>NZ_CP036298.1:0-4800000 GCF_007752135.1 Aureliella helgolandensis | reverse complement strand
ACATCCTGGCCTCTGGCTTGCTCGCCGTAGCAGGACTGACGATCTACTTGGATCGCAAGAAGCGATGGGCTATTGAACAAGATTTAATTGCCACCTCTCAACGCATGTCCGGAATTATCGATTCGGCCCACAGCGGAATTATTAGTGTCGATCAGACGCAGCGAATTGTTTTGATGAATGTGACCGCCGAGAAAATGTTCCAGTGTAGGGTGGAGGAACATCGCGATTTATTGATTGAGGAATTCTTTCCCGTACAGGATCGAAGTGCCCGGAAACTTATGTTGGACGCATTCTTCGACTCGGTCGACCAACAGCGAATGTTAGATGAAATCTATGCCAGGCGTTCTGATGGAGTTGAGTTTCCAGCCACACTCTCAATCTCTAAGTCGGGTGCCGGTGAGCAAAAATTGGTGACGTTGTTAATCAAAGACTTGAGTGAACAATACGCCAGTCAGGCTAAAATGCGGGAACAGGCTGCTATCCTCAATCAGATTCGCGATGCCGTCCATATTCGCGATATCGACAATCGCATTACTTACTGGAATCACGGTTCGGAACTGCTCTATGGTTGGACTGCAGCGGAAGCAATTGGCCATCATCCCGACCAGCTGATGGCTCCCCAACAATTGCCCGAGCATACTGAGGCGCACGATTCGCTTCTCAAACATGGTAGTTGGATCGGAGAACTCAAACAGATCACGAAAACCGGGCGTGAAATTTTAGTCGAACAAAGGCGCACCCTGTTGCATGACACGTTGGGAAATGCCAGTGGACAATTGATCATTGGACTCAATGTCAGCGAGCGACTTAAGCGGGAACTCGGGGAGCGACGTCGGCAACGCCTGGAGAGTCTCGGAACATTGGCTGGAGGGATTGCCCACGATTTGAACAATGTGCTAACCCCAATTACGATGGCCAGCACGCTGCTTGAAAGGGAGCAACCCCAGGAGAAGCGGCAGCGTTTGTCGAAGACGATTCAAGCCAGTGCCGAACGAGGGGCTGAGATGATTCGGAAGTTGCTGGCGTTTGCCGGCGGCGGACGCAACACAGAGCAAAGTTTGATCAGTGTCGAAGCGGTCATCGATGAAGTTCGCGGGCTGCTAGCGCACGCACTCCCCAAAAGCATCCAGCTCAGTATCGATATTGCGCCCAAACTATTGTCCATACGCGGGGATGCGACCGAACTGACGCAGGTCCTAATAAATTTGGCGGTGAACGCCCGCGATGCAATGCCCCAGGGGGGCAAGCTGGGCATTCTGGCTGACAACTGCACGCTCAAACGTCGACTCATGCTCGGGGCCAAAAGCTTGCCTGTCGGCGACTATGTGCGCGTCCAAATGAGTGATACCGGTACAGGTATTCCCGCGGAAATTGCCGAGCATGTTTTTGATCCCTTCTTCTCCACGAAAGAGCAAGGCAAAGGCACCGGCTTAGGGCTGGCTACTTGTTTGGGGATCGTCCATACTCACGGGGGCGCTATCAGCCTACAAAGCGAGATTGGAGTGGGGACCACCTTTACGCTAATGCTGCCCGCTGCCGCGGAGGGAAGCGAAATCGCTGCTCTCCCTCAACACCTTCCAACGCATCCCTTTGGCCACGGTGAGACAATCCTGGTGGTGGACGATGAGTCGCTGATTGCGGAAATGGCGCGCGAAGTGCTCGAGAACTTCGGCTACCAGGTGATTACCGCTGAAAGCGGTGCGAACGCTGTCCGTGAGTGCTTGGCGAGCGATTCGAAAATTTCAGCCATCCTACTCGACATGATGATGCCAGGTATGGACGGTCCCGCCACGATCGCCGCGTTGCAAGCGGAGGGGGTCTCGTTGCCAATCGTCGCTTGCAGTGGCTTGCGCAGCTCTGGACAAGCCCTGCTGCCCGGTGTGGCCTGCTTCCTCGGAAAACCCTATTCTGATCAACAGTTGCTCGGGGCTATTCACGAAGTCCTCAATACCAACATTCATCAATAATCAGGCACACGTGTGGATATTACGACCAAGCTCTTAGTCATCGACGATGAACCGCTGATTTTGGATGTTTTCGAATGCGCCTTCAGTCAGCCAGAATACATTGTGCAAACGGCGCAGAACGCCGCGGAGGGGCTTGCTGCATTTCGCGACAACCGTCCTGATGTGGTCTTGATGGATGTGCAGATGCCTGACTGTACCGGCTTGGAAGCGCTCGCCCAACTGCAGCGTCTGGACCCCAAGATTCCGATCGTGCTCATGACGGGACATGGTACGGCGGCCACCGCTATTGAAGCCATGCGCATCGGGGCTTTCGAGTATCTTCTCAAACCGCTGCAGATGGAGAATTTAACCCAAGTTGTCACCTCCGCTGCTGAAACCAGTCGCATGACAAGAACTCCGGCTTTTCTGCCGTCGGAAACACCTCATCAAGGTAATCACGGAGATTGCATTGTTGGAAGCTCGCGCGCGATGCAAGAGGTTTATCGGGCCATTGGACGGGTGGCGTCGCGCAACGTTACCGTGTTGATCTTGGGGGAAAGTGGTACCGGAAAGGAAGTTGTCGCTCGAGCGATCTATCAATATAGCGATCGCGCCGCCCAACGTTTTTTGCCGGTCAATTGTGCAGCAATTCCCGAACATCTGCTCGAGAGCGAATTGTTTGGCCATGAAAAAGGAGCTTTCACGGGTGCTGATCGCAAGCGTATTGGCAAGTTCGAACTGGCTAGTGAAGGGACGCTTTTTCTCGACGAAATCGGTGATATGACCCCGCTCATGCAAACCAAAATTTTGCGTGTGGTCCAAGATCAACAATTCGAACGGGTCGGCGGCAGCGAGTCTGTGCAGACCGATGCCCGCTTGATCGCCGCTACCAATCGTGACCTCGCGAAAGCGATTGCCGACGGTAGCTTTCGCTCAGACCTGTTCTACCGTTTGAATGTCTACACCATCGAATTGCCGCCGCTCCGCGAACGCATGGAGGATTTGCCTGAGCTCGTCGACTACTTTCTTTACCGCTATTCGCATGAACTGAAGAAGCCACTCACTAGCTATTCTCCCGAAGCATTGGAGCAACTTAACGCTTACCAGTGGCCTGGGAATATCCGCGAACTGCAAAGCGTGATCAAGCGTGCCGTGCTCGAAGCGACTGGGCCTGTGTTGGTCCCTGCCTTTCTGCCCGATTCGATTCGCCGTCCTCAATTCCGGCTCGCAAGCCTTTCGCCCGCGGAGCCCACTCCAGCCAGTCCCCCCACCACTGAAAGTCCACTAGGACGCGCTGGAGACAATTCGAAGCTCGCGCGTCCCATAACTGCGACAGCGTTAGCGGAGGCACTCGAAGCGCTTGCTGCGCAACAGCTTTCCAACGACTCCAATAACAACATTTTTGAAGAGGTGGTTGCCGTGGCGGAGCGTGCTGCAATTGCGGCCACGCTGCGATGCACCAACGGGAATCTGACCGAATCGTCGCGACGTCTGGGAATCAGTCGTACGACTCTGCGGGCTAAGATGCTCAGTCTGCAAATCCACGTCGATCAAAATGCGGTCGTCAACTATTCAGAGTAGTCAGACCGAGGCAAGGCCACCTACGCGGAACGAGCGTGGAGGTGGCCTCTAGCTACTTCCCTGCGAAGCCTGCCCCTGGGACGCCGATCTTGGGAGCGTCACCTGCCAAAGAAAAGACGCTGCCGCACCACATGGCAGGGGTGGTGGGAAGTATGCGCAAAAAAGCCCTGCTCGGGGTGTTGGTGACGTGCCACTGCACTGCGTATGGCGGACGCATTCGCCGCACTACTGCAACTGAATGTGACCACCAGGATGATCGCGGCCAACCCAAAACTGCTTCTACGATACATGTCTAGGTTCCCTCATGTCGCTCGAGAATGATCGTCTGCGTATCAAACGCGGCCAGCTTCCCAAGCAAGTAAATGCCGCCACAGATTCCGCCTCGGTCTCCATGGCTGACGATCTCGTAGGCCACTGCCCTTGCATCTTGTATGCCAGTCGGTGGCAGAGGGATGCTACCGGACGCGAAGGCGCTCGCGTCGAAGTGCAGAGACCGGTGAGAACTGAGGTCGTAACAACCAATATCCCAGTTGAAAAGCAGCGTTGTGGTAGCCCCGGGAAATTTTTCTTGCAGTTCGGCGGAGCGGTTCCGGAGTACAACCAGGCGGTACGATGGTTAGAAAGTTATCGGCGCCGCCAGATTCTGATCAACGCCGCTACGGAGCTGCTGCAGATCGGGCGAAACCGTAGGGAGGTGCTACCCGCCAGTGTTTGCAAGGTGGACTTGTCGGCGGTGTTTGCTTCACTCCGAGGCGCACGTCCAACCAGGCTTGGGGAATGCAACGAATTCGGGCTCGAGTAGCAGCACAAGTGCAATCGGCGCAGTGAACCCGCGATAGTCTCTGATGCATGCGGCAACGAGATCTCCTTGCTGTCTGCGGCCGGGAAGAACGGTTGCGTTGAGTCCGAGGAACGCCCGGTTGGAGTTCGAGCGATTGTGCCAATTGGCATGCGACGTGCTATGACGGACTGCGGAGGGAAACGGCCGAGGCTGTCGGTCCGGTGCCGGCGCCAGGCTCGTTTCGCTTCACTACACGCAGTCAACGGTCCTCAGTTTTTGCAAAGTCCGCGCGACAAGTTTACACACTGCTTGGGAGCTCGGCTCGGCGTCGCTGCCATCCCGAGACGCTCATCGACCACTCGGTGTGCGAGCCAGCAGGAACGGTGGCGCCTCACCGTTTGAGTGTCTGAGCGATTTCTGCGGTGGATGGAAAGGTGTAACGAGGTGGGAAGCGGTTGGCCGCTTGCCGCTTTTAAGAAATCTGCTCAATTGTAGAACTCGGTTGAAGACACTTTACGCGTTGCCAATGATTCCACTCCGAAGAACACCCCAAAACTATGATTCCGCTGATCCTTTGCATTTTTGTTCTTGGCTACTTAGCGATTGCCCTCGAGCATAAGTTGCATATCAACAAGGCCGCACCAGCCCTTTTCATTGGTATCGTATGCTGGTCGTTGTACGTCTGTAATGTGGGGACGCTCATGCCCCAGGACGCGATTCCAGGCTGGTTCAATGAAGAGTCGCTCGCTGAACAGGTGCAGAACATTCCATTGCACTTTGCCATCGAGAATCAGCATCTCCTACAGACGGGCGAGATCGCCAGTATCCTCTTTTTCTTGATGGGGGCTATGACGATCGTTGAACTGGTGGATGCCCACGAGGGGTTCGCTATTGTGACCAATCGCATCCGCACGAAACGCAAGAGCACGCTGTTGTGGACGATCGGCTTATTGACGTTTTTTATGTCTGCCGTTCTCGATAACTTGACCACCACTATTGTCATGGTCTCGCTACTGAAGAAAATTGTGCACCAGCGTGAGGATCGCTTGCGATTCGTCGGACTCGTCGTTATTGCAGCCAATGCCGGTGGCGCCTGGACTCCAATTGGAGATGTGACGACCACCATGCTCTGGATCAAGCATAAGATTGGAACCGTAGAGGTCATGAGCGAACTCTGGCTCGGTAGTTTGGTGTGCTTGCTAGTGCCGCTGATCGGGTTAACGTTCTTAATGCGCGGCAATATTAGCGGTGACTTCGATGCCGCAACCGCAAAGGATGACAAGAACATCCAACCCTGGCACCAATGGCTGTTCTTGATATTGGGCCTCGTGGGTTTGCTGGCCGTTCCCGTCTTCAAGTCCACGACGCATTTGCCACCTTACATGGGAATGCTCCTGAGTCTGTCAGTGCTATGGATTGTCTCGGAGTTTGTCAGTCATACGATGGATGAAGCGACTCGCTCCAGCACGGGTGTGCTGGCTGCACTGCGGCGGGTTGATATGTCGAGCATTCTGTTCTTCCTCGGGATTCTGCTGGCAGTGGGATCCTTGGGAGCGATGGGAATCCTACGGGCTGCCGCGGAGTGGCTGGATTCGGTGTTGCCCAATCGCGATCTCGTGGCTGTCGTCATTGGACTGGTCTCCTCAGTGGTTGACAATGTGCCACTGGTTGCCGCAGGGATCGAAATGTACACGCTGCCCATTAACGACCCCTTCTGGATGCTGTTGGCGTACTGCGCAGGAACCGGAGGAAGTTGCCTGATTATCGGTTCGGCCGCTGGCGTCGCTGCCATGGGACTCGAGCATGTCGACTTCGTATGGTACCTGCGAAAAGTCGCGCCCTGGGCTCTGCTGGGCTATATCAGCGGTGCTATCGTCGTGATAGTTCAACAGCAAATGTAGCGGGCGCTACCGTTTCTCTCTCCGAAGTCGCCGCCCACTCAGCCTACGTCGTGACTTGTCAGCAAGAGGACGCTGGATTGCCCGCGTCGGTGAAAAATTTTCAGGTTGTCGACGGAGAACCAACAGCTGCTACAGAAGTCTTACTTGCCCCGCGGCATGGCGAGAGCCAGGAAGTCTGATGCCCGCAAGTTGACAGCAGCGATGGTCGGTTGAGGCATTGCTCGGAAATACGGTTGACGAGCAACCTGCTGTTTTACCGGATCGTAGTGGGGGAGACGGAGGAAGGTATCCGCGACAGCGGCCCGCTGTCAGGCGTATTACCAATCCACCGCTTCGGTCCCGCCGAGCTCGATCAAACTTCGATACTGCGCATCGCAGAAGCGATCGGTCATCCCAGCAATGTAATAGCCGGTGGCCATTTCGACGCTGCTGCGTTGGGCGAGGTCACGGAACCTCACGGGCAACATTTGAGGGCGTTCGACCAGGGCATGAAAGAGTCGGCTGACGCGTTTGGCGGCGAGCTTGCGAATGGCTACCAGATCGGGATGGCGATACACGTTTTCAAACAGAAACTGCGCCAGTTGTTGCCGTTCGGATGCGATGACTGGCGATTGCGCGAGCTCCACTTCAAGCTGGCGAGCGGAAAGGCTGTCCAGCCCCTCGATGGCCTGCAACCGCTCACCGGCCGTTTCGAGGAGATCGACGACTTGAACGTCGATCAAACTATGTACCAAGGCCTGCCGCAAACCCAACTCGCTCGCTGCGTGGACCTTGGCGGAACCCCACTCTAAAGCGCGGCGGACGAGATCGAGCCCCTGCAGTTGCTGAAAACGGATTAATCCAAGGGTGAGCGCGTCGTCGACATCGTGGGCGTTGTAAGCGATGCTGTCAGAAAGATCCACGACTTGGACTTCCAACAGCGGTGTATTGCCTTCATGCGTAATTCGAAAGTCCTGACCCGCTAAGACTTCACGCGATAGATTGAGACCACTATAGGTGGTGTAGCGGGTTTCTAATTGCTCGGCGAGTGTCAGGGCAAAGCGGTTGTGAGAGAAACCTCCCTTAGCTTCCAAGCAGTGCGACAATGCATCCTCGCCACTGTGGCCGAACGGAGGATGTCCAATATCGTGCAAAAGTGCGAGAGCTTCGATCAAATCTTCGTTCAATCGCAGCACGCGTCCGATCGTGCGCGCCACGGTCGCGACCTCGTGGGTGTGCGTCAAACGCGTGCGATGGTAATCACCCATCTCGCCGGTGAAAACCTGCATCTTGCCACTTAACCGTCGGAAGGCGGCGCTGTGCAACACGCGATCTCGATCCCGTTGAAACGGGCTGCGATGCGGGTGCAACGGTTCGTCGTACCTCCTGCCCAACGTATCCTTCGCAAACATGGCGTAGGAGGCGAGCAAGAATTCCTCGCGCCGCTTCCATTCACATTCGTTGCTCATCGGGCGTTGATTCGGCGTGGGCCGGTTAGCATGTGTCGACACGGTGGTTTGCCTGGCTTCCATCCAATAGAGTGGTTGCAATGCTTCAATCTCAAATTCTCACCATTCAAGATATCGGTTTCAAGCAGACGGGCCAATAGCAAGCAACACGTTACAGCAGCATTAGAGACGCAATCTTCACTTTTCTTCAGCTGAAAAAGGCAATGCCTCTGAGGATTGGAACAGCTTGCAAATCACTTCGAAAGCTAGCATTGCGATGCCGCTGTGCGAACTGCCGCGCGGACCTGCAATGTTCAGTACGCGGATCGAACGCGTTTGCAACCACAGGGCGATGCGATCGTAGTGCACTGGGCGGTCTAAGCGCATCCGCAGCAAGGGTTTGTTGAGTTGTTGGGCAAATCGGTGGGTCAGCAGGGTTCCTCCCTGGAGTCGCTCACGATAGAGGATGAGCGTGCCGTCAGAATCGATCACGTTTTGCCGCGTCCGCTCCGCATAATCGCGGGAGGCGTGTTCTTGCAATTGATACTTATCGGCAATCACACCATCTTCGGCTCCCCTGCCCCGCGGGCACCAACCCCCGTGAGGAATGCCGAGTGCGATGGCGGCGTCGAGTGCACCTCGGTCTACTCCCGTCTGTCCGCCCGACACGATCCGCTCAACCCCATGTCGATTAACTGCCATCCCCGGTCGGACTCCTTGGCAATGCCTCATGGACGGCCCGCGGCAGTTGCTGCCAGGGCCCTTGCGGCTTGGCTGAAAATGTCAGCGTTTCACCACGCGTGGGATGGGCGATGCGCAATTCCCAGCAGTGAAGCGCAATGCCTGGACCGAATTTGCGCTGCGAGCCGTATTTGGCATCACCGACGATTGGGTGGCCCAATTCGGAGAACTGCAGGCGAATTTGGTGCTTGCGGCCGGTGATCAAATCCACTTCGATGAGAGAACCATTGGGGGATCTCGCTAAGCAGCGATAATGCAATTCCGCCAGTTGCGCATCGCGGGTAGAAGGCTGAACGACTTCCATGCGCTGGCGAGATTCGTTCTTGCGGACGTGATGTCTCAAGGTGGTCCATTTTGAGTCAGACGCTGAGGCGATTTTGCCGTCAACGTAGGCGAGATAACGTTTGCTCGGTTCGCGGTTGCGGATTTGTTCGGAAAGGCGGCTGGCACATTTGCTCGTCCGCGCCAGCGGGAGCACTCCCGAAGCCAAGCGGTCAACTCGGCTGACAATCCCTACAAAGACGTTGCCTGGCTTGTGGTACTTGCGCTTCAAATAATCCGCTGCCCAGCGAGCCGCGGTAGGGATTTGAGGCTCCGTCCCCATGGTCGCTAGACCCGCTGGCTTATTGATTACCAACAAGTGGTTGTCTTCGTACAGAACTGTTGGGGATGGCGTTTCAGTGTTTTTGATCGGAGTGGAGCCCATGCAAGCTAGCATCGTTGAGTTCAAAGGGAAGCGGCCTTGCTACTAGCTTACCCCACTCCCTGCCAGTCAGGGAAGCCAGTTTTTCGCAACGCGAGTGGAGTTGGCGTTCCCTGCTGCATTGCCGAAGTTCGGCGGTGCACGAATCCGACATTAGCTTTTCCAACACAGATTCTGCGCCGCTGCAGGATCGTCGCCCTCCCCATTCCCCTTCCCCCCTAGTGCCACTCCTGGCTCGTCAACCCACCGCAAAAGGTGCCACCCACATATAGCCGCGGTTGGAAGTTGCCACCCACCTTCCCGGTCTCGCCACTTTGCTTGCATTGCGGCGCCTGCCGCGAATGCTGGCATTAGCTATAACCGTGAAAGGTGCCACCCACATTTCACTCCCGCAAATTTCAACCCATCGCAAAAGGTGCCACCCACATATAGCCGCGGTTGGAAGGTGCCACCCACCTTCCCCGGTCACGCGGCCTTGCTTGCATTGCGGCGTCTGCTGCGAATGCTGGCATTAGCTATAACGAAAGTCGGGTGGCACGAATGGCACAGTCATTGCCGTAACTATTTGGTTTCAAACGAGTTGTCTCCAACAGCGAGCCTTGCTCGTAGGGTTGCACGGGTTTGCATCATCAGGTTGCAATTGCTACCTCGCTTTATTCGCACTCGCGGCTCAAATTGCGTGGAGGTTGCCCAGTGAGGCACCTGCCGATATGCTCCAATCGGATGACACAATAGCTTCGTCGATTCCCACTCGTCTTGGTGTCGATTACGTCCCACGCCGCCAGCACGAATTGACAACGACTGACTAAGCTCACCTCGGGGGGCCGCGTGCCGCAGATCCAAGCATTGTCCAGAACCGTCGTCCGGGTCGTATTGTGCGCCAGCATTGCCACCCAGGATTCCTTGCGGGCCGTCTTCGGGGGGCTTGCAACCTGGATGGTTCAAGTTCATGTGTGTCTTGAGACTGCGAAGATCCAGTTCCGCCTTCCAACGAAAACCGAATAGTTCCGCGAGATTCTCATAGTGCGCGGCGTCTTTGCCGTCTCGCAGAACCTGGCTCATGAACGTCCGCAGCACAATCGCGGTGGTGTACGTGTGACCCAAGAGCCCTTTGTGCTTTTTGAAAACGCCAGCGATGCGTTGTTCGCAGAGGATGTCAACAACCGGCAACCCGGGCGAGGTCAAAAATCCGCTGACGCCTTGCCCAAAAGTGAAATTGCCTTGTTCGGCGGAATTATCGCAAGATGCCATGAAAAAAACTTCCCTGGTCTCACTGTTTTGGCAGGCAGAAACCGGGGAGGGCTTCGAACAATGCGAAACCTGGGAGGTTTTCATTGCAAGATTGATCGTCCTGCGTCGGAAATTTTAAGCGAACTAGTCGACCTGCAGCTAGGCAACTTGTGCGTAGATACAAAATTCGGTCACAAACGACTATGCCATTCGTGGGTGGCACCTATCGACTATTACTCACAGGATGCGGGCCTGTGGTCCCCCTGCCAGTAGAGTGATTGGGTCTGAGCATTCGCCAGGCTACTGCCGTTGCCATAAGCACTCGAATGCGATTCGTGCACCGCGAGCCTCCGTGGCGGCAATATCTCGTCTTGACTTGAGTCAAATGGATGAAGTATTTCCAAATAGATGTACTGCACGCCGCAGCTCCAACATCCGTGCCTCGCCTGATTTCCCCCCAGCCCCTCTCATTTTCAGCGGAGATTGTCCCCTGCACCGGTCGCCGAACAAGTCGAAAGCTGGCTTACTCGTGCCTTGGGCCGTCTTGCTCCTACTCCTAGGTGCAATTTCGGGGTGTCGTGGACGCGCCTATAGCGATCTCTACGTAGAGAATATGGCGGCGGAAATACGAGACCTCGAGGACCAGCTTTACGAGTATGACCATGAATACCGCGTGCTCGAGCAGCAGTTGGACTCGATTCGCTATGAAAACGAGCGACTTCGGCAATCCGCCCCGACAACCGGTAACACGGATCACTCATCCCCAGGCTTCGCGTCGCCAAGCCGGGCGACGCAACCCAATTCAAATCCGCCCAGCTCTCCCTCCTCGGCCAGCCCCTCTCGACTGAATCCTGCCGCGCCAAACCCTGCACCCAGCAGCCCATCAGCTGAGGGGGTGGGCCGCTCACTTAATGGCAGCCCTTCCATCTTAGACCGCAACATTCCCTCGAATGGCCCCTCGGTTCTCCAGGATCGGTTGCCAGAACCACCGCAGGCGCCCGCTAGCAAAACTGAGGTTCCGTCGGATAACGAATTTGATTTTGACGAGTTGGTTCCGCCTTCCATCGAGCCAGGTATGCCACAGCCACCCAGCTTGCCAGGTGTGAGCCATCTGGAGGTACAAGACCGCCTGCCGCCGGAAAACAATCTTGAACTCAATCTAAGCCGTATTGAAGTGCCTGGTGGCTCCTCCGCGGGGCCAGTCCAGTTTGCGTCGGCGACCGACAAAGTCGCCGATACTCGAGTGGTTGAAATTGCATTTCATCCCAGCCTGTCGCGGGCAACCAATTTGAACAGCGGACCAGCAGATGATGGGCTGTACTTGGTGTTGCAGCCTAAGAATCGGCAGGGGCAAGTGGTCCCGATCGCTGCGGATATCTCCATCGTCGCGCTCGATCATGCTCGCTCTGGGGAGGATGCCAGGATCGGACGCTGGGATTTTTCCGCAGCCCAAGTAAAAGCACATCTCCAGCCCTTGGGGGCCAAACAGGGAATCCATCTTTCCCTGCCCTGGAATACTTCTGAACCAGCCGGAGAGCGGGTTGAAGTGTTCGTGCGATATACTTTCCCGGACGCTCGGCAGGTCAGCGGGCAAAAGACATTTTTCGTTTCCAACGACAATCGAGCGCAAGCGGTCTGGGGGCCGCGTGGGACGGACCCTGTGCGGCCTGCCTCAAGTGCGCAAGCTGGGGCTCAACCAGCCTCTTCTCGCGGATTCGTATCGGGAACGACCGCTTCTGGCAACAGCCAAGGAGCAAATTCAGCCTGGAAGGGCGTACAGCAAGCTGCCAATGGTCGCACTGACTCGCACGTGAGCGGGGAAATCGGGTTGGCTGACGAGCATGTCGTTCGTCCAGCTAGCCATTCCGCCGCGGTGGCCGACCCTGCCCCACGTCCCTAATCTGCCTGGCCCCTGCTTAACTTCGCCAGGTTGCTTGTCTTTGCTTGTCTTTGCTGGCCTGCTTCGCCTTGCCAGCCTGCTACGCTTGCCCAACGTAGAGTTATTTGGATTCGCGCGATGCTAGCTAATGGCGGGGGCAAGACCAAGCCGTCTTCCCATGGTAAACTCTCTGCCACTATTTCTTCGCACACGCCTGTTGCCTAATCTCCACTTCGTCGCGGTATTGGTCTGCGGAGCGGTTGTGGCTGCATGTGGTGCAGGGTGCGGGCGATGAGGCAGTCCCAATCCCCCTTCGTTCACCCCTAATCATTGACGCTAATTTCGATGAATACATCGCCACAAGCTGACGACACCTACGCCCAAAAGCAAAAGATACGCAAAGCGGCACACGAGAATCGCCGCAATCAACCCGACAAGGACTCCGTGAGCGAAGCGATTGTGCAGAGTTTTATGAGCCTGCCGGAATATGCCTCCGCCGGGACGGTGATGTTTTACATTGACGTCCGCGACGAAGCTCGCACCCGGCACGCTTTGCCCGCAGCCTTGGCCAGCGGAAAACGGATTGTCATTCCCTACTGTGTCGATGGTGAGCTGGAGCTGTTCCACCTTGAGTCGATGGAGGAGCTCGAAGTCGGAATGTACAAGATTCTTGAACCCAAGGCAGAGCTGAGGGAGGTTGCCGCCAAGCGTTTGCAGCCACAGGATCTGGACCTGATCATGGTGCCTGGCGTTGCCTTTGACCGCAGTGGAGGGCGCACGGGGCATGGTAAGGGGTACTATGACAAGCTGCTTGAGCACGCGCGGACTGATACTCCCCTGGTTGCATTGGCCTTCGAATGCCAAATGTTTCCCGAGATCCCCTGTGAATCGCACGATATCTATATGGACAAAGTGGTCACCGAGTCCTCCGTCTATCCCGGCCGCGGACGCGGTTAATCCGACGCGGCTCGTCAGGCACCCGGCGTGTTTCGGCTCTGTTGTTCTCGCTCTTCGTCCAAGTCCAGTAGCACTCTTTTGAGCCATAGTTAAAAAATGTCCCAAGATCGCAACTCTATCGTCGAAGATACTTACGCAGAAGGCTTTCGCAGTATCTATGCCGAGTTTCTGGTCACTGCCCGCGACCGAACATGGTTGGATCACTGTTGTCACGCGGTGACGGGCCACGCCAGCAGTACGATTTTGTGCGATTCCGAAGTTGGGGTTTCGCAAATCTTGGATGGTTCATCGCCTGGGCAGGAAACGCCAGATGGTCGGATAGGAGCTGTCATCCAAGTTCATGTTCCACGCTTCCGCAAGGATCGCGAAACCCACTTAGGAAAAGTGCTCTTGGCACGCATTAGTCAAAACGTCCTGACCTGCCCCACGGCCCGCTGCTTCAATCGACTCGACACCGAAAAGTATTTTAAGCTGGGGCGCAAAGTTGCATTTTTCGGAGATGGACATCAATTCCGAGATCAGCGATACGGTAGCAAGGGCTGGGTGGTCCCAACCATGGGCGGTGAGTTCTATTTGACGCGCCGCTTCGGATTTAGCGATGGAGTCATGGGAGGGAATTTGTGGTTTATGTCGGACACGGAAGAGCATTCCATTTTGGCCGCAGAACGTGCCGCTGCTGCGGTGAATCAATGCCCTGATAGCGTGTTGACCTTTCCAGGCGGTATCGCCTCCAGCGCCTCCAAAGCAGGCAGCCGTTACAGTTTTATGATCGCCAGTACGTTTGCTGAATATTGCCCAACCCTGAAATCCAAACTAGGAGAATCCTCGCGAGTTCCTGAAGGAGTTCAGTCCATTATGGAGATTGTCATCAACGGCAGCAGCCTCTCGGCCGTGGCAGCCGCTACCTATGCGGCTATCGACGCCGCACTGGGGACTCCAGGATTGAAACGCATCACCGCAGGAAATTACAACGGGCGACTCGGCAAGAGCTTTATCTACTTGAATCCAGAGCGGCAGGGAGCATAGGGTGTATGGCCATTGAGTCGAATTGTTCTGGCTGTGGACAGAGGCTGACCGTCGATGACGCTCATGCCGGCAAGCGCGCGCGTTGCCCAGCCTGCGGGCAAATCTATACGATTGCCTATCCACACCAAGCTGCGGATTCCCACTCAGAAAACGCGGTTCAGCCGCAGGTCTGGGGGCCCACCACCGGAGAGCACTCACAGTCGGAATCGGCGGATCGCGAGGATCAGTTTTGGATGCTGGCCCCCGATGGCAGCCAGTATGGCCCCGTAGATCGCCCCACCCTCTCCCGCTGGTACCAAGAGGGCCGCGTAGGACGCGATTACAAGATTCGCCAAAGTCTGGCTGGGCCTTGGCAGGCCGCCGACTACTTTCGGCCTACCTCATCGTCCAATTTTGCTGCGGGGCACACGCAAACTCCGCAAGGCTTTGCAGGTCCCAGTCCAGCTGCTTCGCCGTACACGAGTTCTGCTACGGTCGCGCCAGCGTACGGTGGACAGAGTGCTGCTGGAGGGTATGCCCAGTCCGATCGCAGCGGGCTTGTCTTAGCGATGGGCATCCTCTCGTTTTTCGTCTGCCCGATCTTCGGCATTGTTGCCTGGATCATGGGCGGCAGCGCCCTGCGCGGGATCGCAGCCGGTACCTACGATCCTGTTAACAAAGGTTTAATTCAAGTCGGTTACTACTTGGGAATAGCCAGCGTCCTATTGAATTTCGTCTGCATCGGCGGTTTCATTCTGCTGAGCATTCTATCTGCCATCAGTTGATGGAAACGCTCCACGCTTTACGGGCTGTCGAAATAGTAACCCGCTGCATGACGGGCTGTTGAAATAGTAACCCGCCGCGTGAGCAAGGAAAGATAACCTCCGCTACAAGTCAATTAAGGACGCTACCTCCGCATTAAAATTCAAATTGCGATTAAATCAACAGCCCGATGAGCAAGGGAAGATAGTTGCCGCTACAAGGCAGTATGATACGCAACCTCCGCGTTAAAATTCAAATTGCTATTAAATCAACAGCCCGTTTAGCCCCGCGACCTAGGCAAACGCTCTAGTCGTCAGGAGGCAATGCTGCTGGCGGTTTGAGCATGGTTGCCTACTAGCTTCGGTGACGCTCGCTTTCCCCTATCCACGAACTCCTCCCACTGGGAATCCACTTTTATGGCCTATCGTTTCGGTTCCCACACCTCTGTCGCCGGCGGACTCTATCTTGGAGTGGAGCGGGCTCATGCAGTCGGCTGCGATGTCGTTCAGATTTTCACTAAGAACAATAATCAGTGGAAATGCAAGCCGCTGAGCGATGAGGACTGCGCTAAATTTCGTGCTGCACTCGCCGAGCATAAGATTGGAGCACCGATTGCCCACTCTTCCTACTTAATCAACGTCGCTTCGCCCGACGATGAACTGTGGGAAAAGTCGCTCGAGGCCCTAGTGGTCGAGTGGCAGAGGTGCGAACAGCTCGAGTTGGAAGGCTTGGTCATGCATCCAGGAGCTTTCACCAAGAGTTCTCCGGAGCAAGGGCAATTGCGCATCGTGGACGCTGTGCAACAGGCGATCCAAAGGGTCGCCCCCAAGCACTGCAAATTGCTGTTTGAGAATACGGCTGGACAGGGAAGTTGCCTGGGATGGCAGATCGAGCAACTTGGATTTTTGCTGGCTGAAGTGGGGACCGACCATACGGGGGTTTGCTGGGATACCTGCCATGCCCTAGCCGCCGGATACGACTTTCGGACGGCCAAGGGACTTCGAGAGATGATTGCCGAATTGGAGACCCATGACGTCTTGCCCCACATTGCGGCCGTGCACATCAATGACAGCAAGAAGGACTGCGGCACGCGCGTCGACCGCCACGAGCATATTGGCCGCGGATTTATCGGGGAAGCCGCCTTCCAGCGTTTCCTGCGTTCCACGGCCTTCAAGTCGTTGCCGATGTACCTGGAGACCCCCAAGGGGACCGATGAGGAGAGTGGTGAGGATTGGGACATGCTCAATTTGGCTTTACTTCGCCGCTTAGCGGGCCTGAAAGGGACAACCACCGTTGCGTCATAGCGACGAGTAGTTAGAATCTGTCGTGTCGAGTGAACGACAGCGACGCGGATTCGGAGTGCACTTCCCCAGGCACGTTAAGAACCGCAAAGTTGCGATTGGACGAGTGCCTTGCGGTTGCCCCACATTGCACGCGGCCCTTTGCAACCGAGTCGTTCACCAGCAATCGGGCTGTAGCGCAGCCTGGCTAGCGCGCTACCTTGGGGTGGTAGAGGTCGTGGGTTCAAATCCCGCCAGCCCGACTTGAGAAAACCCAGTAATACCAAGTGTTTTACTGGGTTTTTTCGTGTCTTGGCTCTGACACAGAGCATCGGCAGAATGGTCAGGAATGGACTCAGTTTGCCCCATAACGTCTGGAGCTAGTGCAACATTTGGTGCAACCGTTCGGAGTAGGTCGAGTGACTCCACGGCCGAAGCGGTATCAAGCAACCTTGCGTCTGTGTAAACGTTCATGGTCAGCGAAATGTTGCTGTGTCTCATCGCGGCTTGTGCAGTTCTTGGTGCTACGCCGGCGATCGACAAGTGGGAGGCGAAAGAATGCCGTAATGCGTGAACGTGGACCACGCAGCCGTCAGCATCCTTTTTGGGGATGTTCGCAGCTTCCAGGTCGCGGTTCATAATGCGCAACAAGCCGGCTGGCACACAGAACGCCCTAGATGAATGATCTTTGTCCTTGGTCCACTGGAATAGCTCAGCGGCCAAATCGCTTCGGAGGGGTAAGGTCGATCCCCTGCGGTTCTTTTCGTTGGTAGACCGTAACCGAACAAACGGAACGTCGCCGAACGACAGATCGCCAACAGTCAGCGTTCGCAACTCGTTAAGTCGCAAACCTGTCAGAACGGCCACCTTGTAGATCAGTGCGCGTTCATTGCCTAACGCAACCAACTCGTTCTTACGTTCCTCGCTCAATTTCGCGAGTTTTTTACCTTTATTGGGCCCCCTGCGAATTAGCATGGCGTCGTCTAGGGGGCGACGTCGCGCTGCGGCGAGCAATCGAGTGAGTTCCTCAGACGTCAATGCTCTAGCTTTCCGCTTTCGTTCTGCTTTCTCATCGAGTTTGCCAAACCCATCGAATGGATTATTAAGAACACGGACTTCACCTTTCATCATCGAACGTTTGCCATGAATGCGTTTACCAGCTAGCCAATTGCCGAACGATACCCAAACTTGAACGAACCCGTTGTAAACGCTTGCAGACATCTTGCGGTTACCAGTGACCTGCTCGCCAAGCCAGCAATGTAGCTTGTCTGCGCTCATATCTCGCAAATATCGAAAACCACAGCCCTTTGCCGACTCGCCCAAACGCGTGTCCGTCGTCTTCACACGATCCGCGTGTACGCCACGTTGCTTGATGTGTTTTACATAATCGGCGATATGCTCCGACAACAGCATGTCCGCAAACTTCTCACCAATGCGAGCTTCGGCACTAGTGACGATTTTGGCCTTCACCCTTTCGGCCATGGACTCCAAGTCGCTCAATACCGCCATTGCCGCTTGTTTGTCACGGCAACCCGTCGAAACCTCGCACACCACGCCGTCGCCGTCGCGGTACTTGGCAAGGTAAGTATGAGTTTCGCAGCGTATGCGGTCGCCGGCTTCATTGACCTCAGCCGTCTTCGTCTTGCCGTTTCGGTTTGTCCATTGCGCAAGTCGCTTGCCCTTGCGGGTAATGATCTTCGCATCAACCGGCAAAGGACGCGTAACGGTTTTCTTGTAGATAGTTCCCATGTTGCGATTAGCTCCTACCGCGAATGAATGCTCTATATGTACAAATGCCAAAGCAACCGAGTGAGCTACTCGGTCTTCGGCGCGGTTAATTACTCCGTTCCTAGCTTCGGCGGGTTGATTCTAACCGATGCCATGTCGATAAGAACATCGCGTCATCATAGGTGTCTTCAAATAGCTGCGTTTGCGGATGGCGTTTGGTAATCGCTTCAAGTAATCCCATAGCAAACCTTGTCGGCGATATTCGGACGAAGTTTCCACCCACCACAGAAGACCGCCAGCGTCGAAAAGCACGGATGAGGCTGTCGTCGTAATAGTAGGGGGATGGTTACTCCGGCGCAGAAACGCAAAGTAAACCCGATTGGCATCGTCGTGTAGCTGTTCAAAAATCTCTGGAAAAACGGCTATCCGATCGGTAGTGATTGTCTCGGTAATTTTGTTTGCTCCAATGGTCTTCCCTTGCAAATGGGGCGATCGACAATGACCCCACTGCAGTGTCGAAGAGTCGTAAGGAAACCTAGCCTCGCAGTCCTAATCCACAAAATCTCGCAGTTGGTCGCGGTCATTTTCTGAATTGATTCTCGGTCCGTAGGACCAATAAGAGAATCAATCTCTTATGGTCCCTTCTGGACTGTAGGACAGTTAACTGTCCGCAAGAATTAACGTGTTTTGTCCGCATTAACCGGACAGCTGGTTGTCCTCTTTAATCGACCACCGCTTGGACCTGCGCTCGAAGTTTGTTTTCGTCACTGGAATGACTTTGTAGGTCGATGCGCCAACAGCAATTCCGCCGCGTCGCACCACCACAAGCAAACCAGCATTGACGAGTTGCAGAACCATGCGTCTAACCGTGCGTTCGGAGATGCCGCAGCGCTCGGCGATGAACTTCTGCGATACGGTTGCGGTTCCTTTGCGAGTGTCGCGGAACAACACCATCCAAACTGCGATTTCGTTTCGTGTTAGTTCCCGGAGCGAGAAGTCGACGAAAGCATTTAGGATCCTGAAACGGTCGGGCGCGGTCCCTTTCCCCTTCGGCTTGTTCTTGGTCATCGTTCAGGCTCCCACAGTTGAGCAAGCGATTGTGATAAATCCCGTCGATGGTCATCGTCAGGTTCGTCGACGTCAAAGCGTTGAATCGAACGGTCGAACGACAATTGGCAATCCGTAGGCTTTCCGTAACGGCTTTTCAATTGCTTCAGCGTGACTTCGACCACCGAGTCGTCGGGATCCTTGTCGGCGCCGGGACTTGGCACAAGCAGGTAGGCGTCGTCAGCTCCATATTCCAGTTCAGAGGATTCTCGGAACGATGCCAGTCCCAAACCGCTGCCATCATAGCTACTGCGGCCCTTGGAATCTTTCGAACGCCCAACGGCAGACAAAGCGAGCACGCAGCAGCCTGCGCTTGCAAACTGGCGTATCGAATCCATCGTAGCGTCGACCGAACCACGCTTATCCTCGTGCTTGCCGGTGGGACGAATGCGTTGAATGTAGTCCAGCAGAATCAGCTCTGCATCGATACTGTCTGCAGCGACCGCAACTGCATCTAACGTAAATGGACCACGGACGAACACCAGCCGATCGCTAATATCTTCGATCAATTCGAATCCCAGCTCTAATTTGTCGCGTTGCTTGCCGTTAAGTCGACGCTCTTGAATATCATCCAGCGGGATGCCTGACAAGCGGCTCAATTGCCGTTCTAACAGCCTTTCAGGAGGCATCTCAACATTCGCCACACAAACCCGCAGCGATTCGTCAGCGGCCATAGCGTTGACGGCGCATTGCATCGTCAAGGAAGTCTTACCCGTACCCGGCGGGCCGCCAAACAAGGATACTGTGCCTGGTCCGAGGTGAATATGGCTCAAGCCATCGCCAATGTCGTACTTTCGCGGAGGGAGGCCATGCAAAACATCCTCGCGCCAGCTGTCAAGGAAACTATCTGTCATTGAGTAGTTAATGGTCATTTGGTCTTGGTCCTTGTTTAGTGAATGCGTTATCGATTGCGCGTCTTATCTCGGTAGGCGGCAATCCTGAATCAAGTGCGGATTCCATCAGCAATGCGCTAGCAAGTGCCAACGGACATCCAAACTCAAATAGGTTTGCTGCAGACGAGTACAGCAGTCGGTGACGGTCGCCAGGGATGGCACCATCACGGATGAATTCCAGCGTCGAACGGTTCAACTCGGAGCGCTCGGCGTCAAAGTGCCGAATCACTTCGGCATGCTGAGCGACAGCAAATTCAGCCTTCGCCCAATCTATGACCGCTTGTTGATGCAGTGCAGGCGAGTCTGGCGGCTCGAATGGCAACGGACTCGATGCCCGTTGCCTAATTGCCTCAGCATTGAGTTCTTCGAGTTCCGCAATCGAAACCAACCGCTTGTATCTTCCGGTTTTCAAGTGCCGGCTATTCGGAGCCCTGAATGGCTGTACCGCTTGATAGATCGCAGGGTCAATCGACACGCCAGCAGAATCGCCCAGTGACTCTGCCATAGTGCGACATCCGCGTGCAAATTGCTTGGACGCAATCGGTTGCCACAGTGAAGTCGGCAAACCAACATGAAATCCCTTAGATCCCGAGAAGAACACAAGCAAATCACCGTCGTCCAGGTCGTAGCGCTCCAGCAAGCACGAAACTAGTCGCCTGCATCGGTCCAGTCCCTGGTCCAAGTCAGCGTCGTCAATGTCGAACCATAGATACCGCGAACAGCTCACGCCCTTAAAACCTCGCACGTCGAGAATCATCGAAGCAGGTTCAACGATTCTGCTTTCAATCTCCGTTGCGTATTCATAGGGTGAAAGAAAACCACCCTCATTAATCCTTGCTCGGTCATCGCACAGGCAATATGCCACGAATGCCGGCCAGTACTCGACTAGCCGGCGTTTGTTATGGCAAGCGCCTACAATGCGAAAACCGAAGGAATTCGGGTTCGCATTGTTGCTCATCGTGGGGTACCTCCTTCTCGCTTGCCAGGAGGAGACAGTAAATCGTCAAGTAGATCGTCGCAGGCTGACATGTTCGGCACTCGAGGTACTAAGTCATCCAACAAATCAAAATCTCCGACTCGATTCAATTCTTCGCCGTCGTTATCGCTACCCAACACAACTTTGTCGTCGTCTTCAGGGAAGTCAGCGGCCGCAGCGTACTGCGTCGAATCGTCATCTATACCACCACCGGAAGCGGTCGCGGTCATCGGTTTGAATTCGTCCGGCATATGCGGGATCGCTTCTAGAACCTCGAATCGCTGGATACGATTGCGTTCTTCACCCTCGTCATCCCGTCGCAGTACGACTTTGACGTTGCAGCGATACACAGCTGGCAAGGGGCGTTCCAGTTGTTCCAGCGACGTGACGCCCAATTTCCCTAAGTCGCGTTTGGACCGATGCATGGCTTTGGAGGTCAACCAGCAGTCGAGCCACAGTCGATAACCCGTGTACGGTCCCTCGACTATTTCGAAAGTTAATCGATAGCCCGGTGTGGAATTGCTTCGACTCACAATCGCTTCGCCTTGCGTGATGTCGGCGATATACTCTGCCTTCGGGACTACGTCAAAGTCACCAGCGGAATTCGCGGAATCCCAGGCAGCTTGAATCTCGCCCAGCGAGCCGATTTGTTGTAGAATATTAGTTAGCTTACCCATTGCGTGTTCCTTTGCTCTTTGGTGTTTGCTGTTGTGTCTGACCAAAGTTTCTGGACAACTTTTAGGCAGCATTTTTTGCATGATTTCCCCAGTAATTGTCCCAGAGGTTACTCGCTTCGAGTGCAGCGAGGTTCATCATGCACTCGGCATTGGCGAAATCCCACCGGCGACCTCGGCCTTTGACCCGTTGTGTGGTAGTTTTGCATTGGGCCTCGGTCGGACCACTGCCGATCTGAATGCCGCGAGCGCGAAGTTCGCGATAACGAATGATTTCACGACGCTCCGAAATATATCCGATCAATTGCTCCAAGGCTTGAAGGCGTCGACCTGAGCACGTGAGTTTCTGAGTAAGCAGCTCACTCAGCAGTGCGTCGACTCCCTGTTCCATCAGGATGTTGGTCAATGCCGTTAACCATGTGGCTCCCGATTCATCCTCGCCGAACATCTCGCGACGCGCCTTTTGTGCGTTGTCTTTCATGTGGTAGTAATCCAAGTTGATTTTATCCACAATGTTGTGAAACTCCAATTGGTTGCGTATCCATGGAGCGCCATCGATATTTGCAATGGACTCAGTCGCTTCATCTAGTTTGATGGTCGTCGCCATACTTCGCATCAAGCGCCCAGTGACTTCGCAATCACCGCGGGTAGCTATCACAAGCCGGAGCGTCTGAGATTCGTTGTAAGCAACTACGATTCTTGCTTCCTTGTACTGTTGATCCGAACCTGCTCGAGCTGCTGGCAACGGCCGACATTTCTTTCCACTACGTCGACGTTTCAGTTTGATCGTAGTGCGACGCTTAGTCTTCTCGGCTTGAGTAACGACCGGTACCTTCACTCCGTCGCAGCCGACATAAACCCGAGTTGGGGTTGGTTTTTGTTGATCATTCACTGCGCCAGATGCGGCTGATGAACTGGCCGACGACTTCTGGGGAACATTTTCCAACGTGCAGTCTGCCGACGACCAGCCAATATCAATGCCCCCTCGCGTTAGCTGGTTGGTTACCTTGCGACCTTCGTACTCGACCAATTGCCGTACGCTTTCGCCGCTAATGTCGATCGATGATAAACGAGCGATATTGGCCGCAGTCTTTACAAAGCTGGAGGAACTTTGATTCAAACGACAAAGCATCTCACGTATCCCGCACGTGAAGCTTTTCTCTGCTTCATCCAGCAAGGCATCGATCGGTGTGCTGCTGGTTTCGTCTTGAACTGCCCACCGAACACGCTTTAGTTGCACACGGCCGTTCTCAGTCAAGAGGCTACGTAGTTGGCGTCCCTTGTTCCGTGCTCGAACTCCCGTCGCGCTCTTCGGAGGGGGAAAAAGCGGCTTCCACCGCATTAATCTTCGCTTGTAAGGCTGCCTCATAGACCTGTTGCCGGAAACGATCCAAAGCCTGACGACTGAGTCCTTCGCTGTCTTCGATCCAAGCACCATCGCGAGCGTTATCAATCGAATCAACTACCGCATTGAGCGTCGCTTCGAATTCGGCTTGCAGCGTAGCTTTCAAACCTTCGCGATCCACTTTCGAACTTCCCATGGCATTCACTCCTCACTAAACGGGGAAAAAGGAATACCCTATATTATGCCCCCTGCCCATCTTTCGCGCCATAGGTATTTGTCAGACACTTGCTGTTTAGTTTGAGGCGGCTCGGCGGCCTTGGTACGTTCAGCCGAGTCGTCTCTTTTCCGTTGGCGCTGTGCCAACAATTTCTCTGCGCGAGCATCGATACGAACAATCATTTGCGGCCCCTTTTGCAAGAGGGGCAAAAGTCGCGTTCCCATTGCTCGATCTCTGTTGCAGGCCATCTGATCAGCGAACCCAATCTAATCGGCCGGGGGCAGCGTCCTGAGTCCGCCATGCGTCGCACATGGCGCTCAGAACATCCCCACCGATGGGCCAGTTGCGAGATCGACATCATCGTGCGTCGATGATCGTCGTCAGAGTCGACTAAGTTTTCAGCCATAAAAAGAGTCTCCAAAACTAGAGTCACGTCTAGGCCAACGAAGTGTTTGCCTGACGCGTCCAATCATGGCGTGGCATTGAGATAAGCACGACGGGGTGAGCGCGGAAGCTCGATTTTGTGGATCTTGCTGCCCCTGTTGCTATTTGTGGAAAGTTTCGTTACGACCGCTTTTTTTATCGCTCGCCGACGAAGTATGCAACGAAATTTGTCCCACCTACTTTTCGGCGAAAGGTTCCATAGGAGTGGACTCCCCAGGCGCCAAATTCATCGTGACTGTCGGCCGTTCGTTTGGTGTGCTTTTTACGAGCATCGGTGATCGTTCTGGTTTCAAGCCCTAAACGTTTTGCGAGTTCCGCCGTAAATATCCAATTGCCAGTCGCTCTTGAGTACTCGGGCGGAGCTTTCGTATTCGTGTTTTCGCTTTCTTCGTCCCAGCTCGCTCGATATTCGGTGTATGCATTTCGGATGGGATTTCCGTGTTCTAGGAGGAAGCTCACGTCATTGAGACTTTTCCAACTGGAGATCGCATCGTCACTCTCGCCATGTTGCGCTTTTGTAATCTGCTTCCACTGGAGCAGAAAATCATTCATGTGCCTGAAGGACTTTTCACCCCTTCTTCTCTGTTGGTCTTCGTCAGCCCGGAGGATGTTCTTATCAAATTCCTGTAGCGACTCTCCGAGTAAGTCCAGAATTGCAAGAAGTGAACTCACTTCATGTAGTTTGACTGCAGAGCAGATTGTTGCTGCGCGGGTTGCACGAATTTTCCTCAACCTGCACCAAATTGGAACCAATAGCCCCATTTCATCATTCAGACTGGCATTTCCTGTGAAATTCCAGCGAATGGCGGAGAGGCAGGTCGCAGTCCAGCTGTCAGTGTGCCTCGTCGCGTCGACCAACGCCTGAAGCTCGCTGGCAACTTCACCGCGAGTCCAGCGGGACGATTTCTTGGCCATGCTTGGTAGCGACACAAATGACTTTTCCACGGTCTGCAGGTAGCCGCGCTCTTGTGAATGTTCCACTACCCTGCGTGCCACTTGAACCGGCAAGAAGTAGGGCACGGCGGACAGGCCACTCAGCAGTGTTTGCTTCGGGATGTATTCGTCTTGGGCGATGAACGAGTGTATGCAATTCCGTGCAGCGGTATTCCATTTTTCCGAGGATGCTGGTTCTGTTTGGAGGGCATTCTTGTAAGGGAAAACAAGGGGATCGATATGCTCATTCAAGTTGATAGGTGCGTGGTATTCCGCTACCAAAAATCCAGCTTGGTCCCTATCGTCTCCGGTTGAATCCCGCGAATTGTGGGACTGAAAGTATGCGTCGACCAGTCTTCCTAGTTCTCCGTGACAGATACGATTGTTGAACTGTCTTCGGGCCACGACTTGAGCAAATCGGTCGCCACGGAAGAGTCCTTTGCAAAGTTCTGCAAGAACCCACTGGTCGCCAGGCCACCTAGATACCATGATCACGGTTGGTGATCGCAATCGCAGTAGAACCCGAGTCCATGACATATCGTCATTTTTCGCGTTTAGTGCCCACAGTAGTCTTAAATTGTGGCTAGACTGCGTTAACTCTACGAAACGAGACCAACCATCGACCCAGAGCGACGAGCTGATCAAACAAGGTTTGAAATCCGTCAGGAGCGGCCAAACTTCCGGGAAACAACCTGCCAAGTATGGTCCAAGTCGTTGCGTTATGATTGCACTCTCGATAGCGGCGTTGTCAAAATGCGTCGGCTCGGTCACAGCACTGGCTCCTAAACTGTATGGCTAACGTGGTCTCAGACAGCGTAACCCACCTGAAGAGCCGAGGCGACAGCGTACGAAAACTGATATGCTTGGTAAGTGAATTAAGGCTAACGTCTGTGTGGTTTATCCCGACTAGTTGGGCAAATCCAAAGGCGCCATTCGCACCACGCGCTCCGGCGTAAATGCATAACATGTTGGCCCCGGTGTTTGATCTTAGAGTCATGTGCCTCCAAAGTAACTTCCTAGAATAGAAGGCTGTTCCGGACCTAAAACAGTGCGCAGCTGCGCACGTGGGGCGGCGCAAACATGTCACATTTGAGCGTTGACACGAGGCGGCGTGATAGCCTATCGCCGATTCTGAGAACGCGTGCCCTTCTCATGCAAGGCGGAAATCATACGCCCCGGACGCTTGGATGCCATCAAGGTGAATCAAGTCCTTCGCGAATCTAAGATCCAGCTGCCGCACCGACTTGCGAGAAGAGTTTCCCGACCATTTTATCAACGCATGGATGGCGCATTCGAGTCGAGTTGTGGTGAAGCACTAATTTCAGGTACCTGCCTTGGGAGAGACCTGCTGGTGCTTCGGCTCGGAAATGCAAATTGCGACGGCCACTAGAGTTTCAGCCTGTGGTCCGTATTGTAGGCAGGACGTGTTGCCAGCCTAATTCATTGAATCTTTCCGAGTGCTGAAAGCTGCAAACCTGAAGGCAGCGATTTCCGAAACTCCGAAATTCAACGAGCAGACTTTCGTTACTGTTTTACGAAAGGCCCGAAAGGCCACCAAATTCCACTTACCGATCCAAGTGCGAGGGCTGAATCTAGCACGTGAGTTGCAGGACGCCGCCCTTTTTTCGTGGAGCAATTGTTTCTCAAACTCTCCCTGACTCTTCGGCAGCAAGTGCGCAGCTGCGCACCTGTTTTTCCGCCTAGTACTCTGCCTGTGCGAGTTGTTTAGCACACATCGACAATTGAATTTGGCATGTCTTGAGACGGAAGGATCATGCATGACTAGATGTTCAAACGAAGAGCGGAAAGACTTTCCGCGGTGTTTTGCAAAAAATGTTTGGTGATGAATTAGAAAACCGCTTAAATCCAGTTGGAGATCCAGACCACTGGGGGCTGGAGTCGTGGAATACCGAACCTGGAGGCAATACACAATGCATTCACCACAAGCTATCGAGCTGGATGATCGCACAGTCAATGGATTGGCAGATGCGGTGAGGGACCACAGTGCCGCTACGTATTTGGAGAAGATCTTCGCGGCCGGCTCTATGTCGGGGATGCCACACGAGAGCGTCCGGCTCTATCTCGACAAGGCTGTCGCGGATTTAGCAGGAACCAGCACTCCATCATTCGAGCTCAGGTGCCTCATGGAGCAGTTTGTAATTAATCATCATACGTCCATGCTAATGAAGGCACGTGGAGTAGATGCCGCCAATGTAGACCACTGTACCGACTACATCCGGCTATCGACCCAGTTGGACTCCGAGAACAGGCAAATACTGAAGCTTATCGCCTCGCTGCAGCTCAAACAGCAAGCGTCAAACAGTACATCGCAGCCCAGTTCTAAAAAACGTCCTCGAAACAAACTTGTAAGTAACGCCGCGTGAGAAATTGTCATGACAAACCCCAAGCGCGTTGCAGCAGGCCGACGCAATCGAGCCCTGCGTGGTCCTTTGACCGATGCAGGCCGTCAGTCTCTAAGCGACGCAATCCAAGCCTGTGAGCCGTGGAAACACTCCACCGGGCCCAAAACGACGAAAGGCAAAGAAACGGTAAGTCGCAATGCCTGCCGGACGAGACTGCCCCTAGTAGTTTTCGGGGCTGAGATTCTGGCAAGATCCCGAATCGTGAAAGCCCATTTTCAGCTGTAGCTCAACAAACTCAGCTTCTTTTCATTCGCTATCTACACATCACAGGATTCTCGAATGTGCTCTACAAGCACCCGCAATTCATTCAGTGTCCACGACTTCACCGACAGTCTCGTGGCCGCGGGCTACGACAATACCGGTATGGTGGCCGATCCGAGCTCGCTGCCTGAGTACGATCGGCATAACGTCGAATCCGCCCTTCGTCGTCCTACCTGGCGCTATGACCGAGCAATAACGCTCTACGACGCTGGCGGTAGATACTCCCCGATGCTGGACGGCCCGATGACGACCGCGTTTCTCCGTATGCATGGGATCCGGAATCGCCTGCTTCGAGCCGGCGTCTCGCCAGTAGATTTCCCCATAAAGTGTCCATTGCATCTGCGGCACATGATCGCTGCCGAGGAGTTCTTTTTACATGCAGACTCCTGGCGAAAAGCGTGCCTTGAGGCGAGAATCCTAGCCGGGCAAGAATCCGACCAAATCTCGGAGGCTTGTTGCCTCTCCGTACAGGCGGTCCATTGGTACGAACGCCTGTTTTTCCAGGTCGCCGACCGCCTGCAAGCACCCGATTGGATCATTGGAAGTGTCATCGGTCCTATCGCCCAGGCCGGCATCGATGAAGTCTCGCAAGAGCATGCATTGCGATTTCTTGGGTACATCGGCGGCGAACACATCGTAGAACAACTCGTTCGAGGTGGAAGCAGTCACCAAATACCAACCTCCGCAAGCGAAGTCTATTCATTCCTCGACAGTCGCATACAGGTAGCGCTGCGAGTGCAGACTTACCTCGGGATTTCGGCGATGAAACCTAGTCGATTCGATACCAATCCATTGCTCTCGAGCTACGCGAAGCAGCAAGATCTCGACCTACGGGCTACAGGTGAGTCCGAGCAGGCGAGTTGGATTCGCTCTTACATCGAAAGCGTGGCGAAGAATACGCAAGTGCCTAGAGGTTCGGAAATTGACAAGTTACCCTCCGATTCGCATCTGCGAAGCTATTCCGTAGGCTGCGTAGAGCTTCGGGCGGACGAGCAGAATAGGTACAGCAAAGGGGGCCTCCCTTATTTCGATCGGCTGCAAGCGTTCAAATTGCCGGAGCCGAATTCTCAAGTAAATATCGAAGACGAATGATTTAGCGGCAGCGCCATCGGTGTTTGTGCGGGAGGCAGCAATCCATAGTTGATTGTCGATTCCTGCCTCCGTTTGGGAAGTGCGCAGCTGCGCACTTCAAGTTTCGTGACGATTCGGAGGCGTCTGCAAATGGCAATAACTATCAGAAGGTGTTCTTCCGGACGCCCTGGCGTGCTCCCACAAACCTGATGCATCAGTTATGAAATTCTGAAAGCCCAAAATGGCGAAAGGACTTTCAATGAAGAACCGCAAACGACATTCATCAGAGCAAGTCGTTAGTAACTCCGCGGCTTGACTTTCCTACGCTTCGCGAACAAGCTAGCACTGCTAACTTGGTTTCTCCGCACAGAAGGGAATTCTGTGCGTTTCAGCTCGCTATGCAAATAGCCAAACTTTGGTGGAGTAAGAAACAAAATGTCAACTCAGCAACAACCACAAACAGTAGTCATCCATAAATCGGATGACACAAATGTGCTTGGTATGGCAGGCTTGATTTTCTCTACGATCGGTTGGCTGACGTGCGGCCTGCTTTGTATCCCAGGAGCGGCACTAAGCTTCTTAGCACTGTTCTCGCGCAAACCCAAAGGGCTGGCATTGGCAGGGCTAATCGTTGGCTTTCCTGGCGTCCTTTTCTTTGCCTTCGTGGGGATGGGGTTGATGATGGGCGCATTGGGGCTTGGGGCCGCAGCCCAGCAAGCATCCCAACGAGTGGAGCAAGCCGCCCGACAGGCGGAGCAGGCACGATTAAACCCACCCCCCGTCGGTGCCGAAGCGACCGGCGATGAAGCGACCGGCGATGAAGCGACAGACGATGAAGCGACAGACGATGAAGCGACAGACGATGAAGCGACAGACGATGAACTAGCCGATTTAGAGACTGAGCAGAGTGCCCGGGATCTTATGCCAGAGCTCACGCCGACACCGGAGGTGCCAGCACTTCCCGCCACGCAAGCCGAGGCGGATGATAATGTTGAACTCGAAACGGCAGATATTGAGCGAGCTCCCGAACCAGAGCCGACTCTTGAGCCGACACCAGCCCCCGAGCCTATCACACGAGTGTTCAGTGATCCGACGGGGAAATTCAGTGTTGAAGCGAAGGTAGTGGATGTGAAGCAAGGCTGGGTAAAGCTGAAACGCATGGATAACAGCGAAGAAGTAACTGTCCAAATCGTCAAGCTAAGTCAAACCGATCAGGAATGGTTAGCCGAGAACTACCCCGAATAAAAATAGGGACAACTCGCAAATTGTCGCTGCAAGCCGATTCAGCTGGCCTCTCACATGCGCGGAAAACCACTTGTTCGAGATTGAAGGACAGTCGGTTGGCAGTGTAAACTTCAGCGCGTCGAACTGAATCTCGCGACTAGTCACGATGTTACCGATTTCCATCGTTACCCCGACGCCGTGAATCCGGTGTCAGCCCCCGAAGGCAGCAACATGTGTCGCAGCAGCTGCATGGTCTAGGACATGTACCAGTTGCTTAGCATGAGCGACCAGATCTCGGTCTTTGCGACTAATGAACTAACACGGGCCAACCCTGGGCGACGCTATGCGGTTTGTCTATCGCACGCACCGATTAGTCGTACTCTGCGGCGAGCGGACAAGCGTGGTTCGACACCCGAGGATGCGCCACCGATTTTCCAGCGGATCGGTTTGCAGCCAGCAGTCATAATTGAATTGGTAAGCAACTTTGGCGAGCTCTTTCTCAATGTAGCCGGCGAGTCGTATGAGATCGCCCGCAGTCGCTCACGACGCCGAGGATCTCGCTTCCGCGTCCGCTCGCAGGTGCAAGCCGCATTTGCTTCCAGCAAGTAATCATTCCGCTGTGCTTAGTCCTGCACCGTAATATTCTCCCTCGCGTGCGCCGCGCGAGTTAGCTCGTACGATTCTCGCGGTGCGCAGAGCCATCTTATCGCCACTTCACCCGGCGCTGTTCCTACTAGCGTTTCAACATGCCCGAGCGAGTGCGCAGCCCCAGCCCACATGTGAATCCCAACACCCTCCGGTGGAGTGCTGTGCCCCTGAAATCCCTCCCCCTAGAATTCCGAAGTAGTTCGTTGCTTTAGGGTTTAAAGATGAATCGCTTCTACTTGCCGTCAATACGTGCCTGCCGAAGCGACTTTCTCACTTAGTTCGCGCTTTTCAGCACTTCTCGTTGTCCATACATGAACTCATATATTTAGCATCTGTGGAAAGATTAAGGTCTGCTATTAAGTAGCTTTGGCAACCGCGATGACTCCGAGAAGCTCAAAGTCGGGGGCGGAAAATGGCAAGTTGAGCTTGGAGATGTTGGCGATCAAATGTGTTGTAATCTCATCTAAGTTCGTCCGTTTGTTTTTGGCTTCCGGCGTGGGCAATTGCTCGTTTTGAGGCTTCAATTCTGCAGCAGATTGATTGAGTAGTTCGAACACTTCTTGGTCTCGCAGGACTTTGAACGATTCAGTCAGCTTATAGACTCCGCATATAATGGATTTGGGTTGAGCGATATTGCGAGTTACTTTATCGAAGGACCGGAAAACGAAAAGCTCACAAGCTGTGTCGGAACCAGGTAATGTCGCAAATGCGTCTGTGATTTCGCAGGCGGTTTCAATTGCGACATCGACAACCGCACTTCCGATTCCAAGCAGTGACTTCTGCGCTTCTTTGCTTTTGGTTCTGCCAAACTTGACTTGTTCATAGCGGGGCTTGACTCCGCGTCTCTTTGTCCAGCCATCCGGTGTCTTAAAGGAAATAAAGCCATCAACCTCAGTAATTTGCCGCCTATTGCAGCGAAGAGACAATTTGAAGAAATTCGCTAGGTCGGGCAGATCGAGCTTCGGCACCTCTTTCGATACATTGTCGAAATCAAAACATTGCGCATTTCCGATCAGTTCGCGCACAACGTCCACTGCATCCGCTCCACCGAGTTGTCCAGTTCGTTCGTTAAACCAGCTATCCAGGCGTTCCTTCTTTTTAGTACTGGCATCGTAGAAAAGCTGCTGATAAAACCGCGGCTGAGATGTTCCGAGGATCATCTGATGCAAGTCTTCCGGATCTTCCGATGCGGCATTAATCGAATGCGAAATGCGATCAATCTTGTCTAGAAGCAAGCTCCAGATGCGAGATTCAACAGTATCGGGATTCTGAAAAAGAGTAACTTTGACGATATCTTTTTGCCCAAGGCGGTTCAGCCGCCCGACCCTTTGTTGTAATCGCATCGGATTCCACGGCAAATCGACATGGATAAGCCGTGAGCATCGATGTTGGAGGTCGACACCCTCGCCTGCGGCCTCGGTTGAGACTAAAAACCTGACTGTTCCTTCGTTGAATCGGTCCTTAGCACTATCGCGACTTTCGCGAAGCGTTTGTGGAGTGCCACTTTTTCCGAAAACATTGTTTAGTAGATTGTCTCCATTAATAAATGTCGCGATACCATCTCCAAATGCTCTCCAAAGTTCGGAAACAAGCAGTGCTTGAGTGACTTTGTACTCAGTAAAGAAAAGGACTGAAGTATCTTCAGGAAGGGTTCGGAGATGCTCGACTATGGCCTCGATCTTTGTTTCCTTCTCGACGTTGTTTGCGGCCTCAATGAGCTCTTCGAGCCGAGAGCATTCATTCTCCATGAGGTCAAACGCGATCATGGGAGCCGATTCTTCTTCGAAGACCGTGTGCCGATCAAAATCGTCCTCAGACTCTTGCAAATCATCGACGGCGCGGGAATGAGCCACTCTTTGCGCCATGAGCTTGCCGACTTCACGCATCTTTATGAGCCGCTTGTGAAGTGCACTCTTGACTGCCGCTACTGAGCTCGATGCTAACTTCTGAAGTGCGATCAGGACCAGCATCACAGCCCTTCCTTGAGTACCGTCCAGCTTAGTTGAGTATGCGTTGCCGCTGGATATGAAGCTAGTCATCATGTCGTAAAAACCTGCTTCGGCTGAGCTGTAGGAATAATTCACTGCGTGAACTTCCGGACGCTTGAAGAGATGCTCGCCGCGGAGATTCGTGACGCTGTACTTATTGTTGCGGATAAGTGCATTACGAAGACCACTTAATTGCCCATCATGTTCTTTGCGAGGATCAAATAAATCAGGTCGCACCAAAGACATAAGTGCAAGAAATCCGAAATGTTTGCCACGGTGTGGCGTTCCGGTAAACAGCAATAACGACTGGAGCTTTTCTTCGTCCTGCAGCTTGCGTATTAGAGCGTGCGCATTGGTCATACCTGCATGCTCATCGAAATTAAGGTGGTGAGCCTCATCAACGATGATCAAGTCCCATGGGTCGGTGTCTAGCATACGATCATGCCGTCCATCTTTGTCATCGCGCAAAGTGTGAAACGACGCGACGACAGCTGGGTTCAACTTCCAGAAGTCAACCGATTTAGTATCCTGTTTGGGTTCGTATAACGAAGTACGTATATCGAACATATTGAAGAGTCGCTCTTGCCATTGGACGACAAGGCTGGCTGGACACAGTATCAGTAGTCGATTGACGAGTCCTAGCCGTCGAAGCCTCCACAAGATCAATCCTGCCTCAATCGTTTTTCCTAAACCAACGTCGTCCGCGATTACCCAGCGCACTGGCCATGTTTCGGTCGCCTTTCGGCAGACCCAAAGCTGGTGAGGTAGGAGGTCGATGCGTGCGGGTGTAAATACGCCCCAGGCATCATTGATTGAACGAATTGTTTCAGCCAGCAAACGCGCTACGACTCTGGCTGGATCGGATGGGCGGCCAGACTCATAGTCAGACTGGGCGGAAGTTATCGCAACCAACTCCTTCGAAAGGCACTCCTCGAAGTCGCTCTGGAATCGAACGAGAGTCGTGGCCCCTTTACAAATTTCGATAATACCGCGACCGAATTGCGGATGGACTACAGTTACACCCGGCTGAAATTCATTCGACACTGTCATCAATCGCTTCCTTGTTTTCGTTGCTGTCGAAATCTATCTCACCACCAAGAACTTCTATTTGCAGTCTGGGATTGTGCGCGAGAAGAAGCAATGGTAGGTCGAAACAGCGATTGAAAGTTGCATCCCCGTCAAAGTCACTGAGTTCAGAAAAAATGGACTGCGTAGATTGCCGCCACGGCTGAACCCTAATATTAAAAAGGTTCTCGCAAAGTAACCGAACTCGACTAGTTGGCATGAACGCATAGCCAAAGCCCTCCGACGCAGTTAGACGCCCCTTCCGATAAAGCTCGCGCAGTATAAAACTCGCGCCGATGCCAAGTATGTCAGCGATTGGGGGCGAGTCGATATCTAGACCTTCAAGCATAGAATTGGCACGCGGCGTAAAGGCAAAATTAAAACTACTGACATTGTTTAGTTGATCTGCATCGCGTAGAGACGCCACAAGTGCATCCAGGTTCTTTGCCGATGCCAAAAAGCCTATAAACTGACGCATCTGGAAATGATATCTTGTACGCTGAACAAATTCGTTGAGATAGTCGTTGACAGCCTGGACAACTGCGGCAGAATCGGATTCAGATCGCAAAAGCACCGAAAGCCAATCTTGATCAACTAGGAATTGTAGAAAATTAAGATTGCGGCCAATTTGGTTCATCCCCAATGAGCCCAACGAAGCCGCGATGAAGAGTAGTAACCACCCCTCCCGATTTCGTTCAGCCTCCCATCCCTCTTCATCTGGCCACAAAAGAAGGCCGGGGAATCCTGGAGGATAGCTCTGGGAATCATACTCGAGACAGCGTGGGACTTGTTCGCTACTCCACCAACGCGAAATTTCTTCGAACGCTTCCGCCGGGCTGAGGTCAATACCGTGATTTGCATAGCTTGGCATTGGGCTGGTATCTAACAATTGAATTGTGTACCGCCCCTTCTCCGCGAAATTGCGCATCAATTCATTCTTTTGAGATTCGTCCAACTGTGAGTAGTTTCGACTTGTTTGATGTTCTTTGAGCCACTGCACAGTAAGCAATTTAGCCAAGTCGAAACGCAAATCTCCCTCGAGTAGATAGCTGAAAATTGCTGGTAACTTGTCGCTGGAAGCGCTTTTGACCCACTCGGCAAGTGTCCCCGCATCAGCTGTGAGTCGCTTTCTTGCCAACAGAAACAATGACAGCCCGTCTGTACTATATTCCTCTGCGAGAACGCGGCCGGTCGGTGCAATTTGGGCACGCAGGTATTCGTCATCACTAATGGCCAGATCGATAGGCAATTCATCATGGCCACAAAGTAAGTCAGATGCAGGTTTGAATTCGCCTGAGCGCGTTAAAAACTTCAGAGACTTCAGCCATTCTTCCAGATCATGGTGTTCGTCCCGCCGTTCCATCGGTGGAATCTCAAACGGCTTCGCTATCGAAAACCAATTCCAGATTCTCTGTGCTGAATCCGCGCCTACCTTATCTCCAGGCGCATATATTCTCAGTAGTTCAATCAGCCGAAGCACCTGGAACGCAGGTTCGGTAGATCCCGAGCCGTCGTTGTTAGCTTCGGTTTCAACCAGTTTTCGAATAAGCGAACCGACAGATGCGGTAACGACACTACCCGGGGGAAAGTGCTTTCTAACTAGTTCGAACTGCACTATCGCCTCAAACCACTCTGGCTTCTTGTCGGCTAGGCCTTGCAAAACGAATTCGACATCCCGCAAGCGAACCATCTTTGCATACCTGCCACTAAAGCCGGTTGGAATGGCGGCTCGTTCTGTCATGAGATTTCGTATTGCGCCGTAAGACGGAGAATAAGAAATCCAACCGATCATCGACCTTGCCGTCTGAACGTCCGACCAGTCGCCAACAACCTCTACGGAACCAACCAGTTTGAAAAATCGTTCCCAGAAAATCTCGAAGTTGATGTGAGAATGAAAGCCTGCGAATACAGCCAGCTGATTAAAGTTCTCACTAGTACAGTCGAACAAATCGATAAGTGCCGTTCCCCAACCACGTGCAATCTGCTTGGCAATACTATGATTTTCGTTGTTGCTGGAGAAAGCTAAGCTCTGCCTTCCCGCATCTGGCTTGAATGGACCATTGATTGCAAGGTGACAAGATGATTCCTCGCTCAGCCTGGTCGTACACCAAATTCCAGAAAGAGACCCATCGATCTCTTCAGGACCGTTGACTCCAACTTGCATGGCGATTTCTGCCGATCGAGTGTCTCCTGCGATTGGGCAACGGAATGTTATATATCGATGCGCCCTATCTCTTCCATTGATCTCTGACAACAGAATTTTTGACTCGCGCTGGAGTAGAGTCTGCTTCATTGACCATTTGATATTGGTTTCATCGATTTGTATCTCGATAGAGCGGATCTCTCGCGCAAAGAGGCACAACATCTGCGCATTCCTGGAAAACTCATCGAGAACAGAGCCAATTCTCTCATTTGGCAGTTCGGTTGCGGAACGCAGCGGAAGTTGGAAAACTGTAACAGCTGCAGTTGTAGCAAACAATGCCTTCGCCGCATCCCTTGCATGCGTCGCTTCGTCACTCGCGAGACTAACCGGATAGAATCCCCCACGCACCTCGAATGCGAGTGAATCACTGATAACCCTGGGGGTGTCCGAAAGAAAGAAGACACTCTTGAATCCCAGCCCAAACCGCCCGGTCGCATTGTTCTGCGAATCGGCAATTCGTCGATGCTTATCTGAGTGGCCGTGCGTCAACATCTTGTGCACATCTTCGTCGAATCCGTATTGGCGGCCACTATCAAAGCCAGGATACTTGTGCCGATTGACTGGCCGTCCCCAATGGAAAAATTCCAGCAATCTCGTTTCGCTATTAAATCGCAAAAAAAAGTGGGCGGCAGCGAGCACATCTTGCTTACAGAGATGCCTTAACTCGCTGGCGGCATCATCTGCGTTTTGAAAAACTTCATTTGGGACGGATCGAGCATCGTATTCGAAGTCAATCAGTTTCTCCCGAAGTGCTGTCGTTAATACATCCAGCGATTCAACTTCGGCAGACCTAAGGATCTGCTCCAACTGTTGAATTGCGGCACTTTCAGACTCTTCAGCCTCCTGGGCACGTACGCTAGCCGAACTCGATTTTCTCTCTGCCAAGTCCTTGGCGGCAACTTTCAATCGATCAGCCTGCACCAGCTTCTGGTAGACTTCGTTGAAGGGTGGCATGTCTCTCAATCCGAGATGCGCCAAACGATCACGGGCATTATTCAGGATCGCCAGCTGACTTGTGCGTAAGCGTGTTTGCGAAGTATCCGCAATTCTCTCCAATCCACCGCTAATATCAGTAGGACACAGACTACTACGTCCATTGCAATGTGACTCGATTAAGATGGTCTCAATCGTTTTGGAGAAGATTGGGATAGCTTCGAAGCGTTCTCCAACCTCACGCAGACTTCGAAGGCGAACAATCTTATAGGATGCGCGTTCCGAACCGGAAGCATTGTAGTAGTAATAAGTACTAGAAAGCCGTTTGGGATCCCCAACCACTAAGGATTCAAGGTTATCTGATAAGGGCACAACTTTGAGATCACCGGTAAGCGTTTCGACTTCAATTGAATCTTCGGTAATCATCTCAAATATAAATCTGGTCTTTTGAATGGACTCGCTCAGTTCTGAACGGACATCTCCCAGAACACAATTTCCAAAATCCTGCATCGAGCCGTCATATGCCGATTCCAAAAGTTTATTGAGCAATTGTCGCATCGGCACGCTACCCGCAACTACCGCTACCAATGAAGCGGGTAGGTTTTCACCGTAACGCTCGATAAAAGGTTGGAGGTAGCGTTCCAGTTTCGCCGCTTCTACGTCTAAGTTTGGACTCGTTTTCAGACGCTGGATTCCCCTGAGCGCCGTCACATGTTGCTCTTCGTAAGGCTGTGCGCTAGAGCCGCCGTTGACTTCACGATAGGGAGTCAAAATCGCGGAATGAATCTCATTTAGTTGGATCGATGCGGACAGGTTGTCGCCGGGCCAAACGAGGTCCGAAGCATCGGTCCATTTCTTTGTCGCTGACAGAAGTTTGATCGAAGCTAGGACCTTTGACCAAACCCCATCCATGGCAGCTTGTTTCAGGTATACATTAAAGGCATTGAGGGCTTGGTTTGAAGTCAGCGCGCGTAGAATTTCGATCAGTTGTCGGTGGAAGCCAGAAGCGTTCTCAAAGCTCTTGCACACCTTGGGTAGGAGCACACGTTCAATTAGTGACTCAACATCAGGCTGCTCTTTGAGTAGCCTGCAGAGTAACTTGGCAATCGGTAGATCCGTTTTTTCGCGGATCGAAACGAGAATTGGCTTTAGTTCTTCGAGAGTCTTCAGGTGGGAAATCCCAAGTCTCCAACGTGGTTCACTCTCAATCAACTCGGTCAACAATGACAATGCGCTCTCGGTAGTTGGTAGGTACCTACGTAAAGAGCTAAAACCGGCGTGCTCTCGAAACCAGCGCGCAACAGAGGAAAGGCCGCAGAAGCCTGACTTGGTCGGATCAAGGATTTCGGCAATATCTTCTTCGATTCCATCAATGTGGAGAATGTCTTCGAGTGAAGTGACACCACTCACTTCTAATGGAATCCATTTAGTCTTCTTTAAAAGTGGTGAATTCCCGGCCGCCGCTCGATCCCCAACCGTTGCAAAGGCATGCAACACAAGCGAAGCAAAACGTACCGGCGATTCGGAGCAAAGGCAGTTGTTTACGATGCGTGGCCAAGTTAGTTCATTCAGAGTTTGAGTACCGTCGACTTCAAACAAAGTTGCTTGCTGATAGTGGCCGCTTTGGGACGGAGGTATTCGAGCAACAACTTTGACCTGCCCAATCCAGGCTCGCCAAACGTCTTCCAGGTCAGAAGGTACATTTTGATGGAACGTCGGGTCATCTAGGAAAAACGTCTGGATCAGCTTGCCGTCTTCTGAAGCGATGGATACTCGATCGTCATAACCGAGTCGGGAATGAATGGCCAATCGACGCAAAACCCCTTGCGCCGAAGCGACGCGTGAGTCGGCGGCTCCGTTAACTCCATTGATCAACTCCGCTAACTCTTCGTCAGACCATTCGCTGTTAGGAAAGTTGAGTTGCTCAATTACAACGGATCCACTTAACAGTTCCGCGAGACAACCTTTGGCGTCAATGGTACGTATGGAAAGTCGCTGCTGTACGGCGGGCAGGAGTAGCTCTGTGCAGTTCTCAGATAGTAGTCTCCAACTAGATTTATCCGATGACTGGTTGAGAAATTCACTCGCAAGTTTGGTCCAGGTCTTATTTCCATCTATTAATGAGCCAACGAACAATGTTGCATCACTTTCTAGTCGATGCTCAGCACTGCCGTGCAAAAGATATCGTAGGGCCAGACGCGTTTCTTCTGAAAAAGGCTGCGCCCTACTCATAAGCTCTAAGAGTGTGGTCCGATGGTCAAATGCCGCCAGACTCTCCGCGTTCAATACTACTGTTTGCGCTGCGGCAACTTCGCATCGCGGAGCCGTTAACTGTTTTGCCCACGTTGGTAGTTGCCAGCCGTCGTACTCGAAGACCTCAATCGAGGGTACCGCTTCGCGCAAAGCCTCACACCATTCGGTGCGTTCGGAGTAAGATTTCTGATAGAGTCTTCCTTCGGTGTATTGCTCATTTTGCAAGTGTGTCATGAAACGCGTGGTAGAGTATAGCGGTTCCATAAAGGGTATCGCAGAATGTCAACACGTAAGATTTTAACGCCAGAACAGAAGATAGCGATTGTACGCGAGCACTTGATTGAGAAGGTGCCCGTTTCAGAGGTCTGTGACAAGCACGGGATCAGTGTCGTCAATTTCTACAATTGGCAAAAGCTGCTGTTTGAAAACGGAGCAGGCGCATTCGAGCGTAAAAAGAACGCCGCCAACGTGCGTATGCAGCAGGATGCCAATGCCGCCAAGATCGAGAAGCTCGAAGCGAAGCTGCAGCAGAAAAACGAAGTCATTGCCGAACTACTGCAGGAGCACGTCGAGCTAAAAAAAGAGCTTGGGGAATCTTAAATCGCACCTGGGTTCCCCACGAACAACGTGATGCGGTGGTCGACTTCGTACGCAAATGGACGGCGGCTACGGATGTTACCAGCAAGCAACTGCTTACATGGGTCGGATTATGGTCATCGACTTTCTCTAACTGGAGTCGGAGCTACGGACGGACCTACGAGCACAACGGCTGGGTACCGCGTGACCATTGGCTCAACGAAGAGGAGAAGCAGGCCATCCTCAAGTTCCATTTCGATCATCCACTGGAGGGCTATCGGCGGCTGACCTACATGATGATTGACGCAAACATCGTCGCGTGCAGTGCCGGGACGGTGTATCGCGTACTCAGCAGCGCGGGCCTATTGCGTAGAAATAGTCGTAAGTCAAAAAAGGGGACTGGCTTTCAGCAACCTCTTGTGGCTCACGAACATTGGCATATCGACATCTCTTACTTGAACATCGCAGGAACGTTTTACTTCATGGCGACCGTACTCGACGGCTTCAGTCGTAGTGTGGTGCACTGGGATATTCGTGAGAAGATGGAAGAGATGGATATCGAGGTCGTGCTGCAAAAGGCACGAGAAAGGTATCCCGATGCGCGACCAAGAATCATCTCTGACAACGGGCCGCAATTCATCGCCAAAGACTTCAAACACTTCGTGCGATTGTGTGGCATGAAGCATGTGCGTACAAGCCCGTACTACCCGCAAAGCAATGGTAAGATCGAACGATATCATCGCACGATCAAGAGTCAGTGTATCCGGCCACTGAGCCCCTTGAGCTTGGAAGAAGCTAAACGCGGAGTAGCCAAGTTTGTGGAAGATTACAACACCGTACGTCTACATAGTGCTGTAGGCTATGTAACTCCGCAAGCGATGCTCGAAGGACGGCAGCAAGCGATCCTTGAGGAGCGTGACCGAAAGGTCGAGGAAGCCCGCATGTTACGAGCACAATCGCGTGCAACCAAACGTCAGAAAGCGACGCCGGGATGTTCGGACGCTCCGCTAGGAATAAGCTATGCTAACAGCAATGCTGCGGAGGATAGAGCACTGCTGGGAAGCAACTCGAGCGCCGCATCATCGCCGTTGACAAACATCCGTGGAGGGCAACATGAGCCCTCATTGGTCACTAGGGTTCCAGCACATTGACGAGCTTGTTAATGGCCCCCAAGGCGCAAAATCCTGGGGGTTTGGGGGCTAGCCCCCTTTGCATCCAAATAACCGAAAATTCACTTCTTTACTATGCTATTCTCAATCCGCGTTTTCACATCTTAGGCTGAACCAATACATCGGCTTCTAGCTCCCGACAAACGCGAACACATTGCATTATGCGGCTTCCCGAAGTAAGGACGCGAACACCTATCAATGGGAGGTCGTTCAATTTGTCGCGCAATGAGTCCGGTACGGCATCCAATTGATCGACTAACGTGTTGATCCAGTTCGTGACTCTAACTGGAATTTCCGTCGCCCAATTGACACTTTCGACAAGCCATTCCACGTTCGAAGCGAGGAGCGTGCGGGGTGCATCATCTCCAAGACCGTTGGATTCGCTATCCGCAGTGTTCCTACGCGAAATCACGAATTCCGTGTCAATTAGCTGCTTGATATTCGGGATGTACCGTACGAGCAATCCGATGTCTGTTATTTCGGGAACGGCCCAAATCGTTTCGATACTTGCAATCAAGGTCCATTCGGATCCATTTAGTGTTAGGCGAGGCAACCAGCGATATTTTGCGCAAATATCACCGCTGAATTGTTGCCAAAGCCATGTCTCTTTGATCGCTTTGGCGAGCGCAGCACAGTGCTCGCCCGGAACAGTCTGTGAATGGCAGTATTCAGCCAGAGCTTGCGGGATCGCGGCAAGGGTGCCATTTCGGCAAACTAATGCATTCCAGCGGGAGTAGATGGTTGCTGACGAATCACCTGTAAATGACTTTTCCAAAGCGTCGATTCGCCGACGCTCCGAGTCGAGAAAGAAGTAACCATGGAGCGTAATGACGATCTCTCCCATTGAACTCGGAAGCGAGCTCTTGACCTTGCCCGTTGGTTGTTCGCCAACCGGCAGAAAGACCGACCAAACGATGGACAAGGTGGAAGCATCGTTGGTCCTATGGGATACCGTCACCGCAAAATGCGGTTCAGCCTTTACATCCTGAACGATTTCTTCACCGTCTGAGGTGATTGTGGTCGATTGTGGCCATCCGTTCCGCTTCAACCCACCAATGTTTTCATCGGCCAAAACTCCTGACCATCCGATCGAACGAATTTGATCGGAGGTGTTGTCGTTGACACTTAAGCTGGATTTAATGTCGAAGCCATGCTCAATCCCAGTCTGCTCAACACTTGCTGGTTGCTGAAATTCGTGGCGCTGCCACGTGACAATCGGCTCACTAGCATTGCGTTGGTCGACGAGCGAGATGGTTGCTAACTTGTTCGTAAAAAATAGTGATGGACACAGGTCTTGCAGTTGCTCGCGTAGCTGAGCGAAGAATTTTTCGTCCTCAGCTGGATAAAATTTCTCGATAAAGTGATTCGGGCTATGACTTTGCAACCGCGTGCGAAGTGGCAACCACAATGCGAGCCAGCGGTTATCGAAACTGCCAAGCGATGTCACACAATCAGCAATCCGCCCTTGAATGTCGGCACTATACTGATTCGCCGCCTCATCCCAGTCTTGGTATCGCAAGCTCTGGGCAGGATTGTAAAAGGCGAACGGAATGTTTGCTTGACCGTCCCACCCTAGAGATGAATCTGCGTTCGCGCAGATAAAGAACGCTTCGCAAAACCAAAATAGGCTCTTAATCCCAAGTCCAAAGCGGCCAATGCTATGTGACTCGTGAGCCTTGGTGCCCACATTCATGCGAAAGATTGCGTCCAGGTTGGCTGGAGAAAACGGCCCATCGTTAACGATGCAGAGACAATCCGTTCTAAACAGCGGGTGTGGAGCATTCTTGTCACCGCGGATCATAGTAAAGCAAAGATGCTGAGCGTTGGCGTCAATTGCATTCTGGACCATCTCTTTGAGCAAGCTGCCAGTGGATCCATAACCTCGCAATAGATTACGAATGTTCTGAATGTCTGCCGCTCGAGGGTGGTCGGTCGCGCGGACTATGTTGGAGGGTGGTTTCACGATCAAATGTTGGTTCATCAAGGTGTATGGAAAAGCACTGCCTTATCCGCCGCACTTGGCTGTCAATCGCTCTTTCTCATTCCAGTCGAAATACGAGCATGTTCAAAATAGACAGAAATATCATCTTCAAGGAACTCGACGTCGTTTCCAATCACAGCACTCGATGGCATAGTAGCATTCCGCTCCAATCAATTCAGCCGCCAAGCTTTGCGAACTGAAAACGCGTACTGCAAGACTTAAGGGATGGAAATATATCTTCAAGCTCTGAAGTGATGATGGGGGTAAATCTACTTAGTTTAGGCACCAGTTTCTTTGCATCCCATAGAACGCCGAGTGCAAGCTGATGCAAAGAAATACTTCGTGGAAAATCATCCAAGTTGCTGATGTGATTTGCCACCACATCCAAACAATCTCTGACGTATGGCAACCGGTCTTCAAAGTTTCGTGGCCAAGATCGTGATGACTGCAAAAGCGAATATAGATTCTCACTAAATCTGCTCCAGCTGCTTGGTACAGACTCTTCAGGAAATGAGTTCACCTCATTCAGCTGATGGAAGCAGTCATAAATTGCCTTCAGAAACTCAGTTTCGGGCCATGGAGATTCGATGACTGGAGAAGCTGCTGTTTCAAATGAAACTATCAGTTGATCAAGCTGCTCGACTACAGCCTTGATCTGTGCTGCAACTCTTTTGCGTTTCCAATCAATATCATCAGTCTTATAGGCGAGACCATGCATCGAAACCGACCACGCATGCTCAAACGCCGATCGGATTTGCACTTCGAATTTGAGTGAAGTGAAAACTGGATGGGAGTCAACACCAGAATCAAAAAGCAATGATCCTATAAATCGTGTCGCATCGAAGCGAAATGAATCCGGGGGCTTTTTCGTTTTGCCGCGAGCTCGAAGGTCGACACAACGGAACTTCGCATTCAAGTAATCGATAACCGCATTCTCTTTCTCAAGATGCGGAATTACGATCGTGCACCCAAACACGTCATCAATATCGCTCCATGCCTTGTATCGTCCTGATTCTAGCTTCTCACTGAGTGAGTCGAGCTCCTTTCTGCGGCCAACATAGGCGTAACCTTCATTCTCACAGTACGAAAGAACTATGTCCCGCACTCGCTGTTCCATCTGCACGATATAGGGATCGCTGAAGTCATATGCTCTTCTTATGTCACTTGGAACAATCATGGTAGTATCGGTTCCTCTCCGCGAATCTTCGCAGCGAGAATCTTGATTCGAGTATTCCGAGGACCGACGTCATTTGACGCAGATCGCGCGGCGTCGAAGTAAGATAGCGCAGCCTTGGAATCTGCTCGGCGCCCTGAGTCTTCTACCAGTTCAATGAACTCGGAAATGCGCAATGCGACGTCATCGATAGGGTGGCTGTCTACTGAGGGATCTGCCAAAACAGCGAAGAGAGAGAAGAAATCAGCCTGATTCTTGAGCCTCGTACGATTCAATTCGTGTCCAGCAGTTACGACTCTAGAGACTCGACCAATGGTATCTCGAAAATGCTCTTCGATTTCGAGCTTCCTCTCCCAGCTTTCATCGCGATCGCTGAAAGCCTTGTCGAGATCCGCTTGAGAATAGCTTTTAACCCCTTCTTCAAGACAGAGCATCAACTGTGCGACAACTTCTACATCCTTCATTTGGCGTTTTGAGCGATCCTGTAGGTTCGGAAATCCCGATGGCAACTTCGCGAACATCCATTTCGTCATTTCCTCGGCAGAGGATATGAACTCACCATCGTAGCGGGCGTGACGCAGTTCTTGCGGAGAAAGTTTTGCCACATTTCGGTTGATACGATCAAAGATGTCGTTGATCTTCGTCTCTTCGGTATCTGGTAGGTATTCGACTAAGAACTCGTAGGCCCAAAATCGCTTCTTTAAGTCGCTGTCGAGTTGCTCCCAATACTGCCCGCGGAGACTCGAAAGTTGCGCTTTCTCTCCGACTGGAAACTTTCCCTCAAGAAACTCAAATAGGGTTGTAAGCCGCTGCTTGCCATCAACCACTCGGTAGATAACGTCTCCCGATAACGAAAATTCCTCGTAGAGGAAGATTGCCGCGGTAGGGTAGCCGAGCAAAACGGTATCGATGAAGTAATCTTTGAATGATTGGTTCCAAACGCTTCGACGCTGATATGGCGGTTCAAGGTCAAGTTTCTCTCGCTTGAATAAATCACGAAACCACGCGATTGTTTGGAAGTTGTGCCTCGGGCGATTATTTGACATTGCTGATTTGCTTCATTTCTTTGATGTCTATGATATCGAATTCAATCTTTGCAGTTTCACGCAAGTTGCTGTCAATCTGTTTGACTGTCGCCATGTAACGACTGGACGTTTGTCTCGCTGCAAGCACTAGCCGTCTCAGTCAGTTGCTGCTTCGAACGCTGGTCGCGATTGTTTACCGATTCACCGCTATTCGCGCTTAGTTTCGCGGTACGCTCGTATTCATCCCACAAGTTGCAGAGAGTCTCACGCACGTTGTCGTAAGATGGCATCAAATGTGCCTTGGAAACCGACTCAGCGTAAAGTAGACGTCGAAGTTCTGGTGCCTCGGACCATGGAAGAGTGAGTTTCCGAAATGCGAACTCGCAATACTCGTTTCCCGAAATCATCTCCTCCATTACGGGCCATCTACCATTGAACAGAAAGAGCCCATCGGCCATTGGGCAATAGGTAAACAAGCCGGCCTGTGCGTGCAAGAAGCCAATTTCACTACGTGGGACGAACAGTTCTTTCCAATCAACATTGTTAATCAGTGCTCGCCGATTGAACGCCCAAACACAAAGTTTCCCATCAGTTTCATTCACCTTCTCTGCGGCAAAGAATGCGGCGGCGAGCGGATTGCGAGTCCAATCGATAAGTCTCGTGTGCATCCCGTGGTGCTGGGCGAGAGCAACTGCGTGATGTGGCGTTTCCAATGAGCTCCCGGAAGTAAAGTCGAGTGAAAGCTCCATGGAGATCGGCCCGCCGGGCACGGTAAACCCTAGGTCGTCCACCAGTGCGCAGAATGCTTGCACTTCAAGAAACTCAAACCTTCTCTGAGCAACAAAACCGCGTATCCGCTCTTTGTCAATCTGATGGATATTTGAAAAAGTCGAGTTAATACTTATCGTTCGTTCAATAATTTCCTCATCGACGTAAGAACGGACATCCATGAACCGCGAAGAGCTGAGAGTCTGTTCGCGCCAAGCAGTTGGTTCCAGTTTCCATTGTTCGTTGCGATGTCCTCGAAACACCCACGGATGTATCGAACTCCCGCTCGCGAGCCACAAGTCGTTTGATGGACGCAGGGCTGCAAGGAAATCTTTTGCACTCTTGATCTCGATAATCTCTACGTTTTCCGTTGTCACACTGCCACCTTTTGAATGCTTCGAAACTGTTGAAGCAGGAGTGCTGTTTCTGATTCTCGCCACCATCTGGGACCGACATGTCCGCTGGACATTCCGCCGATATCGACGCGTTTGACGAAGATCGAATCGTCTGCGGCAAGTCGTGTGTCGGATAGTTCTTCAAACGTTGACAGCAACGCATTTGCATCGCAATAGTGATAGATGATACGCTCTTCGATCTCGGGATTCGGTATCGTTGTCATTGTTCGGGCTCCGACTTACCTGCACTAGCGGCCAGCGTGATCAATAAGTGTTCCCGTGCTCGCGTTGCTGCGACGTAGCGTTCGCATCGATCCCGGATGTCGGATTGATTGGGGGCGTTCATTGCGTCGTCTTTGTTGGCGCAGGCTATGGCCACGGCCCGGAACTCGAGTCCTTTGATGCGTTTCATGGTTCCCACACGAACGCCTGCTTCTTCAGATCCTGGGTCCTCTTCACGCGGCTTGAGTTCAAAGGTTGCAATGCCTGCGGAGGACAACGCTGTGACGATTTTGGGCTTGCGTGGCGTGACACAGATTTCATGAGTAGCGAGTCCGTAATCTGACATCAGCATTTGTACCCAAGCGACAATGGCTTCAGCTTCCGCGTTCTCAGTCTCGCATTTTTCGATTAGCGGCTCAGGCCCCTTGAAGACCGAGTGGTCTCCGACGGTTGTCGCAAGCCCACCATCGAGGTCGTCAATTTCTACGCCTTTTAAGATCCCCTGCGCAAACTTGCGAATCTGTTCGCTGGTTCGATAATTGATCTTCAACCGACGGGAGCGACCACGGATATCGATGCCTGCGCGGCTCATTGGGATCTTCGTGCGGTAGATTCGCTGATGGCCGTCACCGACGGTGCAAAGTGGGTCGGGTGTGCCTTCATCAATTGGACTGATGGCTCGAATCAGACGAAGGGCTTCCAAGCTAAAGTCCTGAACTTCGTCGACAAGCACGTGGGCGTAGCGTGTGAAGTTCCCCTGTAAGACTGCTAAGCGAGCTTCGTGAATGGCCCCCTCGAACGTCAACAGGTTTCGTTTCTTAAGGCCTCGTTGGAATGCCCGGAAGACAGGCCATGCAGCTTTACGTTGCTTTCGACTAACCCTTGGTCGGCCGGATCGAACGGTGCCGAGGTATGTTTCTTCGTCATCGATACCGTTGGGGTCGATGACTAGCTCATACTCTAGCTGCATTTCCTCTTTGGAGAGCGGCAGCTCCTCCGAATAGCTCAGCCACACATCCGCCCAAATCTGGGCTAATTCTTCATCCTCCGCAATTCGTCCCTTCCAGCCGGCTCGATTGCAAATGGTTCGAGCCAGAGCATGCAGGTTGGTCACTTCGATGCGACCAGCGACATCCGGAGCGAGACGCTGCATGTGATGCTTGATTGTCACCGACAAATTTGTCGTGAACGTCGTCACCAGGATTCGTGCGGACTCGTCCACAAGCTGTCGAGCAAGATGTACAGCACGGTGCATGAGAGCGACTGTCTTTCCGGTGCCCGCCGAACCAGTCACGTTCATCGGCCCCTTCGTCTTCCACTTGACAAGTTTTTGTTGATAGGGGTGGAGGAAGATCCGCCACTCTTCCAGAGTACCTTCTAGAATCTGCTTCAATTCCTCTTCGCCTGCGACCAGTACTAGGTCGAAGTTCGGAGTCTTCTGGATCTTCGTGAAGTCGCCAGGGCTTTCGGGAACAACGTCTGCCGGCGCAGCAACGGCACCGAGCATTTCATCGATCGATTGCTCGAGCGTCATGCCAGCGGCTAGGCCAAACAGCACGTCACGGCAGTCAGGTGGTAAATACGCACTGAGCGCTTCTAAAGCATCGTCACTGCGGATCGACCTTACCGCTGGTATAAGGGGTTTGGGGACGCCCGCTTTAAACAAATCATCGTCTGACAGGCGAGCAAGTGGATAATCAGACAGTCGAGGTTGAGTCGGCACGGCTTCCTGGACGACAGACTGGACTTCCGCGGCATCGAATACCTGAAAGACACCGGTCATTCCGTGGACTTCAAATCGTTTGTTCTTGGCCCAGTCGTAGGCCTTGTCGTGGGCATCGATGTGCACCAACAAGTACGTGTCACCCTTCTCAGGAGCAATCACGATTGCCCGGTACCCATCGGGAAGCTTCTTTACTCCACGGACCTTCGGATCCAACATGGTTCCAGGAAGTGGATGCAGACCAATCGCAGGCGATTCCGGGTCATGCTGAAACTCCCCGATCAGCTCGGAAACTCGCTTCTGCACCTTGCTCGGGAGCTTATGAAAGGACTTCAATATGTTTCGGTGGACCATCAATTTGGCCATAGTCAAGCTCCTGAAATTCCCTTGGCGATCAGATCGATCAAGTGTGCGACGCCTTTTGCCTGTAGATCGTCCGGCGTGACAACCTTCCAGCCCTGTGCTTGCCATGCTGATGCAAAATCAGACTGATCTCCAGCCAGAAGTGCGACCGGAGGTGAACAATTGGGCCATGCCAGCTCCGCAAACGCATCGTCTTCGATTTGTTCATTGAAGTATTCGACTTTGGGTAAGGCCGCAGGTAACGGCAGAGCGGCGGCGGCCAGCTCCTGCACGTATGGCTGCAGGCTCGGGAGAACTTCTTCCATCACCGGCTGCCAGTCATCCGCCACCGCTTCAACCGCTTCGAGCGGTATTTCGGGAGCCGTCGTTTCGCTTTCCGATGCAGCCCAGAACCGGAAGTTCTCGCTGAACTGGTACAAGTTCAGGCAGGCCAGGAACCGCCTCCATCGCTCGCTGAAATCGCTGCCGGTTGTCTCGGCTTCACTGTCGCCAAGACGTGCGAGCGTGATGACCTGGCTCTGTCTGTTGCTGACGGCGTCACCGACGGTGATGTAACTCACGATGTCCTGATTCAAGCTGGCACGATCGTTGTAGACCCATTCTCCATTTTCCTGAGTTGCAATCCTGGGGAGTGCTGCACCTGGGCGCCATGTGCCTAGTGCTGCCCGCAGTTCCTGGGCATTCACCGTCCGTTGCGCCGCCAGCATCTGTAGTGGAAAATACGATGCAAATGTTGCCAGTTGTGTCCAACCGGGTGCATGTGGCGCTGCGATGAACGCTTTCAACTGAACCAGTCCATTGCAAATCATTTTCCGGGCATCCGGGACGATCTTGCCCTGTCCCTTTGCCGCGTTCGCGTACTGCTGAAGCATCTGGGCGACCGGTGAATGGCACACCATCACGTGATCAGCATTTTCAGGGTTGAGGTCGTCCCAGGTGACGCTCCAGACGTGATACTTGCCACTCTCCAAAATGGAACGCCGCTTTTTCAGGTCGTCGGCGAGACGATTGACGGGATGGCAGTGGTACTGAAAGCCGTCTGTGAAGATCGCGACCGGTTTGATGCGATCATCATCCGTCCGCAAGACGAAGTCCGGCTGTGATTGAATCGAAACACCCTGGGCGGAACCAAGGGTGGGTTGCAGTTCCAATTCCCAAAGTCGCTCGACGCCTGGCAGCGAGAATCGAAAGCCCTGATTTCCGCGGATAATGGTTTGTTCCCAACCTCCGTTCTGTTGTCCGACAAATGACTCCAAAAGGTTAACGAATTTTTTCTCCAACATGCTGCCAAACAGAGAGTTCGGCTTGATGGCTGCGAGGGCCTGTTGCGGCACTCGTTTCTCACCAGCGGCAATTAGCTTGCTCAGTAGCGTGATCCCACGCTCACGGCTGATCGTGTCCGACTTGTATTGCAGGTGGTAAGTGCGAATGCAGCGATAGCATCCGTCGGTGTCCTGTCGCTCTGGATCCTGTCGCATTTGGCGACAAACGCACGTCTCCAATGTGTTCCGCGCCAAACGCAACACTTGCATGATGCCTTCACCGTCGCGATTTTGGACGTCCTTCTCCTGATAGAGCGTCTTTAGGTAACCCGTCCCTCCCGGAACTCCGTCCAGCAGCACAACGTAATACCGTTTCATTCCAGTCGCTGGATCCGGCATGATCTGAGGAGACACGTTCAGGTGAGCAGGGTTGCCTTCAAATCGCAACCGAAGTCCTAGGTGAACACATGCCGTCAGCGTGTCGATGTCATTATCGTCCGCGATCGGAAGCAGTAGGCGAATCGCTTCCGATTTCAGTTCACGATATAGGTAGACTGGTTCCCAGTTATACGGAAGTTCGTTTCGTCCTTCCTGCCGGCGTTTGTCATTCGCTCGTCGACGAGAACAGCTGCGACGATGCCGAATGTCGTCCAGCGATGCTCCCGGCCTGACCACAATTCCGCAGTCCCGGCAAACGCGGAAACCGTCTTCCGGAGCCTCTTGATCGACACCAAACGGTACGATTCCCTGTTCGCCCTGATAGCCGACGTTGACTTCTCGCATGATCACGGATGCACGGTACTCAATACCGAAAGGCAGTCCCTCATCACCGACGGCACCTGCCGGTGTGTCCTGCGTCAGGTCAAAGCTGCGAATGGTCTGATAGTATTCGCGATTCCGCTCATCGCTACGGTCACCGGACAGACTGTCGTAGTGCTCCATATACGACAGAGCCTGTGACCGCGAAAACTCGATGAATTTCCGGTGCTGGCCTTGATCGAGTTGGCTGGCCGAATCACCATCGTGTCCGCATTGCGGACAGGCAGGCTGGGCTTCGGGCTTATCCAAATCCTCCTTAGGCCGCATGTGTCCGCAAGCACCACAAATAGCCCACGTGAAGATCAGCGGATCCTGCGGATTACCGATCGCAATTTGCTGAATGTCGAAGACACGGCTGTGGGTGTAAAAGTGATTTGCTGGTGCCAGCTCCTTCAATGCCACACCGGCGGGACGCGTGATCTCGATTGGCTTATGCTCCTGGTCGGACTTGCGATGTTTGTTGTAGATCGCACCGTAGAAGCGGACGCCTCGTTCCGGAAATGCGTAGTTGGGGAGGAGACCGCTGTCAGTCAGGATCTCAAGCGCCGTGGTTCTGCTCAGGCTCATCAATCGCCCCTGCAGAATCCGCAATTCCTGCTCGATTTCCAGTCGTGCTTCCTTCTCTTCATCATCCAGTTTGGCCAGCTGATCACGAAGTCGTTTGCGAGCGTTCTCCAGATCGCGATTCATTCGCTCAAATTCACCTGTCGCCAGATGCATCCGTTGCAACAACAGATCAGACGATGTCTCTGTTACGAATCGTTCTCGCGTATCGGATTGCACGTCGCCGTGGAAGCGTTTCAGGAACTGACCACGAAGGTCGGCTTCGTTCTTTGTGATCCACTGCAACATTTTAGGGATGTTGCCCTTTGGCTTCGCCATGTCTTCGACAAGTTGCTTGCCGGACTTCGGTAACTCAGTTAGTTCGCCGATTTTGGTGGCAGAGTCGAATCCGTACGCGAGGTATTGTCGCACCAGCACGGCGGACGCATCCAGCCAGCAACCGGGAGGATCCACTTTGCCACGCAGCATCTCCGACGGGCGACCATAGAAGAACAGGTCGTGTGGTCGTTGGTTGACTACCGAGACAATCAGCGCTGTTCCCGTTGACCGGCCAGCCCGACCGATCCGTTGCAGATAGCTGGCGGTACTCGGAGGAATCGAACACAGCATCGTGCTCGACAAGTCACCGATATCGATCCCCATCTCCAACGTGCTAGTGCAGGTCAGGACATTGGGATCATCAGTATGTTGGGTTCTGGAAAACTCAAGCTCGAGCTTTTCGCGATCCTCGGTCGCCAACAGACCGGTATGTTCGCTGGCAACGACGCGTCTGAGTGCTCCTTTGCGATATCGGTCCTGGTAGTATTGCTGGCGCGGAGAGTACCCCGCCACTGCGTATCGTCCTTTCTGGGAGTAGTATTCCCAGCTCGGCGCGCCCTTCCAAATCTCCGCTTCGGCAGTTGGACGAATTACGGCTTTGCCGCTCTCGCTGCAAACCAAATTCACGCGATCCGACGTCAGGAGCGCCGCATGAGCAGAGACGGCGTAGAAGTTCTTGGTCCCATCCTGATGCAGCCGTGTGAATAGTCCGGCCTCTGTACCGCACGTCAGTAGCGCAGCAATCAGATCCAGCAAGCTGGCTTCATCAGCGTTTGGCTTTGCAAGCGACCGTCTTGCCCAGACTAGTTGCCACGGTTGCCGACCGCCTTTGGAAGGCGCCAGAACGTGATCGTGAGTCCGCTGGGCCTGCGTCACCATCAGATGCGGCTTGTAGTGTCCACCGCCGGGATAGGTTTCGCGACCGGAGATGGTTCGTCCAAAAGGATACTTCCCCCAGAATCCATTCTTCGCGAAGCTATCCAGAAACGGATGCGCGATCGCACCACGAATGCGAGCTCGGTGCAAGAAACCGTAAATCCACAACTTGATCGCCCTGTCTGACATATCCGCCAGTGCAGGATCAATACCGGGGATTCGTTCCCGAAGATTCTTCAGAGTCGATTCGATCCGCTTGTCATCCCAGGCGATACAGGAACTGCCTGCGGGCTCTATCGTGCGACCGTGAGTCTGCATCAGGCCGAATTCACTGGTTACTTCCCAGGTCAGTCGGAGATCAATTTCATCTCTCAAACGTTTGGGTGGATCGGATGCCGATGCGTTGTCTCGATAGTTGACGAAATCGGAATACTCATGCAGATCCGGCGGCAACAATGAAGCCATCGCCTCGCGAATACTTCCTCGCCAACCGGGACGCGGTTGCGACCACCAATCCAATAACGCTGGTCCCGCGTCACTCAACCGGAGCCCGCTGACGCCAGCATCATCAATCACATGTTGAAGTGCGGTGCGGAACGTGAATTGGTATGTCCGAGATGAAAAGAATCCGGCACGGTGCGAAGCATCCTGCACGCTGTCGGTAAATGCGAGTAGCTTCGGGTCGTTGTTCAGTACCGAACCAAACAGCTCGTCGATTGCCACACTGGACAAAGTCGCCGATTGGCTACCGATGAAGAACACGCCATCTGTCGATTGGCAGTTGGGGCACCCCTGATCACCGACGGTATTCTGTTTCTTGTCCAGCCGCGTTTCATGGTTCACTTTGACCCTGAAACGCTTGGGATCATTCGTCAGTGGGCACGGTCCGTCGTCCAGTCTCAGCACTAGGCTTTTGGGACACATGTACCACTGTTTGAAGCCAAATTCCTGTTGCTCGTTTGCTGGTTGTAGTGTTTGCTGTGCTTCAAACCCAAATGTCTTTTGATCCTGCCAGTCAATTTCTTTGGCTGTCTCTTCAGGCCAAGGGCTGATCACGACAATGTTTGGATTCCGCATCCCTTTGAATCCAAACCAACCACGGTAGATTTTGGACGGCTCGCTATCGAGCTGGAAGCCAGTGACGCCCTTCGCGCCAATCTGAGTCTCGGTGTTCGGATCGGCCAGTCCGACCCATCCCGATTCTCCGCATTCGCTGCAATGAAAAACTGGCAGGCTGGGAAATTCCTGGGTCGGTTCGTCCAGCCAGCTGAAGATCGGTTTGTCGTGAACGAGTCGGCCCAGACGGCGCAGTTCGCGTATCCATAGCTGGACCTGGGTCGGCACCAGTGGAAAAGCATGACCGCTGCGAACCTCTTTAGCCTGGGCAACCAGCGCGAAAAACGAGGCACAGATAGCTCCTCGGTCGGTCGCCTTCGGGTGGTCGTTGAACCCTAAATCTTCACGGGCGAGTAGATCGACGAGGTTTTGCCAGGTGAGCGGACCTGAGCCGTCAGCTTCCGACTTTTCAAAGATAGTCAGCAGATACTTGAACAGCATCCGTCCCTTCAACCACCCACCCAACTGTACTGACCACTCTTCGACTGCCTCTAATGTCGCCTTTTCCTCATCGATTAGCTTGTGATCGTCTTTTGAGAACGGCTGATGAGATATTTCAGGTCCGGCATACTGAGGGCCGCCCCACAACACTGACTGCCTCAGGGCGTACTTCAATGCATCTTCATCTTCGAGTGGTAGGCATCCTGTTGGGTTCGGCAGTGTCACCTCCAGCGGAGCCAGCACGACCATCTCTGCCACGGTGACTCGGTCTTCCCCGATCACCGCTTCGGCGTTGATCTCTTCCTCAAACAGCGTGCTGGCGAAGTTGGCGAGACGATCGCTGCTGGTTTCCTTGGCATCGACCGATGTCGAGTTTCCAGTTTCCGGTTTCCGGTTTCCACTCACGTCCTGTGTGTGGTCTCTTGAATCGCGATCATCAAGCGTGGCACTGGTACCGACGACACACAAATCACCTCTGAGGATGTCCATGCGTTCCTTAAGCCGGCGAATCAGGCACGCAACGTCAGCTCCTTGCGCGCCGTCGTATGTATGCAACTCATCCAAGACTAAGTACTTCAGAGGCTGCTGGAAACTGGAGACTGTATCCTGGGAACTGTTCCACCGCCACAACCGCTGATCCTGCGGGCGCAGGAGCAGGTAGTCGAGCATCTTGTAGTTGGTCAGCAGGATGTCGGGCGGATCTTCCTGTTGAGCTTCGTGATTGCTGATTCCGTGGCCTTCGCCCATCGCTTTCGTGCCGCTCCCTGCCGAAGCGCCCGGATCAGACGGATCGTAGCGGCCGGTGTAGTTGCCAACGCGGATGCCTGCCTGCTTCAGTTCGGAGGTCCGCCAGATGACTTTGGCAAAGCGTTTTTCCTGGTCGGCGGCTAGAGCGTTCATCGGATACAGGATGATCGCCTTGATGCCCTTCTGCCCTTCTTTGCGAGCGCGCAGGCAGTGATCGAGGATCGGAAACAGGAAGCATTCTGTTTTACCGCTGCCGGTGCCTGTCGTGACGATCGTAGGCTTGGGGTGCTGCGACTTGCTGGTCAGTCGTCGCCACGATCGGTTCTGGTGTTTGAACGGGTGGAACTCGACCGGGAAATCGAATGGCACGCGTTCAGCTGCATCGGCAGGACGATAGGGCCGGCGGAGCTGAACCCACGGTCCTTTGAACAGTCCGGTATCCGGATCGGTCAGAAATCGCTCGAACGCCTTCTCGACCGACTTCTCTCGGAAGTCGAAAGTCGACTGCAGGTAAAAAAGTACCTGCTTGCGGATGTTCTCGGCTAAATGGGCTGGCAGCATGGCTATCTCTGTTCCTCACCATGTTGGGGAACACGTGCGAAGAGGAGATTTCCACCCCGTTGTGAAAAGCCTTGTTTCCAGTTTCCGCTTTGTCGCGTTTGGAAATGATTGACTTCAACTTCCGTTACTTCCGTAATCTCCACCCAGCCGTACGTTTCGTTGACAGGCCAGGGATTAAATTCTCCAGGATACGCCAACGTGGGCTCAGCTTGACGATGACACCCGCTCGTGACGGCTCTCAAGCGTAAGGTGTCTCCGAACGCGAGATAGAGAATGTGTCCGATTTGCTGCAAATTCTGACAGAGATTAAAACTGTGCCCGGTACCAACGGGTAGCCAGTTGTCACCTTCTGCAACAGCCTCCTGCGTCAGGGCAATCGTCTCCTCCTGGGTCAGACCTCCCGGACCATTGTTTCCGAGTCGTAAAATGATTGCGTTTGGTGGCAGCAGTTCATCACCTTCAGCGCGCTGGCAAGGAGGTCGGCCAACTGGCGGTAATCCTTCACCCCGGTCAGGAGGTTGAGTCACATTAAAAATATCGATACCAGTGGGAATGTAGATGGCTCCCTCAGCAGAGTCTCCAACTGGCATCAGTCCATTCATGGCCTCCCCTTTCCAGAGGGCCATCAATGCGCACAAGCTCGCATCGACATGGTCGATACTTGCCTCCAGCCAGGCCTGAATTGTTTCATTCAATGGAAAACTCAGCTGGTCGAATGATTGATTGAGCAGCTCAATACGCTGTGCATGACCTCCTGCATTTCTTGGGCGTTTCGGGGCAAGTTGGTTATTTGGGTCGACAATCCATTGTGTAACGTCTCCATGAGTATTCCCCTCGTCGCATCCCAACAGCGCTTTGAAAGCATAGGTTGGGTGCGTCTCGCTCAGCTCTCCACGACCATCCCCCAGATCAATGTTCCAATCGAAATGATCTTTCAGAGAGTTAAACAGGTGCATGGAGCTTGCCATCCAACCTTGATTTGAATCGAAGTCAGGAACCTCATCCGGGGTTCCATAACAGCCGTAGATTCTCAAAGCGAATTCGGCCACGCGTCGCTGCGTGTTGTAACGCGTATCTTGAGGAAGTCGTTCGGCCAGTCGCCCTTGATTGGGTTGCGGTGGTCCATCAATGCAGATTCCAGTGACAGGATTGGAAGTAAACCAATCCAATATTTGGTTCACGCCCAGGGATCGTTCCGGGTAGCTGATGGTGAGATGTTCCAAGTCAATGCGGCAAGCGAATGAGGCATGCTTACCGATGTCAACGCCACCGTATGCTTTGTTCATTTCGATTCCTTTGGATATCGTCGTTCAAACTCTTCCCACGCTCGGGCGTAGTCGGCTTCGCGGTCGACTTTGGTGAAGGGTGGGTAGAAGGTTTTGGTGACGGTTTGCAGGCCGTCGTCGATTTCCCAGCTGACTTCCAGCGGTGGGGCGTCGCCGATTTCGTCGGCGAAGGGCAAATCAGGGCTGAGAGCGTCTTCGGCGGGGCGGGTTTTGTAGGCCTCGGGGTACTTTTCGAGGGCTTCGTTGCGTGCGGTGCGGAACTGGGTGCCGCCCTGGTTTTTTCGGACAGTGTTGGGGAGGCGGCGGCCACAGGCGTCGAACTCGTCGGCCAGTTCATACATCCGCATCACGGGAAACTGGACTCGGTAGATCGTCAGCAGCTCGTCGAGTGTCAGCCCCAGCCCCATCGCCACCAGCACGTCGATTTCCAACAGTGCCTGACGACGCGCAAAGTCACTCCGCAGCGGCGTTTTCCAAGTCCACTCGGACGGGTTCAGCTCACTCCAAGGGAGTTCGTATTCGTGGACAAGTCGGTTGTCCGTTGAAGTCCAATTATCTCGTTCAAGAATAACTGATTCGTTCCACAGTTCTTTATACGCGAGCGAAACACAATTCAGCCGAAGAGCGCGACACGATATGGCGCTGGCAAATGGCTCTTGCGGAATCGGAAAACCGCCCAATGTTGATTCGTAAAGGTCAGACTTGCCTGTCACTCGCAACAGGAAGTCGACAAGTACGCTTGCCGTAGTGCCGGCAAAGAGGGTTAAGAGTCCGTTGTCTATGAACGTCAGCGAAAGCACGGGATGGATGTGCGTGCTCCCACGCGGAGCGATTGCACTGATCAGGGACCGCTCAGTTGAAATGCTAACGCGCCGACGGTTTACGTAACGGTAACGATCTGTGATTGGTTCCGAATTTGGCCATGTCGGAATCTTTGCCTCGAATGACGACTTCGATTCGCTGGAATCGCCCGGGCGGTACACGGCGCGAGGAATGAATTTTTCCTCAATGGCCGTCAAATCTACGTCATCGTAGGCATTGTTATGTGTGCATTTTGTTCGTGCCGATCTGTTGAACGGTGTTGCAACGAAGAAATGAGGGCCGCTTAGCACCCATTCCGACGGGTCGTTACCTTGAAAACTTGGAGTGTCCATTCGCGTCAGGACGCCATCTCGTTGAGAATACGTTTCATCGAACATTACCGTTGAATAGTAGTTCGCCTTCTCGTCGTTGAGCCGTCGCTTCGACCTCGTGATTTTTCGCACAACTTCAATAATTGGCTGCGCATGGATCTGAGGTAGGCGAGCTTCCATTGGATTCGCGGATTCGTCTTCCAGAAGCAACGCGAACATCGCCAACTCTGAAAGTCCGACGAGTATTATCCTTTTTGAATGCGGTTGAGTATTCCAATTATTCTCGTCGGTTTTGATTCCCGGTATTGGAGCATCAATGTCAGCATGGTTGTGCGATTTCGCGATAGTTGTTGGATGAAACAGATTCGCAATATGAGCAAACGAAACGGTCGGCTTCGTCGAACCGTAGATGTTGATGCTGTAATCAGTGTGGTGGTCCACGTCATGAAATAATTGAAGCTCATTCTTGTGATGGTAGTGTGCAAGGAGGCGCGGATAGATGGCTCTGCGAAAGCCACCTCCTTTTGCATCGTCGTAAGGGCCTTCTGGATGCAAGAGGCCTGCGATGCCTTGTCGTGAAAGGATTGTCCACGACCGCACGATGAAATTCTTGTAAAGGTTCGTTTGAATCCTAGCCAAATCGGGATATAGCCGACAAGAATTTAGACACGCACCAACCCCTTCCTGTTCTTGATATGCATTAAAGTAAAACGTACGTGAGGCTTTCACCTTAATGAGTTCATTTCTTTTGCGTCCGTACTCAGCGCTACGATTGTCTCTGACGCCGAGTAACGGTTCGAGTTCGGAAAGGACATTAGCGTCCGCCCAGCTAACCCTAATCCACGGGGGGTTCCCCACGATCAAATCAAACCCACCTTCATTCGTCTCTTCTCCCAACACCTCGACAAACGCCAGCTCCCAATGATGAAAGTTTTGTTCACCGCGAATCGTTTCTGCGACTCCAAACCACGGCACTCCACCAGCCAGTAGCTCGGTATCGGGCACCTCGCCTTCCGGTGCGGCCTGCAACAGCACATCAATCTCAAACCCCAGCTTGGTACTGAGGATTCCTGTCCACGCCGCATTGGGCGGATCGCCGGATAACAACAACCGGGCTGAGGCCAAAAACGCATCGCGAGAGGGTAAGTCGCCAACACGATCGAGCGGCCAGAACCACAGGCTGCACCAGGTATCCATCACCAGACGCAGACGCTGAAAGCTGCCGGAGGTTGATTCGAGCTCTCGACAAACCCGCTCCTGCTCGGCAAGCGACGGGCTTGGCTTGACCGCTTCGGAGCTGTTTGCGGGGACCGGCCAAACGGTGGCAGTGCAGGCCGTGGCATCCAGAGCTTCCGCACGCTGCTGACCATACGTCTGCCAGTGCTGGTCAATCAGGTCACAGATGGCGATCGCTTCGTTGAGTGGCTCCTTCGACCACTTGGGAGAAACCTGCTTCTTGACCCATTCCCCAGCGTTGTCGCAGTCGTCCTTCCAGAACGACTTCATCAGCTTGTCGCTGCGGGTCGGTACCATCTCTGGGTCAAAGACTAGGAAGTGGAAAATCTCGGTGTTGCTCCGTGACTCGCCTGGCTTCAAGAGCCGCGGCAGTCCGGCTTTGAATTCGCTGTGCTGCTCATCCAGCGTCAGGAAGATGTCAAACGAGATCCGCTCGACCTGACGCATGCGTCCTTCATGCAGCAAGTCAAACAACGCCAGTAACTCGTCCTGGTCCTTCTGGTTGCTGACCCATTTCCAGATCGTCTGCCGCTTTTCGTACAGCTTTTTTTCATCTTTGCTCAGGCCAGCTGTGCTTCGCTCCCTCGCACACTCGCAAAACCGCACGACTTGGGCTCGGCACTCGTCGGCACCCTCTGCCAGCTCGTCCCATTTGATCTTGGTGACCAGATCAAGCGACTGCTTGCGAAACTTGGCGAACTCTTCTGGCGTCGTGTGTTCACGGAGTTGCTCGATGTCCGACTGCACCTGCTGGATATGTGCCGAAGCCCAGGCATGTTCGCCTCGACGAAGCTGTTCCGTCGTCCACACCGCCCGACGAGCTCCGATCAGACTATTCCCACAACGAAGCCGCAGGCCGAACCAGGGCGTTGCTCCCGATTGATAGATATCGCGACCACCGTTCTCCCCTTCCTTCACGAGCAGTCGGTGAATACTGCCCAGCCATAGCGAAAGCTGTCCCAACTCGACCGCCGTTTCATTCAAGTCGACGCCGTAGATGTTATTAGTGGCGATGTAATGCTTTACTCGCCTCAGTTCATCACCGAAGCGAGCAGGCTCGATCGTGGTAGGAACCGTGCCGGTCTCCCAGTCGAGCGACTTTTCCGCCACCAGCATCGTTGCTGATGAGCCGCCGCTGTATACCAACTCTGGCACTGCGCCGACTACGGAGACCACTTCCGTTTCCACAACGGTTGCCGAAGCCGCCAGCTTCGCTGCGTCGGCATGCCGAATTCGCAAGGAAGCGTCCGAATCGTTGTTAAAAGTTGAAAGGTGGTCTCCCAGAAGGCAATATATTGCCTTCTGCATTTTCCAATTTACGTCGGTTACCGCCGACGGGGAGACCACCATGACTGAATCTAGTTTGTTGCGCGAGCTTGGGCAAGTTTCGAACGCTGAAGTTGGCGAAGTGTTTCGCGAATTCTTACGGGGCTCGATCGTGAAGATGGCCTGTGAGGTAATGGCTGCCGAAGTGGCTGAACTGTGCGGCCCAAAGCACGCCCCGAGCGATTGTCGGACCTATCGAGCTGGTAGCGCCGCGGGACGCATCTTGGTCGAAGGTGAACGGGAGTCGGTGACGCGTCCGCGAGTTCGCGAGCGTCAGGAGGCGGGGGGAAGCCGCGAAGTGGAGCTGATCAGCTACGCTGCCGCCAACGATCCTGAGCAGCTGGAGAAGGCTGTAATTCAAGCGTTGATGTCTGGGGTAAGCACTCGTCAGATGTCTGTGGTGAAGCCGAAGTCGCCAGGCGTAAGCCGCTCGAGCGTCTCGCGTCTATGGCAAGAGGCGGGAACACGATTGATCGACGAGCTACGCAGCCGTGATCTGTCGGGGCATACGTGGTGCATTCTGATGCTCGATGGTATCCGGCTAAGCTCAGACCAGACGGCAGTGGTTGCTCTCGGTATTGATTCTGAAGGCTGCAAGCATGTGCTCGACTTTGCGCTGGGCAGTAGTGAAAATGCAGTTGTATCCAATGAATTGCTTGCTCGCTTGGCCCGTCGCGGCTTTACTTGCTCGCAGCGCTTACTGGCAGTCCTGGATGGCAGCGATGTGCTTCGCAAAGCGGTCAAGGAGCACTTCCCCGACTCGGTCATCCAACGCTGCTTAGTTCACAAGGAACGCAACATTCGTGGCAAGCTATCGAAGCGTCATACGGGTGAACTCGCTCGGCTGTTTAGACGACTCCGTAGCGTGCAGGGTTATACCGCCGCACAAGAGGTCGTCGGCGAGCTAGAGGCATTCCTTGAGCCTCTCAATGCCGAAGCGTTTAAGAGCCTTCATGAGGCCGGTGAGGACCTGCTAGCCCTTCACCGACTCGAAGTGCCAAACACGCTCCATCGTTCACTGCTAAGTACCAACGCGATTGAGAACTCCTTCCTGAACACGCGTCGCCGCTTGGGGCGTGTAACACGATTCCGAGCCGACACGGATCAGGCGAGTCGCTGGCTGTCCTACGCACTGCTTGAGGCCGAAAAGGGGTTCCATCGAATCAGCGGCCACAAGGAACTACCTAAGCTGATTGCCGCCCTAGCGAGAGAACACGCGGCTACACCAACAAAGCCGCCGTCGGGGCCCGTGCCGTCGCCTACGGCTCCGGCGACGGCACGGGCCCCATCACTTTAGTTCCACCACCTGTTTGATCCTAAAGACCTTTTCCAGTACCCTTTAGCCAGCGAGACCACCAACAGTTTTAACAACGCAAGGGACATCCCCATTCGCAAATCGCTGAGCGGAACTTCGCCAGACGGGTACTTTTCTTGGAGCTGCTTCTGCTTCAGTTCCAGGTAACGAGTCGCCAGTTGCTCGGCGGCTTCGTTCAGGAACGCGCCGCTGCCCATCGCCGGTTCGCAGATCTTCAGTTGCAAGATCTTGTCGGCATCATCGGGCGTGTAATCCTTCAGCAGCTCCCGCAAGGCTTCCTCGACCAGACATTTAGTTAGAACTTCCGGCGTGTAGTACGACGCCGATTGTTCGCGATCGATCCCGTTGAGATGCAGGATGAATTCGCCTTTGCGGTAAATCCGCGGCTTACCGTCTTCGAGACGTTCGACTTCGTCCTTCTTGAATTCTTCCAGCCGATCCTTCGGGACAAACCACGTCGGTGTCTTTTTGTCGCCAAAGTCTTTGCTGGCCGGTTTGACGTGGATTAACTCCTGGTCCGCGAACATCCCCTTGTAAGACAGCAAGCCTTCGTAGACGGCGCCCAACTGGTTGATGCCCAATTCGGCGTAATTCACGCGACCGATGGTTCTTGAATTCTTGTCGGTACTGAGCGATAGCTTGCGAATTACCTGCTGCAAACACCCATTGGACAACTCCGCCCGGTTGAGCAGCGGTGTCGCATCAGGCGAAAACAGTGTGGCCGTCAGAGGACGAACTTCAAACGCTCGCACAGTTTCGCCGTTGAACAGCAAGCGAGACTGTTCGGCCTTGTTGGAGTCGTCGTTCGGACGGAAACCGCCGTGAATGATGCTGAACAGCGACTTCAAATGCTGGTGAAAGTACGTCCCCTCACTCGTCGCATCGGTCAGCGGCACCAGCTCCAGATCACGCAACGACTCCAGGCTGTAACCTAGCCGAAAAATGTTGTCGTCGACCGGCAGGATCTCCAGCTCACCACCGCGGGCTTCCGCGTAGAAACAAAACAACAGCCGATAAACGAACGTCAGTGCCTCGCGACGCAGATGCTCAGCCGTGATTTCATACGTGCGGTCGTCGAGCTCTGGCAGGTTGAGGGAGAAATTCTGCCCCGACCGTTTCAATTCGTCTTTCGCGAGTTTCAAGAGCGGACGCTTCTCTCGCTCGGTTCGGTCACGAGCCCACTCGTTGACCAATAACTCAATCGCCTCACGGACCGCGAACTGCAAACTCTCCGTCACACCATGAGCAAACCGGTGGCTTTGTTCTTCCAGCTTGTCCAGCAGCACTTCGTCCGATTCGCCATCCGGACAAAGCGTATCTGCGGACAGGAATGCCGCGATGTGGTTGAAGGTGTCTTTCTCTTTGCGACCGAACGCATCGTCCAGATCAAAGGCCAGGAATCGACCCTGAGCAAACGTGTTGCGATCGAGCAGCAAGACCTGACTACCGGCCAGCATCAGAATCCAGCGAGGTGCATCTTCTTCCGTAAAGATGCGTCCAACGCAACGGCTCCAGTCGCCTTCACACAGCTTGTGGTCGGCCTGATTCTTCAGTTGATCCTTGTAGGGCTGCATGCCGAGCGGATCTTCGCTGGGCATCCCTTCTTTCAGACTGCCTTCAGGAAGGCAAAAGTGCGTTTCGCAAACCACCAGCCACGGCTTGTTGTAGCGGTTGACTCGCCCCAGCGTCGGCACAAACGTGTCACCGCCCTCTGTGGGATGATCCAGCGGTTCGAGTTCGGTGTATCCCAACGAGTGCAGCAGTTGCGAGTGCCAGCCGCGAGCTTCGTCACCGGCAAACTGTCGCCGGATGGGCTCTTCTTCATCCAGTACCTGGGTCTTGGCACGGAAGTAATACTGCGACAGGTTCTGAAACCGACGTGGCGGAGCATCCGAGCCCAACTCACTCCACTTCGCCACCAGTTCCTTGACGTCCTTGGCAAAGGTGCTGTCCAGATAGTGCGACGAATAGTATTCGCCAACGTTCGTGATGCAGGTATCTAAGGGCATGGGCTACGCATCCTCACTTTCTGTGGATGCTGCTTCGTCCAGTGCAGTTTCGAGCTGATTCTGCAATTCCTGAGGGCTCGGGAGTTTTGACTGAACGTCTGTCGGCAGTAATTGGTAAGACGCGACACCCAGGGGCTTTTCCAGATGTCGTAACGTGTATTCCACAATGATGTGATTGTGTTCTTTGCAGAGGATCAGGCCGATGGACGGCTGGTCACCTTCTTTGGCCAGTTGTTCGTCCACCGCAGAAAGATAGAACGACATTTTTCCGGCGAATTCCGGTTTGAAGGATTCAACTTTAAGATCGATCACAACAAAGCAGCGCAGATCGAGGTGGTAGAAAAGCAGATCCAGATAGAAATCCTGCTCGCCAACATTGAGATGGTACTGACGACCGACGAACGCAAAGCCTTTGCCAAGTTCCAATAGAAAGTCAGTGAGTTTCTTCAGCAGGCTGGCTTCCAGCTGACGTTCACTTATATCGTGTGCGATACCAAGGAAACCGAAGTGATACGGATCTTTGATCAGCTCACGAGCCAGGTCGGACTGAGGAGCCGGCAGGGTTTGCTGAAAGTTGGTGATTGCGGCGCCCTGACGTCCGAAGAGATCCGACTCAATCTGGTGAGCCAGGACGGCTCGCGACCAGCCGTTGAGGGTGATTTGCTGAGCGTACCAGAGCCGGGATTCGACGGTGTCGAGCTTTTCCACCAGTAGGATGTTGTGCCCCCACGGGACAATTGCCAGCGATTCGGGAACTTGTCCCACAGGCTGTGGGACTATTGATGGTTGTGGTTCGCCGCCCAAACGTCGCGCAGGTCGCGCGACTTTTTCGGTTGGAGGAGCCCCTGGTAATTGTCCAACAGCCTGTTGGACATTTGTAAGTCCCTGCGAGTAAGCAAGATAGAACGATCGCATGTAGAAAATATTCGATCGTGAAAAGCCCTGCCTGTCGGGGAATCTCGCACGCAGATCCAGGGCGATTTGCTCAACCACTTTGTTGCCCCATCCGGCCTCGTTCTGCTTGCAAACGATCTGCTTTCCAATGTCCCAGTACAGACTAACGAGCTCGCGATTCACTGCCCGGCTGGCCGAAACGTGAGCCGTGGCGACGCGATGGCTGAGCGTCTCGATGAATTGGCTGTAATCCTGCGGCAGCGTTAAATCCTGGTTGGCCATCATTTGACTCCTTCAATCACCAGGACCAACTGCGTCGAAGGTTCCGTCGATGCCGTGAAGTAGGTATCTTGCCAGTTGTCTTCTCGGTCCCGCAAATAGGCGTCCATCTCTTCTAGGTCTTTGCGATACATCTTTGTCTTGCGATGATTCGGTGGCAGTTTATCAATGCGAGATTCGAGCAACTCCTGGCGGCGGTTTTTCCAGTTACGTAGCCTGCGATTCTCGCGTCGTAGGAAGGGCAACAAGCTATTGACGTGTTGCCTACCAAGTTTACGCATATGTTCGAGACTGGATTCCACGGCTGCTTCGATCAGTGGCCCCTGGATTGCCTTGATGTCGCCCGTGTTGCCTTGGTTAATAAGGCTGTCAAATCCGGCCGCGTCCAACGCATCGCGAAGCGACCGGTGCTCAAACCCGCCCCCCTTACGGAATGAAATCGCATGGGCATCCACCACCAACGGAGCTCCGGCGCGGGAGCTGATTTGGCCGATAAAGCAGAAACAGAGCTCACCCTCCTCAAGCTTGCGTGACGTGATGTGAGGGCATTCGCCTCGTTTCATCAACATCAACAGCCGCTCGGTGATCCACTGCAGAATCGGTTGTTGGTCTGTCGCGAGTAGTTCCCTGGACCAATGGCCTGAGGTGTTTCGAGCGGACTTGATTGCGAGTTCCACTCGATCCGGGTCATCTGTTAGGCGGAACTGGTTGTCTTCGGGCCAGGATTCGACGGGGACAGCGGTTGCCCCAAAAACCACATCACCACGGTCATTGGGCGCACCAAGTCGACGCCGCAGATCCTTGGGGGCGTTGAGCAGCATCAACTTTCCGTTTTCTTCGATGGCCGCATAATCCTGATGGAGTTCTGCCAAGTAGCGATAGCCATCCAGCAGGAATTTCTTGTCGTCGTACAGTCGCAGTCGCGAATGCTGCTCACTCGATGAACCAGCTGCCGGATCCGCGGTGGGAACGTCCTCGGTTTCACCCAGCAGGAATTTTAGAAAGTCTTCTTGTCCTGCTGGGTTGGCTTGGCTCAAAACAGATTCCAGTTCGGTCGACTCCGCTTCACCTTCCGAAGAAGGCTTCTCCAACACATCGACATTGCCTTGCAGGATTCCCGCCTCGGCGATGTAGCGTTCTTCCGCTTCCGGGTCGTACAGTTTCAGGACCGTTTCACCCTGGCGCGTTGAACGATTGATCTCCTCGACCTTCTCGATCAGTCGCTCGAAGATTGACTCGTCTCCCTTCAACATTCCATCCCGCGTGCTGACTCGCAGATATCGCAGCACCGGGCTCTCGGTCTGCCCGAAGCGGTCGATACGACCATTGCGTTGAATCAGCGTGATGATCGACCAAGGCAAGTCATAATGAATGATGTTGTGACACTGGTGATGCAGATTGACTCCTTCCGAAGCGACATCCGTTGCCAGCAGCATACGGACGTCAGATGCACCTGTTCCAAATGCCTCAACTGTCTTCATCAGATGGATGTCGGGGCACGAGCCGTTGATCGTGGCCAGCACCTGTTTGGGTTGTTGCTCGAACTTCGGCGAATATTTGATCTTGAAGTCTTTGGCTAATGCCGCCGCCAGGGCATCTTGCGTTTCGCGATACTCCGTAAAAACTAGTACGCGGGGACTGTTTTCCTTGCCATCCCAACCGATCGCTTCTAACTGTCGTTTGAGAAGCTGATACCTGGACGAATCCCGGATACTCAGCGTGCCGAGTTGCGAATCCATACGGTTGAGGTAGGGAAGTTCTGGGCTCTCTGGATCTTTGGCCTGAACAGCGGTAATTCGCTTCTGGAGCGTCTTGCGACATGATTCTGGGCTGGAGAGGAACTGCTTGTAGATGCCATATTGCACCAGCACGTTGTTCTTCCAGGCTTCTTCACTCTTGTTCTTCATCGCTTCGGCGCGCAATTCGGACAGAATCGCGTAGACCTTCTCCTCGCCCTCGGACGCAGCGACGGTCGTCTGATCGATCGGCACAAGCATGCGGTCGGTCAGATCGGCACCTGCATCTTCTCGAACATCCTCCTTGAATCGCATCAAGAAGAAGCCTCTGATGTCTTCGGCGTTGTATTCCTTGAAATCCGGATCGGGGATCGCGGACGGGTCTAGCAATGAAATCAGCCGCCCAAATGTTTCCCGTTTCCCGTTGTGCGGTGTAGCGGTAGTCAGCAGCATCGAATCCGTGCGACGTGACAGCAATCGAGCCAGGCGGTACGCTAGGTGCCGTTCCGGAACGCTGGCACCAGCAACGTTATGGGCTTCATCGATGACGACACAATCCCAACGTGTGTTTTCCAGAAAGTGTCGATAGCTGCCAACGTTCTTCAGCGTGTCGATACTGATGATGACACGTTGATAGACTTCAAACGGATTCTTGTTGGTCGGGATTCGCAGCCGCAGTTTGGCGATTCCAGCAGAGTCGAGTCGCACCAATGGAAATCCAAAGCGATTCCAGAGTTCCGACTGAAACTGAGTCAGCATCGACTTCTTGGCGAGAACCAAAACGCGATTCGCCCGGCCACGACGCATCAACTCCGAAAGCACCATCCCGACCTGAATCGTCTTGCCAAGCCCGACGGCATCGGCCAGCAATAGCCGAGGCCGAAGTTGCTGTAGAGCCCATTCCACGGTCTGGATTTGAAACTGCATCGGCTTAAAGACGCCCATGCCTCTCAAATCCGGCTTGACGCCCGTCGCGGGCATCTGCCGGAGCTGGGCCTCCAGGAAGAGTTTCGCCATCCGATAACCACTGGACTGGTCCTGAACCAATTGAGTCTTTCGGGGATCAACCGGTTCAATCGTGTCCAACTGAGTCAGAAAGATTGCCTCGTGGCCACGAACCAGATCATCCGCACCAATGCAATGAACGGCGTAGTTCTGGTGACTTTGATCGGACGGGTCGACGCGAGTAACCAGCCATTCGGCATCACGACAAAGGACCCGCATGCCTGGCGTGGGAGTTGCAACTCTAGGCATCGTCGTAATCCTCCACGGCCAGGCACAGATCATTGAGTCTGGCAAAGCGAAGGCACGCATTCAGTACTTCAACATCGTCTTCAAATCCGATGGGAGAGTTGAAATCTGGCTCTTCATCGTTGCTGCTAACAAAATATCGAATTGCTCCGCCTAGCCAATACTTGTAGCTTTCCGGCAATTCTGACCATCGACTCAACACGGCCTGAATCGAATCCAATATCGCGATGGCTAGCCGACGATTCACAATTGCATTCTGCAGATACGCTACTTCAGCGTTTTTCGCGTGCTCTTCGGCCTGAGAGAGCAATAGCCCTGCCGAAGCGCCTTGGGCAGAATCCGCAAAGCTACTCAGCGATTCCAACTGGTGTCTAGAAATCCCTGTTGGAAATAGACTGGGATCGTCCGGCATATGCTAGGCTTCGAATTGAGATAGAACTTGATGTACGAAGCTTTAGAGCATATCCCTCATATGGACTGGCTTCAATACGCCGGCAACCTGCAATGTTCTAGATTACCTTTCAGAGTGCCAGTTCAACCAATCATTCCATTCCTGGGGGTGGGGCAAATTTGGTGAAGCAGAGGATCCGCTCGGTTACGTTGTAGCCCGTCCTATTTCACATGTGCTACGAGTACTCTGCGGATTATTTGGAGTTCTACTAGGCGAGATATCCAAACTGTTGCTGCAACTGGTTAATGATCTCACCGGCTCAAGTGGGCTGCAAATTGCCCTGCCGATCAAACATTGATAGAGGGACCATGTCGGTACTGGAGCCTTAGACGCATTGACACATAGTGCGGGTTACCAAGTTGCTATTGTCGCATCATTAGAAATGCTATCCAACGAGGTGCGATCGATGGACAGAAATACCTGCATGCGCGGCATAGTACCCGCCCAACAGTTTCGCCGATTATCACACTTTTTTCAGCGATGAATTTACGCCATCAAAAGCATTTCCCTCAGCGAGTGCAGCATGCCTCCCCAAAACTCCACCGTGATTTGTCAGGACGCCGAAATATGGTGATTGCTTGGAAAGTGACGCGGTCATGAATGATTGGGCAACAACGGTTGGCCAGTATCTTGGTTGCAATAGCTACACACAGAATTTAAGTCTTTGATGTTTGAGTGCATAGTTCTACGTCGCTCGCTCTCAAGCCAGTCTTGACTCTAAAGTAGATCGAGCATGCATTGCCGTTCGCAGCTCCTCGTTTCGATGCCCAACCCTTTTTTACCCCGAGGGTTTACTCGTAAGTATTCCTCCTATGGTAAAAGCACCAAAGTCTACCTAAGTCTACTGGCGTTTGATAGCATGGGCAACGATTCGCCGTCGACGTTGGCTAGGTTATGAGATAGGCCTGGCCACGGTACACACCGCGGGCTGAAAAATGTGCATGTATCTTCGCAATCAAGGGGGGAGTGATCCCTGCCAGCTACCAGTGCTTATCCAACGTGGCTGGTATTAAACCAGGAGGAGATCTGGAAAAATGTCTGTAGTTCTACCTAGCCTGACGACTTTTGATCCGGAGACGAGTAGCGAAGGTGCACTCGATCCATTGGGGCTGTACCTGATCGCGGATCAGTTGGCCACTCGGTTAGTGCCGGCAGTACGCGAGCGGATGCAACGCATCCGGTTTCTGACGGCGATGGCGGTCGGAGCAATCGTTACCGAAGAATTCGAACCGAGCTCGGTCGAGGAGTCGTGCGCACCGTGGTTAGTTTGGGAGTGGTTAGTGGTCGAATCGTTGCTGAGATCACCAACCATTGCATCGGAGTTGCGAGGCGTGCCTGGCACACTTGTAACGAAACGAGCGCTCAACTCGCACAAGTACCTTGATGATAAAAGCTATCTGAAGACACCTCGGATTTTCGGATTCCACGGAGTTTATAAACGGTTAGCAATCCATCTTGGACTCGTTGACGTTCACATGAAACCGCAGGCAGGCGCAGAAGAGCTCGTGCTTGCTTGGGCGCATGATCAAGGTTGGACCAATTTACGGGACGCTAACCCAGTACTCGACGCATGGCGAACTGGAGTGCGACGCAGTTTGGAGGCGAAGCCGCCACGCACTCACACCTACTGGAATGGCGACGCCTGGGAACAACTCGCACAATCATTGAAGCCCGATGGAGCCGGCAAACGCGAACGAAAGGTTCTAAGTCGATTGCTTTTGAATACGGATCATCGTGCACTGGGCGCATTAGGGGACATCTGGGGCCTTCAAGAGAGCATGGATGATGAATCCTATTGCGAAGAGAAGATGGTCGAAGAACTGAAGAACCGAGCCCCAAGTCTATTGCCATTGCTTGATGCGATCTCGTTCTACGAGGCTTTCTGTAGGAAGTTAAGCGATGGATTCAATGTGATACGAACAGAAGCAGCAAAGGCTGATATACGGGGACTCACAGTCACGGACTTGGGGAGCGATCAAGCTTTTGAGAGCTCCGCCGCAAACCTAACAGACGCGTTCGAAGCGGCTTACACTTCGCTCCAAGTTATTGACAATGGCCTGGCGAGTCAATTTGATGAGCGATTTCAGAGATTCTCTGGCCTAATGCCTGTCGAGGAGGTTTCGATCGCATTGTGTGAGCACCACGAAGCGATTCAAAAAGGAAAGAATGATTCTGGAAAACGAACTTGGTTCGATCGCTTGGGTGGTGACCGCATCTACTTGCGTCATCAGTATCGCGAGAACGTTCCTGGACCGCAGCCCGATCGGCTTGTCCATGCCTACCGGGGCCGTCCTATCCGCAATTTTTACAAGGATCTGCGGTAGCTATGGCAAAGAGAAAGAAGGCCGATTCGGCAGTGGCGATGCTAGAGCTATGGCGACCTCCCGCGGATGCCGGCGAGGCGATTGGCTGTCTAGCCACGACGTTTACGTTTCAACCAAGCTTGTTTGAAGAGCAGTGTCTAGCTCGTTTCCTGCAAATCGACTCCGATCCACAGCGCGAAGAGCTGGCCTACTTGCTCGAACGAGAAGCGAACTTGGGAAGAGCTTATGCTGGCGTTCTCGTCGATCGCACGCAGTCCGGCGTCGAGCACTCAATGCGATGGGACGTTTTGCCGGTTCGCATTCCCAACGGAAAACAGCACGCCAAATTGAGCCTTCTTGCTTGGGACACTTGTGTCCGTGTCATTGTGAGCTCGGCCAATCTGACTGCCCAGGGATATCGCAGCAACCAGGAAGTCACGCTCTCCGTTGATAGCTTTCCCAATTGCATCGCGAGGTCGATTGTCCGCGAGGCGATTCGTTTTCTTCAGTCACTTAACGACTTTGTTCCCAGTGGAGACGATGGAAGTCCTCAAAAGGAACGGGCATTGGCGTTCTTGAATCAAGTGACGTCCCATACTGCGGACTGGAAGAGTCTGCCTAGCGATCCCATGGTCCGGCAAACATTAGTAGCGACGTTACCTCGCAACATTCGAACCGGCGAAGCAAGCCGCAGTTCGCTCGCGGAAACGTTGCAGGACTGCTCCAAAGCTGGCGCACCTGAGGAGATCTGGACGGCTTCACCGTTCTTCGATGTCGGAAGTGAAAACGACGCGACGACCGAAGCACTCTGCAAGGCAATGGCGAGAGGCCGTACACGTTCGATCTATTTTGCAGTACCTTCGTTGGATCCATTAGGCAGTGAATCGCCGCGTTTAGCCGCACCCAAGAGCTTGTTACATACGAGTAAGAAATTTGTCGATCGGGTTGAGTTCGAAATTCTTCCTCATGCAGATGTCGAAGGTCATGAGCGCCCGTGGCATGCGAAAATGCTGGCTCTGCGTCGCAACAACGACGCCGGCGGCTACTCCGCTCTGATGATTGGCTCGTCGAATTTTACGAAAGCAGGCATGGGCATCAAGGGAGTCTCCAATGCGGAACTCAACTTACTTACCATCGTGAAGCTGGGCGATAATTCCAAGCTTGTAAGACAATTGGATCAGGTATGGCCGGAGATGGAAGTAGTTGACAACCTCAGTGAAGACTTACTTCAGGGCCCTGTTTCGGAACTGGAAGAGGAAGAGCGGTCCGAAGCGTCGAGCGTCCCCTTGGGTTTTGTTTCCGCGTCCTTTCACACCGGCGATTGCTCGAAGCTAATCATCGAATTCAATGCAGCCTCACTTCCAGCCGAGTGGATTTGCCTGTCACTCCCTGAGAAAGATTCGTTTACGCTAACAAATGACGAGTGGCAAACATCAGGTTGTGAGGCGAGGTTTGAGGCGATTTGGCGCCACTCGTCGCCGCCAATACGTTTGCTCGTGAGGTGGGTTTCGAGTGAAGGGGCATGGACTGAAGGATTTCTTCCCATCAATGTCGACAACCCAAGCGATCTTCCGGCACCAACGGAAATTGAGAGCATGTCGTCCGATGAGATATTGATGATTCTTGCCGCATCAGATCCAGGGGCCGCCTTAAGAGTCTGGGCGGCTGGGAAAGTGATGGTCGACAGTGGGTTTGATGAAGAGTTGGACTCTGCCAATCCTGTGGATTTGGACCCACTTAGGAATTATTCGTTGGCGAATACGTTCCTTCGACGAATACGAACCCGTGCCCAGGTTTTTGCGAGACTGAAGTATAACTTAGAACGCCCTGTACGCACGCAGAGGGCCCTGCTCTGGCGGTTGGAGGGCTTCATCGGTGTGAAGGTACTCGCCGAGCGTTTGTGTAACGAGGCAATCAATAGTGCAGGGAACTCGCAGGAAGCGTTGTTGTCGCTGATTGACTTCACAATTCTTTTGCGAGAAGTCAACTACGTTGGAGACGATGCGTCGCTCAACGCAGATCAGTTTAACGAAGTCTACCTACCGTTTCTTCAGACCTTGGTGAACAATTTGAACCAGTCGATCCGTAGCCACACATCCAAGTTTGGAAAAGAGCTGCTTGCATTTTGGGGAAGGATTGTCAGACAATGTCAGCAGTAGATCCCTTTCAGCTCATATCAAGCCTCGTCTTGGGGTGCAAGCAAAACGCACATATACCTGCGTCAGATCAAGATCGCCAGCGCCGAGAGACAATTGAGATCCTTAGACGTCTCAGCATCCAGCCCGGCGTAGTTCTGGCGGATGAGGTCGGCATGGGAAAGACATTTGTTGCCTTGGCGGTCGGCTATTGTGTCGGATTGCAGAGCAAACGCGGCCCCGTCGTTGTGATGGCTCCTCCCAATTTGATCGACAAGTGGGAGAATGACCTGAAGACATTCTGTGAACTCTATGTGGATGGACATAAACCTGTCGATTGCAACCAGGGGACGCCCAAGGAGCTACGGGCCACCAACGCGTTTCGTTATGGAGTCGCGCGGACCAGCGTCGACTTTTTGAAGCTGCTCGATGATCCAGCTCGCACACGGTCTCATATGGTGTTTCTTGCTCAGGGGGCGATGGCCAGGCGTCAGTCTGATAAATGGGTTCGATTGGCCTTGGTTCGTGAGACTTTTCGCCGGCACGCTCGTGGCAGGTCTCCGCTTGTGCAAGTGCGAAAAGTTGCCCACCGGTTCATGGCTGAATTACTGCAAGCTTTAGGGACGCAGTCAGCCAGCAGCTGGGGGGAGGACCTTTGGTACAGTTTGCTATCCACAGACCCCAAAGAATGGAAAGAGCTCTTCAACGGGAATGTTGCTAACGAGAAACGCCATCTCAAGGACGATCCTGTGCCGAATGCTGTCGTCAAGGCACTCGAACGCGGCAAACTTGATCTTCGCTCGCTTGCCAAGTCGTTAGAGCAGATGCCGTTGCGAGCCAGCAGCAATTTGACCGCTCGAATTACGGCCGTCCGCCACGAGCTCAAGAATATAGAGGATAACACTTGGCGAGTATTGCTAGCCCAAGCGTCTTGGCGATCCCCACTACTGATCCTGGACGAGGCTCATCATCTCAAAAATCCATCGACCTCTCTGGCGCGACAATTGCAATCGCCAGATTCGGATCAGGACTTAAGGTCAGGTGAAGGTGCTCTCTCCGGTTCATTCGATCGCATGTTATTCTTGACAGCGACTCCATTCCAGCTTGGACATCAAGAGCTTATTCGCGTGCTACGAAGATTTGGAGATATACATTTTGATAAACGTTCTGAAGTCATGTCGCCCGAGATTCTGCACCAAAAGCTGGATATCCTTGAGCATTCCCTGACTGAGAGCCAACGAGCGGCGATCCAGTTGCAGAAGAGCTGGCAGAGACTCGGGCCGACAGACATGCCACCTGATGCCGATCCCAATCATTGGTGGCTGGCGATACAGTCTCAAGACTTGGAGTCGCTAAGTCCACGACAAAGATCCTTGCGTGAGTCCTTTGAAAAATGTCTCAACTCACGAGTTAAGGCTCAAGAGCAACTTCGGCCTTGGCTGATTCGCTACAACAAGACAGATGACTGGGCGAATGTAACCGTGAAACGCAGGATCCGGTTTTGCGGAGCTGCGATCACCGATGACCAAGAGTGTGATGAAGGATTGGCGGTTCCTTCCGAACAGCTGTTGCCGTTCTTTCTCGCTGCCAGAAGTGCGGCATCGCCAGGTAAAGAGTTACTTGGAGAAGCATTGTGTTCGTCGTACGAAGCCTTCAGACATACTCGTGAACACAACCAACATGGACGTGACGAAGAGGAGGGAGTGGAACCGAAGCCTCCTGTTAACGATACAACTCATTCTGCGTGGTACCTCAAGGAGTTCGATAACGCGTTGCTGGCGACCACCGGCGCGGCTCATCCGAAGATCGCGGCAACTGTACAACGAGTTGTCGATCTCTGGGAACAAGGAGAGAAGGTTCTAGTCTTCGCTTTCTACCGACAGACGGTCCGAGCACTTCGGTTGCACGTTAGCAGGGAGGTTGAGAAACGAAGCTACGCTCTTGCACGGCGACGGTTTGCAGCAGCAGGACAAACTGGTGAGACGAATCAGACCATTGACGAACTCGTTTCCAGAATTCAGCGAACCTATTTTGATGACGCTAAGACGATCGGGCGTCGTGCATTGGATGAAGCATTGTCTCAGATTGTTGATACGAAGTTTGAGCATGTTCACAGCATGGCAATCTCGGCGTCGGATCGCGATGGACTGGTTGAAATCATGCGTAGGTTTATGCGGGTTGCTACGACCTTGGTCCGTGCCTTTCCCATCCATCAGCTTGACACAATTAGCCCGCAACAAGCAGTAAAGATTATGCTCAATCATGAGGATGGCTCGAAATTCTCATGGCTACGGAAGTTTGAAGGGTTCGTTGACTTCTTTGCCCATCGATGCTCGACGGCCGAGCGAGCAGGGTTTCTGGACGCAGCCCAGCGCACATCTACAGGGGCGATTCGCATCAAAATCGATGGGGCTCTATCTGCCGATGAAGCGGACGAGAAAGATGAATTCACAATGACTTTGGCCAATGTGCAGGAAGCGACAGGGTTGACCGACCGTGACCAGCGTACTCGTCTGATGCGCGCATTCAACACTCCCTTCTTTCCTGATATCCTGGTATGCAGTGAGGTTATGGGAGAAGGTGTTGACCTTCATCGATACTGCCGCTACGTAATCCATCACGATTTAGCATGGAATCCCAGTCAAATCGAACAACGAACGGGCCGAGTCGATCGGCTTGGCTGCAAAGCAGAGAATCGTCATTCGATCCATGTATACCTGCCGTATCTATCCGGAGCGTCAGATGAACGTCAGTTTCGGGTGATGCGTGATCGCGAACAATGGTTCCGCATTGTCATGGGGCAGGATGAGGTTACCAAGCTCATTCCAAACGACGATGCAGGTTGCCGGCCCAATCTGCCCCAAGAATTCGTAGAGCAACTTAGTTTCAGTTTGGAGATTTAATTGCGTTAATGAATCGATATTTATTACCGCAATGCCTGGTGGGGCGATCGGACTACTGACGACTTCAGCTTGTAGTTTTATCTTTCTGATTCCTCCAGGAGCTAAAAGAAAGGGCTGTAGCTCGGTGAAGTGAGCTACAGCGTGAAGCGTACTTGGAACTACGCGGTTACCGGCGTCGGCGGTGCATGGCCCGGATTTGGTGAGTTGGTTGGACTGGCGGTTTGGGCTTGCTTGGTGTGGTTCGGATGTCACCGCTGTGGTAGGCGGTGAGGATGATGGCAGCGGCGGCAAGTACGAAAGCGAGCCAGGAGCCGAATGCCCAGCCAATCAGGCCTCCAATGATTAGAGCTCCCTGGAAAACGGCAGAGTTGAGCTTGAGACGTGCGTTCATATCGAAAATTCTCCGTGAAGATTGTGGAACCAAGCATCGAGCCAAGCCACCTCGGCTTGGAGTGCTTGGCTGCGAGTGGTAAAAGGCCCTAGTTGCGGGCCAGAGATGGGACTGAGATCTGCGATCCATTGCCCATCGGAAGTCGGCTCGACATGCGAGGCTCGGCGGATGTCTAGTGCACCCACCGAGCCCAAGTCGAGCGTCTCGCTGTAGACCGACTGGCAATTGCCGTCGGTCGAGACGTAGAGTTTCATAGCCCCTCCCCTTTAACCGCGTAGAATGCGGCGACGAGGACGGTCGACCATCAGGCCATCAAGCACGCTTTGAACGCTCGATAGCTGCGAAGCCACCTGTTGGCGCAGACTGCTGTCGCTGCGAAGCGTGCTGGGGCCAACACCCGTGACAATGTCACGCGCTCGCTCAACCAGCTGATCGAGCTCGGGACACGAGGAGACGTTTAGCCTGCCGAAGCGATCGAAGAATTCACGCAGGTTGTCGACTGCGGAATCTCGAAACACTTTCGGCTTGCCGTCGTCGCTACCGGAGAGTCTTTCGCCGAGGTGTGAAACCAGTCCCGAAAGCTCGTCGACAAATGCCTGCTCGGCCAGTTGGACCGCCTCGTCAAAGCGACTGCGGACCCGTTGGCACTCCTGCTCGTAGAGCTCTGGCTGGAGACGTCGCAAGTATTCGGGAGGTTCCACACTTGGAAAATCCCAGCTGACTTCAAAGAGCCCTTCCAAGGTGACTGGGTAGTCACTCTCGGAGAAGAGTCCTCCCAGTCTCTCTGCGGCCAGCTCCTTGATCTCGTCGTAGTTGGCTTGCAACTCTCGGACCGCCAACACCAGCTGTTCCTGGTAAGAGGCCATCTGCTGATTCAGCCGGTCAAGGTCGCTGTGACGCACAAGCCGAATGCCCGCTTCGGGATAGGGAAGTGAACCGCCCTTCCAGTACTCGGTAATCTGACGCTTGAGTTGACTGACGCCCTTCATAGCGGGATGACCGGTATCGAGCAGCTTCTTGCCGGCCGAGATGAACTTTCCTTCGGCCCCAAACTGGTTGGCAGCCTGCTGGAGTTGATCGCTGGAAAGACTCTTGCGCGTTCCCAGCCAGCAGAAGGAGAGTCGCATGGCCGAGAACGAGTGCCTCAATTGGTAGGAAGAGTCGTTCGAGTGCTGATCTTGAGTGTGGTGTGTTACTGTGGACATAGTTGTCCTCCTTAGATTGGAAATGAATTTGGAACACGTGGGGTTGCGAAAAACGCCGTGCACATCGAAGTTGACGTGCACGGCGTTGAGAGGTTTTCTAGAGTTACAAGGGATGGTCGTCCCAGGTATTCTTGGGACGATCCGGAGTACGGCTAGTTGTCCGAGGGACGGAGGCTGATGCCTCGCCTGGGACGCTTGGCCGTGGTTGTCGGTAGGGCTGTTCGGAAGATGCCAGGCTGGCAAGCATCCAGGCAACGCCCATTGGCCCAGCTACGGAGCCGCTGGATGTCTTCCGAGGCGGTTACCCCGACTGGTACGATGTACTGAGCCGCGTCGACTAGCGGGACGCTCAGGAGGCTGGAGAGCCGGCAACAAGCTTTGATCTCGGCGCCAGTCCACTGTTCATCCTCCGGACGAGCCTGAGAAGGGTCGATCTCGTACTCACTCAAGTACAATTCCCAAATCGCCTCCTTCTCCTCGCGCCCGGGTAGATCGAGGAAGAAGATCCCATCAAAGCGTTCAGCGCGACTGAACTCTGGTGGGAGCCGCTGGATGTCGTTGCAGGTCACGATGGTGTACACGTCACTCTGGTGGTCGTTGAGCCAGGTGAGCAGCGTGCCAAACAGGCGACTTGAAACGCCACTGTCTCCCCTGCCACCCGAGGCGGCGCCAGAGAGAGCCTTTTCGACCTCATCGATAAACAGAATCGATGGAGCCATGGCATCAGCCGTCTTCAGAGCGTCACGAAGATTCGCTTCGCTCTGACCGACCAGTGAGCCCATGAGCTGCCCGACATCGAGCATCATCACAGGCCGGTCGACCTCCTTGCCCAGCGACTTCGCAAAGGCACTCTTCCCCGTACCCGGAACGCCCAGCAGCACCACACCACGTGGTCTGGCGAGCGTTGCTGACTGTCGCCGCAGCGAATGGCGACAGAACTGCTTCAAGCTCTCCAGCCCACCCAGCGACTCAAAGCCGTGTTGGCTCTGATGAAGCTGGAGCATGCCCGATTTGCGCAACCAAGCCGATTTCAGCTGCCAGACCTCTTCGGTCGTAAGTCTGGAGTGCCGTACTAGAGAGAGACTGAAAGCCGACTCCGCTTCCAGCCGAGTCATGCCGGCTGCTGCTTCTCTGAGGGCCTGACGCTGGGACTCTGGGTAGAGCTCAACGTCTTCGATCAAAGATTCAGCAATATCCCACAACTGCCCACCTACAGGCAGCGCATGCTGCAGGACCACAAACTGTCGCTCCAAGACTGCGGGGAGTCGAACCGTGGGTGAGACGATCACGAGATGCCTCCCGAACTGTTTGCCCAACTGAAGCTGAGTCAGCAGGGCTTGGCAGATCTCGGGGGAATCGACGAAGTAGTGGAAATTCTCCAGCACCAGGAGAGTCGACTGCTCGTCGGGCAGAGTCGCCAGACTGCGAATCGCGGCCATCGGATCAGCCTGACTGTCCTCAGGTTGTCCACCGCCTACACACCGCAACCCCGAATCGAGATTCCAGGCAAGCAGACGCAGGTCGTGTTCGGCACTCATGGCTGAGAGCTCTAGAATCGCCTCACTCGGTTCGTGCGTCTCGATCCAAATTCCTGAGAAGCCGGCACGAACCAGTTCCCAGATTTCGTCAGAGAGTGAATGGGTGCCAGTGTTCATGGCGTATCTCCAGTTTCAAATTGTTGATTTCCAGTGGTAGTACTGGATTGGTAGTAATCACTTGTGAGCTGCTCGGACGTAGTACGCCCCAGCGCTCGTTCAAGCAGGCGGCTCGCCGCCTGGCAGCTGTTTCCACGGAAGCCCTCGGTACGGACCTGCGTGGCTCCTTCGGTGTCGATTCGGATAATGATCCGTTGGCTCATTCCACACCTCCCTGAACGGTCACGCACAATTCGATCGCACCATCGGAGAGAGAACGTTCCACCACGAACCTGCCCGCCTTGCGAGCTTCGAGCATTGCCTTCTCGACGGCGTAGGCCTGCTTGAAGCGTCCTAGGTCGGCGGGATTGCCCCAGCGACCTTCGTAGTTGTCGTAGGCGAGCTGGCCTGTTGCCAGGTCGCACACGATTGGGTACCGCCACTGCGGCGGCAACACTCCCAAGCCCGTGACTGAGCGAGTGAAGAGCTTGAATTGCCCCACGGTAGGACGATCCCACCGTAGGCGCTGACAGGCGGATTGCACCGCCACTAGATCTCTGATCTCGGTCTGGACCGAAACGATGTGACTCATGTGAGTCTCCTTCTTGAAATGGGGGACAATGCGACTCGACTGAATCCAGTGGTGATTCAGATGTCGCATGAGAGAGACGGCTGATTGATGGTCAGCCGCCAGAAGAGCCCAAGATTGGGACTGGCTGGAAGCTAGGGGTTCCAGCTCAGTTGATATAGCCAGAGAAGGCCAGAAATTTAGGTCAATGCGTGCCGGCAGGCTAACAGGCGAAGATTCCTGAGCCGTTTTCCAGCCCAAATGCGGACCATGCGTCTTTCTTCCCCACTTCGATGTCAACGTCCGCCGCGTAGGCAGCTCGAAAACCGTGCGTCCGCGCACGAATTCACCTTGTTCGCGCCCTTCACGGGCGTTCGGACGCACGGTTTACGGCCTTGCGCAGTTGGAGACTCGCCCCAGAAACCCTCAGACACTGAAATTGCATATTGAGAGTATTCGCAGCGGATTTGCCAACACATGCCGTTTGCCGATCACGGTTAGGTGCATGCCAAAATTCGTCATTCCATCAATAGTTTTGGAGATGCAAGGCTCGTTTGTAAAATTCATCTTTTACAAGCCACGGTACTTTCAAAAAGGCGAACTCAGCATGTTTCAAACGAAAAACGAACCCTGTTGCCACTGCGAGGTGAAGCGGAGACAACTAAGGAAGGAAGAGAGGCAACAGATGATGGAAGCCATTCAACTCGGCATCTGTGTGATTTTAGTTCTCTCCACGATTGCAGTAGGAACCGCAGCATTAATCTCGTGCATCAGATAGAACCATTGGCGGGCGTGCTGCAGGTAGCTCGGCATGCCTTCGTCCGATTGTTGCTCCATTCGCCGAGTGAAGTCATTCGTTTCAACGCATGAGCGGAGGCGCGCAGCTGCGCACCTCCCTCGCGTTCATTTGGAGCTGATTTGGCATTCATTCAGTCTGCCAAACAAGCCGGCAACCAAACCTGTCTTCTGGGCGATGCTACTTACTCCTTTGGGAAAAACCTCAAGCAATGCTCACTGCGGTGCTTTGAAACAACCGCAGACGCTCCAACTCAGCCTTCAGCACTTCTAATAGTGATCGCACTGAACGCCAAGCAATCTCCTGCGGAGCGGGGAGGTGGATGCCGGAGCGATTCTTGGCAATGGGCGCCCCACTGGCGTCAGAAAGCCGCGTTTGATCGGCAAAAAAACTAGGCAACTGCCGGCTGGACGATCCCACAGGAGCCCCCCAATGCTTGACTGCCGTTAGCGGCTCCTAGCATCGCCCGACCGCTACGCGAGCCTATCTACGAAGGAAAACGGCGAGCAACTTTGCAGCCTCTTAGTGGCCCTCTCAGGGCTCTTGTCCGGCAAAGAGGACAGTCGCCTACAGTCGAAGTGATCGGCACGGGCTTTGGGCTCGATACTAGCTGCTCAGGACGGTTCGTCCTGGGGTATGAAAAGCAAATACTATTGGCCCTGAATTCAACGCATTTGCGAAGTCAATATAATATCCGAGAGGGACGCTTCTTTGCTCGGAAACTGCGTTCACTCGATTCATATGCCTTCGGTTAACGAAGCAGCAGGTTGGAGTCTCAACGGAAACGCAAAACGGCGAATGTTTAACGCTACGGCGTCGGCCGCCAGTCACAGCTTGACAGAACTCAATCAAGAGCACTGCCTTTTCTTCGCGAGCCACCTCACAAAGCGCCGAGATAATTTCCCCAGCCGTCATGCATTCAGGTTGGGTGAAAAGTAGGATTATTTCGCGACTCAGTCGCTTAGTTTTTCATCAGGTTCCGTCTCGACTTGGGGGACTTGCAGCTCGCATTCATCGTCATCTTCGCGATCCTCGTCCAGGTCAACGTATAACCAATCCGTTGCGACTGGCGGTGGATACGGCATTGGATTTGAAGCGTGTTGGCTCTTGTATGCTTCAGCCCGTCGTTTTAGCCAACCTGCGTTCTCCGGAACACTGTGGGCCAGCGACAACAGCGCACGTGCAAGCACGAAGTTCTTGTGGTCGCCAATGGTATTCCCCGAATTTGTAGGGGCGGAAATGATCGTCGAGATTCCTTGAAGTATTCGATCAACCACAAACTTTCGTGACGCCATGTCCGACGCTTTTTGATTTCCCCAGTCAAGCCCATCCAGCCACGGGATAACCCGAACGAGTTCGGCCAAATCAGGAGCAGGAAGTTTCGTCAGGCGTCCATAGTCGATCTTCTTTCGTTCCTGATTTTGTCGACCGCCAACCTCAAGAATCGGAAGGTGCGCAACCATCTCGAGAGGTGGTAGCAAATTCTGTGGACGCGGTTTTCCGCCGAATTGGTGATTTGGATCAACGTCCGCAATCACCATCGCTTGTTCGTCAGTGCCCAGCCACCCGCGATCCGCTTGGAACTGTCGGAAGAATCCAGGCGTTAGGCCGTGGTACGGCCCAGCACCAGGAATGCCAAGAATTTCTTTCCGATTTTCATTGTCCCAGCCATCTTCGCCGATGAAGCAGCTCTGTCCATGTGAGTGAGAACCAGAGTCATTGCAGAAGACGGTCATCATTCCAGCAGCAAGATGGTTCGCTTGGCCTAGGATTGCGTAATCGACAGTGCGCGGTGTCATAGATGGAACGAAAAGAATGCTTCGACGGCGGCTTGCCGGCTCGCCGACTCGGCTTTCTTCATAACACAGCGAGGTTTCCCTGGAAAAGGCAATGACATCCTTCATGACGTATTCTTCTTCAATATGTTTTGAAACCACCGAACGTCCGAACCGTTGGATAAGGGCATCGAGTGATTTCCAAAGCGCAAGAAGATTGGCCGGAGACATTGCGAGGAATATTTCTGAGCAAATCAATTCTGTGATTCGCGTGCTTTCGTCGGATAACGCTCCCAGGAAGTTGGACGGAGGATTGAAAATCTCGTTGTAAGCAATAGACGGATACTTTTTGAGGCGGGTCATGAATCCAGTCTTGTCTTTGATTCCTGGATGATTGGTTCTTCCGACGATCGGTAGCACTGCCGCCCATTCCTTTGCAGCGTTCAGCCAAGAAAAAGTCGCAGTGTCGTAGAACGGCGGTAGTCGGAAAGTGCCTGCCCAAACAAGAGTCTCGATTTTTCGGTCTTCCAATTGACGCTGAATCCATGTGACGGTCTCCGGGCGAGTTGAGTACTCCGGCAAAACCAGAAAGTCGACGTTGAAAAGTTTGCACGCTCTAAGCACTTCATCGAGCAGTCGTCGCCTTCTCCGCTCAACCGGGCTGAACGCGTCGAAACGGGCGGGATGCTTTCCAGCTTCCCATGATTTCTTGGGAAAGCGTTCATCGTCTGGCTGTATCCCTTCTTCCTCTGCTGTCGCCTGTTCTTTTGCGAGTTCATCGTCTGCAAGCTTCTTGAGAATCTGTTCCGAGCAATCGTAGACGGGATGTCGATAGGAACCAAAGGGTTCCACCTGTAGTTGAACTAACGCGATTCGCTTGTAGTGACTTCGCGGTTGCTTCGCCCGGCTAATCCAGGATTTCTCCTGTGCTCTCGTTAAGGCATCCCAGTCACACTCGATCTCAGGTTTCACAATGTTAGATTCGTTTTCTTTCGCTGCACGTTGCTCCGACACGGCGGACTTAACTGGGGACGGAACCTGCACCGGCTCGGAAGTGTTCTTTTCGAGAGCGTTGTCGCCGACAGAATCTATCTCGCTCGGATGCTCTCCGCTCGTATCACCGTTTAACGGCAGTGCGAAGCCAGCAAGCGAAGCGATCCCCGGTTGTGCAATGTGAACAGCAATAAGCCTGCTTTTAAATCGTGTCTCCGTCCAGCACGATTCAGATTGCTCGTTTTCGATGCGGTACTCGGCTTTATGTCCTGGGCTATCACTTGCCGTGGACGCCGTTGCGATTCGCCAGGGCTCAATCTGGAAAGATTCGAGGCCGAGACTGACTTCCCAAGTTCTGCGCCCTTCATCAGCGGAGGATTCGCCATATTCCGAAGGGACAAGCGAGAAACGTTTTGACCAACGCGGCTCGCTGACGATCAGACCAACTTGGCGTCCATACGCCTCAAGCTGGCTTGAAAACTCGAGTACCCGTTCGTGGCAGTCATCCTTGAGAAGTGAATCGAGACCTTTCCAAGGATCTGACTCGTCCGGAAGATCGTCATTCTCATTGCGGCTTACAGGTGCCGCTAAGAAACCTGCAAGCGAACGGAATAGCGAAACTGCATTTTCATCGTCATTTTCTGTCGACATCGAGCGGAGACGCAAGTTTGACGAAAGCGTCCCAGAAACAATTCCTGCTGCGATACACCAACCGAGCGGGGTAATCCGACCGAGACTCTCTTTGTAGTTTCGATTCTCGGGTTGCAATCCTCCGTTCAGAGTCGCCAACAACAATACCACTCCTTGAGACCGTTCTCCTTCTGCTTGTTCTGTTCGTTGTTCGCGAACGAAACAGCCGGTGTCATCGAGATTCCATTGAGCAAGATTCACTTTGCTTGGATCTAGACCGATAAGCTCCTCGCGAAGACCTGGTTCTGCGACAACCAATTCGAGCGTCAGACATCGAAGCAAATCGGCAAGTCCGGTCAGCGCCAAGCCATTCGCAAGTGCCTGAAGTGGTGTTTCAACATTCTCATCGCGTTCACCAAGACGCTTTTTCAATTCTGCAACGCGATCCGAAAAACTGATCCAAGCAGACACATTGCGACGTTCTATGAATTTCGGCCTGGGACTTACAGGCAATCGCTCAGAGAGTTTCCGGTCAGTGTAGATGACGCTTCTTGCAATTCTTGCGAGAAGATCGGTTGGAACTCCGGGCACACTCGGATCATCGTCCGCGTGGACGCTATCAAAACGCTTGGCGGCAAAACGCGTTTCAAAGACCGTCGTGACGACTGCCGCGATTTGCCTATATGGTTCGTCGTCCTCACCCAACGCTGGGAACGAACGCAGGCGACCAATCACCCTTTGCAGACTGGGCGGTATCGACCCATTGTCATGAACAAGCGAAACCTTTGCTGTTCCGCCACAGAGACGCTGCAGACTAAACCGAATAAGCTTTTCCTGCGCCCACTGATGCTCCCAGTCCTCCTCGGACGACTCCGGTATCGCTGACGGACGAACAATGTTCACCAGCGGGTTGCATGCCACTTCATCCATCAATCCAAGAAAGTCGGTAATCGCGATACCTGCCCGCCAGTATCTGGAGCCATTGTGAGGAACTGGCTTTGCGAGCAAGCCATTGATTGCTGACCGGGCAAAACTCTGCCCAGACAACTGTTCCGCCTCGACGGAGTGCCCAAGGGTTCCCTCAATCGCTTGGCCTTCAGAACCTTCACGCGCAACTAAGTTGTACAAGTTCGGCGGGCACTCAAAACTGTCCGAAGCGGCGTTTACCAAGTTCTCGAATGATCTTGCGATCCATCGACCGAGGGTTGCATTCTCCCACAGTTCTTCTTTGCCATCCGGTTTGAGTAGATGCCAAGTTTCGCTGTTGGCGTTGAAGTACTCGTACGATGTTCCTGCCGTCTCCCATTTCAAACTGCGAGGTGCGAGATCCGCTGAATTGAGCGGCGATTCAGACGTCGATTCTACCTGGTTCTTCACTGACTCAATCGGAACAGCAAGAAACTTACCACGCGCTGATCCGACAAAGTATCGAAGGCCGCCGATGGGGATGCATGGCAACCAAACCGAATCCTCTTCCGTTTTTGCTTTCAATGCTTCATCGACGAGCGGACGTCGCCGATTCAGCAGCCTAGCTGCGTCCGTCATTGCAATGTTAAGCAGTACGCTGAGCGAGCGAACAGCAAGTTCACCAGTTACACGAGATGCAACATCATCTCCAGTCGAGAGCCAGCTCGCCAAAATTTTGGCAAGGCAGTTGTCTGGCGATGATGTGACTTGCTCATTGATCGCCTGCTCCATCCAGAACAAAACATCGATGTCGTCAGCTTGCTTTTCGTTCGATAAACGCCCAACAGCTTCGTGATATAAAATATGAAGAGGCGTGTCATCTCGTACAACGTTTCCAAGTTTCGCAAGCAACGCTCCGAAAGGCGGAACGGCTGAAATCGAAATTAGATAACGAGTGATCGTTTCCGACTTAGGGAAGTTGGCTCGCAAGTGCTCGATTCGTCCAATTAAATACTGGGAGTCATCGACTGGCGAGATAGTCACCGTTTGTGCAAGTAAGCTCAGTTCATGGACGGAAAGAATGAAACCGTCGTCGTTCGAGTCAGCACTAAAATCAGTCCTGAGTTGCTCAACCAATCCAGCATTGATTGATTGAGCGATCGCGTTTCTTAGGTCAAGTGCCTTCGCCTGTTCAACGTCCGCGAATGCCTCAGAATTGAAGCTACGACTAGAGAGCAGTTTATCGAGACCGTGAATCGCTGCGAACAGCATGGTTTGAGAAGGCTCGGTATCGCCATCGTTGGACATAGCTGATGCAGTCCATAGCTCTCTGAACTTTCCGACAGCGTCGGAATTGCTCCACGTCTTTCCGGTCTCGCTTAGCTCTGCGGTATAGATTCTCCAGATCAATGCAGCGACATGGCATTGATCACCAAATCGGACTTCAACACACTTAAGGACTTTTTCGACAACACTTGACAGGGCTGACGCAGTTACGCCGGGCCTTCGTAATTCCGGATCATGCAATTGCACTAAGGCAGAACGACGATCGACGCACCCGTCGTCCGATAGGATGGGTGTTACAATTGGGGGAGCTTGCGAGAATCCAGAAACGCCGACGAGTCCGCGATCAGCGGTTAGCCAATTCTGAACCTCAATAGCATTCATCGCTGGTAATGGGTCTACCTTCGGACTTAAATCGAGGCCAATCTTTCCAAGCTCTTTTTCGATCAACATCCGAATGCGATTAAGATCGTTCTTTGAGCGTGCGATGACGACCATGTCGTCTACGTACCGAGCGTACGTTACCGAGGGAATCGAAACGCCCTTATTCAACTCAACAATTGCGGCTGAAACCGCTTGGTCCAGTGGAAATAGTGCGATTGTTCCAAGATATGCCGACAGACTTGGCCCCTGCGGCATACCGCGAGGCGCTCCGCTATTAAATGACGTGTCAACTCCCGTGCTTGGGTCGTAGTATTGGTATCCAAAGCTCTGGTCGCATAGCACATCAATAAACTGCCGTGCTCGCGTCGCCGTATCGCCGATGGTTGGTTGAAACGACGGGGCAAAATCAGTTGGTTTACTGAGCGTCCCAATTGCATTTTGCAATGGCTCTAAAAGCACGCGGTCGATTGCAGCCCTCGAAAGTGAGTCGTAGTAGCCTCGAACGTCAAGCCGAGCAACGTAGTACCGGCGATCGTCAGTCCAGTCCCGATTGCTTTCGCGTACCGAGTTGGATAGGTAATCGACAAATTCCGACCAACATTCCGGGTACGGGCGGAAAAAGCCTTCATTTCCCGGCGTCTTCTCTCCATGTGCAATCGACATGTCTACTTGGTAGGAAAAGCAAGTCGCTGCAGTCGCTGCAGTCGAAGCACCGGAAGGAAGGCCTGTCGCGTGAACACCACCGCCGGAGTACCGAATGGCAGGGATACAGTCTCTAAAACTGGGTGGTAGGCGACTTTCATCGCTACCCAACAGTTCATTGAGAAGATACTGTTGAATCGAAAGTTGTTCTGGGCAGGGAATCGCTTTCAGTCGGCTCCCGCCTGACGCCTTGGGCACACTCATGGCGAGTAGCGGTTCGATCTTGCATTTAGAGGTTCCGAGTAACTCTCTGAAATAGGGAACGATGACGTTACCACCGACCAGTAACCGATCCCAACTCTTCGCGTCGACTGGGAATTCTCGTCGTTGAGAAAAACAATGCGCTATTTGAATCGCATGAAGTAAATTGCGTTGCTCGCTGCTCCTAACAATGTTTCCATCTTCAATCGCTGAGCCAGAACTGTCTTCACGGCGTGATAGAAAGTTTTCGAGGTCAAATTCCCAGGTGCCTCGCGTACCTGTGTTGTCGTCTACTGAAAACGAAGTGCGAAAGAAGCTATCTCCCAGTCGGTCGAGAACATCGTTCCACTCATCGCGTTTCAACAACAGTTCGACGCGCCGTCTCGCAGAAAACTTCTGGGAAGATGGGAGGCGTTTCCAATTTGATTCCAATTCACTTGATCTGCATCCAATGCTGTGGGACAAAAGAAATTGTCCAACCGCAGTCACATGCTCCCTTATTCGCTCAATAGCTGTCCGCTTAGCAACGCCTTTTAGCCAACTGTCTGGGTCTGCCCCAACGTAGCCATGATCGCCGCCCTGTGAGGTCACAACTTCAATCATGAAGTTTGCCGACTTTACGATCTGACGAAGCAATTGTGCGAGAACTCGGCGTGTTCCCTCGACGCCCGCATCGTCACTATCAAAAAAGACCCGTATCACAGGCGAACGATTTCGCATCAATGCGTCGCGAGCAAGTTCGCCGAGGAGTTCAGCTTGTGTTTCAGAAAGATCGCTTCCCATCGCAGCGACCGCGTGGAGTCCGAAACCTGCAAGCCTGAGTACATCCGTTGGCCCTTCAACCACATAGACGTATTCAAGCGGTTCAATTGTGCCCTCTTCGCCAGCGTCCGAATCACTCGCAATTGCTTTACGCACGACATCAGCACCGAACAAGTGCTTGCTCTTCTGGAACGACCTCGTGAAAAGGTATCGCTGCCGAGCATCTTCTGCGACTGCTCGACCGATAAAGCCCCTTGGCTGCCCTCGAATGTCCTTCACAGGAAAGACAATTCGATCTCCGAACATTGCATCGCGAAACGGAATGTCCAGGTCCAGCTCTGGTTGTCGCGCATCAACGCCTGCAGCGCGAACGACAAGTCCAGCGTCTTCAAGAGAAGCCAACGTCTCTCGATCTTTGTTGAATTCAGTTGAGAGCTTTTGATTACGGGTGAAGCGGACGTCGAACCGCTCTAGTGTTGCTATTTTGTAACCGCGTTGCTTCGCCCAAGTCTGTAGGCCTGATTTTTCATACGCGGTACTTGTCGTAAAGGCTTTCAGCGCAATCGACTCTGCTGAACGAGACCGACTTGCTTTTGAAGTTCGTGGTAGTGAAACTCCCGCGAACTGAGCAACCAATTCGAGGGCCTCACGGAATTCGACATTGTTGTGTCTCTGAACCAAGTCGAAGACATCGCCCTTCTCGCCGCAAGAGAAACACTTGTAACGCCACTCGCCGTTGGGAAGTGTGTACAGCGACATCGAGGGCTTTTGATCCTTGTGGAAAAGACAGCTTACAAAGCTACTTTTCCCCTTTTTGATTACAGTCAGCCCGAGGTGCCGCGCGAATTGAGGGAGGTCTACTCTATGAAGTTCTTCGATGGTATCTTGATCGCTCACGCCCGTTGCCCACGCCTATGACATTTTTCATCGGTTTCATTTTCTGAGATTAGTAAGATTCTAGCTCACACTGGGGCCTTAGGCGACCTTGGTAACGGAGGGGGTTTAATCAGTAGGCTCCTATGAAAGCTGTTTCGGATCGGATTTGTTCCAGCCCCAAGCGCGTTTTGGCCCGCCGCCAGCCTGCGCCGGTGCCTCTTTGGGGAGCCTCTAGCTAACGCTAGCCCCAGACCCTGGCGGTTTGGCTTCAAAGGAAAGTTGTGGAGGTTGAACAAACTGGGGTGAGTTTGGCTCAATCCTCCGGCACCACCGAACTCCGAGTAGTTGGGCGGTCAATTCGACTGCAGCCATCAATGCACCGAAACGCAGATGTGGGGGTGTCCGAGGACGTCCTGAGCGACGAAGAGATAAGCATTGGCCTGGCGCGCGAACTATTATGAGTGTTGGCCTATAAGCAACCGAGCTGACAAGTGGCCGCAATTTCACTCAACTGGCAGGACGCACAACCGCGCTGCCGGTCAGAACGGATTGGACAATAAAGCGATCGCCGGCGGTGTTGGAGACCAACGATGCCGACGACACTTGAATCTGTAGTAACGAAGTACCTTCGCACGGGTAGCCCGGCACAGCGAACCCGCGAGGAATACAGCACGACCCTCCGCAAGTGGTCACGGTGGAGCGGAGTGGTGCCGCTTGAACGTCTTGGCAGGAAAGAGATCCGAGAGTTTCTTGATTGGGTTCACGAAGACGCTGCATCGCGTGCGGGAACCAATCCGGGACGCACTACGAATAAGGTCCGCTCGCATTTGCGAGCAGCTCTATCTTGGGCATGGGAAAACGACATTTTAGACGTTCTACCGCGATTTCCCAGACACAAGCCACAACGAGACGTCGCTGGCAAACACTATTTAACGAAATCCGAGATCAATGCTCTCTACTTTGCAACACATCAGATGAGGAGCCCTCGAGGTTGGAACGAAGCTTGGCCTGTGGGGAGATATTGGCGAGCAGCTTTGGTTGTCTTCTTCAATTACGGAGTTGATACAGGAACGGTCTGGAAGACATTGCCGTTCCATGAGCCGATCCGCTGGCGCCATATTTCATGGGGACGGCAGTCGCCTGACCGGGAGCTCAAAGAGTCATCACCTTGGGGATGGCTCTATTATCGGCGCGTGAAAACAGGAAAGGCCTTCTGGCGTCCGATGAATCGCACAGTTCGGCTCCACTTGAAGAGCCTTTGCCCCGACGAGCCAGATCCCGATGCCCCAGTCTTTCTCGGTGGCGGTACTCGTCCGAATATTCGATTCCGCCAACTCTGTAAGTTGGCCGGCATATCTCCAAAACGCGATATTGAATCCGGCGACGAGCGTCTCTGGGTTTTGAAAGACCTCAGAAAAACATGCGCGACCTACTATGACGAGCATGTGCCCGAATCATCGGTCGAGATCCTAGGGCACTCGGCAGGTGGAATTACCTACCGCCATTATGCACATCGAGCTCCACTGGCATTCCGGGCGATATTGGGCCTGCCGCAGCCGTCATCGTTCAAGACGCTCGCTCGGGGGTTCGAAGGACAATGCCCATGTTGCAGAAGAAAATTCGAGGAAGCGGATTCTTGAGCAGCGAAGTGCTATGTGCCCAAGGATGGGCACTGACGGTTCGACATGGGGCACGAACTGAGACCGCTGCAATACGCCACGTCCCAGACTAAAACAGGACGGCCTGATGTGCCAGTGGGCATTGGAGTTGTTCCCCGGGGTAATTTCCGTTCAGAGGCAATTTGACCATCGAAGTCCACTCGATGAAATTGTTCAAAAAGGAGCGAGGCGAATGTTGCAGTCTGCGACAGGCACTGCTGCATTTAGCGGCGGTCGAAGAACAATTGTGTACGACCGCGTCCAGTTCGGTGGGCAGTAAACTATTTGGCTCGCTCTGTTCTATCGTCTGTCCGGACAGAATGCTCGGCGTCACGCGACGTTGTGGCTGCTGATCCAACTAGAGACCATTCGATCCCGCTCTCAAACGTAACAGTGATGTGATCTGCATCGATGCGTTTCAATTGAACACCCAATCTACGGTTTTCTAGCAAGTTAAATTTCCACGAGGCATCGCCTCTGACCTCAAATGGAATTGGGGTGTTTTCGGGAAATACTAGTTTCAATAAACCGAGGGCATGAATTGGGACCAGATATAGTACGGATTCTTCAGCATTCCACTCCAGTGCTGCGATGAAGTCAAAAGCATGAAACTTAACAATTAGTCGATTACCTCTAGAATCTGGCAATACGGAAAAACGCATTCTGCTACCTTCATCTATCCAATCGTCGACTGTCCAAGTCAATAATCTGATGGGGCCCTGCAAGTTTGAAGAATTTCGAATGCGCCGCCACACCTCTGGACTCAGGTTTGCATCTAGTAGCGTGTTGTCGGACGGCGGATATTGCAAAGCTCGGTCCACACTTCCCTGAATCAGCAAATTACAGTTGGGAGCAGTTCGGAGTAGAAAATCGAGAGCAATGTCCTTGGTGACATGGTTAGGTTGCCCCGACAGCAACGGAAGTTTCTGAAAATCATCTTCAGTCCTCTCGTAACGCGAGAGAAGGCTTCGAACCCCATGGAGGCTATCTGGGGCAAGGAACAACTCAATTCCACTGCCTGTGCTGCTGGCTATATGAAGGACAGTCTTAAGTGTTTCAGCTCTCAGTTCCGGACTTGTTCCCTCAGCAGCTCCCCGTTTTAGTAGCCAATGGAAAGCGACCTTGGCATTCGCATCAGGCCATCTGTCAATCTCTCGCAAGTACACCGCGAAAGCAATTGCCATAGGATCAGTCTCGGCGAACCTCATGTAAGTTACATATGCATCGAATACGCCCTGCCAGACCTCAGGATCTAAAGAATCAACCTTTAGAAAATCCTCATATGTCGACCGGCTTTGAGTGATTGCAAGCATTCTAAGACCCAGCATGCGACGGTTGGTTGACGACCTTTCTCCGTCGAAAAAGGGACCCCTCGAATCCAGTAGCCCTATCACAGCGCTCGCTGGCATCTTCGCAGCGTCTGTCGGCGCGTTCTTCTCGAAGGCCTGTTTTAGGATCATTTGTCTAAAATCATCCGAGTTTTTTATGACTGGGTGATTCATCAAACGTTGGCCGAGCTTAACACCGCAATGCGTTGAAAATAGTTCAGCAATTAGCAAACCTGCGTTTTCATTCTCGAACACTATTCGCGCAATTACTTGAAAGTTAGGGTTACTTTGATCTTGGTCGTCTTCTTCGAGTGTCGCTACACCCCGCACGTTGTCGTCCCCTTCCTGCCAATACTCGTAGACATGACGCAGCAATGTGGCGTCTTCAAATTTCGAGAGTTGTAGCAGTGAACGGTAGACATCATCTAAGGCCTGCTTCGAGTGGTAATTTTGTGTCTTGGGGTCAACGAATAGTGCGGCTCTTTGTGCAGCAACCTTGATTAAAGTGTCATCCGAGTTTCCCAGTTGCCGCAGAATATCCAAACTTAGACTTGCCAATTGCCCAAGAATACGCAGGACTTCGATCTCGGCCAATCTATAGGGTTTCGGTTCGAGAGGATCCGCAACGAGGCGGGTGAGAACTGGAATGGCTGGAGAGGATTTGTCGCCCATAGACGCCAATCTAAAGATTGCATTTTGCCTTGATGCGCTGATGCGACTCTGCGTGACAAGATTAGCGGTGCCAGAGTCGACTTCTTCGGGATCCGCAGGCGTAATGGCTCTGATTAGTTCGTCGATCGTCGATTCACCGGATGTCTGCGGAGATACAATTACGGCGGTCAGAACAATAGCCATGAACATCTGTCGCGCCTTCAATCTCGCAAGCGTTAAACTTTAGTAACCTGTGCTTCCAATCATATTCCATGATTTGCACCCTCGTAGGATTCTATCATTAATCCCAGGTGCAACGGCCAACTTATTGCGAGACTGTTGCTGATAGCATTACCAGAATCGGCAAACCGCAGCGGTCGCCGTCACCTCGGTCATCTCAGCACCTTGCGTCATTGTGCACCATGACGGTTCGTCATTGAGCAGTAACGGAGACCTGCGCTGAAAGCTAGGTGATGTCAGTTTGACCGCAAAATTGTCTGATTTAGCTGCGGTCGGTGGAAAGCACTTCTGCCTTTCACAACAGTTTCCTCGAGCTAGAAGTCGATGCATCTTCAGCAATCGATGCATCTTCAGCAAGTTCAAGCGGGACGCGATTCGCATCGGTGTGTTTTCAGGGAGTTGACGAGGCGGGTCAGGCATCGCTTTGCTGCGCAAGGACAGTCGATTTGATTGCGCAAATTCAGCTCTCGGTTTCACCGCTCGCAATTGCGCGAAAAGCCAAGCCGCCGAACTTGGTCCCGCCGTTTACACACGGCGTCGCGGATCGGTACCGCAAATGTTCGCGGACGGTTATTTCCAGAGGACCGCTTTCTTTTGCTTCAGGCAGGATCACTGGTATCTACGTATACAGATTCAGATCTCAGACGGTAGCGAGCGTGTCTACACTGCAGGGCGATTGCGCCGTAGTGGGTAATCTACGAATGTTAAAGAGGGGGATAATGGGTTGTCTGGTGGTTGCATCACTGAAGGCCGTTCGCAGTTTCTTTGGTGAGTATTTGCCGTGCGAGTCGACGGATCGCAGGATCCGAATCCGACAAATGTAATTTGACCGCCTCGTCGAGACTTGCGTCACGTGTTTCGATCTTCGCGATCGCCGCCAGATACCAATAGCGAAGGTTCGGGTCATTCAGGCAATGTATGAGTTGAGTCAGAGCAGTTTCACTCGCTGAGCCAATCTGGCCGAGACTGTGAATGGCTCGCCACTGGAGATCTAAATCGTCAGCCCGAACGGTGGCGGCCAAACTTGGAATTGCCTTCACTGCACCCTCTCCAATCCGACCTAAAGCAGCTGCAGCGAGTTGCTTCTGCAGGCGGTCTCCTTTCTCTGAGAGTAGTGTAATCAGTAAGTCGGTCGCGCCTTTCGCGGATGGTCCAAGGCGACCGAGTGAATGGATGGCTCGCCAACGAAGTGGGTCGTCCGTACGCTTGGCTACCGAACACAATACAGGCACGCTTAGAGTGGCTCCTCCTCGGTATCGCCCCAGCAGGTCACCGTACAGATCACGACGCTCGTCCGAAAGCTCGATGTCTTGGAACAGTTCGCAAAGCATCGGCACGATTCCCGGTCCCGCCTCCGCAAGCACCCAGCCGGCCTCTGTATCAACATCCTCCGCAGTCTGTAGCCACCGCTCGTACCATATGTTCGGGTCGGCAGCGCTCTTGATGAGAGCATATCGGACTTGGCGTGCAACGAAATAGTCCTCTGGGTCTTCTGCAAGCCACTTGGCAAGCGAGTCTTCCGCTTCGGTAATACGCGGTTCAATGCTAAGAAGGAGAGTACATGCGAAACGACGAAGTTCTTCGTCGTCAGCCTCTATCAGATTCTTGAATGAGGGCACTACTGCTTCCCAGGTTTCTTTCCGGACCTCATCGGCGTGGTCCAGAATAGTTGAATGAATCTGGGGAGCACTCGCCGCCGACTCAAGCTTCGAGAGAAGCGGCATCACATAAGCTATTCCGCTGTCGGTGTTCAACGAAACCATCACGAGTGCTGCACTTGCGCGAATTTCCACCTCGGCGGTGTGATCATGGAGAATAGCGACGGCAGACTCGTATGCCCTTTTCGCCGCGCGTCCCTTGAGGCTTTGTGCCGTAGCGACAGCCCTCAATCTCTTGTGTTTGTCAACAGATCGCCACATTGCTGCTAAGACACCCACAGAAACTTCATTTGTTGGATCGGAATATCCTATACAGATCGCCGCGTTCAACGCTGTTCGCTCATCGGTCAGAAGTGGTAGAAGCGCACCAATGTAAGCGCGAGCTTCCCTTCCGCTCTGCCGAAACATCGCTCGAACCAATCGCTTCTCACTTTCGTCTGTGCTTTGCAACACTTCTACGGCTGTCGAGATCAGCTGTGGCCAGTGTTCGGCTGGAACTTCGAATTGGGCAAGACACCACAACGTCAGTTGCCGGTCCATTTCATTAGACACGACCCCTTCAACAAGGCGCGGCACCGAAGCTTCCCCCACCTTAACCAGTAGTCTCCCGGCAGTTTCATGAGCTGAGGCCCGGCTCAAGTCACTGAGGGTCCGGAATAGAACCGCTAACAGCTCAACATCCCCTACCTGAACAAGCTGGTCCAAAACTTTCTTTGCGGCCGCATGCTCCGATGCATCGACTTCGTTAGAAGCCAAGCTTATCAGTAGTGGTTCAACAGCCTCGTGTGAGTGCTCTGGAAAGTCTCGGGAGATGATAACTGCAGCGCCCAACGCCTTTCTCGGGTCTACCAACGCTACGCGAAGGGTGCCGAGTACGTCCTGTCGGAGCTCTTCGTTCTTTTCTTGCGAAAGGATGTTAGCTACCTGCAGTTCATGAGTTGGGTCGTCCAGATACTTCCGAAGTACAGTAAGCAACGTGTCGTCGAGTCTCTCGAAATTCTCAAAGGCATGCAACACGAATTGCCGGGTGACCTCGTCTTCTGTAGAACGCAAGATACTAATCAATTCAGGCTGTGCGAACGATCCAAGGCGACCGAGCGACTCTGCGACTAAGCGACGTAGATTCGGCGGCTTATACGTCCACAGTTGAATATCGTACTTGGCGCGAATCGGTGAAATGTGGCGTAGCATCGCCTGGTCCTGATGGTAGCCGAAAGGACTCGGACCCTTCGGCGGAAAAGCGTAGCCGCCGTTCGGATAGAACTTGTCGTACCAAAGAGACTCCCAATTTGCATCCTCTTTACAATCAGTGCGTAGCATCGCCGTGAGTTCCGGAACGGCTGGTCGCGCTTTCTCGCCGCAGGCGCTTAGGAGAATCGCGGCTCGGCCACGAATCCAAGGATCGTCATCACTTAGTTTTGCCCGAAGGTGGCGAATAGAGTCGCCTGAGACTGACCTGAGGGCGCCTAACACAACGCCGCCAGCCCGGACTAACGCCCGAGTGGACTGCGTGTCTTCTGGGTTGGCGAACGCAGCTCTAAGGAGAGCTGACGCGAGAGCTGGCGTGCCTCGACAAACGTGGGACAGGACTTGTGCAGCATCGCTTGCGCCTTGTTCGGCATCGCGCAGATGTCGGAGCAGAACTGGCTCTACAGCGGTAATTCCGTCGACGGGATCGATTGCGCAAATGGCCACTGCAGCGTAGTCGTACAGAGTTGGATGCTCTAACACCCTGATCAACTGTGGCAAAGCGCTTTTCGCATCAGGCCCGATACGAGCTAGTATTTCTGTGGCCGGTTTGATCAGTCGGAAGCTCAGGCGATCTCTGCTCATTTCGTTCTCTATCGCCTCAGCAATCGGGTTCACTGAGGGTTGGCCAATTGTGACCAGCGCTTCTACAGCTGGCACGTTCATATTGATCTCGTGGTAGCGAAGGGCTTCAATGAGCAACGGAACCAAATTATCTTGAAGTTCGTCGTGTCGTGAAAGCCGAGCGATTGTCTCTATAACCTCCGCTCTGCCGGAATGGCTTCCGTACTGGAGCTTTGGGTTCCTTAACATCCAGCCCAGTGCAGTTGAATATTCTCTCGATTGTCTACCAGTCGCGCCAACAATAGGAAGAGCCCGAAGACTTGGGGGATAAGCGCGCTGGTCGAACGCGCCAATAATCAGCAGATCCGACACGTGAGGGGTTGCAGGCTTGCCGAGATCCACAAGAGTCTTCACAGCATTTGTACCTTCTGGTGGATAGGCTAGCTCACCAATTAAGGCGTCGATCTCTTCGTCGCTTGCACGAGCGGCCCGAACGGTGGCGACCTGACGCAATGCCCACTGCGCAGAGGACCGAACATTCTCCGATTTAGCATTCAGCAAAGACTCTAACTTGCGCGTCAGTTCGGAGGCGCTAGGTCCGAGCTTTCCCGCAACTTCACAGCAACTTTGCAGCTTGAGGTCGTCGGTTGCTTTATCATCGAGCAACTGCGTGACGAGTGTTAAGCAATTAGTGCCTTGTGCAGCAAGTGAGTCGACGGCCGCGAGTCGCGTAATGATATCCGGTGATCCGAGATTATCGACACGATCAACTGTAATGTCGCTGCCCAGTTCGGAGTCGTCGGAAACTGTGATTTTTTGGGCGTTGGGCGGCTGTCCTTCGTGCTTTTGACAAGATGTGCTCAAGACCGATATGACTACCATCACACCCCATGCGGATTGGGGTCGGCAGGACATTTGCATTGTGTAAACTCCTGTTCAATAGTACGGGACACAAGCCAAGCGACCTAATCCTGCCCAAAGAGAAACAGAGTGGGCTTCATCAATGGAATCAGTATCTCGGTTGACTGGTAGCTGACGGTCACTTGACAGCTGATTGTGTAAAGGCCGGGACGGGCGGCATTTATCCGAAGGTAAATTACGTCCGGCAGTTCCTCTTCAAGTCGAACAAGCTTCGTTGCGGAAGGCCGGTCGTGCTCATCGAGCAAGACGGCTGAGAACGTGTCAGTTCCAGACTGTTCGGGGTCATCGATTAGGACGTAGAACACATGGGCAGACTCGGCACCTGCAAATACCGCGCGCCTGTAATCCGGGGGTCTCTCATAGTCATGCACGATGACGGACACATCTGTGATCCTAACCCATGGTATCGCTGTATGCTTCTCAAGCTCGAATGTTAACACACATGCGTCCGCTTTCCATTCCCGTGGCGACTGTTCTTGCGGATCAAAGATCCGGGCATAGTTATATGTGTTGCCGTGGACATCGTCCGCGCTACCAATCCCTGTCCATTGCGGTCTATAGACTTGTACCAGTCTGGACAGGACAGCGTCATTCTGACCTTCAGTCGCGGCTTCTGAGGGTGCGACCACTTCATGTCTATCACCGCCATGTTGAGGAGAGTCGCTTAGCTGTGTAGTCGCGCTTCCGAGACGAAGTTGGGTGCAAATCAAATAGACACCAGTTAACAATGCGATTATGGTAAGCCATTTGGCAGGGAAGACCGATAGGACAGAAAGCAACCATGGCGACGGTGGGGAAGATTCCTCCCACTCAGAAGTCACAAACCGACCTTCCTCAAACCATGGCTTCCAGTAAGTTCGAACAAATGCTTCGTTGAAGAAGTCACTATGTGAATATGCATGCCCACGGTCCCTGACCGAGGCCGCTCGTCCGAATCCATGCCTTCCCGTGTCGCCGTACCCCCAACTCAGACACTTCGCCAAGACGGGCCATACGTCTCGCGTGCCGTAGTCGTTGATCACGTCATGAGCCAGCCGGCCGTCTACATAATCCCATCGAAACGATCTGCTCACGATCGAACCAGACAATAATAGACGGTTAAGATGCAGATCTGGATTGTCGCGCAGTAGCGAAGTAATCGCGTACGTCCCGAAGCTGTGTGCAATGACCGACAATTGAGCATTCGGGTGCTTTCTCCTTGCGTTTTGAACTTCGCGACGAACATCATCAATTGGCCCGGAACGAGTGAACGGGCACCAGAAGCGAATCGCATCAAGGTACCCGTACTTTATCGGGACGACTTTGATGCCCGGAATTTCCTCGAGAATGCGCACGACCAGCGGTTGCCAGTTTGCAAACGTCCGTATTCCGTGCACTAGCACTACCACTTCTTCGATGTGAGTTTCAGCCAGAGTATCATTGCAGTTCACGGAATCACTCCTCCTGACTTGCCGGGGTGCCCAGCGCCGGCGGCTGCCTTTTCGAGTTCGCGTTCCATCCACGACCACCCTTCTTCAGGTGCAGGAACGTAGCGGTCGCAAATCGCGTCCACACCGTCATGGCGAAGCTGATCGCATAAATCTCTCACGCGCTCCGTGTGTTCTGAAGATTCGTCGCGGTAACTCACGAAGGCGCGTATGGGAACTTTGTCACTCATGTTTACGAACACCTTGAGATGTATCGACAAAGAGGGAATTTAGCGACACCGCCGATCCAGTGCGGAGCTGAACGAATCAGAAAGATCGAGCCGTCAACATCGCCGGGGAGCAGGCATGATATCACGTCTCTCTTTCGAAGTCTCCATTCGGCTTGATCTCTCGTCGTCTTTGGCGTGCCGGGAGTGGTCCCCAATGAAACTGAGTTAGGTTTGGCCCTCAGGGACATGTCCTAAGCGGTTTCCAAAACTGCTCTGGACTCATCCGATGAAGTGAGTTGGTACCAATCGATAGTGCCGTCAGACGTAAGTCGCTACGCCGGTGCTTCGAATTCGCTACAGAGGGGATTCCCAATACCGCCAGAGGTAAACGCACCGAAGCGGCAAACCGCTCCTGCGCCGATGCACGTGTTGGTCCAACCTCAGCGGTTGACTCTTGAGCCAACTTGCAACGGTCCTGACCGGAGTGTGTTAGCGGCCCAGTATTTGGGAATAATGGCCGAAGAATGACACAAAGATGCCTTGGCTTGAACTGACAAATGACGGTTCGTCCTTTGCGATTTGGACATCTTCCAAAACCGAGCGAAATCACCAACTTTCGCCCTGGATCCGGGGCGTCAGACATGATCAGCGGGGGAAAGTTGGCCAAGCACGTCATGTGAAAAGCGCACAAAGCAGTTCGGGTGGCAGATTGCGTCCCCCACTTGGCAGGGGTAAAATGGCGTCACACTGGGTACCAGCCGGCAACCAACGCGATGCAGAGGCGTCGGCAGGGAAGCCTCCCTATGTCCTAAAGCCGGGGCAGATCATGTCAGGTTACGTCGAAAACGGCAAGCACGCCAAGCTCTGCAGAAAACTACAAGCTGCCTTCGCTTTATTGCTGGAAGCGTTCGAGTACGCTGACGATGCAAACTGCGATGTGTGGGAGTTCGCCATCGGAACTCGCAGCTTGCAAAAGCTCGGTCTGAGCGAGATCGATTTCCGGTGGCTCGTGCGGACTGGCTATGTTGAACACGCACGAGAAATAACATTGTCAGGCGACAACAAGCGACAGTTTCGGCCTGAAGGTAAATCGGTCATCTGTAAACGGACGTGCTTCGTGCTCACCAAGGATGGAATATCCAAAGCCCGCTTAGTTACCGGGGGACAAACGCTCACGGCCGCTGACGACACCGATTCGATTGAGGGAAATGGGAAAGCAAATGGCAAAGCTGTACAGGAATTAGTCCCGCATTGGGACGAAGAATCTCATGAGCTGCGTCTGGATGGAAAGACGGTGAAACGCTACAAGTGGCAGGCGGTGAACCAACAATTAGTGCTGAGTTCCTTTCAAGAGGAAGGTTGGCCCGCGAGGATCGACGATCCGTTGCCGCCGCAACCCGAACAGGATTCGAAACGCAGATTGAGCGACACAATCAAGTGTCTGAACCGCAAGCAGCAAAATCCGCTCGTCCGTTTCCGCGGCGACGGCACCGGTGAAGGCGTCATCTGGGAATTGGCCAACGGCGATGCAGAAGCGAAATCTCAGCTCGCATGACGGGCGGTCGGATGTTGAGCCGGAATTGTTAACGCTTCCTGTTCCTTTCCGTAGCCATACTATAGCGAGAAATCTATTTTCAAGGGAATACGCTGCTGGACGGTTTTCTCCCTTTTGTTTGGACTCGCCGTGCCAAGATTCATTCCCCCGGGCATGGGCTGGTTTCCAGACCTACCCGATCCACGCGACTACACTCCGGACCACAAAGAAGTCCGCCGTCTACTGGCGCGTCTCAAGTCGGACAAGTCCGGGCAGAAATCGGTGCCGGCAAGCGTCGACCTGCGGGGCGAGGACGACGCCCCATCCGCTTTCTTCTCCGCAGTAGCAGACCAGCAAACGCTCAACTGTTCGGCCGTTTGTGCCGTGCTGGGGTTGGTCGAGTACTTCGAGCGTCGTGTCCGCGGCCGCGCGTTCGAAGGTTCGATATTGTGTCTGTACAAGATGGCACGCAAGCTACGTCGCACGTCAGGCGATTGCGGCGTCGATCTGCGCACCACGCTCAAATCACTGCGGCGATTCGGGGCGGTTCCATACGATCTTTGGTACACCGATGCTGAGCGATTCGACGACGTCGCGGAAGACGCGAGCCTGATTTGTGCCGGTTTTGCACTGGCCTATCAGGATGCGTGCTACGTGCGGTTAGACGCCCGGGGACTGGCTTATTTTGCAAAGTCTTCAAAGCAAAATGTGCCTGTCCCCCTCGCCGACGATAATCTTTGTCACTCCCTCGGCTCGCAGACCTTGCGAAACGTAAAATCTTTTCTCGCCGCAGGCTTTCCGGTCGCTTTCGGATTCTCCGTACCGAAGTCGCTAAGCACCGAGTCCAGAATTCTCTATCGCCCAACCTTCGACTCGATCCGTGGCGGCCAGGCGGTGCTGGCGGTCGGCTACGACGACGAAAAAGACACCTCGCCCAAGGGCGCGATCCTGATCCGCAACAGTTGGGGCGAAACGTGGGGCGACGCCGGTTACGGCTGGTTACCCTACGCCTACATTGAGCGGCAATTTGCCACGGACTGCTGGACTCTGCTGAAAAAAGATTGGATCGACCCGGGCGAGCTTTCTCTCCCATCGGTTCTCGTTCCGGAAATCAGCGTGTGAAACGTGGAAGGAAGTCGCGATTAGCGGATGAAAAAGTCCACTGGACTATGCAGTTCCAGCAGTTCCCTGCTGCACTGAAAACACCGTAATTTGCGGAAGCTGCATTTGCTAGCAGTTCGCCCTCTTGCTCGCTTGCCATGCGATGTCAAAACCCGCTCGGTTTCTTATCATTGAGCGCTCCAGAAGCCTCGGATGCGGAGCACGATCATGGCGGCAGTTCCCCCCCCTCTCCACGAACCCGGCAGTTCCTCTCCGCCGATGCACTTTTTTCATTGTTGCGTCAACGGTTCGAAGCGGTACAGGATCTGCTGATCGAAGCGAACGTGACGACTCGAAGCTACACAAGGCGGGCACGGCCAAGGTTGACAAGAAAGGTTCCTATCGTGAGACCCAGTGGGCGAAGCGTCTGCCTCTCAACAAGACCAACCTCGAGGTGCTGGTGAACTATGTCGGGCAATGCGATCTGACAGTCGACGGCGATATCAAATCCATGTTCAATGGGGCACCGATCACAACGTCACCGCAGAAACCGCGTTGCCAATTGCTGCGGGCGGCCGTTGCCAATGGCGGATCGAAAACGAGACCTTCAACTAGCTCAAAAACCAGGGCTACAACTTTGAGCACAATCACGGACACAGTTTCGACGACGAACGTGTCCCAGCGCCTTCCGGTTGTCTTCCCAAGCGCTTCCGGTTTGCTCCCTTATTGAGTATCTGTTTTCCCAACCAATTCCGTAGCGGTTACGCAGCTGTCCCGTACGATGCATAGAAGTCATTTGCTCAAACTATGAATCGGACCGTGGCTGGACGACACCGAATTTACCTTGACAAAACTGCAACTAGCTGGTCGAAGCCGCAGTCAATTTTGATGCTGCGGATGATCGCCAGCTAAGGTTGAATGCAGCGGTAGGTCGAGGTGGATGCACCGAAGCCAAGGCTGTTGGCAGGGCAGTCGATCATGGCTGACAGCTGAATGCGCAATGACCGCAATTTTTTTAGGTTTTGGAATTGGACTCTAATCAAGAAAGAGACACGTATGTACCCTAACCGCATGATCCAGTATTGCCTCTATTGCGTTACGGCCGTTGCCTTGGTTGCAAGCCCCGCGTCATTAGCCTCATCCTACGCTCAGTGTCCATGCATGTCCGACGCCGAGAAGGGGACTTTGGGCGACATCCGGGAGATAGTGAATTTGGCACGGAATATCCGCGACCTGCTGAAGAGCACCCCGAAGTCCTCGGATGGGGATAAGGCTGCCGTGACTCCGGCGGAGATCCGCGAATTCATTGCATTGGCCCGCGAGGTCCGCGACCTAGTCAACGAGACGACCAAGTCCACTGAGGCCGTTTCGGTCCGCGACCTGTCCGGGCTCCTGACGACGATCGGCCCCATTTATGAAATGGTCAAGGCAACGCCCGAGGCGAGCCAAGAGAAGATCGGCATCGTCGAGGTGGCAGCGGCGGTGGCGTTGGCACGCGAGATCCGTGATTTAACCAAAGCGGCCGACGGTGCGAAGTCAGTCGACAAGATCGGCATCGCCGAGGTGGCGGCAGCGGTGGCGATCGCCCGCGAGGTCAAGGACCTGTTCAAGACCTTGCCGATCGACGAGACCAAGGGATTCGGTGTGAGCGTCGGTGGTGCCGTGAGCCTGCCTGGCATCAGTGCTGGCGGAAGCGTGGTAATCAAGAATGCGGACGCCGAGAAGGGGACTTTGGGCGACATCCGGGAGATAGTGAATTTGGCACGGGATATCCGCGACCTGCTGAAGAGCACCCCGAAGTCCTCGGATGGGGATAAGGCTACCGTGACTTCGGCGGAGATCCGCGAATTCATTGCATTGGCCCGCGAGGTCCGCGACCTAGTCAACGAGACGACCAAGTCCACTGAGGCCGTTTCGGTCCGCGACCTGTCCGGGCTCCTGACGACGATCGGCCCCATTTATGAAATGGTCAAGGCAACGCCCGAGGCGAGCCAAGAGAAGATCGGCATCGTCGAGGTGGCAGCGGCGGTGGCGTTGGCACGCGAGATCCGTGATTTAACCAAAGCGGCCGACGGTGCGAAGTCAGTCGACAAGATCGGCATCGCCGAGGTGGCGGCAGCGGTGGCGATCGCCCGCGAGGTCAAGGACCTGTTCAAGACCTTGCCGATCGACGAGACCAAGGGATTCGGTGTGAGCGTCGGTGGTGCCGTGAGCCTGCCTGGCATCAGTGCTGGCGGAAGCGTGGTAATCAAGAATGCGGACGCCGAGAAGGGGACTTTGGGCGACATCCGGGAGATAGTGAATTTGGCACGGGATATCCGCGACCTGCTGAAGAGCACCCCGAAGTCCTCGGATGGGGATAAGGCTACCGTGACTTCGGCGGAGATCCGCGAATTCATTGCATTGGCCCGCGAGGTCCGCGACCTAGTCAACGAGACGACCAAGTCCACTGAGGCCGTTTCGGTCCGCGACCTGTCCGGGCTCCTGACGACGATCGGCCCCATTTATGAAATGGTCAAGGCAACGCCCGAGGCGAGCCAAGAGAAGATCGGCATCGTCGAGGTGGCAGCGGCGGTGGCGTTGGCACGCGAGATCCGTGATTTAACCAAAGCGGCCGACGGTGCGAAGTCAGTCGACAAGATCGGCATCGCCGAGGTGGCGGCAGCGGTGGCGATCGCCCGCGAGGTCAAGGACCTGTTCAAGACCTTGCCGATCGACGAGACCAAGGGATTCGGTGTGAGCGTCGGTGGTGCCGTGAGCCTGCCTGGCATCAGTGCTGGCGGAAGCGTGGTGATCAAGGATGCGGACAATGCGAGTGTGTTGAGCATGCCGAAAAGCGGACAAGACGGGACGACAGATCTAAAGAGTGTCCCAAATAGGGAACTCGTACAGGAGGCGAGATTCCGAGCAATCCAAAATGAGAAATCGGCCATAAACAGAGAAATCGCATCTCTATTAAACAGAAGGAATATTGACATTGGGACCAATATCCTTGAGCTTGACGCAAGCACAAGCAGCCTCAGCAGACCCGATTCTAATACCATCGATCGGTTGCCTCTGAGTGACCTATATAAGGCAAATCAGGATCGCGTGAAAATCGTGTACGGCCCTGACGATCGCAAGGATCCGTCGCGGGTGAAGGACCTTTTGAACATCCTGCAAAGCCAAGGTGGATCGCAACAGGATATCGACATGCTTGATGGTCAGCTAAAGAATCTCGAATCGGTCTGCTGCGTTGTAGACAGGAGTGCCGTCAAGAAGTTGTCGTCGGGAAAATATCTTGTTGAGTTGAACGGCACGTACGAAAGGCTCCACGGTACGTGCAAAGACGAGCGATTCTCGGAACAACCATTGTTGAGCTACTGCACGGGATTCATCGTCCGGGACGACATCATTGCTACCGCAGGTCATTGTACAATTACTCAAGCACAGGCTGAAAACGCCTGCTTCATCTTCGGATTCCAGCTGGATGACAGCGGTACCATCAGCACAAGCGCCCTTATTCTTGAGGCTGACCAAGTTTTCTTCGGGAAGACGCTTCTTGACAGGGAACAAGCTCCCGCAACGGGAAGCGATTGGGCACTGATTCAGATTGATCGCAAAATCCCCGGTCGGGACAATGTGAACTTCTTCAACGGGAAAATCCCTGACAACCATCAAGTATACGTGATTGGGAACCCGATCGGGCTACCCACGAAGATTGCTGATAACGCCGCGGTCACCAACAACTCGCCCGACGCCTACTTTCAGGCAAACCTCGACACATATGGTGGTAATTCGGGTTCTCCCGTCTTCTCCAGCCAATCCCATGAATTGGTCGGAATTCTCGTGCGAGGAGGTCAAGACTTCGAGAGGCTTCCAGCAGAGGACGGCACGCATTGTAAGAAAACTTGGTTTGTGGGCAACGAGACTAGCGGTGGAGAAAGCGTGACTCGCGCAAGTGTTGTCCACAGAGCTCTGGACACGTTTCTCGCTGCGGTAGAATCGTACGAAAGCGTTCCTGTGGGGGCACGTCCACAGGTCTCTGCTCTACTAACAAGCACCCAAGAAACAAAATAACGGAGCCGGCACAACGGCACGAGCGAAACTACCGGTGTGAATCAGATGGCTTAGATGTAAAGGCTAGGGCGTGCCCCGTCTGATGTGACGGGAGCCGCCGGCGGCCTTCGACATTGTGAAACATCAGGTCCGGCATTAGTCCCTGATAGTCCAAGTTGCCCGCCCCAAGCAAAACTCCAGGTAGCCGCCGTTGTCCACGTCGCCGAAGTTGCATCCCATCGGCTGAGTGACGCAGGTTAAAGCGCGTTGCTCGGCAACGTCGACAAACTTCGCCCGGCCGACACTTTCGTACAGGCAATCCGGCAAATCCCTGGATCGTCGTGCGGCAGATGGGTAAGAACCGCCGTGCCCGCTGTTCGATCAAGACGCAAAGCGAGTCGTCGGCAGCTTCGCCGGTCAGCGGTGCCGTTCCGTAGAACCAGATCCGATAGCCGACCAGTTGCAGTCGTCTCGCCAACCAGGTTGCCAACGCATGGACGTCGCAGTGGTGATTCGATCACGAGCGTGTCGCGACACTCAGAAATAGAATGCTCACCACGCGTCGGGAAAAACGGTCGACAGAAAATGGCAGGCTGCTGCGCAATCAGATGACGAAGATCGCGAGCGAGCCGGGTTCGTAGGCGATCCAGATCGTATGGTTCCAGTGTCCAGCCGAATTGCTTGAAGCCCCCTTGCTTAACCGCATCTTTTGGGGTTGACGTGATACCGAACCTGTATGCAAATACGAGCCGATTCAACTCGTGCCTCTCCTCGTGAATTCGCTTACAGTCCTCGTTTAGCAGCTTGTTTTTCCAACCGCCTTGCAAAGTTAAATGCCCCATCCAGTTTTTCCGTGCCACCAAAGCGACCTGAGTCACGAACGCGATCCTCCGAAGTCACAAATGAGGGCGTGTCCTTACGCAGTCACGCGGCCCTGAGATGCTTGGGGATGACGAGCGAACCTAGCCAGCGTCGCTCCTTTGCGAGTTGGAGGAATCGACCCTCAGCAGCGTCGCGTCGTTGGATCATCGCTGGTGCACAGACTGGGCACTCCCTGCTGGTGAACTCTGCCAATTCTCACAATTGTTGCAGCTGGGATTGAATTGTGACTGTGTAGCACTTGCTTACTGCACGGTTTCCTGGCGTTCATTGGTCGGTGGATTCAAGTGAATACTAACACCAGCATGGTCGCTAATTGGGCGTCCCTGTATGCAAGGAACTGGCCAGGACTCTACCGCAGGCTTAGCGGTAGTGTCGACCATACTTCTCCTGATGCACAGATGGTCGATTCTCGGTTTACTGGTTGAGGGATCGCTTCCCTCGGTCTGGCAGAGTAGACCGCGAGTTCGCAACGCGTCACTGAGGGCACTCGCCCCCGCTATCGAGCCGTAATATTGCTGGTAGGGAAGTGATTGGTTGAGGTCGCCTGCAACAACCAGATCTGAACCGGGATGCATCGCATTTAGCCTGGTCCACTCATCGACTTGTTCACCAAGAGCATCACAAAATCCTTTAGCACCGGGCCAGAGGGAGTCGCTTAGCCACGGAAGTAGCGTCCCCACGATTAGCGTGTCTCTTCCGTTAGGCTCCTGGAGCAATACGCAAGCCATGCGGTCTGTCTGTATTTGAATTTCCAATGGCGAGCCATCGAACCGTGACCAGATCGAGACCCAACGCCGATCAGACGACGCCTTCAAATCCGTAGCAGGGCCGGACTGGGCCACGAGGTGATACTGATCTCCCGGGGAGAATCTCGCACATGTTTCTGTAAGCACCCAGACGTCGGCATCGACCTCTTTAATTGCCTCTCGGAATGCTGCTGCCCGTTCAGGCGAAAGACTTCTGGAGGACTCCAGATTCCAAGTTGCTAATTTCACGGGAAAAACCTGCTTGCACTGGGGGGCGAATTATGACGCGGCCTGCTAACCACCGCACTAGCCTACTCGGAATAATAGGACAGTGGTTCGAGTCTGGTTGCTGAGCGGGCGCTTGGCAGCCATTTTACTCAATGTGACCGACTACTTTTCTCAGATAGTTGATCAACCCTTTCAAAGTTCGGGATGAAGGTGCGAAGCGGTGGAGCGAATCCGGCGATTCAGGCTCAATCAATAGTAGACTGTCGCATTTTTAGCCCACGGCCAAGACGATGCTCCTGTTTCTTGCCTCAAGCGGCTTAGTTTTGCCATCTCGTCGTCGGCTTGGAAACTGATTGTCGGCATCGCAATATTCGTGTTGTTCGCTTACACGCCAATGCGTTACCTTGGGTAGCTTAGGAGGCGAGCCGGCGACATTGCCGGCTTAACTGTAGAATGGCACCTCGCGGCGTCTACGCCTCATTCTGGCGTGTTTCCGTTGAGTTTCGAGATATGGTCGCCTATCGCTGGTAGCGAAGTTATTAGCTCCGCCTTTGAGTCGGTGGTGAGTCTGCTTGGGAAGAAGGGGAACTGCGTGAGAGTGGCTCACGCGTGAGCATCAAGCGAGTGATTGGAAAGATGGACCGATCCACGATCGGTCACCTGATCAAGGCCAGCCGACGGCATTGCCCGTAGCTTGCATCTGACTAAGTCAAATTGCCGAATTTGGCTAAGTATTTAGGTCCAACTCGACGCCTAAAACCTTGCCGGCCGACCGTCAGCTGTCGCAGATTCCTGCGCTATGTCAAAACTGAGTTTGTGAATCGCTGTTCGTTTGTCGTTTCGGAGGGCTGATCGATTCAATACCCTGCGTCCAAGGCTCTTCCAACGCTCCAAGCGGCTGCTGGGGCACCTCGGACGCACGGTTTGACGCGCGCGAGCGACAATTTTCGCCCGCAGTAACACAAACGATGAAAATTGCGTTTTGCAGGTTTTGATGAGCCGCAAGCTGCTAGTTTGATGGCCGACGCACTTGCCTGGGAAAGCTCAATAGCACTGTATTTCCACGGAAAACGACGCGTAGAGCCATGGTCGATCCTTCGGCTTGCGGACATTGCTAAGCCTAAGCAGCTGCGGGCTGGAAACTTTACGACGTGCCAGAAGTCGCTGCGGTGCCAAGATTTTGCTTTTTCCGATCGATTGGGAGCGATTAACGTCGCGCGTCCCCTTCAGCAGTTACTTAGCCCGCAGTTTGCCTTGTAGATCCATCCGAAACACGGGCAATATACGGATAGAAGTTGCTTCTCGAGTTCAAACACTCAAGTAGGCTTCACTAGTTCTGATTGTGTTGGAGGCGAAACGGCCCACATGTGAACCAAAATGAGGTTTGAAGGGGATTGGTCGTGGAATTAGACGCCATCTAGACGACTGTTTGGGAGTGTTTGAGGGGCACTCATCGGGTTGCCAAGAGCAAGGGGGGACGACAGCACTCAGTTGATCCGGCCAGGCTGCTAGCACAACCCACTAATGCTAGAGCCAGAGTCGCGGTGAGGAGACTCAGCGATTGAGCACTCATCGCCCAGGCTTACCAATCCAGGGGACTGCACAGACTGCGCAGACTGTGCAGTCTTGACCTCGCTCAGGCAATTGCGAACCGCAGCGTTGCTTACCCCGGTCTACGGCCAGCGAGCAGTCTCCAGCCGCATTACCAATCCTCTTTTTTGTCTCCTTACCGTCTACCAGTTCTTCTTCAGATGATCCGTAAACGCTTTTGCGCTTAGGTGCGCAGCTGCGCACCTCTAAAAGGTGCGGCCAAGTTCTTCTGCTGACTGTCTGTGAACGCTTTAGCGCCGTAGACTGCCGCTCCAGCAGAGGTTCTATCGGGTTCAAAGGACATGACTCACGTAAGTTCCCGCGGATGGAGTGCTCTTTGCTGCAGTCGTCCTCTACGACATGCCTGAAGAATTGCGTTGACTCAGCTCTTTCGCTATCTGCGCAACAAGCCGAACAGAGGCACTTTCCCCCAAAGCCTCGACTATCAGCACGGCTACGCCGGATTCGCTGGCTTGGAACATCTGGTGCAACATTTGGTGCAACGGTTCACGCACTAGAGCGTTTGCCCTGGTTTTTGCTAGTGAAGAAACGGGGGGCTGCAACCTTGGGGTGGTAGAGGTCGTGGGTTCAAATCCCGCCAGCCCGACTTCTCTTAAATCGTTGCCGAATAAGGACTTAGGTTGCCTTCTGGTGTTCGGAAGTGCGGCGTTTTCCAAACAGCACAAAACGGTACATACCGTTTTGAGCCCAAAGGAGGCGTTCGCACATGCCCAAACTGATTACAGCGGTCCCCAAATATCGCAAGCATCGCCGCAGTGGCCAAGCCGTCGTTTCAATCAACGGTAGGGACCACTATCTAGGCCCACATGGGACCAAAGCCAGCAAGCTGGAATACGCCGGCTTATCAACCAATGGCTGGTCACCGGTCGTGATACGACCTTTGGACTCCCCGAGCATGAGGCCGGGGGAATCACCGTTGCCGACCTTATCAACCGATTCCGCAAGCATTGCGAGAAGCGGTATCGTCGTGATGATGGCAGCCAGACCGGTTCCATTGAGACAATCAAGGCGATTATGAAGCGACTGCGCGCCCGCTATGGTGATTACGACGTTGCCGACTTCCGACCCTTGGCGCTCAAAGAGCTGATTAAGTCGATGATTGACGCCGATTGCAGTCGTACCTACATCAATATGGGGGTCGGCAAAATCAAGCAAATGGTAAAGTGGGGTGTTTCAGAGGATTTGGTTGACGAGTCCGTACTTCGCCGACTCCAATCGGTTGGCGGCGAGATGGTAGGCAGTAGCGGTGCCCGGGAGACGGATCCAGTTGAGCCGGTTGCCGATTCAGAGGTGGAAGCCGTCCTGCCCCACATGCCGGGGATGGTTCAAGCGATGGTCAAACTGCAGCGGCTTTGTTGGTGTAGCCTCGTGTTCTCTCGCTAGGGCGGCAATCAGCTTAGGTAGTTCCTGGTGGCCGCTGATTCGATGGAACCCCTTTTCGGCCTCAAGCAGTGCGTACGACAGCCAGCGACTCGCCTGATCCGTGTCGGCTCGGAAGCGAGTTACACGCCCCAAGCGGCGACGCGTGTTCAGGAAGGAGTTCTCAATCGCGTTGGTACTTAGCAGTGAACGATGGAGCGTGTTTGGCACTTCGAGTCGGTGTAGGGCTAGCAGGTCCTCACCGGCCTCATGAAGGCTCTTAAACGCTTCGGCATTGAGAGGCTCAAGGAATGCCTCTAGCTCGCCGACGACCTCTTGTGCGGCGGTATAGCCCTGCACGCTACGGAGTCGTCTAAACAGTCGAGCGAGTTCGCCCGTATGACGCTTCGATAGCTTGCCACGGATGTTGCGTTCCTTGTGAACTAAGCAGCGTTGGATGACCGAGTCGGGGAAGTGCTCCTTGACCGCTCTGCGAAGCACATCGCTGCCATCCAGGACTGCCAGTAAACGCTGCGAGCAAGTAAAGCCGCGACGAGCCAAGCGAGCAAGCAATTCATTGGATACAACGGCATTTTTACTACTGCCCAGAGCAAAGTCGAGCACATGCTTGCAGCCTTCAGAATCAATACCGAGAGCAACCACTGCCGTCTGGTCTGAGCTTAGCCGGATACCATCGAGCATCAGAATGCACCACGTATGCCCCGACAGATCACGGCTGCGTAGCTCGTCGATCAATCGTGTTCCCGCCTCTTGCCATAGACGCGAGACGCTCGAGCGGCTTACGCCTGGCGACTTCGGCTTCACCACAGACATCTGACGAGTGCTGCCCCCAGACTTCAACGCTTGAATTACAGCCTTCTCAAGCTGCTCAGGATTGTTGGCGGCGGCGTAGCTGAGCAGCTCCACTTCGCGGCTTCCACCCGCCTCCTGACGCTCGCGAACTCGCGGACGCGTCACCGACTCTCGTTCACCTTCGACCAAGATGCGTCCCGCGGCGCTACCAGCTCGATAGGTCCGACAATCGCTCGGGGAGTGCTTAGGGCCGCACAGTTCAGCCACTTTGGCAGCCATTACCTCACAGGCCATCTTCACGATCGAGCCCCGTAAGAATTCGCGAAACACTTCGCCAACTTCAGCGTTCGAAACTTGCCCAAGCTCGCGCAACAAACTAGATTCAGTCATGGTGGTCTCCCCGTCGGCGGTAACCGACGTAAATTGGAAAATGCAGAAGGCAATATATTGCCTTCTGGGAGACCACCTTTCAACTTTTAACAACGATTCGGACGCTTCCGAAATTCCGCGATACCCTTAATGGAACCGCTATACTCTACCACGCGCTTCATGACACACTTGCAAAATGAGCAATGCTGTTTGAGAGACGGACTGGAAATCTTCTTATTAAATCATCCTACGCGAGTTGCAACAGTTCCATCGCTGCAATTGGATCACTCTTGTCTATGATAGCTAGGTTGTTGTTGCGTCGGAAATGGTTAGTAGAAGTAAAACTCGGATAAGCACTAGCCCGAAAGGGATGTTGAATCTTCGGGTATACTCTGCAGCTTAAAAATCTGGTCGGCATAGGGACACGGGCTTTATTCGTTTCTCCGGAACTAGCGGCAATTTGAACTAGGCAGAATAGCATCATGAAGGACAGGTCTAGAGCATCGGCGATGGTCTGGCGAATCGGGCAATTGGTAACGGGCGATAGGCGAACTCGAGGCACAGCCATTGGTCCAAGCAACCGACGTGTTTTGCGACATCATCTGGAGCTGGAGTTACTCGAGAGTCGCGAATGCCTAAGTTCCTTCTACAAGTTTGACATCATGGCTCAAACCGGAGCCAATGGAATTGTCACGCTACAAAACATAGAGCCAGCTGTCTCCATCAATGACTCGGGAGGCGTTGCCCTGGTAGGAGCCACTTCTGCGGGGCAAAGCATCTGGCATACTGAAGAGCCTCTGTTTATTCAACGCATGAGTTTTGAGAGTCCCAGCCCATCTCGCACATACGGACGAGAGCTGCAACTCAACAACATTGGTCAGGTTGCAGCCGTGGATCGAGCCTCCCTGCCGGATGGAATCAGTTGGGATGCGAGAATCTGGAACGTTTACAATCCCGGCGCGAGCGAGAATATCGTCGCTCATGCCTTCAGTCCTGAAATGGACGGAGAATACTTCGACACGTTGGCAACTTCTGTCAGCATTGCGAACGATGGCAAACTCGCTTTTGCGGGTTACGAATACTGGGATGAACGGAGTGGGGAGCATGCAGGCGACACCGATTGGGAGATTCATCTCAGTGAAAACTTCGTCGATGCCCGAGACACGGCCAGCAATCCAACTTGGGGGAGCGGGAGCGAGGTTTCTACGCTTCCAGCGGCTCCCGCATTCTTCCGATTCAAAGCCGCGGATGGTAACAAAGTGGTAGTCGCCCTACGCAAGGGATCCGAAGGCCCCAAGGAGATCGTGCTACATAACAGCACTGGCAAGGGAGGTACCACAGCGATTGCATCCACAGCGCAAGGTAAATGGAAGAATCTCGGAATGCGTCCAGGCATCAGCGATGATGGATCAATCGTCACTTTCTATGGTGAAGAGTATGAAAATAAGGACGTGGATGGCGATGGAATTACTGGCCCAGGATTGTTCGCAAGTGTCGCCAATTCCAATGAGCCACGGGAACTGGTGCGCATTGCTAGTCTTAAAGACGGGTTTAGCGAGTTTGCAATCGATCAATATGTAAGTGCTACCAATATCAATACAGACACGATCTCTTCGTCGTTCTTGTTTCAGGCAATCGACAACCAAGGCAAAGTGGGCGTATTTCGCTCTCAAGTGAAATTCGAAGTCGATCGGGACACTGGGACGTTTATTGAGGATTTTGTAGTCAGTACTCCTACGAGTGTGATCCTCCAAGGAGAAGAGATCCCCGGAGTAGGCACCATCAAAGATGTCGCTGTTCATGATTCATTGAATAATCTCGGAACCGCCGCGTTTTGGGTGAGCACCGCTGGCGGTCAGGCCATCGTTCGCACAGAACTGCCGATGCACCGTGTCGTACTCTACTGGGGACAAGTGGCCCCGGTCAAGGTAGAACTAGTCGTTACCGACAGTGGCCATCCGGAGTACGTGGTTAAGCCTGGAGGTACTCCTGCCTACATGTCACAACCTGACTATCGCAGGGCTTTACGGAACCATATCGAACAACAATTCGTGCAATCCGGGATATCTCGCGTTGAAATCGTCGATGAACCGGCCAATGCGCCTAATTTTGAACGCGGAGCTACTACGGTCTATTTCACACTTGCGAATTCAGACTTGCTTGGCTATGCAGTTGGCGACAGCATCGACAGATTCAATCGGCGCCCAGAAGACATTGTGCTCGTTTATGCAGCTGGTAATGTTGAATTGGATGCGGAAACTGCAACACACGAAATCGGACATGCACTGGGGCTCAGGCACATCAATCCGGATGCTAGCGCCATCGACGTCATGGACTACGATTCCGCGAAAAACGACGTTGAGTTGTTCAGCTCAGTTCCAGTCTTCATTGTGGAACCACCAGAGACGGGTAACCCTAAAGCCGTGATCGCCGCAGATCGCCACAACAATGTCTATCATTTGCGACGATTCTTGGAAGGCGATTCACATGATCTCCTCGTTGCAGAAGGGCTTGAGCCTGGCGAATGGGATCTTCCAAGTTGGACGTATAGCTACCTGCCTGTCGAATTCGCTTTCAAGCTCAAGGACGGCACCAGTCCTAGCAATATACAACTCTACGATGTCTACATCAAAGCTGGGTACGGGATTGATGACTTGCAAACCTTGGCACACTACGATGCGATCAGCTTAGAGGAACTTGCCAAACTTCCCGTGCACTTGCAGGAAGGACAGAGTCTCAGGCTGTTCGCAGCGTCCAAGCCCCATGGCACTTTCGATGTCGACTTAGCGAGCGGTGATCCTTTTGTCGAAGAAGGTGTAGTGCTCTACCCCGAATTTGGAACCAAAACTTGGTTCTTGCAGATGAGTGATGCGTCGACGGGCAACTATTCGACTCTTGCTGACGTTACTGTCGTGGTTTCGGCGAATCAACTGCCTGTGGCAAACAACGATGAAGGTTTGGCGTACAGTGGCTTGGCAGCGAGCTTCAACGTGCTGGTCAACGATAGCGATCCAGATGGGGATGCTCTCCAAGTCACCGAACTGGAGAGCACGCGCACACAAGGAACCGTGAGCATCACGCCAACAGGGCAGATCGCATACACGCCGCCCAAGAACTTTGTCGGAATCGATTCAGTACAGTATTCGATCCGCGATTCCCGTGGCGCGAAGGCAACTGCCGAGCTAAGAATCACGGTTCAGGACCGTCCGCGAATTATCGGGATCTCTCCCGATGGTAACTCCGCCGTTACAAGTCTACAGTCGATCGACGTCGATTTCTCGCGAGCAATGGATGAGGACTCCGTGACCGACGTCAGCCACTACTTGGTACAGCATGAGAGTCTAGGAGTCCTTCCGCTTACCTCAGCCAACTATACCCAACAAGGTGGAGTGTATCGTGTGCATCTTACCTTGGACAATTCGATTACCATGCGCCCCGGAGGGGTTACCCTGCGGGCCAATGGATTGTTAATTCGCGATACGCATGGCCAGTCCCTCGACGGTGACAATAAGAATTTGTTTGTCATCAATCCCAACAGCAACGAAGTTGTGAAACTTGGGCAAACGCCAGGTGGTGTGCCCATCATCGAATCGTCGCAACAAATCCCAGGTTTCGATCTGCCAGCAGACATGGTGACGCTTGACCTGAACTCCGATGGCCTACCGGATATCGTGACAGTCAATTCTTCTGGTGGCGAAATAGTGATTTACGAAGCCCAGTCGGGCGGTGGGTATAGAGATCCAGTCAGCAAGAGAGTCGCGAACAACGGCGTGGACCAAGAGTCGTTGCTTGAACAGTTGTTTGTAGCAGATTGGAATGTCGATGGTCTGCTAGATTTGTTAGTTCATGAACGCGTCATGGGGTTGGGGAGCACGGTGGAGGTCAAGGTGCACATCCTGCTTAACGATGGAAAATTCGGGCTAACCGATGCAGTCGAGACACCGATTTTGTTGGAGGCGGGAGAGGGCACCATCTTGGCTGTAGCGGATTTCACGGGCGATGAACAACCGGACTTGGCAGTAGTGGGCCCTCCCGTAGACGGTTCTATATTCAACTACAGCGCTAAAGGCTCGGTGTCGATCTATGCCAAGGATCGGTATTTGGGCTATTCGCAAACAAAGGTCCTGTCTACTTTAAAAGCAGAATGGTATCCCTACACTGCGATTACTGGCGATTTCAATGGCGACGGACGGCCGGACTTGGTGGTCTCCAATACAGGTTACTACGTATTCGACCAAGGAATTGTGGCTTACATGAGTACACCCACGGGCTTGGGTGCTGCCATGACTATTGAATACGAGCGCACCGGCAGTGGAAGTATTACCGCAGGAGATTTCACCGGAGATGGCAAGCTGGATGTGGCGATCTTGCACGACTACTATCGCAATAGCTATGGTATCAATGATGGAAACGTAGTCACCGTGCTTGCAGGTGATGGAAAGGGAGGTTTCACTGAACAACCTCAGCAACTGCTGAACCGACGTGCTCTCTCTCTGGCTGGGATGGCAGATTTCAACGGTGATGGAAAGCAAGATCTCTTACTGACCGCCTCGCCGTGGCCCTTTGATTATGTAGGCGGTTTTCCGGGACTCGAACAGACTTCTACCTGGGTATTGAATGGCGATGGGCAGGGGCAGTTTCACCCGGCAACCGCGGAACCGATTTCGGCGGGCGCCGGAGAATTGGGTTCTTTGTCAACGATAGTGATCGATGATTTGAACGCGGATGGTTGGGCAGACGTCGTGTTGGGAAGCCGCGATTCCTTTCAAGTTCGCCCCCTCTTAAATGATCAATCTGGAAAACTGGGGGCAGTCGGGAAAGATATCTTGATTTCGCCACGGTTGGCGGATCATCCGGAAAATGAATTTCGGTCTGTCGTGGACATCAATCACGATGGCTTGGACGACCTGTTGGCTTTAGTCGGAAGTCCAGCGCAATTGGCAGTGTTCTTGGCAACCTCGGAGGGGGCCTTAAAGGTCGAGGCCTTCTATCCGTTGCCAAGCGGTACTGTTTATGGTTGGTTGACAACGGGTGATCTCAATAACGATGGTAATGTGGATGTGGTGGTTGCTACCAACGACGGGCCCGCAGTATGGCTCGGTACAAGTTCGGGGGAATTGAATCCCGTCAACGGGTCCCCCTTTGCGTTTGGAGATTTTGCGTTTTTCAATACGAAGGAACCAGGCGCACTTGCTGACTTGAACGGAGATGGCAATCTGGACCTGTTGGCGACTGTGTCAGAGCTGCAAGGATACTATGAGACGCCAATAGGCTGGGTAACGTTCTTTGGTGACGGTTCCGGAAATTTATTCTTCAATCGCAATACTTTCTTGGAGTTTCCAGAGGGGTACGATTTCCCAATTCCGGCTAGCACGCCTTCCCATCCCAACTATGCACCGTTGCTGTTGGACTATGACCACGACGGCCAACTAGATTACTTGGTGGCAACCACCCAAGACGAGCTTACGACGTTGACGGTATACAGCGGCAAAGGGAATGGAACCTTCAAACCAACCGTATCGACGGTTCAACCCGGCTATACTCACGTCTATGGTTACCAGGCGGCGGATTTTGATGGTGACGGCAATCTAGATGTGCTTGGCTACAGTGATTTGGTAGTCGAACTGTTCTTAGGAAATGGAATGGGCAATTTCACGCTTGCCGAGGGTTACACTAATGCTTTGTATGGCTCTTTGACTGAGCCCGCCGGCTCCAGTTATCGTTTTGCTGCGATCTCCACTGCGGATTTCAACGGAGATGGCATCGCGGATGTCGCGGCTTCCAAATCGAGTCACTGGATCTCCGATATTAATGAGAATATGAATAACGTTACATTTTTTGCGAACGATGGCACCGGGCGCTTCGCTCAGGGGCAGCAATTGACTCTTGGCGCAGCACCCGGAACACTGAACAGCTATCCCAAGTACGAATGGCCCAGTACAGCAAATGTGGATCTCGTAGCTTCATTAGGAGCTGTGAAACTTACCAGTCCTCTCACGTTTCCTGAGGGTGTGCAAGTGCTCGCAGGTACCGGCCCTGTAGGCGCAGTCATCGTATGTTGGGAAAGAGACGCCGAAATCGCCCAAGCCACCGTGAATTCCAATGGTACGTGGACGATGTTGCTGCAGCGGAGATTGTCCGCAGGTTATCATCCGTTGCAATGGATGGCGACCAACAGCGAAGGCCTGATGAGCGATGTGCTATCCGCCAGCGTGTTGGTTCAACGCAGCAATCTCAACTGGCATAATTTCGATTGGCCGCTGGATGTAACAGATGACGGAATCGTTGCGCCCCTCGACGCATTGATAATAATCAATAACTTGAATCAAAATGGCAGTCGAGCTCTAGTGGGCCAGCGACCTCAGTCCTTAGGTTACATCGACACTAACAATGATGGTTTCGTTTCGCCAGTTGATGTCCTGTTAGTAGTCAACTTCCTTAATTCGAACGAGTCTGAAGGCGAAGTCTCCGCAGTCCATTCTATTGAAGCAGGTTCAGCCACCCCCGTTCCTTCAATATTCAGCCGCTCTGAATGGGAAGAGGAGGACAAGGACAGGTTGCGATACCGTTGGTTCACCCGATTCTCTAAATGGACATCGAGAACGTGAGGTCAGTTTGATCACTAAAGGGAAGTGCTTGGTGTCGAATTTGCTGGATGGGGAAACTGCTCTTCAAGCAGACGCCACAAGTCGGAGGCTGGTGAATTGCGAAGGCGAGATATACGCAGACACGCGCCAGAGATCTTTCGGTCGTGCAAGCCTAACTTAGCCTACCTCACTCCTTTGCGAGTTGGCGGAATCGACCGACAGCAGCGTTGTGTCACTGGATCATAGCGTGTGCACAGACTGGGCAATCCCTGCTGGCGAACAACCCTACCAATTCTCGCAATTGTTGCAGCTGGGATTGCCCTGTGGTTATGTAGCGTCTGCTTACTGCACGCTTGCCTAGCGTTCATTGGGCGGCGAATTCAGGTGAATATTTACGCCAGCACGGTCGCTAATTGGGCGTCCGCGTATGAAAGGAACTGGCCAGGACTCTACCGCAGGCTTAGCGGTAGGCTCGACCATGCTTCTCCTGATGCACAGATGGTCGATTCTCGGTTTACTGGTCGAGGAATTGCTTCCCTCGGTCAGGCAGAGTAGACCGCGAGTTCGCAACGCGTCACTGAGGGTGGAATGCCCCCATTTGCTGTACCAGGGGGGTATGAAAGGGTCGTTTAGGAAACAAGTAACGGCACAGCGAAGTGCGAATTCCGTGGGAGTCAGGTAACCAAGCGAACTGTGCGGCCAGTGGCCGTTGTAGTCTTCGCGCCAGGCTCGTGCCTGGACCCTTGCATCCGCTACGCTGAGGAGCTCCGCCTGGTGCAAGTACTCGTCCCGTAGCTTTCCATTAAAACTCTCGCACAGGCCGTTCTGCCAGGGTGACCCAGGCTCGATATAAAGGACGTCTACGCCCAATGCCTCCAGCCACGACTTGATGGCCGTCGAGATAAACTCAGGGCCATTGTCGCAACGGACTCGTTTGGGGACGCCATGCATCGTAAATAACGCCGCCAGTGTGTCGATGGCATCTTCACTTGGGATACTGCGACAAACCTTGATACTCAAGCAGAGCCGAGTGTACTCGTCGACGATATTCAGAAATCTAATCGAATGTCCATCGGTCGTCGAAGAATGCACGAAATCCCATGCCCAAACATCGTGTTTAAAACCAGCAGGCGCGAGGTGCAGGCGTTAGCTTTTTCTCCGAAAGATCGTCGTTTACGCTGTTTTCTTACCACTTTTGGCCCCGCAGCTTTCCATAGTCGATACACACGTTTACTGTTGATAACTTCGCCAGTTCGGCGTAGTAACACTCCAATTGGGCGGTATCCGAATCGTGGCCGCTGTCGAACAAATTCAAGGATCTTCCTGGTTAGCCGAGCATCTTCGTCCTTCGGTTGCCCTACATATCGCTGGCTCGATCGCGGCTGATCGAGTACGTCGCATGCGCGACGCTCCGAAACGGAAAACTTCCGCTGAAGCGTCTGCACTGCATCACGACGCGACTGAGGGCTAGTCAGTTTCCTTTTGTGATTTCCTTCAGCATCTGAATGTCCAGAGCTTGATCGCCAATGATCCTATTCAAGCCACTATTTTCCTCCTCAAGCAGCTTCAAACGCTTGGCCTCCTCGCTCTTCATTCCACCATATTGACTTCGCCAGCGGCTCAGAGTCGCTTCGCTCACTTCGAGTGATTGCAACACTTCGCCGACGCTCATGTCTGCTGCGAGCGTCGCATCGGCGTCTCGCAACTTCATAACGATCTGCTCTGGGGAGTGTCGTTTGCGGTTCTTCATAAAAAAGTCCTTGCGCCATTTGGACTAATAGACTTTCATAACTCATGGATCAGGTTTGGGGGAGCACGCCTGGCACCCAACGCAATTGCGGCTAAAATTCCGATCAATCTGGTGATGGCAACAAATGCAAGCCCTACCAAACGCTTCGACCGATTGGTATCCATGAATGTTCAGCGATTCGAAAGATTGCGTCACCAAGCATGTCAATCCGCGCACTGCTACGGTCGGAACGATCAAGTCGTGAGATGGCACCGCATGGAGGGTGCCTGCCAAGACGGCCTTCCAAGCCGCACATCAAGCGGCGGATCTGTACAATGAAGCCAATGGAGTCGGACCTGATGGATTACCGACGTTGATCTGGAAGCGATTCCGGTGATAGAGGCCGGTGGAGACGAGCTATTTACAGCATAGGTGTTCGGAGATAACCATTTCGAGTTCTAGGTGAACGGAAAATTGTTGGCAGTTGCTCCGGTTCCGATGATGCCGCTGAACAGCAATGTAATTCGAGTTCGAAACGCAGCGCCCGTTCATCGTTGGAATGATGGGAGTCGATTGGGAAGAACGACTGGGATTGGCTTTTGAACCGTCCCGTAGTACAGCGTTTCATCAAGGAGATGCAGGATTGGTCGCGGTTACCAAAGATGTAGCTGGCGAAACGGTTGCGTTAACCGATCGGAGTTGGAAGGCCCCAACGTTCTACACGGCCCCCTTGAATACGAAATATAGTCTGGTGCTGATGCGAAGCATCATTGGCAACTAGTAGCATCTGGTTTTAGCTCAAATTTACAGTCGAGGCGGACGTTCGGACGAAATGAATACTGAAAAAACCGAAGCGATCATCGCCGGAATGAAGCCGGAGCAGTTGCCGATTGCTGAGCACAAGCTACACGGCTGGACTCACTTTGCTGGGTTGTATGCTGGCGAGCATGTTGCGGCAACGGAGTTTGTGATCGGTGCGACGTTCGTTGCTCTGGGAGCCACGACGACTGACATTCTGATCGGGCTATTGATTGGGAATATTCTGGCCGTCTTGAGTTGGACGTTCATCACCGCGCCGATCGCGGTTCAGACGCGGTTAAGTCTGTATACATATCTTGAAAAGATCGCAGGCGACTCGATGACCAGACTTTACAACTGGGCCAACGTGTTGATCTTCACTGTCATCTCTGCGGCAATGATTACAGTTTCCAGCACGGCGGTGCGGTTGCTTTTCAATATCCCTGCCCAACTGGAATGGTATCCTACGAATAGCTTGTTCGTCGCAGTGGTCTTGGCCGTGGGGGCGATTGTGGTGGTTGTCGCGATCTACGGTTTCGATGCTGTCGCTGAGTTCTCCGGATTGTGTGGTCCCTGGTTGGTCGTCATGTTTGTCAGCGGTGCGTTGGTGCTGTTCCCCGCGCTGGCTGAATCGGTTCTCGGTCGAACGCGATTGGAGAGCCTGGCTGAGTTCATTACCATCGGTGACCGGTCGATCTGGACGGGGGTGAACAACCAAGGTGAGCCGGGCATCGGGCTTTGGGAGGTCATCGGTTTTGCTTGGGCCGCCAATACGCTAACTCACTTCGGGCTGATCGATATGGCACTACTTCGGTACGCCAAGCGATCCGTTTACGGGCTGTGTACCAGTGCGGGTATGTTGTTGGGGCACTACATCGCCTGGATCGCTGCCGGCATTATGGGGGCAGGAACCGCAGTGTTGCTAAAGTCAACGATCGCCGATCTCGATCCCGGCGATGTTGCATTTCGAGCCCTCGGGTACTCGGGCTATGTCATTGTGATCGTGGCCGGTTGGACGACCGCCAATGCGAATCTGTATCGCGCTGGCTTGGCGGCACAAGCAATCTTTCACAACCATTCACGAATGAAAGTGACGGCTACCGTGGGCGTGATCACAGTGCTGGTTGCCTGTTTCCCATTCGTGTTCAGCCAGATGTTGCCGTTGCTGACGTATGCGGGACTGTTGGTGGTGCCCGTGGGAGCGATCGTGTTTGCGGAGCATTTTATCTTCCCACGCATTGGTTTGACGCGTTACTGGGCGCACTACCGCAGCTTGACCCACAGCACGCCAGCGGTGGCTTCATGGGCTGCGGGGCTGGTGTTTGGGTTTGGTTTGCAGGCGATGAACGTAATGTCGTTTTTCTATTTATTCTTGCCGACCTGGGCCTTCACGATTGTGTTGTATACGGTGCTGGCTCGCTTGTATGGTGCTGCCGAAACCTACCCAGTTGAAGAAGCCGCCGATCGAGAGCTAGCCGAGGCGGTTAAGAACATGCAGAGGCGACAAGCGATTTCCGATGGACAGCCAGTCATGGACACGACCATGCTCTCTAAGGGGCTCGGTGGTCTGGCATGGACCAGTTTAGGTCTAACCCTCATCCTGGCAATGATTGTGATGTTTGGAAGCCCGGACATGACGACCTATGACAAGAACGTTGCCTGGTTTCACACCTGGGGATTCGTCTTCACGATTATTTACTTCACCTCTTCCTACTGGGCACTTCGCCGAGGCAAATCCGCCCGAAACGTTACTCTCAGTCCGGACGCCGCAGCGTGAACCCTAGGAGCACTCCCATGCAATTGAATCAATCAAATCTCTCGCGGCTCCCTGAAGAGCTGAATCCCCCCAGCTACGACCGTTCTCGTATCAAGGCCGGCATCGTTCACGTTGGCGTTGGCGGCTTCCATCGTTCGCACGAAGCGTACTACACCGACGAACTAATGCGGTCAAGCGATACGAGCGATGCGTCGGCCTGGGGCATTTGCGGGGTTGGGCTGCGAGAGGCCGATCGAAAGATTGCGAAGGTGTTGCGAAACCAGGATTGTCTTTACACGCTGATCGTGAAAGATCCCGGTGGCGATGTCCGGACGCGCGTGATCGGATCGCTGGTAGATGTCTTGCTCGGCTGCGACGATCCGATGGCGGTAATTGAGCAGATGGCAAGCTCCGACACCAAGATCGTTTCATTGACGATCACAGAGGGAGGCTACAACGTCGACCCGGCAAGTGGCGATTTTGATACCGCGAACGCCGACGCCATTCACGATGTCCAAAATCCGCAGCAACCCCGGTTGGTGTTCGGCTATCTGACCGCAGCGCTTCGCTTGCGGCGCGAACGCGGGCTGCCAGCGATCACCGTGCAATCGTGCGACAACATCCAACACAACGGTGACCTCACTCGAAAAATGCTGCTCGGTTTTGCTCGGATGCAAGATGCGGATCTTGTTAAGTGGATCGAAGATGAAGTCTGCTTCCCCAATGCGATGGTGGATCGGATCACGCCGGTGACTTCTTCTGCAGACATCGACTATTTGCACAGACAACTCGACCTTGACGATGCCTGGCCAGTCACTTGCGAACCGTTCTGCCAGTGGATCATCGAAGACAACTTCTCAAACGGACGACCCGAGTGGGAAAAAGTTGGTGCTCAATTTGTCACCGACGTCACACCGTTTGAAACGATGAAACTGCGGCTACTCAACGCTGGCCATTCTGTCCTTGGTCTGCTTGGTTCCCTATTCGGCTATCAAACCATTGACCAAACCCTGGGCGACGAACTCTTCGTAACGTTCTTGCGAGGCTTCTTTGATGACGAGGCCACGCCGATGCTTGACGCGGTCGAAGGCATCGACTTGGGACAATACAAAAGCACGCTGATCGAGCGTTTCGGAAACCCCAACATCAAAGACAGCTTGGCACGCATCTGCCTCGAGAGCTCAAGCAAGTTACCGGTCTTTTTGTTGCCCACGATTCGCAGAAACCTTGAACAAGGCGGCCCCATCGCCCATGCAACGCTCGTGATCGCAGCTTGGTGCTACTACAGCGAGCATCACACTGATCGACACGGAAACCCGCTCGATGTGGTTGACGAACAGGAAGCCGCATTGCAACAAGCGGCCAGAAAGACGATCCGAGACCCACTTGCCTTCATCAAGCTCGAGTCGGTGTTCGGAAATCTTGCCGAGGACGGTCGCTTTGCTGAGACTTACGAACACTTCGTACAAGACCTTTACCGCAACCCCGACGTTTCGATCTTGATGCGGCAAGCAACGGTCAACGACGAGGCGAAGGACAAGCCGCAGATCTGAGATTGAATTTACTGGCGGTTCCTGGCATCGATGCACGCGTTGGCCGATCAGGCGGCATTGGAAGTGAGATTTGCCGCAAACTTGCCAGCGAGGGATGGAGCGTTATTATTTGCTATTATTCCAGCTAAGAAGCGGCGGAAGAGATCGTTTGCAACATCGAACCGGCGAGAGGCAGGGCTACCCTAGCGAAATACAAGCTTACCGATCAATCGGAAGTCGCAGGGCTGCTTGATAGCGCGCAAACAGGGTTTGGCGAACAACACGGACTCATACCTTGAGCAGGGAACGGCAGGTGCGGTCCGAGCGTGGACACTATATTGGAGCCGTTTCCTAAGATGGTCAGCGTCAATGTCGTGGGGATGTACCTAGCGAGTTGCGCGGCGTTGCGCCGGATGAGCGACCGCGGTCGAATTGTGTTCATTTCCTCACAGTTCACGGAACGTCCGCGAGCCGGATAACCGGTCAACATGTTCGGGACGATGGCGGCGCGGCCAACTAGCCTTGCGAAGCAGGCGAGTCGGAAGAGAACTAGCCACAGCACTTTAACCCAAGAGAACCAGATAATGTTTCAAGCACTCACAAGATCCTTCTTCCTGACATCTCTATTGGCGATCCCCACGATGGCACAAGAAACATCGACCACTCCAACACTCTCGGAACAGTTGGCTGAAAAAGCCGCCGGCTTCGCTAAGCAAGCCCCGGCGGATCGACTGGCGACCTTCGCCAAGGGAATTTCACGTGTTCGCGATAGTGGCATCGAGAAGTCCGCCAAGCAAGTCGGTGATGACGCCGTTGACGGAACCCTGCAGGGGTGGACGGGGAATTCGGTCACGCTCAGCAAGTTGTGGAGTGAAGGCCCGGTCGTTTTGATGTGGTATCGCGGTGGCTGGTGCCCATACTGCAACCTCCAATTGCGAGCCATGCAACAATCACTGGACAAGATCGAAGACGCGGGTGCGAAGCTGATTGTCTTGACCCCCGAGTTGCCCGAGAGAGCCAAGGAGACCGCTGAAGCAAGCGGTATTTCAATCGTTGCCCTCCACGACAAAGACTTGGCACTCGCCAAGCTGTATGGAATCGTCTTCGAGCTGCCCGATGTGATCGCACCGATGTATCAGTCGCGATTGCCTAAGTACAACGGCAACGACGCAATGGAACTGCCATTATCGGCAACGTACGTCATCAATTCTTCCGGTAAGATCACCTACGCATTCCTCGACGCTGACTACAAGAAGCGAGCAGAACCGAGCGACGTCATTGCTGCTGTTAAGGCTGCGGTGAAGTAGTCGACAAGGGAAATAGTTGGCAAGCAGGTGGCAAGACCCAGCCCTACTGCGATACGGAAAGCGAGGACTGTCGACGAATGATCGTCACATCTGGGCCAACGCGGGATCGACGGTTTTGTCGGCAATAAGCTAGGCTGCTCCCGTGGCAGATTAGGGGGAAACTATGGGGGGCCTACATTTGTTGGAACTGTTCCAAGGAGCCTGGCGCAGAATCGTGGAGTCCGAGGCAAGCACCCGTTCAACAGGCAACCTACTTTCCGGTTTAGTCATAAGGTATTCTCTGCCGCCGAGAAGTCTTTGCGTGCAGCGCAGGGTGTTGTGCGAACGGTGCTACAGCCGAAATGCTCGCTTGCCAGGCCTGGTCGACTGCTCAATACATTATATTGGGGGCTGACTCTTGGTGCTTATTTCTGCCAATTGCAAAGTGCATCCTCCACCACGATTGAAGATACACTTAGTTGCTGCGCAAGTTCAGCAGCTCTTGCGTCTTGCTTGGTGGGGAGTCCGTTGCCCCATAGAAGCCTTGCGCCCTTCAACGGTCCTGTAGCGCCTTTAAGATAACTTGATGTCGGTTGATAGGAGATCAATCCAGCATCCATTAGCAAGACGAGAAAGTCAAACCTCCCTGTCCTACCGAATCGCCAAACTGGTCTCAGCCGACGGTAGACTTCGTCAAATGGATCGTCGAACTCACCGTCGCGGCATTCAACCAGATTAGCGGGGCCGCCGTGCGCGGTTGCCAGCAGTACGAACGATTCCACAACCTGCCAAATTTTTTCGGGCTTCCGCGATTCATATTTTCGATGGTTGCCGAATGCAAGTCGGGCAAGTTCACTTGAGCAGGATTGGAGCCAGTCCCTGAACGCCATTGGGGATTTCGAAACACGTTCCCACGTCCAAACCGGTGAGCGTTGAAATGCGCAAAGTAGCCGTGCTGGACTGCTGATCTGCATCTCATTTCGCGCGGAAGTGCGCCCCCAATGGGCAGCCAAGAAACATCTCCAAAGCGCTTCGTTCGTTTCGCCCGCCAACACCGAGTTGCGCATAAGAAACAGAATATCGCTTTCTTCTTTGGCAGTTAGAAACTGATTTCGGGCTAGCGATCGCTGACGAATTGATCGCTCAAGTGCGTATGCAAATCGCTCCATTTCGGAGAGCGTGGCGATCGACTTTTGTTTCATCAACAATGCGATGACAGCAGCTAGAAAGTTCGCATTCAATTCGACAGAACTATTCTGAATTAGGGAGCGTGTTCAAGGATGACGCGCCCGCAAAATAGGGAGCGGCTTACGGGCGTTAGCGTGGCTTGGAGTTGACTCTAACTCGTGCTTTGGCAATTACGATGTCGTCGTAACTCAATTGTGCGGTGTACTCACCCGGTTCTTTGGGTGCGCTGAACCCTATCTCATATTTAAACGATGTTCGAGTTTCATTCGGCTCTAGTAGTGCTGATGAACCGGTAGCATGAATTACGTCTTGAGACCGAAACTTTCTAGTAACACGCATTTGGAGAAGGCCAGCTTGGCCAAGTGACGTTTCGAATCGAAGGTCGCCAGTGAACACAGCTCTCTCAGCGCAAAAAACCTCTATCTTCGGAAACTGTAGCGGCATCGCGTCTGAATCAAAATCCACAGTTGGAGCTGTTGGAAGGAGGCGGCCTACGTGTGGCATTTGCTTCGGCTGCTTACCACTACATCCAATGCAACAAACAGCGAGCAAGGTCAAAACTACGTACTGCATTTGTAACCATTTCCCGAGCAAGAATTTAGACTGTAGCCTATGCCGCATTAACTACAACCGCTACGAGCTATGTGCAGTTGGATTTCGAATGACCAAGCCGTCCCACCATGGACCTTCGACTCGGAAAAAGGCAGTAACACAAAACATTCGACCCTGCTTAGTTACATCCTGTGGTCATTTCCTATTGCCAAATCCCTTTGCTCCGAATTGCGAGGCGTGCCAGCAAGTGAAACTCCAGAACTAGAGCCTTCGTTGCTCCTGTGGCTTTTCGGTAAGTCTCAACTGCGAGGTCTCTGCATCGTCCTTCGAAGCGTTCCCGTATGCTCCAATTGAAGTTGAGGTCCTCAACCTATCTTTGTCGATGGGTGCTTTGGTTTGCAAAACTACCCTCTGTTGGTAAAGTCACCATCAGCAATCGCCGCTAATCTCGACCAAGCGTCGTCATCGTAGATTGCCTTAGAGCAACCTAAAACGAATCAGAAACTAACTCATCAGCTCCGTTGCGTGATCCCATTTCTCGCCAAACCTTTAGATCGACTGCAGAATGGATTGGAGTAACATGGCCGTCCGCAAAAGCGCAATTTATTAAACCACTGTGTGCGCTAGACGCTGCGATCGAAGCTGACATCACGTCAGTGCAGTTGTAGCAACTCGGGCTATTGGGAACAGACAGATGATTATACAAAGTTGCGCCCATGTCACCTGAAGTCCACGGTGTTCCGCGGCTACTCATATCGCCAACGTACCCACTAGATTTAGGTGCATGGGGCAGTGATTCACACTTAGCCCGAAGTCCCTCCCCTTCGGCTACTCCAAATTGCTCCTGCAGATTCCAATTGACTCTCAATCGCTCTTGGGTGTAGTTCGCATGTAAAATCTCTGAAATTGCGATAGTTGCAGAGAGACCATCCGATACGTCAACAATTGCAACTTCCCCCGCTCCGCTATATCCCATTCGGGCAAACGCCTCTCCGATCGGTGAAAACATACCGCTAAATCCTGTGGCCACAGGCCAAACCCCTGTGTTGCCTGCCATGCTTGTACTTGCACCGAGTCTGGAATGCTGCGGATCTTCTGGGCAAATATAGACTGCAACAGGCGTTCTAAAGGGCATACCATCGGAAGCCTCCAGGTGGTTTCGAACCTCCTCAAGCAGAGCTGTTTGTTCAATATGCGGGAGGATTTTCACAAGCCACCCCTCTCCGCGCATCATGCCAGCCGGAAATCGCTTCGAGGCACTTTCGTAATTCTGAAGCGCCAACGCCACCTGCTTGAAATTGAAAAGGCATGCAGAACGCCTAGCCATGGAACGCGCGGCCTGTACTCCTGTTAGGAGTAGCGTCAGGAGGATGCCAATGACGACGCAAACCACCAAGGTTTCGACGAGCGTTAAGCCAGTTCGTAGTCTACGATCACGAGGCATGAGAAACTCCCCATCCCTAAGATACTTGCTCAGCTGATTGCTGTGCTTGGACGAAATCTAATACTCGCGTTGGCGGGAGTCAATACACCAAATTCGGGAGTTTCTCAATTTGTCCAGATTGGCAACTGGTCAAAATGCAACCGCTAAGTCGTCAAACAATCCAGCTTACACTAGTAAGCACAAGTGCGTACAGCTGAATTCCTCCTTCGAGGAATTGCCGCTTAGACACCCGTGCCCGCAACTCCGTCATGAGCTGTATCGTGTCTATATGCCGCCATGTCCGTTCAGGAACGAGCAAGCAGCCTCGCAAGCCGGACGAGTTAGCCTGCCCCTACGTGAGAAATCTGAATCGCAATCTGCTTGCAAGCAAATCCAAGTCCACGTCTTCCGCCCGCCATGAATCATCAAGGCCCAATCATGCGATATGGTGATTCGTTGAGATCTTTCATCCCAGAAGAATAACTAAAAGCTATCAATTTTCGACCTACCACTAAAAGTCCCGAAGAACGGATTTCTTAGACTGTAAGAAACTTTGCGTCTTTGCGGCTTGGCGTGAGCTCGTTTGACGTTTTGGTGTGTGTCTCACGCAGAGAGGCTAAGACGCAAAGGAAGGAGCGGTAGCCTTAACCGGTCGCTGCAAGCCGGTGCTGATTGATTCGTAACTCGGCTAGCGGAGACAATGTGAGGATGCGCGCGATTCAGGGAGCGGGGAGTGCATGGGGTGTCGCCTGTTGGCCGCTAATCACATTGTTGCATAAGTCGGTTGCCATTCAGGATTTCTTAGACTGTGAAAAGCTTTGCGTCTTTGCGGCTTGGCGTGAGCTCCTTTGGCGATTAGCTGTGTGTCTCACGCAAAGAGGCTAAGACGCAAAGGAAGGAGCGGTAGCCTTAACCGGTCGCTGCAAGCCGGTGCTGATTGATTCGCAACTCGGCCAGCGGAGACAATGTGAGGATGCGCGCGATTCAGGGAGCGGGGAGTGCATGGGGTGTCGCCTGTTGGCCGCTAATCACATTGTTGCATAAGTCGGTTGCCGTTCAGGATTTCTTAGACTGTAAGAAGCTTTGCGTCGTTGCGGCTTGGCGTGAGCTCGTTTGACGTTTTGGTGTGTGTGTCTCACGCAGAGACGCTAAGACGCAAAGGAAGGAGCGGTAGCCTTAACCGGTCGCTGCAAGCCGGTGCTGATTGATTCGTAACTCGGCTAGCGGAGACAATGTGAGGATGCGCGCGATTCAGGGAGCGGGGAGTGCATGGGGTGTCGCCTGTTGGCCGCTAATCACATTGTTGCATAAGTCGGTTGCCATTCAGGATTTCTTAGACTGTGAAAAGCTTTGCGTCTTTGCGGCTTGGCGTGAGCTCGTTCGACGTTTTGGTGTGTGTCTCACGCAGAGACGCTAAGACGCAAAGGAAGGAGCGGTAGCCTTAACCGGTCGCTGCAAGCCGGTGCTGATTGATTCGCAACTCGGCCAGCGGAGACAATGTGAGGATGCGCGCGATTCAGGGAGCGGGGAACGCTTGGGGTGTCGCCGGTTGGCCGCAAATCACATTGTTGCATAAGTCGGTTGCCTCTTAGGAATTCTTAGACTGTAAGAAACTTTGCGTCGTTGCGGCTTGCGTGAAATCTTTTGAAAATTTTGGTGCGGGGCTCACGCTGAGACGCAAGGAAGAGTTTGAGGAGATTGAGACGGAAGCTCTATTCAGGATAGGAAGCTTGACCAGCGAGCGATTTTGCGGAAGCATCCGGATAGGCAGGGAAAAGCGAAAAGGTCGTGTCTTAGAGGGCAACTTTTGCAGTCTGGAATTATCAACTGCCGCAGGTTGTTGCCTCCTACGGCTCTGGCGACGCTGCGGTAGCGTCGCTGGATCCCACCATCGCTTCGATCTTTAAGGCCTGTTCAGTGCGCTTTCTCCAGTGAGATCCTCAGCTGTTCTAGCAGCTCGGGATTCATCCCTTGTAAAAGTATGAGGTAGCTGTTTGCTAAGATGCCGGAGGCTATGGAATGACGCGGAGCGATCGGAGATAATGAAAGCACGCGTGTTGAGTGCCCCTTCTATTCAAGGAAGCCCATATGTCATCGCCAACTAATCACGTTCCAACGCACTTCTGGGAACAGCAGTCACCGATCAATTTGGAGAAGAAGAATTCAATCCACTTGAAGTTCCCGCAGAAGTTCTTGAAGTTTGATTACAAGGACGCCCCTTTCGCGGGTGAATTTAGGGGCGAAAAAGGCCACGGCAACTTCGTTTTGGATAAGCCTCATGCTGGCGATCATCGTCCGAAGCTGGTGATGGGCGATATGACGGCAGAACTCATCAAAATTCATTTACACACGCCGTCAGAACATGATCTTCAAGGGGCAGACCTTGATGGTGAAATCCACTTGATTCATCGACTCGCCAGTCCCGTGAATGGTTCGGAATTGGTGGTGGTCGGCGTGTTCTTCAATAAGGCTAGATCGGAAGGTAATCGAGAGGATTCGGCTGACAAACTGAAATTCTTTTCCAAGTGGGCAGAACAAGTCGTTCCAAAACTGAAGGGGACCACCGCTTCAAAGAGAGTATCAATCGATCCTCGTCGTTTGGTTCCGAAGAACCCGAACAAGAAACCATGGTATCGGTATGAGGGCTCGTTGACCTCGGAGCCGTATAGCGAGATTGTGAGTTGGCTTGTACTCGCCGAACCCGTTGGCATTGGTAGCAGTGACTTCAAAAAATTGAAGAACTATGCTCATCAGCCCGAACGTGCGGTCCAGCCAATCAACCGACGGTTTGTGCTTCGCAATTTCTAGTAGGGTCGCTTCAGTCGACATCTCAAAGTCTGAAGCGGCACACAAGCCCCGTGGAGCAAATGTCCAGTGGATGACGTAGGCCCTGAACCTCGAAGGCGAATCATCACTCGTGTTTTTGCGATTTGGCTCGTGCTAATTGTAGCCGAAATCGTTCATGGCATTCTACGAGTGATTGTTCTCGTGCCGGTCGTTGGCGAATTCCGCTCCAATCAAATTGGCGTATTCACGGGATCGGCGATTATCTTGCTAATCGCCTACTTCACCATCCGCTGGATCGGGGCACGGCGGCCCAATGAACTTCTGCTGGTCGGATTGCTTTGGCTGGTTTTGACAGTGGTGTTCGAGGTCTTGTTTGGGCGGTTCGTGGTGGGATTGCCTTGGCAGCGTATTTGGGCCGATTACAACCTCACCCAAGGGGGATTGATGCCGTTGGGCTTACTTGTGTTGCTGTTCAGTCCAATGCTCGTCTCGAAATTACAAAAACTCAGTCAGTGAATATCCATCGGTGGATTTGTAAATTTGCTGCGAGATCATCGATGATCACTCCAATGGTACGTCCATCATATGTCTTTTGAAGGAGATGCGGAGGTTGGCCGCAGAACGGGCAGCTAGGCTGGCGGTCGCTGCTTGCAAGCTCTCCACGCAGCAATCGCTGGTACCGAAAGAAGTGCTGAGTGTCGCCGCCATATATGCTGCTGATCAATCTGTGCGGTTCATCTTTTTCTGGCTCCCTCAGCGCCAGCAATTGAGTATTCGAGTCCATGCCGCAGGAGATCCCAAATGGGCGGCGAGATCGCGTCGGGCGCACCAAGGAAGCATTAACGAAATCAGAGTTTTTCGACCGATTCCTAGGGTGAAGCAAGTGTCTTTTGATGATGAGCCAGCGCTTCGAATTGGGGATGAGCTCTGAACATGGTATCAGAGAGGATCGCCAGAAATCATGACACCACGGAGCGCAGCGAGCGCTCGCATCCAAAGCATGCGGACCGCACCACTATTGCGATTCATTCGCACCGCGACCTCTTCATGGGAGAGATTTTCGATGTGTCGCAGTCTGATAACATCGCGATAGTCCGCAGGCAGCATCTCCAATGCGGCAGCCAGTCGGATGCTTCGTTCGTTTGCCATAGCCTGCTGACTTGGCGAAAGTTCTTGAGCCACTAAAAGGCAATCTAATCGATTGGACGACTCCCCCAGCGACTGCTCGAGGGTCGTCTCGCGAGTGACATCTCGCATCTGCGTACCCGCATACTGCCGCGCCAGGTGCGCTAATTGATAAGCTAGTATTTGACGCAGCCATGCCAGTCGTTGTGGTTCTTCACTTCCTCGGAATTGGTCCCAGCCTTTCCAGGCTTCGATTAGAGTATTCTGTACCGCATCTGACGCGTCAAACTTGCCAGCAAATCGACTGTCAATCTCACAACGCGCAAGAATTCGCAACCAGGCCTCATAGCGCATCAGCCATTGCGTACGTTCCTGCAATGGTCCATCCTCGGTTGAATTGATTGTCGGCATGGTTATTCTCAGGAGCAACGAAGCTCGAATGTCACGGTACGAAGGCGTTGGTTCCCCTGCTGGAACCGAACCGCTTCCTCAGCCATTGCCAAACTCGCAGGAATAGCAACGTTAACAACATTAGCCATGCAGTTGCGTACGTCCCAATCAGCCAGACCAAAGGCCAACCCTGGAAGCGATAGCGTTCCTCGGGAAGCATAGGATTATAGATCACGGCATCGGCCCAAATCAAAAGCAGTGCGGAAGCGAGGCTCGCTACGATTGTAGTCAGAAGCCACGCAGCCAACCTCCGCCATCGCCGACCAAACCCCCAGGAAACAACAAGTCCGAGCGACGCCACCAGCGGTGCGTAAATTGCGGCCATCCCGAAACGCTCGCCGAGTGTATGGACATCTTCAGCGATGGGGATTTTCATGAGTATTGCCATCAAGAATAGGCTAGCCACAACAGGCAAACCCAATAGAAGGTGCAAACTAAACTGCCGGCGAACGATGTGGTAGAGAAAGTAGAGAGGTATGACAACCAGCAACGCCGAGAGCGACATCAACCAAGCAATGTTCCAAAACAGTTCGCGATAGGTTATTGTCGTTGACACCCAAGGAAGGTCTCTCGCCCATCGTTCATCCACGTGCTGTCGGATTCTTGGGGATCCGATATTACCAGCGGCAACCTGGCGGCCAAGATCTCGCGTCGGCTCGAGACGATTTGCCATGCTAGGTGCCTCACCGCTGCGAACGCGCGACACCGAATCGTAGCTGCAGTAGATGTACGGACGGTCAATTGCCGAGCTCTTGGTGAATTCATTGAGCCAATCAAGGCGTCTTGGTGCCAAGTAGGCACCACCGTCAAACTGCGCGATGACTCCCGCAACACTCCATACGCGTTCGCCGGTTGCTAGGCTTATGCCTAATACACTGTTGTCTGAGGCATCACAGCCTATGGCGATCACCGCCGGTTCGATACCGTCGGCTGGCTTGATTCCCAGCACGCGATGCGGACCAATCGACGGAAGCGAGTAGGTCCATCTCGGTCGCTCGGGGGCGGCTGCAGTCACCACACCAAGCATGTTTTGCTCTAGGATAACAATATCATCGCGTCCATCTCGATCAGCATCGCACACCCACAGTCCGGAGATCTGGCGACCTGCCAGCGGTCCCCAGTCTTGCCGCACCCCAGCGGCATCAAATACTGAAACGCCGCTTGGTGCTCCAGGTGTCATCACCGCAATCTGATGACAATTGTCGTTGGCTCGCAACACATGTGCTCGAGCAGCTTGCCCGAAACTGTGTGAATGAGAACGTAGACTGTCGACAGCTATCTTGAAGGGTGAATTCCAGAGTTCGCTCCCATTTTCCCCAGCTAGGGCGATGACGTGCAGGTGTGATCCCGTCAACGTTTCTGTTGCGTTGCCGTTGTCAGCTTCAACAGCAACCACCTCCATGTCTCCATCGCCGTCGAGATCGCAAACCGTTGGTGGGATCCAATCGGACAGCGACACTTGGCTACTAGCAACTGTCGGATAGGGACGCGACCATATTTCACCACCGTCTGTTCCGCGACGTGCGGACGTCTTTAAACCAAGCCCGTCGGGCATGACAACGGGAATGCAGAAGTCGAGCAATCCGTCGCCGTCGAGGTCCGCTACCGTTGGCGAGAGTGGCGGGCCGTCAAGATTCACTTGTAAAACTGTGCCTTGAGTTCCATCGTAAGCAGAACTTAGCGGGATCGCCCAACGAAGCTTTCCCGTTTGTCCAGAGCATGCAAACATCCAGAGCCGCGAGTCCTGCGTAGAAATACTAGATCGGAGGTGGTACCCATAGTCAAGGGACGCGACGAACAGCACTTCCAGTTGACCATCTCCGTCAAGATCGTGAGCTTCAGCGGTCAGTACCTTATGCACAGTTTGCACCGCTATTTCATTTGCCGTCCATAAACGCTTGCCGGTTTTCCCGGAAAGGGCGAAGAAGGGCCGATCTTTTTCTTGGTAATGGGAGCCATAGGTCCAGCCCAGCAAGTCGCAAATTCCGTCGCCGTCTAGGTCGCCTGGTGCGCCCGACTTAGCAGCAGCCGATCGAACTTGGAATTCTCGCCAATCGCTATTGATCTCAGTACGCCAAAGTCGCTTGCCACTACTGCCACTGGTAGCCTCCACCGCAGCGTTGGGCCAGCCCGAGATCAAATCACGAACTCCGTCCCCATTGCAATCACTTAGTGGTTCACCCCGGTCTCCTAGGACTGCCCAAGGTTCGAGCCGCACACCGCGCAGGCAATGGAGGAATCCGCCATTGGTCAAGGACTGCGACACGTTGGAGTTGTAAACTAGCAGGTCCTCCACTCCGTCACCGTCCATATCTGCCGCTTGCAGGGAGGTTATGTCGTGGCCGACCCGCAGGACATGACCATCTTGCGCCGCAACCCCCAGGACGATATTTGGCCGTTTCCCCTGCTGCGCCGCTACGACCTGTACTAGCAATTGTGGCCAGCCATCATTGCCGGCGTTCCACCACTTGAGCGGCATCAAGTGGAGCTCATCACTGAAATGGTTTTCGAATTTCTGCGGAGTACTAGTCGTCCACAGTTGATTACCGGACCGGCCGGAGAATGCGTCTACGTAAACGCGAAATTCGTCACCGATCAGGGTTGCCACGAACAGGTCTCGGCAGCCATCTTGATCGATGTCCGGTCCGTCAATGAAATGATCGATTTGACAGTCCATGTTGACGAGACGTTGGGTCCAGCGTGTTTGGCCCGTAGCTCCGTCGAAGACGCGTAGTGTTCCCCAGGGAATCTGAGAAAGACCTGCGCCATTGCCTGTCGCTACGGGTGAGCGCCCATCCGGTGCGATCACCTCACACTTGCCGTCACCGTCGAGATCGCAGACTAACGGCCAGTTCGGTGGTTCAACCGAACCGGCAGGCATCCGCGGCCACTCCGCGTCGAGAGGCAAAGTCCAAAGTTGTTTACGCTTGGAAGGCGACCAAGCCACCAAGCGAATACTGGCGGTTGGAGTTGGAGGTGGGGTGGAGATGGCCTCAAGCATCACCATGTCCGAGTTACCATCACCGTCGAGGTCGCCCCACTGACACGCTCGACCCGGGCGCACTTCCAGGTCAATCGGATCGTGAGCCTCTACACCCGTCATAGGATCGAGGCTGAAGAAGGTTGTTCCGGCGACGATCCCCACTCGCGGCATTGACCCGATGGTGAGCGCCGCAAATCCAGCCGGACGATAGCCGTGCCAACCTCGACGTTCAAATTTCCAACCACCAAATCGGACTCGATGACGACCAATCAGCACGCTTCCGGTACCGCCTGTGGAGTAGCCGCTTTCAAGCCCTACATACCAACGCAGATCGCGGGGGGGCATCTCGTTAGCGTCCATGGTTAGACACTCCGCAGGAAGGTCAAAGCGCCAAATTGTTTGCCCTGTGGCACTCGAGATCGCTTCGATCCAGTTCCTCACTTCTGGACGGCCAAAGTTCAAGTCTGAACTTGACTCCGTTTCAGCTAACATCACGATGAGGTCTGGAACACCATCCCCATCACAATCGTGATCCATGAGTGGATCATTCATGACGGTGCTGATGACCGGCGGATACGGGGGGCTGCCAACCGGGGGAACTATTGAGGTTACGTCTCGCCCGCGTGCTGCCAGCCATAGAACTTGCCCCGTACTGACCGAGACGGCCGCCAGCCATGCCTGATGACGAGCTGCAAAAATTAAATCGAGCTGACCATCGCCATCTACGTCGACATCTTTCTGTGCTACCCAGGGGCGAAGGTCGAAGGGACCGTAGCCCGCGTAAGTGGATCCGAAGGCATTCCAGACCCAGGAGAGCCCCGGTGCCTCGGCCGGGCGTGGAAGGCTCTCCGGTTCCAGCGAAATAGATAGAGTCTGCCTCGGAAATCCCTTCCAAATATCGAGTCCAGTTTTAGTCCAGGCAATGATTGCGTGGCTATTTTCGAAGGGGGCAATATCGAAGCTGCGCTCGATTGGATGCTCTCGCCAAAGCAGTTGATCGTGCGGATCGAGCGTAAACTTCAGGTCCTGTCCTGGGGCGAGCGCGACATCGTAAGATTCGCTCAATTCGCCTTCGGTCGAAACGCGAATTCGGTAGTCCCCAGCCGGCAATTTCGCGGGATTTTGCATCGGCGCGGTCTCGATACGGAGCGGTTGGTTAGCCTGGTCCAATATCTCGACCAACAGTGGTGGCGTGACTGCGCTGAATTGAAGCGTACCCTGGCGTGATGCATCGTAGGCCAGCCATCCAGCGATACTGGCAAAGGTCGCTAGGACGGTCACGGCGGCGACCGCCACCGACAGCTTGACGCTTTTTTGCTGCCGTCGCAACCAACGAACGGATCTTTCCAGTACATTTGCGCGACGGGCTTGGATGGGGCGACCATCGATAAACGCTCGCAAATCGGCGGAGAGAGCACTGGCCGAATCGTATCGCTCGTGAGGCTCTTTGGCTAAGCACTTCATCACGATGGTTTCGAGATCGCGATCTATGGCCGAACTTAATTGCCGAACAGGCTCCGGCTCTACGGTCAGAATGTTCTGGATTACCTCTATGGGAGTATCGCCGCGAAACGCAGGGACGCCCGTTAGCAATTCATAGAGGGTCGCCCCTAGGCTGAAGATATCACTGCGATAGTCGACTCGTTTGATCGCTGCAGCCGCCTGCTCCGGACTCATATACCTTGGCGTTCCGATGATGGCCCCAGCAATGCTCAGCGTGACATTGTCCAATTTGCGAGCCAAGCCGAAGTCGGTCAACCAAATCCGACTCTCCGCATCCAATAGCAAATTAGACGGTTTTACATCTCGATGAACGACTCCACGGGCATGGGCATGGCTGAGCGCTTCGCTGGCCTGCAACCCCCATTCAGCGACTTCATTTGCACCGATTGACTGCTGGCGCTCCTGCAAGACTTGGGCTAAACTCTGCCCCTCGATGAACTGCATCGCGTAGTAATTGACACCATGGTCGACACCAACCGCGAAGATTGGAACAATATTTGTGTGGTGAAAGTTGGCAACCGTTTCCGCTTCCCGCTGGAATCGCTCGATCGCTTCCGGGTCGGAAACGCTTCCGAATCGCATAATCTTTAACGCGACAATTCTACGAAGCGAAATCTGTTCCGCCTGATACACGGCGCCCATTCCGCCACGCCCAACCTCACGGATGATTTGGAAGTCCCCCAACCGCTGGTCATTTCCCGGAAGCGGTGCGCCGCTTCCATGGATAAACTCCAAGCCTGCTAGGCAGGCGTCGAGCTGCGAAGCCAGATGAGGATGACGCGCAACCAATTCCGCGCGCGTCGCCGCTCTTCCCGCTTGAAGATCCTCCATATGTTGATCTAGGATCCGCAGTATTTCTGCAGTAACCGCATCAAGGGGCAAAGCACATGTGGTGGCATGACCGGGAGGATCTGCGGGGGAATTCGTCATCGAGAATCAGCTACCGAATGAATTAAGAATATTTTCTTCCCATATAAAAGAAGTGCCGCACGAGCCTCGAGTGTCACGCAAAAATGAAGGCATTTTTTCGCGCACTTGGATCCGTTATACCTACTGCAAGCCACTTGGGAAATCGGGAGATGGATCGCCCTGCTGGGTGGTTCCAGCTTTCTTACGACGGGAATTCTTACGACGGGGAAACTGCACAAAATTGTTCGGCAACCGGTGCAATGACCGAAAGGGTACAAATGCCTGTGCTCCTAACAAGGCTGTAAACGCACCACGCTCGCTCAACTTTTCCGTCCGGACCGATCTGGTTAGCTAAGCCCTCGGTGCCGAAATTTAACAATTCGCGCAACGCGACTATAGATTGTAGTCGTGAAAGTGGAGGAGTTGCCGGGTGAAAGCTGCCGTCTTCGTAGTCGCTGGCACAGCAGTAAGTAATCGCTCGAACCTGTCGGGGAACCATTATTAGAATCCCGGTCAGCGCCTGTACCAATACCTGGACTACAAAAGCCCCGAGTAGTGTCACTGCGGAAGTGCCCCGTTGAACGTGGTAGCTTGAAGGATGGTTTCTAGCCTCGCAACATCTGCTCTTAACAATTTCAATTCCTACATCGTTGGCAACATCGTCATGCACGGGGCTCAAGTTACCTTGCTCCTGGCTCCCTTCCACCACTTCAAAACTGCTCCCCCCTTCCCTACCCTACCCTCACGGCAAGAACCAGCGAATCACAACAGGATCATGGCTGCGCGTGGGAGCTTGAAGAGGTCAGTCCAACTGGCTCGGAGGCAGCTGGCGCTCGGTCGCCGGATGGCTTGCTTGGAGTCGACTCTCCATCCGCGGGGGGGGTGCAAGAGTGCAGGCGAGAGGAAACAAGGACGTCTGATAATTCTGGGTAGGAATGGGCGTCCAATGGTTTAATTTGGTGCCAATCAGCGAAGTTTTGCCATCCAGCCGAGCGAGGACTCGGTGTCGCCCGCGGGCCTGTATTCGGCGCCCAGGGGGTGCTCCCAGCCGAGCTCGGTGATTAGGGAGAAGATCCTGCGGAAATCCACGTCGCCGTGATCGGGCGCCCCGCGATCCGGAACGGCGGCAAACTGAATATGCCCGATAATCGGGAGCATTTTTTGGAGCGTGGCAGCTACGTCAACTTCGGTGCGTCCAACATGATAGCAGTCAAACATCAATTTGAGGTTCGACGCGTCAATCTGGCGAATCAAAGTGCTCGCCTGCTGGGTGTTTCCCAGAAAATACCCCGGTGCGTCGAAGGCGTTTAAGGGTTCGATCAAAATGGTCAAGCCACTGCGTCTTGCGATCTCGCACGCGGCCGACAGATTTTCGATGAACGTCGCCTCGGCCTCGACGCCGTCGCATTTCCCAGCCATGACATGCACCGCCTGGGCACCAATTGCGTCGGCATAGGACACCGCCTGCACAATGGCAGACAATGCGTCGTCTCGACGGCCGGGCAGAGCGCTGAGTCCCATTTCGCCTGCAGCCACATCGCCCCGCACCGTGTTCAGACCCAGCATGGAAAGTCCGGTTTGCGCCAGCGCCAGTTTTACCTCGCTGGCTGGGGTGTCATAGGGCCAGTGGCATTCGACAGCGTCAAAACCGGCTGTCTTGGCGGCGCGGATGGCGTCGGGCAAAGGGCGATCTGTCCATAAGAACCCAAGATTTGCAGAAAAACGGGTCATGCCTCCCACTCCACGTTAAAACGGGTTACAACCGAATGTACCTGTGCGGCGTCCAACATACGGGCAGGCAAACCGTGCAGCATCAAGGCCAGTTTTGCGGTTTCCTCGAGCTCTTCGATGGCATTGCACGCTGCTTCCGGATCCTTACCGGCGACAACCGGCCCGTGATTGGCTAGCATGACAGCGGTGCGTTTTCCGGCCAGTCCACGGACTGCTGCACCCATGGCGGGATCGCCAGGTAGAAAAAATGGCAAGAGCTTTACCTTCCCCAATTTCATGATGGCGTAGGGTGTGGCCGGGGGCAGAAAATTCTCCGGATCTACATCGGACAGCATCGATAGGGCCACAGAGTGACAGGAATGTAGATGCACGACCGCTCCGGCGGTGGAACGCGTGTCGTAGAACGCCGAATGAAGCGGCATTTCGTTAGTGGGCTTGTCACCTCCAACATGAATGCCGTTAGCGTCAATCCGGCTTAGCCGCGCAGGATCCAGCCGCCCGAAACTAGTGCCGGTCGGCGAGACCAGCAATCCGCCGTCGTCGCAGCGGGCTGAAATATTGCCCGTGCTACCATGGGTAAATCCACGGTCAAACAGCGATTGGGCCAGGAGGCAGATCTGTTCGCGGAGGGTGGTGTCGCTCATGACTTGCCCTCCAAAACATTTGCAGCTTTTTCGAAAAAGTCCGCTGCTCCGAAATTGCCGGATTTGAGCGCCAGCACCAGATTCGGATGCGCGCGGAGGGCAGGCACACCCGGATCAATTTCGGGGCCGATGGCCAGTTGTGACAGAGCGAGACGCTCGACCACCGCGCCTGAGGTTTCGCCCCCGGCGGTGATGATTCGCGTAGCCCCCATGCCGACGACGGCGCGAGCCGTTTCTGCAAAGAAGTTTTCTAATGCGGCTGATGCCGTTTGGCTCCCCAGACGCGTCTGAATGTCCCGTACCACGTCTGGATCGGCCGAGCTGTAGAGCAGCGGTACACCTTCCTGTTGCATTAGCCAGTTGGCCACTTCGCCCAGGGCTAATTGGCCGGAGATCACTGCGTCCGCCGTTATTTCGCGGGCTGGATGCCGGGCTGCATGCTGCGCCACCTGTTCTCGCGTAGCACGCGAACAAGATCCCGACATAGCCACAGCCTGCCCTGCTTGTCCGTTCCAGGGAACGTCGCCCGATGTACAGCCAAAGTTTTCCGGTAGGCCCAACGCGATCCCGGATCCGCCGGTGATCAATGGCAAGTCCCTTGCGGCCCGCCCAATGGCCACTAGGTCTTCGTCGCGAAGGGCATCGACAACCTGATGGCCGGCCGGTGCGTCGTGGAGGGCGGCGCGGATGGCGCCAGCGCCGGCAAAAACCGTTTCCGCAGCGATATGCCCGACGGGACGCGCGGATTGCGCCGCCATCCAGCGGCGGATATCCGGATCGGTCATTGGCGTCAGCGGATGGTTTTGCATGCCGCTTTCGCTTAGTAGTCGGTCATGGACAAAAAGGTGCCCCTGGAACACCGTCCGCCCGGCGCCCGGAAACGCGGGGCAGACAATAGTTCGGTCGGTCTCCAACGCCGCAGCCAGGGCGTCCGCGACTGGACCGATGTTGCCCTGGGGGGTGCTGTCGAATGTGCTGCAATATTTAAAGAAGAACTGTTGGCATCCCTGTTGACGCAACCAATCCAACGCCCGCAGCGAAAGCGTCACCGCCTGCTCCGGAGCAATGGAGCGGGATTTGAGTGAAATGACACCGGCCTGAACTTCTTGCGCGGCCGGAGCGTGTGGAATACCGGTGTATTGAACCGTCCGCATGCCGCCCTTAGCCAACGTATTGGCCAGATCGGAAGAGCCGGTGAAATCGTCGCCAATGCAACCCAGCAGCATCACACATCCCCCGGTAGGGTCAGCCCGGCGTTACGAGCATAGACCTTGGCGATGGCTGCATCATCCTGCCCTCCTAGTCCCATACCCGCGGCAGCCAGAAATTGTTGCAACGCTGCAGCCGTCAGTGGAGCGCTAAATTTTGCCTCGCGTGCGATGTCGAGAACAATGCCCAGGTCTTTGGGCCAGATATTCACCTGGCTTAATGGGGTGTAATCTCCGGCGGCGATGTGGGGGGCCCGGTTTTCCAGCATCCAACTGGTGCCGGCACATTGGGGAATCACCTCCAGAAACTTGTCCGGCGATACCCCCTGAGTCATGCCAAAGGTCAACGCTTCGGCCATGGCTGCAATATGCACCCCAGCCAGTAGTTGATTGACCGCTTTCATGGCCGATCCAGCGCCCACGTCTCCCAGTCGGAACACCGTGGCCGCCATCGCATCCAGAGCGGGTGCCGACGCATCGAAAGCCGCCTCCAAGCCGGCGGCCATAATCGAAAGTTGCCCGCTGGCGGCTTTAGCAGCCCCGCCAGAGATCGGGGCATCCAGGTAATGCAAACCGTATTCATCGCACTTGCGCGCCATCTCTCGAGCAAAATCGGGAGAGACCGTTGCGCAAGCCACGATCGCCGCCCCTTTTCTCAGCAAGGGGGCGACTCCCTTGGGGCCGAACAGTACCGCCGCTGTCTGGTCTGCGTTCAGGACTGAAACAACCACGATGTCGAGTCGCGCTGCCACGTCCGCGACGTTGCCGGGTTGGCCACCCTCGGCACGGAATCGCTCTACCGGTGCAGTCGCAATATCTGCGCCCCACACCTTGTTCCCAGCTCGTAGGCAAGAAGAGGCCATGCCATAGCCCATCGCCCCCAATCCAATCACAGCAATCTGTGCACTATTTGTCATTGGCGCCCTCCTAACGGCGATACTTGACGGTGGTTCGGTTCATGGATCTGGACGCCATGCGGTGGATGAATGTGCAGGTCGGGTGTCCCCCATTAGATCAGCCGATCACCTCGTTGAATGCTTGCGGTTTTGATCTCGTTCGCTGCGCTGTTCAGCGGGTATTGCTGAGCAGGCGATTTTCGCTGAATTGTACACGAGATGATTCAGCCGTGCCTGCGCAGCTGCGCAATTTAATTGCTATACTGCGCATTGCGAAACTTTCCTTGGAACGTCCCCTGGGACCATGCTCAGTGCCACCCAACAAACGCCCCCAACATGTTTGCATTCTTGTGGAGACCGACGATTCCTGGGGCCGAAATATCGTTGAGGCCGTTTGTCGATTTGGTCGTTCAAGTGGTTGGACTGTTCTTATCGCGCCGCGCGACTCGCAAGGACGCTTGCGATTGCCAAAGGTCTGGAATGGGGACGGCATCATCGCTTCGTTGCGAACCACTTCTTCGGTCCGTCATGTAAAGAGCCTAAACCTGCCAGTGGTTGATGTCGGCACCATGGTGCCCAAGTATGACTGGTTGGCGCGAGTTGCAACCGATGACGCAGCTCGTGCGAAAATGGCGTTTGAGCATCTTCGCGATCGAGGTCTCACTCACTTTGCATGTTATGCGCCGCCGATCGGCCGTTATTCGGACGTGCGGTCTACGGCTTTCGCAGACGCTGTGACGGACGGTGGGTACAAATGCGCGATGTACGAAGCGACTCGCGATGACGCTGCTGGTTGGTTGACGAATTACTCAAATGTGTGTCGTTGGCTGGCGACGCTTCCACGTCCGTTAGGAATCTTCGCAGCTGATCCGTATCCCGCTAGGCAACTTGTTGAGATCTGTTCGGTTGAATCGATTCGTATTCCAGATGAAGTGGCTGTGCTGTCCGGAGACGACGATGAATTGCTTTGCAAGGTGGCATCCCCTCAGATTTCGGCGGTCGAATTGGCAAGTCATCGGATTGGTGAGACGGCCGCGCAGATATTGGAGCGGATGATGAATGGAGGGGCCGCGGCGAACTTGGCAACACTTATCCCGCCGCTGCGAGTGCGGGCCCGGCATTCGACTGATATTCTAGCAATGTCGGACGACGAGGTCGCAGATGTTTTACGGTACATTCGCGATAGAGCCCCTTTCGGCATTAGTGTCGCTGACTTGCTAAAGCGGTTTCCGATTTCCCGGAGAAGATTGGAGCAGCGTTTCCGCGCGGAACTCAATCGTAGCCCGGCCGAAGAGATCCGTCGCGTTCGCATGGCTCATGTCGGTCGCCTGCTGCTTGATTCTGACAAACCCGTGGCAACGATCGCAGCGGAAGCTGGCTTTGCTACGAGCGCCTCGCTGTCGCAAGCTTTTTGCCAGCATTTTGGCGTCGCACCGGGTGAATATCGACGGCGAAACCGAGCAACTTAAGCTAACGCTGGCGAAAAATCGAAAGCAATTTGCGCATTTGCGAATTGCTGTGCGTCCCAGTGCACTTATATTGTAATGGTCACAACCACGACTGGGCAGGAAGCCGGTAGTTGGCATCCTGCCCAAAACAGTCAACTTGGTAAAGTTATCATCAGTGACGATAGGATCCGTTTGTGGTTCTGTTCATCGCGGTGCTTTGTGCGTTGAATCGCGATGTTTTTGGGTCTCCCGCCCGCCTTCCCCTCTCAGCGAGTAAGCATGAAGGTCCTTTCTTTGACTTCTCCGTTTGATCGTCGCTCCACGTTCATGGCCATCTGCCTTGGATTGTTGAACAGCTTTGCGTTCGCGCAGCATCCAGAATCAACTGCTGAAAAGGGTGCTTCGAGCACGCAATCCGAGAGTGCACGTGCTGAGACGATAGACTTCCAGCGCGATATCCAACCGATCTTGCGGGACAATTGTTACGAGTGTCACGCAGGGACCACCGAAGAGGGCGGCTTGAATCTGGCGATCAAAGCCAAAGCGTTTCGAGGAGGCGACAGTGATGCGGCAATTCTCGCCGGTAAGAGCGAAGAGAGCTTGCTCATTCAAGCCGTATCCGGGGGGGACGGCGACCCTTTGATGCCGCCCGATGGAAATCAGCCGCTTACCGAACTTCAAGTCAGCCTACTCCGAGCCTGGATTGATCAAGGGGCGGCGTGGCCCGAAGAGGCGGACGTCTTTGATCCAAAGTTGGATCAAGCCAAATCGCACTGGGCCTTTCAACGACTCGAAAAGCCAGCGGCGCCTTCGCGTCAGTCCACTGACAATTGGTCGAAAGGAGCCGTTGACCGATTTGTGCTACAGCGACTGGTTGAGGTTGGGCTCCGGCCATCGCAGCCTGCTGATGCCGACACGTTGGTGCGACGACTGTATTTCGATCTGACGGGGTTGCCACCTACTCTAGAACAGACCCAGCAATTTGTAAGTGCGCATTCGAAGGATCCCGACTTGGCCGTGCGGACTCTTGTGGACCAACTCTTGGACTCACCGCGTTATGGTGAGCGTTGGGGGAGGCATTGGCTGGACGTGGCCCGTTATGCCGACAGCGATGGACAAGAAGCGGATATGGACCGTCCGCACGCGTATCACTATCGCGATTTTGTGATCGAAGCGTTTAACGGCAACATGCCGTACGACCAATTTGTGCGCTGGCAAATTGCCGGTGACGAATTTGAACCAAACAAAGACGCCGCGGTTTCAGCCACTGGCTTTCTGACCGCTGGCCCAGCCTTCAAGTTGCCTGATTCGTTCCTCGAAAGCGAACGACTAGCGAATCGTTACAATGAGATGGACGACGTGATCTCAACGTTGGGGTCCGGACTCTTGGGAATTACGGTGGCCTGCGCTCGCTGTCACGATCATAAATACGATGCATTTTCGGCGAAAGAATATTACCAATTGATGGGCGTCTTTCACAGCGGTGATCGCGTGACAGCGAAGTTGCCCAGTGGCAAAGACGGCTTCTTTTTTCAGGACTTTGACGACCAGCGTCGGACCACTTGGTTGTTTCGACGGAGCGACTTCTACGATCGAGAAATCGAAGTTGATATTGGGTTTCCTGCGATGCTGTCCTCCGATGGTGTCGAAGCCACTGACTACTGGCAGAAGGCCAAACAAGCTTATGGTGAGTTTGGAGAGGCGAAAAGCACTTTACAGCGTCGCGCCCTGGCCGATTGGATTACAGACACGCAACAAGGCGGCGGAGCGCTGCTGGCTCGAGTCCTTGTCAACCGCGTCTGGGACCATCACTTTGGCAAAGGCCTCGTGCAGACGACCAGCGACTTTGGCGTCAATGGCGACGCGCCGTCGCATCCAGAGTTACTCGAATACTTGACCAACGAGTTCGTCGACGGAGGTTGGGAAATCAAAGCGCTGCATCGAATGATACTAACCAGCGCCGTATGGCAGCAGGCCAGCACGCGAGGTGCAGCCGACCAACGGGGCGCGGAGATCGATCCAGGCAACAATTTGCTTTGGCGAATGACTCCGCTACGCCTCGAAGCCGAAGCTATGCGGGACGCGATGCTGGCGGTTAGCGAGACGCTGAACCTGGAAGCCGGTGGGCCTGGATTTAAACCCTACATCTCCCCTGAGGCCAACCTCGCCCGAAACATTCAAGGCGAGGGCTATCCCAAAGACGCGAAAGATGACGCGTCCACCCGGCGGCGCAGCGTCTACATGTTTCATAAACGTCTCATTCCTTATCCGATGTTTCAGGCGTTTGACCGCCCGGATCTAATGACCAGTTGTGCGCGTAGGCAAAACACAACCGTGGCCCCCCAAGCCATGGTGATTCTGAACGATCTCTTTGTTCGCTCTGTGGCTCATGACTTTGCGGAGTTGCTGGTTCAACGGCAAGCCGGAGAGTCGGATTCGATGGATTTCGACCTCAAGCCGCTGATTGAAGATGCGTTTCGAACCTCCTTCACACGCGTGCCGACAGACCGAGAAATAGAAACCTCGATCCAATTTATCGAATCCCAGACCGAAGCACGCACCAAGCGCGCAGAAGAAGCTCCACGCATCGAAGCGCTGACCGATTTTTGTCAGACGTTGTTCGGTTTAAATGAATTCATCTACGTCAATTGAGTTAGCTGTCATGACTGAAAATTCACAGTTGTTTCCCTGCGGTCGCGTTGCCAACATGCTCAGTCGTCGAGAGTGGCTCTGCCGAGCTGGTGCCGGAGCCGGCACGATTGGTCTTGCCAACCTGATGGCCGAGCAAAATCTGCTGGGCGCACCACAATCGGACAGTTCCTCCGATCCCGTGACCTCTCTGCTTCCGCGGCCTGGACACTTTGTCGCCAAAGCAAAGTCGGTAATCTGGCTATTCATGGAAGGTGCCCCTAGCGCGGTCGATATGTTCGACCGCAAGCCGGAGCTCGACAAGCGGGATGGCGACACTACCGACATCCAGGCTTTCTTTGGCAATCCTGGACCATTGATGAAATCACCGTTTTCGTTCAAGCAATATGGTGAATGCGGACAGTGGGTTTGCGACAAGTACACCAACGTCGCCAAGCATGTCGACAAAATGGCATTCATCAAATCGTGCTACAGCGAATCGAATGACCACGTACCGGCGATCTACCAAATCAACAGCGGACTGCCTCGCCCTGGGTTTCCCACCGCGGGCGCTTGGGTGACTTACGGCCTGGGCAGTGAGAACCAAAATTTGCCTGGCTACGTGGTGATGGGCAACACCCAGGGGGCCAAGGGGGGGCCGCACAATTGGGGTGCTGGTTTTCTGCCTTCGACGTTCCAAGGAACTCTGTTTCGCTCACAGGGGGCTCCGATTCTCAATCTCAGTCGACAACCGACGATCACCAAGCAAGACCAACGTGCGCAACTCGACTTGATGGCGAAGCTGAACGATGAGCACATGCGGCTGCACACGCGCGATGCTGAGTTTGCAAACCGAATGCAATCCTTTGAGTTGGCCTTTCGCATGCAGAAGGAGGCTACCGAAGTCGTGGATCTTTCGCGAGAGACGCAGTCAACCCAGGAGCTTTACGGTATCGACAATCCAAGGTCCAAGTCGTTTGGATCGAAGTGCTTGATGGCCAGGAGACTCGTCGAAAGTGGTGTTCGGTTTGTGCAGGTCTACAGTGACGGTGAGTGGGACGCGCACGACAATCTTGAGGAGAATCACACGCATCATTGTGCGGCTACTGATGTTCCTGTAGCTGGCCTGTTGAGCGATTTAGAAGCCCGCGGACTGCTAGACTCTACACTGGTGATCTGGGGTGGTGAGTTTGGCCGCATGCCGATTTCGCAAAACGGAAAGGGACGCGATCACAATCCGAAAGGGTTTATGCAATGGATGGCCGGTGCGGGCATTAAGGGTGGAGTCAGTTACGGTGAGACGGATGAGATCGGCTATGAGGCCGTTGAGAACCCGGTCAGCGTAAACGATCTGCACGCCACCATTCTTCACCTACTTGGCCTAGACCACGAGCGACTAACGTACTTCCACAACGGCCGCAGTTACCGACTAACCGACGTGGCCGGCGACGTAATCCAAGAGATTCTTTCCTAGCTCAGGTGAGTGAGAGGCTGACCTCTTGCCCGAGCAGACCTGATAACCGCGGATTGTGTGAGCCTGCAGTGATACCAAGTGCCGATCATCCCCCCTGGGCAAGCCGGAGACATTGTCGTTTTCCAGGTGTTGTCGTTTTCCAGGTGCTTGTGCACGCCTCCGCAAATCATTAGTGTGCCCGCTTGTGACGGTAGCGATTGGTGTTCCAATTGTTTTCGGCGCTGAAAAGTCGAGCGCGACTTTCAATAAATAAGGGGCATCAGCGAATGGCTACCAGCTAGGTTAAGAAGAGTCTATCGGGGGGCTCCAAATATAAGCTCACCGATTCTTGTCCGGCATCACAAGTCGCAGTGAAATCATAGTCGGAACGGACACACTGATGAAGCGAGCTTTGCTTTGCCTGTCGTTTGCAATCCCGCTTCTCGGTCTGGCATCGTCGCCGCCAGAGACAATGGCACTGCTGTATTCCCTGTTTGGATTGGTTTGGATATTTCGCAGTCGTCTTCGGCGACTCTATGATCGGGTTTCCGTAAGTCGCTCAGTCAAGGTAGTGGTTCTATTCCTCGCAGCAGGGATGACTACCGAAGTTCTTGCGTGGTCCAACAACTATCTAAAAGCCGTGGAGCAGCCAGCGCTGTTTCACCCTCAGCTGATTCCGGATCTGATGATCGGTTTGGGGTTTTACGGTGGATGGGCGTTTGCGTGGTTGGTTGCTCTGCAGTGGTTTCGGTTTAGTGTCGCAGAAGCATTTGTCGTCACGGGGTTTCAGGGGATTTTCTTTGAGCAGTTGGGGGCCGTTTTCCTGTTGATGGTCGCTATGTTCGCGACGACCCCGGTCGTCTCGGTCGTGTTGGGGTTCTACGTATTTCTGGTTCATGGATCGATCGTTGCAATTGCGCTGACTCCAGTTCTTCGTGAGAATACCGTGACTGGCGCAGGCTCTACCGTGCGTTCAGAGCAATCATCGCATTGGGCCCGGTATCCAGTAGTAATCGTGCTCATGGTGGCGTTGGCCTTTGCCGGATGCGCGATGGTTGAACTTACCGCCACGCTCTTCGGCGGCCTCCCTGAAAAGAAATCAATCGTCGAACACCCCTTCTGGTAGGAAGCAACCAAGGTCAACAATGGTGTCAGCAATCAATGATGGCCAATTGGTGTTTGCACAGACCCATTGGATGCCTGCACAATGCAATCCGACTAAGCCATTGGGATCTACCATAGACGCAGTCCAGGCAATGTATGGAGTACCATCATTGGGAAACTCGAGGACGTTTCATGCATTGATACGCACCCTTAGTGGGGACGCCCGCGATATCTTTTCAAACTCTACTAAACTGCCTAGAGCGGTACAGCCAGTCGGTGAGCTAACTGTGCGATGTGCAGTCGCAATGAGCCGTCACATTAGATCAATGCGGAACGGCTGATTTTCATAGACGATTAAACGCCCGTAGATCGAAACCGCCGACCAGTGAGGCGGTTGAGTTGTCGCTGAAGGCGAGTCGATTTCCGTCTTTCAATAGTAGTGAAGTAGCAGCTCGGTTTCGATTTCGCGAAAACTAGATGCTTCCCTTTGAGAGACTATCTTTCAGAATGATACGATCAATGGGACGCAACCTTCTCCATTCCGATGTGGTAGACTGCTGGAAAAAGAAAATTGTCTCGGAGAGTTGAATTATCAATGGATAGTCTGCAGGATCAATTGTTGATTGACCGACTAGCGGAACAGTTTGAACAAGAATTTCAAGCTGGCAAGAAACCCAGGATTGAACAATTCCTTTTATCACAACAACTCTCACTCCGCCCGAGCCTCCTCATTGAGCTTTTAAAGCTGGAAGTGGAGTTGCGAAGGTCTGCAGGCGAAAAACCTGAGTTGCGTGAATATCGTGAACGATTTCCTGAGTGCGGCACAACTGTTGAAGAATTCTTCTTCCCTGCGCGCAAGTCGCCAAACAAGACCGGTACGTTAATTCCTCCCGGCACTTTGGCAGTAGACGAGGTTGGCGATGTTTCGCAACCTTCTGTTGTACCCAAGAAACTTGGACGCTACGAGCTTTTGAAATTGTTGGGTACTGGAGGGATGGGAGCTGTTTACCTGGCGGAAGATCCTCTTCTAAAGCGATTGGTCGCAATTAAAGTTCCGCGATTTGATCATGGCTCATCCATGCGACTCCGGCAGAGATTCATTAGGGAAGCCCGCTCAATTGCGGCCATTCACCATCCCAATATCTGCCCGGTATATGAAGTTTCAGACGAAGGCAATCTACCATATTTGGTCATGGCATTTGTTGAGGGCAAGCCGCTGTCCGAATACTTGCTACAGAAGAGACAATATGATCCCAAAGTTGCGATACGGCTTGTCCGCAAAATTGCCATCGCCGTTGGCGAGGCTCACAGTCAAGGCATTGTGCACCGCGACTTGAAGCCTGAGAACATTATGATTGATAAACGCAATGAGCCAATTGTAATGGATTTTGGACTAGCCTTATCGGCGAGCGATAGTGGCGACAACTCACGGCTGACACGGTATGGGCAAATCCTAGGGACTCCTGCCTACATGTCTCCTGAGCAAGCCTCAGGCAGAATCGAGGAAATTGGACCACCAGCTGATGTCTATAGCCTGGGAGTCTTACTCTACGAGCTGCTCACGGCCAGACTTCCCATTGAGGGGACAAATACACTACAGCAGTTGATTAAGATTGCGAACGAAGCCATCACCCCTCTGGCGCAGTACCGCGCGGACATAGAAAGTCAGCTAGCGGAAGTCTGCGAGCGTGCACTTAATAAGATACCAAGTGACCGCTTTGCAGACGCGAACGAGCTGGCTAAAGAACTTCGCAAGCTGGCTGACTCCAGCAATACCAGTATCGAACGGGAGAAGCTAACGTCGGTGGAGAACAAGCGAAGTGAGGAGGTTGCGGGAGGTAAGGTCAGCGAAGAACTAGTGAGCGTCAATCCTTCCCCCCTGAAGGCTCCGTCGCTCCAGCGTGCCCAAGACGCGAGATTTCAATGGCCGATTTACATTATTGCTGTCGCTGCCCTTGTTTGCGTTTCTGTGCTTTTGCTGGTCTTGCCCCCAATGAAAGCTCTGACGTTATGGAATGGGGGAGAGAATAGCCAGCATAATGCGGATGAAACTGCGAGGAGTGGTAACTCCAGTAGCCCTGAAGACTCAATTGGACCGTCCCACACAAATGAAGAATCTCAACTCAAGTCAAGTGTTCTATTTAGCGGTCTGCCCTCGCTCTTTGGTGTTTGTTTACAACCCAAAACCGGACGAATCTTTATCGGTGACTCCCAAGCGAACCGCCTAATTGCGTATGACGGAAATATTCTAAAACTCAGCAAGACGATGGAAGAGTACGGGAGGGGGGTAAAATTCACGTTTGCATCCGAAGATCAGCTCTGCGTTCTGCACGTTCTTAAGGGAAGCGAATTGTCTCTCACCGTTTGGGACACATCCAGCAGTGATGCGATTAAGCTGATTCGCGTTGAGAGGCTAAGTTCCTCGAGCACTGTTGGTCAAGCAGGAATATGTGCGGACCATAACCAAGTTGTCGTGGCAAACGGCAAGTGGTTGCACCGTGGAAATCTTCGTGCATCTGCGGCAGAGTCTTTCTTGCGAAGCAACTCTGATAAATCATGGTCTGATTTGCACTCTCCAGCGTTTTCCAGGTCGAATATTCCGCTTTTAACACAGAGTCCGTCACTACTATTGTGCTTCAACAGTTCCAACATGGGATCGGGGAACAGTTCAATTCTGTACTTGGATGCACTAACGCTAGAAACAAAACTAAAGGTACAACTGAATTCGTTTCAAGCTGCGTTCGTGGATATGAAGTTTAGTCCTACCTCAGGAAGGCTATATGTGCTCTTCAATTCGATAACCGATTCCGCGGAACATTTGCATCAAGAAGGACTCTATGAAGTCCTCTTGCCTACGGCGCCGTCCCAACACGGGAAGCTGAATCACATCATGTCAATCGTTGGAGGTGCCGGGATGGACTTCCACTCTGATGGAACCCTCTACCTAGCGCATACTGATACCAACGGAGTTGGCCAATTGATTAAGATCTCGCCGATGCTCTAGTTTGCCCGATGGGGAGAAAGCAATGCTGTTTCGGAAACAATGGTGTCAGAAATGAATGGCACTGTCGCGTTCAAGGCGTGATCCGATCATCGCACAAGCTGGGCTAGGATTAGTGGGGGGCGATCCGCGTTAGTAAGGGTGGTCATTTTAGATGTAGCCAACCTTGGTGTCAAAATGGCGTCCTCCCGGGGGAACTCGCCTGTAAAGAACCAAGGAGGGTTTTTCATTTTGCGTGGATACCTCAGTACCCGATTCCCCGAGGATATCCCCGAATTCCGCTGACGCGTGCACATCGGTAACACACTCGCCTGGGCATCTCATGGTAGGAGATCGCCCACCAGGAGCGATTCAAGAGTTTTCCATCCCAGATACCGACGGTTCTTCAGCGGATCTCGCTATATCGTATCTCGCGATGTCGGGCGAAAGGCATTGCGAGTCCGACGTGCCGGTGGGATCGAAGACTGGAAATGGGGGCTCTACACTGCTGGGGCAATCGGCACGAAACGGGACACATTGCGACTGCTATACTGGCCCTCGATTGTCTTCTAAATTGGATCCGGCGCGCCAATGAACCACTGAGCGACATGGAGCAAGAGGCCCTTCGGTAGTGTGTCTCTGAGGGAGAGGTTGAGACTAAGCCACCTGACACCTCTTCGAAGCCCCAATTGGTTTTTCCAAACATTGCGATGGACTGGAAAAGTTGGGAGATTCTGTCACAAACCGCTCGTCACCTTCGACTTCTCGTTGACGGCTTGAATCTCGGGCCGAACAGCATTGACGCGATGGAGAATTACGATTCATGACGCAAACCATTGCCGATCTGGTGCGAGCCTCAGCGGCTGGTAATCGCACCGCTTTCGAAATGTTGGTTAGTCAGACTGCTGCGATGGTTACCGGAGTGGCTTATAGCACGTGTGGCGATTTCGCACTCAGCGAAGACATCGCTCAGGATGCGTTCATCGAGGGGTGGAAGAAGTTGTCGTCGATTCACGAGCCGGAGAAATTCCCGGGCTGGATTTGCACCATCGCACGACGACGGGCCATTGACGCAGTGCGTAGCGCGAAATCCACAGGCGGTGAGTGCTCGCTCGACAGCATGGCGTACGAAATTCATGACCTCAAACAACTTACGCCTGAGGCTATCATGTCACAGCATCAAGAACGCGAATTGGTGTGGTCGATGCTCGCTCGCTTACCTGAAGCCTATCGTGAGCCAATGGTGTTGTTCTATCGATGCGAAGAATCGACGCGTGATGTTGCGACAGCTTTAGGAGAAAGCGAAGCCAATATTCGTCAGCGACTCAAGAGAGCACGCGATATGCTGCGGACCGAAATGGCCGACTCGATTCGCAACACACTCGGGGCAACCGTACCTAAACCCGCCTTTGCCATAATGGTTGTGGCCACACTTCCTTCGAGCAGCTATGCAGCTGGCGCGGCAGCCACCACTGCAACTGCTGGAAAGGCGAGTAGCGCGGTCGGTACGGCTGCCGCATCCGCAATTGGAGGCGCAGTTCTTGGCTCGTTGATGGGAATCGCCGGTGGCGTTTGGGGGACATGGATGAGCTGGAGGAACTGCGAGTATGTGAGTCAACAAAGGTTCATCTTACGTCAAGCAATACTATTTGCTGCTGGACTTGGAGTCTTCGGAATCCTGCTATCCATGTTGGTGGCAGCACGCATGCAAGGATTCATTGCACGGGACTCCGTCTATGTTAGCCTGTTGGTTGGGCTGATCGCTGTCAGTCAGTGCCTCAATTGCGCATGGATTTGGCGGGGCATTCGTGGCTACAAACGATTCGGTAAGGAAGCGAAGTTAGGAGGGGAACCGGTTCGTGAATCAGTACAACGAAAGCTAGACACTGTCCGAGAGCATACCCAAGTGTTGCACTTCGACGGCAGTGTTACCAACGAGGCATTTCGCTGGAGCGGTGGCGGATGGTTCGGAAGTTGCGCTGGATCCACGGCGTGGATGATACCGTTAGCCGTAGTCGCATTTCGGCATGGTTCGATCTCCGTGGCGATTCTTACTTGCCTATGCTGTCTCTTGCTGGTAGCTCTAGCATTCCTCGTTTGGCAATTTCGCGAATACATCAATGCTTACGTGGCCTATCAAAGCTTGCTGCTAGTCGTTTGGGGGATGACGGTCCTCGTATTGGCCGGCATTCAGTTTTGGGGCAACGAAGAGACTCAAGAATTGGTGCGTTGGTCTCCCTGGGGATGGTGCATTCTCATCATTTTTCCGGTGCTTTCACTACAGTTTTGGTGGATCCGCAGAACCTTTCAGCAGACTATGTGGGAATATCGAGCCTCTAGAGAAGCAAAGGTGTCCGAAGGATCTAGTGGTGTCAGTAATCAGTGATTGCTAACTGGCGTTTGCTTGGGCCCAATGGATGCCAGCCCGAAGCAATCGAGCTTGTCCACTGGGATTTACTATCGGCGCCGCAATCGAGGCGATGCACGCAGTACGACCATTGGCAAAGCGGAGGACGTTCCATGTATTGGTACGTATCCTTAGTGAGGAGCGTCTGCGATATCCTTTCGAACCCTGAGCTGCCATGGGAGACGCAACCACGCTCATTGAGTCCGCTAGCCCATGGAAGACGGGGTGATGAGTTACTTCCAGACTTGTGTTCCGCTAACGCATACACCTTGGTAACACGCTCGCCTTGGCACTTGATGGTAGGGGATCGCCTACCACAGGCGATTCAAGAGCTTTCCCTTCTCGGATACGGATGCTTCTTCATTGGATCTCGTTAGGCTATATCTTGCGATGTCGAGCGAAAACGATTGCAAGCCCGACGTGCCAATGGGGGTGAAGACTAGAAATGGGAGCCTTCCGTCTCGTTTCAATCGGCCTAATTCCGCCCAATACTAGTGTTATACTAGCCTCTCGATCGTCTTCACAATTGGCTCCCTCGCGTCAAGGAAGCATTGAGCAACAAGGGATGTGAGGCCGTTGGGTGGGGCTTGAGAAATTGCGATCTATTGGGGGTAAGATGGGGCGAATCGGTCGCCAAACGCCTCCGTTTGGAGTCGACTCTCCGATCGCGCGTTGGCACGGTCCTGTGTTACGGAATGAAAACGCCAATACGACTCATGACACGCCAGTGCCATTCACTGCTACCACCTTTAACAAGCCAGAACCGATCTGAGAACTCGATGACTGCTACGCGGCTACTGCTCTTCCTATTGTTGACGACCTCATGCAATGTTTTTGGTGCAGCAGCGCAGGCCCAAACGCCACTTGGTGACGCGGCGACGCGCGTTGCGAGCAGCCTAGTTGAGGGCAATGTTTCGCTGCAGCATTACAAGCGTTCGCTGGCCTTGGAAGGGCTGTTGCGGTGGGCACAAGCGGCTGGGGATGAACCGCATGTGCAATCGGTTTTCAAACAGGCGGCTGAAGCTGGCATCACTCCCGGAAGCGACGGAAGTTTTCGACGTGGGCCCTTCAACTGTCTAGTATTTTGGCTGTATGAGGTCAGTGGCGACGAAAACTGGCTTCCAGGTTTCCTGCAGCAAACTAAGAAGTATTACAGGACCGTGCATCGAGGTTGTGAAGGGGCGATTGAGCATCCGCGGGGAGAACAACGTGGCGGCGGAAATTCGATGCTGATCGACGCGTTGCAGGATTATTCCAGCCGAATGGCAATGCTCGGACGCTTGACCGAGGACGAAGCCTATTTTGTCGAGGCGGTAACGCAACATCGCATCTATCGTGATATTGTGCGCGATCCAACAACGGGACTTTGGTGCCAGGGGCGAGGATGGGGAGAGGATCCCACCGCGTTATCGCCGGGTGCTTGGTCGCGGGGGCACGGTTGGCTAATTCGTGGGATGGTAGACACGCTGTTGTTGATGCCACCCCAGTCAAGCGAAGCCGAAGAATTGCGTGGCTACCTGCGTGAATTGGCCGATGCGCTGATTCGCGTGCAGCAGGCGGATGGGATGTGGCACTGCCTGCTGAATCGTCCGGCAAGTGAATCGCCAGCTGAAACCAGTGGCACGGCATTGATTGCCGGGAATTTGGCAATTGCCGTGGCGGAGAACTTCCTCGAAGGCGACCAGTATTCCCATGCTGCGAAGCGAGCCTTTGCGGCGTTGCCAAGATATGTCGATCAGGACGGTGTGGTGCTGTCGGTGAGTCCAGGACCTGGACCGCTTAGCGAAGAAGAGCCCTGGTTAGTGCAAGAGTTTCCAGCAGGCGATCAACACGGGCCATTTGCAATCCTGTTCGCAGCTTTAGGTGAACAACGGCTCAGCGATGCTGAAAAGCAACCCCTCGAGAACTGAATATGGCTGAGCCGCGTGCGGGAGGGGGACTCAGCGCTTGGGCTCAGAGGCACCGAGAATTGCAGTGCTTCGAACATAACGCGTGACTAGCGGCAGAGGCTAGCGGCAGAGGCTAGCGGCGTCCCTGTCGATGATGGGCGATCGGCTGAAATGCAAGTCGGATGGATTTCTTGCACTGGCGCCGAAGTTGAACCGATTTTGCGTCCCATCCAGTACGATTGGGAGCACGCTGCGGATCGCAATCGGCAGTCTCCCGTACCACCACTGACCGAATTACGAATGGTGGCCTTCTGCGTTTGCGCAACTATTATCGATCCGTTTCTGGGGCCGGATCGGAAATTTCTGCTTGAGGCTTCGCAACGTTTTCGAACAATTCCTGTTGGCATTTCTCTCGGATCAGGTGCAAACGGCGTTCAATAGTTCGTTCGGAGCAGCCAAAACGCGCGGCCAGCTCCGCGTTCGAGTAACCCTCAAGCTTGGCGCTTGCCAAATCTCTGAGGTTTCCGGCGCCCAAATGAGAGAAAAATTCCTCAATGGATTCGCGCATCATCAGCGCCATTTCAGGCGATGGCTCGTCTCCGATCACCTCGAAGACGTTGTGGTCGCTGCCCGTTGGATTCAAAGAGTGAACTTCGACGTTACCACCACGACGCTGCCGCCGATCGTGCCTTCGCTTGTCGACCACCTTCCTTGCCGACATTCGCAGCAACAGACGCCAAAGATCGTCGCGATCGGACAAGTCCGGAAAGCGTCCGTTTTCGGCAGCGTTGTAGAAGCTATCGAAGACGCTCAGCACGATGTCTTCTTCGTCAGATACGGCGCGGTTTTGTCCGCGCAGTCTAGCTCGTACTGAACGCACGAGACGGTCGAAGTAGTGTTGCCAAATCCGATCCGCAGCGGCAGAGTCACCGCCCTTGACCAAGTCGATCCAGTGGCTGATATTCGTGCTTTTCGACATTCGGGAAGCCGACCGTTGAGAGAGGGGCAGGGAAAAAGATAGCGCGTTCAATGGTACCACATGCTAGTGGGCCTCGAACACGGATGTCGCCGTGCTTGATGCGGTTGGTGATCGATCCGCGACTTCTGCTCTCCAAACTGTTGCTGGTGCAAGGTTGGGAGAGTTGCTGTGGTCCTACTCCGCTTCCAGACCGTAGCAGCTCGCAACCCAAGAATAACTTGCTGAGAGCAACCGTTAGCTAGTGCATCCAACGAACCACAATGCCGTGGGGCGTTGTTCTGTTTGCCGTCTGTTGGAACGCATTTTCGGGATCTCGATTCTAAGCTAAGTTTGAGGACGCGAGTCTTTGGAAGGCTGGCAATTTGTGAATGGTGCGGACGATAGCGGCTCATCGCGATGCTTTCGCGCGCTTGTCGACGGTATTTCGATGCCCTGAGACCGCCTGCGCAGAATTAGGGGCATTTTGATACTGCAAGCCGCCGCGTAAAAACTTCGTTGCCTGAATTGGAGCTGCATTCCCACATATCCGAAAGGTTGCGAATCGAATTGCTGTCGAAGCCAATTCGCCATTGCTCGCGTGGTGGACTACTATAGCAACCAGTGTGGGAGGGGGATCGGCTCCAAGCGGCGAAGTCCGAACCACCTGATCGTCAAGGAGGAGTTGGAACGATAAACTATCTCTTAAGTAACGGCGGATATGGGGGCATCGCCACGGCCAGGGGCGGCCCATTCAGCTCAAGAAATTGTTATCGTTCGCCGAAATTGAGCGTGCGCCATTTTCAGCGATTCTGTGAGGCGGTTGGGTGGGCTGCCTGATTGAACTCCAGGTATCTATCTGCCGCTCATTTACCTGGCAATAAACTTGCACTGAAACCGGACAGGGAGCTTGGAGGCACCAATAACACATTGGGGATGCCGCACCTGTGCACCGAGCTTCGGATAGGCTGCCTATCACTTCCGGTCCATGAACAGTTCCGAAAATTCACCATCCACTTTGATCAAGTATCCGCGAAAAGCACTGAAGCCCTATAACCATGATTCATATCGGCAGGACCTATAATCTAAGAGTGGTAAAGGAGACTGAATTCGGATTCTATCTAGACGCTGAAAATCTAGATCAGATATTGCTTCCCTCAAAGCATGCTCCAGACAATTTGAGTATCGATGATACTGTCGATGTCTTTCTGTACCTAGACTCGGAAGATCGCCCCATCGCGACCACTCAAACTCCGAAAGCTGAGGTCGGGGAATTCGCTTATTTGGAGGTCAAAGACAACAATCAGATTGGTGCGTTCTTAGATTGGGGATTGGACAAAGACGTCTTGGTCCCATTTGCAGAGCAGCATCGGCCGATGAGCGTGGGGGAATCCTATATCGTTTATCTCTACCTCGATAATCGAGAGCGGATCGCAGCGACTTCAAAAATTGATAAAGTCGTAATGGAAGATGGCCCACATGATTTGCTTCCGCAGCAGTCGGTCGATTTAATCATCGGAAACAGCACCGAGTTAGGTTTCAAAGCGATCGTAAATCATAGTCATTGGGGATTGCTGTACAGAGATGAGGTTGATCAACGGCTTAGTTTTGGGCAGAGTATCCAAGGCTATGTCAAGCATATTCGCGAGGACGGAAGAATTGATCTGAGTCTGAAAACTGCGCAGGAGATTCGCGATAATTATCATCAGGTTATTCAAGATTATTTGCGCGACCACGACGGTTTTGCACCGGTCCACGACAAGTCCTCTCCAGCTCAGATCTTTGATCTGTTGGGGATGAGCAAAGGGCAGTTCAAGAAGGCGATAGGTGCCCTGTATAAACAGAGAGTCATTACGATTGAGAAGGATGGAATACGAGTGGTTTGATCTATTCGTCCAACTGCACCTGCCCCGTGGTCCGATGGGCTAGAACGATGGAGGGCGGTAGACACAAGACTCGATGATTTTGCATTCCGAGCGGAACGCTTCGCATCGCCGGTGCAACCAGAAGCTCGGCGGTATAACGAGCGTAGTACGGAACATTGAACTTGGAGAGGCCAACGCACCCGACCGACCGTATGCCGAACCTGCGGAAAATTGCTGCTGCTCCCCGGCGGAAGAAACCCGATCAAACTCACAAACGACCGCTGCTTAACGGGCCGCTGCCTGGCGGTGCGGAGGGGGCAAGGCGAAAAATGGTTTGGTTACCGCTGAGCTCGGCCTGCCGTATCGCTGATGATGGAATAGCATGAAATCGAGGTTGGACGGGTCGAGCGGTATTAAAGTGTACTGGTTATCGTGTTTGAGAGAGGAAAATGCTCAGCCGTATGCAAAGCGAAGCCGTGAGCGTCGTTATACTGGGGAGGAGATTTTCTGTTAGGCCAAGCGAACGTTCGCCCGAATGCGCTTGCGGGGGCGATAGCCTGTTCGGCTCAGGAGTGTTTCTGCAGGTGCGCCCATCTGAAGCCACTAATGACCTGTGGAAGTGAACGACCTATTGGATGTTTTGGTGGGTTTCACAGCCTTAGAGACTGGAATCGAGTTTTTCATCGTTAAAGTGGTCCTTGCGGGTAACCTTATGCAATCTGCTGCCATACTCCTAAAGAGATGACTTCCAATGAGATGACCATGAACTCTTTACCCAATGATCCGAACGTGACTAAAGCCCTGCAACGTGTTTTACGCGGCGAGACGGCAGAATTCGAAGTTGTGCTGCGCCGGTATGAGAGAGCGTTAAGGGGGTGGTTAGCGGCACACGTGCCGATGGGCGTTGATGCGGATGAAATTGCGCAACGTAGCTTTGTGGCTGCGTTTTCGCGATTGCAAGAGTTCGAAATTGGTACTGATTTTGGAGCTTGGTTGTTCACGATTGCACGCTACCAATTGATGACTGAAAAGACGCGTTTGCGCCGAATTGCGGACTATCATGCTCGTTACGGACCGGAGTTGTTGCAGAGAGAATTGGATCGTCGCTGCAGCGAATCCCCCGAAGTGTGGACTACGAAACTTGAATATTTGGAACAATGCCTAGAGTCGCTGGGGGATCATCTTCGCCGTTTTGTGACGTGGCGTTACGACGAAGAAATCCCTCTTCAAGAGATCGCCGCCCGCAGCGGTCGTTCGGTGCCTGCCGTGAAGAAACAGCTTTGGAAAATTAGGGGGAAATTGCAGGAGTGCATCGATGCAAGGCTTGCGACAGAGGGGGGGGCGTCGTGAATCATCAAGACCGTTTCGCCGAATTGTGGACCGACTATCTCGAAGGCGAGTTAGACGAGCGCGGACTCGAAGAGCTGCATGAGTTGCTTTCCGCGGACGACTGCTACGTGCAGCGCGCCGCCGACTTGCTGCAAACGCATCGGTTGCTTGGGCTGGTGATGGCCGACTCCTTACCGCAACAGGATGCTTTCGTTCGTCAGACATTGGCTCAATTGCCGGAAAACCAGGATGAGTTTGTTAGCCAAGTGATGTCTCAAGTTTCCGTTAATCCGGACGCTTCGGGGCTCCCACGGAAAAAGGGGCGAAGGGAACGCTCAGCTATATCGCCTACCGCATGGCTGGTGGCCGCTTTGATTCTGGTGGCAGTCATGACGTTTGTCTTCCGCCCCATGGGGCCGACACCTGTTGCCATCGACGATTCGCGTCCGCGCGGTACGGCAGTGGTGGATGATCAGGTTCGGTTAGTAAGTAGTGCGCATGCAAAATTCTTTGGAGAGCTTTCTCCGCCGGTGGGGTCCGTGCTCGCGCCACGGCGTGAGTATGTGCTCATGAGCGGTCTCATTGAAGTCCTATTTCCTACTGGAGCTTCGGCGATTCTTGAAGGCCCAGCGGTCTTTCACGTTTCGTCTGACGAGAGTTTGGCACTGGACGTAGGTCGCTGCTCTGTGCATGCGCCCGAGGGGGCAGAGGGGTTTCATATCGAAACGCCGGTGACGCGCGTGGTGGATCGTGGTACCCGATTTTCCGTGAATGTCGGTGAAATGAGTGAAACGGAGGTGCAAGTCATCGAAGGGGCTGCCGATATCTACGATGTTCAGCGAGTGGCGGACTCGCACGCAGCCGACGACACGGCGGAGCGATTGGTCGACGGGGAGGCGAAGAGGTTTCTGGGGGCAGGTGCCTTCGCGACGGAGAACGTTCCATTTGAGGCGAGCGTCTACCGGAGCGAGTTGCCTGACCGCGTTGTCTCCTATGAGACAATCTTGGGACCCGAGGGGGGAGCCGAACACTTGACCAGCGTGACCGTCCAGCGCGGCGGCAAAGCGATTCGATTTCCCGTTGACTCCCTGATTGCTGCTCAGCTCACCTGGTTCAGAGCGACAGTCACGCGCCCGTTTCTGTGTGGTGGGGAAACGCTGCCATCTCCCAGACATGAGACCTTGCGGGATGACAGCCTTATCACCGGGGTAATCAATCCTGATGGAAGCGTCGAGCCGCTAACAACCGATCCGATCATGGAGGGGAAAGCGGGGACACCTGGCATGGCGATTCGATTCGACCAGCCGATTGTGAATGGTCCTGGAGCGGATGTGATTATTTTCGATCTGCAAACATTTGGAAATCCGCCTGACGGTGATGCGTTTCATGTCAGTCCGCTGAAGTTCCGCGACGGACTCAAGTCGTACACGGTTCGCAAGTATGATCTGACGATGGAATCGCCTGAAGCGAAAGTGCTGACGAACTTCCATGTCCACTTTTTTGCAGAAAATGCGAGCTCACTCGCTGAACTCAATTCATTAAAGATCTTGCCACAGCAACAAAGCATCCAATTTCGCGGACTGGCCGTCGGGATTGATCTCACAGACTTGGGATATGCTAACGGTGAGATCATTGAAGGACTTTTTATTCAGGATGCACTTGATGACGGGCACTATGTTGATCCTGTCTTCATCGCTGGCCTACCGGAGGAAGAATGAGAATGCACTTAAATTGGCCACGATTAATTTTCAAGGTCCTGACAACAGCTTGGCTGCTGGCGTGCGGGCTTCCAGCGATGGCTGGAGAATTAGCCACAGCAGAGCGGGACCTGTTCGAACAACACGTTCGACCGCTGCTGATAGCAAATTGCATCAAATGCCACGATGGTCATAAACAAGAGGGGGGCTTGAATTTGACCACCCTCGAGGGATTGCTGCAGGGAGGCGACTCTGGCCCGGCCATTGCTCCCGGTAATCCTGATGAAAGTTTGTTGCTCGAGGCGCTGCGCTACGAATCGTATGAAATGCCGCCGAGTGGTCAGCTGGAAGACGCACTCGTAGACGGCATAGCTGTCTGGGTGGCTGCTGGGGCAGACTGGCCAAGCGGTGTTGAGCTGAAAAAGGTATCTACGATCGACGAGGAGGATCGCGACTGGTGGTGTTACCAACCGGTTGCCGATCCGGCAGTCCCCGAGGTAGACGACCAGGGCTGGTGTCGCAATGAAATTGACCATTTTATTCTTCAGCGTTTACAGCAAGAGGGCATCCGCCCCGCTCCGGAAGCTGCACCGCCCAAGCTGGCTCGACGCGTTCATTTTGCACTCACGGGGTTACCCCCTAACGATGAAACAGCCTTGCTGGTGAGGAGTGAGGAGCAATGGTACGCATCGCTGGTAGAGCAGCTTCTGCAAGATTCTTCTTACGGTGAGAATCAGGCTAGGTATTGGTTGGACCTCGTCCGCTACGCAGACTCTGATGGATACAATGCAGATCACTCCCGACCGGAAGCCCGTCATTTCCGTGATTATGCCATCCGGTCGTTTAATGAAGACAAACCGTACGATCGTTTTGTGCTGGAACAACTCGCCGGAGATGAGGTCGATCCAGGAAACAGAGATGCGCTGATTGGCACGATGTTCCTACGACACTGGATTTACGAATACAACCAACGTGACGTTGAGGGACAATGGTCGCAAATTCTCAATGACGTGACCGAGACGACGGCCGATGTCTTTCTCGCGCAAGGTCTCAAATGCGCCCGCTGCCACGATCACAAGTTTGATCCGTTATTGCAGCACGATTACTTCGCCCTTCGCTCCTTTTTTACACCACTGCTGCCTCGCGAAGACCAACCGATTGCAGATGTTGCAACCCGCACGCGACACTTTGAGCAACAGCAGATTTGGGAGGAAGCAACGGCGGAAATTCGTCAGCGTCTGCACCAAATCGAAACGCCCGTGCTGCTCAACAAAGCTGGAGGCCAAGGATTCGATAAGTTCACCAAGGAAATTCAAGCGCTCGTATCCAGTCGACGTGGCGAGATAAGTCCTTATGAGTATCAGATTGCGGCACTGACGATGCGTCAACTGGAGTTGAATCCTGAGAAACTGCCTGAATGGTTGGAGGAGGGCCAGAAAGCCGAGCGTCAGAAACTGCTGCAAGAACTGGCGGAATTCGATGATTTGAAACCAGCACCGCTACCAACGATGAAGTTCGTCGCCAGCGACGTCGGACCTGAAGCACCACCGACCTTCATGCCAGACTCGAACGACGATACTCCGATCGAGCCTGCATTTCCTGTGATTTTGGGAGACGACCAGCCGAAGATTCAGCGTCCTCCAACGGCGTTGCAATCGACGGGCCGGCGATCCGCACTCGCGAATTGGATCGTCAGCAAGGAGAATCCTCTGACGGCTCGGGTGATGGTGAATCGCGTCTGGCAGCAGCACTTTGGACGTGGTCTTGTGGAGAATACGAGTGATTTTGGACGCCTCGGAACGCCTCCTTCGCACCCTGCACTCCTCGATTGGCTCGCCCGTCGCTTTATGGATGACGGTTGGAGTTTCAAGAAACTGCATCGCCTGATACTGAATTCGGCCACCTACCGTCAATGTTCCGACCGTCCGATGGACGATCAACTGGCGAAGCTCGACCCGCAGAACATTCTCCTGTGGCGGCAGAATCCACGCCGACTTTCAGGGGAAGAAATCCATGATTGCATTCTCGCAGCCAGCGGCGAAATGGGACCGGAAAAGCGGGCAATCTACAAGAATGTCAAACGTAACGCCTTGGATCCTATGTTGTCCGTATTCGATTTTCCAGATCGAGTCGAGAGTCAAGGCAAGCGACACCGAACGACCACCTCCCCTCAATCGTTGCTGATGATGAACAATCCTTGGCTGCACGATCGTGCCAAAGCACTGACGGTAAATGTTGGTTCAATGAGCGTGCATTCGCTGATTCACGACGCGTATCAGCGTCTGTATTTCCGATCGCCGAGTCTGGAAGAATTCGAGATGGCCTCAACCTTTCTCGAGTCTTATGCGGAAAGTGCTGAGGTCTCTGAATTGCCCAATCTGCTTGCCGCAATGCCAAGCGGTGGTTCTGCAATCCAAATCACCGCCGAGAAGCCAACGACGATCCAAGTTGAGTCGATTCAAGAGTTCGTCGAAGCTGAAGCCGAAGGTGACTTCACTATCGAAGCAACGGTAATGCTACACTCACTGTACCCGGACGCATCGGTCCGAACGATCGTCGCGGGTTGGTCGAAGAAAAACACCGAACGCGGTTGGTCGCTTGGCGTGACTTCTACCAAGAGTAGCTATCAGCCTCGCAATTTGATTCTGCAGCTGGTCGGTTCGCGAAAGGACCCCACTAGCAAACCTGAATACGAAGTCATTGCTTCGAACTTACATCTCGAGTTGAACAAGCCGTACTACATTGCAGTGTCGATAGATCTGGACAACGCTACCGAGGAAGGCATTACTTTCTATTTGAAAGATCTGTCCCAAGCGGATGGCGAGCTTGAAATTGCGCGGGTCGCGCACGAAGCACGCTGGAATGCGCAAGCCAAGGGACCGATTGAAATAGGCGGGCGATCAAACCAACACCTTTGGGATGGGTTGATTCAACAGGTTCGGATGCACAATCGAGCTTTAAGCCAAGACGATTTGCTCGGCGACGAACGGGATGAATCTCAATTGCTATTAGACATTGAGTTTACGGACATCAAGAGTTTAGGTCAGGATCAATCGGGCCATCAGCATCATGCAATCGTCAATGATCGAGAGGCGGAATTCGCTTCTCCTGCGATGCAAGCACGCATTGCACTGATCCACGCACTCCTTTGCTTCAATGAGGTGATTTATGTCGATTGATCATGAGAGCCATGGTACTGTTTCTCGTCGAGAGATGCTCCTTAAGAGCGGTGGTGGCTTCGGTGCGCTGGCGTTGGCTAGTTTGTTGCAAGGTGATGAGGCAAAAGCTGCGGGGCAGCCGGCAACGTCACCATTGTCTGCCAAGTTGACACACCATCCCGGGAAGGCGAAGAGCGTCATCTTTCTGTTCATGGATGGGGGCCCGAGCCATCTCGACACCTTTGATCCCAAACCCGCGCTCGATAAATTGGCCGGGAAGCCGATTCCTGAAAGCTTTGGGCGTGTGATTACTGCGATGGGTGAATTTGATTCTCCAATCATGGCTACCCAACGCAAGTGGAAACAGCATGGTGAGGGAGGGCTGTGGATTTCCGATTGGTTGCCGCACACTGCGAAAATGGCTGATGAGCTTGCCGTGATTCGCTCCTGTTGGACGAACGGTATCAACCATTCTGGCGGTATTTGTCAGATGAATACGGGAACTCAGTTTGCAGGTCGACCGTCGCTCGGTAGTTGGGTAACGTACGGTCTCGGTACTGAGAACGAGAATTTGCCAGCGTTTGTGGTGATGCAAGAAGGTCAGGGACGGGTGATCAATGGCGCCCGAAACTGGGGGGCTGGATTTATGCCAGCGGTCTATCAGGGGACCACCATGCAGCGCGAGGGTTCCGCGTTTTCAGACTTGGTGCCTCCCAAGCATGTCGCGACAGCCCAGCAGCGCAAAGAGCTCGACTTTCTATTGCAACTGAATCTGCGGCATGCCGAATCACGGCAGGACAACACGGATCTCGACGCTCGCATCCGCAGTTTTGAACTTGCATACAAGATGCAGTCCCATGCTCCAGAGGCCGTGGACCTGTCACAGGAATCTGCCGAGACTCATAAGTTGTACGGTATGGATGACAAGAGGACTGCAGCCTACGGACGCAATCTGTTGATGGCACGTCGACTGGTCGAGCGAGGTGTCCGTTTTGTGCAATGCTACCATGGAGCTGGCAGCAAGTGGGATGCCCACTCCGATATCGAAGGAAACCATACGCGGATGTGTGGTGGAATGGACTTGCCGGTAGCGGGACTCCTGCGGGATCTTAAGCAACGCGGATTGTTGGAGCAGACGTTGGTCGTTTGGGGAGGCGAGTTCGGTCGAACGCCGATGAGCGAGAAAGGGAATGGGCGCGACCACAATCCCACTGGATTCACGATGTGGATGGCCGGCGGCGGAGTGCAAGGCGGCCAGGCTTACGGAACTACCGACGCACTAGGGCTTCATGCAGTCGAAGATCGCCTGCATGTTCACGATATTCATTCCACAATCCTGCATCTGATGGGGGTGGATCATCGGAAGCTGGTTTACATGCACAAGGGACGGCCGGAACGAATCGATCAGAATGAAGGCCATGCGTACGAGGAGATCGCAACAACATGAGTCTCATCATTCCAATAGTTTTTGGTTCCCCCTGATCGTGGCGAGCCCGTCACACGCTCAGTCAGGCCGACGCGGAAGCGAGTGTGAGCACACGCAGGGATTTCAGCTCCGAAGAAACAAACCCGCTCGCATCAGGGACACGCCAGCCGCAATCAGGTCGGTCCACGTCCCCTGAGTTCGCTGGCAGGGTAGCCAACCACACTGTGGTAAAACTCGATTGTGGATCCAGTCTTTCGGTTTCGCTCCAGAAAGCGATTTCGATTCCTAGAACGTTGACGGACTCACGCTAGAAGCTTGGGGAGAGTCGATCGGCATTCGGGAAGCATCGCTGAGCCTGTTTATCTGTTGAAGGATTCGGCTTCACAGCTTCGCTTTTGTCACCATTGAAAAGCATTTTATGGGTTCGGAAGGTCTGGTAGACCAGACCATAGCACATCACCGTCAGGGGAACTCACATGGAAGTTCTTAAACTCAGACTTCCCTCTCCAAGTTCTCCACATGCGAATGCCTACACGGCCCGTATCATAGGGCAGATCAAGAACCTCAAAGATCTGCTCTCCGTCTACGAAGCAACTTGCTTTCTCACCACGTACTTTAACCATGACTCGATACCACTGGTCTTTTTGCGGTAACCGTTCACGACCTTCCTCATCCACCAGTCCGCTTCAACCGTGGCTTCAGTTTTGAGTCTAAATCGCTGACAACCGTGAACGGTGACAAGGTAAGTCGCGAGAGCACAATCAGGCCCCCACTTCCAGCCCCTTCCTTTCGCGTCTTTCGTGTATTTCGCGGTCGTTAATCTGCTCACCTGCTGGCCAGGCGGACACACCTCGCCTGACCAACACTCCCACGAGCAAGCTCAAGCAAATCAAATCTCGCACAGACAAATTTCGCTCGCCCGTCCCCTGAACCGTCCCCAGTCCCAGGATACGTAACCGCGAAAGACGCTAAATACGCGAAAAGAAAAAGTAGCCGTACACGACCTTCCTCATCCACCAGTCCGCTTCAATCGTGGCTTCAGTTTTGAGTTTAAGTCGCAGGCAACCGTGAACGGTGACAAGGTAAGTCGCGAGAGCACAATCAGGCCCCCACTTCCAGCCCCTTCCTTTCGCGTCTTTCGTGTATTTCGCGGTCGTTAATCTGCTCACCTGCTGGCCAGGCGGACACACCTCGCCTGACCAACACTCCCACGAGCAAGCTCAAGCAAATCAAATCTCGCACAGACAAATTTCGCTCGCACCCCCTGAACCGTCCCCAGTCCCAGGATACGTAACCGCGAAAGACGCTAAATACGCGAAAAGAAAAAGTAGCCGTACACGACATGACTTATCGACTTACCATTTCAACAGTGGCTTCAGTTTTGAGTCTAAATCGCAGGCAATGGTAAACGGTTTCGAAGTATCCAGGCGGACGTTTTTGCAGGAAGATGGAGTCCGGAAGATGAATTGCTCTGGCTATCTTCCTGCCAACATTTTCCTGCCAACAACGCTTTCTGCTGCACCAGACTCGCCCCCAGCCAAACTCAACGGCGAGGAGTCATAACACGCAAGCTCACCACTGCGAAGCATTTGAGCCGTTCGTTCACGACCGCACTCCCCCATCAGGCAGCCTCAATCGTTGCTTCAGGGGCGTGTTTAAGTCGCAGACAACCGTGAACGGGTACCCCAGTAGTCCACAGCAAAGCCCATTGAGCTTCTTGCCTCGATCGAGCTTCGCTGAGTTCTTCGTCCGTTGGGGCGGTTGCTTCTAATAGCTTCTGTTCCGCGGGAGATGCGTGCTGCCATATTGACTGGTCGATCAGCCATTCGACGATTGGTTTCGGGGCGACGCCGTAGCCGGTTGCAGCGATCGCATGCAGGATTACTGTGCGGACAGCGGCCTCTTGCGATGTGCGAGGCACCGGCTCATTGTAGTCCGCCACGGGAGGTAGTGAGTCATCTACGCCGATGCCATGCGACGCGGCCCATTGTTTGGTTGTGATCATGCTACTTCGACACATACACATAGTAATTCGAGGCGGTGGCGGGAGTGGATCGCCTATTTCTAATCGCACCGCTACAGCCGTTCCCGTGCAATTAGCGGCTTATTGGCCGGCTTGGGACGCGACATGCGTTGCCAATACTTTTCGTGAAGCCCAGTGAGAAGGTTCGCATTTGACGGGCGCTTGAACCTCTAAGATTGTAAGCAGAGAAGACAGGACTTGGGAGCCCACCGGTTGTACTCGACTATGCAGCTGCTGTCATTTCAGAATTGGACAAACTCACAGCGGCGTGGTTACCGATGCGAGTTATGGGTGCGAGTTATGGATGCGGGGAGACCAACGCTGAGGCGTGCCAGCTGAACACCGTCGGTGCGAACGCTCGCTCAGCGAGCTAGGAGAGAAGCGAAGGGCGGGTTCGCGGTCCATTGAGTAGCCTGCCTATCGCCGTGTAACGGACTCCGTATTGATAGGCGAGAAGCATGAAAGCGGAGACCACGATGGTGATGGAGGCGAATTTCAGGAAGGCGGGGATTGGTAGGTCTCGAAGACACCACTGCGCGAGTATTACTAGTGGGAGATGGATGAGATAGAGCCAGTACGACGAGTCCGAGATGTAGCGCAGCGTGCGGCTTTCGCGGGACAGTAGCCGGCTAGACAGGCCGATCGAACCGAACGTCATGAGCCAAGCGAACGCGGCTTGGAGAAAGCTGCCGAGTAGGGCCTTCGTCGACTCGTCCTTGATCGTTGGAATGATTTCAAATGTTCCCGATACCAGATCCAGTGCGATGGGGAAGATGACCAATAGCGCGACGGGCAGGCTGATGTACCACCAGCGGCCGAGTTGGCCCGAGGTGTCGTCCATGTCCCAATAAACAGCCCCGAAAAAGAAGAAGATCGCGTAGTAAATTAGCACGCTCGGAATCGGAAGCAGGCCAATTGACGAATCCGGTCCAAAACTTTCTGTTGCCATGAACGCCTGCGGCAGCATGGTCAGCGGAATTAGCCCCAGTAGGCTGACCGGCGAACAAACGAGCCAGCGTGGTAACTTCTCAATGTGCAACGCTTTAGCGAGCGGCGCATAGAGCAGGAATGCGGCGACAAGCCAGCACAGGAACCACAGGAACCAAAGATGCATGAAGACGGGTAGCTGGAACAGCAGGCCTTTGAGTCCTTCGAGATTGAGTGCCTGCCCCGCGCTTGCTTCTGAGCCAAGGTATTCAGTTTCGTTGAGCAATTCGGCAATTTCCTTGCGACCTGCCAGTAGCGCTGTTTCGTCAACGGAAACTCCAAGCGAACTGGCAATGAAGTTCGTCGTGCCGAAATCTATTGTGAGGAGTTCCCGGGCCGTCATTCCGCTCCCGTCACGCACGTCGGTTTCGGCTCCTGCAGTCAATAGCATAGCAGCCTCCTGTGCACGCCCCATGAAGACCGCGATGTGCAATGGCGTTGCTAAATCTCGATTGGGCAGATTGACATCGGCCTGGGCATCGATGAGCAGCTCGGTAATTTCGGGGCTTCCTAAGAATACAGCAGCGCACAGTGGCGACGACCCCGAATTCCCATCGAGCGAGTTGACGTCGGTTTCAGAATTCTGAAGTTCTGTACGAACCAGGTCTGCATTGCCGGCCACGACCGCCGTGAAAAGCATAGAGCTCTCGGGACTCCCCGGGGATGGGCGGGAAGCAATGTAGCCGACTGCCCACATTGCTGGGACGATCGTCAGGCAGCCGAAGACGAGCGGCAAGAAAATTCGTTTGAAGCGATGTTGGATTAGGCAAGCGATCCCCCGCTTCCGCCACAACATCGCGGTGAAGAATCCGCTGAGCATGAAGAATAGCGGCATGCGGAACCCGTGAATGCAGGCAAAGAGGACGTAGTAGGCCTCGCTTTGCTGTGAATCTTGAACTGTCCAGGGGATCGGAGCAAAGGAGAGTGCGGCATGGAGTAGAATGCCCAGCAACATGGCAATTGCTCGCAACGCATCTAGATCATGCCGTCGATCAACGGACGACGTTGGAGGGATGACTGGCATGGTCTCTGCAGTGGCGACTGTCCCCGTTTGCGACTCGGTGTGCGAGGCTGAAGTGCTGATGGTAGGCTCCTGAAGATTAAAGGGCTGCTCGCCCAACGGTGGCGCAGGTGGAAGAGAGGCGGACGTCGTTTTTTCGCCGAAACGTCAACGAATTTGGGCGTCTTCAATTTCGTCGAGTGCCAGATACGCGGCGGCAATGCTCTCACCAGAGAATTTTTTTCTCCAGTATTCTGCCGATTTATTGCCAGGTTTGAGCGCGCGCCAGTATAGCCAGAGCGAGCCGAGAAAGCCGATGATCCCCACGACGAGCGAGACAAGCAGGGAACGCGGATGGAGCACGAAGTCGAATCCACACGCGACGGCAACGGGAATCCACATCAGCCACCATACAAAACCAATGATGACACCGGCACGCAAGTAGCCGGATCGCACGCTGGCGAGCTTGTGGCGGATGTCGAGCACGGATTTCGAGTAGTCGATTCTTCGGATTCTAGTGCATACGAGCGCCGCTTGGGCAACCACGATCACGCCGTAGACATGCACAATGACTCCGTTCGCAATGCGATACGGAAGCTGCGTGCTTCGTATATAGCACTGCACTGCCAGCAGAATCAGTGCAACACCAAACAGGATTTGCAGCAACTGCCAGCGGAAAAGCGGCCGCAGCGATAATTCGACGCGTTCCATTAGGCGGCGCCGTGTCAACAACATCCTTCCGGCGAGCTCTTGCTGGGCTAGACTCGCGTTTGCCGTTTCTTGAATGTCTCGAGGTTCCGCGTCACGAGCAACCGTTATCGCAAGCGCTGCGTTGCCAGTTGCAGCTATCGATTGCACATCCGACTTAATCTGACTCGCATGCTGATAGCGGCGCTGCGGTTCCTTCTCAAGCGTACGCAGAACGACTTCGTCGAGGCGAACGTCAATTTCGACTTTCCTCGATGGTGCGGCGAAGCGCCCGATGGGGAGTTCACCGGTCAACATTTCGTAGAAAACAACACCTAGCGAATAGATGTCGGCACGGTGATCGACGCTACGTGAACCTTCCAGTTGTTCGGGAGCCATGTAGCGAGGTGTACCCATCACCTGATGCGTTCCGGTGAGCGCCTCTTCTTGGCTCTCGTGGCCGAGGATCCGTGAGAGGCCAAAGTCGGCGATCTTGACCGAACCATCAGTGGCTATCAGGATGTTCTCTGGTTTGATGTCTCGGTGGACGACCCCTTTGTCGTGTGCGTATTGCAGTGCATCGCAGAGATGCGGCACAATGGCCAATGCGTGCTGAGGCTCCAATTGGCCAGCCTTCACCACATCGCGCAGCGTTGAGCCATCCACAAAGTCCATCAGAAAATAGTAGGTGCCCTCGACGCTTCCGAATTCATAAACGGAGACGATGTTGGGGTGACTCAGTTTTGCCAACGTCCGAGCTTCCCGCGTGAAACGCAGGGCAAATTTGACATCGTGGCTCAATTCCTCTGGGAGAATCTTCAATGCGACAAGACGGTCGAGTCCCGATTGTCGTGCCTTGTAAACGGCACCCATACCACCTGCGCCGATGAGCTCGATGATTTCCAGCGACGGGAAGAGTTCAGCCAGACGGCCCACGGTTGGTGGACTAAATCCGCCCGACCGTTTACCGGCTTCTCCAAGGGCGTCGTGGATCGCTTGGGAGGCTTCCGGAAAACGCTCGAGGTATTCCTGGGATTGGGGTGTTTCACCGCGCCGTCGCCGGTAGTCGATTTCAAGGACGATGAGTTCAGCAAGCAAAACGTCTCGCTCGGTGGCAGAGACATCTGCGTGAAGCATCGAGTCGATTGTCGTCGGCGAGTCGGACTGCCACCTGCGTTCAAAATCAGCGCACAGGTCATCAATCCGTTCCAGGGATGCAATGGGAAGTTTTTTCTGACGAAAATTCATTGAGATCGACCAATTTCTTCTGACATTTTTCTCGAATCAGGTGCAGACGACGTTCGAGCGTCCCCTCGGAGCAACTCAAACGCCGTGCGAACTCCGCGTTTGAATACCCTTCTAACTTGTCACCCGCTAAATTTCAGAGATGCCCGACACCCAAATGAGAATAATAATACTGTTCCATAGATTTCTGGGGCATCAGCAACATTTTGAGGAACGGTTCGTTGCCGATGGCTTCCATGACATTTGGGGCGTCACCAGAGTGGCCCTGCAGCTGGAGCCGGACGTCTCCCCCCGGGTCGCTGCCACAAGTGCGTGCCTTCGTTCGTCCACCACTTTCTTGACTGCCATTCGCACTAAAAGCCGCCAAGGATCGTCTCGTTCGACATGGTTCGGTTTTGCCTCTACATCCGCCCCCGAACGGACCGTCGATGTAAAGATGCCAAATGTGATTCGTGGCGGTCGAGTCAGCGGCATTCATCCAATTGCTCCAATGGCTAACATTCGCGAGTTTTGACATGCGGAAACGCCCATAGACGCAAAATGGCAGTGGAACAGAGAGTCGTTGATCGGATTCTAGCACATTCCGCCTGGGTGCCGAACTCGCATGATGTCGGAGTTTAAAGTTGGTAAGCGGTCCCTAAAACTTTTCCAACGGCAAGCTCTAATTTTTCCCCGGTGGGCACACAGCGGTCGATGTTGTTGTTCAGGTCATGCAGGGATCGGTGTTGTTCTGGCTAGCTTTCGATTGTCAACATCGCTCCGTTCACTCCACGCCATCAGCACAGCGAACAATCTGAACCGTTACTTGGTCCTAACCACAGCTTTCATAGCCCTTGGTATCGCAAATGGGAGCATTCCAGACGCCGCAGTTGGTCGAGAACGCGTGGGGGGCAGTTCCGTGGCGAGCCTGTCCCGTATTTTTCGTGCCGACGCTTTCAAGAAATCAGCAACGGACGGATCGCCTCTAACGAAGAAAGGCTAAGTGAAGTTAGCTGCAAGCAGGAGGATCGACCTTGGGAAGAAAGCCTGCGGACAGGCTCCGCAATTCGGTACAGAAACCTGGTGGGAAATCTCCACACCCCGACCAATTGAGTTATGACTAATCGATCAGAACTAGGGCGTCCTGCAACTCATTGGTGTCACGTTCGTCTCGAGGTAGTGGACCTGAAAGTTGTATTGCAGCTTCTGAGATCACACTGCAAATTGCGTCTGCTGGCTCTCCGTGGCGTAGGCCATCCGTCAATAGTTGACAAAGTCGGTCGAGGGAAGACTGCCCGATTTTGTCCAGAACCTGTTGATCGCCAAGGACGACGGCCATGCGTTCGAACAGCGACACATAGATGAGCATGCCGGTTGCACCACTGGTGTGGTGTACGCGTTTGTCGAAGAAGATCTGTCGTGCTCGAGCAGAAACTTCCTCACGCATCTGATTGCGAGGAGTGAACAGTCGCCGGAGCCAAGCGATCCGATTTCCTGCGATGGCACCTGCGATAAATGCTACCATTATGCCGGCCAGCATTGCCAACAATCCGATATAAAAGGGCGCGCCGTCCCAGTTGCCCGATTCGTTCGCCTGCCTGGGCAGGATCACCCATACCGTGATCGCTGCAAAAACCGCCAGCCAAAGGCCGATCATATCCTCCGCTCGATCGTAACGTCCAGAGGCGGTGGCTACGACGGGGACGACTTCGCACGATGTCTTGGCCTCGGCTTCAACGACCGCTTTTTCGACTTGCTTACGCTGTTCCTCGGTAAAGAGGTCAGATGCTCGCTGCATAGTTATTCATCCTTACCAAGACCCTGTTGCACCGCCGCCACCGGAAGAACCTCCGCCAAACGACCCTCCGCTGAATCCACCGCCACTGCCTCGGCTGGTTACCAGCTGATAGAGAATCGTACCCACGATCGCAAATACGACACCCCAAAAAATCCAAGCCCATCCGCTGGCTCCGCGGCGAATAAGAGACACGATGGTAAAAATCGCTAGGCCAATGCATCCGACTACCAGCGCGTAGTGCCACCACGGGCGAGGCCGCGTGGGTAATTCCAGCTTTCGTCCCATCTGGTCCAGGGCCTCGACCCCGGCCACGATGCCCTCGGCAAAGCGAGCTTGTTTAAAATGGAAGATGATATGCTCGTCCATTATCTGACGGCAGAGTTCATCCTCGCGTCGCCCCCATCCGCCACCGAGCTCAATTCGTGCCTTCCGATCGTCCCTGGAAACTAGCAGCAGGATCCCCGTATTCCACGCCTGCTTGCCCAAGGTTGCATGCCCGATGCCCCACTGATCAAAGAGCAAGGTGGCGAAGGTTTCGATACGCATATCTTCGCCGCCGTACTTCGCCATGGATTCAATCGTGATGACGATGATTGGAGTAGCTTTGTCTGTCAGCAGGCTATCGCACAGATTTCGGATGTGCTCTTTTGAGCCCGAGTCAAGTAGACCAGCCAAGTCGCGGACGAACTCGCGATCTCCAGGCGGCTCCAGATCAATTTCAATTGCCGATGCAGACGAAGCAACCATCAAACACAGCGCGCAAATTGCGGCATAACCAACGATCGACCGGCTAGGGTGTCGAGTTCCCATGATGATCTATGTCCTCCAATGGAATGCGCGAATGTTGCCGCCGTTTCGTTCTGCTAACACTGTTTCGTTCTATGAACACTGTCTAAGTTACCATAAGCTCAAACGTATTTTGCTTGGCTTGCGTGTAAGACTCGTCTGACGCCCGTGGGCCGGTGGAGACGAGTTGGTCCAAGAGCACGCGGGTATTGGAATGCCGGGCGTGAAGCGTCCGGCTCTGACGTCTGCGATACGGGAGCCAATTGTCCAATGGTACGGGCGTCTGTGCCCCGGATGCGCGCACGAGCGAGAACCATCGCATCGCCCATGGTTTGCATAAGCTCTGGCCAGGCTTGAAAGGGGGGCGGGATCTGGTCGTCGGCCTGCCCTTGAAGGCCCTTCATTCTTGTGACCTCCCCAGTAATAAAATCCTCCCTTGCACGGCAGCGACAAACAGATCTGTAGCAACAACAAACGTCCATTGCCTCACGCGTAAAGCTGAGTGTAAACCGCCGGTTTTGAGGCGGGCGAAGGGCGACTTGTCTCAATGAGGGGGATGTTCGAACCACTCGACTGCCTCTATTCGCCTTCCAGGAGTGCATCAAAGGAAATCCGTTGTCCGGCAACAAGCCGGTCGCATTCTATCGTGAGTTGCGGAGCCTGACCTCCGCTTGGGACAGCCAGCTGTCGGGTTTCGCCTGGCTGCAGGAACTTCAAGGATTCGTCCGCACGCACGCCATTGACTGCAACAAATGCATCGTAATAGATAGGGGCGACCCCGGTATTGGTGATCGTGATGCGCGACTCGTGGGGGCGGGAATCAAACGCAAGGATCTTAAATTTGTACCCGCAGGCTAGGCCGTGTTGTTGGATACGTTCGTCGGTTGTCCACTGGGGCCACTGCTCACCAATAATAAAGGTAATGCCAAAGTTCCGAGCTTCGGTCGCCCAGTTTTCAGCCACGTACTTCTCCTGTTTCTGGTTTGGAAAAAGGATTTCGCCGCCAGCCGGAGATTTGCGATAGCGCTTCAGTACAAAGAATGTCCATCCTTCTAAGTTGTAGCCTGGCTCCCAAGCGAGATGGAAGGAATCGTCGAAGACTCCGAAATGAAGATCAATCAGTTTCCGTTGAGAAGCGAATGGCGCACGTTGCCTGGAGTGGGCATCCTGGGAGATCATCCAAGGAGTCTGGACAAGCACGACGTCAAGATGTTGGAGGAAAGTGGCCTGAAACTCTTTGCTAGGGAAGGTCTTTCCCAATTCCTCCGGACCAGAATAGATGTGATATTCTGCCCATAGGCCGAAGCCTGTTTCTAAAAACGCCAGACGTGGGTCCTGGTCATATCGCGCCGCGAAATTTTGGTAGAACTCGAGGATAAAACGCTGCAGTTCGGGATGCGACCAATCGGGGAATCCCGTGTCTCGATTTTCGCTGGGGGCATTGACTTCCTGGTAGTCGGGTAGGTTTTTAAGATAGTCCGGTACGCCTGTTGGCTTTCCAGGATAAGTGTCCCAAAACCGGAGGATCGCTTGATGTTTTCTAGCTGCCACCGATTCAAGCACACGTTCGATAGCAGTCCAGTCATACACCCCTTTTTCTTGGACCACATCACTGTATCGCATGTAGGAGTATTCGAGCTGAATTGAATCGGAGCGACTATTGCGAGAATCCTGCCACATCACGATTCCAGTCATTGGCTGCACATCTGTGATGCGGCTTTGAAGTCGAATTGGGCGAAATTCACTCTCATCGGCGGCATTCGCTTGCCTGATATCCATGACTAGCCAGCCAGCCAATACACAGGCAAAGGCAGATGTTAGATGTCTCGCTTGCAATTGACTTTTCCCTGCATACACGCTTGGGTTTCCCAGAACAGCTCAGACGGACGTGGGATCTGAAACCGACATCGCACAACACGTCAGGCGAGGACTCCAACGCGATCCACAGGGATGCAGGCGCGGTTCTTCCGCACTTGCGACGACCAGCTTCCTCGATTCGTGATGTCCGCTAGGTATGACACGCTATGTTAAAGGATCACTCGGGGGCACGGGGCTGGATGGCTCCTAGAAAACCATTTTGTTTCGAAGTCGGCCGTTTCGAAGTCGGCCGACGTTTGAGCTGACCAAGTCGCCAACACGGACGCAGGGGAAGCTCATGGCCAAGGCGGTTTCCGCTCAGCCGATCTGCCTGCAGTATGTGGTCTTCGCTGAAGGCGTTCAGGGGCGATCGGTGCGATCCGACCGATGTTGCCGCAGCCCAATTCACAATTTGCTTGGAGCAAACGTCACAAACTTTGGTGGAAGACTTAGGGGATGTATGGCAGAAGTTGGAAGTGCTCAATGCCACCGGTGTTGCTGACTCTACCCAGTTAGCAAGTGGGGAGTGGCCAGCACATTCCGCACGGATAGTTTCACGGTTGCGGAGGTCATTGTAGTGCATTTCCCGAAGTGCACCCTTAGCGCTTGCATCTCCTACTCGGAGTAGAACCATAGCGTTCTTAGCTGGACGGTGTCGAAGTCGAAGGCATTTCAATGCCGAATTGAGGAATTGGAGGTGATAGGCTCGATTGGGCACCGTAGGTGCGGTTCTGTGAGTGGACTGAATCGGGCATAATTGTCTTGATTCTCACCTACCCTCGACGCTCCAATGGCTATTTCGGCTGGTCGCGCGAGATTCAAACTGGAGACCAGCGGTATGGAGTTGATTGGAAGCATAGCAGGTCGTTGCCTGCTCCTTGTGCTAGTCGTGATGACAGTCCTGCCGCTATGGCGCGTTGGTAGTTGGCCGGTAAGACTCTGCGACTTTTTTCGACTGCAGATTTCGGTTTTGGCCATCGGTTTACTGCTTGCGTTTCTCATCGTCGCATGGCAGACCGACTGGAGCTATGAACTTGGTGCCGGCGTCTTGCTGGCAGTGCTCATTGCTGGGTGGCAAATTTCACATTTCGTTCGATACACGCCTCTATGGCCCCTTGAGGTGAGTGATGCTCCTGCGGATGCCAGACCGATTCGTCTGGCAGTCGTGAATCTCAAGGTAGAAAACCAAGCCAAACAGAGCGTGGTGCAGCAGTTGCAAGACCTGGAGGTCGATCTACTGCTGCTGATTGAATTCAACGCTGCTTGGGCCGAAGCACTTTCAACGCTGGAAGACCAATATCCACATCGGCAGGGAGTTGAGCACGAAGATGGCGTCGGCCTGATGTTGTGGAGTCAGCTTCCGTTGGAAAACGCTGAAGTTCGCTACTTGGTTTCTGAATCTCGACCCTCGATCTTCACTCAAATTTCCGTTGACGAACATGCAATCAACTATGTTGGGCTGCACCCCTTGCCACCAGGTTTGCCGGATGACGAGGACGGGGGCCGGCATGACAGCAATGTTCGCGATGCAGAGTTGATGTTGGTCGCTGATATCGTGGCCAAGGATCCCGATGCGTCTTGGATTGTGTCGGGCGATTTCAACGATGTCGCTTGGAGCCGTACAACGCGGTTGTTTCAGCGCATCAGCGGTTTAAAAGATCCACGTGTGGGACGGGGGTTCTACAATACGTATCATGCCGAATATCCGTGGATTCGTTTCCCGATCGACCAGGTGTTCGTATCATCAAATGGCCGAATTGCAGAGATGGGACGATTTCATCCAGCGGGATCGGATCATTTCGCAATTACGGCCACAATCAGTTTCGTCCATCAGCCGGCGGCCAACCCCACCGCAAGTCCATCCGAACGGGAGGATGCGGAGGAGATGGTCGAGAAGGGATTGGAGGATGCAACCTGATTTAGCCCTCAGCTGAATGGCAATTGCACCACGCGTAGGTAAACTGGAGCAGCGAAGGATTGTCGTGCGAGTGGAGCAAGAGTCGCCACAGAGAAAGAGCCTGAAGGTGGAGCATCCAGTACGCGAGGAGCAAATGCAATCGAAGGCAAGTGAAGCCAAGGGTAAACGCCTCTTGTTGCGTTGCATCGATCATAGGTTGCGATGCGTCCCACTAGAAATACATCCAGCCGTGCTCTGGTACATGAGCTAAACTTGTAACTGAGAAGGAGTGTTTTTTTGGCGAGGCTCAACGAGAATGGCAATCTGCTTAAGGAATAGGGCGACTTCCCATCAGTCGAAAAATTCAACTTGAACGCCCTGCGTTGCTTGGTGAGTGGAACGAGGAAATCAAGCCGCACGAGAACTGAGATTAGTGCATCGGCGTACACATTGGGAAAAACGGAATGGTGCCCGGCATTTAGCTCAACTTGCAGGCGAGAGTTACTTTGGCCATCGCAACGCTCAACGTAAAACGTCAGGCGACTGGGAAGCGGACGTTCAGCTACCACGATTGCCCAATCCCCGGGGGGGCAGCCCCAACCAATCCGACACATTGACCCGCTTCAGGGACCATGCTGGCAGCTACCTGCAACGTGAGAGCAACGCGGTGCTAGATTCACTTTCGAAGGCCTCTTTGGTGATGGCTCGTCCAAGGATGAAATGCGACTTATCTTTGCAAGGCCAGCTCATCATGAACGCTTACCTGCCGGTTGTCTGCAAGCCTGCTGCGACTCGCGTCAATCCTCAACTATTCGGCTGCCGTGCGACGCCTGGCAGTTGCTCCTCACCGTTCGTATCAACCAACCCTAGCTAATCGTTACCGTAGGTTTCACGATGAATTATCATCAATGCCCTGATCCACAGCAAAGACATCCAATGCGTTCTCAGTTTACTTTCATCGGGTTATGGTCGGTGAGTGCAGCGCTTCTGGGAGCCGCGTTTTGTCAGACGCTTCGAGCTCAAACCCCGGTCGAGGTGTCAAGCTTGTCAGAATTGCGCGCGGCTGTGCGAGCAAGCGACCAAACAATTGTCTTGAAAGCGGGACGCTACACACTTACGGATCTTCCCGAGGGGGACAGGGAGTTTCATTGTGCGGGATCCAATAATATTATTGATTTGTCGGAGGTCCACATCACGGTTCCAGTTGGCGCCACGCGTCGTAGCTACATCACCATTTCAGGTGACCACAATGTTTTCCGGGGCGGCACGTTCGAGGATATCTACCAAGACGGCTTACAGGAGGTTGCGGATTTCAGCGATTACAATCAGAACCGCTCCACGTTGGCCAGAGGATTGCGGGGGAGCGCAGTTCTGACGATTACTGGCGATGATAACACCGTGTCCGACACGCATCTGACGATCCGAGGTTCCTTCCCCTACGGATATGGAAGCATCTATGGCATCGGTTCCGACAACGTGTACGGATTGGACAAGCGGTGCGGAATTTTGGTCAAAGGCAAACGCAATACTCTTGATGGCTGCAATCTTCAGCAACGGGCCTTTGGCCATGGCATCTACATGCAAAGCCCAGCCGACGAGACGGTCATCAAGAACTGTGTGGTGGAAGGAGTTCTACGCGCGAGCAAAGACCTTTATCTAGAGACTGACCCCAAGGATCTGCCAGCTAGATCGAATTACACCATCCCTACCAAACAGCGACGAGGTAGGCGTGTGGGGAGTGGAAGTCCTATTCCCAAAGACAGCATGATTCCACTTTCGGAAGATGGGATCCGAGTTTACAGCGGCGGCGGAAGTGTGACGGTGGAAAACTGTACCGTCGCAAGAATGCGAGGTGGGATACGGTTGTATTTGGCAAGTCGTGCCATCGTCAGAGATTCCAAGGCGATTGATTGTGGCAATACCAATTTCAATCTACCAAGCGGGGGGAAGGTTAGCGGATCGATCGGAAATTTTGCCTATGCACCATTGAGCGATTTTAGATTATCCAAGTCAAGGCAGGATGTCGAACTCACGATTCTTCCATCTCCTCACGCTATGGGGAGCCATAATCTTGCTGACATTCTCGGGAACAACCACAACATTGTCTTTCACCGAGCCGAAGGACCCCTGGACACAAACCTTCGTTCCATTGTGATCGAGGGCAATGGTTCTACGATCCTCAACGAAACAGAGTATCCCATTACCCTTCAATCAACGGCGAGTGGGAATACCGTTGTCAGTTTCGGTCCTGTAACCGATCTAGGAAGCGGCAACCAGATATCGCAGACAGCCCCACCCTCAAAATAGATGGGCATGAGTTTCATCATTCGTTGGGTGTTTGAGGCTGGGGAGGCAGCGAGTGGCCGTGCGGAGCGTTCCAACGTTGGTTGGCCCTTCCGCCCCCTATTCGCTGTTTCTGTCCCCTCTACTTGTGGCGTCGCGTCATCACTAGCGCTCAGACGAACGCTCTGACGAAGGACTACTTCACCTTCACGATTCCCGGTGGTGTCCAGGTACCATTGCCCGGTGGGAGTATGGAGGGCGCTTCGCTTTTCGGCCAGTAGAGCCGCATCACGAGGTAGGCTGTACCGTTGGGCGCGGGGAGCCAGTTGCTCTCTTTGTCAGCGCCAGGGCTGTCTTTCTGGATATACAGGGTCAGTGAACCATCCTCGGCGGTCTTCATGCTGGCGAGCATGGGCGAGTTGACCAGGTAGCGGTTGAGCGGGTTCTCAATCAAGAGTTGACTCTTGCTGTCATACATCGTGACAGACCAGAACGAGTTCACTGGCGGGAACTTGCCTGCGGGGAAGGTGAGCGTGTAATTGTGTTGGCTCGTCTCAATTGCATCACCGCTGTTATCCTTGCGGGTAGCTGGATACATGGCTTCGGCTGGGGCGTTTGCGTAGATGCCCGCCTTTGCCGTCGCGGCCAGCTTCAGCCAATCGCCATTGAAGGTAGCCTTGTCTCCGCCAGCCAGTCCGCCAACTTGCCAACCGTTCTGATTCTTACCCCCGTTGGCAACGAACGCGTCTACCTTAGCGGAGCCCGCCTTCATGCCACGCAGTACTTCCGCTTGGTGTTTGAGCGAGAGGTCTTTGAAGTGGAAAGTCTTACCAGGCCCGATACCGATGGTCGCAAGCCTGGTCCGGACCGCTCGGTTTTCAGCGGTCTCTGGCACGAACTCCAACGCTGCGTCGAGGTATTCGTAGAAGCTCTCTTTGATCCCCTTGGTCGTTGCTGGAACGAAGTCGATCTTCGGTGCGGCTGGTGGCGCGGGTTGCTTGAGAAAGGCGGACAGCGGCTGGGCCTTGTAGCCGGACTGCACCTTAACCACGTTTGGCATGTCGTCCGGGTTGAAGAGTTGAGTGCGGAAGATTGTCAGGGCGAACGGGGTACTCGATTGGAATACCTTTTGGATGCCCGCCGGTTTTTCGCCCTTCCAATCGGGGCCAACCGCCAGATAATTTCCAGGGGCGGTCCCAGTAGCGCGAGTACCAATGTAACCATAGATGTAAGTGTTTCCATCAACGAGTTGCACCGAATAGTAGCGTTCCTTGTCCACCGCCGGCACGGAGATCACCATGGGTTCGGCGCGCAGATCGAGCCAGAGCATCGAGTATGGCGTGTCACTGTTTGCCGTGACCACCGCAGTGTCCTTGTACGTGAAGACACGCGCTTCGTTGTGCATTTCGTTGAATGGCGCCTTGTATTGTCCCGAATCCTTGTCAACACAGAATTCGTTCATGACTGCGTAATTCATCACCAGCGGCAAGCCGTAGATGAAGGCTTCTTCGGCGATGGCCGCGGTTTCCTCGATCATTGGTGCTTCGACAGTTGAGGTTGGGTTGGCTTCAATTGGCTTACCGGTAGGGGCGTCCTGTTGTGCACAGGCGGTGAGTGGGATGGCGGCAATGAAACCCGCGATCGCTAGACGAGTAAGGTGTTGGATGGAAATGTTCATATTGGTTCCGTTCGATGTGCAACTGCTAGGAGTGGAGTGATGTTGAGTGTTGTTGATGGATTGCGCAGTTACTTCAGATGCTCCAATTTGGGAGCCTTCCAAGAGCCGTCCAAGGCCGATTGGGTCGGCCAGTAGAGCCGCATGTACATGGCGAAGGGGCCCTTAGGAGCAGGCAGCCAATTGGTTTCCAACTCTTTGCCGGGAGATTCATTTTGTACGTAAATCGTTACGCCACCATCGGCGTTCTTCTTCAACTGTGGCAACATCGGCGAGTTGATGAGGTAGCGGTTGATGGGGTTGGCAACGAGCAAGCTTGCTGGCAGCTCATACATGGTCAACGACCAAAATGCCTTAACGGGAGGATACTGCCCAGGTTCGAAGGTTAAGGTGTAGCGGTTGACACCCTCCAGTTTCCTTCCGGTCGAATCCACCTGATAGACCGGATAGATTGCTTCCTGCTTGGAATTGCCGTAGATGCCGATTGTGGCCAACCAACGCCCCAGGTAATTACCGTTCATATACTTGCGAGTGCCGAAGACATCTCCTGAGGTGATTTGTCCCTCTTGCAGCTTCTTTGCATCCGCTGCGAAATCCTTCCAAGCGTCGGCCCTGCCCTGCTCGATGGCGGCCTTCATTTCGGGAGATAGCGTGGTGGGGTCGAATGTCTTGCCTGCCTCGACGCCAATTTTTGCAAAACGCTGGCGAAGTTCCACCTCTGCGGGATTGACTGGGCAATAGCCCAATACAAAGTTGACGATGTTGAAGAATTCCAGAGAGGTTTTTTGCTCTTCCGTGGTGAGCGGCTGAATCCATTGGACTGTGGCCGCAGCTGGTGGAGCGGGATTGCCGAGAAACTGGGACAGCGGTTGCACTTTGTACTGCGATTGAATCCTCTTGACATTATCGATGTCGGCTGGGTTAAAGAGCTGAGTGCGAAAGGCCGCAAGAATGAAATCTGTCTCGGACTGGATGACTTTCTTAAAACCATCAGGCGTCTCTCCCTTCCAACTCGGCCCTGCAACAAGAATCGAGCCGGCATCGTTGCCGGTTGTTCGGCTACCTGCGTAAGCAAAATTGAACGTGTAGGCGTCGATGAATTGGATGCTGTAGTAGCGGTTCTTTTCGATTTCAGGCACGGAAATCACAATCGGTTCGGCTCGCAGGTCGAGTCCTGCCCATGAATAGGGCGTATCCGAGTTCGGGGTTTGAATTGCGGTGTCTGCTGGCGTGTAAACGTTGGGAATGTTCTTCAAGTGATTCCAAGGCGCCTTGAACGATGCGTCGTGTTGATTGACGAAGTAGGCGTATTGGATACGGTAGCTGTCCACGAGAGGATAGCCGTAGGTGTAGGCCTCCTTGGCGATGACGCGGGCTTCGTCAGGTGTTAACTCCGCCGCTTGCCCTCCAGGGCACAGACCAGCGGTGAGAGCCAACATTATTAGGTGGATCGCGAATTGAAACTTCATCAGGCTAGGCTTTCTCGATGGTCGTGTCGTTGGAGCTTCGATGTTTTGTGCTACTCGATCGCGATTTTTGGCAATGGGTTGGATGGCATAGGAAAATCACGCTGCGCATACCAGATTATAGATCGGGACTGGTGCTTGCCGCTATTGCCACTATTGTCCATTTCAAAGATATCGTTGGATTTCAAACGATTAACGAAGTGAACGATCATCAGTTCGTCTGACGCCAAACCGGGCGGCGAACCGATTGTTTAGCGTCTGCCGCTCCACTTCCCACAACGGTGGTCGTCGGAAAGTTCGGAGGTGATGCAGACGTCGAGTTACCGAACGTCCGCAGCAGGTATACAGTCAAACGCCAGATAGCGTGCCGTCCAACGTGTTTCATCGCTTCCTGCTTCGCTGAGCTGCAAATGGCACGGGTGTGAGAGTGCGTTGAAAGAGAAGGCAGCCTACTGCCGCAGCAGTCTGGTCCTACCGTTGAAGACCACGCGATCGAGAGTCGCACTAGGGAGTACGTGTTGATTTCTGAGTTGAATCGGCTGGTTGTTTGGCCCGGCCTTCCCAAAGACTATTACGCGTCAGGACGAGGTGTTTCCCGAGCGAATGGTGGCAATCTGCCATACGTGTCCTATCGAAACTCTGAACCCCTGAACCCATCGAATCCATTTACGATGCAGCCGGGGGAAGCTGCTACCGTTGCCATCGCTGTGAGCGGCAGGTGCAAGTTAACGCATAGATTGCGGATTCGATTGGACCGCAACGTGCCTCCGGATGTCGTTTGGGTTACGATCAATGGTCGGAACGTGGAGATGCATTCCGGCGAGGACCACTGGTTGGTCTCAAGTGCTAGTCTCAACGACGAAGCAACGAAGCAGGTTGTGGTTGTCGGGCTGACCCAGGGCACCAAGCCCGTCCAATGGTTGGACGCAATGATTCGCGAGTCTGAGCAATAGATCCGCCCACCACGTTCGAAATGCTAGATAGTTCCGTCACGTCGAACGTGTAGCTGCTAAGACGCTACCCCCCTGCTGATACTGAGGTAATGCTAAATGCGATGCATCGGATTGATCTTCATTCTAACCTTGTTAGCTAAAATGGCTGCGGCGGATTCACCCGTGCTATTCCCGGAACTACAAGGGAAATTCCCGATCCACCAGCCTGACTACTCCGGAGTTGAACAAATTCTGGTTCTGTCGAATAAGTGGGTGGTGATTGCCACCAAAGACCTGCAAGAGGTGATCGACGAGATCAACAACCTGTCCGACAATGCTTTGCAGAATGCCGTCGCTACTTGGGAAGCATCCTCGACGGCGGGCAAGCCTGATTGGAAAGCCTATCGTGAGCGTTGGTCGATTCGAGATAGCTACATTGCGCAAGCGCGAGAAAATGTGGGCGAGCGAAATTTAGATACCGTGGACTTCTATTCCATCTCGAGCATAGACGATCCGGCATACGCCAAAGACGCCGTCCCCACGCGTGTTACCCGATTACTCGTCCCGTTGGGTGGCCCGGAAGTCGAGGGTAGTCATGAGATGGACTACGCCCACTACTCATACCTCGAATTGCCCCATGCCATGCAAAGCGGTAGACACTATACCGTTTCACTGGGCAATCAAAAATCGGTCAACTTTCTCTATGATATCCAACACACGGTTTCCCGGGCGATCAAACTCAACCAAGCTGGGTATATGCCATCTGCGAAGCACAAGTATGCATACCTGGGGTGTCACCTGTTTGAGTTTGGCGCCATGGATTGTACCCAAGCGACGTCATTTGAGGTCATTGACACGGACACCGGAAAAGTTGCTCTTCGCGGTAGTCCAACATTGCGTAATCGGAATCAACGCTTCTTAAATCCTGATGGTACAGATTCGGAGGAGAGGGCACTGCTGTCAGGTGAAGATGTCTATGAGATTGATTTCGGTGCACTCGAGCAGGAAGGCAATTACTTCATTTCTGTTCCCAACATCGGTCGCAGCTGGCCGTTTCGGCTCGCCCAAGACGTCTATGGTGAAGTCTTCTATACCAGCATGCGGGGAATTTACCATCAACGCGCAAGCTTTGAACTCGAGCCGCAATACACTGCGTGGAGTCGGCCACGCCATCACACGAGCCCCATTTACGAATCTGAAGCAATCAATGGACCAGTGCATGGTGGTGGCTTTACAGATGTGAACGGTATCGATCCCAATCAGTTTGACATCATCGGTGGCAGTATTGATCGTTCTCGCTCCACGACCGATGTCGAAGGCGGCTGGTACGACGCTGCCGACTGGGATAGAAACAGCGCCCACTATGTGGTCATCTTCGACATGCTGAGCGTCTTCGAAGCCTTCCCGCATAAATTTACTGATGGGCAGTTGCATATTCGAGAATCTGGGAATGGGATTCCCGATATTCTTGACGAAGCCGAATGGGGGCTGCGCATCTGGCGTTATAGTCAAGATGAACGTGGTGGCATTAGTGGTAAAGTGGAGACGTGGACACATCCGGAGATTGACGCCGACGTGGACTACGCCTTCGCGCAGCGTACCCGCTGGACTTCACTGGTGTATGCCGCTGCCGCCGCACAATATGCGCAACTCATCAAGCCTTTTGATAATGCTCTGTACCAGCTTTATCGCAAATCCGCTGAACGCGCCTACCAATTCGGTACTGCTCCACAGAATCGGTTGATTGATATTGAAGTCCATGGCAAGGCCAATCGGGGAACTGGCGATGCATTTAGTATCCGTTGGACCGAGGAAGATCATCTCAGCTATCCCTATCTTTGTCACGCAAAACTGCGTCTTTATCTGCTGACCAAGGATGCCGAATATCTGGCCGATTTGGAGGCCTTTAGTAAGGACGCCCATAAACCGTTTAGTCATCGTTTTAGCCATCGGGACTGGTCGGCTTGGATTTACTACGACATCGTCAACAGTGATCTGAAGGAGAGACTTGCGCCAGAATTCGTGGAATACTGGAAAGACCTATTCCTACACGGTCCACCTGTAGGCAGTGGCACCAATGGTCTGGCATTTGTCGGGGAAAACCTGATTGAAACCACAGAACGGATGCCCTATCGAAATTCGATGCCAATGACCTTCGACCGCTATGGCTGGGGGGCGGCGACCACAACAAACTACAACCGAGCCGCCTTTATCGCTCATCAGTTGACCAACGACGAACGGTATGCAGACGTTATGCGTTATAACGCAGATTTCGTATTCGGCGCGAATCCCATGGGGATGTCGTGGACGACTAGCATCGGGTTTACTTACCCGGTTCATTTTCAACATGCTCATAGCGAAGACGATGACATCATTGACCCCGTCCCGGGTATCACGATTTACGGCATAACCGACGGCCCTCGATTCCACCAGTTTCGCAATAACGTGTGGGATTCTCCTGCGGCAAACGAAAGTAGTGTTTCATTTATGAAGCAGGAGAATCGATCAATTCCTGCATTCAGACGCTGGGGCGCACATCCCATGTTGAATACTGCTAAATGCGAGTTCACGGTCCACGAAACGATGTCGTCAGTCCTATTTACTGCGGCCGCTTTGATGCCAGAAGGCTGGACACCCTCAGCGAGATTGATGCAATCTCAACCTAAACGCCAACAAGAACTCCTGGGATACTGGTACCTACCTTAAAGCACGGCAACGGATAGAGGCATCAGGCCGCACTAGAGATAGCTTGCTGCGATTGGGAGTGCAACTGTTCCAGGAGCGGTGCGCTGTGGCGTTGCCTGCAAGCATCGCGTTTCATCCCTCACGCTCGCGAGCTGTCGAGGTGTAGCGAGTGCGATGCGATGCGGAATTCTAGCTTGATGGCACCAAAACTACGGGGCACATCCCCTTGCGGAACGCCGGCAGGTCCAATTGCCTCAAGGCGATGTATAGATGAGCTTCATCCATGACATTACAGGGCGGAGTGCATTGGTCGGTCGCAGGGAAGCCTGCTTACCAGTTCCGTATTCTTGTCTCACGTAGCTCCGAATGCATCGCAAATCGCGTGCATCAGGAAGATTTCTCATGTTATTTGAGCGGCTGCTACTCTTTGTGAGTACCGTACGAGGGTACCCGAGTTGGATACAATGTGTCTCAAGTTCTAGTTTCCGGGACAGGCTAGAGAAAGACGAGTTTATTCGCACAACAAATTGCGCCTCATCTCCATCCGAAAGGATCTCCACTGACGATGAAGATCACACTACCGAGCATCATGAATTATTTGGGACTGAGCACGGCGATTCTGTTGTGCTTAACTGCGGAGGAAAACTGCATGGGCCAAACGCACGAAGTGAAAATTGCGATCGCGCAAATTCATTGCATCGACAGTGATCGGGACGGAAACTTCGTCCGCATCGAAAACGCGATCGCTGATGCTGCGAAACAGGGAGCTGAGATCGTTTGCTTTCCTGAAACAGCCATCTACGGTTGGGTGAACCCTGCTGCACATGAACTAGCACAACCGATTCCCGGCAAAGACTTCGAGGTTTTGGCGGCACTTGCCAAACAGTACAAGGTTTTTCTAACGCTTGGACTGGCAGAGAAGGAGGGCGATCGCCTTTACGACACGGCCTTGCTGATTGATGACGACGGAAATCTATTGCTGAAGCATCGCAAAATCAACACACTTGAGCATCTCCTAACGCCCCCCTACACGCGTGGCAGTGATGTTAAAACCGTGGAGACAAAGTTTGGACGAATCGGGATGCTGATTTGTGCAGATACATTTGATGCGGCGGTCGTCGATCGCATGAAACAAGAGAAACCGGAGCTCCTGCTGGTGCCGTATGGTTGGGCCGCCAACAAGCAGGACTGGCCCAAGCATGGCGTTAGTTTGAAGAACACCATCGCATCCGCGGCCACCACCATCGGCTTTCCGCTCATCGGTACCAACCTGGTCGGTTGCATCAGTCAGGGGCCGTGGACCGGAATGATCTACGGTGGGCAAAGCTATGCTACGGACCAGGCTGGCAAAGTGATCGCCCAAGGGAAGGATCGTGACCGTGACATCATGGTCTTTTCCGTGACTACGACTTCGACGCAGCAATGACAGCGTGCCGATGCTCTAGATCTTGGCGCCCACAAGATACTGGCGGTCATGAACCAAATTTGTCGTTTCCAATGTTTGGCGCAGCAACACCGCCTGCTTCCTCGACGCATTTTTCAGGTGGTGTAGGAATCTGCCTTGAGGCCCAACTTCCACGACGCAAACCGTTTGCCAGCGTTGCGGTCCAGTCATAGGCTTGCCTACAGTTTGCAGATGGTCGGGCGGCTGCGGATGGACACAGACGCCCAGGAAGGGTGAATGATAGCGGCGATGACCAGCGGCGAGGTCTTGGTGTATGACAGGGGAACGCTGGCTGATTCGTAGCCGAAGAGTACTGCCTATTGCTCCAATACGACGCATGTGGGCCGACTGTCTTCCTGCAAATCGCCCGCTTGCCAGCTGGGGCACTCATGTATAATTAGACATACCGGCAGCGACATCGCGGCATTGATTGAAGCCGGTGTGAAGCCGCTGCAGGACTCCATCGACTTCGGAAAGAGTTATCCGCTCTAGGGCCAAGTGCAATTATCCGTGCCATTAGAGAATCTAGAATCGCCCCATCCACTTCAACGCCATCCATGTGGCGTCGAAGTTACCTTGAATCAATCAACGACCAATACGGAATTCGGCCGAAATGAAAACGCTCCCCCTCCTGTTTACGCTGGCCGTTCTTTCCGCTTTCGTCGGTCGCGCCTATTCGCAGCAGGCAGCGGCGGCGACGGGCGCTGGTGAAAACACTCTAGTGGCAACCGATCAACTACGACTCGGGAAGTTGTTGGAAAAGTCTAAGGGGAAATTGGTCATTCCGGCAGGTAAGTATGAGTTTGGCGGCACGCTCGACATCGATTTGACCAAGTTCGATGGGCTATCGTTGAAAGCGGATGGTCCGGTGACTATCACGATGAAGGCCGCTGGTCCAGCGATTCGCATCACCGGCAGCTTGGTTGGTCGGGCGGATCCGGATCAGATCAAGGAACACACATGGCTGGAACGGATGCCACTCATCGATGGCATAGGCATTATCGGCGATCATCCCGAGGCCGATGGCATTGAGTTGGTGCAGACCATGCAATCGATCATCAGTCGCGTTCACATACGAAAAACGCGGCACGGAATCATACTTAGCAAACGAAACCGAAATGTCGTGATCTCAAATGTGCATCTGTACCATAATTCGGGTATCGGACTTTATCTCAACGAAGTTGATCTACACCAAATCAATGTTGGGAACTCTCACATCAGCTATAACACGCAAGGCGGAATCGTCGTGCGCGGGGGGAATGTTCGCAACTTGCACATTACCGGTTGCGATATCGAAGCCAACATGCCCAGCGATCCAACGCCGACCGAATCTGGCAACCTTTTCATCGACTGTCGCGAAAGTGGTTCGGTGGCGGAGGTCGCCATCACCGGCAATACGATTCAGCACTTTGCACATTACCATCCTCAAAAGCAGGCACCCGGCGGAGCAAACATCCGTATCGCTGGACGTGGCGATTTTCAGCCGAACATGATCACGATCACTGGCAATGTGATGAGCGACACGCACACGCACGTGCATTTGCAGCAAGCCAGTGATGTGACCGTGATTGGGAATACCTACTTCACGACCGAACCTACCGATGTGTTGGTGGAAAACTGCCAGAGAATCATCATTGCCAATAGCGTCATGAACCCGCGCGAGGCCAAGGGGACGGGACAAGTTGTCTTAAAGAACTCCTCAAACTGTAGCGTGATGGGGTTGATTTGCCACAACCTACTGGCTGGTAGGGCGGCCATCTCATTGGAGAATTGCCGCGACACCCGCATCAGCGAGTGCGTGATCTCAGGCTCTCGCAATGGGATCCAACTTGACGGATGTCAGAATTGCAGTGTGACCGATTGCACCGTTTCCGATCTGCCACCAGAGGGACTGGGTGTCACTGGAGAACTCGAAGAAAACAGTATTCGGGATATCACAGCATCACACCTGCAAGTTGATCCGATCGTCGATTCCTTGGAAGGGGAAATGCGGAAGCAATGGCGATGGTTGCGAGAAAACAAGGACGGTTGGAAGCTAACCGACTCTGCTCTGCAGGTTCTGATCGAACCGGGAAACATGTGGGGCAAGGACAACGATGCGAAGAACGTCCTGATTCATCCGATTCCCCCTGCGTGGCAGCACTCTGTCGACATTAGCGTGCAATTGGAACAGCATCCGCAAAAGCGTTGGGAGCAAACCAATTTGGTTTGGTATTACAGCGACTCCTTAATGGTGAAGATTGGATTGGAGTTGGAACATGGCGAAACCAATATTGTCATGGGACGCGAAGAGGGGGACCGAACTCGAACTATCGCTATTGTTCCCTACCCCGCCAATACAGTGCAGCTGCGTTTGGAGGTAGAGGGGCTCGAACTCCGAGGCTTCTATCGCGAACCCGGTGAGCAAGACTGGAACGCGGTTGGAACCGCCACACTGCCAGCCGATTCGGCCACGCCTGCGCCGCAGGTCAGCCTGCAGTGCTACATGGGCGAAGCCGGCTCAGATCGTTGGGCTAGTTTTAGTCAGTTCAAAATGTGTCCTATCGCTCGTTGACGCGCATCGTGAAGTGGTTAACCGGCAGCGGCGGATCCTCTTAAACAACGTAGGAGGAGAAACTAGCCTGGATGGAGCCGAGCGGCCAGTCGCCAACTTTGGGCAGCAAGGGACAACCGGCCTGTCCAGCACGGACATCGACATGATCGTCGAATGCACGCGAGCGGGTGGTTTTAGGCTGTTCACGCACGCCACTGGGGTTGCAACCTTCTTTGCCACCTGCGAAGGACTGGTAGTCCACCGCGTCCCGGAGGACGTCCTTGGGAATTGGTCTCCCCGAATTGGCAGGGCCGAGTTGGTGCCCTGCCCTACCCTGCTGAGTCGATAGGCTGCGCATGGACAGGAACGTGTTACCAGTCGTTAGGCAATCGTGTAGAGCGAAGCGCCAGCGCAACCATGGTGGAAAAGGCATCACACCACGGGCGGGAGTTGCCATTAGGTGAGGATGATGGACTGCGGTCTATTCAATGTCACACACAATTCGCTGGTAGCGTACCAGTGCCGGCGAACCGTTGTCGGTTACCTCAAGAATGATGTGAACTTGTGTGCCAGATTCCTCTGGTACCACAAAGCTGGCTTGGGCAGCGTCTTCGCCCGCGATGGTGATCTTGGACTTGGCCGAGTCGGCTTCCTCATATTGCCACCAACGGTAGGTCAAGGCATTGCCGTCGGGATCGTTGGTGCCCGCCGCGTTCAGGGGGACTGTCTCGCCGGGGCGAACTTTCCTATCCTGGCCGTGCGTCAGCTTCACTACCGGCGGATGATTGGCTTGCTCATAGGGCTTCACGCACCAGTCGGCGCGGGCTGCAAAGTCATTTTGCAATGCAGCCGTCCACCGCCACATTGGCTTGAAGTACTCTCGACGTTGTTCGGGTGTCGAAGTGGATTTGCTGCGGAGGCTGTTTCGCCCCCAGCCGGTGTTTCCGTACCATCGACCCTGGGGGTATTCGTAGCCATCCACTGGCACCGGATCGAGCCATGTGTTCTCACGTACTCGCACATAACGACCGCCCCAACCGCCCCAGTCTGGCGACTCCATATTTCGCAGCCCCGTGACGATGGTGTGCAGGAATGCAGGCGAATCCCCTTCGGATCGAAAGTCACCATTGTCGTGCGCGGCGTAGATGGAGCACAGCGGACCGTGGTTTTCAAGGATATTTTCTTTCATCCAGGCACCGTCGAAGTACTTGTGGAGTTCCTCCGGTTGGGCCTGCTTCCAGCGATACGCGATTGCCTCGAACTGATCTGAAATAATGGTCGGAATTTCATACTTCCCCCAGACTGGGCGAATGTATTCTTGATATGTATTGTCCTGTTCCCAGATAAAGAAGAAGCGACACTTTTTCGCAACCTCTGCCATCCGCTGTGGATGCTCCTCTTTAATCGTTTTGAGAGCGCGAGCGATGGTGTTCATGCCTCCCCAAGCTTGGAGCCATACCGGTCGGTCGTCGGTCTCGTCGAGCAAGACCTTGACGATCAGGTTCGAGCCCGCTGTGGGCTCAGACATATCCCCTTCGGACTTGACATTTCCCAGGACAACGCGTTCACGCAAGTACTCTGGCGTCGGGTACGCCGGATCATGCTTCACCAGATTTGGATAGACTTGGGTGTAGGCGTCCAAATCTGGGGCAATCCAATCGTCACCCGCCCAATGATGTCCATGGGCGTGGTATTGCGAACTGGAAGAGATGATACCCTCCACGTCACACTCGTTCGTATAGAGCAAGAAGCGAATCATGGAGCATTGATCGTCAATTTCACCATCGCTGGTGACGATAACGCGAGGTTTCTCGACCGCAATCCCCGGTATGGTAACAACACAACTGACCCATAACGCTAACAAAATTCTTTTCATCGTTATCGCCTTCGAAATCTAATAGGGTTGCCTAGTGCAAGGTGTTCAGGTTGTTTTCCTGGTTCGTGTAGTCAATGAATACGCCGGGATCCGTTCCGTTGATGTACTCTTCGACGTTGGTGTAGCCATCGTTATCTTTGTCTTGAGCTGCATCGGAAGCGTCGCTCAGATCGAGGCCTGCCTTGTCTTCCCATACATTGGGCATGCCATCGTGGTCGTCGTCGGCCGGTGCCGGTTGAGATTGAAGATCAGGCCAGCCACCCGCATCGCTGGGAGTTTCAATAAACCCCTGGTCGCCCTTGGTTGCAGTGCCGCTCCGGACTTCTTCGATAATGCGATCATCGATCGCGTCGCGTGCAGGCAAGGAGCAACCGACATGGCGAAGTACTGCCTCGTAAGCTTCCTGTGCCGTTTCCTGTGGGATAGGTAGGGATTCAGACGGCGCCATCAGCCTTAACCCTGGAATTGCATCCAGGTCGACGTCGACCGCCTCGGATTTCGGGAAAACGCCTTTCCAATTGTCGGCCGTAACCTCGGGATTGCCAGCCATATAATTGTCGGCTAGATACCAGTCACCGTAGTCTTCCACGCCGTTGCGGGACCAGGGGGAGCAAATTCTATTCTTGCTGTCGGGGTGTGTTCCAGGGCCGGGCTTGAAATAGTTGGCCACCATGTTTACTGAAAAGCTGCTGAAGGTTTCATTTAATTTGTGTGCGGACGTGGCTTTAATGGGTTGCTGTGCTTCACCCCCATAGTCACTTTGGTGCTGCCAGTTGTAAATCACATTGTTGCGGAAATCATTGTTTCCGCTGCCAGAAGCGAAACGGGGATTGCGAGAGATGTTGTGCGCGATGAGATTATGATGGTAAGTGCCGTGGTTGTTTCCCCAAATGCCGCCAAAGCGGTGCGAGCCACCACAGGCTTCCGTAGCCATGCACCATTGAATGGTGACGTTTTCTCCGTGGTAAAGCGACATCACCTCATCTTTGCTCCAGCTAGCCGACACATGGTCCAGGATGATATTCTTCTTGTATCTACTGGACACCGCATCATCGCGACCTTCGGCTCTTACTCGTAGGTAGCGAACGACAACATCACTGGCATTGATGTGAAGTTGACCTTTGATCGTAATGCCATCTCCAGGTGCCGTTTGCCCAGCCACGGTGATGTGGTCTTGGTTGAAGTTCAAGTCCGCGTCAATGGTTCCCGAAACCTTGAAGACCACAATGCGTGGCCCTTGGGCCTCAAGGGCTGCTCGCAAGCTTCCTGGGCCAGCTGCCTCAAGGTTTGTCACCTCGATGACCCGACCGCCCCGGCCACCGCTGGTCATCGCCCCATACCCTTCGGCGCCCGGAAAGGCTGGAACCGTGGGGGGCTGTGAGGCTGCAGTATTCGAAAGCAGCGCAAGGCAGACCAGCGACAGCCCGAGGATGGCGGTCTGGGTACTGCACCGGCTGTCAGTATTCTGTCGAATCATGTCCCGTTCCTTTGTAAATGTGAATCGAAGCTCATTAGTTCGCCCGCTATTTTTTAAACCTGCGGGCAGTCTTTGAATCTAGGCTGTCAAACCTGCAGTATTGACGTTCCCCAAGGCTCTCAATCGCCGATGGCGGGTGATGCTGCATAATCGCGGAAGGCAGCCGCGATATCAGCAGTCTTTTCGTCACCTTGATGAATGATGATGCGATGGCGCAAATGGACGTGTTTTCCATTTTTCAAGGTGAACGTACCTGACTCGGCGTTCTCATCGAGGCTCTTGGGGCCAAACGGGTTTGCCGTGAAGAGTCCATAATCTCGGACGTGCCACCGCGTTGGGTAACGAAAACTGGAAGGATGATTGAGGAATGCAATTCCTAAGTGTTCACCTTCAACCGGTCCGTGGTAGTCGACCCAAGCGGCGCTCTTGGACCACGTGGCGTCGTCGCGGTCGCCAACACTATTGACGATGTGTCCCTCGCCGTCCTTGAGGGACATGGAGGTAGGCACTCGCACGTTCAGTCCTGCGTCCTTTTTATCCTCGAGCTCGACGTCTCCGTATTGGGCGATCAGCGCAATGTTGAAATCGAGCACCAGCTTGTCATCCGACATTCTGAAGATCATCGAGCGTCGGTCGGCCATCAATTGCTTGCCCGAAGAATCCAAGTAATCGTTTTCCGACTCAATGATGGCGGCATCACTATCGGCTGAGATGCGGGTGAAAGCGGTGTGGTTAATTGAACCTAGGCTAGCCAGAAAAGACTCTTGTTGCGCGCCTTCGAAATTCTTGGAAGCGATCTCCAACCAGTTGTCTGTGCCGGCTACGCCCTGGTGCCCAAACCAAATGCCGCGATGGTGTGGATGGTCGTGTTGCTCGCCATCGACTGTTTCCATGGGAAACGCGCGCGTCATCGATTTGCCAGTTGGACCTATGACCGGCCAAAAATACGGCTTCCGAGCGTCGCTGTCACGAAATAGGTAGTTGGTGACTAGTTCGCCGTTGTAGGAGATGGTGACCTTTGATGCCTTGCAAGAAATCGAGAAGCCCTCCTCGGCATGAAGGCCCGCAGTGCACAGAAGCAGACAAGCGGCGATGGCAAGCAGACGGGCTGGGCGGGAACGTTGTAGATGAAACATGAGACTCTAGTCCTTCGATAGATGGCAGGTGCCGCAATGGTGGCTCAGTGCTTGCATGTCGATCCGGTGCAAATCCTTCTGATAAGGATTCATGCCAGGGTGGCAGGTCGAGCAATTCAGTTCGCGATCGAGTACCCGTTGGTGCGACTTTTCGAAATGGAGGTAGCCGGGGCGATTCATACCCACCAGCGATTTTATATCATGGCAGGCGATGCATTGGTTCGACGCGGCTGTGTTGAGGTCCGTGACTGGTTCCAGTTCCTGGGAGGGCTGGGATAACGGGAGTGACGTCTGGGAAGGCTGGGGCGGCTGAGAAGGCGCCGCCGGGCGTCTCGCTCGATGCAGCGCAGCGGCATCAGCCACGGCTGTGCGTGCAGCCATGCGCCCGGTCACGACGCAAGGCCCGAGAAATGTCCCTTCAAGTGCCGATGTGCCGTTGATACCTGCAAAGCCACTCAATTCGCCCGCTGCGTAGAGCCGGGGAATCGGGCGGTCTTGCGCATCGAGGACTCGGCACGAATGGTCCGTCAACACGCCTCCCATGTTCTTACGGGTCATAGGGTAGATTTGTACGGCGTAAAAGGGAGGCGTTTCGATTTTGGGTGGCAATTCATCCGCGGAATCTTCCAGCGAGAATCGATGAAAGTCCGCATCGTTGCCCGCATCGACCATTGCGTTGTAGCGCCGGACGGTTTCCGCCATTGCCTCTTGGGGTAGCCCAGCAGCCTCGGCAAGTGATTCGAGGGTCATGGCCGATTTGACGAGCTTCGGATTGTCGTAGATGACTCGCTGGACTACCGCAAAATTTCCAAAGTCTGTTCCTGCTACGTAAACGCGAGTTTTGTTGGACTCGTCAAAGAGGGCCCAGTAGCTCGCCGGCGTCTGTCGCAACATCGCGTTCAATTTGGCTTCGATGTCAGCGGACTCACTGACAAAACGCTGCCCGTCGCCATTCAGCCAAATAGCTCGACCATGCGCAAATAGGAGTCCCCGTTTGCCGCTGGGATCGCGTGGATCGGGCAATCCGTACGGATAGTTCCAGACGTAACTCATCCGATGATATGCTGCGCCAGCCTCACGCAGGATGCCATGCCCGATTCCCAGACTATTAATACCACTACCGGTCAATACACGGGAGGGCCAAGGCAAGGCCGAGGGCCAGTTCTCTCGGATCATCTTCAGATTGCTCTGAAATCCGCCGGTCGCTAACACGACCGCATCCGCCAGGAATTCACGTTCCGTGCCAGAACGCGTGTCCACGCCCTTCACTCCGGTGATTTCATTCTGGTCGCGGACCAAATCGACGACCTTGGTATTCCAAACGAATTCTACGTTGGGATGTTGGAAGCAGGTGCGGAATAGGGGATTGATCAGTCCTACGCCCAATTCCTTTGAACCATGACCGCGGGGGACGCTGTTTCTTGGAAAGGCCGCGACGATGTCGAACTTCACGCCTGCCTCCGACAACCACTCAAAGATTTCCTCGTTCGAATGATCTACATAGTATCGCACCCACTCCCGATCCAGATCCTTACCGCAATTGACGAAGTCCTGAAACGCTAGATCGGGCGAGTCCTCGATCCCCTTGGACTTCTGCAGTTCGGTTCCGACGATGGCAAGCTTTCCACCGGAGATGAAGGACGTCCCACCAAACACGGACCACTTCTCCAAGACGGTGACTCTCGCGCCGTTTTGAGCCGCCTCTAAGGCGGCCGACAAGCCAGCCATTCCCGTGCCAACCACAATCACATGGCGTTCATCCACATCGCGTTCATCGGCACGATTGTTGTGCGTGTTGCTATCTGGCGGTGCCGCGCACAGAGTCCCCAGTAATGAAATCGACAAGCAGAGCGAAAGGATAGTCTTCATGGGATGATGCCTGCTCTACGTTGGAGAACTGTTTCGAGGGCGTGATCGTTTAATTACGGTCGAGCCTGGCTTTGAGCACTGGATCAGAACTCCAGCGGTCTTCATAGGTGTGAGGGGTGCGCCAGGCTGTATGCGATGTCCCTGGATCGAGGCCATTGATAAAGTCTTCAATGTTGGCGTATCCGTCACCATTTAGATCGGACACCGCATCGGATGCGTCGTTCGGATTCAAGCCGTGCCGAGTTTCCCATTCATCAGGCATGCCGTCGGCATCAGCATCCGCGTAGGGTTGCCCGTGATACTCGGGGTAACCGCCGACCTGTTCGATGTCGGTGATGAGCCCCAACGCGACTAGGTCGACCAGGTCGTCCACCTTCTCCTGCGAATAGTTTGGATTGGAAAGTTTGTCGCGCACGTTTGGCCCGGCCTTAGCGGTGGTTCGTCCGCTTCGAACCGTTTCGGCGATTCGCATGTCAACCGCGTCACGCTTGGGGCGAGTTGCACCCGCGCGCTTCAGCACTGTTTCATACGCTTCGCTGGCGGATTGAAGTTCCAAGTACGCATGCGGATAGGGCTGTTCAGCACGAATCTGCTTGAGAATGGTTCCCGCATCACCACTCGAATCGACTTGCACACCTCCGTCCCAGTTATTGGACGAGACTCGCGCGTTACCTTCTGCAATGTTGCCCTCGACGTAGGCATGCCCAAAATCGTCAACGGGCGATTTCGCTCGTCGCGATTCGGGTTTGAGAAAGCGGTAGCTGATCGGTTTATCGAGCGGCGTGGCAGGTCCCGGTTTGTAGTAGTTGTTGATGATGTTGTAGAAGCTTCGATGATCGCCGCCATCGGTCGTGCGGTGCCGCCAGTTGAAGATGACATTGTTGGCAAATGTGAAATCATAAATCATGCCGACGCTTGGATTGCGACCTGCATTGCTGGCCCATAGATTGTGGTGGAAGGTGGCATTGTATCCACCGATCGTGCTGCCAAACGAGTGGTTGTAGGGATTTAGGCATTCGCTGAAGATGGAGTTCTGAATCGTGATATTGACTGTCGGCAGCTTCTGTTCTTGCGAATCTTCCGGCGATCGGAAGGTATGGCGATACATGGACATGTTTTCATCCAGCCCCCAGCTTGCCGAAACGTGATCGATCATGATATTGCCCACCGGATTGCCCCCGATCGAATCATTGCGGTCGCCCACCCACGTTTCGCCTCGGCGAAATCGCATATGGCGGATGATGACATCGTGCGTGTCGATTTCGACGGTGTCTCCGGCAATGCACACACCGTCACCAGGTGCTGTGCTGCCGGAAATCGTAATGTAGGGTGCGCGGATGCGGATGCGTTCTTTGAGTTTGATAATACCAGCCACATTGAAGACCACGATTCGCGGGCCGCCAGCTTCGAGTGCATCGCGAAAACTACCGGGACCTCGATCGTGAAGATTTGTCACCACGTAGACTTGGCCACCACGCCCACCAAAGCTGTACATGCCGCCACCCTGTGCGCCGGGAAACGCAGGAAGGTTGGCCTGAGGTAAATCTGAAGGTTTGGCCGCCCAAGGAATGTAGGGCTTGCCCTTCGCTTCCCAGGCTCGGATGGTGGGCAGAGCCGCCTCCCAAGCTGCATCAGAGCGTTGTTGCATCAATTTATGAAGACGGTCGGCTTCGGCGGAAACTGCCTTGCTGATTTTGGGATACTGAGCCTGAGCTGGTTTGGGCAGGTGCAGTGTCAGCACTGTCAATACTACGAGTGCCAACCGGAGCGTCTGTGGATGAATCATGCGCGTTCTACTTCCGTTGGATCGAGGCTCAGCGCGATGCTGGTCACTCGGTCACGTCAACGATGACGCGACCATAACGGGTCAACCTGGGAGTGCCCGAGTCGCTGACTGCTAAGATGATGTGCATGGTGCCGGTACCTGGCAACATCACGCGGCTCTTAGGAACCTCGAAGGACGATTGCGGTTGGTCCGCGTTCTCAAGCCGCACCGGATCGCCGGTTCGTGCATTGGAGGTAGTGAACGAGCCTGCTTCGCTGTAATAGAACCAACGGTAGGAGAGCTCGTCGCCATCCGGGTCGGTCGTCCCTTCGGCGCTGAGGCGGATGGTGTCTCCTTTTTGGGCTTTGAGACTTGTTGGGCTCGCGATTTTCACAACGGGCGGGTGGTTTGCTTGGTCGTAGGGCTTGGTTGTCCAATCGATTCTGGCGGCGAAGTCATTTTGGTAGGCGGAACGCCAGCGCCAGATCGTGGCGTGGTTGGACGTGTGCCAATTGCCATCAAAGCCCTTCACTTCATCGACGGCGTTGGACCAGAAGGGACGCGTTTCGGCCTCTTGAAACCACTTCTGCATTCTCGGCGTGTAGAACTCATAGCGACCGCCCCACCCGCCCCAATTGGGATTTTCTGGGGTGTTTAAACCGTTGTTGACAAGTCCCAGGAAGCTTGGAGTGTCGCCCTCCATGAGGTACTCGGTATGTGGGTGCTCGGCTCCAAGGGGGCCGTGATTCTGGCGAATGTGTTTGTCGAGCCAGTCATTGTCTACGATGCTAAAGTCGGCACCCGTGAAACGGGCGTGAAACTTGTCGCCACTAATCCCACTCCACGTGGCGTAATGGTACGCTCCGCCAGCGTGAATACCGGGACTGGCAATGTAGAACAGGTTGGGAAAGGTCTTGCGGATCCAAGGGCCGCTGTCGTCTTGATCCGAGATTGTGTAGACACGCAATTTGGATACAAATTTCTCGAGCGCTTCGGGCGATCGAGTTTGTTGTACTTTCCAAAGGGCTTGAGCCAATACGTTCGGTCCGCCCCAAACGGGCACCCACAGTGGTCTGGGGTCATCGCGATCCGCCGCTTCGATCAACAACTCGGAGCCGGTGGAATCGTTGCCCTCCCCTACCGCATTCATTCCGTAAGCCGGGCGCCCAACGCGGATAACGGCAAGCAGTGATTCTGCCGTGGGATAGCCCGGTTCGTGCAAGCTCAGATTCTTCTGCACCTTGCCATAGGCTTCGACGATTTGCTTGATGCGCGCGGCCGCAGTGCGGTTCTGCTGATGAATCGAAGTTGTGGCAACCAGGCCTTCGATGTCGAAGTGGTTCGCGTACGTCAAGAATCGAACCATAGATTGCGCATCATCCGGTTCGTTTTCGATATCGGTCAGCACCAGCACTCGCGTTTTTCCGATGGCGAACGCGCTGGAAGCGATGCTTAGAAGGAAGATCGCAAAAACTCTTGCAACGAAAAAGATGGGTCGCGCAAGTTGGACGGTGGTGGGGGACAGAATCGGTTGCATGGGGTTCCCGTGAGCGAACGCTCTGATTGGAGGTCGGTGGCTGACTCTTCATCGCATTTCAAACCGAGGCTTGCTAGGATTTGCTCCCGCCAACCCTGACACCATGCCTTGCTGTTACAGGCTGACTGCAACGCCACCGTGTGGCCCGCTGAGACGCCCAGTGCCGTCGCGCGGCTCAAACTGAATCCGCCGCAATAACCGAGCGTGTCGTGCATAGTGATGCGGCCCGTGTTGTAGGATGTTAATATGCTGCAGGCCGCGATTCCCCCTGTTTCTTGCCCGAAAGTCACGGTATTCTAAGACCGATGAAGCAATTCGATACCAAACGCCCTGAATTCTCGCCCTACGGTTTCAACTGTGAACGGTGGACACCAACTCGCATGCCTCGTCCAGACCGGCACAACGAGATCGAACTCAACTTGCTCCTGTCCGGTTCCCTAACCTACCTGCTGGGCGGTTGCCGGACGACGATTGAGACGGGAACGCTGGGCGTTTTCTGGGCTGCAATTCCTCACCAAATCGTGGACTTTGAAGGCGAGTTGCCCTATTTCGTCCTAACGTTGCCGCTGAGCGAGTTTCTGCGAGCGGGCATCGATCGAAGCGTCGCCAATCGCATTTTGCATGGAGAACTGTTGATCGATGCCGTGCGGAACGATGCAGATGAAATTGCATTCAATCGCTGGGAGCAAGAGTTGCGAGCCGGGGTGGTGAATTTGGAACGTGCCGCCCAATTGGAAGTCCGAGCAAGGCTGTTGCGGTTTGCCCATGCGATTTCGGACAGCCCGCCGGAGCGTGCCGCACCGATGTTGTCGCGGGCCGATCAACTTGCCTGTTACATCGCTCGAAATTACCAGCAACCGCTAACCTCGCAATCGATCGCCGATGCCAATGGCCTGAACCCGAACTATGCGATGAATCTATTTCGCAAGACGTACGGTACGACCATGACGACCTTCATCATCCAGCACCGCATCTCCCATGCTCAACGGTTGTTGGTCACTACCCAAGATGCCATTTTGAATGTTGCGTTGGAGTCGGGATTCCAGAGTCTTAGTCGCTTCAACGAGGCTTTCAAAGCAGTTTGCGGCTGTTCGCCACGCGACTATCGCAAGGCCCATCACGCAATGCCCGATGAGCAACATCCAGGAATGGCCTGAGGAAGAGCGGAAATCGCTCAGCCAATTCACGTCGGACGATTTCGTGTCCGGTTCCTATGCATCCAATGGCAAGTTTTTGGGGGCAAGTGTTTGAGGGATAGTGCGGAAAGCACTCGCGGAGTTGATCCGGCAACTGCACTCGTCGTGCTCACGGCGGGTGGTTGGTTTCGTTTGTCGACAGCTCTTGCCTTGGAGACGTTGCGTTGAAGAAATATTGCCATTTAGTCGAGCGGTAGCCAGACGGTCATTTCGGCTTTCCCTCGATTCGCCCAGGCGTAATAGGGGACAAATTTGGCCGCGATCGGTGTGCTGGTCGGCTGGGAAAACTCACGGTAGAGGGCACCTTGCCAGTCGACCGAAGGTCGTGCCACCACGTTGCCTTCTAACACTGAAACCCCTTGCAGAAGATTTGCATCGAAACGTGGTTCGAGCTGCATGTCCGCTGGCACTCGAATATCGGCCAGTCGGTTTTCCTGCGGCAGGTCGATTGATTCGAGGCAATAGACAATCGGTCCACGCTTTATGGCAACGTGATTGCGCGTTTCTTCGACGAGCGGATGAGATTCGAGGAGGACCGGTGGCATCGAAAGCTGCAGCTCGATAGACATTCCGGAACGGAGATCTTGAGGAAGCGTGGCGTAGCTGCCAGCAACCAACGCCAAGTCGACAGTCGCCCCGTCGACTTTCAAAGTGGCTGAATTTGCCCAGCCCGGTATTCGCAACTTTAAGTGGGCGGAATCGGATTCGCACTGCAGCACGTCGAAACGAACCTCCCCGCTCCACGGATAATTCGACGTCTGCTGCAGATGCACACGACCACCTGCCAAAGTCGTATCAAGAGTGTTGTCTCCATAGAGATTGACCCAGACCGTATTGTCTGACGTTCCGTAGGCATAGCCGTTGGCTTCAGCGATCGTTCGCAAAATATTGGGAGGGCAGCAGAAGGCGGTCATGTAGGGGACACGCGACCGCGACCAACGCAATGCAAGCGGTGCTGGTTCAAAATGTCGCAACGGATTGGTGTAGAAAAATTCAGTTCCTTCCAAAGCAACTCCGGAAAGGACCGAGTTGTAGAGCGCGAGCTCCAAGACATCGATGTATTTTGCATCCCTTTTCGCTAAGAACATTCGCCAGTTCCAAAGCACATTGCCGATGTTGGCGCAGGTCTCATTGTGAGCGGTGATGTTGGGTAATTGATAATTGCGGCCAAAGGCCTGGTGCACGCGCGTGATCGACTTTTGATTTTTGGAACCGTCGGGAGAGGCACCGTCAAAGAGCGCCCCACAGCCACCGGTGAGGTACATTTTCTTGCCAACGAGGTTGCTCCAAATCGGCTCGAGCGTCGTCCATAATTCCTCGTCTCCGGTCTCGGCGTAGAGATCGGCTACGCCAGCATAGAGGTAAGTGGCACGAACGGCATGTCCCACCGCTTCGGTCTGCTGGGCGAGAGGAATGCGGTCTTGATTGTCATCGCCACCGTCGACCACAAGGTCCCTCATCTCAATCAGACGCTTGGCAAGCGCTAGGTAGCGAGGCTCGCTGGTGGTTCGGTAGAGTTCGATCAGCCCCATATAGTGCGACGGGCAGATGGCGTGACGCGCTTCATCCGCTTGGGGATTGCGAAAGGCATCGTCGAGGAAGTCCGCAGCTTTTCGAGCGATCGTCAGCAGATCGTCTTTGCCTGTCACCTGATAGTGCAGGCAGGCAGTCGTCATGAGATGTCCCATGTTGTACATCTCGAAATTGAACCGATCGCCGAAGGGCCTAGCGTTTGGATCGCCGTTGCGGGCCGCGACGAGAACTGGCGTATGGATATAGCCGTCCGCTCGTTGTGCTTTGCCAATGATGGCGATGATTTCATCCAAGCGTTTGTCCCACGCGGGATTGGGAACGACGGCCTGTAATGCACAGACCGCTTCCATCCACTTGTAAAAGTCACCATCGTTGAAGGGAGCTCCGTGGTAATCTCCTGCGGACAGCCCCGCCGCGATTCGGAAATGCTCTAGGTACGGCTTGTACTTCGTCCCCTGCATGATCTCCCACATCGCGGGGAGCATCTTTTCTTCACACGTCGCGACGCGTTGTTGCCAGAAGCCGCCCGTCCACTTCGTTTCCGATAGTGGAACGCGTTGCACTGCTTGATGTGGGCTTAAGTGTGCGGACTGCGCAGACACCTTAATCGTCTGAATCGCAAAGAAAATTGCCACACCAATACCAACGAGTTTCAGTGCAAATTGAGGCTGCAGGAAGGGAGCGGAAATAGTCATGATGCATTTGTTTAAAGTGCGAAACGGATGTGCCGGTTAGACTCAATTCAGTTTGCAGCGATCCATCCGCTGGGCAAAATCGTGGAGGTACTTCTCGCGCCACTGGCTAACGCTGTTGGCTCCAGGATGAACTCCTACGGCCGCTGCTGGATCGGGATCATCGATCCACCAGTTGGGATGCTCGTTTGAAGGCAGACGCGTGCGCGAGAGCGGAGGTGGCACGGCGTCGAACTTGCCAGACAGTCCGTCCAGTTTGTCGAAGTCGCTGCGGAGCACGTAGGACCAAGTCTTCGCATCACGTGGTGAAAAACGAAAACGCAACACGTTGCCATCCACAACGCCGATGGAAGCCGGCACGCCTCGATTCAACACCATCGATGTCGTGTTCGTGGCTGTATATCCTGCGGGAAGTGGTAACGCGAATTCTGTGACGCCGAAGACTTCGACGCTGGCAGACTGTTGAGGCCATTCCTCGAAAATCGTCTTGCGACCGTCCCAGATTGGAACAAATTGACCACCCCAGCTGGGTAGCGTCGGGTCTTCAGATGCGCCCCATAGCAGTCGGGCGACCGACGGAGTGTCTCCCATTTTGATGTCACCTTTGGCGTTCACGAAAGCCGCGCCGAGCGCGCCGTGATCGGCAATATGTTCGGTGACGAATGCCCTGTTGTTCCATTCGCCCTTCTGGTTGCCACCCACGAACCAGCCACGGTAGGTTGCATTTGCTTCAATCATCCACAATTGGGGATGGTGTTGCTCGACGTAGTTATATGCATCGACACTCCACTTTTTATTCGGGCCGCCAATCCAGTAGACCCGCAGCTTCGGTGAAATCTCCGGCGCGTCGTGCAGCGCTTGAGCTAAGTCTTCCATACCGCCCCAAACAAGCACATGCAGCGGTCGATCATCGTCGCGTTTCGCACACTGGATAATCCATGCGGAGCCTTCGGTCGGGTTGCCAAGTCCCGATGCTCTCGGTGAATCGATGGCGCCCTGCTTGCAAATTGCCCGCACCGCATCCGGCTCCGGATAGCTAGCGGAATGTGAACTAAGCTGCGGAAAGTCTTGCTCGTATGCATCGACGACTTGCAGGATATGCTCTTTGCGCCCTGGGCCGTAAGGCGAGGATACGAGTCCCTCTAGGTCGAAGACGTCGGCGTAAACCAAAAGATGCACCATGGACTGCACGTCATCTGGATCCGTGCCACCAATGTCGGATGACACCAGCACGCGATGCCGAACGCCCGCGAGGGCCCCGTCTTCCGCGGTAAGATTCGACGCCATCGCGGCCAAAATACAAAGCGATACAGCGAACCGCCTAAATCGATGCGATAGCGGATCAGCGATGCTCAGGTAGGTATACATATGGCTCATCCTGCGATGCGTGTTAATGTGAGGGACGCCAGAGGAATTTGCAGGCGTTTGCGGAGTGGAGTAGAGTATCCGCCTAAGAAATGCTGCGGATCTACCTGGATCCTAGCGTTTAGTGCCCGTATCCTCAGATTTGGGCCGCTGCGTCTGACGGCAGTACTGGAAAGACCATGCCGTTGAGTCCCGCTCACCCTGGGTTTGCGTTCTAGGAGTGTAGTTGCGAATTCGGGGCTCTTCGGATGGGGCTGCAGTCCAATGCTGCTTGGAAGCTAGCAATGCGATCTGCTGTAGTGGGCGAGGCCGCCTGCCCCTAGTCTAGCTACGACTAAATGGGCTTGGTTGCCTCACCCACTACTTAAGACCGAAGGGGCCTAAAACAGAGTTCTTGAGGAAGTTTTACTCGGAACTTGCATTAGTCATCCAGTGGCATCACTTCGACTTTGCGAATGTTGACTTTGCTGCCGGGATCGTGTTGTTGAAATGCAAAGTGCCCGGCTGGATAGGTTTTGGCAAAGTCCATGTATTCGTAGAGTTCGTTGCCATCCACGGTGATCTTAATACGAGTCATGTCGCGCCCACGCCAAACGTCATCGCGGACTTCAATCTCGTAGCTGAACCATTCACCCGGTTTAACGTGCTGCTTGTAGACGTGGCAGAAACCGTACAGAGATCCCGTGCGAATCGGGTCCGTATGCGTGCTGTCGACCTGGGCTTCGTAGCCATCCATGAAGCCAGGTTTGCGCGTCGTGCGGAAGTAAACCCCTGAGTTGCCACCGTCATTGATCTTTGCTTCCACCCGATAGCGGAAGTTCTTGTAGGGCCCTTGGGTACATACGAGCATCGATTGCGAGCCAGAGCCCGCGATCTCGCCGTCTTTGACTTCCCAATGGCTATCCTCATTGCCGACTTTTTCCCAGCCATCGAGCGATTTGCCGTCGAAAAGGGGCGTCCAGGCGGCTGACTTGTCATCGGCCTGCGGTTTCTTCGAATCTTGGGCGATCGATACGGTGCTGATCGTGCATACTAGGGCTATGGCGGCGAGAATTCGAAACGTTGCATTCATGGTTGTCTAGTACCTCTGAGGATAAAAACTAGGAGTGGGATCAAAAAAACATCGGCTTAGGCGACGGTAGGTGCGGACGCCCGCCATGACACGTCTACTTTACTCGATAGGGTTGTTTCTAGGGCTTTGCCTTTCGATAAAAATCTTCGCCATCGCCGGCCAGTTGCAGTGGCTTCAGTGGCTTCCGAGGAGGAGCGACCGTGCGCGGCAAGCTGGCTCGCCCTTGCCTCTTGATCTCACAAGGGGATGCGTGCTCGGAGCGCTTGGCCCGTTTCCGCCGTCAATCCTTAGATTGTACCGTTGCTGGGTTGCAACGCAGGCTAGGGATCATTGATTGGGAGTTGGTTATCGCCTCGGCAACCGGGGCGGGGGCAGGTTCGTGAGTTCGCGATCTGTGGCACCGGAGGAGCGTGGGGCGCTTTATGTCGAGGAGCGGCGGGCGCTGCGGCTCGAGCAACTTGCGGAAACTCACTGTGCGTCGGACGCTGGTGTCAGAAACTAGCTATGATGCTTTCAGGCAAAAACACCCCCAAGTGCGTGCGCTTATCTTGGGAACTGCATTAGTCGCGGCCAGCATACCGCCTGTCGACTTATGCTTCCCAATCGGCATCTTCAGTAACTCCAAGCCAGTAGCCCCCTCTCGTTCACCGACTAATCGCAGTTTTCCACAGGTCCAAATTCTCATCCCGAAAGTGACTGCCAGTCGTATGAATGAAAAACTAGGCATTGCAGATAAGATTGGTTCAGCGATCAATGAGCTCGACATTGACTTTAGCAGTTTTACGCTGGTCGGTTGGTTTGTGAACCTGTTGTCGCTTGGCACGAGTGGTGGCGTGGCCTATTTTGCGTGCAGTGCCTTGATTCGACGCAACGGTTTGAATCTGGGCGTCGGAATGACGTTCTTCCTGATTATCATTGGCGTCACGACTAGCGTGTTTTTGACGCTTCGCTGGCTTTTGGACAAGGCTGGATTTGCGTTAACCCACCCGACTGATTTGATAGGCGATTCTGAAGACGCTAGCCGAGAGACCCTGAACCGGATGGCAAATTCTGGTATGGATATGTCGGCCGTTCATGCAATCGACTTTTGGTATCGCTTTACAGCTAAGGAAAATGCTGAAGACATGCAGCGGAAGGCACGCGAACATGCGTTCAGTGTTGTCGCCATTGAGCCCAACGATGAGTTGGGGGAGTACGACGTTCTGGTCCAAGTACAGCTGGTTCCGAATTTAGACGCGATTGGCCAGACGGAAAAGAGTTTGGGGGCTATCGCTGCTCAGTGCAATGGACAGGCTGACGGTTGGGGTGTCCGACAATCGAGTTAGCCATCAACCTATTGTGTTTTCTTCCGGCAAGCCACTTTGTTTTCATCGACTGGTAGTAATCGACCGGTAGTACTTGTGCCCGGCAGGGCGAGGAAGCCAATAGTTGCGTTGGTTGCGTTTCGGTCGTGTGCCAACATGATCGTGTCCAACTCAAGGGACATTTCACAGGTGCTGATGAAGCCGGCGGTGCGGTCGCCTCATCCGGCAGTACCTCCCGTATAGAGGATTGGCTTGTCAGTTATCGTTCAGTGTCGAACCACAGCGTCGCCCATTTTACTTTTCCTAATGATCGAACTTTGCCAGCTGAGTTTCACGCCAAGCGTCGAGGTACTGAGCGAAACCGAGACGGGTATGAGACGCTGCATTCTTTATGGACGCTTGATTCGAATCCTCCAGCAGCGAAACGCCTGCATTCTGAACCATGTGGGCGGCTTGGATCGCAGTCGCAGCGTCAAAATCTGCCAACACTGTTAGCATGGCTTTGAGATCGCCGTTGGCATTCGTGAAAATTTCGCGAGCGTATTCATGGGCCGAGGTCGCCACGCCATCTTGATCCGCATCAAGCCAAACGGCACCACTGCAGCCGATAACTTGCGCTTGCCAATCTGGGGACTTCGGTTGATAGGGCTTGGCAGTCTTCCAATAAAGGTCCGAGATTCCTGGTCCTGTAGCGATGGCCACAAAGTGCACGTCGTGCTTGGGTTTCGGGAAGCTGAACTCCTCAATCGCCTTAACACCCGTTGCCAAATCGGCAGGTGTGTTTGAAATATCTCGGCTCGCGATTTCCTGACCGTTGCGGTAGATACGAAGCCTACTAGCTTGGGTCCAGTGGGGACCTAGCACGTGGACTTTCAATCGCACGGTATTACCGTTGGCGTTTGCCATTTGTCCGGAATGAAAGGAGTCCTCGACGACCAGCTTGGTCAAGAGGCCGTAGCTGACCAGCACCTCGCCCTGTAGGAACTGATCAATCGCGTTGCTAACTTCGATATTTCCAGGAGCTTGGTCGTCGCAACGAATGTAGGTCCGCGCCTGCCCGACGAAGTGCCGGCCGACGTCGTGGGAATCACTGCTTCCGACAGGTGTCACGTGATAGCCTCGGTTGAGGACTGCCATCCAATCATGGAACAGTTGCAGGATGTCTGTCTGGGTGCTCGATGAATTTACAACCTCCATTGCGTTGAAACCAAAATGCCAACCTTCGATATTCTCTCCCGCCACCGCATTGTGCAGGAGTGGACCAAATGGAGTGACTTGCGTGTGTTCATCACGCGCGTGGTTGAGGATGGCGACCCTGACGTTCGGCGTCGCGTAGATCGCGTCTAGGATCGCTTGCCAACTCGGCAAGGTGTGGTCAGGAACTTCCGCAGCAGAAGTTACGGGGAAAATGTTCACATGCCCAAGGCGTGTCGTCACTTCATTACCGATGACCGGCGTGAAATACTGTTCGACGTTCGCTTGCAGAGCAAAAGGACGGTGATCTATTTGCACATTGTGGTCTGTGGCAACCGGCATTTCTATGCCCTCGGCAGCCAAGGTGATCATCCGTTCCTCCACCGTCGCGTCCCCGTGTCCGGAATGCGTCAGTGTGTGGACATGTGTGTCGCAGGCCACCAAGCCTGTCGTGTCGACTTCTCGCACGAGCTGCAGCGTTCGTTGAACTGTTTGACCGAGAGCCACCGTCAAGTGAATCTGGTCCACGGAGTACTCAAAACCCCGGCCGGCGTAGATGGTGTAGCTACCCGCGGGGAGGCCAAAACTTGCAGAACCGTTGGACGAGTAAATCGTCCCAGGACGTATCGCGAGATTTTCCCCAGAGGATGCTCCCACTGACTGGAGGGCGCCATCCGAATTGAGCACTGTAATTCTTGACGGCAAAGGGCTTCCTGAGCTGGCTTCCACGACCGTCAACTCGCAAGTTGCCTCGGAGAGTACATCCTCGAGCTTTCGGTCCAGTAGCCGTATGTTCCCAATGCGGACATCGTCAGTTACCGCATTGCGCTGAGTGGCTTGCTCGATTTGCAAGGCGTTCTCGCTGGCTCGCAGCAGGTTCGCTGGCACTGGAAAGTAGACGAGCATGTCGTTTTCGTTGACACGCAGGCGGCCAAGCTGTTTACCGTTGATGGCCACGTTCCAACGCTGTTTAACATCTTGCTGTTGGACAACGAGCGTTACCTCGCGTTCGTTGACCGATGATTCAAATTGCACGTTGATACTGTGGTCATCGGGTGCATTGGGGAATTCGGTCCACTCTCGCGGCCCTTCAATCCGTAGGTGCCTTAGTCCTTCGACTAACAATTGTTCGGAATGGGCGCTCGAGCAGGACACGACAACCAGAGCCACGGCAAAAAAGAAAATGGGTTTGAGTGTCACATTCGGTCCAACTGGAGTTCGAGAACTGAAAGGAAATGTTGCATGGCTAGCCGTTCGTTGGGAGACTGGATCCACGATTTTACCAGTTGTTGGATCTCGATGGCCGCAAGTAGGACGAGCAATCTCTAGGATTTAAATTCTGACGATTTCGAACCAACTCGCCGCCCGCCGTCGAACGATACGACAGGTCCGTCAGCGTGTCTTGTGCCATGGTCTGCTGGGCAAGACCCCGCCTTAGTATTCCGTGAGTTTATGCTGATTTCGCGGGAGACTTCTCGATTTCATTGTAGGAGAATACCGTTGTCGACATTGTTGTAGGGTTCATTCCGAGCCCGAAGCAACGGACCCCAACTATATTTTTGGATGCAGGAGAGATCGATGGCTCACTCAAGTCCCGCCAAAGTCAAGGCCGTCGCGATGACCGCGCCCGGCAAAACGGAGATGCGAACATATCCCTATCCGACGATGGATCACGACTCTGCGATCCTCAAGGTCGATATGGCCGGAATCTGCGGGACCGACCGGCATATCTTCAAGGGGGAAGCTACGGAGTTGCGTGGGAAGTCGATCTATCCCTACGTCGGTGGGCATGAAGTCATTGGGACGATTGTCGAGATTGGGGACACCGCCGCGCGGACGATGGACTACGACGGGCAATTGCTCGTCCCTGGTGATCGGGTGGCGATTGCTGTTGAGGTGAACTGCGGCGAGTGCTGGTATTGTCGAAATCACTACAACAACACCACCTGCGAAAACCAGATACAGGCGTATGGACTGCATCCGAATGCCGATACGCCTCCCTTCCTGCGCGGCGGGTTCGCGGAATATATGTACATTCGCCCCAGGACGCATCTCTTCAAGGTGCCGGAAGAGATGGCGACGGACGTGGCTGTTTTCGTGGAGGAGATGGCGGTAGCCTACCATTCGCTTGCGAGAGCTTCCGTGCCGTTTGCGCCAGTGAACGAAGGCTTCGGTCCCGGGATGTCTGTCGCCGTGCTGGGCAATGGCCCGTTGGGGTTGCTGCACGGAGTCATGGCGAGGATTCAGGGAGCCGGATTGACGATCGCCACTGACTTGTCCGATCTCCGACTCAAGACGGCCAAGAGTCTGTATGCTGACGTCACGATCAACGCATCCAAAGTAGGCGTAGAAGAGCGCCTTGAGCGGGCGAAGGAGTTGACCGAGGGAGTAGGACCAGACCTGGTGATCGAATCCGCGGGTGAACCCGAGGCCTTTCTCGAGGCGCTGCAGATGGTGCGAAAGGGCGGAACAATTATCGAAGTGGGCAACTGGGTCGATCTGGGCAAGCATGTGCCCTTGGATGTCATGCGACACATTACTTCGAAGAACTTGCACATCCATTCCGTCTTCCACTGTGGGACCAATTGGAGACCTGTGTTAAAGATCCTTCAGCAGCAAGCCAATCGCTACGATTTTCCATCAATGATCACTCATCGCATGGGGCTTGAGGAACTCGTCGACGGTTTCGGTACTGTCACGAACTTTGACGAGTGTGTCAAAATCGAAGTCGTGCCCCACAAGGCGTGAATGGCATCTTGAGTGGTGGCGGCGAGGTGAAATATGAAACGTACCAGATTGCTCAACAGTGAATTGAGCTATGAGATCAGCCGCCTGGGGCATACGGCAGGTATGACCGTGTGCGATGCCGGGCTGCCGATACCTGCCGGAGTGAAGCGGATCGATCTTGCAATCGAACGAGGATTTCCATCTTTCGTGCGAACGCTGGACGTAATATTGAGTGAGTTCATGGTCGAGGAGATTGTGCTGGCCCGTGAGATTCATGAGAATAATCCAGAGGTCTTTAAAACGATGATGGAGGTTTTCCGAAGCCACGCAATGGAGCCGTTGGTCACCGAAGTACCTCACGACGAGTTCAAGCGGCTTACGCGCGAGAGCGAGGTGATTGTGCGTACCGGCGAATGTAGTCCGTATGCAAACGTCATTCTCAAGTCTGGCGTCACGTTTTAAGCCCTAAATCTTGCGATCCTATTTCTGCGAACGAAACGACTCCCATGAATCAAAATCGATCCATCCTTCGATGTATCTCACCGTTGGCTTGGCTACTGCTCATTGCAATGATTGGTTGCAGCAGTCCTGTCAGCAAATCGGAGAAGCCAAGAATAGCTGTGATTATTTCGACACTCAACAATCCCTGGTTTGTCGTGCTGGGTGAAACGGCTCGCGATCGCGCTGCGGAACTGGGGTACGAAGCCACGCTGTTCGATTCGCAGAATGACACCGCTAAGGAATCAGCTCATTTTGACAATGCAATTGCTGCCGGATACGCAGCAATCGTGTTTAATCCGACCGATGCCGATGGGTCGATTGGTAACGTCAAACGCGCCCAGGAAGCGGGACTCCCTGTGTTCTGCATCGACCGCGAGATTAATTCGACAGACGCTGCGACAGCTCAGCTTTTGTCGGACAACTATTCGGGCTGCGTTGAACTTGGCAAGTACTTTGTCCAAGATATCGGTGAGCAGGGGAAGTACGTCGAGCTGCTGGGGTTGGTCGGAGACAACAACACCTGGAACCGCTCGAAAGGCTTCCACAGCGTGGTCGATCGGTATCCCGGGCTCGAGATGGTGGCCCAACAAAGCGCGGACTTTGACCGCAACAAAGCTTTGGAGGTGATGGAATCGGTGCTCCAATCGCATGACGACATCAACGCGGTCTTCTGCGGAAATGATGCTATGGCAATGGGAGCTTACCAAGCCCTGCTGGCCGCCGGGATCGAGGAGCAAGTTCGGGTGTTTGGGTACGATGGGTCTGAGGATGTTGTGACTGCGATCAGCGAAGGCAAAATCGCCGCAACGGTGATGCAATATCCCAAGGTAATGGCTCGGACCTCCGCCGAATACGCACATGAGTATTTGGCCAACGGCAAGCGGGATTTTGACCAGAAGATACCGGTCAACGTTGAACTGGTTACCCCTGAAAACGTCGACCAGTTCGCTGGGTTCGGCAAAAGGGAGTGAATGTGTCACGCAAGCAGTTAATCGTGTCCGGAGTGCTGCTAATGTTGGGTGGCATCGCTTGCTGGTTCATGCCACTATTTCATGTGCAACCGCTGGGAGGCAGTGCGTCAGACGCGGGTGGTTCGCCTGCGGCGGCGGGCCGCCCAAGGGTAGCTGATCCGGCTGACTATGTGCGTCTTCTGTGGGATGGACCGCTACGTACCGGCGATGCCAGTACGGACATCAAGCAGCTGTGGGATGCCTTTGCGGCCGACGCGTCCCAAGCCCGAAGTCGATTCGGTCAGCAGGCTGGGCTGGGCGGAGCCTGGTATTTCTGTATCCGTGGCCAAGGAGTGGTCGCCATGGTGGAGAAAGATCGCGTTGTGCTAACCGTGCCGGATTGTTCAAGCCGAGTCTGTGTTGAATTGGGGGGGGTCGTTGACAACACCGTGCGTGAAGCGGTGGGGGTTAAGGCCAGCGAGTTTGCAAATTCACAAGAATTCAATGCGATCTCTTCAGACCTGAATCTTAAGGTCGAAAGCGAAATCATTGCACCGAACCGTCCGCTGTTGAAACCTGGTGTTCAAGTCGACTTCGTTGGTTGCGCTAGGATTGGCGGCGAGTCCGACCTGGATCCCCTGTGCTTGATTCCTATACGATTGGAAGTTGCTAGCCAGCAAGAGAGTGTCGCTGCATCAGCCGATGAATCGCGTGGGGGAACCCCGCCATGATAATGCCGTCGGCAACAGAACAGGTCGTATTGGCGGGGACCGGCATTGTCAAACGGTATCCCGGCGTGCTGGCGTTGAACCAAGTCGACTTCTCGGTGCGGGCTGGAGAGATCCATGGCCTGATCGGTGAAAACGGTGCCGGCAAATCGACGCTGATGCATATCTTAGCTGGAGCCGCCCAGCCCGATGCGGGGGAACTTCGGCTCGACGGTGAGCCGGTTGACTTTGCCAATCCACGTGCAGCGATGGACTGCGGTATTGCATTGGTGCACCAAGAACTCAACCTCGTTCCGTACCTTACCGTGGCTGAGAACGTTTTTCTCGGCCGCGAATTGGTCTCCAAGGCAGGACTGATTCGCTCGCTGGATCAGAACCGGCACTGCAAAAATCTGTTGTCCGCGCTAGATGACACGATCGATCCTCGCACAGAGGTGCATCGCCTGCGCGTGGGACAGCAACAGGTGGTCGAAATAGCCAAGGCGATTAATTCAAAGGCGCGTGTGATTTTCATGGACGAGCCGACATCGGCGATCAGCGACCAGGAAGTTGAATCTCTGTTCCGCTTGATTCGTTCGCTGCGTGACTCGGGCGTTTCTATCGTCTACGTGTCCCACAAACTCGACGAGCTCTTGAGTATTAGCGACCGCATAACGGTTCTTCGTGATGGGCAGCTGGTCGATACTGTCCAGACCGCAGAGGCCGATCGAGACTCGATTGTAAGGTTGATGGTTGGGCGACAACTCGATGAACTCTATGTCCATTCGCCCGCCGTGTCCCAGGGGGGCGAACGCCTGCGCGTCGAGTCACTTTCGCTGATCCGCAAGGATATGCGGCGACCGCTCGTCGATCGCGTTTCGCTTGGGGTGTGTGGCGGCGAAGTATTGGGGATTTTTGGACTGATGGGCGCTGGCCGCACCGAATTGTTGGAAGCCATCTTCGGTCTACACCCCGCTGGCACCACCGGGGCTTTAACCATCGACGGTGTACCCTGTGCTATTGATTCTCCTGAGGTCGCACTACGCAACGGTCTAGGGCTTGTGCCGGAAGATCGCAAACGCCAAGGATTGATTCTGGGGATGAGCGTGGAACAAAATATCAATTTGTCCAACCTAGCGGATCTGGAGACGGCCTGGCTGCTGAGCGGCAAGCGAGAGAGGGAGCACGCCCAGTCGTTCGTCGAACAATTTGCGATTCGCACCCCCAGTGCCACGCAGCGTGTGGGGGCCCTGAGCGGTGGCAATCAGCAAAAGGTCGTGCTCTCCAAAGTGCTTTCGCGGAAGCCAAGCGTGCTTATGCTCGACGAGCCGACTCGTGGCATTGATGTCAGCGCCAAACGCGAGATTTATGCCCTGATTGATCGGTTAAAACAGGATGGAATGGCGATCATTGTCGTCTCTTCTGAACTGCCAGAACTGCTGGGCATTGCCGATCGAGTCATGGTAATGTGTGAAGGTCGGAAGACGGGTGAATTCAAACGATCTGCAGCTAATGAGGAAATGTTGATGCGAGCCGCAGTACCTGGAGGCTCAACGACGAACGATGAATGATCAATCGAAGTTTTGGCAACATGCGAGCCGCTTTCAATCGCTACTTGTGTTGGTGCTGATGATCACGGCGATGAGCCTGCTGTCGGACCGGTTTCTGACTTCGGCGAATGGCTGGAACATCATGAGGCAGATCTCGGTGAACGTCTGCCTGTCGATCGGCATGACCATGGTGATCTTGTCCGGTGGAATCGATTTGTCCGTGGGATCGGTGCTGGCATTTGCTGGTGCGATCACTGCCGGATTGATCAAAGCTCCGGTTCCCATACCCATGTTGGGCGTGGAAGTGCAATTTACCACCTGGGGAGCCATCTTGGCCGGATTGATGGTGGGCATGTTCCTGGGGTGGTTCAATGGACAGATGATAACCCGCTTAAAAATTCCTCCTTTTGTTGCCACGCTCGGTATGCTCAGTATTGCTCGTGGTCTGACGATGCTGTGGACCAAAGGTTTTCCGATTACCGGTTTGGGGGAAGGTCTAGCTATTCTGGGAACACGGTCGGTCCTGGGAGTTCCAGCGCCAGTATGGATTGCGGGTACTCTGGTTGCCACTTTCGTCTTGATTACCAAGAAGACGCGCGTGGGACGCTACATCTATGCGGTGGGTGGAAATGAACAAACCGCCAGGCTGTCCGGGCTGAACGTGAATCGCATTAAGGTCATTGTCTATATGCTTGCCGGTGCGCTGTCGGCAGTTGCCGGATTGATCATGACCTCACGCTTGGATTCGGCGCAACCCAATGCCGGAATGGGATACGAGCTCGATAGCATCGCCGCCGTGGTTATTGGCGGCACATCGCTTTCTGGTGGTCGTGGAACGATTTTTGGCACCGTCATTGGCTGCCTCATCATTGGTGTGCTGAATAGCGGGTTGGTGCTGCTCAATGTCTCGCCGTTCTGGCAACAAGTCGTCAAGGGGAGCGTGATTTTGGTTGCGGTGGCAATCGATCGCATGCGAGAGTCGAACGATTGATCCAAACAGGCCTGTCTCGCTTCCTCGGAAAAAACTCGAGCAACACGCTGCCGGCCTCAAACTGAATAGGCAAACTTCCACGATTTCGGTAAGTCGAATTGCAACGCTGACATTGGCTAACACCGTTACAGAATGGGTGGTCGATTCGGCAGCACCCCACAATGCATTCCCCATTATTACGCCCCGACATTTCGTCGAGCAGTACCAGATGTCTTTGAGTCGATATCCGAGATTCGAGCTTCACTAGAGGAATCAAAAACGCAGTGGAAAAGTTCTCCCAAATTTCGCCAAGAGGTAGCGGTCTTGTGGTACTGGTGGTTGCTGTGTTTATCACCGCTGTCGCCGGTGAGCTATCGGCTCAGGAGTCGTCAAACGTAGCGCGTCACGCGGCTGAAGCTGCCGTGCGGCGCGTGGTGATTTTGACCGACTTTCCGCCTCTTGATGTCCAAATCGGCTCCGGTCCGCCGAGAAAACGCAGCGATCCGGATGATATTCAGTCGATGGTCCGTTTTTTGTTGTATGCCAACGAGTTTGAGATTGAAGGTCTCGTTGCATCCTCTGCAACCTTTGCGAATATCGCCACCAAGCAGCATTTGCTCGACATCTTGGATCTCTACGAGGATGTCCAGGGAAACTTGCAGAAGCATGACCCTCGTTTTCCTACAGCGGAGTACTTGCGCTCGATTACATGGCAGGGGGCGTCAGGTAGCTATGGGAAGCCAGCGGCTCAAATCATTGGCGAAGGCAGGGATAGCGAAGCCTCGGAGAAGATCGTTGAGATCTTAGAAGAACGGGATGCGCGGCCCGTGTGGTTTTGCGTATGGGGAGGTTCTTGTGATTTGGCACAAGCCCTCTGGGAAATCAAGGAAACGCACTCTCCAGCAGAAGCTGACCTGCTTGTCTCCAAGGCTCGTGTCTATCTAATAACCCTGCAAGACGGCTCGGGCCAATGGCTTCTCGACACGTTTCCCAAGCTGTTCGTTATCGCAGCTAAGAATACCTGGACTGGCATCTTTGGCTCTTCCGATTTGACTTGGCTGAATGCAAATGTGCGGCGCGAGCATGGGGTGCTTGGTGCGATTTATCCCACCATGGGCATGGGGACCAAGCCTGGCATCAAGGAAGGCGATTCACCATCCTATTTGATATTGGTGAGCGCTATGCACGGCTTAAACAATCCAGATGCACCCAGTGAAGCCTCATGGGGAGGTCGATTTGTTCCAGTGAGCCCGGGGAGTAACCACTGGACCGATAGTCCGCATGGAGCGGATACCGTCAGGCGTTGGAGCACATCGTTCGACAACGACTTCGCCGCCCGGATGGACTGGTGCGTGCACGAGTTCCGCGATGCGAATCATGCGCCGCTGGTCGATGTGATCGGTTCCCCCACCCGTCAGGTCAAGCCGGGCGAACGCATCAAGCTGGAAGGTGCAGCGACGGATCCCGATGGCGACTCTCTTAGTTGTCAGTGGTGGCAAGAATCCACGAACGGCTCGGCTGATCCGGAAGTGGAGATTTCATCCAGCGATTCCATCGACCAGGCGAGTTTCGTCGTGCCCAATCAGCCTGGTCAGCAAATTCATCTCATCCTTGAGGTTACCGACAATGGCTCACCCGCCCTTGTTGGTTACCAACACGTACTTTTCAACATTGAGTAACCATGAACTATTCGGAGAGACCAATGCGGAGCATATTCGCTTTTCTGGCGACAATTTTGCTGCTAACCGTTTCCGTCGTTGATGCATCGCGTGCGGAAGAATCCAAGCCGCGAATGGTAGTACTGACCGACGTTTCTACGTGGGAAACCGACGATAGCGAGTCTCTGGTGCGCCTGATGGTACACGGGGACTTGTTAGAGATTGAGGGACTCGTATTCACCACTGGCTGGAGCCTCAATGAAACGCGTGATGACTTCATGGACCTGATCCATGTGGCGGTCAACGCGTACGAAAAGGATCTGGCAAATTTGCAAAAGAGGTCTAGCCAAACCGTACATATGCAGGACGAGTCACGCCAAGACATCGGCTACTGGCCAAGCCCAGAGTACTTGCGGAGTCGCACCGTGTTTGGCAGCAAAAAACGGGGTGGGGAACATGTGGGCGAAGGTAATGATTCACCCGGTAGCGAGTTGATTATTCAATTGGCAGATGAAGATGACAGTCGACCACTATGGATCACGGTCTGGGGCGGCGGCAACACCCTGGCTCAAGCTGTTTGGCGAGTACAGCAAGATCGCAGCGCTGAGGAGCTGAAGACGTTTCTGCATAAACTCCGCGTGTATACGATTACCGATCAAGATCGCGAGCAAAGAACTCCCTACTCGGACAGTGCCCATCAATGGCTGCGCCGCGAGTTCGAAAAGGATCTTTTCTTCATTTGGGACGAATGCGCCTGGAAGTTCCAGAACGGGACCGGCAGGAAGAATTGGCCTGAATATGAAACGCACATCCAGGGGCACGGTAACTTGGGCAAGGTTTATCCGAAATACAAATACGGTGTCGAAGGGGACACGCCCGCGTTTCTCCATCTCATGCAGAAGGGAATGAACGATCCCAGCGTTCCGACTCACGGCGGCTGGGGTGGCTATTCGGCCTGGGGCCTAAGCGAAGACGGTGAAACCCGTTGCTATACGAACCACGCGGGCGAAACCAAGGCTGCCTGCAACGCGCTAGAAACTCACTTCTATCCGGCTACCTTCAACAACTTTGCCGCACGCATGGACTGGGCCAACGCCGGAACCGGCAATCGAAATCCGTTGGTTGCAATTGACGACAACCAAGAACTCAAAATTTTGACCAAGAAGCCCCAACAGGGAACGTCAGTTACGTTGGATGCATCGAAATCGTCGGACCCCGATGGGGACACGTTGAGGTTTAAGTGGTGGGTGTTGTCGGCAGCGGGGACATTTGATTCCACCGTCGATATTAAAGGCAGTGACTCAAAGGTAGCGACGGTCAGCGTGCCTCCGGAATCAGCTGGCGAAAGCTTTCACGTGATCTGTGAAGTTACCGACGATGGTGTACCCAATCTCACCAGCTATCGCAGAATTATCTTTGAGCCAATTGAGTGAACCGGTGCACGGTTTTGAGTGCGAGTCGATAGGCGTTCGGTGCGGAATTCTAGCCACGAACGCGAAACGAACGGTGCTCAAACGGTGTGTTGTACACCCGCAGTGGATTTGCATTGAATGGTATGAGTTCGCTGCAATCTGCAGGGAATTGGATTGGGAACGCATTGCCATGGCAGCTATGCGAGTATCGGATTGAGGATGTCTGCGTTAGTGGCTGGTGAGTGCACCGAGCTACGCCAGCGGATTCTCGACGAGCGTTTATGAATGTAGCCACTAGCCGCTTAATCATGAGGTCAAGGGATATGCTGTGCTTCAACCTAAAGAACTTGCTTGCGGGACTCGCGTTCGTCGCGCTGCAGGGGCTGGTCTTGCTCTCCCCTGCATTTGCCGAGCAGTTGGTGGTGGCCATGGATGGAAGTGGCGACTTTCTGAACGTCCAAGATGCGATTGATGCTGTGCCGGAAAATAGTCCGTCGCGGACGGTGATTTTCATCAAGCCTGGAATCTACAAAGAAAAGCTTCGTGTTCCCTCGGCAGCAAAGAATCTGTCACTGGTAGGCGAGTCGTACAAGAACACGATTCTAACCTTTGACGACTACGCCGGCCGTACTTCTGATTACGCCAGCACCAGAATTCTGGCCGACGACTTCTATGCCCAGAATCTAACGTTTCAGAATACGATCGACAGTCGAACTGGGATCGCTGGCGGGCAAGCTGCGGCCTTGCGAGTCGACGCAGATCGAGCGGTATTTAACCGCTGCCGAATCATGGGATTCCAGGATACCTACTACACCGGTCGCAATCTGCGCTCATACCATCAGGAGTGCATTATTGAAGGTACAACCGATTTTATCTACGGAGATGGAATCGCGTTGTTCGAGGATTGCACGATCGTAAACCGCCGTGATTCGCACATCACTGCACACAGCCAAAAATTGAAAGAAGGCAAACATGTCAATAAGTTTGGCTACGTGTTCCAGAACTGCACCATCAAGAAACATCCTGACGAAGAGGTTTCCCAAGCGACGCTGGGCCGACCATGGGGCAACGCAGCCCGGGTCGTCTATTTGAATTGCGAAATTGGCCCACACGTTGTCGCGACGGGGTGGTCGCCGTGGCGCGGAAGAGACAATCATCAAACCGCCTTCTATGCCGAATACAGCAATCGTGGTCCTGGAAGCCAACCAAACAAACGCCTGCCATGGACGCGGCAGTTAACCGAAGAGGAAGCGAGCCAGTACACCAAGGGGAATATTTTTAAGGCCGATAGCACCACTGCCGCGCATCTCGACGGAGACTGGAACCCCGACGTTTCGGAGCTCTACGTGGCGACCGGTACGGCGTTGCTGCAGAAGTCCCGTGTCCTAGTCACCAGCGATGGTGAAATTGATGACCAATGTTCCATGGTGCGGTTCTTGCTGTACGCCAATGAGTGGGATATCGAAGGGATTGTCACGTCGAGCTCCCAGTACCACTGGCATGGACACAAATGGCCCGGTGACGATTGGGTGCAGCCGTATTTAACGGCCTATGCAGCCGTTTATCCCAACTTGCTCACGCACGACTCCCGTTATCCGACCGCAGAATTTTTGCAGTCGCGAACGTTCGTTGGCAATGTGACGGCAGAAGGCGAGATGGACATAATAACTCCAGGCTCGCAACATATTGTGAAGGTTCTGTTGGATGAATCGGATGACCGTCCCATCTGGATTCAAGCATGGGGCGGTACGAACACGATCGCCCGCGCCCTTCGCACGATTGAGGAAGAGCATCCTGAAAAGATGGCCGAGGTTGCTCACAAAATTCGCTTCTTCTTTATCTGGGAGCAGGATTCGACCTATCAAACCTACATCCGTTCTCAGTGGGGGAAGTATGACATCCCTACGATCATTTCCGACCAGTTTATCGCGATTTTCTATCACTGGAAGAAGTACTTGCCGGCAGAACAGCAAGCGTATCTGGAGGCAGGCTGGATGAAGCCGAACATCCTGGAGAACCACGGGCCGCTGTGTGCACTGTATCCGGCCCATGAGCAGGGAGACAAGGGATTCGCGGCGGGGGACTTTCGATCCGAAGGTGACTCACCTGCGTTCCTGCATACGATTCCGACCGGGTTGCGGAGTATGGAGTCGCCTGGTTGGGGTGGATGGGGGGGACGCTACGTCAAGGTGCACAACAACACTTGGCTCGATCCTGTGGCCGATCCCGCTTACGAGTATCCTGGGGGTAGATGGTACGGAAATTCGGCTTGGGGCCGAGAACGCCTGCGCCAGGACATTCCCAACGACCAACTGCTGACGGACTATTTGAAACCCATCTGGCGTTGGAACGCTGCGATGCAAAACGATTTTGCGTCGCGTGCCGACTGGTGCGTCAAGTCCTTTGAAGAAGCGAATCATCCGCCTGTTGTAAGCCTAGTCAACGCGCTGAATCTAAAAGTTCAACCGGGAGAAGTCGTGAAGCTGAGTGCACGACTATCGTGGGATCCCGATGGAGACGATTTGGAATATCGATGGTGGCAGTATCGAGAAGCCGGAACGGTTGACCATACCGTCGAAATTCAAAATGCCAGGACACAGGACGCGATGTTGATTGTCCCCACCGCTTGCGTTCCAGGCCAAACCCTACACGTGATCTGTGAAGTGGCGGATACAGGAACTCCTCAACTCACAAGGTATCAACGCGTGGTGGTGGAGATTGAATAGCAGCGGGAGCTGGCTGGCCCGAGATGATATTCAGCTGCATCAGCCACGAACACTTGGAATTCATTCACCTTACAAGAAAGAGAGCCTGTCATGCACTACGCGGTTTGCAGGACGTTGAGCCTGATCGGATTGCTTATCTACCCTGCTATCAGCTTGGCCCAAGCCCCGTTAGCATTCCCGACTGCGGAAGGATACGGTAAGCACACGGTGGGAGGCCGAGGCGGCCGAGTCTATGAAGTGACGAACCTGGACGATTCCGGAGCTGGCAGTTTGAGGGCTGCGGTGGATGCCGAGGGACCACGAACCGTTGTCTTCCGAGTTTCTGGCACCATCGAACTGAAGAGTGATATCAGGATCAGGAACCCGAACATCACCATCGCTGGGCAAACAGCGCCAGGCGACGGGATCTGCCTGAGGGGGTACCCCCTAATGATCAGCGCCGATGAAGTGATCGTCCGATATATCCGTGTCCGATTTGGGGATGAATCTGGCAAAGATGCAGACGCGATCTCTGCCAGATATGTGAAAAATCTGATTCTAGACCATGTGTCAGCCAGTTGGAGTGTTGACGAGACAATGTCAATCTACCACTGTGAAAACATCACCGTGCAATGGTGCATGATCACCGAGAGCATGTTCAACTCGAACCACAGCAAAAGCACGCATGGATTTGGAGGCATCTGGGGATCGAACAACAGTACCTACCACCACAACCTGATTGCCCATCACTCCAGCCGTAACCCGCGTTTCGCTTCCGGCTGTGGTAATACCGACTATCGCAATAACGTCGTGTATAACTGGGGCTACCGCAGTGCTTATGGAGCGGAAGCAGTACAGAAGGGCTTTGACCAATCTAAGTTGTCCAACATCAACATGGTCGCCAATTACTACAAGCCGGGACCGGCAACCGACCCGGCACGCAGGTCGGAGCTTGCGGATCCATCTGCCCGTGGTGCAGACGATAAGGGGCAATGGTATGTCGCCGAAAACTTCATCGAAGGCAGTCCTGAAGTCACGGCCGACAATTGGAGCGGTGTACGCGGTGGCAACTTTGTCAAGTTGGCTGAAGCCTGGGACGCCATGCCGATCCACCAGCAGACTGCCCAAGATGCCTTCAGTTCCGTTCTCAGCGACGCCGGAGCAACGCTACCGAAACGAGATGCCGTGGATGCTCGCATCGTCCAAGAAGCTCGCGATGGCACTGCAACCTATGAAGGTGTCTATGAAACCATGAAGACCGTAGCCGACCCCGCAAAGCTTACGGGAATCATTGACTCGCAAAACGATGTCGGCGGCTGGCCGGAACTCAACAGTATGCCTGCCTCGGAGGATACCGACCATGACGGTATCCCAGATCAATGGGAAACGCTGCATGGACTTGATCCAAGCGATATGGGCGACGGAAACAAAGTGGGAGAAGATGGCTACACGATGCTCGAGAAATATCTCAACAGCATCGAATAGGTTGGGGGATGGTGAGCGGAATAGATGGTTGGGGGATGCCGGAAACGGACCGTTCCGGTGTTCGTTCCGCGAGGATGCCGATTCATGTTGTGTATGGTTGAGGATGGGGGAGTCTACCGAAGTCATTCATTCGGTAATTTCCCCCAGTTGCCATGTTGCCAAACGCCATGTTGCCAAACGCAATGTGGCGGCCAACGCAATCGACACCGAAGTCATGCCGATGGCCATGTAAGCATTTTGGTGGCACCTGCAGAGTCTGGACTGAAGCATTTCGCTGTATTGCGAGTCCCAAGGGGGCTTCGTGCCGACTGCAGACGACGTAGCGGCGCGATGATATTCACCATTTCCAACCGGAATCGCATGCGTCGCAGAAGTCCCTTGGATGTCCGCTTGCACATCCCTGAACGATGCGATTCAAGAGGTATATTCTTGCGGATCTGACGATGCAAGCTCAGAGGTCGATGGACGCAACCTGGCCATCATTTCGACTACACAACCGCTGGAAGGTGCCGACTTGACTCCAGGGGACAGATCCGTTGTTGACTGGTCCCCAGCCGGTTTGCGTGTGGTCAATATTTTCTGAAATGAAGTGAACAGAACCATCAGCCAAGGCAAATTGCGCTCCTCCGGTGTGCCTACTCTTGAAGCTGTTGCGTTTCACATTGGCGCTGACGACTGAGGGTGGATTCATGCGAAATTGTCCCGCCCGCATCACACATTCCGGTCCATCGGCTCGGGCCAATCCTCCTCGGGTTTGAAAGCTGCCGTACCATTTGGGATCCCACAGGAAGCCACCGGAGCCGAAGTTCTTACCATTTCCTGAGAAGGCAACTTCGCCAACGATGAGCGTATTGCTGGTTCCATCGGTCACGTCACCAAACTTGATGGAACGATCCTCGATCGTCATGCCATTTTTCCTTCCAGCGGGTTGGTTGTAGTAAGCACTGGCGACGAATGAGCCAGCAACACCCAGGTAGTTGCTGGACGCGATACCTGGATTCACGGGAAGGGTATCTGGCCCCAGTTGGATGTGCTGTGGATCACCGGATGATGGGCAAAGCGCAAAGGGAACGGGTTGGTTGATGATTTCGTTGTTGGGGGCGTCGGTCATGCCCCGGCCGTCGAATACGATTTGATTGAAAATGTTGCCCTGTTCGACGTAGGGCAGAATCATGGTTTGCCAACCCCAGCCTGGTTGTCGGTTCACGCGGTCGCCACGCCCGGACATTCGTGGATCAAAGAAGAGGAAGCCGGGGGGGAACTTCTTGTGTGAGCTGGCGTAATTGTGAAATGATAAGCCAATCTGCTTAAGGTTATTGCTACACTGCATGCGTCTGGCGGCTTCGCGAGCGGCCTGAACCGCTGGCAATAGCAAGCCGACTAGGATGCCGATGATTGCGATCACGACCAACAATTCCACTAGCGTGAAACCGCGACGATGATGGAGTTTTGACATTTGCTTGCTCCCAATTCCCAAATAACGCGCAGTCAATCAAGACTGCCTAAAGTACCCAGCTCTATATCAACGGGCGAATGCTGCTTCTCAAACCAATGCGATTCTGTAGCTCTCCTTGGCTAGATCCCCTTGCCAGCCTCTCTGGGAGTTGCACTACTCCGTGGGAGGCTGAATGATCCTGCCCTCTTCAGAGTTCAGGTCGAAGTTGTGTTCATTGCCGCCGGCGACAACCTCCACTTTCAAAGTCGATTGTTTGTTGTAGGCGGCTGGAACCCGCTCGCGCACACCCGACCCGCTCATGGTCGGATCGACGTCCCCGGTGCTAATCTCAACGCGGTTCTCGCCGATCCAAGCCCCCTTTTCACTGTCGGAAAACATCATTTCGTATCGACCGTCGGTGCCGGTGCGACCGTAGGATGTCGTGCCTCCGGTCGTCGGAGAGAAGACTACAAATGCATCTGGGAGCGGCTCCCCGTCCAGCTTGATCGTGCCGGTAACACGACTCAAATTCTCATTGCTGCTACAGCCAATGCTTGCCGCAAGAAGCACGGCCAACAACCATTCAATTCTCATCAGAATTATTCTCCGAACCTAGGACAGAGGGAACGATCTGCATCGCAGCTACGCATTCGGGAGACCGTAAGCTACACATTTTGCCGGCCCCTATCAATCATCTATATAGATGAGGCAGGGGTGTTATTCTTCCGCTAAGATGTGGTTATGTCGCACTGGATTCCCCTTCTCGGATTTACGCTGATTGCCATTGCTACCTCCGTCGAGGGAGCGGAGAGCGGTACGCGTAGCTCGCAGCTGTCACTGAAGCTGAGCGACTGGACGATCTCCGAGTTAGAGAATCGGCTCGATGAGATCAATGCACAGCTCGACAGGCTTGCCGCTTTCAATATGCGCCGGGGCATTGGTTCGGTCAGCTCACGCTCCAGCTCGCATGGCGATCCCTACAATCGCGAATGGCTATGTATCGACTTCGGCGGCAACGTCGTGTTCGACCAAATCGTGCTGGTCCCATCCATCGGCAGCAATTCGAAGCAAGGCGTTCATGCCCAGTGCTTTCCGGTCGCGTTCGAAGTGGTGGCAGGATGTGGCAGGGAAACGGGGGCGACGCTTGCGAGTTTTGGTCCGAGAGACGAGCTGCTGCCCCGTATTGCGCCAGTCGTAATCGATTGTCCCAACACCACGGCGTCGTGGATCCGGTTGGACGCGTCGGTCTTATCACAGCGCGCCTTCGATGGATTGTATGCACTCGAAATTGCTGAGATCATGGTTTTTCGCCACCAAGATTGCATAGGGCTGGGACAAACGGTGCGTTCCTTGTCTCCGGCTCCAAGTCGGTCGGTCGGGCCGTGGCAGGACCGTTTTGTCGTCGACGGTTTCGTGCCTTACCTGATGGAAGCTTCCAGCAGTAAACACAGTGTGGCTTGGCTGGCGGCGACCGACATCGAACAAGCCTCAATCACAATTGATCTTGGAGCCAGTCATACAGTCGACGAAATCCACCTGCATTCGATCGAGTTGAGTGACAACATTCCCCAATCTGCTCCCAATGACTTTGGAATCCCTGATCGGTTCGTAATCGAAGGCGCCTTGCGCGAGGATTTCAGCGATGCGGTTCCCTTAGTGAGCTATCGCAAGGAGTCCATCTTTGATACTGGGCCGATCCTGATGCGGCGTACTCCAGAAGCGGAGTGTCGCTATGTAAAATTGACCGTCCAAGATCCGTACCTGGTAGGTGTGGAAAATCACCGCCCAGGTCCACGGTTCGGCTTTGCAGAGATGGAAGTGTTTTCACAAGGGATCAACGTTGCTTTGGGGCGACCCGTGAGTGCGGACTTTCAAACCGAGCGTGAAATCTCTGCGTTGACCGACGGACGCAATTTCCATGGTAGCATCCTGCCCGTCCGATCCTGGCTCAACGAGCTGGCATTGCGGCACGAGCTAGAAGTTGAACGCCCAAGGGTGACCGCAGCACTCCAAAGGCTCTACGCAAAGCAGAAATCGCAATTGACGGTCATGACTTGGTTAACGGTACTGCTGGCCGTGGGCATTGGTTTTACTATTTTGGCGGAACGCTTGCTACGGATGCGACAAGCTACCGAAATTCGGGAACGGCTGGCCGCCGACCTTCACGATGAGTTGGGTGGGAACCTGCACGCAATAGGCTTGCTGGGGGATCATGCCCGGGCGTCGATCGGTTCCCCTGAGAAGATGAAGTTGATCTTGCAACGCTTACGCGACTTAACCGATAGGACGAGCGATGCGGCGCGATCCTGCACGCGTGCTCTAGCGACCCAGGATCTGTATGGAAATCTTACGGAAGAGATGCTGCGCACCTCAAAGCGGATTATGGCCGACCTGCAACACGAGATGTTGTTCGAAGGTGAGGAGCATTTGAGTCGGCTAACGCCCACGGACCGTGCTGATCTACTGTTCTTCTACCAAGAATGCCTTGTGAATATCAGCCGTCACAGTGACGCTACCGAATTCCACACACAGTTGATCGCCGATCGGGAGCAAATTCGGTTGACCATCCGCGACAATGGCAGCGGAATTACAGGAGACGAGCTTGCGGTGCCCCCTTCCTTAGCGCGACGGGCTAGACTATTAGCTGCCCAGGTTCGCGTTGAGAGCCAAGCGAATCACGGAACCTGTGTTGCGTTAACCTTGAAAGTCCGCCGCCGGAGGTTGGGGAGGTAAGAAAGTGAACGCTAGGTCCCAAAAGAAGATTCGTGTCATGCTTGTGGAGGACAATGCCGAGTATCGGCAAGTCATCGCACCGGCGATTAATGACGAATTGGACATTGATCTCGCCAGCCAATTTGGGACTGCCGAGCGCGCGCTTGATAGTCTGCAAGAGCAGGCCGACTCCGTGAAACCCGACGTTATCTTACTCGATCTGAGACTTCCAGGAATGGACGGATTGAGTGCAATTGAGCATCTGCGTGCGCAGAGCAATCAGGCCAAGATCATCGTGCTTACCCAATCGGACCATGAAGAGGATGTGCTGCGTGCAATATCGTGTGGCGCGGCGGGATATCTCCTCAAGTCGGCGACGCTCAGCCAGATTACCGATGGCATTCGCACCGTGTACACGGGCGGTGGATTGTTGAACACAAAGTTGGCAGCAATGATCATGAGGCGACTCAAGAAGCTGCTACCCAGCGATGAACGATTGGAGATGCTCACCGAAAGAGAAGTCGAAGTACTCAGTCTGTTAGCGGACGGGTGTGAACGGAAATCTATTGCGGATCAACTCCGCATCAGTAATGCGACGGTTTGCACGCATGTGGCTCATATTTACGAAAAGCTGAAAGTTCAAAATGCTCCGGCCGCCGTTGCCAAAGCATTCCGCTTCGGGGTGCTGCCTACCCAGTAGTGCCGATAAGCGAAACTCCGTTGTATCACCGAGTCGCGTTCCGGGAATATGTACAAAGCCGGGGCTGCAACCTACACGTCCTCAAAGGGGCCTTAAATGAAAATTCTGCTGTTTTCCCTCCTGCTCTTTGCCCAGGTAGGGTGAAAGAAAACCGAGACCGGTTCAATACGAATGTTGCCGGACACGAGATTCATGAACCCGAACAGAACGCCTACGGGGATTGGGCGGCCATCTCGATTGCCGGACAGTACTACCTGTTTTTTGACTTCGTTCCAGCAGAAAGGAAGAGTATGAGCGTTGGCTGGTTTACCTCCCAGAGCATCGATGAACCGTTCAAATGGTGTGGAAATATCGGTCAAGGGCAGCCTGATCCTGACATCATATTTGCCGAGAGCCAATTCTATTTGGCAACGCAACCGCAAATGGATTTCGTGAGTCCGGGACCTTGGGTTGAGAGTGTTAAAACGCGTGTGGGAGTTGGCGCGGACAACGATGCCAAAATCGAGGAGTGGACTGAGTGGCAATCCGCCAAAGAGCACTACGACTACATGCCAGGATTTTCCAAGCAGGTGGCGAAGAGTCCCGCTCTACTAAAGCTCTCCGAATTGCCGGAGGGCTACGGATTTCAATTCGAAATCAGGATCAAAGCTACTACAGGCAAAGAGTCCAAACCGGTGCTCGACACGGTCACGCTTGCTTTCCAGGCGGTGCACGAAGATTGGGCTCGAATCCATCGCATCCTCCAATGGACATTTCTGAACTGGTCTTTTCCGCGTCATTTGCTGTTCCGGCTGTGTTGGATTGTTCCGTCTACCCGAGCGGCACGCAGGTTGGCGAGTATGCAATTTCCAGATCTCTATTTCTTACCTTTAAACGGGTACTCTTAAACATGAAATCAACTGCTTTTATTGCATTGGCGCTTGTGAGCTTGCTTACTTCGGTTGCAGCCGCTGACACTCCCCGTCCCAACATCCTGTTCATTTTTGCTGACGATTGGGGCTGGGGGGACCTCGGCTGTCACGGGCATCCCTATGTCAAGACACCCAACATCGATCGCTTGGCTCGCGAAGGAACTGACTTTCATCGGTTTACCGTTGCCAGTGGTGTCTGTTCTCCCAGTCGTACAGCGGTCATGACGGGGCAGTTTCCGGCGCGATACAACATCGACGGGCATTTTGCTTGGGTGCCCAGCAACGCGAAACGTAACATGCCGGATTGGCTGGATACCGATTCCACCACCCTGCCGCGACTGCTGCAGCAAGCGGGCTACGCAACCGCTCATTTCGGTAAGTGGCATTTGGCGAACGATATGATCCCGGACTCGCCAGCACCTGGTGAGTATGGATACGATGCCTACGGTGCGTTCAATTGCTCTGGAGAGCAGATGCCCGTCCACGAAGATGCCGAGAACGCGATCGAGTTTATCGAGCGTAGCGGGCAGGCGGGAAAGCCATTCTTCGTCAATCTGTGGATTCATGAACCGCACACTCCCTTCCATGTGGTCCCAAAGTACCGATGGCGGTTTCGGGAAAGTGGATTGCAGGAAGCTGACGAAATCTACGCATCGGTACTGTCACACGCCGACGAGCGGATCGGGGAAGTCTTGGATGCTCTAGACCGACTAGACCTTGCAGAGAATACGCTGGTGATCTTCAGTTCCGATAATGGACCAGCCCGCGCGAAGGACGCTAGGCCGCTTGAGTTGAGCTATGACACCGCTACCGGAGCAGGGTTTGGCATCGCTGCTTCGAAAGGCATTACCGCAGGACGGAAGGGCTTTAAGGCGTCGCTGTTCGAGGGCGGGATCAACGTGCCCTTCATCGCCCGCTGGCCTGGGAAGATTGCAAAAGGCAAAGTCGATCGTCGACTGATGATCTCAGCGGTCGATTTGCTTCCTACTTTTTGCGAAGTCGCCGGCGCGAAGTTGCCTGAGCAGTATAAGCCTGACGGAATCAGCCAGCTCAAGCAACTTCAAGGCGGAACCAGCCAAGGAAGAGGCAAGCCTCTGTTCTGGAAGATGCGAGGTGGCGGAAAGCCCGGGCAAGCCGATTCCTTTCATTGGGTCGACTACTGCATTGTCGATCAAAATTGGAAGCTGCTCAGCGACGAAACGGCTGACTATGTGGAACTGTATGACATTGTTGCCGACGTGTACGAAGAGCAGGACGTGAAGGAGTCGCATCCGGAGATTGTCGCTCAGCTGATTGAAAAGCTCTCGCAGTGGAAGTCCACGCTTCCAGCACACCCAGACCCAAAGAATTTCTCGTCACTCCGTGGCGACTCACCACACTAGAGTCAGGCAGGCAAGTGTGGAGCGGGCCGCGCGATAGCGGAACCTCGCGTATGCCAAGCTAGTTTTCCCGTAACCGTTCACGACCTTCCTTATCCACTTACAATTTCAACCATTGCTTCAGGTTGGAGTGTAGGTCGCTGACAACGGCGAACGGTTTCGAAGCATCCAGGCGGACGTTTTGACAGGAAGATGGGGGCAGGAAGATGAATTGCTCTGGCTATTTTCCTGCCAACATTTTCCTGCCAACAACATTCTCTGCTGCACCCGACTCGCCCCCAACCAAACTCAACCGCGCGGAGTAGTACTAAGCAAGCTCACCGCTGCGAAGCATTTAGTCGGTCGTTCGCGCCCTTCCTCATCCACCGGGCAGCTTCATCAAGTGCTTCAGGTTTGAGCTTAAGTTGCAGACAACCGTGAACGGTTACGTTTTCCCAAGCTAGAAAGCGTCGAACAGGGGCCAATGTTGCTATTGGTACTGGTCCCAAACAGACCGAGCGCGTCCCGAATCGTACTCCGCTGCGAGACGAGTTGTTGAAATCGTAACCCGCCGCGTGAGCAAGGAAAGGTGGTTGCTGCTACAAGGTAATTAGGGACGCTACCGCCGCGGTAAAATTCAAATTGCTATTAAATCGACAGCCCGGTGAGCAAGGATAGGTGTTTTCGGCTACCGAGTCGTTAGGATGCTATCATCGCGTGAAACCCAAAAAACGCTCTCAATTTAGCCATCTGATGGACAGGAACCCAATGACACTTTGTTGAGCAACTAGGGGCCTTACCAGTCCAGATTAGAACACCCGCAGCTTAGGCATTCGTCAATGCTCAACCATCTCCAAGACGGGATCTTGGATTGCTTGCATGCGCGAGATCAATTCTCGGTGAAGGCGTTCGATAGTCGCTTGATTCTTTTCGTCTGCGATCACATTGGTATGTTCACCAGGATCTGCCTGTAAGTCATACAGTTCATCGCGTTCGGGGTTCAAGAAATCACGAATCAATTTCCAATGAGGCGTGCGGAGTGATCGCATGTGTGTGCGAGATTGGTGGAGCGTGGAATATTGCGAAAAAATGTTCTCGTCCCAATCCAATTCAGTCTGGCCGGCTAGAACTTGGGATAGATCTCGGCCGCGCACCGGTTGAGATGCAGGCGAGCTACCACCAGCAATACTCACCAGCGTGGGGAACCAATCCAAGTGGGAGATGTTCGTTGTAATAGTACTCCCCGGTTGGGTGACGCCGGGCCAGCGCACTGCAGTTGGCACTTTCAGCGACGTGTCGTACATGTTCGGTCTTTGGCCTTGGGGAATGTTTTCCGTGGCGGCTGGTAGTGCATCGGGCATCAAGATCCAGTGCCCGTTGCCCTTATGCCAAATCCCGTTATGCCCCATGTTATAGCCGTGGTCCGAGGTGAAAATGACCACCGTATTATCCGATAGATTCATGTCGTCGAGCTTGCCCATGAGGCGTCCAACGTTGCGGTCGACGCCGCGCACGCTAGCGAGATACTCCCGCGTTTTCTTTTTGACCGTCATCGTGTCAATTCCAGGGTAATTCGGATCGGGCAAGTCGACTTCAAGGTTTTCAAAGGGCGCCCAATCCTCGGGTGCGACTGGCAGCCAGGCTGCGTGGGGAGCACGGAAGTGCAGAACGAGTAGGAACGGCTGGTCGCGGGGACGATCTTCTAAAAACCCGATGGCGTGATCTGTCAGAATATCCGTGGTCAGTCCTTGAAACTTCTTATCCTGGCCGTCTTTCTCCAGGGTAGGATTGTTGGGGGACCAGCCCCCTCCCCGATGGCCGATGAAGTAGTCAAAGCCATTGTGAGTCGGATGGAATTTGTCGGGTAAACCGAGGTGCCACTTTCCGATAATTCCGGTGTAGTACCCAGCATCGTGGAGGCATTCATACCAAGTCGTCAAATTTGGCTCCAAGCCGAGGTCTGGTTCAACTCTAGGATTGATCCAATCGTGAATTCCAACTTCGCTTCCGTACAGACTCGTCGCTAAGGACGCTCTGGATGGGCTGCAAACGGGCGTCGGTGTGAACGTATTTGGCAAATAGGCTCCCGATCGAAATAGTTCATCCAAATGGGGTGTGTCGGCGTGAGTTGGGCCAGCGTGCACGCCGATGGCCCAAGGTGCCTGATCGTCGGTCATCATGAACACGACATTGGGCCGCTCGACTGCATGAACGCCAGCGGCCCATGCCACCACCGTCAAAGCGGAAAGGAGAAAGTGTTTCATAAGGTATGCTCGAAAGAAGAGGAGGCGTGTTGCCGTTGAGGATGGGCCGTATGGTTAAGATTGGTTGATGAAAGTGGTAGTTTGAGCTTTGCATTGAAACGGCTCTAAACCTTGGCAACTGCGGTGAACGCGTCGGTTGGGGCACCCAAAGCGACGACTAGCATTGTAGACGAGGACAATGCGTTGGAAAAACTCTTGTGGTAGATGTCTGCTAGAATAGACCAGACAACACAAGTGCCTGGGAGAAGACATGCAACGAAGAACTTTTGTCAAAGCGGCGGGGTTGACCCTGCTTTTGCCGCAGCTGGAAAGCTTCGGCCAAGAGCCCATAAATCCAGTAAAGCGGTTGTTTACCGTCGTCAACCACCTGGGGTTTTATCAGCCCGCGCTGCTGCCCGACCAAGAGTCCCCTGTGCTTCTCAAAAATTTGGAGGCGCATCGAGAGAACTTGAAGATCTTCAGCGGCATGGACAATCCAGGAGTGCAGCTGGGCAATGGCCATACGCCCTGCGTCGGCGTCCTGTCTGGCTATTTTAACAAGCTGCAACGCAAGAATCGCATTTCGTTCGATCAACAGGCTGCTGAGCTCTTAGGCGGCGAGACTCGCTTTCAATCCTTGGCTCTGCAAGCGGGGCAGAACCTGAACTTCTCCCAAGTCTGCTGGGACCGGCACGGCTTGCCTGTCTACCAAATGGATTCTCCGGAGCGAATTTTTAACTTGCTCTTCGGGGTGGACGAGAATCACGCCCAGCAGAAGCAGATTCTGGCGGAAGAGAAGAGCATTCTCGATATGGCGTACGAGCATGCTAAATCGATGTCCAAAGATCTGTCTCATCGGGATCGTGAGAAAGTTGATGACTACTTCACATCAGTTCGAGAAGTGGAGAAGTCGGTTCGCAAGCGGGTGTTCTGGAGTGATTCGGACAAGCCGCATACGGACTATGAGCTTCCGCAGTACTCCAATCGCAGCGTCGAAGACTATTTGCAGGTAATGCTGGATCTATCGTTGTTGGCTTTCGAAACCGATTCGACTCGAGTGGTCACACTGCAGATTCCGTTTTGGGAGAGCTTTTCGCAAGACAATATTGTTGGTAGCTATCACGACTTCTCCCACCATGGCAAGAAGCAATCCAAAATCGACAAGCTGCTGGTCATGGAGAACATGATTCTAGGCAAGATCGGAAGCACTTTAGCAAACATGAAGAGCAAGTCGATGTCGGCGGGGCGCAACCTGTTCGAGGAGACTTCCACTTTGGTCACGGCATCGATGGGCAATGCCAGTGCACACACTTTCGACGACCTGCCGGCGCTTTATTTCAATGGTTCGGTCAAGCAATTTCAGCACGAAGTGCGAAAGAATCGCCCCATCTGCGACGTCTATTTGTCGATACTGCAGGACCTGGGGATCGAAGAGGATGTGTTCGGGGAAAGTGAATCAACGGTGTCGTTGACTTAAGTTTTTTCGTGTCCGCTGTGCACCTTCATGAATGTCGGTGCTCCAATGATTTGTGATTCCATGAGATATATTGCGTACGCTATCGTCCTCTGCTTGTTGCCAGGTGAGGTCTTCGCTGAGTCTTTTGAAGCCCCGTTCTTTGCGCAGTACTGCGTGGCATGTCACGGAGTTGACCAACCGGAGGGAGAGGTTCGTCTCGATCCACTCAGCGAATCTCGTCTCGCCAACCGTGAGTTCTTGGAGACGCTCATTGGCGTGCTTGATGAGCGGGAGATGCCACCAGCCAAAGAGCCACAGCCAGCCGACGACCTGCGTCGGACTATGGTACAAGGCTTGAAACGAAGGCTGCGTGAAGTGGCACCCCCTAGCCTGCTCAAGCGGCTAACGCGTGAGGAGTACACCAACACCATTAATGATCTCTTGGACACCAACTTTGAGTTGACGGAGTTCCTGCCCGATGATCCTAGCGGTGAACGGTTCAATAAGGCTGGCGAATCGCTTTTGATGTCACCCTATCAAGTGCAGGCCTATTTGAAGACGGCACGGTTCGTTGCGAATCAATTGATCCTCGATGAAAAACCGCTCGTGCGCGGCTGGGATTTTGAAATCGAGAATTTTCGCGGCAGTTCGCGCGGAGACTACCAAACCAAGGATTCGCACGTCCTGACCACCAATTACCCGTGGCGCAGCAATCTCCATTTTTCCACGAGTGGCGATTCGGAGGAGTTGTTTGAGATTCCTGAGTTCGGAAGGTATCGGTTCGAAGCCGATGTGACTATCGTCAACTCGGAACTGGATCAGACGATCGGCGTCAACTCGGGGGATCCACGCTATCCTACCAACCTAAAAAAGATCCAAAGGTTCGTGCTGCCGAACCAAGCGAGCTCTCTTTCTCTGGATCTCACCTTGCTACCTGGTACCGAGATCTCCTTTACCTTCGATAGTGCAGCTACTTGGAATATTGGCGAGGGGGCTGAAAAGCACCGAAAGTATGCGGGGCCGAAGCTCATTTTCAATAGAGTGAAAATCACCGGACCGATTTATGATGAGTGGCCGACTGTTGCGGAACGACGCATCTTGTTGAGTGAGTCGGAAGACCCTGCTGAGCTCGCCCAGCATTTGGCCACTCTGTTTATCCACCGTCCGCTTCCACAGAAAGATCTCGACGCAATCACCGATCTTGGGCAGCGCACGTTGGATGCGGGAGGTACTTATCGCATGGCCGCTCGTCGAATGGTCACCGCAATCTTGAGTTCCCCGTACTTTCTTTACAAGCACGAGCCGAGCACTCTCGATGACAGAGCGTTTGCCGCTCGGTTAGCCTATTTCCTATGGAACTCAGGCCCAGATGAAGAGTTGTTGCGGGCAGCTGATTCGGGCGAGCTGCAGTCGAAAGAGTTGCTGCAGGCACAACTCGTTCGGATGTTAGCTAGCCCTAAAGTCTTCCGTTTTTGCGAAGACTTTACCAGGCAATGGCTGCAGACCGATCGGATCGATGATGTTGCACCCGACCATCGTCTGTTCACCAACGTTACCACGCTACACATCGATGCACTCTCGGGGGAAGCCAACGCGCTGTTTCGAGAAATCCTTCTGAAGAAGCTGAGCATGGTGAATTTTATCGATTCCGATTTTGCGATGGTAAATGATTTGACCGCCGAGTTCTACGACTACCCGCCCGTTAGCGGCAGGGAGTTCCGCCCTCAGAATTTCGCTAGTGATAGCCAGCGAGGTGGTTTGATTGGCCAGGCAGGAATACTGAAGCTGACCTCGGGCAGCTTCAGTACATCTCCCATTTTGCGTGGAGTTTGGATCTTGAAGAATCTCTATGGGGAAAAACTAGAACCTCCTGCGGATTTGAAGATCGAAGAGCCCGATATCCGAGGCGCAAAAACCATGAAGGAAATCATGGCGCAACACCAGAACGTGGAAACATGCAATCGCTGCCATAGGAAGATCGATCCACTCGGGCTGGCCTTGGAACACTATGATTCTTTGGGAAGATGGCGCGATGAGTACACGCATGTTGAAGTTTTGGCGAACTCAGATAATGGGGAGACCTTGAAAACCAGCCGGATGCCCATCGATACGACGGCGAGTCTCTGGGATGGTCGTCCGGTCAATTCCTTGCCAGCAGTTAAGAGTATTCTCCTGGCAGACAAGGAGCTGGTGCTGAAAAACATCGTGTCCAAGCTGATTTCGTATTCCACAGGACGCGACGCAGGTCTTCAAGAAGAAGTATTTATCAACGATGTCTATCGCCAAATTGAGGAAAGCGATTTTTCGTTGCACGAAGCCATTGTCGCCATCTGCACTCATCCAGCGTTTCTCAGAAAATAGGCTTTGCTTGCAGAGGAGGAATCGACTAGCTGGGGCCAGGAATTCTGCACTGGGCCGATGCCCACTGCGCCGCTTGCGCCCAACCATGAGGCGAGTGCCAGTGCGTGCCGATAATCGCCCGACGGATTCGTTCGGACTCATGGCGATCTCAACCAACGGTCTTCTGCGAGAGCCCGAAACAAGGCTACCGCTGCCACGGAGGGCCGCCCGCAAATCTTTCGAGAGACCAGCTAAGTCTAGCTGCCAACATTCCAACGCATCAGCGCTTTTAATAGCTTGGCACTGAGCGGTGTCAATTTCGTTGTAATAAACTGGTCGCCCAACTTACGAATCGCTTCGGCTTGAGTTGGGTAGGGATGGATCGTAGCACCGATTTTCGATAGCCCGACACCGTTGCACATCGCCACGCTGATCTCGGAAATCATGTCGCCCGCGTTTTCAGCGACAATGGTGGCACCCACAATTTTGTCGGCTCCCCGCTTGGTATGGACCTTAACGAATCCTTCCTGTTCACCGTCCAGTATTGCCCGATCGATATGTTCCAGAGGCTGAGTGTAGGTGTCGATTTCGATACCAGCTTGTTTCGCTTCGTGCGGATATAAACCGACATGGGAGATTTCTGGTGATGTGTAAGTGGCCCAAGGGATCACTAGCTCACTCGCCTTCTTCTTTCCGAAGGGACCGACCGCGAACAGGGAGTTCTGAATCACGATGCGAGCTTGGAAGTCGGCAGCATGCGTGAATTTGTACTTCGAGCAAATGTCGCCAGCAGCGTAGATTCGCGGGTTGGTTGTCTGCAGATAGTCGTTCACTTCGATTCCCCGTCCATCGTAGCGAACATTGACCGCTTCCAGATTAAGTCCATCGGTGTTAGGAGCGCGCCCCACGGCGATCAGCAATTGGTCGACTTGGAGGTCGTAGGGAACGCCAGCTTGCTGCCCCACAATTTGAATTTCATCATTTTCGGTGGAGTGAACGGCTAGGTCCGAACTATTGAGAATCAAATGAACGCCATCGCGTGAAAGACTTTCTTGCACGATCGTGGCTGCATCGGAGTCTTCGCGGGAAAGGATCTGACCAGAGCGTTCAAAAAGGTAAACTTCGCTGCCGAAGCGCGCGAATGTTTGCGCCATTTCGGCACCCACCGGCCCAGATCCAATGATTCCCAACCTCTTGGGGAGATCGGTTAGCGAAAATAGGTTTTCATTAGTTAGGTAGTGGACTGTCTCGAGTCCTGGAATCGATGGCGCTGCGGCGCGTGCGCCAGCAGCGATGACAGCCTTCTTGAATTTCAGTTCCCTGGTCGAGCCGTCCGAGTTGGAAACGGTAATCGTTGAATTGTTGGTGAATTTTCCCGTTCCAAAAAAGACGTCGACACCTAAGTCGGAGAAACGCTGTGCGGAATCAGCGGGACTGATCTGCGCGCGCAAACGTCGCATGCGCGACATCGTCTCTCCAAAGTCGACGCGTGTTCCATCGGGAACATGCACTCCGAATTTCTTCGCATCGCGCACCGTTGCAGCCACGCGGGCGGCGCTGATGATGCCTTTGGAAGGAACACATCCTACGTTCAAACAGTCCCCGCCCATCAACTCGCGTTCGATCAAGGCAACCCGTGCTCCCAGCCCCGCAGCGCCAGCAGCAGTCACTAGGCCCGCCGTGCCGGCTCCAATTACGACTAAGTGGTACGGATGCAATGGCGTTGGATTGGACCAAGTACGCGGATGTACGTTTGCTTCCAACTCGAGATTGTGCGCATCACTGGGCTGCAACTGTACGAGTGGCATCTGGGGCGTGTTTTCCGGCATCAGATTGTGTCTCTGGCTTCCAATTAGAATTGCGAGAAGATTGCTGCTTAAACTACGCGCCTGTGAAAAACTTGCTGAATCGGCTGCAGGTTTGCGCGCAAGTGCAGAGGGACTGTTGCATTACGAGCCTAGTTGGAATTGGGAATTAGGTGTTAACATCCACAACGACGCGGCCCTGCACCTGCCCTTGAATAATTTGGTGGCACAGGAGCGGAACGTCGGCCAGCGTCGCCATCTGCATCATCGCATCGAGCTTTTCTAAGGGCAGGTCTTCGGAGATGCGTTGCCAGGCTCGTACGCGTTTTTCCGCTGGATACAAGACGCTATCGATGCCCAGTAAATTGACACCACGAAGTAAGAAGGGCAGCATGCTGGCCGGGAGCGCAACACCGCCGGCTAGTCCGACCGCGGCTACCGAGGCACCGTACTTCAGCTGGCCTAGAACACGTGCCAACATCTCACCACCGACGGCATCAACGCAGCCAGCCCAAACTTCGGATTCGAGTGGCTTTCGCGACACCGAGCCAATTTCGTTGCGAGCGATGATCCGGGTTGCTCCTAATGAGAGCAGATAGTCGGATGTCTCGGGGCGGCCCGTAACCGCAGCAACCTGATACCCCAACTTTCCGAGAATGGCAGTCGCGATGGAACCGACTCCGCCGGAAGCCCCCGTCACGAGGACTTCACCCTGCTCCGGCTTCAGGCCATGGTCCTCAAGCGTCAGCACTGCGAGGATGGCAGCAAATCCAGCTGTCCCAATGGCCATCGCTTGCTTGGTCGTCAAATTCTTCGGCAGGGGAACCAGCCAATCGGCATTCACGCGCGCCTTCTGTGAGAATCCTCCCCAATGCAATTCTCCGACTTTCCAGCCAGTGAGGATGACTTTATCGCCAGTTTGGTAGCGTGGATCCTCTGAATTCTCCACAGTGCCCGCGAAATCGATTCCAGCAATGTGAGGATAACTACGCACCAGGGGACTGCCGGCCTGCAAGCACAAGCCGTCTTTGTAGTTGACGGTCGTGTATTCGACAGCCACGGTCACGTTTCCTGCCGGCAAGCGATCCTCAGCCAATTCTTGAACAGATGCGGTGACTTCCGTGGGGCCCTTCTTCTCGATCAATAACGCTTTGAATGTCATGGATTCGCTTTGCTGTTAGAAATGGATAGCCCTAGGGGCTGGGGCACGTAAGCTGGGCCTGGGATGCCAGTCTGGTTCGGTCAAAGTTCAGCGGTCTCTGGCAGACGCCCCAATTCGCGTTCACTCGGTAGTTCGGACTTGATTGCTTCCTCTAGCATTAGCAGTGACCCGAGCAAGAAGAATATTGCTCCGACCAACGTGAGTCCGATGGAGATGGTACTCCAAGCTTCGTGCGCTTCGGGCAAGGCAATAGCGTAGACGGCTGAAATCATGAAACCGATGCATCCGAGTAAATTGGCGAACACCACCCACCAAGACAACTGTCGTGGCTGAAACCAGCTCTGCCCTTGGTTGACTTCAACGAATGCTAGGTAGCCTGAGCTCAAAAACAGAATGGAACCTATCACATCGGGCGTCCAAACCGCCAGATCCTGTTGCATCCAACTGAGTGATGGTAGCATCGCATCGTAAGTATTGATATTGAAGAGGAGCGTGCCAGCAAACTGCAATGCACAACTCCGCCACCCCACGTCCTGCGGACGCCAACCGAACCATTTTCGCGTTGTGCCAACTTGAGGATGTGCGTTGGCAGCTTGGTAGAGTTGCAGCCAAGCAGCGAGGGTAAACGGAATCGAGCCTGAGAAGAAAATCGCATTGATATAGGGTTGCAACGAGCAAGCTGCTGCCAGAGCTGGTAGCAGAGTCAGTAGGCTAGCCACGGCAAACAGCAGGGATCCGATCGCAAAGATACAACCGATCCACCAATTCAGATTTTCTGGCTTCCACAACGGCGAGAGCACGGTTCCAAGCCGGTGGGAACCGAGCGACTTGCGCAAGTGGCGAGGCGTGCGAACCGTTGGTGTCAATGGTGAAACCCTGAGGCGTCGTCTGCTGTGATGGCAGTCTGGTGTGGGTGTTTCTTCAAGTGGGCAATTGCGCGATCGATATCTTCGACGAGCAGGGAGCCCAAATCTCGGCTAACTCCATGTCGTACCAGTATACGCTGGATGACGGTGTCTTGGCAGTTGGAGGGAAGCGAGTAGGCCGGTACCTGCCAGCCACGCGTTCGAAGCCGGTCAGCCAGCTCGTAAAGATTGAATCCAGGATCGATCCCCTTCTTCATCTTCCAACAAAGAGCCGGGATGCCAGTCGCACGATCACCATCGTAAAGAACGTCGAACAATCCGAGCTTTTCAATCTCAGCGGAAATAAACTTGGCGGTATCGTAACACGCACCGTGGATGCGGCGATAGCCATTGAATCCGAGTCGTAAGAAGTTGTAGTATTGGCAAACAACCTGCCCACCGGGGCGAGAAAAGTTGAGGGCAATGTCACGCATGTTGCCGCCCAAATAGTTTACCCAGAAGATCTCTTCTTCCGGCAAGTCTGCTTCCTCACGCCAAATGATCCATCCAACCCCCAGGGGAGCCAAACCAAACTTATGCCCCGAAGTATTGATCGATTTGACGCGTGGTAAGCGAAAATCCCACACGAGGTCGGGAGCACAAAATGGAGCAAGGAATCCGCCACTGGCGCCATCGACGTGCATGCGAATATCAAGTCCGCTAGTCTTCTGCAGTTGGTCGAGCGCATCGGATATTTCCTTGACGGGCTCGTACTGGCAAGTAAAGGTAACGCCTAGCGTGGGCACAACTCCAATAGTGTTCTCGTCGCAACGCTTGAGAACTTCCTCGGGGGTCATGATCAAACGGTCGTGCTCCATCGGAACTTCGCGAAGTTCGATATCCCAGTACCTCGCAAATTTGTGCCAACAGACTTGGACTGGCCCGGTGATCAAATTGGGTTTGTCGTAGGGAAGCCCCGCGGCCTTCCGCTTGGCTTCCCACGCTCGCTTCATCGCCATTCCGCCCAACATGGCTGCTTCGCTTGATCCCGTTGTAGAGCAGCCGATGGTGTTGGCAGCCTCAGGTGAATTCCAAAGATCCGCTAACATGTTCACGCAACGCGATTCAATTTCTGCCGTTTGCGGATATTCGTCCTTATCGATCATGTTCTTGTCCATGCACTCGTCCATCAACTTATGCACTTCTGGCTCAGCCCAGGTCTGACAGAAGGTAGCAAGGTTTTGACGCGAGTTTCCGTCCAACATCAGCTCGTCGTGTACCAGTGCGTAGACATGGCGTGAGTCGAGCTCCGCATTGGGAAATTGGAATTTGGGCGTACTGCCTGCAAGGTCGTCTGAACCATAAATGTCATCGGCAAGCTGGTCACGATTGGAGTTTTTGTCGTGTAGCGGCATCTCAATATTCCTAGCTAGATTTAGTTGCACAGGGGGCAGCTTCGGCTTCCCCGGTAATGGAAGGAGCGGAGTGAATCCAGATTTTGCGGCGAGCCTCCAGTGCGTCGGCGGACTTCACCTTTCCCAGGTTTTTATCGGAAATCTTCAAACACTCACGCGAAGCAAACGTTGGAGAAGCTGATGGGGAAGTGTGGGACACCCCTGCGATTAATACTTGAAGGATACTGCAGACGCTACTGCTCTGGGGTTCGGAGGGCCAGATTACAAGGCACAGATGTGACTCGCATCTTGAAATGCGCGGCTACAGGTCCATAACGCCTGTCTTTGGATCCACCGGAAGGCATGTTGTCGTCCATCCAATTGGGCATGTCGCCAATCACCACACCGCCGACATTCCGTTGATTCCAGTCTTGCTGGAACATCGTAGAGGTCAGGCGAGAAAACGGGGGCTTGCTGTTCAAAGGCATTGATTTAACGTTCTGCGAACGCAGCCTCTTGATTCGCTAGTTTCGGATCTTGCGGTACGTTTTTCAGTAGGGGAGGCTCTCCGCATAGCTCCTTGCGTTGGCCATCCATAGCAGTTTTTTATCGACATCCATGACTGCAGTGATTCACGTTTCAAGTCGCGTTGCTTCTTTTACAGAAATCAGTGCTCCAGGGAAAGCCGTTTCCTCTTGGGGAACGCAATGACCGCCCCTCGTGCTCGTTGCACTGAGCGGACTCGCAGCGTATCGAAATCGTTCTATCAACGAGCATCCCCTGAACACCAATGCAGCGTTGCCTCGCTTGCTAGAACGCCCTATCATCACCCGCTCAACCCCATCCGGGAGATTCGCATTGCTAAACGCGATGGAGGTAGCTTTACCGTCCAACTCAAACGTCCCCGATCCTTATCGGCTCTGGCTTTTGGCGTCCAAACGCCTTGTGAAGGATGCGGTTAAGTTGAGCCGCTTGAAATGAGAGTCGGTGGAGAGTCGACTACCACTCTCCTGAAGGCCAGGGGCAATCGAAAATGCGCCATTTTGAATCTCGGTCACTGCCAGGAATTTCCCGGTGATGAACGCCCGGATTGGAAGTGTACTCGGCGGCTTCAGCACGAAGGAGCAGTCAACCACGCGGACCGACCTAAATTTGTGGGCGACTAGGTTTGTGGGCGACTGGGTTTGTGGGCGACTAGGTTTCGTAGACGATCGATATGCGTACTGAGGAGCAAAGGCTCACTGGCCACCCGCTTCCTCAGGCCGACCTAGCCTGCTGCCTGCGGTGAGAGTTCTAGGTACATGACTTCGCCCGTCATCCGCACCGAGCCGACTCGTCCGCTGCAAGGCGGAACGCATCGAGCAGACGCAACACTTCACCCCGAGAGTCCCCTTTGACTTGGCAGCTGAGATTCATCGCCTTGCACCCTGAATTTGGCGCAATAGGGCTGCATTAACTGATTGACGATGGATCGGGTGGAAGTTTTTCCGCATTGGTTCGGATCGAACAACGCAATCTACGAACAGATGCAGCGTTTGCCAAGCCAAGAGCGTCGCGCGGTGAAGGGCAAGATGACGCTGTATCCAGTGAGATTTGCGTCGAGAAGTGAACTTGGGGGCTAATTTTTCGCTCTCTCCAGTAACAGCTGATAGCGCTGCTCAATAATCTTTTCTGCTTGAGTTGCTCTGAGTTGCACTTTCTCCTCGAGTGTATCGAGCTTTACACGTTGGGATCGAATCTCATCGAGTTGATCCGTTTGGCGTAGTTTGAATGCATTGGTGATCACCAGCCGCAGAGATTCCTGCAACCTGGAAATGGTTTCGGGTGGCAGGTGATTTTTCTGCGCAAATCTGAGTTGTTCAAAAGTCAAGCGAATCTCATTTTCGCTTGCTTCAACCCGTGGAGGTAAGAACGTACTGTGGGCGGTGCTTTCAGACCTTGGTTGCGCATGCTGGTTGTGGGTCGCTTGCGACGAAAGTCCCGTTGGTTCTCCGAAGGGGTTATCCACGCGTGTCGGATTTTCACCAAAGGGATTGGTTGATGGCGTAGTGTCATCGAAGGGGTTGGGGGACGCGCCGTCTTGGTTGAATGGGGCGGCAGATGAGGAATCGTCGAATGGGCTCTGTTGACCGACTGTTTTTCCAAAGGGATCATCCACGCGTGTCGGATTTTCACCAAAGGGATTGGTTGATGGCGTAGCGACATCGAAGGGGTTGGAGGGGACGCCGTCTGGGTTGAATGGGGCGGCAGATGAGGAATCGTCGAATGGGCTCTGTTGAGCGGACCCGCGATGCGGAGTGGCTGTTTGAGTTGGTAGCGTAATGCCGCTCATCTTGAAAACGGCTACGTAGTCCTCGGGGGCCGTTGATGCTTCCGGGGACTCCTTGCGTTCCTGGCTGGTTAGCACGTCAAAGACTTGCGGATGCTCAGTGCTCAATGGATGTGGCCCAGTCACGTATTTCAAGATGTCCCAACCTTCATTCAGTTTCGTCAGATCCTCTCGCGTGATTGAGACCTCGGGTGAAGCTTTCAAGGCATTGACGATCTCACTGTTCCAGGCCGTGGTCCGCACTTGAATCTCTACTAGCAATCCAGGGAACTGTGCGATGTCGCTCAATCTAAATCGGCTGGAACTGCTGCGCCTACAGATCAAAGCGTGGCTATCTGGGCCGGGGCCCAATCCGCCTTCGCCCCCAGACCAACGCAGTCTCGCAGTAGTGGTATCGCTGTGTAGGTAGAAGCTTCGTGTTTGGCTTGCAAGACTATGCTGCTCAGCGTGGGATTGAAGCTCTTCGAGGACTTCTCGGGCAGCGATCATTGCTTCTTGGGGACCTCTGAGCACCAATAGATTGGACTGTGGTTGGGCAGAGATGTCGAGCTCATCCGCTAGCTGCAGCTCCTTCAGCACTTTCTGCATGTCCTCGGCACTGCCGTATTCCACCTCAACCATGGCTACAACGTTTTGAGCCGTCGAAGTTGAGGCGGAAGGAGTCTGTGTGATTTCCTGTGCATCAATTGGATTCGCCGCGAGTGTGAAGAGCAGCAGGAGCCAGGGAGTGCAGCGCGTGAACATAAAGAGGTTCCTTGGGCAGTAGTGAACGGACTAAGATTCGAGGGCTAAAGTGGATGGCACTCGCACTCAGTAGCGTTGGCGAATTGTCGCCGCAGCTTGCGAGACTACGGTGTGCTGAGTTCACGCTGGAGACGTGCAATACTCCGTGCAGTTTCTTGCAGCGTTTCAGCAATTTCGTCGTCCCAGGACACCGCGAGATTGGCGTTTGGTGGTGAGGGCGTTGCTGGAGTCGCTGTCGAAAGCGACTGAGGCGAATTGGGTTCAACGCCCAATCCACTGGGCCACATCACAAGCCGTCCCGCAACCATCGCGAGGAGCAACAGGCTGGCTGCCATTGCAGCCGGTAGCCATGTCCGCTTCCTGGGCAGTAAACAGTTCGGCAGAGGATTTTGTCGAGGCAATTCCAAGTGTGCCAAGCAATGTTGCATCAGCGCCTCCGCTTCCGCGGCCGATTGCAATCGATCGGCAGGATTTTTCTCATGCAAACGTTCAACTAAGCGACCGAGCCAATCAGGAATCTCAGGATTGCCCTCGCGGATGGGGCGCGCGGGCGAATCCGTGATTCTGCGCAGTACGCCGAACGTAGTGTTGGAGCGAAACGGCGCGTGGCCTGTACACATGGCATACAGCACACTTCCGAGTGAAAACAGGTCGCTACGGCCATCGATCGGTTCGCCTGTGGCTTGTTCTGGCGACATGTATTGTGGTGTACCTGCAATTACGCCGCTGCGCGTTAATGTTGCGTCGTCAACGGCACGCGCTAGACCGAAATCGGTAATGGTGACCCTTTCGATCCCCTCTTCAAGGAGAACGTTGGCAGGCTTGATATCACGGTGGACTAGACCTTGAGCGTGCGCGGCGGCTAGGCCGGCGGCGACTTGACAGCCCACTCTCAGCACTTCACGAATTGGATGCGGCCCGCGTTGATCAAGCCGCCGCTGAAGGGAATTGCCGCGCACATAGGGCATCACCAAAAACGGCAGTTGGGCGTCGTTCGAGACACTGTGGATAGCAATTACGTTGGGATGCAAGACTGCGGCGGCGGCTTTTGCCTCGCGAGCAAAACGCTTGCGGGCTGCCCCGCTACTAGCCAGATGTGGAGCCAGGACTTTCAGTGCTACTACGCGATCGAGTGCGGTGTCGTATCCTTTCAGCACAATCCCCATGCCGCCGGCGCCGATCACACCGGAGATTTCATACCCGCCCAGGCGACCCAGCATGTTGGGATCGTCGGTCGGTGCAAGTTGTGTCAGCATGAAACTGATTTGCTGCGATACGATCGGTGAATCGCTAGTAACCAACGGTTCGTCTGCCAATGGGTGTGAATCGAAGCCATCGTCCCTCAAGTGAGTTTGCATGGCCTGCCAGGTTTCGCGTTCGGCTGCTGTTTCTTCTATTTGCTGGCAGCATGCATTGCATTCGTCTAAATGTTGCAACAGCTCCTCTTCTTCGATACGTGTCAGGCGATCTGACAAATACGCTTCGATCTGTTGCGGCTTGCAATGGTTCGATTGGCAGCTACTCGAGTTTCGTGGCATCAAACTGCTCCTCCAAAGTACGGACGGCGTCGCGGAGTCGCCGGACGACACGGCTACGTGCTGCGTAGATACTGCCTACCGAACAGCCTAGACTACTGGCGGCAGTCTTCGCGGATTGGCCCTGGAGTGTTGTGAGCACAAATGCTTGCCATGTGACGCGATCCGCTCTCGCGCGCACAATTTCCGCAGCGCGACGGACCAGTTGTCGACGGTAAGCGAGTTCCATCTCGGCGTTCTCCAACACTGCTTGCTCGTTCCGGTGGTCTCCGGCATTGGTATCCGCAAGGCCCTGCAATAGGTCAACAGCCATCGAACCGCCTGAAGCGAGATCTTTCGGCTGACGGGAGATAGCATTGTGAATTGCATTGGTGATGACACGCCTCAACCAGTAGTGAAAGCGAACGTCGGGGGAAGAACGGCTCCAGGTGCCGATTTTTTTGGAGACCGCCAGCATGACTTGCTGAGCCAACTCTTCAGCATCTGCGTCTTGCAGGCCTCTCAGCCGTGCGAGACGATAGGCGATGGGGCGGTAGATGCTTACGAACTGTGCCCATGCTTCCTGGTCGCGTGGATCTCGCACGCGGAGGAGCAGGCTTTCACGGGTTTCAGGGAATTCGACCAATAGCTTGACGACCTATTTTTGCGGCGATGCTTCGCCTGCCGTTCCACATCGCACGGATTGGTGGCGAAACCAAGGCTTGATTCACAGTGAGAATGATGTGGGGGCAATAACTTAAACACGTGTGTCCCAACATTCTGACAGGGGGAGGACAGAGAATCTAAAAAAATCGCGAATCGAGAAAAAATACTGCCGCAGACTTCCATTATTCCTGCCCTGCGCACAGTCGCGCCCCGAGTATTCGCCAGCAAGTATTGAATTCGGCCTGCCTCTGCAGGTCCCACCGTCGGATACTGGCGAGAGGAGATACTAGCGGCCTGGGATTTGAGAGAACCCGAGAGGTTGCGGCCTGTTGATTTCGGAGCGTGTTCGGCTTTGGCGAGGCGTTTGCACCCGAGGCAACCCGGTAGCGCCGACCACTCTTCCCGGCTTTTGCAGCGGGTGTCTGTTTCAACAGGTCGTTCCTCATCGGGGCACTATTTCAGTGCTCCTTGAGCGACGTTGGTGACCGCTATCGTGTAGCTGACAAGAAAATGATCTCAGCGACTGTCGTTGGAAAACGCCCCGCGAATGGTGCACTTTCAGTAGTGGCCAACACGAAAACGGCGTAAGTGGGCATTCTGGCTACTAAGCATTTTTCTTCAGTGGTGTAGGGCTGCCCAGCGAATTGAGTGCCAAAAATCGTCGAGCGATCCCTGGAGCAGGGCCTGCCGCTGCTGCATGCACTGAGTCAGCCCGGTCTTGGTTCCGAGAACGCCTGACAATGAACGCGCTGCTTACAGACGCGTTAAGCCTGGAGGACGCGAGGCCATGATGTACACAGCGTGCAGGACGCCGGGCACGAAGCCTAGAAGCGTAAGCAAGCAGTTCCACCAAAATTGCTTTCCAACTCCGAATTGCAAATACACCGCGACTGGCGGTACTAGGAAGGCGAGGAGCAGCCGTATGAAGTCCATGTTTCTTCTCCTTAGATTCTTTCGGGAACAACAGGTTTCAAGCGGAACAACGCGGGCCCTGGTCGAATTTTCTGGTTTAATTGGCGGGAGCATCCGACGCCCCGTGCTAGCGCGACGCACTCTGCGAGCGGATTCGCAAGCAAGCGTAACGCGCCCGAGTGGTCGTGCCTTGCCAGCAACTTCGGTGGCTCAGTATCCGCCGCTAAGACGCCTTACCCCGGCCCCACCTTGCTGCTGGCCCGGCGTCTTTGCTGGCGTTAGGGGGATGTTTGAAGGAAGCGAATCAAGTCATCTGCCAGTTGCTCGGGATGCGTTGCGAGCAGACCATGCGGCGCCCCTTCGTACTCTTGCAGCGTCCCGTCAGGCAGATTCTGGATCGCCGCACGAGCGCTGGTTTCAATGGGGACGATCGCGTCCGCAGTTCCATGCACGACCAAGGTTGGAACGGTTACGGCCGCCAAGTCCGAACGAAAGTCGGTCGTGGCGAAGGCTTCTGCACAAGCCAAAGTGGCTTTTAAGCTTGCTTGCATGGCCATGCTCTGAGTCCATTGCAGATAGGGGACACTTACAGGGGGGCTTCCCTGCCCTCCGCCATAGAAGTCTTTGAAAAAATTAGCAAAGAACTGGGGACGATCGCTGAGAATCGCCTGGCTCATCTCTGCAAACACGCTCTGCTCAACTCCCTGCGGATTGTCAGAGGTCTTCAAGAGGAACGGAACCACCGAAGAAATCAATCCACACTGCACAACATGACGCCCAGCATGTCGCGACATGTAGCGGACAACTTCCCCGCCTCCCATCGAAAATCCAATCAACGACGCATCGGTGGCCTCCATGGCTACCATCACATCGCTAAGGTCGTCCGATAGGGAATCGTAGTCGTAATTCCCGTAAGGCTGATCCGATCGACCGAAGCCGCGTCGATCGTATGAAATCGCGCAGAATCCGGCTTCGGCAATACGCATGGCATGGAAGTCCCAACTGTCCGCCGATAGCGGCCATCCATGCAGGAGGATTACCGGTCGTCCGCTCCCCCATCGCTTCACATACAGGGCATGTCCATCTCGGGTTGGAATCATTGTCATGGTCGTTCTTTCTCATCTCGAAACTTGCGGGGCGAATAAACGCGCGTTCGTCTGTGGAACTGGTTTGTCAAAAGAGTCTTCAAACCAGTCGGCCAATCGTAGCGCTTACATGCTGTTTGCCTAGATTTTGCGAATCAGTCACTGAGCCAAGCGTTGTGTTTGAGCGCGATTAAGAGCAACAGCTGCGGCTTGATGTCCACCGGTAGCTGGCGCTCTGGTTGCTGCGGTACTCCAAACTCCATCCAGCCAGAACCTATTCTAGTGTGCTAAAAACCAGGGCTTGCAAACCCTGTACCGTCGGGAACTACGAAACCAGAATCCCCACCTGCTACTGAAGAATTGCCACTGCGGATTTGGCGGGAATGCGAGTAGCGGGGCTCTTTAGCCCAGCCGCATTGCAAGCACGCGATTCGACGGCCCAGTTGGCTTGCCATGTAGTTCGAGCGGCTGCGGCACATCTTGGTTGCTGAGCATCCATCAGTCTTGCGCTGCGTGCTGTCAGCCCCCTTAGTTTTCAGAGTGAGGAGCAATTGGCATGCACTTTTCCCGTGCGGCACGGCGATTGCACTACCTCGGTGGCAGACAAAATTTGAATCTTCATGCTTTGAACGGGAGAAGCCAATCGTGACTCAGAACAATTTCAGCCCTCTACGTGGTGCGCCTTCTCAGCCGAGTATCGAAGCGCGGTGGGAGGAGTTGCGTTCGAGAATTCGGGCCGAATGGCCTGAACTGTCGCGGGATGACTTGCTTTCCATCGATGGCGATTCACGCAAGTTGGTCGCGCTCGTCCATCAGAAGACCAATGCCAACATTTTGGAGATCGAAGAGCGGATCGACGAAATTGCCGCATCCAGCGGCGGTTTGCTTGCAAACGTCGCTCGGTCGACTCAGCAGTTCTTTCAGGATGCAACGGATAGAATTGCAGAGCCCTTGAGACAAGCTTCTCAGGCCACTAGCAAAAGTATTTCTAACGTACCTGTTCGCTCCGCGGCGATAGCCGCCGGAGTTGGATTGCTGGTCGGGCTGTGCAGCGCAAGCCTGCTTAAAGATATGTTCAGAGCTCGCCGTAACCGATTCTGGTAGGGCGGGCAGCCGATGCAGTCTTGCTAGCGCTCACGCTGGCAGGTATTGACGGCCGAAAGCAGTCGCTTTTTCAGCAACCTTGCTCATTGGACCACCTCACCGAGTGCAATAACCTCTGCCTCACCGCTCACGCGGGGCAGTGGCGGTCGGTCTCGTCGCCAAGTTCGGTTCCGCCTGACGTTAGGTGTTGCGAATATCTGGCCTGCAGGTACCCCGAGATGAATATCTACTCTCCGTAGTATCAACGCTGCGGAACTAGATTTCGCCACTGCAATTTGAGCTCCTGCGGCGATCGAGTGTCATTCCTAATTTTCCGTTTACTCCGACTCGCTCTTCTGTTGAGTGAGTTGGTGTTGTTGGAAGAATGCTACGATAGCTGGCACGCTGTCAGCAGCGAACTGATGTCCGCCGGGGTGAATGTAGGTCTGCAACGGAGCATTGATGGAGGAGCTGTAGGAGTGCAGTAGGCCTTCGGTGATCGGAGGCTCCTTGCACTTGTTCAGTTTGCGGACGAATTCAATGGTAGCGGTCTGCCAAGTGAATTTGACCAGTGTGTCGTTCTCACCGGCTAGAATCATGGCGGGTTTGGGCGCGATAATACGCCGAATTTGCGGACGGATTGCACCCGCTGATGGAGCGACGGCGGCCAGCACGTTTCCACGCGTGGCCCACAGCAGATAGGTGAAGGCCGCGCCGTTGGAGTGGCCGGTGGCGTAAACTCGCGTTTCGTCAACTTTGTAGTCTTGTTTTAAGCTGCTAAGCATCTCGTCGAAGAACTTGAGATCGCGATCCTCTTGTTGCCCCGTCATACCCTGCCACCCCGGCTTCTTGCCCTGGGGATCGGTGAGGAAACCGGGGGTATTGAGCCCTTGAGGGCAGACCACAATTGCCTCCGGCCATAGACGGTCCAACGAAAACGACTTCATGGCTCTGCCCATGGTTCCCCCGTGCCCGTGAAAGACAAATACCAGAGGGGTAGGATGCGTGGTGGCTTCGGCCGGAGTGTAAACAATGGCTTTTCGCTGCTTGCCTTCAACTTCCCATGTGCGTTCGCTCGCTGTCGAAGCTACAGGGACGCTAAACGACTCTTGCGCACTGGTATGCGACACGCCGATCGAAAGTAGGAGGACGGCGGAGGCAAAGAGTTGCTTGATCATCGTTGATCCTATGGCTTAGGAATTTGAGAATCGGGGAGCGATAGGTGCGGCGGGCCTGCGTGGGACAACGAGCATGCCCTGGGGTGGTGTGGCCGTCGTGTTGAACATTTACCGTGGTGGGACTGGCTGGCGTTCAGCGCTTGGTACCACCGGTTAGAGCTTGGTCAATTCAGCCTGCGTCAACTCTCCGTTATGGTCTTCATCGAGTCGATCGAAAATTGGTCCTGACGCCCTTGGATTGTCGGGTAGTCGCTCCTGGACTTCTGCCTTGGTAATGACTCCGTCTTGATTGACGTCGAGTCGACGGAAGAAGGCGGCAGTACGGGAAACTCGCCCCTCACGCAGACTTGGTAGCGTGCGCTCCCCTCCCAACTCTACTGGGGCGACGCCGGGCAAGTAGTACTCGACGTAGCCGACTTGCATTTCATCGTAGGTTTGCGGTCCCCAGCCAACAGATTTCGTCGGGTCTGGATTTGCAGGGTTCTGGTCACTGTTGTCGTACCATGCAGTAAAGCGGATGATGTCACCCTGCTTCAACAATAGTGGATCACGGTAGCGGTAGAGTAGTTGCCAATTAAAATCGTAGCGAGGAACGTTCAGGAGCGTGGTACTTGCATCCGACTGAATGACTTCGTAGCGGGCGGCTTTTCCACGCAGGTGCATGTGGGGGAGCAAACCCATGACTCTGGCGTCCGCTGGTATCCGCAGATCCGCAACTTCTTGGTGATTGTCGGCCCCTGCCGGGATATTGATTTTGTCATTGAATATCCCAGCTACACGCACCTCGTGCTGCGTGGGAACTTTAGCAAAGACGAGTCCAATTCTAGTTTGATCGGTGGTTGCCGTACCGTTGGGGGTGTAATGCATTTGGAAGCGGAGTTTAGCTTGCTTGGGCAATCGCTTGGCGAATCCATCGGGATAGATGAGAGAACTGTTGCCAGGCACATAGATACCCCAGAATCCGTCACGCTCGCTGTGGTCCTGATCGCCGCCTTGTACAAAGACGAGAACATGGTGGACGACACTTCGGTTTCCGGGCTGAATTTCGATCGCTTGCACCCACTTGTCTTCGCTGAGGTCCGTTGCGACTGTGACATACTTGTAAGGCATCACGCCAGATGCCTTCACCACTTGGGGTTCCGCAAATTCGAAAACGACATCTGGTGGACCAATTTGCCATTCACTGGAAAACGTCAAGGGCAGGGGAGCGTCATGAACGTCACCTTCGTCCATCGGTCCGGCGAGCCAGGTCAGCAAATCGTGTTTGTCGATATCTGCCAGGGAGCAGTCGTTAGTCCAGGGGGATAGCGCGTCGGAGTCCGTCGCTTCTGCATCGGCTGCAAACCACGGTGGCATGAGGTCACGCGCAACGACTTGTTCAATCATTGCGGCATGCGCTTGAACCTCTTCAAACGAAGTGAGCGCAAAGGGCGCGACCCCTTCATCACGATGGCAGCCGACGCAGTTTTGTTGCACAATGCGAGAGATGCGGCTGTGGTAGGTGAGCTTGTTGGGGCTTTCCTCCCGCGAGGGCCGAACTAGCGTGCAACCGGGGGCTTCCGTGGCAGTAATCAGTGGCGATCTTCCATCCGCGTATGCCTTCAACGCGTTTGCCAGATAGCGGTTTCGAGGTGATTCGGTGGAGTACCCGAATCCGTATTGATCATCAATGGCACCGTGGTAAACAACCGTCCGCGAACGATCGAGGACGATCACATCGGTCGTGGTTAAGGCGCCGATACGGGCCGAAAACTCTCCGTTGCTATCGTGAGCGTAGATCACATTATCATCGAACCGCTTTGCCGCCGTATGCATGGCGTCCGTCTTGTCCGTTGCGATAGGATTCACGATCAGCCATGCCACGTCTCCGCTAGCCGCTTGGGATAACTCAACCAATGTTGGTAGATATTTCTGGCTAAGAGGGCAACTGGTGCTGGTCATCGCGATCACCAGCAATTGATGGTTTAGCGCAAGCTGACTGAGGTGATGTGTATCTCCGAGGAGATCTGTCAGACTCGCATCGGGGATCAAGCGGCCAACCCCATGGCTTCCTCCCTTGAGTGGTCGAGGGCCCTGGCGAATAGCTGTTCCCGTCGTCTCGGGTTCCGCGGACTGGACGAAAGTCTCACAACTGCCGGCTGCCAGAACAGCTAGACCGGCCACTAGAATTGTACGGATCAGCAGCATCACTTTTCCTTGCCAGCGGAAATGAAGAGAAGAGGAGTCCGGCGCATGCTCGAAGTTGAAAAGTCCCTCGCCAAACGCAACGGTTCCATTTTAAACCCTGCAGACGCGTCATCGGACCGGGCGCCCTACAAAGCGGTACAAACTGGGTGGTGCATTAAAACGCCGGCATTGGCAATGCGAGGATTGGTCATCGCTGCAGGCAGGGCTGGGAAGAGGTATTTAATTCACCGAGGGGGCGCATCGCGCAGTTTCAGAAGTCTCCTGCTGTCCAGCGGAAGTTCGCCAAGGCGGGCGAATCGTTGCCTGGTAAGAATGCATACTGGGCAAGGACGCTAGGTTGAGTCATAGCGTTCCTGGGATGCATTGTCTCGGTCGGCATGAGCGGATTCGAGTGCGGAATTACTCGTCAGAGGATTCCTTGGCGGGCGTCACAATCAAGGACCAATTGTGAAGCATACCGAACCGATCACTTCGTTCTGCCCCGATCATGAGCTGCCATACACCTTGCAATTCTTGACCTTCGAACTGGCTTAGGCCAGGCTGTCGTTTTTCGATCGCCTGCGGCTGGTAGGTGCCATGAAAGGGGGCGCGTCCTTCGCGGATTTTCTCCCGGGATTCGTCGGAGAATTTGGTTTCTTCGAAGTTGTCGTCGCTGCGCCCAACTTTGCTGAACAATTCAACGCGTTCGCCACTCGGGCTTAGCAGATAGGCGTCCAAGTGTTCCGTGTAGGTGTGAGTAATGGATAGTTCTACTTCGAGTTTTCCAATGATCAACGATTCTTCGATCTCAATCTCCGCCAGCACATTGCCGCGTGGGGGGATCATTTCGGCCTTTGGGTTCTCGAAGACACCGCCGACAACCGACTTGGCCCCCAGCATCTCTGGTGTCGTGAGCAGCCCATCTCCGTTGGTGTCCATCGCTGCAAATTCATCCACCAACTCTGCGGTCCAGTCAGTGGCGAACTCCGACATCTCGATTTGTCCGTCTTTATTCACGTCGCGTTCAAAAAACCAATCGGGCAACAATTCCGAATAATCTTCCGAGAGTTCTTGCATCTGCAAGTGCAACCACGCATCCAGTTCCCCGAACCCAATTTTACCATCACCGTTTTCATCAACCTTCGAAACGTCGATTCCCAATCCCTGTTGTTCCCAAGTGTCGAGCACTCTGTCCCGATTGCGATCGTAACGCTGGATGATTGTCGAGGTCATGTAGCGACTGGTGCGGTCGGATTGTTGAGAATCGCCTCTGCTGCGGAAACTCAATTCCTCGGTTGAGGGGACGAGTCTGGGCTCGCGCGTTTTCAGCAACGAAAAGAAGTTGTTGCTATGGCGCATTCTCTCGAGGCGTTGGAGGGCTTCGCGCTGGGCAAGTTCGATACGATTGACTTGTCCGTCTCGGTTGAAGTCAAGTTCAAAGGGATTGCCTCGCGTCCACCGCGCTCGTACCGATTCGGTGGCGTCGATGTTGCCATCGCGATTCGAGTCATAGCGTCTCAAGAGACTGTCGGCGGTCTCTAGATCTTCACTGTTGTATGGGTACTTGACGCTGGGCGTCCCAAATTCAGGAACGACTGTGTCTTCAGCGGGTTTTTCAAACCCTTGGATTTGAACGTCTGGCCCCACCACCTGAGCGGTGGCTGCTAGCGACATCGGCACTAATAATACCAACGCCAAGCAAGGCGCGAGGGGAAGCTTACGATGAATCGACATTCGACTACCTCCTGCGTCCCGAGCGTGAATCGATATTCAAAACATCTTTCAGCATCTCTAAACGCTCTACGTTCGGATACCAGACGACTTCCACAGCTTGTGCGCCCTGTTGGTCTAGCTTTTGGATAAGCTGTTGAACTTCCAAGAACAGTGGTTCCGGTGCGGTGACGACCAATGCATTACTTTGTTCGTGTACCGCCAGTGTCATTTGAGCCTCTTGGCTCTTACTGACCTGCAGATTGTTTCCACTGTTGTTACCCGACTTGTCCTTACTGGCAGCCAACTGCGCCGCTTGAGCCTGGCGCTCCTTGCTGGTTAATGCAACGCGGTCGCCATAGGCGTCACGCACAACATCCGCAATTTCTTCAGCTTGCGTGTGTTGCAACTCAATAACATGGGACCGCCCACGCGTCTCGATTTCCGTCAAGCTCGCGTCTTTGTCAATCAATTCGAGATATTGTTGAACCAATTCGATATCGGTGGTCGTTCCTAGGCAGATCAATCGGTTTAAGCGTGCATCGGAGATTACCGTCAGCGTGCCCGAGTTGACCATCATCGCGCCATCGTTCTTACGCAAGTAGCTGCCCAACAGGCCCGAGGAGGAGGCGGAAGAACCGTTAATCAACTGAGGGCCTTTTTGCTGGTCGACTACTGAAGTTGCCCCCTCCAGCAGATCGGCTAACAAGCGGGTGGCGTCATCGGCCGAAGAGTACTTCAGGTAGTAGACGACGGTTTGAAAGTCGTCGGTACTCTCCGAGCGGGCGATATTGCGGACATGTTCTTCAAACAACGCTAGAGCCTGTTCATTGTCCGATTGCAGAAGGATGCCGTGGGGTGTTGCTTTGGCTCCAATTGCTTTGGAGGGATCAGCCGAACTCTCGGGGAGATCTTCTTTGACCGCAAGCGTGCTGACAAAATTGGCAGAGCGTACTTGGAGTGGATTGTCGGCTTGTTGGTCTGAAAGCTCGCTGGCCTCTTGGGTGTCGACGTCCTGAGCTCCCACGATGCGTTCGCTGATCGCTTGCCGCTTGTCCGACAGGCGTGGTGGCTTGGCAACGGCTTTACCCTTCCATGTTCGCATCGCCTCCTCGAGGACGCGCTCTGCTTTGGGGCCGAAGAGCGGGACGACACGCGTTCCATCGTGGGTTTGCGTCGCATCGAGTTGTTCAACAACCTGTTGGATTTCGGCGACGCGGTCCTTCTTACCACGCAGGAATAGTCGCATGCTGGCCAAATCGGCGTCAATCTTAAGGTTCTCACGGCTAGCGGCCGTGGATAGATCGAACATCTCGTCGAGCAGGGCGATTACAAAGTGAGGTTCCAGCGTCTTCAATTGTACGACGGAAAAAATAGTATCCACGCCTTGGAGTTCGGTGATCGTCTCTGCAATGGTTTCATGGACACTCGGTGCGGCCAGGGCCACGATGGTGTTGGTCGTCGGCTCCATTGACAAGCGGATCGGCTCGTTGGCCAACAGGGTGTGGAGTACGTCGTAGACGGAGCTCAGATTCTCAGCCCGTACAGGATGTGATTTGAGCAGTTGGTCCCCTGGGACTTGACTCGTACCATTGGCTGGCAAATCGATCGTCTTAATCAGATTAGCGAGTAGGCTGACGGCCTCGGGTTGCCCTGAGACATACAGTTTCATGCCTGTAGAATCTGCGGAGATGTTGATTTGTTCGTTCGCCAGTTGTCCCGCTTCGATAGCCAAGTGAGGTGCGGCCACTTCGAGCAGTTGTTCGAGTGTGACATGTTCCAATTGGAAAGATTCCACGACGGGTTTGTCTGCCGCCACGGTGGTTTCCAAAGCTCTGAGAACGGCACACACACTTTTCAATTTTCCAGCCGTGTCGGTGACCAGCAATTGGTTGCTGCTTGGCAAGACTACGGGCTCCACCATCAACTGCATAGGCTTCAGCTCGGCCGCCGCTTCGGCAGGCGTCACTTCCCCCAGCGGAATCAAGCACTTGACGACATCATAATTTCCAAGTTGAGGCAGGTCGGTGGCGTTCACCAAGCGTGCCATCGCATCGAGCTGTTTCAAGCTGCGCGCATCTTTGAGGCTGATGACGGAAAGCAGCTGTTCTGAACGTACGACGGAAAAACCTTCTGGAATCAGGAATAGATTGACGCGGTCGAGCGCTTCCAGTGGTGTGTAAGACTGCGGATCGGAATAGGTAAACGTTCCCTGGGGCAGCTCTCCCACATGGAGTGCTAGGTCCGATTCGTCGGCCAACCATTCCAGCACCGCCCGCCAAGGGCTCCGCTCGAAGGAGAATTGAACCGTAGTCTGCGCAGGTTGGTGGGCCGTCGCGACTTGCGGGGGCTGGGGTGTGGCGCCATCTGTGTCTTCTCCGTAGGCTGCAGTCACTGGCAGCAGTAGAGTTGAACAGCAGATCAATCTGAAAACGTGATTTTTCATGGCGAGAGCCTCGTACAGGCGGGGAAACTCAACGCACAAGCTTGCAATTGCGGCGGTCCGTTCGCAGGTGGAAATCGAACGGTCAGTGCCAAAAGCGTTGCTGCCATCCAGGTTGACGATAGGTCGCCATCCACCATGAATGAACTGGCACAAGCTGTATGAGCCGAGAGTTTAGGGAGGGGCTGTAAGGGTGGGAGACGCTCCGGCTAAAACTCCAATGGGGAGAAAGGCCATAGCGTCCATGGCCACCATGTTACCCGAAGCGTGGGCTGACTACAATCAAAGAATTGGAGTTTCTGGCGAGGCAGATTGCGGAAACCCTGTGCTTTTTGCACAAAAATGGCTAGATAAGGGTGGCTGAAGTGCTACTTTTTCCTCTCAGGGGGCGGCGGCACCGACTGGCAGGCTACGCCGAGTAAGTTTCTGAAGTGCGGGGGGGGAGGCGTTGACCTGTGTCCGGTATCCATCGATGGCGTCTGCCAACTGTGAAAACGAGAGTGGCTTGTGGAACACCTCGGTTGCCCCAGCCAGGAGTAGCCGCTGATTGAGTGCTGGCTCCCGCATGCCGGTCACGATTGCCACGGGGATGCCCGACGTTCGAGGATGAAACCGTAGTTGCGCAAGCACCTTTTCGCCCGTTGTGTGGGGTAGGTAGAGATCGAGCAAAATGGCTACGGGTTCAACGCCCACTGCAAAGCGATAGGCTCCCATGCCGTCAAAGGCGCGCACGACGTCATACCCTCGACTTTGTAGGCCGAGCTTCAATCCATGCGAGAACTCTTCATCATCGTCGATCGAGAGGACCCAAGGTCGGTCAATCGATTGTTGGGGAGCATCGTGGGATGCGGCTTGAGTGCTCGTGGGATTCCAGCAAAACGACTCGATCAGAGTGGTAAGCGAGGTCGGGGCTGAAGTGTAGGAGGTTGCCATAAATACGTTACCGGAAGATGAGTTGGAGCGAGAAGTGGAGGCTGACTCGAGCGAGTGCGCGTCGTCGGTATTCTTGAATTGAAGGCTGCTGTGTTGTTATCGACCTAGCGTCGGGGCTGCGAACGCAGAGGCCAAAACTTGGGTTAATAATTCGTGTGAATAGGGTTTGCGAACGAAATACTCAGCGCCGGAATCCAATGCGTTTGACTGGTCTCCAGGACTGGCGGATACGATCACGACCGGAATGTGGAGCGTCTCCGGATTTCCTTTCAACTCTCGAAGTGCCGCTAAGCCGTCGAGTTTTGGCATGCGTATGTCCATTAAGATCATATCGGGCCGAAGTGTGAGTGCCGCCTTCAATCCCGCTTCGCCATCGGACGCGGTGAAGGTTTGATATCCCTGTTGACGAAGTCGGAGCACGGTGGCAAAGCGAATCGCCTCGTCATCCTCGACGATCAGTATTCTTCGGCTAGATGGCACAGAGTGTTCCTTTTTGGGCGGAGCAAGTTAGGGCGGGAGCGTTGCGCGTAAGTAACTGCTGCAGTGAATCCAGGTTTTCCGCACCTACGACCGTCCCCAAATCTTCCAGCTTCAATTCCGGCAACGCGCCTTGGGCTCGGTTGCGATTGACCGATTCTGTCTCCTTGCCTATGCGTTCAAGAAAGCATTCCGCGCCACTCCGCCCTGCGGTCAATACAGCCAGCCAGACGTCGTCTTCAATGGGTAACAGGAGATCTTTGGAGAACAGGAGGCAGTTGAGAAAGGCTTGAATCTCCTTGGGCCCCTGTTGGCATGTAGCGTCGGAAAGCGGTTGAACGAGTGATGCACGAATCACGGAAATTTGGATCGACGCCTCCTGCTCCTGTTCATCTTGAGCGACGCGTTGAAGGTGTCGGTGAAGTACTTCAGGCCAATCGGCGACAGGGACGGTGAACGAAAAAGTACTACCCTCACCAACAACGCTCTCCAGAGAGATTTGGCCAAGGTTGAGCTCGACGAGCTCTTCGGCAATATTCAATCCGAGGCCGAAACCGGTTTTCGGGGCTGCTTGAGCCTGATGGAGTCGGTTGAAACGTTTGAAAATTTGCTGGGTCTGGTCTGAGGGGATCCCAGGCCCCTGATCTTGCACCGCAATCCGTACTTGTTTGGCCGATTCTTCGGATTGCAAGCGGATGTGAACGGTGGAGCCGGCTGGCGAGAACTTGATCGCGTTGATCGCTAAATTAATCAAGGTACGCGTCACCTTTTCGGGATCACAATAGGTGATCGGGAGGTCTGCCGGGAGGTCCGCTTGAATCTCGATAGCATGTAGTTTTGCACGTTGGTGCAGTACCGGTAGAATCCGTTCCACCACGGCGGCGACCTGGCAATGTTCCCTGGCTGCCGCCAGCATGCCCGACTCGTGTCGACTGATGTCCAACATGTCATCTACCATGTTGTTCAAATCGTCCACTCGGTCTTCGATGACTTGCAACATCCGCTTCTGTTCCACATTGACGTCTCCGACAATACCGTCCGCAAGTAGGCTTGAGTATTGCTTGACTACGCAGAGCGGGGTTCTGAATTCGTGGGATACATTGTTAACGAATTTTTGCGACGAATCGCACAGTTTCTTAAGTTTGCGGTTCTGTTGAGCTAGTTCCGTGGCTTGGAGTGCCAGCTTTTCCGCTTGAGCTTCGACCGTCTCCTTTTCTTCTTGGACCGCATGGTACAGGCAGCGGATATTTTCGCGGAGACGCGAACGGTGGAGGTTCTCGCTTACGCAACGCTGCAGGGCGATTGCATTCAAATCGTGTTTTGACAAAAAGTCATCGGCGCCCTGCGTGAGCGCTTCGATTCGTAAGTACTCTTCGCCTAAACCGGAGTGAGCAATTACAGCAGCTTCCGGACAAGCCAGATTGAGTCGTTGAATCGCTTCTAAACCGCTCGCATCGGGAAGTCCCAGATCGGTGAAAATGACTTGATAGTTACCCGTCTCGGCGCGTGTGAGTCCCTCGGCAAGTGTGCATGCATGATCGAGGGTATATTGGCCATCCAGGCCATTTAGCAAGCGACTTAGTACATTTGCATCTTCAAAATCGTCGTCAACTTGCAAAATTGCAATTGCTGTTTCGTTGCGCACTAAATTTGATCCGCTAGACTACGTGAGACTTAGGATGTTGGCTGGCCGACGGACGCCCACGCAACACACATTCAGGAAAAGATAGCACTGAATTTGGGCACGATGAATCCACTTGTTCCAAAATGCGGATTGTCGCAGCAATCATGTTCAAGCCGCGTGGCTAGGGCAATCGCTTCAATCCGACTAATGGTTGCAAGCCCGTGTCTCCTAGTTCCACGAGGGGCGATGAGTGCATCAGAAGGGGCGCCTAGGCGGAGCGTTGCGCGCAAGGGGGCGCATGCTGCAAATGTGTTTCCAGGCAGTCGCTGCCGGAGCAAAAAATCTGGGAGCGAGCGCTGGTTTGAGGAGAGCGTCCCGGCATTGTGCTGCGGTGAAAGACAGCGCGTCGTGTGCGTGCTGGATGCTAGCCTTTCCGAACCCGCTAGCGCATCAGAGGCACCTCGCAAATTCCAGTAGCACCTTGCAAAGTTCACGTTGGCAACTGGGACGGGGCCGTGAATTCCAATGTCTGCGCAATGCCTCGCGAGTGGACACGCCCCAAGCTGACGTACCTTGCGCTAGAGGATGAAGCGACTCAAGTCTTCGTCTGCGCAGATCTCCTGCAGTTTTGCATTGACGTAGGACGCGTCGATTTGCACGTGACTGAGCGTGGCTTCGGAGGCGTCAAAGTTGAGATCCTCCAAAACTTTTTCAAGGATCGTGTAGAGTCGGCGAGCGCCGATGTTCTGGGTGGATTGATTGGTACTGAAACCAAAGTCGGCCAGTCGTTCAATCCCATCCTCCGTAAATTCGAGTGTAACTCCCTCGGTAGCCAGGAGAGAAATGTATTGTTTGGTGAGTGAATTGTTCGGCTCGGTGAGGATGCGGACGAAATGCTCTTTGGTCAAGTCGCTAAGTTCGACGCGTATAGGGAATCGGCCTTGCAATTCCGGCATCAAATCGCTGGGTTGGCCACGTTGGAAGGCACCTGCGGCGATAAACAGAATGTGGTCGGTTTTGATATAACCATGCTTGGTATTTACGGTTGTCCCCTCGACGATCGGCAACAGATCGCGTTGGACACCCATGCGAGATACGTCCGCGGACTTGCCGCCTTCGCTGGCGATTACCTTGTCAATTTCATCGATGAAGATGATTCCGTTGCGCTCACTGGCGTCAATGGCTAAGGAAGCGATTTTGTCGTCGTCGATCAGCTTGTCTGCTTCCTGATTGATCAGGATCTTGCGAGCTTGTGCGATCTTCATAGAGCGGCGCTTCGAATTTTTGGGAATGATCCGCTCGAACATGCCTTGCAGGTCGATGTCCATGCTTTCCACACCAACGCCCCCAACCATGATGGGAGACGTCTTCTGTTCTACACTGAACTCCACCACCTTTTCCTCGAGCTCACCGGCTTGAAGCATTTCGCGCATCTTGTCTCGGGTGCGTTTGCGTCTGGCGGCGGCGTCTGCGTCGCTCGGCTCCTCCAACTGGTCAATTTCTGTTTGGCGCGCCGTGGGTACCAACAGGTCGAGCAGTCGGTCTTCGGTCCGCTCTTCCGCCTCGGTTCGCACGCGCTCCTGCTCTAGGCTCCGCACGAGTGTGATTGCATTTTCAACGAGGTCTCGAACCATGCTCTCCACATCGCGGCCATAATAGCCAACTTCGGTGTACTTGGTCGCTTCGACTTTGATGAAGGGGGCATTGGTGAGTTTGGCGAGGCGTCGCGCAATCTCGGTTTTGCCGACACCGGTGGGGCCGGCCATCAGAATGTTTTTGGGAGCGATATCGGCTTGCATTTCCTCCGGCAATTGGCCGCGCCGCCAGCGGTTCCTGACCGCGATAGCAATAGCTCGTTTCGCGTCGGCCTGACCGACGATGTAGCGATCCAGCTCGGTTACAATTTCACGGGGTGTTAAGCTGCGGTTGCTATACGCCGTGGGATGATTCGCTGAGTCTAGTGTTGATGTTGAGTTGGTCATGCTTCGCAATCCAATTGTTCCACAATGATATTGCCACCGGAATAGATATCGAGCTCCGCGGCGATGGTGAGGCCTTGCCGTACGATTTCGCTGGCCGGCAGGGGACTGTGGCGAACCAGTGCTCGGGCGGCTGCAACTGCATAGTTACCTCCCGAGCCGATTCCTACGATGCCGTCGGTGGGCTGAATCACATCGCCGGTTCCACTCACTAGCAGGCTATGTTTTGCATCGATGGCAATTAACAAGGCCTCGAGCCGACGCAGTGCGCGATCGCTGCGCCATTCTCTCGCCAATTCAGTCGCAGCTCGGGGCAGGTTTGCCGGATAGTCCTTGAGTTTTCCCTCAAAACGCTCCATGAGCGCAAAGGCGTCGGCGGCGCCACCCGCAAAGCCTACGACAACTTTTCCAGCAGCCAGCACTCGGACTTTGCAGGCATCACTTTTGATAATGGTCTTATCCAGGGTGACTTGCCCATCTCCGCCCAACGCAACCTGGTTTCCATGTCGCACTGAGAGAATCGTCGTTGCATGAAATTGCATGGATGAAGTTTCTATTATCTCTATATCTGGCAAGTTGACTGTGGAAAAGCGGCGGAGTGCTGGGCGGCCACTTGCCGAACTGGGGAGGTCAAGGCTGTCCCACTGAGGTTTCATGCGCCGCGGCGGTGTCCGGCAGCCCATAGAGACTCCGGTCGCGATGCAGGCCTCTACGATAACAACTTGGACCGTGACGGAACAGACACCCCTTCCCCGGTTGCCGTTTGGAGATAGTGGGACTGCGTTTCCATCGAGAAATCTAAACTGAGTCTGGTTGGATCGCTTGGTGGAGATCAGCGGCGCTAACCCCACTGAAAGAATCGCACTGAAAGAATCTCCAGGAAGGGATACTGGGGAGCGAGCTTGCAGTCCCATTAACGGGCGAGTACGTAGGGGATGCGTGCCTTCTGCATTCACGCATTGCCGAGTTGAGTCGCAGGGTGTGCATTGGCTAATTGGGATCGTCGCAAATGCGTCTCTGTTGAGAGAAATCCATTTGCTAAGCAGTGGAGCAGCGATAGCGGTACACTCGACTGTCTGCCGTCAATTTTATCAGTAGTCCATGAAAGGGAGTTCTCAATTTTCGTGGTAAGGTCGCTCGTCGCTCAGCCGTGGCTGCATCTCCCCTTGGCGTGCTCACGCTTGCTAGCCACGGGGCGGACTACGAATTCGACATCCAGTAGCGCTATCGAATGCGAGTGTGGAGAACGCTGCGCGGTGGTATCTAACAATGTTGTGAGCGAGAGACCAGCTAGTTTGGCATTGCTGCCGCACGCTTTGCGCGATTCTAGTCTGGTCGCTCTTTGTGTTTCGCTCGCTGGCTGCAGCACTGCTAGCCGCCCGCTGGTGCAAGTTTCCGGTTCAAGGTGTGAATGGTGGAATGGCTCTAGAGGACGAGCGGGACGTTTCCGTCGCCTTCGCTATCTCTGCGTTCCCATTCACGACGGATTTCCCGTAAGCCGTAGGCGCACATTTCAAACTGCTCGCTCATCCGTTCAAGCAGCGAACTGGGAGCTGCACGTGAGCCTCCCTCAATCGAGCTGGCAATTCGATAGGCTCGCTTCCCTTGGGCGCAGTAGTTTATGAACTGATCGCGTGAATCGGCACCGCGCATCTCGCGAAGCGCTTCCGGATAGATGCCTGACCAGAAGAGGGTGTAATCGCCAATGTGTCTGTGGACCTCGCGACGGGCTTCTCCCAGACGGTTTTCCGCTTCCACAACCATGGCCACCACTTCTGTCGTCGGCTTGCCATCAATCTGACGAATGCGATGCAGGGTTTCACAGCGAGTGAAACGCACCAGTAGACCACTCACGTAGTCAATTAATTCCGTATCCACCACACCTAGGTGTGAATGAAATACGTACTCGCTCAAGCCAGTAAAGAAGCGATTGAGCGTCGAGTTGGCATCAATAGATGTCATAAGGCAATTCCCCCAGAGGTGAGTACTTACCTGGACCAATTCCACCCTAATTATAGGTCGTTTCATGTGTCAAGACAAAAATATGCGAATATCTCAGACTCCAATCACGTTGGTCCAGTGTGGGGGCCATGCTTCGTGCCCATACATCAGTGGGGATAGGCACCCAACGTATGGGGTGCGCGGCAGCAATCGGGGCTGGATCGCTTGCGAGCGTTCTCACCGTCATAATCGCTCAGCGTTGTGATCGGGGTTTGCAATAAGGTCACCGATTGCTTTACCGAGAGGGACCTGCAGCAGTAGTATTAAAGTGCCCTGCCGTTCCTTTTCGGGGATGCTCGAAGTTCGTTTTTACTCTTTGCTCTGAGCCCTGTCGGTTTTGTACATGCAGCACCCAGTCTTCAATTCGGAAAACTCTGGTCCAAGAGCAAGTCGCACACGGCGGCATCGGCAGGCAGGCCTCTGTGTTCTGTGTGCGGTTTGGGTCGCTACGCTAGGAGCAGCCCGGTTGCCTGCCGCAGACCAGGCTCTACGGCAACGCGAGTTGGAGGCGAAGGTCGCGCCGCTGCTGAGCAAGCACTGCTATGGCTGTCACTCGGGTGCGGAAGCGGATGCGGGGCTGGCGCTGGACCATTTTGAAACGATCAGCTCCTATCTGAAAAGCCGAGTGGTCTGGGAGAAAGTGATCGAGAAACTGCAGCTTGACGCGATGCCACCGCCTGATGCCAGTGAACTAGCACCCGCGGAACGTCAGTTTCTCGTGACGTGGATTCGGGATACGATCAATGACTTTGAATGTGGGCAACAACCCAACCCTGGTAGTGTTACGCTCAGAAGACTCAATGCGGCCGAATACCAGAATACGATCCAAGCATTGCTGGGAGTGAATTACACGCCGGCTGCTAATTTCCCTGGCGATGATGTCGGCTACGGGTTTGATAATATTGGGGATGTACTCACGCTACCTCCCATGCTGATGGAGAAATATTTAGTCGCGGCCGAGAAGATCAGTCGCTATGTCATACAAACACCTCCACCTGATCAGGTCTTTCAAGCCAGCTATGCAGGGGCGCAGCTTGAGTTCGAAGGTGGTGGCAACATGCGCGATGGCGCACTGAGCTTCTACGCGAGTGGCGTCGCCAGCATCGAAGAGCAGTTGCCTTGGACTGGAAAGTACAGGTTGACCATCACGGCGGGCGGCGATCAAGTTGGTGAAGAACCGTGTCAGATGGGAATTGCAGTGGGGGAGAAGCGGGTCGGTACCTTGGCGGTTCCCAACGACACCGAGTCACCGCAAGAGTTTGAGATCGAATTGCGGCTGGGCGAGGGGGCACGCCGGATTTCTATCGGCTTCCTCAATGATTTCTATATCGCAGCCAAAGGGGGGCAGCCGGCCCAGGATCGTAATCTCTCCCTTTTCCACGTGGAGTTGATCGGACGGAAGTCGGGTGGAACCGCCATTGAGCCAAGCCAGCTGCGGCCTCAACACCGGCGAGTGGTGTTTACCACGCCTTCGGCTGAAAAGGACTCTCAGACGGCAACGCATAAAGTCCTGGAAAGGCTCGCTAGCCGCGCGTACCGCCGCCCAGTGGCAACGGAAGAATTGCGGGAGCTGGTGGGTTTGGCATTGGAAATTCAGGCCGCCGGTGACTCGTTCGAAGAGAGCATTCAAGTTGCCATGCAAGCCATCCTTATTTCACCTCACTTTCTCTTTCGCGTCGAATCTCCTCCCGCCAGCGAACAGTATGGTGAGTATCGGAATCTCGACGAGTTTGAATTGGCCAGTCGATTGAGCTACTTTCTATGGAGTTCGATGCCCGATGACGAGCTGTTGGGACTGGCGTTGCAAAATCAATTGCGTGTCGGAAACAATCTTGAACGCCAAGTTGCGCGGATGCTGAAGGATGAACGGGCTCGGGCGTTCGTCTCCAACTTTGCAAGTCAGTGGCTCATGTTGCGTAAGCTCGAGTCGTTCGTGCCGGACGAGCAGATGTTCCCGAAATGGAACGACCGAATCAAAGAGCTGTCGAAGCTTGAGACGCTCAATTTTTTCGCGGGCGTCCTCAAGGCGGACATGAGTGTGATTCGGCTATTGGATGCGGACTTCACGTTTCTCAATCAAGAGTTGGCGGAGTTCTACGGGATGTCCGGTGTGCAGGGGGACGACTTCGTGCGCGTCTCTTTGGCTGGCACTCCGCGAAGCGGCCTGTTGACCCAAGCCAGTGTGTTGGCGGTCACGAGCAACCCAACGCGCACCAGCCCCGTGAAGCGGGGACGATGGATTCTAGATAATCTACTCGCAACACCGCCGCCCCCGCCTCCACCCGGCGTCCCTGAATTGCAGGAGAAGGGACCGCTCGTGGGGTCGATGCGTCAGCAACTGGAGCAGCATCGCGCGGATCCCAACTGCGCAGGTTGTCACAAACTGATGGATCCTCTGGGATTTGCCTTGGAGAACTTTGACGCAATTGGTCTGTACCGAGAGCAAGAGCATGGAGTTCCCGTTGATTCAAGCGGCGTGCTGCCCGACGGTACGCGAGTTTCGAGTGCGCGCGAGTTGCAGCGTGTCTTGACGGAGCAAAACCGGCAGAAGTTCGTCGAGTGCGTGACGGAGAAACTGCTCACCTATGCCCTAGGACGCGGGTTGGAATACTACGACAAGTGTGCAGTGGATAAAATCCTGGCGACACTCGAGGATTCCGACTTTCGATTCAGTGCCCTGATTTCGGCAATTGTTCACAGCGATCCCTTTCAGAAGAAGGGAGAACGAGAAATAGCATTATGAAGAACCACACGCTCGATCGACGCGCACTCTTAAGAGGTGCGGGTACCGCAATTGCTCTACCATGGCTGGAGATCATGTCTCCCAAGCGTGCTCGTGGAGCTGCAGGGCAGATTCCTCTACGCACTGCCTTTCTGAACGTACCCAATGGCAAGCACATGCCTGATTGGACGCCCACCAGCACAGGGAGCGATTTTGAGCTCCGTCCAACGTTGATGCCGCTATCGCATCTGAGGGACAAATTCAGCGTGTTAAGCAATTTGACGCTCGACGGCGCGGCCGCTCACGGTGATGGTCCGGGAGACCACGCGCGCAGCGCCGCTGCGTTCCTGACCGGCGCGCATCCCAAGAAAACCGATGGAGCTGATATTCAAAATGGTATCAGCGTGGACCAAGTCATCGCTCAAGGCAGCAGTGCTAAGACGCGGTTCGCATCGCTGGAAATGGGGCTGGAGGGGAGCAGTCAATCGGGACAATGCGACAGTGGCTATAGCTGTGCCTACCCTTCCAACCTAGCCTGGCGCAACGCCACCAGCCCGCTGGCCAAAGAAGTGGATCCCTCGGCGGTGTTCGACCGCTTATTTGCATCGGGGGATTCGGCCGCCGATCAAAAGACCAGCTTCCTGCGCAAAAGTCGGCGTCAGAGTGTCCTTGATTTTGCGTTGAAGGATGCGAACAAGTTGCATGCACAGCTCGGGAGTGCAGATCGGCGGAAGCTCGATGAATACCTGTACGCGGTCCGCGAGATCGAGAATCGGCTCGTCAACTCCGAGCGTCTGCAGATCGGCGAAGACGGTATTCCCAACTATCCGAGGCCGGCTGGAGTGCCACGCGAGCTGGATGAGCATTGTCGATTGATGCTCGACATGTTGACGTTGGCGTTCCAGACTGACAGCACCCGCGTGGCTACGTTCATGTTTGCCAACGAAGGAAATAATCGAGGCTACCCAGAGTTGGGGGCGCCCGAGGGGCATCACGATCTTTCGCATCACGGAAAGAGCGCGGAGAAGCAAGAGAAGCTGGCGAAAATCAATGTCTACTACGTACAGAAGTTGGCTTATCTTCTGGACTCACTCGACAGTATTCGTGAGGCAGAGGGGACGTTGCTCGACCACTGTATGATCCTGTATGGTAGTGGCATTAGCGACGGGGACCGCCATAATCACAACGAGCTGCCAATCCTATTGGCCGGTTTGGGAGGCGGTCGCATGCGTTCCGGCCAGCACTTCAAGTATCCGCCCAATACGCCACTGTGCAACCTTTACCTATGGATGATCGGGCAGCATGGCATTCCGGCTGATCGCTTTGGCGATTCCACTGGCATGCTGGAGCACCTTGAACGTTCTTAGTTCGAACTGCTTTCGGTCGGGCAGTCTTACTACGGGTAGGTGACTAGCTCGGACAAATCGTTCTACGCAGCGGATTAGGCGTTTTAGTTTCGAAGCTCCATCTCCTGCGCGACTACCTCACCCCAACTACGGAAAATGATGATGCCACATCGGTTGTCCCACCTTGCTGCGGGCCTGTTGTCCGTGACTTTTGCACTCCTTCTGATCCAGCAGCCGGCTGTGGTGGCCGGTGAGTGGGATGAGCTTACCAAGGAGTCGCCTTGGGTGTTTCTGGGGGATTCCAACACTTACGCTGGCGGTTATGTGGCGGCGATTGACGCGGCCGTGCAAGGCGATGCGAGTTTGGCGCGGAAGCCCTTTATCGTAAACCTGGGAATGCCAAGCGAAACCGCTTCTGGGCTTTCGGAGCCCGATCATCCATTCCCGCGTCCCTGCATCCATGAGCGTGTCGACAGTGTGTTGGATGTTGTGAAACCGAGCGTGGTGTTCATCTGTTATGGCATGAATGATGGCATCTATGCACCGCTGAGTGAGGAGCGAATGCAGGCGTATCGGCAGGGGATGCTGCGGTTGGCTGAGAAGATTCGCAAGCAAGGAGCGAAATTGATCTGTTTGACACCGCCACTCTTTGAGGTGGCACCCGTCGCGAAGCAGGGCAAGCTGGGCCCGACAGCCGAAGGGAACTACGCCTGGTTTGCTCCGTTCGAAAACTATGACGAGGTGTTGGCCGAACAAGCGAAATGGTGCTTGAAAAACGAAATTGAAGCAGATCAGGTCATCGACCTGCGGACCGCCCTGCTCGAATACAAACAACGGCTGCAGCAGACCGATTCCGACTTCGCCTTTTCGGGCGATGGCGTCCACTTTGGCACGGAGGCACACGATTGGCTGGCGCGCACGATTCTTAAGGAACTAGGGGCCCCCGAGGCAGTTCAGCAGCACCAGCTGACCGAGACATCTCGAAATAGGACGATGAAGAGAATGCACCTGCTGCGCGATGCCTACATCGAAGCTACTGGGAAGAATCGCCCTGGGCTACCAGAAGGGTTGTCGATCCCCGAGGCGACGCAAAAGGCAGACGTGCTGCTCGAATCGCCGCGTTAACGCCATGCTACCCCGATTGTGTCTGACAAATACCTATGGCGCGAAAGATGGGCAGGGGGCATAATATAGGGTGTTCCTTTTTCCCCGTTTAGTGAGGAGTGAATGCCATGGGAAGTTCGAAAGTGGATCGCGAAGGTTTGAAAGCTACGCTGCAAGCCGAATTCGAAGCGACGCTCAATGCGGTAGTTGATTCGATTGATAACGCTCGCGATGGTGCTTGGATCGAAGACAGCGAAGGACTCAGTCGTCAGGCTTTGGATCGTTTCCGGCAACAGGTCTATGAGGCAGCCTTACAAGCGAAGATTAATGCGGTGGAAGCCGCTTTTTCCCCCTCCGAAGAGCGCGACGGGAGTTCGAGCACGGAACAAGGGACGCCAACTACGTAGCCTCTTGACTGAGAACGGCCGTGTGCAACTAAAGCGTGTTCGGTGGGCAGTTCAAGACGAAACCAGCAGCACACCGATCGATGCCTTGCTGGATGAAGCAGAGAAAAGCTTCACGTGCGGGATACGTGAGATGCTTTGTCGTTTGAATCAAAGTTCCTCCAGCTTTGTAAAGACTGCGGCCAATATCGCTCGTTTATCATCGATCGACATTAGCGGCGAAAGCGTACGGCAATTGGTCGAGTACGAAGGTCGCAAGGTAACCAACCAGCTAACGCGAGGGGGCATTGATATTGGCTGGTCGTCGGCAGACTGCACGTTGGAAAATGTTCCCCAGAAGTCGTCGGCCAGTTCATCAGCCGCATCTGGCGCAGTGAATGATCAACAAAAACCAACCCCAACTCGGGTTTATGTCGGCTGCGACGGAGTGAAGGTACCGGTCGTTACTCAAGCCGAGAAGACTAAGCGTCGCACTACGATCAAACTGAAACGTCGACGTAGTGGAAAGAAATGTCGGCCGTTGCCAGCAGCTCGAGCAGGTTCGGATCAACAGTACAAGGAAGCAAGAATCGTAGTTGCTTACAACGAATCTCAGACGCTCCGGCTTGTGATAGCTACCCGCGGTGATTGCGAAGTCACTGGGCGCTTGATGCGAAGTATGGCGACGACCATCAAACTAGATGAAGCGACTGAGTCCATTGCAAATATCGATGGCGCTCCATGGATACGCAACCAATTGGAGTTTCACAACATTGTGGATAAAATCAACTTGGATTACTACCACATGAAAGACAACGCACAAAAGGCGCGTCGCGAGATGTTCGGCGAGGATGAATCGGGAGCCACATGGTTAACGGCATTGACCAACATCCTGATGGAACAGGGAGTCGACGCACTGCTGAGTGAGCTGCTTACTCAGAAACTCACGTGCTCAGGTCGACGCCTTCAAGCCTTGGAGCAATTGATCGGATATATTTCGGAGCGTCGTGAAATCATTCGTTATCGCGAACTTCGCGCTCGCGGCATTCAGATCGGCAGTGGTCCGACCGAGGCCCAATGCAAAACTACCACACAACGGGTCAAAGGCCGAGGTCGCCGGTGGGATTTCGCCAATGCCGAGTGCATGATGAACCTCGCTGCACTCGAAGCGAGTAACCTCTGGGACAATTACTGGGGAAATCATGCAAAAAATGCTGCCTAAAAGTTGTCCAGAAACTTTGGTCAGACACCCCCGATTCCGGTGGGGGCGTGAGGCTGTTGCATACGCTACAATTCAGCTGGTAGTATCGCCGCCGCCAATCGGCTTCTTCTTTAAGCAGAACCAATCTATGGATAACCACGATGATGGGCCGTTGACGCCCGAGCAGGAAGCTTGGACACTGGCGCAGATCAAGCAGCGGCGAAGCCGGCTGGAGGCCAAGCCGATCGGTTCGGTGGTACGACGCTTGATGACTAAATCTGGCTATGGTCAAACCCAGGCCACTTCGGAGATGCAGAAGCATTGGGCCGCCGCTGTTGGACCGGTGTTAGCCGAGCGATCGCGACCGGGCAATCTTTCACGTGGTGTGTTGCTGGTGTATGTCAGCGACAGTGGGACGATGCAAGAGTTGTACTTCTGCAAGCGAAAGATCATCGCCTCGCTTCAAACCGCAATGCCTAGTATTCAACTCAAAGATATTCGCACTCGCGTTACCAGCTGAGCAGGAGTCTTCCCCCTGCTCTGCACGCGTGTGTGGCGTGCGCCTATTTCCCCTCGGCTTTGGCCATTACCGTTTTGAGGGCGCGGGTATTGTTTTCGAAATTGGCGTGATAGGCCTGCTTCGATTGCTCTGAGGTGAAGAGGAACAGTTCGTCGCTGACCTGCTCGTGAAGATTGAATTGAATGCTGCCTGGCACCAATTTCCCCTCGCTCAGAAAGATCATCGGGTCGAAGCCGGAGAGGACGGGACTGGAGTTGTCGGGTGCTTGCAGGAATTGGGCGCGAGCTGCCTCGCTGCTTAGCCAGTAGACTTGGCCACGATGCTTAACAGCGAGTTCTGCTTTTCCGGCAATCCAATTGCCATTGCTCTTGGCTTCCACCGGGCAATAGCCCTCGAAGGCTGGTGGTGTGTTTGGTGTGTTTGGTGTGTTTGGTGTGTTTGGTGTGCGCGGCTCGCTGGCGGCCTGCGCTTGCCGACGCGGTTGGAACGCTACCGTTTGAGCCGGTAGTTGTTGGCTTCCCATTTGCGGGACGCTTGCCTGCGCAGCTGGTGCGGCTGCAGGTTGTGGGTAGTAGGGATTGCTCACCATTTGCGAATCAGCGGCGTTGGCGTGAACGCCGAATTGTGAGGCGCGGTTCGGTGCGGTCTGCGCGTTGGGAGACTGGTTCGGCATGCCTTGGAATTGAGTCACCAATTGCTGGGAGTTCGCAGGCCCCGTTCGAATGTGGCTTCCGCCTGGTTGCGTTGACGGAGCGAGCGAGTGCCCCGGCTGCCCGAGTGTTGGCGCAGGCGAAGTCTGCGCCATGTGATTAGCCATGGACTGCGAGCCGGTGATGGCTGGCACCTGATTGGCGACGTTGATCGGGCCGGCCGTGACTCCGCTGTTGGGACTCAAACCCGCCTGCAATTGCTGTGACATTTGCTGCTGGGGCGCGTTGTAGAACCCTGGAGTGGTCGGACTCGCCGATCCATTGGGGCCCATGCGATTGGCACCCAGTGGTGCGGTGGAGGATTGGAATGCCGGCGATTGCTGTGCAGCCAACTGGGATTCGGTCACGGGCGCATTGGATTGCTGACGCGCGACCAGCATCGTATTGCGATCGCGGTTCATTTCGGCGACGCTTTGAAGGACGCCTAGGTAGCCGTTGAGATCCTGCTTGCAGACGCCTTGGTACAGGACTTCACCATCGCCGCTGACGAACACATCGGTTGGCCAGCTGTGGACGCCGAACTTGGCTGCGGACTCGCGATCGACCGAGGCATTGATGCGGACACAGATGAAATACTTATTGAGCGTTTCGATCAACTCGGGACGGGTGAAAACGCGTTCTTCGAGTGTCCGGCAGGGGAGGCAGTTGTCGCCGTAAAAGTGGATGACTAGGGGGACCTTATATTTTTCAGCAGCTTGGCGAGCTGAAGGGAGATCGGGCGACCAGCGAATTGTATCGGCGGCAAAGGCAGTCCCACATGCGAAGGCAATGGCCAGCCAAAGAGTGTTGGCAATCCAGTTTTTCACGTCACAATCCTTCGATCTGGGGTGGTTGGTGTCGACAGTCGCGAGCCAAGCGGAGTTGACTTGCGCGGGACACGAGCCGGTTTGATACAGCACCGTTCCTTACCTAGTTCGGTTGTAGGGCTTGCAACGCTTGATAGGGATAGGCCTGTTTTGACGAAAAATTGATGAAATCGATGCTATCATTGCCGGTTTGTCTTGACAGCTCGCGTTGGATAGATAATATTTCATAGCAAATCAATCACAGGAATCTTCAGCGGAGACGCTGCACGGGGCACATCGATTGAGCCCTGCTCTGGTTTATTTCTTTGGACCAGAGTCCCATGTCAGCGCTTAACGCAATTGGAAATGGCGGCTAGGAATTGGCTGCTCAGCCTGCGATAAAAAAGGAAGTCGATCGCAGATTTACGACCGAAAGGTCCATTTTCGAACCAGTTCGTGGGACCTTTTGCCCGTTGGCATAGGTTTGCATGGTTGAAGCCTCCTAAGTTTCATTCTGTCGTTGTTCTTACCGTGCATTTTTGAACGGTGGCTCGTAGTTCATTGCGAGGACCGCCAGCGCCTAGTTGGGCGCATGCTTCGAAATTGCTTGAATGTCAGATCATCTTCCTAAGGATTTTGAAGATTCTGGATTCGTAGTTCAATCAGGTTTCCCTTAATCAGTTTCTACATGGAGCAAGTGCACCCGAGGAAAGGGTGCAAGCGACTCCGTTGGCACGAACATAGTCTCATTGGCGGTGTTCACCGTTCCGGCGTTGGTCAAATTGTTCCTCTATCAAGGCCTGTTGTTAAGTCATTCACGAGTGTCTAGCGATTCGATTGCGGATTGCGCTCAGCGGACGTCTTAGCGACTCATCTTAAAATGCTGGATCTACTGCATGCCCAAGAAAAAGAGGTTTCGCCCACGCTCCTCTGGTGGTTCGTCAGGCTATAACGGCGGATCATCCGGTCAGTCATCGAACTCCCAAGGAGGCGGCCCACGCGGCGGCGGTCAAGGCGGTGGTGGTGGCGGACAAGGTGGCCAAGGCGGTGGCGGCAGACGCCCATCTTCATCCCGCCGTCGTCGAAATACCGGTAATAACAATAGCAACGAGTCTTATCCGGAGCCTCAGGTCGACGAAAACGGCGACATTCCATTGCTGGAATTTGTCGGTCTGTTGGAGATGCATCCCAATGGCTACGGCTTTCTGCGGAACTCCGACAGCAACTATTCACGCGAGCGCTCCGACCCATTCGTGCCGGGGACAATGATTGAGAAGTTCGGTTTGCGGCAAGGCGTGATGGTCAAGGCCATGATGCAGCAGGCCCGCCGACAACAGGGGCCGCGGGTTCGAGAAATCCTCGATGTCGATGGAATGAAGCCCGAAGAATACATCAATGTCAGAAACTTTGATGATGACAAGGCGCTGACGCCTATCAATCCCGACCAGTGGTTGCAGTTAGAAACTGGCCCAGAGCCGCTTACCAATCGAATCATCGATTTGCTGGCACCGATGGGCAAGGGACAGCGTGCGCTGATCGTGGCTCCACCACGCAGCGGTAAAACCATCATGCTGCAGCATATCAGCCGAGGGATTGCTGAGAATCATCCCGATGTAACCCTCATCGTCCTGTTGATCGATGAACGGCCCGAAGAGGTCACCGACATGCGGCGGAGCGTTACCAATGGTGAGGTGATTGCCAGCAGTCTTGACATGGATGTCGACTCCCACGTTCGGATCAGCCAATTGGTTATTGATCGCTGCAAGCGGTTGGCAGAGATGGGCAAAGATGTCTTCCTACTGATGGACTCCATCACCCGCTTGGCCCGTGCTTTCAATAAGTGGGTTGGAAACGCTGGCCCGACCATGAGTGGCGGTGTGAATATCAAAGCAATGGATATTCCCAAAAAGCTGTTTGCCACCGCTCGGGCCTTTGCGGAAGGCGGATCGTTGACCGTGATTGGTACGGCTCTGGTCGATACCGGAAGCCGCATGGACGACTTGATTTTTCAAGAGTTCAAGGGCACGGGAAATATGGAGCTGGTGCTTGACCGTCGCTTAGCAGATCGTCGCGTTTGGCCAGCTATTGATATCACGCAGTCTGGTACGCGTCGCGAAGAACTGTTGCACGACGAAGTGACATTGAATGCGGTGACCATGCTAAGGCGGACGCTCAACACAATGCATCCGGTTGAAGCTATGGAACAGCTGACCAAACAGCTAGGGCGTTTCAAGTCGAATCGCGAATTTATTCAGTTGATCACTGCTTCCAAAGTCTTGGACTGACGTGCAATAGCAGCATTCGAGAGAATCGGCCTATTGAGTGCAATCAGAAAATCTTTGCTGATTGATGCGAGTCTCAACTGCCGATCGAAACAGTGGATGGTATCGACCAACATTGCGTGGACAAGTGCCGCGCACTTGCTAGCTTGGATGGAACCTGCACCCGCGAGGATTTCTCAGCCTTGGAGACCGTTGGTCTTGGTTGGGAGAGCCGGCGAGTCGTTGGGGGCCATCTGGGGTTGGTCGTTGCTTAGCACCTCTTGATGGGCAATACCTGCCGCATCCAACCAATCAACGCGTAACGACGGTTCAGTAGAATGAAAGACGGTTTCTATTCGAAGAAATCTGCATTCGGTTTGCCCAATGCCCTCATTCTTCTAATGTTGATCTTCTTCTTCGTGCCGTTCGGTGCGCGTGGCGCCCGCATGGCGCTGCAGAAGACCGAGAACAATGTTAAAGACTGGCTCCCGTCGGATTTTCGGGAGACGGAAGAACTCGCCTGGTTTGCGAAGCGATTTGTGAGCGAGCAGTTCGTCGTCGCCACCTGGGAAGGTTGCCAGGAGGGCGATCAGCGATTGAAGTTGTTTGAGAGCAAGCTGCGGAACGAGCAAGCCCTCAGCGAGGAGACGGATCGCGACAGCGATCTATTTCGCGCTCGTCAAATCGGCCACGATTACGCGCTCTTCCTGGGCAACAATGTTGCTCAGGATTGGGGCGGGAAGAATGAAAAGTGGTTGATCGATGAGAATGGGAAATCCTACTTCATCACTCCCAATGGTCGCCTCTACCGTTGGGATGGTAGTGCCAATATCGTCGGTGCGACATGGCGTTCCTTAGCGCGAGCCATCGGTAGTTTTAGTCTCGAAGGGCAATTCGTTGCCGCCTTTGGAAATCCTGGTACCGACGAGGAGCCCAACCCGTTTTGGGCCGATCCACGCCTGCTCACCGCGCCTCTGTTCAAGACGATTGAAACAGGTCCGCAAGTCGTCGAGCAATTGGCCGGTAAGGACGGCTCGCTTTATACCGCGTCTCAACCAGTCGCGGGGCAGCGCGATGCAATCTCACGCCTTACGGGCACTCTGTTTGGGCCTGTGGTGCCGACCGGCTTCGGTTGGAAAAGCGAAGACATTGTTAATGTACTCAGCGAAAAGAAACTGGCCGAACTGCCCGAGGGATGGGAATCGGTTTGGAATTTGGTCGTTCAGTACGAAGTGGATGAAAAATACGACGGCGATTTAGAGGCCTTCCGCGCCGCCGATCCCGTGAATCAAGAAACGGTGTGGTATCAGTTTTTCGACACCGTCGGCGTGAGCGAACCACCCCGCCAGACCTGTGTGGTGCTAACACTTACCGACCCTGCTCGTCGCAATTTGGCGCACGTAGTGGGACGCGGGATGCTTGGTAAACCGCGTGGACGTCTGTTCGAAATCGGCGAAGAGTGTGGTATATCGGCTCCGCTCGAACCCTCGACGGCTCCTCCGCCCTTTTCTTGGATTGCTGCCAATCAGCCCGTCGTAGAGCCTGCCATGCACATTGGCGGACCTCCTGTCGATAATGTGGCGATCGATGAAGAGGGAACCATCACTCTGGTGCGCCTCATCGGTTACTCGCTCGCACTCGGACTGGGATTGTCCTATCTGCTATTGCGGTCGATGCGACTGATGATGATGGTCTTCTTTGTCGGTGGCGTGAGCGCCATGGCCAGCCTGAGTTTGGTGTGGTGGTGCAACGCGTCGATCGATGCAATTTTGCTGACGATGCCATCCTTGGTGTACGTGTTGGGAATGGCTGGTGCCATCCACATTGTCAACTACTACCGCGACGCGGTAGCGGAACATGGTGAGGAGGGCGCGCCTGAGCGCGCAATTGCGCATGCGGTGATGCCTTGTTCGTTGGCCGCGGTGACGACGGCCATCGGTCTGCTCTCACTCTGCTCAAGCAACATCCTGCCTATTCGCAAGTTTGGGATCTTCTCGGCGATGGGGGTGATTGCGACCCTCGTCCTGCTGTATTTGTATCTCCCCTCTGCCCTGACGATCTTCCCTCCCAAGAAGCCTCGCAGTGATTCCGCCGCCAGTGGCACGAACAAGGCAATCCTACGTTTCTGGGAAGGCATGGGAGGATTCATCCTCCGCAATCACTGGTGGGTTAATGCTGCGTGCATCACTGCCTTTATCTTGATCGGGGCGGGCCTGTTCCGCATCAAGACCAGCGTACAGCTGCTCAAGTTGTTCGATTCCCAATCCCAAATCATTAAGGACTACGGTTGGCTGGAGGAGAACTTCGGTCGGCTGGTCCCCATGGAATTGGTGGTTCGGTTTCCCGAGTCCCTGCAGCGGCAGGCGGAAGCCGACAGCTCGTTCACGAACGAGGACCGCAAGTTGGCTCGCGCTCAGCTGAGTCTGCTCGAGCGGGCCGAAGCGGTAGCTCGTATCCAAACCGTTCTGCAGAATCAATTTGGCTACGAGGGAGAGGACATTGTTGGTCGCGGTATGTCGGCGACGACTTTCTTGCCCACCATGCCCGACCCCTCCAAGGGGTTTTCAGCCAATCGTACTGCCGTGGATCGCATGTTGCAGAAATCACGCGACAAGCTGTTGGAGTCCGATTACCTAGATATTGAAGACACCGAGGGTGCCGAAGGTACGGAGTTGTGGCGGATTAGCTTGCGGTTGGGGGCTTTGAACGACGTGGACTATGGACAATTTGTGTCCTCGCTACGATCCGTCGTTGAACCGGTGGTTGCCAGTTATCGCTGTCGGCATTCGGTGATCGAGTCCATTACCGATCATCGCACCCAGAGTGACGACCGGCTTGTTGGACAAGTTTTGGTGTTGGGAGGCGCTGCGCCGACCGCAAACATTGAAGCGTTAACCGATTTGGCGCACTCGGGGCATTCGGAACTCGATATTCGACGGCAGATCTTTGCGGCCTCACTGAAAGCCTGCTTGACGAACGAAACCATTGGATCTCTACGCTGGCATGATCCGGATGCGGCAACAGCCGAGCCTCGCAGCCAAGAGTGGTGGGCCGAGCGGCTCGCCAAGTTCGATTGCATTGTGTTGATGAAATCGCATCCAACCTACGATCTTGACTTCATCAAACAATACGTTCCCAATGTGGTGGACGCAGAATCGATGTTGGCCGCGATCAATCCCGCTACGCTTTACTCACAACAGCCGATTAGCAAGCCCGTGGCACTCACCACGTACGATGGAGAGATGGACGTGGTGTATACCGGAGTCGTGCCCGTCGTCTACAAGGCTCAGCGCACTCTTTTGATCAGCTTGATTGAAAGTGTGACCTGGGCATTCGTGCTGATCGCCTTTGTCATGGCTTGTCTGCTCTCGCCTGCCCGCACGATCTACCAAGCCTTCAAGCCAGTCAACTTGTTGCAAGCGATTGGGGCTGGTGCCGTTTCCATGATCCCCAATGTATTCCCCGTGGTGGTGGTATTTGGCATCATGGGACATCAAGGCACGCTCGTGGACATCGGATCGATGATGACCGCCAGCGTCGCGATGGGGGTGGCTGTAGACGATACGATTCACTTTCTGACTTGGTTCCGCGATGGACTTAGAAAGGGGCTAGATCGTAGAGACGCCCTGTTTGTGGCTTATAAGCATGTCGCGCCAGCTATGACGCAAACAACCATCATTGGTGGTTTGGGATTGAGTGTCTTTGCTCTGAGTACTTTCACACCGACCCAGCGGTTCGGCACACTGATGCTCTCCTTGTTGGGGGCTGCCCTCGTGGGTGACTTGATCTTCTTGCCAGCCCTGCTGGCAAGTCCGTTGGGACGAATTTTCACGGTGCGTCCCGACAAGAAGGCCAAGACCAACAAGAGCGATCCGACCGACAGCACTACGCCAAGTTCAGAATCGACTCCGTCTTCGGCAGTCGCTCAGCAGTCTGAAGTACTGGGTGGAAACAACCCGCTCTCTCGACATGGAGTTCATCCGCCGCATATGTTGCGGCGAGATCCCTCTCAGGTAAGACGCCGCATCTAGTTGAGAGCTTAACGGTTCAAGTAACGGCCCGGATGCCGGTCAGGTCACGCAGTGCGGTGAGGAGGTCTTCGGGGGATTCACGCCATGCAATTTCTTGGCTGGTCTTGTTGGCTAAGTCTTTAACCTGGACAAGCCCCGCATCCAACTCGCGGCTGCCGGCGATGATGGCAACTTGGAAGCCTCGCGAATCGGCGTACTTGAGCTGTGCTGCCAATTTCTTGGGGTCCGGGAAGAGCTCGACGCCTATTCCGGCCGAGCGAATGAGCTTGGCGAGCAACAGGTAGTCATTGAGGCGTTCTTTGTCGAAGTACGCAATCAGCACGGGAGCTGGCGTGCGGACCGGCTGGATCATCTTGAGGGTTTCCATGGCGGCCAACAGCCGATCCAGGCCCAGCGATGCTCCGATACCAGGCAAGTGTTGTTTGGTATACAAGTCCGCCAAATTGTCGTAGCGTCCGCCAGAGCAGATGCTGCCAATGCTGGGCAGGTCTCCCAGCATGGTTTCGAAGATCACGCCGGTGTAGTAATCGAGTCCACGTGCTACTGCGACGTCGAGTTGGTAACGCTCGCTAGGGACCCCCGAGTGCTCTAAGGCTTGTGTGATCTGTCGCAGTCGTTCGATACCGAGTTCTCCGGTCTCGTTGCCTCGGACCAATTCTTCGATGGACGTCAGAATCTGCGCGGTGCTGCCCTGAACTTCGGCGAGCTTGAGCACTTGGTTGGCTTGTTCGGCGGAGATTTCAGCGACGGCTTGCATTTCAGTGCATACTGCATCGCGGCCAATTTTGTCGAGCTTGTCCAACGATCGCAGCACCGGCACGGTCTTGTCCGAGAGTTCTAGCTTCTGCAGGAGTCCACTCAAAACTTGGCGGTTGTTGATCTTAATCTTAAAGTTCGCAATGCCTATCTCCAGCAGCAGCTCGTGAATGACGAGCGCCGTTTCGATGTCGGCGACGACCGATTCCGTCCCAATGGTGTCGAAATCGCACTGGACAAACTCGCGAAAACGCCCTGCTTGTGGGCTTTCGCCACGCCATACGGGGGCGATGTGGTAGCGTTTGAAGGGCGTGCCCAAGGTGTGGATGTGTTGCGCTGCAAAGCGGGCAAGGGGCACGGTCAGATCAAAACGCATTCCCACCTCCCGGCCTCCGTGATCTTGGAAGCGGTACATCTGGCGGTCGGTTTCTTCGCTCCCCTTGCCGGTTAGGATCTCCAAGTACTCGAGCACCGGCGTATCGATAGGACTGAAGCCGTACCGCCGGTAGACGCGGCGTGCGGTCTCCATGATTTGCTCACGTGGCATCATGGTCTCTGGCAGGAAGTCGCGGAAGCCCTTAAGGGTGCGGGGTTGAATGCGTCGGCTCACGGTCGCGGCGGTCCAAGTAGAGATGGTGCAATGGTGACGGGAATGAATATCATGGGCGGTGCGCAGGCAGCCCGCACAGGGCCCAGCTAGACGGAAAGGATGGGTAACAGTGAGGGCTCGCTGGATCGCAGACTGGGCAATTCTCCTTGCAAAACGGTCGCTTCCATGTATTCAGCGACTTGCTCGGCAGTTTCGAAGTACTTTTCGTACGTGGAGTCCTCGTCGTACTCACAATTGTCCGTGGTGTATTCGCGGCAGATTTCGGGGCGCGTGTCGTAGATCCCGCAGCGATGGTCGTCTTGCAGGTGTTTGCACGTTGTGTGGACTAGCAAATACCAACTTTCGTCCTCGACGAACACACTGGCGCGGTCATGCAGGAGAAACCACCGCATGAAATCGAAGTCCTTGGCGCAATCGGGTGTATCGATGGGCAATGCAAAATAGCGGCAGCACTTGGCGGTGCAATACTCGCACAAGCTTTGGCCGGTGGGAAGTCGTTCCCGCGACATGCGTTCGGTAATCATGCTGGTGTCCTTCTGAGAAGCGGAAATTGGCCAGGGACCGAGCCAGCTTTCCATACGGCATCTTACCTAGACCGCTCACGTAGAGCTGGGAAACTTTATACACTTTATCACCAGTTTGACCACCAAGACCCAGAAGATTTCACGGAGAGAGCATGGAGATCGTTGTTACGGCAGTTGGCCCGGATCACGCCGGTTTGGCAGACCCCATTATTCACGAAGCGACGGCGCAGGGGGCGAGCATCGCCGAGATTCAAATGTACGATCACGATGAAGCGGCCGTTTTCGCGATGATGTGCCGGCTCAAGATCGATGCTTCCCGCTGGGACAGTATTCGCAGCAAGATGCTCGACATCGGCGCTGAAAAGGAGCTGTCAGTTCGAGTCTGGACTCCCACGCCGCCCAATCGAAAGGCTCGACTGGCGATCTGCACTACCTATCAAGAGTCGACGCCACGCGCGATGCTCCAAGCCATCGCCGATGGGGTGATTGATGCTGAGGCGACGGTCATGTTGGGGAATCGTCAGAAATGCGCCAAACTGGCGGAGGAATTTGGTGTCCCTTGGCACAATATCGGCCAGGCAGATGGGGCCGCCAATGAAGCCGCGTTTGTCGAGTTGCTGGACGAGTACGCGGTGGACTACGTGATTCTAGCCCGTTACATGCGGGTCTTGCCGCCCGACACTTGTTGGAAATTCGCTGGCGGACGGATTATCAATCTGCATCATGGACTCCTGCCTAGCTTTCCTGGATTCCGGCCCTATCACGATGCCTACGCCGCCCGCATGTTGACCTTTGGAGCCACCTGCCACTTCATCGTGCCTGAGTTGGATGCGGGAAATCAAACGATCAATCAATCGACTTTTTCCGTACCACCCGGTACAAAGCTCGACGCGATTATCCAGCAAGGTCAAGAGGTCAATGAGCCCCGTTGTTTGGTTGAGGGAGTGCGCCGCGTGGTTGCTCGCGAAGTCAAACTACATTTTCATCGGATTGTTGCAACCTGAGGTTCAACGAGTGCCGAGTGCCGAGTGCCCTGCGGGCGGGGCAGGAGAATACGCGGTGCTGTGGTCCTTCCGGCAGCAGCAGAATCTATACTATTTCTAAAGACGCAAACCATGAGTCGGTTTCTCCAGACACGTCCCCTCCAATGAATTAGGACTTAGCCGTGCCGCTGAAAACACTTTATTGCTTACTGGTCGCTTTAACGGTCGTTATTCCCCTCGCGCCCCTCGCCGCGCAGTCTGAGATTGCTGCAGCCGCCTCCCTGCCACGTAGCACGCCCGAATCACAGGGAGTCTCTACCAAGGCGATTCGCGAGTTCATCGAGCGGGCAGATCAGGAAGTCCAATCGCTCCATAGCATGATGCTGGTGCGGCATGGCCAGGTGGTGGCCGAGGCGTGGTGGGCACCCGAGTCCGCCGACAAGCCACACGTGCTGTGGTCGTTGAGCAAGAGCTTTACTTCTACTGCAGTCGGGCTGGCCGTTGCCGAAGGCAAGTTGAGCGTCGACGATTTAGTGCTCTCCTTCTTTCCCGATGAGAGTCCGGCGGAACCCTCGGCGAATCTCAAGTCGATGCGAGTCCGCGATCTGCTCACCATGACAGCCGGTCATCAGGCAGAGGTGAAGTTGACGAAAGAAGAACCGTGGACGAAGAGTTTTCTGGAGCATGAAGTCCCCCACAAGCCCGGTACCCACTTTCAGTACAACACCCCTGCGACTTACATGCTCTCAGCAATTGTACAGAAGGTTACCGGACAAACGGTGCTCGAGTACTTGCAACCACGATTGTTTGATCCCTTGGGGATATCCGCACCACGTTGGGACGCTAGCCCGCAAGGGATCTCAATTGGCGGCTACGGGCTCTTTTTAAAAACCGAAGACCTTGCCAAATTTGGACAACTCTACTTGCAGCATGGGCAGTGGGAGGGCGAGCAAATTGTTCCAGCACAGTGGATTGCCCAAGCCACCTCCAAGCAGGTTTCCAACGGTAGTGATCCGAGTCGGGATTGGGATCAAGGGTACGGTTTCCAGTTCTGGCGCTGTCGGCACAACGCCTTCCGTGGTGACGGGATGAACGGGCAATTTTGCGTGGTCCTGCCCGACGAAGATGCAGTGGTTGTAATGACGGCCAACGCACGCGATCTTCAGGGGCAATTGAGCCTCGTCTGGGAGTTGCTATTGCCCGGAATGCACGACGCGGCCCTGCCCGAGGCAAGTGCTGAAGAGCAGGAGCAGCTGCGAGCGCTGATCGGTACGCTGAAAGCCGACCGCTAAGATAGTCAAATACAATTAGCATGTGGATCATTTAGAGAATGACGATTTACGAAATCTCCGCTGATCAATTCCGCAAAATCAAAAGGTGTGTTGGGGGCACACCACTTCCTTGGTAGGGTGTTGTGTGTGGGGATAACCGTTCACGGTTGTCTGCAACTTACACTCCAACCTGAAGCAATGGTTGAAATTGTAAGTGGATAAGGAAGGTCGTGAACGGCTACTTTTTCTTTTCGCATATTTGGCGTCTTTCGCGGTTATCTATCCTGGGACTGGGGAAGGTTCAGGGGGGCGAGTGATATTGGTCTGTGCGGGTAGTGTGTTGGGGGTGTTGTGGTGTGCTGGGGGCACACCACTTCCTTGGTAGGGTGTTGTGGGAGGCGTGGTAATTGGAGGTGCACGTCGGACTGAGGAAATGGCGACTTGGGAAGCAGAGGGGAAGCGTCTCAGTGATTGTTGAAATAGGGGCTACCATGGTGAGAATTCTGACCTTGGCATCTTGCAACTCTATTTCGGCTGCAACCGGCGGTGAAACTATCCATGGAGGTGCTTAGCGTTTTCCAGTTGCATGGACAAGTTTTAGGCTCCGAAGCTGGTCAGTGTTTCGTGATTTCCCTGCGAGGTCCAATGCGCAAGAGGATCTGCGACGTCATGGCGGCATTCCAACCTCACAGAAGCTGTTCATCGTTCCCATGCAGAGCTCCCTCTTCATTCCAATAGAATTGCGAATGTTGAACGTATCGCTACCTGCTTGCGACCTCGGCAAACTTGAATTGCCTCAATTGCTCTACTACTCGGGCACTTTCTCAATCGATTCACAACCTGGGGTTACGCGTGAACTCGTGGAACTCGTATTCGCTCACCCCAGGCTAGATGCTGTCGCTACTCCGTAGCTGGGCTTCGAGGCAAAAGTTGGAGTGGAATTGCAAGTAGCAGGAGCGGTTATGGCCCGGAAGAGCCGGGGGAAGAACAAGTGTCAGGACTCTCTGCGGATGAGTTCGGTGGTGGAACTCTGCTGGATACGTACTTCTCTGTAGTGAAAATTAAAATGGAAGCCACTCAAACCGCTTCAGCATCGCATTAATGAGTCTTGCCACCTTTTCGTCACCCACCCTGGCTGCGTTGCCGCAACTTGCTGCTTCGCAATCGGTAGCATCACGACATTCCCATCGCACGAGCTGCACAATGACGCTGATTACAAAACCGACGCCGAACGTTAGTTCGCGATGCGAAACCTCCACAGGTCAGGCTGGGGGAGAGGGGCAGATTTTACAAGGCGACTTTTAAGCCGCATCGCCCCATTGGCACTCAGCATTTCGAGCCTGCGTCTCTCCCATACTCTCTCTGGACCCGCTCTCCCCAGAATTAAGCCGTTGGGTCGTAGTCGATTGAGCTGGAAGACAAGCCGCCGATTCAATGCCAAGTCTAACATTTGGGATGCTTGTCTTGAGGGCGTGGGGGCTAGGTTTTCTTTAAAAATACCGCGTTAGCGGGGCCACGTCACGGAGCGAAAGGCGGCAATCCATCGCAACCCCGTGACAATAACAAAAGCGATCGCCGATCAAACCCAGATCCCCTGCCTGAGCGGGCACGCGACAAGCCCGCACTCACCGACCAGTCAACGTCCCGAATTGCCCGCCATGGTGTGCAGACAGTTTTAAGTCAACCCATCGATATCGATCAAATGCAATTGACGTCCTTGATCTTCGTGAGGCGAATCGATGCAAACCAGTTTTCCATCTCGCGACAGTCGAGGGTGCGTATCGACACGCCATTCACCAGTGTAAATCGGCGGCAAAGGGAAATGGCCAAGATCGATGCGACGGCCGGAGGAAATCTCGTAGAGGTGCGGAGTTTGCATCCGCGTTTTGCCGGTCGGATAAGTGTCGTTGAGGATCCACTTGTTGCCAGGCAGATAGCTGAGATGTCCGGCGTAATTGAGTACGCCTCGACCGATCTCGTGAACATCGCCGCCGCCATCGACGTCTTCGAACAGAAAGTTCCCCCAACCTTCGTTGCCATCAAAATGGCGGGATTGAGACAATAGGTGTCTATTGTCTCGCCAGATGAAATGCGATGCGTAGCCGTTGTCGCAAACGATACGAACATCCTCACCGTCGCGGGTTGCGGTGACGATTCGCGTGAGCCGTGATCCGTTGGGATAACGCCAACGGTGCAGGACAACGAACCGCGAGCCATCGGGATTGTACAGGAGATGATTGAAATAGTGCTTGATGCCAAATTGTTCATTCGGAATGGACCCGGTGCGAGCCACGTCCGCAATCGAGAGAATCGGTATTCCCTCGCCCGTGGTTAAGTCGATGCGAACGATCCCCGAGTCGTTGGGTACCAAGTCATCGGCATAGGGATCGGGCAGGCCTACGTAACCGTAGCCGGGACGCACATCGTTGATGCGGCGAAAATCGGCGGTAACCGCTTCCTTTCCATTCGGGCTGACGGTGTAGATCGCGTGCGGAATGATCCGCGTTTCCCGCGTCTTAACATCCATGATGCGGGCGACAAAACGGTCTCCGATGCGGTCGTTCCAAATGATTTCAGAATCGGAACCGGGGATCCACTGCAACATGCAGCCTTGTTGCCATCCCCAAGCTTTGCTTTCGCCTAGTTCGATCCAGCGGTCATCATCCTGAAGATCGACCATCCCAATCTTGATCGTGTCGTTGACGGTCGGCGAACGATGCTCAAAGTCGACCTGCATCCCCAAAACGAATCGGTTGGTCGGGTCAAACTGCAGTTTGTCATAATACCCAAACCAATGATGCTTCGGTCCCCGCGTAATCGCGCGAACGGGAATCGAAGGTTCGGCGGCTGCCGCGGCCAAAGAAGGACTTCCATACGCCGCGAGGGCAAGGGCCGCTTGGTTGGCGATGAATTGACGGCGATGAATCGAATGTTTTTTCATACCAAGTCTGTTTGTCTTTATCAGGTTGCGGGGCGAAGGTCACAGGGAAATGGAATGTGGTCAGTCTTGCCTTGTCAGCCGTAGTGCGATGTCGTTGTAGAATTTCGGCGATTTGACTTGACTGCCACCACCTGCATGTTGAAACGATTCGTGCTTGGTTTTCTCCCCGGTTTTCGTGTTTAACCATTCTGCTCGCCATTTACCGGCAGGCAGATTGAGCGTCGCCAAGGCTTCGACGTCTTCCCTCAACAGCGACTGCAGATGTTGGGGCTTGCTGGGAAGCGGAACGTGAAAGTTCATGGCGTACGCGCTGCCCGGTTCCGCAATCGCCTAGGTCGTGAGTTTCGGCTCTACAGCGCGAAAAACAGACACGTCGGGGCTTCTTGCGGATGAAATCAAAGCCATCCAGGAAGCCTTTGAGGATCCCTAGTTGTTGTCTCAGTTCAACGCTGCCGCCCCCAGGCAACTTGTAGTCCCGCAATGTTCCGGTTGGGTGTTTCGCGGTGAAGGAGTAGTCAAGGTTATTGTACAGAGCTCCGCCAGCAAGCAGGAAATCCCAGGCCTCCGTACGGTACAACACGTCGGCTGAACCACGGAAACGGTTTCATTTTCACCGATCACCTTGTTCAAGCCGTCGTTCATCGCGACCGTATCAGGAGGCACGCAGTAATGAAAATTGACGGTGGAAACGGCCGGATGAGGATCCTTCACGGTGCTGCGACCGTTGGCGATGTTCATTGAAATCAGATGATGCTGAGCTAAATCTTTTTCCGTGTCCACGATCGCGTCGACGATGCGATGCTGCCATTCCATGGTGACACCGCCGAAGTAAGGTTCGTTGCAGATTTCGCAGTACAGATTGTCGAACTCTTTGAGTTCCTGCACAATTCTCTGCGTGGTTGCGATCTGAATGTCCAGAAGGTCGTTGTGTTTCATGGTGAAGGCTTCTCCGCGTGGCACCTCGCCGATGCCGTTGACTGCGTTCATCGGGCAGAAGTCCCATGTCTGATCGTCGTACATCGGGCAAAACAGTGTGAGCTCCACCACGATGCCACGATCGCCCGCCTGCGTTTATAAGTCTTTCACTCGCTCGAACCACGCTGGATCCCATTTCGTCAAATCAAAAGGATTAGCGTCTGCGGCGCACCCCGGTTCGCGGCTGGGGGCTCACGGACTGATGCAACGCCCTGGCTTCGGCGCAAGCACATTTTCGGTAATTCCTAACGCGCCAACATTTTCACGATAGGTACCCGCGAAAACGCGTGTGTGATTCAAGCCATGAGCTTTCAATTCATCGAAGTACTGCACGTAGTCAAAGTTCAGATTCAGCAACTCCCCATAATGATCGCCCGACGTCACCAGAATGGTGGGCTTGCTGCGCCATTGGAAATAATGCTAATTCCCGGGGTGCAAGGAAATTGGAGCCGTCTCGCCCTGCGCCGAAACCGCGATCGACGCAGCAAAGCATGTCAGGCCGAGAAGAAGATTGATTCGCAACGTCATAGCCAAACCTGAAACTGTAGGGTGAATTGAAATCGGTTGCCGCACAGGACAAGACATGAACGAAGCCTTGCCAGCAGCAAGGGCGGAGTCTCTCACTGAGAAACGATGGCGGCGACCCAGTTGTCGGAACCGGGCGATGAAAGCGTGACACTGCCGCCGCCGGTGATTATTTCCTGTGCGCCGGATTCGCCGGTGTTGATGTTGATCCAGTGAACCGTTAGCGGACCTTGGGTCGCCGTCATGTCGAGTTCAACTTCGCCACCAGCGGGAAAATACACGGCACACGATCCCCCGTTGTCAGCCGCAACATACGCTTCGTTCGCTTCCCGCTGAGAAAGCAAGTCGGAGGCGGGTTCGACGGACCATAGCGGAATCAAGGACTCCAGTTTTCGGGCCGCTTTGATGCAGGCAACCGCTTTGTCATTTAGGCCCAGCCCAGATTCCGGTCGGTGAAAACGAACAGAGGCTGCTCCGGCCAGCAGGTGTCGCCAGAAGCGTTCGATAGCATCCTGATCGTTGTGGCCGAATTTGTTACCGGTCGCTCCGTACGTCTTTGTCGTGTTCATCGGACGTGGCTGGCCTGCCAGGTATTTCCGTACATGCAGGAAATTGTCCCAATGCTTCTGGCCTTTGTTGTGGTTGTTTTGCGAGACATCGACGAAGTCATACAGTTCGGGATGATCAAAGGTTCGCTTGTGCTCCTCATCTGCGAGATTCCAGTCATCCCACATCTCGGTGACATAAACTGTCTTGTTCTCTTTGCCAGCTCGTTGTTTGACAAACTGAGCCCAGTAGCGGCCCCATTCCTCCTCGCCATTGGTTTCGTTGTCCATGCAATACAGCACATGACCAAACTTCAGCGAATGGTCCAGCAGCTTGTCAACGAATCGTTGCTGATACTGTAAGACAACAACGTTGTTTCGTTGCTTGGGAGTTGTAAAGAAGAATGGCTGCTTGTTGGCTCCAGGGTGGTCCGGATACCGCTTGGCGAATGCGGATTCATCGTACGTATAATTTACGTTGTTACGTGGGTTGTACGGATGAATCTGCCAGCGAGCGGCACCTTCTTGATCGTAAAAGTCAAAGCGGTCCCAAATTTCGATTTGCACGGCGATATTGCGTTTGGCCGTCTCGGTCAGCATCCGTTCGAAGCGAGCCCAGTATCGGTCGTTCCATTGATTGAGATCGTACTTGCCGTCGTCGAGTTGCTTAAAGGGATACAGCTCGAAGTCTTTGTCCTTCCGGTCGCTCATTGTGTTGCGGATGACATTGCCACCCGCTTCCGCCAGTCGGTCCAGCTGCGGCAAAAGCTGCTCCTCGGGCCACTGAAACAGGTTGTCATCATCACTGCCGCCCAACAGTAACACGGGGTTTCCATGGAAACTCCAGTACCACGGATTGTCCTGCCATGGCTGCAAAGCTTCCTCGGCAGAGGAGATGTTGGTGAACAACGTCAAAATGGCGAGTGCTGTTGGCAGGATTGAGTTGAGTTTCATGAGTTGGCTCTTTGACAATTGCGGGTATTCTAGTACGAGTTTCACTACTTCATTCATTGTGGAGTGATCGGTGGGATTTCAAAAAGGACGTCCTGGCCATCACGTGAAAAACTCACGGCCTGATTGTTGACCATGATCGTTGCTATGTCAGGGCCATAGAAACGCCCAGTGTGACACGAGCCAGATATCGAAAGCCGCTTGCCAGACATCGACAGGCTGGCGACACCGTCCATTCCGCTAACCAGCGATCGTGAATCCGAGTGCAGGTACCGCCCCTCGCCCAGCGCGTAGGCGACGACACTCCCATCAACGGTGCGAGTCACGGCCATTCTTGCATCAGTGCGGAGGGGGCCGATTGCAACGTCCTTTCCGCGCCCCGTGACAATTTGGTCAACCCCCAGATCGCTCCAAGTAATTCGACACCCCGCGGCAGCTGGGTTCGTCGACTCGATGGATTCGATCATTGGACGCTCGAACCCGTTCTTTCGCGGGAAGAGCACGGCGAAGAAGCGGGGATTGACGGCCGTTTTGGTGGCTTCAAACAATGCGTGATTGATATCGTCCTCGGGCGTGAACCGAGTGAAATGCAAGTCGAATTGTTCAGGCTGGATGAACGTGATTTCCAATTTGGTGCGATCCAAGTGTGGATCATAAATGCGGATCGGCGAATCGACTGAACCAACCCCGTCAATCACAAAGTCGTGCTTGGTTGGATCGCGTGGACGCTTTCCGGGCTCGGCAATCGGCTGGCGTGGTGCGTGCCATCGCCAACGATAGGTTTGCTCAGCGCCGTTGATATTGTAGTCGTCGACAATCACGAACAAGGGTTTGGCTGCAGAATTATCATCAGTGCTTTTCAACATCATTACCATTCGATCGGCGCGCCGGACTGGTTCGCAATACGTCGGCTGAGTTGGATCATCGGATGGCGAGCAAGCGAGGCGGAAGCGGTTGTTGTTCGGATGCGGCGCGGCGTTGAGCGAGGGATCGCCAAGCGGAAAACGGCCGTCGGCGCGGGCGTAATCCGCGAAGTCACCAGCGATGAACCCTGCCAGCCGTCCGAGACCGGGGTTTTTGCGCTGGGCGTAGAATTGATACTTCGGCAAACTTCCATCATTGCCACAGTCGGCATTGAAATAATCGAATGTTGTGAACTGTTTCATCGATCCCCACCAAGCAGTTTTTCGACTGGAGCGACCTTCTTCTTCCGTAAATTTTTCTCCATAAGCATACAGTCGCAGTGAGCCCTGCGCCAAACCACCTTTGCTGATCTCATCGCGATGCGAATACAGGACCATCTGCACCGTGTCGTCACCGCCAGGTGTTTGGATGAACTGGTTCTTGAAATGAACTTCGCCGCCGCTCTTGTTACGAAAGTCACGGAAGTACTGTGTTGGCTGCTGAGCCGCTGCCGTTGGCCCGATCGGCTGGAGATTTTGAGGATAGAACAAGGGGTAGGACAGAAACGGATCCGTATAGGCTTGTTCGGTTTTGGCAGCACCCGCGAACATGTCCCCACCCGGATGTAAATATTCCAACAGCCACAGGTCATGGCCGTCGGCATTGCCTTGCTCAAACAGGATCAGCATTTCGCCGAAGCCGCCATAGCGATCGTAGTCATCGCCGTATTCCACCAGTTGATGCAGACCAAACGCAGCACGCGAGTGGGCGTACCAGCGGATGATGTTTTCAATTCCTTTTCCAGCAAAGACGTCAGCGTCGTAGGCATTGTTGTAGGCCCGTCCCCAGAGCATCGCGAATGGTAGCGTGTAGGTCCCGTAGGCACTGCCTTCCCACGCGCGTCCGTCGGCGAGCGCTGCACGATCGAGAATGAACCGCGGAATATTCTCGTTGGTCACTTTCAACTGTCGCTGCATCGTCTCACGGTTCACCGGATCACTGATCAAGTGCACTTCATCTTTGATTGCCAGAGCGACCAACCCGCAAGCGGCCAACAGACACGCCTGATGATTCTGTCGAGGATACGGTTCGTAGGCGGCGTAAAGAAGTTTTTCTGATTCGGCGGCAGTCACGACGCCTCGCGCCAGCCAGTCAATCACTTGCTGCCGCTCAGTCTTGCTAAACTTGTCGTACGCCATGTCATAGACCAGGGCCATGTACATGATCAACTGCGCGCCCTCGTGATCGTCGCCACTGTTGTCGATCTTGTGACGGTATTGGTCGATGATCCACTGTGGGTTCCACTTATTGACAATGTCCATCGCACACGCGGCAGCGGAAGTGCCATGGTCATCATAGAATTCCGGGGCGATTGCAAATTTGAGCGCCGAATGGGAAGCAGCGATCAATTTCTTGCGCATGGCGTCAACCGCGATGAAGTGCGGCGATTGCATGAAGTCCGCCATCAATGGCTTCCAGCCTGGAGCAGGCGCAGGGACGTGGTCCGCACACAAGCCGATGCGATCGAAATAACGTTTGTTCAAACTACCGTCGACTTGGACACGAACGCGGAATTGCGGCACTTGATCTTGAGTTAGCAACAATCGCGGATGAGTCGACTTCGCCGCAGAAGGCTCCGCCGCAGTCGCCTGGAGTGCGACGAAGAAGATGGCCATGCAACACAGAAGGCGGGAACGAGCGATACGAATCATCATAGACATACACTTCCTACTCTTGTGGAGTTGTAGGCCGGTGGCGTGCGGTCTAGGCTTTAAAATCACCGAGACTGTACCGGTACATGGGATGGTTCAAATCCACTTCGGCTACCGTGACGCTTCCCCACTCCGATACCTGCGCCAGCGGTTTTCCGTTGTGACCGCAGATGACTGAGATCATCCAGTCGGATGAAACATCCGTGTAAGTGCTGCTGATGACGTAGTTGTGATTGTCGCAAGCCCGCGCCGCCCCGATCAGTGGATTGTGCCCCCACAGCCGTCTCGCGCGCACCCCCGCTCCGCAGTTGCTTAATTCACGTGCGACTTCGGGAATGAAAGCCTCGTAGACGATCATCATACCGACTTTTCCAAACCGTGTGTCAAAGACCGGATAATCCCATCCTGGCATGATGCCTCCTTCGGGGTGGGTGTGCTGGGGGGAGTGTGCTGGGGGCACACCACTTCCTTGGTAGGGTGTTGTGGGTGGGGATAACCGTTCACGGTTGTCTGCAACTTGAGCTCAAACCTGAAGCAACGGTTGATGTTGTAAGTGGATCAGGAAGGTCGTGAACGGCTACTTTTTCTTTTCGCATATTTGGCGTCTTTCGCGGTTATCTATCCTGGGACTGGGGAAGATTCAGGGGGGCGAGTGATGGAAGCGTTTCAGTGATTGTTGAAATAGGGGCTACCATGGTGAGAATTCTGACCTTGGTATCTTGCAACTCTATTTCAGCGGCAACCGACGGTGAGACTATCCATGGAGGTGCTTAGCGTTTTCCAGTTGCATGGACAAGTTTTAGGCTCCGAAGCTGGTCAGTGTTTCGTGATTTCCCTGGGAGGTCCAGTGCGCAAGAGGCTCTGCGACGTCATGGCGGCATTCCAACCTCACAGAAGCTGTTCATCGTTCCCAAGCAGAGCTCCCTCTTCATTCCAATAGAATTGCGAATGTTGAACGTATCGCCACCTGATTGCGACCTCGGCAACCTTGAATGGTCTCAATACCTTTACTGCTCGGTCGCTTTCTCAATCGATTTACAACCTGGGGTTACGCGTGAACTCGTGGAACTCGTTTTCGCTCACCCCAGGCTAGATGCTGTCGCTACTGCGTAGCTGGTCTTCGAGGCAAAAAGTGGAGTGGAATTGCACGTCGCAGGAGCGGTTACGGCCCGGAAGGGCCGCGATAGGGGAGCGTCTCAGTGATTGTTGAAATAGGGTTTTCCAACGTCCGAATTCTGACCTTAGCATCTTGCAACTCTATTTCGGCTGCAACCGGCGGTGAGACTATCCATGGAGGTGCTTAGCGTTTTCCAGTTGCATGGACAAGTTTTAGGCTCCGAAGCTGGTCAGTGTTTCTTGATTTCCCTGGGAGGTCCAGTGCGCAAGAGGATCTGCGACGTCATGGCGGCATTCCAACCTCACAGAAGCTGTTCATCGTTCCTAAGCAGAGCTCCCTCTTCATTCCAATAGAATTGCGAATGTTGAACGTATCGCCACCTGGTTGCGACCTCGGCAACCTTGAATGGTCTCAATAACTCTACTGCTCGGTCACTTTCTCAATCGATTTACAACCTGGGGTTACACGGAAACTCGTGGAACTCGTTTTCGCTCACCCCAGGCTAGATGCTGTCGCTACTGCGTAGCTGGTCTTCGAGGCGAGAAGTGGACTGGAATTGCAAGTCGCAGGAGCGGTTACGGCCCGGAAGGGCCGCGATGCAGGGCCTTGTCTTGCCCCACAATTCCAGTGCATTGGCTATGGTTAGGGCGATTGTAAATGGCTGCCATGTCGTTGCTGAGGTTGACGTTACGTATGCAGATGCGTGTGTGTGTGCACTTTCTGAGTTAGTGTCCGAGTCTCAATACGATCGCTGAGTCCTAGCTCGTATCAATCTCGGCGCGCGGTACAGGGACTGTCCCGTCTGGAATGCTTCCATTGGACGCCGCGGCGACTTAATGGTCGCGGCGTTCTTTGACCAATGCTTACTTCAGATTATTCATGGCAATCGCTCAGCGGTTAGCAACACGGGAAATCTCAGTCACTTTTACCGATACGGGAGATCGAGGATTGGTAGTCACGGCTGTAGGATTCCCTATGAGGCGAGTTGGAAAAGGAAGGAACAACGGCTCACTGCGGTCCACTACGGCGTTAGCGAATATTGCTCCTCATCGTTCAATTCAAGCTCGTCTTGGATCTGGCACGCTGGATCGTGCGTAGCACTCCGATAGCAATGATGCCAACGCTGGGAAAGAAAGTAAGAACATGGAGGATGCCCAGCCCAACAGGGTTCGGATTTGGGTCCGAAGTGAGCCCCAACCAAGCCAGTGCGATCACTGCCAAGAGAGGCATTGAACCAAGGATTAGTATGCCGAGGCCGATCCAAACCGCTCTTGAAATGCGGTGTTTCGACGCTTGTCGTTTCGGCGGTCGTTCAGAAATGTCAGACGGGTTTTGTGACTTTACTTGCACCGGAGGTCCCTGCCGTTATTGAAGCGGGAGATGGTCTCGCTGGTTCAAAGGTAAAGGAAAGTAATAGGGTAAGCAAATGGATTTTGGCAAAGGCCCGATCGACTGGGCTGGTTTTGGGGAGTAACGCATTGTAGGTTTGGGCTGTGGCGAGAATCGCCAAGGAGTGGTAGGTAAGCGCGAATGCGGTGGAAGCCCTTTCAGCTTCGGGGCAAGACGGGGTGCCAGAAATCTTCCTATTCAGATGGCCTATCCGTCTTCGTAAACTCGACTCACCCATTGGATTCAGGGGAATTGTGCTAGCCCTACGCTAGCCATTCATCAAGATGTTCGGCTACGAAGTCATCATCATTGAGATGGGGGTAGGCATGGTAGACTCGGTCGATTTCTTGCATTTGGCCCGTTCCCAGTTCCTCGGTGGGATCGAGGCACCATAGGCCTTCCAACAGGCCCTGTCGTCGAAGCACTTCGTGGATTCCCGGAATGCAGCCTCGGAATGCGTTGGCCGCATCGAACAACGCCGCATTGGTATCCGTGACTTGAGCCCCTAGCGTCAACATCCATGTCGGCAAGTTTCCGAGAGCCCTCAGCCGCTTGCATTCGTTCATGAGCAGTACGGCATTTCTTGTCCAACAGGCCCAGTGTCCGAGTAGCCCGCCCACGATGGCGCGTCGCTGCTCCCCCTCCTGTCCCTTAAACACAAACTCGGTCAACAGGTCGCCGACGATGTTGTCGTCATTGCCGGTATAGAGTGCAATATCAGCTCGCCCAGCATCGACCACCGCTCGGACGACATCTATAGTTTGATACCGGTTGAAGGGAGAGATCTTGATGGCAACTACATTTTCAATTTCCGAGAATTGTCGCCAAAAACGGTAGGACAGGAGGCGTCCGCCGACGGCCGGCTGCAAGTAGAATCCCATGATGGGCAGGACTTCGGACACGCGTCGGCAATGCTCGATCAACTGCGTTTCATCGGCGGATTGGTGGCCCGCCAAGCTGAGTAGCCCGACGTGATAGCGCAGCTCGCGAAGCTGTTCAGCCTCGCGCATCGCCTGTACTGCATCGCCGACAACTCCTCCGATACGGACGATGTGTTCTTGGTGTGGCCGCTCTTGATTTTGCAGTTCTTCCGCGGCGAGTTCGAGGACTGGACGGAGTAGTCCGTGTTGCGGTTGCCGAATTTCGAACTGCGTCGTATGCACCCCCACGGCGACTCCACCGGCTCCGGCGGCGCAGTAGTACCGTAGCAAGGCCCTTTGGCGTCGTTCGTCGAAACACCGCTGTGCATTGAGGGCCAGAGGGCAAGCCGGGATGGCCAGTCCATCGTTGAGCAGTTCGCGAATGCGAGACATTTCAGCTTGGTCCATGATCAATACCGCCCATCGCGAACTTGAAAGCCGGTTGGTTTATCGTGGGTGGGGCCGCCCCGCATAATCCAGTCGGCAGTCCATTGAATTAATTTTCCAGCGGAAACCGACGGATAGCCAAACAGCTGGTGGCAGCGCTCTCCGCTCGTTAGGAGGCAGGAATCAGATTCGGTGCCATTGAACCGAGGTTGTTTACCCATGAGCTGCCCGAACTCTTCAGCCACCCGTCGTACGCTCAGTGTCTCGGGTCCAACCACGTTGATGACCATGGGCGGTGAGCTGACGTGGTCGAGCGTTTGTAGAGATATTGCATTAGCATCGGTTTGCCAAATCAAATTGAAGTGCCCCATCGTCAAATTGATGGGACGCTCGTTGTACACCGCTTGAGCGATATCGATCAGAACTCCGTACCGCATTTCGACTGCGTAGTTCAGCCGCAGTAGACTTGCCGAAGTTCCGTGGGTGCGACTGAAGTGGTCGATAATCCTCTCGCGCCCAATGCAGCTCATGCTATATTCGTCTGTGGGTTGCAGTGGATCGGTTTCGACAGTGCCAGCCGACTGCCACGGAGAGAGCCCATAGACGCAGCTCGTGGAGAATGCGACGACACGGCTGTCCGCAAAGCGTTGCATGGCCATTCCTGGTAGGAAGCTGTTCATGGCCCAGGTCAACGACGGATTTCCAAACGCGCCGAACTTGTAACCTGCCATGTAAATCACGTTCTCGGCATCTGGAAGCTGCCGCAAGGCCTCGGTATCGAGAAGCTCAGCTCGAACCGTCTCGACACCAAATTCCTGCAAACCTCGCTCTGCCTGTTGATTTGAGAAACGAGATACTGCGATAATGCGGCGGTTACCTCCCGCTTGATCGGCTGCGCGACGCGCCATCCTGGCTAGCGAAGGCCCAAGTTTCCCACCTGCACCCAGAAACAGAATGTCCCCGCTTACCCTCTGCATCGTTTCTACTAGGGCATCGGTTGGACGGCTCAACAATTCTTCCAGTTGAGTGACATCAGCGATTGTTTCCAAATTATTTACATTCGACACAACGAAATTCACCTGTTCCTACAAGGACTCTGAATCAATGGAATCACTCAATGTTCCCCAGCGTTGGACTTCCCCACTTACCCGGCGGCAAATGTTACAAACATCGCTGGCCGGAGCTAGTCTGGCGTCTCCGCTGGCAACGAGAACTCTCCAGCCATTCGCGTCGGCACAGGAACGGGGAGAGAGGCCCAATAATGTAACACACATCAAGGTGCTCAATCCGCGTCAGCGAGTGCCCGTTAGTTTCATCATCGATGATTCAACCTGTCTGGTGAATTTAGCCCATTTCGGAATTCCACATTTTGCCGAGGCATATCCCGATCGCTATCCCCAAGATTGGCGGAAATTGCCACGGGAGATTCCCGATTCTTTTGTGCGGATCTTCGCCGATTGGTGCCGCGACCATGGTGTCAAAGGCAAATATAGTATTGTCCCGTATCCGGCTTGCGTGGGCTGGATGGATCGAGATCTACCCGGTTGGAGCAAAGCCGAGTTGGCAGACAGTTTGAAACTGGTCCGCGAGGAATTGACTCCCAATTGGGATATCCATCCTGAGATGATTACCCACACTTGGGCGATCAATACGAAGACTGGCCGCCCGTTCCCGCAACGCACCGAGCAATTCATGGAGAACTTCGGTTGGAGCCAGGACAAATCGGCCGATGAGCTGACCGATTATTTGAGCTACGCACTGCGCATCCTGAAAAATGCGGGGTTGCCTTGCCAGGGGCTTACCACCCCTGGTGGCTTTGGGAGCCGCAATCGAATTAACTTGGCCCAGGCCTCCTTGGAATCGTGTCGCGACGTATTTCAGACGGAAATACCGCACTATTTCCGCGATCTGTATGGCTCGGGGGACGAAAGCGTCGCACCGCGTGTCGAGTTGGCAAGCGGTTTGAATTCCGAGCACCCCGAGTGCGTGGTTTCCATCGTCGGCTGTACGGGCGACTGGTTCGGTGGCTGGGATGGACTGGAAATTGGTCAGGTAGATCAATTCATCACCGAAGACTTGCAAGGTGGTCGGCTCCCCGAGATCCTCGATCGAGAGGAGCCTACGATCCTGGTGTGCCACTGGCCAGGGATTTACGCGAATGGCACCCAAGCTGGTTTTAAGATCTTTCAGGAAGCGGTCCAGCGGATTCACGCTCGCAACGATAATCTGTTGTGGATGAAACTCAGTGAGATTGCGCGATACTGGGCTGCGAAAGAGCTGACCTCGATTAGCCAGACGGAAAATCGAATCGAGTTTAACGCCCCGTTTGCATCCCCCGATTTTACGGTGGAGTTGCCCCTAAGTGCGGTGCAGTCAATTGTGCAGAAGACTCCAGCTGGTCAGGAAACACTGCGCAAGATCGATTCTCCACTGGCGTTGAAATCGGGAACCTGGTTGCAGCAGAGAGAACGCGTTGTCGCCTGTTTTGAACTCCCTCAAGGGCAATCCCACCTACACCTCAATGGATAGCCTCGCCAGCTGAAATGGCTACAGGCGATACCATTTTCAGTGTGATTGCAAGTCAGCCATAGCGATTGGATGATCCTATACACAACCTGCTGTGTGAGCGCCGCAAGAATTGGGGCGAATTGCTCTCAAGGCGGGGAGCGATTGGTGCATTTACTCCAATCGCGGTGTACAGCTGCCCCCACGATCCAAGCAAGCATCTGGCGGGCGGTAGTAGCCCAATTTCCGCCGGAACGAGCAGTGAGTCTCAATCCAAACGACGGCTCGCTCAGCAGCGGTTCGGAAAAGTCCTGGGGCGAGCGTCGATCCTGCCTGTCACAATCTAACTGTTGGAGCCATTCCGGCAATACGATCCAATATCTGCTTTCTGCTCATTCCCAAGGCTGGTCCACGACCAGCCTCCGGTTTGGTAGCATTCCTTCCAATCGTTTTCGTTTTTCCTTGATTTAGGTTTTAGCAATGCACTTCGTTTATAAACTCGATATTTTCAAATTGGCCAGGCTCCGCTGCGCGGCCTATTGCCTAGCGACCATGCTGATCTGTAATCTATCCTCTTCCGTCGCATGCGCCCAAGCGGCCAAGCCGGCCCAGGAATCGGAAACCATGATACTTCGCATTGGCATTATCGGTCTCGACACGTCGCATGCCACCAATTTTGCGAAGATCATCAATGCACCGGACGCACCGGCACCCTTCGATCAATGTCACATTGTGGCGGCAGTCGCGCAGGGGAGTCGTGATATTCGCTCCAGCGTGGAACGCGTTCCTGGATATACCAAGACGGTTCAGGAGTTGGGCGTGGAAATTGTTGATTCCATTGACGACTTGCTGCCTCTCGTGGATGCCGTCTTGCTCGAGTCGAACGACGGTAAACCCCATTTGGAGCAGGTGCTGCCGGTTCTAAAAGCCGGGTTGCCAGTGTTCGTCGACAAGCCGTTGGCCGCGAGCCTGGTGGACACCTTGGCCATTTTCGAAGCCGCTCGGACCAGTGGCACACCGCTGTTTTCTTCCTCGAGTCTACGGTATGCCAAAGCAGTGCAAAGCGCACGGGCTGGTACCTTGGTAGGTAAGGTGATCGGAGTTGATACGTTTTCCCCCGCTCCGACCGAACCCTCTCACCCCGATTTCTACTGGTACGGAATCCATGGAGTTGAGCCACTGGTCGCAGCGATGGGGCCTGGGTGTGCAACGGTCAGCCGTACTCACACCGAAGGCACCGACCTCTTGGTGTGTACTTGGAGTGATGGTCGGATAGGAACGGTGCGCGGCATCCGTGACGGTCGCCACAACTATGGCGGAATCATCCATGGCGTTGAGGGAGAAAAGCCTACTGGTGGTTACGAGGGCTACGCACCACTGTTGGTGGAAATCGTAAAATTCTTCCAGTCGAAAGAGGTGCCCATCGCGTCTCAAGAGACGATCGAGATCTACGCGTTGATGTCGGCGGCGGACGCCAGCCTTGAGCAGAATGGCGCGGCAGTATCTCTGTCCGAGTTGATTGCGGAAGCTCAAGCCAAGGTGCCAGCACGCCTAGCCGAATTCGGCTGGAAGTAGGCAGCGGAAGCAATCGAAGCGAGCTGGCAGCGATGTGGTGGACTCGACTGGAATCCGCGATTGCCAGAGTCCACCACTCGCCCACAGCGAGTGCGTTTTTGCGGGGTCGCCAACGGTCATGCTCCCGGCGAGATGAACCTGCAGCGGAGCTGATCGTTTGGGGGAAGCCTCGAATATGAGAGCAGCGTAGCGGAGAGCCGTGGATGCGAATTGCGTGGTTGCTCTCCCGGTGGCATTGGACGGGCAAAGCCAGCCACGACAAGTCGCAGCACTTTAGGCTGCGGCACGTCGTAGCGGCGGTAAGGCTATCGCTCTAGGGGGCCAGAGAACCCAGGATGTAGGCGATGAGATCGGCCATTTGCTGGGGATCAATCGACTTTTCAAATCCCTCGGGCATGATCGACTGCCCGGTGCTCTTTAGGGAATCGATATCGACGCGCAATACCGTGTCGGTGGCAGCCTCGGCCCGTTTGAGTGTGATGCTGGTCGCACTCTCTGCAGAGATCATGCCGGTCATGGCTTGGCCATCCTCATTTAGCAAGATGTAGTTCAAGTACTGAGGATTCACTTCCATGTTGGGGGCGAGGACATTGCTCAGGATGGCATCAGCTCCACGGGACTTCATAGCCGACAGGCTGGGCCCAATTTCATGCCCCACACCGTTCAAGCGGTGGCAGCTCGCGCAGTGCTTTTCGAATATCTGTTTGCCGCGGTCAGCGGTGCCAGCAGATTTCAAGGACTCTTGATAAGCTGCGATGACTTCCTGGCGATCTTCGGTCCCGGATGTTCCCACATATTGACTGGCTCGTGTACGGACCTGCTTGTCTTTCGACTCAGCAGCCAGCTTGATGCGAGCGGGGGAAATGTCAGTAATCGCAATCCGCTTCGCATCAATCGCATCAAACAAAGACATGCTCAGCTCAGGACGAGAGAATAGAACTTCGCTGGCGGCCTCACGCAGTTGAGGGCTCAAGGTGGGCCATGCGGCGATAATCGGTTGTGAGACTTGGCGATTCGCAAAACTCCCCAGCGTACGAATTGCTTGATGCTGCACGGAGCTCGGCTGGCGGTGGTCTAGCAGACCGGCCAGCGTTGTCTCAGCCTGTGCATAGGAGCCGTAACGCAAGGCATCGATGGCAGCAATTCGAGCAGGTAGAGCTGCTGTTTGGCTGGTTGCAATGGGACGCATGGTGCTTAACATGCGATTCAAAGTGTGGTCAAGATCTTGCAATTCTCCCGCTTCGGCCCACTTGGCGAGCAGGCTACCCGAGCGCTGTTGTCCGGCAAGGAATTCGCCAAGAATGGGCAGCGCGAACGGGGCGTCTTGCGGGGGAAGTTGCGGCAGGACACCCACCACCGTTTTCAACTCTGGTTCGGAATTCTGCGCAGTAATCTGCTTGGCTAGATCCTTAAGAAAACCGCCAGCTGCCGGACTTCGGAAGTCAGGATTTTCGATCAGAGTCGCGAATAGGGGGCCAGCATCTTGCGCAAGTGAACTTTGCACGGCGGCCCGCATCCAGCGATTCTCTACATCGCGGAGAATGAGTTGCTCCAGTACGGTTGTCTTTTGTTCAAGCTGAAGCGATCCCACTGAAAACGCCAGTTGGTAGCGGACCTCAATCGAGTCATCCCCCGCGAGCTCGATGAGGCGAGCTGCGATGTCGACTTGCTTCTGCAGCTCTGGCAGAGCTTGTTCAACCAGGAGGATCGCGTGCTTGCGGAGCTGCGAATGCGGGTCCTGAAGTGCGGTGAGTAGGATTGGGGCGTCAAGGCCATCGAGTCCGGCTAAGGCGTGAAGCGCGTGTAGCCGAGCTTGAGGCATTTCGGCACTGACCGTCAATTGTCGCAGAGGGGCGATGGCGGCGTGATCCTGGCGTTCCCACAGCAAGCGGCTGGCCGTTTCGCGTTGCCAAGCGTTGGGATTGGTCAGCTGATGGACCAATTCCGCCGTAGTGAGCTGCTTCAACGCCTGGAATGCGCGGCGCTCGGCACCCTGGGGCGCAATGCGATAGATCCGGCCTCGGTCACGGCCGGAGGTGAGGTCCAAGTGTTGTTTGATTTCCGGGGGAAGGCTGGCGGGGTGTTCGATCACTTCGCGACAAACATCGACCGCGTAGAGTGCTCCATCGGGGCCATTTTCAAACTGAGCGGGCCGGAACCAAATATCAGTCGAAGCAACGAACTCACTGTTGTCATCAATGCGTTCAGCGACGAATTGCAAACCTCCGGAATCTCCAGGGGCGACCTCCAATCGCTTGCGGTGGATCAAATTGCTGCCAACATCGCCCACGATTGCAGTGCCTTGCATCTCCTGCGGCCAGAGGTCACCACGGACGATGGTTACTCCGGTAGCGCCGGTAAAGTAGCCCGCGGGACGCCCGCCACCCTCCACGATTCCGCGGACTGTTCCATTGACTCGCAAACGTGTCCTGACGATGCGCCAAGGTTCCACGGGACTCCGGCGAAAGACGGTTGCCTGCGGTCCATCGGCTGCGATCGACATCCGCGATGGCGGGGGACTTAGCCAAGGGTTGCGACCGATGTAGCGGTCTTCATACATTACCTGCTGAATATGATCGCTGTTGGACGAAACGAACTTGCGTCCCCAGTCGTCAAAAGTCATGCCGTGCTGCGCCGCTCCGCTGGTTAACTCGAATTCGAACGTGCGTGGATCGAAGGCAATGTCTCGGCCACGAACGTCAATCGCTTCGGACTCCGCCTGATCGGATCGTCGGACCTTACCTCCCACGCTACTGCACGCAACGTGAATGCGATTGTCCAGTCCCCAATGGAACGAATTGAGCAGTCCTTGAACATTGGAAGTACCAAATCCGGTCAAGACGAGTTGTTTAGAATCCGCCACACCATCGCCGTCGGTATCTTTGAAGTAGAAGATGTTGGGGGCGTCTCCCACAAACAGACCACCATCGAAGGGGAAGATTGCCGTTGGCCAGAACAATTGGTCTGCAAAGATCTGGCTGTGATCGTAGATTCCATCTTGGTCTTTGTCGGTCAACCGCGTGATGCGTGAAATGCCTGCCTCGCGGTCTTCGCTGTAACCTCGCATTTCACAGACGAACATTCCACCCGTTGCATCCCACTGAATAGCAACTGGACTTGCAATCAAGGGTTCGGCGGCGACTTGTTCGATCTCAAATCCGTCGGCGACTTCGAAAGAGGCCAGTGCTTGAGCGGGCTCGGTAGCTGGGATTCTCGGCAGTTCCTTGCCATAGTCTTCTTGGGCTCGCGCGGGGCCGATCGTTGAGCCAACTAGCAAGCTTGTCCAAAGTAGCAAACGGTATTTCATGGTGTTTCTCCAAGCAAGGTGCGCATCCCATCCATGAGGACTTTTTCGACTTCAGGCGAAACATTGGAAGCGGCTGGGCTCGTCTCGTAGCCTCCTTGGCTGTACGCCTCTTTGGTTCCGATATAGCCGGGGCCGTAATCTCCGTAGGCTGCCATCGCGACGGTGAGATCACTGCGCATTGCTTTGGCCGCCAATTGGTACTCGACAAACAGCTCACCAGGCATGTGCAGGATACGGGTGTCGCCGATTCGCAGGCAGGACAGATTGATTTGCTGGCCGTTCTGGCATCGATCGAGCCATGCCAGGCGATCGGGGCTGCCCCAGTACTCTGCTGGCTTCCATTGTGAAAGCCCTTCGCGTAGCTCGTCTATGTTGAGGTGCTCTGCCGGGGGGAGAGAAACTGGAACCGTTTCCCAACCGAGGTCACTGGCATTGGTCGGAAACTTTTCAGTCGCCTCGTAGGCACGGCGCATTCCATCGGCAAGGCGGCGTGCGAGGATCAAGCGGTTTTCCTTGGCACCGTCGTTGTACTTGCCAGCTCCAATGTTGCCTCCAGCTCCATTGAAGTGGACGTGCATCACATCGGGCAGATCTTGCGATCGGATGAAGCGGGCGATCCCAGGGAAATCCGGACTCGGTACGCCAGTGCGGTAATAGCTCTGGGGATGACACGCATAGTAGCTCAGGACGGCTAAGGGTTGGTCTTCGTTCCAAAATGAAACAGTGGTGAGTTCGGGGTCGATGATACCCTCGGGTTCCGCACGCAAAGCCGCGTCGCGGGTTGTGGTATACCGCACGGCGCGGACTTTCCCATCGTCCCCGAGGATCCGGCGGTTGGATGCAACACCTTCTACCTCCGACACGCCAACACCGGTATGGGTCACGACTGAAGCTTGGGGAATGCTGCGTTGGATCGTTTCGTCAAGACGATGCAGTAGATCGCGCGCTAGCGAGGTGTCAAACGCACCCACATCTTTGACACCAGCAGCTAAGAGATATTGCTCTGCCGAAAAATCGCAACGCGGCGCATCGTGTTGATGCAAGGTATGCACGACAACACGCTCCGGTTGGGTACCGGCGGAGCCGGCAATCGCGTCTCGAAAATAGTCTTGGGCTCCATTGCCGATACCAATCCAATCGACCGCGCACAAGACGATCGGTTCACCGGCGCCCAACAGAATAATACCTCGGCATCTCAAACCCAGTTCGTCGATTCTGCGTACCGGATCGTAGGCCATGATTTCGCCTAAACGTGGGGTCGCGTCGACATCAAACGTGGCGATTCTCAGCGAGCTTGCGGGAACGGTATCTGTTGGCTCGGTGGTCGCAGCGGTTTGCCCCTGCGCAGGGTTGCACTGCATGACAAGGCAGCTGAGCAGAAAAACTAAGAAGAAACGCATCGATTTGAATCTCCGAACGGGTCTAGTTGGCGGGAGGATTGGGTGGGAGCCGTATTCTACACAATTTGAACCCTCAGGAACGGTGGGCGAGCATGGACCTGCGGTTTCTAGAATGGTCCGCACAACAGCACAGCCATTTTCGCTACACTAACGCCGCTAGCGGTAATTGTACCTCGGCGGACATTGCCCCGCGGTACCCAGCACGCTGCAACGTCGAGGTGGTAACGCCACTGTTTTTCAACGCGTGTTGAGCAAACTTACATCCCCAACCAGCGACCCATCAATCAAGAGAGAGGTAGCCCATGAGCTTTTCCCAAATGATTTTGCCAGAGTTCGAGCAGGAAATGGCCAGCACACGAAGAGTGTTGGAACAGGTTCCGGATGACAAATTGGATTGGAAGGCACATCCCAAGTCCAACACCATCGGATGGAACGCGAACCACTTGGTTGAAATCCCGGGATGGGTAGCCGGTACTCTTGCGAATCTGTCTTGGGACATTGAGGGCTACGAAACACCGAATCTGCGTTCGAGGGCAGAGATCTTAGCCGCCTTCGATAAAAATGTGGCCGAAGCCTGCGCGGCGTTGAACAGTACGACCGATGCAGCCGTGTCGCAGATGTGGTCGCTAAAGTCTGGTGACAACGTTCTGATGACGATGCCAAGATCCGTGGTTATCCGCAGTTTTGTCATCAACCACACCATCCACCATCGCGCCCATCTATGCGTTTATTTGAGGTTGAATGATTTGCCAGTGCCGGGAATGTACGGACCTTCTGGTGACGAACCTGCGTCTTAGAGTCGTCGGAGCAATAAGTGTCGCCAGATCGCTCCGCCGATCGGCATTCTCCCGAACGAACCGGCGGAGCAGTTCGGCGACTATCCGCCAGTAGTTGTTCCGACGGTCCTTAGACCACGATGAGTCTCAAGTCGGACGAGGGCTGTGATATACACTCTCGAAAGTAGATTTGGGGCTTCGAGAACTGCTTGACGGGTTTTCAAGTCACTGCGTCTGAGTTGGTCGGCCGCGGTTTGCCCTGAATGCTCAGAAGTGAGCGGGAGCCCAGTACCAGCTGGACGGTGGGATGAAGGCAGGATATCGCGTCCTGCCTTAGTGAGCTAATTCGTCGGCCAGGGGACACCGTTTGTAACCCGCAATTCAATGCCCACTTACCCACTTCCCGTCTTCGTGCAAGTGCTGATTCTGCCAACGGCTGAATGGCCGCCTCTTGCCCTTGGCCGATGGAAGGTAGGGCAAGTGATGCAGGTCGTAGCGATTTGCGTTTGATTTCAGTGGCCCTTGAGATCAGTCGTCCTTGAGGATTGTCTCGAAGCTTTGGTTGCCTAAGCGGTATCGCTCCCAGTCCTGAAAATCGAAGTGCCACCATTCAAACTCGTAGATGGTGAACTGGTGTGACTCCATGGTGCGACGTAAAAGTTCACGGTACCACCGCTGACGGGAGGTTCCACCGGGATACAGTGGAAACGATCGGGGAGAAAATTCGTCGTAGCCGGCCACCATTTCGATAGGTTGCCTCGTTTCGAGATCGTACAAGGTAAGATCGACGGCGCAGCCGCGATTGTGCCGGGAGCCGTTCGCCGGATTGGCCACGAAATCCTTAAGTTCCGTGGGTGTTGCATCCCAAAACATCTTCGTGACGTACCATGGGCGGTAGGCGTCATGGATGAGCAATCCCAGCCCTTGTTGGCTCAGCTCTTGATGTGCGTTGGCCACCGCCTTGGCTGCGGGACGTTGCAGGAACGCGCGCGGCTGCTTGTAGAAAACTTCACCGGTAAAATTGTTGGTAGTTGCGTAGCGAATATCGAGACGTATCCCAGGATCAAACTGCGTCAGATCGACAAGATCGGTAGCTTGGAAGTCTCCCGTCTCCTTCGGCGGTGAGGCTTGCATGGCCGCTTCGCGCAGATCTGCGATGGGTTGCACCGGCTCAATTCGGAAGGTTTCACCATGCTTTGTGCCCACCTCGCGGCGTTCGAACGGTACTTCGGCGGCTAGAACCTGGGTCGCCTTCCCCTGCTCGTTGCGGCTGAAAATTAGCTTTTCACCGTGGTACAGACCATAGTCTGGGAAGGCGAACTCGTTCTCACCCAATTCTTGGAGAGGATAGTAGTAGAACCATTCAATCAACGCATAAAGTTGCTCATCCTCCTCAAGGATATAGAGTGTGTTGTGGTCCCAGCCGTACTCGCCGATGAGGCCTGCCCAGTGGGCGGGGGCGGGCGCTGGAGGGGAGTCGGGCAAACGCTGGAAATTGGTCTCACCGACGCGCAGCAACTCAGAGCTTGAAACAGTGATTGGCGTGCCGTAGTTGACGCAATCGTCGGTCAGCAATCGTCCATCGTCCACCGATGCTCTGATTTGGTTCTGGAAGGTACCGCGTTGCATTATCAGCTCGTCCTGGTACCGGCTAATGAGCGTGAATCGCTCTCCATCGACTTCGCGGTACTTCCCGACCAATTCATCAGCGCGGGCCCGAGGTACGGGAGCGGTGCGCGAATATTCGGGGAGAGGTTGATCGTCTTGGGTCGCGACCATCAGCTGCAGGGCGTATTCCGAAAGTCGTGCGACCACGCCATTGGCTCCGTCTAGAGACGCCGCCGCAGCCACACCGACACTCCGCTCTGGCAAGATTTCGAGCTGGGTTGAGAATCCATACACTGCGCCGCCATGACCGATCTTGACATACTTGCCAAGCTTCTGGATGTGGAAACCAAGGCCAAACCCTTGCGGCTCGCCTTGGCTATCCTTTACCGGTGTGAGCATCTCGGACAGACTCTCAGCGGAGAGGATGTTGCTGCTCTCGAGTCCGTCCTGGTCGAGTAACCAGACTATGAATTTGGCGAGGTCCTTAGTGCTGGAAAAGAGGTTGCCGGCAGGGCCCGTACCCAATTGGAAGGAGGGAGCCTCAAAACGGCGTCCATCGTAGGTTCGCATCCACCCCGTAGCCAGCTTCGGCTGGAGCTGAGGGGTGGCATCAAAGCTGCTCGATTGCATCCCTAAGGGGGTGAAGATGGCGCGTTGGACCTGCTCCGCGTGGGTGCGTTGCAACTTGCTTTCCAGCACGGCACCCACCACTGCAACCGCAGCATTGGAGTACTTCGTTTTAGTGTTGGGCGGATAGACCAACGCGGTCGCATTAAGACTGGCAACCGACTCGCTTAGACTCGGCTCGGTGGGATCAAAATAGTTTCCCACCGGGGACTCGCGTACCAAACCACTGCGATGAGACATTAGCTGTCGCAGGGTGATGGGGACATTGTGCTCATTCCGTGGCTGAAAATCCGGCAGATAAGTTTGCACGGGCTCGTCCAACGATAAGTCTCCAGATTCCACCAGCTGCATCACGGCGATGTCGGTGAAAAGTTTGGAAACAGAACCCACTCGGTAAATGGTATCTGCGGTCGCTGGCGTTTCGCGAGCAGGATCCTGAAATCCAAATCCTTCCGCGTACACAATTCGATCGCGATCCACTAGGGTCAGCGACAAGGACGGGATGGACTTGCCTGCCACTTCATATTCGACGGCCGAAGCGAGTTTCTGCAGGGCTTCACGATAGTCGATCGCTGAAGGCGTTGCTGGTTGGGCTAGGGCGGAAAGCGGAGAAACGACGAACACTAGCAGCAGCCAAAAGGTAAAACGTCGCTGGCCCCGAAAAAATTCTGCTTTCACAGCACTCAACTCCCATTCTTAATTCCCAAGTTTGGTTTGATTGGTAGCTAGAATACCAGAAACGGAGCGCGCCGATGGCGCCCGGGGAGGCAACTGGTCGCGAGCTCAAGGGGAGCCCTGGCCATCCAGCGTCTCTGAGGACTGCGTCTCTTGGGGCTAGCGTGGAAGTTGCGCCATGGATTGAGATGGGACAGGCTTTTTCGCCAAATGCCCATGTGTCAACTCCCACAGGCAGCATGGGAAGCTAATGGTTCTGTGATGCTAATTGCGATGCTGCCAACATCTTATTGACGCTAGCCTGTTCCCCAATCACGATTGGATTGCTGGCTGCGACCTCAAACTGGCTCGATTTCTCTAGGGGCAGGTAGACTCTGATGGTCGTGCCCTTCCCTTCGGAAGACTTGACCTCCATCATGCCGTTGTGTCGCTGCACCAGGGTGTTGACCGTTGCAAGTCCTAAGCCGGTTCCATGCCCTCTCTGCTTGGTCGTAAAGAACGGAGTCAATACCTTATGGATTTCGGACTTTCCAATTCCGCACCCTTGATCTTCCACTTCGATCAAGAGCACTGTTGCGTTTTGTGCTAGGTTCGTGGTGAGGTTCGCCGATTTGGGGATCCGAGTGGATGGCGCAAGTTGCACGCGGATGTCGATGGCGCCGCCTTGTGGCATGGCATCACGCGCATTGGTACATAGGTTGAGCAAGACCTGTTCAAGGAAGGTCGTTTCTCCCAAAATCGAGAGCTTTCCGGGCGCAATTTCTAGATTGATGGAGTATTGGCAGCCCAACATGGGCGTGAGCATTTCGTGGATTTCAACCACTGTCGTGGCAACATCGATCACGACGGTTTCCGAAGTTTCGGAGCGGCTGAAGTCAAGGATCCGCCGCGTCATTTCATTGGCATTGTGAGTTGCTTCGAGCACAACGTCGAGCATCTCTCGTTCAGCCGGAGAGTTTGAAATCGCGTCGGAACCACGTGCAAGTTCGACATAACTCTGGATGACGGCTAGCTGATGGCGAAATTCATGCGAGATTCCGCCGGCCAATCGGCCGAGGGATTCTAGCTTCTCGCGGTGCAACAGTTGTCTTTCGATGTTCATTGCTTCGGCTTGAGCTTGTTCACGCAATGCGTTGGCTTGACGCAGGTCGCTCGTTCGCTCCTCGACCAACCGTTGTAGGTCGGACATCTGGAGTGCCGCCTTTTCAGCTAACCGCGTCTTCTCACTGAGGGCTGTTGCCAATTGTGAGACTTCAACGTTATCGAACGGCTTCTTGAGGATCAGCAATCGATCACTCCTGCCAACCTCTTGAATAATATCGAACCAGGAGTGGTCGGAAAATGCAGTGCAAATCACGACTTGAATCAGTGGGTCGACTTCGAAAATGCGTCGAATGGTTTCCAAACCATCCCAGCCCGGGGGCATCCGCATATCGACAAACGCAAGTGCAAACGCCTGACCGGCCTCGCGGGCATCAAGCACCATTTCAAAGCCATCTTGGCCCTGAAATGCCGAAGATAGCTCAAAGCTACAGCCAAGTTTTTGCGTGGACACGCCCGTTTGGGCGGAATCGCCATCTCCGAATAGTTCGTTTTCTAGGGAGGACAGCGTATCGTCTTCGTCGGATTGCACCAGGATGCGTCGGAAGTCATCGTGAATGGCTTCGTTGTCATCGATGATGATGATCCGGTGGACTTGATTGGATTGGTTGTTGGACATACTAGGCCTCTTGTTTGTACTGATAAGGAAGAACGAGAGTGAAGGTTGCTCCGAGCCCCTCGCCCTGACTTTTAACTGATAGGGATCCGCCTAATTCGTAGGCTGCCAGTGCGCAGGCGTGCAAGCCGAATCCGTGGCCTTGCGCCTTCGTGGTGAATCCATAGGAGAAAATCTTTTTCAGGTTTTCAGGCCTAACTCCAACCCCAGTATCGCTCACTTGCACCGACACGCGTTCACCGTCGATGTCGTTGATTCTCAGGGTGATTCGCGGGCTGTCTCCCGCCAGTTCTTCAATCGCTTGTTTAGCATTGAATACCAAGTTGACTAAAATCTGCAGAATGCGATGTTGATCGGAATACAGCGGCTTGTGCGCAGCGAAGATACGGGTTACGTCGATTCCGTGTCTAGCCAAAGATACATCATGCAGCTCCAATGCGTCTTCAAATACGTGTTCCAATTGAATCTTCGTGACGATTCCCGAGGATTTGGCGAACGACTGTTGAGAGGCCACGATCTTCTTGATGTGATCGATGTTGGAGACGAGGCGATCGACCTCCTGCCGGACTTCGGTGTTTTCAGCGTCGCATTTCTTAGCGATACCTTGTAGGAAGTCGGCCAGCTTGAGCATGCGATCGGGTGGATTGCTCATCAATTCGGCGGTAGGAATGGAGTCCGATGCCGTATCGCGGAGGAGGTGGGCGGAACGCTCCAGACTGACCGACGGGCTGTATCGCACGCGTTCCAGGATCATGCCTGCCGAAACGTTGACACTGTTCAGAACATTGCCCACGTTGTGCAGCACGCCCGTAGCCACGTCAGCCATGCCTGCCCGACGGGCTGTGTCGATCAGTTCGCACTGCACGCGTTCCAGCTCCCGTTGAGCCATCGCTTTTTCTTCGATTTCGAGTTTCAAATGCTTATTGGCTTGCGTGAGTTGAAAGGTGCGTTCGTGAACTCGGTCCTCTAAGTGGCTATGTGCCTTGCGAAGCTCATCGCGATTGGATTCAATCTGAACAAGCATATTATTAAAGGCGGTGTAGAGCTCACCGATTTCATCGTCTCTCGATTCAACGACGCGAACCGAATAGTCGTCACGCAAGGAAATTTCGTTGGCGACTTGTGCGAGTTTTACGATCGGTCTGGAGATCAGCTTCTCGAAGCTCGTGGCAATCAACAAGGCTACTACCAGAGCAGCGATCAGGGTGAAACCGACCAGTTTTAGATTGCTCAAAATACGTTGTTTTAGCCCATCGGCGCTCGCCAGCAGGTATACCGTCCCAAGTGGTTCGTCGGCGTCGCGGATCTCCGTGATCTGTTCGACGTAGCCCTTACGGAAGACGGTTCCAATCGTAAGCAGCACCCCATTCGGCAGTGGTAAACTGGAGGCGTTATCGACCAGCGCCGGCGATTCGTGGATGGCGAACATGCTGTTCGAGCGATCGAAAATACACGCTCTGAGTACCGCAGGCTCGCGGCTAACCGTCTTGAGGACATCTGAGGCCGTCTCATGATCGTCAAAGGTAACGGCAGCGATCGAGTTGTCGGCCACGACTTGGCTCAAGACTTCCAACTGATTGCCTAAGGCGGTTCGCGATGCCAGGATGTCCGTCACAATAAATGCGGCTGAGGCAATGCACAGCGCACTGGCTGCCGTCACGGTAATGAGCAGAATCAGTTTGGCTCGGATCGGCAATCGACTAAATATTTGCATGCATCATTCCCCAGCTCTGACTAGTTCATGACCACGTACGAGGCGTCCAAGCTGTAGTACTTTGGAGCTGATTTGCAAACCCGCCGCCTCCGTATTTTCTAGGTTGATCTGAAATTTGACGCGATTGCTTTCGATATAGAATGTGACGGAATTGTTGTCCGCCAAGTCCATCCGCTCTCCAAACAACATGGTGGACGTATTGGCCAACGCCTGGACGATGCGTTGGTAGTCCACGTCGGAGACGCTGGCCGGTACAAAGAGAATGTTTGCCTGGCCAAGGTTGGCAACCGAGTCGTAGCGATGCACGGCAATGGGACGCCCATTGACCGTCTTCTTAGCGGCTATTTTCTGAAGATAGACCTCCAGCGCCGAAGGCCCATAGACCCCACACACGATCGGATTCTCCGTGCCAACCAATTTGGTGGAAGCCGCCGGCCACTGAACGTACTTGGCGAAGTTATAAATGTAGGCTGCCTTGAGCGGAGTCTCTCGAACCACTACGTCCTGTGCATGCAGGTCGCGAACCTGGGCGAGCAGCGGTAGGAAGACGGAAAGTATCCAAAAAATGCGGCTACGACATTGCACTCGCCGAAGATCGGTCCCGTGAAATTGGTGAGTGCGACGATGATTCACGACGTCCACCTCGCGCGCTGATCGTCGGTTGAGCTATTACAGCTGTCTGTTACCTGCATGAATGCATACCGCTTCTCCTCACCCATTGGACGACGGTGCGTGCGCTGGGTGCAAAATTGTTGAGTAGGTGCATTGCTGAGGGACATTGGGCGTTCCCTGTGCTGTTGTGATTGGAAGCTCCAACTTTTCTAAATGCATTCTGGTGGTTTTTCCTGCGGCTGCCAGCGGTTCCTAGTGCCATGGCATCAATGGGGCGCGTTGCGTCTAGATCCCAATTCCGCGCGCCTGAGAATTCGCTCCAGTCGTAGAGCAGGACTCGGACGTCAAGCGGAGGACAGACCGGCGCGTGCTGCTTACGCAATAAAGCAACGTGTCAAACCCCAGAAGGACAATTTATGCCTAGACATTAGGAAGTATCGGATAGCCTCGTAAAGAGGCCGAACCGAGGCCGGGTAATTGCGGCAATCCGCGTTCGGGATGCCTGTGGTGGCGGAGTTTGGTGGGGGGGAGCGGTCCCGACGTGCTACCAGTTGCGGACGGATTGGTGGGCGGATCGCCTAGGGAAATTGGAAATCCATTCAATCCACCAGCCAGAAGTCCAGGCCGCGCACTCGCCGCTCTGCTGCATCGATCGAATGCAGGGCTCGTAGGGAGTGGTTGGGGGGGGCAGGTGCAAGCTGCAGCGGTGGGGAGGGCTTGCGGGCACAATTGCCGGGGGAACGCGCTAGCGTCTGAGGAGGATTGGCCCAAAAGAAAACTCGCCCCATTTCAATGGGACGAGTTGATTGCGGATTACAACATCCAGCCTCGATAGGCTGGCAATGTATGGGACCTGGGCTAGAACTGGACCTTAAACTTGTCGGTCATAGCGCGGCGAACATCACTGGTCATCATGTCAATTCTACTGAGCGTGGATCGATAGTCTGCATTGGCGGCACCCCGGGCTTTGACATCCGTGACGCGTTGGTAGTCAGAGGAGGTGTTGGGGTCGTAATAGCCGTAGCCGCCATAACCAACACCGTAGCCACCATAGGAATAACCGTAGCTGTACCCTGACGACAGCCCCTCTTGGGCCTTCACGCTACCGGCGGCAATGTTGCCACCGCGAATGGTCAGAGCATTGTTGCGCAACAAGCCAGCGACGTTGGCACCGTAGTCGACCAATTGAGGGTCGACGTTGAGGGTGCCGAGCTGGTCGATGCGGCGTGCGACTTGATCATTCCACTTGGCGCGATAGCCCGTGGTTTGGGCTTCGTACTTTCGCACCCGTTCGATATTTGCGGTTACGCTATCGAAGTATTTTTTCGACTCGTAGCTGGCAGGGTCGTCTCCGTTTTGAGGTTCGGTCTCCTTGTGCCGGAGCGTATCCGCCACCTCTTCGGCCTGCTGACGAACGCTGAAGATTTCGAGAACACCTTGCAACGAGTCTTCGGAGATAGCGCCTTGGAACGACAAGCGATTGCCGTCCACTTTAACGGCCCAGTCCTTCACTTCGGGAGCCGCGGTGCCGTTTCGGTTTAGGATTTCATCCAGTAGGGCTGTGGCGACTGGCTTCAAGGCCGCTGGTGACTGCGAAAAGTCAATCGATAGAATGCACTCTTGCAGACTGCGTCGGCCAACGATAATACTGACACCCTGCACTGATGCTAACACCGTGGCAACGGCAGAACTGTCTTGGTCTTTCAGCGTTTCGAATTGAGCAATTCGACTTGCCAAAGGTACCGGTGAAAACGCGTCCTTGAGGTCAATCGCAAGCAACAATGCAAGGAACTTCTCCGGTTGTTTGGCTTGGCTCGCCAGGTATTCAGGGACGGAGGACTTGCTGTCGCTTTTCAACCAATCGGCGGCCAAGGAGCGGTTCGCTGGCCGCAGAAACCCCATCCGCTGCTGGCCGATAGGGACCAAGTAGGTTTGCTTGGGAGTCCACACAACGTCCTTGCCCCCGATGTTGTCCACGTATCCCTTGAGGGCCGCGGCCAAATCTGCTGCAGTGATATCCTTCTGCATCGTTGCATAACCCGCTTCCCAGCGTGGCACCAATGAGGTGGGTTCAAGGTCGGAAATCAACCACACGTCTTCAACGTTGTCGGTCATGTTATGAGACATGTTGGCATCAGCCATCAGTTTTTTGAGCGATGGTAAGTGCAAATAGCCAATGGAGTTCGCAGGCGCAGGGGACCGCAGTAGGAGTTCGTTCAGTTTTTCATTTTGTGCGTTTGCCGCGTTACCGAGCACCGCGAAGCACATCACGAGAGCCAGGAATGAGAATCGGGCAGATGCCAGCATAAGACAACCTTTGGCGTGTGTAGTTGAGGGAAGACAGGGGGCAAGGGGAGAGTCACCACCAATGCATTCAATAGACTAACCTGCCGTGCCATTGGTTACAACGGTTTGGTTTTCTTCCTGGGGGGTGTTTGGTCACCCACAGGGTGGTGACTAGGCTTATAGGAGTTTGCTAGATTTTAGGTATTATTTAAGGGACGCAGGGCAATTCGTGCTACTGCGCGTCTAGTTGTTACTGTTGCTCGCCCTACGCTTCCGGGAGTTTTTCCTCATGAAATTTTGTGCTGCCCTTGGATTATGTCTGCTATTCCAAGTGACTTGTATGCTCCCAGTTCAAGCCCGATTGTGGAGCAGCAAGAATGGACATTACAAATTGGAAGCCGAGGCCATCACCTTCAACGAGGAGTTGGTGGTGCTTAAGCGTCCTACGGGCGAGCTCGTGGCGGTGGAGCTGAAAGAGCTTTCTGAGGAAGATCAGGAGTATGTGCGATCGAAAGAGGCAACCGATGCGGCGGAGAAGTCCGCGGACGAAATGCAGACCTGGACGTCCCGCGATGGGATGAAGATTCGTGGTCGCGTGGTTGCCTACGGTCGTCGCGATTTGGTTGTCCAACGCAAACTGGGGCGAGTCCATATTGACGACAAGAAGTTCAGTGACATTGATCCACTTCACCAGCGACTGCTTTTAAAAATAATTGGGCACGAAGAGAAGACGACCTTCGAAGATGAGAAGCAACTGGAGACTTGGGGCAAGACGCTGGGCGGGACTCCACGGATCTACAAGCTCGAGGGTGTCAGGATGGAGCTGGAGGGCGGGGATGAGATTGGCGTCCCCTTTTTCATGTTTTCCACGGAGGATCTAGCCATTCTTGAACCGGGCTGGCAAATGTGGCTTGAAGAGGACGAGAGTCAGAAGACTCAAGAACGCGAGAGCTTTCTAATGCGTTCGGCGGCCATGGCCCACCAACAGGATCGGGCAGCCAAGCAGCAAATTGAAATGCTGAAGCTCAATTTGTTGGGGGCAGCGACCGGAGCGATTGGTGTTTGGCAGGTAGGCTTGGTACCAGGGCAAGGGGTGTATGGCCGGCCCACCTCGGTCATGATCACTGCGCAAAACAGTGGCCAAGCTCGACAAATTGCGATGCAGAATTATCCAGGTTACATTGTCGGTGGCGTTCGCAAGGCAAGTCGCTAAGAGTGCGGGGGGACTTGGTGCTTCATCTAACATATTAGTCTAAGGTAGATTGGCAGGTGTGGCACGGGCTCTGCCCGTGGAGGCCGCTCATAGCAGCTTCCATTCCGGGCTTCTAGCACTGCGATTTGAACCGTATTTTCGTGCTGCCTAGCCGACTTGGGAGACAACCAGAACCAACTTGGGCGAGCGTGCTGGCTGGCCACGAAAAGATCCGCTAGCCACGCCAGTGCCCGCCAGTGCCCGCCAGTGCCTCGCCAGTGCCTCGCCAACTCCAAAGTCCGCTCGGTATCGATGGGGATCTACTTGCGGTCCTCCAATGCTGCGTCGGCTGGTGGTTTAGCGGGGACGAGTCGCATTCGCGCTAGCGTTCGATTGGCGAGTTGGAAGTTGACGAGAGCCAGCGAGCCGATGGCCAGCATGTAAGCGGTGGCGGCACCGGTAATCCCGTAGACTCGGAACAGCCCGATGGTCAGGATGGCCAACGCGATACCGTGTCCCAGCAGGCTCAATAGCAACGCGCGCCTCTGCCCCGCAAACAATAGGAAAGCTGGCGCTAGGGAGAAGAGTGTCCAGAGGCTTGAGCCCAAGGCAATCAAACACAGTGCTGGATAGGCACCTACGAAATCCTCACCGTAGATTCGCAGTATTTGTTTTCCAAAGCAAAATACAATCAGCAAAAACAAGCAGATCCCGCCACTGAGGACAGCAAATCGCTGGTTTCTTAAGCTAACGCCCTGAGCCCAGTCTGCACCATCAATGATGATCGCCATGGTGGGTTGAAAATACTTATCCGTCGATTTCGATAGGAGCAGAATCAGACACCCCGTTTCAAACGCGGGCGCCAAGAGCGCCAATTGGTCCGAGGGGTGGGGCAGGTGGTGAAGAAGTACCAAAGTGGCTTTGAATAGCCAGCTGGTCATGAAGCCGAATGCCAAGAAAGAGAATCCCTGCAAGACCCATTCTCGACTCTGGAATTCGGCATTAACGCCCGTGAGCAGCCCACCCGTCAAACGGGCGCACATCGCCACCGCCATTGCTAAGCCCAGCATGCTTCCAATACTGAAGCAAAGCACCGCGCGGTAGGGATTGATTTCGGAAATGCTGAGGACCAACAAGATCAATCCAAGCGTGGTCAGTGGCACCAAAATCCGAGCCAAGACGGTGGCGGTGGTGGCCAGCCTGAATGCCAGCAGCATATCGATGGCCACTCCTGCGCCCGCAATGCAAGGTAGGCAAATGAGGGCAATTAACATCACTTCCCGTCCAGCGCCGGCTCTCAACGGGACTTCAATCGCAGCAGCCAGCAGGCCGAGTGCGATGCTCAGGATTAGACATCCCCAGCCGGCAAATCGGAGATAGCCCTTCATGAGCCCAAAACTGCTGTGTGCCTGATAGATGGGCACAATTTTGAGAGCGTACTTTCCGAAGCCAGCCTCCGCCAAAGTGCCCAATAGGCCCAAGGTGGCAATGGTACCGATGTATTGTTCAAATTGATGCAGTGAAAGGCTTCGCGCGAGGATGATGGAAATCGCGTAGCCAACCCCAATCCCCAGGATATTGACCATCACCAGCAACCAGGGCACGAGACGATGTTGAGTGGGGAAGTCTTGGAAGACCATAGGGCGTCTCAGCTGGTGAAGCGGCGAACACGGGTTCCCTAGCGTAGTGGCAGGCTACAGCCGTGTTGAGACCAGAACGTTGCAATTGTGCTCATCGCGAGAAATTGCTATCAGACACATTAGTGCGTTGACGAGGGGGGGAGTGCCACTCGCTTGGCACCACCACGGTCCACCGCACGACAGCGCCGCGATTTAGGAGTACTCGTCCTGTTCCAGTGCTGACACGTCAGTGTTCGCATTGTGGTGGGAGCCCACTGATGCCGGCGGGCAGCTGATTGTCGCCGGAGGGGACGGCTCCAGTGGAACTCGAAGGCCGACGCACAGTAAATTGAAGAAGTTACCGCCTCGGATGTGCTCAGCTTCCGGATTCCTCATTCAACCTCTCTCGATCTGCTCTACCCACTCTATTTCAATGACTCGATCCAAACCAGCATATTCCAATTGCTGGCGGTGCTTGGCCGCCTGGCTTGCCTGTATTTCAGCGGCTTGCATTTGCGAAGCTGAGGATCGCAACGCGTTAGGCTACGGTGCGAATACCGAGTCTTCCCCGACGATTGTTCAGCAGGCCGACGACCTGTGGTTAGGGATTCCCTCGGTGCCTGAGGGTTTGGCGCAATCGACGGTCGTTTCCCAAGGTGGGGTTGCTTCGGAAAGTCCTGCCTCAGCGGTGGAGCAACCAGTGGTTGCATTCCCCGCATACGCTGAAGCTTCGAGTAGTCCTTCCTCATCCCCTCCTGCGATAACCGCTCCAGCATCGAGCGTTGCCTCCAGTGTGACATCTGCCTCACAGACTTCGGTTGCGCCCTTTAGCGTGGGATACGATGGTGGCTTTGTCATTGCGAGCCAGGCGGGCATTAATTTGCCCGTCGCGCAGTATCCGTACAGCCTGGTGATCAATGGTTATGGTCAACTTCGTGAAACCGTATTTGAATCGCAGGGAACCACGCCGGACCTGAACCAATTGCAGCTCAAGCGCGCGCGGCTAGTTTTCTCTGGGCACGCATTTAACCCCGACTTTCGCTACTACATCCAGCTTGATGGTCGTAGTAGTTCAGGTGATGCGCTACGGATACTGGACTACTACCTCAACTATGATTTCGGCCACCGGCATTGGAATCTCGCGGAGAAACGCCTCGGCTTCCGAACCGGGCTCTACAAAATGCCTTTCTCGATGTCGCGAGGGCTGAGTGGGAAGGAATTGCAGTTTGCCGATCGTTCGATGGCGAGTATGTTTTTCGACGTGAATCGCAGCCTCGCTTGGGGATTGTATGGGGAGCTGACTCCACTGCAAATGCCGCTAACTTGGGAGGTCGCGATCTTCAATGGATTGGTTACCGGCGGGGCGGAAACGGGAAGCAGCGGTACGTTGGATAACAACAATGCATTTTCTGCCCGCGTGACGATGTCGCCCATCGGTGACTGGGAGACGGGCGGCCTGGCTGATCTAACCATCCACGAACGACTGGCCACTCGCGTGGGAGTGGGGACCGCCTTTACTCAAATTGATCGAGTGGGTACTACGGAGTTCAATGCACTGCGCGTGGTTGACTCGGGTGCCCAGCTTTCGAGTCTCCTACCCAACGCCGTTGATCACTACTCTGTCGCACTCTACGCGGCGGACGCCGGTATCAAGTACCGGGGCGCGTCTCTCAATCTCGAGTACTACTTTCGCAACGTGAATGGTTTCCACGGCGCCCAATTACCAGATCTATTTGACCATGGTCTCTGGTTGCAGGGCGGGTATATTCTGATTCCCGAAAAGCTGGAAGTGCTGGCGCGTTGGTCTCGGGTTCAAGGAAACTCCGGGACTCTAGGGAACGATCAACGTAGTTCTGAGGAGATCGCTGCGGGTTTTGTGCGCTACTTCAAACGCCAGAACGTAAAACTCACCGTCGATGCAACGTACCTGGATGGCGCTCCCGTTAACTCGACCGCTCTGGATATCAGCCAAGGCGACATCGGTTGGCTCTGTCGCACGCAGCTTCAGTTCAGCTTCTAGAAGGCAACGTTCATCCGCACTCCCGCGAGGAGTGCTGTGTCCAGCGAATCGCGGAACGAGGAGATGACTTGCAGATCCGGGGTCACGCTGACCATCGAGTTGACGGCTGCGTTGTAGAATAGTTCAACACCCTGTTCATCCTTGAGTCCACCGATTGCGTTGGCGATGAAGGGAGCGATGGGATTGCTGGTCGATGAATAGTAGTAGCCCATACCGAAGCGATCATGTTCGCGTCCGCTGATCATACTGGTGCCACCCAGTCCGGCGGATAGGAAATAGGCGATTGGGTTGGTTTGGTCATCCGCAATGGCAGCTCTACCAAAATAGCCCCATCCCCGCTTCGGGTCTCTGCGATCAGACACTAGATATTGATCACAATTCCAATACAAAGACCAGGATCCCGACTGGCGATCAATGGGAATGGTTGGCAGGATCACTCGGGGATCTTGGCTGAGGGACGCAACTTCGCGGCTACTCCAAGTTGCTCCAAACAGTTGGTGGCCAGGGAGGTCGAAGAAGTTGGTTGGAAGACGCAACTCGGTGGTTAGCGCGCAACCCTCGTTGAAGAGTTCACCCAGTCCAATGGTCCGCGTCGTATCGACAGCGTTGAGGACCATGAACGACAGGAGCGGCTCGCCTTCCAGAAGGAACGAGCATCCGGCACCTAGCGTTGAGTAGGGAATGGTACGCAGTGTGGCTGGATTTCCCACGAAAGCGAGATTGGAGAATTGAGTGATGCCCCTGGCCTGTGCGAAGTCATTGGCATCGCCACTGAGCGCGTCGACCTTACCCGCAAACAGCACGAAGTCTTCGGAAAGTGCTTGGGTGATCAGAAAATTAGTAACGTAGAGGTGTTCTTTTTCAGCCGAAGGAAGGTCCGCAGGTAATGTTGAGGGAATGAAACTTCCACTCAATCCGGAACCTGATTCTCCGAATCGATGTTCAGTGCGAACTGTTAGGAAGAGCCCCTCTTGAACTCCCAGCTTGCCAAAGTCAAAGTTGGCTAGGTAGTCCCCATGTCCCGAGTAGCGGAACTCGCGTTCGAGCCCACCGGTGGTATTTCCAAAGTAGTATTGCGTTAAGTTGTTTTGCAGAGAGATACCGTTCTTTGCCAAGGTGGCACGGCGCTGGTTGAGTTGGGCAAAAAAACCATCTTGCGAACAGGAGGGCTCGATACCGTAGGAGTCGCATGCGAGGTAATTGGAGCATATCGGTCCTTCGGCAGTCAACAGATCGCAGCCACCAGCCCCGGTTTGTGCTGGAGCAGACGCGATGTCGAAGACACAGCACAGCCCGGCAACTACCATGGTCCAACCGACCGATTGAGAAAATTTCCGTCTGCGTCTAGGATTCGTAGCCATCGAATTCTGCTCCGTCGGTGAGGCAAGGTAGGATTCCATTCCATCCTGGTGTGCACGTGCAGCCACGTTCACTGTTAGATCCACTAATACGGACTATCGGATTTACTGGCTTCAGAGAACGCGTTCCATACTCAAAATCGGGCGGACTAGCGGGAAACTAGGGGACGAGCAGCTCCTGATGGTCTGTTGAGGAAGACTCTAACGACCGTCGGAACCTTCCGGAGTTCTCGTAGAGAATCGCGATTGGAGAAGCGGTACCAATTGTAGGGACGGCCTTGCTTAGCGAAATATTGGTTGGATTCGGAATGGGGACGCGGCGACCGCTCGCTAAATTCGTTCCAATTGGCTAGTGTGACTGGCGCAATGGGGCGGACACGGGATTTGCTGTTGAGGCTCGTTTGCCGCGTGGTCGCTCAAGCAACGCTTGAGCCAGGTTCGAACGGAAAAAAATTGCTATAGTCCATCCTAGGAGATTGACGCCTTGAATCTGTTTTGGAGTCTAACGTCGTTGACCGGCTTGGCGCACGCTGCGGTCAACCTCGCGGTCATGAGCCGGGTGATTATGAAGCGGCCTGCGACGGGGGTCGCGCTGGCTTGGTTAATGATTGTGGCCGCGCTGCCGGGCGTTGGGATTGCCCTTTACCTATTGATTGGGGAGCGGCGGATTGGCCAGCGGCGAGCCACGCGCATCGCGGGGCTTCGTACCAGTTACCGAAGTATTGGAGACGCTGCCATTCGCGCCCGCCTGCGGGATGTCGATTGGTCACGACATCCCGCCGCCGCGCGCGGCATGGATCGGCTAGGAAGAGCCATCGTCGGTAGCAGTACCGTCTGTGGTAGCCAGCTCGAATTGTTGTCTGATACACAGGAAGTCCTGAAGGCCATTGCCCGAGATATCGACTCCGCGAAGACTAGCGTCTTGATCGAGTTCTATATCTGGCATGCAGGCGGAACGGCCGATGAAGTGCTTCAAGCCCTGATCCGGGCGGCTCAGCGGGGGGTGCGATGCCGCTTGCTCGTCGACTCCTTAGGGGGACGGCCGTGGTGGAAGTCCAAGCAACCCAACCTACTTCGTCAGGCAGGTGTCGAGGTGCGGCCCGCTCTGCCAGTAGGTCTCTTCCGTACGTTCATTGGTCGCACGGACTTACGCTTGCACCGCAAAATTGTGGTAGTCGATTGCGATGTGGCGTGGACTGGTAGCATGAACTTGGTCGATCCAAGATTCTTCAAGCAGGATAGCGATGTGGGCCAGTGGGTTGATGCCATGGTCCGCGTGCAGGGGGCGGCAGTTGCTCCTCTGGCAGCCACGATGATTGGTGACTGGTTGCTTGAGTCCAATGAAAATTTTGCCGACGTCATTGAAGACACTGGTGTTCAGCTCATTGACCCGGACGGTCCAGCCGATGTGCAAGTCTTGCCATCGGGTCCCGGCGAGGGGGCTGACGGCCTCCTCCAAATGATGCTCGCGTTGATCAATGGCGCGCAGACCGAGCTGGTGCTCACGACGCCCTACTTTGTACCCGACGATTCGCTGCTTCGCGCCTTGCGGGGAGCAGCTGGACGTGGCGTCGACGTAACGCTCATCGTACCCCAACGCGTGGATTCGTTAATGACGCGTCATGCCAGCCGATCGTACTTTGAAGAGCTTCTGAGTATTGGGATCAAGATCCATCTCTATCAGGGTGGATTGCTGCATACCAAATCTGTAATGGCCGATGGAACGATGTCCATGTTCGGAACACCCAATCTGGATATGCGCAGTCTGTGGCTAAATTACGAAGTGGCGCTGTTTGTCTACGATGCCGAATTTGCAGAAACGCTGCGGGACCTGCAGTCGAGCTACCTGCAAGATTCTGTTGAAGTCAGCCGCAGCGACTGGGAAAAACGGAGCTTCACTCAGCGATTCATCGACAATACTTTACGCTTGGTCAGTCCACTACTTTAGCGATCTGGCGCTACTTCGTCGCGCCAGGCCATTGGCTCCACCATGTGCGGAATAGGTTCCACTGCTGGTGGAGAAAGCCCCGCTGGCTGGCACTGAGTGCATCCGAGGAGTTGAAGTGGTGGGAGTATTCTGGATTGCCTTCCAGGACCATCAGCTCCTTGTAGTAAAGCACCAGATCGGGACCGTCATCATATTTGGAAAGTACGGCGAGTGCCGAGTCGAGTTCGCGGGCTAAGCGGCGCGCCTCGACATTGCCGTCTGCCGCAGCTTCACAAAGCTCCACCAGTCGCAGAATCTCGCGGGGCAGCGCGTTGCCGACACCTGTGATGGCTCCACCCGCCGCACAATGCACGAAGCCATGGAAGACTTGCGTGTCGACGCCTACCATGAGGATTAGGCTGGGATCGCCACTGGTGATGTGCTCCGCCGCGTAGCTCAACGAGGCTGCCCCGCCAAACTCTTTGAACCCCACCAGGTTGGCATGGCTTCGCCGTAGTTCAAAGAACAAATCGGCTTTGGTTTCGAAGCCATAGTAGGGACTGTTGTAGATGACTGCTGGCAATTCTCCACCTGCCTGCAATACCTGCGAGAAATGTTCCCGTTGTGCTGCAGGCGACGTCCCGCGCGATAGAACTCGAGGAATAACCATCAAACCCTGTGCACCTACCTTGAGAGCGTGCGCTGCATGTGCGGCCGCCAATTCGGTGTTTTGAGCCCCCGTTCCAACGATGACCGGAACACCTGCAGCAGCCAGGCGGGCAACCCCTTCCTGACGCTGAGCGTCGGTCAGTAGAGGCCAGTCCCCCATGGAGCCGCAGTAGACAACGGCTCGCATTCCCAATTCAATCAATTCGCTCCCTTTGCGAACCAGTGCGTCAAAGTCGGGCACCCCTTCCGCGGAACAAGGGGTCATCAACGCGGGGATGCAACCACTGAACACACTATTGTCTACGGCCATCGATTCCAATTCCTCAAACGAATGGGGTGCGTAATGTTGGTACCGTCCTTAGCCTCTCCCCAAACGGTCTGAAGACCGAAGCGTAAGAGAGGCAAGGGGGTGAAAAGTTACCAGGGCTAGCCTATATTGGGTGCTTCTTTCGCATCAACATCCATTCACAAAGAAGAGTACTATGCGTTTAGCATCAGCCTTCCTGATGATGTGCTTCGCCTGTTGGTGGGGAGTTTCGGTTGACCATGGTGGGATACCACGGGCGAACGCGGCTAGCCCCAACATCATCTTGTTCATGGCTGACGATATGGGAATGGGAGATAGCAGCGTCTACCAAGATTTTACCGGCAACAGTTCCGCTGAGCAGGTCGCAACGCCCAATATGGAACGTTTGGCGCGGATGGGAGTCCGTTTTACCGATGCCCATACACCCTCTTCGCGCTGTACTTCGACGCGCTACGGACTGTTAACCGGTCGTTTCCCTTGGCGCAGTCGGCTCAAGCATTGGGTCTTGTTTGGATCGCAGGGAGATCCCTTGATCGAAGCCGATCGCCCCACGTTGGCGTCCCTGTTGCGAGATCAGGGCTACGCTACGGGGATGGTCGGGAAGTGGCATGTGGGGTTGCGTTATCGACAATCCAATGGCCAGCCAGCTGCGGGTTGGGAGGATGCCGATTTGAGTCAACCGCTGCATACCTCGCCACTCGATTTCGGTTTTGATTCCGCTTGGATCACGTCGCGGTCCCACGCTACCTCCGGGCCGGATGCTGCCAAGCTGGCTGAGCCAGCGACACCGCCGCGGCGGCAACGCAAACGCCAATCCGAAGCAACTGCTACTGCAGAGAACAACGTGGGACCGGGCCATATTCACGGACGCACGGTGATGGCCGCTTCCCCGAACGGCAAGCAGCTGCGTGCAACCGGCGACGATGCTTACGTCTGGCACGACTTGGGAAAACGCCATTCCGACCATGCAGTGGAGTTTCTTGAGTCACATCTCCAAGACGCTACCACCGCGACACAGCCGTTCTTCCTGTACTACGCCAGCAACTCTAATCATAGTCCCTACACTCCGTCCGAATTCATCGCGGGCCATCCGGTGGCTGGCGCTGCGGTCACCAAGTCGGGCGCTAAAATGGATGTCCGCCATGATTTTGTCTATGAAAATGACGTGGCTTTGGGGCGACTCCTCGATTGGCTTCAGGCGACTCCCGATCCGCGTTCACCAGGGCAGCCACTGATCGAGAATACTTTGCTTATTTTCACCAGCGACAATGGAGCGGAGATCAACTCGCCAGTGGCTAGTGGCCCCTTTCGCAGTCACAAGGGCTCCGTCTACGAGGGAGGACATCGAGTTCCGCTGTTAGCCGCGTGGCCCAAGGGAGGAGTGGGGGATGGTTCTACCGATACACCCGGGGGGACGAGGGAGGCCCTCGTCGGACTGCAGGACCTCTACGCGACCTTCAGCGAAATTTTGCAAGTGGAATTGCCTGACAACGCGCGGGGGGAGCGTGGTGCGGAGGACAGCTTTAGCGCATTGGCGGCGTTCCAGGGACGGACTGCTTTAACTCGGCCACCGATGTTCTTCAACGATCACAAGCAGTCCAAGCAAGACCATGCGGCTTGCGCTGTGCGTGTCGATTCGCCCACTGTTCAGGGGCAGGCGTTCCCAGGGAAATGGAAACTGTTTTTTACTCCCAGCCTAATTCGTACGGGTACGCCCCTACCCACTGAGCTCTACAACTTGAGCGAAGATCCCGTTGAGACGAAAAATCTGCTAGGTGAGAAACCATTGGAACGACTCGTTGCTTTCCTGACCCACGAGGCTAAGCAGCACCGCAATGCGGGTGGCTATCGACTGAATCAAGCGGCTCAGTCGACAAGTCGGAGCTTGCATTTCACCTCTCATCGTGGAGACCCTACGACGGTTGCGAAGCAGGTCGCGGGCCAGCGCACAGCGGAGGTCACTCTACAAAATTCCCAAGCGCCGATTTCGGATCTAACGGTAATCTGCACCGCCTACGGGGCAAATGGTAACACCAGCTGTGAACTCACCTGCACATTAGCCGGGTTGGGAGTCTCCACAGGCGCATCACCAGCTTGTGACGCGTCGGAGGCGATCGGCTTCCAATTCTCCCACTCGGTTGTGGTCGAATCGGTGACGTTGGTGGCGGGCAGCGGCCAATGTGGCGGCTTCTATACAATCGGAGATAAAGCGCCGAGTCAGGTGTACTGCATGGATGCCGACAACGACGAACAAGATCAGAGTGGGAATGTCAGCGATTTAGGGGTAGTGCTGGACGGTGAGGTGCTGCGGTTCGACAGCAGCCCGTTCATGGGAGTGGAGCCTCAAGGAGAGTGGTCCATAGCGAAAATTGTAGTTCGAGTTCTTAACGCAGAATGAGAGATGATTGATGTCCAAGTTGCATGGCTGGTTGATCCTGATTGCGATCTCTCCACTGGGGCAACCTGTTGTCGCAGCTGCTGAAAAACCGAATCTGGTCTTTATTATTGCCGACGACTGCACCTTTCGAGATATCGGTTGCTATGGTGGGCAGGCACACACGCCCCACCTCGATCGCTTCGCCTCCCAAGGGATGCAATTCAGCGCCTGCTTCCAAGCGGCGCCCATGTGTTCGCCGACAAGGCATAATATTTATACCGGGCTCTATCCGGTGCGGAGTGGCGCCTATCCGAATCACACGCAGGCCTACAACGATGTGCTGAGTATCGTGCACTATCTGCAGCCACTGGGATACCGTGTGGCACTAACGGGCAAGACGCATATTGCGCCGAAAACTGTATTCCCCTTTGAGTACTTGAAGGCCAACGGCAACAATCCTAGTGCGGTGGAGATGGATCGACTACTGCGTGAATCCCGCGAAACTCAAACGCCGTTTTGCTTGTTTGCCTGTTCGAACGAACCCCATAGCCCATGGGATAAGGGAGACGCGTCGCGCTATCCAGCTGACTCGGTTGTATTGCCGCCCTATATCGTTGACACTCCGGTCGTTCGCGAAGATTTTCGAAACTATTTGGCGGAGATTACCTACTTTGATAGCCAAGTCGGTGAGATTTTGGAGCTGCTGGATCAACATCGTCTGAGTGACAACACGTTGGTCATGATCGTTTCCGAGCAGGGTAACGCGTTTCCGTTCGCCAAGTGGACTTGCTACGACAGCGGCCTGCAATCAGCCATGCTAGTCCGTTGGCCTGGCCGCGTTGAGGTCAACAGCAAGACCGATGCGATGGTGGAGTATGTGGATATTGCTCCTACGCTGGTAGATGCAGCTGGAGGAGAACCCAATCCAGACCTTGATGGACGAAGCTTTTTGCGGGTTTTGACTGGTGAATCTGAAGAGCATAAGTCGGAAGTGTATGGCATCATGACGACGCGGGGGATTATCAATGGTTCAGCGGCTTACGCCATTCGCTCGGTTAGGACCTCTCAATTCAAGCTCATTCACAATCTAAATAGCAACTCGAAATTTACGAATGCTTGCACCTCCTCTGCCGCGTTCCAATCGATGGAAGCTAAGGCTGAGGCGGGGGATGCTACGGCTCGCAAATTGGTCGACGCCTATTACTACCGACCCGAGTTCGAGTTATACGATGTTCTCAGCGATCCACTTGAACTCACCAACATTGCCCATGATCCGCAGAATGGGAAGATCTTGGCCGACTTGCAACTGCGTCTACAGGGGTGGATGCAGCGACAAGGGGACGCAGGAGTCGCGACGGAGCTCAGCGCATTGGAGCGTCAGGGGAAAGGCAAGAAGCGTAATCAAGCGAAATGAAATAGTGGTCAAGCCAAATAGAGCTGTGCCGCTAGGGGACTGCGAGGTTAGTACAACACCGTCTAATGCAACCGAGGGGCGTGCGCGATGAGCAAGTCGTTACCCGAGTGAATGGAGCCTGCAGCGGAGCGTTCGAGCCGTGAATCGAGTTCGTCAGCAAACGAAAAACGCGTCTCACGGACACCGGCTTACCCAGTCGACCGGCGCTGTTGCGCTCAGGCGCTCGCGCGGGAAATGCAGTTTACTCGATAAGAGCAAGACGGTTGACTGGTATTGCACGAAAGTCGTTTTGCATGGATGTAGTGCAGTGGGCAGATGGTCTGTTGGAAGCAGACTTCGCTAGCAACAGTTGCTAGATGGTTTGGCAGGAAATGGGGCTCAGTAAGTGTTGTGACTGCCCTGGAAAGCTGCCTGCCAGCGGGTAGTTTTTGACTGCAGGTGAAATTGTTCTTGGCTAGGAATTGCAAGTCAGGCCAAGGAGTGGTGGCGTTATTGGGACTTAGCTGGTTTGTAACGCTCGCATCGCCGAGCTGCGAGGGGGGCTGCCTGGCCGCGCGGCCTTGCGGGCAAGGCAGATGGACGCACTGTTGGGAGTTCCTGATGTGTGCGCCGTAGCGTAGACGCGGTACGATCTAATGGTTTGAACAATCTACTTGATTCTCACTGGATATGCTCGATGAATGTCTCTGCCGTACTTTCTATCTGCCTGGGGCTTGCGCTCGCGTTTGTATGTCCGCCCTGCCCTGCCCAATCGGAAGCGGACGGGGTAGTCCGAATACTGTTGATCGGCGACAGCACGACCGAGGGAAGTGTGCCACGGCGGCTTAAGCCTGAAGGGCCGCATCTAGAGGCGGTACTCGAGCAATTGCTGGCTGCGGAAGCGGAATTGCCAGTTTGCCAAGTAATCAACTCCAGCCAAGGTGGGGAATTTATCCGCCGGCTGATCGATTCGGGACGTTACGCGCGGGACGTGGCCGACCTGCCGAATCTCGACTTTATCTTCATCCGATACGGCATTAATGATCGAGCCAAGCGGGAGGAGTTCTCAAAAAACTTTCCCCAAGATTTCCACGAGTTGCTAGCGCTACTGCGCAAGGATCACCCGCAAGCGATGTTGATTCCGATGACCGTCATCCCGTTTTCTGACAAGCTGCGAAGTCAAGAGATCAACGCGTTGATCGGTGAGGTTGCCCGGGAAGAGGAGCTGCAGCTCTTTGACATCTATCCGCGTTATGAGGCCGAACTGCTCAAGGGACCGCACATGCTCAACTACCGCCGCTATCCTTTGGAAAAGATTCCGGCCCAGTATCACCAGTTGGTGGCGCCGTTTGTGCATGGACCGAGCGTTGAGATCATGGGAAACGAGCTTGACGCAATTCTTGGCGATTTGCCGGGCTGGTTTGGAGATCGGCACCCCAATCTGGCGGGCTACAATGTGATTGCTGACGAAACAGCGGACTACCTCACCCGCCTTTTGCGACAACCCCAAGCCGACTAGGTGTTGCGAGACTTTACGCACATAACGCTGGTTCCACGGTGAGTAACGGGAAACCGTCGAACAAATCTCGTTATGATGATTGGTTCGGATCAAGCGATCCCCTACCCCACCCTCCTTCCTTCCCCGCGTGCTCGGCGTCAGTTGCGAATGACGTACGGGTGCAACTCTAGGCGACACTCTCATGCATAATGTGCTTTTCCCAGCAGTGCTACGGGCAAATTTATTGGCGTTAGTTCTGACTCTGTTCTCCACGACTGTAGTCTTGGCTGAAGCTCCAGCTGGATTTGTTCCGCTATTCAATGGGACTGATTTGACCGGTTGGAAAGGCCTCGTCGGGAATCCAAAAACGCGGGCCGAGATGACAGCCAGCGAGTTGTCGGCGGCCCAGGCGGAGGCTGACGCGTCCATGCGAGCTCACTGGAAGGCCGTTGATGGCGTCCTTGTATTCGATGGAGCAGGCAAGAGCCTTTGTACGGCTAAGGATTACGGAGATTTTGAGCTCTACGTCGACTGGAAGATCGGCACGGGGGGCGACAGCGGAATTTACCTGCGCGGTAGTCCCCAGGTACAGATTTGGGATACTGAGCACGTCGACTACTTCCGCCACGGTGCCGAGAACGGATCGGGGGCGTTGTGGAATAACCAACAGCACCCTCGCTTCCCGCTAATCAAAGCCGATAAACCAGTGGGGCAATGGAACACGTTCTACATTCGTATGCTTGGCGAGCGAGTCACCATCAAGCTGAATGATCAACTAGTCTCGGAAAATGTGGTAATGGAGAATTTGTGGGACCGCAATTTGCCCATCTATCCGCGCGGCCAAATTGAATTGCAAAACCACGGCAACACACTCTACTTCCGCGATCTGTATGTGCGTGAAATTCCTGCCAGCGAAGCCAACGCGTTGTTGGCAGAACAAGCCCCAAGCAGTGGTTTTCAGCCTCTTTTCAATGGTAGGGATCTAACTGGTTGGCAAGGCGATCTAGCGAGCTGCGAAGTGGTTGAAGGCTCGTTGGTTTGGAAGAAGGGAATGGGTGGGACCGTCTTCAGTGAGAATGAGTATGCTGATTTTGTTGCCCAATTGGAATTCAAACTTGAGCCAGGTGGAAACAACGGACTGGCCTTGCGGTATGCAGGAGAAGGTTCTCCCAATCTTGAGGGATTTGAATTGCAAATTTTGGACTCAGAAGATCCGCAGTACGCCGACATCGATCCGCGTCAACACCATGGTTCAGCCTATGGGTTGGCGGCAGCACACCGCGGCTATTTGCGTCCAGTGGGAGAGTGGAATTTTCAACAGGTTACGATGCGGGGTAGTCGATTGCTTGTGGAACTCAATGGTTTTACCATTCTTGACACCGATTTGTCGGAAGCCAAAGAGTTCCTAGGGGGAGGCCATGTTCCAGCTGGTGCAATGCGAGAAAGTGGATATTTTGGTTTTGCGGGGCACAATGAACCTGTCGCGTTTCGCAATATCGCGATCCGAGAGCTGCCGGGTGAGCCGGCGGAGCCACCGTCGGGCGATGCGGCCATCAGTCCGGTCGATGGTCCCGTGCAAATCTTCAACGGTCGAAATTTGGAAGGCTTCTATAGCTGGAATCGTGATTCTGCCTATTCGGATCCCAAGAAGGTCTTTGCGGTAGAAGATGGGATGCTGCACATCTCAGGAGACGGCTACGGAGGTCTGATTACCAATCAAACCTACCGCGACTACCACTTGGTCATTGAATTCAAATGGGGAGGAAAAACCTGGGGCGATCGTGTCGATCGCGCTCGAGACTCGGGAGTGCTCGTCCACGCATGGGGACCAGACGGTGGATTCCACAATACTTGGATGGCCGCGATCGAAGCTCAAATCATCGAAGGGGGCGTTGGCGATATTCTCGTCTTGTCGGGAATCGATCCCGTTACCGGTCAGGCTCTGCCAACTACGCTCACAGCCGAAATTGGCCAAGATCGTGACGGCGAAAAGGTGTGGCGCAAAGGTGCGGAAAGGACGACGCTGTCCAGCGGCCGCATTAACTGGTTTGGTCGCGATGTGGATTGGGCCGACAGGATTGACTTTCGAGGCCGAGAAGATGTTGAGAGCCCCATGGGGGAGTGGACTCGGATGGAAGTCATTGCTGAAGGCGGACACTTGGTCTACAGAGTGAATGGCGTGATGGTCAACGAAGCCTTCGATGCGAAGCCCGATTCAGGCAAATTGGTACTGCAGACGGAACAGGCCGAAATGTGGGTGCGCCGCTTCGAACTCTGGCCGCTCGGTAAAGCAAACCTTGAGGAGCTGAAGCAGGCCGAGTGACTTTTTCGCGCGAGTTTAACGCACCGCCTCCGCAACATGCTCGGCCGCGAGACTGCGGGGGTGCGGCGCGGCCGCTTGGCTAGGGAGTGTCGTGAGGACGACGCATAGCGAGTCGGAGTCGGGATCGGCCCAACACAGCGTACCGGTTGAACCGGTGTGCCCAAAGACGTTAGGGCTGCGCTGAGGGCCGCTCAAGCCACTTCCCAGGTCAAACCCCAAACCTCTTGGCCACATGTCAGGTGGGTTCTGATTGCGGAGCATGAGCGCAATCGTTTCGGGCTTGAGAAAGCCCTCGGGAGGATGCAGGAAGGCGCGCAGAAAGCGAGCGACGTCAGCAGCGGAACCATGCATGCCACCCCAGGGAGTGCCAAGTTGTCTCCAGTAGTCACTGTTCCAGTCCCAGTTTTGGGCCGACGGTGCACCAGCGCCCGATTCGGGGGCAGCCTCTTCAACCTGACAACGCATTAAATCGCTGGTGGGAAGTTGCCCCACGCCTAGGGCGGAGTGTTTCATTTCCAGCGGTTGCAAAACGGTTTCCTCAACGAGGCGGGCAATGGGTTTCCCACTGATGCGGGTGGCTACTTCGGCCGCCAATAGAATTGCCATACTGCTATATCCAAACCTTGTTCCTGCAGGAAACAACAGTGGAGTGCGAATAGCTGCGGTGACGAATTCGGAGAGTGACGCGTGAGCGGCGCGCAGTTTTGAGTTTTCAGGCAACTGATCGGGAAGTCCAGAAGCATGCGTGAAGAGGTGACGCATCGTGATCCGTTCACGTCCCTCCCCGCGAAATTCCGGTAGAAACTTTTGAACCGAGTCGTTCAAGTCAAACTCACCGGCGTCCGCTAAAGACATTATCGCAGCCACGCTGATGGGTTTGGAAATAGACGCTAACAAGAAAATCGCATCGTGGTCGGTGGCGGCGCCAAAGGCCCATGCCGACTCACGCTCGGCTTGCCAGACGTGCAGGGCGGCAGCGTCGATTTGTCCCGTGGAGGTTGCGTGTTGCAGCACTGCGGCGGCCGCCTCGAGTCGGCTGTTTTGCACAGCGGCTAAGAGCGGGCTCGCGAGTGCTAGCCCGATCCCTGTTTGAAGTGCGGTTCGTCGATTCATCATCTCTCTCGCGGGGCTTTCAGGTTTGGCTGGTCAGACCTGCCATGGTTCCAGTTCCGGTTCCAAAGGTGTCAGTTTCCATACCCAGTTGTTGCAGCATCGAAACGAACAAATTGGGGAGTGGGTAGTTATTCTTCGGATCAAAGGCGAGGTGTTGACCGTGTTGAAAGCCGCCGCCCGCCAAGACGATTGGCATATTCTTCGTATCGTGGCTACTGGCGTTTCCAAGGTTGGAGCCGAAGAGCACCATCGTGGAGTCAAGCAGCGTGCCCTCTGGAGTAGTCGTCTCGGACAGCTTTTGGAGAAATCGTCCAAACTCTTGCATGAGAGCCGATTCTACCAGTGTGAGTTGCGCAATCTTGGCAGGGTCTTTCCCATGGTGGGACAAATTGTGGTAGTCGCTGTCCACTCCAGGAATCACGGGCACTGCATTCATGCCAGCAATGTTGTAGGTGGCGAAGCGGGTCGAATCCGATTCCAATGCCAAATGCATGACGTCGTACATCAAACGCATGCACTCAACAATCTTCTTACTATCGCGTTCGTCCTGAGGTGGTTTGACGTCAACCGCCGGCTTAGGCTTCTGCTCCCACGCTTCTGCCTTGGCCAACCGCCGTTCGGCTTCGCGGACCGCTTCGAAATATTGGTCAAGTTTATCGCGGTCCCGGCCACTGAGTTTACTCTCCAAACGCTTGGTTTTTTCCATGACCACGTCCAGCACGCTTTGTCCCTCCTGCAGACGCTGTGTTTGCTGCGCTCGTTCCGCGGGGTTGCCTGCGAGGAAAAGTTTTTGGAACACGAATGAGGGACGCGTCAGCGTCGGAATCTCTACGCCGCTCCGCGACCAGGCAAGACCGGGGCCTGAACTGCTGAGTGCTAGTGATGCAAACCGCGTTTCACTTCCAAATTTTGCTGCAGCGAATTGGTCTAAGGAAATCGTGTTGCGAAATCCAGCGCTGTTGGGGTGAGGTTGGCACGTTAGAAAAGATTTGTAGGAGGAATGCCCACCGCCCACCTCCGGATGGGATACCCCGGAGATCACGGTGAACTGCTCTCGGAAGTCTCCGAGCAGCTTGAGATAGGTGGGCAAATCGTAATTCCTACCGGATTGCTGTGGCACAATGTTGGGAAGGTGTAGGCCCAAACCAATGTTAATCGCTACCAGACGGCGGCATCTAGGTTTGTCTTGCTTGGCGGCGGGTAGGCTGGATTCCAGCAGGGGCAATGCCAGAGCCACTCCAGCACCACGTAGGAAGGTTCTGCGATAGGGATTGGGCATGGTGGTTGTTGCGGGTTACTGTTGTTGAAACATAGTGCTTTGGACGATGGAGTGTACGAGCGATCGGAAACCGTAATTCTGCTTGCGCGTTTGCTGAACTATTTCTTCGACGGCTGGGCGATCGGAGAATAGGATTCTACGCCCCACGGCGTAGGTCAGCAGCTTCTTGGTTAGAGTGCGGGAAATAAGCTCTGGATCCGAAGCAATAATTGCTCGTAAGTCTTGGATGCTTTCGATGGAGCGTCCATCATGCATGAGAGCGGTTGCATCGACGGGTTGGCCGATGCGATATCGCACCCATGCATAGGTGAACGGCGCCTGCCCGATCTCTGGCCGTCGACCTTCCGCAGCCATGGTGCGATACTCGGTACGAAATCCCCCTATGGGATCGAAGCACTCCAGTGCGAAACCGGGGGGATCAATGGTTCGGTGGCAAGTTGCGCACGAATCGAGACTCCGATGCTTGGCCAACTGTTCGCGGAGCGTGGTTGCACCTCGAATATCGGGTTCGATTGAACCGACGTTATCGGGTGGCGGTGGAGTCGGTTGGCCGATGATATTCTGCAATACCCAGACACCCCGCAGGACGGGCGAAGTGTAGGTGCCATTGGCGGTGACTTTCAAAACACTGGCCTGAGTTAACAGCCCGCCACGCGGTCCATCGGCCGGTAAGCTCACCTTGCGAAACGCCTGTCCCTCTACGCCAGTGATTCCATAGTGGCTTGCTAGGCGGCCATTCAGAAAAGTAAATTTGGAATCGACGAAGTTGACGAGGCTGAGGTTATGTTGCAGGATTTCTTGGAAGAACATCTCCGTCTCGCGTACCATCGAAATCCGCAGCAGCTCATCAAACTCGGGATAGAGATTGGCATCCGGTTCGGTGAAATTGATCTCCCGTAACCCGAGCCACTGGCCGGTGAAATTGGAATTGAATTTCTTAGCCTTCGGGGAAGTGAGAAGTCGCTCGACCTGTGCTCTTAGGATTTCAGGGGTTTTCAATGTTCCTGCGTTGGCGAGGTCGGTCAACTCCTGATCGGGCATCGAGCTCCAGAGGAAGTAGGAAAGCCGCGTTGCCAAGGCATGTTGATCGAGGGAATTCTCCCCCGTTTCGTGGAAAAACAGGAACTCGGGAGAGCACAGAATTGCTTTGAGGCTGATCCGGAGCGCCGACAGAAATGATCGCTCTTGGCTACGAGCTCTAGTGAATAAATCGAGGTACAGCTCGGACTCCGTTGGCAGAACGGGGCGACGAAATGCGCGAGGCAATACTCGTTCAAGGATGCGTCGCGCGTCGAGGGTGGTGGCGGTTTCCTCGTTGAGATCTCCCAACAATCGACCTCGAGCCGCCGGGGGCCACTCCTCGATGGGGCCCTCAATCACAATATCACCAATCTCGATGCCGGGCTCTGGCCACGTATCTGCCTCCTTACGCGTGTCACGGGTGCCGTAGCACTTGGGCTGAAAGGTTCCGCCTGGTTCCACGAGGCGATCGGTGAATTCGATCGTCGTCCATTCTCCGGGAGGAACATCGTAGTATCCCACGAGATGGCGTTCCCGGCGATTTACAATGGTATCGCCACCGTAGATTCTAAGCGTTACCGGTTTGTCACTCTGCACCGCGCGGACGCGTAGCGTGCCACGGTAGGTTCCGGCTGGTGCACGTAAACGAGCAAAATTTACGAGGTTCGTTGGGCAATATCCCGATTGGAAGATGACGAGCCCGTCAGCAGTACGCCGAAACATCTTCCCTATTTGGGATTCCAATTGAGGATTCCCCTGCCAGTCCACTTGGTCGAGCAAGTTGGTCTCATGGAGAATGCGCACAGGTGCTACTGGGCTGCCTAGGACGGCGTCTAGTACTTGGTCGGCGGCTTGCAGGTAGGCGGTCATGGCTTCTGCAGAAACAGCGAGGCCTTCGCCAACGGTGTCGAAACCATCGGTACTGGAATCCTCCGGTAGCCCGTGGATCTGGACGTCCACCATGAATAGGTCGCGAACCGTATTCTGGTATTCGTCGCGATTCAACCGCCGCAGTACCACGTCGTTGCGTTGGGATTCTGCAACGCGGATGGCCGAAGCCAGAGTTTCCAGGCATTGAGAAACCGCTTTTCTATCGGGACGTGTTTCCTGCTGAGGGGGCATCTCGCCCGCCAATACCCGATCGTAGGCGAGAATCCAGCGACGAGCCGTTTCTTCGTTGGCAAGGTTGAAACCAAGCTGGTCAAACGCCAGTCCGCCTTCTGGCTCAGCACCCTGGTGGCAGGATACACAGGTCGAATCGATGAACGTTGCAATCGAATCAGGGATGTCCTTAGGCAGATTGTCCTGGGAGAGCAACAGGCTGGTTTGCAGCAAGAGCACGCATGCTATTAGGGTCGCGATGCGACTTCCGGTCGCCCGTAGAAACTGGAGAATCGTGTTGCCTATCATCAATGCGTCGGAACTAACCTAAAATGCTGTATTGCTCAGTTTGCTTCTCACCCTGCTGCGTAGGCAGGTCGTTCGTTGTCGCCCAGCCAGGAAACTTGGAAGAAGACATCTTACCATCGCTCGATTTCAACTGGGCCGATTACGAGCCGGCTGAACCACGGCCACTCTCGGTTAGTTACGGAAAACGCCAGCGGCCCTGGACCTGCGGTAGCAACGAACATAATCTAGATTGGTAGATGGTTCAATCGAACGCCTTCAATGGTGAGTCGTGCTGCACCTCCAATTTACCCACAAGTCCCCTGCATTTAACTCCAAGGTGTCTGACACCTTTTCATTTATGCCGTTACCCAGCTGGATAGTCAAACTGAAAACATCGGGCATCGGGCAACTGGGACTCGCAATCGTAGCGTTAGGGATCGTTTGGCTAGGGATATTGCCTTGGGTCGCTCAGCAGCCACGCGTCAAGGCGCGGCTTGAATGGCTGGATGAAAAACGTATCGACCCTAGCGCAATGTATTATACCGAGCTGGAGATCATGGAATCGATTATCAAGCGGCTGGAGAAACGCTAGCTCCGTGGGAAGTTCTTTCCATCAAGTCTACGTGGTGCAGTGCTTGAGCTGAAGAAGTCTCTAGACCGCCGAATCGTTCACGATCGGCGATGGGCGGAGTGTCCACAATAGTGGGATTTCAGCGGTCGAAAGAATTCCTTTGACTCGCACCCAGCGGATGGGGTAGGCTATGCGTTAGCGCCAGCCAGTCGCCCTGCTTATCGATCGACTTCACTGCATCCAATGCAAGTCATCGTCTGTCGTAGACGGCGGCGGGCCGCGATCCCACCTCAATTCTAACGGAGTCTACTATGAGCCTCATTCTTCCACGCGATCGACGTTCCTTCCTCAAGCAATCTGCGGCCGTTGTGGCTGCTTCGTCGTGTCTACCCATAGGCATCGGTTCAGCTGCCGCTGAGAAAACTTCCTCCTCAGAATCGCTGGTCAAGGTGCTGTACGATTCGCTGAAAGAGGAGCAACGCTCCAAGATGTGTTACGACTGGAATCATATCGATCCGCAACGGGGCTTGCTCCGCTCGCGCGTCTCGGCCAACTGGATGATCAATGAGCAGGAGGTAAATAGCGATTTTTATACTGCGGACCAAAAGGATCTGATCCGTAAAGTCTTCGAAGGCATCTTGGATCCTCAGTGGATTTCGAAGTTTGACCAACAGTTGGATGACGATTGCGGAGGCTTTGGTGAAGAGCAAAGTATTGCGATCTTCGGCAAGCCGGGAGATGATAAATTTGAGTTGGTCTTGACCGGGCGGCACATGACACTTCGGTGCGACGGGGATTCTGCTGAACATGTCGCATTTGGTGGGCCTATCTTCTATGGTCACGCACCTACCGGCGGAGATGAAGAGGCCGATCACGCTGGTAACGTTTTTTGGAACCAAGCTTTAGCGGCAAACAATGTCTACCAGATGCTCGATGGCAAACAGCGCAAAGCGGCCCAAGTCGCCAAGACTACGGGCGAGCAGAAAGTCGGCTTTCAAGGGAACGATGGACGATTCACTGGCATCCCCGTCACCGAATTGTCCGCGGATCAAAAGGCTGAGATGCAGGTCATGTTGAAGAAGCTGGTCGAACCGTTTCGGCAATCGGACCAACAAGAGGCTCTTGCATGTTTAAAGAGTCAGGGGGGATTGGATGCCTGCCATCTCTCCTTCTTCACCGACAACGATCTTGGCAAGGATGAAGTCTGGGATAATTGGCGACTCGAAGGCCCCTCCTTTGTTTGGCACTACCGAGGCGCCCCACACGTGCATGTTTGGGTTAATGTCGCTGACAGCCCAACCGTTTCACTGAACGTTTAACGGCTGCGTAGAGATGGTTTGCGCGCCGGCACGAGCTCTGCCGGTGCGTTCTGGGGGGCACACTGGAAAATGGAAAGCTTGAAATGACGCGACGCGCAATTGCGGAAATCCTAAAAATTGGTAGACGCCCTCAGACGCGAGAGCGGCTGGCGATTGCGCTAGCGTTTTTCTCGTTTTTCAGCTTTGGCGGTTTGTGGGGTTCGGTATTGCAGGCCGAAGAGTCAGCTCCAAAGTATGCAATCGTTATCCACGGTGGCGCCGGTAGTGTTCCGTCGAACCAAGAGTGGAGCGCCGCGCAAGCGACGGCGCTCGAACACGCTTTAAGCGTCGGTGAACGCATGTTGCAAAGTGGTGCGAGCAGCTTGGATACGGTGGAAGCGGTCGTACGACTGCTGGAGGATTCTCCCTATTTCAATGCTGGGAAAGGGGCCGTGTTTAATGCGGCCGAAAACCACGAGCTGGATTCCACCATCATGGACGGGCGAAACCGAGCCACGGGGGCAGTGGGTGGGGTAACCACCGTCAAAAATCCAGTCTCGCTAGCTCGGAAAGTCATGACTGATACAGCGCACGTTCTGCTGGTTTCCAAAGGGGCGGAGGAATTTGCCGACGAATACGCAGACGATCCAACAATTGAACGAGTTCCGAATAGCTATTTTTCGACAGAGCATCGTCGCGCTAGTCTGCATCGGGCTCAGCAAAGTGCTCAGCGTAAACTCTCCGATGGAATTGGCACGGTCGGCTGTGTTGCCTTGGATAATTCCGGAAACCTCGCGGCAGCGACCTCGACTGGAGGTTTGAATAATAAGAAGTTCGGTAGGCTCGGTGATTCCCCCATTGCTGGCGCTGGAACGTTTGCCGACAACGCTACCTGTGCTGTTTCTTGCACAGGAATTGGTGAGGATTTTATCCGGAATGCGGTCGCCTACGACATCTCAGCACGCATGGAATACAAGCACCAGTCACTGGACGAAGCAATTGCTGAGGTCTTGAACAACCCGGAACGCCTGGTGCGGGGAGGGATTATTGCAGTCGGGCACCAGGGCGAGATTGTCATGCGGTTTAATACGCCAGGCATGGCCCGCGCTGCCGCTGATTCCAAGGGGCTCCACGAAGTTCACGTGCAAGAGTAACTGGGGGAGATGGAGAGAGAGTTGTTGGACCGCCAAGGCTTGCTGGGGACATGCCTTATGGGGCGTGGGGTACCTGTCTAGAATCTGAACACGTTTGGTATCCAGCCAGACACATCGTCGAATTGATCCGCCCTCGTGTGGCTGTCGCGCGTTCTGGCTCAGCGGCAGACTATCGCAAACACGCGGACTTGGTTGGGCTCCTCGGGGCGGCGTGCATCGCCTGGGATGTGTTTTCTATTCGAGTGTTGCCTTTGCGTTTGCCTACTTGCAAGCTGGTGAGCCGCTTGCTCGCTGAACCATAGTTTTTTGGTGCCGGAGCTCCTTTCAGCGTTCGTGAGTATCATCGCCAAGCGTGGACAAACGGCCGGCAGGGCCGGAAAGAATAAGTCTCTTTCTACTTAATAGGTTTGCTCCAGGGGGGCGTAGACTGCCTTCTTTCTACTTGCACTATGTTTGCTTCCGCGAAGTTTTATCGGACGGGTCTGGGCGGTTGGTGCACTGTGTTGGCCACGAAAGCAATGCGAGGAAAAGTTGCCTAGACCGCATTTGGGGACTAGCGCCCTCTCTCAGACAGGGTTCTTCCAGTTGAAGAGAAACTTGCGCGCTTCAACTTGGTTGAAGGTTTCCGACTGCGCCGCTATCGGGCAATTGCCTGTAGACTATGCAATGAGCAGATGGCTCAACACTATTAACGTTGATGGACAGGGGAGGCGAGGATGAGCAAGAGCACAACCGTTTTACTCGTACTATGCGGCATCGTGGTATTCAACCAGTGGGGAGTTGCAAAGTGTCATGCAGAATCGCTAGCGGGGACGCGGCCCAATATCATCTTGGTCATGACCGATGATCAAGGTATGGGGGATTTGTCATGCATGGGGAATCCAGTTTTGAAAACTCCGAACTTGGATCGCTTTCATCAGATGGCAACGCGTTGGACAGACTTTCATGTAAGTCCAACATGCGCTCCATCGCGTTCTGCCATATTCAGTGGACGGCACGAATTTCGCAACGGCGTGACGCACACGATCAAAGAACGCGAGCGGATGGCTCTCTCGACCACCACTTTCCCGCAACTGTTGCAGAGCGCTGGGTACGCCACGGGGATCTTTGGCAAATGGCATCTGGGAGATGAAGATGCTTATCAGCCGTATCGTCGCGGATTTGACGAAGTCTTTATTCACGGTGCCGGCGGGATTGGCCAATCCTACGAGGGGAGTTGCGCTGATTTCCCGCCAAACCGAGCCAAGGAGGGAAGGTACTTTGACAACGTACTGTTGCATAACGATACGATTGTTCAAACCGAGGGGTATTGCACCGATGTCTTTTTCAAATCTGCGCTGGGATGGATCAAGGAGCAGCACGCTTCCAACACTCCGTTTTTCGCCTACATCCCCACGAACGCTCCGCACGGACCGATGCTCGCTCCCGACAAATACAAGCAGCGTTTTGCCAATTTGGGATGGGATGCCAATACCCAAGGCAGGTACGGGATGCTGGAGAATATCGACGACAACTTTGGAGTGCTGCTCCAGAAGATGGACGAATGGAAGCTATGGGATGATACGCTGCTTATTTTCATGACGGACAACGGTCAAGCTGGTCTTAGCGGAAAGCTGCATGGAAAGCAGGTTCGGATGCATACCGCAGGATTCAAAACTGGTAAGAATTCACCCTACGAAGGCGGAACACATGTCCCCGCGTTCTGGTGTTGGAAGGGCAAGCTGAAGGCGGGCGTCGATATTCCCGCCCTGACCGGGCACATCGACCTCTTTCAAACCATGTGTGAGCTGGCCGGCGCAGAGATACCGCCCGGCATTCAGTCCCGAGATGGCCGATCGCTATTGCCACTGTTAGAAGATCCGCAGGCCGAGTGGCCCGATCGCAAACTCTTTGTGCATATCGGACGTTGGGAAAAAGGTGCATCCCCGAGCGATAGCAAGTATCGCGGGTGTGCCGTTCGCACGCAACGCTGGCGGCTAGTGAATCACCAAGAGCTCTTCGATATCGCCAATGATCCCTATGAGCAGACGGACGTCGCAGATGACCATCCGCAGGTCGTTGCGGAGCTGCGCAAGGCCTATGAGCAGTGGTGGAGCGAGACGTTGCCGTTAATGGTTAACGAAGATGCGCCCTACGCGGCCGAGCAACCTCAAGCAGTTCGGTATGAACGACAATTGGCCGAACGCGGCATTCCCAAGTGGACCCCAGCGGACATCGGGGAAGAATGATTGGGAGCGAATCCCAATTTTGCAATCCGATCCGGCACGGGGCACGTCGGCATGCAGCTTGTTGATTGGTTTACCCAGACGGTGATTGAGCATCGCTCGCGTCGGTGCTTGCTCAATCGCTGTGGGCTGCAGGGGGAATCGAGTGAGGTTTTCCAGCGGTTCAATTTTGCAGCGGATGTAGCGTAGGCAGTCATCCTACGGCAGCTACCTAGGCTGATCACCGGCTTGTTGAAATTGCAAACCGGTGCCTGAGCAAGGAAAGGTGTTGCCGCCAGGGGATTTCGAGGTACTGCCACCGCTGCGTTGAACGCCCTGTTGACTCAAGCGACTGGTATTCACGCCCTGGTATGTGCTGGGGCGAGACGCGCCGCTATCAGCGAGCCGGGGTGGGACCGTTAGGCCAATAGGCCGGGGATGACTTTGGCAGGTTGTCCATCAATCAAAGTTTGTTCTCTTCCATTTTGCGCGAAGGTAAGCTGCTCGGCGTCGATTCCAAATAATCGCAGTAGCGTTGCGTGGTAATCGAAATGATTGACGACATCTTCAACTGCGTGGTGACCGAACTCGTCGGTTTGACCGTAAATCCCACTGCGGAATCCACCGCCAGCTACCCACATCGAAAATCCATCGGTATTGTGATCTCGACCAATATTGGCTTCGTTCTGGATGACCGGCAAGCGTCCCATTTCGCCACCCCAGTGAACTACCGTGCTGTCGAGCATGCCGCGTTGTTTAAGATCTTTGACTAGGGCGGCGGCAGGTTGATCGACCTTGCGACACGCTACCGGCAGAGATTTGACGATGCCACCGTGGTGATCCCAATATTGATTTTTCGTAAAGAGTTGCACAAAACGCACCCCGCGTTCGATCAAACGGCGCGCAATTAAGCAACGCTCCCCAAACTCTTTCGTTTCAGGTTGGTCGATACCATACATGCGATGGGTTGCACGGGACTCGCGGCTGAGGTCGGTAGCCTCTTCAGCAGAGAATTGCATACGCTCGGCCAACTCAAAGTTCGCGATGCGGGCTTGCAGTTCGTGTTCGCCGGGATGTTTTTCTGCATGGCGTCGATTCAGGCCGGCAAGCATCTCTAGGTAGTTGGCTTGGATCTCGCCGGAGAGCTCCGGAGGTGGTTGTAGATTCAAAATTCGAGGCTCGACTGAGCGAATCACCGTCCCTTGGTAGAGAGACGGAAGCCAGCCGTTAGACCAGTTGAGGACTCCCTCGACGGGCAGTCCCTTAGGATCGGTCATGGCGATGTAGGCCGGCAGACTTTCGCTTTCAGCTCCGAGAGCGTAGGTCAGCCAACTCCCCAACGCGGGCCGTCCCTTCTGCGTCCGACCGGAATTCATCGCATGTATGGACTGTCCGTGATTGTTCACCCCAGTATGCATCGAGCGGATGACCAATGCTTCGTCGGCGATGGTGGCGAAGTGGGGGAGCAACTCTGAGACATCCGTGCCATGCTCGCCGTACTGTTTGAACTTCCAGGGCGAGCCAAAAACCTTGGAACTGGCTTCCGCGGCATTGTCATACTTGATTTTTCCGGGAAACTTTTGCAGATGGAGTTTGTTGAGCAACGGCTTGGGGTCCAGCAGATCAACCTGACTTGGCCCACCCTGCATGAACAGCGAAATCATGGCGGTCGCGCTTGCTCGTAGCGGTGGGTACTTCGCCTTCAAATCGAAGCCGACGCGTCCTATGGGCGGCTTCTTCGGCTCTGCTTGGGCCCGCTGCGCAATGAGACAAGCCAACAGTGCCGGACCGCTACGCATCGCGGATTCTGCGAGAAAATGGCGTCGCGTGGAACGCTCAATCGAATCTTGTGAGGTCATGGCACTCCTTAGTCCACATAGAGGAATTCGTTGGAGCTGAGCAGCGCATGGCAGACGCTAGCGAGCGCCTTGTGATGCGCAACTTCAGCAGTCAATTTGTTGTCGCGGGCGAGGAATAGGTCTGACTGTGTCGCCACAAAAGCAAGCAAACTATCGAGGACTGAAGGAGTGATATCCTGGGTATAGCAACGCTGCCACGCAGCAGCTATTTGTTGGGCAACTTCGGAATTTGAACGCACTAAATCCGCAGCAAACAGATCTGCCTGTTGCGTGGTGAATTTGCTGTTCATCAGCATCAATGCCTGAGTGGCTACATTCGAAAAACTGCGCTGCGTACAGTTCGGGGTAACAGTGGGCAGGTCAAAGGTCTCTAGGACGGCCAGGGGACGACTACGGCGGACTTGGATGTAGACGCTCCTTCTGGAGACGCCGGGAAAGTCACTATCGTCTCCGGTCGGCTTTCGCTCACCATCGAGCATTTCGCGCCCCAACACAATCTGGCCAACCGCATCTTCTTTAACGGGGACAGGGGGTCCATGCAATTCGTGCAACATGGAGTGGCTGACGGTGAGGATCGCGTCGCGAAGCACTTCCGACTCGAGTCGTCGCACTGACATTCTTGCGTACCATGCATTCTCTGGATCAACGCGATCTCGCTTTTCGGAACGCTGCGATTGCTGGCGATAAGTAGCCGACCCCAAGATGAGGCGGTGCATGTATTTTAGATCCCACCCCTGCTGCATCCACTCCGTCGCCAGCCAATCAAGCAACGCGGGATGGGTTGGTTCGGATCCCAGGTAGCCAAAGTCGCCAGGTGAGTCGACCAAGCCGCGACCGAAGTGCTGCAGCCAAACGCGGTTGATCAGCACGCGTGCTACCAGCGGGTGCTGACCGTTCGTCAAATGCTTGGCATAGGCCAATCTACGGCCTGTGGTGGGCAACTGCGGATCGTTGTGCGGAATTGTCGTTGGCGACGCACTCTTCAAAACAGTCAATTCACTAGGTTCACAGGCTTGCCCCGCTTGCTGGTGGTCTCCGCGAAGGAACAGGTAGGTCGTGGGCGTATGATCAGGTGGTTCCGTCAATAGTCGTACAAATTGTTCGGGCGGGGCCAGGGCCCGGATTGACTTAATCTCGGCGTCGAGCTTAGCAAGGTCAGCGTTCGCATCTAGCTCTCGACACCTTGCAGCCGCATCGCGGTAGCGCTTGAGCTCACCGAATCGATCAGGGGCAAATTGCTTCAGAGAATCTGCCGTCACTACGAGCTCAGCGAATGCTTCCCTGCGTGGACGATCTTGAGCATTCTGCGTTGCGGTTGTAGCAGACAGCCAGCTAAGGAATTCTCGCTGCTGGTCCGGCGGTAAGCTGGCAGTCCGCTCAAGCTGTGTTCGCTCAATAAACTGTGTTTCCAGTTCCGCCGCTACGCGCTCAATATCGTCGGCACGGCGTCCTCTTTTGTTGGAGTAGAGGTAGAGTGAGCCTGGGGAGATGCTGGCAATACTGGGATATTCCTCGAGGAGTGCGATTTGCAGCGGAGATCGATGGGCGGCTTTCGCTTCGAAAGCGGCTTTGATGAGCAGGCGTTTGTCCTCGGGCACCACCAACAATTCTTCGTGCAGAATTCGATCCAGATGCTCCTGCTTCCTCTTGCGGAGCGTCTCTTCGGCGACCGCCAGCCGCCGATCGATATCCGCTTTTTGCTCCCGTTCCGCAGGGGTGTAAAGCGATCGCCGACGCTGCTTGGGAGGCTGCCAGGCTTTCCAATCGAGCGCGGGCTCAAAAATGGCTCGAAAGCGGTGGTAGTCGGCATGGCTAATCGGATCATACCTATGATCGTGGCAGCGTGCACAACCAACCGTCAATCCCAGTAAAGAGGTGCCCACAATATCGAGGGTGTCTGCAATTGACTCATTGATCGCAACGTCGCGGTCGACGGCTGCAGAGGCGGTTCCATCGGGAGCCATTCGCAAAAAGCCGGTTGCCGCAAGTTGAGAAATGCGGGAGGGGGATAGCTCCTCGGCAGCCGCAACGGAGGGGCCCATTTCATCTCCGGCCAATTGCTCTTGGATGAAGCGATCGAACGGTAGGTTGTGGTTAAAACTGTCGATTACATAGTCTCGATACAGGTACGCAAACTCACGCTCGGTATCGGCCTCTGTGTACCCATCGGAGTCCGCGTATCCAGCGACATCCAACCAATGCCGTCCCCAACGTTCGCCGTAGCGGGGAGAAGCTAGTAGCCGGTCCACCAAGCGTTCGTAGGCGGCGGGATCGCTGTCTGCCAGAAACGACTCGACCATTTGCGGGTCGGGAGGCAGGCCCCAAAGATCGTACGTCAATCGGCGAATGAGCGTACGTCGATCCGCTTCGGGGGAAAGCTCCAATTCGTGCTGACGGAGTCGATTGATAATAAATGCGTCAATTGGATTGCGGATGGAGGCCGCGGCAATCGATGGTACCGGAGGTCTGGCAATTGGCTGGAAGGACCAGAAGCTCCGTTCTTCCTCCGTAAAGTAGTCCCCATTGTCCAACGACTCCGGTTCCTCGCGGGCTGTTGTGGCCCCTTGTTGGATCCATTCACGCAGGATGGAGATGTCGGCTTCGGACAGCCGCTTGTCCTCTGGCGGCATGTCCCCCTGGACAACGCGCTCGAGTAGCAGGGAATCGGTGGGCTCTCCGGGAACGATGGCTTCTCCTGAGTCGCCTCCGCGAACCAACCAGCGTCGCAAGCGTACATCCAAGGAGCCCTCGCTGACTCCGCTCTCGCCGTGACAATGAAAACAGTGTGCTTTGAGAATCGGGCGAACATCTTTTTCAAACGTGCGTGGCTCAGACGCAAGACCGGAGCCCCCGCATAACAACAAGAGCGTGTAGGTCCACAACTTAGACGAAAAGGTGTGCATGTTCAAAGCCGAGGTGGGGAGAGAGCTGGCGCAGGTAGGGACCACCAGTTTACACCAATTCACCTTAGGTTGCTTAGCTTGGATCGATCCCTTTTAAGGATTCAATATGCTCGGGCTGAAAGCCGAGCCCAATCCGGCGGGCCGCAAAACGACGAAGAATTGGGCTTAGAAGGGGGACGAGCAAGCGCAAGTACCAAGCTGGCGCAAACGGTTTTCCGGGCCCTTTGCCTTCCGAAAAGAGCTGCCCATGAATAAGCCTTTGCATGCGCTGAGTCTTGCGAGTCGCCGGCTCCCGACGGCGTTGCACGGCAGCTAAGTCTTTGATCGTGACCGATTTTCCAACAGCGGGGCGGTGAGTCGGTTAGCAGTCGCAACGGCGTCTTGGATGGCCAAATTGATACCGACGCCGCCCACTGGGGACATCGCGTGAGCTGCGTCCCCGATGAACAGTAAGCCCTCTTCAAACCATTTCTCCAGCCAAGCGATGTGGATTTGCGGTGGGAGACGGTTCTCTGGCGGTTACCTGTGTCCACCGATATCTGCATGAGTTCGACGGAAGTCGCTAATCCTCCACTCCAAGCAACCGAAATATCGGCCAGCAATAGGTGCAAGACTGCTGGCCATTGGCGGCCGAAAAGCGAGTGCAACTGCAACGCAGTTGAGCTCACGATTGAGTAGCGTTCTAAGGAAGGTAGGGCCAGTAGGTGAGCTGGCCTAAGTGATGTGCCACGAATCGCACGTCTCCATCCTGGGAGACCACTACGGCAATCGTATCTCGGGCACCGCTAACCAGCCTGTAGGCCGATCGATGGCGGGTTCCCGAGGTGTCTGCGGGCTCCATCAGGGAACTCTCAGCCTCCAGATCGAGTGCCCGATGGATCTTGAACACTGGCAATTCTCCCAGGATTTCCCCACCGAATCCGATCAATCGAAAATCGCTTCCAAGAACGAGGGCGCCATCGACGCACATGAGATCTGCTAGGAAATGCCCCAATCCAATGAGGGCTTCATCCAGTTCTGCGATTTCCGCGTCATGCATTTTGCGATAGTCATTCCAGGTACAGATGGGCAGCCCCAGTCCTCCACCGACCTTCAGCACGCGTTTGATAAGTCTGCCCAGCAGGGTGCGAAACCAAAGGGAGGGGAGGTCGGCCGTAAAACGCACTCGGAACCGAAACCATTGATTGGTCAAAACGCCGTTGTCTGAGTCGTCAGGCAAATAGGCCAAGATGCCACCGTGCCCGCGAGTTCGAACCAGACTCAGAACATGACGAATCACGCTCTGGGATACATCTTTGACGAAGTTGTCACACAACTGGGTGGCACTGGGGCCGGGCGTAGCTCCAGACAACTCTTCGAGCAGCGAACTGCGCAGCGTACTGAAGCGTTCGGGCAGCCAATGCGAGTTGAAGGGATCAAACCCCTCGGTCAACAATTTGCCTCCGGTCGATTCGAACACTCGCGTGTAACCTGAGGCTGCGATGAGGTGACCGGGTGCAAGTATTTGCAATACCAGTTTGGGGGGCAGTGGCGTCTCTTCAAAATGGTCACTCCCGAAGCGATTCACCCAGCTGGTACCCGTAATGATCATGCCCCAAATCGCAGGGGGGCTCGCATCGCGCACCTCTACCGCTAGCATGGCGCGATAGTAGCCCGCAGCCCCCGCAAGCTTGCGGACATTGTGGGGAGTAAAAGGGCTGCTTTCGGTAAATCTTAGTGCGACAAGGTGGTCGACTCCTTGGACAAGGCTTTGCGGAAAATCGTCGGGGGACGCGACAATGATCCTACACTTGACCCCTTCCCCCTCTTCACGCATCAAACTCGCTTGATAGAGTCGATCGAACAGCACGATTAACGCATCATCTGCCGGAAGCCCTTCAGCGGGATGATTTTGCTCTGCCCATCGCCGGGCGAGGTGAGCCGCCATTTCCGCCGGATAAAAACTTCGCTCGGTTTCCGTCATACGTGCCCTATGCCTCGCTACGCCTGTGATGCTTTGAATGGCTACAGGCTGGAGAAACAGACCCACCTTGTCAACGCCAAAACCGCCAGGCGAGATTGACGGGATTGTCTGGACGTAGCTGGAGGGCCCGGGGATGGGCTCGAACTAGATTAAGCCCATGGCCTGCATCGCATCGGCGACATTCATAAAGCCTGCGATGTTTGCGCCCAATGCATAGTTGCCAGGTGCGCCGAACTCCTCGGCAGTCTCGAGGCAACGACCATGAATGTCTTTCATAATACTGGCCAATTTGCGATCGGTGAATTCAAAAGACCAAGCGTCGCGCGATGCATTTTGCTGCATTTCCAGAGCGCTGGTGGCCACGCCACCTGCATTCGCGGCCTTGCCCGGTGCGTAGGCAATGCCCGATTCAATGAATAATTCAACTCCCTCTGGCGTCGTGGGCATGTTGGCACCTTCGGCAACTGCGATACACCCATTGTTCAAAAGGGTCGCTGCATCTTTGCCAGTGAGTTCGTTCTGAGTTGCGCAAGGAAGGGCAACGTCGCAAGAGATACTCCATAGGTTGCCACCACGTTGATAGCGTGCATGCTTGTGCGTCTTGCAGTAGCTCTCAATTGGCAATCGCTCGACTTCCTTGACCTGCTTGAGTGTCGTGAGGTTAATTCCCTGCTCGTCAAATAGGACCCCCGAAGAGTCTGAGCAGGCTACCACGCGGCCACCCAGCTGGCTGACTTTTTCGATGGCGTAGATGGCTACGTTGCCAGCACCGGAGACGATGCAAGTCTTGCCTTCCAACGATTCCGATCGAGTGGCCAGCATTTCTTGCACGAAATAGCCGAGCCCGTAGCCAGTCGCCTCGGTGCGAACCAAGGCACCGCCATAACTGAGTCCCTTGCCCGTCAGAACGCTCGACTCGTAGCGATTGCTAATCCGCTTGTATTGACCGAAGAGATAGCCAATTTCCCGCTTGCCAACGCCGATGTCACCCGCAGGCACGTCGGTGTACTCTCCGATGTGTCGGTAGAGTTCCGTCATGAAGCTCTGACAGAATCGCATGACTTCGTCATCGCTGCGGCCCTTGGGATCAAAATCGCTCCCCCCTTTGCCACCACCAATCGGCATGCCGGTCAACGCGTTTTTAAAGATCTGTTCGAAACCCAAGAATTTAATGATCGAAAGGTTCACGGATGGATTGAAACGCAAGCCGCCTTTGTAAGGTCCCAACGCACTATTGAATTGCACCCGGAAACCACGATTGATGTGCACCTCTCCCCGATCGTCCTGCCAGGGAACACGGAAGATAATTTGCCGCTCCGGCTCGCAAATACGCTCGATAATCTTTTGCTGAGCAAACTTAGGGTATTTGGCGAGTACTGGGCCCATCGAAAAAAGTACTTCTTTGACCGCTTGAATAAATTCGGTTTCACCTTGATTGCGTTGCTGAATATTCCAGAATATAGACTCTAGTTTCTCGTCCATCTTGGTTTTCTAAATCTCGAGTTGGCAGGGCTAGGAAGCTTCTCGGAGCGGCGAGAGCAATCTGCATGCCGCAACGTTCAATGCTGCTATTGCCGCGATTTGGCCAGCTTTGAATCCCTTGCTGTCGCCTAGGGGTTCCAGGGTAGTCAACTTCAGTGGACAGGTGCCGGGGGGCTGGCATGAGCGCGGACTGGGGCGCGGACTGGGGCGCGGTGACGGGGTGCGCGGGAACTCAGCCTTGAAGATCCAATCACCTTGGGTGTAGGCTAATGCGAGAATGGGGCGGGCAAGGAGGTGCAAATGGCAGCAAGAAATCAGTTCATCACAAGTCTTGCCACCACGGACGAGCTCAAGACTAATTGCTGTAAGAGTAACTCAAATGAATCGACCCGATTCCGCCATCCGCATAGCTCGTGCCTACGCTCTACCCCAGAGTCCGCAATACTATCGCGTATTAGTCGATCGACTTTGGCCACGAGGTGTCAAGAAAGAAGCTCTGCAATTGGACCAATGGGCCAAAGAAGTGGCGCCCAGCCATGAATTGCGAAAATGGTTCAACCATGACTTGGAGAAGTGGTCGGAGTTTCGTCAACGCTACTTGAGAGAGCTCGCAGTTGACGCTCAATTGAAGTGCGTTCGGGAGCTCTTGAACTCAGCTGGTGACAAACCCATTCTGCTGATCTACGCTGCCAAAGACACGAGCCATAACAACGCGATAGTTCTGAAGGAGTACTTGGAAAGAATGGGGTAGAACCTATCGATTGGCCCTTACCTCGCGACGATGATGATGATCCCGACCTACTACAAATTCGCAAAAACATCTACAGCGCCATACGATAGCCGCCGCATCGACCGATCAGCTTCTGATTCTGCCTGCTCGTTGTTCATGCGAGTGTCATAAGTCGGCTCTCGTGCTCTCCAGGCCAATGCTGCTCAAAAGAATTGTCTCTGTCCATGACGCCCCCACACCCTGATGTGCGTGGGGGCGAACTCTTGGAATAGCACGCTCGCAGCCCAGTTGGCTGGAGACTACATGTTAATTTCGAACCCCTTGCGGTACTCGCGAGACAGGAAGGAGTTCGCCAGATCGTCACCGACAATCTCGCGATTCTTCGGATCCCACTCGAGTTCGCGGTTGAGACGCATCGCAATGTTAGAGAGGTGGCAGATTTCTAGCATGCGATTGTGGGACCAGACATCCGAAATCGGTTGTTTGCGAGACTTCATACTGTCGATGAAATTGGCGGTGTGGTTCTCACTGACTGGTCCGCCGTAGACCTTTTCAATCGCATCTTCGGGTAGCGGATTGTCTTGCAAATCCTCCACGGGCTTGCCTGTGATTTTGCCGCGATTGACAAAGAAACGGCCCTTGGTTCCTTCAAACAAGATGCCGTTGTCACCTTCGCTGGTGATAATCATTTCCACCTCATTCGGCATGTCCACTCCGATTTTGAAACTGGTGGCTGCATTGTATTGATCGTGAACTAGTGGGTTGCCATCCTTGTATTCCACAGGCAGACTGAACTCGATCGGCGTGATCTTACTTGGGCCGGTCTCGGTGGCTCCCAGAGCCCAGCAGGCGATGTCGACATGGTGTGCACCCCAGTCGGTTAGCTTGCCACCGGAGTACTCGTGCCAATTGCGGAACGCGTAGTGACAATTGCTGAACAGTGGGACACCGCCGCCGTAGCCCTCGCGCATTTCAGGAAGGGCGCGGTAGTCGACTTTGGGAGCTGGCCCCAGCCAGAAGTCCCAATCGAGCTCGGCTGGCACCGGTACAACAGGAATCACGGGAGACGACTCCATGCCATTGATGCCGCAGGTTACCTTTTGCACCGTACCGATACGCCCATTTTGCACTAGAGCCACGGCGAGCAGGAATCGTTGTTCGGACTCGGAACGCTGCATCGTTCCAACCTGGAAGACGCGTCCGGTCTCTTCCACAACTTTCTCAATCAGCTTGCCTTCGGCGATGGTCAGTGTCAACGGTTTCTCGCAGTAGACGTCCTTGCCCGCGTACATTGCCTCAACCGCAATCTTCGTGTGCCAATGGTCAGGGGTGGCGATCATGACTGCATCGATGTCTTTGCGGTCAAGGACTTTTCGGTAATCTTTGTAAGCGTCCGGCTTCTTGCTTTGTCGCATGGACGCCTTTTCGATGTTTTCCCCAAGCACGTTGGCATCGACATCTGCCATGGCTGCAAAATCCGCAAATTTGAACGACTTGGCCGTGATTCCCCAACCTTGGTTGCGTAGACCGATCGTCGCGAATACAGGGCGCTCGTTGGGAGACTGCGCCCAGGCGCGGCTCATGGAGGCGCCCAGGAAGGCGGCGGAACCGGCGGCGGCCGTGCCCTGCAGGAAGCTTCGGCGCGTTGCTTGATGAGAAAAGGTCATCGGTAGAATCCTTGAAAGCGGAAAGAGTAGCTGCTGGGTTGGCAGGGGGGAGGATTGAAGGGGGATGCCGAGGATGTTACGGCCACATAACCGACGTTTAGGAGTCTGAAAGTCGGCAGAATTGAAGGGCTGCTGTCAACCACGCGTCCAACTGCAAACGCTTATGATAACCTGAAAATGCCCCTCGTGCATCAATAGCCTCGAGATCGGGTTTTACCCCTCCGTGGATCAGAGACACGCGTTGAACGAGGCGCTTTAGGCTTGCAGATTTGAATGACAACTACGGCAGGCTTGGTGGGGGCAGATCCATCACCCAACATGAAGCTTCGTGGGCTTCGTGTGCGTTCGCGGTCCCAATTGGCCCGCCCAAATGCTTAAATTTACTCATTGAAAATGATGGAGCATGAATGTCAAATCTTACCAGTCCCCGAGCCCTTTGGTTTAAGGGATTGCTCTTTGTTGTCCTGGGCATCATGGCGTCAACTCTACTGATTGTCCGAATGCCTGATGTAACTTCGCTGACACTTTTTCTTATTTCAATTTGGGCCTTTTGTCGCGCCTACTATTTTGCTTTCTATGTCATCGAGCACTATGTAGATCCCGCTTTCCGATTCGCAGGCATCATCGACTTTGTTCGCTATGCCGTGCTTGGGAAAACCGCCGACCGCTGCGATCCCAAGTAAGCAAGCCGACTTTGCGGGATTGCTGCTAGAGCACCGCATGTGCTGCGTTTCGTTTATCTCAAAAAACGCGGTAAGTCATCGACGCTTTGGGGAATGACGTCTCTAGCATTTTCCAGAGCTGGTGAACGCTGCTATGCAGTGGATCAACCATTGCCATCATCGCCCGGTCGGTCAAGCAGCTTACCTCACCAGGGCCTGCAATTTTACAGAGAAGACCAGTTCGCTCTGAAGTTACTCTTTGCTATTGCTGCCGTTGTTGCGAGTTGCTGGTGGCCGCGATCGAGGGTGATGATCAGCCCTTCGGGAGCCGTCCAGAAGAATGCCTTGAAGTGGGACTGATCATTGTACGAGACGAGGGGAAGGAAGAGGAAGGTGGAGACGGAAAGGTGGAGACGGAAAGGTGGAGACGGAAAGGTGGAGACGGAAAGATGGAATGAAGTATGTTGAATGAAGGATGTGGAATGGCCCCATCTGCTGTACCAGGGGTTGTGAAATGCTCGGTTCGGATACAGGTTGCGGTTCAGGTTGTACACTGTGCTGATGAAGTGGAATCGGTAGGCGAAGCGACTCGTCGGCACCTGCTTCCGCCCCCGCGAGCTTGAGAGAGGGAGGTTTCGGCAAGCGTCTGAGCAGCGACTCCGACTCCAAGGAGCGGAACGGACAAGCGAGTGCTTTCTGTATGAGAGACGCAGACTGTAGTTTCGACACTCGCGCCTCGGCTACTGTTTAGCGTTGACCCACAAGAGTCGGGATGGGCTGCAAATCTTTGACGGTGCGTTGGAGGCAAGAATTAGAAGCTAATTTCTCGCAATGGGAGGGGGCAAACAGCCGATCTAACTAGAGGAGAAGACTTCGGCCCAAATTCAAGTTGGAAAGGCTAGCAAATGTACTGCAGTGAATGTGGCAAGCCGGCGGACGGTAAGTTTTGCAGTCATTGCGGCTGCCAACTGCAGGGGCAACCCACACTACCTCCCGTCGTGGATTGGCAGAGTTCAATCGATTATGCGACCATCATCGCGGTCGCCGAGGTGCGTGAAGAGATCAAGTTTGCTGAAGCGCGGGCAACCAAGAAGCTCAATGGCGATAGCTTTCTGGATTTTATGGACCAAGTGGTGCAACCGCTGACCGGAGGCGTTTCGACGCGCATGGCGGCCAAACTCTCCAAGCCAATATCGACTGCCTTAGGATTTCGGACTGGAAAATCGCATCGGGAATTGCTGAAACTCCCTCCTGGCAAAGCCATTGCTAGTATTCTTGTCGGCTTGGCGGAAAACGGACACCAATTGACGCGCGTTGAGCAAGAATCAACACACTGCCGGCTCACCGCCTCGATCCCTGCGGATCTCTGTTCCATCGATGGTGAGATGAGGATCCTGATCGAATCCACTGCGGATGGTACGTTGATCTCAGCCGAAGCCATTATCGATGGGCAGTGGTATGACTGGGGGAAATGCCAGAGGCGTTTGAACGAACTCTTCCAATCCGTTCGTGCGGCAGCCTAGGGGGGGGAACACCAGCCAATCAAAGTTCAGGGAAGCAGATGCGGCTACGCGTTGCCCCTTGCACCATTTTCCAACACCAAATTCTCGCCCCGCGCGCAGGGCTACAGCGAGGGATGGTCAACGATCAAGGAATCCCAGTTTTGATTGAGCCATTCCTCATGCTCAATATTTGCAAAGAAGGCGATTTCTCGCCCATGAGGATGTTCATCGGTGAAGGGGTGGCGAAAATGGTTATCGCGCAATAGCAGATTGCTTAAGGCAATCTTCTTGAAACCCAAATCGCGATATTCTGCATCCTCAAGATGATGCTGTTGGCCGTATTCATGCTGCATTAACAACAGAGAGCTGTCGCAGGAGATTGCTTGCAGAACAGGGCTCATCACCGCCAGTCGGTCTTCAATTTCCGGATGAATCAGGGCTTCATGGACAAAAATTACATCGGCCACAAAATCTTCGACGAGATCGTTGCGAAAATGATCTGACTTCTTTTGGGTTAATGTTTCGTAAGCGTGCAGCCAGGCACCCGAAGCAGCGTCGCAAATGTGGAGTAGCGGAAAGCCGTGTTGTTCTGCCAACGCGCAATCAAGCCGCTCGGCCCATACGCGCCCGACCACGAATTCTTCCGGGGTGTCAGCTACGAAATCCCCCGCTCCAGCTTGGAGGGTGTCTTCAAACAGGGCCGAGGAGGCCAAGACTTCTGCTACGATGGGTACGATATAGTCCGACTCACTGCTGCGAGTTGTTGGCACTCGAATATTGACGTTGATATTGATGTTCATCGTCGGGCAACAAAAAATAGGATTTACCGTCATTACCATCGACTACCGATCAGCCTTGGTGGGAATGTACCAGATATGATAGTCAATAGGGAACGCAGGTGGTTCTGGCAAATGGCAAAATGGCGCAATCGCGCCGAGTATTTTGCCATGATTTTGTGCGCCGCGTCCGGATCGAATATTCACCTTTCAGGGAATGCTGTAGCCATGATTCAGCCGCTTACTCGACCTTACCCTTCCGTGTGGGCTGGGCTCCTGTTGGGGGTGCTTGCCGTGGCCACCTCGAGCGACCAACGCTCGCTGGCTGCTGACTTGCCGTCGCGGACCGCAGGCGACTTGCCAGCTGTCTTTCGTGGGCCGGTCGATCTCGTCCTGCTGGAACGCGAGACGCTAGCGGTTACAGCCAACGAATTATCGAATTCTGTAACGCTCGTCGAGCTTGCGTCCGGTTCCGTATTGGATGAATTGTCCATTGCGAAGCGACCGGCTGCCATCGCTCCATTAAGTGAACGAAGTTTCGTGGTCAGCTGCCGCGACAGCGGAACGCTCGAGTTTATTTCACTGGACAACGGGCGGCTGCAGCATGACCAAACATTGCATGTTGGGTGGTTACCGATGGGACTGGCGGTAGATCTTGCTCACCAAAGGTTGTTTGTGGGACTGATGGCAACTGGTGAAGCCGCAGAAATTCGACTGACACCTCAACGCGACGCATCGTTGTCTAGTACTTCGAGATCTGAATCTGGAGACGCAGAGCTGGCAGCGGCTACCTCTTCAGAGGCGACTCTCGTTCGACGATTTCCAGTCGGGAGGTGGCCGCGTTTTATGGATGTCTCTCCGGATGGCTCACGCCTCGTGGTGGGCTTGAGCGGAGATAGTCAGTTGGCGGTCATCGATACTGAAACCGGTTCCGTGCTGTATGAGGAGCCCATTGTAGGAGGAATCAACATTGGGCATGTGCGCTGTTCCGCAGATGGGACTCGCGCCTATTTCCCTTGGATGATCTATCGCACCAATCCCATTGACGTGCGCAATATTCAATTGGGGTGGGTCTTGGCTAGCCGGCTAGCTCGCATTCGTCTAGATGGTCCCGCGTACCGAGAAGCGATTTCGTTGGACGTGCCTCGGCGGGCGATGGCCGATCCCCATGGACTCGCTCTGACTCCCGATGAAAAACGAATCGTCGTTACATCGTCCGGGACTCATGAGCTGCTGGTCTATCGCCATCACGATCTACCCTTCGTCGGTGCTGGAGGACCGGGGGATTTAATTGATCCAGAGTTGATGCGCGATCAAGATCTTTTCTACCGCATTGAGCTGGGCGGCCGACCACTGGGTGTGCAGTCTGCCCCCGACAATCGTCGCATGTTCGTGGCGAATCAGACGCTGGACTGCATTCAGATTGTCGATATCGAATCGAAGCAAGTCGAGCGAACCATCGCTCTGGGCCCTACTCCCCAGGAAGAGAACCAACTGTTGGTTCATCGAGGGATGGAGATCTTTCATGATGCGGCGTACAGTTTAGACCAGTGGTATAGTTGCGCCTCTTGCCATTTGGATGGTGGTTCCAATGCAAAGGCCATGGACACTTGGAATGACGGAACGGAGCTGACCACGAAAACCGTGCTGCCCCTGTTTTCCGTTTCGCAGACTGGGCCCTGGACCTGGCATGGTTGGCAAGAGGATTTAGAGGAGTCGATTCAGAATTCCTTTGTCTCCACCATGCAGGGAGAAGCGGTTTCGGACCAGGAGCTCTTGGCTCTGCAGGCCTACTTGGCAAGTTGCAACTATCCGCCGAACCCCTTCCTGCTGGAGGGCAAGCAGCTGAGTGACGCCGCGAGTCGCGGGAAGTTGTTGTTTGAGAGCGAGGATGTTGGGTGCGCCAATTGCCACTCTGGGAACCTGTTCACCGATGGTGAGATTCATGATGTCGGGCTCAATTCAGCCTCCGACGCATATGAGGGCTACAACACGCCCAGCCTCGTTGGCGTCTATCAAAAAGTGCGTTTGTTGCATGACGGCCGCGCCAAATCGTTGTCCGACGTGTTGACCAAGTGGCACCGCCCCGATGAAATTGGAGGAGGCATGGTTCTTAGCGACGAACAGCGAGAGGACTTGATCGCCTACCTCAAATCGCTGTAGTGCCACCCCACTCAATCATCAGGACGTGACACCCCCAGGTGGTGCACCGGAATGCGAGTTGATCTGGGACTCTGTCGCGTTCGACTCGCTGTCGGTTGACTGAGCTTGTATGCGGAGTAGCGGATCCGTTCCGGCGATTGCTTTCTAGGTTAGTGCCTTGGTCGTTGGCATTGCATGCCGTTACACCATTTCAGCCTGAACAACCTGTTGGGTACTGGAGTCACGTCTAAATAGCACTACCAGCAGTGCGAGGGTCAGGAGCACACTCATGGTGATCCATTCGGGTTGGTAGGACCATTCCGCCCCGTTGGCTTTGATGGCCCAGTCGAGCGTGTTGGGAAGCTCTGCATGATTGGCACTACACCAAGCCAGGGTGAGCGACAGCGTGTTGTTGATGGCGTGGACGATGATGGTACAGATCACACCTCCCGTCCTCCAGGCAATCAATCCGAGCATAAGGCCCATTAGGCAAGCTGCAATCGACTGTTGAAGTACCGTGTGCGTGAAACCGAAAAATAGAGCGGAAACGACAATCGCTCTGACTGCGCCTCCTTGGCGGAGGAGGCCTCCGAAGATGAAACCTCGGAATGCCAGTTCTTCGCAAATTGCGGGAAGGAATGCCATGAGCAGCAGGAGTGCGATCAAGGGTTGTGAGAGGATGATTCCCTGGAAGTGTTCGAGAACCAGTCTTGTTTCTTCGCCGATCTCATAGATGGAACTGATTCCTGCTCCGAGCACCATGTAGCTCGGGTGCATGGAGATGCCCAGGAGTATAGCCGCAGCCACATGCGTCGGTTGGGTTCGATGGATTCTAAGAGCTCGGCGGAACGAGCGAGTTAGAAAAATCGCCATCAAGAGGCAAGGGGTGAGAATCAAGCCTATTTGAACGGTGACCGTTGAGGTTACGATTGAACTCCAAGCATCGATGGAACCACCAGCAAAGAACTGAGCGAAGAACATGGCGACCAAAATGATAACGCCACATAGCATCGCTTCTGCAGGGGAAGCCGTGTCAGCGCGATCGCGCCAAAGTTGATGCATCCACAGACGGAGGTTCCAGCGGTCTGACTCGCGGAACATCACCGACTCACTTTCAAACTGTCGAATGGCCCAGCGAATGGAGAGGGAACAGCAGGCTGCGGTGACCAACAACACGACTGGAAGGTGGATCATCACTTCGGCATAGCGTCCCTCGATGAGGGATCGCACTAGGAATACGGCTCCCGACACCGGGACAAGGCTGGTACCCAAATTGAGTTCGAGGCTGGGCAGCATGGGGAGGGACACTAACGGCAGCGTCACTAACATCAACGGCATTAAATAGTATTGCCCCTCTTTCGTACTGCGCGCGAGCGCAGCCACCGCCAGGGCTAAAGCACTAAAGAATGCAGCCATCGGTAGTAGTAAGAGCAGCAACCAACCCAGCGCTTGGATGGGCATGGGCCCCAAGGCTTCAGCCAATTGCGGCGTCCCTTGGCTGGCCAGGCTCCGCACGATCAGTCCGGCCGTAATATGCATACTGAGAAGATTGAGCGTTGCGCTTCCGATGCTAAATACCGAAATTGTGAGAAGTTTTCCCCACACGATCTCCTGGCGACGCGCTGGGCTCGACAGGAGAGTTTCAAGAGTTCCTCGCTCTTTCTCGCCAGCACATAAGTCAATTGCGGGATAGAACGCTCCGGTGAGTGCCCAGACCAACATTACGAACGGCAGGACTTTCATCCACAGCACGGCTCGCTTTTCGGAGGACTTGGCCATGTCCGTCTCGGCGGGCAACAAAGGCTCCATGACCCGTGGATTCATGCCTGCGAATTCAAGTTGTTGGGTTGCCCAGGCGGAGTTCCAATTGTCGAGAATCGTTTCCACTCGGCGTCGAGCGATCTGCGAATGTTCGCGCGCCATGTTGGTAACGAGGTGCAGTCCAGCGTTCGTTCCCAGTGGGGCCGCCGACGCATCCCCACGCGTTGCATCTCCACTCGTCGCAGGGGCGGTAGCCTCGGATTCCCTAGCATCTGCCGAAGGGCCATTCGCGCTTGCTAGGTCGGAGTCGAGGGCATCCGTGGATCCGTTAGGAGTAGGTGAGGATTGAGCGGTAGTATCGGCATCGGTCGTGGATGAAACTCGACTGCGCAGAATGGATTCAAATTCGGGTTCAACGATTAAGACGGTATCGACTGTTCCCTGGGACAGGGCGAGACGCGATTCCGCTTCCAACCGCTTGAGGACTTCCAGTCGATCGGCATTCCCTGCGTTGTTCGTCGGCCACGGGACGGTTTCAAACTCGACGAGTCGCTTGAGCTTAGGATCATGGGTAGTGAAGCTTAGCCCACCCGCTTCGTCAACTAAGGGAAGATTGCTCGGCCAGTTTTCAACACCGACAAGACGCACTCGCACAGGATGCTCGCGATTGAACTGAGCAATTTGCATCATCAACATACCCAGCAACGGGTAGAGCAGGATGGGGAGAATTGTAATGGTGAACAACGTGCGACGATCGCGCAGTTGGTCATTCAATTCCCGCATAAAGATGAGGTGGACCGTCTTCCAATTCATAGTACACCTACCGTTTCACTAGAGTTGGCTGCGGCATCCACGTTCTTCATCCGTTCTTGATCCGATTCATGGAGCAGTCGGAAGAAGAGTTCTTCAAAATCCTGTTCCTGGTAGGTGGCTGCCAGTTCGGGTAAGGAGCCGGTAGCCAAAGTTCGTCCACGATAGAGGATTGAGACGCGGTCGCATAAGCGTTCGACCTCACGCATGATATGGGTCGAGAATATAATGCACTTGCCAGCATCTCTCAGCTCAGAAATGATATTCAGGAGTGCGCGCGCCACGAGGACGTCGAGTCCTAAAGAAGCTTCATCGAAGACGAGCACCGGAGGGTCGTGGATAATAGCGCGCGCAATGGAAACCTTCTGCTTCATGCCGGTCGACATCCTCGCTCCGGCCACATCGCGAATTTCTTGCATGTTCAGCTGCTCGAATACGCGGTGCATGCGTTCGTCTAGCTGGTCGGCGGGAATGCCGTAGAGTTTTCCAAAGTACTCTACCATTTCCCAAGCGGTCATGCGGTCGTAGATCGCTGTATTGCTCGATACGAAACCGATACTGTGCCGCACTTCATAGGGATGCGTATTGACGTCAAACCCATTGACTTTCGCGTGCCCACTCGTCGGTCTTAAGACCGTACTCAGGATGCGGAGGGCGGTCGTTTTGCCCGCACCGTTGGGGCCGAGCAGTCCAAAAATCTCGCCCGCGCCAACGCTGAAGCTCACGCGATCCAAGGCGACGAACTGTCCGGTGACAAGATCCGGATACGACTTTGTCAGTTCAACTGCTTCCAGCATATTGCGTCTCGCCTCGTGTTCCAGGATTGAATTCGTTCTACCTTGCCACGCATCCGTTAGATTACAGGATTGGACGGCGGAGGCACTGTCCCTAGTGCGTTTGGTGTTGATGGGTATGCAGGGTCGGATCCAGTGCTGATGCGATGATCGTGTCTGGGGCAGGGTTCGGAGCGACTGTCCCGACGGGCCCTGGTGTAGCGAACGGAGTACTTAAAGGGGATTGGGGTGTTGGTGTGGAGTCGAAGCCGCGGTCCGGCTGCGGCCGCGCAGCGGGCGTTTTCGAGGCGTTTGCGTTGGCGGCAACCGGAGTCGATGTGGTCGACGCAGCAGCCGGTCGTAAACTGTCAGCCCGATCGCTCGCACGCCGGTTTCTGCCCGCCGCATGGTCGCTCTTGCGCCGGCCAAACTTAATGCCTCCTTCGTTGGGGGATAGCAGGAATACTATGCCCAGCCCGAAGAAGAGTCCACTCACGAGTGCGCCAGCTAGGATGGTCGCTCGACCTGGACCAATGGGCGACTCGCCAACCAGCGGTTCGTCCAGTCGCGTAATGAGGCTGGAGGTCAGGGCCGCCTGACGCGCCGCGCGGGCTTGCGCTAGCTCTCCCTCGGCTGCTTGGAGTTGCTCATTGCGAGAGCGGACTTCACTGGTCGCGTTTCCGTAGCTAGCGCGTATGGCCGCCAGACGCTCCAGTCGCGATTCAAGTTGAGTTTGCTGGCTGCGCAATTTCACATTGCGGCCGGTGGCAATCTCAAGCTCCTTGCGCAGTGTTTCGACCGATAGGCTGAGTTCCTGTCGCAATTGGTCGCGAATGCGTTGCTCGGTTTCGAGGGCTGAGATGACCTTGGGATGAACCTCGAAGTAGCGGCCCTTCAGCTGACTCGTCGTGATGGTGGCATCCGCGAGTCCCTCGCGAAGGCGTTTGAGTCCAGGTTGCGAATTGAGCAGGTTGCTGGGCGCGACCAGTAGTTGATCGGGATTTTCGTAGGATTCGATCGCCAGGTTCAAATCGCTGGAAATCTGCTGTCTGGCCAGCTCCGCTTGACGAAGCTCCGACTTAATCGCATCCAACATTTGTCGGTTGGCGCTCCCTCCACTGTTGGTATCAGTGAGGCCACGCAGATCACTTAAATCTGCACCCGCATCGGCCTCCATCCGTTGGAGCCGCTGGGTTGCTTCTTGGAGACTTTCTCGGGCAGAGGCCGTAGCGGCCGAAAGTTCGCCGACCACTGCATCGGCGCGAGATTCGCGAACCTGTTGCAGGTGATGCTCTAGAGCATCGCAGATCGCAACATTGATTTTGCGGGCGCGTTCCGGTGAAGATTGTTTGACATCCAAATAGATTACTTCAGTCGTGCCCAGCTCTGCCCCACGCGGTGCACGGACTTCGATTCCATCGCGGGCAAGCCCATCCACGGCGGATGCACTGACCGGTTGTGGGGACGAAGAGAACCAACTGAATAGTCCAGGTTCCGGGCCAACTTGCTCCAAGGCGGTACGAACAACCATTGGATTGCGTGCCATTTCAAGTATCGTTTCCTGGGCAGCCTTCATCTCGGTCTGGCTCTCAAATCTCCCCAACCGCATGACCGCACCGTTAGCTTCATCTCGCACAATAAAGCCCTGGGAGGCGACCCACAGATCCGATTTGAGAAACACGACGTAAAACAGACCGATTGCACCAAAGAGCAGCGTGGATGCAATCCACATCGCACGCCATTGCCAATAGGTGCGCAAAAGCGAGAGAAGTTGCTGGTTCGTTACCTGCGGTGCATTCATACCGGGAGCTCAGTGAAACTATTCATTGAATCTATCACGAGAGGGCGGAACATCGCGCTCGCCGGATCAGTCGTGATCCGCAAGGGCATATCCCGCATTCCACACGTTGGACAAGTCAGCTAAAGAAAGACTGACTTGGAACCGTAGCCTACGGATTGTGCCGTTGGCCGCTTTGCCGGTCACTGCAGTCTGGATTCCTGCAAGCTAAGAATTTTATCAACCGCTGGAGTCAGTTATGCGGATCGCACGGGTTGGACGGGGTGTGCGTCTCCACGCCTCCGGTTGCCCCACTGTTTAGACGCTGAACCTTCAGCCAGCGCCAGTACGCCAAGGCGTCGGGTGCGTCCAAGTTCATCTTCAGCTTTGGCCACAGCAACCGGGGCCTCCTCAGATGACTTCCCGTTGCGCAGCTAACTCCGGTGGCAACCCTCTCCCGAGCTGTATTCGGCTGCGGGAGTTGAGTGAACGGGGTGTCGAGTGTCCTCAACTAGATCTGATACGAGTGTTAGGAACCGCTAGTCGTCAAAATGGATCGAATCGGGTTCAGGCAGAAAGAAGCTCGCCACGAAATTCACGGCAAACATGGTGAATGCCATACCTGCGGCAACTAACGCAAACTTGGATGCTGCTGTTTCACCGGGAATCCAAGCCGAAGCGGCCAGGGTACTGGTGACCCAAGCCATCGACGTCCCAATCATGCGGCCTCCAATATTGGCAGCAAAACTCTCGCCGGTCCCACGCAGGTGGAGTGGGAAGACGCGTGGCAAGTAATTTCCCCAGAAGCTGAATTGCCCCACGGTTAACAACCCAACAAAAAAGATCATGCCGTCGAGTCTTGTAAACTTCCATTCCCCCAACGTGATCAGGTCGCTGTTGTTGCCTTGCATGAAAGAGTAGAAAACGAATGGAGCGACAATTAGCCCGGGTAGGACGAACATTCGAATTAGCCCGCGGCGGGAAACCACGATCACCGCCAGGATGGCCAGCACGATGCGCCCCGTCAGGCCGCCAATCTCTTGGCTTTTCGTATAGTTTGCGGCAGCCTTTTGTTCGTATTTCTTCTTGGCAGGTACCGACATGTCTGCCACGGCCGTTTTGACTTCTGGCAAGCCTGGTACGATCTGTGGAATTTGCTGCAATGCGCCGAACGCAACGCCGTAGCTGGCTGCAAACATAATGGTGGTGACCACCGTGGTACGGATCAAATTCGGGGCAAACAGCTCCTTGATGCTTGGCCGCTTTAGGAGCCCTGCATCTCGCTTCTGTTTCCAAACTGGCGATTCCGGTAGGAAGGGGCGAATCACAATCAACGGAATTGCGGGAATCAATCCGCTCATGAGCGTATAGCGCCAAGCCGCATGGGGGTCGTTGATCACTCCAAGTCCAGTCAGGAATTCAGGCAGGGCGATTGCCGGTAGGCTGGCAGAGTATTCGATCGATAGATAATTTGCCCAGGCGACCAACAGACCACCGATTGAGGAGAACGCTTGAGTCCAGCCGAGCACCAACTCTCTGCGTTTTTTGTCGGGGAACAACTCTGCCAACCAAGCGATTGCGGCAACGAACTCCACACAAACACCAATGAAGGTCGTACAGCGTAGGACCAGCAGCATCGGCATCGATGTCGCGAAACCAGCCAAAAAGGCGCTAACCGCGTACAGCAGAATGCTGTAGGTCAGTACGCGTCTTCGCCCGAAGCGATCAGTGAGGTAACCGCCCAGCAATCCGAAGATTCCACCCAGGAATGCGGGGACGAAGAACATGACTCCCAACCACCACGAGAATTCATCTGTACCTGGTGCGATGCCAGCCAACTCCATGCAGGCGGGCCGAAACACCAGCGGCAGCATTAGCAGTTCGTAGATGTCAAAAGCGAAACCGATCGAAGCGATAACGCAGACCAACGCAATAGAAAACGGCGACAGCTTCAGGGGAGCCGCGGATTCAGGGGCAGACGCCATGGACGGATACTCTTGGAATTCTGGAGGGAGGACGCGGACCCAGGTAGGTGGAGGCCGCCTGTCGACCGCGCGGTAATGGGGGGTGAACGGAGAGTGCTTGCGGGTATTGCTGTGTCGCCAGAAACAATCCAGTTCGCAGGAATCGTCGCAGCGTGTTTGATCCAGTTTGAACTAGACGATAACACGTCGGCTGATGATTCAGCGTACCCGATACGTGCGGTTGGGCCTGATTGAATCAGTTGGTGGCAGATCAGTTCTTTATGCAGCAGGACTTCCGTCAATAGCGCCCACATAATATCAACTTCCGGCACACGCGTGGCAATGCCGTATCCGAATTCCCAAAACTCCAGGGCTGAGCGCCTGAAATTGTAGCGTCTAGTGACTCTATGGCGTTTGATGGAACGATTTCTAGGAGCGGTTCTGGCTAGAACCGTGTTTTCAGGAGCATGAAACCAGCGACCACAAAGACTACGGAGACGACGCCCCACTGTGTCACGCTCATCGTCTGCATCACATGGATCACGGCATCGACGCCTGCCGTTAGATATTGGCCAACGGTTCGCAACATTTCTGAATCCTTGCTAACGAAGTTATAGGGTACTGGATAACGCTAGCTCGAAATTACTTAAAAACAGCTCCTGCTTCGTACAATTCGACAGCTTGAAGTGGTAGATGCGAAGCGGCTGGTACAGATTTTCCGATTTTGAGGAGTCGCCTGGAATGCAAGAGTCCAGAAGATTTGGGCGAAGCGTTATTCTGCCCTTGCAGGCCAAATTGTCCTGCGTATAATCCCTGCATCAAACGACGAATTGGACGAAACTTTGAGAGAAGATTCGCCGATGTAGTCACTAGCGAGGGGCCGTAGCTCAATTGGTTAGAGCACTGGACTGTCGATCCAGAGGTTGCGGGTTCGACCCCCGTCGGCCTCGCTAAAGTCCTGAACTGGCAATAGTTCAGGAAAACCCCATATCCGCGAAAGCGGATGTGGGGTTTTTTTCTGTAAATTTCTGAAGGGCTCTCTAAAAGCCCGTCACGCCCCTCCCCTGAATGGCGGGGCTAGCGTAGATTCCCAGTGTTGTGCTTCTAGCGGCCATGAATACACGGGCCGCAAGCATTGCAGCCGCACGCACGTCCTTCCCCGCGGCACCGTACAACACGGCTATTAAGACAACGCGCTGGGAAAATCGCTGCGCAGAAAGTGGCGTCTTCGCACCGGAAATTGGTGACAATCCGTCCAGACCTGCTGGGAGCAAGCAATGGTCGCCAGAGTGGAAAGTGCACTTGTTGGGGCTTGGATTGAGAGCCTGCACGGGCCGGGGGCCCAAGCTACGGGAGGGGGATCGGTAGCATGGACCCCCGGTCCGTGTCGCTTGGGGGCTCTATTCGCTTCTTGCTAGGGGGCTTAGTACAGGCTGACCAAGCGAACGTGTCATGTGGAAGTTTTTCAGCACTTCGCCGCGACATTCGACGTTCTGTGCTCGCACAATCTGAAACTCAAACGCTTGAAAGAAGGGGACCGCGGTGCGGCTTGCGTCTGTCGAAACTAGCGATAGCTGCGCGGATTGAGCATGTTCGAGCAGGGTTTGAAGAAGGGCCCGAGCGACGCCCTGTCGCTGGTAATGAGCGGACACAAATAGGCGGTCAAGATATCCCGCTGGCGTCATGTCCGCAAAGCCGACCGTTCGGTCGTTACACACTGCCACATAGGCCCACCGCTGGCTAAATCTGGCTGTCCAAGCGGCGAGGTCGATTGAGTTGGAAGCCCAGGCAGCGATCTGCTGAGGTGAGTAATCGGCTGCATTGACTGTTTGGACGGTTTCTCGAAAAAGTAAAAACAATTCGGGTGCGTCACCGGGATGGAACCGGCGGAGGCGGATTGAAGGGTTCACGGCAGGCTGACTTGGAGTGAGATCGTCTGCTAATTCTGCGCGATGGGACGTCGCTTAGGAGAGATATACGAAATCAATGGGGGCATCGATCTCGGGATGCAAACTCTTGTGAACCGGGCACTGTCTTGCAGCGGTTTCTAGCCGAGTTCGCATTTCAGGCTCCTGCACCGCGCCTTGTGGTACAGTAACAACCGTCTTGAGCGACTGGATTCGGCGAATGGGGGTATTCACCATTTCCTTAGTGACATGCACACGCGTCCCTTTCAGTTCTATCTGGTGCCGCGCTGAGACAAGCCCCAGGATGGTCAAGACGCAGGCGCCCAGTGCCGTGGCAACCAAATCGGTTGGCGAAAATGATGCACCCTGTCCGCCATTATCGACAGGCGCATCGGTCGACAATGTGGCACCGCTGGGGCCGTGAGTGGCGTTGCAGTGCAATTCGCCAGCATATTCAAGATTGATTTCAACGGACATCGACTTGCCTCGAACCAGGAAACAACGCGGAAATTCCGTGGGTGATCTTAAGACCCTTGCCCGAGTCGTGCAATTGGTTCCCAGATAATTTCAGTCGTGAGGTCAGGGATCTCGCGCCCACCTCAATCGTGGTGGGGTGGGCAAAACGGTGTAGGGAGGGAGATCCCAGAGTTGCTCGCCGCTGGGGAGTCCGATTGCCCGATGGAGAATTGCGTGTGATGGACTCGATCGCTGAAACACCAAACCGGCGAATTCGGGGCGTATTGGCCAATACGGCCCAGAGGCAGTAGTTGCTCCTAACTGTCCAGCAGGCTATCGACCCTGACGACGGCTTGAGGTTTGGCGAACTCCGACAACTTGCGTGCCGGAGTGACGGGGCGTGAACGGGGAAGAAACGACTGGCTTGAAACGAGCGTTACGATTCTGCCAGACTGGACACACTCCCCTTTTTGGTTCAGCAATTTTCTGAACCATACGACTTCACCACTACGTCGCCCCCGGGGGGTGAGCGTTTCGACTTGAGTCACCACATGCACGGTGTCCCCGACGTAGACCGGAAGCAGGAATTGCCAATCCGCAACTCGCACCAACGCGAGCGTATGCACCAGCGGACAGGTGCTGCTCAAACCGGTCATGAAGGACAGCCCAAGCATGCCGTGGGCAATGGGACGGCCGTAAGGCGTCTGGGATGCGTGCTCATGATCCATATGGATTGGATCATAATCACCACTCAAGCCTGCGAACGACACGATATCGGTTTCCGTTACGGTTCTACCTCTGCTCGTCCAGACTGCGCCAGGCTTGAGATCTTCGAGGTATAAACTATCCGTCATGTGTGAGCATCCTTAGTTTGGATTTCAGCGGACAATAGCCACTGAAATCACCTTCTGGCGTTTGAAATTCCGAAAACCGAGAAAGCCTCTCCGTTCCAAACTTCAGGCTGAAGGATATCCAGTCCAACTCGAATTCTCAAGGAACTTTTGCTTGTTTTTGTGGGAATCACTCGGGCGCTGGCAGGATACCCTTCCTTCCCCCTAGACTCCACGCAGCCCCCCAACGGAACCTGTGTGGCAGAAAATCGTAATGTCGCTGCCTGCTAGGCGAATGACCTACCTAAAAATCCCTACAGAGCGTATTATAGGCATCATTGTAGGGATTGCCCCAAAGCCCCTAACTTGCGAAGCCCCCCAGTTTTACAGTGTTTCCAACCACCATAGCAGTATTGCAGGCATTGATTCACAGGAATGCGTTGTGCCTTGGTGTTCTTTACATTCCGGAGTTTGAACCGTCATGGCCGACGAAAAGAAATTGAGTCCTGTAGAAGGTATTAAGTCTGAGAGTCGATTTCTGCGTGGCACGATTCAAGACGATTTGGCAAACGACAGCGATCAGTTCGACAAGTCGAATATGCAGTTGCTGAAGTTTCATGGAACGTACCAGCAGGACGATCGCGACAGTCGCAACAAGAAAAACGCAGAGGGCAAGTCGGTCAAGAGTTACAGCATGATGACGCGCACCCGTGTGCCCGGGGGGCGTCTGACATCGGAACAAATGCTTGCCCACTTGGACCTGTGTGAGGATTTGGCCAACGCCACATTAAAGTGCACGACGCGACAAGCGTTGCAGATGCACGGGGTTCTGAAAAGCGATCTGCGCGAGGCAATTCAGCGCATTAACAAAATGCACCTCAGTACGTTGGCGGCCTGTGGTGACGTGAATCGGAACGTGATGTGTTGCCCGGCGCCGCTCAATGATTCGGTTCATGTCGAAATGCGGGCTTTGACCGACGCGCTCAAAGACCATTTGGCCCCACGGACTCCAGGCTATTACGAGCTGTGGATTCAGGACGAGGAATCAGGCGAGAAGACCTTGGTCGGTGGAGGAGAACCCGAGGAAGTAGAGCCGATCTATGGCCCCACCTACTTGCCGCGAAAGTTCAAGATTGGAATTGCCTTGCCCGAGGACAATTGCATCGATATCTATGCCAATGACCTTGGATTTCTAGCGGTCGTTCGCGAAGGCAAAATCATTGGTTACAACGTCAGTGTGGGGGGGGGCATGGGGACAACTCCCAGCGCCGCAAAGACGTTTCCAGCTCTAGCAAAACGCATGGCCTTTGTGACTCCCGAGCAAGCCATTGGCGTTGCGGAGGCGGTGGTCAAAGTGCAGCGCGATTTCGGAAATCGTGAGGATCGCAAGATCGCTCGCCTCAAGTACCTGATTGCCAACGAAGGGGTGGAATGGTTCCGCGGCAAGGTCGAAGAGTATTATGGCGAAAAGCTGCAGGATTGCACGGCGGACGAAGTGCATGGCTTTGACGACCACATGGGATGGTTCCCGCAGGGAGACGGTAAGTTTTTCTATGGGTTGAATGTCGAGAGTGGTCGTCTGTTTGACTCCGAAGACCGACGGTGGAAGGCTGCCATTCGTGCCATCTGCAAAGAGTTTAATCCGGGGGTGCATTTGACGGCGCACCAAAGCATTCTCTTCACCAATCTTGAGGAAGCAGCGCTTCCAAGATTGCAAGAAATCATCAAGCAGCATGGTTTGCCGCTCACCGAAGAGGTATCGACGGTTCGACGTTGGTCCATGTCCTGCGTGGCGCTACCCACCTGTGGGTTGGCGGTTGCGGAAAGCGAACGCGTACTTCCGGAATTGATGAGCCAGTTCGAAGTGGAGTTGGCCAAGCTTGGATTGGAGAGCGATGCCTTCACCGTGCGGATCACCGGGTGCCCTAATGGCTGCGCTCGCCCCTACAACGCCGACATTGGCTTGGTGGGCAAGACCAAGGCTAAATACACCATTTTTCTTGGTGGGCAGCTGATTGGCACACGCATGGCCAAAATCTACAAGGATTTGGTGCCCTTTGAAGAGATTACGAGCACTCTTGTTCCCATCTTCACTGCCTTCAAGGAGCATCGCCAGTCAGGTGAGACTCTGGGGGATTTCTGTGATCGGGTTGGCAACGAGCAATTGGCCAGCTGGAGTGAGCAACTCGTCTAAGAATTGAGCAGCAGAATTGAAGAGGGGGGGGCGCTTGCTACGCAGGCTGCACCCCGCATTCTGCTGCGATGGCCTTTGCAATAGCGATTGCCCCTGCCTTGCCCTGCTCAGCTCAGCTCAGCTCAGCGCCAATTGGCTATCTCCGCACGCAATTTGGTTGCGAGCTGTTGAGTCGCATCGGCAGGTGGGGCGCATGGGCTGCTGGGGAGAATGTCCAACTCGGGGACCAGCCAGGCTTTGCTATTCAGGGGCTTTGCTGGGCAGAAAGCCAATTCAGGGGGCCCGTGTCACCCTCGCTCCGCAGTACTGATTGGGTGGCTGTCCCTCTTTTCTAGCACAGTGAGACAAACGTCAGCCGCGCTACCAGCCCATGACCATATTGCTTTCGATGACCTTCCGAGCTTTCTCGAGGTCACTGCCTGTCTCGTGCATGTAGAGACGAATCGCGTGGAGTTTGTCGCCAGCGGATTTGGCAAGGCAATCGCGAGCGACGCTGCAAATGTCCATCTTAGGGGATAATCCCAGGACACCTTTGGAGATGACCCAAGTATCGCGCGGTCGTCGTGTGAGGCGCAGGATTTGGTCGGTCGCGTAGGCTTCCTGGACGACTTGGCGGGCCGCCAGCTCATCGTCGGCCCAGGTGATAATGATATGAGAATCGGTTTCAATCTCAAACAGTGGCATGCTTCGTGATCCGGCTGCGGGGTTCTATACTGTCGGCTCTTCTTGTAGCATACCTTAACCTCAAACGATCGTGGTAGCATCCCTAGAATTTTGACGTATAGAAATGAGACGTTTGAAGGTGGGAAACTCTATCGGAAACAGTGAATGCGTCTTTCGACCTTGGCAATTATTGGCTGCACGGCACTCATCCCTATCGCTCCGATCATCGCCGATCAAGCTTACAAGGAGGTTGCTCGCTGGCATATTGCAGCCGCCATGAATGCGGTTCAACTGCAGAGCGGCGATCCCGAGCCGCATCTGGAACGCGCCCGGGAGTGGAGTCAAAATTCGCCTGCGTTGCTTCGAGATTACTGGCTGTTTCGGCTGAAGAACGCCTTGCAGAATGATCCGCAGTCAATTGCCGAAGTGGTGAAGGCCGCGATTGCGGAATCGCCAGACAATCGGCTGCTGGGGCTGTATGGTTCGACATTGCTTGCCTCGCAGCAAAAATTCGCCGAGGCCGCTGAGGTCTTGGAGCTGGCGGTCATTCCTGAAAACCTCGCCAAAAGTGCGACACTTCTGAACCAGTTAGCGTACTTCCGAGCGTTGTCCGGTTTAGATTTGGATCAAGCTTTAGAAGATATCGATGCTGCCCTGGCCCTCGATACTCCCTCGGGTAGCGAGTCGGCGAACTGGGAGCTCCTCGACACGAGGGCGTGGGTCTTGTTCCGCATGGGCCGCTCAGTGGAAGCTTTGACGGCCATTGATGAGGCGATTGCCCTAGCCGAGAAGGAGACAGGAAAGAATTGGTTGTCCCAGGGACTCGACTTCCTGAGTGGGTTGGCCGATGCGAAAATAGCGCCTCAAGAGACAGAGGATCCCGAAAGTCCTCAGGAGGTCGCGGCTGAACAGGAGCCGGAGCCCATTAGCGCCAACGAAGCGGGGAATGTGTTGTGGGGAGTAGGAGTCGTGCACTATCATCGAGCTAAGATCTTGGAAGCTTTAGGACGGACCGAAGAGGCCGAAGTCGAGTTGCAATGGCTTCGCGACCGCCGCTTGCCTACGGACGATCGCCTTTATTAACTACTAACTAATACCATCACAATTTTGCCGGAGATCGCGAAGGATGTCATTCATTGGATTGATTGCGCTACTGTGTTTTGTCCCCCCCACAGCGAACACTGACGCGGGGCAGGCGTCGACGGAGGTAGCCAGCCAGGAGGCAGTGCTGGCACCCTATCGGCAGGCGGCCGAGGAGCGGTGGGAAGATGATATCCAGAAGTTGGAAGCGCTCGATCAGACCGAAGTGGATCCGGAGCACGCGATTTTGTTTATCGGTAGCTCAAGCATTCGCCTGTGGGAAGACATGGCCGAAGATTTGGCACCCTGGCCAACCATTCGTCGTGGCTATGGGGGCGCTAAAATCTCGGACCTCGCGGTGTTCACCGAGCGTCTCGTTTCCCCGCACAAGTTTGATGGCTTGGTAATCTTTGTCGCCAATGATATCGTTGGCAAGGAAGACGACAAATCAGCTGAGGAAGTCGTGAAACTCTACGACTTTATCGTCAGTACGGTTCGCAAGACCCATCCCCATCAGCCAATCTTCTTTGTTGAAATCACGCCGACTTCTTCGCGGTTCCATGCCTGGGATCGGATTCAAGAAGCCAATTCGAAAATCGCTGACTATTCAAAGCAAAAGAAAAATTTGCATGTGATACGCACGAGTTCGGAATTCCTAACGGATCAAGGTGTTCCCAATGACGCGTTGTTCCGAGAGGATCACTTGCACTTGAATCGCGACGGCTATCAACTTTGGGCAAAGCTGATTGATCGCGAGCTGAAGCGAGTCATCAAGTAGGCTAGCCCCACGGCGTCCGGCAATTCGGAGGAGGCTGAGACTTTAGCTTGGTGGTTTGGATTGAGCCAGCACCTTGCGATACACCCGCGCTACTCGGCGCGCCATGTTCTCATCGCTAAAGCATTGGCGATGGCGTGCCAAAGCCTGCTGACTCATGGTTGCCCAGCGATTGCGATCACTAACTAGTTGCTCAAGCTTATTGCCGATACTGACGGCATCGCGAGGCTCGCCGAGAAATCCCTCCACGCCATCGCGAATGACCTCGGGCGTTCCCTCGACACGCGTGGCCACAACCGGAACGCCGGCAGCTAAAGCTTCCAGCACGACCATTGGCATCCCTTCGCCAAACAGGCTGGGCAGCAGCAGCGCGTCTAGGCCACGAATCGCTGTGGGGATGTCATTGGTGAAACCGGTCCAGCGAACGTGCTCAGAGAGCTCCAACGCTTCGATCTTGTTGAGGATTTCGGATTCATAGGCAGAGGTTTCAAAGCCGCCGATCAATTCGAGCTGAATGGGAAGTCGTTTAGCCTTAAGGCGGTGGATGGCATCCAACGCGACCTCAATTCCTTTACGCGGTCTCATGAGTGCAATCAGGCCAATTTTCCAACTCTTCGACTGCAATCGCTGAGATGGCACGATGGGCTCGATGGCCGGTACGCCATTGGGCACAACCGTCAAGCGTTGCCGCGGCACACCACACTTGAGCATCTCGCGTCGTAGACTCTTGCTAACGGTAATGAGTTGTGAGCACGATCGAATGGCATATCGTTCCAGCCAGTAGTTGACTCGGTTGATAATCCCTCTCAGGCTGTCGCGGGAGGTTGGACTATGCACGTGGTAGATCCAGGGCAGCTGGGTCTGGCGGGCGACGAGTGCGGCAATCATCGCGGAGCGAGGTGTGTGCGCGTGCAGAAGATCGAACTGTTCCTGTTCCACTTTGGCAGATAGATCTTTCACCACTTGCATATCCCAACGGCCGCGCATGGGGAAATCGCTAACTTGGTTTCTTCTTAGTTGGCAGTGCTCGCTGAATTTGCCCGGCTTAATGCAAGCAAAATGAGATTCTACGCCAAATTGTCCCAGGCGTTTTCCTAACAGTTGTTGAACCCGCTCTGCGCCAGAGAAGTGCTCGCCGTTGATGATATGCAGTACGCGGCAGACTCGTTCGGCGGGATTTTGCTGGGGGGCTACCTGGGGCAGCGCAAGAGCAGGCGTGGCAAAACTGCTGCTTGAGGTTTGGGAAATGGACATGAAATAGCGGTGCAATGTTGAATGGAGAAGCTAGTTGCTGGCTAGGACACAGGTAACGCACGAAACTTAGGTCACAGCCGTTCTTGTAGGAAAACGAGCTTGCCTGCAATGTTTTGAATTCCTTTCAGTCTCTCGGCTAATGCATCAGGGGTAACGACTGTGCGGATTGCGACACTTGGCAACTGAGCCAACCAATGGGCCCAAAATTTTCGTTGCTATTTGTCGGAAGGTTCGATATTTCGGGGCAGACGCTCTGTGGGGAAACCGCGATGGCGTGACGCCTGCAACTCCAGGCCGGCCAACCGAACGCAGTAGAGGGCTAAAATTTATTACGGAGTTCGCTATATTTGGGACTAACGCGATTGGGCTCATGTGCATCTTCGATGCATGTTGAATCCACCCTATCCGACAGGCAGACGCTGGCGAACTAATACGTGGGCATAGAATGCCCCCCGTGAGAGTCGTCGAAAAACTACCGGCAGGCTATGGAAGCATTCGATGGGCCCATCAATCAATTCAATCTCTTAGGATAATTCATGAGTCACCACAGTCCCGGATACAGTCTGTCCATCCGTTTGCGTTACCCAGATGCACCAGGCTTCCTGGGAAAGCTGACCTCTCGAATTGGAGAGGCGGATGGTTTGATCGGTGCCATTGATGTGGTGGATTCACGCGATGGAAAGATCACGCGCGACATCACCGTTAGCGCGAGCACGGTAGAGCATGGGCAACAGATTGCCGAATCGCTGCGTCAAATGCCGGACTTGGAAGTCGTCCATGTGTCGGATCGCGTCTTCCTGATGCACTTAGGTGGCAAATTGGAGATTGCGCCGCGGTTTCCGATCAAGACGCGGGATGACCTCTCCATGGCTTACACGCCGGGAGTCGCTCGCGTTTGTGAAGCGATTCACCAAGACCCGGAATCTGCTTTCACGCTCACCATCAAACGCAACATGGTCGCGGTCATTAGCGACGGATCGGCTATCCTCGGATTGGGGAATTTGGGCCCCAAAGCGGCAATGCCAGTCATGGAGGGCAAAGCGGTGTTGTTCAAAGAGTTTGCCGGGGTTGATGCGTTTCCGATCTGTTTGGACACTCAGGACACCGAAGCCATCATTGCTACTTGCCGCTATCTAGCACCGACTTTTGGTGGAATCAACCTCGAGGATATTTCGGCACCGCGCTGTGTGGAAATCGAGGAACGTTTGGAAGCGGAGTTGGAGATACCGGTATTTCATGATGACCAACATGGTACGGCCATCGTGGTGCTTGCTGCTTTGACCAACGCGTTGAAGATCGTCCAAAAAAAGATGGAGGAGCTCAAAGTTGTGATCAACGGGGCTGGCGCAGCGGGCGTGGCCATTGCCAAATTGATGCACGCGGTCGGAGCGACCAACCTAGTCGTTTGCGATAGCACCGGCGCAATCAATCAAAAACGAGCCGAGCTCAATCCATTGAAGGTCTGGTTAGCGGAGAATACCAACCCGTCCCAAGAGAGCGGAAAGCTCGCCGACGTCATGCAGGACGCTGATGTGTTTGTGGGCGTCTCTGCCAAAAACGTACTGACGGTGGAAGACGTGCAGCTGATGGCACGGGATGCAATCGTGTTTGCATTAGCGAATCCCGACCCCGAGATACGTCCCGAATTAGCGGCACCTCACGTGAAAATCATGGCGACTGGGCGTTCTGACTTCCCCAATCAGATCAATAATGTCTTGTGCTTTCCCGGATTGTTTCGCGGACTACTCGATGTCCGAGCGCGCGAGGTAAATCTAGAGATGAAGCTAGCGGCAGCCAGGGCGATCGCAGAGACAATCCCTGAAAACGACCTCTTGCCAGACTACATCATTCCAAGTGTGTTTGATCGACGCGTGGCGCTGGCCGTGGCCGAAGCAGTTTCCCGAACCGCTATCGAAACGGGCTCGGCGCGCAAGACCCAGATGCCAGGCGTCCCCAACACGGGAAGCTAGACAGAGAGCGTTTGAACTAATTGGTCACCATTCCAGCGCTCCTGAGAAGATGCTTCCGCGACAATGCATCAGGAAGTTCCGGTTGCTCAGTTCCGCTCTGTGGCTTGGTGATAGGATAAGCACTTACCAGAGTACGGCTGGGAAATCTGCTGCTTGAATTCAGAATGCATTGGATGCATTCGAACCGAAAATGCAGGTGGATTGACTAGCCACTTGCGCTGTGAGTTCCACCGGTGCAGCGCCGCCAGCGCCCTGCAAGGGGCCAGTGCGAATGGAAAACGGTGGTCGTTTGCATCTACCGGAGTTGAGCAGACACCGGATGGTTGGCGTTACTCCGAGTCTTTGTCGTGTGAGGATTCTATTTCACGCTGGAGATCGCGGTATTGTTGCAGGCAGTTGTCGATGGAGGTTCGCAGGGCCTCAAGCTGTTTTCCGCTCATCGCTGAGGACTCTAGGACCGGCCGCAGTCCATCGTAGAGAAGCTGAAATTGACTACGGACCAGATCGGTCATCACGCGTGGAACCGAATGTTGAACCAAGACTTTCTGGTCCGGCAGTTGGCTGCCGGATTTTTCCAGACGCGTTGTGCTGGCGGAAATCGAGTCGCTGAGCTGCCCCCCGATGCTGGTCAGGCTGGCGGAAAGATGCGCGATACCCTCTTGCATCGCGGTGCGATGTTGGTCGTCGTGGCTGCTAGCAAGGGCTTGGGCGAGCGTGCGTCGAATGGACTCCAGTCCATCTTTGAGACCTACCAGGGAACGCAGGACCTGTGCCGTGCTGTCCTCGCCTTCGATCCCTTGCATTCGCACACTCTCGACGAAGGCGTACTTAATTTGCTCCCAGCGATCGGCCTCCGCAGGCGTCATGCTCCCCAGCAACTCCTTGAACTTGAGCAGATTGGATTCACCATCTCGCGTCAGCGTCTGCGCGTCTTGCTCATAGTTCGCCATGATCAGGGTTTCGAGCTCGGACTCATTCATGACTGAGACCACCCGCTCTGCAATCCGATTCATATTTCGGTAGCTGCCCTGCAGCTTGAAAGAGGGCTCGGTGCGATAGGCGTCGACTTGGCCAGCGCTGCGAATGTACGCGCGGTTGACGCGTAGAATTACATCGCGCACACGCAGAAGCTTGGCAATCACCGAGATGGCATCGGACAACTGATCGGGAGGCATATTGGATTCCAATTCCAAACCTTCACTCGTACCACGGCTCGCTGCTTGAATCACTGCTCTTTGATCTCGACTGCTCGCCTTGGCAAGTGACTGAAGCACGGTGTTGCTCGTCAAGCAGTTTTCGATGTAGCTCAATTCAAAGGCTTCGCGGGAATCGCCAATGATTTCACCAAGGTTGTAGACGTCGGCGCGATTGGAGAGCATGTCTGGAATCTGAAAGCGATCGCCGCTTTCGGTATAGGGATTTCCTGCCATGACAACGACCACTTTTCGGCCACGCAAGTCATACGTTTTGGCTTCACCCTGCCAGACGCCCTCGATGCGGCGAGTCGCGTCGCACAATGGAATGAATTTCTGCAGCAATTCGGGATTGCAGTGCTGGATGTCATCCAGATACAGCATGACATTGTCGCCCATCTCAAGGGCCAGATTGATGCGTTCCACTTCCTCTCGGGCAGACACATTGGGAGCTTCTGCCGGATCTAGCGAAGTTACGTTGTGCCCCAACGCGGGACCATTGACCTTCACAAATACTAAACCCAAGCGGTTGGCGACGTATTCCATAAGGGTCGTCTTGCCGTAGCCCGGTGGACTGATTAGCAGCAAGAGTCCCATTCGGTCGGTTCGTTTGGCTTCGCCAGAGGCCCCCATTTGCTTTGCAAGGTTGTCGCCGATAAGCGGCAAATAGACATCATCGATCAACTTGTTCCGCACGAAACTGGTGAGCACTCTTGGTTTGAATTCAGAGGTGCGCAACCTTCTTTCAGCGTCCACCAACAGCTGATGTTTCGTATCGCGAAGTGCGTAGAAACGCGGAAGCACGCCGGAGCGATAGGCCTCCAGCCTGGTGCGGAATTCGTGGTAGTGTAGGCCCAGTTCTCCCTGTTTCAGCCGTGGGTGGTCGCCTACGAGCGAACCCACGCGCGTCGCGATTTCCACCTTGGGGCCCGCCGCAACCTGCTTATCATCGATCAACAACAGAAGAGCGATCTCGTGCTGGTAGTTTTCCAGGGGATCGAGCTCCAGGGAGGAGTTCTGTGCATTCCTGCGGAGGAATCCAGATACCGCGTCCATGGCCAAGGTCCAGGCTGCGCTAGGATAGTTCCGATTGTGAGACAACGCCTCGTTTAGTCGTTGTCTTTCGCGAGAAGGTAGATGCTCTTTGAGATGGGTGAAGGCCTGGAGGCTACGGGGCGAAGCGACAAACCCGCTTTCCTGCTCTCGCAATTGTGCCATCAAAAAATGTGCGGCAGTACACACGCGACTGCGTATCGCCACCGCGTTGGACTGGACGCTGGACGGGATTGTGGAAGTTTTCAGGGAAGGACCCGCTGTGTCGTCTGCCGCTGCGTCGAACAGGATTCCTGCACCGTGTGCCTCCAGCAGGAAGGATAGTCGCGCAACATAGTTGCCGCTAGCCTGAGCCTCTGGAAGAATCGTTGAGATAGTGTCGAAACCGCTGATCCATTGTTGGACCTGTTCGCGTTCCTCGTTCGGAACGAGGTATTGCCAGACATACCAAGCGGTCGCTCGGATCGCTGGGGCGGTTCGCAGCAGCCCCAATTGTCGGTCCAGATTGAGTAAGGCCGTGAGAATCTTCGTCGCATCTTGATCGTGGACGCCGCGAGAATACCCCTCGGCATGTCGGGATTGCATCTGGCTCCGAACCCAATCGATCTGCTCCTTTTCTTTCAACTGCAAATAGGCGTACTGATCACTTTGCGCAGAATCGAATAGACTGGCGGCTAGGAATTCTCCGCGATAGACTGCATCGTTTTCGCTGGGCAACAGTTGTTGCCATAGATCTCGAGAGCTATTGAGAACTTCGTCCCGCAACGGTTGATAAAATTGTGTCCCGGTCAGGTGTAGCTGAAGCAAACCATCACGCACTACGGTTGTCAGCTCAGTTGCTTGACTGTTGATACTGAAGAAGTGCCTGCCCAGCTTGATCTGCCCGTCATCGCCGGTAAACAGATCTTGGCGATCTCGCAGTTGCCGTAGCGCATCGTCCGATACCGTCTTCAACCGAGTAAGAACGTCCTCCATGCGCACCGAATCGCCCAATTCTTGGAGCTGATTGGCAAGTTGTCGAACTTTATCGACCATGGGATCCGAAGCGAAATAGGAGCGAAGCGCATCGGCATCTTTCATTCGCTGAGCGCGCGACGAAATACCTTGAAGGATGCGATTTGCGGCCGAGACAATTCCCTCGGCGCGTCTTGAACGAGCTTCGACCAATTGTTGACGGCGCGCTTCGAACGCCTCGTAGAGCGATTGACGTTTTTCGGTCAATCTCATGAGCAGCTCATCAAACTCCGCAAAACGACCTTCCAATTCCTCGAGCTGGAGCATGGTGCGGGTTAACGACTCATCGACTTTATCTGGCGTGTCGGCGTTTTCCAGTGCCCCTGCGGCCGCTTGGTCAAGCAGCTTGGTCTGGGATGCGAAATCTGCCTCCATCTCGCCCGACAGCAGCTCGCGAACTCGTGATTTTAGGGCGGAGCGTATGCGGTTGAGATCTGCAAGCAGATTTCCCGTCTCATCGGTGATGGCGGTGCGTTGCGTCAGATCTTCAATTTTCAGCTGGGATACGGTCTCAATCAGCAGCTCGAGATCGCTACTAATCTGCAGGAGTTGTTCTTGCAGTTGACGCCCTTCGCTGGCGGAATGGACCTCGGGGATTTCTCCTTCACACTGGACGATGCGCTTGCGATAGGGATCGAGTGCTGACGGGGTCAACAGGAACTGAACGCAACGCAGTCCCAGGCGTGTGGCTGCCTCGCTAAGCTGAGTCTCGAGCTCCTCGACCGCTGGAAGGTCGATAAACCGCAATTCTCGCAAGCCGATTGCATGGCCCCGTTGTGTCCGGATGGCAGCCAATTTCTCGACGAACGCTGTGACGGAATCAAAGGAAGAACGTTGGATGGCCGCTAACAGCTGCTGGGTGGCTTGTGCAGAATCTCGGAGTTGTTGTTCCGTTTCGCGACGGACGCGTACGACCTTATCAAATTCCTCGACCGCAGCCGAGGCTGCATCTCGGATCTTGGCGATCGGTTCGGCGAACCGGAACGTTTCTTCTCGATCCAACCAAAAGTAGCTGTCGATGACGTCGGTAGAGCGCTTGGTGAGGTCGGAATACAATTCCGCGTACGAATCGTCTTTATCGATCAACTGCAGCAGTTCTTGGCATTCCGCCATCCCCCGCACCAACTCGCGATTGCCGATTTTGTAGAGCATTGAATCGGTCGCCATTTCCGCTTTAAAATTGGCGCCGACGTAGGGGGTTTGCCATAGTTGCAGGGCGTGGTGCTTTTGTGGGTTCTCGTCACCACGAAAGGTTACCATGCGGCCGTCGTCAAACAGGGTTTGCCCGTGACAGACCAGCGGAGTGTCGACTTCTTGGCGAATGAGGTTGTATCGTAAGTGTAAATAGGTTCCCGTTTTTAGATCGGTGAACAGATAGAGATAATCCTCGCCGTTTTGTGCAGCGATGGTCCGCTCGTAGGCAAGGCCGTCGAGGCCATGATCGAATAACTTGCAGGAACCGGTTTGCAGGAATACGCCACCTGGGAAGATGATCCCATGATCGTCGGGCAACAGTACACAGGCTTGAGCGATCGCATCCAGGCGCTGTACGGCTTGCCGTTTGACGCTGAATACAAAGTAGCGAAAATCTTTTTCCTGGTACGGACGCATCTTGAGCAACACTAGGTTGCCTAGGATAGAGTAGTAGACTTCCGCGTCGTCGAGCGTTTGGTCGGGATTGTCGACTGGCTCGGCATAGATGCCACTGCCGTCTTCCGTATTGTCTTCCACTTTGATCGTTAGGTCACCGCCTACACACTCGACAAAGACTAAGTCTTCGATCGAAACGTGGGGATGCACTCCGCTGCGGTGTTGATCGCGCGTCGCCCGCAACCATCGGAAACCGTGTTGTTCGGGGAGGCGGACATCTTGGTCACCGCGATTATCGACATACCGTAGCTCGTCTCCCTCGACGGCCCATTTAAAGGCCTTGACGTCGCTGACCGACTTACCAACCTGGAATACGAAGTAAACGAAGGGCCCGGCAGTGAAGAATCGCGCAAAGGTGGTGTTCTTGTAGTAGCGATAGAGCTCTTTGAAATCGCGTTGGAAGCGTTCGTCGAACAGGTTGGATAGAGGTAGCGAATGGGCGATCTCGCCGTCAAATCGATAGAAGCTGAACACATCCGTGCAGTCAATCTCGGTCTTGAGGCCAAATTGCACATTGTAGGCCAGCAGCAAGCAATCACCGATGGATAGCAAGTCGCGGGGAACGCAATTGTGATCAGTCGATACATGCGCTGTGCTACAAAGCTTCGTTTCGATGTTTCCAAAGACGTCTGAACGGGCTGCATTGAGCTGTTCGAAACGCTCACGCAATTCGTTGGCCGCCTCGCGAAGACGATTTCGCAATACGTCGTAGGTTCCACTTCCGAGCGATTCTGTCATGGCAAGCTTAAGTGCGTAAGGCGAAGGTGGAGTGGGGGAGCGAGACGAGGTAACTCGTCACCCGCTGCGTTACCGGGTGCTGTCTCAGTACGTCGCTGCGATAGCAAAGCGGGAGAGCTTGCTGCTGCAGTACGAGTTGGATTGCGTTTTCTTCGCTAGGGTTACAAATGCAATGAATCAAACCAGCCGGCGAGCCAACGCGTTATCGATCATCTGGCACAGCGGGCGGCTAGGATGCCGACAAGTCGCAGGTCGGCTTGTCGATTAGTCACTGTTCCACTTGGGCGGGAAAATGGCAACCCCACGCCCTTGGGGCAGGCACCGGCCGCGGCCGACATGCGGCCGCCCGCCGGGGTCGATCTGCGGACCTAGGACTTGGTCTTGGTGGTGGACTTGGCCGAGCCGCTGACGACTAGGCTGCCGACAGTTTTATCTGCCAGATTCAAGCTGCCAGCCATGCCCAGGAGGTTTACCAGTTGGGATCGCATGCTGTCGCTCGCACCGGCGGACAGAAGCTGTGCCACGAGGGCGGCGACACTCAGGTCCTTAATTTCTCCGGAGCTCAGATTGAATTGACTGACCAATCCAGCCAAGTTCTGTTTGAAATGCTCAGGATCCCCCTTGAAGAACGTATTCTTGATGTCGGTCGCAACTTGGGAATTGAGGATGAAGCGGTCGATGGACTTACCACCTTTAACCGCGGAGGAGATTTGGTCGAAGAATTCGCCGTCTCCACCGACGATATCGATCTTGGCCGACTTGAGGGCTTCACCCAGGACCAGAGCTTGTTCGCCAGCGATCGATTTTTGCGCATCGATTGCAGCGATCTCGATCTGCTTGTCCTTTTCGAGGCGTAGTTTGAATTCTTCGTGCTCCTTGCCGACGCCGTCGAGTTCCTTCATCGCAGCGGCCTTCTCAGAGATTCCCTGAGCTTCACTGGTATACTTTTCCTTCATTACACGGGCTTCTGCCATGCCTTGCTTTTCGGTAGCTGCAGCGCTGGCTTCTAAGACCAGTGCGTCGGCCAAGCCCTTGGAGGAATGGTCTGCGGTAGCCGCTTCGGCCAGCATCTTGGTAGCTGCACTCCGCTTCTCCGCCTGATCACGCGATGCTTCGGCTTCGATGCGGACTTGCTCGGCCAGCAATTGTGCGGAGTTGCGTTTCGACTCTGCTGCCTTAACCTCTCGGACCATCGCTTGCTCCGCGGCCATTTCCGCAGCGGTCACCTCGACCTTTTTCTTTCGATCTGCAGCGGCAAACTCTTCCGTATCCTTGATCCGCTCCTGCTCTTCCACGACGGCACGCTCGACTGCGACTCTTTCGCGGATCACTTCTTGGATGTTGCGGCGTTCGGTCTCGATGGCCTTCTCTTTTTCGACTTCGGCCACGCCTACCAAGCGTAGACGCTCTGTCGATTCGAGTTCTCGATCGCGATTCACGCGTTCAAGCTCCACCGCATCGGTGCGCTCTTTATTGCGCTGCGCAACCAAGATTTGTCGCAACTTATTCTCCTCGGCAACTCCTAATTCTTCGTCGGTTGCAATACGTGCTCGTTCCGATTGCAAGCGATTCTCTTCTTGAACCTTTTTGGCGGACGCCTCTTCCTTGGCGGTGATTTCAGCAATCTCACGCTTTTGCTTTTCAGTCGCTTCAACTCGTTGGCGCTCAAGCTCTAGGATCGCTTCCTGGGCTTCGACGTCTTGCTTCTTCAGTGTCTTTTCCCGCTCGCGAGTGAAGTGGTTCTCTTGCACTTTCTCAGTGGCGGTCAACTCCGTGATTTTCTTGATGCCTTCCGCATCGAGAATGTTGTTCGGGTTGAGCAACTCGAGACGCGTCTGTTCCAAGTAGTCGATGGCCGCATCATCCAGGCGATAGCCGTTAAGATCCGTTCCAATGACCTTCAGGATTTCACCCTTGAACTGTTCTCGCTTGTCATACAGCTCCACAAACTCAAATTGCTTGCCGACCGTTTTGAGAGCCTCCGAGAATTTGGAATCAAACAGTTCACGCAGAGTCTCCAGTTGGCTAGCTCGTTTGCAGCCGATGGACTGTGCCACTTCGCACATCTCTTCTTGCGTTTTGTCGATACGAATGAAGAAGGCAACACGAATGTCAGCTCGGATGTTGTCTTTGCAAATGAGTCCTTCGGCGCCCTCTCGAGCAATTTCGAAACTCTTGAGGGTGAGGTCCATCTTTTCGCTGTGATGCACGACGGGCATCACAAAGATCCCGTTGGCTGTCACGACCTGCATTCCGCCCCAGCCGGTCCTGACAATGGCTTCATCGGGTCCCACTTTTTTGTAGAAGCGGGAGATCAAAGCAAGGATGCCAATGACCAGGATTAGCAGGACAACCAGAGCAATGACTGCGTAAACGATCGTCTCAGATTGCGCCAACGGCGGTAGTAAAGAAAGGTTCATGGTACGTTTGGTTCCGTGAAGGGAGTGATCGATTAGTTTGGCAATTTGAGGGAAGAATCAATGGTCATGCGACTGTCGAAACGGTGCATGCAGGGTTGCTGCCGCAGATCGCTTCGCTTGAAAGGCTAGGGAGGGAGCGATTCGGTAGTTGTCGGCGAAACGATGTACACGCGGTGTTGTGCATCGTAGTGTGTAATCCACACCTTCGTTCCCTTGGCCAAGTGCTGGCCATCAGTGCGAACATTAAGCAACAGCGGAGCGCCTTCGGTGCGAAAGCGGACTTGCCCGAATTCAGGCGTAGCTTCCAGGGAACTGATCTGGCACTCTTGTCCGATGAGGTGCGTGGCACCAATCTTCTCCACAACAAACCAAGGTTTCATGGGAGTCGTGGCCAATTTGGCGAGAGGCAGCGAGATAGCGAGGTTCTTCAGGATAAGTAAGGTTGACCAAAACCAGCCGGGATCCGTAAAAATCCGCGAATCGATCGCGGACCAGAGTGATATCGAGATAAACCACCAAATCACGGAGAAGACGCCAAGCCAGACGACGAGTGGCACATTTTTGATGTTCAACCACTTCAGAGCCAACAAAGCCATTCCCTCGGTGGCATGGCTGCCGACACTGAGATCCAGATCTTGACCGATATCGACGTCCGGACCGCCGACATCTAGATCAACGGCGCCTAGCATTGCCATGAAACTCCAGGCAACCATGAGGCCCAGTAACACCGTTGCAGGTAGGACAGGACTCGCGATCAAATTGGTAAATAACTCCATCCACTTTCTCCAAAAACGCATCAGTGCGGCAGTGGGCTTTTTCTGCTGATAGGTTGAATGGCCTATCAAACGGCGTTCTGAGGCGCAAAATTTGGACTGTTCCGAGCGAATACTACAGAATGGTACGCTCCTGAGGTCAGCCTCCCCTTAGGTCGCCGCGCAGCATCCGATGGAGAATCGACCGTCCAAACCTACACCGCCCTTAAGGGTGAAGCCTGGGCCAGCCCGCGATTTTTCGTCAAATAGTCGCTAAGCTGCTAGAACCCCCTGACCGTTACACGAGGCAGCAATGGGTGTCCCTCGGGGGGTGGGCACTCTGAATGGTCTGTTCGCGAAGCATTGGCGAGTGCCCGGTGCGGTACACGCCTGCGCAGATAATTGAGCGGGTGGGAGAGGTGCCCGTGGCAAGCGCCGGTGGGGCGACGATGGCAATGAGCGGAGGTAGCGTCAAACGGCCGGCGAGTCCATGCATGGGCTGCTGGGATAGCGGGTTCTGCAACATTGAGAGAGTGCGGGCGGGCTCTATCCACGCTGAGCTGTCCAAGCTGAACAAAAGATCACACACGCGAAGCATGTCCTCCTCGCGTGAACTCACTCCGCTTGGCGCGGCTCGCCATTGCTACGATCCTGGCGGAACGACTCCGAAATAACCGCGTCGCAGTGACCGCGTCGCAGTGACCGCGCCGCAGAGAGGAAGGGCCAGCAAGGAAGGGCCGGACCCGCGATGCTGAAGTTGAAATGCAGGTACGGCCCTAGCCAAATTGGTATTGATGATTGTTGGGCAGGGCGAGTAGGGTCGAGAGCTGCCTGCAGCAATCTTGAGGCGGGAGCCTGTCTAACGCATGTCAGAGTTGGAGTGCTGTGTGAGGAACGCTTGACTTAAGCGGTCATTGTTGCTCCAACATGGGCACTCCAAGGTAGTGCCCGCAAAGTGCGTTGCAGATTTCGAATCTGGTTCGCTGGCGTTGCAGTGAAGGGCATGGCACTTCGCCTGCTGCCCCTGCTAACTCGGGTATACTGTTCCTGATCAGTTGTACCTGTCGAGCGTACTTCGACGACTGTTCCCATGAGAACTGGCGAGGTGCATCGCCTTGCCCGACTGACAGCGCGGCCCGCGTTGTCCGCCCCATTCGTGCCACGCAGTGCACTTAGCAACAGCCATCCAAGCCACCAATCCAAGTCAGACAATTGTCAGATTCAACGAACATCCAAGCGACGGAAGCTCCGAGTCCACAAGCTACCGATATTGCCCATTGGTCGCATCCCTTTATGTTCTACCTCTCCGTGCTATTCCTGGCGCTGGTGGCGTGCATCATGGTTCTGTGGATCGATGTACCCCGAGTTTTGGAACACGAGCTAACGGAAATCGGTGTTGACGTCGTGGGGGCAGAGCTCGGAACGACTGAAGCCACTCCACTGTTGGATACGGAGGTTTTCGAGCGTGAGGTTGCGTACCTCACGTCTGCCTATCATTGGGGACGCTATTGCGGATTGGTTCTCTTGGCACTCTGGCCAATTTTCCTGCTGGAGCAAGGCCTGAACTATCTGAAATTGGACGCAGGAGAGTCGATGAGCCAGCGTCACTCCAATTGGTGGTTGAGTTGTTTTGTTCCGCCACTTCGCATGTGCGCTCGCCACCGTGATGCCCGCGACAAAATTTGGTTACCACGTCTAGGTTGGCAAGTCGTCGATTGGCGTTTGCAACGACATCTGGAGAAGGTGTTTAGTATTCCTATGGTGTGGATCGCACTGCTGATTCTTCCGGTCCTCGGTGTGCAGTTCTTGTACAAGGATCACATCGTAGAGCACCCTAACCTCCGTGCGCTGCTGCATATTGGAACGGGATTGATTTGGTTTGCGTTCGCTACGGAGTTCATCGTGATGGTATCTGTAACGAACAAAAAGTTTCAGTACTGCAAGCGGCACTGGCTCGATCTACTCATTATCTTGCTGCCACTGATTTCGTTTTTGCGGACGCTGCGGATCTTGCGCGCAACCAAGTTAGCCAAAATTGGAAAGCTACAGCAGCTAACGCGCGTGGTGCGAGTTTATCGAGTGCGCGGCGTTGCCATGCGAGCCGTTCGAGCGCTGTTGATTTTGGAAGTCGTTCATCGAGTGTTTCGCATCAAACCCGAAACTCGCTTGCGGAAGTTAGAGGCCTTGTACGCCGAGAAGACCCTGGAGTTGCAACACCTGCAAGAGGAGATGGAGACGCTGCGTCTGCATGTCGCGGCAACCACCGTCGCTGAGGAAGCAAGCACCTCAACGTTGTCCCTTACAACGAAACCAGAGAATGCTTGTCAATTGGAGCGAGAGCAGTCCTGAGTTGCTTCAGAGCCCTGAAGTGGCCGCGTCTTGTACGAACTCGATAGGCTATCTTCGATCGTAGTCTGTCAATGCAGCGTCCGCAGCGTCCGCAGCGACGCTACCATGGCGCTTTAACGCTTTATCTCCCTAAATTCGCTGCCTTGGCTTCCACTTACCGATACCGCGCACGGCCCTTGGGAGCGGAGCAAGGCTGGCAGCTGAATTTTCGCGGGAGGCGCTTCTATTTAGTTGCATTCGACCCTGCAATACTTCACAATAGAGCGTCCTGCCATCCCTCCCCTGCTCGATCCTTCCTACCCAGTACTTTGCGTACGCTCGATTCGTCTTATCCCAGATAGTTCGATCTGAGGCGGGAATCTGCAAAGTCGTCGCTCTACTTCACGGATTTGAAATGCTATCGCCTCTTTATGCATGGAATCGTCGCAACTTTTTGAGAATTGGTGCTGCTGGCGTGGCTGGAACCACTCTGGCCGGGATGGGGGCGAAACCATTGCAGGCGGCCGGCACTTCTGCTGCGGGATATGGCCAAGCAAAATCGGTTTTGATCGTCATGCTCAGTGGCGGGCCGAGCCAGTTGGACATGTGGGATCCCAAGCCGAACGCTCCAGCCGAAGTGCGCGGGGAGTTCTCGCCGATTGGAACCAAAATTCCTGGCGTTGCCGTTTGCGAACATCTGCCGAAATTTGCGCAGCAGGCGGATCGTTGGAGTCTCCTTCGAACCCTGGCGCACCAAGAACATAACCATCTGTTGGCAACGCATGTGGCACTCACCGGACGCCCCACGCCTTTGCCGCGTGGTGGCTCCGACCTCGATCGCGTTGAGACCCGCAATGATTTTCCCAATTTCGCTGCCGCACTCGATTTCGTTCGTCCACGCCACGATGGCATTCCGACGGGAGTTTCGCTGCCCAACTATCTGATTGAGGGACCGTTGACCTGGCCTGGACAGCACGCTGGTTTTCTCGGAGCAAAATTCGATCCTTGGCAAGTGCAAGGCGATCCCAACGCTCCTGATTTTCGCATGCAGGCGTTAGCCATGCGCGAGGGCATGAACATCGATCGGTTAAAGTCTCGCCAGTCGCTGTTGGAAGAGTTGAACCACGGACGCGCCGAACACAAGAATGCCGACACCCAGACGCTTCGTGACCAGCAACAGATCGCGTTCAAACTCCTGACATCTGGCAAAATGGTGCAGGCTTTCGATATTCATCGAGAGTCGGAAGAGACTCGCGAGCGATACGGACGCAACAAGTTCGGCCAGTCCCTTTTGCTCTCGCGGCGCATGGTGGAAGCGGGAGTGCCAATCATTCAAGCCACGATGGGGATTGTTCAGACCTGGGACACGCATGTGGACAACTGGGGACGTCTTAAGAATACCCTCCTGCCGCAGTTGGACCAAGGATTGGCGGCGCTGATGGATGACCTGGATGCTAGTGGATTGCTGGAACAAACGTTAGTTATTGTGATGGGAGAATTTGGACGCACGCCCAAAGTCTCGACGTTGCCTGGCCAGACCATTCCTGGAAGAGATCATTGGGCACACGCATACTCTGGACTGTTTGCTGGAGCGGGAGTACTCGGAGGCCAAGTCCTCGGGGAAACTGACGAACAAGCGGCCTTTCCCGTGACACGATCTTGGTCTCCCGCAGACATCTGCAGCACGATATTCAATGCTCTCGGCGTAGCACCTGACGTGACCATTGCGGACCCGCTTGAGCGTCCCCATCTACTGCAGAATGGCGCGTTGATACAGGAACTCTATAGCGGGAGGGCTGGCTAATGTTCGTCTCTAGTTTGCCTCCTTCGCCAAGTAACGTCTTTTGGACAAGCCACGCAATGTTCCTCCGCCTTTTTCCCCTGGTTCTGGCCTTGTTGTGGCAATTCTCGGCTGTCGGGAACGCTCAAACGACTCTGGTGTCCATTGCACCCAAGACCTGCGTGCCCGGCGAAACGACCATTCTTCGACTCACGGGAACCAACTTCGGGGAATCTCTGAAAGCAGCGACCAATGCACCGGGCGTCAAACTTCGGTTGCAAGTTATCGATCCCACGCAAGCAACCCTGGAAGTTGAAGCACCGAGCGACGTGCCGCTGGGCGCTTGGGGAATTTGGCTTGCCGCGGAGTCGGGCGTAATGAAACGACAAGCTCTGTTGATGGATGACCTGCCCACGGTCGTCGACAGTGGGGGAAATCAATCCCAGGCCTCGGCTCAGTCCCTCCCGAGTTTGTGCGCCGTGGATGGAGTTTGCGATAGTTCAACCAGTGATTTCTACAAGTTTCAAGTGGCGGAGGGAGCGCGAGTCTCCATTGCCGTGCACGCACAAGAACTGCAATCCACCATGGATCCTGTCGTGCGATTGCTAGATGCGGCTGGAAAGACCCTCCATCTGGCTGACGATGATTCCGTGGGACCGGACTGCAAGTTCAGCTATCGGTTCGCTTCCGCTGGAGTGTACTGGGTTGAAGTGTTTGATAGTCGGCACGCCGCAGGTAGTAGCGACTATCACCTGCGAATCGGTGATTTCCCATTGCTCAGCCATTGCGAGCCTCTAGCAGTGCGGGCAGGCGAAACTACACCGATTCACTTCGTGAGTCTTGACGATGAGAAGATTGAACCGCAGGTCTTTCAAACGCCGGCCAACGGTCAGACTTTTATACGGAACATCGGTGCGAAACTGCCGGGAGGACTATCGTCCGCCTGGTTACCGCTGATTGTTGGAAAGATTCCGCAGGAAACGGAAAACTCTCACTCCAAGGCTGCACTTGCCGACGTGGTTTCGGAGACAGCGGATGCGAATGTGTCAACTGTTAACGCTGTGGAGTTGGCATTGCCGATCGGTATTAGTGGGCGATTGTCGCAGCCGCGCGAGGTGGACCGCTACTTGCTTACAGGCAAGCAGGGACAGTCGATTTCCATTGTTACACGAACGCGAAGTTTGGGCTGCCCTACTCTGTTGCGCATGCGTTTATACGACGCGGCCGGTACACTGTTGGTCGAATCACCGATCAACGATCAAGATGAGTGGACACTGCAGCACGCTGTTGCGGCAGATGGCCCGTTGACTCTAGAGGTCGAAGACCTTCTCAAACGCGGTGGAGACTCTTACGGCTATTGGATCGAGGCATCGGCGGCCCCGGGGTTCCAGGTTGCCCTGAAGCCGGAGGCGGCAACTTTAGAACAACACTTGTTGGAACCAGGAGTTGGGGCATGCGCAATCGATCTGAACATTGCCCGCCACGGCTATGAAGGCCCACTTGAGTTCGCGCTACAAGAGCCCGTTGCGGGGCTCAGCCTACTCAATCCCAATGTTCCAGCGGGTGCCAAGCAGGCGCGTCTGTACCTACGTAGTGATGAGGAGTGGAAGAGTGCTGGGGTAGCCTTGGTGCGACTGCAGGCAACGGCAGTGGACGATCCTACGCAGATAGAGCTGGTCGAAAGTCGGTCGCTCGCCCGCGTGAAGGAGCCAGCCGTTCTATTTCCAGGCGAGTGGAGCAATGGCACCTTGGCACTGGGCGAAGTCTCCGAGAGCACGTCCGCTTTTAGTCTCGCTCCGGCCGCTAAACTCAGCTTTGCACGCCCCGTTGGAACTCATGCAGCCACGTTCACTCTGCAACGCGCCGTGCCGGAGTTCAAGGCGGGAGTGCAACTCCTAGGCAGCTCGTTGCCGCAGGGCTGGACCATGTCAGCCACAGCTGAAAACGACACCTACACCGCTACCCTAAATCGCGACCCGAATGCCACGGAGGAGCCCGATCAGATTGAATTGATGGTCTACGGAGAATGGGGCGGTCGCGGCCGGTTGGAGACCTATGAATTTCCAGTCAGTTGGTTTGATCCGCTCAGGGTCGATTTGCAAATACTGGAACCCTCGCTGGCTGGAGGACAGGTTCGATTGCGGGCGGAGGTTGCGCGTCGAGGTGAGGATCCGCAACCTGTGACGCTAACTTTCCCGAATCTCCCAGCTGGAATTACGGCGCCGGAGTCGCTCACGATCGCCGCTGACCAGAGCGAATTGGTTTTTGAATTGCAGGTATCCGATCAGATTGATGTGAGCCAAGTGATCGAGTTGGCAGTCGCGGCTAAGAGTAGTCATGCAGGCAATGAGTTTACCGTCGCATCGTCTATTGCTCAGTTGCATGTGCAACCCAGTCCTGATGCGTTGGTGGTCTATCCTTCCAAAGTTGAATTGCAGGACGCTAGAGATCATCAGCAGTTGGTGATCGTTGGCAATTCCGCGCAGGGCACGCGTGACTGGACACGATTTGCTCGGCTGGAATCGGCAAATCCCGAGACGGCTACCGTGGTTGACGGAGTTGTGCAACCGCATGCGAATGGCACGACCCACATTACCGTCCGCGTGGGAAGCCTACAACACACGGTGGAGGTTCAGGTTTCGGGATTCGACACTCCACGTCCTATTGCCTTTGAGTCGGAGGTCCTAGTTGCGTTGTCCAAGCAGGGATGCAATTCCGGCGCTTGCCATGGTTCTCCCAGCGGAAAGGGGGGATTTCGCCTGTCGTTGCGAGCCTTTGACCTGAAGTTGGATGAACTGACCCTGATTCGCGAGGACTTCGGTCGGCGAACCAATCCTCTCGATGCCGAGCAAAGCCTGTTGCTGCTGAAGCCATTAATGAAGGTGGCCCATGGTGGGGGCAAGCAATTGCACGAAAACGACCCTGCCCTGTCGATTTTGCGAGACTGGATCGCTACCGGCGCTCAAGCCGATCCGCCGGAAACTCCGCGCGTCACGCGTTTAGAAGTGGTTCCAAGTGGTAGGCAAATTCTGCCCGTTAGTGATGGCGGGCAACAATTGGCGGTCACAGCTCATTTCGCGGACGGTACGCAACGAGACGTTACCGAATTGGCTGCCTACGAAAGTTCCGACACGTCCGTTGCGAATATCGATGAACGAGGATTTATTGCTCCCGCCACGCGGGGCGAAATTGCGATCTTGGTCCGTTTTCTGGAACACATTGAATCGGTACCGATCATGACGGTGGAAGAGGTGCCCGATTTTGAGTGGTCGTCGCCTGAGCCGAGGAACTACATCGATGAGTTGGTCCATGCAAAACTGCAGCAGCTGAAGTACTCGCCCTCGGAGGTTTGCAGCGATGCTGAATTTGTAAGACGCGTGAACTTGGATGTCTTGGGAGTACTGCCAACGGTATCCGAAACGGAACAATTTTTGTCCAACACTAGCGTGACCAAGAGAGCAGAACTGATTGATGCTCTATTGGATCGCGAGGAATACGCAAAGTTTTGGGCGCTGAAATGGGGCGATCTGCTTCGCATGACCAGTAAATTGGTCGGAGAAGAAGGAGTCTATAAATACCATCGTTGGGTGGAAGAATCTCTGCGCAGTAACATGCCCTACGACCAGTTCGCTACCGAGTTGCTTACCGGATCGGGAAGTACGCTTGAGAATCCGCCAGCCAACTTCTATCGCACATCCACGGACATGAATGAGTCGGTAGAGACCATTTCCCAGATCTTTCTGGGAGCCAGATTGCAATGCGCGAAGTGCCACAACCATCCTTTTGAACGTTGGACACAAGATAACTATTACGGTCTGGGCGCCTTCTTCAATCAGGTCCAACGTCGGAAGACGGAGCGACCTGGCGAGATGTTTGTTTACACGAGTTTTTCCGGAGAGGTTACGCAACCCAGAACTGGGATGGTCATGCAACCTTGGCTGCCGCAGCAGGGCAGTCAGCCGGCCAAACCGAATGTTGACCGACGTTTAGCTTTCGCCGATTGGTTGGTTGCTCCCCACAACCCGTACTTTGCTAGGATTGAAGCCAATCGATTGTGGAGTCATCTGTTTTCTCGCGGAATTGTTGATCCGATCGATGATTTCCGTGATTCGAATCCACCATCCAATGCTCCCCTGTTGGATGCACTGGCCGAAGACTTCGTGGAGAGTGGTTATGACCGAAAGCATCTGTTGCGCGTCATCCTCAATAGCAATACCTACCAAGCCAGCGCGAATGCAAATTCCTTCAATGAACAAGATACAACCTTCTTTTCCCACCAGATCCCAAGATTGTTAAGTGCGGAGCAGTTGTTGGATGCCATCAATCGAACGCTCGAATTGCAGCAGGGATTTGGCAAGCTACCAAGTGGCACGCTCGCCACTCAATTGCCTGCACCCGATGTGGTCAAAAATGAGTTTCTCAAAGTATTCGGTCAGCCGGAGCGGAGTACGGTGTGTGCTTGTGAGCGATCGGACAGCTCGAATCTTGGGATGGCGATAGAGTTGTTTAACGGTCCGATGATGCATGAGAAATTGCGTGACGGCAACAATAGCTTTCGCAAGAATCTTGCCGCCGAATTGCCTGTGGAAGAAGTCATTCGACAATTGTACTTGGCGGCCCTCTGCCGTGAGCCGAACGAGGTCGAATTGCAGCTAGCGCTGACCCATTGTGCCCAAGGTGAAGACCCTGCTGTGGGGGTCGAAGATCTGTGCTGGGCGCTGTTCAACACCGATGAATTCTTGTTTCAACATTAGCAATCCCTCAAGAACGCGACCCTACTTCATGCCCTCTGCCCCCGCATACTTTTTTCATTGCAAGATTCCAAACATGTCGCCTGCTTGCTTGTTGTCAGACCGTTTGCGATGGGGCACGCGATCGATTCTCGCGCTCTGCATGTTGACTTGGGCTGGGGCGGCTCCAGTCTCCGCCGAAGAGCCGGTTAGCTTTCGCAGAGACATCGCCCCGATTCTGCTGGAAAATTGCCTGGCGTGCCATGGAGCCAGGAAGTCCGAAGGTGGCTATCGGGTCGATACGTTTGACGAAGTACAGAAGCCAGGGGATTCGGGGGAAGGCCCCATTGGCCATTCAGCGGAAGAAATTGGGGAGTTGGTGCGGCGCGTTGCCGCCGAGGATGCGTCAGAGCGGATGCCCGTGGATGCAGCTCCACTTACGTCCGAACAAATTGCGCTGATGTCGCGATGGATTCAAGAGGGAGCCAAATTTGATGGTATGGAGCCGAACCAACAGTTGGCGCTGGTTGTTCCACCTGCGGTCTATCCCGATCCACCAGCGAACTATGCCCGCCCCGTGCCAGCTACCAGCGTTACCTTCTCGCCGGATGGTCAACAGTTGATTGTCGGCGGGTACCACGAGTTGACGGTTTGGAATGTCGTCGATGGTAGCCTCGCGCGGCGGATCCCAAACATAGGCCAACGCGTATTTGGGATGAAATTTCACCACGACGGGCAGCGACTGGCCGTTGCCTGTGGCGAGCCAGGGCAAAGTGGCGAAGTGCGGGTGGTCGATTTTGAGAGTGGTAAGGTGATCGATGTGTTGGCGAGAACGCATGATGTTGTCTTGGATGTTGCCTTCCGTCCTCAGACTAGCGAGTTGGCTGTGGGCTCGGCCGACGGCATGGTTCGGATTGTCGATGTCGACACCAAGCAAGAGCTTCGTACACTTTCGAGCCATGCGGATTGGGTAACAGCAGTCGCCTGGAGTCCCGACGGAAGCCGTCTGGCTTCGGCAAGTCGGGATAAGTCGGTAAAGGTCTATGATGGCTCCGATGGTAGCCTGCTGGCGAGTTACCTCGGACATGAGGCAACCGTCCAAGGGGTGGCCTTCGTAGGAGATGGTAGCGAGGCGGTCTCAACAGGAGACGACCACAAACTGCACCGCTGGACGATCGCTGATGGCAAGAACATCGCATCGGTAGCGCTAGGGGGCGTCGGGTTTAAGCCCCTGGTGACGCCCGCGTTCGTCTTGGTTCCCTGTGCTGACGGACGTTTATTGCAGATTGATTTGACGAGCAATAGTGTTGTCCGTGAATTCACTGGGAATTCCGACTGGGTACTGTCTGCGACGCTCCAACCCTCTGAGCAGTTGGTCGCATCCGGCGCCTTCGATGGGAAGCTGCATGTTTGGCAAGCCGCAGATGCCGCCAGCCAACGCAGTTGGGTTGCAAAACCCTAAGGGGCGGTCGGAGCAATCCGTGTCGGCAGATCGCTCCGCCGATCGGCATTTTCCAGAACGAACCGGTGAGCGGTTCGGCGACGATCCGCCAACAGTTGTTCCGACGGTCCTCAGGATGCGTTCGGTGAGCTAATCTTGCTGAGTCAACGATTCGTACTCGGATTGCGGCAGCCAGCTCAGATCGTTCCAGTAGCCGGTGTCGTTCGGTTGACTGAGGCCCGGCGTGGTTCGACCGTTGACTACAATTTCGGTCATCAAACGCGTGAGGTGTGCAACGCGTTCTTGATGAGCCTCTCCCGACGCATCCGCCAGCAAATCTTCCTGTTCCCCGGCGTCGTTAGCGAGGTCGAAGAGCTCTGCTGGGAGATCCTTGTGTGGGAGAACGAGCTTCCAGTCTCCCTTCGTGATGGAGAACCGGCCGTTCATGGCATGATTGATCAACGGCAATCGCTCTAGGTTGGTGGTCGGTGACGTCAGCACTGGTGCAAAGCTACAGCTGTCTTCTGCTGCATTCGAGTCGAGTTCCACCTGCAGGAGTTCAGCGATGGTAGCTAGAAGATCGACCTGGCCGACGGGCCGTGACCATTCGCGTCCCGGTTGGGCAATGCCGCTAGGCCATCGGACAAAGAAGGGAACGCGGTGTCCGCCTTCGTAGATATCGCGTTTGCCGCCGCGAAAAGAACCGTTGCTGGCATGGTCAAATTTTTTCGCGCGTTGTTTCCATGAGGTCTCGGGGCCATTGTCACTGGTAAAGACAATCAGGGTGTTGTCATCGATACCGGCTGACTCAAGATAATTAAGGATGCGGCCCACATGGTAGTCGGTTTCGATTACGAACTCTCCATAACCACCACACTCGCCTTGTCCCCAAAACTCCGGCGACGGACACACAGGGTAGTGTGGGGAAGTGAACGGGAGGTAGAGGAAGAAGGGGGCCGGGGCGGGCTGGCTGGAGATATGGCGGGTCATCCATTGGATCGCTCGATCGGTAAAACGCGTCAGGCACTGGTTGTCCACAAAGTCGGCTGCGACTTCGATGGCCGCTTTGCCATGCAACCTCTTGGTTTCGGCGGGAGTGGATTCATACGGGGGAGCAATGCGGTAATCTACATGGCGAGAGTTGGGCTTCTTGGCAGTGAATTGAGTCGGTGGAGTGGCTGCATGCCTTCCCTCAAACCAAGCCAGTACGCCATAGTTGAGCGAGGCTGGGATGCCGAAGAAGTAGTCAAATCCTTTGTCCAGAGGCATGTCTCGAACCGGACCACTCCAGTCGCGAGCAGCAAAATCGCCTGGAAATTGCATTCCCAGATGCCATTTGCCAACCATCGAAGTGGTGTAGCCCTGGCGTCTTAGCAAGGTGGCCAAGGTTTCCCGCCCATCCTCGATTAAGCACTCTGCCTCGGCTTCCAGGACGCCGGTCTTCAGTGTCGTTCTCCAGCAGTAGCGACCTGTCAAAAGTCCGTATCTGGATGGAGAACAGACGGAATCCGCCGAATGTCCATTCGTAAAGCGAATTCCCTCATGGGCCAAACGATCGAGATTGGGCGTCTCAAATTTGGCCTGCGGATTGAGGCAGCTGGCATCCCCATAGCCCTGGTCATCCGTGTAAAGGACAATGATGTTGGGTCTCTCTGCGGCGATGGTCGAAAGGCAATTGATGCCGAGCAACCCAACAATGGTTGCCAACAACCAGTGCTGAGAGTTCCCCTGTCGGCTAGCTTCGGCAAGCCCGCCCAGTGCACCTTGGTAAGCGTTACTAAGAGCTCGGGAAAGAAAATCGTGGGGGGCGTCGTGCATGCTGGGGCTCCGCTAGTCGTCTCTTGAGGTTCTTTGTCTGACACCGATTGTAGCAAGTCATTGCATCCCAAGCGTCGCGTTTCACCCCCAGCGGACGTCAATTGGTCCTCCCAGGAATGCCCGTGGAAGCCTCTTGAGCTGGCCGCTTGTCAACCGAACCTCAGTGCGACCCAGCACCGGTGAGCGAGCAGGAGAGGCGCTGGCAAGTGTCAGTTACCTATTGTCGGGGGCCCCTACCAAAGCCAATCGACTGGCGGCGGCGATGGCATATTGCCGGAGCCCGGCGCTCGCACCAATTCCCTAGACTTGAGTCAGAAGAAAAGCATCTAGCAGAAAATCTGCCGCGAGCTTTCGTAGGTCGCATCCTCCGTCTCCGCATCATTCGCGCCTTTGGGGAGCTTAGTAGCGTATGGGAGGCACGGGGGTGCGCAGCCAACTACCACCGGACTGGTGTGTTGGGCATGATAGCATGTCATGACAGCGTAGGAGGCGGTCGTAGGATTGGGAGCTCGGTTGAGGATCTTCGAGCAGGCTGCTTGAGCGGGCGAGTGGTCTGCATGGCGTATACGATAGACCGGGGTTTCCAAAGGTTCGTCTTCCACTTCGATTCCCAGTTCGGCCCTCCTTTGAGTTGCGGCAGCGCGGCGGACGAAGTCGGTGGCTTCTGTGTCTCCCGAATATGTCCCCCGAGTAGGTTTCGCAGGGAGCGAGCCCCAAACCATCCTCGGCGACCTGAAGCCGGATCAGCCCGCCACAGCCATCAGAACATGAATTCGCCAGGACTTCTCTCCTCGCTCACGGGATATGCCTTCCGTGTTAGTTTATTGCTTATCGCCGATATGCGATGTGTGGTTGCTTAATTTGTCAAGGTCGCGAATTGAACCATTCGATGTGCCACTTCTAGCCACGGTTGGGGGGCTTGGGAGGACAACGACCGGCGCTATTCTCAGGCAAGCGGTAAGCTGACGGGGACGCATTGCGATGACTTGAAAGCGCCCAAAGAGCGGACCCGTGTAATCTAAGAGTGGGGCGGGAGCCCATCTCGAACGCGGACAGGGCTTCAGCGGATCGGCCATGGTGGCGGCCAGGGGGCAATGTGCTGCGTTTCCCTAGATGGAGAGGGAAAGAACGCCTTGCACTTAACGGGAATTCCTGTCGCGTAAGTACCGGCTGAGGTCTGGCAGTGCGACCGTCTTTTACAATCCGATACAATTTCGCAGTGGACCCTATGCGAAAGTTCATGTTTAATTCTAGTTGGGCGGTTTTCGACTGGCATCCTGGAGATGGCACGATGGTGTGCCGTCCTTGTCGCGTTTTCTCCGCTATCCGACTTGTCGTTTGAGTGGGTTCTTCGTGATAGGAACTCGCAGCAGCTTGCTCGCAAGGCGTCGCTTGAAGTGCGATTCTTTTTTTAGTGAGAAGTTAGCACTCCGAGACACCTCTGAGCGGCTGAAACGCCTAACAAGGTGGCGAGCAAGGATGGGTGGTGTCTGCTACAACGCAATTCGAGGCACTGCCGGCGTGTTGAAACCGCTGTATTAAAATGCGTATTAGAACGCGGTATAAAAACAAAAAGTGCTACTAGCTCGACAGCCTGGCAATGGGCCCGGGTGACTTAACCAGCACGCTGATGAAGTGTGTTTTGCAATCAATGGAAAGAGGTTTCTTCGATGTGGAAAACGGGGCTCCGGTTTTGGGCAGTTATCCTGTTGGGTTGTGCGACGTGTTGGTCGGCCGACACGAGCCGCGAAAGCAAGCTTGGCGAAAAAGTGGAGTCGTTCACCTTGCTGAATTGCTACGGTAAGCAGGTTTCGCTCGATGACTTTGCTTCCTCGCAAGCGGTGGCGATCGTGTTCCTCGGCGCTGAGTGTCCACTGGCGAAACTCTACGGCCCCAGGCTGACAGATATTCAAGAACAGTATGCTGAACGCGGCGTACAAGTTTTGGGAATCAATTCCAACAGCCAGGATAGCCTAACGGAAGTCGCAGCCTACGTGCATCGACACGAGATCGGGTTTCCGATGCTCAAGGATCCTGGAAACCGCATCGCCGATGCATTGGGTGCTCAACGCACGCCGGAAGTGTTCTTGATCGATCATGACCGCATCGTGCGTTACCATGGCCGAATCGACGATCAGTATGGAGTGGGCTATTCCAAGGAGCGAGATCCCAAACCCGAGTTGACGTTGGCCATAGAGGCCTTGTTAACGGGGCAGCCGATTGCGTTGGCTGAGACTAAAGCCGTGGGGTGCCATATTGGTCGCGTTAAAGAGATCGCGGCTACGGGTGAAATTACTTTTAACAAGCACATTGCCTCGATTTTCAACAGCAAGTGCATGAGTTGCCATCGCGATGGAGAGATTGCTCCGTTCACGCTGACCGGCTACGACGATGTCTTGGGCTGGGAGGATACGATTTTGGAAGTCATCGACGACAATCGGATGCCCCCCTGGTATGCGGATCCAGCGCATGGGACGTTTGCCAATGACGCCCGTCTCAGTGAGTTGGAGCGTGAGTTGATTGCCACCTGGGTTGAGAATGGGATGCCCGAAGGCGATCCGAAAGACCTGCCCGAGCCCCCAGTATTTGCAACCGGGTGGCAGATGGAGGAGCCGGAGCTGGTGATCAAAATGCGGGAAGAACCCTTTTCCGTCGCTGCCGAAGGCGTGTTGGATTATCAACATTTCGTAGTGGACCCTCAATGGGATGAAGACAAGTACATTGTGTCCTCCGAAGCGCGGCCGGACAAACGTGGGGTGGTGCATCACATTTTGGTGTTCGTGATACCACCTGGGGAGGATCGCCGAGATTTCCGCCAAGTTTTGGCTGGCTATGCACCAGGCAGCCCTCCGATGGAGTTCGAAGATGGGCTGGCGATCGAGGTGAAAGCAGGGAGCAAGCTGCTGTTCGAGATGCACTACACGCCCAATGGTTCAGCAACCGACGACTTGAGTTATGTGGGGTTTCGATTTACCGACAAGGAAAACGTCCGCAAGCGGGTGCGTGGTCGCGCCGCGATTGACCAAGATTTTGTGATTCCGCCGAATGCGGCTAAGCATGAAGTGACGGCTGATTACGTGGTCAAGCACGATGAGAATTTACTCAGCCTCACTCCCCACATGCACCTGCGTGGTAAATCGTTCCGCTACGACGCCCATTTCCCCGACGGGCGAACGGAAACGGTTCTGAACGTACCCAACTACGACTTCAATTGGCAGCTAAAGTACGTTCTCGACACACCCCTCAATCTCCCGAAGGGGACGCGCATTCGATGCACGGCCGTATTTGATAACAGCAAATACAATTTGACAAATCCCGATCCCAGCCAGTCAGTGAAATGGGGGGACCAGAGCTTTGAAGAGATGATGATTGGGTTTATGGATACCGTTCCGGTGCAGGATAACCTTTAAGCGGTTGCATCACCCCGTAACGGAGGCGACTTGCTCAGTGGTAGTTGTACTGCGGTACGCGTCCGCATGGGGAGCATTCCCCAACCAGATTCTATCCAGGTACAGCAGGAATTTTAGCCAGCCTCTGTGCCGCTGGATGATGGTGGCCAGTGCGGCGCAAACCACTCGGTAGGCAGCTGTTAACAATGCTGGGCCGCGCTGGGCACGGCAGAGCACCTACGGACCTGCCAGCTAGTCTGTCTGTTGCCTGCTCTTTGTCCATCGAGTTGTAAATTCCTGTAGCTGCAAGCAATAGCGTAGCCTTCTCGCACGCTATCCGGTGTTAATGCGCGGTGAGTTGCTGTAGCTCCTTGGGGGCACGCAATCCAGATATCTAATGTGTGGTCGGAGATCATTGGGACCGGTGGTTTGAGGCGAGTGGCATCACAGTGTCTAGCCCTCGCGATTGACTACTGGTGGAACACTTGTTCATGGCGCTCGTGGTGCATCGTGTGCCTTGGGGGTCGACAACACCCCTGGCATCGTTTCAGTCGCTCGATGAGTCTGGACAGGAGTTGCGACGCCCAACTCGAGGTTAGGGACTGGGCGGGGGACTGGGCGGCGCAAGGGGCGATTGTGGCACTCTCCTTGGTAGAATAGTTAGATTCCGGACACCTCTAGGTAAAAAGTCGCTAATTCTGGCGAATTCTCCGGAAAGTCAAGGCGCAGTGGGCTACTGTTTCTCGGGCATGGCTAACAGGACCGCACGTATGCGTTCAATCACTGCCCAAAAACGAGTGCGACTCCCGCCCCGAAGTCGTTCGCGTTTTGCAATGATGCGCTTGGTCGATTGCAATCGAGGCGATAGTGAGTTCAACGGAAAATGGTAATAGCGTGGGCCAGAGCGCCGATGGCTACCGCATTATCAAAGAACTATCGAATGCATCGATCGTCCGTTGCTTCCTTGCCGAAGATCTTAACATGGGGGGGAAGGTCATTCTGCGCGAAGTTCCCAAGAGGGTTTTTCGCGAACGAGGGTTTGACCGGTTCAAGACTGAAGCGCGTCTGACATCCAGTATCCGCTGCGATACCTATGCGCATCCCATCGACTACGAAGTAGGGGAAGAGAACCTACGGGTCGTCTATCCCTTTGTCGAGGGGGATTCGCTCTCATCGAGGTTTCAGAAAAGTCCACTCACGGCTGACGAAGTGATGGTGTTAGCCGATGATCTGCTGAATGGGCTAGATCATATCCATCGACTGGGGTGTATTCATCGGGACATTCGTCCGTCGAATATTATTATGAGGAGTGACGGGCATTCCGTTCTGTGTGGTTACGTCCCACTGTGGTGCCCCGAAGTGTTCGGTAAGGATGATCAGCTTGCGCGGGAGTGCGCGTCCTACACGTCGCCCGAGTTGTCGGGAATCATCGATCACGATATTTGCGATTCCTCGGATCTCTATTCTGTCGGATTTGTCTTGTATGCAGCCCTGACGGGGAAAACTGCCTTTGAGGGTGATGTTAGTGAGATCCTCTACCAACACATGACGGCAGATCCGGATGTCACTCGATACCCTGACGACACGCCGGATGCAATCCTTCAGTTCATTGACCGATTGATATCGAAGGAGCCACGGGACCGCTATCAAAGCGCTCGGGCGGCGCTGCATGACGTTCAAGTGATTACCCAGGTGCTGAAGGGAAACCAGAGTTTCGATGATTTTGTAGTCGGCGGAGCCGACCAGCGTTCAGCGATTATTGATCCCGCATTTGTTGGTCGCGATATGCAACTCAATATGTTGGAGCACACTCTCGACTTAGTGCTCGTGGGTGGATCGAAGAAGATCTTGTTGATGAGCGAGTCTGGAATGGGGAAGACGCGTTTACTCAATGAAGTCGCACGCGTTGCATCTCGAAAACGCTACCTAGTACTGCGTGGCCGAGCGACTGAGCATAGCGCCCAAGAGCCAGCAGCCGTGTGGCTTCAGGCGTTGGACCAATTGGTAAAGCATATCGCGAACGAGCCAGCCCTGCTGGTCCGGACCATGCAGCGGATGGAGGACTATCGTCAGGAAGTTGCGACGGCGATGCCACAACTTGCCAAAATCTTTGGATGGCCCATTAACACGTTATCGGGGCCCGATGAATTGGGCCAGGGACGGGTGATCTCTGCGTTTCGGACTCTATTCACCGGCTTAGGGACGGCGGATCGTAGCGTGATGATCACCTTGGACGATTGTCAGTGGATGGATGATAAGTCATTCCGAATATTAGTCGCTATCTCTGAGGAACCATCCGAGCACTGCTGTCTTTTTGCGGTTGCGCGTCCGAATGAAGGTATCGCAGGTAAGCTGCGAAGGGATATCAACGTTTCTGAGAAACTGTCACTTGGTCCGCTGAGCGACCATGCAGTCAGGCAGTTGGCCGAATCGATGGCTGGGCATCTTCCCGATACAGCGATTGAAGTCGTTCAACGTTTTGCGGAGGGAAGTCCGTTCATGGCAGCCGCGGTGGTGCGTGGGCTGGTGGAATCGCGAGCGTTGCGCAGCGTCGATCGGGAATGGGAAGTCGACCAGCACCGGCTTTCAACCTTTCAAACCGCGGAAGGTGCAAGCGAAATCCTAGTTGATCGATTGTCCCGTTTGCCTGACAATACGCGAAATATTCTGGCCGTCGCGGCGGTCATTGGTCGCGAGTTTAGCTTAGATATCGCAGCGGAATTGGTGGGAATCAGTATTGCAGATGCCTACGCCGCAATTCAGCCCGCCCGCACCCAGCGATTGGTTTGGAGCCGACCGGATCGCGTGTTGTCCTTCGTGCACGACAAGATACGGGAAGCAATCCTGGCAGATTTGTCGAGCAACGCCATCACAAAAATGCACGGACAGATCGGACGGTACTTGGGAGCGAATGAGCCGAGCGAATTTTTCAAGCTGGCGTACCATTTCGATGCTGCGTACCTGCACGAACTGGCTTTGCCGAATGCGATCCATGCGGCAAAAATTGCGCGCAGCAGTTTTTCGTTGGTGAGCGCTCAAGAGCAGTTAGAAATCGCCGCGCGCGCCCTGCGCTATGCAACTGCCGAACAGCAACACTTTATCGAAACGATGATGAGTGAAGTCTTGCTGTTGCAGGGAGAGTATGATGCTGCAGAAAAATGGCTCGATCAAGCAGAGGGCAGTGTCGGTTCGGAGATGGATCAAGCCCATCTGCTAATGAAACGAGGCGAACTCTATTTCAAGCGGGGGAACAAAGACCAAGCCGTTGAATGTTTCGAAGCATCATTGCAGCGACTCCATCAGCCCATTTGTAAGAATCGGTTGCAATTGGGCTGGAGCCTGGCCGTGGAAGGGATACGGCAGTTTCGCAAATCGCTGTTTCCCAGATTCAGCGGCCGCTGCGATCAAGTTCCTAGCGAACAAGAACAAATGTCACTCTCGCTGTACAGCAAGATTGCACACGCCTATTGGTTTACCCGTACCAAGTACTTCACGCTGTGGGCACACCTGCGTGGAATGAATGCAGCCGAGAGCTTCCAACCAACAAGATTCCTTGCCCAATCCTACTCGGAACATGCGCCCGTGATGACGCTGATTCGTTGGGAGAAACGCGGAATGGAATATGGAAAACGCTCCTTGGAAATTCGCAAGGCGCTGGGCGACGCTTGGGGGCAGGGCCAAACCCGGAATTTCCTCAGCATCCTTCACTTCTCGTTCTCAAGGTATGAAGCGTGCATTGAGCAGGGGCGTCAAGCTGTTGAGATTTTGGAACGCACCGGCGACTACTGGGAAGTGCATATCGCACGGTATCAGTTAGCGGCCTCGCTCTACCGAATAGGTCAATTGGACGAAGCGATCGAACTGGCCCAGGTGAATTACCAGTCGGCACTGCAACGTGGAGATTTTCAGGGTACGGGGAATATCATTGACGTTTGGGTCCGCGCGGCGCGCGGGAACATGCCGATCGAAGTGATCGACCTGGAACTGTCGCGCGAAGTGATTGACGCCCAACGAACCTGCCAAGTTTTGATTGCCAAGGGCGTCCATGACTTTTTTCAGCATCAGTTTGAGGAGGCGGCAACGTCCTTTGCAGAAGCGGTCTCCGTGGCACGTAAGACCAAGGTTAGCAACTCGTACGTCAGTCCGTCCTATACTTGGTTGTGTACCGCGCTACGCCGTAAGCTCGAGACTGCAGATTTGCGCAGTCTTTCCGAGCGGCGAAAGTGGGTGAAACAACTACTCCGTTGCGCACTGCAGGCTGTTGCGGTTGCTCGTCAGTTTACGAATGATCGACCTCATGCCTTGCGCGAGTATGCTGCCGTGCTGGCAATTTGCGGCCAGTCTCGAAAATCAAGAGCTATGTTCCAACGCAGTTTGGACCTGGCCAGGGCTCACAAGGCGGATGTCGAAGAAGCGGAGACACGCGTCCTGCATGCGGAATACGGACGCGAGTTGGGTTGGCCGATCGATCAGGACGCTCTCGAGCAAGCTCAAATGCGACTTTCGCAGCTGGGGAAAGACCAACATAACGTCAATGAGGGGGGCTCCCTCTCGCTGTTCAATCGCTTCGATACCCTGCTTGCTTCGGGCCGTCGCATTGCAACCAGCACCATGCCCGAAGAGATCTATCATGAGGTGCGAACGGCCGCGACCAAAATCTTGCGTGGTGAACAGGTTCTGCTGGTGCTGGACAATGCCGCCAGTCAGACGACCACCATTCCGCCAGGTCAAGCGTTCGACCTGAGCCTCGTCGAGGAAGCCAGTTCAACGAGGCAGACCGTCGTCCGAGATGTCGAGACGGTGGCTTCGAATCTTACGGCGTCCACGTCCAAAGGCACGTTTCTGTGTTGCCCGATCGATGTTAATGACAAGACCGTTGCGCTTCTATATGTCGCTAATCGGCGATTCTCTGGAATTTTCGGTGACGACGAAATTCGAATTGCAGACTACTTGGCATCGGCCGCCGGTGCAGCCCTGGAAAAGGCGGATAGTTTCTGCCAATTGCACGACTTGAACCAAAATTTGGAACGCAAGGTGCAAGAGCGTACCGATTCGGTCGTGCGTCACTCTCGAGAGCTGGAGCGAACAGCGAATCAATTGTCAGCGACGAAAGAGAAGCTGCAGTTGGCAAAAAATGCGGCCGAGGAAGCCAACGCTGCGAAGAGCGATTTTCTAGCCAGGATGAGTCATGAAATACGGACACCCATCACCGGGATTTTAGGATTTACGGACCTGATTCTGCGTGGGGTCGTTGCCGACGACGCGGAACGCACCTCGCATCTTCAGACGGTGCATTCCAATGCGCATCACCTCCTGAATTTGCTCAATGATATCCTCGATATTTCCAAGATCGAAGCGGACAAAATTGTCACCGAATACGCTACATGCAATCCGGTGATGATCGTCGGTGATGTGGTGGCTTCGTTGCAATCCCAGGCGATCCAGAAAAACATTGCTTTAGGAATTGAAGTCGAAACGAGTGTACCGGCAACGCTGATCAGCGATTCTACTCGCTTACGTCAGATTTTGACGAACCTGGTCAGCAATGCCGTTAAATTTACCGAGCAGGGAGGCGTTACCCTGATCGTACGAACCCAAGGACCGGAGCGCTCACCGGAACGACTGCAGATCTTCGTTGAAGACACTGGCATCGGTATGACCGCTGACCAGCTGGAGTCTGTCTTTGAGCCTTTCAAGCAGGCTGATGTTTCAACAACTCGTAAGTACGGTGGCACCGGCTTGGGACTCTCCATCAGCAAACGGTTGGCAGAAGCGTTAGGAGGGAAGATCGACGTCGAAAGCGAAACGCAAGTAGGCACAAGGATGATTTTCAGTCTGCCGGTGGTTGGCGCTGAGGATGGGGGCCTAGTCAGCCCTGAGGATGCCCTGGCAATCGCGCGAACGCGTGGCGTGAGTCGCTTCCTTAAATGCGATCTCAGAGAAGTTCGCGTGCTGGTGGTGGATGATGGCGAATCGAATCGAAGATTGATGAGCTTGTTGCTTACCGATTCGGGTGCAACGGTGATGACCGCTTGCAATGGGCAGGAGGCTGTCGAGCAATTGTTGGCTGACCAAGAGGCGTTCGACATTGTCCTGCTGGACATGCAGATGCCCGTGTTGGATGGATACTCAACCGTCCGTATTCTCCGCGAGCATGGTTTTCAGAAACCTGTGGTAGCCCTGACCGCCAACGCGTTGGTTGGCGACGAGTCGCGTTGCCGAGCCGCCGGATGTTCCGAGTACTTAACCAAGCCGTTCGAATTGAATGCCTTGTTGGGGATCGTTGAGGCCAACACGGTTGGTAGAGTTATCGGAAAATGCGCACCGGTGGTGGAAAATTCGCGTTTGCATGCCGGCACAGTGGAGCCACCGACGGGTAGAGCTGAGAGGCGGCCAGCGGCCTCGCCAACGCCCGTGTTGGAAACAGTAGAAGTGAACGCTGCTGACCTGTTCGAGGACGAATGGATGAACAAGTTCGCCAATGACTTGGTTGAAGAAATTGACACAGCGCTACCCCTGCTGCTGGAAGCTACCAAGGCGAGGGATCGAGACACGATCGCCAAGCACCTACACCAGATTAAGGGCTCTGGCGGGACGGTCGGGCTGGATCGACTGACCGAGATCGCCGCCAAAGGTGAACAAGCGTTGCTGGAGTCCCTATGGGAGGAAATCTCGGAGGCGATTTCCGAGCTGCAAGAATTCGTGATACTGGCAAAAGCCGAAACCTGATCGGCGCCCGCAATTTTTCCTGAGATCAAGTCGTGCTGTAAAGAAGCAGCGGGGGCGACAGGAGTCGCTTTTCCTCCAGATGTCTTCCGGTAGGAATGCTGCAAGGCGGCCGTAGCACTCGAACGCGGGTGCCTCAACAGACGCCCCTCTGAAACTTGTGCAGCTCAGCAATTGGGACCCTTGAAAAGCGTCCGACGCCGGAATTGAACGAATGCACAACGCCTGGGGAGCAACCCTCTAGCGGACGTGGCCCTCACGCCGCCGGCCAGCAGTCGAAACTGGCAATCGGCGGTATTTAAACACGCCCATCGCGGGCCTACCCGAGATGGGCTTTGTGCGAAGGGAACGTGGTAAAGCTATTTGGTAACCAGCTCGATCTTGAGGTCGCTTGAGCCTGCTTCCGGGACGGTCATTTCGAGACCTGATGTGCCGATGCCGGTATATTTCTTGGGCACGCCAAAATTGAATTTGATGATGTCACCGCCATCAGGATCTTGCTTGCCGGTTGCCTCCGCAATGGTCTTGCTTACTTGCACCTTGTAGGTACCAGGAATCGCACCAGGTTTTTCATCGAACGCACGCAGAGCGAACTTTCCGGAGGAGTCCGACGCGGCGCTGGCTGATTCACCTTCCATTGAGATAAACACTACTTGTGCTCCCTCGACGGGTGCACCGTCTAGGGTGACGATGCCTTCGGCCGTAACCGTTGGAGGCAAGTGACTCAGGTCAGGACCACACCCGACTAGAAAAAACGTACAGCAAGCCAAACATCCCAGGACTCGCATCTGCGAAAAACTCACTTTGGACCACTCCTTGTTGACAAAATTCATTGGGTATTTTTTGGCGAGGAGGGGCGAGCCGAGTCGCCCCTCCTTCATCCGGTGTTAGTTCTGGCAGACTGCAGAAGCACCTGAGAGTGAACCACAATCCTTCCCCTTCCCGCGACGATTGACGAGGAAGGTGGAAGCGTAGAAGACACAAAATGCAATTGCCGCCCGCGAACGTTATTCAATGCGACTTATTCGAGTTGTGCGGATTCGCCACCGCTCTTGGTTCCGAGGGCACCCCACACACCATACGGGCTTGGGCCGCTGGAAAGTCGTGATGGAGCGAAGGTCGCCAAATTGCCAGTATCAATGGCATCGCTGATGAAATGCACGCTACCATCGGCCATGGCTACTTGAACACCACCGGTATGTTCGGACGTTGCGGTCCAAATTCCACCTGCATAGTGATTCGATAGCGACGTTGAGCCCACCACGCAGACTGCGGAGTTAGGGCCCAAGATCGTGCTAAGTCCGGTGAAGAATGTGTTGCCACCCAACACGCGGTAGCCAGGAGACTGGTCACCGATATCGGTGTTAGCGGATGCAATGTATTCGTTGCCGCCCCACAGAACTTTGCAGCTAAGTGGAGAATAGGCATTGGGATCCGCGGACAAGTCGAGCGCCGCCATTCCCTTGCCGCGTTGGCTACTTGGACGAGAGCGTTCGCCTAAGGCAATGGTATTACTGGTACCGTCGGACAGAGCCCCCATCGATGGGTAGTAATAGCGACCAAAAATTCCGCGGTGTGAAACCGGTTGCTTTTGGTTCGCCAAGGCGGTGTTGGAGCGTTCGTCTGGAACGATTACGGAAGCTGCAATGTCATCGCCGGTGCAAAATCCATAGCTCGACATGCCATTGCGAACGCGACCATAGGGGTCTTGCTCACCGGCGTCACTAGGGCACTCCATGTAGGACAGGCGGAGATTTCCGATGAGATTTCCATTGGTAGCCGAGCTCCAAGGATTTACCTGCATCGACTCCAACTGGTTGTAAAGTGCGCTTTGCTCGCAGAATGGCAGCAGTGAGTACCAACCCGAATAAACGCCCCGTTGCCCATACTGGGCGATTGACCCCGTTCCGGTCATATGAGCTGGAAAACGCTTGAAGCTCGATTCGTAGTTGTGAAGCGACAAAGCGCTCTGTTTTAGGTTGTTGCTACACTGCATCCGTCGAGCGGCTTCGCGGGCTGCTTGTACGGCAGGTAGCAAAAGTCCAACGAGAATGCCAATGATAGCGATCACCACCAGAAGCTCGACTAGCGTAAAACCCAGTGGCCTGATGCGTACCTTACGCGGCCGTAATGAAGAAACAAACATTATCCCTACTCCTAAAAAGAAAAATAACTCTCTGACCAATCTTCAGTTTCTGTTGCAGCAACTGTCATGGATTTGAATGCCCAACCGTGATTGGGACAAATCTTGCCTTCTGTCTAAACATTCGCACAGCATCTAGACGGCTGCTGAGCTTACGTCTCGCTGGAGGCACCTATCCCTAAGGTGCTTAATTTTGCTGAGGTTTTTCGCTAATGTCGCTTAAAAAATGTGAAGGACTATCGAAGGTAAGCATCTCTAAAGCGTCATGAGCTGTGGGAGATCTCGGTAAGGAATTACAGTCTTCGAATCCTTACGTGGACCTTGTCAGCGATGCATCAAAGGCAAAACCCCTGCACGCAGGCGGTGTGGTGCCTCTACTGGCTCGATGTGCAGCTTAAAGTGCGTCGCAATGATAACACCGTCCTCCTAAAGGGGGCTGAGAAAAATGATTACAAATGCGTAATGTGGCCTGCCGGTGAATTGGTTAACTGCGTCGTGGTGGCGCGGTGCACCAAGCAAGGCGTGCACCAAGCAAGGCGTGCACCAAGCAAGGCGTGCACCAAGCAAGGCTGCCGCAGGGTCAGAGTGCAGAAGGGCTGTCGATAGATTTCGCCTGGCCATCACCTTCAATCAAGTTCCATTCTTGATTGACATTGGGGATCACGAATTCTTCTGAGATTCCGTTGGCCCATTTGACGTTCGCAAGCGTTGTCGCATCTCCACCGAGCCCGAAGTGCAGGCGAGATAAGTAGTGACTTTGGTAGCCGCGGCCGGCTACGGTGTTTGCGATTTGAAGCTTTCCATTCGATTGAATGCTCACTTTCGCGCCCACGGCAGAGCGATTGGAAGTTGTGCCAATCAACCGCAGGCGCAGCCAGTTAACTCCCTGCCTGGCAGCAGGCGATTCAGGCGTCGACGATGCTTGGGAATTTCCGATAAGCTCATTGCGGAGAATATTGGGTTTGCCATTTGCATTGAGGACCACTACATCGATATCTCCGTCATTGTCGAGGTCGTCAAACGCGGCACCGCGACTACTCGCTACGATGTCCATTCCACTGCCCATGGGGTGAGTCGGATTGCGGAATGATCCGGTTCCCATATTCTCCAGCAGGTAGTTTGGGACGTCTACGGCGGTCCGATCGTCGATGTACGCAATGTTGTCCATAAAGTGACCGCATGAGACAAAGAGATCGAGATCCGAATCATGGTCGAAGTCCACCAAGCCACAACCCCAGTGCACATGAGGCGTCAGGCGAGTGTCAATTTGGGCGAGGTTAGTCTGGTCCATGAATAATCCCCCGCCAAAGTTCTTGTACAGAACAGGCATTTCATCTTGGTAGGTGGTCGTGAACAGATCGAGCAGGCCGTCAGCATCCACGTCACCAAATTCAATGCCCATGTTGCCGTTGGCTCTGCCGCGCCGATCAAATCCGATCCCTGCTTCCACGCCCCTTTCCACGAAATGGCCAAGTCCATCGTTCAGGAACAATGAGTTGGCCATTTGGTCGTTGGCGACCACGATATCGCAATCCCCATCCTCGTCCACATCGACCGCCAATACGCCCATGCTATTGGTGGCCACCGCTGAGATTCCCGCAGCCTGGCTGATATTGAAAAACGTCCCGTCGTTGTTGTTGCGAAACAGAATGTCAGAACTTGGGGAGTAATCGGTTGGGCCTGGATGGAATTGGTGTTCCCCAATCATGCGGACAATGTGGCGGTCATAGGTAAAGTCGACGTAGTTGGCCACATACAGATCGAGATCGCCATCCCCTTCAATGTCAAGAAAGGCGCATCCTGCGCCGAACTGGTCGAGAACGGGCTGCCCCATGGCCGCAGAGCTGTCGCGAAAGCTGCCGTTTCCATTGTTGGTGTATAAGACGTTCTTGCCGAAATTGTTGATGTAGAGGTCGTCGTATCCATCTTGATTGTAATCGGCGACGACGACTCCGAGCCCATAGCCCACGTCGCCGACTCCGGCTGAAGAGGTGACGTCGGAGAAGGTGAAGTCTCCGTTGTTGCGGTAGAGAACATTGGTGGGTGGTTGATCCGTAACGGTTCCCTTGAGGGGAGCCCCGTTCAGGAAGTAGAGATCGGTCCAGCCGTCATTGTTGTAGTCGAACAATGCCAAGCCACATACAACCGATTCCACAATATAGTGCTCGCCGCTTCCTCCATCGGTATGAACAAACTCGATTCCAGTTTGGTTGGAAACGTCGGTCAATTGCAACTTGTTGTCCGGTGCTTGGGCGAAGAGGGCTTGAGCAACGAGCATTGATAGTAGGAGACAGAGCGACCGATTACGCATGATTTGAAAATTCTCTAGTGGGACAGTCCTCGGCAAGCGATGCCGAATAAGCTGGGAAGCAGTCGAGACGGTGCAGTCGATCAAGCAGCGGTGAGCGAACTGAGATTGCGAACTTAAGGGCTTAGGCGTGGATCGCGGGGGAAACGCATCCTCGCGTCGTCTAGTTCCGCTTGCGCTTCGGCAGTTCGGCCGCTGGCATTCAGGGCTGAAACTAACACTAGGCGTGCGTCGAGAGACCCCATCTCCTGCACGGCCGATCGGGCGGGCGCGATAGCCTCCACGGGACGCTTTAGCATTAGCATAAACTGGGCGAGTGAAAGTTGCGCCTGCCCGTCTGCCAGTTCACGTTGGGCAGCCAGCCGCAGCGCTAGTTCTGCAGTGTGAGGATCTGACTGCTCCATGCTTAGGTTGGCCAGATTCACATAGTGAGAAAAGAGATCAGGCTGCAGCTTAAGGATGCGGCGAGCTATATCTGCAGCGGCGGGAAACTCACCTCCATTGCGGTGAAAAACCATTAGATGAGAAAGGGTGAGCAAATTGGAGGGGTCCAGCGCTAGGGAACGCTCCAATCCCAGTTGGGCTTGTTTACTATCTCCATGATTTTGGCGAATAACCGCGAGCGAACGAAAGCTGCTCGCAGCAAAACGCCTCAACGAAAGAAGGTGTTCCTCTTCGAAGCTCTCGCGTTCCGACAAGGACGTCTGGCGCAGTGCCTCCAATTGCTTTCGGGCTGCAGCGGCCTCCTCGGTTTTCCTTTGAAAAGCAAGCGTTTGACAAAGCGCAAGCCAAGCTGCCTCACTAGTTTCGTCGAGTGCCAAGGCTCGATGGAAGCTGGCTTCAGCAAGTGCGAACTCTTGCTTCTGCAATTCGACCTTTCCCAAGCTAATCCAGTGATGGGGGGAATCGGGGGAGTCCTCCAGCATGGTCGTGAGTAATTGACGCGCTTCATCCAATCGTCCAACCCCCATGAGCGATTCAGCGAGTGCATGAACAAAATCTGGCTGAGTTTCAAAATTGGGGACGAGAGTCGTGGCCTCGGAGAGTATCGCGACGGCGTCCGCGTTGCGGCCAACTTGCAACAAAACATCCGCTAGGTCCTGCCGCACCTGCAAATCATTCGGGGCGATCTCTAGGGCTTTCTTGAATCGCAATTCAGCTGGCTCTGATTGCTTGTACTTCCCGTAAATTTTGCCGGCTAGGTGCCAGGCTTGGAAGTCCGCAGGGTACTCCTTGACCACCAAATCTGCTTGGGCCGTGATCTCCTGTTCCAGCTGCCCAAAATCGAGTGCACTCTCTGCCGTGTCGGGGGAGGCAGCGTGGAGTCCCAGTTGTCGTTCTAAGCTGTCGATCGACTCCGTTGGCGGCAGCGGTGCCTGTTCGTTGCTTCTCGACTGTTGGGATTTTGGCTGGCGCGGACTGGACTGTTGGAAATTGGGTCGTTGAATATTGGGCCCAGCTTCTTCGGGTAGAGGCCACAGGACGGCCAGAATGCCGAGCAATAGTAGGACCGACAGTACCGCCAATCCAATGCGTTTCCAATCAAATGGTTTCGGCGTGTTCCGCAGTTGGGAGGACGCGGAGCCGCTTTTTCCACGTGGTGTTCGTTGAGCGCGGCGGCCCATGGCATCTCAGTTCAAAAAAAATCAGCGGGGGCGTCAGCTAGGTCGATGGGATCGGCGGGCCTTCATGGTACGCGCAAATGCAGTGGCATGGGAGTCCCCGAAAGGCTCGCGTTTGCTTTAGATGATAGCGAAACTGGTTCCCTGTGACATGTTGCAGGGGGCACGTGCTCAACTTCTGTGGGAGCGGAGGTCGCAGCCGTCCTTTAGCAAAATGTGTTTGGCAAAATGGGGTTCCCGAGCAAACAAAGCAATGGGGGGGCGGAGGAACGCGTTTTCTGAGAATGGGGCCGTGCTGGTGAATTGCTTTAGTGAACTGCGTTAGTGAGCTGGGGAGTGAGCTGGGGAGTGAGAGAAGCTCGGGACATGGAGGGCGGAGGGAAATCTGGGGCAGTCGTGACCCAAGGTGTCACAGGGGGCGTTAGAATAGCCGGCTTGTGAAGCAGATTTTTTTGGCGAGGAAGGCCGGGTCGCTTCGCGCGATGCATTAAGGCGCCCGATCGGGGAAGTACACGCAATGGCTGGAACTGTGAAACGTCGTTCAACTGAGCCTACTGAGGCAAGGGACACGCAAAATCCACTACGAACCTTTGTCGGCTGGGATTCAGCGGTTTTGCCAAACGTCGTGGACCGATTGCTACAGCGTTTTACTGAGGGGGTGTTGTGTGATTTGCGAGAGCTGCTCATCGTCCTACCCGGAGGACTGGCATGCCGACGGCTCAACGAATTGCTGGCGCTGAAAGCACAGGCGGCCGGCATAATTCTCTACCCACCCAAGGCGGTGACTTCGGGGGCGCTTCCGGAACAGTTGTATATCGCCAAATTGCCGTTTGCGAGCGATTTCGTCCAACAGCTCGCCTGGGTGAGGGCTTTGAAACGCTTGCCTGCCGAGCAGATGCGGCATATTGTGCCCGCCCCGCCAGCCGCTGGAGCGGTTCAGCAATGGTTGGAGCTGGGGCGGATGCTATCGGGTGTGCATCGTGAATTGGCTAGTGATTGCCATGATTTCCAATTGATCGCGGAACGACTCGCAGGCCACCCGGAAGGGCCGCGGTGGCAAGCCATGCAAGCAGTTCAACAGGAGTACCTGCACGAGCTCGATGGGTTGAAGCTATGGGATATTCAGACCGCCCGATTGTGCGCCCTGAGATTTAACGAGGCACAGACCGATCGTCAGATCTTAGTCGTAGGTTGTGTTGATTTGAACGCCACCCAGCGCGGATTCTTAGAAGGCGTTTCAGAGCGGGTTGAAGTCTGGATTGCTGCACCAGAGACGCTGGCAGATGACTTCGACGCGTTTGGCTGTTTGGTCAGCGACCGCTGGCAAAAGAATGAGGTCCAGCTGCCGTCGGGTTCACTCCTGGTCGGCAGCTCTCCCAAAGATCAAGCCGAATTGACGGCAGCCTGCTTAGCTGAATTTGCCGATGCGTTGCACGTCCGAGATATTACGATCGGTGTTCCCGACAGTGGACTGATTCCGATCCTACAGCACGAACTGGATCTGTGCTCGGTGACGGCAAGGTACGGCCCCGGCACTCCCCTGTTGCAATCTGAACCAGTCCAATTGCTGAGCCTGATTGGGCAATTTGTTGAATCACGCAGCTACGCGGCCTTGGCTGCTTTGGTGCGGCATCCGGCGGTAGGGAACCTGCTACGCGTTACCAAATGTGACTTGCCAGGGAATTGGTTGTCCGAGTTGGATCGATACTACCAGGCGGCGATGCCCAAGTCGGTTGAGGAGTTTATCAATGGCGAGGCGCGGGGGGCTGAGGTCTACATGACCGTCACCCAGGCTCTAGACAAATGGCTGGCTGGGTTGAATGCCGAGCAGCAACCGGTCTCCCACTGGGGACAGCCTTTGCTGCAAGCGTTGGCGGCTGCCTACGACCGCACGCTCTGCCGCTTAGACGATCCCTTGGATGGCCCACTCTATTCAGCCGCAACTCAATTGTGCGATGCGATCGTAGCTCTGCGTGACATGCCGGCCAGTCTTGAACCAAGTTTGTCGCTGACGGAAATGATTGACTGGCTGAAACGGAGTTTGACGACGGCGTTGATTGCAGCTCCACCCGATGTGACTTCGATCGAAATGCTGGGGTGGCTCGAACTGGCCTTGGATGACGCGCCGGCGCTAATCATTACCGGAATGCACGATGGCGTCGTGCCCGAGAGTGTCAACTCGGATTCCTTCCTACCCAACAATCTCCGCAAGCAGTTGGGGATGCTAGATAATGCCCGCCGCTACGCCCGAGACATTTACTCGCTGCAGGTCATGTTGCACGCACGCGAGCATGTGAAAATTGTGGTGGGAAAGACAGATGCCAGTGGCGATCCGTTGGTCCCAAGTCGGTTGCTGATGGCTTGTGCATTGCAGGATCTGCCCAGCCGAGTTTTGCATTTGGTCTCGGAAGAGGAAGCCGATGTTCTGCCCGCAGTGCATCAACGGTGGAAGCCGCGAAGTGGCGCAAGCGGATTGGTGGTTCCACGTCCAGTGGAGGTGGTGCCGCCCGAGGTCATTTCCGTGACCGGCTTTCGAGAGTACATGGCCTGTCCCTATCGATTCTATTTGCGGCGAGTATTGCGTCTCCATGCGGCGGACGATGCGAGTGTGGAATTGGATGCGGCAGGTTTTGGCAATTTGGTGCACCAGACGCTCGATGCCATGGGGCAGGATGCGGCCATGGTGAATTGCCAAGATGCAGACCAGATTGCCGACTTTTTGAATCGCAAGATCGGTGAATTGGCTATTCAACGGTACGGACAACATCCACCGGCGGCAGTATTGATTCAGATTGAACAAGCAGAGCAGCGTTTGACAGCTTTTGCAGCCAAACAGGCAGAGCGGGCTGCCGAGGGATGGGTCATCAAGAAAGTCGAAGCCGCTGTCCAGGCTACCGATGGAATCAAAGTCGGAGAGGGCGAGCATCAGCTTGCGCTTATTGGTCGGGTAGACCGAATCGACTTCCATCCGGAGACCGGGCGATGGGCAATCTGGGACTATAAGACGAGCGAATCCGTAAAGCAGCCAGTGAGCGTCCACTGGAGTAAGAAGAAGGGGTGGCTGGATCTGCAACTCCCACTCTATCAACTCTTAGGCCCCAAGCTGGGGACCGACAATGATCCGCTGCTGGGCTATATTTCCTTGCCGAAACAAGCTTCGGATACAGGATTTTATGAGGCCAAATTTGATCCTCAACAGTTGCAAGAAGCAAAGCAACTGGCGGACTCCATTGCGGGCCGCATTGCGCGAGGTGAGTTCTGGCCAGAGACGATTGAATCGGTTCCCTACGACGATTACGAGAGGATCTGCCAGACTGCGATTCAGCGGGTGACGGTTGAACCTCCGCAACGGTCGTTGCACCGATTCAAGACTCAGGATAATGCTGGGCTAACCGCTGAGGTCTTGCAGGGAGCGGAGGTGCTGCTCCAGAAACCGGTCGTTCGAGGCCCGGTCCTGCCGCCAATGATTATCCGTGCCTCAGCCGGGACGGGAAAGACGTTTCAACTCAGCAATCGTTTGCTGTTAATCATTTTGTCGGGCCAAGAAGTCGATTCGATTCTGGCCACCACGTTTACTCGCAAGGCTGCCGGCGAGATCATGCATCGCGTGTTGCAGAGGCTCGCCAAAGCGTGCTTAAGCGAATCGGAGCGGTTGGAACTTGCACAGCATCTGAGTGGTGTCGATGTTTCTCAAGCGGCTTGTTTGGCGGCGCTGCGGCGAGTTACCTCGACCCTCCACCGATTGCGGATTGGAACGCTCGACAGTTTCTTTGCCCAGATCGCCAAGACGTTCAGTCTCGAAATGGCCCTGCCACCGGGCTGGAGCACGATGGACCCGCAGGCCGAGCCTGTGGTTCAGTTGGAATCGATCGGCCGCATGCTGAATAGCCAGGATCGCGCCACGCTGGTCACTTTAGTACGAATGTTAGCCAAGGGGGAGTCGAGTCGTCAGGTGGCGGATCAAATTCGCCAGACGGTACAAAGTGGTTATGAGGTCTATCGCCAGACCGAGCAAGAGCATTGGGATCAGCTGCCACTTCCCAAACCGCCGTCGGAACAGGCGGTCGAATCGGCATTGCAAACCGTCTCGAGCAGCAAACTGGGGCATAAAAGTGCCGATGGGGCGATGGAAAAGTTGCATCTTCTGGCCAGTATCGGTGATTGGGAAGCCGTCCTGGGGCACGGTGTCTATGGAAAGTTTCATGACGATCCTCCCACTTACTACCGCAAGGAGATTCCATCTGATTTGTACATCGCGTTGGAAATTTTGGCGGAGCGCTCGGTTGCTGAGTTGCTGCCCATTCGTCGCAATCAGACGTTGGCAAGCTACCAATTGCTAGAGGCTTATGACGTCGAATACGGAACGCTCACGCGGAACCAGAGGATGTTGGCGTTTTCGGACATCGCATTTTACCTGTCGGGATGGATGTCTCGCGGCGAAGTTCCGGAAGAGGTTCAAGCCGGAAGAGAACGCGTCCACTTTCGACTTGACTGCGGAGTTCAGCACCTGCTGTTGGATGAATTTCAGGACACCGCACCGGAGCAATGGCATGTGTTGCGTCCTTTGGCGCTTCCGCTAGGCGGAACGCCGAGATCGGATCACTCGTTCTTTTGCGTGGGAGATACCAAGCAGGCGATCTATGGTTGGCGCGGTGGCGTGGCCGAGATCTTCGACACGGTTCGAGATTCGCTCGATGGTGTCGAAGAGAGCGAGTTGAGTATCAGCTTCCGCAGCAGCCCGCAGGTCATTGAGGCGGTCAATGAAGTGTTTCAGAACTTAACCGAGCACTCCAATTTCGCCGGTTGTGACCGCATCGCCCAAGTGTGGACTCAGAGATTTCCACCCCATGCGACCCAGCGAACAGATCTCCAGGGATACGTTTGCCTCAAAAACTCGCTCAAGCCGGACAAAGACCTCAGCGGCGATGAACGGAAACTGCTGGTGCTCTCACAGGCAGCGGATGATATCGCAGAGCTGACTCAGAATTGCGAGTCGGGAGTCGGAGTCTTGTTTCGCACCAATGCCGATGTTGCTCGGATGATCGGTTTGCTGCGCGAGCGCGGTGTATCCGCTAGCCAGGATGGTGGAAATCCCTTGACGGATTCGGCGGCGGTTCAGCTGGTGCTTTCACTGGTTCATCTCGCAGATCATCCTGGAGATCGGATTTGCGCCCATCACGTGCTGACGTCGCCGCTCGCACTATTTCTTCCCCAGCGTGGTGAGACAAGTCCTCAAGAGATATCGGAGTGGTTCCGACGCAAGGTATCGCGGCAAGGGTTGGCTAGGTCGATTGAGATGCTTGCCGATATGATTGCCGATCAAGTCTCTTGGTGGGACCAGCATCGTTTGCAGCAACTGATTCGCAGCGCCATTGATTTTGAGAGGAATTACGCGGGGCGACTGCGGGAATTTGAAGAGTCGGTGATGGGAGGCCGAGTGGCGTTGCCTACCGATGCGCAGGTCAAAGTCATGACCGTGCACAAGAGTAAGGGACTCGAATTTGATGCGGTGTTTCTGCCCGATCTGACAACGGGCATGTCGTCGAACAATAGTTTGCTGGTGTTGCGTGGCGACGATCCCTGCATGCCACCGGACGGTGTGTTGCGGTACATGAATGCGGAGCTGCAGGCCATGTTGCCCAAGGATTGGCAGCGCGCCTTTGATTTAAACAAGGAGCGTGGGGTGAACGAATCGCTGTGTTTGCTGTACGTTGCAATGACGCGGGCGCGTCGCGCGTTGTATATGTATGCCAAACCCAGCAGCAGCTCACCCTCGCAAGAATTCGGCTCGCTCCTGCAATCAACGTTGACTGCAGGAACGCCCAATGGTCCGCGAAAAGGGGAGCCGGGTGCCATCCTGTATGAGGTGGGAGCCCCTCAGTGGTATCAAGGGAGTCATAAATCCAAGGCAAAAAAAGTCACGTCAAACGCAGCGGATCCAGGGAAGCCCAGCGACGGTTCCTTGTTTGAGAACGGAGTCGAACCATCCACTACTGTGACCATTCAACTCCGCCGTGCTGCGGCCGGGGCTCCCGCACGAGGATTGCGAGTAACTGCGCCGTCCTACATCGGTCAAACCTTTGCCCCCCTGCCCTTGGCGAGTGCGTTTTCCTACAGCCGTAGCCTGGGGGCAACCTATGGGACTTTGATTCATGCGTTCTTCGAGCAAATTGAGTGGCTGGATACGTACCAGTTGGATCGGGAGGTCTTGCGACGGGTGGCGATGGTGCAAGTTGATCCTGAGGCTTTGAGGCATCTAGATCTCGACCGTGTGATCGAGGACTTTGAGCAGATGTTGGATTTGTCCAGTGTTCGGCGGGCTTTGTCCAGGTCACGCTACCAAGCAGGCGTCTTCGGGATAGTGCCTGATTCCATAGCGATCGACAACGAACGCATCATCAGCTTGGTGATGGACGAGACCGATGTGCAGGCAGCAAATCGTGGCGCCGCGATGCCTGCTGGCCCACCCTCGGCAGGCAAGGGGGCGACGGACGAGTCGCAGGCTGTCGCGGCCTGTCTCATCTCAGGCTCTATTGACCGATTGGCTGTCGTCATGAAAGATGGTCGCCCCTACGGAGCGGAGATCATCGACTTTAAAACGGATGCCTATGATGGTTCGCAGCCGCAACTCGAGTGGCTCGACGAGCGGGTCGCCCATCATCGTGCGCAGTTGAACGTTTACGCTCAGGTGGTTGCGCATCTTTTTAAGATTCCGCGTCAGCGCATCACGACCCATTTATTAATGCTAAGTACTGACGACCTTGTCGGTTGCGATTTAAGCCTATGACCCAGACTCGATTTATCCATGTGGCCGATGTCCACCTTGACAGCCCCCTCGCGGCGCTCAAGAGGGGTGACGAATCGACCGGTGAGCTGTTGGAGCGCGCCAGTCGTCGGAGTATGGAACTGCTGGTTCAGAACGCGATTGAGCACGACGTGTCGGCCGTGGTCATCGCCGGGGATTTATTCGATGGCCCCGTAAAGGATGCTGGAGCGGGGCTCTGGGTCGAGAGCCAATTTCGACGGCTCACGCGTGAGAAAATCCCCGTAGTCCTCATTCGTGGCAATCACGATGCTCAGAGTGGAGCTGGAAAAGTCATCGAATGGCCAACGGGCGTCCACGAGCTGGGGGCAAAGGCACCCGAATCGATCCTGTTGGAAGCAGCGGGCTTGGCCATTCACGGGCAGAGTTTTGGTGCGCGCAGCGAGACGCGTGACTTGGCAGTCAACTATCCCGATCGCGTTGGCGGACTATATAACTTGGGAGTACTGCATACTTCCTTGTCCGGATCGTCCCAACACGATACCTACGCGCCAACATCGGTTAGTATTCTCGAAAGCAAAGGCTACGACTACTGGGCCCTAGGGCATATCCATGTGCGTAGCCCCGAGTCGCTGAGTGAACGCAGTTGGATCGGCTACAGTGGCAATACGCAGGGGCGGCATATTCGCGAAAGCGGGCCCAAGGGGTGCCAATTAATCACACTTCAGGATGGGGAGCTGCTGTCGAACGAATTCTTACCGACCGACAGCCTCCGCTGGTACGAGCTGGAGCTGGATTTGTCGCAGGTTGAGCATTTAGGGGATATTGAAGAGGTCTTGGAGTCGGCGGCCCTGCCATATGTTGAATCGTCTGAGGGACGTTCGCTGGCAATGCGTGTCCGCTTGATGGGAGCGACACCCTTGCATGCGGAGTTGACGCGTTCTGGCACCGTGCAACGCTTGGGGCAAACGCTGGGGGCAAGGTTGGCCGAGTTAGGAACGGTATGGTTGGAGACGATCAAAATTTCAACGCGCCCGACCTCGGCGCCAGCCATCGAGGACTTGGTGCTGCCACTGAGGTATCTGCAGACGGTGACCTCTGAATTGCAAGAGAACCCGGTGCAGCGCGCCGAGCTCGAGAGCGTGCTGGAAGAGTTGCTCAAAAAGACGCGGAGTGAACTTGCCGAAAGTGGCTGGCCACTTGCGTTGCAAGGGGAGCAAGATGCGGAACTGACGCGATTGATTGGCTCAGCCCACGATTTGCTGGTCGCTAGGTTGGCGTCGGAGGAGGCAGAATGAAGATTGAGTCCATCACCCTCGAAAACTTTGGTATCTACGCGAGGAAGACATTCCAACTGGATTCCGCCCCACTAGTTTTAATCTATGGAGAGAACGAATCGGGCAAGACAACCGCGTTGAATGGCTTGCGACAGGCTTTGTTTGGCTTCAAGGCCAAGAACGTCTATCTCCAGCCACGGCAGACGATGCAAGCTGCGGTCTCGCTCCGAACTGCTGACGGTGGCGAGTTGGCGTTCACTCGTAAGAAGGGCCGCATCGATGAGGTCAACGCGACGCTAGAGGGGCATGCGATTCCCAATGACGAACTCCGTCGTTGGCTCTGTCATCTGGATTTAGACTCCTACGAGACGCTCTTCGGATTCTCGTTGGACGAATTGCGGGCTGGCGAGGCTGCTCTCAAAAACGCAAATCTGTCGGATGCACTCGTCGGCGGAGGGTTGGGGGGAATTCGGGCGTTGCAACAGCTGCAGGCGGACCTCAACAACTCACTCACCGATCTTTACAAGGCACGCGGCTCCACGTCGACGATCAATGTCCAGCTGAAGGAGATTAGTAACACCCAGAAGTCTCTGCAGCAGGCACAGTATTTACCGACGGCAGTCAAAGATTTACGCGAAAATCTAGCAACGGCGAAGGCCAGCAGCGAAAGGCTTCGGCTGAGACACACGGCCGCGTTCGTCGAACGCTCGGCCGTGCTCAAGCAATTGGAAGCGTTGCCCGTCCTGCGTCAATCGGTGGAATTGCAAATGCAATTGGACGCGATTAGCCTCCCTGAAGGAGTGGATTCGACCCTGGTGGCGTCATGGAATGCGTTGACTCAGCAGAGCGAGTCATTGAGCAGTCGATTGGAAGCGGAAGCCGCGGTGTTGCTCCAGGAGCAAAAGGAGTTGGAGTCGCTCTCCGGTGCATTCGACTTTGGGAGCCACGCGGCAGAAGTTGAACAATTGGGTCACCGCGCTGATGAAATGCATTCCAAGCGGAGTGAGCTTCAGGAACTGCATGAGCAGCTTGCGATTGCCTGTGACGCGCGTGATGAATTGCTCGCAACCCTAGATCTCCGCGAGTGCGATGAATCGATTCGTCGCTTTTCGGTCAGCGACCTTGTTCGCAAACGACTAGAAGCGTTGAGCACGGAATTTCGCGCTGTCAAATCCGAGCATGAGTCGCTTGAGGCGAGTCTGAAGACTCTAGAGACTCCCCATGCGCCGCTGGCAGAATCCAGCGCCCCTTCGGTTCCCGTGAACTTTCCACAGTTGGCTCCGTTGGTCGAGAAGCTGTCCGCCGATGAACGTGAATATCAACATGCTGTAGCTCAATTGGAGGAGCAAAGCAAAGACGCGGAGCTGCAAGCTCTGGCGGCCCAGCTGACAGAGTACGTGGCACCGGGAGTGGATCTTGAGTGCGATTGGCCTGTACCACGCGCCAAGCAGATGCAGCAGTTTCGTGAGCAGTTCGAATCGGAGTCGACCCAGCTGCGGCAATTGGAAATCGAATTGTCTAAGGTTGCCAAACGCAACGAGCAATTGCGCAAAGAGTTGCCGTTGCAGGGTGATGCTGCCGGTGGAGACCTACTGCGGGACTACGCGCTTCTACGGAACCAGCGTCAGGAACTCATCGATGCTTGGTTGGATGATCTGACGCAGCCTTTGTTGGCCGCTACGATCTCTGCGGACCAACAGCTTGCGCGGCTAACTCAATTAAAAACGTTGTGTGATACGGGAGACGTGCTGCAAACCCAAATGTTGCAATCTGCCGACAGCTTGGCGATCCTGAACCAGCGGAAGCACGATATTGATGCTACTGCGCTAGAAATCGAAGAGTTGCAGTCTCAGATTGTCGAAGTTCAACAAAGCCATGAGAAGACGGAGAGCTCCTGGGCTGCTTTGTGGAAGAAATGTCCGCTCGTGTTGGGGACGCCAGCGGAGATGTTGGATTGGTTGCAGAACTACTCTCGCTGGCAGCAGCGGCAACGGGTGTTGGAGCAAACGCGTCGCCAAGTGCAAATCGCCCGCGGCGTCATGCGGGAACATCAATCGCAACTACTGGATGCTTGGCCCACCGTTTTAGACCGCCATTTTTCGGCGAGCAGTTTGCAGAAACAGCTGGCCGAGTGGGATGCCGAGCAACGCGATTCTGAGCGAGAGCGGGCGCGGCTGGCAGCCAGTGAAAAAACTCGTCAGCAGCTGGTAGACCAACGACAGACTCTACGGGCAAGATTGCAGACTATTGCAGCTAGTTATGGAGACTGGTTGCAGGAGGTCCCGACACCCTCTGAGTGGCCCCTAGAGCGTGTGACCGATCTACTCAATGCATTGGATCGACTGAGAAGAGAGGACTTGGGGGTCCAGCGCTTGCAAAGCCAGATTGAGAATGTGGATCGGGAGTTGGCCGACTTTCGCAATGCGGTCGCTCGCCTTTCCCAGCAATTGCAGAGCGAAGATGGACTCGATCGTAAGGCTGATAGGGACGGAAGTCCCTTGGCTGCACAGGAGCAAGAGATTTCGGACAATGACGTTCGGCAGAGCGGCATTGCGCACGGGGAGGAATCCTCCCAGAGCAGTAGCCGAGTTGGTGGGATGCTGCGCGCGAGCGAAGATCAGGCTCAAATTTGGCTTAAGCAGCTGCAGAACGGTCGGTTGGAACAGGCGAATCGTATTCGTCTGAGTGCTTCCGTCGAACATCGCCAGAGGCATGTGGATGACTGGCGCACCCAGTTGCAGGCGATTGAATCGCGTCGAACTGAACTTTGCAATCAAATGGGCTGTCAAAATGCCGCTGCGGTACCTCTAGTGCTGAGCAATGTTCAGCGGGCGGAGGCCTTGCGGCAGCAGTGGGCCGATTGCAGGATTTCATTGAAAACTTTGGCCGGATCAGCCGCCTACGAAGCTTGGTTGGATGAATTGCAACAGCTGGATTTGCCGCAAGTCGAGTTGCGGGAAATGGAGTTGCAGCGTGAGTTGTCAGAAATCGATGAGCAGCGGAAAGAGGCGGATCAGCTGATTGGCTCGCTAACCCAACAGGTCGACCAGATTGCCAATAGTCAGGTGGCTCAGCATCTTTCGCAGAGTTTGCAAAATCAACGTGGCGAACTGGCCGAGTTGGCTGAACAGTGGGTGGTTGAGCGATTGGCGCAGTACATTTTGCAAAAGTCGGTAGAGCGTTTTGCAGCCGACAATGAACCCGTCCTTCTGAAAAAGACTCGCGATTACTTGTCTCAGTTGACGGGAGGACGCTATATCGACGTCGAGCACGAAAGCGGCAAGGGGGGAGCAATGCTGGTCCGCAATGCAGACGAACAGTCGTTTGCACCGGACCGACTGAGTACCGGCACGCGTGAACAATTGTATCTCGCGTTGCGAATGGCCTACATCACGTACCACAGCGATCACAACGAACCTCTGCCAGTCATCATGGATGATTGCTTCGTCAACTTTGATGACGCACGGACGCGGCACACCCTGGCAGCGATCGCCAATTGGGAGCCACAGGTACAGACGGTATTGCTCAGTTGTCATCAACGGATTTTGGATATGGTGACGGAATTGGCTCCTGATGCACCGGTGATTCGGCTGTAGCAAACGCTCGCCGCAACAAGCTGATGTGGTTCACGATTTCCAGCGCCCGTGGCTCGGCATTTCGTATGCGTTTCGAACACGCATGGTCGCAGAGTGCAGGAGTCAAGTCCTGGTATGGCAATGTCTTAGTGGGTGGCGACTGGGTGGTTGCTGGCTTGGGATCTGGGGCAATTAGGGCTGCTCGATCTCCCGTCAATCGGGTGGGGGACAAGATTAAGAGAATATTGGGGAATCTGCTGGGCTTGTTGCGTGACAAGAAGCAAGCGGTGGGGTATTCTTCTTCCTGCCTCCGAAAACGTCCGAATGGAGGTGTGAGCTACCCCATTGCTACAGAGTCTGATGAGAATTACTGAAGAGCCTATTGAATCTGACTTGATGCGCGACATTGAATCTTGTGCCATGGATGCGTTGCCTTGGCTGGAGATCGTTGCGACCGAGCCATTGACTGCATCTGCCGTTGTCGCTGCGATCGACAGATTTGTTTACCAGTGGCAGCAGGGGCAGCGGCCGGACAATGCAGGAGACGAAGACTTCGCATTGATCCTAGGCAGTTTATGGGGAATGCAGTTAGTTGAGAGTTTGGGATGGGACTGGTCGGGAGTGATTTTTCAGGACTTCGACGATGCCCGGGCGGTGGGAGTCTTTAGTCCAAAACGCTCTTTAGCAATCTATCCATTCCATTTTCTACATAGCTGCATGGAGGGGGATGCCCCCGTTACCATCGAGCTCGCCTTCAATCTATTGGTGGAGGGGAGTCGCATCCCCAAATTGCCAGATCAAGGTTTTGAAAACGTCATGGACAACGTGCACCATATTGGGTCCTAGCGTGGGCTGTGCGGTAGGGGGCTGGTGGCGGCGTATTTACGCGAAATTGTGAAAAACAGTTGATCAATTTGCAAAATGGGTACAAGATGGTGGCATAGGAAAATCCTCTTCCAGTAAGCCACTCATGAAACTTCCGCAGCCCCCTGGACGCATCTTCGCCCAATACCCTCATCATTGGGTTCTAGGGCGGTCACATATCCATATGTCACTGTTACTGACTTTGGGTACCTTGTCCGGTCTGTTCTTATGCATGAGCTACTTGCGTCCAGAATGGGCCGAGTTTCGGAGCGTGGCTGTGACGCTGCCGGTGGTGTGGTGCGTGAGCCTGACGGTTCGCTTAGCGACTCAGCAATTATCCTTGGGAGCCTACTTCCAAGATATCGAGTGCATTGCGGGACCCAGCGGAAATTTATCGACCGAGTATGAGTATCTGCCGCCGCACCGCGTGCTCATGTACGGGATTTCGGGGCAGTTGGCCTCGCTGGGATTAGCTTCGGTGGGGGCTGTCGTCTCGGCAGCGACTTTAGCAGCCCATTCTCAAGTGACCGATTGGCATTCGGTTTTTGACTTCCGAGGCGGATGGTCCAATGTGGCTTGGTCAACCCAAATTCTTTGGGTCAACCTGTTTCTGATGGGACTGAATTTCCTGCCTACCCTTCCCTTTGATTTTCGAGCGGTGGGATACGCTTGGTTTGCTTGGCGGGCCAAAGGAACGCTGGAGCCGACGGTCTTTCGTAGTCTGAGCAGATTGGATTCGCATTTAGCGGTGTTAGCGGTGGGGAGCGGAGTGACGCTGGCCGTTATGGGCTCCGGGCAGCAGCAAGATATCGTGGGGTGGTACGCCGCAATTGCCGCAGCGGTCTATTTAATGGTGGCGGGACGCTGGGAGATTGCCCGTGCGGCCGAATTAGAACGCCAGTTTTCGCCCAAGATTGAACGGGTGATTCGCGCCGATTCCGCCCAATCCCCTGGGACGGCGCTTCCACTGGGGTTTTCGTTTGCCCCGGAACCCTCCGCTGGGGTGAATACCGGCTTCGAGCAAGATTCCGATGGAGACGGGGCACAGCATTGGGTTTCCAAGGCTGCATTGGACCAGCCTGACGCGGCGCTGGTGCGGGAGGCTGATATTGATGAAATTCTTCGAAAGCTGCATCGCGAAGGTCGGCTGGCGCTGACGGATTGGGAGCATGAAGCGTTGTTGAGCGCAAGTCGGCAATTGAACCAGCAACGGGGAGCTGCCGATTGCAGTTAGAACGCCCGGCAAGGGCCGATTGCGATTTAGGCATGCGGAATCTGAGAAACGCTGTATAATTGGTCCCGCACGCGATGTGCCGTGTCGGCTTTGCCACTATCTCTACCTCGTTTCAGCCCTTTTCTCGAGATTGCTGAAGACGCGCTGAGGGGATGAGTTTCGGGGGCGAAGCATCCGTCGGTCGAGTTCACTCTAGCAACCATTAGCCATGCCGCAAATTTCGCTTCCCATCGTTGACAGTACCCCGTCCCCCACTTTGGGAGCGGATCTACCCGTCGACGAGACACGGGGCAAGTACTCTTTCATTAGTTTGGGCTGCCCCAAGAATTTGGTGGACAGCGAACGGATGCTGGGATTGCTGCGCGACGAGGGCTTTCAGTTGGTACCAGACCCCGAGTCTTCTGACTTTGTGGTCATCAACACTTGTGGTTTCATCGACAACGCGCGGCAAGAGTCTTTTGAGGCCATCGACCAGATGCTGGACCTCAAGCGGCAGGGGCGTATCAAGGGTGTGATTGTATCGGGCTGCTTGGCCGAGCGAGAGCGCGCCAAGCTGTTGGAGCAACGGCCGGAAATCGATTCGTTGGTGGGGGTCTTCAGCCGCGACGATATCACGCAGATGGCCAATCGCCTAGTCGATGGTTTAGACGAGCAACGCACGGTGTTTCGCCCTGCCCCGATTCGCGCCTTGGATGATTCCAACCGGCTGCGGATTACGCCTCCCCATTTCGCATACCTCAAGATCTCTGAGGGTTGCGATCGATTGTGCACGTTCTGTGCAATCCCCAAGATGCGCGGCAAGCATGCCAGCAAGCCACTAGAAACGATCCTCAAGGAAGCCCGCCAACTGGCGGAGTCGGGGACGCGGGAGTTGATCGTCGTAGCCCAGGATACGACCTACTATGGCCGAGATATCTACGGCGAGAGTCGCTTGACCGAACTGCTGGCGGAACTCGAAAAAGTGGACGGCCTCGAATGGATTCGTCTCATGTACTTCTATCCGATGTATATCGACGATCGGTTGATCGATGCCATTGCCGATTCGGAAAAAATCGTGCCCTACATCGATATGCCTCTGCAGCATTTCAATGCCGAAATGCTCCGGCGTATGTCGCGACGCGTGACTCCCGATAGTACGCGAGAGCTGGTTGCCAAGTTGCGAGGGCGAATTGATGATCTCGTGATGCGGACCACCTTTATCACTGGATTTCCTGGTGAAACCGACGCACACTTCGAGGAGTTGGTTGAGTTTGTTAAAGAGGCGAAATTCGAACGCTTAGGAGCCTTCACCTATTCACTCGAACCCGATACGCCAGCCGCAAAATTGCCTAACCATCTGCCAGACGAAGTCAAAGTTGAGCGGCAGCGGGTCTTGATGGAAGTGCAACAAAAGATCGCATTTGACTGGAGCAAGCGGCAGGTTGGTCAAGCCTTGGAAGTCATCTTGGATAAGGCCGTTGACAAAGAGAAGAACGTTTGGGTCGGGCGAACGTTTGCCGACGCGCCAGACGTAGACGCCTTGGTCTATGTGACAGGCCAGCCCCACAAGCCTCTGAGCATGGGGCAAATCGTTCCCACCGAGATTGTCAGCCACCAAGATTATGACCTTGTGGGGGCTGCAATTGGCTCGCCACGATAGTAGGCTGTCTCGCGCGGGAGCCCGCATCGGTTGGGGACGAATTGGAGAATGCCAAGTTTGGTACGCTACGGGGGTGAGTAGGTTGGCGATTCCGTAGTAAAAACTGCGAATGGCTTGCTCGATTCTTCGCACGGCTTGGCTAGAAAAAGCATCCTCTACTTCACGGTTCTGCCTCTACCACCACTTCTAAACTTTTAAAAGCGAGAGATCGTAAGCTGTGGCCGCGACAACGACTCAAGTAGAGCACTCGGATCAGTCTCCAGCCAGTGCTGCTGGCGATCAAATCTGGAACGTGCCCAATGCCCTGTCGATGGCTCGACTCGGCTTGGCGTTCTTTGTGGGGATTCTTATTGAGTTCCAACAATTCATGCCAGCCTTGTTCGTGTTTGTGGTAGCCGCGTCAACCGATTTTGTAGACGGTTGGTGGGCGCGCAAATTCAATCAAGTCACTAAGTTGGGACGGGTGCTCGACCCGTTTGTCGACAAGATTATTATCACCGCTGCCTTAATCGCTTTGGTCGGTTGTGCGGGTAGTGGCATTGATGCGTGGATGGTAACGGTGATCGTGGGCCGGGAGTTCTTGGTGACCAGTATCCGAGCCATGGTGGAAGGCAAGGGAGGGGATTTTTCGGCGCGCTCCTTGGGGAAATGGAAAATGCTGTTCCAGTGCGCTGCAGTTGTCTCAAGCCTGCTGTTGCTCGACGGAGTGACCGACGCGGTTTGGTTGGTATGGACGACAAGTGTGCTGATCTGGCTAGCTGTCTTGATGACCGTTGCTTCCGGCGCGGACTATGTGATTCAGGCTGTGCGACTCGCTCGAAACGCGAGTTAGATTTTAAGCATTCCTGATAGAGTACCCCTGCTCGCCAATCAACATCCACCTCGCTGATAAACAGTCTTCGCAATGCAAGTTGACGCACCGGATCTCTCCCCTGAATTTTTCCAGCAGCATCCGTTGTTGATGTTGGTCATGTTGGGATTTAGCTTGCTTGTGCTCGCGATGTTGGCCGGCGCGGTGGTCAGTTGGATTGTGCTGGGGATTCGATACGCGCAGGGAAAGTCGATCCTACCGGTGGCACCCTGGCAAGCTCGTGTATGGGGCCTATCCGACCTTATGATTGTGCTAATACTGGTCGTCGGCAGCCAGTTCGTAGCTCTGGCTGTTGCGGTAAAGAGTTTGGGGTTGCCGGTTCGCGAGTTGGGCGAAGACGCGGGAGGATCCCTTCCACTATCTGCATTGATTAGTTTGGGCTATGTGTGCGTGGTGGGTGTGTCAACGCTTTGGCTGGTACTCCGCTACAGTGTTTCGGTGCGACACGTTGGCCTCGGATTCGCCAAACTATCGAGCACTTGGAAGGTCGGTGTAATCGGGGGGATCGCCGCGTTGCCCATTGTGTATTTGGGCAACATTTTGGTAAGTCTTGGGATGAAGGTCGAATACGCGCATCCTCTGTTGGAATCCATGAAGAGCGAGCCGTCGGTTAATGGCTACTTGTTAGCGGTCTTTGCTGCGGCCATCGCGGCCCCTTTGACCGAAGAGTTTCTATTTCGCGGCTTGCTGCAGGGCTGGTTGCAATCGATTCCCTTTAGTAGTTTTCCGGCGGTCGTGTTGGGAGCCAGTAAGTCTGCCCGTACCGACCCGGAAAATACGTTGTTCTATCAGGGGAAGAGTTTTCAGGGGTATGTTGCGCGCACCGCTGGCCTTTCCAGCGGGGGCCGGGAATCCGAGCTCGCCGATGAGAAAGTGGGTGGAGATGGAATTATTGAAGCAACGCTTGTCGGTGCCGAGCCCAAGTTAACCTCCAACGCGGCTCAACCAAACCCCGGGAACAGCCCCTACGAGCCTCCTCCCTTGCGCGGCGAAGGGGAGTTGGAAGAGCGTAATGAATCTGGTCAGGAGCCCCTCCAGGGGATTCCACCCATTTGGCCATCGCTGGTTGCTGGGACGTTGTTCGGCTTGGCCCACTGGGGCTACGGTCTGAGCTTCATCCCGCTAACGGTCTTGGGAATCTTCCTAGGCTTGATCTATCGAGCCACGCAGTCGGTATGGCCCTGCATCATTATCCACTTCATGCTCAATTCCAGCAGCATGATAGCATTGGGTGTCATGCTGCTCGTGGAGAACGCCGGAAAATAGTTCGGTGTTAATGCTTTCTTTAAAGCTAATCTTGACGAGAGCTTGCAAAGCTGCGAAATGAGAGTCATAGGTCAATTTCGCAGGGGTGCGATCGTAGAATGCTAGTTGGTCATGCCATACGGACTCTATCTCTCAGCAGCTGGAGCCAATGCACAAAGTCATCGGCTTGAGGTTCTGAGTCATAATTTAGCGAACATCAATACGGCGGGCTTCAAGCCGCACATGGCCATGCTTCAAAGTCAGCATGCGGAGGCCATTGCGCAGGGAGATGTCCCTCCCGGACAGGGTGGCGTCGATGACGTTGGTGGCGGTATCGGCATCAACCCGACGGTGACGATGTTCGAGCAGGGCCCCATCCGTCAGACCGGCAACCAAACCGATTTCGCCATTAACGATGAACAGAGCTTTTTCACCGTGGAGCATGGTGGCAAGCAAATGCTGACGCGGGCTGGAAATTTTCTATTCGATTCTCAGGGAACCCTGGTGACGCCCGGCGGTGATCCCGTTCTATCCGCCGGAGGTGGTCGGGTCGTGATTGATAAGACACGTCCCTTTCAGGCAATGGATGATGGAGCCATCGTCCAAGATGGAGTGCGCCAAATGGTGGGCCTGGTGCGCCCCAAGGAGAAGGGGGATTTGTCGCGTGTTGGGGAAAACCTCTTCGAATCGCTGACGCCACTTGTTCCGGTGGCTGATCGGGACCGGCAAGTGACCAGTGGAGCGCTGGAAATGTCGGCTGTCGAACCCACCAAAGCCATGATGGAGTTGATCGAAGCTTCGAGAGTCTATGAAGCCAATGTGAAATTGATGCAAACCCAAGACGACGCGACCGGGCAATTGATTAGTCGTGTACTGCGACAGGGCTAGTTGTTTAGCAGAAAGTAAAGATTTATGAGTATTCAGACTCTGTACACCGCCGCGACCGGCATGGATGCAATGCAGACGAAGTTGGATGTTATTGCCAATAATTTGGCGAATATCAATACGACTGCGTTTAAGAAGGATCGCGCGAATTTTGAAGACCTACTTTATCGCAACGATGCCTACCCAGGCATGCTCGATTCGCAGCAGACGCCCACGGCTACTGGTACGCAGGTCGGTTTGGGAGTGCGTGTTCAGAGCACTCAGAAAGATTTTCGCCAAGGAGCCATCCAGCAGACAGGGCGTCAATTGGATGTTGCGATTGAAGGAAATGGCTTTATGCAGGTGCTCGATCCACTGACGCAAAGCACCGCTTACACTCGGTCTGGCAATCTCGATATCAATGCCAATGGAAACTTGGTGATTGGTTCCGCGCAAACGGGGCGTCTCATCGAGCCGCCTATTTCCATCCCGCAAGATGCGACAGATATCGTGATCAGCCCCAATGGGCAGGTCAGCGTGCGCCAGGCTGGAAACATCGAATTGCAGCAGGTGGGCCAATTGCAAATGGCGCAGTTCATTAATCCTGATGGGTTGCTGAAGGTCGGAGAGAATTTGTATCAGCAAACGGATGCCAGTAGCTCTCCCATTTTAAGTGATCCAGGGTCAGACGGCTTGGGGATTCTTCGGCAAAGCACTCTCGAAGCATCGAACGTCGAGCCGGTTACTGAATTGATTGACTTGATCACTACCCAAAGAGGCTTCGAGCTCAATTCCCAGGCGGTACAGGCAGGCGACCAAGTTCTCCAGCTCATTTCCAATTTGAGACGATAGTGACGCGTGGATTGTTTCAGATCGAATTGACCTTTGGATGAACTGCGATTCATGGACTTTAAAATCTTACTGTTGGCGTTGTTGACCTGGAGCCTAGCTTGCGCCGCTGAGGCTGAGGAGAAAACAGTGCTGCGGTTCCGGGAGACACCGGCCTGCCAGGGAGACGTCGTGCACCTGCGAGAGTTGGTGGAAGTTGCCGCCGGAAAGAGCAGCACCATTGATCGAGTACTTGAGATGCCAATGGGGCCTGCACCCCGTGCCGGCGCCGCCCAGGTTTGGTATAGCCAGGACGTGCTCAAGCATCTCGAATTGCGAGGGGTTCACCCAGCCAGTATTCGTTGGACCGGCAGCGATCAAGCAAGGCTGGAGCGAGTCCAATCCTCGGAACACCAAGTGATGGCCTCCATGACTCCGGCCTTTGTCCAAGAACGCACCGTGCGTCAAGCCGCGGAGCTCGTTGAACAGGCCCTTTCCGAATATTTGACTTTGAAGACTGGGGAACGAACCGACTGGCGGATCACGGCGCACATCCCAACTCCGCACGTCAGTAGTATGAGTTCTCGACGGAATATCGTTGGAGTTGGCGGCGGAAGTGAGCCCTGGCTTGGGGAGCAGCAGTTTGTGATCCAAGTTCGGTATGGTGATGAGGTGAAGAACCTTAGCATCATGGCGACGGTCGAGTTTCCGCCCATGATTGTGGCTGCCAAGCGCCCCTTGCGACGGGATGAAGTGCTGACCGCCGACGCACTGATGTATGAAGCATTGCCGAAAAACTCTAAAGCGGATGTTGAGTATTTCACCGATATGGATCAAGTGCTTGGCAAGCAAATGCGCCGGAGCCTGAGCACCGGTTTACCGCTGTCCGATGAGTTCCTGGGCGATCCCATTGTGGTGTCACGCGGAGAGATCGTTACCATCGAATGTGTGGCTGGTGGAATCACGGTCAGCACGCAAGGGCGTGCGATGGGTGGTGGCGCCATTGGCGATCTGGTGGAGGTCGAGATGGCGGGACGCCGCAAGTTGCTTGCGACCATTTCGGGTCCCATGAAGGTACGTGTGGCTGCAACCAGTCGACCAGTTACTACCGCGCGGTAGGCGTTCGGCGGGCATACCGCAGCGTCTACATGTCTTTACCAAACGAATTACTCACGACATAAATCAGGGGATCGGGATGCTTTTGAGCGGTAATTTAGGGTGCCAGGTCCGTTGGCGGAGATTTTGCCAAGGGGTATGCTGCTTGTGCCTAATCACCTGTGGGGCGTCGGCGGTTGAAGCGCAAAGCAGTTCCCTGTATCACAACCCACGCATTTCGAGTGGCCCGACGCAGCAAGGTAGTGCTCCTCCGGGACCTGAACAAGTTGGACCAATGGCGGGCGCACCGGCGGGGTACGCGCCTCAAATGGTCGCGCAAGCAGGCTACGGTGGGTTGTCGCTGAATTCGGCCTTCACCTACCAACCGCCGCCTAAGAATCGGATCCTGCAGGTGCACGACATCGTGCAGATTCGCGTTGATGAATCGGCCCGGATGACAGCTGATGGTATTGCATCGCAACGGAAGAATTCCATTTATGACGCAGCCCTAGAAGAGTGGCTGCGATTCGATGGTCTGTCCATGAAACCGGCTCCACAGTCCGATGGCGATCCTGAGGTGAGTGCTACCATGAATCAAACCTATCGCGCTAGCTCTACGCTCACGACGCGAGAGTCTCTCACCCTGAATATCTCCGCCACGATTGCGGACATTCGTCCCAATGGAAACCTAGTGCTAGAGGCGCACAAGACAATCACCATCAATGACAACCGCTGGGAAGTTTCGCTGAGCGGCGAGTGTCAAGACACGGCGTTGGGGCCAGACAACGTGGTGTTGAGTCGCGATATTATCAATCTAAAACTCGATAAGCGGGAAGCTGGACAAACGCGTGATGGTTATCGCCGCGGATGGTTCACTGAATGGTTTAGCCGCCTGCAACCGTTCTAAGTCGCCTATCGAATTGAGTACCACCTGTAGGCCAAAATGAAGTAAACCATGGCGGCGGGGCCGCTGGTGGTTGCCTAGCAAGCGAGCGGACGCTGCGATTGCTATTTATTCTCTCAGCCAATTCTCTATGATCGGCCAACAACACGCTCGGCAAACGACGCCTGTCTTCGGAGTATCCATCATGAATCGCCCTGACGCACTCAATCGAATCGCCCTTCAGCAGGCAGTTTGTGGTGCGCTCGCTTGGCTGGCAATGAGTCCCGTTACTGTGGCACAAGTGGCTCCGGTCGCTTCTGTGGCGCGCTCCACCTCAATTCCGCAGTCTGTGGTCACGTTGCGCGATGTGTGCCGGCTCAAGGGACAAGAAGAGAATACGCTCCAGGGCTGGGGGTTAGTCGTAGGGCTCAAGGGGACGGGAGACAGTGACATAAAACCGACGATGCGCGCGTTGGCGCGGGCAACCCAGTTGATGGGAGCCAGTATCGCCACCGATGCCCAAGGTGTTCCCTTGCTGGATGAAGTGGGGGATGCTGGAAATGTTGCCCAAGTAATGGTCACGGCCAAAATTCCAGCAGCTGGTGCTCAGCAAGGGGATAGGCTTGATTGCGAAGTGAATGCGATCAATGCGAAGAGTCTGGAGGGTGGGCGTTTGATGTTGGCCTATTTGCTCGGTCCTCGGGCAGACCAGCCCGTCGTCTATGCTTTGGCTGAAGGACGGATTTCACTCCCCAACCCTTCAATCCCAACCTCGGGAGCCGTTTTCAACGGTTGCAAGATGGAAGCAACTGTTACCAATGCGTTTTCGGAAAATGGCAAAATCACTCTGATACTCGATCGAGACTTGGCAAGTTTTTCCAATGCGGTTTTCATTGGAGACGCGATTGACGGCTTGAATCAGGGTGGGCTGACTGGCGTGGGTGCTGCCGCGGACTCGTACATTGCTACTAAAGCGATTGATGCTCACCATGTCGAGGTGATGATTCCGAATGTCTATCGTGATGAACCGGTGAAGTTTGTATCGCTCTTGATGGATATCGCGCTGACCAATATCAAGAAAAACAAGCGTGTGGTCATCAACGAGCGTGAGGGCGTTATTGTCATGGGCGAGGATGTCCTGATCAATCCGGTCGCCATCAACCACAAGAATCTGAGCATTGACGCCCGCCCGGGGGTTGGAGGCTTTGCCGGTTTGGATAGTCAGTCGCCTGTGAACGAGATGCGCCCTAAGCTCAAGAATCTCGTTGATGCACTCAATGGCTTGAACGTGCCAACCGCTGATATGATTGCGATCATCCGTACGCTCGACCGTAACGGAGATTTGTACGGCGAAGTGATCTTCGAATAGTGTCTCTGTTTCGCGTCTTGTTGGGAACCGAAGAATGATTCCACCCTTGCCGAGCCAGGTGTCGGTGAATGTAGAACCGCCCCGCTTGCTGACGGAGAAGGTTGGCAGTCAACCAGCTAGCGACGCTGTGGACGCTCCTCTCAAAGAGGCTTTCTCCGATTTCGTCGGGCAGACATTTTTCGGTGAGCTGATCAAATCGATGCGAGCCACCCAAAAGCCAGCAGCCTACTTCGATGGTGGGCGGGCTGAAGAAATTTTCCGCGGACAGTTCGATCAAGTTTTGGCGGAAGAGTTGAGCGACGCCAGTGGTGAGCAGATCGCCGATCCCATGTATGAGCTGTTTATGTTGAAGCGGCAGCAGTAGTCCTGCCGAACACCTAGAGCGATTGGTGGATTGTGGAGTATACTGCGCGACTTCCTCTATTTTCTACGAGAACAGACGAGCTTCGCCGATGCGCTACGCCGCCCAGTGGACAACGATCGCATCCAACCAATCGAAATATGTGCACCGCTGGGATCCAGAGGTGCCCCCCAAGGGGTGCGTGCTGATCGTGCATGGCTTAGGGGAACACGGAGCCCGTTATCACCGACTGGCAGAGGATTGGGTGGCTGCCGAGTTCGCGGTCGTTGCATTCGACCAGCAAGGGCACGGCCTCAGTCCAGAAGCCCGCGGTTGCATCCAATCCTATTCTTCGCTGTTGGATGATATCCACGCGATGTATCAGTGGTGTCAACGCGAGTACGCCAGCGTTGCCCCTACCCTGTTTGGCCACAGTATGGGGGGAAACTTGGTTTTAAACTATGCGTTACGAGAGTATCCACGCCCGGCCGGAGTGATCTCTTCCAGCCCAATGATTCTGGCGATGAATCCGCCGAGCGCTGCCTTTGAACGGTTGGCGCGAATCCTACTGAAGTGCATTCCCAATTATCGCTTGCGGTCGCGGGTGAACCCCAAGCATCTCATGAACTCAGAGGTCGAACAGCAAGCATTTCGGGAGGATCGCTTATTCCATGCGCAGCTCTCCTTGCGTTTGGGAGCGGCATTGATCGATAGTGGAAGATGGTCATTGGAGCAGGCGCACACTCTATCGACGCCATTGCTGCTGACCCACGGTACGGCCGATATCCGGACTTGTCCTGAAGCGTCTCAAGAGTTTGGCAGACGTGGCGGTCCCTGGTGTCGAGTCGAGATTCTCAAGGACCGTCTGCACGATCCCTTTCGGGACAACGAGCGGGACGAGGTGATTGCGATGTACAATCGATTTATCCGAGAAATTGCTCTGAGTGGAGCCCATTGATGGGAGAGTCCGATGCTACCGCAACGGGGCCAAGCATGATTGTGGAAGGCCTGCTGTCGACACAGCGCGACGATGGGACCGCCCATGTGGCTCCCATGGGGCCTGTCGTGAGCGAGGACTTTACACGGTGGACGCTGCGCCCTTTCCAGACTTCCACAACTTTCAAACTGCTCCGCAGCAATCCGGTAGGGATCTTTCATATCGTCGACGATGTGTTGCCCGTGGTACAGGCAGCGCTCGGGCAGCCTCTATCGCTCGAATTCCAGCCGCATGCTGCTGGAGGGCAGATCCTGACTTCTGCTTGCCGATGGTTTCGGCTCGAGATCACCGACTGGGACCTCAGCTCAATTCGCAGCGAAGCCCATGCCACAGTGCATAGTAGCGGGCATCTCCGCGACTTTTGGGGATGGAATCGAGCCAAGCACGCCGTACTCGAAGCCACAATCTTGGCGACCCGCGTTCATCTGCTGGAGCAGGGAGAGGTTGAAGCTAGCCTTGCGAAACTTGAGGTAGCGGTTACAAAGACTGCCGGGAAACGCGAGTTGGATGCTTGGAAATTGCTACAGAACTATTTTGTAGAATACTATGGTCATGCAGATCACACTGGTTTCGTAGATAACAAAGGATGAGAGTAGCACGTTGCTCGAGATTCAAACTGGCTGCCGCATTCACTTTGGACTAATGGAACTCTGCCCCGCTGCGCCTCTGCGTTTCGCAGGCCTTGGTCTGGGAGTTGCCCAGCCGGGAAACCACTTGCGATTTTCCTCCCCCGCTTGCGTCGAGCACAGGCCTCAATCGCCTTCGCAAAATCGAGCCAAGCGGGACAGCGCGAAGCGTCTGCGTCCCATCCTAGAACGTTGGCTGGCTGGCAACCATAATGGCTGTCCTGTGCCTAGCATCGAGCTTGTGTCCGGCCTCCCCGCGCACGCTGGCTTGGGAAGTGGCACTCAGTTGGGCGTAGCTGCCGCCTTTGGTTTGTGGCTCTGGCAAAAAACGCAGACGCAAGGTTCTCTTCCGATGGGAGAGGGGTGGCAGCCAGTGTCCCAGGTTGCGGGAGTGCTAGGATTGCAGGAGTTGGCTGAGCGGTCAGGACGAGGATTGCGTTCGGCCATCGGATTGCAGTGCTTTCTGAGTGGCGGGTTGGTGCTGGATCGCGGTGAGTCCGCTAGCCAATCTAAGGGGGAAGCGAGGTCACGTGGTTTTGATTGTCAGACGATCAATTTGCCGGAATCGTGGCGCGTACTCTTGATACAACCGATGAGCAATCGGCGCGTTTTCGGAGATTCGGAAGCAAAGCTGCTGGCTCGCATCGGCCGGACTCCGAATCCAGACCGTAACCGTATGCTGAGTATTGCGGAGGAAATGTTGGAGTCGTTCCAGGCGGGGGCGTTCGCATTTGGCAAATTCATCTCCTTGCTGGATCGCTACATGGACTTAGCATCGAAGATGTTCCATGAGGTCCAGGGAGGCAAGTTCAACGGCCCCGAGGTCGCCTCGGCCGTACTGCAGGCCCAGCGCGCAGGCTTGCAGGGAGTTGGCCAAAGCAGTTGGGGGCCGACGATCTTTGGATTCGCTGAATCCAAACCGGCAGCCGAAGAGATTGCGCAGCGTGTCAGGGAGTCAACTTCGGAACCTTGGAAAATCGATGTTGTGGCGCCGTCACGGCACGGTGCTCGGTGGAGGTGGAGCGACTCCTAGACTTGCAACTTTAACTTCTCGGAAACAATTACGATTAATGTAGTCATGCTGCACCAGTTGTGCCGAATGTACCAGAGGCATTCGTCGATCGTCCGTTCGTTAAAACCAAGGCAACGTAAATGCAAGTCGCTCGTTCTGCACAGAAGCTCTATTGGACGGTCATCTTTGCACTACTTTGCTCCCACAGTGTGAATGCGCAAGGCCTGCTGATTTCTGCAGCTGGTCCGGTCAATCGCAGTATGGGAGGGGCGTCAACCGCCGCACCCATCGATGCCCTAGGGGCTCTCTATTGGAATCCCGCCACTATCAGCGGCTTGGCGGCTAGCGAAACTGAGTTCAGCTTAGATCTCTTGTTTGCCAATCATACCTTGGCGTCGACCGCGGGAAATGCCCATGGAGAGACGGAGGCGGACCCAGGCGTTTTTCCCATCCCTAATATTGGTTGGGTTCACAAGTCGACGAATCCCGCCCTCACCTATGGTTTAGGTGTGAACGCGGTGGCAGGATTTAAGACCAATCTGCAGACGGATCCCAGCAATCCGGTTCTGGCACCTCAAGCGGGTGGTGGCTTGGGACGTGTTAGTTCTGAAGCATCGTTCATGCAGCTGGCTCCGGTCATTTCCTATTCCCTAACCGAGAGACTCTCGATCGCGGCCGGCCCCACCATCACTACCGGACAGCTGGGAATTGAGCCCTTTGTCTTTGATTCGCCAAATTCGAATGGCTATTCCTCCGGACGTTCGACGCGTTACCACTGGGGAGCCGGATTTCAAGTCGGTGCTTTCTATATCTATGACGATGAATGGCGTTTCGGTGCGTCGCTGAAGAGTCCCACGTGGATGGAGAAGTTTGACTTCAATGGTGAGGACGCAACGGGAGGACCTCGCACGTTGACGGCTGACATCGATCTGCCCTTGGTTCTTTCACTGGGCACCTCGTATGCTGGAATAGACCGCTGGCTGTTCGCCTGCGACGTCCGCTTTGTGGATTACGCCAATACAGCAGGTTTGGGAGATCCCGCCGAATTTGACGGGACAGGCCGTCTTGTGGGACTCGATTGGAGTTCGGTACTGGCCACTGCCTTAGGCGCCCAATTCCAAGTGCACGATGGCATCGCGATCCGCGGTGGCTATACCTACAATCAAAATCCGGTCAGCAACAATGAGGCTTTTTTCAACGTCGCGTCGCCGCTGATCTACCAGCACATGCTCAGTACTGGGTTGTCCATTCAAACTGCCCCGACGACCGCCGTGAATATCGGTTACAGCTACATGCTCGATAGCAATCGGACTGGTCCCATCTTTGCACCGGGTTCTGGGGCTCTGGCTGGTACAAGCGTTGAGAACTCCCTGGATGCGCATTTCTTGAGCTTTGGATTGTCGGTCTATCAATAGGCCGGTTGGAGGTTGCCTGTTGTCCAATGCAAAAGCATGGCTTGCAGCGTCTCTGGCTGGATGGGTTTGGTGAGACAGGCGTCCATGCCCGCTTCCAGACACTTGATTTCGGTTCCTTCCAAAACGTGAGCAGTCATTGCGATGATCGGAGTGCGATGAGGGCCGTTATCTGTTTTACGGATCTCACGCGTGGCCTGAAGACCATCCATGCCGGGCATTTCGAGATCCATCAGGACGACATCAAACGAATCTTGGTGGTTTGCATCTACTGCCTCCTGTCCAGAGGATGCGACGGTACATCGGTGTCCAAAGATTTCCAGGACCCCCTGTGCGACCTCTTGATTGATCTCAGCGTCATCCACCAGAAGGATACTGAGTCCTGCGGTTGATGCGGGTGAGTTTGTCGCCACGTTGCTCTCGATATCCTCGGAAGATGATGTGGTTAGTGCTTCAACCAATTCTTTGGCAGAGGTCGGTTTTGCTAAGCAGTTCTCATAGGGGATGCCTAATTTGAGCGTTGCCTCTTCTGGCGCGTTGACCGGCAGTAGTACGAATACTTCAACCTGAGCTTGTTGAAGCGCTCGAATCGAATCGGTGGATGGCCATTCTGAACTCTGGAATCCGAGGTCAAACAGGATGATCGACCTTCGGGCGTTCGAGTTCGCTGCGGCGGATAGCGCTGTTACATTGGGTTCTAGGTCAGTGAGATGGGTGCAATGGGCACCTGCAAACTGGAGCGTATCTCGATAGCTTTCCGCCGCTGAAAATACGGAAGTCACGATGGCAATGGATGTGTCTGCTAGAGAGTGGGTGAAGGATTCCGCTGGGACGGCCTGAGAGAGAGGCAGCTGCACGTGGAACGTGCTGCCCTGCCCTAGTTCACTGTCGACCCAAATTTTGCCTTCCATGAGAGCTACCAATTGGGCAGAAATCGTCAGTCCAAGTCCCGTGCCGCCGTAGCGGCGTGTTGTGGAGGAGTCGTCTTGCTGGAAGGACTCAAAGATCGCTTGATGCTTGGCTGGAGGAATGCCGGGGCCGGTGTCGCGTACTGAGAGCTGGAGGCAGGAGCGGTCGGATGAATCCGTGGTCAATCGTGCTCGTACCACGACCTCTCCAACATCAGTGAATTTGATTGCATTTCCAACCAAGTTGACAATGATCTGTCTCAAGCGGCACGGATCCCCGTAAAGCGATTGCGGCAATTCTGGTGACAGATCGCAAACCAATTCGACTTGTTTGTTCGCGGCATTGATTGAAAGCAATTTGATCGCATCCACAATGGTTGCGGTCGGTTCGAACTGGATATTCTCCAATTCCATTTTCCCCGCCTCAACCTTAGATAGGTCGAGGATGTCGTTGAGCAGTCCCAGCAGCGCGTTGCCAGACTGTTTCACGATTGTGAGGCAATTCCGCTGTTTGTTGTTCAATTCTGAACGCAACGCTAGTTCTGTCATCCCGAGGATTCCGTTCATTGGGGTTCGAATTTCATGGCTCATCGTAGCCAAGAATCGACTCTTGGAATCGTTGGCAAATTCGGCGGTTTCCTTAGCGTCCTGAAGTTGTTCCTGGACGACGAGCAGCTCGCGGGTTGTACGCTCCAGCTGCGTATTGGACTTCGCCAGGTCGTCGGCACGAGCACGTGCCACTGCGGTACCATCGGCCACTCGCTGCTCCAAGGTTGCATTGAGTTGTTCGAGCTCATAGAAGCCAGCTGCATTCTCCAGAGCAGCACCCGTAATCGCCGCAACAAAATCGGCGAGTCGCAGCTCATCCTCACCGAACAAATTACGCACTTGATGGTGCGCAACGTAGAGGCAGGCAACGACGGAATCTCGCTTGCGAATCGGGACACAGAGTCGAGAGCGATCACCGGTCGCGGTACTGGAATCTTCGGTGGAAGAATCGTTTGAGATCGAGATCGCTTGGCCCGCATCAATCGCAGATTGCACGAAGCCCAGCATTTCCGAGTCCAAACTGTACCCAGACTGATTGATCGGACACTGTTCGTCGTCGAGCTCGATGAAGTAGCATTCATCGCCGCGCAGCAAACGCACGGCGGCTGTTTTGGCCTCTGCAAAGATTCGATCCGCCGACAGAGCCGAAGCGATACTTCGTCCGGAGTGTAGGACGCGATCGAATCGATCGACCAACGATAGGCTCTGCTCCAGCTCGTGAGTAGCGCTGGACTCTTTGGGTTGGCGTGCGTCTAAAGATTCGAACAATGCCTTGGCTGCGGATAGATCCGCTTGACCGTTGTATGAGGTAACTGAATTGGTGAGTGTTCCGCGGTAGTACAGCGATAGAGCGAGCTCATACTCAGCATGATGTTGGCGGGCGGTCAGCACACTTTTATCCAGGAAGCGTAGCATCCGCTGATGATTGCCTTGCATCGCATAGGCCAAGGCCAGTTCGCGATAGGCGCGCGGCAGGTCATTCCTACAGAGCTTGGATTGCCGAATTGCACGTCGCGCTGCGGTCTTGGCTTTGTGAAGAAGGTGCTTGCATTGTCGCGGTTGATACGTCTGCACCTCGGCAGCCTGTCGACGGTAGGCGGTAGCCAACCAAGCCGAAGCTGGTAGTGTGTATGCGTTGAGGATCCCAGCCTTGCGAGCCAGTGCGTAGGCCTGCTCGAGAGACTCGATTGCGGTCGGCCATTGATGTTGATAGACGTCATGGATGCCGGCAGCAATGAGAACTTGCACGGAGCCCTGACGATCTTGCCGCGAGCGTTGCAGTTCAACTTCCAGTAACTCGGTGGGGAGCGGTGTCCGGAAGACACGTGCCCACACATCAAAGATGATACCGGAGGCCTGTTCGTCACCCAGTTCTGTACCTGAGCGATAATTTAGACGGACTTCGTTCAACGCGCCCTCAAAATCGCCGAGATGGTAGAGGGAGGCAGCAACTTGATATCTGGCAATGTGCACTTGCCAGTAGTCGCCAGTCATCTCCAGTAGCCGTACCGCCTCGCGTCCCTTTTCGACACATTTTCGAAAATCGGACGCATAGTACAAAACGCAGCTGTAGAAGGTAAGCGTTTGCCCCTCTCCCCAGACATCTTGAAAGTGCTTGCGCAGAGCCAAGGACTTTTCAGCATAGGTAACGGCACGGTGAAACAGTGGGATCAGGCTCACCACGGGGGCATGTTCCGAGTACGCATGTGCCAATTCTGGGGTCGGTGCATAGCGCTCGGCTAGATTGAGGCCTCGCAAATGCGCCCACAAACACTGCCCCTTTGTGCGGCAAAACCAATAGCCGTGGGTTAGTTTACTGTAGAGCCCGATTGCAAGCGTGGTGGACGCATCTGGCTCCCGTTTGATACGGTGTACAAACCATCGTGGAAGCAACGTGTGCAGGATTTGCACGCAAGCCTCAAAGCAGAGTGCGCTGAACACAGCTAATGCATTCTGTGGAACAAAACATCCCAACGAGCCTAGGGCATGCTCAAAGGCAACGGTCGCCTGATCCATATCGCCCCGCTTAAAATTCAGTTCTGCTTGCTGCGTCTGGATCTGAGCTTTCGCGAAAGTGCCGTCGGCAAATTCGGCAGCCTGTGCTAAGTAGACGGCGGCGTCGGCATACTTGCCACGCAACATCAATGTCGTACCCAGGCCTGAAGAGATATTGAAGCGAGTCTGTAAGTCGGCGGTTGTTGCGCTACGGACGGCTATCAGATACTGTTGCTCGGCAGACTCCAGCGAAAACTGTCGACGAGCCTGTTCGGCGGCACGTATCGCAAACTCTATAGCCCGTTGCGGTTCCCCCGCTTGATCGAAGTGATAGGCGATTTCTGCAAAATGGTCTGGTGAATGTTCCTCGAGGTACTCGGCAGCCCGGTGGTGAAGGGGCCGCTTTTCGTCGTCAGGCAGCCAGCGTTGCAGGGCGGCGCGGATCTGGTCATGAACGAACGTAAAGCTAGCTCCGTCAGACTTTGCCCAGACAAGCTGACGCTCGCGAGCCTGCCGCAAGGCTTCGAAAATTTCCGCCGCAGTGACCTCAGCCAATGCCATGCTGATATCGAGACAAAACTCCTTACCCAGGAGGGCACCGATAGACAGGACGCGTAGGGTGTCCTTAGGTAGGAGGTCGATCCGCTTAGCCAAAATGGAAGCAGCTTGATCCGAGGATTGGAGATCCGCGAAGGCTGCAGCTCGAATCTGCCAACCCGTTTCCAACGGCACTAGAGCGGATGCTTCAACGAGGCCACGCAACACGGCTGTAGCCATGAAGGGACTGCCCTGCGCCAGGCGTTGCACGGTACGCAATACTTCGCGTGGCAAGCTGCCCGCCATCGACTCAAGCAACTTTCCGACTTCTTCATCGGAGAATGGTTGCAAAGCGATGTGGTGACGCGGAGACTGATTTCTCAACAGGTGCGTCTCGTCGACCTCTTCGTGTCGGAAAGAAGCGATCAATGTCGTCTTTAGAGCGACGCGTTCCGATTTTTCGCGCCATCTCTGAATGACGCGCAGGGTCAGGGCATCACACCACTGGCAATCGTCCAACATTACGATGGTCGGCCCGAAAACCTCCCCGACGCACTCCAGGAATCGCTGCAGAGCTTCGACCGTTCGGTTTTCACCGAATGCCTCAGGAGCAACTACTCCGCTGGCTGCTACTGCCAGCATCTCTCTCAGTCGCGGTAAAGCTGCCACCAAGGTTTCGCTTAAATCACCAAGTTGCTTGCGTATCTCGTCCAGGGCAGCGGGGCTTTCTTGAATAGCATTTTGCAATCCATCGACAATTCCATCAAACACTGCATACGGCGAATTCCCCACACGATTGACGCACTGTCCTCGTAAGACGAGTTGCCGCCGACTTCGAGCGAGCTTGGCCGTCTCGATGAGTAAGCGGCTTTTTCCGCTGCCAGAAACTCCTTCAACGTAGACCAAGCAACCTTGCCCCTCGTTGGTTTCATCTAGCGCCTGGGACAATTGTGGTAACCCTATATCGCGATTGACGAAGGCGGGGACCGTCAACGACCGCCGGCGGTCGGTGACTCCAACGACAATACGTGACGGGTGCATTTGTCCAAGCGCATGTTCAATAGCGCGGAGGTCTGTGGCGACAGCAGTCGCGGTTTGATAGCGATCTCGGGGATCCTTGTGCAGCAGACGCTGGACTACCTCATTCAATTCCCGGGGGGCGTTGGGAGTCAGACTGCAGATATCGGGAACGCTCGCGGTCAAATGCTCCAAGAGTACCGAACTGACGCTACCTGAGGCAAACGGAGGAACGCCAGTTAGGCACTGGAAGAGCAGTACACCGGCGGAGTAAAGATCGGATGAGGGCCCAACATCGTAGTCGATCGAGCCGGTTTCCTCGGGAGACATGTACATGACGCTGCTGGCCGCGTGCTGTCCGTAGAGCTTCTCCTGGTTAAACCGCTTGATATCCCCCAATCCAATAATCGAAATCTTCTCCGCGGTGGTGTCGCGAATGAAGATGTTCGATGGCCTAATATTGCGGTGAATCGCACCCGCATTGTGGAGGTCGGCGAGCGACTGAAATAACTGAATCCCCAGCCTCAGGCAGGCGGAAAGCGTGAGTCGTTCTTGCTGGAATTGCTGGTCGAGGCGAATGCCATAGGCGAACGGTAAGACGATGTAGAGAATGTCCTCTTGGTAGCCATATTCGAGGATGGGTAATACACCGGAAGGACTAACTTGGGATCCGACCTCCGCTTCGTGGAGCAAAAGTGTTTTGGCACCTGCCGGCAAGAGCTGCGTATTAAACGCTCTGACCACCAAATCTGCTTGAGTGCGGGAATCCGTACATCGCAGCGTTTGCTTCTTTGGATCTGCGTGTAGCGTCTCCCGATAGAGATAACGACCTCCCTCCAATACTGGAAGCGGTTCGTCAATGACAAGTTGCTGAAACCAATGCGTATTCAATTCTCTTGCCCTTCGAGGATAGCAGGCATGCCTCCCCCTGAACTGATGGGGTTTCTATCTAGATGCACGGTACAGTCTAGGACACAAAAAGAGAAACGCGCGAGGAATTCGGTCTGTGTACTGGTGGCGGCGTAGATTGTTGTAATAATTCGCTTGCCCCTTTGAACGAAGGAATGAAAATTCCTACGGAAGCTCTAAGTAAACATCGGTTTCGCTTAATGAACTTCGTCTTTTCCTTTCAGAGGACTACTGATGGCAGCTTCTCAAACCAGTTCTGCACCAAGCTATACGAGCGCTCTCACGACATTTCTTAGTAGTATTGAGGAGTTTGCTGGCTCCCTTTCGCAACTAGAAAAAGAGATTCCCGCGGATCAAGTTCCGGTTCACGGTGATCGTTGGCACCAGCAGGTTTTGGCCGCGTTTGAAAAATCGCAAGCCGCTTGCCGAGAATTTGAGACCACGGAAGGCATTACCCAACCGCAAGTGTTGGAAGCACAGAAGCTGTTTCGCGATCGAACGGGCCATTGGATGGAGCAGAGCTGGATTGCACATCGCTCCCGCACGAAGCCCAGTGGTTTTGCGGGCGATTACGAAATGTTGCTAAAGCTCTACGAGGAAGCGACGCCAGCCTGTGGATTGGGTGGCTACATTGATTTGTGCATCCTCGATCTACCTTTGGCCCGAGCCGTGCGCGCCAGAATGGCATCGGTTCGTAGCTTTCTCTTGACCGAGCTGGGACGTCGCGATGGCGACGCACCGGTGCGCATACTTGATATCGCCAGTGGTCCCTGTCGCGAGTTTTTGCAGTGGCCCGCCGCCCGCTCTCAGCGAGTCGAGGTTGTCGCATTGGACAATGATCCGCAAGCAATCGACTATGTCAGTCAGCACGTGAAACCGCAGCTTCCTGACTCGACAACGATGTCGATGAATCGCTACAACGCGTTGCGCACGCGGTCGGCTGAGAACACGATTCGCCATTTCGGCAAATTTGATGTGATCTATAGTGTCGGTCTTTGCGACTACCTCACCGATGAGCACTTGGTGGGATTGCTACATGGCTGGGGGGAGACTCTCAACGAGCAGGGTGTTTTGTACATTGCTTTCAAGGACACTGAGCAATACGACCAGACTCCCTATCAATGGCACTTGGACTGGTTCTTTTACCAGCGAACTCTGCAGGACGTCTTGCGACTCTACGAACAAGCTGGATTCAATGTGCACGCGATGGACACAGTGCGCGATGCTACCCAGATCATCGTAAATTTCGTAGCGCGCAAAGTCCCAGGTGCAATTGTTCGTCTCGACTCTGCCGAAGCTCAGCCGCGACGTCGCCGCGCACCTGGTACAGCAGGTACCAAAGTGCAGTCGTCCACCGCTAGTAGCGAAGGGGCGACCGAGGCTTCTTGAGCCGTCTAGCGCGCTATTGCCTGCACCGTTTCGCATCTTGGGAGCGACGGCATCCCGTGGATGCGAAACGTAGTGGAAGGCTGGTGAGTTAGGTTGAAAGGCCAGCCATCGCCACAGGTGGGCTGACCGACATAGGGACAGGGATTGCGTTGACAGGCAAGGGATCTTCGCCGTCGAGGCAATTCTTGATTTGAATAAAGCGGTCTTCCTTGTGAAGGAAAGCATCGACGACATCGGGGTCGAAATGGCTGCCGAGTCCCTCGATGATAATCTTCTTAGCCGCTTCGTGGCTAAACGCATCCTTGTAGACCCGTTTCGTCGTCAGGGCGTCGTACACATCTGCCAGTGCCACGATCCGGCCACACAACGGAATCTCAGTGCCCTTCAATCCGTTGGGATAGCCTGATCCGTCGTATTTTTCGTGATGAGAGTTGGCGATGTCTCGTGCGAGTCTCAAGTATTCTGCCGATGGGCAGGCCGCATAGGCAGCATCGAGCGTATTGCAGCCGATCGTCGTGTGCTGCTTCATGATCTCAAATTCTTCCGAAGTCAAGCGTCCCGGTTTGAGCAGAATGTTATCCGGTATACCGACCTTACCAATATCATGGAGAGGGCTGGTTAGGTAGATCGCGCGAATGAAGTCCGCATCGATGATGTGTTCGTATTTTGGTTGCGTGGCTAAATACTGGGCCAAGACTCGAGAGTACTCCCGCATCCGCTCCAGGTGAGCTCCGGTCTCGGGGTCCCTAGACTCAGCCAATTTGGCTAATGAAAAGACGATCAGACCGCGGTTCTCTAACGAAACGATGCGTTCTGCCACTCGCAGACGTACGTGCAGCTCATAGGGATCAAAAGGTTTGGTGATGAAGTCGTCAGCACCCGCTTGCAAACCACGCACCAAATTGGTTCGGCCGTGTAGCGAGGTCAGCAGCATGAAGTAGACGTAGTCGCCAAGTTGTCGGCGGCGTACTTTTTCGCACAATTCAATGCCAGTCATCTCTGGCATCTGCCAGTCGGAAATGACGATACGGCATTCACCTTGGCAAATGAGTTCGTATGCCTCAGCGCCACTTTGAGCGCTGATGGTATGCACTCCCATTTCGCGAAGGACCCCGCACAGCAGCTCACTACAGCAAATGTCATCATCAACCACGAGCACGGTTGCGCGTTGGTCATTTTGTTGATGCACTAGACGGCCCCCATTTCTCGCATGGCAAGGAGTTTTTCGATGGATTCGAATTCCTGGGTGAGTTGGGCCGACAAATCCGGGAATTCAAATGTCATATCGCTATTCGCGGTCGAATAGAGTTCATTGGCCAATTGGGCCAGCTTGTTCGCGGAAGCGGTTAATGCGGTCCCCTTGAGCTTGTGGGAACCACTTTGAACCGCAGCGAGATTCGACGTCTCAATGGCAATCATCAACGTCTCAATTTCGTGCGATGCCGATTTATGAAAACTCTTCAGAATGCGCTCCATCAGATCGGACCGCCCCATGCATCTCGCGAGCAGTGCGTCGAAATCGATGGACTCAGCGTTAGGAGAGCAGGAGTTGGCGTTATTCATAACGGTCGTTCGCAGGTGTTAGTGAATCGCCCGCGGATTCTGTAGGAAGGAGGCAAGTTCGAAAAATTTGAACCGCTGAACAATAGATTGCACTAACGGAGAGTCAAAGCGGAACTCGCAATTTCGTAAACTAATACGCGAAATGTGAATGTCGAGGTGCGCGAACCGGCGCAGCCTCGTCCGGCCTATACCCCAAAAGACGTGAGATGCAGTGTTTTTCCCAGCACTGGGGGGTAGAAGGGCACCGGTGCGTTACGCGCCCGAACGAATGGCCGCATCATCGACTTTGGCGAACAACATGCGGCCCGCTTGAGTCTGTAGCGTGCTGGTTACCACGACGGGCAGAGTGGCATTGATGCGGTGCCTCCCCCCTTCGATGACTACCATGGTTCCATCATCGAGGTATCCAATCCCCTGCTCTGGTCCTTCGCCCGCTTTGACCACGCGCACTTCAAATGCCTCGCCCGGCAAGAATTGGGGCCGCAGGGAGGCGGCAATCTCATTCAGATTGACGACCGCCACGTTATGGACTTTGGCCACCTTATTCAGGTTGAAGTCCCCCGTAATGATTTTGCCTTCCAGGTGCTTGGCAAGAATCACTAGTTTCATGTCGACCGGTTGCCCCGCAAATTCGGGTAGCTCACGATCGTAGATTTGGAACTCGATGTTAGGCTGCGTGCGCAGTCTGTTCAGAATATCCAGTCCTCTTCGTCCCCGAGCACGCCGTAGACGGTCGTTGCTGTCGGCGATCGCTTGCAACTCAGCCAGCACGAAGCCGGGCATGACCAGCTGACTTTCGATGATGTTGGTTTCGGCGAATTCGGCCAACCGACCATCGATAATGGCGCTGGTATCCAACACAATGGGGCGTAACCCCTTCAAATCCCGAGCAAATTCGACGTAGGGAATGACGAAGCGAAAGTCGTCTTTGGTCTGCAACAGAAGGCTGGTGCAGGCGTAGCACAAGACGGACCCCATGAGTAGTAACGTGGGGGCCGTGTAGGGGCTGTTCGCGGGAATCAAGGGAGCTAAGGCCAGATACAAGATGTAGGTCATTAGCACGCCGACGAGCAAGCCGAAGTAGACGCCCGAAATGACCTCAATTTGCTTGCGAGGCGTGAAAATGTCTACGGCAATCACGCCCAGAGACATCAGGACCGAGCCAAAAATCACCAGGTAAGGGATATATGCTGGTCCGCTGATATCAATGCGGAGCAAAAGGGTCGCGATGCCCGCTGCTACACAAATGAAGCAGACTCTCAGGATCAATAACGCCATAGTAAAAAATTCTAGTCGACAAATAGATAAAGGAGGCCGCGCAGCCCACAGTCAGGTGGAAGCATACGGACGAGGCTGCCATGCATGTAAAGAATTTATAGTGTAAGTCTACACCTACGCGACCCTCTCGCCACTGCGAAGTTTAGGCGATTTACCACGAAATGTTGGTATAATGGGGGTTTTGAGCCGAATGTGCACCGAGCTACGGTGGAATGGGCTCGCTGCCGTTACTTGACGCCCACGCACAAGGTGTCGATACTTCTCAGCTTGCATTGCCAAAGTCCTCAATGGGAAGCGGTCTCCGTGCCATAGTACAGCTCGGCGATCGCGATCCTTTCAGTGCCCCTTGCAATACGGTTATCTACCGGGTGTTGGTTCACCTAAGTAACCAGGCCATGGTGTGTTTTGACACCTATGGGGTAGACGTAAGCCCTGCGGCGCCGTCAGCGTGTGCTGCTTGGGAATGTATTGTGTTCGGATCATCGCGGTCCCTGGCACTCCTTAAGGATCGCCGGCGACTCGTTCCTAATTATGTTTAAATCGGTGGGAGTTTAGTGTGCCAGCTGCTTGTGTGATTGGTTTGCAGTGGGGAGATGAAGCAAAGGGCAAGTTGGTTGACCTACTTGCGCCTGACCACGACTGCGTCGTACGCTATCAGGGAGGGGCTAACGCTGGGCATACGGTCGTCAGCGGTTCCGAAGTGTACAAATTGCATCATGTTCCCAGCGGAATTCTCCATTCGCAGGTGAAGAATTTCATCACACCGGGTGTGGTGATTGAACCCACAACTCTGATCGGAGAGTTGAGCGGGCTCGAGAAGCGGGGAATTAATCCTCGCGTGAACCTGACGATCAGCGAGCGAGCGCATCTGGTAATGCCCTGGCATCTGCTCGAAGACGAATTGATGAACCGTTTGCTGGTTCAAGGCGAGAATATCGGAACGACCCTCCGCGGGATCGGGCCTTGTTATCGCGATAAGGTTGGCAGAACGTTTGCCGTCCGTGCGGCAGATCTGATGCAACCCGATCTGGAAGAGCGGATTGCCAACGTCGTGGAGGCCAAGCGAACGCTGCTGGTGGGCATGGGAGCCGATGCGGCGGACCCGCGTCTCGATGCTCAGGCCATTGCCGAGACCGCCAAGGGGTGGGCCGAGCAGCTTCGCGGCTTGATTGGCGACACCACCAACTGCCTGCTGGACGAATTGGATGACGGCAAGCGACTCTTGATGGAAGGCGCTCAGGGGTCTCTCTTAGACATCGACCACGGCACATTTCCGTTCGTTACCAGTAGCAATTCCTCCGGGGTGGGGATTAGCAGCGGTTCGGGCGTTCCTGCCAAGTGGCTCAAGCGTGTGATCGGCGTTGCCAAGGCCTACTCGACGCGTGTGGGAGGCGGCCCCTTTCCGACGGAGTTGAACTGCGAAGTGGGGCAGAAGATTCGAGATCTAGGAAACGAGTACGGTACGACGACGGGACGCCCCCGTCGCTGTGGCTGGTTTGACGCAGTTGCTGTACGCTATACTGCCCGTCTGAGCGGGATCGATTCCTTGGCGTTGATGATGATGGATGTCTTGGCACACTTTGACGAGATCCAAGTTTGTGTGGCCTACGATATTGACGGCCAACGGGTGGAGCACTTCCCCTGCGACGCTGCGACGCTTCGCCGGGCTAAGCCGATCTACGAAACGCTGCCGGGTTGGAAGCAAGATGTGACCGGCGCGCGTACCATGGACGATTTGCCCGAACTGGCGCATCGGTATCTCGAACGCATTAGCGAGTTGATTGGTGTACCGGTCAAAGTCGTTTCGGTGGGACCGGATCGCGAGCAGACGATCTTTACCGATCGTGAGGACCTAATGCGTTTAGACGGTATCTAGTGCAAGAGATGCCCCCGCGGTTATTGAGTTGGCTTTGCTCAACACCGATACCATTTCGCTTTAACAGTTGAGGTACAGCGTTGCAGCCTATGGAAGGAATGGAAGCCGTTGAACTGAATGTTCCACTTGAGCGTCGTCCCAAACATGTGGCGGTGATCATGGACGGGAATGGTCGTTGGGCGCAGCAACAGAGTTTGCCGCGCATCGAGGGGCATTTGCGCGGGGTGGAATCGGTCCGCGCGGTGATGGAGGCCTGCCGAGAGTTCGGTGTGGAGGTGCTGACACTCTACTGCCTCAGTAGTGAGAATTGGAAGCGCCCGGCCCTGGAGCTGGAATTTCTCATGACTCTGCTCAAGGAATACTTGATCGCGGAGCGCGAGAGTTTGGTTGAGAACAACCTCCGAGTCAAATTCATTGGGCAGCGTGATCGCTTACCGTTGGAAGTTCAAGAGGAGATGGAACGCACCTACCAGGCCTGTGCCTCCAACGATGGGATGACGCTGTGTCTGGCGATCAATTACGGAGCTCGACTTGAGATGGTCGATGCTATCCGGCAAATTGCGGCGGAGGTGCAGCAGGGGGAAATGGAGTTATCGTCCATCACCGAAGACACGGTGGATCGGTACCTGTACACGGCGGGGCTGCCCGATCCCGATTTGCTCATCCGCACCAGCGGCGAGATGCGTATCAGCAACTTTCTATTATGGCAAATAAGCTATTCTGAGATCTACGTGACCGATACTTTGTGGCCCGAGTTTGGCCGCTCTGAGCTAGCGTTGGCGATTGCCGACTACGCGGGGCGCAATCGGCGTTTTGGTGGACTGCAAGGCAAGTCCCCATTGCCCAACACACACGCTTAACGCGGGAGTTTCTCTGCTTTGCTTCGCTACCGGCTCTTATCGGCTTTGGTCATCATCAGTTCAGCACTCGTGTTTGTGGGGCTCGACGCACGGGGGCCCGTACTGGGCTGCACCGGTTTTTGGATGATACCGCTAGGGCTGTATCTCATTTACGGGAGCGCCGTTGAGTGCGTATGGATGGGGCACCATGGTGAGTTTCGCGGAATCGCAGCTCCAGCGTTGATCGGCTGTGGTGGGGTGATGCTGGCGGCCACCGTGCCTGCCTATTGGCCGCTGCTGACGGGAGCAAGCTATCCAGCGGATTGCTTGCTCGGTTCCTTAGGTTGGCCGCTGGCCGCGTCCATGATCTCTCTAGTCGGCTGTTTTCTGTGGTTTATGCGGAGCTATCAGCCCCATTCTGGTAGCTTGATGCGATCCTTGCTGGCGGGTTGGGTGTCCGTGTACTTTGGCGGATGCTTTGCGTTCGCCCTAGCACTGCGACTCACCGGAAGCAGCGGTTGGGGGCTCTACTTGTTAGTCGGCGTGATTCTCGTAACCAAGTTTTCGGATGCGGGAGCCTACTTTGCAGGACGCGCCTTGGGACGCACGAAACTATGCCCCAACGTCAGTCCCGGTAAAACGGTCGAAGGTTTGGTAGGTGGGGTCGTGGTCGCCATCCTCGCGAGTTGGATCTACTTTAAGATCTGTGCGCCGCGAGTCTTCGAGGCGGACCAGCTGCAGGTATCCACTTGGGGCGTTGTCTTGTTGGGCACGCTACTGACTCTCGCTGGGGTGGCTGGGGATCTGCTCGAATCGATTTTTAAACGCGAAATGGGCTACAAAGACAGTGGTCGATTGTTGCCCGGCTTAGGCGGTTTGTGGGATGTTACTGATTCTCTTCTGCCCGCTTCCGTAGTGGGCTACCTGATCGTGGTCGCGCAACTTATTCAAGGACCTGGCCAGTAGTCAGGCAAGGCGGAGAGGGATCTATGTCCGAAGCGAATATTAACTTGGTCGACCCCGCAGCAGTGCTTAGCCTGTTCGGTCCCCAAGATCAATTCCTGAAGATCATTCGCAATCACTATGGTGTAGCCATCACGCACCGCGATGGAAAACTCAAAATTATTGGGGAGGCGGAGGCGGTGCGTTTAGCAACCCACGCCATGGAAGATCTCCACTTACGCGTCCAGCAGGTGGGCAGCCTGACGCTGGCTGAAGTGGAGGGGGTGCTGCGGGGCGTCAGCCCTACAGTTTCAGGCAGCAGCTCTCTTCCCCCACCCAAGAGCGGCGAAGCTCGCCCCAAAAACTCTGCTAAGGCCGAAGTGAACCTGGCTCATAAGCAACGTATAATTAAGCCTAGGACGGATGGGCAAGCTAGGTATGTCGAGGCTATTCGGCTCAACGATCTCACCTTTTGTCGCGGACCGGCCGGATGTGGCAAGACGTACTTAGCCGTAGCCCTTGCCGTTGAAGCCCTTAAAAGCCAGACAATTCGCAAAATCGTGCTAGTGCGTCCCGCGGTGGAGGCGGGGGAAAGTCTTGGGTTTTTGCCCGGTGATTTGCAGGCGAAATTAAATCCGTACTTGCGGCCGCTACTCGATGCCCTCAATGAGATGCTAGACTACGATCAAGTCAAGTACCTCATGGAGCACGATGTCATCGAAGTTATCCCGCTGGCCTACATGCGCGGGCGGACGTTGAATGATGCATTTATCATCTTGGACGAAGCCCAGAATACGACCTCGGCTCAGATGAAGATGTTTTTAACGCGGATGGGGGATGGTTCCAAAATTGTGGTCTCCGGCGACGTCACCCAGGTCGATTTACCTGGGGGAGTGACTAGTGGATTACGCGATGCATGGCATCGCCTTGCTGGAATCCGTGGAGTTAGCTTCGTGTCGTTGGCGACTCAGGATATTGTCCGCCACCGCTTGGTACAGGATATTGTGAACAGATATGAATCGCGCAATGCAGCAGAATCGACTTTGAATCCAAAAGATTCCGATCCGCCTGCTGGGACCCCTGCAAGTTAGACTTCGTGTGACGGGCGTGGAATTCCCCTTGGCAAGGGGCGACTTTTTAGCGCGTTGCCAATGCGACGCGAACTGTGTAACACAATCGAGGCCTCATGGCTCAAACGCACTCCAAACGCACTCGCAGTAAACGCGTTGCATCACTACAGCTGGAACCTAGCGTCCTGAGTCGCTGGCTGCGTCAGTTCCTCACTGGACGCACGCTGTTGCAAAGCTCCGTGGCTCTAGTTGCCGCGCTGCTGATTATCGTGACGCTGCGCGGTTGGTTGCCTCCGTTTTCCTTCCGCGAGGGGCAGATACCCGAGCGGGATGTGGTGGCCCGCGTAGCTTTCGAAGTCTACGACGAGGGCCAAACAGAGCAGAATCGCCGCGAGAAGCGCCGTGGAGAATTGTGCCTCTACGAAAACCGCCCGCAACCGATCTTTCGTCTGCTGGACGCTATCAAGAGCCGAGTGGTGTTGCTATTGGACAGCACACCCTACGAAGATTTGACTGAAGAGCAGTTGGCGGCACTCGAAGCACTGCGGCCGCAACCGGTCGATGGTGTAACGCCCGACGATAAAGAAAATCTGCAGGCCTTGCGCTCGCTGTTTGCGGGGCCCAACAAGTTGGACGATGGCAAATTTCAGCAGGCGTTGGGGGATATCCTCAAGACTTTTGCGGGAACCGGGCTGCTGCAATCGCTGAGCCACGACAGTGAGCAGGGGATGCAGCGTTCGATATTGGTCTTCCCTGTCGGTCTGCCCGATGAAGGGGTGGTCGTCAATGTGGCCCTCGTACGGCACGCGGATGTGGCGGTCGAATTGCCGCAGAAATTGGTCGAGGGCTTCCAGAAATATTACACGACGCCCGACGCGGTACCGGTCGCCAAGATGGTCAGTGGCTACATCGCCCGCAATTTGCCAGTGACGCTTTCTTACCGCCAAGACCTCAGTGAGAAGGTGCGGCTCAAAGCCGAGGAATCGGTCGAGGCAGCTTATGTGAACTATATTCCGACCGTCAGCAAGTTGGCTGAGGCGGGCAAGCCGATCACCCGCGCGAAGGAGTTACCTCTCCTTCATGCGGAATACGATGCCTGGATCGCGAAGCTTTCTTGGGGCGAGACGCTCTTCCGTTTGCTCGCATTTTCAGGCATGTTGGCTGCCATCTATTTACTGTGCGGAATCTATGTTTACTACCAATATGACCGCACTCTCCTGACCGAACCGACCAACCTAATTCGCTTGTTGGGACTGGCCGTTGTCACCTGCGTCCTGTGCCGGTATGCGGCGCCCGATCCCATGCGGGCTGAAATCGTGCCGCTAATTCTCTGCGCGATTATCATGACGATCACCTTTGGTCGCCAAGTCGCATTGTTGATGACGACCTGCCTGTGTTTGATCATCACCCTCGGTTTGGGATTGGATATCGGCGGATTTGTAACGCTGTGCAGTGGCACGTGCGCGGCGGTGTTGTTCTTGGGACGCATTCGCACACGCACCAAGCTGATCTACGTCGGCTTGGCTGCGGGCGTCATTGTGGCCCTCACCCACCTGGGCGTGGACACCGTCCTTGGAAAGCTAAATTCAGCCATTGTGGCCGCCGAAACCAACTCGAGCAATTTGACAATTGACTGGACTTGGCTATTGCCCAGTCTTGGTGGCGAAGCCTTGCGACTGGGCGGCTTTACCCTTCTAGCGACAGCGTTGATGACAGGTCTGTTGCCATTCATCGAAAAGCTGTTTGGGGTTCAAACCGATTTAAGCCTATTGGAGCTGGGCGATGCGAGCCACCCGCTTCTGCGGCAATTGGCGCAGCGCGCGCCGGGAACTTACAACCATTCCATCAACGTTGCTGCCATTGCTGAAGCAGCAGCCGACTCGATCGGCGCACACGGATTATTGACACGCGTGGGAGCCTACTTCCACGACATTGGCAAGATGTTCAAACCCAACTACTTTATCGAAAATCAAGAGCAAGGCGGCAATTGCCACGACACATTGCAACCGGCCATGAGCACCTTGGTCATCATCGCCCATGTTAAAGACGGCGCCGACTTGGGGCGGCAGCATCGACTTCCCAAGCCGATTATCGACTTTATTGAGCAGCATCACGGTACGACGCTAGTCGAGTACTTCTATCGCGAAGCCGCCAAACGCAGCCAGGCTGATCCGAACAAAGAAGAGGTCTCGGAAACGTCGTTTCGTTATCCTGGTCCCAAACCGCAGACTCTCGAAGCTGCGGTTCTCATGCTCTCCGATTCCGTGGAGAGTGCCAGTCGCACCCTAGTCGAACCGACCTCATCGCGCATCCAAAACTTGGTGGACCAGATTGCGATGAAGAAATTGCTGGACGGGCAATTCGATCAATGCGGACTCACCCTCCAACAACTCGATCGACTCAAGAGTTCACTGGTCAAGTCCCTCACTGCGATCTACCACGGTCGCGTCAAATACTCGGGACAGGCTTCAGCCTAAGCCGTGATGACCAATCCACCTGCGATCGACCTCGATATCGAATACTATGTAGACTCCGTCTACGACGATTCTCAGCGAATTAGGCTGGCTGCATCATGGATCGCCCAACACTACGGTTTTGATCGATTCCAAGCCAGTATCAGTATCGTTGGCGATGACGCGATCCGTGAAGTCAATCGCACTGAATTGAAGCACGATTGGGCCACGGATGTAATTAGTTTTGTGATCGAGATGGAAGACAAGGTGGTCGACGGCGAGGTGATTGCCAGCGTGGACACCGCCGCCCGATTGCACCAAGCCGCCGGCTGGAGCGTCGAAGATGAGCTGCTGTTGTATGTAGTCCATGGATTGTTGCATGTCGCTGGATTGGATGATCTAGACGAGTCTCAGCGGCGCGAAATGCGAGCCGCCGAGCAAGCTTGTTTGTTAGCGCTTGGCGTTGCGCATGCAGCCGAATTGCTGGACCGTTGGGATAATATTTCGTACTAGTTACTGAAAAGATTGATGAGTATCACTTGGCTGGGAATGCTGATGTGTATCTGCTGGGCGCTGACTTTGCTCGGTGGCCTTGGCCTGCACGTGCTTGAAAATTTCAATGGTCGCAAGTTAGAGGCTTACAGCAGACTCCGCCGACAGCCCGAACGCTTTGGGCACATTCTGGATAACCTCGATCAAGCCTCAACGACCGCTCAATATCTCTTGCTGTTCGGCTTAGTGATCGGATCCCTGGCCGCGGGAGCATGGTTCTACACCACGGGCGAAGTGACACACTTCGACGGTAGACTCTCGGCCGATGTGAGCCCAGCGACCCTCTTGATGTGGGTGATTAGCTGGTTGGTTCTGCTGACTTTGGCGGGACTATGGCTACCCAGAATTGTCGTCCGCTACAGTTCTTCGTTGTTCCTGTATCACACGTGGCCCTTGTGGTATGGCGTAGCCGTACTCACTCGTCCCGTGGTAGGACTGGGAGAGGTTTTTTCTTGGGTGGGGCAGCGTCTCAGCGATGAGCCTGATGATGAGCAGTTTGAAGAGGAGATGCTGGAGGACGAAATCAGGACGATGGTTGCCGCTGGCCAGCGCGACGGTGTGTTTTCGCAGGGCGTGCCCGAGATGATCCAAGGCATTATGGATCTGGACGAGAATGATGTCGAAGAAATCATGACTCCGCGTAGTCTAGTGGATGCCATCGATGTCGATCAGCCCTGGGAAGAGGTGGTGAGGCATGTTGCCGATTGTGGGCGGACGCGACTGCCGGTCTATCGCGAAACGAAAGATCAGATCATTGGCATTCTGTTCGTTAAAGATCTGTTGAGTGCGCTGGCGTCGACCAACTTCTCCCCAGGCCCCGATACGCTCGAAGGCATTTTGCGAAAGCCTTGGTTCATCCCCGGCAATAAAACCGTTGATGAACTGTTGCGCGTCTTTCTGCACAATCGCAATCACATGGCGATTGTCGTGGATGAATACCAGCAATTTGTGGGAGTCGTAACCATTGAAGATGCGTTGGAAGAGATTGTCGGGGAGATTGCCGATGAACTCGATACGGAAGAAGATAGCGATTTAGTTTATGACGAAGCAACGCATCAAATCGAAGCGGAAGGCAAAGTCCAGATCGAAAGTATCGGTAAGTTGCTCGGGATTGATCTGCCCGAGTCAGACGACTACGACACCGTGGGTGGCCTGGTCATCCATCGCCTGTCCGAAATTCCGCAAGTTGGTACACAGGTTGAGATTAACGGAATTCTCATCACCGTCCTGAAAGCCACCAAACGCATGGTGCAACGAGTGCGACTGGAGATCGTCGACCAGGTCGAGCGTTGATTGTCGATCGCACCTGAGTACTGCGGTACGGCCTCTTGGCTGGCAGCTTAAACCACTGGGCCCCGCCCCCAGGAGCACTACTGGCGGATGCGTGGTTCCGCGACGGAGTCCGGGGCGTGTGTCGTTGGATAGCGACGGCCCCCAGAGGACGCGACGGCCTCAAAGGGATGGCTGCGGCTAGCGTTCTTCCTGAGCGGTACTCAGCATCGGGTCGTCCATGCTGTGCATTAACTTCGCGAGTTGATCTTTCAAATCGGAAACGCGTTGGGTCTGGTCAGGGTTCGCAGCTAGATTGGTAATTTCATGCGGGTCCTCTCGAAGATTGAACAGTTGGTAGGTATCCCCCTTGGGATAGTGCACCAGTTTGAAATCACCAGCGCGAATCATGCGTTGCTTGTTGGGCATGTATGCCCCGTAGATTACGTCGTATTGTTGTTGGCGTTGACCTGCAATGATGGGCAGTAGGCTTTGGAACTCAAGCGTCTCAGGGCGGGGTGCACCCGCCCAGTCAATTGCCGTGGCGGTGAAGTCCTGGACATAGACGGGAGTTTCAATTCGCTTGTCTGCAGGTATGCCGGGACCAACGACGATCAAAGGCGCCTTCATGCTGTGCTCGAACATGCTTTGCTTTCCGAGCAGGCCGTGCTGGCCGCATGCCAAACCATGGTCGGCCGTCATCACGATGTAGGTGTTGTCGGCTTGTCCGGTGGACTCGAGCTGTGCCAAGATGCGTCCGATCTGCACATCCAAGTGAGTGATCAAGGCGTAATATTCTTGGCGATGCAATTGCACCGCTTCGGGCGTGCGTGGCCAGGGGGCGAGACGTTCATCCCGCAAGGATTTGCCCGCTCCCATAGCTTCCATGTAGGGATATTCCGGCAAGAAGTTGGCTGGGATCTTCAAATCTGTGCGATGGTACATTTCCACGAATTCACGAGGCGCTTGACGCGGATCGTGAGGGGCATTGAAGGCTAAGTACATGAAGAACGGTCGCGGGCTCTTGGCTGCCTGCTCGAGGAAATCTTCGGCATCGTCAGCGACAACTTCGCTCCAATGTTTTCCACCTTCCCAGAAGCCTCCCAAGGAGGGATCCCAGGGGCTCCAGTCCCCCTTTTCGTTAGGGCGTTGGTAGCTGGCTTCCACGGTCTTGGGCATGCCAGGACGAACGTGCGTGACGTGATCGTAGATCTTGTTGGCATCGATTTTGACGTGCCATTTGCCCGTCATGTAGGTCTCATAACCGGCATCGTGCATGACTTGGGGGATCATCCGGCGGTGCCGCGCCTCTTCAGCCAATTCATTGTCGACTTGATGGGCCCGCCATAGAAAACGGCCCGTGTTCATCATGGTTCGACTGGCAACGCAAATCGCGCCGTTCCAGCCTCCCATGTTGTAAGCATTCGAAAAAGAGACGCCGCGTTTAGCCAATTTATCGAGATTGGGGGTGATGACCTCCGTATTTCCTAAGGCTGCGATCGTGTCAAAACACTGGTCGTCAGTGAACAGCAACAGGATGTTCGGCTGTGCGGCCTCTTGGGCCTGAACCGACTCTAGTTGGAGACCGACCATGATGGCCGTGCATAGTAGTAGGCAACGTATCCCGCCGTAACGCATCGAGCTATTCCTCTTGGGCAATTGGAGGCTGGAGAACCGGTGCAAGCCGGCAGAAGTAGTGGAGGACAATGCCTGCCGAGACGCAAACATTGAGCGAATCGGTGGCTAGTTCCATGTTGATTCTAATGCGTCGATCGGCCACTTGTTGCACATCCTGAGGGATTCCGAAGCGTTCGTTTCCAAATACGATCATGACCGGGCCGCTACGGCTGGCGGTTTCGAGGGGCTCCGAGGGGGCCTGGAGACTCGTGGCAAGCGTTTCGATTCCCCTTTGCTGTTTGAGCCATTGGATGTCGGCCACGAAATCCGTTGAGCGGATGACGTCCAAGTGCAATACCGTTCCCATGGACACCCGCAGGACGCGACGCGCCAGCGGGTCGGCAGTTCCCGGGCCGATCAATACCCGCTGGATCCCTAGCCCCGCGCAGCAGCGGAGAATGCCACCTAGGTTCTCCGGGTCCTGGACACCGATCACCGCCGCAATGGTTTCTTGATCCTCGGGGGGGGCAAGGAAAGAGTCGCGTACCGAGCGAATGGGCAATCGATAGCCGCAGCCGATGACTCCGCGGTGGAAGTCGAAACCGACGATCGACTCCACAAAATCATGCTCCACAAGCAGAACGTCGACATCTTCGGGGAGCATATCGCGGTAGTGGGAGAAGTACTTTCGATCCAGCAGGACACTTTTTGTACCATAGGGACTCAGCAGCAGCTGCTCGACCAATAGCGGACCTTCAGCGATGAAAATGCCGCTCTGCTCGGTCCAGTTCCGGCTGCGTATCTCTCGGTACGGTTCGAGCAACGGGTGTTGAAGTTGATCGATGGTGTACTCGGGCATGGGCGCAGAACTCCTTCGTGGCTTGCTATGCTACTTGTGGTGAGTGGCCTGCGCCAGACTTTGCAACAGGTTGCGTGCTTGCCCCGAGTCAATGGCATCGGCGACTTGGGCGGCGCACTGCTTGAGATCGGCACTGACATCGGCCACCCATAATCCAGCCGCTGCATTGAGGACAACCACGTCGCGTTTGGGCCCTTTTTCGCCGTCGAACACCGCGCGGATGCAAGCCGCGCTCGAAATGGGGTCATCGGCAAACAACCCGCTCCGGTCGGAGGCGGGAAGGCCAAAATCGGCTGGAGTCCAAAGGTGTTCCTCGATGCCTTGGGGAGTGATTTCCAAGACTCGGGTGGGGCTGGTAAGACTGATCTCATCCACGCCGTCGTGTCCCCGCACCACGACCGAACGCTGTGTACCGAGTTGCTGCAAGGCTCCTGCCATGACATCGACGAGTTCTTCGGCCCCCACGCCCAAGACCTGCCGATCTGCTGCAGCCGGATTGGCCAAAGGTCCCAAGCGATTGAAAATGGTGGGGTGTGGGATGGACTGCCGCACGGGCCCCACGTGCTTCATGGCCGGATGATAGTGGGGCGCAAAGCAGAAACAGATGCCCAACGACTCCAAGCAGCTCTCCACTGTCTCTGGCGGAGCCAACAGGTCGATTCCCAGTTCTTGCAAGACATCTGCTGAGCCGGTACTGCTGGTGATCTTGCGGTTGCCATGTTTGGCAACTGGCACCCCGGCCGCAGCAATGGCCAGTGCGGCAGCCGTGCTAATGTTGAAGGTTTGGGAGCCGTCACCACCGGTGCCGCAGGTATCCACGAGCGGCCGCAACGTTGTCTTGACGGGCCGCATCGAATCTCTCAACGCGCTGGCGGCGCCCGTCAGTTCATCGACCGTCTCTCCCTTTTCTGCTAACAGAACTAGGAACTTACGCATTGCCTCAGGCTCGGCGTCGCCGCTGAGCAACCATCCAATGGCATCGTGCATTTCTGGTCGGCTGAGATTCTGATGCGATTGGAGAGTGGCAAGAAGTGAGCTAAAATCGTGCGACATGAGGCGAGCTATGAGCTTAGGCGGTTCAGTGGAAGCCAGCGCAAGATCCAATACCGCTGGCCTAGTGTGGTCGAATATAACGCAGTGACGCAGAATCACCATGGCGGAACTAGGGGGTGTTCGGTCATACTAGTCGCTCTCACCGCCGGAGAAGGTACTATTCAGGATGAAAAATGGCACGAAAAGTTATCATTGACTGTGACCCCGGAATTGACGATGCGATCGGCTTGTGCATGGCATTGTTTGACCCGCGACTCGAAGTCGTGGCCATTACCGCCTGTGCTGGCACCGTGGATGCCGACCAAGCCACGCAAAACGTGAGGGCGCTGGTCGAAAACCTCGATCCGCCTCGCATGCCGCGGATTGGTTCGGCCCTGGAGGCTGAAGCGGGCGCTGCGGTCAATAATGGCACGCTGCTCCATGGGGACGACGGGTTGGGGAATTCGAATTGGCTCCCCATCTCTCGCCAGCATTCAATGCCCAGTGATAAACTGATCTCGGACTGTTTGCGAACTGACCCAGGAAAAATCACCATCGTGACCATGGGACCGTTGACGGGAATCGCCAAGGCCATAAGCCGAGACCCGGCGATCGTGCCAATGGTAGACCGCATCGTCATCGCCGGCGGTAGCGTAACGGGAGTCGGCAACGTTACCGCCACCGCGGAATTCAACATGCACTTCGATCCGTTGAGTGCGCGAGCCGTTTTCCAATCGGCAACCACGAAGAGCTTGATTCCACGCGAGTTGTGTGATCAGCTCAATTTCGGCTGGGAACTCGTCGAAAAGCTGCCTCCGAATTACATGAAGGTGGGGAAGGTGTTGCATCAAATCGTGCCACACCTGTGTCGCACGACGCGACAGCACCTGGGCCAGGAAACCATTGAATTGCACGCCGTACTTCCGATCCTGATGCTCGTTGAACCCATGCTATTCGACTGGGAGGAAATGGCTGGAGATGTGGAAGTGAATGGGGATTTGACCCGCGGTGCGACCGTTTTTGACCGTCGGACGCCGCGGAAGTGGCGGCCCAACATGGAAGTCGCTACGTCGCTCGATGCCGATGCGATTCGCGATGCCTTTTACAATTGCCTCAAGTTCGCTGCGCAGAATTCCTGAATCTCCGGGCGAAAACTATCCAACGAGTCGCTGCAGGCCAGATCGTGATTTCGGTCGCGATTTGAGACGGGGCAAGCAGTATCCAATGTGTGGTACCCTCTGCAGTTCAGCTGAGGAGAGAGCAAAATTCCGGCAGATGCCGAGCGTTTTGGGGCTGATCTTCGCAAGTGCTGCCCTCCGATTCGAGTTCGGGGAGCTATTTTGGCAAATCCAACTGGTTTGGCTTGCATTGCTACCGCTTCGCATGCTGCGGTACGTTACGATGATGCCTCGTTGGGCCATGTTCCCATTGACGCACTCTGCTGGCACAGCGATGTCTCGCATTACCTATGGAGCGTGAGTGCTGCGTGGGAAACTGGCATCAGTAGCGTGATTAATGAGGTTTACTTGCGAGTTGTTTATCAGAACAACTCGAGGAGTTGAGCCTCACAGCGTCTGCGCGAGAGAATGGAGCGTCCTACCGCACATCGTCTTCAAAGCGAAATGTGCAGGAGACCGTTTTCAAAGCAGGCTATAACGTCGGAATATAGGATCATAGAGCTTGAGCACCGTTTGGATGGAACCTGCCGTGGACACGGAGTCCCAGTCAGAGTCATCGCGAGCAAAAGCGGCCGCCCGCGATCTGCTCATCGCGAGTAAGTTTTTTGCACAAGAGAGACGTGGGGCAAGTTGGTGGCATTTGAGTTCGACTCTGGCCGCACTTGTGATCACCGCTTCCGTTGCTGCATGGGGTGGTGCGGCTTGGCTGCGCATCTTGGGAAGTCTTCTGACCGGGTTGATCTTGGTTCGGATGTTTATCCTTTACCATGATTATCAACACCATTCGATCCTCAGGAACTCCCGCCTGGCGAGTCTGATTTTGAGCGTCTACGGATACTTGATGCTGACCCCACCAAGTGTTTGGAAGCGTTCTCACGACCACCATCATCGCAATAACTCCAAGCTGTTTGGCGCCAGCATTGGTTCTTTTCCGATCATGACGACCACGAACTACAAACTTGCTTCGGGGTGGGAAAAGTTTGAGTACCGCTTAGCCCGCAGTCCGTTCGTGATCTTGTTTGGCTACCTGATCGTATTCCTGTTCGGCATGTGCGTGCGGCCTCTGTTGATGGATCCCCGTCGACATTGGGATGCCCCCCTGGCGGTGGTGCTGCATGTGGGGGTAGCTCTGTTGCTGGCTTACTGCTCCGATTGGCAAACGAGTTTGTTGGTGTTGATCTTGCCTACCTGGGTAGCAACGTTCAGTGGGGCCTATCTGTTCTACATTCAGCATAATTTCCCGGCCGCCAAGATTCGGAAGAACAATGAATGGAGTTACGCGGATGCAGCTTTAGCCTCCTCGAGCTACCTTGAATTGGGGCCGATTATGCACTGGTTGACGGGTAACATCGGATACCACCATGTTCATCATCTGAACGCCAAAATCCCGTTCTACCGCCTGCCTGAAGCAATGGCGGCATTGGCGGAGCTGCAATCCCCAGGGAAGACGTCCCTGCGAATTCGGGATATAATGGGCTGTTTGCGACTGAAGTTATGGGATGTGTCGCAAGATCGGTTTGTAACCTTTGCGGATGCGGCCGCTCGGGGCTGAACTGCAGCATCTGCCCCTTAGGATTCATTTTCTAGCGCGCCTCGTTCTTCAAAATGGTTATAATGGCTTTCAGCACAACGCATTATCGCGCCCTGAAGCCGAAATCGCAGGACATTTCATTCTCACCTTGATGGGAATGTTGGCGTTTTGCTAGCTATTGTTTGTGGCAGTTCCTAGGGAGTTCCTGTGACCCCATTGATGGTTTGCCTTCGTTATTATTTGCGATTTGTCGCTGGATTCTTCTGAAAGTTGATTTATGTCCGTACAAGAAAAGACACGTTGGAAGAACTGGGCTGATAACTTGCGTCAAGAGATGATGACCAGCTTGACCTCCGAAGTTACCAAGACTGTGGACGTAATTACCGAAGAGACAGCCACGTCCAAGGCGGAAAGCACGCTGCATAGCGTCCGTTTCTGGAAGGCTTGCCAAGCCGGTAAGAGCCCGAACGACACCTTGTCGGTCGCTGGCTTCGAGATCGACTTTGAGCCCGAAGACGACAAGAAGGTCCACGAGGTCACACTGCGGTTGAACAAGACGTGGATGACCATTTTGCAACGCGTTCTCGATCGCTCTCGCAGCGGACGCAACGGTGGCAAGGCTGTTTTGCAGTCGTCCTGATTGACCCCATGAAGGTCGGTTGAATCGGTTCAACGAGCTTGCCGTTCGCCGGCAGTGCTTGATATCCTCGAGGGAAGTCGACTTAATTCGCCCGAAGCGACTTCCTCCATAGCGGCCAGATTTTGGATGCAGCGGCTCAGCCGCTGCTCGCCCCCCCTGGCCGCTTACGCTGGCTGAGCGGAATGTCGAAAAATCCGCAGCGCTGCTTCAGCGTCTCGCGCCCCCAGCCGTACTAGCTTGCGACTCGCCGGATTAATGCAGGTGGACTTCAGCGTGCTTGCCGGAAAGTTGGCCAGCCCTCGGAAGTAGCTGCGACCGGTAATGGTCAGGCCCGCTTGTCGCACGTCCCGCATGAGCACACCAAGCTCGGGTTCTGTGTAGGCGTAGAAGGTCTGCTGACCAGAGGGCGAACCGGTCGTGACCTCGAACAGAGGTGTTTGCGTTCTATAGACGTGCCCTGAGTCTAGTACTGGACGCAGAAAACGATAGAAGAATAGCAACATCAGCACCCCGCAGTGTATCCCGTCTGCATCGGGATCAAATAGGAATACGATTCGGGAGTACTTCAATTTTGAGGTTGAGGCCGGATCCCTTAGGCTGACCCCCAAGGACTCGCAGAGCGTGCGAAACAGAGGAGAGTTTTCCAGTTTCGCAGTGGACGCCTTCATTGCGTTCATCGGTTTTCCCTGCATGGGCAACACGGCCTGGTATTCAGGATTTCGCAGCTTGACGACTGCATCTGAGGCAGAATCCCCCTCCACGATCAGCAGTTCACTGCTGCCAGCCGGCAAGTGCTGGAGGCAGTCGCTGAATTTTCGCGGATTCTTGGGTGGGAACATGTTAGGTAGTCCATCAATCGGGGAATGAGTAGAGTATCTTCACGGTGTCTGGATTCTGGCGAGGTCCCGTGACACCTTCGGTCACCGATCGGGAAATCGCAGGAATGTGCCATGGCATCCAGCAGAGACCGCAACCAGATGGCCACTGGCGGAACAGCGCATGGTGTGACTGCACCGCCCTGCCCGACCGCCGCTGGCTTGTGGCTCGTCAGCGTCCCAGACACGTTCCAGACACATGATGTGGCCTGAAGAAGTTGGGCACTGGAGCATGTCCCCGCTGATACGGCGAAAGAGATTCGGTACGGCGGAACCGCAGGCGAGTCGACCAGCGGTGAAATATCGCCCAGACCAAACCCGAGAGGAGAAAATTGTTGGAGTGGGAAACGGACGAAGAGACAGAGACAGTCATTTGCAATAATTGTGGAGCTGACGTGTATGCGGATGCCGATCGCTGCCCTGCGTGCGGCCACTACCTGCTCGATGATGAGTCGGCGGCCTCGTCGCAGCCCAAGTGGGTCATCTTGACGGTGGGCATTCTGCTCACTCTATTTGCCTACTGGGTGTTAGCACCTTTACTGTAAGGCCAGGCCTGACTGGCGGATTTTGGGGGACGACTGATGCATTGGCCGACGATCGCGAAGAGTTTAAGTGGCCTGGTCATTGGGCTCGCGTTCAGCTTACTTCCCTGCCGAGCGGCCCCGCCGGACCGCCCCAACATCCTGTTCATCTATATCGACGACATGGGGGCTGGAGATTGTGGTTTCACGGGGACCGACTTCTATGAAACGCCCCACATCGATCGACTTGCGAGCGATTCCGTCGTCTTCCGCAATGGATACGCTGCGGCAGCCAATTGTGCACCATCCCGCGCCTGCCTACTGACTGGGACGTATTCGCCGCGGCACGAGATCTATAACGTGGGAACGGGCCTGCGTGGAAACCCAAAGTTCAGTCGACTTCGGCATATCCCAGGAACCGATACGTTAAGACCGGAAATCGTCACCTGGGCCGAGAGGATCCGGTCGGCTGGCTACGCAACTGGCATCCTAGGCAAATGGCATTTAAGCCAAGATCCACTGGATTATGGTTTCGATGTCAACATTGGCGGTACGCATGCGGGCAGCCCGCCCAAGGGATATTTCCCACCTCATCCCAATGCCCCCGGCTTGGAAGTCACAGGCGAGGAGGAATACCTGACGGACCGTTTGACGGACGAAGCCGTCTCCTTTATCGAAGCCAATCAAACGCGTCCTTGGCTGCTTTATCTGTCGCATTTCGCCGTCCACACGCCGCTCCAAGCTCAGCAGAGTAAAGTTGCTAAGTATCTGGAAAAGCCGAAAGGTGAAATTCATGATCACGCCATGATGGCGGCAATGATTGAAAGCGTGGATGATGGGGTCGGTCGGCTAATCGCAACGCTTGATAGGTTGCAGTTGACCGAGCGAACGATCATCGTCTTTTCTTCTGATAACGGTGGCTATGGTCCGGCCACCAATATGCATCCCCTCAAAGGTTACAAAGGAACGTACTATGAAGGTGGCCTGCGCGTCCCGTTTTTCATCAAGTGGCCTGGCGTAATCCTAGCGGGCCGAACCTCTGATGTTCCCGTTTGTAATATCGATCTTTACCCGACCTTCTGCGAGATGACCGGGGTTACTTTGCCGGATCCCACGCAGTTGGACGGAATTAGCCTAGTGCCCCTACTGGCCGAGGATCGGGAGTTGCCAGAACGTCCACTCTACTGGCACTTCCCTGCCTACCTCGATAGCTACTCGCGTCGTGACGAACAACGCGACCCCCTCTTTCGTGCTCGCCCCTGCAGTGTGATCCGTCTTGGAGATTGGAAGTTGGTCGAGTATTTTGAAGATGGGGCAATTGAGCTGTTTAACCTGCGCGACGATATTGGCGAGGCTCACAATCAGGTTAACGAACGTCCCGCACTGGCTCGCGAGTTGCATCAGAAGTTAATCGCATGGCGTGTGGCAACTTCGGCGCCTGTACCGACCGAACCGAATCCCCGCTATCGCCGCCAGGCGGAAGCAAAGGAGATTGCCAGACTGTCTGGACGTTTGCAGCAGGACTAACAGTCGCCTTGCCAAAGCAGCTTGTATTGCCAGCCAGTTCGGAAGATAATTGATGCACACGGGCAGCTATCACGCGCCCAACCACCGGTCGGGCTGGTGCAGCTAACTGCGCCTCCAGCTTTCATTTACGACCGGGATGCCGCCACTTGAATGTCCTACCTTCGCGGTTGCCACCAACGCACCTTCCCTCCCACCAATAAGTACCCGCATGTCGCCTTGCACACGTTCAGCTCACGTTTGCTTCACTCCGTCATTTCTTCAAGAAAGCGGCCGCAGCACGGTCGATGGGCGGGGCCTAATACATTGTATCGGGGCGGTCGCTATCACCTGTTGTCTATTCGTAAGCATGACTGGCGCTCAGGAATCCGAGAGCAAGGTTGCACCCCAAGACGCTGAGGATACTTCCCTCTTCACCGACCGAGTCCAGCCACTGCTGGAGGCCCACTGTTTGGAGTGCCACTCGCACGCCTACGATGAAGCGGAGGGCTTGCTCATGCTCGATTCCTTGGCCGCAATGACGGCGGGTGGATCTCGCGGGCCGTCCTTGGTCGCTGGGAAGCCCGAGGCGAGCCTACTGTTTCAGGCACTGACCTACGCGGACACCGATTTGCAGATGCCTCCCAGCGAGAAGTTGTCGGAAGAAGACATTGAAGTATTCCGTTCATGGATTGCAACTGGAGCAAAGGTACCGCCAAGCTTCCAGGGTTCGGTTGCGACGGGAGGCCCTCAGAAATCCACCGCTGAGAATCACTGGGCATATCAGCCGCTGCGTAGCGGTGAGCATGCTACGTCGGCTGAGGTGGATGCGGCCACGGGGAATCCCATTGATCGGATTGTGTCTGCCAAGCTCGAGACGCGAGGATTACAGCTCTCTCCTAGAGCCGACTCGAGAACGTTGCTACGGCGGCTGAGCTACGACCTCACTGGCCTTCCTCCGAACCTGCACCAGTTTGCTGAGTTTGAAGCGAGCCAGCTCGCCGGGCAGGATATGCTTCCGACGGTCGATCGACTGCTGGCTTCGCCTCAGTTCGGTGAGCGTTGGGCCAGACACTGGATGGATGTATCGCGTTACGCAGATAACAAAGGGTATGTCTTTCAGGAGGATCGCGAATATGCCGAGGCGTATAAATACCGAGATTGGCTAGTCCGTTCTCTGAACCAAGACATGCCTTACGACGCGTTTATCCGTTACCAACTCGCGGCGGACTTAATTCCAGATGCATCCCCTGCTGATCTACCGGCACTTGGTTTCCTCACGTTAGGCAGACGCTTTCTTAACAATAAGCTGGACATTATTGACGACCGATTGGACGTCGTAACGCGTGGTTTGATGGGCATGACCGTCGCCTGTGCACGTTGTCATGATCACAAGTACGATCCCATCTCCCAGAAGGACTACTATTCCCTATTTGCTGTCTTTCTGAATACCGATGAACCAGGTGGAGAGCCCTGGCCTCACCGGTTAGCCGATTCCGAAAAAGAGCGGACGGCGCATGTGCTTTTGCGTGGAGTCCCTGGAAATAATGGCGAGGTGGTTTCGCGGCGGTTCGTGAGCCTTTTGAACCCCTCCGAAGTCCCGTTCGGCGAGGGAAGTGGTCGACTGGACTTGGCTCGGGCCATCGCTTCTCCCACCAATCCTCTCACCGCGCGCGTGTTGGTGAATCGGGTCTGGATGCAACTTATGGGAACGCCGTTAGTAGACACGCCTAGCGATTTTGGGACGCGCAGCACTGAACCGGAATACCTCGAATTGCTCGACTCGCTGGCTGAATCCTTTGTTGCCAACCAGTGGAGCATCAAGCAGCTGATTCGACACATTGTTTCCTCGAGAACCTACCAGCAGAGCAGCCTCGAGATTCAGCCAGGGAAGGACGTGGATCCCGCCAATCGCCTTTACTGGAGGATGAATCGAAAGCGGCTAGATTTCGAATCGCTGCGTGACACACTTCTTAAAGTTACGGGGAACCTTGACGAGAGACTCTACGGTCAAGCGGTTCCCATTGACCAATTGTCGGGAGCGCTCCGCAGAACGGTCTATTCCTATATTGATCGACAGAATCTGCCCAGTGTCTTCCGCACTTTTGACATGGCGAGCCCCGACACACACACTCCCAAGCGGCCACAGACCAGTGTGCCTCAACAGGGATTGTATTTGATGAACAGTGATTTTATTGCGGAAATCTCACTCCGCTTAAGTGAACAGCCCGAGTTCAGCGATGCGGAAGTCGACGCGGCCGAGAAGGCCAATCGGCTGTTTCAGCAGATTCTCGGCCGAGCAGCCACCGAGCAAGAAATTCAGCTGGCCGTGGAACTCACCGAGCAGGCAGAACAGGCGGCACCCGCTGAACTTGCGGAGCGTTGGATCTACGGTTACGGACCGTTCGATGTGTCTAATGCTACACTTCAGTCCTTCACTCGCTTGCCAATGTTCATCGCAGAGACCTGGCAGGGTGGCGCCGAGTTGCCAGATGCAAAGCTAGGTTGGTGTAAGCTCAGTGCACTGGGAGGGCACCCAGGTAATAGTCAAGAGTTCGCGGTCGTCCGGCGGTGGGTCGCGCCACGCAGTGGTACGGTTTCCATCCGCGGCAACTTGAACCATCCCGCTGCGGAGGGTGACGGAGTCCGCGCCAGTCTGCTCTCCGGAGGGAAACTCATCGAGCAGTGGACTGCCCTTAACCAGCGGATGCCGACTAGGGCTCAGGGGATCGACGTTGAGCAGGGCGCCGTGCTCGATTTTGTGACCGATTGCATTAGCTCTCCCAACCACGATTCGTTCGAGTGGAAGGTGGCAGTGCAGTACCGTGAAGGGACGCCCAAGGAGTTTCGATCGGAAGCGGGAGTCCCGCAGCCGCCCAAAACTCCGATGAATCCTTGGGCCCTCTTGGTCCAGGCCCTGTTAACCACGAACGAGCTTGCATTCGTGGATTAGTTGCGGGTCACCTGGGCGGTCAGAATTTGACGTCGTGCCTGTTCAATCCCTGCATGCAGAGTTCGATCGGTTGTCGAGGTGGGCGGAAGAGCCACATGCCCCTCGGCAGGCTTGGCGACGAACCGGACTTCCTCACTGTTGCTGGCATCGATCGCAACGGTCGGTCGAACACCTTGGTCACTAATCGCTCGTCCGCTTGGCGAGTAAAATTTGGACACGGTCAAACGAATTCCACTCGACAGTGCCTTGGTGTGGAATAAGCCCTGCACGCTGCCTTTGCCGTAGGAAGTTTCTCCTACCACGACGCCGCGGCGATTGTCAGCGATGGCACCTGCTAGGATTTCGCTGGCACTCGCACTGTCATGGTCGATTAGCACGACCAAGGGAACCTGCCAAGTTCCTCCGCGAGTAGCTGAGTAGTTTTGGTTTTCGATACCGTTTTTACCGCGAGTGCTGACAATACTGCCTTCGGCTAAAAAGCGATCCGCAACTGCGACCGATGCGTCGAGCCATCCTCCTGGATTCCCACGCACATCGATAATCAAGCTTCGCATGCCGGCACGGTGCATATTCCACAGAGCTTCGTCGAGTTCCGGTGCTGTTGTCTTCTGAAAGCTACTGATTTTCAGGTAGGCGATTCCCTCGTTCGGCTCGATGATCTGAACATCTTCGACGCTAGGTACTTCCACACGACGACGTGCAACGGTTCGTTCGAAAACTTCACCAGTGGTGCGACGCATGACCAACCGGACCTCCGATTGATCGGGGCCGCGGAGGAGGTCGGCAGCCTTTTCAGCGCCCACGTCTTCACACACGACTGAGTCAATCTTGAGGATTAAATCCCCCGGTTGCATGCCAGCTTCCAAGGCAGGACCGCCAGGAATTACCGAGAGAACTCGCAAGGGAACTTCGTGAGGCTGCAGAGCAATACCGAGGCCTACAAAATTGCCCTCAATTTGGGATTCCACTTCTCCAAGTTCCGAGGAAGACAGGAACGAAGAGTAGGGGTCGAGCAGTCCTATAGCACCGAACACAAACTGCATGACAGTCGCTGCCGGTGGAATTCGCAGTTGTTGCTGGGCAGTGCGGGCGGCCTCGGCGACAACATTGCGTGCGTCGGCATGGGTGGTGATACGATTGGCGAGTGTTTGCTTATGGATAGAGGTTCGAAAGAACTCGATTTGCTCAGGTGACTGCGCTGCCAAGTAGCGTTCGACGAATCCGGGCTCCGTCAAAGCGACTTCCAAATAGGCGGTACCGCCACGAATCAATTCATTGAGATTCACCGGCTCTACGTAGCTCGTCTCCAATCTCGCTAGAACTTCTGAATAGAGTTCCAGTGCATCTGCCACCGATACCCGGTTGATAATATTGGAAATGGAACCGTCGTTGCATCGCCGGATTACATCATAGTGCAGTCGGCAGATTAGCAAGCGACGACTGATGTCAGCGTTTTCGAGATAGGAGCGGTGCGCCGCCTCATAGTGCTGAATCGCTTTGATCCAGTCTCGTTGCTTTTCAAACTCAATCCCAGCGCGAATCAGTTGATCCACGTCTTGCGCTGGACGGACTTGAGGCGCTGGGCCTTGAGCGTGAGCGTGAAATGCGGGTACACAGCACGACACCATCACTGAAAATAGGGTGCTTCGAACAATGAAAGTCATTCGCTCGCTTCCAAAGGGTTGACTTCGTGGCAACATGGAAAAGCGATTCCTGCAAAATGCCGCCAGGAACGAATGCGTTCGTTCGTGCTCGCGGGGGACAGGGAAGTCGCATTTGGGCAGGCACCTCGCAGCCAGTCCGAACCGAGTTGGCCCCCTAAACAAGAGTCCCACCCGGGTTCCTATGACGTGCTACCATCCATGCACGAAGTCGGCCCGAGGAACTATAGGTCGCGGGAAGTTATCAGTCAAAAATTCGCTCTAAGATTTTCAGGTGAGCATTCCGCTTGATCGATAGAATCCGAGCTTGGTGGGTGGACCTTGACGGCTACAGCGACTGTGGCGCCACCGCCATCCGTGGGAGCACGCAGGGAAGCCCGCATGTGCTCAGACAGCTAGTTCCCGAGATACGCCGCCAGACCCGATGGCAAGGTCGAACCCCCTGTAGGAGCTGTGCGTGTCCCAGGCACCTTGGCCGCCGCTGCAGTGGTCGAATCGCGATTGGGGCTCTTGGCTTCGCCACATACTGATGCGTGCTACCGCCTGGGACCCCCGACAAATTATTCCGTCCGATGGGCGCTGGCGATCTGAAAGATGCGAATGCACGTGGCCGCTCTTCGGGCCAATGCGACGCGGCGTCTCTCCCCGCAGACGCCTATCATTTCGAGTCGCTGAACTATCGTTTTGTGCGAGCTGCACTGCGCCGAAGGTTGTATCGATGAAGTGCTACACCCGATTTTTCGTCGGACTGCTTGCCCTAGGCGGGGTATTTATGCCGCGCATTGTTAAGAAATCAGCTTCGTTTACGGCTTTTCTCCAATGAGGCGTTTGTAACCTTTTCATCCATCAATTAGCATCTAGATGTCCCGCATTCGATACAGCCCTCCGAAGCGCTGAGTCCAGGGCATTCGCGAGGCCGCCCTAGAAAATGTGCGGTGCGCCTATTCACTGCTCAATGCTAGAGTGCTACAGTTCATTGACCGGAGGCAAAGGATGCCCAGCCGCCAACAACAGTGCAGCTTTTCAATTCCGTTGGTTGGCAGTTCGCTCCCTGTTCATTAGCGTGTGCCCAGTTCTTTAGCGTGTGGTAGTATGGAAAAACCAAGTCGTCGTAGCGAGCGTGGGAGTGGGAAGTCGAGCCGTCGAGAGCGTGAGTCGGATTACTACGACGCGGTACACGCGAGCTTAAGTCAGGATGAGTGGCTGGGTGCCTACCTGATGCGGAGGATGCGAACGAGTCGACGTACGTTTCAACGTTCTGTGCTGCACTTCTTCGGCAGCGTTCTCGTCCTGGTCGAAATTCCTATCCTGTGGTTCCGGCACAATTGGCGAATTGCGACCCTTACGACGCTGGGCATGGGGATTTTTGTGGCCGGCGTTTACTTCGCCAAGGACTACATCCAACCCGCTCGAAAGCGAGCGCCGGTGGCCCATTTGACCGGCTTGGCATCCGCCGACGCGGCTGAGCGCTTGGATGCGCGTCCGTGGGACGAAGTCGATAGTGACGACCAAGAGGTCTCGGCCGACGATTTCAATGCTGCAGCAATTGAGACTGCAAGCGACCGTTCCACCGCTATCGGTGGCCGCAATGCGTCGGCGCCCGACTCCCGCCCTACAGAACCCAGTCCGACAAGTCGGATTGGCGAGTTGAACGGTGCTCCTTCTAGTCCGGTTGCGAGTGTGGCGCCGCCTCCGGTGAGTTCCGCATTGCGGAATGAGCTTGGGCAGTCGTTCCCACGCCCCATAGATCCACCTGCCGCCTTCCCGTCTAACAAGGTCTTGTGGGAAGACCTACTGATCGAAATACAAGGCCAGACGGATGCAGCAGCATACAACGAGGCGATTGCAACACTTCAAAATGCAGTGCATCGCGAGCCGAACTTTCAAACGGAAAGCAGTCGGTTGCTGCTAACTGCGCTCTACTTAGGAGCCAAGCAATATCCGCGAGCCGGTCAGCTGTTGTCGCACCAAAAAGTTGCGGATCCGCATAGCGATCTGTGGAGTTTGCTGCTGACTTGTTGGTTGCTACACGCTCCGGCAGATTCGAGAACCGAGGTCTCCAACCGGCTCTCCAGTTTGGCAGGGCTGCAACCCGAAAACTACCGTGGCTACCATCGCGTGCTGACGTGGATTGAAACTCGCAATGGGGATGCTAGCCTGGCGGCTGAACCTCTGCCGGAGGATGAGGCGACCTATTGTGATGACCTGTTCGTCTCGTTGGCCTGTCGGTTTGCTGGTCAGTCGGATCTAGCTCGAACGAGGCTTCAGGCTGCTGAACTGAAGCTGAACGATGCGCTTGACCAACGCAATTTGCGAAACCGGGCCACAGCGATCCCGGCTGAAATTGGGGAACGCATCCTTCGCAAAGCGATGGTCGCATACGGGAGTAGCCTCTAGAGGTGTGCTGGCTTCAGGAACCTGTATGAGCTCGGCTCGAATCAGAAAAATGCATTAGCGTTCCAACACTGGGTGGCATGGCCCCGGTTCGACGCTTCAACACGAGGCGGTTCGAGTCGCAAGTGTCTGCCCTGATGGCGATATGCCGCGTGGCATCCCGCTTCAATCCCTTCCGTTCAATACTGATTGGTATTCAGGACGTTGGCCCCAACTCTTTAGATAGGGCTGATAACGCTCCTGAGTCTCCCAGCGGCTCGGTTCCGGATTCTCCGCATTGACCGACTGTTCGGGGTAATCCAAGCCGGAGAGGCTGCGGTTGAGGCTGGTTTGCCAAGCTTGCATGTCAACCAGCATGCGCCGGGCTATGCTCGGATTGGCTTCGAAGAGATCCTCGCTCTCTCCAGGGTCTTGTTCCAGATTGTACAGCTCGTAGTGTTTCGAAGCCTTGCCCAGTTGTAGCAATTTGAATTCGTTATCGATAATGGCGAACTCATCTTGGTAGCTAAAAGGGATCACCTTATTGCGTCGCTCGGTGGCTCCGCGCAGGATTGGCCATAGACTTGTACCATCTTGAACGCCTAAGAGAGAGTCGGCTTGGGCACCAACCAGTTCTACCAGGGTCGGTACCATATCCATCACACAGGCAGGGAACTTGGCGATGCGAGTAGGTTCAATGTGGCTTGGCCATTCGACGATTGCTGGAACGCGCACACCTCCCTCGTACAACTGTCCTTTGAAACCACGCAGCCCTCCGACGGTCTCAGGCGTAATCTTCGGTAATCCTCCGTTGTCGCTGCAGTACCAAACTAGCGTTTCGCGCTCGATGCCCAGGCTGCGAAGTTCGGCTCGCAGACGCCCGATACTGCGGTCCAGGGCAACCAATTCTCCATAGTGGTTCCGCGATGTTTCGTTGAGGTCCATGAACGGTTCGGTGTCGGCATCTAAGGCTACGAAGGGAGAGTGCGGCGAACCGAACCAAATCACTGTAAATGAAGGTCGTTTTCGTGCTGCCTGGCCCGCGATGAATTGGAGTGCCTCCTCTACGACAATCTCCGACGAATCACCACGGAAGTCCTCGATGCGCCCGTCACGACTCAGTAGCGGATTGCGATCGAAGAAGTTGGTAACGGAGAGCCAGTGGTCAAATCCAAAATTTCCGGGATGGTGGCTGTCGCTGCTTAAGATGGGGACTCCCGGTCCACGCAGTCCGTTGAGATGCCATTTGCCGAAATGCCCAGTACTGTACCCGGCTGCTTGCAACGCTTGGGGTAAGGTGCGTTCCTGCAAGCGTAGAGCGTAACCATGCGATTCCACTCCCGTTCGGCGGTTGGAGCGGCCGGTCAGAACGCTCGCACGCGTTGGCGAACAGACAGGAGCACCCGCATAGAAGCGGTCGAAACGTGCGCCCGCCGCCGCCATTTGGTCGAGATTGGGAGTTTTCAGGCGGGGATGATGGTTGTAACTCGTTTCCCCCCACCCCTGATCGTCGGCCATGACCAGCACAATATTGGGGCTCTGCGGGGATGCCGCGTCCTGATCTTCTCTGTCTGCCGCAGGGGCATCCTGCGGGTTGGCAAGCAAACTAAGGCTGGACGTGAACAATCCCCAACAGAAAATTCCAAACCAGCCGAGTTGTGCTGCAGCGGGGGGGATCATACAGCGGATGCGTCGCATTTTAAGCCCATTCAAACTGGAGTCACTAAGATTGCCTGAAGTGACAATTCTAGCAGCTTCTCATACCCGCATCCGCTATGGGCAATTGCAGAGGATCCCGAGTAAGTGGGGCAAGGATCTTTACCGACCTTTGGGATCCAGATTCGCATCGATCGTTCCAGGAGCCAGGTTCGATTCGACGCCTTGGGGCGGAACGTCTGCTTTGGTTAGCCATACCAACGCATTAAGGACGATTTTTCGGTAGTCGTCATTGGACCAATTGTCGTGGTAGTGGCCACCGGTAAACCCCATACCTCGTCCACCGTCGGCACGTTCGACGACCCACATCATAGCCTCGGCGCGGGAACGGTTCGCTTCAATGTGCGGATAGGGTCCGTGGGGATAGACGTAGGGGCCCGCGCGCACTTCGTCGGAAGGCGCCGCTACCAAAATGGGCGTGAACTGAACTCCCTCGCTGGCTGCCGCTTCATTGCCAGACAGATCGTTCAGGAATCGGATATTGAAGTACCACTCATCTTTGATCTGAAAGGGCTTTACGCCGTTGGCCACGGGGTGATCAGGAAAAGAGGTGAAATGGGGTTCCCACATTGGGTTGCAGGAAAACATGTGTTCGTAGTGGCCACCGATCCAGTGAATAAATTCCTTGCCGGCTTGCTCTGGCACAACTTCGACACCGTAGTGCATGCAGCCGATGCCGACGCCGCGGTCAGCGAGCTTTGCGGCGAGTTTTAACCGGCGGCCGTCTTCTTGCACTAGCTCGTGTCTCGGCCCACCATCCATATAGAAGACGACTGCATCTGCATCCTCAAAAATGGCCTCATCCTCGGGCCAACCATTGAGCACAAACTGCGATTCGACCGTCGGCAGATCGGCCAGGCATTGGTTGAGCAACTGGACACCCGCATTGAACTCATGCATGCGAGGCGGGTGCGAGGGTTTGCCAGCCACGATGACCAATTTCTTGGGACCATTCGTCTCGGGGGCTTGCGCCTTGATCACGCTAGACAGCTGACAACTCGCTAGAGTTGCCAACAGGAGTATCCAACTTACTTGCATCGTTCGGCTCCGAAAGGACTAGGCGGCGAACGGCAGATACGCTCCCGCCTTGGGACCATTTGTAAGGGAAGAGTCCAAGAGGGCATGGATGCTAGGATTTGCGGATCCGCCGGTCACCCAGTTTGAGTTAGGTTGGGAGCATTGTAATCGAATTTGCCCTCGTCTAAATCGGAAACGCGTCGCCGCTGAGCGACTTTCCACAGAGCGCCGAACGAGGGGCAGTGGCGAGAGGCTATTCTCGAGTCAATTCGCAGCGACGGCTGATGACTAGCGAGCCAGTGAAGTTCGCAATGCCCATTGTGTTTTGGCTGTAGGGAACGGAAATATCGATTGCAACGGTGTCGGTCGCCAAGTTTAGGTTGGCTGGGGTTACCACAACCTGTGCACCGTGCACGCTGCACACATCGAGGATGCGATTGGCGGCAGCTTGGCATTCGGCCGCGGTGGCGCCAGGGATGATTCCCACGCGGGCGCCTTCGTAGGCCGCGGCTTCTGCGGTATTGAGGACCATGTTGGCGTGCCCCAATTCAAGTGCGGCGAACAGCAGTAGGAACAACAGGGGAGCAGTCAATGCGAACTCAACTGAAACGACGCCGCGCCGATTCTCATTTTTGCGCCGCCAAGAGAATTTCTGAAACTGGTACATAGTGGTTTTCTAATCAATGAGAGTAACAGAGAGCGTGCGGGCAATTTCTTCAAAAGCGGCTGCTAGATCGGCTGCATCATCGGCATGGATATGGATGCCACCAACGGTCGCCTGCGCCACTTGTCGCATGAGGTTCTGATTGGCTCCGGAGCTGAAGGTGATGGTATGGACGGTCTGCCCACGGGCAACCGCTGTATTGACGGTTGTGGCCGGACTAGGCCCAGTGTTCTGCTGACCATCGGTCATGATAATTATGACTTTGGCGGCAAAATCGCGGCGGTTTGCATCCTGCGTTAGCGAATTGCTGCCCGTTAGCAGCCCGTTTCCGATCGCCGTTAGGCCATTCGCATTGAACGTGGCGACCCGAGCGCGGATCGATGCAAAGTTGCTGGTGAGCGGTATCAACTTTTGAGCGGTTGTGGAGTAGGTCGAGAGCGAGACGATCACATGCGGACTGCTGCGTTCGATCTCATCGAGAAATACATTGACTGAGTCTTTGAGGGCTTGGATGCGAGTCACACCGCCGGAGCGGGTGCTCATGGATCCCGAGACGTCCAAAACTAGAGCCACGTCCATGACGCTGGCGGCCGCAGTAGCCGATTGCACCGGCTGGAAGGGTTCAGGGGTAAACAGGCGGGCAAAGAATAGGCGTACCGATCCATTCACCGAGCTGTCTTCGCGCCGTCCGTTAACCCGCACGGCGTTGAAGGGAGCTTGGTTGGATAGAAAGTCGAGGCGACCGTTGGCATTGCGTTGGACGCCACCAATTTCGATGTCATCGGCCTCCAGCACGAGGCCTTCGCCAGCCACAATATTCTGCAGGGCGATGTTGGCAGCGGTGGCCCGCGCCAAATCGGTATCTTGAGTTCGTGACAGCACCTCCGAACCAGCTCGGGCGGCTGCGTCGGTGGCGGTTCTTAGTTCGGCTCGGACCATGTGCATGTAGGCCACATCAATACTGAATACGGCGCCAACAAGCAGGATTACCAGTACCGCAGCGACCAGAATTAACATGGCGCCGCGACGGTTGTGGGGGGGGCATCTCACTACAGGCTATTCCTTATTCATGGTGGCTTGTGCTTGGATAGTTAGGCCGTTGAATGGCCCAATTCCGGTGATGCTGCGAGAGTCGCCGGGAGCAGACACGCTGACCGTAAACGGTGTCCCAGGGGCAAGAGCGTCCACATCGGCCGGTGTAAAGGTAAAGGTTGGGTTGTCGATGCGCCGAGCGGCCAAGACCTGCCGTCCAATGACTTCAGCCTGAGCCTGGGTGGTCTTCACCCGCGCCGATGCTTTGCTGGTTTCGTAGGCAGATTGCACGAGCGCCTGTCGCACGAAGAGCATGTTTGCGCCTTCCAGCGATGCAAAAATCATCAGCCCAAGAAACGGCAAGCACACAGCCAGTTCGACGATCGCCGTACCACTGCGATTCGGTGGGGGAGCCTTATGGCGACCACGCATTTTGCGTGATGGGAGAAGCAGCATGTCTAGATTCTCTCAATATTTCAGTGAAGCGTGCATTCGTGGTTGAGACTGAGGCTAGGCGCCATCGATACGACGCGCTGCGCGGTTGAAGTCATCGGAGATTTCGCTCCAAAAGTCGTTGTCTCGAAATTGCAATTCTGCGACTTTCTCGCCATCGGCTAACATGCGAATTGAATTCCTGAGTCGGATGATCGGCCCAACGAATCGGTGGCTAAGTTTGACGGTGTCATAGATGAACGTCGGAACGATCGCCAGCATCAACAGAATGAAGAACCCATACTTGCTCCAAAGATGCTGCAAGTGCTCTGCAAATGTGATGTTGGGACCCGTCGTAAAGAACTCGATCGCAAACAAGGAGATCAAGGAAAGAAAGAAGAACACGCACCAGTGCAGTAGCACGCGTTTTGCTAATGCGCCTTGAACAACGCTATCGACAAAGAGCTTTCCGCGGTGATTGGACATAAGGATTTTCACTTTCAATTCGACTTAGTTGGGGTGGAGTTCCGAACGGGGCAACAGCCGCCTATCGGTCATTCCATTGCATTTCAAGTTCATTTCCATTCAATTCAACAGTGCTCTCTAGCCAACTGCGTGCGAAGGTCGCTGCTCCATAGCCGCGACCGCAATTGCACTAGTAAGGGAATCTAGGTCGCACTACCGGATTGGGTGAAGAGTGCGAGCGTTGCTCTAGCAGGAAGTTCTCAGGAGGCAAGTGGAGTTTGAGGGACGTGCCGGATGTGCTGGTTTTCGCGATAATCCGAAATTCGTCGACTTCCGGTTGCTACTCCACACAGTCCGGCAGATGGGAAAACCGAATTCCGCTACAATGCTGGCTACAAGACTCAGGGACCGCTACGCCTTTGCTTGATGTGGCAGCCATCTCCATCCCATGCGGAGCGTTGTTCGGTTCAGGCGCTCGACAACGATTGGTGGCTCAAGCGAAGTTTTTTAGCGGGGATTCGCTGAGTGGGAAGGTTGCCGTGCAGTTGCGTGGAGAACCGCATTTTCGATTTTTAGTCGGAGCCAAGTTAGTGACGAATTGTCATCGACCAATAGGGATTCCCAATTGATTACAGCATCCGAATTGGTCAAGCGATTTGAGTGGGCCGGCCAACGCGTTGAAGCACTCAATGGCATCAACTTTTCTGTCGCCTCGGGCGAAGTCTTTGGATTGCTTGGTCCCAATGGTGCCGGCAAGACAACCACGCTGCGGATCGTAATGGGGCTATTGCGTCCCGATTCGGGGTATGCCGAGGTGGGAGGAATTCGCACCGGTCCCGACTCGGCCGCGGTTCGCGCCCAAATCGGCATGGTTTCCACCAACGATGGAGTCTACCCATGGTTGACCGTACGTGAGATGCTGCTGTATTTCGCCGATCTCTATGCAGTCCCAATGCAGCTCGCCAAACAGCGTTTAGAACAGATCTCAGAGCGTCTGGAACTTGGGCGATTTATCGACCAACGCTGCTGCACGTTGAGCACCGGGCAGAAGCAACGCGTCATCCTAGCTCGTGGATTGATGCATGATCCCCCAGTAATGCTGCTCGATGAACCGACCCGTGGCCTCGATGTCGTTGGCAGTCAAACCGTATTCCAATTCATCTCCCATCTGAAAGAGCTCGGGAAAGCTGTGTTGTTGTCGACGCACCGCTTAGATGAAGCGGAACGCGTGTGCGATCGATTTGGATTGCTGCATCGCGGTTGCCTTATGTACACTGGTACACTTCCCGAAATTCGCGAAGCGACCGGAAAGAAACACCTAACCGAGATGTTCTTAAGCATGATGCATCAAACCGATGTGAGCTTGCACGGAGACGACGTATGTCAGCCCGCGTAGGCCCCGCACGTTTGTTACGGATGTGTCTAAAAGAATTGCGAGAATCGCTGCGAGATCGTCGTACGATCGTAACGCTCGTGCTGATGCCGTTGCTGGTTTACCCACTGTTGAGCTTGGTGCTCAATCGAGTGCTGCTCACGAACTTTAGCGGTGATACCAAATTGACCGTTTCCATCGGCGTGGGGGCTGAGCTCAAGCAAAGCCAATTGCCGCGAGTGTTGGAGTTGGGCTATTCCTTGCTGATGGATCGCGAGAGCTCTCCCGTCTATCTCGAAGAGGTCGTCCAGGAGGGGCAGGCCGCGGCGGTACTCGAAGCAACGCCCCAGTTGGATGCTCTCCCCGAACCGCAGCTGATGGTGCTGCGCGATAGTGGCCGCGAAGCGCTGCGAAGTCGCTCGGTGGACGTGGTCATTACCCGACGCTCCAACAATTCGGATTCCAATCTCCCACATTCGGAGGCCGCGGATTCCACGCCTGAATTGGCAACCGAGCCAGATGCTCCAGACTCGGAGTCCGATGCGCTGCCACCGGCCGCATTGCAGCTGGGGAGTCCCGATAACGACACGATCGACCCGCAATCGGCGATGAGACTATTGGGCAGCTACGAAGTTCGCTATCGGCAGGGAGACCAGCAAAGCGAACGAGCTCTGCAATTACTCGAGCGGATGTTGGCAGCGGTCAACAACTTAGCGGCCGGGCAAGCAGCTGGGCCGCAGTACGATGCCCCCTTCCGCATCTTGGCAACTCCCGTGGCCATGAAGAGCAGCTATGCCGATATTCTGGCGACAATGGTGCCACTGGTCTTGGTGCTGATGACGATGGCGGGAGCAGTTTACCCCGCTATTGACTTGACCGCCGGCGAGCGCGAGCGGGGGACCATGGAAGCGCTGATCATTTCACCGACTCCTACTTCTGCCATTCTGCTGGCAAAGTATAGCGCGGTGGTCACCGTAGCTTTGCTGACTGCATTGGCAAATTTGGCAGCGATGACGATCACCTTGTGGATCAGCGGAATTGGTAAGTTGGTGTTTGGAGATGGCATCCTATCGGCGGGCGTCGTGGGCACGGTGTTGGTGTTGCTTGTGCTATTCACCATGTTTTTTGCTGCCCTGCTGCTAGCGGTGACGAGTTTCGCGAAGAGTTTTAAGGAGGCTCAAGCCTATCTCATTCCTCTGATGCTGCTGGCATTGACCCCAGGGGTGATGAGCCTCATGCCAGGCCTGAAATTTACTGGGATTCTCGCTACCGTTCCGCTGGTCAATATTGTCCTGCTCGCTCGACAAATCCTGCTAGGGACCGCTGAATGGAACACGGCGTTGATTGCCGTGATCTGCAATGCGCTCTATGCGCTGGCTGCCTTGGCGGTTGCTAGCCGCCTCTTTGGTTCAGATGCTTCCATGCATGGAAGCCAGGGGAGTTGGCGAGATCTGCTGATGCGGCCCGTGAAGTGGGCTAAGTACCCGACCGTCGATCAGATGGCGATGACCATGGCCGGAATGTTCCCACTGTACTTCGTTGCGTCGAGTGCGATTCCGGCATTGAGTTCCGAGATGTCTGATCGACTCTGGATTTCAGCCGTAGTCTCGTTTGCTCTCCTTATGTTTTTTCCCGCTTGCATTTGTTGGTACCGGAGAATCGCATTTGTGCCGACGTTCCGCTTAGCTTGGCCAACGCTTAAGCAATGGAGTTTATGGTTACCTGCCGTGCTGTTCTTGGGCGTATCGGCTTGGATGGCAGCGCACGAGATCTTTATTGCGGGCCGTGGGCTGGGTATCGGCTCACTGGAGCCCGATAAACTGAAACAAGTCATGAGCTTTAAGGAGCAGCTTCAACAAATGCCACTGTGGATCGTGTTGTTTGTTTTTGCGTTAACGCCAGCGGTCTGCGAAGAATTTCTGTTCCGCGGATTTGTACTGAGCTCTCTAAATCGCTATTCGGTGGCATGGTCCATTATCCTCTCGTCGATCCTGTTCGGACTGATGCACGTGGTGACCTCCAATGTCCTAGCGATTGAGCGTTTTTTGCCTTCAACGTTCATGGGACTTATACTGGCCTGGATCGCCTGCCGAACCCGGTCGCTGTGGCCAGGAATGCTCCTGCACTGTCTGCACAATGGTTTGTTGCTCTCCCTGCTGTACTACCAGAAGCAGCTGGAACGCATGAATTGGTTTGTGGAAGAGGAAACGCATTTGCCTGCGAACTGGCTGGTCTTGGGAGCGGTGCTGTTTGTGTTGGGCGGCATCATGATCTGGTTGACGACGCGTCCCAGCGTTTCAACCGTTGAAACACTCTCCCTTTCCCCCGTCGAACAACCCGCCTAATCTTTCTCCCTCGATCCGCAGGAGTATTCTGTGCGTAGCCTAATCTTGTGGTTTTTGATTTGTGGAGAAGGCTTGGTTGTAGCCAATCGAGCAAGGGCACAAGAACCCTATCCTGCCCGTTCCGATTCGGGGGAGTATGCTTCGCTGGTTCCCGAATCCCCTGCGGCGGAAGGCTATAACGCAGCATCCCGATACGCTCGGGGAAAATATCCTGCACGCGAGGGGGGAACCGCCGATCCCATCAATGTGAGCTACGATCCGCGGGGAGAGTATCGTCAGCCGCAGGCCATCGCATTTTTGGAGAGTGCGCCCGCAACGAACGGGGCACCTGCATCAGCCACAGCGGCAACCGCTCCAGCAGAAACCGCGAAAACGGTCCCCCTCCCCTCCCCTGTGCGAGCGCTCATTAGCACGAAATTGAGCGGCCAAGTCTTCGAACTCAACCTGACCACGCTGGCAGTGGAGTCCGTAATCGAAGTCCCCAACAGCCAGTTCACCTCGGTCACACCGATCGATTGCACGACGGTGGCCTTGGCGGATGTGGCCCAAGAGTGCGTAGCCATTTACCGCGAAAGCGATGGGCGTTGGGAAGAAGTTCTGCGTCTGCCCGTTCCGGGAAAACCGAGTCAAGTTCTATACGATGCGGACTTGAACGTCATCTGGGTTACAGGACTATGGTCCCAACGGGTTTACGAGTGGCAATTCTCGAATCAACCAGAGCGCACGGTACCACACGACCTCCGCGCATCCGCCCGCCGAACTCTCGATCTACCCATGTGCGGCGGACAGATGCTGGCGCTGCCCGCTCAGGATGCATTGCTGATTACCGATGCGTTCGGACGTGACTTCGTGATCGTCGATCGTGCGAAGTTTGAGGTCATCAATCACGCCCAACTGTACGAACACAACATTGGACGTCCCCTGCTCGTTGAGGATGGAAACTACGTGTTGTTCCCCCATCAGCTGCTCAACGAGTTTGTTCCCAGTGTGCAGGGAGATATCACTTGGGGTGGACTGATGAGTAACAATTTACGTTGGATCAAGGCCCAACGACTGATCGAGAATGAGGGAGAAGCCATCTATCCGGAAAGCCGCTTTACCCCTTTAGGTCGCTCGGGTAATGGTGCAGGCGATCCCACCATGCTGCGACTGCGCGACGATGGATTGGCGGCAGTGACGCTGGGTGGCATTAACCGTGTGGCGATTGGAGCACCACAGGACACGAGCTGGAAACAGGTTCCGGTTGGTTTACACCCCATCGATTGCCAGTTTACTCCCGACGGCCAGCAGTTGGTGGTCGTGAACGAGTTTAGTGATTCTCTAACGCTCATCGATCTTCAAACTTACGAATCACAGCAAATCATGCTGGGGCCGATTCGTGAGCCCACTCTGGTCGAACGCGGTGAACAGTTGTTCTTCAACTCACGTGTCGCTCACGACGGTTGGATGAGCTGCCACAGTTGCCATAGCCAAGGGCACACCAACGGACAGCTTAATGACAATCTCACCGACAAAACGCTCGGATCCCCCAAGCGAGTCCTCTCCTTGATGGGGCAAGCGGAAACGGCACCCTACAGTTGGGGTGGAAAGATGGAATCGCTGGAAGCGCAGATTGCCCATTCGATTGAATCCACGATGGCCAGTGATTACGAGGTCGTCCCGGCGGACGTGGCTGCACTGGCTGCATTCATCCGCTCTCTGCCAGAGCCCCCGAGCTTGCGAGTGGCCCGCTCCCCCCGGTCCCAGACGCCACGAACCTCTTCTCCAGACTCTGAAGCGGTAGTCACGCCCCAGGGGGCGACGGCCTTCGCGGAAGGGAAGCTGTTGTTCACCGAGTTGGGTTGCAATGCCTGTCATGCAGGCAATCATTACACTTCGCCGGATGTCTATGACGTGGGCTTGGTCGATGAGCACGCGATGCAGTACTTCAATCCGCCCAGTTTGGTCGCAGTCAGCCAACGCCAAAATGCACTGTTCCATGATGGCCGCGCGCGTTCTCTGTGTGATGTGCTGGCCATCGAAGAGCATCAACTGCCAAGAAAGCTTTCCCAGACAGAACTTAAGCACTTGCTCTATTTCCTGGAATCGTTGTAGCTGACATCCGCTTCCGATTAGAATCCTGTGTTGTTCGAACCGCAGTGTCCTAGCCTGCTACTTAGCCTGGGCCTATCCATTCGGACAACTTCCGCATCCCGCCGCTCGCTTGTCCCCCCATCCTCGTAGAGAAATCATGAATCCAATCCTACTTCGAATTGCCATTTGTTGGTGCATGTTTTTTACCTTAGCCGCTGGGCAATCTTTCGGTCAAACCGATGCAGCCAGAGAAACCCATGAGGGGGTGCCACACGGTACTCTGAAATCGGGAGTATTCAAAGACAGCAAAATCTTTCCCGGTACGGAGCGCGATTACAGCGTTTATGTCCCCGCCCAATATTCTGCCGATCAGCCCGCGAGTCTCATGGTTTTCATGGATGGTAAGAACTATGCAAACTTAGATGGCGCGTTCCGCGTCCCCACTGTTATGGACAACCTCATTCACCAGCAAGAGATGCCCGTTACCATTGCCGTTTTTGTCAATCCAGGAACGATTCCCGCAACGCAAGCGAAGGCCCGCAGTCGCAGCAATCGATCGTTCGAATACGATTCACTTGGAAATCGGTATGTAAACTTCATGCTGGAGGAATTTTTGCCTGTGGCGCTCGAGGGGCTAAATGTTTCAAACGCCCCTCAGGATCGTGCCGTATGTGGGATCTCCTCCGGTGGCATTGCCGCCTTCACAGCCGCCTGGGAACGTCCAGATCAGTTTGGAAAGGTGATGAGCCATATCGGTAGCTATACGAATATACGTGGCGGCTGGGAATATCCCGGACTCGTTCGGCAGACACAGAGAGCCCCCAAGCCGATAAAGGTCTATTTGCAAGAAGGGCGTGAGGATCTCAACAATCTACATGGTAATTGGCCACTGGCCAATCAGGATTTAGCTGCCGCGCTGCAGTTTGCAGGCTACAACTATCAGCTCGTTATGACGGCAGGCGGTCACAGCGGACAATGGGGTGGAAAGGAATTCCCAGATGCAATGCGTTGGCTATGGGCCGACGCTGCAGAGTCAACATTGCTTCCACACAATGAGACGCGGCCAGAGTGGGAACCACATCCCGATGCAGTTGTGAGCGATGATGTTCCTCACGGCACCGTAGTTGAGATGCCCGCTTGGGAATCAAAAATTCTTGAGAATACGATTCGAGAATGGTCCGTCTATGTGCCGGCACAGTATTCTGCGGAGCAGCCAGCCGCTTTGATGGTATTTCAAGATGGGCAATCCTTTAGCAACCCCACGCGAAGATGGCGTGTGCCTGTGGTGTTTGACAATCTGATTGCTCGAGGCGACATGCCGCCGACGATCGCTGTGTTCATCGATCCGGGACATGATAAATCCAAACCGCGGCCCAAGAACGGAAAAGTGTCGAATCGCGGGCTGGAGTACGATAGTTTAGGCGATCGCTATGCACGCTTTCTATTAGAAGAGATTCTTCCTGAAATTGGAAAGAATTACAACATTTCCTCTGATCCAGCCATGCATGCAATTGGCGGTTCTAGTTCTGGTGGCATCTGTGCGTTTACGGTTGCCTGGGAACACTCCGACGCATTTCAAAAAGTCTTCTCGAGCGTTGGGAGCTTCACCAATTTGCGAGGTGGCAACATCTACCCGGCACTTGTCCGCAAGACCGAGCCCAAACCAATTCGCGTTTACATGGCGGATACCGGTGGCGATGTTGACAATGCGTTTGGTAGCTGGCCGTGGGCCAATCAACGGATGGCGTCCGCATTGAAATACATGGGATATGATCTGCGCTTCGACTGGGCCGAGGGCTATGCACACAATGCTGATTTCGGGGGCAGCCGATTCCCAGAGGCTATGAAGTGGCTGTGGAGGCATGAAACGCATCGACCGGTGATCGATACGCAGGGGGATCTCAAGGGCGACTTGACGCTGCTGCGTTTGTTAATCCCTGGTGAAGAGTGGCAAGTTGTGGCGGAGAATCTCGGCTTCGCGGACGCTCCGTGTGCAGATGCCGATGGCAATTTTTACTTTTCCGACATGCGGGCACCGGCCGTCTATCGCATCAATGTCGCGGACGGCTCGCGGACGGAATTGGTCGCCGAGTCGGTGAGTGGACTTGAGTTCGGTCCCGATGGCTTGCTTTATGCCTGCCAAGGCGCCAAGCAACAGGTTATTTCAATCGATCCACGTTCTGGCCACATCGACGTGGTCGCGACTGGAGTGATTCCCAACGACTTGGCCGTTAGCTCAGATGGGTTTGTCTATATCACAGAAACAAAATCTCAGCAGATTACCAGAATCAATATTGCAAGCGGCGCGGTCGACGTAGTCGATACGGGCATCGCGCGACCCAACGGAATCACGCTCACCAACGATCAGGGAACGCTGGCCGTATCCGAATATGGTGGCCAACATGTTTGGACATTTCGAGTCAACGAGGGCGGTGTCCTCGATGCGAAGATGCCTACCATGACTTTGCGACGCCCGATCGATCCGGAGGGGAAATTTGATTTCAATCAGCCACCACCCTATCAGGCCGTTGCCCGCGGGGATGGCATGGCAGTGGACCAAGCCGGTCGATATTACGTGACGAGTGCTGTGGGGGTGCAGATTTTTGATCCTACCGGCCGAATGTGTGGAGTCCTGCCGACCCCCGATACGACTCAGCCCTTAACCAGCTGTGTTTTGGCCGGAGATGGACACCATTACCTATACATCACCAATGGGCAGACCATCTTCAAACGCAAATTGCAGATTTCGGAATCCCGCTAGCGCCGTTTCGGTGTTTGGCGTGCACGCGGCATGTCCGCGGACGCCATTGCCGTCACATGCTCCCCGGTGTGCATCTGCAAGCATCCGTTATACTGGTCGGCCGATTGGTGCGCTCACCCTTTGAAATTCACTCTAGCCGATGACAAGAATTGATGACCACACCTTGGGAAATTGAAGCACAATGCGTTGTTGGCCGGAGCCCCGGGGCAGCGGACTCCGATCTCCAACTGCGCGTCGTGCCCGGTGCACCGACTTCATTCGCGCAGTTGGTTCGCGGAGCGGAAGCCGAATGCATTTGGGAGCTGCTGTCGGTCACCCCACTTCCTGAACATTCCTCGAAGACAGAAGAGGTCTATGTGCGGGGAAACGATTTGATTGCACGCTATGCGGAATCCTCTGGTGATCAGTTTGCGTATGGACTCTATTGGCAGTGGTTGGAGCGATCCGCCAAGGTGGATTGGGGACTGGAGCTATGGATGAGCGTTCAGACCGGGTTGCTCGATGCCTCACCTGTATTGGCCGTTTCCTCCAAATCCCTCAGTAGCGGCCAATGGGAAGTTTACCAGCACCGAACGCTGTCTGGGGACTGCTTGCCCGATGCAGCCCCACGCGGACCGGCGGCGATGGTTTGTCGATCGGATGTTGCCACAGCGGTCTGGTTGGTCGAACCCACGGACCAGGTTCACGTGCAATTGCAGAGTCCGTTGGACGCCAACCAGCAGACCTTGCGAGTCTTCGGACACTTCATGGAGAAGGGAGTGATTCGTCGCGCCCGCATGCGGGTGCACTTCGCTGCACGGGTGATGGGCCAAGACGAGATCGCAGAACTCTACCATCAATTTGCCAACAGCCCACTGCCACTGACCGCTTAGCGTCGCCCGGTTTTCGAAGACTGCAGTTCGAAGACTGCAAATCGTACCCTTTGAGTCGGTATCTTGCTTCCGTTCCTGCCAGTGCCAGAAACTTCGGGCGCTGCCCCTTACACTTCGCGTCGAACACTATATCGGTAAGCTGCCACCGTTGATTGATTCTCGGAACCCAACTTGATTAAGTAGGGACAGCCATGCGCATCGCGGCACTTGGATTTGCACTTTTCATCGTTGGCATGGCGGTATTTGCATACACGCTAGTTCCATTGATTAGTGGGGCGGCTCTGGACTCCCAGACCAAGGTCCCCGGTACGGTAACCGCTGAGATTGCTGCGGCGGGGCGGTATTACGTGTGGGACAATCACTGGACGACGTTTGATGGCGAGCGACTCAAATATGCTGCTGACCGGCCGCAAAACGCGATGGTCGTCGTCCGCGACGTTAACGGAGTGGAACTCGAATTTGTTCCCGACGCATCACAGAACTGGAGCATTGGAAACAACGAGAAAACGAGCATTGGCTACGTTGACGTTCCAACGGCGACAACCCTTCAGTTGAATATCGCTGACACAGGCCGCGATAGGATTGTCACAGTATCCAACCGTACGATGAAGCAAGAACTGTGGTCCCGGCTTGGGGGCTTCGCAGTGGCAGTCGCTCTAGGCGCGGTGGGTATACCCATTTGTGTGGTTGGGCTGCTAGTACGTCACCGTTCGTCGAACGCAGCCGTTGGTCCCACAGATTGAATGCCAGATGACGACCAGCAGCAGGCGGTTTGGCTAGGAATACAATGATTGGTTCCAGCAATTTCCCCGATAACGCATCAACCGAGCTAAATGTGAACGCATCGATTCAAGACAAATTGGCGCTCGCTTGTCTTCGGCTAGGAGCGCTTCTTTGTTTTGCCGGATGGACATGGGCCCATTTCTATTGGGAAGGCCCCTATGGTGTGCTACTCTGGCAAGACTCAACCTTCGATCTTGCAACCCGCTTGGGCATCAGTTGGGAAGACTTTGTGGGGACTGGGGCCGACGACGGATTTGTGCAAAGCTGGATCGCCAGAATTTGGTGGCTCTATTTGGGATGCACGCTGCTAACGATTTCCGTTCGCAAGGGAGCTTGGCTTCAAATGTTGGGCCTGGCCGTGGGAAGTGGACTGCTGAGCCTACTCAGTTACGCGGCCTATGTATCGGCGGAGCGGCAACTTCCTATGTTTATTGAACATGGAGGCCAAATGTTAGTGCCGCTGCTGCTCGTGATGGCACTCACCCTAGGGGTTCGACACCGCGTCACGGTTTTCACAGCCATCATCGCCGTCATCATGACCTTTACCGGGCATGGTAGTTATGCTCTAGGATATTGGCCCACGCCTGGAAATTTCTATGCCATGACCACTCTCGTCCTGGGGGTCGAGTATCCAACGGCACAGATCATGTTACGCGTGGCCGGTGTCGCCGATTTTCTGGTTTGCATTGGGATCTGCATTCCCTACACTCGACGGGTGAGCGTCCTCTATGCAACGGTGTGGGGATTCTTGACCTCCATCGCACGGCCACTCGCGGGCATGTCGTGGGGGCTGAACTACTGGGGGGCTGATCAGTATGTCCATGAGGCGGTGCTTCGAGCACCTCATTTCCTCATTCCCTTGTATCTTCTGGTATTATGGTGGCCACAGGAGCTCGACGGCGAGTCGGAGCCGAAAGCTGAAAAGCTCACTGGACTCCGCGACGAGGCGTTGTCGCTGGAAACGCCAGCTAGCTAATGCTCCACCTCATCAATTAAAGACGACTTCAACCGCTCGATAGGCGAACGAATGACTTTGCGAACACTACAAATACATGCCTTGTGCTGTCTAGGCTTGATCCTGGTGGGAACTCCTGTCCTGGCTCAGCAAAACGCACAGCGACGACCCAAGCGAGCTGTTCTGACGATCCCTGAAGTTGCACGCAGCGAAGTGATTTGTTTTGCCCTGTACACGGTGCATGACAAGACGCTCAAGCTAACAGCGCAACTGTATCCGCTCGAAGCGAGCGACTCCAGAACCGTTCGTTTGGAAGTGCAGCGAGATGGCCAGTGGGTTGAAGTTGCTCGTACCACGGTGATTGAGCCTGGATGGACTGCTCCGTTCCGAGTTGAGAACTGGAACGATGCGGAGGCTGCTGCCTACCGGGTCTTGCATGGTACCGAGGCAATGTACGAGGGAGTCATCCGTAAGAATCCAATTGATAAGGACGAAATTGTCGTCGCTGGGTTTACCGGCAATTCGATTCAACCTGCGCATGGTGGAGATATTTCACGCCAGGATCTGATCGACAATGTGCAGCGAGTCGATGCGGACGTGCTCTTTTTCTCGGGAGATCAAGTCTACGATCACAATCTTCATTACGCTGCTTGGTTGAAATTTGGGCGTGATTTCGGGGCCATCATTAAGGACCGTCCCACGCTCTGTCTGCCCGATGACCACGATGTGGGCCAACCGAATTTGTGGGGCGAAAGCGGTAAGATCTCGACGCTCAGTGGCAATGCGGACGGCGGGTATCGTCAGCCGGGAGTCTACGTTCAAGAGGTCGAACGCGCGCAGACGAGCCATTTTCCTGATCCCGTCGATCCACGAAAAGTGGGACAGGGCATTGGCGTCTATTTCACCAACTTGAATTGGGGCAATATTGATTTTGCCATCTTAGAAGATCGCAAATTCAAAACGGGTCCGGCCGGAAGAGTCCCCAAGCAGGGACCACGTCCGGATCATATTCGCAACCCAGAATACAATCCTGCGAGTGTCGATGTGGACGGTGCCATTCTGCTTGGTCAGCGGCAACTCGATTTTCTCGATGACTGGGCTCAAGACTGGCATAATGCCAAGATGAAAGTTGCACTTTCACAAACTATCTTCTGTGGTGGTGCGCACATTCACGGCGACGCCAACGGTCGATTGCATGCCGATATGGATTCCAATGGCTGGCCTCAAACCGGCCGGAATCGTGCGTTGCAGGTACTTCGCAAAGCATTTGCGTTTCATTACGCAGGCGATCAACACTTGGCAACCATCTTTCATCACGGCGTGGACGAGCACCGTGACGCAATCTGGTCGTTTTGCGTTCCTTCGATCGCAAATCTTTATCTGCGTTGGTGGGAACCGCTCGAGCCGGGGCTTAATCGTGAGCCTGGGAGCCCCGCATACACGGGCGATCTCCTCGACGGCTTTGGCAATAAAGTCACCAATTACGCAGCCGCAAATCCAGAGAAACGCCCCGCTGGAAAACTACTGAATACCCGCGCCGCGGGATTTGGCATCGTGCGTTTGAACACCAAGACGCGTCAGATTACCATGGAATGCTGGCCGCGAAACGTGGATGTGACCGATCCGACCGCTAAGCAGTACCCAGGCTGGCCACGTACCATCTCCCAATTTGATAACTACAGTCCGCCGTCTTGGGGCAAATTGGGCGAGTTGACGTTTAATGTCGATTCCCCGGTCGTGCAACTTGTCGATTCCGAGAGTGGCGAGATCTTGTATACGGTTCGAGTCACCGGAAAGTCCTTCGTTCCAGGAGCTCCTCAGGGCAGAGCCTTTCATATTAAAGCGGGTAAGGACTCTCCGCAGGAAATTGTGGTACGAGATGCTCGTGTCGGAAGTGCAAGCCAAACTATCCAATTGAATTAGCTTTGGCAGCCAAGATCGGACTGAACGAATCGGAAGCTCAAGGCGTCGACCATAGACCATTGATCGGGAAGACCTTTCCTTAGACTGAGTCGCCAGGTTTTGATTTCCCCAGCCGTTTGATTTCCCCAGCCGTTTGATTTCCCCAGCCGTTTGATTTCCCCTGACCGTCGCGTAGCGGGAATGCGGCAGCGTGCACGGCCCTTGGGCACGCCTTGCGTTGGGATGCCCAAGAATTATTTGCGACTGGAAATGGATGGGCAGGGGCAATTCGCCGCCTCGTGCTCTTCCAGTCTGAGCGTGAATAGGCAACGGTCTTTTGAGTTCAGAGGACACCGATGGCTGCTTTGCTCAAGTCGGTCCTAACACAGTGTGGTGAGTACGGACTCTCGTTCGGAACGGAAATCGTGCTGGGCTGGCGTCATTCCGTGTAAGGCAAAGTGCTTTCGTGTTACCAATACCGTTGGGCTGCCAGCCTGCTTGCCTGTCCTCTTTCGTTAGTGCTGGACGAGTTTCACCCCACGGTGACGCTCCAGCATATGGTTTACAGCCTCGCTGCTGCCTGCGGTGCGAACACGGTTCCACGCCACTCAACCAAAAAATTTACTTTAGGATCGGAGATTGCCGATGGGACGTTGTTGGCAAATTGTTGTATCAATTGTGGTTGGATCGTCGCTTCTGGCGGCATGCTTTCCTTCCGTGTTGGCCGCGGACGCTCCGACGCAGCAGGCGCTGTCTGCTAAACTTGCAGAGATCTGCCGCAAGCATGACGTACCCGCGATGAGCGTGGCTGTCGTGGATGGCAAGGGGTTGGTGGCCTCCCAGTGTTTCGGAGTTCGCAAACGGGGGACATCGGACCAAGTGGAGCTCTCCGATCGGTTTCCCCTTGGTTCATGCACGAAGTCCATGACGGCGACCGTGTCCGCCGTCTTGGTAGACAGCGGCAAGATCAACTGGGAGACAACCATTGGAGAGGTTTGGCCCAAGGCTACCGATGAATTTATCCACCCCAAACTGCGTGATGTAACGCTTGAGGAACTTCTGTCGCATCAAAGTGGGTTGCCGGGAGATATTTCGGAGATTTCAAGCCAGGCATGGGCAAAGTTTTTCGAAGAAAGCCAATCCCCAGTATTGGAACGGCGCCGCATGCTGACGCTGTTTCTTTCCAAACCACCGACGCAGGCACGGGGGACGTTTGTCTATTCGAATCTGGGATATGCTGTCGCTTCTGCCATGTTGGAAACGCGAGCGCAGGAACCGTTCGAAACCCTGATGGCGAAACATGTTTTTGAACCGCTGGAGATGCCTTCGGCGGACTTTCGGACGCTGAAACTAGCGGAGCAGCTCAAGCCACCTTTGTTATGGGGCCATCGGGCAGAAGGTGGTGCGCCCATGGATCCCAGATTAGCAGGTGCGGAAAACCCGTCGGTCTACGCAGCGGCGGGAACGGTGCACATGTCGATCGAAGATTACGCCAAGTACGCACGCTGGCATTTGGTGGGAAGTCCTTCGCCAGTACTCCGCTCGCAAGGTGCGTTTGACCAACTCCACCAACCAATAGTCGACTATACGCTTCCTGGTTGTAAGTATGGTTGCGGTTGGATTTGTTCAGATACCGCACTCGGTCCCGCACTGACTCACGCGGGGTCCAACACCAACGCGTTCGCGGTGATCTGGGTTTTGCCCGAATCGAATTTCGCCGCTGTCGTCTGTACGAACTCAGGAGAGCCCCAGGCTTTTCCAGCCTGTGACGAATTGATGGCGTATCTCATGAAAGAACTGGCAACCAAGCGAGCTGGGGGCCAGGAAGTCACTCCGGATCGTCTGGTAGGACGCTATCAACTGACGCCCAACTTTATTTTTGACGTCAGTGTCAAAGATGGGCACGTAATGGTTGGCATCACGAACCAACCGACACAGGAGGTCTTCCCAGACTCCCCCACGAAATGGTCGTACCGTGGTGTCGATGCTCAGCTGGAATTTAGTCTTCGAGCCACAGGCCCCGCCTATGCCGTGACGCTCCATCAGAACGGTGCGTCACAAAAGGCCGTTCGCATGCGGAATTGATCGCTCACCAAGTTGCCAAACCAGCACGGCGGCTTATCCCGTACCGCAACACTCCTGCTGACGGGCTGTTGATTTAATAGCAATTGGAATTTGAACGCGGAGGTAGCGTCCTTAATTTCCTTGCAGCGGCAACACCCTGCCTTGCTCGCGCGGCGGCCAACTATATCGACAGCCCAGTGAGCAAGAAACGGTAGTCGTTACCACGGAAGCAATAGTGACGCGACCATCGCAGTTAGACTCAAAATGCAATGCAATCAACCTACCGCTAGCGTTTCCCGCTGCTTTAGCTTCCAACCTGTCTGCCGGTAGCGATTCTCCGTTCAAGGACCGCCTGCAACTAGAACGAACGCTTCTCGGGCTTAGCCTCCGATTCGGTCTTGCCTCCACCAAACAGTTGCATGGGAAGTTGGAAGATATCAAAATTCATGGGAGGGAGCATCGTGGGCGTTTCGTCCGTCGCTGGAGTGCTCGGGAGCGGTGGCATTTCCAATTGAATCGTGCCCACTACGGCTAGGCTGTCCGGTTGTTGCGTGACATGCAATTTGCAGCCGCGGAACCACTCGATCCAAGGCGCGGAATAGCCAGGCGGTGGCGAGGGACGGCCCCTATCGTCGAGTCCACTTTCTTGCCATGCAGAGCTCTCCCACCAGCCTTGCCCGTTGCCCACCGGGATATAGCCATAGGTGCCTCCCAAGGGGCATTGCAGTTTGACGTCCAGCAGGCGTTCGGCCACGCTTAAACAATCTTCCTGCGGAACCTTCAGCTGCGTGTGCAGCTCGTCCAACAGCAAAGTATTGCCCTTCGAAGATGCCCAACCGCGCGAAAACCACTTCTTATTGACCCATTGGGAAATCTGCGTTCCCTGAAGGTTGGCAATGTGAAGTCGCGCCTGGGCCACGTCGGTCGCTTCCATGACAGCCAGTTGCGGAATCGCGCCAGCCAAAATGGATTGGTTGAAGGACAGCAAGCTAAATTGACCGTCTTGCCAACGCCACAATCCGCCAATCATGCGCGAAAAACCGGCGTAGTCGGGACGGGCCAGGGCACCTGCGAGCGGGATGCGATCGATCAAACCCGGCTTGGGCCATGCGCCGATGTAGGCAGGGGCGGCGCGGAGGGCCATTACGGTTTTGATCAAGCCCTGCACATCTTCGGGATCTGGGGGCAGCATGTCTTTGAGCCCAGCAAACAAATGATAGTCCTCTGCGGCTTGAGCCAACCCGGCATCTCCGCGTACGTGGACTTGTACCGAAGCCACGTCGTCTCGGGGCAACTGGATCTCGATGGGGGTGGGCGGCCCAAGCTGCTGAGCGACCCAGCCATATTTCTGGGCATCGAAGGGTGCTACGTAGCCTTCGAAAGCGACTGTCTCGTAGGGTGTTGCTGGATCTTTGAAGCGTCGCAAGCCCAGCAACATGGGATCCATGTGTTTCCACTGCTGCTGGTAGAAGTCGACGAGTCTTTCGTAGGAGCGGGCCTCTTCGGCAGTCACACCATGCAAGGGAACGTCGGCGATCGGCAAGAAACTGCCACGCGCGCCACGCAGCGAATCAACCCATTTGTCCCCCAAGCGGATCGTTTGTGCGCCGTCAGCCCGTGGTCCCACCATGCCTGGCAGGAATCCCGCTTGCTGCAATTCAGGCAGAGAGTTCGATTCGATCCCTTCTGCCAACGCCGCTTGGGAAGCTACCTCAGCCACTTCCAAGTGCGCAATGGCCTCCAGGCGGCGGCGAAGCTCGATTTGGTATTGAGGGCTGACGAGGTGGTGGAAGAATTCGGGCGAGAAGTAGCCGAATACGCTGTAATCGTTCTCTACGGGCATCCAGGCGCGGGCCCAACGGAAGCCAAGGGTCTGGGAGAGCGCCGGCGCCCCTTGCCCAACTTCGATAAAGCGACGCGCCAGTGTTTCACTGGTGGTGATGAACAGGTATTCTCCGTCCACCACAAGAAACGAGCGAATCCGATTGTCTGGCGTTCGTAGCAGCGATACGTCGTGCCCAGCGATCGTCAGCTTGGCGAGCGTCGCACCCTCGGTATTCGCAGCGGCAGCCTGTCGATCCCGCTCCATAGAGCCCTTGAGCAAGCCGATGTTGTTCGACTGCATGATGACTCCCAGAGTGGCACCTTCTTTCATGTACATGTCGCTCCCGACAATGGCCATGTCCGCAATGATCTTATCGCCAAACATTTTGGCGACGGTGGTCATCTTGGTAGCCAACATACGCTCCATGCGGGCATTGGCACCGTAGTTGAATCCACGCAACAGCACCGCTTGGGCAAGGTCGCCACCGAAACGGGCGGTCAAGTCTTGGAACCAAACGTAGTTCGCGAACGAACCGAACCGCAGGTACAGGCACTCTGGCGGGACGCGCGCTGCGATCGCTTCAACGCTGACTGGGCGATCCAGTTCTGGCAAATTGTGGACCGTCCACTGCGGCTCGACGGGGACGGGCAACGTTGCTTCCCCAACGCTGAGAGCCCCAGGAGTGAGCACCTGTTCTAAGATCTCCTCCCTCAGCGGCTCGATCGCACTCAGTAAAGCCAACGTTTGCATCGGTTGCGAAGTGGTGGCTTGATCGGGATCGGGTGGATCGAGGTCGACCGCAGGAAGTCCAAAACGCTCGCTCAGCATGGCGACTAGGTAGCGATGCACCAGCTTGGGGAAGTCGTCTCCCAAAACGGCTTGTTGGGCTTTGGCGGCATAGGCATCCCACCACCAGCCCAACAATTTCCGATGAGCCTCTAGGTCAGGTGTCGAGGGGGTGATCCGCAACTGCCGCTGGATGTCACCACCAATTGTCAGATCTATTGGCCCTTCACCGTGGTAGAGGGCAGTGATCGAGATGGCCACCGGCACTTGGCGTTTCTTAGGAGCACCGCGTATGGCGGACCGCAAGCGATCGATCAATCCCCCAGGTCGTCGCACATTGAACTGAGCGGCTGGTGCCTCCTCGGTGATCTCAACCGTACGCACATTGACAACTGGGTAGAATACGCGGCCCTCGGTGTCGTTCACCAGCACTCGCGGAATCTGATCTCCGCCGTTGGTGGGCAGAGGGATTTCAGCAAACAAGACCCCCATGGGCAGACCATTGATCGCGATGGGAGCAATGGGCTGCAGCGCGTTTTCAGTACTCCCCACCGCAGGATTGGTTCGCGTCTGAGCCGATGGCGGTGGATTCTGGAATGCGGCGGACTGCTGGGCGAGCCCAGCCTGAACCAGTAAGAACATGACTGCTAAGACGTATCCGATACGTTGCATGCGTGCGTCGCCTCGAGAGCGTAGTGGAACGGGACGGTAGACTTGGGGGAAGCGGGCAACCGTACCCATGCCCCATGCCGAGTTTATAAGGGGTACCGGCTGGTCGAAATAGTAACCCGCTGCGTGACGGGCTGTTGAAATAGTAACCCGCCGCGTGAGCAAGGAAAGATAACCTCCGCTGCCAGGCAATTAGGGATGTTAGCTCCGCATTAAAAACACAAATTGCTATTAAATCAACAGCCCGGTGAGCAAGGAAAGGTGATTGCCGCTACAGGCCAATTAGGAAGACTACCTATACAGTAAAACTGAAATCGCGATGAAATCGACAAGACGTTACGCGGCGAGTTGCAAAACCGACAAGCCGCGTGAACATGCCTCAAGGGACTGTTATGCGGTCGCGCAGACGCCAAAAGGTGTTCGATCGGACGAATGATGGCCGCAAGTTTTCAGCCAGCCGTCTTTAGCCAGCCGCGAAAGACTACATGCTATTGTAGAGACCTGAATGATACGGGCGGAGGGGACTGCGGGAAAGCCGCAAGGGTTCCTCTAGACATTCGAGGGCTGAGTGTCGGAGGGGGCAATCGAATCCAGCAGACGGGATAGGGCGCCCAGAGCAATGCGCCACTCGGGACGGTCCACATCGTAGGTTTCCCACCAGGTTGTCAGGATCTGGATTATTGCGTCCACATCGTATCCGGCTGGCGCGACACGCCATTGCACGAGAGCCTTTCTCAGGGATTGTGTCGAATAGTGTCCCATTTCAAGGTAGTCTGCAGCCATCAATGCGGCTGGTAGCATGGCCAGCCCGGCCAGCAGGTTTAGTCGGCGTCGATTGACCAAATCCACATACACAGAACGTTCAAAATCGAGTTGAGCCAACATCCAGGCGATGCGCAATATTTCGGGCAATTCCGGATCGTCATCGGTCAAAAGTGCTTCAGTGTGCACGCGATTGGTGCGAAAATGGACGTAGCCGGCCCCCGATAGAATGGGTTGTACCAGAAGAATGCGCGCCGACTCCACGATCAAATCAGGTACGGTGAATCGACCAATGGTATGCAGTAGGCCTGGACCTCGCGCATCCCACTGCAGTTTGAGCGGGCCGGTGCGCACTCGCATTTCCTCGGGATTTTTGGGAAACGCCTGTCGGAAGTCGACCAATACCCGCCTCAGTGCGTGTTCCAGCAGGTTTAGATTGGGGTCGGTGTCGCAACCACATTTGCGGCAGAACCGGGCCACAAAATCGGGAATGCCCTCCTCGTCTGGCGCTAGGCACAGCAACTCTTCCCAAGCGAGATCCCGCTGCACTCTCATCGATGTGAGGGTAGACTTCAGCTCCTGAGCGGCATTCTTGAGGGCCATCGCCCGAGGATTGAACGGCCCATCTGTCGTTGCTAAACACCATGTCGCGTGCAAGGCACTCATGGTGGGATGGCTTCCCCATTGCAATTCCATTGTCACACTTTAGCTAGTTCTTAGACAGGTTTTGAGCGATCCATCCCTCGAGTTCTTCCCAGTCGACCGGGGGAACTTTGGAAAGATCGGGTCGTAGTTTCACCGCGTCGTGAATGTAAACATGGTGAATTTGTTGCTGAGTTTTGGTGGTATTCCAATGAACCAGGACTCGAATGCACATCGGCAACGAACCTGGGACTTGAATTTCGTACCCACACAGCAAGGGGACTTCGTACCATCCCAACTGTCGTGCCGCCAGCGCGGGAAACTCAGCGTCCAGGTCTTTGGTGACCGTAAACACGGCGCTGCAGATATCGGACACTTCCATTTCATTGTGGCGCATCACCAAGGCCAGCATTTGCCGTGTCGCTAGCAAGATATCATCGCGAGAATTGGCTTGGACCGTCGTCGCTCCTCGAACGCCCCGGCAGCATAAGTTCATGGTTACCTACGATCTTTGAAAGGTTGGCTCTGATAATGATGGCTTTGAAACCGCAGCAGCGAAAAAATCGATTCTCAGCGAAAGGAAACCGTGTAATTCGTCAGCATCGATTGCCAAACTTGGCTGGTATTTATTGCGAAAACGACATCCCACGACAGGTTTTGACCGAGCATGATTGGTGATCGGGACTCGACTCGCGAGTCAAGGGTGCCTCGCGGCTACCCGGTGGGGCCGTTAATATATCAAGGTTGATGAACTTTGTTCACCACAAATCCAGAGAGTCGGGGCAGCCGATTGCCGAAAGCGCAACGCCCAATGGGCCGTAATTCCCCTACCTCTGCTATTTTTTCCCCCACTCGCCCCTAGCCGTGTGTCCATGAACCAAGCTGCGACAACGAGTTTTGACCAAGAAACTGGCCTCGATCCACGTGAATACTCTCTGTTGATTGTGGACAATGACAAGGCGCATGCCCGCGCCATGACCGAAAGTCTGGAAAGGGTCGGGTACCGCTGTACTGTGGCGACGAGCGGACCTGAGGGAATCCAGAAAATCGATCAGAATGTCTACCACGTCGTCATCAGCGACCTCGTCATGAACGATATCGACGGGATGCAGGTGCTGCAGCGCGCCAAGCGGTCGTTGCCGGATTGTGAAGTCGTGTTGGTAACCGGGCATGCGACGGTTTCCAAAGCGGTGGAAGCCATGCAGGAGGGGGCGTTTACCTTTCTGGAGAAGCCGATTACGCCCGGACGACTGCGGGCGGTTGCCTCTAAGGCCATCGAGGCCTGTCATCTGAAGCAAACCAATACCGAACTTCGCCAGCGGTTGGACGAAAAGTTTGGCTTTGAAGGGATCATCTACGCCAGCCAGAAAATGCAGGAGGTCATCGAGCGGATTAAACGGATTGCTCCTACCGATGCGACCGTGCTGATCACCGGGGAGAGCGGAACCGGCAAGGAGATGATTGCTCAAGCAATCCACCAGAACAGCCCACGCAAGAACCGTCGCATGAAGGCGCTCAATGTGCGCGCGGTATCCGAGACACTCGTGGAAAGCGAGCTGTTTGGGCATGTCAAAGGCGCCTTCACCGACGCGGCCAGCGATCGGATTGGCGCGTTTGAATACGCCGACGGGGGAACGCTCTTCCTCGATGAAGTGGGAGACATGCCTATGAGTACCCAGATCAAACTGCTGCGAGTTTTGGAGGAGCATCGGATCACGCGGGTCGGCGACAACAAATCGATCAAAGTCAACTGCCGCTTGTTGAGTGCGACCAATCGCCCCCTAGAGCAGATGGTCGATGAGGGAACTTTCCGCAACGATCTCTACTACCGCCTCAATATTGTCACGGTTCACATTCCCGCACTGCGCGAAAGGCCGGATGACGTCGTGCCTCTGATGGATCACTTTCGCAAAATGTTTATTAAGCGGCATGGCAAATCGCCGTGCAGTTTTGCACCCGCGGTGACTCGCCGCTTCTACTCGTACAGTTGGCCAGGTAACATTCGCCAGCTTCGCAATTTTGTGGAGACGATGGTGGTCCTGGATACCGACGGAGTCCTCGATCTGAATGACTTACCGCCCGAACTGAGCGAAGCTTCCGATTTGAGCCCAACCACCGGAAGTGAATCGGCTGACTTGCTGCCAAGTGCCGGGGATTCCTCGTTGATCGGTCGCACGATGAATGACATTGAGCGGTGGGCTATTGAAGAGACGCTTCGCTTGACGGCAGGCAATCGAGATGAGGCAGCCAAGATTTTGAGTATTGGAGCTCGCACTCTTTACCGAAAACTCGATAAGTACAAACAAGAGGATGGAGACGCACCCGAAGAGCCCGAGGATGATACCCCGGCTACCTAATGGACTGCTCTTCCAGCTCGGCGGTGTGATTGTCCACGCCGATGCACTCCTTCAATCGCGATTCAAAATGAGTTTCTAGCAATGCCTACCATCCGGCAATTGTCGCCCAGTCTTATCAACAAGATTGCGGCCGGTGAAGTAATTGAACGTCCTGCCAGCGTGGTCAAGGAGCTGTTGGAAAATAGCGTCGATGCCGGGGCGACGAGTATCGAATTGTCCATCGAGGGAGGTGGGATCGACTTGATTCGCATCTCGGACAATGGGTGCGGAATCGACGAAGAGCAGATTCCACTGGCCATCGCCAGCCATGCCACGAGCAAGCTGGAAACTGCCGACGATCTGTTTGATGTGCACACGCTGGGTTTTCGTGGTGAAGCCCTAGCCTCGATCTCCGAAGTCAGCCATTTGACGCTGCGAACTCGAACTGCCGAGACCGATGCGGGATCGGAACTATCGGTGCGTGGCGGGGAAGCGACCGCCATCGTGCCTACTGGCTGTCCCGTAGGGACGATCATCGAAGTCCGACACCTGTTTTTCAATACACCGGTTCGGCGAAAATTCCTTCGCACTCCCTCAACCGAAGCGGGGCATATTTCGGAAGCTTTCACCCGAATTGCACTCGCCTTTCCGGAAATCCAGTTCACGATGCGCAGCGGTAATCGCGTGCAGTACGAATTGCCAGCCACCGAGCATTGGAAGGATCGTATCCGGGCTTTCTTCGGCGATGAAGTCGCCGATGCGCTGATGGAGGTCGAGAGTATTCAGGACGATGCGAGTTTGCGCGGATACGTGGCGGATCCCTCGGTCAGTCGCAGCAATAACCGGATGCAATACATTTTCTTGAATGGCCGCCACATCCGCGATCGCTCATTGCAACACGCCTTGGGAGAGGCCTATCGAGGCCTGTTGATGGTCGGCCGCTTTCCGATCTGCTTTCTGCGCATGAATCTGTCACCCCAGAAAGTGGACGTCAACGTCCATCCGACCAAGATGGAAGTCCGCTTTCAGGAAGGTGGCAAGCTCTATAGCCAGTTGCTCAAAACGCTCCGCCACCAATTTCTGACCACCGACTTGACCGCGCGGGCACGGCACGTCCCGGGGCCTGTTCCGGCGGGCTTGCGGACTCCGACCGGCACTTCAGCGACGAGCGTTCCCGTCACGGAACACACGCCCATGTCCTCCCGCAGTGAAGCTCGCTGGGATCAACATGCGGAACAGGTCTCCAGCGTTGCCAAGAGCGAGGGCTTGTCCCCCAAGTTGGATCTGCCCGAGGTCGTGCCCGAGTTCCGCCCCTTCCACAGCAGTCGCAGCGGTCCGATTGGTGTGCAACTGCACGATCGTTCGTCCTCCGCTGAACCCGGGGCTGCTAGGCTATCAACCTCGCACCTCGGACCCGAGGATCTTCGTGATAGGAATGACGCCAACGCAAGTGGAGAGACTGCGGCGGAGCTACCGCCTGGAGCCGTTGCTTGGAGTGCATCCCAGGCTGGCAATGCGGTCTTCGGTAGTGCCATGGACAGCTTGCCGGCACTGCCGGATGAGTTGTCGCGCAACCGCCGCGTCGACTCCGGTACACCAACCGGAGACTCTACCATGGATGACGTGCAGGCGTCTCCTGACTCCGACGAAGTGGGGTACAGCCGCCTTGGATTCCAAGTCCACAATCGCTACTTGATTACGCAAGACGAGAATGGCATGGTGGTGGTCGATCAGCATGCGCTGCATGAACGTATCCTCTACGAGCGATTTCGCCAGAAGACCGAGGCACGCTCTATGGAGAGTCAAAAGTTGCTCGTACCCGAGCCACTCGATTTAACACCGCGAGAAGCGGCGGCGGCTCTTGAATTCCGAGAGCTGCTGGAGCAAATTGGAATCGAAGTGGAACCTTTCGGAGGTGACACGATCCTGATGACTAGCTATCCCGCCATGCTCGGCAAACTTCGTCCTGCGGATGTGTTGCGCCAAGTGCTTGAGCCGCTGATGAGTGGTGGGAAACAACCCGATGCCCGTGAGCTGCTCGATGAAATTTTGAACATGTTGGCTTGCAAGGCAGCTGTCAAAGCTGGAGACAAACTGGCACCTGAGGAAATTACGGCTCTCTTGGAACAACGCGATTGCTATCAAGACACCCATCACTGTCCACATGGTCGTCCAACGGCGTTATTTTTCAGCCGCGAGCAGCTCGACAAGATGTTCAAGCGGACGTAAAAGTTTGCTGAAGGCGGAAGTAGGTGTAGCCCTTCAGATCTATTGAAGTGGTTCGGCAATGCCGAAGTGCGCCCGACGACTTGCCCTAGAGTGAGTCGCGTCTACCAGGCACTGGTAGGCTGCGGAGGGGCTAGCTCTAGCCAAGGCATTTCCAAGAGAGGGCCCCGTCAGCCGGCTTCGGTGGTTTCCGCACTGCGTTGTTTGTACATGGTGACTTCATTGCCACATGCGTTGTATTCCACGCGCGTCATCACTTCACGAATGAGCATCACGCCCCGTCCGTTGGTGCACTCGAGATAGTCATCCTCACGAGGGTCGGGCAAACTGTCCGCACAAAACCCCTTCCCTTCGTCTCGGAATCGCAGGTAAACCATCTCAGGGCTCACATGAAATTCTAACTCAATGGATTTATCGGGAGCTTCCTGATTGCCGTGCGTAACGGCATTGACCATCGCTTCTTCAGCAGCCAATTGCACATGGAAGTAGTCACGACCGTCCCAGCGGTTGTCAGTCAACGCTTGGAGCAGCAGCTCGATTACTTCGTGTCCGACATCTCGAGAACTGGGAATTCTGCGGCGAAAAGACCAGGTCCACGCAGGCTCAGCCATGATCTGCTCCAGGAAAGAACGGTGCTTAGACCGTGACGCCAAAGGCCTTCAACGCCTCACTCTCGGTTTTGCGTATGTCAAAGACTCGATTCAAGCGGGTCAAGGTGAACACTTCCAGTATTTCGGCTCGCAGATTGCAGAGACGCAGGACACCACCCACTTTTTTGACTTCGCGATCCATGTTGATCAATTTGTTTAGAGCGGCCGAGGACATGAATTCCACACCATCGAAATTGAGCAACACATGCTTGATGTGATCCCCTGTTACGATGGACAGCATCTCGTCACCCATGTCTTCGATGTTGCTACTGTCAATGATCTTTTTATCTGCGAAACGGACCACCGCCATCTCACCGATTATTTGAACTGCGATGCGTTGCCGCTCGGCCATTGGGAGCCCCTAGAATTTCTTGATCGAATCGGATTAAATTAAGCGAGCTTTTGAGCACAGGGTGTCTTGCCACCGGATGGTTCTATGCTACGGCAAGTGTCCGTTGCTAGCAAGTCGCCCACTCCCCCACATTATTAGTTAAAGGACTTTCTAATGATGCACTCGGTCGATGTTTTGGAAGAGGCGCTAGAATTGGCGCGGCAGAGCGGGTTTGAGGTCCGTCACGAATGGCTGGGAGAAGCTACCGGGGGAGCCTGCCGAATCGGTAGCCGACGCCTGTTGTTTGTCGACCTCTCGCTGACTGCCGATGAGCAGCTTCAGCAGGTCGTGACAGCACTGCGGGCCTGCGAAGTACGCGACTGGCCCCTGTCGACCTCCCGGGCGTTGCAAAGATTATTGAGCTAGTTTGTCAGGCGTCCGAACAAAATGCTCTCCAGGCACCTGGACGATTCCCGGCGTGGTTACAACTGCAAGATTTCTCTCCGCGAGTGCCGATTCCAATCGGAATGTCCTGAGAAAACTTGTGGTACCGATTAAATTAGTTACTAAGCAAGCGTAGGATAGCAACGCATCCGCCGCATTGACCTAATGTTTTGTTCAGTCCAAGCAATTACCAGAGATACGCACTGATGCCCATTAAATTTGCTTGCCCCCACTGCAAAAATGTGAGAACCGTTGATGACAAAATGGCGGGCAAAAGCGGCAAATGCAAGTGTGGGCAGACAATCACGGTGCCGGCCGCGAAACCCCAAGCCAGCTCCGCTGCGGCAGCGGCCGATCAGGGGTCGGGGATGAACGCCGTCTTTGACGATTTAACCGATGCGGACTTCGAGCGAACCGACCCATTCCAGAAGGTTTACTCCCCCGTCAAGAACAACAGCGATGCAAAATCGTTGCGGAAGTATCAGTCCGAGGCTGCCCAGAAGCAGACGACCAAGCCCGGAAAGTTGAATGGCGGCGTCATCTTTGTCGCTATCGTCTCCATCCTCAACGGGCTGGGTATGCTTGGACTCGTGGGAATTCTTGCCGCCAGTGTGGTTTCCTTAAGCGAACTCGAAAGTGCGGTGCCTTTGGTCAAATCGGGGCTGGGAGTTGCCATCGCTGCTCTCAGCGTGGTCGCGATCATTCTCTTGGGCGGCGGCGTTGGCGTCATGCTCAAGCAAGCTTGGGGATGGTTCTTAATGGCGATCGGCTTTGCGTTTCTCAGCGTGGATCGCCTTTTTACGCTGGGCATGGGCCTCTCTACGGGCTTCGATCAAGGGCGGTTTTTTGTTGGTATGATTCCGGTCGTCGTGATACTGGGACTGACGATGCTGGTTTACAAAGAGGACACCCGGAGAATTTTCAAGATCAAGTCCACCGTGCCTGTAGTGCTGGCGGCGGTGATTGGAGTCGCAATTGGCGGTGGTTTTATTGCGGCGGCTTTGACCATGGGAGGAGGTTCGGCCGCCACCCCGTGACTGAAAAGCCCAGTTGAAATAGCAATCCGCAGCGCGAGGCAAGAAGAGTGATCGCCGCTGAAACGCATTTTGAGTGCCTGTCTTCACGGCAAAATCAACCATGCTCTAAAATCAACAGTCCATGAAGTTGCAAGGCTGTTCCCCCAGAAGCCACAAACAGCGTGCAGTCAACGTGCAGTCAACGTGCAGTCAACGTGCAGCGACTGGAACAAACCCGCGATGTACGTGATTCCACCGAGTGTCCAACAACTGACGTTGCCCGCGTATCCGCCCGCCTAAGTTGGTTTATAATGGGGAGGTGTCTCCCCCCTGCTACTGAATCCCCCGCCGACCGTATTTCCCTCCCCCACACGTTGTCAAGTTAACTTTCATGTCGAACCAGGTTCCACGCCCTCAGCTCGCCAGCCCGTCATCCAGCCCCAGTTGTAGCCTTACTCGGCGCGAGCTGTTGCAGCGGTCGGGCATGGGATTCGGTGGACTAGCCTTGGCTCATTTGCTCGGTGAAGAAGCGTCAGCCAGCGAAGCGTCGCCCCATGCCGGGGTAAACCCGTTGCTGCCCAAACAACCGCATTTTGCAGCCAAAGCCAAGCGGGTAATCCACATTTTTGCCAATGGCGGTCCCAGCCATGTTGATACGTTCGACCGCAAGGTAGCGCTAGAAAAGTACGCCGGACAGCCGATGCCCGGTGAAACTCCGCGAACCGAGCGCAAAACCGGCGCGCTGTTCCCGTCTCCCTTTCGGTTTCAACGCTACGGAGAGAGTGGACTGGAAGCAAGTGAACTGTTCAAACACACAGCGCAACACGCCGACGACATGTGCGTGATCCGATCGATGCACGCCGATGTTCCCAATCACGAGCCCTCGCTGCTGCTGATGAACACCGGTGAATCCCGATTGGTCCGGCCCAGCATGGGCGCCTGGATGACTTACGGGTTAGGCACCGACAACCAGAATCTCCCCGCATTTATCGCCATGTGTCCAGGGGGATATCCCATCCAGGAGTCCCAGAATTGGCAAGCCGGTTTTCTACCCGGAGTCTTTCAAGGGACTTACATTGACACCAAGCACGAAACGGTAGAGAAGTTGGTGGAATACATCCATAACCAGCGTATCTCCACCGATCTTCAGCGACGGCAACTCAATTTCATTCAACACTTAAATCGAATGCATCAGGCGCAACGCGATGCCGATCCGCAATTGGAATCCCGCATTCAGTCGTTTGAACTTGCCTATCGGATGCAAGGCGAAGCCTCTGAAGTGTTTGACGTATCGCGCGAACCACAGCATGTACTCGATGCCTACGGACCAGGGGTTCAGGCGCGACAGTTGCTCATCGCACGGCGACTGGTCGAACATGGCGTGCGGTATGTGCAGGTATGGCATGGGGCTGGCCAGCCCTGGGACAATCACGACGACCTAGAGACCCGACACCGAGCGCTCGCGGGCGAGTCCGATCGCGCCATTGGTGCACTCCTCAGTGACCTCAAACAACGCGGAATGCTGGAAGACACATTGGTGATTTGGGGTGGCGAGTTCGGTAGAACCCCCACGGTCGAGCTTCCCAAGGAGGGAAGCAATCAAGGCAAAGTGAACGGACGTGATCACAACCACTGGGGGTTTACAATGTGGTTGGCCGGGGGAGGGGTGCGTGGCGGCTCCGTCTATGGTGCAACTGACGAGTTTGGATTCAAGGCCATCGAGAATCGCGTGCATGTCCACGATCTGCATGCCACGCTGTTGCATTTGTTGGGCTTTGATCACGAACGGTTTACCTACCGCTGGGCAGGACGCGATTTCCGCTTGACCGACGTGCATGGCCGCGTGATTCGAGATCTGCTGGCATAGCCGCAATCGCTGGCGACTTTCGTGTCACGCTGGCTGAATACGCAAGCTGCATCGCAGGCAACGCCGATTGCGATTGCCGCCCTTGTATGATGGGTGGGACGCGACCTTGCCAATGGCCCCTCCACTGGTTCTCCAATGCACTGGCTCTCCAGTCAGTCCAATCTAGACCGCTTACGAAGTTGGAGTGCAGGTCGGGGCGGCGGTAACATGGCGAGTGGCGTGCCACGCAGCGGCCCCATTAATCTGGAATCGATCCGGTCAAAGTTCTGAGAAACGCGACGAGGCGACGCACCTCTTCCTCGTGGACTTCTTTGCCCAGTTGATATTCAATCATGATGGCGACCGCCTCTTCAAGCGTGCCAACCGAGCCATCGTGAAAGAAAGGGGCAGTCATGGCGATATTGCGCAAGGTTGGAACTCGGAATACATGGCGATCGACTTCGTCTTGGGTTGTATTGAATCGTCCTAAATCGATGGTACTGGCTGTGTCCTGGTCCTTGAAGTAGGCTTCCATGCGCCCTAGTTTTTGGAACATGTTGCCCCCCACTGCGGGACCTTGGTGGCAGGCGATGCAATTCATGGTGACAAAGAGATGGTAGCCGTTGAATTCGTCAGCATTGAGCGCCGCTTCGTCGCCGCCCAGCCATTGATCAAACCGGTCTCCGACCGTGATGAGCGAGCGTTCGTAGGTCACGAGTGCCTCGCGAACTCTATCCTCGGTCGGACTTCCTCCCATGTGCTGTTCAAACTGAGCGGCGTAGGCATCGTTGTTCTTCAAGTATTTGATGATTCGTGGCCAACTGGAACCCATTTCCATCGGGCTGGTGATGGGGCCATCAAGCTGCTCTTCCAAAGTCCGCGCCCGGCCATCCCAGAATTGAGCAAAATTGTAAGCCGCATTGAGAACGGTGGGGGCGTTGAACTTTCCCTCGCTGCCATTGACGCCCCTGGAAACCTTGAGACCATCGTCGCCCCCCTGGGCTACGATGTGGCAAGTTGAACAAGCGACGCGTCCGTTGCCGGAGAGCGCAGGTTCATGGAACAGTTTCTTGCCCAGCAGGACAATCTCCGGGTCCAATTCTTTAAAGGGGACCAACGGTGAGATCGGCTCGTTGCGACGATTGATCGCGGCAACATAGAGTGGCCGCTCGGTCTGCGGCTGTTGAATCTCGCTCACTGCGTCCGGTGCGGAGCCACTCCAGGCACAAACCATGAAGCCGATACCGCACGACGCGACGCTGGCGACCACCAGCGGCCAACCGCGTTTCGCAAGAATTCGCAGGCGAGCTACGAGACTCTTACTCGCTTTCGCCACGTCTCCGTGCTCGGCGGGCGCCCCAACGATGAATTGGTTCCGCAAACGGGCCGCTTCAGCATCGGACGTCGGGGGAATACTGCTCATTGTTCTCGCTTTGTCTATCCGAATGCTGGCGTTTGCTAGCTGAGGAAACTGTCGATGAAACTTGGAGATGGCACTGCCTAGGTCGTGTCCCGGCGGGAACCTACGAAAAACTAGGCTGCGATTCTGACGAATGACGCTTCCTTAGCTTGGTCTACAGAATCTTTGTCCCTCACGAAGACACCACCATTGATAGAATCGCTACAACGGGAGAGTTAGGAATTTCATTTCATTTAAGGAGGCTGGATCCCCCCACTGGATGTGTTCGTCGGAAGCGTTCTGGCGCTTTCATCCAGATTCTCATGCTTGGCAGACTGTAGCCCGACTTTGGTGGTGCCGCCACAATTGCTAAGCTGTAGAGTAAGCGTCTGAAGGGCGGACGCGGCGTCTAAGTGGCAGACGCGAGGGACGGTCTCTGGGCAGATTCCAACCACACGGCACGGCGGCGAATGAATTCTGATTACACACAGCAACAATCACTCGGTGGCTTGCAACGCTCTGAGAAGCTCAGCCTGCAATCGACCACTCCTCCGGCAGAAATCCCTGGTTATCGAATTGAGAAGTTGCTGGGGCAAGGTGCGTTTGGAGAAGTCTGGCAAGGATTCGATCTCAATACGGGACGTCCGGTAGCGGTTAAGTTCTATTTGCACCGTAGCGGTGTCGATTGGTCGCTGCTTCGCCGCGAGGTCAAGCACTTGGTCAACATGTCGACGGGACGCTACATCGTTCAAGTCCTGGGTGTCGGCTGGGAGGCGGAACCCCCCTACTATGTCATGGAGCATTTGGAGCGAGGCTCTCTAGAGGATATGGTCCGCGCGCGTGGTTCGCTCTCCATCTCCGAAACCGTCAGGATGCTCCGCGAGATTGCCGACGGTCTCAGTTTCGCGCACAGCAAAGGGGTGTTGCATTGCGATCTGAAGCCGGCCAACATCCTGTTGGATCACGACTGGCGGCCTCGATTGGCCGATTTTGGTCAGAGCCGGATGTCGGATGAGCAGACCCCCTCGCTGGGGACTTTGTTCTACATGGCTCCCGAGCAAGCCGACTTGGGCGCGGCTCCAGATGCCGCATGGGATGTTTACGCCCTCGGCTCGATCGCCTACAGCATGCTGGTGGGAAGCCCCCCCTATCGCACACCCGAAGTGGTCGAAACACTCGATACCGCCAATTCGCTCCCCAACCGCCTACAACGCTACCGAGAGACCATTCGGAAGGCTCCCAAGCCGAGGTTGCACTACCGCCGTCGAGGAATTGACAAGGGGTTGTGTCAGATTGTCGATCGCTGCCTAGCGGTACGGCCGCTCGATCGCTTTCAAAACGTTCAACAGGTCATCGGGGCCATCGATAATTGGGAGCGCGCCAGAACTCGCCGTCCACTTTACCTGCTGGGAATCGTCGGCCCCATATTGCTACTATTGTTGATGATGCTGTTCTCGGCGCGTAGCATCTCGGTGGCGAAGGAGGGTGCGCTCCAGCGGATTCAGCAACGGTCTTTGGATAGCAATCAATTTGCGGCCAAGTTTGCGGCCAAAACACTTGAAAGCGAGATCGATATTCTATTCCGCCTCGTCGCTTCCGAAACGCGACGGGAGGAGCTGACTGGCCTGCTTTTGAAGGTTACCGAGCAGGCGCGGCCGCAACTGGAGCAGCTCGCCGACGGTAAGCCACACCCGCAAGCCTTTAAGGAGTTGATAGCGCTCGATGCGCGTCAAGAATTGGAAGACTACCTGCGACGTCGACTGCAGGAAATGCGAGCACAAGAAGGGGATGGCAGTGGCGCCGCCCTGTTCAACAGTATCTTCATTACCGACGCCCAAGGCACCAACTTGGGGATTACCTTTGCGGACCCGAATGATCAAACCGAGAGCAGTCCGGTGGGACGCAACTTTGCCTACCGCAGTTACTTCAATGGGCAGCGTTCTGACAGTCCCCAGAATTTAGATCGCTCTCAAGTTCAACCGACACGCGGCACTCGGCTGTCTTCCTCGTTTCGCAGTACGTCGACTGGCAAGTGGAAGATTGGCGTAAGTGTACCGATCTGGGAGGAGCATGAGTACGCCGATGACCTGGTCCAACCGCCCGAGGATGTCATTCCCATCGGGGTCTTAGTCCTGACGATGAACCTCGGGGATTTTGAATTGCTCAGTGAGGCCAGCGATCCCAATAGCCGTTCGCGGTTCGCAGCCTTGGTCGACGTCCGCGATGGAAACCAGAAGGGGACGCTGCTACAGCATCCTTTGATTCAAGCCATGGATCGCGAGACCATGAAGCATTCGTCCATGCCACAAATGAGCGAACATCAAGTCGAGCGATTGCAGTCCTCCGAAGGGGTCATCGATTATATCGACCCCGCTTCCGAGTTTCCCAATGGAGGTGACTTCACCGGAGAGTGGATCGCTGCCATGCAACAAGTCCAGCTCCCCAGAGCTTCCTCGATGAGCGACTCGCAGAGGCCGCTCAGCGATCTTTGGGTGCTCGTGCAAGAACGCGCAAGTTCAATTGAAGCTCCGCTCAGCGAGCTCGGCTCCCAATTGCAGCGTGAAACCTACATTGAGCTTGTGGTACTGTTGGCTGTGATTGCATTGTTATGGTCCTTTGTCCTCCGTATTGGACAAGATAGCGGAACGCCTGGGCCATCCATCAATGAGCCTGGACACGTGAGCAGTTTCCAGTCAACCGTCGACCACAGTCGCTAAACGCAGGAGATATCAGGTGGCACGCTGTGACGCCAGCTAGTAGGAATGTGAATGCCGCCCTTCCGCTTTGGACCTATGCGCTCTGGGGCCTCTCGGCTGCGGGCATTTTGGTGACTGCGGCGTTGTTGTCTGTGGGGGCGGAGCGAGACGTTCTGCTTCCCGGTGCGGCCATCGTCGTCCCCGAGACTTGCATGATGCATGCCCGTTTCGGCCTCGATTGCCCAGGCTGCGGGCTGACGCGTTCCTTTATTCACCTGATGCACGGGAACTTTTCTGCGGCTTGGCAGCTGAGTCCCGCCGGGATACTCGTCTTCGCTTATACCTGGCTACAAATCCCCTTGGCACTCTTGGGCGTGGGAAGCCACTTGTCACCGTTCGAGCCCTCCAGGCGGTTGCTGTCACGCGATGGCTGCCGCGCGATGTTGCAGTCTTGCTTAGGGGGGAATCAGCTAGGACTCGTCATCCTCGTGCTCGCGCTTTCTGCACAGTGGATCTGGCGATTACTGCCAGCGTTGTAAGGAGCAGGAGGAGATTTCGGAGCCGTGCACATCGCCCGCATTCCACGCGTTGTGGCTATTTACCGGACGCTGGCAAAAAGGTTGTCGATGCACTCCCGGTACCGTGCCAATGCAACCTGCCTACAAAGGGTTCCTTTGAGCGTGGTGGTGCCTTGCTCAGCAGACGGGGGGACCGGAAAGAATGCGATTCGTCGGGGATGCATGTGCTGAGGCAATTCGCTCAGCAGCAGAGACATACGTGATAGAATTTCCTCTCCCAGTCGCTCACGCTGCACGTCGCGGTCGCTGGACCTGAGCACACGACTCCCTGGCTGCGTACCAGGCATGGCACTCCTGCCGGGGGAGGGCCTTTCGTGGGCAGGCAATTCAGCATCCAGCAGACGCTCCCCTACCCTGCTCAGTTGAACGAGTACCCCGAGCTCAGCCCGCCCCTCACCGACAATCAGCACCTGTTCCAGACGCTCGTCGTGCAGCAGTTTTTGCTCCAGCTCTTCTGGATTGACCTTGTAGCCTGTGGTTAGGACGATCTGGTTCGATACCCGTCCGACAATGCGCACGTAACCATCGGAATCTATTTCGGCTAGGTCCCCGGTTACCAACCAACCATCCCGGATTGCTGTCGCGGTTTGATTCGCCGCGTTCCAATAGCCCAACATGATATTGGGTCCACGCACGCAGAGTATATTTTCTGCGTCGACCCTAATTTCCACACCACGCACTGGCGGTCCGATCGTTCCCGGACGCTGCTGACCAACACGATTCGAACAGACAACGGGTCCTGCTTCGGTCAATCCATACCCCTGCACCGGAGGTAGGCCCAGGGAGTCGAGACGATACCACAACTCGGGCGTGAGGGGCGCCCCTCCGACTTGCAACAATCGCAAGTTTTGGCCTAGTGCCCGCGGATCTTGCTCCAATAGGCCAGCTAGCTTACGGGCCAAATGCGGCACCAAGTTCACGAGACTGGGCTGCAGGCGAGCCGCCTTTGCGACAAAGTCGATCCAATTGTCAGCGATGGCCAGCACGCAGCCTGAGAGGATCCAAGTCGATAGTTCGCAAGTCCGTGCATACGCGTGCGTGAATGGAAGAATGTTCAAACGCACGTCGGTTGGACATTGCGGGGCGGCATCCAACTTGGCCGCTGCGTTGGTAACTAAACTCTCATGGGAGAGCAACACACCTTTCGGCTGTGAGACAGAACCAGAGGTGAAGAGCATCTGCGCTGCGTGGCCCGCTGGCACGGCGCGCGCTGCCCGCTCCCAATCGCGGGCCTCTTGATGGACGGTGTCCGCGCCGCTTGCAATAGCAACTCTGGTGTCGTTGGTCGCCCTGGAAGCAGAATCGTGAGAATCCAGCTCTGACAGCAATTCCGATGTGACCAGCAAGTGGGCGTTGCAGAATTCGACCAGGTGCTGAACGCGCGCGGGCCGCTCACGCGCATCGATAGCGACGTGGACCACACCGAGCGTTTGGCAAGCCAGATCGAGGCAGATCCAGTTGTACGAATTGGGAAGCCAGCTAGCGACATGGTCACCGGTCTTGGCTCCTTGCCGAATCAGCCAGCGACAGAGGCGGCCAACGCGCTCGCCAGCCTCCAACCAATCCGATTCGCGCAGGGCGTTGTTTTCGAAGTGCACGAAGCACGAGTGCGGTCCCTCGAGTAGGACCCGCTGCCAAAACAGAGTCGCTACACTGTTGGGAAGGAACTCTACCGCGGTACTCAAGCCATCCATCATCGGTTCGTGTACATTCCGCAGTCGCCTTGGACGCCTTCTCGAAACCAACTAGGAATCATAGTACAGGCAGAATTCATAGGGGTGTGGACGCATTTGCATTGGCAAGATTTCGTGCTGGCGCTTGTACTCAATCCAGCTCAGCAGCAAATCTTCGGTGAACACATCTCCACGCAGCAGAAAATCGCAGTCTTGCTCCAAGGCTTGCATGGCTTCCTCCAGACTGCGGGGCGTCTGTGCGACACGATCTGCCATCTCGGGGGGCAAATCATAGAGGTCCTTGTCGATGGGATCGCCCGGATGAATCTTATTTTGAATACCGTCGATTGCAGCCATCAGTATGGCCGAGAAGGCTAGGTAGGGATTGCAACTCGGATCCGGACAGCGGAATTCGATGCGTTTTGCGCGAGGGCTGGGACTCACCATCGGGATGCGACATGCAGCGGAACGATTGCGCTGCGAATAAGTCAAATTCACCGGAGCCTTAAAGCCGGGTACCAGCCGTTTATAGCTGTTGGTCGTAGGGTTGGTAATAGCCAGCAGTGCAGGTGCATGCTTGAGGACGCCGCCGATTGCATACAGTCCCACGTCGCTCAATCCGGCATAGCCCTTGCCGGCAAAGAGCGGATCCTCGTTCTTCCACAGTGAAAAGTGGACGTGAAGGCCGTTGCCGCTGTCACCCATCACCGGTTTGGGCATAAAGGTAACGCTCTTGCCATGCCTCTTGGCTACGTTCTTGACGATGTATTTGTAAGTCATCAAATTATCTGCGGTCTCGAGCAGGCCGCCGTAGCCAATGTCGATTTCGGCTTGCCCTGCGGAGCCAATTTCATGGTGGTGACACTCTACGTCGATGCCACAATCAATTAAGGTCTGCATCATTTCGCCGCGCAGGTCCCCTGTCTGATCGTTGGGAGGACTGCACATATTGCCAAGGCCATGCCGAATTTTATGCCCCAAGTTTGGGGATTCACCGCGTCCGCGATTCCACCACGACTCGCCGCTATCGATGTGGTAGAAGCCACTGTTTTCGCGTTGATCAAACTGCACGTCATCGAAGATAAAGAACTCCGCTTCGGGACCAATTCTGATGGAGTCCGCAATTCCTGTGCTTTGCAGATAGTTTTCCGCCCGCTTGGCAATCATCCTCGGATCTCTCGCGTAGTCTTCGCGCGTGATTGGGTCTTGAATGGCGCAGGCCAGTACCAAGGTCGAGAGGCTCGTGAACGGGTCGATCCACGCTGAATCAGGTAGGGGAACCAACAGCATGTCCGACTCATCGATCGATTGCCAACCACGGACGCTCGACCCATCGAAACCAAACCCATCGGCGAATGCATGCTCGTTGAGTTGGGACGCCGGTACGGTCAGATGGTGCTGTTTGCCCATCAGGTCGGTAAACCTGAGATCGACGGCTCGCACATCCTTTTCGCGACAGAGTGCAAGGACCTCTTGGGGTGTACGAGTGACGTTTCGGCGTTCCATAGACCCTACTCTTAGACTTGGTGAGGTTTGGCTTTTTTGACTCGCGCGTGCCACAGCACGACAAAGGATGGTACTAGGATACTGCGCACTAGCAGAGTGTCGAGTAGGACTCCAAAGGCAAGCGCAAATCCCAGTTCTGTAATTCCACGCAAGACAGGGGCCTGGCTATCGACCCAACCGATCGGAAGAAAGGGAGCCAACCAATGAAAGACGGCTGGACTGGTCATCGCAATGAACGTACCAGCCATGACGAAACCACAACTGGTAATGATTCCACCAGTCAGATAAAGTGCTCGCCGGACTCCGTCAATCAGCCCGGCTGTGCGACGTTCTTCGATAATTCGGGTTACCAGGTAAACATTGTAATCTTGGCCTACAGCCACCAGAATCACAAAGAGAAACAAGGGGACTTTCCAATCTAGGCCGCTATAGTCTGCACCGTAAGTGGTTGAAAAGACCCAAAACGTCACTCCCAATGTTGCAAAATAGCTGAGCAGGACCGTAAAGATCAGATAGCTCGATAGCACAAATTGTCTCAGTAGGATTAGCAAGACCAGCCAGACGCCAAGGGTGACCAAAATCTGAATGCGGCGTTGATCCGCTTGGGTGATCTCCCGAAGATCGGTGATTCCCACGGTGGTACCGGAAGTGGTCACCGACGCATTGTGCCAGGGGGATTCCACTCTAGCGGACTCAGAAGCTAGTTGATGACGTAAATTCTTTAGTGTGGCACTGGCGTCGATGGAAAATGGGTTGTCGTTCAAGACGATATCAAATCGAGCGACGCGTAAGTCGAGTGCATTGACGGCGCTCACATAGCGTTCTTTGGTAATGCGATGGCCAAGCAGCAGTCTGCGTCTCCAAGCGTCCTTGTCGAACAGCCCCATTCGCTTCCCAGGTGGATAGTCTCCCAACGGGTCGGTGAGGCTCCGAACCGAATCGACACCCTGCGTGTAGAGCGAGATGGAAAGCTCTTCGCAGGCGCGGCGGAATTCCTCCTCCGAACCAAAAGGAAGGGGACGCGTCAAGAGAATCGTGATGGGGCTTCCATCTTGAGTGGGAAAGAACGTGGAAACCAGTTTGGCACCACGACGGCTAGCGGCGGACTCGGAGAGCTCTTCGGCTAGGTCGTAAGTCACGTGACCTAGATGTGCAAAACCATAGACGGCAGGCACCGCCAACAGACTGAAGCCCAAAATGAGTGCGACAAAGGGATGCGTCACCACGCGGTCCGCTAACCACCCCCAATAGTTCCTTGGCCAACGAGCCGATGCGGAAAACGAGTTCTCAACCTCGCAATTTTCATGGCTGCTAACCGCCCCAACTGCTTGCAATTCTGCATCGTTTGATCTTTGGGCGTGGGCCAAACCGTTCTGACGGGAAGCGTTGAGGAGTGGCCAAAACGCAACTTTCCCCAATCCGCTCAAGAGAGCCGGCGTGAAGGTTAGGCAGACCGCTAAGGTGATCGCTAGCGATATGGCGATAATCGGGCCACTGAACTGAAATTTTTCGAACCGTGAAAACCACATTAGGGCGAGTCCCACGATGGTCGTCAGGGCACTAGCTACCAGTGCATCGTGCACGCTGAGCCAAGATTTCGCCACAATGCGTTGCAGTTGTCGTCGAGTGGCGATCGCCCGCCCCTGCATCAATTCACGATTTCGGGCGAGGAAGAACAAGCAGAAGTCGGTACCCGCGCCAAACAACAGAACAACGATAAAGATGCGCGTCGTCGTAAACACCCCAAGGCCCCAACTGTGGGAATCGGTCGGATCGCGCGCTAGGATTGCAATCACTCCGGTAGCCACCACCAAACTCAAAGCAATGCTCGTAATGGGGATGGCAACGAGGAACGGAGCTCGATAGACACAGGACAAGATGATCAGGACCAGGACGATCGTCACAATCTCTGTCTTACGCACACCGCTGGCAGATGCACGCAACATGTCAGCTCCGATTGCGGCTGAACCGGTGACTTCGACTTGAAACTCGGGACTGAGCAAGCCTTGGTACTCGTCTCGCAGGGCTTCCACGAGCTCTTCCAAGCCTGCGATGATTTCAATATTGCGAGTCGCGGTAAAGTCGGTTCGGAGCTGGATAGTCACCAGCCTCGCATGTTTCTCGTTCGCGCCCAGCTTGTGGCCCACCACCGCATTCCGCCAAGACCAAACATCGCGTGCGCTGCTCGCCCAATTCGGTAGAGTCGCATCCAGAACCGGCGTTCCCTGCTCGCGCATCAAGCTTGCAGTATCTAAATCTTGTTGAGCCAATTCCGGCTCGGTTCCCGTTCTCGTCAGCAGCTCGCCCCGCAACAAATAGGCATTGGGCAATCTCTTGAACGGGATGTCTGGTTTGGTTTTGCCCCAAAAACGAGAGAGCGATTCCTCTATCTCAATAGCTTCCGTCAAGTTGTCGCGCACGATGTCGATCAGTACCGAATCACGCAAGGCAACGACTTGCAGGTCCGCCGCGGGCGGTGCATTGGGTGCACTCAGCTCGGCTCCCAGCGATTCAATTGAAACCGCATCCGACACGGCGGGATCGGCCCAATGCTCCTGGAGAGTCAACCAGGCCGCTTCTGCCGCAATCCAATGGAGGCGGCGGGTGATATCCAGGGCGAGGGCGACATCGGCATTGGCCAACGGCTCGCTCCGATTGGCAAACACCATGATCATCTGGCTCCTGGCTTGGGAACCAGGAAACGCATCTTCGAGAGCGGCTTGTCCAATTGCACTCGGTACACTGCCGGGCAGGAACGCCAAGTCACCATCTGCTGCGATATCACTCCATCGCGGAGCGACGACCTGCAGCAAGACAGCCACGGCCAGCCAGCACCCGATGACGACAGCCCAATGCCGTGTTACCAGTCGGCTTAAAAATAGTTTATACCAGCCTGCTCGTACCAAAATCGACTCCCATTAGATCGAGTCGGTGGTTGAGCCGACTGTTCCTGGATACGCATGAGTGAATGGTTCCGTTCAGAGGAGCGACAGTTTTAGAAAACTCGACCAGTACTCCTATGGACGCAACACCATGCGGTTGAATGGTCGCCTACAAGAAAGTCGCCTGTGTTACTCACTTCGAACGCTCGGGCAACGCACATGGTAGCACCAACTCGCCTGTCTTGGCAGATTACTGGGCCGCAGAATTGCCGCAACCCCTACAATTCGAACCGGCCGGATTGCAAGACGCGTGAAATCGTCCCAATAGGCGGCTTTGCTTGGAGCCTCAGGCCGCCTTTCAAGGTAGAGAACCTATTGGACGCGTCCTACAGTGGGTTGCCCCGACGGTTCACAACCGCTCGCAGCACGTTCTCAGCATGCCTTGATGCACCCCATGTACCATCCGTCACGCGCTACCGATTGAGAATCTCCCCCGATATCGCAGACCCCCATTGGGACTGCGCGCTGGTGACATCTCTTCCCTTATCTACCTGGGGAGGGCGTGTTCCGACTCGAATCATTCTGTTAACTTTCTCAGAGAGGGCAGAACATCGTGAACGTTTCATCGAACTCGACGTTTGTGGCAGTTCAAGCTATCGGTTCCGAACCGCACCAGCAGCAAGATGTGGCTGTAGCGCGCGCTCTGCAGCATTCTGGCGTGGATGATTCTCGGGCGGTAGAACTGTTGCGGCAGGGGGAAGATTACGAGCTGATCGGGAGCGGTCTGGCTCCGCGAGGTTACGCCGACAAGTCGTCCATTCTTGATTCCGTCCACGGATTGCAAGCATCCGAGGAAATCGATCCCGCTCGAAGGGAGCTGGGAGTCGCAGCGGTTCGAGAAGACTCAACACCAGCAGCCCGAGAATCGGAGACGGAATCTCAGGCCCGCCAATTCGAATTGGATTCAGGTGGATCCATAGAATCCGCGTTACGAGCAACGCATATGAGCGAGGAGGAGATCCTCGAGTTGGTACCGGAGTTGTTGGCGAAGCTGACCGGACAGACCAGCGAGACGGACGAGACCAGTGGAGCTGAGCTGGAAGGAGACGAGTTTGTTTTTACCAGTCGCCGTGAAGAAGCCATCAGGCTCCTTGAGGAAAGCGGTATTGATCTAGAGGAGTTCCGCGCCGCCTTGAAAGGGGAATTGGGCGCCCCGGGCAGCTTTCTAAATTTGGTCGTGTGAAGCTCCCCGTCGCCCTTGGATACCATTGCCGTGGGTTCCAGACGAACTCTAGAGCCCCCACTCTCGTAGCACGGTTCCCCGGACCGCGAAACCTCCCTCCGTTGCCTCGCCCGAACCGCCAATCTCCTCAATAGTCACGCCCCCAACTCCACGCATCACCGCTTGGCTATTCTTCTTGCGCTGGTTTTGCGAAGATAGCGAAACAGGCGACAATTGCGACTGCGGCAGCTAGCGATAGCGCGGTGACGATCGGTGCAGGTAAGGGGATCTTCAGGGAACTCAGCTCCATAGCCGCCCAACAGGCGATGCCGACTGCCGTTAACGCCTCGCCTGCGATAACTCCCGATGAGAACAAAACGCCACGATGCAATACGTGGTCGTGTTCGGATTTTGGAGCTCGACGCGAGTAGAGATGGGCGATCAACCCACCAATGAGAATTGGTGTGGCCAATCCAAAGGGAAGATACATACCTACCGCAATAGGCATGAGGTGCATGCGGAAAGCGGCTTTTCGCTGCTTGAGAAAAGCGTCAATGATCAAGATAGCGAATCCGATGACCGCACCGTTGCGAATCATACCCCACGGAAGCGTCCCCTCGCCCGAAAAGCTCTTGGCCAAGGCCGCAAACAGACTGGCTTGAGGTGCGGGCAATAGTGAACCACCAATCCCACCTTCCGTATTGTTGTGCAGCAAAGTCAGGATGGGAGCCATCACAAACGCAGCCACAAGCACTCCCAAAATCTGCATGATCTGTTGTCGAAACGGTGCAGCACCGACGAGCGAACCTGTTTTCAAGTCATTGCACACGTCGCCGCTGGTGCACGCAATGCAACATACGATGGCCGCGATGCCGAGAGTGGCGACCATCGCCTCCATACCTGAGTAATTGAACAAATACAGCAAGCCACCAGCGACCAGCACCGAGGTGATGGTCATCCCGGAAACGGGGCTGTTCGAGTTGCCGACGAGTCCAACGATGTAGCTCGCCACGGCGGTGAAGAAGAACCCCATGACCAACATCACCACGGTCGCTAGAGCGGTGATGCCGATCCCACCGGTAAACCGATAATTGATGGCGGCTAGCATCACGATGCAGGCAATCCCCAGAACCAGCACCACGGCAGAGGGAATATCGCGTTGCAAATTGGTCTGCGACTCCTTCGGCCGGGATATCCCGCTCCACAACTCGGTGACTGCTGCCAGCAGTCCCTTGCGCACTGTGATGAGCGAACTGAATCCACCTACGACCATCGCGCCGACCCCCACGTAACGAATTTGATTGCTCCAGATATCCCATGCACCGTCCAGGGGAGTCTCGAACAGATCCGCGTGTCCATACAACGGAATCGCGATCAACCAGGAAATAGCGCCTCCGAGAAAGATCAGCAACGCGACATTGAGTCGGACGATGAATCCGACCGCCACGAGCATGGGAGAGAGGTCGCCCCCAAAATAGAAGATGCGTGAGGCGGTCGCGGTCGCCGTCTGCAACGATTCGCTGACGACGTCGAAGAAGCCGGCCGCCAGCTTGAAAATGACGCCAAGAATTCCGCCTGCAATGAGGCTGAACCCAGCGTTGGACTCCGCCTTGTCCGCTGCCCCGGCCTTCAGTACCGCCGCGCAAGCAACCCCTTCAGGATACGTCAAATCGGGATTGTCGATCACGAAGACTTTGCGCATGGGGATCATGAACAGAATGCCCAGCAGTCCGCCGGTTAAGGCAACCAGGGAGACCGTCCAGAAATCGAAGGTCTGCCAATAACCAATCATGATCATGGCTGGCATCGTAAAGATAATTCCGGCCGCCAGCGATTCGCCCGCAGATGCAGCCGTCTGTACTTGGTTGGCTTCCAAGATACTGGATTGCCGAAAGAGCAACTTGAACAGCAGCATGGCCATGACAGCCGCTGGGATCGAAGCGGAGACGGTCATCCCGGCCTTCAGCCCCACGTAAACATTGGCCGCACCCATCACGACCGATAGAAGCAGTCCCAGGACAATAACGCGTGGCGTCAGTTCGAGTCGATTTACATCAGTTGACTCACCACCACTGGGCTGAGTCTCGGAGGGCGTGGCAAGGTCGTTCATCGTTGGAATGTTTCCGAGTAGTGCACTGGTGCAAGAATTCTCATTGAGTGGGAATTCGGCAATCGGGTAAGCTGAAAATGGTTATTGTTGGTTGCGCGCTGTGCGACAGCCGAAGGTCTGTCGGTGTCGTCCGCGAAGCGGACGTGGATTGGATGCAGGGCGGCTACATTCGACTGGCGATGCCGGCCGCTTCGAGCGGATGGAGACCGTACATACCGAGTGAGGGTGCTTCAGCATCTGGAAACATCTTGCCACGGTTGGAGATCTCGAGGGGATCGCAGGCCAGACGCACTCGACGCATGCACTCGATGGACGCCTCGTCAAACATGCCGGCCAAGAATTGGCGTTTCTCCATTCCAACACCATGCTCGCCGGTAATCGAGCCCCCCAGGTCGATACAAAGTTGTACGATCTGGGCCGCCAACTCTTCCGAGCGATGTAGCTCTCCTGCCTTGCGGCCATCAAACATAATCAGGGGGTGGAGGTTACCGTCGCCGGCGTGAAACACGTTGGCAACCGGAATCCCAGCCGCCTGGCTCAGCTCTTCGATGCGTTGCAACGCGTACCCCAACTTACTCCGGGGCACTACGCCGTCTTGCACGATAAAGTCGGGGGTTAGTCTACCTACCGCAGAGAAAACACTCTTACGACCTTTCCAGATCGATGCTCTTTCCTCTGCGTTGGCCGCCACGATCACTTCGGTAGCACCAGTCTCGGCCAGCAACCGATCGAGCAGAATCCGCTCTTCGGCGACAGCTTCTTGGCTGCCGTCGAGCTCCACGATGAGGACTGCCGCAACACCGGCGGGATAGGTAGCCCCCACGCCGGCGGTTGCTGCCTGCATACTCAGGTGGTCCATGATCTCCATGGCCGCGGGGAGTAAACCGCTGGATATAATGGTGGCGACTGCGGCCCCGGCATCTTGCAAACTCCGGTACCCAGCTAGAACGGTATGGAAACTCTCGGGCTTGGGCATCAACTTGACCGTGATCTCCAGTGCAATCCCAAGTAGTCCTTCGCTGCCGACCATCAAGCCTAGCAAATCTGGCCCAAGGGGTTCTCCCATGCGAGGGCCCACCTGCAGCACCTCTCCGTCCCCCAAAACCATTTTCATGGCCATCACGTGGTTGCTGGTCATTCCGTATTTTAGGCAGTGAGCACCGCCCGAGTTGAACGCCACATTGCCACCGATGGTACACACATGCTGACTGCTCGGATCGGGGGCATAATACAACCCCGCATGCTCCACGGCCGTCGTGAGCTTCGAATTAATCACCCCAGGTTCAACCACCGCAAGTCGATTGGGGAGATCGACGGAGAGGATCCGATTCAAACGATTCAGCGCAATCACAATGCCTTCTGCGTGAGGCAGTGAGCCTCCCGAAAGACTTGTGCCACTACCGCGTGCCACGAATGGAACCGAATGCTTATTGCACCACTGCACCGCTTGGACAACCTCATCCGACGTACGCGGGACGATGATGGCCCTCGGCTGTACTGCAAACGCCGTCAATCCGTCGCTTTGAAACGCAGCTTTGGCACTGGCCGATTCCTGTATCCGATCAGCCGGAAATTGTTGCCGCAGGTCTGTAAGCAAATTGTCCATCATTCCTACTTCTTACGAACATTCCAAAGTACGGGGTCCATTGCGCGGCGCTGAGCCAGCGAAAACCCACCGCCAACCGCGTGTGACTCTGCTGGCCTGCCAGACTGCAAACGTATTCCAGCCCGTTTACGGCTTGGTCCTGAGCAACCGCAGGAAAGTTAGTTGATTCCGCAATGGTGATGCATTCCAACAACGTTTTGCCCAGGATACCATGACTTGGAAATGGGGTTCAGCTCATCACCACCAAACCCTGCTATAATTACGCTGGAAAATTCTCATAGCCTATCGTGCACTACACCTTCTAAAACTCACTGCGATGCTCAAGAACTTGTTGATCGCTACGAATGGGACGTCGACTAACTATGAATTCATCCCACCCCGACTCCACACCCTCAGACGATAACGCCTCTGCGCCAGACGCAGATACGCCTCAAGCGGCTGCAAAGCAGGTTAAGAATGCTTCGGCTGCGGAGGTCAAGCAAATGGTGACGACGATTAAGAATGCCGAATCCCAGGTCGGGGAGCATATCATCGCGGCTTTGCAACTTGAGGATACCGTCGCAGTGCTGACTTCCGTTGTGGTCGGACCTGGTGGGGAACAGCACATCGTTTCCGCCGCACTGAGCTCGTCGCAAGCGTCGATGGTCAATCAACTGCTTGCCAGCGCGTCGCCGGAGCGTACTGACGACGTCCTATGCGTTGGATTCCATTGCCTTATCCAACCCAAAGAAGCTCCCAAGTAGTGACCGACTGCATATTTTCCTCACTTAAGTAGCGGAAGTTTGATGACGCGAACGCAGACGAATTTACTAGCCATCTTAATTTTGCTTGCTGGCCCCGCACTCTGGGCGGACGAGCCCAATAGGAAGGTGTCCTCCCGTTTTCAGCAAGCGGAATCACGCAGCTTCCTAGGGTTCGATGCGGCTCAGGAACAAGTCTGGCAGGCCCCCTTCTTCTTTATCCAGCTTGCCGATCCTCAATACGGGATGTTCACTGGCAATACAGGCTTGGAAAAAGAACAGGTCCTTGTGCAGCAAGCCGTCGCGCACATCAACCGTCTGCAACCTCGCTTCGTCATTGTGTGTGGGGACCTGACGAACGCCACTCCGGATCACGCTCGGTATGCAGCTCAAGTCAGCCAGTATCATCAGGATTTCTCGCAAATCGATCCTGAGATTCCATTGGTCTGCGTGTGCGGAAATCATGATGTGGGGAATCGCCCCACGGCAACATCAATCGATCGCTATCGCGACAATTTTGGTGATGACTACTTTTCGTTTTGGGTTGGCGGCGTGTTCAATGTTGTCTTGAACTCAAGCCTATTGAAGGATCCCGCCGGTGCCCCCGATCGTCTGCTCGCTCAACAAAAGTGGCTGGACCAGCAGCTCAACAATCCCCAAGTCCAGCACGCGAAACACGTTTTGGTATTCTTGCATCATCCCTTGTTTTTAGAACAAGCCGACGAGCCGGATCAGTACTTCAACATTCCACTGGAGCGCCGCCTTCCCCTGCTTGAACAATTCAAGCAAGCTCAGGTACGGGCCATTTTCGCCGGTCATTACCATCGCAATGCCTACGGACGGGCTGGTGATCTGGAAATGATTACCACCGGGCCAGTTGGACGCCCGCTTGGTAAAGATCCATCAGGGCTGCGAATTGTGAAAATCGAGGAAGCCGATCTGCAACATGAATATTACCCACTCGAAGATGTCCCAGCTCAAGTTGAATGAGTGAGCAGCGGGCTTTCCCGGGCAGTTGCTTGGGCAGTTCGTTCAGGTAGGTGTATCGCGTCTTCTCTTTTGGACACCGCCTGCATACGGTAGGTAAGGGAACCGCCTGTCTGCTGTCAAGATTTTGTATCAGACCGGCAATGCATCGCCCTGAGGCAGTAACGCTGCGAGGCGAGGAGGAGCGATGCTAGGCTTGCGCTGAAGCACCAAATCCTAGGGCGACAACAATCATGACCGAGCCCCCATATTCGTGCCGAGCCATCATTGAAGCCGACTGGCCGTCGATCCTGCGCATCCAGAGCGAAGTCTACTACGACTTCGCTCCAGAGCCTGAGTCGGTAATGCGTTCCAAGGCTCTGCAATCGCCCGCTACGTGCTTCGTCGCCACGGGCACCGCTGCAGAGGTCATTGCCTATTGCTTGGCGCACCCCTATCCAGCCAACCGAACGGCCCAACTTGGCACTGCTGACACAGATCCGATCAATCCGACCGATAACCTGTTTGTGCACGATCTGGCCGTGCAGAAAGCATCTGAGGGCTGCGGCGTCGCCCGGGCTCTCTTCACGCAACTCAGTTCTGCGGCCCAAGCTGACGGTTATCGTACAATGACCTTGGTGGCGGTCCAGGGAGCCACCGACTTTTGGTCCAAAATGGGATTCACTCCCTCAGCCAACGCGACGATCCACGAATCCTACACGGGGAACGCCATTTTTATGATGAAAATATTTGCTACTGGAAATCGTTCATAGACGGGGGACGGGAATGCTATACCTGACTCCATCAAATTGATGGAGATTCTCAAGCTGTCACTGCGGGACCCGCAGCTCCTACGGAACCGTGTCCGCAAGCATCCTATTTACCCCCAAACTCCAGCCTATCCAACTATTCAAAGCGCCAAGCCGCTTGCAGGCGAACCAGGCCAACTCTGCACTCCGACCGATATTCGTAGACCGGAGCGTGCGCCCGTCCGCGTCAACCCAAACCTTGTGGCAAACGGAGGGTAGCGTCCGCAATTGTGTTGGCAGCTCCCCAGTGCGTCTGGCAGGCAATCTTCTTCCCATTGCCGTCTGCCGACTTGTCGGCCCTCTATGATGCCGATGCAAGCGGGATGAGGCTTGGAAAACCTGTTTCGCCAGCTGTCTACACCCAGGCTTTCATGGTACAGGAGATTGCGAGATGGAGATGATTCTTGAGAGGCTAACGAGTATTGCGACTGTCGTTGGCTTGGTGCTAGTCGGAGCCGTTGCCTGGAACCGGACTGCCCGCGCGGGGTACGAATCAGCAGAGTATGAGACGATCGAGACCGACGGGAAGTACGAAATTCGGGAATACCCCGATCTGATGATAGTGGCGACCACTACTAAGATTGACGCACAAGGACGCGACGGTAGCTTTATGAAACTATTTCGCTACATCAGCGGCGCGAACGAGGCCAAACAGAAGATTTCCATGACAACTCCTGTCTTCATGGAAAACGATCGAGCCGAATCAGAAGTTCAAATGGGATTTGTGATGCCCAGCGAAGTGGCTGCGGGGAGCGTCCCAACTCCCTCGGGAGAGGATGTCGTCGTTCGCAAGCGGGCTGGCGGACGATTCGCGGTGCTGCGATTCTCAGGGCGACTCAGCGCAAAGCTTGCCAAGGAGCAAGAAGCCAAACTTCGTGCCTGGATGAAGTCTAAGGGCCTCGAGGCTGATGTTCCGAACCACGCCTCTGAGACCGCAACTGCGGTGCCCCAAACAGCGATGAGCGATTCAAGTGGTGTTGAGGCGGCATCTTACGATCCACCCTTCACGCCAGCCCCGCTGCGGCGCAACGAAGTCCTGATTCGGTTGAAATAGCTCATGCAGACCAACGCACCCGATCCGCTTGCGAAGAGTCGTGGGACTCACACCGTCGAAGTCTTTTTCGATGGCGACTGCCCGCTGTGCATTCGCGAGATCAAGCTCCTGCAGTGGCTTGATCGCCAAAATCGAATTTTGTATACGGATATTTCTGCCGACGAGTTCAACGCCTATGAGTTCGGCAAAACACCTGCCGAATTCATGGATCAAATTCAAGGTCGGCTTCCCGAGCAGGAAGGGCAACCCGGACAGTGGATTGTCGGCGTCGAAGTCTTCCGACGGCTCTACGCCGCTGTGGGATTCGGATGGCTAGTCTGGCCTTCGCGTCTACCGGGCATTTCTCACATGCTTGAGTTGTGCTACCGAATTTTTGCCAAGCACCGGCTCCGCTTCACCGGTAGATGTACGTCGCAGACGTGCGGCGTGCAGAAGCCCGACGGCCAATAGTCTCGGCAAATTTTTTGGGGCGTACCGACAGGGAAGTTCGCAACCGAAACGGAACCCGAGCCACCCTCGCTTCTCCCTGACCGCGTGTCGACCGAAGATATCGCTTGAAGCGATGTACGACGGTGAAGACCTGCCCATTATGGCGGAGCGGCACCAACCATTGCGCGTAAGCTCAAGCACTGACGGTTGGGAACAGTCGGCTAAATCCTAACGATCCGTTAGCATGCGATCTAATCGCTTGCAAGTTGCCTTAGTTCCGATCGCAAGGGCGCTAACCTGTTTACGCTTTTTTGACAAATTCGGATTTGAGTGCCATGGCTCCAATTCCATCGATCTTGCAATCAATGTCATGGTCGCCGTCGACAATGCGGATGTTTTTCACTTTGGTACCACCTTTAACGACCCCTCCTTTGAACTTTAGGTCCTTTATAACGACGACCGTATCGCCGCTGGACAGGGCATTTCCATTGGCATCGCGTGTCACGTCGTCATCGGCGTCTGCTGCCGCTGCATTGGGTGACCATTCGTGGGCACAGCTCGGGCACACGAGTAGGGGACCGTCTTCGTAGGTGAATTCGCCGCCGCATTCTGGACAATTGGGTAGGGAGTCGCTAGGTAGTTCGCTCATGAATCGTTCGCCGGATTGTACTGCAGGTAATTGCCGTAATTATCGCTGTTTGAGCTCGCTTGAAAAGGCGGCTGAATGAAATGCGCTCGATCTTGCAATTCTGCTAGCGGTCGTGTTGGCGATGAAAGGCCCGGTGCGAGTCTGACGGATCACCAGTTTGCGGTGTCCGTCTTTGCCGGTCCACGGAGTGTAGTAGCAGGTACAATACGGCCGTTTGGTTTTGTGAGCGACAGGGCCTAAACGTCCGAGACACTTGCTGACTTAGGTCACCCGCGGCTACAATCTACCGAGCACGAAACTGGTGAGCAAGCCAGAAAAGACGACTCCCAGGGCGACTCCTCTGCGCGTGCCCGTCCAGGCGTTAGGCCAAGACTTCGTCGCACTTGGCCTTGAGCATGGTCGACAAGGCAATGAGTCCATCTCCCCCGTGGACTTGCTGGCTCGACCGTTACTTTCCACTTTACTATTCAATCTGGACGAAGCGCTAGGTTCCATTCATGACAGTCTATTTTCGACGTGGCGATGCAAATGCGAAGTTGGGTGAAGCAGATTTCACCGAAGCTCTGCAGGCGGCAATTGGGGCCTCGGGCAATCCACAGCGAGTGCTGGCGATCCCTCCCGACCACACGCGAAGCGATAGTCGAGCCGGTGAGTTAACCCAATTGGCCTATCAATTGCTCGGCGACCGACTCACGGACGTTATGCCAGCCCTCGGTACGCACGAGGCGATGAATGAGGAGGAGCTGCAGTACATGTTCGGCGACTTGCCTCGCCACCTAATACGCGTTCATGACTGGAAGAACGATGTTGCGACGCTGGGGCATGTCGATGCAGATTTTGTGTCGGAGGTTACCGAGGGAATCTATCAACGTCCTTGGGCAGCACAGGTCAATAAATTGCTGGTGGACGGTGGGCATGACATGATCTTGTCGCTCGGACAAGTCGTGCCCCACGAAGTGATTGGTATGGCCAATTACAACAAGAACATCTTCGTCGGTACAGGAGGTAACGACGGCATCAACGAAAGTCACTACCTCAGTGCGCTATATGGCATGGAACGGATCATGGGGCGTTGCGACACGCCTCTTCGACGCGTCCTGAACGAAGCCCAAGATCGCTTCTGTGATTCGCTGCCAGTCATGTACGTGTTAACCGTCGTCGAATCGCTTTCCAATGGGGAGAAGGTCGTTCGAGGATTGTTCGTGGGCGATTCGCATGAGGTCTTCTTCGAAGCCGGCGAGCTTTCTGCCAAAGTGAACTGCTTCGTCGTCGATCGCACGCCCCAAACGGTAGTCGTGACGATGAATCCGTCCAAGTACAAACGGACATGGTTGTCCAATAAAGCGATCTACCGCACTCGAATGCTCATCGGCGACGGCGGCCGGCTCGTCGTTTTGGCACCGGGTGTCAAAGCCTTTGGCGAGAGTGCAACCGTCGACGGTCTGATCCGTAAGTACGGATATCGAACGACTCCGGAAGTCTTGAAGTTCGTCGAAGAGAATCAGGATTTGCGTGACAATCTAGGCACTGCTGCGCACCTAATTCACGGTACGCCTGACGACCGTTTCGAAGTCATCTATGCTCCGGGTGAGCTTTCGCAGCAAGAGGTGGAGTCGGTTGGCTACAGCTATGGAGACTGCGATAGCTTGACGAAACACTATCAGTGCGAGGGGTTGCCGAATGGTTGGCATCAGGACGCCGATGGCGAAGATTTCTACTTCATCGGTGACCCAGGCCTTGGGTTATGGACGCGACAGGACCATCCCTATGCAATTCGTTAACAAGTAGACTCCATGCGATTTCACGAGCAAATGGGTCGTAAGATCCCTGCCGCGTTCGTCCCCATGCGCTCGCGTGGTTCACTGGCGGAGGATCGGCGTTTGGAACAGGGGGCATGGTTGTTCCTCGTATCATTGACGGTCTTTTTTTTCAGCTGCATGTTGCTGTACACCATCTATGTCATGCTGCGAATCGCACCCGCTGCCGACCAGATTCAACCCTTTTACGTTCCGCGCAGCTTTCTGATCACGACGGTCAACTTGGTCGCAATCAGCACCCTGTTGCACATGGCAGTGGGGGCGGCCAGACGTGAGCGGATCGCCGACTTATCGCGCTACATCGTGGTCACCTTCCTACTCTCGCTCGCATTCTTTGTGACGCAAGGATTTGGACTGGCGACGATGGTTGGACAGATGCTTCAGCCCGAAGCCTCGATGCGAAACCTCTACGGCCTAACGTTCTTTCTCGTGATTGTCCATGCATTGCACGTCGTGGGTGGCGTGGCAGCTTTGGTCATCCTTTTGTTCGGCCTGCGCCGCAAATCTTACGATCACGAACGCTATTTTCCAGTTAAGTTTTGTGCACTCTATTGGCATTTCCTAGACATCGTCTGGGTCGTAATGATGATTGCATTCGCCATTGCCGCCTTCGTCAGCCAATCCCGTTGACGCACCCCACATCTCCCATGCAACTGCACTGCACAGCAAGACCTTAAACTCGGGGCCGCCATGTTTTCTCCTATGGAGACGCCCATTGGTCGTCATCCCACTAGCGATTGGTCTACGTGTTCCGCGCACAATCCGCTTTGCCTCAACTGCAGCCCACAGAGGAACGACCGCGAGTTACGCCCTAGACACGGAAATCCAGCCTCGCAGTAAGGATGTTCGATCTCTTCCTTCCGCGTGTTTCCCATCTTTCGCGGTTGCAATTCTTAGTCTCGGCGACCGGCGGCCGCCGTCTCCCCATGCACAACTACTGATGCTTTGCTTGTCAGTGTGCGGGGCAACGACCGCGAAATACGCTGAATAAGCGAAAACCAAAACTGCCAATACCGCGGTTCAGCGTCTTCACTTTTCGCGGTTCGATTTCACGGACTGGGCTGACTCCGAGGCATGCTAACGGTAGGCGAAACCTCAGACTTTGGGCAATGCTACGTAGGAACAACGTGTATCCCTGCGTTGGAAGTATAGGCGCTAGACGAATCGTCTGCGTTGAAATGCGGCCAAGCCAATGACTCCCAAGAGTGCGAAGGCTGAAGGTTCAGGAACTGCTGTCACCCGCAGTGTGCCGCCCGTCAACGTTAAATCGTTCGAGAGGTCGGTAGTCCCTGTGAATAGTCCACCGCTCTGCGCGCTAACCAAGCTCAGCCCGATCGGGAAATCCCCCGAGTCTGCTTCGGCGACAAAGGCTAAGGAAGTTAAGAAGTTGTCTCCCTGAGTCAGCGAAACGTCACTGATGGCATTGAAGAATAGAACGCTTCCTTCATGAACGTCCGCCTGATCAAAAGTCAACGGGTTGGGAGTAGCTTGACCGTCGACATCTCCCAACAGGTTAACCGTATCGGGAGTCGTCACATCAAACTGAATTGCGGATAGAGCACCACTTCCGTTGCCGTCCCAATTGATCAAAACTCCGACATTGAATGACACAGGACCGGGGCCGACTGCCTGCATGTCTTCGCTGCGCAGCGAAAGTGTTAACGCAGCCAACGAAGACGAGGCTGACGAGCATACAAGCACCAGGGCCACCGCTAAACTCAAGAAATGCAATTTCACCTTTAACAACTCCTGTAGATGGAAAACGTTACTGCCGGTCCGGGCATAGAGTGCAAGAAATCCGTTACGGAGGAGTAGGCTCAACGACCTTGGGTCGATTGATCTGTGCTCCGGACCTGAAAGATTGGCATTCGCCCAGTGCAACGCACGTGGGAGTGTGGTTCAACGTAGTAAGGCTCACGAATGCCAACATAGGGGCAAATTCTAGCTAGCCTTCGATCGAAGTCTGTTAAGGTCCGGTGAATTGGTCGTTAAGAATCAGTGGGCATTGGCTGCGCGGAGGCAGGAGGCCGCGGCGAAGGTGCTGTCCATTGATCGCATGCGAAAGCGTGAGCATCGCTAGGGATGCTGACGCCGGCTGTAGTCGCGACTGTACTCGCAAATTCTAATTTGAGGATGCAGGTTGGTGAGCGACGACGAGTGACGTTTTCGCTCACACAAGGCTGTATCTATTCCGTATCCGATCTTGGTTGGCATTGGATGGAGGACAGCCGGTGACGCGAACTGCGTAGGTTTCGTATTGGAGACGTTGCTGCGCTACGGAGTTCTGAATCGGACCAAGAGCAACTGAATGGGTGCAGCCATGGCGCGAACTAGTGGATCAAGCATCGCGTCAGTGAGATGTTCGGGCCAAGCGTGGCAACCACTTTCATTCAACCGGTCTGAGCGCATCTGGCGGAAGATTATGAACTGAGTCGAGCGACAAGCGGTGAAACCAATCGAGCCCTCGTTGTATCTCCATGGCATGCTTCTTTTGGGATTGAAGGAGCATCGTTTGCCGGAAGTTGGCATCATAGGAAACGCTCATTTGTTTTGCATACCGTTGCATAATCGCTGGCGTGCAGCCGCCAACGGATCGGACTTGGGGCTCCAAGTGCTGGACAGCCTGATTGAAGTACTCGTCAGGCTCCTCAAGGAACCGGTCAAAGCTGACCCACCTGCTACGGGCTGGGAATGCTTGCTGCACGTTGCACAGAGTCAACATTTCCGCTAGCCAACTCATTGCGACACGTTCACCTGGCGTGAGTTGTGTTGCCTCGATCCCAAGGCCAACACCATGCTGTTGGAGCCTATGTAAACGTTGTGTGAAACTGATCTCAATATCCTTCATTGCTCCATCCAACAACGCGGAAAGAAAGACCGGCAGTGATACGTAGGTGAGTAAGCAACGGGATCCGGGCGATGTGTGGAGCAAATCACTGGCGATTTCATTCACCCAACTCGTCGCTTTGATGACAGCCGTTTGATTTGGATGGAATGTGCGTGACCAAAGCCCGAGAAAAAGAGGCCTTCGATCCCGCTGGCTGGGGACAACAAGTCTCCGTAGAATTTCAGGCTCGCGCACGGAAAAAAACGCGTCCCGCTCGCCGATTAATCGGGAAAGTAGCGTGGATCCCGCATGGGAAGTATGGAAGATGAAATGGCATCGGATGGGCAGCCCTTCAGCGGCCTGCCGCAGCGCGGTCCATGCCACGACACCACGTCGTAGTCCGCTCTCTAAAATGCGGTGGTCTAAAAAGCTTGCGGCTCGATAGTCCTGTTCACTTAAACTCGCCAATTGGATCACTTCGCCGTCGACAGACATGCTTAGCGGGAACAGCATTGGTGATTCGGTGAGAAGTGTCTTGTGAGACATGAAGCGTGAGGGGCGGTGAGGGGAAATAGGGAAAGCCACCCAATGCCTTGCAAACTTGCACGAGTGCGCTGTACTTGGGAGCGTATGATTGCTGCAATAAGCACTTGCTAGGCTGCATTGCCGGTTTAAAGGGGACTCAAATTTTCGTGCGGCGGCAGTTCCGCAAACTATCCCTGTGCAGGAACCAAACGCCCATAGCTCTTCGGGCTGTTGAAATAGTAACCCGCTGCATGAGCAAGGAAGATTGGTTGCCGCTATCGGGTAATTAAGGATGCTGCCTTCGCGTTAGAATTGGGATTGCTATTAAATCAACAGCCGGTCTTGGTGCGGGGTACCATTTGAAACAGCTCGTTTGCTAAGGGGGCAATTTTAACAATCCGCTACGGGTGCGACTGGGATACGTCCGATTGCCACGCGGCGTTGAAGGCGATCGAGACTCGCAGCGTGTCGGATGGATTGGGGTGAACAAAGTGGTAGAGCCAACTAGGGAATACGACCAGTAGCCCCGCTGCGGGGCGAACTAGGAGTCGTTGTCCGTAGGGATTGCCTGGGGTTTCAACCATCTCAGTAAACGGACGTGGATCGTACAATTCCAGGGCACCGCCCAGCCCCGTTTCTTGCGAATTGTCTCCAGTGACATAATAGACACCCGACCAAGCATTGTTGGGGTGGTTGTGTAGACGATGGTAGTTGCCTTTTCGGCTGACATTTCCCCATGCGGTAAGCCGAAAGCTGCCGCGTGGTGCCTCCGCCCGCCCCTGCACTTCTGGAAGCTGGCCTGTTGCTCGAACCATGCTCGCGAGTGCGGTCGAGATCCAGCCCCGTAGCTTAACGATTTCAGGAAGGGGCCACTCCAATAGATTTCCAGAGGAATGCCAACCTCCGACGTTTGCATAGTCCCTGCTAGGAGCGGAAGATTCTCGATGGAGTAGCTCCTTTAGCAATCCAGGATTCGATAAATCACTCTCAGGAACTTGAAATCTGCCGAGGAGTGTTGGAAAGGCTAACGAGATCTGTTGACCGCTGACTTCAAAGGCTGAGTGGGACATGGAGTTTCAAGCAAAGCTGTTTTCGAATTGGAATGTTTGTCATGGGACGCAAGTAGGGGCAGCTTTCCGCCAGCAGGTGACCACCTCGCCTGAGGCTTGTGATGCGCGCAGGGCGTTGAATCAGCCGGCCTTTTGCGAGGCAAAATCGTGTGGCGAATGCACACAAGGTTCTCGCCGCTCCGTAGACTCAAGGGCTGTCGCTGAAAATCCCATCTTCCGCAAGCCAGTCGCTAGTTCGGTTTGCCTCTGGACTCTGTCTCCGAATCTTCCAACCAATTCATTCCGCACCGCAGTTAGAGCGGGAGCCTTTGACGTCCAACTTCCTTGGACAATCCAGCAATCTCCGTCACGTTTGTATTCCGGCGTGTCGTGGACATGTGAACTACAGGCAAGACCGTCACGGAGTACTCGTTCCCTTCTGTGCGATACCTAACGTCGGCTCCACTCGGCGGAATCGGGCAACAGCCCATGGTTTGTAAGGGACAGCAACGTTGCGACCTTGCGAGCGATGGGATGCGAAGTTGACATTCCTAAAAATTGTACGACGCCCGAGAAGCTTGCCTGCGCGGCAGAGGAAGGATTTTACCGATTTCATATGATCTTAACGGTACGTTAGCTCCAGCCAATATTTCACCAGCTCAACCTCAATTGCAGATCGCGGCCAGGATGTGAACGGTTGTAGAGCCAAACAGGCCAGGGCTTGAAGGCAGACAACACACGTGAATCAGCCTTAGCGCATTGTTAACACATTCTTCTCGCGAATCCAGTGGAATGTTGCGTGCTACTTACAAACAATCTTACGCAGTCGTCGCAATCGAAATGTTTGCGACATCTATTGCCCCGTTCATGGATCCAAACTGGTTCCATAAGTTCGTCCCATCTATTTTGACGCATTTATTTTGCATACATGGGACGTGGTATTTTCTTTGCTACCTGGAGTACTGCAATGAGTTTTCGTCGGTTCGATGCGTTCTTGCCCTTGTCGCTATCTTCTCAGTTGCGATCGCCTTTGAGAAAGCGAAAGCTCTCGCGAAACCGCCGACGAAACTTGGTCCGCAAGCAGCTAGTCGAACAACTGGAAGCACGCGAGCTAATGGCGTTAGACATTCTAAGCGTGAGTCCGGCCAATGAGGCAATGTTTGTTGCGGTTGAGAGCAATCTAGTATTCAACTTTAGCGATGCAGTCGTCAAAGGACAGGGGAATATCCATGTTGTCGATCAGAGCACAGGAGTCTTGGGGATTGCGTTGGATGTGAATTCTCCCGCCGTGTCGATTGCTGGTGCCGAGGTTACGGTTGATCTTCCCGAAAACCTTTTGAAGGACGCAGTCTACGAAATCTACATCGATTCCGGTGCGTTCATCGATACTTCGACCACTGAAACCCAAGACGCTACACTCTTGGTCCAGGACTTCGATTTCCTACCGCTAGGACCGTTTGAGTTTGAGAATGGAGGAGATGGCACTGATTTCACCTTAGATCCACCACTTGGCTTCAGCGTGGACAACAGCAATATGCCCGGTGGTGGCGTGCCGGAATGGAGCGGATGGAGTTTCGCGGATCGAGATGCTTGGGCTCAAGTCGACGATCAAAATCGCAGTTCCTTTACACTTGCCAACAACACCATCGCCATTGCCGATACCGATGAATGGGCCGACACCACGCCTCGTGATGACGGCAGCTTCAATAGTTTGCTTCAGTCCAAGACGATTCAGTTGGATGGCGTGGCAGCTAGCTCCGTCGTTGTTGAGTTTGATTCGAGCTTCCGTCCCGAGAATAGCCAGGTCGGCGTGTTGGAAGTTCGTTATGACGGAGGGGATTGGACCAATCTGCTCACGCTAGATCCGAGCAACACCTCCAATGCTGGCAACGCAAGCAACCTCAACGAACACCGGTCGATCGAGGTGGATAATCCGACCAGTGGAGAGATGGAGTTTCGCTGGGGGGTGGTCGGTGCGAACGACTGGTGGTGGGGAATCGATAATTTGCACGTCACGGGTGATATCACCGGAGTGCCGTTCGCTGGAGTCGATTCTCCTGCGGTGTGGAGCTTTGCAACCGAAGAATCTCCCAAGCTCAAACTGTCCATTGATCCTGCGGAGATGAACGAGAATGGCGGATCCGCTTTGGGAACGGTCTCTCGCAACGGCCCACCTACGGAAGATATGGTCGTCACGCTCGTTAGCAATGACACATCGGAAGCGACGGTCCCAGCTACAGTCACCATTCTGGCTGGTCAGACATCAGCAACTTTTCCAATCACCGCCGTTGATGATGCGTTGAGCGATCGCATTCAAATTGCTGCGATTACCGCGAGTAGCGTAACGCACGCCGCTGCAACCGCCGAGATCAACGTACTGGATGACGAAGGTCCGAAGATTGTCACATTGACTCCAGCTGACGATGCGACCGATGTCGACTACCAAAGCAATCTCTCCATTGCGTTCGACGTTGATATCAAGAAGGGAAATGGTCTCGTCAATCTAGTACGCACTAGCGACAACGTCCTGATCGCAAGCATCGATATCAATTCTCCCCTAGTCACGATCAGTGGTTCGACAATGACCATTGATCCACCGCTCAACCTCGATGGTTTGACCGGATACTACTTGAGGATCGACGATGGAGCGTTGCTCGATACTTCGACCACTTCGACGCCAAACGCAACTCTACTTACTCAAGACTTTGATTTACTGAATCTGAATGCCTTTAGTCATCAGACGGGCGGCGATGGTACCGATGTTACGCACACGCCTCCCACTGGGTTTGCCGTAGACAACAGTGGCATTACCGGCGGCGCGAACTCGGATTGGTATGGCTGGAGCTTTGCGGACAAAGAGTCCTGGTTGGCCACGAACAGCAGCCAGGGACGTGCTGAATTCGAGTTCGGCAGCGGCAATGTGGCCGTAGCAGATCCTGGGGTTTGGTACAATTCCACGAATGATGCAGTTTCCTTCAATAGCTACCTCAGCACGAATCCCATCGATCTGTCAGGAGTTGACGCCGGATCGGTTGCAATCGAATTTGACTCGAGCTTCGTAGGCGCACTTCCGCAAATTGGAACGTTGGAAGTTTCTTACAACGGCGGAGGATCTTGGACGGAAATCATGGCCTTTGATGCAGATGGCCGCAATGCACACATCCGCATCGACAGCTCCACCGCAGTCAACACATCCCAGGGAGGTGGCACCCTTCGCAACAAGCTGCTCAATCCCGCATCAGGTGAAATGATCTTCCGCTTTGGTGTGGAAAACGCGGGCAACCACCGCTGGTGGGCGATTGACAATATCAAAATCAGCGGTGGCGTGACCGGAGTGCCCTTCCAAGGCATTGCCACCCCAACGGACTGGAACTTCACAACAGCAGTCGCTCCCACAATTACCTTGAGCACGGACAAGCCCACTGTCTCTGAGGGCGGTGGAACGATTACCGGGACCGTCACGAGAAACCGTGATACCGTGGGGGATCTAGTGGTCACACTGACCAGCAGCAACACTGCTGAAGCCACGGTCCCCGCAACGGTAACCATCCCGGATGGGGCTGCATCGGTCGACTTCGTTGTCACAGGGGTGGACGATGCCATCCGTGACTTTGACAAGCTCGTAACGCTCTCTGCGACCGCCACCGACTACTTCTCGGAGTCCACCACGGTTCTAGTCACCGACGACGACTTCCCTAAGCCGATCACCTTCTCGCCAGCGGACGACTCCCTGGCGGTCCCCGTTGATTCCGATCTGGTCATCGAGTTTGACGAAGCGGTCAAAAAGGGGAACGGCTTTGTGCATGTCCTCCGTGCCTCGGACAACAAAGTTGGTTTCAGTATTGATATTCAATCTTCCGCCGTGACCGTTGCAGGTTCAACCGTAACCATTAATCCGACTAATGATCTTATTGGGGACACCGACTATTATGTCTCCTTCGATAATGGAGCCATTCTGAATTTGGCGACATCCCTCAGTGTCGGAACAACACTCCTGAAGCAAGATTTCGAATTGCTTCCACTTGGACCGCACGTATTTGAAACCGATGGCATCTCGCCGGAGGGTACCGATTTCACGCTCACTCCTCCAACGGGCTACAGCGTTGACAACTCCAACATGTCTCCTGGTGGAGTTCCCGAGTGGAGTGGCTGGAGTTTTGCACGCAAGGAATTTTGGGTTGAGGCGGCACAGCAGAATCGCGATGACTTCACGCTCGGCCAAGGGACCATCGCCATCGCCGACGCGGATGAGTTCGATGACTTCTCTTCACTCAATCGGCAGTTCAACAGCCTGTTCCTTTCCAGTCCTATTGATCTGACCCATGTTGCAGCTGGCACCGTACAACTCGAATTTGATTCCAGCTTCTTACCAGAAGGCAGCCAAACTGGGATTATCGACGTGACTTACGATGGAGGAACCACTTGGGAGAACTTGAAAACAATCGTCACTGAGGGGCTGATCAATGAACATCTCACCATCCCCGTAACGAATCCAGCATCTGGAGAAATGCAATTTCGCTTTGGGCTCACAGGGCTTAACAACTGGTGGTGGGCTATCGACAACATCCACGTCACTGGGGCTGTCAGCGGTGTTGCCTTCCCTGGCATTGCAAACTCGGACTCCACAACAACCGATGCTACGACATGGAACTTCACCACTGCCGCCGCACCTGGCTTGTCGGTGAGTGTCGACAGTTCAGCGATCTCGGAAAGCGGCGGTACTGCCGTCGGTACGGTTACTAGAAACACGGACACTACCGCCGCCCTGGTAGTAACGCTCAGTTCTACGGATGCTGCTTCGGTTGGGATTCCAACTTCCGTGGTCATCCCAGCCGGCCAAGCCTCTACGACTTTTGCGATCGCTGCCATCGACGACAGCTTGGCAGACGGGTTAAAGCAGGTGACGATTTCCGCGTCCGCCTTAGGACTTCTGGATGGCGCGACGTCCATCTCGATTAACGACAACGAAGTCGGCGACATTGTGATTTCTGAAATCATGTACAATCCCAATGGTGGTGAGCCACAGACCGAATGGGTCGAGCTGTACAACCGTGGAACGACCACGATCGACCTCGGTGGATGGACGTTGGACGATGAGGATGGAACCGACTGGGGCAAAATCGCTGAGGGCATCCAGCTGGCACCTGGCCAAGTCGGTGTCCTGTACAACAACTTCTTCGATACGATCTCAGATACTGACTTTAGAACTTCCTGGAGCGTTCCCACGGAGGCCATTGTCGCTGGAATCTTCTGGGGCGATTTAGCCAACGATCCAACCACCACCGGCGAGGTCAATGAAGTGCTGACGCTGATCGATGCCGGAGGTGAACCGGTAGAAGTGGTCAACTACGGGAACGATGGTACGCAATGGCCACAAATTTTCGATGGTCCGAGCATCTATCTGGCACAGCTGACCGGAGATAGCCAGTTGGGCACCAATTGGATGAAGTCGGTGGTGGACACCAACGACGCAATCCATCCCTCAGGAGACATCTATGATGCAGCCGACATCGGCTCGCCAGGACGTGTCAGCGTCACGACTGACACGGATGCTCCTGCAATCTCTGCGGTCTATGCTGCCGCCGATACCTGGACGACCGATTTCATCGACGCCGTCGATGGCGGAGGAACCGGCGCGGGCAACGGTTTGGGCGTTGCAGTCGTGGCTGGTGGAGCAACACTCCCCTGGAATACCGTCAACCGATTGTATCTCCAGTTCAGTGAGAACGTGATCCAGCTTGACGCGACGTCGCTAGAGATTCGTGATAGCGATGGCACATTGCCCTTCACGTTCAGCTACGATGCGAACACGCACATCGCCACCATCGATATGGAAGCAGCCTTCAGCTATTCAAAGCTCCGTCTTGCCGTAGCGGATTCCGTGACTGACGCATCGGGCAACGCGCTAGACGGCGACGCCTCCGGGACTGCTGGTGGTCTATTCGAAATGCGTTTCGACGTACTACCTGGAGACGGGGATGGGGACGGTCGTACCACACCGGCCGATCTGAACGTTCTCATCGGCTCCCTCAACCGGCGCGCTGGCCAGGACGGCTACAACCCGTTTGCGGACTGGGATACCGACAGCCGTGGAACTCCGACGGATCTAAGCGTCCTGATTCAATTCTTGAATCGACAGATCTCTACGCTCGCCGAGCCTGCTGCGGCTTTCCCCGCGGCTGCAGCTCTGGCAGTCAGTGCTGAGGGAGAACAAGCTGACTCGGATGAATTGGATCAGCTGGATGCCTTTTTTGCCACCCTTGGTGACGCGCAAGAGAAAAACACTACCTCGAAACTGCTTCCGTTGGGTAGCCGCTAGACGAGAACTGTGTGTTACACCGCAAGCGGGTTTGTTGCCCCACGCCCGCTGGTGGCCGCGCCTTTCAAAACCCCCAGGCTAACGTTTGGGGGAGACCGGGAGTTATGGCAAGTTGCCTGCCATTCTTTTTCGGCGAACCGCAGCGGTTTTCTTCGCGCCGAATTCACATCTTTGGCAGGATCGTGGAGGTCCGTTTGGTGATACTAACGGCGTAACAAATCACTTACCACTTCTTCTGCAATTTCTCGCACAAGGACTCTCGGAATGTCGGAGCGTTTTAGAATCTTCACCCTGTGTTTTACAGCGTGCCTAGCACTGGCCAGCGGTTGCGGCAAGCCTCCGATGCAATCAGTTCAGGGCAACGTGGTGTTAGATGGAAAGCCGATCGAAAATTGCAAAGTCGGATTCTTTCCCGATACCGAGCAATTCAATGCGGATCGCCATGGATTTGGGTTTGGTGTAACGGATAGTGAAGGCAATTTCACGATCCAACACCCACAGGGCGAACAGGGGATCTGGGCTGGCAAGTATAAGGTGACCTTCGTCGCGTGGGTCACCAAGGCTGGTAAGCCCCTGAGCATCGACATCAAGCCCAGTGAGGTGGATGGCGGGGTTCGAAATCTGTTCCCTCAAATCTACGAGGCGCCCAGTACGACCAAAGAGAAAGTCACGGTTACCCGCGGCGAAAATATTTTCAATTTCGATATTCAAACTCTCTAATTTAAGCAGGATTAAGGTAAGCAATCATGAGACGTCGTTCACAAAGCAGTGGCTTCACACTGGTCGAACTACTGGTAGTCATCGCCATCATTGGAATCTTGGTAGGACTGCTGTTGCCTGCGGTTCAAGCTGCTCGCGAAGCGGCCCGCAGAATGCAGTGCCAGAACAATGTCAAACAGCTAGTTTTGGCTAGTCATAACTTTCACGATACCTACAAGGGCTTCCCGATGGCGGCGGAATTTGGCGTGGGTACCGCTTGGGGCGCTCTCATCCTCCCCTACATCGAACAAGGCAATGCCTACAACCAGATGGTTTTTCAAGAAGATTCTGAAGGCAATTACCAGTGGGCAGCCGGGCTGCCTGGTATCCCTGGAGATGCAGCCTTCAGCAATCCTTCGTACAAATTCTTCAAGAATATCTACGTCTGTGAAACGAAGATGCCCGCATTTCGCTGTCCATCTTCCTCATTTCCAGAGAACGTTGCTGATATCTCCGGGGACAACTGGATCGTACAACGCCGTGCTCCATCCAACTACCTGGGATGTGTCTCTGGCGTGTTGACCGACGACCGACGTCCCCAGAATGTGTCCGCTCCCTGGGGAGGCTCCGGTACCGTCGAGGTGATTAGCGATCTAGACGGAGTCTTTATCCAAAAAGTCAACCATCAACGTATCAAACGCAACGGCGCCAGCTACGGATTGATCGGTTCAAAAATTGGCTCCATTACCGATGGGACGTCGAACACCATTGCTATTGGTGAGGCCGAATCGGACATTCAGGTTGTCCCTGACATGGGAGTGGTTCGCGAAAACAACAGTCCGATGATGGGGCGGAAAGACCATTGGTCCATCGGCAGCGACGATATTGACACGACGAATCAAGGCGATATGTCCGAATGCTTAGGGTCGACCGGAGTTCGGATGAATGCCAAGCCCGTTCCGCCAGGGTCTCCAGAGTTTGCCGCCTACGAACTCAGCTTTGGAAGTCGGCATGTCGGCGGCGCTAGCTTTGGATTGGCTGACGGTTCCGTACGCTACCTCTCCGAGAGTATCGATGCCACAATTTACAGTAGCCTTGGCACCAGAAACGGTGGCGAAGTAGCGCAACTCGACCAGTAGTCGCCTTCCTGAACTGCTCAGTCCACCCCCTCCGACTGGATCGTCAACTTCTTTCCAGTCGGATCCGATTCATTGCAGGACTTCAGAACAATCGTGCGTCCTCGGGTATTTAGCAACGTTGACGGACCAATTCGTTCGGCTCAAAAAGCCGAACGCCATTCCAAGCATCGCCCACAACCTCTCTGATAGTCCGACACAGCATTGGGCGCTACGCCGAGTGGTACGTATTCTCCGTTTGACGTTCGCCTTAGCAGGTGCGTCTTCCGATCAAGCGACGACCGCCTGCAGGTGTCTGCACGCACACTTCCGCCGTCATCCGAATTAGGAATGGCGAGTGCGAAACATGCGAAAGGGAAGAGGTTGAACCGCTGCACGCTGCGTTTTAGTTTTCGCTTATTTGGCGTATTTCGCGGTCGTTCCCCAGCACGCTGCCAAGCACAGTAACAGTGCTTGTGCATGGGAGACATCAAAGGCCGCTGGCCACGGAGACGAAGTGTTGCAACCGCGAAAGATGCGAAACACGCGAAAGGGAAGGGGGTGAACCACTGCACGCTGCGTTTTAGTTTCGCTTATTTAGCGTATTTCGCGGTCGTTCCCCTGCAAGCTGCCAAGCACAGTAACAGTGCTTGTGCATGGGAGACATCAAAGGCCGCAGGCCACGGAGACGAAGTGTTGCAACTGCGAAAGATGCGAAACACGGCAGCGGGAAAGGTTGCACGGTGCGTCTAAGTTTTCGCGCGACTAACGCCGCGGCAATAGGCAGAGTGCGACCACCGAATGCGAATCGCGCGCGCAGCGCTAGGCTGACTATTCAAACAGCTCACTGAAAAATGAACGCATGGCGCGCCAAGATCTTTGGTCCGAGCTCTTATTGTAGGCGGCACCTTTGGAATTGTCGTTTCCAGCCATCGGCTGCGTGAAGGAGTGGACGGTTCCGGAGTATTCAATCAGCTGCCAATCGACATCCGCTGCATTGAATTCTGCTCGCAACGCCTCAACGCCCTCGGCCGGTACAAACGGGTCATCGGCACCATGGCACATCAAAACCTTTGCCTTGACGTTCTTGCCAGCTTGAGGATCAGGCGAATCGAGGCCACCATGGAAGCTTACGACTCCCTGGATGTCGGCACCGCTACGGGCTAACTCCAACACTCCTGTACCACCAAAACAGTAGCCAATCGCCGCAATCTTGGCAGGTGCCACGCCCGCTTGAGCTTGCAATTGCTCCAGTCCTAGATTGAGTCGTCGACGATAGAGCGCCCGGTCCGATTTGTATTTTCCCGAGAATTGCGCCGCTTCCTGGGGATCGGCGGGCCGCACGCCCTTGCCGTAAATATCCAGCGCGAAAGCTACATATCCCAGCTTGGCAAGCTGCTGGCAGCGAGTTTGCTCGTAGTCGGTCAGCCCCATCCACTGGTGTACCACCAGAATCCCAGGTGCCGGTTGAGACGCTTGATTGTCGTCCCAGGCAACAAAGCCTTGCAATGCGACTTCGCCGTCGGTGTAGTCTACCCATTTGGTCTGGATGTCTGCCAGCGCAGGAACGCAACTCAGCAAACTCAACAACAATGAACACGCAAAACGCATGGTACTAAATCCTAACTGATCGGAAAGAAAGGCGGGGGAAGAACTCCTGTAAGGCTTGTGGTGAGCAATTTTACCTCAAATGATCGCACGCGACACCTAGCCCGCACGGTCCAAGCCGGTATCCGAGGTTCTTGCCCTCATAGTATCCCCGGTTAAACTGTGGCTGCTTCGCAAGGAGTTTTGCGAGTCGAGGGCAGTCGCTACTTCGCCTCCCTTGTCAGGCACAGGTCTGCGCGATCACTCCCGCAGTTACTGTCCTCTCTTTTCCGATCAAATTGTTCCACGTTCTGGAGACTTGCCCGTTGACTGCAGATGCATTGCCTTGGAAAACCACCATGTCCGACGCGAGATTCGCGTTGATGAAGAAGATCCTGTCTGCTCCAAGTCCCATTGGGCTCGAGGCCTCCATGACGCGAGGTGTGTTGGAGCCGCATCTACGTTCACTGATGCTGCCCAATTGGAAGATCCACACGTTCAAAGGCAACGCTGGAATCGTGTTGGATACCGCTCCCGAACGGCCAGATGCGTTTTCTGTGATGGTGATTGGACACGCCGATAAGATTCGGATGCAAGTACGCAGCATCGGCGAGGACGGAAAAATCTGGGTCAACTCCGACTCGATGCTTCCCACGACGTTGTTGGGACACAAAGTGCAATTGTTCAGTGAGAATCCCCAGGAACTCGGCAGTTGGCGGATCTTGCGGGGAGGCACCATCGAAGCCATTGGCGCCATTCATTTCGCCGATGCGCAAGTTCGCTCGGGCGAAAAGGGGATTAAGGCAGACATGCTCTACTTGGAACTGCATATTCACGGCGAGGACAAGAAGGGACAGGTTGAAGCCCTAGGAATTCGGCCCGGTGATCCCATTATTTTCGACCGTCCCATCGAGGCAGGATTTTCTCCCGATACGTTCTCAGGCGCCTACCTCGACAACGGCTTGGGCTGCTTCGTGACCGCAGAGATCGCCAGATTGATCGCCGAGTCCAAGGGGCTGAAGAACGTCCGCTTCTTGGGGGCGATGGCTTCGCACGAGGAAATCGGTCGATTTGGCAGCCGTGTGCTGACGGAACAATTTCGGCCTGATGTCACCATCGCAGTCGACGTCGCGCATGATTTTGTCGCTGCGCCGGGCATCAGCGACCGACGCTATGAGCCTCTAGAGATGGGCAAGGGCTTTACGCTCACTCACGGAGCGGTTTGCAGTGCCAGCCTCAATTCGATGATTACCGCTGTAGCCGCCGAGAACAAGATCCCAGTCCAACATGAGTTGGCAGGACGCGATACGGGAACCGACGCCATGGCCGCAGTGCTAGCTGCTGTAGATTCGGCTGCTGCGTCGATCGGGATTCCGATTCGCAACATGCACACCATCTCGGAATCGGGGCACACCGGCGATGTCGATACCGCCATCCATGGCCTCTACCAACTCCTGGTGAAGATGGACAGCATGCATGCAGGAAAAGGCGTCACACGCTTGGATTTGCAGGATGGCCATCCTCGCTTGGATAACTCGAGCGCACTTACCCATCAACCGGCGGCGGATACTGCCAAGTAAACCGAACGGCTAGGCGAGATTCCTACAGTACTTGCAGCGCTCTCTGCCTTGAAATTCAATTGGCTTACTAGTTCCCAGGCAACGCCTGGGAACCAGTGGTAGGGTGCTGGTGCATTTCGCCCAATGGACGACTTGAGCACACGGCCGCTTCCACAGTCCTGCGAATCGCAGTTCCACGAGACACTCGGTAGCTGCCCTATTCTCCCGATTGAAATAGGGGCGTATGGGGCAAGCCGTTTGTTAGACCGGCACCGATGAACTCATGATCGGAATTGCATTGAGTGGAACAGGCAATGTGCTGACCTTCGTTTGAGTGCCTTTGGCCGACCGTCGATAGCCGAAGAACGCTCGCTCTTCAATCACGGCAGCAACTCCTGCAGGCACGTGTTCACGCCAAGAATCGTCACCGGTCTGGATCAATCTCAAGACTTCGCGCGAGAAAGTCCCCAAGTGCGCCGGGTTGTGATTATCGAGTTGTTCAATGCAACCCTTATCGACCAAATATCGATAGAGCTTTCTCAGCTCCGGCGCTACCTCTAAATTGTCGACTGTCGTCAACTCCCCCGTATCTCGGTTGAGCAGCGGATAGATGTACAGCTTTAAATCGTTCTTAAAGAGTCGCCCGAAGGACTCGAGGATTCCTCCATCCAGAGTTGTATAGTACTTTTCGTCAAACAACTCACAAAGGCTTGCCGCTCCCATGGTGATGCCAATCTTCTTCTTGGTGTGACGCGCCAAGTAAGCCGCGAGTCGATAGTATTCAAAATAGTTGGAGATTAAGACGGTCATCCCGCTAGCCGCCAACACGTCCACTCGGGCCAGGAAGTCACGAAGATCGATATCTCCGTTGGCTTGCAAATTACGCATGGTGATCTCTGCCAACGAAACCACTTCATCGGCTTCCACATCTGCTTCCGCATGGAATCTTTCCTGAGCCGCGCGCAACATGTCCACATTGACGTGGGTTAGCGGACGGAAGCTCCCACGCTCGACTAAAATCGGCTTCTTGTAAAGGACTTCCGAGGGTTGCAGCACTTCGCCGTCAGCGGAAAACATGGCCGCATTGCTCAATCCCAATTGCACCAAACGCAGGCTCATCACGCGATTATCGACATGACGGAAGGCGATTCCCGAGAATTCGATCATATCGATCTCAATTCTGCGGGTGCTGAGATTGTCGAGGAGCGATTCGACCAATTGATCGGGCTCGTGGTTCAGAAAAAATGCACCGTAGAGCAAGTTCACTCCGACGATGCCGAGTGCTTCTTGCTGCAACGCGTTCTCGGTGTCCAGCATGCGGACATGCATGATGATCTGACTGTCTTGATCGCGAGGGTGCGCTTGAAATCGGATACCGATCCAGCCGTGACATTCGTTGGTGCCATGGAAGTTGCGGGCGGAAACCGTGTCGGCAAACGCGAAGAAGGATGTCGTATCGCCACGACTCTCGCGCAGGCGTTGCAAATTGAGCGAATGCTCGTGCTCCAGCATATCCTCTAGGCGCTTACGGCAAACGTAGCGCTCACATTCACCATAGATCGCGTCGCTTACCGACATGTCATAGGCGGACATGCTCTTCGCGATCGTACCGGCAGCGGCGCCAACGCGGAAGAACCATCGAACCACTTCTTGGCCAGCCCCAATCTCCGCAAAAGATCCGTAACGGCGAGGGTCAAGGTTAATAGCCAACGCTTTGCGTTCGGTGGTTGGTCGTTCTGTATTGATGCCAAGATTCATGCCAAGTGTTTCCTAAGTAACCCACAGATTCAATTCTAGGATGAATTTATGGGTTATCCTTAGCGACTCGGCATGAAAAATTGATTGCAATCCGTCGAGTTTATGGCTGGGCGAATTGCCTGGGCGATAGAATCGACACAACCGCGCCACCGGCGTGTACAAGTGCCCCAGGCGGCCAGTCAGTCACCCAACTGTGCTGGGGCCCCCAGCACGTTGACTTCTGCCAGGTCCGCAGAGGGCTAGGCTGTTAGCATCCGTAGTTGCTCTGCAGCATTGGCAACCAAGGTTGTTTGCGCTGGGTCGATTTCGCTGAGGAGTGGAAACATTGGACCGGTTTCTGCGATACCGGCCAGTTCCACAGCGCGGTGAAGAACGCGGATTGGATTAATGCCATTACGGAGGTTTTCCAACCCAGTGAATTGTTGGCGAATCGTTTCAGCAGTGTCAAAGTCTTGACTCTGAATCGCTCGCATCATCTTCATGGACAGAGCTGGGTTGACACAGACGCATCCACTCGTGAAGTTTGCGATTTCGAAGTCGCGCATGTGAATGATGGCAGGTTGCTCGCCAATGCCACTGACCACGATGTTGCTAGGCACTTCGGCCAGCACATCCCGCAAGTAGTTGTCGTTGCTAGTATCCTCTCGTACGACGGCATATTTGATCCATGAGATAATGCCGTTGCGGTGCATTTTTCCTACTAAATCCGCTGGCAGCCATTGGTCATGCTTGAGGTACAAGACGATGGGTTTACCGTAGGCATCGACAAACCGACGGATGCCGTTGGCAATTCCGTTGGCATCGGCGATTTCACGCTGAGGCAAAACCATAACGGTCGGGAAATCGAAATCCTTCAAGACTTCAGCTTGGTCCATCATCGTCCCGTAGGTCGGCCCAACGGCAGGCACGATGAGAGTGTCCTGGGAGGCGATCTCGACCAAGGTCTGCAGTACTTGCTCGTACTCGCTGAGACGAACGTGGTAGAACACGGCGTTACCTCCGTACAGCAGCGTATTGACCCCGCCCCCTTCGATAAACTGCGCAATTTTGCGATTTTCGGCCAAATTTACGCGGAGCTTTGCATCTCGAGCCAGGGGAGGTACGGCAATAACGCTTTCCGCAAGACGAGCGGGAGTGATCGAACGAGTGTCCATTGGGGGTGGCTTCTTCGTTGTGAAGTTTCGAAGGGGGCGATTCTGGATCACCATGATCCAGGTTGATCAAATATCGGGTTACCGCTACGGTGTCAAAATTCTAATTGCCTTTGACCGCTCGAGAAAGCCGTTCTAACTTCCAGCACAACTTTTGGATTGTGGCGGGGTTCAACTCCAACGGCGCCAGTTTTTGCTAGAATAGCCCCTTCGACGGAACGCATACGAATGGCCTGCTCTTCCTCAGAGCTCCAAGTTTGCTGTGGAACTGCTCTGCAGCAAGGTAGCACATTCCCACCTTGGCCAGAAACTTTGTACGGTGCGGCAAGTTAAATACCCTTTACCCATTCCGCCTGACTACCACAGCACAACCGGCAGGTGGGTGCCAGCGGGCGAATAATGAAATAGGACCACAACGCCCCGAGGGTGGTGCGACCACTCTCGGAAATTGGGCTACGACAACAACAGCTCGCAGCCCCAATTCCGCAGCTAACCGAAGTGCGGCACAATTGACCACCGCACATTGCTTAACTTTGTGAAAAGTGAGATCGTCAGAACGCATGGATAGTATTGACTTTAAACACCGCACGCGTTTGGTTTTCGAGGCTGGGGGGCTTTCGCGCCTGGGACAATTGAGCCGCGAGTTAGGAGCCAGTCGCGTCTTGGTGGTGAGTGATCCAGGTGTGGTCGCCGCCGGGCACTTCCAACGCGGCCTAGATGCCTTGACGGCGCAGCATATTGAAGTCCATTCTTTTCAGGGCGTCCATGAAAATCCATCCACCGAGGATGTTGCCGCGTGCTTGCAAGTTGCCAAGGAATTTACCCCGGATCTGTTGATCGGTCTGGGGGGCGGCAGCTCAATGGATTGTGCGAAAGGCATGAACTTTCTGTATTCCTGTGGCGGGCAAATGGAGGACTATTGGGGCGTTGGCAAAGCCACTTCGGAAATGTTGCCCATGATTGCCGTCCCCACAACCGCAGGAACTGGTAGCGAAGCACAATCCTTCGCACTGATCAGTCAAGCTGAGACGCACGTCAAAATGGCCTGCGGAGATCCACGGGCCGCTTGCAGTGTAGCCTTGCTCGACCCGGAATTGACTCTCACTCAGCCTGCTAGAGTCACCGCGCTCACTGGGATTGATGCGGTTTCCCATGCGTTGGAATCCTACGTGACGCAGCGGCGAAATCCCCTGAGCGTGGGCTACAGTCGGCAAGCATGGCAATTGCTCAGTTCGGGATTGCCCGATGTCTTAAGCAAGCCACAAGACATTGAAGCTCGCGGAAAGGTCCAGTTAGGAGCCTTTTTCGCGGGTTTAGCCATTGAAACTAGTATGTTGGGAGCCGCTCACGCCCTCGCGAATCCATTGACGGCTCGATTTGGTATCACTCATGGGCAGGCTGTGGGCATGATGTTACCACAAGTGATTCGCTTTAACGGCGAGGTTGTGGGAGCATGGTACGAGGAGTTGTGGCGCGATGTGGCGCACACGCCGTTGGCACGCAACTGCAAATCGTCCTCGGGCAGCGAGTCGCTGGCCCGCTTCGTACATTCGCTGGTTGCACTCGCTGGCCTGGAGACTGAATTATCACGGGTGGGAGTCGACGAAATGGCGATCGAGCAATTGTCGGAGGACGCGACCCGTCAATGGACTGGCACCTTCAACCCGCGTCCATTGAATCAAGCCGATTTTCAGGAGCTGTACCGACGAACCTTTGCCTTCAGAGAAGCTTGTTAAGCGAATTCCGCACTTCCGCATGGAACCCTTGGATGCCGAAAGGTAGAAACGTGTATCGAACAGCAGCAGCCAGAGCATGCTTGGGCAGGCTCGCTTGGATGGCTTGCCTATCCCTCATGTGCATTGTTTCCGCTCGCGCCGCCGACTGGCCTATGGGACGGGGCAACGTTGCCGGAACCGGCGCTACCGACGAACCGCTACCCGACTCATTGGAGTTGCTATGGGAAGTCGAGTTGAAGGGGCTGGGGTTTGACGCAGGCCCCATTATCGCCGGGGGAGTGGTGTACGCCGCAGACCATGATGGTCGTATCTTCGCGTTGCAGCTCGCGACCGGTAAGGAACTCTGGCGCCGCGAACTGGAAACCGGATTTGTCGCTTCTCCTGCCATCGACGGCGATACGCTCTACGTCGGTGACTACGAAGGAAATTTGCACGCCCTCGACGCCCAGACCGGAAAAGAGAAGTGGGTCTTCACCGCCGGCTTGGAGATTGATGCGAGTCCCAATTTCTACGGAGATCTTGTGCTCCTCACCTCCCAAGATGGAATCCTTTACGGTCTCTCCAAGGCCAATGGCCAATTGAAGTGGAAGTACGAAACGGGAGATCAATTGCAATGTGGCCCAACATTGGCTGGAAAACAGACGTTCCTGGGGGGGTGTGACGCGAACCTGCATGTGATCGATGTGGAGACGGGGCAAGTCACCGGCGAGCCGATTCCCATCGACGCCCCCACCGGTAGCACTCCTTCGGTCTTGGATCTAGACTCAAGGGACGCCGCAGGCAACCCGCAGCAGTTGGTGCTGGTACCGACCTACGCAGGAGAGATCTTTGCATTTCCGGCTGGCCAACGCACTCCGCGGTGGCGGTTCAAAGATGAAAAGTTGGCCGATGAATTTAAGAACTCGGTAGCCGTTGCGGAGGGGTTGATCGTCGCCACAAGTCGCAATAAGCGTGTTTTCGCGTTATCTGCAGACTCGGGGAAAGTAAAATGGACAGCCGTGTTGCGCAAGCGTTCCGATGCATCCCCGGTGATCGCTGGGCAGAGCGTGGTCGTAGCAGCCGCAGATGGGCGCATTTTGCGCTACGATCTGCGAACAGGCAAAGAACTTTGGATGTTTGAAGTCAAAGGTAGTTTTATTGGTTCACCAGCCGTCGCAGATGGTAGATTGGTCGTTGCGAATGATCGCGGCACCCTATTCTGTTTCGGAGAGAAGAAGAAGTAGAACTCTCTCACTCGAGGAACATTAGTACAGTTATGACGACAGAAGCCACAAAAACCGAAGTCGGTAGCTATTTCATTTCGAACTACCCGCCCTACTCGCGCTGGAAGCCCGAGTTCTTGCCTGAAGTCGAAAAGGCGATGGCGGCCCCTCCCGGCCCAGTTCCGTTGGGGCTGTATTTGCACATTCCGTTTTGCCGAAAAAGATGCAAGTTTTGCTACTTCAAAGTCTTTACCGGTAAGAAGGCCGATGAGATCGAGACGTACGTTGAGGCGCTGTGCAAAGAGATCGAATTGGTCAGCCAACAGCCTGTCATGGGCGAGCGGCCCTTTCGATTCGTCTACTTCGGGGGGGGCACTCCGAGCTTCCTGTCTCCCAAACAGTTGACCAGCTTGGTCGATCGACTGCGCGCTAATATCAGCTGGGACAAAGCGGAAGAAGTTACCTTTGAGTGCGAACCTGGCACTCTCAGTGAGACAAAGATCAAAACGCTCAAGGAGCTGGGGGTTACCCGCCTAAGCTTGGGGATCGAAAACTTCAATGACAAGCTGCTCGAAGAAAACGGCCGCGCACACCTCTCGAAGGAAGTTTTCCGCGCTTGGGAGTGGATCGCGGCAGCGAATTTCCCGAACGTCAACATCGACCTCATCTCTGGCATGGTGGGGGAAACCTGGGATAACTGGAAGATGAACGTCGCTAAGACGCTCGAACTCTCCCCCGAGAGTGTGACCATCTACCAGATGGAACTCCCCTTCAACACGGTTTACTCGGAGGGAATGCTCAAAGAGTCCCAGGAATCGCCGGTGGCCGATTGGCCGACCAAACGCGAATGGGTTAAGTACGCTTTCGAAGCATTTGCCGAAGCGGGGTACACGCAGAGCTCTGCCTACACGATGATCAAGGATCCCAATAAGGTCAGCTTTAGCTACCGAGATAATCTGTGGAAGGGTTCCGATCTGCTGGCGACTGGCATCGCATCCTTTGGGCACATTTCGGGGGTCCACTATCAGAATCTTCCCGAATGGAAGCAGTATATCGGCGCGATCGAAGAGGGCCGGCTCCCATTGGGACGAGCCTATACCCCCACACCGAAGCAGGCACTCATTCGCGAATTGATCCTGCTGCTCAAGCGCGGTTACCTCGAAATTGACTATTTTGTCAATAAATTCGGGGTAGATGTGTGGGAAGAGTATCGCGAAGCATGGCAGGAATACGAAACGGCGGGCTATGTCAGCCGCGATGGGAATCGCATTGAATTGTCCATCGAAGGGTTGCTCCGCGCCGACGCGCTGTTGCCGGTATTCTTCGAAGCGGACAATCAAGGGGTACGTTATACATGAGCGCCGAGTTGGTGTTCATGATGGGGGACTTTGAAGCTCGCTTCCCCACCGACCGCAGATACGCCAAGAACCACATGTGGGCCGCGCCGCTCCGCGACGGTATTTGGCGTCTGGGGCTGACCGCCTACGCTGTCCGATTGCTGCAAGACGTCTACTTTCTGGATTTGGTTCTGGAAGCGGAGATGCGAATCGGTGAGCGACAAGAAATTGGCTCGATCGAAAGTAAGAAAGCTGAGAGCAGCCTCTACACTCCAGTTGCCGGGACCGTCGTCCAAACGAACGCGGATTTGCTGCACGATCCCACTGGCATCAATTTGGATAAGTACGGGCAGGGTTGGATGTACGAGATTGCAGCCGACGCGGAATCGGCTGCCTCACGACTGCTGTCCCCGGAAGACTACCTAGAACACTTAACTGCGGCCTGGGAAGTTGCCCAACGCACGATCAAAGGACAAGCCAATGCCTAGCGGCAACTTGACAGTAGTAATCTCGGCAGGGCAAAGCCGCAATCCAGAGAAGCGTTCACTCGAGAACGGCTTGACGGAGCTTGCCGGGCAATTGCCCGGGGTTAAGGTTCTGCGCATTCCGCATCTCTACGACTTACCTAAAGAGAGTCAAACCTACGCCACGCTGAAGAACCTCGACTCCGATTTGGTCGTGCTCTGCTGGCTCTACGACCGCGCCACTCATTGGATCCTGGATCGCAATGGAGTGCGTGGCCAAGTCGGCACCGTCGAACTGCGTTTGGCTGGCGAGGAGGAAGAGCAAGACTTAGGCATCGAGTCGAGCGAAAGCGAACCGCGAGTCATCGATGACCAGCCGCGGCCGCAGCGAGCTATCTATTGTTTGGATTTCCGAGCTAGCAGCCAGATCCCTGAATACTTGGCAGAGATCCGCCGCATCCAGGAAGAACTAGTGACGGCCGCCAGTGAGACCTCCCAGGCTCCACAGCATCTGTCGCTCGAACAGTTTCAGCGGTTTGCGGCCCCCGAGAACAACTCGTACGTGGGACACAAGCCGGACGCGGAGGCCGATGCATCTGCCCCTCTGGCCACGCTCTTTGGAACCTCGAGTGTCGTCACGATTGAGGAACATCCCACGCGACGCTGGTATCCCGTCATCGACTTCAGCCGCTGTACCAACTGCATGGAATGCATCGATTTCTGCCTCTTCGGAGTCTACGGAGTCGATTCCGCCGAAACGATTGTGGTGGAACAGGCCGACAATTGTCGCAAGGGTTGCCCGGCATGCAGTCGTGTCTGCCCTCAAAACGCAATTATCTTTCCCCAGCATAAGACTCCCGCTATTGCAGGTGCTCCGGTCGACGCCAGCGGGCTCAAGATCGACTTGTCGAAACTCTTTGGCGCGCCGGAAGCGGACGAAGATGCGGAAGCGGTTGCCGCTCGCGAGAGGGATGAGCAACTTATATTGGCAGGTCGCCAACCCGTAGGGGCTTCATCAGGGATTTCAGAACGCCTTGCGCAAAACCCCCAAAATCAAAGTCAACCTGACGAACTGGACGATCTGATTAATCAGCTGGATTCGCTCGATCTTTAGCCCCTCGGCGTCCTACCCGCCTAGCCCGTTGCGTGGTGTTTAGCCTAAAATCTTAAGCTTCAACGTCTCGCCCTTGAAAGCTTCCCCTAAAAAGCTTCAAGCAGCATAGCCGCAGCAACTCTTGCTTCAGTCCTGGAGGACCGTTGTAAGAACAGGTGAGACGGCCCCCAATTTTCCATGCTGGCAGGACTACTTGGAGCTCAGGTTTCGCATCCCCAAATGCGAGCACTGCTACTAGGTGGTAAAGTCACCAATCCTATACGTAGAAGAGGTTCACATCCTGTGGATTCCATTGAAGATAAACTGCGCGAACGGCTCGCTGAAAAATTCGGTGGTTCGCCTCAATTGACCGACGGTCTGGCGTTTTTGGGTGTCGACTCCATCGGCATGGCTGAATTGACAGTCGAGCTTGAGAAAGAGTTTAACATTCAGATTCAGGACGACATCGTCGACGTCGAAACGGTCCAGGAGTTGGCGGACTACATCCGGGCTCGCGGTGCCACCTAGCCGATATCGAACTCGGTAGGTCTCACTGTTTGGACCAACCTACAACTAATTCTCGTCTTAATTGAAAGTAAATGCATGACTTTGTTCGCTGGTAAGAAGGGTTTGATACTTGGGGTCGCCAACGAAAACTCGATCGCCTGGGCGATTGCGCAACAGATTTTAGAACAAGGCGGTGAGTGTGGTTTTACGCACTTGCCCGATCGAGAGGATGACGAACGCAAAAAGAATCGTCGCCGAGTCAGCAAGTTGACCGACAATTACGAGAACGCCAAATTCCTGGTGCCACTCGATGTGCAAAACGATGAGAACATACGCGAAGTGATGGCGACCGCTGGCAAAGAGTTTGGACAGATCGATTTCCTGCTCCACTCCATCGCCTTCGCCGATCGCGACGACTTGTCCCGCGATACCATTGAGACCAGCCGCGACGGTTTCAAATTGGCCATGGACGTGAGCGTGTACAGTTTAATGGCTGTCTGCAACGCGGCCCAAGACATTCTCGCGCCTAAGGCGTCTATTGCCGCCATGACCTATTTCGGCGGCGAAAAGTGTGTGCCGGGCTACAACGTGATGGGGATTTGCAAAGCGGCCCTCGAAGCAGCCATGCGTTATCTAGCCTACGATTTAGGGCCTAAGGGAATTCGAGTCAATGCGCTCAGCGCCGGGCCGTTGCGCACTCTGGCCGGTCGCGCCGCAGGGGTTGACGATATGCTCAAGCTCTACGAATACATGGCTCCACTGGGACGCAATGTCTCTCACGAAGAAGTGGGGAAGACTGGGGCGTTCCTGCTGAGCCCGATGAGCGATGGCATTACAGGCGAAATCTTGCATGTAGACGGCGGCTACAACATGATGGGCAGCCCCGGACGACTGCTCGATCGCATGGAATCCAAGAGCTAGTTTCCAATTTGCTTCACCATGCTTGGCTTGCCGCACACGTGGGTGCGCTGTTCGGATTCAACATCAGCAGCACTAGCGTTCCGGCGAGATAGGCACTGCACCTTTCGCCGGTCGCTACTGTAGCTCGCCTTGTGCTGGCTTCTGAATGGACGTTTCTGAATGGGCTCAGTGTCACCTTGAAAGCCCCAGATGGTTTGCAACCTGAATGTTGCTGGAGCCGGTTCGAAAGAAACCGCTTTAGCGACTTGGACTAGTCCGCGCCCCGGCCAACCCACCCAGCGCAGTTGCCTACTAGTACCTTCGACTGGCAACACTGGCAACTGACGTGCGTTTAATGGTTTCCCTACTCGGCTTGTTCCCGCTTGGGAAAGCTGGGCGCAGGGGGCGTGTCGAGGTTGGCGGGATCGGACAATGCCAACGCATTGCGTCGTAAGCGACTCCCCAGCATCCAAGCCCCGTAGCGCAAGCGTGGCAAGATTCGTGGAGCCACCACGCGGATTCGCACGCATTCCGAGGGAACGGCTCCCAAGCGATCCTTGTAGACTTCATTGCCTCTCAGGAAGTCTACAAACTGGAATTGGCGATGCTGCATCTCACGTAGCAAGAGTGCGTTGAGCATCGTTCCGTAGCGTTGGGTTGGAAAGTTCGGATCGCGACCTGTTTGATACACATAATTCCCCTGCGCGCCGTGCAACAGCAGCGAACTGGCTACGGGAGTCTGGTCAGCGACCAGTGTGGCGATGGAACATTGCCGTTTTGCGTGAAGAGCTTGACACGCTGCCTTAGTGAATTTCGAGAATCGGCTGGATGCAAAGCACCCCTCCTTGCCCGCTTGCTCCCAGCGCTGTTGATGCAAATCTTGGAGCGTTTCAAAGGCTTGTGCAAACTCCGTCGGAGAGTCGCTCCACGTTAGTTTCAACGCCTCGCTACCGTCAAACTGCTTGAGCAAGCTGCGCGTTTGACGGCGCATCGACTTGCACATCCGCCCGACCACTTGATCCCAATCCCCTTGCAGGTCAACCCGCCAGGTACTCTCCAGTTGCTTGGTATCTAAGGAATAGCCAGCTGTCTGCAGATTCTTCACAACCTGTCCTAGAACGGGATCATGTGTCCCCACTCCTTCGAACTCGCAGATCCCCCATCCCCCGTCACCACTGCTGTCGATCAATGCTTGAGAGATTGCAGCGGCGACTGGTGTTTCATATCCGGGCACGCATAGAATCGACTGAAAGTCGGAGCAAGCTTCGCCACTGCCGAGGAAGCGAAGCGTTCGCCCCATGCCCCAGCTATCCCGGAAATAGAGCGGTGCTAAGCCGAGCAATTGCCCACTTGGCGAACAGACGGTGAGTGTGTTCAACGTAGCCACCGGAGAGCTGTAGGCATCCCACCAATTCAGCAGCCACTCAGGCGACTGCAGCGGCGTTTGGGCTAACCTTCGCCACTGTTCGGTATATTCCGCAAGTTCGACTGTTCGGCAAACGATTTCAGCATTCATGCGGGACGGTCGTTGGAAGTATCAAAAGGAACGAATGGACGGCGAGGTTGTTTGGAGTATGCGGACATCATCTTCCGCGACGCAATTCGCATTAATGGATCGGTGATCGGTTTCACCGGCTTTGTTTGCAAGCTCTAACTTGGCAATCGCCGCAGCACCTCGGGTGCCAAATCTAGCGCGACGCAGCCTGGTTGCGCCAGTCGCATGGCTTGTGCGCGAATTCGGCCTTGCAACTCGCCGTTCATTCCCACAGGTACACAGACAACTAATAGCTCCAACTTCCAGAGACCAACTGACCACAGTTGCCTCTTCCAGGTTCGTACTCACAGTTTGCGACACAGGGGCTAGAAAACCTACTACAGCCCCTACAACCGTCATCGCATTAAAACAGACTGCGATCCAGCATGCGATAGTTGATGGCTTCCTGCAAATGTTGAGCTTCGATCGATTCCGCGTCTTCGAGGTCGGCGATCGTGCGAGATACTCGCAGAATCTTGTCATGAGCGCGGGCCGACAACCCCAACTCGTTGCAACTATCTCTCAAGAGAGTGCTGCAACGGGAACTCAGTGGACAGAACTCTCGCAATTGCCGAGTCGACATTTGCGCGTTGTACAAACTAACTCCCTCGCCAAATCGCCGCGTCTGGTTCCGCCGAGCAGACTCAACAATCGTTCGCAACTCGGCACTGCTGGTTCCCGGTGTTTTCGAGGAGAGCTCCTGAAACGGTACGGCAGGCACTTCGATATGAATATCGATGCGATCGAGCAATGGGCCCGAAATCCGGGCCATGTAGCGCTCGATTTGCTGCGTGGTGCAACCACAATTTCGGCGTGGATCGGTACGATACCCACATGGGCATGGATTGAGGGCCGCAATGAGCATGAAGTTCGCAGGGAACGTAGTGCTGCGAAGGGCGCGTGAGATGGTTACGACTCGGTCTTCCAGCGGTTGTCGCATGACTTCCAACGTGCGTCGATCAAACTCGGGCAACTCATCGAGAAACAGTACACCGTGATGCGCCAAACTGATTTCTCCTGGGGAGGGAGGACTGCCGCCCCCTACCAATCCCGCGTTGCTGATCGTATGGTGTGGTGCTCGGAACGGTCGTACTGCCAGCAAGGGTTGTCCTTGTTGGAGTTGTCCCAGTGAACTGTAGATGCGGGTCGTTTCGATCGATTCCGCAGCAGTCAGAGTTGGCAACATGGACGGCAAACGTTTAGCCAACATGGTCTTGCCCGATCCAGGCGGCCCCAGCATCAGTAGATTGTGCGCGCCGGCCGCTGCGATCGTTAGCGCGCGCTTGGCGACGTCCTGTCCTCGCACGTCTGCATAGTCGAGATCATAGCGGCTGTACTCGGCGAACAATTCTTTCAATTGTGAGGGATGGGGATCGATATCGAGCGAGCCGGTGAAGAAGCCGACCGCTTCGGTCAAGGTGGAAACGGGAATGACATCGATACCGTCGACCACCGCCGCTTCACACGCATTCTCGGCAGGTACCAGCAGTCCCTTGTAACCCGCTTCGCGAGCACAGATGGCCATCGACAGAGCTCCCTTGATACTCCGCGTATGCCCCTCTAGCGCCAGTTCTCCCACGACGGCATATTTCTTAAACCAATCCGACTCAAACTGACTGCTGGCGGCCAAGATGCCAAGTGAGATGGGCAGATCAAAGGAGGCGGCCTGTTTCGGAAGCTCAGCCGGCGCCAGATTGATGACGACTCGATCGTTGGGCCGCGTGAACCCACTGTTGACCATAGCCCGTTCCACCCGGTGGATGCTCTCTTTGACCGCTTGTTCCGGCAGGCCAACCAGCATTGTCTTAGGGAGTGGAGCCGAGGAAACGTCCACCTCCACCTCCACATGCAAGGCTTCGATTCCCAACAGCGAAAAGGTGTTCAGCTTGGCTAGCATCGGCGGCGCTCCGGATTCGAGGCCGTGGGCCCCTCGTCTTTTCGTTCAATGGCTCAGTGGCATTGTCGCGTACCCAACGCCAGATAACAACCAGAGTGCCTGCTACCTGGCAAAGGCCGCGTCGACCAAGCTAGTGACGCATTGCGCGAATGATACGTGGCTCAGACTTAGAGCCTGGGAAGCTGCAAATGCCTGCGCGCATAAGGGGAATTGCGAGCCCCAAGGCCAGCATTGGTCTCTGGGCACCTAGCCAGCCCCTCGCTTGGTTACATGAGCATTACGGCCCATATCGAACACGCACCACGTTAGCATGTAGATGCAAAGAAGTGCAATGCCCCGAAAGCCCTATAGTAGCGAAAGGCGTCCCAGCTTTTCTTAGAAACCGTTGAACGCGGCGGGATAGATCAGGAGTTCAGGTAACTAGCCGAAGCCTGCATCCAAGGGCACTTCGCTTCGGACGTTCCGTGCACGCACCCTCCAAATTCCGAAGAACCATGAAATTGAAAGCCAAGAGGTTCAATCTCTATGGTCGCGGGCCGCCTTTTTCGTGCCAATATCAATTCTCCAAAGTGCAAAACTGGAACTAAGGCGGAGGCGGGAAACCAACTAGCGTTCTTCATGAGGTTCGTGCGCTGCGATTCTGTACCGATGAAGCCCACGTTCAGCGCATCACCGGGATGCCCATCCCTTGTTCGCGTAATTCGCAGACTCTCGTCGAAACTGGGATCGTGACGTGCGAATGTCTTCCAAAGTATAGGGGCAATCACGTACTCAGCTGCAATCGAAACAGCGATCAAAGCGCAAACACCTCATAGGATCGTGTGTTTGCGTTTTTTTACTGCCTATGGTCGGTAGCTGATGTGTCATGTTACTTGCAGGTTCATTTGGCACATTGTTCCTGGATCCCCATAGTCAATTCAGGAAGCGGGGAGAGCCAGTTCCGTATCTAAGAGCATTCCCTTCTTCTTACGCGATCGTTGTCCTTCGATATCGGTGCCAACTTGCTTCGTTACTTGCCAGCAAAGGCAATGAGCGACTATTTCGCCGGACCAGCATTCCTCTCAGGAAGTGGATCTTACCCGCGGGCTTTGGCGACGCCTGCGATCGCGAGGGCAGGAGGGGGAAGCTTGATTTGCTTGGTTTCACGGACTGTTCGTAACGCATAGCTCGCTGGCGCCAAGCTGTTTCAATTTGGCGGTGGAAGTGTTAGTACTTTCTAAGTATTTGTCCAGAGGCACCAGAAGATCTTTAGCCTTCTTCAGCTCCCAGGACAGCTTCTGAGACGCAGTGATAATCTGGACGGTCAATCCCTTGCTTTGGGAGATATTCTGTTTGGCATGGTTTGCAGGTGAATTGTCCAGCATCACGGACCGCAACAGCAGTGCCACACTAGCGATTGTATCGACCTTCACACCACCGCCCCGCAGATACAGCATGCCCAGATTGCCAATGGCAAACGCATCGCCTTGATCGGCCGCCTTGCGATACCATCGATTGGCTTGATGAAACTCGATGGCGGTACCTCGACCATTTTCGCAAAGCACGCCCAAAATGAATTGCGCGTTTGAATTTCCTTGCTCGTCGGATTTGCGATACCAGACAACCGCTACATTCTCGTCTTTGGCTACCCCCATTCCTTGCTCATACATCAGGGCCAAATTGAACTGGCAATCGGCATCGCCCTGTTCCGCCGCCTCGCCAAATTCCTTAACGGCCAAAGGTAGATTGCCTGCCTCATAGGCCGCGATCCTATCCTTCACTCCTGCCTGGGCGGGGCTGCGTATGGCGACTGCGAACAGGGGTAACACAAGGCTGCTCGCAGCAAGGTGGATGGTCGCCCTCGAGTTTGTGATAGTGTTCTTTATCTATTTCTTAAGAAATAAGAAAGACGCGGACCTCCTCAAGCGAGCGACCTACCTGGTTCATTACGGAAACTTAGTTCACCAGGCCAATCTCACTCGGCTGCCACTGCTTGGTGAAGAATGACTCCAGCGGGCTGTAGAGGCGCAGGATGGTGAACCAGCCTTTGTTGGGCACGGTCTGGATCCAGTTGCCGCGTTCGACTCCTTCCGGTTGTTTCGGACCGAAGTAGATAGTAGTGGAGCCGTCAGCGTTTTCTTTCGCGGAAGGAGACGGATAGGTCTGGCTGCCGGCGCGGGGGTATTTCTGCGGGGTGGCAAGCATTGAGCGGCTCTGGTTGTCGTAGACGGTGAAGGACCAGAACGCAGCGGCAGGAATGTTCTTGGGCAGGGTGACACTATAGGTTTTGCCGCCGTCGAAGGGCCTATCTTGCGAATCGAGGAAGCCCATTAGGTACTGCGATCCGACACCGGGTAGACGCATGATCATGCCGGGGGAATCGAGGGTGTAGCCGAAGTAAAAGGCGGTGCGTGAATCCAGCGTGCGGGCACCGGTCGGTGGGTTCTGTTTGAAGGTGCCTTCCTGGGTGATCATTGGCGGTGGCGTCTCAAAGTTAAATCCACCCTGCCAGAGCATGTTGCCCCAGTTCGCATTGTCATAGTAGTTCCAATCCGGGTGGGTGACGGCATATCGCCAGTTGAGGACACGGCCGGTGGCGTTGCCAAATTTGGCGGCATCGGTGAGGATCCGCTTGGTGTTGGCGGCGGGCGCGAAGGGCTTGCCATGGACGATACCGATGGCGGCGAGTTGGCCGGCGAGTTCGACATCGTAGCTGGTGGCTGGCTCGTTCTGAACATTCTCGTTGATCATTTCGAAGAAACCGAAATCGCTGGGCGGGACAGTGTTGAATGCCTTCCCGCTGGCATCGATAAACTTGGTTTCGGGGACTGTCGGGCTCTTTCCGAGACGGACGCCGCCTTCCAGCGCGGTGGCGATGCTGGTGCCGTATCCGCCAGGGGTGAACGGATAGATCTTCAAAGTCTGCTTAATCATCTCGACCACGGGCTTGGGATCGTTTTTTTCCAGATAGGCGCGGGACGCGTAGAGGACGCGGTTGGTTTGGGAATGGGCGACGTGAAAACCGCTGTCCGGGAGCGAACCGTCATAGCCGGGAGGGACGATTAGGTACTTGCCACCTTCGCCGCGATCGGGGCCGGGGAAGCCGATGTCGATGATCCATGAGAACCACATGTCGTTGATGGTACCGACCCCCTTGGGCGGTTGTTCAATCACCATCGGTCCCTTGCTCAGATCGACGACGGAGAGGTAGTACACGGTGTCGGCGTTGGCAGTTAGGAAGATGGAAGACGAGTCCATCAGATTCGAGAAGATTACGACGTCGTTGAATCCGGCGCCGATACTTTCGAAGCCTTTTTGGATGCCCAGTGCGGAAGCGCCTCGGAAGCTGTTGTTATAGGCGTTCAGGCCGTTGGTGAAGGTGAGTACGTCGGTGACGAGTTTAGCGGTTTCCGCGGTCGGTGCACCGTCCTCGAAGGTTAGTTCGCCGAGGCTGGTCTCCACGACGTCGGGCGTTAAGATGGACGTCGGGATCGCTGACGTCTCCTGGGCAAACAGGGGCTGGGCGGCGATTGCATTTAGCAGGAGGCTTGCAATCGCGAAGACCATTGAGGTCTGGCGTAGGGTGTTGCGTTTCATGTTTCTCATTCAATCAATGGTTGGCTGGTGTTGAAGGTTTGTGAACTTTAGCATTCAAGCAAGAGTGGTTGTGCAGAGTGTCACTAGAAGCGTATTGTCGATGGACTCTCCTTCGGAAAAGTTGCAACGAATCATGCTACCCGAATTGCGCCCCCTGGAAAATTCGAGTTAATCGAAGAACCTAATGGGTGGTGCTGAGTGGGAGATAAGTGCCCGGTACGAATGGTGTAAAGTAAGCGTAAGAGGTGTTCCAGCAAAAATTCCCGAACACGTTGCATCGTGCCGTATAGTCGCGGGTTTGAGCACATGATCTCCTGCCAGTTGCCTTCCTGGCCCGCCGGCGACTTCGGTGCGATGTAGATTTCGTGCGAGCCATCAGCATTCTCTCTCACTCCCTGGTCCTGACTACCGACGGTTGGGGATGATGATGTCTCTCTGTGCTGCCTATGCTTGGGAACGGTTGGACGATCTGCAGTTCCAAGCGGCAAGGGTTGTCATGCGCAACGAAGGACCGCAACGAAGGACCAGGAGTCCTTGCCAGGGGATGTTGGGGGCAGACGATCTGTAAGTCTTGGCACCCTTCCAACTCTACGCCCTTGGAGTCTGTGAGCCCGAAAATGTACTGCGAGCTCAGGCCCACCATTTCGAATGGTCATCTCTGCGGGGGGCAGCCAAAGATGTGATAACGTGGTTCGAGAATAGCGTATTAATAAAGTGGATTTCAGGTTCTCTAGACGGAACGGGGGCTAGCCTCTGGATTTTAAGTATTGGGGGCCTTTTACAATCTAGCTATTGCGCTGAAATCAAAGTGGCTGACGAGGGCTCATACTGACCTCCACGATTGTCTGACAACGGCAACGTTGCGTCGCTCGCGTTGCTTCCCCGCAGTGCTCTGTCCTCCACGGCATTGCTGATAGCATAGCTTATTTCTAGCGGAGAGTTTGAGCATTCCATCATCGCATTGTGACGTTTCTTGCTGCATTCGATTGGGCTCGCAATGACCGGGATCCTTCAACCTTTCGATCACGCACCTCAAGAATCGCTTGTAGGGCTAGGGACCACTAAGGTTTGGCCGCCTATGAAGGGGCGTAGCATCCACCGATCAGACGTCGAATCGACGTTGCGGGTGTTGAAAATCTATAATCACGTTTGCATCCAATGTGTTTGCTCCATGGCAAGCGAACGCATTGCTCATGGAGCGCATTCCAATGGAATGCGCTATCTCAAGTGGGTCATAAGCTTCATGCAGGAGTCGCACGGTCAAGGTAGAACTGGGATGACGTCGTTTCCATCAACCCCTGCAACTTCACAAGCATTCTCGGCCGGCACCCGTAGCCCCTTGGGCGCTGCCTCACTAGCACAGCTGACCATCGGCAAGAGGTCCATCGCTATTCCGCGTATGCCCCTCTAAAGCCAGTTCTCTTTATGCCCACAGGCTGCTGTAAATAACCCGCCACCAACTGGCTGCTCGACGCCAGAATGCCAAGTGAGCTGGGCAAATCAAAAGTGGCTGCTTGCTTCGGATGCTTGGCCGGAACCAAGTTGACGACGACCCGAACGTTGGGCCGCTTGAACCCGCTCTTGACCATTCCCACGTTTGGTTCAAGTCGCTGGCGACAGCTGAAGTATTGTGCCCCAGTTGAAGATTTGGCTGCGGCACCTGTGAAAAGTCGCCTGGAAGCATGATGGTCCATCGGGCGGCGTGTATGCGCGCTTGGAATGTTCATTCTGCAGAAAGAAGTTTGGAAGTTTTTGGGACCGTCACCGCCGCTTTACGCATGGTACTTATGGAGCAGCAATGCCTTGAATAACCCGCGCCCCTGCTGCAGCAGGGTGCGTTGCTGTTTTCTCCCACCCGCAATAGCACTCGAATCCAAGGTTTTTCATGTCCGTTTATCAGCGCGGTCAACAACTCCGCAGAAGCTTCCATGAATTCCGCAAAGCTCGTTCCAGCGGCACCAAAGCAGCATTACGCGGCACGGCAGGCAGTCGGAGGTCTCAACGCTCCAGGGTACGACGAGCACTGATTGAAACACTTGAAGATCGGCGTCTGCTGACGGTGACCACCGATCCGCTGGGAGTCGACAATCACGTTGCCTTTTCCGGCGACGCAACGCGGGACTCCATCCAATTTTCGGTCGTGGATGGCTATCTGCAACACAACTTGGGCGATCAGCCTGCTTTCGCCAGCAATCGCGACTTGGATTCAGTGACTGCGGGCGAGCAGGCGCGGCTGCTCGGTGACATCAGCTCGCTTACCTTCAATGACGTTGGTGACAATGATCGCATCTACTTTCAGGGCACCGAAAGCTTTGATTTTGCCACTGCGGCGCTGAATTTCAGTGTCGGCGAAATCACCATATCACCGGGAGTGAATATTTCGACGACCGATGGTGCGATCAGTCTGTTCGCGGCTGAGACGATCCTGGTCGATGCGGGGGCATCGATCAACACTGTCGATGGTGGAATCGAGCTAACGGCGAATCGAGATGGCTCAATCAACGGAGATCAGTACAGTTTGAACCTAGTCGGCGCAACACTCTCTACCACTGGCGTGGGAGCAATTTTGTTGGAAGGCACCGGCGGCTACAGCAGCAATGGGTTCGACGCAGGAGTCGGCATCGAAGGGGGCTCAACCATCCAATCCACGAGCGCGCTTGCCGGCGCTGGTTCAATTTCCATCAATGGCTTCGGCAAGCAAGGTGTAGGCGCGTCTCACAACTCATCGAGCTGGGGTGTCCACACCCGAGATGCCGGCAACTCGTTGTCGAGCGCTTACGGTGACATCATGATTAGCGGTAGCGGCGGTTTTCGAACCGACACCATGACGGCGTCGAACAGTATCGGAGTCTACTTGGCCGGGCTCGAGATCGAATCGACAGGAACGGGGCCGGGGGCAGCGAATATCGTGATCGACGGCCTAGCACCCGACGTGAAAGGATCTGAAACGGGAGTGCAAATGTCCGGTAGCGATGTCTCCATCACAACGATTGATGGTGATATTTCCATTTCGGGGCGTGGTGGAAACGCGGACACACTCTCGAGCCAGCGCGGGGTGGATATCCAAAACATCGACGGAATCAGGTCAACGGGTAGCGGAAGCGACGCAGGCAATATCACCATTCTTGGGCAACTTGGCACGGGCCAAGCGATCGGTTCGAGTTCAGCGGTGGTGATCGGTGGAATCGCTACCGCGTTGGAAACGATCGACGGTGACATCAGAATTAGCGGGGACGGAGGGCTTGGAATTGGAGACTACCGGAGTGGCGTCTCGGTCAGTGCGCTCGTGTCATCGACTGGAGTGGGAGCGTCTGCGGGCAACATTACGGTGAACGGAACTGCGGGCAGGGAAGGTCACGGAATCGGCACACTTACGGGAGGTAGTTGGTCGACGGTCGATGGGGATATCAGTGTCAGTGGTATTGGACAGAGTGGTCCGGCAAGGAGCGGACTGGGGCTAAGCATCAGGGGCGGATTTGCATCAGCGGGTACAGGAGCTGATGCCGGCAATATTTCGCTCACGGGCACTGGCTTGGTCAGTGCGACCGTCGGGGCAAGTGGTGTTCATTTTGTGAGCGGAAACTACTCATTGACCACTATTGACGGAGATATCGACATCAACGGTATTGCTGGTCCAGGGACTGGAGGCAGCAGCGGCATTCTGATGGAAGGTTTTGACAGAATCGCGTCCACGGGGACGGGAGAATTTGCCGGTGAGATCATCATCTCGGGTACAGCAGCAGACCGCGGTTTAGGCGTATCCATCAGCGACCTGAGTACCGGAATTTCCAGCGTCGATGGCAACGTGACGTTCACTGGAGTGGCCGGAAATGGGGTGGGCAGTGCCAACAGGGGAATTTATCTCAGTAACTTTGGGGCAATCGAATCGATGGGAACGGGGCCGGATGCCGCCAACATCACGCTCACCGGTACCGGAGGCGACGGATCACGCGACAATGATGGTATCCACGTCTCAGGCGTTGGGTCCTCTGCAATTCGCAGCGTCGACGGAGAAATCTCGATTACTGGCAGCGGTGGCGATCGCACCGATGCAGCTGACCGCTACAGCGAAAACCGCGGGGTGGTACTCGGAAGTGTAGCGATCGAATCGACGGGTACGACAGCCGCAGCGGCTACCATTTCAATCAGCGGTACGGGCGGAGACAGCGGTCGCAATGGTTACGGAGTCCATCTCCTCGATGGCTCGCTGTCAAGCATGACTGGGAACGTCGACGTAACCGGCCATGCGACAAGTGGCACAGGCATCTACCTCCTTCGCACCCATGTTGCATCCAACGGTACATCGCCTCTGGCGGCCGATCTAAATTTCAGCGGTAGCAGCGTTTCACTCGTCGGCGTCGTCACGACCGTCGACGGAGACTTTTCCTCCGTCGCACCAGGAAGCACGTTCTCGGGTACATTCCAGTCAACCGGGATGGGCAGCTTCACCGTCGAAGCCACCGGTTTGAATGGCCGGGCAAATGCCGGCGGCTCAATCGCGTCGAGGACTGGCAATATTACGGTTACCGGGTCGATGGTGACTGCCGGTGGAATTCATTCCACCGGTACTGGTACAAATGCGGCAGCGATTCAAATCGGAGACAACCACTCGCATCAAGTGAGAGTCTCAGGCCTGATCTCGACAGTAGACGGTCCTGTCACAATCCAGAATCAGTACGATCCAGCAGCCACGCAACTGGGCTATTCCTTGATCACCAGTACGATTCAATCAACGGGCGTAGGCGTCAATGCTGGAACCATCTCCATTATCGGTCAGGGGACTAGCAATCTTGGTGGGGTCCGCTTTTGGGCCAGTGGAGCCATCGAATCGATCGATGGTGATATCTCCATCGTCGGAACGGGTAGCGACGGCGGATATGGCGTCGAGCTTGACACAGGATTTCAGTACATTCGTAGCACTGGAGTTGGTGCCCATGCCGCCTCCATCAGCATCGTGGGTACCGGTGGCGACGGAGGTAGCGCAGCCGCGTATGGCATTAATGCCGACGGAAAAGACACTGGCGTCATCTCGACCGTGGATGGCGACATTGAAATGCGCGGAACCGGTGGCGAAAGCTCGTCTTCAGGCAAAGGCTTATATCTCCGCAAGCTATCGATCGTATCCTCGAGTACTACCCCTGACTTAGGAAATATTTCACTGATTGGAACCGGTGGAAACGGTCAGGGGAGCGGCAATTCTGGTTCGGAAATTGAAAATGTAAGCATCACTGCGACTACCGGTGACATCTCGGTTATGGGCCACGGTGGCAGCGGCGCCGGAGGCTCCAACACGGGGATCAATCTTGCATCCACAGAGCTGAAGTCACTTGGGCTGGGAATGGATGCGGGCAAGATCACGTTGGACGGTACCGGCGGCGGCGGCACGTCACCACACGGTATTCAAATTAGAACGGGAACGACCCTTGAAAGCCGCGACGGCGATATCGCCATCAAGGGACAGGGCGGTACGGTCCAAGGCACCTCGCCCAGCCACTGGTGGAGCAGCAAGGGAGTCCTAGTGGCGGGCTCGGGTATCGTATTTGCTTCCACCGGTACGACTTCCAATGCTGCTACCATTTCGATCCACGGTACAGGAGACGGTATCACCAATTTGAACAACGGCATCGAGCTGAACAGTTCCGACGGCATTCTTACTAGTGCCTATGGGAATATTGTCCTCACGGGAGTCGCTGGTAACAACAACTCGCGTGGTATCGAGTCGTACAACTGGGGAGAGATTTCCTCAACCGGTCGTGGAGTAAACGCCGCTCAGATCTTGCTCGATGGAACCGGCCGCGGCAACCAACCGGGAATCCATTTAGAAGCTGACTCGGCCGTGCAGAATTACACGATCACTAGTATCGACGGGGACATTGAGTTACGCGGGCAAAGCGAATCGGGCCCCGGCGTTTCCGCCTACTATTACACCACGAACAATCCCGGCACGCCATCGATTTCCTCAACCGGTACAGGTCAACATGCAGCGGACATTCGCATCATCGGTGTGAACTCGTACATCGCGTTGCGGGATCCTAACCTGGAACTGACAGCGGCGGACGGAGCGATTGAAATTGAAAGCCCGAAAGTCTACGTGTACTGGGCCCAAGTTGGGCCTACTTCCGGCCGTCTCTCACTCAAAACAGACGACTTGGCAATCCTCTTTGGGGCCGCCATTCAGTCCCCCGGTGACCTGACGATAGCCCCTTTGACGCCAGGAGCTAGTATGGGGCTGGGCGGCGGAGCGGGCCAATTGAGCCTCTCGGATGAAACGCTGGCTGCACTTACCGATGGCTTTGCATCGCTCACCTTCGGTGACTCGCAAACCGGCGCTATTGAAATCAAAACCGCCACGTTCAGCGACGATGTGACCATCGTGGGAACTGTGATTCACGATACCAGCGGAACGGACTTCAACCTAGGGACCAACCGATTGACTCTAGTGGGTCAAATTGCTCCAGGCCAATCGCCAGGGATTCTTGATGTGGCTGGTGATTTGCAATTGGGCGGTGGTTCGTCATTCTCGGTGGAAGTGAATGGCGACGCACCCGGGGAAGCAGCATCCAACCACGATCAAGTTTGGGTCAGTGGTAGTCTGACGATTGACAACGATGTCACCTTGGACCTCACAACGTCAAACGGCTACGCTCCGCTTGAAGATTTTCAGTATGTCATCGTGGAGAACAACGGAACTCAACCAATTACTGGCTCGTTCACTGGCTTGCCGGAGGGCGCGATCATGGAAAACTTCCTTGGTTCGTCGCTCAATGCACGCATTTCCTACTTGGGAGTGGACGGCATGACGGGCAACGATGTGGTTCTAACGACGACCAATGTGAAGAATCCGATCTATGATTTCTCAGCGTCTAGCTACGAAACTATCGAAGGTGATACACTCGCGGTGACCAATTTTGTCACCATCAATCGCTCGGTGGAGACTTCGATTCCGACTTCGGTCGACGTAATCGTGAGTTCTGGTACCGCAACATCTGGCAGTGATTTTGCGTCCGAGCCAATCACCGTCAGCTTCGCGCCTGGAGAACTGACCAAGACGGTTCCCATCACGATTCTGGGGGAGCGTCAGGTCGAGAGCGATGAGACAGCGGAACTATCGCTTTCGAATTTTAGTGACTACGGTTTTCCGGGGAAAATTCACCCCACCGCGACTCTGACCATCTTCAACGATGAGTTTGCCCCAATCGCGATCGCGGGCGGCGAATACACACTCGATGAGGGTACGACCATTACGCTGGATGCAAGCGGATCGTCGGACTTTGAAGATAGCAACGCTTTACTACTATTCGAATGGGACTTTGACTTCGTGGATGGAGTCTTCGACGTCGACGCAGTTGGAGAACAAGTCAGCTATTCTCGCCCCGATGGCCCTCACGCAAATTTGGTAGGTTTGCGTGTTACGGACACTGAAGGCAACGCATCCCACACGGAAGCACCTATCACGACTCACAACACGAGCCCCACTCTCGCGCCGCAGGCTCCACAGAATCTTAAAGCCTACAACTACGCACACCTAAATCTTCCAGTCTCTTTCTCCGATCCTGGAATACTCGACACGCACTCAGTCGAAATCAATTTTGGTGATGGATCACCGGTCCAAACCATTGAACTGTCCGACGGCGAGCGCGGAGTGGTTCTCGATCATCTATATGCCATTGCCTCCCAATCTACGCTGAACTACACCGTCAGCGTCAAGGTAAGCGATGGCGACGGCGGCACTTCGACTCGCAACATTGATGTTTCTGTCGAAGACTTGGCAATCACTGTTCCAGACAATCGACCTACGATCAGCTTTTCCACTCGCGACTTCAGCGCACTCGAACGCGAACCCTACCGAATTCAGCCGATCATCGTCCAGTTAAATAGGCCGTTTCCGGTCAGGACTGAGATTCCGCTGGATCTGTCGTCTTCGACCGCAACGATCGATAGCGATTTCCGTCTAAGTAGTAGAGTATTAGTTTTCCCCGCCAATCAGACGACCGCGATTTTGGAGTTTAATACGTTAAACGATACTGCATTCGAACCTACATTGGAGAGACTTGCCTTACGCTTCCCGGAAACACTCGAAGAAGCCCGCGTCACCAGCGACAGCCAACTTAGCCAATTCAACGCGACTATCTTCGACGATGGAGACTTGCGACCAACGTTGGCATTCAGCCCGACTTCGCGTGTCTTAAATGAAGGCGACGAGTTTGAGTTATCCGTCAAGCTAAGCAATTTAGCCCAGGTGGATGTAGTGGTTCCACTGCTCTTCTCACCGAGCAACCCTAATTACAGCTTCGCCAGCAACATCGTCGTGATACCTGCGGGCAGCTTGGCAGGATCGGTATCTGCGACAGTGACCGACGATGAACTCTCCGAACCACAGTCATCGTTTTCCGTCCAGATGGGAAGCAGTGGGCAGGGCTTCCATCCCAACCATCGTTACTCTCGCTTTCTCGGTACGATTCTAGCTAATGACGCCATTCTGGTAGATTTTGAAACCAGCAATATTACAGTGACAGAAGGTGATGCGGCAGCTCAAATTGTGGTTACCGCCTCCGAGCCTCCAGAGACGGATTTAGTGCTACCGATTGCCTACGCTAGCAGCAGCGCAAGTTTTGGAGTCGATTATTCTGGTCCGGAAACAATTACAATACCTGCCAATCAGACGCAGGCCACATTTTCAATTATCATCGGCGATGATGACAATGGAGAACTCGATGAGCTAGTGTCGGTAAAGTTCGGAAGCAACCTGCCTGACCAAGCTCAACTTGTGCGGCCTGGAATTGCCGCCAACCTATTGATTGAGGACGACGATGTCGCCAAGCTGACATTCACGAGCAAGCGTACGGTCATTTGGGAGGACAATACCTCCTTTGAACTAACGATTGAAACCGGTGGGATAACCTTTGCTAACGACATCAGCATCCCGCTTTCCTATAGTGCCGCTACAGCAGGGGCGACCTACAACTCCACGGCAAGCGATTTAAGCGGCCCTGCGAATGAGGTTACGCTCCCTGCTGGCGAAACATCGGTTACCGTAACGATCAATCCGAGCGATGACGCCGCTCACGAAACCACCGAACGGGTCTACTTGTCCCTCGGTACTTCCGGTATTCCCGGAGCTCAGCTTGGAAAGTTTCCATCTCACGAAATTCGCATCCAAGACAACGACCCATTGGTCTCACTCAGTACAGCTTCGAGCATCGTGTCCGAAGGATCTGGCACGATTCTGTACAAAGTAAGTCTTTCGGCAACCTCGAATCGCCGCGCCCGCGTGCCCTTCCAAACCTATGGCAGCGCGACAAATGGCTCTGACTACGAAGTCGTCCAAGAAGCGCACTCCACCTACAAGACACGGTCAACCTATGTGGAAATTGAGCCAGGCGAAAGGGTCGCGTACATCAAGGTCAAGCTGAAAAACGATGCAGTGATTGAAGGGAGGGAGTCCGTAGGAGTTTGGCTGAGGCCGAGCGTAGGTACTGCAAGCCTCACCAACGCGAACCTTGATGGCTCGCAGTATGCTCGCGTACTTATCGACATTGATGAACGCCCGAGGCCCGAGATTTCCCAGGTACGCGGCAAGCAACCCGGTAGCTCTAGCTATTCGTCTACATCGACTTGGATCAGCGAAGGAGGTTCGCTGCGGATCCGTGTTTCCATGCCGTATGCCGCCGATCGAAGCGTGTGGGTTCCCGTCAGCTTTCCCTATGCGAGTGGAAGGGCCTACTCCAATGACTTCACAACCAGCGGCCTCAGCAACGGTTGGCTCAATATCCCCGCCTATCAGAAGAACGCGTACTTCTATATCCACACGTTAGACGATCTTCGAATAGAAGAAAGCGAAAAGATCAGGGCAACTGTTGGCCAACCCGTGGTATGGGATAAAGTCAAAGAAGAATATGTCAGATTTGGTGCGATTGGTGACAACTATTACCAGTTCGTAGGCATTCGCTCCAGCGATCAAAACACCGCCTATTGTCCCAGCGGAGTTTCTTATGGTTCGTCAGCAATTTCAACTGGTTGTACCGTTGATACCGGCCAGAGCTCAAGCGGAAATAGCGCCACCGTAGCAGATAGCTGGACGGCGAGTTCCTTTGGGAGTTTGCATATTGCCAACGGCTACCTCAGTTCAAGCGAAGTATTCTTGGACGGGAACTTTAACGGGATTCGCGACTTTGTTGACCTCAATGGTGACGGCTTGCGCAGCGACAATGAGCCCGAGGAACCATTGGTAACCACTTTTAGCGACGGTTCGTTCCTCATGGACTTTCCGGCCGAAATGGACCGGGACTCCAGTGGTTTCATCGATGCCGACGAAGCTCAATTGGTCGCCTTCGGCGGGATGGATCCAGCCACCGGGATTACCGAACGAACCCAATTGACCGCACCTGCTGGTTCCTTTGTTGTCACTCCACTGACGACACTAGCGAGCAAACTGGTCAACAACCATGGCTATGAAGTCGCTGATGCACATGAGCGTGTTCTATCCGGTTTGCATCTTGCGACATTCGAATACTGGCGTGGCTCAGCCATCTCTGCCACAGTAGCGGGAGACATTGTCGCCGCGCGTACCTATCCAGCCACCAATGCAGTCAACAACACGGCGATTATCGCGGGAGGTTTCTTGAGTGAAGTAGCTGGTACCACGGCCGAGACGGCGAGTGACGCAATCTACACGCGTATGGCCACCCTAATCAACGCGGAGGGTTCACGGCTCAATCTGGCCGATCCAGTGGTCATTGAGGGCCTCATTCGTACCGCTGCTGCTGATATCGGCGCAGTTGTCGGGCAAGAAAATTCTGAAGCCTTGGCGGAAGTCATCGCAGTCAACACCGCGGCCCTGTTTGCCACCCCAGTATCAGCAGACCTCGCATTCCTTGATTCAGTCACGAAGTTGAAGATCGTCGCACGGGGTGCACTCACCGATGATGCAAGACGCTTTGGTCGTGACGAGATCACTGCCACCGAGCTAGTGGCCACATACACCTCTTCGATCCAAAACGGGTTGGCCGACGCCGCGACTCCCGGCGTGATTGAACCAGTCCGCGTCGTAGTCTCCGACGCGTCCATCGCCGAAGGTGACACAGGCACGCAGTTTGCTGTATTCGAGGTTTCAATTTCGTCACACTTCAATGAGCCGGTTTCTGTGGATTATTCTACGCAAGACGAATCTGCCACCGCCGCCGAGGGTGATTATGTGGCGACCTCGGGAACCCTACTTTGGAATCCAGGCGATGATGCGATGCAGACCATCCGTGTTCCCGTGTTGGGTGATACCTTGGCTGAGTTGGACGAGGCGTTCCAACTGTCTCTTAGTAACGCCACCGGGGCGATCCTGCAAAAGCCGATCGCACAGGGAACGATTCTGGCAGACGATGATTTTCAGTTTCAATTGCAAAGCCTGCAAGCTACCAGCGAAGTGCTGGTCACGCTGGCAGGTAATCAGTTGCTCGTTCGCCAAGCAGGCGAAGTGGTTCTCGATGGACGATTGAATCCGGCCGCGAATTTCACCTTGTCAACAGCACCGGATGTCGTCACGAACTTGCAAGTGGACGCTCAAAGTGTTGACGAACCCAACCGCGGGTTGATCATCTCTTCCAACGCCATTGACGATATCCTCTCACTGAACAATGAACTCGCCTCGAATGTGGAGCACAGAATCCAGGGGCCGGAAGACGGAGTTTTTGAGACAGCAGGGACGGAGTTGGTCTATCAAGGTTTTCGCCAAGTCTCGAATGGACGTGCGCCGCGTTTCGATTTCAACAGCTTGCCGACCCTAGGCCAGAGTTTCACCGCACAGGCCTCGATTCCCGCTCAACTGGAATTGCTTGATGCAACCTTCTCTTGGACGCTGACCAAAGACCAAATAACAATTACAACTTCCGCTGAGGAGTCGTTTTCCTATTTACCGGCGGAGCCTGGACTCTATCGGCTGCGATATTCCATCGTTTTGAATGATCAGTCAATTGTAAGTGCGGTGCAAGACCTGAATATCGAGGCGCTTAACGAACCACCCACTGCGAATGCAGGTGGAACGTATGCGGTCGAGGAGGGCCAAGCGATTCTCTTGGACGGTTCTTTGACTACCGACCCAGACTTGCCGAAAGATACGCTTACGCTTGCTTGGGATTTGGATGGAGATGGCTATTTTGGAGAAACCGGTGCAGATGCGTCCCGAGGTGATGAGCTAGGTGTCTTCCCCACCTTCGATGCCAGTCTGCTAGATGGACCGAACAGCGTGACGGTTTCACTACGGGTTACTGATAGCTTCGGCGAGTCGGATGTGGCAACGGCTACTATCGATATTACCAACGCGGCACCAATTCTAGCCGTTGATACCACAGATGTGATGCTCAACGAAGGCGATTCAGTCATCAAGCTGATCACAGCCACCGATGTGCCAGCAGACACTGTGCTTGTAGCTGCTTCACTCGGAACCATCGTGTCGAATAGCGACGGCTCGTGGACTTGGAGCTACGACGCTGTGGACGACTTGCCTGAGACCGAAGTGACAATCACCGCCGATGATGGTGAAGGCGGAGTATCGTACGCAAGCTTCAACTTGACCGTCTCCAACGCAGCCCCCATTTTGACGATGGATACCGCGGAAGTAGCGATTGTTGAAGGCGGCTCGTGGACCAAGCTAATCACGGCCACGGACGTGCCAGCCGATACCGTGTCCGTCACCGCTTCACTCGGAACTATCGTGACGAACGGCGATCGGTCGTGGACGTGGAACTACGACTCTGTGGATGATATGTCGGAATCCGAAGTTACGATCACCGCCGACGATGGCGAAGGTGGTGTGTCGTACGCGAGTTTCAGCTTGACCGTCTCCAACGCGATGCCTGTTATCGAGTCCCTATCGATTACCTCGGAGATAGAAGAAAACGGAATTGCTCGCGTCAGCGGCGCCTTTACAGACGTCGGATTGTTGGACACCCACGAAATCATCATTGACTGGGGGGATGGGGAAAGTTCATCCGTCATCGTGGATGAGACCACAAGGACTTTCACGGCTGAACACTCCTATTTGGATGATCCAATTGGGCTGGAAAGTACTGATTACGAAATCATCGTCAGTATCGATGACGGACAACCGCGTGGCCGGGTCACGCAGAACGCAATGATCACTGTCGATAACGTGGCGCCCATTCTAAACGATGTTTCCCTAAACAGTTGGGGAAGTTCCGTTGCCTTGAACTTCGGCTTCAGTGATGAAGGTACGCTCGATACTCACACTGCGTTCATCGACTGGGGCGACGGACAGCAAACAACTACGGATGTTTCCCCCGGCCGGCAGCGATTCAACTATGAATATGGAGAGGCTGGTGTCTACGACGTGACAATTGTAGTGTCAGATGACGACGGTGCCGTCGTATCAACACGTGCGGAATCGTTCGTGACCGGAGCTACCGTACGCGACGGAGTCTTACAAATCGTTGGCACAAGCGGGGCCGATCTGGTCTTGATCAATCAATTGGGGAGTCGTCACTATGTCACCGCCAACTTCTTACCAGGGTGGTTCCACACCCAAACCTTTAAGCGTGCGGATTACAGCCAGATTGAAGTGTTCGCGGGCGGCGGAAACGATTGGGTGCAGGCGTCCGGGAATATATCACACAGCATGCTTCTGCATGGTGGAGCCGGTAACGACACTCTGAGGTCCTCTAAAGGGGATGACGTTCTGATCGGTGGCGAAGGGGCAGACTTGCTGTTCGGAGGGCAAGGCAGAGACCTGCTTATTGGAGGACGCGGTAACGATTCGCTGTTGGGCTCCAGCGGCGCCGATTTGTTGATTTCAGGTTATACGTCCTTTGACAACAACCGCCTTGCCTTGTCGTTTCTCCAACGCGAATGGACCTCGGAGCGAAGTTACGACCACCGAGCGGAAAATCTTCGAGGATCGAACAGCGACGCTGATCAGTTTTCGAACCGCCTTAATGAGGACTATTTCCTGCAGACCAGCGGAGCGGAGCAAACGGTCTTCGATGATGGTGAACGCGATTTTATGACCGGCGGAGGAGGCCGCGATTGGTACTTCGCTAGCCTAGGCGACGACGATGAGGATGACCGAATTGCAGGCCTTAAACAGTCCGAGTGGGCTGAGGAACTGCTCTAACCCTACAGTGGCAAGCTCAGCGATTGCTTGGGATAAGTATCCTAATCTAATTTGAGACGCTCCCAGCTATCTCTCTGAAGCTGATATTTTCAGCTGGGGACGACCACCGCATTAGCCCCTCTCGGAGAAAACGCTCGGCTTGCAGGGCTAGACTCCTCTATCGAGCGAGTCTGATCTTCTAGATCTGGCGTCGAGTAGGTATCGCAACGGCTGTCGACAGCCTGCTGGGATACAATCGGGCCGGCGAGCGAGCTGCGCATTTCTATCGGCAAACCGTCCCCCCATCCCATCCCGTGCCGTCGCTATCTGGTCGCTGTCTAGTCGCAGACTCGCCTCGGCGGGTGTCAGCCCGGCAGAGCATCTGGCGGTAGGGCAAGATCAATTCCTGCGTTGAAGCTCTAACGAGGCGTTGGTCGTCGCGTAGGACTAGCGGCTGCGAGGCGGGGTAGGTTGTCCCTCCACTCCACGGTCTCTCGAGTTGCTTGAGAATAATGTGAGTTTGCGAAGGATAGCTAGAATTCAATTCAAAGCTTGCGGAGCGACCTAGCCGACTGCTCACCGTCACGAAATTGGAGAAATCGGTTCCAAGCTGTCACGTTTCAACCTCCCCCAGCGTCCTAGAAATTATGTGGCCCGAGGTACAGCGGGACTATGGCATCCAGGCATAATAAGGAGGACAATGATGCGGCGAAAGTTCATAGGCTGGGGAATTGCTTGTTTGCTAGCTCTGGGCCTGGGCATTGGCCTAGCGCTTGCGGAACAGGCGTCTGAGGCAGGGGAGCACGTGAAAGTCCTCTCAGCGGTGGAGATCGTCGAAGCACTCGATGGCCAAAAGGCCAAAGCGACAACCGTGGAAGTGACCCTACGGCCTAGTCAGAGCGGCCAGGCACATCGGCATCCTGGGCCAGGTTTCGTCTATGCGCTCGAAGGTGAATACGAACTAGGGATCGACGATCAACCAACGAGGCGTTTCAACGCGGGCGAGACCTTTTACGAGCCGACCGGCTGCTTGCATCGAGTCTCGCGGAATCCGTCTCCGACGACCAACACTCGGCTCATTGCAGTCGTACTGCATCCTCAAGACACCGAGGAGATCGTGTTACCCGCCGAGATGGTTGATCGCCATAGCAAGTAGTACCACATAAGTCGCCAGTTAGCGACAAGGAGGAAACGATGGCGAATCCGAGCAGCGTCTCTATGGCCTGGCTGCTTGGCGAGAGAGTCCGTACTACAGCGAGAGAGAGCGTGCTGGTCTTCAGTTTGCAGAAGAATTGACACGGTTCTCGCAGCGGCAAATCTCTGAAGAAACACATGAGTCCGTGCGCGCCTGCTTCAGCGTGGAGGAGCTGGGTGACCTAGCTTGGATTATCGCCACCATCAACGCATGGAACCGAGTGAATATTGCGTTGCAAACGGCACCAGGCGGTTATCAGCCCGCTTCTACGCTGGAGTGAGCCAGCAGGTTCACGTTTCCCATAGTCTCTCCCCGAGGAGCGAACCCAACGCAATTGGGAGCCACGAGCCTCGTTTTTAACTTGCTCTCCAGTGAGCACAACCTGCAAGGATTTCGTAATGAAGATCGTCATCATCGGTGGCAGCGGATTGATAGGAACGAAGCTCACGCAGAGACTACTTGCGCAAGGGCATGAAGTGATCGCAGCTTCACCGTCGACTGGTGTCAACACAGTCACTGGCCAAGGTTTGAACAAGGTCGTCTACGCAGCAGATGTCGTGGTTGACGTGGCAAATTCGCCATCGTTTGCCGACGATGTCGTAATGGACTTTTTCCAGACGTCGAGCCGAAATTTGCTAGCCGCGGAGAAAGTTGCGGGAGTGAGGCACCACGTAGCTCTGTCAGTTGTTGGCGCCGACCGCCTGCCCGATAGCGGCTATATGCGGGCGAAGGTGGCACAAGAGAAGCTCATTAAAGCCTCGACGGTTCCCTACACGATAGTTCGCGCCACCCAGTTCTTCGAATTTGTGGGTTCCATCGCACAATCCGCTACAGACGGCGGCACTGTGCGACTGCCTAAAGCGATGATGCAGCCCATTGTTTCAGACGACGTGGCTGCAGCATTGGCTGACGTCGCGTTGTCGCCTCCGCTCAATGATATGCTTGAAATTGCCGGTCCTGAACCGATGCGGATGGATGAGCTCGTACGACGGTTCCTGCAAGCGACCCGTGATGGGCGGCAGGTAATGGCGGATTCCACAGCTCAGTATTTCGGAACGGCCGTCGACGATCGAAGTCTAACGCCAGGTGCAAATCCGCGCGTCGGCAGCACTTCGTTTGTTCAATGGCTGAGCCACAGCATCGCTGAGCTCTCCATCGACTGCGTTGCGTCCCATTCACGCAATGCTACCCGAAGTCGCTATCCATCAGAGCCTGCAAGGTCCAATGCTTTACGCTTCTAATTGATATTGAACCGACTCGCATCAACCGACGAGAACGCCTTGTAGTAGTCGCAGGGCGGCGTCATGGGGACTTTCGCGAGTTCGGTCATGGGAGCTTGCAGGCGGTCAGCATTGGAGAACTGCTAATCCTTTGCAGGCCGGAGAAAGCCAAACAGATGACCAGGGCTACTATCGCCTGACAGGTTTAAAGGCTGGCGATGAAGACCAACTTGAAATCACACCACCGGTGCCACGATGAATATCGATCTCAGTGTGCCAACCAACGCAAGCTTGCATCCCCAGCTTTGCCCTGTCTCGTCAACTGCGAGCCTCTCATTATCAGCGAAAGGTTTTGGTATCAACCAGCCGGTCGAACATTCGCTCAATTTGAGAAGGTTCCAGTTTGGGATAGAGCGTCTGAACGTGTAAATAGAGTTTTCCACCTCTCGCCCGGCCTTCGAGTACGGCAACACATGAAATTTTCAGAATACCTACATTCCTCAGGTCACTGGTGCTGAACGTAGCGGTGCCAACGCCATCAAGTTCGGCTTCGATGGGAAACAGACGCAGCAGATCGACCTGTAATGTTTCGCGTTGTGCTGCCGCAAGTCCTGCAAGCATCTGCCGCCCAACAGGACTCTTCAGGATAAGGTCCAGCGCGGTAGCCATGTCGTCGACGCTGCAGAATTTGGTTTTGATCGCCGTGGAAGCCGCGCCTCTTACGTGTTGCGAAAGCGCGTGGCCAGCACGACTGGGCGAAATGTACTTCGCATCAAGGGGACCTTTGATCCTGGCACGAGACGTCGGGGACGCAAATCCTTGACTTGTCTTCAAAATCAATTTGAGTGCAGACTCGTCGAGTATTTGGAGTGGCGATCTGTCTAGTTCATGCGAAGTCATGAGTGCCTCCCTTTGCTTTTGCAACGTAATGCCTATCTCTGGCAACTGTCGACGGGGGATAAGTTGTAGTGAGCAGTGGACAAGCTCCCGCGCCGAAGGTGCAGCGCATAGCTCCCGGCAATCAAAAAGGCTGGTGCTTGTTCGCCGCAAGGTCATCTTACCACATCCTGGTATGGAAGTAATCAATTGCAATTCGGTCGCTGGAGGTAGCTGCCTCGATAAACACGTCCTCGTTTCTAAAGAACGTATACCATTACCGCCTGGTGTTTAACGGGAAGACATTTCTTCGACTGCAGCGCAAGGTGCCATGTCGTCGGAATCGAAAACTTGACAGTGTTCATAGCAGACGCAGCCTGCGCAACGTCCTTAGCTCGTCCAATCTTTTTTCAAGAAGTGCATCAAAGCTGCATACGCACTGGGCTTGCATTTTTTCGCGATTGGAAACGAAATGGGTTGCCCAAATAGGGAGCGGTAGAGTGCAACTGACTTGCACCAACACGAGAAACTGGCCAACACTGCTTCCCATTTTTCCGGTGAACTCGGACCACGGGAAAATTACGATAGCGTAGGTTGGAAAATTCGCTACTTCGTTGAGTTCACGTCGGCGGTGGTGGGCTTCCTTGTTAGCAAATCGAACGGTGTTCAATAGAATGGGTTTCTAGACTCGTAAGCGTAACCAAGATTTCTATTGATCTGGTTGAGCTACGATCGTCATCGTGCCTGGAATTCCCCGGAAGCGTTTGATGATTTGATTGTCGCCGGGAGCGCTGACGTGATAATGGTATCCGCGTTGGTCATCGTAGTGCCCGCTGCATTCGTCCAATTGCTCTGGAGCTTCTCCGTTCTTGTCTAGGTGCGCGTAAAGTGCAAATCCGTCGAGCGCATAACCGATCTGCGGCGCATGTTGGTCAGCCTGCTCAATTTCCTTGGTCTTCCCGGTTGCAGCGTGGTAGTGGTAGCCAACGTGCGGATTGACGTGGCCTCCACCATGATCAAAAGGGGCAATGGTATGGGCGTGCAGGATCGCATGGATGGGGGCAGGCGGATCAAACGTGACTCCATTGAATGCGAGCCCAACCGCGGTGCGTCCAAGTTGTGTGGGGATAGTGCGATAGAGCGGACTGACGGGAATGACGTACACTTTGTGATCGTTCTTCCATTCGTCAACTTCCGCAGGGCATTCAACCACATGGTTGTAGTAGCGGGGATCGACGTTGGGTCGCGCGGCCAGCTCAAATGCTTCGCGGGTATCGGTAACTTGGATGCTTCCGTCTGGTCGCACCATATCCCATTCCGGGTCGTCGTAGAACTCATCCAAGTCAGCGATGAACTGTCCATCTAGGTCGTAGACATGGCCATCTTTGAACCAGATGCCTCCCTTGTCCTTTCCATCGTTTACATGCCCGGGTGCCCACGGGCCGATTTCATGTTCGAACGGAGTCGTTTTAGTAGTGATAACGTAACACTCAGCTTGGCTCCCATCGCTCAGCTTGCGAACTTCCTTTCGGACAGGCTCGATGAGATTCTCTTCAATGAACCAAGCCGGATTGACAGCTCGGGTGACATCGAGTTCCACCGTCTCGGCTCGCGGCCACAAAATCCAAATTGCCACAATCACCAGAAGGAATCCACCTGCAATTCTCAACAAGTAGTTTCTCATGTTGGAACACTTTCTCGATCGATGCCAATGGTGGACGGTCAAACTTCGTTTCCGATGAGGGAAGGCTAGATACAGCGTTCCCGAGGTCAACCATTCTCGCAAGCATTCTCTGATTCTCCAATCGCAAACGTCGTGAGCACAGGAGTTTGGCGATTACTATTCCCATCGGTGGCAATTGACGAGAGTCACAGCCACTCGGAAACCGGCCACATCAGGGAGCCCCGTCCCTCCCAATTTTCCCATTCGGTGTCGGGTGGAAGGCATCGTTTTCTAGCGCTCGCGAATCCAATCGCCTTAGCTGCCGCGCACCATCAGCTTTTCGAGTGCATCGAGACCTGACATGCCGATTTTGATTCCAAATTCCGACGCCTTGGTGCTAACGCCGACAATTTTCGCCTCGAGCAAATCCTCCGGCTGTCGCAGTGGGTGCTCTGGCGTCCCCTTTGCAATGGCGAACGCCATCCCGAATTCATTGGCACAGTTCAAATCATAGATTCCACACCCGACGACACCATTAGTGGTATGGATCGCGCAGTACTGACCTCCCTGCCATTCGTAGGAGGCACCGACTGCCGGGCCGAAAGGAGTCATCAGCTGACGTTGTTGCGCTATGGGGAGGTTGGTCATGATAATCTGAGCTCGAAGCGGATTGGAGTATATAGCTGTTGTTAAAACTATAGCGGCAAAACGCCAAATCTCAACGATCTTGATCCAACGACTCGGCTTCAACCAATCCTGTTTGGGTTTCCAATGACTTGCCTGTCAACGCCAGCGATGCTGGCTGTCCTAGGGGTTCGCCGCGAGCCGGGATTCGTAGAGCGAGCTCTCGTTCACGCGTTGCATCAAGCTTGGCCCGCGCCCCTTGAGCACGACCATCGCTGTCGACAGCATGCGAGTCCGCCGCGTTTCACGCTTTCAGTGCTGGGCATGAAGGATTGCAACACCTTCTATGGCGGAGTCGTTTGGAGGCTCTTGTGTCCCCTCCCAACAAGTACTGCCGTGGAGCTTGTGCCTTTCACGCCACAGACACGCGGGCACGCAGTCTCACCAGGACGCAGCCCGCTGCGTTGCCGACTCGGACCGTGGACACGGCTTGCGGCCTCTATGGGCTCTGCACGTCAAACGACCGCCAAAGCCCTACTCTGCCGCTGATTCCTGCCGCTGAGGGCTGCCTGAGTGCCCGTTGGCCACGTCCCCCACTTGGCGTCGAGCAACTTGCCCACGCTGGCACTACACACTACGATCATCCATTGACAATCTTGTCGCCGCCGTGCGCTCTTAGAAACGACCGGAAAGTGAGAACGGCAGCTCTTCCCCGCTGGGACACCAACTTTCGAGTTTTAACGAATCCGGACACTTCTGTCGAAAGTTGGCACAGTACGTGCTCACTAGTTAGCACTAGTTAGCGCAGTTCTGTAACGAAAGATGCACGCTGCAATTGCAGCTTCGAGGTCGATGCCATTTTCTTCTAACTGAGATTATCGCGACGGTGCCAATGAATTTGAATTTCAGACAGCTTGAGCCAGAATTGATGGATGATCCTGAGCTGGACGCGAACGCCCACCAGCAGGCGCTCAATGGATTGGCGCGGACCCATGTTTTCACTCGAACAGCACGCAGAATTTGGTCTGAAATTGTGGCGGCGATCCCACCGGGCGAACGCAGAACAATCTCGATACTCGACGTCGGCTGCGGCGATGGATTTTTATTACGGCAGATCGAGCAATTAGCCATTCAGGCGGGGTATTCGGCCACACTGCACGGCTGCGACTTTAGCCGGACCGCTCTTGAGCTTGCCAGGACAGCGTCTGAGAAGCACAACACTTCGATCGAGTTCCATCAACTCGACATCTTGAGAGATGAGCTGCCACCTGTCGAGATCATTATCAATTCTTTGTTTCTACACCATTTTCAAGAATCGCAGGTTGTCGACATCCTTCGCAAATTCGATTCGTCCGCTGCGGAATTAGTCGTTGTGCAGGATTTGGCACGGACAAGACTGGGCTACGGCCTGTGCTTGCTCGGAACACGCTTGCTGTCTCGCAGCCGCATTGTCCATATCGACGGCCTGCTGTCGGTCAAGGCCGCGTTTTCAGCTGCTGAGTTCCGGCAGATGCTCCTCGCGGCGGGGATCACACACGCCAAGGTTACCAAGCATTGGCCGGAGCGGTTCACGATCGTCTGGCCCACCCACCAGGAACTCCTTCAATGATCCGTCTTGGCCAGCCTCCAATCGAAACCTGGGATGTCGTCGTCGTCGGCGCCGGTCCAGCTGGAAGTGCAGCGGCAATATCGCTAGCCCGCCTTGGTCAATCCGTGTTGCTGCTCGATTCGAAAAAGTTCCCGCGTCACAAGATTTGTGGCGGATGCATGAATCAGGTGTCTATCACGTTACTGAAATCGCTCATCGGTAGCGACCACAGGTTTTGGACAACGGGCAATCCGCTCGAATCATTTTCACTGCATCATCGCGGGCGTACTTTTAGTGTTGCTACACCTACTGGTTTCGCCATCGAACGCTCGCTGTTGGACCAATGCTTAGTTGATTGTGCAATCGAGGCAGGAGTGACATTTCGGGATTCGACATTTGCGAAGCTGGGTGAAATCGCAGACGACTACCGGCTGCTGGAGTTGAGCCGAACGGGCCAGTCGTCCGTGTTGAGAGCGAAAGCTGTGGTGATCGCAAGTGGCTTGAACAACCGCTGTGTTGGTGCTGTGGAGGATTTGCAGCAAGTCGCGGCGAGGAACTCAAGGGTCGGCGTGGAAACGATTATCTTCAAAGATTCGCTACCAGCGAGTTTCTACGCCGCTTCGCGGAACAGCATTCAGATGGCGTTGGGGGCCTGTGGTTATGTGGGCATTACGGCTTTGCCAGAAGGACGACTGCATATCGCCGCTTCCGTCGACAGAACCCATCTTCGCCAACAAGGACCTCTCGGAACTGTAATGCACATCCTCCGCGAGGCTTGTTGCGCCGAGGTACCGATCATCGCTAGCGATTGGCGCGGTTCGCCATTGTTGACTGCTAGAGCAAGGCGATTGGCTGCGCCGCGAGTCTTTCTTGTGGGTGATGCGGCAGGCTACGTTGAACCGTTCACCGGCGAGGGGATCCGTTGGGCACTTCAAAGTGGCATTGGCGTCACGCCATTCGTTCAGGCTGCTGTTGAAGCGTGGAGAATTGAATTGGTTGACGATTGGGAACACTGGCATCGGAAGCATATCGGATGCTCGCAAAAACTTTGCTCACGGCTAACCCGCCTCTTGAAAAGTCCGGCAGCCTGCTGGACGGCTCATCAGGCGTTGCGCCTTCAACCTTGGCTAGCAGGTGAAGTCGTTAAGCGATTAAACCAAACAAGAGAGAACCACCAATGAATACTGCCACCCTGCTCGGCATCGGGACATCGTGCCCACCCAACACGATGTCGCAAGCTGATGCGTTGAAGATGTTTACCGATATCGTTTGTGAAGACGAGCGACAAAAGAGACTTGCGCAAGCCCTCTACCGGAAGTCGGGGGTTAAAAATCGCCACACCGTTATTCCGCACCGCGCCGCGTACACATGGGGCGCACCGGTTGCAGAGGCAATTGAGGTCGGAGGGAATCAGAGCTCGACGATTAACCCCAGCTTTCTGATTGCACCTGAAACATTGCCCGACATCATCGCTGGCGAAAGCGCGGGGCCAACCACTGGTGAACGAATGCAAATATTCCGCAAGTTTGCTGGCGGATTGGCCGAAGAATCAGCCGTCGCAGCCCTTTCCGACGCCAGGCTTCCACCGGAAGAGATTACACACTTGATCGTCGTCACCTGCACCGGCTTCGACTCTCCTGGCGTTGACATTCATTTAATCAATCGACTTGGTTTGCCCCGCACTACGCAGCGCGTCAATGTTGGATTCATGGGGTGTCATGCCGCCATCAATGGTATCCGCGCAGCCATGGCAATCGCCCAAGCCGATCCGCATGCAAAGGTTTTGATGACGGCGGTTGAGCTCTGCAGTTTGCACTATCGATTTCAGTGGGATCTCGAGGGAATTATCGGAAACGCTCTATTTGCCGATGGTTCGGCGTCGATCGTCGTCGGCGGCCGATGCGTGAGCGACCGGAAATCCCCATCAACTCCACCAGTCGCCCAACCATCGATCACCGAGGGGTGGCACATTGCGGCGACGGGGTCTGTGTTGATTCCTAACTCCAGTGAAACGATGAGCTGGACAGTTGGGGACAACGGGTTCGAAATGTTATTGACCAACGAAGTGGGGGATCGCATCGAAGCGACCTTGAAGGAGTGGCTGGTCGACTGGCTGTTGAAATACGACTTGACGATGGATAATATTGATCTCTGGGGAGTCCACCCAGGCGGACCAAGGATTTTAGCTGCGGTCCAGGGAAGCCTAGCACTTGGCGATGATGACCTGGCGACCTCGCGATCGGTGCTTCAGCGTTACGGAAATATGTCATCGCCGACGGTGTTGTTCATCTTGCGAGAATTTCTTGACGCGAGGGGGACGGCAGATCAAGCAGGTGAGAGTGCCAATTGTCTATTGCTCGCCTTCGGGCCCGGTTTGGTAGCCGAGATCGCCCTCTTGAAGCGATGAGCTCGCATCTCTTTGTAAGCGGAAATCCTGGCGGCAGAGCCTCGCACCATTGCCCTTGCATCGGGCTGGCCCGATGCAAGGAAGACAGAGGTTGTAGCAAGCGGCTTGGTTGTGGAAGGGCTCTGTGCCCAGCGAATGAGCGCGGCGGGCGACTGTCTGTGAACAAACGGCCCGTCACGCGAGTGGGGCAGGCAGCGTCTGCAGGCCCCACCAGCTGGTGCATGCTTCCGGTTTGCCAACTGGTACTATTGTTCAGGCTGTTCCGCCGCCGTTTCATCCTCCGGATTTTTCAGACGGATTAAAGTTACAGGTTGTTGGCTCTCGGCATTGAGGTGGACCAGGGCAGGAACCTCGTCGTTGGTCAAGTTGTACAGACCGATCTCTACTACCAACGCCTCGTTTCCCTCTAGCTTCAAGGCGACACGCTCCGTTGCCTTATCAACTGAACCGGTGACGGGCGTGACCTTATCAGTGATCATGTCTTGGTAGTTGCCGCGGATAGCGCCATCTTGATTAAGTGCAAGTTGGATGATCTTGTCGGTATGAGATTGATCGTCCTCCGAGATGATCGCGAAGACGCCCAGGGGTAGCCACTGGTCGTCCTTGGTCTCGGCGCCTGCATCGGCGATTGTCTCCGCTTGATCATAGTACTCCTCAGCGGTGGCGACCGGTTCGCCTTCATACAAAACACTACCATCTTCGTAGGTAACGTTTTGTTCGTAATCGTAGTACGTGCCGGCGCCTTGGCAGCCACAGTAAGTTCCAGTCGTCGCCCAGCTAGCAGCTGCCCAAGCGCTACCCACAATCGCCCATTTACCGGGGAACCAGGCCCCTGGATAGCGACCGTAGTAGGCGGGAGTGAAGTATCCCCAGCGGGTGAAGTTCCCATTGACGGCGGTGTAGGCGCGGCCTCCGACAAATTGGCCGTTTACAAAACTTGCGCCGCGACCACCACTGATCACGTTTCCACCAGGACCACGTATGACGGTCTTGGAGCCAGCTTGTCCCGTGCCGTTCCTCCCATATCCGCCTCGAGCATTGACTGCGGTGTAACCCCATTGATTTCCGCGCGCTGTCACAGCCCCGCCCTGTCGATAGCCGGAAGAATCGGCATAGCCACCCCGGGCGGCAACCGCACTATTACCAGCCGTATCTCTGGCCCCCACAGCGCCTCCGCCACGGATGGCCGAGTTGGTTCCATCAGTAGCCCCACGGACGCCGCGGCCACCCGCAGCGACTCCACCGGCTGCCGTTTCAACTCCAGTACGACTGCCGGCCGCAAACGCACTGTTCTGACCGTCGGTAGCACCGGCGGCGCCGCTTCCACGCACCACCGTGTGGCCACCGGCAGTTTCGATTTTGATACCGCCTGCTGCGCCACCCACCGTCGCACCGCCCTCCGTAGTGCCACTGCGGGAACCGCCTCCCACAGTCACGGTTCCGCCGCGTGCCGTTTCAAAGCTCTTCGAGCCACTACCGACCCCGGCAGGGAGCGTCGATGCAGACAAACCTGCATCGCGCGTGGAAGGGCTCCCCCCAGCCCCATTCAGGAAACTATCCAATTGAGATCTGGAAGGCTGCTGGAAAGAGCTCCGAGAGCTGAAAGCCGAGTTTCCGGTTGGAGGCGTTCTCACGCCCCCTGGAGCTCCGATCCCAGCGTTACCTACGCGTCCGCCGGGAGTAACTCCACGGTTGATTCCCGCACCCGGGGAGCCGACTCGGTTCTCTGCCGCTCCCGGAAAATTGTTTCGGTTCAAGGCCGGACTGGAAGGCCGGGCGGCAACAGGGCTACGATTCTGGATCTGAGGCGCTGCCATTCGCTGCTGAGCCGGGGCAGCGCGGCTCATCGACGGGCTGCGCGAGAAATTTGCAGCGCCTCCGGAAAATCCACCGCCACCACGTGCTACACCTCCTCCCCTGCCACGCGCCTCTGCCAGACTCGGTATCAACATGCAACACAAGAGTGCAAGCAGCACTCGGTTATTCGTTACCAACATGGGTTTCATTCCTTATTTTACTTTTAGATGCAGGCTACATGGCCTGAAGATCTTGCCTAATGAACTGAGTCTTAGATCAATCCTGCGCACTGGGCTGGGCCGGGGGCGGAACGTCAGGGGTAGCCACGTCGGGCTGCGCTAGAACTCTTTCCACTAGCACCTCATCCATGTCCGGTAGGAACTGTCCCGCTACGATTCTTGCCTGAGAACGCCAAGTGTACCGATTGGCGTCCACCGGAGTATAAATGTTAACCGCAGACGCAGTCTCGCCCGTGGGCAAGGTCATGCTCATTTCCACCACCCACTTTCCATCATGGCTCGACCAGTTGCCTTGCCCGACGCCTCCATCCGAATCAAACATCCAAGATCGAATGTTCCCGGTTGCGGGATCCACACCAATAATTTGGGTTCCTTCCAGTGGCGGCGCGTCGGCCGCGTCCACTCGGAAGCTCATGGACAAGAACTTCTCATTGCGAGCCCACTTAATTTCTGATTGGACAATAGAATTTTCGCCTTGGTCTTCCCAGCTGCCGACCAGCCAATTCAGCTGCGACAGTTGAGGTCCGGAGCGTTCGGGGATATCCGTTTCGCGGAGGCTGTTAATCTTCCACCCTTCCGCTTGCTTGACATGCACGACCGAATAGCTGGATTGGTACGCCTTCCCCTCCTCGACCACGGTTGCCAATCCGTCTTCGATCGCCACATCATCGGTGACCAACCGAATTGACTTGACGTTCACCGCCAGCTGAGACTTTGGAGCGGCCTCAAATTGTCTCGCAAAATCGTCCCGGATGGCATCGCGGCCAGCCACACTCTCTTGGGTATCAACCGCAAGCATGACGGCGTTGTCGGCCCAATGCTCTGCCACTGCATCAACATCTCGACGGTTATAGGCATCCACGTAGCTTCGAATCGTTTCGATGATCGCTTCCTCTGCCGTCGGTCCCGTATCGGGCGTCTGTCCCGAAGCAACACCGCATAAGATAACGCAGTGCCAAGTGCACAAAACAAGTAGTCGGTTCATTCTTGTAAATTCCAATTCTAGAGAAGGTGGCATCAAGCAATCTCACATGCCGTCTGACTTCGAAAGCTTCATCTCCATGATTCCGGCACAACGGGCCACCATCGAATAGTAACCCGCCGCATGACCAAGGAAAGGTGGTTGTTGCTACACGGGGATTAGAGGAACGACCTCCTCGTGAGAGCTAGCAACGCTCGCAAATTAATAAGCTGGTCTGGCCAGTGTTCCAAATTCAGCGCAACAATCCGCTGACCGTGCGTGGCGCGACATTCGGGACGAGTCAACGTCGTCAAGAATGCGGGGGCGTCCTGTTTCGGGTACTTTCCCCAAACAGGGGCTTTTTCAGTCCTCTTGCGCGAAAGACTTCGCTCTAAACCGAACCGCGTTATTGCGACAGATCGCAAGCCTTTCACCGCTGAACTCCATTGCAGGTCTAAGGACCTTTAAAGTCTAAGTTAATACTAACAAAACATCACTATGCGAAGTATCGCTATTCGACGGGCAGCTGATTTCCGAGCTTTTCGATCGAAAACTTGGGCGTCACTCAATTTTCCCTCATGACGGCTACGGCTCTTCATTACGCGTCCCCGCCCCACAAAAACACCACACTGCTGTACTATATGCCGGAATCGCGGGAGTGGCTCGCCGGCAGGGGCATTTTGGACGCAGAATTGGAGGAAGTTTCGGAGGCCGGGAGACCTACGCGTCGTGAGGGCTCAGTGCACTGACGACCAGCCCTTCGACAGGAGCCCCAAGCTCTCGCCGCTGTACGGCAGTAGACGCGTGCACGCGCGCGAATCCAACCGCCTCAAGCACACTACGGACATAGGATTCTGAATGACTGTATCGGCCATGATATTGCAACCGATAGTCAGTGGATTCCGCCTCCACACTCGTTTCGACGGTGAACACCAATACACCTCCAGGACGCAGAGCCCTCCGACTGGCGGTTAGGACCGATTCAAGCTGTCCGAAATAGCAAAGCGTGTCGCAAGATACCAGGAGATCGAATCGACCAGCCTGCTCATTCATGTAGCGTACGATTTCCCCTTCGACCAGCTCATCGTAGACGCCACGTTGCACAGCTTCCTTCAGCATCGCGGGCGACAAATCGACTCCCGTCAGTCGATTCGACATGGGGCGCAAAATCGGAGCACAAATTCCAGTGCCACATCCTGCGTCGAGTGTCTCTGCCTGCGGAGACTGTAGGCCCAGGGAATCCAGAGCTTCCTGGATTAGACTGGGACTTTGATAATCGAGCCGCTGCATGCGATCTTCGAACGATTTTGCGAAGTCCACATTGAATTCCTGACGGACGTATTCGTCAACACATCGCTCAGGTATGAACTCACCGGTTGAAGCGGCCAGCATGTGTCGGGCGAACGGGTCGCCAGGGGCGTGCGCAAGCCACTCTTCCCAGACCTCTCGCGCTTCGTCCAAACGCTGCACATCGGTCAACGCGCGCCCCAAATTCTCTCGAGCGGCGGATTGATCGGGAGCCAAGCGAATCGCCTCCCGGTAGTGTTCCACTGCATCATCCGTTCTACGCAGTGACAATAGCGTGTTAGCCAAATTGAAGCGAGCATCCGAAGAATCCGGAAATCGCTCAACCAATGATTGAAAGCAGACTAAAGCTTCGTCGGTTTGCCCGAGCTCAAGATACGCATTGGCCAAATTATTGCGTGCTCCGAGAAAGTCCTCCCGCAATTCGATCGCCCGCTGGTAGGATTCAACCGCCCCATCCAACTCCCCCATACCACGCTGCGCAAGGGCCAGATTGTAGAAATAGAGGGAGTTGTCGGGGGCATTCTTCGCCGCGTTGGCAAAGCTGCTTTGGGCGTCAGCAAGCTGTCCCATCTGCGCGTGGGCAATGCCAAGCAGATGCCAAGCCTCGGCAAAGGTATTATCTTGGGTGATCGCTTCGCGAAGCAGGAGGATTGCCTGCTCATGCTGTTGCTCATTGAGCAGCTGTTGGATGGCAGTAAGCTTAGTCATGGCGATTCATTGAACCGGAGATGGCGCGCAAAAGCCTCGAAGCAAAAGCCTCGTACGTCCCCACGCATGGTGAGCCTCGAAGGCTCCATCGATCGTCCCATCTCGTGGGGGTAAAGTCAAACAGAAAGTTGAGACAGGCCAGTCCCAAACTGTCGAGGAAGTGGCCATGTGGCGCAGTTCTGAAACCACTCCATCCCTTCGAAGTGACAGACCAGAACTCCACAGCGCTTCGCCCAGCTGAAGCCGTTCGGCGTCGGTTTGGGGGGGCTGTAGGGACGCCGTTGGTCTTGTGTGGACTGAAGTCCGCAGTAGAATGAAGGCCAGAGGCTCAAGGAACGGACGCGTCCAAGATCCCATACAGGGCGAGTCTTCGGTTTGACGCAGCAGCAAAGAGTTCCTCCCTCGAATTTCTGTGGCGGATACCCCGCCCGTTTCTCTGCGTTTCAGCGAACTGCTGCTCTTCGCAATTTGAACCGGCTCTGTACGAATACAGCCTTCGACGGATCCTGCTCGATCGATGTCTGTTTTGCCAAGGAGGCAAAAATGATGGAGGGTTTTACGAGTACGCCGCGTTATCTTCTGATGCATAATCGTAGTCCAATCGGACCGAAGGTTGTTGAAAGGGCAGGAGTGGAAGTCACCGCTATCTACGCCTTTTCCGACAAAACTAAATACGATGCCTTCCTGCATCAGAGCTCAATGGTGCCCACGCCATACCCACTGGTTAAAGGCTTTCTACAAACCCAGTTGGACGGCGATGCAGCCAGGTTGCATCTAATGGTGATCGATGCAGCCAGCCCCACTCAAGCGGATCTCGAAGCCGCCACCTATCAGGCGATCATCGAATCGATCGACCTCAAAACGACTTCGGTGCAGGTATCCTATCACCTCACTCTGGATGAGCCCTCAGGATTGTACCATGTGCACGCGCTTGCGGGATTGTTGAGTCCCGGAGCATCTGAATGAGCGGGTACTTCTCCAAGCAGTATTCGCCGAAAGTCTACCGCTCCGAGATGGATAGCCCCGAGCAAGCATACGATTTCCTATTCCTATTAGAAATGTGCTGCACCGAACCGCTCCCAACGGTCGCCAATTGCAGGGAAGCGAGAAATGCTGCCACATGACTTTAAGACTACGGGAGTCGTTGTTGCTACGGCCGTCAGACATCGCGCCGTCTCATGAGGAATGGGAAGTCGTCGGTGTCTTCAATCCAGCAGTCGCGGTGATGGACGACGAGGTGGTGATGCTGGTACGTGTAGCGGAACGTCCTGTCCCAACATCGTCAGGACGGGTCGCACTTCCCCGCTGGCAATCCACCGGTGACGTTACCGTCGATTGGTTTGAAGATGAAGATGTCCAGCCGGTCGACGCGCGCGTCGTCGCGACAAAGCCGAGTGGCAATTTAAGGCTCACTTCCATATCGCATTTGCGAGTTTTTCGACAATCCATCAAGGCCCCCAACGGTTGGAGAGCGGCAGGTGGGATCTTACCCGAGGCTGATTTCGAATGCTTTGGGCTGGAAGACCCTCGCATTACCAACATCGATGGCACCTTTTGGATCACCTACGTTGCCGTCTCGGAACTCGGTGCGGTGACGGCCCTTCTGTCCTCGATCGATTTGGTCAACTTCAAACGTCACGGCATTATTTTTCCTTGCGAGAACAAGGATGTGGTCCTGTTTCCGCAAAAGATTGATGGCGGCTACTTGGCGTTGCATCGTCCCAATCCCCATTCCCATTTCAGTCCGCCATCGATTTGGACCGCACAATCGCCAGACCTCCTTCACTGGGGACGTCACGCACAACTCCTCGGTGGACGTCAATCTTGGGAGCGAGACCGTGTGGGGGCTGGAACGCCTCCCATCTTGATCGATGAAGGTTGGCTGATGTTGTTTCATGGGAGCGAAACATCCCGAGTCAAAGGCCAAGTCGGCTGCTACACGGCGGGTGCACTATTGCTGGATCGACACAACCCAGCGCAGATCCTCGCCCGTTCGATGTCGCCAACGATGGCCCCCACCGCATCTTTCGAAACGCACGGCTTCGTTCCCAACGTCGTCTTCCCGACAGCTTTGCTCGACCAGGGCGACACTTTGGCGGTGTACTACGGTGCTGCCGACAGCTGTGTTGGGATGGCAGAATTTTCGAAAGACGCCATTTTGCAATCTATGACCATCCAGGGAGTCCCGGGACGATGACAGCCAAAGCACACCTCAACATCGCGTTCGTCGGCGACTACGTACCTCGTAAGTGCGGCATCGCCACCTTCACTCACGATCTAAGAGCTGGAATTGCGAAAGCATCCGGAGCGGATTGCATTGTCGTCCCAATGGACGATGTTGTCGGGGGGTACGCCTATGACAGCGAAGTTCGATTTCAAGTCGTTGAGCAGGAACTCGAGGACTATCGTGCTGCAGCCGATTTTCTCAATTTCAACAACGTCGATGTGGTTTCACTGCAACACGAATTCGGCATCTTTGGCGGTCCCTGTGGTAGTCACATTTTGACGCTTATGCGTGATCTTCGCATGCCAACGGTAACAACGTTGCATACCGTTCTTTCGGCGCCAAGCTCCGCTCAACGGGCCGTGATGCTGCAGTTGATCCAGCTCTCAACCCGATTGGTGGTGATGACCGAGAGATGCCGCCGAACACTCATGGAAACCTACGGGGCGCCGTCTAGCCAGATTGACCTGATCCCGCATGGTATACCGGAACAACCCGTGCTTGACCAGGTTGCCCTGAAAGAGCAGTTCGATGTTTCGGGCCGCTCCGTGGCACTTACGTTTGGATTGTTATCGCCCGGCAAAGGCATCGAACACGTCTTGCAAGCAATCCCCGAGATTGTCGCACGGTTCCCAGACTTCATCTATCTGATCCTGGGAGCAACGCATCCGAGTCTGATTCGTGAGCAGGGCGAACGCTACCGGATCGGTTTGGAACGCATGGCGAAAGAGTTGAAGATCACCAAGCATGTTAGCTTTTACAATCGATTCGTTGAGCTCACAGAATTAACCGAGTTTATTGGTGCCGCAGATCTCTACATCACGCCATATTTGAATGTTCAGCAAGCGGTCTCCGGTACGTTGGCCTATGCCTTCGGTTGCGGCCAGGCCGTCATCTCCACCCCCTACTGGCATGCGGAAGAATTGTTGGCGGAGGGCCGAGGGGTGCTAGTCCCCTTCTCTGACCCGAAGGCAATCGCGACAGAAGTCATCGGATTGTTGGAGGATGCCCCACGCAGAATTGCAATGCGGGAGCAAGCCTACGCGATGGGCCGCAGTATGACCTGGAATCATGTATCCCAGCAATACGTGAGGTCGTTTGAGCAAGCGTTGGAGGAGCAGAGCACGCAGCGCAAGCGATTGGCGGTTCGCACGCTCGACGAGCATCCTTTGGCACTGCCTCAGATGCATCTCGAACATCTGCAACACATGAGTGATTCGACGGGGATCGTGCAACATGCAATCTATTCGATTCCAGACCACGCGCATGGCTACTGTACGGATGACAACGCGCGAGCACTGATTCTCACCGTGCTGCTTGAGGAACTGGGCAAAGACTCCCCAGAAGTGCATATGCTTGCCTCACGCTATGCCGCTTTCCTAAACCTAGCCTTCAATCGAGACACCGGCAGATTCCTAAATTTCATGAGTTTTGATCGACGCTGGCTCGAAACAGATGGATCCGATGACTCGCAAGGGCGTTCTCTCTGGGCATTGGGAACCTGCATCGGCAGGTCTCGGCGCGTGGGCTTAGCGGCATGGGCTCGCGAGCTGTTTCATCGAGCATTACCGGCCTGCGAGCAAACCACATCGCCTCGCACCTGGGCGTTGGCCATCTTGGGCATCCATGAATACTTACGACGCTACGGAGGTGATCGCGAGACAAGCCTAATGAGTGAGCGATTGGCAAAGAAGTTGATCGACCTGTATGAGTCGACTGCTACTGCGGATTGGCCTTGGTTTGAAAACATTGCGTCCTACAACAATGCGAAACTCTCCCAAGCCTTGATTGCTCGCGGGCGTTTTGCGGATGATGCGGTAGCGACCGATATCGGATTAAACTCGCTGCGTTGGTTGTGTGAAAAGCAGCGATCGCCCGAGGGACGCTTTCGCCCGATCGGATCCAACGGGTTCAGTCGCGAGAATGGAGTAACGGCGATCTATGATCAGCAAGCCATCGAAGCACACTCGATGGTCAGCGCGTGCATCGAGGCCTATGCAGCCACGCGCGACACGCTGTGGTGCGAACAAGCTCACTTAGCCTTCGATTGGTTTCTTGGTCGGAACGATCTTGGCAAGCCGCTATACGATGCTTCGACGGGTGGTTGCTACGACGGCCTCATGGCCAGCCAAGTCAACGAAAATCAGGGGGCCGAATCAACTCTTGCCTTTCTGCTTTCACTCGCCGAAATGCAGCAACTGGCCACACTCCATTAGACTTCGCACACCCCTGTAACCCATTCATAACGCTTAAAGCAAATTGCCGCTCATGCAAGTCAATCGAACTGGACTCGTGCTTTCCCCTAATAAGCAGCGAGTCGTCTTGCGGCCTTTCGATCTGCCGACAGACGATCGCATTTTGCGCGTGATCGCTCGAGTTTCGGCACTCACGGAATCTGATGTGGATGCTCTACTGGGGCAAGTGCTAGTTGAGTTTCATGGGCGGCACCAGGATCCGCAAGCATTCTTCGAACGCCGATTTCAAAAGATTCGGCATCATCTACTCACCGATATTCCGCCGAGCAAGAATCGGCGTTTGCTGTTGGGTGCCTACTTCACTCAAGAATACGCACTCGAGTCAGCAGCTCTATTCAACCCTTCGCTGGTTTGGCATCCCGATCAATCAAATCTTGCCAAGGGCTCCCGACGCTTTGCCATGAGCCTCAGGGCGGTGGGAGAGGGGCATATTTCATCGATCGTATTCCGCTCCGGTACGATCACACACGACCTGAAAATCAAGGTCGACGAACCCGTTCGCTTTGTGACGACTCCCTCCTTTGTGCCAGACACTCGCTATGAAAACGATCTCTTCCGTCGCAAGTTAGTTGAACTCGGCCTGGGGACTCCCTTCATCTTCAAAGTCCTGTCGGCACTCGACCAAGCTTTCACCCTCGAGCAACTCGAGAAGATGTTGAAGCTTTCTCTACGTGAGCAGCGCTCGCGGCATGCTGAATTGGCGCCCCTCGTTGAGCAGGTGGTGACGTTGGCGAAGTCCAACTACGAAATTCTCTACACGCCAGATCATGAATTGTCCGAGCGCGTCATTTTCCCGTTCAGTCCCACGGAGACCAATGGGATCGAGGACGCGAGGTTTGTCCAATTTCAAGAAAGCGATGGCAGTTCGACCTACTATGCAACCTACAGCGCGTACGACGGAAAGATGGTCCTACCGCAGCTATTGGAAACCCCCGATTTCCTACGGTTCAAAATGCACACGCTGAATGGCCCAGCCGTCTCGAACAAAGGAATGGCACTTTTTCCACGGAAGATCAACGGACACTACGTCATGCTTGGTCGGCAGGATGGAGAACACCTCTATCTGATGTACTCCGACATGCTCTACTTTTGGTATTCCAAGCAGCTGATTATCAAGCCGAATAGTCCCTGGGAATACGTCCAAATGGGAAATTGCGGATCGCCCATTGAAACGAAGGATGGCTGGCTCGTCCTAACGCATGGAGTGGGACCAATGCGCAAGTACTGTATTGGTGCAATGCTGCTCGACTTAGAAGATCCGTCAAGGACCATCGCTCGGCTGCAGGTACCATTGATCACTCCCAATGAGATAGAACGCGAAGGCTATGTGCCCAACGTTGTCTATACCTGTGGAGCCATCGTCCACAACGACCACCTCGTCATTCCCTACGCCATGTCCGACTACGCAACCACATTCGCCACGATTGCGTTGGACGAACTAGTAGCAGCAATGACTTGAAAAAGTCATGCTTGGTAGCTCTGCACGTGATCTCAACAAGGGATGGCGGTAGAGCGATTGACTGGGGATCCGGCCGGCGCGAAGTATGCGTCACACCGCAAGTCAGCTCGGGCGTTGAGTTGGGGGAATAGCTTCCCCAACATTCTCCCACGCAAGCTGTGCCAACGCACTAAGGGCGGCCCAGGATGACTGGGATGCGTGTCGTGGGACCGTTGTAGCAGACGGCAGCCCGTCTGCCGTCTGCAGTAATCTGCAATGAAGTGGGCATGCCAAGTGGAGTTGAGGGAGAATACAAAGCTCCCAAGGACTCGCCGGTAGGGATATGCCAGGCTCGGACACTGCCATCGTTGTCGACCGATAACAAGACTTTGTCGTCAGGGAAGAACTGAAGAATCCTGGGCCCAAACACCGTTTCTATGTGCAGCTTAGTCTGCTTGGTGTGTCGATCGATCACGCGGATCCCCTGGTAGCCAGCAATCGCTACCAGTGTCTCATCATGGCTCAAACAGATTGAGGTCGCGTCCACCGCCTGCAGAGGATGGAGTGTTTCGCGCTCGCCAGACGCGAGATCGATTTCGACCAACGCACCTGCTTCCGCATCGTGCGCGATTGCGGTACGGTGGCCGCCAGCCAGTTGAGGGGGGAATTCCTGGACGAGTTCTACAGAACCGACCAGCTCGAAGTTGCTCCAGGAATCGTGAGTAGCCCATACGATAAAGCCACTCCTGTCACCGCCGATCACCGCGTTGCCGTCGCGCGATAAAGCCAACGACCAATCCAAGTTGCGTGATGTTTCAATGGACGCCAGACTCTTTCCAGTCGCAAGCTCAAAGATGCAAACGTTGACCGGATCGCGTATCGCAAGCCGACCATTTTGTACCGTATTGGTCACCAGTCCTTCGGGAAAGTAGAGTTCGCTATTCTCTTGGCTGAGTTGAGCGATTCGCGAGCGCAGATGGTTGAAATAGTAGAAGTAGGGTTGGGGACGATCGCTTTGGAGAAGCAGGCCCGATAGTGGGGCAGGCGGTTGGAGCTCCTGCGTGGGGGGAATGCGAGCCCGATTCCAGCGTTGAATCTTGCCGTCGACGCCTGCGGATACAAATTCGAAGCGTGATTCCAGCCAAACCAGCGGCAAGCGTGCCTCGTCGGCACCGCGGTGCGCCTGGAACTGGTAACGGACTTCACCGGTCACCGTGTCATCATTGCGATCAGACAACTGAATGAGTTGGATGCGACCATTCGCATAGCTGGCGGCAAGCCACAGGCCATCCGGAGACGCAACCAGCGAGCGGGGATGCCGACCAGCGAGTATCGCACCCGAGAACTTACCCGTCTCGCGATCCAACAAAACTAACGTCTCTGAGTAGCGCTCGCCGACCACTAGCCACCGTTGATTGCGTCCCGCCAAGCACATGGCCCTCACGTTAGACAGGGGGCTGGAACGTAACGTCCGCGTGCGGCTGCGAGATTCAAGATTCCAAACGTCAATTCCTTCGCGGGTTGGGACGAGCAGCTCTGAGGCATCGGGCGAGAACAGGAGCGCTTCGTGCCGATGATCATTCTCCACCTCAAATCGTTTTTGGCCCTCACTATTGCCCACCCAAACTCCGCTGTATCGCGCCCCTGCTGCCACGTAGAGACCGTCGGGTGAATAGCGAATTGTCTCCACGCCGGTCTCGAGCGGTTGGATCTTTTGCACCAACGTTCTCTTCTCAAGGTCCCAAAACGCTAGCTGGCCCGTATGGCTCCCCGTCACGGCTCGCAGACCATCCGGCGAAACAGCGACGGCGTGTGCCGGTTCCTCGTGCGACCCCAGCTTAAAACCGTCCGCTGCGGAATCGTCAAGATTCCAGAGGTAGACATCCCCTTGCTCATCCACACAGACCGCGTTGTGCTGATCCGCCGAGATCGCCACATCATGGATCAATGCCGTGTGTTGAAGTCCGCTGATGGGAGATATTTCCGTAGCTGAATTTAGCAGGCTCATGAAGTTCGCTGTTTTAGCCTGAGAGGCATCACTTCTAGCTGCCTGCTCCTGAGACCACCGATCGGTACGATTGGATAGAGTAGCTAAGTCACCCTGGCGGTATGCGGAAACCGCTTCTTTAAAGCGCATGGCTTCCAGCAATTCATTGGCCCGCTGCTCTCTGCTGGCAATCGCAATATTGGCTCGTCGTACACTCCACACCTGCCACATCGAAATTGAGCTGGTGGCTACCAACGCGGCGAAGATTGTGCAAACGACAACCAGCGGCCAGCGATTTCGCCAGGCGTACTTCCGCATTCGATAGTAGGTCGAGGGCGGACACGCGGCGATCGTTTCACTGTTTAGGAATCGACGGATGTCGTCCGCCAGTTCTCCGGCCGAGTCGTAACGGCGCTCACGGTCCTTTTCCATGGCCGTCAGCACGATCCAGTCGAGTTCTCCACGGAGCGTCGCCCGCAACTTGCTGTGTTCCATCGAGCGATTTTTGCAAATGTGGGAGCTAACCGGTCCGCTCAGCGTGCTGCTCGGTCGGCGTGGTTCGACTTCGCGCACAATTCGTCGGATTTCGTCAAAGCTGATGTTCTTGAAACGCTCTCGATCGAACGGAGGCACTCCCGTCAACAATTCATACAGAATGACTCCCAGCGAATAGATATCGCAGCGAGTATCGACATCAACTCCCCCCAACTCTGCTTGTTCGGGGCTCATGTACATCGGTGTGCCCAGCATGCGGGAAAAACCGGTGTACATGGTAGAGTCCGTGAGGGGTTGATCGACGGCTTTCGCCAAGCCAAAGTCGATGATCTTTGGGACGGGGGCATCGTCAACGTGCGCCACGAGGATGTTGGAGGGCTTCAGATCTCGATGAATAATGCCTTTCCGATGCGCGTGGCGGACTGCCATGCAGACCTTTTCGAACAACCTCAGACGCTCGTCGGTGGTCAAGCGATGCGCGTCCGCATACTTCGTGATCGATAGACCTTCGACGAGTTCCATCGCCAAGTACGGCTGTCTTGCATTCGTCGTGCCGACTTCCAGAACCTTGGCGATATGGGGGTGGTCCATCAACGCGATCGCTTGCCGCTCCCCTTGAAAGCGGGCGATAACATCGTTGGTCGCAATGGCCGCTCGAATAATCTTCAAGGCCACCAAGCGTCTCACCGGCTCGGTTTGCTCCGCTGCGTAGACTGTTCCCATCCCACCTTCGCCAATTGGCTTGAGGATCTTAAAGCTGCCGACAACGTCGCCCGGAAGTAGTTCCGCTCGGCTTTCCACCAGGGTTGGCTCATCAGAGGGCCCGAAGCGCGCAACGGCTTCGTCGAGCAAATTGGGAGCGTCGGAGCCATGCGCCGTTAAGAGCTTTTGAACCTCCGCCTTGGTCGTGTCATCACAACCGCTTTCCTTCATGATCTGCGCGCGCTCGGCGTGGTCCTTTACGTCCAGGAGAGCCAGGAACAGCTCTTTCACCGTCGGGGGACGCGATGATTCTAGATTCATGTTTGCTCCTCAAGCCGGTCGCAGCTAAGGCGGACTCGGAGTGTACCGCTGACAATCCTATGCGTAAAACAGCGCTGTTGCGTCCCAGCCACTGCTCCCTTCCCTTTCTACAGGAGCCCAAGCCGTATGCTCACTCCCGCAGATAGACGCCGAACCAAGATCTGGCGAATTCCCAAGTTCGATAGGCGGCTGTGCGGGACAGCCCCATGACGTCGCCCGCCTCCGCCACCGATAGGCCGGCGAAGAGCCGCAGCTTGATCAATTCGGCAGAATCGGCATCGACTTCTTTAAGTTGGCACAATCCCGCTTCCAAATCGAGCAAAAGGTCGTCCGTACATTGGTCATCGGCCATTAGATCCCCCAAGTCAATCCTACGCAGTTCGCCACCCCGCTTAAGGCATTGTCGAGCGCGGGCGGAGTCTACCAAGATTCGTCGCATGGCCTCAGCTGCAGCCGAAAAGAAATGCCCCCGATTTTCGAACTTCTGCAGCTTTCCATCCGTGACCAACCGCAGGTAGGCTTCATTCACCAATGCCGTGGGCTGCAGACTGTGGTCCGTTCGCTCCTTGTTGAAATGAAAACTTGCCAAGGTGCGCAGTTCCGTGTAAACGGTCTGCAACAGATGCTCTCCAGCAACGAGGCTTCCTCCGTGCGCTTCACGCAACCACTGAGTCACTTCGTTCATTGCCTAAGTCTTCCTTACCACGAGCCGCCGAGATGCACCATCACTGCTATGGCCATGCCATCGAGCAATTAAAGCCGATACCACTCAGACCTTGCCAAACCAATGCGAGCGTCTGCCTCGAACATCTTGCCGCCCCCAAACCCTACCAATGATCTACCGTGCTAAATTTGCGAGGTTGTTGGTAGCCGCACATTACCTAGAACTGAGACCTTTTTTGGGGGTTGAGAGCCTCGGACAGGCACCAAACACTCATTACTCTCCCCCACTTCTTGCTGAGGGTAGCCAACAACACAGATTAAGGGAGCCTAACAACATGGTCTTATCTTAATGTTCACTGTACTTACTCCCAACCGAGGCGCTCGCGGGACAGGCAGCAAGTGCGCCAATTTCCAGATTAAACTCCGTTTGATGCATGAATCCTCTGCAAATCCCCCACAACAGTCACGCCTCAGTACCCGCCAGGGCGTCTTCTGCAGCATGGTACAGCCTGACGATACCTCCGTTCCAGGCGGAAAGCGTGGAATTCCCCTCCCTTAGCACGCCGCAAGTCTGGCAATGGTGAATCCCTCAGCGAGGATGGAAGAACAGGCCCTAGGACTCAAGTTTGACCTTCCAATCTTGGAGCACGGCTGCATGCTGACTCCAATCTACGGCAAATGGGAGTGCTACTGGCAATTCGCTGGTCGGCAGGCCCACGGAGAGCAATACAATACGTCGATGTTCAAAATGATCATCCACCAGGGGCAAGGCTTGGTCCGACTCGATGCGGGCAAAGCGGCTGCGCTCCTCCTGCCACACTCTGGCCATGCGATGCAGGGCCACCAAGCGGAACCAATGCCAGGGCTTCTCGACTCGCACCTGCTTCCGCACCCACTGCCAATCCTCGAACTGCTCCAAGTCGGGCTGGCGGATCAGAAAACAGCGAATACAACGGCGGCGAACCGCCAAGCGATCTTCGCAGGTCATGCAGAACAGCCAGATCTCTTTCGGATGGGGAGACGTTGCCAACGCGCCGGCTGCGTATCCAGCAGCATCGTTTAGCAATTCGAAGCCCAAGGTACCACGCGTTGGCAGCAGGGGATCGTTCAATGTGGTTTGCTCGGTCAGCCCCCTCAGCAACTCGCGCGCGGCCGGGTTGTCGTAAAGTTGATTGACGGTCAGTTTGGTCGTCACGTTCCTGAAAACCAATTGCACTTGGGACGGAGCAACCGGAAGCAGGTAGTGAGCTTGGAACAGGACGTCATCGGTATCTCCCTGTTGAAAGCGTTGCAATTCGCGAATGCGTTTGCGAAACAGAAAGTACCAACTTACGATGAACCCCAGACTAAATCCGAGTGCTTTGCCGACCAGCTCTGGGATCAATCGCGACCATTCCATTGCCGCGAACCAATGTTGCCATTCATACCAGTCCATTGCGTGTAATTCCATTCTGCTGTGGATTGCGTGATTTCCAGCTGCGAAGCGCGGGGGCTTTCACCGCTGCTTCCCGAGTTTTCATGGTATTCTACATCTGTCGCCGCAGGTGTGCCGTTTGCAAGTCGGACGATGACTGACTCCGAGATCGACGCTGCCGCTTGCTGCCACAGGCAGTCTTCAGTAGAAATCGAACCCTTGAAAGCCGATCCGCATGCAGAATCCGCCCAATGCAATTCGCCGAGGTGTGAGCTTAGTTGAATTGATGGTGGTGCTGGCTATTATCGGTTTGATGTTGGGGATGCTTTTGCCTGCTGTGCAAGTGGTGCGTGAGCGGGCGCGCGAAGCGGTTTGCAAGAACAACCTGCACCAGTTGAACATGGCAATCGCCAATTTCGCCGAAACTCACAAAAAACTACCCGCGGAGCCGGTAGCTGATCAGGTAAGTGGTTGGACCGTAGAGATCCTCCCCTTCCTCGAGCAGAGGAACCGGTTCGAAAAGCTCCCTGTAGGGCGTACTCTGGCGGCGGTCCCCGAGGCGTTTCGGCGGCCTCCAGCCATCTTCCGCTGCCCACGTCGGACCAGTCTGGACGAGTGGAACAACGCCGAACAGACGAATGCCCATTACGCATTCGTTCCCACGCGTGGCCGCAAGTCCTACTACGTATTCGATTTTCCAGTTGAACTGCAAGCGCACTGGTTAAACGGGCCCGAATTCCGTTACGAGGCTTTCATCCAGCGCAAGGGCCCCCATGCGGATGGTTTCTTCTTCTCCAGCGGTTTTCAGCAAGGAGTGGGGTTCATGCTCAACGGGGTCAAGCAACACTGAGCACATCGACTCCAAAGTTGAAGAGTTACTTGCAATTGCCCATCGTCGTCTGCTACTCTAAATGGTATCGCCCCGCCTTACGCTAGGCCATTGCTGCTGAAGGCCGCCCTACCCTGCTGGTTCTTGCGTTGGTGCCCGTCCGTGTCCTGCCTCGCAATCCGTCCTACAGAACAACACTCCATCCTCCCCTTCGATTGTGGTATCCGCATGACGGTTCATCTTTGGCTCAAGTTGCTTATGGCCACCTTCTGCGTTGTTGGTTTTTCCATCGGGCGCGTTTCGCAAGCTGCGGAATCTGGTGCGAAGATCAGTTATCAGCGACAAATCGAGCCGATTTTCCGCAACCACTGCCAAGGCTGCCACCAACCGGCGAAATCACTCGGCGGATTCGAAATGACGCAGTTCGAGCATCTGCTCGGGGTCGGCGAAAGCGGTGAACAAGCAATCGTGCCTGGAGCGCCGGATCAAAGCCATTTGCTTCGACAGATCACCCCGGTCGACGGGGAAGCGGACATGCCGAAGGATCAGGCCCCTCTCAATGCCGCAGACATTGAGCTTATCGCGCAGTGGATCGCCGAGGGAGCGGTCAGCGACCAGCCTGACCAAGGTCCGAAGTACACCGCAGATTCCCCTCCGGAGTATACCCGAGCTCCGCTCATCTCCGCGCTCGCCTATTCCAAGGATGGGCAGTGGATCGCCGTGAGCGGTTTTCAGGAAGTGTTGCTACTGAATGCCGATACCTTGGCGATTCAGCAACGTCTTATCGGATTGAGCGAACGTATCGAGTCTCTTGATTTTTCTCCAGACTCCACCAAATTGGCCGTGACCGGTGGAATTCCAGGGGAACTTGGGGAGGTGCAGCTGTGGGAGGTGGCGTCTGGCGAACTTCTACTCAGCCACCAAGTCGGATACGACACGGTGTATGGAGGAGCTTTCTCGCCAGACGGTTCTTTGATTGCATTTGGATGCACCGACAATACGGTGCGTGCAATTGACGCTCAAACCGGCATGCAACGTCTCCATCAGGGGGCTCACGATGACTGGATCTCCGCTTGCGAGTTCACCCCCGACGGCAAGCACTTGCTTTCCGCCGGACGCGACATGACCGTCAAGCTGACCGAAGTGGAGACGGAGAGGTTTGTCGACAATATTACCTCCATTACGCCCGGCGCGCTGCGCGGGGGAATCTACTCTTTGTCCATGCACCCAGAGCGTACCGAAGTGTTCGTGGGTGGCGCCGACGGCATCCCGAAGGTCTACCGAGTTTTCCGAGAAACAGAACGACGCATTGGCGACGATGCCAACCTGATTCGCCAATACCCGGCGATGCAAGGGCGTATTTTTAGTGCTGAGATCTCTCCCAACGGCAAGTACCTGGCAGCCGTCAGTACGCTGGATGGTACCAGCTGGCTACATGTCTACCCCTACGATTTCGATGGTGAATTGCCCGAGGATGTCAAAGAGGCGATGTCGCAACGCGTTACCCAGCGCACGCCAGAGCAGAAGAAACTGATCGATGAATATACCAATCAAATTTCAACGCCGGTGTTTGAATTGGAGCTCGCCGGGGAAAGTCTGTATCGCATTGCCTTTTCTCCGTCGGGAGATCGCATCGTCCTAGGAGGAAACGGCGGACAATTGCACGTCCTGGCGGTGCCCAGTGGGGAGCGACTTTGGGACACATGTCCATTCCCCTTGAATGCCGAACACGCAGATTCCGTAAGCAGCTCCTCGCACTTGGCGGCCACAACCGGATTGCCTCCCGAACCAAGCTCACTGCCCAAGGAGACTGAAGAGAGAGCTGGCTTACCAGACGACGCGATCGTGGAACTACTGGTGTCTCCCACTCAAATTGAATTGGCAAGTGTTCGTGACTCCGTGCAGTTAGTGGTCACGGCAATCTATGAGTCTGGGCAACGCTGCGACGTCACACGCTTAGCGACGCTGACGAGTCCTCACGCAGCAGTGACGCTATCTCCACTGGGAGTCGTCCGACTCGAACCGACCGCGAAAATGCCGTGCCCTTCTGAACCGTTGCCACTGACGATCCAATGGGGCTCGCAATCAATTCAAGTTCCGTTTGACGCGACCGCCGTGACTGAACTTGCAGCCACCGATTTCATCCGAGATGTAAATCCACTCATTTCGAGATTGGGGTGCAATTCAGGCACCTGCCATGGAGGCCAAAAGGGGAAGAATGGTTTCAAGTTATCGTTGCGTGGCTATGACCCACTCGAGGATCTTCGAGCCCTGAGCGACGATCTAGTTTCCCGTCGCTTGAACACCGCTGAACCCGATGCGAGTCTGATGTTGCTCAAGCCGCTTGGCAAGGTTCCCCACGAGGGTGGCGTCCTGTATACCGAAGACAGCGTTTACTATTCCACCTTTCGCGACTGGATTGCTCAGGGTGCTAGTTTGAATCGCGATTCCGCCAAAGTCGCCAAGATCGAACTTTATCCGAACAATCCCGTCATCGAGCGCGAAGGCTCGTGGCAGCAATTCCGCGTGGTAGCACACTATCCAGATGGAACAACTCGCGATGTCACGCAAGAGGCATTTATCGAATCGGGCAACAGCGAGGTTTGTAAGAGTTTCCAAGGAGGACGCGTCCAAGGAATTCGACGAGGTGAAGCTCCCATTCTAGCGCGTTACGAAGGAACCTACGCGGCTGCCACCGTAACAGTCATGGGGGATCGCAGCGGTTTCGAGTGGCAGCCACAGGCGGGATACAATCGTATCGACGAATTGGTCGCGACAAAGTGGGAACGCATGAAACTGCTACCTTCGGAAGTCTGTGAAGACCATGTGTTTCTGCGGCGTGTCTACTTGGACTTGGTGGGATTACCCCCCACCGGTGAAACGCTAAAAGCCTTCCTCTCCGATCCGCGTCCAAGCCGCACGAAGCGTCGCGATTTGATTGATTCTCTGATTGGAAGTCCCGACTACGTCGACCACTGGACGAACAAGTGGGCCGATTTGCTGCAAGTCAATTCAAAATTCATCGGTTCCGATGGAGCCAAAGCCTTCCGAGATTGGATTCGGCATTCCATTGATACCAATCAACCCTACGACGAATTTGCCCGCGAAATCCTGACCGCCTCAGGATCCAATAAGGAGAATCCACCGGCGTCGTACTACAAAATTTTGCGTGATCCCGACATGATCATGGAGAATACCACCCACCTATTCTTGGCGGTGCGTTTCAATTGCAACAAGTGTCACGACCATCCCTTTGAACGGTGGACCCAAGATCAGTACTACGAGATGGCCGCCTTTTTTGCTCAGACGGCACTAAAAGAAGATCCTGCCAGCGAGGGGAAGAAGCTGGGCGGATCGGCCATCGATGGCGCCAAACCGCTGTATGAAGAAGTGGTTGAAGATCCCCAAGGTCAAATGTTGCATATCCGAACTGGAAAGGAAGTGGCACCGGCATTCCCCTACGACTGCGAATTCGAATGCGACCAGGATGCCAGTCGCCGCGATCGTTTGGCTGCTTGGATTACCTCTCCAGACAACCGCTACTTTGCCGCCAGTTTTGTCAATCGCTTGTGGGGTTACATGACCGGTACGGGATTGATCACTCCACTCGACGACATTCGAGCCGGCAATCCGCCGACCAATCCGGAGCTTCTGGAGCACCTGACGCGGGAATTCGTCGACAGCGATTTCGACGTTGAACACATCATTCGTTTGATATGCAATTCTCGCACTTACCAACTCTCCATTGCGACGCATGCTTGGAACGCTGGGGATTCCATCAACTATTCACACGCAAAGGCACGGCGTTTGCCTGCCGAGGTGTTGTACGACACGGTCTATCGCGTTACCGGCGCAGTCTCTTCCATTCCGGGAGTTGAACCCGGAACACGGGCGGCGTCGCTTCCGGACGTCGCGGTGCAACTGGAGGACGGGTTCCTGAACAACTTAGGACGGCCTGTCCGCGAGAGCGCCTGCGAGTGCGAGCGATCCGACGATTTGCAACTCGGTCCCATCATGGCGTTGGTTAGCGGACCAACGATTGGCAAGGCGATCAGCGACCCGCTGTGCGCACTGCCCAAAATGGCCGCTACCGAATTGACGGAAGACGAAATGGTGCGAGAGATCTACTTGCGCATTCTCTGTCGCGAAGCAAGTGATGAAGAGGTTGCCACCGTACTCAAGGCGGCAGAGGACATTGCTACGGACCATCAGCAGATGACGGAGCATCTGTCCGAGAAAGAACATTGGTGGGAGGGGGAGCGCGCCAGGCTCGAAGCAGAGCGATTGGAGGCCTTGGCGGTCACGGAGAAAGCCATCGTCGATCGCACAGCGGCCATCGCTGAGCAGCGCGCCCAACTCGAACGGGAACGGTTGGAGCGCATCGCCTCCGTGGAAGAGGCCTTGGCTGACTATGGAACGAAGGCAACCCAACGCGTTGAAACATATCTTGAGAACAATTCGGTTCATCCCAACTGGTACCCTCTTTCTGCCAGCTCGCTGGCAGCATCCAACGGTGCCACCTTAGTACCTCAAGCCGACCGCTCGATTGTCGCCAGCGGAAAGACCGACAAAGGGACGTACACCCTCACGTTCAAGACACCCTTGCGTAGCATTCGTGGTTTCCGCTTGGAAGCGTTGCCGGTTGAGGGAATTCCTGGCGGAGGACCGGGGTTGCCCCCCAATGGAAATTTTGTGGTTACGGAGATCGAGCTCTCCGCTAAGTCGCTGAGCGATCCGGCAGTAGAAAGCAAGGTTCAACTGGCGAGCGGAAAAGCCGATTTCTCTCAAAACGGATTCTCGCCAGAAGCTGCTTTCGATGGACAGAAAGAGGATCAAGGCGGCTGGGCCGTTTCGCCCAACGGCGGAGTTGGCCACTGGGCAGTCTTCCAGACCCAGTCCCCCATCGATTATGAGGGGGGCGTCGAGCTCACCTTCGTGATCCATCAGTACCATAACGCAGCGCACCACCGGCTAGCCCATTTCCGACTATCCGTAACGACCGATGATGGCGAGATTCCCTTGGGCCTGCCCGAGGAGTTTGCTGCCGGGCAAGCGTTAGACGCCAGTTTGAGAACTGCTGAAAACTTGCCCGCGCTCTTCAGCTACCTCGAGAAGAGCGACGCTGAGGGAGCCAAACTGCGGAAAAACTTGGCAGACGCGCAACGCGTCGTCCCCGAGGATTCGCAATTGGTCGCCCTGCGCGGCAAGGCGGAGAAGTTGCGGGTAGAAACGGCCGAGGATCCTAAGCTCGTTCAGCTAAGAGCCGACGTGGAGACGAGTCGCGAACAGTTGACTCATCGCCGTCTGACACTCGCTCAAGATCTTAGTTGGGCCTTAATCAATAGCCCCGCTTTTCTCTTCAATCACTAGATTCCCGTTCAACGCGTCTCGGTTGCATCATTAGCCTCCAGCATAAGTTACAGACCTCACCAAGGAGAGTCGAGTATGTTCCGAATTCAAGGTAGTCCCGGTAAGGATTTATGCGATCCCCATCTGCAGGTCTCGCGCCGCGACGTAATGCGTGTCGGAGGGTCTGGTTTACTCGGCCTCACCTTGGGCAGCATCCTGAAGCTGCAGTCGCATGCCAACGAGGCGCAGGTCGTCCACTCACCAGGCTGGGGCAAGGCCAAGAGTGTGATCATGGTCTACCTGCAAGGGGGACCAAGTCACCTAGATTTGTGGGACCCCAAGGAGAATGTCCCCGAGAATGTCAAAAGCGCCTTTTCGAACATCTCTACCAAGATCCCGGGTATCGCATTTACCGAGAACTTACCTCAACTCGCTCAGATCAATGACCGCTTCTCGATGATCCGATCGATGAGCTACACCCCCAACGGACTGTTCAACCATACGGCCGCAATCTATCAATTGATGACCGGCTACACCACTGACAAGGTGAGTCCGTCTGGGCAATTGGAGCCACCAACTCCTAAGGACTTCCCCAACTTTGGCTCGAACATCATTCGGCTAAAGCCGACGAGTGAACCGATGTTGCCATTCGTGATGCTTCCCAGACCGCTGCAGGAAAGCAACGTTATCGGCAAGGGTGGCACCGCTGGCTTTCTAGGCAAGGCCTTCGACCCCTACACGCTCTATCCCGATGGCGACGATATGGATATGGCCAAAATGGAACGCATCAAGATCGATGACCTCCAATTGCGTCCCGACGTTTTTTCGGTGCGGCTGGAACGGCGGGCCAAGTTGCGGGATCTGGTGAATGCCAAGATGCCCGAAATTAATAACGCCGTCAAGGATTTTGAACTCGATGGCTATTACGATCAAGCACTGAATCTCATCGTCTCCGGGCGTGCCCGCGATGCCTTTAGTCTGTCGAGTGAAAAGGCGGAATTGCGGGATCGCTATGGACGAAACACTTTCGGTCAAAGCTGCTTGCTGGCTAGACGACTGGTGGAAGCGGGCACCCGTGTCGTGGAAGTGATTTGGCCCAAAGTTGCCAATTCCGATAATCATTCCTGGGACCATCACTCTGGACTTACAGAGCGCATGAAGGATCGCTCTGCTCCGATGCTCGATTCAGGGTTGAGCACTCTCATTGAAGATCTTGATGAACGCGGCATGCTCGAGGAAACACTCGTGGTGGCCATCGGAGAATTTGGCCGATCGCCGCAGCGCGGTGTTTCCACGTCCGGCAACAACAATTCCGCTGACGGCCGCGACCACTGGCCATACTGCTATACCGCAATCGTGGCTGGCGCTGGAGTCAAACGTGGTTACGTCCACGGCAAGAGCGATAAAACCGCCTCCGCGCCGCTAGAGGATCCCGTACATCCCATCGAACTGCTGGCATCCATCTACCATGCCTTTGGTATTGCGCCAGATACCATCGTGTACAACCATCTAAACCAACCGAGAGAGCTTGTGAAAGCGGAGGCGCTAACCGCGATTTTTAGTTAGCATGTCTCCCGAGATCTCGTGCCCAATGTACTTGGGAGTTGAGCCCTGGAGGGCTTATCCCCCAGTGGAACACGAGCTGCCGCCACTCCGTGCAGGCAGCGTCCTTGGTGGACTGCACGATGCGTGCGTTTCCTGCCGCGATGCGTCGCCCAAAGGCGTTCACTCGCCAGCCGACTTACCATCGAAGAAGTCGGTGAACTCGACCGCCCGCTTGTGGCACGATGGCTGAAGAGCATTCTCAGGTCTACTGCAATGGTGCACCTCTAAGGACCGTCGAAACAGTTGTTGGCGGATAGTCGCCGGAACGCTCCGCCGGTTCGATCGGGAAAATGTCGATCAGCGGAGCGACTTGGCGACACTCATCGTTCCGAGGGGCCTAACCAGGCTGTAAAGGCATACACCTTTCCTTGCTCATCGGGCTGTTGATTTAAACGCAATTTGAATTTTAATGCGGAGGTAGCATCCTTAATTGCCTTGTAGCGGAGGTTATCTTGCCTTGCTCACGCGGGGGTTACTATTTCAACAGCCCGTCATGCAGCGAGTTACGATTTCAATCGCCCAGCACGCGCTCCACAGCCCAGCACGCGGCGGGGTGCGATACCGGCAAGCCCGCGTGCACGTTTCCGAACCGTTGTCGGACGTGATGGAAGATGGTGCTCCCCATCCGGTGCGCTACTCGTCACGGTCCGTAAGCTTCGCAGAGCAGCTAGAACGTACTTGGACGGTTCGCGGAAATCCGATATGTTGAGGCTTTAACCCCTCGTCTCAGGAATCCCCATGCCCGATCCCATTCAACTCGAAGAAAAACAGTTTGGTCAATGGGTTGAGGTTGTATTCGACTGCATGCCACTGCGAACAGTGCCGAGGGTCGACATCCCCATTGACGCGTCTCCAAAATTGGCCGAGAAAATGCTGCGAGTAAAGCGTGCGATCGAAAAGCACGGAACGCTCAACAGCTACTATCTTCACAATGCCACCTGCACATTTCACCTGACCAATGATCCTCAGCAGGGGATGATGCAGTATTCTTTTGAAGGGGTGGTGCTCACCGATCAAACCGACTTGAAGCCCATTAGTTGCGATTTCAAGATCGAGCTTCTGAAGGAAACTTGCAGTTGGTTGAATCAGGCGATTGTCGACTGGCTTGCAGAGACCGTGCAACGGAGTGTATTGGTGGAGTTTGAGAGATATATCCGCGCCGGAGACCTGACCAAAGCCATCGAGCGGTTGGAAAAGCTCCAACAAGCCGAAGAGGAGTCGGGCGGATTTGTCGGCATGTACCTATAACGGTGCCCGCTGTTAACAGTGCCCGCAGCGAGACACCTCGTCCAAACCGAGGCTTGACCGATCCCACCCTATGCCGTGGCTGCGCGGCAAGCTCGGTTCCCAATTGCCAATGCTTTTGAGCCGACTATTCTTGGCGAGGAGCATCGCGTTTGACCAGGCAAAAGATTCCCCAGCAAACGCTGAGAACTACGGCCAACCCAACCAGTCCGATGCCCAAGACAATGATCAATTCGAGTATGCCTAAATTAAACATGTGAAGTTTCCTTGCAGTAAAAATTGCCCCATATTACTGGTATTCGGGAAATGGTCGTCAATCTTGGGATAGATTGGCCTATCATCCGGATTTTACCACGCTGGTAGGGCGACATGACCACTTGGCGGTTAAAATACCCATCTCACCGCGCTGGTTGCTTGGCAATCGTTTTGTCCTCGCTGTTGGCCGTCAAGAATCAGCACGCGCCCCCCTGCCCGCTCGCTCGTACACCAGTTATCAGCAAGTACCGAGTTTCCCACCACGCCCATTGATAGAGCCAACCCATGAAGCTTCCATATCTCGTAGCCCTGCTCCTTATGAGTTTTCCATCTGTTTCGGCCGCGGAGCCAGTTCGCGAACGCATCGAGTGGATCGACATTTGGGTCACCAACGCCGACCAAGACGACCTGCCGCGAGTTCTGTTGGTGGGAGATTCCATCGTGCGAGGCTATTTCGCTGAGACCGAGAAACGGCTGTCTGGCAAGGCCGCATGCGCGCGATTGACCACCTCGAAATGCGTGTCCGATCCAACCTTCAACGAAGATCTACAGTTACTGCTAAAACAGTACAAATTCGACGTCATCCATTTCAACAACGGTCTTCACGGTTGGGGCTATGACGAGGAGCAATACCGTGAAGGGCTGTCCAATACCGTAGCTGCCTTGAAGAAGCATGCACCCCACGCGAAGCTCATCTGGGCCACGACCACACCCGACCGAGATAAGTCGGATCTGCAGAAGTTCGGAAAACGCGCAGAGAGGGTGAAAGATCGCAATCGAATCGCGGCTGAGATCATGAAACAGCACAGCATTCCGTCGGATGACCTCTTCGGTCTGGTTGAAAACCATCCCGACTGGCAGTCGAATGACGGCGTGCACTTCAATGCCCAGGGCAAAGAAGCTCAAGCGAGCCAAGTAGCGGAAACGATCCAAAAACACCTGCCTTGACTCTTCAAGGAGTGCCAGCCGACTCTCCCTCATCAACCGGATCGATCCTGGTGGACCGCCGCGGCGTGACGCTGAACGCGCCGCCAGCAACGAATCCCCCGACGGAAACCACCGAAAGTCGGCTTCGACTTTTGGGGCGTTTCCGATCGCAATTCCTCACGGGCTGTTGATTTAATCGCAATTTGAATTTTAATGCGGAGGTTATCTTTCCTTGCTCACCGGGCTGTTGAAATAGTAACCCGCCGCGTCAGCAAGGATAGGTGGTCGCCACTGCAGGGCGATTGGGGGTGCTACCTGCACGTTAAAGCTCAAGACGCTATTAAATCAACAGCCCGTCACGCGGCGGGTTACTATTTCAACAGCCCGCTCACCGACGGTTTTGCTGCGTCATTCCTTCTAAGTGGGCAGTTTCTTGTAGCGGAACTTCCGCACTTCATCTTGCCCGATGCCCAGGCGTTCCTTGCGTTGTTGTTCGTAGGTATCGAAGTTGCCTTCGCACCAGTGAACGTGGCCATCCCCCTCAAAGGCTAGGATGTGGGTGGCGATACGATCCAAGAACCAGCGATCGTGGGAGATGACAACCACACAGCCCGCGTAGTTCAGGATCGCCTCTTCCAAGGCCCGCAAGGTATCGACATCGAGATCATTGGTTGGCTCATCCAAGAGCAAGACGTTCGAACCACGCCGCAAGAGCTTGGCCAAGTGAACTCGATTGCGTTCCCCACCAGACAGCACACCGACCTTCTTTTCTTGATCGGGGCCACGGAAATTGAACTTGGAAACATAGCCGCGTGAATTCATCTTTCGGCCTCCCATTTCCAACACATCGTGTCCACCACTGATGACTTGATAGACCGTCTCGTCGGGGTTGAGCGCATCGCGATTCTGGTCGACATAGCCGAACTCAACCGTCGGACCGACGCGTAGAACACCCGAATCGGGCTTTTCTTCTCCGGTCATCATACGGAAGAGCGTTGTCTTACCTGCGCCGTTGGGCCCAATCACGCCCACGATTCCACCCGCTGGGAGCTTGAAGTTCAAGTCCTCGATCAGCACGCGATCGCCAAAGGCCTTGGAGACACCTGCAGCATCAACCACCAATTCCCCAAGGTGTTTCCCAGGCGGAATTTGGATTTCGAGCTCCTCTGGCTTATCCTCAAACTCCTCAGCAACCAATTTCTCGTACGACGAAATACGTGCCTTACTCTTAGCCTGCCGCGCCTTAGGCGACGAACGAATCCACTCGAGTTCTTTGGCCAACGTCTTTTGACGGCTAGCCTGAGAACGCTGTTCGCGCCCCAGACGCTCTTGCTTTTGGACTAGCCAGGACGAGTAGTTTCCTTCGAAGGGGTGACCTTCGCCACGGTCCAATTCAAGAATCCACTGTGCAACGTTGTCCAGGAAGTAACGATCGTGAGTTACGGCTACCACGGTGCCTGGATACTGGTGCAGATGCTGCTCCAACCAGTGGATGGATTCTGCATCCAAGTGGTTGGTCGGTTCATCGAGCAGCAGCAGGTCTGGTTGTTCGATGAGCAGTTTGCAAAGCGCCACGCGTCGGCGTTCACCGCCCGACAGCGTGGTGACAGCGGCATCGCTGGGGGGCAGGTTCATGACGGTCATCGCCACTTCCACCTGGCGATCGAGCTCCCACAGATTGTTGGTATCGATCTCGTTCTGGAGACGCTCCATTTCGTCATTGAGTTTTTGGAGCTTAGCCTCGTCGGTGACTTCCCCCAATTCCATGCAAATCTCGTTGTAGCGGTCGAGCACTCGGCGGCGTATGGCCACCGCTTCCTCAACGTTTCCCTGCACGTCTTTGTCGGGATTGAGCTGCGGTTCTTGGGGCAGGTAGCCAGCGGTAAAACCTTGCGTCAACTTGGCTTCGCCATCGAACTCTTTATCCACGCCCGCCATAATCTTCAGCAGCGTACTTTTCCCAGCTCCGTTGGCTCCCAGCACTCCAATTTTGGCGCCTGGGTAAAATGACAGCCAGACCTCCTTGAGCACCTCCCGAGGCCCGTGCTTCTTGGTCAATGACTCCATTTGGAAGATGTATTGGCGACCCATTGCGTTGATCCTAAGAGTTGCTTCGTTAACTGAGTGAGCTCATTCGCTACGAATTTACCCTGAGTTGGCCGCCCCACAACCCGTAGCTGCGAACCATTTTCCACTCCGCTCGCAACAAGTGCCCTGGACTAGGCGCAGAAGAGGGGGCGAAAGCCTTCTAGGCTTTGAATCTGGCATGCAAATAACCTACAATGCGAAGGGTCTCCCCTCCCCTTATAACTCGCCTCAATGGACACTACATCGATGTACCGCACCTTCCTCGCACTTGCGTTGGCTCTGACCTCCCTGAATCTGACGAATTTGCCTCGGGTTTCGGCCGAAGAAAAGGGAGAAAACGCTGCTGACGGACCGTGGATCACCTCAGTCGCCTGGTCGGCCGAGGGGCAATTAGCCGCAACGCAATCCCAAGGCCTGTTGCTGCGTCCCGCTCAAGTGGTCAAGGCTACCGCTGCCGCCCCGGCAGAGCTCGAAGTCGTCGGGGAAGCGGAAACGTCACTGTGGAGCCTCTTGCCAATTTCCGACAGCCAATATCTGGCCAGTGATTACAAAGGTGGTGTCTATCTATTTGGTGACGGTGAGCCCCAACGCTTTACATCGGAGTCGCGTTGGATTCGTGCTTTGGCTGCCTCCCCAACGGACGGCGAAGTATTGGCTGGCACCGAGGACGGCAAACTTCTGGTTCTGTCCATAGCCGATAAGTCTCAGTCGAGAAGTGTTGAGGTCGGCGGCGCCGCGATCTTTGATATTGCGGTCAGCCAATCGGGCGAGCAAATCGCCGTGGCACTCGGTGACGGATCCGTGAAAGTTCTGAGCTGGCCCAAGCTCGATGTCCTCAAGGACATGCAGGCTGGCCATGATGCCCTGTGGAGCGTTGCATTCGTGCAAGAGGATACACGGCTCGTGACCTGTGGAGCCGGACGGACACTCGGATTATGGGACTTGGCCCAAGGCAAGCAACTGCTCTCGATCGCTAGCACCAGTGATTGGGGATCCAGTTTAGTTGCCTTGCCTGAGTCGAACTTGGTAGTTGCCGGTGGCCTGGATGGCGTATTAACCGTCGTTGATCACCACACCATGCACAGCGTCTCACGGGAGAGCCGGCTAGAGAGCGGCATCTGGTCCATGGCGCTGTCCGCAGATGGACAGACCTTGGCCGTAGGAACTCGGAAACACGGCATGCAACTAGTGCCAGTCGCTCCCTGGATCGAAGCCGGCAAGCTGGCTGCGGAATCGGCCGCCCAAGAACACCCACCAGCTCCCTAAGGGCGATTGGGCAGCCTTGTGAATGTCAACGCGCGTTGACAGCGAGAGGTACTCTCTGTAGCCCACGAAAGCCGCTAGCAGTAGTGGGAACCTCGGTTGTTCAAACCAAGGGCCCACTACGCTCGCCAGCGAGCCCTCCCCACCGAAGCCCACTTTCGTAGAAGTAGTTCGAAACCTGCAACCCTCAATGGACTTAGGGTTCCGCCTGGCGTTGGTTCGGTCGAAGATTTTTCCACCGCAGCTTGCGCGTTAGCCACCGTTGCTGGTTTCTCCACCCCTTCACGGGCTGTCGAAATAGTAACCCGCTGCGTGAGCAAGGAAAGATAGTTGCCGCTACAGGGCAGTATGGGACGCAACCTCCGCGTTAAAATTCAAATTGCTACTAAATCAACAGCCCCTTCAAGTCGGGGCTTGTTGATTCAAGAGGTTTTTTTATTTAAGTGGGTTATGGCGTCGCGAATCGCCCTATGGCCGCGAACACTCTGTCTTTGCATGCCGAAATGTTGAAACAGCTACCCGTTGCTGGAGCAAGGAAAGGTGATTACCCCAACAGGGCAATTAGGGATGCTACCGCCGCGCTAAAAGTCTACTTGCTCTGACCTCAACAGCCCGTTGCGGAGCGGATTGCGAATTGAACAAGCGAAGTTGGCTAGGGGCCACCGATGGTTGATTCGCATCGAGTAACTAGGCTGAGCAACAGGCAAGCGGCTAACACGCGGTCCCCGCAGAAGAACAGGGCAAATTGGGGCCCCAACCAAGGAGCGATGCAATCCGGAAATTCGAGCTAGAAATAGACTGGATACTTGCTCTCGATTTCACTTCCGCGTGGTGGGCGAGGCGGGTCTCCGAAAGAGCCGGCGAAACCGGTGCGCAGTCCAACCTGGTCCCTTCCCTTAATACTGAACGTCAGGATAGGCTGAGCATGCAGATGGACTGAACTTCACCAGAGGGGGGGCGAACGCGTGCCGCCCGACTTTCTGTCCGGCCCGAAGTGTACATTTATCCGTTACAATCGCTCTAATAGTAGCGTGCTCGCAAATGGAGGTTTGGTGCGCTCGACTTCCAAGAACCGAGCTGCTGTTTTGTGCAGATGCGTTTGGTTATGCTTAGAATAGCGCACTGCCAGCGGTTGCTTGGCAGCGCCCTGGCATATTTGCGGCGACACTAGGCAGTTCACTGGAGGCATCGCTTCGCCTCCCAGCTGGGTTTGTGAAGGTATCTGTAGTGCTAAAACGACCGACGGACAATCTCCGAGTAGGCCGCGAATCCGAGGCTGCTACGCTTTCCGTAGCACCTGTCGGTCGCCAGGACTACGCGTCGGCAGCGTCGCTCAGCCCTGATTCAGGTCGCTTTCAGCAGATCTTCGATCCCAATGCACAGGCTTTCTTCGTTAGCCTCCTGTTTCATGTTGTGCTTTTATTGGGTTTGGCAGTCGTTCCCCTGGTGGTTGTGAGCACTAAGCCGGAACTATTGTTGACATCGGAAATTCCAGTCGCGGACGAAGAGTTCGCGATCATTGAAAACGTAGCAATCTCCGAGACTCCTTCCACTGAGGTTGGCGCCAATAGCAACGCCGATGCTTCGATGGCACTGAGTTCCGCACCAGTCCTGGCAGAAATGTCGGCCATTCCTGCTCCCGGGTATGAATCGCTCGAATTCAATACAACGTTCGAGCTCAATAGCCAGTTGAACCGAGCGGTGGGGCTAACACGGAGCGATGTTGTGGTCAAAGGCATGACCGGTGTAGGCACGACCGGTACCGACGGTGCCGTGGACCGCATCACCTATGAGATCTTGCAAGCCATGGAGGAGCGGCCAACGCTCGTGGTTTGGTTTTTTGATCAATCGGGCAGTCTGCTGAAACGCCGTCAAGAGATTCGCGACCGCTTTGATCGCATCTACGAAGAGCTTGGAATCGTCGGTCGCTCTAAAACGGAAGACGGTAAACGACTGCCGATTGAAGATGAGCCACTGCTGACCAGCGTATTTACCTTTGGCCAACAAGTAAATCTCTTAACCGCACAGCCCACGGCCGATCTCGATGAAATTCGGCAGGCCATCGACTCCATTGAGACCGATGTCTCGGGCGTCGAACGCGTTTTTTCAGCGATCTACAAAGGGTGTGATAAATTCAAACGCTATCGCAGCCAGCGTACCGAAGCGGGCCCCCAACGCAACGTGCTCTTCATCGCTGTTACCGACGAGCGCGGAGATGACGCAGCGGGCCTAGAAGCGACGATCAAGGCATGCCGCAAATATGCGATCCCCGTCTACGTCGTCGGAGTGCCTGCCCCCTTTGGTCGCGACACCACTTTCGTCAAATATGTCGACCCCGATCCGCAATACGACCAAACTCCTCAATGGGCAGAGGTCGATCAGGGCCCAGAATCGATATTGCCAGAGCGTGTCAAGCTCGGCTATCGCGATGATTCCTATTATGAACCGGTGATCGACTCCGGCTTCGGGCCCTTTGCGCTAAGCCGGTTAGCTTACGAAACGGGCGGGATCTATTTCACGGTTCATCCCAATCGTCGGGTCGGACAACGGGTGCGCCGCGGCGAACTAGACGAATTTGCTTCCGATGTCTCGTACTTTTTCGATCCTGAAGTCATGGGCAAATACCGTCCTGACTATGTGTCGGAAGCGGAGTACATGAAACGCGTTACCGAGAGCCCCCTGAGGCAGGTCATTGTGCGAGCGGCCCAGCTTCCACGCATCGATACACTTACCAATCCTCGCACACGCTTCGTCAAAGCGAGCGACGCTGGCCTGGTCAATTCTCTGACGACCGCACAACAACAGGCGGCTCGTCTGGAGCCGCAGTTAGCAAGCCTGGCACAGCTTCTCCTAAGTGGCGAAGAACACCTCGACCGAGAGATTTCACCGAGATGGCTCGCCGGATACAAGCTCGCGTTGGGGACGGTACTGGCCCACAAGGTGCGAACGGAAGCGTACAACGCAATGTTAGCCAAGGCCAAACGCGGTATGAATTTCGAGAAGGATGAGAGCAACACTTGGGTCCTCAAGCCAGCTGCGGAAATCAGCGTTGGCAGTCGCTTTGAAAAGGAAGGCGAGCAAGCAACGAAGCTTTTGAGCGAAGTTGCTGAGCAGCACCAAGGCACCCCCTGGGGGTTACTTGCGAGCCGTGAGCTGAAGAACCCGGTAGGTTGGAAATGGGAGGAGGAGTTTACCGATCCCAATCCACCGCCTCGTGCCGGTGGTGGAGGCAACAATCCGAATCCGAGACCTCCCCAAGATGACGAAGCACGAATGCTGGCCAAGCCACCGCCGAAGCGGCCACTCCCCAAGCTATAGAACGCTATCGCGGGATCGTTGGCAGCTCCGCTCCTCTCCAGGCTACCCATGGGGGTGTGCAGGTAGTGGACGAAGCAAAAGTCCATTGCAGCTCCCCGCCTAGAGCACACCTTCACTTCTAGAGCCACTTCTAGCGCAGAGGTCGACCTAGCATCACGCAGAGTAACTCTATGGCTCTGAGTACTTCGGCACGAGCGATGAGCCCGAACTGCGGTGTTTCTCTGCAGGGAGCGTCGCCGCGAGAGTTACGCGAGCTTGGCGGCGGCCAAGCAGTCGGTGTTACCTTACTTGACCGTCAAGGCAGGTGACGTGACCTAGCCGTGGTGCACGCGTTACCCCCATGTAGCCACCAGCTTTCCGCTGATAGCGTCGCTGTCGCACTTGCGCGGGACCCGCAAAGTCCAAACGTTGCCAAACGAAGCGTGTGGCGCGAGAGGACTTCACGGAGCACTCGCAGAGTACAAGCCGTGTCGGCCGCATCTCTACCGCGACAAGTTCCCCGACTCGGGGGATTCTGCGAACTGTGGCGTCTGGGCGGTCCCGTAGCCCATGTAGAGCATGAGATCCCGGATCTCCGGTGCAGAGAGTTCATCCAGCAATCCACCTGGCATCAAGGAGGATTTGCTGGGTTGAATTTCATCAATATCCTGTTCAGCGATAATGTGCTCAACCAATTGTGAATCGCGAACCATAACGGAACCGTTTGCATTCTCCGTCAACATTCCGCTAATTACTTTACCATCGCTGGTGAGTACCCGTTTTGATCGGTACTGATCGCTGATGACGTGCGACGGGAAGAGAATCGACTCGATCACTTCCTTTCGCGTAAAGCGACTGGCCACGCTCGTTAAATCAGGTCCAACAGCGGCCCCGGTTGTCTGCATGCGGTGGCAACTCGCACATTGAGCCTTGGCAAAGATAGCTTGTCCATTCTCCCGATCCCCCTTGCGACCGTCGCTCGAGGCAAAATACTCATCCAAGGTTTCCGTATTCCACGGCGAGCTCTTTTCAAGTTCCGGCAGCTTGGCTTCCGGATGTTCTGGAAATTTCTGGGCAAACCATTCCTGCCAGCCCTGCAGGGTGCGTTGTTCGCCACCTGCGTCCTCCGCTGAACTGGAAGGGGTTGGGGATTGTCCCGTCCAATAGGTCAGCAGCTTGAGTGCGGACGCGGGCGATTGCCCCTCTTGCTCCATGCGAAGCCCATGCAGGATGACTTCCCGCAATGCCTGTGGATCGTTCGTCGCCGTGGGGACCTTACGCAGCGCATCCATGACTTCAGGAACCGCAAACGATTCGAGCACCGGAAGACTACGCACTAGATAATCCCAGTTTTCATCGTTGGGTTGCATCGACAGCCCGAGCGCGACTGCTTGCCGTCGCTCTGGACTTCGAATCCAGATTTCTCGCAGATAAGCGGTGGACTCGGGGTCCGAGTTTTGAGAGAGCATCGCCACGATACCGGTTCGTAGTCGCTTGAATTGTTCGCCTTCAAAACCAGGTCGGTCAATCTCTTGATCAAGCCGACGGAGTGTTTGCAGATCGGCGGGCGTTAGCTTGTCAGGGTAGACATAGAGAGACACCAGAGCCGCATTCGGCCACTTGGCCCCTTCAGACACGAAGATTCTGGCTTCTTCAAGCGGCAGGTCTTTGCAGAGGTCGCGCGTTACATTCATGACATACAACGGCACACTGCTACCTGCCTCTGCTGGCTGAGTTTCCTCGAAGAATTTGATCAGGGCATACCGTTCGGCAGCCGTCCACTCATGTTCAAAGAATGGGAGGTGCATTGCCACGTGCATCCGTTCTGCCAAATCTGCATCGGATTGCAGATAGCTAATGGCGCTGGGAAGCACCGCTTCCGCATTGACGTAAGTGAGCAACCGCATCAGCTCGCGATTGATAATCGGTTCACCCACGGGATATTCTGCGGCGATGGCGTCCGCCAGGCTGGGAACTTCCTCGGCCTTCAAACCCGATCGATGGAGAGTCACCTGGGCGAGACGGAGAAGGTCCATGAAGTTTCGATCACTCACAAACTCCGTCAGCATCTTCTCAATGGCTGCTACGACTTCTAGTGCGCGCGCCTTTTCCGGCGCGGCGGTCATCAGCGCCAAACCAGCTTGCAGACGCACCCGCTGGCTGGGGTGAATCAGCAACTTGGTAGTCCATTGCTCGGGCGGTACGCGTTCGAGCAGCTTGCGACCGCTCCAAGCCAGCTTCCGGTCGCTACTCTCGAGCAACGGTATCAGCAACTCGTAGTCGACTTCCGCATCGGCGCGGAGTAACGCCTCGCCAGCAGCATGCTGGACGAGTGGATCGGAATCGGTCAACATATTTTCAAGTAGGGTAACGACCTGCGTCGCACTTCCGTGCATGCCCATCAGCCTCGCGGTCTTAGCGCGAACCGCTTCGTTGGGTGCGGAACTGAGTTCCTTGAGCAGTTCCGGGGTTGGCGTCGGTCCGAAGAGCTGCATCAAATCCAAGGCTCGCAAGCGGTACTTGGCCGAATTCTCATTACTAAACGCCACGCCTGCCACGGTGTCTCCCCAACTGGCACCGAGTGTGCGCTTGAGGGTTGCGATTTCTTGCCGAGCCCAAGCCGAGTCCAGCTGAGGCTGCTTGATCCCCTTGGCAATTCCATCGCCCAAATCTTTGACCGAGTCTGGCACGGTACCCAACCAGCGAATCTGATAGATTCCGCCGCGGGTGCCGCGACCGCCTGTGCAGAAGTAGAGCCAGCCATCCGGACCGACAGCCAGGTCGGTAACGTTCAAGGGCTGCCCTTGTACAAAGACCTCCGACTGAGCCTTTCCATTGGCGTCGAATTTAACCGCCATGATCTGGCCTTGCGTCCAATCGGCTAAGAACAGCGATCCATGGTAGCGCAACGGGAACATCAAGTGATCGTAGACGCAGGCACCGGTAGGAGAACCGCGTCCCGTCTCCAGTTCGGTGGGCAGGCGGTCGAAATAGTAGCTTGGCCATTTGGCCCAGCCGCTACGCCAACCAAATTCGGCACCTTCTACGACTTCGAAAAGGCTGGTGGGGCGATACCACACCGCACCTTCATCCGACTCCATATCGCTGTCATGCACAAACAGTTTTCCGGAGGGGTGAAAAACGAGGTCGAAGGCGTTTCTTAAGCCACCTGCGACCAACTCCACCGAGCTGCCTTCGACGTCCATGCGAATGATCGTTCCGCCGGGCGCTTTGGTACCGCGTGCATGCCCACCCGGATCTTCGTAACGTGGACCGACGAGATCTCCTTCATAGTATTGCTTGAGAGGACTCTTCGCCGAGAACACGCCATCAAATTGCACCTGGTTGCCCAGCACGCAGTAGATGCGTCCATCGGGGCCCAACGCCAATCCATGGGCGCCGTGTTCTCCAGGCTCCCCTTTGAAACCAATGACTTTCTTGGCCTCCTCCAAGGCGCCGTTACGGTCTTGGTCAATCAGCCGATAAATTCCGGAACCATCCGGGCCCTCTCCGGTAACGAAAACGTCGCCATTGAGGGGCAGAATGCCCTGGATATTGCTGACGAGAGTGCAATACTCTCGTGTTTTGTCAAAAGTGCCGTCGTGGTCACTGTCGTAAATCAACAGCAGCGGACCACCCTCTTGGGCCGCTACGATATGGCCAAATTCGTTGAAAGCCATGTTAACCAGAGAGCCGGTCACGTCATCGCTTAAAATCTGGTCGACCGCAAATTCACGACTCACTCGGAAGCGTTGATTTTCGGAGACCCGTTCTGGAGCAACATCTTCGCGCCGATCCCACGGTGCGGTCACACCTAACAGACCGTACGTCGCAGCCGGCTTCCAGTTGGCTTCGGAGTGCGCCACCAATTGCCAGCCTCGCAAATTTTCGATCGACGTCCGCCAACTTTGATTGGTCGAAAAACTAAGCCACGGTTGCCCCTCGGGTTTAATGAACACACGAGCGGCAAGGGCGGCGGGCCCGTCGGACAGGTTCGTGACTTTGACCGCGATGACGTTCCTCCCGCGACCGAGCAACGTAGTGACGTCATACTGTTCCATCTGCTGAATGGATCTTCCCGCTCCTACTTCTCGGCCGTTAATGTAGAGCGTGTAGGCATCGTCTGCGGTGATCGTGATGGTTGCCTCTTCAACACGTCCCAGCTGAATTGTCTTGCGGAAAAAACAATCCCCCTGCTTGGCCAGACCTCGCGGGTGTTCGGGCGTCCAAATCCACTCGGCTTCCTGCGCCTCGGCATACGAGGGAGTGAACAGTGCACCACCTAGAGAAATTGCCACCAAAAACCAACGAGCTAGTAGAGCTGAGCGTTCACCAAAGGGGCATTTGGGCAAACGGTTGAGGAAGAGCTTTGTAGACACGACCACGGTTCCTTGGATGTTGTTCTTGCTGTCTCGCCCTCGCGAGACTCTTAAGGTCCGTGCGTTTCTTAGCGGAAAGTAAGGGGTTACGTCAAGACAACCCTAGCAACCCCACTCCCAAATCCTGCCTATGGGAATTCGCTGACACCACGTATACTGGACCACTTCCCAAGGAATTACCTCTCAGAAAAGTCGAGCAGCCCGATCTCCGCTTAGACGTTACCCAGATTAGCCCTCCTACCGCGCCCCACGCTCAGGTCAGAACTCTGTCCGACGGGATGCGTGGGTTGCAATGCACTGGCTTGCGAGCAGCGAGCGAGCGGCTCCCGCGGGCTGGTCCGACCGTTCTTTTGAGATCACATGCCTGCTGGACCATGCAACTTTCCCACCTGCGGATCGCAGAATGTCTTTTAGTCAGCCCATAATCTCACTTACCGAGGCGGAAGCCCCCTTTTTCTGGGGCGTCGATATAGGAGGCACCAACATCAAAGTTGGGTTGGTCGATGAGCGGGGACGCACCCTTGCCTTCCAGAGCATCCACACGGATCCCAGCACAAAGCCTCATGTCGCCTGCCTCCGTATCGCCGAAACGTGTCGATCGCTGGCGGCCAACATTGCATTGCCCTTCGATTCGATCGCCAGGGGCTGTCTGGGAGCTCCCGGGCCGATTTGTCTTAAAAGGGGCATGTTGCTCAACCCCACGAATCTTCCCGAATGGCACCAATTTCCCATCCAGCAGGCAGTGGCCGAAGCGGTGGGTACGGACTTCAGCTTTATCAATGACGCCAATGCGGCTGCGTTTGGTGAGTTCTGGGTTGGATCTGGCGTCGACGCCGAAAGCCTAGTTCTTCTCACGCTTGGAACCGGAGTTGGCGGTGGTATCATCTCCAGCGGAAATCTAATTAACGGCTCCAACAGTTTCGGCAGCGAGCTGGGACATGTCGTCGTCGATAGCCGTCCCGATGCGCGACTGTGCAGTTGGGGGGGCGGACGAGGACAGCTCGAGGCCTACGCCAGCGCCAGTGCCGTTGCCCTAAGGGCACGTGAGGCGGTAGCCGAGGGAGTTCAAACTTCTTTGTCGGAAATTGGCATGCAAGGAGATCCCCTGTCCGCCAAGGATGTCTACCTAGCCGCAGTTGCCGGTGATCCCTTCGCGCTGAGCCTGATCGACGATACGGCGAGATACCTGGGAATCGGCATCACTTGTGCCGTACACACCGTAGACCCTGGCTTGGTTGTATTGGGGGGGGCGATGAACTTTGGCGGGCATGAATGTGCGGTGGGAGGCCGATTCCTCCAAGGCATCAGTGACGAATTTAAGAGTCGGACGTTTGAGAACGTGTTCCACGGAACCCGCATCGCCTTCGCAAGCTTGGGTGGCGACGCTGGGTACATTGGTGCTGCAGGAATTGCTAGACAGGACTATCTTGCAACCTGATCGACACCCAATCGGCAGCGTTGGGCGTGGCTGGATATGACGCGAGTCGTAGATCCGCCTGCTGCTATCCCCTTATACAAAATTTGACTATTGCACTGGAGCTTTTACCCTGAGTAAGCAGAACATTAGCGAGATTGACATTTCCCATGTTCGCAACTTTTGCATCATTGCGCATATCGATCATGGTAAAAGCACATTGGCAGACCGCCTGTTGGAAAAAACGGGAACCGTGGCTATGCGCGAAATGCGCGCCCAGCTGTTGGATGGAATGGAGCTGGAGCGTTCGCGTGGTATTACCATCAAAGCCAAAGCGGTTACCTTGCGAACGATGTACAAGGGCGAAGAATATGAATTGAATTTGATCGACACTCCTGGTCACGTCGATTTTCAATACGAAGTCTCCCGCAGTCTAACCTGCTGTGAAGGTGCTCTGCTGCTCGTCGACGCGTTTCAGGGAGTAGAGGCCCAAACGATGGCCAATGCCTACGCCGCGATGGAGCACGAACTGGCGATCATTCCCGTGATCAACAAAATTGACCTCTCCTATGCGAGGGTCGATGAGGTTGTCGAAGAAATGGAGCAGTCGCTCGGCATCGACGGAAACGATGTAGTGAAGTGCAGCGCCAAGGCTGGGATCGGCATCGACGAACTCTTGGCTGCAATCATTGAACGGATTCCGCCACCGAGCGGAAACGTTTCGGCGCCGCTGCAGGGCATGGTCTTTGATTCGCACTACGATGACTTTCGTGGAGCCATTTCGTACACGCGGCTAATGGCAGGCACCGTTGAAACAGGGCAGAAGATCCGTTTGGCACGCGCGGATGCTGTGTACGAAGTGATCGAGCTCGGACAATTCGTCCCCAAGCGGCGTCCCACCAAGCGTTTGCGCGCTGGCCAAGTCGGCTACATGATCTGCAACATCAAATCACTCAAAGATGTGCACATTGGTGACACTATTGTCTCCACCGGGGCCGATGCGGCTCCAGCGCTCGAGGGCTACGCGCAGCCTAAGCGGATGGTGTACTGCGGACTGTTTCCGAGTGATGGCCAAGATTTTAAAGAATTGCGCGAAGCTTTGGAGAAGCTGAGTATCAACGATCCCAGCTTTGAATTTGTGGCAGAGACAAGCGACGCGTTAGGCTTTGGATTTCGCTGCGGCTTCCTGGGCCTGCTGCACATGGAAATTGTGCAACAGCGATTGGAGGAAGAATGCAATGTCGATTTAGTGCAGACCGCTCCCAACGTGACCTATCGCATCTTGGATAAGCGAGGTGTTGAGCACGAATTGCACAAACCTCAAGATGTTCCCGATTCCGGTGAGATCGAAGAGTTTCGTCAGCCGATCGTGAGAGTCAACTTTGTGGTTCCCAACGATCAAATTGGTGTAGTCATGAAGCTTTCGCAGGATCGACGCGGTGTACAGCAATCCACCGAGTACATTTCCCCCACACGCGCCATGATCACCTACGATCTTCCCTTGGCGGAAGTCATCTACGATCTGCACGACAAACTCAAGAGTGCGACGCGTGGTTATGGGACGATGGACTATGAGTTGATCGGTTACGAGCCTGCGGACCTAGTTCGGATGGATATCCTCGTGAACGGAAATAACGTGGATGCGTTGAGTGTGATCTGTGATCGTCGCGATGCTGATCGTCGCGGTCGCGCCGTGGTTAAAAAGCTCAAGGACGAGATCGATCGGCACATGTTCGAAGTGGCCGTTCAAGCTGCCATCGGTTCGCGCATCATCGCGCGAGAAACGAAGCCAGCGATGCGTAAGAACGTTACCGCCAAGTGCTATGGTGGGGACATCAGCCGCAAGAAAAAACTATGGGCTAAGCAGAAAGAGGGAAAGAAGCGGATGAAATCGATCGGCTCCGTGGATATCCCACAGAAAGCATTCATGGCCATTCTGGAAACCGGCGCGGATAACTAGTGCTCGCTCTCGCAGAGAGCTTCGCAATCCTTCCACCACTCGGGGCCGCGTCCATCGGGCCGAGCTGGTGGAATAGCGACAGAGTTCTCAGCCCCACTCCCGTTAGTCCCAACTGGGATTCAACCGATGTCGGGAAGGGGACGAAGAATTTGCCGAGGGTCCCTCGTCTTCGGTCTGGGGTAGGTGGGGTTGGTTTGTGGACCGGCAATCCATCGTGGAGTTGCAACAGGTACGGCAATATGCAGTCGACGTTGCGGGCAATCCACCACCAATCCTAGACGGGCTGTCGAAATAGTACCCCGCTGCGTGACGGGCTGTTGAAATAGTAACCCGCCGCGTGAGCAAGGAAAGACAACCTCCGCTACAAGTCAATTAAGGATGCTACCTCCGCATTAAAATTCAAATTGCTATTAAATCAATGACCGTAGGGCTGCGGCTCAATCCGCTTGAAATAGCTGCCGCAGCTCATCCGACAGACTCGGCCAACGTCCGGCGGCTGCCGAAAAATCTGCGTCCATCCACCGCACGGTATCGGGGCCTTGTGCCCGGGACAACTGAGGATGTCCAGGGCGAACCGGAAATTGCCCGCTCGGCCCCATCGCTAAGCGCCCCTCGGTATCCTCCGACACCAAGTAGTTGGCAAGCGCGACGGCTGCAACCGGATGAGGTGCTCCTTTGAGCACGGCAATGGTGTTGGGAATCCGGAGCGTTCCCAGTTCCGCAGGCGCCTGGTCGGGGTAGACAATTTCCACAGGCAGTCCTGCGTCAAGTTCGACTAAAGCATCATCGGTATCGGTGATACCCCAAGCCACGGCCCCCGAAGAAACAGCCTGGGCGACCTGCTTGTTGCCCGACAGCACCACCGCGTTTTGCTTGATGTTTGCAAATAGCTCTTGTGCTCGTTCCTTGCCTAGCAACTGGTCAAGGACGGTGAAATGCGTGGCCGTTGTACCGAACAGAGGGAGCGCCACGGCACATTTCCCTTGCCACTTCGGGGACGCTAAATCCGCAAACGATTGTGGACGTTCCACCCCCTCCGGAAACATGTCTTGGTTCAGCATAATGATGCGGGCTCTGGCGGCAAAACCGAGCCAAGTACCGTCGTCGGCCTTCATGGTCTGCGGCCAATTACCAGGTACATCCCACCGCACACTCTGCAGCAACCCTGCCTTCTGCAGACGCAGCGTATGCATGATCTCGTTATTCCAGAACACATCGCAGCGAGGACGGGAAGCCTCGGATTCCAAGCGTGTGACCAGCCCGACGGTTTTAGTCGATTCGATGTCGTATTGGGCGGCGAGCTCCATGCCTGGCTGACGCCGTTCAAAGGCGGCCAAAATCGGCTTTGCATATTCTCGATCGGCGGCTGAATAGATAACCACGGCGTTTTCGCTGCGTTGCACACAGCCAGAAAACACCAACATCACCCCCCAAAGCCCTGCAACTAAACGCATCTCAAACTCACTGCATTGTTAATAGGTTCTTGTAACGCTCTCAGCAGACGGATTGCTAGTGCTCCACTTTGTTCGGCACGTATTCGTGATCCCGTTTGTAGAGTACCTCAATCGATAGGATGGGGTCTGGAATTGCACCCGCATTCTTCTTCTCTTCGTCTTCACTATCAGGGTTGATCTTGGTCAAGTCACTCATCGTCTCAAAGCCCTTGATGACGCGTCCAAAGGCAGTGTAGGTTTCCCCCAGGACATCGGAGGGTAACGTATTGATGAAAAACTGAGTACTGGCAGTGTCGATGTCCCCACCGGCCAATGCCATCCCGAGGTAACCGCGGAAGAAAGACCGTGCATCGGGTCGATTAGATTCTCCGTAGATGTGGTAACCATCGTCCCCAGTACCATCGTTGAGCGGGCATCCGGTCTGGATACCAACCTTCTCCACCACTTTGTGGAATAGCAAACCATCGAAAAACCCACGTTCCACCAAAGAGATGAAATTGGCAACATTACCCGGCGCCTGATTCTCAAACAGCTCGATTTCCATCGTCCCCTTGGGCGTACGAATGAGCACGCGCGGCAAGGGTTCCCCGGCAGCATCCTCAGCGCGCAACTTGAGCTCTCGCTCCCAGTTGGCTGACATATGTTCGATCCGCTCACGCATGCGGAGGTAGTGCGTCTTCTCCTCGGCCTGTTCCTTACTGGTCAGAGACGCCAAGATTTGTTCAACGAAATTGAGTGCAACGTCATAGCGATTCACTGCGATGGCGGTTAACACGACCTGGGTCTTCTCCAGTTCTCCCTGATCGCCATTCTCAATCAAGGCAAGCGCCACATCTAGGACGCCCTCGTACCGTTCGACCTCAATATTGCGAAGCACAAAGCGCCGCAGCATTCCAGCAATGGCCGCTTTACCGGCGGGATCGCTAAGATACTCCGCCAACGCTGCATCAATCATTTTGGCGTGCAACTCGTGTGCTCGCGGTGTCAATTCAAGCCATTTTTCGCGGAGCTCATCATCCTGCGGCTTATTCGTGCTGACATTATAGCGCACAATGATTTCGCGCATCACTTTCAAATGCTCTAGCAGCTCTTTCGAAGCCGTGCGGAACTCTGGGCTTTCCGGTTCAATCGGGGACTCATCCGGTGCGATCTCCTCGGTAGACGCTGACGGAGCAGCCGATTCGGTCTGCGCGAGTATCCGATTTCCCCACCCGGGAAGAAGGGTGCTGAAAGTCACATTGTGGGCGACCAGTAGCAGCACGCACCAGAGAGTGGATTTCGAAGCATTCATGGAGTCTCACACGCAAACTGAAAAAGGAAATGGGCTGTTAGGGAGCCAATAGGATTGAAAAAGGAGTCTACGCTTTCGAAAACTCCGCCTGACGATTTGTTGGCCTGGCTCCAGAAAAACGGGGTGGAAGGCAGACTCCCCTCCCATCACAATAGTTACGGTGCACTTGCCGCTTTAGTTCGCGACCGTGCATCACAGCCCACGGGAGTACGCAGCACGCTACGGGCCATTGTTCGAATCGTTATTCTAACTGATACTAGCCGCCTGCCGACCCTCCCTCCGCCTATCACTCCCTTCTCCATACCATAGGCTGTTCACCCCGGTTTTAGGATAAAGCGAAATGGCGAGAAAAAAGTCGCGTACCCCGCACGATATCGAAACATTCCCGAGCCGTCGTCCCAAGCAAGTCAAACCGAAACTGGTACCCACCCGACTGCGCATCGTAGCGGGAAGTATGGGAGGACGAAAAATCACCTACAACGGTGATCCGGCCACTCGTCCCATGAAAGAGAAAACGCGGGAAGCGGTCTTTAGTCTACTGGGAGGCTATCTCTACAACACCCAAGCCCTCGATCTCTTTGGCGGTACTGGTATCCTCGGTTTTGAGGCGATCAGCCGAGGAGCCGAAAGAGCGACGATCCTGGAGTTGACCAGACCGGCCATCGCGTCGATTCTGGCCAATATGCGGGATCTCCAGCTGGAGGAACTGGTCGACGTCCACAACGTGGACACCCTTCGCTGGCTACGCAGTATTCCGCTGAACACGGCTAGCTGGCCCGAGCTGCCTTGGATCGTATTCTGCTGCCCGCCGTATCGCATGTGGACTTCCGATTCGGAGCGTCTCGCCGCCGGCATCCAAGAGCTTTACGATCTAAGTCCGGTCGGCAGCCAGTTTATTTGCGAAGCCGAAGTCCCCTTCGATTTACCAGCCGCTATACCTGGTATGGAGTGGGACATCCGCACGTATCTCCCCGCAATCGTCGGACTCTGCGTCAAGCAGTGAGGCAACCGTTCCAACCGCGATGCGGCACCTAAACTCCATCCACGTCGCCAAGCGCAGGGCGTTTCCCTCCACGCTTCAGCCGACGTAAGATGGGAAGCTCCCTGGAGAGATCAAACACCGTTGGCTGCGACACTATCGATTGCCAGGTGAGACATCCCAAGAGCTCGTTGGGATGCAGCGGCATGAGTTCTTGGAGCAATCCAACCGACCAGGCCAAGTAACCCACAATCGCTTCCGGAGTTATCCCTAGCGTTCTCAGCGTGGCTATCCGCGTGTCACCGTGGCGTTTGGCGAGTCGACGACCGTCGGGTCCGACGATGAGCGGAACGTGTGCGTAGCGTGGGGCCGTCCAGCCCAATTGCTTCAATATGGCAAGTTGGCGAAAGGTGCTGAAAACCAAGTCGTCTCCGCGGACCACTTCTGTCACGCCCATATCGTGGTCATCGATCACCACCGCTAGCTGGTAAGCGGGCGTTCCATTCCCCTTGGCGATCACGAAGTCCCCCAACTGCGAGGCTGGATGCGCTGTAACAGTACCGCGCACGCAATCCGTCCAGGTCTGGGGCGCATCGTCGAAGGCCCACCGCCAGGCAAAATTGGCATCAACTGGCGGGACGGTCAGAGTTTGAGACACCCGCTCGCCCAAGCTGTCGAGACGACAGGTACCAGGGTAGACGGGGCCCTCAAGTTGGGATTCATGGGGCGCACTCGCAGCCTCAGCTATTTCACTGCGCGTGCAGGTACACGGATAGAGGCAATGCTGCTCCCGAAGTTGAGTGAGGACGGCCTGGTAGCGTTCCATCCGCTGCGTTTGGATCAGTGGAGCGTGAAAGACATCCGCTCCCTGGTCTGGCCCATAGTCCCAATCCAGCCCCAACCATTTCAGATCGTCGATAGTGCTTTGAATAGCCCAAGACTTAACACGCGGAGAATCGATATCTTCGATCCGCAGCAATAGAGTTCCCGCTTGTTGCCGCACCGAAAGCCAGGCTAGGAGGAAGGATCTTGCGTTCCCTAAGTGCAAGGCCCCCGTGGGGGACGGAGCCAAGCGTCCTACGACTGCGGTAGCAGCCGAGTTCGCGACTACTTCGCCGCCGGTTTGCGAATCCATTCCTCAAACTCCGTGGGCCATTCATCTTGCGGGTCCGCCTCTACCATTTGAGATCGCTCCAGTGTCCAGTCATGCCAATCGATTTCGGGGAAAACGGTGTCTCCTTCGACGTCGGCACAGATGCGGGTAATCCACATGCGATCACATCGACTGAGGGCAGCGCGATAGACTTCTGCTCCGCCGACAACCATCACCTTGCGATGCGGCTGAACCAGCGATGCAACATCGTTGAGATTGCTCACCGCTGCCACGTCTTGAGGTAAATTGGATTGTACCGAGCGTGAGAGCACAATGGTCTGTCGACCGGGCAAGGGGCGGCCAATTGAGTCGTAAGTCTTGCGGCCCATCAACAGGCAGTGCCCCATGGTCATGCGTTTGAAACGCTGCAAGTCACTGCGAACTCTCCAAGGAAGAGCACCACGGTTACCAATGATACCGCCTCGCCCGATGCCAACGACGAGCGTCCAACCGGAAGAATCTGAAGGTAGGATTGGCGTGTGCATACTCAGACGGCTACCGGTGCGGGGATGCGCGGATGGGGATCGTAGCCGATGAGCTCGAAATCCTCATACTCAAAATCAATAATGGAAGTTCGCGGGTGGGAAATTTTGAGCTGTGGCAGAGGTCGCGGCTCGCGAGTCAACTGCAATTCGACCTGCTGCTGATGGTTCGAGTAGATGTGCACGTCACCGAAGGTGTGGACGAAATCCCCCGGTTCTAAGCCGGTCGTGCGAGCCATCATGATCGTAAGCAACGCATAGGAGGCAATATTGAATGGAACCCCCAAAAACAGATCCGCGCTTCGTTGGTACAGTTGGCAACTCAGCTTGCCATTGGCCACATAAAATTGAAACAGCAGGTGACAGGGGGGCAAAGCCATTCGGTCGACATCGCCCACATTCCAAGCACTGACGATTAGTCGCCTCGAATCGGGGTTGGATCGGATCTGTTCCTCAACATTGCGAATCTGGTCGATAACCCGCCCATCCTGAGCTTCCCAGCTGCGCCATTGCTTGCCATACACCGGGCCGAGATTTCCATCGCTGTCGGCCCACTCATCCCAAATACTAACTTGATACTGGTGCAGAAAATCGACATTAGTATCCCCTCGCAGGAACCACAGCAACTCCACCAAAATGCTCTTAAAGTGCAGTTTCTTGGTGGTTAGCAGGGGAAAGCCTTGCGAGAGGTCGAATCGCATTTGATACCCAAACAGGCTGCGTGTTCCGGTACCTGTGCGATCGGTTTTTACGATCCCATTCTGTTGAATATGTCTCAGTAGCTCCAAATAGTCTTTCACGCTCAGCCCTGATCAGAGAAATCGAGTAGATGCCCACGCAACACGGCAACGACTTTGCCGCCAGAATGTTAGGCATTCTAATACCTTCTGGCAACCGCAAGCAGTCAGGGCTACTCTATCGGCGTACTCTCCACCACCGCTGCCGCGTCCCCTAAGACTATTCTGCAGGTTTCCTGGCATCCCATGTCCAGTGCCGGTCGCTCGTCATCTGTACCGTCGACTCTGGGAAACCTAACGGTGCGACCAGCTCGCGTATTTCAGCCAGCGTGAGAGCCGCGAACAACGACTGTCGCAGCAATTGCTGGTTCCCTTCGGGTTCTTGAGCTGCATGCTCCAGCACCAACGCTTCCACCTTGGCTTCGCTGTCGGGACGCACCAAATCCCTCATGAAGATTCGTCCGCCCGGTTTGAGGACTCGGACCGCCTCCACGAGGGCCGCTTCGGGCTTCGGAATATGGTGCAACACCGAATTGGAGAGCACCGCGTCAAAGAAGTGTGGATGGAAACTTAGCTGTTTCGAATCCCCCTGAGAAAGTTGAATCCGGTGCTCCATCAGCCCCACGGCGACATTTAGTCTTGCAATCTCGAGCATACTCACCGCTGCGTCGATCGCCATCACACAACAGTGCGGATCCCGCTCGCAGAGCAAGACTGGAATCCTGGCTGTTCCGGTTCCGATATCGAGTACAAACTGCCCCGCCACACCGGCGCTCAAAAAGTCGTTGACGAACAGCTCGTTAATTCCAGCGTGATCCATCTCGTCATAGGCTAAAGCCTCGCTCGCGTCGTCCATGACTTCCGGTTCAAGTACACGTGAAAGCATGCAAAAACATTCCCCATCAATAGAAAACAGAAACAGCCCTCCACCCTAGTGACAGCATATTGCCATCCTACCCCGTCGCGCGCCGGGCTGTTGAAATAGTAACCCGCCGCGTGCGCAGGGCTGTTGATTTAATCGCAATTTGAATTTTAATGCGGAGGTAGCAGCCTTAATTGACTTGTAGCGGAGGTTATCTTTCCTTGCTCACGCGGCGGGTTACTATTTCAACAGCCCGGTCAGCAAGGACAGGTGGTCGCCACTACAGGACGATTAGAGATGCCGCCTTCACGTTAAAACTCCAGACGCTATAAAGTCAACAGCCCGGTAAGCAAGGAAAGGTAGTCGCCGCTACATCTTGGCTATCGGCACTCCCCCTGCAGCCGCACCCGAAAAATGGCATTCACAATCAACACGTCGGCCGCCAGACTGTCGCACTAGCCACTACTACTGTTGCAACATTGCCTTCAGTTCTGGGAAAAACTGGCTCCAAGGACGCAACCGTCCGTCAGCCACGGATCCCCCATTTGCAATTGGCTTCCAACTTCGCTTCTAAGCAGGACTACCGTCGCTTATTATCCGAAGCGGCCCGTTACATAGTCCTCGGTTTCCCTCACCAACGGCTTGGTGAAGATCTGGCTCGTAGGTCCATATTCTATCAGCCTGCCGAGATACATAAACGCGGTGTAGTCACTGATTCGAGAGGCTTGTTGCATATTGTGCGTCACAATCAACACGGTGTAATCTCCGCGCAGATCATCGATCAAATCTTCGATCTTTCCCGTAGCTAACGGATCGAGGGCCGAACAAGGTTCATCCAGCAGTAGTACCTCAGGCTCACTTGCAATTGCGCGTGCAATGCACAAACGCTGTTGCTGCCCGCCAGAAAGCCCTAGCCCGCTCTCGGTTAGTCGTTTTCGCACCTCTTCCCACAGTGCGGCTCCTCGTAAGCTCTGCTCGCAAACGCTATTGAGCACCTTTCTGTCCCGCTGTCCGTCAATCCTCAGCGGATACACCACATTCTCAAAGATGCTCATCGGAAACGGGTTGGGTTTTTGAAAGACCATGCCCATCCGTTTCCGCAGCTCAATGACGTCGACTCCAGGGCTGAAGATCGAGTCTCCTCCCAGCGAGATATCCCCCCGGACCGTTAATCCATCCACCAAATCATTCATGCGATTGACGCTGCGCAAGAGGGTGGATTTGCCGCAACCACTTGGGCCGATCAATGCGGTGACTTCTCCACGCGGGATAGACATCGAAATCTCATGCAGTGCCTGCTTTTTGCCATACCACAGGCTGAAGTCCTTGATGTCCAATGCGGCATCAACGTCCAACAATTCATTGTGAATTACCGAGTCCACGTGCTTACCGGCTGCGATATCGGTCAAGCGATTTGAACGAGCAGGCTGGAGTTCGGACATGCAGGTTGTCCCAATACATCAAAGGGAAAGTAGAAGCTAAAATTGATTGTCTTGAGCATGTCGTTTCAGACGCGCTCGGAGCCAAATGGCCGACAGATTCAGCAGCGCCACAACTGCGATCAAAAGCAACGTACAGGTAAATACCATCGGGACTGCCGCTTCACTATTCTGGCTCTGAAAACCTAGGGAGTAGATTTGGTAGCCAAGGTGCATAAAGCTCCTGGAGCCATGCAAGAATGGGAACTCCGTGTCGAGCGGTAAATCTGGTGCAGTCGGAAGTGCTCCCACAAGCATCAAGGGTGCAACCTCTCCGGCCCCTCGCGCCATTGCTAGAATTGCGCCGGTTAGAATCCCAGGGCGCGCGTGGGGCAAAACGATCCGCAGTATCGTCTGCCACTGGCTCGCACCGCAAGCCAACGAGCCCTCGCGCAACGAATTCGGGACCGCCGCTAAAGCCTCTTCCGTAGCAACGATGACCACGGGCAAGGTCAGCAGCGCCAGTGTCAGAGAAGCCCACAGCAAGCCTCCTTTGCCAAAAGTCGGATTAGGCAATTGGGCTGCATAGAAGCCGCCGAAGAAAGGGCTCTTGAGAATCAAGAGCGCGGATACCCCAAGGCAGGTCAGCCACAGCAGCAAACCAAGTCGCGATACCATCCGTCTCGTCCAAGGCTGAGCGTAGGTGGGGCCACCGGCCAGCAAGCTGGCGAAAAATGCGGCAGTCCCCAAGACCGCGGCCAGCGCCAGCATGATGAACCAAATTGCGGAGGGCCACGGAACAATATCCGCATTTTTCGCACCGCCATCCACAAAGGCACCGAGCGTGTAGCAGAAGAACGAAAACCCAAAGACTCCATATACGATCGAAGGCACTCCAGCTAGATTGTTGATCGAAATGCGAATCAGGGAAACCAGGACACCGGTGCCAGCATATTCACGGAGAAATAACGCCGCCATCACGCCAAAGGGAACCACGGCAATCGTCATGATTAAGGTCATTACAATGGTTCCCCAAATCGCAGGGAACACTCCTCCCTCTGAATTTGCTTCGCGCGGCATCTCCCACAGAAATTCTCTCCAGCGGTCAAGATAGACAGAAAACTTGCCCGCCAAACCAAGACGGCTGACAGCGACAGCGCGAACGATTTCTTTTCCGCCGATGGTCTTTCGCTGCAAGAGACTGACTTGGGTGGTCGCCGGTGTTCCCTCTCCCGTGACCTGAATCGCAGTCATCGCATAACGCTCACCGGCGGTATCATTGAACTGGATAAGACTCGAGCTGTCGGACAATTGCTCCACATCAACCGCATCGCTGGCTGCCTCGGTGATGACTGACTGAGTCCGCAGTGCATCGCGCATCGGCTGGGTCAGATTGCCGTCGCGAAGCGCGGTAGCATCCACGGCCGCTAATCCTTCCAGCAAGGTGGGCGAATTGGGAACGGCTAGATCTAACGCGACCAACGGCCCACTCCGTTCGATAGCATGCAGCTCCCTTTGCAACGCAGTCTTGGCGACAATTGCCTGACGATAGCCCGTCAAGTATCGCTCAACGGCGTCACGAATCAGCGCCGATTGCGTTTTGACTGGCTGGAGCCAAATCAGCAACTCACCTTCCAGGATTTTCTGTTCCTTGGGTAAAATCTGGTCGGTCACTTGCTGTACCAGCGGCACCAACCTGTCGTTGAGTTGAGCAAGCAAAGGGCGATCCGGCGTTTCCTGCAACTGCTGCAACTGCTGCAGGCATTGTTGGAGTTCAATCTGCCGCTCCAAAATGGGATGCAGGGTCTCGAACGGCGGAAGGAATTTCTCCTCGGCACGAAGCTCGGCGCGTCGAACTTCGAGCCTTAGCCGCGAAACATCGGCATCCACACGACTGATCTGCCTCTTCAGCCTTTGCACTTTCGCACCTTGCAACTTGAGCTCTGCTAGTGCCTCCTGAAGCGTTTCCAATAAAAAGAAACTCGACTGAACGACAACGCGGGCATCCGTAAGAAGCATCCCCTGTGGTCGCGGCACCAAAGCCTCACTTTGTTGGGCCCAATCGGAGTCCAGCGGCTGCCACTCTTCTGTGTCTCCACGCAGAATTTGCAAGCGAAATGCACTTGAGGGTTGGTGACTCACCAAGGTCTGGCGGATCGAATCCCGCAACTCAGCGTCCAAGCGTTTGGCTTGTTCGAACTGCAGTTCCTGCAAGCAAGCCAAACGCTGGCGCTCAAGGGCGGGATCCTCCAGTCCTGAAGAAAATTTTTCAGACAACACTAAAGCGTGCAGCAAAATCTTCAGTGGATCCTGGACAGATGCGTCTTGCGCGAGCGGCACCCGCCTGATGAACTGCAGCGGTAGACCGTACAGTCGCCCCCATGCTTGCCGCTCTACCACCAGCGCCCAACGCGGAGTGGTTATCCCCGCCGAAGTCAACTCCTGTTCATCCAACCAACGGAAATGCCGCTGCGTAAGATCGAAGTTTCCAGTGCGATAATAATACTGCGTCCCCGGCTGCTCAGTGGGCTCCAAGCGGTTCTCTGCAAAACTCTCCGTACGGCCAGCGTCCGCAATCAATGAAGAGCCTGAAGACGGTTCCGGAGTCGCAACCGTTGTAGGGACCTGTCGGATACTCTGCCATTGCCCTATCTCTTGCGTTCCATCATTGAGAACTAGCCAATTTACCGGAGTGGGCCAAAAGGTAGGCAGCCCCCGCACCAGGATCAGTGTAAGTAGGCCAAGAATCATGGCGATACAGACGACCAGCATTCCGCCCGTAAACCATATCTGGGGTTCGCCGCGTGCCATGAGTGAATAGCCACTCTGAAGTGAACTGTTATGGCGTTCGCGCTGGCGTGCTCGTAGCACCTTGACCTGCTCGCTGGCGCGTGTATCTCGAAGTTCACTCATAGCTGACTCGACCGTTTACGATACCGAATGCGGACGACTTCAGCCAAAGTATTCGCAAAGAACGTGAGCGCAAAGAGAAGCAATGCTGCGAGAAACAGAGTCCGAAAGTGGGTGCTGCCTTTGGCTGCTTCGGGAAGTTCGGTAGCCAACGCCGCACTCAACGCCTTAAAACCATTGAAAGGATTCCATTCCATGAGAGGAGTATTCCCGGCTGCACACAGCACGATCATGGTTTCCCCAATGGCTCTTCCCAAACCGATCATCACTGCACTGAAGAGGCCGCTGACGGCGCTAGGCAAAACCACGCGAATGGTCGTTTGCCAGGGCGTTGCGCCGCATCCGAAGGAAGCACTCCGCAGCTGCTGAGGTACCGCTCGCAACGCGTCCTCAGCAAGAGTGTAGATAATTGGAATCACACAGAAGCCCAAAGCAGCACCCACTAATAGGGCATTCTTGTCCTGATAATTATCAAAGAGATATCCGCGCAGATCGAGGCCGAGCCAATCAAACACCGCTGCGCAGGTCCAGGCCATCAACCCGATCAGCGCACTCAGTGCAAACAGACGCAATAACGCCAGTAGAGCGAAGGACTTGGGAGACATCCGAATTGCGATTTTTCGCGTCCACTCCGTCAGCGGCCCCGAGACCATGATTACCGTAAGCAGACTAAAGGCTGGGACTAAGATTAACATCCAACCACCAATGGCGTTTCCCTGCCGCCCAGTCAACCAATGCAAGAGACTTCCGCCAAACAAACGATTTTCGATCGGGCCAGCCAACCAAAAACTAAGAAGAATGGCTACTGGCAAGGCCAGAAACATCCATCCAAGCCGCTGTCCCTGCCAACGCACTATTCGCTCCACCGGCAATAGGTTCCAACAATGTCCAGCGAGCACAAAGGTTGCAGGAATCAGCAGAAGGCAGGTCAGCACCGCCATAAGATGCGATTCCATGTACGGCGCCACCACGAGTGCGGCTACATACCCCAATACTACGCTGGGTAAACTTGCCATCAGTTCCACGAGCGGCTTGATTCGGGTGCGCATGCTGGGTGCAAGGAACTCACTCGTGTAGATAGCTCCCAACAGGGCTAACGGGACACTGATCAGCATGGCATAGAAGGTGGCTTTGAGCGTGCCAAACAGCAGTGGCACCAAGCTTAGTTTAATTTCAGATCGCTCGGTCGCTGCCGACGATTGCCAAATGTACTTGGGGCTTGCATATCCCTCGTACCAGACTTTTCCGAAATAGCTCATCCACGAAGCTTCAGGGTAGCCAACATCAAATTCAGCCAAAGCAGCGTGATCGCGGGTGGTTGCCAACAGAAGATTACCATCGCGGTTCACGGCCAAGTGCTCCCAAGCATTCTGCAGGGGCATTTGCTGAGTTCCCAGGAGATGCCCCGTGGGAACGTAGGTCAGGGCGGCTACTCCTGAAGCATCAGCGGTAACCGCGACATGCGTCTGCAGACTGCTCGTAATGGCGAGAATTGGCTCGGTTCCTACTGCAATGTTTTGCGTCATCACTAGATGATAGCCGTCCGCTGCGGGTTGGACGGCAGTGGAAGATTCCTGGGATTGCCGAGCGATCATCCAGCCCTGCAAGTGTCCGTCGGTGGTTCCTCCTAAAAGAGTCTCTCGCCCCAGCAATGGACTTACGCAACTCAGGGACTCCTCCCCCAGCAATGCGCTTTGGCTCTCCCTAAACTTCAATTGCTGATCGTGCAACGAATAGCGGTCAAGCGTTCCGTTGGGCCAAGCGACGACAATCTGCTTTCCACCATTGAGCCCCGCCAGCGCCAGCGGTGTCCCAGAAACAGACCGTGGCTGGCAGGGACAGCGCGCCAACCAGACTGATTCGGTAAGCTCACGTGTCAAAGCGTTTGTGCGAGCGTTAAGTGTGGCCAACACCAGTTCATTTTGCGCAAGGGCGATGATCCGTGAGGTTCTGGTATTGGAAAGACGACTTGCCGATTGGTCGGGCAAAAAGTCGACGGCCAACACCGCCCTATCGCTGGATGCCTTGTCCGTAAGATTGTTCTCAGAGCTTGCACTAACACCGATCGGCTTCGACCATACGACAGGCTTCAATCGAGTTCGCCGAACCGCAGAATTACCAAATCGCTCGTAGACCGATGCCTCCGAGACTTGATACGGAATCTCATCCGATAGCTCGATATCGACGAGCGTTTCTTCCATCGTCAGTAAACTCGTTTCAAATTCGAGTTCAGCGATGTGAACCAGACCATTGCTCAAACCGACCACTACCGATCTCTGGTCGATGGAAACGTTGGAACAAGTGACTCTGACGACAGGGTTCTCTGACCCCACCGGATCGTTGGTACCACTTTCATCAGACGGTTTCAGCTCTTCAGTTAACGGCAGAGGGTAGCGGGCCAGGAGGTCCGAGTAGAACGTCTCTCGGACTTCGACCACTCCTTGCTCGGTCAGGCCCCACATTAAGGTACCACTGTCGTCCACGCCAACTTGGCGGTAGTCCGCGCAATCAATTGCATGCCAAGGAGCAAATGCCGGGGCCTTCAGCAATGGCAGTGCTGTCGTAAGTAATACCACCACGACTAACAAGATTGCGACAATGGTGCCTACACCGCCTACCGCAATCGCGCGCGAGAAAACCGCATCGCCCAATCGTACGCTCCAAGGCGTGTGCTTGCGTTTGCGCTGTCTCGAGTAGGCTTTGTGCGGCACGCATCAATCCTGGCTTAGAGTTTCGATGCCTACGGTCCGCAGAGCGTCTCGCGCCATTTCGGCCGTGAGCGGCAAGTAGCCGTCCTTCACAACCTGCATTTGCCCCTGTCGGCTGAAGACGTACTTCAAAAACTCTCGACGCATTGGGTCGAGTGGCAGAGTAGGATCGTAGTTCACCGCTAAATAGAGGAAACGTGCCAGGGGGTATCTGCCCGAATAGGCATCGCGCGGAGTCGCTTCAATGAGCTCTCCACCTGGTTCATTGGCGATCTTGAGAGCCCTTACATCGGCAGTTTGGTAGCCGATGCCACTGTACCCGATTCCGCCAACATTCTTACCGACAGATTGAACCACGCCCGCGGAGCCCGGCAATTCATTGACCCAATTGCCGTAGTCGCCACCAGCCAACACTACCTCTTTAAAATAGCCGTAGGTTCCGCTCGCTGCATTGCGGCCATAGCAGGAAATATCCGCACTGACGGAAGGAGCCAGTTGGCTCCAACGCATTGTTCTAGGGGACAACCCCTGTTTGCGCGTACTAGAAAAGATGGCATCGATCTGCGCGAAGGCAAGACCCTCAATGGGATTGTCTTTGTTCACGTAGACTGCCAGCATGTCAATGCTCGTCGGCAGCAGTACTGGCTCATATCCAAATTTGGCTCTGAAGGCACGCCGTTCCGAGTCTTTTACATCGCGGCTCATCGGTCCAAAGTTGCACTTTCCCGCAATCAGGGCTGGGACGGCATTGGACGATCCTTTGCCATCCACGGAGGGACGAACTCCTGGGTAGAATCGCTTAAATTCCTCGGCCCAAAGGGTCAGCATCCGATTCATCGTGTCCGATCCCACGGACTCCAATACGCCACCAGAGATCCCGCTGATCGGTTGGTATACGGGCAACATGGGGTCGAGTGCAACTTGAGAGAATGCCGAGCTCGATAGAGAGCTCATCGCGAGCAGGCAAAGTCCCAAAAGAACGGTCCGGGCCATTTTTTGACTCTTGGATTGTAGGAAGTGCTATCATCCTTTCAAGGATCCCATGGGGGCACTCTTTTCAACAACCCAAGTGTATTAAGAATTGGTGAATCCGATAGGGCAGCCCATGCCTTGCTCAATCGACGGACGTATCAGTCTTACGCTGGCGGAATCCGAGGACGCCCACTACTGGGGTAGGACGGACTCCAGCGCCGCCTTGAACTGGACAATGAAGCGAGAGCCCCCTCCCACGAACAGATGCGTGACCTTTCCCTCGCGATCGATCACGACGGTTTGCGGAATGGCTTGGGCCTGGTAAGCGGCCGCGACCTGACCATCGACGTCCAGCAAAACGGTAGCGGACAACCCCAGTCGCTCTACAGCTGCCTGAATGCGCGCGGGGGTCTCCTGAATATTGACAGCTACCAATTCCACTTGGTCTGCACCGAACTCTGCTACCGCGGCTTCGACCAGCGGCATGGACTGCACGCAAGGTCCACACCAGCTTGCCCAAAAGTCGAGGACGACAATACGGTCGCGATGTTTACTGAGCCTGAAGGACTCCCCCGCCAGGGTATCCAAGCCGAAATCGGGTGCCAGCTCTCCCACCAGCGGTGAGAGCTCTCCCACAGAATTTCCGCCGGTCTCCCCGTCTTCCAAGAAAGCACGAGGATACTGCGCCAGCGACAGCGTCCAAGGATCGTCGCGAAACTCACGAATCGCTTCGGTAATGTCGGTTCCGAATAACAACTGATGGACGTCTTGAATCCGGACTTTGCATTCTCCCAACAAGTCACTGTCGCCATGCAATGAATTCGAGCTCACGCCGGTGGGAACGAACGTCAGGCCGCGATCGCTTGAGCGGATGGCATGCACCCGAAAACGCTTGTCCTCCGATGGGCCTGTTGCCGCATCCGAAGACTCGGACGTCGCGTTCGCTACTTCCGCCGTTTCGCCAGACGACTCCTCCGCCGCACCGGTCTTCGCCTGCGGCGCGTTATCCCAGTCGCGATCGTGCAGCCAAATAATCTGAGCCACTTCGGAGACCGGCAGCTCCAGAATGGACAGGCGTACTTCTACCGTCAACTTACTCTCGTCCAAGGACAGCAAACGTCCACGCAAGTAGTCGCCAGAGTTGGATACCAACAAATGGGTTGGAGGGTCTTGCTTCATCGACCGAGGAACGGTCATCAATCTCTGCAGTTTTTCGGGTGTGGCCAGTTTGCTTTGGGTATTAGCATTTATCCAAGCGTGTTGCATTTGGGAATGCGTTGCAAATGTGGTGTTCGTTTGTGCCGAAGAGAAGGTTACCCCAGACTCGTCAATGCTCTCGATCACTGCGTTGATGGCGTCTCCCGATCTGAAGGAAATTTCACGAGGCGTACGCTCGCTCCCTGATTCTGTCGCGACCAGATCTGAGTCTGGCAGCCCGGTTGGCCCCCTGCCCCCGAGGAACATTTGAATTCCCTTTAAAACCGTGGGCTGAGCACGCCTTACCTTCTGGAAATCGCCATCTAATTTGGGTAGCGGAGCGCGATAGACAATCGCACCATTGGCATCCTGGGTGACGCTGCATCCTTCGCGACTTCCATGGGGATGCCATCGCACCGCGCGATGCGACGCTTGGTCGTTCTCCTCTTCGAGGTATCCAGCCAGCTGCGATTCACGCAGCTTCAATGTCCCGTTCTTGTGTGCAGTCAAATCGTAGGAATGTCGGTCATTGGTACCGATCAAACCATAGACGGCTGAAATATCCATCGCCAACACCTCCGCGATCCCTACTGCTTGAAATCGCGCGCGTCCGTCGATCGCCGGTAGCCACTGGCCATGCAAGCGGCTTCGATCGGACAGGATCACCTCCACCTCCGGCAATTCGGTCTCCTGCTTTGGAGGGTGTTCCGCGGCCTGCGTCGAACTTTCTTTGTCGGCAGATGCCAGCTCACGAGCGCCTTCGGTCGCTGCGACACTACCCAGCGGCGGAGGTTGGATAACCGGGGGTGGAAAATCTACTGCGTTCAATGCCTCTTGCGAGGTAGCGGCATTCTTCAGGGATGCGACCGCACGAATGTCCGCGCGGCGGATCTCAGCTAATGGCACCGAGGATTCTGTGCCATCCTGGTGCAGCAGTACCACTTCTTGATTTGCGGCATCAAATCCGCTGACTTCGGCGGGCAAAGTTCGCCCATCCTCCTCTAAGACAACTTGCCCCCTCCCCTCGCCGCTAGTCGTAGTGATACCATCCCAATTTCGCACCTCGAGTCGTTCGACGGCCATGCCTGGCCCAGTATTGGAAATGTGGATCGAGGATCGAATGGAAGGATTCTCCGTAGCGAGCGACAATTCCTGCAACGGGCGCCCGTGAGCATCGCAGACGACGACTCGCCCCGCTAATTGATCTAAATAGACGGTCAGAGTAACGCGTTGGTTGAGTCCACTGAGATTCATCAGCATCGCGATATCCGCAGCGCCATCGATCTCCCGCACCAGCACCAATTCTTGGTCCCAGATTTCCAACCGTGCAGCAGAGGGGACTTCATCCACGGCCGATACTTTATTGGTGGCTAGAGTGCCTAAAGAAATGACGAAATCGGGCACACCTCGCCAGCTCAGCGTCAGGCTAATCTGAGATTTCGCGGGCAGCCCTACATCCCCGACTATCGTGGCCCTCTGCTGCTTGGCAACAAGCGTTCCGGCTTGAAACTCCCAATGCAGCGCATCGCTAATTGGAATCCAGCGTTCGTCATCCACGGGCCCAGAATAAACAACTTGGCCAGCGTAACCGCCATCCACCATCGTCAGCACTTGATCTCGTGAAAGCCGCAAGCGTCCTGCCAATTTGGAATCAATCTGCACCCACTCACTATCCATCGCAACGAGCGTGCCGACCAACATCGCCCCATCCTCTAGCTCGAACAGGAGCTCAGACGAATCAGTCGTGACCGTATCCGCTGGGGGAAATGTCGCAGTGGGAAGTACCGAAGAGATCGAGCGAACGGCATTCAGATCAAAGGAAAACGATCCCTCAAATCCATCGGCGTGCCAGCCGATGGTTCCAGGGATCTCCGACGGAGTTAACCGGCCGGTAGAAAAGCTCCCGTCTTTCAATCGGATGCGTTGGTCAGCATCAGCCGCAATGCAGCACGACGACAGCAGCAGAGTACCGAAGCAAAGATTGAAGGTGGTTCGCAATGCATTCAGTGCACCGAAATTGCGCATGGTATAGAGACTCGTTTTCTAACGCTCGTAAACGGGTAGGAAGCGATAATTTAGGGCTAACGACAGCAGATTGAGCGATGTGGTCGTGGAGCCACCGAATTGTCCGTTAAAGCTGCCATCGTCGTTTTGGGTTTCTTTGAGCTTGCGAATCAAGGAGCGATTCCATTTCTCCCAGTCCTCAAGATTGGCTTGAAACAAGGCCTGAGCCTCGTAGTACCGCGCGTACTCCTCGTAATGCGACTGCTCGTTCATGTTGGAGACAACATATTTCTTGGTTGCCTCATATTGCGGCAAATCTTTGCGTTTGGAGATGCTGTAAACCAAGCAGGCAATCGAGGAGCGGGCAATCGATTGTCCGAACCCACCCAGTCCTCCGGAGTATCCCACCGCACCACTATCGCCGGTGAGCGAGGTAAAATACTTGATCGAACTATCAATGGACTTGTCGGGGACTTCAATCCCGCAATTTCTAGCTGCCAACAGCCCCATCAACACCGCACCACTGACGGAGGTGTCTGCATCGCGAGCTCCGGGAGAATACCGCCAGGCGCTGTGCGGATTGCGTTCTTGCGAAGTGACCGAACAACGCACGGCCAATTCCAACGCTTCACCAATAGAGCGTTCTTTGCCAGCTTGCGGTTGCCCGCTCTCCCACAGGTCGGTTTCATCGATCGCTCCATAGGCCTCCGCCAACGCCAGAGTGGCGAATCCGTGCTGGTACATGCTATCCCCCATGTAGCCAGTTGCACCATTCTGAGCGCGAATCATCGACCGAATTGCTTTGCGAATCGGGACTGAGTAAGTTCCGAAATTTGGGTCTTCGCCAGAGGCCAGGAACGTCATTAGGGCCAAGCCCGTCGTCCCAGGGCCCGAATAGCTATCCGTCCAATCCCCTCCAGGGCTCTGAGTCTCCATCAAATACTGCAGGCCGCGATCGTAAATTTCACGGACATCACGTGGAACGACATCGCCCATTGCAGTTGCGGGAGCTTGCGCGAAACCGGTGCCGTTAATGATCCCCAGGATCACCCACGTCGCCAGCATCCCCCACACTCCATTGCCTGCACCACGGCGTTGCCACACGCCTCTTAGCTTCCAGCTCAAGTGCTGTGCTGGAGCTGATGACGGATTTCCAGCTTGAACTATTTCTACCACTTAAGCCCTCCGGCGAAATTCTTATACCCAGCCACGATGCGCTCCACGGCCTTGCTCTGATTCTGATCCAAAACTTGCTCAAAGCGAGTCGAATCGACTCGTCCCAGCACAAGAAATCCCACGTAAGCTTTTTGCTCGGGACGGAACTTGCGTGGAAAGGGTTGCTCTAGCAACAGTTCCACTAACGCTTGACGCTGTTTGTGCATCAGGGGAAGCAGGCGATCTAACTCGGACACCGTATAGAGAATGATCGCATGTGCTTCGGCGGTACGCCGCCGCTCTCGATACGCCACGTAGAGAGCCCATTGCGACTCGTTGAGCGTCGTTTCCAGCATGCGTTGGTAGAGCGAATCCTCATCGATCAAGCCTCGCATCGATCGTTCACGCAATGGCATGACCCACTGCCAAACTTGCTGCATGGCAGCCTGATCGTTCTGGTTAACCCCTTGGGTTTGTTCACGGACCTCCCCTACATCTCGAAAGAATCGAGTAACATCCCCCTTGATTGCCAATTCCAGTTTCTGGGTTTGTTGGTCGGTCAGCTCAACTACCGTCTGCAAACGCTGGAGCTGGACGGCGCCTTGCCGTTGCAAATCTGCCCGAAAGGTTGCTTCATCTCTGCCATTAAAGACATACGTCGCGACTAGATCCGGTTCTGCCCGCCCAAATAGGCCGACCTGAAATGCCTGTAGACAGGTAGCAGGCATGCATACACAGCCCCACCAACCTAGTAGCATTCGAAGCAGGAATTTGGAGTTCACAAAACACCTAGTTGCAGAGTTGATGAGAAAGACACCGAGAGTTGCAGGCCGGTTGCGCGAGCTCACTCGTCAAAGGGTACGGGAGGTATATCGCCGCCTTGCACCTGGAGATCGATACGACTGTAATCCCAGCGTTGCAGTGCACCTAGACGATTCTTCTGTTCTCGCGTCAGCAACGGGGATACCACCCGATCCGGTACCACAGGGATATACTGGAGATTTTGAAAATAGAATCCCCAATAGTAGTCTTGCCCGCCTCCCCATTTGGCAATTCCCTCCTTGAGAGCGGCGCGTTGATCGAAGCTCAGGTATAGGTGTTGATCCAACACGGTGACCATCAACTCTGCCGCCGCTTCGCGACGAAACTGTTCCCTGGCATCGCATTCTTGGCGAAACTCTGCGAACTGAGTTTCATCCAGAATGCCCTCGAACTCAGCATCGATGCGTTTGAAGACCAAGGGGATTTGTTCGGAGGGTTCGGCAGGTTGCTGGGCTTGTATCTCCGGCTGCACAGCCTGGCCTCCCAGGAATCTCGCAATACCACCAATGATGCCACGAGCTGGCACATCCCTGCGTTCTAGCTGTTGCAATTCCTTAGCTAACCACGCCTGGTCAATCTCCTTGAGCCGCAGTTCCTGTTGGTCCGAAAGCTCACAAGTACGCCTAGCCAAACCGGCTTGAACACTGACATAGTTTAACAGGAGCTGGATTCGGACGTCGCCCGGTGCTTGAAATTCATTGATAACATCTTCCACTTGCACCTCGGCTGGTTCAATCACCGCCAAGGGCGCGACCATTCCTTCAGCTTCAGCTGCTAACGGGACGGCATCGTCGGCAACCATCGGCTCTGCCGGATGTTCACCAATCTCCGCAGCAGGCACGTCGTCGCTGACCGCAGCCGCTTCGTCCTTCAGCTGCTCCTGCCCGCGGATCGAGCCAACGAGCGAACAAAGCAGAATCGGCAGCAGCATAAGGCAGCGGCCCGTTCGTGGTGAGTTTCCGAAGAGGAACCCGCCACCGGCAAACGAGCCATTAGCGACAGACTGCTGCATTCTGAACCTCCCATCAAACAACATGGAAAACTACTTCCCTTGCTCTAGGCGATGGAAATATTCGTCCAACCCGCCGCGATATTCCGCTGGCAGTACTCGCCCGGTATCACCGGTGGCCTGCGTGACATCACGAGCTTCGCGTCGCTCGTTCTGGTTGAGTCCACTGCCGAGCAAAGCGAGGGCTGAATCTTGGGTAGTCCCCTTTCCGCCGCCCCCCGGTGACGTTCCTCCACCGCCTCCGCCCTTGGGATTGATGCGTTTGCACTGTAGCAACAATTCGATGGCTTCCGTCTCTGCTGCGATGGCGGTGGAGCCCGTTTCTTCGGAGCCAAGAATCGACTGGGCATCCGCCATCACACGGCTGACGGAGGTCAACAAGTCAATCTCTTTACCAAAACGCTGCGTGCCTTCCGGCAACTCGAGGATATCGACCACTACCGCATCGGTCCGTTTCTTGAGTGCCTCTTGCGTATCTCGCAGGCCGAACGCTGTGTGACGGTGGACAGAGTTTTCCACTGCACTGCGCGCCTGCTCCGCCACTCGCGTCTCCTCGCGCAAATTCACTTCACTCTCAAGGATGCGGAGCACTTCCAGAATCAACGATGGCGGCAGCGAGTCGGAGGTCTTGCAACCGGGACACTGTCCGCTCCCGGCCGGGTCGACCAAATCCTCAGCCCAACGATCCATCGTATCGGACCAATATTCGGCTTGGGCAATGGACATACCATGCTCGACGGGGATCTCTTCACCGAGGGTACGAAGCGCCACGAGCACTTCCGATTCCTTCATATCTTCCAGCACAACTTTAAATTGGTTCATGCGGCGACGCTCAAAGTAGCTTTGCATATCGTCCATGATGTAGGAGATGGCCTGGCTACTCTTTTCTTCAACGACCGTCAGCTCCTTCAGAATTTCCTTGTCTTCTGCAGGCAGCTGCTTACCGCGTCCAAAGATCGTGTCGATTCGCGAACTGATCTTTTCTGCCACCTGGTTTTGCTCACGCGAAGCGGCCTTGAGCCTCTTGACCAGGGTGGAACCTTCGAGATTGGCTAGAACGGTATTTAGCTCATCCGCGATCTTCTCAAACTCTGCTAACAGATCCGCTTGTTCGTGAATTGCCTGATCCATCGTTTCCTCTTCCTCCTGCTCCTCTTCCTCAGGATCGTTGGGGGAGGACTTCGCAGGGCCGGCGAGGGTCGTACCCGCTAGCCCCTGGCGGCTGCCGTTAAACTTCTTCTTGGGTGGGCCCGACTCTTCTTGCTCTTGATTTTCCTGTGGTTGCATGGACGACTCGCTGTCGACCACTTTCGGGATCATCGGCTGCTCGGGTTGATTCTCTTTCTCTTCCGAAGGTGGCCCTGAACCGCCACTCGCATTGCGGACCTGGCCAGCCACCGGGGCGGTCTTCTTGTTCGAGGGGCGGGCCAGCTTGGTCTCGGCAGCAGCCTTTTGCAATAAGTCGGACACCGATGGCATGCGATTGGCACCTATGTCATTCAAGACCTGCAACATCTCCGCCCAGCGGTCCAAATGCCCCACGCCAATTTCCGGATTGCGCGCGGCCTGCCGCAATAGATCCTCGCCATTCTTCGAGAGTCCGGCAAGTCTTCGGCCATTGGAGGCTTCGAGAGAGGACTGTCGCCGCAACTCCTTTCGCAACTCTTCATCTTGCAATTCTTCTTCGGACATTTCGCGTAAACGCTTGTTCGTCGCGTGAAGTTGCAATTCCTTGTCGCGGACATCGAGCGATTCGCGATGCCATTTACTGAGTTGCTCAGTAATCCAGATCGCGTGTTGTTCCGCCGTGAGGACATAGAGCAAATGCGGCTGCGAGTAGACCCGTTCGTGATCCGGCTTGTAATCCTCGACCCACAATCGAACTTCAATCGGCTGCGCCGGAATCTCGAGAGAATTGGCTGAAAACGTTGCGGGGACCTGCATGGAAGAGCTTTCGGGTGCTCCGGCAGACAGAACTTTCTCGCCTTCAGCGGCATCGGCCAACAATCGGTCGTCGAGCCCCTTCCAAGACATCCCCAACCGCTTGATTCCAAAGTCGTCCGCTGCCAAAGCTTGAAAGTTAATCTGTTCGCTGTCGAGCACGACCGCCTGCCGCGGCAAATTCTGGGATACCACCGACGGCAGTTCGTCAACCAGTGACTGCACGGTGAGCTCAAAGGCATCGCGGCCAGCGAGACCATCAAAGTCCTCCCAATTCATCTTAAGCCTCGAAGCCTCTCCGGCAACCGGTAGGCTGGCGGTAGCAAAACTGGCCTCCTCGACAGGCACCTCTACCTCATTGACCGTCGCCCGATTTAACGGACGGGAAGCGGTCGCTCGCACCGTCGCTTGACTCCCCTCTACCACGCTCAGCGAACCACTACGGACATCTTGCTCTACCGTTTGTGGGCGTTGGAGATATTCCGGAAGTTGCACCTGCGCTGAAGCCGACGTGAGCTCGGGCCGAAGTTTGGGTTCTACTCGCAGTGATTGGACAAAATCCCCAACCTTCAAACGAGCAACAATAGGTGACGTCTGGGGTGGCAATTCGAAATGATATACCCCCTCCTCGAGTTCCGCCGTCATCGCGGGAAGACTCTCGATCCGAAGAGTGGCTGCAGCCGGTTGCCAGCGACTGTCGGTCTTCAACACCACGTCCAGTTCGGAGGATTCGCCGTGAGCTACGACGCGATTGGGCGGAAGTGTTTCGATCTCGGTGAACGTGTATCGCGGCGTGTCGCGCCACGGAGTTGCCAAGCGTGCCCATGCGTTTCCGACCGCGGCAGGAAAGAGTAGCCCCAGGACGATCGTGGCGCATGTAGCCAAGACAAAGACCGTGGAAAGGCCGCGGAGCCGCGTGGGAGGTGCGGCCTCCCTGAAATTGCGAGTCTTGGCGGTCTCCGCCACCTGCGTTATTGCAGCCGCACACAGCGTACGAGACCGAGCCTGCTCCGAATCATCCTCGGCCAATTCAATAACACTCAACAGTTGATCGCCGACTGCCGGTTCGCGAACGCGCAGGAGGCGGGCCAACTGCTCCAGGCTGCGATGCTTCCAGATCCAGCGATGCAAGGCCCAGGGGACTGCAATCCAAGCGGCCAGGGCAATCAGAAAAATCGCGGTTCGCGCACTGCGCGGTGTGTCTAACAGGCGATCGCAAGTGTAGACCGTGAGAAAGGCCAGCAACACGGCCACCAGCCCCAACACGATGGCTTCTCCCAACTTGGATCTCCACACGCGACGGCGGAATTCCGAAAGTTGTGCCTGCAGGGACTGCGGAACGACCAAGCGTTCGACTGCGGTGGGGGATGATGTATTGGATCGATCCGTCGGGACAGTATTCATGCGTTCGACTCCCGGGTGACGACGTTCTCACACGGGCGCTTGCCACGCGGGTGAACGGTCAAAATGGATGGGACAATGGGGTTAGATCAGGCCAATCATCTTCCGCCCGATCCAAAACATCCCCAGTAATACTATAAGCGTAGCGGCGGCCAGCGGGTGACTCCAGAGTTGAACTCGTCGAATTTCGTTCGGGGGGGAGGGCATTTCCGTAACCGCTTTGATAATTTGGGTAAAATCACCTTCCTGAATTACCCGACCGCGACTGACGCGCGACAATTCCGCCAGAACTTCCGGGCGGGCCGGTTTTCCCATTTGTTCCAGCACGGCTCCCTGCACAAAGAGCGTCGCCTGCAGCTCGCTATTGTTCTCTTTGCAACGCAATACAACTTGATGGGGCCCCGGCTCGGTCGGCGTAAACACACCTGCAAAGGCGCCCCATTCAGCCCCGGTGCTTGCTAATTTCACCATTTCACTGCGTCCCGAAGGTGCCGTGAAACGGGCGGTAACCTCTCCGCGACTTAGCGGTTCACCGCTCTTCTCCATCACGTTCGCATTCAACGCGACCGTTTGCCGTACTTGAGGTTGTTCGGGGGAATAGTAGAACCGCATTTGCTCGCCTTCAGCCATATTGCGTTGGTAGGCCATCCAACGCACGACTTGTCCCCAAAATCGGTAGTGGTAAAGGTCTTCCACCCCACGCCGCCAACGCCACGCACCGTCGGTGCCCATAAAGAGCACCTTGCCGGCACCGAACGTGCGAGTAACCAACAGCGGGATGCGTCCATACTCATTGGACGACTCCTCGTGAACCGCCAAGACATCGGTCCCAGCTTTGGCGCGAATCACCGGTGCATTCCATTGGAAACCCGGCAGGTTCTGCCAGACTTGCAGATTTTCATCTTGAGTGTCCGCCAGTTTGGTCAGCAAGCTCCGGCGGCCTAATTCGGTGAGCCCAAAATGGCTTGGCGTCCGAGAGCCCCAACCCGTCGGTTGTGCTTCGTCAAAGACGACTGGCAACAACGAATCGAGTGGAGAATTGACCAGTGACATTTCATACCCTTTCATGCCCGGCATGAAGACGAGTCCACTGGCCTGTTGTTCCACCAGGCCCTTGAGCAATCGGCATTGCTCTTCGGTCAGCTGTCCCTCCTCTAGGCCTACATCTCCCACAAACACCACGTCATACTGCGAGAGCTCCTCGAGCCCTTCGGGGAAAGCTGGAATGTAATCCCGATTTCCGCCACCAACTTTACTTAAGCCTGGATGAAACAGCAGGCAGCTGACCTCAACTCCGGGGTCGCGCGAGAGCGCGTTGCGAAGGTAGCGATATTCCCAGCGTGGTAGAGATTCGATCACCAAGACTTTGAGCTTTTCCTCGCGAACAACCATGGGAGTTTCCCGAGTGTTGTTGGCGGTAATCTGCTCACCAGGATAGGCCGGAATCGTGAGCGATAGCGTGTAGTCGCCGACCGCATCGGGTTTCCAAACGATCGCATCGGTGGTGCGTCCCATCGCCGCGACCTGAACCTGCTGCTTCAGTAGGGTACCATCGGAAATTCTCAATTCAACTTGAGCCACATGATCGCGCGGCAGCGAGCTTTCGATCGTAAACGGAATACGCACATTTTTCGCTGCGACGCCGAAGGTAGGGACATCAAAACTCAACAAATCCAGATCCGGAAGTCGCGTTTGAGAGCCGATAGGCATGCTAAAGATGGGCACATTGGCCAGTCGCATCCGCATGGCGGCTTGAACGGGAGGCAACCCCTCGTTCCAATCTCCATCCGAAGCAAGCACCACGGCTCTCAAGCTGGCATGCTCGGTTTGCGACTGCATCAACGCTTCATGAAGATTGGTTTTCGACGCTGCGTCGGCGGTCGAAAATGGAGTTAGAACGACTTCGAAGTCATCGTTGAGCATCTCCCAGGTAGACGGGTCGAGCATCGGGTCGACCGCCGAGGAACGAGTGACTAGCGGTAGGGAAGAATCGGTCTCCAAACCTACATCTTGCGTATTCATGCTCAGCGAACGATCGCCCAGCACGACGAGAGTGGGCTTCTCTGTGGGCCGAAACTCTTGCAAAGTTTCGGGTTGGTTCAATAGAAAAATTGCTACCGCGACAATCGCGACGCGCAGCATTTCTAGAAAAAAGACGGCGCGGCGCATGCCACTACGCAGCCATGTCAACCAGCTCAGTGCGCAGACTGCCACTATCGCGACGACCGAAATCACCAAAGACAACGTGGTCCACTGAAAAGCAAAACTGGTCTCTGTCATTCAGACTGAACCCTAAATCAAGTGGTGGCTTTGGGACCGAGTTGGTTAGACGGTCGGTAACGTGGAAGGCACAAAATCGCTTCTAGCAACAGGGCCACGATCATGCAGATAAGAAACATTCTCCAGACTTCGCGCACGATTCCCGAGAGACTTCCCGCTTGCTCGTCAACTCGGGCCAGCGGCAAGCCTGCAAAAAGACTTTCCAAACGTTCATCCCCCACTTGTTCAAGGCGATCTTCGGAAGCATCGCGATTGACAGCAAACATTCGTTTTTCGGTGCGATAGACCCCCGCCTGCGACCCAAACTCGGTCGACAAGACTTCCTCAGGCCCTGCGACTTGGCGCCAATCAACCGTCTGACTGGCCCCCCCAGAATCCATGTCTCCGCCCGTCGCCGTGCGTTGCGTGGTATTGCCCAGAGCTTCCTGTCCGCGGAGGATGGCGCGTTGAACTGTAACGAATAACACCACGCCGCTCTCTGCCATGGAGGAAGCGGCTGGAGAGGGAGATGCCGTGCAGAAGTAGACTCCTCCGCGTTCGGTCGGCAAGCGAGCTAGCAGTGGATCACCGCCCGTCAGTGTTGCCAGTCGAGTCAAATCCTCTTCGGTCTTCAATCGCGCGTAACCGCTTAGCTTCAACTGCCCCACGGGCAGCCCCGTGCCGCTAGCGGTAGCCGCTAGGAGGTCCTGATCTCCCCGCCAGTTTTCGACAAAGACCTCCTTTTGATTGTCGAGCCAGGCGCCCCACGCTATCCCCAGGAACTGCCCGCTGCTCATGCCCAAACCGCCCGAGGTCAAGCTGGTGGGAGGAAAGAACAAGACTTGCCCCCCCTTGTCTACATAGTCTTCGATGGCTGGAGCCAAGTCGGCTCCAGGCAGCGTCGTTTGCCACATCAGCAAAGAGGTTTCATCGAGTACGAGCGAATCGAGCTGGTCGGGCGTCAAGATTTCCACCGCTGCATTGTCCGTTCCATCCTCGGTCACCGCTGCAGCAATCTCTACCGCACGCGTCGCGGAGCGGTCTTCGGTGACGATGACCACGCGTCGCACAGGCGGGTCGTCGAACACGAAATAGAAGTCGTTGTCGGCATTGTTGGAATCTGCCGGCAGTGAGACTCGCCCCCAGCCACGCTGTTGTTGGCTAGCCAAGGGAACGCGTTGGTTGCGCAATTCGGCTTGGTTGCCGGATAGTTCGACGGTCAGCGTACTGCGGGCGCCATCGATCTCGATCTCCACCGGAACACTCTCGACCGAGTTGGCCTGCGCCGAAGCGGAAGATTCTGATGCGGTAGTAGACGAACTCGCATTCGACTTGGTAATGGTCATCGACAACAGCAGTTCACTACTATCGACGCCCTGATTCAACACCTTTGCGCGGCGGACTTCACTGACGCGAATCGCCAAATTGTCTTTAGTGGGACTCGGATAGGCCAGAAGATTGAAGCGAACCGATTGGGGCAACTGCTCGAACCCTTCGCGAATCAAGCTCCAGGATCCGCTGTCTGCATTCCAGTCCTTGGCCCGTAAATCGGAGGCGATCCAGACTTCGGTCGGTCCCGGCCGATTCTCTTGCAGGTAATCTAGGGCGGACTGCATCATGCTGGGAAGATCTGCCGTGGCACTCGATGCGGCCAGTGCCGGTGAGTCCATTAGAGCGGCCAGCGATTCGAACGCCTGGGGACGGCCGGTGGTCGAATCGATCGTCACCCAATGTTGACTCCCCAGGGTTTGCAAGGCGTCGGTGAGTTGCCGCCGGGCGGTCGCCAGCTTGGTGTCGCCACCGATTCCTTGCTGTTGCATACTGGGCGAACGATCGAGCAGGACCAGAGTGGTGTCGGTCTTGCCTCCACCGGTCCAGCCCAACATCCCGCTGGCCAAGGGGCGAGCAACGGCCAAAATCAGGCCGGCAATGGCCAGAGTCCGCATGGCCAAGATCAACCATTGCCTCAGCTTGGCAAAGCCGCGATTCATCCGATTGGCAGAGAGCAGAAACATCATTGCCCCCCACTGCTTCGTTTGATACCGCCATTGGTTGATCAGATGAATCAGAATGGGCAGGGCGATTAGAGGTAAAGCAATCAGCATCAGCGGCTGGAGAAAGCTCATGATCCGCGTCTCCGCATCGCTCGTTCCACCAAGAAGTTCTTCAACTCAGTTTCACATTCGGTATCGATCGACACTCGTCGATAATCGACGGCGGTTTCCAGCATGACTTTGCGTAAGCTCTCTAAATATTCCGCCAAGGCGCGATGGTAACGATCGGCAATTTCCACGGGGTCGGCGAAGATCGCGGTTCCACCTTCCATATCGATAAACCGTGTCGGGCGTTGGAAGTCAAAGGCCAGTTCTTCGGGATCAAGCAACTGGAATGCTGAGACGTCATGCTTGCGGAACCTCAAGTGCTCGAAACACTCGCGGAGCTCTTCCGGCTCCACAAAGAAGTCCGACAAGACGACGATTAGGGCACGCTGGCGGACGGTCTCCGCCAACTCGTGCAACACGGCAACCAAGCCGGTTTCTCCCTGCGGCTGAGCCGCTTCGAGCGTATCGAAAATCTGACTCAAATGCGCCGGACTTCGGCGCGCCGGTATGTTCTGAGCAATGCCTTGCGCGACGCAAGCGAGTCCCACGGCATCCCCCTGCTGGATCGCCAAATAGCTCAACGCGCCAGCGATACGCCGTGCGTATTCGAGTTTCGTGGCTCCCACAGACCCGAAGTTCATCGAACCACTGGTATCGACGACCAAGACCATCCGCAGATTGGTATCGGCCTCGAACTCTTTGATGTAAAAGCGATCCGTCCTGCCGTAGGCCCGCCAGTCCAGCCGACGCAAATCATCTCCAGGAACATACTTGCGGTATTCAGCGAACTCGACGCTGGCCCCTCGGTGCGGACTTGAATGGCGGCCAGAGACACTCCCCAACATCGGCTTGCGGGATAGGAGTGGAAGGGCTCCTAACCGCGCAAGCAGCGCCGGGTCGAGAAAGCTGCGTTGCTGTCGATCTGTACTCATAGGTTCGCGTTTGCGTAGAGGTGGGGCTAAGCGTCAGGGGTTTCTTCGATCAGCCTCTTGATAATATCTTTCGCAGATACGCGCTCCGCCTGAGCTGCAAAGGTGGTGATGATGCGGTGAGTCAGAACCGAGGGTGCTACGGCTTTGACATCTTCGCTGCGAACCATGTAACTGCCATGCAAGGCAGCTCGGGCTTTGGCGCCCAAAATCAGATTCTGTACCGCGCGCGGTCCACCGCCCCACGACACCAGCGGTTTGAGCCAGTCGGGACTAGTCTCCCCGCCAGGCCGAGTCTTACGCACCAGTCGAGCGGAATAGGTGTAAATGTGATCCGGCACCGGTATTCGACGGACGAGGTTTTGATGGCCAATGATATCCTCGGCGCTCATCAAATGCCGCAGCGTAACCAAATCGTCTCCGGTAGTCGTGCGCGCAATCTGAATCTCCTCCTCCTCGTTGGGGTAGTCCAACTCGATCAAGGACATGAAACGATCCAACTGTGCTTCCGGCAAGGGGTAGGTCCCCTCCTGCTCCACAGGATTCTGCGTAGCTAGCACCATGAACGGCGGAGGGAGATCAAACACTTTCCCCAACACGGTGACTCGCTGCTCTTGCATCGCTTCGAGCATGGCAGCTTGTGTTTTTGGCGGTGCACGATTGATCTCATCCGCCAGCACAATGTTGGCAAACACCGGCCCTTGGATAAACTGAAACTCCCGGCGGCCCCCCTCGCTATCCTGCAAGATATCCGTACCGGTGATATCCATGGGCATCAAATCGGGCGTGAACTGGATGCGGTTGAAATTGAGCGATAGCGTCTCCGCCAACTTGCTCACCAGCAGCGTCTTGGCCAACCCGGGCACGCCCATTAAGAGTGCATGGCGTCGCGCGAAAAGACAGATCGCAAGTTGCTCTATCGTATCGCGTTGCCCCACAATGACTTTGCCCAACTCGTCCACGAGTTGACGGTAGGCCTGCTGCAAGCGATCGATGGCTTGCACATCATCGTCACTCAGTTTCTTTACGTCTGCGATACCTGAACTCATGATGCTTCCTGTAAGGGACTCAAGCCTTTGCCTTTGTTTGCCGGGCCGGAATACGAGGCTGGCAAGCAGTATAAACAAAGCCGACGCAGCGTGCTGAGACAATCGGACAGGAAATTAGTACGCCCCCCGATCGGTGCCATCTGCCACCAGCTGCGACCCGCAACAGGTCCCCTTACCGAGCAACGCCACGGACATGAAACCCAGTCTGCAATCATGGACTGGGCCAAGCCCCACCGGTCACGCGCCGAGTAACGTCCTGGGCGTGGCCTCCAGCGAGCAGTTCAGACTTGCTGGAGCTCCAATCGCTCGCGAAGACCGGTGCCCACCTTGCCTGCCGATCCTAGCCCCTAAGTCACGGTACTGAAGCCGGCTGCAGCTGACGCTAGGTTGCTGAGACACGCCCTCTCTGACAGCCCAATGGGTGCCTCAAGCCGAGGATGGCGTGCCACTCCCAGCCGTCTCAGGTGGGGTGCAATGCAGGCAAACCAATCTGGGGGTTTGGGGGAGACGGGGAGGGAATTCGGCCATGAGCTACCAAGTGCGTCCTGGAAAGATCCCTTTCCCTAAACCCTAAGACGCGACTTTTCGAAACAACTGGAACCGATGGATGGGCTGCCATGCGTTCCAAGCAAGTGGAGCGGCGAGTACTTGCTCGCAGTGGCGCCAAATCGCTCGGCCCTAGCACACTGGACTTGCACGACACGAATTGGAGTTGGCTGAATGAGCAGGATGCTCTGCCGCCTTCTGAGAGTGACCTCCTCAAGGCACGCCCCCGCGCAAGTCGCACTGGCGATTGCCTGGGGCGTCCTGTGTGGATTGCTACCAAAACTTAGCGTTCTTTTCGCAGCCTTCGCCTGCCTGACGGTACTATTGCCGGTTCACCTCATGGCTTTTGCGGCCAGTGCTGCGGTGGTGAGCATACTTGCCTACCCGGCCCACGCAGCCATCGGGAGCTTGGGGTTGGAGTGGTTGCACTCCTCGAGCCTCAACGATTGGTGGACACGCTGGGATGCAATTGGAATGCTCGCCTGGGTTGGACTTCAAAACTCCCTGGTCTTAGGCGGCTGCATTGTGGGGAGCCTGTTGTTCATTCCCACCTTCGGTGTGTGCTATCTATTGCTCAAGCCCATGTTGCGCAAACCATCTGTCGGCGAAGACCAATGGAGCGTCGCGTCTGAGCAGACCGAGGCATCTCAAAGGGCGATTGAGTCCTCACCGGAAACTGACAGACTCGCTACCATCGCTTCCCAAGATTCGCTGCAATGTGAGGAACCTCGGGCTGCGGCGACAGACGCATCCCAGCGGGCTGTCCCCGTAGCAGGAGACTCCCTGACGTCACTGCCACCGGCCGCCGTCGAGTTGCAACAGGTCTTGAACGACTGCCACGACACCTACTCCACCGGAAGTGGCTCGCACGTTACCGATACAGCACAAACGCTTGGTCGGGCTGTCGAGATCACGTCCCTCGTCGACGAACTTCTAGCAGATCTCGATTCAGAGACGTTCATTGAAGTTCGCCACAAAACGCCAGCGGCAACGCCGTCCAAGTACGACAACACACCACTTCCACCGGCGTCGGCCAATCCGGCTGCCCCGCCAACGATGTCTACGTCAAATTCACATCCCCTCTCCGCACCTCACTCCGCCGCCAAACATCCGCCGACGGAGGGCATTGCGTCAGGGGCCAGCGAGCCGGCGCAGCGAACGCAATTGCGCCCGGGAGCGACGGTTGCAGATTCACCGCTCGCCTCGTCCACCGATGCGGAGACTCCCGGCCCAGCCATCGATTCTACGGTGGTGAGCATTGAAACGCGTCACGAAGAGGCACTGCGATACCTTCTCCACCACCTCAAGACAATTCGCGACAGGATTGATCACTAATGCTTGTAAGCCGGCGACGACTCTGGTGGGGAACCTGCATCCTGTTAGCAGGTTGTGCGTGCCTGATGATCCGTCCGATGCGTACTTGGATCGATCAGCTGTTGGTCGCTAACTTGATTTCCTCCGACGTCGCTGTCGGCGGACTGCATGTTCATCCACAGCACTCTGTCATCGAAATACGGGACATGCGCTGGGCTTCTCAGCATGGCTGTCGCAGCTTTGGTTTTTCGGCAGAACGCGGTTGGCTGGCAGTGGAGTGGAACTCTCTAGTCAACCAACGGCTTGAGGTACCGCATTTCCTCGTTCGTGACGCACGGCTCTTTATGGGCAATGCGGTCGTACCTGAACTACGGAATGTTTCAAACGCAACCCCATCCGCTTGGGAACAATTCCTCAACACGCGGCACGCCGAATACGACTGGAGTGCACTCGCCGAGAAATTTCGTTGCTTGAACGATCCCGAGAGTGTCGCAAAGCAATACGCCGATAGAATCCAGGAACTCGCCGCTCAAGCTGGAACACTTCAGGCTGTATGCGCCGAAGTTGGAAAGGCTACGGCGCAAACCGACAATCCGCTCCGACTAGAACGCGAGCTAAGTGACCGTCTGAAAAAAGTCCTGGTGCTTGAGGCGGAACAGGTTGAACTCGCCTCCAAGTTGGATTTGCTCAAAGAGGAATTCCTTGCATCCGCTGAGCGAATGCCCAGCTTGCTGCGTGGTGACTTAAAACAACTTGAATCCTATTTTGAGGAACAAAGTAAGCAGTCCGCAAAATTTGCCCGCCGCCGCGACGCGGAATTGAATCTGATCAAGGTAGCGGTAAAGCAACTGTGGCAACAGGCGGTTCCTTATGTTGAGATTGCAACGCGGTTGACCCAATCTCGTTTTTCCCACCAGCCACCTGCCTATGACCAAAACATTTGGCACAGCTCGAGATCAACACCGTTCTTTGAGGTTGCCAACATGCATGTCCACGGAGACTTCGCCTTCTTTGGCCAAGAGTATCCGTTTGAACTCTGGGGAAAACTTAAGCAAACCGACCCCAACGGGCATTGGAGCACCTCCGCCGGGGAATGGGAATTTCAGTGCTCGTCACCAGCCAGGGACTATCGCGTCTTGGTACAGCAGGTCGAAATGCAGCGTTCGCGTACTGTTGAATTCAGTGACACACTCATCTCCTCCGGTGCTCAATCTTCCGGAGACCAAGCAGCGGCCGCCCAACCGAACTTCAGGGGCTGGCTGACGGTGGAGGATGAGGAGGTGCAGGGTGAGCTTCAGTTCGATGCAGCCTCTCTGACGCAACTCACTAGTCCTGAGGCTAGCCTGTTGGGATCTGCTATGCAGGCTGGCGGAAGCGAGGACCAAATCTTGAAAATCGCTTTGTCAGGAACTTGGTCAACACCATCCTTTGCCGTCGTTGGGAGCCTTCCAGAGGGGGTGTTACGGATCATCGAAGAAATGCACCCGACCACCGATAACCGCGTTGCGGTTCGCGAGGAATTAGAGGCTAGCCATGCGGCTTCAGTCAAACGCATGCAGGCGGCATTCGAGACTCAATGGGATATTGCGGCCCAAGCCCTAGAGCAACAACACGACACGATTGCTCAAGCCAAAACTAAGCTACAGAGACAGCTGGAAGAAACGTCTGGTGCGGTCTTTGCTGATCGCAAGCCATTCCGGATCGAACGCTAGGTGAGTTGAATCCACTCGACCGGCAGCGCCAGCCTCGCGCATGCTCATCCAAGCATTCGCCGCAGTGGTGAACGGATCAGTAAGCATTGTCTTGTTTGAAGACGACGAACAGAGTCCGAACTAGGATCTTGAAATCAAGCCATAGGGACCATTGCTGAATGTAGCGATGGTCGAAATCGATCCGCTTTTGCATCTTGTCGAGCGTTTCTGTTTCGCCGCGGTATCCCTCAACTTGAGCGAGACCTGTAATCCCAGGCTTGACCTTGTGGCGGAGCATATAACCACGAATCAGTTTTCGATAATGTTCATTGTGCGCTGAGGCGTGGGGGCGTGGCCCCACCAGCGACATCGAGCCTTCGATTACATTGAACAGCTGGGGCAGTTCGTCGAGGGAAGTCTTCCGCAGCACACTACCAATCCGGGTAATCCGTGGATCCGCCTTGGTGGCTTGAGCTACAACGCTTCCATTGTCACAGGTTCGCATGGAACGAAACTTCCAGACCCAGATCTCTTTCCCATCTAAGCCGTAGCGCCGTTGTCGGAAGAACACGGGCCCCGCACTCGACACTTTAACGAGTATCGCACATGCAACCATAATCGGTGATATTGCGATCAGCCCCAAAGTTGCAATACTTAAGTCAAAGGCTCTTTTTAGCCAACTATCGACTCCGTACAACGGAGTTTCGAAGACGCTCACCGCTGGCAGATTCCCGATGTTATTCCATCGCGAGTGCAGCAGTTCAAAGACAAAGAAGTCAGGGACGATATAGGCGCTGACGGTAGTGTCCGCCAATTGCTCGAGCAACCAGCGAATGCGAGACTCTGCTCGCATCGGCAGAGTGACAAATACCGTATCAATGTTTCCAGCTTTCGCTTCATCAACGAGGTGATTGAGCGAACCCAAAAACTGTTCGGAATGATCTTTCACCAGCCAACGATCTTTTGCCCGGTCATCGTAGAAGCCGACCATCTTCAGTCCACAGCTCGGATTCGCTTCCGCATTCCGCATCAGTTGCACACCCAGCTCATTCAACCCCGCGATGGCCATGCGACGCGTCGACCAGCCACTGGCGATCATCAGCTCAATGGCGATGCGAAACAACATGCGTGAAAGGCCCAATGCGGCGCCCGCTAGGAAGATCCAGCTCAGCACACTTGCACGCGCAAAATACTCGCTATGGCGGCTGAAGAAGGCGATCACAACCAGCAGCAAAACGGTAACCAGCCAGCTCGACAACACGATCGCAAGATCGTGATTCGCTGATCGCCCCGTGTCGGCTCGGTACGCGGAAGCGGCTTCGCTCACCATCGAGTAAACTCCGATGGCGACTAGAATTGCCAGCAGAGTTCGATCACTTATCGCGTTTCCCGTAAGCCACTGGCTAGCATAAAGGGTCGAACCAATCACTGCAGCATCACAGACGCGCTGGATAAAATTCAGCGGGGACTTGGAGATGTGGATTCTTAGGTTCGACATAGCGGAATGGGTGGACAGTTCTCTGGTGGTAAGTGGTGAGTCAAGAGTCATTCGCTGGTCGACGGAAGTCCCAGGCGTAGGGGGCTCCGCACTAGGCCGTGGTATCGCGGCCAACGACCGAAACCAAGCAGCCGACTTCGTAACATTTCGGTCCTAAACGACGGCAACGCACGGTCTTGGCTTTGAGTCGTCGTCCTTTCAACTGGATTTGGACGCTTTCTCCCGGAAACACTTCCCGGTGGTACAGAAAGCCAACTCCACTGCGTGAAAGGTCCTTGATCAACACGGAGCTGATTGCTGAAAAATCATCGGAGGAGTACAGCACCTCTGAGCGTTTCGTCAGCTCCATTGTCATCGTACCGACTTGTCGCACCCGCAAGCGCGCATTGCGGCGCTCTTCTTCAGCGGTCGTGGAGAGATACCCCGACTCTTGAAAGAACTTTTCGAGCTCTTTGGGGAGTTGTACGAGTAGCGGCGGTACGGGCAAGCTACCATCGGTCACTCCGTCACTAGTTGGCGCCAGCATCGTAGCATCTCCGGATCAAATTCGCGCTCGCCACCACGCTCGAGAACTGACAGTGCTGTACTGACGGTCATCGGGTGACGGTAAGGTCGGTGGGAAGTTAAGGCCTCGTACACATCAACAATAGAACAGACTTTGGAGTAGGGGTGAATTTCCTCGGCAGTAATCCCGACGGGATATCCGCTTCCATCGCACCGCTCGTGATGCTGGTAGACCATCATTAGCTGCGCTAGCGTTACATCTTCGCGCTCTCTCAATTCGCAAAATCCAATCGTAGGGTGCTTCTGAATTTCTCGATATTCAAATTCATCGAGTCGATCCGGCTTAGTCAGGATTCGCGGATCAATTTGCAATTTGCCGACATCATGCAACAAACCGCCAGCCGCAACCTCGCTTATATCCTGCTCACTAAAACCGAGCGCCTTGGCTAGCACGGAGCAATACAGAGAGACATTGGTACTGTGTGTAAAGGTCGCATAGTCATGGTGTAGGACGCTGCAAAGTTGCTTAGTCAGCGGCGGTTGGTTGCTGAGTACGCGACTGGTGCACTCCCCGAGCTTCTGCGAAATGGTAACGATTTGACCGGTATCGCGTTTTGAGAACTGCTCGTCGAGCACGTCACGCATGACTTCGCTCAAGACAGACAACTGCTCCAGGGGCGACATGGAGCTTTCGTTCTCCAGCAACGTGTCAATGTTTTCACACAGGTAGGCTTGGTATTTGGGGCGTTCATTGCGATCGATAAACAGCCGGACATCCCCATCCTCACAGAGACGCGCAAAACGCTTGCGATCGGGTATGTCGTCTCCACCGCAGAAGAGGACTGGGCGATCGCGGACACTGCTCCGCAAATAAATATCAATCCCCAATGCGGTATCTACCGACAGAGTGGCTAAGCTGATCGGAATCAGACTATCACGGCTTGTATCAATCATGGCATCCACTCTCACAACTGGAGAACACTGAGCTAAAGGTTAGCCCCACTTTTGGCGCATGCGGCAAGCTCCACTAAAAAGCACCTAGGCGTCTAGCATTCCAGTCCTATAAATCCGCTACAATTGGGACTTCCGCTACCAAACTACGCCCCCCATTAGCATCCACCACAGCCAACCGGACTCAGGCATGATCAAAATACCTCGGCGACTCGACGATATCCTTCCCGCAGCGGCTATGGAAAGAGTCCTCGATGTGCTCCAGCAACCAGAATTAACAGCCAGCGTTCGCGAGACGCTGAGCAAAATGGGGGTCAAAGAGCTCAACCCGATTGAGAAGATGCAGGATGCGTGGCGGCAGACCCGCGTGTGGCTGGAATCGATGACAGGAATCCAGGGTAGTCGGCGGGCTGCAACGGCCGTGCTTAACGCCACGGGACAGCTCTTTCATCCTCAACTTGCGGGTAGCTCCATGGCTTCCGCAGTTGCCTATGGCTACGCCAATGCCGCACTTTCATTCCAGTTCCTAGAAGAGCTTCAGATGCGTGCCCAACAGGTTGGCCGAACGACGCTGGGATGCGCCCATACCGCTTGGGTCAGCGATGTGGGCAATGCATTGCGTCTCGTCGCCAAGCAGTTTGGGGCAACGAGTCTAGTGGTCGCCCGCAGTGATCTGCTGCGCATCGCCGTACTGGGAGACGTCAGCTCGCTCTTGGAATTAGCCAACTTGCCAATCACTGAGATTGGGGCTACGAATCAGACCACGGTGGATGACTGGCAACAGACGCTGGTGCAGCCAAGTCAGCTAGTGGTTTTGGTCAGCCCCAACAGTCTCCCCCCATCGGAAGCCGCCGCGCAGCGAACCGCCGCGATTGAGGCAGCTCAAGCAAGCGGAGCCCAAGTCCTAGAGATTCTGCTGGACGGCGTCGTTAGTCCCGCCGTGGCTGAGACGCTGCATTGCCCCCTGGCCAGTCAGCGGCTGGCGAGCGGCGTCGACGGCATTATTTTGCCACTGAACTTCCTGCTAGGAGGTCCAAGAGGCGTATTGGTAGCCGGCGAGGACGCTCGCTTAGGGAAATTGCAGCGGCTGGCCGACATGGGTGGTGTTGCCCTGAGCGGGCCTGGGCTAGCCGCAGCCGTAATCACATTGCAATTCGAACAGCAGGGGAATGAGTCCGAAGCTGGAGTAGCCTCCGCACTGCAGCTGAACCCCGAAAATCTGAAAGATCGCGCCAGTCGACTGGTAATCCAGCTCAATGACTACGGTCCCATTGCCATGGCCGAAGCCGTGGAACGCCGTATTCCAATCGGGCCCGCCCCCTGGAATCGCTACGAACTTTCGAATTGGGCGGTTAAATTAACTCCCCGATCGACTGTCGCCTCGATTACCGATCCGCTGCGGCAGCACCGGGAGGGTCGGGCAATTCTGGCAGATTACGACGCAACTCATGCCTACTTTGACCTACGTTTTATCATGCCAAGTGCCGATCATGAGTTGGTAGAGGCGGTGTCGGCATTAGTACCCAATGCAGACGGTGCCTCCCATTCCACCATGGAATCTGGTGGCTAGAATAGGATTGCGTGCAAATTCTTGTCGCGAACCGACCAATATCACCTTCGCTTAAGTGCCTGCTATTGCTAGACTAAGCGATCGGAATGATATTCGTCATTTTATTTCTCTGCGGTTGTTAACAGGAATCGATTAGTGGGCGTTAAGAAAAGCGGAAAAGGTCGTCGGAAAGTTGGACGTAAGAAGCGAAGGAATCGCGCGAAGATTCGCCACCGCAAGAAGTAGTGCGACCGCTGAGCCCTGGCTGGCGGGATTGGTTCCTAGTGCTTAGAGAATCAGCTTGCATCCATGCAAGCCCGCCATTTATCCCTGCAATTGTTGCAGGGGTAGCCCCGAGCTAGCGGAGGATCGACTAGTTGTGCCGCTCACTACAGTGATACGGAAGCGATGGCCGCCGGCCTCGAAGGAACGCGCCTTCGCGATGAGGTCAGCGGCGTGTGACTCAGGAAAATGCTAGGGATGTTGAAGGAGTGGGAGCTTTGGATGCGTCACGAGCAAGCGACTCCTGAAAAAGGAATTGCGCGCCGAAGCGAATAGCTGTAACGCAGTCTCGCTTGTTATAAAGTTGGTGGACCAGGTCTGAATTAGACAATCCGTCAACCGTGAGATAAAATTGAGGCTTTGCTGATAAGAGGGCCTCGCCGTTGTAAACACACGTGTTTCCGGAAGATGCGGTCGATTTCGAATGTGAATATTTATTGGCATTCACACCTCAGTAGCCAGCGCTGAACATTTCCAATGAACGACAACGCTACTTCGACGAAATCCACCAAGCGCTTCTCCATTGAAGAAGCGAACGCAATGCTTCCGCTGGTGCGATCGATTGCGACCGATATCGCGGAAGTGTTTCGTAACGTTACCGGACGTCGTACGGACTTGCATCGACTCTTCCGAAAGGGCACAACGCTCTCGTCTGGACCGCTCTACGATGACGAATTGGCGGAAAGCCGCGCGGATCTGCAGGAAGAGTACGAGAAAATTTGGCGCTACCGTGCCGAACTGGAGAGTCTGGGCGTATTTTTACGACAGACCGAAGAGGGCGGGATTGAATTCCCCACCATCGTGAATGGACGAGAAGCCTTTTTCTCTTGGCGCACAGGCGAGAAAACGGTTCAATTCTGGCGATTTGCCGACATGCCCTACTCAACGCGACGCTCGGAACTGCCCACGGCTGAGTAGTCGGCGTCAAACGCGGGTAAGCCGTGTGTCCCCCGCAATCGCCCCACCCCTCACGTTGCCGCCTCTCCAAATTCCACCTCTTTTGTTCGGGAACGACCGTGCGCATCGATAGCCATCATCACCTTTGGGATTACTCTGCGGAGCAGTATGGCTGGATCAATTCCGAAATGTCGCTCCTGCGACGCGATTTCACGGCCGCTGACCTTGAAGTTGCGGTTGCCTCTTCCGGTGTCTCCGCTGCGATTACCGTACAAGCCCGTCAGTCGATCCTTGAAAGCCAGTGGTTGCTAGGGTTGGCCGAAGATTCCAAGATGATCGCCGGCGTGGTAGGCTGGGTCGAACTGGCCGGACCGAGCGTCTGCGATGAACTCGACCTGCTGGTTCAGTCGCCTTGGCTCAAAGGAGTCCGACACGTCGTACAGGATGAACCCGACGATTTCCTTCTCGACGCAGATTTTGGGCGTGGCATCGCACAATTGAACGCCTACGGTCTAGTGTACGACCTTCTGATCTATGCCCGACAATTGCCCCAAGCAATTTCGTTCGTCGACCAGCACCCCAACCAAGTCTTTGTCTTGGACCACATTGCGAAACCCACCGTAAGGGAATCCGAATTTGATCAGGCTTGGGCTCGCAATATCAAGGAGCTCAGCCTGCGTCCCAACGTAAGTTGCAAGTTCTCCGGTGTGGTGACCGAGGTTCGCGATGCGAGTTGGTCCGCTCAAACCCTGCAGCCCTATTGGGATGTAGCGCTCGAATCATTTGGCCCTGAACGGCTAATGTTCGGTAGCGATTGGCCAGTCTGCTTGCTGCGCAGCGAGTATAAAGCGTGGGTTGCCGCAGTCGAAGAATTGACTGGGGGGCTGTCCGCAGGAGAACAGAAGTGGTTTTGGGCGGATTCCGCTATCAAAGCCTATGGTTTGCAATTAGAAACTCCAAAGGATGGAACATGACAGATCAAGCAGGTAGCAACCGCACGCGTTCGGGACCAGGGTTCAATCGCGAAGGGAAACTGCAACTGCCACCGTTGATCTTCGGTGCTACCAGCCTGGGCAATATGTTTCGAGCGATTGATGACGAAGAGAAAAACGACATCGTGGCTGCCTGGATTGATAGTGGCTTCTCGCCAGTCGTGATCGATACCGCTGGTAAGTACGGCGCGGGGCTCTCACTGGAAGTCATCGGTCGAGAGCTCGAGGCACTCGAAGCCGATCCGAATCAAGTCTTCATTAGTAATAAACTGGGATGGCGTCGGACTCCACTCGTGACTCCAGAACCAACCTTTGAACCGGGCGCCTGGGTTGATCTCAAATTCGATGCCGTTCAAGACATCAGCTACGATGGGATTCTACGCTGTTGGGAGGAAGGGAATCAGCTGCTCGGTAAATTCTCTGCGCAACTGGTCTCCGTCCATGACCCCGATGAATACCTTGCCGCGGCTACAGATCGCACCGATCGCTCGCGGCGAATGGATGACATTTTGGGCGCCTACCGCGCCTTGATTGAGCTGCGCGATGCAGGTCAAGTGCTCGCCACCGGCGTGGGCGCTAAAAACTGGCAAACCATCCGCGAACTTTCCGAGCACTGCGATTTTGATTGGGTCATGTTTGCGAATAGCTTCACGATCATGCAACACCCACCCGCCTTGATCGAATTGATGCACTCACTCGCCGCACGCGGGGTGACACTCATCAATTCGGCCCTCTTTCACGGTGGCTTTCTGCTGGGCGGCGAATTTTTCAATTATCGCGCTGTCGATCCCCAGGACTCAGCCGATGCTCAAATGCTCAAGTGGCGCGAACAATTTCAACAATGTTGCGAAGCGCACCAGATCTCGCCCTTCAACGCTGGAGTGGCTTTTGGCCGTTCTCATCCCAGCATTCGCTCCATTGCGCTCAGCTCCAGTCGCGCGGATCGCGTCGAATCTCATATTCAATCCTTAGACAGCCAGGTGCCCAGCGAATTTTGGCTGGAAATGAAACATTTGCATTTAATTGATCCAAGCTATCCGTACGTGTAGCCCGTGCAAGGCACTCTACACGGTGCACCTGGCGTCCGGCAGCGGCACACAACTGGATATCGCTTCCACTGGACACTGCTTCCTCTGGACACTGCTTCCACTGGACACTGCTTCCACTTTTTTTCTTGCGAATCCCGAGCCAAGGTATGCTTTTGGATCGCACGCCTTGGCCCCTTACCCTACACAAGCTCTCTGCTGTGGGTGATGTTGAGATCAATCCAAGGCCAACCCGGCGGCTTCCGTGAGTCGATTGAAGGCAGCATATTGGGCTACCAGATTGACCACTCGCGTCACTTCCCCTGGACTCGTTCGTTCGACCGCGATTGCCACTTGCGCGTCCGTCAGTACTACAGGTGAGGCTGCTAAATTCTGAGCAACCGTAAACAATGCCTGGCGTTCGCCTGACATACCGGACCAGTCCGCATCGAGCGCGAAGACTTCGTCCATAGATTGTCCGAGATCCATGAGCTTCTTCATTGCGCGGCCGGCTGCATACCAAGCTCGATCTTTGCGGGCCACGATCCAGCCTAATTGCGCGACCAGCAACGGATCGAGTTGCGGATCCTCTTCAGCGGCCAACAACGCCTGGGCTCGACGTTTTCCCTCCTGCGGAAAATTGGCGAGCAACCTTAACCAAGCCTGTGGTTCTATCGAATGTTGCTCAAGATTGAGTCGAGCCGCCACGTGTTGTCCATCCACCAAGGGCAACCTGGCACTGCGAGTCCGAGTGGCTGCGAGTGAACGCAGCACGCTGTATCGATCTTCCAACGCTGGACGATGTTCCACCGTGGCGGTAGTCGCACGTCCCGTGCGGCGATCATAATGCACTACAGCCACGCCACTCGTTTTCGTTAAGAATGCAGGGGAAGTTGGCGTTTCGTAGCTGCCACGTGGGAGTGGAACGACCGACTCGGCAACCTGTTGAAGTGTTTGAGGAGTCTTCGACACATCAAGTCGGGAGTAGCCCCCTTCATCCTGACGCTGTGGAACCCCTACGCCTTCTTTCCAGCGATTGATCGAGTTGTTCCACGCCATGGAAAGAATCATCTCAATGATTTGCTGATCGTCGAAATGCATTGTGAGATGCTCGATATCCTCATCCACCAACAAATGGGGTTCGAAAGTGAACTTTCGCGCAAAAGCATAGGCCGCTTGCTCGGCGGGTTGGAACTGGCGCCAATCGCCATCGAGCATGGCAATACGATCTTCACTTCGACCAGCGCTGAGCAACTTCGACTCCTGATGCCCCAGACAGTATTGACAGTTGTTGACACGGGAAACAATCCAGAACAATTCCACCTTAAAACCATAGTCGAGCGTCATCCCCTCCTCAGAGCTCCTAAAGTTTCCTCGAGGAGAATTGCCTGTTCTAGGCATCTTCCCGTTCATTGCTGCTCCATCGAGCTGAGGGAGAAAGTGATACTTTAGGCGCGTCTCATAATCGTCAGACCGCTGACCTAGAATCTCGCGATCTCGTTCAGTCAAATCGGGTAGAGGAATCCGTGGTGTACGCTCCTTAACAGTTTCGAGGAGCGACTTCATTTCCGGGCGAGTGATGGGAGTGGGACGTGGGAGATCCACGGCAGTTTGTCCCTGAAGATTGATTTCCCCCATGATTACGAATGCAAATAAGCTGCGCAGTAGTAGACGGATGTAAGAATTCTGAAATTTCATTGGATACCTGATTTGAGTTGGTTGATTTTAGATATTGTTGATCAAAAGTATTGGGCTCCCAATCGGCACTGTCACCGATCAGCACGCGCGACGGTGAGGGCGGGGCGCGTGGTCACTAAGTAGAAGGCTTTAAGCTGCCTGGCCGCCTTCTTCGCGGTCTTTGTACGTAGCGTCACTGCAAATCGGACATTCGTCCCATGGAGCGCACCTTGGTCGAGCAGTTCGTAGCTCAGCAACGGTGTACCGTTCTCCCAGGATTCCTCCGCCACGTAGACCGGCGGACTCTGCTCCCGCAGATCCGCGGCGATCTTGCCAGCCTGCCAAGCATCCAGAACGGTCGTCAAAATGGCTCGAGCTTCCCCGACGTCAGAGGCAGGAATCGCTTGAGGGGTACAGGCTAAGCCTAGGACTACAATTCCCATCAGCAGCCAGCGACTTCTAACCATCGAACGTACCGTGGCTGGAGTGGTCGCTCGATACCGAATTTGGGCTGCGTAGGTCGAACGGCCACGCATCCTTTGCTTACTCATTCCAAGCTCCCTAGGCTTTCGCCTCCATTGCGACTGCCAAGCGAACGCCAGACGGCTATGTCAATGCTCTCCGCCACAAAATTGACGGAACCATCGCATCGCGCAACTTGAACTCCTCCGGTGTGATAGCTTTTTGCTGTCGTAGCAATTCGCCCAGGCGGAAACATGCACGATCGAAACTGCGGTGGAGACACGTGAAAGTAGCTCGACGTCGAATGGTACCCCTGCAGCCATGGGGCCCCCACGTCACTCACTCGCTGAAACTGCAGGTCCAACGGATCAATGGCTTGGCAGAATTCCATGGCCTCGTCCGCAGTGTCGGGGTAGGTTTTGGGCCAGAAAGTGTCCATGGGACTTGATACCGCATTGCTGAAGTCTCCTATGCCGTGCTCGCTAAAAGCAGCGGTGTTCGAGGTGCCATCAGTAATGCTGCTGAGTTTCAAATACTGCTTGGGGACAAACGGTCCATTGGGTTCTGGTTGTCCATAGTTGGCGTCGGAAGCGTCCGTTGGGGGTAGGCCATTTAGGAAGCCCGATCCCTGGTTGCATCTGTAGTTCGTCGTCGCCCAGTCCACTGGTGAGTCGCTCACTGGATCCGATGGACAGCTAAAGGTGGATACCGACGTCACGCGCACAAGGTCGTTGTTGGGATGGCTCCACGAAACTCCCCAATCGATCAAATTCGCTGCATTCCCTTGCTCAAGATGGGGGAGTAGCGCGGCATGAGCCGACATTGAGACGTGGTTTACGTTGGATGGAAGACGCTGGTTCGCAGAAGCATAGTTGTGTAGAGCCAGTGCGATCTGCTTTAGGTTATTGCTACACTGCATTCTTCGGGCCGCTTCTCGGGCTGCTTGAACCGCAGGCAGAAGCAATCCCACCAGTACACCGATGATCGCGACCACCACGAGTAGTTCAACCAAAGTGAACGCCCTTCGGGGCAGATGCTTTCGAACAAGAGGAGTCTGTATTTTTAGAAACATTGAGTTGTCTTTAGGATTGAGGCAGATTGCCATTGAGAATGATTGGAAGAGTTTGGCCGAAGTCGGTCGAATGGAACCGCGTCCTTCAATCCGCGCAGCAAAGTCCATCTGCGTTTGTGCATTGGAAGTTTGTGCATTGGAAAATTGCTGTTCAGCGCGTTATGGACCACAACGATTTCGTCCGATTCCAAGGACGACTTTGACGGCTTGAGCAACCGCTTGCCGAGTGCAAGCTCCATCCAGAACGGATGCAACAGTGTGCGCACGGTAACGCAGCAGATTGCTTGTTAGGCGGTCCTGGACACTTCAGACCGATTGATAGAAAGGCAGTTCGCAGTCTACGAGACGCAGGCCAGCGACATGGAATGGCACCAGGCAACCCACAACACAGCACTGATTCAATCACTGAAGCCAGCGCAATCACCAACGATGCTGATTGTCGATTGCAGCATGCAATTCAACCAAGTCATCAAGCTACGACCAAGACATTTGAAACATGCCAAGGTTAGACTCGAGGTGGACGGAAGATGCCGTCAGAGGTTCTGCTCTTGATGCAGTTTGCTTCATCAAGGTTGAAGCGCGTCGAGAAACGCTCCGGAACAAGGCGCGTCGTCAGGTTCGGGCAATCGGAAAGCCTCAAACGCACAAGGCTCACACTCTTGATCTCAGTTCCAGAATTGCCCTTTTTGCATCCTGGACCATGGCAATTCGTCCCTTCGGGGTGCGGAAAATACAGCAATTGTCCGTCCCGATAGACCTGAACAACATTTCCACGCTCCATTACGCCAAAATTGCCTGCCATGACCAAACGCGATGAATCCGCAGCATGCTCAGCGGAGTCCAGATAGTGGCACCCAGCAGCAAAAGCTTCCGCCTGCAACATGCTCAACAGCAGCCAAGCGGCAAGCACCAGAGGCACAAACCGCCCCTGCCGGGATACGAGCCCCCACGCGACTTGGCCAAGCCGTTGAATTGGTGTTGATGGCGTGAGAGGGAAAAACACGAATGCTACCCAAGCTGCAGGTGCTGGCAGGACAGAATTAGTAAATGCTAACCAGCTATTGTTGCGGGGTCAAGGATTTTTGGTTTCGCGGCAGCACTTGTAAAGATTTGAAAATGGCATGAGTGTCGACTACCCGAATGCCAACCGTGCCCGTGGGGTAGGTCCCATCATTCACCGACAGACTTGGTTCTGTGGCACCATTCACGAAAATTTCGATTCGATTCTTGAGCGCGCGTATGCGCAGTTGCTGGTCTTGCGTCCAATCAATTTCCACGGGAGCGTCGGCCAGGTGATGCCAGCGGACACCATCGGTCTTTCCTAGCACGACGGTCCCACGACGGGGAACCAGTCCGGCGAAATACCCTCGCTGTGCGTCATAGCCAACGGAAGGACCACTGACGCGGAACAAGACACCCGCGTCGCGGTCGCCCGAAACAAATGAAAACTTGGCCGTAAGCTCGACATCCTTGTAGACTCCGACACGCAGAGTCAGCTTTTCCCCCGCTCGATAGGTGTTCACCGGTTGCTCAGGCACTCGCCCTAAATGCACTCCCGCTCCTTCCTCCCAGCTCACGAATTGGTGATGGGCATACGTGTCAAACAGTCCAGCGACCGTCGCACTGCCAAAATCAATCTTGCGCTGCGTCTTCAACGGTGGCACAAGGGTACCCGCTGGTATGGCCAAAGGCGTGTTCGAGGGCACGGGCGTTCCAAACCGAGGGAGCCCCTGCTCATCCCAATCTAGCGGCTGCACAAAAATCGCACGCCGCCACCCCGGCTCGCGGTCTCGTTTGGCATGGTAGACATGCCACCATTGCGATTGATCGGGAGAGGGAACGAAACTGCCATGTCCAACTCCATAGGTACGATCCGTGCTCTCAAAGACAGGCTTGGGAAACTTGTGCCAATCCGCCGGATCCAGTGGGTTGTCGCCGGTTAGTTCCAGCATTCCTAACTTGTACGTCGGCAACCACGAAGCACCGCAGGAATACACCACAAAGGTTCTTCCCGCTCGCTGCAGGACTTGAGGCCCCTCGTGCAGCCCTCGTGACGCTGCGGTCTCCTCGACGCGTTCCCACAGAAAGTCATCGGGGTTGCACAATTGAACGCGTGGACCGGCAACCTCCGTCGGAGACTTCATGGGTGCGATGTACAGCAGTTGCCGATCGCTGGTTGCGTCGGACCAGCCAGACCAGATTGCGAACAATTGGTCGCGCTGCTGCAAAACCGTCATGTCAATTGCCCAAATATTGTTCTCCTGAGCATCGAAGTCATCACCCGTGTAGAGTGGCCCATGCAGGGTATAGTTGCTCAACGGATCGCTCGTTTCCGACTCGAGAACGTATTGCAAATGATTTCGATTCTCTCCATCGCTGGCAGCCACATAAACATACCAGCGATCCCCGATACGCAACAACTCTGGTGCCCACACCTCTTGTGAGAACGGTCCACTCTCGGGAGCCTGCCAGATCGAATGCTGGGTCCCTAGACTAGTCAGCGTGGGCGAGGACCAGACTGAAACGGCACGGTTGCCATGACTCGTGGCCCACAGATAGCGTTCGCCATCCCATACCACGCTAGGATCCGCTCCTTCTGCAATGGGATTGATGAATTGTCTCAGCGGCAATCCGCCAATCTGCTGTGCGGCCCCCACACCGTCTACTGGCAGCGCTCCATTCCAGGCGAGCACAGCTTTGGTAAGCCGTTTGACAATCTGCGGATGAGCTTTAGAAACATCCTCCGCCTCTGCGACATCAGTTGAAAGGTCATACAGCTGGGGGTGCTGGCCTTCGACATCACACAAGAGCTTCCATTGCTTATCTCGGATGGCTAGATCGGGAGCCGGATGCTTAGCGGTTCCAGGCCGATCCGGCGGACGCCTCCAGAAAAGCGGCCCAGTGCGCTGTGCACTGGTTTTACCGAGCAAGGCAGCTAGCAGATCCTCACCGTCGCATTGGTAGCCAACGGGCGTCTTCACATGGCACAAATTCATAAGAGAGGCGACTAAATCTACGCTGGAGGCAGTAGTCGTGTTGTTGGTAGTGCCTGCCGCGGCAGCTTCCACCAAGCCGGGGCCCCATACGATTAACGGACTGCGGATGCCGCCTTCGTAGAGACTTCCCTTCTCCCCTCGCAAGGGCCCACCGCTGCCGGCCCCCGGCTCGTGGCCATTGTCGCTGGCAACCACAATGAGAGTGTTTTCTCGCAATAGTGGATCGTTGCGAACTCGATCGAAAAGAGCTCCCAACTGTTGATCCATGGTCTTCAACACGGCCAGATACAGTGTCCGCTTTGCCCCATCTCCGCGAAGAGCTTGCGGGGGGAAGAATGGCGAGTGTACGTCGTCGGGCCAAACGTTGATGTAGAACGGTTGCTGCTGGGCGACCGATTCGTCGATAAATTCTAGCGCGCGATCGACGAAACGCTGTGTAATCGTCGAGCGATCTTGCCATTCAATCGGTCCACGTCCGAGTTTAGCGCTGCCCAGATCATGGCGCTTCGGCTCAGTCCCGTCGAAAGCATCGCACAATGGCAGGATGCGAGGTCCCAAGCCTTCGAAATTGGTAAGCGAAGCATCAAAACCATACTCAGTAATCAGTGGAGCGTCACCAACATCGCGTTGGCCACCCATGTGCCATTTTCCAAAATGCCCGGTCGCATAACCGGCTTCCGATACCATCCGAGGTAGTGTCGCAACTCCTGCATCCAACCATTGTGCCATTCCGCGACTCTCATTCAGCTCCCGTCTGGCTAGATAGGAAGTAATGCGGTGCCGCGCCGGAAAATTGCCGGTGGTTAGAGCCGTGCGTGAGGAGGAACAGATCGGCGAATTCACATAGAAATTGGTGAAACGCAGTCCCTCCTCGGCTAAACGGTCAAGATGCTTGGTCTCGACATCTTGACCACCGAAACAAGATAGATCCTGCCACCCCATGTCATCAATCAACACCGTAATGACATTGGGTGGAGTCCTTGCTTGGGGCAGCAGTGTTGGCATGCCAAACACGGTTGGGCGATCCTCTTGTTCCTGGAGCCAAACGTCGAGTTTTTCGCGCATGGATCGCAAGCGGTCCAGTTGCTCAGGCTGCTGAGCCAGATTGTGTTCCTCATCGGGATCGGTCGTGAGGTCGTAAAGCTCTTCGGCGGGACGCTGTTGATACCGACGCACCTTGCGAGCTGCAGCAGGCACCGTGCGCGCCTTCTCAACCCAACTCGACCAATATGCATCTTCTTTGCTGACTTTCGTTACATGGGAATCGAACTGAAATTCAGGATACAGGTTTCGAATGTACTTGAACCGTTCGTCTCGAACGCTGCGCGCTGGATAGACATTGAAGTTTCCATCGCCGCTATGCGTGGTGTAGATCTCGCTACGATGCTTGGACTTGTGCCCAGTGAGAACCGGTAGAATCGATTGCCCATCGAGTGACGCAGGTACCGCCGCGCCAACCGCGTCGAGCACCGTGGGGAGCAAATCGATCCAAGAGACTAAAGCATCCGACTTCGAACCCGCTGCGATCTTCCCAGGCCAGGTTGCCACCAGCGGCGTACGAATCCCGGCATCGTACAAATTCCACTTGCCAAACGGCCACTGGGCACCATGATCACTGCTATGAATGAACAGAGTGTTTTCACCGAGCTTCCGATAGGCAGCATCGAAGACACTGCCCAGCTCACCGTCCATGATTTGGATCGCTTGGTAGTATTTAGCACGTGCTCGCCGTGTCTCTGGAGTACGGACATGGTTTTGGGGGATCTTCACACTGTCCAACGGAACATCGGTGGCGGTGGGCCAGGGAACATGAGGCCAATTGGTACCCACAAATAGACAAAGCGGTTTGTCGTTGCGGCGATTTTCAAGCCACTTCACGGCTTCAGCTACGGCGACATCATCGTGATAGGTAAAATGCTTGGCGAGATCGAACCCGTACTCAGGCGTCTGCACATAATGGCCCACTTTGCCAAACGCGACGACTTCATAGCCCTGTTCTTGGAGATACGCAGGAAACTTTTTGAGTCGTGCGTGGGGACGGGAATGATTCGCTTCCGCTCCGTTGTGAGCTGGTGTCATGCCAGTCAGCAAGGCTGCGCGGCTCGGCGCACAAGAGGGGGAAATCACAAAGGCTTGACTGAAGGTCATGCCAGCCGTAGCGATGCGCTCCATGTTGGGAGTCGCAATATCGCTCGCACCGTAAAGAGAGGAATCGGTCAAAGTGTGATCATCGGACAGAAAAAAGACAATGTGCGGTCTCTCTCCGGCACCCGCCAGGTCCGGACTACTTGCTAGCAGCCATACAGGGCCCACCAATTGACAGAATGCAAGGAGAAAAATGGGGGCAATCGATTTCCAACATTTGCAAAGATTTTGATTTGAGGGCACAGTAGTTGTCCTGCAGCAATCTGCGTGTACGAGGTCGCGTTGCTCGCAAACGCGAAACACTTCGCGGCAATGCTTGGTGATAGTTTCTAACTCAAATTATAGCTAATGCTGACCAGCATGAGTTATCGACTCCAGCATGGAATCCGCCCATGCCCACTCCCGCTAGGCCGTACCTATTGCAGTGTCCCCAGCTCGCTATCTGGCCTCAGCGCCTCGGCCACTGATGGCAATATTCGATCGGGCCGGCAGCAGCGATTTATTGTCCTCGCCCTGCCCAATAGCGATAACGCGTCTCCCGTTTTCACTTGCCCCATTTGGGGTTGTCTGCGTGGCGAGTGCCGTCAAGGCGTACGCTCCGTTGGCGAGGGACTCGGAGCAATTAGCACGGGCAGAGAGCAGATGGGGTAGAATGGCGTCGCGGTGCCCAATTTGAGTAAACCCGGCAAACGACTTGCTCATTTCTCAATGCGAGAGGAATTTGTTGGAAGACGAACAGGCCGCTTCCTGATCTCTAGCTGCGTTTAACGCTCCTCCAAGCATCCGCCTCGAAGGCTTCCGCTCGACGTGCACCGCCTTTAAACACGCCTTTAAACACGCCTTTAAACACGCCAATCAACCTTGCCTTGAACCTTGCCTTGAACCTTGCCTGAAATCTAGTTTCGGGTGTGATAGCCCTAGTCGTAGAGAGTCTCAACACGCATGTTTTCTTGGTTTCACCTGCTGCCTCCCCATCTAAGACGTAGTTCGCGGCACCTTCGTTTTGCCCAAACGCGGTTTCGAAACATCGGTAGGATCGCAGGTTGTTTACTCGGCATGACGATCACTGCGCAGTCCCACGCTGTGGAGTGGGAGTACGCGAAAGATGTATTGCCCATATTGGCGGACAAGTGCTTTGCCTGCCATGGGCCGGATGCCAACACGCGTGAGGCGGATTTGCGGCTCGATGTGCCCCAGTCAGCAGCCCATGTCTTAAAGAGTGATTCAACCAAGGGAGTTAGCTCACTGGTCGAGCGAATCCATTCGGCAGATCCAGCTCAGCAAATGCCCCCGCCGGAGAGCACCAAGCAGTTGTCAGATGAGCAGAAGCAGGTGTTGCGAGAATGGGTGGCGAGCGGAGCGGAGTACCAGCGGCACTGGAGCTTCCGCTTCATTGAACGCCCTCCACTACCCTCCATTGCCAAACAGCCTTCCGACCCTTCAGCGAACGCCCCGAAGCCCATTTGTCACAATCCAATTGACTCCTTTATCGTAGCGGGGCTGAAAAGAGCGGGGTTGTCTCAAGCGCCAGTGGCGGAACCCCACGCGTTGCTCCGACGGCTGACTTTCAACTTAACTGGATTACCACCCACGACCCAAGAAACACTGGCCTTCCTAGAGGTTTGCCAGCACGAATCGCTTTCGGCCGCCATTCGAGAAGCGACGGACCGACTCTTTCAATCGCCGAGCTACGGAGAGCACATGGCTCTCGGGTGGCTGGAAGCGGCCCGGTATGCGGACACCGACGGTTACCAGAATGATCGCTACCGCTATCAATCTGCCTGGCGTGATTGGGTTTTGAAAGCTTTCAATGAACACATGCCGTACGACCAATTTATCCGCGAGCAATTGGCAGGAGACTTAATACCGAACGCCACGCTGTGGCAACAAGTGGCATCAGGATTTTGCCGTAATCATCGCATCAATTCTGAAGATGGTTCCATCGCGGAAGAATGGCGTATTGAAAATGTAGTGGATAGGACGGACACGTTTGGCACCGTTTTTCTAGGCCTAACGGTTGGTTGCGCCAGGTGCCATGATCACAAGTACGACCCCCTTTCCCACCGTGAGTATTATCAAATCTTCGCCTATTTCAACAGTGTGGCCGAACATGGTGTCGGGCCGAACAATGGCAACAGTCCTCCCTTTATTCAACTACCCGCAACCTGGCCACTAATCAACAAATCGGAAGATCACCGCCTTACTCCCGATCCGGTGCGTCTCACTTCAGCTAGGAAGGAAGCGGGGAATGGCCTGCAGCGCCCGCAAGCCGGTAAGCCAGGGACCGTTATGGTCATGCAGGATCTGCCCGAACCACGACCGACCTATCGGTTAGAACGCGGTGTCTACGATGCACCCGACAAATCACACCCATTGTTTCCGGCAATGCCCACCGCACTACAGTGGGACAGCGCAGACCAACCGTCCAATCGTCTCGAACTGGTCGACTGGCTGGTGGACCGCCGCAATCCGCTTACGGCACGAGTTGCAGTCAATCGCATTTGGCAGCAATTCTTCGGTGTCGGGTTGGTGACAAGCAGCGAAAATCTCGGCACCCAGGGCAGCTTGCCGAGCCATCCACAATTGCTCGACTGGCTAGCGGTAGAGCTCATCGAAGCGGGTTGGGATCTGCAACATCTACAGCGTTTGATCGTGACGAGCGCCACGTTTCAACAGTCCTCCTCCCTTCGCCCCGAACAGGTCCAGCAAGATTCCACCAACCGCTGGTGGGCCCGCGGACCTCGAATACGCCTCACCGGTTTCGAATTGCGTGATCAAGCGCTTGCCAGCAGTGGTCTACTCGTCAACTCGATGGGTGGGGAGTCGGTCAAGCCCTATATGCCACCCAAAATCTGGAGCTCTATTTCCAATAACACCTACAAACAAGATTCGGGCGCCAATCTCTTCCGTCGCAGTTTGTACACTTACTGGCGCAGAACGATTCCTCCGCCTGATATGGTTAGCTTCAATGCTGCCGGTCGGGAAGTCTGCTCGGTACGGATCGATCCGACCAACACTCCACTGCAAGCATTAACCTTACTGAACAACAAGACCTATATGGAAGCGGCGCGAAACCTAGCCGCGTTTGTGGATCGCGAGGCAGAGCTCACACCCGTTAGTCGCATGCGGGCGATGTTCATGCAAGTGCTCGGTCGCCCCCCCTCCCCGGCGGAACTACGAGAGCTGGAGTCGATCTATGCCTCCACCGTTGAAGACTTTTCCTCACATCCCGCAGCTGCACAACAGCTGTTAGAACATGGGGAATCTCCCAATGCGTGTCAACAGCCAAGGCATGAACAAGCTGCAATCACCCTAATCGCATCGCTCCTGCTCAACTTGGACGAAGCCATTCACAAGGATTGAGTTTGATGACGAACAATTCGCATGAGTCGAATCCCCCGCTTTTCTGCCATCGACGCTCCTGGTTGCTCGGCTCCCTGGCCCTCGCATCACTGAGTCGCCTGGGGCAGCCCTCCCAGCAAGTATTGGCGACAGAGAATGGGACGCCTGCAGCTGACCAGCATTCGGAGCTGGGACTGCCTCCAGCCGCAGGCTTAGGACTGCCCCATCATCCTCCGCGCGCGAAACGTGTGATCTACCTGTTCCAATCGGGAGGTCCGGCACAGATGGATCTATTTGATTACAAACCCAATTTGGCGACCCGCTTCGGTGAAGAGGTGCCGGAGTCGATCTATCCCGCCGCCCGCAAAACGACCATGTCGTCAGCCCAAGCGAGCTTTCCAGTCGCGCCCAGTCTATTCAAGTTTGCGCAACACGGAGACTCCGGGACGTGGATGAGCGAAGTCATGCCGCATTTGGCAACTCAGGTCGACGAGCTGTGCATGATTCGTTCAATGCATACCGACGCAATCAACCATGATCCTGCCATCACTTTCCAACAAACAGGCTCGCAATTGCCTGGACGGCCGAGCATCGGGGCTTGGCTCGCCTACGGCCTCGGCAGCTTCAACGCGGAACTCCCGGCATTCGTTGCGATGAGCTCCAAGGGTAGCGGCAAAACGGGGCAGCCCCTCTATGACCGGCTCTGGGGAAGCGGATTTCTTCCAGCCCAGTACCAGGGAGTTAAATTTCGCAACAATGGAGAGCCGGTACTGGACATCCAAGATCCCGCCGGCATCTCTCGCCCACAACGTCGTGAGATGCTCAATGGTTTAGCGAAGCTCAATCGCATTCGTCAAGAAACAGTGGCCCACTCCGACATCGCTACCAGAATCGCTCAGTACGAAATGGCCTTCCAAATGCAGGCATCCGTTCCTGAACTGCTCGACCTATCGCAAGAGTCTGCCGCCACGCTCAAGATGTATGGACCTGACGTTCAGAAGCAAGGCAAATACGCTTACAACTGCTTGGTTGCACGACGCCTTATTGAACGTGGGGTACGCTTTGTGCAGCTATTTCACCAAGGCTGGGATTCCCACGGTAGCCTGCCAAACCAGGTGCGACGCCAATGCAAGGATACCGACCAAGCAACCGCCGCTCTACTGATCGATCTCAAGCAACGTGGGCTGCTGGACGACACGTTGGTCATTTGGGGAGGTGAGTTTGGCCGTACCATTTACTCTCAAGGGGTACTCAAGGCCGACAACTATGGACGCGATCACCACCCCAGTTGCTTTACAATGTGGTGTGCCGGCGGCGGCATGCGCCCCGGTATGACTTGGGGCGCCACCGACGACTACAGTGTCAATGTCGTCGAAAATCCGGTCAGTGTGCATGACTTGCATGCAACTCTCTTGCACCTTCTGGGAATTCAACATGAGCGGTTCACATTCCGCTTCCAAGGACGCGAGTTTCGTTTGACTGACGTTCATGGGCGTGTCGTAACCGAGCTGCTGGTCTGATCACCCCCAGCCTAGCATCACAGTTCCTTGATGGCTTTGGTGATATCCATCACTGCTTGTTGACCGTCGGCGAAGAGCATGAGCGTATTCGGGAGTGCAAATAGCGGATTGGGAATGCCTGCAAATCCAGGGCTCAAACTCCGCTTTATCACAATCACGGTACGACACTTGTCAACTTCGATAATGGGCATGCCCGCAATAGGACTATTGGGGTCGGTCTTGGCAACAGGATTCACGACATCGTTGGCACCAATCACAATCGCAACGTCCACACTATCCAACGTGGGATTGATTTCATCCATCTCTTTGAGTTTGTCGTAGCTAATGTCCGCTTCGGCCAACAGTACATTCATATGGCCCGGCATACGACCGGCGACGGGGTGAATGGCATACTCCACGGTCGCTCCATTCGCTTCCAGCAACTTGCTCAAATCTCGAACCGCGTGCTGCGCCTGCGCTACCGCCATTCCATACCCAGGAACAAACACGACTCGCTGCGCTCCATCGAGGATCATCGCCACGTCATCTGCAGAGGTACTCCGAACATTGGCATACACTTCATCGGTATCGCCCCCAGAACTGCCACCAGCCATCTTCCCGAATAGCACATTGACCAGGGACCGATTCATGGCCTTGCACATAATTTGAGTCAAGATCACCCCCGAGGCTCCCACCAGAGACCCAGCGATAATCAACGCGTTGTTGTCAATCACAAATCCCGTAGCTGCCCCCGCCAATCCGGAGTAGGAGTTCATCAGGGAAACGACCACCGGCATGTCGGCACCACCGATGGGCAGCACTAAAAACAGGCCCAGGACGCTAGCGACCACCAAGATCAACACATAGCTGGTGGTTTGTCCTGTGCCCGCATCCGCTGTTGCCAGCATGCCGATGAACACCAGTGCCAGTAGCAAAAGTGCGCCGTTGATCACCGGTTGCATGGGCAAGCTAAACGGCTTTTTGAATTTCTTGAACTCTTCCAATTTGGCGTATGCAACTAAACTTCCCCAAAACGTGACGGTTCCAATCAGGCCGGATAGGCCAACCGCGATCAAAGTATCGACGGTTTGGTTTTGAGAGAGTTCCAAATCGGCCCATGCCACCAGCGTCGATGCACCACCACCGAGCGCATTGAGCAGGCCGACCATTTGTGGCATCGACGTCATTTCAACCGACAGCGCCAAATAGGCTCCGAGCGCGCTGCCCACGATCAGCCCCACCACGATGTAGGTATAGCCAGCCACTTGCGGATCAAGCAAGGTTGCCACAATTGCAACCAGCATCCCCATCGAAGCGATCACAATACCGCGAACCGCAGAACGCGGATGCGACATTTGCTTAAGCCCCAGGATGAATAGGAGCGATGAGGCGAGGTAGGCGAGTAGCAGTGGTGCGGAGCCGGTCATGGTGGATCGTTTCGTAGGAAATTGCAACAGGAGTTTGCGAGCTGACGCAGGAGGCAAGCGGCCGGAACCGATCTGCCTCAGCTGGATTCACCGCTCATGACTGTGGTTGGAAAAATAGCGGATAAGTATCAGGCTAGCGTTTCTTGAACATCTTCAGCATTCGGTGGGTTACCAGAAAGCCGCCTACGACATTGACCATCGCCAACACAACTGCCAACATCCCCAGGATTGCGCCAAATCCGCCCAGGCTATGTCCAGCAGTTAGAATAGCGCCCACGACCGTGATTCCACTAATGGCGTTCGAGCCAGACATGAGCGGCGTATGTAGTGTGGGCGGTACCTTGGTAATCACTTCAAATCCAACAAACACGGCCAAGAGGAACACGGTCAGACTCCCGACCAAGATCGCTGTCTTGGATACCATCCGCATGTTGGGATCGGCAGCCCCCACGCTCGCCGCTGAGCCGGTGGTCTCAGTCAAGACCTCCGTCGACAGAGAACTCTCTTCTGCCTCAGCTGGCCCCCCCTCCCGCGCCTGCGAATCGACTGCCCCTGGCTTCTCCGACGTCGATTGCCCGGAAACGGGACGAAGCAACGGGACGCCACCAAGGCATAGAAGTACAAGGAAACAGACGGGAACAATTCGCTTGTGCAACATAAGGGAAGGCCGATCTAGAGTTTGAATGAGCAGGGAATTCGCTGCAGGAGAATGCCAGAGAGATGCCACAATCACAGGAAGCCTCACAGCCCTGCAAAATTGGCGCTATATCCCTAGCACGCCCTACCGGCAATCTAATCGGAACTGGCGGGCGCGAGACTACTACGTATGCGATCGTTCGTAATTTCACCCTTGTGGACGACCAGTGTATCACGAACAATTTCATCTTCGAGATTCATTTCCAAACGTCCTTCTTTGACCATATTTGCCAAGAATTTGACAACGTTATTGCCCAGCATTTGACTGGCATGATTGGGGATTTCGGCAGCGATGTTGGTCGGCCCCAGAATCGTGATTCCGTGCTCGTGTACGCGTTGGTCGGGCTGGCTCAGTTCACAATTGCCACCGCGTTCGGCAGCTAAATCGATAATCACCCCTCCCGCAGGCATACCACGAACGGCTTCGGCGGTCACCAACAACGGCGATTTTCTTCCAGGAATTGCGGCTGTGGTAATCACCACATCGCTCCCAGCAACCACATCCGCCATCAAGGCTCGTTGCTTGCGATAGAATTCCTCGTCCATCGCTTTGGCGTAGCCGCCTTTATCTTCGGAGCTGGTAGCATCGATTTCCAACTCCACAAACTTCCCCCCCAAGCTCTCGACTTGCTCACGGCACGCCGGCCGCACGTCGTAGGCCGAAACGATCGCGCCCAGTTTGCGGGCGGTGGCAATGGCTTGCAAACCAGCCACCCCAGCGCCAATCACAAAGACTTTTGCAGCGGTCAGCGTGCCAGCTGCGGTCATCATCATGGGAAACAGCTTCGGTAGCTCAGTGGCCGCCTCCAAGACAGCACGATATCCAGCAATCGTGGCCTGCGAGGATAGCACGTCCATGCTCTGTGCCCGCGTAATCCGCGGAATCAACTCCAGCGAGAACAGACTGACGCCGGTCCCCGCCCAGTCGGCGATCGCTTGGGGCTTCCCCAAGGGATCACACGAACCAATTACGATCTTCCCCGCCTGCAAATGGGAGCGTACGAGCTCTCCATTGTCGGCGTCCATGCCTGCCGAACGGACTTGCAAGAGAACGTCGGCTTGCAAAGCAGCGGCAGGATCTTCGACCAGCACGGCTCCCTTCTCTTCGTACTGCTTATCAGGGAATCCGGCCTCTACGCCAGCTCCCCGTTCTATCAATACTTCAATACCCAACTTCGCCAGTTGCGGGACGTTGGCCGGAGTCAATGCAACGCGGCGTTCTCCAGGATAGCGTTCTTTGAGCACAGCAATTTTCATGAACTCACCAACCGTTGAAGTCTTGAAGCGGTACAGGATTCAATTAAAACAGAATTGAATCGTCAACGCAAACCCGTGGTCGCCCCGACGCAGACGCACCTAGCGGCGACCTTTTGCGGAATGAATCGGTGCTCGTGGAATCCTATTTAGCGTATAGTACGCGCGGGAATGTAGCAGGGAATTCCCCTCTAAATCGCGCACGCCTGCCGCTAGCAGCTCATGCACGAACAACTCCCGCATGCCGTCCACGGTAATTCGCACGGTCAATCCATCTTCTGAAACATGGACCAACCGGATCGGTACCTCTCGAGTTTGAATTTCGTCACTGCCATAAGTCGAGTGGTAGAGGTAGGTGTATTGCTGCATCGCAAACGCCCCCGCCGCTTCCACACTTTCCCGATCGACAGGCTTGGTGAATTCCAGTTCAAACCCATCGGACTGAGCTCGCATCTCGAGTATTTCGAAGGGGGTTTCTCCGGTCCAGACGAGCCGCTGGAGGCCGTAGGAGGCGGTGCCCAGACTGCTCCAGCCACGATTGGTTAATCCCACAAAAAGACTCCCGTCGCGGCCCTGCATCATGCGGAAAACAGCCGAGGCAAATCCACTGCGAAAGGGGAAGCAGGCGCCTTGGTACTCTCCATCCACCCGCTCTAGAAAAACGCGACTCATCGCCGCTTGCGTAAATTCCCCGACAAACAATTGCCCATGAAAAGGACCGAATTCCCCTGCACTTGCGTCGACGACAATGTCAGTTGTGGATTGGCCCATTTTCTTATAGGGAAACCAAACTGCCGGCGGCTTGAGCTGCTTGAATTGCTCTATCGCCTGAGGCAGGGGCAGGCCGTTGGGAACCGTCTCGATTCCAGCTACCGTTGAACCTGGCTCGTTCATCGATGCCAAGGCTTCGGCGTGGTGATAGAAGGCTCCCTCCCGCAGATGATGCAGGGAATTCGTAGCTACCCAATTCCCCTGCTGGTCGGTGTAGAACATGTCCCCCGCCAAATTCGCCCCCAGTCCGCTGGGCGAGCGCATCCCCGCAGCCACTGGAACCAGCGTGCCATTGGGCTCCACCCTCATCCCCCAGCCTCGCCAGAGTCCCTGCCGGTATCCCAGAGGAGCGTTGGGAACAATGCGTTTCAACTCGTCTCCTTTGACTCCCAAGCCGATGTTCAGTGTGAGCCACAGGTTGCCCTGCCCATCAATCTCCGGACCATACGCATACTCATGATACTGGCCTGTAACTCCCCACCCCTTCGCAACCGTCAAATACTCGTCGGCCTGATCATCGGAATTCGTGTCACGCAATTGCGTCAGCTCACTGCGTTGCACGGTGAACAATGAATCTTGATGCTGCAGCAGGCCTAGGGGTTCATGAAGTGCCGATGCAAACCGTTGATAGGTCAGGTTTTCCGGAGGCTCGTCATAGACTCCTCCTAGGATCCAGACTTCGCCTTTACGAATGGCGACCGCAATCCGGTCTTCATCGTACTCAGCAATTCCGCTGACCTCCAACACTAAGCCTTCAGGCGGTGGTGTCCAGGTAGCAGAACGCGACTCGGCACCCGCACCGGCGGCCACGACCGTTACCAGGCGGTAATAGTCGCCTTCCTCTGCGGACCAACAGGGGCGGGCCACCACGCATACGATCAGCACTAGAGCGCACCGCAACGGGAATCCACCGGGTCTCTTCCCAGGAAAATTTCCTCTCTGCGGAGAGCCTAGCATCTCTCCCGTTAGATTCCGTGCGATCCAGAGCAACTCTACCATTGATACTCAACCTTCAAATCTATGGGCTGTTTCACATCTAGCGGCACTGCCCAGACCGCACCATCGTCTGATGCAGCGCGAACGGAAACGGGCAAATCCGAACTTGAAACCTCTAGCCTGACGCGCAATCCCAATTCATTCTTACTCTCGAATGCATTGAGGATTTGCAAGTCGTGTCCGTAATTGGCGTTGAACCACAGGCGATCGGTTTCCGGTGCTTCGGCCGCGGCTGATTCCTCACCCACCGACGCATGCGAGGTGACCGGGCGCAGCGAAAGCGTGCGTAAAAGCCCCTGCTGGCCATGGGGCTCGATTCGATCCTCAATGCCAATACCATCCACTTCGTAGAGAAACGTGGGAATGCCGCCTTCGTCCAGGCGATACCCACGAAAATGAATCCGCGATCCATGTGGGGGCCAAAGTTGATCAGCGGACCAACTCGCCGATTCGTCCTTCGGCCGCGCAAAAGGAGCACCAAATTGGATCGCTTGCACCCGATCGCCCAGCGGCTCTGCTAGAGGTGCAAAGCGGATAAACCACGTCCCCTGGGCATCGATAAAGCGTCCGCGCCACGCGTTTGCCAAGCGGACCCGTTCCGTATCGAAGGCGAAATGCACCCCGGCAGGAAATCCAACGGCCAACGCGTGAGTTCCGGCATCCTTCATAAATGTTCGCAGCAGAATCGGCCGATCCGTCGGCTTCAGCTCATAGTTTTCAGCCCGCGCAGCGCTGATCTTCTCAGGCAGCGGCTGCTTATCCAGGTCGCGCAGATAGCTCCAGATCGCACCAATTTGAGAATGCACGTTCCCGCCCAGCAAATGAGGCTGTTGGCTCTTCCCCTTAGGGAAAAACGTAGGCATTCGCGTTTGCTTTTTTACTAGGCCCGGATTCTCAATGAACTCGCTGAACCAGCTCGGCTGGACACGGTTAGCAATTCCCTGCAAATCGACTCCAACCACTCCCGGCAGCGCATAGCCGCGAAACGGATGGCACTGCACACAACCGTTGTCGACCAACTCACGCCCAACCTGCGGCAGCGTTGCGCCTAAATCCCAGAGGGTGGAGTCCCACACCGCGGACTCTGGAGCCGAATCCACTTCGTCGCTGGTTGCCAGCAACTGCGGGAGCTCGTCGGCCAATTCCGCACCAAACGCTGGCATGCGAATGTGCATGTGCTTGCGAATATCCGCATTCTGGCCCAACAACACTTTCTTAAGCCAACTCAGCTGCAATTTGCGGCCCACATTTGTCAGCGGAGGTGGCAAACGCCCCTCATCGCCTAGGTCGATTCCGGCAACTGTTTCAAAAAACGGCTTGCGGAACCGTCCAACCCCACCCAATTCCTCGCGTTCATGACAAGCGTAACAATTCCGTTGCAACAATAAGTGTTGCAGCCGAGACGGTGGCTCCAGCCCTCTGGGAGTGGCAGCATCCGCCAGCGCCGTACGAATCGCCCCAACTTGAACTGCATCGAGCGAGAAACGAACCGATCGCGTGGGAGAGTCCGACAGACAACCAACCGCTGACTGGGAATCCAGTTGCTCCATCGGCGGTAGCGTCGTAGCAGTTTCCTCTCCAGACAGCGCATGGCATTGATTGCAATTCATCGAAGCGAACAACCCACGCCCTTGTTCAGCCAATTCGCCCAGCGTTTGAGTCTTCATTCGTCCCGCCAAAGCTTGCTCGTATCCTTCCGTCTCGGAATGCAGCACGCCAAGCTGCTCAGCTGGACTACCGGAGGAACTTGTCTCGCTCGCACTCGTCGACTCACGGCTCAACAGATAGGACGCGATGTCAGCCGCATCGGAGGGGAGGAGCTTAAATCCGGGCATCCGGCCGCTCGGTCGAACCGACAGTGGATCGTGCAGGAAACGAGCCAATCCGCGCAAGGAATACTTATTGCCAAGTTCGCCAAGTGGTACCGAATCGACCTTGCGGGCAGCGGAAGCCAGCCCCATCTCCTCCAACTCTTCTGTCGAAAGCTCTTCAAAGAGTTCGTCGAGTGCCGAATTGGATTCGACCACGGTTTCATAGTCAGGATCGGGCGCGTGACAGGCAACGCAGCCTACCTGATGAAACAATTCCGTCCCCCGCTGCACATCACCAAGCTTCCAGAATTCCAACGGAACGGGGATCGCTCCAGTCGCCTTGATCTCGGGCAAGGGCTTCCGCTGTGTGGCCAAGAACGCGGCTAAAGCTAAGGCCACATCCTGCCGTGAGTTGCGATCGAGCTTAGACAACACGTTGGGCATCGTCGTGCCGTGCTGCGGAGCGTGTGAGCTGTTGAGGTAGTCATAAAGCCAATCTGCCTGCAGTCGTTCGCCCACACTCTCCAATCGCGGTCCACCTTTGGGCTGCAGATCTGGAACGTCCGTCGCATGACACGCACCACAGCTCAATTCGCTAATCAGCAATCGCCCGGAGGCAATGGAATCGATGTCAGCATGTCGCCCGAAACGTTCAAAGCCAGGAACAAAGGCGGGTGCATCGACTGGCAGTGTAGCGGCCCTCCTCGCACGAGAATCTTGGGAACTTGCTACTTGTGGTAGCAGCCATACCAAGAGAGCTAGGACAACGACTGGGCGGGGAGAAGGCATGTTCACGGCGGGATGCATTAGGTGTTATCTTGGGGATGTCGGTATGGGAATCAGGAATTCTGCTGCTGCAGCATCTCAATCCACGGCCCCACATACGATCCATTGTCATGAAAGGTGCGACCACTGAAGAGATTCCCATCCACCACACAGGGCTCATCGACAAAAATCCCGCCGCAGACTTCCAGATCAAAGCGACATTTGGAAACCGTGGCCATGCGTCGTCCGCGGACACAATCCGCATAGGCAGGTATCTCCACGCCGTGACAGACGCTGGCGATCGGCTTATTCTCTGCAAAGAAGTGTTTGGTGATTCGAACGAGATTGGTGTCGTAACGGATATATTCCGGAGCGCGACCTCCCGAGAAAAAGATTCCCGCGTACTCCGCTTCCTTCACTTCCGAGAAGGGAACATCACAGTCAAGCGTATATCCCTCCCACTCCTTCGTGATCGTCCATCCCGGTTTGATTTCATGCAATACGAGCTGATACTTCCGTTTCTCGGGCGCCGTTACCACAGGTTGAAACCCAGCTTCTTGCAATCGATAATAGGGGTACATCGTATCGAGCAACTCGGTTGCGTCCCCTATGACCACTAGCACCTTTTTCATCAATTCAGTTTCCTCTAGAGTATTTCGTATCCGTAGACCAGAATCATAGTCTATTGTCAGCCGTATTGCAGCCAACCCAACGATCTGTCACAAGTAGAAACGCATTGCCGAGTTCCTACGACGGCTTAAGGAATGCCGTTGGGTGCTCGCGATGACAACAGAATTGCTCGCCCTTGCTACTCTAGGTAATTGCATGAAGATAACGCGTATTTTTGCTCACCGTGTTGAGCTCCCACTAGTCGAGGGATCCTATCACTGGTCTGGTGGAAAATCGGTTTCCGTGTTCGATAGCACCGTCGTTGGCATAGAGACGGATTCCGGACTCGTCGGCTACGGCGAAGTCTGCCCGCTGGGGCCCTTCTATCTACCTGCCTATGCCGAAGGCGTTCGAACTGGACTCCGTGAATTGGCGCCGCACCTACTCGGCTACGATCCGTGTGAACTGCACAAGGTCAACCACCGCATGGATGCAGCTCTTAAAGGGCATGCTTACGTGAAGAGCGGTATTGATATGGCTTGCTGGGATATCCTGGGCAAGCAAACCAATTTGCCAGTTTGTGTACTAATGGGAGGTCGCTATGGTGATAGCGTACGCTTGTATCGCGCCATCTCTCAGCAATCCCCCGATGAGATGAGTCAGAAAGTCACCGAATACAGCCAACAGGGCTATACACGTTTTCAACTCAAGGTTGGAGGAGATCCGGATACCGATATTGAACGCATCCGCGCAGCGCGGTCGGTCCTCAAAGCCACCGACCGACTGGTCGCCGATGCCAACACCGGCTGGACGCAACATGAAGCTATGCGGGTCGTGCGCGCAGTCCAAGATCTCGATGTCTACATCGAACAACCCTGTCTGTCCTACGAAGAGTGCTTAGCCGTGCGGCGCAATACTACGCACCCGTTTGTACTGGATGAAAACATCGACTGTCTCGATATGCTGCTGCGAGCTAAAGCCGATCTCGCAATGGATCTGGTCAATCTAAAAATCAGTAAGCTTGGAGGACTAACCAAAGCCAAACAAGCTCGAGATCTATGCGTTTCCATGGGGATCGCTATGACGCTGGAAGATAGTTGGGGTGGAGATATCACCACCGCAGCCATCGCGCATTTTGCGCACAGTACTCCAGAAGCCTTCCGTTTCACCAGTACCGATTTCAATAGTTATGTTTCCGTCAGCAATGCCAGCGGAGCACCTGAGCGCGTTCAAGGATTCATGCAAGCGAGCAACGAAGCCGGGCTGGGCATCCAGCCCAGAACCGATGTCCTTGGACCACGGGTCGTGGACGTATCCTAAGTGGACGTTTCTGTTTCAATTCAGATGTGCTGAGTAGCATTCGAAGAACTCAAAATCCGACCAATCAATTTTGGGCAAATGGCCATGGAAGAATCGACTACTGAAACCGAAAATGTCCCTCCAGAGTTGATGGATCAAATTTTGGAGAGCATCTACGCTGGGCGAAAGTTGCGCGCCATCAAATTGTATCAATCCGCGCGAGGTGTCAGTCTACTAGAAGCGAAGAACTTCATAGAGGCTCTACTCCAGGAACTTGAAGAAAAACAGCCCGACGCATTGGGGAAATCTCGCGGAAATTCGGGCTGCGTGCGCACGTCTGCATGCTTTGTGTGCCTAGTAGGCCTCGCAGGATATTGGGTGCTTGCTTCTTCCTGACTGCGTGCGAATAGAGCCCTCCAACGGGTGAAATCAAGCTCGCGACAATCATTGTTGAGCGGCGACGGGTTGGTCTAGTCTGAAGACCAGCAATCGCCGTTAGAGACAAGCCTCAGTTGCCAAGATAGGCACAGCCAGCACGATGCACTGGGATTCACCAGCGTGTCAATCGCGACGCCGCCGGAAGAAGAGCGGGCTGGCGGCCACGAGCAGCATCAGCCCACTGGGCTCGGGGACGGAGGTGGCCTGAAATAACGCGGAATTCTCGATAGCGACGTCACTTTTGGCAACACCACCAATGTCCAACAATGAGCCGCTCAAAACGGTGGCAGTGAACTGGCCCGGTTGAGCCTCCGAAGTGACATCGATCGTAAACGAGAACAGCGATAGGGGATCGGTGCCGAACTCCACACTTCCACCCAGGCTGACGTCACCCACCAGGATGTCCCCCTGATCCGGAGTGAGTGCTAGTGGACCTGGAAAAAAGACATCGCTGCCGAAATCTAGTAGCTTGGTGAATCCAGAAACACTCCAGCCGAGCGGTAGGCCTTTCCCCTCGGGTGCCGCAAGATCGATGGGGATGTCATAACCCGTTATCGCGGCTGTCCCAACATCCGTACGCATACGAACTTCAACGGTGAAACTGGAGGATCCGCTAGTCGGTATCTCCACTTCGCTAATTGCCTGAGCGAAAGAAATAACGACCCCGGCCTGTGCGGATAGGACGGAGCTAGACGCTATTGAAGCAGCAAGCAGCAAGGTTCGCACGAAACGTAGCATGGGGGTTCCTGAATAGGCTTATTCGATGGACGTGGATTGCCGTTCCACCCAGTATAGTTTGCGGCTTTCCAAAGTCGACTCATTAACTAGGGGGGGGACGTACCCCATCTCCTCCAGCGCTCGCTGATGTTCCGCAGGGTCGGGACTGCGACAAACCTGCCGACTGGGTTCACTGGCGGTCTCCGCACTAACGGCCAGTTCGCTGTTGGCACTCTCAGAATTGGGCTCGCTAACCGGCTCCTGATTCAGATCAGTCGCGACCACCGCTACAGTCTCGTCCACAGTCTCGTCCACAGTCTCGTCCACAGTCTCGTCCACAGTCTCGTCCACAGTCTCGTCCACAGTCTCATCCAACGTCTCGATCCGACTCTCGTTGGCTGGCTCGGTCAGGGATTGAACCGCTGGTGCACTAACAAGTTCAGTAGCGGAGGCCCTCTCAGGTGCTGCAATAGATGCGTTGGCAGAATCGCTGGCCAACTCATTCACTGGAACATTCACTGGAACATTCACTGGAACATTCACTGGAACATCCCCAGCGACGGGGACAGTAGCGAGATCCCGGACGAAGGAAGGCTCAGGAGCGCTAACCGGTTCAGCGATGGGAGCAGTCTCAAAATCCGTTGCCAACCGATCAAATCCCTTGCTTTGCTTCTGGCCGGAGGTCGACAATGCGAATCGCTGGGCATTGTCCCCTACCGCCCCTAGGGCGACTGGTTCCGGCGGAGTGGGTAACACAGTTCCGCGCAACGCATTGATCGATAGAATATCCACAATGGTAATACCACCGCTGCGATCAATATCTATGCGAGCTTCCGTCAAATTGTCCGGGATGGTTCCGCGAAGCGCGTTGACCTCGAGAATATCACTGATGGTGATCCCACCACTTTGATCGGCATCGCCAGGCAAGCTATTGATACGGAAATTGAACTGTCCACCACCGGTTTCATCCCCCGACCGCGTACTGATCCCATCGATCCACTCACCGTCCAATGGATTCCCGAGTGTATCAACGATCGCGTCGGACAGGCTCAATACGAGTGCATCGTTATGTAGAGGCGTATCGAGGGCAAGCGTCCCGATGAGAGCTCCAGCTTGGCCAAAGGCTAGCTGCAGCCGATCTCCGTAGTCGGCAACATTTGTACCAATGAGAGAAACGTTCTCGGAATTAAACGAGTCGGCAACATCGCGATCGAACACTAGGTAGATGCGATCGATTGTTTGCCATGTCAGGTTTACAAGCTGCTCACCGCCAACCAGCGACAGCCCCAGACCATTGCCTGCTGCTGTCCCTTGCCCGTCGACGAGGTCAATGGCCGCAGCATCCCAGCTGCTGGAGGCAACAATCACGTCAAGCACGCTGGGATACTGAATTTGCGGAGGCTGAAGCGCGAAGAAATCTAGAATGTTCCCCATCGCAGCGGAACGGATTGCGGGATCCACGATGGACTCAAAAGGGAAACCGAAGAGGACGAGATTCCCTTGCCCCGTGGTTCCCGCTTTCTGCACTGCAGCAACGCCGCCGCCACTATACAGGAGTGCAGCCTGCGCGCCCGATTCCGGACTCAGCACATCGGGCGAGGAGACGTCATAGACCTGTCCATCCAGACTTGAGAAGCTCGAGCCGTCGGAGAATTCAAATTGAGGCAAGCCGGCGAAGATGCCGGATGAAGAAGTCGCGATCGAATGCGTGTTCGCATTGTCCGCCACATAGGACGCGCCGAGCGTGGAGCGGAAGAATCCGCGTCCCTGGTTCTGGCCGTATAAGTCGTAGCCCAGCTCCGAACCGGTAATCAACAGATTGCCGCCGGCGGCCAAGAATTCTTCGACGAGGACTTGTTCTGAGGCATCAAGCGTGTGGTCCGCAGTCGACTCACGTCCCAGGATCCAGAACACCGAATCATAGGATTGGAGGTCGAGGGTTCCGTCGATAATCGCTTCGTTGCTGGCACTCTCTACGTGAATGCCAGGTCGCGCCGCTAAGATGGCTTCATGGTGCTGTACGACGTAATCGCGACTGTTGTTGAAGCGATTCCACACGTGGTCAGTGGTCGCTCCGCCAAGAAACGGAAGTTTAAAATTTTGGCTGCGGTCGAGCCGATCGTAACCGTTGACGATCAACACCTGCTTGGCCCCGCCACTGGGCAGCGCCGTAAGCACTTCAGAAGCCAGCGATTGCCCGCCTGCGTTTTCTGCCACCACCTTGAAATAATAGGGGCGTGCTGCGTCAAATCCACTAAGCGTCAAGCTCGTTTGGGCTCCGCCAGCGACATAGGTTCCACCATCAAAACCGTAACCGTCGACGGAAGCGTAAACGCGAAACCCGTCCGCCGGACTGCCATAAACTCCATTAACTCCGCCCGACGAACTCGGCCCGGCTGACCACTGCAGAGTGACTTCACCTGCGGCTTGGCTACTGACGGCCACCCGCAGCGGTGCGGAAGGCAGCGTGATATTCTCCGGTTTTGAAGTAGAACCATTGAAATTGATCAAATGCTCGAGCGTCGCTTCGTAGGTGCTGCGCGCCAATTGGTCACGCACTTTGGGGTCGCGCAGCAATTCCGCATCCTCGGTATTGTCATGAAATGCGACTTCGATAATGGTCGCATCGAACTCGCCACCAGAGCGTGCATTGGTGATCTCTCCAAAACCGCCAGCCAGCGTGTAGCCCGTGCGAGTGCTCCAATCGTGCTCGAATTGTCCGTCAAGGGCGCGCAGGTCAGTATTGATTTGCCGTCCCGTACTCGCGGCCAAGGCGGCTTGGTTCGGGGTCGGATCGGAGGCTGAAATCAGCCCGATCGCACCTCGACTGGACGCCGTAGCGGGATTCCCCGTCGTGGCGTTGGAGTGGAATCCTACGTAGACGCTCGTACCGTAGGGATTGGAATCTGCATTCATCCATTCAGCCATGCGAATCGGAGCCGAGACATTGCTGGTACCAATTACAGCCGAGGGAGACGAAAAACTGGTCGATTGGCCTACCGAACGCCACAGCCACACCAAGGAATCTTCATCCTCACGCGGATAACCGGAGACATCCCCGCTGCCGATCCCCCCAGCCCCCCATGGTAGATCTCCCATGCCATTTCCAAAGCGGATGGCGTCCGCAATCACCACGGAACCACCACCGCTGGAAAGATTGCTGATCTGCACCGACCCGTCGCTAGGCGAACTCCCCGAATCAAAATGGTAGGTCCCCAAGTAGATCCAGCCGTTGCCCACCTGTCGATGGTCGATGCTAACCTCTGTTTGTCCCCCGCTGTGATTGACGCGGTACAATTGCTCGGTGCGGTTGCTGCTAGCGGCAACCCACGCATATACCGGATAGAACCCGGCGTCTGGAATCTCCGGTGTGTACGTTGCTACCGCGCTTTCCTGAGTACCGTTAGCGGTCGCAAAGCGGTACTTGACTGCGTCCAGGGCCGCACCATAGTCCTCGTCGTACCAACGTGGCCCCGCTGTGTTGTTGCTCCAACTTCCTGTAAAGGTGACCCCGGGAGAGTCATTGTCGAGGACCACCTCATTGGCTTGGCGTCCAACCGGTCGCATGGGAACGACGGTAGCACCGGCGCGAAGTAGGTAGTCGGCGTAGTAGGTTAGCTGATCTTGATTGCCGAAATCTTCGACCATCGAGAGGAGATTTCCACGGTCGGTAGCCCAACGATTCAAATTGCTATTCCACTGCCAACCATGGCCTGCCGAGGTAAACACGATCTTGCCCTCCAAGCCTCCGGAAGGCTGCTCGCCCACCGGAACCAAGCCAGGAACACCCGCCAGCGGCAGGCGTGGTTCGAGGGTTTCTAGTCCCCACACGCGGTGTCCCTCCGCAGGCCGACCACCGGCAAACACTCCACAGATGCACATGAAAACGCGGATCAAGCACTTTGAGATCATTTGCGGCGCGTGCCGCAGCCTGTACATCAAAATCATCGCCATCGAACTTTTTAACACGAGAAACATCCCTACTACTCACCTCCCCATAAGTGGGAACGCGCGAAGTGCCGGATTGCTATTATAGTCAGCGTCGGTCTTTTATGACCCAACGGCGGCATCCAATGACAGCATTCCCGCCCCCCAACGCCCGTGGGGACACGCCCTAAGCTGCCAGCGCGCGTTCCGTGGGCCTCCCCGAGGTCCCCACCCCGGAGGGAATCACAATGGGGACAGACCCCGCGAACCGACGAATCACAATGGGGACAGACCCCGCGAACCAATTGCCCGTGCTTCATGGGGACAGACCCCGTGCAATGCCTGCAAGAATGCTTGGGGACACACCCCTGCGTCCGAACTGCAGCGGTGTGCGTGTCCTTCGTGGGGTCAGTCCCCGGATTCCACTACATGGCACTATTGGGGACAGCCCTCGTGAGTCCTGCGGACAGACCCCGTGAGTCCACCAGTTGGAGGCCCGTGGGGGCAGACCACGGCAATAGGATGCTGACAGCGGGGCGCGCGATGAGTACACGGGGAGATGAGTACACGGGGACTGTCCCCTGGAAGGTTGTTGGCAGGCAGGGGCCTTGGGGCAATGGGCCCTCACTCCAAGGCACGTATTCGGCAGGGGGTGCGTGAGGTGGCAGAGTGTGAGCACAACAATCAGAAATTCGCATGCCGCTTGGGGGGCGATCATCCGCAGAGGAAATGCCTGGGGACTGATCGCGATGCTCGGCCTGTAGGCTTACGGGGCCTGTTGCTACGATACCTTTATTGTACAGCGAGCATCGTTTGAACTTCGTCCTTGGATGCGACGCCAACGATGGACTTCACAAACTCTCCATCGCGATACAAAACTAGCATCGGAATGGAGGAAACCTTGAACACCCCCGCCAACTGCGGATTGGCGTCCACGTCGACCTTCAAGATTTTTCCTGCCTTCAGAGTAGAAGCGACTTCCTCAAGAATGCCGCCTTGAATGCGACAGGGACCGCACCAATCGGCATGGAAATCGATCAGGACCGGGCCACTCGCCTGCGATAGCAACTGCCTGAAATTGTCATCAGTGGCATCCACGACTCGATTCTCGAGCTCGGCTTGCGTGAGCGGATTCTCAGCGCCCCCCTGCGGGATTTGCTCGACGGAACGGGGTAGATCAGCCGCACCAGGCGTCCCGGGAGGCGAAAGCATTGAACGAGCAATAAAGAAGACACCAATCACGCAGATAATCGTGGTCAGTCGCGATAGACTTTGGCTTGGCATGGGAATGAGGTCCTTGAGGAATCGTTTTGAGTGAGCCGTTTAGGGGGAGGAGCCGTCCCACCAATTCAAGATCGTCCAATCGACCGAGCAAGCTCTGGCTTATCTTGTTCAGTCTAAACAATCCGGCACGGTCCGGCTCGATCCCTCAAGGCAATTGCAGAGCAATCTATCCACAAAATCCGATGTCGGTGCCCTCGGTCTCAAGTGCGTTTAAGGGCGTTTCGCCATCGTTGGGGCGATACATTGCTCAAGCCACAGCGGGAATAGAACTCCCCGGCCGCGTCCCGATTCCGATCATTCCATCTCCAAACCAATGGGCTTTCCTTGGACACTATCTGCTCCTCAAACGCCGCATACACTTTCAAATCTTTAGGACGAGCATCAAGGCTGCCAGCTATCAGCGCATTCCGTCTTGCAGTTCCCCCAACTGCCTAAATAGTAGCCGCATCGAGCGTGTCCTCAGCCGAAGACGTGTTGCCAATCCAGCGAGGAAGTCTTGCGAAGTCAAGCCGCTAGCCGAGGGGAGCTGAAGTTGCTAGCATTTAGCGGCGAACTGGCACGATTCGTCCAACAAGCCAGTTTTGCCCTACCGCCCAGTTGAAGGATTTGCTACCAAGCAAGATAGCAGCTTGGATAGCCTGCATTTGCCTCCCCAACGGCACTCCCGCGTAATGCGACTTTTTTGACACACCCCTGTCGACATGGACGTCGCCAACTATGAAGAAAACTAGTACTCGCCTAGCGACCATCGGCGGAATCATCGTGCTTGGTGCATGTGCCATTGTGATGGCTCAACACGATTCTCGGCAGCGCGAACACGAAGTCACCGAGCCGATCGCCTTAGCGCCGAAGCCAGCCCAACCGATTGCGATCAATGCGAGCGCACCTGGGTTGAACGGCTCCTACGCGAGTCTCAGCAAGCCCATCGTGCGCGCCAACAACGAGGGCCTTCCGGAGCACGCGGCCGAGAGCGACGACGACTCGGACAATCCGTTGCGAATGCCACCCGATGCACTTCCCTCTTCATCGGTCGTTTTAGCATCTGCCGCGGAAGAGTTACCAAGCTCCCTGCCGTCCTCTCCCGCCCCCCCGTCCACGATGCCTGCTGCAAGTGCGAGTCTACCGACCTGGTTAGGCAACGCGCCTTCGTCCACGCCAACCGCCCCAGCCCAACAAGCGAATGCCCCAAGCTCCCTGGGAACTTCCACATCGCTTCCAACCGCCAACTTCCCGACCCCACCAGCTGAGGAACCAACGGTCTCTGAACCAGCTGGCGAGAAAGCGGGCAGTTTACCTCCGCCCGTCGAAGCGCCGTCACCAGTTTTGGTCCCCATCACCAACACCTCATCGGCTCCTCCAACGCAGCCAGAACAAGACTCATCGCCAACGTCAGATGCCCGCTCGGCAGCGGATGCCATTCCCTCGCTTCCCCAGCGTAGCGCGAGCAACTACGGCGCATCTTCCAATCGGATGTCCGACACCCAGCGTGGTGTAATGCAACCCACCGACCTAAACACACCGACTCGCAGCGCACCCCCGCCCGCGTTACTCAGCGGCACTTCAAACAGCGGCCTTGGTGCGGACGGCGGATTCCCCGCCGCCCCTAACACCTCCCTGAACACGCCGTCCTACTCAGCAGGCAGCCTATCCGGCGCGCCACCAGCCCGAGTCCCCGAAGGCGTTTCCGATGCAACCCGCAATAGCCCCACACGACTGCCTGAGACGAGCGGAACGACTGGGACTCGTCTCACCGCTCAAGTCGCGAGCCTCTTAAGCGATCAGCCTGGCAACCGACATCTCGATGGGATGCAGAGCCCCGTTCTGCAACTTGAGAAACGCTCGCCTGAAGAGATTCAAGTAGGCAAGAAAGCGAGCATCATTTACATTCTCCGCAATGCAGGGAACGCAATCGCTCACGACATCACTATCGTCGACAAGCTCCCACGCGGTACCAAATTTGTCTCCGCGGAGCCCGCAATTACTCCCACCGCTGAGGGCGTGCTAACTTGGAACCTAGGACAGCTAGCGGCCGGTGGCGAACGCTCCATTCAACTCGATCTGATTCCCGAGATTGAAGGGGAGTTGGGAAGCGTTGCGACTTTTCACTTCGCAGCCCAAGCCTCCACGAGAATGCTAGCCACCAAGCCCAAATTGGAACTGACACTTGAGAGCCAAGCAGAAGTCTTGATTGGCGATTTTCAACAAGTGATCGTCAATATCAAGAACGTTGGAACCGGCATCGCTCGCGGCGTGCGTCTCGAAGCCGACATTCCAGAGCAGATCCGGCACGAAAGCGGTGTTTCGCAACTTGAAGCCCCCCTGGGAGACTTGCATCCCGGACAATCGATCCGCATTACGACACTGGCCTTCACGGCCGTTCAACCCGGTACCGCCGAGTGTGCCGTCCGCGCAGTATCCGGAGACGGAGTCCTGGCGGAAAAATCGATCGCTGTCGACGTGCGTTCACCACAGTTGGTGGCAAGTATCGAAGGGCCTAAGCTTCGCTACCTGGAACGCCCCGCCAATTACCGTTTCACCATTCTTAACAACGGCACTGCAGCGGCGACCAATTTAAACTTCGTCGTCCATCTACCTGCCGGATTGAAGTACATGTCTTCCGACGTCCCCCAAGCTAACTACGATCCCGCGCGACACACGTTGCGAGTTGGGCTGGAATCGCTTCCGGCCGGACAGCCTGCACCGTTCCAAGTCACGGTGCTGCCGGTCGAGCTGGGCACCCAAGCCTTTTCGGTCAAGGCCACCGCCGACCTGAACCTGTCGGCCGAGGCGAATGGTCAAGTGAACGTCGAAGGATTGGCAGAGCTGGAATTCAAAATCAGCCAAAACGATGGCTCAATCGAAGTCGGCGCAAGCACCACCTACACGGTGAGCGTAGTCAACGTGGGCAACAAGCCGGATCGCAATGTGAAACTCGATGTGGAACTACCGGAAGGTGCTAAGTTGGTCGATGTCATCGCTCAAGTCGGCTACAAGCAGAGCGGATCGGTCGTCCAATTCGAGCCGATTTCAGAGATGGCCATTGGCGACCAACGCACCTACCAGTTCCAAGTGCAACATAACCAAGCTGGAACCCGCGTGGTACGCAGCCAGCTCACCAGCCAAAATCTCAATGTGGGCGTTGTCAAAGAAGAGGGAACCTTCGTGTACGACGACACCAACAACTAACGGCTAAGGCGCTTCGCGATACGCTTCGACTTCAAAGGGATTGTCCCGATAAGCATCTCTACCTCTCAGCCACTGCCAGGCCGAGGCTGAGAGATAGGCGGGGCCCATCAACGGGCCCCACAATTCGAATTGCCGCACATGCACTCGCTCGTGCTTTCCAACCGCGATGAGCTCGTGAGCATTCTGCCCGAGGATCGTATGACCTAAGGTAAACCCCATGGTGCGTTTGCCGGTCGGCAAATGCCTCACCAACCACCGCGTTGCGCCCCCGTAGAATTCAAGGGCGCCCTCGCGGTACACCGCCCCTCCTCCGCTGCAAAGTCCCGCTAGGCCGATCAAAATACCTAGACAGCTATAGGGACTGGCCCACGCAATCCGTGCTAGCTTAACCAGCACCCGAACCCCACCCGTCATCTAAAGCCCCAAACTTGAGTTAATCTCGAATAGATATTGACGGCTTCTTTCCAAATCGGTTACTAGCTAAAGCACAACAACTTTTGTCATCGGAGGCGATTGCACGCCAAGGATCGCCCCCTCGACTCACTAGGCCGATTGATGCTTAGCACGCAGCGAATCGTAATACTACTCTTGTCAGGCTGGTTGCTAATCGCCGCCGAGCCCTCCACATTGGCGCAGACCGCCTCCGGTTTGCGGCCTATCAATGGTGGGCAGCCTCAAATGGTTCCCATCAATCCGGCAACGCAGGCGGGAGTCTATCCGTCCACAGGGTTCGGCAGCTCAACCTTCGACCCGTATGCGTCAGCGGCACCCACGGCAACGGCACAAGTCTACACTCCATCTTACAACCCTAGCTACAACGTAGCACCAACTGCTACGCAACTTCCTCCCAGCTACTCTGCGAATCCCTACTCGGCCTCACCCGCGGGCAACGTTGGAGGGTACCCAGGCTACAACGGTGCACCGGCTCCATTCCCAGGGACTGGGCAAAGCGCCACGATAGGGAGTTTTTCCGGTGGCGGAAGTCCGTATTCGCAACCGGGCGTTTACCCGAATAGCTCACCATCCGCCTTGTTCCCTAGTTCGCCTTATAATTCGGCGAGTGGCTATGGCTACGGAACTCCTGGCTATGGGGTCTACCCACCGCCGCCCGGAGGTACGATCGGTGGAGCTCCCTCGAATTGGAACCCGCAGGGTACGATCTTTTCAAGTCCTACTGGATCGCCTGATTTCCAACGCCTGTTTCAGGGATCGCGGTTCCGGCACACATGGTTGAGCGGCGGCGACAGTACGGACGACTTGTCGATCAACGACACCGATTTGGCCATTGCTATGCTGTGGCCCAACTTTTTGTTCTCCAATCAGCCGCTTTATATTATGCCCAGTTTTTCCTTGCACCAATGGTCTGGGCCCAAACCTCCCGCAACTGCCGATCTGCCAGCACTGGCCTATTCCGCATTTTTAGATACGGGCTGGCAATCTGATGTACAACGAATTGTGGGGGCGGAATTGGGACTCCGAGTCGGAATGTTTACCGACTTCAATACTGCGACCTCGGAAAGTCTTCGCATCCAAGGCCGGGCGATTGGGCGTTTGAGAATCACCCCCAAAGCGACCCTGAAACTGGGCGTCTTGTATCTCGACCGCAACAAGACGAAGCTCTTACCGGCGGGCGGTCTCCTATGGCAACCCAACGCAGAAACTCGCTTCGACATCTTTTTTCCTGAACCCAAATTGGCCCACTATCTGTCAACTATCGGAACCGTCGATAGCTGGTGGTATGTGGCCGGTCACTACGGAGGCGGGGCCTGGACTGTGGAGCGAACTAGCGGTGCAACCGATTCGATCGACATCAACGATATTCGTCTAGCCCTGGGATTCGAATGGGGCCGCAACGACCAAATGCGCGAGGGTCGGCGCACTGGCTTCTTTGAAGTTGGTTACGTCTTTGATCGCGAATTGATCTACAAATATTCGCCTGCCGACAGCCTCGACCTCAACTCCACTTTAATGCTCAGGGCAGGCATCGGCTACTAGCATAGTGCCGCACTCTAATTGCCTTGCCCGAGATTCATTTGCCCAGGTTTCACTTGCGCAGGATCCAACTCCCGAGATTCCCTGCAGCCATTCGATTGCCGCCGCTACAGCGCTGCCAAGCAGCCAACATCCATGGAGGCGTGGCAACAGGTCCGCGGTCAGCCCAAGTGGTAGCGAGACGCAATCTGAGCTTCATTAAGTTCGTCGCCCTTTAGTAGTGCCCTGCTACCACCCTGCTAACGCTCTACGGTTGAAGCTCACTGAGACGGATGTGCCATTGGATCTGGGCTACATTCGCGATATTGCGTATCTCAAGCTTGATTTGCGGGTCGGCCTTGTCCCAGTCGATGGTCAAGATGCCAAAGTTCTCATGGTGGTAGGTCTGATCGACTGCCCGAAAACGATTCTTCGTCGGCGTACCTCTGGGGTGCTTTTGGTTGAAACTGCTAGAAGTTGCATCTAGCAGTGGGTAGGGTACCCGTTCGCGTTCGATCGAGAGTTCAGCCCAATGGCGATCGCCACTCACAAATAGAACGCCCTTAGCCCCCGTGCTTTGTATTAGATCGATCATGCGTCGGCGTTCGTGTGGGAGGTTGGCCCAGGCTTCCTGCCCAGCAGACTCTGCTACAAACTGAATACTACTGGCAATGATGCGCAATTCGGCAGGCTCGCGTAATTGCCGTTCCAACCAATGCCATTGCATGTCACCGAGCATCGTCTTTTCCCGATCATCATCCGGCTCGTAGGGGCCTCCCACCCGGCGTTCCCCGACCTTCAGTGGTGATCGAAAGTACCGCGTATCAAGCATGATGACTTGAATTCGTTTGCCAGGCGGCCCGAAGATCTTTGAGTCGTAGACGCCCGCCTGGGCTCGTTTGGGAGAATTAAGTGGCGTATCCCAGAAATCGAGGAAGGCGACTTGGGCTTGGTCTCGGGATGCAAAAGCCGCACCGCCGTCATTGATACCAAAATCGTGATCGTCCCATGTTGCCATCAACGGGCAGCTCGATCGCAATTCTAAAAAGGCTCGATTTTTCGCCAACCTCTGATACTTGTCGCGCATGACTTGGTTGTCTGAAGTATCGGCATAGATATTGTCTCCCAGCAACAACAGGAGTTGCGGTTCGGTCTCCAACATGGTGTGGAAAATTGGCGTAGGCTCATCTTGTTGAATGCAAGAGCCAAACAGAATCCGCCTAAGCGGCGCGTCCTGCCCGTGGCTGACCGGTGGTCGCACAGCCGGGGCGATAACGGCCAGAGGAACCGCGAGTAGAACAAAACACAACCGCTGATAGATCATAGGGAGCTCCTTGATTGTTGAGACTAGGGACGGTCGGAACCATAAGCGTCGACAGATCGCTCCGCCGATCGGCGATTTCCCGAACGAACCGCTGGAGCGGTTCGGCGACAATCCGCCAATAATAGTTCCGACGGTCCTAAGCCAGTTCTTGGCTACGCTGAGCGGCCGCCGCAACAGCTTCGATCAACGCGCTCCGAAATCCAGCCGACTCCAGAGAGCGGATTGCTGCGATCGTCGTTCCGCCAGGACTTGTCACCTGATCCTTCAACACGCCGGGATGCAGTTCGGTTTGGAGAACCATTTGCGCGGCCCCCAGAAGTGTTTGAGCCGCCATTCGTGTAGCAACTTGGCGCGGAAGTCCTTGGGCGACTCCGCCATCGCTCATGGCTTCGATCATCAAGTAGACGTAGGCTGGGCCGGAGCCCGAAACCGCTGTCACCGCATGCATCTGGCTATCGGGTATGCGCTCAACAATCCCCACCGATTCAAGCAGAGTCGTGACCCAGGCGATATCATCCGCCGCGATATCCGAGTCCGCGGCCACGGCCGACGCGCCAGTTCCCACTAGAGAGGGAGTGTTCGGCATCACTCGAATCACTCGGTCGGTGCCCAGTGCATCTTTCAAATTCGCTAAGGAAATACCGGAAGCGATCGACACAAACAATTGTTCGGGCTTTACCAGGGGCTTCAAGCTTGCGAACAAGGATCGCAAAACATGTGGCTTGACTGCCAGCACAATCGACTGGCATAGCGGCATCAGCTCTTCCCCCGAGCCGACGACTGTAGCTGCGGGAAAACGCGTTCGGAGTGCTTCCTGGCCCTTTGCGGACGGCACGGCAAACACCAGCGATTCCTCTTGCAGGGCCCCTTTGGCCAGTGCACCGCCGGCTAAAGCCTTGGCCATTTGTCCGCCACCGATGAATCCAACCTTAGGTCCCACTGTCTGCCTGTATCCTGTAAAGAGTGCACCGATTGATCCTACCGGTGTTATGGAGAGCGCAACGAATCTAGAACTAGAAACGCGCGGAGGTAACTGTCGAAAGTCTCTAGGCCTCAGAAATCCCTGCCAACGCCACTGCAGCTTTCATTCTGGCAATTCCAGTATTCGCAACCTCCTGGGGAGCTAGCTCCCAGTAGCTGCGATTGAACAATTCCAGACTTAGCGTCCCGTCGAATCCGCCAGCAACGAGCGTTTGTAGAATCGACGTTAGCGGGGCCACGCCATCCCCCGGATAGACACGATGCTGATCTGAGATCTCTGCGCGTTGCGGCTCGGCAGGATAGTCGTTCATATGCAAACAATGCATCTTCTGAGCCGGGATGAGCCCCACATTGTTAAAATCGTTGCCACCTTTGTAAAGATGATAGACGTCCAACAGGAGGCAGGCATCGGGATCGTTGGCGGCAGCAGCCACATACAGCACCTCTGCGAGAGTCGAGAGATTCTTCGAGAAGCCCCACAGTTCGATCTGGGGGACCACTTCTTGACTGCGTCCAATCTCAAGCAGGGCGCGGTAGCGTTCTGCAGCTCGATCCAAATTTAGGCCAGCTTCATTGGTCGCGCCAACCGGTGGAGCCGCTATCCGACGCCCACCGATCTGACGCAGAATATCCATATCCCGCTTAGACTGCTCCAGCCCTGCACGACGCTTCTGATCGTCGTCGACAATCCAGGCACCAAAGGCAATAGCGCTATCCACTCCCAGCCCCAGATCTTCCAGCTCCTTGCGCAGATCATTCAACGCCCCACCACCCTTGGTGTACGTCTCAATATCTCTCAGCCAGAGTTCGACAGCGTCATAGCCGGCGTTCGAGGCGATCTGAAGCTGCTCCCGCAAAGGGACTTTCGAGCTATTGATGGTGCTCATGTTTAGGCAGTAGCGAAGATTCGACTTTGTAGAGTTCGAATCAGAGGCCGAGGCAGCCAAATCGCCGGAAACGGCTGTGGGGGTCGGCTGTTGTGCTCGCACCTGCGACGTATGGAACGCCACGGTGGTTGCCGCCAGCGCTGAGGCGGCAGTTGTGATGAAGTTGCGTCGTTCGGTTGAGGGTAATTGAGGTTGCATAGGATTGGACCGCTCTGAGAGCTGTGGAGGTTTAGGGAGCGTGGTAAAGCTTTGCGAGTTACATCGCTGACGGACACTGGAACGCGACGCGTCCGTCTACGGAGCACACCGGTCAAAAAATACCCAGGGCAGGCATGTTGAACACTGTCTCGGATTGGTGCTTGATTTCAACAATCCCCCTGCAGCATCTGTCGTTCGATTTAAGCCGAGGAGGAAACAGACGGCAACCGTGTCGGGAATTGCAGTGCGAGTTTCACTTGGCAGCCAGCAAGGCTAAGCCATCGATCAAACTCAACCGTAATCTCAACCGAGGATTGAAACCGTGCTGTTTTTCTGTCGACTTGGCGAGCACAATCGATTAGCTTACTGCGGTTAGCTTACAATGCTTTCATTGTAACTGCGACACGAGAGGCAATTGAATGCCCGAGTTCCAAGCCAGAGTCTAAGCGGCGAGACTCCACTTTATGCCAACATTATTCTCATTTCTATCAGGAAGCTGCCCAGTGATTAGTTGTTCAAATTGGTTCAAAGCGCACCGAGAAATTGCCATTTTGCTATTTTTCTCCATGCTCTTGGGCAGTTTATGGGCCGTCCCCCTGCGGGCGCAAGACACCACCCTCCCCGATCCGGCTTCGACGACTGAAGTGGACGGCGGAGTGACTGCGGGGTCGACTGTGGAAGCCGAAGCGGATGCAACTCCCAAGCCTCAAGAGGTCGATGAATGGATCGACGCCAAGTTCAAGCCGATTGCGGATGGTTGGGAGTCTCTGGTATTAACGTCCATTCCACTCCCCTTTTCCGCGAATGAAGAAGGCAAATACAAACGCGTACCTTTCGTCCTCATCTTGCTCGTTTCTGGAGCACTCTTCTTCACCCTTGCCTTTGGATTTATCAACATTCGCTTGCTCCCGTTCGCCACTCAAGTGGTTAGCGGAAAATTTGACTCGATCGAGAAACTTGGCACGACACCGGTCAAGCACGTCGATTTGAACGAGCTAGATGGAGACATTGTCGACACGATCCGCGATGAGAGCGAGACGGGCGAAGTTTCCCACTTTCAGGCTCTAGCCACCGCCGTCTCGGGTACGGTTGGACTCGGAAATATTTCCGGGGTAGCCGTGGCTGTCGCTATGGGAGGGCCCGGAGCCACCTTTTGGATGATTATCTGTGGACTCTTGGGCATGTCGACCAAATTCGTCGAGTGCACCTTGGGAGTCAAATACCGCGATCTGGAACGCGACGGAACCGTCCACGGGGGGCCCATGTACTACTTGCACAAAGGACTGGGGGAAATGGGCTTGGGACCACTTGGCCGAATCCTAGGAATCGTCTTTGCAATCCTATGCATCGGTGCTTCCTTCGGTGGTGGGAATGCGTTCCAAGCTAACCAGGCCGCAGCTCAAATTAAAACAATGATGCACCTCGAAGGCGGTGCTGCAGGTGCCGCAATCGGCGTGGTAATGGCGCTGCTCGTCGGAGTCGTGATCATCGGTGGCATTAAGCGGATTGCCACAGTTACGGAAAAAGTGGTGCCGCTGATGGCGATCATCTACGTCCTCGCCGCCCTGGTGATCATCATCGTCAATATCCAGTCGGTACCGGAAGCGTTTGTACAAATCTTCGAAGGGGCCTTCTCGCCCTCAGCCGGCTTGGGTGGGATTGTCGGTGTGATCGTGGTTGGTTTCCAACGCGCCGCGTTTTCGAACGAAGCAGGCGCTGGCTCAGCTGCGATCGCTCACTCTGCGGTAAGAACGCGCTACCCAGCGTCCGAAGGTGTCGTGGCTCTGCTCGAACCCTTTATCGACACCGTCGTAATCTGCACCATGACCGCCCTGGTCATCGTGTTGTTCAACATCAATGGCTTGTTCCCTTACAGCGAAGCCAACAATGCAGCGGTAATGGTCAATGGAACGCCGCTAGGTGGTGTCGATTTAACCTCCGCTGCCTTTGATAGTGTGCTACCTGGATTTCGCTACGTGCTGACCATCGCCATCATCCTGTTTGCGTTTTCCACGATGATTTCGTGGTCCTATTACGGATTGCAGTCCTGGAAGTATCTATTCGGACGAAGCCTGCAGTCCGATATCGCTTACAAAGTCGTCTTTTGCCTGTTCATTGTGGTCGGCGCCGGGGCTACCCTGGATTCGGTGATCCGTTTCTCGGACGCGATGATCCTGGCGCTTGTCTTCCCCAACATGCTCGGCTTGCTGTTGATGTTCCCCAAAGTTAGAAGCGAGTTGCATCGCTACCTGATTGCCACGGGAGTGAAACGCGGGCCAGCCGAACAGAAATAGCAGTGCCCCGCTCCCTTACCGATGAGGTAATGCACAGGGTCGATATTCTGTATTCCTTTCGCACTATTTTCAATGAGTTTGCATCGTGAGCCAGTCCAAAGAGCCAACGCTTAAACAGTGCTTCGCAGCCGAATTGCTGGGAACGTTTATCTTGATCTTTTTTGGCTGCGGAGCGGTCCACACTGCAATTCTATTTTCGGCCCAAGCGGGCCTGTGGCAGGTGGCTATCGTCTGGGGCGTTGCAGTGACACTGGCGGTCTACGCCGTCGGCGGAATTAGTGGGGCTCATATCAACCCCGCTATTACCATCTGCCTCGCCTTCTGGGCAGGCTTTGACCGCAAACGCGTGGCTCCTTACATTGCTGCCCAATTGTTAGGCGCCATCGCTGCCGCGGCGGTGTTGTTCGTTTTCTTCGGGCCCAAGCTGACAATTTACGAAGCCGAAAAGGGAATCGTGCGAGGACAGCCAGGTAGTGAGATAACGGCAAGCTGCTACGGAGAATTCTTTCCTAACCCAGGAGGCTTGACCTCTGGTGACACCATCTATGATCCCGGAGCCCATGCAGAGCTCAGAAAGACCGTTCCCCACTACGTAGCCTTTGTGGCGGAAGTGATTGGCACGGGGATCCTAGCATTCGTGGTCTTGGCCTTCACCGACGCGCGCAATCGCGGGGCGCCGGCAGCCAATCAAGCGGCCGTATTCATCGGCCTGACGGTCGCGTTGCTGATATCCGTAATCGCTCCGTTGACTCAGGCCTGCTTTAATCCCGCTCGAGACTTCGGCCCCAGACTATTTACCTTCTTCGCTGGTTGGGGGCAGATCGCATTGCCGCTGGGTACTGACTGGGGCTGGTTGACCGTATACATCATCGCTCCCACGCTCGGCGCCGTCCTGGGAGGGGGCCTTTACGCCAAAGTCTTCCGCACAATCTACGCCGAGTTGGATTGAGTTGGATTGAGTTGGATTGAGTTGGATTGAGTTGGACACTGACGCGAGCGGCTGACCTGTGCAATGGGAGTCACTCCGTTTGCTGCCGTCGCGTCGCGACACGACAGGGACGCTTTTAGCTAGTGTCCGTCCGGAAATTGAAAGCGTCTGTAAATTATTGGCTAATTTTCAAAAAAGCTCCCCGAAGAACGAACCCGCGAGCGAGTTCGAGCGTTGAATTTGTTGACTAAAACAGGTCCAAACGCTTAATCTTCGAGGAGTAGACGTGGTTCGCAAGCCATATCAAAAACAGCAACGCTTCGATTGCAGCCCTATCGCACAAGTTGAACTCAACTTGGAATCTCGCGATGAAATCGTGCCCGTCTTGCTCGGGCTTCAATATCTTTATACCAATGCCAAGTTGAGAACGAAAGTCGTTCAGGCTGTCGCTGCGGATCTAAACCAAGACTCTCGACGGGATGTTGGAAGGCCAGGCATAGACGATTGGCATGTTGTTGTGCTTGCAGCAGTCAGACTTGGATGTAATCTTGATTACGACAAACTACAGGATCAAGTCGAGAATCATCGGCGTCTCCGCGGAATCATGGGAATCGGCGACTGGCAAGACACCGACGGTTTCACTTTCAGACGCATACGCGATACCATCTGTCTGCTCAAACCTGAGACGATTAGTAAGATCAACCAAGCTATCGTCACCGCTGGCCAGAGCATTGCTCCCGATGCCAGTTCCACAGTTCGGGCTGATTCATTTGTTATTGAAACTAACATTCACTATCCGACAGAGAGCAGTTTGATCTACGACGGTGTTCGCAAGTTCATTCCGTTCTGTGTTGAGTTGGCGCAACAGCTTGAGACCACAGGATGGAGACAAGTGGGGCATCTAGTCAAGAAGATCAAGAGCTTAAAGCAGCAGATAGGACGGATTGCTGCCAGCAAGAGCTCACGCAAAAAGGAAGCCTTGGAATCGCGTTATCGCGACCTGCTGCAACGCGTAGCACTTTTGCTCGAGCGAGCGAAATCACTGACTAATGAGGCGAAATCTCTCGGTGCGTCCACAGTAACTCTGTCGCTAATCACAACAATCGAACATTGGACAGGACTGACCGAGCAGGTTTGCGATACGGCGCGTCGGCGTGTCCTATTGGGTGAGTCAGTCCCCAATTGCGACAAGCTGTTCAGCTTGTTCGAAACACACACGCAGCTTTACCGTCGCGGCAAAGCCGGACAACCCAATCAATATGGTCGATTGGCTTTGGTTTACGAGGATGGTGCTGGTTTCATTAGTCACTATCACTTGATGGCTCGCGACGTGCGTGACCAGGATGTCGTGGTGGAACAAACGAAGTTGGCTCAGAAGAAGCACGCAGGCGAGATTCACACCGCGTCTTTTGACCGAGGTTTCTATTCAGCGGAAAATGAATCAAACCTGCAGCAGATAATCGAAGATGTATGCGTACTACCGCGGGCTCCTGGTGAATACGTACAGCGGATTAAGAACGAAAGTGCTAAATTTCACCGAACCCGACTACACCACTCAGGCATCGAGGCAGCGATCGGAGTGTTACAGCGGGGCAATGGTTTGAAGCGTTGTCGCGACCGGACTGAACTCGGCTTTGAACGCTATTTGGGATTAGCGATTCTAGGTCGCAATATACACACGCTTGGAAAGCTACTGCTTTCTAAACAACGCCCCAATGCATCGGCAGCGCAGAGCAAACGCAAAGCGGCTTAGGGCATGTGACTGAGGTTCGTCACTTTTGAATTAGCCAGCTGGCTACCGGTCCGCGCCAGCGGCGCAAAGTCGGTCAAAACGGCTGGATTTGACTTCACCTAGCGGCAATGAATGCGAAGCGAAGGCAACTCTTCCTGATTGTCTGATAGCATCTGACTGCGTGAAATCCTCCAGCAAGGCAATTTCCGGACAGACACTAGCTACGGCGTTACATCCTATGGACGCTACTTGCTACGACACCAACTGGCCCGCTCGGCAAACTCCGCTTGGAACTCCTCTCTCCAGCGGCTGACAGAAACCCTTGGGTCAAAATCAGCGGTCCGCGCTAAATCGCGATACCAACCGTCGGACTGTCGCTCGAATTGTCCTCCCCATCCAGCAACACTCGGGTCCCTGGGGTCATTTCCACCTTGAGGCAAGAAAAAGAACCAGGAAGGGGTATCTCCCTCCTTGAGGCAACCATTGGGATTGGGGTTTGTATGCGTCTTGGTGGGATACAAAGCCCCTAGTGGTCCCGTGTTGCGAATATTCCCTTCGACCCATTGCAGGCTGGTGAGGGTTTCGTCCCCGGTCAGGTACATGCCCCGAAATGTCGCTTCTCGAGAATCGCGGCCTTTGGGTGCACTCGACAGGATGTAAGTCATTCCCGGAAATTGCTGCCGCATCCAATCGGCAATTTTGTCCTGATCGGCGATATCATAGACGCGAAACTTCCGAACGAACTCCCCATACTCTTCTTGGCTACGCGTTCGTTGGACGTGCGACATTGCTTGCGCAAAGTCGGTTTGTCCACCCCAGATGCAAATATTCAATGGGCGAACCTCCGAGCCGGAATCGATGCACTGGACGAGATGCAGAGCACCGTCGGTGTCATGGCCTTCTCCAATGTGCTCCCTGCCGCGACGGCGGTTCCCCGATTTTACGACAGCCCGCAGTGCTTCACCGTTTGGCCAACGGCGCGCATGCTGCTGCAGCGCTGGCAGAACCTGCTCATAGGCTGCAATCGTTTCCAAAATAAGATCGGGTCGAGTGATCTTTTCTTTGAGCTCTCCCGGAGTCCCCGACGCGCTGGCCACGAACGCTTCAATCTCGAATTCATTGGAAAACAACAGCAAACGCACCAAGGACTGTTGATCATCGGGGTCACCGCCAATGTCGGTGAGAATGGCCAACCTCGGCCGCTCCTCACAGGTACCTTGGCCAACCAGCAGTAACAGCGATATGAGAACAGGCAACAAACACAATTTCATGATAAATCCGGATGCAATAGTATGTAATACCCAAAGGCAGAAACAAGCTCGGGCTGAATGCGACAGACACTAGTGCCAAGTTCACGAGGTGCAACAGCACGCTTGCGGTGTGTCCATAGGACGACGACCTCGGGAAACTGCCCATCTGCCCGCAGTTGGAACGAGCAGGCATTCTACCTTCTCTCGAACGCGACTCCCACCTGACCTAAGATGCATCTGTTATCCTAGACACTGTCGCAGGGCGTCTTGAATTGCATGCCATCCCTGACTCCATCTGTTTGCAGTGTTCCGTGACAGACGGGAATCGTATCAATTCAAAGTTCGACTGGTGGACGTTTGCAAAGGAAAAACGCGATGCACGTACTTCTGGCTTCCGACGGCTCACCCGAAGCGTTCGATACAGCTCGACTTTTGGGCCGACTCCCCTTCGACGTCAAACCGCTGGTTACCGTGGTAACGGCGCTTTCCACCTCGCAATTTGAGATGTTGTCGAGCAATGCAGGTACAAAATTGCTGGAAGTCGAGAGGGCGGCAGCCGAAGAGCAGTTCGCGGAACTTAGTGAGATCCTCGCCTCGGCAACCGACCGCGTGGACCTCGTAATAGCCAGAGGACACCCAAGACGATTGATTCTCAAGATTGCCCAGGAACAGCAAGTTGACCTAATTGCCATGGGAGCACGTGGTCACTGGGCTATTCATCGCGCCATTTTGGGCAGCACCACAGACTTTATTGCCAACCATGCCAAATGTTCGGTCTTGGTTGTGCGTAGCAACGCTCCGCAGGCCCTGAAAGAGAATCCAGCTGCCCCGTTGAAGGTCATGCTCGCCTACGACGGATCCCCGCTGTCTCAGGAAGCGCTTAGGCAGGTTTCCCAGTTCAACTGGGGTGATTCAACGCAACTCCATGTGAGAATGCTGCTAGAACGTCCAACGCTACTCCCAGACGATGTAGTTTATGACGAATTGACCATGTCGGAACAAGGCAAACTGCTGGACCAGCTCGTGGAAGCGGCTGCCTTCCAATGCCCTTCAACCCATGCGGTGACGGAGACCGTGCATGTCGGCAGTGCGCTGCGCAGTATCTCAGAGAAGCATCGCAACGACCTGCTGTTTATTGGAGGGACTGGAAAGTCGGCCGTCGTTCAGTTGTTCCTAGGCAGCGACTCACGCTATCTTCTCCACCACGGAGAATGCTCCATATGGATTGCCAGGCCCACGGAGTGGAGCGAAACGTCGAGTAAGCACTAGCCCCCCCTTTTTAGCACCACGGGCCGTTTTTTCACGATCCGACCGCACCGCAGGAAGACGAGACACTCGCTCTGGGCACAGAGTGCTACCTGCCCGCAACACTCTGGCATTTGTTGAACCAGGCATCGACTGGTCTTAATTCGTGACGACGCCTGTCGCATGAATTTCTGGCCACGGGGGGGGGGGGCTATGCATCCCGTCGTTCAGCGATCGCGGAACTCTATTTCCCAAAAATAGCAATAATCTTCGTGCACCGTGTTAACCTCAGTCTGAATTGCGGCATTAACTTAGTATGGATGAATCGTCTCATAATCCTTCGAGAGAATTAGCACTGGTGAGCTTGCTGACCGATTGTCAGGCAGGCCTGCGCATGTACGTACGCACCTTGATGGTTGGCGAACAGGCCGTGAGCGACGTAATCCAGCACGCCAATATGAAAATCTGGGAGAAACGTCAGGACTTCGAGCTGGGAACCAACTTCAGGGCCTGGGCATTCGCGATCGCACGTTTTGAGGTCCTCAATTATCGCAAACAGCAGGCCCGCGACGCGCGGCTGCAGTTTTCCGATGAGCTTGAGGCCACACTCGCAGCAGAGATTGCTGAGCTGGAAGAGGAAGAACTTCCGCACCAGGAGGCCCTCCGCGTTTGCTTGAAATCTCTCTCCGCCAAACACCAAGAATTGCTGCTGCACCGCTATGCCTCCGGTGGAACATTGGCCGAGTTCGCAGAGAGAGCTGGCCGATCGGTAGCTGGACTCAAAGTCACGTTGCATCGTCTGCGGCAATCCTTAGCTGATTGCATTGACCGCCGTATTCTGCGAGTTGGAGAATCAGAATGACCCCACAAGAACGGTCCCAGTTACTGGACAGCCTGTTGGAGGGCGATATCGCTGAAGCAGACTTTCTTCGTATTGAAGCGGAACTGAGCGTTGATCCGGAAGTGCGACAGGAATATTACCGTCTGCTACGTTTGGACACATCGTTAGCACGGGAATTATCCGACCAGGAAGCAGCACCACAGTGGCCGGTGAAATGGGCCGAAGAGCACCGGGCGCAAGCCGATTCTGCTACCAATCCAACAAGAGTACGGTGGGTGAAGCCACTCTTGGCAATGTTGACGATTGCCGCATGTTCCATGGCTTTGATCCATTTCACGCCATGGCGTGCGACAGACCCATTGCAACAAGCACTTCAACCATTGCCCTCCTCCCACCAGTTGGCGGCCAGCGGATTTGGTGTATTGAGTGGGCAGACGAACGCCGAGTGGCAGAGCCCTGAAATTAGCGATGGCAGCTTGGTCCCGGCGGGAATTCATCACTTGCGTTCGGGCTTGATTCATCTGGAGCTATTCAGCGGCGTACAAATGGTGATCGAGGGTGAAGCTATTTTCTCGGTGGATTCACCGATGCAAGTCAGTCTCATTCAAGGCAGAGCCAGAGCCACCGTCCCTGAGCCAGCCCAGGGGTTTGTTCTCAAGACCAATCTGGGAGACGTTGTAGACTTAGGAACCGAGTTCACCGTGGACAGCGGAGCAGAGTATTCACAGGTTCAAGTAGTCGACGGCGAGGTGGAACTGCGCCGCGAGGGGGTATTGATGCAGAAGTTGCTCGTGGGCGAGCGAGTCGGCATTTCCTCGGATGGACAAGTGCTCGACCAGCCCGCAGCGGCGGCCACCGAACTCATTGGCCCGAAGGACTTCCAGCAGGCGTTGGCGCTACAACAATCGGCGAAATTCCAAGTCGCCATGGACTCCCAATCGCAATTACAACAGGATTCGCGGTTGGTAGCACACTATCGCATCTCTGGAAAGGAGGACTGGTCGCGGCAGCTCGACAATACAGCAACCGCTCGACCATTGGCGGCCAGCGATGGTGCGATTGTGGCCACCCGACGCACCGCAGACCGTTGGGGGCGTGCTGCGGGTGCACTTGATTTTAGTCCTACCGGCAGTCGCGTGAGGGTCAACGTCCCCGGGGAATTTCGCGGCTTGTCGATGTTTTGTTGGGTGAAAATCAACAGTCTCGACCGGTGGTACAACTCGTTGTTTCTCACCGATGGCCACGAAGAACAAGAACCGCATTGGCAGATCATGAACGATGGCAGGATGTTCTTTTCGGTCAAGCGCCCCCTTCGATCAAAAGGCGAGCAACAGGAATCGCAGCAGTACATCTTTTACTCCGAGCCGTTTTGGAATGCTTCGCTCAGCGGAAAGTGGATCATGCTGTGCACCACCTACGACGTGGATCAACGCCAGGTCACCCACTACCTTAATGGTCGATCGATCGGCCAAGAGGCCATCCCCGCCGATCATGTCATCGATTCCATTAAGATCGGCCCCGCTTCACTGTGCAATTGGAGTGAGCCGATGTATCGCACTGATCCGCATTTTGTAGTTCGCAATCTGAATGGCAGTTTGGATGAATTCGCCATCTTCGAAGGTGTCTTATCGGGCGAGGAAATTGCAAACTTGTTCCACGCAGGACATCCCTACAGTAGTTCCGGCAACTAGCTGCCGACAAACCACCAATCCTTGATTCCATAGATGAATTTCCCCACTAGGAAGCCCGCCATGCAACACCGTGCGATCGAACGAATATCCATCTGGTTCGCGATTGGTTGCTTAGCACTAACGCCCCTCGGCGTCTGGGCGGACGAAGCGGCCGAGCGCGATTTCACGCTCAAAATCCTGCCCATTTTGACCGACAAGTGCTTGGGGTGCCATGGTGGCGATCCCGATGAGATCGGCGGAGATTTCAGGGTGACTGACAGAGAATCCTTGCTCAAGGGTGGTGAATCGGAAGAACCCGCGGTGGTCCCTGGCAAACCGGAAGAAGGCACCTTACTCGGTGCAATTTCCTGGGACACTCTCGAGATGCCTCCCAAGGAAAACGACCGGCTTACGGCCGAGCAAATCGCTGCGGTCCAGAAATGGATCTCTGCAGGAGCTCCCTGGCCAGACGCCAGCCAACAAGAGCGGTACCGCCAAGAAGCGCGGGAACAAACGCACACCGACGAAGGAATCATCGTAACGACGAGCGGCGGCACGTCCCAGCAATGGAGCGATCGTCGCTATGCCACCGAAGATCTGTGGGCGTTCTTGCCAGTACCAGCGACCCAGGAAATCCTACCCAAGAACGTGGCGCCCACTCAGGCCATCGACCACTTTATCAATCAAACTTTGGCAGAGCACGACTTACAGCCGAGTTCGCAAGCCCCACCGCTAGCATTGGTACGAAGAGCAACTCTCGACTTGACCGGCTTGCTTCCCACTCCCGAAGAGGTTTCCGCGTTCGAAACGGCTTGGCAGCAAGCTCCCCAGGCAGCTTGGGTAGAACTCATTGACCGGTTGTTGGAAAGTCCACGTTACGGAGAGCATTGGGGACGGCACTGGTTGGACGTTACACGCTATGCCGATACCGGTGGAATGTCGAACGATTTTGAACGTTCCAATATGTGGCGTTATCGGGACTATGTCATTCGCGCCTTCAACCAAGACAAGCCGTACAACGAATTCATCATTGAACAATTGGCCGGTGATGAACTAGCGGATCAGTCGGTGCGTGAGCGAAGCAGCGGGGACGAAGCAGTAGTCCGAAGAACACAGCTCCAAGGAAACTACAACGAGCAGGAAGCGGAGTGGCTCGTCGCGTCAAGCTTCCTGCGATTGGGACCGTGGGACAATGCGATGATCGAGGAGGCCGAGGCACGTCAAATCTATCTCGATGATATCGTGAATATCACTGGGCAAACGTTTCTAGCGACCACCATGCGGTGTTGCAAGTGCCATGACCACAAGTTTGACCCCATCCCAACCCGCGACTACTACCGTATCTATTCGGCCTTTTCAACAACCCAGTTGGCTGAACGGAAAGCTCCCTTCCTAGAGTGCGAGAGTCAGGAAAGGTTCGAAGAGGGACGTGCACACGTCCAACGCATGCTCGATTTTGCCGTGTCGGAGAAGAATGCGTTGGTCGAGAAGCGAGAAGCCGCCGCCCGTCAGTGGTTTGCAGAGCACGATTTGCCCTACAAAGATGAAAACGCACGAAAGGGGCTCTCGGATGAAGAAAAACCAGCACGGCACGTGGGACTGACAATCGCCGAACAGGGGCAATTGAAGGTTCGCGAGCAGGATGAGTGGATCTGGACTCGTCGGCTTGAGCGTTTTGAACCGATGGTCCAAAGCGTCTACAACTCCTCCGCTTCGAAACTCGCTTGGAACGGTGCTCGCAAGTTGCGAATAAGCCCTTCCAAGGCCGATCAAGACGAGAACCTGGTGACCAACCATATCCTGGTGGGAGGTGCGTTGACCGCCTTGGGGGATCAAGTATTTCCGGGAGTACTAAGTGTTGTTTCGATAGCCGCCGATTCGCCCACGGACGATCCCTATCGGCTGACCGATGCCGTGAACGGACGCCGTTTGGGGCTGGCAAAGTGGATCGCGGATCCGGACAACATGTTGACCACGCGTTCCATCGTCAATCGGATCTGGCAATATCACTTTGGAACCGGCATTGCCTTGAACTCTAACAACTTTGGGGTCAAGGGAGCGAAGCCTTCGCACCCAGAGTTATTGAACTTCCTTGCTGCGGACTTTGTAGAGAACGGCTGGACGATCAAACGCATGCATCGCAGGATTATGCTGTCCGCCGCCTATCAACGCAGTGCATTGCCACCCGATGCGTCTCAAATTGCTGAAAGTGATCCCGACAATCGTCTCTTGTCCTTCTTTCCGCGTCGTCGCATGAGTGCAGAAGAAATTCGCGATTCCATTTTGCAAATCACTGGCGAATTGCAGCACACACAAGGCGGCTTGCCGGTAATGCCGGAAATCAACATGGAAGTCGCCTTGCAGCCACGCATGATTCAGTTCTCACTGGCTCCGGCCTATCAGCCATCGGTCACTGCCGAACAGCGCAATCGCCGCACGATCTACGCCTATCATGTCCGCGGCCAAGCCGATCCGTTTACCGAACTGTTCAACCAACCGAATCCCAATGAGTCCTGTGAATTGCGTGAGTCGGCATCGGTAACCCCTCAGGTCTTCACGCTCCTGAACAGCGACATGATCACAGACCGATCTATTGCATTTGCCTTGCGATTGCAGACGGAGCACGACGAGTTGCCAGCCCAGGTGCAACGTGCCTTTGAATTGGCACTGGGGCGCACGGCGACTCAAGCCGAACAACAGCAAATGCTCCGCTACGTCCGAGACATGCAAGATTATCATGCTAATGTTCATCCTGCTCAGGTTAAGTACTCAGCGAAGATTAGACGTTCGCTAGTCGAGGAGTTTTCAGGCGAAGTGTTTGAGTACGACGAAATCCTGCCTGCATTCGAGAACTATCAAGCGGATACGAAAGCAGGAGAGGTTTCAGCCGAGACTCGAGCATTGGCGGACATGTGCCTATTGTTGTGGAACACCAATGAATTCATGTATGTCGAGTAGCGCAACGACGTTTGCCCAGCGAGGCGTTTCAATTCCTCGCAACCAACCGACGCACATGCCAGGCCGCCAGTGGCACACGGCACCGCCGCAACCTCCTCGCGGTGAATAGTAACGCAAAACATCCCGCTCTTATACAAAGTGACTAGACGATGAACGCACTCCGCCGATCTTTTCTCTATGGTTTAGGTGCAACTCTTGGTAGTGTTGCCCTTTCAGACATGTTGGCAGCAGAGAAACGTGCTGCTAGCGGCCCGCTTGCTCCCAAAGCGCCCATGCTTCCGGCCAAAGCAAAGAACGTCATTATGTTGTTCATGGAGGGTGGGCCGGGGCATATGGACACCTTCGATCCCAAAACCGAACTGACTCGACTCCACAAGACCGAATCGAAATTGCAGGCAGGCCAAGAAACCGGTTTCAAGTTCTTTGTGGGAAGTCCGTTTGGATTCCGGAAAGTCGGTAACAACGGAATTGACATGTGCGATCAATGGCGGCATCTAGCCGATCCCTACATTGCCGATGAATTGTGCAACTACCGAGGTTGTCAAGCAGAGTCTTTGAATCACCCGGAGGCTTTATTCCACATGAACACGGGAAGTCGCTTGGGCAGCGATCCAGCACTGGGTGCTTGGACGACTTACGGTCTGGGAACTGAGAATCAAAATCTTCCAGGCTATGTGGTGATGACCGAACTCGCTCTGCCCCAAGGGGGGCCAACCAACTGGAGCAATGGCTTTCTACCTCCCTACTATCAGGGAACGCGACTGCGACCGACCGGTTCCCCAATTCTCGACCTCGCCCCACAGGGATTCAAATCACGAGAGCACCAGCGTCAGGCACTCGATGAACTCGCCAAATTGAACCAGCAGCATTTGGACAAATTGGGTGTCCAGGATCAGAAGTTGAGTGCGCGCATGGAGAGCTACGAGCTCGCGTTCAAAATGCAGACCGAGGTTCCTGGTGTCGTGGACCTGAGCCAGGAGACGCAGGAGACCATCAGCATGTATGGGTTAGATGCTCCGGAAACGGAGACCTTCGGTACCCAGTGTTTAATGGCTCGCAGGTTGGTAGAGAGTGGCGTGCGCTTCGTGCAGATCTTCAGTGGCGGATGGGATAGCCATGACTACCTGGAGCGAGGGCATGCATCGCGTATCAAGAGTGTCGACAAGCCGATGGCGGCTCTCATCCGGGATCTAAAACAACGTGGCATGCTAGAAGACACCCTCGTTATTTGGACGGGTGAATTCGGTCGCACCCCAGACAACAATAAGCGTGGTGGCGTGTATTCGCTCGGTCGGGGGCATAACAACCAAGCCATGACAATGCTCATGGCCGGAGGGGGTGTCAAGCCAGGTATCGTTGGTGCGACGGACGAATTGGGGAGTTCAGCCGTCGAATGCGTTCACCCCATTCGCGACTTTCACGTCACCTTGCTCCACTTACTTGGGTTAGACGACAACAAACTGACGTATCTGCATGCCGGTCGCTATAAACAGCTGAGTCAGTTTGGGGGCAAATTGATTCCAGAATTGATCGCATAGCACTGGATTAGGTGGGCGGTCATGATGCCGAGGTGACGGGTAGTTTCTCGCTTGGTTCGGCGGCATCGATTCAACTGTTTTGCCGCCAGCCAATTTTGGGAAGTCAGCTCGCTGCAACGGGAACGAGGACGTGATATCATAACCTGCGTCCTGTTGATGGTTGTGTCGCCTAAAGAATCTGCACAAAGTGTTGGGGCGACTGGGCGAAGACGGTCTCCTTTACTGCAGAGCGATGCATATGCTTTTTCTTCAATCGTACAAATTTCCTGGCAAGGTACGGCTGCCGTCATTCAACAACGCACTGAGTTGGATTGGAATTTTGGCGATAGGAGCCGTGCTTTCCCCTGCGGTACATGCGCAGCAATTGCAACCAACCATCCCAGTTGAACGCCAGCCCTTGGAGGCTGGTGTGCAGCGTGTGGTGCAAGCACTCCAGCTAGCGGGTAGCCCACTACCGAGCAGCGCGACGGAATTGCTCCAGCAGCTCTCGGAATCAACCGACGATGCGCACGTCGTGAACGAAATCCAAAAGCTTCTCGATCAACAATGCTTGTTGGTGGTTCACATTAATCCGGAAAGTCGGGTCAAAGTGGCGCGGGGACCAGCGGCAGCCCAATTGGACCAGTTGGGGTGGACGAACTTCCTTGTCAAGGTCGTGAACGAAGCAGGGGTTACTGCCCCGCTGGATTGCTCAAGTGAGCAAGCTCTGCCGATGGTGCGTCGCAGCACCTCAGCCTCCAAACCCGAAATGAAAATCCCCCCAGCCACCGCGAACCGCCGCTGGCTGGACATCGCCGCGGTGACGGCTCAACCGCTGAGTCCCAATCTGTCGGGATTGCCAGTTGAATACCGCATATTGCAACTCTACAGCCGCGACGCAGGGCAGCGTGAAGCCACCTTGGCGATGCACGTCGGTCAGGGAACACAAGACCTGGGTTTCCGCAGCGAATTGCCGATCCTTTTCGCCTGTCGGCCTTCGCTTCAAATACCGTTAACCATTCGGGATGAAGATGGCCAGCCCACCACTTGTAGCTTGCTGATCAAGGACCGTAGGGGACGCGTCTACCCGAACCCGTCGCGGCGACTCGCTCCTGATTTCTTCTTCCATGAACAGGTCTACCGAAGCGATGGTGAAACACTCCAGTTGGCCCCGGGGACCTACGACATCACCGCCTATCGTGGCCCCGAATACCTTGCGACTCCCATTTCCTTAGTCGTCGATCAAGAGAGTTCCACCCAAGGCCTCGAGGTCCGGCTGCAACGTTGGATCCATATGGCCAAGCAGGGATGGTTCTCTGGGGACCATCACGTCCACGCGGCCGGTTGCGCGCACTATGAGAATCCGACTGAGGGTGTAACCCCGCGCGACATGGTGCGTCATTTAATTGGAGAGGACTTAAACGTCGGGTGCGTCTTGAGTTGGGGCCCCTGTTGGTATTTTCAGAAGCAGTACTTCGATGGCAAGGTTTCGGAAATGTCGCAGCCTGGCAATTTGATGCGGTACGACGTTGAGGTGAGTGGTTTTCCCTCTTCGCATGCGGGACATCTGTGCCTATTGAACCTCAGCGAAGACGACTATCCCGGAACAGAGACCATCGAAGAGTGGCCCAGCTGGACTCTACCTGTTTTGAAATGGGGCAAGGAGCAAGGTGGCGTGGTGGGTTATAGCCACAGCGGTTGGGGCCTGGCCCTTCCCGACTACCTATCCAATGGACAGCGTGGGGGATTGCCCAATCAATGGGGCGGAGCGGCAAGCACCGAGGGGAGCCGCGCTGCAGATCGTTTACCAGACTATGCACTGCCGCCCTTCGATGGGATCGGCGCCAATGAATTCATCGTGGCCGCGACACAGAACGTCTGCGATTTCATTAGTGCCGTGGACACCCCAGTCATCTGGGAGATGAACATTTGGTACCACACCCTCAATTGTGGTTTTCGGTCCAGAATCAGCGGCGAAACGGACTTCCCCTGCATCTACGGGGAACGGGTCGGCCTGGGACGCAGTTATGTCCAAGTACCTGGTTTGAAGTCGGCCAACGAACTCAAGTACCAAGATTGGGTGCAAGGGCTGAAGGATGGACGTAGCTACGTGGGAGATGGCGCAAGCCATTTGCTGAGCTTTTCGATTGCGGACCGAGCCTTGGGGAGTAAGCCTGAGGGAGTTCCTGCAACCGAGGCGATAGCAAGTCAGATAGATCTTGCCGCAGGCGGAATACAACGCGTGGAATGCACCGTCGCAGCCTATCTACCAGAGCAAAGAGATGCTTTCGGACGCGAGATCGCTGCTCGACGATTGGACGAAAAACCTTACTGGCACCTCGAACGTGCCCGGGTCGGAGAAACTCGACAGGTTCCCGTCGAGGTGATCGTCAACGGACAGGCCGTTGCAGAGCAGCAAATCGTAGCGGACGGAACTCCCCAATCGCTGACGTTTGATATCGAGATACCACATTCGTCCTGGGTCGCCCTTCGAATACTGCCTTCAATGCACAGCAACCCCATCTTTGTGATCGTTGACAATCAGCCCATACACGCGAGTCGACGGAGCGCTGAGTGGTGCCGTGATGCGGTAGAAGTCTGCTGGAGCCAAAAGAGTCAACGAATTCGTCAAGAAGAGATAGAATCGGCTAAAGCGGCATACGATCAAGCTCGCAAGGTCTATACGGAAATTGCCGCCAAGGCGATTGTCGACTAGGTCGAGCAAGCGATCTGCCAACTTGCTATATTGGCACCGCCTTCATGCTACCCCAACCACTGGATCCTCGCAGGAGTTGCTCACATGAGCCTTTCAACCGCCATTAAATTGCTACCCGAAGTTGAAGCATTCTTGAAAGGTAGCCCGCTAACGAGCTTCGTGGGCGGGAAGAACTTTCCCGCTGCCTCTGGCGAGCTGATTCCGACCATCGACCCTGGCTCGGGTGAGAAGATTGCCGACATTGAAGAATTGACGACAGCGGAAGTCGATCGAGCAGTTGATATTGCCAACGCTTCGTTCGCCGATTGGGCCGCCCTTCCGCTCGAGCAGCGCAGCTCAATTCTCTTGCGATTGGCGGATGCTGTTGAGCAACGCAAAGCAATCATTGGACAGATCGAGGCGCTGGATGCCGGCAAGATCGAAGCGCAAGCTCAAGGAGACGTGCAGAACTTCGTCGACACCTTGCGATACTTTGTCAAATTGGCGAACGACGTTCCGAAGCGCACCAAGTTGGACGTGGATGGTTTTGAGGCCTGGACCTACAAGCAACCGTGGGGTGCCTGTGCCTTTATCTTCCCTTGGAACTTCCCCTTCCTTCTAATCGGTTGGGGCATCTCCCCCGCGTTGGCCGCAGGCAATACCGTAGTCATCAAACCGGCTGAGGACACTTCCCTATCCGCCATCTATCTGGCGCGGCTAGCAACAGAGGTGGGCGTTCCGCCGGGTGTCATCAACGTCGTCACAGGTCGCGGAGCCACAGTGGGATCAGCGCTAACGCACAATTCTAAAATCAAACGGATGTCTTTCACTGGCTCCCCCGAAGTTGGACAGTTGGTGGGAGAAGCTTGTGGACGCAATCTCGTGCCAGTCAAGTTGGAGCTCGGTGGAAAGGGAGCAGCCGTGGTCTTCGATGATGTGGATGTGCCAGCCACCGCAGCCGCCTTGGTGGGCGCCATCACGTTCCACTCTGGACAGGTTTGCTGCGACGCCACGCGTTGGCTCATACAGAAAAGCATCTACAACGAATTCGTCGAAGAGTGCAAGCAGCTGATGAGCGCTATTCGAATCGGGCACCCGCTCGATCCCAATAGCCAGATGGGGCCGGTTGTAAATCCCAAGCAGTGCGACAGAGTGCTGGGGTACCAACAAAAGGGAACCGCCGGTGGAGCAGAATGCATTTACGGCGGAGGCCCCGCGACCGTCGAGGGATACCAAGGAAACTATGTGAAGCCAGCCTTGTTGTCCGGCAGCCTAGACAATGTCGCAGCTCGGGAAGAAATCTTTGGGCCCGTCGCCTACCTGGCTACGTTTGAATCCGAAGAAGAAGCGATCCAAATGGCCAATGATACCGACTATGGATTGGCCAACAGCGTCTGGACTGCCGACAGTGCACGAGCGGCAAGAGTCGCCGAAGCCATGGAAGCAGGCAACAGTTGGATCAATGCGCACAATGTGTTTGCACAAGGCGTACCCTATGGTGGCGTCAAACGTAGCGGACTCGGTGGCGGAGTTCTTTCCCCGGAGACACTGATGGACTACTACCGCAGCACCTCAGTGGTTCGACCACTACCCGCGAAGTAGCATCCTACGCGATAGAGACCGAGTCGTGATGGAACAGCGAACTTACAAACTTAGACGAACCGACGGTTAGGTGCTCATGACAAATACGGCTCGAAATTTGGTGCATCCTCGCGATCAGATCATGCGCACCATGGATCGCATCTATCGCTATCGAATGACCACAACCTCGGGTGGCAATTTGTCGATCCTCGATGCCGAGGGGAATATTTGGATTTCCCCCGCCCGCGTCGACAAGGGAAACCTGACTCGCAACGACATTGTCTGCGTGCGGCCCGACGGAACGATTGAAGGGAGCCATGCTCCTTCGTCTGAATTTCCGTTCCATCAAGCGATCTATGCAGCCAGACCAGATCTGCGTGCAATCGTGCACGCGCACCCAGTTGCGCTAGTGGCCTACAGTATCTGTCAGCAGACTCCCGATACGCGTCTATTTCACCAAGCGCATTCGGTCTGTGGTCGCGTCGGCTTTAGTCCGTACGCTTGTCCCGGCACCCAGGAGTTGGGAGAAAATATTGCCGCCACGTTTAAGGAGGGATGTGACAGTGTCATTCTAGAGAACCACGGTGTGGTCGTGGGTGGTGAGTCACTGGCTGATGCCTTTCAGCGATTTGAAGCATTCGAATTCGCTGGAAAAACTCACATCAAAGCGCGACAATTGGGACCGGTGCGCGTATTGGACGATGAGCAATTGGAAATGGCCAGCAATCGCGGAGTCGATTTTGCATCCCTTGAACCAGGCAGCGCCACCGGCCAAGAGCAAGAGCTAAGGCTGCAACTGTGCGACTTTGTCCGACGCGGATGCCGCCAACGCCTTTTGATCAGCACCGAAGGAAGCTTCTCAGCCCGGCTTGATGATACATCGTTTCTCATCACACCAACGCAAAAGGATCGCGAACTCCTGTGTCCCGAGGACATCGTCCTGGTGAGTGGCGACAGGCGCGAATCTGGGAAGTTGGCAAGCCGAGCGGCGCGGGCCCACCAAGCTATCTACGACAAACACCCCGCGGTGCAATCGATCGTTTTTGCACATCCGGTAAACGCCACGGCATTTAGTGTGACAGATGTTGCCTTCGATGTGCGGACCATCCCAGAGAGCTACGTATTTCTGCGCGATGTCCAACGCGTGCCCTACGGAGTGCAGTACAGAAATGACGGGAGCATCGCAGAGAAAATATCCGTTTCCATGCCAGCTGCCATCTTGCAAAATGATGGGGTGCTTGTGACAGGCTCAACCGTGCTGGATGCTTTCGATCGACTTGAGGTGCTTGAGTCGACAGCCGAGGCGGTGATTAATGCTACCGTGATCGGTCAGATTTCTGCCATGCCCGCATCGGTTATCGAAGAACTGAGAACCGTCTTTAAGTTGAGCTGAGAACAACGGGACTCTGCCAGCGCTGCGCGCTCTCAGTGCGTCCCTTCGCCAGTGCAAGCTGCCCCCAGAGCTAAGCGCATCTCTTCTGCTGCGGAGCGAATCCGTACCAATGCGTTGTTCGTAATCTCACGCTCGTAACACCCTGTTCGATAATGACGGCAGAGCTGATCGGAGGAGCTTTGTCGATTATCGCGCCAATAGAACGCTCGGACAGGTGGCGACACGAACGAATAACAACGAAATTGGCAGCTCCGGTCCTAGTAGCTGCACATCCCGCCATCCCCCCTTAGGAATTACTACGTAATTTCAACTTTGGATTTCGCTCCTAACTAATCGCAACCTAGAGTTGTTAGCTTCTACGAGTTTGGTGCTAAATGGCAAATAAAACCCAAAGTCCACGCATCTAGCCCCAACTTTTCTGAGATATCTTCCCATGCAGTTTTCAGGCCTAGACGACAGGAATCAACGAATGCTGGTGCTAAGCACTAGTCATTCGGCCTGCAGGGATATAGCCGCACTACTGTCGCTCCAACTCGACTCTGGTGCGCGACACTCCAGAGTGTTCTCTTGGCTGCAGGGAAGGGAGTTCTCAGCAGGAAAGTGCGACGCAACCCTCGATACGGGATCACTCGTTGACGGCGGACTGCATTACCTCCAGAGAGCCCAGCAGGAAGGTCACCCCTACTCCATCGTTTTCGTAGATCTGGAAGATGTTGACCATCTCTCGAGATCCGAGCGACAGACTCTCCATGAACTTCGCACGCACTCGAGCGATATTCTCGTCGTTTTATGCGCGGATGCGAATGAAAGACAACGCGAAAACCTGCATGGCATGTTTCAGACCGGAAATCCCGGATTGGTGCTGACCAAGCCGTGGGATCGTCACGATCTCTACCAAGTTCTGCTTGCCTGGGCACTCAAGACACGCGAATCAAACAAGGTCTCAGAGCAACTCCAAGCCGACGAGTTGATGCGGCGGCAACTGAAGGCGTTTCAATGTGCAGTGAGCGCGGCAGGAATTGTGGCTGTCACCGATGTCACAGGCAAGATCCTGGAAGTCAACGACAATTTCTGCAAGCTATCTGGCTACGCACGACACGAGCTGATCGCACAGAATCATCGCATGCTTAAGTCGCACCAACACTCAAGGACCTTCTTCCGAAGAATGTACGCAACCATCGGTCAAGGCAAAATCTGGCATGGTGAGATCTGCAATCGCGCCAAGGATGGTTCGCTCTACTGGTTGGACACGACAATCGCCCCCATGTTGGATGAGAATGGCAAGCCGCATAGTTATTTTGCGCTCCAAGTCGACATCAGTGAGCGTAAACGCCTGGAGGCTCAACTCCATGAGTTAGCCTATACCGACACGTTAACCGGCTTACCAAACCGAGATGCAATCCTGCGTTCTCTGCAGGTCACGATCGATCGTCAAGATGACAAGGAATTTGCACTACTCTTCCTGGATTTCGACCGATTTAAGTTGGTGAACGATTGCCTGGGGCACGAAGTCGGCGATCAGCTGCTGAAAGCCATCTCGGTCCTTCTTCGCCAAACCTTGAAGACCGCTGCACCGCCCAATAGCCACGCGCAGGCCGCCCGACTCGGAGGCGACGAATTTGTCGTGCTCATTCAAAACCTTAGTAATCTCGAAGACGTTCATGGCGTCGCCAACCGGCTCCTCGAAGCCTTTTCACAGGGCTACAACCTCGGCAACCACACGGTCTATTCTACAGCCAGCATCGGGATTGCTACCAACAAGAATCATTATCGCTTCGCCAGTGAAATGTTGCGAGACGCTGACCTGGCGATGTATGGAGCCAAAGCGGGTGGCAAAGCCAACTACATTGTATTTGACACCGCACTACGCGAGAAAGCTGAAGCCAGGCTGAGGATCGAACATGAATTGCGAGGCGCAATCGCACGGGAAGAGTTCGCCCTAGAGTATCAACCCATCATCTCGCTCGAGACTGGCAAACTCGAAGGAGTCGAAGCGCTCGTCCGGTGGAACCATCCCGTCCGAGGACTGGTGGGGCCCGATGAATTCATACCGATTGCGGAAGAAACGGAGTTGATTGGCTTGATTGGCAATTGGGTCTTAAACGAAGCCTGCCGTCAAATGGCAGAATGGCGGCACGCGTTAGCCGCCACAGCCCCGCCAAATATGCACGTCAAAGTCTCTCGTCGGCAACTGCTGCAACCCAACCTAGCTGCAATCGTCCAAGACAACCTTGCTCGGCATTCCATCCTACCCGCTTCATTGCACTTGGAATTAGCCGAGAGCATGATCATGCAGGAGCGAGAGACATCGATTGCCAGAATTCGCGCTCTGAAGTCGTTGGGGATCAAGATCGACATCGATGATTTTGGGACGGGCTATTCATCCCTCTCATGCTTGAATGAATTCCCCATCGATGTCCTGAAGATTGATCGAAAATTTGTAGCAAGTATCAATCGCTCACAGAACTTCGGTGCACTTCTACACGCAATTGTTTCACTGGCTGCCAATTTGAATCTGGAAGTTGTGGCGGAGGGAATCGAAGATTTTGACCAACTGACTCTAATCCAAGCGTTAGGCTGCGAATACGGCCAAGGATTCCTGTTTTCGAAACCTTTGCCCGCAGATCAGCTCGAGGCATTTGCTCGGGAACTACATCCTGCCGAGTTTATGGCCGTCGATGCTTGGTGCCCTGCTGCTCCCATGGACTTTTCTTGCATACCCACTAATACTCCATTTCATTCTGGAGTTCCCCAATGAATACACCTTCTACCATTCCCATCTGCACCCCCGAGCTAGCTCCGGTCGTCGTAACCACGTTAGCGAAAGTGCGAAGCATCGCTACACTGCCGAGCATCGCAGCTGAAATTATTCAACTGGTCAATGATCCTCATTCCAATGTTGAGCAGATCAAACGAGTGGTCGAATCCGATCCAGCCCTTGGTACACGCATTCTCAAACTCGCAAATTCATCATTTTACGGTGTCCCACGCAAGGTTGATTCACTGGAACGCGCGGTGGTCATGCTTGGCCTAAACGCTGTCAAGAACACCGCCATTGCCGCCAGTCTTCACAAAGTTTTTCAATCCCCCAAGACCGACTTGGCATTTGATCCAAGTCAATTATGGATTCATAGTATTGCCGCGGCGACGATTGCCCGAAGTCTCGCAAAGATGACGCGAGCCGCTGAACCGGATGTTGCTTTTTTAACCGGTTTAATCCACGACGTCGGGGTTATGGTAGAGCTGCAGGTCTTTCGGCTGAAGTTCATCGACGTCATCAGGCAGTTGGATTCCAACGCGCAATTGAGTTTCCAGACTGCAGAAGTTGCCAATTTCGGCGCGACACATGCCGCGTTTGGCGCCGGTTTGTGCCGGCAGTGGAAGTTCCCCTACCACATGGAACAAGCCATTGAATTCCACCACGAACCGCTACAGGTTCCACCGGAACAACGGGGTCTCACCACAATCGTCCATGTGGCCGATATTCTGGCCGCTAATTTAAAAGCCGGCTTCACACGCACAGTCGACGAGACAAATCTTTCGCCAGAAGTACTCGATTGCCTAGGACTCAGCCAGCATGCGCTTGGTGAGCTCCAGAAGCAATTGCCTGCTGACATCGCAGAAGCAACCGCTCTTCTAGCAGGCTAGCTCAAGCATCTCACTTGCGCAACGGGCGGAACTTATTGGCTACGGCAGATCAGTAGTACGTTCACCGGTGGCAGGGACGGTGGGCGTAGACCGTGCTAACCTCCCAGCCCTCGAGGGCTCTTGCTCCACCTCTTGGATCCGCCGTCGATACCAATACTCAGAGGCCAGGGCTCCCGAATAGGTGCACAGCATGCCCCATAGAAGGACGGAGACCAACAAAAAATGATCCTCATCGGGTAGGCTAAACGAATAATTCTCTAATGCATCCCAAGCGTATTGGGTGATTAACAAGGGAAGCGTTTCGATTCCAGCGAGGGTATAGAGTGATAGTATGTAGAAGAACGTCGAAATGGTATAGCCAATTGCAAACGCTTGCCGACTTCCCCGATAAATCGCAGTTCCGATCATCGACTTCAGGATGAGGGCGAGGATGATTGTCATCAACGATCCGCGTAACCAAGGGGATTCATTGAAGAGTGTTGCACACCCCAACGCACCGAATGAGGTAAGCCCCATCAGATAGAGAATCGTGAATCGACTTCGCTCTTTCTGCATGGAACTCCCCAACGAATCGTCGGCAAAATTTTGCTTAATATCAACCAATCGGCTGTTCGATCTCCAGCGAAAATCCCGCGGACCGGCCAGGAGAGCGCTGAAGCCAACGGCGCTAACGGCCAGTCCTGGTTGCTGGAAGAACCTCGGCTGCTGCCGACGCGCCAGCAGCCTCTTGAGGTACCCAAAAGGTTTTCTCGCTAAAGGTGGTCTGGCTAAGGCGTTCCCCTACCGCTGCGATCGTGGGCTGATCCAGCCCTTCCACGATCCAAACCGTATCATCCTGAAGCTTAACCATCCGATAACTTCCGGCTTCGAAGACTTCATCCTCCGCCGACTTGATGGGTTGGTTGAGTTGGAATTGATTTGCGTTTCCAGCAGTATTTCCAGCATCCTTTTCCGCACCAGCGGAATTTATCGCAGTACTTTCGGACTCAGCCTGTCCTGTAGCGGCGGGGAGCGTGAGATCTCGATACCTTGCAAAGGCCGTGGCAAATTCTTCTGCATCTTGTGGTGAATCCCATATGCTGACGCTGATCATCGCCAGTTTCCCGGCACCAGAGCGGTAGACTTCGTAGCGATCGCCATCCCAGCCACGCGCCGCATTCTTCCCACCGATAACTTTTCCCAAGAGGATGCTCGTTTGCAATTCGCCGAGGCAATTGCCACCCAAACTCTTCCAATTGGAGTGCAAAACATCAGCCAGGTCCGGAAGGTGGACGGACTGAGGCACATCCCGATTCTCTCCCTCGGCATACTTCTTGGGGTGCAAGATTTGCTCAGTGCTGAGTGGCGGAGATGAATAGATTTCATGCACGCCTTCCCAACCTCCCTGCGCGGCCTGACTGAGCACGAACAGCATTCCCTGAAAATAGGGGAAGACCAAAGAGTCACGAAAAATGGGGGGAGCTTCACGATACGCTTGGCCACCTGCCACTGGCATCAACCAGCTCATCATATTGAAAGTTGTTCGCATGACGTCCGGATCCATTTCCGCGAGATCCTCGGTCCCTTGCGCTTCCGCAAACATCAACAGAGTTGCGTCCCCTTCCACCAACGCCGAGAACGCCAACAGCATGTCATCGTCCTGCGCAATGTTAGCTTCCATAGCATTGAGATCGTAAAGCTGGTCTTGCAAGGCATGCGTCAGCTCGTGGGCCAACGTCGTCTTCTGCTCATCTTTATCAAAGGCTGGTCTCGCCCCCAGCAAACGCCCGAACCAGCCCGGATCCGCAACGGGGCCATCTTCCACGATTAACACCATGCGCTTGGCATCTGGGTCGTAGAATCCCGCGACCTCTTCCGTCAGGAGACGAGTCATCAAGCTTTGGCTATCCTGGTCAGGTTGCAAGAAGCCGAAAACCTTGAACGAACTGTCCATCAGGAGCAGCTCCTCAGCGGTGTACTCCTCCGCCATCATACGCAGCATCTCTGCGCCCAACTCTTCCCGATTGTAAAGATTCGGAAGCACGTTTTGGACAAAGGCCTGCCCACGAATTCCTGACACAACGCCCAAGTAGGCTTGGGTGTAATATTCCAAGGCTCCTTGAAAATCGCCTTGATCTGCCAAGCGATCGCCGTCGCGTTGGAGCCGCTCGATCTGCGATTTTGAAAGTTTGCGTGGCGTCTCAGCTACCGCCCATTGCGATGCAACAGTCAGTGCGCACACCAAGCCTAGGTAGAGGCTCTTTCGAAATAACGAAAACTTGGTAGTCATCATCTTGATTGGTTCGTTTGAAATAAGTTGTTTCGCAGAATGTAGTGTAGATTGTAGACTACTGCTCGCCTTACAGCTTTGAGAGGAAGGGATTTTAAGATGGGTAAATTGCCCGACTACGAACAACTCGGCTCATTTTATCTGGGTAAGAAGTTCGAACTGCACGGACGTCGACTTTTAGACGAAAAGCTTCTGTACGATTCCAAAGACCTCACCACCCACGCCTTGTGCGTGGGGATGACGGGCAGCGGCAAGACGGGCCTCTGTTTGTCACTTTTGGAAGAGGCGGCCGTCGATGGCATTCCAGCCATCTGCATCGACCCCAAAGGGGACTTAGGCAATCTGTTGCTTGCCTTTCCCGACCTAGCCTCCGGCGACTTTGAGCCCTGGGTAGATCCCGATGAGGCTGCCAGAAAGGGATTGGAGGTTGAACAATACGCCCAACAGACTGCTGAAAAATGGCGTTCCGGACTTGAATCCTGGGATCAGGATGCCGACCGCGTAAAGCGGTTTAGGGACGCTGTGGATATTGCGATCTACACTCCCGGCTCCAATGCTGGCATCCCGATGACGGTCCTCAAGAGCTTTGATGCCCCTCCCCAGGCAGTCATCGACGATGGGGAGATCATGCGTGAACGGATCTCCGGAGCCGCATCGGGACTGCTAACTTTGATGGGCATGGAAGCCGATCCACTCAGTAGTCGAGAGCATATTTTGCTTTCCAACATTTTCGACATCAACTGGCGCAAAGGCATAAGCTTGGATTTGCCGGCTGTGATTCGAGCGATCCAGTCCCCGCCCCTGGAGAAGGTGGGAGTCTTCGACTTGGAGAGCTTCTTCCCCGCTGCCGAGCGCATGAAGCTCTCCATAAGCCTCAACAACCTCCTTGCCAGTCCGACCTTTGCAGGTTGGCTTGAAGGCCAAGCACTCGATATCCGAAGCCTGATGTACACGGCCAGTGGGCAGCCACGCATCTCCATCATATCAATCGCGCATCTCAGCGACACTGAGCGGATGTTCTTTGTAACGATCCTACTCAACGAGCTGCTTGCCTGGATGCGCACCCAGCCTGGGACCAACAGCCTACGCGCGTTGTTCTACATGGATGAGGTGTTCGGCTACTTTCCGCCTTCGGCCAAGCCGCCGAGCAAGCCGCCCATGCTGGTGCTTTTGAAACAAGCACGAGCATTCGGGTTAGGCATTGTGCTGGCCACTCAGAACCCCGTAGATCTCGACTACAAGGGGCTTTCCAACATCGGCACGTGGTTTCTAGGACGCTTGCAAACTCAGCGCGATAAGGATCGGGTATTGGACGGATTGGAGGGAGCTGCCTCGCAGACCGGCACGCGTTTTGACCGGGCTGCCATGGAACAGACCCTAGCTGCACTCGGCAGCCGCGTTTTCCTGATGAACAACGTGCATGACGACGGGCCGACCATTTTTCAAACCCGATGGGCGCTGTCATACCTGCGTGGGCCACTGAGTCGCACCCAGATTTCCACCCTCATGGGCGATCGACGCCAAGAACTCTTGGCCGCTTCTCCCGCTTCCCCGGACGAAACCAGCCATGCGGAAGCGATGCCGGACTCTGCGCCGGCGGGTTCCAATCGTCCCATCATTTCCCATGGAATTGAAGAGTGTTTCTGGGCGGTGTCAGTCCCCCCAGCTAAAGGCGATCGCCTGCTGTATCGCCCGGCGCTCCTAGCTCAGGCTGCTTGCCACTATGTCCGCTCCTCTGCGGATGTGGAGCACTGGTTTGATCGAGCCTTGCTGTACGTCGTCAACCGAGGACGTCCCCACGACCTCTGGCGCGAATCCGTCGAGCTCCCCGAATTTTCTGTCGAACTGTCGACGGAGCCCGAAGAGGGGTTCTTCTTCGATGAATGTCCGGCAGATCTACTCAATGCCAAAAACTATAAGCGTTGGGAAAAGGATCTGCGTGACCATATCTATCGCCACCTGACGCTACGGGTCTACAAATGCCTGGAATTAAAACGCTATAGCGCACCAGGCCTAGATGAACTCGACGCGCGCAACGCTTGGTTGCAGGCAGTGCGTGAGAAGCGTGACGAAATGAAAGAATCGCTGCAGGCTAGCTTGGCGTCCAAAATCCGAGCTCTGGAGTCCAAGGTGAACACCGCTCGCCAACGCATTGAGCGCGAGACAGCCCAGTACGACAAAGAGAAGTGGAATACGGTGATGAACTTCGGACAAACGTTGCTGGGCGCAATCATGGGAAATAAGATTTCTTCTAAAAGCGCTACTGCCGGACGCAGTTTGACTCGAGCTGCCCAACAGAGAGCCGATGTGTCCCAAGCCAACCAAACACTCGAATCCCTGGAACGGGAAAAACGTGAGTTGGAATTTGAGTGCAATGCCCAGATCAAAGAGTTGCAGGACAAGTACTCGATTTCATCTCTAACGCTTGAACCTCTCGATATCCCATGTCGGAAGGGTGATATGGATATTAAGCGGCTCGCCTTGATCTGGATTCCTTGGTCGGTCACTCCTCAGGGAATTGCGACCCCGCTCGTTCCCTTGCCCAAGATTTCTCCGCGGGCCATCAACAGATAAATGCCCCGCGCACCACCGACTGATTTGGCATGCGTACCCTAGGGATGCCGCCGATCGTCAGAAACCGTGATGCACCGAGCTTGCAAGCTCGGTACATCGCACTGCGGAGTCCTAGTCGGCGGATAGATCGGAGGTGTCGATCGGTAGCATCAACGCTTTGGCAACAGCGGATTGACCACGTCGCGCTCCGAATTGCGGCCAGCCACTGACGTCGCGAAGCTCAGGCATGAGAGACACTAATTGCTCGCACAACATGCTCGACAATCGTTGAACGCGTGGCGCCGCTTTGATCTCTCTCAGCGCGACGGCCGTTTTCATGACTTTAACCATCCCCGCCCGCTGCTCCACGGGACGCGACAGGCAATCTTGATCTTCCAACAGGTCCACCAAGGGAACATCCAACGCCTTCTGCAAGGCCACGAGCTCCGAGAGGCACAAGTCGGTTGTCGCGCACTCCAGCCGGCGATAACTCCGAATGTCGATGCCCATGCGTTTAGCAATTGTGCGTTCTGTAAGGCCTTGCGATTCGCGAACCTCAGCCACTCGGTGAAATACCTGAGGTGGCTGGCCTGCCTTTGCGACGCTCTTGGATGGCGTAGGCGCCACGGGGCGTTTTACGGCAGGCTCGAATCGAGCAGACCGAGCAGTGTTGGGCTGAACATCCAATTGCCGTTTGGGGGCCGTTGAATGCGACTGACAGCTTTTTAAGGCAGTTGGCGGATTGGAATTCGAATCTGCGCAACACCCTAAATACTCCAGCCCTGTGAGTGCGTTCGCACTTGATGTCGGGAATGCGGAGGACATAAGACTTCAATTCTCCAGCGCGTCGTAGTGACTCCCTCACCGCCGAGAGTGAATCGAGGACGCATCACGATTCTCATCGCTAGAGATCGAAGGCAATTTATCCGCCCAAAGTCCTCTGAAGAAGAACTTTGGGTGCGATCAACGCCCCCAATCTCATGCTCGAAAGTATAGCGATTGCGGATATCCGAAAGAACCCATCAAGATTTGAGAATATTCAAAATAGAGTGATCCACTCGAGAAATTGGCCGACTGTAGTTCATAAAAGTCAAGCAAATGGGGAGTTTTCAGCCGCAGGCGGTTGGCAGATTTTTTGCAGCCAAACCGGTTTGGACTGAGACATTTGCCACGCAACGGACATTGCCGACCGAACGGCATTATTCGAAGCGCCTCCCTCCAGCCACTCCGATGGTCACCGACTCACCTCCCCAACGGGTAGGACCCGGCGATTCGGCTGAGCTCCTGCGACTCGACGCTCGCAATTCCACCAGCGGCAATCGCAGCATTCACAAGTGCTATCCCGCTATCCCCGCGTTCTGAATCTCCACGGCAATCCGACTCGCCAGCGTGGCCCACTAGTTCCTCATGGCCCATCTCAAATTGCAACCTTGCCACGCTAGTCCGTAGTCCGTTGAAATTGAACATCGCCACCTGAATCAGACAAGGAGGTAACATCGACTGACCGATTGCGGCTTAGCCTTTTCCTAATTACTGGCATGTCCTACAAGATTCAGCCGAGCTTCAATCACCCCATTAACGGGCAACGTAGTGGCAGCTACTGTTACGTACGGGCTCGAGGGCTTCCTTGGAGCGGAAATTGCAACTGATTCAATGCACCCCCAAGAACAGATGTCGTCCCGATTCAGGCGCGCCGAACATTCCTCGCTGCCTCCCCTAGCTATTACGCCCCCTCACCGCTTGCTTTGACAATCGTTCGGACCAACATTGCAAAAAAGGAGCCGCGCCGTTGGTGCCGACGGTCGCTCTGCATTCTCGAACTACAACACAGCCTCCTAATCACACGGTATATAATTGCGGGAATTGGCGGCACGGCGGGCCAATGATTCGGGTTTAGCCCATCCATGTATTCGACAGTGTCCGGATGCCCGCCTCGAACGCTCGAAAAGTTGCACGACCACTTTCCCATCGATGATTGGAGACTTTGGATGATATTTTCTTCGCACGCTGCACGCTTGCTGCTGATCTGCACATTTTTCATGGCGGGTGTTCCGCTTAGCCTGGGCGCGGACGACCAGACGCAGGATGATGGAAAACTACGAATCATCGTCTTTGGCGCGCACCCTGATGATGCGGAGTACCGTGCGGGAGGTTGCGGCGTGAAGTGGTCCCAGATGGGGCACCATGTTAAGTTGGTTTCCGTGACCAATGGCGACATCGGTCACTGGGCCATGGCGGGCGGAACACTGGCCAAGCGGCGGACTGCAGAAGTTCAAGCTGCAGCTAAGATTATGGGAACGACGTCCCAAGTACTCGACATCCACGACGGCGAACTGATGCCGACGCTTGAAAACCGCAAAACGATTACGCGTTTGATTCGCGACTGGAAGGCAGATATCGTTATCGCCCACCGACCGTGGGACTACCATCCCGACCACCGCTATGTCGGTGTGCTGGTGCAGGACGCCTCGTTTATGGTTACCGTTCCCTTCTTCTGCCCCGATGTTCCAGCGCTTGAGAAGAACCCAGTCTTTCTCTACTCAAGTGACCGATTCAAGAAACCCTACCCGTTCCAAGCAGACATCGCGGTTGCGATCGACGATGTTTTCGAAACCAAGGTCCAAGCGATTGCCGAACTCGAATCGCAGGTGTTCGACGGCGGTGCCCTAGGCAACGCGAAGGATGCATCCGAAGCACCTCCAGCCCGCTTTCCGGAGTTGCGTTTGGAGAAGATCCGTCAGGTGTGGAATCGGCGGGCTGGCGGGGAGGCCGACAGCTACCGGCAGACCCTGGCAAAATGGTATGGGCCAGACAGAGCCGCCGAAGTGCAGTATGCGGAAGCTTTCGAGATCTGCGAATACGGAACCCAACCAACCGATGAAGACATCCGGCGCCTATTCCCATTTTTCCCAAACTAAGTCCTTCAACAACGAGGACTCCGGCCGCCAAGCTGCAGGCACCTGTGGAGGCTAATGACACCTCCTCACTGGTTTTGCTCAAGGAACGCTAGCAGGTCACGCAATTCGCGGTCGGTCAGAGTCAGTGGTAGGCCGGTTGGCATAAACGAGGTGGTGAGATCTTCGATTGATTCCACGTCATCACGGTTGAAGGTATGGTTTCGTCCGAGCGCGTCACGAATCTGTTCGTACACGTACGAACGCAGTCGGATGCCGACGTGCAGACTTCCATCCTTCAAGAGGATGGCCCGCGGCATGAACTGGGGAGCAAGCTCTCGATTGGGCTGCAGAATTGCGCCGAGCAGCCAATCGGGCTCGTCGCGTCCACCGATGTGACTGAGGTCGGGTCCTCCAACATTGCCACGTCCATTCACGCGATGGCAGTGGGCACATTGGGCGACTTTGGCATGGTGAAAGATTCGCTCTCCCGCCACGGGATCGGCGGGAGAGCGAATTGCCGCTAGCCTTTTTGACCAAGCCGCTGTGTCGTCCAACGCGGCCCGCCCCAACGTAAGCGAAGAGGGGTCGAGGATCGCGGTCACGAGCTTATCGGATTCCGGGTGCTGGCTGGCGACCGCGTGAAGCTCTGATTTTTGCTTCGCGGTTAATGCTGTCCCCCGGAGTGCTCGAAGGGCTTCCTCACGTAGTTGTCCATCACGATGTTGAGTCAGTTGCAGCAATAATGGTAGGTGAGATTCTGCGATCGCCGCCAAGCCAACGATGGCTTCGGCGCGAAGCGTAGACTCCTTAGAATCATCGGCCGCGAGCTTCGCAAGCAAGTCCCCAAATGCCGCCGGATTAACGCCTAAGACTCGTACCACTTCAATTGACAGCGCGGGATTCTGCACTGCCAGCAATTTCTTCAGAAGCGGTAGCGACAGCCCCTCGGGAAGATCGGCTGTCGGAGTGGTTTCGTCCTTCACCGGGGCCGTCGATCGAATTGGTAGCAGGCGCAGGGCGAAGGCGCGGATGGCTGGGGAACTGGCGTCATCTTGCACCCGAGCGAGTAGCAAATCCGGGTTCCGCATCCCGATCTCTGGTTGTCCGCTCAAGGCAGTATGCGCTGCAACCGCCGCTTCGAATACTTCGTAGCTGAGGTGGCTATTGCCGAGTAGTGATTCGACGGACGGCAGGTAAGCTCGCAGATCTTCGTCGGCAAGCCAACGCAGCGTTTCAAATTGCACGCCAGGGCTGTCATCCTCCAGTAAAGCATCAATCCAAGGTTGAGGATCTACGGTGGCCAAACGGAGCGCCTGGACGGCTTGCACCCGATCGGCCACTGTCCACTTGGAAAATTCAGCAGGCGTCCATTCATCGGCCAGGCGGCTGAGCGACGAGAGCGCTGCACTGCCGACAAACCGGTCAGCATTGCGGCTCAACTCCAGCAAATCCGCTTGCGGCAGGCTCGCCGTTCCCCGACGTAGGCTCTCTGCCAACTTGGCTTGAGACGTCGCAGGCGGGACATCGAGAGGTCCGGTCCACGCGGCCGCGCGGGGATCAATCTCTAACTTCCATAGGCGACCATAGCCGTGAACGGGATACCGCCCGTCTACCCAATCGGTTAAGTAGAAAACCAGCGTGCCGTTCTTCGCTCGGTGCCGATCTTGCACAATACAGGTAGGACGAAAGTAGCGTGAACCACGCACGAGCGTGACTTGCTGGGCCGTAAAGCTGGCACCTTCTTGCTCGAGTGCAAAATAGTCGATGCGATGGTCGCCCCACGAAGGCATCAACAAACCGCGTCCAAGCGGCACGACGCCGCAGGGAGCCTCACCGGACGGATGGATCATGGGCAACGTACCACGCAATTCTCCGTTCCAGCACACGAACGGATGTGGGGTCGCGCTGCCATACTTGCGACGATAACCGTAATCGCCGTCCTGAACAATGTGCAGCACCTTGCACGGCGGGTATTCCCCAGGATCGTTTTCCGCAACAAAGATTTCACCATCGTCTCGGACCGTCACGCCAAACGGATTCCACAGCCCCTCGGCGATCTTATGAAGCTGTTCTCCGTGAGCGGTCAGACGAAAAATGCCGCCACGGTCGATTCCCCTGATAGTCGAGCCATCCAGCGCGGTCAGAGTCCAAGGTTTTGCAAAATTCTCACCCAGCCCAAATATCAAATCACCTTGCGGGGTCCAAGCCAGGCCAGAAAGTGCATTGTGCGGATAAACGGCCTCCGAGTCGAGCTCGACCAACGTTTGCTCGGTATCCCCTACACCATCAGCATCGCTATCCTTAACTCGCAAAATGCGATCCCGCTCGGATAGATAAACCCAACCGTCTGGCCCGAGTTCCAGATCCATGGTTTGTTCGGTTTTGTTGTAAAAAACGTGCTGAGCGCCATCGGGATCAAAGACGAGAATTTCGTCAAACTCAGTGCCTTGATAGTCCTCTGGCCGGAGGTGGGTATGGCAAGCAACCGCCCAGACGCGTCCCTCCGCATCGACATCCAAGCCTGTCGGTGTGACGATCTCGGGATGTTCGGCGACAATCGTCAATCGCACGCCGGGTTGCAAAATTTCAATGCCTGCGGCACGTTCCTCAGCCGCTGGCAGAATGGCCGAGTGCCCCGTCAGCACGACGATCGCCGCGATACTTAGGCCCCAAGAATGGAAGCGTGGTTTCATAATCAATGACTGTTTCATGGAGAAAAATCGGGATTCAGTAGGTCGTCGTCAGTTGCGACGCGGAAAGCGTACTCGCTGGATTGGATTCACCCGCGAACTTGCGGGCTACTTGCAAGCGCTCATTCCGGGGCACTCCCACCCAAGTCACGGATGCGACCATCTACCTGAGCATCGACACGCCCCTGGTGCTTCGCGATATAACGCCATATCGCAGTAATATTAGTTGGCTCGAGGGTCTCGTAATCGATCTCCCCCAGTCGTCCTGCCAAGTGCAGCATATCGCCACGACTGAGCAAGTTTTCAGTACAGGAGATTGTGTACGTTTGCTCGGGATTAATATCGCTCTCGACAATCCGCTTGCCAGCGGGCAATGATCGATCAAATGCATATCGGCAGCCGGATACTTGTACGAGAAATTGCCCGTCGAACGATTCCTGCTGGCGAATATTGTCCTCCAGGATTTCTAGCAGTCCGGCTCCATCGATCGTGAAGCGAACGAGCGCGCGATTGGAAGGCCGAATTAGGTTGAGGAGGTCGAATAAGTCCAGTTCCTGTCCAACGGTAACCGGCAATCCTCGATAATGTCGCCCGGTTTCAATCGCGATATCGGTACCGGTTGCCTCGCGTATCGCATCCGTGGTCCAACTCCCCAGGGACGTTTCAGCCTCGCCCTGCGGGGTGGGGATGGCGGTAACTCTAGCGATTTTTTCAAATCGAGTGCTTGCGAATGGCACGGAATCGCGTGCCTCAACCGCAGCCATCCACCGACCGTCCTCCTTACGCTCCAACCGCACTTGCTCCGCTGGCTCACAGCGTACGGCAATCGTTTCGGTGGCCTCCGCTGCCGGGACGCGAATCTGAATGTCTGCAGAAAGATCGAGCAGTTCCGGAGCAGGCCGTAGAATGAACTGAGCGATGTTTCGCAAGCGATGCACGACAATATCCTGTCGGCCAGTAACCTCGGCATCGATCTCCGCAAAGGGTCCAATTTCCTGGAGCGATACAATCTCTAACCAGTGAGCGCGTCCATGTATTGGCAAATAGGCGCGGTGCGTGACATGCCGTGGATGCTTTACCAATCGCTGCTGCAGCGCCCAATCCAAGACGCGGGGCGTGGAAACTGCCATCGTGTTATGGCCGACATCTGGAACCATCCAGAGCTCCGCCTCGTAATCGAGTTGCGTGAGACGCTTCATAATCCGCAGGGGACCATCCTGGGCGTAGATGGGCCAATCGTCGGAACCTTGCACATAGAACATCGGTACGTACCTGAGGTTTTCGAGGAGTGTCAAATGTCCGTAGGTCGAAGCGAGTGGGATTCCTCCAGCGAAAACGTCTGGGTAGCGACAGCAGAGATAAGTTGTTCCTGTGCCTCCCATCGATTGGCCGGTTAGAACGATTCGATCCCGATCGATCTCAAACCGCTGGCATACATCCTGCAGTGCGGCAAGGACGTTCAATTCCCCCACTCCCCGCCATTCCGTGGGGCGTCCGATAGGGTCGCCTTCAGAGGGACAAAGTATCGCCAGCCCACGGGCTTCCGCTTCGCGTTTATAGATCCCGCCACCATACTCGGGATGCTCAAAGTACTTCGTACTGTCGCCATTAGTACCATGCAACGCAACCAGCAAGGGAAGCTTCTGCTCGCCGTCATAGGCGGATGGCAAGTACAAACGGTACGGCACGGTGGTCCCATCAAAGTCGCTACGAAATGTGAGCGATAGGTCTTGGGGACCGCGAACTTTGCGATCTACATCTGCCAAGCGTTCGTCTGCCTGGACAGACAACATCAGGGCGACGATTAGCAATATCGACCACGTTGCACTGAGTTTTAGTTTCATAATTTGATTCTCGCCTTAAATCGATGCTCACCTTCCCCACGGGAACGTGATTGTCTTTCCTCAAGTTTGGAAACATGGCACCTGCTCGGCACGACCAGTGTTCGCATTGGTCATCCGCGCGATTGGATAAAATGCCATTAGGGGACGGGGGGCACGACCGGTCGGTGGGGCTCAATTTGCGATTGAAAGTCGCCAAGGCTTTGCCAGATCGCAGGTTTTCCCAAGTCCACTTCAGCCATCGCGATACTGCCCCAATCCTCTGCATGCGCGAGCGTCGTACCGTCGCGGCCATACACCGCGGACTGCGCCCAATCTGCAGAGAATTCCGTGTAGGTACTACTGACCAAAAACACATGGTTTTCACAGGCCCGAGCAGCAGCCAGTAAAGGATTGCACCCCCATACGGGCCAAGCAATCACCTCGGCGCCTCGATTGGAAAGCTCACGCGCTACCTCCGGAAAGAAACCATCGTAACAGACCATCATGGCAACCTTTCCAAACCGTGTTTGGAATACCGGATACTCCGTCCCCGGCGTGATGCCCGCTTCAATCTCGCCACGTGGCAGCGCCACCTTGCGATACTTACCCACGATGGCTCCTTCCGGTCCAAGCAGAACAGCGACGTTGTAGATCAAGTGGCCGTCGCGTTCCATGAGCCCGGCCACGATGTAGGTGTCGTGTTGTTGGGCGAGTTTAGCGAAGTAGTCGGTGGAAGGCCCTGGAATCGTCTCCGCAGCATCCGCGTAACTGCCGCCCGACTGGTAGTAAGTCAGCGTCTCAGGTAGCACGATCAGATCCGCTTTCTGCTGTGCCGCCACTGCAATCAGCGGTGCAAATTGCTCGCGTTTCTCCTGGGGTGTTCGGCCGGCCTGAGGACGATAGTGAATCGTAGCTAAGCGGACGGTTCGCGGATCGGGTGCTGCACAAACCTCCAGCTTAGACCTACGCCAGCGGACGGTCGAATGCGGTTCGCCCCAACGGAAATGCAGCTCGATTCTTGCATGTGTTGCATGCGGTGGCGCAATATAGATGCCCTCAAGCCGATCCCATCCGTCGGAACGCGATACCAACTTGGGGAACTCCGGTTCGGCGCGGGGACGTTCGCCCGGACGATAGGATAGGTTGCTCGGTTCCGCGCGCATGACTTTCTCATTGGCATCGTTGAGCCAAATAATTCTGGCGATCGCCGTCCGTCGAGGGAATGCGATACCCTGCGTCTGCCGATCGACGGTGAACCGGTAGTGCTCTTGCCCCTGAACGGGAATTGTGATCGCCCACATCCCCATCAACCCCTCGCGATCGTCGGCACGAATACTCAGCACGCTGTCGGCCGTTCCCGGCGTCGCGTCGCACTTAAAATGAGGTCGAATTTCTTCGCGTGGCGTCTCGCACGTCCAGCCATCAGGTGCGGGATCGTCGGCGAGCGCACCATTGGCTAGCATGAATCCGATTAAGGCGAAGATCGCTACGTATTTCAAAGTACGTTTCCACATGCTATAGACATAAGATGATAAAGCTAAGGACCGTCGGAACAAAATTATTGGCGGATAGTCGCCGAACCGCTCCGCCGGGTCGTTCGCGAAAATGTCGATCGCCGGAGCGATCTGGCGACAATCATTGTTCCGCCGGTGCTAAACGAATTGGCACGGCGTCTCAGTTTCCACTCAATTTTCTGGCGAAACCACTTGAGTGCCCCGGGGCGTGCCCTGACGGGGCGCTCATCTATAGCCGTCGGCGGATGCAGGGAAGACCGAGCCACTTGGCGGCCTCATCGGAACTCATTCACCGGTATCTCAAATCCGTCTGCGACCATGCACCATGAAGGTGAGCGTCGGCGGACCAAGCGCTCAAGTCCCTAGGCAGCTCAGAGGAATTACCGCATCTATCGAACGGACCGCTGGATAGCTCTTGATTCAGAAGCCCCTTAGCACTTACCCATTGAAAGCTCCCTCATAGGGGCCATCCAGCCGACTTGAACCTATTTTCGCAACGCTAAAACTCAGGATTAATCCGATGGGTAAACGGAAAGCTCTCGACGAGTGCCACCAGCATGGCAGAGAAACTAGCTTCCTCTGCTTGGGCTGCTTCGACCATTTTTTCTACCACGCAATCGTCCGGCGCGGACAAACCTCTTCCCAAGGCATACGTCAATAGCTTGGAAGCCATGGTCCGTAACAATTGCTCTTGTTCGCTTAGAAGAAAGTCTTTGAGTGATCGGATGTCCTCTAATTGCACCCCATCCGGCAGCTCTCCAGCTGGATCGATGGGAGCCCCGCCATCTTCGTCTCTCCAACGCCCAATCGCATCGTAATTCTCGAGCGCAAACCCAATGGGATCGATGGTCAAATGGCAGTTCTGGCATGCAGGGCTGCTGCGATGCAATTCAAAGATCTCTCGCAGGGAACGCTGTTGGCCATCATCGACCACCACCAATTCCGGGACATCGGGTGGCGGTGGAGGAGGCGGTGCGCCTAACAATTGGCCCGCCACAAAACTTCCGCGTCGTGGAATGTTGGTGCGGCCGGGATCAGCCTGGACCATGAGGAGCGCCGCAGTTGTCAGCAAGCCTCCTCGACGACGATCTGGCGCGGAGACGCGAACTGGAGTTTCCGAGTCTACGGGTTGCAAGCCGTAGTAGGCTGACAGACGCCGGTCGACGTAGAGCGCGTCGTGATCAATGATAGCCGTAAGAGGAGCTTCATCACGCACAATGGCATGCAGCAAAGCTTCAACTTCGCCCCTCATCGAGTCTCGTAAAGCTTCGCTAAAATCACCGAACTCGCTTGGACTAGGTTGATGGGAATCCAGCAAGCGGAGATCGAGCCACTGGAAGAAAAAATTGGAAACTAAAGATTTGCTCCTGGAATCAGCCAACATGCGTTCGATCTGCGCCAACAAGGTGGCGCGAACCTGCAATTGCCCCTCCTGCGCTAGTTGCAAGAGTTCACGATCGGGAGCCCGTGACCAAATCAAGTAGCTCAACCGGCTAGCAAGCTCAAAGTCATCAACGCGGTAGGCCTGCGACTCGTTGGGACGATCCGCTTCGATCCGAAACAGAAAATTGGGCGAGATCAATACGGCCTGCAAACAGTAGTTCATAGCCTCCGCATGCGACTGATCCTCCTGAATCGCTCGGTCGTAAATGCGCATCAAGCGATTGATGTAGTATTCGTCGGGGGGACGTCTAAATGCGCGGAAGGCGAAATTGCTGATGCCCTCACGTGCGAGCTCGCGAACGTGAGCACCTTCCTGCGGCGTGCTAGGCGACTTCTCCCCGCTCCAAGTCTCCTCCTTACCTCGTTCCGTCCCAATAGAGCCGAACAGAATCGGATCGATCCGCGTGTTAGAGCGCCGTGCTTCAACGATGGCCTGCGTGGCTTTCACCGCCGCGGAATGGTACATCTCGATCTGCGCGGGAGTTAGCGTAAGTACATCGGCAATGTTGTCAAATCCATACCCCACCGGATCTGGCGGAAAGTCATCGGCCAAGCTCAGGTCCAAGCCTGTCAAGTCCTCCAGGGCGTTGTCGTACTCCACCCGATTCAAACGTCGCAGCACGGGTTTGCCGGGGTCTTCCACCTGCCCACAGTCGATACTATTCAAAGTAACTTCCAGGAAGTCGATCATCTGCTGCCGCATTTCCTGGCTGGGCTGCCGTTCATCCTCAGGTGGCATTTGTCCGGCCTGCAGGACTTCGAGCACCGCTCTCCATTTCTTGCGATGCTCCAAAATATGCAAGGGATTTTCATCCACTGCCAAGTCGACGTTAGCGCTAGGATCCCTTCCGCGATGGCAATCCAAACAATAGCGTCCGAACAGCCCGCGAACATTGCGATCCCAAGACAACGGATCGTTCTGCTTACCTGGCTGGGCCACCGCGTCTAGCGGGAAAGCGACGCCAACGAGCAAGAACACGATCCAAGCAGATTTCTGCGAGTTCATGGATTTAGCAATCATACTTTTGGCAAATTCAATCGTTCTGTGCTGTCGCCGAAGTTCTTGCGCTGTATGCCCGCTTGATTCAGCATTTCGAGATACAGATTGCACAGAGGGGTCTTCTCTTCCAGATTGAGATGCGTGCCGCCGGCGATGCGCTGCCGGCCGCCACCGGCGACTAAAATTGGTAGGTCATCGTTGTTGTGGCGATTACCGTCACTGATCCCCGAACCGTAGCAGATCAAGACATTATCGAGCAATGAAGAACCTCCTTCGTCAATCGCTGCCATGCGCTGCAGCATGCGGGAAAAGAGCGCGATATGGTGAGTATTAATCCTGGCGAGTTGCTCGAGCGTTTCGGGCTTCTTCTGGTGATGGGAACTTGAATGATGGGATCCAGGTGCTTCGATTTCTGAGTACGACCTCCCCGATTTTTCGTACGAAAACATGAAGGTCGCCAAACGCGTCGTATCGGACTGGAAGGCCAGAGTCAGAATATCCAGCATCAAATTCACATGGTCTGCATAGACCTCTGGCACCCCGCGGCCACCCGGAATAATCAACTCCGGCAGATCCGGCTCGTCGGCATGCAGCAGTGGATCCTCGGTGAAAGCATCTTGGTGATGGGAATAGGCATCCCGCGTGGCTAAGGTGACCCGCCGCTCAATGCTGCGAAGGCCATCGAGATAGCTCTCGAGCTTGCGACGGTCGGAGAAGCCAAGTTTGCGCTGAAGAGCTCGCGTTTCCTCCTGTACTAAGTCGAGCACGCTGGTCTCAAGCGTATCCACGGCCGGCGCGGTGGCGGCTTGCTCTTGATTCCAATCGGGTCGAGTTGGCGTGCGGCCACGAAACAGTCGCTCGTAGAGCTGCTTGGGATTCAGCTCCAGCGCCGATGGTGTGGTTTTGCTTTTCCAAGAAATGTGAGACATGTAGGTGCCGCTGTAGCCATGGTCACCACGGTGCCCAGGATCAATCCCCAATGCCAGAGAGTCTACCGGAGTCGCCAGTCCGATCTCCTTAGCTGCAATTTGATCGACCGACGCCCCCCCCACTTCGGGCTCTTCAGAATGCTTGCACTTCTTCCCCACGAGGAATCCACCACCAGCCGGCTCGTGTGCCGCACTCGTTCCGTCACAGTGCTCTGCAGCCAGGTTGCTGATCACGGTAATCGAATCTTTGACCGGTTCTAGCGGCTGAAGCGTGCGCGACAACTCGGTGAGAGGGCCATCGACCGTCGGCCGCCACGCGTCCATATTGACACCGTTGGGCACGTAGAAGTAAGCCATTCTCAAGGGAGGTCCCGCTTGGGAACCAGCTTGCACCGAAGCGGTGCCCATAATGTCGAGCCAGGGTAGAGCAACGCTCGCTCCTAGGCCACGCAGTACGGTTCGACGCGATAGATGCTTCTTGATAGGCATAGGACCTCTCCATTACAACTCGGTGGGCTAAACGGCCAAGGTCGCTAGATTGAGGCGGGAGGGACTCTAGCGGTGATGGCAGCGGCGGGTGTTTTTATGCTGGCTCTTCATTCATCTGCAACGACGACCTCGGAAAAGATCCGTGCCTCTGATTTTTCAAGCCGCAGGACGCATGGCAGCGGCCAACCGGACATCCCGTTGACGCCAATTCTCACGCAGCAAAGCTGCAAGGCGCCAGATCGACTCGCTCGGTTGGATCGCTCACAATCGCTTCTGATGGATATAGCATACCCATTCCACGCACAGAATTGGTGCGTCGACCGGCGACTTTCTCGAATTGCTGCTCGCGCCACGGACTGCGCGGCGTCTGCACCTCATTACGGGACCTTTGCAGAGTACGGGGATTGAAGGGACACCGCGCGCCTCCAACTAACTGACTGACTGCCACCCAACTTGAAATAGCAAGCTTCAAAACATGACTGGCACCCACGGCAATCCTTCGATTAAAATGGGTTGAGCGCTACGATGGATACATCTGGTAAACTAATCATGCTCTTTCCAATACTTCCACGAAGTAGGCGGTAGCGGAAGACGGTACAGACACCTATTTTGCCGCTTGCTGCTCCCCAGCAGTACATGTTTCGCTCGTTGCATTCTTCCCTTTGTCCACGGGCGTCGACCTTACGCCGGGCTTAACTGGGCACCTTCCGTCTAACGCATAAGTCGCCAATGCCAGGCCGAATTTTCTCCCTCCCATCGCTGCGTCGCTCACTCCTGTACGCACTCGGCTTGATCGTCGCCGTCTGCGTTTTTTACCTTGCCGGTGGAGCGCTGCGTATCAATTCGATGCTCGTGCGCCAAGCTCTGGAGCTGGGGAAGGACCAAGAGGCCGAAGGGTATCTGGCTTACACCCCTTGGTTGTCGATTGGGCAAGAGCCCGAGACGCTGTTTTTCGAAGCCCGCATCGCTCGACACCGCGGTGACTTCCGCAAAATGTCCAGCCTTCTCCGCCAGGCAGAGCGGCAGGGTTATCCCCCCAAACGGATCGAATTGGAGGAGGGCCTAGCCAAAGCACAGGTCGGTCAGCTGGATGAGGTCCTTGAGGGGCAACTCAACACGTGGATGTTGAACGAGCCGCAAGACCTCCGGGAAATTTGCGTCGCTTACGCCAACGGACTCGCCGCCTCGTCGCGTTTTGAGGATGCACAACGAATTCTTGAAGCCTGGGAGGGGGACTTCCCGGACGACCCTCGCCCCCCCTTCCGCCAGGGACGAATCCTGGAGCATCAGCGTCAGGCGGAGCTCGCTCTGACGAGTTATCGCCGGGCCCAATCGCGCGATCCCAACTTTACGGCAGCCACCTTTAGCATCGGTCGTTTGCTGCTGGAACAACGGAATGTGGATGAAGCGCTGCAAGTGTATCAGAGCGCTCCAGAAGCCGGTGCGTCCCTCCCTATTCAAACAGCAATCGCCACTTGCTTGAAATCTCAAGGAAATTTCGCCGAGGCGCGAGAAATCTTGGTCCAGGTGATGACGCACAGCGTAGAGGAGATCATGGAATCCTACACCAAGCTGGAAGAGCCCGCTGAACGCCTCATACCTGCAGTGGAGCTGGGAAAGATCGAGTCCGATGAAGGCAACTTCGAAGCGGCGGAGAAGTGGTTGAAAATGGCCGTCGACTTCTACCCACGCGATTTGGAAGCTCGCTATGCTTACGCGGTTGCACTGCGTGGCCTGGGAGAACTCGACGCAGCAGAGAAGGAATTTGACCAAGTCAAGGTAACGCGCGAGGCACTCGCTTCCGTAAACGTGTACTGGGACAAGATACAAGCCAATCCGCAAGACACCGAATCCCGCTTGGAACTTGCCAAAATACTCCTGGAGCACGAGTCGGCACGCAACGGCGTCTATTGGCTAAAAAGTATCCTGCTGTACGATCCAGGCAATCAAGAGGTCCTCCAACTTCTCAAAAAACTAAACTAGGCCATGAGTGGTAATACTGAATGAAACGACTTCTACTGCGTGCGTTCAACTTCAGCCATGGCGCTGCCGCAACCGCCCTGCTTGCGATGGCAGCCCTCGGCTCGAGTGGTTGCCGACGAGAACCGCCAGCATCGACGCCACCTCCACCACCCGACAAGGAGATTCGCTCGCCCCGCTATGCCTTTGAACCAATCGATGCGGATGCCGGCGTAAAAGCGAGTTATGACAATGGAGAATTAGGAGATGCCCATTCCATCTTGCAAAGCCTAGGTGGCGGTGTGGGCTTGCTAGATTTTGACCTCGATGGCCGCATGGACCTCTGGACACCAGGTGGAGGGGCGATCCTGCCCGAGAGCCAATCCATCGAAGGGCTCCCCTCACTACTTTACCGACAGCAATCCGAGCGCCTCGCATTTGATCAAATCGGCGCACAAGCCCGCATCGATCTTGCGTCCCACTATACCCACGGTTGCAGCGTTGCCGATTGTGATAGCGACGGTTTCCCCGATGTCCTTATCTCAGGCTACGATGGCTTGCAGTATTTTCGAAATATGGGAGACGGCACGTTTGTAGAGTGCGCCCAACTGGCCGGATTGGAGGACGACCGATGGTCATCCTCGACAGCCTTTGGTGATTTCAACAAGGACGGTCTACCCGACCTGTATGTGTGCCATTACGTCGACTGGTCTTGGGCCAAGAATCCCCCTTGTTTTTCGTCGTCGGCCCAGGGCCAGCGCGATGTGTGCGCACCAGCCCACTTCTTAGGTCTGGACGACATGCTCTATCTGAATGATGCCCAAGGCGGCTTCATCAACGCTACGGCAACCGCCAATCTAGTGCCCGCCGGCAAAGGGTTGGGGGTCATCGTTGCCGACCTCGATCACGATCTTGATGTCGACATTTACGTTGCCAATGATACCACCGAGAACTTCTTCTATTTGAATGATGGTGAGGGGATTTTCGAGGAAACCGGTCTATTCAGCGGTACCGCTTTGGACCACCGCGGAACGCCCAATGGCAGCATGGGCCTGGCTATCTTGGACTTCGATGGAGACCAACAACCCGATATCTGGGTTACCAACTTCGAGAACGAAACGTTTTGCCTGTATCGCAATCAGCGCAACGGGAACTTTCAATGCGTGACGGAACGGACCGGCATCACCGCCATCGGCGACCTGTTCGTCGGATTTGGAACAGTGGCGGTAGACATAGAGCTCGACGGTGACGAAGACTTAGTCGTCTCCAATGGTCACGTCAATCGTTTTCCCGGTAGCTCGCTGGTAGCCCAAGACGCATTGCTGCTGCTCAACAACGGCAACGGTCGGCTGGAGCGAGCGGACGTGGCAGGCAGCGGCTACTTCAGCACTCCCCATCGCGGACGCGCCGTGGTTTCAACCGATTTCAATCAAGACGGTTTGCCGGACTTCGTCTTCAGTCACATCAAGGAGCCCCTTTCAATTCTGCTCAATCAATCGCAGCCTGCGGGAAACTGGCTGAGTTTGAAGTTGATCGGTCGCAACGTCAATCGAGATGCTATTGGCTCACGCGTCGAGGTCTCCCACGGAGAACAGGTATTGGTACGGCATGTTGTTGGCGGCGGCGGCTATCTCTCCCAAGGGGCGTATGCCTTGCACTGGGGATTCACCGGACAGGCGAGCAGTGTCGAAGCCAAAGTGTTTTGGCCGGATGGTTCAGTGGAGCAAGTTGAACTCGCCGTCAATCAAGCTCACGTTGTGATCCAACAACCGAAACTTGCGAACTAGCGGCCGTCAGTGGCATGGCGGCAGCCTGCGAGAGATAGACTTGGACCGGCAAGCTCTCCTTACCCGGCGACCAATTCCCAACGATCAAATCGGCCAGGCCATCACCATTGACATCCCCGGCAACACAGCTCGCGTGTGAGGGACCGTATTGCTCGAGGGCATGTCTGACAAACTTTCCGTCAGCCTGCTGCTCCCACCAAACTACCGAGTCAATCGGACCATAGACCTCCTCCTCGTAGAACGGCAACATGCCAGCCGCTGCGATATCCTGGTCACCATCTCCGTCGAAGTCGGCCACGCAGGCTTGGAGTGCTCCCACCAGTAAGCCGAGTTCCTGCACCTCCCAGCGTTCGCCACCTAGATTCCGAAGCCATCGCACACCGTGATAGGGTTTCGGTAGAAACGCGTCCATCGTGTCGCCGTTGGTATGGACGATGTCTGGCAAGCCATCGCCGTCTACATCTGCAATGCAGATCGAACTCGAATTGTAGGAGGGATCGGCCAATTCTAGCAGCACCTGATTACGATACTCCCCTCGCCCATTTCCATAGTAGGCCTCGAGTGTTTCGTATTCTTGTCCAAATGCAACCAAGTAATCCAGAAAGCCATCACCATTGAGATCGAGCACCTCAACCCCCAACGCCCCGTGTCTGTCGTCGAGGACTTCCAATTGCATATCCACCTTCACCGCCGTCTGCACACTGGGCGAATTGTGGTCGACCTGTTGATTGCGGAGCAACCGCACGGCGCCGGTAGTCCGCCAGCCAAAGTCGGCTGCGATCACGTCGAGATCCCCATCACCGTCGAAATCAATGGGTTGCACTTCGACGACGCGAGAGAATTCGCCCCCCAAAGCTTGACGAACCAACTGCCCCTCGCGATCGACCCAGAGTTCAACCCGTCCCTGGTGATGGTCGCCTACCGAAAAACTCCCCAAATCCGTCACCAGATAGTCGGTAGCCCCATCCTGGTCCCAGTCACAGGGCGTTACTCGACACGCGTTAGCGACGCGGCCAAGCTCAGTGAACGACCATGCATTGGCTACCTCATATCGCAGCACCCGCCCAGAACGCATGTCCGACACCAGCAGAGTCGCATCGCTGGCATTCCAATTCATATTGGAAACACAGATCTCGGCGAGTGGCTCAAGGCCGGCCGGAGTGGCGGCGACAAATTGAACGTGCGTTCTACGATCGACCTGCGCAGGAAGCGTCAGCTTATCTGGCGCCGCGTCGCGAAAGTATTTGATCGTATCGCTGCGTTTGGGTTCGACCAAATCGCTGCGTTTAGAGTCGATATAGAATTTGTAGCCTTGAACAACTTCCTCTTCCCAGTGCGATTTCGGGAACGTCTCAGGAAGCGGCACGGCATGACAGTCACCACAGAAGCTGCGAATGCAGGCGATGCTTGCGTCCGACAGTTCATCGCTCTCAGCCGCAATTGCGCTGGGACTCGCAGACCTGGGGCGCGAACAACCCAAGCCATACGGCAATAGCATCGCAAGCAGCCCATACCCAAGGATACGCGTCCCCGCTTGCATTCCCATTGTGCATTTCACCCACAGAAGTCTAATTGGATGCAGTTGGCCGGTGGCGGCTGTCTACCGCGGAAGCGATAAACAACCGCCCTGCCTTAGACCAAGTCTACAGCATCTTCAGCATTGCTTCCGCAGTGGATTTCACTTCAGCAGGCTTTGTTGCGCGCTGCAATTCCAAATACTTTTCCTTCAGCGATTCTGCTTTGGCAGAGTCTGTACTAGCGATTCCATTGATATCGGATTCGAGACTCGTCAAACTGCTACCCACTTGGCCAGACTTTACGTATCCCTCGAGTGTTGACCGAACACTGGCTTCGATCGCAGTACTTGGGACCGTAATCTTCTCTTCCTTAACTCCTCCGCATCCAACCATCGGGACGATGAGGCTCGCTACCAACAAACAACGCGCCAAAACCATAACTATTCCTTCGACATTTAAATGTAAAACCCCGCAGTACAAGGTGAAGTACTACGGGGTTGCAATAACCGAAAAACCACAGAGCAATAGTCTACTCGAGCGTAGCAACGTCGCCAGAGCGGGCACTTCCCAAACCTTGGTACGTTCTCAAATCCATGCTGTTCGAGATGAAGTGAATCGAACCATCTCCCAATGCATGTTGAGCTCCTCCCGTGTGTCGGCTGCGAGCTGGGAAGACGCCTTGCGAATCCCCCTGCCCACATCCGGCACATGGCATGCCGCCTGGGTATTGCCAGTTTGGCGGAGCGACAGTGTTGATTGCCGTATTGTAGAAACCAGGAGCGATCCAACGGAAGCCAGCCGTACTACGGTGACTGGATACGCCTGCAGCCAAGCAGGCTTGACCGTATTCGGTCAAGGCTTCTTGAGTCGGGAATTGGTGTGTCCAACTACCTGGGAAAGCTACACCATTGGCGAAATCTCCGCCGACGGCTGTAAAGCTGCTCGACGTGTTATCGCCCTTGTTGAATTCGGCCATCATGATCGTATTGGAAAGACCATCGACGATGTCCCCGAAAGATGCTTCCGTTTGGCGCTTGAAGAAACCATTCTGTTCTCCGGAGGCGACGTTGTATCCGGAGTTAGAGCCTTCGCTACAACCGTAGTTGTTATTACCCAACTCACCCAATTCCCAGCCGCTGGCGTTCTTGTTGGAGCTGGCTGGATACTGAATATCCGAGGGGCAAAGGAATGCACTGATGCGAGTGTGACCAGCGATGAGGGCTGGCACACTACCTGGAGGAGCAATTACAGCAGCTTCATAGTGATTCTGGTTGAATCCAAACTGTGCAAATAGAGCGCCTTGCTCAATGTAGGGCAGCAACATGGTGTGCGCGGAATAACCGTGCCAGTTGCTTTGATTCATGATGCCATCTGCATACACGGAGCTCGCCAAACGAGGCACCCTCTTGTGAGTGCTTTCGTAGTTGTGTACCGACAGCGCCAGTTGCTTGAGATTGTTGCTGCAGGACATGCGACGAGCCGCTTCACGGGCAGCCTGTACCGCAGGTAGCAGCAGGCCTACCAAAATACCGATGATTGCAATCACCACAAGCAATTCAACGAGTGTGAATCCTCGTCGCGATTGGCTCGCACTAAAAGTTCGTTTCATTCCGAATTTCCTCAAACGTTGTGAAAAAGAATTACAAAAAGACTTGGCTGCTCATGAGAATTTCAACAATGGATCCACAGATCACACCAAGCTCACATGAGACCCGTCAAACAATTCTGCTGACACTAAGGTTGATCGTCAAGGGAATGCTGGAATGATGACCCGAACAGTCGAGCTGAAGGCATCAGGTCAGCCCTAAAAACGGGCGACCAAACGCCCTGCAAACCTAACGCTCCAGTCATCAACACGCCCGCGCCCTAACTCTTCCGTAAGCTTAAATCTGTGCACTAAGCACTTCCTCCACACACTAGCCTGCAGAACAACACACTGCATCCTTACGCCACCGTAATCTCTGAAGGTTAAATATGCAGAGTGCCCGCTACTCGGCGGGTCGCAATCGTTCTTAGATCGAAAAAACTTTTCCTATAATTTTCTAGGAAATAATTCCAAAGGTGGCTGCAATTTGTACGGAGTTGAAGTGTCCCCTGCCAATTGCCATCCTTATGGATGCTAGCCAAATCCACAGTAGGAGTACCGGACGAACGCTCCTCAACTGAGCACGCAGTACTGCGACTCCTGGTGTCTCTTGCGAGTCAAGACCTCGCAAGAGCACGACGCCAAAATTCGGCGAGCACGAACTTTTCCAGCTCTGGCTGTCGCCACGCTAGTCTGGCTAGCTTCCGTCCGGCTTGTCCGGGCGGTGCTGCAACTGCCAACTACCAAGCGAACACACGCTCTTCCAATAGAACTCCGCTGCGGGCTCGCCCGGGCGGAAAGAACGTCTTAGAGCTCTTCGAGACGCCGAACTCTTTCGCGAAACGCAAGGCAGTGCCACGCAGTCGGTGGCTTTGCAGCTCGCCCCGGCAAATTCGCTAGCTCCGCCGGGACAAGCCCGCGATGGAGGCCGATCGGCCCAATCCAAGCCATGGTAGGCTGCACTTGTAAGCTCCGGTCCGAAGCTCGCCCGGCAGAAGCGAGGACGGCCTTTCCTAGCTCTGGCTCCCAGCAAGCAACGCAGGATAGCCGGCAGGTTTAAAACTCTTCCTCTGAAAAGGCGTCTTGTTGAATAGCTCGCATGGCGAGTTGAAAGTCCGAAGTGTCTTCAACCACACTCCCGTCGCGCAGCACTACCATCCGTTTTGCGTTCCGAGCAACGGCGGGATCGTGCGTGACTAAGACCACCGTTAATGCGAAATCTTCGTTCAGTTTCTGAAACAACTCAATGACCTCGCGGCTGGTCCTTGAATCCAAATTTCCCGTGGGCTCATCTGCCATCAAGATGGAGGGATGATTGACCAGGGCTCGCGCGATGGCGACACGCTGTTGCTGCCCTCCTGACAGTTGACTGGAATGGTGATCGATGCGGTCCCCCAAGCCCACTTGGTTCAGTAAATCCTTGGCCCGTTCGCGGCGTTTCCGACTCGTCATGCCATTGGCATAGTGGAGGGGCAATTCAACATTCTCCAAAGCCGATGTGCGGTTCAGTAGATTGAAGTTCTGAAACACGAATCCCAGCTTCTCGTTGCGGATGCGGGCACGGTCGTCGCGCGACATGTCAACGATCTCCTGGCCGGCCAAAAGATAGCTCCCATGCGTTGGACGATCGAGGCACCCCAGCGTGTTCATCAACGTCGATTTGCCAGAGCCGCTGGGGCCGATCAGCGCTACGTACTCACCCTGTTCGATGTTCAAAGTGACACTCCGCAGCGCGTGCACTCGAACTTCGCCCAAGTCGTATTCACGGCGAACATCACGCAGTTCAATCAGTGCCATCAAACCACCTTGGAACGAAACGAAAGGATTGATAATGTAAACATCCGTCGTGCATGGCTATCCATACACTCCTTGGATTCGCGTCTGCTTTCCGCAGCCCGGCTCGCTCGGCGGCGGCCTGCCTCTATTCGTACCTTAAGGCCTCGATTGGATCGAGTCGGCTGGCAATTCTGGCCGGGTAGTACCCAAAGAAGATGCCGACTGCCGCAGCAAACGCCATGGCGACGCCCGCAGCGGGCAGGGAAATGATGATTGGCCAGTCGCTACCCGTGCTGACCGCATTAATGAGCAAGGTGGCACTAACACTAGCGGCCATGCCCAAGAGTACACCAATCACTCCGCCCACACTGGACAGGACGATGGACTCGATCAAGAACTGACGCAAGATATCTTTACCACGCGCTCCGATTGCCATTCGTATTCCAATCTCCCGTGTTCGCTCAGTGACTGAAACCAACATAATATTCATAATCCCGACACCGCCCACGACTAAGGAGATTGCGGCAATGGCAGATAGCATCAGCGTCAAAGTGCCCGTGATAATGCCCAACGTCGCAGCAATTTCCGTCGTATTTTGTACCTGAAAGTCCGCTTCCTCTCCGGGAGCGATTGCATGCCGCTCATAGAGCAGTTGCTCGATCTCGTTGGTCGCCGCGGACATCGCGGCGGAGGAAACGGCCGAGACCATGATGGCATGCACTTCACCGAAACTTGAGCCCTGCATCCTGCGCCGCACAGTTGTGTGCGGCATGAGTACGATATCGTCTTGGTCGTCACCGACCATATTCGCCCCCTTCTTGCCCAACACCCCAACGACTCGAAAGGGAATATTCTTAATGCGAATCAATTGCTCCAGTGGATTGGACGTCTGAAATAGTTTCGCAACCAAAGTGTGCCCGATCACGCAGACTTTTGCACCGGCGGAGATTTCGTCCTTCGAAAAGAACCCACCTGCCTCCAAGTTCCAATTGCGGACCGTGAGATAGTCGGCTCCTACCCCCTGCATCTCCCGGGGACTCCAGTTCGTATTCCCAAAGATCACTTGGCCAGCGGTGCCCACAATGGGAGAAGCGGCCAGCACGGTACTGCAATCTTCACCAATGGCTTTGGCATCTTGCTCGGTTAGGCTGGGAATGCCCGTTTGGCGGACCCCTCCTCGTTGAGCGCTGCCCGGAAGTACTACGATGACGTTCGTCCCTAGCATCTCAAATTGGCCCTGGACCAATCCGCTAGCGCTCTGTCCAATCGACACCATGGTGGTGACTGCCGCGATTCCAATCACCACGCCAAGCACTGTAAGGCCAGCGCGCATCTTGTTTTTCCACAGTGCTCGCACCGCAATGATTAGGGTGTCCCAGTATGACATTCGCCCAGCCCCCCTATTTCGTTTCCAGAGCAGTTACGAGTTCCGCTCCCGCTTCCAGGGAACCGGATACCAGAACGGAATAGCTGTTCTCCGTTAGCCCCGTGGTAACTTCGACAGCATGCAGCATTCCCTCCTCGACAACCCACACGTGCCGCGTATTCTTCAGCCGCTGCGCCGCAGTCTTTTCTTCGGCTGTCATACCGCCAGCGTGGGCGGCGTCCTGTGACTTCCAGCGTGAGCCGTCGAGCAATGCGTGATCTTCCGGAGCAACGTAATTCATATCCTCGGGATAGAACCGAAGCGCCGCATTGGGAATCTTTACCACATCCGCGACAGATTCCACGTCAAAGGACAGACTGGCCGTCATCCCCGGCAGCAGCTTGCGCTCGTAATTCGTTGCAGTCACGATGACGGGGTAGGTAACCACGTTTTGGACATTCACAGAACTCAAACGAATCTGTTCGATCTCGCCGTAGAACAATTCGTCCGGATACGCATCGACGGTAAAGGTAACCGGACGCTCCTCCTTCTGGGCGCGCAATAGCAACCCAATATCGGCTTCATCCACCGACGCCAAGACATGCACTTGCTTCTGCAAATCTGGCGCAATTATGAACAATTCCGGTGTTTGGAACTGCGCTGCCAAGGTTTGCCCCGGGTCGATCTTCCGATCAATGACAATTCCGTCGACCGGCGAGCGTATTTCCGTGTACTCAAAATTGGCTTGTGAATTTTCCAAACTAGCTTGCGCTTGCATGATGCCCGCTTCGGCGGACTGAACTTGAGCCGCGAGCCCTTGGCAAGCGAAGCGCAGCGTATCCATTTCAAATTCAGACATGAAATTTTGGTTGCTGAGCTGCAAGCTTTCACCCCGCCTGAGGTCATTCTGCGCCTGCTGTAGATCCGATTTGATACGCGCCAGCTCCGCCTCCCGAGTCGCCAGCACTGCTTTATCACGCGCCACATTCGCCGCAAACAGTCGCGGATCGATCCGCGCCAAGAGATCCCCCTCTCGCACCTCGTCATTGAAGTCAACGTTCAGTTCGACAATGGGGCCTGACACAAACGAACCAATCGAAACCGACAACACCGGCTGAACCGTACCGGTGGAATTGATCATTCGCACGGCATCGCCGCGCACGACTCGCGCGGTGAGCCAACTGGGCTGATTGCGAAGTTTCCAATAGTTGAGCGCGGGGCGATAGCTCAACAGCCCCACGCACACGAGCGCCATGAGGATGAGGAGCGGTTTGATGAGCTTTGGCATGAAATCGTTCGGTACAGTGTAGAAGAGCAGTCGGTGCTCTGAAATTGGCGAATTCGGGCCCGCGGCAAGCATGGATCGCTGCCATGTGCTATCCCTAAGCACAACTAGGCTGCCCGGCAAGCGACACGGCAATCCCACCAACTCCATCGCCTAGGTGCCATTCTGCGATGAACGCACCGTAGCGTCTACACAAGGACGGTGTTGAACTGTATCCGTTTGTAACGGTCTGTCGTGCTCCTGTGGTCACAATCCAATCTGTCCGCATCCAGACGTATGAAGCATCGCAGAGCGTGGCGGGAGGGAGCGTTGGCTGCTGCCCCGCTTCCAATCCGCAGTCGAGCGGCGGCAATCCTCAGTGAGGCGACCAGCAACTTCATTTCCCTCCCTTTCTCGATTCCGAGCCAGACGCCAGCCGTCATATTCGGCAGCAGCGGACTATTTGTCGTTACTGGTACTGAGCTTTCGGTGGGCTGGCTTGAAGCGTTTTGCCGATGCTAACGCTGGATGCGGAATGAAACGGATTGATTGGACTCAAGGAGGATTCACCGATGCGCAGAGAACTTATCCGGATTAGGCAATCTGCAGAGGTTGGTTGTCACTTCGCGTTGGGAACTCACAAGGCTGATCACGTGGCCCGACGCACCAGCAAACGTGCAATTGCGGCCACTTTGACATCTCACCTCAAGCGATTGGGTTGGAGCGGGATTGCCTGCGGGCTACTGCTTACCGCCCCCCAGGCCGCCGTAGCCCAGCAGGGCAGCGAATCGCTCCTCAATCGTGCCGGTAGATATCTCGGCGCCGGGTATTCCTTCCAAGGTTATCAAATCGGCCAAGCTGGAAACGCGGGCAGGCTGATGCGTCGAGGCAATCAAAATCAATACCCGAGTCAGGCACTCCTATTCCCATACGAGCAGAGCTACCAACCCCACAGTCCGCAACCGATCGCCGCTGTCGGCGGTTTCCAATCCACCTACCCGGGCACCCATGAGATCCCCAGTTTGCCGGAAGTCCCCGACGAGTACTCGAACCAGCCCATTGGTGAAACCATCGCCCCCCCAATTCCTTTATCCATTCTTCCACCGCAAGCTGGTTCACCACAACCAGCAGCTCCGCAACCAGAGTCACCCATCTACTTGGAACCGCAGCCGTTACCCGAAGTTCCACAATCCGAAACACCTGCTAGCTCTTCGGATCTGCTGAACGGCCCCGCCGATGAGCTCCCGGTCCCATCACCTTCCGATGCTCGGCTCGAATCCTCCCCAATCATTCCGCCTTGGCTGAGCTCCTACCTGATGGAACAGTCCGGCAGCCTTCCACCGGTCGACGGTTCCAGCGATCCACTGGGTGTGGAGGACACCGCTGCAGCCACACTAAATCATCGCAGCCTACCTTCGTCACAACCGATGGCAGAGATTCCAACGGCCCCCCTTGCCGCAGATCCCTTCCTGTTGGAGAGGGACAACGAGTGGCCGCTGGCAGATCCCAAACTTGACCAAGGTCCGGAAACATACATTGACTCTCAGCAGCTCCCCGTAGATTCCAATCTGCAGCTCCCGACGACCAACGATGTTTCCATGGAAACTGCTGTAGAAGCATGGACACATCCCGTGTTCGGTCCCTCGGGCTTCCCAAGAAACCAGCCACGACTCAACCGCTACCTTCAGGCGCAAACGCCCGTTGTCTGGCGGTGATCCCAAAATGCGGCGATTCAGAACACGACAACGCAGCATAAAGCACTTCGCGCCGCGTCGGATTCCGGTCACAATCTGTACCCGCTGGTTGCGAGTGCCCAAGGCATGAACTCCGTCGGGACTTTGTGGACTCCAGCTCCTCCCGCCCCTGCCCCCGCGGTCTGGCGACGGTGGCAGATGAGATTCCACGATCCTGACGCTGCTTGCGAACGGATCTTGACTCGCTAGAACCTAGCAACGACCAGAGCTTAGCAATAAAGGTACTGGCTGGGGACGCACCGCAGCCCTATCCCACCGACGAGTTTTGGCATTGTTACCCTTCGCCGGATTGATGCGGTGACAGCTGAGCTCTATAGGCAGCGCACTGCCTCGCCTGGCATTCGCTCATCGCGAACGTCAGCCTGCCCCAGTTGAAGGGCAGACAATGGAATTCACCAATTTTGAATGAGAGATAGGATTAGAGATGTTGCAGCGAAGTTTGGTACTACTGAAGCCTGATTGCATTGAGCGCCGCCTGATGGGACAAATCATCAGCCGATTCGAAGCAAAGGGACTTAACATCGTCGCGATGAAAATGTTGCGAGTTACCCCTGATTTGGCCAAACAGCACTATGCAGAGCATGTCTCGAAACCGTTTTACCCTAGTCTAGAGGCCTTCATTGTCTCTGCTCCAATCGTTGCCTTGGCAGTCGAAGGGCTGGATGTAATTCGCTTGATTCGCGACATGCTGGGTGCTACCAACGGCCTCAATGCAGCTCCGGGAACGATTCGTGGTGACTTCTCGAGCTCGCGACAAATGAATCTGGTTCACGCTTCGGACAGCCCCGAAAGCGCCGCCCGCGAGCTGAAGCTTTACTTCGCAGAATCCGATTTGTGCGATCATGAGCTGTTGCTCACCCCCGCGCTGCGTGCGGGCGACGAAGCCTAAGCGGTCGGTCGCTCTCCTTGCAATTTTGCAGAGCACCACGTCGCCTTTCGCTCCGAGAAAGTAGCGCTGATGAACGCTGACTTTCGCAGAGCGAAAGGCGACGCGAGATCGCCCCCGTCCTATTTCGCAGCGGTTTACTCTTACTCTATCTACAAGCGTAAGCGGCATGCTGATTCAATGCTCCGGCTCGACGATTGAAATATTCGCACCTGCCAAAGTCAATCTCTTCTTGGAAGTGCTGGGCCGCCGCGAAGACGGTTTTCACGAGATTGAGACCGTCATGTGTCCCATCTCCCTCTATGATCGCCTCCTGCTCGAGCCAACTCAATCCAAAGCGATTGCACTTGCGGTTCACCACCCCAGCGAAGCCCCCGAATCGTCGGAGGTTTCGGATCCCGCTTGGAACATCCCTTCGGATCACCGCAATTTGGTCGTGCGGGCCGTCGAAGAGGTACAACTTCATCTGGGAACCACTCAGGGTGCAAAGATCACCTTGCACAAACAGATTCCAGCTGCGGCGGGGCTCGGCGGCGGCAGTAGCGATGCAGCCGCCGCGGTGGTCGCAAGCCTCTTAGCCTGGGGCCAATGGGATCGCTCATTGGCCTACGCGATCTGCGCCAAACTTGGCTCCGACATCCCCTTTTTCTTAGGGGATGCATGCCGTTGCGGGCTCGCACTGGCTACCGGCCGGGGGGAACGATGCGAGTTCCTGCCCTACCAGCCTTCCCTAAACCTCCTGATAACCCACCCGCCTCAGGGGTGCGACACTGCAGCAATCTACGCGCACTATGCCGCGCAGCAGACGCTGAGCCAAACTGCCCCAGCAAGCTCCTCCCAGATGCTCACCGCGTGTGCCAAGGGAGATCAAGAAATGATTGGCGCAGCGCTATCAAATGCTCTACAATCTTCTGCAGTATGTTTGAATGGTTGGATCGACCGCCAACTGGATCTCTTCCGAAATTGCCAAGTTCAGTATGGCTTGATGTCCGGGAGTGGCTCCAGTTGCTTTGCATTGATCGACGATAGGTTGCAACAGCAAACCCTACGCGAGCGAGCTCTTAAGCTGGTGCCTCGCGTCTATTCGGCCACCGCATGCTATCACGCCTCGGTAGAGCAACAATTGCTCGATTTGAGGAGCTAGTCGGTACATCACGAAGCCAAAGCATGGGAGCTACTAGCCGTGGACATCACCGAGGTTCGTATAAAGCTCATGGAAGAATCCGAAGATCGTCTTCGTGCATTCTGCTCAATTACATTCGACAATTGCTTTGTTGTGCGAGATCTTAAGATCATCGAGGGTTCGCATGGTCCGTTCGTGGCCATGCCCAGCCGCAAGTTGACCAATCGATGCGCGCGATGTGGCAATAAGAATCACATTCGGAGCAACTACTGCAACAATTGCGGTTCAAAGGTTCGTTCACAGCGCGGGCAACGAGAAGAAGACACGACGAATAAGTTGTATGCGGATGTGGCGCATCCCATCAATCAAAGTTGTCGGGATCTGATCCAGTGCCACGTCGTTGAGGAATATCGCTTAGAACTACAACGGGCGAAATTGGAGGGATACGTTTCGCGCTACGACGATTCCTACGAGAACAGCGAAGTGCCGGAGTCTCCACAACCACAGCGCAAGTCGCCAGCTGGAGAATCACCCGCTCAGGAAGGTACGGGTTCAGTGCCACCGCCGCACATGACTACCAACCTGCGTTCGGCCGATAGCCCCAGTGCGCCGCGTTCCAAAGAATAGTCGCTTGGAGACACTGGCAGCGACTAAAAAACGTCATTGCTGCTGCGACTCCTTTTCACCCGCGTTCGCAGACGAGGGAACAACTCCCATCGAACCCACGAAACGGGCAGTGGCTCCCCGTTTCCGAGTGACCTCCTGCCCCTTTACTCCAGGCAAGGAATTGCGAGGTGGGTTCACGTATCGACGACCGACAAGCAGAATGATGCCCACAAGACTCCTACCGGGCTTGTCGCCGGGCTCGCTACGAATTTAGCTACGAGCTGGAATTCTGGCTGGTACCGCTGACCGTCCCTGAGGGTGATCTTTTCGGGGAAACGCACGGCGTGGTGAAACGCGTACTAGATCGCCAATGAAACCGCTTTGCCCTAAGAACAGGGAGCGTTTTCCGTGGTTGTAGAGGGCAAGCGTTGGAGATAGCTGCGGGTTTCCATAGGGTCCCGCCAATCCACATACCCGAAAATTTGCTTGCAGCAATTCACGGGTGAACCGACCATAATTGATCCCCGGCCATGTTTGCCCCAGTGCCATTCTGCTTCTGGGCCATTCTGCTTCTGCGGGCCATGTTAATCCCAAGGTAGTGGACGAGGCGACGAATCCATTCACGCCACAACGCAGCAGGGGACACATTGCCTCGTCCACTACGAAACCCCAGACCTAAGCCGCTGGATCCACTTAGGATCGCTTCTTAGTGGTCTTCTTCTTCTTTACCGTGGTCTTTGTAGCCGTTGCTTTTTTGGTAACCACTTTCGCCTTCTTGGGCGTGGTCAACTTGGTTGCAGTCTTTGCTTTTGCCGGCTTGGTCTTTGTCTTGGTTGCTGTTGCCGCAACTGGCTTGGCCTTTTTCTTGGTAGCAGACTTCTTCGTCGTGCTTTTAGAACCTGCGCTCGACTTTTTCTTACCAGCGAAAGCGACGTCCCATCCATTGGCATAGGCGTTGTTCGAACCGACGCGCGTAATCGTCATGAATAGCTCTCTAAAATTGGAAACAAAATTGTGAAGAGCCGATTCGTAAAACGATACAGTTCAACGGACTTAAAAATCAAATCCTGTCGACAAATAGGTCGGCTCCTAGCTGTGCAAGCGGAACAACGTATCGCTATTCAGCCAAGTGGTCAAGGCAAACCGGTCGTTTGTTAGAGTCGGCAGTTGCCGATTTCGGTTTCAAGAATCGCGGAAGCGCCGATTACCTCCAGCCGTTCCATCGCATCTATCACCTCTTTGCGATGCACCATCGTACGCACCGAACACCAAGCTGGATCCTCGAGCGAACTGATCGTAGGTGAATTAAACCCAGGTGTGATTAGCTCAGCTTCTGCCAACTTGTTCCGCGGAACATTGTATTCCAACAAAGAATAGTCGCGGGCGATGACGACACCTTCCAGCCGGCGTACCACACGGTCCACGACCTCCGGTAACCTGCCCTTCTTATTTTGAATCAAAACCGTTTGGTAATGCCCGATATCCGTTAGGATTCGCAAGCGATTCGCGGCCAGGGTGCTTCCCGTTTCAACGAGATCGACAATCGCATCCGCGACGCCCAAGGCAATCATAATTTCGACCGACCCCGACAACTCCACCATGTGCACCTTGGCATTGTGCTTGGCCAAAAACTGGTTGGTGACTCGCGGGAAGCTGCTGGCCATTCGCAGGCCATCCAATTGCGAGCAGGTTTCGATCTTGGAGTCCTCGGGAACGCAGAGGCTCAACTTGCAGTGCCCCACGCCCAGCGGCATTCGCACGGTTACGTCCGCCCCGCTCTCTTCGATGAGATCGCTGCCGGTAATACCGATGTCAATTGCACCTTCTTCGCAGAGCACGGGGATATCGTCGGTGCGCAAGAAGATGATCTCGATGGGGAGTTGTTTGACACGCGCGAAGAGGGTCCGCTCTTGGCGGCGGAAGGCAATCCCCGCTTGGTTGAGCAATCCCGTGGCCAGTTCGCTCAAGCGTCCCTTACTGGGAATACCAATTTTAAGGTTCTCGGTCATTACTAGGGTCTTGAAAGGTGAAGTTGCTTAAGGGGGGGAGTTCGTTTCGCGTCATCGATCCGCATCAAAGACGCATCTCGAGCCGAAATAGCATCAGCTACCGCGCTGAGCTTTCTCTTCCAATCCGGATGTTCCTTCGCGGCGTTTTAGTTCCTGCCGAAGGTCGTCAACACTAATCCCGCGACTTCCCAGCAGTACCCATAAGTGGTACAGCACATCACATGCTTCGTAGATCAGGTGTTGGTTGTCGGGAGGACTGGAGGTGCGGGCCGCGTCGACGACTTCCGCTGCCTCCTCGGTAATCTTAGCCCCCATTTTCTCTACGCCCCCCTGCACGAGCTTGGTGGTGTAGGAATTGGGCGGAAGGGTTTGCACCCGTGTCTGAATCTGGCGCATGAGACGATCGAGCACATCTTGCCCTTCGTCGTCAGGAGATAGCTGATTGGGTAAATTCACAGTCGCAATCTAACCTTCACTCATGAGTTTCATTGTTACGTCGAACCTATGCCTCAACTTGCCGACATGCGTTCCCAGCTTGGGGAACATCGACGGTCGTGCTCGCCGCAAGGAATGCCCTATCGAAAAAAGCGATAGAAATTAGCCGTTCTGAGGCCAAATCACTACAAGCTTACAGGATTTATGGGGTATCCAAACCAGGGCAACTACTCATAATCTACCACGCGTGGCGTAGATTTCCCGGTTGCTCGCGTGGCTTGTTCTCAGGTCGCGCCGCTGTCTCCGCCATAAGTTACCAGTCTCCTGTGAGGCTCACCATGCCCTTTGATGCGGGCCCAGCCACAGGAAGCTTGGGCAGGTTCCTGCCTCAGCCTTGTCCGCCGGCGTAAAACGCCGCTGCTGTCCCGGCCCCTTTGCCGGGAGGTGGGCAATTCACAATTCAATTCCCAAGTGCAAAATTCGCGCATGAGCCAAGCCAGCGATCCTCCCGAGAAATCCAATGCGTTTGAGGAGTGGATCCATCCGCCTCTGCGTAATTGTTGGTTTCTCACAGGCCCCACCTGCAGCGGAAAAACATCCGTGGCCTTAGAAGTCGCCCAGCGGTTGGACGCTGAGATTGTTTCATTGGATTCGATGGCGATCTACCAAGGTATGGACATTGGCACCGCCAAACCGGACCACGAACAACAGGCCCAGGTTCGCCACCATATGATCGACATCGTGTCGCCAGTGGAGTCCTTTAGCGTCTCGAGTTACGCGCTGGCTGCCCATCAAGTCGCCCGCGAGATCTGGAGTCGCGGGAAGCGAGTCTTGTTCTGCGGTGGAACTCCCCTCTATCTCAAGAGTCTCGTCCGCGGTCTGTTCCTAGGCCCTGAAGCAGACTGGGAATTCCGCAATGCGGTAGAAAGAGATATCGAGGAATTCGGAGAAGATGCCCTTCGCGAACGCTTGATGCAAGTCGATCCACTGCTGGGGCACAAGTTGCATCCCCACGACCATCGCCGGATGATCCGCGCGTTGGAAGTTGCCAGAATGACCGGTAAACCCCTCAGCCACTGGCAGCAACAGTTCGATATTCCCGCTTCACGCTTCGAATGTGCAGTCGTCGTCTTGCGTTTGGAGCGTAGCTGGCTGCACGAACGAATCAATGCGCGTGCTTCGTCCATGTTGTCCCGAGGCCTGATCAACGAGGTGAAGGATTTGCTGGAACAGCATGGGGCCCTGGGCCGCACCGCAGCCCAAGCCGTCGGTTACCGCGAGGTGCTCAAGTATCTCCATTCATCCGACGGTGAGGCCTCCCTTTCGGAGGAGGAGCTCTTAGAATTAATCCGAGCCCATACAAGGCAGTTTGCTCGACGGCAGGAAATTTGGTTTCGAGGGCTCGAGGAATTGATCGGAATCCCAGTGGATCGCGACAGCACCACTAGCCAACTGGCTGACCAAATCTGCAAGGAATTCATGCAAACTTCACAAGCCGCGTTCATTCCGCCAGAGAGCGATCGATAGATGAATATAGATGCGAGCTGGTGGGTAGCCGTGGCCTGGCTGGGGATTCTTGGCGTAGCGACCACTGGCTACTTCATTCACTTGGTTCGACGCAGCGACTACGGCTACTGGGAGAGCTGCCTCTATCTCCCCACCTATCTCATGGGGCGGCTCGTATGGCGGGTTCATTTCACCAACAACCCACCGCCAGCATTATCCTCTGGCGCGATTCTGGTCGCCAACCACCGCAGCAGCGTTGATCCCTTCTTCGTGCAACTGGCTGCCCGCCGTCGCGTCCACTGGATGGTCGCCAAAGAGTACTGCGATCACTTCTTGTTTGGATTGATCCTCAAAGCGGTCCAAGCCATCCCCACCAATCGCAACGGAATGGATACGGCCTCAACCAAAGCGGCCATGCGGCTCACGAAGGAAGGACGCTTGGTGGGCATGTTCCCAGAGGGCCGGCTCAACCACACAAGCAATCCCTTAATTTCCATCCGTAGCGGTGCCGCCGCTGTTGCCATCCGCTCTGGCGTGCCAATCATTCCGTTGTACATTGACGGCAGCCCCTACCGGAGAACGGTTTGGAGCCCCTTGTTCATGGCTGCCCATGTGGGTATTACTTTCGGCCGCCCCATCTATCCTGCTGAGTACCAGGACAACGCCGAGGGGTACGCCGCCTCCGATGCCATGATCCTGGCCTGGGCGCAAGAACTCCTGAAACTAGCGAATCAGCCCGATTTCCCCGTGCAACTCTCCGCGAAACGCAGACGCGTTCGCGATTCCATTACCAGAACCTGAGCTCAAAAGGAATTCTTCATGAGTGATCGCGATGTGCTTTTAAATTTGACGCAATCCTTACTGGAGAGCATCGTTCAAGGCAATTGGAAAGCTTACGAGGAGATGTGCGACCCATCCATCTCTTGCTTCGAGCCCGAGGCGTTGGGAAATCTTGTCGAGGGCATGGATTTCCACCGCTACTACTTCGATCTGGAACGCAGTGGGGATGTCAAAGTCCAGACAACGATCACCAGCCCGCACGTGCGTCTGATGGGGGACGCAGCCATCGTGAGCTACATCCGCCTCACCCAGTCGCTCAACGCGAGCGGAATTCCTTCAAGCCGCGCCTGTGAGGAAACTCGCGTTTGGGAGAAACAGGCAGGAGAGTGGAAGCACGTTCATGTTCACCGATCTCCCCCAGGGAATTGAACAGCTACAACTTGGTTAGCGGCAAGTCGTCCGGCTCGCCTGGCAACGCCGGGCGGCCGGAATCCCTAATTGTCCATTCCGCATCCCAGTCGTGGACTACTCCTGCAGACCCAATCGGCAGCGGTACCCGGACCGGGTGAATGGCAGCGCATCCTCGCAAATGGCATCTCGACAATCCCCGATTGCGTGCCAGTACCGTTGATTGGCTCGGATTTTCCGCAGGCAGAGGTGGCTAACCTCACGGGCCGCTGTGTCCCCTGCACTTCCCTGTGTCCCCTGCACTTCCCCTTCCCTGTGTCCCCTGCGGTTCCCGGCGTTGCGACGCCTTTGAGCCAGCGGGCCATTAAGAATCCGTAAGTCCCCCAGTGTGAGCTACTTCACAAACGCTAACGGTCCCGCCAAAAACTGTCCGGAAAACCGCGGGATAAGTGCTATGGGACTCTTTCCTTGGGGCCTCAGGACTCTACCATGGAGATCACGTCAGCGAGCGGTTGTCGCGTTCGCGCTATTGCGGAGCTCGACAGCTGTCGCGTTCCATTAGGTTTCCCGTAAGGAGTGTTCGATGAAACAATTGTTGAGTCTAGCTGTTGCTGTAGCTGTCATGGGAGCTTCTGTTGCAGTAGCTGCCGACTTGGAAAGCGGATTGAAGAAGGGCGAAGGAATCGGCGCCTTCAACGTAACGAAGTGTGCTGGCGCTGCAGAAGATGGCGTCGATGTCGGAAATAACCTCTGCTATCGCTGCAAGAACGGTGCCCGGCCCCAAGTCATGGTATTTACCCGCAGCACCGATGACAAAGTCGTCTCGCTCGTTAAGCAACTCGATGCACAGATCAAGAAAAACGACGAAGCACAATTGCGTGCATTCGTGAATATGCTCGGCGAAAGCAAGGACGGAGCTTCCAGCGAAGTCAAGAAGCTCGCTGAAAACACGAAAGCGGTTAACGTTCCCTTCGTTGTACCCAACGAATTCGAAAACGGTCCTGCCGACTACGGAATCAATCCCAAGGCTGCAGTCACCATCATTCTTGCTAACAACAGCAAGGTCGTTGGCAATTTTGCCGTGGCCGACGCCAAGGAATTGGATGTCAAAGCCGTTGTCGCCGAATTGAAGAAGATGCTGAACTAGTTTGCTTCTGGGTGGGAACCCCATGGACAACATTTTGGGGTAGCTACAGGCCACTTGATTTAAAGTGCTCTTCCCTCCCGCCACGCAACTGTCTTCTAGACATCGAGGCCGCTCAGGACTTCCCTGAGCGGCCTTTTCTTTTGCTCCCACCGATGATGGCCGCCTGATCGGTAGGGCCCGCACGGGAGTCGTTACTGCAACAAAATAGGATGCTCCATCCCTCTTAACTGTAACTTTGTGGTAGGGCTCACGACTCGGACCAAGTGGTCGGCGGCTGCCGAATAATTACCGCTGGCGGTCTTTATTCCACTTGGCAGCCGCCCACCCTATCTAGTAAACTCAAACCGCCACATAGGGCTGGTTTAAGCTGAACTGTTCCGCTCCGTCTCGCGCCAACACAGCCCTCAGCAGCAGTCTCGGCATCTTATTCGGATACTTGCGCGGCAGCGTTTTTACGACAAGGAAGTCAAACAGATGAAGCTACGTCAGGCATGGGAATTAGTCGGAATCAAGCAAAAGCCCAAAATTTATGGATTCGAAGTACGCCAGCAGCACTTCGAGGGAACTGACATCGAATACGCCCAATGGCAACACCCCAAGGCCTACGACTGTTGCGTCCAGGACTCCGAAGTCAGCCGGCTCCGCAAGTTTCTGAAGCCCGGAGATGTGGCAATTGACATTGGTGCGCACATGGGTGATTCAACGCTCCCCATGGCACTCACCGTAGGCCAACAAGGGCTCGTGATCGCCCTCGAACCCAATGCATACGTCTTCCCAGTGCTTGAAGCGAATGCCAAACTGAATGTCGACAAGACCAACATCCAAGCTCACCCGCATGCCATCACTCATAGCGAGGGAAAACTGACCTTTTCCTACGGGGACGCTGGATTCATGAACGGTGGCTCTGTCGACAAAACTCGCTGGTTTCGCTGGGAAAATCCCTACCATCAAACAGTGCAAGGCGTGAGACTTGACGAATTTCTTGCCGACCACTACCCGGGTGTGCGAGATAAAATTCGATTCGTAAAAATCGATGCCGAGGGATACGATTACTTCGTTCTACAGTCCATGCCAGAACTCTTGGAATCGGTCCGCCCCTACGTCCAACTGGAGATCATGCACGGCACACCACGATCCTATCGAGACGGTATTTTCCAACTGCTTACCGATCGGCACTATAAACTTCAGCGGCTTACCAACGCCGAGAATGACTCCGCGATCGCCAAGCCCTCGGACATGTACGATGTGGAGGACTTTGACATCTTCTGCAGCCCACACGCCGTTTGATGCGAACGTGAATAGAACGGACGACAGAAGCGTCTCGCGCGAAATGTTTGAACTAGGGTCCGCAGGAGCTTTCGGATAACGCTGCCAAGGTGGAATCCGGTGCGCTACAGACGACTTCCAAAGAGTTGGAACATTGCCGCGCACCTGTGCGATTCAGTTCTCGGCCTCTCGTTTCGTCGCCGAATTGTCTGTCGTCGTTCACACCAGAACTCTGGCTGACTATCGCGAGGCACCAGCGGTACGCTTGCCAATCTATTGGGGATGATCGCGTGCCATGGCTGCGTCATAGTCGGCTTTCGCGAGGAAGTACTCCAGCAAGGCGTCGACTTCGGACTCGGCGGCCTCAATTGCATATTGTTCTCGCAGGACGACAGGCAGCAGATCACTTTGCCCCAGTTCGAACTTACGCCGCTCGACGTCTGCCATATACTCCGCGAGACGTTTCGACTCACGCGCTCGGTCGAGGCGACCGTAAGCGGCCAGCAGTGCGGCGTGTGCCGATTGGATTTCCGCTCTTATTTTGTCTTCGGTAAATTGTCGCTTGGCGGCGATCTGCACAAGCTTGCCGTGAGCGGCTTGAGACTTCCCGAGCGCTTTTCGTCGCTGGACAGGCAATTCCACGAAGACCCCCGCCTCCAGTTCAAACTGCGACTTGTCGCGTTTCGAACTTGACGGAGCTCCCACGTCTTGCGATCCGACAAACTGCGCGTCGATGAGGGGCAATAGATCGTTCTGGGCTTCCGCCAGATCCACGCTGGCGCGTCGCGACAAGGCATTCAGCACGACCAGTTCCGGGCGTCCCCGAAGTGCTGTCGCAATATCGACATCGCTCACTGCCCTTTCAATGGGAGCTGGCTGAGGAAATTCTGCCAAGTCTGATTCTTCCGGCAGCATCGGCACACCGTCCCGGTCTCGCAGGAACAGCGACAATTTCACCCCCGACTGCTTGAGCTTCCTGCCCAGGTCGATCAGCTTGGCCTCACGCATTGCGATCGCGCGAAGGTTATCCTGCAAGATGGGTGGATCCAGGTCACCGACCTCCACCTTTCTCTCAAGCTGTTTGTTGCGCTGCTCGGCCAGTTGGAGCGCATTTCTGCCAACTTCGTATTGCTGGCCAGCAGCGATCCAATTCCAATACGCGGCGCTACCATCTTGGACGAACCGAATCAATTGAGCTCGAACTTCAGGATCGGCGCGCTGCCGATCGTAGTTCGCGCGCCACAGCTCGGCACGCCGCGCGTCAATCTTCCGATTGCGCGCCAGCGGTACGCTGACTCCGGCCTTAAATTCGCCGCCATCATTCGTCTGACGTTCCTGATACCAGGGCTGAAAATCGCCTCGACCGACTCGGTAGCCGCCAAACACCTCACCGCCCTGGTACATCGGTTGCGAGAACCCAGCACTGTTCCGATACGTCTCATAGAAGCCTAAAGCACCGCTTTCGCTCGACGCCTTGAGTTTCACGTCGAATGCTCCCCAAGCCGCAATTTGATTTCCGGCAGCAATCCGATTCTCTTGATAGGCCGCCTCCAACAGCGGAAACGTTGAGTGAATCGAATCGACGACATCATCAATGGAGACCGAGGCTGCTGGAACGTCAGCTGGGGGAGTAGGTACAATCTCGATCGGCTGGAGGATCTGTCGCGCGGCGGCTGGTACTTGTGCGGTTGCTGGGCGTGCCAGCGAAATCTCGTCCGCCATCTCGGGCGGTCCATCTCCGCCCTGTTCAGATGGGGTGGAGCGATAACCAGCCAAACGAAACGGGCTGCTGTTCTGCCGAAGTTCCGCTGCCACCGGTGACTGGCGATCGGGGGACGCCCCGGTGGGGCGCGCCAGAGTGTTCTTGGCCGAATTCGAGCCAGCACATCCGGTAATCGTCAGCAGCCACACCAATGTCACGCTAGGTGACCATCGGTGTGGCCGTATTGTTCGGATTGAATGCACGAACCAGATCTCGGTGAACGGAGTGGCTTTAGAACCAGAGTCACCGATTTAATCGGCACTTTCGGCTCCAGCGTTGCAGCCGGTCCGTAGACGCACCGGTTCCTCGGATCGCAGCGACCTTGCCGATTATCCTGGTTGCAGCGACGCGGGCCGCTGGGTCTAAGGCTTCGGCAACTTGGGCGGCTTTTTCCCCTTGGGTTCCTCGGTCGCAACCACTGGTGGAAATCCGTTCATGTTGCGCCAAAGCTCGTACCACAACGGTACTTGGTCCAACAGCACCCAACCATTGGCACGCACCCCCTGGCGAAGAAATCGCTCGTCTGGCCATTCGTGTTCGACGTCATCGGGCAAGACGAGAATCCGAAATTTTCCCATACCGTCATCCGTTGCATCAATGGAGACCACTTTGCCTCCAAAGGTGCCGACGGCCACGGATGGCCAGCCTGCAAATTGCACCGCCGGCCAGCCATCGAACTGCAGGCGAACGTGGCGCCCCGGTTGCACGAGCGAGGAATCGTTGCCGTCTAGCCAAATTTGCACCGCACGATCCGCCGTGTCTGGGACGATGATGCAGATCGGATCCCCTTCTTTAAGAATCTGGCTGCTTTGGTTGGGAGTGATTCTCGTCACAAAACCATCGAACGGAGCGTAGATCCGTTGGCTCTGTTGCCGAGCCAGTTTGGTTTCCGAGTCCAAAAGTTCCTTTTGACCTTTCGTCAAATCCGACTGCGCTTTGGCGACATCGCTCTCTGCCTTGGCTACATCGCCCCCAGCCTTCTTCAGAGTTGCCGTGGCATAATCGATGTCAACTTGAGCTTTCTGCTCCTTCGCCTTACGGTCACTCTGCTTGCTCAACAAATCGTTCTTCGCAGCCCGCACGTAGGCTTTGGATTTCTCAACCTTCGCTTGAGCTTCCTTGAGCTTGCGTTGCGCTTCTTGGAACTTCAGCTGCGATGCGATCTCTTCCTCAAAGAGCGTCTTCTGGCGTTCATAGTCGGCGGTCACTTGAGAAAACGCAGCTTCGTGTTCCAAGAGCTGTTGTTCTTCGGCCTCCACTTTATTCTTTGCGGACGCAATCGTGGCGTCGGCTGCGGCGAGTATCTCGACTTTGACAATGCCGTAGGCGGTGACTTGAGCCTCGACGGATGAAACAATCGTTTTCGCGGCTTCCAAATTCCGCTCATTGGCCGCCAGCAGTGCTTCTGCAGCCTCCAACTGCCGTTGTGAGGCAGAGAGTTGCGACTCGAGGCGCGTCAGGTACCCAGGATCGACGTCAGCAATCTCGACAATCAAGTCCCCTTTTTGGACATGAGCGTTTTCATAAATCCCTTCCCCCAAGCTCACGATTCGCCCCTTGATCGGTGTCTGAATCGCCTGCTGCCGCTCCATGGGGGCGAAGGCAATCACATTCCCTGTCCCCTTCACCGACTGCTGCCAGGGGGCAAAGGTCACCAGAATTGTTCCCAACACGAGCAATCCGAATAGCACCTTGCCAATGGTTCGGGCTAAACGCGAGGAGCGCGCCAGTTTCAGGGATGGTAGCGCCGCTTCACTATACGCTACGGGCGCGAGCATTCTGCGCGTACTAAGCGTGCTGCCTGTGCTGGATAATGGAGCTTCAATGGGTGGCGGAATTCGGTTCTCGATCATACGGCACCCACACTTTCAAATTGGTTCAGTGAAATCGTCCGAGCAAACTGCTGGGCAATCTCCTCCCGCGATGTCGCCACGATCAGCGTCCACGGCCGATCCTCCGCAAGCAGAAATTTCAGGCAGCGTTCTAAGTCATGGGCCCCCAACATGTCCAACGAACCGTCTACCAGTAGCAGCCCAGGACGGCCAATGGCAGCCCGCGCGATCCCCAGCAGCCGACACTGGCTCTCGCTCAACGGTGATCCGTTACTCGTCAGCATCGTCTTGCAGCCATCGGTCAGCCGCAGAATGGGATCGAGCAGCCCAATGCCATTGAGTACGTCACGCACGTTGGTTGCCGTGACTCCCTCACGGTGCAAGTGCACATTTTCCTCGACGGTGGCGTGGAATACTTCGGCACCGTGCGCCATCGAAATCCGCGTTCGCAACACGTCAGGCCTCAAATCGCGAGGATCAAAACCATCGACTACGATGTGGCCTGAGGTGGGATCGCGAAGGCCGTAGATCATCTCCAGCAAGGTCGTTTTACCGCTTCCGGCGTCCCCTAGCACTGCCACGCTTTCCCCCTTGGCAACTCGGGCGTCGACGCAGTCCACAGCTTTCGGTTGGCCAGGCCAGGCGTAGCTTACCTTTTCCAATCCGAGTTGGGCCGGTTCCGTAAGAGTGATGGCCAGCATTCCGTCCTGTCGCTCCATTGGAATATCGAACAGCACACCGAGCTTATCGACCGACGCCAATACATCGTAGAAGCTCTCCATATGCTTTCCAAATTTTGCGAAAGCACCAACAATCACCGTCACGATAAGCTCAGCTGCAACCAGTTGTCCTAAAGTCAGCTCGCCGGAAACAACGAGCCAACCCCCGAGCCCCAGCAGAACCGTGCTGGCTACCGCCTGCAGTCCAAGAGCGAACAAAACTTGTCGCATGATGATTCGGAAGTGTTTACGACGGGCGATCAAGTATTCGTGAACCATACGGTCGGCGCGCTCTAGTGCGAATTCGGCTCCGCCGTCGTTGCGGAACGCCGTCGGACACCGCGCGATGTCTCCCAGCCAAGCGGCCATTTTGTACTTGTGCTTGGATTCCTTCACCGCACTCGACACCGCACCACGCCCAAGCACGAAGATAATGATGGCAATCGCGGCGAGCAGAAACACATCGAACCCGAGCAACCATGGGTGATAGAATCCCAGCACGGCCATCCCGATGAACGCACTCAGGATCAAACCGAGGCCGTCTAGCAATAGTTGAGCTGTCACCTTCTGAACGGTCACCACATCGAAAAACCGATTGACGACCTCCGGCATGTACTCACCATCCATGGCTTCCGCTTCCGTCCGCGGTAGACGAAACGCAAGATCTCCTGCCACGCGTGCAAACAACCGCCGCTGAATCACCTCAACCACGTAGGTTTGTAACGCCCGAATGGCTCCCTGGAATCCAAGAAACGTCAGCAGCATCAAAGCTAGTATGAGGATCGGCTGCACCAAACGACCGAACGCAACCGTGTTCACCAGCGCCTCGACCGCGATGGGCGTTGCCAGCATGAGCAGAGACACCACGAAGGCAAATACAATGACAATCCAAATGTCAGATGCTTCTGGTTTTAGAAATTCTCGAAGACGCTCAACGGGAGAAAAGCGTTGCCCCTCCTTGCCAGGGTGCGTGGAGGAAACGGCAGCGTGCGGTTGCATCACTACACAGCGAACCGAACCGTCGATGGAGAAGCGTTTCAGCGCCTTGCGTAAGGCACGCGCCGACATCCGCTCCGTGACATCGTGGTCTTTGGCCAACAGAACTTGGAAACGCCGCCTAGACGTCGCCATCACAGCCAGCCATTCCCCATCCGGAGCGGTCGCCGCATCCTCACGAAAACAGACCAATTGAGCGTGGTTGCGGGCCAGGGAAAAGGCTTCCTCAATCGTGCAATCCAGCGTTTTCGTCCGCAACCCCAGACTGCTCGACGCCTCGGCAAACCACTTCCACCACTGCTGGCGAGCTTCGCCCGGCCAAGCATTGGTGACTTCCGCGAGAACCCGCTTCGAGGCGTTCCGTTCATGAATGGGATCGCCAGCGGTAAAGTGCTCCAGAATCGCCGCTGCTCCGGCAAACTGTGCTCTCAGTGTTCTCATCGCGACCTTTCCCAAGAATTCTCAACCAACATACCTACGAACTCTATTACACGACTCCCATTTCGTCAATTCTAATTCGCAACACTTTATTCGCGTTTCACACTTCGCATAAGCACAAAAATGAAGTAGACTTGGACAACATCCATTCCGACACCACTCGCGATATCAGGACTTTCCCAAGGAAATGCCGGTATGAAGACACAACAAAGCACGCCTCAGCCCCCCCACAATGACTCTTCCAGCGGTGTTGTCGGTAAGCCATCTGCCGGTTGGACGTTTCTTACGAATCACGCACACGTGCTAGCAGTTCTGCATTCCGACCCAGAAAAGGTGCTGCGTGAGGTCGCCAACTCTGTTGGCATTACCGAGCGGGCCGTGCAGCGGATTATCCAGGACTTGGAGGAGGGCGGCTTTATCGAACGGCAGCGTGTGGGGCGGAAGAACCGATACCGCATCCTGGAAGGACAACCACTGCGCCATCCGATTGAGTCGCATCGCAAGATTGGCGATTTGATGAAGCTGATTACGGGAGAGTGAATGGAGCGGGCCAGTTGATCGCGAGTGCAACGGCTAAATTTGCATTTCAGGTACTAGTGCTCATGGGATCGCGTCCCTCCCTTTCAACGAATGGCGGAGGCTCCTTGCCGCGTCATCGACTCCCCCCAATCATTCGAGATAGTCCGTCCCCGGGGCAGAACCTGAACCGGGGCCACTTCAGAACAACGCCGAGCGACTCCACCCAGATGATCACCACGAGAGCACTGCAGAGTGGTGGAATCCCTAACTAACAGCGATAGCGAAATGAAATCCATCGAGAATGACCAAACGCTCGACCGTCTGGTCGAACTGCTTGACTTAGTTGTCCGTGAACAAGTCGGAGAATCGCTCGCAGATACCATGCAGCGCATCCGTAGGCTGGCTGTAGAGCGTCGTGCCGGCCTACCAGATGCCGAATCGCGTCTCAATGAGGAACTCATACGACTCAACTCCTGCGATATGCGAGCCGTTATTCGGTGGCTAAGCTTGTTCTTTGATCTGGCAAACGTGGCGGAAGAGCGACAGCGGATCGACGTACTGAAAGATCGCGATAACGCAGCCCGTGCCAACGGTATCCCGCGCAGCGAGTCCATCGCGGAATCGGTCGTCGAGCTTCAGCGGCAAGGGGTATCCGCATCGGAGATGCAGCGCTGGCTGGACCGCCTCAGGATTGAGCCGGTTTTTACGGCGCATCCATCCGAAGCTAAACGCCGCACGACCCGACAACTCCTGCGCCGCATTCGCCAATTGCTGCCGAAAATTGCGACGAACGAATCCGATTCCGCTGAAACGGAACTTCTAGCCAATTTGACCGTCCTGTGGCAAAGCGATCTCGTCCGACCAGAGCGGCCGCCTGTCATGAGCGAAGTCAGTCGTGGACTCTATTTCGCGTCAACACTATGGGACGTCGTTCCCCAGACCTACCACGAGATGCGGTCGGCTCTGCAAAGAGTGTATCCGAATCACCACTTTGAAATCCCCCGCTTCCTGTCGTTTGGAACATGGATTGGTGGCGATCGCGACGGGCACCCCTTTGTGACGGGCGAGGTCACGCGGGAAACGTTTTCCCGCTTGCGTCGTGCCGCCTTGGATGGACACGTTGCTGAATGTCGAAAGTTGCACAACCAACTGGTTATCTCCGATCAACAGGTAGACTCGGACCAAGCCCTGCGAGACTGCATCGAACGCTGCGCGAAGCGTTGGCCTGAACTCAGCCGTCGACTCACCTCGGTCTCAAAGGCCGAGACCTACCGACGCTTCACGCGCATGCTTGAGTTCCGCTTGGAACGGACGATCGCCTCGTCGAAAGCGTGCGAACGCGAGGATGGAGCGTACGAATCACTGAGTGAGTTTCGTGGCGAGCTCAGCGTGCTTCGTGAAAGCATCCTTGCGCATCGCGGGCGCAGAGTGGTAGAACAATACCTGCAGCCCTGGATCGACCTCGTAGACACATTCGGCTTCCACTTCGCTGCACTCGATATTCGCCAAAATTCGGAAGTGCACCGAACATGCTTGCAGGAAGTCCTAGCCTTGCAGGCCACGGATGATGCACCTACTGGGCCAGTCGCGATCGAAGACTTCCTGGAACGCGAGGCCACTCCCCGCCGCATCGACCTCGACCAACTGACTGCTCCATCACGGGAAGTTTTTGACACCTTTACGCTGTTGGTGGAGGAATACGCGAGGTGGGGGCAGGCCCCAATCGGCGGCTACATCATCAGCATGACACACTCTGCCGCAGATGTACTGACGGTACTGTGGCTCTGGCGAACGGCCTGGTCACAACGGTTCGAGGGTTCATCCAAGGCTCCCTACCTACCGATCATGCCCCTGTTTGAAACCATCGACGATCTTCGCAATGCCGCCGATATCCTCAACCAATTGTTCACTGCCCCCGTCTATCAAAAATACCTCTCGGGCCACGGACCGCGACAGCAAACCGTGATGGTGGGCTATTCCGACAGCACCAAGGATGGAGGCTACCTGACCGCCTGCTGGGAATTGCATCAAGCACAGGAGCGGCTGGCCGCAGTCGCCACGCAGCATCACTGCGAGTTGACCGTATTCCATGGTCGTGGGGGCGCACTCGGGCGAGGCGGCGGACCAGCAGCCAGAGCGATCCGCTCTCTGCCACAGCAAGCCGTTGGCGGACGTTTGCGCGTCACCGAACAAGGCGAGGTTCTTTCGGAACGCTATGATGACCCGATCATCGCGCACAGACATATCGAGCAAATTGTCCACGCCACGTTGCTCGTGAGCGCTACCCCCAGCATCACGCCGGAGTCGACCTGGACTGCAGCTATGGACCAACTGTCCGCCGGCTCACTCCGCAAGTATCGCGAATTGGTTGAGCATCCGGGCTTCTTGGACTACTTCGATTGCGCAACCCCCATCAGCGAAATCGAGAGTCTACCAATTGGCTCGCGCCCCGCCAGACGAGGCGCGCGCAAGTCGCTCAGCGACTTGCGCGCGATACCGTGGACATTTGCATGGACCCAATCACGTCATGTCCTCCCCGCATGGTTCGGCCTGGGCACCGCCGTCCGCAAGTTTGTCGACAGCCACGACGGCGTTTGGTCGATGTTGAGGCTGATGTATCGCGATTGGCCGATGTTCCGCGCCTTAATTGACAATGCGGAACTCGCGTTAGCAAAGGCCGACATGAGAATTGCCCGTTCGTACGCGGCACTAGTCGGGGACGCGGAGAGCCAAGAGGTCTGGCAAATGATTTCCGACGAATTCGATCAAAGTCGTGGGGCAATCCTTTTGATCAAGAAAACGCAAGAGCTACTGGCCGACATTGCTTGGCTTCGAGCGTCTGTCCTGACGAGAAACCCTAGTGTCGATCCACTGAATCTAGCGCAGATCAGCCTGCTAAGTAGGCTGCGCACCGCCGAGAAAGCCGACGACGCGGACGAGCTCACCGATCTTGTACGCCATTCAATTCAAGGCATCGCAGCCGGTCTCAGAACCACCGGCTAGCTCCAAACCGGAGGACAATCCCCAACGTCGCGCGTTTACTCTCCCCCTGAAGTCTACCCCCATGGGAAGTGGCGGGAACGGTTTGAGCGAAAACTACCAATAGTACATCTCGCGCGAACACACGATCTGTACACTCTCGATCGCTTCCGGGTTGGCCTGAATCCTCTGGATTTCTAGAACCAGCCACTTCTTCGAATGCGCAAGGCGATCGAGCGACTGCCCAACAATCTCCGCCGCCGACTCCCTCGGTAAATCCGCTTCGACCACATGATGATTGCCAAAAAGTTTGCGGTGCACAATCAATTCGGTAGCATTTTTATTCCTGCTCATCTGCCAATCACCTCGATTGTTGACTCGCAGGAATAGCGAATAAGTGACCACGACCGCCTAACCTCCCTATAAAACACAATATAAAACACCATCTCTCGCGTGATTAGTTGCCTATACGGCCTATGGCCGTTCACACAACCAATCGATAAAGCCCCCAATAACTCAGGGTTGACCGTCGGAGAGGTCGCTCAACCCCTCTCAGTCTCTGCCGCCACCATAAAATGCCAATTCAGTCCTAGAATGTTGCATTCTGCAAGAACGCACAGCCGACACAACGCTCGCCATAGTACCGCCCTGCCTCGTTAGCCGACTCACAAACTGCTAACGAATAGCAGCAAATACCATGCCCACCTACGACTCAGAACCCGGTCCAATGCTTCGAAGATTCGTCGCATTACAAGCGATTCGGAGCGTTTGCCTTCCCCTCTCGCAACATTGTCGCAATAATCCCTGTGCTTCCCAGCTAACCGTAGACACGGCTCAGGTTGCGCATTGCCATGCAGTCCAGCAGTTCCATCTTTTCTGTTTTTAAGTGACCGTTGAGTAGGGCATTGGTCGCGCACGCATGTCGCAGATAGTTGACAGTGAGCTCTATAGGGAGCCGACGTTTTCACTCTATCCTGCGAAACTATGGAGCAACGGAGTCCTACTTCAGTGGCTCTCCATTGGTGCCTCTGAACCAAGGCCCAAGGGAACTTTGGATATCCGGATGGTGGTTTGCGAGCAAGGTGGATGACAAGCGACCAACGGTTTCCTGCCAGTGGGAGCTCACATGGGCCCAAGCGGGCTGGCGACACCTGAAAACGATGGAGACAGCGGCTAGCGTTCGTAATAATGGCATGTGGCGATTTTAGAGTCGAGCAAGCAAGGTAAACGAATCCCACATTCGTGGAGCACCGCATTCGTCGTTGTGGCCTTCGCCTAGATGCAGTTTAGCACCGCTGGGGCCCACTGGTACTCAGTTTCACTGTATGGCGTTTTTGCACGCAGTCGCCAGCACCACCGCCTGTGAGCCGAGCAGGCCAACGGACCAAAATCCCTCGCGCGGCCATCGTGTTGCAGAGTCGTGTTGCAGAGTCGTGTTGCAGAGTCGTGTTGCAGAGTCGTGTTGCAGAGTCGTGTTGCAGAGTCGTGTTGCAGAGTCGTGTTGCAGAGTCGTTTTGCAGAGTCGTTTTGCAGATAGGAGTGGCCGTAAATTCCTTCCAATATCCCGCTTCCCCACGACGCAGCAATCCGCCACTCATCGATCGGAAGGCGACGACTTGAGGAGAATGGTTTCTTGGTCATTCGCGGCTCGGATACGATACACTTCGGGCGACGCATCTTCAGCATCACACACATTGGATGCAGCTAATAGAAAATGGGACTCACCTTTATCAACGGAGTTACGAAGCAACTGAAGACTGCAACAGAGGTAGGTATTGCAGGTGATTGCTCTCATTTCACGTGGCAGCTCACAGCCATGAATTCCGTGATAGACGCACGAGTTCTCGTAGGTTTCTTCTGGGATTTTCTGCATGTAAGCATCAGTGAGCGCGTCCGCCAAGAGGCCTGGACGCTCGTCCAACACACGACAAAGAAGGCTCGTATTTAAGAACGCGTGATCACATCCCAGCTTACAACACATGCCGCCACAAGTTCCGCAGGCAAGCCCATTCAGTCGATAGAATCGCGGTTGCTTATCACCGGAACTGCCGCCCGTGTTAGGCGTGTCAACGGCGTCCCTACTCTTGACGCCCATTTCGTCTGGTTCAGGCGCCGGAGTTGAATTGTGTTTCGACCTCTTGATGATCGCGATTGCCTCCGTCGCCATCACGAGTACGGTCGCTCGAAACTTATTCCTTCGCTGCGACGACAATGAACTTAGCTTTTGTTCTAAGTAGGGCAGCACCACCACTTCGGGTAACGATGTCGAGAACAAATCCGGCTCGATTCGGGCGACTTGCTCAATAACCATATCGTTCACCACTTGCCGCCGCGCCTCGCGTCGCTCAAACTTCACGGAAGCATGTGCGTCCGTCAACTCTTTAGCATGCCTACGTCTACACACAATGTTCCCGCACAACTCGACGGTACCCGATGCAACGTGATTTACCAGGTAGACTCTACAGACGAAACAGAACGCAGCCGTCGGACTGCGTATGCTCGCGAGCTGCTGCTGACATGCGCTGCGATTGCACACCGCCGGGGTGCGAGAATCCCGCGTGCGTTGGAGTAGATGACCACAACTCACACAGCACGCCCGGCCACAATTCAAATGTACTTCGTAAGCGATTTGGCAATGCCGCGAGTTGCAAATACGCGAGTTAGGATGCGCGTCAGAGCGAGCTTGACCGCAGATCGCGCATTGTTTGATGTAAGGACTCATTTTGCCACTCTGAATTCGGATGCGATAAGCTAGAAGGAGTTCCGTTCTCGCACATGGTTAAGTGCACAGGGCAATTTTGCCATAAAATGCGGGGACTATCGCACTCAGCAGCTATGCCAAACTGCGGACAACTTCGCATTATCACCGAAGATTACTATCGTGCGGATTCACCGCGAACAAAACGCCCAGTAGAACTAGGCGCAACGCTCAAAAAGACGTCCAGACAGTCAAGTCGCACACGGATGCAGGGGCCATGGCTTCTCGCGAACCATCCTCATGGTGTCCCCCCCTCAGGAAGAACCGCGTTGACGTTATCACTTGCGGCGAGTCCAACGGCAATTGGCTTGAAAACCGTTGGATTGCGAATTGAGTCTGCCTACGTTCTAACTGCACTTTTCTCAAGAACAGTTCTCAGCCCGCGAAGGATCAGACAGGCAACAAAGCGATTTCAATCGTCTTGTGCTCCAGCAGTCGCACACCATGCTGCTACGTGACGGTCGTCACCAAGCATCATGCCAACCGAGAGGATTGACAGATGAACCGCTTATTATCTACTCCGAAGGAATAGCATTTGGCTCCGCAGCTTCTGATGAATCTGAGGGAATAAACTCATAAACACCTATCCCGTCGGCATTCTCGACGGCCACATAGAGAAATTTTCCGTCCGGTGAAAACGTCAGGCCGGCAGCCCCGGTGAGCAAACCATTTTGCCCGTCCACAAGGGTTGTTAGGTGTACCAGTTTTTGTTCCTCCTTAGTGACCGCAATAGCTGCGATTGATCCAGAAACGGTCGCGGTTGCATAGAGAGTATTTCCAGTGGGATCTATCTGAATACTGTTTCCACCCTGAAAGCGACCGAGCTCAGCAATATCCGATACAAAGTGCATCTTGCCGTCGTCTCCACTATGGAACCAAGTCACAGCATTGTCCCCTTTGAACCGACCGGCGACTGAGAACAAATCAAGACCATCCGCCGAAAGCGCAAGCGAAAGTACGCCATCAATATTGTTGACGCCAGCCTCGCCATCTTTCAAAGTATTTACCAACGTCAATTCGCCCGTTTCGATACTCCGATCGAATTCGAGTACCGTCCCAGCCTGATCGCAGGCAGCGTATGCTTTTTTGCCATTCTTACTGACAAGAATGTCGCGCATGCCATAGTACTCTGGACCAGATAGTTTCTGGACATTCTTAAGTGCGGCAGTATCGCTCACTTCATAGCACACCATGGAGCCATGCAGTGGCGTCTCATCTTGAGCATTAGAGACATACAGAAACCGCGAATCGGGCGAAAAGTCAATGGCATTAGAAAACTGCAACTGACTCCGCGAGTGCCCATCGACCTTCAGCTTACCCGTTACCGAATCTCGATTGAATATTAATAGCGAATTGGAGCGAAAAGCGATTACCGAAACGAATCGCTGATTGGGGCTAATCACAACGTCGACAGCTCCATCCATCACTGGCAACTTTGTTGTACCTAAATGTTCTATTCGGCCATCATCGTTGCGAGCGAATGTGGTTACCGTCCCTGCTCCCCAAGATGCCGCATACAGAAACTTTCCATCGTCGGTGATCGCGATCCGATTGATTGCATTTAGATCCTCTCGAACGACATCTTCGATGTGTTTCAGACGAGATTCTTTCGGCAGTTGAGCCCAAGCCGAGTGCGTCAACACACCGACTGCGACAACTCCAAATACTTGGGCAAGTCGCCAATTTGACGAGAGTATTGCTGCATGAAGGCGAGTCATCATCAGGTTCCTTGGATTGCTAGGGCGAGTTCAACGGAAGCGGCATGGACCGTGAAAGAAATTTTAACGCATCACCACCTCTATGGATGAAGCCTTCGCGATTCATTCGCAAGGAAAAAATCATCCCAGCCAAAGTCACGAACAGACCAGCATACTTCGTCACGATGCAAGGGCTTGCCAGGGGGCTATCTCATACTTTCGCCAATACTTGAAGCGGTCTCGCTGGATAAAGGGTAAGGGAACGGTGCTCGGTACGCAAACAAACTTAGCGTTAGGAGCTCGAAGACTTTGCCCACATCGACGGCAAAGGCCCCCGGTCTCTGGAAAGAGTCAGGCTGTTGGATGTGCGTCGGCGAGAGCCGCAATCATTGTCCGCCGATCGCTGCAGCCATCGATCCGGTGGACGCCCTTCTCGGCTTCAATCAGAGCGTAAGCTAGCCAGCGACTGCTTTATCTGTTCAGCTTTCAAGCGGCTCGCTAGGACCAGTCTGCGCCACGTGACACGGACCAAATCCTCTACTGCATTAGTGCTTAGCAACGAACGATGGAGCGCGTCGAGCACGTTCAGATGATGTAGCGTTAGCCAGTCTCAGCCCGCCTCAAACAGGCTCCTGCAAGCAAATCCACTGATCGGCATCAATAGGCGTTCCATTGCCTGCAGCACTGCAAGTGCCGCAGCATCTCCTTGCCCTGCACGCACTCGTTTGAACAGCCTTACTCGCCCCCCGATAGCGATTGTACTACAAGTCGCGAATATTACGCTGTGGGGACATAGCACTCCTGTGCACTGCGGGCTCTGTGGTGCACGAAGCACTGCGGGGACATAGCACTCGAATTACGGAAACGCTGTGGGGACACAGCACTCCAGTAACAAAAAAAGTTTTCCCGGAGGGATTGAAAATATTTGTAAGGGATTTCGGTTTTCTCCGTCTGCTAGATGTCGGTGCTGGAAGCCTGACTGCCAATTGTTGTAGCGTGCTAGCAAACGCTTGCACGCGGGACACCCTAATCCTTAGCAGAGGGGCCACTTTCATGGCTCGCTTGGCGCGCGCAAATCACTTTGCGCCGGAAGAGATTGCGATTGTGCACGTCTTTAATCGCGTCGTCCGGCGTTGCTTTCTGCTGGGGGATGATCCAGTAACCGGCAAAAACTATGACCATCGCAAGGCCTGGATCGAGGAGTTGATCAAACTCCAAGCAAAATTCTTTGCGGTGGATGTACTTGCGTTTTCAATACTCTCCAACCATTTCCACCAAATCCTTCGCTCGCGGCCCGATGTGGTGGCGACGTGGGACGATACTGAAGTAGCGCGCCGCTGGTTGATGATCTGCCCCCAGCGTAAGGGGCCTGATGGCCTGGCCCTGGAACCGAACGAAGCAGAGCTGAATTCGATTCGTACCGACCTCGACAAACTGAAAATGATCCGCTCGCGACTCAGCGATATTTCCTGGTGGATGCGGCTGCTGTGCCAGAAGATCGGTCAGAGGGCCAATGCCGAAGAGAAAATCCCAGGGAAATTTTGGGAGAGTCGCTTCAAGGCGGTGCGAATTCTTGATGAACAAGCCTTGCTGGCCTGTGCGGCGTATGTCGATCTCAATCCAATTCGCGCAGCTTTAGCTGAACTGCTTGAGGACAGCGACCACACTTCGATCCAGCGCCGGATTGTCGCCATGCAAGAGAAAGCAGCTGACACTGACAAGCAGCGATCGGATGGTTTTCTAGCTCCGCTGACCATCGATGAACGACGCGACGCCTTGGGGCCCTATCCCCACCGGTGCGGGGAGCGTGCGAGCGACAAGGGATTCCTGGCGATGTCGCTCGAGTCGTATATCCAACTGCTCGACTGGACAGCGCGGCAGATTGTTCCCGGCAGGCGTGGCAGTACCCCGGAGCCAGCCCCCGCGGTCCTCGAGCGATTGCAACTGGACGCTCCGGCATGGTGCGAGCTCGTCCGAGACTTTGGTCGTTTGTTCAGTTTAGTGGCTGGCCGTCCCCGGGTCATTGATGCCGCCCGTAGTCGAGGACGCAAAAGGCGATTCACGGTCCCACACCGCCTCCGCGAATTGCTCCACGAATAGCAACCATTCCCAACGCTCAACGATTTCTTGCAGGCTCTCCCTAGCATTGTCGTAGCCAGAGCGGTTGAACTTCGACCAAGCACCCACGATAGGGCGCACCCCATCTCTTCGTAGCCAGCGTTGCGTGTTTGCGTCGATATTCTTCCCTACTAGCACGATTTCTTAGCTCACATGCGGTCACGTTCAAAGAGTTAATCAAGCGCCGTACTCCCAACCAGTCACCAGAGTGCTGTGTCCCCGTCCCGTGCTCTCCCCGTCCCGTGCTCCAGACATCGATCAGTAGGCGCCGCGTTGAGATTGACGTCTTCTTCGGTCAAGCACACACCTGTTGCAATCCATCTTCACGCGACTCCACCAAGCTCAATATCTCGCTGGGCCAATGTTTTCGGTCTCTGAGTTGCGAAAAAGGCTCGTCGGTCTCTAGCGATCTCTTCCTCTCACGCCGACGATCTTTTTGCAACAACGAGTGAAAATTATCTGCTAGAATGTAGGTCCTGCCTTTCGCCCCACCACCTGGAATCTCTCCCAACATGAGCAGACCAATCCATCGATTTGCATTCTTTTTCAGCTTCATCTTGCTCTGCGTACCGGCTTCTGCGTCAGATATTGAGCTAGCTCCGCTGGTATCACGAATGCAGGAGAGCTGTCTCGATTGTCACAGCGGCGCCGAAGCTGAAGGTGGATTGGATCTGACGCAACTCGCCGAGCGACTGGAGATGCAAGGCAAAATTGTCGCAGAAGACTTGGCAATTTGGATCAAAATTCACGACCGTGTCGACGCGGGCGAGATGCCGCCTGAGGGTGGATTAGAGGACTCGGAAAGACAAAACTTTGTTGCTCCTCTCCGCAAGCGATTGGTCGAGCTGGACCGAGAGCAGATTGAAAGCGAAGGAAGAGCAATTTGGCGGCGCATCAATCGCTTCGAATATGAGAACAGTCTCCGCGATTTGCTCCATGCTCCGTGGTTACAGCTGGCAACCATGTTGCCCGAAGATGGCGAGCTGCATCGGTTCAACAAGATCGGCGAAGCGTTGGACGTTTCCCATGTCAATTTCGCACGCTATATGCAAGCGGCGGATTTTGCGATGCGGGCAGTCATGGAGAAAACGCAAGAGCCTCCCGAATTAAAAATCAAGCGTTACTACGCTCGTGAGCAAGCCAGCTTCAATCGAAGAGTTCACTTCACGATCTTCAACCGTAGTCCTGAACGGGCGACGTTTCCATTGCTTGGCTACGAGGCCGATTTGGATGTACTGCGAGATCCTGAAACACCATTCACCGTCGGCGACAGCGATCCTGCAAAACGTGAGTTGGAAGCATTCGGCGTCGTCGCCAGCAGTTATGAACCGATTGAAATTAGTTTCAGTTCCTTCGTAGCACCTCGTGCGGGTCACTACAAATTGCGATTCAAGGGTTATACATTTTGGGCGGCAGGCGAGGAAAAGAAGTGGTGGCGTCCCGACCGGGAGAAAACGGCCCGCGGTAGGCGTTCGGAACCAGTCGTGATCTATTCGCGAGCCGAACCACGGCAGTTGCGGCGATTGGGGGAGTTTGATTTTCAGGTTGAACCGAGCGTACAAGAGCTTGACGTGTGGCTCCTCAAGGGAGAAAAAATCCAGCCCGACGCGGTTCGCCTGTTTCGCTCGCGACCGCCCAACTGGCACAATCCATTAGCCGAGAAAGACGGTATGCCAGGTGTCGCTTTCAATTGGATGGAAGTCGAAGGTCCAATCATTGAGCAATGGCCATCGGCCGGGCACCAACTTTTGTTGGACGATCTGGAGACCGGTGGTGACGGGAACACGAACGTCGCCACGTCCCAGCAACGGATGCAGGACGCGCGACGATTGATGCGGAAATTCTTGGGCAAAGCATACACGCGACCAACCGAGTCGGAGGATGTCGAACGCTTCGTCGGCGTCGTGGAAGAAGCTCTCGGGGAGGACATGCCCTTCGCCGATGCCATGCTCGCTGGCTATACTGCCGCGCTATGTTCACCTGGCTTCCTGTGTCTCGAGGAGCACCCAGGAAGGCTCGATGCCGTGGCGGTAGCCAATCGCTTAAGCCTCTTCCTGTGGAATAGTTTGCCGGATTCCGAATTGCGGCAACTCGCGGAGTCAGGTGAATTGAACGAAAGGAACGTGCTCGAGCAACAAGTTGAGCGGATGCTGAATGATGAAAAATCGCGGCGATTCGTGGACGCGTTTTTGGCGTACTGGTTGGACTTGCGCAAGATCAATGACACCTCCCCCGACGAGGTGCTTTACCCAGATTACTATTTGGATGATGCGTTGGTCGATGCGGCGTTGGAAGAAACGCAACTTTTTTTTGCCGAGTTGGTTAGCGAGAACCTGCCCGCGAAAAACTTAATCGATTCCGACTTTACCTTTGCGAACGAACGACTAGCAGATCATTACGGCTTGCCTCCGTTTGAAGGCGCTCGCCTTCAGCGAGTGGCGTTGCCAGAGCAAAGTGTCCGCGGGGGCCTACTGACTCAAGCGAGTATCTTGAAAGTCACCGCCAATGGCTCAACCACTTCGCCAGTCGTCCGCGGGGCCTGGATCAACGAGCGAATTCTAGGGATTGATATCCCTCCGCCACCGCCGAGCGTTCCGGCCATTGAGCCAGACACACGAGGTGCGACGACGATTCGACAGCAGCTGTTCAAGCACCGGGCGGACGAGAGCTGCAATGTTTGCCACAAGGTCATGGATCCGGCAGGTTTCGCGCTCGAAAGTTTTGATGTGGCTGGTGGCTTTCGCGATACTTATCGCAGCCTCCAGAAGGGCGATTCCGTTCCAGGTTATGGAAAGAACGGCCAGCCCTTCACCTTCACCCATGGACCGCAAGTGGACGCGTCCGGCGAGCTACCCGACGGTCGTCCTTTCGCAGACGTTGCTCAGCTAAAACGATTGCTGTTGGCCGACCAGCGGAAGATCGCTAAAAACCTAGTGGAAAAACTGCTGACCTACGCGACCGGCGCGGCGCCACGGTTCAGCGACCGCGAGGAAATCGAAGAGATTTTGGATCGACACGCCGCACATGGATATCCAGTCCGCTCACTCATCACTGAAATTGCAACCAGCCGATTATTCTTAAACAAGTAATCCATTATGCCAACGCTAATCAAGAACATCGCACTGCCTCGTCGTACTCTGTTGAGAGGGCTGGGTGCTAGCCTTGCCTTGCCTCTGCTGGATGCAATGCGTCCCGCATTCCTATCCGCAGCAGAAAAGGCAGCGGAGAAAACCGTGCCTCGGCGCATGTTGGGTATTTGCAACAATCTAGGCCTGCTTCCCGAAAACTTCTTCCCTACCGATTCAGGTGCGGACTACGTGCCATCGCCCTATTTGCAGACACTGCAACCGCATCGCGACGATTTCACGGTCTTCAGCGGTGTGTGGCATCCGGATGTCGATGGAGGTCACCCGGCGGACATTTGTTTTCTGACAGCGGCTCCGCATCCCGGGAGTGGCGGTTTTCGCAACACGATTTCGTTGGATCAGTACATCGCAGAACGTATTGGCCATCTGACTCGATTTCCATCGATGACGCTGGGAGTCAATATACAACGAGGACTTCGAAGCTTGTCCTGGACCGGGGCTGGCGTACTGATTCCCTGCGAAGAGAATCCGGTTTCGGTTTACCAACAACTATTTCTACAGGGTACGCCCGATCAAGTGCGTTCCCAAGTCCAGCGGCTAAGCCTAGGTCAAAGCATCATGGATGCTGTCGCCGACCAAACGCAATCTCTCCAACGAAAACTGGGCCCCAAAGACCGTGATCGCGTGGACCAATACTTGACCGGCGTGCGCGAATTGGAACAACGACTCGAGGCCGCACAGGCATGGGAGTATGTGCCCAAGCCGGAACCACGAGGCGAAGCTCCAGTGAACCCGGAAGACCCCAAAGCCTACATGGATAAAGTGCGACTGATGTATGACATGGCTCGATTGGCGTTCGAAACCGACTCGACACGCGCAATCACGCTGATGCTTGACAGCGTCAATTCACCTGCCATCGACGTGGAGGGAACGCAGATCACTGACGGCTACCACAACCTTTCCCACCACGGCAAGAACGAGGAAAAGAAGAAACAGCTCGAAGCAATCGACAGTTGGCATATGCGACTGCTGGACGAGTTGTTCGCGAATCTTAAAGATGCGAAGGAAGACTCCGACTCGTTGCTCGATCGTACGATGGTCGTCTATGGCAGCAACCTCGGAAACGCCAACACTCACGTCACAACCAATCTACCGGTCTTGTTTGCCGGTGGAGGTTTCCGACATGGCCAGCATCTAGCCTTTGATACCGAAAACAATTATCCGCTGCCCAATCTGTTTGTCTCAATGCTACAAAAATTAGGTATTGAAACCGACCGATTTGCAACCAGTACAGGCACTTTCCGAGGTTTAGAGCCCGTGTAAGAACGGCTTGTTGAAAGAGTATCCCGTTGCGTGACCGGCTGTTGATTTAATCGCAATTTGAATTTTAATGCGGAGGTATCATCCTTAATTGGCTTGTAGCGGAGGTTATCTCCCCTTGCTCACGCGGCGGGTTACTATTTCAAAAGCCCGGTCAGCAAGGATAGGTGGTCGCCACTTCAGGGCGATTAGGGGTGCGACCTACACGTTAAAACTCAAGGCGCTATTAAATCAACAGCCCGGTGAGTCAAATGCGTAATTGGTCATGATCCTTGAGATAGGAGAGTCTAAAGCCCGATTTTCGGGAAGGAGACTTTCAGCACCCGCAGCTCGGCTACTGCTAAATGCTTCCGATCGGCCTTTCCCGGAGATTCTTTTGCCTCTAAGTGAGGAGGGCTTGCGGATGTGCCTTTGTCTCATTTATCAGGGAGAAGACTCTGGTTGTCGATACCGCGACTGGCGGTGTCAGCATGTCTTCAATGTAAAGCCGTGAATCAAGTTCAGGAAGACGAGCACTACTGACTCCCGTCATCCTCTTGTCACTGCGCTCGCCCCCAACAACAATCGGCGGCGAATAGCGGGTGTTCCGTCCTAGGGCAACCTGCTTCACAAATTGTTCCACCGAAATTGGTGCCGCTGGGCTGGCCCCCCTCTTCAACATATAAGTTCCGTGCGGACCAATGATTGCACCTGCAGTGCAGGGCTTTAGCAAAGTCACGTTTGGGGAGCACTGCGGCGACAACCGGACTTTCAAAGCCAATTGTAAATCGCACCCATACCGGGTCCGCTCCAAACGCACACCATACTGGTGAATCGAAACTGGTAGCTAACGATTTTCTTATTTCCTTCACGCCTGCCGTATCGGACTTCAGCTCAGAAGTGTCCGAACATCGGCGTCATCTTCACCAAGGACATGGTAGGGGATGTCGGCGGAATCGAAGATCACAAGCTCGACGCCAGCCGACCACAACTGCGGTAGCTTTCGTGGCGAAAAGCATACGATCGGGGAAGGCGGAGTCAGATTGCCGCTCATTGTTCGCTGGCCGCAAGCGATCATGCAGAAGACGGAATTTAGCCAGAGGGTCCATATCCTCAAGGCCATTGCGAAGCTACAACTAGTCGTTGGACCTGATCTACTCGATTCGCACACTGCCACCGCCAACAGCGACAACTTTTCTGCCAAGTTATTTGCCAACGCTACGCATCACTCCAGACGTGCAACAATGATTGGCAACAGCTCGGTAGCTGTTGGCGCGGTCAAAGCGAGTGTAAGACCATGAAACACTTGTCCTCATGCCAAGGTAAACTCTTTTCGGAGGAAGAGATGACTCGACGTAACAAACCAAAGCCAGGTGAAACCAATAGCCGGATTGATCAATATCCCGCCATTGCCCACCGCGTGCAGTCGACACTCGATCAGATCCGCGCAGAGGGAGCTGATCGCTATGTTATCTCGGGCAGAGGCGGCGAACCTCTCCTAGCCCCTCAACAATAGCGGACGACGGTGAAACCTTACAATTTCCAGCCCCTTGGACTTATGATGAGTCAACTGAATTTGTGTCGCACCCTGTGGATGACGTTATTCGCCCTCTCGCTGTTCGGACGATGCGTCCCTGCGTCTGGAGCCGAACGAGCAACTCCGCCAAACATCGTCTTCATCTTTGTTGATGACCAAGGCTACTACGATCTCGGGTGCTACGGCGCTACCGAGGTCGAGACACCGCGAATTGATGCAATGGCAGAACAGGGGACGCGGTTGACGGACTACTACGCTGCCGCTCCTATTTGTAGCCCGTCGCGCGCGGGGCTATTAACCGGATGTTATCCACGCCGCGTTGGCAACCATGTTTGGGTGCATCGCGCCGATTCACGGACAGGTATTCATCCTGACGAGCTAACGATTGCCGAACTCTTTAAGAGCAATGGCTACGCGACCGCGTGCATCGGCAAATGGCATCTAGGTTTTGCAGAGCCGCTACTGCCGCGCAATCAGGGTTTTGATCACTACTTTGGACTACTGCATAATCTGGACCCGGTAGAAGTCCTCTATTTTGAGGACAAGGGCGGCGTTCCTCTGTTGCGAAATGAAGAGATTGTCAAATGCCCGGCCGCCCCCGCCGAGCTCACCCAGCTCTACACGGACGAAGCGATCAATTTCATCGAGCAGAACAAGGACACCCCGTTCTTTCTCTACCTGCCGCACACGATGCTGCACAATCCGCTCGGGGTCAGCGACGAGTTCAAGGGCAGCTCGAATTGGGGTGAATATGGCGATGCAATCCAGGAGCTCGACCAGAATGTTGGTCGCATTTTCGATTCGCTGAAAGAGCAGAAGATCGACGACCACACGATCGTTATCTACGCATCCGACAACGGACGGGGGCCAGGAAGAACGCCGGAACAGAAAATTCGCGGTCGCAAGCTCTCTACGTACGAGGGCGGCATTCGCGTGCCGGCGATCGCCTGGGGACCGGCGCTCGGATTGCAGACGGGAGTGGAATCTTCTGCGGTAGTACGCGCCATGGATTGGTACCCGACGCTCGCCACTTTCGCAGGCATCAAAGTTCCCGAAGGACACGTCATCGACGGCCGCGACATCAGCCCATTGCTAACGGGCGAAACGGAATTCGTACCTTCCCCGGAAATGAAGATGTCGCTAAACGCTTTGGTCCCTCTACGTCGAAGATGGGATCCAGCTGGGGAATGGTCACCAATCATTAGTCGCGTAGAGTACAACGACGCATTTTTCTATCACGGTAGTGAGGGTACGCTGTCCGCCGTTCGCTGGAAGAACTGGAAACTATACCTGAATCCAAGCCTCCAACTGTACGACCTAGCCAGCGACCCCGGTGAAACGAATCTCGTACGCAATGGTGAGATCCTAAAAAAGTTGCGGGGAATGGCGATCCTGTTCCAAGAGGAAATGCAATTCGATGCTCGGCCTGCTGGAGAAATTCCTCCGCAAGGTTTGGCCGACGGAAACACGGTTATTCCGCAAACAAGCTTGGACTCTCTCGATGAGAAGTTGGACGTGACTTATGCACGTTACGGAGAGCGAACGCTCGAAATGGACCTCTATCGTCCGAAAGGCATTTGGGGCGACCTGCCCGCGATTGTTTGTATTCATGGTGGTGGCTGGCAGAAGGGCAGCAAGATTAATCATCGGAAAGTTGCTCAAGCGCTGGCCGCCCAGGGATTTGTAGCAGTGTCGATTTCCTATCGACTCAGCGGCGAAGCCCAGTTCCCAGCACAGATCCAAGACTGCAAAGCCGCCGTTCGATTCTTGCGAGCCAACGCGAACCGATTCGGCATCGACTCCGAACGAATCGGTGCAATTGGTCATTCCGCCGGTGGACACCTGGCTGCTCTGCTCGCGACGTCTGCGGGAGTCCCTGAATTGGAAGGCGGAGGGGGCAACGCTCAATTCACCAGTGCGATTCAGGCTGTGGTACCGATGGACGGGCAAACCGATTTCCTGTCTCAGCGTACGCGGGACATCTCCGCCGATGAAAATCGAGGAGGCATCTGGAGGCAATTCCTCGGCGGCTCACAGCAGGACCAACTCGAAACGTATCGGCTTGCATCACCGCTTGTGCATTTGGACCAAGCCGACCCACCATGCTGGTTGATCACCGGCGAGAACGACAGTCCCAGCACGCGTGCAGCCGAGTTCCGAGCGAGGATGACGGAGTTCGGCATCGAAAACGGCGTAACCGTTCTTAAGGACGCCCCTCATCCCTTTACCGTCAAGCAGATTTGGTTCGACGAAGCGATGGAAACGGCCGGACAGTTCTTCAGCAGACACCTGAAGGAACCGATTCGTTGAGTCCTCATCCGGCTGCTTCGTGTGCGGCATCGCACCTCCAAGCCGTTCCAACAGACCAGGCGGATTTAGTCGTTTGCCCGCTCCCATCCGCGAGAGCATGGTGACCTCCATCAGCCCCCCTCGCCTCACGTGGTGGTTGGATTCATTTCGCAACCAATCGCCAGCGACTCTGAAAATGAGCAACCGCTACGCTGGAGGTGCACCCCGAAACGCGCCCGACAGACTCCGTCACTTGCCTTTAAGCGAATAAACCGCGTGTTCTAACACATGCGGTACGGTCCAGATCACCTGCGTCGTTTTCGGGCTGAGCTAGCCCCAGCCACTCAGGGGCATCTGGCACACAACTTGCAATAATCATTTGGCAAAGCGAGCGTTGGACTTCGGAATTTGCAGAGGTCTCGATGGAACTCATGACGAGTACAACTACGGTCGACTTGCAGCCCAAATAGGAATCGATGAATCGCATGAGTACTCCAACACCCATCCACGAGTTTCTGAGCGGCTGTCGCCGGCGAATGTTTCGGCCGAAGGTTGGCGATTCGACCGACAAACGCTTGTCCGGTGGGATGCTGCTGCTGGCTGCGCTGGTACTGTCGCGGCTAATACGGCGTGCGGGAGTCGTCGATGCACGGCAATCCATGATCGGAGTACTACTCCCACCATCGGCGGGAGCGGTACTGGCAAATCTGGCAATTGGACTAAACAGAAAAGTCGTAGTTAACCTGAGCTATGCCCTGACTGCGGAGCAAATTGAGCACTGTGTCCGCACATGTGGCATAACGCACGTCATCACCAGCCAAAGATTTTTGAAACGCAAACCGCTCGAACTGCCGGCGGTCAAAATGATCTTCATGGAGGATCTGGAAAAACAGGCAACATGGTTCGACAAGCTGATTGCTGCCCTGCAAGCCTACTGCATGCCGTTGTTTCTATTGCAGCGAATTCTTCAACTGAATTCGCTCAAAGACGATGACCTCATGACCGTGCTGTTCACCTCGGGAACGACCGGTCCGCCCAAAGGCGTGATGCTCTCCAACAAGAATGTATTGGCCAGCGTCGACGCTATTCGTCAACTCTATCGCATTGATCGAGACGATGTCACGCTGGGGATTCTCCCCTTCTTCCATGCATTTGGTTATTCGGGAACATTGTGGTTGCCTTTGATGAGCGATATGGCGGTCGTTTATCACTACGATCCGTTCAGCACCAAAGCGATCAGCAAACTTGCGGCGCAATCTCGCGTGACGGTTTTGTTTGCGACGCCAACATTTTTGCGTCTCTATCTCCGGCGTTGCAAAGCCGAAGATTTTCAGACACTTGACCTAGCCATTGTTGGCGCGGAAAAACTTGAAGCAGACCTCGCCGTCGCGTTTTCGGAGAAGTTCGGAGCAACTCCCGTCGAAGGATATGGCACAACGGAGCTTTCCCCCTGGGTGGCAGTCAACGTTCCGCTTCATCGGTCGCTTCATCCCACTGTCGAAGGAAGCAGGCCAGGCACCGTCGGTCGGCCGGTCCCCGGAGTAGAAGTGAGAGTTGTCGATCCAGAGACGCTCACAGAGGAAAAATCTGGGCAAATTGGTTTGCTGCAGGTGAAGGGCCCAACCGTGATGCTAGGCTATCTGGACAATCCAGAGAAAACTTCCGAAGTCATTCGAGATGGCTGGTATAACACGGGAGACTTCGTGCGTATCGACGACGAAGGATTCATCGCAATTACCGGGCGACAAAGCCGTTTTTCAAAGATTGGTGGCGAAACGGTGCCACACGAGCGCATCGAACAGCTAATCGCCACCGTTGTTCTGGAAGGCTCGTCAACTGCCACTGCTAGTCCCGCAACGGGATCCGATTCAGCGGATTCTAGCCATCCGATCGGCGAAGTGCCAATTACCGAAACACCCGTTGTCGTGACCGCGATCCCAGACGCAAAAAAGGGGGAGCGGCTGATCGTCGTCTACCAAACCTTGGGACAACACACGCCCAGCGAAGTGATTGCTCAGCTTTCGAAACAGGGACTCCCCAACCTATGGCTCCCTCGGCCTAACGATTTCGTTCACGTTGAAACAATCCCGCTTACCAGTATGGGCAAGGTTGACTTGGGCCAAGTCCGAGAAATTGCTTGTGAAAGATCTGCCTCTTCCAATCATTAATCCCGGGTTAGCTCGTTTTGAAAACGGAGCGCTAAACAGAGTTCTGGGTGGCGATTCGATGCGAGAAGTTAACTTGATAGGATTTGAGCACAGGTTCTACTGACTCAAGACAAACAGCGCATGGCCCCGATCCACTGCTGGGATTGACGGTTGGAAGATATCTGCGGCTAGGAGTGAATCACCATTACTGGTATGTTGATTGGGTTCGCTGGAGTGCAGGCCTTAGCCGCTCTTGGATGCGGATTCGAAAGGCTCAGGAAGCTCGCCGCAAGGCAGAATCACCCATGCTGCTAACCACCATCAAACGATTGTTGCTGCTAACCGTGCTGGTGGCGGTTGTGCTGGCTACTTGGCGGTTGTGGCTTGCGCAGCAACCCGAACCTCTGCCAGCAGGAATCGCTATGGGCAATGGACGCATCGAGGCTGTCCAAGTCGACGTGGCTACCAAGTTCGCGGGACGTATTGAGGAATTGCTCGTCAAGGAAGGCGACTTGGTAGAACCGGGAGAGTTGATTGCCCGCATGGACACACTCCAGCTCGAGGCCACCTTGGCTCAGGCGCAAGCCCAGCTAGCGGAAGTCGAACAATCGGTCGACCAAGCGATGGCCAATATCGCCAAGAGCGAAAGCGATCTAACGTTAACCAAGAAACAAGCCGAACGCTCAGAGAAGCTTAAGGCGAGCAACTCCATCGCCGAAGCAGAATACGAGACCGCAATCAACGGCTTGGCGGTGGCTCAAGCCAATTTGGGAGCTGCCAAGGCGGCACTTCGAACCCAAGAGTTCGCCGTCAAAGCGGCTGCTGCGCAGGTCAAGCAAATCGAGACGCAACTTGCCGACGCCTCGCTGTACGCGCCGACGCGCGGTCGCGTGCTGTACCGTTTAGCTGCCAAAGGAGAGGTGCTTCCAGCCGGTGGCAAAATCATCACGCTGCTCGACTTAACCGACATCTACATGGAGGTCTATCTGCCTGCGGATGCGGCAGTACGTACCGCGATCGGCAGCCAAGCTCGCGTGGTCTTTGATGTGGCTCCGCAGTACGCCGCCCGTGCAAAAGTGAGCTTTGTGGCACCCGAAGCGCAATTCACTCCCAAGCAAGTCGAGACGGCCGACGAACGCGATAAACTGATGTTCCGAGTCAAAGTGCAGCTGCCTCCAGAGCGCGTCGAACCCTATCTGGAACGCATTAAAACCGGCATTCGCGGCGTAGCTTATATCCAAGTGGATCCGCTGGCTGAATGGCCCAGTTTCATTGGACCTCCGTTTCCTGATCAACCGCCGGCGTTCGAGCCGCCAGCAGCGGTATCGCCATGAGCGGATCTGGCAACATTGCCGGAGCGCCCGTGGTCACCCTAGAGTCGGTCGTTCACCGCTTTGGCAAAACGGTCGCGTTAGCAGACATTTCACTCGATGTGCCCAGTAGAAAAATGATTGGTTTGATCGGCCCTGATGGGGTTGGGAAATCAACGTTGATGAGCCTAGTGGCTGGTGCCAAAATCATTCAAGCTGGACGCATTCGCGTGCTGGGAGGTGACATTGGCGAGCGTAGGCACCGCGATACGGTCTGCGCCCGCATCGCCTTTATGCCACAGGGCCTTGGAAAAAATCTCTACATGCAACTGAGCGTGTTCGAGAACTTGGATTTCTTCGGGCGCTTGTACGGACAATCCAAACAAGAACGACGGCAACGCATTGACCGTCTGCTAGCAGCCACGGGGCTCACTCCCTTTGCAGACCGACTCGTGGGGCAACTCTCCGGCGGTATGAAACAGAAACTCGGACTGTGCTGCGCTCTGATCCACGACCCCGATCTACTCCTGCTGGATGAACCCACTACCGGCGTAGATCCATTGTCGCGACAGCAGTTCTGGAAACTGATCGACGATATCCGCAGCCAGCGACCGCAGATGAGCGTGCTTGTGTCGACAGCCTACATGGATGAAGCGAACCGTTTTGATCAGCTGATCGCCATGCACGCCGGAAAAGTCCTCGCGACCGGTTCCCCTTCGCAACTCAAGACACAAACCCGCAGCGACTCACTCGAAGCGGCGTTCGTCAGCCTACTGCCTGAAAGCACGGACGGGAGACGAGCCAGTCTCCACATCCCGCCGCGGCGAACCGACGCCAACGAGTTGGCGATTCGTGCTGAAGGCCTTACCCGCCGCTTCGGATCGTTTGTGGCAGTCGATAATGTCAGCTTTGAAATCGAGCGAGGTGAGATCTTTGGTTTCCTCGGTTCCAACGGTTGTGGCAAGACAACGACCATGAAAATGCTGACTGGCTTGCTACCAGCCAGCGAAGGGCACGCCAGCCTATTTGGAAAAGCGGTCGAGGCTGGCAGTTTGGAGGTACGCCGCCGCGTTGGCTATATGTCCCAGTCATTTTCGCTTTACAGTGAACTCACGGTCCGCCAAAACCTGTGGCTTCACGCGCGCTTGTTTCATTTGCCACGAAAGCTGCGACGGACACGCATCGAGCAATTGACCGAACAATTCGGATTGAAGCCCTGGTTGGACCAGTTGGCCGCGCAGCTTCCGCTCGGCGTGCGACAACGCCTGTCTCTGGCAGTGGCGATTATTCACCGCCCTGAGATGCTCATTTTGGACGAGCCAACATCTGGTGTCGATCCCATCGCTAGAGACCAGTTTTGGGAATTGTTAGCGCGTCTGTCTCGTGAAGAACGCGTGACCATCTTCATTTCAACGCACTTCATGAACGAAGCAGAGCGATGTGACCGAATTTCACTGATGCATGCGGGCAAGGTGCTCGCCTGCGACGCGCCTGACAAGTTGGCCGATGCGCGGGGCACGGGAAGTTTGGAGCAAGCATTTATCGCCTACATCCAAGCCGCTGAGGCACCAGAGGCCGCGACAAGCGAGACCGATTTACCCCCATCAAACCTCACACCGACCTCGAGCACTTCGAGTGCGCCGCCAACCGCCAGTCTGTTTCGTCCGCAGCGAGCCCTGGCCTACAGCCATCGCGAAAGCTTGGAAATCTTGCGAGATCCAGTGCGGCTGGGGTTTGCCTTCATCGGCTCAGCCCTCTTGATGCTGGTCTTCGGATTCGGCATCACCATGGATGTCAATAAGATCGACTTCGCTGTGCTTGACCAAGACCGCAGCCCGGAAAGTCGTGATTACATCGGTGCTTTGATTGGTTCCAACTATTTTCAGCAACAGACGCTACTTGAGAGCCAAGATGACTTGGAACGTCAGCTCAAGGAGAATCGTATTTCCTTGGGCATCGAGATCCCACCGAACTTCGGTCGCGAACTGCGGCGTGGAACTAGCCCCCAAATTTCCGCCTGGATCGATGGCTCCAATCCTTCGCGAGCGTCCACAATTGAGGGCTACGTGCAGGGTGTGCACGCGTCACATCTTCAGGAATTGGCACTTCAAACTGGGCAGTCTATGGCTCGTCCCATGCTGAGTATCGAACAGCGTTTTCGCTACAACCCAACTTTTGAAAGCGTGTACGCCATGGTCCCCAGCGTGCCTGCGATCCTCTTGGTGTTGATCCCTTCGATCTTGATGGCTGTGAGCGTCGTCAAGGAGAAAGAATTGGGCTCGATCACGAACTTCTACGTCACGCCCACTTCGCGGCTTGAGTTCTTGCTGGGTAAACAACTCCCCTACATCGGCATGGGACTGATCAGTTTCGGAGTCTTGACGTTAATGGATGTATTTCTGTTTGACGTGCCGATCAAGGGGAGTGGCCTGATGTTGCTCGCCTGCGCAGTGGCCTACATCACCGCCGTGACAGGAATCGGTCTAGTCATCTCATCGTTTACCTCAAGCCAGGTGGCGGCTGTGTTCGTTACGACCATCGTGACAATCCTCCCTTCCATCCAGTTTTCAGGGCTAATGCAGCCCGTCTCGACACTCGAAGGCGTGGCTCGTTGGATGGGAGTGTTCTGGCCGACAACCTATTACATGCATGCCAGTGTCGGCGCCTTCACCAAAGGCCTGACAGCACCGCAGCTGGCGGGAGACTTCCTGGCTCTGGTCGCCTTCTTCCCCGTCCTCACGCTGCTGGCGGCTGTAGCACTACGCAAGCAGGAGCAATAGCCATGTGGCAGCGACTAAGCTCGATCTTCTGGCTGGGGACGAAGGAATTGCGCTCGTTGCAACGTGATAAGGTGCTGTTGGCGTTCCTGGTCTACTCGTTTTCTCTAGCCATCTTCGTGCAGGCCCGAGGCACTTCTTCGGACGTACACAATGCATCGCTTGGAATCGTCGACGAAGATCGTTCCCAACTCTCAGGGCAACTAGCCAATGCCTTTTTTGAACCCAACTTCAACCAGCCGATTTTAATAGAAGCTGGCGAAGTCGACGCAGCCATGGACGCAAGTCGCTTTATGTTTGTGATTGGCATTCCACCGAACTTCGAACGCCATATTGTGCAGGGGCGACCAACGGAAATCCAAGTCAACATCGATGCGACGGCCATGGCACAGGCAGGCATTGGCGCCAACTATATCCAGGCCATCGTACAGCGCGAAGTTAGTCGATTTCAGACCCGCAGCGATCGCAACACTCCACTGGCGATCGAGCTCGTGACACGCCGCGCATTTAATGCTAATGGCAATCCAGTATGGTTTGCCAGCCTGATGGCGTTAGTAAATCAAGTCACAATGTTGACCGTTATTCTGACCGGTGCCGCATTGATTCGTGAACGCGAACACGGCACGATCGAACATCTGTTGGTGATGCCACTGACTTCCCTGGACATAGCTTTAGCCAAGATTTGGTCCAACAGTCTCGTGATTTTGTTGGCAGCAACATTCGCAGTGTACGTGGTGATCGTCCGCGCACTACAAGTTCCGGTAGCTGGCTCGATTCCATTGTTCCTCAGCGGCGTAGCTGTGTACCTGTTTTTTGCAACGGCGCTGGGCGTCTTCTTGGGGACCGTGACGCGCACGATGCCTCAGTTCGCAATGTTGGTCATTCTGATTATTGTTGCCCTGCAGATGTTATCGGGCGGCATGACTCCCATCGATAGCCAGCCGCCGTGGTTGCAAGCGATTACGTTCTTTCTCCCATCGCGGCACTTCGTGAGTGTGGCCCAAGCCATCATGTACCGTGGTGCAGGATTTGGCAATGTCTGGCCGTCCTTTGTGACAGTGGCACTCATGGCTTTCGCATTTTTTGCCGCTGCCTTAATGCTCTTTCGTCGTTCCATCGCCAGTCGTTGAGCAGCCTGAACCGGCTGGCAGAATCGATCAAGAACGCTGGCAGGTTATGCAGCGGAGAGTCCGGAAAAACCGCACATTGATGCTCCGGACTTAATGCATCCATGTGCTGTCAGCTGCCCCTGGCGGCCCAGAATAATCGAATCATTGCTTCCGGCCGGCGCGACGCGAAGTGGTGGTAAATCGCAGAGGTCGCCGCTCGACGCAGTAAATTCCGAGCTGTGGCCGTCAATGCCCCTTAGTTCCGGTGTTCGGTCTGCCCACCATGCTGGTGAACAGGGGAGGATGCATTTTTTTCCTATCGGTGTCGGGCAGCACTGCGGTTTGGCGGTTGCCAAGATAGAGAAGCACACGCGTTCTCCAGCGTGGTGCAGCCGCCCCCTCTCGGTGCGGAGATTTCATCGAATCTACGGAAGCCCTAATCCACTAACTGTGAAACGAGGAAAATTATGCAAGAAACTCTATCTGCCACGGAGAGCAAAGCTCAGTCGTCACCAGGCATAGCACTATGGCTCTGGCGATGGTTCTGGCGGGTTACCCTCGTCGTGTCCCTCAGCTACGCATGGTATTGCTTCTACGTCCCGAAAAACGACATCGCATGGGCCGAGGAGTATCCGGCTGCAAAGCTGTCAGCGGCGCAATCCGGCAAGCCCATGGTGCTCTTCTTCACAGGCAAGTGGTGTGTTCCCTGTCGAATCATGAAACGTACGGTCTGGGCTGATGAGCAGGTCGAGTCGGTGGTCAATGCCGGCTTTACTCCGATACTCATCGACGTCGGTGAGCCCGGCCCCTCTTCTGTGGCTCTGGAACGCTACCAAGTTTATGAGACACCTACCACGATCATTGCAGACGCCCAGGGCAACGTTCTCGAGCAAGTCGGGGGGGCGATGACTAAAGCCGAGTTCCTTGCCTTGCTCGGAAAACCACACATTTCAAAGCTTGCACCCTGAGCTTCTATTGGAAGTCTGCCACACCGCCATCGACTCCACTGCACCGCTTTCCTACATGCTCTTCGGAAATTGCTGTGGCAACACGCGGCCTCCTATCGTTCTGACGGGGCACAGCAACTTTCGTCGGTGCTCAGCCGGCAGAAACACGACCTATCGACAACAAAGTCGGCGCGACGCGATGCGGATTCAAGTTGTGCTTCGGTCTGCCTCAACTCCTTCGCATTGCCTTGCTTGCGAAGAATTTCGGTAAGCCCTTGCAAGGACCAAAGGTTTCTAGGATGTCGCTCAAGGTCGGCGCAGTACACGGCCTCCGCCTCCTCCAACAGGTTTTGTTCCAGCAATAATGCTCCCAACGCATGTCGAGGTGGCTGCATCCAACCCCAGGGCTCGTCGTAGTTTAAGCTGTCGGCGCGTTCGACAGATTCACGCAATTTCGCAAATGCTTCGTCGTGTTCGCCACGTCGATAGGCAATTTCTCCGGCAAGCATTGATTCCGCAACGCCAAGAATTTCGCGTGAGGTGTTGTTGAACAGCACGCTGGTTTCCGGGACCCTATTTCGGCTCGCAATGAACGCCCTTTGCTCCAATTCGGCCTCCGAGACCATGCCTTTGGCGGCGTAAGCGAGTCCACGAGCGTAATGCCATATCGAACGACTCACAGGAAGCCATTCCTCAGGCTGTTCCTCTCCCAAGATGTCGTCCCACCGCCCGAAGCGAATCATCACATGGAGCGTGGTGGGCATGAATGCATCCAAAAAATCGGTTTGCGTTCTGAGCATGTCCTGAGGGATTTGATCGGGAATTGCTCGTGCCATCTCGCTCGCGAGCTCACTTTGACCATCAAACATCGCTCCGTACACCGCGAAGTGATAGTTGTGAATTCGGTAGTAGGTGTAAAAGTTATCTCGGCCTTGAGCTTTGACGAACTTATTGTCTGCTTCAATAGCTTTCTGATTGGCCAAAATTACTTGTTCGTATTCCCCAAGTTGAATGTCAATGTGCGAGGGCATATGAACCAAATGTCCCGCGTCGGGCATCGTCTCGCGGAGAACGTTCGCAGCCGGGCTTGCCATCCCGGGAGTCGGCGACATTTCTCGAACGTGGACATAAAAATGGCACAGCCCAGGGTGTTCCGGTGATCGCTCGAGAGCGGATTCCAATACGCGGACTATCTCTTCCGTTTCGGAAGCGGGCACTCCACTGTTGCTCCAATGTTTCCAAGGCTGCAGCGTTATGAGGGATTCTGCAAATAGCGTGCAGACGTCGGGGTCGTCCGCATGTTCTTGATAGACTTCTCGCATTGCATCGGCATATTCTCGATGAGCATTCCGCTTTCCATCTGCCAGTGCTGCATGACGCGTTGCCAGCGCATTGATCAAGCCAAATTCTACAGAATCACCGTTGCCAGCACTCAACTGAGCCAATCGAATGGCCATCTGAGCACGAGACAACTGCTCCACCCCAATCTCCATATTGTTGAAGTTTGGCCCCAGCGAGTAGGCCAATCCCCAGAGAGCTAACGAACACGTGGGGTCGGCTGCAAACGCCTTCTCAAAGCAGCGGGTTCCCTCCTCATGATTAAAGGCATAGCACATCGCGAGTCCACGATTGAACCAGATTTGAGCATCAGGCGACTTGGTCTGTACAGGGCGTTCAAACTGCCCTATGTCAAAATATTCCGAAATCGGTGACTCTGCGTACAGCATCGATCGATGCGCCGGGTGAGCAGCGATCGAGCATGCCACAAAAAGCAAGAGGAAAGTGCGATGAGTAGCTGCTAAAATCATTTTGTGTCCCTTCCGTCGTCAGGTGCAATGAGTTGAGGGAACTATTTGTAACAACTGAGTGCACGAAAGATAAGTTACTCCAGTTTCCTTTTGGTTGACCGTGAGTCAACTTCTCAAACAGCTGCTGTCTATCGGATTATAGGTGAGAAATGAATCAGAAGTCGGGCCACGAACTATTTGCCGGGATCGAGTCCCCCCGAAGTACTCGAGAAAAAATCCTTTTTGTCGCCACGGACCTGTTTTACACGTACGGATTCAATGCAGTTGGCCTGGAACAAATCCTTACCGAAGCCGATTTGACAAAGACGACTTTCTACAACCATTTTGAAAGCAAGGACGACCTGGTTGAAAAGGCAATCCAGCTGAGAGACGAATGGGAGACCGAAGCCTTCCTAAAAGCGGTTCGAGAGAGAGGAGGCTACGATCCGATGGCTTTACTGTTGGCGATCTTCGACGTCATGCACGAGTGGTTTACGGGTGAACAGTTTCGTGGGTGCCTCTTCCTGATGGCTGTAACCGAATACCCACTAAAGCATCATCCGGCGCACAAGGCAGGAGCGCGACACTACCTCATTACTCAGCAAGAGATCGAAAAGATCGCCGCAGCTGCGAAAATTGCGAGTCCCAAGGAATTTTCCAAGCAGTGGACTTTGCTGATCATTGGCGCTATCGCACAACATCTGATGAACCCCGAGCAGGAAGCCGCACTCGCCGCCAAAGCCATCGCGGAAACACTTCTGAAGAATGTCACTCTGAAATAACGAAAGGCCGCTAGTACCCAGAGTTTCCTCAAGCAGAGGTTGCGAGACATAGTCTGATCCAATTACCTACGATGGTTCATGCTTCGAGCCATCGGGGAACGCACGCCGTAGCAGCCCACGAGCTGGCTACCAAGCTTCGCGAGCCCCCCACCTGCATGTGCCTTCAAATCGGTCGAAACGCGATTTCACGCAGTCCTACAGGTACGAGTATCGCGGAGATCCAACTTCTGCCGAGATGACCGCTCTTCCCAGATAGCAACAGACTTCCGCAGTCGGGTAACTAGCTCACCAAATCACACACTCAGAATCGCGTCCCTTTCCCAGTGCCTGTGTAGCGCGACGCGCGGCTCCGAGCTTCACCAAATTGAGTGTCGTCGGGGCCGATTCGCACCATCATGTTGATTGGCCAAATTGCTGTTGTCGGCCGCGTTCCTCAAAATTTGTCAAGAACTGCCACGTTCGAATTTTCCAGAGAAATGTCGAGTTTATCTCGGATACCACTCCGTCAAAGAATCGACCTCTTGTAGCGAACGATTCGACATTGGCTTAGACTTGGCAGCATGTTACCAACCGCAACACGACTGATCGTCTTCACCGACCTGGATGGATGCCTGCTGAACAAGCACGACTATGACTGGTCGGCAGCGAGCGCGACACTTGAGACCTTGCGCGCGCGGCGCGTACCTGTGATCATGAATTCCAGTAAGACGGTGCCAGAAATGACCGAGCTGGCCAATGAACTGGGGCTCTCAGGGAGCACTTTCATCTCAGAAAACGGATCGGTCATTTACTGGGGCGACGAAGTTCTAGGCCTGGAACACGGCCGCCAAGCAGGTGAAATCGAAGTCATCGGAACCTCTCGTGATCGCATTCTTAAAGTGCTACATGATCTCAAGCAACGGTATCGCTTCCGTTCGTTTGCCGACCTGGGGCTGAGCGGCGTTGTCAACGAAACACAATTATCTGAAGCGAAAGCCCAGTTGGCACTCGCGCGAGAGGGAACAGAGCCCCTGCTATGGGAGGACACCGAGGAACATCGGTCGGAGTTTGCGCAAGCACTGCACGGGCACCAGCTATCACTGACCAAAGGTGGTCGATTTTGGCATGTCGCCGGGCAAACCAACAAGGGCATGGCAATGCAGATAGTCGCGGTGCGTTTGTCGCATGCAGATGCTAAAACTATCTTGGCGGCTATCGGTGACAGTCCCATCGACCAGAGCATGTTGGATGTGGCCGACGTACCAATCGGCATTCCGACGACGGCCGGGTTGGGAGTCAACGTCGACCCACAGCGTGGGATTGTCGCCGCCGAACTGGGTGCTGCCGGCTGGGCCTCAGCTGTCACAAAATTGCTGTTGCGCATCGATACGGCTGCAGCCGATGAACGAAATTCCCCCCTTGACTGACCAAATGGAAAACCATGGCAGACTTCGCGCAAAACGGAATTATTGGAACGCTGCACAATCTTCGGAATCGATCCACGGAAGAACTTGAATCCGAGTTGGTTCAGTTTTCAGCCGATACCCCGATGTCCTTGTTGCTCCCCTGCCTGTTTTCGGAACTAGAAGGACCGGCGATGGGGCCCATCGTTGAAGAGCTGGCCAAAATTCCGTACTTGAGCGAAATTATCATCGGGCTAGATCGCGCCAACGAACAGCAGTTCGTGGCTGCCAAGAAATTCTTCGATAGACTACCGCAGAATTACGTGGTGCTGTGGAATGATGGCACCCGACTGCGGCATGTGGACGCTACCCTGCAATCCGAAGGGCTTGCGCCCATGCAACCCGGCAAAGGCCGCAACGTGTGGTATTGCTTGGGCTACTTCCTAGCTTCCGGAAAATCCAAAGCTGTTGCACTGCATGATTGCGACATCCTAACGTACAACCGCTCCATCCCCGCCCGCCTTCTGTATCCACTTGCTCATCCATCGTTTCACTATCAGTTCTGCAAGGGCTATTACTACCGAGCTGCCAACGGGAAACTGAATGGTCGGGTATTCAGGCTGCTGGTCATACCGCTGATCCGCGCCTTAAAAACAGTGTTGGGGCGCATTGAGTATCTCGACTACATGGGCAGCTTTCGCTACGCATTGTCGGGTGAGTTTTCGATGCGGTCCGAAGTCGTAACCTCGCTTAGGTTTCCCAGCGACTGGGGCCTTGAGATCGGCACGCTTTCTGAAATGTACCGCAACTGCAACCTGAATCGGATCTGTCAGGTAGATATTGCCGATGCCTACGACCATAAGCATCAGATCATCTCGGAAGACGACCGTACAGGCGGACTCCATCGCATGGCGATTGACATCTGCAAAGCCTTCATTCGCAAGCTGGCGGTAGAAGGAATTGTAATTAGCGGCAGCATGCTACGCTCTCTTAAGGCTTGCTACTACCGAACCGCATTGGATGTGGTCGACCATTACCACAACGATGCGGTGATGAGTGGTCTGACCCTGGATCGTCACCAGGAAGAAGCCACCGTTGAGCTATTCAGTAGAGTTATTGTGGCAGCAGGCGATGAATTCCTCAATCGTCCCGACGAAAGCCCATTCATTCATAACTGGTCCCGCGTGACCAGTGCCGTACCTGACATCTACGAGCAGCTTCTGGGAGCGGTGGAAGCGGACAACGCCTGACCCAGCATCTGTGACCTGTAGCCGATGAGAACGTTGCGTACGCGATAGCCCGCGAACTGGTTTCCAATACTTCCGCCAACAGAGCAAGCCATGGATTCTTCCCCTGAACAACTTAGTGACGCCGTCCACGCACAGCTCTGTCAACATCTGAGCTTCCTCTATTGCGAAGCAGATGTGGCGCGACTGGCAGACGAGATTCTGGCTGTGTTTGACGGTTTTCAAAGTCGGTCTCCACTACCGCAACACCAACTGTGGTCGCAAGAGGATTGTTTGCTGATCACCTATGGAGATTCCATTCTCGATGAACCCACCAAGCCGCTAGAAACACTCCACCAATTTTTGGACCAATTTGTCAAGGACTCCGCATCGGCCATTCACGTGTTGCCGTTTTGCCCGTTCAGCTCCGACGATGGATTTGCAGTGATTGACTACACGCGCGTCGATCCGAAGTTGGGCGATTGGTCGCAAATTAGCCGCCTCGCGGGCCGTTACCGGTTGATGGCCGATCTGGTCATCAACCATGTCTCCTCGCAGAGTCAGTGGTTTCAGAACTATTGTAACGGAGTAGAACCAGGCGCGAGCTATTTCATCGAAGCTCAGGAGGGGGACGACCTGTCGTCGGTCGTGCGCCCCCGCGCTTCGCCACTGCTCCGTCCCACGCAAACGGCGGGTGGTCTGAAACACGTTTGGTGCACCTTCAGCCACGACCAAGTGGATCTCGACTTCCGCAATCCTCAGGTCTTGCTGGAATTCTTAAAAATCATTCGTTTGTATTTGGAACAGGGCGTAAGCATCCTTCGGTTGGATGCGGTCGGTTTTCTATGGAAGGAGCCCGGCACCAGTTGCATGCACCTGCCTCAAACGCATGAGATTGTCAAATTGATCCGCACGGTCGTCGATGCCTTTGCGCCGGGAACCTTGCTGATTACCGAGACAAACGTGCCCAACCACGAAAACCTCACTTACTTTGGCAATCGCAACGAAGCGCATGTAATTTACAACTTCAGCCTCGCACCACTGTTGGTACATGCTCTACTGACCGGCAAAACCGAATATTTGAAGCGGTGGTTGATGAGCATGCCACCGGCTCCCGCGGGATGCACCTACTTGAACTTCACCGCCTCCCATGACGGAATCGGCATGCGGCCCGCCGAAGGCCTGTTGTCGGACGAAGAACAACTCCAACTTGTGGAAACCGTACGTCGTTTCGGAGGTCGGGTTTCCACACGCCGTACGGGTGATGGTGGTGAACGGGTGTACGAATTGAATGTGGCCTTGTTCGATGCCCTCCAGGGAACCGTGGAAGGTAAAGATCCATGGCAGGTCGAACGATTCCTCTGTTCGCAGACAGTAATGATGGGGCTGGAGGGCATTCCAGCATTTTATATCCACAGTCTGCTGGCTACCCCCAACGACCAGCAGGGCGTGGCCACAACTCACCACAATCGCAGCATCAATCGGCACAAGTGGAATTGGCGAGTACTTGAGAATCAACTCAACGACGACGAATCGGTGCGTGGGCGAGTTTTCCGCGAACTAACCCGCCGCTTACAGCTGCGGCGACGCCACACTCCGTTCCACCCCAATTCGACGCAATTCACGCTCCAGCTAAGCGAGCCCTTTTTCGCTTACTGGCGACAAAGCACAGACCGCAGTCAGAGTATTTTTTGCGTTTACAACATGACCGATGTCCCCCAGGAGCTCCGAATGTCAGATCTTAATCTGATCTCAACCGATTCCTGGTATGACGCCATTTCAGGCTGCCAACTCGAAGATCAGAACAGTGTGCTCACCGTAACGCCCTACCAATCGCTGTGGATTACCAACCGATAAGGCCAGCACCACCAAAGATCATTCGGATCTTGTGGGATTTGATGGGCCCGGGAAGCGAATGCCAAAGGCCCGCTGTTGCAATGGCTTGGAGATGATCGCCCAACGTTCGCTCCCTCAACCTCCCTGTCTCAGTTATCCACACGTGGACTCCCAATTATTCCGGTCAAGAGCCCCGTAGTTGGCTTTGCTCAGGCTTCTTGATGCAGCGACTCTCCAGGCGCCGCGAAAACCGGTGCTCTCTTGCTGTAACTACATCCTGTTTCCGGGTTGCCTGCGTGTCTGGCACTGCTTCGACCTCAATGCCATCAAAATTTTTCGCTAGCGAGCAGTGAGTCAGCGAAGACGCAGGATTGACCAATCCGTTCATGAACTCGGGCAACGGCAAAAAGATCACATCACGGTAGGGAGTCAGCAAATACCGCTCTCCGATACAGCGCGTTGCACACTATGCCACCAGACAGGTTGGCCAGCACAACGCAACCATTTTGCACCGCTTGGCTCCGGACTCCATTGGGTGCGCCACAGTAGACATCGCACTCCACACCTCGAATCGATTCCGGTACAATTCGATTTGGATCCGGCAGGGGTGTTACTTTCCGGAATCCAGGAATGCGGAAAGATCGACCTTCATTCTCTCTTGCGGCACACCCAGCTTCCGGACCGGCAGTGTCACCTCAGTCAACGGCCCCAGCAGCATTTGATTGACCGCTGCCATGTAGTCTGCATTGAGCGCCCGCTTCAGTGATTCACGATCCGCTTGTGCGACTGGCTTCCCTGCCCATCGATCGCCGACATAAGTCACAAATTCGTCCTCCAGTTGTTTATCAGTCGCCGCATCTAGACTCTGCCTATAAGCCCAAAGCTGGTCCGCGACTCCCGCCAAAGTTCGCAGCCGAGCTAAACCCTCATTACTAGTCGAGTCAGTTTCACTCATTCGATTCAATTCCAATCACTTCCGAGAAACAACAACACTACGCACCGGACCAACCACTCGCACTTCAAGAAGTTCAGTAGAGGTGACTCTCCCGATGCAACACACAACCCAATGGATAGCGGCATCCGAAGTGCCGCACGGCCTATCCGTTTCAGAGGCCACTATACGATGTAGATGCAGTGCATGGGCATTACAATGTGTTAATCTAGTGCACCTAAATGCTCGCTCTGTAAGATTGTTCCTGAATCAATTGACAGCCTCGGCCAGATCGTAGTCCAGACAGTACGTGCTGTTTCAAACACCCCACATGCTTTCACTCGCGAGCTATTCTTAAGACCTCGCTGATTTGGAGCGATCCCTGGCATGTCGGAGTGATTGCTTGCCCGGCCTGCAGAATTCGCAACTCGGCCCTTGTACTTGACGAGATGGCCGAGGACTCGACTCAACAGCTGAATGTCAGTGTAGCCAGTGATTCTGCCAGCTCGACAATTCGCATTCCATTCGCGAGCTCGGTTGCGTCAACCCCGTGCCGCAGTCTTTAGATACTGATCTTGAAAGAGAGTCCCATCCTCTCACGCAGTCTCCAAAATTTCTTGAAGCTCGTATCTTTCTTCCACAGCTTGCCGTAGTGGTCGCGAAACAATCGATCGAGCTTGTCTTCGACGATCACGAAACGAGTCAGCGTTTGGTGGCAGAGAGCTAGTTAGCGTCGATTAGCTCGACTGCAACAGCTTCAACCGGTTCATTGTCAGGAGCTGTAGTGCGTCCCCTTTCCAACGGCTCTACTGCCTGAATTTTCGCCCATTGCTCCGGCAGGACCAATTCCTCAGCCACGGCCCATTTGACCATCCTAGCAACCAGCGACATCTGCTCGTTGATGTACTTCCGGCTTCGCACCGGCCCTTTGAGCCAACCGTCACGAATGACCTTGAATTGACGCGGTCCGAATTGGTTTGCAGGTACAGTAGCATAGAGTTCGGCAACAGGTTTCAACGCTATCTTAAACCGATATGGCTGGGTGGTTCCTGCATAGTATTCCTTGGCGTACCGCATGAACGCCAGCATGATATCCTGCAGGAGGGGTTCCGATTTACCAAACGCCCTGGACTTGCGACTGGCCCTGTACTCGGCAATAAGACGCTGGTATTTCAGCTTGCTGGACTTTGAACCGTATTTCCCCAGCAAGTAATCCTTGCCGTTGATAGTAACGCGAGCGTTGCCGGAAGAATGCCGGCGGTAAGATGGTACACGCATGGGAGCGACGCCTTTTGCTAGGAAATCGGGGCTCCCGGTTAGTTCCCGGATAAGTTCCCGATTTCAGTCTTGCAAACAGTGCGCTCGGACACGGTGTCCGGTATTCGTTTTGACCAACGAATCGCTTGTTCTTCTACCAGTGGGCGGTACGGGATTCGAACCTGTGCGATATGCCAAGGGAAACTGAGACAGCTGAGCCACCCGAAGCAAAATCCGAAGCATATTTGGCCAAAACGATACCGGATCAGCATGCTCGCGTGTGGTCTGTTCGCCTAGTCAGTCCCGATGGTACCCTCTGCTGCGAACAACTCACGGATGCTGATAACCTCACGCTGCATGCCGCACTATCTTTCTGCGCCGGACATGGCCCTACCGGTCGATCCATCCCGGTCGTGATGCATAGCCAGTCACTGCCGCGTGCCTAACATGCGAACGAAAATCCCCAAACCATGATTCAAGGAGAGGCCGGATGTGCAGCAACAACACAGACAAAGAATGGTATACCGTCCAGGAGTTCGCTGAGTTGATACGCGTATCGCCTGACACTGTGATCCGAAGGTGCGCCAATGGAACCCTGACTAGGACAAGAAACGTTGGCACGCCAACAAAGCGAAGGTTCCACATCCACAAGGACTGCTTGGCAGACTTGGACTACCACGCAACGCCTGGGCTAGTGAAGCCACTCGAAGAACTCGGCAGATGCCCAATGCTTGAGATGTTTGGTGCATAGCAGCACTACCCCCACTACCGGGGGTCGCGTCATCGTGTCGTCGGTGCAGTCGCGTGTTATACCTATCGTGATTCACAAACTATCAAAGAGGAGAATGTGCGATGGAATCAGACAAAGAGTGGTACACCGTTCAGGAATTTGCAGACCTGATCGGAGTCTCGTGCAATACCGTGATCCGAAGGTGCGCCAACGGAACACTGACCAGGACGAGGAACGTGGGCACGCCAACGAGAAGAGTGTTCCGCATACACAGGGACTGCATATCGGACTTGGACTACCACGCAACACCTGGGCTAGTAAAGCCACTCGAAGAACTCGGCAGATGCCCAATGCTTGAGATGTTTGGTGCATAGCAGCCACTCGGCTGCGACTATTTTTGTTCTATAAGGACCCACAGAATGATCGATCACGAAACTGTATTGCTTACTCCTGAGAGGCTAATCGCTTCTCACTTCTCCGCCGCAGAAGCCTGCAACCCTTTTGCCGATGCTGGAGACCTCTGGCTTTGGGCGCATCGAATGTTTGGTGGTTGCGATGCAGCAATTGATTTAGTTTGCTGCAGGCTGGAAGTAGAACTGCAGAGAGTTACTGGAGTCGCTGTGCGAGTGGATGAACTCGAAGACAACCGGGCCGACCTGCAGTCTAGCTTGACTGGCGAGCAACTGCTGAACATATGGCGAACCTGTATCGCCTAGCCGCATAAAATATCGCTGTTGATACGGAGGGGGTGGTGTCCCCTGCCCGCCCCCTCCGTATATCATATCTACCTCGCCCGGATTTTTTCGTGTTATACTTTTTGATGCCTCTGGGCACAATTTGTGCCGACACGCAGAGAATACTCTGTTAGTGGATTTGGAGGGAAGGCACACACAAGGAGACGGCGGTGGAAGTCACAGTTGACGTGGGGCTACTTGGGAAAGCCATTGCAGTTTGCGGGAAGCAGGCCCGCGCCGAAGTCACTGCAGATGAACGCGGAACGCTCGTAAAGCACAAGCTCTCAAATGTCATTGCGGTCCAGTCGATCCCGAGTAAGGTCGGTATTCCGGGAGCCTTTACCTGTGACTGGCAAGCGGGTCTACTACTCTCCCGAATCAAAACTAAAATCCCTGATCTGCTGCGAGTCGCCGTGAATGGAGCTGAGGTAGGCGAGGAGGCGACGTTACGTCTGGTGCCAAGCATTCTGAAACTTGCGCAAGTGCCTCACTCGGCGGGTGCGGAGCGAAGGAAGCGGCAGGCTGCAACGCTCACGACTGAAGCCGAAAAGCTTTCGAAGGCGCTTGAGATGGCACTCGCCTGCGGCAAGGGAGATATCTCGATTAGTCTTGAATCTAGCGGATTTTCTGTGCGTCGTGGTGATTTCGATACAGTCGGCTCGCTGGGGAATTCACGGCAAGACAAGACGCTGGCGCTGACGCCAAGGGAGTGTCGTATTGCTATCAAGCTACTTGGAAAAGGTTGCTGGACGGTTGTGTCTTGCGCTGACTGCGAGCTGAAGGCAAATGGCAATGCGTTGCAGTTCGTTGGAGCAACGGCCCAGACTCAGGAGCCCCAAACTATCACAGGGAAGTCAGTGCTTGAAGTCCTGCAGGGAGGCTCACGGCGTGCGGTTGAGAAGCCCTTCAGCCCGTCAGCCGTAATACTTGATCCGGAGGACTTAGCAGTAGCACTCTCTGGCTTTGACGCAGCAGATGGTAAGGTTGCTCGGGTTGTGGTGTCTGGAACCACAACCCGAGCCAGATCGATCAAGCTCACCGCAGGTAAGACCACCGCCACAATTCCGGCGCGAGGTGCCAGGCTTCCGCGAATCCCAGGACTACCAATCAGCGAAACTCGGAAGATGCTAGCTTTAGGCGAGCCGTTTTTTAACATGATTCTCCTGGAGCAAGAGTCTATTAAGTGCGGACCGTCAACCTTATCAATTAAAGCTGCTAGCCAATAGCCAATCCAATGTAGCAGCAGGCGACACGGTGACGCGTACCCCGCAATGGCTACTAAATCCGGACGTCATATGAGTACCCGCATTCCTTTTCCCTTTCCCTTTCATGCTACGAGCGTTTGCGACCAATGCGACACGGTGACGCGCACCCCATCAGTGGTAGTTTTAGCCTAAAAACGCCCATTAGCGACTGGTGATGTGTTAACGACCAAGTGCTGCCTGAATGCTTCGCCCCGCCTCTTCTGCTTCCCGCACCTCACGGCGTGCCTTGAATCGCTTGTCGATCACACCCAGTTCGTTGAGCACCTCTTCAGCAGCAGCCAGTTCCTCAGGGCTCATTGCCTCTTCTCTGGCGTCAGAGATGTAAGGCCTGGAGAATGTCCTGCCTCCCATATCCTTGAGGCTTCTGGCTAGTCTCTCGCGGTAGATAGCGTCTTGTGCATCGGGAGACACGTCGCTGACACGCATCCCGGTAAGGAGATTCATTGCCAAGTCTTGGGGACGTTCCCACTTGCGCTTGTCGGTGAGTGTTCGCGCCGTGGTTCCAAGGCGAGACAACGGGCTATTCGAAAACGCATGCTCAAATCCTTGGCTGATGAACGGATCAACGTCCCGCGTGTTCGCGCCGGTAGCAATGTCACGCACGTTGGACATTGTTCGCCCAATGGTTGGATCCATGTCCTCAAGTTCCCTACCACCGAACGGACCATCAAAGAATAACGATCGACCGAAGATAGCCTCAGCAGGCCCCTTGATAAACGGGCTGGAGCGTCCTGCTATCTCCTTCGCAGTTTCAACCGGGTTCATTCGCAGCAAGCCATTGGCGAGGTTTAGGCTATCCTCAAAGGCCAATCCGAAACCAGTCAGGTAGCTCTTGCTCCCATCGCTCTTGGTTCCCAGGGGAATGGCCGCAGTACTTGCGATGTGTTCCGGGATGCTGTCCTCAGGCGCCCTTGCACGATTGATAGCCCGAACCGTTTGAGCCATCGGTCCACCAGGACTCGTGATCAACTCTTCCAAGACGACAGGCAGCATGCGAGAGGAGAACGTGTAGAACGGAATTGCACTCCGCGCGGTGTTACGCTCGAACGCACTCAGCCGCGAGTAGTCAACCTGATTCTTCTTGACCAACTGAGCCGCCTTGGCTGGGCTCATCCCCTGCTTCATGTAAGCGATGAACGGGCTTAGGCGATTGAGATCCTCAACGAACGACGAAAGGTCTCTACCGAGCCGTGCAGGCATCCACAGGTCATCATTAACCTTGGCCACTCCCTCAGCCCCACCAGAGACACCATCCTTGACGGCAAAGGGGTTCAACCACCTGTCGAAAAAGCTTGTGTTTGGCGGCGCTGGAGAGAACTTCAGCTTGATTGGATTCACTTCCCGGTTGAGCCCTGGGACCTGACTCCGCATAGCTTGGTGACTATCGCCGATATGCTCAGCGGCCAGCCCCATCTTGTCACCCACCAGACCATAGATGAATGCAAGGTCTGCTATCTTGGCAGTTGCTTCCTCGTCGGTCATCCCCTTAAACGATGGAATGTCCTCGGCAATACCCTTGATCGGTTCACCATTGCGCAGGTCGTAGGCTTCCTTCAGAGGTTTGAAGTATGCCATCGGTCCCTTACCGGTTGGATCCTTGGCGCCAACCATTGCATTGTGAACTTGCCCAGACAAAAGGTTTCTAGCGTGGAACGCTGGCCATGGTGCGGTAAGTCCAGAACGGAAGACGTTCATGAACCGGTGCATTCCCTTGGCAAAGTATCCCACTTCATCGGGACTGCTGAACGGTTTCATGCGGCGTGTCAACGCAAGGTGCGTATCGCCATCGACACCGAACTTATCCAGGAAGTCGGGTGAAACATTCTCACGAATCACATCCTCAAATTCGTCGATCGGTATCTCGTCGACTTGATCAACTTGCTGGGTAGCCCCCTTCTTGGCGCCTTCTGACTTATCCCGAACCGTCTTGCTAGACTTGCGAATAATGTCGCCATCTTCGCTCAGGTAGAACTCGGCAGGTTTACCACCGCTCATAAGCCGGATAGTCTTTACCTCGTCCGCACCTTCAGTGATGTTCTCGGCAAGCTCATCAAAGACTTCAGCACTTCGCCTCTGCACCATGTCGTCGAACATGGCTTGCGCAGGCTCGTCCATGTTGTTGATTGTGTTCAGCCGTGCCTTGGGAGTATTGAGCTCCAGGTCTTCGAGAACCTTCTTGATCGTGTACGCCTGAGGAACCTCACCAGCAACGGCCCTAGCATCTGCCGGGCTTGCGATGTTTCCAGCTCGCGCAGCATTCCCCACCCGCTTGCCAACCTCAATGGTTGTCACGTCGGTAGGGATAGCAGACTTGCCCAAAATTGTTTGTGCCTGCCTTGCTACGAAGCCAACACGCAAGCCGTCTTCCAGCCGTCGCATTGTATCCGCCACAAAGTTGCGACCAAACATAGGGGTCTGGTTGTCTGCGTAGGATCTGTCCCACTTGGCAGCACTGCGAATGAACGCATCGAATCGGGTGTCACTATCCTTCATCGGTTGCGTTGGGTCAAAGTCAGCGTCAATTCGGTCGCCGTATTTCTGCGCCACATACTGGCGAAGATCAGCGATGTCCCCAGTGTCCAGACGATTCTTAACTACCGGGTTGCGATGCAGAATCCCCGAGATAACCGGATCGACTGACGCCTCTTGAAGCACAGCCACGCCTCCAGGCATGTCGCGGTACTCGCGTTGCTTCATGGATGGGTGGGATGCCTCAACTACAGGGCCAACCGTTGGGTTGTGCCCGTATGCCTTGGCCGGGTCTCGACGATACCGCGCTAGGTATGAAACGAACTCGTCGTCCAGGAACCGCGTGTCTAGGCCCGACTCCTTCTCGAAGTCAATGATGTCATCCATCATCTTGCGAACACTGCGTAGCTCACCCTCTAGCGGCTTGAGCTCACTTGGCAGGACCGTCCCGGTGCGACCGTTCTTGGGGTCGTAGTTCTCCAGGTAGTTTCGCATCTGCCTATCGTAGTCGTTCATCTTCGAAGCAGCCTGCTCTTTGCTCAGCCCAGCATTCAGCATGCTTGGCTCGTCAAGAATCTTGCTCTCTTCGAATTTGCGAATCACAGGCAGCAGCGTTTCGCGATACCCTTCCGTAGCTTGGTCGAGTGACTCAGTGATATCCCTACCAACCTCGCGTTGCATCTTGGTAGCACCACCGCGCACGTACGGGTTGAACAGTGCAACCACATTCTCAACCGCAGGAACCGCCATGACCGTGCTAGTTCCATTGTCAATCGCATCGCCCACCGAGACAGCCAGGTCTTCAGGCAGCTGAGACTTCCAATCCTTGCTAAACTTGCCAATCGACTTAGCAAATTCAGAGATCTTTTGCCCACCTCCCTGTAGGAATTCCTTCGCCTTACCTCCCAGCCCTTGCCCCGCCAACGGGGTACGCGTCACCGTGTCGCCTACTGGCTGAGTTGGCGTGCCGGGCAGGGGTGGTGGTGCTGGCTGGCTTCCAATTGGAGGCAGCGTACCGTCTGGTGCCTTGGCTGAGTTCTTGTCTACGAACTTCCTTAGCGCACTCTCACCGGAGTCCTTGGGTACGAGTTCCTTTGCTTCGGGCATCAAGCCTGGAATGCGGAATGAAGCGATGGACTGTAGAGGCTTGTCCAGCAGTTCATCAACAGCGCCTTTGTCAGGGTTGGCAATGTTGTCCCACAGGCCTTCAACGAGGCTTGCGCTGTCATCCCCAGCATCGGCAACCATCTTGTCGGTGAGTTGTCCACGAGTCTTGAGCCAAGCAGACTTAGCCTTGAGCGAGTCGTCAGCCGATTCAATCACTTGCCGTGGAGTCATGCGCATACGCGCACCAGCCTTGCCAAGCTCCTTAGTCATGACGTTGCCAGACTTCTTGGCCGTCTCTGTTGCCAGCTTGTTTGCCGTCTTGGTTACGTTGCGTCCAGCCAATCCAGCAGCATCGAGCGCCTTGCCTCCCTTGGTGAGCAGGCCAACACCGGTGTAAGTCAACGGGTCAAGCAGCACCTCAGCACCCAGGCCACCGAAGAAGTTGGCGTAGGTATCCTTGCCCTTATTTGCTAGGCCAAAGTTTCTTGCCAGATCGCGCCCGGTAGTCCGGTTCTCATGGCTTGTTGGTGTTAGCCATTGATCGAGTGGATTTTGGAATGCAAGGACATCCCGCACACTTGAACCAGGAAGATCCAAAATGTTTCCAGCAGCAGCAAGACCACCACCAACCGTGGAGTTGGTTGCTTCCTTCAGTTTATGGTTTGTTTCGGGGAGATTCGGTTGTCTTAAAATTGAATCGATGCTGAACTGCATCCGATCAACTGCTTCTCCCGGTGAGCTTAGAGTTGGCCCATAGAGTTGTCGGAGAGTTGGCACGGCTGGTCCTCGCTTGATGTTATACTGCCTCTGAACCTATTACCGTATTGTTCGCTTGGGCTGCGAGTAATTTCAGGGGATCAGGGTAGCCAAATGAAATACGACCTAAGTCAGCGAGACCGCTATGGATTTGTATATGGTCGAATCAGTTGTGAGGGAGAGTTGCTGGAAATTGGCGGTGTGCTCCCAATCCTTTGATCCATGCGTTTCGTGTTGCTCCACGAAATTCCATCTGGTAGTCAGAAGGTACTGTGCTCCCAACGAGTATTCGTTGCGCTGTAATTCCTGTCTGTTCAGTACTAGTATCCTTACTGCGCATGTAGTTGATCTCATGTGGCATCACATTGTTCCAGTGGAGGTTGTGAATGTTCTTGATGCCGTAAAACCCGGGATGTATTCAGAAGGGTTTGCTGAACGCTACTGCTTGCATGTTGAACAACCGAATAGGCATGTGCATCTAGGGATTATGTCTGTAGTGGCAAGTTACCGCTCGCAGTATGCCCCCGAAGCTTGGAAGCGTCCCAATCGTTGTTAAAAGTTGAAAGGTGGTCTCCCAGAAGGCAATATATTGCCTTCTGCATTTTCCAATTTACGTCGGTTACCGCCGACGGGGAGACCACCATGACTGAATCTAGTTTGTTGCGCGAGCTTGGGCAAGTTTCGAACGCTGAAGTTGGCGAAGTGTTTCGCGAATTCTTACGGGGCTCGATCGTGAAGATGGCCTGTGAGGTAATGGCTGCCGAAGTGGCTGAACTGTGCGGCCCAAAGCACGCCCCGAGCGATTGTCGGACCTATCGAGCTGGTAGCGCCGCGGGACGCATCTTGGTCGAAGGTGAACGGGAGTCGGTGACGCGTCCGCGAGTTCGCGAGCGTCAGGAGGCGGGGGGAAGCCGCGAAGTGGAGCTGATCAGCTACGCTGCCGCCAACGATCCTGAGCAGCTGGAGAAGGCTGTAATTCAAGCGTTGATGTCTGGGGTAAGCACTCGTCAGATGTCTGTGGTGAAGCCGAAGTCGCCAGGCGTAAGCCGCTCGAGCGTCTCGCGTCTATGGCAAGAGGCGGGAACACGATTGATCGACGAGCTACGCAGCCGTGATCTGTCGGGGCATACGTGGTGCATTCTGATGCTCGATGGTATCCGGCTAAGCTCAGACCAGACGGCAGTGGTTGCTCTCGGTATTGATTCTGAAGGCTGCAAGCATGTGCTCGACTTTGCGCTGGGCAGTAGTGAAAATGCCGTTGTATCCAATGAATTGCTGGCTCGCTTGGCCCGTCGCGGCTTTACTTGCTCGCAGCGATTACTGGCAGTCCTGGATGGCAGCGATGTGCTTCGCAAAGCGGTCAAGGAGCACTTCCCCGACTCGGTCATCCAACGCTGCTTAGTTCACAAGGAACGCAACATTCGTGGCAAGCTATCGAAGCGTCATACGGGTGAACTCGCTCGGCTGTTTAGACGACTCCGTAGCGTGCAGGGTTATACCGCCGCACAAGAGGTCGTCGGCGAGCTAGAGGCATTCCTTGAGCCTCTCAATGCCGAAGCGTTTAAGAGCCTTCATGAGGCCGGTGAGGACCTGCTAGCCCTACACCGACTCGAAGTGCCAAACACGCTCCATCGTTCACTGCTAAGTACCAACGCGATTGAGAACTCCTTCCTGAACACGCGTCGCCGCTTGGGGCGTGTAACACGATTCCGAGCCGACACGGATCAGGCGAGTCGCTGGCTGTCCTACGCACTGCTTGAGGCCGAAAAGGGGTTCCATCGAATCAGCGGCCACAAGGAACTACCTAAGCTGATTGCCGCCCTAGCGAGAGAACACGCGGCTACACCAACAAAGCCGCCGTCGGGGCCCGTGCCGTCGCCTACGGCTCCGGCGACGGCACGGGCCCCATCACTTTAGTTCCACCACCTGTTTGATCCTAAAGACCTTTTCCAGTACCCTTTAGCCAGCGAGACCACCAACAGTTTTAACAACGCAAGGGACATCCCCCGAAGCTTCGCGAGAGTCATTTTGCTGGGGTTGTAGATGCAGAGTACGGCCAGAAACGTGGGATCGAGATTGGCGAGGCTTTGTATATAGGTAGACTTCCCCGTGAGTTCAGTTGCCCAAATTGCAAGGCAAGCGTTCGAGAGACACTCCGCTATCGACTATCAAGCAAGCCTCAGTTTCTGGGGAGCTACTGCCTGAATGGCAACTAGCCGTAGAATCAGCACGGCGGCACTTGCTGGGACCAAAAAAACTGCCCGATGGTCGCTAGAAGTATTAAAGGCTGCTCGTTAGATTGAACATAGGGATAGCTCGCGTAGTGGCAGTATCAGGTCATTCCAAGCCTATCTAGGAGCCGTTCCCACAACGAGAGTCTAAACGCCCCATCAACAGGTTCTCCACGCAAAGTTCGTACGAGGTCGTCGCCCAAGGACTTGGCATGACGGTATTTAACAGGACGGCGGACTCTCAATGCAGCAGCGGCAGCGACCTGCTCAGGACGGTATCGAACTGATGTACCAACTTCGCGTTCTACGGCCTTAATGTGTTCTGGCGATACGTATTTGCTTTTATGAAGTAAATTAAGTATGTTTTCCTGCCACTTTCTATCTTCCTCATCAGGCTTAGGCCAACCGGTGTACCTAGCCAATCGTAATTGAGCCGTTTCAAAAACGGACAGAACAAAGCTGGCGCATGTCAAACCTGTTGCAGTTGGGCCAAGCAAGAACTTCTTTGTTTTGCTGTCAAATGCTCCTATAGGAGTCCCGAACGAGTAGGGAATTTGTTCGCTACTATTAGCGTGTGCAATGTCGTCACAGATGCCTGCGATTTGCCGGAGTCTACTGGAAGCTATCTTCGGATCAACCCAAAAATAAGAGGTTCCGAGGCGAGTTTCCCTGCAAAGCCTGCAATGCCATGCCAAGTGCAAGTATTCAAGTGGATCGCTAAGGTTTACGCGGAAAGCAATTCCTGTATGCCTCTGGTTGGGCAGCGGTTCCTGAATAAAAACCGCAACGTGCTGGATCTCTGTGGAATCCCTAATTGACTGGCAATGAATTCTGTCCATCGAGTCTACTTCAGTCCATCAAGGATGCCACGTTCCGACCCTGGGCGATTTTTCAATTCACGACGAACACTTCTGTATAGAGACTTCCGGCTGGGGAGTTTCGATTTAATCGGTGCAGTTGCCGTGAGAATTGCGAGCATGGTGTCCACTCCTGCACTGTGAGCGTCGAACGTACGAATGTCCTTGTCGAGTTCATCCAATTGCTCGTCCCTAATACGATAGCGCACGTTGCGATATATGCAGGCCAGTGCCCAACGAGCTTCTTTTGCTTTCTCGAACTGGCTGGCTGCTTTTAAATAGCCATTAGTTGCAGTTTGCTCCTCTAAACACGCCAGCATGTGCGCAGCAGTGCGAAACATCTCTTCTTTCGAATTCGATGTTTCTTCAGGAAGCTCCGTTTCGAACAAACAACTTGTCATCCCCAAGGCGCGAACAGCTTTGCGACATCGCTCAACGAATACTTTTCTGGAAGGTATTCGCCCTTCTTCTCTTTCCGTAAATGCTAAAGTTAGGATCGAAACGGGCAGTGGAATTGCGGAAAAATCTGTATAAGTGAACAGCTGATTCCAATCACCAGGGCCAAATTCCGATGCTATTTCGTGAATGCAGGAACAGAGGTCTTCGAACGTGGCTTTGTCCGACGCTGATAAACGGTGTGCCTTTTTTGTTTCGGCGCGGTGGCGTAGGAAAGCTAATTTGTTCCAAGCCTCACGAATTCGCCCTTCGGTTGTAGTGCTTTCATCGCGAGCGGCATCTTCAGCGTCAATTGTATATTGAGTATCAACGCGTGCGTTAACCCACTGTGCCCAGTTATAAGACGTTTGCATTCGGCACTTGGGTGAGGCTTTGGCTGTATACCAGTTCTTAGCGCTACGAAAATCACTGCTGATTACTGCAATATGCATGTCATTTCTAATCGTTTCGCAATAAGCTGGGGCTGAGCTAAACATCTGTTTCCTCCGCTTCACCAGAAATTAGGCATGGTTTCTTAGTTGATAGGGTGAACATATCCCGAACGGTTGAGGCCTTTCGGATAGCACGCTCACATTGTTCCTTAAATTTGAGTATGTCCTGCAAATCTAGCGCCATACTTAATTCATGTCTTCCATCGTCGCTCACATAGGCAATTCGAAGGGTGTGAGTCACGACGCCAGCTTCTACGGCACTACCTTCCTCATCGAAAATAGGGCGCAAATCGGTTAGGATACGGCCTCTTCTAAGCAGATTTGCATGATCATAACTCAACTCCATTGCCTTCGTGACAAGGCGAATTGGCGCGGAGTCGATCAGGGTTTGGATGCAAAGCGCGATCGAATCCCACTTTTCTCTATCTGCTGCATTCTCGATAGCATTCTGAATCGCCTGCGTCACGTCAACTGATTTCGAATCGCTTGCTCGAATACTCACGCTCAATGAAAGTAGCTGATCGAGCAGAAACTCTGCATCCTCCGGGCCAAGTAGTTTTGTAAACTCTTCAAGCAGGAGATCTGGCCGAAGCGGCGGATCAACCAAGTCCCCAAGCTCGATTGCTAGTTTAGTTAACTTCTCAACTCCAATTCCTGCACAACGGAGAAGCTGTGCAATTTGATTTGGGCTGAGCTTGATTCGTACTTTCATCAGGATCGCCCTTTCTTCGTGAATTCTAATCTGAGTAACGTGCAATACCAAGTAGGCAAGTACCGGTCGACCTTATTCGTCAAAAAAACTGGATTCGTCACAACACCTGCCTAATATCGGCCTCCACTGGAGGGGGTGGCAATAGCTGCACGATTCTGCATGGGATTCTGGCGGCACATATGCGTTCGACGGGGACTATTAGGCCAACTGTCTCATGTGTAGTCTTTCGCTTCCGCTGCAAACATTGCTTGAATTTACCTTGGTTCAATTCAATCCATTTTTTCAACTGGGGCCAGTTGAATCGGTACAGTCTGCTATTGTCGAGGAAAAGATACCAAAGCTCGTCACAAACCCCCTCGTTCAGGGTGTGCAACCAGCCTGGGAGCCCTGAGGCCCGATCTTGGTGAAGTTCAACGAATAAGTTACCTGTAAATCTCGCTTCCGTTTTAAGCTCAACAAACTTCCACTTCCCTCCTGCCCGCTCCCTAAGCAGGAAGTCTCCAGCAGCGGATTCAAGAAAGAGTTGCTGGCTCGTAGTCACCAACTGACATCGTTCGCGAGTGGCATATTCAATGACTCGCGCGAGCCCTTCCTTGGCTATCGGCGCACACTGCTTAAACGCTACTGTCATCCCTAACTCCTTGGTGACGCTTCCTTGCGCCAGGTACTTGGTTGAAAGACTCCTTACGTTGCGACGTGGTTGGTCGGGGGGGGAAGTATACTGTTGCTGCCGGATCGACAGCTACGCTTTCATGGACTGGCCAGCTTCCGTTTCGGTCTTCACTTTCAGGCCCAGGCGTCCAAACCGTTCGTCTATGCTGTCAACGATCCAGCCAGCTCGCTTTGATGGGACAATTAATTCGTCATGGCATGTTGCAATTGCCTCGCCCGGAAACTGGGTGCAGAAATCCGAGGCGACGCCGTCAAGGAGTACCCTCGATTCTATACGCTGGCCGATGCGAGCAATTGCCTTGTACGAATGAATGGACTTCATTTCCCTGAGCCAAGAGAGGTATCCTCCATCAGTCCTGCTAAGATGCTTCCAGAGCTTGGATCGCTCAGCCTGCCAGTTTTCGGCAAAAAGGAGAACGGCATAGGCCTTTTTTATTCGCCTTCTAACCTCCAAGTAAGGTAGCACGGCTCCCCAACTCCTTGCGACCGGGAAATGCTGAATTAGGCTGTCGTACAACGTGCCGTCAACGTAGCGCTGGCCAGCCGCCGCCACTGTGTCGCCCCCCCCGACGTGGCTATCAAATTCGGACGTCATATGAGCACCTCGGTTTTTCAACTGCCTCGCTTCCGCGTTTCGAGCTTCCGGTGCTGGTACCATCCGCTTGTCGTCAGCCTTCCCCGGGTAGATCTCACGCAATGCCTGGGCTATCAGTTGACTCCTGGTTTCTGCCCCAAGCGATGCTACCTGACGGAGGATGCTAGGCTGCGAGCACTTAACGTCGATGAATGCTAACCGCTGGCCATCCGAGCTGACTAGTTGGCGACGTGTCTGGCCAGCCATACCTGTATACGTAGTGTGTAGACGGCCTCCAAAATCGCATCTCGTAGCATATATATCACTCCGGTTGACTGAGACGCATGCTAGTTCGTCCCACGCATTCGATGGCGCGTAACCACTAGGTAGACGGAGCAATGGTAGCCGATCCACTAACTTCATTCCTACGTCGCCTACTACATTGGGATCGATACTTCTAACAGACCTCCGGCTCCCTCTCGCTAGCCCAAAGTCCTCTGCATGCCTGTACCGAGCCGTGAGCCTATATTGCATAGGGAAGGGATCGACGTACTTCTTACCGACCCAACCACCAGCCCAATAACGGTTGCCATCCTGTTCGATCAAGCCTGTATCAAGCAGGACGCTCTTAACGTCACCGGCGTAGGCGGAGTTGACTTCCCGCTTCCATTGGACGTTGCTCATTGGTATCCAGCGAGCGTCGTCATCCCGAGTTCGACAACGCTTGTCGCATAGAGTGCGAACAAAGAATTTGCTCACCATATGGCATGCACGACTCTGGAGCTTGTCGTTAGCCGTTGCTCGCGATATGGCATCCTCTGCCCCAAACGGGACCGGAACCAGATTTGCGCTCCCGCGAACCCCTTTACTTGAAGAAAATCTGGATTTGTTATAGAATAATGAACTAGACGACACGACGGATCTCCACCCTGAAGTGTTGAACGTTTGGCCAGTCAGTACCACCCGAGAGGCCGAACGCAACGATTAATTACCCACTAGATCATTCGTTGGTCTGGTGGGTTTTTTTTGCGCCCCTGGCAAATCATTCACCAGGAATTTTCTCCATACAGTGTCCCGACTCAATGTCGCGAACTACCGGTCTCGCGTCACCTATCCGCCTACCCCCTCTACAGTTGGGGTGAAAACAGCGTTATAATATACGCCTGTACACTGTCCTCATGCACGAGATGATCCACTCCTTTGCTGCCTCTCTGTATTGCGGGTGTCGATCCGCCAGGTTTAGCAGTTGGTACAATTGATCAGCGCCTGCGTCGGTGGTGGCAAACGCACTTAACACCTCCTGGGTTTGCCCTGCGGAGAGCCCGAGCGCATCTCGACATAGCCTGTCAAACTCATTAGTCGTAGGTAGTCTATGCCTCCCCTTGAGGTTTGGCATCCCCGTAAAAAGCGTCTCCAAGTCAACGCCTAGAGCATTGCAGTAGTTGCTGAACGTCCTGATTCGAGGCTCCGTCCGGCACAGCTCGAAGTTGCTTACATGGGATTTCGATGTCCCCATTCGCTCCCCGACTTGAGCCTGTGTTAGCCCCGACAATTCTCGTATTTGCGTTGCTCTGCGGCAGAGCCATTCAACCTGGAACCGAATCCATGTTTCCTCAGCTGCCATAATTTTTCGAGTATCCAAATTCGTGTACTTGACTGGTTATCGTATATTGTCGTATCATTGGTCGGCACGGTCAAGCGGCGTGTGGTATGCCGCTGAATTGGGAAGCAATGGAGGTTGGAATAGCGATGGATCAAACAGTTAGTTTGTCGCCAAGGCTGGTGACGGCAAGACAGGCGGCTGAGATGCTTGGATTAAGCGAGCGGACCTTGTTTAAGTTGAGGCATCAGGGGCAATTGCCATTCGTGAGAGTTGGTCGATCTATCCGATTCGCGGTAGCATCACTGGACAGTTGGGTGAGGCAACGCGAGACGAGCGAGGAGTAGCCAACAGACGGCAGCCACGAAGGGTGCCTTCGAGTTTTCCGTGTCCGGTAAGTTTGGAACTATTGGACACGGGTTTTTCAATTGGAATCTGTATCATGGCCTCTGTCGTCAAACGCCCCAACGGGCACAAGTGGATCCAGTTCACTTCCCACAGTAGAGAACGCAAGACGATTCGGCTGGGCAAGACGCCAATGAAGGCTGCCGAGCAACACCGCTCGATCGTAGAGCACTTGCTCAGTCATCTCGCGAGTGGGCTAGCGATGGACCCCGAAGTTGCCCGCTTTATCGGAGGTTTAGAAGGCGACATCCGGGACCGCTATCAACGCTGTGGCCTAGTGGGGCAGCAGGCTCCTTCGCAGCAGATTCTCACACTGCAAAGCTATCTGGCGAGCTACTTCGACGTTCTGCAGGCAGAGGTCAAACAAGGCACGTGGGTATTCTATCAGCACACGCGCAAGCGACTCGAAGAGTACTTCGGCGAGCGGTGCATGAAGGATATCGGACCGCTTGACGCCAAGCAGTTTCGCAGCTGGCTGGAGACAAGTAACAAGAGAGACCGGCCAGACCAGGACGGAAAAATCAAACCGCTATCGGCCAACACGATCCGTCGCAGGATTGGCATCTGTAAGCAGGTCTTTGGGCAAGCACTACAGGACGGCCTGATTGAGCGGAATCCATTTCAGGGTATCCCATCTACTGTTAGGAGCAATAGGGAACGGCAGTATTACGTGCCGCTCGATGACTTCGATAGAGTGCTTGCTCAGGCGCCAAACGCTAGATGGAAGTGCCTACTGGTGCTTGCGCGAGTCGGAGCGTTGCGAATCCCGAGCGAGGTGGTTGGACTCCGTTGGTCAGATATTGCATGGGAGCGCAAGAGGTTTACCGTTCTCAGTCCCAAGACCGAGCACCACGAGGGGCATGGGTCGCGAGTTGTCCCACTGGTTCCTGCGATTGAGGCAGAGCTCCTCAAGCTACATTTAGAGGCGCCAGAAGGTGAGGACCGGATATTCCCCGACGTCAACGCCGGAAGCAATTTGCGAACGACATTGGAGAAGATAATAAGGCGTGCTGGCATCGCGCAATGGCCGAAGCTATGGCAGAACTTAAGGGCTTCGGGGGCAACCGACTTTGCCAGAAGCCTGCCTAGCCACGTAGCGGTCGCCATTTGCGGCCATAGCCAGGAAGTAGCCTTAGAGCACTACTGGACCGTCTCCGATGCAGACATGGAAGCAGCAGTCTCTACAGCCGCCTCCACCAACCCGAAGCAAAAGCCGAAGCAGCAGGCAGCGGTTTTGACAGGAATAGACTCGCACCCTGTATCGGGATACGAAAAAACCCTTGGAAATAGCAGTATTCCCAAGGGTTTAGATTCATCTAAGTGGGCGGTACGGGATTCGAACCTGTGACCTCAACGATGTCAACGTTGCGCTCTAACCAACTGAGCTAACCGCCCGGACGCTTGTGCTTTGCTATTCATCGGTCCGCGGATGGCGTTCCGTGAAAAAAGTATGACGGGAGCCGGTTCTACCGTTAAGGTAAACCTTGCCCGTGTCAAACGATGGGCAAAGTTTGGCAACTCCACCCCTTCTCGTCAAGTAGCTCTGCCAAGAATTGATGGCTTTCAAAGCTGCAGCTGCTGCCCCCAAGGCAATGACAACCATTTTTCCTGATCATCCGCTTCTACCGATCATTAGGGGCGTTCCACCTGCAATTCATTTTAGAATACAATGCTGCCAAAGTGGTCCGGCTGACGGCTGCTGAACAGCGGTACACTGATGGCACGTGATGAAACGTCGGAGTGGAGTATCCAGTTGCGCGATCGGGCGTAGTGGCTACTCTCGTTGCAATTTTGATGGAACTTTGTTGGAGCAAGAGCGATGGCTGATTGGGAAATCGGGGTCTTTACGAGCATTGATGCTGGATTGGGCGTCCAATTGGAGGTCGCCCACGAGCTGGGGATCAAAACCATTCAGCTTCACGCCCCTCAGCGCAGCTCTCGCACCCCAGACAACGCGGAGAAATTCCTCGCACGCTTGGAGGAATTGGGGATTGAGCTGACAGCCGTGTTTGGTGGTTTCGAAGGAGAGAGCTACGCAGACATTCCCACCGTCACCGAAACGGTGGGGCTGGTACCGCCCAAAACGCGCGCGGCGCGTTTGCAAGAGATGAAAGAGATTGCCGATTTTGCCAGTTTACTGGGCTGTGAAGTCATCGCCCTCCACCTTGGCTTTGTACCCCACGATCCAACGCTGCCCCTTTACCAAGAGGTTTTGGAAGTAACGCGTCAGCTGTGTGAGCACGCCAAGCAGAACGACCAAGCAGTTCACTTAGAAACCGGACAAGAAACCGCTGAAGGCTTATTAGCATTTATTGCAGATTCTAAATGTGACAATTTGTTCATCAATTTTGATCCTGCCAATATGGTGCTCTACGGTACCGGTGAACCTATTGAAGCGGTTCGCAAACTGGGGCCCTTCATCCGTAGCGTGCATTGCAAAGACGCCTTGGCTAGCGATCAACCTGGCGTTACTTGGGGACGTGAAATGCCGCTTGGAGAAGGCCAAGTCGGAATGGAAAACTATTTGAGCGCTCTCAAGGAAATCGGCTACCTCGGACCACTAACCATCGAGCGAGAAATCCCGCAAGAGCCTGAGCGTCAAAAAGCTGAGATTAGCCACGCAGCAACTCTACTGACCGAACTACGGAAGAAGTTGTTGTAGCCAGCCGTGGTGGTGGCCTCAGCAGTTTTTGCAGAGCAACACGCGATCGCAGTGCTTGACGCGTGCGCGCACTGCAAACGACCGTGGGATCCCCACAATAACTCCTGCCCTGCTAAGTGGCATGTTGAGATAGAGTAGCCCACCGCGAGACGGGCTGTTGATTTAATCGCAATTTGAATTTTAACGCGGAGGTTGCGTCCCATACTGCCTTGTAGCGGCAACTATCTTTCTTGCTCGCGCAGCGGGTTACTATTTCGACAGCCCGGAGAGCAAGGCGGGATAACTGCCACTACGCGACCATTGGGGGAACTACCTCCGCGTTAAAACCGAAAGCACGACTCAGTCGACAATTCGTTCGGCGGCAGGGCTGGTCTTTCAACCGATACGTTCCCAGCCGCAGGCCATTCACCGGAGAGGGTTGCTGATTGGCGAACCGCTAACCACTGCCCGGTCCCCTACTCGACTGAACCGTCGCTTGGATTGCCATCCGGCTCGGTTGGGCCCTGTTCCGTTTTTGACTAGCTGGGGTAACATATCCCGCTCGACCGTCCCAAACTTAACGACACTGAATTAGCGTAGAAGCGGAATCATGGAAGCTGGAATTGTTGGCTTGCCTAACGTTGGCAAAAGTACTCTGTTCAATGCGCTCACCAGTACACAAGGGGCTCAAGCGGCGAATTACCCGTTCTGCACGATCGAACCCAACGAAGGGATCGTGACAGTTCCCGACGAGCGTCTACGACGTATCACTAACTTTATCAAGCCACAAAAAGTCATTCCGACCTATTTGAAGTTGGTCGATATTGCGGGCATCGTCAAAGGTGCCAGCGAAGGACAAGGGCTGGGAAACAAGTTCCTTAGCCACATCCGGCAAGTGGACGCGATTCTGCAAGTCGTCCGCTGCTTCGAAGACGATGACGTGATTCACGTGGCTGGTAAGGTTGATCCCGTCTCCGATGTCGAGACCATCGAAACTGAGTTAATGCTCGCTGACATGCAGACCCTGGAAAACGCCCTGCCCAAAGCCGAGCGATCTGCCAAGAGTGGTGACAAGGAAGCCAAAGTCCGCGTTGCCGCAATTCAACGTTGCCAAGCTCATTTGGCTCAAGATCAACCACTCCGAAAGCTGGAGATGCCACCTGCCGAAGCCAAGGAAATCGCTTCCTATGGGCTGATGTCCGCCAAGCCAATCCTGTACATCGCGAATGTCGACGAAAGCGATCTCCATGGAACCGGGGAATTGGCGTCTGCGGTCCGCGTCTTTGCCGAAAAGGTTGGGGCCAGTGTGGTTCCGGTTTGCGCAAAATTGGAAGCAGAATTAGCCGAGTTGGAAGAGCCAGACCGATCCGAAATGCTCGAATCGGTGGGGTTAGCTCAGCCTGCACTCTCGCTCGTGGCCCGCGAAGCCTACCGCACGCTGGGTCTCCAAAGTTACTTCACTGCCGGTGAAAAGGAAGTTCGCGCCTGGCCGGTTCCGATCGGCGCGACGGCTCCTCAAGCGGCTGGGGTGATTCACAGCGATTTCGAACGAGGTTTCATTCGCTGCGAAGTTTACTCGCTCTCCGATCTCGAAGAGTTCAAGTCGGAAAAGGACATTCGCCAAGCTGGTAAGTTGCGTACCGAGGGGAAGACCTATGTGATGCAGGACGGCGACATTTGTCACTTCCTGTTCAACGTGTAGTTGCGACGCAGGTGCCTGATGGCTGTAAGTCTTAGCGTTGCTCACGCTGCGGTTTACGGTGTCTACAAACCGGTAAGCAAGTAGGAAATCACAACCCGCTGCGCGAGCAAGGAAAGATGGTTACCGCTACAGGGCAATTAGGGATGCTACCTCCGCGTTGAAATTCAAATTGCTATTAAATCAACAGCCTGGTAAGCAAGGCTAATTGACATGCAAGTATGCCCAAATCACTCGGACTCCGACGCGCCTTTGCTAAACGCCCTGATGCACCGGATTGTCGCCCCTAGCACCTTTCCGGCCTCTCTGTGATGGTCACACCCACAAACGCCTTGTAGCAACGACCACTTTTCCTTGCTCACCGGCTTGTTACGATTCCAAGACGCCGGCACGCGGCTCAGAGTAGACAAGGAGTAACTTTAGCACGCATCGAACTCCTAGATAGACATGCCGTATGCCTTGCTCCGCTGACTCCGTTTCAACTTCAGAGCGTTACCGTTTCATCATCGTGGGTGGTGGCTCGGCTGGTTGCCTGCTCGCTCGACTATTGGCAGAACGCGGGCAGGGACCGATCGCCTTGCTGGAAGCTGGAGGCGACGGCAGAGACGTGCGCTGCGTCGTTCCCAATTTCTATCCACGCACCTTTGGCAGCTGTCTCGATTGGAATTACCGCACCACCCCGCAAACCGGATTGCTCAATCGTGCCCTGCCATGGCCGCGAGGAAAAGTGATCGGAGGCAGTGGAGCGATCAACGCACTCATCTACCTACAGCCCGCTCAAGCAGACTTGCAACGTTGGGGGTTCCCGACCATCGACCGAGTCGCTGAAGAGTGCAGCGTGGGTGCACTCAGCTCCGCCAACGCAACTGCCGCACCACCCTCCTTACCTGCGACCGACGGGCGACAGTGCACCTTTAGTCAACTACCACTCGAGCCAGTTCGACAACCCCACCCGTGGACTCAGCAGTTTTTAGATGCTTCCAAGCAACTGGGCTGCACCCAGCACAATCGGTGGACGCAATCGACTCCCAATACAAGTGGCATATTTACACTTACTCAAGCCCACGGCAGACGAGTCCACACGGGATTGCAGTTACTGGAGTCTGCGCAAGAAACTTTCGCTCCAGAGCCTCAGCTGTATCGAAGTACGCAGGTGCAAGTCGAGCGAATCCTGTTGGAAGCAGGCCGAGCTCGCGGCGTGGAGTTCGTGGATCGTGACGCACGCGTGCACCGCATTTTCGCCGAACAAGAAGTAATTCTGTGCGGGGGTGCTATTGGTTCACCGATGTTACTCATGCAGTCTGGAGTCGGGCCTGAAGAGCAACTGCGCGAAGCTGGGATTCTATGTCAGCAGGCCTTGCCCGGCGTCGGAAAAAATCTGCAAGACCATTTGGTGTATCCCATCATTTTTCGAACGCGAGAATCGCAGGGGCTCCCTCGCAGGTTTTCCTTGGCCCAACGCGATGCCTACCGGCAACGGGGGGACGGACCATTAGCCAGCAATATTGCAGAAGCAGGCGCATTGCTAAATGTGCCCGAGGTGGCCGCGACCCAATTTCAGATCCATTTCACTCCGTCCCACTACCTCAAGTACCCAGCAACGCCAACAGAGAACCATTTCTGTTCTCTGGCCATCACCGATTTGCACCCGGCCAGTCGCGGCACTATTCGTCCGTATAGGACTGCGAACGGCGCATGGTTGCCGAGAGTCGATCCCAACTATCTCTCCAGTCCCCAAGATGTGTCACATTACATGGCAATACTCCCATGGCTGACCGCAGCGATTGCATCCGGGCCACTGAACAAAGTGGTGCAGGTGGAAGTTCTCCCCGGTCCGCGCTGCACGACTGCCCGCAAGCTTGAGAAGTCATTGCGAATGTTTGCCCAAACGATCTTTCACCCCGTGGGAACGTGTCGATTCGGCAATTCAGATGTCGATGGGGTCGTCGACGGTGAGTTTCGAGTCCATGGAATCAGCGGGTTGCGCATTGCCGATGCATCGGTACTCCCAGATCTGCCAGCAGCCAACACGAATGCATCCGCTTTGTGGGTAGCTTGGCAGTGTGCAGAGCGCCTACGAGATCGGTAATCGTAGCTAGTGTTCTCCCTCGAACACTTCCCGCAGAATTCTGGAACGGCGTGAGCTCTCATCGGGCACTAGGCTCATCGGCATAGACAGCCGGCCGACGACGATCGCGACGATCGCGACGATCGCGACGATCGCGACGATCGTGGCTGACGTGGCTGACGTGGCTGGCGAACGGCTGACGAACGGGCGGCAACGAGAGAGGGGCCGGTTCATGAAAGACGCGGTTCATGAAAGACATGGTATCTGCGTCTGTCGCGGTCGTTAGCCCCCATCGCATTTCCTAATCCCAGGCTAAACTCCCTCTCCAACCGCACTGCGGCAGCAGAAATTCTAGCCATGCGCACGCTGCAGTTCGCTGTTTGTCCGAGCACAATTCGGCAGAGCACTTAAATACGGTCCGAGTGGTGAACAACTTCAAGTTCATTTCCAACGGCTCCACCATAGTCAGTTATTACACAATACTTCCGGCGCTGTCACTTCAGGCGGTGACGCCTCTCCCCAGAGCGAAGTGGGGACCGGCATCTGCCACTCTGCGGGAGTAAATGCTCGTTGCCCGATTCGCCCTTACTGCCAGCTGTCGCGGACAGGCCCCCCAAGTTCCATGTTGTCTGATGATTTTCTGGATGTAAGTCACTCGCAACTCTAGCAACTGAGAAAAGTCGGACAGAATCCGAACCCTGGGCGCAGCCCAGCCTGGAATGTCCGGTAGCCTCGCTTTTGGCGGACGTTAGAATGGACAGTCGACTAAACCTCTGTCTCAAAACCACTCGTGGAAACACTGTTGAGGAAACGCCCGATGCAAGACGCCTTGATCACTCCAAGACGCTTTCCGCCAACTCTGCTGCCTATCATTTTCGGTTGCCTAACGGTCCTACTGGGTAACACCAATTTTAGCGATGGCCAAGAGAGCCCTCCGCTTCCGACCGATGCTCAGGACGTTTCTCCGAGTGTCGTGGACCGACTTGGAGAAGATCTGAAATTCATTGCGTCGGATGAACTCCAGGGACGCGACAGCGGCAGCCCTGGGATTCGTAAGGCAGCTGAGTTCATCGCAAGCCGCTTTGAAGCTCTCGGGCTGAAGACCGATACTTTTGAGGGTAGCCCCTTCCAAAACTTTCAATTGCCCGGGCCCGTTGGTGTCAGCAGCCCAGAACAAAACAGGCTGAATGTAGACGGTATCCCCAATCCAGTAGCCCCAGAACTTGGCAAAAACTTCCAACCAGTATCGCTGGGGAGCAACGGCCTCTTTGAGGGGGAGCTCGTCTTCGCCGGTTATGGGATCTCCGCATCTGAACTCGACTACGACGACTATGCTGATGTCGACGTACGGGGCAAAGTCGTGATCGTGTTGCGGAAGGAACCACAGGCCAGTGATCCGAGTAGCCGGTTTGACGGTATCGCCAATACGCAGCACGCCTACTTCAGCACCAAGGAGCTCAATGCGAGCCAACATGGCGCTGCCGCACTGATCTTGGTCAATGATCGCGCCACTGCAGCCCTCGGAGACGAAGACCAGTTGCTGGATGTTACCGGCGCGGGCTCGGCGCGATCAGAATCGAAAATTCCAACGATTTTTTGCACTCGCAGCTTGATCGAAAGCTGGTTGGCGCATTCGATCGGCAAGACACTCACCGAGCTGGAGGAGGCCATCGACACCTCGGGTGCTCCCGCTTCCCAAGTCCTGGAAAACCTCCGTGCCGCTGGTGAAGTGCATCTGGTTGCTTCACAACTGGAGGTTCGCAACATCATCGGTGTTTTACCAGGCCGGGGAACGCTAGCCGACCAGTACGTGGTCCTAGGAGCCCATTACGACCATGTGGGCATGGGCGGATCTGGGTCCTTAGCTCCGGGCACAATTGAAGTCCACAATGGAGCAGACGACAACGGTTCAGGAACAGTCGCCATGCTGGAAGTTGCTCGCCGCCTCTCGACCGACACCTCTGAAAACCGACGCACGATTCTCTTCATGTCCTTTACCGGGGAAGAAAAAGGGTTGTTGGGTAGCAAGCACTACGTCCGCAATCCACGCTGGGCACTAGAGACGACCGTGGCGATGGTCAATCTGGATATGGTAGGCCGACTTACCGAAAACGCATTAACCGTCTTCGGCACGGGCACGGCAGTCGAGTTCAGTTCCTTGATCGATCGGATGAATGCAGAGCACCAATTCGTGATCAACAAGCAAGCCGCTGGTTTCGGCCCGAGCGACCATACAAGCTTTTACGAGAAGGGGATTCCGGCATTCCACTTCTTCACCGGTCTTCACCGGAACTACCACCGTCCGAGCGACGACTTTGAGACGGTTAATTTAGAGGGAATCGCCAGGATATCCAGCTTGGTGACAGATCTCGTCCGCGACTTGGCCACAACTCCTCAACGCCCTCAATACCTCAGCAATCGATCGCGGGCAGTCGTCAGCTACATCCCCTCGGAAATAGAGGACATGAATCGCAAAGCCGCTTTGGGCATCCAGGTCGATCTCACCGCGTCTCGGTTAACGGTAGGAAGCACCGATGATGGCGGCGCTGCACGAAAAGCTGGAATTCTGCCCGGTGATATCATACTCAAAGTCCAAGATGCGGCGGTGGAAAATCTGGATCGTCTACGAGATGAACTAGCCAAGAAAAAGCCGGGGGAAAAGGCCCGCTTGACCATCGAGCGAGCTGGCAATCAACAGACACTCGAAGTCGTGTTGGGAGCAAGCTAGCAGCTGGCCGCACGCTAGGCTAGACGCGCAGCGAGCACGCCCATCGTCTCCTGTTGACGCTGCTGAACAAACGCTTGGGCCCGCTTGGCCTCCGCTTGAGCGGCCGCTGGTTGCAGGGCCAGTTCCATGACTGCCGGAACGATTTTTTGCACATCCTGTTCGTCATCCATATTGAATAGCCATTCCTGCAATCCGATATCCTGCCACATGTAGCCCTTGCTCGTCTGCTCTGCCCAACGACAGACGATGGCTGGAATCCCATGACCAATGCACATGATCGGTGAGTGCATCTCATTGCCAAAGAGACCAGCACTCCGGACATACGTGCTGACCGCTTCTCCCGTGAGCCAATAGTGCTCGCGCCAAGCAACACGGGATCGCACATCTTGCGGCAATTTCTCCAGCAATAGCTCCTTGCCCACTCGCATCTGCGTTTGATCTTCAGGGCAGACGAGAACTTTTAAATCCGTGTTGCGCACCACTTCGATGATTGCCGTGCGTAGCTGTGCATGATCGTGTTCCTTCATGGCATCGTTACGCGCCTGTTTGACAGGATCGGGCGCCCTATTCTTGGAAGGAATGGTCCAATAGGGCGTGTAGCGTAAGCGAGGTATACAGCACAGGAATTTACCGGTTTCAAGCTGATGAGTCGTCAAGAAATCATCCGCAGCCTGTTCGTCGCGCAAATCGCATGCAAAAGCACCATCGGGTCCAAACTCCATCGTGGGACTACGACACCCCTTAGCAATCGCCAGCTCCAGGGATTTCGAGTCACGGAAGAATACAAAATCGGCTTCACCGAGAAGATCGATCGTCCGTTGCATAACTTCGTCGGTTAGCGCCACCGTTGAGCTGGAGGGAGTGGGGGGAAGTGTTATGCCATAAACTCCAAACGGCTTGCCGGTCTCGCTGTGCCAGCGCCGCACATCCTTTTCAGCCACCAACGAAGGGCCCGAACCGTGCAACAGAAAATCACATGCATCGAAGGCGCTGCTCAGCGCCTCAGCACCTTCCACGAGAGTCACCTTTGGAAAAGCTCGCTGCAAGATTTGATCGACGCCGTTGTCAAGTTTGCTCGGCCACAAGAAGACCTGAGCTTCCGGTAGATAGGTTTCTAAAAGTTTCAGAACACCCGGCGTGTGGGCGATATCACCGATATTCACGGTCTGCCAGGAGGACCGCAAGAGGATTTTAGGGGGGCCCGCGGTACTGCCTAACGACCTCCGCAACTGTCCTGATGCTCCAGCAACGAGCGTTCCCACTAAACCGGCTTTGACAAAATTACGACGTTGCATCGTGCGATATTCTCACTAGTTAAAACTGCTGGTCATAAAAACGGTGCGGTTGCGCACAACGCTGCCTCTTCCACGCACCAACGCTCAATGGAAAGGGCAGATTGCCAGTACGCAGAGCGGGCTCCGAACAAAATGGGGAGTTGTGAACCGTCCCTGAATGGATGACAATTACCGCCAGTCGCGGCCCGGGACAGACCTCTCTGCAGGTTGGACCGCCAACGATTCTACCTCCCGCCACATTCCCCCAGACCATCGAAACCTTCCCAATGCAAACTGCCAGACTCAATGGACTCATCGCAGCCACCTACACACCGATGAACACCGACGGTGATCTTGAATTAGCACAGGTGGCTCCTTTGGTGGAGCGTCTGCTGGACGATGGCGTTCAGGGGTTGTACGTTTGCGGAAGCACCGGCGAAGGCATGTCGCTCTCTACGGCCGAACGCAAGGCAACGACCGAGGCGTTTATTACCGCCAATGCTGGTCGCGTTCCATTGATCGTACAGGTCGGCCACAATAGTCTAGCAGATGCGCGTGACCTAGCTCAACATGCGGCCCAAGCTGGGGCCGACATTGTATCGGCCACCTGCCCATCCTACTTCAAGGCGAACGATATTCCGACGCTAGTCGAATGCATCGCAGACATAGCTGCCGCCGCTCCCAACACCCCATTCTACTACTACCATATTCCCGGCATGACGGGTTCAACCATTGATATCGTCCGACTCCTTGAGGCGGGCATCGAGCAGGTCCCAAACTTGGTAGGACTCAAGTACACTGACACCAAGCTGTTCGAATTCCAAGCATGCCAAGCAGTCGCAGATGGCAAACTCGACATCGTTTTTGGCTGCGATGAAATGCTACTCGGCGCCTTGGCGACTGGGGCCACCGCTGCCATTGGCAGCACCTACAATGTAATTGCGCCGATCTATTTGCGGATCATCGAGGCCTTTGTGAAGAACGATTTGACGGCGGCGCGCGAAGAGCAAATGCGGTCCATCGAGTTCATTCGTTTGATGAACACCTACCCGTTTCATTCCGGCATTAAAGAAATGCTAAGACTCCAAGGGGTGCCCATGGGACGCTGCCGACTACCGCAGCAACAGCTGACCAGCGAGCAATGCAGCACGCTCAAGCAAGATCTTCAGGACCTGGGATTGTTGTAGCAACCACTCCATGAAGTTGAGACACGCCGGCCTGCACAGCATTTACCCATTTGAGCATTCAGGAGCGGGTCTAGGCAACCGCCAAGATAGAACCCGTCTCGAGCAGTCGCACGAACCACTCTTCCTTGCTCACGCGGCGGGTTGTGATAGTAGCCCGCCGGTGGTGTGCGCGTCTCCGTCGCTTCCGTAAGCGTTGGCTTTGGCGGCAAGACGTTGGAGACTGCTGCTCCCTTTGTGATTCACAGCTGGTTTATCAAGCGAGCCCACTTACAGAAGATAACAAGAGCATTGACAGAAAAATGGAGACAGAAAAATAGAGAGCACCAGTAAGTCGAGACACGCTGTTATCGTACCTGTCTCAATCTTTCCGTCTCTATCTTTCTGTCAAACCGTCTGCTTGATGGAGTCAGCAGAGCTGTGAGTGCGGGGGAGGATTAGTGGAAGCCTGGTTGAGGTTGGTGCAGGGGGGTGCCCAAGATAACCTGGGGCAGAGAAGAAAGTGAATGCAACAACCAACTTGCGTTGGCACGCGCGGAGGCTATTTCGGGAAGGCGTCTTGGGGCAGCGACTGGAATTCCAAGCTGTTGCGACTAGGGCAACGAGCCTGGGGGATGCTAGCGGCTGCAGCCCTCTAGAAGGCGAGCCAACCTTCTAGGTGGGCCAGTATTGGGCAATCTTCTTCTGCAGAAATTGAACGCTACGCTCAAGTTGCTCCATCCCATCGACGCCATCTTCGATGCTGATCCAGCCATCAAAGCCAACGCGTTTGAGTTCTGTGAAGATGGCATCGTAATCGTTCAGGCCTTGGCCTATTTCGCCGTGGCGCAGTCGTTTTGCGTACCCCACGGCACCTCCCTCCTCTCTACGGAGATCCTCTAACGTGCCCTCGGCTAGATAGCGATCACTAGCGTGCATCGTCACCACGCGGTGAGAAACTCTTTTGAGCAAATCTAAAGGGTCCTCGCCTGCCAAGTACGTGTTGCTCGGATCATAGTTGACCCCAAAATTGGGATGGTCAATTCTCTCGACCAAGCGGCAGAAGATGTCCATCTCCTGCGCGAACTCGGGATACTCCCAAAAATCATCTTTGTAGTGGTTTTCAATTATGAGCGTGATGCCCTTGTCTTGAGCATAGGGCAGGCACTTTTTGATCGAATCTGCGGCAAGCTCGATCCCTTGCTCAATTCCGAGTTCCGGTCGTTTCTGCCCACTCAGCACGCGGCAATAGCTAGCCCCCAGAATGTGAGCCATATCAATCCAGTTTTTCTGTTTCTCGATCTGTTGATTTCTAAAGTCAGCATCGGTGTGCGTGAAGTCAGGCGAACAACAAACCATCGGTATGACGCGTCCGTGCGACTCCACTTGTTCTCGAAACAAACTCCAGTTGGACCGCTCGGACATTTCCAAAAAACCGGCATACCATTCTAGGCCTTGAATTTCCAATTGGCAGGCTAGTTCAATCCATTCCGATACCTTCATGGATCCGTCTTTGCAGAGCGCTTGCATAAACGCTTTCGGAAACGCGGCAAGTTGCGGCATCTTGAGTATCTTCCCTGTGATAAGAATCCAAATTTGATTGACGACTCGCTGCGTCAGTTAGCTCAACAATTCATCGATTACGTGAGCCGGTTCCACACCGGTCAATCGTTGATCCAACCCCTGGAAGGGGAACGTGAACCGCTCGTGATTGATACCTAAGCATTTGAGAACCGTCGCATTGAAATCATTGATATGAACGGGGCGTTCCGTAATGTTGTAGCTGAACTCATCAGTTTCCCCAACACTGACTCCCCCCTGGGCTCCACCACCAGCCATCCACATCGGGAAGCAACGCGGATGATGGTCACGACCATAGTTCTCGCGAGTCAAACCACCTTGGCAATAGACGGTACGACCGAATTCGCCACCGCAGACTACCAACGTTGACTCAAGCAGGCCACGCTGTTTCAGATCCTGCAGCAATGCGCCAGTCGCTTGATCAACGTCTCGGCATTGCGCCGGTAGATCGTGCGCGATGTTGCCATGTTGATCCCAGCCGCGATGCAATAGCTGGACGACCCGTACTCCGCGCTCAACGAGCCGTCTAGCGAGTAACGCGCTGGCGGCAAACGTGCCGGGCTTATGGACATCGGGCCCGTACATGTCGAGTGTGGATTCGGTTTCACTCGACCAATTGGTCAACTCCGGTACGCTATTTTGCATCCGAAAAGCCATTTCATACTGGGCGATTCGAGTCTGAATTTCAGGATCCCCGATCTGCTGGTGACGATGGCGATTCAGCACGGCCAATGAATCGAGCATTTGGCGACGATCTTGGCGGGTTACCCCGGGTGGGTTGGGGAGATAGAGGACCGGGTCGCCGCTACTGCGGAGCGCTACCCCGTTGAATCGAGTCGGAAGAAAGCCACTGCTCCACATTCGCGTGAACAGAGCCTGCGCCGATGCAGTCGAGGACCAACTGGGCGTTAGAACGACGAATGCAGGCAGATCATTGCTCTCACTGCCCAGGCCGTAGGCAAGCCAGCTACCCAAGCTGGCCTTCCCTGGAACCTCGCTCCCGGTCATCACAAACGTGCATGCCGGATCGTGATTAATCGCATTGGTGTGCACGCTCTTGACCAGGGCGATGTCATCCACACACTTCGCAGTATGCGGCAGCAATTCACTTACCCACCGACCACATTCTCCATGCCGCGCGAACTTGAACTTGCTGGGAGCGACGGGCAAGCGACTTTGCCCGCTTGTCATCGTGGTAATGCGTTGTCCCTTACGAATAGACTCGGGAAGGTCTTGATCGAAGTAATCGTTGAGCCCGGGCTTGTAATCCCAAGTATCTATCTGCGATGGACCGCCGTTCAGGTGCAGGTAGATAATCGACTTCGCGCGAGGCGCAAAGTTCGGAAAGCCCTCCAAGGGTGGATTCATCTGTGGACTAGTGGCCCCTACCGCGCGAGCAGTACCCTGTGCAGTGAGGGCCGCTAAGGCAAGCGCACCGAGTCGAAGACCGCCACCGGTGAAAAACTGACGTCGTGACTCGATAAGGTCCAATTCGTGTCGGGGATCCATGGCAGCTTCTTTCAATGCAATGGGGACTGCTACGGTAGAGTGATCTATTAAGGAAACGCCAGTTGTGGTGCTAAATCAATTGCGTGTGACGGCTTCGTCCAAATTCAAAATGAGATTCGCCAGCAGAGTGTAGGCGGCGAGCTGTTGCGATTCGATGGCGGGCGAGACAGAGGATTGTCCCACCTTCAACAACTCCACCGCAGCCGACGGATCGTTCTCATAACGCTTCGAAAATCCCGACAATGCTTGCGACAGGGCGGACCTCTCAAATGCGTCTGGGTAGCGGCTGAGCACAATCCGAAACATCAAATCGATGCGCGCCGACTCGCTATCGAAGCCACCGTTAACGGTGGAATCGGTAAGAACGCGTTCGGCGAGCACGCGGGCCGCTTCCACGTGTTGCACATCATTCATCAGTTGCAGAGCCTGCAACGGTGTGTTGCTGCGTTCGCGCCGCGAGCAATAGACTTCCCGGTTCGGTGCATCAAAGTTGCTCAGGAACGGCGGTGGTGCGGTGCGTTTGATGAATCCGTAGAGACTGCGTCGGTAGATAGCATCACCGCTATCTCGCATGTAGTAGCGAGTATTGCTATTTCCGTATCCAACCGGCTCCCAGATATTGGCAGGTTGATAAGTCAAAAATCCTCGGCCCCCCATGCGCAGGTTGATGAGCCCACTCGAAGCGAGCGAAAGATCGCGGATCTGTTCGGCCGACAGCCGTATCCGTGGGCCTCGCGCTAGCAGGCGATTCTTGGGATCCAACTCTAAATTCTGCGAGTGGCTGAGCGACTGCTGCTTGAAAGCAGCCGTCCTCACGAGTTGCCCCATCAAACGCTTCACATCCCAGTTGGAATCTCGAAAATCGGCGGCCAACCAGTCAAGCAACTCGGGGTGACTCGGCGGGGCTCCCTGGGTACCAAAGTCGTCACTTGTCTCCACCAAACCGATTCCAAACACTTGCTGCCAGAATCGATTTACGGTCACTCGAGCCGTCAGAGGATGATCCTCTCGAACGAGCCATCTGGCTAAGTCAAGCCGCGTCAGCCGCTCTTGTCCTTCCGGCAATTGGAGCGGTGGTAAACAGCTGAGCGTCGCGGGTTCAACCGCTTCGGCCGGCGCATCGTACTGTCCACGCGTCATCACATGGGCTTGTCGCGGAGTCTCTAACTCGCCGTAAACCAAGGTCACCGGAATTGAGTCCTGCAGCGAACTCAAGGCATTTGAGATACGCAACCAATCCAGTCGAGCTCGCGCGAGTTCCACTGGCACTTGACGGGCAATGTGTTTTAAGAACTGGGTTCGAACCTGGAATAGGTCTCCTTCGCTGACGGTCGCTCCTTCACCTGGTGGGTCTTTTAGCACCGACGCCACCGGCGAGGGAATCATTGGAATGGCTTTCCCTTTGGCATAGGCTTGCCAACTGCTAAGCTCACTCCGCGGATCGTTGGCGGCAGCGGCGGTCCCACGCACCCCAATTCCATCCCAAAATACGATCCCTCCGAACTGCCCAAGCACGAAGCTGTCGACTGAGGCACCGACCTCCAACCCGATTTGCTCAGCAGCCACCTCGAACTTCTGCCAAGTTCCTGGGGGGGGCAAATCTCCCAAACGCAGCTTGTTGCGTCCCTCGAAATCACCGCCCAACACACCAACGTCGCCAAGAGCAACCTGCCGATTCCCTGCAGACGTAGCCAGGTCAATCCAGACCACTTGTGGAACATGCAGCTCATCGACTCTTAACCAGAACTCCAACGTGCCCGACTGCGGAATGACGCGCGGAATCAGTCCACCAGTAATTCTCTGCGTAAAGTGATCCCCAAAGGCCTGCTTCAGAGCTCTCGCGCCCACCGGCACGTCGATAGTGCCGTTCGTTATCCACTCTTCAGCATTTCGCGAGGTATTAGAGCCACTCGAGCCCAGTGGCAATTCGTCATCGAGCCAGATGTCAAAAATTGGGGAGGGAGTAGCCGATGCGTTCTTCCAGACTAACCATTCATCCCACTGCGCTGCTTGAGTAGCGGCCAACTCTTGCAACTTTGCGTCAGCTTCATCCCGCAGAGTCTTTAGTGTCTGCAATTGCTGCTGTTGCTCGTCGGTAGCTAGCGAAAGGAACGGCGGCGTATTGCTGAGGTTGCCATCCATGGCCGGATCCGCAGCGCTGTAGAAAAATGCATAGAAGGAATAGAACTCGTTGGCAGAGATAGGGTCATATTTATGGTCATGACAGACCGCACAACCGCCGGTCAGTCCCAACCAAGTTTGGAATGTGGTACTCGCGCGCTCGACGGCATAGCGATACAGGAACTCATCCGCAATCGCCCCCCCTTCACCGGTTGTAACATTGCAGCGATTGAAACCCGTGGCAATGATTTGCTCCCTAGTCGGTGAGGGCAACAGGTCTCCTGCCAATTGGTCAATCGTAAAATCCTTGAAGGAGTGATTGCGATTGAACGCGTTGACAACCCAATCCCGGTAGGCCCAGATATCTCGAATGTTATCCAAGTGCAAGCCGTGGGTGTCTCCGTAACGCGCCAGGTCGAGCCAATGCACGGCCATTTCCTCACCGAACTGCGCCGAATCAAGATAGCGTGCGACCATCTTATCGTAGGCAGCATCGGAATTGTCGAATACAAAACGGTCGACTTCAGCCAGAGTCGGGGGCAAGCCAGTCAAGGTGAAGGCGACCCGGCGGATCAAGGTTTCCTTGTCCGCTTGCGGCTGTGGTGCGAGCCCACGCGCGGTGAGCTTTCGTAGCAAGAAGCGATCGATGGGGCTTGCCTGCCAATCTCCGTAACTTTCGGATACATCAGGCACCGCAGGAGTTCGAATGGGCTCAAACGCCCAATGCCCCTTGTACTCAGCTCCTTGTTCGATCCACCGGCGAATCATCTCTTTCTGTTCGCTGGTCAACTGATGCGATTCGGAGGGAGGAGGCATGACCTCGTCGTCGTCGGTGGAATTGATCCGCAGCCACAGTTGATTCGCCTCCAGGTCTGAGATCCCGAATACATCAGGTGCACCCTCGGCAGTATCGAGACGCAAATCGGCCTGCCTAGTCTCTTCGTCAAAACCGTGGCAGCGGAAGCAAGCGGAACTCAAAATGGGGCGAATGTCGCGCTCGAAGGCCACTTCGCCTGCCTGCATACGTCCACCTAGATCGACGCACAGGACCTGAAACAAAACCAAACAGCCAAGGGCGTAAGTTTTCGACATCATAATTGGAGCGCCGTACGGCAGAAGAAATTGGCGGGAGAAATGGTGGGCATCAATAAGCCGGCTGGGCGCGAGGTTGGCGCGGACGGCTTCGTCTCCCCGAGCGTTCGGGGCCGACGTCCGAGTCGCGTTGGGATCTCGGCGATACCGGATTCTGGGTGGCGGGGACTAATCTGTATTGTAACCCAAACAGGCTGCTTCGAGCTCTCGTTTCCTGTATATTCGAATTCCGGCGAGCCGCAAAAGTTGCTTGCCGCCCCACCCTACCGACCGTATTTACTAGTTATCCGCCCCTCCCGAGATCCCCCATGCCCTTTCATGCCCTCAAGCTCACAGCCATCGCGGCGCTGTTTCTTTTCTCCTCGCGCGCCGTTTTTGCGGAAATAGGCGTCGGCGCCACCCCCATCGATGGTGCAGAAATCCTGCTGGATGGAAGTCGAGAAATGCTCGATGAAAAATGGACCTATTGGGAAGGTCCAAGGTTTGCAAGTTCTCTGCCCATCAAGTGGAAAGTCGTTCCCGACCCCGTCGATGGTAGTACGGCAATTATGACGGACGACCCAGCAGCCGCTGGTGGAAAATTCGGCGCCGCAGATATCGTTACGAAACAGAAATTCCGTGACTTTCGACTGCACGTTGAATTCTTAATTGCTAAGCCTGGAGGTAATAGCGGAGTCTATCTACAGAATCGCCATGAAATCCAGATTCTTGACGGCGACGATACGGCACACGGGATGGCAGCGGTGATCAATGAGAAGGCCGCCCCCTACGAGGTCTACAACGGTCTAGGAAAGTGGAATGCCTACGATGTGACATTCCGCGCGGCTCGTTTTGAGAATGACAAACGCACCGAACAGGCGCTGGTCACGCTCTACTTTAACGGTGTCAAGGTCCACGAAAACGTGCCGATCCTGCGAGTCTGGGGTGGTCCCAACTCAGGCCTCAACGGTGACAACGATGAACAAGGATTGGGAATTACGGACACTCCAGGAGGAATCAAGTTGCAAGCCGAAGGCCATGACGTCCGCTATCGGAATGTTTGGATTCAAGAAATCGACCTTAAGCAACCCGACACCGATTTTAAGAAGTAGTCGCGCTGCAATATAGCTGGAACGTTTCGTCGTCAATGGTTTTGCTCGGCGTATGGGTCCAGTCCGCCATCCCACTCTGCCTCAGCCGGCAACTTGCCCATTTCAACTTCTCTCAATGGAGTGTTTTTAATGATACCAAGCCGAAGATCCCTATCCGCCCTCTCGTGGGCGGTCTCGTTGTGTGTTGCGACAATCCCCATCGGCTTTGCACAGGACTGGCCTCAGTGGCGAGGTGCAGAGCGCGACGGCAAATCCCCAGCTACGGGTTTATTGGATCGATGGCCAGCAGAGGGGCCAACGCTCCTGTGGCGAGCCAACGACTTGGGCAACGGCTATTCAACTCCTTCGGCAGCCAACGGGATCGTCTATTTACTTTGCAGTTCCGATGGCAAGCAGGAACAGTTGGTCGCGCTCTCGCTGCGGGACGGCAAGCGTCTTTGGGCAACACGCATCGGCGAGGTAGGCGAAAACAGAGGACCTCAATACCCGGGCACCCGCTCTACGCCAACGGTCGATGGAGAGTCCGTATACGCACTCGCATCGGGCGGCAACTTGGTCTGTCTCGATAGCCAATCAGGCACGATCAACTGGTCCAAGAGTCTGCCAGGGGACCTGGGCGGCAAGCCCGGCGCCTGGGCCTACTCCGAATCGCCGCTTATCGATGGCGACGCTCTCATCTGCTCCCCCGGAGGCTCCGAGGCCACGGTGGTCGCTCTCCAAAAAAAGGATGGGGCAGTTATCTGGAATGCTCAGATTGAGCAGGGGGATGAAGCGAGTTACTCTTCCCCCATCATCGCGAACATCCATGGCACTAAGCAGTACGTCCTGTTCCTCTCCAAGGGGACCTTAGGTCTGAACGCAAAAACCGGTGCGCTGCTGTGGCGTTACGATCGAACCGCCGACAAGCAAGCCAACGTCCAAACTCCAGTGGCATCCAACACATTCATCTATACGGCGGCAAGCCGCGTGGGAGGTGGGTTGATTGAACTATCTGCCAATGCATCAGATCCGCAAGAAGTCTATTTTGCAAAAGCGATGCCGTCCGGAATGGGCGGCAGTGTGCTTGTCGATGGCAAGCTCTATGGTTCGTCCGGCTCAACCCTCATGTGCATCGATTTCGCCACCGGAGATATCCAGTGGCAAGATCGTAGCATTGGCAGTAGTTCACTGTGCTACGCCGATGGCAAACTCTACCTTCATGGGGATAGCAATGAAGTTGCCATGGTTGCAGCCTCCAGCGATGGATACCAAGAATTGGGACGCTTTCCCCCTCCCAATGCTCCTGATCACGGCACAGCAAAGGCCTGGACGTATCCCATCATCGCCGACGGGAAACTCCTCATTCGCGATGTCGGATCGGTCTGGTGCTACGACCTCAAGAAATAGCGGGCTCAAGGAGTAGCTGCCGGGGCACCACCCATACGCCCACTGCCCACTGCCTTGATACCTACCGACGCCGCTGCTGCTTGCGAATTCCGTCAGCCGCAGCGTGCAGGCGTCCGATTCTACGCCGTTGACCAAGAGGCTTGCGGCGCAGCGCACCCGCAAACTAGCTGCGTGGGCACAGCCGTGAATCATGCCGCTAAGCCGCACCTTCGAGTGCTGTTTGCGCGGAACAATTGAAAACGTAGTTCGATCGACTCCCCATCGCGCGGCGGGTTACAATTTCGAATTATCATCTTGAAACTCCTTTCATGAAAAGTAGCACATCATGCCTAAATCGTGGCTCTGGTTACCGCTAATTACCCTTGCAATTCCCAATCTTCTGCTGGCGCAGTCGAGCCAAGTTCAAGACGTGGTCACGATGCAGAGTGACATTTTGGGAGGCGAACGCAACTATGCGGTCTACTTACCTCCCGGGTACGATTCGTCCAAACGCTCCTATCCCGTCCTCTATTTGTTGCACGGTAGCGGTGATGATCAGTCCGGCTGGATTCAGTTTGGAGAAGTGCAACATATCGCCGACCAAGCGATCGCTAACGGAACGGCAACTTCGCTGGTGATCATCATGCCGGATGGTGATACAGGGCGCAAAGGCTACTTCAACGACATCCGCGGCGACTGGCGTTACGAGGACTTCTTTTTCGAAGAGCTGATGCCGCACGTTGAGATGAAGTATCGAATCCGACAAGAGAAACGGTATCGCGCAATCGCCGGACTCTCCATGGGCGGCGGAGGCACCCTGATGTACGCACTTCATCATCCCGAACTATTTTCCGCTGCTTGCCCACTCAGCGCCAGCACTGGGCCGTTGACGCTCGAAGACGCTAAACGCCGCTACACGCGTTCCTCACGACGAGGCGACTCAGCTACTGAAAGCCAAGAACCGCTTAGCGATCAACAGATCGAGGACTACTTCCAACAGCACAGCGCTGTGGAACTGGTCAATCAGCTACCCGATGACCAGCGTGAATCGGTCCGCTGGTTTATCGACTGCGGTGATGATGACTTTTTGTATGAAGGGAATTCTATGCTGCATATTGCCATGCGGAAAAAGCAGATTCCTCATGAGTATCGAGTGCGGGAAGGGGCACACAACTGGACCTATTGGCGTCAATCGCTGCCGAACGTCCTGGAGTTCGTCTCTCAGTCGTTCCACCAGCATTGATTATCCCCAATCCTCAGGAACTCACTCAGCGAGTGTGGCTGGATTCAGATAGCGTCCAGTGATACTCGCGGGATTTTGGTGAAGTGTCGCGGGTGGTCCAGCGGCAACAATATTTCCACCCTCGCTGCCCCCCTCGGGGCCAATATCAATCAACCAGTCGCAGGCCTGAATCACATCCAGATTGTGTTCGATCACGATGACCGAGTTGCCGCGTTCGACGAGACCGTTGAGGACGCTCAAGAGTCGTCGAACATCTTCAAAGTGCAAGCCGGTGGTCGGCTCATCCAGAAAATACACAGTCTGCCCTGTCTCGGGGCGTGCGAGCTCGGTTGCTAGTTTGATCCGTTGCGACTCGCCGCCGCTCAGCGTATTGGAACTCTGTCCCAGAGTAAGATATCCCAGTCCGACCTGCTCAAGGCTTCCTAGCAGGCGACTGATTTTGGAGAAGTTCTCGAAGAACCCCAACGCCTCATCGACGCTCATCGCCAGCACATCGGCAATGGACTTATCACGATAACGCACGGCTAGGGTTTGCCGATTGAAACGCAGTCCGTTGCACACCGAGCATGGCACATAGAGATCGGCTAAGAAATTCATTTCGATCTTTTCTTGCCCCTGCCCTTGGCACTGAGCGCAGCGGCCGCTTCCCGAATTGAAGCTAAATCGGCTGAGCGTGAAACCACGTTGCTTGGACTCACGGGTATTCGCCCAGACAGTGCGGATCAAATCAAAGACCCCACAATACGTTGCTGGAGTACTGCGTGGCGAACGTCCGATGGGTGATTGGGTAATCTCCACCAATTTATCAACAGCCTCCGCCCCTCGGAGTTTTCGGAAGGGCCCAGGTTTGGCGAGTGTCGATTGCCCAAGAGCTCGCGACAGCGCGGGGATCAGTGTTTCTCCAAAGAGCGAACTCTTGCCGCTTCCGCTGACCCCAGTAACTCCAACCAACAATCCCAACGGCACTTCCACGGTGACATTTTGGAGATTGTGCAGAGTAGCGGCTTCCAATCGCAACTTGCCCCGCGGAGCTCGAACGGCAGGCTCCCGACTCTCGAACACGGTTCGGTCTCCACGCAGGTAGGCTGCTGTTAGGGAGTCTCGATCTTGCTCGACTTGCAAAGGAGTACCCGCCACGACAATTTCGCCCCCTTGCTTTCCCGCGCCGGGCCCCATATCGACCAAAAAGTCTGCGGTACGCATCATCGATTCGTCATGCTCGACGACCACCACGGTATTGCCTTCTGCTTGCAGACTTCGCAACGATTCAATGAGCCGGTCGTTGTCCCGTTGATGCAAACCAATTGACGGTTCATCCAGGATATAGCAAACCCCCACCAGTCCACTACCAATGCAGGTGGCTAGCCGAACGCGTTGCAATTCGCCGCCGCTGAGCGTGTCCGCGGAACGACCCAACGTCAGATAGTTGACGCCAACTTTCACGAGGAACCGAAAGCGGTGCAGCATCTCATTCAAGATGGGTTGGGCAATTTGCTGCTTGTCCGGCGGAACCTGTAGACCGTCGAGCCATTCCAACCCTTCGCCAATACTCATCGATGTGATATCAAACATCGACTTTCCAGCCAAAAGCACGCTCAGCGCCTCCGGTCTGAGGCGTGCTCCCCCGCAAGCCGGGCAAGCAAGGGCATCCTGATAACCGCTCAACCAACTCTGAGTTTCCGCATCACTGGCGGCGTAGAATTCGTCCAGCACGGATCGCAAGCCGGCTAGATTCCCGCTCCCCTCCATGAACGCCACGCGCTGCCCGGCTTTCACCAACTTCAAGGGCTGGTCCCACTGCCTGCCAGTGGAAACGACCAATTTTTGGAGACGCTTTTTCAGATCGCGTTTGAGCTTCCCCTGAGCATTCTCTAGGATCGCAAATGCACCTGCGGCTGGTGAAACAGACCAATCGCGAACCACCAGCTCTGCATCAAATTGATTGGCGCGTCCCAGACCACTGCACGCCGGACAAGCGCCGTAGGGGCTGTTAAAGCTGAATGTGCGAGGCTCGATCTCTTCGTAACTCGCGCCACATTGAGCGCAGGAATACCGCGTGCTGAACAATTCCTCCTTCCATTGGTCCTCACTGACCTGCGCATCGACCATCGGGGGGGTGATGTACCGAACCGCGACCAGTCCGCCGGCCAGCTTCAAGGCAACTTGCAGCGATTCCAAGATCCTCGTCAGCCCATTCGGCCGGATGACGATCTTATCGACAACCGCTTCGATCGTATGGTTTTTGCGCTGTGACAATTGCGGTGTATCGTCAATCTCGTAGACTTCACCATCGATGCGCACGCGCACGAGCCCCGCTTTCTGGATCGCAGACAAGGCGTCGCGATGCGCCCCCTTTCGGCCGCGCACCACGGGGGCCAGCATTACCAGCTTAGTCCCCTCTTCGAGCTCGAAAAGCTGTTGCGCGATGGCGTCTGGAGACCGCTGCTCAATGGGACTACCACACGTGAAACAATGAGGCGTGCCGACGCGAGCCATGAGCAGGCGCAGGTAATCGTAGATTTCCGTAATGGTAGCGACGGTGCTGCGCGGATTGGCGACACCGACCCGCTGATCGATGCAAAGGGTGGGTTGCAGACCGTCAATTGCATCGACGTCGGCGCGTTGCATTTGATTGAGGAATTGTCGCGCGTAGGTTGAGAGGCTCTCAACATATTGGCGTTGCCCCTCCGCATAGATCGTATCGAATGCCAGCGAGCTCTTACCGCTACCACTGACGCCGGTCAGTACGGTGAGTTGGTTGTGAGGTATCTCAAGAGAAACGTCCTTCAGATTGTGGACCCGGGCTCCTGAAACCTTAAGGGATTTCAACTCTCTCTGGTCGGCTGCCATCTTCTTCGCTGCCATCTTAACACGTGCTCAATTGCCGCCGAGGAGTGTCGATCACGGCGCGGAACTTCCGTGGACCTGTGGATGAATGCTCTAGGCGGGAGTTGCGACAGCTTGCTGCTCGCTCGGTTTGAGCTTGCCTTCGTGCATCAACAGCTTGTATTCCACCGCATCAATTAGGGCGAGCCAACTGGCCTCGATAATATTCTCGCTCACTCCGATGGTGCCCCACATGTGCTTGTGATCCGAGCTTTCGATACTCACTCGAATTCGCGCGGCGGTGCCCGCATCACCGTTCACCACGCGAACTTTGTAATCTAGCAGATGCATCTGTTCTAGTTCGGGGAACACGCCTCCCAAGCATTTCCGCAGGGCAGCGTCCAGAGCATTCACCGGTCCTTGCCCTTCAGCAGCATCGAAAAACTCATGCTCACCAGCTCGAATTTTGATGATTGCTTCAGCGAACGCACAGCCGGTTGAAGCATCGCGATCCCCGGCGACAACACGGTACTTGATCGTCTCAAAATGCGGGGAGAACGTGCCGGCGCAGCGGCGCACGAGCAGGTCAAACGAGGCCTCCGCTGCTTCGTATTGATAACCAAGATTCTCCTGTCGAACCACTTCCGCCAAGATCTTATCCATCAAGGCGCGATCTGAAGCAATATTATGTTTGGATGTAAGAGCGACAATATTGGAACGCCCCGATAGTTCACTCACCAAAATGCGGCGCTCGTTGCCAACCAGAGATGGGTTGAGGTGTTCGTAGGTGTGCGCTGCTTTGTTGACAGCATGCACATGCATTCCGCCCTTGTGGGCAAAGGCACTTTGTCCAACAAACGGCTGGCTATTGCGGAGCTGGAGGTTCGCCGTCTCGTACACATAGCGTGATAGTTCCGTCAGCGGTTCCAGGGAGCGTCCCCCTAAAAGTTCGAAACCGGTCCGCTTGAGTCCCAGATTGGCCATGACAGCGATGAGATCCGCATTGCCACAACGCTCTCCAATGCCATTGATCGTTCCCTGGACTTGTGCACATCCAGCATCGATCGCGGCCAATGAGTTAGCAGTCGCCAAGTCACCGTCGTTATGGCAGTGAATTGCTAATTGCACATCGTATCCCTGCACTGCTTGCAGCGTCGCTTGCACAATGTCAGCGATTTCATTGGGGAGCGAGCCACCATTGGTATCGCACAAGACCAGCCATTTGGCTCCGGCACTGGCTGCGGCCGTTAGCGTCTGCAAGGCATAGCTCGGATTGGCCTTGTAGCCATCAAAAAAATGCTCAGCATCATAGATCATTTCGCAACCGCGCCCGAGAAACTCGATGCTATCGCCAATCATCTCTAAGTTCTCGGGAAGAGAGACACCTAGGATATCGGTGACCTGAAAATCCCAAGACTTCCCCACGATGGTGCAAACCGGCGTCCCAGCCTTGGCCATCGCTTGCATCCCTGGGTCGTCTGCGGCGGCCATGCCCCTCCGCCGCGTCATGCCGAACGCACACACCAGACTCTTTCCCAGGCTAAGCTTCTGCGCTTGTTGAAAAAATGCGACATCCTTCTCATTCGATAGCGGATAGCCCCCTTCGATATAGTCAATACCGATCTCAGCCAAGCGTTCGCAAATATTGAGCTTGTCCTGGAGCGAAAAACTAACGCCCTCACCTTGAGTGCCGTCCCGTAAGGTGGTGTCGTAGATTGCGATAGACCGAACCATCAAGCTATCCTTGGATCTAGCGTGAGCCAATAACAATTAAAGCGTCTAGTAAAAAACCCCTGCAGCGAGTGAGCTCCAGGGGTTATGCGATGTCTGCGTGCGAGTTGATTTTAGGCTATGAAAACTAATGAACGGGCGTCAAAATGTCAACCAGCCCCGACACTTACTTTACCGGGCTCCCCCGCTTGCTGCCCTTAAGAAACGGCCGATTCAATGGAAAGCGAAAGGCCCTTCAGGCGCCGGATTACGCTGAGGAATTTATCTTCATTGAACGGCTTGCGAATATAGCTGCTGACTCCCAACTCCTCACATTGCCGCTGATCCGATCCATCGTCACTGCTCGTCAATACAACAACCGGCAAGTGCATCAACTTGCCGTCGGTGCGCAACTGCCTTAAGAATGAAACTCCATCGGTATCCGGAAGGAATAGATCCAACAGGATGACATCCGGTACAGGAGCCAGGCTGAAGACCCCACGTTTATACAAGAATTCGATCGCCTCAGCACCATCGCGGAACAGGGACAAACGATGATGGATTCCGCAACGACGCAGGGACTCTATCGTTAAACGCGCGTCGAGCAAGCTGTCTTCAACTAGCATCAACTCGAGAGCCTGTCCCGTTTTTTCTGGAGCAACAAGCACCATGAAGTAACCTCAACCTTCTACTCAAATTGTTCGATCGACTTACCAAGACTAGCGTCAATGACACGGGCCTCTAACGCTTCATGAGCTAGAAACGAACTGTCGAAGGCCGCATAGGCCTCCATCAATTCGGCTAAGTCACGCGCGATGGTACCGCGGTATTCCGCTTCCTCGGCTTGTTCACATATCTCTTGTAGTTGCAAATACAGTGCGCCATGCTGTCGTCGCGTGCATTCCGCGTCGCCGGTTGCGTCAGTCCTCAAGACTCTCGCGCCCGTTATGTATCCGTAGGTTTCCTCCAACGAAAATTCAAGAGCCAAGCTATCGCGAAGATGTTCGAGGCTGAGGACGAATTTTCTGCAAGAATCTCCCGTTTCATTGGTCTCTACCAACTCACGCAATTCGTGCAAGGTAGCCCACAACTCATAATTCGAATCCTTAACCTCTTGCAGAAAAGCTGCGTTGACAATCGTCGTCTGCTTACTGGAAGACAAAGTCGACATGGGAGGCTCCTTGAAGGTAGAGTGGCTTACATCAACCCCGTGCAGGTAGATAAGAAGAGAAAAGTGCACCGATGAGCATCAATGGAGGTGGCTCAATTGTAGTTGATTCCCCCCTGGCATGCTACACCTCGCAGAAACTCACCTCCCAGCAGACCGCTGCCGCGACCTCAAGCCCCCCCCTTTCAGCGGACACAGGCGAAATAGCCGTCAGCACTCGCCTCACTGTGCCGCCCTGCCTGGATCCCTTGCTGTACGATGCTCCACTTTCCGCCACTAGGCTTCATTCCTCAGGTTTTCGCCTAACTTCCCCTCCTCAAACGCAATGAGATGCAACTCGGTAACACGAAGTAGGCTGAAGCAATCGGGCGGGGGCAACTTGAGACGGCCGGCTTTGCAGCTCGATATCGGGAAGTTCGCGTCCTGCCCCACCCCGGCGTCCACTTAAATCAGCCGGTTATTCAACGTCCCGCAGTCTGAACGGCTCGATAAAGCTTGATAAATTGAGAGCAATTTCGCTGTGAACGATGAGAGCGTGCCATGAATTCGCGAGTCGCGGCGTCCAACCTCGCTTGCTCATGCAGCGGATTGCTATTTCGACAAGCCGTGAAGCGGCGTCTGGAACAGTTGATTCATCCATGATTGAATCCTCACTGCATCTTCAGACTGCATCCGGCAGCAGACGCCCCACGTAGCCAGGTCAGGTTCCAAGAGGGGGCTCGAACGCGCCCAGCATGCTGGCAAGCTGGCAGCTTCCGCTCCTCAACCAACTTGCTTATCGTACTCGTTGCCCGCAGCAAAAATACACTCCCTTAAATCTTTCAGGTCACAAGGCTTGCTGACCATCATGTAGATTCCCGCCTCATTGAACGCCTGAATGGCGATGCTGCTGTCACGACTGGCGGTCAACAGCATATAGATCGTCGCGGGTGCTACCTGGCGAGCTTGTTTGATGAATTCAACTCCGCTGATCCCGGACATGTTCATGTCGCTAACCACAACGTCGAAGCTCTGCGTGTCCAGTACCTCGAGTGCGGCTTCTCCAGAGCTTGCTAAGACAAGTTGTAAGTCAGAGGCGAGGTAGAGTTCCACTGCCCGAAGAAAGTGGCGATCATCATCGACTATCAAGACTCGACGGAGCGAAGTCTGTTCTGCTGGAACCATGAAACTCTTGCTTCTCGTAAACTACTTTGGGCGCATTAGGTAAGACAGGGTGTTTCCGTAGCAGCGTAGCTCACTACAGCAGCAAAAGGACTCGGCAGGCTTAACAGCTCTGGCTTAGGGGTATAATCTACAACCTTCGGTGGCAGGAGAACAGTCCATTAGCATGAACATCAACCCCACCACTCACGGACACCACCCACCCCTCCAGAAGCAATTGACAATTCTCGCGGGGGGATCCCTCGCCGCATGTCCCCGGTTTTGCCCGGTTCAATCTGGTTGCAGGTGTTAGGCCGCGGCTTCCTCAGCGTCCAAGCTTCACGACATCACCTCAATAGCCGGACCACAGCGATCAAGAATTGTGGAGTTAGGACCGTATCCAGTCCTAACCGTCAGGCAGCCCGCCTAACCGTCAACCGGCACGGCAGTGCTCGCCCGCCCCTAGATTGTTCACCACAAATTGCTCACCACGGATTCCTGCTTTTTGACGAGCCAATTTTTGAACAAGCCGAAGAAGACGCCGGGCGACGGTCGAGCTCTGCACGCAGGGTCATCCCTCGGTCAAATGCACTTATGTACCAAAGTTATGGCGGCGTTTTGGCGGCTGCCGTTAGAGAGCGCCGTACCGCGAGCATTCTGTCTACCTCCTCGCCAGCGATGAAGCCGGAGCGCGACCCCGCGTTCGCGGATGGACTCAAACCACCGCTGGATTGAAAGGTAGCGTCATCCTCAGACGGACCGCTCCGCCAGGCTATACGGGATGTTGAAATGGTAACCCGCTGCGTGCGCGAGCCGCAGAGCTCGCGAACTTAGTCGCCTGCCGACAAAAGTCAGCAGGCAATAAACGGTGAGGCAATCAGAAATGACTGCCAAATCCTACCTGAGCTGGTCCGTACTGGTTCAGAACTTGTTCCCCGAACTTCAGAAATGGAGGTAAGCAGCTAGTGTCAGAATAAATATGACAGCGAAGGAGCCAAGGAACAAGACTTGGGGAGGAATCACGATTCGGCCCAGGCGGAGTGCCAGCCACCACGCTTCGGTGAAGCATGACGATCGCTCGAATCGATCGTCGGGCGACAGCATGTACGGCTAGCTGTCGTTCAAACGTCACGGTGCTTGGTGGTTTCACCTCGAGAAAATGGTTCGCGACTTGACCGGTGAGGTCCCAACTCGTCCAAGCAACATAGGCTTGGAAAGCCAACGTATAAGCTTCCAGTGAAAGCCGAGGCCACGCGAGAGGAACAAGACGTAGGACGCACGACGCTCCATCCAGTCCGATTGATGTCTTGCCGGTAAACCGGGGACTGCCCAGGGGTGACCCTAGGCGGTTCAAGGGATCGAAGCAGATCCGAAGTAGCTGGGTATATCAGCGAAAGGAAAAACCTAACTTAGATCATCTCCAACGCTACGATAGATGCCGCAAGCTAGTCCGCGAGTGAGAGCCTCACCAAATGAGGTAGCTGAGCCCTGCTGCTCAGACAACGAGCAAGCGACTAAGAAACGACGGCCAGTGATCCAACGCCAAAGATGACAGTTCATTCAAGAGAGGATGGCCTCATGGCCAAAAAGCAGAAAGTTCACTCGCTCACCGGACGCATTGACGACCGAATGATGCGGGAGGCATTCAAAGCTGTCAAGCGGAACCGTGGAGCTGCTGGCATCGACAAGGTTAGCATTGCCATGTTCGAGGAAAACCTCGATGACAATCTAGCCGCTCTGATGAAAGACTTAAAGACGAGAGGTACCTTCGTCTCTAAGCCCCTGCGTCGGAAGTGGATCGCCAAAGATGCTTCACAAACAAAGTTTCGTCCGCTTGGTATTCCGGCTGTCCGGGATCGGATCGCACAAGAGGTCGTTCGGCGACTTCTCGAACCGATCTTCGAGCCACTGTTTCACGATAGCTCCTTCGGGTTTCGTCCAAAGCGAGGATGCCACCAAGCAATCCGGAAAGTGTTGGAACATCATCAAGCAGGATACAACATCGTTCTCGATGCTGACATCTCCGGCTTCTTCGATAACATCCCGCACAAACTGATTGTTCAGGCAGTCGCAGCGGAGGTAGCCGACGGCAATATCCTTGACTTAATCGAACGATTTCTCGCAGCCGGTGTCATGGAGAATGGAGTCTTCAGCCCCACCACGATCGGCACCCCACAAGGCGGTGTCATCAGCCCGCTGCTGGCAAATATTGTGCTTAACAAGCTCGATTGGCAACTCGAACAAGCCGGATACCGCTTCGTGCGATATGCGGACGACTTCGTGGTTACCTGCCAGAACAAGGCTGAGGCTACAGCAGCACTGACGCTGGTTCAATCCATAATGACAGAACTTGGGCTCTCATTGAGTCCTGAGAAAACGAAGATCACAAGCTACGGGAAAGGTTATGACTTCCTGGGGTTTCGACTCTCTCGGCTGTCGCGAACGATGCGAACCAAGTCAGTGGAGAAATTCAAGACCAAGGTCCAGGAGATAACCCGACGCCACCATAACCTGAACGGTACCGCGATCGAGAAACTGAACCAAGTCATTCGAGGAACGGCGAACTACTTCGCCACGGAATTCTCAACATGTGTCTTTCTGTTTCAGCAGCTAGACAAGTGGATTCGAATGCGAGTCCGCTGCATGAAATTCAAACGGAAAAGTGTTAACGACAACTACCGAATGAAGAAACGAGTTTTTCTAAAACGGCTTGGGCTCCTGGAACTGCTTAGCTTTACTGCAACAACCATGGGACGCTCATGAATCGAACTCCTCTACCGCGACCAACTCCAGAATGGAGGCCGGGTTACACCGCAGAGGCAATGAGAAGGGGGGCGCCCGTTGCGAGAAAGACGCACGACGGTAAATATGGGGAAACGCCCCCATCGCGACAACGGGGAGGTGGTGGCTGGCAATCGTGCCAGCCTCCGCCTTACCCACTGAGTAAGGAAAGACAACCTCCGCTACAAGGCAATTAAGGATGCTACCTCCGCATTACAATTCAAATTGCGATTAAATCAACAGCCCGTATAGGGCCGGCAATCGCCCCCCGAAATCTATCACGGCCCATCCCCCCTACTCCGACCTCTCGGCCAGCATTCAAGGTGGCAAAGCACCGAAATCTGCGTTGACCGCTGCACATTGAGGTCCAGGATCGAATCGCTCGATCGCGAAAGTTGGTCTCGCCAACTTTCTGAGAACGCAGCCTGCGCGTCTGGCGAACAAGCGGCTGGCGTGCGATCACTCAAGCCGCAGTGCTTCCGCCAGTATCTCTCCGAATTTGAACGATTGGCATGCCCTTTGCCTTGTCTACCCAGACCATCTCAACGGCTGAGCCTCGACGCGATCTGGAAGTTGCGGTTCGGTCACCATCTACCTCATTTCACGGAGAAACAAATCCATGAGATTCAATTTGTACAGTGCAGTAGTCCTTGGAGCAGCCACCGCGACGTGCTCCGCATCCTTCGCACAGCAGCCGCTTTCCTCTCCTAGCAATCCAGCAAGGGTAATAGGAAATTCGCAATCGGGACTCGAGGCCAGTGTACCGAATCCCAGCCCAGCTCCGGTGGCTACACAATCCCTTGAATCGCGATCGAGTTCCTCTGCTCAGCTCAATGGCAACAGCAACGGGACCGCAAGCGTCAATACTCAAGACAGTGTCTCCACTCAAGCGGGCTCGGCAAACGCGACAACTAGTGGCCAATTGAGGGCGGAGGCGGATACACAGGGTCTGGGGAACCGCAACAATTTAAACACTGCGGCAGAATCCAGTCTGCAGTCGCCGAACAATGCTGCGGCTAACGCGAACGTTCAGCAATCGAACAACGCGGCAGCTGCCAACAACCTCAACGGGCGAACCCAAGCATCTGCAAACGCGGCACTCTCCCCCAGCAACCCACCATCGAGCGATTCAAACGCGAATGCCCTCTCCGGGAGCAATGCACCGACGGGCAACAGTTCCACTGGATGGTCGCAGAGGCCCATGAGCACCCCATCAAACATGGGATCGCAAAGCGGCTCCGCTTACCGCAACGGTCCAGTATACCGCTTGCAGCATGACGCGTACGGACGTGAATTCATATGCGTAGCCGGCTGCCGCGTTTACTTCGATGCGCAAGTTAACGAGGGTACCGCTCCGCAAGCCGCCACTCCGCAATCATCAGGAATGGCTGGAGATCACCGCGCCGCATACGGAAGCTATCCACAAAACAACTTAGATACTTCTGACCAATCCAACGCTGGCTCTTCCGCCACTTCCGTAGTCGACGAGAAACGTGGCGCCGCGCAGGCCCCAGCAGAGAATGCGGCCCGTTCCGACGTCCAAGCAGAAGCGGCTCAGCGGAATCAGCAGGCAGATGAAAGCGATGCAGCGCTGAACAACAAGGTGCAAGGCGAAGCTCAGGTAGATGGTTCTGCGTCGGAAGGCAGTGCATCATCTCGAGCAAATCTCGAATCCTCCACGCAGGGTTCGTCGTCGACTCAGGCTACGACTGCCGAAGGCGCTGTTGAGGCCGCCGTGGAAGCTCCCGTGCTCAACGGACAGACTCTGCCTCAGGAATAAGATCTGCGTAAGATAAGATTGCGTTGCCCTGCGAGCCACATTTCTCACCGCTCCAGAAGCCTGTTCACCTACGCACGAACAGGCTTCTGGCAATTGCGAACCCAGGATACTCGCATGCAGTCCTGGCAGATCGCGGCCCTCCGTGGCAGGGCTCGTTGATCTGCTTGCATTCTCAACCCCAAGGCAGAAACCGCACTCTGAATCGAATAGTAGCGACATTGCATCCGGCCTTGCTCATGCAGCGTGTGGCGATTGCGGACTGTCGTTGTGCAGAGGGTTGTTTTAAGGTGAAGCTAGATCTCAGCTTGGAGGTGGCGTCCGCAATTGTCCTTTAGCGGCAGCCACCTGTCCTTGCTTACGCGGCGGGTTGCGATTGCGGACAGTTGTTGTGCGGAGGGCTGCAATACCGGTAAAACGTGTGGCGGCAGGTTGCGTCAGCTCGCCCCATTCCGGTTTGCGGGTTCGAGACCAGGACAACTGTCCCCGGTCTTTTATAGACCTGCACTTTGTCTCTTCCCCCCCTCTCTCTCGATTCGTCGCGGCGAGGTGGGAATACGGGATGAGTCTCTGAAAAGATTTCTTGGAGCAGCGGGCTTGATTGTCCTCCTGGACAGGTGACAATGTCCTGTCCACTTTTCTGGACAGATCACCAGACATCCTCCGCCACTTCCCGCATCGTCGATGCTCCAGCCCGAGATAAACCTATGAAATCTGCAGCCGTCGTAAATTACGCACCTGAAAAAGGATGCGTGGAGATTCGAGAAGTGGACCGCCCGACCATTGGTGCGGATGACGTGTTGCTCAAGGTGGCCAACGTAGGCGTTTGCGGTAGCGATCTTCATCAATGGACGGCCGATCACTCGTGGCCGGTCAACTATCCGGTTGTGCTTGGGCACGAGTTCGGCGGGCACATTGCGGAAGTCGGAGCCAACGTGCAGGGATGGCAGGAAGGGGACCGTGTCGTTAGCGAAACGGCAGCGATCATTGATCCCCAAAGTCCAATGTCGCGACGTGGCCTTTACAACCTTGACCCGACCCGCAAGGGATTCGGTTATGGGGTCAATGGAGCGATGACCGAGTTCGTGTGCGTCCCGTCGCGGATTTTGCATGCCGTGCCGGATCGCTTGGCAATGGAACACGCCTGCCTCACCGAACCCTGCTGCGTGGCGTACAACGCCGTTGTTCGCAATGCGCGGATCGAACCCGGGGATCGCGTCGTCGTGTTGGGGCCTGGCACCATTGGTATCCTGTGCGCAGCGATGGCCCGACTGTGTGGGGCAGAAGTGGCTTTAGTCGGGCTGGAGAGCGATCGCCATCGCTTGGAAATTGCCAAGCAATACGGTTGCGAAGCCATTGTTGGAGATGTAAAGCCCTGGGCGTTGGAGCGAGATGGACTGGGATGTGACGGTGTTATCGATGCCGCCGGTGCCAGCGTCACCTTGCAAATTGCTATGGATGTAGTCCGCCCGGCTGGCTGGATCAGCAAAGTCGGCTGGGGCCCGCAACCACTCGGTTTTAACCTAGACCCCTTGGTGCAAAAGAACGTCAAGCTCCAGGGAAGCTTCAGTCACAATTGGCCTATTTGGGAACGCGTCATCGCCATGCTTTCTTCGGGCCAGTTGGATGTCCAACCCATCATCGGGGGAGTTTGGCCCATCGCCGAGTGGCATACGGCGTTCGAGAAAATGCATCGAGGCGAAGTAGTGAAGTCGGTACTCAAGCCCAGCTAGGCTTTACCTGAACTATCCCACTAGACACCCTGCTGCATCGCGCAACCGGCATTCATGGCTGGGCGGACTGCAACGCCTCTGTCCCCAGCCAGCCGGGCACCTTAGAAGTTAGGTGTTGGCGGCCGATAATGGCTGAGGTCAATGGACTTGAACCAGTCAATCGTACTCTTAAGCCCCTCACGCAAGGTGATGGTGGGTTGCCAGTTCAGCTTCGCTTTGGCGAGGGAGATATCGGGTTTACGGCGGGTGGGATCATCAGCAGGCAGAGGCTTGTGAATAAGTTTTACCTTCGCCCCTGTCAGTTCAATCACCAGCTCCGCGAGTTCTCGAATCGTAAACTCCCCTGGATTGCCGATGTTTACGGGACCGATGAAATTATCTTCGCAATTCATCATGCGAAAAACCCCCTCGACCAAATCATCCCGATAGCAAAATGAGCGCGTCTGTTGCCCATCTCCGAAGAGCGTGATGTCGTTTCCAGTTAAGGCTTGACGAATAAAGTTCGAAACGACGCGTCCGTCGTAGGGGTGCATGCGAGGGCCGAATGTGTTGAAGATTCGGATGATGCGAATATCAACTTTGTTCATTCGGTGATAATCCATGAAGAGTGTTTCGGCAGCCCGCTTTCCCTCGTCGTAGCAAGCGCGTGGACCGATCGGATTGACATTGCCCCGATAATCTTCCGTTTGTGGGTGGACTTCCGGATCACCATAGACCTCAGACGTGCTGGCGAGCAGGATCCGAGCGCCACACCGCTTGGCAAGCCCCAGCATATTGATCGAGCCTACCACACTGGTCTTAATCGTCTTGATGGGATTGAATTGGTAATGCCCCGGAGCTGCAGGGCAGGCCATGTGATAGACCTCATCCACTTCTAAAAAGATAGGCAGTGTGATGTCATGCCGAATCAACTCGAAATTGGGTGCGCCCAGGAGATGAACCACGTTCGATTTCTGACTGGTGAAGAAATTGTCAAGACAAATTACATCATGCCCATCAGCGACGAGGCGTTCGCACATGTGCGAGCCTAGAAAGCCCGCACCGCCAGTCACCAAAATCCGTTTGATCGTCGCCATGTATTCATTTCTGCTTGAAGGGGAAGAGCAATTCTAAATGGGAGCGCGGCCATGACGAGTGGCGACTCCACGGGAGTTATTCTAGGGCCGATGCATTTCTATTGCCATCCATATCGCACTGCCCGCTGCTATGGTGTTGCCCGCGAGTCACCGCCCGGCCCGTGTTGCACACGGGACTTGCTTATGTCAAGTGGGCGATGCCGCCGACCGATTCGACAAAACCTACAGCCTGCGCAGGCCATCTTCGCGCAATGGGCAGGGAATATCCACGTCGATGGCGTCGATCCGTGCCAGAGTTTCTTGGTCGAGGATTAAGTCGACCGCTTGCAGAGACTCTTCGAGCTGCGTTACGGAGGTAGCGCCAATAATGGTTGACGCAACGAAGTCGTGCTGACGACTCCAAGCAACGGCCAAGGCCACGAGCGAGACCCCAATATCCTCAGCGATGGTAGCCAGTCGGCGGGTAGTTTCGATCGACCTTTCGTTCACGAAACGCATGGCCATCGACTTTTGCCGTTCGCCACCGCTGCGGAGGTACTCGGTAAACCGTCCTCCCTCGGGCAAGCTATTGTTATACTTGCCGCTCAAGACGCCACCGCCCAGGGGTGAATAGGGGAGCAAGCTAACCTTCTCTCTACGACAAACCTGCGCCAATTCACTCTCACAGCGGCGATTGATCAGGCTGAAGTTATTTTGAACGGTATCGTAGCGGCGGGTGCCATGTTGCTCGGCAGCCCACAGGCTCTTCATCAACCCCCAGCTGGTTTCATTGCTGCATCCGATCGCGCGCACTTTTCCCTCATCCACCAGTCTGGACAACGCGTCGAGCGTGTCCTCATACCGCATCTGATGATCGGGCCAATGCGTTTGGTACAAGTCGATGTAGTCGGTTTGCAATCGCCGTAGACTATCTTCGACCGCACAGCGGATGTGCCTTGCATCCAAGGCGGTCCGCCCACCCCGCACTGGTGGAGCAAACCAGCCATGTCCCGCGCCGGTAACCTTGGTCGCAATCAAGAGATGCTCGCGTTGTTTTCCCTGCAACCACTTACCCACAATCTCTTCGGTACGACCGACGGTTTCTTCTAAGGGCGGGACTGGGTAGATTTCGGCCGCGTCATAAAAGTCGATACCAGCGTCATGTGCGCGGTCGAGTATTTGCATCGAAAGCATCTCATCGCACTGACTTCCGAAAGTCATGGTGCCCATACAAATATCGGTAACGGAAAGTCCGCTTTCGCCTAGTCGTCTGCGCTGCATAGAATTTTTCTTCACTACGAAATATTGGAAACATAAAGCGTATACTGAATGGAATGTGCTGCGAATTGCCGCAACTTAAAAAATGCCATTTGTCGTCATGTTGTGCAACCACCGGCAACATGCTTTAATGCGAATTCAACGCTCAAGCACTGAGTCCTCATCAACGACTGGAGTTGATTTAGGCTACGGGCGTTGCCCCTTGTCATTGCTCGCAAGAGTCGTCTCATCATGAACGCCCCGGCGATGCACTGTTTTACAGATTCGTCCACTCTGCTTCATCCCTGAATCACACATGCTGGAACTGTACAACCAGATCGAAGATGCTTGTCGTTTTATCCGCAAGCAATGGGATCGACAGCCACACGCTGGCATTATCCTGGGAACTGGCTTGGGGCCATTGGTCGAACAAATCGAAGTGGAGGCTTCCATTGAATACGAAGCCATTCCTCACTTCCCCAAATCCACAGCGACTAGCCACCGTGGACGGCTGGTGTGCGGCAACCTTTGCGGGTTGCCCATTATGGCCATGGAAGGCCGTTTTCATATGTACGAGGGTTATCCACTCAAGCAGATAACGCTGCCGGTACGAGTGATGAAAGCGATGGGGGCGGAGCTGCTGATCGTCTCCAATGCATCTGGCGGAATGAATCCCTATTTTCAATCCGGCGATATCGTCGTGATCGAAGATCACATCAATCTGATGGGAGACAATCCGCTCATTGGCATCAATGATGATCGGTTGGGCCCTCGCTTCCCAGACATGTGTCAGCCTTACGATGCTCAATTGATCGACGAGACACTTGCCATCGCACGACGCGAGAACATCATTGCCCACAAGGGAGTGTTTGTAGCGGTTGCTGGCCCTAATCTCGAGACTCGCGCGGAGTACCGTTTCCTGAGAGCTGTCGGCGCGGACTTGGTGGGCATGTCGACCGTCCCCGAAGTCGTGGTGGCCGTCCACTGTGGACTCCGCACCGTAGGGCTTTCCGTCGTCACGGACATGTGCCTGCCCGACGCGCTCGAACCGGCCGATGTTTCCAAGATCATTGCCACCGCTGGCGCGGCTGAGCCCAAACTCAGAACACTTGTGACCGGAATTCTTCAGTACGAAGCGGCCAGACAGTAAGCGTGGGGAACGAACTAGATCTACTGTCCCTGTCTCCAGCAAAGCTCACCGCGCTCGTCGCTGAAGCGCGAGACAGAGTTTTCGCAAAGCGAATTTTTCAGCCGCGAGTGGCCATCGTACTTGGCAGTGGCCTCGGGGACTTGGCAACCAGGCTGACCCATCCCACCGCCCTGCCCTATAGTGAGATCCCCGGATTTCCCCGCACGCATGCCGTCGGTCACGCTGGACAATTGATTCTCGGTTTCCTAGCAGGCGTCCCGGTCGTGCTCATGCAGGGAAGAGCCCATCGCTACGAGGGATTCTCGAACCTGCACGTCCGCTTCCCCATCCGTTGCTTGCACGCACTGGGAGCGACGACTCTCATCGTGACCAATGCGGCAGGCGGCCTCAACACGCGCTTTCAGAAAGGGGATCTAATGGCGATTGATAGCCATATTGATTTCCTGTGGAATCGACAACAATGGGGCAAGCCCCATGTACGACCAACACCGCCGCTTCGCGGAAAATGCCCGTATGATTTTGGGCTTATCCACCACGCCAACTCCATCGCCCGTCGAAAAGACATCACGCTGCACCAAGGCACCTACCTAGCCACCCTAGGGCCGACCTACGAGACGCGTGGCGAGTACCGCATGTTTCGCCAACTGGGTGCGGATGCGGTTGGAATGAGCACTGTGCCTGAAGTCCTAACCGCTCGCGAGCTAAGCATGCAAGTGCTGGGGTTTTCGGTCATTACCAATGTGGCCTCGACCGACATCCCACAGTCAACTTCGCACTCGGAAGTCGTTGACCTGGGCAACGAGGCGGGGCCACGGCTCATGGATATTCTCGAGGATCTCTTACAGGACATGGCTGGCCAGCCCGATTAGATGTCGCCTAGGGAAGGCGGACACCTTGCTCCGTGATTTCAAACGGAATAATTCGTTGATCCGCGTAGCTACCACGGTGCTTTGCGACGTACAGCGCCCGCGTCATCACCCCTTCCTTCAACTGCCGCCCCAGCATGATGATCGTATTGGCGCCGGCCAGCAGATCGCCGTCTGCAAGCGGATCGGTCATCAACTGCTCCAGCATGGTTTGCTTGGTGGTGACCAAGACGACCGCTGAAGATGCCTGGTGATCGAATGCATGCTGTGCAACCTTCGACTCCCACTCGCGGTAGTTCTCTCGCAGTACTTCTCGGGCTAACCAATCGTGCTCTTGACGCAGCATGCGGTGGTAGATGAGTTCGAGCAAATCGAGTTGCAAGGAGTCCGACGCGGAAACCTGCGGTTCAATCCCGTCGACGATAAACCGCCTGGTACCGTGCGTAAGGTGTGAGTAGACATACTTAAATAGCTGAGGTGTACGCCGGTTCAATTCCGATTGCCAGGCGTGCCATTGGTCGTCGTCCATCTGACTCCGTAGAACACGTCTCCCACCATAGCCCAAAAAGGACAACAGGTCGCTGGGCCGCTCGACACCGAAGGGGCAGGCGACTTCCTCCTTCAGGTTCCCCACACTCAGGTCAACGCTGAAGAGTCGTTGGGCGTAGCCCACGTGATTTTGAGAGTCACCTCGACTCGACAGATCGATGACCGCGCCACGGGAGCCCTCTTGGGCCAACCCAGCCTCGCTAAACTGGATTCCCAGTTGTGTTTTCCCAACTCCCGTCGCTCCAACGATCATCGTCAGGCAGCCTGGCAGCAGCCCGCCTCCAAGTGCTTCATCGAGCTGGGGGATGCCGGTTTTCAGACGCTTTTCCACGCAGGGATTCTCCTGGTTCATTTACGAATCGTACATTTACGAATCAAGGGGGGACGCAAAATTCAAGCTGCAACCGCCGCATGAACGCGCAGAACTAAGCGCGCGTCCACGCGGCGCTGGAGGACCGACGTTAAACGCGCACGAACTCCACCGAGAAACACTCGTTTGCGCATTTCGCACAGGCACCGCTTGCCTGGGGCACCGGTGACAATCAGACGTTTTCGCCGCACGCGGCGCTATCGGATCCGAATTTAGAAGATGCCGAGTTGATCCCGTGCGTCTTCCGTCATCATGTCTTGAGTCCAAGGGGGATCCATGACCACCTTGATCTCGACATTGCCCACTCCTTCGAGGGATTCCGCCGCTTGCCGACTATTGGCCACCAACTGCGGGCCGGCTGGGCACATAGGGCTGGTCATCGTCATCTCAATCAAGATGTCCGTCTTCCCCTCTTCGGTAGTGCTGGCCTGCAGGTCAACTACATAGATCAGGCCAAGATCGACGATGTTGACAAACAATTCGGGATCGATCACCTGCTTAAGCTGCTCGCGGACCAGCTCTTCAGAAAGAATCTTGTTCATAGCTGCTGTTCTTTATTCTATTCATGGAACTTTAGGCATGCACCGCAAGTGTATCCGCCAACGTACTTCGACTCTACTCCTGTTGAGTTTCTTGGCGATTTAGTCTCCCTCAGGCGGCCTAGGTCTTGCCCTCGCTCCACCAAACATACTAAAACGAGTAGATGAATAGCCCTCTGGGGCACCGACAAATGGGGTTTGCCAAACATGTCGCTTGCCAAGCCAGTTTGGGGATACCATCCTCAGGCGAAACTGCATAACTCAAGGAATGGATTCTGATGCTCTACTCATCGCGTACCGATTCGAGTTTTAGGCGGCGTCTTCTCGGTGAAATGACGGTGTTTCTGCTCGGCTTGGCACTGCTGATGCCCCAGCTCCAAGGGCAAGAACAGGCGTCTCAAGGACCGCCCCAGCGCGTATCTCAGGATTCGAGCGCTTTGCCCATTCCGACGCCTGAGAGTTTGGATGACGTTCAAATCCGTCACTTTGAACTGACCGCTATCCTCGTGCGTCTGGAGGCCGAGATGGGGCTTACCGGCGCTGCAGCAACCGCGTGGCTGACCCAGGAATGTCATTCCGCCTTGGGTAGCACCCTCGAGCCCCCTTCCGACGAGCGGGCTGTGCAGGGAATTCAAAACGCAATCGGGACCGTCATGTCCGATGGTAGTCCACGAACGATCGAAGTGGACGACCGGGGCCGTGGCGTATTGATCGAGGATACTCAATGCTCACTGGCCGGTTCCCACAGCGACCTGACTCGCGCCGAGGAAATGCTGAAAACCATTGAGCAGTTCGGTGTAAGTCAAATCCTGATCAACACCACGGTTGTTCGTGGCTCACAGCAGTCGTTGAGTGCATTGCCCGTTCAATGGTCGATGGTCGAACCAGCGGAAGACAGGGTCGCCAGCAATAGTCCGAAGATCCACACGACTGGTTTTCAGCATATGCCCAATCACGGAATCGGTGCATCGCTCGTTCGGCAGCATGTCGAGCGTGGAAAACGCGAACAAGAACGAGCGGAAGCAGACATCATCGAACCGCCCCAGGGGGTCACCTCCAGCACTTGGACCGAAGCCGTCGCGATCGTTGAACGCGCGCGACCGGTGCTGTATACGTTGTTAACACCCGAGGAAAGCCGGCAAGTGCTCGATGCGATCCGGGAGATGCCCGAGATCGAACACCTATTCTCACCCAAAGTTGCGGTTTTCAACGGCCGCAAGGCAACGGTGAACGACACCGTTGAACGGCCGTTCGTGACTGGCATTAAACCCATTACCTTGATCAAGGATGGACAGGAACAAATTGCCTTCCGTCCCCATGTTCGCGTTTACCCGGAAGGCACCACGCTAGACCTGCTGCCGCAATTAATGGGAGGCAAACAACTGCGGCTGACGTGCAGCCTGAAGATGTGCAAGATTCAAAAAGTAGACACGATGAGCTTTCCGAAACCAGACGGACAAGGCGAGTTCCAAGTGCAGTTGCCGGAGGTTGCCACCTCTCAGTTTCGGACTTGCCTTGATCTTCCCACCAACTACTCGCTGGCCATTTCCACCACCGATAACGACGAGCAGGGGATCCCGCGGACGACCATCGTAATCTGTCAGTGCTCCATTCGTAATGTAAGTGGGCGCTAGTCCATTCATGAACAATCCCACCGACTCCAACCGCCGCAGTCTCGACGGCTGGATTATCAATCGACATGTCGCTCAACTGAACGAATGGGATCCCAACGACTATGCCGATCCGGACTGGCTGGAAGAGCCACTGGAAGAAGCCGATGTGGAGGAACTGCCGCCAGGAGTTCGCCTCCGTCGCGATCGAATTGGTTTCCGATTGGCCATCACCGCTGCGGTGTTCCTAGCCGGCCTCATCTTTTTGACCGATGCCGTTTCTGAATTGATGCCTCTGTTGGGCCAGCCGGCTGCCATGAGTGAAGCGTATCGCCGGGAACGTGATTTACCTGGCGAACTATTGCCCAGTAGTGTGCAAGCGGGCCTGATCGCCTGCCAGCCCGTTTTCAATGGCATGCCCAATGGGTTGCGGCAACGGGTCGACGAAATTACGCGAGAACATGCCGGAGAAGTGGACAACCCTCCAACGCTCCTGATCGCTCAGTGGCGCCATGCGATGGATCTACCACGGATGACGCTTGAAGTGGAGCTTTTGTCTGCAACCCCTGACGTCGGTGGCCTACTTCGCCAAGGCTGGGAAACGGAGCTCGCAGACTTTGCGATCAGGACTCCGCGCGGCAATCGGACCGAGGTGCTAGATTTTCGGTGGCTGAATCCTGGCCGCGACGCACGTGTTACCGCAGTCGTCTACGGACAACAAACGGCCGTCTGCCTCCTCTACCTAACGAGGGTCGGCGACGCCTGGAAACTCTACGATTGTCGCGATATCTTGCAGCCAGAAAGCGAACTCTTTATATTCGCGCGCGCCCTAGACCAGACCTTTGCCAACGCCTCCGGAGCTCTGCCGTCCCCGAGTCCCAGCTCTCCGCCCCAAGGCGATGAGGCTCAGCTTGAGAGCCAGCCCTTCCAACGCTTGCAACGCCTGGGTTGGCATCCCGAGCTTGTGCTCCAAATCTGTGACTTACCGGCCGATCCTCAGTGGTCCATCCAATGGTTGCAGCGAAACCTGATCGTCAATCCCCGCGACGAGGCAAGCATGGTGCGATTCTTAGACATTGCCCAAGCGGAGGATTGGTCTGAAATAGTCGTCCGCTTGGCCGATTTACCCGATGGGATCGCCCGTTCCCGCGAACTGCTCGAAGTCGTCCAGCGACTAGCCCCCCAGCGCGTCCCAGAGATTCTCGTTGCCGCAGACGCCCTGCCCGAACTGCACCTTCTGCGACGCCTCTACTAGCAGCTGCCGGCGGCTTCACCGGGGGGACGCTCGGCTACACTCTTGAAGTAGGTTCGGACCACACAAATTAGCTGGAATCCCGCATTGGCAGCTCCACCAGGAAGGTGCACGCAACACGCAACACGCATCGGCAAGCGGCAAGCGACGGTGGCTACCGCCTCATCAGTCGGTTCATCCCTAAAGCAATGCCCGCGGATTGGCAATCCAGCAAACGGGCTGCCAGGAGTGCAAGAGGGCCTCGACCTAGTGGTTAAACGTTCTCAGCAGTTTTCGCCCGCGGAAGATCGAGAGCACGATCTCTGGGGTAATGGCATTCGAGCTTTCCGAGGTTGGAAAAGAAATCCATTCTTGGTTATCCGCAATGGCACATGACTGAATCCCCTCGCGTTCCACTTGAGCGAGCAACGCGATTTCTCCCAAGAAGAACGTCAGCGCGAGCGGCACAATGCTGGACATTTCTAATTGGTCCAGCTTGCGTTCCAAGAGATCCGCCTCTCGCCGTTGCGCGGGATTGAGCAACGCCATAGGGACCTCATAGATCTCCTCGTGCTCCGCATGCCAACCGGCAAAAGCAGCGTAGATATCGTCGACTGGAAGATTCGCAAGATCCGATTGGAAAGCGTGAGTTACTGGCCCCGCGATACCGACATTGCTCACGCGTCCTCCGGGAAACTCATACCAGTAGTGAAATAGGTAGCAATCCCTCGGCTCCTCATAGCCGGGCCAGTATTGGGTGCGTGTGTCGATCAATTCCAACCCTGTAGGAGGAATTCCATACTGCGGTGGCTCGGCAAGCCAACTGGCTAGTTCGGACTCGGCCAGTGCGTGAGGCAGTCGCAAGGGTTCTTCAATCTGTTCGGCAAACTCAAGCTCTTCGGCGTAAGCGACCGCGCGGCGGCGGGCGACGGGGTCCGCAGCCAGTTCGACCAAGCGTTGCTGGCCACTCTCATCCCCGAGTCGGGCCAGCGCTCCGGCGGCCTCAGTTTGAATGCGACGATGCGAAAGTTGCATCGTATGCGTCAGGGTGGGAATCGCCTCTGCGTTCGCAATCAGCCCCAAGGAATCGCACAAGCTGATCACCAGGGCCACGCTGTCGTTGAGCGTGCGTTGAATCTCTTCGATCTGACTGCCAAATTGGGCGGGATCCTGCTCCAGCTTCTCCAATTGCGCGGTGACTGCCGCCAGTAAATTGCCCAGTTCCGAACTGCGTGCTGCCCAAGGGTGTTCGCTCAATTTGCCGCTGCGCACGGCAAAATTGGCTAGATCGAGGAGGACTGCCATGGTGGCCGGATGCACAAAACCAGCATCCAAGCAATCGAAGAATTGTTCGAGAGCTTCCGGCTCAGCGTTCCATAGGGGGCTGAGCGCCAATCCCACCGATTGCCAGTCTTCGGGCGGCGTTTCCGCGATCAGCGAGGCCAAGGAACTTAGAGACTCTTCATCTCCTTGGGAGGCCAAGATCTGCAAGACATGAGAGGCGGCGGCAGCATCCACCTCTACCAATTGATCGTAGAGACGCGCGAGGCATTCGGCGTTGATGAAGATTCCCTCTCGGGTGAACTGCGCATCGGCCGTCAGCTGGACCATTCGCGCCGCAACGGCCTGCATCAGCAGCTTCACTCGCCCGGACTGCTGGGCCAAGGCGTGAAAATCTGCCGCCAAGACCTCAAGTAGGGCTTCGAGTTCGGCGGGGGGTGCGTGGGCAACCCTCGCCAAGGTGGCCTCCGGCGAAGAATCTTCCTCATTCGCCGATCTCAGCCAGTTGCAAGTACTGCGGATCCAATCGTCGTGTGCCATCTAACCTAGAATCTCCCATTGGTATATTTTACCGAATAACCGGGGACTCCCTTACATTCGGACCCGAATATCCAATGTAATTGCACACTGTTTGCTCCCAAACAACAATGGGGAGTGACAAGAATGGGGGTTAGAAGCTAACATAGAGAGTGCGTCGAAGTATCCAGCCCGAAGCATTGGTGCAGTTATTCGACTGCACCAATGCGTCGGGCTGGGAAATTGTCGTGAGAATCACGACGTTACGACATTTCACATCCCCCCGCTTATTTGTCTTCTAGGAAGTTCATGCAGTCTGAAAGTAAATCCAACCAAGCGGAGCCACGGGCTCCGTCCGAGGCCAGTTCTTTTAAGGAATTGGACCTCTCACCAGTAATGATGCGAGCACTCGAGCGACTTGGGTATGAGACCCCCTCTCCCATCCAAGCCTCGGTCATCCCCCCTGCCCTGGATGGGCACGATATTCTGGGACAAGCTCGCACAGGAACCGGGAAAACGGCAGCGTTTTCCATTCCCATCTTAGAGATGCTCGACCCGTTGAGTGAGTGTCGCAATCCGCAAGCGTTGATCTTGGTACCGACCCGCGAATTGGCGGAGCAGGTGTTTCAAGAAATTGAGCGGCTGGCCCAAGGCTGCAAAACGGCAATCACCGTCCTAGCTGGCGGCAAGCACATGCGGCGTCAAATGGCGCAACTGGAAGAGGGAACTCAAATCGTCGTCGGCACCCCCGGCCGCGTCTACGACCATATCCAGCGGCGAACCTTCAAAACGCAAGATCTGTGGTGCGTCGTACTCGACGAAGCGGATCGAATGCTTGATATCGGCTTCCGACCTGCCATCGAGCAGATTTTGCGAGCCTGCCCCAAAGATCGTCAAACGATGCTCCTGAGCGCTACGCTCGCAGACGATATTCAACGTCTCACCAAGCGTTACCTCGTCGAACCAGTGCATATCAATTGCTCAAGCAAGCAGGTCTCCGTCGAATCGATTGAACAGCGCTATCTGAGTATCAAGCAGAAGGACAAATTCCCGCTGCTCGTTAAATTGCTTTGTCGCGAGGAGCCCGAGCAGGCCATTATCTTCTGCCGGACCAAACGCGGGACAGACCGTTTGCACCTCTCCTTGCAGAAAGAGCTGGCCAAATATCCCAATTTGGCAGGCGTGCGGGTCGATTGCATTCACGGTGATATGAACCAGCGTGATCGCGATCGCGTGTTTAGCGACCTGCGCAATGGCAAAGTGCGAATTTTGGTCGCAACCGACGTGGTTGGGCGTGGGATCGACGTTTCCACCGTCTCCCATATCATCAACTACGACATACCGCTCGATTGCGACGATTACGTGCATCGCGTGGGTCGCACCGGCCGGATGGGCCGCGAAGGCATCGCCTTCACCTTTGTGACCGCAGACGAGGGGAGCCAACTCACCTCGATTGAGTTGAATATCAATCTGCTGCTGATGCGGGACGAACTTAGTGAAGGGGGCGCCACCATCCCCACGGCCTACGACACCATGCGTGCCGAGGAGGCATTGGCCAAAGAGACATCCGCCAATGAGCCAGAGCAGCCGCGCAAGAAGCGTCTCTTCCCAATGAAACGCAAAGCCAACCCGCGACTCGCTAAGGTGGGTGCAAAGCGCTAACTAGCCTCACACGGTTAGAGGGTGGCCCCATGGCATAGGCCACCCCCATTGTCCTACAAGGCGGGTGTATCTTCATTACCCCGTTTAGGGAGTGCGCAATTTTGCAGCTCCCATCGCCGCAGCTCCCCACCTCACCCCAGACCTCCCGTTCTCCCTATCCTTCGACTTCGGCAGGTTGGCGGCAACCCGAAGGGAAAAATCCCGCGAACTTATTCGTGCCATACGGGATTCACCTAACCTTCAACGAATCTTCACAAAGCGTTTGAAGGTAATGAGTTAGGGCGAGGCGCAGACAGTTGCGAGCAGTGGCACTGGAGCTCGCAAAATCGTCCCAAGTGATGATTTGCAGCCAACTTGCGCATTCTTGTAAATCGAAGTTTGACACTCGACGAAGATTCGATAAACTCTTTCCAAAGTGCTAGATGTTGTGCTATCAACAACCCGACCTACTACAGGTAGTGGTTCTTTGCACACGAAAAGCATCTGAGTTCGTAAGGAGTCTTGAGCTGGGCGGAGAGCCCTTACAAAGAAGTCCAACGACAACCATGAAGGTGGACGTAGGTACCGTTTTTCTTATCTCGATCAGCATCCGCGTTTAAAGCTTGGAGGCACTACGGCAACTTATTTCGATTCCCGTGTAGCACATGGGAACGGAGTGCGTTGGCGTGTTCCAGGATGGTGGATAGCACGCGAGTTTCCTCAAAATTGATGCATACAGGAGCTTGGTAGGATGTCTACAGTTGAACTGGGGCGCAAGGGTCAGAATGTCCAATCGCCAACGACACAGGATGGCGCAGGGGGCAATTCGCAAGTAGAGCCCACCAAGAGAGGAACGGGTGCAGGAATGAAGATCGAGCAGCGATTTTGTCCAGCAGATACCGATCCGTTTGATACCGTGGGTTGGGAGATTCGTAGCGCTGCGATCAAGGATGAAGCGGGCAAGGCCCTATTTGAGCAAACCGACTGCGAAATTCCTGAAAAATGGAGTCAGCTAGCTACCAATGTCGTCGTCAGCAAATACTTTTACGGCGAGCCGGGAACACCAGAACGCGAGAACAGCGTTCGGCAGCTGATCCACCGCGTCACGCGGACGATTACCGATTGGGGAATTGCGGATGGCTATTTCGACACCGTCAGCGACGGTGAACGATTCTATAACGAACTATCCTGGCTGTGCGTTCATCAACATGGTGCGTTCAACTCTCCCGTTTGGTTCAATGTCGGATTGTTTCATCAGTACGGAGTTACCGGTTCTCCCTGCACTTGGAATTTCAATCCGGAAACGCAGCAAGTAGAGCAACCGCAGAATCCCTACGAGTTCCCGCAGGGTTCCGCCTGTTTCATCCAGAGCGTGGATGACAACATGGAGGACATCATGCGGCTGGCCAGTAGCGAAGCGATGCTCTTCAAGTTTGGAAGTGGTACGGGAACCGATCTATCAACCATTCGCAGCCGACGGGAGAAACTCTCAGGTGGCGGAACCCCTTCGGGCCCACTCTCTTTCATGAAGGTCTATGACTCGATCGCTGGTGTCGTGAAGAGTGGTGGCAAAACCCGTCGCGCAGCTAAAATGCAGTCGCTGAAAATTACGCACCCCGACATTCTCGACTTCATCGAGTGCAAGTGGCGTGAAGAGCAGAAGGCCCATTCGCTGATTCGCGAAGGTTACGAGTCGAACTTCAACGGCGAAGCGTACTCTTCGGTCTTCTTTCAGAATGCCAATCTTTCTGTACGGGTCACCAACGATTTCATGAAAGCGGTTCGCGACAAGCAACCGTGGACCACAACCTGGGTCAGCGCAAAATCGACAGACGAACCGCCAACCCACGATGCTCGGCAGCTGCTAGACACCATGGCCGATTGCGCTTGGAACTGCGGCGATCCAGGTGTGCAGTATGACACCACGATCAACGATTGGCACACCTGCCCCAATTCCGGGCCCATCAATGCCAGCAATCCCTGTTCAGAATACATGTTCCTGGATAACACCGCCTGCAACTTAGCCAGCATCAACTTGATGAAGTACCGCAAAGCGGATGGGCTATTCGATGTGGAAGGTTTCGTGGCTGCTTGCCGAATCTACTTCATCGCCCAAGAGATTTTGGTGGGGCATGCAAGCTATCCAACGCCGGAGATTGCAGAAAACAGCCACAAGTACCGTCCACTTGGCTTGGGTTATTCCAATCTCGGCAGCTTGATCATGACGGCTGGTGCCGCTTACGACTCAGACGAAGCACGCGGAATCTGCGGCTCGTTGACCGCGTTGTTGCACGGTGCGGCCAACTTGACCAGCGCTGAGCTGGCAGGGGTCGTGGGAACCTTCGACCGCTACGAGCCCAATCGAGAGCCGATGCAGCGTGTGATGCGCAAGCACCGCGATGCAGTCCGGAACATTGATAGTGCCGGCCCTGATTACCTCAAACAGGCGGCCAAAGATCTATGGGACAAAGTGGTCGAGCTGGGTGACCGTTATGGCTACCGCAACGCTCAAGCGACCGTCTTGGCTCCCACCGGAACCATCAGTTTCATGATGGACTGTGACACAACAGGCATCGAGCCCGACATTGCGTTGGTCAAGTACAAGCAACTTGCCGGCGGAGGCGTTCTGAAGATTGTCAATCGTTCGGTCGCCCTAGGACTTGAGACGCTCGGCTATACCGACGATCAGGTCAAAGCGATCATCGACTACGTCGACGAGAACGATACGATTGAAGGGGCTCCCTTCCTCAAGGACGCGCACCTGCCAGTCTTCGATTGTGCTTTCAAACCCGCCAAGGGAACCAGGAGCATCGCGTGGCAGGCTCACGTACAAATGATGGCCGCCGCGCAACCGTTTCTGTCGGGTGCGATCTCCAAGACGGTCAACATGCCGCATGATGTGACCCCCAAGGATATCGCGGAAGCCTACTTCTGGGGCTGGGAACTGGGCCTGAAAGCGATCGCAATTTACCGCGATGGCTCGAAGCAGAGTCAACCTCTGAACACCAAGTCGGAGGAAACCAAGGCCAAGGAAGTGGTGAAGGAAAAGATTGTCTACAAGCCGCGCCGCGAGCGATTGCCCGACACGCGGCAATCGCTGACGCACAAGTTCAATATCGCGGGACATGAAGGCTATTTGAACGTTGGGCTCTACCCCGATGGTCGGCCGGGCGAATTGTTCATCACGATGGCCAAAGAGGGTTCGACCGTAGGTGGTCTGATGGACAGCTTTGGAACGGCCATTTCCATGTCGTTGCAGTACGGCGTGCCACTGGAAGTCTTGGTGAACAAGTTTGGGCATACGCGATTTGAGCCCATGGGACACACCACGAATCCCGATGTGCGCATCGCCAAGAGTGTCGTCGACTACATTTTCCGTTGGATGGGAATTACCTTCCTGGCGGGCTATCGCGAGGCTGCTGCGGGCGGTGCCAACTACGCGAACGACTCCGCCACGCCACAGGCCACGGCAAAGCAAGCCGATGGAAATGGTGCTGTGGAAACCGAACCTGAAGTCCAGACCTCTGCCCGCTATAGTGGTCAACTCAACGTAGTAAATGCCCAGAGTCTTGAGCGGGCCGGAGTCGCCTTGGCAGCTCCCGCCGATTCAGCCACTGGTGAATCGCGGAACGGCCAGTTCGCCGGATTCCAGTCCGACGCCCCAAGCTGCGATAACTGCGGTGCAATCACGGTAAGAAACGGCAACTGTTACCTCTGCCACAATTGCGGTAACTCCATGGGCTGTAGCTAGTCCACGAGTCACCGCTTTAAGAGCGTAGCAGTACGTTTTCTCCAACCTCTGCAAACCAACAGGTTTGCAGAGGTTTTCTTATGGATAGCCTGAAAATTCAGTGGCTGCAGGCTAGCGAATCGATGCGTCTGGCAATTCTCCCTTAATGCCCTCATCGAGTGGCATGGTATCTTCAGAGATTCCCGTTGCCGCCATCAGCTCCAGTAGTTCATTGGATAGTTCAGCGATGCGTTCCTGTTGCTCCGGTGCGCCGAACAAGTTGTGAAGCTCATCTGGATCGTTGGCCAAGTCGTAGAGTTCCCCCATGTGGCGATCCGCCTGTCCGTCGCCATGCGGATACCGGATCAATTTCCAGCGGTCGGTGCGAACGCCACGGACATTGGGCGTATACGGGAACTGTTTCTCGTAGTTGTAATGGTAGAACCACGATGTCCGCCAAGCGGGATCTTTGTCCGCAACCAGCTGTACCAGCGAACGTCCATGAATCTTGGGAAGAGGTTCTGCACCGGCGAGTTCGCACAGGGTGGGGGCGATGTCCACCGTCAGCACTTGCTGCTTGACACGCTTGGCGCTTCCACCAGACATTCCCGGATATCGCATTACCAGTGGAATCCGAATACTGGGTTCATGCATCGTCCGCTTATCGACCATGCCATGTTCCCCCTCCAGCAAGCCGTTGTCTCCCATGAAAATCACGATCGTATTCTCAAGTTCGCCACGTTCTGCCAGCAGTTGAACGAGCCGTCCCATGCTGTCATCGACGCTAAGAATAGTGCCCATGTAAGCCCGCACCATAGCTTGGAAATCGAGCACTGCAGCGGCCGAAGTATCCGGGAAGTCCTTCCTCCAATCAAACAGGGGACCGTAAATACCGTGCCAGGTATTGAGCCGCTGCCGGATCCACTCCGGCTTATCGGATAGATCAAAGGCGGAATGGGGGTAGTCGATTTCAACGTCATCAAACGCGTGTTCGTATTTCGGTTCCGGAAAATAGAAGCTGTGAGGAGCTTTCTGGCCAATCATCATCATCCAAGGCTTGTCGCCGGACCGGTCCTGAATCCACTCTTCAGCCATATCCGTCACGACGGTTGTGTAATATCCGGGCACTACTTTGCCCCCCTGCCCGTCAACATTAAATTCAGTATCGAAATACTGTCCCTGTCCTTTATGGGTCACAAAGTGGTCAAAACCGGGCCGCGGTTCGTCGTTGTTCTCCCCCATGTGGTACTTGCCGATATAGGCGGTTTCGTACCCGACCTTCTGCAACTGGATGGGGAAGGTTCCCATTGAATCGGGGAACTCTGTAAAATTGTTGGTGACGCCATGCGTGTGCGCGTACAAACCGCTGAGAATGGACGCCCGGCTGGGAGAGCACAAGCTGGTTGTGCAAAACACATTCTCGAACAGGACACCCTCGGATGCCAGCCGATCGATATTCGGAGTTTTAAGATGCGGATGCCCCATGCATCCCAAGGCATTGAAGCGAATGTCGTCGCAGAGCATCAGTAGGATATTGGGGCGTTTCTCGACCTTTGCTCCTTGCGTTTCCTGAGCGTTGCTCCCCCCAGGGAGCCCCACTGCAAAACAGCCGACCAACATTGCGGGGAGTACACAAAACTTCCAAAACATCTTGTAGACCTCAAGCGGTTTGAACCTAAGACTTAAAACACGGTGCCCCTGGCAGCCAGCCGAAGAGACGAGCCGTTGGAACACCAAAGTATAGCTCAATTTGCCGCTCAGCCGTGCATTGTGAGCACCTATGCGTTTCCACGAGTTGCCGCTACAAAAGTACTTCTCCCGCGACTGCGCAAGTCGAACAGGGCCTCGCCACGAACGCTAATAGTGCGTCTAACTGCATCACCTTCGACCAGAAACCGTTAGGAAACAGCCTTGAGTGAACCCGTGAGTCCACAGCAACAGCAGAGGTGGACAGACACCACTGCAGCGATCGCCGCAGAACGCATGCAGGGGCAACAAGCCGGTCATGGCTTCGACCATGTTTCGCGAGTTTTGCGCACCGCTCGGCAGATTCAAACGGAGACCGGTGGCTCCCGCCTGGTAGTAGACCTAGCCGCGCTGTTGCATGACGTGGGAGATGCCAAGTTCCACGACGGCCTTGAACGCAGCGCAGAGTTCTCGCGGGAGATTCTGTCAGCCCAGGGAGTCCCCCAGGAGATCGTCGAACACGTAACGCACATTGTGGACAACATTTCGTTTCGAAAAGGGGTGCCGGCTGACCAGCTGAGCCTAGAGGGAAAAATCGTTCAAGACGCCGATCGTTTGGATGCCTTGGGCGCCATTGGAATTGTCCGCACGATTGAATACGGCGCCGCCAAGGGGCAGCCATTCTACCTGCCTAGTCAGCGAGATGCCGCCTCACCGACCGCTCCAACCGGCGTAGGCCATTTTCATGAGAAGCTCTTCAAACTTCGCGCACTCCTCAACACCGAACCCGCTAGAATCATCGCCCTACAACGCGAGGAATTCATGCGTTCGTTTCTCGATCAGTTTTTCTTAGAATGCGACGGAGAGGTTTCCCGAGTGCCAGACACATCCCTGTAAACAAGTGAGGAGTTAGCCTTGGAAGAGATTCTTTGGAGCGACTTTGCGAAAGTTGAACTGCGGGTCGGAACCGTGATTGACGCCCGCGAGTTTCCCGAAGCGCACAAACCGGCCTACAAAATCACCATCGACTTTGGGGCGAATCTGGGCGTGAAAAAAACAAGCTCCCAAGTTACCACTTTATACACTCCCACCGAATTGATCGGCCGGCAGGTTTTAGCCGTCATCAACTTTCCGCCCAAACAGATCGGTCCCTTTATGTCGGAGTGTTTGTTGGTTGGACTCCATCGAGACAATGGCGATGTCGTGTTAGCCATTCCTGACCAGCCTGTCCCCAATGGCACCAAACTTTGCTAGAGCTACGTCGCTTTCCAAGTTGCAATCCACTGGAGAGAAATCTAGAACTCGGGTGGAGCAGGGCACTTCCGCATCCCGGTAGCACTGCCTCCCTTTTTCCAACGTTTTCCGACGCGAGGCAGCCACCTGCCTCCGATCAGCAATCGACGTGACAAACTGGCTGCAGGGTTGCATTATAATTGCCAGAGACATTTTGATACCAAGGCGCGTTTAAGAACGACAAATGCACCACGATCATTCGGGAGTGATAATGCTATTCAACTGGAGCGGAACTCGTGCTCAATTGGGCTTGTGCGGAGTAGGTCTACTTTGTTGGGGAACCCTTCTGGTTGCCCCGGCCGATTCGGCAGAGGCGGATCAAACACGCCCCAACATTGTCGTGTTTCTCGTCGACGACATGGGGGTGATGGATACGTCTGTACCCTTCCTGACCGATGGCCAGGGGACTCCCAAGCGATACCCACTCAACGATTACTATCGCACGCCGAACATGGAGAAGCTGGCGGCGAGCGGAATACGCTTCAACAACTTTTGTGCGATGAGCGTTTGTTCTCCGACGCGCATCTCAATCATGACTGGGCAGAACGCGGCAAGACATAGAGCGACGAATTGGATTAATCCCGCCACGGACAATCGTGGACCGTTGGGACCACCGGATTGGAATTGGCAGGGAATAGAAGAGGGAGATGTAACGCTCCCCGCAGTCTTGCGCGAGTCTGGTTACCACACCATCCACGTTGGCAAAGCACATTTTGGCCCGACCGACTCGTTCGGCTCCGAACCCCTTAATCTTGGATTCGAAGAAAATGTAGCAGGCGCTGCTTTTGGAGCTCCGGGCAGCTATTACGGCGAACTGGACTATGGAATGAATCATCCCCGACGAGCGAATCACGCCGTGCCTCATCTCGAGGCCTATCATGGCACCGACACGTTTCTGACCGAGGCATTGACGCTGGAGGCCAAGAAGAAGCTGGCCGCTGCGGTTGCAGATGGAGCTCCATTCTTTCTTCACATGGCGCATTATGCAGTGCACGCTCCCTTTGAATCCGATCCCAGGTTTGCCGAAAACTACATGGACCAAGGAAAGCCAGCGAACGGCCAAGCCTTTGCTACTTTGATTGAAGGAATGGACCGTTCCTTGGGCATGCTAGTCGAGCAGCTCCAGGAGCTCGGAGTTGCAGAAAACACGCTCATCCTCTTTCTGGGAGACAACGGTTCCGACGCACCGCTGGGGCATCAGCACTCGGTAGCCTGTGCTGCACCGCTACGAGGCAAAAAGGGGTCTCACTATGAGGGCGGAATGCGCGTGCCATTCATTGCGGCATGGGCAGCTCGCAACGAAGAAAACCCTCTCCAACAACAGACACCGATTCCAGCCGGTGGACTCCAAAGCCAGATTGCATCGGTGCAGGATTTGTTTCCCACCATCGCCGCCTTAGCGGAGGCGGACCTGCCCGGCGACCATATTATTGACGGATACAGTCTCGATAAACTACTCACCGGGCAACTGGATGAATCACGACCGCAGACCTTCCTTATGCACTATCCACATGCACCGCACCGCAGCGACTACTTTACAAGTTATCGAGAGGACCATTGGAAAGTAATCTACCATTACGTCCCCAGCGATGTCTCCGGCGGCTCGCACTACCAGTTGTATAATTTGGAGAGCGACCCGTTTGAATCGACAGACTTGAGCGTTTCGCATCCCGAAGAGCTCGCGCATATGATGCAGGGCCTAATCGACTACCTAGAAAACTACGATGCTGCCTATCCGCTCGTAGATAAGCAGGGTGAGCAACGTCGCTTCCCACAATTGCCCAAGTAGGGCCTCGCTCGCCGACTAGGGGTCCGTGAGGTTGGGAGCCCAGGTAACGGGCCTGACCGCGGGAGTAACACCCGATTCAGGAAACGTAGTCGCAACGGCATTTTCGAGCTGCTGCGACAACTGCTGAAGCGTAGCAGCGTGTTCAGGCAAGGACGCTAGGTTGTGCAATTCTTGTGGATCGGCATGGTGGTCGTACAACTCCGTCCCCTGTTCACCGGAATCCCACTCGGTATATCGCCAACGTTCGGTGCGCAAACTGTATCCAAAGAAGGAGGGCGTTCTCGCACCTTGCTTACGAGTACCTCCCCGTTTTACTTGGGTCAGGGACCAACCGCGACCAATCGTGGAGGCATCTTCGAGCATTGGAACTAGGCTCTGCCCCTGAAGATTGGCGGGGGCCTTCACCTGACACAGCTCGGCCAATGTGGGAAATAGGTCCACGTGGGAAACCGGGGTCTTAACGATGCTTCCATTGGCCTTTGCCCCCGGAGCAACGATCAGCATTGGCACGCGACTACTCTGCTCAAATAGACTCATTTTTTGCCACAAGCCATGTTCTCCCATGTGGTAGCCGTGGTCACTCGTAAAAACAATGATGGTGTTGTCGGACAGACCTAAACGGTCCAACGAATCCACTACCGCTCCAACTTGTGCGTCCATAAAACTGATGCTTGCGTAGTAGGCTTGTAAGCATTCCCGTCGCAACGCGTCTGTGAGCTTGTCCTGCTCCCTCTTGTAGCTCGCTAATCCCGCAGCGGGAATGTCCTTTTGGTCTTCAGACACATTCTGGATCAGGGGCATCTTGTCCTTCGGATAAAAACCGAAATAGGGATCACGGGGAGCTACATAAGGGGTGTGCGGGCGATAAAAGCCAACTGCCAAAAAGAAGGGTCGGGATTGCTTAGCACATCGCTGAAGAACCCAATTGGCGTCTGCCGCGAGTAGACCGTCCGTATGATGCTCATCACTTTTGGGAGAGGCATACCAGCTGAGCGTTCCGCCAAACTGCCCCGGAGTCAGCGTGGTGATCTCTGCTTCCTCTTCCAATCGATCGACTCCGGCTGGATTCAGCTCCAACTCCCAACTTCCCGGATCGTCGTGTCCATTGGTACCGATCGACTTAGGAACGTTGTAGTGATAGAGCTTGCCGATTCGCGCCGCAAAATAGCCGTCCAATCGAAAGGCTTGCGGTAGGCTAAGTTGCTGGGGAATTGTTTGCCGAAATATCTGCGAGTTCTGGAGGATGCCCGTGCTATTGGGATACAGACCCGTCAGTAGCGAATTTCGGCTGGGCCCACAGAGTGGGTAGGTGCAGTAGGAACGGTCAAAAAGAACGCCCCTTTCGGCGAGGCGATCGATATTGGGCGTACGCGCCAAAGGGTCTCCATAGCAACCTTGGAAATTGTTGAGGTCGTCGGAGATGATGAACAGAACATTTGGACGTTCTGACTGCTGACCGCTCGCGATGCCTGCCCACACAAAAGCGAAAACCACCAATGAAACATGGTATAGCGAACATTGAGAGAAACGATACAAACTCATTCTGAGACCTATAGGTTGTAAAAAGTTGACAGAAAAACTCCGCACGGCTACCGCCGATCGTCACCAGATTTGGCATCGAACGAGGCATCCAACGCGCACCGACCTCATCCCCCCCAGCTAGCTCGTGCTGCAACCAACGTCGACTTCCCACCACCGCACAGTAGGGAAGCTTAGAACACGTACGCTCGCAACTGCGGTGGGGAAACGCACCGACACTATCGATTAGCCGATCCAGATTTTAGAGCATAGCAGTTCTCATTATGACGGTTGTAAGGATTGAGCTAGACAATTTTTGAGCTGGGGCTGCAATTCCACGGGCTCGAAATGGGTTCGTACGCGTGTCTGACAGGCAAAAACTCTCGGTCAAGCGCTATTTGAGTTCTCAGGAGTTAGCGACGAATCCATAGCCAAACCTACATCCTCTGATTACGATTGAAGCCTCACGAACGTCACAGTGAGGCCCTCGCGGTCCGAGAACTCTCGTAGCAGGGTGGCGTCGTCAGACAATGCAATCGCCCCTCCCCCGCGTGGACGCAAGCAACTCCGTTACCTGAGTTTGCGGAGCAGCTTTCCTCGTTCGGCAGCTAACAAGAGCGGCGTGCCCCTCGCTTTCCAGCGACGTAACGCGGTGAGCGCGGACATCGTTTTGCCGCTGAGAGCTATTGGCCAGTTTCCAAACGCTGAAGTACTTCAATGAAAACCGAAATATCGTCCAATCTCCCTGATGCACGAGCCCATTCTGGGACAAGCGTGTTCGGCTTAATTTGGCGAAACAAATTCAATTTCGTACTCGCTGGCCTATTGGTGATGTCACTTGCCGTCGGATACCTGGTAACCGCAGAGCGGATGTACCAAAGTGAATCCCGATTGTTCGTTCGTGTTGGACGCGAATCCGTTAGCTTAGACCCAACTGCGACTACCGGCAATTTCATGGGCGTCCCGGACTCCCGTGAACGCGACGTGAACGCGGTTGCCGATTTGCTCGATAGCCGGTTGATTGCCGAGATGGTCGTCGAACACTTTGGTGAACAGGCAATTTTGGGAGAGAGCAGCTCGACTGACGGACTGGGCTCCCAAGTGCGTCGAAAGCTGTCTGCACTGGATGACTACAATTTGAATCCACTCCAAGTCTTTAGTTTGCGCGACAAAGCAATTGAAACCTTCCAGGAGAACTTCAGCGTACTAGCGATGAAGACCTCCAGCGTACTGACGTTGACCTACGAGGCGGAGGACCCACAAGATGCCCAAGAGGTTCTCAGCTTCGTACTGAAAACGGCAATGGACGAGCATCTTCGAATCCACCGCACCCAGGGGTCTCAAGAGTTCTTTGTGGCCCAAGAGCGGTTGCTGCGTGAAGCCCTCTCCGAACTTGAGATGGAGTTGCGCGACAAGAAGAATTCAACGGGCATTGCCTCGTTGGTGGACCAGCGCAAAACTCAGATCGATCTCATTGGTACGCTCAAGCAAAACTTGATTACCAATTCTGCGGAGCGCGACGCCTTCCAAGCTGAAATCAACCGCCGTGAAGAATATTTTGCCCAGACTCCCGAGCAAATTGTTACACACGAGGTCCTAGGACAGCCGCAAGCCATCGGCCAGACGTTGCGCGAAAAGCTGTTTGACCTCGAAGTTCGAGAACGGGAGCTCTCCGCCGCCTATACAGACGACCACCCACAACTGCAGCAGCTTCGCAAGCAACTCGATGATGCACGTGGAATCAAGGAGAGCGAAACGGTGCCCGTGGAAAAAATGACGGGAATGAACCCTAATTATCAAGCTGCAGAATTAGCTCTACAAGAACGTCAGGCCTTACTGGTTGCATCTCAAGCGCGCACCGATGCATTGCAAAAAGAATTGGAAATCGCAAACACCGAGCTCAATCGCATCAACGACGCTGAATTCGATTTAAGCCAGCTAGAGTTGGAGATCGAGTTGGTTCGTGCGAATTACCGCAAGTATTCGGACAATCTAGAAGAGTCGCGCATCAATGAAGAGCTGCAGGCCGCACGCATCTCAAGCTTGACAATTCTCCAGGCTCCAAGTTTCAGCAACACTCCGGTCAGTCCCAAGCCGTTGGCGACCCTACTGGTAGGTATGACCATTGCTTGCTTAGCTGGAGTCGGATTGGCACTCTACAGAGAGATGAGTCGTCCCGGTTTTGTCCCGACCAATACTCCACCATTAAAGCATCCGGTACGTGCCTTGGCTTCAGCGCAATCGACAAACGCGAGTTCTCCGACACGGCCTGAAGCCGCCACCGTTTCTTCCGCTCTAGAAACACCGGCACATCCCAGGTAGACGCCACTCTCCCCTTCCGCGAAACCACTGCCACTCACGCAGCCACTTCACCACATGATTGCAATCTCATGGACACGCTAGAGACCAATGTCCAGCGAAAAACAAGGCTTCCCTCCAGCGACTCGGTAGAAGTAGTCCCGAAGCGTTTAGCTGTGATTGTCCCTTGCTACAACGAGGCCGAATCGATCCAGCAGTTGTCGAAGAAGTTGGGCATACTTGCCGAATCGGCTGCCCAGTCGTTTCAATTGGAATTGATCCTTGTAGACGATGGGAGCTCGGACACTACCCACGGAATGCTGTGTGATCATTTTCGCGCTAATGAACATGTACGAGTCGTTCGACACGCCACCAATCAAGGAATTGCTGCAGCCATTGCAACAGGAATTGGGGCAACCGACTCCCCCATACTTGCATCGATCGACGCTGATTGCACCTACGATCCGTTGCTCGTGCTCGCCATGGCCGATCTGCTGACGGAAGAAGTCGACATGGTGGTCGCATCCCCCTACCACCCCGGCGGTCGCGTCGAAGGGGTACCTGCATGGCGGTTACAGCTGTCGCGCTGCGCGTCGCGGCTGTATGGCTTGGTGCTGCACAACAAGCTGCATACCTACACCAGCTGCGTCCGCGTCTACCGACGCTCTGCAGTCCAGCGCTACGCCGTCCGCGAACCCGGCTTTGTGGGGATCGTCGAACTGTTGTGGGCCGTCGATGCAGCGGGCGGCAAGATTGTCGAATGCCCAGCGATCCTAACGGTGCGCTCGTTCGGCGTTTCCAAGATGAAAGTATCGAGTACGACGTACAAGCATGTCAAGTTTTTGAGTCGCATCCTGTTACGGCGAATGCTCCCGAAGGCTCTCCTGGCCTCCCCCAAAAACTGACGAATCCAACTCACCGAAACTAGATAGAGAATTACATCATGAGTATTGCGGCAAAGTCTGTTCTGCCTCTCCCTTCGGACCAAGATGCGAGCGGTAGATCACTTGGAAATGAAGAGATTCAGTTGTTGCAAGACGCTGTCAACAGCGGAACTCTGACTAGCACGAAGGGGCAATTTGTCAAAACGCTAGAACGGCGTTTCGCAGACCGACTTGGCGTCAAACATGCTATCGCTTGCTCACATGGTAGTGCGGCGATTCACTGTGCGATTGCAGCCATTAATCCGGAACCGGGCGACGAGATCGTCACCACTTCCATTACCGACATGGGAGCATTGACCCCGATTCTTTACCAAGGGGCGATTCCCGTCTTTGCTGACGTTGATCCGGCCACGTGCAACGTGACTAGGCAATCGATCGAAAAAGCATTGAGCGACCGCACGAAGGCAGTTGTGGTAACACACCTGTTTGGCAATCCGTGTGATATGACGCAAATCATGGAGCTGTGCCGGGGCCGTGGAATTCCTGTCATCGAAGACTGTGCGCAGGCCTTCGATGCTCAACACGCAGGCAATCCGGCCGGACTCCTCGGCGACATCGGCTGCTTTAGCTTGCAGCAAGGAAAGCATATCACGACCGGTGAGGGTGGCATTGTCACCACCAACGATGATGCCCTAGCGCGCCGCGTTTTTCTGTTTGTGAACAAGGCCTGGGGCTATGGCGATGCAAATCCAGATCACTATTTCTTAGCCTTGAACTACCGGATGACGGAGTTGCAAGGCGCCGTTGCTGTTGCCCAACTTGAGAAGCTGACCGAGATCGTGACGGCTCGCATCCAACTGGCCGACCGGTTTACGTCGTTGATCGCAGAGCTTCCTGGAATCACTCCGCCGGTGATTCAACCTGGCGATGTACATTCCTATTGGAAGTACTGCGTCCAGGTCGATGCCGACCTGATCCCGGGTGGGGCCATGGCGTTGGGCGCCGCCCTGAAGCCGCATGGAGTATTCAGTGCACCACGCTATATCCAAAAGCCGGCCTTTGAGTGCGCGGTATTCCAAGAGCAACGTACCTTTGGCACCAGCCGCTGGCCATTCACACTCGCCAGCGCCTCAGCGTTGGATTACTCTCGCGAGAAATTTGTAGGTTCCTACAGCGGCTTGCAGCGTATCTTGGTGCTGCCATGGAACGAAAAATACACCCGGCAGCATGTCGAATACATCGCCGATTGCTTATCCAAGAGCATCGCACAACTTAGGAGCTCAGCATCATGATTACCCATGCAACTCGATTCGGACTCATCGGCGCAGGCGCGATTGCCCAAAGCTACCTACTCGCTTTTGAAAAATCGAAGGATGCCCAATTGGTGGGAGTCACGGACATTAGCCTCGAGGCTGCTACAGCCATGGCAGAGCGTGCCCACTGCTCCGCTTTCAGCGACTATTTGGCGATGATTGAAGAGACCGACTGCGAAGCCGTCGTTCTGTGCACTCCACCGGTGACACATCCCGAGATCACTTGCGAACTTCTCAAGCGCAACATCCACGTACTTTGTGAAAAACCGCTGGCAGTCGGACTTAGCGAAGCGAAGCTGATGCTGGCCGCTGCTGAAGAATCGACTGCGATACTCACGATGGCGTCAAAATTTCGCTACAGCAGCGATATCGTTGCCGCCAAGTCGCTGATCGCTTCAGGCGTCATCGGTGACGTAGTGCTGTTTGAGAATGCGTTCACTGCTCGCGTGGACATGTCCCATCGATGGAATAGTGATCCTAGCATCAGTGGCGGCGGTGTCCTGATCGACAATGGAACACACTCTGTCGATATCACTCGCTACTTCCTGGGGCCCATCGCAGAAATCCGCGTGGTGGAAGGACTACGTATCCAAGACATTGCCGTCGAAGATACTGTGCAGATTTTTGTCAGAAGCGCCAGCGGAGTCATGGGGAGTATCGATCTCTCATGGAGCCTCAACAAAGAACTTGACAACTACGTCAGTATCTACGGATCTGCCGGTACCTTGCACGTTGGCTGGAAGGAATCCAAGTACCGGAGAGCTGAAGATGAACAATGGACCATCTTTGGAAATGGCTACAACAAGGTCGATGCATTCACCAATCAGCTCAATGATTTCGTGACATCGATCCGCAGTGGGGAATTGCCACGCATCTCGTTACAGGACGCCCTTGCCTCGGTCGAAGTCATCGACGCTTGCTATAACGCCATGTGGGAAAGCAGCTGGTCCCAAGTAGGCAGTGAGTTGTCCGAATCGGTAGGATTTCAATAGAGATGGATGTAAGAATTCACCCGACTGCTATCGTTGAACAGAACGTATCCCTGGGGCGTGGCACGTCCGTCTGGGACAACGTGCATATTCGCCATGGAGCGCGTTTGGGTGAACAATGCATCGTCGGGGGAAAATCCTACATCGCCTACGATGTGCAAATCGGCCATCGAGTGAAAATTAACTCCATGGTCTATATATGCAATGCGGTCATAATTGAAGACGGCGTAATGATTAGCGCCGGAGTGATTTTCACAAACGACAGGTTCCCCCGCGCAACGACGAATGATCTTTCGGAATTGCGATCGAGCTCCCCCGATGCTGCGACTCTGCCAACGCGTGTGCGTGAAGGCGCCACCATTGGCGCCGGGGCTAGGATCGGGTGTGACCTCGTAATTGGCCGCTTTGCGATGATTGGAATGGGCACAATTGTTACCCGCACCGTAGCCGACTTTCATTTGGTACTAGGCAACCCTGGACGCTCGATTGGCGCGGTGTGTCGCTGCGGACGTCCCTTAATGAAATGGTGCGACCTGGCTCACAACACCCCCATTCATGTTCAGTGCGATTATTGTGGCCTTCAATTCCAAATCAACGAGCGAGTGGTACTCGAGCTTGGACTAGATTCTGCCGACAAGAACTACCCCCATTTAGCAGCTTCGCTTAAATCGGAGGAACCGTAGCTTCCCATGGGAACGCGCGACCGCACACGTACCGCAATTGCTCTACTTAGCATCAGCCCCGTTTCTGGCGGGACGGAGCGGCGCGTCGAGTTCGCGGGGCGCCTGTCCCCTATTCCGTAACAGGCAACAATCACAATGCGACGCCTTGCTCAGGCCGCCGCATTTCACTCCAGACACTGCATTTTTTGAGGAAACCGTCCAACTCTGGCGGAGACATGGGCTCCCGAGGACTACGACCGTCCTCTAGATCTAATCCGAGTATTTGGGTCTTGGACGAGAGATCAGGTCCCCTTGCTGAATTCAGAAACATCTAGGTTGAGAGTCGTCGAATCGGTGAACAATAGACCGGAAACTATCGGAATCGTAGGTGGCGGAGTGCTGGGACTGACCCTAGCACTGCGGCTGGCAGAGCGTGGAAAACATGTGACGATTCTGGAACGCGCTGACCATCCCGGTGGCCTGGCAGATGCGTGGCAACTTGGGCCAATCCAGTGGGATCGGCACTACCATGTAACGCTCGCTAGCGACCGTTTCACAATGCAACTCTTGCAGGAGTTGCAGCTGGCGGAGAAAGTGCAATGGTCGCAAACGAAGACCGGATTCTTGGTCGATGGAAAACTTTACTCGATGTCCAATGCGCAGGAATTTCTGAAGTTCCCTCCCTTGCGGCTGATCGACAAGATACGACTCGGCTGGACGATCTGGCATGCATCAAAGATTCGCGACTGGCAGAAATTGGAACGCATACCTATTGGTGTTTGGTTGCTGCGCCACTCCGGACGCCGCACCTTTGAGCGAATATGGAAACCACTGCTAAAAGCCAAACTGGGCGATGCTTGGGAACGCACCAATGCCGCCTTCATTTGGGCGACCATCCAACGCATGTACGCGGCCCGCAACGGTGGGCAGAAGCAAGAAAAATTCGGCTACGTGTCCGGAGGCTATCAAACGTTTCTAAATGCCATGGTCGACAAATTGCGAGACCTCAACGTTCGAATCGCCTGCAACACCACCGTCGCTCAGATTCGAAGTCAGAGCGGTGGACCAGTCCAAGTGCACCTGGCAGACAGCGAACGCGTGACCTTTGACAAAGTGGTCGTAACGAGCCCGACTCCCGCACGAATCTGTCCGCAACTATCACCGCGGGAACGAGAGTCGCTTGAAAAGATTGAGTACATCGGAATCGTATGTGCGTCGTTGCTGTTGCGCAAGCCGTTGGGCGGCTACTACGTGACCAACATCACGACTCCGGCTCCGTTTACAGGCATCATCGAAATGAGCGCGTTGGTGTCTCCCCATGAACTGGCTGGGCATGGTCTGGTCTATCTCCCCAAGTATGCGGCTCAAGGCGATTCGATCTGGAGTGAGACTGACGATCAGGTGCAGCAGAGTTTCTTAGATGGCATGCGTGACTTGTATCCTGCGTTTGATGCCGACCAAGTATTGGAATTTCGCATTTCCCGTGTCAAACAGGTCTTCCCGCTGCCGGTCCTTAACTACAGTAGCAACGTGCTAGGCACCACCACCAGTCAACCAGGGATCTACTTGGTGAACTCCTCCCAGATAGTGAATGGTACATTGAACGTCAATGAGACAATCAAGCTGGCCGAATCCTCGATCGACGAGATTTGCAACGTGAATGCTTCAGCCTTTGAGGAATCCGCCTAGCATGAACAAGCTTAGCGCCAGCCTATCATTGGACCTAGACAACAAGTGGTCCTATTTGAAAACGCACGGAGATGAAGGTTGGGAGAGTTTCCCAAGTTATCTGGACAGCGTCGTACCGTTTGTTTTGGAGATTCTCTCGGACCTGAACCTCACAATTACGGTCTTTGTAATTGGGCAGGATGCGATCCTTCCGAAGAATCATGGAGCTTTGGCTCAGATTGCCAAGGCTGGTCATGAAATTGGCAACCATTCCTTCCATCATGAGCCATGGTTGCACCTCTATAGTGAAGCGAAGCTCAGCGCGGAGTTTACAGCGGCCGAAGAAGCAATCCATTTAGCTACGGGCAAAAAGACGATTGGGTTTCGTGGTCCTGGTTTCAGTTTTTCTCCGAGTGTGCTGCGTTGCTTGGCAGATCGGGGCTACTTGTACGACGCGTCCACTTTCCCAACCTATTTAGGCCCAGTGGCTCGAGCCTACTATTTTCTTTCGACGCAACTCGATGATGAGAAGCGTAGCGAGCGCAAGAATCTGTTCGGTAGTTTCACGGAGGGATTCCGCCCGCTCAAGCCCTATCGTTGGGAGTTTCCTGCTGGCAGCCAAACTCCGCCGCTGATTGAAATCCCCGTTACAACCATTCCATGGGTAAGAGTCCCCTTCCACCTGAGCTACCTGCTGTACCTAGCCAGTTACTCAGAAACTTTGGCATGGGCCTACTGGAAGTTTGCTTTGACCTGCTGCCGCATTTCCGGGGTAGCGCCGTCACTGCTGCTACACCCGCTCGATTTCCTAGGCGGAGACGAAGAGCTGGACCTCAGTTTCTTCCCGGCCATGGGCCTCAAGGGGACCGTAAAAAGAGCCTTTGCCAAAGCGGTACTCGCCGATTTCGCGAGAGTCTACGAAGTCGTGCCTATGGCAGATTTTGCGCACCAGATCGACCGTTTGGGTCGATTAAAGGCACGCCCGGTGCCGGCAGCACCACCCCTCGCGAAACCAACGGGCACACAGCCAGTTAGGGCGGAGGGATTGCGTTGACGCTCGCCAACAAACCAAACACGAGTCGAGCTCCCACCGCGCTCAAAGACACAGCCATGATCCTGTTTTTCGCAATCGTGGCCTCCGGAGTAGTGTATCGCAGTTTTTGCCTTGCGCCCGATTCGTCTGAAGGGCGAACGCGGATGTATCGCGATTTCGATGACACGATATATTATCCGATACGTGCCGTTTGGGATGGAGTGAATCCATACAATTCGAACACGGAACTGCCCACGGATTACATGCAACAATATCCTGTAACGAACCATTTCCCTTTGTATTCCCCCTTAATGCTGTTGCTCTACGCACCCTTTGCGGTGCCGCCTGTATTGGTCGCCACCATCTTGTACGCGCTGTGCAGTCTCGCCTTGCTGTTGGTCTTTGCCTGGAGCGTGCTTCGACTGGTCAACGGATCGGCTCGCCCGGCCGTCGTGTGTGGTTTTGCCGGCTTGCTCCTGCTGCTTCAACCCGGCAGAACTGCTTTGCAGAGTGGGCAAATTAGTTTGGCGTTATCGGTCGCGATGATGGTTGCCCTCGAATTTGGAGAGCGCCGCAAACACGCGAACCTTTCCAGCTGGTACTCCGCTTTAGGATTGGTTTTCTTGACGCTCAAGCCGACATTTGGTGGACCAGCGGGGTTGTTGCTGGCCGCCCGGGGAGACGCGCGTTCGGCCTTCAGGGGGCTATTCATTGGCGGGATGTGCTTCCTGTTGGGCTTGGCAATCGTCTTTGCTCGCGCCGGAGAGCTTTCTGCTGGAACACTGAGCAGTCGTCTAACCAGCAATCAAACTCATTTCCAGTCGCATCCTGACGTCCAAACCGTGTCGACGAGTGGACGGGTTGATGCAGCGTCGTCGGTGGAGTACCTGTTAGATCGCACCTTGCCTGCAAGCGGTACTGTAGGCATCGGATTGTTCATGCTGGCTATTGCTAGTTGCGTGCTGTGGTTGACTCAGTCCGAGAGTTCCAGTTCTGCGACAAGCGTCAACAGTGCGTTTTTGTTGCTCACCATGTTTTGTTGCATCTACCATCAAATTTACGAAATCGTTCTGCTAGCCCTACCCATACTAGCCGGCTATTGCGGGTCGCATCCGTCATGGCTAGAGCTAGGTACGGGGCCACGTAGAACCGTGATCGCCCTGCTTTGCCTCCCCTTTGTCAACATTTTGATACTTCACGGATTGCGGCCTGCAATAGCAGCGACTGCCAATCTGATTCCAAGCTCTCCAGATTTTGCCGAGACCTTGGTCCGTATTGCCAACGCGTGCAACGGGGTCGCACTCGCAATTGCTTGGGCGATCCTTGCTTGTGCTTTGGTACGAGTTGCCTATCACAAGCGAAGCTCGCTACAGCATTCGCAGACAGCGTTCCACACCACTTAGGAGCGACCGTGCAGCTCCCTTCATCCTCGATTAGCCAAATTTCAACTTGTTGCCCCAATTCGAAAAACCGCAAATGGCTGCCGCTTTACAGAATCGCGCCCTCGACGTTTCCGGAGAGGTCGTTTCCGGAGAGGTTACCGTAAGCCGAATGGAAAACGACCAGCAGTCCAACAAATCCGAACGGCCCAAGATGGTGGGTACCACCAGCGGTCTGCCGATGCGTGCGCTCTACCTACTGAGCGACACTCTTTCCGTATTGGGTAGCATCTTCCTGGCTGAAATCCTCTCTCAACTTCCCCATCTCCCTTACCTACACCCCATAAGCTCGGTACAGGCCAAGGGTTATGTGATGTTAGCAATTGGCCTGTTGTTGGTCGGCTGGTTACAGCGTTCTTATGGCGCCATCCCTCCCAAGCCCGTGCGGCAATTTCGTGGCTGGGTATTGGGGGCTCTTAGCGTCTGGCTCGGCACAACAATAGTACTGAAGCTATTTGGAACCTTTCAGATATCGCTGTTCTGCAAGTTGGGTGTTGGGGCATTTCTCGCTTTCCTGGTGGCCGCATTTTGTAGGGCAACCTGCCGCAGCCTTTTTGGCACAGCGGACTGGTGGGGAACACGGGTTATCGTGGTGAGCACGGAGAGCCTATCGCTCGACACTCAATTGCAACTTGCCCGAGAACCCCAGTGGGGCCTTCGACCGGTGGGCTATGTATCGGACGTGCCGTCCACGGCAATCAGCAGCGACATCGCTCCCTGGCTAGGTTCGATCAATGAGTTGGAAGTTGTCGCCAAAGCGTCCAAGGTCAATCGCGCAATGATGGCCGTCGATTCCTTCGAACATGAACTGTTTGTTGCACTCGCAACCCGCACTCAGAGCCAATTGCGGCACTGGATCATTATCCCGCCACTGGAAGGCTTTCCCAGCTTGTGGCTGGAGGAATGCGAAGCGGCAAGACTGCCTGCGATTTCCGTAACGAACCAACTTACCAATCCCGGTGCCTATGCCGCCAAGCGTTTTATTGATCTCTCGATTACCGCCTTTGCTGGCCTGCTGCTCCTGCCGCTGATTGCGGCATTAGCTCTATTAATCAAGGTTACTACTGGCGCGTCGGCGTTCTTTGATTCGGAGCGAATCGGGCGTGGTGGAAAGCGATTCTACGCCAAGAAGTTCTGCACCATGCGGCCCAACGCTGACAAACTTCTGGCTGAATACCTTGCTCGCAATCCCCAGGAAGCAGCAGAATGGTCGAGCACCTACAAGCTTAAGAACGATCCACGGATTACATGGATTGGAAACCTACTGCGCCAAACAAGCTTGGATGAGCTGCCCCAACTTTGGAACGTCCTGATCGGGGATATGAGTTTGGTTGGCCCGCGCCCCATTCTCCCCGATGAGGCCGAAAAGTATGGCAGCAGCTACATGCACTATCGCGAAGTGCTACCAGGCATCACCGGATTGTGGCAAGTTTCAGGCCGCAATAATACCAGCTATCAAGAGCGCATTGAACTGGTGGACTATTACGTGTTGAACTGGTCAGTATGGCTCGATCTCTACATCCTGGCTTGCACCGTTAAAGTTGTCCTCTTCAAAGAGGGAGCCTACTAACGATGATTGCTGATCAACCACAGCAATCACCGCACCAACGCAATGCGAAATGGGTTGTCGGCTCTCGCGTGGTAGGCATTGTCGCTACGCTCGCCGGTAATATTCTCGCCGCCCGCATTCTTGGGCCAGCCAGCTACGGAGTCTACCTGCTGATCACCACGGCCCTTACGCTGGGTACGATGCTGGCCATGTCAGGCCTGGATGAAGTAGCGGTTCGCTTTGTATCAGAGAACCTGGGTCGCAACGCGCCGGATCGCGCGAAAAGCTATGCAGTTCGTATCTTGAGAACTCTAGCTGTCACTTCGCTAGCTGCCAGTATTCTGGTGGGATGCTCACTCTACAGCATGTCTGCGCAGCTTTCGAACTACGGGGACGCACTGGCCATTGCCGCGCTGACCGCGTCGGGCGTGCTGTTGCTGAGTTGGCAGAAGGTAGGAGCAGAATTGCTGCGAGGATACGCCAACCTCAAACTTGCCAGCCTCTACACCGGCGGGGTTACTGGAGGCCCGGTCAGCAACGTCCTTTTCCTTGGATTGCTTCTGCTGGGCTACGTGGGAATCAGCTGGTTCACACTCACTCCATCCAGCCTAGCAACCGTTCTGTTCTTCACCGTGATCTCTGTTGCCATAACACTTCCGTGGGTCTTGGTGGGTCTACGAGCGACGATGCGCCTGCACGGCGGGTCTGCACCGGCCGTTGTGTTGACTCCTACCGAGAAAGGGATCATGACGAGCGTGAGCCTAACCCTGCTAGTCAATCAACTTCTTTCTTTCGGGACGCAACAATTCGATATCTGGTTGGGCGCAATCTGTCTTTCCCCCACCGAATTGGGTGTCTACGGTGCTGCCAAGAGATGTTTGCTGATTTCTGCCATGCCCGTGCAAATGGCGATGATGACCATCCTCGCCACCATCCCCAGATTGCATTCTCAACATCGCTCGGCGGAGCTGCAGCAGATCCTGCGAAGCACGGCTACCTATGCAGCAATCCCTTCGCTGGCAGCCTTGGGCCTGTTGGCATTGTTCCCAGAAATGGTGCTAACCCTGGTGTTTGGCGAATCTTACGCTGGAGCAGGTCCCACGGTGGTTGTCTTGACGCTCGGCTACCTGTGCTTGATCGTGCTTGGGAACCCTCCGCCCGTACTGGTGATGACTGGTCATCAATCGGCCGTTTTACTCGTAAATCTCTTCGCCACAATTACACTACTAGTAGTTGGGTATGTCGGCGCGCGGCTTTACGGCAGCCTTGGTTTGGCGGTTGGCAGCACCGCGAGCCTCGTCGTCCAGAATGCGCTTTTATGGTGGTGGGCTCGCCGAAAGCTCGGGATTTGGACTCATGTGGGTCGACCACTTTGGCACAGCACATCGAATACAGACATCAGCGCGACAACATGAATCCGAAACTGAACTCACTCTGGTGGTTGCGCCCAAGCTGGCTCTATTTTCTTGCGGTCGGGGGCACTCTACTGGTCGCCTACCTGCAACGCGAGCATGACTACGTGCTCTATGGCACTCCCAAATATTTCGACTTCAATCATTTGCTGTTGGGATTGGGAGCCGTCGCAGTTTTCCTATTGGGGTGCCAGCTAGGGCACGCAACCGGCAAGACATCGTCGGGACTCAATCCGACCTCCGACCCAGTACTTAAACGCTGCTTTTGGGGTTTGTTTTCCTTGAGCTGTTTTGGCTATATGGTATGGCTCGCGATTGGAATCGGTCGCGGGTTTTCGTTGGCCATGCTCCCCGATCTGCTGTTCGGTGAAGACGTGCAGGTGGATGCAACGATTCGTGAAGCCTACTTTGGGACGATCCCTGGAATTACAACCTGCTCCCAGTTCTCACTGGCAGCGGTGCCGATTGGAATGTGGCTCTACTTGCGAGGCCACCAGCACCTGCTTTGGCCGCTCACCGCCTTGTTGGGAATTGCCTTTGCAAGGGCGATTCTCTTAGGTGAGCGTTTGGCGTTCATCGAAATACTATTGCCCATGTGCATTCTGTATTTTCAACAGAAGGTGGTGGGGCGACAGTACAGTCCTCCAGTTCATTCCTTCCTCCAAGCGTTACCAATTCTTGCGGTCCTCGGTTTGTTGTCCTTTTTCGCTATCAGCGAATCGTTCCGATCGTGGAAATATTACGAAGATGAATTCGATTCCATCGCTGAGTTTACTTTATGGCGGGTGGGAGGATACTACACTGCGGCCCATAACAATGGCGTGATGGCAAGTCGCTTGAACGTCCAATTGCCACTCCCCTATTCAACATTCTATTCGCTGTGGAATTTCCCGGGCGTGGCCGATTCGCCCATTTCCTATTCCAAGCTGACGGGTGTTGATCCCGATCGTGTTTTTGAAGATCTGCTGCATAACTACGCCACGCCTGAGCTGAACAATGGTGGGGGAGTGTTCCAGCCGTTGCTCGATTTTGGTACAGCAGGCTTTTTGGTATTTTGGACATTCTGTGGCTTCGCTTCGGGACGCCTGTACCGTGGGTTTACGGCGAACACCATCGCTGGAATCTGCTTCTATCCCCTGGTCGTCATTGCCATCTTGGAAACGCCTCGCTTGCTCTATTTCAGTAGCACACGCACGTTTCCAGGCATTGTGGCACTCTTAGCAGTCGTGTGGATTGTGGAGTACCGGAGTGCGACTCTTTCCCGTGCCAGTGCGCAGCCTCTTGAGTAGTACTCTAGGAACAACTATGCAGGTAGAAGTCAACGGCAGGTATCTTGCTCAGCAGCTAACGGGCCAGCAGCGATACGCGCGTGAAATCGTCGCCCGACTTGGCGATCGGATGACTGTCATCGAACCATCCCAGGCGGCTGTTGGAATTCGTGGTCACCTGTGGGAGCAGGTTCAACTGCCTCGCAAGATGCGTAGCTCGGTACTGTGGTCGCCCTCCACCACCGGGCCTCTGTCGGTGCGGAATCAGGTGGTCACTATTCACGACTGCGCCTACTTCGATCAAGCGGATTGCTTCACCAAAGCATTTGCGGCTTGGTATCAATTCTTAGTTCCACGACTCGCTCGTCGCGTCCAGCGGGTCATTACCGTATCGCATTTTTCTAAAAGCCGAATTGTCGAACTCTGCAACATCCCTGAAGAGAAAATCGACGTCATCTACAGCGGTGTCGACAGCGTCTTTCATCCGTATCCTGAGCAGCAAATCGCCCAATTGCGGAACGAACTCAACCTGCCTGAGAGATATCTACTATGCGTTGGTTCCATCGAACCTAGAAAGAATCTGGCACGGCTCCTTCAAGCATGGGAAATTGCCAGTCCACAATTGCCGGGCCTCTCGCTAGTTCTGGCGGGAGCAAGCGGTCGGGTCTTCAACAGTGTCGGCTTCGACCGAGGACCTGAAGGGGTGCATATGGCTGGATATGTTGCAGAACAACAATTGCCTCTGCTTTACGCCGGTGCGGAGCTCTTTGTCTATCCCTCGCTCTATGAAGGTTTTGGTCTGCCTGTCATTGAGTCCATGGCTTCCGGTGTGCCGGTAGTCACCTCTTCGGTCACCTCGCTGCCCGAGGTTGCCGGAACAGCCGCCCACTTAGTCGACCCCTACGACATTGAAAGTATCGCAGACGGCATCTTGCGCATCGCCAACAACCGCGCGTTGCAGAAAACGATGTCAGAGCAAGGCCTCGTCCATGCACGCAGCTACTGCTGGGCGGAAACCGCTCAACAAACATGGACTTCCCTCAACCACGCAATCGAAAGCTAACGGACATGCGAGTTGCTTACGTCCACGACTGGCTTGTCTCTCACCGCGGCGGAGAGAAGGTCTTAGAAACCCTGCTTGAGCTCTATCCAGCAGCGCCTGTGTACACGATGTTTCATGATGCGCGGCGCATGCCAGAAACCATCAATTCCCGCAGGATCATCTGCCCACGAGGATTGTGGCCCTTCCGACGAATTCGCAAAGCATTGCTTCCGATTCTGCCAAGTATCATGGAAAGCTTTCCGCTGCAAGACTTTGATTTAATCATCAGCACCTCCAGCTGCGTCGCCAAAGGAGTCATCCCCGGCCCCTATGCGAAGCATTTGTGCTACCTGCATTCCCCCATGCGATACGTCTGGGATCAACGCTTCGAATACATCGGTGGACTGAAGCGGATTCCCCTGGCCTCCCCCTTGATTCAATTTGCAAGCAGCCAACTTCGCACCTGGGATGTTGCCTCGCAACATCGGGTCGACAAGTACTTCGTAAACTCGACCTTTGTTAAAAAACGCACTGAAAAATACTACGGTCGCCACGATGCAGAAGTCCTCGCACCGCCGATCGAAATGGTCCGATTTTCCAACGCGCGGCAGACGGCTCGAATTGTAGCTGAACCCTATTTCCTGGCCGCCGGTGCCCTGGTCAGCTACAAGCGTTTCGACCTAGCCATCGAGGCAGCGCAACGAGCAGGTGTCCAATTGGTCGTGGCGGGAGATGGGCCCTATCTGTCGCATTTGCGCTCACAAGCGGGCCCCAAGGGACGCTCCCACATACGCTTTGAGGTGCGTCCGAATGACCAGCGCTGGGACTCGCTCCTCGCTCACGCGGAAGCGCTTATTTTTCCAGGAATCGAGGACTTCGGCATGATTGCCATCGAGTCCATGGCGGCCGGCACCCCTGTGATCGCAGCGTCCCAAGGGGGCGCCCTGGACTTCATCATTCCCGGCCAGACTGGACTACTCTTTCCACCCAATGACTTAGAATCCTTGACGAAAATCATGCGCAATTTCAGGGCCTCCTCCATCGACCTGCCCTCCATCCAATCCTTGGAAACTCTATACGGCAAGAGTCGGTTTCTTAACAGAATCTCCGGCGCAATCCAAGAATTGCATCCCGGCGCCTAAGCAACCATTGCGATGCGTGGCATTTTGTTCCAAGCATAAAAAAAGGGCCAGCTTGGAAGCTGGCCCTTTCGAGCGATGCGCGATGAATTTGCTCTACTTGGCGTGAGGTCTAAGTCCTACTAGAACAGAAACTCGCCGCCGATGGACCAACCTTGATAGACGGCCTCACCATCGGTGTTGATGAACGGTTCACGAGTTGCCGCGTCGAACGTGCCAGCGACAGCTCCCGCACTGCTACCGAAGCCTCGAACATTCATGTTCTCGGGTGCCAAGGCTACGTTGTCGACATACAACAGGTTGTAGGAAGTCTTAACCGACCAAGAGTACGACAAACGGTAGACAGCCGATGCGGTCAATTCTGCTAAGTAGGCGGTTTCCCCCGTTTGCAGAAACTCACGAGCTCCTGGGATGGAATTGGAAACCGCAATCGATTCGACCTCAGCATGGTTTCCAAAAATCCCGCTCTTCGATTCTACACCCACTTGAAGCCCCGGAATGACGTTCACCCATAGATCACTGCCGACCTGGAAACCGGTCATTTCATTACGAGTGCTGGTGTTGTAGTCGAAGAAGCGAAGCTGATCCGCAGCGAACGTATTGTTTTGGCTACCCGTTGCATGGAATCCAAAACGCTCGTCGAGATCAAAATAGCGAATCCCCATCAACCATGATCCCTGCACCCAGCTAACCGGTGCTACAAAGCGACGTCGGAAGTTCACTTCTCCACTGTGCATCGCAGATTCATAATCGATGCTGTGAATGAAACTGTTGTCGGTATCGTCGTAGCCACCAGCTGGCACGGTTCCAAACTGACTAAAGACAGAGTCAAGGGTTGGGGTGCCAGAGCCGACCACGCTGAGCGTGGCATTATCTTCCCACGAGTTGAGACCGAAGTAGCGGGCTTCAACGTTCGAACCAACTCCGACTTGCAAGCTTGCGATCAGCTCTAGCCCAAATCGCATTTCGTCCAGATCGAGATCCGACGTATTTAGAACGCTGTTGATATTCGCGGAGTCTACCGAAACTTGAGTAACTGGAACGAAGTTCAAATTGACGTCACGACTGTAACTTTGGAATCCGCCGACGTTGCTGGTACGCTTCAGTCCAATGGTACCGCCGTAGAAATCGAAGTAGCGTTGGGCACCGGTGCCGGATTCACTGTAAGGCGCCAGAGGGCCGAGCAACCCAGCTAGTCGACCACCGAAGAGTCCGCGTCCCAACAAGCAGCCGTGGCTACCGAGACCGTCACCACCCAGGCCGCCGCCCAAGCCACCACCGCAGGCATTGCATCCGGCACCGCCGCATGCTCCACAGCCCAAACGATTCATCAGGCCACCACTACCGCCGCACATGCCACCGCATACGCCGCCACAATGATCGCCACCGCAGAACCCCATGGCTCCGCCACCTCCACAACCGCAACCCGCGGTGTCGCATCCACTACCATCGCATCGACCAGCGTGGCTGGCATACGCGACTTCCATCGGTGGAGGGCCCTTGAACGCCATACTCATCGGTGCGTCCGGGAATTGTCCGTTGGGCATCCCCATCATGGAAGGAGCTCCCATGCCCTGTGGGCCAGTTGGGATGCCATACGGCGATTGTCCCAAAAGTGTCTTCGTTGTAAATCCTTGAGCACTCACGACAAGAGCAAGCCCCATCGCTAGCCAGTGCATCCGTCCACTGAGCATCTTCATCAATATCTCTCCAGCGGCACATCGTCCGTAGTCGGCATCGCTTGTACGCCAGTCGACCACGCCTTAGCCGACTAACCGCGCACAATGTAAAATTCGGAATCATCCGAAAACTCGTTACAGAGCTGCTTATCGGCACAGCCGGGACGGAAAGTTTGCTAGAACCGTAATAATCCGCACGAACTGACCTTGCCGTGATTCACGCCCGTTGATCTAGGAGATCTGGGGGAAGATTGCTGGCACTCGGGCGTGCACTAAGCCAATTGACCGCCAGCAGGGAATGGTGGATTGCAAAGCATTTCAGGGCACCGCCTGCGCATAAAAACTCTTGCCATTCTCCTATTCAACGCGTTCTCCTATTCAACGCGTTCTTCTATTCAACAAGGCCTCAAGCCCTATCGGCCGTCGCCGGAGCACTCCGAACGCCGTAGTTGGAGCGGCAGTACTGATCCCATCTTAGGGCACCGCTGAACAGTAAAACGGTAGTCGCTTGAGCTGCAATGACGTTAAACGGCCCCTGCAGCAGCCAACTGACCGTTCTCCCGATTGGCATGGGAGACTGCAGAATCACGATGGCAGCGCTGATGCCAAACATCGCGCCGAGGGACAGGATCTGCAGGGGGGCCCACTGGTCTTGCCAAGTCCAGCGACAGGCTGCCCAACTACTGATCAGCCCACCCAACACGGCAATCCATAGACTGGCTAACAATAGCGGAGAGGTCTCAAGCCCCGGATACGCGCTGCACGCGCATGCGGCCACGCAGGTGAGGAACAGGATGTCCCAGATCGAGAATCTTAGACGAGAGTCCGGACGCCGTCTGACCATCCCCGACATGCTTGCGGTCTCAGGTCGCGGCGAGTGCTGGAAGCTGCTCGGACGCGTGAGTCGATCGAGTCGAGAAACGAACCATGCTGCCGCAAGGATCAGTGTGGTGGTCAACAGACAGTCCGAGGGAGGGAATTCGGTGAGCCTAATACACCCCAGCGTGGCCAACGTGGCAATTCCGCCTGCCAAGAAGATGACGGCGAGATGCCCGTTGCCAAAGTCGGCACAGGCGATTCCGGCAAGAAAAATGCTTCCCCAAAATATGCCGACCAACGTCGGTTGCATCCACAACGCTGGATACCACCCCATTGCCACTGCTGCCACTAGGCCGCACAAGGCAATCATGCAACCTTGACTTGCAGGTCCGAAGCGTTCGAAGGCTACCAACGCATCGTCCCCCCAAGGTACGTCACATGGGGCGACTGGTTTGTCCCCCATGTCGCAATGGCATGGTTTCTCTTTCACGGAGGTGACTTTGCGAATCGCGCTTAGAACTGAATGACTTCGAAATGCTCGGCCGGTGGACTGGTGAATCCTCGTTGGACCGAATGCCGGATTCCGCCAAGACTGCAATGCAAGCATTTCTGCAAACACGGCTAGCAGGGGAGTCCGCTCGCTCCCTCGCGGTTGCGAAAGTGCCTCAAAATGGGACAGCTGGAGCTCGTGAAGCTTAGATTGCTCAGGGCGGGACGGTGTGAGCGAGCCTGAACCGAAGGCGTGAATCTCACGGGGGCTTGAGCCGCGGGTCCTACAATCGGACCATTCGCGCCAATCGGTTTGCCTGTTACCTTGGATTGCAGGAAAGAACTGACGATAGAACTTGTGGTCAGCTGTCGGAATCGGGATGGTTCCATGGCGCGACTTCCGCACCGTCCCCACCTTGTATGAATACGTCTATGGGCTCAGCAACACAACCAATTCTCTGTTGCATTGGTGACAGCGTAGCAGGCAAGCCAACTCAGTTCGTCATGGAACGCGCCTTTCGGCAACTGAGGCTCGATTGGCAAGTCATTACCGTGGAAGTCGAGACGAATTGCTTCGCGGCTGCGGTGGAGGGGATGCGAGCGATGAAGTTTGCGGCAGCCCGATTTTTTACCCCACTCGACTCCCTCGCTGTCGGACTGTTGTGCGAAGGGTGCCCCATCACCCAATTTGTGGGCAGCGTGACCTCGGCGCGCTACCGCGATGGTCAATGGGACTGTTGGAATGGCGTGGGCTTCGGCATTGTGACCTCCGCGATGGAGGAGGTTGCAGCTAGTACGGCCTCCCCTGCCCTACTGCCGGTCGTTTGGCTATATGGAGACTCACTGCGAATGCGGAGCTGCTACGCGGCGGCCGCTGAACTCGGCTTTGCCGGAAAAATCCTCTGGAGCGATGGCCCACCAGCCTCTGATCTCGAAGCCATTTTTAACGGGTCCCCCGAACTATTGAAAGCAACAACTTGCGTAGCCTCGGGCGAAGCGACACTTACCGAACTGAGTGCAGAACCAGTCGAGGCGGAAGAGCTGCCTCCTCTTCTCATTATTGATGATGGATCAACGCATCGCCAAACCGAGCAGTTCGACCTACTCAAACAATTGTCAGCTAGAGGGCCCACGACCCTGTTCGCCGATCGCCGCCACCAAGCGAGATGGGGGCCTCTCCCGGCGACTCCATGGCGTCTGGTATCCGAACTCGAGCAATCGGTAATGTCGGAAGTCTACGACTTCTATCGCTGGACGGGCCAACGTCCTCAAGCAGGCAGTATCCGTGAGGCCTATGAGGAGTATCTCGACTTCTAGACACTCGTGGCCTGGTAGGGCCTTAACTCTCCAGCAAACCTCACTACCCAGTAAACCAGGGCCCGTGGTCTAAGGAGTCGCGGTGAGCATGCTCAGCTGTTGGGCGACCAATTGCTTTCGCTTGGCTTGCACCTCGCGGTAGAGCTTGCTGACTTCAGTTCGCAGAGCCTGCAATTGCTGCGTGGCCTGCTCGACGAGCTGAGTTACGACGGTCACCTCTTGTTGAGTGTGCTCAAGATCAAAGGCCAGCTTCTGGTTTTCTGCTTGACTAAAAATCACCATCTCGCGTCCAAGTTGGTTGGCTTGGTTGATGTCGGCGGTTTCACGCTGAATCACGGAGATGCTGTCGGACAGTTTCCGTTTCATGATGGAGTAGTTGCTGAAGGCCTCTTCGTAATCGACCAGTGGGCGAACGTAGATGCGTTGAACTTCCTCGGCGACGCCACTGGCGATGAGAGGTCGCGCTGCTGCCTCCTGGAGGACGATTAACTTCCCACGCGTTCCCTCAGGATTGAGAGTCACTGGCCCCTCTTCACCGCGTTTGATTCGGGTGTCGATACTTCGCCCGGTGGAATCAAAGTAGCCACGCTCGGTCAGGTTGGCCGAATCGGCACTATCGACTTGCAGTTCAAAATCTTTGAGTAGGTTTACTTGAACCCACACGCTCTCAGGGGGCGCGTTATCGGGAGCTCGCTTGCCGTCCAAGAGATACTGCGAAGCAATTTTCTCACGGCGATTGTTTTCTTCGGGAATCGCATCGAAGAGGCCTGTCAGGGTTTCCTCGTCGATCCTTCCAAACACCGCTTCTTCCGTGGGCTGCGAACCTGGAGCGGCAAACGCCACATGGCTGTCGAGCGGCAACAATTCGTAGAGAGACCACGAAGTCGCCCGCCCCTCGCTGATTCTCTGAGCTTGATCACTCATCAATTCTCGCGTGGGTTCCAGCGTAACCTGGCCAGCTTGACTCTGGCTGACAGTAAATTCACCGAGGAAAAAGTCAGGAATCGCGACATCCTCTTCGGAAATCGTCTCCGAAAATGCGTACACCACCAAGCCTTGAGGCAGACTGTCGCTGTTGATCTGTGGAGCGGCCGCGGCAGCTGGCTCACCAAATTCATCAACCGCTTCTGCTGGAGCCGAGCTCATCAGTTCGAGTTGGTAATCGGCGGTACCGACCTGAAGTAGCGAGACGCGACGCCATACACGTCCGCGATCTGCCGTCAGTCTCAGCAGTTCCCCCTTCAGTGGAATCACTGCATCTTGAGCTTCCGGGGACATACTAAAGTCACCGTAGAGCAAGCGTGTGGTCTCACTCTCCGCTCTCTCGGCTGCGATTTGCGCTTTGTGGGCGCTCTCGGTCGCTGTGACCCGCTCGTAGTGCACGCCAGCGGTGAAAAACATAAATACCCAGGACTCTATGAATAGAGTGCAGAGCAGCAAAGTGTGCAGAATCCCCCAGCTGCGCGCGGTCACCACAATGATGTAGATGAACACGATCAGCGAGACGAGCAATGCCAGAAGTACGAGAATACCACCCAAGCCCATGGCAACATCAATTCCAAAACAGGAGGAGTAGATAAGCTGTGCTGTCCAAGCACGGCGAGTGCTCAGTACAAACGCGGAGCATACAAGCTCTTTATGTTACTTGGAACCACCGCCAACTTGTACAAATTCAGCTGCTTTTCGCCAGAAGTATAACCTTAAACCCCCTCCTCAGCAGGGACAGTTGTCGGTTGAATCGTTTACCCGGCTGTTAAAATGGGAGAACCGCGTCAGATCGGACAAATGGAATGCCTGGAAGAATTGTAATCAAGCCTACTACCGCTACAGTCCGAATTTGTCAGTGACAGGCATGGCGCGAGTGCTCTCCACCGCACAAGCATTTAAGTGTTTCGTTGCCACTTCAAAATCCGCTTACTGGATCTTTGACGGGCCTTAGCCCCATTTGAACCGGTCGCAAACACGCCTGCTGCAAAACATAGTCGAGCCCGAGTTGTGGGCAGCAACAAAGTACGTGCAAGCCCTCAGATTGACAGATTGAACAGCAAGGATGCTGCAGATGAGTCTAGCTACCCAAGACAGAATTCGCTCCGTGAAGTCCCGGCGCCGTCAGTGCTCTCTGCGAGCAAGTTTCCGACAGGCAGTGCGGGCGTTTGGATTAGGAGCGGCCTTCTCTGCAAGCCTAATGTCGGTTGGCTGTTCTCGGCAGAACTATCGCTGCAAGACCGACACCGAAGCCTACTACCTGCTGGACGAAAAAGTTCGCCAGAGCTGCGAGGTTGTCAGCGCTCCCTACCGCGTCGAGATTGATGGTCGCAGTCGTATGTTTGACCCGTTCAATCCCGACCGCCCCCCCATGCCAGAGGATGACCCTCAGGCAGCCCAATTCATGCGGGTCGTTGACGGCAAAAAGGGATACCCGCTGTGGGAAGCCAACGGGCGCACGAACGCAGCCGAAAATCCCGAATGGTGGAATTACCTGCCGCTCGATGAACGAGGCGTGTTGGTGCTAGACCTGAATGAAGCGGTGCGCACGGCATTGCTGCATTCCCCTTCCTACCAAAGTGCCCGTGAAGAGTTGTACTTATCCGCGTTGGACGTGAGCAGTGAACGCTTCCTACTCGATTCCCAGTTCTTCGGCGGATGGCAGGGTTCCTACACCTCCGACGGCCCGCGTCGCGGAGATCCAACCACGCCCGAGAGTAGCTCCGTATTTAGTACTGGTGCCAGCAGCCGTGGTGGTCGACCGTTTTCGATGCGGAAGCGCTTCGCGACCGGTGCCGATTTGTTGGTTGGATTTGCCAACAACCTGACTTGGCAAGTCGCGGGCCCCAACGATCAATCCGCCACTTCGCTCCTCGACTTCACCTTGCTGCAACCTCTGCTGCGGCAAGGCGGTCGCGACGTTGTGCTCGAACGCTTGACGCTCGCGGAACGCACTCTGTTGGCCAACGTGCGCGCCTTTGAACGCTATCGTCGTGCCTTTTATGTCGACATCGCCACAGGTCGAAATTCCAACGGCACAGGGCCTCAACGCCGCGGGGGTGTCTTTGGCGGATCGGGCTTCGAAGGCTTCTCGGCACTGGGCGGAATCTTTAGCGGTGGTGGCAGTGGCGGTGGCGGTACGTCAGCTACGCCCGGTGCACAGGGCTACTTAGGCCTGCTGCAATCACAATTGAATATCGCGAACCAACAGGAAAACATTCTCCAGCTGGAGGACATCTACTTGCAGTTCCAAGATGGATACCGCGAGCTGCAGTCCACCATGCCAGAGGAGTTAACGGAGCTGCCGCAACAACAATTGCAGGTCGCCAAAGCCCGACAGAACCTGTTCGACGCTCAAACACAACTGCTGAGTGCTCAAACCAGCTACGAACAAACACTCGACGGCTTCAAAGCGGACTTGGGATTGCCACCTTATCTGTGCGTAGAGATCAGGGATCCGTTGCTGGAACCCTTCAAGCTGATTTCGCAAGAGTTGCGGAACCGGCGGTTAGAGGTTCAAGGCTACCGTAAAGGACTGGGGGAGACGAACACCCGCATCCTAGAGCTGGCGCGTGTCGAAACCAATCCCGACACGGGGGCCGATGAACGCGTTGTTGATTCGACCCGCGGTCTCACCATGGAACTGAGCCAACTGCTACCGCAAATTGATCCGGTCAGAGCGTTGGTCGACCGCATCGCCCAGGTCGATATCAGGGCAATTGAAAATGACATCGCGGTACTTCGTCAGAATCTTCCGACGCGACTACAGCAACTGGAGCAACTGCGACAGGTTGCCCTGCAGGAGAAGGACATGGTTTGCAGCCTGCTTCCCTTCGGCAACTTCAATTTGTCGTTCCTAGAGGGAGAGGGCCTTGAGGAACTGCCGACACAACTTGAGAGTGAGCTTGCAGAACTTATCACGCGGCTCGAGAAGCAGCGAGCTAGTCTGGAAGAAGTGCATGCCTCCATTGAGCGACTGCTGGCAGGGTCCTCCACTCCGACCACTGCTCGCCAACGTTTCATCGACGTTAGCGACAATGTCATCTTGGCCTCGCAAGACTTCATTGCAGACCTCAACGATACCGTCCTGGCGCTGCAGATCGTACAAGCTCGGGCTCGAACGGAATCCGTGCTCTTGCCGGAAATTGACATCGACCCGCAGTCGGCACTTGAGATTGCCCGCAGTCATCGCCGCGATTGGTTGAACAATCGTGCAGCGATCGTCAATACCTGGCGATCCATCGAAGTCGTCGCCGATGATTTGGAGAGCTACTTGGATCTCACCTTCAGCGGAGACGTGCAGAACGTCGGTGACAATCCCCTCGCGCTTCGCAGTTCGACCGGCCGACTTCGTGTTGGATTGGCTTGGGATGCACCGATTACGCGGCTTCAAGAACGCAATAACTATCGTCAGGTGTTGATCACGTACCAACGTGCCAAGCGGTCTTACTACCAGTTCGAAGACGGGATCTGGAGCTCCTTGCGAAGCTCGTTGCGGACGGTGCGTCAGAATCAGCTGTCCTTTGAAATTCAACGCTTCGCAGTCCAGAATGCTGCCTTGCAGAATAGTGTGAACGCCGACATCCGCCTCATCAATGAAACCTTGGGACGGCCCTCCGGAAACACGGCTGCACTCGATGCGTTTCAAGGGCTCGATGCGTTTCTGCGAACCCAGAATACGCTCATCGGCATTTACGTCAACTTCGAAGCGCTCCGGCGGAGCCTCGATTTGGATCTCGGCACCATGGAACTGGATGCCGAAGGCTTGTGGATCGATCCAGGTCCAATTCGCGCCGATACCCGAGGGGGGGCCCTCGGAAACGCGATCCTGGATTACGGGCTGAATGAAACAGAGCTGGAGCTGCGGGAGCAAATGGCGAGCATGCCATCCCAACCACTGGAGAGCGCCCCAAGTTCTCAGCTCGATACGCGTTCCCCAATGAATCATCTGCCGGCCCAAGGAGGGTTGTCAGAACCGACAGTAGGGCTGCCCGTGTCCCCCAACATTGAATCGTTGCTGGCCCCTGCAATAGCTCCTGCCGGCAACACCCGAACGGCCAATTCTCCGGTCGGAGGACCGCTGAGGTAGTGCTCAGGCAAAAATATGACTCCAGTCATGCGTACCGGGCGTACTGCATTCCAGTACGCCCGTCGCACTCTTTGGAACGATTCGGTAAACTGTCCGGTTACGAGCCTCTCTGGACGGCAATCGCTCCTGCTCAGCAGCAGAATTGATTTACACTTAGGCCGAGAATTCATGGAAGTGGACGGTTGGGAGCGCTGGCACCAGTGCTCGGCGAGTGTCGGAGCGCGTTAGAAACTACCACCTCGTTGACGGGGTATGTAACCGTTTCGCACAACCGCTAGCTCCGCCGCTCAGTCCCCTTGGGCGCCGCACCGCAAATTCTCATCCTACCTGCGTAGCGCAGCCAGACAGAGGCGCGTCGTCGTCCTCTTGCCACAGCTGGAAAATATCCGTGAAGACTATTCTGACCGAAAATCAACTGCGAGACGGAGTGGCGGCCATGTCCGCCGAGATCGCCGCCCGCTATGGGACGGAACCGCTCACCATCGTGGCGGTCATGACGGGCAGTTTAGTGCTGCTGGCTGATCTGATCCGCCAGCTTTCCATGCCCGTGCGGGTCAGTTTGATTCAAGCAAGTAGCTACCGTGGCGGCACCGAGTCGGGCTCGCTGTGGATTCGCGATGACATGATGCTCGACGTCAAGGATCGGGACGTTTTAGTGGTTGACGACATCTTTGACACCGGCAAGACCCTCGAAGCGGTGATGGAGTGCATCGCAGAAATGCAACCGCTGAGTTTATCCAGCGCGGTGCTCCTGCATAAGAAGGAACGCCAGCAAGTCTCCTTGGTACCGGATTTCGTCGCTTTCAACATTCCCGACGAATTTGTCGTCGGCTATGGATTAGACTATCAAGATCTCTATCGAAATCTCCCTTTTCTAGCGGTGCTGGAACCAGCTGAGATCGAGGCGAACACTGTCTAATTCACAAGCACCGCGCCATGGGTGACTCTCAACGGGTTCTCATTCTGACTCGCCAGTTCTGGCCACAAACCACCGATGCGACTCTGCGTCTGTCGGACTGGGCTGTCGAATTGCACCAGCAGGGACACCGAGTCCATATCTTGTCTCCGCGTTGGCATCGAAGCTGGCCCAATCGGGTACAGTGCCTGGAATTGCCAATTCAGCGCATCGATGCCGTACCGACCTCGCCCCTGCGGGTGGGAAAGTATTTACGCGCGGTTGCCGATTACATCGAGCGCGAGTGCCGGGACTTCGACTGGATCTACTGCGATAGTGCGGAACACGAAGCATCGGCTTGCTTTGCCCGCTTGCCACCCAGTCAGCGGCCCCCGGTGGTTGTCCGCTTTGATCCTCCAGAATTGCATGCTCAGCCCGATCTCCGCTGGCAACCCTCGACGATGGCATTGGAAGTTTGCCGCAAAGCTGACCTGGTCATTGCGCCCCATGCCGCCGCGCACCAACGTCTGTTATCGCTCGGCATCGTCGATTCGAAAATCCTCCGCGCCGCAAGTTTTGTCGCCCGCCCGATTGATCGTAGCAAAGCAGCACGCCGCGTGGCGCGGCAAATCCTAAGCGAGATCAATCATGATCTCTTCATTCGATCGACCGACCGAGTAGTCGTTTGCCCCGGAGAACTCAGCGACAGCTGGAATGTCGAGCTGTTGATCCGCGCTCTAGCCCCCGTCATCGACTCGCAACGGGCGCTGCGTCTGTGGATCCTGGGAGATGGGACCACGCGTGGGCGTTACTACGAAGCGCTGCGGGACCGCGGGATACACCATTTGGTTGCCATGCCAGGTATTTTTACGGAGCTGACCGAAATCCTGCAGGTCGCGGACCTATGCGTCTTCCCGGCCGCGGGCAATGGTCTGAGCTGGCTGATTCCTACCTGCATGGCCAGCGGTCTCCCCTTCCTGTCCGCCGAATCGCCCACGGCCCGACGCTGGCTTGGAGAACACGCATCCCTGCATCTGTTTACCTCTCAAAACGAGGCGGCCTTGCGAGAGAATCTGGAACGCTGGTGGAGCGATCCGAGTCCTTACGCTTCCTCCGCAATACAGTTGCAGCGGAACTATGTGGCGCATGCGACCAAGGATCCCCTGCTGGCCGCAATTGGCGAGCATTTGAAACTCAATGCGCAGCCTCGAAAGCCCGCCGAACCTGCGGCGTTGCAGCAGAGTTTGGTTTCGGAAAACAAACAGGAGTGAGATTGCCTCGCAGTAGAACGCTATGCGCATAAAACTTTGTCTCATCATACCAACACTCGTGCAGGGTGGTGCTGAAAAGCAGTTGACACTGCTCGCACAACATCTCAATCCCGAGCGGTTTGAAGTTCACGTCATTGTCTTGACGCACTCGGGGCCGTACGAAGAGGTGTTGCGGGCGGCGGGAATTGAACTGCACTTCATCGGCAAGCGAGGGAAGTTCGATCCGTTTGCCTATCGACGGCTTAGGCGTCTACTGTCGGACCTCAAGCCGCACGTTGTCCATACCTGGCTGTTTGCCGCGAACAGCTATGGACGTATGGCCGCAAAATCCGCTGGCGTTCCCGTGTGCATTGCCGGCGAACGCTGTGTCGATCCCTGGAAGCAAGGCTGGCAGTTCGCCATCGACCGACGACTCATGCGTCACACCGACGCGATCGTGACGAACACCTCCGCGGTCACAGATTTCTACCGGCAGCACGGTATTGACTCGGAGAAATTCACGGTCATCCCCAATGCTGTGGAAACTCCGGAGGTACAACGGCTTTCCCGCCGCGAGCTTTGCGAGATGTTCAACTTGCCGCCTCGTGACCGAATCGTAATGGCCATCGGGCGTCTCTGGAAGCAGAAGGGCTACCGCGATTTGATTTGGGCCGGGCAGATGGTGCAAGTCGCTTATCAAGACGTGTGGTTGCTGATCGTGGGCGACGGTCCGCAGCGCAGTCAACTGCAGGAGTATCGCGACCATGTCGGCGCGGAATCTGGAGTTCGGTTCCTAGGTCACCGCAGCGATGCCACCCAACTACTGGCCAGTTGTGATCTGCTATGGAACGGAAGTCTCTACGAGGGACAGAGCAACACGATTTTGGAAGCCATGGCACTTGGAATTCCTGTTGCCGCCACCGACATTCCCGGAACTCGCGATTTGGTGGAGTCGGGGCAAACGGGCCTGCTCTATCAATTGGGAGACGTGAATACACTGTGCCGTTGGACCAACGCGATGCTGAGAGACGACACAGGTCGCGCTAAGATGGGGGCGGCAGCTGTCGCGAGAGTCGAAGAACACTTCTCGCTCCATCAGATGATTGCTCGGCACGAGGAGCTGTACCTGAGCTTGTGGCAACGCTATCTAGAGCGAACGCCGACGAGTCGCGTCCAGGAGTAGAACCGCGACAGCCACGAATTGGACCAAAGATGGAAGTCCGCAGTCGAGAGAGTCTCGGTGGGGTAAAACTCTCTCGACTGCACGATAGGCACCACTTGCCAGTGACGCGGCTGATCTTCTTGATCGCTGGGCGTCTTCACGGATGGGAGTGGTGAGTTGTACGTTCGGCAGACAGCCCACTGTCTGCATCTTCCCTGTAAATTGCCATCAACACTTCATGGGTTAGCAAGTCGCTAGACCAAGCCAGCCCGCTCTTTGGGATCTCGCAAACCATCTGCGAGTTTTGCCAGGGCTTCCGTTTCAATCTGACGGACTCGTTCGCGAGTCAGCCCCAGTTCCAGTCCAATTTCTTTGAGGGTATGGGATTCGGTATCCGCCAGCCCGAAACGCATACGTAATACCGTCGCTTCGCGAGTATCAAGCGTTTCGAGCAGATCTAGTACCGTGCTCAGAACATCGTGGTCCAGCAGTTCTTCGTCGGGAGCTTTCAAGCGTTCGTCCTGCACCATCTCGCCGAGTGACCAGCCGGATTCAGACTGATCACTCTGAGGTGTGCTGTTATAGATCTGAATCGCTTTTTTGATGATGGGCAACTTCTTGCGTGGCAGGCCTAGGATGCGACCAACCTCTTCTTGAGTTGGCGAGCGGCCTAATTCTTCGGAGAGTCGGGCCGAAGCCCGTCTCCATTTGCTTAGCAGTTCAACCATGTAAGCCGGGATGCGTATGGTTTTGGCCGAGTTGATCAAGGCACGCTTGATCGACTGCTTGATCCAGTAACTAGCATAAGTACTGAAACGCGTTCCCACTTCCGGGTCGAACCCTTCTACGGCCCGCAACAACCCCAAGTTGCCCTCTTCAATTAAATCCTGAAGACCGAGTCCCTTTCCCACATATCCCCTGGCGATGTTGACCACCAACCGCAAATTAGCCCGGACCATATGGTCGCGTGCTCGGACGTCACCGCTGCCAATACGTCGTGCCAAATCTCGCTCTTCTGCAGCGGATAACAACGGAGTCTCGTTGATTTCTCGCAAATAGGTTTCGAGTGGCGACTGTGGCTGGACATCCTCGCGAACCACTTTACGACGACTTGCACGCAAGGCATCTCGGGCTTCGGTTAGCTCATCCACGCTGTCGGTATAGTCGGACATGAGGGTCTCAGTTCGATCAAAAAATTGACACATACTATTGATATCGCGACACCACTGCCTTGGTAGTGCCGCACAACAAACTCAACTACAACGCTCATCCAAACAATCAAGCGACGCAGATTTCACTACCTTCTCGAGACACTCGCCGGAGCAATGTGAGTCAGTTCTTCACCACGCTTGCACCCAAACTCTTACATGACATCAACCGCATCTCCACTCCGACGCGGGAGTGAAGGGAGACGGCGTGGAACGTCTACATAACGTTCGCACACTGTCCAAGTCTGGTTTGTCAACGCTTTTGAGTGAGGAAACCATCTCAGTTCCGCTCCGAGGAGCGGCCCAAGAGGACTCAAGCAATGCTTGCATTGTGTCTCTACGGTTAGATATCGTCGGGGGACTGGGTAAGAGTCGAAGAATTGCGAAAGACGAACAATTATTCCGATTGTTCAGGTCGCGCCCAGTTTGCGAACCACGCGGTCTAGAAGGGTTGCCCTGTAGAGCTCTCTCCAAACGATGCACCGGTAAACGCAGGCCGCGTGCCCCAATCTAATGCCCCCCAATCCAGTACATTGGCAACAATGCACTGGGACCAATGCGCACAGATCGAGCTTCGCGCGCATTTCGCAATATGCAACGTCACAACTAGAGTCAGCAATCGGGGGGAAGCCCCCCGCGAGCCGACTAGCCAGCCCTGGAGCTACTCATAATTCCACTTTAGAATCCACGGATCGCTGGTCCGCTTCTGAAACGCCTTGAGCTCTTGTTGCATGGCTTGGAGTCTTTGGGCGTGTTCGGGCTCCAAGGCGAGATTTCGAGTCTCGTCGGGATCATTGACTAAGTCAAACAGCTCAAACTCGGGACGGTGGATGTACTGCTCGACAGTGCGTTGTCCGTAAAGTGTCTCGGGCCCCTGCTCAAATTGTTTCTGCCACGTCGGAGCAGACCACAGGTCCGAGGCGAATGGGTAGGGAAGTGGGAAGGCAATATTCCAAATCAATTTGTACTGTCTACCGTGTACGACTTTCATCGGATAGTACATTTGGATTTCATGGAACGTATGCGATGCGTAAACTTTATCCCACTTATCGGTAGAATCGGAATCATGATCCCCTGAGCTGGAATGCCCAATCAACTCGGCCCAGCTACGACCGTGGAAGTCCTCAGCCGGGTTGGTGTCTTGGCTGTAGCAGCCCGCCAGATCGAGAATTGTGGGAGTCAAATCAACGTGGCTGAGCATCGCATGATTGGTAATGCCCCGTTGCGATGCACGTGGATCGCGGACCAACATCGGGACATGCATTCCCGGTTCGTACAACGTCGTTTTCGCACCGGGAAATGCCATCCCATGATCGCTGGTGAAAATGATGATGGTGTTGTCCTCCACACCTAGCTCTCGCAGGTTGGCAACCAAACGCCCCAGCCCCTGATCAATTCTAGAAATGCTCTCGTAGTACATTGCCAGTTCGGCGCGAGCGGTTGGAGTGTCGGGCAAAAAGGCCGGCACGCGAACATCATTGGGGTGGTAATAGGTACTCTCAACTCCCTCATACCCGGACGGGATATTGCCAAACGCATTGGGGGAATGCGGCAAATCCTCTCGCGTGCCACCGCCGCGATGGGGGTCAGCGGTGCAGAAATAAAGGAAAAAGGGCTGCTGACCGTCAAGGCTGCTGAGATGTTGCTTGACGTTCTCTGCCATCAAGACGGGGTTTCGTGCATTGCCTGGCAATGCCTTGTCAAAATGATAGACCGCTTCCGGAGCGACATGGAACTTGCCAATTCGCGCGGTGTGATACCCGGCTTGCGTCAGCCGAACTGGCAAGCTCTTCACACGCTCGAACGAACTGAAATGATGGTAGGAATGTTCATGCCCATAATGACCGTTGAAATGGTTGTGCAGTCCACTCAGGATCACCGATCGCGAAGCACTACAGCTGGCAGTCGTGCAATAGGCCTGATCAAAAATCGTTCCCTCAGCGGCTAAGGCATCCAGGTTCGGCGTCCGAATGGCTGGATTTCCCAATGCATGAATATCCCCGCTCTGATCGTCGGTCACAAACAACACAATATTGGGGCGTTGCGACTGGTCTTCTGGAGTACTCGCCTGCACGGTTTTCAAACCAAGCGAGGCGACGCTCAAGAGAAAAGTCAACGGCAGCAACCCCTGTAAGTGGGTTACGCGAAACGATTGCAACAGCATGAATTAAGGCCTCTCGGGAGATGGACTGTTATGGTGTATCATGGGCCGCAATTGGAAGAACTGAGCACTTCACCGGCGCTGACTGGGAACGTACTATTGCGTTTGCAGCTAGATCGGGGGAAACGCAAACACCAGCAGCTACCTAGACTACCCAAACTGCCAGATGATAGAGGATCTGTTTTGCGGCAGCCTGCATTTTATCATTTTTTTTCAGCTCCCTTGAAACCTTATCCTCGTCCACCGCTGAGTCGCCTAATCTACTTGGGCCAGCAGCGATGGTTTGTTGGCGCGCCACGGGGCCTAGTTGGCCAACGGCAAATCCCAACGATGGACGAACCGCGTCCTTGATCCATAATTTGCGACCTTCGCACTCTCACGGCTTCTCAAACTCAAGCACTCATCGTTAGCCTTATCCGTTCCATCCCGATTGTATCAAACAGCACGTTTTCAGGAGTTGGTGGAACTACTCCCCGAAAACTGCGTCTAGCCCCCTTCGGAACCCCATGTTGAGCGACGAACAAATATCGGTCGACCAGAGCGCTATCGACAGAGTGCTCGCGGGCGATTCTTCTGCCTATGCAGAAATCGTGGAACAGTACCAACGCCGATTGTTGGGGCTTATGATTCACGCCAGTGGCGACCGGGAGCTGGCCGAAGATATCGTTCAGGAAGCGTTTACCAAGGCTTACCAGAAACTCCCACAATTCGCGGGCGAAAGTCAGTTTTATACCTGGCTCGCTCGGATTGCGATGAACCAACTGATTAGCAATCGCAGGCGACGCCGGTTGGAAAGCCAACTCCCTAGGACGGGGATGGAACAGGCCGTCGACACAGTGGGAAGCCTTGAGCGTCCCGAGGACCGCTTGGAACAAACGGAGACGCAACGGTGTGTGCAGGATGCAATGTTGAAATTGGATGAAGAGCGAAGAGTCGTATTGGTGTTACGCGATTTTGATGGAATGGACTACGAAGCGATCGCAGAAACCCTACAGATCCCGATTGGGACAGTCCGCAGCCGGCTACATCGAGCTCGGTTGGAACTTAGAAATTTACTGCAAGACCGAGCTTTGCAGCTTGGTTTGAGTGCATCATGAACTTTCCCAAACCCGAACACGATTCTTCGCGCGAGAACACATTGGCTGCCTCCGATGGATTTCAAGAAGAGTGGCTGTCTGCCTACTTGGACGATGAATTGCCCGCGGAACAATGCCGGCTGGTGGAGCAAAAGATCGAAAATGACGGGGACGTGCGCAGTACGTTTGAGGATCTGCAACGCATCCGAAAACTGGTCTTAGATTTACCAAGCCCCGTCACCACAGATGCTGACGAAATTGCCGCCTTAGCCACCGCTGCCCCGCAAGTCGCACCCGTCGAAGACCATGCCGCCACGCGCATTTTCGACACTTGCGATGCCGTTGAAAACAGTCTTGATTCCGAAGGTGGCTATACCAATCCACTCACTGTAGGAAACTCAGGTGGACCGGGGGCAGGTGTCCCTCCTCACCCACAGTCGCGCCGCAGTGGTTGGCCAAGACTTCGACTCCTCGCCTTGGCTGCCAGCATCCTCGTGATGCTGGGTGTCGGCCGCTTGCTCTGGCCTGAAGCCCCGATGCAGATTCTGGCAACGAATGGCCAGCCCAGCAATGGCGCAGACGCCCTAGCTGGCACCGCAGCGGAGCCCATCGGCATTCCGAACAGGCAATCGGAGGAGCTAGACCGTTCCCAATGGGAGGAGGATCCACTCAAACGAGCCCTTGAATCCGATGACTTCTCCTTCCAGAGCGCTTCGGCAACTTCAGAGTCGGAGTCGGCTATCAACGATGCAGGGGCGTTTCCCCCAGCTGCAGAGCAGTTTTCGATGCAAGCTAGGGCTGCCGCCACTCTGCCTACCACTCCACCCAGCGAGGCACTAGCAGAGACTTCAGAAACGAGAGAAATGGCGCCTGCAAGGAATGCCGGTGAGGCCATGGCGTTCGAGATGCCGCAGGAATTGCTCGGTGGCGCCCCCAGCGAACCGCAGCTGGCGCTTAATATGGCAACACAACCCTCCGCCATGCCAGAACCATCTTCCGCTGCCCCAAGTGCCAAGATGCGTGCGAGGAGCTTGCCGGCGAGTCCCCAAGTGCCCGAGGCAAATTCATTTGGAATTCGGGCTGAGGCCCGTGCTACCCATCGCGTGTCGGTCTTGCGCAGCAGCTCCTGGATGCCCACAGAAGTTCAACAGCAGTTGGTGGCACAATCCAAGCTGCTTGGAATTGATCCCAACGAAATGTCTACTGCTGGAAAGGACGCCACTTCGCAAGCTCCCCAGAATGCGATTACCGCCCCCATTGGCCTGCTCACTCTCAGTGGCAGTACAACGGTTGAAGGACTGATGACCATCGCCGAAAACATTGACCTGGACCTAGTTTCAGTTGAGGAATTTGCTTCTCCAGTAGGATCAGGCGTGACCGAAGATTTAGGACCTGCTGGCGGAACATCTGCGGCAACTCCTACCAGCATCGCCGTCTTCACCAGTCGCGCTCAAGCAGATCGCCTCGCTGCTGAACTCGGAACGACGTTCAACCAATCTCCTTCATTGATGTGGCTAACGCCTTCTGCAAGTAGGAACGCGGACTTTCAAGGAGGTGGTGCTTCGCTCGGCGAGGCAGAGCAAGCTGCCATTCTATTGATTCACTTGCAAGGCAATTAGATCCGGAGAAATCGCAGCTCTTGGCCTTTCAAGAGCTGCAAGAGAGCATAGAACAACCGACCTTGTGGCGTGCCCAATCGGGTCGTTTGGCGAACCACCGCTCAGATTCAGGTTGTTCTTCATAGGGAGCAGTAAGAAGACGATGCAGCTCTTCGATCAAGGCGTTGTCCCCCTCCTCGGCCGCGTCAATGGCTAGCTGAGCCATGTAATTTCGCAGGACGTATTTGGGGTTGATGCCATTCATTTGCCTCCGGCGAATATCATCTGCCATGGCAGCGGCCCCCAGTCGCCGCCCGTACGCTAAGAACCATGCTTGCCACTGTTGGCGAACTTCACCAGACAACTGGTCGGGCTCGTAGAGCGCATCCTGCACTACTTCAAGTCCGTGCGACGGGTTACTCTCCAACTGCGTCCGCTCGCAGTTGCCCAGGAGTCGATAGAAAAGGGTCATGTCCGTTTCCGCAGCTTGTAGCGCCAACTGTAGCTGGGCGATCAATTCGCCGTCTCCAGGCAACACATCCGTAACCCCGAGCTTGGCTAATTGCATTTCAGTCGACTTGCGGTTGAAGTCCGCTTGCGCCTGATCCATCGCAGCCTGCAACGGTGCGGCCTCGCGGACGATTGGATACAGGGCGTTGGCCAGACACACAAGATTCCAAAGAGCAATCTGTGGCTGGTTGCCAAACCGATAGCGGCGGTGCGAACGATCTGTTGTATTGGGGGTCCAATCGGAATCAAACCCCTCCAACCAACCGTAGGGCCCGTAATCAATTGTCTCACCATGGATAGACATATTGTCGGTGTTCATCACGCCATGCACGAATCCGACGCGTTGCCAATGCAAGACCATCTCAATCGTACTTTGGCAAACGGCGCTGAAAAAGTCGACGTAGCGACTTGGACTGCTGCCATCAATCTTCGGAAAGAAATGACGAATCGTGTAATCGGCGAGCATCTCGAGTAGCTTCAATTCATTGCGTGATGCCAGGATTTCAAAGCTGCCAAAGCGAATGAAGCTGGGCGCTACACGACATACAATGGCTCCAGGTTCTGGACGGGGATGACCATCGTAGAGCACGTCGCGGACGACTTGGTCCCCCGTTGAAATCAGGCATAACGAACGGTTGGTGGGAATCCCCAGATGATACATCGCTTCGCTACACAAGTGCTCCCGCAGCGAACTTCGGAGGACCGCAAGTCCGTCGGCGGTGCGGGAATAGGGCGTTGCACCTGCGCCCTTGAGTTGCAATGTCCAATGCTTGCCGGCATGTTCGACCTCCATCAAATTGATGGCACGTCCATCTCCCAATTGCCCCGCCCATGAACCGAATTGATGCCCCCCATAGCACATGGCATACGGCTTTGTCCCGGGTAATTGCTTTGCACCACTGAAGATTTCGACAAAGTCATCGGACTCCAGATCCTCTTCGTTCAGCCCAATCAGTCGTGCCACCTCGAGTGAGCGATGTAGGACGTTAGGCGCACTGGGATGGCGGGGAGTGACAAATGAAAATGCGGCATCGGAAACTTGGCGTGGCTGATTGACGAGTGATTCGTCAGCAGGCAACTCTTGATTGAACCGGTCGGTAATCTTCAAATTCATGGATTTTCCATCGTAGGCAATATTCGCACGCATGCACTAGGCTGCCGAACGAATGCTTCAGTCTAATTTGAGCTGTGCGCAGGCGAGGAAGGGTCTGGCAAAGGCACCGCCCCCCTGCGACTCGCTGCTATCTTGTCAATTCGATGACGTTCCGAACTCCCGTAGCTCCCAAACTCTCACTCGGCAGACGAGTGGTCTACACTCTCGGTTTGATGAGTACAAATCAAATAGCCTTGCCAGACAAGCATTGTAGCAGCGACCAACAGATAGCCACCTGTCCACCCTAAAACCGTGGGTAGACTCTCCGCTGGCAGAACAGCGACCTCTGGCAGGATACCAAAGCTCGCGGGAGATACGATCGGGGCGTTGGCCAACGGCGAATGGATCAAACCGAACAGCGCACAGCCGGCAGCCACACTGTAAAAGCCTGCGGCCGCGATCAGACGCCGGTCAATGGCCATTGCCAAGGCAGAGGCCCACAGGACACTGGTCAAGATAAAACCATTGGAGAGCATTTGCGTCGTCGCCAACTTAGATTGCAGTTCCCCTCCAAAGAGGCTCTGTGGATCCAAGCCATTTCCTAGGAGTGCTCCCTGTATTTCGCCAGCAAAGATATTCACTAGCACAGCCAGCGCGGGCACGCAGGCCAGCGCAACTGCCGGGTAATGGCGACGCGGTGTCGCTAGAAAACTCTGGGCAGTGATTTCGAGGCCCACGAAGACGAGGATGGGGTAGACCGCCGCCTTGGGGATGAAGGCATAGAAGTAATAAAACAGTCCGCTCGTTCCAAGGAAACCAATCAGCAGCGCGGTTGCCAAGGTATAAGCGGCGCGACCCCCCATTGCTTTGTAGGCGGGATGTCCGATGTAAGGTGTTGTTTGAATAACCGCACCACAGATACCAGCGATAAAGGTAGCGACGGCTTCGATGGCAATCACCGAACGGGTTTCGTATTCATCTCCCGCTGCGGCTGCACTTTCCGTGCAATCGATCCCTCCCACGACTGTCGCCAACGCAAATGGGATGACAACCGGCAGATAATGAAAGGTATCGCCCATGGCGGACAGCCAGCCGAAGTTGAGTGCGGTCAGCCACTCGGTGGGCCACGTTTGCTGTGCAGTGACGACCGCTCCTGCCGACTCCTGCTCAATCATGCCCGTAGTTTGCAGTAGAGTAAACATGATTCCCGCGACGACCAGACCACCGACAGCACCGGGAAGTTTGAACGGCAGTGGAACGCGGCCGACCAAAGCCGTCAGAATTACGGCCAGTGCCAGGAGCCCAATGGACGGGTAGCGCAAGATTTCCACCAAGGGTTGGTAGGTGATCAACACCAAAGCCACGGCCGCCAGAGATCCCAGCAATCCAGCCCGGGGCACACACCGCCGCACCCAGCCGCTCCCCAGGGAACACACCAGTTTGATGAGCCCGCTGATCACGATGCTGCAAATACCGATCTGCCACGCATGCATCGCAGCGGCATGGATGGCCTGCTCCGACGTTTCGCCGGCCGGTAACCCCGCTTGGTAGGCGGGCCCCAGTACAAAGAAAATCATGCCGAAAGTGCTAGGGGTGTCCAAGCCAAGCGGCATGGCTGTAACGGAAGAGCTTCCGCAGCGTTTTGCTAAGGAAAAAGCGAGCCAGAAGAAAGCCAAGTCACCGATCAGCACACCAATCGCGGTGCCCGGTATCATGTACCGCAGTGCGAAATCTACTGGAAATGCATAATTCAGATTGAGCAAGCTGACAATCAATATCAAGCCGGCAACATTGTCGAGCACCAAGCCAAAAAATGCGTTGATGTCTCCCACTGCAGCCCAGCGATACTTGTTCGTCATGAAGTCCTCCCAGTAAACTCCGTTAAATTTCGAAACGCTAACTTAGCAAAATCAAGCGCACCGTGCGTGCGCGATAAGGGCGAAGGATTTGAATGATGAACAAACAGACTGCTGGGCCTCAACGCTGGGAGAATCAACTAGAGTGTGAAGCCTTGCGAAGTGCGGGCCCCATGGAACCAGGCTCGGTCCCGCACATCGAGCCACTCATTCTGTCGACGGTCTGGCAGTTGGATTCCCCAATGGCTGCGGATCAAGCCTTGTCGGGAGCCAACGATGCGTTTGCCTACCGACGCGACGGCCATCCCAACGAACGCAGTTTGGCCCACAAACTCGCCAGTCTCCACGGCGCATCGCAGGCTAGTATTACCGCTCAGGGAATGAGCGCCATTAGCGCCGTAGCCATGGGAATACTCGAGCCAGGCGGCCAGGTCTGGCTCGGCCAAGAATTGTACGGCAAGACCAGCCGCCTTTTCGAGCACTCGCTGGCCAAATGGCAAATCACGACACGCCATTTTGATCCTACTGACAAAGTCCAAATTGACGAACTCAGCCGACAAAAGGTTGATTTGGTGCTGGTCGAAACCCTTAGCAATCCAAGACTGAGCGTGGCGCGCCTGGAAGATATATCGGTCGCAACTCATGCTGCGGGCGGCAAGCTGGTCGTCGACAATACCTTTGCCACCCACTTGGTCTGCCAACCGTTGAGCTACGGAGCTGATTTCGTTGTCGAAAGCTTGAGTAAACAAGTGAACGGCCATAGCGATAGCATGCTCGGCTTGGTGGCTGGAAACGATCGCCAGTTGATGGACTGCATCCAGGATACGATCAGCACCTTTGGGATGGCCAGCAGCCCACTAGACTGCTACCTGACCCATCGCGGCCTGATGTCGTTGGCCCTTCGTCTAGAACGCGCGTGCGTCAATGCCCTGGCGTTGGCGGAAGCGCTCGATGCATTGCCCACAACGATCGAGGTGGACTATCCGGGGCTAACGCACCATCCGCAGCATCAGTTCGCCAAGGAACAACTCCGCGGAGGATACGGTTGGATGCTGACGTTTCATCTACCTCTGCAGCGTCCCGAGGTTGCCGACTTATTCCGTAAATTGGCTCCTGAAATTCCATTCGCTCCTTCGCTGGGGGATATTTGCACCACGCTCTCGCATCCGGCAACGACCAGCCATCGTGGATACAGCGAAAGCCAACGCGTCTCACTGGGAATTACCGAGGGAACGATTCGGGTCTCGTGTGGCGTCGAACCGGCGGAATGGTTGATCGAGCAATTTTCTCAGGCGATTTTAGATTTTGCGCGAGCCTAACAGAATTTCCCCGCCTGCCATCACGCGTTTTCCGGGGGGAAACGCCCAACCTCCTCCCCGGCATTCCGCAACTGCGACTCAGGGCAACTTATTCCCTTATTGCCGAGAACATCTGCGATGCAAAAGGTACAACCGGTGGAGTTGCCTAGTTTCCTCCGCGGTAGCAGCCATTTCTGGTGAGCCATCCCTCCCGGGGGAGCGCAAAGTTTCGTGACGGTCAATTGTCCCACCGGAGCGGTAAGGGTAAACTGCAGTGTCGCGTGTCCAGGATTCTTCACCCTTGAACGAGCCGTTCGCGCCGCAAGTCTATAACAACGCTGAGATCTTGTGCCATAGGCACTGCCGGAGCCAATGAATGTCTACCGCTACTAATCCTACCGATTCCCAGACCCAAGTCGCTCGATTAAAGATCGGGGAGCAAGAGATCGACCTGCCAGTAATTGTGGGCACTGAGGATGAGAAAGCGCTTGATATTTCAGCGCTACGTCGTGAAACCGGTTGCGTGACCCTGGACGAGGGTTACGTCAACACCGGCAGCACCATTAGTGCGGTGACGTTCCTCGATGGCGAGAAAGGCATCTTGCGCTATCGCGGCTATCCCATCGAGCAGATTGCGGCCGAATGCGACTTTGTTGAAACTTGTTACTTGCTCATCTATGGAAAACTTCCCAACGAGCAGGAGTGCACTGAATTTCGCGAATCGATTCGCCAGCACACGATGATCCACGAGGACATGCGGTCGTTTTACAATGGGTTTCCTAAGGACGCCCACCCGATGGCCATCCTATCCTCCGTGGTTGGGGCCCTCTCGACGTTCTACCAAGACTCGCTCGATCCGCACGATGACCGGCAAGTGGAGATCTCGATCCACCGTCTCTTGGCAAAACTACCGACGATTGCGGCATATAGCTACAAGAAGTCGTCCGGCCAACCGTTCATGTATCCGCAGAACCAGCTCTCGTATTGCGAGAACTTCCTGCGGATGATGTTCGCCTTGCCAACCCAGGACTACGAACCGGATCCAGTATTCGTCGAAGCCTTGAATCTATTGCTGATCTGCCACGCCGATCACGAGCAGAACTGCAGCACGTCCACCGTGCGAATGGTGGGATCCTCCAACGCAAACCTCTTCGCTTCGATCTCGGCAGGAATTTGTGCTCTTTGGGGGCCTCTCCATGGCGGTGCCAATGAAGCCTGCATCAAGATGCTGCAGACGATTGCCGACGATAATTGTGACGTCAAGAAGTACGTGGCCATGGCGAAGGACAAGCAAGACGGTTTCCGTCTCATGGGTTTCGGACACCGCGTGTACAAGAACTTCGACCCACGGGCGACCATCATCAAAAAGGCTTGCGACAAACTGCTTGCTAAGCTGAATATCGACGATCCACTCTTTGCAGTCGCCCAGCAGCTCGAAAAAGTGGCTCTCGAAGACGAATACTTCATCGAGCGCAAACTCTATCCCAACGTCGATTTCTACTCGGGAATCATCTATCGCGCCATGGGACTCCCCACCCAAATGTTTACCGTGATGTTCGCGATTGGTAGACTGCCCGGATGGATTGCCCACTGGGTTGAAATGCACCAGTCTCCCACGAACCGCATTGGACGCCCGCGCCAGATCTATAATGGTCCTGCCGTGCGGGATATCGTGCCTATGGATCAACGCTAAGACGCCGACCACTTTAAAGCCCTTCGGTGCGGCAGACGTCGCTACCGAAGAAAATTCGACGGAAGAACCTAATGGCTTGATCATGGAGTGCAAGTGACGTGGCAATTCCCATTGTCGAAGAAGCGATTCGCGTGCTCAGTGAACCGCTCCAGCGGCCGATCTCTGAACTCGGGCTGCTGCAGCAATCGCTGCTGTTCGCCGAGCTGTCGAAGATCTCCTACTACCGACCCGATATCGTTTGGGATGCAATCGACTCGGTAGGCTTTGAGCACTACGAATATTTCGACGAAGATGGTGCCCAAGCATATATTTTTGCAAACCAATTCGACTGCGTTGTCGTCTGTCGCGGTACTGAGCCGAACGAATGGAACGACATCAAAGCCGATGTGAACGCTCTGGCTGTGGTGGCAGAAACCGCTGGCCGGGTTCACTTGGGCTTTAAGTGCGAAGTCGATGACCTTTGGCCGCGACTCGAACGAGCGCTCAAGCAAAATGAGAAAACCCTGTGGTTTGCCGGCCATTCTCTCGGCGGAGCCATGGCAACCATCTGTGCAGGAAGGTGCAAGCTGTCGGAGATTCCGGCCAACCCGGAAGCATTGTTCACCTTCGGCAGCCCTCGAGTGGGTGACAACCGCTATATCAACTTCGTAAAACTTGCCCACTACCGTTGGGTAAACAACAATGATGTTGTCTGCCGTGTCCCACCTCCCTGGCTTGGCTACCGCCATGCGGGCCGAGAGATGTATTTCAATGCATTCGGGAAGCTGCGGAAGTATCGTCCGTGGCGCCGCTGGCGCGATCGTTGGTACGGGTTCTTCATGTCGCTGAAACAGTGGAAAATCGACCACCTCTCCGACCACGCCATCACCCTCTACATCGACTCCATTCAGCAGGCGATCCACGAAGAGCAAACCGGAAAAATCCGCCCAGTGCAAAAGGACAAACCCACCTAAATGCGCCGTGGCGCATTTCCAACGATCCCAGCCCTAGCCCCCAAGACGGTTTGCTTCAATTGTACCCCGCCGCGTAACGGGCTGTTGAAATAGTAACCCGCCGCGTGAGCAAGGAAAGATAGTTGCCGCTACAAGGCAGTTTGGGACGCAACCTCCGCGTTAAAATTCAAATTGCTATTAAATCAACAGCCCGGTGAGCAAGGACAGGTGATCGCCGCTTCAGAATGGTTCAGGATTCAGCTTTGGCCGTTAGCCTGAAAAATGCCTTAGGAGGCAGCGTTAGAAAGAGCGGCACTCGCGGTGTGAGATTGCGAATTGCGGCTTGCTAGCGTCAACGATTGGGGCGACGCACGGGTTGGGTGATTCTCACGGCCCGGGGGGCCATGCTACCAGGGACGGTACCAATCGTACCCCGCCGCGTGACGGGCTGTCGAAATAGTAACCCGCTTAGGCTGTGAATTTTTAGCCAAGTGGTTTGCAAATTAATTTTAGGCGCTACAACTATAGCATGAATACTCAAAAACCATCGCAGCTTGCTCGTGTTTCCCGCCCCCATCGTATTCAAGTGGAAATGCACATGCTTTCACTTGAAGATATGCTTCCGCGCGACCATCGTGCTCGCATTGTCTGGTCGTTTGTCAAAACGTTGGACCTAGAACCTCTGTATGAAAAGATCGTTGTCACCAAGAGCACCGTTGGCCGCAATAGTATTGCGCCGGAGATACTGGTTTCACTGTGGCTTCTGGCAACCTTGGATGGCATCGGCACAGCCCGAGAACTTGGTCGCCGATGCGAGACGGACATAGCCTATTTATGGACGCTCGGAAATGTCACGGTCAATTATCACACGTTGAGCGACTTTCGAGTGGAGAACGGAGCATTCTTGGAGAAGACGCTCGTTGACACGGTTGCCTCGTTGGTCGCCCAAGGTCTGGTGCCCCTGGAGACCATTGCCCAAGACGGAATGCGCGTTCGGGCTAGTGCAGGCAGTAGTTCGTTTCGCCGCAAGCCGACGCTTGAGTCATTGCAGCAGCAGGCTCAGGCTCACGTAGATAGATTGAAGAAAGAATCCGAGAACGAATCCGATCGTTCCGATGGAGACGCACGTCGCCAAGCGGCAGTCGAACGAGCATCGCGTGAGCGTCAAGAGCGATTAGATGAGGCTTTGCGACAGTTTGAGGAGCTTAGTAAGCAGCGCGAGTCTCGGAGAAAAGGTGACGGCGAAAAGACTCGCGTGAGCACTACGGACCCTGACGCCCGTAATATGAAGATGGCCAATGGTGGCTTCGATCCGGCCTTCAACGTCCAGTTCGCAACCGATGCTGACTCGCGAGTAATAGTCGCTGTCGATGTTATCAACTCGGGAACTGACAGTGGCCAAATGGCACCAATGCACGAGAAAGTGTGCTCAACTTACGACAAGACACCCAAGACGCAATTGGTCGATTCCGCTTACGCAACCAAGGGCGATGTTAAGACCGTGGAGTCTAAAGGGACCGAAGTCGTCTCCACGATCCCCCGTGGATCGGTATTGGAAAGCAAAGGCAAAGATCCTCACGCGCAGCAACCTGGCGAAAGCGACGAATACACAGCGTTTCGCGCGAGAATGGCCAAAGAGGAATACAAAGAGCTTTACAAGACGCGCCCGTCGGTTGCCGAATTTCCCAATGCGGACTGCCGCAATCGGAACCTTCGGCAATTCAAAGTTCGAGGACTGGTGAAGGTCAAAGCGGTAGCGCTATGGCATGCCGTGGCCTTTAACTTCACACGCATGGTAAACCTGGGGGCCTTGGCAAGCTAAGCAGTTGCAAGGCAACCGCTTGGTTGAGAAATAACACAACTCGAAGAGATGAGCATGATGGACACGAGCTAACTTGCTGGCCAACAATCCGACCAAGTAAGACTTTCAGCCGCCAATTCGAAAAAATTTCGTGGTTGGAATACCAAAAGAGTCCGTTGGTGAAAAAACTTCACAGCCTAGCTGCGTGAGCAAGGAAAGATAGTTGCCGCTACAAGGCAGTTTGGGACGCAACCTCCGCGTTAATATTCAAATTGCTATTAAATCGACAGCCCGGTAAGCAAGGAAGCAAGGAAGCTAGTCAACGCTACCGGACAATTCAGGAAGCTACCCTCGCGGCAAAACCAGCAACGCCCTCAAACCAGCCGTCCGCGCCCACTCAGCGTAAGCCAGCAACCTGATTCAACGCGTCGACAAGATCCGGCGCAGCATTCCACCTCATCTGGGCAGCGGCTTCGCCTGGGGCGTCCCCCGCGGAACAAGCCCCGGTTCGCTTTGCTGCGGGCCACTCCACAGCCCCTAGGCCTCTAAATTGGAGTCGAACACGCGCACTTGCTTCCAACTCGGCTTGTTGCGTTCGATGAACTCTAAATGCCTGGGCTCAATTTGGTAAGCATCATGGGCTGCGAGGTCGGTAAAGACGGTGTTCAAGCAAACGTCAAATGCTCTATCATTGACCGGTCGGTCCAAATCCGGATGCGGTGTGCCAACTGCAAAAAACTCAAGTCCTGGGTGGTTGTTGAGGTATTTCTGGCACTCGCCCAACAGTGCTTGGACGTTGGCGGGCGAGCTGTCGTGCAAGGAAAAATAGACCGTGTGTGCAATGCGCGGAGCGGAGTTCATCTAGGAAACCAAAGTGAGAGGTGCCGAGCGGAGTAAAGACTACAAGATACGGATTAATCGTCATCCGCCAAGTTGCGATTGGCAAACGGGTCTTTATCGTCTCGCCGCGATAGACCGGCACGATCCATCAAACCACGACGCAGGACCTCTTCCATGTGATCATCGTCTGGCGGCGGAGCACCAAACGCACCCAAGGCTTCCGGATCGTAGTCCACCGTATATGCATGTTTGGCAAAAGCGATCACGGTACCGGGATCCAAGCGTTTGCGACTGATTCGCAAATTTTCAACCTTGGTGCCATTGCGACTCCCCAAGTCCTTGCAGAACCAGTACCCGGCTTCGAGCGTGAGCAACGCATGCTGGCTGGAGACGTTAGCGAAGCGCAACACGATATCACACGATTCCCGTCGACCCACCAACAATTTGTCTTTCTTAAGGGAAATGCTATCCCCCCCGCCTGTGGGTACAAGTTGACCGTATTCAGCCATGACAACGCTCCAGTACTACGTTATTCAAATAAGACATTTCCGCTCCGAGCGTTTCTTAGCTCTATCGAAATGAGTCTCAACGACTAGAATTTCGGGTCGAGCTCTAGTAGCTTCCGTACCTTCTAATTTACGCCGAGCAAATGACTACGTCAATTTTCAGCGCCCCTGATTCTGAATTCCCAGCCGTCGACTGGCGGAGTTTGGGTCATCGATACTATCCACTGAATCTTTACCTAAAGCAACGATTCGGTGGAAGAGTCCAGAAAATCAGCTTGGATGGAGGGTTCACTTGTCCCAACGTGGACGGGACGGTAGCGAAGGGGGGGTGCGTCTTCTGCGACAACCGCTCGTTCAGTCCCAGTCGGCGAGTTCGGCGGGATGCAATTGCCTCTCAGATTCAGCGCGGTATCGACGGGCTGCGGCGACGCTACGACACTGAGAAATTCTTAGCCTACTTTCAACCGGCAACCAATACCTACGGTCCCTTGGATAAACTCCGGACCCTCTGGGAAACCGCTCTGGAAGACGAGCGGGTGGTGGGGCTGGTAATCGGTACACGTCCCGACTGCGTCCCCGACGATGTCCTCGAACTCGTCGACGAGTTTGCGGAACACAAGTATGTGTCGCTGGAATTAGGGGTCCAAACCGTCCACGACGCCAGCCTGGAGTGGATGAATCGCGGCCATGGGCACGCAGCGGCTGTTGAGGCGATGCAGCGAGTGACAGGACGGAAGTTTGAAATCAGCCTGCACATCATGCTCGGCCTACCTGGAGAATCGCATGAAATGATGATGGCGACTGCTGACCAAGTTGCCGCCTGGCAGCCTGCGGCTGTTAAAATCCATAATCTGTATGCAGTCGAGCGCACTGAATTGGCCGATCAAGTCCGCAGCGGCGAAGTAACGTTGATGGAGCTGGATGAATACATTGAAGTGCTGGCTGACTTTCTTGAACGACTTCCGCCAGATATGGTGATCGAACGCATTTCGGGTGATGCGCCTCCCAGCAATCTGGTCGCTCCCCAATGGTGCTTGAACAAAGGCACCATCAAGCAGCGTTTGGTGAACGTCATGGAGGCGCGGAACACCTTTCAAGGAAGTGCTTACCAGCATCCCTCCCCCGCAACCTAAAGATTCAAACACCGCATCCATTCAGGGTTGGCCGCTCACTGGCGCACCCAGTCGTTTTCTTCGTGGCCTACCTGCGCTCTCGCTGCCCAGGGTAATCCCGTTGCCTCAGGGCCCCGCTCGCACAAGGCTTCCTCGTGCGGATCAAATAGCAAACCTGCAACCCGTTCGGTGCCCACGAGCTGCCATTGCAATGCAGCCTGCTAAGGGGCAACTTCAGGTTCCGTCACGGTCACCTCGGCGGCATCCAACGACGTCGTGCCACGAACCTTCACAAAGCCAGAGATGCAAACGATGATGGCCGCAACCAAGACAAGGATCTTCAGCCATTTTTCGCGTTGATCGCGAATCGCCTGCAGGCCCGCACTGCGTCCCACCAAAGCAGCAGAGACAAAGAAGACGAACAAGGCCAGCAATATCTTCGTACCGACCAGCGCGTGATAGAGCCCGTCCCCCTTGTGCAATGGAATGGCTTGGAAGTAGTTGTAGAAACCACTCGCCAAGAAGAGCAGCACTCCCAAGTGCACAAAACGCTTCCAGCGCGCACCAATGCCAGAGGCCAATGTCTCATGGGCCTCCGGCGAAAGTAGTTTGGCAGCCGGCAACAACACGAAAAGTGTAAAAACACTTCCCCCAACCAAAGCGATCGCAGTGCCCACATGGACAACCCGCGAGACCACATCAACCCACATCATATTGAATTCTTTCCAGAGTTAGCTGCTAGGCGTGAAGTTTAGCCAGTGACGGCCCGCAATATCCGTGGCTTCCATCAGAAAACCGCTGGAGCCACGGTTACTCTTCCCTTGGGAATCGCTCCGCATCCACTGACCGGAAACAAAAGAACTTGCGGACCTATGTTGTATCAGTTTCCCGCTCGAATCCAATCGGACTGCAAGCAGTCGACGAAGTTCCAGGCTTGGTCTCCACCTAGCGCCAACGCCTTCTCAAGAGGCTTTGGCATCCGCCTCGGCGCGCCACACCGGCAACAGATCTGCAAGCTGGTGGTCTAGCTGGCCACGCGACAACACGTGGTCAAAACCAGCGGCTCGAGCTGCCTCTAAGCGTTGAGTCTGCACGTGCGGCCCAAAGCCGATGAGCTGAGCTGCGGGAAAGCGAGCTCGGTAGCTGGCCGCCGTCTCTGCAATTTTGCTGACCGGCACCGAGCTGAGATCTACAAGACAAATGCGAATGAGAGCGGCGTCGAGCGTCTCCAGTTTGGGAGAATCGCAGTTAAGCACAGTCGCCAACTCCAACCCCTGAGCGGCTGCCGCCGATTTGACTACTGGAACGAAAAAAAGATCTTTGGTTTGGAATAGCAGCATGAGAGCTTGAAAACCTGGTGATGGAAACGCAGCGGCACTCGCTTGGTGGCTCGCCCGGGAGGTATCTTCGGTGCAGTCGCTCTCGTGATTTATGGTTGAGAAGGGCGATGCGGTGAAAGCGCTAGAGCCTGCATAGTACGCGGCAAGCGGAAAATGACGAGCCCCCCCAATCTTCTACCAAATTGGATTTTAGGGCGGAGTGGCACGGACCAGCCCAGTGTTTTTCTTGCTGGCCAGCTGGCGGGTTGGTGAATAGTAACCCGCTGCGTGACGGGCTGTCGAAATAGTAACCCGCTGCGTGAGCAAGGGAAGATAGTTGCCGCTACAAGGCAGCTTGGGACGCAACCGCCGCGTTAAAATTCAAATTGCGATTAAATCAACAGCCCGGTGAGCAAGGACAGGTGTTCGAAGCAACTGGATATTTGGGGACGCGAGCTTCGCGCTCACGCTAAAGACGCAATTGAATCAACAGCCCCATGAGCAAGGAAGGGTGGTCAACGCACCACGTGATTCGGATCGCTGCTTTCACGGTAATAGCAACCACACTTTTAGCTCAATAATCCATTGCGCGTCGGCCTAAGTTTTCATTAAGCCACACGTTCACTAGGGCACGCAACCAACCCGAAAATTCGATTTGGTTGAAGTCTTGGGCTTGTCACCGCAAACGCAATGCAAACGCTGCCGCCAGTCCGCCGACCAACGCCAGTGGCCAAAACTCTCCGGGCCAGTGACGGTGCGCTACGACATCCACACTCCAACCCGCCAATGGAGCGATGGCAAACGTCGCTAGCCGTTGGGCTTGGCTTTCGATGGAAAGCACAGTGGCCCCTTGGCTGGCTGCCCCATGATCATCGAATCGGCTGATCAGGATGGGACGCCAAGCATTCTGCAGAACGCTCAGCAGGACAAAACAGAGAGCCACCACGATGACGCCCCCCACAAGGTCAGCCACCAACAGCGCCACAAACAAACTGAGGTTGAATTTCCACAACCAATGTGCTGCAGCATCCTGGGAACCACACCAGGAAACGATGCGATGGGACAGCCGACTTGCCCAACCACTGGCAAAGAACAACACGGTGTAAACACCAGCGATCAACGCCACCACAGAGGGATTGGTCATCGATGCCTCCAGCGACACAGTCGCAGAGCCATCGGTGGAGCGGGGAAGAAAGCGGGCAACCATCACAGCGACCAGAACGGGTTGGAGGTAATCCTTAATCGCACCAAAGACTCCCTCCCAAGCCATCGACTCGGCCATCAGGCGACGTAGGCTAGCGGTCTTCCATGCATCCGATAATGTCTTACGGAGGTTCCGCGCAACTTCGCGGAGCGTACTGCGAAAACTCTCGCGGTAGACCATCCCGTCGAGCTCTGCCGGATACCCGATCAAATTGATGACGTTGGCGATATAGGGAAGCGTCGCCAGCAGAAAGACGCTGCGAAAGTCACCGCCGAGCAATAGGCAGACGGCAGCCAAAATCGCGCTCAATGCAGAGCCAAATTTACTCCAACTGCGAGTGATTCCATAAATCTTGGTGCGTTCATCCGCCCTGCCCTGCAACCGCAGCCATTCAAAAATCATCGCCTTATGGGTGCCAGTCCGAAAGGAATCACCAATCCCATACAACACCATCGCTGCGAACAGATAGCTGGGATGAGGTGCCCAAGCAAACGTTAGGAAGCTGACGATGTAGGCGACCAGCGAACCGATCATCGTGTTGCGTCGCCCAAATCCATCTGCAAGCGCGCCCGAGGGAATCTCCAACAGGTTGATCGTCAACGATCGCACCGCATACAAGATTCCAATCGTTAAGAAGTCCAAATTCTGTGCCAGCAACGCCAGCATAAAGAAGGGCTCAAAATAACGTTGGTTTTTTAGAAATCCATACAGACAAAACCGGAAAATCATTGCGTCTAAACCGCCCCTGGTCCGACCGTACCATCCGCTACCGAAAACGCTTGTTCGGTCGGAAGAAGGAAGATTTTCCCATCACCGATATGTCCATTGGTGCCAGTTCGCGAAGCCCGCTGAATCGTCTCAATCGTCCGCTCCACAAAATCGTCGTTGACCCAAATTTCGAGCGAGACCTTGCGCAACATCTGCACTTGATACTCCATTCCCCGATAACTCTCCGTTTGACCGCGCTGCCGCCCGAATCCAAGTGCGTCGCAGACCGTCATCCGCTCCACTCCAATGCGATCCAGAGCTTCACGAACGGTTTGCAATTTCGTTGGCTGAATAATGGCCAGCAGCAGCTTCATGGGAATTTCCGATTGAACAAACGAGGAGGAAGCAGCGACCACTCAGCAGAATGCCTGCTGGTGGCCCAATGGATCTATTCGGAGATCGGGAGGAACTGGACCGAGTCCAGAATCACGTACCCGTCGGTATCTTGCGTGCCGATCTCAACCACTGCCGAAGGTCCGAAATCGAATTTCCCCAGCGAATGAAAAAGCCCGTCGCCTCCCGGTTTGGTCTTCTGATTAATGCTGACACGCGTCTTCTGATCCTTGTGTTGGATCAAGACCGGAACGTTGCTGGCACGGTTGGCGTTCTGAGACCACGATAATCGCACCTCATAACGGCCGGGGGCAAGCTCCGCTCGATAGACGGCACGCGTCTGGGAGTCGGCGACTTTGCCATTGTGATGGTATCCTGAATCGACAAAAGGCGGATTGGTGGAGGAACCTTGCCAATTGCCAAGCAACTCCGCTTGCCGGTCATCCACGACGACTCCGGGCAAACTTCGTGAGCGGTTCGCACCGCGTTCTTCCAGCTCCAACACTTGCCCATCCTCAAGCAGCTGTTTGCGTATGCTGGCGTATTCAACCTCTTGTACGGCTTGGTCTCGTTCCAAAGCTAGATGCAGTACCGTTGCAGCCGAATGTCCTAAGATCATGAACACCGGTTCCATGCGAATGGAACCGAACGCGATGTGGCTGGAGGACACGCACACCGGCACGACCAAATTCTCGCACTCATCTCGTTTAGGCAAAATGGCGCCTAGGGCGATTTCGTAGGGGCGTGGTGTGTGGACGCCAATATCCCCTTCGTTCTGCACAAAGCCTTCCGGAGTGATGTATCTCTGCACATTGTGGGAGTCAAGCGTATACGAGCCCATACCGATGGAATCTGGTGTCACTTTACTGTCCAAACAATCATGCTCCGTCATCACATAACTACCAATCATCCGTCGTGCTTCCCGCACATAAATCTGATGGGGCCAGCCGCCATTGTCTTTGAATTCGTCCGTTGGCAGTCCCCATTCATTCATGCTCTCCTGTACTTCAGCCGGTACACGAGGATCATTGGCTAGAAAGTACATCATCCCTTTCTGATAGATCTCATGTGCTCTTACAATCTCAGCCCGCCGCTCGTAACTTGCCTCGGGGTAGTCGTAATTTTCCCCAATGAAGTCAGTGCTAAAGGGGCCATGGTTGTTGGTATCCGTTTTGTAATTCGGCATCATGTCGAATTTCTCAAACGCTTCCCGCCAGCCATAGTCGAAAACCCTCAAGAGCAATGCATACTGATCCGCGTCGTAGCCATCTGGTTTTGGAAATGCAACGCGATTTTCGGGCGATTTGCTAAGGCACATGCGAAAACAATACGCTTGAACACGATGGTCCCCCTCCCCTTTCACTCCAGGCGGTTCTGCGCTAACTCCAGCCAGTAAACCACTCGCCGGATCCCCTGCAACACGGTAGGGATCCACGGGGTGATTAAACCAGTGCTTGTGGTGGAGCGTGCCGACCTGAATCCCATTCCATTGTTCGTCGTAGACGGAATTTGCCTCTCGCCCCACATGGAAGGAGACTCCGGCGGCAGCCAAGAGATCACCTTCGTAGGTCGCATCGACAAAGGCCCTCGCCACGTAGGTATTTCCATCCACGGTCGCAATCGCCTTAATGCGACGACCTTCCATCACCACACCGACGGTGCGTTGCGAGTTTTCGGCGGAGTTCTCCAGAGGCGTTCGATCCAACCACTGATCTCGGAATACCGGAATCTCGTGTTCAGCGATCAACTCTTCGAAGATTGCTTCCGCCACGTGTGGTTCAAACACCCACATGGTGCGACCATCCCCGCGCGCGGAAGGCCCTCCTTGATTGCGATTGCCAAACTCGGCCTGTGGTTGCCAACGCCACGCCTGTGGCTTCTGGTAGTGCTTCCATACGCGATGGTAGAAGTCGCGGCTAATCCCACCAATCGCCTCCTTCTTTCCCGAATCGGTCCACCCCAGCCCGCTGGACGTCAGGCCACCCAAATGATTCTCGGGACAGACAATGGCAACCGTCTTCCCCAGCTTCCGAGCTTGGACCGCCGTTGTCACGGCCGCACTGGTCCCGCCGTAGACGACGATGTCATAGCTCCGCTCTTCGGCGCGAACCGTGGGAGTCAGAATCACCCCTAGGCAAAGAAAGATTATTCGCTTCATGATCAAGCTGCCCTATTATTCTTTGTGAGTCTATTATTCTTTGTAAGTGATGTACGGTTTATGTGGTGTACGGTGTTAGTTGTCTATGCGTCTTGCGGCAACCTCGTGGGGCCAAGCGGACGAATGCTAACACGTATTCAGGATTGATCCAGAACTCAACGGGCTGTTGAAATAGTAACCCGCTGCGCGAGCAAGGAAAGATAACCTCCGCTACAAGGCAATTAAGGATGCTACCTCCGCATTAAAATTCAAATTGCGATTAAATCAACAGCCCGTCAAGGCCTGGAGTGCCCCAGCGAACCGGCTGGATGCCAAGTCCACATTTCAAATCCAACAGCGGCATTTTGCACCAATCTTAGCACCTCAGATAGCGCAGTTGTCTGGGACGCTCTCGACGCCCCCTATCCGTGAGCGCTGCGTCGAAATTGCATTCCGTACACGACATAAGCGCGAGTGCCCCAATCCCAAATCCAAGGCGAAATGGGAGTAACCTGACTAATTTTAGCGGAGAGTGTGGGATGGTTTTTCAACAAGTGATAAATCACCGATGGATTTACGCCACTAAAAAAATTCTTGTCCCGCACCGCAGCCGCGGCGGCTTGTGGAAGTTGCTCGATGGGCAGCTCACGCATGCCGGGCCAGGTATCGGTAGAAACCAGATCGGTAACCAGTAGCCCCACGCCATCGCCTCGCAGCAGCTCGAGCATATGCTCAATGTGCCGCAGGCGAAGCGCTGACAGCAAATCAAAGAATTCTTCATGATCCTCGCCAATCGCGCGCTGAGCTGAATCGATCAGCTGGGTTAACACGCAACTGGAGAGCACGACGTCAAAGCCACCTGATAAAACCTCCAGCTGAGATGTACCCCGCAGTCGCTCCAGAGCCGACTTGACGACACCCGGCGTGGGCAGACATTCACTCCAGTGGGCAAACTCGGGGCTGAGCCCGGTCAGGTCGAGAGGAGCCCTAATTTCAATCTGATCACTCGCCTCCAATCCAACCCGAGCTACCGCCGCTTGCAAGGCGCTGCGATCGATATCAACCAGCGTGAGTTGCGCAAACAATTGACACAGTTCCAGGAGGTCGAGGTCATTGCAGTTCCCCGCGCCCAACACGCACATTCGCAGAGCATGTCGCCCCACGCATCGCCCCACGATGCCCCGCAGCTGATTTGTAATTTGAGTGCGATGCGAAGCAAAATGGTCCCACGCTGTCGCCGTCTGCGCGTTTCTCGCACTCTGCTGGTGCTGTAGGAAGGAATAAGGAGAGGAAGTCATCGGAGGGCAAGCATTCCGCAGTTCGAATTCATCGCATGGAGATTAAATAAGTCCAAACCACCATGGTTACGGCTAATAGCGGAACGTCGATCCATAAACTGTGCCGGGTGCGTCTGGCACTCTTCAACATGCCCAAGACATGGCCGGTCGGACATGCCAACTGACAGTACGACATGGGGCGCCAAAGTACAAGTAGTAGACTCAACAGCCAGATCACAATACTCGCCGACACCCCCACTTTCCATGCGTAGGTGTCGAAGGGCTCCAGCCAAGTCAGGGCAATCGAGGTTTCAGTGACGGTCCAGAAAATGGCTGCCAGGATCACCAGCCCTCGACTCAGCTTGAGAGCTCGAACCGCAAGACGCGAAATTGACGTTCCCCAGAGGGTTGGAAGTGGCCGGCAAAAATGCGGTATGCGAACTCGTAGGGGCCTAGCCCATTGCTGCAGAGCACCGTGGGGACAGAGATGGTCGCAATAGACATTCTGTCGCAACAAGACAGGAGAGACCAGTGCCACCGCTAGCAATACCGCCAACCCAGGCGCAAATAGCATGGGGCCAACTCCCGCCGTCGTCCACCCCGCAAACAGCGCAATCGACAGGAGATTCCCGGTCCCAATCCCCAGTATCACAAAGCACCCCAGCTGCCACAATCGCCTCGGCCACTTGCGACCTCGCCAGTGCGAGCGACACCACACCAGACTCAAGACCGCCACCACAGCGGTCGCGAGCTCGGTAACCGACCAATTCCAACCTCTCGCTAAGGCCTTCTTCTGCGGCCCCACCAAGTTTTGAATGCGCGTCGCTGCAAGCCCAATGGTCTCGGCTACCGCCAAGGAGGTCATGGTAGCCCCGGAGACTCCTTCGATCTTCTCTGCCTCGAGGTCGATCCCTCCCAGGGACTTCAGCGATCTTCCCGCAAAAAGTGGCCAAAATCCATACTCTTGCCGCACGTATCCAACATACGGCTCGTTGTCGTACGAACTCCGAATTTTCACCTTTTCTAGAAGGGAATTCGCTGTGAGCATGTTCCCTGGAACCCCATCGGCATCCGGGGAGCTCAGCCACATGACAAGTTCAGTCGGGCCCTGATATCCCTCAACGGAATCGACTAAGGGGCCCGTTCGCACAAGAGTCCCCAACAATTGCTGGCTGGCGTCGTACATCTCCCACTGTTGCAGCGACCCACGCTCCACCCGTTGCAATTGCGTGCACTTGGGGCAAACGAGCCGTGCATCATCGAGCGTAATTGGATCTGGAAAACGCAAACTGAGCCGCTTTCCCGTTGTCCTTAACGCAAGAGCCTCAGCGATGGCCAAACTTGTCAGAGTTGCCCCGCTCACCCCGTCCATCTCGAGTCCGGCTAACTCCTCCCACGCCTGCCCCACGAACTGCTGCCAAAAATCTTCGTCCCGACGAACGAGATCCGCGTGCTCTTGGGTATCACCCGATGACAAGAGTTCTAAGCCGGTGATTCGGCGTTTCTCATCGACGGCAATCAGGACGTTGTTAGGGCCCGAATAGCCAATAATCCGATCTGCCTCTGGACTCGTCGTGGCTACCCAGCCGAGACTGTTTTCCGACGCATCCCGTACGTTACGCAGACCATCCTCTGACGCAATTCCCATTTCCCGAGCACTGGGGAACTGGCCTACAACATGCGACAATCCCAATCCTTGCGTCTCAGATTGGCTTCGTAGTGTGGAAATCTGCTGCAAACCGCCAATCAAACCGCACAACAACGCGATGCGCAAGGTATGCAGCCACGCATCGCCCCAGCCACGCCGCCGGACGGAACTACGCAATACCGTTCTTGGGGCCGGAGCGTTGGGATTGATGATCGGTAACACGGTGGGCTGCGGCTATTTTTTCACGGGTAACAACTGGGCTGCGTCAATATGCACCGTTCCGCCAGCGTCTGCCGAATCGATGACCACTTTGACAACGTCCCCCTTCTTGAGCTCTAGTGTGGTCAGCTTGGCAAATCCATCCTCTGCAGCCGGCTTCCGCATGTTAACCGTCGTCGCAAGGGGTGCTTGCGTCGCTTGCAACACCGATACGGATACATGATCGCCACGATTTTCGTGGGGCAACCACGAGATACGAACTTGGAACTGCCCCGCCTCAGTTGCCTTGAGGGTGAACACGGCTTGCGCCCCACTATTGGCCGAAGCGTAGCGGTAGCCAGATCCCACAAATCCCTTGAGTCCATCCCCTTCCGTCCACTTCCCTTTCAGATCCGCCTGCCTGTCATCCACTACCACGCCAGGCAGTGAAGCGGTGCCAAGCGTTTCGGGACCGTAGGGACCGGCTTTGGGCAAGGCATCATCGGGCACGGTAATCGGGCTGGTAACCGTTTCTCGAAATGCCTTACCAGGCAATTCCAGCAGTTGAATTAACTCTGACAAATGGTCTTGATAAACATCGCGCGGCTGGCATTCGTGTTGTGTGCATAGGCTGGCTGCCTTCCCCACAACCTCTCCCATCATGCCGCAAGTCTTCATGACCCGAGTCGTTCCCAGTGCTTCGTGTGTCACACTAATGCATCTACCCGCCATGAACAGATTGGGAATGCTCCTGGAATAGAAACATCGGTAGGGCACCGGGTAACCGTATTGGCGATCGATCCGCCGATCGTGCTCGGCTATCGAAATGAACGGATTGTCAGGAAACTTTTGAGCGTACTGTTCCTTGGGGTAATGCAAGTCGATGCTCCAAGTACTGGGCACGCAGCCATCTGGGAACTCGCGTTTGTTGACAATATCTTGTTGGGTGAGCACGACGTCGCCCGTCAATCGTCGACTTTCACGTGGCCCGCCAATGTAGGCGATCCAGGTTAGAACAGCATCGCGATGTTCGGCGGCTCCATCTCCGTTCTTCATGGCATTGAACGCACCGTACACAGCTCGCAAGTTCCAGTCGCGAATCCCCTCCGCATCACCAAGTGGATCTTGGTCAAAACCACTTTCCCAGAACCATTGTCCATGGTGATCGCGTGGATAGGGAAAGTCGGCCATGTTCAAGGGCAACGCCCAGGGGGTCTCCGGAAAGGAGGTTTCGGCACCAACTTCATCCCAAGTCCACATATTACTCATTCCCATCCTGCCACCAGGGGTCATATTCCAATCGGCTTCCGCTAGATAGCCGAGAGTTCCATGGCCTGTGCAATCGGCAAACAAAGCTCCCTCAAAACGTCGAACCGCGTTGGTCCGCGTATCGATCGCGTCGACCGATTCGATGGCATCTCCCTCCTTAGACAAGCGGAAGGCGTGGTGGTTGAGAAAGAGGTCAATGTTCTTCTCGCTCCGCACGACCTCCTCCTTGTGCGCATCACCAAATTCTTCGGCTCGTCCCGGAGACTTGGTCGCAGAATCTGCAAACTCCTCGATAATTTCACCAATGCGAGGATACTTGCCACGGCGGATATGCCCCATCGCCCAAACCCGAACCTCGCTGGAACCATTGCCCCCCAAGACTCCACGATCTTGAATCAACGCAACCTTGCAACCCATCCGGGCAGCTGAAATTGCGGCTCCCATGCCACTATAGCCCCCTCCAACCACCACCAAATCGTAGCCTTGTTTGATTTCAACAGGATGCTCGATGCCCAACAAACGTCGTCGGAACGGAGAAAGCATCTCCGAACTGTTGTCGGGCTCCTGAGTCGCATCCGTGGTGAGATAAATCGAATCGCATCGACCATCAAACCCAGTCAAATCCTGCAATTGCATTGAGTGCGTTCCGGCTGTGAGCTTAACCTGCCCCGCGCGATGCCAACTCCAATCCTTGCCAGCGATCCCCAAGTCATTGGCGAGTTCTTGGTTGCCAATGCGAATCTTAAATCGGCCAGGCGAGCCAGTTGCGTCCCAGCGAGCCACCCAGTCGTACGTTCTCACCCAAACGGTGTACTCACCCGCTTCGTCCATTTTGAATTCAGTGGTAGCATCCTCCACAGGCCGCCCCAGACCATGCGCCAGCAGGTAGGGTGAGCCCATCTCTGTGATGAATTGCGTATCCAGTTGCCATCCACCATGCTGCTCAAAGGACTCCGCTTCGACCAACACTTCGGCTGTCGAGCCCACGGTATGCAAGAGTGCTAGAAGGGCGAAAGTTAACAGGTATCTACTACGCATCATGGTGCATCAGCTCTGCAGTTGATTGAGCGGGTAAAAGTGCCACTACAGTCATCCCTGTATGCAACACCTCGAGTTCGACGGGTAGGCAAAGAATTGCCCGCCCCAAGTATACCAAATCAACAATCTACCGGGAGAATCCCAAGTGCATGGAATACGGGCCGTTTGCGTGCGGTCCTACCAACGTAGCGACTTCACCCACGCCAAGGGAACCATATACCATGCCTGTACCGCTCGAGATTAAGGCCATTTGGTTTATTCTGCTGAGCCTGCTGGGATCCCTAGAGCGAGTGCACCACGCGCGAGAGGCGACCCGCTCCGCCACCATCGGTATCAATGCCCATCAATCCGAAGTGCTCCAACACCTCGGCGAACCCGACTACATCTATCCGGCCAGACCAATGGGCATCCCATTTTCTAACAGCCCCAAGCCAATGCAATGGTTGTACGGTACGAGCCTCAATTTGCAGTATTTGTACACCCCTTGGGTTGGCCCCAACCCCTTCCCGGTCAATCTGCGAATTTTTGCGTTTGCTCAAGATGATCTAGTGATCGATTGGAACGACGAGGGCCGTGTCGCCCAGATCAACACTCCCCACCTAGTTGCGTCGGAGTCCGAGCTCCGCTGGCTGCGACCGCTCGACTTCTTGTGGCTGATCAGCCAATTGTTCCAGGCAGAAACAAACTCGATCTTGCTCTAATGCCTAACGAATCCGCGCACACATCCATCCTCCAACGGCACCCGTCTGTCTTACTTAAAACCCGCCGCGTGACGGCTTGTTAACATTGCACCCCGCCGCGTGAGCAAGGAAAGGTACTCGCCGCTACAGCCAGATGTGGGCTGCAACCTTAGCAACAAGTCCCCCCCTCCCAATTGCAACAAGCTAGCAATCACCAAGAAACAGCCGCAGGGCTCCCGGCTTGTTGTGATCGCGTCCCATCAGTCGACTGAGCATTACTCAACTTGCGTTCCCAATTTCAATGCTTAAATCCACTCTGAATCGCGTTGGAGCCACTCCGAGAACATGGAGTGCTCTTTCAATCGTTGTTTTCAGTAGGTTCGGCAATGGAGCGAGACCGTCCTCAGCTGTCCGCTTGGCTTTCGAACAGGACTCTCGCTTACACCACTGCGATGTTCGTGGAATTGAAGGGGCAGCTAGCGTCGTCCAACTTGAGGCAACAGAGTTCCCGCCCGTACATAGTCGCAAGACTTATCGCCTGAGAAGGTGGCAGTTCCTGCAGATTTTGCTTGTCGTCGTAAGTTACCAAGCTTACACAGTGGTTTATCGGCGTGTGGTCGCTGCCAAACATGGCTTGTCGTATTGGGAGACCGACTTTCAACAACTCAAGTGCATTCGTTCGTATCCGCAGCGATGTGGGGTATTCAAGCTGTCGATCCACGGTCGGCGACTATTCGATCCCCGAGATCTTGGCAATCGCTTTCGACCGAATCGCGTCAATCTGCAAGCGCAGATCGGGCGGAACGTTTTCCAGTTGTAGGTTGGCATCGCGATTGAGCACCAATCCTTCGACAAGATCGAACCATGGTACTTTGGGATCGTTCGATGCCGCTTCCAACGCTTCGTTAATCCAACTCTTGATCGTACGATTCGAACGATCAAGAGCTGACATAGCCTCTTCCTTACTGCCGATACTATTCAAGGCGATCGCCAGGGGGGCGTCGACTAAACCGCGTGATGGCCAATCTTTAGCGTTTCCGGCGGAACGCAGCCAAGAGGTGGCTTCCTCAAAATGGCCCGCGCGCAGATGCGCCAATCCGAAAATATAGTCGCAAACGAATGGAGGCTGCATGTCGACGTGAACTTGCCGCGCGCGTTGGTCAAACGCTGGTCTTGGGCCTAGTGGAAGCAAACCGAGCAACTCTCGCTCGAAACTGCGTTGAGGATGGGGAGGCCGCGGAGGTGGATTAGCCACCCACACTTCTGCCAATTCAATAAACAGGTCGCTCGCGGCACTGGTCGGCGTAAGCAAAACTCCACGCAGCGTACTCCACTTGTGTTTCGCTGGCGAATCCTGCAGAAAGCTTCCGAACTTAGTTTCAAGTTGGAGGAACGCACCTTGTTTTTCAGCAAGCAAGAACAGAGCAGGGACGCCCCACCACTGCGGTTCATCGACCGGGGCGCCCAAGTCCAACGCCCGCTTGTAGTCGTCTGCAGCTTCGCTCCACAGATTCAGTCGCGCGTAAAGCTGCCCGCGCATTACCCAAGGCAAATAGTAGGTCGGCTGCAGATCCCTAGCTTCGATCAAATCCCGGTTGGCTAAGGCCCAACGCTTGTTTTCCGCATGCGATTGCCCGCTGGCAATCAGCAGATTAGCTTGCGTTAAGCGACCGGCGAATTGTTCAATTTCTCGTCGAGCATCGGTGGCGTCGCGTTCTGCGATCAACGCCTTCTGTAATGCCAATTCCTTTTGATCTCGTTCCCGAATTGCTTCCCACATCTGCCACAAGCTGACGATTGTCCCCAGCAGCAACGAGGCAGCAAGCAAGCTAATGGTAAGCAGTGGTTTGCGATGGCGACGCGCAAACTTGCCGAGCTGGTAAAGCGAGGATGGCGGTCTCGCCTCGATCGGCTTTTCCTCAAGGTACCTTCGCAAGTCGCTGGCCAACGCAGAAGCCGATTCATAACGGCGATTGCGATCCTTTTCGAGCGACTTCATGACGATCCAGTCCAAATCGCCGCGCAGCTGTGACTTCAGACGACTCGGACCGGTACGTCGAGAGGCTACAACCGTGGTCAAACGATTGCCCAACGTCGAAATGCGATCACTGGGAATCGGCGGGTCCTCTTCACGAATGATTTGGCGCATCTCGTCGAAGCCGACCGAGTTAATGCGTTCGCGTTCAAACGGGGTCGTGCCGACTAGCATCTCGTACAACATCACCCCCAGCGAGTAGATATCGCTGCGAGTATCTACATCCAGACCGCTCATCTGTGCCTGTTCAGGACTCATATACAGCGGAGTGCCGATCATCGAATAGAAGCGAGTGTAGATCGTCTTCTCGGTGAGTTCTTCGTCAATCGCTTTAGCAACTCCGAAGTCAATCACTTTCACGACCGCCTTGTCATCATGCAATGTGACCATAACATTCGAGGGTTTCAAGTCGCGATGGATGACACCTTTTTGGTGGGCATGTTGGACCGCTGAGCAAATATCCTCAAACAGCCGAATGCGTGCTTCGACACTAAGCTGATAGTTGTCACAGTAGTCGGTGATGGGCACCCCGCGTACAAGTTCCATCACAAAGTAAGGACGCGCATCGGCGGTAATCCCCGCATCAAACACCCGAGCGATATTGGGGTGGTCCATCATCGCCAGCGCCTGGCGTTCCAACTCGAATCGCGCAATGACTTCCTTCGAACCAGATCCCGGCTTGATGATCTTCAACGCGACCCGTCGCTTGACCGGCGTCTCCTGCTGCGCCACGAACACTAGGCCAAAGCCGCCTTCGCCAATTTGCTCCATCAATCGGAAGGGCCCAATCATCAATCCAATATGTTCAACAGTCGGAAGCAGCTCTAATTCGCTCAGCTTTCGACGCGCCGTTCCGGTTTTAGATTCACTCGCGACAAGAGCGAGATCCAAAACGTGATCTGGCATCTCGTGCGCAGCCAAAAGGCCGTTAACTGACGCCCGCAACACAGCGTCGTTAGTACATGCGCGGTTTAAGAATGCACCGCGTTCAAGCGGATCTTCGATTTCAATCGCATCCAGGAAAACAGAGCGTTCGTTTGGGATAGTCATAGTGAGAAAGATCTAGTGGTGACGAGAAGCCGTTCCTGCCGCAACTGTTCTAGTTATTCGTTCATGCCTTCCATATGGCGTCTTAACCAGGCACGTGCGTAGGCCCAATTGCGCTTGATAGTTCTTGGCGATACCCCCAGCACCTGAGCGGTTTCGTCAATCGTCATCCCCGCAAAGTACTTGAGTTCGACCAGCTTCGCCAATTGCGCATCTTCCCCTGCCAGCTTTGTCAGGGCTTCGTCCAAAGACAGTAGGTCCTCCGCGTCTGTCTGCACGTTGAACGCATGCTCATCATGCAAGTCCACTTGGACTCGGTCTCCCCCCCGTTTTTCGCGTCCGCGTCGCCGCGCGTTGTCGATCAGGATTCTACGCATGGCCTCTGCGGCAGCGGCAAAAAAGTGGCCGCGTCCATCCCAGTTCGCCGCGTTCTGCGGACCGACCAATCGCAGGTAGGCCTCATGCACCAAAGCAGTTGGCTGCAGCGTCAACGCGGCTTTCTCATGGACCATTCGTCGCGCCGCCAGCTTCCGCAGCTCGTCGTACACCAATGGTAGTAACTGGCTTGCAGCCTGCCGATCCCCCGCCTCCAGCGCCAAAAGAATCTTGGTTACGTCCTCGCTCATGGTTCTGTACTGCGTCTATCGATTGTTTACTTGCTATTGCTATTGAAGCCAGCGGTTGAGTCGGAAGCTATGCCAAATGCAACGAAAATGCCTCTAGTGCATCGTCAAAGCTTAGTTTTCGGGTTGCCCGGAAAAAGGTGTCCGACACCAAAAGCCGGAACGGCCCTTCGGGTGCTGTGCACTTTGGGTGTCGGACACCTTTTTCCGAACGCTCGTTTCCGAACGCTCGCTAAACCCTAATTTTTAGTGTTGACAATGCACTAGCAGCTGCCGACATCATTAGCCAGCTAGCCTCATGCTATATCTCATGCGTCCTACAGTCGATGGTCGGGCCAGCGTTTTCGCCACGATTATGAAATTGCCATCAACGCGTAATTCTTAGACAGGCGGCATGCAGCTCGTTGAGGCTTTTCCAAGGATCTTCCCAATCAAATCGATAATTCGAAAGATTTTTGGCCCGAGATGCGCATAAACGACGCATGGATTCCTGAACAATGGGTCGCGAACACTATTCGAATGACACGAATCAAACGAATTGAACCTTCACTAGGACACAAACACATGCAACGCACCTCGTACGCTATCGCACTGACGATTTGTGGACTCGCCGCGAGTACAACCATGGCACAACCACCTGGAGGTGGACGCGGCTTGGGGGGACCAGGCGGGCCTGGGGGCTCGCCCTTAGAACACATGGCACAATTGTTTGAGCTCGCAGACGCTAACAAAGATGGCATGTTAACCAAAGCTGAATTGCAGTCGGCGATGCAAGCTCAAGCTGGCAGACCAATGGGGCGCGGTGGCCCAGGCTTCCAAGGGCCTCCACCGCGAGCTAGTCAGGATCCACTTGGTGCCGCAGGCGAGTACGGCGGTCCTAGAGGTCCGGGGAGTCCAGGCGACGAACACGGCGGCCCGGGCGGCGCACCGCCGCGGCCTGGGGAGATCTTACCCTCGTTTGTAATCGATTCGCTCGACTTAACTGAACAGCAGAAAGCAAGATTGGCCGCGCTGCAAAAAACGGTGGATAAAAAGCTAGCATCGATTCTGACCGCTGAGCAGAAACAGGAACTGGAAAACCATCGGCCACCGCAGCATGGTCCCGGTCATGAAACAGGCCCGGACGCGGGACGAGATTCCGGACGACCTCAGCGTCCGCAGTAGTCGACTGTGCCTGCTAGCTCTCCAAATCACCCATGGTCGCGGCGGCCTATCGGCGCGATCCTTGTGTTGAACTTTCCAACAGCTCGAACGGAACTCAAGTTTCATCAGGTCATCGAAAGGCGAAATCTCAATGTTGCGTTTGCTATTCTTGTCATTTGTGCTGAGCGCTACTTCTATGGCTTCGGCAAGCGATTGGGCGGAGTTTCTCGGGCCCAACGGTTCCGCGAAATCGACAGATTCGGTAGTCACTAGTTGGTCGTCCGACCAAAACCTACTTTGGAAAGTTGACTTGCCGGGAAGCGGTTCCTCAAGTCCTATCATTGTGGGTGATCGCGTGATGCTAACCTGTTACACCAATGATGATTCGTCTTCGAAACGTCAAATAATGTGTTTCGACAAGCGTTCGGGAAAATCATTGTGGGCTTCGGACTATCCAGTCGACTACCGCGAGGACTCATTCCAGGGCTACATAACCGAGCATGGCTACGCCAGTAACACGCCCGTCAGCGATGGAGAGTTCGTTTACGTCTTCTTCGGAAAAGGCGGCGTGCATTGCTTGGATCTTGACGGACGAAAGATCTGGTCAGTGGACGTAGGCAAAGAATCTAGCAACCGACAATGGGGTTCTGCCGCCAGTTTGGTGTTGTTCGAAGACAGCGTTATTGTCAATGCAGCGGAAGAAAGCAAGTCGATCATCGCTCTGGACAAAGCCACCGGTAAAGAACTTTGGCGGCAGGAAGCGGGCATGCTGGAGCTGACCTATGGAACACCTCGCTTAGCAACACTTGCCGACGGCAGTCGCGAATTGGTGATTTCAGTACCGTCTGAAATTTGGGCACTCGACCCGCTCACAGGCAAACTGAATTGGTATGCATCGACTTCGATGTCCGGCAACGTCTGCCCGTCGACAATCGTGGACGGCGAAAACATCTACGCTTTCGGCGGCTATCGGTCGTCAGGCAGTATCGCGATTCGGGCGGGCGGAAAAGATGACGTTGGCAATTCGAATACGTTGTGGACCAGTCGCCTGAGCTCCTACGTCGCGACTCCGCTGCTGTACCAAGGCCGGTTGTACTGGATCGATGATAAAGGAATTGCCTACTGTTCCTCGGCCGAGACCGGTGAACAAATCTACCGCGAGCGGGTTAGTGAACTGGAAGGCGGTCGCCCAGTCTACGCTTCCCCCATACTGATTGCTAACAAAATCTTTGTCGTGTCTCGACGCCGCGGAACCTTCGTTTACGCTCCAGGGGATAAGTTTGAATTGGTTAGCCAAAATATTCTTGAAGGAGATGATACCGATTTCAACGCCTCACCAGCGGTTTCCGATGGCAGACTCTATTTGCGAAGCAATCAGTCGCTCTACTGCATCGGTGGGTAGCGGAGGAATCTTCGTAGCAGGACTATTAAACCCCATCGTTTTGGGAAAAACCCGATTCTTCAAAAGGAAAGAAATTGAAATGAGTTCAATACCGTCCATCAACTCCTCGGCTGCATCACAGGTTCAGCAGGGTGCATCCAGCCGCCCGTCTCGTGGAGGCAATCCAGGCGAGCGTCTCAACTCTGATTTGACAAGTTTCCTGAAGCAGGAAGGCGTCTCGTCCGAGGGGCAACAAAAGATCAAGTCAGAATTCAGCGATGCGCTCGAATCACTGGCTAGTACGGGCACACAAGTCAGCTCAAGCCAAGTGAAAGAAACACTCAGCAAAGTCCTGGAATCGAACGGACTCGATGGAGACAGCTTTGTAAGCGGTCTCGGAAGTCCACAGGCAAAAAACGGCGGTGCAGCGCAAGCCGGACAGGGCAAACGCCCACACGGTGGAGGTCCACCCGGTGGAGGCCCACCACCTCAATCAACAGAAGCAACGTCCAGCTCGAGCGAAACCAGCTATCTCGAGGACCTGCTCGAGGCTCTTGCCGAAAGTAGTTCGAGTTCGAACGAATCCAGCACATCGCAATCGCAGTCAAACGTATTTCCGGGAAACTACATCAATCGCAGTGGCGGGAATCTCGACGCGCAAGTCTAATTCAGCCTCAAGGCCCCCAGCCTCGCTGACATCCCAACCCGCAGCGAGACGCGCTTTCGAAATAGTAACCGACTGCGTGCGCAAGAAAAGGTGGTCACCGCTACAAGGCACCAAGGGACGCTACCACAGTGTTAAAATCCAAAGTCACCATTCCCCCTTGACTGCAACTTAAAATCAAACCTGAAGCAACGATTGAAGCTGCTTGGTGAATGAGGAAAGTCATGAACGAACCGCTGAAATGGTTCGCAGTGGTGAGCTTACTTGCTATGCCCCCTCGCCGTCGAGTTTGGCTGGGCGTGAGTCAGGTGCAGCAGTGAGTGTTGTTGGCAGGAAAATGTTGGCAGGAAGATAGAAGAGCATTTCATCTTCCTGCCTCCATCTTCCTGTCAAAACGTCCGCCTGGATGCTTCTGACCGATCACGGATGCCTGCGAATCCCAATCAAACCGGAACAGGCTATTGATTGAATCGCAATTCGAATTTTGACGCAAAGCTGGCGTCCGCCAATGCCCTGCAGCGGCAACCACCTTTCCTTGCTTACGCAGCGGGTTACTATTTCGACAGCCGGTGAGCAAGGAAGAGTAGTCGCAGATACAGCGACAGTCGGGTTGCGAACTTGGCGGCCAGCTCCCACATGCGACAAGCCAGTGTGCGCAACCATCAAGACACAGCTGCAAGGCATCCAGCCGATTGATAATGCACCCGTTGTGTGGCAGATCAGTGCTCTACTCGCATTTCGAATTTCAACGCTAGAATCGTACTTGGCATGCCGTTGTAACAACATCGACTGCTGCCCCACTTAAGCGACAGATTGCAATTTCGATAGCCCCCATGCTCCGTAGCAACGTCGCCTTGCAGTCACTCTCCTCCAGAGCGAATTGGCTTTTTGCTCAACAGAGAACTCAACATGGCTCCGCCTACGACCAGTACAGTCGTCCCAAGGACAATCGTCCAATTGTTATGCAACGGATTGCGATAATCATCCAATGCCGCTGGCCATAGTTCGGTCTGGGAAAGGCTGAGCCACACGATCAGGACTACGCTGACGAGCGTTGCCCAAAGTGCCGCCATGGGAGGAAACGTACTTCTGCGGTGTTGCGTCAGGATGCCGAGCAAAAACAAGCCCAGCATACCTCCCGAAAATATCCCAGCCAACTTCCACCAGACATCCAGTGCGCTGGCCGCCCCAATCATCGCGAGCGCCGCTCCAGTTCCCAACAGCCCGAAGACGAGAGTCGCCGTGTGCAGCACGCGCATCGCTTGGCGTTCGGTGGGGGAGGCGCGAAACAGCCGCTTGTACCAATCTTCGAATACCAGCGTAGCGGAACTGTTGAGCGAAGAGTCGACGCTACTCATCGCTGCCGCAAAGATGCTTGCGATCAAAATCCCTTTCAGACCGATTGGAAATTCAGTCACGATAAAATGCGGAAAGACTTCATCGGCAGCCAGCCCTGCAGGCAAGCGTTCCGGCATGGCCGTGTAAAACGAGAACAACCCTGTCCCCACAAGAAACAGCAAGGCTGAGATGGGAATGTAGAGGAGCGCTCCCAGCCAAACACTCTTCACCGCCTCGCGCTCACTCTTCGCCGTGATGTAGCGCTGGACATAAGATTGATCAATGCCGAAATTTTGCAAATTAATAAACGTCCCGTACAACAGCACGCCCCAAAACGTGGACTGACTGAGGCTGGTAGAGAGACTACCCAGCGAGAATTTGTTCTGCTCTTGCGCAATCTCAAACACTTGCATGGGACCTGCGGGCATCTGAAAGAGTATTAAGCCTAGGGCAATAAATATGCCCAGCGTTAACACGAGACTTTGCACCGCATCGGTCCAGATCACCGCCTCAATGCCACCCATCAAAGTGTACGCCGTTACCATCAGGCCCGTTCCCACGATAATCCAGTGGATACTCCAGCCCGTCAGCGGCGCCAGCGCCAAGGCGACGAGGTACATGATCGTCGCCATCCTGGCAACTTGGGTCAGCATGTAACAAACACCGGCATAGAACCTCGCCCAGCTTCCAAAGCGTTCTTCCAAGTGCTGGTACGCAGACACATGACCGCTGCGACGATAGAAGGGAACAAAATATTTGGCTGCAAAGTATGCGGCCAGTGGCAACGAAAGGGAGAACGCAAAGGGATTCCAATTGTCCGCATAAGCCTTGCCCGGATTGGCAAGAAAACTGATGCTGCTCACAAACGTCCCAAAGATAGAGAGCCCTACAACCCAGCCTGCCATGGCCCCGCCGGCTGCCGTGAACTCTTTGGCGTTGGTATTGCGCTTTGCTAACAGCGCTCCAACGGCAATCATGCCAATGAGGTAGATCCCGATGATTCCAAAATCGATCGGACTTAATGAACTCGGCACGCGGCAACTCCTAACTCTGGCTCTGGTGGTGGAGTTGCCAGTATATCCAATTGTCTATTCGATTGGCACTACAATCGATCTTCGCAAGACTGCTACTTCAATTCCTTGATGGCAGCAATCAATTGCTTCACTTCGGCGCGGTCACCGTGCGTGCTACTGATCTTGGCGTATTTCACGGTCCGATCGGTATCGATTAGAAACGTCGATGGGTAGGCTGTTTCCTTGGGGGCGTCCCATCTCAGGCCATATGCGTTGGTGAATTTGTAGCCAGGATCTAGCAGGAAGGTGAACGGAGCTGGCAATTTCGTGCCATGCAGAAACTCGTCCGCATGCTTATCCAAATCCTTCTCCGCACCGGGATAGACCAAGAGCACGTTCACGTTGTGGTCTGCGAAGGTTTTGGCTTGACCGATCAGCGCGCCGACCTGCCGTGTGCAAGCAGGGCATTGATACTCCGGATAACCACGTAGCACCACGAGCAACACAGGCCCATGTTTGAGCGTCTCCGTCAAACGCACTTCACCCTCTAAAGTTCCCGCAACCGCAGCCAATTCAAAATCAACGACAGGTTTGCCGACACTTGGCTTCTCAGCACTCCCCTTGTCGGCAGCAGAGACAACCAGTCCGTTCGCTATTAGACATAGCCCAAGGCTTAACGCGATCCACAATTTTACCATTTCCGAAATCCTCTTTCAGTCGCTTCTCATTCACCTAGGAATTTTCTAGTAGCACCGTGCTACGCCTTTTAGAAACACGCGACAGAAATTCCCCCACTAGCGTTCCCTCACCGCATCGCGCGCGCAATGCTCTAAGGATCGATATGTGGAACTCACCTTGCCGAATGCTCCGATTCCAAAGGTTACTCGCAACGCAGCTACCAAGTCTGTGAACTAGGGTACGTTGCCAACTAAGTAGAATTTATCGAGCCACACTTGGCCTAGAAAACTGCTGCAGACAGTTGCGTGCGAGCTAGTGCTGGCTAGCGAATGATCTCGCAATGCAGAAGTCGCCGAAGCAAACCGATCTGTCCCACGTGCAGCATTTCATGCTTCGAACAAAATCGCATCGCTTGCCCTTTGGTCGAGAACAAAGGGTGGGTGATGTTGCAAGGTTCCGCTAATACCGACTCAGCCAGTTGCGGTACTTCCTCCATCACTTGGCGGTGCACTGCCAGCAGGCTCTCGCGCAATTCCCCCGCGCTCGGATACTCCGCTACCGGATCCTTGGCTGGCATAGAGCCCTTGCCGAACATTCGTGAATATTCGGCAATCGGGAGCAATTGGCTATCCCCGGCGCTTTCGCCGCGCACCAACCCTAGGCAGAGTCGGTAGCGCACCAGTGCGATATGCCCGACCTGCCAAGCTATGGTGTTAATGCCGGGTTGAGGTTGTTTAAACCAAAGTCCATCCTCGACATGCGACAGCATGTCGAGCGTGTAGCGATGGACCAAGTTGAGATCCTCTAGGATGAACTGCTGCGAATTCCAACTCATCGCCTAGGACTCAACTTCCGCGTTGGAAGCCTCATCGGTTGGCTCACTGGGCGCCGGTGGTGGGACCGTCTTGACCGGCGGCTCATCGGTCCGTTTCGTTTCGTAGAATTGAAGCAAGTCGGAGAAGGATCGCAAGGGTTCCGCACCATCCTTCATCGCATCAGTGATTGGCGCCTTGGGCTTCTTACTCTTCACCACAACTGGCTTGGTAGGATGCGCGGAAGCACCACGACCTCTGCCACCGCCTGCGCCACGACCACCACCGTCACGTCCGCGACCGCCACCACCAGTTGAGCCACTGCCTTGGCGAGGAGCGCGATTCGAATGAGCTCTGGAACCGCCCTGTCCACCTCCGCCGGATTGACCACGAGGTCCGCGGCGCTGCTCATTGCGCTCTTCACGTCGCTGCGCATTCGCTGCTTCAATAGTGGCTCGCTGCGCGGGAGACAGTGCCGTTAGGGCAACTCGGTTTTTCTTCTCGTCCACCGTCACGACCCAGGTCATGAGCAAGTCGCCGACCTGCACACACTGATGGGGATCTTCTACGTACTCAGCCGAAAGACGACTAATGTGGATCAGACCGCTGCAGTCGGGCCCCAGTTCCACGAAGGCACCGAACTCTGCAACGCCAACCACTACTGCCCAGACGCACATCCCGGGTTCGAGATTTGCCAAGGTGGGCATTTCCGACATCATGGGAATCGGAAATTCAGCCAATCTTGGATCTGCAAAGGGGCTCTGAAGATTCGCAGCGATGGAGCGCAATTTCTCTCGCCCAACCTGCCACCCTCGCGCTAATTTTTCTACATCGATGGCGGTTGCTGCGGCTTGCTCAGCCACGGCGTCCTCCGAGTATTCAGGCTTGATCCCCGCCGTACTCGCAGCTTCCTCAGCTGGAGCAGTCGCGACCGCTGCGGTAGGCGAATTCTCCGCAGATGCTTCAGTCGACTCTGCGGACGCGTCCCCTTCCGAAGTTGAATCGGCAGCCGTATCCGCTTCCACAGATTCGGCGCCGGAGGTGTCCTCGCCAGCTGGCGTTTCTCCGGAATCGGCAGCGGTCACTTCGTTTTCAATAGCAACCGTAACCGTAACTTCTGCTGCAGCGTCTGTCGCGGTTTGGGCATCGTCGGCACCGGCTGCGGCACCTGATTCGGTAGGCGTTTCTGGAGCAGCCGCTTCGGAAACGGACTCTTCTGACGCAGCCGCTTCTGGAGCGGACGCCGCCTCAGTACTCGTCGATGGCTCCGCTGCGACCACATCGGCAGCTGCCATAGGAGCCGGCTTAGTCCAGCCCTCTGGTGCAGAGGGAGGCAATTCCAATTCGGTGTTCTCAATCAGCCGCTCGGCCAATCGGTAGTCGTCTGGGTGGATCAGCGTCGCATCGAGCCGCTGCTCGCTCTCGTAGATACGCAACATGCCAATTGCCTGACGCGAATCCAACTCATCCCAGTTCTGGACGGCCTCCAACAACTGGGTTCGGCTCTCAATTTTGCCTTGCGCTGCCAGCGTCGCAATCTGCTGGGCTTGCGGGTCTTGCACTCCTGGGACGCAATTCAATTCCGCCACACTGGCGTGCCACGTATCGATACCGCGACTGCAGACACAGTCCGAGATGGTATCGCGTACGAGGTTTCGCAGAGGTTCCTGTGCGAGCTCTCGCTGGTAGCTTCCCAATCGCAAACGGCTCACATCGACTTTCAGCAGCTCTGACAACGGGTCCTGCAAACTGCGTGCAACCCAAATTGCAGCCCGATCACGGCGATTGTAGGCAGACAGCTCACGCAAGGCGACGCGACCAACGGCATAGGCATCCGCGGCACTGCGATCTGCCATGGTCCAGCGAAGACCACTACTCGCACTTTGCTTGACGAGCTCTCTGAGCGTCAGTACTAGGAAACGACGGGCCGGACCATTGGTCAGAACGACCAAAGTCACGCGGTGCTTATGGACCAATTCGCCCAGCTTCACCACGTTTTGATTGACCGTCGCAGGTTGCGCCGAACAAGCGATCTCATCGGTCGCCAAAACATTGCCGGTGGGTCCTACAATTGCGATCCCCGCGGCCTTCGGCCCGACGGTATCGACAACTAGGATGGTATGACCACGTACCGGGCGCTGCATCAGGGTCTGACGCAATTGATCTGCGGCTGAAACGAGCAACTTCTCGCCCGCGATCTCTTCGAGATCTGCAATGGCTTCTTGCTCGATCTTCGCACGAACCGTTTGATCCAGGACCTGCTCCACCGTTTGGTCAAACCATTTGACCAAGGGGTGATCCTTTGCCACAAACGTATCGCGAGCCATCGGCACCAACGACCGCTTGTCGTAGTCCAGCTCGGTTGTCACCAGTTGACTGCGACGTCCCCGACCGAGCATCAGCCGTTGATAAGCGGTTAATTTACCCAATGGGCAACGCAACGACTTCATGGGATTGAGCATCGACATCAACCAACGTCGACGTCGCTGTCGGGGAGTCAGCTTGGCAACGGACTTGCGTTTGGCTTCTTTCTTCGCACCCGACTTGTTCTTCGACTTGCCCAGCTTGGCGGACTTCTTCTTGCCCGACAGTACCAGATCCTTGTCACTAACCGCCACGGGCTCCGCTGGCGCTTCGCTCGACGCCTCAGTCGCGGCACCTTCCGTCGCAGCACTTTCCGCAACAGCCTCGCCACTTTCGGCTCCGCTGGGGCTGCTTTCTGCTTGCGTTTCCGCTCCAGCGACGCTCTCGGCGGGGCGATCACTCGGCGTTTCAGCAGACACCTCTGCTCCCGAGACGCTCTCTGGCTGGGCAGCATCTTCAGCACTGGCGGCTGCCTCTGCTACACCTGCTGGGGCTTGCTCGGCAGGCTTCGCAGCAGCTACCGCTTCCGTGGGCTCACTGGCTACAACAGGCTCACTAGCTGCTGCAGTTACTTCGACAATCGCATTGGGTTCACTGGCTGAAGCAATTTCACCAGCCGCAACGCTGTCGCTGGCCGCCGGTGTTTCACTCGCTGTGCTATCAGCAGTAGTCGCTTCGGCGCTCGAATCGCCCTCGCTGTGCTCGCCATCTTCACCAGCACCTTCATCGCCGGCTCCCTCGTCGGGCCCATCATCGGAAGGGTTCGCACACAATTCGACGCGGATATTGGCTTTCTTCTGAATGGACCGGCGGAGCTTTTCCGTCAATTCGGTATCGCACTGAATCAAGCTGCTGATCAAGCGATTGGCCTGCTCAAGGAGCTGGTCAGCGGCAGCTGGCTCAAGCTGAAATTCTTGAGCAACCCAAGCGGTCACGTCGGCAATGGGAGCGCCGGTGTAAGCGATCATCTTCTCAAGAAGCTCGCCAGCCTGGCCATCACGGCCTTGGGTAGACGCCAGTGCCCGCCGCGCCCGGAAGGCCTTCAGGGCTGCCTCTGCTTCGACTTCGGTCGTCGAACGCTCTAAACTCGACTTGGCCTCGCCATCCAGCTCCGAGTCCTTGGGCAGCTGGCCAGTCAAACGCTCTCGAGTCGCCTGCAAACGCCGCTGTCGGTCAATCTCCAGCTTGAGAGCCCAAAGAGTCGAACGAGACAGTCGCCCCGTCTCATCGGCTCGATACCTTTCAATAAAGGCAGGCTGATATCCCTGTTGGAGCAAATCCCCCGCGATACGAATTTGATCAAGGGAGAGTCGGAGATGGCGGGCAATTCCGCTTAGATCAATCATGCAAATGCAAAGCTACTTTGTGCAAGCACAACCCCCTCTGTGGGACGGGAATTGCGATCGCTGTGAATATTGGGGACAAGGCAGGAGGTGAATTCCCCAACCACATCCGTGCCAGTTAAATACGTCAATACCTTCTTGAATCGCGCGAATCTACGCAAGCAAAATGACATTGTCAATACTCGGGCACTATAAAGCCAGCAATACTTCCAACTTTCACCGGCAATCTCTCCTATCTTGCCGCTATCGTTCCCTTGACGGGCCTTTCCCTCTTGCAAGCTGCAACTCCTCAATTGCTCTGATCCCCAGTTCCACGCCCGACCAGCCCCACACACTAGCCGTTAGATCTTCCCCCGCACACGGCCTGTAAAATCGGGTACATCCAGCCCCATAAAGTGCCTTGGAGCCGAGCCTAGTGCATTGTCAAGACCAAGAATTAGGGTTCAGCGAGCGTTCGGAAAAGGTGTCCGACACCAAAAGTGCAAAGCACCCGAAGGGCCGTTCCGGCTTTTGGTGTCGGACACCTTTTCCCGGGCAACCCGCAAATTAAGCTTTGACAATGCACTAGACAGGCGGGCGCCCAGGTTAAATCGGACGGCTCGCCCCGTGCCCTCCCGGCCATCGCTACGCTCGCGACGAAGGTTTTGGGACCATCTAGAAAGATGATGCGAAAAATCGGTGAAGTTTACCTAATCCGCAAAGTCGGGATAACCGATACATCTACCTAAGCGAGGCGGCAATCGTAAAAGTCGCCGAGAAAATCTAATCACTTTGCCCAGTGCTGAGTCACCACGAAGAACTCGAATTGCGGGAACCGGTGGCGGGCCATTTGCCCAGCTCCTCCCCTGCAATTTAGCCGCCGGGCATCAATCCCGGATCAATCCGGTCGCTAGCGTAACGCAGTCGGCCGGTGGCACCTGAGATCCAAGCCGTGACCAAGTGCAGGAACGCCCAGTGCGTGCTGATGCGGGATCGATTCTCAATCCAGTTTTAGCGAGCGCTGCCGTGCAAAGCACATTAGTTTTCCATGCAAGCCCCTGCGACTCAAGCTGCCCAGCTTGGCGCACCACGAACAACGTGAAGTTGATATGCCTAGAGATAGTCGTGCGTTTCCCAATTCGAGTTCTACCCACCGCAGCTCCGATTCGGACTTTGAACCAGCTTTGCTCAAGCTATTCAGTCCTTACCACGCCCCGGCGCTAGAAGCGGAAACCTCCGCCGACTTCGCGGTCAGCAGCCTCACCACGGCCCCGAAGGTCAGCTTGAGTGTCTCCGACGCTCTACCACTCTTGATGCATGCCGCTCAATCCAACAAGGCTTGGGTCCATGATTTTGCAGAGGATACTCTGGAAGTCTCGCAAGATCTCTATGAAGTCCTGCTGGCCTACCGTCGTCACGCCAGTTTGAACCTGGCCGAGGCCTCTTAATCTCGAAACTCCACGGAACTTCATGCCGCGAGCTGATGAGCTGCATGCTGAGTCCGACCATCCATTGGTCGCACGTGATCTCAGCGAAACGTAAGGGGGCGAACATGCGGTCTACGCATGTTCACAGCGTTTCGCTGAGGTCGCGGGCGGCACATGCTCTACCTCGTCCCGGGCCTCGCCCCTTCTAATCCGGTAGACGCTCGAAGGCCAGCAAGTGATAGCGGAAATACTTGCGATACAGCCCGAGGACGATGGTATAAGCCGAGGCGGTCAGGTGCTTCCACTGCCATGGCGTGACCTTGCGCTGCCAAACGAGCTTGAAAAAGTGAATGAGCGACAGGTGAGCGGCATGCAAGGCAGATGGACCGAGTCGCCAACCGCACTCAAATTCTTCGACCAATTTCAGCCGTCCTTGCCCAGTCCATCCTCTACCCAGCTCGATTTCATGGAACATCGGCACCGCCCAATTATGGGCCACACCGCACACCACGTGTCGGAATAGCCGCGAGGTGCGATCCAAGGGGCGGGTCAGAAAGCCATCGGTCAACACGATCCTTCCTCCCGGTTTCAGAATTCTCGCCGCCTCCGCTAAGGCCACGTCGGGCGACGTGCTATGACAGAGGCTCTCCAGGTAGAAGACTCCATCGACCGATGCGTCAGGAAGTGGGATGGAGTGATAGTCCCCGCAATAGTAATGAACATTTTGATCAGCATGCCGCTGCTTCGCCTCGGCAACTTGGCCCGGCGAAATGGTCATCGCCTGGAATGCCAACTTGGGAAACTCCTGGCTGCCGAAACGCGAGACCGCTCCGACCCCGCACCCCAGATCCGCCACGCTGCCCGACTCAAGCTCGTCCAGTCGCAGGTGCCGAAAGATAAGGCGGTTCATCTCCTCCAGCATCGGTCGCCGCGCGAAGGGATTCATCCACGGTCGCCAGTAGCCGAAGTGCAAGTAGCCCTCCCGACTCCACGCATCGTAGTCCACGACGGTGTCGTTGTAGTAGTCGGAAATCTCCGCTCGATCTTGCTTATTCTCGGCGGGAGCAACTGAAGTCGAGTTGTCCATAGGCGGCGCTGTCCTCAAAGTGCTGCAAGCAAGATGGCACTGCAATCATCCAAAACGGAAGTATCAAGAAGTAAGATTGTGACAGAACGCACCTATCCCGCTAGATCCCCCTCGGCCCTGCAGCCCTCGCCTCAGACTTCGCGTTCGCACACCGCTTCGCTTCCCCGCAGTGATGATCAACAACTCAGGGATATCAACAACACGACAACCACAGTGCGGAGCGCATCCAGCGATGTTGCGGCACTACACTGCCCACCATGAACTCTGCGCCACGCTGCCCGCCCACTGCCCCACTGCCCCACTGCCCCACTACAGCGAGCGTCACAGCTTCATTGCAGCGGGCAGATTGGCATCCACCGCAGGCCATCGCGCACCAATCCATTGCTGCTCAAACAACATTCCCAGAAAACTGACCGATCCCCCTAGGCGCCAAGTAGGAGATCGGGTCTATTTATGTCGCGGGATGGAGCAGCCCGGTAGCTCGCGAGGCTCATAACCTCGAGGTCGTCAGTTCGAATCTGGCTCCCGCAACTTCAATTCGGCATGTTGGTTGAATCCGATCGCCGGGTTATCGAATACGCCGACGTTGGTCACCATGACTGGCGTCGGCTTTTTTCGTGCTTTACCGCTGTCTGGGCGAGGACTTACGTCATCGGGTCCGTCGGCAGAGACCTCTCGGAGTGTCTCTGGAAAAAAATATCGGGCTGCTGGCGAAACGCTCTCAGGGGCGATCTCCGCCAAAGGTCTCTCTTGTCTCTGTACTATTTGACCTCCAGGTTATGATGTCCCGGAGTGCTCTCCGAAGAATGTGGTCAACCTCCCCGACGACCACGTCATGGGACCAATGGTCGCCATCAGCAAAGGCACCAAAGAAGCTTGGCCGAAGCCTGGGTAACTGACGCTCGATAAAGTCACCGTCAACAATGGATTTTAGCGGGTTCAAATCGTGACCTAAGCTTCATCGACCTGCGGTCGTCGCCGCAGTAGATATGCGCCGAACGTCACGATCTTGAATCCAGCATGCGTAAATTCCGTAACATTGTTCTAATCCTCACCGGCGTCACGGCTGCCGTGTCGCTCTGTTGCCCGATGCTGGTCGTGTTTGGCTTCTTGGCACTCATTGTTCCAGGATTGGTCCTTATCACGGCTCCCACCGTGTTTGTTTATCTTGCGACCACGCTCAGTATTCAGCAAATGTTACCAACCAAGATCGGTTGGGCCGCGTTTCCGATCGCGATGTTTCTTGCACTCGGCCTGGGCTGGTTGGTGATGCAACCCATTCGCTTGTCAGCCATATCAGAGTTCCACGCGGAAGTCTCACCCGACGTTCTTCCCGGTGAACCAATCATCTTGAGCGGAAACGTGTACGTCGAGAACGGCGATCTCCATCGGTCACCCGAATGTGACTACCTGTGCACGACGCTTTTAAATTTACCGGGCGTGGAAAGTGTCACCATCGAACGCACCGGTCTGACTGGCCGCAAGCAAGATTCTTCTGCCGCGGCGTTCGCTTTGGTTCGCACCGGTGCGGATGCGGAACCAGGAGTGTTTCCAACGAACCCTGGTCATCTGATTCGCAAACATCCAGGGCTCGTGCGACAAGTGAAAGGCATTGAGTTGCTGAAGGTTGAGAAATCGCTCGAAGCCGATTGGGCGCTACGTCTTGCCGGTGGGGAGCGAATTGTTGAGGTGAAGCCAACAACCGCCGACGAAGCGGATTGGATCGTGCGTTTGGTCTCAACCCACAGTAAAGAAAGTCCACGAGTCCAACGAGTCGAGATTGCCCGCAGCGACAATGACGTTCAATTTCGCCGGAGTGAAGTTCGTCACTTTGTTCCTGGCAACCTCTTCTACTTCGGCTTTGATGTTCAATCGGGTATCGGAACGATCTCTAACGCATCGTTTGGTATCGGAGGAAGTGAGTGGAAGTCGTCGGACCAGCCAATCAACTTGGAACCGACGTTGTTGGAAGCCCTCGAGGTGCCGCTTCTCGCCGAGCTCGATGACACCCGCGAACGATTGCGTTTGGAAGTCCAGCGCGCGATCGAAGATCCCGACGCGAGTCCAGCGAGGCTGGAATTAGCGAGACGCTGGCTGTCGCTCTTTTTCTTCGACGCGCCGCAGGACGACCACAAATTGATCGCCCGCGTTGTCGGTGACCAGCGAGTGAAAGACATCGCCGGTCCGATCGAGAGCGTATTTTCCAAGGGCAAAACGCCAATCGAACTCAGCACCGCCTACGCACGACGGATTGCGTTCGATGATGCGACCGAAAAAGAACGATCGCTGTTGGCGAAAGACTTATCGTTAATGCCACCGGGCACCTTCGCCAAACCCGATCCAGCTCACCTCGCCATTTGGACAAGGCCCGAACTCTACGAACAGGCCGGGCTGTTTCTTTCAAGGCTTGCTGACCTCGATGCCGGGCGTGCAATGCCCCTTTTGAGCGACGCGCTCGATCACGTTTCGACCAAAGAGACCTGGAGCCAACGACGCGAGATGGTGGAAGGGATTCGAGACGCTTACGCGTCACTCGGGCCAGCCGCAAAACAGGATTCCGCGAAGATCAGCACTCTAATTTTGCAGCGTCCGTCACCGATCACGTCTGGCTTTAATGATGTGCAAGCGTGGCGATTGACTTTGGCAAGGATGGGAGTTTCCGTCGATGACTTGCCGTTCTTTCCCCACTCAAGCCAGCAGCAGATCAACCGAACCAAGACTCAAATCCGCGATCGGCTGCAACGCATTCAAGCCGAGATCTAACCGCAATCGCTCTGTGAAGTCACTCATTATGTCCCACGAGCAACTGAATCTTCCTGCGACCGATCCTTTCGCTCGCCATGCCAAAGAACATCCATTCGTCGCCTCAGTTGTATCGAGCGGATGGACCTGCTGTTTTGCACGCACGCGCCCCTGTCGCTGCTATTCGGAATTCCTTCAATCGCCATTCAAACCGATGCTGTGTGGGACAACTATCCACTCGGAAAGGGAGGTGACACTCCAGGACCATGGGAACGAAGTCGAATGAGCTGCATTTTTCTCGCGTTGTTCGGCATGTCTCTGGCAGAGTGCTGAACGCAGTCAGGCTGACTCTCGATCCTGCGGCAATTGTGATCACTGAGAAAGGCGTTCAAGGCTACCATGCATGGCTTCGTCGGTCATTCAAAAGGCGTGATGTTTCGTACGTACGCCGGTCAGGAAATCGTCTTCTGATCCATAAGCGAGCAACGTCCGAGCTGCTCCGAGAATGGAATCGCCACTCGCGATCAGGCGGACGCTACCACTGGTCGAAGCTGCTGGTCGTCGAACTTAACTGCGTCGCTCAAAGTGCCGACTCCATCTTCTCCGAGATCAATTGCCATTGGAAACGTTCGTAGTGCTCAACCTCGTTCAGCCACTGGGACCGCAAGTCAACAGCTTAGCCATCGAGGACGGAAAAGTCGAGCCGAAACAAAAGTGCGGCTTCGCTGCGACATATCAATTCGCAACTTAGGACGGAATTCGCGGTGAACCGAATTAGAACGAAGCATTGACTGCGGCTCTGAAATTTGCATTCATTCTCAACTGACTCGCGCCCGTATTTCGCGAATATCCGAGAAGTCTCCCCGCCTCCCCCGCTCCGGAACAAGTCTTTGTTTGTTGTTTCTCTTCAATGCTTTGCCAGCAACTGCTTGCGCCCGCTCGAGGGGGGGGGGGTGTTGGGAAGGCAGGACGCTCGCGAAATTGGCTGAGGTCGGTTAGCACGTTCTCGTTAATCAGAGGACGTTCTGTCTTTCTGCAACGGCCACTTTGATTTTGGTTAACCAACCTGAGAACTCCTCTACCAGCCTCACTTCAAACTTTTTCACCATGGACATCGATAGTCTGAGTTTGCCTTGCGATTCAAAAAGGGGGAATTACGGGACAAGGTGCTCGGCTTCGTTTCTTGGCCGGACAGGCAATGGTATTCGATCGGATAAGCGGTAGAGAAACACCAGTTCCATCATGGCTTGCCATCCAAGGGCGCAGGCGGCAGATTCGGCAGTTGCTTGGGATCGTACTTGGCCCCTTTGGATACTTGCACGATCGTCATGCGGACTTTGGTGGGAAAAAACTTTTCGTGGTCGGGGCGTTTGTGGGCGTGCCCCTGGCCGCCACTGTTATCTTTGATGACGAGATGCATTTCCTTGATGCCCTCTGTCCATACGATGTCATCGTGTTGCCAGAACTTCGTCATATCGATGTCTTTCTCGTATACCCCCACCTCCTTGTAGACATCGGTGCCAATGCAACCGTAGCCGTGATTCTGGCCTTTGTTCGGAATGTAACAAACGCTCCACGTGGTGGGTTCGCTGCCGGGCGGTTTCTCGATGACTTCGAGCCGCACGTGCACAGTGCCGTTGCGATAATCGACCGGAGCGGTCCAGTCCTCGGGCCGCTGGGCGTTTAGCTTTGCCCCTTTGACGTAGTAGTGTGACGGACTGGGCTTGGAGTTGTCGGCGTCGGCTTTGGTGAAAGTAAACGTGGTGTCGAAAAGCACGAACTGTTCGGCTTGGCTGGTCGACACACTGAGAAAGAGGTAAGCGAGTGTCAGGCTACCGGTAGAAAGCATTCTCATGGTGGTTCATCGTCCCAAATAGTGTGTGATTCGTAATCGTTTAAAAGCATTCCAGCAGTATGCGGCGGTACCGAGTGAGTGCCGGAGTACCGCTGTCCGTCACTTGCAAGATAACATGGAGCGACTTTCCGCGAGCCCTCGCCGGCACGTCAATGGTCGCTCGCGATTCCGTGCTCTCTTGCACTTGAACTTCACCGCGATCATTGCCTAAATTGAGATAGTCGAACCAACGCTACGTCAGCTTTTCGCCGTCTGGACCGGTCGTGCCACGAGCATCGAGCGCTGGCTTTCTCCCGGATGTCGCCTTGACTCGCAAAATACCTTGGGCGTTGTATAAAGCGAGCCTAGCGGACCTTGATTCTTCAGTGTATCACGCTGGACATCGAAGCCTCCCGCATGCTCGGTCAGCGGGCGGAATCGATGATACCAGAGATTACCGATATCGGGATAGCCGGTCTCGAAGTGCAGCGTTACGTAAGCTGCGTGACCTCGCCGCGTGCGTCCTGGGCCGTCCAGCGTAAAATTCGAAACGTTCGTACGAAGGCTTCCTATTCAGCGACGTTCGGCTCGCGAAGAACGGTCATGCTCAGTCGCAAATGGGTCAGGGAGTATCCTTCTGTGCGGGTTCAAGATTATCAGCCGTCGATAGTCGCGTACCCGGAATAGGCCGCTCCATCGTACCATCAGGCAGTTGCCAGCCTACGGCCAGACAATCATCGACCGTTGCTTCTACGTGCAAGGCTTCGATGTAATAGCGTTTGCCGGCCTGCAAACGAATGGGTTTCGACTTCTGCTCCGGGTACTTGTCCCAGACTCGCGACGGTGTCCAACGTTTCATCTGAATAATCTGAAACTTCTTCGCTGGATCTTCGGACGAACTCATCCACAACTCAGCATAGTCGTCCGCGGCCATGCAAAAAACATAGTCACCCGTTTGTGGCGGGTAAATGTAACCGCGTATTCGCGTACCAAAGGAATCTCCCCAGTTGACCGGAGACTCAAATCGAGTCAGCAATCCTGTGCCGGTAGGTTGGTTTGGAAAGTCCTTGTGCTTCGCCAGACTGGACAATCCCTGTTTGGGAAGCCCCAGCCAGAACTCGCGAGCAATCACACCGGTGGGAAGTCCGTTACGCTTTGCCTCCTCGTCTTCACTGCACAGGAATGCAACCAAGTCCTGTAACTTCTCTTTACCGAGCTTGTCAAAACTAGTCGGCATCAACGACACCGAACTGGCACGGATATCTTCGACTTCTGCGCGATTGATTTGATGCAGTTTCCCATTCGCATCCACCAGTGTGATCTGTTGCTGGTCCGCAGTCTGCAACAGTCCGGTCAACACTTCGCCTGAATCTGTCAGTAACGTGTAACTGACATACTCCGGATTGATCGCTACATTTGGTTCGACAATGTCACGCATAACCGCTTCCGGTGATCGACGCACGGAAACGGTAAGATCCGCGGCGACCTTGCCGCCATTCCCCGCGAACGTATGACAGTTTGCACAACTGGCTTCATTGCCGAAGAAAAGCTCTCGTCCCTTGACGGGATCGCCAACAACCAGCGCGTCTTCATCGTTGAGCGTTTCTTCATCGGGAGGCTGGATCGTCGGTGCCCAGGGAACAAACAGATGTTCCAGTCGCAAGGGACGCTCGTAGGGATCAAAGTCGGCGTGGTACGATGCGTCCAGCAGAAAGGCATTGCCGGTTGCACCCGTTTGAGCAACGATCTCCAGGGGCACTTCGTCACTGGGCAGGATTTGTTCGCGGCCTCCACGTGGATCACTTTGATGTTGCGGCTGTTTTGAATCCATCGTGAATTCAGCAACATGACGAGCCCTAGAAGCAATCGAATTGACGACTACGTCACCACACTTGATGGCAAACGCATGACTCGCTTCAAAGCGGAACGCAACGTGGTTTCCGGGAAGCAGAAGCTGCGATCGAAGCAAGAGCGATCCCGGTTGATGCAGCAACAGTTTGAGCCGGTCGTGTTCCGCAGAGCCCGCGGTCAACGCATCGATGACATTTGTATCGACGTGCGGTAGCCATCCAGTCCATGCTGGTCGCGAATCTCCTTCCCGCGTCCATTCGGCCTGGACTCCACTGAGATCAAAGGACATCTCCACGTCGCTTGGGCCCTTGCCACCATTTCCCGCGGCAGACGCTACTCCGGGAAGCAGCATGGCATAGCGTGTTCGCCAAGGCTGGCCAGCGGTCGTTAGCGTGACCGTGCGACCGTCGTCTGAGACCGCAAGACCACCGACTTTCAGCGACCGACGCAGACTACCTTTCTCCTGCTTGACGACATCGTAGCCGGGGAAGATCCACTCGTGCTGGTCGCCTTCCCAAACGAAGTCTCCCATTTCAATCTGCGCTGCTTGAAGTTGCTTAGGATCAACCGGGCGATCAAAAGCGACTTTGACCTCCAGCGGACTGGCCGACCACACAGTAACCGGTTGTGGTTGAGTCGCATCAAAACTGATTTTATAGAGATAGCCGTTGGCTGCTGGACCCGATCCCCAGTCTGGTTTGCCACCATGGCACGTCACCAGCAAATCACCCGAGGGCGAAATCGCAACATCGGTTGGCAGCGACTCCAACGCCGCAAACTGGATTTGCTTGCCGATGTAACCGGCACGCGACTTTGCCAAGGGTACTCGCCACAGTTTACCACGTGAGAAGCCGGTGACGATCGCGTCGCCTTCCCAGTACGCTGGGCCAAAAGGCTGGCGATGAGAACGCAATTCATTGAAGCGGAACCCGCAAGTGGATTGGTGTTGGGGCGAGAAATCGACAACGGCTGGCTCGTCGATCACGCTGGGCAGATACTTCGGATGGCGAAATGGAAAGCCATAATGCCGACCAGGAATGATCTGCAATAATTCGTCGCGAGGATTACCGCCGGGGAACCAGGTATCACCTTCCTGGTCCGTCGCAAACAGATCCCCGTGCTTGTTGAAGTCCATGCCGATCACAAATCGCAATCCGGTCGCGACGATTTCTCGCCGCTGACGATCGGCCGAAACTTTTAGAATCGTGCCTCGTTCGCTCCGCATGTCGTACTGCGATTGACCTTTGCTGTCGAGCAGCCACGCCTTATTGTACGACATGCATCCGAGGCTGAAGTACAAATTCCCATCGGCATCAACCGCGACGCCCGCCGCATCGTTACGAGTATCGCTGTTATGGGTTTCACTGTGCCAACCGGAGACCACCGCTTCGCTCGTGTCCGCGATTCCGTCGCCATCGGTATCACGCAGCAGCGCGACCTTGCCTCGTGCTGCGACATAGACTCCCTCCTTCGTCGCAAGGATTCCAACGGGAGTTAGCAAGTCACCTGGCTTGGACCAGAACACTTCTACCTTGTCTTCCAGTCCGTCACCGTCGGTGTCCGTCAACACGTGAACGCGACCGTCGTAGCCCGCCGCATAAAGACGACCGTCCGGACCATAGTCGACGCTGTCTACGTTCGTCAGAGTAATCGGCAGGGCCTTAATTGCCAAACCCGGCACCAAAGCCTTGACTTGCGGTGCGTCCGCAGCTTGTGCAGTGGAAAGCGACACCGCAATTGTTGCAGTGAACACGACATTTTTCATCGCGACAAAAGAATCATGCATCATGGCACTTTCGATGGCTGTAGTTCCGTAGGCGGCACATTTCTCGGAAGCGTCCGAATCGATGTTAAAACCTGAAAGATGTTTTTTCAGAAAGCAATATATGGCCGTCTGCATTTTCCCATTTACGCCGGTTACCGCCGACGGGGAGACCACCATGCATGAATCTAGTTTGTTGCATGAGCTTGGGCAAGTTTCGAACGCTCAAGTTCGCGAAGTGGTTCGCGAATTCTGGCGGGGCTCGATCGTGAAAATGGCCTGTGATGTAATGGCTGCCGAAGTGGCGGGAGTGGCCGAACTGTGCGGCCCCAAGCGATTTTCGGACCTATCGAGCTGGTAGCGCCGTGGGACGCATCTTGGTCGAAGGTGAACGGGAGTCGGTGACGCGTCCGCAAGTTCGCGAGCGCCGGGGGGCCGGTGGAAGCCGCCGGGTGGAGCTGGTCAGCTACGCCGCCGCCAACGATCCAGAGCAACTGAAGAAAGCTGTATCCAAGCGTTGATGTCTGGGGGCAGAATTCGTCAAGTGTCTGTGGTGAAGTAGAAGTCGCCAGGCGTAAGCCGCTCGAGCGTCTCGCGTCTATGGCAAGCGGCAGGTGCACGATTGATCGACGAGCAACGCAGCCGTGATCTGTCGGGACATTCGTGGTGCATTCTGATGCTCAATGGCATCCGAAGCGTCGGTGAGTTCTCAACGCGAAAAAGGCCGCCTTCATCATCCGAACCGAATAGGAAGTGACACACCGCGATGGTTCAAACGCTTTGACGCAATGTCGATGGCTTCAGACTGAGATGAGCCCGTGCAAGATGTTGCGCAGGACGCAATTGGGAAATAGACGGGCTACTGACAAGACTCACCAGAGCACAGCTGCGGCAGCCCCACACTGCGCAGTGCGCATCTGCGGACCAAGCAGGCTCTGCATCTATTCGACTGGACTCTTCGCCGATCTCATTGAATCGATATCATCGAATACTTGGTCGAGCTCCTGCCTGAACAGGTCTCCGATGAGCAGGTCGGTAACGCTTCCTCGGTGGTGAGGGAAGCGGCGTATGAACTCGCCGAAATTGAATCCCTCGTAATACTCGCACACCAGCCGGCGCATCCGATTCATTCCTTCCACGAACCCCGCCTCCCATTTCCCGATCTGCGCCTGAGAGGTATCGCCTTTCTGCAGGCCTTCGACAATCGCGTCGGCAGCAAGTTCTCCAGATTTCAACGCCAGCATCACTCCTGATGAATAAAGCGGATCGAGGAATCCGAACGCGTCACCGACCAACACCCAACCGTCACCTGCGGCTTGACTGGCACGGTAGGTGTAATCTTTTGTCGCCTTCACCGGGGCGACTTGTTTTGCGTTCGAGATCCGCTCTTTTACACTGAGGCAGTTCTCCATTTCCTCCGCAAAAGTGGTCTCATGATTCACTCGCCCTTTGAACAGATAGTCGAAATCTGCCACCACGCCGACGCTCACCGTGTCGTCTTGCATCGGAATGTACCAGAACCAGCCCTTCTTGTCTCGCAAGCTCAGAACGATGGTCGCCCCCTCATCCTTGCCTTGATCTCGATACGCACCCTCGAAGTAGGTCCAAATCGCTCCCTTGTTCAATTCAGCATCGGGAATTCGGAGCTTGAACTTGTTAATGAGCATTGAGCTTTGCCCGCTGGCATCTACGACCACACTTGCCCGAACCTCTTTCGATTTTCCGGACTCGTCCGTGATTTGCACACCGACCGCTTGATCTCCCGCGAAAAGGACATCGTGAACTCGCACATTTTCGTGAACAATGACACCTTGCTCTTCAGCGTTCTTCAACATCATCACGTCGAATTCGCTCCGACGAATCTGCCATGTCTGCGAGCATTCGTGCGGCTTGTTGTCCTGAAAGTAGAAGGGGGCGGAATGCTTGCCCGAAGGACTCACAAACTGCACGCTATGTTTCTTGACGAAGTGGCTCGACTTCATCTTGGCGAGCATCCCCAGTCGCTTCAAAACCCAATATGTTTCGGGAATCAGCGACTCTCCAATATGGTAGCGGGGAAACTTTTCACGCTCGAACAGCTCGACTTGATACCCTTGCTGAGCAATCAAGGTCGAAACAGTCGCACCGGCTGGACCGCCGCCAATCACGACGACATGGGGAGACTGATGATCTGTCATACTTGAACACCTTTGGCAATTGGTTGCAGTTCAAATGCTGACACCTATCATTCATCGATGAATGATAGGTTTTCGGCATCCTCGTGTGGCTGCCGAGCTTGTTTAAGCAAGCTGGCCAGTTGACGCAAAACCTTCTTGTCGAGGTGCCCCAACTGTTGCCGATGACATTCTTGAAGGGCATCGTGTACCTCGTCGAGCAGCTGCGTCCCCTCTTTGGCAATACGGACTTCCACGACTCGGCGATTCTCAGGTCTTCGCTCCCTGACCAGCAGACATCTACTTTCCAGGCGATCCAGCAGACGCGTCATATCCGGGGCACGAGAAATCAGCCGCCCGCCCAGCACTAGCGTCGGCATCGAGTCCGGATAAACCGAACGCAATAGTCGCAATGCATTGTACTGCTGAGCAGACAAGCCGACTCGTCCGAAAACCTCGTCTTCCATCGACCTGAGACGGTCATACGTCCGCCATAAGTTCAAGAAGACTTCCTGTTCCAGCGAATCAAAGGCTGGCTTGCCGACTGTGGGCGCATTGGTCGATGTCTTGGTCATGGAACGATATTACACGTCGCAACAACTGTCGTCAAGACGTTGATTGAAGGCCGAAGTTTCTGGGGTGCATGTCAGGGATGGTGAGCCCCGGGGCGATGAAGAAACCTCAACCATAGATTTGCAGAAGACTGCGTGAAGACAGGCGGTTTGGTTGGGGTGGTGCCCATGCCAAGAAAAGTTAGCCGTCTAACGCACGCGCCATGTGATCCCTTGGGAAGGGCCCATCCATTGCACCACCTCCGTCGACCTCGCAATTCGCTCTCCTGCGGTGGCTGGAACCTGGAAGGCTGAAGTTAGAAAGGAGCATGGGTTCCTTTCGACCAACGCTGCTTGGGCCTAGCATTCGCTGCTCGAATTACGCATAATGCGTAACGCATGTTGCGTATTTTGGCTGGGAGGATAAAGTGACAAATCCCTTTACTTACGGTGGTGTGGTTGGAAACGGCGAGTTCTGCAATCGCACCCAGGAATTGGCCGATCTGTCTCAGACGATGCGCTCATGCGGGCGCTGTTTCGTTTACGCGGAGCGACGCATGGGCAAGACCTCGTTGGTGATGCGCGCGTTGGATAAGCTGCCGAAGAAGTCGTTCGTTCCGGTCTATGTGGACCTGTGGCCCACCGACGGCTCCGCTTCGTTCGCGACCACGACCGCTCGAGCCATTACTTCGGCCGCCGAAACGAAGACGACGAAATTGCTGGAATTCGGTAAGGCGATGTTTGGACGACTGCGGCCGAGTGTTTCGCTGGATGACTCCGGTCAACCCAAAGTTGAATTCGGTATCGACGGTCGAAGTGTTTCGAAAACCGATCTGACGGAAGTCCTTGCCGCTCCACAATCTTTGGCCGTGCGGAGTGGCAAAACTGTGGTGGTGGTCTTTGACGAGTTTCAACAGATCGCCGACTATGAAGACGATTTGGCCGAACGACAAATCCGCAGCTCAATCCAGCATCACAAGAACGTCGCCTACCTTTTTCTGGGTAGTCGAAAGCACCTCCTGCAGTCGATGTTCTTGGATCAATCGCGTCCGCTGTACCGCTCGGCAATGCATTATCCGGTTGGTCCAATCGCGACCAAACATTGGCAGCCGTTCATTGCCAAACGATTTGCGGACGCGAATAAGACGTTTTCCAACCCATTGATCTCAGAGCTGTGTGAGGCCACGCAAGGACATCCGTTCTATACGCAGCACCTTTGCCATGTGCTCTGGTCACTGATTGAGCCCGGCAGCGAGGTCAGCGCCGCGCAGATCGACCAAGCAGTCGCCGAATTGCTGCGTCGCGAAAGCCATGCTTACGTCATCCTGTGGGAATCGCTGACCAAGAATGAACAGCGTTTCCTGCGTGGACTGGCGGATCGCGAAACGCCCCCCCAACCCTTTTCGTCCGACTTCACGCGTCAGTACGGTCTTCGCAGCGCATCGAATGCCCAGCGTGCGGCAGGATCACTTGTCGCCAAAGACTTAATCGAACGTGAAGCAGCATCGTACGTCATCAACGATCGTTTCTTGCGTTTGTGGATCAGCCAACTCCAGTCGTAATGGCGAGCATTTCATGTCTGGCTGGAGCGCGTTCACAATGCTCGATGCAGTTCACCAAGCGCGTTGCGCAGGAAGCTTGCAATGAGAAGGAGGCTAATCCAGGGCGGTGAAGTCTGCTGCGTTTGAAGCTGCTGGCTAAATACAACACAGAACCACAGCGCAACTGCCCTGGGCGATGCGGTTCCGCCCTGTCTCAACCGCAAAGGGGCTAGTTTTGTCGACTTCCGCATCTGACTGCTCTTTAATGTGCTCCAGGCCGACTGCGATCACACCGGCGAATGCGTAGCAAGGGACATCGATTGGCATGGGCAGGACGGAGAAGCATGGCTAAATACGGACGAATTTCACAAAATGGGCAAAAGGTTGGTCATAAAACAGTTTGGTCGGATAAGTAACTAGGTGAGAAAGTTTTTTTGTGAAGGAATTTTGTGGACGAGACAACCCGACAGGCGACCCGACAGTGGACGCTCGCTCAACCCGCCGTCTCAGCATTCATTGCCTCGGTGGTCCGCGATTTCCGCGATCGTGACGACGTGCTGCAAGACGTTGCCGTAGCGGTCGTTGAATCCTTTCATGCCTACGACCCAAATTCGCCATTCATCCCCTGGGCAATCGGAATTGCCCGCCGGCAGGTTGGGACGTACCTGCGACGTCGGAGCCGAGATCCACTGGTTTTCGATGACGACGCGGTCGCTTGCCTTGCCATTGCCTTTCATGAGCAGGCACAAGAGCGTTCGGCGGCACACGATTATCTCCAGGATTGCCTGGGCTCCCTGGAGGGTCGCGCGAAAAAGTTGATTGGCCTGCGGTATCGAGACGACATGAAACCAGCCGCAATCGCCTCCCACATAGACATGACGCCGAATGCTGTCGCAAAAGCACTCCAGCGAGTCCGAGAGCAACTCAAAGAGTGCATCCAACGCAAGGTCGTGGAAGCGAGTGCTTCATGAATGTAGATTATCAAGAGCTGATCCACGGATACCTCGACGGTTGCCTGTTGAGTGAGCAGCAAGCTCAATTGAACCAATGGATCAAGTCGGATCCGCAGCACGCGCGTCAATTTGCGTCGTACCTGCTGTTGCATGATCGCCTCCGCAACGAATTGGTCGCTTCCGAGGCTGCTGCAACGAACGTGTTGCTACCCAACCGGTCGCATTCGAGAGCCTGGAGTCGCCGGTCGTTTACCGTGGCATCCACTGCCAGTGCGGTGCTGCTGGCCGTTGCGGTGTTGTGGCAAACCGTGGATGCTCCTAACGCATCGGCAGCCATCATTGAGTTGGATCGAATTATCAAGGCAAACGACTTCCCCATGGATCGCACGTTCTTGATATCCGTTCGCGACGTCATGATTCCCCCCAAGCACCAAGATCCCGCCTCACCAGAGCGACGCCGCCCCCCCAAACCCTCCCTGGACGGTGCGGTGCTCGACGTGCGTGGCCCGAATCAGTTCGTGCTCAAACGCAAAACCGTGCATGGTGAGTGGTTCATAACGGGCAGTAACGGAACGGCCAGCTGGGCAGTGCGACCCGATGGGCCGGTTCGTTATAGCAACGACTTGACTCACTTCGCGCGAGATCTTCCCGGCCATGAGGACGGCTTGCCCATCCACAATTTGCACGACGGACTCGAAGCGCTACGCACCGCCTATGATTTAGAATTGTTGCCTCCGGGAGACGGCACGTCAGCAGCAACGCCAGACAGTGAAACCCATCGACGCATGGTCGCCGTTAAGAAGCCCGGTTTCCGAGGGGCCGTGAAGGTGGAAATACGCTATGCCGAATCAAGTGGCAAGATTTCTGAGATGCGCTTTGAGCAAATGGCCTTCGGCCCCCAGCAAATCACCCTGACAATGACTCTCACCCAAGAGCGAATCCTCCCGGAAAACCATTTCGATCATTCCCCCCATCACGGACCCGAACGAGCCCTGGAATACGAGTAAAGAAATATGAAACGACTTCTATGGATTGCGATTGTTGTCGCAGCTGGCTTCGGCACCACGCACCTCGCGGTGCAATTGGGGGCGCAGCCGCCAAGCAATCAACCGCGAGGTGCCAATCGCGTGGGTAAACCTAGCATCAGCGACACCGTGAGAGCCAATGTGTATGCCGACAATTGGTTTACCCTGTACATCAACGGCGAGCATGTGGCAGTCGACTCGATCAAGTTCATGCCGCACAACGTTGTCAGCGTTGATATTCTGCCAGCGTATCCAATGACGATTGCGGTCATGGCCAAAGACAATGCCGATTCCGAAACCGGCATGGAGTACGCAAATACCAATATTGGCGACGCAGGTTTCATCCTGAAGTTTGGCGACGGCACGGTGACCAATGCAAGTTGGAAAGCCAAGGCGTTTTCTCACGGACCGATAGACCGTGACACGCAACATCCCAAAGTTAGAAATCTGCCGATTCCCGAAAACTGGTACAAGACCGACTTCGATGATAAATCTTGGGGGTTCGCCAAGGAGTATTCGCAGCAGCAAGTTGGACCGAAGGAACCATTCTTTGAGCATGATTTCAGTGGGGCAAGTTTCATTTGGACCGACGACATCGAACTCGACAACACCGTCATCTTCCGACATTTCGTCGCCGGTTCGCCCGATGGTGTGTCTCGCCCCGACTTTTCCAACTTAAACAACATCGTTCCCGACTCCCCACCGAAAAGGCCCAAGCGATGACACCCACCAACATTCATGGGATCACCCACCGATTTCTCGGAGTAGCTTTCGCAATTGCAGTCTCGCTGGCCGCCCCCAATATTCTTTGGGCCCACGATGGGCCGCATCATGGCGATCCAGAGCAATCCACGGGATCCAGGACCTGGACGCTCGGTGACGCGGGTGCCCACTTGCATGGCACGTTCGTAGCCGCCTCCGGTGAGAATATTCAGATCCGCCTCGACGGCCGGCGGCTCGTCACCCTCAAGCTGGAACGTCTGATCGCTTCAGACCGAGAGTGGATCGCAAACCGCCTGGAAGCCATTGAGAACCTCAACCAACAGCGTCCCGTGCGGTTTGTTGTACAACAGCCGCTGAACAGTGACAAAATTCAGGCCCAGGACAAAGCCAAGCCCATGCCATCGATCCACGAACACTTCCTACCGTTTTCAGAATCGTTGAAGCTGCGGTGGGACGACGAGTACTTTTATGTTGGTTCCAATGGAATCCCAGCACATCCGATGATGATCGGAATTCGCTCCTGGCAACAGCAGGTCCCGATTCCTCAAAAGTACTTTGGCGAGAACGCTTGGCGAATTCCCCTGCACCCGGTTCCTGCGAAACGGCCAATGTCAACGAAGGGCAACTTTCTGCGTGGTGCAATCGCACTGGCGGTCAACGGCGTCCCGATTTTCAATCCGCTCAACAATCGGGGCGACGATGCATTGTTGTTCGGCGAATTGGATGAATACGGTGGTCACTGCGGGCGAGCGGATGATTACCACTACCACATCGCTCCAGTGCATCTCGAAACGACTACGGGCAAGGGCCAGCCCATTGCCTACGCCTTGGACGGCTATCCCATTTTCGGATATCAAGACGCTCAGGCGACCGATTTTGCACCGCTAGATGCGCTGGGAGGCCACAAGGATGGGGACGGCAATTATCACTTTCACGCGACCCGAACGTACCCGTATCTAAATGGCGGATTCTTCGGTGAAGTGGTCGAGCGTGGTGGTCAAGTCGATCCGCAACCGCGCGCCGAACCGATTCGGCCAGACTTGCGTCCACTGCGAGATGCGAAGATTACGGAGTTTACTCAGCCGAAGCCGGGGAGCTATCGCCTCGTTTACGACGTGAACGGCAAGCAGGGCTCCGTTTCTTACACGCTGGCGGACAATGGCTCGGCCAGTTTTGTCTTCGTCGATCCCAACGGTCGCACCAAGTCGGAAACTTACACGCCGCGCCAAGAGCGTCCGCGACGCGGCGGTGGTCCGCCACCACCTCCCCCGCCACGCGCTCGCAACGACGCTCCCTGACCACCCACCGCTCTAGCAATGTCGAGTCCGCCAGTAGCCCCGTCCACAGTCTCCCCCAGCGAACCGGGCTGTGGAAAGAGTGCCCCGGCTGTGTGAACAACGACAGGTGGCTACCGCTACAGGGCAATTAGAGACGCTGCCTGCGCGTTGAAATTCAAATTGCGATTAGATCAACAGCCCGGAACGTTTCGGGTTGGGAGGTTACCAGCACTTCCGTTCAGGAGTCGTCCGCAAAGGACTGCCCCTGAATTGTTCTCATGGGGGCTAGGGGTATTCCGCAAACCCATTCACTGTGGAATGCACGGCGTTTGAATCGCGCGCCTAACCAGCCAGCGCATGCTGTCTGGCGCCCCATCTTCAATGCGCCCGAATCACGCTAGCCGGGGACGTCGCCCCCTTCATCGGTTCGCATTGCGTTTACCAAACTGACGACGAATTCGGGTGATTCCAAGGAAACGTCACACCACTTGCGATGGACGTGACGGAGAATGCGATGCGCAGTTTTGTTCCGTTTGCCTGTGCCTAGCGGGTTGTGGCAGACTTGGAGCATCACACCAGGTCCCTTGGACAGGCTTTGAAGCTCCAAGTCTCCCACAACCGGATTTACGGCCCGTGGCGCAGATCGGCAAGATTCTCAGGAGGCGATCCTACTTCTTCTGGTAAGTCAATAAATAACCCCTGCCCGAATCATCGGGCAGGGGGCTTTTGAGGACGCACTACTTCAGCGTGATGGTCACCTTGCCAATCGTGCCGGTGAACTTACTGCTTGCACGGTCGTATTCCTCGGAAACGGTCGTTTCCATATCGATGCCGACACCTGCCGATTCGTCCGCCGAGAAAATTGAGAACTCGGTCTTCGGAATCCTTGTCGACGCTACAGACTCGCCGTTCACAAACAGCGTTGCCGTGCCACCTGCGCCCGGCTTTTGGCCACCATCGTAGGCAAAGTCCATCTTCACGGTGGACTTGCCGTTGGGTAGTTTAGCGGTTCCTGCGGCGACCGAATGCTCAAGACCGAGATAGTTGTAGGTGTACCTCGGGACTCCATCTTTGACGTGCAGCGCCCAACCGCCGAAGCGTCCGCCTTGCGCGACGATGACACCGTTGGACGGTTCGTCTCCACTCTCCACATCGGCAACAATCTCAAACGACGTGTTCTTAACGTTGATGAAATCATTTTCAAGCAGTCCATTCATACCCTCGTAAAGCGTCAAACTCTTGCGTCCGAACATCAGGTCGGGGCGTCCCGCTATCTTGGGGTTGAAGAGCTCCTGTCGCCGGTCGTCCAGTGGCAACACATTGTACTTGACCGCTTCACCGAGGAACGCCTGCTGCAACTTGGAAAGCATCTCAGGATGTTGCTTCGCCAAGTCAGTCGACATGCTAAAGTCCTCATCGACGTGATACAGCTCCCAGGTATCTTCTGGGAACCGATTTTCGGGACTTGCCCAGGGCTTGACGTGAATGGTGCCAGCGAACCAACCGTCGAAGTAGATGCCTCGGTTGCCAAACATCTCAAAGTACTGAGTCGTATGTTGACTTGGCGCTTGCGGAAAGTCCCAGGTGTAGACCATGCTAGTGCCTTCGATCGGCCGCTGTGGCGTACCATTGACGATTCGCGGTTGTGGCAATCCGGCCGCCTCCAGAATTGTTGGTGCGACATCGATCACGTGGTGCCATTGCGAGCGTACTTCTCCCGTTGACTTGATGCGTTCCGGCCAGTGGACAACCATAGCATTGCGAGTGCCGCCATAGTTGGAGGCCACTTGCTTCGTCCAGGTGAATGGCGAATCGAAGGCGACGGCCCAACCTGCGGACATGTGGGGATAAGTGGACGGTCCCCCCCAATCGTCATAATGCTTCAACATGAAATCGATGTCCGAACCTTGCGGTTCTCCGTTGAAGTAAGTCATCTCGTTGTAGAGTCCGGTCATCCCACCTTCAGCACTGGTGCCGTTATCACCGGCGATGTAGAAGATGAGCGTGTTATCGAGCTCTCCCATGTCTTCGATCGCCTGAATGACTCGCCCGGTTTCATGGTCAGTCATGTCGAGGAAAGCGGCGAAGACTTCGGCCTGACGAGCGTAGAGCTTCTTCTCATTCGCAGAGAGATCCGCCCAGTCCTTGATGTCGTCTGGCTTTTTCGCCAGCTTCGTATCCTTGGGAATGACGCCCAACGCTTTCTGCTGTTCAAAGATCCGCTGTCGGATTACGTCCCAACCTTCATCGAAATTGCCTGCTTGTTTGTCGATGTAGGATTGCGGTACGTGGTGGGGCGCATGGACAGCACCGGGAGCAAAGTAAACAAAGAACGGCTTGTCGGGCGTAAGCGCCTGCTGGAAACGCATCCACTCTATCGACTTGGTCGCCATGTCATTCATGAAGTGGTAGTCGGGATCTTCTGGCGTCTCTACACGATTTAAATTGTGATAGACGGCCGGCGACCACTGATTGGTTTCTCCCCCCATGAAGCCGTAAAACTCATCGAACCCGACATAGTTGGGCCAACGTGCGAAAGGACCGGACGGACTGATCTCCCAAACGGCGGTTTCATGGTGTTTGCCATACGCGGCGGTACTGTAGCCGTTGAGCCGCAACGTCTCGGCGATGGTGGCCACATCGTTAGGCAGCATGCCGGTCGCCCCCGGGAATGATGTAGCGACCTCGCTAATTTTGGCCTGGTTGCACGAGTGGTGATTGCGGCCGGTGATCAGAGCTTGCCGCGTCGGTGAGCACAGCGCCGTCGTATGGAACTGATTGTACAACAGCCCATTTTTGGCCAGTTTGTCGAAATGCGGCGTCTGCATAACGCTCCCCGTGGCACTGGTGCCGCCGAAGCCCAGGTCATCGAGCAGGATCACGACCACGTTGGGTGCACCTCGCGGCGCCTTAACCTCAAATACCGGCGGCGCCTTTGCATCGCGTGCATCTAGGGTAGTGATCGGCGGATACCAAGGGCCCTTGATAGGAAGCTCAGTGCGATCGACTTGTGCTGCCTCCTGAGCAGACACGATCAACGTCGCAGACGGCCATGCACACAGGCACATCCCTATGAGCAACGGCTGGAATAGCGTGAAAATCCTGCGCTTGTTCATTTGGCTTTCCCTTCGAATTGCAAGTAAATCGATTTTGCAGATCATTGACTCGGCCTCGCGTTCGATTGCTCGCCGTCCGTCGCCTGCAAAACAAAGTCGCCCAAAGGGGGCGAGCATTGGTTTAGTGTACCATCAAGCACGCTCCGCCTTGGTCTGGTTCGTCTTGGTCTGGTTCGTCTTGGTCTGGTTCGTCTTGGTCTGGTTCGTCTTGGTCTGGTTCGCCTTGGTCTAGTTCGCCTTGGCTTGGATTCGCCAAGCTCTCTTCGCAGTCAGGCATCCTCAGTGCCCCCCAGGCGATGGTCGGTATCTTCCTATCGGCCGGGCGGGAAACTGGCGCAGTGGTGTCCATCACTCCGTTGCCATAGTAGCCGCGAGTCAATCCCGCCGTGCAGATGGCTGGTTGGAAGATTTTTGGCCTGTCACTGTGACATCAGTACTCCGCGGGTGCCATCCGGGCGCGGCTAGCACGTCAGGGCCTGCGGTTGTCTCGGTAAACACAACGAATCGTTATCACACGAGCACGAGCACGAGCACGAGTAGGAGCACGAGCACGAGCACGAGTAGGAGTAGGAGTAGGAGTAGGAGTAGGAGTACGGGTACGGGTACGGGTATAAACAGCGCCAACGCTTTGCAGACTTTTGGGGAGTGGTGTTCTATTGATGCAGTATCGACGCTTGCCGCAACAAGGACCGCATCCGATTCAGGGGGCGCGGGTGTTCTACCTGGATTGCATTTAGGCAACAATCGCTGGTCGACTTCAGGCAAATTTGCTTGAGAGTCTCCGGCCAACAACGTGCGGCAGCGAGCGATACGGGGAACTTGATACCGCAAGAAAACAACCCTGTCTCGCCTGCCGAAGCGATTGATTTGTGCCAGCAAGCAGCGGACGGGCGACGGACCCGAAGAGTCGAGCCGCCGCTTGGCCCTACCTCCCTCTGCCGCGGACTCCCTGACAATCACAGATTTGCAAACGGCATACGTCGAAGTACAACGGCGCGATAGACGCTCTCGGGCCAATACTGCCGCGCAAACTCGGCGCAAGCTTTTGCATTAGCTGGGTTTGGCGGCTTTGCGATCAGTGACGCGCGTGTGCCCACAGCCGCTGGATCACTGTCACTGGATCACAATCCCCAAGAGCAGCCGACGACTTGGGGACTATTGTTCCGAACATCGGGCAAAACATCCGTTCTCTGAATGGATTTTCCGATAGAAAACGTAGCGGAAGTAATGCTTGATCGCTCGCAGGCGGGCCTAGGGAGTTTGCACTTCTATATCGCCCAAATCGCGGATTTCCCCTGGGCTTAACACTAGGTTCTGGAACATTCCCTCGCGAATGTAGTTTTTTCGCTTTCGATACGTTCCGCTGCTGCTGTAGCTCTGCCCAGCAGCAAAGCCTTCGATCTGGAACGTCCCGTCTTCGCCGACCGTATGCGGAAAGTACTGCTTGCCAGCATGGGAGGCATCTTTGACGATAGTGCTAAACTTGGCCTCGCCGTTGATGCCAACAGGGGCTCCCCTCGCGTCGACGAATCGACCTTTCACCGTGCCCCACGGCTGCAGCTTGACGCTCACACCTGCATCCTCATCGCCACGAATCGCGACGACAGTTGCCAGCTTTCGAGCTTGATGCATAAACGTGATCCACTGATCTCTGTCAACATTCAATCCGGACAATGGAAAGGCCGGACCGCGAATCGTTTGCTTGACAATCGAAGTACCTCTTCGTTCATGTAGCAGGGCCACTGCACCGGCAACGGGGGTCCCTTCGGTATCCACCAATGAAATCATGCGTGGTCGGTCTCGCAACAAGGTGGCCGTCAAAGTCAGTGACTTGGAATCTCTAGCGGGATTGACTAAAACTATCGCTTCGTACTTACGTGGATCGAGCCAACTGCCTCCAACTGACAAGAGGCTGGGGGTCCCATAGGTGTATGTGGAGTCATCGTCCCAACTCTTTCCAGGCGCGAAGAAATTCTTGGGGTCAATACTCGCCGGACGATACGCGCTACCTGGCACCGATACGAGGACCGCTCCAGGACCGGGCAAGACGAACCCTTCGTAGGTGCCATCTTCTCGGAGCACTGCGTGATTCAGATGTCCCTCGGCGCCTCCGCCGACCGAGCGGATCAATTCCAGTCCGACCGAATTGGGCTGAACGCGGCGATACTCTACCGTTGCCTGTATCGGGAGGCCGTCTTCGTCGACCACCTTCAGTCGATAGCCAATGCCTTGCACCGTTTCGATCACCGTGTCTTTGTCCTTCTCAAACACAGTCCCCGCTCTCAAGAATTGGACGCCGGGTTGCGGGATAGCACTGATCCTACGCGTGCTTTCCTGTTCGTACTCCAGCAGTTTGGGATTGAGACCGCTGAGCGTGAATCGTCCGTCTGAGCCCGTGACGACGGCACCTTTAGTCTGCTGAGGCGCGGTCAAGGGACTATAACCGCCCGTTGTAACCCACATCCCAGCCACCGGCCGCTGGGTGGCGCGATCGCGGACGACGCCAGTGACGGTCAGACCTGATTTGAGCTTGATTGAAAAGTTGGCTCCGTAGATCGTTTGCGTCGGCTGGCCCTTGCCATCCAATCCATCCAATAAGATACCGACGTTCTCGGTATCGCGAGCCATTACATCGATACGCGTGGTAACGATACTCGGCGCTGTGACTTCAAATCTCGCGATCCGATCGCGACCAATACCTGATATTTCGATTCGTCCGTTGGCATCGGAAATCCACTCGGACCTGAGATCCATCAGCTCGAAGTGTTTGTTGATCTCACGCTTGTAAGAAATGCCGGTCATGAAGATGGCCGTGAGATTTGCTTTCGACCAATGCTCCAGAAACGCTGTTAGATCACGATTGCGAGGGATCATCATCCGAGTCAGGCGCACGCGAGCACCGGCCACAGGATTCCCGTCCACGTCCAGCAGCTGGCCACGGATCGGTACATCGTCCTGAGTGAGTTGCAATTCCAGCGTTTGACTCTGCGTTTGCCCCCACAAGCCAGTGCTGAAGACGCCTCGAGCGTGGCCCCAAGTCTCCATCCACTCCGGCACAAAGCCCTGCTTCTTCGCGACGATCAAGCCTCCTCGACGCATCGTCTTGCCCATTGATTGCCAAGTCATATCCGGTGCATCGAAAGAGAACTGCCCTTCGGCATTGGTCACATCGCGGACCGGACCGAGCCTAGTGGTTTCATTCCAGTCGGAGATAACAAACACTTCGGCCCCCTGCATCGGCTGGCCATCTGGTCCAAGCACCCGGCCTTCATAGTGAGATGGATTTTGCACTTCATTGCCGTCTTCGACCTTTGCGCGTTTCACCTTCGCTGCCGCTGGGCTGACGCCCATGTTTGTAGAGTCAACTGGCAACTTGGGCGGTGGCGGAACCGCCGCGACCGGGCCCGGCGTTTCGTCGGCCTGGCCTATTTTAGGCTCTTCGACAGGCCCGACGTCCTCAGCATCCCCGACCTGTTCGCCAACTTGAAATGCGATCCTGCCAGTCGAAACAGAAATGTCAGCGGTCGGCGAGTCCGCGCGACGAAGCGTTAGGAAAGAGCTGGCGGTGTAAGTTCCATTCTCGAGGCCGTATACAAATGGCTGCACATGTTGCCCCTGCTCGGGCGGCTTGGCTTCAATCTGAAATTCTACGTGCTCGAGTTCTGGAACGTAGCCGTCGTCTTCGTTTCCCTCGCGAAATTTGGGCAACCTGCCCGTGATCGGCTGTATTTCCTTGGCGGCAAGTTCTGCCTCAAAAAGTCTCAAAGGAGAGTACGCAGAATTGAAAATCCGGTTCAATGGGATCGAATCCCCCTCGATGTTTTCCAGCTCAAGTCCCCAGCCATCCAGTGGGTGCGGCAGGAGGACCTGACATTTTATCGCCACGGGACCGACGTTCTGCACAAACAGCTGCAATTGAGCTAAATCACCATGACGAAACCTCTTCAACGTGCCATGAGCTTCGTCGGTAAACATCGCTCCAACACGCATTCCGTTCTTCGACTCTCCCCAGGCGATCGGCAAGTTAGAATACTCCGGGTCGGCGGTCTGTTGCTCAGCGCCCCTCTCAGCTGGTTTTGCATTCGCGGCGAGACCGGCATTAGCCAACCAATGAAATCTTGGGCGTAGAATCGGACTATCGAACGTGTCCGACGGGTCGTCCCGTCCAAAGTTCCCCTCAGCCAGCTTCACCGTTCCGGCATCAGGTGAATGAAACCACAGCGTCGTCGGATGTTGTGAAGTATTGCCGAGGTTCGACCTATCTCGTGAATCTGAGCGTGTGTACCAAGCGATGCTTAGTCCGTCGGGGGACACGCCCACGTTGCGGAAGTGAATCACTTCCGCCAGTTGCTCATCGCCATACCACAGTGACGGATAGTATCGCTGACCGCGCAGTTCGTACTGTGGCGATAGCTGGCGATCTGCAGCCGCTTCCGATTGAGACAAGTCGATTCGACTATCGATACCGCGTGATCGCAACATGATTGAACTCTCAGCCACCAACGACTGCTCGGCAAACGGCACCGCCGGTTCTACCCCTCTGCCACGTAAAGGCAACGGTTGCATCACGCGGGCTGTTTTCAGTCCCTGCAATGGATCGGCCACACTTTGATCGTACACAAGGTGCGTGTAGCGGGCTGGTGGGCTAGCGAACTCCGTTTGGTCTTCCACTGGCATGCGTTCTTTCCGTTCGCTGGACGCATCGCGGTTGCTTACCTTGTTTTGAGCATACGCCAGTACCGAGACCGACAACAGCAGTGCAGCAACCAGCCCTATCACCAGCGACAGACGACTAAGAACAACCCGTGGTGCATCCACTTCGCTCAGCAAACGACGGATGCGGCGAGTGAGTTGCGATTGGTTGCCACCGTCTGCGGCCAACGCCTCCAACTGCATGCCAATCGCCATTCCTTGCTGTCTTGCGCTGATCTCCGCCATACTTAACAGCGCCTCAGCAAACTCCAATCGTCCGCACCCTGCGACTGCCAAATCGTCACAACAATCCTCACGTTCGATACTCAGCCTGCGACTGATCCACCACGTCACGGGGTGAAAAAACAAGAACGCCTCAACAATGCGTTGCACTAGATTGACCAACAGATCGTATCGACGAATGTGGGCCATTTCGTGGCTTAGGATCGCGGCGAGTTGCTGCGGGTCGAGTCCACACAGGATGGCCGGCGGTAGCAGGATCGTTGGCTTCAAGATGCCCACCACAATCGGCACTGCAATCTGATCGCACAACCCAAACAGTGGAATTGTCCGTAATCCCATTCGCTTTGCCTGTTCGGGGATGATGCGAGTGATCGGCGAATCCTTGATCGTCTGGACCGCACGCCGCAGTCGCCCACTAGCCCAAATCGAGGCGGCGAGCCGAAGTAGGCTGACCGCTACCCCCAATACATACACAACCAGCACATAGGGCGGCGTTGATGCCAACCATGAAGGCGCCCGATTCGCAGCTCCCACGCTTGGCAACGCAACTGCTTCAGCTTCCTCCGTCGGCAAATGAACTGCAGGACTCCGTGTGCTGGCAACAGCGCCCATTTCGGGAGCAGTCAGCGGCGCATCCATCGTAGATTGCGCAAACGCTGGCAACGCCCTTCCTGCCGAACTGCTTGGCAAGAATAGGGAACCGTTCTCAGCATGGACGATCGCCAAAGTTACCACCACACAGAGAGGCAAGCTGGCAAAGGCAGCGCTGGCGAAGATGTAGCGAGTACTGGCAGACCGCGCCGCCACCACACGCAGCAGAACCGCCAGCAGAATGCCAATCAAGGAACCTTGCCACAAAAAGTGCGCGAATGTGGTGACGAGTTGAAGCGACAGCGACTGCCAATCAATCGAAGGCATCATGACTTGGCCTCCCGCAATCTTTTGTTCAGCAACTTGCGAAGGCTGACCAACTCCTCGGCATCCAAGTCCGCCACGTCAAACAGGCTCAGCATCACCGCCTCGGCCGACCCATCAAACACACGGTCGACAAAGTCCCCCAACATTCCCTTCGAGACATCTGCGCGCTGAATTAGCGGGGCAAATCGAAACGCCTTGCCTTGCACCGGAGCAAGTTTTTCCAACTGCCCCTTCTCCACCATTGTGCTCAGCATGGTGATCACCGTTGTGTGCGCCAGGTTTCGCCCACTGGCATCCAATGCATCTCGCACTTCCCGGACCGTTAGCGGCGATTGCCCCCACAACACCTTTAAAATTTGCAATTCTAACTCCGTCGGATGCTCTGACATGGCTCTGGGCATTTTTGGCTACTCCTATGCATTTCTAGTCCACTAGAAGTCTATCCACTGAAGAAGGGCCGGTCAATAAGCATTTTTAGAAACCTAGAAATAGGTTCAAGGTGGCGAAAAGCCTTGCAGCGCTGCAGCCTTGTCTGACCTCTCCCTGTGACGTGATTGGGTCGAGCAACACGTCCGTTGCGCTCACCGAACCGCCAGAGCCAATGTCCTGCACGCCTTGGTAAGCCCCCGCAGCCCGCCCGCTCCAGACGCAATACAGCTCTCACCACAGCTCTCACCACAGCTCTCACCACAGCTCTCAACCATCAAGATCGCGCCGCCCGTCAAGCGGCAGATGTATCTGCTCGATGGATGAGAAAGGTCTTGGACGAGCGGCCGAAATGCTTTGCAGTGGTGCGCTCGTTTGGTCTTGCTCCTCGCCGTTGTGCTCAGCCTGGGACCAGTCTGGTGCAGCCGAGCGTGTTGTTGGCAGGAAGATGTTGGCAGGAAAATTAAAAAGGGCAATCTATCTTCCTGCCTCCATCTTCCTGTCAATACGTCCGCCTGGATGCTTCGTAGCAATCACGGATGCCGGCAACTCAAAATCCAAGCTGAAGCGGCGGTTAACCAAGTAGCAATTTGAATTCTGACGCAGAGGCGGCGTCAATAAATTGCACTGTAGCGACAACTTACCTCGCCTTGCTCACGCAGCGGGTTACAATGACCAAAGCCCGTCAAGCGCCGTGGAAGCTGACTGGTGAATGAGGAAGAACTTTGGCAAGCGGATACGATGCTTCTCAGTGGTGAACTTACTAGGTACTGCTCCTCGCCGCTGAGCTCGGCCTAGGACCAGTCTGGTGCAGCAGAGCGTGTTGTTGGCAAGAAGATGTTGGCAGGAAAATTAGAAGGGCAGTCTATCTTCCTGCCTCCATCTTCCTGTCAATACGTCCGCCTGGATGCTTCGCCCCAATCACGAATGCCGGCGACTCAAAATCCATCCTGAAGCGGCGGTTGACCGAGTAGCAATTTGAATTCTGGCGCAGAGGCGGCGTCAATAATTGCACTGTAGCGACAGCCACCTCGCCTTGCTCACGCAGCGGGTTACAATGCCAACAGCCGGTCAAGCGGCAGTGGAAGCTGCCTGGTGGACGAGGAGAATCGTGAAGCGAAATAGCGCGTTCAATAATCCATGACCTTGTCGGCATCCAACAACAGTTTCGCGAGAGAGGGCATGGTTGCGATTGCTGCGTGTCGTTTGAGTGCTCCAGAACCGATACGAGCGGACTTCGCACAATGCGGGCACAGTACCAGTTTGCCGCCAGCATCGATAAACTTGTCGTAATGTTCCGAAAGCGGTGGCGAGTCTTGTCCCCATGTCAGATCCAGCAGTTGGCGACGCTCCGCAAGGCGGACGCCTTCAAGATCGAGAAAGATTGTTACCTCGGCGCCGTGCTCTTGCAGCAGGCTCGCGACTTTCAATGCCATAAAGCAACGGTGTAAGTCGTCGGTAAAGTGCGAGAGATGGACTACAACCTGCTGAGTTTTTTCAGTCGATGTTGCATCTTCGGCACGTACGTTGGGCTGAGCAAAGGACAAAAGAAGTACGAGCGCGAGAAGGGGGGCATAAAATCGCATGTTAAATCCTGATCTTTAAATAGGGAGGCTAGAAAATACGTCCTAGGAAAGCACACAATTTGATGTGGACACTACTGCAATCTCCCAGTGGTCTGGGCAGGCACCACGCCGGTGTGCAAATGGAATTTTGAACTGAAGGCGGAGGACAAGGGCAGGTCGAGGCAAGCGACGGAATCGAGTTCGCAATTGGTCGTTACTCGGAGGTTGCCGTCGACTTCCCACTCGGTTTCTCGCTCGATTGGTCAGCGTGCGTTTGAGGGCGAACCGTTTCCAGCTCCTCTCGTTCCGCTTCAGTGACGAACAATGCCAAGTACGGAATCTCAATCAGGATGGCGAGTACCAGTAAAACGGTGGCACCAATCCCGAGAGTCGCCAAATCAAAAACGGATGCGGCGGCGATGAACGTTCCCAAGGCCAGTGCCACTCCGACTTTCAGTCCAGTCACGATGCCAGCAGATTGAACATCAGCTTCGAGTTCTTGTTTGGTGATGTGGCTCTGGCCGGGATGACGGAGCACAGATGCTCGCGATCGCCGCTCAAAGTAGCCCACGATGGCTGAGATGATGATCAGGGCTGGAATTGGAATCGCAGCAAAGAGAGTCGCGGGCCGGTTGGTCAGGAAAAGTGCGATGGTCGCAACACTTGCCACGATGAGTAAGCCGCGAATCGCTGTCTGCATGTGTCGGAAGTTGGCATGAGCGTCCGGTTCTCCGAGTGCGGTTGGGGGATTCGTGTGTGTGATGGTCATTTTCTGTTCCTCGTTACCGCGTAGACGGTGTTTGGACTTTTCACTTCAATCGACCGCAAATGCAATCGATCCCAAATAAACTGCGTAGCCGAATGCACGCGAGTTGTATCTCTAAAACAGTACCGTCTTGGCACGCTTGGCCATTCGCTGTGGGCAGGATCCGCACACATGGCGCGACAGTATCAAATGCTTAGACCACATCGCTGCTTCCAGCCGGTTCGCCAAGTTGCGATCTGGCGCCAATCGCCAGATGCTGGCTCTTCTGGATGCGTTCCTAAGACTCCCTCCGATTCATGAAACAGGTTGCTTATACGGCAGGCTTGCAAATCTTTGAACCATCGAGAACGACGCCTCCGCAAGCTTACAAGCATCGCTTGCGATCTCCCATGCGTGATCGCTAGGTGAGTAGCGACGCTGGGCAGTAATTTTGTGTGTGCCGGCGGATGTCATGCAATTCACCGCGTCCTCGCAAATTGCTTCACGGGCTGCTTATCTAGTAGCAAGTTGAATTTCATCGCGGAGGTTGCGTCCCTAATCGCCCTGTAGCGGCAACCACCTGTCCTTGCTCACACAGCGGGTTACTATTTCAACAACCAGACTCGCGGCGGGTTACTATTTCAACGATCCGTTCAGTCATGGAAGCCACGCTTTCGAGTGGAATCTCCCGTGCAGTGAACGCCATTGCTGGACACCAGCCGGCTGCTACTGGCCAATCGGAAGCGTCACTCCTCCGGGGCCTCGGATCTGCGTGGAGTTCTGGAACGCACGCTTTTTCTCTGCCACGGGAGTCCTTGCTCAGGGAGCGAAACTCCCCCCATGGGTCACTGGCTGTAAGTGCAAAACGCGTGCCGCAGAAGTGGACTTGCAGAATTCAAGTGGTCGTCGAAGTCTAGAAATTGTTGACGACTGGGAGCGGCAGTTGCTAGTGCTCGCCTTCGATGTCGTGCAGCTTGTAGATCAGTGCTCGGCGGCTGATGCCGAGTTGTTTGGCCGCCTGAGTTCGATTTCCGTCGCATTCTCGGAGCGTTGCGACAATGGTTGCCCGTTCGACTTGCGAGAGACGACCAACATCGGGCAAATCAGAGGTTGGTCCGCTGGCAATGTTGCTGGGTAGGTGTTCCGGAAGAATTACATCACCCTGGCACAATAAGCACGCGCGCTGAATAGCATTTCGCAATTCGCGAACGTTTCCAGTCCAGGAATGGGTGAGCATCGCTCGGGATGCTTGCGGTGACATGCGGACTTGCCGGTTGGCAAACTGGCTTGCGAAATACCTTGCCAACGGAATGATGTCTTCGCGACGATCCGCAAGTGCAGGAACAATCAATTCGACAACGTTCAGCCGATAGAAAAGGTCCTCTCGAAAACGTCCTTCCTGTATTTCATCGACTAAATTGCGATTGGTGGCTGCGATAAAGCGTGTATCGATAGCGACAGTGCGATCACCGCCAACGGGTGTCACTTCGCTTGCCTCCAACGCGCGCAACAACTTTGGCTGCATCTCCAGTGGCATTTCGCCAACCTCGTCTAGAAATAGGCTTCCGCCATGCGCCGTCCGAAACAGGCCTTTTCGATCTTCCGAAGCTCCCGTGAACGCGCCCTTCACGTGACCGAAGAGCTCACTCTCGATCAATGTCGATGAGAGGCCAGCACAATTGGCTGTGATGATTGGATGCGATGCACGTGAACTCCACGCGTGAATCAATTGCGCGATCCCCTCCTTGCCGGAACCACTTGGACCTTGGATGAGAATCGGCGCCTCGGAAGGAGCCACGACCGCGACCGTTTCGAGCAACTGACGCATCGCTCGGCTTTCGAAGATGAAGTCCGCTGGCAGGTTGGGTAACGCGATTGTGTGTGGCGCATCGTCTGATGACGGGATAGCCAGAGCGTCGTACACCGCCACTTTCAATTCTTCGAGGTCGATTGGCTTCGAAAGATAGTCGTCTGCACCATTTTTGACGGCGGCAACCGCCTGCCGAAGATCCGCATAGGCGGTGATTAGAACAACGGGAATCGTGGGCAGCAGTTCCCGGATTTTCGGCAGTGCCTCGATGCCACTCATTGCGGGCAAACGCACGTCCAGCAGGATCATATCGGGCGGCTGTTGAGCGAGCGTTTCGAGCATCGTCTCAGCCGACTCCGCTTCGAGAATCGTGAATCCAAAACCTTCAAAGAACCCACCAATCAGCTTCCGTTGAGATGGCTCGTCGTCGACCACCATCAGAACGGGTGACTTAGAATCACGTTTCAGTGAGGCGTTACTGGTCATGCGAATTTCAGACGTATCGTGTTCATGGTTGTCATCGAGATCGAGTGCTTGCCGACGGAGTGCTTCACGCGCTGCGGATTCCGTCAATCCAAAAGACGCTGCCAATTCCCTGGCCAGGCTCGTAGTCCACGTCCCATCCGTGTGCAATCGCAATGCGGCGGACGATGGATAGACCTAGGCCGGTACCGCCCGGTCGACGCGTGACATAGGGTTCAAACAGCGAATCCACAATCTCCTCGGTAGCGCCCGGCCCCTGGTCGGCGACTTCCAAGCGGAACGAACCACGTTTGGAGTGGTTGAGGGAGATTGTAATTGTGCTGCCCTGGGGGGCGAATGCAATGGCGTTCTGGAGCAGATTGAAGAGTACTTGCCGTAACTGGTCGCGATCTGCCCAAATTGCTGGTGGCTGATCGAGCCGCAGCGTTTCCAGCTCAAGATTGTTGGTAAGCAGGTCTGATTGCAACAGCGATTGCAAGTCAGCAACAAGCTTGTCAACAGCTACCGATTCCAAGTTCGCTTCCGCTTGGCGTGCAAAGGCCAGGAACTGATTGATCCGCGCGGTTACCCGGTCGCACTCCTCCAGCACTGCTTCGGCCTGTTCCTGCTGCACGTCGGTCGGCAGCCCCGATTTTACAAGCCTTTGAGTCCAGCCACGGATCAACCCCAGCGGATTTCGAGTTTCGTGCGCCAACCCGGCTGCCGCTTGCCCCAGCTCGCGCAAGTGTCGTGTTTCTGCCTGCAGAACTCGCGTGGCTCCCTCGGCCTGCGTTAGTCGCACGGTAAACTGCCATGCGGCTCCGGCGGCGATTAAAAGTAGGGTGCCCAATGCAAAGATTAGGAGGCGATTCCTGGCCTCGCGATAGATTTGAGCCTTCATTCCGGTGCGGTCCAGTACGACCACGCAATGAAAATCCACCGATGCGGGGACGCCAACAAAGTCAGCCACGTCTCCGTGTAGGGGAGGATTGTTCCGCATGCTAAAGCTGCTGACGACCTGCAGCGTATCGCCACGTGCATGTTCCCCCACGGGAAGTACCAGATCGACACGCTCACGATCTCCAGCGAAAAAGACTTCGCCAGAGCCATCGTTGACAATGACCGCAATCGCCAGGACGTTGTTAGATCTAGCGAGCACTTCCAGGGTGGTTGGCAATTGTTGTTGGACAAACGGACCGAACCAGCGATGCGATTGGACTCCGCTGGTCACAGCACTCGACAATGTCTCCGCTTGCGACGCTAGCGAATCTTGGATCAGTTCACACTGGTGAATGTGCTCAGATCGCTGCCACGTAGCGAACATCAACCACAAGACACCAAGAAAAGCGAGTCCGACGATCCTGGGCTGCGGCACACCTTGCGGGCTCGGTTTCTGCATCGACTATTCTGCTCGCGATTATTGGCTGAAGATCCACTGGGCTGTCCAATTCCTGCTATGCCTCCTTGAGCTCATCGAGCTCGTCCACTGCCGCGGCCACCCCGGATTACACCGCCTTGCTTCTGCGCGCTGAGCCCTTGACCGCTGATCCCTTGGCTGCGGAAGTTTTGGTTTTGCAACCCTGGCTGAAGTGCACTTCCTCGATTCTGAGCCCCCCGTCCGCTGCCGTTTCCCCCACTACCGTTTCTCCCACGGGTGGACTGCTGACCGTTTCCTTGTCCGGATCCCGATGAGTTTGCAATTTGGTCGAAGTCGGTTTGGGATAGGAATTCAGCATTGTAGCTTGCCCCCTGGTTGGCGATCTGCGATGCGAAAGCGCGCAAGTGGTTTTCCGAACCTCTCATCAACCGTTCAAGCACTTTCTGAACCTGCGGATCGGTCGTTTCCGCCAGCCTTCGTCTCAGATCTGCAATATCCATCTCCTCGATTTTAGCTCCTACCTTCAACGCATCCAATGGGCTACGTGCCCCGCTGGCAATGAGCGAGTCATAAAGTTTTTGGTACTCTGGAAAGACGAAGCTTCCAGGTGCATCGTTTTGACCACTGCTTCTACTTCCTGGACTCAGACGCTCAAGCGCCTGCATGTGCTGGCTTTCGGCACGTGATATGTTCTGGAAAATAGGCAGCTGGGAAGTTTTCGCCAACTGGATGTAAACGTCGCGCGCCAACTTTTCCTCCTCCCGCATGCGCAGCAAATCCGTGTCGCTGGTGTTCACCGACAGATTGCCATTGGATTGACGACTCGAATTGCCCCGCTGCGCTTGAGAGAGCCCTTGGTTGCCAGAGCGTGTGTTGGATTGAGTTTGAAGTCCCACGCTGTTCTGGTTGCGCCCCTGATTGCCCATACGCGCACGTGTTTGTACCTGCACAGCATTCCCAGCGGAGCGGCCAGATCCAGCGCCGCCTCGTTGTGCCATCGTAATGGGGGCGACAAACGTTAGCACGAGGATCGATCCAATTCCAATCAGCAAGCGTTTCATGGCATCCACCTTTAAGTCGAGTGAGTGATTCGTTTAACACTACTGCTCAAAAGCAATTGAGATACCGCTACCGGTAACGTATGGCTGCAATTCTATGGAAAGGAGGTAATTAGACCGCATACCAGCGATTATGGGCTAGAAATTTGAACGCAACGAGCCGTAAGACGCAGGTGAAAATGATCGCTCAATGGAATGCCCTGCAAATCGTGCGCGAATTGCCAATCCTGGCGCTGCAAATTTTGCGCACTTTGAGCCAGACCACCGGTCCACACCTACAGGGAAGCCGAAATGTTTGCGTTTTCAAGAATCGTTAGCCTTCGTGATCTACTTGGAAAACGCACTAATTTGCGAAACGCATCCCAGGGACGCGATAACTTCTTCTGCAGGGAAAACTGCAGTCGGTACGGCAGTTGCAAAAGAGGGAAATAATCTCCCGCCACCCGCATCGGTGCCGAATCAAGAACGAATCAAGAACGAATCCAGAAGGAATGCACGATGAAAAAACGAGTTTTACTGATCGTCAAACTTTCGGCAGTCGCCATTTTGGGCACTGCGATCACGGCAGCCGTGTCGAAAGAGAGGTCCGCCGAATCGGACACCCCATGCTGCCAACAAGCATCTGAGGCCCTAAGCGTCAAGACTTCCGAGACGCCGAAATCTGAGTGCTGTTTGACAGCCGTAGCGACAAATAGTGAGCTTGCCAAGGCAGCTCCGTGTAGCTGCGAATCGAGCAATGCGACCAAGCAGGTGGTAGGTGCTGAACAGCCGAGTTCCGCTTATACCGACGCAGTGGAAGTCCGTGAAGTGGCAGACAGCAAGGCTGACGCGGCGCTTCCGAGGATATGTGCATGCCCAAGTCTCCAGGGAAACGCGATTAGCGTCACCGCAGTTGCCGCATCCCAAATCGCGGTGAATTCAGCTTCGGCCGATGGCACCAAGAATTGCCAAGCGTGTAAATCGCAGGAAGTCCCAGGGCAGAAGGAGCAAGCGTTGCCGGTAAGGCTGACCTGCGAGAAAGCGGCGGGGGATTCGAAAGGCTCAGAAAGTGCCAACAAATGCTGCGAAGGCGATTGCAAGGTGCTCGATACCGTCAAAACCGATTCCACGCTCAACTCCAGCGGACAGAAATGCGGTATGTGTCTGGGAAAGGGCGAGCAATCAGCATGCAGTGCTTGTGAAGAAGCTGGCAAAGAAGCGGCGACGGAGGAAAGCGAAGTGCCTAGTGCAGTTGGAATGCCGCGTGGAATGGGACGGGGACATGCAGGTGATTCACAGCACGCGAAGGATCACCAAGATTTCTTCTACTTGATTGAACACCGCGATGCGATTCGCCGTTCCGTCAAGAACATTCCCCAGGGGGTCGAAACATTAACCGAGTCGGACGACGACGAAGTTGCCAGCAGAATTCAGGTGCATGTCGAGGCTATGTACGATCGCCTAGAGAACGCACATCCCATACGGATGCGCGACCCGCTGTTTCGAGCCGTCTTCGCATTTAGCAAGAAGATCCAAATGGAAGTTGAACACACCGACCATGGCGTTAGGGTCCGGGAAACGTCGGACGATGCCTATGTGGTCAAATTGATCCAAGCACATGCAATGATCGTCTCACTCTGGATCAAGAATGGCTATTCCGAATTGCCCAAAAACCACGCCGCACCTGCGCGTTGAACACGGTCTGCCAGGACGCCAATGCGGACCTCCTTACTCAGTACACGCGGTTACGCAAACCGAGGCTAGTGCCAGCGATGCCTCCAGCGCAATGTCGAACTCGCAATGTCGAACTCGCAATGTCGAACTCGCAATGGCACGATGTCCTCGGCCGCTTAAGAATGGAAGAGGAGTAGGGATAAGGGCTAGGGTCTGCCTTCACGCGGTTCGCGATAGGAGGTACGGGGATGCGGGCTTTTGAATAGCTCCATGCACGAATGGCTCCCTGGCCGACGCGCCTCGTATGCGATGATTTTTGACGCAGCGCCCTAAGGGTAGGAGTAGGAGTAGGAGTAGGAGTAGGAGTAGGAGTAGGAGTAGGACGAGGAAGGCGAGAAGGTTGGTATGGCAATGGTCCTGCTCGGTGTCCTATCCAGGAACGCCGTTCAGGAACGCCTTCCCGGGGTTGCTTCGTGGTTGCGGTGTGGGGCACGCATTCGTGACTCTTGTCCCACTGACTCGATCATGCACGATGCGAAATGGGCTGCCCTGCAATCTTCACAGCATCGCCTGCTGACTGGGCGTCGAGAAGCACGCTTTTGGGTCTAGCAAATCGATATCTGGGGCTAGTGCATTGTCAAAGCTTAGTTTTTGGGCTGCCCGGAAAAAGGTGTCCGACACGAATGGCACTTAATCGGCGTAAGTCCTATGCCTCCCCGGGTTTGTATTCGCTTCTTGGCTTTTGCATCAGCTTGTATTTCTTCGGTCTTCGCTTGAGCACCCTGGGCTCGTAGCGGTCCGGTCGATTGCCAACTGCGTGTTGCAAGCAGCAGCGGTACAACACAGTGCATAATTCATCGGCGTTGCTGATTAGGCCTAGAACCGGAAGCATATCCGTCACCGTTGTCAGTGTTGACTTGAAACTGATATGCCAAGGTTGAACGTCGCCTTCGACGGCCGCTTCAGACATCACCCCGCGAATCAAATTGTAAGCCAACATGTGCGTCCGAATTTCGTTCCGCACTCGATGCGGCTTTTTACAGCGCAAGTGTTCCATCTGCATGACCGTTTTCAAGCTCCGTAAATGAAGTTCTGCTTGCCACCTTCTACGGAACAGGGCCGCGATGTCCTCCCTCGTGTACTCCGTATCGTCCGACAGCGATGTGTGAACGATAATCTCGCGAGTGCGAAATCCGTTGTTCTCAACTCGGATACGGATCTCGCGAATGGTGATGAAGTCCGGGTACGTCTCGTACTCTTCAATGCTCATCCAGTCGGGACGAGCTGGCTTGTCGATTTGGATGGAGTGATCGTCTTTGCCGTAACGAATTCCAGTCCGAAAATCTGACTTGCGCAACTGGTGTTTGCGAACAACGACGTGTGCACCACGTTGAATCATCCTCGCCATCTCGAACCAACCCGCATAGGCGCGATCAGCTAGGAAAACATCGGTTTCTTCGATGATTGCGTCGATCTGACGAAACAAACTTACTTCGTGAGTGAACTTACCTTTGTATCGGCCCATCGCCATGTCGAGCACAACGCCAGTCGACAACGCGAACAGTACAACGACTCGCAAGATCGGAAATCCACAACCGGGTGCTTGACTACTAAGTTGCGGGTAGGCGGCTTGATTCTCCGACGTGTCTGCCATCGTGACGGTGGCACCATCGGCGGTGATCACGCGGTGCCCCAGCCATCGCCAATGGTCGGGACTGCTGTCTTCAATCGCAAGTCCGCTGGCCGTCACAAGACGTTGCATGGATTGCTCGTCGATTTTGTCTCGAGCAATGCAGTAAGCACCGGTTTCGGCAGAGCAAGCAGTTTGGTTGTTGGCGACTCGATGGGTGATCAGCTTGGCGACCGCAGAGACGCAGCCGTGGTGGATGCTCATGACTTGCGAGAGGAAGACCCACAGCGTGACCGATGTGTTGTAAACTCTGGCCGAATCGAGAATGGCACTTGCATTGCCAAAGACTGACGCGATAGTCTCTTTGGAGATCAAGGCGGCGAAGTAAAGATCGCCGTGTTGGCGCGCATGTTGGACTCGACAGCGGAACGAATCAAACGGATGATGGCACACGGGGGCTTCCTTGCTTGGTGTGTTCGGGAGGGTAAGATTACCCAAACTCATCGCAAGTGAAGCCCCCTGCTGTCAATCGAACTTAACTCTAGAAGCACCAGTACCTTAGGCCGATTAAGTGCCATTCGTGTCCGACACCAAAAGCCGGAACGGCCCTTCGGGTGCTTTGCACTTCTGGTGTCGGACACCTTTTTCCGAACGCTCGCTCAACCCTAATTCTTAGTCTTGACAATGCACTAGCACCAGTCCGCCCAGCGCTTCAGGCTCTGGTAAAACTCCGTGCCACTCGGTTAACCGATGCGAGAATAGGAATGAGGCCGTAAGGGCGGCAGGCGACCAGCCTCGATCATGTTGAAAGTCAGAATGCAGTTCAGCGGACGTTTTTTGTCCGTGATCAGTTCGAATATCCAGTCGACCGGATAGATGGCTAGTCCACGATCAGGGCTGCAAACGCAATAGGCTTCGCTTTGATCTTTTCCTGTAACATTGCACCATTCCCACTCCAATTCCTTGCAGAAGCTTTGTCCGGCAATACTCCCCAGTTCAATTGCGAGATCGACTTTCTCATCGTGCGTCAGCGTTTTGTCTTTCCTCGCTGCGGTGATCTCTTGTTCGACAATCTTCAGTCTGGCTGGTGTACCCTTGATCTTAGAAAGCTTCAATCGCTTCATGGTCGCGCGAAGCGTTTTCCCGAGCTCGGCTTTCTGCTCCTCCGTTAACGGCGTTTCCGTGCTGCGCTTTCGCTTGGGTCTCGTGTCGATGATATCGGGAACATCCGCCACCCATTGCGTTAGGTCAAATCGAATGTTCCGGGCAGCTCGTTTGAACACGGGGTGGTCGAGCAGTGTTCCGGATCTGGACAGAAATCTGAAAATCACGGCATGTTTTGGGCCAGTGTAGACACGAATAATTTCAGATTTAGAGAGTGGAAACGCATCCGGTTCCCACTGTTCGGTGAGCCCCTTCACGTGAAGCATGCTTGTGTCAAAGAGTTCTCCATCTGCGATCTTGATTCGTCGTTTCTTGCGATCACGTGTGTACCATTTTAGTTGTTCCGCGAGCAAACCCTTTGCTTGCGGGAGTTTGTACACTTCAATTCGCAGTAAGTTTGTGCTGTCCCACGGGGCTTCCAAATCACAGAAATAAGTTGCCCCGACCGCTTTGGCGGTTCCATCCCACACGACATGCGAAAGTGGCCACAGGTGTGCCCCCTTGATGATAAGACATCCCATACCAAATTCTTTGGGTAACTTGCCTTCATCGAGATCAAAACTCTGTTGCATCTAACGTGCCTACGGCCAATGTTTGAAATTCTTGCGTGCCATCCATCCTGCACCCGAACTTTTGCATCTTGAAGTGCATTGTATCAAAATGGTTCGAGCATCGGGAACGCTCCATCATCGTAACCCTTCACAATCTTCCTTATCCACACTAACATTGCCAACCCCCACTTCACCGGCTGTTGAAATAGCAACCCGCTGCGTGAGCAAGGACGGGTGGTTGCCGCCACCGGATAATAACGGACGCCGCCACCACGCCAAGAATCAAACTACTCTTAAACCAACCGCCGCTTCAGGTTGGAGTCTAACTCGCTGACAACCGTGAACGGCTACGAAGCATCCAGGCGGACGTTTTGGCAGGAAGATGAATTACTCCGACTATTTTCCTACCAACATTCCCCTGCCAACAACACTCTCGGATGCACCGGACTCGCCCCCAGCCGAACTCAGCGGCGAAGAGCAGGACCAAGCAAACGCACAGCTGCAAAGTATTGCAACAGCTCGCCCAAGACCCTTTCCATCCACTAAACATTTCCAATTGCCGTTTGACGGGCTGTTGGCATTGTAAACCGCCGCGTGAGCAAGGACAGGTGGTTGCCGCCACCGGATAATAGCCGACGCCGCCACCACGCCAAGATTCAAACTACTCTAAACTCAACCACCGCTTCAGGTTGGAGTCTAACTCGCTGTCATCCGTGAACGGCTACAAAGCAGCCAGGCGGACGTTTTGGCAGGAAGATGAATTACTCCGACTATTTTCCTACCAACAACATTCGCAGTTGCCCAAGCCGAACTCAGCGGCGAGGAGCAAGACCAAGCAAGCACACAGATGCACAGCCTTGCAACGCTCGCCCAAGACCTTTCCCATCCACTAAACATTTCCAATTGCCGTTTGACGGGCTGTTGGCATTGTAAACCGCCGCGTGAGCAAGGACAGGTGGTTGCCGCCACCGGATAATAGCGGACGCCGCCTCTACGCCAGAATTCAAATTGCTACTAGGTTAACCGCCGCTTCAGCTTGGAGTCTAACTCGCTGACAACCGTGAACGGCTACGAAGCATCCAGGCGGACGTTTTGACGGGAAGATGGAATTTCTCCAGCTATCTTCCTGCCTCCATCTTCCTGCCTCCATCTTCCTGCCTCCATCTTCCTGCCTCCATCTTCCTGCCTCCATCTTCCTGCCAACATCTTCCTGCCAACATCTTCCTGCCAATCACATGCTCAGCTGCCCCGTCCGAACGCAGCGGCGAGGAGCAAGACCAAGCAATCGCACCGATGCACAGCATTGCAACAGTTCGCCCAAGACCTTTCTCATCCACTAGACATTTCCAATTGCCGCCTGACGGGCTGTTGGCATTGCAAACCGCCGCGTGAGCAAGGACAGGTGGTTGTCGCTACCAGATAATGACGGACGCCGCCTCTACGCCAGAATTCAAATTGCTACTAGGTTAACCACCGCTTCAGGTTGGAGTCTAACTCGCTGACAACCGTGAACGGCTACGAAGCATCCAGGCGGACGTTTTGACGGGAAGATGGAATTTCTCCAGCTATCTTCCTACCTCCATCTTCCTGCCTCCATCTTCCTGCCACCATCTTCCTGCCAACATCTTCCTGCCAATCACATGCTCAGCTGCCCCGTCCGAACGCAGCGGCGAGGAGCAAGACCAAGCAAACGCACCACTGCAAAGCATTTCAGCCGCTCGCTCAAAACCATCCTCATCTACCAGGCAGCCTCCACCGCCGCTTGACCGGCTGTTGAATTAGCAACCCGCCGCGTGACGGCTTGTTGATTTAGTAGCAATTTGAATTTTAACGCGGAGGTTGCGTCCCAACCTGCCTTGTAGCGGCAACTCTCTTTCCTTGCTCACGCAGCGGGTTACTATTTCGACAGCCCGGTGAGCAACGAGAGGTAAGTTGCCGCCACCGGATAATGACGGACGCCGCCCCCGCGCCAAAATTCCAATAGCCATTAAACCAACCGCCTGTTCATGCTTAATTTTAACTCGCAGACAACGGTGAACGGCTAGCGCACTTCAAACCGGCTTGCTTCACAAGATTTGATCCGCCAGACCATTTGCATTACCCTTTATCCAGCGAGACTCACACCAGTTTCCGCCACACCTCAGACATCCCACCTAAACCTCGCCCCGAGACCTCCATGAATCGTTCGATAAACCGCTTTCAACTTGCAACTCGCGTGGCACTTGCCATCGCGTTAGTCTTCCACTTCGCTTTCGCCACCGGGGACTTGGGTGCACAGCAACCGGATGCCGAGCGTCCCACGATTGTGACTCTGGGAGACTCGATCACCAAGGCGGTTCGCCCCGGCGTCACCGAAAGCCAAACCTTCGCTTCGCTCCTGGGCAAGGAGCATGGGCAGAAGGTAGTGAACGTGGGGATTGGCGGCGAGCGGACCGATCAGGCGCTCAAACGACTGGAGAAAGAGGTGATCGCGCTGCGGCCGCGTTTTGTGTTGATCATGTATGGCACAAATGACAGTTACATCGATCAGGGAAAAACGGACAGCCGCCTGAGCATCGCTGCCTACCAGCAGAACTTGACGGACCTGACGGGGAAGCTGCTTCTGGAGGGCATCGAGCCGATCTTGATGACACCTCCTCCTCTGGCGTCAAGCTTCCCGGTGAACGGGATAGGCGAACACCCGAACGTCTCGCTACAAAAATTTGTGGAGGCGTGTCGCCAAGTTGCTGTTGAAAATGCGCTGCCGTTGATCGATCATTTCAAGCACTGGAGTGAGGCCGAAGCGAGCGGAACCGACTTGCGCAGTTGGACGACCGATGGATGCCATCCGAACCCAGCCGGTCAAGCGGAAGTCGCCAAGCTTGCACTGAAGACCTTGCGGGCCCTGTGGACGCCCAATACGGAATTGGTACCGCTCCAAATTCAACTCGAAACGGTTCTCAAACGAGAGGATCCGGAGGATCCAGCGCTGTGGTTTCACCCACGATTGGCGACTGGAAACGACAACCAGATCGTAATGACCGTTCAGAAACATTTGGGCCGTTCGGACCACTTCTCCGGTCTGAGCACGATGCAAACGCACGATGAGGGCAAACACTGGGATGGCCCGACCGCGCACGCAGGACTCGATTGGGTAACCGAACCGGGAGGCGTCAACATTGCCGTCGCCGACGTGACGCCTGGCTTCCACCGGCCGACCAATCGCTTCTTGGCGAATGGGGCGCAGGTGCGCTACAGCGAAGACGGACGGCAACTCGACGACCAGAAACGCTCTCACCAAACCGCTTACGCCGTCCGGCAGGCCAGCGGCGAGTGGACCTCCTGGAAGCGACTGGAAATGCCCGAGGATGAACAATTCGATTTCGCCCGGAGTGCGTGCGCTCAATGGATCGTCGAGGACGATGGTTCGCTACTGCTTCCGTTCTATATCCGCAGCGGCAACGCGGGACCGTTTGCTACGACGATCGTTCGATGCGACTTCGATGGAGAGACGATTCGCTATCGCGAGCATGGCGAAGTCCTACGGCTCGACGTCAAACGTGGGCTGTATGAACCGTCCATCGTCAAATACCAAGGTCGATACTTTTTGACGATGCGCAACGACTTGCATGCGTATGTCACGGTCTCCGAGGACGGTTTGAATTATCGGCAGATCAAAGCCTGGACCTTTGACGATGGCAGTGACCTCGGCAGCTACAACACCCAGGCACATTGGCTAGACGCGGGCAAGGGCCTGTTTCTGGTCTATACGCGGCGCGGTGCCAACAACGATCACGTGATGCGTCATCGAGCGCCCCTGTTCATCGCCCAGGTGGATCCCGACCATCTGCATCTCATTCGTTCCACCGAAAAAGTAGTGGTCCCCGAGCGAGGAGCAACACTGGGTAATTTTGGAGTGGCCAGAATCAACGCGCTGGAGTCGTGGGTGACCGTGGGCGAAGGCAACGTGAACGAGCAAGCCAAGCAGCGTGGAGCGGATGGTAGTTTGTTCCTGGCGCGGGTCAAGACGCTGCCCACCGAACCGGTTGTCTTTACAGCCATGGGCTGCGGCCCCTACTCGCCCGCAGCCGAACAGGCGTTGAAAAAATACATCGAGCTGGAAAACGAGGATTCGTCCAGCCGGTTTCTCGTCCATTGTGGCGACATCGTGACCGGAAAGGTCAAGGATTGGCCAGAGGCCCAGTACGAGAGTGTGGCGGAGCTTCTGACGACAGGCAACCACCTGCCGACCTTTATCGTGCCCGGTGATAACGAATGGAATGACCAAGTGGATCCGGATCGCCACTGGGGTTACTGGACGAACCATTTCCTGAAGTTCGATGAGAGGTGGCCTTTGCCTGCTGGCACTGCGGAGGTGCAGCGGCAGACCGTGCGTCCAGAGAACTTCGCTTTTCTGATGCACCACGTTTTATTCGTTGGCATTAACAAAGTTGGCGGAAAGGTCCACGACCGGGAGGAATGGGAAAAGCGATTAGAGCAGAATGGCGAGTGGGTTTCCCAGCAGTTGGCGACGTATCGGAACGAAGTGCATTCCGCCGTGATCTTCGCCCAAGCGAGTGCCTCTTCCCCAATCGGTGCGTTTCAAGAGTCTTTGGTCCGCGCGGCGCGTGAATTCGAGAAGCCGATCCTGTACTTGCACGCCGATGGCCATCAATGGATCAATGAGCCTGGCAAGTATGCGGCCAACATCACGCGCGTCCAGCTGGACGTGGTCAACGAATCCTTTCCGCCAGTACAAGTCCAGGTAACGGGCGATCCACACCAACCCTTCGTCTTCGACCGACGGCTCGACAAGCCCACCTGGCAGCTGTCTGAGAAGTAGGTCACCGCCTCGCATTCAACGCACTCGCCAAACGACAGAGCAAGCCCCACGCGTCTACCAGCCCCGTGGCTAATATGCCTCGTCGTCTGCCAGCTTGCCCGCATGTTTCTGCGGATTCCAACTTCAACAGATGGCATCGAACTGCGAGAATTGATGCGGTTGAGCCTAGGGATGCAGTATCCACATTGCTCTGTTCCTCAACTTCGTCAAAGCGCAAGAAAGCAAACCCAAATGGGGCAGAACAAAATCATGTCTGCTCCTCAATTCTTCGGAGGGTGGACTTCTGCCTCTTGACTTGCAACTCCGTCGCTGGACATTTTGTATAGGTAGGCATTGCCCACCTTTTTCGACTCAATTTCCCCGTTCTCACGCATGTGGGCCAGATCACAAGTCGAAAGTTTCAACTGTTTCCGTGCTTCTGCACTCCGTACCCAGCGATCCACAGGCTGTTGTGTTAGACGTGGCATAACGTGTATTTCCCAGTAGCTCTTGCGACCAATACGAGACCTGTCCACATTTTCTAATGAACTCCACTGTTGAGAACGCTCTTTGCTCGCAGTGACGTCAAAACCTTGATAGTCATCGTCAACAAACAACCACTTATGATGATAAATGTACGAATCGCTAGGCAATGTTCGCCGCTGGGCAGTGCCGTTCGCACTAATGACAATAATCGCGGTGATCACTGGCTCGTGTTCAGTGTCGAATCCGGGACAGCGGATAAATGAAACGGAATCATTTCGTTGATTGAGCTTGACCACATTGTAGTCATAGTCTTGCGGCAAATGCCGTTTCGCCCACTCGACGGTGGCTCCCAGAGCGTCCTCGTACTGTCGGTGGATGTAGACGGCGTACCCTATCTCTTTGCCAATACCAAAACGTCGAGAGCGCGTTGGCAGTTCGGCCTGCGGCCTGCTGTCTAGGTCAGCAGCATCCTCTTCATCCGAATCGATTGCTAGGTTCGCAGGTAGATCGCGAGGCGTCGTGAACTCCAAGTCCGAAACGGAATCTTGCTCTAGGGTGCATTCAGACGAGTCGCTCTCGTCAACAAACAACGTTTTCGGCGGTAGGCGTTTTCTAGCAACGCCTTCACGATAAAGCAGACGATAGCCGCGAATCATTAGACCGGCTTCCTTCAATCGCATGTGCCAATTAAGAGCTAGCTGCATATCTACGAGGTCTTCCAACAATCCATGCTGGGCTTCCTGGACAGTGAACCGTGCAAAGCGATCACGCCAAGGATGGTCTGCTTCTATCATTTTCTCTTTTCGGTCCAGCAACAAAGGATTCTTGTTCTCCGTGTGATCGATGCATTGCAGGAACAGATTGCGAAGCGAAAGCTTAATCGTGCGTCGCACTGGAGGATGCGGGATCTCATCAAACCGAGGCACAGCGAGATACGAAATTTTCCCGGAAAAGCGATGGAGTTTCACGACGTTGGCGTCGTCTACGTCACCAAGGTAGGCTTGCGCACATCCTTCGAAGACCCGCAACACCGGCTCAAGCGACGATACTGCGGAGCGATGGAGGTACAAAGCGTTGGTGGTAAGCCGGCCGAGCGTCGCTCGCTGGCAGGCCGCGTCGATCATCTCCGACTCGCCTGCCTCAAACAAGAGTGCGTCCGCAGAGTCACAAGCGGCTTTGTAACCGCCAAAGAACTCCTTGATGTCGCGTTGCATGCCTACCGGCATGTGAGACAGCGCTGGCCGCTTTGGGAACCGCGCCAGTGCCAAATACACCCGCAAATCGTCGATACGGCTCTGACGCAGTGTATCCCAAGGATCCGCCCCCGTAACTTTGCGAATCAACTTGAAGGCGCGTTTCATCGTGCCGAACGCCGCAAGCACTTCGTCCGTCCGTTCGAACTCGTCGTGGAACGGAAGCCGTCCCAATTCTGAAGCTACGTGGATCAACATCTCCAGCAATTCGCGGTGTCGATCGAACTGGATCTCCGCCACTCGCCGGCGGGGAGCCACGATGCGCCGACGATACTTCGAAGCCGAAAAAGACTCGCGCAGGCCAGCGTCCTTGAAGACGTAGAATACACCTGGAGCTGCCGGTACGGCCTCGGTGCCGAGCGTTTGTTCGATGTAGAGCCGCAGCTCGGTCTGCGTAAAGTACTTTTGGAAAGTTTGAATTCGCGTGATGACTCCATCACCGAATTCAAAGTCGCCGTCGCCCGTACCATCCACGGCAATCCGAGCCGCAACCGACAAGACGCTTTTCGCCAATCCCCAAGCCAACCGAAGCGTCTCTTCACGCTCCACTTGATCTTCAATTACATTGATGACGTAGCCCAGGTTCACCACATCGGCTTCGCGGCGTGATTCGTCCGGTCGATAGGCCGGATCCCAGCCATTGGCTTCGAACCCCAACCGACCGACTTGCTCCAGATCGTCGCCATAGCCGCAACCGTAGTCGAAGAAGGTAGTCTCAGAGTGCAGCAGGTTATCGCGTATCAAGCATTTGAGTGGTAGCGATGGTTCCGAACGCCGGATTGCGGCCCGATGGCGCAGAACTTCGACCGGCAATTCGCTCAAGTCAACTTGTTTTCCCTCTTCCACTGACACTTCCCTCTACAGTCAGGTTTCGCAAGAAGCGACCCGGTGACAAAAGGCCGCTCTTGTCTCATGAATTTTCAGTTCTTAAGTCTCCATCGAAACGTTGGTTCGATTCAAATCCGAACAGACTGCCCATCGAAAAATTCGGCAAGTCGTAAACTGTGGCGGCAAGCCTCGATAGCTTACCGGCAACTCCACTTCGCTCGGAATCGGTTCGAAAAGTCCGTTGGTCACAGTCAAACGCCAGTTTTCAAATTCAAAAGTGTCAGTTCTTCCAGCAGTGGGAATGATGGCAGTATGCAAATTGTGTTCGTAATTCGAGCGAGGGTAACATTTTTTGATTACTCCGCAAATATAGATCGCCGAAAACGAGTCCAATGGCTGCTCGTTTAAAGTCAGCATCGGAGTGAACTCCAGCTCAGTATTGTGCTTACTCAGGATCTTTCCGTACTTCCCACGCAAGCAGTTCGTACAGTGCTTCTCGTCGTTAACGCCAGTCACGTACTTCATCCACAGCCACATGAACCTGTCCGGTTTAAGATTGTGTTGGAGGCGTATTGCGGAAATCGGCCCTTTCATGACACTTCCCATTCGCGTGGTGGAGCACGAAAGACTTCGTGAGTGTGCCAGTCGATAAACTCCTGCTCCAGAACATAGTCGCTAGACTGTGGTTCTCGAACGAGCGTTCCGTTGAAAGGTAAGACCCAGTTCTGAAAACCAGCGTTACCGGATGTAAGTTGCGAAACTTGAACGCGAAGGGCTGGCGTGATGCCAATAGCGCCGCGATCTAGAAGCTTGTGGTGCAGTGAGCACAGTGCCAGTCCATTGTTCGCTATGTCTGGCCCGCCCGCCTGATGCCACTTAATATGCGCCGCTTCAAGTCCGAGTTCGCGTCCGCCTAATCTCAGGTCCATACCACAGATTGCGCATTGGTACTCGTAAGCCATCAGCACCAGCTCGCGGAACTTCGGATCTCTTTTTCGGCGCATCGTCGACTCAAAAGCGTCATCAAGCCCGACGGCAGACAAGATGTCCTCGTGGTATGAATCTGGAAAAGTAGACTCGAGCAATAGAGATGCGGCCGCCCGAAGCAGACTCCTGTCGCTTGCCAACGCTTCATAAACATCCCGCTTGAAACCTCCTGAAACGCCATATTTTAGCAATTCGCTTTTCTTGGCGTCGTTATTTCCTGCACGCGCTTCGACTTGTTCCGCATTCGCCAGCTCCCAGATTCCGTCGTTCTGCAATCGCCAAAACGGATACTCGCTGTGAAAAGACTTACGCGGCGGCCCGAACTCGCGCAACAAATCCTGCAATGGCTTGTCGATTTCCGCGTACGGAATCAATCGCGGCTCTCCACGTGAGCATTTTGCCAAAGCGAGTAACACGAGTAGCGGTTTATGCGGTGCACGTTCGCCGTCTCGTCGCCAAACATTCAGGGACCGCAGGTGATGCAATAAACTTTCATTGTTGTCAGTCATTGTTTTCGCTGTTAGGCGCTTCCATACGGACATAGGAGGGAAATTCGGGTAGATTACCTTAGCAAAACTGTCCCCCAAGGCCTGCGCACTATCTATCTTTTTCCGAAAACCACTTTTGAAGCGGAAGGTCTGAACTGCCATGACACCCGAATTTCCTTTCGTAAGCGGAGCGTTTGAACTCACCGGCTGCAAGGTACCGTATTTCATGCTAACGATGGCTGCAGATGAAGCGATAGGGAATCTGCACGTGGCACGTGAATTGATTTTCGATCCTGCCGAAATCGTGTTAGAAGAATTGTTCCAGCGCGACATTGATGATCTCAGAGTCAAGTCGGAAATTGCCCCATATCTAATGCGTCAAGGAGAGCTCAAGTTTTTTAGCGCGCTTGTCGTGGTGCTGTTGCCGCATCAAAGGAACCAACTGAAAACGAAGTATTCAGTTCGGCGGGAAGGCAATAAGGATGAGCTGGAAGGGGTCAAAATTAGATATGCGAAAAGGGAGAGTAGTACAGGGGAAAAAACGGCAACTAGCTATGGCACAATTCGATGGGACGTTAATGAATTGAAAGCGATTGTTGTCGACGGACAACACAGGTATTCTGCACTAAAGTCTCTAGCGGATGTCGCCCCAGAAAACCTGAAAGATGTTTCGATTCCAGTAGTACTACTGCTCTTAGATTCATCGATAGGATTCAAGACGGACAATGCAAACTTACTATCAAGTGTCAGGAAGATATTTATTGACTTAAACCGACAAGCCAAAACCGTTAGCGAAACACGTAATGTTTTGCTAGACGATCGTGATCCGGCAGCAGTGCTTACTCGGACATTGATGGAACGAAGAGTGAGACCTGACGAACAAACTCTTGAGCAGCGCCTTGCAATTGGAAGCCTCCCACTTGCGCTGGTTGACTGGTATTCGGATAGTCTAAGATTCGATAAGGGTATTCATCTAACATCTTTGCTGGCACTGTACAAAACTGTTGCTGAATTCTTAGACATTCCCAAACTCGACCATTATGATTACGACAAGGCCCAAGATTGGTTGCGTCACTTTAAGCAGCTTGACAATAGCTTAAATTTTGATGGCGCAGTAAGTGACGCCAGGAAAAACAACCTTCCGATTTATCTTGGATGGACTGAGCTTGAGCAACTCCAGCGATGGTTTGTATCGTCGTGGGGCCCGGCATTATCAAAAGTTCTTACTTCGACTGCTCCCTATAGGTCTTTTATTGAAAAACTTCGAAAGCTCCGAATACTCGATGGAAGCCTTGAGTGCTGGGCGGCGATGGATCGTCACGGCAAGAAAGCGTTCGCGGAATCCTTCGGTTCCGGACATAACTTCACTCAGCTAGAGAAAGTCATTAGTGCGGAGAAATCAGACGACCTGGCTTTTCAGCTGGTTTTTCAAAAAGCAATACTGACTGTATAGCGACAACTAGATTTGCCGGCTGACGCCAACTAGAAGTTCCGGTTTGGGGGTTTGGGTGTTGGTAGTTTGGGGCGTGTGTGCGGGTTAAGGCGAGCCTGCCGACGACAATTAGAATTACCGGTTTCGATCTGTTGGTGGACAATCGTAACTCTCTTGTAGAAGGAGAGTTACGTGATTCAGGATCGTCAAGTTAAGAAGCTGCATCGTCTTTTGTCGTCTGGCAAGACCTTGGTCGAATCAGCGCTAAGGACAGGGATGAGTGAGCGTACTGCAAGGAAGTATCGAAGCATGGAACAGCTGCCAAGTGAAACGCGAATGCCGCGGGCTTACCGAACTCGGCAGGATCCTCTGGAGTCGGTATGGCCGTCGATTGAGGAGCGGTTAGTTGAGAGCCCTGGGCTTCAGGCGAAAACGCTGCTGGAGTGGTTGTGCCGCGAGCATCCGGACGATTTTGACCAGAGCCACCTTCGCACGTTACAGCGACGGATCAAGCAGTGGCGTGGCAGCTCGGGTCCTGCCAAAGAAGTGTACTTTTCCCAGGTGCATCATCCAGGTGACCTGAGTGCCTCCGACTTTAGCGACATGAGCGGCTTGGATGTGACGATTGCTGGTCAGCACTATGCCCACATGGTCTATCACTTCGTGCTGACGTACTCGAATTGGGAAGCGATAACCGTATGCTACTCAGAGAGTTTTGAAAGCCTGAGTGAAGGGCTGCAGAACGCCCTGCATCGGCTTGGCGGTGTGCCCCGCCGCCATCGCACCGACCGGCTCAGCGCAGCGGTTAACAACCAGTGTGATCGACGCGAGTTCACTGGGCGATATCAAGCCTTGATGGAGCACTATCGCGTGAAGATTGAGAAGACTCAGCCACGCTGCCCGAACGAAAACGGTGATGTCGAATCATCGCACCGCGGTTTCAAGACAGCGGTCGACCAAGCCTTGATGTTGCGTGGCAGTCGAGAGTTCTCAAACGCCCAGAGTTACGAGGAGTTTCTTCAGTCGTTGGTAACCAGTCGCAATATGTCGCGCAGCAAGCGTGCGGCAGAAGACGTCGCACAGTTGCGAGGCCTTCCGACGAGTCGGCTCGAGAGCGTTCGTAAAGAGCGTGTACGCGTGCGTACCGGCAGCCTGATCCAAGTTAGTCGGAATACGTATTCGGTGCACAGTCGGCTGATCGGTGAAGAGGTCGAAGCTCGTATCTACATGGATCACATTGAGATCTGGTACGCACAGAAATGTGTTGATAGTTTTCCGCGTCTTCGAGGTCGCGACAAGCAACTGATCAACTACCGCCATATTATCGACTGGCTCGTACGCAAGCCGGGCGCGTTTGAGAATTACCGTTACCAAGACGAGCTATTCCCAACAACGAATTTCCGGATGGCCTACGACGCGTTGCGTGAGCGTCACGACGCACGTCGTTCGGCCAAGGAATACTTAGCCATTTTGCATTTGGCTGCCCGCGAGAGCGAATCACAAGTCGATGACGTACTGCGTGAGCTGCTGGCCGGCACGAAATCGCTCAGCTCGCTGCAGGTCCAACTACTTGTTCGCTCGGACTCCAGGCAGCTAGCAAGTGTGACGGACGTAGATGTCGAGCCAGTAAACCTGTCGAGCTTCGATAGTTTGCTGGACGAGACTGACAGTTGGTACAGCGACACGGGAGTGGACGAAGCCGTGAATGCGGTAGAAGTAACCGGCGAACTGCGGCAGGCATTGCGATGCTGTGAACAAGTTGTTGATAGTCAGGATGTTTTTTTAACTTATGCCAAGGAGGGCAGTGATGAAGGCCAAGGATACGAAGGAATTGTTGACCGACCAGCTACGCGAGCTCCGCTTACCGGAATTCCGGGAGAACTACGAGCCTGTAGCCCGACGAGCCGAACAGCAGAGCCTAAGCTACGAGCAATACTTGCAGGAGTTGGCGTCGCTGGAATGCCAGACTCGCCAGACGAATCGCATCGAGTCGGCACTCCGCAAGAGCCGTCTTCCACTGGAGAAGACGCTGGAGAGTTTCGATCTGAAGCGTCTACCGACGAAAGTGTCTCGGCAGGTGCGTAGCCTGCTCGAGGGCTCCTTCGTCGATCGCTGCGAAAACGTGCTCGCGTTCGGTAAGCCGGGTAGCGGAAAGACGCATTTACTGAGTTCAATTTCGCAGGAATTGATTCGCCAGGGCCGGCGGGTGTACTTCAGCAGTTGCAGCCTGTTGGTTCAAGACTTACTGATCGCCAAGCGGGACCTTAAGCTAAGCCGCGTATTGAAGAGCCTCGGTCGTTTCGACGCTCTAATGATCGACGATATCGGTTATGTGCAGCAGAGTCGCGAGGAGATGGAAGTGCTCTTCACGTTACTCGCCGACCGCTACGAACGCAGCAGCGTTATGCTGACAAGCAATCTCCCGTTCGGCAAGTGGGAGCAGATCTTCAAAGATCCGATGACCACGGCGGCTGCCATCGACCGCTTGGTCCACCACAGTGTAATCCTCGAATTGAACGCTGAAAGCTACCGCCTGGCCCAAGCCAAGCAGTCCAAGCAGGCAGACGGTTAGGAACCACTAGGCTAGCCCAGTCGACGCCGTAGCTGCCGAGTTGCTCGTTCGCCTACGGCTCACTTCACAACTCGGCAGCTACGGCAAATCCCAATACTCGATAGGAACTTCTAGTTGTCGCTAAAGCGCAGAGGTAGTTGTCGCCGAACAACTGACAGCATTCGTTGAAATGTGCAGAGTCCAGATGACCGAAAATGATCCGATTACTCCGAACGAGTACGCCAATGTTTGGGCAGAACTTTTTAACGAAAGGGTTGGCTATATTTCTCGGCTGCGTTGTTTTTGGACTGGGTTCTTGGTTCGCGATGACGACACTCTCAACGTAACTCGAACTGCGGAAAAGTCAGTCGTTTCTTTCTTGATTTACACTCTCCTCGCACCTTATGAAGATTGGCGTGGGCGCTCCCCAGAGGAAGTAAAAATGCTAGCAACGGAGTATATCCACGAAATCTTTGAACTCAAAAGCATTCGAGGTCTAGTGGGCTGGCAGAAACTTAAGAAGACGTATAGTCCGTCCTGGCGTTCGCTGGTTCGAAAGCATTTGCAAGAGACAGCTGGAATTTACGGGGAAGGTGAATCCCTCAAGTGTTCAAAATTCATGGCGGAAAAGCTTGTTGAGTCCCTGGAACGCGCCGCGCCAGAGGAGCTGGTCCTGGAAATTGATGACCCGCTAGAAAAACTGTGTGAATAGGTGCACCGAGAAAACAATCTGCGACTAGAGTTTCGACTTACAATCGCAATTCCCAGCCATCAGAGCTGCATATCTAGCAAATCGAGAAGTGGGTCGCGAACATCTTCGGTGGCGGAGTCATCCGACTTCAAGCAATCAATTTCGTCAATGGCTGTGAGCATTAGGTCGCGGATACTGCTTTCATCATCGCGACGCTCAGCTAACCATTTGAACCCAGCATGTGCGAAACGGTCGAGCAACGACAATCTCTCAACCACCCGTTCTTCGGATATTAGGTCGAGCTGGTACGACAGAGATTGATCGATCGTTAAATGCTCAATATCCATAGTTGTCATTGCAACTGTAATCGCAATCTCTTTGCCACCATTAGCAGCAAGTAAAGTATGATCCTTGATCAATGTGTTATCCTTCGTCGTCTTAGGCATCGAATCGACCGCTGTCGGGTTGTTCAAAGCAATTGCGATGGAAGCGGCAAACACGTACGCGTCTCGCTGGTCTTTAAAAGGGCCGGTCTTGGTAGCGCCTGCGATTGAGGCAACCTTCCCCGACGTGATGAGAGCATCAAGCATATCGCGATGTTCCGCATAGATTGTTACGTTAGCCATGTAGAATTCTCTCCTAATTAAGTGACGCAATACGGGTTCGAGCGGGCAAAGCATCCGCATTGTTGACGCTGTAAACATAATCCTTTCCGCTCCAAGTCACTTTTCGATTAGATGCAGTGCTTGATGTCAGTTCCATAACGTATGCTTTGCCTACCTTGTCTGCGATTCGCTCCCAGACGGTGACTGACTTTGCAGAGACGGGAACGATGATCTGTGGTAGCAGGTTTGGAAGCGCATCGACGACTTCGATCTCGTATTCCTCGTCCAACGGACTGGTGGGGGCGTCAAGAACAACAGGAAATCCAGTTCGCTTAGACGTTGCAACGGTGCCGGTCATTGAAAGTTGTTGATTGTGCTTTGCGATGTCTTCGTAGTGAGGCGCCAGCCGAGCGATCGCACCAAGAAAGGCTATAAGCAAAAGCACTTTCTCTGATTGCGAAAGCGGGACCGTTTCGCGACTATCAGTGAGCTGCACCCGAATGCTGAAATCCGTATCAACCTTAATTGTGAACGGTTTAGCGATCAGGTCGGAGTAAGTTTTGTTGATCGCTTTCTCGAAGTCTTCCCGGCCGAAATCTTCAAGTCCTTGGCGCGCCGAGTCAAAGTAACCTTTGGCATGTTGCAAAATTTCGATGGCAATGGTTTTCTGCTTATGTTCGTCCGACTTACCAGACTTTTCCTTATAGTTTTTGAACGTTTCATCCCGTGACTTCTTCGCTGAGTCCACGAGTGAATCGATCCTGGCGAGTTCATTGTCAATTGTATCTACACGGTTCTGAGCGTTGATCGCGATTTCAACCGGGCTTCTGCCATCCGCCGGTCGCTCTATATTTGCTTCTGCAATGAACTTGTCGAGATCCATTCTCGCTTGCCGTTGGAGCCCATTACTGACCGTAATACAAGATCGGGCTACTGCTGCGAGAATCTTAAAATTGGCATCTTTCGCTGGAGATGGTATTTCGAGTTCAGTTGCGAGTTTTTCAATTTCTCCGCGTAGCCGATCAACTTCCGATTCTCTTCGCACCAGATACTGCTTCAACATTGAGCGCGCTTCCAAACCGCGGACTGCGATTTGAGCATCACCCACGCGGTCTCTCAGCATCTGGATGCGTTCTCTTGTTTGGATTGTGAGAGGAGTTCTGCACAGAGTGCACTGTCCTGTTTCCAGCGTTTTTTCAAGAACCGACTCATGAATACGTGGAGGCATCAGGCCAGCCGTTTCGGCGAGATCCAGCCTCCGAATTGCTGATTCGCACGCGTACTGTGCCAAATGAAGGTGGGAGCTCCTCGATAAATCCATATAGATAGAATCAGCTCGCTGAACAAGTTCTTTGGCTGCGTCGACCGACTTATTGAGGCGGTCATTCTGTAGGCTCCATTTCTGGATTTCCTTTGGATCGTATCGCTCAGCTTCAGACTTCGCCTTCGCTGCCTGCTTTGTCGCCGTCGAGAGTAAGTTCGGCAACTCATCCTTGCGTGACTCGATCGCATTGAGGTCCGCCTCCGCTTGTTCATACTGATGTCGCGCGGAATCGACAGCCTCTTGCCCGTGCCCCCTTTTGGGTGGCTTTAACGTATTGCTGTTAATTGCGTCGCGGATGTCTTGGCTTGCATTCTGATAGATGTCGCCAGAGAGCAGCGACCGGATTGCCCTGCCCACATCAAACGATGTTCCCTCTCTGCCATTGTCCCCCTTCAACACGCTTGCTGTGCTGAAGGTCTCAGCCGGGAAGAAGAACAAGTCCTTTAACGGCTTGGGAAGGATGCGATGAATATCGGCTTCGACCGCGCGCTCGCCGTTTCGCGTAACGACCAAGTCGTTATCCGCCGTCAATTGTCGCTGTGCGTTAGTGGATCGTCGAACGCTATATTCGTCTTCCTCATGTTGCAGTCGAATCTCAACGAATGCATCCGCCGATTTGTCGAGCTCCGCTGCTGCAAGATTCACCAAGCGATCCGTGTGATCGAAGCCCTCAGTGAATTCACCATATATCGCCCAAGTGAAGGCGTTCAGTAGTGCCGTTTTGCCAGCACCGTTGGGGCCCAGCAGTAACGTTACGGGGCGTTCTGGATCAACGGAAAACTCGATCTCATGCTGACCTTGGAAAGATCGCCAGTTTCTCATTCTCAGTGAGATAAACTTCATGATGTCGCTTCTTTGCGTTTGGCTGCTTGCAACGCTGCAGTTGCAAATTCATCTGGAAGATTGCTGCGGTCACTGAAACGCTTATGATGTTCGGCCGTAACGACCTTTTTCACAATATCCTTCGCTTCTGGTGATAGCTCGCTCGCGAGCTTCTTCATTCGTTCTTGGAAAGCGCTCATGGTATCCACTCCTGCATTGGTTCTTGGCCTGAAAGTTCCATCCAAGTGTATTTCTCTGGATCAAGTTGATAATGATAGGCCCACTCGCGAATGTCGAACAGCACCTCGCGGTTCCGCGCGGCGTCGGCCAACTCCGCAGAACGTGATAACTCTGCTCCAATTAACGTTTTCTCAGATTCAAGATTCACCCCGTTAGTAAGTGGCGGCAAAACGATGAAATCGTAGATCACAGCATGAGACTTCGGACTATTCGGGTCGCGTCGGAGCAGGCGACCGCGTCGCTGAACAAATTGTCGAGGGTTTTGAGTTGAAGCTGTGATAATTCCGACGCGCACTGATGGAATATCCACACCTTCGTCCAAGCACTTCATGGCCAATAGTGCCTGAATGTCGCCGCGTGCAAGACTCTGTTGAAGCGCCTCGCGCTGATCCGAGCTTGTTTCGCCGTAATAGCGTGCTACCTTCATGTCGAACTCATTTCGCAGCAATTGTTCGACTTGGTCGAGCTGGCCTAGATCGCTCTCAGGATGACGTCCTTCGGCAACGTAGATGATTTGGTGCGTTTGATCCTTCAAGCCTGACCGCATTAGCTCCCGAAGCCGGCTCAGCTTATTAATTGCATGTTGTTTTAATCGGTTTCGAAATCGGATGAGCTTCTCCGCAGTTTGCAGATCATTACCAGCATACGCAGCAGCGATTCTTGCCGATAGCTTTCGATATTCGCCTGCTTCGTCGAATGTTAGGTCGATTCTTATAGGGTAGTAGTCATACTCGACGAGGGTTTTGTACGTATAAATCGCATCCTTAATGTCAATGGTAACAACGGGGTCACCGAAGTATCGAAGCAAGGCTGCAGTCCCCTCTTCATCACCATAGCGTTTGGGAGTTGCGGACAACCCGAGCGTGAAGCTTGGAGCCTTCGGTAACGCATCTATTCTATCCTGAGTACCAAGAGAATGCATTTCGTCGCCAATCACCAGCAACGATCCATTGTGACGGGCAAGTTGGCGCTGAAGAAAATGATCGGATGGATTCGACCTACCCAGAGGAGTTAGACTGCCAGCCGTCGTGATGACCATCTCTGAACGCTGTGCATGGGCAGAACGAACAGCAGAGAAAGCCGCTTTCAAAGCATCCTGTTCGGCTTTGTTGAGATTACCGTGACAGACAACGGGACGAAAGCCGAACCATTCCGCGTTCTTCCTCCACTGGTGTACCAAATCGATCAACGGAACTATCACCAAAATCAGTAGTGGGCGATGGTTTGTTGCCGCATGTAATGAAGCCTGTGTTGCTCCCGCTAAAGCCGTAATCGTCTTGCCAGTTCCCGTTGCCATTGCAAATATGCCTCGGCCACCGGCTACAAGCCATTTATTTACTGCGTTCCGCTGGTAATCGTGAAGCTCTAACTTCTCAGGAAGCCGCGGAACTAGGGATATTCTTTCAAAGGGTAAATTCACAAGAACGTCGGCCTCCTCAATCGGCGGAAGGAACGTCCGACGAAATTGTTTTTTAACGCTGTATTGTACCTTCGGCTCGCGTACACCGAAACTAAGCTGCATCGGATCTTCAATCCATTCATTTACGGTCCAAGTCTTGACACCATCTATTTGTTCATTCCAAACATCATTGATGCGATCACGTTCCTCCTCCGCGTAGGCCTTTTGATCTTCGCTTGCCCAACTGCGGTGTAACGGAAACGATTCTGAATGTTTGCATGCACCACCAACGGTTTCATTAGGGCTGCCCGAGAATGACATCCAATTACCAGCTAAGTCGGTGAATACTCCAATCTTTTCATGAAACAGCGAGTAGTGGTCCGCATGCTCACGAAGTGCGATCCTAATTTCGAGGCGTCCTGAAGCGACCATCCATGTCAATAATTTGAGACGGTCCAGCTGAACCGCGCTGGGAATTGAGCGGTAAATCTCTGACTGCAAATCGTCTTGTAGCTTCGCCTTGAATAATTCCCCCTTACCCATTGCCTCCAAATCTTCATCGCTCAGGTTTGCCGGCGATGTAATCAAACGCATGGTACCGCCGTTCGAGACAAATGTATCCAACGCGGGTGAGATTGCGGCGAGCAGCGACGATGAGAAAAATCCAACTGCACGGTCGTATTGGTGACTGCGAATTAATGCGGGTGAGTAGAAACCGTCAATTAGATTGTCCGGCGGCGAGTTATAGCGACGCTTCCATTTCGGATCCCACGATGTTAGGAGCTCAGGCACCTAGAATTCTCCGAGTAGATCAAGCAATGGATCGTTTACTTCGAGTTTCAAATCCTCGCGGTTGCGAGTACAGTCTTCGTCATCAATGGAAGTTGATGGAAGCGATTTCAACTCACCATAGTCCTTAAACAGTTTCTGCTCGTCTACTATCGCAATCCCTTCTCTACTCGGGATTAGAAATACGGTGTCGCCAGCCTTGTAGCCTTGCGTCAGGAGGAATTCACTAATTCGTCCAACGTCGACCAAACGATTCAAATTGTGAGGGCGCCAAATTAGACTTGCGTGAGACTCGCAACCATCAATCGAAACAACTAAATTGTCTCCAGGTCTCAAACCATTCGCGTACGCAACATCAAAATTGACACCGAGTGAATAGCCATTGAAGTGACGCTGATGAACGAGCGACCGATAAGCCCACCGGTCGCCTATGCGGACAGCATCTCTGCAATTCTCGGGATTTCGAGGCGTATATTCTTCAATGCCTGCTCGACGAACAATGCCATTCTCGACTTTGAATGCTGTGGATGCGAGGTAGGCCCGTACGGATCCTTCCGCCACATTAAACTGCGATGGGATCTCGCTGAGCAAAATGTGAATAGGTACTGAGCCGCTGTAGGCGTCAATCCGTTGTTCGATCTCTCCAACGATTCCGTCGTAAACATCATCAATCCACCCATGAAATCCCCAACGATAGCGATCCGCTCTAACGACACCATCCAAATTCGCAAGAATGCTTCCAACACACTCGGCAGGATGCCCAATTAAATCCGCAATCTCTTCCTTAGTTGAAGAGCGACCAACATGTCTCAAGGCGGCAGCAACTTGGCATCGCAAAGTGTTTTTATTAGTCCATATCCCAAAGTAGTTACCGAGCCCAAGCTCTTCCCTTAGAAAATCATCGCGGTCAGTGTGGGAAAGGAATAATTCTTCACAGTGAGATTCGAGTGTATCTCGATCGAGGACCCCGTAGGAGTCTGCTCGTTCAATTGATAGATTACGCAATGTGCAGACTGATTCTTCGAGTGACTTGTGATAAAGCCACGCTCCAGCCGTTTGCCAGGGACCGAACACTTCAGCTAAGAATCCAGTCAAAATTTCTCTGTGGCTGCTCTGTTTTACTATTGCTAATGTGATTTCGTGGAATAGATTTTTTCGAACAACATAGTGAGTTAGGGAAACGAAAGCCTGCTTTCCTATTCCCTTTAAAGTTTCTCCAAACTGCCGCTTCAGTCGCTCGCTCGCCTTTACTTCGATTTGTCTCACACGCTCTCTTGTAATATTCCAACGCGATGCAATTTCTTCGAGGGTGTCTGGAATACCAATCCGAAAAGTCCTGCAACGAAAAATATCAAGTACGCGATCATCAAGCCTATTGATATATGCATCAAACTCGCATTCTGGTAGTTCAACACCAAGATGTCGAGCTAGCTGTTCAATAGAAACGCCTGTCTTCTCGCCGCCAATCGCGCCCCCTGTGTCACGGGAACCACGTAAAGCAGAAGAAGAAAGAAATGCAAGAATTGTGGTCCGCCAAAAGTTTGGCTTTGTTGCTGGTGAGTTGGAGAATTTCTTTTTCTCTACTCCAAGCGTCTGAACGCCAATCCCAATTGGCGATTGCACCAATGCGATGTTGCTGCATTCAAACTCTCTTCCCAGCCGCATTCCTGGGACCTCTGCTGCGTAAGATTCAATCGTCGCCGCTGCATTTGCAAACAGTAGCTCAAGCTCTTTTGCGTCTTGAAACCGCATTGCATCTGCGAGTCGTAGTAGGCGGTCAATAGCTATCTCGCACATACTCGGATGGGCGATGTTCAGCCCCGGGCACATCTCAGCAGCAATTGTTGCGATTTCACTCCGCGAAATAGCTGAATCTGGCCAGGGATGACAAGCAAGTGTAATGGCAGAAACAACCGTCTTCGGGTAACGCGATGTTAATCCCAAAGCAAGTGCAAGCGAATCACGAATCGCCTCATGGATTCCGACATTCTCTGACTCGCCGCACAAATTGGAGTTAGCATCTCCTTCCGTTCTAGCAATGTAGAATGGAGTTCCGGAGTCGCCATCGGTGAACTGCGTAGTCACCAGTTCGGCAAAAACCCTAGAGAGAGGACTGGCAGATACGACAATCGGCAAATGGCTGCGATCTGGCGATCCGATCGGTGGCTGATACTGATCTGCGATTACAGGTTCAGAGGCCTGACCGTCAGTGAGGGAAGCATTTTTTGCAACCGTATATTCAGATAGTTTGACCAACTTATTAGTGGGCAGAATGTTAGGTTTCGGCGACACCAGCGAAATGGCTGAGATGTCAACATCCGACGCAACACAAAACCAAGTTCCGTCGCGATATTCGAACGGAGCTTGACACTTCGGGCATTTCCCCGCCTTGGCTGTTGAAGATACGTTCGCAGGAATGCGGAGCTTCTTCCCGCATACACAATCTAATCGCTGCGTTTCGCTTACTTCAGACAACGTTCACCCTAACTCGCTAGAAATAGCATGTCAAATCTGAGAATTACCATTATAGTCAGGGCTTGTTTACCCGCTAGACTGGGGCGTTTGTATCTATCGTAGTTTCGATAGAGTTCAACAACAGAATCAATAGATTGTGAGATTTGCCAAGTCTGCGACGGACCTCACGAGCCGGCTGAGGGTGTAAACTCCGCGGTTCAGATGAGCTCGAAAATATGCCTCCTCCGGATGGTCGGTGACGCCGTCAGCGGCCAGTCGCTGGCGAAGCAGGGCAACATAGAGCGAATCCCACTCACCGAGCAGCGTGTAACGGTTGAATTCGCGGTCCTCCTCGGGGTACTTCTCCGGATCTGGAACGATGTTGTCTTTTAGTGACAGGCAAAAGCCGATGCGGCACAGAATGTTTGGTGTGAGCCCAGTCTTCGCTTTTAACTGCTTCAAGCGTTCCGAGGAATCGGTTGTGAGTTTTATCTTATTGAGTTGCACCGGCTAACTCCTTCTTGGTTGATCGGCGTTTCCAAAAATAGCCGTCTTCGACAATCGTCCTCGCATCATCCTTGGCATAATGCAGGTGGATCGCGTGACTAACTGAGGGGGAAAGATCGTTGAAATATTCTTCGTCGATCTCGGTATCCGTACTGAGGATGATGACTTGGTGGCTTGCATGTGGGAAGTAGCGTTCTACAAGGTGATTTCGGTGATCTCCGTCTAGGCGACCGAGTGGCGTATCGATTACCATAGGTAACGGTCGGCCGGAGACGTCAGCGAGTGCCCATAAAATGGCAATCGCGTAGATTTGCTTTTCACCCGCGGAAAGTTCTTTCTTAGGAACTGCACGGTCATGTCGATCGTACAAAACGACTTCGTATGTCGTAGGATTTATCTCGATTCGCTTGGCCCGGTCGCCTTTTCGCCAAAGCTGTGAGAAGCGTTTTATCAATGCCTCGCCAAGCTCTGTCGATTTCGCTTGGAGTAGTTTCTTGTGATACTCTTCAAGCACTGCTTGCACGCGCTCTGCAAATTCTTGTTTTTGGTGCAACTTGCCCGACTCGCGTTTGAGTTTCTCGGCCTTCTCAAGCTTGCGCTCGAGCTCCTTGATTGCGAAATCGGCGCTACCAAGTGCCGACTCTTTTTGTCTCACGATAGTCTGGGAGGCGCCAAGTTGCTGGTTCAGTTCGTTGATCGCTTCGACCATCGGTTTCAGTTGATCTTCGCTCGGTACTTTTTTGAGTGCCTGTTCAGCTTTCAGTAGCGAGCGAGTTTCCTTTTCGAGTGACTTTCGCAGTTTCTCAATCTGTCCAGGCACTTCGGTTCGAGCACGTTCAATTCCAGTTAGCAGCCGCGCTTGCTGGTCGCTTGAGAGGTTGTGAATAGCTGACGCAGTGCTGAGCTCCTTGGGTTTCTCTACAAAGTGCATGAGTGCAACCAATATCTCTGATTCGATCCCACTGAGTATTTCTGCGCCGATGTCTTTCTCATGCTGTCGGAGGAGCTTCTTAACAGTAATCTGGAACTTGCTCCCTCGGTCTTCGACAACTTTCTCAACCGCGTTCCATTCTTGTATTTTGCGTTCGGCGGAAAGTTGGAACTCTACTTCGTTGCACAGCTGTGGAACGATGGTGAACGGCAACAGGTTCTCCGCATGTCTTCGAATTTCGTTCTCGAGTTCCTCGATTCGTGCAGTATGGCTCCGCTTCTGAACTTCAAGCTCTTCGCGTTTGTTTGCGTAAGCTCCGCCCTCTTTCGCAATTCTGGCTTCCTGCCTTGCGATGTCTTTGCGAATCGAATCGGATTGGGACACGGCTGCGTCATGTGACTTTCGCAATTCAACAAGCTCGCTACGTCGCTCCAGAAGCTCATTGTCCATTGCTTCAATTGTCTTGACTACATCCGCATTGGCATCTTCGTTATCGATACGGTTCTTATAGATGCGAAGATCAGCCTGCAAGCGATCCACTAACTCTAATCCGAGCAAGTTCTTGATTGCGTCTGAAAGTGCGGCATCGACGTCCTCGGCTTCGGCGAGTTCCTGAATCTTTTCGCCGTCAAAGAAGTAGAGTTGTGCAACGCCTGGCGGTACGAGGTCTCGCAGAAACTCTTCTGCGTTCTCACGGTCGATCTCGTCAAGCGGGGTGCCATCTCGAAAAACTTCAAGAGAAGAACTCACGCTGTTTTCTTTAACATCCCAGCTGCGCGTCACCGTGAACTCATGTTTGGCGCCAATGTGAGCATGCTCAAATATAAGTGTGACTGCCGCTGAAGTTGGGTTAATTAGCAGGCTGTCGTCGCGATGGACGCGGCCACGCAGGTATTGTTCATATCCTTTGACTGAGATGCGATCCGCGATTCCTTGAGATCCGTAAAGGCACAGGCGAATCGATTCTAGGATCGACGTTTTTCCCGAGCCGTTTTTGCCACCGATGAGAACTATCGGCTTAACCTTGCCACGAACGACCCGCGTATCGAGGTCGATTTCATTGTGACCGCGGAACAGCCCAAAGTTATCGAGAACGAGTTTCTTAATTTTCACTTTGTTCTGCTGCCTCCATTTCGAGGATCTCTTGGATTTCTCGCTCCTCTTTCCAGTCCTCAGCAAAGATCTTGTCAATTTTGTTGAAGATACCAGCGCGTTTGGTCATTCCTTGCATATTCCGCTCAAGCGAAACAAGCTTCACAACCAGGTGCATGGGAACATCGTGGCCGTCACATATACTTTTCAACAACTGCCCATCATTCATGCGCAGCGAAGTGACGTCTTCGTTTTCCCAAAGGATTTCTCGGTCTCCGAAGATATCGTTGTAGATCTTGGGAATTGAGTCTTCCCATTCCTGTGATTCAGTTCGCCATATGTCACGAATCGCCTTGAGCTCGTCCTCACGGATTAAGCACGCCTTGGAATCCGGGCCATTCTCGCGAATCGATTTTTGGGCGATCAGGATCTTCTGAAGTAGATCTTTGCGGTAGGCAATTTTGTAGGGTCCAGGAATGTACTCGCCCTCTTCCTTAGACCAGTTGCGTGAGCCGCGTTTGCGATCTTCTTTACTCTTCGCTCGCCAGACTCTACCATCGCGGCGTTTTATTTCGCGGATCTTCTTCTTGATTTCTGGGTCTTTGTGCGAGGCGAGTTCTCGCTGAATTTCCAAAAGCGGTTCCATCCAGTCTTCGCCATTGTCAACCATCGATTCCATCGAATGGTCTTTATCAACGACCGGACAAACCCAGCAACCAAAGCGGCTGTTTCCGCACGATGGCGTACTCTTGTCAACAACGAGCGGGCACTCACCTCCAGCGGCGCTCTTGTACATGCCGACTAATTCGGAATTGTCGCCGCCCCAGGGAGAATCGGCCGACAAGATATATTGCCATACATCGTTGGTCGTGAAGTCTTCGATGGGGGCGTAAACATATGCGTTCAGAAGTGACGAATGTTTGCGAAGCAGTGACCCCTTAATCTCACGATTCTTCAGTACCTGGTCGCGTGAAGCACTCTCTCCTTTTCTTGCGCCCAAGACCATCACGACCTCGCCGCTTTCCGCGACACGATCAAGAATAAACACATCGGCAGGGCTAATCTTCATTCGTTCCGTGCACCAGCGAAATCGCGTCGTAGGAGCCGGATACCCTTTACCGAGGAGGCAAACCCAAAAGGTATCCGTCAGTTTCGGAACAACCTTGTCGGCGCTAAATGGAAGCCCTTGCTCTTTCGCAGCTCGGTTGATGGCATCAAGATTGCTATCGATGTGATTGACAATTACGGGGGTTTCAACGTAGGTATCCGACGAAATCACGAACACATGCTTGTGACGTTTCTCGGGCGGAAGCATGGACACCGCAGTCCAGACCACCTGCAACGTCGCAGTTGAATCCTTCCCACCGCTATAGCCGAGCACCCATGGTTTTGTGTCTTCCAAGTAGACGGCCTGAACCTCCGAATAGAATTCGCTAATAGGTTTATTCTCAAACACCGTGGCTTCGCTCGCCACACTCGGTACCTCAACATCCATCAGAGTCCATCTCCTTTTGAATTCCTACGCGCGTTTTTTCGATTTGACCTGGTTCTCTGCTTGTCGCTCTTTACTCGTAGCAGCGACACCAAGCGTTTGCTTTACGAAGTTGGTAGTTCGAGTCACGTTCACCAGAGCCTTGCTAACTCTCCCATTGACCAGAGCTCGACCTTCCCACTCTGGATTACTTCGTGACCAATTGATTTTGCGAAGTGCCGTCAGTCGCTTTTTCCATTGTTTTGGCTCTTCTGCTAGTAGTGCGGCTCCGGCGCCGCCCAGTGCCTGAATCGCAATCCCGTGAGCGTGAATGTAGTCGCGCCGGAGTTCAGCGCAGCCGACAGACTTCTTGACCGCTAATTGCCAATCAGGAACGTTCTTCCCGACTTCTTCCCAGAATTCGACTGCAAGTTTTACTTCCTCTGCATTGACTTTCGATCTCTTGGTTTTACCCAATAGCGTTTGTGTCGCTTGGTAAATTGCCGACAGAGTGTGCAGCTTGTTCGAGCGATTCGAAATGGTAGTTTTCTCGACCTCTGTCAAGTCTCGGAACACCGTTACATCGTCCACTACTTGCCGACAAAGTTCAGCCATTGGCTCGCGGCGATCGTATAGAATCCCTAGCGACTTGGTTGGTCGGATGGCATGACGATTGAGATCGGCGAACATCTGCTGACTACGTTTCAGCCCCGCATCGTGAAGAAACACGACTGAAAGAGTCTCGTCGCCAAGTTCAGGACGCTCTTTGAGGGCCAATTCTATCGCCGCCCTTCGATGCTGGCCATCGTTGATCAAGAACCTAGCGGTCATTGGTATTTTCAGTGTACCGAGATTTCGGCTGGTGCCATCTTGGCCATATGGTACGAACTCGAACTTTCCGTCAACGGACGCGGTAATCGATGAGAAGATATAGTCCTTCGGATTGTCGACAATATACCGAGCTATTTCTGGTATTCTGCTCTTATTGAGAGTCCGCTGAGCACGTAATTCTGGAGGCACTTCCTCCTCATCGAAAACGAATATTCGCGGCACAACTTTGAGCGGGCACATAACGCTGTAATACTGCCTGCCCGCTTGAATCCCTTGAATCGCGGTAAATGTCAGAACGTTGTCATCTAGCGACATGGCACAACCTCCTGGAAGTTAAAAGGTACTACCAGGAAGTTAAATCATATCGCAGGGGAAGTCAAATGGCATTGGGGCTATTGGACTGGGTTTTTCAGTTTTTCTAAGTAGCCTGAGAGTTGTCGGCACGCTTCGACTGCGGGACTTAGTATGTCGGCAGCAGTGCAAACTTCCGATTCGGTGTTAAATCGACCGATTCCGAACCGCAAACTCGTTGTTAAGCACGAGGCTTCAAGGCCAATTGCCTTGAGCACATGGCTTGGTTCCGGTGATGACATAGTGCACGCAGAGCCGGAGCTCATCGCCAACTGATTGCGGAGCTTCATCATTACGGCTTCAGCGTTTGCACCTGGGATACTGACATGCAAGCTTCCTGGCAGCCGATTGTCCGAGTGTCCGTTGAATTGAATGTTAGGCACTCTTTCGGCAATCTTCTGCTTCAAAAGTTCACGCAATGCACTAATCTGCTTAGCTTCGGACACTATATTGCTCGAACAGATTGAACACGCCGCTCCCAAACCGACAATTTGATGAACCGGGAGTGTTCCACTGCGAATTTTCCGTTCGTGCCCACCGCCAAAGACGAGCGGCTCCAGACTAGTCTTAGGAAAACGTTTTCGAATGAAGAGCGCTCCGATTCCCTTTGGACCGTACATCTTGTGAGCCGAGAGGCTGAGCATGTCTACTTCGAGTCGCGAAAGGTCCAACGGGATCTTGCCAACGGTCTGCGTCGCATCGGTGTGGAACAGAACATTGTGCACCCTGCACAACGCTGCAATTTCACTAATTGGGTTAATCGAACCGACTTCATTGTTGCCATGCATTATGGACACGAGAATCGTCGTTTCATCCAATTCAGTAGCGACTTGCTCTGCGGAAACACATCCATGTTTGTCGACTGGCAATACGCAGACGTTGTAGCCTTCAGCAGACAATCTCTCTGCCGGGTCAATTACGGCCTTATGCTCTGCAGCCGCAATAATCAGTTTCCGACCCACCGGTGACGCACGCATCGCACCAAGAATTGCAAGGTTATTTGATTCCGTCGCGCCGCTTGTGAACACAATTTCCTGTGTTCGGCAGTTCAGAAGCCTGGCGACATTCTCTCTGGCGTCGCTGACAGCCTTTTCAGCAATTTGCCCGAAGACATGAGAGGTACTCGAAGAGTTGCCGTATTGTTCAGTCAAGAAAGGAAGCATCGCCTCCAGTACAGCCGGGTCCAAACGCGTTGATGCGTTATTGTCGAGATAAATTGGCTGTGTCGGCATTGCAATCTCCGCAAGTGCTTTGCTGCTTTAAACTTTCATTCTACGAGTGTACACTACCACGGGAAGTTACCTTTTGCCATTGCGGCCCATTCCCGGCCTAATCCTAACCAAGCAGAATCATGAAGAAAGCCATCCACGAAATCGCCGCAGACATTCTGTCTGAGCACAAGAAGCCAATGACTGCTGACGAAATTTATGGCGTAATCGTGGCTGGCGGCCTCTATGAATTCAAGGCTCAGAATCCGAAGAACGTTTTGCGAAACCAACTTCGCCGCCATTCCACAAACGTGTCCGGTGCTCATCAGGCTTCCAAAGCCATCTTCATGATGGCCTCCAATGGGCAGTTCACGCTCGCCTAAATGAACATTGCACAGCGTTTGAGTGACTTGGGCTCGCGATGATTGGTATCGAGCATGCAACCGACTTAGGTTTGTTTGCAGCCGAATAGCCTGTTTTCCACAAATACTTTCGCCTAGCGTTTTGCAAAGAAAAATAAGTGGGGCGTCCCAACAGTCAGACGAAGCAATTGGCCGGGTGTACAGTTTGAATATGGAGAGCGTGGGCTTGTCCTTAAAGACAGCGAGGCTCAAGTATGAGCGAACTAGAGGTAGCTCGGCGTTGCGTCCTCTTTACGCTGCGTCGGCAAGTGCGGGGCACGCTCGAAAATAAGACAAACTGCAATGGGAGCTGCTGTTGGCTGAACTTTTAAGGTTGGCCAGCATGCACCATTTTCTGGCCCGGAACGGAATGTCGGAAGAAGTTGAGTATTTCCTGCTCCGTTACTACTCCACGCCTACGCTTATAGTCGAGGTGGTAGAGAATCGACCATCGGTTTGGGAAGACGGAGCTCTTATCGTGAACGCGAATGCTCCGCATTTTATACCCCAGTTGTTGACACCGCCGTGTGTAGATCGGCAACGCTTTTGGGGCTTGATGATGCCCGCCGCGTTCCGTCTCACTGTTTGCAAAGTACGCTTGGTAGCTCTGCGGGACAGAGGCGGAGAAGGGGAGTTCGACACCGCAAATTGGCTTCACTGCTTTAGCGGGAAGCGCAGTTGCCTGCTAAAGTCAGCGTAGCGTTTTGGAGTGGGGAGTGTCTGTGGCTCACGAGTCGTGGACGGAGATGCCTTGCAAGATCTTTTGGGTGTCCGTGCCTAGCTTTTCAAAGGCGCCCAGCACGTCGGGAAAGGGGGCGGTAACGGGTTCCACTCGGTCGCCGGTGGTGTATATCACCGTGCCGGACCAGGGGTCGGGGGCGCCGGGCAGAAATAGAGTTACCGAAGCGGAGGCGTCCAAGGCCGTCTTAGGGAACCGTTCCACCTCAAATGCCAGACGCGAATAGCCCTCCAAGCGAACTTTGACCGGCTTGAGTCGATTCTTCGCAATGTCGCCGCCAATGTTTCCGCTGAGCTGTTCTTTGAAGATTGCGTAGCGAGGGAACATCATCAGCAGGTACTTTTCTACCCAACCGGTGAATTGCCGGGCCATCGAGCGACTGGCCAAGATTCCCGCCACGAAACAGGCCAGCACGATTAGCAGTACCGCAATTGCGAAAACAAGCGCGTACCCCATGGCGTTGTTGATGCCTAAGTAGTCCCCCAACAAAGGCTGGACCTGAACTGCGACGGCAAAGACAAGCTGACCGATCTGCCCCAGAAAGAACAGCAGCACCACCAGGGGCAACAGAAAAAACACGCCCCCGATAGCCGTGGCGCGCAGGAACGAAAGTTGGCCGATCACATGCTTCTTCATAGTACGATTCGCTTTCCAAAGGTGGTTGACCAAGGATAGTGCAGAATCGAAAGACAAACTCGATTCTCTCTAATTTTTTGGACCAAGAAGGTGAAAAAACGAACTGCCAGTCCGTGCAGCAAGTCGCCAACGTAAAACGCTGCCACTGTTCCAGTCCACTGTTCCGCTGCTCTTGCGCACCTGCTCCCGCCAGAGTCCCTCAATGCAGCCGCAGATCTCCCCAGTCCGGCCTAACTGGAATGCTGCTGCCTCAGCAGCTTCGCCGCCATCTCCCACCAGGGGCGCCAAAGACATACCGCCAGCCCTAGTCACTTGCCCTGATTCTCAGCCGCTCGTTTTCGGTCGGGCTGGATCGTGGACAGCGTCGCGCAATTTGCTGCGTTACCGAAAACGCTATGGAAGCAGCGATTCACGCATTCGCATCACCGCCTCATGGTCAATTCCTGCCGGATTCTGTTCGATCAGCCAATCGAGATCCTCGATCGCCCCACCACGTCGATCGGTTACCGCGCGGACCTGCGAACGCAGTAGCCTCGCCTCAATCGATGTGGGCCGCACCGCGATCAGCGCGCCGCAGTAGCGGTGGATCGATTCGCCGTCTTGCGTTCGACCTGCAACCCCAATCAAATTATTGAGTACACGGGCCAGAATCTGGTCAACCGTCTGACCACGCAAATCCTCGTCGGTCAGCGCCCGGTGCACGTAGGCCGCGACAATGGCTGCCGCATCTTCGCGGGACAGCAGCCTGCCCCGCTCAAAGACATCGACCAGCTGTTCCGCGCTATCCTCGATCACATGCTTGACGACGAAATGTCCTGGCAGGCCGACTCCCTCGAGGGACAGGCCCAGACGCTTTCCCAGCTCCATGTAAAGAATCGACAGTGTGATCGGCAGCCCCTCGCGGTCGTCGATCACACTGTTCAAATGGCTGTTGGCGGGATGGTCATATTCGGCACGATCGCCATGAAATCCGTTCTCCTCAAACAGATACCGGTGCAGAGCATCCCGACGCTCAACCGCATCGGCGTCCTCGGGAAAGCTCTCACGAATCTCCGCAGCCATCGCATCCACTCGCCCCACATAGGCGTCGACATCGATGTCGGGATTGTCAAGTTTTGCGATCAGCAAACTTCCCTGCAAGAGTTGCGAGTCGGCGGCGGAGGGAGCCGCCATCAATTCGGCCAAACGCTCCAGCGTTGGTGCCATTTGCACATCGGCGGCCAGCTTTCGCAATCGCTCGGCACGCTGTTCCCATTGCACGGCCTGATGCTGAAGTTCGCGTGACACAGCGTCGCCCGACTGGCCAAGCAGCGAGACTTGGGACGCACCGACCGCAGACAGATTGTCCGGTTGCTCAACGAGTTCGTTGAGCAATTCTTTGGCCTGGTCGGAGAGCGACAGAGCCGGAAGATTCTCACCAAATTGAAAACCTCTGAAATCGGGATTGGTGTCACGGAATTTCACCAAACCGAACTTACCTGATGTCAGCTGTTGGTCGATCGATTCGATCACCAGATGGCCATTCACAAAACACTTCAATTGCCCCGGTTCGAGCCGCACGCGCAAGCGGTTCCACTGACCAGGCAGGTAGTGCTCCGATCCGACCTCCTCCAATACTTGCCAGGAATAGACCGATGCTCCTTTGAAACAGGTTAGACGCAGGCGACCATTGCTCGCGTAGAAACCGTAGTGCCGATGCAGTCCGTCGGAATGAAAGGCCAACCCGGCCGCCCCCGATTCGTCATCCAGCCGAACCTCCACTGCGATATCCTTCGGAGACGCGTCTGGCATCTCACGGAACAGGCAAAGTGAGCGTCCACCGAACCCGTCGCCCAGGCCCCGAGCTGAAACCAATCCTCCACGCTGCTCCCAGGTGGCGCCGAAGATCGGCGTCCATCTCTTCTCGTCAATTCTCCCCAAACGCACCCAGCGGTCGATGGTGACCGGATTGGGATTCTCGCGCAGCATTGCGAGCTGTCCGATGGGAATTGCAAAGCCGAGATTGTCGTCGATGGCCGATTTCATATTGATGATCCCAATCACCGAGCCCTGAGAATCGACGAGTGGGCCGCCGCTATTGCCGGGCTGAACGGGTATCGCCAACTGAATCATCTCGCGTCCTTCCACCTCGCGGACCGCCGATACAATTCCGCTCACCACACTGTCCTGCAGTCCGAGCGGATTTCCGAAAGCCAGTACCTGCATCCCTTGCCGCGGAAGCTCGCCGTTCGCCAGCGACAGGGCGGGTAGCGGGTCCCCGGCGACGTCGACTCGTATCAGTGCCAGGTCGCTCGGCCGATCGGAGGACTCCACTCCGGTCACCGGCAATTTGCGCCCCGAGCGAGTTTCCACCGTGAAGGATCGGCCCTCACCGATCACGTGAAAGTTCGTCGCGATCAAACCCTCGGGGTCAATCACGAATCCAGTTCCCATCTGGAGTTGGTCGCCATCGCGTCCACTCACTTTGATGGTGAGCACCGATGGTCCCACCTGCTCGATCAGCGACTGCGTGGACGTATCCTGCATCCCCGGGGCTCTCCCATCGTCCGCCCACGACACCGGCAGACCTGCAGGGACCAAGCCCAACATGAACATCGAGATCCAACAAAATCGCAACATATCTATTCCTTGAAGGTGAGGTATCTAGCTTAACCGCTCGGCAACGCGGCGGACAATTCAATCCAGGAGTTCCTCCAGGCAGGTTCGGCCATATGGCGAATCTTGCGCGATGGAGGGTGTGGATTTCTTCAGTCGGCGATGAGGCGGTCAATGTCATCTAGGGAAATTTTGAGGACTTCCATGGTTTGCTTGGCGCCGGAGAAGGCGACGAGCAGGTGGCCGTCGTGCTCGATCACATGAGGGTAGTCGACGTGGCGATCGCCGACGAGGTAGAAGAGGTGCGTGTAGACCAGTCCGTCGACGCTGATCGCGAGGGTTAGGGGATCGCGAGTTGTCGGGTTCGCGTTGGATACAAGGACGTGGTATCCCCGTGAGGTCCGCAGGGCGAAGAACTTGCTCATGGCGTCAGGGAAATTGGTGCGCACAATCGGACTCCAACTCTTGCCATTGTCGCTAGAGAAGGTGCGCAGTATTCGCTTGGAATTACCATTATCGCGAATCAAACCGACGATGTTCTTCCCATCCGGAAGCGTGTACCAGTAGGGCTCCTCGGGGCGGCCCTTCCCATCGTAACTAGCCAGGGAGTGAATCGTCCACTGATCAAATCCCTCGACACCGCCGACCATGACGGAGACCTGGCGATGGTGATCGCGGCGGGTCATCATCCACTGGCCGCTAGGGAGCTGCTTGGGAGGAAAATTGTTCATGGAATCGTCCAGGACGGTCCCGTGGGCCAGCCACTGCTTGGCGGACTTGTCCCAACGGAACGCCTCCAAGCTGAGGCCTGCGCCCGAGTAGCCAGGTGCGTTGAAATGGGCCGCCAGTGCCAGGAGTTCACCCTCGCGAACCCACAGGCCGCGGGCGATCCAGCCGAACCCCTCGGTGCGAGGCGGACCAGTGAGGTCGGCGGGCTTGCTCCAACTGACGCCATCGATGCTAGTCGCATACGAGTTCCGGGTACCGGGGCGATCGTGACCAGGGACCCGATTGCGATGCGCGTCGAAAGTAACACCGGAGAGCGGAACGCCAGGACCGTCGCTCCATATCGCCCAGTAGCGGCCGTCGTGGTGCGCAAGGTAGGCGTGCTGATGTACCCAATTCCCACCTTGGTCGCGGACATCGCTGAGAATGGAGTGCTGGGAAGGGACGCGGGCGAGCTTGTGGAAGTCGATCTTGTTCGGGTCCGTCCCAGTGGTCACGAGGTTGAGCATCAGGGGGCTGCCCGGATTGGTTTCCGCGTGCGGAACGGAGTAATCCGGTTCGTCCGCAGTGGCCGAGGGCAGGGCGCTAGCGAGCAGGATCGCGGCGAGGAAGAGTGAACGGTTAAGCAGAATCATTTTTTGGATTGCCAGTTGTTGGGAATAGGGCGAAGGATGCTTGAAGTACGGCAGGCCACTACCATCGAACTTGACGCGATGCTACCGCATGCTCACTTACCGTCGCCCTGTGCGTTGGCCGATGGTAGAATGCGCGAAAAATTGTCGCGGACGCCCAACGTAAACTCCCTTGATCGCTAGGCATGCGGAAAAAGGTGTCCGACACCAAAAGTGCAAAGCACCCGAAGGGCCGTTCCGGCTCTTGGTGTCGGACACCTTTTTTCGGGCACGAAGCCTCCCACCCCATACCGCCCAGGACAGTAAACATGCTAAAACCCCTTCGACGAGCGACACCCTTCGTCTGCTTCGTAGCAATTGTATTCGCAAGTCGGTTCACCACGCTCGCTGAGGACCATCAAACTGCCGAGCAGAATTTTTCGGTCGTGTTGCTTCCTGACACTCAAAACTATTCAGAGAAGTATCCCGACACGTACGTCGCCCAGGCACTGTGGATTCGGCAACAGGTCCAACAGGACAATATCAAATTCGTCATCCACCTGGGTGACATTGTGCAAACGCCTACGCAAACCGTGGAATGGGAAAACGCAGATCGAGCCATGCGGCTCCTCGATGGAGTCGTGCCCTACAGTGTAGCACCCGGCAATCATGACATGCTGTTGAAGAGTCGCGACTCAAGGTTATTCAACCAGTACTACTCGCCCGCGCGCTTCGAAAATAAACAGTGGTACGGTGGGCACATGGGCGAAACCAACGACAACAACTATTGCTTTTTTGAGGCGAGTGGCATGCAGTTCATGATACTGAATCTAGAATTTGCGCCTCGCGATGAAACACTGGAATGGGCGGCGGGAGTCACCGAGCAATACCCCAACCATCGTGTAATTGTAGCAACGCATTGCTACATGCGTCCCGATCAGCGAGACACCGGATGCGCCACGGCTTACAGCATCGCCGGCAACAGTGGCGAGCAGATTTGGCAGAAATTCGTTCGCAAGCAACCGAATATTTTTCTCGTTGTCAGTGGCCATGTGCTGGGCGTGGGGCTGCAGACCAGCGTCAACGATGCTGGCGGAAAGGTCTTGGAAATGCTTACCGATTACCAAGGCCTGCCTAACGGCGGCGACGGTTGGCTTCGCTCCCTGGAGTTTGTGCCCGCCGAGAACAAGATCCACGTCCGCACCTATTCGCCTCTGTTGAATAAGCGAAACGATGACGAGAGTGAAACGTTTTCGCTCGACTACGAAATGCTTTCTGGTCAACGCAAAGCCGGATGACTTGCCTTCACTTGTTTGCCTCCTGCTAATTCTCGTTCCAGTACACTGGCAATTCCCCGCTCTTGAGCTGAAAGCAAGAGGGAACTCGAAAGACATATTGAGAGCCGCTCGGGACCGTCGGAATAATCGGAATAATAAGTGTCACCAGCCCGCTACGCCGATCGGCATTTTCCCGAACGAACCGGCGGAGCGGTTCGGCGACTATCCGCCAATAATGGTTCCGACCGTCCTTAGCTGACAAGGCTGGCACGCCAAGCTGGCCATGAAGCATGCACTCCGTTGCCAGCATGCAGGCGGTCGATTCGTTGCAGTTCGCCCTTCGTGCGGGTCGAGGATGATGTTGACGCCCCAGTTGCGGGACTGTCTGCCAGATCCATTTGCCTAGGCTAGGCTTGTCCCGATCGGTGGAACCACAGGCAACTCCCTCGACGGCCCACAGGCTGTCCTCTCCAGCGGAATCAATTGCAATAGCAACCGTCCGCCCATTCACACGTGCGGCGTGCCGATTCGACCAACCGACAATTTTCGGAACGAATCGGAGGCCCGAGACCGACCGTTTCCATCCGCAGAATCTTGACCTTTGGCGGTACCCAGTTCGCGACGCAAGTGACCTCCCCCTCTCAGTCCCTTATGCGTGGGTATCCGTAGCACCGTTGGCCAAGGGACGTGCCCCGTCAACTGGCGTTGTCACGACCGCGGAGGTAGTGACGCCCAGGATGCTCAACTCCTGCCGGAAAACGCCCCGGCGCCTACTTTTCTTGGATGGTCCGTCCTTTGCATCGTTGGAACAGTAGCGAGAGTCGTTGCGTCTTGCGTGATAGTGCGGCAGAGGCGTCCTCCCCCGTTTCGCTACCTAGGGAGCCATAGACCATGATTCCATGTTTAATGATTCCGTGCCTGATTGCACAACGGCATTCCACGAACGCCGGTTTCGAGCGACCACCACGCAAGAGTGCGGCGGCTATCGCATCCTCGAGCGAAATGCGCCAATGGGAGGAATCCGCGGACGCAGAGGAACGCTACATTTTTAGACTCGTGTTGATGATGCTGCTCCTTCTTGTCCTGCCTGCGGCTTTGATGCTCCTCTACCTCATTTTCAATCCTGACGCTTTCCAGTACGACATCAACCCTCGCTAGAATTTTTCGACACTGCTGCCCAGGAAATTTCTGCGACGCGTGACGCGTGAAGTGAACGACGCGTTGAGTTGAGCGGGCACTCACTGCGACTGTCGCCTCAGGCGGTGCCCGGATTGGGCGTTTGCTCCACTCACACCCCGGCGGCGCCACGCTTCTCGCACCGTCTGCGGTGAAGACACGTGTTGGTTCCAGCAGTGGCTGCAGGGAGGCGTGGCACGATTCCTGCGGTAGCCGCAACGCACGCCGACCGAGGCGCTCACCGGAAGCGGAGCTCTAGCCCATCCAGGACCGCACTTCAGCCGAACAAGCATCTCCTGCAACTACCAACCCTTAGCAAAGAACAGCAAAACAGCGGAGAGTTCGAGCCTCTCGGGTTGAAGTTCCAGTACAGACGCATGGGAATCGGACTTGCCAAGAGCCGTAGGCTTGTACAAGTGTGGAACTAAAAACGGCATTACCGTTCATTCGTTTACAGCCGGCTGATCTGTAGCCATGCCCACACCCGTCATTGTCCACGCCGCCAGGGCAACATACATGAATACCGAGCTGACGGGTTCCAAAAAGCGGAGCTCAAAACACTGGCTCGCTGCGTGAGTTGCGACGCAGTACATTCCGAGCGGGAAGACCATGCTCCAATAGCTCAGATCGTATTTAAACGGAACCCTATTGCCTGCGTGACGCCAGATGCCAAAGGCAATCAACAAGGGGATCCACCAAGTCGCCGTGGCCCAACAGAGTAGTGCCCCGCCCTTGAGAAACGGGACGAACTGGAGCATCGCGTCCGAGCTCGCAGAAGCCTCCATCAAGGAACATCCGGCGAGTGTCGAAATAGCCATGGCGCCCATGTTGATCCAATAGGGAGGTGTCATGGAATCTACATCCACCGGTTCAAAGCAGTAGCGATAGAAGACGAAAACGATGATCCACACGTAGAGCATCCCGGCGGCCAGCCACATCGTCAGCGAGAAGAATAGTACCAGGTCCCGGCTGGAGCTGAATTGCGCGCTCAACAGGGATCCCAAGAGTGACACCGCCTGAGCTGCCACGACGGCCAATAGCCATCCGCCATGCACACCGTCTCTCAAGTTCGGCTTGCTCTTCTGCAAGGTGAGGCTGTAGAAAATCCCGTAGGTCAGCAGAAACCAGCCCACGATTCCGCAGCACCAGAGGGCGATCGCCGCCATCGGCATTTGCGCGATCGACAAGAGCTGGCTGCCAAGCACGCAGCTGGCCGCAACCATGGAGAACGCTCCGAAAGATCGACGCGGATCCTGCAGATCGTTGATCACTCTTCGGAAGTAAGTTGAGATCCGGACGATTGTCAAACCGGTGAGCAGGCTGAAGGTCAAAACATTTGCCCACAGGAGCAGGATTGCAATGCAGTGCCACCAGGAACCAGCGGTGCCGTGGTACCAACACGCCAGCGAAACAATACCGGTTGCCATCACGATCGAAAAGCATGCGGGATCGAGCGTCGCCACAGTGCTTGGGAGGCTGCGTGTCATCATGAACTGCCCCATAGAGCGACTCCACGCTGGCCGGGGAGCGGGCCCGCAGAGGCACCCTCCAGAAGCGTCGCTTCCGTTGTCCAGCAGAGACGAGCAAACGGAGCGTGCCGCAAAGCGAACGCAGCTTGAGATTCAAGACGCACCGAGCTGAGACACCGTCTCCCCAAGGCGTCGAAAGCACCACTGCCATCCGAGCTCGTAAGGACGCCCGCTAGTGCAGCAAGCGGGCTGCAGACGCTCGCCTCACCACTCGATTCCAGCAAAATGGAAGACGGTAGGTATCGCCGCGGTTGATGCAGATTGCGGGCCGGGATGGGCGTGATGGTCGCGCACGCGGCCGTCGACCATGACGTTTTGCCGCAGTCCCCTCGCTGAATCAAGCAGAAGACCAAGCGCACTGCGTAAAGGATTGTCTTGGCAGGCATCGGGCACCCAGGTTGAAGAAAAATTCCGCCAGCCAACAAACATACACCTTGACGTGCAGATTGCAAACCTATACTTTTAGGTGCACATCAGGAAGTCACACTTTTGATCCCTGCCGATAGTCTCTCCGACATCCCTCCGCGAGAACCCTGCCCATGCTAAGTGAAAAAACGATACGGATTGTCAAGGAAATCACCCCGTTGGTAGCTGCTAACGCTGAAACGATCACGCGACGGTTTTACGAACGGATGTTCGAGGCCAATCCGGAAGTGAAAGCGTTCTTCAACCAGGCACACCAGCACACTGGCGGCCAACAGAAGGCCTTGGCCGGAGCGATCTGCGCCTACTTCACTCACATCGACAACCCTGCGGTGCTAATGCCAGCGGTCGAACTCATCGCGCAGAAGCACGTTTCACTGGGCATCAAGCCCGAGCACTATCCGATCGTCGGCGCCAACCTGCTCGCCGCCATCAAAGACGTAATGGGCGATGGGGCGACCGACGAAATCATCGAAGCTGTCGCGCAGGCCTACGGATTCTTGGCGGACATCTTTATCGGCCGAGAAGTGGCGATCTACGATGAGCAAGCGTCCCAGCCCGGCGGATGGAACGGTACACGCACCTTCGTGGTGGCTAAGAAAGTTCCCGAAAGTGACATTGTAACGTCCTTCTATTTGAAGCCTGAGGACGAGGGCCCGCTGCCGCCTTTCAAACCCGGCCAGTACATTACCGTGCACATCGACCACCCTCATACTCCGACGTCGCCGCGCAATTACAGTTTGTCCGACTGCGCCAGTCAACCGCATTACCGCATCAGTGTCAAACGCGAAGAGCGACTTGCCGCCGATGCGCCCGATGGGTTGATTTCCAGCCACTTGCACAATGATATAGAAGAAGGTCACCGCATCCAACTGGGGCCTCCCTGTGGCGAGTTCACGATTGATCCAACCGCAGTTGCGAAGCCGGTCGTTTTGATTGCGGGAGGAATCGGAGTGACTCCGCTACTGTCGATGGCAAAATCGATCATTCATGCCAACTCAAACGCGTCGGTGTATTTCATTCAAGCGGCCCGCAATAGCAAGGTACACGCGTTCGCCGATGAGCTGAGGAATCTGTCGGATGCTGGCCCCAACTTGCACACCAAAGTCATCTATGACGCTCCGCTGCCTGGTGATGTCGAACAGGGCAAGTGCGATGGCACCGGCTTTATTACGACAGACTTGCTTCGCGAGTGGACACCGTTTTCGGAAGCCGACTTCTACTTCTGCGGTCCGAAACCCTTTATGCAGAATCTCCACGCCAGCTTGCAACAACTGGGAGTCGACGAACACCGAGTGCGCTACGAGTTCTTTGGCCCCAAGGAAGACCTGCAACCGGCTTGATCCATGTCGTGGCTTGCCTAAGCCCTCCAGACATTCAGCTATACCAATAACTGGCCGCATGAGCCACTCGTCGACAACCGTCCCACTGGCGACAATATTGTGTGGACTGGCGTCAGCGTAATCGTGTTGTTGGCGGGAATCTCCGGCATGGCTTGGTGGTACGCGTCGCGTCGCGAGGAGGAAGATAAAGCCGACAGCGTCGCTGCCTCCGATCCACTGCCCCGGTGGAAGGCAGGCAGCAGGCAGCTCCACCACCTCACAGGCTGTTGAAATAGCAACCCGCCACGTGAGCAAGGAAAGGTGTTCTCGCTACAGGGCCATTGCCGACGCAACCACTACGCTGAAATTGAAATGGCTAATGAATCAATAGCCGCTTCAGGTTGGATTCTGAAAGTTGCAGGCATTCGTGATCGGTTCAAAGCATCCAGGCGGACATTTTGGCAGGAAGATGGAGGCAGGAAGATGAAATACTCCAGCTATCTTCCTGCCTCCATTTTTCTGTCAACATCTTCCTGCCAACATCTTCCTGCCAGCAACACTCTGTGCTGCACCAGACTCGCCCCCAATCAAACTCAACGGCGAGGGGCAATACCAAGCAAGCGCACCACTGCGAAGCATTTCAGCCGCTCGTTCGCGACCATTCTCAACCAGCAGGCAGCTCCCCGCCCCCACCGCCTCACAGGCTGTTGAAATAGCAACCCGCCGCGTGAGCAAGGAAAGGTGTTCTCGCTACAGGGCCATTGCCGACGCAACCACTACGCTGCAATTGAAATGGCTAATAAATCAATAGCCGCTTCAGGTTGGATTGGGAGTTGCAGGAATTCGTGATTGGTTCAAAGCATCCAGGCAGACATGCTGACAGGAAAATGAAGGCAGGAAGATAAATTTCTCCAGCTATCTTCCTGCCTCTATCTTTCTGTCAACATTTTTCTGTCAACATCTTCCTGCCAGCAACACTCTGTGCTGCACCAGCCTCGCCCCCAATCAAACTCAACGGCGAGGGGCAATACCAAGCAAACGCACCACTGCGAAGCATTTCAGCCGCTCGTTCGCGACCATTCTCAACCAGCAGGCAGCTCCCCGCCCCCCCCCCGCCTCACAGGCTGTTGAAATAGCAACCCGCCGCGTGAGCAAGGAAAGGTGTTGTCGCTACAGGGCCATTGCCGACGCAACCACTACGCTGAAATTGAAATGGCTAATAGATCAATAGCCGCTTCAGGTTGGATTGGGAGTTGCAGGCATTCGTGATCGGTTCAAAGCACACAGGCGGACATTTTGACAGGAAGATGGAGGCAGGAAGATGAAATACTCCAGCTATCTTCCTGGCAACATCTTCCTGGCAACAACACTCTGGCAACAACACTCTGTGCTGCACGAGACTGTGTGCTGCACCAGCCTCACTGCCAGCCGGGCTGTAAAGTTCGTTGGGGAGCCGAGCGGAAAATTCGTACGACTCCCCCACCACTCGCTTTCGCTGGCTGGTCTACTACGTCAACAAGGTTGGAATGTTATACTGCATCGATCAAGACATCGGTAAGCAGCGATTCGCCAAACGCATTGGGAATTCGTGTTGGGCGTCCGCAGTCGGTATCACCCGAGCCGACGGTGAGCAATTGGTATACTTCGTAGTGCAGAACGGATTCACTGTCATTCTTCGTCCCGGCGATGAATACGATCAATGCGTTCGCAACCAACTTTACGACGCCCAATCCATGCAAGCAGCACGAAGACCACAAAGAAGCAGCACGAGGCCAACACCATTCCGGCCGTTCAAGCGGCTTCCAAGACGGGCCCTGAAAAAGTGTTCGCGGGCGTGCCCGAAAGCCAGTTACATCAAATAGATTTTTTCTTACAGTGATCCGATGGTTTATGGTATTGCAGTTGCGAGCCATCGTTTACTCCTGCGTACCGGCCAACATCTTTTCTGCGTAAGCCAATGAATACGAATTCTTCAGAAAACTCGCGCGATTGGGCCTCTGCATCCGATCCAGGCGACACTGATCAAGTCGCCGCATACGATGCGATGCGACGCCGTTGTCCGGTGGCTTACAGCGAAAGTCATGGATGGTCCGTGTTTCGGCATGCCGATGTGAGGCGAATTCTCCACGATCATGAAACGTACAGCAACCTAGTATCTCGGCACATCTCAGTCCCCAATGGCATGGACCCGCCTGAACACGCCACCTACCGACAGATCATCGAACCGTACTTCAATCACGACCGGATGGATGCCTTTGAGCCGACCTGCCGAATCGTCGCCTCTGAACTGGTCGTCAAAAATATCCATCGCGGCTGTGCCGTTGAGGCCATGGGGGCCTTAGCCAAACCGTTTGCAGCGCGAATTCAATGTGCGTTCTTAGGCTGGCCGCTTAGCCTACACGAAACTCTTGTCCGTTGGGTTGACGCTCATCACGATGCGACCCGCCGGGCTGATCGCGAAGTTCTTGCGGCGCTGGCGTGCGAGTTAGATTTGCTCATCGAAAAGCAACTCAGGCAACGACGCGACTCCAAATCGAAAGCAGACAGCGACCTTACCGCGGCTTTAATGCACGAGCGCGTTGACGGGCGGAAGCTCAACAACCAGGAGATCTCCAGCATCCTGCGAAACTGGACGGTCGGCGAAGTGGGCACGATATCGGCGTCGATTGGTATTTTGATCCATCACCTCGCTGTGCATCCGGAGCATCAAACGGCCCTACGTCGCGATTCCTCGTTATTGCCTGCCGCGATTGATGAAATTTTGAGAGTTCACAATCCATTGCATGGCAACCGCCGCGTGACCACCTGTCCAGTGAAACTTGACAAGCATTCCATAGCCGCCGGTGAGCGCATCTACTTGAACTGGATCTCCGCGAACCGCGATGAGTCGGTGTTCGAGGATGCGGGCACCGTAAAGTTCGATCGCGACCCGAAAGACAACCTGCTGTACGGCGCCGGCATCCATGTCTGCCCCGGCGCACCACTTGCGCGTATGGAAATGCGAGTCTTCCTGCAAGAATTATTCGCACACACCCAATCATTTCGTTTCCAACCCCAGGCGACAGTCGTGCCGGCAACCGATCCGGAGAGCGGCTATGCGTCCATCCCTATTCACCTGCAAATCGAGACCTAAACGATGGCTATTAACCATGCTCCCCCTGCCGAAATCATCCATTTGCAACCACTCGGCGCCCAGATTGGCAGCCTCAAAACGCACACGCTGTTCAAGACTGACGTGATGGAAGCCATACGACTTGTGCTTCCCGCCGGCAAGCAGATTGCCGAGCATAAGGCGCCCGGAGAAATCACAGTTCAATGCTTGGAAGGGTGCGTCAAGTTCTCAGTCGGTGAAACCACACATGAGATGACCGCCGGAGACTTGCTTTACCTCGAAGCCGCCCAACCCCACGCGGTCGAAGCCCTCACAGACTCCTCAGTGTTGGTTACCCTGATCCTCAATAAAACGCATTAGCGTCCGCGTCTCAGGCTGGGCCTATCGCGTCAACCCTCAAGCTCTCCGACCGGGCTTAGTGGGGCTCAGATGGGCTCAGCCCTCATGGTTTGCGAAAGCCGACCGCCGCCCCAGTACCGACGAACGCGACAAGGAAAAAGATGCACCATCCCAATCGCGTGTTGGAAACACTACAGCGAGAGGGTGATGCGCGCTCAATGAGTACTGGCACACACGCTGCCCGCAGCGGGAAAGGTAGTTAATTCCCAGTAGATGCTTGCGTCACTGCTACAGCGATGCGAGCATTTCGATCCCCAAGGATGCAACTTTCGACTCGACCTTCACCTGCGCGGTCTTGCTCGATGGCTATACCGTCAATCCTCTCGCGTGAATTTTGCAATCTGCAGAACTTTCGTATGCTCCAACTCCCGTAGACGTTGGGCTAGTTCCAGAACGGAGGGTGCGGCGCTACAGTCCTCAATTCGATCCAGCAATTCATCGACTCGTCCGTCCGACGTCAGGGCGCAAGCGAGCGTCTCTTGAAAATTCGGTTCGCCCGCACAACAGCACTCGGAGGCGTGAAGCGCAGCGACACTCAGCTTCGGACCGGAGAGCAGATAAGTCGAGTGGTCCGGCGTAATGTGCTGCATCTCGGACTGGATCACTTTCATCGACTGCGTTTCCAACTCGACTAGGCGCTCCAACAAAATTTTTGCTCTCGGATCTTCACTTGCAACGCCCAGCTTCTCGTACTGCGCTGCTCGCTGCCGGTGGTAGTCGGCTAGCATCACCAAAATATCAAAGATCGTGTTTGGTTGATTCATCTTTTGCTTCCCAACCTCAGGCCATACTGGACATCTCAACAACGCTTGAGTATTGTACACCAACAGGTGCACGTTTCACACAGCTCTGGCTATCGGTAGATTCCATGTCGCCAACCTCATTCGCGGTTCGTATCGAACGTCAAAATCACCCCTCGCAGCCGCCCTATTGGCAAACCTTCCTCTTGGATCACGAACCGGGATTGAACGTCACTAGTTTGCTGCAACGCATCGCTGCCAATCCCACCACGGCCGACGGTGTTAGGGTAGCCCCAATCGCCTACGATTCGGGTTGCTTGGAAGAGGTTTGCGGCTCGTGCACGATGCGTATCAATGGCAAAGTGCGGCAAGCATGCTCGGCGCTCGTCGATCAATTGCTCACGGAGAATCCGACCGGAATTGAACTCCGCCCGATGAGCAAATTCCCGGTCGTGCGTGACCTGTGCGTCGATCGCTATCGGGTTTTCAGGGCATTGGAAAAGCTGCAGTGCTGGGTTCCCGTGGATGGCTACTACGACTTGGGAGCCGGCCCGCGGCAGTCTCCCGCCCAACAGGAACAGAACTACCCGCTGAGTCAATGCATGAGTTGCGGCTGTTGTTTGGAAGCCTGTCCCCAGTACCAAGAAGTTACGGTCTACCGCCTAGATGGCGAGTCGGCGGAGGCTTATGAAGAACGTCGCGATGCAGAGCTCGATCGTCACTTCATTGGCGCCGCTGCCATGAGCCAAGCGGTGTTGATGAATGCGAATCCGACCGGTCAATCACACGCCCCCCAACGCGTCGAAGCGATGATCGCGCCGGGTGGAATCCAAAATTGCGGCAATGCGGGCAACTGCCAAGCGGTCTGCCCCAAAGAGATTCCGCTGATGCATTCCTGGGGACGGGCGAACCGAGCGGCGACGCTCCACAGTATCAAGAAGCTCTTTGACGGCTAGCCACGTCCGCTGGGCCTCAATCGCTGAGGTATGGATTTCTAACCGACCATCCTTCGCTTCTTAAGGCAAACGCTTGTGGTGCAGCGGCTGTCTGCCTCAGAACGGACCGGGCCACGCTTTCCACCTACTCTGCGGTGTTGCCGCCCCACGATGCTGGCTAGCTTCTCACAGGAGATGCACCGCGACTCCTCGCCCAACGTCGCACCTTCTCTCGGGCCGCTTTTTAAGAGAGGTAAGGTGAGCTCCACAAATTAGGGGCTTCGCTTATGGATCCCACACTCCCGGGACTATTCTGATGCGCTCCAGCGAATTCTCCGGTCGATCGCTGGCTTTGCCGACGCCATCTTCGAGTCGTCCAAACCGGAACATGCGCTAGCATTCTCAATCTTCCGCTCAGCAGTTAAAACTGTCACCAGGAAACTCTCCCCTCAATTTCAACAAGAATGCAAGAAATCCATTATGGCCAAGAAGAAAGCAACCACGAAAAAGTCGACCACTGCTCCCAAGTCCGCCACACTTAGCGACATCTACAACCAAGTCGCCGTTCTCGCCAACAAGCGCGGCGTCAAACTCAACGTGGCAGAAACCAAACACATTCTCGCCTGCTTCTTCGATGTTCTCGAAAACTACAAGCCTGTAGAAGCCTTCGAATTTGTCACCAAGGGACTCAAGCGAGCTGGCACTCGGAGACGCTAGAATGACGGCGAAACAGGTCTACGCATCGCTGCGTGCGTTGGCATGCGGCGAGAGAGCGGCCTCGTTGGAGCGGTTCGTGCAAGCCGTACCTGGCGGCTACGGCGAAGGCGATCGGTTGCTGGGTTGCACGGTGCCAGACCAGCGAAAGATCGCTCGGCAATTTCGTGAACTGCCAACAAACGAAATCGAGAAGCTGTTGGCCTCGCCATGGCATGAGTGTCGTCTAACCGGCCTCCTGATCCTGGTGGATCAATTTGAACAAGCAGCAAAGCCCAAAAATCCCACTCGCGTCTCCGACTGCCGGATCATCGTCGAGTTCTATTTGGCAAACCTCACGGCCGTCAACAACTGGGATCTCGTCGACTCCACAGCCCCCAAAATCTTGGGGGCTTGGTTAGTTGAGCACCCGAGTGAGCGCGATGTTCTAGAGCGACTCGGTGCCAGTCAAGTGCTCTGGGAACGCCGAGTGGCGGTGCTTGCCACGTTTCCGTTGATTCGCAAGCAAGAGTTCACTGAGATTCTCCGCCTAGCAGAACACTTGCTGGACGACACTCACGACCTGATGCACAAGGCCATTGGATGGATGCTCCGCGAAATGGGCAAGCGCGATCCATCCCAGTTGGAAAACTTCCTGAAGAAGTATGCGAGGGTAATGCCGCGAACGATGTTGCGATATTCGATTGAAAAGTTGTCCAAAGAAGTCCGCGCAAAATGGATGCATCGGTGAGCCCCTCGTAGGTTCCAGAAACCGAAGCTATCGTCCCAAACCTCCCACCGGGCAACGGGTTGCTGGAATAGTAACCCGCTGCGTGCGCAAGGAAAGGTGTTGTCGCTACAGGGCAATTGCGGACGCAACCACTACGCTGAAATTGAAATGGCTAATGAATCAACAGCCGCTTCAGGTTGGATTTTGAGTTGCAGGCATTCGTGATCGGTTCAAAGCATCCAGGCAGACATGCCGACAGGAAAATGAAGGCAGGAAGATAAATTTCTCCAGCTATCTTCCTGCCTCTATCTTCCTGCCTCTATCTTTCTGTCAACATCTTCCTGCCAACATCTTCCTGCCAGCATCTTCCTGCCAGCAACACTCTGTGCTGCACCAGCCTCGCCCCCAATCAAACTCAACGGCGAGGGGCAATACCAAGCAAGCGCACCACTGCGAAGCATTTCAGCCGCTCGTTCGCGACCATTCTCAACCAGCAGGCAGCTCCCCGCCCCCCACCGCCTCACAGGCTGTTGAAATAGCAACCCGCCGCGTGAGCAAGGAAAGGTGTTGTCGCTACAGGGCCATTGCCGACGCAACCACTACGCTGCAATTGAAATGGCTAATAAATCAATAGCCGCTTCAGGTTGGATTGGGAGTTGCAGGAATTCGTGATTGGTTCAAAGCATCCAGGCGGACATTTTGACAGGAAGATGGAGGCAGGAAGATGAAATACTCCAGCTATCTTCCTGCCAACATCTTCCTGCCAGCAACACTCTGTGCTGCACCAGCCTCGCCCCCAATCAAACTCAACGGCGAGGGGCAATACCAAGCAAGCGCACCACTGCGAAGCATTTCAGCCGCTCGTTCGCGACCATTCTCAGGCAGCAGGCAGCTCCCCGCCCCCACCGCCTCACAGGCTGTTGAAATAGCAACCCGCCGCGTGAGCAAGGAAAGGTGTTCTCGCTACAGGGCCATTGCCGACGCAACCACTACGCTGAAATTGAAATGGCTAATGAATCAATAGCCGCTTCAGGTTGGATTCTGCAAGTTGCAGGCATTCGTGATCAGCTCGAAGCATCCAGGCGGACATTTTGACAGCAAAATGGAGGCAGGAAGATGAAATACTCCAGCTATCTTCCTGCCTCCATTTTTCTGTCAACATCTTTCTGTCAACATCTTTCTGTCAACATCTTCCTGCCAACATCTTCCTGCCAACAACATTCTCTACTACACCAGATTCGCCCTCTTCCAAACTCAACGGTGAGGACTAATACCAAGCAAGATCACCAATGCGAAGTATTTCATCCGCTCCTTCACGTCCTTCCTCAACCACCAGGCAGCGTCAACCGCCGCTTCACGGGCTGCTGAAATAGGCCCCCGCTGCGTGAGCAAGAAAGAAGGTTGTCGCTACAGGGCAATTGCGGACGCAACCTCCGCGCGAAAATTCAAATTGCTACAAAGATCAACAGCCCGGCTCGTGGCGTGTCATGGCACGATTCCTCGCTACCGTTGCAGCCCACGGCTCATACGGTTCACCAGCAGCACATTGGATCAACGTCGACTGCATGCAACGCCGACCACTTCAGCCGATTAGGAAGCGGATGATCGCAAGTCGTGGTCCGCTAACATTCTGAATTAACACGCATTCGGCAATTATAGAGCATTCGACCTGACGCGCCCAAACCTTGAGCCCGCGCACCAGAGGTCACGATGATCGACCATTGCGTACTTTGTCCTGCTCGATAATCCACCAACTTGAGCGACACCTTATCACTCCCTCCGCCCCTCGCTGCGGTCGTGAGAGGCCGCGTTCGCGTTTTTTGGTCGAGAACGCTGGGGGCTAGGAGTCTTGGGCACCTGTGGATTTGCAACAACCGTCGCTTATTCAAAATTGGCACACGACGTGCTTCTGTAAATGCTCGTGTCGAGCGAACGTTTTTGCTCTAATCCACCTCTACTTCTTAAAGAATGGGACCGACATGTCCAAGCTGAAAACCCTGGCTGACGCTTTCTACGATGAGCTTCAAGATATGTACAGCGCCGAGAAGCAATTACTCAAGGCGATCCCCAAGATGGCGAAAAAGGCGTCGTGCGAGAAGCTGACCGCAGCGTTTGAAGAGCACCTTGAGCAGACCAAAAAGCAAGTCGAGCGAGTTGAACAGGCGTTCGAGGAGACCGGTAAAGCTGCCAAGTCGAAGACTTGTGAAGCCATGAAAGGTCTCATTACCGAAGCTGAATCGATGATGAAAGAGGAAGCTGATCCAGAAGTAATGGATGCTATCTTGATCGCATTGGCACAGAAGGTCGAGCACTACGAAATCGCTACCTACGGCACGCTCTGTACGTGGGCTGACCAACTCGGATACTCCCAAGCCAAACAATGCCTGGGGGAGAATCTCGATGAAGAAGAAAAGACCGACGAGGGGCTGACCAAGCTAAGTAAAGCAGCCAATAAGGCCGCAATGGCTTGAGTTAGGTCCATTGAGTGCCGCGTGGCAATGAAGGCCACCTACATATCAGATACGTGCGACTCTGGCGAGGATTGAGGTTATCTCTCGCGTGCGTATTCATGTCGAAACCTCCCCCAACGCGACTCGCCAGCGTTCCGACCGAATGCGAGTGTCAATCTTGTTGGAACGCTGGTGGCGATCTGCATCGAAGAACCAGTCAGCTAATTGCTCAGTAGAATACAGATAGAACGGTTGTCCCAACATGAATAAGAAAAGTACTTCGAAGAAGAAAAGTGTTCGAATTATGTCTCAGGCCGGTAGCGGAGGCGAATTGCATCAATCCGTCAGCTCAAACGAATGCTTGACGACGAATCAAGGGTTACCGATTGCGGACAACCAGAACACACTCTCGATCGGACCACGCGGCCCACAACTCCTCGAAGACTTCATTCTTCGTGAAAAGATCACGCACTTTGACCACGAACGCATTCCCGAGCGAGTCGTCCATGCACGTGGTTATGCTGCTCACGGATATTTTCAAGCCTACGAGGGAAATTCCGATTTAACTCAAGCCGCCTTCCTCAATACTCCGCAGACGAAGACGCCGGTTTTCTGCCGCTTTTCAACCGTCGCGGGCAGCGCGGGATCGTTCGATACTGCGCGTGACGTGCGAGGGTTTTCGGTCAAATTTTACACCAGCCAAGGCAACTACGACTTGGTTGGAAACAACATCCCGGTCTTCTTTATTCAAGATGCGATCAAGTTCCCGGACCTCATCCACGCTGTAAAACCGGAGCCCAATAAGGGGTTTCCGCAAGCACAATCCGCGCATGACACCTTCTGGGATTTTGTATCACTCAACTCCGAAGCGATGCACACACTGATGTGGGTAATGTCTGACCGTGGCATCCCCCGCTCCCTTCGCATGATGGAGGGGTTCGGTATCCATACCTTCCGCATGATTAACGAGCGTGGTGAAGCGAAGTTTGTCAAATTCCATTGGCGTCCCTCTCTGGGCACGTTCTCATTGATTTGGGACGAAGCCGTTAAGCTTGGCGGAGCGGATCCCGATTTTCACCGTCGCGACCTATTCAACGCTATCGCAAGCGGTGATTTCCCCGAATGGGAACTGTCGGTACAGGCCTTTTCGGAAGACGAGGCAAATGAATTCGATTTTGATGTCCTCGACCCCACCAAACTCATTCCTGAAGAGCTGGTTCCACTGAAGCCGCTCGGGAAAATGGTTCTCAATCGAAACATTGACAACTTCTTTGCAGAGACCGAGCAAGTTGCCTTCTGTCCCTCGCACCTGGTTCCCGGCATCGACTTCTCCAACGATCCGCTGCTGCAAGGTCGGTTGTTCTCCTATCTAGATACCCAGCTTTCAAGACTCGGCAGCCCGAACTTCCACCAGATCCCCATCAACCAACCGAAGTGCCCTTTCGCCAATTTCCAACGGGACGGTCACATGCAAATGCAAGTACCGAACGGCCAAGTGGCGAATGACCCCAATAGTCTGGACGATGGCAGTATTCGCGAAAACCCAACCCACGGATTTCATTCGTATCCAGCGGCAGAGGCAGGTTCCAAGCTGCGCATCCGACCAGAGAGTTTCGCGGACCACTATACGCAAGCGAAGCTGTTCTTCACTTCACTGACGGAGCCTGAACAGCGACACCTGGCAAATGCATTCGCGTTTGAACTCGGCAAATGCAACGAAGCCAAGATTCGCAGGCGGATGCTGGGGCACTTGCAGAACATCGACCCAACGCTGGCGGACGTGGTGGGCAACAAGTTGGGTATGTCGGGCCAAGCTGAGAAGCTGAAGCCTCATGTTCCCTGTAAGGAGACGCAGCCATCCAAGCCGCTGTCGCAATATTCGGTCGCTCCAAAATCAATCGCGGGGAAAAAGATTGGCGTTCTGGTCACCAACGGATCCGACGCAACTCTCATCGCTGCGATTAAGAAGGCAGCCAAAGCCGAACAGGCAACGGTGGAGCTTATCGCTCCCAAGATCGGAACAACCGAGGATAGCAAAGGAAAGGAATTACACCCTGATCACTTCCTCGACGGAGCTCCCTCCTGCATGTTTGATTGCGTCATCATCGCACCGGAATCGTCACAGGTCCCCTCGCTGGCGGAACAGGCGTCTGCCACTGACTGGGTTCGCGATGCTTATGCACACTTGAAGGTAGTCGGATTCACAGCCGAATCCCGGCCACTCTTTGAGAAGGGCTCCGTGCCGTTCGACAATGAACCGGGAGTCCTCGAACTGGCAAAAGGTAAAGTCGACGATTTCATCGAGGCAGCCAAAATGCATCGGATCTGGGACCGGGAGTCCAAAGTCCGCTAAGGCGCTGCGGAAGTCCACGGCCCGAGTTCCGAGTTCCGCTAGTGCTGAGTCAGGGAAGCGGTTTTCGGTCTACCCATACTGCCGACAAGCAGACGGTCGCACGTGCGGGAGGCCCCATAAATCCGCAGTGCGCCAGCTGTGCACGGTTTGCAGCAGGTTGCAGTGGGTCGGTATGGGGAAGCCCCGCGCCCAGTCAATTGCCGCTAAAGACGCCGGCACTTCGGGAGAAGTTGCTGCAGAGAATTGCCCGCGTTGGACAAGCGGGGACGTTGGACATGCCGGGACACAGCCTGTGCCAGGCTACAATTCACTTACTGAGATCGAATACAAATGAAGACAAGCAAATGTCGCTGCGGCAACCGCATCTATTTTAATAACAGCGTCTGCGTCGGTTGTCAGTCAGTGCTGGGAAGATGCACCTCTTGCGGCAGTTTAGCAAGCTTCCAAGGTGAGGCAGAGCAGTTAAGCTGCGATCGATGCGGATCGGTCGCCCATCGCTGTTTGAATCAATCGTATGGCGTCTGCAATTCATTCAACTCGAGCGCCGGATCGCTCTGTCACTGGTGCGAGTTCACCACCGTCATCCCAGATCTGTCCGCGCCGGAAGCACAACCTCGTTGGGCGGCTCTCGAAACGGCAAAGCGTCAATTGCTCGTACAACTTCAGCATCTGGGCATGCCTCCTTTCGTCGGCAACCTCCAGGAGACTCATCCACTACGCTTTGAATTTCTGGAGGACAGGATCGATTCCGATGGCAAAGTTCACCAAGCGTTCACAGGGCACGAGGACGGCGTGGTCGTGATCAATATGGTGGAGGCCGACAGCGTGCAACGCGAATCGCTTCGCGTGCGGCTCGGCGAACCGCAGCGAACGCTCATTGGCCATTTGAGGCACGAGATCGGGCATTACATCGACTGGAGTTTTGCAAGCCGAGTGGCATTGAAAGATTATCACGACCTCTTTGGGGATCCCTTTGCAGTTGATTATGAACAAGCAATGCAGAACCATTATGCCAACGGTGCGCCGGCCGATTGGGCAACCTCCTTTGTCAGCCAATACGCAACCATGCATCCCTGGGAGGACTTTGCGGAAACCGTCAATGTTTATCTCGACATCATGGCGATTGCATCGACCGCCAACGATCAGGGACGTGCGAACTTTGACCTTTCTCCCCAAGCGGATGTCGGGGGTTTGGTCCGCGAAGTCCTCAAGATCGTAATCGAAGCTAGCGAATACAATTTCGACCTGGGACTCCAACCGCTGTTACCCGAGAAACTTCCCAAAGCAGTGCTCACCAAACTGAACTACGTGCATGCATTGCGAAGTAAGGAACTGAGTCCCGAAATAGCCTCTTCACACGCCGTTTGACCAAGTTCGTGGTAGCCGTTGAGAAAGGGGTGCGAGTTGCCAACGACTGGCGAGTGATTTTGCGTTCGGCAATAGAAAGAGCGGGTGGGCTACTGCATTTACGCTCGCAGAAAGCATCGGTGAACTTAGCCTCCTTCGCAAGCGTGTGGACACGACGCCGTAATTTTCGCCTCTGGGCTCATACCCCAATTCGCAGAGCGATTCCCAACAGGGGCGTTTGGGTCCCCGCGGGGGGCGACGGAGCAGAGACCTAGTTGATCGATGCGTCGTAAAGTACTTCAACGGTCATCAACCAGTAGAATCATTAGCACTACAGGAGTGCAACCAGCCTGCTGAGCGAGGCTGCCGCGCACGAATTCCGGCTTAGACGGTACAACGGCGGCGGCCCTAGCTCCCCCGAGTCGTCCATCCCGCGGGGTAGGATCGACTCTAGTCTGACAGGAGCGATATCTTCCCGCACTACGGGCTGTTGAAATATTAACCCGCCGCGTCACGGGCTGTTGAAATAGTAACCCGCCGCGTGAGCAAGGAAAGGTAATCTCCGCTACAAGTCAATTAAGGATGCTACCGCCGCGTTAAAATTCAAATTGCTATTAAATCAACAGCCCGACTAGCTGCGGGCTTGATTGGCGCTATCAATGGCTGCCGCAGCAATTTTGTAACATTGGGTGATGTCTGCGATCGGATCTTCGGGATTCTCTTCGTACTCAAGCGACAACGCGCCGTCAGAGGGGAAGTCGACGGCGATTAAAGCGTCGATCACGCCCGCGACATCCAAATGCCCCTTACCGAGAATGACTCCCTCGGTCTTGTCTTGCATCTCTGCGAAATCTTTCAAGTGGACGCCATACAACCGTCCCTTGAGCAGCCTTACGACTTCGGTAGCATTCTCCCCCGATCGAATGAAGTGTCCCAAATCAGCGCAAGCGCCAATCCGCTCGTCGTGATTCTCGATCGCGCGCAATACATCGATCACGCGATTGTATCGATGGCGCGGTCCATGATTGTGAATTGCAATCCGGATATCGAACTCTTGGACGAGCTCATCTAACTGCGCAAACGACTCGGGCGAAGGGTCTGCTGAAATATTCTTAACGCCCAAAGCCTTCGCAAATTCGAAAATCTTGCGATTGGCGGCTTCGTTCTGATTGAACGCATTGACGCCGTGCGCGGAAATGGTCATCCCCAGATCCGCAACCTTCTGCTTGACTTCCGCCAACTGCTCGGCACTTGCATTGATGGGCAACATCCCGCTGTAGAATTCAACCTGCTTAAACCCAACGTCCGAAGCATGCTTTAACGCAGCATCGACGTCATAATTCCGCAGAGAATACAGCTGAATCCCTAATTGCAAACCGCTGGCTGGTGCAGCGGCCCACGCATTTTGCGAAGCCATGCGAGAAGCTGCGGCGACGGCGGCTGTCGCTGCCAGAAAAGATCGGCGAGAAACGTGGTGCATCATGAGAGAGAATCCTATGGGGTGGAGGTCGGAGTGTTGCAGGGGGTAGCGGAGAGGTTGCACGGCAAGAACGGAGCCTTCGCCGCCACAGCTTCTCAGCTTGCGATACAGTGTAACTCGACGAGTCGCAAGAAACTCGGTGGCAACGAGGATATTTTATCAATTCTGGACGTCGAGCTACTATGGAAAATTGCACTAAGAATTTCTCTCAGGAGCGACCTCGAAAAATTGCGCAGTGGGACTCCGCAGACTGCCTGGCCCCCTTAATTTCCTAATCAGCGGTTGCAAATGCGAACGCAACTGTGTCCCCAATCCGCCTCCCCAATCCGCCCCAGCGCGTTCGAGGGAGTTGGAGTTGGAGTTGTCGCGGGCGATTTCCCGCACTAGAGTCGAGAGAGTCGCCCAGCGGTCCTTCTGAACTTCCACCGAGATGTTAAGGCGATCTGGTCTGGCACGATTCAAGCTTTCCTGGCCCCTCGATCTTGGACCAAACTTCGCATCGCCCGCCACTCCCCAGGCATCCCAGCAAGTCAACTCGCGATCCGATTCTCCGCCTGGACACCAGGCTGTACGCCGCCCCCCAAGAAGCTAATCCCTGAAGACACCCCACCCCTCTTAGGGTACACTACACCCCGATTTCTAGCTCACTCCCGCCCGCTCGATAGCCGCTGCTGGGTAGTCAATTGCTAAATAAAACCGCTATACTTTCGAGTTTGCCCCAAGCTTTGGATTTCAGTGCTGTGGTGCTGCCGAAAGCTGTGATCCCTTATACTGCGCACTGCAGTCTCTGCGGCAGTTGTCGGAGTCGATTGGCTCCTACCTCGCGCAGGATTGCTCGCTCGAAACAGCGCGTTGCGTCAGAGTAAATGGAAACTCCCAGCGGCTCGGGCTAGTGGGGCTGGGAATTGGCGGCGTCAGGATTAGGGGCCCCGCACAAAACGGCTTGTCGATTCGGCCAACCACACAATTGCTGGCGCGTTCCATAATACGGTTTCGGAGGGCAAGGCGGCACAGCTCCCATCGGTAGCCTGGCAAGCAATTTACTTGCGGTTGCTGCAACGATGAGTTTGAGGGGCCAATGCTCGGGACAGGTATCTAAGTTTCACGAAATTCATTGGCGGCGAACACCGTCCACTAAAGAGATCGAACCGCCATGAGTTCTATGAGCAACACTGAACCGCCCGCGGGAATTCGAGAGTTTTCGGTGCAGCGTTTTCGCCATAACGCCATGTGTAGCGAACTGGACGATATTGCGATTGAACAACCGCTCGAAATACGCATTATTGCCAACCAAAGCGGCAAGCCCCATGAGCATGCGATTTCGATCACGATGCGCACTCCAGGCCAAGATGCGAAACTGGCGATTGGTTTCTTAGTTACCGAGGGAATACTACAGCGTCAGGAGGATGTCGTAGCGACGCGTGTCTGCCGCAGCGGTTCTGTGGTTCGGGTCAAACTTCGCGCGGGACTGCAACTTGATCTAGACAGGCTACAGCGGCACTTTTATACCAGCAGTAGCTGTGGAGTCTGCGGCAAAGCGTCAATCGACGCCGTCAGCGTACAAATCCAAACTCCGCTGCAAAGCGGCATGCCCACCATCCAAGCCGATTTGTTGGGGCAGCTTCCAGAACGACTGCGAACCGCACAATCTCTTTTCGAGCGCACGGGTGGACTTCATGCGAGTGGTTTGTTTGAAACTTCAGGCAACCTGCTGGAAGTCGAAGAGGACGTTGGCCGGCACAATGCACTCGACAAACTCATTGGAGGGCAGTGGCTAAAGGACGCTCAACTTTTTCCCCAATCGGTGCTCGTCTTGAGTGGTCGGATTAGTTTCGAATTGGTGCAGAAGGCTTTGGTGGTTGGCATTCCGATCGTGATTGCTGTGGGAGCTCCCTCAAGCTTGGCAATTGAGCTAGCCCAACGCCACGGCATGACGCTAGTTGGGTTCGCCAAACCGGACCGATTCAACGTCTACAACGACTCGAATCGGATCTTGTAGTGACGTCCAATTTCCGGTCCCCCAATTGTAAAACGATCCCCAACCAACCTCAACTTGCGCTTCCACGGAAGAACCGTCATGTCCGGCATACCTGCGACTCCCAATGTTGTTGCCTCCCCGATCCCAACATCCCATGGCGAAATTTGGTTGTTACCCGATGATTCCGGTGATGACCTTACTCAAAAACCTCCCAAGCAGAAGGCGTCTGGACTCTCCGCGGTAGTCACGAGCTTGCGCTACGCTTGGGGTGAGGCAGGTTTGGTCCGCGGCACGCTGCCCCTCCTGCAAGTGAATCAGAAGGATGGATTCGACTGTCCAGGTTGCGCATGGCCCGATCCGGATGGCAAGCGATCCTCGTTCGATTTCTGCGAAAACGGTGCCAAAGCGGTCGCCCATGAAATCGATACGCGAACCGTGACGGCCGATTTCTTCCGAAAGCACTCGGTCGCAGAGCTATCTGCGCACACCGATTATTGGCTTGAACAGCAGGGACGGCTGACGGAGCCCATGATCCTTCGCCCAGGGGCGACACATTATGAACCCATTGCGTGGGAAGACGCCTATGCGGTCATCGCCAACGAACTCCACTCACTCGCCTCGCCCGACCGCGCTGCCTTTTACACATCCGGCAAAGCGACCAACGAAGCTGCCTTTGCCTACCAATTGTTCGCGCGGCAATACGGCACCAACAACTTGCCGGATTGTTCCAACATGTGCCATGAATCCAGCGGCCGAGCCCTGACCAAGATGATCGGCATCGGCAAGGGTACCGTCAAGCTCGAAGATTTCGGCAAGGCCGAATTGGTTTTCGTCCTCGGCCAGAACCCGGGCACCAATCACCCGCGGCAGTTGACCGCCCTTCAAGAATCGAAACGCAATGGAGCGAAAATCATTGCGATCAATCCGCTGCCCGAAGCCGGCTTGATGGGTTTCATGAACCCTCAGGAGATCAGCGGCATGCTGGGCGTTGCCACTCAGCTGTGCGACTTGTTTCTGCAAGTCAAAATCAATGGCGACATTCCGCTCCTGAAAGGCATCATGAAACAGTTGCTGGAGTGGGATGATGCCCAACCCGGCTCCGCGATTGATCATGATTTCATCGCCCAGTATTCATCTGGTGCTGAGGAATTGCTTACCGATCTGCGCGCCGCCGATTGGGATACGTTGGTCGAGCGTAGTGGTATTGACCGAGAATCGATTCGCACCGCCGCTGATTGGACGCGGTCGACGGAAAAAATCATCATCTGTTGGTGCCTAGGCATCACCCAGCACACCAATGGCACGCAGAACGTCTGCGAGCTGATGAATTTGCTGCTCCTGCGGGGTGCAATTGGCAAACCCGGCGCCGGTCCCTGCTGCGTGCGTGGGCATAGCAATGTCCAAGGCGACCGCACGATGGGCGTCTGGGAGCAACCCACCCAAGCGCTGCTCGATCAACTCCAAACCGTCTTTGACTTTGAGCCGCCGCGTCACGCAGGATTCGATTCCCAACGAACCTCCCTCGCGCTGCATCGCGGAGACATCGACGTCTTCGTTTCGCTGGGAGGTAACTTCCTCATGGCGCTCCCCGACACTCGTTTCGCTGCTGAGGGACTCGCCAAAACTCGGCTGAACGTCCGCATTGGCACCAAGCTGAACCGCGCCGATTTGGTGGCCGGTGCCCAATCACTGCTTCTCCCCTGCTTGGGTCGCACGGAAGTCGACCTTCGGCAGAGCTCTACTGCAGACGGCCAGCAGGCACAATTCACAAGCACCGAAAATTCCATGGGAGTCGTTCAGTCCTCGAGGGGCAGATTGAAACCAGCCGCAAGCGGTTTACGCAATGAAGTTGCGATCATTTGCGAAATGGCGGCGGCCGTCGTGGGCGATCGCGCCAAGAACGATTGGCGAGCCTGGGCAGACAACTACGATTTGATCCGCGACGGCATTGCCAGCACCATCGGAGGTTGCCAGGGCTACAACGAGAAAGTGCGGCAACCGGGTGGTTTTTACCTGCCCAATGCAGCCCGAGAACGGGTCTTCAACACTCCCACAGGCAAGGCCAACTTTACCGTCAACCCGGTCCCCGAAGAGACACTATTGCCCAATCAATTCGCTATGACAACCGTCCGCAGCCATGACCAATTCAACACCACCATCTACGGTAAACATGATCGCTATCGTGGAATTTTTAACGCTCGGCGCGTCGTGATGATGAATGCCGCCGACATGCAAGCGCTAGGACTGTCTGCTCGCGAAAAAATTAATGTGACCAGCCATCATCAAGGCGAAACCCGGGTCCTTCTTGATTTCCAAGCAGTCGAGTACCCCATACCGCGACGGTGTGTCGCCATGTATTACCCCGAAGCGAATCCGCTCATCCCAATGGGCAGCACCGACGCATCCAGCAATTGCCCCTCGTTCAAACACACCGCCGTCACCATCGAAAAGGCGGCGGGGAAGTAGCAGGAAAACTAGGGCACTTCTTTCTCGAAGGATGGAGAGTGCTAGGTGTGTCGATTTCCTCGGTTTTCGAGTACTAGCTACCAGCCACCGAGGGCTTGCCCACGGTTAGCGGACAAGTACCCGATGCTGGCAATCTTGCCAATTCAAAAGCGTTTTCCGTTTTGCCGCCAAGGTTTCACACCCGATCAATCCGTAGCAGTCATTTCCGTCTCGATTGCCAACCGGCTTGTTGATAGGAGCCGGACGATTTGGCAGCCCCATTGCTCGATCGCGAGCAAATTCCCTCTCGATTGTTAACCGGCCTGTTGAAAATGTTACCCGCCGCGTGAGCAAGGATCGAGGGCTGCCGCTACAGGGCAATTAGAGGTACGACCGCTCAGTAAAAACCCAAACGGTCTTGAATCCACAAGCCGTCACGCTGTGGGTTGCGATTTCGACCAGCGGTTGGCTAGTGGCTGGTGGCTGGTGGCGGACGAGTAACGATGCACGCACACGGTCCGGGGGACCATGCTACCGGGAGAATTGGGTTCTCAACGCGTGAAAGAGAGGCTGTACACGGTCTGGGGCAACCGTGCTACCGGCGGGATAGCAGATCCCGCCTGCACGAGGGTTTTGAAAGGACTAGCTCGATGTGCCAGAGTGTTCTCCATCATCCTGGGACAAAGCGATTGGTGAGTACTCCAATCCCCTTAATCTCGACTTCCACCACGTCGCCCGCAGCCAGGAAGCGTGGAGGCTTGCGAGCCGCCCCGACTCCCGGAGGCGTCCCGGTAAAGATAACGTCTCCCGGTTCCAGCACACAGCACTGTGAAAGAAACGCTACCAATTCATTCGGATTGAAAATCAGCTGTTTCGTGGAAGAATCTTGGAGTGTCTCTCCATTGATTCGCAGCGAGATGGGCAAATTTGTTGGCTGTGGCACGAATTCCGAAGGCACGATCGCTGGCCCGATCGGTGCAAAGTTCGGAAAGCTTTTTCCTAGCAACCACTGTCCTCCGGGGCGCCCCAATTGCCAGTCACGTGCGGAAACATCGTGTCCACATGTGTAGCCGAAAATGTAGTCAGCTGCGTCGGCCTCGCTAACTTGCCAGGCTCGTTTGCCGATGACCATGACCAGCTCGGCTTCATAATCGACTTTAGAACTGCAGCTCGGCAGCGGCACCTCGTCGTTAGGACCACACAAGGCACCGGGCAGCTTGTTGAACACCACGGGTTCACTGGGGATGTCCATGCCGCTTTCGAGGGCATGATCCCGATAGTTCAATCCAATGCAGATTGTCTTGCCATGCGGAGGAACGGGACACAGTAAACGGGCGCCAGCAGGAGCAAGGGGCGCATCCTTGAGCGCCGCTTCGATCCTTGGACGCAGGGAATCCCACTGGCCGATGGCTTCCAGCAAGGTACCGACCTCAGGAAAACTACGCCCCAAATCCCGCATGCCTTCGTCGCTCTGCATGCCCCAAGATTCAGCTTGCCCAGGAACTTGGAAACGTATCAATTGAAACATGGAATTCATCACCTGTTAAAGGTAAAGGAAGAGATTGGAATGGAATCGAGCAATAGGTTACCACATCCATTTGCTCCCTGCCGTGGGACGTTGACGATTCGCGACCTCCCACCCCGGATGGCCGCTAGAACAGGAGCGACCCGACCTCACAGAATTTCATCAAATTTGAAACCGACGGTTGCGCGTTGCTGGAGTTGTTTCCACTCCATGACGAAACGGAGCATCACTATTCGACGTCTGTCTGCCTGGGCTGTACTAACTGGGTTGCAATTGAGCCTGCCACTGCCGGCCCCCGCTGATCGGTAACCAACGGATCGGCAACCAACCGCAGGGCTCTGGGGCATTGATGCGCATTTAGTAAATAGCAAATGCCCCCCCCCGAAGATTCTCAATGCAATGGAGCTGAAGAACCACTTGTGCCGGTAGTTCCAAGGGAGCCACTGATGCACGTTCTGCGTGTCTTACCTAACGCAAGGCGCAATTGGGAATCGCAACACTTTGAGTGTGCGGAGCGTCGATGCACTTCAGTAGCGGATGACTCAGCCGTCCGAACCATGCTGCCTAGCAGCTCCATGGATTGGTCATGGAAATTTCGTCAATGAGTTACGTGAATGGACCTCGGAGACGCAGCGACTTTCTGCATTCCAAGGGTTGAGGAATAGTTTTTGAATTGAATGCCGACAACGTTCAACCCCTAGTACTCCATGGAGTGAATTGAAACATGCCCAAAAAGGACACATTTCGCATCGTAACCCGTGGTAGCGATGGTTCGTTTCGCATTCGCGATTTCCCAACCACCGACCCACTGTTGCAGATGCACACGCAAATCGGAGTGGATGACAGCAGTGCTGATCTAGAGTTGCGGGGCATGCCGGTGTTTCGTGGACTAATCGGACCGCTGCCCGAAGGCAAGAACATCGTCCGCTACGAATCTCCTGAAGTCTTTGAGACGGTAACCAAGGAGTGGAGCAGTGCCAAGGTCAAGCGTCGACGGCGGCGTACGGCTGCACCAGAAGCGGTGGATGCGACTTCCGCCCCTCAAGTCGAGACGAGCGAAGTCGAGATCTAGAGCTCGGTTGAGCTCATCCAGGGAGCTCGGGGACCGGAGTCCATGCGGCTTGAGGTGGTCGGCCTTGACTTGGTGGTTAGAATGCCCAGTTGATTGAGCCGTTCCATTCCGTCAAGAAGTAGATGTCGACGATGCCGTCCCCCCCACATGTTGTGATCGTTGGTGCTGGCCCCGGTGGGCTAGCATCTGCTCTGCAGTTGGCACACGCGGGCACACGCGTCACGATTCTAGAGAAACAAGCCTGGGTAGGAGGAAGAACCGCTACCTTCACCCAGGCTGGGTTCAAGTTTGATATTGGGCCAACCTTCTTTCTCTACCCACGCGTGTTGCAAGAAATTTTTGCATCGGTCGGGCTTGATCTCGAAGCAGAGATCCCCATGCAACGTCTCGATCCGCAGTACCGCATCAGCTTTGGTGGCAAGGAGCGATTGGATGCGACGCCGGACATCGCAGCCATGGAAGCCCAGATTGCTAAGATTTCACCGGCCGATCAAGGAGCCTTTGAGCGTTACCTGACCGACAATCGTCAAAAGCTCAAGTACTTCCGCCCCATTCTAGAGTCTCCCTTCAACAGCTGGAGAGACCTACTCTCCAAAGACCTTCTAAACGCGGCTCGGTATTTGAAGCCGTGGCGTTCCTTGGGCCGCGAACTCGAAAGCTATTTTGTTGATCCGCGGCTGGCTATCGCCTTCTCCTTTCAATCGAAGTACCTGGGGATGTCTCCCTTCAAGTGCCCCAGCCTGTTCTCGATCCTCTCGTACCTTGAATACGAACATGGGGTGTTCCATCCGCGAGGTGGTTGTGGTCAAGTCAGTCAACGCATGGGAGAATTGGCCCGCGAGCGGGGAGTCGAAATTCGACTGGATGAAGCGGTTACAGGTTTTCAATTCTCCGGACGCCGACCAACCGAGGTCATCACCGATAGGGGCCGCTATCCCGCTGATGCCGTCGTCATCAACGCCGACTTCGCCCAGGCAATGCAAACTTTAGTTCCTGACTCGCTCCGGCGGCGTTGGACCGACCGACGCATAAGCCGCAAGAAATTCTCTTGCTCCACGTTTATGCTGTATCTCGGGATTCGCGGACAGTACGACAATCTACCGCATCATACCATCCACCTTGCAGATGATTACGGACGCAATCTACGGCAGATTGAAACCGATTTCCAATTGCCCGACGCCCCCAGCTTCTACATTCAGAATGCCAGCGTAACCGACGACACTCTGGCACCGGCAGGGCACAGCGGGCTGTACGTGTTGGTCCCGGTGCCCCATATGCATCAGAATGTGCAATGGGACGCGGCTACCATCGCGAAGTTCCGCGAGCTGACCCTCGATCAACTCGCACGCGAGGGGCTGTCGGACGTTCGCGAACGCATCGTTACCGAACGCATCATCACTCCGCAGATCTGGGAGGAGGACTTTGGATTGTACCGAGGTGCCACCTTCAATCTCGCACACAACCTGCGACAAATGCTGCACCTCCGCCCCCACAATCGCTTCGAAGACCTAGAAAACGTGTACCTGACGGGCGGGGGAACCCATCCCGGCAGCGGGCTGCCCGTTATCTATGAATCTTCGCGAATTACCTGTCGCCAGCTGCTCCCCCAGCTCGGTTTAGGCGAAGCTTCGCGATAGCCACCGACGGCATCCCACGCCTCATGTGGCGCGAGAGATTCAACCATCCCGCGCGTGGAAGGGCCGCTCTAGACTTTGAGCGCGACCGATTCGACCAAAGGCAGGCAATTGAGGGCTGCGACCAACTGTCCTGCGTCGGAATTCTCCAGCAATCGCACGCGATACAGAAACTCCAGAGCGCTTCCCTTGCGAGTCGTTTCGGCGGCGATCAATTCGCAGTAGCTCGTTCGCCGTTGCAATTCTTCCGTCCAATTCTGATCACCATGGAGCCCGACCTGAAGCCGCAACTCCATTTCGCCGGGTGCGGGAGAGGCGGCCCCGCTACCGCCGCGTCCCTGCTTAGATGGGCTGCTCGAAGCCTGCGCTGCACCCTCGCGAATTCTGGCTCCCATAGGGATGAGCGTTGCGCATCCGACGATCAGCAAGCCTAGGGCGGCGACGGTATATTGTCCAGCACCGATGGCCATCCCGACGACCACGGCGGCCAACACAAACGCCACATCGCGAGTCGTTGACACTGCGGTCCGAAATCGCACGATCGACAAAGCGCCGACCAGACTGAAGGCTCGGGCGACGTTGTCCCCGATAATCTGGGTCGCCATGGCGATCAAAATCGACATCAGCACGAGAGTCAAGGACAAAGTTGCGTCGGTGCGCGACTCGCGATGCCGGACCGCTATGGCAGCCACAATCAGCCCACCGAGCCAAGCCAGTGTCAAGCGGAGCACAAGCGTCGGCAGACTCACATTGGTCGCACTCACTTCGACTGTCAGCCATTCAGGCATCCGTGTCCCTTCCAAGCAGAGGAGCAGAAGCGATTTCACACTTCCCTACAGCCGTTCGATACTTTGAAAAATTGGCGGAGAGGATTGGAAAGGCTTGCAGCAGTTGCTTGAATAGAAACGGCATATTGTTATTGAACTTCAGTTCCAGTATCTGCGTATCGCCCAAATCATAAGCTGGGCTGGCCCCACGGTGATGGACGTTCCATTCGCGACAAGTGCTGGCCTGCATATGCGTATCGATGGTCAATCGCAGGCTCTCACCGTCGGCGCACCTTGCACGCGCAAACCGGCGGTAATGGACAAGCACCATCGGTTGAAGCTGCTTTTCGATCAGAAGTTGTGCGAACCAGTCCCATTCCTCCCCCTCGGACTCCAGCCTTGATTCTTGCGTTGCTACCGCAAGCGGTTGCAGTTGTTCGGCCGCGATAGCAGAACGTCGCTTCTTCACAACGTTCTGCTTTTTCGATTTAACTTCCAGCCACAGAGTGGATTCCGCTCCATACCGGCGAATGCGTCGCTTTGAAATATCGGATTGAGGGGTCCGATGGTAAATATCCAACGCGGGCGAATCGAAATACAGGGTGCTGACCTCGTAGCTGTCGAGACTCTGCGGGCTGCAGTGCTCGTCAGCTTCCAAATGCTCACGCGCCCATTGCTGAACTTCAGACGCCAGGCGAGCGTCGACCGTGTACTTTAATTCAATCCTGCGTTGAGCGAGGCTCGTAAGTCCGAGGGAGTCTGCTGAGTGCATCATGCTTGCAATCATGGGTGAAATCTCTGTGCTAGAAGGTGTGTTGGGAACCAGTCAAGTCTCAGGCGAGACGACTATTCCTCATCAGAGCGGCCTATTTCCTCAGTCGCTTTGAGCAGGTAGGCGCGTCGCCCCTCCGCGAACTCGCGAAGATTCATCGCACCGTGCCCTGGCCCGTGTCCCGTTGATTCCTCCGTAGCACTGGCCGCTGCGTCGCGCTCACTGTTCAGCGAAATGAACTCTTCGAACGTGGACAGCTTTCGTGTGTCGGCCTTGACTTCGTTGCGAATCAGTGCCACTTGAGACTTGACGAATGGGGCCAATTCCTTCCAGTCCAGCGACTCCTCTGCAATTTGCCGCACGTTCTGCAAGTACTGCTGACGGTAGCTGTCCACCGCCAGAACTCGGCTGCGTAGTGGCTTGGACGGATCGTCGAGTCCGATCAACGGATCAAGCTCCAATCCCCCCCCTGCTCCAGGACCACCAGCTCCGGGTCCACCAAATCCGGGCCCACCAAATCCAGGACCTCCGAATCCAGGGCCTCGTCCACCTGGGGCACCCAAACCGGGACCGCCACGTGGAGGTTCTCCGGCCAGATCTCGCGGAGCCGCTTCTCCAACGCCACGACCGCCGCGTCCTCGTTCACCACCTCGTTCACCACCTCGTTCACCACCTCGTTCATCTTCCCCGGGTCGTCCGCCACGCATGCCGCCTCCAGGCCCCCGCCGTCCGCCGGGTCCGCCGGGTCCGCCGGGTCCGCCAGCCTGCCGAAAGCCCTCGTTCATATCATGCGGGATGAAATGCAGCCGATCGTCTTTGTCCAGATACAGACTGTAGTCACTAGCACGAATCCAGTATCCGTCGCTATTGATCAGCGCGTTGTCGAGCGCTAGGAACCAAAGCAATTCGTCAACATCGCAGATCGGCTCCAGTGCGACTGGCAATTCTTCGATTGGTGTCTCGTTGAGTACGCGGCAAAAATGAATGAGCTTGCTCCACGCTTCATCCTTACCTGACTTCATTTCATAGCGGCTTTCGTATTCGGAGACATCCTCTCCCAAATACTCCAGGCCTCCCTGGCCTCGTGGCGAGCCACTTACCTTCCAGCGAGCGCCTTTGCCCGAGCCGTAGTTCTCTTTGAGCAGGGTCTTGTTGAATTGTTGAGCATTCGAGTAAATCCCCCAGTTCTCACCGTTGATGACGACGCGCACGAAATTCACTTTCGGGGCCGTCGTATACTTCCGTGCGATATGAGAATAGAGGACCGAGCTGAGCATCGATGCATCACCACTGCAATTGAGCAGATTCAGCGTTTGATAGCCCAACAGCTTTTGTTCCGAGTCGGCCATATCCATAGAGACATTGAGCGACCGCTTGTAACCGGTGGGAACCATGAAGTAGGAAGACATCCCACGAAAGTGAATTCCGCAGTTCGGATATTCCTTACCATCCACGGTGATGGTGGCTTCCACATCCACATCGGTCCCATGAAATTGCTCAAGTTCAGCTTCCCAGTCTTCACTAGCAAAATCGATGAAGACCGTTCGCAACACCGACGCATCGTAAAGCTCACCGGTCAGGGGCTGCACACTAGACTTTGCAATGGATTTCCCTGGCTTGGCTTCGGGCCGATTGCCTCCCATGCCGCCAGGAGGACCACCTCGGCGTCCGCCAGGCGGGCCAAAACCAGCGCCGGGAGGAGGACCAAACCCACCCTCTGGCGGAATGAAGCCAGGAGGTGGAAAACCCTCTTCACCAAACCCTGGCTCGCCATCCGGTGGCCCGAACCGTCCTCCAGGGCCTCCACGGCCAGGGCCACCAAATTCTCCGGGGCCTCCAGGTCCTCCAGGGCCACCAGGTCCACCAAATCCGCCGGGTCCCCGGGGGCCGCCTCCCGGTCCTCCCCGCGCAATTGGATTTTCGTTGAGGTACTCCCGAGCTTCCGCTCGCTCCTCAACATTCAGCCAACCGTTCTGATCCTGGTCAAATTGCTCGACCAGCTTCACCTCCTCACCACCGGGGCCGCCGGGCGGCTGGGCACACGCCAGACTGGGCAACGTAAAGACGAGCAAGGGCAGCGAAGCTTTGAAGATTTTGCGCATAGTATTGTTTCCGAAAATTTGACGAGAAGGATAATCAGTGGTCGAACCGCTCCTACTAGGACAGTTGCGAAACGTTTTCCATACCGCCGCGCAAAATCCCTCTAATTTCAAAATTTTCCTAAGTGCCGCTCAACCGGTCCTGCGAAGACGTCTTTAGGGACGGCGCTAGTGAGGTGCAGAGGTTCGGCAAATGGAAGGGGGGCCGGCTTCCAGCTGGGGAGGTTGCACTCACACTTGTAGGCCACGCTTCGCCATTTCACCACGAAAGAGCCTCGCAACACAGGCCGACTCCTCGAAGAACAGCTTCCCCAGATATGAGGCCGCGGCGCCAGCATGACCGGGGTGGCTGCTGCCACTCCAAAGATTGGGAAGGCGACTTTCAAGGACGATCTTGGTCGCCCCGAACATTTGCGGAACCAGACGAGCCGCTAAAGATCTACCGCCAACGCGCAATCCTGGCTGACCCCATTCACTAGGACGAAAACGGATTGGGCGCGGCGCAATCGGCAAATTGGCCGCATCCCAGAAGAGCAGCTTAGAAGTGTCCGCGAAGAGACATTGTGTGATTTCAGCAGTTCCGCGTAACGGCCCTAGCTCAGGTCGTCTTTCAACGAAGCTCGACCACCGCTAAGACAGGCAAATGATCCGAGGCTATCGGCTCGTCCAACGCTTCCAACGACACGCTCTTGAAACGCTCGGCAGACTTGACCGCTACAAAGTCAATTTGACGCGTTGGTTTACCTGACGGAATGGTGGCTATCGGCTGTTCCCCCATAACCAGTGTCCACAGCTTCTGAATTTCAAGCATGGTGGCGGAAGTGGGGACGGCGTTGAAGTCCCCACAAATGATGGCTGGCCGATCGGTCTTGGGCATTAAACGGTTGATCTCGATCGCCTGCTTCAGCCGCACGTCGGACAATTGGTGATCAAGATGAGTGGTGGCGAACGTCAATTGGCTTCCGTTAATGTCGATTTGAGCAATGCCCAGCACTCGGGTTTCTCGACCTTGCAAACCAGGCAGCTCATGGACGGAGAATTCGGTAATGGGAAAACGCGAGAGTACCGCCTGTCCATACTCGCCGCCTTGGATGTCAATTGCCTTGGCAAAACGACCTTCCAAACCTGTCAATTTCGCAAGCTCAGCCAGCTGATCGACCTGCTCACTGCGGGTCATCGTATGATCGACTTCTTGCAGTGCGACCAAGTCAGCATTCGATGCGCGAATGATGTCTGCAATGCGTTTGACCGAAAGCTCGCCGTCCGTGCCTTCACAATGATGAATATTGTAACTCAGCACCCGCAACGTTACGTCCTGCTCCGCAGAGTTATCCTGGGCGCGCATGGCCGCCCCGGTAGGTACCCCAAGAACAGCGACCAGTAGGGCGATTGCACAACTACGAAATGACACCTGCAACTCCTTCTCGACGAACGACGCATGACCCCAAAGCCAACCAGTGAGATTCACTCAAGGTGCGATCATACCAAAACTGTGCCAATCCGAAATTGTCCAACCCATCTAAAACTAATCGCCTCGACGGGATCCTGCCCTCATGCACTTCCTCCCGAAGACGGGGCCCGCCAAGACAGATCCGAAATTGTGCCGTTTGACCAATTGCATGTGCTCCACCAAACACCTTAGACTTGAGGGACGAGCATTTGTCGACCATTAAGCCTCGACGGTATATGTTGAGCCTTGCTGCTCATCCACCCACTCCGCTTCCCCCACCTGACGAGTTACCTTCTATGCGATCCAAGTCCTTTCTAAAGCGTTCGGCATTATTCACTTTGAGCCTGAGTATGGCTTGGACCAGCCTGCTTAGCACCGCATCGAGCCAGGAACGGATTGCTTCCACTGCAGTGACGTTCGGTCCCTACGAATACGAAGCGAAGCCGGCGGACCCTGCATTCGACAAATTCAATCCTCGCAAAGCTCCCCAACACGATGGCACGCTCTATTTGAAGGTCGGCGATCGTTTGGCAATTTGTGGTGATTCCATCACCGAGCAGAAAAAGTACTCTCGTCTGATTGAAACCTATTTAGCCGCCTGCGCGCCACAACTGGAGATCTCGGTGCGCCAGTACGGTTGGAGCGGCGAAAAGACCGACGGATTCTTGCGTCGTATGGATCGCGATTGCCTCACGTTCGACCCTACGATAGCGACGCTTTGCTACGGCATGAATGACGCGCGATACCGCCCCTACGATGCCACGAACGGACAATGGTTTGAAGACCACTTGACTGCCATTGTGCAGAAGTTTCAACAAGCGGGCACTCGCGTCATTCTCGGTTCCCCTGGTCCCGCCGGCAAGCTTGCCACGTGGGTTAAGAGTCGCGCCGGTACACTCGACGAACACAACATCCATCTCTGTGCACTCAGGGACATTGGCATCCAAGTCAGCAAGCAACACAATGTTCGGTTTGCCGATCTCTTTTGGCCCATGTATCAAGCGAGCGTGCTGGCAGATCGAAAGTATTCTACGGCTGACGACAAATACGACGTGGCTGGCGAGGACGGCATTCACCCCGGTTGGGCTGGACAAGTCATGATGGCCTACGGCTTTCTGCATGCGATGGGACTGGATGGCCAAATCGGCAACTTCCACATCGATCTAACCAACAACCAAGCGACCGCCTCTGAGGGACATGCAGTCGATGAGTTTAGCGGAAATGCCTTGACGATCACCAGCTCTCGCTACCCTTTCTGCGGCGAGGGACCAGTCGATCGAGATGATTCGATTCGCTCCGGATTGACGCTGGTGCCCTTCGATGCCGAACTGAATCGGTTCACCTTACAAGTCGATGGGTTGGAAGCTGCCAAGGCACGCATCACTTGGGGTGAAAACTCTCGAGTCTATGGCCAAGCGGAACTCGCTGCGGGAGTCAATTTGGCCGCTGACTTTGAACAGAATCCATTTTGCCAAGCGTTTCGGCAAGTGGATGAGGCGGTGGCTGCCAAACAGGCTTACGAAACGACCCAAGTAAAAAAGATCTTCCACGGTAAACAGGGTAAAGAAAACTTCCCCCATGCCGTGCAGGAAACCGAAGCAGCCCGTCTACCGTTGGTAGAAGCAGTCCAGCAAGCCATGCAACCGGTAACTCATCGCATTGTGATCGAAGCGATTGAGTCCTAGGAACTCGGAACTAGGAAATTGTGGAAACCTGTTCGTACTAAAGCCAAACGCCCCTTGAATGTCTCAAGGGGCGTTGGGTTGAATTCAGGAAAATTGCAGAGCTGTGGAAATTAGGTCAATTCCCATCCAGCACGATACGACTTGCTAATCAATTTCTGTGCCGCATCGGTGTCAGCCTTCAAATCCTTGCCATTCCAGCCAAAGCCGGCTTCGCTGCGGAAGGCTACATTTCCAAGCAGAACCGTTTCCGTCAACGCACCGGAATAGTCAAAGTTGCAGGTTGTCGGCGAACCGTCACGACAAGCTTTGAGCCATTCTCGGTGGTGGCCGATCGAATCAGGGATCGATTTAGCAGGAGGCTGGAAGTCCGCGAATTTTTCCGCCGGAAACAGCTTGTAGGAACCGTAGTCGGCGAACATCATGCCGTCGGTACCCACAAACATAACTCCACTGTTTGGCACGCGCTGGCCCATGACTCTGTTGGGAGTGCTGGTTCCGTCATACCAAGTCATGTTGATCGCCGGTGCAACGTCCGTCTTAGGGAATTTGTAACGTACGGTCAATCCTTCGGGTGCAGTCTCGGGATGCACAGCGGGGCCTTCTGCTTCTACATGAGAAGGGTGACGCAACTTGAGCGCCCAGAATGGGAGGTCCATATAGTGGCACCCCATATCCCCGAGGGTTCCTTGACCAAAGTCCCACCAGCGACGCCATTGGGCGGGATGATAGCGACCATTGGCATACGGTCGCACTGGTGCTGGGCCGAGCCATAAGTCCCAGTTCAAACTCTCCGGTACGGGATCGCCTTTCTCGGGACGATCACCACCGCCCCAGCCCTTACCCACCCATACGTGGACGTCGGTCACGGTGCCAAGCGCTCCGGCCTGCACGATTTCCACGACTCGACGATAATTATTCTCAGCATGGATCTGGGTACCGAGTTGTGTCGCCACACCAGCGGCCTTGGCTGCTTCGGCAATCATGCGTGCTTCGGCGACCGTGTGCGTCAATGGTTTTTCACAATAAACATGCTTGCCAGCTTTAATAGCGTGCATGGTTGCAGGTGCATGATGGTGATCGGTGGTACCAATCACAACGGCGTCGATGCGATCGCCCTCTTTGTCGATCATCTCGCGATAATCCTCAAAGGTAGCGGCATCCGGGAATACCTTTGACTTAGCCGACAGGAAATTGCGATCTACATCACAAAGTGCAACGATCTGTTCATGCTTAACTCCTTGAATGTCAGCATCCGCGCGATTGGCGGTGCCAACGCATGCCAAATTCAGTTTTTCGTTGGCGGATTTCGACTGCGCCACCGAACGACTGGAAAACACACCAGCGGCCAGTACCGAGGCGGATGTGGCTACAAATGTTCTACGCTGAATGGCACTCAGTTTCTTGGTACCACTACTACAACTCTGTGAGGCGGGATCGGTCATATTTCGCTCCGATGGAAAATAGAGACAGCCAGAATTTGGATGCGGCTTACTCAGGTAATAAAAGCGGTAGCTAACAACGTTTTGTGGCACGCGAGGGATGCGGCGAGAGGAAGCATAAACTCGCCAAGCCCACTTCCTAACGCATGCTTCAAACCGGGCCTGTTAAACTTTATCTATCGTAACCATTATCGGTGGCGTACTGACTCCTTTCAGTATTGGAATTTTCGAAACAGCCAAATATTTCGCAGAGTGCTGGACTGGCTACCGTAGTACGATCGGTGTATCAGTGCCCCATCGAACAGTAGGAAAGTCAGCCGAGTAAGCGGCACGTGTGAGCTCGAAGCGAAGCTCACGATGACGATTGGAACCAAGCATGCCGCTCGTGTATACTGCGCTGCGACTCTACGCGTCTCCGCACCACTGGACAAATCGCCGCCAGTAGGCGGAGGCAAGAGAGAGCATCCCTCCTCAAGCTCCGCCCCGAGGCCACTCGCGGTGCAGGCGGTCCAGGCCAATGGCTTCCTTCAGATCAGTCTGCATGAGGTCCTCCTGCGAGGCTGAGGGAATGGGTGCTGTTGTGATTTTCCCCTCCGCCACTGACATCCCCACCCATCGCTGGCGATTTCCATTTCGACATAGGAAACAAGCATGAACTCCCCCCATCGTCCCACCCCCGACAGAAGTCCCAAGCAGACGCTGCGCCGAGATTTCGCCAAATCCGCTGTAGTTGGTGCCATCGCAGGATGCTCACTTCCCAGAATATCGAAGGGCCTGCACGCGGCCGAAAAGGCCCCAACCCGCTTGAGAGTCGCCTTCATCGGCGTGGGAGGACGCGGAGGTGGCAACCTCGCGTCCGTCACCAAGGATCCTGGCGTCGAGGCCGTCGCCATCTGCGATGTGGACCAACGGCGCTTGGACGCGGCTCAGAAATTGCATCCCGACGCGCGCCAGTACACGGACTATCGGAAACTCTACGAGCACGCCGATGATATCGACGCGGTCGTGGTAAGCGTTCCCGAACATTCGCATGCCTTTGCCACGATGCCGGCTCTCAAACTCGGCAAGCATGTCTACTGCGAAAAGCCGTTGACGCACAACATTGCAGAATCGCGAGCGATTACCCTGGCTGCTGAGCAAGCGGGGGTTGCCACGCAAATGGGAACTCAGATTCATGCCAATGCAAACTATCACCGCGTGGTTGAGCTAATCCAAAGCGGTGCGATCGGCGATGTGCATGAGACCCATGTTTGGGTCGGCCGCGCTTGGGGGTTGCAAAATGAAGCTTACGCCAAGCAGCATGGCGACATCGTCTATGTCACGGAACAACCCAGTCAAAAAATGAAGCCACCTGAATTTCTGGATTGGGATCTATGGCTGGGACCTGCTCCATGGAGACCCTACCACGAAGTCTACTTCCCTGGCCCCAAGTGGTACCGCTGGTGGGATTTTGGCAGCGGCACCATGTCGGACCTAGGCAGCCACTGGAACGATCTTCCCTTCTGGGCGTTGAACCTCGATGCACCATTGAGTGTCACAGCCGATGGTCCCCCTCCGCACGCAGAGCTCGCCCCCGCGTCAATGTCCGCGACCTACGAATACGGTCCCCGTGGAGCGATGCCTGCCTGCAGACTCACTTGGTATCAGGGGGCTCTTAAACCCGAACTCTGGGAAATGGGCAAAATTCCGCAGTGGAACAGCGGCGCGCTCTTCATCGGCTCGGAAGGAATGCTGTTATCCGACTACGGAAAACACCTCTTGCTTCCCGAGGACCAATTCCAAAACTTCGTACCGCCACCAGAAACGCTGCCGGTGCCTGTCAGCCATCACCAAGAATGGCTCGATGCCTGCCGGCATGGAACTCCAACCGGCAGCCCGTTTAGCTACGCGGGTCCTCTGACCGAAGCCAACCATTTGGGCAATGTCGCCTACCGGACTGGCGCACCTATCGAGTGGGATGCGAAGGCCATGCGCGTTACCAATGTAGAAGCTGCCAATCGCTTTGTCAGCCGCCAGCCACGAGATGGCTGGAAATTAGAAGACCTATAAAACTCGGAAACGCTGCGAAACGGCCGATCGCGCTGCGCGTCCAACCGCTTCATCACGTCACGTCGCGCCGGGATTGCTGCTTTTGCAAGCCGCGCGTGCCGTGGCTGTTCCTATCGCAATCCGCCACACCCGCACGATCGCACTGGCTGCGGCTACCAGCCGAGTCGAAGTGCGATTTTTGGCATCCAAAGCGAATGCGGATGAGTGCGGAATTCATGTCCCTCACGCGATGCCGCAGGCGGATTTCTCGGCGATCCTAGTCCTCAACACCGCCTCTCGGCGGTGTCAGCTTCTTTCAACTTGCGCGAGCTCGCGGCTGAACGGCCTACTTAGGATTTTAAGCAGCATCACTCGGCGGAGGCGTGTCCGCTGCCGGAACATGCCGAGTCTTCCCATCGAGCAAACAGCTAACATTCACGTCCCCCAATACATTGATCGTGGTTCGACAACGGTCGAGAAACCAGTCCACGGTCAGCAGTAATGCGATGTATTCAATCGGCAGGCCAACGGCGGAAAAGACCAAGGTCATCGTCACCAACCCAGCTTCCGGAATACCCGCGGCTCCCACCGAGGCAATAATGGAAGTTAGCACAATAATCAATTGCTGCGTGACACTGAGGTCCTGTCCGATCATTTGGGCAATGAACAGCGCCGCCATCGCTTCGTATAGCGCGGTCCCATCATTGTTGAAATTCGCGCCCACCAGAGCTCCCATGCTGGCAGACTCTTCGCGAACGCCCACTTTGTCTTTCAAGCATGCGTAGGTCACGGGCATGGTTACCGTCGAACTATCCGTGGAAAACGCCATGACCAACGCGTCGCGCATTTGACTCAACATGGTCCACGGCCGAACCCAGGAGAAGAGCCGAATGCGAACCATGTACCACGTGGTCTGTAACGCCAAAGCCACTAGGACGGCCACAATAAATACCCCCATCGCCTTGAAGGGTCCAAAGCCTTCCGTCCCGACAACTTTAGCCACGACCGCAAACACCCCTAGAGGAACGAGCGCAATGATCCAATGCAGGACTTTCAACAACACTTCGTAGGAGAGTTCGACCAAGTCTTGAACGTTTCCAATCGGCTTGGAACGAACCGACCGCAGTGCCAGACCGAAAGCAATGGCAATAAAGATCACTCCGATAATATTCGAATTATCCCCCAACGGTCCAAACAGACTCTTGGGAACATTCTGCACCAGCAAATCTACCGGCGAAACGCCACCTTCGCCAGCATGCTCCGCGGAGCCGCCACCCATCTCCGCTGGTTTTGACCAACTGCCGGGCCGTAGAATATTGGCAACTCCAAGCCCAATCATGATCGCTACAGTCGTGTTCAGCAGTAAGAGACCGGCAAGTCTACCAGCCGTGCGGCCACTGATCTCCGTTGTCATCAAAACATGAGTCACCGCAATCAAGATTAGAGGTGGCGCCAAGGCTCCCAACAACTGCAAGATGATCTTACTCGGCAGGTCGAAGACAATCGCATGCGGCCCGATCAACAATCCGGTGATCACTCCGATCAACAATGCGATAAGGATGCGTCAGTACAATTGCAAGGCGTTCCACTTGGCAATTAGGCCTTTGGATGGGCTGACTTGCGAAGCATCGTTGGGTCGCATCATGCGAACTTTCCTGGAGATGGATAAGAAATGGATAATAGGGAGATGGCGTGGGGAACAGGCACTGCCGAGGGCATTTAAGGTACCATAGTGGACAATCCTTCTGTGGCGCCGGCCTCACTGTTGCGAAAATTCGAGCTTCACCACAGCGATCCTTCAGGAGCCCTCCCTGACAATCCCACAGCAAAAGTCGATTGAACCGGCCTCCCTCCATTCCCGGCGGTTCCTCCCCAACGATATTGGCCTCTAGAAAAGTAGTCTTCCATGCCTGACGATCCGACAACAAGCTCGCAATCCAAGCTCAGCTTTCGGCGAGCGTTTATCCAGCGAACGGCCGCACTATCCACGCTTGCCGCGCTGGTTCCCCTAGGCACGCCAGCGTTGCTGGCAAGTGAAAATTCGAACTCCAAGCTGGTCGACACGCACCTGCACTGTTTCGCTGGCAGCGAGGATCTTCGCTTTCCTTACCACGCACGGGCTCCCTACCGTCCCACAGCGGTCGCTTCGCCGGAACATCTGCTCAGGTGCATGGACGAGGCCGGGGTCGCCTATGCGGTGGTGGTGCACCCCGAACCCTATCAAGACGACCATCGGTATTTAGAGCACTGCTTAGAGATCGGCAACGGCAGGCTAAAGGGGACGTGCCTTGTCTTTGCCGATCGCCCCCATGCTGCCGCCAAATTGCGAGACTTGTCCACTCGCCTGCCCATTGTGGCGGCGCGCGTCCATGCCTACGCTCCCGGACGTCTGCCGCCGTTTGGCCAGCCGGAACTGCGAGACCTATGGAAGGTGGCCGCCGATTTAGGATTGGCCGTGCAACTCCATTTTGAACCACGCTATGCACCCGGATTTGAACCATTGATCCGCGAGTTCTCGGACACAACGGTGATCATCGATCATCTCGGCAGGCCCTTTCAGGGAACTCCGCAAGAACACGCGGTGGTCATTAAGTGGGCGGAACTCCCCAACACGGTGATCAAGCTCTCGTCGATCCCTGCCACCACTTCCTATCCCCACCGAGACCCTAGCCAGGTCATCCTGCAGCTGTCCCGAGCCTTTGGCCCGGAGCGGATGCTCTATGGTGGTGGATTCAACGCGGAGGCAACGGGAACTAGCTACCAAGCGGCCTTTGAGACGGCGCGCAGGTACCTTCCGCATCTATCCGCCGCGGAACAAAACTTGGTCCTGGGCGGCAACGCAATGAAACTCTTTAACTTCGGTGGAGAGAGTTAATCCTTGCCAGGCGGGAGCCTGTAGCAGGTAGTTTTGCATTGACCTATTGCGTAAACTACCTTCCCGCAGTGGAAGCCCACTCAAACGAGGTCACTCGAGCGGCGTTTGGCCATTCTCAGATCCCACAAACAGAAGTCCCTTTCAACGATGTGCAACTTCGATGAGCAGCACCACTTCACTTGGAGCAGAATTTCGATGAGTCGCTGTGCGAGCATGCTCTTCCTGTGGGGGCTACTGACCTGTGGAGCGGTAAGCGGTCAGGAGCGGCCGAATTTTGTTATCTTCGTCGCCGATGATATGGCCTGGGAAGATAGCGGTGCCTACGGGCACCCCCACATCCGAACTCCCAACCTAGACAACCTTGCCGATGCAGGCATCCGCTTTGACCAGGCTTATTTGACATGCTCTTCATGCAGCCCCAGTCGCTGCTCAATCCTTACGGGACGCTATCCTCACGCAACGGGCGCTGGTGAACTCCACTTGCCACTACCGGCCGATGCCCAACTGCTGACGTCGCCGCTCGGGCAAGCGGGCTATTGGACTGCAGCAGTAGGCAAGTGGCATTTGGGTGGCGCCGTTGTTGATCAAGTCAGTTATCGGCGCGATTCGCGTCCTGAAGCAATGGGACAGGCGTGGGTAGAGGCTCTGCAATCGCGGCCGCGCGATCAACCGTTTTTCCTCTGGGCGGCACACACCGACCCACATCGTCCCTATGCGAGTGGCACGATTGAGATTCCGCACGAAGCGATGCGAGATGTCGTCGTGCCCCCTTTCCTGCCCGATGAACCGGAAGTGCGCCGCGATCTAGCCTTGTACTACGACGAGATCGCGAGATTTGACGAACATGTGGGAATGGTGCTAGCGGAGTTGGAGTCGCAGGGAGTCTCCCAAAACACGTTCGTTTTGGTCCTAAGCGACAATGGGCGTCCCTTCCCCAGTTGCAAAACTCGCGTAACCATCCCTGGAGTACGCACACCGTTTCTCGTGCGATGGCCAGCGAAAATTGGAGCAGGTCGCACGTCGCAGCAGTTGGTCAGCTCTGTCGACATCGCTCCAACCATTCTGGAACTAGCCGGCATTGAACCGCTCGCCACATTCCAGGGAGAGAGTTTTGTCGACCTGCTCGACTCCGCGACGGCTGAAATTCGAACCGAAGCGTTCGCGGAACATAACTGGCATGACTACCAGGCATTTGAACGCAGTGTCTTAACCACGCAATACTGCTACGTCCGCAACTGGCTTCCCCAATTGGCGGGCACTCCTCCCGCTGATGCGGTGACCGGGGCCACGTTCCGCAAGATGCAAGAGCTCAAGGGAAGCGATCGTTTGACTGCTTTTCAGTTGGAATGTTTCGAATCTCCACGTCCTGAGGAGTTTTTGTTTGACTCGGTGCTGGATCCCAACTGCCTAGTGAACTTGGCCCAAGATGCGCGTTTTGCGGCAGTCCTGGCCGAAATGCGTGCCAAGTTAGCTGGCTGGCAAATGGAGACTGAAGATGCATTTCCGGGACAGAGTCAGTTGACTCCCGACGGATTTGACCGTGAATCGGGGAAGCGGCTGATCAATGCTGCTCACCCCAGCCTGCAGAAAAAGTAGAGATCCTCTGGGCCGGAGCAGGTTGGGCCCCTTTCATCGATGGACTAGGAACTATTTAATAAGCCGTTTTGCTCCTTGGAATAAATCGATGAGTGCATCAGCGTTGCAACAATGGACGATAGAGGATTCCAACGAGCTTTACGGCATCGGACGTTGGAGTGACGGGTACTTTCACATTTCCCCCAATGGTTCCGTTTGCGTCTCACCGGATCGCAATCCAGACAATTCGATCGACCTCAAACAACTCGTCGACCGACTCAGCCAACGTGGGTTGGAATTGCCCGTCCTGATTCGATTCAACGGCATCCTGGCGGATCGCCTCAAACGGCTCAACGATTGTTTCCACACCGCCATCACCGATCATGATTACCAAAATCGCTACCGCTGCGTTTTCCCCATCAAGGTCAACCAGCAACGCGAGGTAATCCAACAGATCATTGAACATGGCCGCACCTATGGTTTTGGGGTGGAAGCGGGTAGCAAGCCCGAGCTGATGGCCGTGATCGCCATGACCGACCCGAACATGCCGATCATTTGCAACGGCTTTAAGGACGAAGAGTTTATCCGCATGGCGTTGATGGCGCAGCGGCTTGGTCGAACGGTCATTCCCGTCGTGGAGAAGGTTAGCGAACTCGACCTCATCCTCAAGCAATCCGAACTGCTCGGCGTGCGTCCCACCATCGGAATGCGGGTCAAATTGGCGACTCGCGGATCGGGGCGATGGCAGGCCAGCGGGGGGTATCGCAGCAAGTTCGGCTTGACGGTGTCTGAGATGCTAGGGCAGCTCGATCGCTTGGTCGAATGCGGTATGGGCGACTGCTTCCAATTGCTGCATTTCCACGTCGGCAGCCAGATCGGCAATATACGGCAGTTAAAATCAGCAATCCTTGAGGCATCGCGAATCTATGTCGACTTGTTCCGCAGAGGTGCCGGCTTGCAATACCTGGACGTGGGTGGCGGACTGGGAGTTGACTACGATGGTTCCCAAACCGACACCGAATCCAGCATGAACTACTCGATGCAAGAGTATGCCAATGACGTCGTCTACCACGTGCAAACGGTCTGTGACGAGGCGAGTGTGCCCCATCCCCAACTCCTGTCAGAGAGCGGACGCGCTGTAGCGGCTCAACATAGCCTGCTAGTCATGGAAACCCTGGGCGTCACCGCGCAAGGCAACGTGGAATCAACACCCGTCGCGGTACCAGAAGATTATGAACAACCGGTCCACGACCTGTGGTACGCCTTCGATGGGTTGAACGAAAAGAATATGCGTGAAAGCTTTCACGACGCTCAGGTCTCCTTAGACCTGTGCATGAATTTGTTCAGTGGGGGCTATCTACCCTTGGAGCAACGCGTCGCGGCCGAGAATCTTTACTTTGCCATCTGCCATCGCATCCAAGACCACTGCACTTCACTCGATGCCATGCCCGAGGATATCGAGCACCTCGACTCCATGCTCTCAGACATCTATTTCGTCAACTTCTCACTGTTTCAATCGATGCCTGACTCTTGGGCCATCGATCAGTTGTTTCCCATCATGCCCATCCATCGTCTCGCCGAACGCCCAACTCGCAATGCAGTACTAGGGGATATCACTTGCGACAGTGACGGCAAAGTCGATGCCTTCACCTGCAATGGCAAGCGGCAAGCGACCTTAAAACTTCATGGATTGGTCGCGGACCAACCCTACCAATTGGCCGTATTCATGGTTGGAGCCTACCAGGAAATACTCGGCGATCTCCACAATCTATTTGGTGACACCCACGCCGTTCACGTCGATTTGGACGAACAGGGAGTCAAAGTCAAATCAATCGTCAAGGGTGATACTGTTCGAGAAGTCTTGAGCTATGTACAGTATGAAGACCGTGAGTTGCTTGACAATTTGCAGACGGCCGTTGAGCAAGCCGTGCAAGCCGGCGCTATCGATAACGAACAAGCGGGTGAAACCGTGGCCTATTACGAACGCGCCCTCAACAATTACACTTATCTTTCCACTCGTCCCAAACTGTAAAGTCAATAATGAAGGATCAGGCAAATCTCGATTTAGCCGATTTCGAATGGAATCTAGTCGTCCGAAATACCCGACTTGAGGACTTTGAGACACTTGTAGAAATTCAGAAGAAGTGTTTTCCAGAGATGGAATTGTGGACTCGAGCCCAAATCGAGAGCCAGCTTAAACACTTCCCCGAGGGGCAGTTTGTCGTCGAGTGTGACGGACGCGTCATCGCTTCCTGCAGCAGCTTGCTGTTGTCCTACGAAGACGAGTTGGAATGGCACAATTGGAAAAAGACGTCCGATTCGGGCTTCATCCGCAACCATAAGCCGGATGGAAACACGATGTACGGCATCGAGATCATGGTCGATCCCGATTTCCGAGGTATGCGTCTGTCACGCCGACTCTATGAAGCTCGGAAGGAATTCTGCCGACAACGCAATGTCGCCAGAATCATCATCGGAGGCCGTATCCCCGGCTACTGCAAGCATGCCGACGAGATGACTGCCCGCGAGTATGTCGATCGGGTCGTCGACAAATCGATTTTCGATCCAGTCCTCACGGCTCAAATTGCCAACGGCTTCTCTGTCCAAGGGTTGATTGACAATTACTTGCCCTCGGATGTCGAAAGTTGTGGCTACGCTACTTTCTTGGAATGGAAGAATTTTGAGTTGCGACTCAAGGGCGCTCGACGCCATCGCAGAAGCGTTGAGCCGGTGCGAATTGGCGCCGTCCAATACCAGATGCGGGCTGTAGCCGATTTTGATGAGTTTGCGCGCCAAAGCCGCTATTTCGTCGACGTAGCTGGCGATTACAAATGCGATTTCCTGCTCTTCCCTGAGCTTTTCACCACCCAGCTCCTGTCGTGCATGCCCGCGCAACGCCCCGGCAGCGCTGCACGCGCCCTGTCTGAATTCACGCCTCAGTATCTCGAGCTCTTTACCGATATGGCGGTCGCGTTCAACACGAACATCATCGGTGGCTCCCATTTCGTGGTGGAGGACGACGTCCTCTACAACATCGCATTCCTCTTCCGACGTGATGGTAGCATCGCCAAGCAATATAAATTGCATATCACTCCCAGTGAACGTCGCTGGTGGGGGGTTACCGGCGGACACTCCATCGAGGTCATGGATACCGATTGCGGTCCTATCTCGATCCAAATCTGCTACGACAGCGAATTTCCGGAAGTTGGACGAATCGCGGCGGCCAAAGGTGCCAATATCTTCTTTGTTCCCTTCAATACCGACACACGCAATGGCTATCTGCGCGTCCGAACCTGTGCAGCCGCCCGCTGTATCGAAAACCACGTCTACGTCGCGATCGCAGGCTGTACCGGCAATCTGCCGTTCGTCGAAAACGCCGACATCCACTACGCGCAAACCGCAATTCTCACGCCAGCCGACGTCACCTTCGCTCGCGATGCCATTGGTGCCGAAGCCAATGCCAATATCGAAACGGTGATCATTCACGATGTTGATTTGGAGCTGCTCCGCCGACACCGAGAGCAGGGAAGCGTCACCAATTGGAAGGATCGACGACGCGACCTCTACTCCGTCAAGTCGCTGGAGACAGATTCCGAATTCTAAGCGGCCGGGTTGACCATACAGAGCACAGGGGGCAGCTCTTGCTCCCTGTTTTCGCGTTTCCCGACCGGCCCCCCCTGTCCCGACCGGCCCCCCTATCCCAACCGGCAGGCACCGGCCCGCACAATTGATTCAGCCGTTGCCTCGCCCGAGCGATGCTCCGTGGGCAGCTGATTCGCGTCAGGCTGAGCAGCAACCCTCTAAGGCAACCACAACACGTCTGGAGAACCATTGCTTCGCTGCGATTCTCCCCGCTTGATTCTGACAGCCAATCAGCCCCAATCTGTGGATTGCCAGCGTCCCCGCTGCCGCCCCTGCCACCCTGCGTCGCACTGCTGGACACGAAGCCTCAGTTGCGAGGCCTCAGTTGCTAGCATTCCGCAGGTTTCCTAGTATTACGGGATGAAACGCCTAAAGGAATTGTACCGATTGTGCCGATTCCAATTCTACGTTGTGCCATGGGGGGCACTTCATAGGGAATGCAAGTTCCCGTCTGAGGTTTGGCGAACAGAGTTTCTCAATTACACTCGTTCGCATGTAAAGGAATCCGGCGTGCCTTCGACCGGACACCCGTCAATTCGACCCAATCAGCGTTTGCTGTCCCTCCCTGGATTAGCATATTGCCTCGTGGCTGCAGCGACTCTTGTCTCTGCAACCGGTTGCAGTCTGTTTCCCGATGTGCGGCACAAGCCTCAGTTGTTGAACCCATTTCCGCAAATTAAGCGAGTGGCTGTTCTTCCCTTTTTTAACCAAAGCGAAGATCCCACCCTCAGCGGCGAACGCGTCGCGTTGGCTTATATGAACGAGGTCCAGGCCATTCGTGGCTTTGAAGTCCTTCCACTGGGCGTCGTCAAATCCAAGCTAGCAACCTACCAAGGCCCGCTTTCTGAGGGCGAGCATTTCCAGGAATTCGCGCGCTATCTAGATGTGGATGCCGTACTCATTGGCTCCATCACTGATTACGACTCCTATTACCCTCCTCGCATGTCCCTGGCCGTTAACTGGTATGCCGCGAATCCTGCGTTTCACCCAGTGCTTCCAGGGTATGGACTCCCTTGGGGAACGAAGCGTGAAAAGGAGATTCCGACGTGGATTCACTCCGAAGCCCAACGCTCGCTGGCCGTGGAGCAACTAAAAACTCAGACTCCACTCCTCACCGCTGACGTTGCTGCAGAAGCTCCTCCTTTGCAGGTCGCTCCGGTGCCTGCACCTGAACCTGCACCTCAGCCAATCATGCCAGAGGACCGCTTACCTGCTGGCCAGCTTGAAGTGGCTCCCATTTCATGGGAAGCCCCTCTCCCCGGCGAGACGGTGGTCGTTGCTCCCGAGCTAGCCGGTGGAGATTTGCTAGCAACCGGCGAGGCTGAGCAATGGGCAAACTCTAGCGATCAACTTCCTGCAGACTGGCCTGACGCACGCGGCTTCCTCCCCGATCCGCCCAGCTCCAAACGGCCTGATTTCAGGGTCCAGCACGATCCAATCATCTCTCACATGCGCAACTTTAACGGTCATGACGAAAGTTTCACCGAGCAGTTATCCGAGTATTTTTACTTCCGAGACGACGCCCGCTTCGGTGGGTGGCAAGCGTATCTCCAACGCAGCGAAGACTTTATACGTTTCTGCTGCTATCTCCATCTCTCCGAAACGCTCATTGCGCGGGGCGGACAAGACGAAAGCCGCTTGATCTTAAGGTGGCCTCTCGACCGATACACACGGTAAGTCGCTGAGGTTGTTGAGTTCGAAGGCACTCGAACAGAAACCGTCAGTAGTAGCTTCCTCGGAACAGATCATCAGATCGATTCCACGGGGGCTACCACTCCAGTTTCTGGCACGCTCATCAACCTCGCAGGTGCGAAAGCTGCAATAGCCAACCACGCCAACGGAAGCGTTTTGCTTTGGGAGAGGCCCCTTCCGTTTGAACTCGGTGGCTACAGCTGAAAACCAACCGCAGTAAAGCTACCAATCCGTTCGTCACTTAGTGGCTCGACGGCGGATTGGTAGCTCTTTGCGATTTTGCACCTCAGAGATCTCGACTTACGGGCATTCTTTTGTAAACGCACTCGGTTCAATCGAATACGATTTCTGCGTTTGCAAAAGATCAAGCACAGTGACCTCATGCAGCAGGGAGGCAAGGCATGAACAAAGAAATTAACGTCCTGGCAATGGTCAAAGGTGAGGAACGCTATGTATTCCTCTACGATGACAAGAACCGAATTGAGACCTTGCGAATGTTGGGCCGCTACGCAGCCGATCCCGCACTGAGTTTCTCTTGGTACGACGCTGCCGTGATGAGCAAAAAGATTCGTGAAATGGGTGCCGAGGACGACAGGCTCAATGAGCAAATCCGCGAGAAGTACAACACGCGGTTTTCGTATCGACACGAAGAGGACATGATCTAACTTCGAGCGCATCAGGAACGAGAATGCACAGTGCAATTGCCCAATTCTTGCAATACCTAGCAGTAGAGAAGAATGCTTCGCAATTCACGGTCAAATCGTATCGTGAAGACCTCATGGATCTCGCTGACTACCTCGCCGATCAACTCGGCGCAGGAGTCAAGCCGTCGCAAATAGCACCGCGAGATCTCCGCGCCTACACCGCGGCATTGCACGAAGCGGGCTACGCTCGCACCAGCATTGCACGCAAGTTAGCATCCCTGCGCAGCTTCTACCGCTTTGCCCAACGCCAGAATCTGGCGGATTCCAACCCGGCAAAGCCACTCCGCAATCCACGAGGGCAACGAAAGTTACCGCATTTCCTGACCGGTGAGGAGATTGGCCAACTGTTCGATGCGCCTCCGAAGTTGACCCCTCAAGGCTTGCGCGACCGAGCAATCTTTGAAACGATGTACTCCGCTGGTTTGCGGGTCAGCGAAGTCGTTGGGTTAAACGACGGCGATATCGATATCGAGGATGAGATTGCCAGAGTCCGTGGAAAAGGTCGGCGGGAGCGGTTGAGTCCAATGGGGCGCTACGCACTCCAGGCACTCGACGCATACAAACGCGTGCGAGTCGTCTCTTCCGCATCCGATTTAGGACGCCAAACTCCGGTCTTCGTGAATCGATTTGGAAATCGCCTGACCACGCGCAGCGTTGGACGCATGCTCGAAAAGTACATCCTCCAAACCGGACTCGATACTCGCACTTCTCCGCACACCTTGCGTCACAGTTTCGCCACGCACCTGCTCGATCGCGGAGCAGACATCCGCAGCGTACAGGAACTCCTCGGACACAAGAGCCTCGTTACGACGCAGATCTACACCCATCTATCGACCGCAAATCTGCGCGAAGTCTACTTGAAGGCACACCCTCGAGCACGCAGTTGAAGATCTTCCTAGCAGTTTGACTCAGCGGGCTACTGCCGACTCTTGAATCGCGGCCTCGTGAAACGACCGTTCAATGCGATCGTTCACATCGGTGGAGACTGCGTGATCACGCCACAACCAACGCATCATTTCGGGCAATAGAACACCACCAGATTTGAGCCCATGGGTCCCGATGCTCCAGTTGTAATTGACGTCATAGCCCTTCTCGGTCAACGCTTGCATGAGACGCACGTTTTGCAAGAACCAGTCCCATTTGGGATCGTATTGTCCACCGCGCCGCTGACCTCGGTTGTCATTGCGACCATCTTGTAGGTAAACGCGTATCGGCTTCTTCTCACTCTTCAAAACAATGTCCGCGTATTCATGCCCACCACGAATATTGGTGAAGCTGCCCACGGTACTGAGAACTTTGCTGAACTGATCGGGCCGATGCCATGCTACGGTGAATGCGGCGATCGCGCCGGAACTACATCCACCGATACCGTGATCCTGGGCCTCTTTGGAGATATTGAATTGGGCGTAGAGTTCAGGCAGAAGTTCGTCGACAATCACCCGAGCGTACCTGTCGTCAAGGCTATTGTACTCCGTGGGACGATTGGTAGTTCGATCTCCCCATTCACTCGCGCTCGGCTCGGGTTGATCCGGAGTTCGTCCAGGGTTAATAAAGACGGCGATCATCGTTGGGATTTCACGCCGATGGAGCAAGTTGTCGATCACGTTGGTAGCGCGCGCACTGCCCTGCTCCGCCAGAAAGGCATGCCCGTCGTTGAAAATCATTAAGCTACACGGCTTATCCTCTCGGTATTGAGCGGGCACGTAGACCGAATAGGTGTGTTGCGTGCCCTCGTAGGCCTCACTGGGAAGCGTGAACGGCCCAAGCACTTCCCCGTGAGGTACTCCTTCCTGACGGAGCGAATCGGGCCCCAACTGATAAAAAGCATCGCTTCCGGCTGTCTGGGCATACCCGCAATCAGCCTGCCCCATGCCTGCCAAACACACTACGGCGCACAACTTCAAAACATGACGCATAGCAAACCTCACCTGTCGTTCTAGCAAATTGTTGTGATACGAGATTTCGAATGCCTTCTTATTCAGCGAACCAATTGCCGACGGAAAGTTCTTCTCCTACTTCAATCTCTTGCGGATCAATTACCGCATGTTTGATGAGCTTGCGTTTCCATGTGTAAGTCAAGTGCACCATACCATCCGCGCTCTGAATAATCGCTGGATAGCTAAACTCTGCCTTTTCCTCTTGTTCCAGAACACCAACTTTGCGCCAACTTATGCCGTCGTCTGAGATGGCCAAGTTGATCAATCCGCGTCGCCCCCAACCGGTATCGCCTGAGCCCAGGTGGTTATAGATCATCAACTGGCGTCCATCCTGGAGCGTCACGACATCGATTCCAGAGTTGGGGTTGGGCATGTCGATGGCTTGCATTTCAGACCACGTTTCTCCTCCATCACTTGAGAAACTTGACGTGATGACGCTTTCCTTAGTCCGATTCAATACTTGGATGCGACCGTCGGCATGCACCAAAAATGTTGGCTGAATTGCATTGAACCGATCGTCCGTATTGATGGGCCCCACTCGCTTCCAATTCCCGCTGGGAACTCCGCCAACCAAGTCGATGGATTCGAAATGAACTCGCCATCCGTCATATTCGGTGGACGAGCCGCAAAGCAGCGTTTGCCCATCGTCCAACAGGATGGGTTTGCAGCGAACCGGTCCATCAATTCCCTCGGGTAATCGACGTCGATCCGTAAACGTCCGTCCACGATCGTAGCTGACCATCATCTCGCCCCACCACTCTCGCGGATTGGGACCAACCTTGAAGAACAGCAGAGTCGGGCCATCGCCGGGTGGCTGAAACAGCACAGGGTTCCAACAGGGATAACGCAGCGAATCGTGCTGAATACCATTCGCCCATTCTTTGGGAGAGGACCAACCGTTGCCGTCATGATAGCTCGACCAAATCCCCACATCTTCATGACTCTCACGAGTGCCACCGAACCAAGCAGCTACTAACCCGCGACTGGTTTCCACAATTGTGGACGCATGACATTCTGGAAAGCTGGCTTTGGTGTAGATGAACTCGTCACTTACAAAACCGGGGAACTTAGGCTTCCCGGCGACCGCCGCTGGTGAAGCGGTCAATTGCTCTGGCGCGTAGGCGACACAGTCCTCGTGGGCGATGAAATAGATGCGTCCATTCTCCGACCCCACCAACAAATCAGGCTTACCGTTTTCGTCGAAGTCGCAAACCGCCGGACTCGAGGTGTGACCGGCGACATTGCGTCGCGCCAAATTTCCGATCTTTTTCAGAACAACTCGCCCATCGCGATCTTCACAGTTGCGGTACCACGTTGCGTTTTCAGAATTGACCAAAATGTCGAGCCGTGAATCACCGTCCCAATCCACGACCGATAACTTAATCCGACCTGATCCCCCACACGATTTCGCATTCAATTGCATGGGGCGATTCTGTTCATCGATGAAAATGCGTTGAGCTTCTCCGCCACCAGGTCGTAGCGTCAAATACCCTTCCTGGTCGAGCATCACGAGATCGAGTTCTCCATCAGCGTTCCAATCAACGGCGACTGGCGTCGTGCGCCACTGAGTCAGACTATTGCTCGACAAAGTTTTCCACCAATACCATTTGGGAGGCGCTTCGAGCACCCCAGTGTCCAAGGCGGTGTCAATCAACCGCCCCTGCTCATTGCGGAGGAGCCCCACACGGGACAAGATCGAGTTGTAGAGGATGTCGGGGTCCGCATCGTTGTCCCAATCGGCCACCGTCAACGTAGTGTAGCCCCACTTGGCTTCCGCGGGCCCCTGAATCGATCCACTAGGCCCAGCCATGATGCGGAAAGGCTGAGTTTTCGAAGCATCGGCACCAACCTGAACATTTATTAAACTGGGGGCCGCCCACATTGGAGTGGCGTCTCCCTCGGTGCCCAAGTTTTCGAACAGCGCAATGTTGCCTGCCGTGTTTCCACAGAGGATGTCTTGATCCCCATCGGCATCCCAGTCGTAAGCATAGGGAGTTGCTAATGCGCCAAATTTCAGAGTGTCCGCCTCCTGCTGAAAATAGGAAGGCGGATTAAATACGGGAGCACCACCAGCGAGGGCCCCCGTGTTCTCGACCAACGCAACGCGTCCGTCTTCATCACCGACAATCAGATCGAGATCGCCATCGGCATCCCAATCGAAAGCCGTTGGTGTAATCATCTGCAAATGCATCACTAAAGGCTCGCCAACCGAGTCTTGCAGTTTCTCACCAGCCGCATAGACAGGCTCAGTCCGCGAGCCAACGTTTTGGAAGTAGGTGAAGCCGTCTAAAAACTCACCGCACAACAAGTCCAAATCTCCATCCCCGTCGAAATCCGCCAAGTTCGGTGAGGGCCAACCGTAGACATCAATGGCGTTCCCCCCGGCAGTGAGCTTCCTCGGGGTATCCGAATACTTGGGCGTTGCGTCATCGCCCTCGTTTTCTATCCAATACACGTAACCTCGCAACGGGCCATTGTGCCAGCGACCTTGCCCATCGTAGGCGTTGTCCCAGGCGTACTCCATCCAGTCTCCTACACCGATTACCAAATCCTGGTCGCCGTCCCCGTCAAAGTCGGCATAGCGCCACATGTTGCCACGCACGTTGTTGGGATGCACATTGCTTCGAGGGTAGATTTTCTGTGGATGCGAAAAGTCGAATTGACCCGATTTCGCGTCCCTCGGAAATTCGAAGCCTGGCTTTAGAATCCTTGGCTGATCGTCAACATAGCTCACCTGGAAATTGTGTGTCGTCGCTCCCACGCGAACTCCAGGTAGAAACACAGGTGCTTTATCGTGACGATCCTGCGTCGGGTTTTCAAAAAAGTAGACACCATTGGACGGCTTGTCGGGACAAGCCACCAGCAAGTCGATATCCCCATCAAGATCGTAATCCATAGGCATGGGCCAAGCCCATAAACCTACGCCCAAGTCGACTTCGAGTCCTGGGTTGTTGTATTTCAAGGGCTGAAGCTTCCAGTCCTCTTCAGCCAGAGAACTCCCCATCGTGCCAAGCAGCGATGTGGCAAAAACTAGACAGCAAATTCGCGATAAGTTCATTGGGAGGGATTTCTAGGCGGGAGTAATCTTGGTGAAGGCTTGCGAGCAACACTCGGCTCATGCGGAACTGAGGAATCGCTCAGCGTTCAATCGGCCGGAGCGTCTTCCTTTCAAGTTCCCACGGCACATTGTAATGGATTTGAGCATGCGATGCAGCGTGCTGAGGGCACGACTAGTCGACCGCATCGAGCGAATGCGTGGGGGTCGGAAAACGAGCTTGCATCTCTACCAATTCGGCTTGCAGCTGAGCTTTCATTTCTGCCGCTCGACTGGGGAAACGCGAACTTAGATCATCCTGTTCAGCAATATCGTGAACCACATCGTAGAGTTCAGTCGCGTCCTGCTCGTAGAACTGCAACAGCTTGAAATCCCCCTGTCGCATCGCGGAATGGGGGTGCGTTCGGCTAGTTTCAAAATCATCCACGCCAATAGAATCGGGGGATTGAGCATAGCCCTTCTCGGGATGGTAGTACGGGAAGTGCCAGATTAGCTTGCGGGGTTCGAGGCTGGATGCATTCCGCAGATGTTCTTTCAAGCTAACGCCGTCGACATCATCGGCGGCCCCTCCAGCGATATCGACGAACGTCGGAAGCAGGTCATAGCCAATAACCGGCTCGCAACTAGTCTTGCCGCCATCGACATGCCCAGGCCAGCGGACGAGCATGGGTACGCGAATCCCACCTTCATACAGATTCCATTTGGACCCTCGTAAGGGGCCGTTCGCGGTGTATTCAGGATGGCCACCATTGTCCGACATCAATACCACAAGAGTACTATCGCGCTGCCCTGATCGTTCGACCGCTTCCAACACTTGACCAAGATGGTGATCGAGCGTTTCTAAAAAAGCTGCATAGGCAATCCTTTGCTTCCGTTGAGGCACTTCCGCCGGAATCTTGGCATCGTATTTGTTCACCAACCAAGTTAACGGAGTCTGAACCGGAGTGTGGACATAGAAGGAGGAAACACAGGCAAAGAAGGGTTGCTTGTGCTCCGCCTCGAGATACTCCACGACTCCCTGCACCATAGAATCGTCTGCAAACACACCGTTTGCCTCAATCGGATCGGGACGGTTTCCGCCTCGCCAAGCGTAGGGATGGTTGCCAAAGTCTTGCTTGGTGAACTCGAATCCTTGCTGAGCGGGACCGTGGGTCGGACTCCACCCCAAGTAGCCGCCAAAGTGCGCATTCAAATGCCACTTTCCGAAAAATGCGGTCTGGTAGCCAAGTGCGGCAAGTCGCTCTGCAACGGTCAATTCTTGAAGTGGGAGGTCGAGCGTAAATGGGGGAGCTCGCAGTAGGGTGGGAGCATCAATCTGCTGCCGTCCAGGTTTGTCTTTGGTCACAAACTCAAAATTGGTGCGGGCAGTCGTCTTTCCCGTCATGATGCTCGCGCGCGACGCCGAACAAATGGGTGCTGCGGCATAGGCATTCGTAAAACGCAGCCCCTCTCCAGCTAGCCGGTCAAGATGTGGCGTGTCATGCCACTGATGCCCATAGCACGCCAAATCAGACCAGCCTAAATCGTCCACCAAAATGAACAGAATATTGGGACATCCTTCTGCAGGAGTGGCCGCCAGCAGGCCGCCGCTCCATAGCAAATGGAGCAACCATACCCCCAACATTCCTGCAATGCTCGACGCAAATCTTGTTGGTATTTGAGATTGCAACCGCACCGCCTACGACTCCTTCGAAATTCGGCTGATGAACTTCAAGAGCAGCGGATACGCCGGATCAGCCATCCCCGAATGGTCGTAGCCATCGAGTTCCAATAGTCGGGTATCGGGATGCCCTACGACTTGCATCATTCTCCAGAAATAGGCATTCTCCTCATAGCGTCCACGCATTTCCAATTCCCGATCACCCGAGATAATCAACATGGGAGGCGAATCCGACCTCACATGAAATAGCGGGGCGAAGCGATCGATCGTGGGCTGATTGGCTCCAATGCCTTGCTCTTTGCGAACGGTGAAATGCGTAATCACTTGTCCGCTGAACGGAATTAAACCGGCCAGTTGGTCAGCGTCAATGTCGTGGGCAGAAAGCCACTGTTTGTCGAGCCCCACCATGCTCGTTAGATATCCACCAGCAGAATGGCCACTCACGAAAATCCGTTCCGGACTGCCGCCATACTGCGCAATATTGTCGAAGGTCCATGCGACCGCCGCTGCTGCATCTTCAATATAGACGGGAGCCTTGACTTTGGGCCCCAAGCGATAGTCGACAGCCACCACAGCGATTCCCTTCTCGCGGAGACGCTGTGGAACTGAGCGGCCTCCGCCTGTGAGACCACCGCCGTGAAACCAAACTACCGTCGGAAATTGTTCCACATGAGTTGGATAGTAGAGGTCCAAGTGACAGCGTTCCCGCGCGTAGTCATCCGAGGACAGCGACTCACGGTAGAAGACGTCTAGCACGGTCTGGTAACCAACTTCTGGCTCAGGCGACTTCTCCGCCACCACCGCCTCCACGACGACCGCTGGTTGTGCACGCAATGGATCGACCTGGGCCAGGCTCACCAGACCTAGGAAGAGTAAAGCCGAGAAGCGATGCATGATGGAATCCTCATAAGGGGACAGAAATTGAATGCGCATGTTCCTGCGGAAACACGTCGTTGAGGTGCTTGCTAATAAATCTTCGCACTGCCTGTTCGAGATTCCCATTCAACAACGTCAAATTCCAGCAAGGCATGTAGCACTTCACAACTTGCAATCGATCGGGCATCCACCTGTTTCCGAAACTCAGCGGAACCGAAGAGAATATCAATAGGCGGCTTATGAAACTCATACTCATACGGTGGAGGCAACCACTCAAAACTCTCTGGTGCCAGTTCAGCAGCAGTTGCAATCAACGCGCAGGTCGTAGCTACCGAACGCACCTCATGCGCCTGCTTGACCACTAGCTCAATTCCGCCGCAGCTCTGACCAACCCACTTGTCAAACGTGGGCATGAATCGGGTCGGACGCAACTGGAGCCCAGGGCGCTGAAACTCGGCCAAGCGTTGACACCATTTCCAAGGATCCAGAAACGGTGCACCCGCCACTTCGAAGGGCCGCGTGGTCCCACGGCCTTCTGACAGGTTCACCCCCTCCAACAAGACTTGCCCTGGATACAGCACCGTGGTGGTCTCCGTCGGCATGTTGGGAGAGGGCCAAATCCAACTCAAATCGAGCTCGTGGAACAGCATGCTGCGCTGCCACCCCAACATGGGGACAACTTCCAGCTCGACATCGATGCGACGTTCAGCGGCACACAGTCGTGCCAACTCCCCCACCGTCAATCCGTGGCGCAGCGGTATCGTCGCTTCGCCAACAAAGCTCTCATAGCCGTGCTGCAGTAGCGGCCCTTCCACCACTTCGCCACCCACCGGATTGGGACGATCCAGAATAACGACTCGCTTTCCCTGTTCCGCACACGCCTCTAGGCAGTGCACGACCGTCCAGATAAATGTATAGACTCGCGTTCCGACGTCTTGCACATCGATCACTAAGCAATCGATCGCATCAAGCATTTCCGGCGTTGGTCGCCTCGTTTCGGAGTACAGACTGAACAGCGGAATATCGAGCGTGGGATGCTTCGCGTGATCGGACTCGATCATGTTGGCCTGCTGCTCTCCCCACACTCCATGCTGAGGTGCAAAGATAGCCTTCAACTGCCCAGGAAACTTGGCAGCCAACGCATCACAACTGTATTGCAGTTCCCGGGTGACGGAGGCCTGATTCATGAGCAAGCCAAGGCGACCGGCAAATAATTGCGGCTGCTGCTCGTACTGGCCATCGATTACACGATCGATTCCCAATTGAATTGGATGTCGCATGAGCCTTAATTACCTTCCGCGTCTAGCGGATAGAGCAAGAAGGTCCGGCGCCGCGCCTCGAAACTTTCAAGCCCTTCGGCTGCAAGCGTCATCACTTGCTCAACTCCAGTGCCAGCAATGATCGCATCGGTCACCACGCGATTTCCCAACAAGCGATTGAGGTTCTTCGTCTCCCACTCTTCGGGATAGGCATGTCGCAGTTGACATGCCAGCTCGATTCCAATCCGCAACGGATCCACAGCATCGCGATCCGTGATCAAGATGTTCACGCCGCTGCACAGTTCTCCTTCATACTTGCTGCTCTCCGGTCGAAACTCAATCGGCACAAACACGACTCCTGGAATCGAATTGGAATTTAACGCCTGAGCTAATTCTTGGCCGCGTATCCAGGGCGCACCGAGAACTTCAAATGGCGTATCGGTACCGCGTCCCACGGACACGTTGGTCATCTCCAACAGCCCTACACCAGGATAAAGCAGTGCTTGCACGAGGCTCCGCATGTTGGGAGAGGGATTGACCCAGGTCAGATTCGTAGCTTCCCAATAGTCTTGGCGATTCCACTGCTCGCATCCGATCACTTGCAAGTCGACGTCAAGCTCCAGTTCGCTTTTCAGCATCTGCGCGATCTCACCAATCGTCATCCCGTGACGAACCGGCAAATGGTGAAACCCAACAAAGGACTCGTAGCCGGCGTCGAGCATCGGTCCCGCAGTTTGCACACCATTGATCGGATTCGGACGATCTAAGACGACAAAGCGTTTGCCATATTCGCTCGCCGCTCGCATCGCTTCCCCCATCGTCGAGATGTAGGTGTAAAAGCGCGTTCCAATGTCCTGTATATCGAACACCAACACATCCAGATCTTTGACCATCGCCTCGGTCGGCTTCCGCGTTTCTCCATACAAACTGTGAATCGTTAAGCCTGTGGTGGCGTCCGCCGCATCCCCAATCCTCTCTACATCGAGCTTTCCTTCAAAGCCATGTTCAGGGCTGAAGAGAGCAGCCAAGTTCACTTGCTCCGCCTTATGAAACAGCTGCACAATGCTTTCTCCGCTACGATTGCGCCCCGTGTGGTTCGTGATCAACCCCACGCGTTGCCCGGCGAGTTGACTAAATTGATCGCGTTGCAAGACATCCAAGCCAGTTAACGTTTCCACCAAGTTTGATTTTCCAGCGGCAGCCTGTGAGGTGCTTTCGACATCCGTAATCGCCCCTGCCACGAGATTCACGATGCTGCCAGCTAAATGGTTGACGCTTCCCGAACCGGTAGGATGGACGCGATTGCTTAGAAAGATAAAGAACAAATCCAACTCGGGGTCAATCCACAACACCGTGCCCGTAAAACCACCGTGCCCAAACGCAGCCTCAGTTAGCAAATCCCCTCGATTGCTCGAGTATCCGGTTTTCTTGTCCCACCCCAATCCACGCACACCACTCGAAACAGCGTAACCGCGCGTCATGGTTGCGACCGTCAGCGGCGAGAGAACTCGCACGGTCTGATCTTCACTTGTGGAATAGCTCCCATCTTGGAGCATCATTTGTGCGTAAATCGCCAAGTCTTGGGCTGTTGAAAACAAGCCAGCATGCCCCGCGACTCCTCCCAATGCATGGGCTCGAGGATCATGCACCTGCCCCTGCATCCAAGCACCATCGCGTTCTTCTGTGGGAGCTGCTCGCGACTGCAATTCAGCGCGAGGCAAGTAGCCCGATTCCGACATACCTAGGGGAGTAAAAAGGTTCTCCTGGGAGAACTCGTTGATGTCCTTGCCTGAAACTTTTTCTACGAGCTTGGCGAGCACGATGAAGTTGACATCCGAGTATTTGAAAGTCGTTCCAACGGGCGCGACCAATCCCAAATCGCAAATCCTTTGCCAGGCGAGTTCTGGTCCATCCAAGTAGTCCTTCAGCGAATTGTCGGGAATCAAACCACTTTGGTGGATCAGCAAATCTTTTACTGTGATGTCATCCTTCCCATTGGGTGCGAATTCCGGGAAGTACTCCACGACCTTGGCCCCTAAGCGAATCTTCCCCTGTTCAACCAGCTTCATCACGCTCGTCGCGGTCGCTACTGGTTTCGTAATGGATGCCATGTCAAACACCGTGTCGGTCGTCATGGAGACCTGGCTGGGTTCGACTTGCTTATTGCCAAAGGCTTCTAGATAGGCAATCTTTCCGTGACGCCCCACGCACACCACGCAGCCGGGCATCTTCTTATTCTCGATCCCCTCCTCTACGATCGCTTCGATCCCCACCAGAGCATCGCCGTCGAGGCCCACCTCGCTGGGAGACACCAGTGGTAGCGTCTCAGCCAAACCGAGAGTGCTGCACAGGCACTGGCTGACGAAGAATAAAAACAACAGGCAATATCGCGGAAGTATAGACATGATGAATTTCAATTATCTAGGAACGGAAGGAGTGTTTACGATTGACTGGGAGCTACGGCAGAACCGCTCCCAGCAGTGGAACGTGGAAATACGAAGGACAGCACGAGGCCAGCCAGGAAGGTTGTGGAGGAACCGATCAACGCAAACCAGGGCCAGGCCACGCCGAAGCTAGAGCCAGGCCAATTAGATTGTATCCAAACTGGCAATGCAAATTGTACCGCTAACAGGACAGCCAAACCGACCGCGGCGCCCGCCAACGCTGCCGTCTGCCCGACGCGACGTGTCAGCACTCCCAACGAAAAGAGTCCCAACAACAGGCCAGCAGAAAATCCGGCAATGGACAAAGCATTGCCAATCACGGTATTGTCAAAGGTCGTTGCCCAAATCCCAATGGCTATCTGCAATACTCCAAATCCTACCGCAATCCAACGGGTCAGACGCAACAGTTTTGCAGCCGAGGGCGGCGTCTTCTGACGTGGCAGATAGAAATCGTTAATCAATGCGGATGCTGACGCATTTAGCGAACTCGACAGCGTGGACATGGCAGCTGCTAGGATCGCGGCTAACATCAACCCCACCAACCCGGTGTTCGTGGGGAAGGAGTGGATGATAAAATGGGCGTAGACTTCATCACTTTTCTCAAACACCGTCTCGGGCTGAAAACTGTAGAAACACGCCAGTTGAACGCCAATGAAGAGGAATAGGGCAAACTGTGCAAAAACGACAAACCCACTGATAAAAATCGCTCGCCCGGCATCACGCTGACTGCGTGCACTCAGATAGCGCTGGACCATCATCTGATCGGTGCCATGTGTTCCAAGCGTCAACACGGCGCCGCCGATCAAGCCCGCCCAAAAGCTGTAGGGATACGAGACGACCCAGTTCCAAAATCCTTGGTCCGCGGTTCCTGCCACACTCTCGGGCGGATAGAACTGCAACCATTCAGTTTTCCCATGCTCTGCTGCAAATTTCCACAAGGTATCCCAGCCACCAGGAATGTTGGCCACGATGACGAAGACCGTCGCCACTCCTCCCAGCAGATAAATCACAAGCTGGATGCAATCGTTCCAAACGACCGATCGCATGCCACCAAAATACGTATACAGAATAGTGACACCACCGATCGCTAGTGCGCTAGTGACGAATGGCCAACCGACAAGTTTTTCGACCACCATCGCCGCCAAAAACAGACGCAACCCATCACCCAAGTTGCGTGTGACCAGGAATAGGAGTGAACCAGCATGCTTGGCCTTGGTCCCAAACCGCTGTTGCAAGACTTCGTAGGCGCTGAACAGCTTCCCTTCAAAGAAAAGCGGTAGCAGAAAGTAAACGACGATGGTTCGCCCTACGATATAGCCAATTGCCAATTGCAGAAATTTCATGCCCGTGGCACCATAGGCTTGTGCGGGAAGACTCAAAACCGTGGCGGTACTAGTTTCCGTGGCCACGATCGATCCCAGAATTGCCCACCAAGGCAGGTTGCGGTCTCCCAGCAAAAATGCTTCCGCAGAATCCGTTTTACCGCTGGCTCGAATCCCGATATAAATCGCTACCGCGATCGACAGGATCAGTACAATAGTGTCGAACGTTCCAAGAGCCAGCTGCATATCCCAAAATTCCGTTGAGTGAAAACCAGTATGTTGAATCTGACTACCGAGCAACGCAACCCTGCATCAGCTCAAGTCGATACCCTCTCCGCGCGTCAAATCGTTGACCTGATGAATTCTCAAGACGCGTTGATTGCGGAAGCCGTGGCCCGCGAATCAGAGAACATTTCCCGAGCCATAGAGATCATTGCAGACCGATTTCGAAACGGTGGGCGTCTATTCTATCAGGGCGCTGGCACATCAGGGCGCCTCGGAGTACTGGATGCGTCAGAATGTCCCCCTACCTTCAGCACTCCGCCGAGCATGGTTGTGGGGATCATTGCCGGCGGCCAGCGAGCCCTGACCAACGCAGTGGAAGGAGCTGAGGACAATCCCGATCAGGCCCGGTCCGATCTCGAGCTACACCACTTCAGCTCCAAGGACGTTTTAGTGGGGATTGCAACGAGCGGTCGCACTCCCTACGTCTTAGGTGGGCTCAAGTATGCTCGTTCGTTGGGGGCCGCAACCGTGGGCTTCACGTGCAACGAATCTTCCGAACTCCATCCTCTCTCGGATATTGTCATCGCACCGGTCGTGGGACCAGAAATTGTCAGTGGCTCCACGCGGCTCAAGGCGGGCACCGCAACCAAAATGGTCCTGAACATGCTCACTACCGGCGCAATGGTTCTCATTGGTAAAACCTACGGCAATTTGATGGTGGACCTGCGAGCTTCCAACGAAAAGCTAAAACTACGCAGCATCCGAATTGTGGCGGAGATTGCGGAACTAACACCGCCTAAAGCCGAAGAAATCCTGCTTGCCTGTCAGGGCGAAGTCAAGACAGCCATCGTGGCCTCGTTGCATCAGATCGATGCGCAGGCCGCTCGCGAATTGTTAACGTCACACGACGGACAACTGCGTGCCGCCCTGCCCCAACAGTAAGACTAGCCCTATGCAGAGTTCGGACTCCAGCTCAACGCTTCTTCTCGGTGTGGATGGAGGCGGTACCAAAACCTCAGCTTGGTTGGCGACCGCCGACTCAAACGGAGAACTCGTCGTCTTAGGCCGTGGGCTCGCGGGCCCGGGAAACCCCGGCGCGATGGGGTTTCCTGCCGCTTTGCGAAATATAGAACTCGCCATTGCTTCGGCGTTCGAGCAGACCCAACTGCCTCAGCAAACCATCGACAGCGCATGCCTATGCATCGCCGGAGCGGGCCGAGAGTCCGAGCAAGCACAGATTATCCACTGGGCAAAGTCCAACGCGCTCTCTCGGACTCTCCATGTGGTGGGCGATGCGGAAGTGGTGTTGGCTGCTGCCGGTTCGAGCGTCGGTACCGAAACAAACGCACCTTCCAAGCTGCTCCCCAGATCTTCGAGTGCTGTTGCCCTTGTGGCTGGAACGGGCTCCATCGCCTGGGGTAAGTCCTCAGAGGGGAGGTCGCTGCGAAGCGGTGGGTGGGGGTACCTCCTGGGCGACGAAGGTAGCGGCTACGCCTTAGGACGTGGATTGCTACAACTCGCCTGCCAAACCGCCGACGGTCGACTCAATGAGCCAGCTGTGCTAAACGCAGTTCTCGAGCGTACCGAATGCAATCAACCCTCCGATCTCATTCCTTGGACCTACAACGCGCCCCACGCGACTCCCGGCCAGTCACTGTCGCCCAGTCCGAAGGAGCGTATTGCGGAATTGTCCGTCCTCTGTTTCGAATTGGCTCTTACCCAGCAGTGCGTGCACGACCTAGTCACTGAGGGAGCAACCCACCTCGCCAACATGGTGCATTCCGTAGTTCAACAACTCGACTCAACACGCTATTCCCTAGCACTGACGGGCAGCCTCCTCTGCAAACAACCTTCCTACTGCGAACTGGTTCAAAATCAACTGCGACTCTTGAACATCGCACCAACGCAATCCAAGCTCGTTGAAGAGCCCGTACAAGGGGCCGTGCAACTGGCCTGGGACTATTGGAGCCAATCCCCCTAAACGACTCGACAGCTGCTCTGCTCGACGACTTCTCTACTAGTCCACTCCTCTGCACTGGGGCAGCCTCAAGCTAGGATCTCTTGAATTAGATTTCCCTGTACATCCGTCAACCTGCGGTCCAGCCCATTGTGGTACCACGTCAATCGCTCATGATCGAGCCCGAGCAGATGCAGCACCGTTGCATAAAAATCCCAAACCGTCGTTGGATTCTCCAGAGCTCGCCTCCCAAACTCGTCGGTACTTCCGTAGCTCACTCCGCCTTTCACCCCGGCCCCCATCATCCAACACGTAAATCCATCTGGGTTATGATCGCGTCCTTTGGTCCCCTCTTGATGCGTCGGCATGCGGCCAAATTCCGTCATCCACAGGACAAGTGTGTCATCGAGTAGGCCGAGTTTCTTAAGGTCTGTCAACAGCGCTGCAGTCGGGCCGTCGAAGATCGGCAAGTGGCGTTCATAATCGTCCTTTAATGTTTTGTGGGCATCCCAATTAAGTAAGCCGTCGACGCCAGATGCTCTCGAACCGCAATACAGATTGACGCTGCGCACCCCACGTACCAGCAATCGTTTGGCCAATAGGCAATTCTGAGCGTAGGCCGCTTTGAGAGGATTGGGGTCCGCGGTCCCGTACATCTGATGCGTGACCTTCGATTCCTGGGACAGATCTGAAACTTCAGGAGCCGACAACTGCATCCTCGCTGCAAGTTGGTAGGCAGCGATTCGCGCTTGCAAATCCGATTCGGCGGGATGAGCTACCGCGAAGCGACGGTTCAATTTTTCCAACAGATCGCGCGACGCGAGGTCTTCCTGCGCGTCAATCCCCGGCGGTGGCTTCAGGTTGCGAATCGGTTGTTGGGCATTCATCATGATCGCTTGATGGCGTGCGGGAAGAAAGCCGTTCGTCCAATTCGCCTTCCCATTCGGAGGCTCACCGCGCACATCTGGCAGGGCTACAAACGCCGGTAGATTCTCGTTCTCACTCCCTAAGGCATAGCTCATCCAAGCACCGGAGCTAGGAAACCCTTCGGTGTCGTGCCCGGAATTCATAAAGACGCAGCCTGGTCCATGCGTGTTGGTGCGACTGTGCATCGAGTGTACGAACGCAATATCATCCACGTGTCTCGACATCTGTGGCAACATACTGCTAATCGGTTTTCCGCAATTGCCCACAGGCACAAATGGCCACGGGGAGTCCATCAGATTTCCGTTTTTGCCTTGAAAGGAAACATAGGATTCCTCACCCGGTAGTGGTTTGCCTGCGTACTTCGCGAGCGCTGGCTTATGCTCCCAAAGATCCATGTGGGATGCAGCCCCCGGACAGAAAATCTGCAACACTCGCTTAGCGCGTGGACGATAATGCAATCCCAGGCTGTCGGTCCCGCTAGGAGCGTTGCCCCCAACGGCAATTTCACCCGCCAGTAACTGCAGTAAGCCGACCCCAGCTAATCCCGACGAGGCATTTCCTAAAAATCCGCGCCGAGAAATGTCTCGTAGGCTAGCTTCCATCTCTCGATTGGGTTCGTACATCCTGCTCACTACTCTACGTAAATCAACTCACTAGTATTCAACAACACACGACACAACGCAGCCAAGCCATGCTCGGACAACATTTCAGTGCAGACCAGCAACTCATCCGACTCCGGTGGCCGCGCGTAGCACAACTCAAACGCGATAGCGACTCGCCCCTCATCCGTCTTGGGCAGCCGTCCGTCGATTCGCGAAGCCAGCAAGTTGGACATGTCTTGGACAAATCGATGATTGAGCGACGTCAATGCTTGGAGAGGCGTAGTGGTCGAGGCGCGACGAGGCGTCGCAAAAGCACAATCGGGTTGATCAAAGTCACTCATCATGTCGGTTCGCGTCGCTCGAGTCGTTTGATGGTAGATCGCGCGTCGATAAGTTTCTGGGGGATGCTCGTCCAACGGATAATAGGTCGCGACATTGTCTTGCGAATAGCGAAACAACCGAAACCCCGCTCCTCCCATCCGTAAATCTAAGGCTCCCGACACCGCTAGCCACGTATCTCGAATCTCTTCCGCCGTCAGCCGTCGAGGTGGAAATCGCCACAACAGTCGCGATTCACCGTCGATACGTCCCGCAGCTTCAACATAATCGCTCGACTGTTGGTATGCTCGCGACATCATGATCAGCTTGTGAATCGGTTTGATCCGCCATTGATTCTCCAATAATTCAAGCGCAAGCCAATCCAACAATTCGGGATGACTTGGCCGCCCTCCCATGTACCCAAAGTCGCTGGGCGTATCGACGATTCCAATTCCGAAATGGTATTGCCAGATGCGGTTGACCAGTACTCGGGGTGTCAATGGATTTTTCGCGTCGGTCAACCATTCGGCGAGCTTTAACCGCCGTGCCCCTTCCGACGAATCCACGGGGAGTTGGTAGCTGGGGGCCACCTCGCTAAGCGCCACCAAACTAGCCGGCTGGATTGCTTCGCCCAAGCGCTGTGGATCTCCACCGACAAAAATGTGAAACGGACCTACTGCGTCCGCCGCGACATGTTGTCCGATCCACCAGTTGGGATACTCTTCCACCTTGGCAATCGAAGCTTGCACTTGCGAGAGGCGTTCCTTGAGGTCACCTAATTTTGCTTCGAGCTCCTTCCCCGAAGGCGGCTGCTCGACATCTTGCTGAGCTGCGAGCTCTTCCTCCAGGGCTGCCTGCTGCTGGTGAAGCGTCTTGAGCTCGTCCTGCAACGGCTGCAACTCCGCTTGTCGGGCGGCAGCTTGCTCCTCAGTGGCGATCGTTCGGCTTGCGTGCCGCGTTCCTGCAAAGGTTGAATAGAACTGATAGTAATCGCGAGCAAGTATAGGATCGAACTTGTGATCATGGCAGCGAGCACAGCCGACGGTAAGCCCCAAGAAGGCCTCCGTCGTCGTTCGGATCATCTCGTCAAGCGTGTTGGCGCGGATCTGAGCGGCTTGCACGGCGTCTTGATTGCCAACATCATCGTATGGCCCCAAGACAAGGAACGCTGATCCAACTTCAACATTAGGATCACCTGGTGCCACGACGTCCCCCGCTAAGTGTTCCGTGATCAACCTATCGAATGGCTTATCCTGATTGAGAGACCGGATGATGTAATCGCGGAATGGCCAGGCGTTGTTATGGATCTCATTGCGTTCATAGCCATTGCTCTCTCCGAATCTCACCACATCCAGCCAATGCCTCCCCCAACGCTCCCCGTAGTGGGGTGATGCCAACAAGCGATCCACAACTTTCTCAAAGGCATTTTCACTCTGATCCGACACAAAATTAGCCACTTCCTGAGCTGAGGGGGGAAGCCCCGTTAGATCATAAGTAGCACGCCGAATTAGCACACGTCTGTCAGCTGGTGGATTGGACGCTAGACCAGCTTTGCGCAATTGGACTGCTAGAAGCTCGTCGATCCGGGAAGCCGCGGTTGCAACGCTTGCCTCATGCGACTGCAAATTTTCAGGATTGTGCAACTCGCTCGGTGGCGGAGTCCGTAAAGGTTGCAACGACCACCATGAGTCCCCCGCCTTCGGCTTTTCCCGCACCACAAAATCATCGGGCCAATGCGCTCCCTCAGCAATCCAATTCCGTAAAGTCGCAATTTCTGCAGCAGAAAGTGGCGGAGAATCCTTGGGCATCTCAGCAGCGGCATCGTCAGCAGGTGTCACCAGGTCAAGAAGATAGCTACCGTCCGGATCGCCGGCCAAGACATATTGATTGTCCACAAGGTCCGTGGAGGTTGAAATCGAAAACTCCCCCTTCTCGATCCCTGCTGTATGACAACCGATACAGTGCTTCTCAAAGATCACGGCCACGGTCGATTCGAACGTCGCCTTCGATGGCTCCAATCCCTGCGCAGCCGCTTGTCCAAAACTGACCGCAAGATACAGCCACAACATGAAGGTGTACCTCAGGGCCTTTCCTGTACCGGGGAACTGGCCATCGAAGCACTTTGCACAGAAATACATATACAGCACTCGCAGGAACGGCAGGAGGGATGCCAATGGGGTGGGATTGATCAGCAGTTTGTGTATTGTACCTCACGGCACCCCGCAGGTGCAAAACTCAGAAACCAACTCCAGAACGCAAGCCCGATCGCCTCCATCAGAGAGTTATCCGAGCCGGTTCCACCGGCCCAACCACGAAAGAGGCCCCCATGGAGACTCCGCCCATCGTCCGACCGTAAACCTTTCCGACAAGCTCATTTCCAAGGATGCCCCTTCCGACGCACGCTGGAACAGTCCGACAGTCCGACGGGAAGCGGGAAGCACACGACACCTTGCGCTGATGCCCCCCCTGGAGTTCTTCCCATCAGTGATGCAAGCTCGACATTACCAATGGAGCTGCACGCCATTCGCTTGTAGCCGCGTCTGAAACGCAGCTAGTTTTTTAGGATTGGAATGGATCGCCTCGCCGCTGCACTTCTGTTCATGGCAGTGAGCAGCCAGAGTTCCAGCCGCTTCGCCTATGTTCCATTCGACCGGATGCAAGCGGTAACAGCCATTAGATAAGTGTGTCACGCCGAGGTTCTTACAGCCTGCGTAGAGGTTCTGCATTCGCTCAGGGATCAGCGCGCCGAGGGGAATTTCGAACGGTAGCGATGCCAGATCGATGTAGTTGTCACCACCAGTGCTGGGGTGCAGATCGAGACGATAGCTGCCAACGCCAACCGTATCCTGGAACGATGCGGCTTTGACTTCACTTGCCTCTAACCCAGTCTCCTCCATTCTCGCTGCTTGGCTTATGTGCTGCTCGAGCACCGTAAAGCGCGCTCGGATGCGACGCGACTCCCGGATATAGGGATACTTGGCCAACCCATCGTCGGTGCCAACCACCTCTGGGCATAGCCGCAATTCCGGCCATCCAGTACCACCATCGGGGCGAGGAGCTTCCGTTTGCATCCAGTACATAAGGGACAAACTCAGCTGTTTCGCCCCCTGCATGTGCCTCTGCTGCTCCTCTGCGGTGACATCATAGAAATTGCCTTCCAGGTAATCATTCTGAGGCCAATTGACTAAACTAATACTGCCCCGATACGCCCCGGGGATGAAGTTCTTGGCTGCAGCGATTCGCCGATACAACCACCAACCTGCAGCTTCTTTTTGCGGATCAAACGCAAGCGTGCGAGGCTCGAAAGTGGCTGGATTGGAGTACGTCCAATCGAAAAGCTTTCCAGGCCAAGCTGGTTTCAGTGCGGGAACGTACGACCGCCAAAAATCGTACTGATCAGGTTTGGCAATCGTAAAGTCCCCCTCCGCAATATATTGGATAGGAAAACACCAAGTCGCGGCCTGATGGTTCTGCGGCTGTGCGCTGGTCGGTGCGTGAGGTTCAGCGGTTTCAGCTTGAGATTCAAAGCCAGTGACGAATTCCGTTCCCGTCAATGGTAGCAGTTCGCCCGTCTCCGTGGCATCGACGAACGAGGTGCCGGTAAGCTCAACCCTCTCGCCAGTCCCGGCGTTCTGGCAAGTCACGCTCAGCACTCGATCGCCATCGGTGTTCGCAGCGGTCGGACGGTGGTTCAGCAGGATCGTAAGACGACCATCGGCCAGATGCGGTCCGAGCATTTGGTAAAGCGCTGCGACAGCCACGCGTGGTTCATGACAGATTCTTGAAACGCTACCCTGCCCGGGATTCAAGTGCGTTTGAGCGCGGGCGGCTGCAGTTAGAGGCATGTATTGACGGTAGTACCCTCGGATGGCGTCTCGAAGTTCGCGGTAGGCAGAAGTGCAACCGGAAGTTTCAATCTTGGAATGTTCGTCGGGTGGGACTGCCTGCGAGCTTAATTGTCCCCCCAGCCAGTCGGTCTCTTCGGTCAAGATTACACGACAACCAGCCCGCGCCGCGGCCAACGCAGCGGCACAACCGCCAAGTCCTCCGCCAACCACCACCACGTCTGCATTTCGCTCGCCCAAACTGGCGGGTGCGGCGTGCAACAAGCCGCGAAACGACGTATCCACAAGTAGAGGTGGTAAAGAGAGCGAAATCAAAGATAGCAATTCACGGCGTCGCATAGCATCGGTTCCAAAATCTAGGCGGGTTTTAATCCCAACCATTTTACGCCCCCCCTACCATCACTTCCCCTGCCTTCACCGCTATCCCCCAAGAATTTGCCAAAACACCTCCACCGACCATGTCATCCGCAAGGTTTCCACCGCAATCCCCCCCTCCCCGAAAGGTGCCACCCATCTTCCACTATTCCCAATAGGTTCCACCACCTTCCACCTGTTGCTAGCAATCCCCGATAGGTGCCATCCATCTCTCGCAGATTGTCAAGTAGGTGTCCGCCAGATTTTAATTGACGAAGGATGACAGAATGTTAGACTGAACCGGTGCTCCTAGGAGGTGCTTGTGATGAGTAGACCCAACCGTAATGAACAATTTCAAGCGGGCGAAGTCTGTATCGTGCATGCCATACAACGTTGTGTACGAAGAGCGTTCCTGACTGGCGTCGACCCTGTCTCTGGTAAGGATTACTCCTTCCGCCGCGAGTGGATCCGGCGACGGATGGAAGCCCTCGCTTCCGCGTTCGGCATAGACGTACTGACCTATGCCATTCTCAGCTCACACCTCCACATCATCTTGCGAAATCGTCCCGACGTGGTTGCCCTGTGGTCGGAGGAAGAGGTTGCCCAGCGGTGGCTGAAAGTCTTTCCCGGGCGTCGGTTTGAGGAGCATTTGGCAGAGCCCACCGAGGCCGATGTGCAGGCGTTAATTAGAGACCAGGAGCGCATGGCGGTGATTCGCTCGCGTTTGTCCGATATCTCTTGGTTTATGCGAGCTCTGGCCGAGCCTGTCGCGCGGCTCGCGAACGCTCAAGAGAAATGCACGGGACGATTCTGGGAAGGCCGCTTCAAAGCACAACGGCTCGCCGACGATGCGGGCTTGCTGGCCTGCGCCATGTATGTCGACTTGAATCCCATTCGAGCGGCGATGGCCGAGTCCCCGGAACAAGCCGAACACACCTCAGCCTACGATCGCATCCAGGCTGAGCGGGGCGCAAAGATCGATTCAGCAGCCTTCGATCTACGGGCGGTGCCCACCGCCGAAGCGGGGAAGAAAATACGCGAGACACCCGTGCAGCAGCGGATGCAGGAACAAAAGGCGAAACGTCGCAATCCCACCGGCAAGCGTGTCTTGCGAGACAGCTGGCTGGCACCTCTAGAACTGGCCAGTCAAACGTTGTCGAACGACCCGCAGGCTCATGCGGGCGGATTGCGAGCCAGCGACCGCGGCTTCTTGTGCATGGACTGGAGTAAGTACCTGGAGCTACTGCAGTGGACGGCGGCCCAGCGTATTAAGCAGGCCGCCTCCAAAGTACCGCAGCGACTGCAATCGGCTTTAGCGTCGACTGGGATCGAGGTCTCGATGTGGCGTGACTTGGTGTGGGATTACAAACGCTACTTTGGCCGGAGTACCTGTGCGGGGCGCCCGAGTACCATGTCCGCCGACGCACGTCGGCACAATCGGCGTTGCCATCACGGCCAGCAGAAGGCCAGCGAGTGCTTTCTCGCATCTGGGTAGCCCCCTTCTTGCTGCCTCCTGCCAGCTAGCCCCCATTTTCCGACGATCTCCTGTGCAGCACGCGATCGCTGTGCGCTCGCCTAGCTCGCCGCTGGAAGACGACGGCCTCTCTCTGCAAAACACCGCCTCTCATGCGGGGTCTCATCGTCCAACAAGCGACGCCTTTGCTAGCACAGAGCTCTCGCTAGCAGCAGCTTCCCCCGAGAGCCAAAAAGCCAAAAGGTGCCATCCACATTTGCCAATCAGTGGATGGCACCTATCGGGATAGGTGGGTGGCACTGATTGGATTTTGGAGGGCTGAGGGCACTCTTGGGAGGGGCTAGGCTGTTTAGCGGTGGTGGAGAGACGATTGCTCTAGATGCTGCATGGACTCGTAGACTGCAAGAACTTCGGGTGGTGCTACATGCGGCAGATTCTTGGCTAACAGGGCCGTCTCCATCGCAAAGATCAATCGCTGATATTTAACCTGCTGGACTTCGAGGAGCTCACGCTCTTGGTTTGTCGCTTGCCGCTCGAGCTGAGCCTGCGAGTAGGCTTTGTAGGCGGGCAGCTGCTGTATGGAGTCCATCAGCTCGGCTTGCCCTTCCACAGCTAGCAATGGCGAGTCGCGCCAATGGTCCGATGCGCCCAAATCGGGCCATTGTTCGCCGATCGCTTCACGCAGTTGACGTCGGCCAGAACTTCGGCCACGCGAACGGCGGCCACCGCGAAAACGTGAGCTCCGGCGAGTACCCTGACGCAGTTCTTGGTAGCGATCGAATACTACGGTCACCTCCTCCGTCAGTTCGATCTGCAGTTGCTGGGCAAGCCCCTGAATCTCGCGGACAGTTGCAGGGCTCGTGTGCTCGCAGATCTCGTTCAGCGTGCCGCTCATCGAATGCAATTTCGGAACATTCTGGGGCTGGGAGCTAATTGGAATAGCCGTCGTCCGCCCCACTGACGTAGCAGATGCTGGCTCCTGCAGAGGGAAGTCAAGAGAGTCGGCTTCCTCGTCGGCGTTTTCAGATTCTGAAGAATGCGAGCTCCCTCCTCCCCCAATTGATGAGTCGTCGAGTTGGTATTGATCAATGCGACTGTAAACACGGAGCAATGCATCTGTGGTGCGCAAGGGAATGTCAATCGTATTGCTGGCCAAGATCGCGTGACCGTGCGCCTCGGAAAAGGTGACCACACCGTCTTGGTCGAAATCGGCAGCATGGATCGTATGGCCCGTGCGGCTCCGCCCTACGAGCGCTCCCCAAAAATAACTACTGTATTCTTCATCGTTCTCAATATCAGGTCGACACCCGGCCGCCGCCAAATCGTGCTGCTGTGCGAAGAAGCCAACCCGCAAGTTCTTTGCGAGGCCGTTGCGCTGATTCCCCCTGTCAAAGATGGAGTGCGCAAATCCGCCAGCATAGCATTGGGCCATGACCATAATGGTTGGCACTTCCGGCGGCACTTCATCAAGCCAAGTAGAAAACTCCTTAACATGGATAAACTGCCTATCCCAACAATTGATCGAAGTGTTGTACTGATTACGGCCGGTTGCTGCGCTTCCGTGGGCAGTTACGTAGATCAAGAGGCGATCGCCAGCGGTCAACCGGCTCACCACGCGCTGCATGGCCGCCTTGATATTGGACGGCTCTAATGGTCCAGCAATGTTAGGAATCTGATGATCACGATAGTCTAGATTGGTCGATTGGCGCCCCAAACTGTACAGACTCTTGAGGAGGTCGGTTACAGGCAATGTTGGATCCGACGGATCTACAATTTGCACATCCGCCGTATCATCGAAGCCATCGGAGAAAAAAATCGAGTGCTCGACCGGTTCCAACTCATCAGAGGCTAAGATGTCCTGCAAAAACAGCACATTTGCTTCCAGGGAAGCCTGATTTCCTTCGGGGCTGTATCCACCAGCTAATGTAAATAGATAGTCTTTGCCCCAAGCCGCTGACTGGACAGGGAAGCCTTGGCAAACCAGAAAGCTAACAACGTACAGTACGACAACAACAGGCCGTTGCACCGCACGTACCGCGATTTGAATAGAACCAGATCCATTGCGAGTTGCAAGCATGATCGCACTTCGCAAGCCGGAACGTCGCTCGTAGCAGCGGTGCACAATGTCGTGAAACATATTTCGGTCTTCAATGCTTTCAGGTGCTTTGTCGGGATCAACCCTTCGGATTGAGCCGCCGTGGAATTTGTCACACTTCTGAAGATTCGGCGAAAGCACGGCTGCTCTACACCGCTACCGTTTTTGCTTGCTTAGGAAAAGAACCTCCCCAATCATGCTCCCCAAATCACCTATGCAATCGGCTGCGGTTGATGTACTGAGCATGATCGATTGCAAACCTAGCTCGTTCGTCGGCTTCAATGGTCCGAACCATTCCGACGCGACGATGCTGCTCGTTCGCGTTCGAAGCTCAAAAGTGCTTGTTTTGTGTCCACTCCACCACTTCCGGAATAGCCCGTCAATTGCCCTCCAGCTCCCATTACGCGGTGGCAGGGAATAATCAAAGGCCAGCGATTGCGTGCCATCGCCCCTCCGACCGCCCGAGCCGCCTGGGGACTGCCACACCGGCTTGCCACCTCGCCGTACGTCAGCACTTGCCCTGAAGGAATCTCAAAGCAGACGGTCAACGCCTTGCGATGGAAGGGAGAAACACCGCTCCAGTCAAACCAATCAATCTCCCACTGCAGCACACCCGTTTCAAAATAGGTCGCCAACCATTTTTCCAATCCCAATCTGGCTTGGTGCACAGTTGCAGGCTGGCTAAGCGGATTTTCTTCAGACTCACCTTCGCGTCGTGCTTGATCCGAAACTGGCGGTTGATCCACCACGAGTCCGAGGGGTGGGACCGCCGACCGTGATTGAAATTCACACCGATAGAGCCCTTGGGATGTCCATTCGGCTTCCATCGCACCGTAAGGAGTCTGAATTTGCTGCAACCTAGTCAAACGGGGACCTTTCACTTTGCTCACTTAATAGAGAACGGCTAATGGGCAAACGGGCATCTGATGTATTTGGGGCTGCCCGTTCGAACCCCAGTGCTCGACAAAAGTTTCTACGAGATTGGTAGATATATGCAGATTCCGGAAACGGCGGGGCACCAACTGATTTTCACGGCCCCCCATTCGTTACACAGCCCAGCCGATACAGCCCAGTCGCCCCCCGTCCAGCAGCAGACTCCACGCCGCAATTTGCATGAGCTATAATCTGGAGGAATAGGTTCCAAGTTCGTTTAAGTTCCAAGTTCGCTTCGATTGATTGGACTTCCTCAGGTGAGCTCCGCTCAGTCGCTGTATTGGCCGCGTCTGCAGGCATTGTCGAAAGTGAACCCGCGCGACTTGTTTCCTCAGCCGTCAACGAATTCCCGCCCCTCTTTGTTTTCAATGTGCAAATAAAATGCGATTACTGCAACATCATCGTATCGTCAACTTGCTACTTTTAGCAACGATTTCCCTACGGTTTTCAACCGTGTCCCTAGCCGACAACTGGCCGCAATGGCGTGGTACGGGCAGCAACGGAATCTCTACCGCCGAGTCCATTCCGACCCATTGGTCGACTACCGAAAATGTTGCATGGCGTTCACCACTCCCAGGTCAAGGCGGAGCGACTCCAGCGGTCTGGGGCAAGTACCTCTTCGTCACCTCAGCCGACGGGGATGACTTGGTATTAATCGCGATCGATACCGACAGCGGCAAACACCTGTGGCAGCGCAAAGTCACGGACGGAAATCAAAATGCACGTGCCGGAGAAGGCAATTCGGCTTCTGCTTCCCCGTCGACAGACGGAGAACATGTTTGGGTTTTCTTCTCGCGTGGAGACAATTTCACGAGTGCCATCCTGGCTTGCTACGACTATTCGGGCAATGAAGTTTGGAAGTTCGACGTTGCCGACCGTTTCGGGAAAATTGACATTCAGTTTGGCATGACCTCCACTCCTGTGCTGCACGAAGAGGCGCTCTACTTGCAATTGCTTCACGGCGCCATGAAACGTGGAGACGATACGCGGACTGGTAAAGTCGTAAAGCTAAACAAGCTGACCGGAGAGACCATTTGGGAAGTAGATCGCGAGACGATTGCCGTTTTCGAATGCAAACACTCCTACGCATCTCCCTTCTTGTACAGTGATGGAAATCAGCAATTCCTGATAGTCCATGGAGCGGATTGCACAACGGGGCACGCGTTGGATGACGGCCGTGAACTGTGGCGACTGGGCGGATTGAATGCAGACAACGATCCTGAAAATAAAGCCTATGACCTGTACTTTCGGTTCGTCTCATCACCTGCATTTGGCCAGGGCAAGATCGTAGTTCCGACTTGCAAGAATGGTCCTACCTTTGCCATCAACGTGAATTCGGAGCTCAAAGGCGAAGTAACTGGCAAGGAGTCGGTCGTTGCCTGGTCGATCCAAGAAACGCCAGACGTTTCCATCCCGTTGATCGTCGATGATTTGGTCTACCTGCTGCATAAAGATGGAAAAATGCAGTGCATCGAATTAGAAACAGGATCTGAGGTTTATCACCAACGAACTCATACCGTTCAGCACAGGAGCAGTCCACTGTATGCTGACGGTCACATCTACTTCTGCGGTAAAGATGGCGTTTGTACCGTTCTAAAAGCCGGTCGAGACTTCGAAATTGTCGCTGAAAACGATATGGCAGGAGAGACGATTACCGCCTCACCCATCGTTGCCAATGGAACCCTCTACCTGAGAACCTACGCGGGGCTCTATGCAATCCGCAAGTAGCCCATATCCGAGGTAATCCTGTCCGGCGGTAATACGTTTGGCCAACGCCTTCGCTCACGCGAATGTAGCTGGCTATCCAAAGCAAGCAACCGGTTTTCTCGATAGCTGTCGCTTGTCTTCAAGCGGCAGCTAAATTCAGCGGGCGCTACCCATAATTAACCCGAGAATCTCCGCTCTGGAAGAGAGGTTTTCTCGGAAAACGCCCCGCATTGAGGAAGTCATGCACATGCTTCCCGGCTTTTTCACTCCGCGCATCGTCATGCAAGAGTGAGTTGCTTCCAAGACGACTGCGACGCCTCGGGCCCCCAATTCCGTTTCGACCAAGTTTGCGATCTGCTCCGTCATGCGTTCTTGCACTTGGGGCCGCCGGGCGACTTCCTCTACCACGCGCGCTAACTTGCTTAGGCCAACGACTTTTCCCTCAGCCAGATAGCCGACGTGTGCCTTGCCTGTGAAGGGGAGCAAATGATGCTCGCACATGCTGCAGAAATTAATATCTTTGATCAAGACGACTTCATCGTACGATTCGGTGAACACCTTTTGAAGATGGATACTTGGATCTTTGTGCAACCCTGAGAACATCTCCGCATACATGCGAGCGACGCGGGCTGGGGTTTCCAGCAGGCCTTCACGATCAGGATCTTCACCTACAGCAGCCAAGATCTCTCGTACCGCTTTTTCAATGCGCGGGTGATCGACAGAAAAGTCGGCTGCGGACGTAGAATCAGTTGAAGTCATAAGCTCGTTATTTCTAAAAACGATGTAATAAGTGATCGGTGCCCCGAAGCGTCACGGGCTGTTGATTTAATAGCAATTTGCATTTTAATGCGGAGGTTGCGCCCTTAATTGACTTATAGCGGAGGTTATCTTCCCTTGCCCACGCGGCGGGTTACTATTTCAACAGCCCGGTCAGTTCGTAAATTTCACCGGTTGGCCGACTACGCTCGCTCTGCCCAGGCTGGCATGGGCGCGGTGAAGACAATCGGAGAGCGGGTGTCTGGGTGCTGTAGAGTGATACTGGCTGCATGCAACCTGAGGGTCTGTGTCGGCGGGGCTTGGGAACCGGACGAAAGCTCGGACGAAAGCTCGGACGACCTAAGTTGATTCGATTCCGCCGTCACGTCTCCTGATGGATACAATGCGTCGCCAACCAGTGGGTGCCCCAAGTGACAAGCATGCAGCCGTATTTGGTGGGTGCGGCCGGAAAGCGGAGTCACCTTGAGCAGGGATGTACCATCGGGAAGACGCCTTAGGACGTGGAATTCTGTCGCCGCAGATTGTCCGGCAGAGTCAATTTTTCGGCCCCCCGCTGCAGACGGCTTCGCACTGATGGGGGCATCACACTGCATCGAATCCCAAGCGGGATGTCCGTGCACCTGAGCAACATACTGCTTCTCTACCGTCTGAGCAGCAAACTGGGGCTGGACGAACCGTGAGGCTTGGTATTTTCGACAGAGGACCACGACGCCCGAAGTCGCAGCATCCAAACGATGTGCGATGCGCAGCGATTCATTGGGATAGAGCGGTGCCAGCAGGGAAGTGAGCGAATTGCGGTTGTACCTGCCGCTGGGGTGCACTGGAAGCGGCGCTGGCTTGTTGACAACAACGAGGCTTTGATCCTCGTACAACAGGTCGATGAGCGGATTGATGGCTGGTTCTATAGTGTCGGGCAACTGCTGTTCGAAGCATTCTCCCTCTTTGACTAGGGTCTCCGCGGTCGCTACACCGAGCACATCGTAGCGACTGCTCATCTGCAGAATGCGGCCTTGCGCGATCCAGTCGAGCCAAGCTTGACGGGGAGTGGGCGGATGCCATTGGGTCAAGAATTCGATCAGCGGCAACCCCGCGAGCTTCCTCGGAACATGCATGCGACGAATGCCCGTGTAAGGTGTGCAACCGGGCTGAGTGGCTGCCAACTCCCGTAGCTGGCTGGCTCTGGTCGCAACCCTCTGCTGGTGCTGCTCTTGTGGCGTTTTATAGCATTTGGGACAAGACTTCCCAATTTTAAACTTGTCCGAGTTGAATTCGGCTTCGGACAGGACAGCCTGGCACACGAAGCAGAGGATATTGCCCGTCGGTTGCAGCTGGGGATCGAGTGCAACGCGTCCATCAAACACAAAACACGATCCGTTGTAATGTGCATCCCCGCACTCCTCGAAGTATTTGAGGATACCGCCGTCGAGTTGGTAGACTTCCTGAAATCCGGCTCGTTCCATGAGCGGCCCCGCTTTTTCGCAGCGAATGCCCCCGGTACAGAACATCACTAGCGGAACTTGCTTGGCGTCTTCCGGCAATTTTTCAATCGCCTTGGGAAACTCACGGAAGTGCTCGATATCGAGCTGCTCAGCTCCCGCAAAGGTTCCCAGTTCGAACTCGTAATCATTCCTTACATCCAGCAACCTGACGGGGCGGCCTTCGTCGAGCCATTTTCGGAGCTCTTGAGCCGGAAGTTTCGGAGACGTGCGCTCTTCTGGAGCAATCCCATCAATCCCAAAAGCAATGATTTCCTTCTTCAGTCGTACCAGCATGCGGCGAAAGGGCTGAGTCGTCGAATAGCTGTCCTTCGTTTCTAGGTTGGCGAAGGCGGGATCGCTGCGCAACGTTCCCAGGAATTGTTCCACTTCGTTCGGGCCCCCCGCTAGAAACAGATTGATTCCTTCCGGGCTTAACAAAATGGTCCCCCGCAGCCCTAAGTTGTCGCACAACGCCTTGAGCGTTTCGCGTCTCTGCTGCAAGTTGTCCAACTGTACAAACTTGTAAGCCGCAATGTTCAAAATGCGGCTTTCCGTCTGTTGGGCGGTCGCTGAAGTCATGTTTCGTCTTGCCAAACTATGGCTGTAGTAAAGTGTTCCAAAAACAAGTTCCCCACGTCCACAACTGCCAACCATTCGTCTTAAGTTAATAACAATTCAGCAGTTGCAATTGATCCCGTACTCTCGATTTATCGAGAACTGGACAAATTCGCCACCAATGACCAGCTTCCCGCAGGCAGCTCCAGCTCGCGACCGCCCCTCTTGAAAGCAACACTGGCTTTTGGCATCCACGCTCGGGGGGGGGGGGGCATGCCGGCTGTTGGGAATTCCATCAAGCTACCAGGATCACCCAGCCAAAATTACCCGGTAACCGGTAATAAATAGTGGAACGATTGGCGGGCGGGCCCTTGGGCTCCCGCTGCGGTGCGAACGCAGCCATCCAAGTTTAGACTACGAGTCCCGGTTGCTCAATCGAGGTGTAAGAGTGGTCGATTGACGCTACCGCGCCCATCCATTGCGTTTCCTGGACTGAAAACAGGCCCCGTAGAATACCGTCTGTTTACTTTACCTAACGCGCGACTATGCGTTATGATGCTACAGCGACCCTAAATAGAGCTACTAGGGTGCTCAGTCTACTCAGCCCCCAAGGTTCGAAAGCAAGTCAGTAAACTTGCCGAGGACCCGTGCCCGCAGGCTCGAAAGTCTCAGTGAATCCGATGAGCCCCAAACGATTGAAACACACTACCCCAAAGCGTTTGTTGAAGGATCGGACTAGCTTGCGAAGTTCCAACAGGAAGCGTTCCGTCCAATTGCGGCTCGCTCTTGAGCCTCTGGAAGCTCGACGACTACTGGCGGGCATCAACGTTTCGATCTACCTGGATCACAACGGCTCGCATCATTTCGAGCCGGAAACCGATAGTCGTGCCGCAGACCGACTGGTCTTCGTCGATCAGAATTTGAATGGGCAATACGACGACGACGATTTGCTGGCTGCCACTGGCGACGACGGGTTTGCCTATTTTCGCGGATTGGAACCGGGCAATTACTCTGTAGGCCTCCTCAACAGCGAGAATTTGCAGGTCGAGCCCCAGGGGGTGCAAGCCAGTTCGCAGTCCGTATCAACCTTGCCAGTGAAGAGTCTGCTGGCGGCGACCGAGCAGGGTCCGACCTGGGCAGTCGATCTCGATGATCAACTTATTCTGCTTAGCCAAGCCGAGTTGCCGCAAGCTGCCCTACCCTTGCCAGGTGCCTACGTTACTTCATTGGCGACCTCGAGCGATGGCCTGCTAGTAATTTCCGGCAGTGAAAATGGGACCTCGCGCGCCCAGCGTTTTGACTCGATTAGTGGCACCTTAGAAACACTACCCATCACGGGCCTTCAAGCCGGACAAGACATTGTCCAGCTAGTACGGGTTGGCACCCAGAATGTCGCCCTGCTTGAGACATCGCATGGCCGACAACTTGCATTTGCCAACGCCACCGGCAACAGCCTTGAGTTGAGCGGGCACAGCGCGACCACTGCCAGCTACTTAGCCGGCACGGGCTCATTCGATCGGTTGCTGACGGCGGAGTTTGCGTCTAGTGGCACTTCGACCCTTGGCATGCTTGACCCCGCCAACGGGTTCCAGAAAACACACTCCTTGATCTTAGACGGCTTGGCGAACGAGCTCGCATTGATCGTTCCGGAAGGTGCAGACCGTCCTCTGCTGGCAATGGTTGCCACCGAGCAGGACGGGGTGAAAGCGGTTGAGATTAGCAACGACACATTAAAGCTCGCAGCCATGCTTCAGGAGGCTACCGCACCGTTAGGTCTACAGCTGGGGGGCGGGCGTTTTGCGACCGGCAGCGTTGCGAATCCGTCCGAAGTCATCGTTTGGGATAGCTCGACATGGGCTCCCGTTGGCAGAACGCAGACCGCTTCCAACGCCACTCTCGTTCGAACAACCAACCTGTTGCCCGCCGGAGATGGAAGGCAAGTATTCGTTGCAAGCAATCGCGGGGTCTCACGGCTTAGTGTATCAGAGCCGACGAATCCCAATGTAACTCTCGCAACCAATGCGGCTTTGGCAGAAGTTCAGTTTGGCGTCCGGCAAACCGAAAACACCCCTCCCATGATCACCGAGTTGGCCGTCCAGGAACTCGCCGAGGACGCTGTCAGCGTAGTCGACCTGCACGAACTAGATGGGATCTATGATGCAGACGAGGATGACCTCTGGTTTGCCATCAAGCATCCGACGCAGAATGGAACTCTGGCCCTCAATGCAGACGGAACCCTCCAATACCGCCCAGACGCGGATTTCAACGGTGTCGATCAAGCGACTCTGCTTGTTTTTGACGGAACGGCTGCAAGCGAGTTTGAACTGAATTGGTCTATAATTGCCGTAAACGATCCGCCCCTATCCATTCAAGTGGATGTGCCTCCAATCCCGGAAAACGCCTCTCCTGGAGACCAGCTCGGTTATATCTCGATCGTAGATGTCGATCGAGACGCGAACTACCTCGTGACCACTTCGGATGCTCGTTTTACGGTGGAACTTGGCCGACTCTATTTTTCGGCTGGAGCCATCGACTATGAATCGGAAAATCTCATCAACATCGAGTTCCAAGCCATCGACGTGCTTGAGCCCGCTCATCGTATTACAGTGCACGCAACGCTGGCGGTTGCTAACACTGTCGAATTGCCGCAGGAGATAAAACTGGAGGGGACAACCGTGCCAGAAAACGCCCCTGGTGCACCAGTTGGTCCCGTCGTAGTCATCGGCTCCGAGCCCAACGCCGAATATCGCTTTTCGGTTTCGGACGCTCGATTTGAAGTGGTAGCCGGTCAGCTCAAGCTGCGTCATGACCAGTCCCTCGACTACGAAGCCGAGCCACTTGTACAACTGACCGTCACAGCTTCGATTCTGGGAAACGAGAGCACGGTAACCTCCAAGCCGCTGTTGGTCCGCGTCACTGATCGCAACGAGGGACCGCTGGGATTGTCCCTGAGCCGGAAGGCGGTGGTCGATAGCACGCCGGGAGCTCCCGTGGGAACCGTTTCGGTTTCGGATCCCGATGGGGATCATTACAACTTCACCGTGTCGGATGAACGTTTTGAGTTCGTGGGAGATACGCTCCAACTAAAGCAAGGGCAGATCATTTACTTGTTTCTCGAAACAAGTGTCACACTGGAGATTACTGCCACCTCACACCGGGGTGAAAGCGTTTCGGCTGAATTCACCCTAACGGTCACTCCCGCTCCCTCACCCTACCAGAATCCTAAGATCCCGCAGGATGTCAATAATGACGGGGTTGTGACTCCCATCGATGCCTTGATCCTAATCAACCGACTCAATCAAGAAGGTATCGACACCCAGCCGTACGATGGGGAGTTGGCAAATGGCGAGCCCTGGTCCGACGCCTACCCCGACGTGAATGGTGACGGCCGCCTAAGTCCGATTGACGTCCTCATCGTCATTAATCAACTCAACAAACAGGCCAATGAACCCCAAGGGGGAGAGGGTGAGCAGCCAGGATCTGCCCCCATAGCCCCTTTGCTATTCAGCCCTCCTACCCAGGATCGAACCAAACCGCAGAATTCACAGGCTCCGCCTGACATTAAATTGCACCGTCCCTCGGAAAGCAGATCCGAACTCAGCTCGAATCTTCCCCCAACTCCCTCACCGGAGAATTACGTTCCGGACGTCGAGCAGTATCACAAACGCGAGTCCTCGAAATTGGATGCCGAGCTAGAATCGCTCATCGATCAGCTCTCTCAAGAACGGGCTGCGTGGTAGTGCTTCGAGCACTCGCTTGTGCAAGTCCGTCGCCAGATGGCTTCGCGGCTCAATAGGGCAAGATTCTATTTGCGCAATTCCCAACGGCGTGGTGGGACGACAGTCTGAAGCGCGCGCCGTCTGGCTTGTCGGTGTCTGGCTACTTAGCCAAGGCCTGCAAGGCAAAACTCTCGCTACCGATGGAGCGGTGATTCTCGGGTTATGCACGCGAGCACACCGTACTCGGAAATCGCAAGCGGTGGGCATCGAAAACCGATAATTTCTCCCTCACGCAGAAACTTGGGGCACTCCAGCACCACTCGCCAAGCGAACAGTGCCTGCTGCTATTCAGTACCGCGAGCGGCATCGCTCTGAAGTATTCGACCTCAGCTCGAGGCTCCAGTTTGACACGCTAACTGGAACGTGAATGCTCCTTGTCTATCAGGCCTTCTTCAGAATCTTCGCAATCTCTTTAGATAAATTCCCGCCTGCCGCGCATCAGATTCCGCAGCAGCAGGTTATGTATCCTACCTGCGCATCGAAGCCTTCCTCGACAGTGGATTGGTATGAACGATTCTCCGCTTCAACAATTACACCGATTTCACACAGAAATTGTTTCCGTGGCTAGCACTGGATTGCCTATCGACGTTGGCTGCCCAGCTGAGTACGAAACTTTCAACGCATTTCTTGAATCGATGGCCAGCCGCATTGGTCGCCAACTGGCAGCCGGTGTCGATCTGGCTGGGGTCGTCGCAGCCGACTCGACGCTCCCCGAGGCCTATCGCTCCGCGTTCTTAGCATGGTTGGAGCCTGAGGGGCAGGTGCAAGGTTTCGAGAGGCTAGTTGCCATGCCTCTGGCGACCTCAAAAGTCCGACAGCAGTGGGAGGTGAATGCCTCCCAGCTATACCTCTTGCTATTCCTGGCTTACCTGGCTGTTCTGTACATCCTTAGCTTCACGGTGCCCAAGTTCGCCGCGTTAAACGACCAATTGCAAAAGCCACCCGGACTCGCGTTGCAAGTATTGTTGGTCCTCCGAACATGGATGCCCCTTTGGGGCACCGCGATACCTGTGATTCTGGGACCTATCGGGCTGCGCAAGCTCTTTCGCTGGGGAAGTGCTTCGCGAGCTCCCTCTTGGGGTAAGCATCGCGTTTCTGAATCCAAATTGACACGGCACATTCAGCAGGCCTTGAAAGCGGAGCGGCTACTCGAGCGTAATGCTAGTCACCATGAGATGCAAGCGACAACCGCATCACCAGAGAATCTCGACTTACCGGTCCAAGTTTCGGACGCGGAACCGAAGGAAACAGCTCAAGCGGTGGTTGGGAACGGGCCAGCCCCACCCGCGGTACTTCCTCCACTGCTCCACTGGGCGACTCACCCCACTTCCGATTCGCTTCCTCAGAACAGGAAATTGGAGTTGGCGGCTGCATCCTACTGGCGTTTAGTGGACTTTCAGACTTCCGGCGTTTCCCTTCGCTGGTCTACGATTTTCGCAGCAGTCGTGGGGAGTCTTATCGTTTTGACAGTGGCACTTGCGGTGTTCCTACCGCTGTTCGATTTCTTACTCTTTGTGGCGGAAGGAAACTAGCTGATGCACCGCTTCCACTACCAAGCCACCAACTCCGAGCAGACCGTTGTGCATGGAGAACTGACTGCCGAAAGCGTTGCCGACGCAGTTCGCGAGTTAGAGCAACAAGGGCTGATACTGAATTCAATCGAGCGAGTTGTCGTTTCAGCTCCCCTGGCGTCTGCTCAACGCAACGATTTCTGGCAAAGAATTTCCCGAGTCATTGATAAACGCAAAAACTGGATACCAGCCATCGCGGCATTGGCAAATGAAACGCCTCCAGGCCCGAGCCGTAGGGCATTGCAGCAGCTTGTTGCAAAGTTGCAGGGCAATCTGACACCGGAGGAATTCCTTTCGAAGCGATCAACCGCCGCTCTACTACCGCTACTGAATAGCTCCGATCGTGAATCGCCTGACTCGCGGCAGCTACAGAGCTGGCTTGGGATGCTCGACGAACAGCTAAAGTCGAGCTTGCATATTCGTCGTAGTTTCTACTACCCGCTGTTCCTCGTGGGCGTTTGTTTGTTGCTGACGGTGTTCTTTGCGGTAACCATTATTCCGACCTTCCGCACCATGTTTGGAGAATTTGGGCTGCGTCTACCACCACCAACATTGCTGACGCTGTGGTTCTCGGCTCAATTAACACAGCATGCTCTCAGAACTTTGGTATTTGGTTGCTTGCTGGGTGGTGGCTGCGTTCTGTTGGTTTCTCAATGGCGAAGGCATGCAATTACCAATCGGATTTTCGGACGCTTTGTAGCAGGTAGTAGTTCCAATCTTTTGGCGATGTCGACGCTCTGTAGCACACTGGCCGAGCTGCTTCAAATGAAGATTCCCGTGGAGGAAGCCATCCGGCTCTCTGGTACAAGTTGCGAACACTCCTATTTTTCCATAGCTGCAGCGCAATTGTCGAAGGAGCTCAAGCACTCGGGATTTCGAATCGAGCAAACGCGTTCGATTTACCGCTTTCCTAGGCTGCTCCAGCTTGCCCTGACTTCGAGGAATCCGGACGGTGTAAATGTCGAGTTGATTCGAGAACTTGCCGAGCTCTATCGCCACCGTGCGCAGCTTCGATCTAACTGGATCTTTGAGAGTCTTCCAAGTTTGGTCATCGTTTTTGTAGGTGGTCTTGTGGCCTTTGTGATCGTAAGCCTGTTCTTGCCGTTGGTTTCGATGATTACTTCGCTCGCATAAACGAGCAGAAAAGGTAATTGACTCTTTTTTATGTTTGATTTATTTGGAATACTGCATAGCCGGTTGACTGAATCGTATCGGCCGGGCCATAGCAAAGCATCGAATTGGCGTAGTACGCCGTTGTGGGACGCCGATCCTCAAGCCAGCGTTCAAGCGTCACTAGTTCAGCTGCTGAGTTTCGCACACCGTCAACGTCAGCCATTGGCGCCACTAATCAGTGGACTTGCCGAAGAGCAACGTGGCGTATCGCGACGGCGTCTGAGGCGTCTGGCAATGAGATTGGAACAGGGGATGCCCCTGGTCGATGCACTCGAGCAGACTCCAGGAGTGCTAAGCGATGAGAGCGTTTTGACACTGAGGCTTGGCGTGCAAAGCGGGACCCTGCCAGCGGCATTTGCCGCCCTTGCAGGTGAGGATCCCTCATCAAGAGTTCACTTTTCCTACCGCATACGTCAAGCACTAGCCTACGCTGCCGGACTCACCTTGGCGTTTGGCTTTGTGGGCACGTTCATCCTTGTCCTAATTGCCCCGACATTCCAAAAGATGTTGGAGGAATTTGGAATGGCGCCTGTAACAGTGTGGCAATTCTCATCGCTGATGACTGTCACCTCGTACTTATCGCATTACCTGCCGCTATTCATTGCCCTAGGCGTGTTGCTAGGGATCCTGATCTGGCTCACCAGGCCAATCAGAATATTCCAGCGCACTTGGGCCGCTCGCCTGCTCGCCACGGTTGCCCAACGTCGCGCCGCTCACATGCTGCAAATGTTTGCGTTGGTCACCGACGCGGGACGTCCGCTTCCCAGTGTTTTGTCGACACTCGCACGCTACCACTTTGACCGCTATATCCGCAGCCGTTTACTGTTTGCGCGCAACGAAGTCGAGCAAGGTGCTGAGCCTTGGGAAAGTTTGGCGAGTGCCCAACTCCTTTCCCCTGAGGAATGCCGCGCAATTAGCAGTCTTGAACCCTCTCAATCGCGATCGTGGCTGATGAGGAGACTGGCTGATTGGAAACTAGTTCAGGCGGACAGGGTCGCCTCCATGATCGTCGCTTGCCTTCACCCTCTCGTAGTAATAGCGTTCGGTTTAGTCGTGCTGTGGATTGCCACTGCATTCATTGGCATGCTGAGCTTTATGATTTCCAGTCTCGCCTAGTAGGAGGACGAGTGACATGCGGCGTAAGTACCGTCCCTTCCGTAGAGGTTCAACAATTCCAGAGCTTCTCGTTTCATCCACCCTCTTGGTCACCATGCTGGCACTCATTGCGCGCGGTGCCTTCCATGCCCAACGCTTGACCGTCGATTCCAGGCAGCAGCTGTTTGCAAATGATGTGGTTGCCAACCAACTGGAACGTCTCACTATTTTGGGACCAACAGAGTGTGCACAACAGGTTGAATCTTTAGTTCCGTCATCCGTCGTCCAGTCCCAACTACCGGAAGCGGCGTTCGAAGCGACAATTGTTCAAGATGAACTCGGCGAGAGGCTGGAATTGGAGTTGCATTGGCAGCGCAATTTGAGTCCTGCGGCAGTCCGCTTGGTGGGCTGGTTTGAGTTTCAGAATTCGAATGAGTAGCCACCATGTTTTCTACAGTCGGTCCCAGCAGCAGCTCGACGACAGTTCCCCCGAGAGGAAGAGATGTGATCCGCAAACGCCAGTCAAAGTATCGTACCGGTCGAAATACAGTTCGGCAGCATGGTTTTACGCTCATCGAAGTCTTGGTCGTCGTAACCGTCAGTAGCAGTTTGTTGGTGGTGGCGGTCACGGCTGTGGCCCAAACAATGCAATTATCGCAGTTGACGACGGCGGAAGTACAGCGCATCCAAGCGACGCAATTGTTTGTCGAGCAATTCAGGGAAAGTGGACATAGAGCGATTGAGGTACTCTGCCCTGCACCAGAAGAGTTAACGCTGGTCCTGGAAGAAGATGTGCAAATCACCTTCAAATTTTCCGACCAAATCATTCGGCGAGTAGAGTCGCAAATGGGGCAGGTGCGTCGTAGTGAGCATCTTGATCTAGGGGACGTTCGATTCGTTGAGTTCGCCAAGCTCGAAGAACCGCTCCGCGCACAGCTGACCATTCTCCGGGATCACAACTTGCACGCGGAAACGGGCATGGTGGAACGTCAGATTGAATCCGTTGTTGGACTGCGTCAGTTCCTACTCAATCATTCGCAAGAGTCAGAGGCCCTACCATGATCCAGTCTACCAGGCGCCGACGGCGCGGAGCGGTCCTCATTGCGGTCCTCGCTTGCCTCATGATTTGTGCGTCGCTGACTGCGACCGCGTTGCACCAATCTTTGAGAAGCCGCCGTGAAACCAAGAATTCCCTTCGCGTGCGTCAAACCGAACTGCTCCTGCAAGCAGGCATGCGGCGGGCGACACAACAGTTGCAAATCTCTTCCGAATATTCCGGTGAACACTGGGACGTCTCAGAAGCGTTGGCTGAATGGGATGCAGCCAATCTTCAGATCGAGTGTACGCGACTTGAGGGGCTGCAAGCCGATCAAGATGCAACGGAAACCAACGATAGTCTTTTCGAAGTGAGCATCGTCGCCACCCTAGGAAATGCGGAATTGCTCGACCACCAAATCCAACGCTCAACCACGTTCACCATTCGGGAGTAGTATTCATGCAACGTCAACAAACTTATGGAACAGGCCCCATGCATTCGGTAACTAGACAACGACGCATCGCATTTACGCTAGTTGAACTGTTAGTGGTGATCGCGATTATTGGAATTTTGGTGGGCCTGCTCCTGCCCGCGGTGCAAGCGGCTCGCGAGGCAGCACGGCGTTCCCAGTGCTCCAACAACCTGTTGCAGATGGGACTGGCACTTCATCACTTCGAATTCGCCACCGAACATTTCCCGGCTGGTTCTATCAATCCAGACGGCCCCATTCAAAACGTCGACCAGGGACAACATGTTAGCTGGATCGTGCAGACTTTGCCCTTCTTCGAAGAACGCACTGCCTACGGCATGTTTGATATCGAGGCTGGAGCTTATGCCCCAGAAAATGCCCCTGTGCGGAAATATCCAATCAGCACGCTACTGTGTCCCTCGTACCCCTTCAATCGGCAGAGGGATGATGTAGCGGTAACCACCTATTTTGGCTCCCAGCATGACCGCGAAGCCCCCATTGCCGCGGACAACGACGGCATGCTCTTCTTAAATAGCAACGTGCGATTTCGCGACATCCTGGATGGCTCGTCGCACACCCTGCTACTGGGCGAGGGAATGCTTGAAGCCACCCCACTGGGCTGGGTCTCCGGAACGCGCTCTACCCTTCGAAACGTAGGACATCCAATGAATCCCCCCAAGGACATTGACGCGTCTGAACCAACCGTCCTGGAAGTCGGTGGTTTTTCTTCCTACCATACCGGTGGTGCTCAATTCGTTCTCGCCGATGGAGCGGTGCGTTTCCTGACACAATCGATCAATCCGGACACTTACCGCCAGCTGGCGAACCGCGCTGACGAAGAGCTGCAGGATGCCACCTTCTAGTTTGAGACAGCCTCGGCATAAATGGGAGGTTGCCAATTTTTGGGTAACTTCCCTTGAGGACGCACACCAACCGACTGCGGCGGAATGGCGTGGTCGGCAAAATTAGCAATGGGGAGGGAATCTGACAGATGTTTGATTTCAAAATCTTTGTACTGAATCTTCATCGCTGGCCCGACATGCACCTGGACGGCCAAGACGCCCTCTAGTGCACGGCCCGTCTCGTCAAAGTCCCATAAATCGGCAGTCGGCTGTCCATCGATCCAGTGTTGGTGGTGATTCCCCTCCACCAGCACGCGGTAGTCGTGCCAGGTGTCAGCCGGGAATTCTTGCACGGGAAAGTTCCCGACAATCCAAGCATGGCCTGCCGGGTCCACAACAACTTTTTCTCCAGTATGCGATAAGATCCGCCGCCCACGCTCTTCATACAGCATGCCGTTGTAGTTTGGATTGTCGGCCACTACATCACATTGGTATCCGGAGACGACATCCAAGCCAATTTCCGGACGCGAACGACCGCGATACTGAATCCCGCTATTCCCACCAGCGGTGACCTTAACTTGAACTCGCAGATCAAAATTACGAATGGTCGAATCGGTCCAGGTCAGAAATTGATTCATCTTGAGCGAACCATCGGTCACACCGGTGATGGCTCCATCTTCAACCGACCAGTAGGCCGAATCTCCCGACCAATGCCGCAGCGTCTTACCATCGAAAAGCGATACGAAGCCATCGTTATCCAATCTTGCTCCTACGTTTGCTGAAGCCTCTGGATAGGGAGTCGTGGATGCGGTAAACGGCTGTTTGAGCGGATCAAGCGGGCCCCCAAGTTCTGCTACGCGTTCATCTGTCCGCCGCCGCATGCTCTCAAGCACAGTTTGGTGCGCAGGGTCGGCCGCGAGATTGGTGAGTTCATCAGGGTCGCTCTGGAGGTTATGGAGAAACTCATGGTTCCCGTGATCGAAATAGCGTACGTATTTGAATCGGGCATTTCTCACCCCTTCAAACGCCGGTATCCGATTGCGGACAGCAAAGTGTTCATGAAATGTTTCGGTTCGCCAATCAGAGGGTGTGGCACCTGCAACAATCTTGCGAAGGCTATGCCCTTGATAACGCTGGGGGACCGTCACGCCTCCCCAGTCCAAAAACGTGGCCGGCAAGTCGAGGTTGAGGGCGATCGAATCGGCAACTTTCCCGCGTTCTTCTTGAGGCACTCGCGGATCAGCGATAATCATGGGCACGCGCAGGGCTTCTTCATAGTGAGACCACTTACCAGCGAAACCACGATTTCCCATGTGGTATCCGTTATCTGCGGAATACACAATGATGGTGTTCTCGGCCAACCCCGCTTCCTTCAGAGCGGCTGTAAAGCGGCCAATGGCGCCATCGATTCCGCTGACCATGCGATAATAGGCTCGCATATTGGTTTGGTATTTTTCAGGAGTATTCCACCGCCAGAAGAATCGTTCGCGATTGATAGTGGTTTTTAGGAAGTTTGGTTGCTGTTCGAAAATTGTAGGGTCATTGAGTCTCGGTGGGGCAATGACAGTGTCTTCATACATGCCGTCGACCGCTTGTGGCCATGGAAAATGGCCGATGCCTGGACGTCGGTCGCTATCTTCCGCATGGCACGCATTGAACCACATATTGAGTGCGAAGGGCTGATCGGCTGGTTGTGACTTCAAGAACTCGATCCCTCGGTCCACAATCAATTCGGTCTCATGGCGCAAGCTGCCGTCCGCCTGTTTCTTATAATACGGATTGCGTCCGATGGCTTCGAACTCGTCAAAGTGATCTTGGGGCCGATATCCGGCTGGCATCTTCGCATGCCACTTCCCGAAATAGCCAGTGCGATACCCCCCCTCTCGCAATAGATCCGAGTAGAGCGTCTGCACCGCATCGGGCCGAGCTTGTTCGGGATTGTCGGGCGTTCCATAGCTCCGGCCAGTCAATCCGCTTAAAATCGTTGTGCGGCTGACCCAACAGATTGCTTGGCTCACAAAAGCATTCTCAAAGCGTGTCCCTCGAGCCGCCATGGCATCGATATTCGGCGTCTGCACCACCGGATTTCCATAGCAGCCCAGCGTACTGGTGGTTTGGTCATCGGTGAAGAAGAACACGATATTGGGCCGTTCTGCCGCAGCCAGTTGCCCTGAAAAAACGTAGAGCAACGATACGGTTACTAGCAATCTACACATAGTCATTGGTAGCCTGAGTTCTGATAAAGCCTTCAGCCACGAAGCGGGAATCGGTAGCTGGCAGTGATATTGTGAGGACAGTGATGCGTGACCAACCGCCCAAGATCCAATCGGGATTGAAGATTGAATTATAACCCGTCCGTCAGTTCAAGGGCCCTTGGGTCGGCGACCTTTGTGTGCTCACCTAGACTTACTTTGCGCCCCACCAATCCGCATTCATGGCACATTCCACACTGACAATCGCAGGCTACCCAAGACTTTTCCAGGCCCCCCTAGGCGCCAAGTAGGAGATCGAGTCTATTTATGTCGCGGGATGGAGCAGCCCGGTAGCTCGCGAGGCTCATAACCTCGAGGTCGTCAGTTCGAATCTGGCTCCCGCAACTTCAATTCGGCATATCGGTTTAATCCGACCGCCGGGTTATCGAATAAGCCGACGTTGGTCTTCATGACTGGCGTCGGCTTTTTTCGTGTTTTACCGCAGTCCTGGTAATGACTAACGTCGACGCTGACCGGCCAAAGTTCTCTCGGCACGTCTCTAGAAAAGTACAATACGATTGTCGCCGGAACGCTCCGCGGTCCGATTCTGGCCATAAGATCTCACGTGTCTCCGTACTATTTAAACTCCAGGTTATGAAGCTCGGAGTGCTAGCCGAAGAAAGTGCTCGACGTTCCTAGAATCGTCCTAGCGGCAGACGTCCGATACAAAACCATTTTCCTGGATTCCCCAAACTTCCACTCGTTTTCGTAACGTCCGATTTCCACTTCAACAACACCATCACTTTTTCGAGGAAATTCACTCACGGGCGATATCGAAATTGTGAAAGGCGATCTTCTCGATCAAGACGTCAATGTAATCGTTAATGCTTGGAATCGGAACATCGTCCCTTGGTGGCTGCTGCTTCCTCAGGGCGTCTCGGGAGCGATTAAACGTCGCGGTGGATACGCTCCGTTTCGCGAGCTTGCCAAGCACGGGGCAATTCCGCTTGGCGGTGCGGTACTAACCGGAGCGGGCGCTCTGCCATTCAAAGCCATCATCCATGTGGCTGGCATCAGCATGTGGTGGCGATCAAGCGAAAAGTCGATCCGGGAATCGTGTCGCAACGCACTAGCACTGGCTGAGGAAAAGAAATTCAATTCGATCGCATTACCACTGATTGGTGCTGGCACCGGTGGCGGGTCGACTGAAGCAGTTCTTGATATGATGAGGGATGAACTCGCGAACGTTAGTTTCGGAGGGCGAATCGTCATCGTTCAATTTCAGAAAGATTGAATTAACAGGTTCCGATCAAATGCAGATCAATATCCAAGTCGGTGATGTCCTGGAAGTAGCCGCGGATGTGTTGATCTCTACCGCGAACCCTTGGCTAAATCTATCGGGCGGCGTCAATGGAGCGATCCTTTCGGCGGTTGGCCCGCCGATTCAAGAAGAACTGCACGCCCACCTGAGGAGCCAAGGCATCTCCTCCGTGCCGGCTGGAACCGTCGTCCAAAGCAGTTCGGGGAACCTGCCATTCGATTGCATCTTGCATGCGGTTGCGATCGACCCGTTCTACGATTCGACCGTTGATCTAGTCCGCCACACTGTCGTCACCGCACTGGAACTTGCCATCAAGGCAGGGGCGACAACGATCTCTACGCCGACACTGGCCACCGGATACGGTCCCATGTCGATCGCTGATTTCGGAACTGCAGTGGCACCGCTTGCCAGTGAATCTAGGTTCGATGGACTTTCATTGACAATCGTTGTTCGCTCCGAAGAGCACCGATCCGAGCTATCCGAAGCAATCTCAGTGGCTCAGACTCAAACGTGAAGGAAACCGGATGAAGTGTGGTTTCCACTTTTGTATTGTTGGCGTTGGCAGTGGCGGTTGCTGCCGCTCGTGACGGTCCGTGGGCGTGGCTGCTTTTTTATCCTGCGTTCTTTTTCGGGGTCGTTTCGGCAGCGTACTTGTTCTCCGCACCAGGCGTGTTCGGCAAGCGTGTTCGGCAAGCGTGTTCGGCAAGCGTGTTCGGCAAGCGTGTTCGGCAAGCGTGTTGATGGCAAGCGTTTCAGGCTGGGACACTGAATGTGTTGCCGTACGTGCTATACGTTGCGGCGGTGTGCCGCCCGGCTATTCCGCGCCGGACAACTTGCCACTCGGCTACCTGGCGAGTACTCCCCAAGCATGCCGCCTGATCCCGTTGTGTATCCAGTCCAAGCCGACGAAGAATCATCCAGTGACGGCGGGTCAACCTACGTCTCGATAGACCGGTCGCTCGACTGATCAAAATCCGCAACGAAAACGTTCCACTCAGACCGGCTACACCGCCGGCTTATTTTCGTATCTGGACACAAACCAACATCCAACTTGATGAAACCAACGCGTCTCGATAGGTTCGGAACAAGGCGAGGCAACACCGCCAAGCCGCGACCAAGCACCAACACAAAGAAATCATGGGGCGAACCAACCGATGTCCGAACCACCCTTAAAGATCCCGACCATCCCGCCGCAACCTGCGGCGTCCCACCGATCGCGGGCGGCGATGAATCGCAACAATGTCTAGCCAAACTCCGAAACAGATCGTCGTCGCATCGCCACGCGGACTAGCACTCTGAACTGCGCAAACAGGCGTCGCCTGGCGGCCCGATAGTACTGGGTTCCTGGATAAAGCCAACGGATTTACGGTCTAGACCACGCCGTGCAGACGAATTTGTCTCCGAGCTTTTGGTGTTCTTGGGAACTGATTTTTGTGACGAGTGTGACTGGTGAGGGATTAAACTCAATTAATCCAGTTGAATCAGCGAAAGCCGACGAGTACTCTCCAGAGTTCCATGTCGACGGCAGGAGTGAATAACGAAATGCACATCAAGGCGAGGTTTAGGAATCTTACTCCTAAAGAAACTGAACTCGAATTTGAGTTTCGTGAGCGTGTGAATCCTTGTCCAGAAATCGAGACTCCTAGGCAGCGAATGATACATCCAAGGGAATTAAGCAAATATCGTGGCCTTCTACTTCAAGCCTGGAGCAGGTTCAAATGGAGTTGCACTTCGTGGGGCATAGTTGTTGCTATTGTTTTGAGTTCGCCTCTCACCGTAGATGGCGCCGGGACCAAAAGTGTCTTAATCCTATATTCGAACGAGAGTTTCTTGCCAGCAAACATCTCGCTCGGCAACGCTATGGTCGACCAAATGCGTCGAGGCTATCCCGATCGCATCGAATTTTATAGCGAGTTTCTCGATCTTGTACGATTTCCTGGAGATAGTCACCTTTCGCGGACGGCGGACATGCTCCTTGAAAAATACAAAGGTCGAGACTTCGACCTTGTCATCTCGGCGGGGCCTCAAGCACTCAATCTTCTGGCCGACCAGCGACAATTTCTGTTTCCCAATGTTCCGGTCGTTTTTACTGGCGTTCGCAGGGAAAGTGCCACTTGGAGTGAGCTGAATAGTGCAACTGGGATCTTGATGAAACTTGATCCATTGCCGACGTTAGAGTTGGCGATGCAATTGCAACCCCAAACGCGACGAGTCGTTGTTGTCTCCGGAGCTTCGGATTTTGATCGCACGTGGGACGATTTAGCGAGAGAACGATTTCGCAATCACGAGTCTCGGCTTGAGTTTACTTATCTCTCAGGCTTGCCAATGCAAACGCTTTTGGAGCGTTTGCGTGACCTCCCGTCTGATGCGGTGGTGATTTATTTAACGTTCTTCACCGACGGGGAGGGAGAATACTTCCTTTCCGCCGATGCGGCAATATTAGTGGCGAACGCGTCCGCTGCCCCTGTCTACGGACCCTACGACACTTATATGGGAACGGGCATTGTTGGCGGATGCATGGATACGTTCGATGAAGTCGGTCGAGAGACTGGAGATTTAGCTCTGCGAATCTTGGCGGGCGAAAAGCCTGAAGATATCGCACCCTATTTTCCAGGCAAGGATTTGCCAATCGTCGACTGTCGCCAATTGGCCCGCTGGGAATTAAGTGAAGATCGACTCCCAGCACGAAGCGAAATGCGGTTCCGCCAAAGTTCGCTATGGAAAGAACACCGCAGCACGGTTATAACAGCAACTTTCGTCTTGGCACTTCAAGCCACGCTGCTGATCGGTCTGTTATTCGAAAGAAGAAATCGCATCCTAGCAGAATTGGTAGCCGATGAGACGCGAAGAGAGCTGACGCACGCATCACGACTCGCGACCGTCGGCGAACTTACGGCGTCGATTGCGCACGAGATCCATCAGCCTCTTGGCGCTATTTTAAGCAATGCGGACGCCGCAGAGATGCTGATCGATTCTTCGCCTGACTCGATGGATGAATTGCGGCAAATTTTGGCAGACATTCGCCAGGACGATTTACGGGCATGCGAGGTCATCGAGCGATTGCGAGCCTTGATGCGAAATCGCGAGCTGGAGTTGCAAGCTGTTGAACCGAATGAATTGATTGAAAACGTGATACGGCTCATCAACCGTGAGGCAAAGAGACGTGACGTTGCCGTCCACACGGAACTCGCTCCAGGCGGGCCGTTAGTCATCGCGGACAAGGTGCACTTACAACAGGTGCTACTCAATCTGTTGTTGAATGGTATGGAAGCAATGTCAGAAATCGACCAGCCGAAGAAACTGTTTGTGCAGACTCAACTTCAAAGTGACAATTTGGAATTCTTGGTCCAAGACTCTGGGCCGGACATTCCAACGGAGAGGCGTTCTCGCTTGTTCGATCCTTTCTTCACAACCAAGAAGGAGGGCATGGGGTTAGGGCTTTCAATTGCTCGAACGCTAGTGGAAGCTCACGGAGGTCGCATCTGGATTGACGATAACTGCCACACCGGATTGGGTTTACGGTTCACTGTTCCGCTCGCGCAAAAGTCATCGAACGAAACGAGTCAGTTCGCTGTTTTATCTGGGGAGCAAACCGGATGACGTTACCGAACCCGACGGTCCATGTTGTTGATGATGACGATTCTTTCCGTCAATCGATCGTCCGTTTGCTACGCGCGGCCGGTTACGAAGTCTGCGAGCATGCTTCCGCGGCCGAGTTCTTACTCTCGCGGGCGAGTCGCGCCCATGGTTGCGTTGTACTGGATATTCGCATGCCCGGTCTCGACGGACTCGAACTTCAAAAAGGGCTTAACGACTTCGATAATGCGCTTCCCATTATTTTTCTTACCGGACATGGTGACATTCAAATGAGCGTGCGAGCAATCAAGGCAGGAGCGATCGATTTTCTGACGAAGCCGGTCAATCGGGATTCGCTGTTGTCTGCCGTTCGCAATGCAATCTCAAGTGACGCATTGAACCGGGTAAACGATGAAAACCTGAAGCTCCTGCGTGATCGGTTCGGGAAGTTGACGGAAAGGGAAGTCTCCGTTTTTCTACTCGTTGTCGATGGAAAGCTCAACAAAAATATCGCCTCAGAACTCGGTATATCAGAACGCACCGTCAAATCGCACCGAGCCAATCTAATGGAAAAGCTTCAGGTCACTTCGCTAGCCGGCCTTATCGCGTCCGCCGTCCAGCTCAATCTGCCGATCCCAAAAAACTGATTCGGGACGGTCGACACGCATGATCCTTTGTCCACCTGCACCAAAGGGCAACTAAATTTGCCCCTAGGGACAATTGCAATCGTCATCAACTCGCTCACACTGTTCCGGTAATTGCCTTGACACAAGCTGGAGCATTTTAATGCCGAGCGACCTACTCGAAATCGTCGTTGTTGAAGACGATCCCAGTATGCGTCGAGCCATTGAACGAATGCTGCGAGTAGGTGGTTTCAGGCCAATCATGTTCGGTTCGGCAGAAGCCTCTATAGAAGCGGGCGTTTTGTTAACTGCAGACTGCTTGATTCTCGACATTCAATTGCCGGGTATGTCGGGACTTGACTTGTTTGAATACTCCTTGCCCGATGGAGATTCGCCGCCGACCATTTTCATTACATCATTTGATAACTCCGCATTTCGCGACAGGGCCGGAAGGCTCGGTGCGAGCAGTTATCATCAAAAACCATTCCTTGGACGAGTTCTGCTTGATGCTGTCAAGCAAGCCTTGCAGGCTCCTGGGGAAAATTGCAGGCTCGGCGAATAGACCTTCTTCACTTACGAACTTTGCCTTTTCACCCGGAGAATTTAGATGATTCGAATTCGTCCTTTACTATCGTTTTTCCTTACATGTAGCGTAGGCATCGCCTGTTCTACCATGGCTCATGGCCAGTCAACCGACTCCAAGAAGCCCAACATCCTCGTTATTTGGGGAGATGACATCGGCGTCTGGAACATCAGCCACATGAACCATGGCATGATGGGCTACAAGACTCCGAACATCGACCGCATCGCCAAGGAAGGTATTAGTTTCACCGACTACTACGGTCAGCAGTCCTGCACGGCGGGTCGCGCGGCCTTCCTCAATGGCAGCGTGCCGGTCCGTACCGGCATGACCAAGGTCGGCCTGCCTGCAGCTCCGCAAGGTTGGCAGGAGACGGACGTCACTTTCGCCGCCGTCCTCAAGGGCCAAGGCTATGCCACCGGCCAGTTCGGCAAGAACCACCAAGGCGACAGAGACGAGCATCTGCCGACCAACCATGGCTTCGACGAGTTCATGGGCAATCTCTACCACCTGAATGCAGAAGAGGAGCCGGAGGACCGCGACTATCCTGCCGATATGGAGCTTGCCGATGGCTCGACCTTCCGCAAGAAGTTCGGTCCCCGCGGTGTGATCAAGGCCACCGCTGACGGCAAGATTGAGGATACCGGGCCGCTGACCAAGAAGCGGATGGAAACCGTCGACGAGGAAACTCTCGCCGCCGCCAAAGATTTCATCCAGCGCCAACACGAAGCTGGCAAGCCTTGGATGTGCTGGTGGAACGGAACCCGGATGCACTTCCGCACCCACGTCAAGGAAGAGCACACCGGACTCGCAGGCAAAACGGGAGATGAGTACCACGACGGCATGGTCGAACACGACATCCATGTCGGAGAATTACTCGATCTGATCGATGAGCTTGGCATCGCGGACGACACGATCGTCCAGTACTCCACCGATAATGGGGTCCACTACAACACTTGGCCGGATGCGGGGACGACCCCCTTCCACGGTGAGAAAAACTCCAACTGGGAAGGTGCCTTCCGCGTTCCCTGTTACGTCCGCTGGCCCGGCAAATGGCCCGCCGGCGCGACCGTCAATGGCATCGTCTCGCACGAGGACTGGCTTCCCACTTTCGCCGCCGCAGCGGGCAATCCGGACATCAAGGAGCAGCTGCGCGAGGGAGTTGAGTTGATCGGTCGAGAGTACAAGAATTACATCGACGGCTACAACATGCTCGACTACCTCAAGAAGGCTGGAACTTTTGAGACCATCGACGAAGATATCGAGGCATCCCCCCGCCAAGAGTTCATCTATACGACCGACGGCGGTGAAGTGTGCGCCATCCGCGTCAAGGACTGGAAAGCTACGTACCTAGAGAACCGGGCCGATCGCCTACAGATCTGGCGGGAACCCTTTATCAAGTTGCGGACGCCACATCTATACAATCTGCGTCGCGACCCCTTCGAGAAGGCCCAGGCCGGTTCGAACACCTACGAGGACTGGTATATGGACAAAGTCTACCTGCTGGCGCCGATGCAGGTCGTCGCGTCCAAGTTCCTCATGACCATGAAAGATTATCCGCCTAGTCAGACGCCTGGCGACTGGAGTCTCTCAACGCTTGAAGAGCAGATCAAGGACATGAATCCGGGCGGCAAGTGATCGGATTGAATCATCTGGCGGGCGCCTCCTGAGGGGCGCCCGCCATTTTCTAGTTCTAGGCTGAATATCGAAAAAGTAGAAGAAAAACTGTGAAGAACCGCCCCCTTTCGCTGTTGATTGTTTTCGTAATATCCAGCTTGGCAGCCCGCGCGCGTGCCGCCGACCCCTTGCCGTCGTGGAACGACACCGCGGCCAAGCAATCAGTCATCGCGTTCGTTGAAAAAGTGACCGCGAAGGACTCGCCCGACTATGTAGCCCCCGTTGACCGGATCGCCACTTTCGACAACGACGGCACACTCTGGGCCGAGCAACCGGTCTATGTTCAATTGTTGTTTACGCTTGATCGCTTGAGGGAAATTGCTCCGCAGCATCCAGAGTGGCCAAATCAAGAGCCCTTTGCGTCAGTATTGAAGGGAGATCTTAAAGCTGCTGCTGCTGGTGGCGAGAAGGCAATCGCCGAACTTGTCATGGCGACCCATGCTGGCATGACAACGGCGGCGTTTGAAAAAATTGTTGTCGACTGGATCGCAACTGCTAGGCATCCCCAAACAGATAAACTGTATACGGAGATGGTCTATCAACCGATGCTTGAATTGATCGATTATCTAAAAGCAAAAGAATTTAAGGTCTTCATTGTTTCCGGCGGCGGAATCGAATTCATGCGTCCATGGACTCAGCGCGTGTATGGCATACCACCCGAGCAAGTCATCGGCAGTAGTATCAAAACTAAATACGAATTGCGTGATGGAAAACCTTATCTCGTTCGACTGCCCGCCTTGAACTTTTTCGACGATAAAGAAGGGAAGCCCGTCGCCATCAACCATCACATAGGCCGTCGCCCCATTGCGGCGTTTGGTAATTCCGATGGGGACTATCAAATGCTTGAGTGGACAACAAGTGGCGAGGGTTTACGCTTGGGCCTCGTCGTTCATCATACGGATGCTGATCGCGAGTACGCGTATGACCGCACATCCAAAATCGGTCAACTCTCGAAAGGGCTCGATGATGCGAAGTCCAAGGGATGGATTGTGGCGGACATGAAAAAGGATTGGAATCGAGTGTGGATCGGCAAGGCTTTGGATACAAACACATCCGACAAGTAGTCGCTGCATTGCTCAACGCCGCCACACGGAAATGCATCGCTCGACCAATCAGAACGCAACGTTCATTCGAACGCCCAAGATGTAAGCGTCATCGATTTGCTGAAATGCTTGAGCAAGCCATTGGAAATCAGGCGTGACAGTGACTGATTCGATTATTCTTGCTCGATAGAATATTTCGACGCCTTGGCTATCGCCTATTGGTCCCCAGGACGTAGCAGTCTGCAGGATGGGGCCGAACTCATTGCTTGTCCCGCTGTAGTCGTAGCCGCCCCCAAATGAATCGCCAGATCGCAACGGACTGGCCCCGCCTAAGCCTGCGCTCAATAGATAGCTGACTGGGTTGGTCCAGTCGTCGGCGATTCCCGCCTTGGCAAAGTAGCCCCAATGTCGACTGGATTCGCAGGGGTCCACCCATAAGGCTTGATCCGTATAGGGGCGGCCCAAAGCTTCGCATCTTTGGAGCAAGGCAAGAAAAACCCAAACGACATCTGGATCCTGTTGGCATCGGCCCGTCGGCCGTCTTGGTTCTCACGCACGCTATGAAGGGATTCCACATCGCAAAAGACCCGATCATACGGGTTCTAGATTAGATTTGCTGCCACGTAATCAGTTCGGCTTAGGTTGGAAAGCGACGGTCCCGGAACGTCATCCAGCGTGAGCTGACTGTATGTGAAGTTCGAGGTCTGCTGGGTCGCCCAAGATCGCTTGCATCCAACCATCCAGCCGAACACGGGCGAAATCGCTGCCGAGTTGGGACCGGTCGAAACGATGTCTGGCGATCCACGATAGCTTCCGATCCCTTAGGAGACTTCCTCGCATTTTCTGTTACGCGAGAATCTGGTTAACCCTATCGAGTTTTCTCCTACATAACCCTGAGGGCGATTGCCGTTTTGTTCGGTTCGCTAGGAATTGGTTTTAGGAGGAAGGGAGGAAGGGAGGAAGGGTTATAGGGCGCTGGACTGTATCCAGCCTAGCGTTCAGGTGCGGAAAGTGACCAAATTGCTGGAGTTGGTGACGATTCGGATCAAACGCGGCGAGATCCCTGAGAGTTTGGAAAGTTCTCGCGAGATTGAGGAAACGGGACTTGAGATCTCTCCGCTGTCAGTGATCACGGTGTCTCGCGGTGACTTTTTTGCAACGGGCAAGACGGTCCGCGATGAACTCTCAAACACTCACGGTGATCCCATTGAGCGAACAACAACGCGACAAGATCGCGGCGATTCGAGCCAAGGGTAAATGGCCGGGCGGGATGCCGGTGGTGAAGCGCCTCCAAGAATTCGGCTGGCCGAATAAGATTAGGCAGACTCGTACTGGGCGGCCCCGTGTTGGACGAGTTTTTGATAAGCCGGCGGTTCACTCACTGCTCACCAGTCCGCTCCGGCCGCCGGCGAAACGGTCTCTGGGCCGATCTTTGCCAAAATTCTCTCTTGTCACTGTACTATTTGACCTCAAGGATTATGTAATCCCAGAGTGCTATCGGAAAAAAGTGACGGGCGTTCCTGCCAACCGACAGCACCGTCGATTGGTAAATCGAGAGGTGGAAAATCCGGACATGTCGGCTGTCGGCAAGCTAGATTTCTGAGCGGCAACCGCTCGCTACGGTTCTGAGCGCTCGCCGATCGCGATTCGATCGCATGTGCCGCGCCAGCCCCCTTATCTCTGTAACGATTTTGCGAATGAAGTATGCACTTATCATCACCGGCGTTCTCGCTGGGCTAGCGATCACGGCTCCCCAGTTGGTGGTGTTAGAATATTTCCTGTTGATTGTGCCGGGGTTGGTTCTCACCGTCGCGCCGACGATGTTTGCCTACCTGATATTGACGGCGGTCGTTCGGCGACTGTTAACCAACCATGGCCAATCTCAACGGCTTTGATGCCAACTCCGTCGAACCAGCCGACGAACTCGAACCAATCCCAACTGGCAAGTACATCGCGGTCATCACCGACAGCGAAATAAAACCCATGAAATCTGGCACGGGCAACTATCTGCAGTTGACTTTTCAGATCGTGGAGGGTGAGTACGCAATGGTAAGTCTACGTGGCGAGATTGCTACGAGCAAGCTAGCCTTCACCGAAGTGGAAGGGAGCACTCCCAACGTTATTTCTCTAAACTCCAGTAAAAATGCGTTTCAGTTTTCGACAACGACTTTGCCCATCGCTTTTCCGCTCTCTAAGCGAGCGTATGCTTGTCCGACTTGTTCAAGCGAGAACTGCTCTTCATCCAGTACAGGCGTGAGTCCGCCGGACTCGCAAATCTGAGTTAGATTGCGCAGGATTTCGGCGTGTTGTTCTCGCTTGAAGTTGTGCAGCATCGGGATCAGCATGAAGACGACGTGCAACGATAAACCCTTGAGGTGCGCCGGAGTCAAATCCAACTCGCACATCGACACGGTGGTGGCGACTTGACCGTTCAGTGCAGCGGCTTCAAATGAGTTCGTCAGGTTGGCACCACCAACCGAGTCGAACACCACATCGAACCCAGCTCCGTCGGTGTGCTTGTCAACGTACTGCTCAACCGTTTCCGTTTTGTAGTTGATACCGGTGGCACCCAATCGTTCGATCAGTGCCAGTTGTTTCTCGCCGCCACCGGTGGAGTAAACTTCGGCACCCCAGTGTTTTGCCAGTTGCAGTGCGACATGGCCAACTCCGCCGGAGCCTCCATGCACGAGAACTTTTTGTCCTTGGTTGATGCCCGCTCGCTGCAAGCCTTCGTAGGCCGTGATCGCGACCAGCGGCAACGCGGCGGCTTCTGGCATCAACAGGTTCTTCGCCTTATGGGCGATCAAGTTACTGTCGGCCACCATGTATTGGGCTAGCGTGCCGGGCAAGTCTGCCAATCCGCCTGCACATCCATAGACTTCATCGCCGACTGAAAAATCCTTCACGCGATCGCCGACCGCCTCGACCGTTCCGGCGAAGTCCATCCCAAGAATCGCTGGCGTGTCGGGAGACAACGGCAAATCCTTACCCATGCTGCGTATCATGGTGTCGACCGTGTTGACGCTTGAGGCGGCGATCTTCACCAACACGTGGCCAGCCTTCACTTCTGGTTTCGCAACATCTGCAGCTTCAAAGGTCGCGTTTTCGCCATAGGCGTTGATGAGCATCGCTTTCATATCGATTGTATCCGGCTCTTGGTTAGTGAAGAAGTATTCTTGGTAGTGGACGAAGCCCCGCTACTCCGTTAGCTCACGGGCGACGGAGAGGTAGTAGTTGCGGGCAGTTGCGTTGACCATGTTGCTGGCGAGATTGGTTAAGGCGTTCGCTTTGACTTGTTTCGCGTTTTTGTCGTCCGGGTTGATCGCAAGCAGGTGATCGGCGAGCTGCGCGGCCCATTGGTTGTCGTCTGAGGCCAGTGCAGCGTGGGCGGACTCCATTAGCTTGCCTACTCCCCCGGCAAGTTTCGCAACACGTTCCGCTTCTGCCTTTGGTGAGAGACGAAACAAATTGGAAGGATTGCCGTCGAACCAGCCAAGGTAACCGTTGAAAATGCTGCGCACTCCCCACTCGGGATGTCCGTAGAACGGTTGCAAATAGTCCTTGCTAGCGAGGTCTTCGGGGAGTTGCACATACTCGACCAGTTCATCAGGCGTGAGTCCCCTGTTCATTCCTTCGACGGTCTTGTCGTGGATGAACTGAACGGCGGTGTGGTAGTCGGTCAACACTTGCTCGACTTCGCCAGCGCCCACAATCGGCTTCGTATGACCACCAACCACAGTCTCAGCGTTATAGGCAGCGATCTTTCCAAGACTCTCTGCCCACAAGCGAACGCTGCGATTGGGAGTGCCACGGATGGCGTACAAGTTGGGAAACGACCAGTAGAAATTGTCGCCAGCGAAGATAACCTTTCCGGCTAGGTACCAGACGAAAAGCTGATCGTTCGTTTCGCCAGGCGATGAGACAAGTTCTAGTTCGACGCCGGCAACGTTAATCGTTTGACGCTCGCCTTTGAGGAAGTGTGTTGGATCGGTGTTTGATGCCGCTGCGAAAACTGCTCCGCCGCGTTTGGGGTAACGAACCGGCGCGATACCGTTATTAATCCGTTGCTCAGGTGGCAATTTGAATCCGGCCTGCCGTGCACCCCGCAAATTTTGAACGGCCAGGTTGCCAGACGTCCACGAGCGAGCTTCGCTGCCAAAGTTCTCGTGTGCCCAAATCTGCGGACGTTCGTCGCCAAGAAACGCCGCCGCGCCGCCAGTATGATCGCCGTGCGCGTGCGTGAAGACAATCGCCTTGACCGGCTTGTCTGTGATCTTGCGAAACTCCGTGACAATCCGCTCGGCGTCACCGCGCATCATCCCTGTGTCAATGATGACCACACCATCATCGCCAACGATCATCGAGACATTCGAGACGCTGTACCCAACGGCGACGTAGACACTATCAGCAACCTTGACGATCTGCTCAGTGAATTGTGCGTTTTGGTTTCTGAGCCGCTGAGTTGCGTGGTTCGCTTCCTGGGCTTGGATTGAACTCGTGCCGAGCAGTAAGAGGCAGCAAGTAATGATAAGAGTTTTCATAAGACTATTCCTTCGACATGTATTTGGTTAGGTTCTTCTGCATCTTCCGCAGAACGTTCTGCGTCGCTTCCAGCTCCGACTTCGAGATGCGCTTCAACGTGGCTTTTCGCAAGTCGTCTAACAGGGGGAGGACGGTTTGAAGCTTCTCTTCGCCGCGGCGAGTCAATCCGACCATCACGATGCGAGCGTCTTCGCTCGATACGCTCCGCTCAACAAACTTCTGTTCAACGAGTCGATCCAACTGGCGTTTCACCGTCGTAGGATCACGAATCATCAACGATGCCAACTCGTTCATGCTCAGCGGCTGGCCGGCATCCGACAAAGTGATCAGTGCCTGTGTTTCCTCCGGGGAAAACGGCCAACCGGCACTCTTCAGCACGAAAGCCATTCCAGAGCGAATCAGATAGGCAACGCGTCCAATTGCGAATCCAGGCGAGGATTCTGAGTCAAAGTACATGTTCAACTCCGGAAGAATCTTGAAGCGAGGAGGTTGTCGGACCAGCAAAGATCGGACGATACCAATCAAAGTAACAGTAAATCAGTAGCGTGCGCGCTACGAAATCGGGAAGCCCGATGACGAGGTACTTGTGAGCAAAAAGGGGCACATACAGCAAAATATCAAAGCCAAAAGGCAGCGACATCAGAACAGCGAGAGGCGCGATCCTCGGGAAGAACATCAGTCCGCCGCAGACCGTTTTGAACAAGCCTACCCAGAAAATCAGGGTGCCCGTCTTCTCGATCGCAATCATGAATTGGCCAACCTCATCCGGTGTCTCACCCACGGGATAGCCGCGCGTGGCGAACCCAAGCGTCATGATCCCGGTGCCGACAAGGAACAATGCGAAAAGTATCCGCACGACGGAGGCGAGGTGTGGAAGTCGAACGCTGCGATTTTCTGGTGAAGGCATATCACTCGTCTCATGCGAGGTGAGGTTGCACGTTTGTTCATCGAACTCGCCGGAAGAATTCACGCAAGCCGGCAACCTGTAGATTACAGCTATCGATCCGCTAGTCAATGCTTCTGACCAGAATTCGACGCAGGCTCACCCAGTCCAGTGTTTCAGTTGTTCTCAAGGATTGGAGCAACGAACGCTTTAAGTGCTATTCTCAATTATTCCGGGCGATAGCGTCGTCACCCTCAACGCAGCTGCATTTTGTGGTGGTACCGAGTAGGTTACCTGGTGCCCCGGACACCGGCAGGCTGGAACCCAACGCAAGAAAAGGAGTTGGGATAGCTGTGGGGGAAGACGAGATCGACAGTGATTCGGAGAAGATTGGCAGGTCCGAAATTTTCGGATAGACCTCATGGCCCTCGAACTTTTCGGTTCCCGGAATCAGCGGATAGGTCTCGGGGCCGCTAGCCAGCAGGGTTGTAAGGATCTTGTAGCCCTGCTTGTGCGTGAGGGCCAAGGGGACGGTAACGACATACGGGTTCGCAGCGACAAAGTTTTCTGTTGAGTTTCTTATGGCGAGTCCTGTTTGTGTTTCTGCGCGCCTGCTTGAAACTGATGACGGATTTAGTGGTCAAATGTACCAAGGCGACGACTGGTTCCTTGCAAAGTGGGTGGAAGCGTTCGATTCACCGATGGTTTGTTGATAGTCGTTGATCGCTCCGCGATCATCACGTTGGGTTCGCGGAGCGAACCACGACAATAACTAAGGCAGACGCATAAGGCTGGACGGATCGCTTTGCTTACGAGTTGTTCGGCGGTCTCGCCATTTGTGTATTCGAGTCGCCTAGCGATGGTCAGCTGATACTCGACCTCGCGAATAAATCCCAATGCCATGTCGAGGAATCGCAGGAAATCTGCCTCAGAGTACTTCGCATATCCTTCGACGATGTTGGATGGAATTGAAGCGGGAGCTCGGCGAAGTTGTGATGTAAGTCCGAACATTTCGTCCTTCGGAAATGTCCTCGTTGCTGAATAAACCGACATGACAAGTTCATCCGCCAACTCGAACGCGCGTAGCTTTCGATGATTTCGCATAACTTCCCATTTCCCTCAGGACTCGCAACTCAAGACTCCCCCCTATCCTAACGCTGGAGCCAGATGGCTAGGCGGCCGGCTGCAACCCGGTTTATGTGGGTTCGACTCCCACCAGCGTTTCTTGATCGACCAACCAACGAATTGGACTACATCTTAGCTAAAGGCCTGGCTCATTCGAAACCTTCGCCGACCGATCACAACACAAAGTCCAACTGCTTGTCCGGGAATACATCACAACGATGACGTCCCTAAGGTATCGCGTTACCGGCGACCGAAAGCAGCGTGATCGTCCGCGAATCTCGGTGAGAATCGCCGTCGTGTGTCCACTGTCGATGGCATTGCTAACGACCGGAGCGGTTTACTCGGCAAACAACTTCGTTGGGTGGTTACCAAACACGACTAACTGCCGCATCGGAGTACATCCAAACAAGCTTGAAGTTAGAGGCATGAAGCTTGAAGCACTGCGACTCCTGGTTTCAATTTTTGATTTAACCCTTCCCCAATTGCACTTCATAACGCTTCGTTAGTCGTGTCTTCCACAATTGTTCGAAAGACCAAGCTATGCGTGTTTACCGTACCTATTTTGCAATTACGACCGGCCGCGAGTAGCACCTGCTTGCAGCCCAACCGAGAAAACACGTGTACATGTCCAAACTTTCAACCATTGCGAAACCATGAAAACCAAATCCAAAATCCGGTCCAAAACCGCGATTTCCGTCGCAGCGCGGATCGCTGGCGAAGACATCGCCAAAGGTGACTATGTCACCATCCTCAGCGAGATCATCGAGCTTCCGTCCTACTTATGGAACTGCTCGGGCATCTCGCAACCCATCGACGAACTCGTTCGACTTCGCTACTTGCCAAACGCAGCCGGCGAACCGCATAAAGTCGTCGCCGTTTGCTTGCCATTCGTCTACGCGAAGCGTCCCAGGGGCAACCTGATCGCTTTCGACACACGGCAGCAACAACTGGTCCGGCTCGACCGAGATAACGGTCGCTCGCTTTGGAAACAAATGCGGAAGGCGAAAAGGAAGTGAGAAGAGTGAAAGCTAGTCGCGGAGTTTCTTGACGATGGAAGTCAGGATCGCGACTAGCTCGTTGCACTCGTCCATCATCGGTTGCAGTCGATCGTGCGGAACGATCTCGGTTTCTGCAAGCAGCCGAAGCCAATACAGCGTCTCGCGTGCTTCTTTACAAGGGATGTTGTATTTGAGCCGAAAATCCTTCCGGCTCTGGCTTCCTTGCCCCTCTTCAACGTTCGCACCGACTGACATGCCCGAACGGATCAGCTGGCGGCTGAGCGATTGCGGAACGCCATGCAGCTCTTCCAGCGTTTGGCTTAGTTTCACAATTCGCTTCGCAAAAGCGAACGTCCGGTCAGGCAAGTCTGTCTTCATAGAACTCAAGATACCAGAAGTGCATCACTACCACCTCCAACTGTTTCTCCTTTTACACTTCACCCCTCACTATTCGAACTTCTCCCGTGGTTAACAAGACTCTATTCCAAAGCAGCACCAGCGTCCTGCCACGAGCGACTATCGTCAACGAAGCGGGCGGCCCAGCGTACAAGTTGTCCGCGAAGCACGCGCTCGCCCAAATGGCGGCGACCGGCACGTTCGGCAACGTCTACGACCCGTCCGCGCAAAACCAACTCGACGCAATGCGAAAGCCGATCAAGAGATCGACAAACAGCGAGTTCCTAGCAAGGCTGGCAGCCTACTCACGTGAGCGTGCTTACATGAAGGACATAGCGGCAGCGCTGTTGGCCGTGTTGTCGACGCGAGACACCAAGCTCATGCACCAAGTCTTCGACCGAGTCGTGGAGAACGGCCGCGTGTTGCGCACCGTTTTCCAAATGACTCGTTCGGGACAGATCGTGTGTAAGGGCCAGCCATCATCGCACCAAGGGGCGTTCTCACGGTGGCTCAACCATGCGTCAGTCGCTAAGTTGCTGCCAGCTAGGATCGGAAACGATCCGAACCTGCAATACTGTCTGCCATGCCTTGTCTGACACCGAAAGATGACGAACGCCGTGCGGTGTTCTGATGGATGACCACGGGGCGAACGCTCGCAGGCACCAGTTCCTGGCGACTCCCATGAAAGCAACCAATGAGTTTGCCAGTCAGATCAAGACGCTTGCAGGACGCGGTCTGGAGTGCCTGCGGAAACGTGCCAACGCTTCGGGAGACAATCAAGAAACCGAGCAAGACCACATCCAGAACAGCGGTGGCTTCAGTAAACAAAGTGTTGATCGTCGCCAATTCCTTTCTAGAAAACGACGCATCGCGCAACGTCCGCGAACTCGAATCTGGCAAACTCTAAAATGGAATAGAAAATCGGCTTGTCAAAGTCGCCCGGCTAGCGGCGTCCCCGACCATAAATCGTCTGCAGGAGAGAACTCCCATATTGGCAGTCTTTCGTTTAGAATCCTTGGCAGTATCAACATGCCTTGATGGGAACTAGAGCCCCATAATCGGTGGACCTGTACTCTCCAATCATCGCCAAGAGGTCTCAGAATTCTGGGAAACAGGTCATGCTTAACTTAATCGAACTTACGGCGACCGGATTTGGATTTCTATGCGTTTTTCTAACGATCCGCCGGAGTGTTTGGTGCTGGCCGACCGGACTGATTCAGGTCTTGTTATTCATCATCATTTTTTACGACGCAAAGCTGTATTCAGATTTAGTGCTGCACGTAATCTACATTTTTCTACAATTCTATGGCTGGTATTCTTGGACTCGAGCAGATGCTGGCAACGAGAGCCTAGATGTGAAGTCGCTAGCGATTCCATGGCTCGTCTGCTGGATCGCCGTATCGGCAATTGGAACGATTGGACTGGGGTGGACCATGGCTTCTTGGACGGATGCCTCGCTGCCTTACGCAGATGCGTTCACAACAGTCGCAAGTCTTGTGGCCCAGTTCTTGCTTGCTCGACGGTATATTCAAAATTGGGGTTTCTGGATCGGTGTAGATAGCGTCGCCATTTGGGTCTATTTCACGAAAGAGCTCAGCGCAACTGCGGTGCTCTACATTGCGTTTTTGATCCTAGCCAGCTTTGGGATGGTAATTTGGCAAAAACAGTTGGCGAAGCAAAGATCGCACGAGATCGCAACGTGACTTTGGGATTGACGTTAGGGAAATACGCACCACTGCATCGCGGCCACCAGTTGGTCATCGAGCGCGCAATAGCCGAGAACGACCACACCATTGTAGTGATCTATGATGCACCAGAAGTCACCCCTGTACCTTTGGAAACGCGAGCCGGTTGGATCAGAACATTGTACCCCAGCGTCGAGGTCATCCTGGCAGAGGACGGGCCAACAGTTGTGGGCAAAACGCCGGAGATCACCGCCCTCCACGATGCCTATCTGCGTCAATTATTGACGGGACGAGACATCACGCATTTCTACAGCAGCGAGTTTTATGGCCATCACGTGAGTCAGGCACTAGGGGCGATTGACTGCCGCGTTGATGCCAATCGAAAGCAAATCCCTATTTCCGGAACCGCAATTCGCAAAGATCCCTATCGATTCCGCGGCTATTTGGCAAACATTGTCTACAGAGATCTAGTGTCCAAAATCGTGTTTCTAGGTGCCCCTTCAACTGGCAAGACGACAATTGCTCGTGAATTGGCAAAACGCTTAGAAACGCAGTGGGTGCCAGAATTCGGTCGAGAGTACTGGGAGTCACACCACGTCGCCCGCCGTCTAACGCTGGAGCAGCTCGCTGAGATTGCAGTCGGGCATCGCGAACGTGAGGACGAGATCATTGCGGATGCGAATCGCTATCTATTTGTCGATACCGACGCGACCACTACGTATCAATTCTCGCTTGAATATCACCATGAGGCTCACCCGACAGTTGCGGAATTGGCAGGCACATGTCGCGAACGATATCGGCTCTGCTTTGTTTGCGACACAGACATCCCGTATGATGACACATGGGATCGAAGTGGCGAAGTGCACCGGAAGGTGTTTCAGGCGAAGATCGAGTCGGATCTGATTCGCCGAAACATCCAATTTATCAAGCTATCTGGTTCGCTCGAGTGTCGTGTTAGCCGGGTCATCGAGAATCTAAAGTTGCTGGATTCATGAACAAAGTCTTGAAACGCGAAGCCATTGTCGGATGTATCCTGGGAACCGCTGTCGGCGATGCGTTGGGACTGCCCTACGAAGGCCTCACACCGCAAAGAGCACCACGCTTGCTCGGGCTGCCCGGTCGCTACCGATTTCTGTTGGGGCGCGGCATGATATCCGATGATACCGAGCACACCTGCATGGTGGCCCAGTCGCTCATGAGGCTGGTGGGAGCGTGCATGTTACAAAGGCATACACGATTCAAGCGACGATCGGCTACATCGAAAACCACTGGGGCGAGATGGAATAATCGCATGATTGTGAGTGCTGAGACGTCGACGGCAAAGAAGCGACTAACTTAATCGTCGAGCGCTCCGGCACCAAGCGTCGAGTGAGATCAACTTAACGCTACTGGATGAGCAAGCCCTCGCTGGAGCTTTTGCGTTGGCTACAACTCGATAACAACCCCGTTGTTCTTCAACTTCGCTGCGAGATTGCAGCATGAGCAATTGATGAACGACGTCGCACCACGCGTGAACATCCCGTAGTTACTGAGACCTCTTTCGTTGTGCAAATGCCTGAAGGCATGAAGCTTCGGCCGGATCCGCTCGTCGACGTGTCGCCGCAGGGCAGTACATCCTACTTGAATCAGTCCGTGCGTCCCAATGTCATGCGTAACATCTAAGATGCCCTTGGGCGGACCGTGCGCAATGAGGCTGTGCACATCATCGGGAACCGATTGCCAAACGAGATCGAGCTGTTCTCGCTTCTTCATGTATGCCCAGTCGTGAAATCGAGGCATGTAGGGGGAACCAAACAGCTCCAGCCCGTTCCAGCGCATCGACTCATGGATGAGGAGTGAATGCCGGGATACTCGCCGGCGCGGAGCAGGCCTTATTCCACTGCGAGCGAATGGTTGCCTGGTACATACACCTTCGTGGCAATGCCCAAGCCTGCATACCAGTCAAAGAACCGTCTCGCCTCAGGCTCGTTCAGCACAGCCTTACCATGCGTCGACTCATCGCCGCAATGAATCACCAAGTCAACATCTGGAACTTGGAGTCCAAGATGCTCGTTATGAGTGTCAGAAATAGACCAAATTTTCATGGACAGTTGACTCGGCGGAAATCGGGGCAGTAAACCCATCAGTTCTCAAGATCGACGGAACCCGGTGCGGCATGTCGGTCTGATCGGCAATGCTTCGGTTCAGGTCCAGCATCGCGTCATCCTGGGAGGCAAATTGCCATTTGGTAATGGGCCGCTCCCCCCAACCTGGCATCGAGGCGAGGCAATATTGCGCACAGCGAAGTGGCCGTCTGAGGTGCCTTGGGTAACTTTTGGGCACGGGCCTCTATGGCCCCATACTGTTTGGCCTCATGGACCACTCTCTGAGTCCCCCAAAATTCGATAGAAGTGGCCGGCAATAGTCTCACTTCTACATCCGGCAGCGACTTCCGCACTCCGCGGCCCTCTACGTGCACAAGTTGACCAGAAATTGCCCTCCAGTGGTCGCGATTTCAGTGTGTACCTCCAAGCCGGGGGCAAGACGCGAGAGTCGATCCACAAGCCAGACGGATGCAGCTTCGGCATCCTCACGCGTGGGGCAGCGAGCCATGATTTCGCGGCCTCCCTTTCGCTCAAGTCGCTCGACGGCTGTGATAATCGGTGCCGGGTCGGCGACAATCAGGTGATCCGGCCAAGACACGACCGGATCGTTTGCGCCCTTGCCCGTGTTGCAGCCCTTGTGTGCCAGCCGCTCTGATGGCAAATTTTTCTTGTCCTGTTTTCTTTTCTTTGCGCGGGCCTTAGTGATCCGCGTATCGATACTGGCGCCGCGAGGATCGTTGGGTGGCATATTCGGGTCGACCGGTTCGTCGCATAGCCAACACCGCCAGCCGTCAGCCTGGCCCACATCATGGAGTTGTCCCATCGGTTTTCTGCCTGAATTCGTTGAAGGTTGCGTGGATCGTCGGCTTCAGCCTGGCTGGTCCTCAATGCCCTATGCAGAGTATGATAGCTCGGCCTGTGCGTGGCTGCCCCCTGCCCCCAAGAGCGTCACCCCCAAGACGGGGACTGCGAACAAGCCTCTTTGCGACATTTGCTACGTAATGCTACATTACGCCCGGCACGCGGTGTTAAGACAGGGATGCGATCTCCTGCCCAGCCACTCATCCTTTCCTGCGGAAGCTTCCATGCTTCTGAAGCGGTAGCATCTTGAAAGTCGGTAAACGGTTACAACCCCTGATCGAAGACGGGCTCATCGACAAAGTCTTGGGCTCGCTGATGAGCGGCAAGGAGGCCCAGGTCTTCCTTGTCCGTTGTGGCGACGAAACTCGCTGTGCCAAGGTATATAAGGATGTGGCGCAACGCAGTTTTAAGAATGCGGTCCAATACCAGGAAGATCGAAAAATCCGGAACAGCCGCCGGCAAAGGGCGATCGACAATCGCTCCAAGTTTGGCCGGGATGAACAGGAAATCGTTTGGCAACGGGCCGAAGTCGACGCATTGTATAAGCTCGCCGAGGCCGGTGTCCGGGTCCCCAAAGCATATGGGCTGTTCGATGGAGTGCTCTTGATGGAGCTCATCACCGATGGAGACGGCGGCGTGGCACCGCGACTGAACGACATCACGATGTCCGCCGAACAAGCCGTGAAAGATCACGCCACCGTCATGACCTATGTGTTGCGGATGCTATGTGCCGGATTGGTACACGGCGATCTTTCAGAATTTAATGTCCTCCAAGATGCAACTGGCCCGGTCATTATCGACTTCCCACAAGTCGTCAATGCATCCGGAAACAACAACGCGAAGACCATGCTGCAGCGTGACGTGCGGACCATCACGCAATACTACGCGCAGTTTGCGCCGGAGCTAGCGGAAACTCACTACGCCGAAGAGATGTGGGATCTGCACGAAAAGAGTGAGCTGACCGCAGATATGGAACTCACCGGCCAGTTCGAGTTTTCAACAAAGGCAGCCGACGTCGAATCGGTGCTCAACATGATTGACCTGGCTTACGAAGAAGAACTGGAACGTCAGGATCGAATGGAAAACGGCTGAGAAGACAGCTCAGAAGCCCCACAAACGGCCAACTGGCATGCCGAAATCATTTCCACCAACATGGCTTTCACAGACGACTGCGTTGCGAAAGGTGGGCCGTTGGTCACGTATCGCGGAGACGGCGAGTCGTTGCTAACAACGAAAAATTTTCACTAGGGCGGAAAGGGAGCTGCCGATGCTTGAATGGATCAAGGTTGTGGGAAAGCTGGCCTACGATCGGCCGACGCGAGAACGCCTGCTAGGCTATCGGCCGGTGGTGATTTGTTTGGTCCAATCGCTCGAGCGCGATGCTTTCCTATTCATTCAGCCCGCCGCCAACCGCGATGCTTGGATGCCACCGCAGGAGGGAGTCGAGCCCAACGGTTCAATCGAGCAGGCCACCAGTCAGTGCCTCGACATTGAGCTTGGCATTCGTCGGAATCAGATGCACTTTCGCCGCTCGATATGGATCGGTCGCCGGCCAATCCCCGAACGACAGGGCAGCCGGGATGTCGAATTGTCGATCCGGCCCATGCAGGGCAAGGCTTACTACGGCTCGCTTAGCAAAGTCGCTGAAGACACGCAGATAACCTGCAACCCTGCTGAGGTGTCCGGCTATGAATGGCTGACCGTCGAGCAGATTCGCGATCGACTATCTACCAATTCCCAGCGCAAGGCTGAACTGATGAAAGTGCTGTTCGACAAATTGGCCCACGTTCAACTGTGAAGCAGCAGGCTCAATTGGGATTGCATAGGAACGCCGACGCAAGTGCACCCGTACGCGTGTTAATTCCAGTAGATGGTCCCTGATGAAGTGGGAATGGCAGGAATCTAGTAGACTGAGTGGCAGGGCAATTTTAAATTTCTGGCTAGCGTGCTCAGTTGGGTATCCAATGATCAATCGAAGGCAATTCGCTGCGGGAAGCACTGCAGGGCTGGCTCTCGCAACTGCCGGTTTGGACCGGTTTGCAGTGGCGGAGGAGCAGTCGCTTTCCGACAAGCGCCTCGTCGCACTGGGGGTGAACGCGTTGGCCCGCGCGCCGCAGCAAAGTTACTTTGCTGACGGGCATCGCGGGGCGTCCATGATCTCAGCACACTTGATGTGCGTCGATAACGAACTGGGCGAATCCACTAGCAACCGAATCGTCGCGTTGTTTGACCAAAACTGGGCACCTTCCAAACTCTGCAAGCCCTTTCCCCAAGCGGAGCCCATTGATGGCGCCGAAGAGCGGATCGGCAAGGCACTTGCAAAGGGCAATGGAGTGCTTCGCGAAGTCGGCCACGACGCGATCTTTGCGATGCACGCCATCAAGGCGTTTCGGATGCTTCCCGATCTTGCAACTGAGGAGAGGGTATCTGGTATCTGTGATCTGATCGGTGCTTTCAAGCCGTGGCGAGATAGTGCGCCCAGCGAGGAGGTTGCACCACCACCTTTCTCCGATTCGGTTGCCGCATCAGAATATATTCTCAAAGAGGCTAGTGAGTCCATCGACCGATTCAAGGGATATGGTCAGGGCTTCGCAGGCCACATGCTAACGTTTGGTCAGTCGCTCGTTGAATTGGCTGCCATGGGCGATGTCGAGTGGGCCGAGGGTTGCCGCACGGCGTTTCGCAAGTACGTGACCGTCACACGATTGGGGCCACAATCGGGTGACCGAAAAATTAAGGACCATTCCTTCACCGAGCTCAGGCCCGACGAATTCGAATATTGGAACAACCGAGGTGACAAGACCCTGGGGATCGGTCACGTGTTTAAATATCCCTACGCGTTCTACGACCTGTTGGCCCGTGCGAAGGATCCGGACCTTCAAAAAGAACTAGATGCCAAAGCATGGAACTTGTTTTGAAAATTGCCGTTGAGCGTTAAGTATCAGTAAGCCAACGCCATTCGTGCCTCGCCTAGTTCCTGGGGGCTACCCGCACCGCCGGCGCCGACATTCAATGATTACGCTGGAGGACCGCATCCACGCGCCCGAAATTCCAAATTCGGGGTGGGGGTGCCTTGGGCTTGGTGAGCGCTTTCGCCGCGTTGTTGTGCCCTACTCTGCCCACCCAGGATCCACGTTTCGGGCATGCTTAAGCATTTCTTGGACCCCGAGGATAGGTATTAGTTGCTTGGCAATTGCATCGCGTAACCAGCAAGCAACTCTGCCATTCCATTGACCGGTCCTTCCCAGTCGAAGCGAATCGCGGTTGATTGTTGCCGCCCTGGCATAGCGCAGCTGAACAAACTCGGGCATGATCTCCTCCAACGGTAGCGAGCGAGAGAACAAATAGTACAAGCACGCAGCATCTTCGATGGCCAGGCATCCTCCTTGGCCGAGATTGGGAGTGGTCGGGTGGGCTGCGTCTCCAATGAGAAGGCATCGTCCTCGGTACCAATGTTTGTCGGGGCGGCGATCGATGATATCGTTCTGAAAAATCGCATCGGGAGGTGTCGTGGAAAACAATTCGAGGACGGGATCGGCCCATCGGCTGAATCGATTGCATAACCAACTTCGCTTGTCTTCAATACGAATATTTTGGGGCGCATTGGCCGTTGCCCACCAATAAATTTGGTGATTCCGTAACGTGGCAATTCCAACGCGGCATCCCCGCCCCCACCATTCAGCCAGATAACCTGGCTGAATACTCGCTGGCATTTCGGTGACGCCACGAAAGCACGTGTAGCCGGAGTAGCGAGGCGGAGAGCTATCCAATAGAAGCGATCGGACTTTCGAATGAATCCCATCGGCTCCAATAGTCAGGTCCGCAACATTGCGATTGCCATTCGTGAATTCGACCTCCACTCGATCGCCGCAGTCTCGAACGTCGAGCGCTTCATGGCCGTACTGCACGGTGCCAACGGGTAAGCAACCTACGAGCGATTCCAACAACTCAGCTCGGTGTATCATGCCGAGAACTGGTTGGTGTCCTAAAGCCTTCTCCAGTTTCGCTGCGAAAAAGGAGCCAGCAACGACATGTCCCTCTCTCAGTCTCAATTCGCTTTGGCGGAGTGGCTCCAGCCGTTCGCGAATGGCAGCCCCCGCTCCGATGGTGTCAAGCGCTCGCAGGGCATTGGCCCAAAGACTGATTCCAGCTCCAACTTCGGTAAGCTGAGGTGCGCGCTCGTATACGACCACTTCCAAGCCAGCTTTCCGCAACGCAATCGCTGTGCAAAGTCCGGAAATACCCGCCCCGATAATCATCGCTTTCATGGAATCGTTCTTCGAGCTAACACTAGAGTAGACAGAATGTGGAGGTACATAGATTGTTTCAAGTTCTACTGTCTCTGCACAGGCGGTTGAAATAGGAACCCGCTGCCTCAGCAAGGAAAGGTGGCTACCGTCACAGGACAATTGGGGACGCCATCTCCGCGTCAAAATTCAAATTGCGGTTAAATCAATAACCGGTGCACAGACGGGCTACGATTCTTGCAAAAAGATCCAACACGGCCAAGCACTAAACCTGAGCAACGCGAGCTGTTGTTTGGCAAGCCTTAGGCATGGATGGTGTCGCCGAATGGACCTGCATAAGTGGAGCGAGGGCGTTCGACGCTGTCCCTTCAGCGAGCGAAGGCGGCCTTCGCTGCAATCGACGATCTGTACCGTGGCTGCTCCCGACATCTAAGCAGTTCGCTGCAAAGCAGCACTTCGGACAGCCATCTCGTGAGTGAGAGGCTGAGTTGACTAGAGAGCGATGCAATCCCATCTGCCTCGTGTGGCGGGCGGGATCGCAACGCAGCCAGCTCCCCTCAGGTCCAACGCACGTGGCAGTCCGGACCACTTCCACGCCATCCGAATTGCTGCACCGCGATTTTGGGCTGCCTGTTCAATTACGCTTTCTCCACCTGCTGTTCCGAGGTTTGGTACAGGATCCAGTAAGCGGCTGGAATCACGATCAACGTGAAGAACGTGGATGTCACAATTCCGAAGATGATCGCCCACGCGAGTCCAGAGAAAACGGGATCCAGGGTGATGACCCAATTGGCTAGCAACGTCGTGCCGGCGGTGAGGAGGATCGGCCGCGTGCGAATGGCGACGCTTCGAATGATGGACTCTCGCAAGTCGTGCCCCTCGGATTGCGCCAAGTGGATGAAGTCGATCAAAACGACTGAATTCCGCACAACGATTCCCGCGAGTGCAATCATTCCAATCATCGCCGTGGCGGTGATAAACACGGGATTGGGATGTCCGCCAACGGGCTGGTTCATCAGCGCATTGAGCCCCCAGAACCCAGGCATAATACCGATCATTGACAATGGAATTGCGGACATGATTAAGACGGGCAACGTTCGCGAGCCCGTTTGGAACATCAACACCACGAAAATCCCGAGGAGTGCGGCTCCAAAGGCCAACCCCAGATCGCGGAAGACATCCAGCGTAATGTCCCACTCGCCCTCGCCGGCCCATTCGACGCGGTACCCGTCCGGTACGCTCCATGGCAGGCCACCGCCAGGAGATAGCCATGAGCGATCGCTGAGCTCGCGTCCTAAGCCTGCGTCGTCGGCGTCCGGGGAACCGGCCACGGCGCGTTCATCTGCGGTAGTTTGATCCCACTGCATATCCACGATTGCATCCGCCGGTGGGCGCCCGGCGACTTCGGCATATACGTAGACCACGCGTTGGAGATTTTTGTGATAAATCGACTTGTCTTCGATCGTCTCGCGAAAACTTCCCAACGCCCCCAACTGAACCATCTGCCCGCTTTCACCTTGAACGTAAACCTCTTCCAAGTCGTCCAGCGCCGAGCGGCTTGCTCGCGGCAGGCGTAACTCAATCCACAACGGTTCGACTTCACCCGGTAAGTGCAGTACCGTTGCCTTGTTTCCACTCAATGCTGTACGGACGGTTTCGGCAATTGTTTGCGTCGAAATGCCTGACAAAGCCGCCTTGGGTTTATCCGTTTCAAATACGAAACGCACTTGATCATTTTCAGCGCTTACATCTAAATCCACCACCCCCGGCTCATGACTCAACCGTTCCATCACCGCATGAGCCGCGGCGATCTGTGTGCCGTAATTGCCATCGGCAGGTCCGTAGACTTCCGCCGTGATCGTCGACAACACGGGTGGTCCAGGCGGCACTTCGACCAGTTTGATATTCGCATCCATTGACTCGGCAAATGCGGTGATATCGTCACGAATTCGCAGCAAGATCTCGTGCGACTGCTGCTCGCGTTTTTCCTTAGCCAGTAGGTTCACGCGAATGTCGGCGACATTGGTCCCCTGCCTCAGAAAGTAATGCCGCACCAAACCGTTGAAATCCATGGGGGAAGACTTCCCGACGATGATTTGGTAGTCCTTAACTTCGGACAGTCCGCCCAGGTACTCCCCCAACCGTCTTGAGACGACATCGGTGCGCTCTAGCGTCGTTCCTTCGGGCATGTCGACGACAATTTGAAATTCGTTCTTATTGTCATAGGGCAGCATCTTTACGGGCACCCACCGCATGACTGGAGGGATCAGTGCGGCAAAGAACAAGCCAGCGATCAGAATCAGCACACTCCAAGCCGCAAGACGGCCTTTCAAAATCGGGGTCAACGACCAGCGTGCCGCGCGATATAGAAAGCTCTTGGTCAAATCGTATGATTTTTCTTCGCCGGGTGAGTCACTAATCTGTTTCAAGGAGACCATCGCCAGCCACGGCGTAATCAGGAATGCCACAAGCGTCGACACTGTCACCGTGAGTGGCACGTTGAGCGCCATAGGGGCCATGTACGGTCCCATCATTCCAGTGATAAATGCTAATGGCAGGAAGCTGACAATGATTGCCAGCGTCGACAGGATCAACGCTGGCCGCACTTCCTGGACGGCACGCAATACCGACTTCCTGGGCGGAAAGATCTTCATGGTAAAATAGCGGGCGATGTTTTCCACGTCAGTGATCGGGTCGTCGACGAGTAAGCCGAGGGATAGAATCAACGCGAACATCGTCACGCGATTGATTGAATAGCCGACCATCAAATTAATAAACAATGTCAGGCTGTAGCACACTGGAATGGCGAGTGCGATCACCAACGCCGGACGCCAGCCCATCGTCAGGCCGATCAGACCGACAACGGTCAGCACTGCCACAACCAGGCCTTCGATCAGTTCGTTGACTTTCTCGTTCGCGGTTTCGCCATAATCACGAGTGATCCTAAAGTGAACGCCAACGGGCAAGTGGGAGGCACTCAGTTCCTCCAGCTTGGCTTCTACGGCTTTGGCGACGTTCACAGCGTTAGCGCCTTTGCGCTTCGCGATCGAAATCTGAACCGCCGGGAAAACGCCAGTCTCATCACCGTGCTCGACATCCGCCAATCCGAACCCGATCCAACTGTAGTTATCTGGTTCTGCCGGACCATCCACGACGGTGGCAACGTTCTTCAAGTACACGGGGCGTCCGCCGGCCACGTTTACCACCGTTTCGTTGAGATCGTCGACGCCTCGGATGAACGTACCGGTTTCCACATTAAACTGCGTATTCTGTTGCTCAAAGCTTCCATTGCGAGCTGTCACGTTGCTGACTTGAAGCGCCCGCGCGACTTGCAAAGGCGATGTCGCATGAGCGGCCAATCGCTGAGCGTCCAAGTTCACGATGATTCGTCGGGGGCGTCCCCCCACGAATTCGACCCGATTGGTATTGGGGATCGCTTGCAATTCATGCTGCACTTCCTCAGCTATCCGCCGCAAGTGATGGTCGCCGTATCGCTGTGGCTGGTCGGACCACAAAGTCGCAATCACAATTGGAACATCATCGACTTCGATCGGTTTGACTGCCCAAGACTCGACCACGGGTGGAATTTGATCGACCGAGGAATTGATTTTGTTGTAAATTTTGACGAGCGAGTCTTCGCGATCTTCCCCTACATAGAATCGCACGGTCACGACGCACTGTCCCGGCTGCGACGTTGAATAGACGAATTCGACACCATCGATTTGGTAAAGTAGTTTCTCAAGGCGATCGGTGACTTGCCGTTCCACTTCCTCAGCCGATAATCCCGGAGCCGACGCGAACAAGTCGGCCATGGGGACCACGATTTGCGGTTCTTCCTCGCGTGGTGTCAGCACTAGGGCAGCCGCCCCCAACATCAGCGAAATGAAGATCAGTAGCACCGCGATGTCGCCTCGCAAGAAGACTTCAACGATTCGCGTCATGAGTGGTATGTCGGCTTCGTCTTGATGGGTACTATCGGACATCGGCTGCCCCTTCATGCTGAATCAATACACGCTCGCCAGCGTCCACTCCGCTGAGCACTTCCTGGCGTCCTGGCATTCCCAACTGGCCAATTTTGATCAGCCGCCGTTCGATGTTGCCATCAGGTAGCACGACATCCACGAAGTCAAGTTGTCCAACATTGATCACTGCAGAGGTGTTGAGGCACAAGTGACGACGCTCCCCAGCCGGAATCAACAATCTCCCAAACATGCCTTCGTACAGATCCTCCGATTTGGGCAGGGACGCCTTGACCAAGAACGAGCGGCTGGGGGCATCGGCTTGAGGTACTATCTCATCGACCGTGGCGGTATACTCCCGGCCAAGTGCGTCAACGAGAACGGTCAATTTGTCGCCAATCCTCAGTTTGACCGCCAGCTGCTCCATCACGGGAGCCTCCAAACGCAACGATGTGGCGTCATACAGGGTTAAAATGGGCACGCCGGGCGTGGCCACATCGCCGGGTTCAGCACTGCGATCCACGATCCGTCCCTTCTTTGCTGCCTTGATGGTGGTATAAGAGAGCATCGTTTCCAGTTCCAATACCGCTTGTTTAGCACGGGACTCGTCGGCAATCGTCACCTGAACATCTCGCGATGCTTCATCGAAGTCCGATTGAGAAGTCACACTCTGCTTGCTGAGCGCTTCGATCCTCAGGAATTGCTTCTCGGCTTGTTCACGATTGGCAACGGCAGCGTCCAATGAGCGTTTTGCTTGGTCCAGACGCGATTGGTATTCTTTGTCGTCGAGCTGAATCAGTACTTGCCCCTCGCTAACCTCATCTCCCGCATTGACGGCAATCGCGTTGATCGTCGCCATGATTTTGGTAGATACCACAGTTCGGCTGGAAGCTTTTAGCGTCCCAATCGCCTCTTCGATCGTGGCCTTTTCGATCTCATGTACGATATCCGTCGGCTCGCCCGCTAGCCGTCGCACCGCTCGGTCACTATGACCAGGTTTCGTCTTCTGTTCGAAGAGGCCAGACAGCCACCCGATGGTCACAACCAACGCAACCAGGCTGATGCCAACCAGCGAGATTCGCAATAAGACACGCGACCACTGTTTTAGTTTCTGGAGATTCATTGCCTCCCCCTTCCGTTTATTGAACTAGGCCCCTCGGCTGGTTGCCGAACGTTAGCCTGATTGTGAGTTTGTTCGCGTCCTGATCAATCCACCCTGCCGTGGTGCAGCAACCATGCCGCGCTTCGTCAAGTGTTTTGGGGTTCACAGCCACCGTCTCCGATTTTCTCGAACAGCGGTTGAACTTTGTCGCTCAACACTCTCTAAGTTTGGCTGGACATGCTCCTATTTGACCACGATGCGTTTTTGACTACGATGCGTTGCGTCTGTAGTTCTCAGGACTCGGTTCGGAACTCTTGAACAAATTTGCGGTCAATCCATGTCTTCAACGTCCAACACCAGCGGGCATGGGCGCTCAGCCAGCCGTATTCGAGGAATGCCTTGCCATCGCCAGTATTCAGGATTTTCAAAAATGAGCCTTGCGGAACGAAATCACGCAAGTCTCCTCCACCAAGGTAGGCGCGGAGGTTGTGCGAGAGTATCGGACACTGGCGCACCGCGTAGACGCCCGCTTTGGGGCAGGGAGATTCGATCATGGTGCCCGAATCACCTACGGCAAAGATGCGTGGATCGGACAATGATTGCAAGGTCTTACCGGTAGCGATAAACCCTCGTTCATCCGTCTGCAACGCCAACTTCGCCAGTACTGGGGGGGCGGCGGCTCCCGTAGCCCAAATGACGGCATCCACTGCATGACGACTTCCGTCTTCGGTTGTGAGCCCGCTGTCGTCAACCTTCGTAACTCGCTGGCCCGCCGTGATGCCAATGCCACGCGACGTCAACAACCGCTGAATGCGGCCAATGCTGCGTGAGTGCATTCCTTCGCACACCGATTCACTACTCGTAAATATCTCAATGGAAAACTCTCCAGCGCGCTCCCGTCGGCGGCATTGTTGGAGCAAACAAAAGGCAATCTCGACACTCGCCACGCCACCACCGACAATGGCGACGCGTAGAGGCGTTTTCTTTGCACTCGAGCAATGCGTCAATCGCGTATTTAAGCGTTCCAGAAACGTCTGCATCGGTTTGATGGGGACCAGCAGTGGCGATGCGGAATGCTGCTCCCAACCGACCGGCATCGAGCCAACGCCAATCGAAAGTGCGTCGAACTTGATCGGTGCACGATCGCTGAACAGAATCTCACCGGACGGCAAGCTGATGCCACTGGTTTCGGCGAGCACCAATTCCGCGCCCCCCTGCTCGGCGAGCGAGCGCAAATCGATGCGCATCTCGTCATCGCTAAATTGGCTGCCCAGCGTACCAGGCAGCATCCCGGAGTAGGTCGCCGTTGGGTAGTTGCTGACACAGACTAGGTCGCAATTCGGAATCGGCGCACTCGCCCACTCCTTGAGCACATGTGCGTTCGTATGTCCAATTCCCAGTAGAACGATTCTCTTTCTACGCGGGCCGCTATCATCGCAACTCACCGCGTCACCTGCTCGTAGTTGGCAGGAATTCGATAGCGATCGCTGTAAGTGTGAACGCGACGGGTCGGTTTCCCCTCGAGCGTAACCAGCGGCAGGCCAGCTTCAACCCACTTTAAGATGCTGCCTTTGTAGTTCTTGACTGTGATGTTCTTACTCGCCAATTCTTTCGCGTACGCTCCGCTGCGTACGCCCACGGTGCAGTAGGGAATTACCAGCCAACCTCGGTACCGTTCGGAGTCCTGTTCGTACTGAGTCTTTGTGATTGCGCCTGGAATGATCGATACGTTGATTTCTTGTTCCAAACGAACATCGACCACAACGAACTTGGCATCCGGAACATCCTTGCCAGTCTGTTCTGCTTCTTTGATGAGCTTCTGATGCTGACTGAGCAACTCGGACAGCGAGCGAGTATCGATCGTTTCGACTTTAGGGCCGCTACCAAACAAGCTTCCAAATTGAGCGTTTGCAGGAGTGCTGGAAACGCAGATGAGCGATAGAGCGGCAATAAAAGTGTAAAACGCCTTCATGCGTACCTGTCCTTGATGAGTGTAATATGGGCCCGCGTGGCGAGCAGCTGTAGCACACCTCCGAGACGAGTGTGCGTCGCGATTGCGAAGGATCAACTCGATGGTTTTTCGATCCAGAACCAACCTCGCAACTCGCCTTCCTGAAAGCCGGTGGCTTCATCGTCGGGATAGAGTTTGGTGAGTTGGTCGCGAATGATGGGAGCAATTTGTTCCTTGGGGCCGTGACACATTAAACACTGCGGTTGCAGCTTGATGGGAAGCAGCGCTGCAACGTTACCATTGCTTAGGTTTGCGAAAAATGGTGTATCTCTTTGGGACGCAATCATGGGTGCGGCCCACTCAGGTCCGGTATTGCTAGGATTTCGAAGTCGAACCCCAACGCGTCCGATCTCCACGCCCTGCTCCTCCCCCACAGCCATCGCAATTTTCGAGGCCTCCTGTTGGCAAACCACGATCGCTTGGGCGGGCCCTTGCGACATCGCCTGCCTCAGTTTATCAGACAGCTGCTGAAACAATGCGTCCTTCGCAGCCAACAACTCGGTGCGTTGCAGTTCCGTCGGCTCAGAATCCGCAACAATTGCGACTTCGCCAATCACGTCGGACTGCGATTGAGCAGGAGGCGCGACGCCATCACGCTGGCACCCCAAACTCAGCACTGCGGCCGATAGACATGCGACCCAAGCCGACCTCGGGGAGAGTGGACGATTCATACTTCCGTTCCTATTTGTTCTAAAATTCATGCCAATTCAGCCAGTTCCAAGGGGTTTGCAACTCGCCGGGGTTCCCCATGACCGTTCCAACTCGCGTTCTACCGCAGTTCGCGCATCGTGCTCAGCTCACGCTTCCAGGGAAGCCCCTCAGGCCATGCATCTCGTGCTGTCTTTCACCAGTAGCACGGTCGACGCCACCCCGCGTGTCCAATAGTGCAAGCCACAGGCAATTCATGTACCGTGCCGCAGCCACGGCACGATCCGCTGATGAACAACGTGAGTGGGCACTGCCCAACACCCGGCAGTCTTTAGCAAACCGCTGGCGGTGCATGCTCCCTTGCGAGGCTTTTCCATTTTCATGAACAGCGTTCCATTCCCCCGCTCCCCTCACTAACAACTTATCGGCAGGTCGCGATATGTCAACATGTATTTTGCGAGCCCCAAGCTGAATTTTTACTGCACCCCCTCCCGGATCTCCTGCCGCTCATGGCGAGTGTGCCCCTATGGCTCGCGGTGTGTCGATGAGGCGCACCCCTCAGCAGGCGCGGCTCGCAAAACGCCTCCACCGTACAACCCCAACAACTCGAGTTGTTGACTGCGAAGCCCATTCAACTGCCGTCCATCAATGCCCCCCGAATCGCACGGCTGAAGTCAACTCTCTGCAGGCTGGCTTACTCCGCGGTTAAGTTTATCAACAAGCGGCAATGCAACGAGTCTGGCGTTACGCAATTCAGGATCGGGGGCAGCAGTTGGCCACGAATTGCGACGTTACCGAGTCAGTTCAGAACGTTGAGCCCAGGATTGGAAGCCAAGTACCAATGGCCTACGGGCAGAACCAGCTAGCCCCTCGCGGTTGGCGTACTTGCGGCAACCGACAAGCTTCGTAAGGATACTGGTGCGTTGGGGAACGTGCCTTTGCGTGGGAAGAATCGTGGTTACGAGGACGCCCATCCCCGAAACGGCCGACTGGCCAGTGCATTTCCACACCATCAGGCGAATTCCTTGAGCAAAAGACACTCGCACGGACTCAAGCTGTCCCATCGTCGGAGACGCCGATTTCATCGTCCCGCCGGAACGGCCCAACTTCCAGGAACCATCCAGCCACAAGCCTACAGTGCAAAACCGAAGATTCGGTTGATGCAATACGGTTCCGTTCCGCGAGCGGTCGACGATCGAGCGGAGCAACCCCGCGAGCAGCTGCGTGACATTGAAGTCCCGGAAATCGGCGATTTGGTCCATCAGATTGCAAAATCGCCAGTGACTTGGTTGGACATCGATGGTTTGGGCGACGCAGACGTGATTGAACAAGTTGGAAAAATATTTAAATTGCATCCGCTTGCGCTCGAAGACGTCGTCAACGTCCACCAGCGGCCCAAGGTTGAAATGTATGGGGACTACCTGTTTGTGATCGCTCGCTCTCATTCGGAAGTGGACGGTAGGACAGAAGCCGACTCCGATGTAGACGCGCTCGACATGCGTCAAGTCGCGATGTTTCTAGGCCGCAACTTCGTCATTACCTTTCGGGAACGCGGTGTTGAATGTTTCGACGAGGTCCACAGGCGCATCCGCACGAACCGAGGACGCATCCGAGAGTCGGGCGCTGACTATCTGCTATACACGCTATTGGATGCCGTCATCGACGAGTTCTTTCCAGCCCTGGAAAAGCACGGCGAAAGCCTGGATTCTCTGGACGACTTGATCTCGGCCAGTTGCGAGCAAGATTTGATTCATCGCATCCACAACGTGCGGTCTGAGTTGCGAATGATCCGGCGGGCTATTTGGCCACTCCGTGATGCGATCAACACGTTGATCCGAGATTCGGGGGATCTGATATCCGACGAAACGGATTTGTACCTGCGAGACTGCTACGACCACACGGTGCAGATTATCGATGTGATTGAAACCGATCGTGAACTATGTGCGGACTTGCGGGACTACTATTTGACGGTCGTCAGCAACCGCATGAACCAGATCATGAAGTTCTTGACCATCATTGCGACGCTGTTTATCCCCCTGACGTTCGTGGCAGGCCTGTACGGCATGAACTTCAACACGAATGTTTCTACGCTCAACATGCCGGAACTCAATTGGACGTACGGTTACCCCTTCGCACTGGCTGTAATGACCGCCACGACACTGGCAATGGTTTGGTACTTTCAACGTAAGGGCTGGCTAAGCTCCTGATCTCAACGACCAAGTTCGTGACGCTTGGCAACCTGCCGGTTCAAGAGCATCTCGAGTTCTCGCGTCGAACTCGCGTCCCAAGTCTGGAAGCGTCCGAATCGTTGTTAAAAGTTGAAAGGTGGTCTCCCAGAAGGCAATATATTGCCTTCTGCATTTTCCAATTTACGTCGGTTACCGCCGACGGGGAGACCACCATGACTGAATCTAGTTTGTTGCGCGAGCTTGGGCAAGTTTCGAACGCTGAAGTTGGCGAAGTGTTTCGCGAATTCTTACGGGGCTCGATCGTGAAGATGGCCTGTGAGGTAATGGCTGCCGAAGTGGCTGAACTGTGCGGCCCAAAGCACGCCCCGAGCGATTGTCGGACCTATCGAGCTGGTAGCGCCGCGGGACGCATCTTGGTCGAAGGTGAACGGGAGTCGGTGACGCGTCCGCGAGTTCGCGAGCGTCAGGAGGCGGGGGGAAGCCGCGAAGTGGAGCTGATCAGCTACGCTGCCGCCAACGATCCTGAGCAGCTGGAGAAGGCTGTAATTCAAGCGTTGATGTCTGGGGTAAGCACTCGTCAGATGTCTGTGGTGAAGCCGAAGTCGCCAGGCGTAAGCCGCTCGAGCGTCTCGCGTCTATGGCAAGAGGCGGGAACACGATTGATCGACGAGCTACGCAGCCGTGATCTGTCGGGGCATACGTGGTGCATTCTGATGCTCGATGGTATCCGGCTAAGCTCAGACCAGACGGCAGTGGTTGCTCTCGGTATTGATTCTGAAGGCTGCAAGCATGTGCTCGACTTTGCGCTGGGCAGTAGTGAAAATGCAGTTGTATCCAATGAATTGCTTGCTCGCTTGGCCCGTCGCGGCTTTACTTGCTCGCAGCGCTTACTGGCAGTCCTGGATGGCAGCGATGTGCTTCGCAAAGCGGTCAAGGAGCACTTCCCCGACTCGGTCATCCAACGCTGCTTAGTTCACAAGGAACGCAACATTCGTGGCAAGCTATCGAAGCGTCATACGGGTGAACTCGCTCGGCTGTTTAGACGACTCCGTAGCGTGCAGGGTTATACCGCCGCACAAGAGGTCGTCGGCGAGCTAGAGGCATTCCTTGAGCCTCTCAATGCCGAAGCGTTTAAGAGCCTTCATGAGGCCGGTGAGGACCTGCTAGCCCTTCACCGACTCGAAGTGCCAAACACGCTCCATCGTTCACTGCTAAGTACCAACGCGATTGAGAACTCCTTCCTGAACACGCGTCGCCGCTTGGGGCGTGTAACACGATTCCGAGCCGACACGGATCAGGCGAGTCGCTGGCTGTCCTACGCACTGCTTGAGGCCGAAAAGGGGTTCCATCGAATCAGCGGCCACAAGGAACTACCTAAGCTGATTGCCGCCCTAGCGAGAGAACACGCGGCTACACCAACAAAGCCGCCGTCGGGGCCCGTGCCGTCGCCTACGGCTCCGGCGACGGCACGGGCCCCATCACTTTAGTTCCACCACCTGTTTGATCCTAAAGACCTTTTCCAGTACCCTTTAGCCAGCGAGACCACCAACAGTTTTAACAACGCAAGGGACATCCCCCCAAGTCTCGCAACAGCTGAAGCCAAGCTTCCCTACTCAGCAGCTCGTCGAAAGCCCCCTCGCCGCTCAGCTGGCTCTTGAGATAGCACCCCGCTACCACACTACTTGTCGAAATCGCAACCCGCCCCGTGAGCAAGGATCGGTGTTGCTGGCACAGGGGCATTCGAGGAATTACCTTCGCGCACCCCCAATCGCTTTCATGTTCAACATGCCCGTATGCAACGCCGATTGGTTGCTGCTGCAATACAGTTCGGGGAGCGCATTGAGCATCGGGATTGCACCGCCAAGAAATTCATGCAAGCCGCCAAACGGTGGGCAACATTTCAACAAGCCGTCAACTTTGGAGTTGCCTTAAATCCAGTCCCGCTCGCAAAGGCGCACCGCCGAAAACCAATATGGATCTGCGGGTACAGGGCACCATGGCTGACGGGCGTCTACACCGCCGTTCAACTTTAACATATTCCGCAAACACTCTCCTCGGGACAGGATTTGCTTCAAGGGTAATACCGGTTATGCCGATAAAAGCGATATGGGGAATCGTATCGGTGACACCGCTGCGCATCGAGTCTTACACTCCATTCGCTGAGGGATTTTCCAGGCATGAATCTACGACACACCAGTCTCTGCCAGAGTGGCAAATTTCTCCATTTCCTGCGACTGTTCGCTGTTCTTAGTAGCTCATTCTCTACCGCTGCCTGGGCGGTTTCGTCTCCAGTTCTGGCACAATCACCGCAGTCGTGGGAAGTGAATTCCCAGGCTGAGTTCTCTGAGAGCTCCTCGCCGCCCAGTCAATGGCAGCAAGAGGCGACGCGTCTCCAACAGCAGATCGACGAATTGCAAGCGTTGAGGATTGGCCCCCCGACATCCTCCCCTACGAAATTGGCAAACGACCAATCGGCTACGTCAGGAATGCTGTGGTGCACTCCACCAGCGATGGAAAAACCGAAATTCCCCACGGCCCGACTGACTGGATTTTTTCAAGCGGACGCGCTGTGGGCCAGCCAGAGCCTGGATAATCGAGTGGCAGTGGGCAAGGGCGTTGCGGCCGATGGTGACGTGCAGGATGGTGCTGATTTTCGTCGCGCTCGAATCGCAGCCACCGGGCAAGCATGGGACAATATCGCTTACATGCTTGAAATGGACTTTGCGTTTCCTGGGCGGCCAAGTTTCATGGATGTCTGGATGGACATCGACGATGTGCTCGGTAGTAATAAGTTACGCATTGGCCAGTACCGTCAACCCTTTGGGATGGACGGTTTGACAAGCGTCAAAGAAATGACTTTTCTTGAACGTGGTTTGCCATTCGCCTTCTTGCCTTTCCGACAAATCGGAACCATGCTTCACGGCTATCGCGAAGACGAACTTGCGACCTGGGCCATTTCGGGTTTTCGCTTTCCAACCGATACCTATGGAGGCAACGTGGGGGATAATGGCGGCTACGGGCTTGCCTCACGCATAACCGGCCTGCTGTTCAAGGAGGATGAGGGGAATGGCTTGCTGCATATCGGTGGTGGCTATAGCTACATCGACCCCGCGAACGACTTGATCCAATACCGCAACCAGCCCGAACTCTTTGTTGGCGAAACAGGTGGCGGTGCTGCCCTGCCCACAGGCGTTCCAACCAACCTGCCACCCTTCGTTGACACCGGCTTAATCGCCACAGACCACGTCAACCTGGCCAATGTGGAGTTGGCAATGTCCTACGGATCGTTCTATGCACAATCCGAAGCGATCGTTGCAGTTGTCAGCCGACAGGACGACTCCGCCCTAACTCTGCCAGGCGCTTACGCCAATGCAGGCTACTTCTTGACCGGTGAGTCGCGTCCCTACAACGGAAAAGGTGGCGTCTTTGGTCGAGTTCAACCGAATCGAAGTGTCGGGAAGGATGGAGGAATTGGGGCCTTGGAACTTGCAGGACGCTGGTCGTACATTGATTTGAACGACAAGAACATCCAAGGTGGTCGCTTGAATAATCTCACATCCGGCCTCAATTGGTATATCAACCCGAACACTAAGTTCCAGTTCAACTACATTCATGCCATGTTAAACAGTCCGATTAACCATCGATCGAACGCTGACCTGTTTGCTGTCCGAGCGCAACTTGACTTCTAACACACCTGTGAGTCCCCAGTTCCACTTTCCAACGAACCGGATCTTGGGACCGTAGTCTCCTGCACTTTCACTACTAGAGAGCGGGCAATCCCGTCTCTCCCGCAGTCGGCAACCTCACCATTATCGACTAGTTTTCACGGTGCTGCTCGCCTTCAGGCACGAGCTCTCGGGACTTCGGCATCCATTACCAATCCCCCTCTTGCACCTCGTATACCATCTGTCTGGTGCGAGGTTCGATGTAAACCATCTGTCCGACCGTTGGTTCAAGAGCGCCGCCTCTTCCAAGTCCCCTGACATCAGGCCTGTGGACGCAGTGCACTGCGTCCCATGCGTCCATCAGGTGAGCTTATGAGCTTCCGCTTCTGCGAGGACTGGAATAAAATCTGCCGCACGGACGACTTCGACATTTTCGATGCAAAGAGTCACTCGATACTTTTCCAGAATTTCGCATCGCAAGTAATCAACGATTCTGTTGCACACGCTCAATGAAGCAATCACTTCGATCCGAACCTGCGGCGAACGCTGCGTGCCAAGCTTGAGTTGCTGTCTTCCGGCTCCCGAACAATGCATCAAGGTGTAGCCCGTAATACCGAATTCAATAAACTTCAGAATCAAGCTATCTTCCAACGTTTCCTCAGCCACGACTGTGATTCGACGCACCCTCGCGAGCCCCTTTTTGCGGGCCGCATGCGCGTCACCGGCCCAAGGGGTAAGTGAATCCAAGCCACGAACTTCGAACTTAAGCCCCTCCTGATCGAAGTCGCGTCCCATCTCCTCCAGTTTCTCCATCACACTGTGATCGACTAGATTCGCGCCAGACAAGTCCACGATGAGGTTGCGTTGTTGGACCAATCCCACCTGTTCGATTTGGCGGCGGAATGGAATCCAGTTACTAAACACCGCCGACTCTTTTGCAATGATGATGCTGGTGTTGTCGTCGACGTCTTGAACCTCCAAAAACGGTTTAAACATGCTCTTCAGAGGCATACCGTTGGAAACATGGATCAGCATTTTCAAAATGATCCCGGCGGCAACACCAATCAGCAGATCGGTGGCCAGAACGACCACGGCTGTGGTCACAAAAATGGCCAGTTGTTCTTTGCCAATTCGCCAAACATGCAAAAATTCGCTGGGGTGAGCTAGGCGAAAGCCGGTGTAGACCAGCATCGCAGCCAAGGCAGCTAGGGGAATCCGGTGCAGGATGGTTGGCATCAACGCAACGCACAGCAATAGGAAGATCCCGTGCCACATGTCTGCAAACCGAGTTCTCGCACCATTATCAATATTCGCTTTGGAACGGACGATCTCAGAAATCATCGGCAGACCGCCCACGCCGGCGGCTGCTAAGTTGGCAACTCCAACCGCAATCATGTCGCGGTTCATGTTGGTTTTGCGCTTCCAAGGATCCAGCAGATCAATCGCCTTAGCACTTAACAGGGATTCGAGCGTCCCGATGATGAAGAACATCATCACCCATTTCCACGCTTTCAGCTGTTGCAGCGCGGCGAATGCTGGAAAGGTAATGTCGTCGAACATACCGAAAACACGGTCGGGCATTTTCACTAAGTACTGTTCACCCAATTGGTATTCATGGTTAGACAGCGAATAGGGATGCGCATGCAGCAGGTCAAATCCCATCCCCATGGGAACCGCAACCAATAGGACAACCAAGGGCGCCGGAATCACCTTTAGGAACGCAACACGCTCACGGATAGACGGCCATGCGAACATGATCGCCAAGCTTACGATACCGATCGCGGCGATGGCTGGATTCGCTTCTGCCAAGTAGTGCGGAATCTCTTTCAGCATCTCCAGTGGTTCACCGCCTGCTCCGATCACTCCCAACGCGACTGGAAACTGCTTGATCATGATGATGATCCCGATAGCGGCCAGCATTCCATGGACTGCGGCGGTCGGGAAGAATTCTCCCAGAATTCCGGCGCGAAAGATGCCGAACAGGATCTGCAGCACTGCCGCTGCGACTCCAATCGCCAGTGCCGCTTTATACGCGGTGATATCCGCCTCCCCCCATCCGCCCGTCATGCCATTCCCACCGAAGTCCTCGATGCAGCCGATCGCAATTACGATCAAACCTGCCGCGGGGCCTTTGATAGTCAGCTCGCTATTACTCAGGAAGGTACAAAGAATCGAGCCGATAATCGCTGTGAAGATCCCCGCGATCGGTGGATAGCCGCACGCAAGGGAGATACCCAAGCAAAGCGGCAGAGCGATCAAAAAGACCAGCAAGCCAGAGATCAAATCATGTTTCAGATAGCGAGTAAAACCGCTAACATCGCCGCGCGGAGTTTCTTGGGGTTCGATTGGAGCGGTGGCCACTTGATTGTCTTCCTACGGTAAGAGCCAATAAATTCTCTAAACATCCAGCGTAATGGAATGCTGCTTGGCCCATCAGCGCTGATGGCGTTCCAGGAGCCGAACTTGGTCTGTCCCACAGCTCCCCAAGGGGCGAATCATTGTTCGCTCCTGGACGTGGGTTGTTCCTGTGGCATGGCTTGCTCATGCAGCGGGGTAGCTGAGCCACTCTGTAGTTTTTGGGGGTCACCGTGTCCGGCATGCACTGTCGAAGATGGCCCGCGATGCTTCAGCAACGTCTCAGCCGCATGATAACGCGACTGCACACCGGGTTGGGGATACAAACCACCACCAACAATCAGTAGAGCTAACACGACCACAGCAAATCTCTCGGACGGTTTTGCCTTGAATGAGATCGTCGCTGTGAACACGTGCCCGGCAAAGATTCGAAAATAGGCGTGCATGATTGCAATGCCATTCATCGCTGCGGCGACTACCGCCGCAATGCCGACAATTGGGTAAACTTCCACCGCCCCCTCGACCAACAATTCCGCTCCAATGAATCCGATCGTCCCAGGGAAACCGATCGAGCCAAGGCCGGTCAACAAGAACAATCCAGCCAGGGTAGGCATGTGTTCGGCCAGTCCATGAAAGCGTTCCAATCCGATGCGTCCCACGCGAGCTTCGACGCTACGCAGCGTCAGGCCGAGCCCTCCCAGCGATAGACCGATGGATAACCACAGGCATAGAGCCCCCGTCAAACCAACCGGAGTAACCAATTCCAAACCGACTAACACCAGCGATGAACTGCTGAGCAGCAAATAGCAGAAGAACTTTCGAGTGTCGGTTTCCACCAAGGCACGCCCGGAGGCGTAGACAGCAGTAAAGAGTGACAGGACGGCGATGCTTTGAAGGGCCCACGTCGGCACGATCGGTAACACCAATCGCATTGCGGCATACGCACCGGTCATTGGTAAAACGTGCAGCAGAGCCGTTCCTAGGGTGGCACGCTCGAACAAGTCCGTCATCCAGCAATGCAGTGGAGCGATGCCGTTCCGCAAGAGCGCTCCCAACGTCAACAGGGCCGCGGCGATCATTGTGACCGTACCGGGCTGATTCGGATGATTTTCAGCGTCGGCCGGCAATAGTCCGTAGCCAACCACCATGCTGAATGCGAATAGCAGCATGTGGATTGAGTAGACACGCGTTGACTCACCACGCCGAAATCGCATTTCCCACCAGGGAAAGACCGCTCCGAGAATCAGCAAGCCAATCAATAGCCAGTTCGCTTGGCAGCTGAAAGTAGCCATCAACGTCGCCTCGTACAACAACGTGCCACTCAGCGAAAATCGGTTCAGTTTCGTTCGTAAAGTCGACAGAACGGTTAACAGGAAAAGCAGCGAAACCAACGGCAACAAGGGAGCGTTCAGCTCATCGATGACAAGCATGTTCGAATGAAAGATACTTGCCAACGGGTCCCAGTGATCGTGTGCCTCAAAGGCGTCCATCCGCGAGAAATCGGCCCACTCGGCAAGGGTGCAGAGCAATGTCAGGCCGCAAACAGCGATGCACAACCGTCGTGCAAATTCGCGATTCTTGGGGAGTTTGACGAGCAAGGCGCCCAGCAACGGAATTAAGATCGACAGTTCGAGCCAAGGTAGTAGTAGTTCAGGCATTATCTTAAGTCCTCCACCAGCTGGCTGGCTTTGTCGGCGCGAGTATCGCTGGGCGCCCCATCATTCTGCGACGACCGCGATCCGGTCGCCTTGCGGCCCGCTGGTTTGCCGCCGGAAAGAAACGTTGTCCAACCATCCTCTAAACGACCGAACCATTGAAAGGCCTTGATGATTGGAAGTGCTATCAACCGGTAGATTATGGAATCCAGATAACCACGTTCGTTGCATGCCCGGTAGAGCCACTGCCAACGGTCATCGGACGCGATTTGCCTGGTGGAGTTGGGGGCGCCGGGCAAGCCGCCGCCAATCGCATCTTCCAAATTGAAATAGTCCTTGAGCAGCGATGGGGCGCGCAGCAACTGCAAAGTTCGCAACAAGGCATGGCCAATGATGTGAATCAATGCCAAATAACGGAAGCCCAATCCGATCTCCACGGTGATAATGCCAACTTGTGTCAACGATGCAAAACCAAGCATCGTCTTGACGTCGGTTTGCACCCGAGATGTCAACGCTCCATAGACGGCTGTTACAGCGCCAATCGCTATTACGGCAATTTGCAAAACTCGGGAGACATCCAGCAGTGGGCTGACTCTCAAGAGTAGGTAGGTCCCCAAATGAATTGATAGGGCGCCATAGAAAACAGCACTTGAGGGAGTGGGGCCCTCCATCGCACGCGGGAGCCATCCCGAAAACGGCACCATCCCCGATTTCCCAGCTGCCGCAACCAGCAACAACAGGCCCACGCCAAGCGCCGGCCCTGCTGCGATATTAGCGACGCCTTCAGGCCATGGTCCCGATCCCATCAGGCCATCAAAGTCACCAGCACCGGTTAGATGATGCATCAATAGTGCGGCGACCATGAACGCGGCATCCGCAATCCGGTAGACACACCACACTCGCAAACCGTTTCGCACGGGAGATTGGCGATCTTGGAAGAAAGCGATCAACAACGCAGACGATAAACCGACCAATTCCCAGCCCAAGAACAGCGTTTCGATGGTGCCGGCCAGTGATGACACCACCATTCCGAGGAAGAACACCGCGTAAAACAAAAAGAAACGCTGGTAACCCGGGTCACGATGTAAGTAAACGCGTGTGAACGCGCCCACGGTGCCGCACAAGACCAAGGTCATGATGGCAAACGGAACTGACAAACGATCAAAGACAAACTTCAAGTGGAAATGAAAGTGTTGCTGCTCGATTGCAACCCAGTCTCCCAACTCAATCGGCACATGGCGACTATCGGTCCACAACATGATCGCCAGCACAGCAATGGCACCGAAGAGTCCGATGATCACCGAAACCTGCGTCACAAAAGATGTGATGCCCTCGTTCAATCGAATGCCAAGTAGAGGCACCAATCCCAGGATCAATAGTAGGGCCGCCGGACTGATCAGGGTAATCGCACCGCTGAATTCTAAAAGCTGCTGAATACTCATGCTCTGCCTGCTTCCATTCCGCTCGCAACCAAGCTCTCGGACTCTGCATTCTCGTCTGACACCGTGGCTGCCTCGCACCAAGCGAAAGGCAGATTCTCACGATGTCCACGAAACCAAGCGACTGAATCTTGGGCGATCGGAAGCTGATCCGCCTCCGGTTCAAACGGAACAAATTTGCCATCGTGCCAAAGTTGAATCTTTGAGGTGGCGTGGTCCAAGACGGCCAATTGAATCCAGTCACCTCGGCAAAGGAGTCCGATACCCTCATGGCGATCCATCACGCTGAGCATGGCCTCCGGAGTTGTCTGAATCACAAACAGGATACGCATCGGTTCGTGGATTTCGATCATTTGACGATAAAGACCTGTTCGCAGATCGCTGGTTGCACCTTCCATCACCCCCAGCAGCGAAACGATGTTATGGGGCAGTTTCGTTCCCGAGCCATACTTGATGTTGTCCACAGCTGAGAAGTAGTATTCGAGATTGATCCCAGCACAAACCGGAATGGCCGCGGATAGAATGCGAAGCAGGATCGAGTGCTCTGCATCGTCCTGCTCCGGTTCATAGGAGGTCAAAAACGCCCGACGATCCAAGAACAATCCACGCGACCATTCGCGTTGTCCCACAAAACACAGTGCATCCGTGGCGTGATTGTACTCGGGTCGGACTTGCGACAGGTCTTCGCTGCGCCGTTCGACGTGACGCAACGCTTCCTCTGGTGTGCAATCAATTTCGCAGGATTCAAATCGCCTCGCTCGCTCATGAGCGTTTCGAAGTCGAGCTTCGTCGCAGGTGCGTTTGACGGTTTCAAACAGATCAAAGTGCGACGGTGGCATCCGATCGAGATCGTACCAGACGACGCTGTCGTCGCAGGTATTGTGATAGGCGCCCAGAAAGGTGGTATCATCTGGAATCACAATTCCGTTTTGTGCCACACCTCGGCGAACTCTCCAGTCATTCGCCATTTGAGCGAACGCCCGGGCGTTCGGTCCCCCGCGTTTCCCTGCACAGGCACCACAGTTGTAGGCCGATTCATGTGGATTATTGACACTTGATGAGCCATGGCCGGTGATCACAACTATTCGTGAAAACGTTTGGGTTAGCCCAATGTCCCGCAGCAATCGCTCGACAATCACAATCATCTCTTCGACCGTGTACCCCACATTGCCATCCTCTGGCCCTGGGTCTGGTTTGTAACGCTCGAGTTGCAATTGCGTTACGGGAGGCGGCTTGATCAACTCCCCCGCCTTGCGACGAATCTGAGCAGTCAACCTTGGAAACAACACGCGTGAAACCAACGGGAACGCAGCCAGGCTTCCTAGAATTGACGTAAGCGCCCCGCCGATGAAGCCGCGACTGCGCGAGTGCCAGCGATGAGTGGCCATTCCCAATTTCCGTCGCGTGGCTGCTCGCCGGCGGTGCTCCCCCGCAAACGTATAGCCCACGTTTTCCCGCACAAAATGATTGGGTGTCACAATCGCGGGACAGAGCGGTTTGTAATTCGCGTCGGTCGCCCCCTGATAATTCATCGCGACGGCGAAGAAGCCGGCCGCACCGAAGGTCTCGCAGTTCGGATCCGTCTCCTCCAAATAGCGTCGAAACGACTCTTCACGATCGTCGAGACAGCACGCAATTTGAAAGGAAGGTCGCCGGCGTGTGTGCGGCCTGGACTTGGCACGTGCGGACGTCAACGCCACTGCCGTCAGCGATTCGTCGCGATACTTACGTTCGTAGGCTTGCTGAAAAATCCGGCGACGGTGAACTTCATCAAACGACTCCAGTTCGTGGAAGATCAATGCCCATTGCTTACGATCCAACTCCCGTAGTGTGGACCAGTCCCATCCCATGATCTGGGCAACTTGAAAGACGAGAAAGCAGTTCTGCAAATGCACTTTCTGCGAAGTATTCGCACGGTCCCAAGCGTAATCTGACAATTGATCGAGCGAGCCAGAGAATCCCAGTTGCTCAACTGCGACGTGCTTGGCTGCCAAACGATCCAACAGCAGACGCACCGCCAAGAATTCAACCAAAGTGTCCTTGGGCAACGGCCGGTCGACCCAATGGGGTGCATCCGCCAACTGTGCAACCATCCCCGCCCATCCCGGCAGAGCGAGCAACGTTTGCGTGATCACGGTTTCGTAGTCCTGCGGTTCCACTCCCATCAATCGCAACGATTGCCGGATCGATGCGATCGCCGTCGTACGGGCGCCCTGAATCTTTTGCAATTCGGAGGAAAGTCCCTGTGCCCAACGCTCGCCTGCAATCATCTCTCGGATGTAAAGCGCCACGAACGCCTTGAAATATCCTTGGTCGCGGTGCGGTAGATTCCAGCTGGCGAACCCTTGGTCGATGAACGTTGCCGTGAAGCGAATCAGCATCTCATGGACGAACCGGTCGGGATCTTCCCCTGTCGCAATCAACAAGACGTCGCGAAGGCGTTTGGGACGCTCGAGGGTGGTCAGCGTTCGGTCAGCCAATTCGACGCCCGTGTCACAGGTATCCCACAGCGAGAGAAGCGTAAACGCCTCCCAGTCGTCTTGCCCCCACTTCGTGCGCGCCCCTCTGCCAAACGATGCAATACGCGATTGCAACGGTTCACTGAGCGTTTCGGTTGCAAGTGACTCCTTGGTCGCCATCACCATCTGCTCGATTTGCACCAGATTGACGTCATCACGAAAGCGGGTCAACGCATCCGTTTCCGCAATGGCCCATCGCAACTCATCCTCAGGAGCGGTCCGCATTGGATGCAAAAGCATAGCCAATCGCAGATCATAACGGCTCCCCAAGCCTGCAACGGGAACGCATTCTTCGTCGCCCAAATCCTCGTGCAGAACGGTACGCAGATCCGATTCTGCAATCCGGCCTTCTCTAAAGAGTTCGCGGAACCGCTGCTTGCTCATATAGGGCTGGGCCCCGTAAATCTTCCAAGCGGCTCGCACCGCCTGATCGAATGGCAAGTGCTCGAAGGCGTGCAGCGTATTATGATGCACGAAAACCTCGATCGGTCCCTGCGCTGGCAGGAAATGGGAAGCGTGTTCAATCACGTGCAACAAATTGTCGGGCTGATAATCACCTGCGGTAGAAGTAGTGCTCGAGTCTGAGCTGGTGGTATCGTCATGCATGACGCTGGGGCAATTCTTTACTGTTTCGAGTCGGTTTTAGCCTGGAAACCCATCGGCATCCACGCTGCTAGTCAAAGTGAGATCATTATCGAGGAGAGTTCGACTACCTCACCGGCCTGGTATGCATGCCCCGTGCCAACAGGAAATTCGAGCACAATTTCTAGCTGTTTGACCGCGTTGGAGGGCATTTTTGCAGTCGGCACCCTGCTTGAGATTGCTACCATGGCACTGCCGACTGCAACCTTCTGCACGATAGCTGCAAACTTTTGCACAACCGAGCCCTGGTGCATCGTCCCCCCGGCTTACAAAAATCGGGTGGCGTGCGAAAATCACGGCTGGCTACTTTGAATTCCCCAAGGCATTACTGAGCTATGTTCCGCGTTCCATCGGGCGAAACGGTCAAGACCTACCGTACAGCCATCACGGCCTTGCTCGTCCTGAGCGTTACGGCACTTGTCATCACGATCTGGGTCATGATCGATTTTGTGGATGAGCAAGCGACGGTTCGACAATTGATTCGCGATTTGCCAGCCGACGCGAGAATCGAGGCCGAAACGCTTGTGGGGGAACTCAAATGGCAATTCCGAATGTCCATTTTGGTGGTCGTGAATCTCGTCGCCACCGGTTGTGCCGTTTTATTGCTATGGCGTGCGTACCAAACCTCGCAAGACTCTCTGCGAGATATTAAGGCACTTGCTGGCGACATCCTTAGTAGCATGGATCAAGCGGTGATTACTACCAATCGCCTTGGTGATGTGACTAGTTGCAACTCGAGAGTCGCAGATCTGCTGAGACTGGAGTCCGACCCTGTCGGCACGCCGCTTGCATCGGTCACCGACGAGATTGACCTGCCCGCATTTCGCGCTAAGGCCAACAACACCGAACACGGCTCACTGATTGAGGATTTTTTCATCACAGTCCCCGAAGGGCAACGTCGCTTGCGGACCTTCTGCCAGCCGCTTCGCGATCGCATGAACGCAATGATAGGAAATGTCATTCAGCTGCGTGACGTGACGGAACAAATCCATATTGAGAGTCAAATGCGGCGCATGGAGCGATTCATGGGCCTTGGTTCCGTCGCCGCGGGTCTTCACCACGAAATCAAGAATCCTTTAGCAGGCTTGTCGCTACACGTCCAACTGCTAGAAGAACAGCTCGACGAGCCGAATGAGCCCGATGAGATCCGAAAACTAATGCATGTGATCAAGACCGAAGTGTCGCGAGTGGGTAGTGTCTTAGAGGGGTTCCGTGACTTTGCATCAATCGGCCGTCTACAGCTCGACGAAACGATGTTGCATGAGATCGTTGATCAGCAAGTGAAGCTGCTCCGTCCGCGTGCTTCGCAGCTTAACGTGAAGGTCAAGATTGATGGATTTGCCGCCACCGACCGTCCTGTCTGCATCGATCGAGTGCGCATTGAACAAGTCCTGTTGAACCTGATGCTCAACGGGATTCAAGCAATGCAAGGTGGCGGAACGCTAACCATTTCCCAAGAATCAGCCCAACTCTCGGGAAGCGATGCCGTGTGCGTATCGGTCAGTGATACCGGGCACGGAATTCCCGAGTCCTCACGGTCCCATGTTTTCGATCCCTATTTCACGACCAAAAGCGATGGCACCGGGATGGGGTTGGCATTGTCGGACAAAATCGTTCGCCAGCACGGCGGTAGTCTCGACTTTGTGACTTCTAGAGACGGAACCACGTTTCGCATGACGCTTCCTATCGACCACCAGACATCGCCCCGCGTGAGCGACGGCATCGCGTCCCCTACATCGAAATCGAGTGAATGAATCCAGCAACGCGAATTTTGATTGTTGACGACGAACCACATATTCGTAGCGGTTTGGCCAAAGGACTCGTCAAGTCGGCTGAGGAGGTCGACACGGCGAGCGACGTCAACGAAGCTCTCGATAAATTCGACAAGTCACCGTACCACGTAGTAATCGCTGACGTGCGTCTTCCAGGTGATCGAGATGGCTTGGACCTTGTCTCGCTGATCGCTCAAAGAAGCCCCGAGACGACGGTCCTCGTCCTGACAGCCCATGGAACCGTCGAAACGGCCGTTGATGCAATGCGGCGAGGCGCGTTTGATTTCATTTCCAAACCGGTGGATCTCAACCTGATTCGCGAGCAGGTCGCCAAAGCGCTCAACCATCAACAACTTCAAAGCGAGAACACATCGCTGAAGAGCCAGTTGGCCGATGCAGGTACGATCTCCGATATCATTGGAAACTGTACGATCATGCATGAATTGTTCGCTCAACTGCGGCAGGTGGCCGACACCGACGCAACGGTCTTGATCCAGGGGGAAAGCGGCACTGGCAAGGAGTTGGTGGCCCGCGCCTTGCACGATCTCAGCAGCCGCTGCCGCCATCGCTTTGTCGCAGTCAATCTCGGCGCGCTCCCAGAAATGCTGTTGGAAAGTGAACTATTTGGGCATGAAAAGGGATCGTTCACAGGAGCAGCCCGACAAAAGCCGGGATGCTTCGAACAAGCCCGCGGCGGCACGCTATTTTTGGATGAGATCACCGAGATACCGACCAAAAGCCAAGTGGATTTGTTGCGAGTCCTCGAAACCGGGCAGTTCAATCGCGTTGGCGGTGAGGAGCTTTTGGAATCCGATGCGAGGCTCGTTTCTGCGACCAACAAAGACCCGCGCGCGCTGATTGAAGACGGCTGCTTTCGCGAAGATCTCTACTATCGCCTAAATATCATTCCGCTCCACATTCCACCGCTACGACAACGTCGCGACGACATCCCGCTGCTCGTAGACCACTTTATGAAACATTTCTGCAGCCGTCACAAAAGGAATGAAAAACGATTGACGGATGAAGCCATTTCTCGGTTGACCGAAGCCAGTTGGCCAGGCAATGTTCGGCAATTGCGAAATGTAATCGAGCGATTGGTAGTTACTTGTGTTGATGATCAGATCGACGCGAACCATTTGCCCAACGATCTGAAGTCTGGCGCTACGACGGTTTCCAATAGAGTGCAAACACTGGCGGAAGCCACCGAGCATGCTGAGAAAAAAGCAGTGCAAATCGCGCTCGCCGCCTGCGACTCTCATCGGGAACTGACAGCCAAAGCATTGGGAGTCAGCGTCCGCACACTGCACTACAAAATGAGCCGCTACGGCCTCCATTGAAGGTCAACGCATTACGACATGGTCTGGCGACGTCTACCCCGCCCCCAACATGGCAGCTCTACGGGGGTAAGTGCGTCGATCCAAGCGATCGGCGACGGCAACGTCCTAGGGCTTGGCATGGTCCCGCTCGCCTGGTTGCTACTCGCTTGCACTACGCCCTGGGAACGCGGTACGGTGTTCGCTCTCGGAAACGAAGCCATCCCCGTTGCGGTCCAGCCGCTTCCAAAGCATTGCCCCTCCACGAAACTCTTCCTCACTAATTCGCCCATCCTGATCATGATCCTGGGCTGCAACAACGTTCTCCCACTTCAGCCGTGACCTGCCGGAGCCACGAGGCGGTGCTTGGCCCGGATTGGGAGTTTCGCTGGCCCTGCTCTCGGAGGTGCTTGCCGAAGGCTGTGGGCGTTCGGTATTCAATTGCTTGAGGTTGTGCTCCCAAAAGTCGCGGACCATCTCGCCGATCCCAGGCTCATTAAATGCAGGACCACCGTGCCCAGCCCCCTGAATCGTGTGGAAATGGACAGGCACACCCGCATTTTTGAGAGCCTTGAAGAGAAGCTCGCTCTGATTAAGCGGTACCGTGGCGTCGCGGTCTCCATGCACAATCAGGAATGATGGATCGTCTCCAGCGATGTAGGTCATCGGATTCACGCGTTTGACCTTGTCGGGATTCAACAACACGGCACCACCGAGCAACTTGCTCTCCGGTGATTGCGTTTCGGCATGGCGCTCGTAGTGAGGCGTTTGGACAAAGACCTTGAAATCGGTTGGGCCGTAATAATCGCAAACCGCCTGAACGGCACTGGACTGATCCAGATGCTGGCCCACGTCAAACTCCTCGAAACCACCGCTGGTTCCAACAAGTGCAGCGAGGTGGCCCCCAGCGGAACTCCCCCAAACGCCAATCCGCTCGCGATCTAAGTTGAACTCATCGGCGTGAGCCCGAATCCAGCGAATGGCAGCCTTGCAGTCTTCAATCTGTGCAGGAAATGGAGCCTGACCGCTAAGCCGATAACCGATACTCGCAACTGCATAACCTTGCTTCGTGTAACCGGCGCGCAGTGGCGGACAGCCATTTTTGCTACCGCTTTGCCAGCCGCCACCGTGAACCCACACAATCACGGGAAGCGGCTCAGTGGCGTCTGGTAAGTAAAGGTCAAGTCGCTGGCGAGCGTCGCCATCTTTCACATAAGCCACATCACGGTGAGCGATCACGCCCTCGAGTGCGTTTGTGGCGCGTTGAAGACGCGGCGTCTGGTCGCTTGGAGCCTGTGCGTAGGCTGGCAAACTCGCCACGGCATTCACCACGACGAACCAGGCCAGGCAGTAAGTCGATCGAAGAAGTCTATGCATGCTTGTCTCTCCAGCTTTAGCATCTTTTGAGTCTGTTGCCTGTAACACGGGAAGTCCCATTTTGTTCCGAACTCGCTGAAATGGTAGTTCGTCGCGTTGTTGTCGCTTGAAGATCCTTGCAATCGTCAAGCACTCCGTGGTTGCCAGCGGACCGCTGCCCGTCGGCCGGTCATCGCTAACCTCACCCAAAACAGGTGCAGAGCGCGTGGGCGCTGGACAGCACCGCCCGAAACTCGGATTCCCCCAGTCTAACGCACCTGTCCTTGAAGCGGTGCCCGCCGTTTGCCATCGAAGCATCGTGCACCGAAGCATCGTGCACTGGCCACACACCAATGCACTGGCCCCACACCACCCTGGCCCCACACCAATGTTCACCGAGCAATGTGCACTGTCCCCACCCCCCCACCGAGCAATGTGCACTGCCCCCCCCCCCTGGCCCCACACCAAAGTTGGAAAAATATGCGGCAAGTCAGCCGCTCAGCCGCTGCGAATGCGTAGCGAGGACGCCAAAATTGCGCGTCCTGGAGATAGATTGACGGCTTAATACGGGCCAATGAAGTAAATTCGGACTTCCGAGGTTATGCCGGGCGTTTTGAATCGACCATTCGGTTGTCACCAACATCCTCAAGGGAGAACCAATGTGTCCGACACCGAGCCCCCCGACTGGAGCGCAGTCATTCATCAGCATGCGGAACGAGTTTTCCGCATCGCCTATCGCATCCTCGGCTCCGTTCATGACGCAGAGGATGTGAGCCAAGAAGTCTTCACTGAGGCGATGTCGGTTCATCGATCGGGAATGGTCCGGACATGGACGGGACTGATGGTCCGCTTGGCCACGGTTCGAGCGCTTGATCGCCTGCGACGTAACCAAGGCAGGCCGGGGGCGTTACCGAACGGCGACTTCACTCCATCGCCGGAACCGCAGCCAGACCAGGAACTCATCGCAACAGAACTTGCAACTTGGTTGAGAGGCGAGATTGAAAGTCTGCCCACCCAGCAAGCCGCAATCTTCAGTCTTGCTTACTTCGAGCAGCTTTCGCGCAACGAGATTGCCACCGCCCTTGATGTCTCCCCCGAAGCCGTCTCCACAACGCTTTACAAAGCTCGCAAAAGGCTTTCCAGCCGATTAGCCGTCATCCAAGGAGAGAAGTCATGAGCCAAGAAACCGAAAACTCGAACCACCCAGAACTGGATGGCCCACTGAAATCTGCCGTTTGGGCTGTCCTAAGTACCCCTGTTCCCGCTGACGCAGTCGAACGCGTCAAGCAACGAGCTCGCGTTCTCGCTGTTGACTCTCAATCAGCCATTGATCGCAAACAGCCTCGGATGAGATCGTCACAAATCCTGCGACTATGCCTCGCCGCCTCCATCCTGGCGATTGTCGTCGGTGGTTTTGCTTGGTTCAATATTCCGTTTACCCAGAGCAGTGTTTACGCTCAGGTCGCGGAGCGTTTAGAGAAGATCCGATCAATCGTGTGCTACGTGCAGTTCTCCGAGACTGGTGCCCTGCAACAATCGCAGGATCAGTTTAACGTCCAGAAAGTGAGCTATCTCGCACCCTCACTGCACCGTATTGAAAATGATCAGCTTGGCACTATCCGAATCGTGGATCGAGAAAAGCAGAACAGTATTTTACTGATGTCGGAATCGCAACAAGCCATTGTAGTGAACGGGCCTGCTGCGGCGGCTATGGACGTGAATTCGCCAGCTAGGCTGATCGAATCATTGATGCGGCATATCCGTGTTGATCGTGCACGAGAAGCCGGCTTAGTGTCTCTGGGGACGCAAACTCTGGGTGGCGTAGAACTGGAAGGCTACGAATCGACCCTAGGTGGCGAAACAGTTCGTGCCTGGTTCGACGTGGAAACGCTTCTACCGAAAATGGTTGCCTTGCGATTTGAAATCCCGGCTCATATGGCAGACGGAAATGCGGTTCGCAGGTGGCGGGTTATGTCGAAAATTGAAGTGGACGTTGACGTCTCACCCGATCTATTCAGCACCGAAGTTCCTGTTGGCTATGAAACGCTGGCGGTTGACATTCCATGGAACCAGTCATCCGCAGAGCTCGCCGATGTGATTGAAATGCTTCGCCTTTGCGCTGTTGCCAACGACTCCAAGTTCCCTCTGCGTCTTTCAGTGAACGACGCACTCGGTTCGCCACTTGCAATCCAAAGCAAGTTCGCTGCCGCTTTGGAGAAACAGTTCAATGAAGGTAACGATGCTGAAAGAGCAGCCGCCCTCCAGAAAGTCCAAGAGTTCGGGTCGGCTGTCGGACGTGCGATGGCGTTTCAGTTTTCCATAAAGCCTGAAAACGCCTGGAACTACTTTGGCGGAGCCCAACTCAACGAAGCAGACCGGCCCATACTTTGGTATTCGCCAGACGCTGACGATAATTTTAAAGTCCTTTACGCCGATCTAACGGTCCAGGATGTTACTCGAGACAATTTGCCGGCTAAGCCTCAAGCGGTGGTGAATCCGTCCAAGGCCAGAAATTCAATTCGTGTTTCAACCCCCAATTTTTCGTTGCCCTCGGGTGCGATCCGCGAATACGCCCTACTTGAGAAAGCCCGCCGAGAGGGCACTCAGTTCAACGTCGAGTATCTGAGTCTGGGATGGATGCCAGAGTTCATAGAATCGCAGATTCAATACAAGCCAGGAGAAGAGATCGTCATGCAGGTGGTGGATCCGAAGTGGAAGCCTCAACGCGATCCAAACTCATCACGCCTCGCTTTTTTGGGAGAGTTTACGAACCTGAAAGGGCTTGATCTGAGTCATCTGTATCTGACTCAGGCAGATCTCGATCAGATCGCCAGTTGCCTCAAACTGGAACGGCTATCGCTGAGCGGAGTTAAAGTGTTTGACTCCTCATCGCATCGCCTCAATGGAGAGGAGCTGGCAAAATTCTCAACGCTAAGGTCCCTCGAACTGCTTGACCTGAGCCAAGTGAACTTCTTGGGTGGTCTAACACGCCTTGCGGACCTTCCAAACCTCCACACTCTCTACTTAAGCTCGTTTGAGCATATCAATGACGCATCGATCGCAGAGATTAGCGTATTGCCCAATCTGGAAACTCTTGTGCTCGCTCCAGTCTATGGAACGAATCCCGAAACCACAGTAACCGAAACGGGACTGGAGAGCCTGAAGAATATACGACGACTAAAAACGCTGTTCGTGGGCTACCATGGTGAATGGACACTTCCGATCGACCGACTCCCAAAACTCCTCCCCGATGTCGATGTGCGATCACCCACGGAAGGCGCACCACCCTCGCAATAACATCGGTCAAAAGCCATTTTCGACGCCGGATTTGGCGCTGAACTGCTTTAAGAGCCTCGTCGCCAAGCCTAGGTTTGTATTGCCATCCCAGCTGGTGGGGTCTGCGGATCCCATCGGCTCTTTTGAATACGGGCCCAGCGTTTTCCTGAAAATCTTCGCCGCTCTCGTGCGTCCATCCATCTGCTCCGATTTTGCAACGAGTCCCGCTAGAACCGTGACATGCATTTGAGCAAAAGGTCCTCATGAATAATCGCACGAGAGTGCGACCGAATCGGACTTGGAGTTGGCTGGATGTATCGTGGTATGCGGGTGTCCCCAGTCATGCCCCGATTACTCAAGCCCCAAATCGAACCAGCTGGAATAAACAATGCGGTTGATCACGTCTTTCCAAGCTGCACAGTGGCTAACGTTTTTTTGCTGCTGGGGAGTTGCAGTGGGTAAAGAACCCGCTGCCCTCGAACGGCCCTATGAATTGGGACCGCTCACCATCAGCGAATTTATCGGCCGCGTCGAACCGGGCAGCACCGCGCAAGCCAACACCGCGACGCGGGTCCGTTCCAAATTCCGCTACTCGATTAGGCGATCGGGCCGCCATTTTGAGGCAAAAATCACCTCCATCACTCTTTTCACTGTCTTCTTACCACAAGATTCGTGGTGGGCATCCCACGCAAGCACTGCCCTACTTGACCATGAGCAGGGACATTTCGATATCGCGGAAATCAATGTGAGAAAAGCTCAACTTGCCATCGCACAATCCAAGTCGAACGGTAAGTCGATGATGGTCACCAAGAACTCGAAACAAGAAGCGTCTGCAGCGGTTGTCGCCATGCTGGATGAACAGCTCCAACAGGTTGATTCACAAATTGCAGCAGACAATCTCGAATATGACCGCGATACTCGGCACGGACTCAGTTCGCCTAAGCAGTCTGAATTGAGGCGCATTCACCAGCTCACCCTCGAGCACTTAGCCGAAGAATTAGCTGCACGAAATCCTAAAACCAGACGACTACGCGCCAAAAGCGCTCCCCAATGAACGCCAGAAGGAAAGTCAGTTCGCTGCTTTGCAGCCCCCCTTTCCCTGCGTCTTAAAGGCAAGGCGTCGCGAGCCTTCCGTAAGTTCTCGTGGCGGCTCAGGTGGGGATTCGACGTTAGCAGAAAACGTCCCCCCGGCGCAAACGGGCTGTTGAAATAGTAACCCACCGCGCGCGCAAGGAAAGATAACCTCCGCTACAAGTCAATTAAGGATGTTACCTCCGCATTAAAATGCAAATTGCTATTAAATCAACAGCCCGGCAAAGCGGCGCGTTGAGTGAATTGCATATCACTCACCACTCACTTCGCCTGTTTGCTAAGGATCGGGCCATTGTCGGGCGGCATGCTCTTGTGCCACGCAAGTAGCGATCGGGTGAGGTGTGCCACGATATCGGCGTGGTTAGCTGCTACATTTGACGACTCGCCTCGGTCGGTCTGCATGTCGTAGAGTTCTGGAGCCGAGCCATCGTATTCGCACAACAGCTTCCACTTTCCGGCGCGAACGGCGAGGTCGGGCAAGTCATCGACCCCATAATAAGAGTCACGGTCGGGTGGCCGGCGAAAAAACAGCGGGGCTGCACGTGAACCACCATCTCCCAGCAACGTTGCGACCAAAGGTTCTCCATCGAACTGGATACCGGCAGGAAATGTGGTGTCCGTAAACGCAAGCAGAGTTGGTGCGAGGTCCACTGCTGAAAACACCGATTCGGTGTTGTTGTATCCCTTTTTCCGAAGGAAGTTTGGCCCCCACACGATCAGCGGCGAGCGGATGCCGCCTTCGTACAAGTGCGTTTTGAAACCGCGAAACGGTCCCGCTTCACCAGCACCTGGTGCCGGGCCATTGTCCGAACATATGAGGATCAGCGTGTTATCTCGCAATTTAGCATCGCTACGGATACGGTCAAAAAGCCTTCCAAACTGCTGGTCCATCGACTCGAGCACTGAGAGATACAAACGCCTCTTTGATCCGTCCCCCCAGGATTCGACAGGGGGCCAATACGGACCATGGACATCGTCTGGCCAAAGGTTGATGTAGAACGGCTTGTCATTGGCGACTGCTTGGTCAATAAATGGAATCGCCGCATCGACAAATCCACCGGTGATCTCAGAACGCAACATCCAGCGAAAACCTGCTCCCAAATTCTCTGCATCCTCCCAGATACGTCCGGGCTTTTCCTGCCCAGGCTTTAAAGTCAGAGGCAGCAATTTGGGCCCCATGCCTTCAAAATTGGTCAACGATTCGTCGAAGCCGTAGGTCTGGATTGTCGGCGCATCGTTGACGTCGCGTTGGCCTCCCATGTGCCACTTCCCAAAATGGCCTGTGGCATAGCCGGCCTGTTGCAGCGAACGAGCGAGCATGGGAGCCTGCGGGTCAAGCCACTGGGCCATGCCTCGCTCTTCATTGGCCTTTCGATGATTCAAATAGGAGGTGATCCGCCAACGCTGCGGATATTGTCCGGTAGAGATTGCAGTGCGAGAGGGTGAGCAAATCGGGGAGTTGACATAGAATTGCTCGAACCGAATTCCCTCTGCAGCCAGACGGTCGATATTGGGGGTCGTGGCGTCTTCATTCCCAAAACACGAAAAATCGCCCCAGCCCATATCATCAATGAAGACTAGGACGATGTTGGGACGCTCGGCGGCCATGCAAGCTTGGCCAGCAAGGTCGCCCCAAGTCCCTAAGCAGCAGATGAGTAGCAGGAAGTATTTCATGGCATCGTCGTTCTAGAGTGTAGGAAAGCGGCGTGGCCAAAGCGACGCCGAGAAGAAGTTCGGTACTCAATTAGCGTTTCTAGAGGATGGCGTTTCTGGTGGTTATTGCGAGCCCACGTTGCGCTCGCAGCATGTAGCCGCGGGCCATTCTAAGCGAATCACGACTGGAGAACTGAACACCTTACCCAGGGGGCGGGCCAAGGGCGAGACCGCCAGTTGGCCGCGGACTGGAGTGTTCCAGGTCTCCGCTCTCCCGTACAGCCAACCCGTTGCATGGAAAACGCATCGGCGTCCCCGGAAACTTCCGCGTGCTGAAATCCAACATTCCAGCAACGCGATCTTGGCATCTCGACACCTGGCGATATATTAAATATACCAACCTAAAGGAACTGCCATGGCTAAGCCCCAAAACTCGAAAACTCCTTCTGCTCCGCAACCGACGAAGCCCCCGGGCACCGTCCAGGACTTTGCTGAGGCGGCGGAATGCCTCAAAACGCTGGCGCATCCGGTTCGCCTGCGGATTGTGCAAATGCTGTTGCATGGGAGATACACCGTGGGGGAGTTGGCCCAAGACAGCGGTATACCCGACAATGTAGGGTCTGAGCATCTTCGCCTGCTCCAGCGGTGTGGTTTTCTGAATAGTGAACGCGAGGGACGGAAGGTCTACTACCAAATCGCGGAACCACATTTGGAGCAACTGATGGGATGCATTGAAGGCCGTTTTTTGAAAGGGGATGCATAGCGTCCACACTCCCAGAGCGCGACGCAATTTCACCTCCCTTCCGAACCGCATGGGTAGCTGTTCGATTTGCCTTGCAGTATGACTTGGTTAGAGCCGAACCGAACTAAGACAACCGAATCCCGTGCGTGCATCTGCAAGATCATCCCTGCGCAGCAACAGCGAATTCCACTGCAGCGGAGCAACTCTCCGCAAACACCCGCTCCGTCCAATTGGTTCGACCAATGCTTGAGTTTTCCAGCCTTTTCTAAATCGGTGCCTTCATGACTCGCAGATTCATCTACCTGTTTGCCGCGTTGAGTGCATTGAGTCTACCTCAGACTCAACAAGCGTCCGCCCAGTCTAAGGGGCCGTTGGATGGCCCCCTTCAGCCCTCAATCTCGGAAGCCAGACAGACAGTGGCGGCAATCCCCAGTCCAACTTCATCGGAGTCCGCCGAGCTCGACTCGTCGGACTACCCCGCAGGAGAACTGGGCGAAATGGTCCGCTTAGGAGAATCACTTGTCAACGAGACCAGCTCGCATCCACTGACCAAACCATTTGTGGGCAATTCGTTGAACTGTACTTCCTGTCATTTGGATGCGGGTAGGCACCCGGCGGCAGCATCCTTGATAGGAGTTGCTGCAGCCTACCCAGCCTTCTCCCCCAGAGAAAAAGCCGTCATCACGTTAGAAGACCGTATCCTCAACTGCTTCCTACGGAGTCAAAACGGAACACGACCGAAGCTTGGCAGTAAGCTGTCTGTTGCCATCGCTGCATACATCACATGGTTGTCACGGGGCACGCCAATTGAAATGAATCCCACTGCACCACTTGGCCCGAACCATCTCGAGATGCTGGATACCGATTCTTATACGCCGAGGATTGCCAACGGGCGATCCCTGTACGCCGACCGATGTGCGGACTGCCATGCCGCTGACGGCAGTGGAACGGACGACGGCCCGGCAGTATGGGGAGATATGTCGTTCAACGACGGGGCCGGACTATCCAAGGTACCCAAAATGGCATCATGGCTGAAAGTCGCAATGCCGCTCGATGAATGTGACCTGACTGCTCAGGAAGCTTTCGATATTGCCGCGTTTGTCAATTCAAATGCACGCCCGAAGTTCCGGCCGAGCGCCGATTTGAAGCAGCGGGAGCCCTAGTCCGACGCGAAGCTAGCCAGGCGACCGTGATCCATTCGTGGCGGGTAGCGGTCTCGCCAGCCGCCTTCCTCCGCCACTGCGGCGGTCACCGCGCTGCGGTGCGCGGTCCGCGCCGGCGGCGAACGCGTTGGGGCCGGGGAGTTTGGCTGGCGAAAGCTTAGAAGGACACCTCCGCATGAAGTAACTCGTGAGCGGCGGATTCGGCGGTTTCGGTATGCGCAGTCTCGTACCGCACCGTGACAGCTGGCCCTGGCCATAGGACTTCAAGCATATGGTGTACGGTATCGGAGTGGATCTCAAACCTATTGTCGCCATTCTTCAGTTCGGCAACCGGGATTGGCAGAAGATCGTAATCATAGTGATGGTTCTTCCCCTGGTTGAGATGCTCATGGCCGTTGAGTTTAAACGGGCTATGGTGGCTGTCATGCGCTTCCCACGTGCGATAGTGCATGACCGCTGCCGTTGCGGAAGTGAGATTCGCTTCCGCAGGGATCGGAATCCCGCACGACTTGCGTTGCCCCACTCGAACACTGAAGGATTCTGGCACGTCGGTCGCGTGATACTGGACCACGGAATACCCATCTCGCTGGAGACTAAGGCCTTCGACAATCTCAGTGACGTAGCACAGGTGATCGTTGCTAGTCACCAGCGCCATTAACTTGATCGCTCCAGGTCGTTGATCGGGAACCCACCGCGTCTTCCAAGTCAGTTCCGCGTCCGTTCCCAGTGAGGCATCGAGCGTTCCAATATGGTCTCGCAAATCGGCTGCTTCGCCGCGGAACGGCTGAAAGCGCGTGCCATGCCACTCTTCGTAAATACCATTGCCATCCTCGTCATAACCGTCGTACCAACCCAACACATCGATGCGTTCCGCGTTGGCATCATGCGTAAGCTCAATGACCGGATTTTCGGGCAGTGTGTCGCCCGATCTCGGCGAGACGATCTCGCCGCTGACGTGTTTTTTTTCTATGGGATCGTAGTAGACACGGAGGATGACGGAGTACAGTCCCCACTGCCCCCAGCTGCCGGTATTATCTGCACCAATCATGCCCTCCACGACGTTATTGCCGTTCCTAATTTGCTCTAGCGGAACTGCAATCACCGGATTGTCTTGGGAGTGGTAGTCTTCAGGTCGCTTGCCAGCTGGCGTCGTCGTGAGCGCTGGCAACGCTATCCATTCTTGGCCGTTGAAGCGTATTAACTGATCGGTTGTCCCCGCGTGGCCTCCCCAACGTTCAAGGACCGCTTCAGCTCGAATCGCATGCTTTAGATCGTCCACTAAGATGCTCAGTACAGGGTTGGGCAAGAAATCTTGCGCACCTTCGTGCGTCGCTTCGGGATCGGTGACCCGCCAATCAAAGTTGCCACCATTGAACAGCGAAAACTCGCGATAGACATCCCCAGGCTTCGGCCCCAATTCGATCGAATCCCGTGGAGGATGAACGGCAGCGTCCGCAGCCGAAACATTCGACGGCGCTGACTTCGTCCGCTCAGCAAACTCGGAAATCGCCTGATGCTGCGTACTTTCCACCAAACCAATGGAGAATGGCACTCCAACACGCGAGTGAAACGCGTTCAAGTCTTTCCTACCGAATCCGAAGACCGTCATCTCTTGGTTCATTTGATAGCCAGTGTCCGGAAACGCGTCATCTTGATGATTCAGCATCACGAGTGTGCGAGCGGTTTTCGCATCTCCAAAGGCAATCCATTCGGTCGCTGGCAGATCGCCTTCATGGCGAGCAGTGATGGGTTGCGGAGTCTCTACATCGGCTGCCATCCACCAATCGTCCAAATCCAGTTTTCCACCAGGAGTCCCTTCGTACAGCACCCAGTAATGGCTGTCGCTCGGCAATTTTGTGATTGCGAATGAACAATGTGTGGGGAAGAACTCGTAGCGGCCGGCCCACAGTCCATTCTCGGATTCGGCAACGATCGCCACATACTCCTTCTCAACTCGCTCAACGCGTGTTGTCATCGGATCGGTCTGGCGATTGCGAGCGTGGAAATAGTTGCCATGTTGCTTGTAAACGGCATTGGGAAACCCACGGTACTCGCCACCTGCACCACTTCCCTCGGTAGGATGAAATCCAATCCAGTCATTTCCATCACGATCCAACAGACTGCTCAAGCCGGCTCCCGTCTTCTCGAGAAAATAGGTGGCAGTGGGCGTTTCAATTTTGAAGGCAGCCAGATTGCCCGCGGACTCGTCGACTGCATTTTCGGTAAGCACCACGTTGGCCCCAAGCGGACTGGTGCGCGGTGAGGTCGCTTCGGCCGAGGCGTCGCCTGAATTGGTTTGGCTCGATTGATCGCGGATTTGAATCCGCAGCAGAGATCCCGTTCCACTTTGGTACTTCGAATCGATTACCCACGCGTTTCGCAGCAAAACGTAAAGGCTCCCGTCGGGTGCAAACCGCAGATCGACAGGCCGCCGCATGCCTTGCACGAATGGTTCGGCATTTGCGGGACTCTCTGGATCCAAGGTATGAATCCAGCCATGAATGTAGTCGGCAAAGAAGAAGCGTCCCCGCCAGTATTCGGGCCAGTGGCTGTCGTCCGGGCAAAAAGCCGCGCCATTGATCGATGAATGCGGGTAGAAGTGGATCGGTCCATCAAATTCAGGAAGCTTGTACGCATCTTGATCGCCGTGGTCGACCGCAGGCCAGCCAAAATTGGCGCCGCTACGTCCTACATTGATCTCCTCGCTTTCGCCACCAACGTCATTGATCAACATCAGCCCGTCTGGTTGACGAATGGCGAACGTGAATGGATTGCGGGCGCCTCGCGCCCAAATCGCGCGGTATTTCCCTTGAGCTTGCTGGAAGAACGGGTTGTCTTCGGGGATGGAACCGTCGGAGTTGATCCGCAAAATCTTGCCCAGGAAGGTATCGAGTTCCTGAGCTGCGGGAGCGGAAGTCTGCTCTCCGATAGAGACATACAGCTTGCCATCAACGCCAAAGTGCATTCCACCTCCCTGGTGGCCTGCCGGGACTTTTCCTCCCATCTTGGATTGATCGTCACCGACGAGCAGCAGTTTCTCACTCCCCTCAACTGCGACATTCCCTTCCATGGTAAATCGGCTAACGTGATGGTGCGGGTACGGATCCTTGGCAACCCAGCAAACATAGATGTAGGGTTTGGCGGGAAATTGGGGATCGTGGGTTACGCCGATGACACCGCGTTCCCAATAGGCATCCACGGGCAATGTCACAAAGGGTTCGGCCAGCAACTTTCCGTGCTCAACGACGCGAACGCGACCGATCTGTTCGCAGATCAATAGGCGGCCGTCGGGCAGGACCTCCAAGGCGACAGCACCATCCAATTCAGTGGCAACCGTCGTGATTTCAAAGTCCTCGGGTAATGAAATTGGTCCAACAATCCCAGCACCGCGCGCTTCATCGCCTCCCGGTCGCAGGCTTTCTAAGTAAGCGATTAGGTCGGCAAATTCTTCTAGCGATAATTCATTGGCCAAACCGGCAGGCATCAGCGAAATGTCGCTGATGCTGATGTCTTCGATATCCGCCCGCAGGATGTGCCTCGAATCGCCCTTGGCGTCGATGAGGGTGAGTTGTTTAGCGTCTTGCGTCTTCACAATGCCGCTGAGCACTTCGCCATCGGCGGTCAAGATGTTCGACGTTCGGAAGTCTTCGACGATTTGCCGAGAAGGCTCTAGCAGTGATTCGATCAAGTGAGGCCGATCGAACTTCCCACCAATGTGTGAGAGCTCAACACCAACGTCGCCCCCCTGGCCAGCGATCTTGTGACAGACGATGCACTGGGCGCGCTTATCCTTAAACAGCTTCGCACCATTCTTGGCGTTGCCAGCATGCCGAAGGGCAAATTGCTCGTAGACCTGAACGCCTAGCGCGGCTGCTGGGTGCGTCTCAATCGCTAATTTTTTTTTTGCGGGACCTCTGAGGTGGATGTTGCGGATGCCTGGCCAAGCTGACGCACTCGGATATCTTTCAGTTCAATTCGCATGGGCGTTCCACTGTGCAATTGGAATGCAAAAATCCCCTTTGCTCGCCGAAGCTTTTCATCTTCGTCGATTCCGATTGCCATGGCATGTCCATTGACGATATGCACGAACTGGTTGCCAGTAGCAATCACGATCAACTCATTCCAATCCTCTCGGTTGATATGCGACTCCAGTTCGGCTGCGTCCCCGACGGAACCAATCTTTTCGATACTGGCAGCTTTGGGATTTTCAGGATTGGGGCGAGCAATCACGATCTCACCACGTTGTCCCATGAAGCCACGACCACCTTCTTCGAAGAACATCCCGGTGAATTTGTCAGCCCCCATCGCATCGGGCTCACCTTTCGGCTTGTGCCACCGAGCTTCAAAGTCACATTGATAGCCAGCAACGCTCCAACTGCCTTGATCGACGCTACGATACTGAACCCCTGAGTTGAAGCCCTCAACCTGATAGAGCAACCGCAACTCAAAATCCCCGTATTCGCCGCCGCGATGGATTAGGAAGGTGTTCTTTTCCGCTGGATTTTCCGCCGTAGTTTCGCCCACGATCACCCCGTCTTGAACCTTCCAAAAGCGAGGATCACCATCCCACCCCGTGAGAGTCTTACCGTCGAACAAGTTGGAGAATCCGGAGGAATCTGATTCCTGAGCCCGTGCCGCGGAAGCCGCCGATAGGGCCAACGCATTCCCTAGAAGCAAGCCCGCCACGAAGCACAATCGTTTTCTATAGTAATCGTTCATCAATTTATTGCTCATCTTCCAATATGCCTTCGCTTGAAGCGTCACCCTACTGTTGGCTGCGCACGGAGGGCCCTTGCCCTACTATCTAACAGATTTGGCAGTGGAAGTCCGAAATCCACGTGAGAAAATAGGTAGATTCCCTGAATTTGCGCAAGACGTCCTAGGCTGGACTTCGTGATCGCAAAGCTTCTGCGATGGCTAGCTGAATTCCGGGGAGCGGTTCGATAGCGTCTAGCACACGAGCTGTGGGGAACTGCTGCGACTCGGCAAGGAAGCCTTCTCGAACTTTCTGCATGTACTCGGCACGCGACTCACAGCCCCCCCTCAGCTTCCGCCTCCCTCCTCAACTTCCGCCCGGGCAAGCCCGCAGCGGAAATCCGGTAGTAGGCGCCGTGGAGAGTGGTAGTTGACAGTTGTCGCCCCGCCCGGGCAAGCCGGACGGAAGCAAAATTGCTTGACTCGTAGAATTGCATGTCACACTCAGAGGCACCTATGGATGAACGCTTCCGCTTCCACCCTGCTTCATGCTTTGCTTCATGCTTTGCTTCATGCTTTGCTTCATGCTTTTTTTATCCCTGCTTCCGCCGGGCTTGCCCCGGATCGGAGCGCACAACTGGCAGCTACCATCAAAAGCAAGCAGGCTCATCGGCCTCCGTCACGGGCTTGTCCCGGCGGAGCCAGCGATTGGATTCGATCAAATTGCTGCTGGCTGACACAGGCTTTTCGCTGAGGAACTCGAAAAGTGCCTCCCATCTATCGCTACCACAGAGTGAAGCCACAAAATGACGCAAACTCAAAAGGTGCCACCCACTTTTCGTTTTGACAGCACCTGCCATTGCTAGCAATTAGAACCGCTCGTTTGATGTAGAAGCTAGCAAAAGCAGTTCAAGCAAAAGATGGGTGGCACTTTTTGCTCCCTCTGCTTCGTCCCTGCTTCTTCCCTGCTTCCGCCGGGCTTGCCCCGGATCGGAGCGCACAACTGGTGACTACCATCAAAAGCAATCGGGCTCATCGGCCTCCGTCACGGGCTTGTCCCGGCGGTGCCAGCGATTTGATTCCATCAAATTGCTGCTGGCTGACACAGGCTTTTCGCTTAGGAACTCGAAAAGTGCCTTCCATCTATCGCTACCACAGAGTGAAGCCACAAAATGACGCAAACTCAAAAGGTGCCACCCACTTTTCGTTTTGACAGCACCTGCCATTGCTAGCAATTAGAACCGCTCGTTTGATGTAGAAGCTAGCAAAAGCAGTTCAAGCTAAAGATGGGTGGCACTTTTTGCTCCCTCTCCACCGGTGTCGGGGTACCTAGCCCTTTGTGAACGCTGCCCCAAGATGGCGTTGGTAGTTCTTCAATAAGGCTCAAAGTCGCTGATTCCGCCGGGGCAAGCCCGAAACGGAGATCCGGTGGCAAGGACCGTGGTGGTGGGTAGCTGACAGTTGTTGCACCGCCCGGGCAAGCCGGACGGAAGCAGTGATTCTTAACTCGCAGAATTGCGTGTCACACTCAGAGGCACGCGTCCCTGACGGCGTCCGCTTCCCCCCTGCTTCATGCTTTGCTTCATGCTTTTTTTATCCCTGCTTCCGCCGGGCTTGCCCCGGATCGGAGCGCACAACTGGCAGCTACCATCAAAAGCAATCAGGCTCATCGGCCTCCGTCACGGGCTTGTCCCGGCGGAGCCAGCGATTGGATTCGATCGAGTTGCTGAAAGTTGACACAGAATTTTCGACGAGCGTTGACGGCGAACCGCTCATTGCATCCAACAACATCGCTCAAAAACAGAGTTCACTCGTGTTGCAGCCTCTCCGCACACCGCTCAGAGGCACTGGATAGAATTACCCGCACAACACCATCTTCCGCCCCCTGCTAACTCGCTAGTTTCAGCAGAGATCTCTGTGCAAAGTGTTGTATTTCCTCCGGCACAGCTTCCCCCCACTAACCACCTTACGGGAATCGATCCGATAAACGCTATTCAGGCAGAAAATCCGCAACACCACCCTCCACCGGTGTCGGGGGACCTAGCTCTTTGTCAAGATTTTGTCGCATATCACCGCTCTAAAGGCTCGTCGGAGTTTTCTGACCCGAGGCGGAAACAACTAACTCTGTTCTTCATCGGTTCTGTGACACGCAGAATACCACAATCACTAGGAATGGCATCCATACGCATGCTGACATTCCAAGTCCCATGGAAACAAGAGTTGCGGTCGTTGCTGAAAAACCACAGCCGCTGATCGTCCGTGCAGCGAACTCACCAATAATAGGCGAGCCCAACCATCCGAATATGAACGCAACAAGTAGTAGTATTCGCCAAAGCCAAATCCGAGGCATCGTCACATTCCTCTAGTGAAAACCTGACAGGCGTACTACGATTCAAAAAAGTAGCAGCGACCATTAAGCCCTCGGTACATATTCGGTGGGCATTCTTCAAGAATGTCGCCGTCGCGAGGTATTCCTTTGGTTTTCTCTGGGAAAGTATCAGTTTCTGTGAATTTGCCGTCTTCGCAAGCGAATTTGCACTCAGCAAACATGCCGCCTTCAACTATGCACATCCCAAAATTGATGCCAGGAAGTAACTTTACTCCTTGTCTCCCTATAAGCTTGGAAGCATTGAGCCCAAGCTTTTTCACGAGGAACTTCCGCAATTTATGGCGTAATTGCTTGAGGACTCGATCAGGCAGTGCAAGAGACTCGAGCTTTTTCAAAACGCCCGCCGTTAACCCCGTACCCTGGGCGAGTCTGATGAGATTCAACAAGCCCATCGCAGCGGTAGCAGCACGCCCTGGTACTGCACCTAGGTATTCCCAAGAGCTGTACGTACGGAAGAAGGCAAATCATTCTTTAGGTCGTCCAACAGCTGATTGATTGCCTCATCTGTCATACCTAGAAAATAGCATTGCGACATGCATCCTTGACTGAGAATCCACTCCAAAGAGTTGAGTGTAGCGTCTTCTTCATGCTCAGTTTCACTGGATGGAACCTCGCTTCCGAACCACCAAACCGCACGAGGATCCCAAGGCCAAACCCAATCGTTGCCCAGTGGATCGACTGCTGACTTGCACGCAAATACGCCTGAGTATAGGCCCAAACCAATCGAAACATACCCAATAGGATCTCTGGAGCGGGCCCTAGGCTAGATTTCGTGATAGCAGGGCGTCTACGATGGTTTGATGAATCGTGGGAATTGGTTGGGTAGCGTCTAGAATACAAGCTGCGGGGAGCTGCTGCGATTCGGTGAGGAAGCCTTCTCGAACTCGCTGCATGTACTCGGCACCGCGGCTCTCCAGCCGATCGGCTTCCCCTTGCAAGCGGCTCAAGGCCACGTCGACAGGCAGATCAAAGACGAATGTCAGGTCGGGTTGCAGGCCTTCGGTGGCAATGGCTCCGACGCTGCGAATGGCTTCGACGGGCAGCCCTCCGGCATGGCCTTGATAGACGATATTCGCCAACAGATAGCGATCGCAAATCACGATTTCTCCCGCCTCGATTGCCGGAAGTATTTGACTGGCCACCAACTCGGCTCGACTAGCCATGTAGAGCAGCATTTCGCTCTTCATGGAAAGCGGAATCTCCTGCCGATGCAACAGGATTTCACGCAAGGAATCCCCCAGTTTTGTTCCGCCAGGATCCCTCAAAGAATGGACCATTCGACCGCGTTGGCGGTACCACTCGGACAGCAAGGCGACTTGAGTCGACTTCCCGCCACCATCAACTCCATCAAGGCTAATAAACACACCGGACATGGAAATTCTCTAAGAGTTCAATAACTGTTATGCGGAAGATGAAAGGGAGCTCAATTGCCCGGCCAACCTTGTCAACGTCTCTCGGGCGAGCAATGATCGAGGCACCCGCACCGGGGCAGGAGCCGTGCCAGCTGACACCTATGCAGTCGGACGCTCGAACCAAAAGCAACCGCAGCCATAGCGCTGCTGCTCAGCCAACTCAAAATTGGGATTTTCCAGCAGACCTTGGGATGCATCGTCGGGCAACAGCGACCATGCTTTGAGCGACAGCTCGGGCAACTTGTCGACTACCATTTGTGGATGGTAAATGCGGTGTGCGTTGTACTGAATGCGGGGACGACCAACCGGAACGACGATGAGCAAGTTTCCGGCCGGCGCGAGCACTCGTTGCAGCTCCTCGAGAGCTCTTGTATCGCCAGTAGCGTTGATGGGATCGCCATAACGGCCGAGTCCGATGTGCTCAATGGTGTGCAGGCACGACAGACTGGCAACGCTTTGATCGGAGAAGTGCAGATTGGAGAGATCTGCCTTCCCGCAGTGGAGATTCGCTAGCTGAACGGCGGCAGGGCGAAAATCGTAGAACTCGAACGGGACAAAAGCCGAAGCAATGGTGGCGAAGTAGAGGTACGAGCTAATGTCGACATGCTTCGTTGGCCGAGTTTGTGCCAGGACGCGAGCGGCCCAAGCGGTGTGATAGATGTAGTGACCATCGAACGGTTGATCACCGGTATCATCCTTGAGCTGCAGCCACCGGTCTGACCAGTTCACCGTGAATTCCGGACGTTTGGCCGCGTTCTGTGCCGAGAACTCGCGGTACTGCCTTAGAAAGCGCATGTAGCGCAACGGGTTTCGAAGTATCTTCATCCAAAGGGCCCTGATGATTCTGGAAGGAGCAGACCGTGACCGCGTCCGAGCTGGGCGCAAGAAAAAACCGTCTCAATCTTGGGAGACGGTTTTTATTGATCACTGAAGATTGCTAGAGCGACTCGCCTAAGCGGCTTGCTTGGCGGTCAACAGCAAGTGAGACATGCGACTCTTCAAGCGAGCAGCTTGATTGCGATGAATCACGCCATCTGCAGCAGCCTTGTCAAGCAAGCGGCAGCCTTGCTGTGACAGTTCTGCAGCCGCGTCAAATTCCTTGGCCGCGACAGCCTCGCGGAATTTACGCAATACATGGCGCATGCGTGTCTTTTTAGCCCGATTTCGATCGCGACGAACGATATTCTGTCGCAAACGCTTTTTGGCCCCCTTGGTGTTTGGCATCTAAACAATCTCTTACACTAGCTGGATGTCTAAACGGTCTGGAACCCATTCCCGACCTCTAAATTCACTACTTATTTACCCACGTGTCGGCACGCCGCTGGCAGGCAGTTCAATATGATGTCTGATTCTTCCCAATCTGTCCAGCCACGTTCGGCAACTTACGTGCAGGAAAATAGCCAGCAGGGGTATGTGTACCTCGTTGGCGCCGGACCTGGAGACCCCGGTCTGATGACACTTCGCGGTCGTGAGTGCTTAGCTAGAGCAGAAATTGTCCTCTACGATGGCCTGGCCAACGAGCAGCTACTGGAGCTCGCCCCCCAAGCAGAACACTTATGCGTTGGAAAACATGGTCGCTTACCATTCTGGACGCAGGCCGATATCAATGGCCGCTTAGTGGAGCTGGCGCAGCAAGGGAAACAGATCGTCCGCCTCAAAGGGGGGGACCCGGGTGTATTCGCCCGCACTGCCGAGGAACTGGACGCATTGCATACTGCGGGAATTGGCTTTGAAGTGGTACCTGGCATTACGGCAGCCATGGCGGCAGCGAGCTACGTGGGCATCCCCATTACACACCGCCATCACGCTTCCGCCGTCGCCCTGATCACGGGGCAACAACAACAGGATGGCACTCCCCAACCGATCGATTGGGAGGCGTTGGCCCGCTTTCCAGGCACTCTCATCTTTTACATGGGAGTGACGACAGCCGAGCAATGGACCACCAATCTCATTGCGGCTGGGAAACCGGCAACTACTCCCACCGCCATCGTAAGACGGTGCTCTTGGAGCGATCAGAAGGTCGTCCGCTGCAATTTGGGAGATGTCATTCAACACCTGACGCCGGACGGCAAAATGCGGCCTCCCGTCATCACCATCGTGGGGGACGTCGCTGCCTTGGGGGACCAGTTCGATTGGTTTACAACTCGGCCGTTGCATGGTTGTGGCGTTCTAATCACGCGGGCAGCCGAACAATCCCACGAGCTGGCCGAGAGCTTGCGCAGCCTTGGTGCCACCGTTTATTGCCAACCTCTTCTAGAAATCATCCCGCCGAGCGATGCCCAATCGCTCGCGCAGGCCACTCACCAAATTAAGCTGAAGCAGATCGACGGCATTACCTTTTCCAGTTCAAACGGCGTTGAGGGCTTCTTCAACTATCTCGACGCAGCAGGACTCGACGCTAGGGCCCTAGCGGGCATGCGACTCGCCGCCGTGGGGCCTGCAACCGCAGCTTCCTTACAGCTACGAGGCGTGCGAGCTGATGTGGTGCCCGATAGCGATTTCAGTGCTGTAGGATTACTGAGCAAATTGTCCGGCTCAGTCGACCAGCAGCGGTGGCTCGTTCTGCAGACCAATCACAGCGCCGCAACCCTCCACGAGGGCCTACGCCAGCAGGGGGCCGAGGTCCTTACCGCGATGGCTTACGAAACAAGAGCCGTTTCCGACCTTTTGCCAGCCACGCGAACCGCCTTGGAGGCAGGTCGCATTCAACTGGTGACCCTTACGAGTTCCGCGATCGCGCGCGTCGCCACGGAGTTGCTAGCTGAGTATTTACCCAGCTTGCAGGCGATTAGCCTTAGTCCAGCCATTTCGACCGAGCTCAAACGTTTGGGCTGGCCTGTCCGGGCGGAGGCTGGGCAAAACACGATGCCCGCGTTGGTCGAGGCGATCTCGCAAAGTTTTAAGGTTGCCGCAACCCCAGCAAAATGATACTTCTGGGGAAGCGATCGAACGGAGTCCCTAACCACCGGCTCTCGTGTTAGCCATACACGATCAGAAGCTAGCGGACACCGTCAAAAAACAATTAGTCAGGGAGGACCTCGTGCGCGCAGCAACACTTTATCAACTAGCCGAGCTTACCGGTGGTGAAGTCCACGGAGACGGTGATATCGTACTCACCAACGCCTTACCGCTCCAAGATGCTCAGCAGGGGTGTATCACTCTCATCGATTCCGCTCGCAACCTAGAACGTTTGAATCGCTCTAGTGCAGCGGCGGTAGTCATGACGACTCCATTGGCGGGGTGCAAGAAGCCCGTGTTAATCGTGCCCAATCTGCACGCGGCCTTTATCCAAATCGTCGAGCATTTGCGTCCGCCCCATTCGATTGAGCTCCGTAGCATCCATCCGATGACAGCCGTCGACCCGACGGCGGAAGTTGGAGAAGACGTGTGCATCCAAGCTGGGGTGAGTATCGGCCCCAATTGCAAGATTGGGAAGGGATGCACTCTGTACGCTGGAGTGCAGATCTTGGCTGGTTGCCAGCTGGGCGAAAACTGCACCCTCTACCCCAACGTCACGCTGTACGAAGGGACGATCCTTGGAGATCGGGCACTGCTGCACGCGTCATCCGTCCTCGGTGCATTTGGCTTCGGCTATCGCCAGGTCGAAGGGCGGCACGTGCGCACGGCACAGCTTGGCTGGGTCGAAGTTGGCGACGATGTAGAAATCGGCGTTGGCAGTACCATTGATCGTGGCTCTTACGGTCCTACTAAAATTGGACATGGCACCAAGATCGACAATCAAGTTCAAATTGGACACAACTGCCACATTGGTCAACACAATTTAATCTGCTCGCAAGTTGGCGTCGCGGGTTCAACCACCACCGGCAACTACGTCGTTTTGGCGGGACAGGTGGGTGTCGCTGATCACATCACGCTGCATGATCACGTCCAAGTCGGGGCGCAGTCTGGAGTGATGGCAGATCTAGAAGCGGGTAGCGTAGTGCTGGGAAGTCCCGCCTCACCGAGCAAACAACATATGTTGACCGTAGCTGCAATTACGCGACTCCCGGCCCTGCGCAAGGAAATGCGATCGCTGCAGAAACGGCTCGACCAACTGGAGCAAGCCAGCAAGACCGCGGGCACCAATGGAGAGCAGTCGTCTTGCTCGGACGAGCAGCGAGAGGCCGCTTAGATCCAGCAGGTTCACTCCCAAACTAGTGCTCGCCCCTCGCACCGTTGTGCATCCAAGCCTAATAGAAGATAGATCTCCATTGGAACGACCAACCGACAACGCCTCGCTGCAGACTTCAGCCGACACACCGAAGCGCGTTGGCATCATCGCTGGCTGGGGAAGTTTTCCAGTTGAAGTGGCTCAGCGGTTTCGCGACCAGGGCTATGAGGTTTATGTCGCCGCCCTGAAAGGGCATGCCGACGAACGGCTCGAGGAAATTGCGACCAAAGTCAAATGGTGCGGCGTGTTGAAGCTGGGAGCTCAAATGCGGTTCTTCACTCAACACCGAGTTCCCCAAATCGCTTTGGCTGGCAAGATCTTCAAAGACCGCATCATGTACCACGGCTATGGGTGGATCCAGCATTTTCCAGATCTGACCTGCCTGCGGATGTTCGCCAGCAATTTCATCACGCGCACGCGTGACGCATGCGACGACACCCTAATGTCCAAAGTGGTTTCGACTTATCTACAGCGAGGGATCGAAGTGCTATCCATAACGCAAATCGCACCGCACCTGCTTGCCGAAGGCGGGTGCCTCACGCGTCGTAAATTAAGCCGCTCCCAAAACGCAGACATCCAATTCGGTTGGAAGATCGCCCGCAGCATGGGCGGACTTGATATTGGCCAGAGCATCACCGTCCAAGAGCAAGTGGTGCTGGGGGTCGAAGCCGTCGAAGGCACCGACGCACTCATTGCACGCACGGGAAACCTCTGTCCCCGCGGCGGTTTTACGCTGATTAAGGTGGCCAAGCCCAATCAAGACTTGCGGTTTGATGTACCCACCATCGGAATGCAGACCATCGAGCGCATGGCCGCTGCTGGAGGCACGGCGATTGCGATCGAAGCGGGCAAAACAATCTTTGTGGATCGCGAAGCAACGCTAGCATTGGCCAACCGGAAGGGTATCGCGATTATTTCGTTAGTAGCGGATGAAATACCTGCTGCGCCGACAGGATCAGGTGCGACTGCAGGCGTCTCTCACCGAAGCGAGCCACTTGAGCCGAATTCAAGCGAAACGCAGATTCCCCAAATGTTACGATCGCGAGTTGCAGCTTAAGAACGAATAGGCAACCCCTCTGGCTAGCAAGAAAATGTCTTGCCTTCTGCCGTCGATGACCTACCATTCATCGAACCAACTTGCGTAAATCTGTGCTCCCTGCCTGCGCCGTCACAATCGTTACAACCGGAACGTGCGGCGAATGGCAAACGCAATTTTCTCGTAATTGGTTAAGCTCCAGTGTCGCTGTGTTGACGCGGCCCAGGGCGCTGGCATCAAACATAGTGCACGTAATCCGCTGACGTAGTTTTGCAATATCCTTCGGGAGTCTTCTCCATGCCGATTAACCAAGTCGAACGCGACTTAGGCTCAATCAACTGTCCCAGCTCGTCGAATCGCTGCGCCGCAGCGCATCGCAAGCCGTTGAAGTTGGCCGGTGTGATGTTGCTCACTGCTGGTTGCTGCCTGGGGGGACTCGCGCCCCAACAAGCACAAGCCGGCCCTTTGATCGATTGGCTGTTTGGCGCTAGGCGCACTGCGCCAGCCTATCCCGTTGGGCAACCGGTACCAGTCGGTAGCGGGAATGTCGCCGGTTATGCGCCCTACAATGCAGCGGTGTCCGGCTACGGCACTCCGACAGCCAGTCCGGTACCGATGATTCCGAATGGCTATGCCACGAACTACGGAAACTACTACGGCTCGCAATTGCCAGTCATTGGTTCAACGGGCGCTGGTTATTCAACCCCGCCGCTTTCCGGCATTGCGGCCGCAACCATGCCTCCCACGGTTTCCTACGTACCCAATTATGGCACGCAGTCTCTGCGTGCCCCAGTGACCTACTACCGACCGATGCTCTCGACCGATCCACGCACGGGAGCGCAGGTTGTCGCGATGGCTCCCTGCACCTCCTACGAGTATCAGGCACAACGAGTCCCGACACTTGGACGCAGCTCACTGTTCGGATCCTACGCACCGCCGGCCGCGCCGCAGACAGCGCCAGGCATGCAATCGTACACACTTCCCAGTGGTGGAATCCCGTTGGGCTACGCTGCTCCCAGCATGATGGCCCCCGCAGCCACCAGCTATGGTTACACCAGCGGGTATGGCAGCTATTCAGCCTTGCAAACGCCCACAACCGATTTGACGGCACCGCCCCCGGCATACGGTACTCCGGGTTCCTACCCAACCAATCAATATGGCGCCACACCGTACTACAACACGACCCCAAATTACAGCACCAACAACGGTGGCAGTTGCGGGGGATACAGTGGTTCCTCCAGTCCTGGCTATCCCTACACGGTACCTGGGCTCTCGGCTCCCCCGAGCCTTCAAGCCGCGCCTACTTCGCCACCACCTTCCACGAGTGCCCCTGCACCAAGTGGATCGTACCCAGGCAGCACAGCGCCTCCGTCGAGCAGTTCACCGAGTGGCGTTTACCCAGGACCTAGCAACGACCCCGCGGATTCGCCGCCGAGCCTTCCGAACTTCCCCACGTCGACAAGCGCGGCGAGCAATGATTCATACCGTCCCTCGCTCCGAAGCATTACGCGTCAGCCTCGCCAAGAGGAAGACACTACCGTCGCCCAGCCGTCCACGGACCAGCCACGCAGCTCTGCTCCAGCCATGACGCCACTGCCAGCGCCACGTGGATTTGATGCATCCCCCAACTGGAATCCTGGTCTATTGCGTGAGGGAGATATGACTGCCTCCCACAACGCCCCGCCGCAATACGTGCCTCTGGCAGCGCAATATGCGGGTCAATCCACCGCGATCCATTGGGCCAGTTTCGAATCTGAAACAGCTAGTCGCCAGACGCCCGAATTGCCAACGAACAGACTCCAACTGCGTCCTCAACTTCCCACTGTTGAATCCGAGTCGAGCCTGCAGAGGGAATCCTCGTACGGGTCGACGCCCCAGTCTGGCTTACGGAATTCCCGCGTTCGTCCCTCGACCACGCCAGAACCTCGCACTCCTTGGGGCGAGTTGGAGTTGAGCAGTGAACCAGCGGCGATCTCTTCCGAGCAATCGCATGCAATGGGTAGTCCAACACCCGAGATTCGGCCTCAGACGCCAACTGCGCGACCATCCAGTGAATCGTACCGTACACCATCGGCCGCTCCAGCGAGCAATTCGTTGTACAACACCGATGGTTGGAAGCCGGTACGCTAGACGCTCGCCAGAGCTGTAGCAGGACGCGTTGCAAGCAAATACAAGCCGAACTTCGGCCTACTTCGCGACAGATCCGAATGCAGACGTTTTGCGTTTTACGCCGTCTACCCCTGGCCGTAGAAGCTAAACCACAATTCTGCCGGTCTGAAACAGCAGATCCAGCGCGGCTAGGTGACTCGCCGGCTAGTCACTGCCGCCCTTCACCTTGCCGCCCTTCGCCCACGCTCGCCTACGCATTGGATGCTAGCTTCGCAGCGCAAACTGCAGCGAGACTGTCAATTCTGCAGGCTCCCTCAAAATAACGCGTCATTCGGCTTCTGCCGTAGATTCCTGCAGTGTTGCCCAGGGTAGATAGGCTGTCAAACCGGCGGCCAGAAATGCTGCGTAGAGGGTTTGATCTGCAAGCAGTCCGATTGAGAAGCAACTCAACAGGCCACATGCGATCCCCAACGTTCTTGCTATCGGAATCGTTAGCAACCAGAGGGTTAGCAATTGGATTGTGATCGTTCCATGGGTTAGAACATTGACGAGCCACGCACGATCCCGAAACATGTCGATGTTTAACAGTTGCGATTGCCCGTTGGCTGCCAACCACCACACCGCTTCGCCTCTCCACCAGACTAGGCCGCCCAGCTGACTGAGAACCCCAGCAGCCAAGAGCAACCAGAAGTGCACTTGAATGAGCCTGAGGACGAGGTTGGGCAACCAATCCGAACTAGCGGTCCGAGACGTCGCCGGATGAGCGTTTCTCAGGACAGTTCCCGGGGCGATAATGAGATAGCCAAGCGACGCCGCGATAGCAGGTTCCACCGCACCACTCAGCCACCCAATGCGATGTATCCAAGCCAGGGACCACAGCCAAAGAATGGCCAAGGTCACGCGTCCCCCCACACCGACGCCGGCCAACACTCCTAGGGCCACACCGGCGATGATCCAAAACTGCACGAAAATGCTCGAGGTGCCCCACCAAAGAGGAGACCACAGTTGCCAGCGTGGAGTCTCCTCAAATGCAACGAACTGCGCACTGAGGTCTGGACTTAGGATGCCGGTTTCTCCGAACCAGTCGTTTGCTGTCGGTAGAAAGCTGAGAAACCAGATTGCGACAACCCAGCACAGGCTACACCGAGTCAGATTGGTACAGGAGGCGGCGCGATTGGAAAACCAAAAACGGTCCCAACTTTCTCCGATGGCATTGATCATGGCTGTTCTCCCTGCAGCGGCAGGCGAGGCTTGCTGGTTCGGAGTCCATCCTGAGCCGGAACTAACGTGAGCTGTCCATCGGCGGATCTTAAGATCCTAGCCGAGTAGAGCACTTCGTCTTCAAACAGGTCTTGGCTTAGGGAGCCCTGTGCAGATGTGAGGATCGAGTATTCGTCGTAGCTGGGCGCAAAGGGTACCACGAACCGAATGGCATCGACCGAAGTCAAATCGCGTTGTCCCGCAGTCGCCAAGATCTGAGCTGCCACTTCGGAGAGAATTTCACTGTCGGGAATCTCAAGGGCGATCAACTGGAGGATGCGCGAAAGATTAGGCCATCGAGATCGCGACCAATTCGCTATTCCATTCGCCCCAGCCTGTTCACCGGGTAAAGCTAAAGGAATCCAATCTGCGGCGCGATCACCCGCACGGTGCAGCTGGACATGCAATGGGCGATTGATATCCTCAGCGTGTGTCAATTCAATCGGTACCGCTCCGTAGTCCTGCCCGGTGGAGACTAGATAGGGTGCGGCAATGTCCAGCAGTTTGCCTTGCAGATAACTTGCAGACAAGTTGGCGGCCAATGAGAGCACTACAAGGGAGAGTTGCACCACGACAAGCAGGCTTACCCAGCGACGCACGACCGGCGAAGGAGGCTGCGGCGAGGAATGCACGGAACCATCGGAGGTTCTCCCCTCGACACCGGAGCGGGCCGCACTAGCCGCGTCGGCAGCTTGGCCCTCCACGTGTCGCTGCGATCGTTTCTTTCTAGGCATGGAAATGCTAAATCCAAGGGACCGATGAATTCGACTGGCTGCAGACGCCCTAGGCGAGCCAGGACAGACCGGAGGCGGCAAAACACCGCGTCGGAAGAACTATAAAGTCGAAAGGGAGGCAAGCCATCGAGCTTGCCTCCCTTGGGGAAGATCGTTTTTCCCGCTCGCATCGCCTATGAGCTCTAGTCTCTCCCGCAGCCCCAATTAGGGCCTGCCAGCGGAGATGAACTCGAAGCGGTTGCTGCCGGGAAGCTAAGGAACCGCATTCAAGGGTTGGACGTCGCGATAAACTTGACTTGCCCACTCGGAATACGACTTGCGATCTGTACGATCAGAGCTCTGTCCACTGGGCTTAGACGCTCCATTGGGACAGTGCAGTACTTGCCATTGTCCTTGAGCAACCGAACGCTATCGCTTCGAATTTCAGCCAACTGAGCCTCAACTTCAAAGCCCCCCGTGTTATCTCGCCAAGTGCGGAATTCGCTGCTCTTGAACAGGTCATCAAAGGGATCGGATTCGGCTTCTTCCGCTGCTTCGGCAGGCACTTCTGGGGTTCCAAATAGGTCGTCCAAATCGGTAGGAGCCGAACTATCGGATGTCGAAGTAGGCTTTCCGAACAGGTCATCCGCAGAATCGTCACTGCTACTTGGAATACCAAACAAATCGTCTCCTGCGGTGGGAGCCGGAGCGGGATCAGCTGGTGTACCAAACAAGTCATCACCGTCCGCCGGGGCCGCGTCGTCGGCAGGCACTTCGAACAGGTCATCGCCTGCGGCTGGTACTTCGTCGGCAGCCGGAGCTCCGAACAGATCGTCGCCTGCGGGGGCCGCGTCTGTCGCAGGAGTACCGAACAGATCCTCACCTTCAGCGGGTGTGGCATCCGCAGCGGGAGCTCCAAACAGATCGTCGCCTGCGGGAGCCGCGTCGGTCGCGGGAGCACCGAACAGATCCTCACCTTCAGCAGGTGCGGCATCCGCGGCAGGAGCACCGAACAGATCGTCGCCTGCAGGAGCCGCGTCGGTCGCGGGGGCACCGAACAGGTCCTCACCGGCAGCAGGTGCGGCATCCGCGGCGGGAGCACCGAACAGATCGTCGCCTGCAGGAGCCGCGTCGGTCGCGGGGGCACCGAACAGGTCCTCACCGGCAGCAGGTGCGGCATCCGCAGCGGGGGCACCGAACAGATCTTCGCCTGCAGGAGCCGCGTCGGTCGCGGGAGTACCGAACAGATCCTCACCGGCAGCAGGTGCGGCATCAGCGGCGGGAGCACCGAACAGATCATCGCCCGCAGGAGCCGCTTCAGTCGCTGGTGCGTCGAACAGATCATCGCCAGTCGCAGGGGCCGGCTCAGCTGGCGTGCCGAACAAATCCTCTTCTACCGCAGGCGCAGGAGCTGGATCAGCAGGGGTGCCAAACAAATCGTCGTCCGGTGAGGGAGCATCACCAGCGTCGGGAGCCTCCCCAAACACATCCTCGGTTGATGGCACCGTTTCCTCCACGGCAGGAGGTTCAGGCGTTTCGACGGCAGGGGCAGGCTCGGCGGGAGCAACGTCTGATGGGCTGCTAGGCTGCTCAGCAGCGGGCGGCTCAGGAGCTTCTGCACTTTCTTCGACGACTGCAGGCGCGGGAGGTGGCTCATCCGCGGCTGGAGCCTCGGAATGCTGGGGAGCAACGTCCAGGGGAGCAACGACGGAATCACTGCTCGACCAGGGCTCAACCGGCATGGACTCAACCACTGTCCCACAGCCACAGTCGGTTGCTGGGGGCATCCATTGAACGCCACTATCGCAGCCACAGGCACTTGGCGCGCCACAACTTGCACAGCCTGAATCAAACCCCACGTCGCATGGAGTGCTCGGGACACAGCATTCCACCGGTGGACATGCCGCGCGTTTCTTAAGCCAACCGCGAAGTCCGCGACCGGCCCAAACGGGATTGAAAGTGATGACAACTGTTAGGAGCGCGACTGTGTTGAAGCGAATCCAGTACCGAAAGCCTTTTGACATATGTCCGTTCCCCGTTTTCGGGCACCGTGAAAATGTTGTGGGATGTAGAGATATTCAGGTTATGCTAGTCACAGAATTCGGGACAAGCAAGCAAACATTACAACCGAAAGTTGGGAGATAGTCCAATAAAATACAGAAACTAGGCTGTTTGAATGGATAAATCATACAATCCCCCCTCCTTTAGCAGTCGCTAGTTTATCTCGGATTTTACCGCACAACCTGCGAGATGCAGTGGAAGTTGCGATTCCTGGTAAGGCAGTTCATGCGGTAAACTTGGGTTCAACAAGCGTTCCCTACTGAATGGATCCCAAATCGATCGCCCTCCCCTGAGTCTTACACTTGGGATTTCCGAAAGCTGCAGCCTCAGTCGATGCGAGCCACGTTCCAGTCTATTCTCAACTTCTTGCGGGCCATCATTCGCGTAATAGTGGTCGGTTGGAGCCTCGAAAGCAAAAGCCTACTCTTCTTGGCCTTCGCACTCGTCATCCCCATCGGCTCTTCTTTCTGGTTCGTGCTTGAAGTGGTGGCCGACGGCTTGGTAATGCAAACCACCCAGCAAGCGGCTCGCGATTACGCAGATTCCATGGTGGCTTGGAGCCACGTCGATCGAGATATCCCCAGCATTGCCAACCCGGTATTCCCCAGTGAATACTTTATGCCCGACGTGCTGAAAGAACTCCGTGAGGACCTGATCGAGAATCCCAACTATCATCACGAGTTCTTGATGTTGGAGGAGACCAGCCAGCACATCGAATTGGATCAAGCCGAACATCCCCAGGATGCGCAGGAGCGACGCGTCTTGGAGGATCTGCAGATTGAATTCCGGCAATATTTGGCGGAGCAGTCTTCCGCCTCCGAGGCCGCAGCAGGCGGAGGTGCCTCCAACACCAATCCATCGCCGTTGTCCCCCTCGGTCGCAACCTCAACAGGGGCCGCAACGGAGCCACCGGACATTTTGTTGACGGATCCACTGGCCACGACCAACGATCCCTTGAATGCTGCTGAGGAGCCCACTCGACGCTTTTTCTTTCGAGAGGCTGGGCCCCTCTATCCCGCAGAAAACGAGCGCAAGGATTTCTTTGGACCAACTCCCAGCGAAGGCTGGTACGTCTACTACCATGCAGTAAAGTTCACCGAAAGCTGCATGCGCTGCCACAAGCGGTACCCGACATCCACTGCCGAAGCCATCCCGTTCCGAGTCGTGAAGGTCTTGCTGCCGCACCGGCAAACGCAAGTTGCATCAGCCACCACGCTGGCAGTAATGATCGCGATCGCAATGGTCACCGTGGCTGCGACCTTGGTAATCGTCCACTGGGTTCTAAAACGCCTCGTGTTGATGCCCTTGAAACACCTGCGGAGCGTTAGTGATGAGATTAGTCGCGGCAATACCAATCTCCGCGCCAACATCGATACCGGCGATGAGTTCAATGAGCTGGCAGATGCGTTCAATCGGATGATTCGTCACATGACGGAGAGCCAAGGGAAATTGCAAAATCTGAACCAAGAGCTCGACGTGCGCGTCGACCAACTCGCCCAAGCCAACCTCAACCTTTTTGAAGCGAATCGACTCAAGAGCGACTTTTTGGCAAATATGAGTCACGAATTGCGCACTCCCTTGAACAGCATTATTGGCTTTAGCGATGTACTGCATGACATCCCCTCGCTATCCGAGAAGCAGAAGCGCTACGCCTCCAATATTCAACGCAGTGGCAAGCTCCTGCTCGACATGATCAACGACATCCTCGATCTCGCTAAAGTCGAAGCGGGCAAAATGACCGTGACTCCTACCTCATTTAACCTTGTCTCCTTGACGCACGCCCAGTGCGATATGTTGCGCAGCCTGATCGACGAAAAGAATATGGGGCTGCAAATTGAGTCGGACGACCCGCAGATTGAGATTTTCCAAGACCAGCCCAAACTCCAACAGATCCTCACCAACCTACTCTCAAACGCCATTAAGTTCACGCCTGACGGTGGCCTCATTACGGTTTCCATGGGCCGCGTTTCAGAGTCCTTTTTTTATGTCACGGTCGCGGACACGGGCGTGGGCATTCCCGAATCCGACTTTGAAATCATCTTTGAGAAGTTTCGACAAAGCAACGAAGTCTTGCAGAACGATGGACTAACCCGCAAATTCTCCGGTACAGGGCTTGGCCTGTCGATTGTCAAAGAGCTTTGCAAACTATTGGGAGGCGAGATCCGATTGACCAGTCAACTTGGGACGGGCAGCAAATTTCAAATCATCTTACCCATTCACTACGCACAAACTAACTCCGCAGAAATCAACGCAACATGAGTTCGCTCGCTTCCCCCACGATTGTTGGCGCAGATATCGGGGGTGCCAATCTTAAACTGTCCGACACCACAGGTCGGTGCGTTTCGCGGGCATTTCCGATGTGGCTGGAACATCAGCACTTGGGCCAAGTCGTGCGGAACATGCTGACCGCTACCGACTGGATCAACCTAGAGCAGGTCCACCTAGCCCTCACCCTCACTGGCGAGCTGGCCGATTGCTATGCAACGCGACGCCAAGGGGTGAAGCACATCATCGAATCGATATCCTCAGCAGTTCCCACTGCAGGAATCAGCGTCTACGGAGTGGATGGAACTTGGTACTCCGCCGAGGATGCATGCCTCTCTCCCTGGACAGTGGCGGCTAGCAATTGGCACGCACTGGCGAACTGGATTTGCAAGTCTCAGCGTTTCTCCCCGTCTACTCTGCACGCCATCGTCGACATCGGTTCCACCACCACGGACATTATCCCCTTGGTCGATGCGCAAATCGCGACCACCGCTCAAACGGACCGGCAACGCATGCAACTGTCGCAGCTGGTCTATACCGGGATGGAACGCACGCCGCTAGCGATGGTCCTTTCCGAGGTAAGCCTGGCGATCGACGATCCGCAAGTCCCGATTGCGTGCCCTCTCATGGCAGAGCGGTTTGCCACCATGGACGACGTCTACCTCGTGCTGGGGCTCACGCCCGAACAGTCGCACAACTGCGATACGGCAGATGGACGACCACGAGATATCCAATCCGCTACGGCGCGATTGGCGCGAATGATTGGCGAAGATGCGGAGACTCTTTCTAGCGAACTCATTGGTACGTTAGCCACTCAGGCCCTGGATGCACAGGCGCGGCGGGTGGCTGCAGCATTGGATACCAATCTTCGCGCCGCAGGTTGCGTGGGATCCGCCAAGATTCTCCTAACCGGCCATGGAACAGCCCTGTTTCGCCAAGCCCAAGTGCATTCAGCTTTCAGCATCGAAACCGTTGCTCTCAGCGATATCCTGAGTCCAGAAGCAGCCCGCGTTGCGCCGGCGCTGGCTGCTGCTCAGCTGTGCTCCATGGATAGAGCTGAACAGCATGCATAAGCAGGGCTCTCCGCGGCCGATTCGTATTGTGAAGCTAGGTGGTAGCTTGTTGAACACTCCAGACCTGCGAAGTAGGTTTGATCGCTGGTGCGCTGCAAATCCCCATCCGTGCACCCTCGTATTGGTAGGCGGTGGCAGTTTGGTGGATGCCGTTCGCCAATTGGATGCGGTCCACCAATTCTCAGCGACCTTTTCCCATTGGCTTTGCATTTCGCTTCTTGAGCAGACGGCGAGGCTGGCCCACCAACTGCTGCCCAATCGCTTGCTCATCGAGACACGAGAGGACCTCGATTTCTTCCTGAGTTCGCGATGCGCGACAGACCGACGGTCGCAACAGTCTGTGGCAATTGTGCAGGTCGGTTTATTCATCCACCCCACTCAAGGCGAGATCCAGCTGCCCGAGAGCTGGGACATTACTAGCGATTCAATTGCCGCGGCCTGTTGCCAACGAATGAACGCCGAGAAACTGGTGTTACTGAAGTCCGTTACGGTAACTCGCCCCATGGATAGATTGGATGAACTAGCCCAGCAAGGAATCGTCGACCCATACTTCCCTGACTTGGCAAAATCTCTACACCAAGTAGAGATCGTAAACCTACGCGAGTAACCGTGTTGCCCAATGTACGGAGAGTTGGGGTTCCCAGTATATTGGGCAGCACCAGGCCCGATTGGCATCCGACCACTCCTCAGAAATCCCAATCTCCCTAATCGCCACGAGCGCCCATCTATGCAACGTATTGAGTTTGTCGATACCCATACTGGCGGTGAGCCGACACGGATCATCGTCGAGAGTCCGATACGCTTTGCAGGCACCACGTTGGCAGAACGCAAAGTCGAATTCCATCAGAAATTCGATGATTTTCGCAGAGCGATGGTGTGCGAGCCAAGAGGCAACGATGTGCTTGTCGGCGCACTATTGACTCCACCGCTCGATCGCTCCTGCGGCGCTGGCGTCCTATTTTTCAACAACATCGGCGTGCTAGGCATGTGCGGGCATGGCACCATGGGAGTAGCTGTTGCGCTCCATCATTTGGGACGCATCGCCCCCGGCCAACACAGGCTAGAAACACCCGTTGGTGTGGTGCCATTTGAGCTAGGGTCGCATGGCAGAGTGACTCTTCAGAACGTTCCCTGCTATCGCTTTCGGCGCAACGTCCCGTTGGTGCTCCCAGACGGACGCGAGGTCCATGGAGATATTGCCTGGGGCGGGAATTGGTTCTTTCTTTGCCAAGACCATGGATTGCGGATTGGACTCGACAATCAACCTCAACTCGACGCATTGGCACGCAGTATTCGATCCGCATTGCAGCAGCAGCAGATCACGGGACGAAACGGTGAGGAAATCGATCACGTTGAACTCATTGGACCAAGTAGCTCGACCTCCGTCGCCGATTCACGCAACTATGTTTTATGCCCGGGTGGAGCCTACGATCGCTCTCCCTGCGGCACTGGGACGAGTGCCAAAATTGCCTGCCTGGCCGCCGATGGCACCTTGCCGCCAGACGGTCTCTATCGCCAGCAGAGTATCGTGGGAAGCGTTTTCGAAGCAACCTACAAACACCTCCATCCCGAGCACTCGGAGAGCCTGGACACAAGCGGACAACTGGCGGCCTTGAGGCCCATCGTTCCCTCCATCACGGGCACTGCTTTTATAACAGGTGCCGGGCAACTATTGCTCGACCCTCAAGATCCCTTCTGTATGGGAATTCAACATGGGTAGCCGTGGTCATATCGTGGTTGTCGGCGGTGGAATTATCGGGGTGACCAGCGCTTGGTATTTGTCGCGAGATGGATGGCAAGTCACCGTGATTGACCAAGGGGAAATTGGTCGCGCCTGCTCTTATGGAAATTGTGGCTTGGTCTGCCCCAGCCATGTACTACCATTGACCGAACCGGGCGCATTCAAGGCGGCTCTCACCGCCATGCTGACACCCAACAGCCCATTCCGTATCCAACCTAGACTCGATCCGGCGCTCTGGAGTTGGTTGTGGAATTTTGCCAAACGCTGTAACAAGCGCTCCATGCTCTCTGCGGCTCACGCGATCCAGGCGCTCCTAACATCAACATTGCGAGAGTACGAATGGCTTGTTTCCGAGCAAGATGTTGCCTGTGAATGGCAAAAAAAGGGACTCCTCTTTCCCTACCTTTCGCCTCAAGCCTTCGAATCTTACGCTGCAACCAATAGCTTGCTGACCGAAGTTTTCCAGGAACCGGCACGCAAGCTGAGCACACAGCAAGCCATTGAGCTCGAGCCGACGTTGAAGGATTCGATCGCAGGCGCATGGTTCTACGAACACGACGCACATCTCAGACCAGACCGTCTGATTGCTTCCCTACAAACTCAAGTGGAGCAGCGGGGCGGCGCATTTCTGGAGCAGTGCAAGTTCAAGGGGCTGCAGACTCAAGAAGGCCGAATCGATGCCATCGAAACCAGTCACGGAATATTAACGGGTGATCGATTTCTATTTGCAACCGGAGCATGGGCACCAATGCTCAACGAACATTTGGGTTGCAAGATTCCGATTCAACCCGGCAAGGGCTACTCCATCACGATGCCACGCCCCAACCGCTGCCCCAACATTCCGATGATCTTCCCCGAGCACCGGGTGGCCGTGACTCCCATGCTAAGTGGTTATCGACTGGGGTCGATCATGGAATTTGTGGGTTACGACGAATCGATACGCCCAGAGCGTCTTGAGTTGCTACGCACCGGTGCGCAACACTACTTGCACGAACCTCTCGGAAAGCCAGAGCTGGAAACTTGGTACGGCTGGCGGCCAATGACCTACGATGGCTTACCGGTCATCGACCGCAGCCCACGTTGGAACAATGCCTGGGTTGCTGCTGGACATAACATGCTCGGGTTAACCCTCGCACCGGTCACGGCCCGTCTGGTCACGGAGTTGATCGGAGCGGAGACGCCGCATCTCGATCCAACACCGTATGGGCTCGCCCGTTTTCAATAGCCTGACAGCTCGTCAGGCCGTAGCGTTGATACGCGGCAACAAGCAACGCCGGTTTTAGGTTGCGCCAGCTTCATCCACGCCGAGGTGCATCCATTTCTTCAGGAGCGGTGACATGGCCAAGCAGACCAAGCCGGTCACACCAGCCATCACCGCGACCAGCCAGTACACATCTCCATAGACATTCACGGTCTCAGCAGGGATTGGTACCACGTTGCCTCCATCGTTTACCACGGCATACTGAGCAATGATTGCGGCCAGGAATTGGGCAAAGGCAGTTGCTAAGAACCACGACCCCATCACCGTACTGACCAAATGGGCTGGAGTCAGCTTGGTCACCATGGACAGCCCCACCGGCGACAAGCACAGCTCGCCCGTAGTCAGCAGCAGGTACATCAACAACAGCCAGACGGCGCCAACCATTCCGTCACTATCCGCCAATTGCGCGCCAAAGTAGAGCATGCCGAAAGCCAAGGCAACTTGCAGCAAAGCCAAAGCGAATTTGGTAGGTGTGCTGGGTTCGATTCCGCGCGCCCCTAGATAGCTCCAGGTCGCGGTGAAGAGCAGACCAAACAACATGATGTAGACCGCATTGACTGACTGGAACACGGAGGCAGGTATCTCGCTACCGCCAATGCCGAGCTTCCCAACACTCTCCTCTTGGAAGGTCCACTCCACCACTTTGTCCGCATCCTGGGCTGCCTCACTCTTGGCGAACTCACGCAAATAGGTAGCGGCGGTCATCGTCAACTTGGGCTGCGATAGCAACTCCGCGAGCAGCGTCTCCATTTCTTCTGGCGAGGGCCGGCGTTCCTCTTCGCGAGCGGCTTCGATCGCGCGCGCCGCTTTTTCAATTTGCGTATTGATGCTGGCAGAGCCGTTCACATGCCCCAAATATTCCTGACTCAAATAATCGAACTCTCTTGTCTGATCATTGGCTGGAATGAGACGCAGCGTGACGGTCTGCCCCACATCGGACTGGTCGGCCAGTCGTTCTTCCGTTACACGATCGATGTTGCGGTCGGTGAAGTTGTTGAGCGAACTTCCTTGTTGTTCAAAAAAGGCCCAGAACACAATCGAAAAGAAGGTCAGGGTAAACACGACGAACATCCTCTCTCGGGCGATCTTGGTCATCCGCAACGCCTCCCAAAACAGATAGATCGTCGCCAACAGACCGGCCGCAATTAGCACCAAACCGGCAGGACGACTCGCCTCCTCAACCGAGGTTGCAAGCCCTCGCACGAGAGCCGATTCGCTGGCTTGCAGCGGCTCAATGACGCTCTCCGGCAACAGCGACAACTGCTCAGGAAACATCGGTAGGACCGAGAAACCAGAGACAAGCACGACGAAGATGGGAATGATCAGGAATGTACCGACTAAGACGTAAGCCAAATTGGTTCCGTAACTCTTGGGATCTGGAGCGTTGCCGACCTGCGCAGGAAGACCGCCGCGCGCAAGCGCCACGATCGCTGCCACGGAAGACAATGCCAGGGCGAACAGTACGAAAGTGTTGAGGGCCACAGAGAAAATGTCGCTCGCTTGAAAAAAGATGATGCCATAGGCACTAGCGGCGGCCGTAATGAAGATCAATACCTGGGTTAGGCGGGTGGGCGCAACAAACAAGGCCAAGCCAACGAGCATGCCGATCGTAGCTAGGCCAAACCCGCGGTGCCAGCCGTACGTTTCGCCCACATATCCGCACAAGAGTGGCGCCAGGGCAGCCCCCAAATTGATTCCGATGTAGAACAGTGTAAATCCGCCGTCTCGCTTCGGATTGGAGGCCGAGTACAGATTGCCTACCATGGAGGAAATATTGGGCTTGAAGAAACCATTACCGGCAATCAGCAGCCCCAACGCCGAGAAGAACCAGAATTTATCCTCGGACATCATCATCAAGTGCCCTGCGGCCATCAGCAACCCGCCGATGATCACCGCAGTGCGTTTACCCAACAGGCGATCGGCAATCATCCCGCCAAAAAAGGGAGTCATATAGACCAGGGCGGTGTAGGCACCGTAGATCGCATTTGCATCCTTTTCGCCGAAGCCAAGCGTCCCCTTAATCATGTACAGAACGAGCAATGCTCGCATGCCATAGTAAGAGAATCGTTCCCACATCTCGGCAAAAAACAGCGTGTACAATCCGGTGGGATGCCCAAACAGCGTTGGCAAATCGTCCGGATTGAACGCTGGATTGGGACGTTCTGAAGCGGTGGTTTCCATTGCAGACTCCAACTTGGGCAGTGTAAAGGCAGGACTGCAACAGGTTAACGTGCTAGCAACTCAGGCGGAAGACCAGGTTTTAACGGTCGTGCCCGCCCTCGCTCTACTCAGGATTGCCCAGCGTGACCGGCACTTCTATCTGCATGTTCTGCCGAATAATCGAGAGCCGTACCTGGTCGCCAGGCCGCTTGTCTTCAATGCATGCCAATAGATCGTCCGCGGTGCGGACCGGTTGACCGTCGACTGCTTGAATGAGGTCCGCATGCGACGGATCAACCGTTTTCTGTTCGAACGTATACCCGCCTTGGCTGAATCGCTTGGTGACTAAATTGAAGCCTTGCAAACCAGCTTGGGCAGCTGGACCGTCGGGAGCCACGACAACAATCAGCAGCCCCTGCTCCTTTTCAAACACCCGCGTGATTCCAATTGTGGGTCGAACAACCCGCCCTTGCGACACCAGCTGGGGAACGATGCGGTTTAGTGTCGATACAGGAATCGCAAAACCAACTCCACTGCTATCGCCGTCACTGCTCATAATTGCCGTGTTCATACCAATCTGCTCGCCACGAGTGTTGAGCAGTGGTCCCCCGGAATTGCCTTGATTGAGGGAAGCATCGATTTGAATCAGCGAGCGCATCGCGCGGCGGTTGCGGGAGGGAATCTGTCGATTGAGACTAGAGATCATGCCGGTGGACATGCTCCGCTCAAGTCCAAAGGGGTTGCCGATCGCATAGATCCGCTGCCCCACACGCAACTGTTGAGAATCGCCCCACGCGACGGGAAAGAGCTGTTCGGGGGGAGCAGCAATTTTGAGTACGGCAATGTCGGTATCGGGATCCGTTCCGACGAGTACCGCTGGAAATGCCGAGCCATTAAACAGGCTGACAGTAATCTCTCGAGCGCCATCGACGACATGAAAGTTAGTGAGGATTAACCCCGTTTGATCCAAGACGGAGCCGCTGCCAGAGCCTTCGCGAATAGCCAACTGCTCGAAGGAATTGGCCTCTACCGAACGCGTTGAAATGTGCACCACGCCCAAATTGCAGTGTTCATAGACGGCAATCGCCACCCGCTCTTGCGGGAGCAGGCCTTGCGGCAACTGCTCCACCAGCTGATGGGGAAGGCTCTGCTGCTGAGTGGGAAGTACAGGGGTTGCGTTCGTAGTGACTTGAGTTTGGCCAATCGGCTGCGACAACTGCTGTTGGGCCGCAAGTTGCTCAATTGTCCCAGGAATGGACCAAGCCAAGATCAAGCACCATCCGAACAAGATTGGGCCGATACGACGATCCCAATTCCTCCAGCCCTGCGGGCCGAGCAGGGTGGGAGAGCCTGCACTGCGTGAGCAAATCTGTTTCATCTGCCGAACCTCTCGCGGTGGTAAGGGAAGGACTCAATGAGAGCATTCTTATCACGAAAAGCGGTGAGAGGGCAAGCGGTTCTTAGCCCGAGGTCTTGGGCGTCCGATCTTCAATAATGAGTCGAGCACTGCGATTGAATGTGATATAGTTCCAGGCCCATTGCATCAGAATCAAGACGCGGTTCTGAAATTGGACGATCAACATGAGGTGAATGGTCAACCACATGATCCAAGCCAGCAGGCCACAGAACTGTCGCTTGCCGATCTGTGCGACCGCAGCGGCGCGGCCAATGGTAGCCATGGAGCCCCGATCGTAGTAGGAAAAGGGTTCTGAAACAGCTTTGCCTGCAATTTGACTAGCGATGGCGTTTGCCACGTACCGCCCCTGTTGAATCGCAACGGGCGCCAAGCCGGGGAGGGGACGACCATTGGGCCCGGGGCAATTGGCCAAATCCCCGATTACAAACACGTTTTCCTGCCCTTCTACCCGCAGTGAAGCGGATACGGGAACTCGTCCGGCGCGATCGAGTTCTACCTGGCAGGTTTGAGCGAGCTTCTGCCCCAGTGGGTTTCCTCGCACACCCGCTGCCCACACGACGTTCTGGGTCGCAATCACACTCTCACCGGTGGGCCCTGACAAGTGAACCTGTTCGGGCCGGACATCGGTGACTTTCGTCTGCGTGAGTACCTGGATCCCCAACGACCGTATCTTGGCTTCGGCACGACTGCACAATTCGGCCGGATAGTGCGCCAAGACATGCTCCGCGGCCTCAACGAGCAAGATTTTTGCGTCTTGAGGGTTGATCTGCCGAAAATCGTGCTTGAGCGTATGGCCGGCAATTTCGGCAAGCGCACCAGCCAGTTCCACGCCCGTGGGGCCCCCCCCAACAACCACGAAGGTCATCAGGGCTTCACGCCGGGCAGGATCAAGCTCTCGTTCAGCGGCTTCGAAAGCGGAATAGATGCGGCGGCGGATCTCGGTCGCGTCTTGCAACGTCTTCAAGCCAGGCGCCATCGGTTCCCAGGCATCATTCCCGAAGTAGCTGTGCGTAGCACCTGCGGAGACAATCAGAAAGTCGTAGTCGATTTGGCCATCAGCGAGGTAGAGCTTTTGCTGCGCAACGTCAAAATCCACAACTTCCGCCATGATCACTTGGCAGTTTTTCTGGCGTCTCAGAATGGAACGCAACGGCGTGGCAATATTCGCCGGGGACAAGCCACCGGTGGCCACCTGATACAGCAACGGTTGGAACAGGTGATAGTTTCGCTTGTCCACCAACGTGACCTGGACGCCGGATCGCTTCAAGCGTTTGGCGGTCTCAAGCCCCCCGAAACCGCCACCCACGATCACGACGCGTGGTGGCGTTCCCTGCACATGCTTGTCCACGGACTTCCTTCCCTAGCAATCTGGCTGTGGTTGGTAAGGCTCACTAACGTTCCGCGATGTATTTGACGGTCTTGACCACATCGCCCAAGGATGGACGAGGGGTCCCACGATAGTGCGCTCGCCGGACAGTATTGCCATAGAAATGCAATGGGCGATAGGGGCGTTCCAAAATATCGGTGGCGTTGGTGACCTGTCGATCTACGCCACGCTTGAGCACATGGTTCGTCCAAGCTGGTTCGCCAGCACTGCAATTCGCAGCCAAGCCAGAGGATAGGCTAAGTAGCAGCGCTAGGGTCGAAGGGACAAGGATTTTAGCAAACATCAATCTCTCCTCTCAAAATCATCGGTGGGGATTCGCAGCAGGCGTCGTTCTGGCGGATTGGCACACTCGGCTAGCTGGTTTGTGAAACGTAGCACAGAAATATGCGATTCCGCACAAAGAGTTCTCGGCACGTTAGCCACAACCAATTCGGAAAACCCAGCCAGCTTGCCCCAAGTGGAAAGATCGTTGCAATCCAACAATTTTGCGAATAAATCGCCGAGTTCTGAATTCTGCGCCAAGCCGTCTTAAGGATGGAAACCTGCACTTACAGGTGGAATGCCTTGCCTCCCCGTGCTCTTAGCGGCAAGCACGAAACCGCTAGGACGCTAGCTGCCCGCCAAGAGCGAGAGTGTCGCCTCCGGCGCATTGTCCCGCGTCGGCAATACTGCATTGACCGAATCCCTCTTCTCACTATAGTCCGACCTGAGAAGTGTTGATAAACGGTCTCGCCTCGCGTCACAGCGGGCAAGCTTTATCAACGAAAACTAAGACAAGAACGCTAGAGGAACCCTCGCTTCCTCTGCCCCCCAACGCTTGGGTGCGGCCTTACACTTTTGGATTCCCAATGCTGAATTTTTTTCGCCAACAATCGGGTTCGATCAAGAATGATGTTCTCTCGGGATTGACGGTTTCCCTGGCACTCGTGCCCGAGGCAATCGCCTTTGCATTCGTGGCAGGTGTCTCGCCCTTAATCGGACTCTATTCAGCATTTTTCCTTGGACTGATTACCGCCATCGTTGGAGGCCGTCCCGGAATGATCTCTGGCGCCACCGGTGCCATGGCCGTCGTTGTGGTGGCCCTAGTAGCCCAGCATGGGGTGGAATACCTCTTTCCCACCGTCATCCTCTGTGGACTATTGCAAATGGCTGTCGGCCTTGGTCGACTAGGAAAACTAATTCGGATGGTCCCGCACCCTGTGATGCTGGGATTCGTTAATGGATTGGCCATCGTCATCGGCATGGCACAACTCGGAAGCTTCAAGACGCTATCGGCGAGCGGTACCTTGGTCTACCTCACCGGCACACCGCTGTTGATCATGTTGGCTCTCGTGGCACTAACGATGGCGATCATCTGGTTACTCCCCAAACTCACCACGGCGGTACCAGCATCGCTGGTAGCCATTCTGGCTGTTTCTTGTTTGTCCTTAGCAATCAACAATGCCATGAAGACGGAGTCGGGCGACAACGTTCTGGCGACGGTTGGAGATATGCTGCGGACCAATACCCAAGCAGCAGCGTTGAATCCCGCGCCAGCGCACGGTCATGCACAAGTTCCCACGGAAACTCCTCAAGGCGATGAGCAAGCCGAATCCCCGCAGAGCCTGCTAGTGAGTCTCAATGTACCAGCGCAATCCACCACGGATCCGATCGTGGAGGCCGAAGGCAAAGCCGAGCCCGCGGAAGTTGCAGACGTTGGAATTAGCGGTGGACTCCCGACGCTCTTTTTCCTAGAGCACGAGCTAGTCCCCTTCAATCTAGTTACATTATGGATCATCTTTCCCTATGCCATTGTTCTGTGCGGCGTGGGGTTGATCGAGTCGCTCATGACGCTAACCCTGATCGATGAAATTACAGAGACCCGTGGCAAAGGTAATCGCGAGTGTATCGGTCAGGGTGCAGCCAACTTGGTCTGCGGTCTGTTCGGCGGGATGGGTGGTTGTGCGATGATCGGTCAATCATTGATCAACGTGAACTCTGGAGGCCGTGGGCGTCTGTCGGGTATCACAGCAGCTGTTTGCCTGTTGGCCTTCGTGCTCTTCCTAGCCCCGCTGATCGAGCAAATTCCTATGGCAGCACTCGTGGGCGTCATGTTCATGGTCGTAATTGGGACCTTCGAGTGGGCATCGCTGAAGATGTTCCGACGCATGCCTCGCAGCGACGTCTTCGTGATGGTCTTAGTGGCGGGTTACACGGTCGTCATGCATGATCTCGCATCCGCTGTGATCCTGGGAGTTATCGTCTCAGCCCTCGTTTTTGCCTGGCAGCACGCCACGCACATGGGCGCCGATGTGAAGCACAATGAGTTCGGCAACAAGATCTACCAACTACACGGTCCGCTCTTCTTTGCGTCGGTATCCTCATTCAAAGACATGTTCGATGTCGCCAACGATCCCGATGACGTCGTCATTGATTTCTACTACACGCGAGTCTACGACCAATCGGGACTGGAAGCGATCAATTCTCTGGCGGAGAAATATGAGAGCCTTGGAAAGCGTCTCCACCTAACGCACCTCAGCAAAGAGTGTCGGACACTACTGGATAAGGCGGGAGATTTGGTCGAGATCAACGTCTCGGAAGACCCTCAATATCACATTGCAACCGACCGCCTAGCATAACGGCTTACCGGCGGTCGTCGATCGCCTGGACTCGGCTGGCTGGAACGCGAGCCGATTCCACCTGAGCGGTTCTCCAGGTTCTTTTTGTCGCTCACGCCCCCGGGACGTGCCTGGACATGTTATCTTTCTAGATGCAGCTGGAAAACGCCTTGCTCATCACGGAAAGATATCAACTATGGACGTCCTCGTCTGGATATTTGCGTTGGGTGCATCGACCTTGGCTCTGATGCAAGCGTTTGCATTTTATCGATGGATGATGACTTGCGATGAGGGAACCGCTGAAATGCGGAGCATCGCTGCCGCGGTTCGAGACGGCGCCAATGCCTATTTGCGGCAACAGTACTTTGTCGTAACAGTCGTGTTCTTGGTCATCGCTGGCCTCTTGTCCATCGCAGCGTTCGGATATGGTTTGCAAAGCAAATTCGTCCCCATCGCGTTTCTAACGGGCGGATTCTTTTCGGGACTAAGCGGCTGGCTCGGCATGAAGACCGCCACTCAGGCCAGTTCGCGCACGGCTGCCGCAGCTCGAAGCTCGCTCAACCAAGGTCTGAAAATTGCGTTCCGTAGCGGCGCGGTCATGGGCCTGACGGTTGTTGGCCTGGGTTTGTCCTACATCACGATCTGGTTCGGAGTGCTCTACTGGGGATGGCCGTTGGTAGTCGGTGATGAACACAAGCTGTCGCTCGAAGCCATCACAGTCTCCATGCTCTGCTTCGGGATGGGGGCCAGTGCCCAAGCCTTGTTTGCACGCGTGGGAGGCGGAATCTTTACCAAAGCAGCCGACGTGGGCGCCGATCTGGTAGGCAAGGTCGAGCAGCATATGGCCGAAGACTCGCCGCGAAACCCAGCTACGATCGCCGACAATGTGGGCGATAACGTCGGAGATGTGGCAGGCATGGGAGCCGACCTCTACGAATCGTATTGCGGCTCCATTCTCGCGACGGCTGCACTGGGTGTCGCCGCTTTTGCCAGCCCCACTCTAATACCAGGCTTGAGCGAAGAGGCGCGGCAGGCAAATCAGTTGAATGCGATCTTGCTCCCGCTAGCCATTTCAGCCACCGGAATTCTGCTGTCCATCGTCGGAATCTATCTGGTCCACACGAGCGAAGATGCCAATCAAAAGTCCCTCTTGGCGGCACTAGCGCGAGGCATCAATAGCTCCACCATATTGGTATGCGTTGCGACCTTGGCACTATCGGGTTGGCTCATGCCCCAAGTCCCAGGTACCATGATCTTGGGAGTGATTCCAGGAGTTGCCTTGAGTGTGATTATTGGTCTAGCGGCGGGCTGGCTGGTAGGAAAATTCACGGAATACGCCACCAGCGACCACTTTGCCCCCACTCAGAAACTGGCCGAACAGGCACAAACGGGACCAGCCACGATCATCATCTGTGGGATCGCCGATGGCATGGGAAGTGTATGGGCTCCCGTGATGATTATCGGAACGGCTACCATGGCGGCCTTCGGTTTTGCTTGCGGGTGGAACATGAACGACCCCCACTATTTTGCCTTAGGCCTCTACGGCGTCGGTATCGCCGCGGTGGGCATGCTCAGCACTTTAGGCATCACATTGGCCACCGATGCCTATGGGCCGATTGCAGACAATGCCGGCGGAAATGCCGAGATGGCTGGTTTGGAGCCGGCGGTCCGAGCACGCACCGATGCCCTCGATTCCCTTGGAAACACGACGGCGGCCACGGGAAAAGGCTTTGCCATTGGATCTGCCGCGCTGACCGCCCTGGCCCTGCTGGCCGCCTACGTCGAAGAGGTTCGAATGAGCTTCGAACGCTGGGGCGATTCGCTCGTGACGCAAATTGCTGAGGATGGATTTTATAAAGTCTCACGTGGCTTTGTCATTGCCCGAGAGGGAGCTGAAACGCACGCCTTCTTGGCCCTGCCCTACCTGGTCAACGACAGCCGTATCCGCGAATCTTGGCAAGCCGTTGGTTTCTCGCAAGGACCTGGGAAAATCCCCCAGGAATTGGTCGAGCTGAGCGAGGGCGAGCATGGTGCTGCGGCCACATTTTCGGCCAGTGGCGGCCAACTGGTGAACGTCGACCTGGCGACGCTCATCGATTTTACCAACTACTACGAAGCGTCAGTGTTAAATCCGAGAGTCTTGCTGGGGCTGTTCCTGGGAGCCATGGCCACATTTGTGTTTTGCGCCCTGACGATGAAGGCGGTCGGTCGCGCTGCCTTTGGGATGGTGGAAGAGGTACGGCGTCAGCTCAGAGAAACCCCCGGAATTCTAACCGGCGAGGTCACGCCCGACTACGCGCGGCCCGTCCAGATCAGTACCAAAGCCGCTCAATTGGAAATGATTTTGCCAGCGGCGGTGGGGCTGTTGACACCACTCTTGACTGGCATGCTGTTGGGGGTGGGAGGAGTAATGGGGCTCCTCGCTGGCTCACTTTCCACCGGCTTCTGCCTAGCGGTATTCATGTCCAACGCGGGAGGTTCCTGGGACAATGCGAAGAAGTATATTGAATCGGGAAAGCTGGGTGGCAAGGGATCGCCGGCACACGACGCGGCCGTGGTAGGCGATACCGTGGGGGATCCATTCAAAGACACCAGCGGTCCCAGTCTCAACATCCTCATCAAATTGATGAGCATGGTGAGCGTCGTGGTAGCTGGCCTAGTGGTGCGTTACAGCGCGGTGGCCGTCGGTTGGCTCTAAGAACGCTTCTCCCCAGCGGCCGGCGGAGCGTCCCTGGAGTTCTCTTATGCCTAGAGTCCCCCAAGCTACGTCTGCTGCCGAATGTATGCTTGAATGGCTCCAACGAACGGCTCCCCAAAATCTTGCAATTTCCGTTCACCGACTCCCTTGAGCAACGCAAACTGGGCTAGGTCCGTTGGACGTTGCCTAGCAATCTCCCGCAGGGTGGCATCCCCGAAAATAATGTAGGCGGGCACGTTGGAGGCGCCAGCCAATTGGCTGCGAAGCTGACGAAGCACTTCGAACAATTCACGATCCACTCCCTCCCAGGAGGCATCTGACAACTTGCTAGCTTGGCGCCGCTTTCGCGTGGGGGCAACGACCGACAGCTGTGGCTCACCGTCACGTCGCAACAAGCGCCGGCCGGCTTCTGGGACGGACAATGTCTGATATTCGCCATTGCGATCCAAGAATCCCTGCTGCACGAGTTGGTCAATCCATACGCGGATCGCGTCGTACCCTTCATCCGCCAGAATCCCAAAAGTACTCAGTCGATGATGCCCCATCTGTTCGATCCGCGCCTCGGTCGAACCGGCCAGCACCTTGGCCGTATGGCTGGCACCAAATCTCTCCTGCTGGCGTAGCACGCATGATAGGATTTTCTGCCCTACGGTTATCGCATCGGCAAGCAATTCGACTTCCCCCAAGCACACGTCACACGCTCCGCAATTTTCCGCTTGGTATTGCTCGCCAAAGTATTCGACGATGGCTCGATGCCGACAGACGGGGTTTACACACAAGGCATGCATCGCTTCTAAGGATGTAACCGCCCCTGCGTCCGTGGTCTGAGAATCCGATTCCATGATCCTCTTCCACGTAGCGAGATCTGCAGTCGAATGGATCAACACACATTCGGATTCCAAACTATCGCGTCCCGCGCGACCACTCTCTTGCTGGTAGTGCTCGATGGACTTCGGCATACCCGCATGCACGACGTAGCGGACATTGGATTTATCGATTCCCATGCCGAAAGCGACGGTGGCCACAATGACATCGGCCTGTTCCTTGATAAACGCATCTTGATGATTCTGTCGCTGTGCATCGGAAAGTCCTGCGTGGTAGGGTAGTGCAAGAATCCCCATCTGCTTCAATTCAGCCGCAGTCCGCTCGACCTCTTTTCGGCTTATGCAATAGACGACCCCAGACTCGCCACGATGCCTAGCGATCACCTCCTTCACCTGCTCAAGCCGACGAGTGGCACGAATCATGCGGTAGGTCAAATTGGGGCGATCGAAGCTACCCACCAGGATTTGAGGCTGCTTCAGAGCCAATTGCCGGACGATGTCCTCCCGTACCGACTGAGAGGCAGTGGCGGTGTAGGCGTGGACCGCTGCTTGCGGAAATCGTTCTTTGAGTACCTTCAATCCACGGTATTCGGGGCGAAAGTCATGGCCCCAGGCGCTAATGCAATGGGCTTCGTCAATCGCGAAGAACGAAACCGACAGCTCCTCCAAGAAATCGAGCATCCGAGCCGTCAGCAGGCGTTCGGGAGCAACGTATAAGAGTTTTATCTGGCCCGCCCGGATTTGCTCTGCAATGAGTCGCTTCTCTTCCGCAGACTGGGTGCTGTTCACAAAGGCGGCTTGAATGCCACACGCATTCAAGCCATCGACTTGGTCTTTCATCAAAGAAATAAGCGGCGACAGAACGACCGCCAAGCCCGGTAGACAGACCGCTGGGGTTTGAAAGCAAAGCGACTTGCCACCACCCGTGGGTAGGACGGTTAAGCTATCCTTACCGCTCAGAACCCTCTGGATCGCCTCTTCCTGTAGGGGCCTGAACCCAGAGTAGCCCCAATAGGTTTGCAGTGCCTTGCGGGCATCGTCGAGCGTTGGTTGCATGGTGCTTAGAGGACGAAGTGAATCTGGGGAGGCGAGCAAAACCCTTTCCAATTAGCGGGGCCCAATCCGAATTCAGCCGAAAGAGGTCGCCATTAGCTTGAAAAGAGCCTGGCGGGATTCTACCTAAAATCGCCCCGTTCGTATGCGACCTCAACCAATTTCTGAAGCTTGAAGGTCTCGAGGCGCCCGCCCTGTCCAACGCCTGTAGGCCGCGCGAAACGAGCGGGCATCGGAGAATCCGAGTCGTTGGGCAACTTCCGCGACAGTCAAACTCCCCGAGCGTAGATAGACATGTGCCATCCGCGTGCGAATATCGTCTACCAGCGTCCGAAACTCGGTACCCTCCGTATTCAAACGCCGCTGAATGGTGCGCGGACTCATTCCCAATTCCCGCGCGACTTCGTTCAAGGTGAATCGACCTCTACGAATGGACTGCCCCACCAGCTCCACGGTTGGGGCCCCCCTATGGGGCCGCTCTTCCAACATCCCCGCAGCGAAACTCAATTGCTCATAGAGCAACGGTTCGTGCAGCGGGGAGCTGCGGTGCAGCTCGAGATGCCCCAGGCACACCACAGTCTGCGGTGCATCGTACGCGACCGGACAACCAAAATACGCTTCCTTTGCTGCCATGGAGCTTCCCGCTGGATGCGCGAACTGCACGAACTTCGGCGCCAGGTGCCCCCCCATGAGACTTCGTGCGCTGGCCACGTAAGCGGCTGCCCAACATTCTGAGAATTGGCTCGCCATTGCCCCTGCCCAGGTATCGTTGGCTTCGAAGATGAGTTCACTGTGCTCCGCATTGGCAATCCGCGAAATCTTGAAATGCGAAGTAGGGTAGTGCGACAATTGTTCGAGAATTTCAAGGGCCGCCGCGACGGTAGGTGCATGACTCGCAACTAGGCCACCGAGACCAATCAAGCACAAATGAAAATTCTTCCCCAATCGAAACCCCAAGTCATCCTCATCGAGGAGGAGCACGAGTCCCTGCAGGAATTTTGGGAAGAGCTCGAGTAACGTGTCTTCATCCAGCTCCTCCAGCCAGTGATCACTGAAGTTCAGTAGGTTGCTGATCGCTCCAGACTCAATCCCCTTCTTTTCGGCATAGTGCATCGAGTAGACATAGGCTAGGCGAACAGAGTTCGTGAGATAGGTCAGGGACATGAACGGATTCTTGAGATCGCAATCGAGTTTCTGAAGAGATCGGATTGGAATTGCCGTAGCACTGGCGACTGGGGACGTGCTACTGCCCACAGGAATTTGGCCACCAGTTGTCTGACGAGTGAACGGTAAAGCGAGACAATGCCTACCGAACCTCAACGATGTTGCAAGTCCGTACCAGTCGTGAGGTGCTCCGAGGATAAACTCAGTTGCAGATGCCACGCGTGGGAGCGCGCAATGCTTCCGGATACGATGCTCTCCCATGGAAAACATCATTCAAAATTGAGCTTATCGTAGAGGCTGATTAGGGGCAATTAATCAAAAAAGGGAGAAGATATAGCGTGGCAACACATTCTCAGCAGAACTAGCGTCGTGCATCTTGCTCGGGGGGCAACCAAGCGGGGAATGTGACCGTAGCAGCGCATTGATATTTGCTGCGTTTGGACAAGCTTAATACGTTCTCTCTGTTCTCGCAATTGTAAATTCATTTCACTGATGAAAAGGCTGGTTACAGACGGAGCAAATAGCTACAGCCTATGAAAGTACGATGACAATCTGCCGCAGCCCCCCATCCAGCGAGAGCATCTCCCGAATTAGGAGTGAACACCATGCCAGCCCCAGGACAGGCAGCGATGGTGGCCCGTTATCCGTTGCGTTCTGGTCCAGGAAACCGTGCGTCCGGCACGTAGCCTAACTGGGCGTTGCTGGACCGAATTCACAAGCTTGTTACCTACTTCCGGGGCCTCGTTCCTGAGGCGCGTCACCGGCGCGCGCCTCAGCAAAAAAATACCTTGATGCGATCCACTGTCGTTTTGGAGCAATCGCAACATACAGCAGTGTGCGCCGACGGTTTTTTCTACTGCAGAAAAATAGTCGGAAGCTAAGCTGCCTGTAGGCCGATCCTTCCACGAGTCGTTTAGAATGGACTGGAGCTGTTGCTTGAGCTCTCGCCGAATTCTTCGGGGGAGTTTGGGCCCCATGGACCAACCGCTCGCTGAAACCGTTCTCTCCATTGACTTTCTATCCATGGGACAGCGTGCCTATCCGTCCCGTCCACTATCTGGAGTCTACCAACATCAGTTCTCTGCAACCGAGTCTCCCGATGATCATCATCTCCGCCATGACCGAGAGCCGCGTGATCGGACTCGGAACTGGGATGCCGTGGGAGGTCCCCGAAGAATATGCGCAGTACCTCAATTTTGTGCGTGGCCAAACCGTGATTATGGGCCGCCGCACCTACGAGATCTTTGGGCAGGATCTGGATAGGAGCCAGATCATCGTCGTCTCTCGCTCACTGCAGTCCGCGGAAGCACAGATAGCGAGTTCCTTCCCTGCGGCAGTTGAGCTGGCACGACTGCGAAAGCGTACCGTGTTCGTTGCAGGTGGAAGCTCGATTTACCAGGCCGCGCTGCCGTTGGCTGATGCGATGTATCTCAGTACGATCAAAGGAGAGTACGAAGGAGACGTTTACTTCCCAGAATTTGGTCCCAACCAATGGCTACTCGCAGAAGAACGTGACGAAGGGAGTTATATATTCCGAAATTTTTTGAGGCCAGGTACTAGCCCACGTGCAGAGGGCGATCCGCGATAAAGCAAGAGCCGCAACGAGTGCATTCAGTCGTAGCTGGCCACGCGGTGCAGGACGCTCGCCCGCTCGCATACAGCTCCAACTAATTTTGGCGATGGGACATTTGCGAATAGGACAAGAGGCTCGGTTGACTATTGGCCCAGTGCCTTTCTAAAAGACAACGCACCTCGTCGACCGTGTCGGGATGTTGATTCAACTTTGAGTGTTCCTCGACAACACAACGCTCGGACCTAGCTCTAAACTCGAACGCACTGTCCACGGGCACAACCCCATCCGAGGCGCCGTACCCTAACGTCCAGCGTCCCGTACCCACGATCGAATGGAGGACGACGCTGTCTTTGATGGGGAGCCAATCCGTGGCTTTCAACAATGGACTTTGAGGATTCAGAAGATCGATGCTCGTTGGAACTCGACGCTGAACTTCCCTGGAAAAGACTCCTGGATTGCATGCAAGCAATTGCTGATAGGCCTGCTTCCTGTCCGCCGACTCCTCTACCAATGCAGATCCTATCTTTCCGACCAAACGTCGGGCGTAAACGGAACCGCGATGGGGTGTTCCGATAAAAACGACCCGAGTCACTGCCGGATTGGGTTCAAAATAGAAGGAGTTGCGGAGCTTATCCCGAGTATCTGGCGGACTCACAACTTGTTCTAACGGGCAATTTGCGACTGCATCCCAAATGAGATCCTCACTCGACGTAACTTGCAGTTTGGCAATCAGCCCCCCCATACTGTGTCCAACGAGCATGATGTTGGATAGCTGTGGATCACTGCAGCTGGGATCGAAGACCTCTCGCGCGGCCCGTAGTTGTTCACGCAGTTGAGCTGCGGTAAAGAAAAATGACTCGCCCGTCGGATATTCGTAATACCAGATCTGGTAGCGATCGACGAAATCTGGAGACGCCTGCAACTCATTGGTCATCTCGGCCCAAGTAAAGGGATCCGACAACAGACCATGAATGAAGACAACTGGAATTTTCCCGGGCTGGTACGGTTCGAGAGTGATCAGCCTCCCGTTTCCCGTGCGCGTCCCAATCGAAATAAAGTTGGCAAGATAGTCCTGCGGCGTATCATCCAACCGATAGATCAAGGGAGCAGAGGTGTCCCGCGCAAGTGGAATGTTTTCCCCCAGTCGTTCCACACAATGCACGCGTAGAGGATCATAGAAGGCTAATTCCCAACCTGCCGCACAAGCCTGGCCGGCACCTTGACCATCGCCTGGAAGGCTTCCATCGGTGAGCGCGCTCGAGTCCAAGAAGCTCCGTGGCTGAAGGACTAGCGTAGCGGCAAACACGGGGCGGTCTACTCCGAAAGGTCGGCCACCAGAGGAGTCGCCTTCCACAACCAGTGGAATACCAGCGCCAGAGCAACGATGAAATTGCCTGAGCCCGCTGCTGCCATAGTCTCCCACTAATTCGAGCGTATCAAAGTCACTCGGCTCCCAGACAAAGCCATGGTGGGAAACCGGAATCGTGGTATCTTCGCCGTCGCGCTCAATTTGCAAACCACTCTGCGGCAGCAGTCGCTTGAAACGCTGTCCGGTCAGGACAATCTTCTGAAGACAAGAACGATGCAGTTCACGAGAGCGTTCCGTGGTTTGAATCCCCGCCCCCAATGTCAGAATAGCCACTTCAAAGTACAAGTCGACACAGGAAGTCCAGCCATAATGCTCGTGCTCTTGTGCGGTCGAATAAAGCGATTCCGCTTCCGCCAACGCCGATTGCGGATCAATCGTATCCACAAAAACCGGCTCACTTACCACCGGCAGCGGCCAACGAGTGCGCACCGCCGAACACCCCGGCATGATGCACAAACATGCAAGCCAGATAACGATCAGATTGTAGGTAGCAGGCTGAGCGGACACGATTCGTCTCGCGAGGGCGACTTGGCGGTTTAGTGTTAAGTCGACGCCTGCGGGATGTCCGCTGCACGATTTCATTGACGGGGCAACTCTGACAATTGGCGCGAAAAAGCAGAAACTTCCACTTGCACCTATAAAACAGATCACGCCGCCAATTATTGAGGTACGGACACATCTCCAGCCCACAGTTAAGAATCCATCCAATCCCAATCGCCCAGGGGCAGTACAATCGCGATGCTCAGAAATGTTCGGTATATTAAATCGGAATGAGCAAAGAAGGGAGCGGGCGATAAGCGCTTGAACGCTGTTTCGGCTTCGTGTTAGGAAAAATGGTCCACTACGACTCGCCCGGTTTTCTGGCTCGCAAGAAATTTAATGTTCTGAATCTTGGGTTCAAACTCTAGGGTATTCGTCCATGAAAGCCAACTTCACGAAGTTCCGCCACCGCTCAGGGCACCCTGCGATTCAACCTCGAAGGAAGGCAGTTGTTCGAATTGCCATCGCCTTCCTCGCCGTTTCACAGCTACTGCTCGCCTTGCCGCCGACCACGCTGGCTCAATCGTCAGCAACGGACTTCTTCGCCATCAAGTCGAACAGTTCGCAAGAGTTGCAGGAATTGCTGGCCTACACAGGGCAACGCCTTCCCGTGGTCAGCGCTCATCGTGGCGGCCCGACCGTGGGCTATCCGGAGAACTGCATTGCCACATTCGAACACACTCTAAGTGGAACTTTCTCCCTGTTGGAAATCGATCCGCGACTAACGGCTGATGGTGAAATTGTCCTCCTGCACGATTCCACATTGGACCGCACCACGACCGGCCACGGTCCCGTGAGCAATTTCACCCTAGCTCAACTGCGCAGCCTACGCTTGAAGGATCCAGAAAACAATCTAACCGAGTTCCCAATCCCAACGCTCGACGAAGTCCTTGAGTGGGCCCGAGGTCGCACCGTGATCATCCTCGACCAGAAAGATGTGCCGATCGAAGCCAGCATCAGAAAGATCGAGGAGCATCATGCTGAGGGATATGCAATGTTGATCGTCTCCCGCCTGGCAGATGCGCAACGCGTGCACCAGTTGAATTCGAAGATCCTCATGGAAGTGATGATTCCGACTCACGCCAAACTGGAGCAATTCCGTAAGTCTGGAATTCCGTGGGGCAATTTGGTTGCGTTCATCGGGCACACGCCACCACAGGATGCAGCGTTGATCCGAGCGATCAATTCCGCTGGTGTGATGTGCATCGCCGGGACGTCCCGGAACCTGGATCGGGAACTCCTCGATGCCGGCTCGCGCACCGAACTGAAATTGCAGTATCAGCAGATGCTCGAATTTGGTGTCGACCTGCTGGAGACAGACCTGCCACTGGATGTCGCAACTCTAGTCTATCCCGGCACCCCCATTCCCGACCGATGTTCAGGCATACTTGTGGTTGAAAAACGGTAGGCAACGGCACGAAAAGTAGCATTGGTCAACGGGACAGCCGCGTTCACGACGTCTCGAGCAGCTGAGACGTTTCGCTCCATAATAGTGAAGATCGTTCCAAGCAGGCTGGCGAACAGAGCTGCAAAAGCCCCCCGAGGACGAGATTGAGCCGTCCACTGTTTTCTTGACGAGTGCATTCTTGACGACTGCACTTAGCGGCCTGTACATCGAGTACCACCACCAATTCCCCTGTTGTTGCTCGGTCCCCCAACTCAGCCACAGGGGCGGATGACTTGCTCCGACCGTGTAGTTCGGCATGCGATTTCAACTCTCAAGGCGGATCGGCAATTATTTCAGCAACCTGTTGAGGCGTGGCTGCAGAAATCTGCCCTTGATTTTCGTGACCCCAATTCGCTATGGATAGGCGGAGCAAAACAGCTAACAAGACTCCGCAGTCGGAGGATTTGCAAGCTGTCCCAATACACTTACTCCGTGGATGCGTGAGCCGAAAAGTGAGCCAACCCAATATATTTTTTTCCGTCGGTGAACCCAGTGGCGACCTTCACGCAGCTAAACTCATCGAGCAGCTCCAGCGATTTTGCCCAACTTCAACTCATCGCGGCTTCGGCGGTTCGCTGATGGAGCAAGCGGGTTGCCAAATCGATTTCGATCTAACGACGATGGCAGTGGTGGGCTTTGTCGAAGTCTTGCCCAAACTCCGTGAATTTTTTCGAGTTGCGGACATCGCAACAGATATCTTCAGGGAACAGCACCCCGATGCAGTAGTCCTCGTCGATTTCCCAGGCTTCAATTGGCACATTGCCAAACGCGCTAAACAGCTCGGCATTCCCACTTTTTACTACCTCCCTCCCCAACTATGGGCTTGGGGGGCTTGGCGTCTCAAAAAGATGCGGCGGTATGTTGACCACGTGCTTTGCAATCTCCCGTTTGAACAGCAATGGTACTCTGAGCGCGGGATGGAAGTGGACTACGTGGGACATCCGTTCTTCGACGAAGTTGCCGAACGTCCGCTGGACGAACGATTTTTAAGTACCTGGCAGGACTATGAAGGCGTTCAAGTCGCTGTTCTGCCTGGGTCGCGTTCGCGCGAAGTCAAGCATATCTGGCCGATGCAGTTGTCTGCGATTCGCGAGCTATCGCGGCGATACCCCAAGACGCGCTTCATGGTCGCTTGCCTAAGAGACCAACACTGCCTTCAGTGCAAGCAGCAGCTGACCGAATCAGACCGTGGAATCAATATCGATTTTTTTGTACAACGGACCAGCGAAATCATCGAATTGGCAGATTGTGCGCTGATGAAATCGGGATCCGTAAGTTTAGAGATGATGGCCCGCGGAACCCCCGCGGTTGTCGTCTACCATGCCAGTCGCGTGCTCTACGGAATTGGACGCTGCCTTACCGATATTCAATCGATGACGCTTCCCAACATGATTGCCGAAAAGACCATCATGCCGGAATTCTTAGCCGTCGGGTCGACTGCCCAAACGATTGAAAAATCGGTTGCTGCACTCGATCGGTTGATTGTGGATGGTCAAGAACGCAAACGGCAGCGCGACGAATTGCTAAGTGTCAGCGCGAGCGTCGCCCAAACTGGTGCGAGCCGACGTGCGGCACGCACCATTCTGCAACGACTCGGCATCCCCGAGGCGGTCGATGCACCAACGCAGCGGAACGTGACTAAACACGCCGCATGAGCTGTTCGAGAATCACCGCCCCCTGGTAGTTCTGCCCCTTCGTAGTTCCTTCACCTCCGAAACGGCCCAAGCCAACGAAACAGTGCAGTCGACGGTGTCCCTGCAGGCCGTTCGCTCTCCTCATCGAAGCTCGGAGTGGCTCGGCTACGTGCAAATCACGTGGTGGAAACGAGACTAGGCCCCGATGCAGCAATGTTCGGCGATCCGCTTGCCATCTGCAACATAGCCAACAAAGAACTGACCGAACTCTCCATACTTGGCACTCGCTTCATCGAATCGCATCTTGTAGACGATATCTTTGAGGTAGTCGGGATTGCGAGCCCACAACGTGACTCCCCATTCCCAATCGTCGACTCCGACCGATACCGTAATGACCTGCGTGGCGCGCCCGGCGAAGGCCATGCCACTCTGCGCGTGCTCGGCCATCATGGAATTTCGCGCCGAGTAAGGCGTTGTGAACCAATTGGCTCCCACGACACGGCTCTTGTTCATGGGATAAAAACACATCGAAGGCCAATCGGGCAATTCGGGAGTGAGACGCTGGCGATTCATCATCGGCAAACGCTTTTCGTAGGCGGCTACTTTGGCCGCAAACGCAGGGGACTCGGTGTCCTCCCCACCCAATTTCAAGCGTTCGGCATATTGTTCTGGCGAGGGAACATACTCTGAGATTTCGGTAAACGAGACGAAAGAGTAGACCGCTTTGAGCGCTGGCCCCAGCGTGCTCGCCAACAATCGCTGGTGGACCGCGTCAATCTTCAAGGGGTCGGTGTCGAACATCAACATCCCGAAATCGGCCTTGTGTCCGCTTACGATGAAACTCTGCATCCGCAGCGTTGCGTGGTCGGCCTGAGGACAAAGAATCTGCTCCAGCTCCTCTGCCCCACTCCTCTGCTGCTCTTTCGTCAGCTGGCTAAGCACTTGCCGATCAAGTGAGTAAAACATGTGGGTGCAGTGCCAACCCGAGGAAGGTTCGATGGACGGGTCAGGCAAATTGGACGGGCGAACGGGTGCGGACATGGGACTTTTGACCTCGCATGAGGGGGAGGGAATGGACCAACATCCTGAAAATAGCCAGCTGCAGGAGGTTTGACCACCCGCCTCGTCGATTGTTGCCTCGCAGGCTAGAATCTGCTTTTTGCAGAACACGCCCTCGACAATAGCCCCCCCCATGGGCCATTGGCGGCATCCACCAGAATCGATTCCCTGCCTGACGCATTCCTTCCAACACGCGACGCGTTCGGAAGATTGCCAGTTTGAGGCCCGCGACGCGCTGCAGACGCCAGCCAGCGGTGGAACCGACAGGGATTTAGAGAATTGATATTCTCTAAGTCAGGGCGATCACTTTCCATATCACTTGGGTCCATAGACCACCTAAGATTATGTCAGACGCAGAAGATCCACGGCTGGTTAAGCTCAATAAGATTACCGCATTGGGCGTCGATCCCTGGGGACATCATTTCCCAGATCGCGATTGGAACCGCGATGTCCGCGGCCGTAGCAGCGAATTGAAATATCAGCTGGAAGACGGGACCCAACTGGATCTGCCTGAGTTTTCGGAGGCGGCCAATTCAGGAACAACCGATGCGGATTCCGGCGCCCCTGCCGTTGATTACCGGCAATGGAAAAAAGATGCCGGAGCGGGCGAAGAGACCGGCCCCAACGTTCGTGTTGCTGGCCGTATTATCCTGATGCGTCCCACTGGCAAGTTGATCTTCATCAAGTTGCGTGACTGGACCGGGGATATCCAAATCTTTATTGGCAAGGCACAGGTTGGCGAGGCCGATTTTGAGCTGGCCGGAAATTTTGATCTGGGAGATTGGATCGCAGTGGAAGGACGGTTGGGACGGACCAACACAGGCGAGTTGACGGTCTTTGCTGCCAAGTTGCATTTCATGTGCAAAACACTGGAAACCCCTCCTGAAAAGCACGCGGGCTTGCAAAACCCTGAGCTTAAACAGCGTCAGCGCTATCTCGATTTGACCTACAACGAAGGGGTGATGGATACCTTCTTGGCGCGCACCAAGATTGTCCAATCGATTCGATCGACGCTAGCCGGTCGCGGCTACTGCGAGATTGAAGGTCCCACACTGCACACCATCGCAGGCGGTGCTGCAGCCCGGCCGTTTCTTACCCACCACAACACGCTCGAGATGCCACTCGTGTTGCGAATTGCACTCGAATTGCACCTAAAGCGATTATTGGTGGGAGGCATGGAGCGAGTTTATGAACTGGGCCGCGTCTACCGCAATGAAGGGATCAGCCCACGCCACAACCCCGAATTCACGATGCTGGAAGCTTATGAGGCGTTTGGCAATTACGAAGTGATGATGGACTTGACCGAGCAGATCATCCTGGACGCGTTGGCCGCCACAGGCCAGGGACACCAGGTGATGTGGAACGACAAACCCATTGATTTTTCCCCGCCGTTCCAACGTCGCACCTACGATGAACTGTTTAGCGAAGCGACGCAGTTGGATCCAACGGATGTCTCCGGAATTGCCGCCTTAGCCAAGAAGCTGAATCTCAAACCCGAGGGAAAACACTCGGATGTGGTGAAGAGCGAAGTGTTTGAGGAAACCGTCGAAGAGGGGTTGATTGGTCCCATTTTCGTGACGGACTATCCGTCTAGCATTTGTCCGTTGACCAAACGCAAGACGTCAAACCCACAAGTGGCCGAACGCTTTGAATTGTTCATTCATGGTATGGAACTCGCAAACGCGTACACGGAATTGAACGATCCGATTTTGCAAGAAGAACTGTTCCGCACTCAACTCGAGGGGCAAGCCGCTGAGGACTCGATGGCCAATATGGACCACGACTTTGTACTCGCGCTGCGCAACGGCATGCCGCCAGCTGGAGGCTTGGGCATCGGGATCGACCGCCTAGTAATGCTGTTGACCAACTCGCGGAGCATTCGTGACATCATCCTCTTCCCTCTCCTCAGAAACCAAGCCAACTAAGGGCGGGTGAGCCATGACCTCTCCAACTGAAAATTCAGCATCCAGCAAAGCTCCCAGCTCGCCTGCACCGCGCGTTGGGGTCATTATGGGAAGCCGGTCGGATTGGGAAACCATGCAGGCCGCAACAGAAATACTGCAGGAATTGGGAATCCCCTTCGAAAGCCGTGTCGTTTCGGCCCATCGAACTCCACAGTGGATGATGGACTACGCCGTTTCGGCCGAGGGTCGAGGCTTGCGAGTTCTCATCGCAGGCGCCGGTGGGGCCGCCCATTTACCCGGCATGGTCGCCGCCTGCACGATCCTGCCAGTATTGGGGGTCCCCGTGCAAAGCAAAAGCTTGAATGGCCTTGATTCGCTTTTATCGATTGTACAGATGCCAGGTGGAATTCCTGTGGCAACTTTAGCAATTGGCGCGGCAGGCGCAAAAAACGCTGGCTTGCTGGCTGCTAGAATCCTGGCCGGTGAAGATGCAGAGCTTCGCGAACGATTGCGAGCCTGGATGGAGTCGCAAACTGATCAAGTCATGGCTGACAATGTCCTTGGAACGTAAAGTCCGGTGGGAGTGACACGATGCAAAGTCCAATTCTTCCAGGAAGTTGGCTTGGAGTGATCGGTGGTGGTCAGCTGGGGCGAATGTTTACGCATGCGGCACAGCGTTTGGGTTACCATGTGGCCGTGCTTGATGCCGAAGAGGATTGCCCGGCGGCGCAGGCTGCTGACATGCATTTTCTGCCTTCTGACGAGGAGGGCACCGCGGACATCCTCGCCCAAGAAATGTCGCGACTGTGCGCCTCCATCACGCTCGAATTCGAAAATGTGTCTGCGGAATTGCTTCGAATTGCCGGGCAGCGGACGCGAGTCTGCCCCAGCGCGGACTTTCTGGAAGTTACCCAAGATCGTATCACGGAGAAATCGCAGCTGGTTGCGGCGGGCTTCCCCACCACCCCCTTCCGCCCAGTCACCAATCTCGGCGCGGTTGTAGAAGCAGGTGAAGAGCTCGGGTATCCGTTGGTGTTGAAAACCTCTCGCAGCGGATACGATGGCAAGGGTCAAGTCGTTGTCCGATCGGAGGCAGAGGTCGAAGCCGCCTGGGAGTCGCTAGAAACCAATCGGGCTATCGCTGAGCAAATGATTGAGTTTGAAGCGGAAGTCTCCATGATTACCGCTCGAAATGCCAGCGGGCAGATCGAATCGTATCCCCTGTTCGAAAACGAGCATAGCAACCACATTCTCAGTGTTACGCGTTGCCCCGTCAGCTCTCCGCTCAAAGGGATTGAAGAGAAAGCCGAGGAAATCTGTCATGGCATTGCGGGGAGCTTTGGAGTCACCGGGTTGTTCTGTGTCGAATTTTTTGTGACGAAAGAAGGAGAGCTGTTAATCAATGAGATTGCGCCGCGGCCGCATAATTCAGGACACTTGACGATAGAAGCTTTCACCTGCAGCCAATTTGAGCAACAGGTGCGGGCAATCTGCAATTTGCCGCTGGTGCCAGCTACCATGATCCATCCAGCAGCGATGATCAATCTGATGGGCGAGCTATGGGAGGGAGGCGAACCCGACTGGACCAAGCTGTTTGCGGCTACCGATTCCCATCTGCACCTCTATGGCAAAAGCGACCCTCGCGCCGGACGTAAAATGGGGCACCTCACCGTCCTCGACCAATCCTCGTCCGAAGCTGCCATCACCGCGAAGGAATTGCGAGATTCGCTGATCGCGGAGTACCCTTCCCCAGCGTCTATCGACTGAGCGGTGTGCCACCACCATCGCCTTCCTGCCACGACGGCCCAGTCTACGCCCGCTCTGCCCCCGTGAACTGCCCCCGTGAAACAGCCGGCTTCATCCCTCAAAACAGAAATAGGGGAAGGGGCGAACCTCAAAGCGCACCTTGATCGGGTGCGTATCTCCCCGGCTTACGGCCCAGTCCACGATCCTGTGCGGCAATGCGCCAGCGGCGCGTGACGCAAGCGGCAGCTGGTGCACGGTAGTTGCTCGCATTTCTTGACTGTCTGGCGCGGCTGCACTCAGGGCGACAGGCAACCGTGCTGCTGTACAAGCTCGGCGGCCCCCAAAGCTTCATCGATCGCTCACATGCTCTTTCCCACGGCCAAGTTCCCGTGCACTATAATTGGGCTGCTTTTGATGCTCCTGCGGCTGTGAATCGTGGGAGCAACTGCTCTACCTTCAGCGAGAATTCCATGCGTGCGAATGCAATTTCACAACTAGCGGTTTTTGTGGGTTTGATCCTCTGCAGTACACTTCCAGCGGTTCCGCCGGGCGAGCCTCATGTCTACAAACACGTGGATGGTAGCGATCTTACTTTATACGTAACCCAACCAGCACTCCCGGAAGACGTGGCGAGTACCGTTATCACGCCTCGCCCAGCCATCGTATTCTTCCATGGTGGAGGATGGGTGGGGGGCGTCCCCGGGCAATTCGACGAGCACGCTGCCTATTTTGCCTCACGCGGTGTCGTCTGTTTTCAAGTGCAATACCGCTTGCTTGCGAAGAATGACACTGCTCCACCAGAAACTTGCGTGGCCGATGCGGTTTCTGCAATGCATTGGGTACGTGAACACTGCGATGAATTTGGAGTCGATCCCGCACGAATCGCTTCGGCAGGCGGATCCGCGGGCGGACATCTGGCAGCCTACCTCGGGACCATCGCGGCCACCGGTGAACCACCAGCCAGCGATGCTCGCGCCAACGCCATGCTGCTGTTCAATCCCGTTTATGACAATGGTCCAGGAGGATGGGGAACGGCACGGGTTGGCGAGCGTTGGCAAGAGTTTTCTCCGCTGCACAATCTGTCAGAAAACTCGCCACCGTCGGTCGTTTTCCTAGGGACCGAGGACAAGCTTATTCCCGTGGCAACGGCGGAGAAATTTCGAGATCGGTCCTTGGAGCTGGGCGTCCCGAGTGAATTGTATACCTACGAGGGACAGCCACACGGCTTCTTCAATGTGACCCGCGATGGTGGCAAATGGTACTTCGAAACGGTTTTCGCCGCCGACCGCTTCCTCAGTCGACTGGGCTGGGTTGACGGCCCACCAACCTTGACCTCTCCCGTAGCAGAACGCGTGGTGCTCATCACGCTTGACGGCCTGCGGAGTGAAGAGGTGTTCGGTGGTGGGGACCGCCGCTTAATGATTGAAGAGCTTGGGGCCAAAAACCCCGAAGAATTGGTAGCCCGGTACGACCGAGAAACCGCGACCGAGCGGCGTGAAGTTCTCTTACCCAACCTCTGGCGCCATGTTCAAGATCATGGCTGGATCGCTGGTGATATCGATCGCGATAGCATCGTGAAAGTGACCAACGGGAAATACTTTTCCTACCCCGGTTACAGTGAATTGCTCTGTGGAATAGCCGATGAGCGCATCGATTCTAATGCGAAGAAGTACAATGAGAATCAAACGGTGCTCGAGTGGTTAAACGCGCAAGAGGGATTTTCCGGTTCCGTGGCCGCTTACTGCTCTTGGGACGTGTTTCCCTTCATTATCAATGACCAACGAAGTGGCGTGCCGGTAAACGCTGGCTGGAGCGCATTGACGATCGGTGATCCCAACCGTCTCGCTGGACTCAACTTCGTGGCTAACAATCTGTTTCATGAATGGGAAAGGGTTCGCTACGATGCGTTTACCGTGTCGGGAGCCTTCGAAGAACTGCAGACCCGCCAACCCCGCGTCTTGTACGTCTCACTCGGTGAAACGGATGACTGGGCACACGCCGGACGCTACGACCGCTACCTGCTCACCGCCCAGCAGAATGATTTTTTCATTCAACAACTTTGGGAGCTCATTCAAAGCATGGAGGATTACCAAGGAAGAACGGCATTCTTGATTGCAACCGATCACGGTCGCGGAGATGGACGCGAAGGCTGGAAAAGTCACGGGAGCTCGCTCCCCGGTTCCGAGAGGATTTGGTTGGCAGCATTTGGGGCCGGTGTGACGGCCCGTGGTAACGACGAGGGGCACACCTATACTCAATCCCAGGTTGCCGCCACAGTCGCGGCTCTACTGGGCGAGGATTTTAACAGCAGCAATCCGGCAATTGCCCTCCCACTGCCAATCACTCGCACTGCTCGCTAACGCGCTGGGTGATCAAGCGACCGATCTCCAACGAGGCGGTCGCTGCGGGACTAGGTGCATTGCATACATGCAACATTCGCGCTTCGGTGACCCACAGAAAGTCGTCGATCATCGTGCCATCTCGCCCAAGAGCTTGAGCACGGACTCCAGCTCGACATGGCTTGAGATCAGCAGCGCGGATCTCTGGAATTAAACGCTGCAGCGCTTTGACAAACGCCCCTTTAGATAGGGAACGATGGACTTCTCCTAGGCCCATCTTCCAGTGTCGTCCCGCAAGTTTGATGAAACCAGGATAGCTCAACGACTCGAAGAGCTCCCCAAAACGAATCTTCCCCCAACCGTAGCCCTCGCGAGCGAGTGCAAACACAGCGTTGGGCCCACATTCCACATCACCACTAATCATGCGTGTGAAATGGACTCCCAAGAAGGGAAAGCTGGGATCGGGAACCGGGTAGATCAGATTGCGACAAAGGTTGCGACGTTCTTGTTGGAGCTCGAAATATTCTCCGCGGAAAGGGACGATTTGCGCCGGCGGAGTCAATCCAGACATGCGGACCAAGCGGTCACTGTAGAGGCCCCCGCAAGTTACTAGGAATTTCGTTTGAAAAACTTGGTGCGTCGTGCGTACTTCCACGCTGGTTGGCCCTGGTCGTATCGCTTTCACCTGTTGCCCCAGCGTTACCCGATGTCCGGCAGATTCCAATTTCTCGACCAGTCGCCTACAAACAGCTGGATAATCGACAATACCTGCTTCCGGAACATGGATGCCTTGCAAGCCAGCCGAGTGGGGTTCGAGCTCCTCGATCTGCTTGCCATCGATGACCGTGCAGTCAATTCCGTTTTCACGCCCACGCGCTACAATCGCGTCGAGGCGAGGGATTTCGTCCTCGGAAACTGCCACAATAATTTTGCCACAGGTTTCAAACGGAATCTGCTCCTCCGCGCAAAATTTCTCCATGGCGACTTTGCCAGCTCGGCATGTGACCGCCTTGAGTGATCCGGGCTTGTAATAGATTCCCGAGTGGAGAACTCCAGAATTGCGGCCCGACTGGTGCGCGGCAACTTGAGTTTCCTTTTCCAGCACTTGAATCGCCGCGGTCGGATATTGCACAGCCAGATTCCAGGCCGTGGAAAGCCCAACGATTCCGCCGCCAACTACGAGGAAATCGGATTGATTCACTTTACGCATGTCGAGATTGCCAACCGCAGAATACTAATGAAAAGGCCAGATGAGCGGTAAGAGTATTATTGCTAAGGCCCCGATCGCAAGGCTCAGCGGAATCCCTGCTCGCAGATAGTCAGTCGGACGGTACCCGCCAGGCCCCATGACCATGAGGTTCGTTTGGTAGCCGATCGGGGACACAAAGCTGAGCGAGGCACCGAGCGTGATGGCCATGATGAAAGTACGTGGATTTGCATCCAATGCGCTAGCTACACCGATCGCAATGTAGAACATCATCGTTGCCACAGCCACATTGCTAATCATTTCGGTTAAGCATACCGTGACGACAAACAAGGCGATGAGCACCATGTATTCGTTGGTGCCAATAAAACCAAGCAGAAGTTCGGCGATCGATTCGGCAGCACCACACTGGCTAAATCCTGTGCCCACGCCAATGGCCGCACCGACGGTAAAAAGCATGGGAAGATCAATACTCCGGCGCGCATCGGACATCGAAACACATCCGGTGACAACCATCGCCAAGGCGATCCCGAAAATGGCGACTTCCGGAGAGCTGAAGGCCTGCGGTAGCGAGGTTTCTCCCAACACTGATTGCAGCAGCAACCAAGCGATCAGCCCGATTGCCAGCGAGCAAGCGAGCAGCAAGCGGTCGTGGCGACGGCCCTTACTGTCCTCGACACCGCTGACCAAATAGAAATCTGGTCGATTGCGATAACTGCGCACAAAACTGCGATTCGTTTGAAGCAGCAGTGTGTCACCGGGGGAAAGCTCGATGTCTCCGAGTTTGGTGGGCAAACGCTCGCCATTGCGGTGCACGGCCACCACAGCAGCCCCATAGTACTGACGAAAGTTCGCTTGCCGAATCGTGCTCCCGACTAGGGGAGAAGAGGGACTGAGGACGACTTCAACCAGCGTTCGATTTTCTACCTTCTCAGGGGCAATTTCGTAATTGATATCGGTTGCTGGGATGAGGCCAGCGATCTTTTCCAAATCCACAATCGTCGCGACTACTCCCGTAAAAACCAGACGGTCGTTTTCCAAGATGCGATCGGAGGGGGAGACCGGCGCAATGGCCTTCGAATCGCGATCGATTTCGATCAAGAACAGCCCCGGCAGGTGCCGCAAGCCGCCCTCCTCAACCGTTTTTCCAATCAAACCGCAGGACTGCGTTACCAACATCTCCACGAGGTACTCGCGCCGCTGCTCTTCGAGACTGTCCAATAATTCCGTGCGATTCGGCAGCAAGCGCCGACCGCAGACGATGAGCACGAATGCCCCCAGTAGAGCACAAGGAACTCCAATGCGGGAAATCTCGAATAGGCTCATCGGCTGCAACTGCTCCCGCTGCTCTAGCAACCAGTCGATATCGAAGGGACTCTCGCTGGGCTTCCCCAATGCCTGATTCCGCTCAGATTGCTCAATCAACTGACTCATCTCAGTCAATTTCTCGTTCACCACGAAGTTCGTACTAGTACCAACCAACGTGCATGTTCCACCCAGAATCGCCAAGTAGCTGACCGGTAACAGCAACCGGGAGGGGCTGACGTTGCGCTGACGGCACCAGCTGATCACAACGGGCATGAGCATGGCCACGATGGCCGTATTTAGTAGAAACGCACTACTGGTCAGCAGGACTGACGACAGACGCCCCAGCGCGCCTCGCTCGGTTTTCACATTCCCTAACAGCTTCGCCCCCAGCGAATCCAACGCACCCGTGTTTCGGAGTGCGGTTGAGACAACCAGCAAACCACCGATCGCAATCACCGCGTTACTCGAAAATCCCTTCCAAGCGGTTGCGGGATCGACAATTCCGAACAGGATGTAGGCGACTAAGGCGAGCCCGAACAGTAAATCGGTCGGAGCGTTGCGGCGCACCTGCATAGTGACAAAGACGATGAGGATAATCGCTACAGCGATTATTTGTTGAAAATCTTGCAAGCTATTCACAGACCAATTTGTACACGCAGGGGAGATACCACTTGGGGCAGGCGAGGGGCATTTCAATTTTGCCGTTCATTCCACCGAATAACGCACTGCAGTGCGCTCTGAGCGTTGCAGATGTCCCACTCAGCATGTTCGGAATGAGCGTTAGCCTCGCTACGAAAGCAAGACTAGGCAATTCTAAACCATCACTTAGGCTGCAATTGTACGATCTCAGTGAATTAAGCGAACAGGCAAAGCGAAACGGTTCGATAAAATTTCTTGTTGACGCAATGTTTAACGGCAAGCGCCTCAACGGGCACTATGGCAGCCTCTAACTATGCACCATGGTACTCCATTCCTTCCTCAGCTCCGACCCTAATGCGCTGGCGCCCCCTTAATCGGTGTTTACGCATTTCAATCCAAGCGTCATGCGATTCCCAAACGCAGACCCGTGTGGAGATTAACTACCGATGAAACTTAGCACTTCCAGACTGTTATCGAGCGTACTTTTAGCCCTAAGACTACTGCTACCCAACCTAGGCCAGGCGGATGCCCACGACCTGCCATCGCAGCACTGGCTGGACGATCGCTTCTCGACTGCTTGCTTCGCTCCGACTGACCTGCCGCTCACAAGCTCCCCCCATTACCAGTCCCACACCATGCGAGCGGGCCCCAGCAGCCACTTACATCCTAAGTCCTCCGACCTCTCGGTTCTGCGTCCCGACCAAGGACTTCCGCCGGGTTCCAACCTAAAACCGACCGACCCAATACGCCATTCTCTCCAGCCCTTCCACCCTCGCTTTCTGGAAGAGTATCTCTCCTACGACTTGAAATTGAGCGATTGGCAACTGGCGTTGCCGAGTCTGCAAGTCGTTTCTGCTCGAGTGTTGAACGCGACGCTGCCTGCCGCGACGTTTCCTCTGCGTACTCCAGCCAAATCGTTCCACCATGCATCCCCTAGTGCCTCTCCCACGCCACTAAGCACAGCCTCGCCCGAAAACCCAATTCACGCACGGCATCTTCGCGAGTCAATCGAGAGTTGGGTTGCCATTAAGGGAGAGACTAAAGAAGCCCTTCGGAGCATGAATTTCGCTTACGAAATGGGTGTGACTCTAGGAACGAACCTACGCCGCGCGCAAACCCTGCTCTCGTCCAATTTGAATCGCCTCCTACCCGCACCTGTATCCAGCCCCGACGGCGAGATAGACTCCATCTTTACCGGGCCTCTGTTTGTGCTGTACACGAGCGAAGCAGGGGTGGAAACCCTCGTACCCGCCAAACATGCGGCGCGATGGAAGCAAGACAATGTAGAGTTGGAGCCCACCTCTCAACTTACTTCGACGGAAACCCAATCGTCGCAGAATGTCCGCAGCGAACTCTTCCCCCAGTTCCGCGGCTTTATTCTGAACCGAATCAGTCAAACCTTGGAGAGCACCGGTCAGACCCTCATCGTTTACTCCAAGACGATTGGGAGTACTCAACAGGAACGAGTCGCCGAGCAATCTTCCAGCTCGGAGCTGCGTTAGACTCCTACATCGAGACCTACAACACGATCAGCAGACGGTGCGCAGCTAAAGCAGCGTTGTCCGGAACGGTGGTCGCGTGAGACAGTCCGGTGCGAGTCAGGGTTGCAACAGGGAGGGGCACCTGGAACAGCAAGAAGGCTGCAGAACGAAGCATGCTCGCGGCCGGTGGGTTGGAAGATTTCGGCCATCTTTACCACCGCCGGCAGCTTGCAAAAAACTCTTGCAAAAAAATACGGTGCGTCGCAATTAGCGACGCACCGTCAGGCAATTTTCGATTGAGATGGATCAACGACGCAATTAGTTTACGACGTTGGCTTCGAAATCGATCTTGGACAAAGCGGCAACAGCAGCTTCAGCATCGAAGTCGCCACTGAGCTTGAGTTCGACAACTCGCTCCTTAATTTCGCCTTCTTCCGTTCCAGCTGGCTGTTCGGCCAATTGGACCGCTTCAACTCCAGGCTGTGCGGCCAGAGTTTCTTTAACTCGGGGCCAGCAGGAGTAAGGGCACATCATCGTAGGCACTTCGAGCTTCTTGTCTGCAACAAACCGAATGACTTCAGCTTGGCCGTTTGCGGCACCGTCTTCAGCGGCAGGCGTTTCTTCGGAGTGCTCTTCACCTTCTTCGTGGGCGTGCTCCTCACCTTCTTCGTGGGCATGCTCTTCGCCTTCAGCATGCTCATGGCCGTGGTCACCCGACTCGCTGGTGCCACTGCTCGATGGGGTTATCGTTGGGATGGTTTCTTGTGGCTTGTCACAACCTAGGGCCAGGGCGCTTACGATCATCAAGGACCAAGCAATTAAACGCATTTTCTTCTCCATGGGGAAACTAATTCAGGAACTGTCCTTTGGGCCGCCGCTGCCCAAAATCGATCACAGCCGGTGCCAGCACCGGGCCGTCAAATCGTCGAAATGCGGCGTCGGCCTTCCAATTTGAGGCGGGATGTCCGTCCATAAGGCTCGGAAAGCTTAGTTTAAGCCGATCTCCCGCTATTTCAATGACCCGCAAACTCGGCAATTTATTCTTGGAAAATCTAAAAAGATTGCCAGTACTGAGCCATAAACACTCTTTGCACGTACTTTCAGGGGACCTGGGGAAGGTAGTGCAGCAGTCAACTTTTTCGCCAACGCGGCCAACGCCTGTGAAAGCCCCGACTCGCATGTACGTAACGAACGCCAGGCAACCCCTAAACGCCCATTGCGAACACCATCCCACCACTAGGCCATCCAGCGGAAACGCCGCAACAGGCTAGCAGCCTGAGTTTCGGTCAACGCCGCTAGCAACGCGTAGCAAAACCACGACTCGTATCGCGGATCTCGAAAATTACCGGATTTTCTATTCCGATGCTAAAAGCGTCCCTCGAGTCAAATTGCAGCGGAAGCGAGCCCACCCAGCTTACAGGATTGCTCAAAAAGTATTCCGCCGGGTGACGGCCAATTGAGATAGCAACCCACTGCGCGAGCCAGGAAGGGCGGCGGCCGCTACCGCGTGATTGGGGCTGCTGCCGGCGCGGTCAAACGGAATGCGGCTCTTCATAGCGACGAGCCATTAACCGGGCTGTTGATTTAATCGCAATTTGAATTTTAATACGGAGTTAGCATCCTTAAATTGCCTTGTAGCCGAGGTTATCTTTCCTTGCTCACCGGGCTGTTGATTTAATCGCGTCTTGAGTTTTAGCGTGAAGGTAGCGTCCCTAATCGCCCTGTAGTGGCGACCACCTATCCTTGCTGACGCGGCTAGGCTGTGAAGTTTTTTCACCAACGGACTCTTTTGGTATTCCAACCACGAAATTTTTTCGAATTGGCGGTTGAAAGTCTTACTGGGTCGGATTGTTGGCCAGCAAGTTAGCTCGTGTCCATCATGCTCATCTCTTCGAGTTGTGTTATTTCTCAACCAAGCGGTTGCCTTGCAACTGCTTAGATTGCCAAGGCCCCCAGGTTTACCATGCGTGTGAAGTTAAAGGCCACGGCATGCCATAGCGCTACCGCTTTGACCTTCACCAGTCCTCGAACTTTGAATTGCCGAAGGTTCCGATTGCGGCAGTCCGCATTGGGAAACTCGGCAACCGACGGGCGCGTCTTGTAAAGCTCTTTGTATTCCTCTTTGGCCATTCTCGCGCGAAACGCTGTGTATTCGTCGCTTTCGCCAGGTTGCTGCGCGTGAGGATCTTTGCCTTTGCTTTCCAATACCGATCCACGGGGGATCGTGGAGACGACTTCGGTCCCTTTAGACTCCACGGTCTTAACATCGCCCTTGGTTGCGTAAGCGGAATCGACCAATTGCGTCTTGGGTGTCTTGTCGTAAGTTGAGCACACTTTCTCGTGCATTGGTGCCATTTGGCCACTGTCAGTTCCCGAGTTGGTAACATCGACAGCGACTATTACTCGCGAGTCAGCATCGGTTGCGAACTGGACGTTGAAGGCCGGATCGAAGCCACCATTGGCCATCTTCATATTACGGGCGTCAGGGTCCGTAGTGCTCACGCGAGTCTTTTCGCCGTCACCTTTTCTCCGAGACTCGCGCTGCTTACTAAGCTCCTCAAACTGTCGCAAAGCCTCATCTAATCGCTCTTGACGCTCACGCGATGCTCGTTCGACTGCCGCTTGGCGACGTGCGTCTCCATCGGAACGATCGCATTCGTTCTCGGATTCTTTCTTCAATCTATCTACGTGAGCCTGAGCCTGCTGCTGCAATGACTCAAGCGTCGGCTTGCGGCGAAACGAACTACTGCCTGCACTAGCCCGAACGCGCATTCCGTCTTGGGCAATGGTCTCCAGGGGCACCAGACCTTGGGCGACCAACGAGGCAACCGTGTCAACGAGCGTCTTCTCCAAGAATGCTCCGTTCTCCACTCGAAAGTCGCTCAACGTGTGATAATTGACCGTGACATTTCCGAGCGTCCATAAATAGGCTATGTCCGTCTCGCATCGGCGACCAAGTTCTCGGGCTGTGCCGATGCCATCCAAGGTTGCCAGAAGCCACAGTGAAACCAGTATCTCCGGCGCAATACTATTGCGGCCAACGGTGCTCTTGGTGACAACGATCTTTTCATACAGAGGTTCTAGGTCCAACGTTTTGACAAACGACCAGACAATGCGAGCACGATGGTCGCGCGGAAGCATATCTTCAAGTGAAAGCATGTGCATTTCCACTTGAATACGATGGGGGCGGAAAACACGAGCAAGCTGCGATGGTTTTTGAGTATTCATGCTATAGTAGTAGCGCCCAAAATTAATTTGCAAACCACTTGGCTAAAAATTCACAGCCTAGGCGGGTTACTATTTCAACAGCCCGTTAAGGTCTGGGGGCCAGTTTGGCTGCCAATCGTAAGGCGGCATACAGGCTGCCCATGTTGGCAAGCCCCTTCCACGCGATATCGAAGGCCGTGCCATGATCCACGCTTGTGCGCAGGATAGGTAGGCCCAGAGTGGTATTGACGGCGGAATCGAATGCCAAGGCTTTCAGCGGTATATGCCCCTGGTCGTGGTACATGCATATGAAGCCGTCGGTGGCACGGCGCTTGGCGGGGAGAAACGCAGTGTCAGGTGGCAACGGCCCCTCGATGGAAATCCCCATTTCGCGTGCCCGTGCTATCGCCGGTATAATTGCCCGCTCTTCTTCCCCCTGGCCGAACAACCCATTTTCTCCAGCGTGCGGGTTGAGCCCACACACGACCAAATGGGGCGATTTCGATTCGATCTTTTGCAGCGCCTCGGCCGTTAATTCAATCGTTTGCAGAACACGCGACTCAGTGATTAACGCGGGAACTTCCGCGTAGCCAACATGTACGGTCACGAAGGAGCAGGTGATCTCTTCGGAATATTGCATCATGCACCATCGCTCCGACTTCGCCCGTTCGGCAAACATCTCAGTATGCCCAGGGTAGTCCAGGCCCGCTAAATGCAAGGCTTCCTTGTTGATGGGAGCGGTCGTGATCGCATCGACGGTTCCCTCTAAAGCTGCGTCAATCGCGAGCTGAATGTACTGGAACGCCGCTTTTCCGCAGCTCGCAGATAGCTGTCCCGATGGAAAACGGCCTTCAGGAAACGACTCAAAGCCACCAGGAAATTCGAGGTCAACCACTGAAGGGAATCGGTAATTCCCCTCTAAAAACTGCTGCTTCGAAAGCTGGAAGAATTGAGGGAGCTTCTTTCCCAATTTCTGCGCACAACGCTGCAGAATTTCCACATTTCCGATGACCACCAAATCAATTTGGGCCAGCAGTTCCTGGTCCGACAGTGCGCAGAGTGCCAATTCTGGGCCGACACCGGCCGGATCTCCCAGGGTCAGAGCAATTTTAGGTTTTCGCATCAAATGACATTCACAATTTCTAGGTAGACAGAAAAAGGCTCGGCCACACTTCTTCCTTCATAGAACGCGCATAGAATTCTAAGAAGGTCAGTTCCACCTCGCACTCAGCACGCTTCCAAGGAGCCGCACGCTACGCTTCCTTGGCCACTACGGATATAATCCGATTCTGGTCTTACTAGAGCAATTTGCCAACGGGCCAGATTGGGAGCTTTCTGCTATCGGACCGCTCGTACGCAACGTTTCGAATCTAGTTCGAGCAACTAAACCTCTAGGAATTGGAACTCATGTCGGTTCAAATGCAATTGGCTCGCATTATTATCAGTGAAATCAGCGACAACCAAGTTATCTATCTTCAGGAAATCGATGGAGAGCGTCAGTTTCCGATTTTGATAGGTATTTTTGAAGCCACCAGCATAGATCGGCGAGTCAAAGAGGGATTCACGCCTCCTCGCCCCTTGACCCACGACCTGCTCGTCTCCGTCGCGGAAAGCTTAGGTGCCGTCGTTGAAAGCGTTAAGATCAGCGAGCTACACGAACACACCTACTTCGCCAAACTTCAACTCCGCAAAGGAGACGAGTTGATCGAAGTCGATGCACGCCCTAGCGATGCCATTGCAGTTGCGGTAACGTTTAGCCCCCCCTTACCCATCTATGTGGAAGAGACGGTACTCGAACAAGCGGCCAGTTAGCACTTACCTGTTTCATGGAGGAACTACATCTTGGCACGCAACGAACAGTTAATTCGGCAGCACAAAATACTGCAAATTTTGGAGCGCCTGCGTTTTGGTGCGACGCTAGAAGAATTACGCGATTCGGTCGTGGAGGAACTCGGGCTGACCTCTCTTCACCCGCGAAGTATCCGACGCGATTTGGAAGCGTTGACCGCCGCGGGGTTGCCGATTTCCGATGAGGAAACCCAGCGAGGACGAATCTGGAAACTGAGTCGGAGCGACAAGGGTCTGCAAAAAATCGCGATCACCGCCAGTGAACTCATTGCCCTTTCGATGGGCCGTGATCTCATGCTGCCACTGGTGGGTACCCAATTTTGGATTGGGATCGAGTCCTTTTGGAACAAGGTTGGCGACCAACTTCCGGAGGCGGTCTGGGAACATTATGAGCGTTACCGACGAACGCTCTACGTCCTCGGTTTGCCCACGAAAACCTATGAAAAACACCAGGGAATCCTGAAAACCGTCAATCGCGCGATTCAAGAACATCGCCACTTGGAGATGACCTATCAGGTTCCTGGACGCGCCGCGTCGGTCCGTACGATTGAGCCCTATGGCGTTGTGTTGTTCCAATCGAGCATCTACGTGGTGTCGACCGAGGAATCGCGAGATGGCGTGGGGAGTGAGCGCATTCGCCACTGGAAACTCGATCGCTTTACTTCCGCCAAAGCACTCGACAGCTGGTTTAAACCCAATCAGCAAATCGATATCCAATCGCACCTCGGACAGTCCGTGGGAATCTTTAGCGGAGCCAATTCAAAGCAATATGTGATCCGACTCTCCGCCCAAGCTGCTCGCTGGGTCCAAGAGGATCCGTGGCATGCCGAACAGGAGATCGTTGAGGAAGCCGACGGCAAAGTCCTGCTCAAAGTCACCGCGTACCACGATACCGAGATCATTCAACGAGTCCTCCGATTGGGAAGTGAAGCCGAAATACTCACTCCCGAATCTTGCCGGCAAGAAATTGCCGCAACGGTTCAAGAGTTGACCACCCGCTACGCCTCACCGCCCCAGCTCTAGTCTGAGGACTGAGGTCCGAGGACCCAGCGAAATCGCGCTCAGTTGGCTAGCTCTACAGGGCCCCCAGGCACAGCCCTCCGCGTTCCAAGAGCCCTCACCAATAGGCGTAGGGAGTGGCCAGTGCGAACTGGGGCGGCGGTTGCCGGGGAGTCACATAGCGCAAATGGGATCGCTGCTGGAGATTCGCATAAAAATAGATCCAAGCTCGGCATTCGGTTTCGTCGAATCGATGCGCTGTGACGGCCTCACGATTGTAGAGATTAACGACTCCCCCCTGATTCGTCCCTTCGATTTCATCGAGCGTCTCGGTAACTAGGCCGCAATCAGAGTCCTGGAACGTCCAAATTTCTCCTAATACGCGATCTTTGCCGACAAATAGGGCAGGATAGGGTCCTACATCGTACAATGCCCCGTACACCCAAGCTGGAGCAACGTCGATGGCTGCACACGGCCAGCATGTGTCGCGACAATTGCCCCGTTTGAGTGTACCATAGACAAAAAAATGCGAAGTTTTCATCGTTGGGATTGCCCCTGTCACATCGTCGCCCTCTTTGACATTCGACTTGCTTCAGTCCTATACTTCTACAAGCTGTAAATCGTAATGGCGAAGGTAGGTAGGAGGCTAGTGCATTGTCAGCACTAAGAATTAGGGTTTGACAATGCACTTGTACCACCATCTCCACTGGAGTTTGATGCCTGGCTATTGCAGGCGAAGTTACGAGTCCCCGAGCGTAGGGTCGTCAGCGATGCACGGCCACGTTCAAGGTTCGACGACGCGTTCACGGCTCGAAGATTCAACACGGGGTAATGTGCGAGTACTCTTTCGCAGCTCGTGGTGGAGTCCAGCAGTATTACCGTAGAGCATCTACATTTGGTGCATACCGCAGGCAAATCCTGCAACCATAATTCTAAGGGGTGATGCAGCTTTAGCTCTGCCCTGCTCTGCCGTTTCGCTGGCAATTGCCAGCATATTCAACACTACTTTTAAAGGGACACTGAATGCATAAGTATGGTGCTCTGTGCGATGAATTCTATTTGAACATGCACCTTGGCACGGAAATGGAATTACCGCAGAACAGAGAAGCCATTCTGCATTTCTTTGAACAGGTTCAGAAGCGTTTTCCCCGCATGTCGAACTTCTATGCGCGAGACAATGGTGAATTCTGTCTGGAAGAGGAGAAGGAAGCAGGACGCTACCGCTGGATCTCAACCGAACCGAAACGCGTTTGCAGCGGGGCAGTGAATCCCGAGTCCTTGGCAAGTGCAATTGACCAGCACCAAATGGTCCTGGAGTTGATTCCCTACGAATTGTCGATTAGCCATTTGGATTGTGAATCGCTAAATATCACGATGGGTTTCGACTTCAACTATCGCGGCAATCACAACGAACTCCTGGCAGAAGCACTTGGCATGATCTCTCCCATGGAGCGTTTTTCCGAACTCAAGGGGACCTCAATCCTGAGCTACGAACCGATCCTCCAAATTGCACTCGACGATGAGTGTAAGACACAATGCCGGTTGGCCTTTGAGTCTCGCACGACAGCGTATCAGGTACGCAGCGACGAATACGCCGAGGAACCACTAAGCGTCTATCTGACCGTACGACGCTACGACAGTTTGGCGAGCCATGAAAAGTTCGGCGAAGAGTTGCTCCGCCTAGCCGGAATCTGCGAACAAATGGCAGATGATTACTTGGTCGAAGGGATTCTGAAGCCTCTACGGCAAACCATTGCTCTCAAGTAAACTTTCACCCCACGCAGTCTGAGGTTTGCTGCGATCAGGCAGAACGCATTGGGCCTATTCTGCCGTGTCCAAGTAGGTATCCTGCCCGATTTCGCGTTGCAACTTGGTCCGCTCCCGTTCATGGTGCAAGAGCATCATGCGATCCCGAAAGTGCTTTCGTTCCACGCGGCGTTGGGCGCGGCGCACGAGAGTCGCCATGCGGTGGAAGGGGCCATTGCGAGCTCTCCCTGTTTCAGCAAGCTGTTCTGCGCGACGATTGCCATAGCCACCGCGAAGGATGTCATCGTCTAACGACATGTACTGACGGTACGAGCCGGGGTCTCCCTGTCGTCCACAGCGTCCAATCAACTGACGGTCGATACGAGCTGCATCATGCAACTCGGTACAGATCACATGCATCCCTCCAATATCGCGGACTTCCTGATCGAGTTTGACGTCGGTACCACGCCCCGCCATGTTGGTCGCCACCGTGACCCGCCCTTTTTTACCGGCTTCGGCTACGATCTCCGCTTCCCGTTCCACCTGGTTTGCGTTGAGCACATCATGCTTGATCCCCGAATTTTCGAGCATTTTTGATAGGATCATCGATTTATCGATCGAGCGCGTCCCGATCAAGACGGGCCGTTGTTGCTCGTGGTATTGCTTAATTTCCTCAATGATAGCCTCAAACTTCTGCTCCATCGTTCCAAATACACGGTCTGGCAAACGGACACGTCTTGGTGGCCGATTGGTAGGAACGATAACCACTGGGGTTTTGTAGATTTTGGCCAACTCCGGTGAACTCGTCGATGCGGTCCCCGTCATCCCGGCCAAATGGCGGTAGCGTTGAAAGAGATCTTGTACGGTAATCCGCGCAGCTTGCCCGGTTGGCACGCTAACCTCAATCTTCTCCTTTGCCTCAATCGCTTGGTGTATCCCATCTCGCCACTTGCGTCCCTCCGCCAGTCGACCTGTGAACTCATCGACGATGACAATTTCATCATCGCGGACGACGTACTGGCGGTCACGGATAAACTCTCCATGCACCTTGATCGCGCGCTCGATGTAGTCATACAAATCGACCAAGGGTACGACTCGCATGATGTCCTCGCGTGGCAGCGCTCGAACTAGAGAACGGCCTCGACCGGTCAGTTCAACTTTTCTAGTTTCATTCTCTAACGTGTAGTGCTCTTCGCGCTCAAAACGCTCTGCCTGTTCAGCGGCCCAGCGAAAAGTAGCAATTACCATCTCTCTCGATTCATCGCCGAGCGACCCGATAATCAGCGGCGTGCGGGCCTCGTCAATCAGGATACTATCCGCTTCATCCACCAATGCAAAATGCATGGTTCGTTGAACCGGTTCATCTCCACCACTACTCCACCGTTCGGAACTCCCTTCGCCCAAAAAATCGCTTTGCATCCTACCCTGGGCTCGCAATAGTAGGCGATCGCGCAAGAAGTCAAAGCCAAACTCTTTGGCCGTTCCGTAGGTAACATCAGAGCCATAGGCCTTGCGACGTTGGTCCGGAGTGCTGTCGGTCAATACCACTCCAACGGTCAGTCCTAGCAATTGGTAGATCGGTTCCATCCATTGTGCATCGCGTTCTGCCAGATAGTCGTTGACGGTCGCCAAATGTGCCCCCTTATTGGCAAGCGAGTGCAGGTACAAGGGCAAGGTGGCCGTCAACGTCTTTCCCTCTCCGGTTTGCATTTCGGTGATGCAACCATCGCACAGGGCTGCGCCGCCCACGATCTGGACATCGAAATGCCGCATGTTCAGTGCGCGCCGGCCCGCTTCGCGAACCAAGGCGAACGCCTCCGGCATCAGCTTTAACAAGGGCTCCCCACTCATGGCTCGAAATCGGAGTGAAAGACTCGCCTTGCGCAGTTCCTCGTTGTTGAATCGTCGCGTCTGGGGCTCAAGATTTGCCACTTCCCGCAGCGTTGCCGTCCAGCGACGCACGCGCACGGCGCTGGCGCCGGGAAGCCGCAGACCGGCGGCAATGCGAGGTCGACTCGGTAACTTGCCACTCGATTCCGGAATCGCGTCGCCTCCCGGTGCCATTGCCGAAAGTGACGGATTGGGAGCTTCTCCTGTGGATGTTGCAATCACAGGCAACTCACTTCCCTCGCTGGCGTTCGCAGGTCGGGTTCCGGATGAGTTGGAAACTGGATTCTGATTCATAACGCACATTCAGTGAGCGGCAGGGCCGGCTGGATTCTATCAATACGTTCTTTCAGTTTAACCAAACCGGTGTTTTTGGGGGCTAACTACTGAGCGGCCGCCGCTAGAAACCGTCAGCAATCGGGCCTGTTATGCCGGAAAAGAGGGCAATGTCAAACTCGGTAGTTTAGAGAGACTGTGCCGGATGTACTTTTTTTGCTTGAAGTACTGGCTCTATCGACCGATCTACGTTTAACGACACTGACGCTTGATCCGTCCGCGAGAACCAAATAAATGAAAATCCGAAACTTAGTACTGTCGCTAACCTTAGCCGGTTTGGGCTTGAACCAAGCCGCCGCTCAAGGCACTTACCCATCCGCCCCACCTGCCGGTCGTCACGTTGGTGACGGCGTGCGAAGTGTCGGAGACAGCAGCAGCTATGCTGCGAGCACTCCTGACGTTCGCCCCACGGAGTTTCGCACGACGACTCCCACGGGAGGCTACATTGACAACGAAACCATCGTTGACATGAAGATGCTTGCTCCCACCGCCAGCCACGGCACAGGTGCAAATCACTACACTCAAAGCGCAAGCAACTCTTCCAGCCTAGGTTGGTTCAGTACCGAAGCACTCCTGTGGTTTGGCGAAAAGAACCGCTCCCCCGCCATGCTAACCACTGCAGGCACCGGCGTCCAAGCCATTGCGGGTGCCAATGGCGTCAACACTCTGTTCGGTGGGAATGATGGTAGTGACCGTGGATTGCAGCCTGGCTATCGCGTCTCGTGGGGCATGTACCTCGACGATTGTGAAAAGGTAGCTGTTGCGGGCCGTGTCTACGGGCTCTTCACCACATCCTCCTCGGAAGCAGCCAACAGCGACGCGACCACGTCCATTGGCCTGCCGGTATACAACTCTGCGACCAACAACAATGACGCGTTCCAAGTCGCTTTCTTTGACGGCGGCGTCAATGGTAGAATCACCGGAAATGCGTCTGTAGAATCCGAGCTGCAGATGTTTGGATCCGACAGCTCCCTGCACCTGCTTCTAGGCCGCGCCAATGACCATCGCGCCGATTTGCTGGTGGGATACACCTACAATCGCCTCAAAGATTCTTTGGGCGTCGGATACACGTCGACCAACAACTTCACCGGCGATGCAATTCCCGACGGTACCATCTTCCAAGGAAGCGATTTGTTCGAGAGCACGAATGAGTTTCACGGGGGACACATTGGGGTGTTGAGCAGCGTTACACGCAGCAAGCTCAGCCTCTCAACACTGGCGAAGATTAGCTTCGGGAACATGCACCAAACGCGTCGCAGCAGCGGTAGTCGGACCGAGGAGTTCAATAGTGTAGTGACTCCCACCGCCGACGGCTTCTACTCGCCGAGTTCCTACGGTTCAAGCCGAGATGAATTTGCATTCATCCCTGAGCTGGGCATCAAGTTGGGGTACGCGGTTCGAGACAACCTCGACTTCACCGTCGGATACACCTTCATGTTCTGGTCCAGCGTAGCGATGGCTGGCGACCAAGTTGGTGGAGCCTTCGATCCCGCCTCAGTCACAGCTGGGGGAGTCATCACCCGACCACCAGCCAGCGACGTCTCAGACAGCTTCTGGATGCAAGGTATCGATCTAGGTCTAAACTGGAGATTCTAGATCCCAACATTGCGGATCAAGCAGTTGGAGATCAAGGAATGCTCGTGGCGCAAAAGGCGTCACGGGCATTTTTTTCGTTGGTATTTGCCACCATTTTGGACTTCAACTGTACAATCGCATGGCACCTAACTCTCGCCGTGAGTCCACCTCTGCAACTCACTCCCAATGTCCTCTCTCCAGCCCCCTTCCCCCACCTGCAATTCCGTAACCGGTTGCAAGCTAGAATCGAATGCGAACAAGGTAGCGAGCGGAATCTTCCTAGCCTCACTCTCAGCCACTTCATCGCCTCCTCCTGAAAACAATTCCCATTCTGAATTACCCCATCGAACCGCTTCGGTAATGCAATAGCCTGCAAGAGCGTCAAGGTTCGTAATTGCGATCGACTCTTCGCTGAACGGCAAGTCCCAGCGGTCTTTGAGCCAACGGCAGAGCGTTTCTGTTCTAAGACTCCATGGAATCGCAAGATTTGGAATATCACTGGTCCAATGCGATTGATCAGGTGCAATTTGATATGCTCGAACTGATGGAATGCCGTAGATATCCTCCGCACCGAGAAGCATCACCCCTGATCAAGTCGTGTCGACTGCGCGCATCGAGAACTCACCTAGATCCTCCAGAACGACTGTCTCTCCGTGATTTGCTTGCTTGTGTGCACGGTTAGCAAAACTAGCGATAATTTCATGGACCGGCCGAATTGAGTAAAAGTGGCCCCCTGCAAAAACCAGCTCAAAACCAAAACGTTCGTGGAGCCCGATTGTATAGGCAAATCGCCGCAGCGGACCTCTGGTAACCACTTTATTAGGGTAACCGTATTGTTCGGATCACCACGGTCGCAACTGGCTCAAACTCAGCTGGCAAGCAATCCTGGACGCTGCCCTACAACTGTTCAGCAGCCTCAATTTGCTCATCTTTTGCCATAATGTCCCCTCCCAATCGCCGATTGGCGCCAGCCGCATTGGTAGCACGAGGAGGTGAAAGGCCGATGGCACGCCCCGATGCTATGGAGTGCTGCGACTCGTCGTAGCTTTCTTGCACGGCTACCAGCGGTTTGAGCGATACAAGTATCTCCGCATGGCACTCCTCGCACCCCGCAATCGTGGCTCAAGTCCTGTTACTTATCCTTAGCTGAATCCCTTCGGGGCCAATATCTTCGGAGCCAGTGGCCGAGGAGTTTGACGCTTTTCGGCGTCTCCTGTCCACTCCGTATAAATGTATAGAACGGTTTTAGGCGATGCCATCTCTAACTCGAAAAAAACTGAAACTCGGCGCCCTTGTTGGTAGCGCCATTTACTGGCGCGGGTTCCCATCGACGGCGTCAAGAAACTGTTCGATGAGTCCTTCAGGAGCTTTGACGATATGCTCAGGCCCTGGAAATCTGCCCCCCTGGACGTCGCTGATGTAGTCTCGAAAGCCTTCGATTCGCTCTACTTGCATTGCCTGCTCCATTTTGAAGAGGTTTCGATATTGTTTTGTGTGCCGTGGATAGGGAGGTGCATGATTGCCCAAGATATCTTCGGCAAACATGAATTGAATGTCGCCGCCACTGCCCGCACCAATCGACGACGTCACCAGAGCGGTGCGACAGGAAAGTTGCTTCAGTAGCTCGGCCGGTACAACTTCGACTTCGACGGCCCAAGCTCCTGCTTTCTCGAATGACTGAATTTGTTTGAATATCCAGATTGCCTCTTCAATTGTTTTTCCGACAGCCTTGAGTCCGCCAGTCCAAGTGCTCAACCGCGGCACCAAACCAGCGTGAGCTTGCACGGGAATTCCAACGCTCGAAACAGCCCGAATGAATTCTGGTCCCCATTGGCACATGATTCCATCAGCTCCGGCTTCCATCGCGTCAAAGCCAGCACGGACCGCCTCCTCCACCGTCGCAACCTTTGTCAGCCCGATGCAGAATGTCATGAAAGTATTAGACGCTGCGTTTCGGATCGCAATGGCACTGGCCGGACTGCTTGGATCAAACTTAACTTTGAGCGTATCGATTCCAGCCTCTTGGGCCGCCGCTGCCTCGCTTGTCGTAAAAGGCATGGTCTCGGTGAGAACGGTTTTCCCTTTCAGTTCTTGAAGGTGTTTTATGGTGTAATTGCGAGTTGCATATTGGCCACCAAGGGTCATGGTCCGGTGCAATCCCCGTTGGTACGCATCTCTGGGAGGCAGTGCATTCGGTAGGGTTCCGTCAGGATTCATGGGCATGTTTTTCAGTTTGAGGGAATTTTCACCATGAGGCACTTGTGCCTCAAACGTTAGATCCTATGCGTTCGTTTCAACGATTCTGTTCATTCCAATGCCAACGCCAAGAGTTTTTTGCACCGTGCGATAGTTGCGAGTCGTGGTTGCGACACCGAGATGCTTTTCCACCGCGGATGCCAACTTGGATCGTTCAATTCCGTCCAGTGGGTGCAGATAGAAGACGCCGTCCGACATTCGAAAATTCTCAGTTGAAGTTTTGTCTGCATCAAGAGCCTCTACGCTCACGTTCGTCGGGGAGCGTTCGAGAAAGAAAAGGAGAAGCGACTTGGCATCGGAAGTCGCTATGGGAAAAGGGTTCTCGTCGATCGCCTGTTGCAAGTCCTCCACTCCAAGAATGAAGTCTTGGGGCGCGAAACCGTGTTTCACTTCAACGTGACTGCGGATTGATTTTGCGAGCGATGAGGCGTTCTTTGCTTTCGAGTCGAAGACAACGTTTCCGCTTGGGATGTAAGTCCTGATATTGTGACGTTTTAGCTCAGCAAGATCAGTGGCCAGCTTTTTCATCGGCAAAACATTCTTACCGCCAACATTGATGCCTCGAAACAGGGCAATCCATCTGTTCATGCTCTACTTCCAGTACCTATGCTGTGGGTCGCCACCAGCAATACGATAAACAGCCGACAACCAAGCTCTCCAAAATCCTCAAGAATTCGGCGAAAGCCCCTGGAACACCCCCAAATCTCTACAGTCCTAATTCGACTCAAAATACGACCGCAATTCAATTGGTAATACTTAGTCCGCCTCCCCATCTAAATTGCTGTCGTATAGCGGAATGGAAACTCCTCCAGTTATCGAAATCTGGAATCCTCCGGTTGGCACGACAGGAGACCACATGCTCGCTATTAGGTCATCAGACCAGCCATCTGCATTGCCGATCCCGAACCCCATGATCAAAGTTGATCCTAACGTGTAACCCGCTCCCAAAACTGTCGTCGTCTGACCAACTAATAGGTAAGGCCCCGCGAGCGCTAACGATGGAAAGGACGGTGTTGCAAAGAACCTTGCAACTGAAACCTCAAATCCGCCAATTGTAAAACTAGCTGGCCAGGAAAAATTGGGACCAGCACTAATACCCGCAATAATTGTTCCGGATGCAGCTCGCACATAAGTGTCGTACGTATTGTCACCATTCGGGTTCGGTCCGTTTTCGGTGTGCATAACGTTTAACTGTAAACCCACTGACGTACCAATCGGTCCTGTCCCCGGCGCAATGTCAGACGCCTTCGGGTCAAAAGTCCCCGCAAAGCTCGTCCCGCTCCAATCGACCGTGTCGAAATACCGGGAAGTTACATAACCAGCAACTCCGGTTCCAATTGCCGCCAGACCGCCAATAATTCCGCTCGCAACTGCAACTTCGGTAAATGATGTTGTCCTACCGCTCGGATCGGAGAATGCAACCGGATTGTTGCGTCCGTAAATGTATCTGTGCAACGAAAACGGATCTTCAATTGTACCGTTATTGGGGTCGACGCTCACGAAACGACCAGTCTTGCGGTCGTAGTGCCTCGCCCTCATCTGGATCGGTCCGTCAGGGATATCTTGATAGCCACCGGCGAAGGTGAACGGGTTTGGCTGCGTCACGGTCGCATCCAATTCGTTCCCATAGGGATCATAGGAATACAGGTTGACCACCTGACCTGAGAGGTCTGTAAGACCGATTACGCTGTCGACGAGGTCTGTATGGTAGAAATTCGTCGCTCCTTGATCGTCAGACTGCCACAACAATCCACCGGCATCGACATAGGTCGTATGCCTACCGCTATTCGCATCGCGCGTCTCAAGTAGCACCGGAAGATCCGCACCTAATGCATGAACGTGCTCCGAACGTTCGCCATCGACCGTCGTCGCGATACGATTCCCTACGTGGTCATACTCGTATTGAATAGTGGTCTGATTTCCGGGCTCGAGGCGTTCGTAAAGGAGGAGCTGCCCTAGCGGATTCCATTCAAAGGTTTCGTACTGCTGTGCGTCACGCTCGGTTTGGATAAGCGAACCGTTCTCGTTATACGTATAGCTGTCGACGTGTGCTCCCTGCCGCTCTACGAGTCGGTTGCTTTCGTCATAGGTGTACTCGACAATCTCACCATCCGACCGCACTTCACGTACTCGATTCCCCGCGTCATCATACTCCCAAGAAATTCCCTCAACGCCATCACTGTCTATTCTCTGCCAACGGATGAGGAAAACGTTTTCGTCATACTCGAACGTTTCCGTAGCTGCCTCTCCATCGATGAGAGTCTCTCGCACGAGCACATTTCCGAAACTATCGTACTCGTGGGAAAGCCTGATGACTTCAAGTCCTTCCCCGTTAACAACACTTCTTGTTAGCAATCGGTTTCTAGTATCGTATGTGTTGTACTCGCTGGTGCCGCTTGAAAACTTTTTAGCAATTAGGTTGCCCCTCGTGTCGTAGTCAAGCGAAACGGTCGTCGTCCCATCACTCACCGACGCGATCGAGGAATCCAGATTATATTCGTATTGAATAAAACCAGTTTCGGTTACAAGTCGTGTGACTCGACTCGCTTGGTCGTAGATGTAATTGACAACGTGCCCATTCGCATTCGTATGACTGACAAGCCGATTTCGGTCGTCGTATCTGTATGTCTCCGACCCGCCGGGGTGTTCCACTACAATCGTGTTCTCCTCAGCAGATACCTGGTAAGCATAGCTATCACCGTTAGAAGATTGAATCCTATCCAGATTGCCAGCCAGATCGTAGGAGTAAGAGGTGGTTATTCCCTCGAAATCCGTACGTGACTCGAGCTGCCCGCCGATGGTGTAGCGGAACTCGCTGGTCTCGCCAGTTGGCATAGTCAGCTGGAGGATTCGTCCCGCACCATCACGCTCGAATAGTGTCGATTCGCCCAGTGGATTGGTATGCCGCACCAAACCTCCTAAAGCGTTGTAGTCATATTCGTTAATCGCGCCATCGGGACCGATCGTCCGTACGAGACGCGATTCGCCGTCGTACTCAAAACGGTGCACATTGCCCGTGGCGTCTATCGACTGAACTAAATTACCACCCTTATCATACTGAGATTGCACATCACCCCCATCTGGGTACACCACACTTTCTATTTCGCCAAACGCATTCCGATTAATCTGAGCAGTCCCGCCACCGGCGTCAACAACTTCGGAAATTCGACCTACAAGGTCATACCGAAACGCAGTTCGATTGCCTGCAGCATCAATTTGAGAAGTACGATTCCCAACGGTATCGTATTCATAGCGAGTGCCCCCACTACTATCTGCAATCGCTATCAGATTCCCGACTGCATCGTATTGAAATCTCTGCACCTCTGAACCGCCACCATCGACGGCGGGAGGTAGGATCCGCTCCACAAGATTCCCGCTTGCGTCATACCGATAGCTTTCTGCGCCTCCGACCGTGTTTTGCATACTGACCGCTTGCCCAATTGCATCAAACGTGGTCGAAACGGTCTCACCTGTTGGAGTGGTCGCCAGCTCAGGCACCGAATTATCAAAACCACTTAACTCAAATCTATTGCCATCCGCATTCAAGATAGCAGAGACTTGATTGCTCGCAGTGTATTCGAATGTGGTCTTAGCACCAAAGACATCGGTTGCGAAGATACGATTCCCATTTCGATCAAACACATTGCTTTCTTGGAGGGAAACTTGTTGTCCACCGAGCGTCACTTCACTGCTAGTCGCAGTGACGCGGCCGAGCGAGTTATACACCATATTGCTGACGAGCCCTTCAGGGTTTGTCTGGGCAACCACGTTCCCTGCAACATCATATCCCCGAACAACCACAAATCCTCTTGCGTCGGTTTCAACCGTGAGACGACCTCGATTGTCGTAAGCAAAGCTATGCGTTCTATCTTCTTGAGCGATCGACGTTAGATTCCCTCGGTCGTCGTATTGCATTTCCGTGCGATTGCCAAGAGGATCGACAATGGAGGTGCGATTTCCAGAATGGTCGTATTGATAGACTGTCATCGCGCCATTCGGAAGCATTATCGAAATCGGTCGACCGGAAACCTCTCTCTCAATCCGACTGGAATTTCCGAGTGCGTCAGTCGTTTCAACCAATCTGCCGCCGGAGTCGTACTGGTAACTCGTTACGTTCCCAATACCGTCCACGTAGCTTTGAACACTACCAAACTCGTTGTACTCGAAAAATTCCGTTTGGCCCAACGCATCCGTTACGACCTGGGTAGCATTGCCCGGATCCACCAAGATAGTCGTTGCGTTGCCGTTGACATCAATAATCCGTTCTACTCGACCGTTTTGGTCATACGACAATCGAGTAATTGGCCTGTCCAAGGGGTCCACAATTTCTTCGAGGTAGTGCTCTACCACGTTGTTGTAAGTAAACTTGACAACGTTTCCATTGGCATCTGTTGCCGAAACCAAATTGCCCTCAGCATAGCCATATTGAAGGGTAGAATCATCTTGATTCGTGATCTTGGTGATCCTGCCACGACTGTCACGCTCAATTCTTACGTTGACACCTAATCCATCACCAAGAATTTCGTTGTCACTGAAAACGATCCTATTGCCATTTCTGTCAGTGGCGGAATTCAGTTTCCCACTCGCTCCATCAACGCGATACGCAATTCCGTCGCGGGTCGTCAGTACATAGGCACCTCCGAAATCTGGAGATGCTGGGTTGTAGGGGATGCCGCCAGGGGCGTAGAGTTCGCCTTGCTCGTTGACGTGTAGATATTGGCTCACGCCGGTGGAAAGCGTGCTGGTGACGCCAGGATCAGGGGTGAACCTGGGGCGTGCTAGGACCAAATTGTTGCCGCCCCAGCCGGGTAGCACCCGGATGTCCGGATTGAACGTGAAGCCTTGGCGGCCCTGGCCAGGCACGTTCAAGTAGACTTTGACGCCAGCGCGCAGGGCGCTGTAGATACCGATGTCTTCTAGTCCGCTCTTGGGTAGACCGACTCGCAAGTCCGTGTTGCGGTATTCGAGTCTCCAGCCGTAGCCGAAATCACCTTCACGATCTGCTTGCAACGTGTCGTAGATACGAGTGATCTCAAGCGGAATACCGGCCACAGGGATCACCATGTCGGTGAAGCTCAAGCGGAAGTTGCCGAGTTTCAATTCGCCTGCCAAGCCGACATGATGTTCAGTGACGTTGACAACAGCGTCCGTGGTGACGACTTGCAAGCGGATCACGTATTCATCGTTCAGAAGTAGGCTTGTGTCCCACACGCCTAACTCGCCATTGGTGACCGGAGTGATGCTTTCGAAGAACTCCGTGAAAGACGACTCATCGACGTGGCGATAGGAAAGTTTGTACGCGGCGAAGTCGTCGTGCGAAGCTGTACCGACGATGGATACCATGCCGGTCACTGCCGCCGAGTCGGCGGGACTGGTAATCAACGCCGTTGGAACCTCGTCACCGCCTTGCCCATCCCAACCTTCAGGAAAGTCGTAGGCGAATGTGTTGGTCTTCGTCGTAATGTTACCATTGGTGTCGATCGCCGTTGCCGTAGCAGTGATGGTTGAAAAACCCCACTTGTCAAATCTAAATTCGGCAGTGCCAGCGGCGTCCAGTGGTATATCTTGACCATTGGCCTTAAGTGTCAGCGAGGCGATCGCAACATTATCGATCGCTCGTACAAATACTCTGAACTGAGTTCCCCATGGCTTGTTGCCGACAGGGCTTTCACCGGGAAATACAATCGCACTCAGCTTTGGGGCAACCGAGTCCTCGATCACATCGAGGGTGAAGTCTTGTACGATCTGACCACCACGCGGGTCGCTGACCTGCACTTTAAAATCGTGTGAGCCAATCAATGGCACTTTGGTCTGCCAGCGGACACGACCGAAACGATCGATGGTGACTCCGGTGGGTGCGTCGATAAGCTCGAATAGCAATTGATCTAAATCAGCATCACTGGCCAACACGTCATAGCGGAATTCGGCACCAGCAGCTACTTCAGCTGGCGCGGAACTATTGATGACCGGTACCGTGTTGGCGGCCAAGATATCCAGCTCGTAGGATTCGACCGCGCTGGCTCCACCCGCATCGGTGGCAATGAGTGTCACGACATGCTGGCCCACTTGCGCAGCCGTGGGCGTCCACGTGACAACTCCCGCTGAGGCGTCAACGGTCAACCCATCCGGGCCTCGCCCAACGCTAAAGTTGATCGCAGTCGACTCAGGATCGGATGCAGCCAAAGTGTACGAATAAGCTGTTCCAACGGATCCGAAGCGACCAGCGGTAGAGCTGATGATCGGTGGTGAATTGGCTCGCCCGGCAGCAACACGGATAACGAAGGCTTGCGTTACCGCTCCGCCGATGCCGTCGCTGACCTGAATGACGAGGTCTTGTTCGCCCAACTGATCGACGGTTGGAGTCCAAGACACCTCGCCGGTTGTTTCGCTGATCGTCATGCCTTCCGGAGCGGCCAGCAACGCATAGGTCAACGGATCTCCTTCACGATCGACGGCCCCGACGGAATACAGAAACGCAGTTCCGACAGCCGCTTCTGTCAGAGGAACGCTGACAAGTCGCGGCGGTCCGCCGAAGCGACTGACTTTCAATTTGAATGTTTGTTCGTCCGTCGCTCCCGACGGATCGCTCACCTGAATCAGGACGTCCGACTCGCCAAGCTGATCGGCGGCAGGTGTCCAGCGAATGGTCCCAAGCGTTGGATGAACGCTCATCCCGACGGGAGCTTCCAGCAGCGTAAAGGCGAAGATATCGTGGTCGGCATCGGAAACCATCACGTCGTAAACGAAGCCTTGCCCCAACGCGACGGATGTTATCGGCTCGGACGCGATGTCCGGACTTGCGTTCAATGCAAAACCAATGACTTCGATGGTCAACGAAACCGTTTGGGTGTTGTTGTCGGCGGTGGTTGCTGTGACTTCGACGGTCTGCTCGCCCAGCTGACTTGCTGCGGGCTTCCAATTGAGCGTTCCATCGGCTGCCAACGTCAAACTTTCCGGCCCGGAGATGATGGCCCAGGACACTGGGCGGCCAAGCTGGTCGGTCGCGGAAATGCGACTGAAGTAGTCGGCCGTGACCGTCGCAGTCAAACGCGGCAGCGTGATTCGAAGCGGCAGAACCGTGGGCGTCGTGTCGAGTACGTCAACGGTCCACGTAGCAGTTGTCGTTGCGCCGGCTTCGTCGGTTACTTCGACGATAAAATCGTGTGGACCGACGGCGCTAGCTGCGGGCAACCAATTGAGTCGCCCGGATACAGGGTCGATGGTTGCCCCAGCGGGCGATTGCGTCAAAGCATAGGTCAACTCAGTGGATTCGGCATCCTGGGCGATGATGTCGTAGACGTAGCTGAGACCGACATTGGCAAGTGATGTCAACACAGGCAGGCTGCCTATGCCACTTGACGGGGCAACAATCGCGGGCGGCGTATTGGGCGCGGTAACGTCGAGATAGAAATCATGCAGTGAAATAGACCCCGATGCGTTCGTCGCGCGGAGGATCACGAGGTGCTCGCCGACTTGATCGATCGTTGGACGCCACGCCACAAGGCCTTTGTTTGGATCGATGGTCATGCCATCAGGCGCCAACGACAAGTCATAAACAATCGCTTCGTCAGCGATTCCGATCGCGACCGACGCGTAACGGAAAGTCTGTCGCGCTTCAATGCTCGATCCGGGCGTCGTGACGAAATGCACACCACCGGTAACGGAAGTGTTTGTGGGCTGAAGTACAAAATCGTTGCCGGAGAGAACTTCGTCGGCGGCTAGCGTAACGGTCAGTCCATCGCGTCCGGCAGCATCCGCCCACCCCGGCGGCACATCAGCACGGATCGTGTAGTTGCCCGCATCGAGTCCCGTCAGCGCGTAGTTGCCGTTGCGGTCCGATGTTGCCAGCGGTTCGTTCTCGCCTCGTGTACCATCGCCATCGATGTCCGCGAAGGCTTTCCAATAGGCAATCGCGTCGCCCGAAGCCGTCTCGAGCCGACCGCGAACATGGCTGAGCGTAAGTTGCTCGATGGCCGAGTCAAACGCCGTTTCAGTGTTGGCCGATGCCGTCACATTGGTTGCATCAATTGGCACTTCGTAAGCCGCAACGGGAGAAACACGAACCGGGTACTCGCCCGGCAATAGATCGTCGAAGCGATAGTTCCCGTCCGCATCCGTTAGCGTTTGTAGCTCGCCCGGATCGGGATAAGCATTGCCGTTGGTGTCGATGTACAGATGCCAATTTTCCAGCGATGGCTCGGCTGGTACTGTATCCTCACTCCCATCGTCTTGATCACCGTCTCCGTTGAGATCTTCGAACAAGTGACCAACGATGCTACCGCGCAGTTCAGGAAGGACTTCCGATACGAATGTCTGCGTATCGAAACCACCGCGTCCATCCTCAACGGAAATGGTGAATGACCGCTCTCCTGCAACCGTTAGCCCGACGGTCTGCTGAGGAACTGCTCCGGTTAGATAGCCGGCGTTTCCATATTGAGATGAGTCGTACGCACTGTAGGAAGTAGAATTGTCGAATCGGTAGTCCAACGTTACCAAGGGATTGTCATCGTATTGCTCGGCCATGCCTTGCTGGATTTCTGCCTGGGATCGTGCGACGCTCCAAACACGGAAATTGTCCACCGTCGATTGGCCACCAGTGAGCACGAGAGGATCGTCACTGGCGTACTGTATCGAAGAAGGCAGGGCTGTTTCGCCGACTACCTCACCATCGACGTAAATGGTCGCTGTGTGGCTGGCGTCGTCGATCGTCAAAGCGATGTGATACCAACGATCCGTTTCCTGAACGAACGGCGCGCGATAGTCAATCGAGCCGCTGTCGAATCTTGACGTGAATTGGATGCGGTCGTTGCCCAGCAGGCGAAGGTAGTACGCGTAACCAGGTCCATTTTGTTGTGAGAATAACAGGGCTGCGCCATTGCTGGCTGTCAGAGTGTGAATATTGAACCAACCGTCGACCGTGACACTCGGCGTTTGGTACGATTCGTCCGCAGCGACTCTGATCGATCCGTTTTCGCCGAATTCCGTAAACTTACGTGCTTCACCGCGACCGTCCCAGGTCACCAAGCCCGTTGTTGGATCGATGGTGGCTCCGGCCGGTCCGTCCAGCAATCGATAGCGTATGGCATCGTTATCGCTATCAAGGGCCGTTGCTTGATACGTGAAAACTTCATTGGCTCCAATTGTCGTTTCAGCTTGAGTAGCGAACAATGGAGTCGCATTTTCGCGGGCTGGCTGAACGTCGATTTTGTAGGTCTGCGTGGCAACACCTCCACGCCCATCGTCCGCCGAGATGGTCACTGAATGCTCGCCGACTTGATCGGGAGAAGCCGCCCACAGCAATGCGCCCGTTTCACCGTTGATGATCAAGCCCCCGGGACCATCGACGATCGCATAAGTTAGCGGATCGCCGTCTGGATCGACGGCATCGGCGTCGTAGCGATAGACTTCGTTCGGGTCAAACCGGTTGTAGATGACACTCACGGTGTCGTCGCCTTGATTGCTGACGATCAAGTCAATTCGCCCGTCGCCGTCGGCATCTTCGGCACTCATTGCAACTGGATTGTCGCCGACAGTAATCAACTGAGGGCGAGCAAATTGATTTCCACCTCGTCCGTAAATGATCGCTACCTGATTTAGATCCCCAAGCGTTGCCGACAAGTCAAGGTTGCCGTCATCGTTGAAGTCAACGGCGGCCAGTGCTGAGGGGGAGCCTGAGAGAGCGACGTATTGTGGAGCATCAAATCCTCCGAGACCATCGCCTGGCAAAATCATGATGCGATTGGAATCGGGCAACGACAACACGACATCGTTGTTTCCATCGGCGCTAACATCAGCCAGCAGGAAATCGTTGGGCCGGTCTCCCAGTGGAACCGCGACTGGCTCATTAAACGTGATGTCGCCATTGCCCATAAGAACCCAAAGTGCATTGTTTACTTCATCGATTACCAACAAATCGGATGAGTCATCATCATTAACGAAACCGCTCAATACATCGACCGGAGCTCGCCCAACGGCAATGTCATTTCGAGTCCAGTTATCCACGCCTCCGGAAAAGATCGAAATCGAACGAGCGGATCGATTGGCGGTAACGATTTCGGTAACCCCGTTCTGGTCGAGATCAAACACGGTCAGTGCAACGGGCCCAAAATCGGTAAACAAATCCGGCTGTCGATTCAAATTCCCAAGGTTGTCACCGAGAAACCATTTGACGCGCGAGTTATCGGTGTTCGTCGCCAAGACATCATCGTTTCCATCGCCATTGAGATCGACTGAAACGATGTCGGTTAGCCTCTGACGGGCACCATTGAGTATGGTGGCGAAATTCCCAAGGGTTTGACCGTTCGCCACGACGTCCTCTCGACCATCGTTGTCGAAATCGCCAAACGAGATTGCACCGTAGCTGTTAGGCACGTCATAGGCAATCCGATCTTGAAAACTACCGTCACCGTTGCCGAGCAAGATCCCCAACGACTGTGAACCTTGCACATCGGTGAACAACACGTCGTCGTGACCATCGTGGTTGATGTCACGCACAAACAGTTGAGTTTCTAAATTCGCGGTCCTCCACGCGGGATAGATATCTGTGCGGCCAAATGTTCCATCGCCGACACCGAGATGCACCGAGATCGAATAGTATTCGTAAACAGCGACGTCGGGGATGCCATCCTCGTTGAAATCGCCCGTCGTCATCCAGCTCGTGCTGGTGTAGTCGGTCGCAGCTTCGGCAATGAAAGTGCTCACGGGCGTGGTGAAAGTACCGTCGCCCAATCCAGGATAAACGACCAGACGAAACGGTTCGTCGGTTAGTCTCGCAACCACTCCAATATCTGATTTGCCGTCTTGATCGAAGTCGTCAACCGACATCGTATAGCCGTGCCCTGTAGCTCCCGGGCCTAAGTCGCTATACAAAATCTCGTTGTCGAAGACCCATGTTCCTGGGTTGTCCACGTCGTACAGAAAAACCTGCACTCCGTCTGCCGTTGTGTTCGAGGATGCAAAATCAAGGTAGCCATCTCCGTTGAAATCGCTCCAAGCAGGCTGGCGACCACCGGAGGACTCTTGGAAGGTAATTTCAAAAGTGCCATCTCCGTTTCCAAGGGCCGCAAGATAACGAGGAGCGGGACCACCCTGAACTCCATTGTGTCCGTTCCAAAAGACGTCGAGGATTCCGTCTTGATTGAAGTCCTCGACAGTGCCGCTGGTAAGGAATTCGTTTCCGATAGAGGGAGTCGCAGGAAAAGGATCGTCGAATGTCCCATGGCCTCGTCCTAGCCATGTTCGGGAAATGCCCTGATACGAAGGGGCCCAGAGGTCAACAATTCCGTCGTTGTTGAAGTCGCCCGCCTCATAGAAAGCCTTAGGGCTGTTTACTAAGAAGTCAGAATGGAGGGTAGAACTCGAGGCGAAGACACCTGGCTGATCAGCCAAGATCACCGTGACGCTTGCGAAACTGCCGCCGATATGACTGCGATAGGTCGAGATATCCAGTAGGCCGTCTTGGTTGTAGTCCCCAACCAGCACTCCCTTCGCGTTTGATTCGTTGTTTGTGAATGCATACGACGATTCGCCGAAGGCAGGTAGTGTCAAATTGGTGGTAGTGAACGTGCCGTCACCTCGATTGATCAACACCGACGGCATTTGCCCTGCTGAGCCGGTTCCACCACGACTACTTGCGACGACGATGTCCAAATCACCGTCGTTGTCGATATCAACAGGATCGCCATTGCCCGCCGCATTATCGGGGAAATTGACGATCGCGTCGGCACCATCTTGATAGGTAAAGTTCGTGCCGCTTCCATCGCCAAGATAGACTCCTAGTCCGCCGGAGCGGCTTGACGAACCATAAAGCGACCCGTAGGCGATATCTTCATGGCTGTCTCCATTGAAATCACCAAGGAAAACGGCAAACATCTGCTTGGGCGGCCCCGGGGAAGCATACGGATAGAATGGATTTACCGCATCCAGCGTTGCTGCAACACTAAAACCCAAAGCTCCATCGTTGGACATCACTGTGATGCTTAATTCACCGAAATCGCCCAACACGATATCTCGATCGCCGTCGCCATCCATGTCCGCGACCGCGTAATTGCGTGCTGGCCCAAAATAAGAAGAAATCAGTGGACCGGCAGGATCGCCATAGACAGTCACAAAGTCATCGAACGTGCCGTCTCCACGCCCAAGCATGTAGCCGAGTTCCTTTTGCGTATTCGACATACCCACCAGATCGAGGTTGCCGTCTTGATCGAGATCCACTGACTTAAAGTTGTAGAGGTTCGTCGTCAAGGTTGTCGAAACCGCATCTGCGAAATCCCCCTGCCCATTGCCACGAAGAAAGTGCATCGTCGATGTCTCACCATCCGTCGTGAGTATGTCGAAGTCACCGTCGTTGTCGAAATCCGCCACCCGAAGCGTGCTGTATTTCGAGTTACCCTTTGCCGGTAACTCTCCCACTGTGATCGCTTCGCCGAACGTACCATCGGGGTTGCCCAACGTCACGTTGATCAGCTGTTGATAGGTTTGCGTCGGCAGCCAATCAAATACTAAACCTGAGACCACCAGATCAAGCGTCCCATCGCCATTGAGATCCGCCTGGTCCATGCCACTAATTGCGTTCCTATCGAATGTGCTCTCGAATGCAGGGAGCCCAACGTCGACGCTATAGCCGCTACGCAGCACTTGACCAGTCGGAGCTGGCTCGCCAACGGACACTCGGATCGGCAAGTCAAAGAGATCGTTGCCAAGTGAATCAATTTGCGAAAGTGACTGATCACCCGCGTTGAGCGTCACCAACCCTGGACCGCGGAAGCCATTGATGACTGAGACGCCTGCAGGTCCGGCTCCTGTGGCGACGGTCGTGATTTCAAATCCACTCGACGCGATCGCCTCGGTGACCGGATCACTCACAAAATTCGGTGGACGATTTTGCAAGGTCGCATGAACGGTAATGGTATAGCTCTGCTCGACGTACAGTCCAAATGGATCGGTGGCGCGCAGCGTAATACGATGTGAACCAATGTCCGCTTGGTCCGTGGACCACTGCAATACGCCGGTTGCCGGATCGATCGTAGCCCTCTCGGGCCCCACTAGCATCGAATAGGTCAGAGTCTGACCGTCTGGATCGGTGGCGTGCGCCGCGTAGCGGTACTCGTTGCCCGCTTCGATCGAATCGACGGGGGTGGAGCTAAATCCGCTCGGGGCCACATTGAGTGTCCCCAGAGTACTCAGCTTGTAGCTGAAACGGTCGCCACTCTCATTCAGAAATCGGATCTCACGAGAACGAATGCTGGCACCAGGAGCCAGCGGCTGACCATCCATCTCGGAGGTCAAGTCAAAGTAGGGGCGACCATCTTGCAAAAAGCCATCCGGATGCATGGCATGCACGTCCAGCTCCGAGACGTTATCGATGGCCACCAACAAACGCCCCGTGACAGCCTGACTGCTGAGGTTGGTCACCATCAACTCGGTCACCAATTCCGTGTTGTCTCCAGCCAGGCTGGTCCGGCCGTAGCTGGCCGCGAAACTACCACTCAAGTCTTGCAACTTCGAAAAATCTAACGGAGCAAGCTCACGGGTGCTCTGCGAACTAGCGCTGACACCTTCGGGGGCCGGCAGCAAAGCATCGACAAATTCAAAACCACGAATGAGGGTACTGGTATCGTCATCACCATCGTTGTTCACCAGCCGTGTCGTTACGCGAACTTGCGTCCCTGCCGCTAAGCCCGACAAGTTGATCGTGGCCGTGGAATCTGCCCCACTCGGTTCAGTCGTCGTGGAGACGCCCGCGCCGAATACAGGCTCTAAGTCTTCGCTCCAGTTGTAAACCGCGTCACGACCGGAGGAATAGGGGAACGAGAGTGGATTACCTTGGAAGTCGGTCACCTCGATTTCAAACGCATCGCGAATGCTCCGACGACTCTCCAAGTCAAACTCGGGGGCTTGAAAGCTGATGCGGAGCGCCGTCGAATCGTTCGGTAGAGTGAATTCACGGACAAACTCCGTCGCGAACTGAGTCTGTTCCTGCAATTGCGGCGAGCAAGCCAGGGCAGGGTAGAGGCCCGTCCCCAATTCCAGGGCACCACGCGGCTCCTCGGAACCTTGGGCATTCAAGTAGTCAATCACCAGCAGCGCATCGATGGGAGCCACGTAGCCGTCGCAGCTAACATCCAAGTAGCCCACGCCGTCGGTGCTCTCGACCTGTTTGGGCAATACTCCAGAGAGTGGATCGCTGATATTGCGGCCGTTGAGTTCGTTGATCACCAGCAGCGCATCGAGTGGGCTGACGAAGCCGCCACTGTCTCCATTGACGTTCAAACGATTGGAAACGTTATGCCAAATCGCTGCCGCCAGAACTCGCCGATGCTCCAGCTGCTCGAAACGAGTGACGCGGGAAGCGGCCCTACGGGTCTTTTTTTTGAAAAGCCCCTCCCTACGAAGGGATGTCAAACGCTGACAGATTCTGGAAGCAGAAAGTCTCGGCATGGTGGGAAATCTCGTAAAACTCTAGCAAGCAGGGGCAGGTGCTGAGCCAGGCACTGGCGTCTGAAAGGAGGCCAAACATCAGGGCACTCCCGGAGCTCGCGTTTGGAAAGAAATCCGCACAACAGCCAACCTGGCAAGCCTAGTCTAACTAGGCAAAAACCGGCCATAGGCCAATTATGGGGGTAAAGCATTCCGTTTATTGGAGAATTCCCCAAGCGGTACAATCAGCACAATCGACTCATCGGTGCAAACCAGGGGGTGAACGCACTCCGAAATACAGGTAGTAGACCGCGAGAAATTCCTGGAAGAACCGGCCTTGTCGTCCCTTAGTAGATTGACGCCAAGCTTAACTCTGGTTTAGCATTGGGCCCTTACTAAATTGCGAACTACTAAGCCACCCAACGCGGGGGATCGAGCCAGGAACTGGCTACGAGCCCCTCGTTGCGTTGATGGACAGAAGTAAACTGCCGCCGCGAGCCAATTCGCATCAGGTAGCGAAGGTTCGCGATTCGCACGCTAGTCAGTCCAGCGAAAGTTAATGATTCAAAGTGCAAGATGCTATTGCTAAGGCAGATACTCTAATTGAAGCGATGGGCTGGATCCGTCGTTTTCGTGGCAAGACGACCGTGATTAAGCTGGGAGGTAGTCTCCTAGAAGATACGGAAGCGATCCGGCATCTTTTGCTCGACGTTATCTTCATGGAAACAGTCGGTATGAAGCCGGTGATTGTCCATGGCGGGGGTCCGAACATCAATCGCGCCATGGAAGAGGCCCGGCTGGAATCGCAGTGGATCAACGGTCGGCGTGTCACAGACGAAGCGACGCTGGATATCGTGGAGCGAGTCTTGGCCGGTGAAATCACCCAGTTCCTGACCGATGAGATCGAGCGATTGGGTGGGCGAGCTGTCAACCTGAACTTTGCAGCGGATACCAATGTCCTGACGGGTGAGAAGCTACTGTTGGAGGACGGAGGGCAGCAAATTGACCTAGGGTTCGTCGGCAAAGTGACTCACGTCGATCGAGCCGTTATTGAAAGTATAAGCTACGCCAATCAGGTCCCCGTCATTCCTTCGATGTGTATTGACGGCACGGGCCAAAAGTTCAACGTGAACGCTGATACTGCCGCCATGGCCGTTGCGGAAGCCTTGGGAGCTGAGAAGTTGATTTTCCTCAGCGACGTCAACGGAGTCCGACGTGACAAGAAGGATCCAGCCACCCGCATTAACTCCTTGACATCCGCCGAAGCGCAGCAGCTGATAAAAGACGGCATTATTGATGCTGGCATGATCCCCAAGATCGAAGCTTGCATCTCCACACTCCAGCGAGGAGTGCGGAAGGTGCATATCATCGACGGCAAGTTACGACACTCGTTGTTGCTTGAAATTTACACAACCAGCGGCGTCGGAACCGAGCTGGTACAACACCGCACGAGCCCCCCCGCAGTGATTGCCGATAGCCCAGTAAACTAATCGGACCAGAAATTACGTCAAACGAGTTGGATCCAAGTAACTACAACCTCATATTGGCAGCCGTTTAGCGCTGCCTTTTTTAATTGCAAGTGAAAATTTCATGTCGCTACAACACTTGAGTTCAGCTGACACCCAACGCCTCTTCGAACAATACGTCATTGGCAACTACCGACGCTATCCGGTCAATTTAGTGCGTGGTGAGGGCTCACGAATCTGGGATAGCGAGGGCCGCGAATATCTCGACTTTTTCCCCGGTTGGGGCTGCAATCTGCTGGGGCACTGCCCTCCAAGAGTTGTCCAGGCGGTACAGCAGCAAGTGGCCGAGCTGATCCATGTCCCCAACACGTGGCACATGGAATCACAAGGTCTGTGGGCCCAAATGCTGGTTGAACGCGCTTTCGACGCACAGGCGTTTTTCTGCAATAGCGGAGCCGAAGCGAATGAAGCCGCCATCAAACTAGCCAGGCTGCATCATGGCCCCGATCGCTACAAAATCATTACTTTTCAAGGTGGCTTTCACGGGCGAACGATGGGATCCCTGGCGGCTACAGCCCAACCGGCCTACCACGCCGGACTGGGGCCCATGCTAGCTGGTTTCACCTATGCTCCCTACGGCGATTTGGCGGAAGTCGAGAAACGAATCGACTCCGCAACGTGTGCAATTATGCTGGAACCCATCCAGGGCGAAGGTGGCGTGCGGATCCCAGGAGCCGACTACTTGCAAGGTCTTCGTGAACTAGCCGACAAGCATAATTTGCTGCTGATATTCGATGAGGTTCAAACCGGCTGTGGCAGGACCGGACAATGGTACGGGTACCAGTATTTCGGAGTCGAACCCGATATTATGACCCTCGCAAAATCACTCTGCGCCGGAATTGCCGGAGGAGCCATGCTGGCCAACCGTGAGATCGCTTCCAGCCTGCGGCCGGGGATGCATGCCAGCACTTTTGGTGGAAACCCGATTGCAGCCGTTGCCGGAATCGCCATGTTAGAGACGATCGAGCAAGACGGTCTGCTAGAGCGCGCAAACCAGGGTGCCCAACGCTTTGCTGAACATCTCAATACATTGTCAGAGCAATGCGACCATGTACGCGAGATTCGACAAGCAGGGATGATGATTGGTATCGAATTAGAATTCGAAGGCGCACCGATTGTCGCCAAGTGCTTGGAGGAGGGACTGTTAGTCAACTGCACCCAGTCGAATGTCATCCGGTTGCTGCCAGCCATGAACGTTGAACTTGACCAAATTGATCAGGGAATGCAGATCCTCACCCAAGTAATTCTGGAGCATGCAGCCAGTGCGGGCGATCCGCAAGCCACTGCAGCCGGTTAAATCCATCATCAGGTACTCAATTGCCTTGCACACACCGCACAGATTGGCGGTCGAGTGCAAGCCTATGTCGTAGAACGGAAATTCCATCGTGAGACACTTGCTTTCACTATTTGATATTAGCCAACAAGAACTCCAAACGATCCTTTCGATCTCCGAACAGGTCAAGGGAGTCTTGCTGTCCGGGCGCCGTCCCGCTTGGCTCGCCCGCCGCGTGCTGGCGTTGCTATTCGAGAAGCCGAGTCTACGAACGCGCGTAAGCTTCGAAGCAGGCATTAGCCAGCTTGGCGGAACAGCGATGTTCTTAGGTTCTGAAGTTGGATGGCAAAAGCGGGAGAAGACCAGCGACTTCATCCAAGTGCTTTCCCAGTACACCGATTACGTGGTGTGCCGCGCCAAATCCCACGAATCGTTGCTGGAACTCGCAAGCTTCAACTGCGTTCCGATCATCAACGGACTCACCGACAAATCGCACCCCTGCCAGGCGCTAGCGGACTTGCTGACGGTTCGACAAGCCACCGGATCGATGGTTGGCAGACAGGTCACATTCGTCGGCGACGGCAACAATGTCGCTTACTCCATGGCGTTGGCATGCGCTATGGTCGGCATGCGATTTCGATTGCTCGGCCCTCAATCTCACTTCATGGATTCCCAGATCCTGAGTGAGATTAGCGACCGTTACCCGAACGCGGACATTGAGCAAACGGAGGATATCGCAACCGGCATGCACGGAGCAGACTTTGCCTACACTGATGTATGGACCAGCATGGGGCAAGAGGCGGAAGCCGAAGCTCGACAGCAGGCCTTCGCACCCTACCAAGTCAACGGGAAACTGATGTCCCACGCACCCGCAGGCTGCAAACTACTGCACTGTTTGCCAGCTCGGAGGGGGGAAGAAGTTACCGATGAAGTCATCGATGGACCGGACAGTCTTATCGTAGATCAAGCCGGCAATCGGATGCACGCGCAGAAGGGCTTGCTCATCTGGCTGGCATTGCAACACGGACACTTGTCTGCCAGCGAGCTCGAGCAGGAGGGCATTGAGCTCCCCATCGGCACTTCCTGAACCAGTCGCCAGAGGGGCAGGAAGATTGGCCTCTACAAATTCTCCGGCCACCGCACCGCATTCGTCCCAACCCTCCATCGAACCGGCCTGTTAAATCGCAGTGTGCGCACGCCGGGATGGTTGCTGCTACTCGGCAACTGTAGGGAACGACCGCCGCGTTAAAACGAAACACGCCCTTGAATTAGCGCGCCGAGAAAGGCGGGCTAAGACGCTGACGGTTCCGCACGCAAGTTGTTGAACTCGCCTGCCATCGCGCGTCGCTCCAAATCATCGATTTTATCGACCCGCTTCTTGTGCCTCGGTTGCGGCGAGTACTTAGCCGTTAAAAACGATCGTACGATTTCCTTAACCAGCTCCTCTCCGATGATCCGGGCGCCGACGCACAAGACATTCATGTCGTCGTGCTCAACCCCCTGCCTGGCGGAGTAGGTGTCATGGCAAATACTAGCGTGAATTCCCGGTATTTTGTTGGCCGCAACGCTAACACCAACGCCACTTCCGCAAATTAGGATCCCTCGATCGACCTTCCCCGCCAACACTAGCCGCGCAACCTTTTCGGCAAAATCGGGAAAGTCACAGGGGCATTCATCCTCGGGGCCGCAATCCACCACTTCCGCGATGCCAAGCTGCTTAAGGTAGGTACCAACGAGATTCTTCATCGAAAAACCGGCGTGATCTCCACCTATCGCAACGCGGCTTACGGCGAGGCCATTTGCTGGCAATGCACTCATGAAATCTGTTCCCAAAATCAGTTCCCAACGTAAGGCCCAAATGAAGCGAGGCCTTTGAAGATGCCGCATTCGTAGCGGGGATGCCAACCGCTGCTAGCCGCCAATCCTGCCTGCGGCGCTCCGCCGCTTTTCTGCTGGCCTCAAAGTGTAACGCTTACGCATCACATCGCGAAGATGCTGTCTGGAGGAATCACCCCATCATGAAAATGGCCATTTTGCGACTTACCCGCCCCGGGTGATATTGCCGCAAATCACCACTGGTGTTAGATTTGCGGAATACGTCACCGCTGAAGATTAGAGGTTAGGCATGGTGCCAGCTGCTCGCGGTGAAATAGAAACTTTTTCTCTTTTTTGGGTTCCTCCTCGATCCGCTTCCGTTGCTCAGCACTCTGAAGGCGAACGTCACTGCATTCCTAGAAGTGTTGGAAGTGATTGATGAGAGAGGATTTCTTAGGTCAAGAATGGTCAATCGCAACCTTATTCGCTCTCTAGAAGATGACTCCATGGCAACGCAGATTGAAATTCTGCTGCCGGAAGACGATTTTGATGACATGATCCTTGAAGGCCTGGAGGGCCTGAACGATCTCTTCGATGTCAACCAGATCGTGGATGGAAAAATCGTTGAAGTCAATGGTGACTATGTCGTTATCGACGTTGGCTTCAAGAGCGAAGGTGCAATCAATGTAGATGAGTGGGACGAGACAGAAGAGCCTCCAGCCGTCGGTCAAACCGTTAAGGTTTTGATCGAAGAGATGGAAGACGCGCTCGGCCCAGCAAATGATATCCACGGCATGATCTCGCTGAGCAAACGCAAAGCGGAAAAGATCCTGGAGTGGGAAAAGATGATGGCCGAGGTCAGCGAGGGCCAAGTCGTCACCGGTACAGTAACTCGCAAGATCAAGGGCGGTCTGCTGGTCGACATTGGAGTCAATGTCTTCTTGCCAGCTAGCCAAGTCGACATCCGTCGCCCCAACGATATCGCCGATTACATCGGTCGCGTCGTTCAGTGCGAAGTCCTCAAGATCGATGAAACACGCCGCAATATCGTCGTCAGCCGACGGTCGCTCATCGAGAAGCAGCGCGAGGAAGATCGCGAGCACCTGCTCGGCGAACTCGAAGTCGGACAGCTACGCAACGGTATCGTCAAGAACATCGCCGACTTCGGTGCGTTCGTGGACCTGGGCGGCATCGATGGCTTGCTGCACATCACCGACATGAGCTGGGAACGTATCGGACACCCATCCGAAATGGTTTCGATCGACCAAGAAATCGAAGTCAAGGTTCTCGCAATCGATCGCGAAAAGCAAAAAATCGCCCTGGGATTGAAGCAAAAGCAAAACAATCCTTGGGACAACATCGAAGAGAAGTATCCAGTTGGCACGACCGTCAAGGGCGAAGTTGTCAACGTGATGAGCTACGGTGCGTTCGTCAAACTCGAACCAGGCATCGAAGGCTTGGTACACATCAGCGAAATGTCCTGGACACGCCGCATTAATCACCCGAACGAATTGGTGCAAACCGGTGATGAAATCGATGTGAAGATCCTCGGAGTTGATCCAGCCGGTCAACAACTCTCCTTGGGTATGAAGCAAACGATGTCCAACCCCTGGGACGAAGTCCTCGACAAGTACCCAGAAGGCAGTTCGGTCAACGGCAAGGTCCGCAACCTCACCAACTACGGTGCGTTCATCGAGTTGGAACAGGGTATCGACGGACTGCTGCACGTCTCCGACATGTCGTGGACGCGCAAGGTTAGCCACCCCAGTGAAGTGGTCGAGAAGGGACAAGAAATCAAGTGCCGCGTTCTGTCGGTCGACCAAGACCGTCGCCGTATCGCACTTGGACTCAAGCAACTCGACGACGATCCATGGGCGACCACCATTCCCGAGAAGTACCAACCTGGCCAACTGGTCAAGGGGAAAGTCACCAAGATCACCAACTTCGGTGTCTTCATTGGACTTGAAGATGGACTCGAAGGCCTACTCCACATCTCTGAGCTCTCGGACGACAAAGTCGAGAATCCAGAAGAGTTGGTGAAGGTCGGCGATGAACTCGAAGTCAAGGTACTGCGAGTCGATTCCGACGAGCGAAAGATTGGTCTCTCCCGCAAACGGGTAGATTGGGCCGAAGAGCAAGAGGAAGCAGCTGCGCGCGAAGAAGCTCGCCAGCAGCAAATCGCTGAAGCCAAAGCTCCTTCCCAAGACCTAAAGGGAGGTCTGGGATCGGATGGACCTCTCATCGCTCCAGTTGCAGCCGAAGCGCCCGCAGTGGAAGAACCAGTTGCTGAAGAACCAGCCGCTGAAACTCCTCCCGCAACCGACGACGAAACAGCACCTAGCCAAGAGTAATCGCGGCTAGTCCTACTGTTCACATTTAAGAAACACCGCCCTGCAATTGGGGCGGTGTTTTTTTATGGACCAACGCACGCGGTAATCTGTCGGCACCCCAAGCCCACATCCACGCCAGCCCACACTTCATCGGCGGCAAAATTGGAACCGAAGCGCACGACAACACCTGACGCTTAGCTTGCCTCAAGCGTCCGGCTCATCCATCCCGCTTCATCCATCCCGCTTCATCCATCCCGCTTTGGCGCGAAGCCTCGACGAACACGCGCCCGCTGCCTCACGCAAGACTCGGCCCGGAGCAAGAACAACAGTACTGAAACCACTCCAGCGACGCGATCCAGCGGCCCAGCGGCCCAGCGGCCCCCTCGCACCACCGAGCCCAGCGTGCCCTGCCCCCCCTCAAACGAGACGCGTCACGACTTTGCCCCAGGTACCTACAGCTTACTGATATCGACGTAACGGTACTGCCCGCCAGTACCCAGCGCCAAAACCTCAATCCAACCGCCTGCAGAGGATTTCCCACCGGAGCCGAATTGAATGGTGTGAATCGCAGCGCCTGAACGACTTGCTCTCGTTTGCAAGTCGGAAATCTGCCTTACGGAAAGGGCTGGCAGGTCGGCATCGGTAAGAAAGAACACGACATCGGGCCCCATCGCCAACGCCATTCGCAATGCATCGATGTGCTGCGTGCTACCCTCGGCAACAATGTTGCGGACAAAACGCAAAGCCTCTCGTTTCGAAGCGTCGACGCCGCGCAAAATCTGCGGCCCTTGGCTGGTTAAACCACCGAAGGGGAGCGGCGTTTCATTGTAGAAAATGATCTGAAACTGCTGAGCCTCGCCCAACGATTCGATACTGGCAGAGAGCTCTCTTTTAGCTGCCGCCAATGGAGCGCCTCCGCCGCCATTCATACTCGCGGAACGATCGAAGACATAGACAAACCGAGAGCCTTCTCCCTCAATTCCAAAGACTGTTGTTTTAGTTTTAGGAGCGTTGCGACTACCGCCGATGGCACCGCCGCCGTCGGCAAGCCCGATTCCACCGGCCGCCGCCGCGGCGTTTCCAGCAGCGGAGGAGTCACCCGGGAGAAGCCCGGCGAGCAATGATTGTTCGGCCGAACTGAAGACGTCACCAACGCTATCGGGCAGACTGCTTTCAACGACAGCAGTAGCTGGTGAACTTGCGGCTGCGCTAGAATTGCCACTCGACTCAGTAAGTCGGTACGCCTCGCCGCCGGCCGCCTCGTAGACCATGGCGACCCCCACGGGACGATCTCTTGATTCCCCCGTTCCGCGTGGTCCGGCCGTCCACAGCGCCCCGAGTGTCACGACCAGCGTGCAATGGAATATTAGCGAAATCGCCCAAGCCGGCAGACTGCGTAAACCACTCCTGGTTTCCGGGAGTTCAGGCATTCCACGTCGCTGAAGTCGTTCGCTACTAGCCATTGGGAGCTATCCGAATCTCGGTACACAAATCCTATTCCACGAAGTACATGTACTATAGTTTAGATGGAATAGCAGCAGGACGACAGGCACGCTAAGAGTCTGCTGGCGATGGCTGGCAGCAGGGGGCGTCCCTCCAGCTTGCGGGTTGAGACTGGAGTGCATTGAACATCGGAATACGCAATAGGAGCGCAAAAAAAGGGGTCATCTCACCGTGCACAGTGAGATGACCTCCACGAGAGCTCTAGTTTTGCCCCTAAGAACTCTCAGTGACGGTTGCGCTTCCGCCATGGCACTGATTATCGCATACATTTCTCATTTTCGACTGGCGAACATCCGCCAAAGTAGGATGAATCTGCCGTGCCGAGAATTGCCGCCACTGCAGCCCCGAACTTTACTAGCTAGAATCGAGGTTAGGGGGCGGGAACAGCGCCCAGGCGGCAGTCCGCACCGCCCCCCTCCACCAGTACTAGACACAACTGCCCATGGCGGTAATTCTGCAGCCACTGGACTCGCCCCATGGGGCCCACAAACGCAACATCAACACCCCACGACTGCTAATCGCGAACATGAAGAAACCTCGAATCCTCCTGGTTGATGACGATCCGAATGTCCTACCTGTGGTGGCAAAGTTACTGGAGGCCCACGGACTGAACGCAGAATCGTTTACGTCGGCCACAGATCTACTGAGCACCATCCAGCCGGAAGATGTGGGCTGCGTCGTCACCGACCTGGAAATGCCAGGGATGTCTGGCATCGAGCTTCAGCAAGCCCTACTCGATCGCGAAAGCAGCATGGCCATCATCGTTATCTCTGGTCATGCAGACGTGCCTCGCGCCATTCGCATCATGTCGCAGGGAGCCATCATGCTACTCGAGAAGCCTTTCAAGGCGCAGCAGCTCGTCGTGCAGGTCGAACGCGGAATCGAATGCAGTCAGCAGATATTTAGCAAGCGGCAACGCATCAATGCGGCCCGCAAAGCCATCGGGGCGCTGACTGAAGAAGAGCTCGCCATCATGAAGTTATCCGCGCGAGGCTCCCCCAACAAGTCAATCAGCTATGAACTCGCGATCAGCGCTCGCACGCTGGACCGAAGGCGACATTCCGCTTTCTCCAAGCTCAAGGTGCAATCGGTGGCTGATTTCGCAGTCCTATTAGCAACCTCGGAAGAGCGACTCTGATTCAGTGACCAGAGTCTCCAACGGAAATCACTTCAACGTGGAACGCTCAGGGCGTAGGGGGGAAATCGAATTTCAACTGCGAATCTTCATCGCTGTGTCCGAATTCCTGATACAGAAAACTGGGTTGGATGTCCGTATTGTTTTGATACTTGCGCGAACTGTACTCCGCGACTGCCCCTTCCAGGGTGTGATAGAAAATCTGGCAGATTTCCACGCCCGGGTAGATCCGAATCGGCTGGACAGCAAACATCTCTAGCGTCCAATACCCCTTGAACCCCACATCCCCAAAACCAGCTGTCACATGCACAAACAGCCCCAAGCGTCCCACGGAAGAGCGTCCCTCAATCATCGGTACCAAGTTGTGGGTTTCGGTATGCTCCACAGTCCGAGCTAGGTAGACCTGGTTTGGACTAAGGACCAATCCGGACGCAGGAATTTCTAAACGCCGGTAGCGGTTGGGAACCTTCAAATCTAGCACAACTTCCTCATACACCAACAACTCGTTGTGCAAGCGTAGGTTGTAACTATTGGGATTGAGCTGTGACTCCTCGAAAGGACTGATATGAATGTCGGTACCAATACGCTGCTGGATTTCTGCACCAGTAAGAATCATGCGACAGGCTCGGATCAAGGAGAGGTAAACTAAGATTGGTAATATTGCGGGCGAGTCGCAACCAGAGGCACGCGGCCTGAAAATTAGCGTCTGGATCCTGCAGCGACCAACCGCCCTGCAAGGCGTGGATCAAGGAAGAAGGCGTTAAGATTCCGGCGTCTACCGTACCTTTTGTTATACGACATTCAGTGATGCAAGCCTAGTTGGACGCGCTGCCTGATTTGCGTTCAAGCCCAGCCTTCCACCTCCAGCCCCCTTCCCAGCTTCATGCGGATTACCGACACCAGCCCACCCCTTTGCCAGCCTGGACCTGGTTGATGCAACGCAAGCCTGCAATCGCAGCTAAGTTGGCCCTCGCCAATCCGATACACTAATACTACTACGGAATGGATCTGTAGTTCTTTAAACGATCCTCAGTTCACGAGCAATGCATGACCAGTCTCCCCAACGCAGCAGCCTGGCCGGAAGACTTCAGCGGCAGGGTAAAGCTTTTTCCGCTTCCGAACTTAGTCCTCTTCCCGCACGTCGTACAACCGCTGCACATTTTCGAGCCGCGATACTGCGATATGTTGACCGCCGCACTTGAGCAAGACGGTCTCATTGCCATGGCTCTTTTTCGAGCTGGATGGGAGTCGAGCTACCTCAACAGCCCGACCTTGGAGGAGATTGTGTGCATCGGTAAGGTTATCTCCCACACGCCCACCGAGGATGGCCGCCACAACATCTTGCTGGTCGGCATGAAACGCGCCACCATCATCCGTGAACTCACACCGGCTCGCCCTTATCGGGAAGCCCAAGTCGACCTGTTGGAGGATCTTTACCCCAGCGAGGGAGAGGCTGAGCGGCCGGGCCTAGTCGACAGGGTGCAAGAGTTGTTCGCGCACTTCGTCCCAGAAGGCCTAGCTGCACAGGAGAGTTTCAAACAATTGATTGGCAAACAGCTACCCCTCGGAATCCTGACCGACACCATCGCCTACGCCCTCAACTTACCGCTGCCCATAAAACAGCAACTGCTATCGGAGGCGAATGTAGACGTCCGCTGCCGCCTGCTGATTCGCTGCCTCGAACAGAAGATCAAGGCCCCATCTGACGGCTCAGCGTCCTTTCCCGAGGACGACTTCCCTCCCCGCTTCTCCGAGAACTAGCCCGGCCTCGGTTCGGGAACCTGCCAGGGATTGCCTCCAGCGACAGACGCTCGATCTTCCAAATTCCACCACTGGAATGCAATCGATTTTTGCGGGCCGCAATGTCAGCCTCAGAGGCTCAATCAATCGTACGGGGTCTCGCGCTTTCGAGATGCATGCGGTATGATGTTTGGCGTGCAGCAAGTTTCAGATAGTTTGGTGATTGGCGAAATATGCGTTGTTTAGGTGAAATTCAGGGTCGTAAGCCAGCAGAGCGGTTTGTCGCGCACCTGCTTACTCAAGGTGTCGCCACGCATATTGAAACGCTTGGCCAGCCCGCTGATGACCATTGGGAGATCTGGGTCCGCGATGAGGATCGACTCGATTTCGCCAGCGCCGAACTGGCGCACTTCCAACAAAACCCGCTTGACGCGAAGTACGCTTCGGCGGTGGCCAAAGCAAGCCAGTTGATGGCCGAGAAGCAGAAGAAACGCCAGCAAGCGGCAAAGAACGTACATCGGATCGATCCCAGCCCACGCTCTCCGATGATGGGCCGAGGCGGCCGCACTCCGCCACTAACACTCACACTGATTTTACTATGCATCTTCATCAGCGTGCTCAGCTCTTTTTCCAACCCCGCCCCAAGCAACGAATGGGGAGTTGCCACTAAGAACCAGCTCTCTTTCGTGGATCCGCAAGACGCTATCGAGAGCCAAGGCAATCCGGCAGCGAGCATTGAGAAGGGTGAGATCTGGCGCATCATTACCCCTATCTTCATGCATGGCGACCCCATGCACTTAGCACTCAACCTGTTTGGTCTATTCGTGTTTGGCCGAGTTCTCGAAAGGTTAATGGGAACTCCCAAATTCGCAATTTTCGTCCTGTTGCTGGCGATTATTCCCAATCTCCTCCAAGGACTGGCCCCACCTTCATGGCATGGCAATCCTAACTTCGTGGGGATCTCAGGTGTCGTCTATGGCTTTCTCGGATATGTCTGGATTCGGTCAACGCTGAACCCAAGGTTTGCGATACGCATTCCAACCCCATTTGTAATCCTCGCCGTGGGGATGATCTTGGTGGGGCTTTCAGGTGCGGTGCCCAATTGGCATTATGCCGACCTTTGCCACTTAGGTGGGCTGTTGGTGGGCGGTGGTCTCGGCTACGCGTCGGAACAGGCCAATTCACGTAGCTAGAGCTTCTTCTAGTTTCGATTTTCGGGATGCATGGATTTTCAGGATACCTGCTTGTGTGGCACGGGCCGTACCCGTGGGGCCCTCAAGCTCTAACAGCTTGCGTGCCGAACAACTTGCGGTTCGACGAGATCATTTAGCCCCGTGCGCGACCCGACTTTAAGCCACCGGAACGTCATTTTTTGAGGAACGTGCAAGCTGGGCATGCAGCAGGAAGCTAGTCGGGCTAGTGCCACGCCAACGCGAAAATCAATTTGCGAGGAAGCCTTACGAACCTTGCACGAGGTAGAATTACTGCCCCATTGTAGTGCACCACCCTGGTAGAGCCGCCCCAAGCTGAGGGCCAGTAAATCCCTGCCCCCACAAAGCTTGTTGTTGCCTGGATCTTATTACCGTAGAAGAGTCGTCCCTATGCCTACCCACCATAGCTTGCCACCCACTCGGCCAACAACTGTTGTTGCCATTGACGGCCCTGCTGGAGCGGGCAAGAGCACGGTGGCCAAGCTGCTAGCGGACCGGCTTGGATTTGAATTCCTCGACACCGGCGCCATGTATCGCTGCGTAACGCTGGCGATGCTACGCGTCCCGATCACCCCCAGTGAAACAAACGCACTTCAGCAGCTCGCGTCAGATCTGCAGATCGAATTGAGCGGTTCTGTAGTGCGAATGAACGGCGAGGATGTGTCGGATGCAATCCGCACCCCTGAAGTCTCTCAAGCCATTGGCGGTGTGGCAGACAATATCCTGGTACGAGAAATCTTGAGCGATCTCCAGCGGCGTTGGGCCAGCGGCAAGCGGGTTGTTACCGAGGGACGCGATCAAGGCAGCGTGGTCTTCCAGGATTCTCGCTGCAAAGTGTTCTTGGTAGCTAGCCCCGAGGAGCGAGCCCGCCGGCGCGTCGCAGATTTAGCCCAACGCGGGATCGATGCCGACTTGCAGTCCGTCCTGGATCAGCAAAACGCAAGAGACCTCGCCGACTACTCCCGCCCCGTGGGAGCCTTGATCAAAGCCCCGGATGCCGTTGAAATCAGCACGGACGGAATCTCCATGCACCAAGTGGTCGACAAGCTTGAGCGGCTCGTCCAGGCCCGCCTCGGACAGAATCTTTCCGCGAAGTTTAGCAGTACCAAGCCCTAAGTCGGTTTCCAACGACTGGACCCGAGCGAGCCCCATCTATGAAAACAGCCGGAATGGAAAAGACCAAATCTGCGAAGCCTGGAAAACCACCAGCGCGGCTCACGGCCTACGACCATGTTAAGACAGCTTTCTATCATACGGTCCGGCTAACCTCCCGCTTGGTGTGTGTCTTCGTATTCGACCTGAGGTGTGTCGGCCGATCGAACACTGAAGTGGAAGGGGGCGCCCTCATCCTCAGCACGCACCAAAGTCATTTGGATCCCGTTCTGATCGGGGTTACTTTCAACGAACGCTTAAACTATCTGGCTCGCCGCTCCCTCTTCAAGAACCGCATCTTTGGAACTGTCATTAGCTTGCTAGACGCTATTGAATTGGATCGTGATCGCAGTGGGCTGGCGGGATTAAAAGAAACTCTACTTCGTCTCCGTCGCGGCAAGAAAGTATTGATTTTTCCCGAAGGGACGCGCACTCCCGATGGGAATATCGCGCCGCTCAAGCCAGGCTTTCTGTCGGTTGCTAGACGTAGCGGCGTCCCACTCATTCCAGTGGCCATCACGGGTGCCTTCGAAGCATTGCCGCGTGGCAGCTCCCGTCCACTGCGCTACCCGCTCCGAGTGGCTGTTGGCCCCGCTATTCACGTTGCAGAATTTTCGGAGCTGGATGACACTGCTATGTTGCAACTGGTCCAATCGCGAATGGAAGAGTGCTACCGTCAAGCGCAGGCCTCGCGAGTCTAGACAGACGCAGAAGTAGGGACATCGGAGAACGCGACTCACACACCTCCCGCCGCAATCGACCGCCTGCTGTCAAAACGGTGCGCCAGTCGCTACACTGGCCCTGGCTGTGCGGCTCGCGGTAACGTGAACGCCCAGCCGGGAAGGGCTCGGGACTTGGAGCCGCATGCTTGCCAAGTGCAATTAGTTAAGGCGAACTCAATGCGAAAAAATTCATCCGGGATGATGGTAATCAGTGGCTTAGTCGTGCTACTGCTAGTACTTCATCAAGACAATTGGCTTTGGGACGACGACTCGCTAGTCTTTGGTTTTATGCCAATTGGCTTGTTCTACCACGTCTGTCTTTCGATGGCGGCAGCAGCGACTTGGTTTCTAGCCACACTGATTGCTTGGCCCGAAGAATTGGCCGCTGAAGACTACCACGTCAGCCCGCCTCGCACCGCCAGCCCGCCTAAGGCATCGCAAACTGCAGCAGACAGCAAGCACGACCAAGGAGCCGCACAGTGACTGAGTTAATTGTAATCGTGATTTACCTGCTGCTCTTACTGAGCCTAGGGTTGTTCGCGAGCCAAATGTTTACCGGCACCAAGAAAGATTACTTGCTTGCCAGCCACTCGATCGGCCCCTTCCTGCTGTTGATGTCCATGTTTGGAACAACGATGACGGCCTTCGCCCTAGTTGGCTCGACGGGCGAAGCGTTCAGCGAAGGCATCGGTGTCTATGGTTTGTTGGCCTCCTCCAGCGGAATCGTACATTCCCTGTGCTTCTTCGTAATTGGCGTCAAACTGTGGACGTTTGGCCGCAAGTACGGCTACTCCACACAGATTCAGTTCTTTCGAGATCGACTGGATAGCGACCGCATCGGATTACTACTGTTCCCCATCTTGGTCGGACTCGTCATTCCCTACCTGCTGATTGGAGTTATCTCCTCAGGAACGGTCATTCAGAATATGACCAGCGGGGCCTTCTCTGACATCTTCCAGACCAACAGTAAAGCGACCAGCGGAGGTATTCCTCCCTATCTAGGATCACTTGTCATCTGCTGTGTCGTATTGGTCTACGTGTTTTTTGGTGGAATGCGAGGAACAGCTTGGGCCAACGCGTTTCAAACCGTGGTGTTTATGGCTCTGGGCCTCGTAACCTTTGTCGTAATTGCCAACCGGCTAGGAGGCGGAGAGAGCTTTTGGGAAAACCTGCGAACGGCCTCTTCTTCAGTCAGTTATGAGAAATTAACGCGAACGGAGATGTCGAAGACGAAATTTTTGACCTACCTCTTCGTGCCGCTCTCGGTGGGAATGTTCCCTCACTTATTCCAGCATTGGCTGACCGCGAAGAGTGCCGCTAGTTTCAAATTGCCCGTGGTGGCTCACCCAATCTTCATCATGATCGTCTGGGCACCCTGCGTGCTGATTGGCGTCTGGGCTACAACCTCGCTGGTCCCCGCAGTACCAGCCCTCCCCAAATTCCCCGGTAGCGACGTGGTCAATCCCAACGCCATCTTGCCGTTCCTGGTAAAGACTCAAACCGGAGCTCTACTCGGTGGCCTGCTGACAGCCGGCATTCTTGCCGCCATCATGTCCTCACTCGACAGTCAGTTTTTGTGCCTGGGAACCATGTTCGAAAACGACCTCATCTCCCACTACTTCGGAGAAGAGCGTTTCACCGACCGGCAACAGATCTTGATCACAAGAGCCTTTATCATCGCTATTGTCGCCCTGACCTACCTGCTGAGCCTGACTGCCCCACGCAGTGTATTTTCCCTGGGAGTCTGGTGTTTCAGCGGGTTCTCCGCGCTGTTCCCCTTGGTGTTTGCCGCTCTCTACTGGCGACGCCTCACGACCACGGGAGCTGTCGCAGGAATCTTGGCCGCCATCACGACTTGGGTCTACCTGTTCTGGCAGTCGGGATTCGGAAAGAACCAGAACTACACCGTCGATATCCATCTCGGTGGGAATACTTACGAGACAATGCCAGTGGTGACCATTTTCTTGTGCTCCATGGTAACCATGGTGGTAGTGTCGCTTTTGACCAAGCCCCCCAAGGAGGAGACGCTCAACCGGTTTTTTGCAGCCCCTCCCGCTCTAAAGTCGGTGGGATCCTCCGACACGTAACCCCGTCGCACTTGGCATCCAACCGCGTATTCAATCCCTGGTGTTTCGATGAGTAACGGTGAGTTCTCAGGCTGTGCCATTGCCAGTGAAATCCTAGCCGCGATTGCACGCTGCCAATCGGCGGATGAATTCCGTGTCAGTGCACTGGCCAGCGTTACGGCGTGGCTCAACGAAGCCCGCGCCGCTTGGGTACACCAGCAAGGCGACCATTGGGGAGTAGCCGGCTTGGCAAGCTCGCTTACGCAGCTTCCCATGGAGTTGGCGGCCACCGCTGCCGACCAAGCATGCGTGCTGAGCGCCGAGAACTGGTTGGCAGTACCGATTTCGAATCGTAGCGGCCTCCCTGAAGTGCTGCTCATCCACCCAGCCAGGGCGATCGAATCTGATACTGCGGAATCGCTGGCTCAAATGTTACGTAGTGGATTGCTCATTTGCGCAGAACACTCGCAATTGGCTACTCGCGTAGAGCAATTGCAAACCATGCTCCAGCTTTCCGCTGACTGGCAGCAAAAGCAAGACTTAACCGAGTTGCTCAATAGCATGGCTCAAGCTGCAGCCAGAGTGCTGCGGGGTGATCGCGCTAGCATCTTCCTGTGGGATCAGGGCAAGAAGCAACTGGTTGGTCATCCAGCCATGGGAGTTGAAGAGGATCAGCCGCTGCGCATCCAAGATGATCAGGGAGTGGCGGGCGAAGTCCTGCGGACGTTGCAGCCACAGCGCTGGGATGACTCCTCCGGCTCCCCCGACACCATCAATGCGCAAGTTGGCAAACAACTCGGATATGCGACCCGCTCACTCGTGGCGGTGCCCTTGCTCGATCGCAAGCAGCGGCCACTTGGCGTATTTGAAGTACTCAACCATCGTTCGGGCAGATTTTCGTCCGATGACGAGCGTTTCTTAGTGGAATTGGCCAGGCATGCGGCTACCGCCGTGGAAAACACACAACACATTGCATCCTTAATCCAAACCCGGGATCGCTTGGTCAAAAGTGCTTCCGACACGCTCCAATTGGTTGGAAATTGCCCTCAGATCGGAGCTTTGCGTGATACGATCGCTCGCGTCGCCCCCACAGAGCTCTCGGTCTTGATTTTAGGAGAAAATGGAACAGGTAAAGAAGTCGTCGCCCGCAGCATGCACTTGCAAAGCGGTCGGCAGGATCAACCTTTCATTGCCGTGAATTGCGCCGCGATCGCCGAAACTCTACTGGAAAGCGAGTTGTTTGGGCATGAAAAGGGAGCCTTTACCGACGCAATTTCGGAGCGCGCGGGGAAGTTTGAGGCAGCTAGCGGCGGCACGCTCCTGCTCGACGAAATTGGTGAAATGAGCCAGGGGGGACAAGCCAAACTCCTGCGGGTTCTGGAGGACAAGGTCGTAGTGCGCGTCGGAGGTTCCCAATCGATTCAGACCGATGTCCGCGTGGTAGCCGCCACGAACCAAGATCTTGTCAAACTAGTTCGCGAAAAGCGATTCCGGGAAGACCTGTACTTCCGCCTGAACGTCGTCACGCTGCAGATGCCTCCGCTGCGTGAACGAGGCGATGATGTCATCACCCTGGCCGAATTTTTCCTGCAGCAGTTCGGACATCAAATTGGACGGCCACCTCCCTCACTGTCCAGCGCGGCACAACGACGCTTGAAACTCCACTCTTGGCCTGGAAATGTTCGAGAACTGCGGAACCTCATGGAGCGGGTGGCCTACCTCACCAGCGGACCTGTGGTCGAGGAAACCGACCTAGCCTTCGTACTCTCCCCGGCATCATCCGGGGATGTCGCCAGCATCCCGACCAACATGACATTGGCGGACGCGACCTCCGTCTTCCAGCGCCAGTATATCCAGAGACATGTTGAAGCGGCGGCCGGCAATCTAGCCCAATCCGCCAAACAACTGGGCATGCACCGCTCCAACCTTTACCGCAAGATGAACCAGCTTGGAATGAGCGACAACTTTTCCAGTTGATCTCAGCCTCCCGCCGATCAAGGACCATTTGCCCAACAAGCAACCAGCTCGAACCACACGTGATCGAGCCACACGTGACCGAGCCTCAGAAGACTCCCCCCGAGCTCAATCACTCTCCACGAAACTCTCGGGCACCCGCATCACGGCGAAGGAGCGGTTCTCCACATAGTTTCCATTGGAAAATGCAGGATAGACAAAATCGAGGACTGGTGGAGTCTGCTGTGTCGTGCGATCGAGAAGCACCCAGCGGAATCCATATTCACGAGCCAAGTCAAGCAACTCCTCCGTCGTCCACTCTCGCACCTGCCCCATTGCGTTTCGCGGCGGTTCGCATCGCTCGATGCGGCGATACCATTCGTGCACCGAGGCGTTGTCTTGAGGAACATCCTTCCAACACACGACTTCAGCCCGTCCCGCGTGCCATTTAAAAGACTGCTGATACTTAGGAGTGAACCACAGAGAATCGCTGGGGGTATTGTGCTCGATCCAATCGCAGGCAGCCAGCCAGTCGATATAGCGATCGGTATCAATCCGCTGCTCCCCGGTCGATTCGACGACCAATCGGTCCGCTGCCGGAATTGTTTGCTGCCACCCCTCGAAGGCAAAAAACACCACGATCAACAGACTGCCCAAAATGGCACCTTGGGCAATTCGCTCGCTGTACTTGGCCCGGTATCGCCCCTGCGTCTGCAGCGGGCCGCCGATCGCGGCAACGGCTTGCGAGACAGCAGTCCAGCCCACAACGGTGTAGGCCAAAGGCACCGCCACGTCGGACCAGCGGAAAAAATAGAACCGCAACAGGCGTGATGCGATATCGGGACGTCCCAATCGCAAGCAAACCTGATCAATCACCAGCCCTAACACGGAGAAACCAACCGCGATCCAGGCAATCTGCAAGATCTTACCGACCAGTTGCCACTGGCCTGCTGAGGCTTCCCGCTGCTCCCTCAGCATCTCCTTTAACCGCCAGCGCCCCACCCAAGTAGCAATGCAAAGGATCAGCAACGAGCCAGCAGCGGCCCAGTGCCGTTCACTCGAGAACAACTGGGGACACAGATGATGCGTCAGGCGAAAATAGACGTGAATTTGGGACGCGAGTACATTTCCCTCTTGGTTCGCCCCGCCCAGCCCGCTGGCTGCCGGTAGAACTCCGATCAACCCCACGCCTGCCCCGACCAGCAACCAAGGCCACTGGCGCGCGAATCGCGGCAGCAGATTGGGCTGGAGCAACCACCAGATCCCGACGCTTAAACCTGCCCACCCGCCTACAACCGGATGCCAAGCCACCGCCGCACCCAGCAAAACCCAAACGCGTCCCCAACGCTCGCGCAACATTTCCGCGATCCCAAACAGCACGAAAGGGTAGGCAATCGCCTTCGCTTCAAAGCCGCCAATGGCCCACTCTCCCGCCCAATGTCCGTACCGCATCCCCAGATACCAGGTAGCCAACACCAACGGACTAAAAAATGCTGGGATACGCAGCGCCGCAGAAAAGGAGATCCAAGCGGCTGCAAACAGGGACCAACTGAGCGCACGCCCTAGCCAAGCAACACTATCGAGAGAAAGAAATTGGGCAGGTACGCCCGCCAATGTGGTTGCGAGCAGATGGGAGTCGTGCGACTCGAGGAACAGGTCGCCGGGAGCATAATTGGCATCCCAAGCATGTTTGGCCTTGGTCAGATAGTGCGACTCATTGACCGCAGGAGCCATCTCCGAAGCCAAGCACCCGATTAACGCGAAGTGAATAAAGAACTGTACAAACCACTGCACAGAAGCATTTTTAGAACTTAGCAGAGCGCGAAAATTCGTGTTTGAATTGGTAATCAATGGTCAAAGACTGCAAGTTGGACTGAACCAATTATAGAGGGTAGGGTGTCTATTAGGCACACTTTTGGATCGGCGGGAATAAAAATGCACAAAAAGGCACGGCAATGGGCTTGCATTTCTTGACTTGGCCTACATTGTGCGTAGAGTGAATGTAGTAAGTCATGAATTGTATTCTGGCTGTAGAACCGCAGGTTACCTGCAATGTGCACGCCGAGCATCCCAGATAGGATTCGGCCCAGGGCCAATTAACCAAAGGAAGGGTCCGATGTTAGTACTTTCTCGAAAGAAAAACGAGAGCATCGTTATTAATAACGACATCACCATTGTCGTTGTGGAAATTCGCGGAGACAAGGTACGTCTGGGGGTGGAAGCACCTCGCGAAGTGCCCGTGCATCGACGTGAGGTCTACGATGCGATTTTGCGTAGTCAGCAAGACGATTCTCCAAACGGTGCGACAACCAACACTAATGATTAGAGCGAACTGAGTTGCTTTTTGCAACGAAGTTCGCGTCAATATTTTGACGCCTACTTGAGCCCGTGCCTTAGCTGCTTTTCTAAGCAGTGTTGGTTCGGGCTCTTGTTGTTGACCAACCTCCGTAATTGTAACATTTTTTTTTGTTACGGTCTGAGGCAATTGGATTCAACTACAGCGGTTCGATGGCCGAAAAGTGGTCTATCGAGATTGTTCAACTGCTCCGCGAAAAAGAATCTTGGTCGAAGTCCCTTTCGCGACTTGACCATTCAGCCGCGTGCTGATAAAAAATTCAAATCGCGAGCGGGAACGCTCACAGCACCGCACATGGCCCCTTCGTCTAGCGGTCTAGGACACCGCCCTTTCACGGCGGCAACATGGGTTCGAGTCCCATAGGGGTCACTTCACACAGTAGAGTGCACACGGCTTAAAGTGCCGGTGCACTCTACTGTAGGCTTTCGAGCACTTCTTTTGCGTTCACGCCCGTTCTGCTAGCTCCGCTTACGACCCTAGTTTGTGCACGGCTTTTTGCAACTAACTTTTCGGTATTAAGCCGATTTGGGCCTTCGTAGGTCGATGACGCCACGGTTAGAAGGAGGTTTCCTCTCGTGCAAGTTCCTGCCTTATGCAGTCGATGCGGCCTCCTGTTTGAGTCATTCCTGCCAATTTTAAATGGCGACCACGTCTACTTCCAACACAACAAGCAATCGTGCCCTCGGCCTGGTTGCGACGGTGTGGCAGATCTAATGGACCTCGGCTATTCAGGGCTCCTAGACGGTATTGAGCAAGCTAGGAATTTCGTTCTCTCGATAATGCAAAAGCAAAGGCTTGGGCGTCTTGCGGATATGGCAATCGCCGAAGGCTTTTCTTTCGAAGAAATAAGCGCTAAATCGGATGAGATAGCGCCCGGTTTGGGCAAGACGATCAAGGCTGAATTGGAAAAGTTGAAGGAAGGCTTCGACGGGCTAGAGGAAAAATCAAAGCCAACTGAAGTACTGAAATGGGGAATTATTCTTTACTTGGTAACGTCGGTTCTCGGTCACATTCTGGGGATTCAAGAAGTAGAGCTGCTGAACAAACTTGGAACCGCAATCGTTCGGGGGCTCCGCGCAGAAGAACTTCCAATCACTCCACAGAAGTCGAAAGTCATTCGTCCAAGTGTTTACGAACCTCAACAATTTCATGATGCAAAAAATGCGCTGTGGATTATGGGGAGGTTGGTTCGCGTGGACAGCGGCATGGTCACCATAAAGAGATTCGACGGGAAAGTATTCAACGAGAAGATTGAAAAATTCTCAGTAGAGGACCAGATGTGGATCAGCCAACAGAAGTGAAAAGGATGAGGCCCAACTGCTTCCAACCTCTCGAAGTGGTCGCAATTCATTCGCTAACCGCCCCGTAGCTCGAATCAAAGCTAAGCGATTTGAACACTATGGGATGCGACCTATTTCAGTTTGGAGCAACACCAGGAACCAAGCATAGCCATTGGAAAAACGTCGCGAAATTAGGAAAGCAAATTCATCTTAATGCAGCGAATGATAAAGAGCTCGACAACGCCTTGGGCCCTGATACTATTGGGAGCATGATAGACATGGCAACCGTTACGAACGAAACCGAAATCAATGACATTCGCGACGAGATTAATGAGTTTCTGCGAAGCAATGGCGAAAGTATTACCGCACTGGCGGAACGTAGTGGAGTACCTCGTGACTTTCTATACCGCTTTCTCAACGACAAATACAAATATGCCCCCAGTTTCGAGTACATCTCGCGGCTAGTGCGCGCCATCGGAAGAAGGCTTACAACTACAGCTGAATAATTCTGGAGTTTTCTCCACACTCCATATTGACCAGATATGGAGTATACCCCATACTCGGCCCCGTTCAGTCAATGAACGCCCGCCGAGCTTCTAACTTTTGCGAGTCGTGCTCGTGCCGCGGTAGGATACCATCGCGGCAATCTTGCGAGTGTTTCAATTGATTGGACGAATTCGCGCCCCTCTATCTGTTGCGCTGTACTGCGGATAGTTGGGCGTGTTTACTTCGCTGGAATCACGGCGGGGGCCGTCGAGTTGGTTTGAGCTTGGCGCCCCTGCCGTGTTGTTCCCGCGATTCAATCAACGCCTATCGCAGGGATTCCAGCCATGCAAACGGCCGAAACAATCGAGCCATTGGGAACCGTTCCCCTTTCTTCGCTGCCAATCGTCCGCGCCTATGCTCTCCAGCGAGGCGAAACCAAAGGACGATGGCTAACCCCCGAGCAAATCGCCGAACTCGCGAACGTCCGCGGCGAAGTTCGCCAAAACGGGGAAACATGGTGCGCGACTTGCCCGCAATGGTGGTCGATCGTCGCGTGGATCGACACCGACGGGGAGTTGAGCCAATGAATACCGCGACCATGAACAACGAAGCGGCCGCCCTGGACGCGATCGAGCAATGGAACAAAGGGAACCCCGACGCAACGCGCGTAATCTACCAATTCGGCAAAACGCCCGTTCGCACGACGACCATAGGCGGCGCCTTCGCGATCAATGGCCGGCCAATGCTGCGCCTAGCCGGAGTCGCCGGCGCGGTCGACTTGGCAGATGTGAAAGCGGCCCCCTACCACGCATGGGTTCGCATCCATCGCCGCCGGCGAATGAGCCATTGGGTGGAAGGTTGGTGGGACGACAAAGAGCATTTGGAAAGCGACCTCGAAATGCACGCGAAGAACGACCCCGTCTTCGAGTCCTACGAATATACCAACGTGAGACCGTCGGACGCCTGAGCCATGGACGCGACGAAAATCAGGCGAGGCCGCGCAGAGCACCCCGAGCCACTCGCGCAAGGTGCGGAAATTGTCAAGCTGCGAGGCTGCCCCGACTGCGATAGCCGCGGCTACTTTCTGATAAATCCGTTTATCGTGCGTTGGGAGTCTCTGCTGCACTTCTCAAATCTTACCCAGTGCCAGACCTGTCTGGACTGCCAAACCTATTGGAATCTTTACAACGCGTTACCGCCGGAGATTGTCGCCGAGCTGACCGCGAAAGACTAACCGTCCCCCGTACCCACTCAGAAACGGAGTTTTGAAGATGCTAGTTTTATCCCGACACGTCGACCAAATAATCGTAATCGGCGACGAGCAAATAGAAATTGTCGTTGTTGACATTCGCGGCGACAAAGTCCGCCTAGGGATCAGAGCCCCGAAGAACACGGCCGTCCATCGTCGCGAAGTGTTCGACGCGATCAAACGAGCCGGCGGTGACATCACGAAGAAACGCGGGGAGACGGTGGCGACCTAGAAACACCTGTTAGGGGCCTATGCGTGATGTGTTCACGCGTCCTAGGTTTGCTGAGCGGTAGAGCCGGGGGAGACCGCCGACTAAGCGCAAGCCCCGGTAGGACTGGCCCCGCTATGCGAGACCCGGCGTCCACTTCGGGCGCCGGGTTGTTTCCGAAGCGGTCCTGGGGGGATTCGCACGAGCCCCCCAGTGAGCCCGGCGCCCAACGTGGGCGCCGGGTTGTTTTTTTTTCGAATGGATGGATTGGATGATTGCAAAACACCTAAAAATTCTCGGCTTCAAATGCGAGGACAAAGTAACCGAACTCCAGGGAGTGGCGACCTCTGTTTGCTTCGACTTGTACGGCTGTATCCAGGTATTGATTCGGCCGAAAGTCGATGAAGACGGAAAGCTAAACAACTGCTATTGGATCGACATAGCCCGGCTAAAGGTAATCGGAGAGGCACCGGTAATGGAGGTGCCGAACTTCGAACACGGACCGGTAGCCGAGGGATTGCAGGGACCAGAAGACAAGCCCGTGCCGGCCTAGCAATTGGGGGCCGGTAGCTTAGAGGTTAGAGCACTGGGCGGGGAGGCGCGATCCTAGCCGAAAGGCAGAATTCGAAGAAACGTACTCCCCTAGACTCCCAACCAGTGGCGCGGGTTCGACTCCCGCCCGGCCTATTGTGGACGCTGGACGCCGAGCGAGGGACCGGCGAACAGCGGAAGCACCCGGGCGCCAATTGTGGCACCGGGAAGGAACCCCGGCGCCAATCGTGGCGCCGGGGATAGTGAAATACAGCGAGCAAACAAAGTGAGCACCAAAACATTCTGGACGCTCCAGGCGGAAGTGATTGTAAGAGAGTCCGCCGCCTGGCTAGCAGACAAAGAGCTGACCAAACTAGCGGAGTCGTGCGAGGCGACGGCCCACATGGACCGGACGCCCGAGTGGGCGCGAAAATTTGCAATTCCGCTAATCCGAGAGCTTGGAAGCCGCATCGAAGGCAAGGCCACCAGCCACGAAACCAAGACGCTCAAAGCCATTGTTGAAACCGTCGAAAAAATCCGAGCGTTGGACCGTCGGAAAGTCGCGGACCTTACCGCAGTGGAGCGGCGCCGACAAATCAAAACACTAACGACCGCGCTAGACATTGCCCTGGCCGGCCGAAATCAAACCGAACTTTTCGACGAGTGAAACAATGCGAACGGATTCCAAAAAGTTAGCGACTAAATCCGCCCTTTCCTATTTTGGAAGCGACTCGGAAGTCGCCGCCGAGCTGGCAGCGAAGTTAAACGGATGCAGACACGTTACCATCCCATTCGCCGGCGGCCTGTCGATCCTACCCCACCTGACCGTCCGCGGAATTGTCGCCAACGATTTGAACCACCACGCAATCAATTTCTATCGGGTGGTAAAGGGGCTACACGGACAAGCAGCGCAGACGGAACTTTTCGACCGCTGCGCAATGACACTCAGCCACCCCGACGAAATACGCCTTGCAGTGGGGATGCTCGACCATTTCCACGAATCGACCACAAAGCCATATAGCGAAGCTTTCCACGCCTGGGCCTATTGGGTGAAGTGCTGGATTCCACGAAAAGGGAAGGGCGGCACGAAAGGTAAGGTAACCATGCCATCAATCCGCCGCGACGCCACCGGAGGAAACAACGCGAGCCGCCTGGTTTCCGTTGCGGCCGACCTTGACACATGGGCGCAGCATTTCAAACGCTGCGAGTTTGAATCCGTATGTTTCCGCGACCTCTTGCCAAAGGTGAAAGACTCGGCGACCTGCGGTATTTATTGCGACGCTCCCTGGGTTGGAGCCGGAGACAATTACCTCCATTCCTTCAGACTCGAAGACCACGCCGAGCTAGCCGAACAATTGGCACGCTTTCGCAAAGCGGCCGTTGTAATCCGATACGGAGACGCCCCGCTAATTCGCGACCTATACCGCGGCTGGCGGATATCGAACCGAGACGCACGCAACCAAAGCAACGGCCGAACCGCGGAACTTTGGATAACGAAGGCCTAGCGATGCTCGAAACACTAAAGGGGGCACGATGAACCATGACGGAAACAAAGCGAGTACGCAAAGCATCGCTACCGATACCCGAAGCGAAACGCCAACGATTCTTTCTAGATGTTTGGGACATGGCCTGGGCCGGCTACTTTTGCCAATCGAAACCAAAGCCGAACGAAGTATTGCCCAAATGGGGCAGCGGTTCAATTATCGCCCGGCGAAACGCTCTGGCTATCCTATGGCTGACCGCGATGGCCGGACGGTTCAACGAGATTGCAAACGCGAGGCTTACGGATGTGAATGGCGACACAATCGACATTCACCGCTCCAAACGCGGCGCAGTCCACTCCGTTCGAATCGACCCCTATCTAGTCGCTTGCACGATGTCCTGGCACGCTGCGCTAGGCGCCGCCGCAATCCACCCGAAGAACTCGCCACACTGGCGCCGACAGTTCAAGAAAATGCAAGACAGCCAATACCTACTCCCGAACCAAGAAGGCCGGACGATGTCCACCGATGTCTTCAATCGGGACGTTGCCAACAAACTTGGCGAGCTGCATGGCTTTCGTTGTTCGTCGCATTCCTTCAGGGACACCGCCTGCCAGGAAGCAATGCGAGCCGTCAAAGCCGACGCCAATCTAGATATTCGCGCAGTTCAAACTTTGCTAGGTCACAAGAGCCTCAGAACCACCGAAGTCTACATTCGCAAGCAAGAAGCCGCGCAACTGTCGCTAACACTCTACACCTAGTAGACACCGGGCGGCGCGCCTACTCGCGTACCCTATCCGCCGGCCAGCGGATCGGATCGAGAGGACGGGCGCCGCATTCTCACCGCCGCGACTCCAGACACCAAAGCGACGAGCCACCATAGCCGCGGGATTAGAAAATCCGATTTTGCAGGTATGAAGTTTACACAAAGTTCATACCTACCAAGTTTGAAACGTCGTTTAGACCGTTGACCGTGGAACGTACGCACAATGCGAACCTTCGAAATCGAAACCGACGCCATTTGCGAAGTATGCAACGAGCAACCAGCCGACCACCTAGTGAAAGGTGTTCAGCTTGTCGCCCATTGGAAACACTTCGGACACCGCGCGACCTCCTGCGCGAAATGCCTAGCCGAAATCGAAGAGAAACCAGCGGACGAATTTACCTGGATCGAGACCGAAGAAACAAACCCCTAGGAGTCGTGCGAATGACCTGGCTAATTGTCGACGGAAACAACTGCTACGCCCGAGACGCTTTCGTCAATCCCGACGGCGCCGCGCTGGCAACACTCAGACGGCTTGAAGATGTGCGGAAGAACATGCAAGCCACACGCGCGGTCGTCTGCTGGGACGCGCCGAGCTTTAGGCACGAGCTATTCGCCGGATACAAAGCCGGCCGCGTAGAAAAGCCGGCCGGCTTCAACGCGGGACTAGATCAAGTGAAAGCCGAGGCCCAAGCTATCGGGTTTGAGTCGTACGAATGCCCAGGCTATGAGGCCGACGATATCGTCGCAACCATCGCGGCCGCGGCCGTCGATGAAGGCGAACAGGCGCTAATCTACTCCAACGATAAAGACTTGCACCAATGCCTGGTCGCCGGCCAAGTATCCCAAGCCACCGCGGTAAAGCGACCGACGCCGCTAACCCTAAGCTATGACGTACTGACCGCCAAGCAATTGAAAATCAAATTCGGAGTTGAACCGCATCAGTGGGTGGACTATCGCGCCTTGACCGGTGACAAATCCGACGGAATAGCCGGCTGCGATGGGATTGGACCGAAGGCCGCGCAAATCCTGCTGGCAAAATTCGATTCGCTGGACGACTTCTACCGCTCCCCATTCGCCGCACAGATTCAAGACAAGCAGCGGCGAACACTGCTGGCCTATCGGGAGCAATTGGCAAAAGCCCGCCGGCTACTCCGGCTAGTGGTTAATGTCCCTCTATCCTCCAAGTTCTACGAGGCGGTTCTATGACATTCGAACAAGCCGCCGCCCTAGTGGCCGAGGTTGAACGCTCAGGACGCGCACGAGTGTTAACCGTCGGCCGTTTCCTACCACCGCACGAAGTGCGACCGAACAGCCCCTGGGGCCTAGCAGTCATGCCGAACAAGTCGCCAACTGGAAAGCCGGTCGTTGTATGGGACCGCTCAGGATGGCTAAAGTTGTCGCCCGAGCCGGCACCACGACGCGACGCCAAGACCAACGCACAACCGACCCTCTTTTAGAAAGGAGCCGCAAGGATGCAAACCGAAATGGACTGGACGTGGGCGGAACGCCGCGAATGGATCACAGAAGCACAGCTGCCGAAAGCATGCGCCCGCGACGGTTCCGCGGTATCGGCCGCCGCAATGGCGGCCGTGTTGAACGCGATCAATGACCACCTGGGCAAAAACGCGGTCGCCTGGCCCTCACAGCAAAAGATAGGAACCAAAACGAAGTTAAGCCCGAAAACCATCCAGCGAGCGACCGAAGCCCTACAGGCGCTAAGCCTGCTGATTGTGGACGTTAAGAAAGGCCGGAGCGGAACCAATCACTACCGCATTGTGTGGACCGAGCTTCAGCTATTGCAACCAGCACGCCGCGCTGCCTGGGAAGCATTCCTACGCGACGCCAACCCCGAAACATTGCCCCGCGAAAGTGCCCGCCACCAATCGGACATTCCCGCCGAGCAATCGGCCATCCTGACCGGGCAATCGGCCATCCTGACCGGGCAATCGGTCACTGTGACCGATGAACACCACAAAGGAAAACCACAAAAGAAAACCACCACCACTCCAGAGCCTGACCAACGAGCCGAACCCCAAACGGACGCGAGAACCTGGGAAGTGGTGGTGAGTGATTTGATTGATTGTGGATTGAGTGACGCCGGAGCGCGACGAGCTGCACAGACAGCACAAAGCCGCGGATTGTCACTCGATCAAGCCCACGAACTCACGGAGACTTACCGCCGGCGAAACCAACCAGGCTACACCGGAAGAACTCCAACAGCGGGCTGGCTATACCGTTGGCTAACCGGGCAAAGCACGCCCGAGCCTGACCCAGCGGAAAGCCCCAAACCAATCAGAACCGGGCGCGGCGACGCATTGACCGACGGCCAAAAACGCGAACTTTTCGACCGTTCTCGAATCGTTCTCAATGGTAGGAAACGCGGACTAACAGAGGAGGAAATACGCGCCGAATGCGCGGCAGTAGGAATAGTTTACTGAGCGAACCAAAACGGAAAACGCGCACAAATAGCGGGAAATGGAACGCGGCGGGCTAAACTGCGAGCTTCTAACGTCGATAGTATCGGACGCCACGAAAGCCGCAGAATTGCCAAGCTACCTCCCCCTCCTCAAATCGCTAATTGAATCGGGCGCAACCTTCGAAGTGGCAGGCGCCCGAATCGGGATATCCAAAACAACCGCGCAGCGATGGATCGCTAAACATGGCACGGACGCCACGCGGAGATTAAAGCCCCGACTGAGCAGCGAACAGAGCGAGCGGATTAGAGAGCTACGCCGCAACGGGAAAACCTTCCTAGAAATTGTCGACGCCCTCGGAGTGTCGAGAGGGAGCGCATACCGCCACGCGAAACGCAAAGCGACCAAGCGTTGCCCACTCTGCCGGCAACTGTACAACGGCAATTGTTGCCTATTGTGCGAGGCGCGATCCTATCGCAAAAGATCGACGGCCGCGACGGCCTAAGTTTCTATTTCTCACTGTGAAGGATTCACACAATGCGACCGATGTTCGCCGCGCTGGCAGTGCTAGCGCTTCTCAGTTGCCCCGCTCCGGCCGAGGCCCAACTATTCCCCCGGCTTGCAGCCAAAGCACAAGCCAAAGCAGCAGCACATGCCCCGAGCGTTTGCACCGGTCCCAACTGCCAGGCCGAAACCGCGACCATTTGCACCGGTCCCGACTGCCAGGCACAACCGACCATTCGAGCGCAACCCGCCTACAGCACGCCCGCCGGCCCCGGCCGTAGCCTGGTCGACGTCCCATGCTCACAGCACGAATTGATTCTTGAGAAGCTATGGGAGCCCGTCGACATCACAGGAGCAAGCGGCCGAAACGAAGCGGCCGCCGGTAATCGAATGGACCGCCTTATCTCCGCGACGGTCCGAGTTACTGTATCGGGTGTTTGCGGATCAGGAACCGTGGTCGGCCGCGACTCGCTCGGCAATGCCCTAGTGTTGACCAATGCACACGTAGCCGGCACACAGCGCGGCCGGGTTGTAAGTCTCCAGCGGTGGAACCCAGACGGAACCAGCGAAAAGGGAAACGGCGCGATTATCGCCGCCGGCTATGGCCGCGGCTTGTCGGTCGATTTTGCCCTCCTGAAATGCAACGCCGAATTCGCGGCCAAAGTCGATCCGATCCCACTAGCTGACCGATACCCGCAGAAAGGCGCACCCGTCACCACCTACGGTTGCCCGCGCTGCGAGTGGCCTAGTATGCAAGTGCTCAGCTTGACGCGATCGGAAGGCCAGGTGCTTCAATGGCTGCCGGAAGCGATCGGAGGCCGGAGCGGTTCCAGTGTGATCGACCACACCGACGACGGCCCGCGCGTTGTTGGATTGCTCACATGGGGAGGCGGTGGCGAAGGCCTAGGCCAATCGACCCCGTTTCTATTGTCCGCGATGCGAGGAGCAATGCCCAAGAGCTACGAAATGCTACCGGACTACGCCCAGGAAGTGGCGACAGTCAAGCAAGTACCCTGCGGACTCAATGGCGAGTTGCTGGCAGTGGCTAGCTTCGACCTACTCGACGCAGCGAACCCAGCCAGCCCGCTGAACCCGCTAAACCCGGCAAGCCCCTTGCACCCGGCCAACCACCTAGCGAGCAACGACGCGAGCGGACAGACCGACAGCGACGTTATCGACTCGATTGTGGAAGATGGCCCCGACGCTCCCGAAGATTCCGACGATTGCGGCCTGTTGAATCGAAAGCCAAACGACGATGGGAAATTGCTCCCCATAAAACCAAATGGCGGCCTACTCTCCAGGATTAAAACCGCTATCGCGTTTGCATTCCTCGGAGCCGTGCTGGCGGGACTGGCTTACCTGTATTTGAAAAACTTACAAAACAAAGTCCAAATCTAAGCCCACCCGAAACCACACCACGAGACGGAGCTCGAAAAGTGTTTTATCTAATCGGCTGGATTGTTGCCAGCTATCTAGCCGCCGACCTACTGGCGGGCTTCTGGCACTGGCTAGAAGACCGCTATTTCGACGAGACTTGGCCAATTGTCGGCAAGTACATCGCCAAGCCTAACACGTTGCACCATGAGCAACCGACCGCTTTTCTATTCCAAAGCTATTGGTCGCGAAACTGGACGACGATAGTACCCGCGGCCGTTGGCCTTGCCTTTACATTCTGGCACCCCGTCGGCCTGGTGTTCGTGTTCGTGAGCCAGGCAAACGAGATACACGCCTGGGCGCACAACAAGGGAAAGGTATCGCCGCTAATTGCTGCCATCCAAGAAACGGGGATCCTCCAAAGCCCCAAGCACCACGCCGAACACCATCGCAGCCCGTTTGCGATTCGCTATTGCGTGATGTCCGACCTACTCAACCCGATTTTGGATTATTTTCAATTTTGGCGAACCCTTGAAGGCCTGCTCGAGACAGCCACCGGAATAAGGCCGAAGCCGGAGTAATGGCCGAGCGAGCGAAGCGATTTGACCGAAGGAAGCAACGCGGGAGCAATCCCGCAAACAGACTAGCGGCCGGGCGGCCCAACTCCACGCAACGCGGATACGATCGACGTTGGCGAGTCGCCCGCCGCCGCTTCCTTTCTGACAATCCGGCCTGCCGGCAATGCGAGAAACGCGGCCGAATTATCGCCGCCACCATCATCGACCACATCATCCCACATCGAGGCGACAAGGCGCTATTTTGGCGCCAATCCAATTGGCAACCACTCTGCAAGCGCTGCCACGATCAGAAGACCGCCGCCGGACAATAGGCACCAACAATGGCCAAGACACGCCGCGGCCGTAAGCCGAAAACCGAAGCCAAAAGCGAGCCCCTAGCAGAAGTACCCGAACCACCAGAAGATCTCGGCCCCTACGCGCGAAACTATTGGGAACGCCTAGCGCCCCAGCTTGTCGAACTCGGAATTCTAACACCGCTACACACCGACACGTTCCGAGTGCTCTGTGAGACTTGGCAAGAGTATCGCACGCTCAGCCAATGGTTGGAGGCGGACCCCTCGCGCATGACCTTCACGACGAACAGCGGATACGAACAAGTGACGCCACAAGTCACACAGCGCGACAAGGCAAACGCAAACCTTCAAAAGCTATGGGCAAAATTCGGGCTGACACCCAACGCACTAGCCCAACTAGGAAAACACGGCGGAGTAAAAGCCCGCGGAGTCTCCCCACTAACTCAATTCGCGCAGAAGAAATACGCAAACGAAGAAGGCAAAGAATAATGAGCCGAAGATTCAAGCGAGTAACGATTCCGGCAAGCATCCAAGCAGGCAAAGCGAATGGTATCTTCCCAATCGACCTAAGCACCGACGCCCAGCTGCAGGCGGCCGTCTTCCCCACCGGCCGAAACGTATACGTCACCGAGGACGACGGAGAAACCCCCGTCCCTGCCTGCTTGATTCCGAAGGGCCACATTTGCGGATCGAACGGCGGCTGGACCTGGTTCACTCAGCCCGTTGCAGTCTACGACCCCGTTGGGAACAACACGCTCACCGGATGGGTGAACCAACAAGGGGCGCGGCACATTTCCATCAACAACCACGACACCAAGACGCAACAGGATATCCTCCTAAGTACGACCGACCTAGAAGGCGACGACCACAACAACCCGTCAATTTGCATTCGATCCGACGGCCGATATTTGGTGGCCTACTGCGAGCACAACGAAAGGAACACGGTAAAGTTCCGAGTTTCCACCAACCCCAACGACGGCAGCGCATGGGATGCGGAATATTCAATCACGCCCACGGTGGAGGGAATCCTATCCTACACGCAGCTATGGAGGCTAAGCGGAGAGGACAAAATCTATCTATTCGGCCGCCACGATGGTGCCGACGCCTGGTACTACGTTACGTCGACCGACGACGGCGCAACCTGGTCTGCGCAAGTCGACTTTATCGACCATGGAACCTTCCAGTGTTACCCGCGATTCTGGACGAATGGAGTTGATAAATTCTTAATTGTTTGCACGAAGAAAGAAAACAACGTCAATTCCTTTATTGCCAACGACTCGGCGGGTGTTGCCCTCGACTTGACCGGCAACCGGCCAATCTACGCGCTTCAGTACAACAGCGGGAGCGGGTGGGCGGAAATGAACGGCGACGCGCTAACGCTCCCGATCGTCCACACGGACTACGGAGCGTCTAGCATCATCGCAACGGATGTAGGCGACGATTCGCGGTGGGTGGGAGACATCACACAGGACGCCGAAGGAGTCGTCCACGCCCTTTATTACGTTTACCCAAACCACGACGAACGAAACCACGACCTCTACCACGCGACCTACGACGCCGACACCGAAACCTGGTCGAGTGTCAAAGTGATGGACGAAGGCGGCCCACTTGTATCGCACTATTCGCCGTCCGTTTCCTACCCAGGCGTAGCAGTGTTCGACCCGCTCGACGCAAGCAAAATAGCGGTCGCCCGCGAAGTGGCCGGAATTCGCGAAATCGAGATTTGGCAGCGTACTGGCTCCACATGGGCAAAGCTCCAGGAAATAACATCAGGAAGCCTAGCCCACAACTTCCGGCCAAACTTCGCATTCGGCCGAGTGGCCGGAGTAGAGCCCTATTTATTTTGGATGGGAGCCGGCCGGTATGAAGGCTACGAAGACTTTACCCTGGCCATGTTGCAACACCCGGCCAGGCCGGCCGCGGGTTTGCTAGTGCGCTTAGAGCTGGACGGAACCACCGACCGAGTTATTCGAGTCTACTACACCGACAAAAACGAGGACAAACTCCAATCACCGCAGGAAGTCGCCGCGGGAATGGGAGCGCTTAACCTTTATATCGGATCGCTCAGACTCGCAGACAATCGAGCGAATCGCGTAAACTTCGCGGCCGGAGGCAGTAAAGCGCTAACAGTCCTAAACACTCAGGAGGACACCGAGGCGACGTTCGGCGGGATCAAATTCGGACCCGTCGGATCAGACGTAAGTAGCAAAATGCTGATAAGCCCGGCCGTCGAAAATTCCTTTCGAGTGGCGATGCTTGCCATTGTCAATTGGAAGCCGCACACCAGCGCCCCACTCCAACAATCAATCCTAAGCAACAACAGCGCCGGCCAAGGTGGCATTATCAGCCGAATCACGACGGCGACCGGGCTTTTCCAGTTCTACGCAATTCTAAGTTCGGGCGCGGTTTCGCTGACCTCAGACATAGCGGTCCCGCAGAATGAGCCCGTTCTACTCTATGGCGAATATGACCGATTCGACACCGCGCAACGACTCAAAAACAGAGTAGGAGAGACGCAAAAGGTTCTGGCAAGTGTTAGCGCTAGTATGTCAACCGCGGTCGCTCCCTACCACACCATAGGACAAGAAAAACCGAGCGGCACAACCTACCCGCTAGCCGGCACGCTCAGCCTAATTGGAATCTTCGAGAGAACGCTCCCGAAGGCCTACACCGACACACTAAGCCGCGCTTTCACCAGCCCGGCGACGTTCGCCACGATCGGAACCGAGCAGCTCGACAACGAACCGCTAATTGCCGATATCGTCGCCGCGATGAAGGCGGACGAAGTTATCGCCAAAGCCTTCACCGACGCGGAGACGGCCGCCGACATTGCCGCCGCCGACCAAGTCCTCGAAACCGACGGGGGAGTGCTCAAACTCAAAACCTACCGACGCGGAACCACTACCGAGATCATCCCCGAAAAGACAGCCTTAACACCAAGCGGCGCCGACTTGACCAACCCCGCCACGGAACAACTAGGCGGATATAAAGAGGAATAATCGATGGCAAGCTTTATAGGGTTAAACTTCGGACGCGAGACCGAGAACAACACCGGCGGCGCGGTCGTCATTCGCGGCCCCCACCAATCTATCCACCTGAGCATAGGCCACGAGGGAGCGGTGGAAATACCGGTAAAGGACGCCGCCGGCGACGCGATCGACTTAGACGAATCGACATTGCGCCTAATCATCCAAGATTACCGCGCGGCGAACGTAGCAACGCTAGAAAATGGAGCAATCGCCCGCGAATCGCCGACCGTTACAGTCAACCTAAGCGGGACCACAACAGCGAAGCGGCGAACGCTCCGGTGGTATCTATTCGACATCACAGGGGGCGGACTAGTCGAAGTAGCCGCCGGCTACTTCCCAGTGTACTAACGGACGAACGGACGGCCGACAGTGGCAAGAAGCCCAGCAGCCAAGAAACGACCCAAACCAGCACGACGCAAAACGACCCGGTTGCTCGACGCGATCGGAAAAGCGAAACGCGCCGGATGGTACAAGTACCTCCGCCAAGGTGAAGGCGAAGAGGCCGACGAACGCGCCATTATCGCCGGTTGCTACTTCGACCCATACCGCGCGGACCACTGGCTGGAATTCGCGGACGAATACGGCACGCTAACCGAAGGCCCCTGGAAAGGCAAACCATTCCGGCTGATGGAGTGGCAAGCCACCGCAACCGGCCGGCTATTCGGATGGCTAAAAGAATCGCCCGAGTGGGGCTATCCGGTTCGCCGGTTCAGATACTTGTATTTGGAAGTTCCGAAGAAATCCGGCAAAACTCCGCTCCTTTCCTTAATTGGCAATTACTTACTATTTGGTGACTCATGGGACCGACAAATCAACCTGTATCTAGCAGCGACGACCCGCAAACAGGCGGAACGCTGCCTGATGCACGCAGTACGACAGGTAAGAAATCACCCGAACCTCAAAAGCGAAGCGAACATTCGCAAGCTAGAAGGCTTTTATTCGATCGAGTACGGGGACAACTCGTGGAGCGTCGTAGCGGCTGACCCTGACAGCGCGGACGGAGTAAACGGCCATTGCCTAGCCGATGAATTCCACCGGTGGAAAGGGTTTGAATTTTACAACGCGTTGAAGTGGATGCTCGCCAGCCAACCCGAGGGAGTGTTCGCAGCAATCACCACCGCGGGAAGCGATATGCAGAGCGCATGCCGAACCGTCCACGAAAAAACGAAGGCGGTAAACAGCGGCCGACAAGTCGACGAAGCCCACCTAGGCCAAATATGGGCGGCAGATAAAGACGACGACCCACACGACGAGAAGACCTGGCACAAGGCGAACCCGAGCCTAGGAAGTACCAAGGAACACCCGCTCAAGCTTTCGACCTTCCGACAAGACTACGAAGCGGCCAAACAGGAGCCGAGCCAGTGGCCGGCCTGGTTGCGACTCCGGCTAAATATTTGGTTGACTGCCGAGAACGCCTGGCTGGATGAAGCTTGCCCGCGCGGAATCGAGGACTGGGATTCAGGAGCAACAGCCCGCAAAACGCGACGGGTGGATTGCTTCGAAGCATTCAACCGCGACGAACTAGCAGAACAGGCACGCGACGGACTTACCGCATACCTAGGGCTAGACTTTGCGAGTGTTCGCGACACAAACGCGGCCGTTGTTTCGATCAAGCGCGACGACCAGACGATAGCGGTAATTCCTCACTTTTGGCTACCGGAGCGAGAAGCCGAACGCCAGGCTAAACGCGTCCCCTATCGCCAATGGGCGGACGCTGGACACATCAAACTGACCCCCGGCGACGTGATTGACTACAACGTGATTTTCGACGACCTGGTCGCAATTCAGGAGCGTTGGGGAATTTGCAAATTCTTCTACGACCCGTTGTTCCAGGCCGAGTGGATGACCCAACGACTCGAAACCGAAACGGGCGCCGTTCGCTGGGAGTTCCCCCAGACCATTATGCAATATGGCCCGATTATCCGCGAAGTAGAGCGGCAGATTATCGGACACGATCTAAGACACGACGGAAACCCGGTCCTAACTTGGCAGATCGGAAACGCACAAGCCAGGACCAACGCCAACCAAGACAAGCGACTAATCAAACAGAAGCACGGCGACTACCGGAAGGTGGACGGCCCCCAAGCCATGATTATGAGCTTGAGCGACATCGTCGCCGGAATCGAGAACGAAGGCGACTACTACGAGAACAACGAAGTCGAAGTAATCTAACGCAAACCAAGGGCCAAACATGGCAACCGCGACCATTGAAAACCATTCGCTACTTGTGCTCTCTGACACAAGGACGAACGAAACACGCGACAACAATTCGCTAAACAACCCGGCAAACCCGATCAGCACCGAAACGCTAAACGCCCTCGACTTTTCGAGTGTCGAAAGTATCGCCGGAGAGCAAGTATCGAAACGGTCCGCCCTATCAATCCCGGCCGTCTATCAAGCGGTTTCGATGATATCGGGCGACGTTGCCAAGCTCCCCATGGGAACCTGGCGACGCCTAAAGGCCGGCGGCCGAACACTGGACCGCAAGCACCACGCCTTCAAATATGTAAACCTAGTCGGCCGGCCCAATGAGGAAGTGAACGCGTTTAAGTTTTGGCGCCGGTTGATGGTTTCCGCTTTGCTGTGGAACAATGGCTACGCATGGATTGACAAGAACGGCCGCGGCGAAGTGCTGGGAATCTACAACCTCTTACCCGACCGAACCACGCCCTATCGCTACCGGGGGAAGCTGCGATACATGACGGAAGTTTCGGGCCGGCTTGTCTCACTCGAAGCCGACGAAGTGTTCCATATCGAAGGCCTGGGAATCGACGGCCTACACGGTATGGACCTAGTCGGACTATTCCGCGAAGTGTTCGGCCAGGCACTCGCGAAAACGAAGTACAAGAGCAAGTTCTTCAAATCCGGTTTAATGGCCGGCGGAGTCCTAGCAGTACCACCAGGCCAAAGCGTAGCAAGCAAAGAGAGAGTAGAAGCCAAGCTAAAAGAAAAGTTCTCAGGATCAGATAACGCATTCAAAACGCTGGTTTTGCGCGACGGCTATAAATGGTTCTCCACGAACGTGGATCCACAAAAGGCACAGTTGACCGAATCGGAAGAACAAGACGCCCGCCAAGTGGCGCGAATGTTCAACATCAAGGCCGGCCGGCTATCCGTCGAAGGAGCCACTAGCTACAACGCCGACGAAATGGCAATTCGCGACTACCACGACGGAACGCTAAGCCACTGGCTAATCGGTATTCGCTGCGAGGCCAACGCGAAGCTTCGAACGCCGGAAGAGATCGACGCGGACGAAGTGTTTCTGGACTACAACATCAACGCGCTAAACTGGGCAGACGCCAAGACACGCAGCGAGATAGCCACCACCGGAATTATCCACGGCCGATGGAGTCCCAACGAGACGCGAGACTGGGAGAACCTAAACCCATACGAAGGCGGAGACGTTCGCTACCGACCGCTAAACCTGGAACCTATCGACGGTCAAACGACCGACGAAGACACGCGCCAGGCGGCCGCCGAAAGCCTAGCCCGCGGAGCGATCGACCGCGCGACCAATCGCCTAGGCATCAAACTACAACGAGCCAAAACAACCGACGCACGCGCGGCAATCTGGACCGAAGAGGAACCAACAATTCGCGAAATGATCGGCCCCGCCTGCGACGTACTCGAGCTAGATATCCAATCGGAGCTCGGACGCCTCCAAAAGCTGACCGAATAGCGCCGCGGATTATCCCGCGGAACATCCCAAACCCAAAAGGACGAACAACGATGCACCAAAGAAGCAACGCCCGCGCCGAAGTGCGACAACTCAGGAACAGCCTAGCCGCGGTAAAGCGAGCGGACGCGACCTCGCCGATTAAAGGCATTGCGGCCGTCTACTATCGAGCCGACGCCCCAGGGACCGAATACTGGCTGTGGGATGACATGGTCGAACGCATCCACCCGGGCGCATTCGATCGAGCCATTGCCGAGAACCACGACGCCCGCGCATTGTACAACCACGACGCGGCCGCGATCCTAGGTCGCGTGAGCGCTGGAACCTGTCGCCTATCGTTGACCGAAGAAGGCCTGGCGTATGAGATCGACGCCGACGCGAGCGACCCAGACCACCAGCGAGTGAGCGCCAAGCTTGACCGCGGAGACGTTACCGGTTCGAGTTTCGCATTCATCACACGCAAGGTAGTCTGGGAAGAGGAAAAGCTAGACAACGGACAATGGCTATATATTCGCAACGTCCACGACCTAGACCTTTTCGACGTTGGCCCGGTAACATGGCCAGCCTACGAAGCGACCGCGGCCGGCCGTTCGACGCGATCCGATGGCCAGGCACCGAAGGCCGGAGACGTTGACCCACTGCGCGCAGCCCTGATGCAGGAACGCGACGCCCAACTGCGAGCCGGCGACGATGAAGCGCTAGAAATGCGCCTGCGACTATTGGAACTCGAAGGCTAAAACATGACGGAACCGACCACATACGGCCATAGCAAAGGAACGGCCGAACGCCTAACAGAAATCGCCAACCTACCGGGGACGGTTTCGAGAGCGCGAACGCAACCGCTCAGGCGCCCCCAGCTAATCGGAGGCGACGGCGGCGAAGTGGTCTGGGGAACGTACACCCTAACGGCCGGAATGACCAACGAAGGGGACTACTACGAAGCCGCCGGCGACGTTGTCGAGATACCGGGCGGCGCAATCACAACAGGCGAAGAAATCCGCGCTTACGTCGATACCGCTTACGCCCAAGTAATCGGAAGCAAAGGCCTAGCGGTTCAGATGGACGGCTGGTGGATGGTAGTTACCCCCGAGTGTGCCACGCCGCCCTTCGAATACGTCGAGGATTAAACCCAATGCCGACGGCCTGCCAATGTAACTGCTTTCCATGCTGGCACTGCGGAAAGCATCCCACGAGCATCGCCCTACAATCGCTGCGAGGTTATGGCTATGGCGACGGGTGCTGCAGCGCGATAGCAGGCAGCTACACAATAGCCCCATGGGGAAGCACCATAGAAGCCGGCCGGGTGCTGATACCAGAGACCCGCGAAATTATCCACGACACATTCGGGATAGAAAGAACCTACGGATACATAGCGGCTAAAAACGCTTGCAACGCCGGCTGGCATTTCGAGCCCCAAACCGAGAAGGAGTACACAGAAGGCTGGGGCGCACCGTTTACCGCAAAAACGATAGGCCCAATATGCGGAGAGCACGAATTCTTCGCGCCTCCCGGCTGGCAATGGTGGGGAATCACCGCGGCGCAAATCGTTCTGCGACTCTCCAACGCAAAAGAACTACACCAAGCCGACCGGCCATTCGTCGAAGTGAAAGTTTCCCTAACGCTACAGGGACCAGAACAAGCGGTCTATCGAACCGACACCTACCGCCTAGACGCTACCCTCCCATGTAATGACATCACGGACGCGCCCGCCCCCTACATCTCCCGAGAAATGGGCGCATCACTCCACTACCCGCCCGACCCCATCTACACAGAGCCCGAGGAAATCGGCGGCGAATCGGGAGAGATCGACTGGTGGGAATGTCTACGCGATCCGGCCCCGTTGTTCACGGTAGGAGTTGGTTTTGATTAAATGCGACGGTTGCGGCCGCCTAGTCCGCTCCAGTGTTCTACCGCTCCATTGCCACTGTGGAACCACAACCCACAAACTAGCCGACGGAACCGCCAACACGGCTAGCTCGAGCTATTGGGGCAAGTTGCACCGGTACACCGGACGCGACGCGGCCTGGGTGTGGAAATGGCTGGACGAATACAACGGTTGCCCCGCCTGCAAAGCCGACTTTCGGCGCTATATGCAGCGGAACCCACCAAACACCAAAACGAAAGATTCGCTATTTATGTGGGGAGTCGACGCGCACAACTGGGTCAATCAAAAGCTAGGCCGCGCAATCTTCACCTATACCGAAGCCCGCCGGCTATACCGCTCAACACCAAACGCCGCGCCCGATCTTCCAACATACGACCAGGACACCGCCGCGGCACTAAACGCAAACGTCGACGTTGTAATCCCATTCCACGGCGGCGACGCCCGATTCGCTGCGGAGTCGATCGAGTCAATGCTCGAACAACGCAGGGTATTCACTTTCCTGCACATAATCGCCGATCAATGCGACATTCCCGCGGAGGTGGTACGAATCGCCAAGACCGACCCCGAAGTGAGACTTTACACCACGCCGCGGAGAATGGGACCGTATCGCATAGCCAACAGCATCGCCCGCCACGAAGCCGCGAGCGACTTTCTAGCGATCCAAGACGCGGACGACATCAGCACGCCGCACCGACTAGCCAAGCAACTACAAACCCTAATCGGGAGCGACTACGCCCAAACATCGGGAGCAATGCAGAACTTTACCGATGAGCAAAACCCCTACCTACTGGACCGCCGGCAAACCGAACACACCATCCTCCCGGGCGTATGTTTCCACCACGTACCCGGCGGCCGTTGCGTCAACTCAGTTCGAACAATTAAACGCGCGATATTCGAACTCCTAAACGGTTTCGCCGATGAATTGTGTTCGATGGATTTTGACCTAGACAACCGCCTGGCGTTGGCAGGCTTCAAAACACACTGGGCAAGCGACGTTGTAGGCATGCGCCGCCTGCACAGTCAAAGCCTGACCAATGGCCCCGAATACGGCCCCAACACCGCAGCCAGGCGAGCCGCGAACGCGCTGTGCATTCGCAACCTCAAAACGATGCAGAAGCGGCCGACCATCAACCAGGCGGCCGAACTCGGAGGCATGCTCAAAGCCGAACGCCTCCAGCGCATCAACTAAATTTGCGGGAAATGGAACGCCACCCGGTAAACTACCGACCAGTGCACCCGGCTTCCCCCGGTTCGACGTCCACACGCCGACACAGCCGAAAGGCTCAGGGAGCCAGCCTCTAACGCATTTGTCGGCGTCCATACGCGACGAGTTAGGAACGGTTCACGCCCAACCCTAGAACAAGCTCGTCGCCTCTCTGCGAGGCGGCCCCTAATACCATCACCAAGGAAGGTAAAACACCATGACAAAAAAAACGCTATCGCTTGAAGAACTGCGCACGAACAAAAAGAAACTAGGCGCCGAGCTTCGAAAGCACATCACCGACTACAACGAGCGCCGAAAGGACGGCAAAGAAGGCTGGCCGGAAGAAACCCGCGGAGCCTATGAGGCGGTCAGCCAGCAATACGACGAGAACGAAAAGGCGCTAATCGAAGCCAGCAACGACGACGAAATGGCGACCCGCATGGAATCCCTGCGCGAGGACGAAGAAACGAGCCGACGCACCGGAAACCGGCCAGGCCTTGACGACAAGTTGCCAGGCGAAGAAAGAAGCTACGGCGACGCCGGCCTGGACCGCGACGGAGCCAGCGAGTACGCGAAACGCCAGAACGACAAACGCCTCGCCTTCCGCAGTTGGCTAGCCGTCGGCATGATCTCGCAGAACCCGAAGATTCTCAACGACGAAATGCGAGCGGCTTGCCAGCGTAACAAATTCGATCCGATGCAGGCGAACATCGAAATTCCCCTCCTGTCGACCGAACAACACCGCGCGGTACAGCTTGAGGCCTATTCGATGACCCGAGCACAGCGCCAAGCATTCGCCCACAACGGCGAAATGCGAGCCCTGTCGAAGTACACCAGCGCGGCCGGCGCTGAATTGGTGCCGCAAAGTTTCGTCACCATGCTAGAAATGGCAATGCTCGCGCACGGCGACTTCCTAAACTACGTCGACACGCTGACGACTCAGAACGGAGAAGCTACCCATTGGCCGATCGTCGACGACACCGCCAACGAAGGAGCCTGGGTTGCGGTCGAAAGCGAAGACACCCAAGTTATCGGCGAGCCAAACCCGACATTCGCGCGACTCTCATGGGACGCCCACGAGCTGCACAGCAAGTGGATCAAGGTTCCTATGGCGCTGGATGAAGATTCGCTTTTCAATATGGAAATGATTCTCGCCATGGTGATGGGAGAACGCCTCGGCCGTTCCATCAACCGATCGGCGACGACCGGAAACGGTACCAAGCAGTGTAAGGGTATCACCCTGGACGCACCGACCGGGCACACGACCGCGGCACAAACCGCGATTGCCCTGGACGACATTATCGGATTGGAACACTCTGTGGACCCCGCCTACCGCGACGAGTCCCAGTATATGTTCCACGATAACATTCTAAAGTACCTGCGATTGTTGAAGGACTTGGAAGGCCGCCAACTCTGGCAGCAGAGCATGCGGGACGGACAGCCCGACAAGCTCAATAACAAGCCCTACGCGTACAACCAGCACATGGCCAACACGGTAGCCGCGACCGAAATTACAGCGATTTTCGGACGCCTGAGCGACTACAAGTTGCGACGCGTGAAGAATGTTCGAGTGGTTCGCGCCAACGAACGCTTTGTGGAAAAGCTGCAAATCGGTTTCCTCGGATATATCCGAGTTGACGGCAAGTTGATGCGACCCACCGCGGACGCCCAAACGGCCGTCAAGAAGATGGTGCAGAAGACCTAAGCCAACCCGCAAACCCTTAGAAGCGCAGGCCAACGGCCGGCCGTCGAGCAATCGGCGGCCGGCTTGCGGCAATAGACGACCCCAACAAAGGAGGCCCCAATGCCCAAAACCAAAATCGTCATGTTGACCTCACTAGCTGGTGCAGGGATCGACATTCAGCCCGGCAATATTTGCATTTGCTCACAAGAGGACGCCCAGAGCTTCCTAGATGCGAGGTACGCCCGACCGTTCAACGCCAAACAGGACGAAGGACGAACCGAAAAGCACTACCCCGCCGAGCCCGAGCCCGAGACGAAGCCGGCCAAGAGTGAGCCGAAAGCCGCCAAAGCGGAGACGAAGGTCGCGAAAGCTGACGCGAAAACGCCAACGAACAAGACAAGCCAGGCGGGAGCCACCGAACCGGCCGCACCAACCAAAACGAAACGGCGCCGCGCGAAGTCGCCCGCCGCCTAGCTTGTCAATTTAAGCCGCAAGAAATCACACCCAACCGCGCGACCTCGCGCGGTTGGAACAAGTAAGCCCCGAACGTAAAGGCCGGCCAGGATGGCAAAGCCAAAGAAAGAACAGCTAGCCCGCTATTCCGATTTGAAGAAAAGGAAAAGCGCGCTTGAGTCAGACGCGCGAGCCCTAGAGACCGAAATTAACCTTCTAAAGGACGTGATTACGACGCACCTAGAAGACATCGGGAAGAACGATGCACAAGTCCACGGCTACCGCTTGACGCTCGAAGAGGGACCGCCGCGGCCGAAGTGGAAGGACCACTTCGTAAGCATCAACGGAGCCGAGGCGGCACAATACGTGATCGACCACACGCCGCGAAACCCAACGCTAAAAGTGCTCCCACCAACGCCCAAACCCTAAGCCGAGATAATCGCCGCGATGGATCGCTACCGATACGGAATCAGGAAGACCGCCTACGCGGACGAAGACGTGGTCACCCTGGAAAAGGCCCGCGCTAATTGCTCAGTAGACGGAGACGAGCACGACGACATGCTCGCCGACTTGCTGGAAGAAGCGAGAAGCTACTTCGAAGACCGCACAGGATGCAGCCTAACGACCACAACGTGGGAAATGACAATAGACGCCTTCCCGCGCTCAAAGTGGCTTAATCTGCCACGCTGGCCCCTCCAATCGGTCGAATCTATCACCTACACCGCGGCCGATGGATCGGAAGCAACGATCGCCGCCGAGGAAATCGCCATTCGCAAAGGTGACGACGACCGCGGACGCATCGCCCTCAAAGACTGGGCAGGATGGCCCGAGACCAAAGCGACGCCCGACGCGGTCCGCATTTCGTTCAAAGCCGGCTGGGCCGATCCCCAGGCGGTCCCGAGGAAGTGGAACCGCGCCCTACTGATGCTCATTAGTTGGTGGTTCGAACAACGCGAAGGCGCGATTCTAGGCGGCGCTAACACCGTCCCCCTAGGCATTGATGCCCTAATTGATTCGGCCGCGGCCGTCGGCGAATTCGACTCCTTCGACTTGTGCGAGTAACCACCCATGACCGCAGTTCGCCAGCAATCACGCTTTAGACATCGCGTAGGCTTCCAACGCCGCGACGAACAACTAGACGACCTAGGACGCGCTAAACGCGACGCCGGCGACTGGGAAACATACGCCACGCGCTGGGCAGAGGTGAAGGAGTTAAGCGGCCGCGAAGCCGAGAAAGCGAAGCAAGTAGCAGCGGACGCGTCTATCGCGATCGCCGTTCGCTGGTTTCCTGATGCCAAGTCTACCGACCGGCTGACCTACCGCGGCCGAATCTTCGAAATCAAAGCGATTATAGACCCCGACGCGAGCCGCCGCGAATTAACGATTCTATGCGGAGAGGATCGGCGCCCGTGAGTTACTTTTCGATTCCCAAGCTACTACGCCAGGCACTACTGGCGAACCCAACACTAGCGACCGCAATAGCCGGCCGGCTGCATTACCAGGAAATCCCGCAACCGTCGGAATTCCCTCACGTATGGTACACCCGAAACGGCCGCGACAAAGAGACCGACATAGACAACAGCGAGACGCTGAGAATTGAGCGCTACACGTTCGAGATTGTCAGCGATAAAGACGCCGAAACCATCGTCGGGAAGATAATCGAAACACTCGAAGCCTTCGAAGGTGAAGCAGGCGCCGAACTAGTGCAACTAGTCGAAGTTGAAGACGCCGACGACGACTACACGTTCCAAAGCATCGGCGAAGAACTGCCCGACTACGTCCACGCCTTACAAGTCGCCGTTTACATTCTGCCACTCTAAACCAACACCAACGCACGGAGGCACAAATGCCACGCAAGAGACTAGGGAACAAGCCCCTTTTGAAACTGGACGGGACAACGATCGGTTGTCTATTGAACTTCACGCCTCCCGAACGATCGCGCGAGGAAGTCGACGTTACGTGCATGGAGGACGACGCCGAAGATTTTCTGGACGCGGACCCACCCAACGAAGGAATGCTAAAGTTCGAAGTCGTCTGGGAACCAGGCGACACCAATAGCGAACTTCTCGACGCGCTTTTCGATGAAACAGACCCCGAGGACCGCGAGGGCGCTTTCGAAATCGTCTGGGCAATGTTCACGCCGATAGTTACCGACGCATTTAGCGGCCGGATTCTCAAACTATCCCCCAACCAAGTCGAGAAAAAAACGCTAATCAAGCGTTCCGTCGAAGTGCGTTTGACTACCCCAGTAACTCGCACGATCGCCAGCTAACCACGATTCAGTGCGCGCCGCGCCGAGCCTGAAACCGTTGGGGCCGACCGCGACGCGCGGCGCGCACATTTTGACACGGCCCCAACTGCCCCAACAACCCCAAGACCGGATCCAAACCCATGAGCAACCTTAAAGCCAAGACCGAAGCCAAACTAGCCGAACCCAAGACGCTGGACGAAACCAACATCCTAAGCGGCGCCGACATCCTGACCGCCGACAAGCTGCGAGCAGTGCCGGTGGTCACCCACGAATGGAAAGCAGGCTCGCAAGTGTACGTAGCTGAGCTGACCGCCGACGAACGCGACGAACTAGAACAGAGCTGGGGCGACTACAAGCGAGAACGCGACGAAGAGGATGGTATCGGCTTCCGCGCATGGTGCGCCGCTTACTGTATCTGCGACGCGAGCCGCAACCGAACCTTTATCGGCCGCCAGGTAGAAGCCGCGGAGACGATCGGCAAGAAACGCGGCAAAACAGCGAGCCGCATTTTCAACACTGCCGCGCGAATTAACGGACTGACCAAGGCCGACATTGACGAGCTAGAAAAAAACTAGCCGGCGACGCAGCCCGAGAACGCCGGTGGCAATGGCGGGTAGCCCTCTCCCTGGGCTACCCGAGCCGCCGCGCATGGCTGCGTTGCATCTCCTCAATAGATTACGCCGAGCTAGTCGCGCTTTCCCACCTAGAACGGATCGGCTACGAACGAACCGACCTATACGCCGCGGCAATGTCCGGCAACGCGCCCGAAGCTTTCTGCCACGAACCACAACCAGAGCAAACCGCGGAGGAGTTATTCGAGGCATTCTTGCCAATCGTCACGACTTCCGAAGCCGAAACGGAAACCCGAAAACATGGCCCCCAAATTGTGCGAGCGCTGCCGACGCCTCCAGACGAAACCGGCGAAGGGTAAAGGCTGGACAATCCACCACGGACCGGCCCAACAGATGCTGCAGCGAATCGACGATTCGACAATTGCCGCATTCATCACAGACCCGCCCTATGCGTCCGGCGCTGGGACCATGATCGGAGCACTAGCGAAGAGTTCCACCAAGTACCAGAACAGCGAAAGCAAGAAGCTACCAGAGCTAGACGGCGACTCAATGCTGCCGGAGGCCTGGTCGGCAATGATGCTAGCCGTTGCCCACCAAATGCGACGCGTAGCGATGCCCGGCGCCGATGTCCTAATGTTCTGCGATTGGAGAAGCCTAAGCCGCCTAATCGAAGTCCTAGGGGGTGCTGGCTTCGGACTGCGAGGGACCGCGACCTGGAACAAGGGAAACGCAGCCAGGCCAAACCGCAACGGATTCCGAAGCCAAACCGAGCTGATTCTCCACGCGCGAGCCCCAGGCAAATTAGATAGGCCGAGTGATGTCTACCTACCGGGCGTATTTGAGCACAGGACCATCCAAAACGGCAAGCTGCACATGACGCAAAAGCCACTTGAGCTAATGCGCGAGCTTGTCGAAATCGCCCCGCCAGGCGCGACGATTTTAGACCCATTCCAAGGGGCCGCGACGACCGGACTAGCAGCAATCGAAAGCGGCCGCCGCTACATCGGCTGCGAGTCGTCCGCGGAGTACCACGCCATCGCCACGGATCGACTACGAAACCGAGGCTAGACAATGGCCCCCTACCTTGTGACCGGATCGGCAACGCTAAACGCGAAATTGAACGCGCTCAAATCGGGCAAAGCCAAAACGCTAATTCGGCGAGCGAGCCGAGTTGCATTGAAACCAGTACAAGAGGAAGCCAAGCGACTGGCGCCCGTTCGCTCCGGCCGGCTGCGCCGCTCAATCAAAGTTCGCTCAATGGCCCGCTCCCGTCGCCAAATTGGCTCGAGAGTAACCACCAACAAAAACGACCGACAGTTCAACGGCCGTTTTTTCTATGCCGGCCAAATCGAATACGGCTGGCAAGCAGGCAAGCGAGCAACCAACGAGAGCCTAGGAGTTCCACGACGCAAGCACAGGACCTCCGACCAAGTGCTCGAAGTCCAACGCCGAAACGCTGCCCGCCGAGTGATTAAGGGACAAAAGTTTATGAAGCGCGCGGCCAAGTCCAAGCGAACGGCCGCAATGAGAATCTATCGGCGCGAACTAGTCGCCGGAATCCGAACACTAACAGGGGCGAGCTGATAATGTCCGTAATCGAAAACCTAGACATCACGCTTGGCGCCCGAACAGAGAAGCTTGACCGCGGGCTAGACCGAAGCACCGGCCGAGTGAAGAAATTCGACAAGGACGTTAGCGCCATTGGCAAAACGGCCGAAGCAGTGCTCGCACCACTGGGCGCCATGGGTGCCAGCATTCTCGCAGCGGTGCCAGGTGCCACCGCGGCCGCTACTGCCTTCGCATCAATTGCCGCCGCATTCGCGACCACCAAAGCGGCAAAAGTCGCTAAAGACGCTTTCGACACAGCCAGGGAAACGAAGGCCGCCGCCGCAAGTATGGACTCATTCGCGGACGACGCATTCCGCGCGGCCGTCGGAATGGCCGCGGCTTCGAAGCACAGCGGACAACTGCGCATCACCTCCCGAGCGGCGACCGGACTTGCACGCTACAACCCCGCAACATCCTATGCCGGCCGGCACAACTACTTCGACGACGGGAACACCATCGAAGGCAGCGCGAAGAAGATCAGCAGCGTACCCGCAGCGGCCGACGCCGGCACAACCGCCCTACGGGGAATGTCGGTCGCCGGAGTAGCAACAGGCGCAGCAATCGCCGGCGCTTTCGTCGCGGTCGCATCGTCCGCAGTAGCCGCGGCCGTCACGATTCGCGGTGTGGGTGTTCAGATGGGAGAAATCGACAAGATAGCCAAGAGCGCGGCAATCGCTAACGTCACATTCCGAGAGCTGGCTGGCTTCCGACTCCTGACCGAAGAGACGACCGGCAAAGGCGCGGAGATTGCAGACAAGGCCGTCCAAAAGCTTCAAATCAGATTGACCGAGGCCGAGCGGAACGGCGGCGCCCTCGACGACCAACTAAAAGCCATCGGCCTAGACTCCGGCGACCTCCTGCGCGCTGGACCGGTCGACGCAATGCGCCAACTCGCAGCGGCTACGGCCAACATGAAAAACCCGTCGGATCAATTGGTCCTAGCCTTCCGACTATTCGAAGAGGAAGGCGCAGCCTATGTGAACACGCTGCGAGCTGGCCCGGCCGCGATTAACGCGAGTATCGCAGTAGCCGAAACGCTGGGCCTCACGATCAGCGAAGCCCAAGCCAAGGCAGTAGAAGCCGCGAACGATGCCTGGGGACGAACCAAGCAACTATCAACCGGAGTATTCCGCCAACTCGCAGCGGAGTCCGCGCCCGTTCTGACTGTCATCAACCAAAGTATTCTTGAAATGGCTAGCGGATTCAGAACCACCGCCCAAGCCATTGGACCGGTAATCGACAACCTCGCCATAGGCGCCGGGTTCGCTTACGACATCTACCAAGCGCTAGACATGGTTCGCAAGCTCCAGAACCAAGCCAAGACGCTAGACGCTGCGGGAATCCTCGAAACGCTAGACCAAGGTTTCGACTTCGGAAGCGCGGAGAAGTTCCTGGAGAAGATCAACGAAGCACGCGCCGCAGCGATAGAAGCGGCACAAGCAGCCAAGGGAGGCGGAGGCCTGGACCTATCCGCGATCGCAGCACAAGAAGAAGCAGCGAAAGCAGCGGCAGACAAAACCAAAGCGGCCGCCGACGCCAAGGCAGCCACCGACGAACAGAACAAGCAAGCAGTGGCCGAACGCCTAAACCAACTACGCGAAGAAATCCAGACGCTGCGAGATGGAGCCGCGGCCGTCGACCGGATGCGACTAGCCCGACAAGGAGCGACGGCCGAGCAGCAAAGGGAGTTTAAGGCAATGACCGACGCCAAAGCCGCCTTGGAGAAAAACCAAGAACTGATGGCCCAAGGCGCCGAACTTCAAAAGCAGTTTGCCACACCGCAACAACAGCTAAACGCCGAAATTGCCGACCTCTCAAAGCTACTTAACGTCGGCGCGATCGACTTCCAAACCTTCGCGCGAGCGAGCCGCGACGCCGCGACCCGACTAGGCGAAGAAAAGGAACCCGAACGCAAAGCCGATACCCCGACATTCGGAGCCCTAGAGCGAGGATCGGTTGCGGCCTATTCCGCAGCCCGAGCCAATGAACGAGCCGGACAGAAGGAACCGCTCCAAGTACAAGCGAACGCGTTGCTAACACAGGTAAACGAACACCTAGCGCTAATCGCAACGAAGGTTGCCCCACCCCAACAAGTCGGAAACGCAGGGTAAATAAATGCCAACAATCAAAGGAATTCGAAAGGCCGCCGGCCAAGAGGGATCAATAGAACTCGGCGACGAAAAGCTATTGCGCCGCTATTCGTTGGAGTATCTGGTAATTGCCGACAACAAAACCCAGGGGCCTATCGAGATATGGTCGACCGTCGGCCTACCAAGGGTTGGAGTATCGACGTACTCCTACGCCGGCGAAATCGACTCCGCGGCCGTCTGCAAAAGGAAGGTGCCGAAACGCGACCCGAAGCAAAGCCTAGTTTGGATTGTGCGCGTTGAATTCGACAACGACCCACGAAGCAAAAGCCAGGAAAATGAGGACGACTATCCCGAAGCAATCTCCCGGCCGCCGATCATCAGTTGGGATTCGGAGTATGGCGAAGAGATTCTACACAAAGACTATTCCACGCCACCAAAGGACGTTTTGAACTCGGCCGGCCTTCCATTCGATCCGCCAATTGTGGAGCCGGTAATCTATCCGGTTCTAACCGTCGAACGCTACCAGGCGGTCTTCAGCCCGGCGACGATTCTAGCCTATGAGAACCATTCGAACTCGGATGAATTCTATGGAGCCGACCCAGGCCACGCGCTGGTGGCTAAGATCGCCGCGACCCAAGTGGTGGAGGACGCGGTAAAACTTTGGAAGGTGACCTACCGGATTCGATTTGCAACCGAAGGATTCGACGCCAAACCCCTAAACCAAAGTAGCCACTATCGAACCCCCGGCGACGAAGTCCTCCACGCTTTCATCAAGGATAAGGTTCCCTACATTGGCAACCTAAAATCTGACGGCGACCAAGCGCCGGTGGGAGTTACGAGTTATGGCGACTTCCGCCGAAAAAAACGCGTTGCCTTCGGGCCTCTGAATTTGGAGTAACGCCCAATCGAAACCGACCAGCGACCGGCCGCCGATTTGGCGGCCGCTTTTTTTTCCCGAACCTATACCCCCCCCCAAAAAATGCGCCAAAAATGTGCGCGCCTAACCTGCGGTCTACGTCCCGGCCCTGCGCCACAATCTGACCGCCCCCCGCCGCCGAGGGGTGCCGGAGGCCCGCGCGGCCTCACAGGTGCGTCTAGGTGTTCGATCGCTAATATGGCGATCCTAGCGCCGGAATGTCGATAGATTCCTTGCCTACCCGCACAAATGCGGGCACAATGAAGCTAGACAAATCGACCAGCGAAAGCAGGCCCAGTCCATTCACGAAAGCCGCAACCAATGAACCAACCAGCCGACCAGCTCCAAGCCGCGATTGCGAAGCGAGCCGAGCAAATGGGACTAACCCCGTACGCGCTTGCAAAGCTCTGCGAGGGAAAGCCTAGCGAGGATACTATCCGCCGCTATTTGTCCGGCGGGACTACCAGCAGCAGCAACGCCGCGAGATTGTGCGACGTACTCCAACTAACCCTAACACCAAAACGAAAAGCCAACCAATGAGCCGCCAACCGTCCCTGTTCGCTGCGAGCGACGACAAACCAACCGCCCGACAATCAAAGCGAATCGCCCGAGCCGTCGAAGGATTCCATACCGCCGCCGAGACCATCGGACCTATCGAGCCGGGTATGTCGCTATTCGCGATCACCCGCGGCCAAATCTCCATGATCGACGTTGTTCGCCACGTAATAAGCCAAGCAACCGGCCCCGTTCGCGCATCAGTGTGGACTTGGTGCATTGCAGAATACGAGGTGGAAGCGTTCGAGTATTTCTTCCGCGAGTCGATCATCGAACAAGCCACGCTAGTTATTGACCGCTCAGCCGAACAGCGCAACGCGGAATTGATCGCCCGATGGCGCGACCGCTACGGCCGCGACGCCGTCCGCGTTTGCATGAACCACGCCAAGATCAGCACGATAGAATGTCAAGCGTTCAAAGTGTTGGCCCGCGGTTCGATGAACCTAAACTATAACCCCCGATTCGAGCAATTCGACATCTCGGAGGGGGACGGAGCGTTCGACCTGGTCCGCGAGATCGAAGAGGACCTCCCAGTCCTTCCGCGGCTATCGTCCCGCAAGGAAGCCAACGACGCTACCAAGCTGACCGAATCATTCACCGCCGATCAATTAAAGCCATTCGAAGGGATTAAACCGTGGGCAAAGTAAAGACGCCAACAGCCAAGCAGACGCAACCGACCAAAGCGACCAAAGCGACCAAAGCGACCAAAGCGACCAAAGCGACCAAAGCGGAGGCGGCCGAACTTCCTGAAGTACCAGACCACGCTGCCGTGTTCGCGCTGCTACTACAACAGGGGAACAGCCGGCAAGAGGCCAACATATACGCCGCGAATTATTGCGAGTACAAAGAGGCACGAGCCAACGTCAGAAAGTGCGGCGCAGTGACCGCCAACCCGCGCACCGGCGCACCGATGGATAACCCTTACCTAAAGGTTCGCGATAAAGCCGAGGCCAAATTGCTCGCAATGGGGCGCCGGATGAAGACCGAGGGGCTATGGTAGCCTAATGTCAGGAGGCGGAGTTTTAGCCTGCCTTAGACAATGCGAACCATAAAACGCCGTACTCAATTCTGGCGTAGGAACCAACACCATGGAGGAGCCTGCGTCTCGGAAGGTAGTAAAAAGCCGGAAAAACTTAATTTATCTCGTCGTCAGTTTGCAAGGGAAGCCCAGGCGCGAGAGACCAGCCGTCGAAGCTATACTTTCCAGTTTCATCGTCGAATTCGTAAACGGCGGAAATCTTAGTACGTCCAACTGCGACCGGTGCGCTCGGATCAGCGCAAGCGTTGGCAGGGTGTGCGACCGTGTCGTAATCAAGGACTATGCGATTCGGATAGCGGGTCAGAGTCTCGACATCCTTTGTCGGTCGAGCGAAATCATAATCAATTCGGAGGCCGGACAGCGGTCCTCCCAAAAACTCATGCTGTGTCATGCTGTCAAACAATTCTGATTGAAATGATAGAAGAAACGACGGGACCAATCGACGTATAGTGCAATTCACCTACGAACAAACCAACAGCCATGGCAGCACCTTTAAAGGACAACCACCAACCAATAGTACTACCACTACTACTCAAGGTCAAGCTTCTACTTTTGTCGTAAATAAGGTGATGCTGAATCGAATTCCAACCGCGCCATTTAAATTGAAATACAAACACCAATCGAAGGTAGAATCCGAGTTTGAAGTCTATTCACCTTCAAACGCTTCCTCTTCGATCCGAGTTAGCAGAGAGACAAACCAGCGGATCGCTATTGTACACATCGCCGCGAATGGATCGGTTGCAGCCAACCCCCGCACCGGCGCACCGATGGATACCCCTTGCCTAAAAGTTCGCGACAAAGCGGAAGCTAAATTGCTCGCAATGGGACGTCGGACAAAGACCGAAGGCCTTTGGTAGTGGCGGACTCACTTAGCCGCGGGAAATGATTGTCAATTGTCAATCCTTCTGCCACCGAGGCCCGGGCGCACTCATTTACAATCAGAATCTTCACATTGGCGCAGCAAACAGGTTCGATTGCACGACTTCTAATTTTGAGAGCCCAAATCTATCAATAAGAAGTGCGATAGTATCTCGCATGTAGCTATCGGCGTGTGGCGACACGTAAAGCGTTTCAATAAGCGGCTCAAGTTTTACGGAAATACTTGAACCAGAAGGAAACTCGGTTTCAGAACTATCGTTGCCTAAATCCATCAATTCAGGATTCCAGTGCAACATACGCAATTCATTTTCGAATACGAAACAACGCCTTTTTCGCATGAATGGTGTAAACAAATTCTGCATTGGCATTGTTTCAGTATCGTAGTCCAAATATTTGACGCGGCCGTAATAAATGGGCGGATCAACATCTGCTACGGCGTCCCGCAGGCGGTGTAGAGTTGATTTAATTGCAACCGATTTTCCGTAGGCCGAATGGATTTGCCAAAGTGCCGCAGATTCTTCTTCACTAATGTGCCAGCAGCTTATGTACAGGCAATTACGAAGCTCATTAATTCGATTCTGGTAAGAAGTCCAGAGATCATGGATTTTCTCTTCTGGCCCTTTGAAACTCTTCAGAAAAGTTTGGAATGTTGCTTTGGAGTACCGTCCCTCCCATCCATCCTCGAAGTAATCGCAACGTGAAAACCAAAGTGAGGATGACGTTAGCAAATGCAGGAACTTGTCGATTGTCATGTATCGCCAAATCGACGTGAAGGATTCGGGACTTTCAATGTGTGGATGCGATTCAAGCATGGCTATCTTTTGTCGTTCGCCCGCGATTAATCTTCAATCTTGAACACGTGTTAGCGGAAAACCTTCGTGCATCGCTTACTTATAATGACTTCGTCTGATCCCGCCGAGTTATCGCGTCACGAGCTTTCTCAGGTAGCTTGGTGTAAAGCCCCGATACTCTCTTGGGCATGGCGATCATGTATTCAACAATCAGATTTGTGAGCTCAAACAGCGAGTCCACGACATTCGGATCGTCAGTGTCAATTTGGCCGGGATGGACAGCTTCATTGCCAGTCACGCGGACAATGTCCAATGACTGCTGCACAATGGAAGGCAACCCCTTGTTGACAAGCGCTGCAATGTCGGCATTTATGTTCTTACCTTTTTCACCGAGTTCAACGCAGAGCACCTGAATGGATAAGCGAAGCAATGCTGCAGAAGCGCGCGGGGAACGCGTGAAAAGAGCTGCGGCCTCTTCATAGAGTTTGCGGACTGATGGCGGCATCTCAGTGTTCGGGCGTGGTGCTAATCCGGTGAATGGATATAGCATTTCGTCCACCAACCAGATTGTGTGTTTTTCGCAATGAGTGCAATGGCCAACACGTATCGGGTGATTATCAACATTTGAGTTCACTTCTCCCCCGAAGAAAGTCATCATACTCCAGCATTGCTGTGCAATCGCACCGCAAAGAGGGCAAGTAAAGGATTTAGCAAATGGCGTCGGCGGGATGAAGTTCATTTATTGTGTGCGATAATTCATAATTATCCCGGGATCATCCGCGGATAAAGTGGTTTGATAGGAATGCCCAAGGTTGAACCGCGGACAACACAATCTAGAGGCAGCCAATCGTACTACTTTCGATAGTTGCGTGCAAGTTGCTAGCTATATTTGCTAAGCAGCTTAGTGGGCCAATACAAGCTCGAGATAAAACGCAATCGGCTGACTAATAATTAGAAATTGGTTCAGTTCTTCGCCATGGAGCCCATTCCCACGTCGCTACTTCGCGCTCAATTCGGTTTAGAAATCGCGGGAGCAACGAAACGATAGCCGGTTCGTCTCGATTCGCATACATTTGTTCTTCAATGAACGTGCGAACACCTTACGGATCGCCTGTTGGTACAAGCTGCATATTTTAGTCCTATAAGCAATTGCGACAAAACCCGAATGCGGGATGCTCCTTGGAATATCCCGTTAGTCTGATCAATTGCATTGTTCGATACTGCAAGCACTAAGCTTGCCGGCGCGTCCAGTCCCTGATTGCGTCCGACGTTTGGCGAGTCTCAATGAATCGCGGATCAAGATACCTAAGCGTGGTCCTCCTGTCGGAATGGTCCAACGCGTTCTGCGCGTCCATCCCCTCTTGATTCAGGACAGAGGCTACGGTTTTTCGGAAAGCATGAAACGCTCGATCAGAACTTGGAGCAATACCTGCAGCCCGAACGACATCCTTCCAAGCTCGCCAAATGTAGGTTGGTGAGTAAGGCCAGGGGAAGAGCTCCTCTTCATGGCTGTACTTCCGCATTCGCTCAACCCACCCCTGAGAATCAACACCGAGTCTGTAGCGACGATCCCGAGTCTTGCCCTTGCGAGCTTCAGCCGGAATGATCAACCATTGCCCATCTATCCAACTCCACTGAATCGCGCGGATTGCCGAAATCCTCTCCCCGGTATCCAGACAGATCGCAACCAAGCAACGCCAATAGACGCTTCGCGGCACGCCAGCAAAGTACCCCGTCTGTTCATCAATTGCGGTACTAAGTTTTGCAATATCGTTCCGAGTCCAAGCAATTGGAATTCGTTCTGGTTCTGGTTCGTCTTTGACCTGCGGCCAAGTAGTCAAAAGCCCACGTTGACTCGCAAACCGCCAAAGCGCGGAAAGCTGAGCTAATTCCTTGTTTCGTGTTGCGGCCGCTACTTCGTGCCTGCGCTGAAGGTGTCGAAGAACATTGATGTCCGTCAAATCCTCGACTATTGGCGGACGCTGGAGCGTCCGCTGAAACTGCCGTATTGTCAATTCGTATAAACGAAAGCTGTTCGGAGACTTGCCGCGCAAACGATGGGGAGCATAAACATCGTTGAAAAACTCGACTAAAAGCATGGTGAGACTCTCAGAAGTGAGACTGGGCAGAATCAAAATCATGCACCTAAAACAAGAAAGTGCCGTATCCGCCCTTCGTATTCCTCGCAGCCCAGTAAAGGGTGCGGAACGATTTAGCGGTATTTCCGATTCCGCGGGCCAGCAGCCACCCCGCGCTAGAGTACACCACTCGACTAAGTCAGGCGGTATAGGGGTCACTAAAAAAAGAAAGCCAGCCTTCAATTGCGAAGGCTGGCTTTTTTTGTGGACTTGCCGATTTACGTGTCGATGGTTTCCGATGCGGCCGCGATGGGGCGCTTGTTCTCTTCCACCTCTTGCTCTTCACGCCAGGGCTTGTCTTGCTGGTAGCTCTCGAGCTCTTTTTTCAAATGCTCCAGCTGCTCTTGATCGCCATCTTCATCCTCAGACGCCAACTCGACCGATTTGGCAGACCACTTACGAGCATTTTCAAAATCACCATTCTCCGCGTAGGCCGCAGCTAGGGTGCTCAGAATATGTGGCGCCTTGTAATCGGTGACCTCGCACGCCTTGAGCCCCAGCTCCAAAGCACGAGTCGCGTCGCGCAGTTCCTCGTTGGGGGAGGTCGCGAAAACCCACGACAGGTTATTCAGCAGACCACTGTAGTCGTAATCCAACTTGGGATCGTCCTCCGTCTCGCCTCGCTGCTCTTCCAAGGTCTTCAATGCTGCTTCGTAGTCGGCAATCGCATTCGCATGCTCGCCAACACTCAAGAGTGCATCCCCTCGGTATCGCATCGACTCCCAGTCCTTGGGGTCAGATTCGATCAGCTCGCTGAGTAGCCGGATGGCCAATCGAGGGCGATCATCGAGCTGGTAATAGTTTGCTAATTGCTTGATCCAAGCGGTGTTAGTCGGGGAGGCTCGCACCAGCATTTCCATATCAGTGATCGCATCGGAATAACGCTGCTCGCGCGCGGCCACCATACTGCGCATCATGACCCCTCCCACGGAATTCGGCTCAATGAGCAAGGAGTCGCTAATATCTCGATTGGCTTTTTCGGTATCACCTCTCAGGTAGTGAATTTCTCCACGCATCACCAAGGCTTCATAGTCGCGATTATTGAGTTCAATAGCTTTATTTAGATCGTCGAAGGCCGCATCTTGAGCTGCTCGCTGCTCTTCCTCCCCCAGGTCATCCTGGTAGGATTTCAGACGGTAGGCACGGGCACGCTCTCGGTAGAAAGCTCCATTTTCAGGAGTCTTGTCAATGCGTGCCGATAACAACTTGATGGCTTCATCAACTTTCTGCAGTCCTAGTAACGACTGGATGGCTGCACCAATCGCAAACATATTGTCTTCATCTTTTTCAAGCAGGCGTTCGGCGTCATCCACCGCCTCCTGCAATTTGCCCATCGACATCTGCAGCATAACCCGGGCTTGCCACGCATCGGTGTTGGTCGAATCGGCTTCAATGGCCTTTTGCAGATCTTCGAGTTTTTCTTCGTTGCTCTCGCGTAGTCCTGCGCGGAGAATCAATGCCGACGACAAGTCGACCGGCTTATCCTTAAGCAGCTCGATCGCTTGATCAACATGCTCCTTGGCTTGACTGCGGCTCCCGCCGGCCAGGGCTTTGATTTTCGCCATCAGGATTAAGGCATCCGGCAAATTGGGATTGGCCGCAACGGCCTTTTCTAGATCTTCGACGGTCCGCTCCCGCAGGCGGCCCACGGCAGCTGGATTGCTCGCGATGCGCGGCAGCTGCTGCCACAAGAGCTGAGCGCGTTGAAAGGCAGATGCAGCCAATATCTGATTGGCTAGCTTCGCATTGGGCTCGTCGAGCCCCAATTCAATGGCTTGCTCGCACAGTTCGATGACCTTGCCCAGATCAGCCGGAGACTGCGCACCGATTTTCGCATCGGTAGCTTGGTCCAGTTTTTCGACCCCCTCGTTCTCAGCCCTCAGATGGCTTGGCGCCAGGAGTACAAGAAACAACCAAACGAATGCACTCGTTCGCAAACGCATGCAAAAATCTCCAGTAGGTGTAAGGTGTGAAGTGAACAAAGGCAGCAGAGGCTGCCTGCACACATCTTTATCCTAGCGAAGTTTAGGGGTAGATACCAATAGCGGCTGAGGCCTGGCCATGAAAATCCCCACGTGAATACCGCGGAATCGGCGCGGATCCAAGCTGTCCCCCACACGAGCGTGCGAGGCGGTAGCGGCACAAATACCTTCCCCGCACCCGCCGCACTGCTTGCCGCGCAAAGATGTCCGCGCAAAAAGATGCCCCCCCCCTACACCAGCGGTGTGATGCCCCCAAGCACTCCTCTGGCCCAAACCAGTGCTTGCCCCAAGACCATGGTCCCGCTGAGAGCCTACTGAGAGGACTGGTCGACGCGTTCGTCGGGAAGCCAGATTTTGAGGCGTCCGTCAAGCAGTCCAGGCAACTTCTTCTCGACTTGCCGGTGAACCTGCTGCGCATTGTAACGGACGCTAAAGTGGGCGGCGATAATCAACTCATTGCGAAACGCGTCAGCCCGCTCCACAAAATCGTCCAAGTGCATGTGGCCATGCTTGTGGATTTTCTCTTTGCGGTGCTTCGGAGCCACAAAGGTCATTTCCGTGATCAGGATCTGAGACTCTAAAAACTGTGGATTCTGATCTAAGCCAGGTGGACTCGTATCGCCCGTGTAGGCCACCAGAGGAAGACGGGTCTCCACACTCACTTCCGTCCCAGACATGCGTATATCACGAATCTCCGGCCCGCTCAGCGTTTGAAATTCTGGCCGTAGCTTGTTGCGCCGCTCCCAAATCAAATAACCGACGCTGGGCACCGTATGCGTCGTCCTATGAACCGACATCACCAATTCACGTGACAATTCAATCTCGTCACCAGGTTCAACCGGAATCAATTCGCAAGGAAGTCGACCACGATCAAGCCGCGAATAGGCTTTCAGCAATGCCTCCACACCAGGCAGAATATGTCCGGGGAGATAGATGGTCGGCGGCTCCATTTTCATCATTCGCCGTCGAGCCACGTAGACCGGCAAGGCAGCTACGTGATCCAAATGGCCGTGCGTAATGGCCCAGGTGGCAGTTCCCATGAAGTCCCAGGGCTGCGCACCTAGATCAAATCCGATTTTAAGCTCGGGCAATCTCCAGTAGCTTTGAACCGCTGCGCGTGAATAGCCTTCAATCGTTTGATTGCGATGTTTGTAAGTTAGGAATGGCGCGTTTTCTGGCATGGAATCTAGTTGTCAAGTGAGGGCACAAAACTGCAATTTCCGTCACAACTTCGGCACATGGTCTGTTTAAAAGAGGTCCGCAGCTTAGCCGGTGTCGCCCCATCTGTCGATTGCAAGTGCCCCCACCTTTAGCAAGGCTGCAGGTTGATTGGACCAGATTTTGTAGCAGTGTGTGTCGTCCCAGACGAGGTGACAAGCGGCCTGCATTATCGGCTCGCTTGGCATCCGTGCCTCGCCCACAAACCGGCATTCAATCCACGACGATTGTTCGACGGTCTAGCCCTGGTTCGCAGCCGTCTCGAAAGAGCTTCCGCAGCTAATCCCGGTCCATCCAAATCGATTTCAGCGGCCAGAGCTGCATCTTGGAGATTTTAGCCGTTGGCCCCCCTCCAAAGACTTCGAGGACCGCTTGCTGACTCGTCGGAAATACGCGATCGCTGATCACTGCTTCGCCGTCGTTGATAAAGACTTCGATCGTTGAGCGATCCACAACAACTCGGAGCGTCACGGTTCCGTCCTGCAGACGCGTTGGGGCAGCGTGACGGCCTGCGAAACCTGGATGGAAGTCGACATTTCCCGAGTGGGTGCGATCCACATAGACAACTCCAGGCTCTCGATCGTAACCAACCTCAATAAATTCCCCTTCGCCAGTCCGAATTCGCACTCCGCATGAACGCGACTCCCCCGGCTCCAGCGTCATTTCCAAATCAAAGCTCAGCTCCGCGATCTGCCCTTGAGTTGTCACCGACTGAGGAGGCCAACCAATAGCGGAGGTATCGATCTGCTCTCCCCCTTGACGCAATGCCTCCAGCTCGCGTACAGGCCGTTGCACCAGCACGACCGCAGATTGAGACGCATCCGCGGCAGTTGGTATCCGCCGCAAACTCAGTTCGCGAGGAATCGACATGCAACTTCGCCAAGGGAAGGTGGGGACTAAGCAAGTTTCCCAGTTGTTGAACCATCCAATCCAAATACGTCTCCCGTCCTCTTCTGGTAGATCCGACCAACTGACTGGTGCATAAAAATCGCGTCCATGGTCGACCCACTGTGAGTCTTGGATCGGGGAAAAGCGAACTCCATCATACTTACCAACAAAATATTCGCCGCCGCTCCCACCAGCGATCGCGCCACTCCCCATATCCGCCTCCAACACCCAAAGCGTCTCCTCGCTACCATTTTCAACGGGCAATTCGAACAGGTCAGGGCACTCCCAATTGGACTTGCTAACCACCCCAGCGGGCCCAAAGCGACTGAGTTCATTCCACTGCAGTAGATCTGAGGAGCCGTAAAACACGAGGACTTTTTCATCGGCTAAGGAAACGACCATCTTCCACTCCTGCGAAGGAGCATGCCAGAAGACTTTGGGATCTCGGAAAGCGGAACTATTGATGTCGAGTACAGGATTGCCCGCATACTTGGTCCAAGTCCTGCCCCGATCGGTACTGTAGGCCAAATTCTGCACCTGCTTTCCATGTCCATGTCCGGTATACACCGCCACCATGGCCGGATCATCCTTGGTACCCAAACCTGCGGTGTTGTCGTGATCCACCACACAGCAACCACTGAAGATCATGACACCATCCTCTTCAGGAATCGCCAGTGGAAGGTGCTCCCAGTGCACTAAATCGGGGCTCACGGCGTGTCCCCAACTCATATGCCCCCACGTATTTCCCGCAGGGTTGTATTGGTAGAACAAATGGTATTCCCCTTGATGGAACACCAAGCCGTTCGGATCGTTCATCCAATGAATCTCGGGACTAAAATGCACCTGAGGCCGCAGGGGCTCCGCTAGATAGTCGGTCGATTTACGGTATTCGCTCAAACGGTATTCGAGATCAAAACGCGTGGGGCGTTTGTCGGATTGGATCAAATGATCCACATTGAGATGCCCCCAGCTACCCGTGCCTTGGTCGACAATCCGAATCTGCGCTTGCTTTCCCAACCACGGACTCACATCCCAGTTCTTCCACTCCAACTCCTCGCTGTCGTCACCCGCCATCTTCCTCACGACCGTTCCTTCGACCAACAATTCGACGGCGGTTTCCTCGATCCTCGCCCCCCCGCCAATCAGCATGCCAACATATTTCCGAGAGATTTCAAATTCGGGGCTCGTGGCGGAACCGATCGATGGGTCACCAGCACGGAAGGTATTGACCAGTCCCGTCCCCCGGAAACCGACGACCGCTTGCTGGTTGGGGTGTGTCCCCTTGGCGGGTTGAGGGCCGAAAGCATCCCCGGTAATCGTCCACTCACCGTAGCTTTCCGCCTCAAAATCTTCGATCAAAACGTCGTCTGCCGCCACTTCTCGAAGCGGTAGGAGCCAGAAAAGCAATCCGCAGACGGCCACCCCAAGGCTCAGCCGCCGGCTCAAAGCGTCCAAAGTTCGCATGCGTATCCTCTTTCAACAATATTGTCTGAGTTTCGTAATCGTCAGAATCAAGCAGCCGGGTCCCACGCGTCCACCGAACTACAGGGGACGGGACGCTTGGTATCGCAAACCCCAAAAAGGAGATATTCGGAAACTGGCTTCCTACATCGAGCGTCTATGATATTACGCAGTGTATGTTGGCTTGCCTGCCGAGCACAGCTTGGGGTGCCCGATTGCAATTTCTTTTGCAACCGCGGCATCGTCGGTATCGCGCACCGAATGTGCCAGACACTTGTTGATCGTCAGATCCAAAGGGTTGAAAAATGTCATCCACTTCACGGACCGACTCTGTCTCGGGTGTCGGCTTCCTCGCTGCCGCTGTGATCGCTGCCACAGTTTTCGCTGCCGTGGGCCGGCGATGCCCCAGGCGACGCATCGCCCGCTCGCCCCTTGGCAACGCTTCCGCCAGATGGGCGGGACACTTGCAGGACTTGCCGCCGCTGCTCTGCCGCGTCTTCCAGCTCAGAGTGCCACATCGCCTAGCAAGCTTGGCCATACCGACTGCAGCACTGCTTCTTCTTCTCGGCTCTGGAGCTCAGCGGGGAATCGCCCAACAGTCCCCAGACGCGCAATCCAACTCGGTTGAATTGGCAGTGCCCACCGAGCGGACGATCTACATCCCCTTCAGCAAGCTGCAAGATGTCTTTGAGAAGGAAGGCCGAGGCATCTTCCTTCCTTACGAGCAGTTTGAGGCGATGTGGAAAGCCGCTCAAAAGCAAGCACCTCAGGCAACCTCCAACACGTCGCCAGTCGATTCCATCATCTCTACAATCGCGAACAACGCAAGGGTCGAACAGGACGTCGTGCGCGTCGCGGCAACCCTGAATATCGAGCTACTCAAGCAGGGTTGGAACCGTATTCCCTTGAGACTGGCCAACGCCGCCATCCTGTCGGCGGAAATCGCCGGAAAGCCCGCCCGAATCATTGCTTCTGAAGAGTCCGGCTATGACTTGGTTGTCAACAACAGCTCCACGGGTCCACAACGAATCGAGCTCCGCCTCGTCTATGCCCGCGCTTTCGAGAAACAAGCTGGCAAAAACAGCGTCTGGTTTGATGCCCCACAATCCCCAGTCAATCGATGGCGTATTAGTATCGCTCAAGCAGGCATTCAATTTGGCGTAACTCCCATGCTCGCCTCTGTCGAAGACACGCAAGTCCAGCCACAGGAGCGTCCGCTGCATGCGGCTCCACGGTCCGCAAGTGACAGTGACAGTGACAGTGACAGTGACAGTGACAGTGACAGTGACAGTGACAGCGACAGTGACAGCGACAGCGACAGCGACAGCGAAGCTGCTGAAAACGGTCAAGAAGGAGAGCTTGATGATGAATCAGAGAACAGTGAATCAGAGAACAGTGAACTGACTGCAGACGGCTTGACCACCCGCGGGGACTTTCGCGAGGAATCTGTGCTGCTGGCCTTTGTTGGCCCGACGCCTCGAGTGACTATTGAATGGACTCCTAAAGCAGAAGGCGCCTTAGGACTGCCACCGCTCGTAGCCGTCCATGCAATTCAGCAATCCTACCTGAGTACCAGTGTCCTACGCACTCGCGCCACGCTGAAGTACGAGATTAGCCGAGCACCTATTTCGGAGCTATCCGTTGAAGTTCCGTTGAATCAGAAAGTGATGAGCCTCTACGCACCGAACCTTCGGCAATGGAATGTCGAGCCCCGGGAGGGCAAGCAGGTCATCACAATCCAACTCTTCGAACCAGCTGCTAACGAACAACAACTGACCCTGGAAATGGAGCACTATCTGCAACCTGCGGGTACGAGCGTTCAAGCTCCCCAACCTCAAGCGGCAGCTGGGATAATTCCATTTACGATACCACTGATTCGAGCTATCGACGCCGGTCGCCAACAGGGGGTGCTCGTCTTGCAAGTTGATCCCACCCTCCGAATTGAACCGAACGCACAAACGGGCCTACAACAGATCGATGCAGAAGATTTGCCAGATTCCCTCGGGCAGCAAGCTTGGCAGCTCGCCTATCGCTATGCCACTTTGCCCTTTGACCTCCAGTTGCAAGCGCAGCCGGTCGAGCCCCGCGTCACCGTTCACGAACTGGTGGAATACCGGATTGCTCCCAACCGCTTGTCGGCAGACGTAACAGCCCTGCTCGATATTGAGCAAGCAGGCCTGTTTCGGTTCGAATTTAGTCTCCCACCCGATTTTGAGATTCAAAATGTAGCCGGTGTCGAGTTACCGGGGGCTGTTCCGGCTCAGGTTGATTCCTTTCAACGATCTGAGGAAACCCCAGAACGCCTCATCGTCAGTCTATCGCGTAAAGCGATCGGACGGGTGGGCATCGCGTTTCGCTTGCAACGTTCAATCTCGGATCCCAACCTAGCCACACCAACGGGTGCGGCATCTAACTTCAATCTACGAGTTCCCCAATTCGTAAATGAGTTCGCTCCCCGCGCCTCGGGCAATTTGGTAATCACTTCCGATGAAAGCCTACGACTTACGCCGAGCCCAACGGGCTTGCGAAGTATTGGCCTGGAAGACGCATTCTTGGATATTCACGCCCGCTCCAGCTCAAGTTCCCTTAGCGGTCAGCCCAAACTAGCCTACCAATTTTCGGATTCGACTGCTGCAATCGATCTCTCCGTTGAGCGGCGTCAACCCTACGTTACAACACGTCAGAGGCTACTAGTTGAAGTTGAGGATGGAGTCGCCAAATTCGAGGCATTGTTCCTATCCACAATTCAGTACAGTGGCGTCGAAGGGTTACGTATCGATGTCCCCAGCGAGGTGAGTTCGAAAATTCGGAATGTGAGTAGCGAACTGCGCGATAGAACCATTTCTCCGCCACCTGAGGACATTGCCCCCGGCTACACCGCTTGGATGTTTTCCGGAGACACGGAATTGCGAGGCGATGTCGCAATCAAGCTTCAGTGGGAAGCCCAAATCGAAGATCTTAAGATCGGCCAGCGCGTGGAGCTGGAGGTCCCCCGCTTAGTCGCTCAAGGTTCCGATCGAGGCTGGGGGCAGATACTCATCACCAAGTCTGAAACGCTAGACGTAACGACCTACGGAGACCCCAGCGGTTTGCGAGCGATCGATCCTGACCAGGATTCCATGCCTGACGCGCAAGTTGCCAATGCTTCTCGGGCATTCGAGTTTCATGACGTCTGGTCGCTCCGTCTGGCTGCGGTGCGTTACAAGCTGGAGGAGGTGAAGCGCACCAGTATCGAGCGAGGGTTGGTCCGCGTGGTCGCTACACGTAGCGGCAGGCATAGTGTTCATGGTTTGTACCGCATCCGCAGCGCACGTCAACGCCTTGCCCTTCGCCTGCCCAAGGGTGTCGAATTTGACAGTCAGCCAGTCCGTATCGATGGAGCTCCCGTAAATTTAGAGCGGGCCGACGCGGACTTGCTAACCATTCCCCTGACCGGGCAAGATCCGAATCAGTCGTTTGTGCTAGACCTGCGTTACAACCTCGCAGGAAATCTGTCTCAAATCGCCCTACCAACTTTTCCCGAGGAACCAGCAATTCAGAAGGTCTACCTCGGCGTTTACCTTCCAGAGGAGTATTGTCTGCTGCGTACACTTGGGCCCTGGACGGATGAGTTCACATGGCGTTTCACGCGCCTGCAGGCCAAGCCTTGGCCCACAACGCCCGAAGAGGAATTGGTGCAATGGATTGGTAAGGGGTTAGCGATTCCGCCAGGGCCCGAGTTTCAGAGGGATGGCACCCTCTATCTATTCTCTGCCTTGAGTCCCGCCGAGTCCCCTGACGGAGATTTGCATTTAACCACAACACACCGCAATACTCTGAGTCTAACAATCCTAGGCCTGCTGCTGGCGATGGGCTTTCTTCTGCTGGGCACTCCACTCGGAGTCAAATTGGCGGTTGTCTTTACGCTACTCGCTGCTGCGGTGGCTGGCGGAATTTGTGCTCCCCCACTGGGACATCAGCTCCTGAGCCTTCCCACGATTGCTGGCCTGTCGATCGTGGGAGTCGCGTGGCTCACATGGCATGCAAGCCGCTTATTTAAACGCAGCTATTGGCACCCTATGACTCGGCTCTCCTCTGCCCTTTCCAAACATACGGAGAGCGAGAAAGCGGCGGTTACGACCGATTTGTCAAATTCAGCCGACGATCCTTCTCTCCCCTCGGACGTCGTTGCCGTGAAGGAAAATAGGAATCCAGCCCCCCTAGATGCTCCTAAGGAAGAAGAGGGAGGTACCAATGCTTGATCATCGTTACATCCCATTCGGCCAACACTCCCGCTTCCACTTGCGAAGCGTGTTAGTCGGTTGCTGCATTTGTTGGTTTTCGTCGGTCGCCGCGTTGGCTCAACCTCAGCTTGAATCGGAACCTGAACTCCCCACTCGCGAGTTGTACGTCCCCATTGAGCAACTCGAGGCGTTGTTGCAGGGAAGCCCAGAGCGAGTCTATCTTTCTCGAGAGGAATTCGATCAACTCATTGTCGACGCCCGAAAAATTGAGCAGCCGGAACTCCCTTTTCGGGCGTCGATTGTTGCCGCCAACTATAGGGCCCGGCTAATTGCGCAGAGTGCGGTCCTCCAGGGAAGTTTGACGATCGATGTACTCGCTGATGGGCTTCAAGCCATCCCGTTAGCGTTGCAGGGTGTCCGCATTCTACGCGCAAACCTCGATTCGTCTCCGGCCCAATTGCTCCAACAAGAAGCGGGGGTGATCTTAGTTTTTGTGGAAGGAGTAGGGCAACACACTCTAGAACTTGAAATGGTATCGGAGGTATCTAACGAAGATATACAACAGAAGCTAAGTCTCGCCCTACCCACGACTCCAACCAGTCAACTAGAACTCCAAGTCCCCGGCAATGTCGAAATCGAATCTGGAGTAGCGGTTTTGAACCGCGTCGTGAACGAAGCTTCCGGGACGACCTCCTTTGACGTGCTCTGTAGTGCAGATCCTATGCAGATCGTTTTCTCGCTGAACAACCGAGAGCTCCACGAGCACACTACGGTTGCGTTGCAAGCAGTATTGCTAGAGGAGATCACCGAGGACTACGAACATTTGCATGCAACGCTGGCCATGAAAGTTATCCACGGAGCCGCAGAGGAACTGCGATTCCATGTGGATGAGAGCCTGGAGGTCCATAGCGTTACCGGTGAGGAACTCAGCCGCTGGTCAATTGAACGCACCGAAGAGCGCTCCGTCCTGGTCCTTCAGCTCCAACACCCCATTACCACGCAAACTTCCTTTAATGTGCGTCTCGATCGCAAACGTCCGCAGCTTGGGAAATGGCACATGCCTGAATTTAGCCCCCAGGAGGTGTCTGACTTCCGGGCGGTCCTAGGGATCGTCGTCGAAGACAAGCTTCAAATAGCGAATATTTTACCTGAAGAACTGGTTCCCATTGATGTCGACATTCTGTCCGCCGCCTTGTCCACGACTCTTCTCGCGGAACAATCCTCAGTCTCAAAACGGACGGCTGTAGCTGCATTTTATACGGCGGGTAAGCCCTATGCCATTTCCGCGATGTTAAGTCCCCTAGCTCCCCGTTTGACCGTCGAATCTCAAACTTGTGTGGTCGTCAGCGACGAGATGCAAAAGTCCGAGGTCAGTTTTACACTGCATCGCGAGCACGAAGATCTATTCCATTTCGACATCGAAATGCCTACGAATTGGAGCGTTAACCAGGTAAGGTTTCCGGATGGAGAAAACTTGAAATACGACAATGTCTCCCAACAGGGAAAAACTAGGATTCGGGTTCAGTTCCCCAAAGGAATCGAACCAGGCAGCTCTGCAATGGTGCAGCTCATCGCGCATTATCATCCCGTTGGTTGGCTGGACAATTGGCAGACTCAGCCTCTAGTTCTACCCTTCTTTTCAGTCGTTGACGCGTATCACCAGCAAGGAATCGTCTCCCTTAAAATGCAAGACGACCTGCAGGCAGAACCTGTCAACATTCAGAATATGGCCGTCCTTGATAATTCGCAGCTAAAGACACTGCTCGTAGAAGAAAAAGAGACGAAACTAGCTTACCGTTTTTCCGAGAACACTTGGCATGGTGAGTTCGTGGTGCGGCGCACTGCCCCAAGATTAACCGCTCGCGTTCTCAACTTCGTTACCATCTCACCTCAATCCGCTGCCCTCCATTCTGAATTGCTAGTGCTGATTCACCAATCGAGTGTTCAGCAGATTCAATTCTCACTTCCGGAATCCACGCCGCCAGAAGTCGGCATCCAAGGGCTCGGGGGTACCGTCGTTAAGGAGACAACCAGTCGCATCGAAAATGGGAGGCGACGGTGGACGGTTGAATTGGGCAAACCCCATCGTGGGACGGTGCGTCTTGCGGTCGACCTCGCTCTGACAATTCGGGCAGAATCCGCAGAGTTGGAACTGCCTACCGCTCGCGTCGAGCATATCGATTACCAATCGGGCGGAGTGGCTGTCGAGGGACACCCGGAACTTGACTTGGAAATCCAGGAACATCCTCGGGCGGTTGATATTGGTGAATTTGTCGATGCAGAGTATCAAGTTGGCAAACGGCTGCTGGGCGCTTTTGGCTATCTTGCGGAAGCAGACAAGGTCGTCGTCAAAATCGCACGACGTCCGCACTTTGAGCTGCCGGCTACCATCGTTCAAAAGGCAGCTTTAGTCACGATTCTTTCTGCTCAAGGGCGGCTCCAAACAGCAGCACGCTACCGGATGAGCACTAAGGCAAGCTATCTCGATTTCCTACTTCCTCAGGATTCCATCCTCTGGTCTATCTCCTTAGATGGTGCCCCCGCACTGCCTCAACGCATCGGTGAGAGAGTAAGCGTGGCGATTCCAGTCCAGGATGCCGCCCGACTCCGTGATTTGCAAATCGTGTATCAATCCCCTTGCAGCGCCCTGAAATTTCGCTCACCGGTGAACTTCCTCACTCCCCAACTCCATGAACGATTTGGAGAGTCTCCTGAAACGCGTTTGGTTCCAGTCGCCGATCTTGCTTGGGAGTTGATACTACCGCATGGCTATCAATTGAGTCGCGTTGCGGGCCAATCCTTGCATGGCAATGCGAAGTCCCCCAGCTCGCTCATCCCTATGCTGTGGAAGTTTAGCGGTGGGCAGCAGATTGGCACGTTGGGAGGTCTACTTGAGATGGAACCGCTTGCGCACGTGCCTGCGCGTCCCATGGCGAAGCGGAGTCTAGACTCCGCCGCCACAGTACGGATGGCAGATGCTGGTATGACCACTCAGTCGCGGGCTGAAAAGGAGTCCCGCGAGGAGGTGCCACTCGAGTTTTCCGAAGAGCAATCTCAGGCTGTTGCGCCAAAATTGAAAATTGAGAAAGCTGACTCAACAGCATTGGTCGCAGACAAACAAGGCAATCCGAGTGGAGCCGCTGCAGCACAAGTGGAGAGTTTATCCCGCCCCGCCCAATGGGCACTTGAGGGCGTGCGCAGCCTTGCCATCGATTTGAACGCCTTCGGGAATGGTCAACATTACGAACTGACGAATCTTGGTTCTCATGACGCCACAAGTATTCTGGTAATCGATCGACGACGGTGGGTTTGGACCGGCTGGATCATTGGCATAATCGTGTGCCTGCTCGGTTTGTTGCCACGAAGCCTTGGGGCTCGAATGCGGTACCTAGTACTAGTCATCGGTCTTGCAATGCTGATTCCCATTGCTACGGGTTGGATCATCGAAGCGGAGGTGGCACAGTTCGCAATATTAGTCGCCGTCCTCGGGCTGGTCTGCCTGTTTGCAGTTCAGGCACTTACGATGGCCTGCCTAAGCCGATTTCAAGGGGCGACGCGCGCTGCGCAATCGCCGACGGTGCGCAACGGAACCGCGACCCTCATCCTCGCCTTCGCGTTGCTCGGAGCTGAGACCTCCTCCTGCCAAGGGCAAGCCTCTCCAGGCGGCGACGCCCCGGCGTTCGTGCCGCTGCCTTCTGAAGCGAGCTTCAGTTCCGATTCCAAGCAATTGGCGACGCTCCTCTCTCAACTTCCAATCGATACAAAACCGGTTGAGATTCCTAACGATGCGATCCTGGTTCCCTACGTATCTCAAGACGCGCTCGGTCCTACCGAGACCGAAAAGTTGTTGATCCCCTCTGCTCTATATAAGCGACTACTCGCGCGATCTGCCCGTGCGCAGCAGTCGACAGATGGCCTGCAAGCTGACCAGCAGTTCGCATGGGGAAATGCCAGTTACTCGGTGGTCTTAACCGAGAAAAAATCGCTCAAGACGATGGGCGTTCTGCATTTTGAGCAGTTCGTTGACGGCGAAATCTATGTTCCACTCAGGCTTGGCGGTGCCGTCATCGAAAGCGTGGAACTTGATGAAACCTCGGCCTCCCTGCGATGGGTTGCAGTCTCGCATTCATCAAATTCCGGCCCAACGTCGGCAGACGAAGAGCAAAATAGGGATGCAGCACTCTACTTGCTCAAGTCGACAGGAAAAGGCACAAAAACACTTCGACTTACTTTACGAATTCCCTCCAACAAGGTTGAGAGTTGGAATCAAATCGCTGCTTCATTACCGACCGCACCAGCTACCGAACTGCATATAACCGCGCCAGAGCCTCACACCGAAATTAGTTTTGAGCCCCCAACCGATCCGCTACACGCCCAAACAGCCCCAGGTGAAACGACCTTTGAATACGCCATTCCAGTGGACGGAAGGCTGGCATTTCGCTGGCGATCTAAGATGGATTCCATACGCGTCGAGCACGGCATCAATGTCCAATCCACCTCGATCTTCGATGTTTCGGAGGACAGGGTAAGGTTGGCTTGGGAGGCAGCATTGGAATTCCCCGGTAGCCGGCTCGAAGCGTTGACATTCGTAATTCCGGGCGAGTATCGAATCGAACAAGTGCTGGGACAAAACATACGCGACTGGAGTGTGCGAAACACGGACAGCCTCCAAACACTGGAGATCGCTCTACTCAAAGCGGCAGTCGAAAGCGAATCGGTAACCATTGTTGCGACCCGCCCTATTTTCCTGCAGAATGCAACCGCCACCACCGTCATGGTGAAGCCCCCTACCCTCCCCAACGCGACCTTACTGCAGGGGAGGATTCTCATTCGGAAGAGCTTCATCACCGAGCTGACAACCCTCAGGGCCGAAGGAGTCTCACGAATTGATTTTCCAGGGAGCGACGAAGAGATTACATCCTTGCCCGAAACGGGACCGCTCAGCGTCGAACCCTATCAAGCCTATGAATTTGAGCAGCCGAATATTCAACTGGAACTTTCCGTGGCGGAGATTTCTCCACGAATCGATGTCCACGCGCAGACCGTCTTGAAAATCTCCCAGCAGTCCAGTGACTTTGAAACGCGCTTGCTGGTCACGGTCAGCGACCGCCCCCTTCACCATTTGCAAATCCGCCTCCCTGCCGACGTTCAAATTTCAACACTCGAAACGCCAAGATCTGTGCGTTGGTCCATTGGACCAGAATCGGCTGAGGGTGCGTCAGCGCCGCAAATTTTGGAGGTCATCCTTGCCAACGGATTTCAAGAAACACTCCCCTTGGTCCTCCTCGGATCACTTCCCACAAACAGGACGAGTGACGGGACTCACCCCAGCCAGCTTTCCCTACCGAAGTTCGATGTGCTAGGTGCCAAGAGCCAATCGGGTGCAATCGTAGTCCAGACCGACCCGGCGTACAGCGTTCAATTGTCCGATGCATCCGAATGCATGATCGATGGACTGGGAAGTGTGGATGACTGGCTGGTGCCTGCACAGCGGGTGAATGCACGCGTGGTCGTGCAATGCCCGACCTCTGATTACTCAGGCACCTTGGATGTAGCGTTAAAGTCACCAATGGTGACGACATCCTGGGCCAGTAATGTCAGAGTATCAGACCGGGTGATTGAAGAGACTTTGTTGCTATTAGCCAACATTGAATCGGCCGGAATCAGAGAGTTTACCTTTCTTCTGCCGCCAGAACTCGCTTCTGCAAGCATTCGGGCACCACTGTTGCGTCGCCAGACCGTAACTCCAGTAGACGAAACGCCCAATTCACTCCTACGTGTTCATTTGGAGCTGCAGGATGCAATCCTGGGAGAACTCGCAATTGTCGTTGAACATGATCGACTTGCCTCGTCCGCCCCGCAGTCCGTAGCAGTTCCGGTCATAGAAACGGGCACTACAAATTTGGGATACGTGGCGATTGAAAACGCTAGCCAAGACGAGCTGATCACGCTCCAACAAACTGCGCTCCGACAGGTAGAGTCCATGGAACTGAGCCAGCATCGGCTCTTGGCAGAACTGGGAAGCAAGTCATCGTCGACTTACCGAGTTGAACAAAATGCGATCAACCCTCAGCTTAGCTACCAAATACAGGCACATGAAGCGGTCGAAACCGCAGCTGCCAGAATCGGTTTGGCGCAGACAGTTTTGATGCTCGACTCCCATGGCAACTATCGAGCCTCTCAGGAGTATCGCATCGAGAATCGGACCGAACCTTACTTAGAAGTCCAGTTGCCAGAGGGAGCGGAATTGTGGACCGTTAGTGTCGCTGGAGAGCCGGTCAAGCCAGCCATGCGGCGTTCCTCGTCAAATGCTGCGTTGTCTCAATCGATCGTTCGCATTCCGCTAATTCGAACCGCCGAAGGGGACTTAGACTATCCTGTCCTGCTCAAATACGGGGGCCAACTTCCTCCCCCAACTTGGTTCTCGACGACGACATTCCCACTCTTGAAAACGCTCAACATTTCCGTTGAACTTTCCCAGGTGCGGCTAAGTTTACCTGAGCAAAACTACTGGTTCAATTTCTCCGGCACGCTCGGGAGGGTTGAATCGGAAACGGAATTGCAAGCAGGCTGGCTTTCATTTCGCACAAAGCAGCTCTCCGAATTGAGTTCACTTCTGAGCTCACCGAGCGCGTTGTACTCCAAGGCACGGGCGTCCTACAATCTGCGAGTGTTGGAGTCATCTTTGCAGGATGCGAATCAGCAATTGCTGGCCGGAACGGTGCAAAACCTGGAACTCAGAAAGCAACTGGACGCCAATACGTTTGCGTTAGAAGAGGCCAAACAACAGGTTGCCGCTTTTGAAACCGCGACGCTAGACACCGACAGCTTGTTGGCGAACAGAGATCGCTTGAACGGCATCTACCGAGGTCAAAACAATGGGCGAGCCTTGAATACGTTGGAGAGCCAAGGTGGCAACTTCCCTCTGGTTGAGCAATTGGACTCCGCCAATGCCCCGGCAAAGCGCGGTCACATTACACCGGAAAGAAGTCTCTATTTCGACCATCATTGGCTTGCTGCAGAGGGACTTGCGAGTCAGCCACCAGACGCGAATCAGTCGGGGGCCGGTGCTCCCGCTGACCAGCCAGGGAACGCCACGAACACGAGGCAACTTGGCTCACAGCAAGCCCCCCTCGGACCACGGCAACTCGATATTCATTTGCAGGCCAACGCCACGGCCAATGCCAAAGCCACGCCCGCGGCCGCGGCCGAACGCCAGCACTCCAACCGAGAACTGCCCACGTTGGCTGACCAGAATGCAAACGACCAAACGCTCTCCGATGACTATCGACGGCAGGTGGAGCGCTACCATTCCCGCCTCCAAGCAAACGTTCCGAATAGCCAATCGGCAGCTTCAGCTTTGACGCGGGCATTGGAAACAGATAGCCGGGCCCCCACGAACGCCCCCCAAGCGTTTGGTGACACGTCTCTCCCGAATCCTCCGGCTGCTACCGGTTCAGCACCGTCAACGGACAACTTGAATTCACGAGGCAAAGCGCTCAGTGGCGAGTTAGCCGCCAACGCTGCCGTGGTTGGCCCCATTTGGGCCAGCCTCGATGTCGAGCTGCCCAATCGTGGTCAAACATTCCTGTTCACCACTCCGGGTGGTGAATTACATTTGACGGCGCAGAGCGTTCCCTGGGAAATTCTTGGGCGATTCCTAGCCGTAGTGTTGATTCTCATAACCGTCTGTATTGCACTCTATGCATGCAGTAGACTACTGCAGTTCACAGCCAAGCGAACTGGCCTTCGCCTCGTTACGGTTTCTCTCACGTTGGTGGGCCTAGGTAGCTTGCTGCTGGGCCTGCTGCCAGTCTACGGAGGGGCCTGCCTGCTGGTCGCAGCTTGGATTGGATTTCAGCCGCAACACCACTGATCGTTAGCCAAGAAGCAAAGTCACTACGATGGATGATTACAACTACCAAGATCTTTCCAAAATGATTGATCACTCCCTGCTCACTCCCACGCTCACCACCAAGGAGCTCGACGCAGGCCTGCAACTCGCCATTGCCTACGATGTGGCCAGCGTCTGCATCCTGCCGTATTACCTAAAAGAGTGTGCCACCGCACTGCGTGGGAGCACGATCAAGGCCTCCACAACCATTGGATTTCCGCATGGTGGGCATACGACGGCAATAAAACGCGCAGAAGCTGAGCAGGCGCTGCAAGATGGTTGCGAAGAATTTGATATGGTCGTCAACATTTCCCAGGTTTTGAGCGGAGCATGGGACTACGTTCAACAGGATATCGCCGCGGTGATCGACGTCGCGCATGGCGGTGGTCAAAAGGTGAAAGTCATCTTTGAGAATTGCTACCTCACCGACGATCAAAAGATTCAACTTTGCCGCATTTGCACCGAACTGAAAGCCGACTGGGTGAAAACGTCTACCGGCTATGGTACTGGTGGAGCAACGCATGCAGACCTCAAATTGATGCGTGAACACTCGGGCAGCCATGTTCAAGTCAAAGCCGCGGGGGGAGTTCGCGACCTTGAATCCCTATTGGCAGTTCGCGCCCTCGGCGTTAGCCGTTGTGGTGCCAGCCGCACAAGCCAAATGCTAGGCGAAGCCCGAGAGAAGCTGGGGCTCCCTCCGATCGCCAACACAGCGACCACCAGCGGCGGCTACTAGCCCGAAGTTCAGAGGGCACCAAACCTCTGAATTTGAAAAGTGGAAGAGAACTGCAACCTGTTCAGTCCTCGCGGACAGACTGGCAGCTTACACCTCGAGTATTTTGCTCGAGCCCTACAGCACCAAGCCTTCAGCCCCGCAAAACCGCTGAGGCTTGCAAGGTCGAGCATGGATCGCATAGTTGGAGCAATAGGCTGGTGGCTAACATTCCTACGGATGAAGGGTGTATTGATCAGCAAGTGCGTTGGGACGCTCAACGCTGCGGCGAGATCGCCGAAAAATTGCGGCACTTGAATTTGCCGCTCCCTGTAGAAGCGGTGCCCAAGCTCCCGTTCGACGCTGCCCAACAGGCCAATTTTTGGTTCTTCCTAGCAGCCATTTGCCATCAAACTTCCCCCCGCGGGCTGCCAACCCTGGAGGGCAGGATTGACCAGGAATACTATCGCGGTTGGGACTACCTGCTGCACGCGTTTCGCTTGGCAGCAATGGCAGACCCAACGTTCCTGTCCCCTGCGTCTTGGGCCGAATTCACAGAAAACGAGTTGCATACCATTTTTGGAGGCTTGCTAACAGAACGCGCCCAGCGCGCAACATTGATTCGGAATCTGGGGCAGAATCTGACCTTGAGAAATTGGAACTCGATTCTCCCCGCTGCCGAGTTCTGTGAATTTCGTATCGACGGCAAGACCCCCTGCTTACTCTCCTTCTTGGCTCTGTTTGACGCCTTCAATGATCCCGTGGAGAAAAAATCGGCATTCTTCCTTGCACTGATGAGTAACAGTGGCTTATGGAAGTATGCAGACCCCGATTCACTTCCCGCGCCGATCGATTACCACGAAGTTCGAGGGCACCTACGACTGGGAACCGTCTTGTTGAGCGGAGAACTCCAACGTCAAGTACTCGCACACGAATTTGTGAGTGCTCGAGCAGATATAGCAATTCGTTCGACCGTTCGCCGAGCCATCGACCTTATCGCCTCTCAAACAGAATATTCACCGAATCGCCTGCACTACTTTTTCTGGAATCTTTTTCGGACCTACTGCGTTCGAGATACCCCCGCTTGCGATGGCCGAAACCTGCCGCTGCTTCCAGTGCAGTATGCAGCCTGCCTTTCCCAAGAGGACCAAGGAGAATGCCCGTTCCGGAGTCATTGCGATTCAGCCAATCAACAGCATGCCGTCAATGAACATCGTGTTGTAACGGAGTACTACTGATGAGTCGAAAAGAAGCCGGTAGCCAGGCTGCAGAGAGTGACAACGAACTACACTTCAGTTTCGTGGAACTACTCTTTTCACTAGCGGTTGCGGAAATCGCACTCCGCTTCGCCGATGTAGTCGATAACGCTGGACCGAAGTTTCTAGAGGCGGAATGCTGGCCCGCCTACTGCCACTTACTGCTGGCACTCTTACTGATTACCACCAGCTGGATTGGGTGGGGAAAGGCGTCGCGTGCACGACGCAACATCCACCTCTCCTCGGTCTACTCTCCCGACTTCGCCGAGCTCATGATCGACGTATTTTTAGTCGTCGTCTACTTTGTACTCGTCCGGAAAACTGAAACCGTCGATGCAGACTTAAATGTGAATCTTTCCATGCGGCCGGAAGCGGTCTGCCTAGCTGCCGTATTCATTCTCTACTTCATGTGGGATTTCATCTCCAAGTTTCCCTTGAGAATGAGTCGCGATGGAACGCCATACGGCTGGAAACCCATTCTCACGCGTGGCAAGACTTCGCTCACCTGCGCGCTTCTGGCACTGATCGCTGCGGTCTACAGTTGGCATGTCGCCACTAGCGTTTACCAGGTCATCGCTTTTGATCTATCCGCAATGGGATTAATCATACTATTTCGCGAACTGAAGGAAGCGGGCTCTCACTGCCCAGTAGGCTGGCAATGGTGGCGTGTTATCGTCTCAGCCGCCATTTATGCGATTCCAATCGCATTGATTCGCTATATTCCCTGACGGTGTTTGCGATCGCAGGGAAGCCGGAATTTCCTCCCAAGGAAGCGTACGCAAGCAGCCGGTTTCGGCCAACCGGCTCCCCTGATCTCCGGCTCCCCAGATCTCGGGCTTGCTGAAATAGCGACCCGCTGGGTAAGCAAGCACAGATGGCGACTGCAATAGGAGGACTGGAGACGCCTTGCCGACACCTCTAAACCATCCAGCGGTCGCGGCGGAGGTTATCACTGCGGGACACTAATCGACCGTCTTAGTACTAGCCAACTTTCCATCCAAGCTGAATGCACCGGGACCATTGGCGAACAGGAAGACCATGACGCCCAACATCGACAGGTTCTTCATGAACTGGATCATCTGCAATTCGGCTGCCCGTCCCTCTTCATTCCAGAAATCATGGAAATAATAGGTGGCCAGTACCAAGAACACAGCCAACAGCACCGCGCCGATGCGGGTCCTGAAGCCGGCCATCACCGACAAACTTCCCAGCAGCAGGAATACGATTCCTCCCACCAACATCAATTTCGGTTGAGGAACTCCTGCGGCACTCATGTACTCAACAACACCATTGAAATTGGGAATCTTGTTACCCACAGCACTTAGTAGGAAGATTGTGCTGATCATTGCTCGACCAACGAGCGACAAGAGTCCATGAGTAAGGGATGACATGCGGCAAACCTTTCTGCGATTGATTGCTTCCCAAGCCAGCCAACTAGCTTGGCTTTCGCGCCCGAAAGAGCAACTGATTCAATTGGCTTAATTCTGCCTTCGACAAGCCTTGAAACTGCTGGGAATGCAGGCTCTCCAGCGGCCCATCCAGCCGTTTCAACTTCCTACGCGCGGTGGGTGTCAACGTGATCCAAACTACCCGACGATCTTCCTCACATCGTTCGCGTTTGATCAAGTCCGACTTTTCCAATCGCTCGATCAAACGCGTAATATCGGTTTGGCGCGTGATCATTCGCTCTGCGATCTGGTAGATCTGCAGCGGCCGCCCCTCGCCACGCAGAATTCGCAGGGCGTTGTACTGAGGAGCCGACAAGCCGTGTTGCTTGAAAAGATGCGAGAACTTCGTGGAAAGGTTCTCGTAAGTACGCGCAAGATTCAGGTACGCTTCCTGCTGTGGGCTGGAGAAAGCGTTCTTCTTCCCAATCTCGTCTGCTAGGCTTTGATGATTCGTGTCTGACATAGACCCACTATGTGTTACAACAGGCATATTGTCAAGCAGGCATGCCTCGGCAACCGCCCCACAACAACGCAGCCAGCCTTCATCCCACAAGCCGCGGAAGCAACAACAACAAAACCAAAACCACACAACGCGTTGCGGATCGCAACTGACAAACCACAAAGCTTACGAAATGCTAGCGATGGTATCGCAGGAAGTAGAATAGAGCCGACATCGACTTAGAATCCTGAATTTGCCCATCCCTTAACATCCCATCCAACTCTTCAAGCTCAACAGGCTGGATTGCGATTTGCTCACCGATCTCCAATGCCTGAGCACCTGGGGTCAGCCCCGTTGCCACATACGCATACATACGCTCATTGAGGATTCCGGGCGACATATAGAATTCGCACAACAGAGTCAGTGACTGGCAGCGAAACCCCGTCTCTTCAACCAATTCGCGGCGAGCCGCTTCCAACGGAGGCTCCGGCGGTTCGAGGGTACCGGCAGGCAGCTCAAGTAATTCTTGCTCCACCGCAATCCGGTAGTTGCGAATCAAACAGACGCGTCCATCATCCAGCACTGGAATAATTACCACAGCGCCAGGATGAAGCACCACATCCTTCTGAACCTGCCGACCGTCATGCAATGTTTGCGTAACTCGCTCGACGGTAAATCGATCACTGGTAAGCAAGGTTTGCCGCTCAGGCTTCTTGGAAGACTCCACGCATCACCCTGCCAGGCGGCGCGAAGCTTCATCGGCCGGAGCAAGTTCTTCGGAAGTAGGACGATACCGCAACTGCATCAAATATGCATCTTCGGTGGTATCCTCGTAGAAATCTCGCAGCACGGAGATGGCTCGAAATCCGACACCTTTGAAAAACAACTGCGCGTCGAGGTTTGTCTCACGCACCTCAAGCATGATTCGGTTGCGACGGTCCATCGATAGTTTGCTACGCAACTTCTCGACCATTGCATGACCAATCGCGTTGCGGCGCATCAGTGGATTCACTGCAAAATTCAGCAGGTGCAAGCGATTCTTGTGGAGTTCATAGATCATAAAACCTACCACCTGATCGTCGCGTTCAGCGACCATTCCGATGCAGTTGCGCTGTCGCAAGCACCGAATGAATTCATCTTCGCTCCAGGGAAACTCGAAACTCGCCTCTTCAATGGCAAGCACCGAAGGCATGTCCCGGCGAATCATCCAGCGAATATGCACACAGGATTGACTGCTCTCTGCCGATGGCATCTGGTTCCCTCCACTCGTGTTTGGTAGGCAGCGATAAACTCTAGGTTCGTTTCTCACGGGCTGCGTTTTGACGCTGCCCAGCGACGTGCCGGATAGTAGCAAATTGGCCGCTCAACTCCAATACGGAATCAGACACCGCCTCACCATTTTCCGGAAGGCGTCCCACCACGAAGGGTGCCATTTGCGTTGCGCCAAACGGGAGCGGTAGGACCTGCAATCTTTTGCTTGCATCACCAATCACGGCGAGACCGAGCAAGGAAGCTGCAGTAGTCCATTGCCTTTGACGAGCCCATTGCCGCCCAGCACCGAATTTGCGCCGTGCATTCTATAAAAAAAGCTCAACCGTTTTACGGGTTGAGCTCTTGAAGTGGAATAGTTTGCGGACTGTCGCAGCGACTACTTTAGTCAGCCTAAACGACCTAGTCTCAACCACGTTGCCTAAACGCCGCCGCTGGCCCCAACCGCTACACCAAGGCTACTTCAGCAACATATCGTCGACCGTCTTACCGCCCGGGATCATTGGCAATACATGCTCTTGATAGGGGACCATGACATCCAGGACGAACGGGCCTGGGTATTTAATCATCTCCTCCAGTGCACCGCGGAGGTCTTGCTTCTTGCTGACCGTGGCCGCCCCACAACCATACCCCTTAGCGATATCCACAAAGTTCGGATAGCGATCCTCAACAATAGCGTGACTATCGGTAACCCCCTTACCACTGGCCTCTTCGTGATCGATGGGACCGAGATAGGTATGGGCCCGATTGCTATTCTCAAAGCGATCTTCCCATTGCACGACCATTCCCAAGTGCTGATTGTTGAGCAACAGAACTTTGACCGGCAGCTTTTCGCAATACAGGGTTGCCAGCTCTTGAATGTTCATTTGAAAACTACCATCGCCATCGATGTCCACGACCAACGCATTGGGATTCGCGGCCTGTACTCCCATGGCTGCCGGCAAGCCGAAGCCCATCGTCCCCAACCCCGAGGAGCTTAGCCACTGCCGTGGCTTGCGGAAATTGTAGAACTGAGCAGCCCACATTTGGTGCTGTCCCACGCCAACGGTAATGAAGGTCTCGCGGTCTTGAGTCAGGTTCGAGAGTTCACGGATGGCATGTTGTTGAAGAATCCCATCAAAGGACTCATCATAAGCAAACGGGAATTTCTGCTTTAGCTGCTTGCAGTTCTTCACCCAATCCGAAATATCTTCGGGTGGCTCGACAATCTTGTTGAGCTCGGTCAAGGCATACTTGACGTCACTACAAACGGGAATGTGGGCAATTTTGTTCTTGTTCAGTTCCGAAGCATCGATATCGACGTGGATAATCTTTGCATTCTTCGCAAAGGCCTCCAGCTTCCCTGTGACGCGATCGTCAAAGCGAACGCCGAGGGCAATCAGCAGATCGCAGTCGCGAACCGCGTAGTTCGCATAGGCGGCACCATGCATCCCCAGCATATCAAGAGAGAGCTCACTGTCGTTGGGATACAATCCCAATCCCATCACAGTCATCGTCGTGGGGATGCCAGTCTTGTCAATCAACGTCCTCAGCTCTTCCGAACCTTCCGACGCGATCACTCCGCCACCACAGTATAAAATCGGACGCTTCGAATGCTTGATCGCTGCAGCAATTTGACGAATCTGTTCGGGATGCGCGGTAGGAGTCTTCGTGCGGTAACCGGGTAGGTTCATCGCAACCTCCCAATCCACGCTGCACTTATCCATCTGCACGTCCTTGGGCATATCGACCAATACTGGGCCTGGTCGTCCAGTCGTCGCCACATGAAACGCTTCCTTCATCACTCGCGCAACATCGTTGACGCTGGTCACCAAATAGTGATGCTTGGTAATGCTGCGGCACACCTCAACCATAGGCGTCTCTTGAAACGCATCGGTCCCAATGACAGGCGTAGGCACTTGCCCAGTGATGGCAATCAACGGAATACTGTCCAGCTTGGCATCTGCAATCGCTGTCACCAGATTCGTCGCTCCGGGCCCACTGGTGGCCATCACTACCGCAGGCTTCCCCGTGCTGCGCGCCATTCCCTGCGAAGCGAACCCGCCGCCTTGCTCATGACGAGGCAAGATCGTCCGAATATTTGCCGACTGTCGCGTTAAAGCCTGGTGCATCGGCATACTGCAACCGCCCGGGTAGGCGAATATGACCTCCACACCGTGATCCACAAGCGATTGAACCAGAATATCAGCTCCGGTCATCACTTCAGTACCACGTTTTGTTTCAGCAGTTGCCATATTGCATTTCTCCTTGATCACTAACCATACCTTTGGCTGAATTAACCTTTGGCCGTCTTAGATAGCACAAATCCGTCACCGCGACGGTCCACTCACCAACTAGACAGCCCAACCGCGGAAAAGCTCGCGGAAAGTTGTGGTAGTATGAATCCATTAATTTAAAGTTGTAGAGATAGGACACATCACAGGCTTAAAAGCTTCGGTAGCCAAAATTTGCGAGCCATTCGCGTTTTGGCCCCTTTTTCTCCTAGGCTGTTCAGGCGCAGATTCGGGATGCATGTGAATGGTATAAGAATAAGGGAACAATGGCGGATCTTCAACCGAAAACAGCCCCCCCAACGACAGGAAACTGACGCGGGTGAAAGGATAAGTATGAAAGAGTGGATCGCAGTGGCGCTGGGGGGGATGGCAGGGGCAACCCTGCGTCACGCACTAACGGTGTGCGCCACTACACTAACACCCACCTGGGTGCTCCTCGCAACCCTTATTGCCAATTCCGTGGGGTGTTTCGCCATCGGCCTACTAGCTGCCGCAACGCTCCATCACGACACCCAAAACCACTGGCTTACCCTGGGCGCTCGAGTCGGCCTTCTTGGGGGGTTAACAACTTTCAGCAGTTTTGCCCTCGATCTCGTCCGCACCTGGCAATCTGGCAAGCACGGAGTCTCCGCTGCGCTAGCCACCGCACATCTCGTGCTTGGAATTCTGGCAGTGCTCATTGGCATGAGTCTGGCCCGCTATTGCCTCAAAGCGGCCAATGGATAGCGTCCAAGGCCAACCACATTCACCGCCGGAAGGCTAGGCGGTGAATCACTCCGAGCGCTCCCAACGCATCGCTCCAGCTTAGCTTGCTGTGGCCCAAATGCCGCGTTTCAAAGCGTATGGGCACTTCCGTAAATTGCGCCCCAACTTGCCGCAGTGCCACTAGTATTTCCTCCAAAAACCCATAGCCCGTGCAAGTCAGTTTCCGTAGGTTGAGCTCTCTCAACGTAGCGGTCCGATAGCACCGAAACGAGCCACTGCAGTCGCGAATTGGCAGACGCAGCATCCGCGTCGCATACCCGTTCAAGGCTTGGCTAATAATCCGCCGATGCCAGGGCAGACCTTCAAAGCCTCCTCCGTCTACGTACCGCGATCCAATGGCGACGTCATATTCCTTTCCCGATGGACTGACCGACTGGCAGGCGGCCAACAAACCTGGAATGCTCCCTGGATCGTGACTGTGATCGGCATCCAGGTTGACGAGGAATTGGTAATCGCGACTCAAGCCCCAATGAATGCCATCTCGCGTTGCCGTCCCCAACCCCTGCTTACCAGGCCGCGCCAGCAGCTGGATTCGTGGATTTTCACGAGAATACCGTTGGACGATCTCGCCGGTTCCATCCGGCGAATTGTCATCAACGACCAAGATGTCAGCCTGCGGAACATGCTGCTCGAGCAATTCGAACATCCGCGGAAGATTCCCTGCTTCGTTGTACGTGCACAATAGGATTAGAGTCGCTTCCCCTCCGGGCAGCTCCTCCTGGGACGACGATTGGGTATCCAAGTCTGACTCTCTGACCTGCGGGTGGCTTAGGGGCGGACCACATCGGTTTTCCATGACGAATTTGCTATTTGACGACAACGTTAAATAGTCGTCCCGGCACGGCAATGGTCTTCACAATCTGCTTGCCAGCAATCAACTCCTGAATGCGGGCGTCTGCCAACGCCAGGGTCTCCAATTCGGCTTTGGTGCATTCGGCAGAAACCGTGATCCGCGAACGCAGTTTACCGTTGACCTGCAGCGGAATCTCAATCTCGCTACTCTTGGTCATGGCCTCATCATACGTGGGCCAGTCTTCGTAGGCCAATGAAGCGGTGTGGCCTAGCAATTCCCACAGCTCCTCAGCCAAGTGAGGTGCCAAGGGGGAGAGTAGCAGTACGAAATCGGCCATAAGCTGCCTGGGCCGAACCTCCTCTTTGGTAAAGAAATTTACGAACTCCATCAATCGGGCAATTGCCGTGTTGTAACTCATGGAATCCAGCGCTTGAGTCACCGAAGCGATGGTGCGATGGAGCATTTGATTCTGCTCGAGCGTTGGCTCCACTGACTGGATCGCATCAATGAGAGCAACTTCCTCTGTCCGGTAATCGACAAACATCCTCCAGACGCGATCCAAAAAGTTGCGAACTCCGCTGACCCCTGACATGCTCCAGGGCTTGGTCGCTTCCAGTGGCCCCATGAACATTTCATAGAGCCGCAGTGAATCGGCACCGTACTCCTGGACGATTTCGTCGGGATTGACGACATTCCCACGGCTCTTCGACATTTTATGAGCACGACTATCGACCCGAATCGATTCGTCAGCGGCCAAGACAAAGGCATCTCCCTTCTTCTTGACGCTCGCCTCCTCCAGTTTGACCGAGACGACAACTGCCTTGGTTTTCAGACATGCCAGCTCGCCAGCATCGTTCTTTCCAACCTCGTTGGCCCCCATCCATTGTTCGTTGAGCTGGTACCCCGTGTACTCAACTTCGCCCAGAATCATCCCTTGGTTGACCAGCTTTTGAAACGGTTCGACGGTTGAAACGTAGCCGCGGTCAAACAGTACCTTATGCCAAAAACGCGCATACAGGAGATGCAGCACTGCATGCTCTGCCCCTCCCACATACAGATCGACCGGCATCCAAGCCTTTTCCTTGACGGGATCGCAAAAAGCGGCCTGGTTCTTAGGATCAATAAACCGCAGGTAGTACCAGCAAGAACCGGCCCATTGAGGCATCGTGTTCGTTTCGCGACGGTAACGCTTTCCATCTCGCTCAACATACAACCACTCGTCGGGAGATTTCCCCAGTGGTGGCTCGGGCCGCCCGTGCGGCTTGTAATCCTCTAGGTGCGGCAGGTTGAGCGGCAGCTCCTCTGGCTCAAGCGCCCGAATGGCACCCGTCGGCTGCCCCTCAGCATCCAATTCATGCAGAATTGGAAACGGCTCCCCCCAAAATCGCTGACGGCTGAAGAGCCAGTCTCGCAGTTTGTAATTCACCGCCTCTTGCCCAGCCCCTGCTGCCTGCAGCTCCTCCGTCAGTTGACTTTTGAGCTCGGCTGTGGACAGGCCATCGTGACTCCCCGAGTTGACGGCATGTCCCATCCCACCAAAACAACTTTTCCCTGCCAACACTTGTTCGCGCACGACATCCTTCGCATCCCCCGGATCCACCACAGGGATGATCGGCAGCGCGAACTGCTGAGCAAACTCAAAATCGCGTTGGTCGTGAGCGGGAACGGCCATAATGGCGCCCGTTCCATAACTAGCCAACACATAGTCGGCGATCCATATCGGCACCGGCCTGCCATTAACTGGATTGATCGCGTGCGCACCAGTGAAAACACCAGTCTTCTTTCTCGACTCAGATTCCGTACGCTCCCGATCACTCTTGAAAGATGCCGACTTGCAATACGCTTCAACTTCCTCACGCTGCGCGTCGCTCGTGATCGACTGTACTAAGGGATGCTCCGGTGCAACTACCATATAGGTGGCGCCAAACAAGGTATCCGGACGCGTCGTGTAAACTCGAAGACAATCGGATCCGGCGTCACGTGGAAAGCCACTCAGCTTGCGACCTGCCTGCCATGCTGCAAACTCCCCGTCCTCCCCGAGGAAGAAGTCGACCTCCGCCCCCGTACTGCGTCCAATCCATTCGCTCTGCAGCTTCTTAATCCCCGGCGACCAGTCCAAACCCTCCAAGTCGGAAATCAGGCGTTCTGCATACGAGGTAATCCGCAGCATCCACTGTCGCAACGGAATGCGCTGTACAGGATGGTCTCCCCGCTCACTCTTGCCATCGATGACCTCTTCATTCGCCAAAACGGTCCCCAGCGCTGGACACCAGTTGACTAAAGCGTCCCCTTGATAGGCCAAGCGATGAGAGTCGCGGTAGGCAGCTACAGAGGCTTCCCCCTCGTCCAAGACACTTTGCGGAATCGGCAATTCAGCAATGGGTCTTCCTCGCTGCTGTTCCGCGTCATACCAGGTATCGAACAACACCAGGAAAATCCACTGTGTCCAGCGGAAGTAATCCACGTCGGTCGTTGAAACCGTCCGCTCCCAGTCGTAACTGAATCCCAGCATCCTCAACTGCCGAGTAAACTCAGCAATGTTCTTTTCCGTCGACACACGCGGCGGAGTATTCGTCTTGATGGCGTGCTCTTCCGCTGGCAATCCAAACGCGTCAAATCCCATGGGATGGAGGACGGTCTTCCCCTGCATCCTCGCATAGCGGCAGACGATATCGGTGGCCGTGTACCCCTCCGGGTGCCCCACATGCAATCCCGAACCACTTGGGTATGGGAACATATCCAACACATACAGCTTTTCACCTTGCGGTAGGTCTGGCGTGCGAAAGGTATGATGAGAGTCCCAGTACTTTTGCCACTTGGGCTCGATTTCGGCAGGGTTATAACGTGGCATCGCAGAAATTGGTTTTGCTGGAATAGGAGGGGAGGTGAATGCTCGACCGCAATAAGCTAAGGGACTGATATCATGCATTCGATGGAACAGTTACCGCTCCGTCGGCAGCCAGGAAGTGGTTAGATTATGCCTACGAACCTTCCCTAATGCAAAGCCCTTAAATGCTAGCGCGAGCTCATTACGGTAAGGGTGAAGTGAGGTTCCGACCAGCCCTATTCCGACCAGAATGCAGTGTCCCCAGGGAATCCCAGGGAATCGTTCGCCTTCGTATGGCAGAATTGGGCGTCATCAACCGCCCAGGTAGTGAGCGCACTCACCGAGCATCCCGCCCATTACCACCGTGAAACCAAGCTGGAAGCGATCCGACAAACCTGACCTCCTGCGCAGGTATCCCATCGCCTGGGCAATACTGCCACCACTGCACTCGGCCAGCAGCCCGGTGGTTCGGTGTTGGGCCTTGTATTCGTTGAAGGGGTTTTGTGGATCGCACCGGCGTTGGCCACTGGCTTTACAGAATTGCTATTCACCCCAGACGTCCACGTGCGAAACAACCGTAAGCCGTTGCGTTGCGGGCTCGCCACTGGGCAGCTACACCCTCCCATGGAGGGGCTGCGTTACTACTCCTCTACCATCGTCCAACGACAATCCCTCACGACCGTTTTTTCAATCAAACCTGAAACGGGAATTCGGAAACAGGGACGGACGAAATTTGGGAACGCTACCGAGTCAGGTCCTCAGCGAGAGTTTCGCACCTAGGGCACGTTATCGGCTCCCAGCGAACTTCTGATCCCAGCGAAACGCCCCTTGCGCCAATCTGCTCACACTCTGCTTGCGCTACGGCTACAATGAGAGCCAGTTGAAAACGCCCCTAGCTCGGAGTGAAAATCTTGTATCACGGCATCTTGAACACACGATCCAATCAGACTCTCGCACTAGCCTGCTTGGCCACACTACTTTGCCTTGGCGTACCCCAAAGGGCGATTGGACAAGCGGTTTCGGAGCAACAAGCGACCGCAGCTAGCGAGCCGCTAACCAATCTACAGGCGTTTGGGAAAGTTGAGCAAATTGCCTCGGGCTTCCAATTCGTGGAAGGCCCTACCTGGTCAAGGGACGGTTCCCTGTACTTCACCGACATTCCAGCAGAATCGATTATGCGTTTAACATCCGCTGGAAACGTCGAGTTGTTCCTGAAACCATCTGGTTTCGCAAACGGCCTGCTCTTCGCCGGGGAACAGCGACTGCTTGCCTGCCAGATGGACGGCCAGTTGGTCGCTATCGATATTCACTCCAAGCAGGTCAAACCGTTAGCGACCGAATACCAAGGTGAACGCTTTAACGCCTGCAACGACCTTGCACTCGACCAGGTTGGTGGCATTTATTTCACCGATCCACGCTACCGAGCTCCCGAGCCCTGGCCGCAAGGCAAGGAAGCTTTCTATTACCGGGACGCCGCCGGGAAGATAACTCGTCTGGGCGATGACCTGCAAGCTCCCAACGGTATCGGCCTCTCTCCTGATGGCAAAACTCTGTACGTCATCCCATCGATGGCAAGTGAGATGATGTCCTACGAAGTCTTGAGTCCCGGAAAACTCGGCAACGCCCATGTTTTCTGCCGCCTCAAGCAGCTGGAAGATCAAACCAATGGAGGCGGCGATGGCATGGCTGTCGACTCGCAAGGCAATATTTACATCACCAGTGCTGCAGGCGTGCAAGTCTTCGGCCCGCATGGCGACGCCATCGGCATTATTGAGTGCCCCGAACATCCTGCGAATTGCGCCTTTGGCGGCCCGGATCGCAAGACCTTGTTCATCACAGCGCGAACCGGCCTCTATCAATGCCAGTGTCCAGTCACCGGGAATTAGCGTCCCCAGGCAAGCAAGCAGACCGGCCTGGCGGAGCCTCGCATTGGAATCGAGCTACAAGGGCTCCGTGGTCTGACCGGTCAATCGACCAGAACGCCTTCTCGCTCACCTGCTCACCTGCTCACCTGCTCACCTGCTCACCTGGCGGCAAGCAGGCTGCTTGCATTAAGCTGCACCTGTGAGAAGTAATACGAACGGCGTTCTCTCGGACGTTCATGCACAGCACTAGTCTAAATCTGGAAATTCCGTTTTCGCATAGTCCCCATATAGCTCGGCGACCTTCGCTTCTTCAGTATTTCCAGTATGGAGCAGTACGCGATAGCGGAAGAGTAGCTTCTCACCAGCGGGCAAGTCGACACCTGCCGTGGGGTCCTTCTGATTGAGGAAGTGGTGCACTCCGAATGGGTTAGCCGCAAACAGACCATAGGTTCTCACGTGCCAGCGGTTGGGGAAATGGAAGGTCGACGGATGGCAAAATATTGCGATTCCCAGCGTTTCGCCATCCACGGGTCCTACATAATCCACCCATTCCGCAGCCACGCCCCACGCCTTTGAGTCCTCGTCTCCATGGCTATTGATGATTTTGCCACCATCCTCATGATCAACCTTCATCGACTCTGCAATGCGAAGCCCAAAGGTCCCTTCCTTGGTATCTCCAAAGTTGACGGGACCATGGGTAGCGGTAAGGACAATCTCGCAGTCCAACCACCTCGCGTGGTTGTCCCCACCGAAGGTGAAGCGACGATGATCGCTTAAGACAGGCTCGCCGGCTGCCGTTTTCCAAAGATTTCGCGTGGCGAGAACCGCTTGCTCTCCGTCTTCCAGTTGGGTGAATTCGAGGTGCTCCGTGATGCCGCCCTCTCCGCCTTCCAACCAGAAATCGGTACCGTTAACGTCGCCATGCGTGAACCACAGCGACCGATGGTGGGGATGATCGTGCTTTTCATTTTCACTATCCGCCACCATGGGATAAGCTCGCGTCATCTGTTTACCTGTGGGCCCCACCAGTGGCCAGATGATGGGCTTGCTCATGCTCTTGGTCAAATAGTCGGCAACCAGAGTCCCATCGTTGAAGACACGCACTCCCTCAGCATGCTTTTCTAGGCGGAACTGCGCGGCAACTGGTTGCGCACAAACCATCAGTGTCAAGATGCTCAGGCAGGTGCACCAGAACAATCTAAAAGCGTCGAACGTCGATTCACAAGGCCAATTCTTACCCGGGCAAGCTACCAAGGAACGCTCTGGGACAATTCTAAAATGCATTGAAAGTGGGTCCGTTTCGAAAGGAACAAATGGGGAAATCAAGGCGAGTTTTCAATGGGGAACGGGCTGCGACCAAAACGCGGATCACCGAAAGCGGTATACTGTGCCCAGACCGCTGCCGCTGTCTGTTACTTTAGAAAACTTAGCTAAGGCAACGATGGTGATTGTTTCACTTGCCCCGCCCAACAGCCGGGCCATGAGTCGAACTCAATCGTAACCCATTTTGCATTCAAAATCATAGGATTACGAAACAATGAAGACATTTTTAAGAGGTTGCTCTGCGCAGCTATGCACGCTGTTCGTCGTCCTGTTGGCAACCTCGTTCACTACTTGTCCTTGCTCGGCTCAGTCTGAGAAATTTGTTGCAAACTACGACGAATCCCAAGTGCCCGACTATGAGCTGCCTCCTATCCTAGATGAAGTAACCGCTCAAGCAGATGACTTTCCGTCCGCCTGGGACGCGCGTCGCAGTCAGCTTCTCCAAACTTTCACCGAACAAATGTTTGGCTCCGTGCCAACCTCAGAATTTGAATTGCTTTTCGAAAAAGTGGAGCAGGCTCACTGCTTAGCGGGCAAGGGCATACGACAACAATGGAAGGTAACCATTTCCACCGAGAGTGGAACACTGCCGGTCACTCTATTGCTCTACACCCCCGCACAAGCAACCGGCCCAGTACCCACTTTCCTAGGGCTGAATTTTCATGGCAATCACACGATTGCAGCAGACCCTGAAATTCTTTTGACCGAGAGTTGGGTTCGCGACAGTAAGCCTCAAAGTGCGACCAACCATCAAGCGTCCGACGAGGGCCGGGGAAGCTCGAGTTCACGCTGGCCGATCGAATTGTTAATTGACAATGGACTGGGGCTGGCCACGGCCTACTACGGTGAGATTGATCCGGATACTGACGACCAGTTTGAGAATGGAATTCATGCACTTTTCCCAGACCACCGCCCATCCGCTGAAGCCCCCGATCGCTGGGGATCCATTGCCGCCTGGAGCTGGGGACTGTCGCGTTTGCTGGACTGCATGGAGCAAATTGATCAAGTCGATGCATCCAAGGTTGTCGTAATAGGGCATTCTCGACTTGGCAAGACATCCCTGTGGGCTGGAGCCACCGACCCCCGCTTTGCCGCCACGATATCTAACGATTCTGGCTGCGGCGGAGCGGCTCTGAGCCGCCGAGCGTTCGGAGAGACCGTATGGCGCATCAACACCTCTTTCCCTCACTGGTTCTGTGGCAATTTCAAGCAATACAATCGCAATGAAGCAGCCTTGCCCATCGATCAACACCAGTTGTTAGCCTTGCTTGCACCCCGCCCGCTATACGTTGCCAGCGCTTCGGAAGACCAATGGGCTGACCCGCGGGGTGAATTCCTTTCTGCCAAACTGGCAAGCGAGGTCTATGAGAGGTTTGAGCTACCGGGCTTGGCCTTGCAGGACCTCCCAAAGCCGAATACCGCTTCGATAGGCGTCGTCTCCTACCACTTGCGAGAAGGCACGCACAACATCGACAGCTGGGACTGGACGAACTACGTTCAGTTCATCAAACAGCTACAGTAAATAAAGCCACCCCCAAATTACCGGCCCAATTGCCTTCGTCAATTGGGATTTAGCCAACCATGTCCTAGCAGTAGTTTAACTTAAGTCCTATGAACCAATTTTTCGCTCGGGAGAACTTAGTAATGTTGTTGCCTTGGTATCGTGTTTTGACCACCACGCGGGCGAGTGTCCAGCGTCTGCAAGGGTGGTCGCTGCACACCCTGCTTATCGGTGTGTTGATCGCAGGCATCAGCGGACAAACGGCGTCGGCACAGGCGACTGCCACGAGCGAAGCACCTGCCATCACGCTGGCGGACACCGCGCTCACCCTTGCACCGCAAGATGCCGCTTTCTTCATGACGAACCTCAACATGCAAGCAGGCTGGCGTGAACTTGCAAATGGAAATTTTGTCACGCGTCTCCGGGCCGTGCCTTTTATCCAGCAGCTAGAAACTGAGTTCAACACGCAGTGGGAAAACCCTCAAGGCGAATTGGCGACAGCTAAAGGCATGCTTGATAATGTCATCGTTCAGGATGTCCTGCGATTGCTGCAAGAGATGGCCAGCCAGGAGATGTTCATCTACGGTGGTGACGACTGGTGTGAGGCCATTCAAGGCGTATTGGAATTCCAGAATGAGTTCACCAGCAAAATGTCCGAAGGCCCAGAGGCCATTCAGAGCTATGTCAATGGGCTGACAAAAGCGGACTTCGATCGCATTCAAATTCCAACAACAGTACTAGGTTTTCGAATTGTCGACGATGCCAACGCAAGGCAATTACTCGACTCGCTCGAGGCAATCATTCGCTTAGCTGGTATGCAAGCTGAAGAATTGCAGCCGCTCTTAGCAAACCTGCTGCGAGCCGATTTGGAGGATGGCCAAACTCTCACTTTGTTGCTGAATTCTTCGGTCATTCCGGCTGCAGCCTTTGAGAACATGGACGAAGAGGAAGCGGAGATCGCCCAAAAATTCATGGAGTTCGTGGAAGGACGCTCGCTTTCACTGACTCTGGGAATCCGCTCCAACATGGTTCTGCTCGTTATGAGCGAAGACATTGCGGCTGCTCAGGCTGTCGGTGAGAATGACACGAGTTTGCTAGACCACGAGCATCTGGAGCTGTTAAGCGAAGTCGAACCGAGCCAGTTGCGTTCCATCGCCTTTACCTCCAAGCGTTGGCGGGAAGCTCAGTGGAACGCCAGCTTTCATCGCTATTTCGAACGAGTGGGTGCACAACTTGGCTTGGCTCTTGGTAGCGATTCCGATCTGGGTGATCCTGAAGAACTCCAAGCATGGCACCAGGACATCCTAGAAGATGCGAGATGGATGGACCAACAACTCCAAGAACTGGGAGCCGATTCCGGAGACATGCTGGCCTGGAGCACCTCCACCGACGCCGGCTACGAAGGTTATGGGTACGACTGGAGCCAAAATCGATTTATGACGAATGCAGCACCACTGAGTATTCTCGATTATGCCGGAACCGCTCCAATAATACTGTTTGGGATCAAGCAGCAGCCATTGACGACGCTTGAGAAAGTATTCGAGCATCTTTTGGATCGCGCCCCCTACCATGTCCGTAAGATTATCCAGTTAGCCGAATCCGATTCCGAAGAAAGTGAAAAAGCACTGTTGGTGTTCGATCAAGCATGGCCACTAGCTCAAGAGGCATACGAAATCTATCGCGATAGGATTTCACCATCCCTCAAGGAACGAGAGACGTTGCTCTCAATCGCCGCTCAGTGGTCCACTGACACGCTCAACCCCAACTTTCCTAAAGCGACTCCTCCCCTGCCTCTTCCGGAAGTTGCCATCGCCTGCAGAGTCACCAATCGAGAAATGTTGATTGAAGGCTGCGTGGAACTGTTTGGTTTGATGGATCGTGTTCTTGATTTGGTTCGTGAAATGAATCCCAATGCTGTGCCCCCCGAGTATTCGATCCCGCGTCCCACCGAGGAATCGATCGCCGGTGGCTCCCGCTACTTCTACCCGGAACTGAATAATGAAGTTCCCCTTGAAGGATTTTCGCTGCAACTAGCACTCACCGAAGACGTTTTGGTAGTCGGTTACAGCGATCGCCAAATAGCGGACATGCTCCGCCCCAAGCCTTTGCGAACTCGCCCAGCCTGGCTAACACCGACGATGCCCGTCGCCGCGGTTAGCTACGCAGACTATGCAGCGATGTTTGCTGCGTTCCGGCCATGGATAGAATACGGGATCACGATGAGTACCGGTGATCTTGACGCTCCGCTGTTCGTTAGCCCTGGCCCCATTCCGACCGGGAACGATGTCTTGCAGATTTGGGATTGCTTCAGCTCCGCTGGTAAAGCGGCGGCGACGGTAAGCCTCAACGAGCAGGGAGTTACCGTCACTCATTGGTTCTGGTCCGCGAAGTAATTCGGCCCCGAGCCTTCGAGCTTACCGAAGCCCAAACCTCCTCTCCCAGCCAGCGCCGCTGGGTGAGGACTTTGGTTGAGAATTCGAATTGCGCTCGCTCAAGGCCAGCTCCTCGGTCTGCCCCCGCATTTCGTTCGAGAAGCAGTCCGTTCGAGAACTAGTGCCCATGCTTACGCTTTGGGCCTTGTGTTCTAATCAGATAGCCCGCGTCCTCAAGCGACGCGGTTTGCCTCGACAACCGATCGGGGCGTGTCCTGCTTCTCTTATCGCGCTGCGACACCACGCAGCGACGCGGAAACAATCGCTCTCAATCGTGCGGCCCGTGAGCGAAATCGTGAACTTCCGATGCTGCTCCTCTCCTCCTCTCCTCCGCCCTGGGAGTATACGCGGCGTCAAGGTCTAGCAAGTTGCTTGAGATCGCGCGTCTCGCTTCAAGCTAGGCTTGTCCGTCCGCAGTCCTCGCCAACTCACTAGGGAGTACCGACACAAACCAACTTAGAATTCGTTCGAAAGAGTACGTAGCTCGCACCAACCAAAGGCGTCGCACGCATGGTTTCTCCCAATTTGACAGCCCCGATCTCTTCAAAATTTGCCGTTGCAGAGAGAATAGTCACGGTGCCATCTTCCGCGACACCAATCAGCTTATCACCAGCGATGACTGGCGAAGAAGAGACATTTCCGCCGATCCGCTTGGTCCACTGCACTTTTCCGTCAGTAGCCGTAATGCATGATACGATGCCTTGATCGCTCCACAGAAACACCAATCCATCTCTTGCGACTGGCGTCGGGACATACGGGGCTGAGCGCTGCACGGAATAGACGACTTCGTGTTCGGGCGACTTAAGATTCAAGGCAAACAGCACGTTTCCGCCTCCGCCAGATCCCTCAGTGCCAAACGCGAGATCGCCAACGACAATGGGACTCGAAACGCAACGTTTCGTAAATAGTTTGCGATTCCACAGTCGCTCGCCGCTCGCAAGGGACAGAGCCAACATGCCTTCGCCGGTATCGCTGAACAGCAGAGCTTCCTGCCCGCTTTGCGAATCGTGAAACTGGGCAGGCACACCGTAACACACGCGCGTGGTGGCGATCGGGCACGTCCACACGTCCTCGCCCGTCTCGGAATTTAATGCCAGCACGCGACTGTTGCCTGGCTTCACGCCGGGGGGAAGTTGCTCTGATGCCTGGCTGTTGAAGAGTACCAGCAGGTTGCCAAACAAGGCTGGCGAAGCACCATAGCCATGCTGACTTGCGAAATACCCCAAGTCGCGCCGCCATATAAATTCGCCGTCGTGAGTGTAGGCAGCCACTGCCACGTTGGCCGGTGAGCCCCACGTAAAATAAACGGCTTTGTCATCGACGCACGGCGTGCACGAAGCATAGCTGCTTCGTGTATGTAAATGATGGGTCTCGGTCTGGAGCGGCTGCCGCCACAATTCGGCTCCCGACTTTAAATCGTAGCAGCAGAGATATCTTTCAGCCGTTTTGGGCGAAGCGCTCATCAAATAGATATGGTTTCCGTACACAACTGGCGAACCATTTCCGGTACCTTGCAGGCCAGTCGTCCAAGCGACGGACTGTTCATCCCATGGTAGCGGCGCAGTGCAGTTAGGCACATTCCCAAGTCCGTTTGCCCCGCGAAAACGCGTCCAAGTGTCTTCCGCCATTAAGTTGGCCGCGGTGAGTCCCAGTGCGCAACAAGCAAGCCCCGTGTGGCGTGCGATTGCGAACAAATTTCGAAAGTAGGTGTAGAGCATAGGAGGAATGCAGCAAATCAATGGAAAACGAGGGAATAACACCAGTCGCAAGGAACTCAACAGCGATCGCGGAACGCCAGCTAGGCATCTGATGCACTGATGACGTCAACCGCCCAAAGGCGCCCAAGAACGGTAGCCCCCGGAATGCGTTCGCACTTGAAAATGAGAGCGCAGTTTAAACGTCCTTGAAGATCCCAGCAATTATCACCTGTTCCGCCCCACCGTTTCTACCACACTCCTCCCTTAGACCCAATAATTTGCCATCTTTTTCCCTACCGCACCCCCTACGGGCCTCTCCCCAACCGCCCACCACTTCCCACCGGGGACACTCCCCACTTCCCTTGCGGGACATCCCTCGCGGGGACACAGCACTCCTCTAACCACGCCCCAGGTGACACTGCACTGGCTGAACGACCTGGGGACACTCCTCTTCCTGTGGTCGACAGTGCGGGGCCACTGTCCGTTCACAGTTCCAGAAGGCACGCTGCTGCAGGAATCGCGTTCCACCTAGAAGTCGCCTGCGGGGACACACCTCCACGCGTGGAACGACATGACGATTGCTCGAAAGCATTGCAACAGTTTTCCTGTCGCCAAGAAAAAATCTCAGAAAGTTGTAAGGAGCAGCAGCGCCAGTCGTCTCCTAATAAGCATGCAAGTTTTCTCAGGTTGCGTGGAGGCCCCACGATGGCTCGAACAAAGCGAAGCGAACTATTTACCGCGGACGAGATCGCCGTGGTTCATGTTATGAATCGCGTGGTGCGACGGTGCTTTCTAATTGGAGTTGATCCCGCCAGCGGTAGGAATTTCGACCATCGCAAGCGTTGGATCGAAGATGAACTCGAAAAGTCAGCGGCCAACTTTGGAATCGACCTAATCGCTTTCAGCTTACTATCCAATCACATGCACTTGATACTGAGATCACGACCGGACGTAGTAGCAACCTGGAACGATCTCGAGGTGTCTCGACGCTGGCTAATGCTTTGCCCAATACGCAAGGATGCGCATGGAAAGGCTGCCGAGCCTTCGGAAGCGGAATTGAATGCAATTCGTCTTAATCCAGACAAGGTGAGCGAGATACGTAGTCGATTGAGTAACATCTCGTGGTGGATGCGTCTAATGTGCCAACGCATCGCACAGCGTGCCAATCGTGAGGATGGCATGGAAGGCCATTTTTGGCAGAGCCGGTTTCGAGGAGTGCGGCTGATCGACGAACAGGCAATCTTGGCCGCTGCCGCCTATGTCGACCTAAATCCAATCCGAGCGGAGTTGGCTGAAACCATAGAAGCGAGTGATTTCACCTCCGTCCAAAGGCGCATCCGCTCATTACCACAAGAGGGCAGACCAGCAGTCGCAGAGAACCCTCCGTTAGAACACACCGCAGTTGAGCCTGAGCCCTCGGGCCCAGCAGACGCAGTCGATTCGCCAGAACTGCCATTCTCAAAAGCCTCCAAGAGTTCGCCAACTCCCACCGCCACTCCCGTTCATGCTTGTCTGAGAACATCCGCACCGAACCGCTATCTCGCACCCGTTCAAATAGATGAGCAAGGAGATGCAATCGGTGCGCTTCCTAGCCACGGGAAAGACCGCTGCAGCGACAAGGGCTTTGCATCCATGAGTGCGGTTGACTATCTGGAACTTCTTGATTGGACCGCGCGGAAGATTGCACCGGGCAAACGTGGCATGACACCTACCGACGCTCCTCCAGTTCTAGAACGCATCGGGATGAAACCAACCGCATGGTGCCAACTCGTAAAGCATTTCGGCGTCCTTTTTCGCCTTGTGGCGGGGCGGCCTCATCACGTCGACGCGTTCCGAAGTCGACTGCGGTCCGGGCCATTCTACCTTCCTAACAAAACCCGTGAGCTACTGGCGGGCTAGATCAAGCAACAGTCTCGTTCGGGCGACTCCTGCGTCTTCCCCCAATGCCACTCGTTTCTTCCCACGCTCGCGAATCGGCTGGAAAGCTTCTCTTGGGCAGTGATATCTTTGAATTGCTACTCGCGGCTGGGTGTTTACCTTGTGCTTATGCTAGGACCGTGAGGATCGGCGAAGGTGCATTCGTCTCGAGATTTCGAGAGTTTGAGCTTCATTCGCAAATCTTCCATTCGCGAACTGTGCTTCTCACAAGCTTCCCCAGTCAATTGCAGGCTTTTGTGGCTGCGTTTCCAGCAATTTGGCGAACGCTTCGACATGAATACCATCTTGCGTGGAAAGAATATGAACGCAACCTCCCCGACGGAAGAAGCCGCATCCCATCATCTGTAGCTCGCCAGCCGGCGTTCACCTTGCCTTACCTGTGAGCAAATGCAACTCTTATGGGGCGTGCTTCCAACGACATGCCTGACGCGCGATGACTTTCCCCACTCTTTAGGGCATTCCGGTACTGCTCACGCTTCAAGTCCGCACCATCAGGCGGCCAGCAGCAAACTTTCTGCAGTGACTAGGGGAATTGCCGCGGCACGCCATACGTTCAGCCTCTTCGCCACGTCGCCCGGAACCGCACCCGCGTAAGCAAAACGGGTATCGATCTAGACCTCGGCGATCTTGCCAGAGGGGGCGCTCAGAGCTGTGTCCCCGGTCCCGGGGGCGCTCCAGAGCTGGGGGGCGCTCCAGAGCTGTGTCCCTGGTACTTCTGGGCAGTGGGCAGTGTCCCCAGCGGAGCTCTGGGCAGGGAGCTTGGGCAGTGGCCCTGGAAGGGGAGTGGCCCGGTCCGGGCATGGGCTGTTTGAGCCAGAGTCCTTAAGGCAGGGAAAGCCGGCAAACGGGCCGGGGCTGCTGCCGATCGGGAAGCAGGCTTCAAAATCCGGCTTGGCGTGAACGCCGCCGCGTGAATTGATGCGTGTTGGGGAGAGTTGACTTAGGGACCGCGCTGAGAAATAAGAAGCTTGCACGACGGTGAGAGACGTCGTCTCTTCAGCCTGCGCAAAATGCGGACCGGGTTGCGCTGCCGGGTGCAGATCAAATTCGCGTCTTCACCGCAATAGGAGGGAAAGGCGGCAATTGTGGCATCCCGCCTGAGGGCCGAATGGCGGAAACGAGCGAAGCACGACCGTTCGTTTAACAAAACAAAAATAGTAGCTAGGGCGGGACTCGAACCCGCACGAGGGAAACCCCTCTCAGGATTTTAAATCCTGTGTGTCTGCCATTCCACCACCTAGCCAATGCTTGCCTTCGAGTGCCCGGAGTTGTGTCCCCCGCCTGAATCCGATGCGATCGTCTCTGCATTACGAACAGGCAAAACTGGTTCCGTTCTGAGAGGAAGAGCCCAGAACAGTTTGCCAGGTTCACTCGATATGGGGAGCATTGTAGCGAGTAGTCACGAGGATTAGAAGACGAGCTAGAGTTACTCTTGGGGGCCAGTGCAGGCTTGCCGCAGGCGGCTTGGTATCCCCCCGAGAATGGACCGTGAAAAAGGGGCTCTGGCATGCCTCCCCAAACCTTGCATCGGTTGGTCAGTGGGGGAGGTTTGCAAGTCTAAGAGAGGGGGCTAGCTTTTCGTCGCATTCTCCTTCAGACTTAGCGGTTACAAACTAAAGTTCTTTGGTCAGTTAGGAAAGCTGCATGATCCAAAGTAGTGGTGGAGACCATGATATTTCTCCGGATGCAATCAAAAAACTGCAGGCGGCCCGAGAGAGTATTCTGCAACAGTTGAGCAAGGTCATCGTCGGTCAACAGGATGTGATCGATGAACTGTTGATCAGTATCTTTAGCCGCGGACACTGCCTGCTCGAAGGCGTTCCCGGTCTAGCGAAAACCTTGTTGATCAGCACTTTGGCTCGGACACTCAATTTATCATTCAGTCGGATTCAGTTTACCCCTGACTTAATGCCCGCAGATATCACCGGCACCGAGGTGATCGAGGAGCAACCGGGCGGCGCATTGCAGCGACGCTTTATGGAGGGCCCTCTATTCGCCAACGTGATCTTGGCGGATGAGATTAATCGAACTCCCCCGAAGACGCAGGCTGCCTTGCTGGAAGCGATGCAAGAGCGGCAGGTTACCGTGGGCCGAGTGCGACATGGACTCAGCGATCCCTTCTTCGTATTAGCAACGCAGAATCCAATTGAGCAGGAAGGAACGTACCCGCTTCCCGAAGCCCAACAAGATCGATTCATGTTTAAGGTCTTGGTCGACTACCCCTCATTCGACGAAGAACTGGAAGTCGCGCGGCGGACGACGTCTCGAGTCAATACGCAAGTCGATGCAGTACTGACGGGGGAAGAGATCCTGGAACTGCAGGATTTGGTGCGTAGCGTTCCTGTCGCGGACCATGTGATTCGTTACGCTTTGGCCATTGTGCGGCAGACGCGGGTTGGGTCGGAAGGGGTTCCTGATTTCGTTCGTGATCAAATTGGCTGGGGAGCAGGCCCTCGGGCGGTTCAGTTCTTGGTGCTCGGAGGTAAAGCTCGAGCTTTGCTCAACGGTCGCACCCACGTGACGGTCGAGGACATTCAAGAACTCTGTCGCCCGGTGCTGCGGCATCGCATGGTCGTGACCTTTGCGGCAGAGAGCGATGGCATTTCCACCGATGATGTGATCGATCGTTTAGTCCGTGAAACACCTACAGCTGAAGACGAATTGACACGCGATGCCCGCTTCCAAAAGATTTTTGCCTCCTGAGGCGGTCAAGCGGGTACAGCGGCTTGAATTGCAGGCCCGCCAGATCGTCGAAGGTTTTCTATCAGGCTCCCACCGCAGTCCCTATTTTGGGCAGTCGGTTGAGTTCGTACAGCATCGGCAGTACGTTCCGGGGGACGACGTGCGGCACGTCGATTGGAAAGTCTGGGCGCGTCAAGATCGTTTGGTGATCAAGCAATACGAAGAAGACACGAACCTTCGCTGCACGCTGCTGATCGATAGTTCTGCCAGTATGAGCTACGGGCATGGTGCGGCGACGAAGTTCGAGTATGCGGCGGTACTGGCTGCCTGTTTAGCACTGCTGGTCCTGAAGCAGCAAGATGCAGTGGGCAGTGTCCTATTTGATAATCGCATTCGTGGTAGAGTCCCCTTAAGGACTAGCCAGAAACACTTGACCGATATTCTAGCTTCGCTAGAGAGTACATCCCCGGCTGACAAAACCGATCTCGATTCCGTCTTTCGAGATGTTGTGCAAACGTTCCCCAAGCGAGGACTGATGATCTTGATCAGCGATCTACTGGGTGCGGAGGAAAGTGCCTTGAGAGGGATCGATACACTGCGGCGAGCGGGACATGATGTAATGGTCCTGCACCTCCTGCACGACGATGAGCTGGATTTTCCATTCACGGATCCGACGCGGTTTGAAGGTCTAGAGAGCAGCGACCATTTGACCTGCAATCCGCGAGCCCTGCGCGAGGGTTATATGGCGGCCCTGGAGCGTTTCTTAGATCGGACGCGGCGCACGTGCGCCGCATCCAACAGTGACTACATGCTGGTGCGGACAAGCGATGCCCCGGACGCGGTGCTGTCCAATATACTCAATAGCCGCATGCACTCGGTACGGAGATAGCTGAACCAATGCAGTTTCTGTACCAACCACTGACGTGGGGATTCCTGTTGATTGGTGTCCCCATATTGGTGCATTTGATCAACATGCTCCGCCATCGCAAGCAGAAGTGGGCTGCGATGGACTTTTTGCTTGAAAGCCACCGTCGAAATCGACGATGGGTGATGCTCAAGCAATGGTTGCTATTGGCCTCCCGCATTCTTGCGATGTTACTGCTGGTAGCCATGTTGGCAAAATGGGTTAGCAATTCTCAATGGTTGGGATTACTCGGCGGCCAAACGACGCATCACTACATCCTCCTCGACGATAGCTACTCGATGGAAGAGGTGGAGCAGGGCGAGTCAGCTTACGCGCGCGCTCTGCATGCCTTAAGTGGCATTGTGCGATCGATCTCGGCCAGGGGGGGACAGCATCAAATTACCCTGTTGCGTTTTAGTCGAGCCGCGTTGGCTGCAGGAGGCGCTGAGGAGGAGGCGCGCATCGACTCCGCAGCGGATCTCATCGCCCAGTCGGTTCCACGCGATCCAGGCCGCCTACTGGATCGGATTAACGCCACCGCCCCCACGGCACTTCAGCTCTCACCAGCGGAATCGCTGGACATGATTATCCCGATGGTTGCGGCCAACTCTCAAGAGAGTGCCGAAGTCTATTTGTTGACCGATTTGAGACGCAACGAGTTTGGAGAGCCCGAAACGCTCCGCGCAAAGCTGCAAACCCTCAGCGATACCGAGGCTCAACTGAAATTGGTCGATTGCGGCAAAGCAGCTACAGCCAATTTATCTGTGGCAGCCATCGACCCTGAACAAGAGGTGTGGGCAGCTGGTGTTCCTTTGATGGTCCGTTTTCAAATTCGCAACCAAGCCACCCAACCCGCCAAGAATGTGGTCGTGCGCGTCAAGGCGATCAGCTACGGGGAAGGCACGACCACTCCCCAGCCCGACCAACCCTATTCTGGCATCACCCTCGATTTGCCGCCGGTGGTGATCGAGCAGATCGGTGCAGGAGAAACGGTCACGCGGCAGGTTCAAGTCATCTTCGGCGAACCGGGACAGCACGTGGTCGAAGTCATGCTACCGGACGACGGATTGAAAACGGACAACCAGCGTTGGTGTGTGATCGGAATTCAGGAATCTCAAAAACTACTATTAGTCGATGGCGAAGTCGCTGGTTCCAACAGTTACTTCTTCGAAGCAGCCATGGAGCCCAGTCAGCGATTGCGGACCGGCCTCGAGATCGAGCGCGTCGATGCCGCTTTCTTGCGAGACATCTCTCCCGCGGTACTTGAGCAATACGATGTGGTGGGGCTGCTCGACGTCCCCCGCCTCGATCCTCAAGCGGTAACCAAACTGGAGGAGTTCTGCCGTCAGGGACGTGGCCTGTTTGTGCATGTTGGCCGCAATACGAATATTCAGTTCGTCAACCAACAACTGCACCGCGGCGGCGAAGGCTTCTTTCCGATCGAGTTGAGTTCGATTTTGGAAATTCCTCAGGCGCTCGAGAATTCCGAACCCCAAGTTGCAGCCACTGCCCATCCCGTATTGGCCCCACTAACGCAACTTTCTAGCTCTCCTTTTTTTCTGATTCGCATCCGGCAGCAAATGCTGGCTACTGGAGAATCGTTGAAATCACCGACCCTGGAAGTGGTTGCATGGGGACCTGAAAAAACGCCTTTGATACTCGATAAGCCGTTCGGCGAAGGCCGTGTGATAACTCTGCTCACCGGATTAACCGCCGACTGGAGCAACTGGGCACAAGACCCAACCTTCGTGGTCTTGGCCCTGCGATCGATGGGGTATCTCTCGAGCTTTCGACGCGATGCGACGAGTTGGCCGGTGGGTAGCCCCTTGGAGATGGTTGTCCGCGGGACGCGTGTCCTGCCGGATGCTGAAGTCTTGATTCCCAACCGTGAAGGGACGGCTCGCTTGCGATTGCAGCGAAAGGTCGACGAGTCAACCGTCGGAGATACCGTCGAGCCATTGGCTCGCTTAGAAGTGGATGTGAATTCTGTGAACTTGGATCGCGCTCTGGTCGATGGCATGTTGCGCCCAGGTGTGTTCGAATCATGGATGATCGATGTCCAGGGCACTCCAATCGTTCAGAATGTTGCGCACAACGTGGCCGCTGCTGAAGGAAACTTGCAGCGCGTGTCGAGAAGCGAACTGGAAACGAAGTTCTCAGGAATTGCCTTCGATTTCCGAACTGCCGACGCTGTAAGCGGGGCGGGAATCACCCTGCAGGAAGCATCACAAAGCACGTTGCTTCTGGCACTACTCTCCCTGCTCCTATTGGGCGAGCAATGGCTAGCCTACTCCGCTAGCTACCATGCACCGCGCACCACCGGGAGGGCACGATGAGTCCTCTGTCCAACAATCTGATTTCAATGCCACTTTGGGCGCAAACCAGAGTCTATTACCAATGGTTGCGGCTTGAACAACTCGATCAATGGTGGCACTGGTTGTTGCTGAGTGCAATTTGCATTCTCGTGTTGTCCTATGTCGTATTTTGGTATCGCCGCGACTCGGCGGAGCACGCTCGGCCTGTGGGCTGGGCATTGCTATTGCTGCGCGTGGCCGCCTTGCTCGGCCTCCTGTTCTACTTCATGCAGCTTGATAAGCGATCGGAACAACGGGTCGTGCAGGAATCGCGCGTGGCCGTTCTGGTAGACACCTCGCTGAGCATGACGCTTGCGGGGACACCGTCGGAGGTGGGATTGGCGAGTTCCCTCACCCGCTCAGACGAAGTTACCCAGTGGATCGCAGAATCGGATCTTCTCAGCCAGTTGGCGGACCGGCATGAAGTGGCGGTGTATCGCTTCGATTCCCAGGCGGCACCGAGCGAAGTCGCGGCCTTGACGCGGGCCGGTGGCTCGCAAGCGGTCGCAAACGCCAACGGCCAAGATGCTGAAACGCCAACGGACCCCTTAGAATTGGACGCTCCTTTGTCGCAAGCCCTAACGCGTGGGCGATGGCTGGCGCGCACCGCAGCGGTGCTGGGCAGCTTGGCACTCCTAAGCCTGCTCGTTTCGCTGGGCAGTCAGATACTAGGATTGCGCAATTGGCCGGCCGGCGGGTGGCTATTATTGCTGGGATCGGTCCTGTGGTTGGCCGCCATGTTCACCAGTGCTTGGGCCATTTTACCCAACAGCGGGTACACGCTACTATCGCTGTTGACGTCGGCTACCCCCCAGCAAGTCTACGAATCGCCAACTTCGTCCGAGGCGGACGCGTTGGAAACTCAGGCGAGTCAGACGCAGCCGTTACCCCAAGACTGGCGTGAAGCGCTGCAGCCCAGAGGAACCGAGACGCGTTTGGGCGACGCAATCCGCGCGATTCTGGATCGCGAGGTAGGCAACCCGTTGGCAGGGATCGCCATTTTCACCGACGGTCGTAGCAATGCGGGTATCGTTCCCAAGCAGGTCGCTGCCAGCGCCATCAACGCGCGTGTGCCGCTCTATTTTGTGGGTATTGGGTCTGACCGAAGTCCGCCAAACGTCGAGCTGGTTGAGGTGGATGTTGCCAAACGCATCTACCCGGGCGATCAATTTACGCTCACCGCCCTAGTAGGCTCCTCGGGCTTTGACGGGGAAGTCGTTACGGTACAAGTAATGTCTGGCCCCAAGGGGACCGAAGCGGCGAATTTCGTACTGGAGCGTGAGCAACAGTTGGAAATACCCGTTGACGGCTCGATTGCGCAAGCAAAATTCGAGTTGGATCCGCGGAGCGTCGGAGAGTGGGAGTACCGCGTAGGAGTCCTTCCTCCACCGGGAGATGCCGATGCGCGAGACAATACCGCGAGCGCCTTGGTGGAGGTTGTCGAGCGAAAAAATCGCGTACTGATTGTCGCGGGTGGACCGACTCGAGAGTATCAATTCGTTCGCAACCTGCTGTACCGCGACCGCGACGTGGAATCGCATGTGTTTTTGCAATCGGCCTCTTCCGACTCCTCCCAGGAGGCTCAACTGATGCTGACCGAAATGCCGAGTACGCGGGAACGGTTGTCGGAATACGATGCGATCATTGCCTTCGATGCAGACTGGAGCTCCATTCCCGATATCGCCGTCAAAGCCATGGAGGAATGGGTCGCCGAGCAAGCCGGTGGATTCGTCATGGTGGCAGGGACCGTCGAGATGCCCAAGTGGATCGCTCGGTCGGCGAGTGGAAGTCGTGCGCAGAATCTGCGTTCGCTATCCCCCGTGATCTTGGACGCACGCGGCAGCAGTCTCCTAGCTGGCGGCAGGATCGAATCGGCGGCCGCATGGCCCTTACAATTAACGGCCGACGGCCGACAAACCGATTTTTTATGGGTCAACGATGATCCCGAGAGCAGCATGGAAACGTGGCAAGCCTTCGACGGTGTCTTCGGTTTCTATTCGGCCTACCAATTAAAACCTGGAGCCAAGGCGCTGGCCCTGTTCGGCGACCCAACCACAGCCATTGATGGGCAATTACCAATCTACATGGCCAGTCAATTCTATGGCGCTGGACGCGTTGTGTTTCTCGGTGGTGGCGAAATGTGGCGGATGCGCCGACTGGGCGACGCCTACTTCGATCGCTTCTACACCAAATTAGTGCGGTGGGTCTCCCAAGGTCGGTTGCTGCTCGATTCGGATCGTGGCGTGCTACTCGTCGATCGCGAGCAAGCAGCTTTAGGTGAACAAGTAGCCGTGCGGGCCGTCCTCAAAAACGAACAGTATGCCCCCTTAATTCAGAGCGAAGTGGTGGCGAGATTGATCGATGCACAGGGCAGAAACGTCCCCTTGGTACTGCGACCACTGGCCGATGGATCCCAACCTGGTGTTTACACGGGACAATTCCCGGTGTTGGTAGCTGGGGAGTACGCTCTGCAATTGCAGCTCGGCGGCATTGCTTCCGAGGAGGTATTGCTGGCCTCAGTGCGAGCCCGAGTACCCGCCAGTGAAATGCAACAAGCGGAGCGAGACGACCCTCTGATGAAGCAGCTGTCGACCGAGACGGGAGGACAATACTGGGTGGGCGCCCAGACTGCTGCAGAAGCCGATGAGCAAGGGGTTCGCGCTTTGGTGGCGGCGATTGAACCTCAAGATTCGGTAGTTTTCCTGCCAGGTACCCCGGACCGTCTGTTCCAACTGCGCTGGTTGGGGTGGCTCATGATTTGGGTCGCAAGTTGTTTGTCGTTGGAATGGCTTTCAAGGCGTATTCACCGACTGGCCTAGTCAGAGCTTAGGACGCAATTTCATGTCACAAGAACCTCAACCACTGCGACTCTCGCGAAACATCGTTGACAAACTGGACGATGTGCGGAGCCTCCTGCGCCGCTACGTCCTGTTGCAGACGCTGTTCGTGATCCTGTGCTGGTTGTTGCTGGTATTTTGGTTGGGCGGCATGCTCGATTATCTACCGGTCCGCGCCGGTTCTAGTGAGACCCCGCGTTGGGTGCGCATGGGATTCTTGGGGCTCATGCTAGGTGGAGGACTGGCGTTTGTGCTGCGTTGGACGCTCCCCAGGCTTTTCGCCCGCTTGCCCAACCGCTCATTAGCACTGCTGATCGAACGGCATTATCCAGAGCTCGACAATGAGCTGGTAACCGCCGTGGAATTGAGCGACGGCAATGTTCCCGACACTTCCAATCCGGCGGCACACGCACAGATGTTGGAGCGCGTCCACAGTTCGATAAGCCGCCGAATCGGGAATGTGGCCCCCAGCGAACTATTCAGTTGGCAACCACTATGGGCGACAGGCGTTGCTGCCGTTTTCGGATTGGTCGTTACCTGCATCGCCGCGCTCGGCATGAACGGCTGGATGACAACCTGGACCACCCGGCTGTTTGGTCTATCCGACCAACTCTGGCCTCGCAATGCGGAGCTGCGGGCCGATGGGGTGCAATTGCAGGTCCCAACATTCACCGGTCAGCTTTCCGCAGAGCGAGTGATGATTCCCTTTGCAGACCAAACCGTCCGCATTCCGATCGGTAGCGCTGCCTTGCTGCAAGTTTCAGCGGACGTGAGTGCTAGCCAAGTGCCTGAGGTTTGCACTCTGTTCTATCGCACCGAGGAGGGGAATCGCGGCCGCGCGAACCTGCGTCGAGTAGGTGCGGCGCGGGAGGGATGGCAGCAATTTACGATTGACGGTCCACCTCTCGATGGGATCACAGAAAGTCTGACACTCGATGTCGTCGGGCTCGACGCGCGACTCCGCGATCTCACATTGCAGGTCGTCGAGCCGATCGCAATCACCGCAATGACGATCGATTGCCAGTATCCGACCTACTTGGTTGACGCTCAGAGCAGTCGACCGCAGCGAGAGGCGTTGGAATATCGCAGCGGCCTGTCCATCCCGGAAGGTACGCAAGTCACCTTGCGGGGCACGGCCAGTGGTGCGTTGAGTCGCGTTGAATACGTGAAACTGAGCGGCGGCGGATCGCCTGGGCCGAGTGGAAGTAGTAGCGAAACGTCGCTTCAAATTCAACCGGCGACAGTCGACGGTCAAACGTTTGCGATCCCGCTGGGAGCCATGCGCGCCAGTCAGATCGTGGAGATCCGACTCCTCGACGAATACGGCTTGCCAGCAGAGCAAATTCCCCGCTACGTCGTCACCGTGCTGGAGGATCAGATCCCTGAAGTTGCATCGCGTTTGCAAGGCATCGGGGTGGCGGTAACCCCCAATGCGAGTTTGCCGATCCGTGGCACGGCCACGGACGACAACGGCTTGGCCCGCCTGTACGTTGAATTGGTTTTGGACGATTCAGCCCGAGTGGACGTCGATGTGGATGTGCCTGACAACGGTGAACTGAACACCGACATTGATTTAGCGTTGTTGGACGAACAGGGGATTTTAACAGCAGCGCCAGGCCAAACGCTGGGAATCGTAGTCAAAGCAACGGATCATTTCGATCTTCAATCCGAGGTGACCACTCCTGGCAAAGAAACTCCATCCCAAGCGCGTCCTGCGCGACAACGGCCACTGTTTGGCCAAGGGCAGGCTCAGCAGCTATCGATCGTGACGCCCGACCAATTGTTGGTGTTACTGGATCGTCAAGAGTTGGAACAGCGGCAGCGGTTAGAATTAATCACTACCGAACTTGAACAAATGCGGGACCTACTGCAAAACATCCGAGCCAATTTGCAAGCACTGGATTCCCCCAATGCCCTGAAATCAAACGCGCGCAACACGCAACTCGTCAGTCTGCCGCAGGTGGGTGATGCACAACCGACGCTCAATGCCCGCCAAGAGGTGCAACGCCGCGTAGCCGTATGGACCCAGCAGTGCGTGCTGCAGAGCGATAAATCGGATCAAGAGTTAGCCAGTTTAGCATCTCGAGTTGATAATTTGCGGATGCAGTTGGTCAACAATCGCATTGACAGTTTGGACCGCCAAGCCCGTTTGCAATCGAACGTTTTCGAACCGTTGCGCAGCTTGCTCGAAAACGAATACGAACAGCTACAAGCCCAACTCCTCGGTTTAACCGCCGCGGTGAACTCCGGCGATGGAAAGAGTGAAACGCAGGCGACGATTGCACAATTGGACGCGGTATTGCTGCGATTGGAGGAGATTAAATCGAGCATGCTGGATATGGAATCGTTCAATGAAATCGTTGACTTAGTGCGTGGACTGTTAGAGGATCAAGAGCAATTGCTCGACGCCACCGAACAAGAACAACGCAAACGCATTTTGGATTTCCTGCAGTAGCCCCGCAGGCATTTGCGGAATAGTGAGAGATATCAATGAACATCCAACGACAGAAAATCAGCCATTTCCTTCGCGGCACCCTAGCCGTCTGGCTGGGACTCTCGCTTGTCGCCCATTTAGCAGCGCAGGGACCGACAGCACAGCCCAGCGATGTAGCGGAGGCTGCCAACCAACCGGCCACTGCCGATCTGGGACAGCAGCAGAGAAGTGTGGCCGATCGATATGCGAAACTGGAGATTTTACTCCTGCGTGCATCCGAGCTGGAGGCCGGTGACAACCCGACTCGGGCGGCGCTTCTTCAACAAGCTGTCCAACTCAGCAAACAGGTTCGCTTGGCAGAAACTCTAACGGAAGCGGCAGCGAACCTGGATGGGAATCAATATAGCGAAGCCATCGAAAAGCAAAAGAACAGCCGCCAACAGCTCAATAAAATCCTGGAGATGCTTCAGAGTGAGAATCGGGAGAAGCGGGTCCGTGAGCAGCGGGATCAGGTAAGACGATGGATAGAAGAAACCGACCGACTACTGCGGTTGCAGAGTTCATTGCGTGGACGCACCGAGGGAGGGCAGCAGCTGAAGCCGGCCGCCGAGAATCAAGCACAGCTCAGCCAAAAGGCTGAGGACATTGCCCAGGACCTCCGCGGCGAAACGCCTACGCAGCAGGAGCCGTCGTCGGCAGAATCCGACTCGCAACCGGCGACACAGAGTCCCCCACCTGACAAGAACGCATCGGAGGCAGGTGATAAGTCTGGGGATGAACCGCCGGATCCCAGTGGGGAGTCTGCGTCTGGAAAATCTGAGCCCGGCAAATCAACTCCAGATAGTCCAGCGGAAAATAGCCCGGCAGAGTCAGACGCAAGTGGGCAAGAATCACCCGCCTCTCCCGACGAGAGCGATGAAAACGCTGCCCCACAGCCGGGAGCAGCTCCGTCGAAGTCCGACTCCCAGGACTCACCAGCTCAATCCCCCGCCGAAGGTCAACAAGGTCAACAAGGTCAACAAGGTCAACAAGGTCAACAAGGTCAACAAGGTCAACAAGGTCAACAGGGTCAACAGGGTCAACAGGGTCAACAGGGTCAACAGGGTCAACAGGGTCAGCAGGGTCAGCAGGGTCAGCAAGGTCAGCAAGGACAACAGGGACAGCAAGAGCCCTCTGAGCCGCAAACGCCCAGTGAGCGAGCCTTGGAACGCATCGAACGAGCCCAACAGCGTATGGAGGAGGCCCAGGAGGCATTGGACAACGCGGAACGCGACGGAGCTGTCGAAAAGCAACGCGAAGCGGAGGACGAGCTGCGTGAGGCCATCGCTCAACTCGAGCAAATCCTGCGACAACTGCGGGAAGAAGAGGTTGAGCGTTCGCTCGCTTCTCTCGAGGTAAGGTTGCGACGGATGGTGGAAATGCAAATCAAAGTGCTTGAGGAAACACGACGCCTGCAGGAGATTGCTGGTGAGCAGCAGAGCCGGCAAGTGGAAATCATGGCCAGCAAATTGGCACTGGATGAAAAGAAGATCTTGGCTGATGGAGAACGAGCCTATCTGTTGCTTCGCGAAGAGGGCTCAAGCGCTGCGTTTCCCGAAGCCGTCGAGCAGGTGAACGCCGACATATCGAACGTAATCAACCGATTGTCGCAGGGCGAGGTGGGCGCGTTGACGGTGGTCATCGAGGAAGAAATCGTAAGCGCCTTGGAAGAAATGGTCGCTGCTTTAGTGCAGGTTCAGAAGGACAACGAGCAAAAGAAACAGCAGCAACAGGCGGGACAACAGCCTCAGGGCGGAGAACCGGGAGACCAACCGCTGGTCGATAAACTGGCAGAATTGCGCTTAGTTCGGACGCTCCAAGTGCGAATCAACAATCGAACACAAACGCTTTCTAAAATGCTTTCTCAACCAGAAGATGCAGTGGGGCAAGCGACCGAAGCTGAGATTCTGCCCGAACTCAAGGCACTGTCGGAGCGGCAGGCGAAAATTGGCCAAGTAACTCGAAAGATCGTCGAAGGGGCTGGGACTGGGCAGTAAGCGTTTGGCTCGTCGGCCCTGATTGAGGTCTATAGAATCACCTCTCTCTCGCTCCCAGTACTTCCGAGGAACCGAGGGCCGCGGGTAGATTGCAGTGCAATTGCCAGTCGCCGCGGAAAACTTCTGAGCACTATTGCGCCCCAAATTGCGTTTGGGAAGCTATGATGACAGTAGGCTAACCTACTCCGTTGGCCGGTGAGAAAGTGGTTCCTGCCCGTTTGTCGAGCCGATCGCGGCGTCCAATTGCAGGGGTTGTACGGATAAATCCACGATCTGCCGCAATTGAGGGTGGGAGGCGTTCGAAAACACCGCTGCCTTGGTGGCGTTTCGACTTCAAGGCCTTTTCAATTTTGCGGAAAAACCGCACCCAGCGCTTGGCGGATTGCTAAGTCGATCATCCGCCATGCGGCGGGGTACGATTGAGCCGCGCCGTTGAGCGAAGGGGTTGGCTTCGATGCTCGCTTGCTGCTCAGCTCGCAAATTCGCCAACTGCTAGCCCCAAGTTGACAAGCAAAACTCCAGGTTGCTTTCGCAGCTACCTTCGTCGGTCCATATACCATTCGTGAAAATGCGATGTTTCCATGGATAGGAAATTGAGATGCAAACCAACATTCAAGAGCTAGATCAACTCAAACGCGTGCTGCAACTGGCACTCGACCAGCAGCTGATGTCCCGTGAGGAATGGGGACGCATGCTAGAAGAGGTAGAGCGTCTGACGAGCGAACAGGCTGACATGGAGTCGATAGTCGGATCTGCGATTTCGGCAGAGACCTGCAATCAGTTGGGCGAGTGGCTGGAAGGTCGTCGCAACGATCTCCAGAACGTACAGGCACTGCTCCCCGTCGTAACCGCCCCCCTTTCTGCCCGCCCGCTGATAGACGAAGCGAATTGGAAAGATGGAACGACAGCGGTATTGCCGGAACCGGTGCTGGACCTAGGGGGCGTCTCTTCGCCGGAGGTGCAAGCCCGGAACCAGAAACGCCAATTGCAGCTCGACGCATACTCCGATTTGAAGGTGAACTACGGGCATCGCCTGCTCTTGCTGCTCACCATCACTGGCGTGGTGGGGCTATTGTCAGCGGTCCTCATAGCGACGCTTTCCATACTTGACGGCAATAGTGGAGTGCAGGATAGCCGCCCGTACCTCCGCTCTGCTTCAGAATCCCCCTCGACCGAGATCCACCAGGAAGCGGGCGGGCGAGAGGTCGAAGCCGAATCGCCCGTTCCATCTCCAGACACAATTCTCCTTGGGCAGCCCAACTTAGAGTCAGACTTCGAGCCAGGCTCCCCTCCCAGTCCCTTGCAGGTCCCAGCAGCGCAGGAATTAGCAGCACAGGAATCGGGGGATGCCCTTGAAGAGAAGATTGCTACCGCTGCAGAGTTGGAAATCGAGATCGATGGTGTAGAAACTGACGAGCCCAAGCGGGAGGAAATCACGGGTATTCTGGAGGCCCCAGTTCCAGTTGCGTTCTCGTCCCAAACTCTCCGCGACACCAAATCGAGAATTGAGCAATTGGTGCAGACGGAGTCCTGGAATGAGGCGTTAGAGTTGCTGGACGACCGGCTGGCAGGCGAGCTGTCAGAGCGGGAGAACGAGCAATTGTTGCTTTGGAAGGCTGGGATTCTGTTTGCGAGGAGCGAAGACGACTCGATCATGGCGATGCCCGCCTTTAATTTCCTGCTAGAGGACCGGCAGTTGGAGATTATCGCACACAGCGAATTGTGGCAATCGCTCTACGCAGCAGGTCTGGTATTAGCCAATAAGGGAGTACGAAGGGGGGCGGTTCACGCGCTCACTTCGAAAATCGAGAAATTGGAGGCTGCAGGTGAGGAAAAGGATACCGAAAGCTCGCTCGGCAAGTTGCTGGAGTGGACAGAGGCACGCAACGGGGCGCGGATGGCCGATTTACCGGGTTTTACGCGGCGGATTGCGGACTTCGAGGCCACCGGACTGGATCATTTCTTCCTAATCTTTTCCAGCCTGAATGCGCAGAACAAAACCCAAGCCCACTACCACCTCAAGCAGGCCAAGACGCTACTCGACGCCGAGGAACAGGCAGATCAAACACGCTCCCAGTGGTTGCGAGAGTTGGTCAGGCAGCGTCTTTCTTTTGCGCTAGACCGTCTAGAGGGTTCGATTGTGGCCGGAGCGACGCCTGCAGGCTAAGGCGGCCCAAGGATTTTCCAATACCTGCCTCACAATTTGCATTGCCCGCCTGGGGCAAATTGGTCTCTTTCGAGTACGATAGTCGTCTCCAGCACTGTGGCTAGGATTGCTCAGTGCTTTGTAATTCCGCGTTCAGCCCCCTGCGCGCGGCAACAACGGCATCGGATAGGGACAGATGGAAAAGACAAAAGTCGCAATTGTTGGACTTGGCACAGTCGGTAGCGGAGTCGCCAGCCTCCTGTTGGATCATGGTGACCGAACTGCCCGCCATGCCGGGCGAACACTATGGCTCGAGAAAGCAGTGGTGCGTGACTTGAGCAAAGCTCGGGACTGCAACCTTCCCGAGGGTGTTCTGACGGATCAACTGAACGACGTGCTATCCGATCCCGAAATCAAGGTGGTGGCGCAACTAATGGGGGGGCTGGAGCCTGCGAGAGGCGTCATGCTGCAACTGCTGGAAGCAGGCAAGGATGTCGTCACTGCCAACAAGGCTCTGCTTGCCGAACATGGCCCTGAATTGTTTGACCGCGCTCGAGCCCTCGGCCGATCCATCGCTTTCGACGCGGCGGTGGCTGGCGGTATTCCCATCATCACGAACATGAGCCAATGTCTGTCCGCGAATCAGATCGGTTCAATTCAAGGAATTCTAAACGGCACCAGCAATTTTATTGTCTGCCAAATGGATGAGCTTGGTTGGAGCTACGACGCAGCGGTAGCAGAAGCTCAGCGTTTGGGGTATGCCGAAGCGGATCCCGCTATGGACGTCGACGGTTCCGATGCGGCCCAGAAATTGGCGATCCTCTCGCATCTCGCCTTCGGAGCGCGCATTCGCTGGAATGACATCCCCAAGACGGGCATCGATACCTTGGAGTTGACCGACCTGAATTTTGCCAAGGAACTGGGATATCGCATCAAATTGATTTCCCATGCAGAATTGGGGGCAGAGGGGTTGGAGCTGAGTGTCGCTCCCACGTTAATTCGCATGGGGCGTCCCCTGGCTGAAGTGCGAGCCAATTACAACGCCATCAATGTCGTGGGAGATGCCGTTGGAGATCTATTTTTCCATGGACAGGGAGCTGGCCAGATGCCTACCGCTTCCGCAGTGGTTGCGGATATGATCGATACGGCCGTGGGCCGTACGCCAATCACCTTCCGTACCTTGGAGCTGTGGAGCGAGCGGGAATCGGCCGTGAAGATACGGCCTGTAGACGAGTTGCCAGGACGCTACTACATGCGTTTCCAAGTCGTCGATCGCCCAGGCGTGATGGCCAAGATCACCAGCATTTTGGGTGCCCAGCAGTTGTCCATCTCCTCGATCATCCAGCATGAGCCCGACCAGCGTGAGGGTGGGGAGAGTGTTCAGCTAGTGATCATGACCCACGAGGCCCCCGAGGGTGCCGCCAAAGCAGCAGTGGATCAAATCATGCAGTTGCCGGTTGTCAGCGGCAAAAGTGTACGTATGCGCGTTATGGAATAGAGCAATACACCTCGAATTAATTAGGCAAGCTTGAGATGAAGTACGCAATTGTCATCCCGGATGGATGTTCAGACTTTCCGCTCGAGGAGCTCCAGGGCAAAACCCCGCTAGATGCAGCTCACATTCCCAACATGGACCGCGTGGCGTCTGAGGGCCAGGTCGCGGCAACCGACAACACCCCGGCCGGTTTCCCGGCGGGCAGCGAAGTCGCCAACATGACCCTCTTCGGCTACGACCCGCACCAGTATTTTTCGGGACGGGCTCCCATCGAAGCGGCCGCTCAAGGCATCGAACTGGGGGAGCACGACTGGGCCGTCCGCTGCAATCTGGTCACGATCGTTGACCAAGTCATGCAGGACTTCACCGCCGACCACATCTCAACGGAAGAGGCCACCGCTTTATTGCAAGCGATGTCGGCTGCGGTCAGCGACCCGACGCTCGAGTTCGTGCCGGGAGTCAGTTACCGCAATCTGCTGCTCTATCGCGGCTCGGCCGATCGCAAGCCCCCGTTCAGCGAGGACACGCGGACGACCGCTCCCCACGACCTGACGGATCTTTCGGTCGCAGACAACTACCCCAGAGGCCCCGGGAGTGACCTGTTGACCAACCTCATGGAACGCAGCATCACGGTCCTAGCGGACCATCCCGTGAACCAAGCCAGAGTGAGCTCTGGGCACAAGCCAGCCACGAACGTTTGGTTGTGGGGACAAGGACGCACGCCGCTGCTCCCTAGTTTTCACGAGCGTTTCGGTCTCAATGGAGCGATGATTACCGCAGTCGACTTGCTGCGTGGGTTGGCTGCATTGATCGGCTGGGATCGTATTGAAGTCGCGGGCGCCACGGGGTATTTGGATACCAACTATGCCGGTAAGGGGCAGGCCGCCGTGGAAGCGTTGGACAAATACGATATTGTCTGCGTCCATGTGGAAGCAACCGACGAGGCGTCCCACGAAGGTCGATTTGACGAGAAGATCAAAGCCTTGGAAGCGATTGACCGCTCCGTCGTGGGACCTGTGCATGAGAAACTCAAGACGTTTCCAGAGTATCGACTGCTAGTGCTTCCCGATCACCCGACTCCATGTAGCACCAAGAAGCACAGTCACGGCATGGTGCCTTTGGCTGTCTGCGGGCACGACATTAAAGCCTCGGGAACGTCCAGTTACAGTGAAACATCCGCAGCCGCATCGGGAATTGCTTTTCCCAACGGTTGGGAGATGATGGACGCCTTTATCCGCGGGCAGTTTTCTTAGTTTTGAAAGTAGTTGCAAGATGTCGTTGGTGGTTCAAAAGTTTGGCGGTACCAGTGTTGCCGATCCAGAGAAAATTCTATCGGCAGCCCGCAAGGCCATTCGAGCACAGCAGGCAGGCAAACAGGTCGTCGTGGTGGTCAGCGCCATGGGACACAATACGGACTTGCTCATCGATTTGGCTGGGCAGATCAATGAAGCCCCGCCTGCCCGTGAAATGGACATGCTCCTCTCTACGGGGGAACAAGTCAGCGTGGCACTGATGGCGATGGCCGTGCATTCTCTGGGCTACAAAGCGGTCAGTATGACGGGCGCTCAAATGGGCATTCAGACCGATAGCTCTTTTACCAAAGCGCGCATTCGCAACATCTCCCCTGAGAGAATCCAAAAGCTGCTCAATGATGGCAACATCGTGATCGCCGCCGGATTCCAAGGGATCGACGATGACTTCAATATCACCACGCTAGGACGTGGCGGAAGCGACACCACGGCGGTCGCACTCGCCGCAGTCCTGCATGCGGACGCTTGCGAAATTCACACCGACGTCGACGGGGTCTACACCACCGACCCTCGCCAGTTGCCAGAAGCGCGGCAGATGAGCCGTATTGGTTATGACGAGATGCTTGAATTGGCCAGTCTCGGCGCCGGTGTCATGCACAATCGCTCAATTGAATTTGCCAAGAAGTATGGTGTCCCCATTCATGTACGAAGTAGCTTTAGCGACACGCGTGGAACGCTGATCGTCAGTGAAAGCGAATCCCCTTCGGCTCCCGTCAGCGGAGCGGCGATGACCCGCGACGAAGCTCGCATTACCGTTCAGGGCGTACCAGACAATCCTGGCACCAGTTACGAATTGTTCAAGCTCCTGGCTGATGTAAAAATCACAGTCGACATGATCGTCCAGAATGTTGGAGAACAGAATCGCGCCGATATCTCCTTTACTGTCCCCAAGGAAGAACTCAAGCGGGCCGCCGAGACCGTCAGGTTTGCGGTCACAAGAATCGGAGCCACGGGATTTACAAGTGATGATGAAGTTTCGAAGATTTCCGTAGTCGGAAACGGAATGTCGCGACAAACCGGCGTGGCTCAAAAAATGTTTCGTGCGATCGCCGATGCTGGTATCAATATTCAAATGATCACCACCAGTGAAATCAAGATCTCAGTGCTGGTTGCTAGAGCCTCAGCTCAAGCCGCTTTGCGGGCAGTGCACCAAAGTTTCGAACTCTATCGCAAACCTGCTGATGCCGCAGATTGGAGCGAGCTCCCGACCCGCAAATCGAAAGAGGCAGATATTCAGTCGCTGGTTGCCGACTTGCATGCGGTGGATATGGAGCAGTTGTCTCTGAGCGAAATCTCTCTGTCAGAAGATCAAGCTCGCATTACCTTGTCAGGAGTTCCAGATTCCCCCGGATTGGCGGCTGAAGTTTTCGAGGCCGTGGCTTCGAAAGGAATTTTTGTCGATATGATCGTACAAAGCTATGACGGCTATCAGGGGCAAACCGGCATCAGCTTCACCGTGCCACGCGCTCAGTACGCAGAGTGCAGTAAGCTGTTTGGCACATTAAGTCAGAAATTTGAAGTGCGGCAGGTAAGTGGCAGTGAAGAAATCGCCAAACTTTCGGTTAGTGGTATTGGACTGCGCAGTCACACAGGTGTCGCCATTGGTATGTTCGAAGTGCTTGCAGAAGCGGGCATCAACGTGGAGATGATCAACACGAGCGAATTGCGAGTGAACGTCGTCGTAGAGGGGGCGCAAGGCGAACGAGCCCTGAAGTGCTTGCAGGCTAAATTTGCGGCCAATTTGATTTAAGCGAGACAAGTGCAACTTGCGCAATCCACCCCTTGAAACGCCTCCCGGCTGCGTGGCGGCTTGTCGAGATGGCAGCCCGCAACTTGGCGGCTCGTTGATTGACGTGTTGGCAACGCCATTGCCAAGATCGCAACGCCGAATCGAATTGAGTCGAATTGCAGCAGCAACGAATCCGGTATGGCTTACCGCCTTGTTGATGTTAGAAGCCATTTTAGATTTGCCACGTAGCTAGTGCCGCTATTCGCCCTATTGGGCAACCACCTGGCCTTACTCACCCTGCGGTCCCATCAACAGGCCGTTACACGGCGGGTTACAATACTAGGGCGCCGCGAGAGCAAGGCAGAGTATTGGGATGAGGCCGTTGGTCCTGTGTGCGTTAGGCACAGAATGTACTTTCAAGTTCGAAAAGGAAAACGCGAGTCGTGTTTAAAGCCCCCACAGTACCATTCAATCAAGAACGATCCCAAGCTGCCTTCGATCGAGCTTGTGAATTCATGCCAGGCGGAGTGAATAGTCCGGCCCGCGCCTTTGGTGCGGTTGGCGGTAAACCACTGTTCATCGAACGCGCCGACGGTCCCTTTCTGTTCGATATCGATGGCAACCAATTCGTCGACTTCATCGGATCGTGGGGCCCCATGATCATGGGCCATGCCCACCCTAAAGTTGTCGCTGCGATTCAAGAGGCAGTCGCCAAGGGCACCAGTTACGGAGCGCCAACGGAACGAGAGAGCCAGCTGGCAGAACTCATTACTGAAGCGGTCCCAAGCATCGAGAAACTCCGCTTGGTCAATAGTGGGACCGAAGCGACGATGAGTGCCATACGATTAGCTCGTGGAGCCACGGGACGCGATAAAGTTATTAAGTTTTCCGGCAACTATCACGGCCATGTTGACAGTTTGTTGGTGTCTGCCGGCAGCGCAGCTGCTAGCCTCGGTGTTCCCGATTCGCCTGGTGTAACCAAGGGAACGAGCAGCGACACCATCGTGCTAGAGTACAACGACGTCGCCGCTCTGCAATCATGCTTTGCTGAATACGGCGATCAGCTTGCTTGCATCATCCTGGAACCGGTCGTGGGAAATATGGGGTGTGTTCCACCCCAACCTGGTTTTTTGCAAGCTGCGCGTGAGCTGTGCACCAAGAGCGGTGCCGTGCTAATTTTTGATGAAGTCATGACGGGCTTCCGAGTTGCCTGGGGTGGAGCACAGTCGCTGTATGGCATCACACCGGATTTGACGACCTTGGGCAAAATCGTGGGTGGCGGCTTGCCGATGGGCGTCTATGGTGGGCGCAAGGATCTGATGGACCACGTGATGCCCGCCGGCAAGGTTTACCAAGCAGGCACGCTGTCGGGTAACCCCTTAGCGACTGCTGCAGGAGTCGCCATGATGCAACTTCTCAAAGAAGAATCGCCCTACGCCTATCTCGAGCAGCAGGCCGAGCGATTGGCGCAGGGGTTATCGGCCGCGGCTACTGCCGCCGGGCTCCCCCATCAAGTCCAAAGGGTAGGAAGCATGATGACGCTCTTCTTCTCTGAGCAACCGGTCCTATCCTGGACACAAGCCAACGAATGTCATCGTGAGCGATATGCGGAGTACTTTTGGGGAATGATGCGGGCCGGCATTTATCTTCCCTGCAGTCAGTTTGAAGCCCTCTTCTTCTCGTCGATGCATACTCCCGAGTTGATGGACCATACTATTGACGCAGCCCATACAGTACTGGGGGCGATGGCTGCGAACTAGAATCGCTAGACTCAGAGTCTCAACTTCGTAATGATCGTGGAGACGAAGTCCACTAAGCTACAGATTGGGGGCCCTGTGGCGATGGAGTCACGAACTCCCTCGCGCATGAGAACGCCCACTCCCATTCCCCACTCCGAAGGGCATACGCATGCAACCCAGGTTCACCTTCATGACGGCGCTCGTCGCAGTCGGGGCAACTCTTTTGGCTCCTGGCATCGCCCGAGCTGCCTCGCTAGCCTTCGAATCCCAATCGCCGCAGGGCACTCCCGTAGTGCTGAAGCCAGGAGGGCAGGCAGTCGTGGCTGTGGTCTTTCTTGGAACCGAGTGCCCGATGGCGCGGGCCTACGCCTCACAACTGTCCGAACTGCAATCATCCTATGCAGCCCAGGGAGTGCGCATCCTGGGAGTGATGAGCAACATTCAAGATGACGCCGAAAAGCTCGCGAAGTACGCTAGCGAATTGGATGTGCAATTCGAACTAGTGCACGACGCAGACCAGCAGATCGCAGATCAATACGGAGCCCAGCGGACTCCGGAGGCATTCGTCTTGGATGAACGATTGATGTTGCGTTATCACGGTCGCATTGACGATCAGTATGCGCCAGGCATTGCCCACTCCAACGCCTCCCGCAGAGACCTGCAGATTGCCATTGAGGAAATCCTGGCCGGCAAGCGAGTGTCCCTGGCTGAGACGCGTGCAGTGGGTTGCATCATTGGTCGTCCTAAGACTCCGCTAATTCAGGACTCCGCCGACCAGAATTCCTCGCAAGGCACGACACCGGACCAAGCCCCAACCTTTACCAATGAGGTGGTGCGCGTCTTGGCCAGAAATTGCATCGAATGCCATCGTCAGGGGGATATCGGCCCGTTTTCAATGGAGCGTTACGAAGACGTGATTGGCTGGGCTGACACGATGCTAGAAACGATTGAAGACGAGCGGATGCCACCTTGGCATGCATCACCCGAATATGGCGAGTTTTCGAACGCCCGTCACATGTCTGAAGAAGACAAAGAAACGTTGCGTCAATGGGTTGCACTAGGTGCACCTGAAGGGAAGCCGGAAGACCTGCCGCCGCCGCAGCAGTATGTCGATGGTTGGTTGCTACCGCGGACTCCTGACTTGGTCCTCCCCATGCGGGAGCAACCCTACCAAGTGCCGCGAGACGGCGTGGTGGAGTACCAGTACTTTGTGGTCGATCCTCAATTCTCTGAGGACAAGTGGATTGCTGCTGCCCAGGTCTTGCCCGGGAAGCGATCGGTGGTACACCATGCCATCGTGTTTGTCAGGCCGCCTGATGGCGCCGATTTCAGTGGTATAGGTTGGCTCGCAGCCTATGTTCCTGGCCAACGAAACTTGCCGATGCCTGCTGGGCATGCGCGTCACATTCCGGCAGGTTCGAAGCTAGTATTTCAAATGCACTACACGCCTGATGGGACGGTTCGCGAGGATCAGACCCAAGTCGGCTTGGTGTTTGCTTCACCGGAGTCGGTGACTCACGAAGTCTATACGATGATTGCGCTCGACCAAGAGCTGGAGATTCCCCCTGGCGTCCCCAGCCACCATGTAGAAGCGCGCTCGCAAACTCTACCGCGAAACGGCACTCTGCTGGCGGTCACACCCCACATGCACTATCGCGGAAAAGCATTTCGCCTGTTTGCGGGGAACACGAACAGCGAGATCCTGCTAGACGTTCCGCAGTACGACTTCAACTGGCAGCACACCTACCAATTTTCTCGGCCGATCAGCCTGTCTGATATCCAACAACTCAGTTTTCGAGCCGAGTTTGACAATTCGCCGAGCAATCCCTTCAATCCGGATCCGCAACAATGGGTTCACTGGGGCGACCAAACTTGGGAGGAGATGGCAGTCTCGTTTTTTGAAGTTGCTGAACCGCGTAGTACAGTCTCCGCTTCTCAGCCTCCAGTTTCCGATAGCGAAACATCTGGAAATTCCCCAACTCGCGTAGCCGGATCAGGGCCGCAATCCCATCAACAGGATGAGCAGCCAGTCCAGTCGGAGCGGCAAATCAAAATTGAGGCCTATATTGCGCGAGTAATGCGAGCCATGGATGCCAATGGAGATGGACTGATTCGCAAATCGGAAGCGGCCATCGTCGTTCGGCACGGTGGATTCCACCGGTGGGACCGAGACGGAAACGATCTGGTCACCTTGGAAGAAATCCGCCAAGTGGCTCAGGGGCTCTACCCTTAATATGGTTCGCAACTCTTTCTCCACCTCAACGCCCTGCCCCCTTCGCACGATGCACCTTCAAGATTTTAGTCAGCCGCAATGACAAATCGGACTTTTGAAAATCTGTCCCATTGGAGCTTACGGCATCGTCGTAGTGTTTGGTTGTTGGTTGGCGTGATCTCAATTGTGGCAGGTCTTGGCTTCTGGGACCCCGACTGGCCGCACCGCCTGCTGGCTCAATTTAGCGCAACACAAGAACAAGCCGCGACCGACGAAGCCGAGCAGTCGAGCGGTCGAGTTTTCTCCGATCCGGCAAGTAACGTTCGACCTTTGAGTCTCAGCAGTGCGGACACCGTGCTGGTCGTCGAATCGGACGATTTCTTCAATGAAGCCACCACCTCCGCATTGCGACACGTGGTGGATAAGCTGGAAGCATTGGATCAGGTGAGCAGCGTTCTATGGATGGACCGCGTGCCGATGCTGAACATCTTTGGACTACCGGAGCCACTCTTGCCCCGCGCCAACGGTTCGGAGCAAAGGTTTGCATCAGCCAAGGCCAAGGCCCTGACTCACCCCTTGGTCGTCGGGCAGTTACTGAGTGACGATGCGCAGACATTGCTGATGCTGATCAACCTGAACCCCTATTTTGTTCTGGAAGACGCTGACGCAACGACCGTTTTGACGGCAACGGCTCGCGCGGCTGCCGAAGAGTTCCCAGGAACCGATCTATCCTTTCGCGCAACCGGTCGCAAACCGACGACGATCGCTGCGGTCAGCGCACACGAGAGCAATCAGCTTAAATACCAAATCATCGGCAACGGCATGATCGTGTTGATGGCCTTGATTCTGTTCCGAGGTGTCCGCGCGGTAGTCATCGTGGCCCTGGCTCCACTCATGGGAGTCTTTTGGACGATGGGCTGCATCCGCTACTTGGGATACTTTGAGAATCCGCTCATTGATGTAATTTTGCCGATCCTGGTCAGCTTGGTGGCTTTGACCGATGGCGTCCACTTGATGGTGCAAATCCGCAAGCTCCGGGCCACGGGTCTGTCCCCCAACGCCGCAGCCCAACGCGGGCTGTCCCAAGTAGGCATGGCTTGCCTTCTAACCTCATTGACCACGGCCATCGGCTTTGGCTCCTTGATGCTTGCCGATTCCAAATGGGTTCAGCAATTCGGACTGTGCAGCACAATTGGAGTGGTGTTTAGCTTTCTCTCGGTCATTACCATTATCCCGCTGGCTTGTTCCACTTGGCTGGGACGCGGCATTGACGCCGGCCACAGTACGAATCTCATCGACCGGCACCTGGGCCGGATTGGTTCAGTAATCACTTGGGTGCTAGGCCATCGGACTGCGATTAGCGTCGGCGGTATCGTGACGACCGCCCTGTTGGTGGCCATGTGCATGACGTTGAAACCCGATCAACGTCAATCGGACGGGTTGCCACAATCCGCTGAAGCAACGCAGGCCATGCTGCATGTAGACCAAGCTTTTGGAGGGCTGGAGTTTGCAAATGTTGACATTCGCTGGGATGAGCAAACTCCCCGCGACTCGTCGGCAGTGCTGGAAGTGGTAATTGCCGTCGATGACCTTCTGGCCCAGGACCCCCTGATCGGACACCCGCTTTCGATTCGCAATCTGATCGACTTTCAACCGGGGAGCGGCCCCCCCAGGGAACGCATGTCGCTGCTAGAGTTGCTTCCGCCTCCCTTGAAACGAGCTTTCTTTATTCCGGAAGAGCGTTTCACCTTAATCACCTTTCGCGTTCAGGATTTGGGGATCGCGGCCTACGGTCCAGTCTTCGAGCGGATCGAGAAGGGCCTTGCCCAGATCCAGGAGCAGCATCCCAGCTTTCACCTAGAGCTGTCGGGTGGAGCCATTTGGCGATGGCATAATCTGTACCAAATCGTGGTCGACCTAGCGACCAGCTTGGGAACCGCCTCATTGATCATTTTGATTGTCCTGGCAGTGGTCTACCGCTCAATTCGAATCGGGCTGATTTCCATCATCCCCAATCTTTTCCCCTTAGCCTTTACCGGAGCCTACTTGGCGATGATGGGCTACAACCTAGAGATCGTGATGGTCTGCAACTTTACGATCTGCCTGGGTATTGCGGTGGACGATACGATCCATTTCTTGACGCGTTACCAAGAAGAGCAGACCCGCTTGACTCGGGAGCATCGCGATACTCAATCCCCCACGAAGATCAACGACCAAGCCATCAAGAATGCTTTTACCGGCGTAGGAACCGCCCTGATCATGACCACGAGTGTTTTGGTGGCAGGATTCGCAGTCGTGACATTTTCCGATTCGCGGGATCACCAGATTTTCGCCACGATGGGGGCCTTGACGATTGCAGCCGCCCTGTTCTGCGACCTCGTTTTCCTTCCAGCCCTGTTGAGTTACTTCCGCCCAGGCAATGCTAGCAAGCCCTTTGCGGTCAAAAAAATGCATTGAGAGTGGAACTAGGCAAGAAACGGCGTTGGCAGAGGATGGCTTAGTACGCTAAACTCGGGGTGGATGGATGATCCACCACGACGCGGCGGCGCCGCGAATACTGAACCAGGGAAGGCCGAGCTATGGCGAAGGAATCGTTTCGCTTTATACACGCAAGCGACTTTCATCTTGAGCGACCGCTGCAAGACATTTTAGACTTGCCGGAGCAAATGCGAAAAACCTTGGTGGAAGCACCTTGGCGAGCGGCTGAAGCCGTTTTCGAGCATGCGGTGGTCGAAAACATTGATTTCGTCGTGCTCTCAGGCGATATTCTCAATCCCGCCACGAGCGGTTCTCAGGGGCCCGCCTTCCTCCTCGACCAATTCGAAACTTTGCGAGGCAAAGGAATCCAGATTTACTGGGCTGGCGGCGAAGTCGACGATCCCGATCGCTGGCCAGCGGCGGTCAGTCTACCGGACAACGTACACCTCTTTTCGAAACATGAAGCCGAAACCTTTATCTTTCGTCGGCATCAAACCCCACTGGTCAATTTGATTGGGCGCAGCTCCAGCGGCGGCGAAACCGTGCGAGCTGTCGAGTATGCCAATGAGGCGGACGACAACTTTGTAGTCGCGGTGGGGTACGGTCAGGCAGACGCCGAATCGCTGGCATCAGAACATGTGGACTACTGGGCGCTGGGCGGTCGGCATCAAGGTGAGATCGTGCGAAGCGACGATCCCGTCATCCGCTACGCAGGCTCTCCGCAGGCGCGCTCATTAAAGGAGCCAGGCCCGCATGGATTTGTTTTGGTGGATGTTGATGCCCAACGCGAATTGCAGATCCATACGATCGAAACGGACCAAATCCGTTATTCAGTCCAAGAGATCGATGCGGATGACGTTGCCCTTGGCCGCGACTTGCGGCAACTCCTAGCGAAACGCGTTGCCAGATTGCAGAGCGAAGCCTCGGGACGACACGTCTTGGTCAAATGGCGCGTGCATCTCGACTTAGAAAATGCGTCGGTGGTGGGCCCTAGTGCGATGGAAGATTTGTTGGGTTGGCTGCGGCGAGAATTTGGCCATGGGCAACCAAGCTGTTGGTCGACCGATATTGAAATCTTGCCTCCTAAAGAACTCCCAGCTAGCTGGAAAGAAGAAGACACGATCTTGGGAGATTTCTTGCGTACGAGCGCAAGTGCTCGCAAAGACCCTGCTAAGCATATCAATCTCAAACCGATTATTGATGTGGAGACGCCAGGCACAAACAACTGGCAAGGGGCGTTATCAGGAAGTAGTTCGAACTCGCTGACCGCGACTATCGAACGCAGTACTCTATTGGGTGTCGATCTATTGCGTGGTCACAAAGTGGACTTAGTGGCGCCGACTCGCCGCTTCGGAGGGTCCGAAAAATGAAAATTCGAGACGTACAAATAGATGGTTTTGGTGTTTGGTCTGGGCTCTCGGTCCATTCCATGCCCGATTCGATGACGGTCTTCTACGGACCGAACGAAGCGGGAAAGACGACACTCATGAATTTCCTTCGCACAATGTTCTATGGGTTTACGCCAGATCGACGTGGGCGTTACCTGCCACCGCTCTATCCTGGAAAACCTGGTGGGACGATCCGCGTAACCGGACCTGGCGGAGGCTACGAGATTACCCGTCGAGGACAGCTCGACCAAGGTGCCGCTACGGGGCATCTGACGGTTACCGGCAGCGATGGCTTGGCGCAGGGGCAACACCGGCTTGCCATGCTATTAGGCCAAGTCGATGAAAGCATTTTCACCAACGTATTTGCGATTGGGCTGCGAGAGCTGCAAGAGCTTAGCACGCTCGATGATACCGCCGCTGCGGACGAACTCTACAAGCTCTCGAGCGGACTAGATCGAGTATCCCTGGTCGACGTCACAAGGCAATTGAAGGCAGCTCGCCAGAAGATTGTGGGAGCAACCCCCGATACTGGGCAAATGCAGCAGTTGATGCTTCAGCGCGAAAAGCTGAAGGAAGAAGTCGAACAACTCAATGCATTAGGGCGTCGTTGGAGCGAGCTGGCATCGTTGCGGAATACCCAGAACTCTGAACTGGATGAGTTAAAGCAGCGGATTGGACAATGGGAAGTTGAGGCCAAAGCCTACGAAGTTGGACTTCAAGTTCGCCCGGCATGGCACAAGCGGACTGAAGTCCAAGCCCAAATTGATTCGCTCGGTGCCCGGACGGACATTCCACAATCTGCAGCTGACAAGTTGGCAGAGTTGTCCTTGCAAATTGCTGAACGCGAAGAGCGTTTGAACGAAACTAAGCAAAAGCGTAAAGCCCTTCGCGATCAAGCGCGCAGCCTTCCGCTACGACGCGGGATTCTCGGACTAGCGGCTAAGATCGAGGCCGCCAACGAGCAGGCTCCGTGGATCTCTTCCATTCAAAAGAACATCCAACGGCTGGAGGGGCAACTCTCACAAACTCGCGATCAATTGCTCGAAGATGCCAAGCGACTGGGCATTACCGAGGAGGATCAGCAGGCGTTGCTGCAAGATCGGCGGATGGCGCGAATGCCCGATTTGTCGCGGCAGGCGATCAACCAACTGGCCGAACCCGCCAGTGAAGTTCGCATGTGGACCACTCGGTTCAAACAAGCCAAGGAGCAAAGCGAAGTCGAGAAGAAGGAAGCGGATCGGCTGGAGAAAGAAATTGCCGCCGCCATGGAAACGACCAAGTTCAAGGACCTTAAGACGGCGCTCGAGAGCAATGGTGAACTAATCGCACTGCTTCGCAAACGCCAGCAAATTGAAGAGGCCTTGGAACGTCTTACCACGCGGCGCGAACAGCTTGAAGAAGAAGCCATTGATTTAACCGTCGATGAAGCTTTGCCCCTGGAACGCTCCTTCATGCTGAGCGCTCTGTTCGTTGGCGGAGCTTTCTTCCTCATTTGGGGATTGGGGATGCTCCTGCCCCTATTCAGCTCCATTGTCGATTACAACCCGTCAACCGGCTCCGTCATGGCTGTCCTGGGCGGAGCTGCGCTGTTCTTTGGACTCATGTGGAGCAACGTTCTGGAACGCAGCACGGTTTCCACACTGGAGGATGTCGAAGATCAAATCGATGCAGTTCGCAAAGAGATTCGCAAAACGGAACTCGAACGCGATGATCTCCAACGCCGCATTCCTTCGCACTCAGGAACGCTCGAAATTCAGCTACGGGAATCGGAGGCAGAAGTCACAGCGCTCGAAGCTCTACTGCCAGTTCAACATAATTTCCAAGCCGTGGTCGAACGCTATAAAACCGCTAAAAAGCGTGCGGGGCAGGCCTCCGATGCTCTCCGCACTGCCCGCAGTCACTGGCAGCGTACGCTCCAGCAGTTGGGACTGTCCGAGTCGATGTCTCCCAAGAGCATCCGGGTACTGGCTGAGGGCTACGATTCGCTCTTGCAGACCCGCAAGCATCTGCAAAGCTTGGAACAAGAACTCGAAGCACGGCAGTTGGAGTTGGGTGCGCTAACACAGCGAATCGACAGCCTCGCTAAGCAAGTGTTTGCGGCCAAGGCGGCTAGCGATGCGGTTTCAAAGCGCGAGTCCGACGACGAGGAGGAGTTCGATGAGCAGTCGAGTCGTCCCGCTTCGAGCCAATTCAAGAAACAGGGGAATTCTCCTAAGGATTCAGACCGCGAACCGGTCAGAGCGGATGGCGAAGCAGCTACGGCAGCCCTAAATCAGCTGAGCAAGCTATCGGCCTTGATTAGCTCTCAGGAACAGTACATCCTTCAAAAGCGAGCCCTCAAAGAACAAGACCAAGCGCTCGCCAAGACGTTCTCGTCGATCCAAAAAGGCATCGATAAACTCCATCGCTCTCACAGCGCCGTGCTAGCGGAACATGGATGTGAGTCTGAGGAACAGTTGCATGAAATGCTCGAATTGAAGGAGCAGCATCGCAAACTTGTTGAGCAGCTCAACGAATTCGGAGAGCGCATTCTCGCAATTATTGGTGGAGTAGTTCCTTACGAGACTGTCGCCAAATTGCTCGAAGGCCCCGGTGCTGCAGACCTAGAAAAGCGTTGGGAACAGATTTCCCAGAGAACTCAACAAGCCGAGCAAAGGGTTGAGCAACTGCACCTGCGTCAAGGTGAACTTTCGCAAGAGATGAAATCTCTAGCCGCCAACACGCGATTGTCGGAAGCGAAACTAGAGTTGGTTTGCATCGAGAACCAACTCAAGGCTTGTGGCGAACATTGGCAAACATTAGCGGCCACTACGGGCCTGCTAGACCGCGTCTGTGAGGTCTATGAAACGGAAAGGCAACCTGAAACACTGCGTGAGGCGAGCGCGTTCCTCAGTCAGTTGACGGAAGGTAAGTATGTCCGCATCTGGACCCCGCTGGGTAAGAATCAATTGCGAATTGACAATGGCGCCGGTCAAGCATTGCCGTTGGAAGTGCTCTCCCGCGGAACGCGCGAAGCGGTCTTCATCTCACTGCGTCTTTCGCTGGCCGCCGCCTATGCGAGGCGTGGTGTCACCATCCCGCTTGTTCTGGACGACGTGCTCGTCAACTTTGATTCCATTCGAGCGGAATCAGCAGCCAAGGTCCTGCGAGATTTCGCGGAATTGGGGCATCAAGTCGTGATGTTTACCTGCCATGAACACATTATGCGGATTTTTGATCGCATCGGCGTTCAGGTACGTGTATTGCCAACCCAAGGTCAGCCTGGCGAAGCTGAGATTTTCTACGACGCTCAACTGACCCTACCGGAGCCTGAACCGGAGCCCGAACTCGAATTGGAGCCAGAGCCAACGCCCAAGGCTGTACCACGCGTAGAGGTATTGGCTGCTCCCCAACCGGTCGCTCCCCAGCCCGAGCCCCCTCCCAAACCCGTAGTCAAACTGCCGGTCATTGAGGTCCCAGCTCCGCCCGTTGCGGTGGAACCAGTACCGCTTCCGCCTCCACCACCGCCGCAGGAGACACCGGTTGCCTCTCCGGTTAAGAAGGTTCGCCGTGTGGTCGTGGTTGAGCAGGAGCCGGAAATCGATTGGCTATGGTACGAACGCCATTCCACACCGACTATCTCGGCTGAAGGGTGGGTCGAATCCGACGCCCATGGAGATGACGGCCCTCTTCCTCCAGACTTGTGGTGGACTCGCCACGGCAAGCAGGTGAATTCTTAAGGCCATACGCGAGCGCGCGATGCGCTACGTGGTGCTTTGTTTTCTGTCTTCCGATGCAACTTCAGATACAGCTGCAGATGGAGCCGAGACAGCGACATCCGCCCACCTTTTTGTCGCGTAGCAACGGGGATACTCAAAAACCCACATTGACCAGAAAACGTGTTACAATCTAGAGTTCGCAGCAGTTCGGCAAGCGCCTACGCATTTTGTGCCGCGCAGCCCCTCCATCAGTCGTTGTCCGAGGTTCGGGGGAGGATGCAAGTAGCCGCGGTGGCTCGTCCCCGTAACACCGCCTCTGGAGCACTTTCTGATGATGGAGATTCCTACCGAACTATTGTCGGTGTTTGGCCCAATTGGTCTGCTAGAGCAAACCAATTGCCCAGTGATGTTGAAAGAATACACCCACACCATTGAATTCCTGCGGCAGCTCCAAGCACAGGGAACCGGTTCGCTGGCCGATGCGGTGGCGAATGACGCCAAACTGTTTGATACTCTGCACGAAACCTTCACCTTAGTGTGGTGCAACGAATGCGCCATTCAGCTATTTGAAGCGACAGACGACGCCGACCTAATTTCTCGGTTGCACGAGGTCTACGTTCCCGAGTCAGTGCCCAAAATTGTCGAATACTTCGAAAGTTTGACGCGCGGGGACGAATCGTTCGTCTGCGACGTGCCACTGCGAACGTTGACTGGCGCCCCCCTCCACGTGCGACTGACCAGCAATCTCGTTCGGATGCCAACGCAGACCTACTCCATCTGCAGTTTTTCCGACGTCACCGATTGGTATCAGGCGCAACAGAGCCTCGCTAGGTTGCGCAGTCGCTATGAATATGCGCTGCGCGGCACTCAGCTTGGAGTCTGGGAGTGGAATATCGCCGAGCAAACGGTAACCTTTGATACCGAGTATTATCGCATCTTGGGATACCAGGCTGGGGAAATTGAGTTAACTCTCGATATGGTCCAAGAGTTCATTCATGTTGATGATCGCAATTACGATAGTATTGGCGCATTGCTGGCGGGAAAATACGAGCGAACCTTTCGCATGCGATGCAAAGATGGCAAGTTTCGCTGGATGCGTACCAAGGGGCAGATTTGTGAATTTGACAAGCAGGGTAAGCCCGTTCGTGCCATCGGGACAATCTACGACGACTCCCTGAAGCAGCAGGAGATCGAACTGCGTGAAGTGGAACGCGTGATCTTTGAAGCGAGCGCTGAGGAGGAAGTGGACGAGACGTTTTTCACAGACATTGCTAATGGCATCGATCGCGCATTTCCTAATTTCCGCAGTTTGGTCATGGTGCTCGATGAACACCAACAGTTCATCCAACTGGCGGTCGCTCCCAAACTGCCGGAAGATTTCAGCCAGTCGCTACTGGAGCTGAGAGTTGCGGGAAAGACGACGGGCTGCCAAGCTGCCATGCGTTCCAAGCGATACGTTTTTTATAATAACTTGCACGATACGGAGAGCATCGCAGACACCGCCTCCCTGTGCATGGGCTACGGAATTCAAGCGTTGGGCTACATGCCCATTGTGGATAGCCGCAATACTTCGCTTGGTACAATTTGCCTGACTTCCGCTGATGCCATGCCACGCCCCATCGAGGCCATTGTAGCCCTGGAACGCGTGGCCAGATCCTTGGCATTAGTCATCGAAAAACAGAGGCGCGCCCGCTCAAATCAACTTCACGAACTACAGCTACAGAATCGCCAAAAATTCGAAAGTTTGGGCAAGTTGGCGGGGGGAATTGCACACGACTTCAACAACCTTTTAACCGTGATCATGACGAACACGGAGTACCTGCAGTTAAAAGGGATTGCCGACAACGCTGCAGACGCCAGTCAACAAGGTTTCCCTCAAATTATTCAAGCCGCCAACACGGCGGCTCTACTCTGCAAGCAAATGCTGACATACGCTGGCAAAGTTGAATCGGAGATGCAACCATTTGACGTGGAGCTTGAGGTCCGCAAGATTATGAGCTTGATTCGTTCAGCGACGAGCCCGGCGATTCAGATCGCATTGGATAGCGTTCCAGACTTACCGCCGATTCAAGGTGATCCGGCAACGGTTTCGCAAGTGATTATGAATTTGCTCACCAACGCCGTTGAGGCGGTTGATTCGGCGGGCACGATTAGCATTAAGCTATGGAAGCAAGATCATGCCGATTTGGATTCCTCTCGATTAACCTTTGCCGATAGTTTAGTGGCTGATGCCTATGTGTGTATTACTGTAACCGATGATGGTCACGGCATTGACGAGGTAACTCGGCGACGGATGTTTGATCCTTTCTTCTCCACGAAATTGGCCGGTCGCGGACTAGGACTGGCCACTGTTTTGGGTATCGTTAAACATCACGCAGGCGGGATAGAGCTGCAGACGAAAGCGGGAGAGGGGACAAGTTTCACAGTCTTGCTTCCAGCGTCTACCAGCGAAGTTCATCGCGTGGACGCAGCACACTCAGTCAGCACGACGCGCTGCAACAAACGGGTGCTGATCGTGGATGATCAAGAAAACGTTTTGGCGGCCATTTCCAATATCGTCGAATTGCACGGCTGTACGGCCACCCCCGCCCAGTCGGGAGAGGCTGCCCTGGAACGACTTCGCGGCGGTCAAGAATTCGACATCGTCCTACTCGATCAGCAAATGCCAGGTCTTTCGGGCTTGGCCACCTATGCTGAAATTCGGGCTTTGCACCAGACCCTACCGGTTTGCTTTGTGACGGGCTATGTCTCCCCACCGAATCTGGACAGCTTACTGCGATTGGACCCCAATGCGGCTTTGCTGAGAAAACCCTTCAGCAACGACCTGCTCTTGTCCACGCTCGAGCGTCTGTTGAAAACAACGAGTCGACAGCCCCAATTCAAGTCCGCCGGAACTTAATCTTGATCGCGGCCTGGGATCTAGCTTTCCGCCTAGGCTGCATGCGGTGGGTAAGGTGCAGAGCAATCGGCCAATCCACTGGTGCCGGTTCGATCTCCAACCAACAGCATGCAGTGGTTGCGGATTAGCCCGCCCACACTGAATTGCGGAGGTCAGACCACCACCATCGTCTCGCGTTATCTCCCAGCTCAGCTGTGCTCAGCCCAGCGGCAAAGTGCAGAGCTGCGGTCAGTCTCAGCTGTTAATCAACGTCGTTTTCAGCCGCTTTATGAATCGCCGGTAACCCGTTGGGCACGCACCGCATACGCTCCATCTTGCGACTGTACCAAGGGCCGGGTGGAAGCGTGCCATAGCCTGCAGGGGATGTTCGATTGAAATCGACATTGGGGACGAACGGATACTTATCGTCGCGCAATTGCGGCCAGAAATTGAGGTCATCAACTTGCAACTGCTCCAGGTCGAGAAAGAACTCGATGCGATCGATGATGTAGCCGATGTGCTGCTGGGCCACTGCACTCAGAGACTGAGTGTAGGCTTGTTGGGCTTCCAAGAAATCCCGAGCAGTAACACTCTTGACCGCCAAGTTCAGTTGCAAGCGAGTGCTGACTACGCGTTCGTAAGCCAACGCAGCACTTGCGATGGCGATTTCGTATTGGTTTCGATCCAGTTCCAGGGACCGCAGATCGTTACGAATATCGAGTTTGACGTTATCTTGTGCCTCGATCAATCTGCGCAAAGCGGCGTTGTAGTCGATCAGTGCTAAGCGAAATGCGTTTCGCTCTGCTCGACGATTGAGCGGCGTATCGAAATCCATCCCCAGAGTCGTGGTACTGTCATCGAGCGAAAAGTCAAACGGATTCTTTGATCCCAGGCGAGTCCGAATCGACTGGGTAGCGCGAATATTCAGCACGCTTCTTAGATCATCACCAGAGTACTTGATCTCGCGCCAGGCATCGGCCACTTCACCGCGACGGTTCATCAGATCCAGTCGCTGGACCAACGCCGTCAACATGGCTTCGTCCACATCGACCTCAACCGGAATTAGTCCCGCCGACTCCATGAATTGCGGAGTTTGGACCCGTGCCACGACTTGTTGGGTCAGACCTTCCAGGTCTTCAACCGAAGTGGCCAGTTGCACACCATGCTGGAGCAACGCCTGCTCGAAATCGGACTCCATCCTAATGACTTCACTCCGCAGCTCCCTGAGTTCCGCAATCACGGCCGGATAGAAGGCAAATAATTCTTGGGTTTGTCGAATGCGTTTACGCCGTTCAAATACATCGGCCAGCCGATCGTCTAGACTCTTCAACCTCTCGGCCAACTCATTGCGTACGGTGAAGTCTTCCAGCTGATTGCTGCGTAGGACTTGATCGAGTAGGGCGAGTTGAAGGTGGAACGATGCTAAAGGCGCGCTGACCGCATCGGACAGCCGCGAATAAACTTGCTCCTCCTGGTTCTCATCGACGTGTTCCAACAAGCCTACTTGAACGGCGTTTACAATCCGCAGGCCTTCGACATCGAGCCGAGTCACCAACATCTCTAGCTCTTGCACGACTGACTCATCGGCAGATCCCATCTGAACTTGGAGGTTGGCAAGATTGAGAGTGCGACGGGCAACCTCGGCGGCGGCTGTCAGAGCAGACTCCGCCCCCTCACGTTGTTGCTGTTGGTAGACATAGTCCACTTTTCGTCGGATCTGTTCTTGGATCACAGTCGATTCATCACGCTGCGTTAACTCTTCGAGCTCGGAGAGATCGAGGTTGACGGGCATTTCGGTCGGCAAACCAATCCGCAGTTTTAGACGATCGAGGGCCCCTTCAAGATTGTTGCAACTACTGATCAAGTTCCCTCGACTGCGCAGAGCATTCTGTTCGAACTGATCGACTTGAAAGCGTGGCAATGAGCCGACTTGTTCCAGAGCGGCAGTACGGTTGAATCCTCTAAGATTACTAAAGTAGTCTTGGGTGTTAATCGCGATACTACGATAGGTGAGCAGCAGGTTGTAATATTGCACGGCTAAGTCGCGGAACATCTGCTTGCGGTAGCGCACGAAATCTCGGGCTGCGTAAACGACATCGCGTTCCGCTTGGGTCAAGGGCTCGAACCGCACATCCCGTTGCATGATGGGCTGCGCTAAATCGATGAGAAGTGAGGAGCCAACCGACGAGGAATAGCCAGAGCTACCGTTGAAGGTCAGCACCACGTCGTTGGCGAATCTCGCCACCAAATCGCCTGCGGTGTACAGTGATTTGCTGATGCCGATATCAGTGGGCGTGGCTAGGCGGTTGACTTCAATCCCACCTGTTCGGTCGTGGATGTAGGTTGCGTCGGTACCATTGCCGCTGGGGAGGAACTTCAGGTTGTAGTCAAAGCGGCGCAGCGAGAGTCGCAGGGCAACCCGATAGAGCGTTTCCTTACGCGTCTGGTAATCCCGATTGTTGACCAGCGAAACCTCCAAGATGTTGGCTAGGGTCAAGCGTTCGGCGGAATCGAGTTGTGAGGCGGAAACTGCAGTTTGATAGGTCCGTTCGAATTCCTGCCGAACAGTTTCGAACTCGAGCATGCGGCGTAGGCACGCTTCGGGCAGAGCCTCCCACGACTCTTTCGGTATGGGATTGATCCTAGTGGCGCCCTCCTCTTCGCTGCTTTCCGCTGGAGGCGCTGGCAGAGACTCAACGGACGGTTCTCCAACAACTGAGGGAGGCGGCAACTCGAGGGCCTGAGGTTCGCTCTGCATCAATGGAGCTGCCAAGGTCACCACAGATTCTTGTGTATAAGCCGCTCCGACCACTTGGGCATCTGCAGGTTGTGGAGGAGTAAGCTCTCCCACACTACTGGAGCTCGACTGTTCTGCCGAGCCAATCCCTGGAGCCTGAGCACCGTCCAATTGAGGCGTTTTGGCTGCAGGAGTCTGCAGGGGAGGCAACTGATAGTTGTACAGTTGGGGCGCCGGCATGGGCAGTTGAGGATCAACCGGATTGGTCGGGTCGAAGAATCGCGAGCGCGTATCGGGCTGAACATCAAAGTCGGGCCCAATCTGCCAAGTCGGCGCATGCGCCTTCTGTTGAATCAGACCGTAGGCATCGCGGTCTGCAGCGCGAAAATGGCTGTCGCGCTGGCAACCTACGAGTCCCCCCAGAACCGCCCAGGCACCGATCCCCGCAAACAGGAACCGTGCGATCAAGAAGCGGCTGGATTGGCAGTGATTCCGGTACTCGGCTGCTTTGTGGTGGCTAGCGTACATCCAAACCTAAGCGTGGGCTAAATAATGCTGGAAATGACGGTCTTAGGGATTGATCGGCAGAGTAAGCGGCTTAAGTGGACCGGAAACCGAAAGGCCGGTTAGGACGCGCGGGCAAACTAGGCAGTTCTGGGCGAATACGCCGCGTCTATTTCTGCGAATGGGCTATTGCCAGGCCGAGATCCGGGTCTTTGGGAGAGGCCGACAGGCCCCCTTAAGAACGACCTTTGCGAGGCAGTCTTCTCCCTTGCGAGAAAACCGACTTAATCCCCAATGTTTTTCAATTTCCTGGCGCAATATGCACGCAGGAAAAGCATCCAGAAAGGCGACGCAGATGCGATTCTGGCTAGACGTACCCGCAAAGAATAGGGACAATTCTGGCAGAAATTGTACCGGTCGCGTTTGACTTTGACACTTTTGGGATGTGCCTTGGCGACGCTGCGTTACACTTGGTCGAGCTATTTAATGGCTTGTCACGTTCGGTGACGGGTCAGTCCATCACATCCTTAAAATTATGAATTAGTTAGTCGCTTGTACCATTTGATGGCGTGGTAAATATCGGGTGACTTACTCTCGCAACGGCGAATCGTACATGTCCAATAAAAAGAGTCGACGGTCTAATCGCCGGCATTACCGTCAAGCCACCGAAGCAGCGGTAGGGCCGACCGATGAGAGAGCAGTTTCGCGACTGCTGAATGGGAATGCCCCTACGGAAGCATCCAATAGCTTGACTTGGACCTCGGGTCGAGCCCACACCGCGCGTGCCAATAACATCAATTGGGCGGCAGCGGGTTGGTTGGTAGCGATTCACCTGTTCGCCCTTGCCGCCCCTTGGACCTTTTCATGGTCCGGTCTAGCGGTTTTGGTCGTTCTGCACTGGGTCTGTGGAGGCATTGGAATCTGCTTGGGATACCATCGCTTGCTGACGCATGGTGGGTTTATGACCCATCGTTGGGTGCGTCGCGCTATCGCAACCATCGGTTGTCTGGCTGGCGAAGGTCCGCCAATGGTGTGGGTTGCAAACCATCGCTTGCACCACGCACGCAGTGACCAAGAGGGCGATCCTCACTCGCCACGCGACGGCTCGTGGTGGAGCCATGCATTTTGGTTGGCTTACAAGGTGGGCGGAAAGAATCCAAACGATTACCTGAAGAAGTGGGTACCGGACCTCTACCGTGACCGGTACATGCGCATGCTGGACTACGCATTTGTTCCATTGAATGTCGGACTTTCGCTCATCATCTACGCAGCCGGATACGCCGTTGGCGGCTCGACGCTTGCATTGTCTTGGTTGATCTGGGGCGCTGCCTTGCGAATGGTCTTAGTCCTGCATTCCACTTGGCTCGTCAATTCCGCCAGCCACCTGTGGGGCTACCGCAATTACGAAACCCGCGATGATAGCCGCAACAATTGGTGGGTGGCTCTATTCACCTACGGCGAAGGCTGGCACAACAATCACCACGCGCATCCACGCATGGCCAAACACGGCCACAAGTGGTGGGAATTCGATATGACCTTCTTGACCATCCGGTTAATGAAAGTCATGGGGATTGCCTGGGATTTAGTGGACTATCGCAGTCGCAGTGAAAAGAACGCCAAGAGTTAGCTTGCTGGTCGAGTATCCCTCACCCCCAAAACACACAACGCTGTAGTTCATTCAACTACAGCGTTTTTCGTTGCTAGGGTCCGCTTAGGAATTGGCACCGCGTCCTACAGGGCTTTCAAGAATTTTGCCGCGTTCCCCAACTCCTCGGTCGGCTCGCTGGCAGTCACACGATCCAGGATGTACCAGCCACGATAACGGCGTTCCTCCAGTACCCCTAGAATCCGTGGAAAGTCGGCTGAACCGCGTCCTAGTGGAACCTCTAACCCTCTCCCCCGAGCTAGATCACGCACTCCATCCCGAGCGTTCACGATCAGGGTCTTCGCAGCGCATCGTTCAATCGACTCCTCGTCGTAAAAATCGTTGACGATCAAATTGCCAGGATTGAACGCCACGCCGATGGTCTCGTCTGGAATCGAATCCAACAGAGCAGTCAGACGCTCGACAGGTTCGGAGCCGGTTTCGCAGGCGAATAGAGTCCCAATGTGCTGTCCAAAGCGTGCTAAATCTCCCAGGCTTTCCTGGAGCTGCAGATAGGCGGGATGCAGTGGATCTTCCGGTACATAGCCAACAGCATTGACGACCACGTTGGCTCCCAAGGAGTAGGCGAAGCGCATTGCCTCTTTGGTAGCATCGATCCTACGCTCCAAATCGGCCAAGACATCGTAGCCATGATGGGTGGGGAATCGAATCGATACAATCCGCAAATTGAGATCATCTAACAGCTTGCGAAGCTGTCGTCGCCCCGTATCGCTAACATCCTTCGGTTGGAGCAAGTTTCGGGCATCGATTTCGACCCCGGTAGCTCCCACACTCGCAGCAGTGTGCAAAGCTTTCTTGAAACTTTGACGCAGGCTCCGCAAGCCTATACCTATGTTCAGTTCCGGCACTATGAGTTCTCCATTGATTCCATCGATGCTGCAGATCATCACTACTCAAGCATTGGCAGCCTGTCGGCTCTCAGCCTGGATCCTCATTGTCCTGTATTTCCAAGTATGCACCAGCGGCGTGAGGGCACAAGAGTTAGCTGCGGAGCGATTGTATGGCTGGGATTTTCGCGCGGAGGACGACGCGAATCTCGACCAGTGGCCCGATGGATGGCAACGGCGCCGCGACCGGCAACATCCTGGCTTTATTAAGATCGGTCTGGCACCGCGCAACGCCGCTGAAGACTTGTTGGCCCGCGAGGCTCAGTTCACGCTCGCCCGCATTGATCACGCTTGGCATACCGGCCGCTGGGATGGCAATTACATCCCCGAAGTCATCCCCAAGGCGGTTGCCCAGAAGATGGACCGATACGTCTTCAACAATTGCGTCACAATTCAAATGGATGGCAGCGCGGCTGAGTTGATTTCTCCCAAGTTTCCATTGGAAGCGGAATACGCTTACAGCATGTCGGCAGAAGTCGCCGCCCAAGCCCTGGGGGGACACCGCGCGTACATCGAATTGCAACTGCTGGACGAACAGGAGCAGATCGTTGGAACATTAACCACGCCACCCATTTCAGGCAGTACCGATTGGCAGTTCGTTGAGACGGAGGTCAGCCGCAAGCTAGACCCGGCACTTACCTGGGGACGACTTCATATCAAAGTGGAGCCCAATGAGAACCTGGTGTTCACCGGAGAAGCCTTTTTCGATTCCATCTATGTATACCGTTTACCACGCCTGAGCCTGACCACGCCACTGACACATCATTTGGCTCGGCCAGGAGAAGCGTTTCAGGTGTCGTGCGCTGCCATGGGCATTACCAACCTCGCCTCCAAGGTAGCCTTCGAATTGCGAGACTGGCAAGGAAAACTGGTACGAGAAGAGGCGATTGACCTGCTCGGACTACCGAGCCAGCCAGCTCCCGAAACTAGCAAGCCAGCCGATCCATCCACCAAGTCTCACCTAGTGGCCAAACTGAAAAACGCAATTAATGGCGTGGCTCATTGGGATCTGAAGATCGATGAGCCGGGCCTCTATTCGGTCCAAGTGCGTTTAGGTTCGGGCCGCGGCGAGTTCCGTCAACGCAAAATACTCGTGGGAGTCCTCGATCCTAAACCGCTCCGAGGGGGACCTTTTGGCTGGTCAATTCCTGAATTTGGTGCGACGGTTCAGCCAGAGGATGTGCCCAAACTGGTTGAGCAATTCGGAGCTGGAGTCTTCAAATTTCCAGTTTGGTTCGACTATGCCGACATCCACAGCGCGGACAACCTGGTGTCGATGGTCGAACAATTGCAGAACTTGGGAGTCATTTGCGTAGGGCGTTTCGACCGCCCGCCTCCAACGCAACTCCATGTTTTTGGCGATGGCCCCGAAGCAAACTTCGCCCTATCGGTATTTCGCAACCCGGAGCTGTGGGTCCCACATGTTGAACCGGTTTTGACTCGCATGGGTCTCAAAATGAATTGGTTTCAATTGGGTGCAGATGATGACCTCAGTTTCATGAGTCATCCAGACCTAACGGCAGGTTTGACGGAGATTCGTAGGCACATGCAAGCATACTCACAGGATCTTTCGCTGGCCCTAGCGTGGACGTGGGTGGATCCACTTCCCCAGGACGGCGAACCTGCCTGGAATGCGATCTCCTATCAAGCGACACCTCCCCTATCGGCCGAGGAACTGGCAACTTATGCGCAGTCCGTGCAGCGTAAGAACTCAGTCTGGATCAACATCAATCCCCTATCGCGTTCCGATTACTCGTTGCCCGAACGAGTCAAAGACCTCGTGGAACGGATGATCGTCGTTAAACAAACCAACCTCATGGCAGCCTTTGTAAATGATCCGTTCAACAGCGAAGACGGTTTGTTTGACGAGCAACGCAACCTGACGGAAATGCTGATCCCATGGTACTCCTTGGTAGCTTCCATTGGCGAGGCGGAGTTCATTGGATCGATCAGCATGCCCAACGGCAGCCAGAACTATGCGTTCGACTCCGCAGAAGGCGGCGTCATGATCCTGTGGAACGAGTCCCCGACGTCAGAGGGCCTCTATCTCGGCAAGCAAGTTACCGCCATTGATGTTTGGGGACGTAATGTCGAAGTAGTTGAGGTGCAAACCGAATCAGGAAGACAGGAACAGCGGATTGAAGTGGGGACCATGCCCATCATCGTTCGCGGAGTGAACGCTGATGTGATCCGCTGGCGACAAAGCTTCGAAGTGAAAATCACGAATCTGGCTAGTACCATTGCAATCGAGCAAGCGTTACCCTTCGAGCTTTCCAACACGTTCCCCCAAGCGGTATCAGGCACCTTACGTCTGTACAGTCCAACGCTTCTCCCCAAGGGCAATTTCCAACTACCGATCCAACTCATGGCACAGGCCACTGAAGAGAAAGAGTTTACGATTTCCGTTCGCAGTGATGCTTCGGCTGGTACACATCGCCTTCGTTTCGATTTCGACATCGTTACGGATATCCCACATCAATTCAGTGTCTACCGAGAGATTGCATTGGGAACCGGCGATGTGATATTTAGTTGGAGAGCGATGCGAAACCAAGACTCCTTCATTACGCTAGAATGGGAAGTGCTCAATAACACTCCGGAAGCGGTTAGTTTTGATTGCAAGGTGTTTCCTGCTGGCCTGCCTTACTCTCGTTTTCAAGTAGTCCAGGCCATGCCCGGCACAACCACTCGTAAACTCAACCTCCCGATTCCGCAGGGGAATGAAGGAGAAATATGGATACGCTGTGAGGAAATAGGAACCGGTCGCATTCTTAACTATCGGGTTCAGCCCCCTTGAGTCGAAGGGTAACATGTACAGTTTTCTTTATGAGAGCCCTGTCTTATTGACAGTCTGCGGGCTGACGCTCGTTGTCCTGGCGGCACTGTTCTGGACACAGACTGGTAATCGCCCGACACTTTACGCTGCGGGGCTGTTAGCCGCTCTGACCTTGATTCTGCTGCTAATCAGCCTCCAAGTCGTCACGCCCCGCGAGGAGATCAAGGGGATTCTCGACGAGGTCGCGGCAGCGTTGGAAAGCAATGATCGGGAGAAGGTCTACAGCTACATTCACCCGAATGCTCAGCCGACGGTTCAGCAGGCTCGAACCGAACTGCCGAACTATGAATTCCAGCGAGCACGCGTCACTCGGATCAAGCTAATCTCCGTCAATCCGAGTACGCAGCCCCGCTCTGCCATCGCTGAATTCAATGTTGTGGTAAACCTCAGTACCCAGGGGCAACAAATCAACGTTCCAAGATTTATCAAAGTCTACTTCATGGAAAATAATGGTCGGTGGTTGGTCACCGACTACGAACACCATTCCCCCATGCAAGGATTCCAGGGAAATTGACGTCCACCACGGCTAACGTTCTCGACTGTGGAGATTTTCGCATTCCCTTGCCAATTCGGTTGGCTGAGAATCCCGCGACCCTCCATCATCCGTTCGTGGGAAAAGATCCTCAAGCTTTACAAAGGACAGTAGCCCCAGGATCATAATCCATTCGAACAAAAAGAGATGCATCGCATATTCGATCGATAGATGCAGCCCGATGCCTAGCAGAATGGCATAGCGCCGGGTCGCCGGAATCCACAACAACACCGGCAGCAGCGTCTCCAACAGGAGCACCGACCAGGTCATGGAATGCAAGATTCCAGACGTTTCGAACAGCCAATCGGGCAACCATCCACGCCCGAAAACATCTTCCATTCGTGACACGTAGTAAAGCGCCGTCCCGTCTCTCCACGTCTCACCCTGCCATTTAGACCAAGCAGTCGATAGGTAAATGGCCGTCATTTCGAACTGCACCAGCCGAAGTGCCCACGCTGTAGAAACCCGATCTCTCGACCTGCAACGCCTCGTCCAGCTCTTGGACAGTGACCAAGCGTGGTCCAACGGCATGAAGATCATGAAGAAGATCATGAGACGGAAGACCGTGTCTTCGCCATCGAAGATCAATGGATTCCGGTGCTGAAAGGAAGTCAGCCCCACGAAGATAAACACCGCTTGCAGCCTAGACCAACAGCCCAGCAACAGCAGCACGGCGTTGAAAAACAACAGCCCCAAGCATGCGTAAACGACGCTCGACGTAGCGGGAAGCCAAAATAACACAGACTCCTTGGCATACTCGTTGAACTGTTCAGCCGACTCCGATCGCAGGACTCCCACGTCGGTAAACCACACCTCAGCCTCTCCCGCCAATTGCCCCAGCATGACCAGCAGCAGCGTTGCGTAGCCCACACGCAAAACAGAGCACATACGTGCATCTGTAGCGTCGAAGAGAAATTGATCGAACTTCTTTTGGCTCCATGCAAATAGTCTAATCATGGCGAGTATCGGCGGCTGGTGAGAGGGCGACTGACTGAAATCCAAGCGATCTCCTCTCGCGGGGGAAGCTCACTCTCCAACAGTGGTGGCATCGTCATTTGATCGCGAAACAGGGTGACTGTCCAACCCGCCATGGCTGTCCCTGCTGATTCGGCATCCCTCGCGTTCAACTCATTCGACTCCGGCGTCGCGCTCGAGGAAATCTCCTGCCGGGCAATGTAATCGCAAAAATCATCGACGGCTGCCCGGCCAGCAGACGCAATTCGATTCCCGTAGTTGACATGCCGAAAATGGATAAACTTCTCCCACGAAGAGGCCGTCGCCCAGTAAGTGGAATTCCAGTACTCCTTAGTTCCATCGGGTGCTGTGATCTCGGCAGTCAGCCAAGCGTTGTTTAACACGGGATTGGGGGCAAAGAGCGGCCATTCCCCTTGCCACACACCGCATCGATTACTGATCGGGGACAAGAGGTCTTTCAGCCGCTGGATGCCGGGGACAGACGTTGGCAGGGTTTCGATTGCAATCCAGAGGGCGCACACCCCCACGAACCAACGGACTGCAATGCGTCTTCCGGCGGAGTCAGTAGCTTGCAACAATGCGGTTTCCGAATGAGCCATTGTGCCCCAGAGATCGAATAAAAAAGGTTTCGCGTTTTTCAACTTAACCATCCTGCTCCGTCGTTTCGGCAACGGAACCGAGTCCGATGCCAAGCGACCGAAGGGAATCTGTTCATACTGTTTCGAGGATTGCGTTGCAAGAATACAATGCCAAGATGGACAATGAACCCGCCCCAACGAATCGACAGCACGCCACCGCCTTCCACGAAGCCGGTCACGCCGTAATGGCCATCGCGTTGGGACGCCCCGTCAAAAAGGTGACAATTGCACCTGGAAAGCTGCAATTTGGAGGGACGCGGTTGGGATTATGCGAAATTCAGAAAGGCCGTTTTAAACCGACGGACGACTGGCTAGAAGATGAAGTGGTGATCCTCCTGGCAGGAATGGTTGCCGAATCGCACTTTACGGGGGAGTACTGTCCGAACGGGGCGCGACAGGATCTACTGGGAGTCGGGCGACTTCTCGGTACCAGGGCTCTGTCGGACCGACAATTTGAAAAACTGCAACGCCGCATGCTAGCAAAAACTGAGCATATCCTAGCCGGCGAAGCATTGCAAAAAGCTATTGAGTGGACTGCACAGGAGTTAGTACAAAAGACAACGATTAGCGGTCGCGCTGTGCGGCATTTCTATCATCAAGCCATGCAGCAATTTACTTAAAAAGTCAGAATACATGACAGTTTCCATCGATTTCGCGTTCGATTTGGATTTGGCGGTGCGCCAGATCGCTCAGGATTTAAACATCCCCCTCAAGCAGGTTCAAGCCGCGGTCGAGCTCCTCAATGCGGGCAATACCATCCCATTCATTGCCCGATATCGTAAAGAAGCCACCTTCGGATTAGATGAGATCGGCTTGCGAGCGATTGAGGATGCGCTGGAACGCGCGACTGCATTGGCGGCTCGCAAGTTGACGGTTTTGAAGACGATCGCCGAACAGGGCCTCCTAACCGTTGAGCTGCGCAAGCAGATTGTCGATTGTGAAGAACTTGCTCGGCTGGAGGCAATCTACTTGCCATTCAAACCCAAACGGCGTACACGGGCGACCATCGCGCGAGAGCGAGGACTTCAGCCCTTAGCGGACTTGGTGCTGAGCGTTGCGAAATCGAGCGCGGCCCTGCCAGCCAGCAAACGGGAATTGCTCGAGCGTTTCGTCGACCAGGAGAAGGAGGTTCCCGATGCCCAGTCCGCGCTGCAAGGCGCGCTAGACATCATTGCTGAGCAGTGGTCTGAGAGGCCGCCAGCTCGAATCTGGTTGGCAACTCAAGCTCGCTCTCACGGAGCGATCGTTTCTCAAGTAAAACGAGGCAAGAAGGAAGAAGCGAGCAAGTTCGAATTGTACGCCGATCACCAGGAAGCAGCGAATCGCATTCCCTCCCACCGCCTGCTGGCCATGTTGCGTGGGGAATCCGAAGGAGTGCTACGGGTCGGCTTGCAACTGGACGATGATCAAGTGGTCTCCCAGCTCAAACAAGAGCTGGTAACGAATCGTCAGTCCGAGTTTTACCAAGAACTGAGTGCCACGGTCGAGGATTGCTACCAACGCCTGCTATTGCCTGCCACCGAATCGAGTGTGCTTCAAGCATTGAAGGCCGAGGCCGACGAAGAGGCGATTGCGGTATTCGGAAAGAATCTGCGAGAGTTGTTGATGGCTGCTCCTGCTGGCCCGCGCGTAACAATTGGATTGGATCCCGGATTCCGAACCGGTTGCAAAGTTGCAGTGGTGGATGGGACAGGAAAATTCCTCACCAATACGACGATCTTTCCCACGCCCCCGAAAAGTGACTTGGAAGGTGCCGGTAAGACTCTCCTCGCGCTGATCCAAAAATACAACGTTGAGTTGATCGCTATTGGAAACGGCACAGCCTCGCGAGAAACCGATGCGTTCGTGGGAAACCTCATTAAGTCGCATCAACTCTCGGTCGCTAAAGTCATGGTCAGCGAATCGGGTGCGTCGATCTATTCAGCAAGTGAGCTGGCCGCCAAAGAATTCCCTAATTTAGACATTACGGTGCGCGGTGCCATCAGCATTGCCCGCCGCTTGCAAGACCCGTTGGCTGAATTGGTCAAGACCGATCCCAAATCGATCGGCGTGGGACAGTATCAACACGATGTCAATCAGGCGCTGTTGCGCAAATGCGTCGATAGGGTCGTCGAATCGTGTGTCAACAACGTAGGAGTTGACCTCAACATGGCCAGTGGTCCACTACTGGCCTACGTTGCCGGGATTGGTCCGAAACTAGCTGAGAACATCGTGGAATACCGTAATAACCACGGTAAATTCACCAACCGCAAGCAGTTGACCAAGGTTCCCAAGTTAGGCCCCAAGGCATTTGTACAAGCAGCAGGCTTCTTGCGCATCCGCGATGGTAGTGAACCACTCGACAATTCGGCAGTCCATCCCGAGAGCTACGCGGTGGTTGGCCGAATGGCCAAGAAACTGCAAAGTGATTCCAACGCTTTGGTTGGCAATTCCACACTCAGTCAGAAGCTGCGTCCAGAAGAATTCGTCGACGAACAATTTGGCATACCGACCATCTCTGATATCATCGCGGAACTAGGAAAGCCGGGACGCGATCCGCGCAGCGAGTTTCGTGTCGTTCACTTCGACGAGAGCGTCAATACACTCGAGGACCTCAAGCCAGGAGCCGTCCTGGAGGGGGTCATCACCAATGTCACTCACTTCGGTGCCTTCATCGACATCGGAGTCCACCAAGACGCGTTGATCCACATCTCCCAGTTGTCCAATACCTTTGTCAAAGATCCCAGCGAGGTCGTGGCCGTTGGCGATGTCGTCAAAGTCAAGGTTCTGGAAGTCGACATCCCGCGCAAACGCATCTCGGTAACGCGCAAGTTCTGAGCCCCAACCGGGCTCACAAAAGCGAAGCCCCGACACTCGGCTTTCGCGTGGCTATCAGGCCGCTGGAAATAGAGTCTGGGTGCGTGGCTCAATTGGAAAAGAAGAAACGCGTCAGGTGGTAAAAGACCGGTGCGGCAAAAAAGAGCGTATCAATGCGGTCTAGCACACCGGCATGCCCGAGAACCAGCGAACCGTAGTCATTCACGCCACGATCGCGTTTGATGGCGCTCATGGTCATTCCGCCGTACATGCCCATCACTCCCACGATCATCGACATGCATGCCGCCTCCCAGAAGAGAAACGGGGTTACCCAACAGAGTGCTCCTCCAATCAATCCCGTCGACAGCGTTCCACCGGCAAACCCCTCCCACGTGCGACTCATGCTGACATCCGATGCAATCACCCGCCGTCCTACCAGATGCCCCCAGGTCCACTGCAAGATGTCTGACAGTTGAGACATAAGGATTAGAAAGAACAGTAGGCCTGCCGGATCACCATTCCAGGGCGTTCCATCACTCTTGGTAAGGTTGAGGTTGACCAACGCGGGCGCGTAGCTCAAGGAATAAACACATATCAGCAGGCCGAAAGTAATTTGTGCGGTGCGTTCCAAGAAACGCTTATGATCGCCGGATAAGGCAATTCTGGCCGGCACGAAGAGCGATGCGTAGACCGGCAGCATGATGCTGTACAAGTTGTAGTAATTGAAATTGGTGTTGCCCCAGGTCACACTCGCATGCTCCATCGCAATCAGGATGTACTGAGCCGGAGTAAAGACGATCAACGCCCAAAATAGTGCCCGGTGGTCACCACGCCGGGTTGGGGCCATCGTGATGAACTCGCGAAGTGCCCAAAAAGAAACGAATCCAAATAGGATGACGGTTCCGATCGGCTGGAGCAGCAGCCCGAACGCTAGGATGGCGCACATGAGCCACCATGAATTCAGCCTTTGGCGAAAACGTCGAACCAAAGCAGGATTCACGTATTCGGTCGGTTGACGTCGCAAATACTGCCCAACCAAGGAGGCAATGGCCAGGGTAACAATCACGACGCCCAACAGCATCTTTGTTCGCCAGTTCAACCACTCCTGATGCAGTGCTTTGGCGCGAACGAGCGTTGCCCGAGCAGCGACGGTCTGAGAATCGACTGTCGTCCCTACTGGCAAGGGCCCATTATCTTCAACCTGCTCAGCATCTTCAACCTGCTCAGCGGTGGCTGGCTGACTGGCTGGTTCCGGCTCCACTTGCTCAACGCTGGCTTCGAGACCAACTTCGGGGTCTGCCGGGGGCGCAGCGGCGGCGCTGCCCACATCTTCCACTTGGAGGGAGTTCGAGGACTGTCCTAGCAGCTCGGGAGGCTGCCAGATAAGCAGCCCCCAAAACAGTGAAATAAGGATTACCAGTCGAAATGCCATTAGTGAACACAGCGCGGAAATAGGAAAGGGGGAAAGCAGGCTAGCGTTGCATTGTAGCCATTCGGCCCCAACGGTCACCGGGGCTAGCGGCCTGATGTGTGAAAGGCCCACTATGGCGACTCCCGTTGCCCCGCCCTGGCATCAGTCGTAATCCTCGTATTCCGCCTCATCGTCCAACTCCATTCCGGCCGCAGTCTTGACCGCTGCCTCCTGCGAATCCTCCTCCTCGTACTCATCCTCCTCTTCGCTTGGCTCATCCTCGTACTGCTCGTCCTCAGCGGGCGTGAGTTCTGCGCGAGGCTCGACGGAGCGTTTCGCTGGCGCTGCAGCTGCTGAAATGGCGGACATTTTGGATGCTGGGACCGAGCGCTGCGGCGCATCGGTCGCGGGTGGCTCCTCCGTGGGACGGATTTTATTGCTTCTAGCTGGGGGCTTGATGGCCGTAATGGCATCGGCCTGCCCCGAGGCCCCATCACTGGACTGCATGGCCTCCCATTCCGAGACGGATATCGTCACATCCCGAGCTTGGGAACCTGCGTATTGCCCGACAATCCCATCTTCGGCCATGTAGTCGATCAAGCGGGCGGCACGGCCATAGCCGATTCCCAGGGCTCGTTGCAACAGGGAACAACTACCGCGTCCCTCGCGAACGACCACGTCAACTGCGGCCGAATAGAGTTCATCGCGTTTCTTGAATGCGGTTGGCGCTGCATCCTCGCCACCTTCCTCATCGTTAATCTTGAGGTTGACCAACTCGTTGACAAAATTCTGCTCTCCCGTGCTGCAGTGATCGACAACGGCATTGATCTCCTCATCGCTCAGGTACGTGCCCTGACCACGCAACAGCATGCTCGTTCCAGGCCAAAGGAAAAGCATATCTCCATTGCCCAGCAGCTTATCGGCTCCCATTTCATCCAACACCACGCGGCTATCCGTACGACTGGCAACTTGAAAGGATATCCGGGCGGGCAGGTTACTCTTGATTAAGCCAGTAATGACATCCACCGTCGGCTTTTGCGTGGCGAGGATGAGGTGGATACCTACCGCACGACTCTTCTGTGCAAGCCGAATAATATGCTGCTCGACTTCCTTACCGGCCGTCATCATCAGGTCGGCCATTTCGTCCGCCACAATGACAATGAAGGGCAGGTGATCGGGAATTGCCTCCTCTTCCTCGGCCGATTCTGGCTTCAAGCGATCGAGCAGCTCTTCGCGTCCGAGCTCGTTGTAGCTGGTTAGGTGACGCACCCCGGCCCGCGCCAGAAGTGAGTACCGTTCCTCCATTTTGTCGACCGCCCAAGCCAAGATGGCTTCCGCCTTCTTCATGTCGGTGACGACGGGGTGCATCAAGTGTGGCAAGCGCCCGTAGCCACTGAGCTCAACCATTTTCGGGTCGATCATCAGCATCCGGACTTCATCGGGCTTCTTGGTCATGAGGATCGAAGCGATGATTGCGTTCAAGCAAACAGATTTACCGGTACCGGTTCGACCTGCAATTAGCAAGTGAGGCAAACTCGCTAAGTCGGCGGTCAGCGCGTTACCCGACACATCCTTGCCCAAAAACAATGGAATCTTGGCTTTTTTTCCCTTGGCCCCCTGCTCTTCGATCACTTCACGCAATCGAACCACTTGTCGCGTCTCATTCGGAACTTCAATCCCAACGGTATTCTTGCCTGGAATAGGGGCGACGATCCGTACACTCGGTACGCGAAGTGCAATGGCCAAATCGTCCGACAGACCGGTAATCTTCGAAAGACGCAAGCCAGCTTGCAATTCGATTTCGTACTGCGCGATTACGGGCCCCGTTTCGATTTCCACGACTTTCACGTTCAGCCCGAAGTCTTTGAAGGTAGCTTCGAGAATCTGCGCTTTGCGGCGGACCTCAATCGTTTGGCTCTCAAAATCGATATCGTCACTCTCGGTCAACAGATCGATTCCGGGCAATACATATTCTTCCGCACCAGCCGGCAGTTTGGTGTCATCCAAATGTGCTAGAGAGTCGCTCAGCTCCTGCTTTTCGGCTTTTTTGCTCTTCGATTTCGGCGGCCGAACTCGGGGCCCCTCCGTCGTCGCCGGTAGCGATTCGTGCGGATCATCTGCGCGAGTGTGCAGGAGTTCCCCATCCACCTCGACTTCGCGAAATTCTACCGCGTCGGATTCGATAAACTCTTCGTCGTAGTCTTCCTCAAGCTCATCGTCGACCTCTGCGGCTGTGGTCGTTGATGCAGCATCTCCTGTGATCTCGCTCGCCGGCTCAATCGCAGCGGCTGGCTTCAGCAGCCCACCTGCGATCGCTTTGGCCGTCCCCAGCAAACCTGTCGCTGCAGCAGCAGGAGCTTCCGCGGCCGATACACTCGCTTCGACATCGTCAGCCTGCTGTCCACGAATTCGCACTGGCGGCAGCCCGGACTTCGCGCCCTGTGCGGGCTCGTCAAGTTTCAGCCCCTCTTCCACGTCGCTGCGCGGCCGCCGGCCCGGACGTCCAGGGGCAGGTATCGAGACGCGTTTCTTGGTCGCTGCCGCCGCACTGGAGGCTACGCTCGCACTCCCCATCAACATGTAACTGGCCGCCCGCACCACGACGTAATCGGTACTCAGCAACAAACCAGCCAGCAGCAGGGTCAACGTTAGGATTAGACTTCCCAGAATGGCAAAGTGTTCATTCAACCAAATCGCGGTCAAAGCCCCCAAGTATCCCCCGGGACCAATTACAGGTGCTAACGGGGTAGGGGCACCGACGAGCGTCACGAATGTCGTAACCGCTACGATGACGAACATCCAGCCGAGCTGCCGCGAAGCACGCACATAGTTGTTCTGCACTCGAAACATCCAAACCGTTAGAACCGTGAGCCCGAGCGTTACGACAATCGAGCCAAATCCTAACGTCTGCACCAGGACAGACGCACACAGGGCACCGATCCATCCACAAGCATTGGCAATTTCAGCATTCGGTGGATACACGCTCGCATCGATCGTGACCAGCATGCTAAGGGGTTGGGGAATCGTTCCTATCGAATCCGCCGGATCGTAGCTGATGAGACTCAGCCAAAGAAATACGCAGACCGCCGCCAAGAGAAGCGCTTCGATGTCAAATTCAATGCGGCGCTGTTCAGTCATTGCGGGTTACGAGCCTCCAGAAGGGCATGCGTGAGCTGCCAACTTGTATCTATCACTGGCTGGCAACCGTGGGTGTCAGCCGTGACGTGATATTCCAGATCTTCCGTGACCCGAGGAGCCTAGGCGTCTCGAACTTGACACGCCATTGCTCATCGAAACCTATCGTCATCCCGCCGGTAAAACTTGTCCGCAAACACCGGCCACGCCAGAGTCAACGCAATCGGAAGCGTTGGAAAAATCGCTATTTCTGCTGCGAACGCTACGACTCGCACTTAGGACATGCATTGGTTGGCTGGTCAGGAAGCTGCCACTAGTCCTCGCACCAGCTAGGCTATTGGCCCCATCCCGGGTTTGCAGCTCTCCACAGCGGGACATCGCGGCCGCGAGGAAGAGCCCCCACCATGGCTGCTAGATACACCACCGTAAACCACAGAAGGGAGTGCATTGTTAGAATGCTGGAGACGAGATTGCGTTGCGACTTGTCTGCTGGTAACCAGTAGACCGCTGGAAATGGGATGCTTCCGCTATCCCTCAATCGCACAATTGGGCCAGCTCGCACATGTTGGCGGCCGCAACGGGTTGTGGACAGCTCCAAACGAGGAAGAACAGCGCCTCGCGCGCCCAGCGCCCCGTGGGATGCGATGCTAAGAAGCCGGCCCCCTTGGCTGCCGACAAGGCTGCTTGGGTGCTTCGTAAAACTAGAGAGTTAGCCTGTTGCCGGAGTTCTCCAGCTGACATTTGGCAGGGAGCCCCCAGCGTCAGCAATCGTAAAGCGTCGAGGAGCTGGGAGGAATCTTTAGCCATCTTCTTTGCAATACTACTTAGCTCGGGTCGTTGCTCAGATTGCTGATAAATCGATTGGACCGCTGCCACGGTCAATCCCAAGGCAAGTGTCGAAGTCTGCAGACCGCCCGCGCCACCGCCTGTATTTGCCTGCATCACATTGGCTATCGGCCCGGCTACGATCTCATCGCTTTCGATACGCACTTCCTTCAAATCCACTCGATCGGTACAGCTGGAGGACAACGCCACCAACTTTTCGCCAGGATGAGTTGTCAGTCCATCACGGTCGCTCGGAATCGCGCAGATCATTTGCGTGTTGTCTTCTAGGGTCGCTCCCACGACTAGCAAGCCTGCGGTGCTGGCACTCGTCACCCAAGGACTAAAACCATTGAGGAGGTAGGCACCATCCTGAGTCGGAGTTGCCGTCAACACGGGGCGTGCAACATGCTGACGACTGGTCGTCAAATGACTAATCCCCACCGTCGCAAACAAACTCCCATCGGCCAACTGCGGCAGCAACTGGCGTCGCAACTGTATGTTAGGGCTGGAGATAATCCGACGACACGCTGCATGCCATTGGGTTAGCACAAAGGTGGTGGTGAGGCAACTCTGGCTGAGTGCCAGATAGCCAGTCAGCAGATCTTCCTCGGACCAACCTTCGCCACCGAACTCAGTAGGAACAAACCAGCGGAATACGCCAGCTTCACCACACCACTGCAACTGCTCGGCTGGCCATTGCGCCGATTGATCCAGCGAACCAGCTGCGGACGCCAACCGCTCGCAAAGCTGCTGCACCGGAGAAGGGAGAAGTTGAATCTGCTCTTCGAGCTTACGCATAGTGAAACGCCACGAGTTAGTTACCAAGAGATGCAGGCCACCCACTGCGAAGGACACACGCGACGAAGCGTTACTACCTACTGCACCCAGAAAAGACCGTCACAGTCCAGGTTTGGGAGGTTCCACGGGTTGAGCCGAAGTTCCTTCCCCACGGGTGTTCAGCACTCGTTTGTAGACACTTCCACCAGCAGCGACGTACAAGGTGGACCGAGCCGTCCCACCAAAGGCCATGCCATTGATTGGATCGAGCGAAGGTCTGTTCAGGATCAAGTTGACTCTCCCCAACTGGTCAAGGACTTGAATGCCGAGCGTCGTTGCCACTAAAGCACGGCTCTCCACGTCAACGGCAATCGCTCGAGCACCGCTATCGCGCTCCATGTAGGGCATGTGCAAATACCCGTATCGCTGGCGATGGGACAGGGAGCCATCGGTACCAATCCGAGCGTGGGTCGTGTACTGCTGTTGAGAGGAAAGCAAGTGCATGAATGCATGATCGGTGGTCGGGGCCATGGCCGACACCGGTTCCACAAGCGGCAACGCCTTCTGAACACTCCCCGAGTAGGAACAGAACCAGATCGCTGGCGTGACCGCGTCGGTAAAGTAAACCCCTTCAGGTAGAGCCACTAGCGTTTGGCAGGGGTTGTCGGCCAGCAATACAGACTGCTTGCCGTCCATATCGAATCGCACAATTTGCTTTTGATCCTTGGTGGCGTACAACTTGCCATCTGGGCCAAAGGAAAGAGCTCCCAGCTTGCCGGTTTGATCCGCAAAAATGCGAGTCTTGCCATCTTCGCCAATTCGGTAAATACGCCCCACCGTGGAGTCGCAGAAAAACAGCTCTCCCTCAGCATTGCAGGTGGGAGAAGCCGCTGATTCGTGGCCCGATGTCACTTGTTCCCAGCCCGAATTCGCCACGAGAACATCGATGCGGCGATGCGTGCCCACTTGCTTGGGGACAGTTACGGGATCGGGATAATTGCGCCATAGCCATCTCAGTGCCTGAGGAGTAATGGATGCACTGTGTTTTCCGTTGTGTCCTCCCTCACCCCATGCATGTTCGACATCATAGCCCGCCCACGTCAGAGCGGACAACATTTGCTGGTTAGAGAGCCACCAGTCACCAGCATAGATGTTCAAATCGTGGCTTCCGTCTTGCAGAAACACGCGAATGGGTTTGGGTTCCAGCTTGCGAATCAGCACGGGAAATTCGTTGGCTCCACGCAGGCCAACGTAGGTACCAATCGTGCTATAAACTCGGCGAAACGCGTCGGGACGCTCCCACGCAGCGTTGAAAGCACAAATAGCCCCCGAACTCGCACCCGCCAACATGCGGTCGTTGGGATCGGTGCTCAAGTTGTAGCTTTTGCTTACTGCAGGAATCAGTTCTTCCAGTAAAAACCTCGCATAGCGATCGCCGAGCGAATCGTACTCAAAACTGCGGTTGAATCTGGGTTGGGCGTTTTCACGAGAGGCCGGAACAATTCCCGGCGTTACGAAGATTCCGATCGTGATCGGCATCTCCTGAGAGTGAATCAGGGTGTCACAGATCTGTGGAATTCGCCAATCTTTGGCACGGTTCAAGCCATCTTGCACAATCATGGTGCATGCCGGTTTGGCGGCATCGTACTGCGCCGGAACGTACACCCAATACTGTCGCGTGGTGCCCGGGTAAAGTTCGCTGGTCAAGTCGAACGGTCCCTCGACCTTTCCAGTGGGTACACCCTCTTGTTGTTCGACTTCGGGGGGGACCGGGTAGCTTTCCTCTTGCGCACGGGCCGCTAAGGGAAGCCAACAAATTGCTCCCACCAAGCAGGACAAGAAGTAGCGAGTAGCGGCTTTTCGCCATGGAGAAAACGACGAAATCGAGGGCTTAAATTGCATGTGCAAACCAAGGAGATTCTGAGGGCAGGTGGCAGTCTGCTTAGATTTTACCGCAATGGCTTCGAATTTGCGATTAGGACTAGAAAATCAACAACCGCCTCACCAACGACACGGCCGCCCTCCACGGGGACTTGCCTAGTCCGCGTTAGTCTTAACAGGCCGGTTTACAAAAACAGCAAGAGCCACACCTGCGACTAGCCCCGACAACAGGAACAGAATGAAGGGGCCCGATGAAAACGACCAACTCCAGTTTTCGGTCAACGTGGTACCAAAAATAGCGCCCAACGTGGCCAAGGGAAAGAAGAGGGCGGCCATGGTGTTCAAACGGTGCGCCGCAGCGGTCGTCCGCTGACTGGCCAGGGCTTGCTCTTCCGCACGACGAACCACCGCAATATCCATGGAGTTCTTGGTGTCTTGGTAGAGCAGTTCTGCAGTCCGAGCGATCTCATAGGCCCGGTCTCGCGCGTCGATCAATTGATCACAGTCTGGGGCCGCACGTCGAGCCTCCTGCAAGACGTCCGAAAAATTTCGGACCGCTCGCGACAGGGGCGCCAGGCCCTCCAAGATTGGAACATATTCATCGGCACGCTTCGCCCGCGCCTCCTGGCCATCAAATACCTCGAGGGCTTTCGCATAGTTGCCCAGCAATTGGTCAATAGCGACCTTGCCGGGATCCCCATTGCTCGCGTGCCACTCCGCTTGCCCGTCGCGCCAAAACAACACTCCGCGCCGCGAGTGCTCACCTGGTTCGGGAACCAAGTGAGCCACGATCAATAGCTGCTGCTCATGCTGCATCATTCGTTGCCGTCCAGCGGCATTCCCGACCCGCTTGCGCAGTGCATCGGGCAATTGCCAATTTGGCGGAATGATTAGGGATCTGGGCATTTTACTCACCATCGATGAACACCAGTGCTACCGCAATCCTGCCACCTAATTCCAATCGGGCTTGAGCACTACAGTTGCCAGTGGCGGAAGATTGACGGATAGCGAAGCGGGGCGCCCATGGTATCCGTCTTTCGTAGCCACACATCCAAGTGCGTTCCCGATATTGCTCCCCGAATAGTAGCTGGAATCACTATTGAAGATCTCGCGATAGCGACCCGCTCGGGGTGCTCCAATGCGATAGCCTTCACGGACAACCGGAGTGAAATTGCAAGCCACGATGACGAAGTCGTCAGAGTCCTCCGCTTTTCGCATATAGCTAATCACGCTGTCGCCTGCGTTCATGCAATCAATCCACTCAAACCCTTCTTCGGTAAAATCGACTTGGTGCAGGGCTGGCTCACGAATGACCAAGTGGTTCAAATCGCTCACCATTTTCTTGACCCCCATGTGCGTATCCCACTTCAGCAGGTCCCACTGGATCTCTGAATCGTAATCCCATTCATGCCACTGAGCGAATTCGCTTCCCATGAACAGCAGTTTCTTACCAGGGTGGGTCCACATGTAGGAATACAGCAAACGCAAATTCGCGAACTTCTGCCACAGATCGCCCGACATCTGGCTGATCAGCGACCCCTTGCCGTGCACCACTTCATCGTGCGACAGGGGCAGCGTGAAGTTTTCCGTGAAGGCATAGATCAAGCTGAAAGTCAGCTCGTCGTGGTGGTATTGCCGATGAATTGGCTCATGGCGGAAATACCGCAACGTGTCGTTCATCCACCCCATATTCCACTTGACCGAAAACCCAAGTCCACCGGTGCTGACCGGACGACTCACCCCCGGCCAGGCGGTCGATTCTTCCGCCAATGTCAGAACCCCTGGGTATTGGTCATGCGACTGCTCGTTGAACTCCCGCAACATGTGCAACGCGTCCAGGTTTTCACGCCCACCATACTCGTTGGGAATCCACTCTCCATCGTTGCGACTGTAGTCGAGATAGAGCATGCTAGCGACAGCATCAACGCGCAGTCCATCGATATGATATTTGTCATACAGGAACAAGGCATTGGAAATGAGGAAGTTGCGCACTTCATTCCGACCATAATTGAAGATCATGGTTCCCCAGTCGGGATGCTCTCCCTGCCGTGGATCGGAGTGTTCGTAGAGCGCGCTACCGTCGAAGCGTCGCAGCCCGTGGCCGTCTTTGGGGAAGTGGGCTGGGACCCAATCCAAGATGACACCAATTCCATGCTGGTGGCAATGATCCACGAAGTACATGAAGTCTTCGGCCGTACCATAGCGGCTGGTGATGCCGTAATAACCCACGGTTTGGTAGCCCCACGAGCCGGTAAAGGGGTGTTCACTGATCGGCATGAGTTCGACGTGCGTGAACCCCATATCGGTACAGTAGTCCACCAATTCATGAGCGATCTTGCGGTAGTTCATCCAGCCGTGATGTCCGGCCTCATCCCGCTTCCAGCTCCCCAGATGCAATTCGTAGATATTCATCGCATCCTTCAACGGATCGCGAGAACTTCGTCGATCAAGCCACGCTTCGTCTTGCCACGTGTACTCGTCAAGCGATGTGACGATTGAGGCGGTGCGAGGCGGCAATTCTGCGTAAAAGCCAAATGGATCGGTTTTATCGATCGTGTTACCACCTTCCATCTTTACGCGGAACTTGTATTTTTCGCCCGGTTTGAGATTGGGGACAAACAATTCCCAGACACCCGCCGGAATGTGCTTCCGCATGGGGTGCTGGCTGCCCTCCCAATGATTGAAATCGCCAACGACTTGCACCGACTCTGCATTGGGGGCCCAAACGGCAAAATTCACCCCAGAAACGGTATCCACTTGGCGGGCATGCGCCCCCATTTTGTTATAGATCTGCCAATTTCGTCCCTCGCCAAACAGGAACAAATCGAATTCAGTCAGTAACGGCTCAACTGCGTATGGATCGTGCATTTCTATGATTTCGCCACTCTTGGAGGCCACTCGAAGTCGGTAATTTCTATTGTTGGAAGCATCCATTGGCCGGATCGCTTCATAGAATCCGGAGGGGTGGATGCGCCGCATCGGTCGCACATCCTGGTGCTCATGGTCCACTAGCCACACTTGCTCGCTATCGGGTAGAAAAGCTCGCACCGAAATGGCTTGACGATCCCCATAGGTTACGGGATGAGGCCCCAACAATTGAGCCGGATTATCCAAAGTTCCTTCTACTAAGCGACTTACGCCTTGCAATGAAAGCTGAGTTCGCACATCAATCTCCGTTTGACTAAATGTTATAACCGCGATTGCCCCCGTCCGTTAGCATGTTCGTCACCTCTGCTCGAAGAAGATTTCGAGTCGATGCGAATCCTTCATACTACGGCGGGTTATGTCCCATAAAACACTGGTCGAGGCTGCATCCGCCCCCTCGCCCATTTGATCCATGGTGCAGCCATCTGCCACCAAGGATCTTGATTTTTCGTCACGTTGCGGAGCGTGGAGATCTGCCTCCCACGCTCGGCCTCCCGCGGCGGAACAGCCTCCGCCCCCCTGCCCTGCCCTGCCACCGTCCCCAGGGCAGGCCTGGTCGTATCCGGTTCGTAACACCGCGCTGCCGCCTGTTGCACAGGTAGGGAATTGCGTGCATCTGCTTGGCTCGCGTCTCCTCCGAGCACAACTACTTCCCCGGCGGCTGGTGCGGCCTCTTGAACCGACGGACCCGTTTGCGACTGAGCCTGCACATTGGATTGAATCAGTCGGCAAATAATCGCGTGATACTCCATGGCTCGATCAATGCGTTGCCACAAATCCGCATTGCGGATCGGCTTCTGCACTCCAAATCGCTCCCACGTATAATCCGACTCTCTCCACGTATTCAATCCGTATCTTAGCCCCCGCGACACATAGCGACTGGTCGTAACTAAGGTGACTTGGCTCGGCCCTTCGAGAGCCTCCAAACCACGCACCACCGAAAGGAGTGCCAACCGGTCTCCATTGACTTGGGTCTCACTGTCTGCCACCTCCAAGCGTTCTGGCCCATCCAGCCGCTCCAACACAAAGTGCCATCGCCCCACTCCCAGGCGACGTGGCGTCGCGGAGTCTGCATAGGATGACGGCTGTGCTAAATGCGTATCACAAAACAATAAAAAATGCGGTTGCGCCATTACCATGATGGGACTCCTGTGATTCCTAAGGATGTGACACATCGACCGATGCGTACTCCCTGAGTCCTGACTGCGATTCCAGTTACGTATCTCACACTTCCAACGCCAAACCACGAGTGCCGATCACAGCCTCGAGCTGCTCCTGGCATCAATGAGAACAACACTTGAGCGTCCTACAAACACGGTGTTACATCACAGTCGATTGCAGTGCATTCAAGACTCGTTGTGCTGTGTGCCTCGAGCTTGCAACGTTTGCGAACCTCATCATCGTGAGGTGCTTAGGTGTTAATACGACTTCTGTAAAAGTCTCAGTAAGAACTCGAACCCCATCCATGGACGCTGACCTTTCGCACCTTTAAGCACACACCAGCTGCGGTGTACGAAAGATCCTCCCTCTCAATCGCTGGTGTAGAGTCAGCTATCGAGCATCTCCCGAATACTGCTCCACCGAATTCCATCCTAATAGTTTGCCTACACCTAAAGGCCTACCTAATCTGCAGATATTATCGGTTGCAACAATCGGAGCTAAGGCTGCAGCTCCGGCCGCAACAGAGCTTCCTGCGAGAGGGCGTAGCAAGTGTCCCCAACAATGGTTGCCATTTGTCTCCAGCCGGTGAATTCGCTCCCGTTTCCAACGCCACCTGCATGGACGGGGCAGAGTGAGACTCCCCAGGGTGCCTAGCGTATTCGGTGCTCAAGCACGTATCAGCAGGGTAATGAGGGGCCATACACGCAAATTTCTACAATCACAAGGCTTAGTTGCTTGGCGAGCGAGCACTCTACCAGTCATAATGCGCAGTCATTCATGGGAGCCGGTGCTAACGGCCGTCCACTGCAGGCAGATGCTAGCGCTTGCTCGATTGTCAAATCTACTTTTCGCGGAAGCTCGATACGACGCTATGCATCCCAAGCTCCATTGTGGTCATCTGTTCGCGTGCCTCCGGTACCTCTGCATTGCCATGGGTAGCCTGTGGCTCCCCACATCCTCGCTCTGGAGTCAATCGACAACCAAGCCTTTGCGGAGCGCTCCACCGAATTTTGAAAGTGCTCAATTCGATTCCGTGTTCTATGCGGATCCTGCCAGCATGCTGCGCGGAGAGCTCCCGCAGGCTCAAGCGACTCGTAGCGTGGCCAGTGGCTCTCCCACTTCGGGGAACTCTGCAGCAAACAACGCAACGCCCTCCTCGAACGCCGTCGATCCGCAAGCTTGGGAGCGTCTGATCTCGCCAACGGCCATCGAAGATCTCATCAAGGGTTCAAAGTTGCGACTCGACAAGGTCGTTACTACCCAGCCGGCATTTGTTGCTGGGGGTTACGCAGTGGCTCGAAAGGAATTCTCGCTCCAAGCACTCCTGTTCGCCATCATCGAAAAATACCCGAGTGAAGTGCGCTGGAAGCAGAGTGCGCCAGCGGCGCGCGAGCTGATGGCCCGGGTTGCGGCCAATACCAAGATCGGATCTCAGCAGGTCTACAGTGAAGCCAAGAATCGGATGCTGGATTTGGGAGACTTGTTGAGCGGTACTCAATTGTCTTATACCGCCAAATCCGACGTCGATTGGGCACAGTTAATCGACCGCATCCCCCTGATGCAACTTTTGGAATGGGCCTACCAAGAGCATATCACAACCTACAGCGCCAGCCCCAAAGCGTTTGAACAGGACAAGGAATTGCTACAACGTTATGCCGAGCTAATAGCCGTCCTCGGCAAGGCCTCCTTGCAGGAGGAGATGCCGGATGCAACCGATGCAGATTATCAGGAATTTGCCCAGCAGATGATCGCTGCCGCGCTCGAGATTCAGTTGGCCGTCAAAACGGGGGATGCAGAATTAGCTCGACAAGCCAGCGGGCGTATTGGCAGCTCTTGCACCAACTGCCATGATAGTTTCCGTTAAACCCAAGTTGGAATTGTTCAACATCGACTCAATGAGATGTCGGTTTCCAGCTACTACTGACAATTGGGAGTGTGTAAGAGTGGGTATTCGTTTCCAGTGCCATCACTGCGAACAGGAACTGCACGTCAAAGATTTCCAAGCTGGCAAACGGGGTAAATGTCCGAAATGCCACGGTAAATTCCGTGTTCCACTTCAGGACCACCCGAGTTCTTTACCGCTGGAAGAACCGCGCGCACCCTCATTGCAAACGCAGGCTGCATCCACCTCGCAGCCGGCCCCGACCGGAGCCTCCGTAGAACCGAGTCCCGTTCCCGGTGCTGCGAGCTCTCAGGCCCCCACCGACAACTCCTCGGCACCACAAATCTCCACGGCAGAGGTAGCGCATGAACAACCACCGGTCCCAACGCCTTCTTCCGCCTCAGGGGAAAACTCAACAGCGACTCTAGCCCCCCCAACACCTCCACCTCCCGCCGCCCCTCTAACCCCCAGTGCATTGCAGGAAAACCCAACGGCCAGTTGGTTTATACGCCCTGAATCTGGCGGACAATTTGGCCCCGCCGATCAATCGACGATGCTGCAATGGCTGACCGAGAATCGCATCAGTCCCGGCGCACTGGTATGGCGTGAGGGCTGGCAGGATTGGCAACCTGCCTCCGGCGTATTGGCAGACTACTTTGCAAGTATCCCTGCATTCCAAACATCCACCAATGGCGGTGTCCCAGCCTCGACCTCCTCCGCGCAAAGCGCCCCTCCGCCCAGTTCGCCGGTGGTCGGTGGTAGCGGAGAGATGAAGCAGTTGAAACGGCGAAACAAGAAACGCCAGAACTACAAGATCATGATCATCAGCTTGATCGTCATCGCCGTTGTGTTGGTGACCGCATTAATTACCGTCTTAGTCTTGCAGGGAAGCGGCAGCTAGCAGGCCAGTTTCACGACCGCTCCCACCCGCCACACTACGGGTACTGTAAGAGCACCGCGTAGTGGGACGTCTGGTTGATCGCGCGTGTTCCCGCCCGTAGGGGGCAAGCAGCTGGTTGAACGGACAAGCCAGTCAGGCAAACGCCATCGTCAGGGTTGACGAGTGGGACTTGCTGCCAGCCTGTTATTCTTGAAAGAGTCGTTCGCGCAAAAATGTATAGGCCAGCGACTGCATGTAGGCCCGTTGCTTGTTGTTTGCAGCGCCGCCATGACCTCCTTCGATATTCTCGTAGTAAGAAACGTCATGGCCCTGCGACTCCATGCGTGCCATCATCTTCCGCGCGTGGCCTGGGTGCACCCGATCGTCCCGAGTCGACGTGGTGAAGAGAACCGCCGGATACTCAGTGTCGGCATCGACGTTTTGATAAGGAGAATAGGTCTTAATAAAATCCCATTCCCCGTCGGCATCAGGATTCCCATATTCGGCCATCCAACTGGCTCCGGCCAGCAGCAAATGGTAGCGTTTCATGTCCAGCAACGGAACTTGGCACACAGCTGCCGAAAAAAGCTCGGGGTAGAGCGCAATCATATTTCCCACGAGCAAGCCGCCATTGGACCCACCCTGAATTCCCAGATGCTGGGTCGACGTGATTTTCTGCTGGATTAGATCTTCGGCCACTGCAGCAAAATCTTCGTAGGCTCGCAATCGATTCTTCTTAAGCGCCGCTTGATGCCAACGTGGTCCGTACTCGCCACCTCCACGAATATTGGCGACGACATAGACTCCGCCCTGCGTTGTCCAGGCGCGTCCCACACTCGCGTTGTAGCCTGGAGTCAGTGAGATTTCGAATCCACCGTAACCGTAGAGCAAGGTCGGCTGGCTACCGTTTCGCTCCAAATTCTCTTTCGACACCATAAAATAGGGAACTTGGGTGCCATCGCGACTGGTAGCAAAATGTTGGGATACCTGCAGCCCGGTCGCATCAAATTGAGGAGTGAGTTGCTTGAGTTGCTCTGGCTCTTCACCCAACTCTCCATAGTACAAGGTCGTCGGGGTCAGGTAGTCGCTGGACGTCATCCAATACGCATTCGAGTGGTCGGAATCAACCGCGCTAACGCCCACGGTTCCAATCTGCGGCGCACCGCGTAAAGCGGACTTCTGCCATCCTGCTGCAGTCGGCTTCATCACGTACAGGCGATTCTTCACATCTTCCAAAACGTTTAAGACCAGGAAATCGCGAGTAGCGCTAAAGCTGGCCAGCGAGCTATTGTCGGTCGGCTCAAATAGCACTTCAAACTCCCGCTGCCCAGCCATGAAGTCGTCGAAGGAAGTCAGCAACAGCGAGCCCGGCACGAATTCCTGCCCATTCACCGTCCAAGCATCCCGCAATTCGAGCAGGAGATATTGGTGGTGTACACTCTTGCTGGCGCTGTTCGGCGCGTCGACCTTCGTCAGTTCCCCGGAGTCGCTGCGGAGGTAAAGCTCATTGTTGTAAAAGGCAATCGTGCGACTGACGAAGTCTCGCTCGTAACCTGGGGAGTCGTCGTGGCTGGCCGAGATGTACATGTCGGCATCCGTCCCCTCATAGACTACGCTGGCTGCGTCCAGAGGCGTGCCGCGTTCCCAGCGTTTGACAATGCGTGGATAGCCTGAAGAAGTCATTGAGCCGCTACCGAAATCGGTAAACACAAAGACGGTATCGCGGTCGATCCAGTCCATGCCCCCCTTGGCTTCGGGACGCGAAAATCCGTCGCTGACAAATGACTTCTTGCTTAGATCGAACTCCCTCGTGACCGACGCATCCGCGCCGCCACGGGACAAGTCGATGAGCGCCAAGTCGAGGTCTGGGCGAAGTATTTGTGCCCCATCCCACACCCAATTTTCGTCCTCCTGCTCTGCCAATGCGTCGAGGTCCAGAACCAATTCCCATGCGGGACTGGCCTTGCGGTATTCTGCCAAGGTGGTGCGCCGCCAAATTCCTCGCGTGTGGTCTTTATCCCGCCAAAAGTTGTAGTAGTACTCACCAGCTTTGGAGACAAAGGGAATTCGCTCATCGGAATCCAGAATCGCCAACAAATCGCGATTCAAGTCTGCGAATTCCGGCCGCGCCTCCAAATGTGTCTGCGTTTTCTCGTTTCTGGCTCGCACCCATTCCAGCGATTTTTCGGCGGTTACATCTTCCAGCCAAAGGTAAGGATCTTCTGTCTCAGTCACTTCAGAAACCTTTCGTTCCGTGATTTCGGGCACTTGTGCCCAGACACTCGAATGCAGAACAAGCAGGCAAATACCTAGTAAACAATAGCACCTCATGGCTTGGTCACTCCAAACTTTATTGCAATGAAAAACTAGCACCTAAAAAGGAAAACTCGAACCAGCACTGCGTGGTCCACACATGTTTAATCTTGGCCTAGCCGACGAAGGTCATCAGTTTAACGTACCGGACGCCACTTAGCTTACTGGACGCCACTATGGGCCTGTCCGACGAGCCATCGCCGGTGAAAAAAGCCAGCCCGCCCATACGGGGCACAGCCAGCAGGGGAAATCTATCTGGACTGCTCCAAGAATTCTTCCCTTCGAACTTCCGACAACTCTGACTCCATCCCACGCTCGCCCCAAGATTAGCCTAACGGGAGGCATCACCGGACCTCAACCTCCCCTGGCCGGCAACTCTCCAATTTGGGCAGAAGCGAACCATGAGCGACCTGCCAATCCTCCAGGTGACGCACTGCGTTTCCCAATCCCCATGCTAAATGTGCTAACTCTAGGAAAGGGGAAGTCTAGGAAACCAGGGAGTGACGACAGCGGTTGATTCCTAACGCTAGGCGCACTCCCTACGCTTGGCGCACTCCCTCGAACTTGAGCAAATCTAGCATCGTTTGCCAGCGAAAGTTCACTGCAACCCGGCACTATTGGCGAAATCTACCGGTCAGGCGTCTCAGCCAACTTGCGTCAACTCTGCGCAAGCGGGCGTCCTGGGATGCTCGGCAATTGATGTCAGCCACAATTTGTTTCCCACCGCGAGTCCCCCTGAGTTGGCTGCAGTCGTTTCAATCAGGCAACCGATACCAATTATCGGGCCTGTAGCGGACATCCGCCTGCCACGGCTCAACCGTCTGATGACGACCGAATTAACGACTCAAGCCAGGGAATGCAATGCAATCGATGACGAACACGCCCAACGCCGTACCTCATCAAGCATCCATTGGGCCGGTCCAAACCGGTGGGAACCAGTCTGCGGACGTCATTCAAGCGTTGCAGGCTCAACTCGAGCATTCGCAGCGGATGGCCGCGTTGGGCGAACTCACGAGCACCACGACTCACGAATTCAATAATCTCTTGATGACCATCTTGAACTATGCCAAAGTTGGGATGCGAAACCAAGACAATGCCTCTCGCGATAAAGCCTTTCAGCGAATCTACGATGCGGCAACCCGCGCCGCCAAAGTGACCAACAGTGTATTGTCGATGGCCCGCAGTCGCAGCGGTGCTCACGAGCCGACCTGCCTGAAGCAACTCATCGAAGACACCCTACTGCTGTTGGAGCGTGAATTCCGCAAGTTTCGCATCGCATTGGATGTTTCCTTGGAGGACGTCCCCGCCGTCTTGGGCTCGGCTAGCGACCTGCAACGCGTCATTGTCAACCTACTAGTCAACGCCCGGCAGGCCACCCCCGAACAGGGACAGGTCCGCGTCTCTCTCACAACGGATCCCGCCACGAACGAAGTGCTAATGACGATTCGGGACACTGGCACAGGCATTCCTCCTCAGGTCCTCCCCAAGATCTTTGAGCCTTTTTTCAGCACTAAATTGGGACCAGATTCAACCGGCAAAGGCGGTACCGGTGTGGGACTTTCGAGCTGCAAGGAAACGATCGACGCGCACAAGGGTAGAATTCGCGTGGAAAGTACCGTTGGCAAGGGTACCGCGTTCATGATTCGTCTCCCAGCCACCGACCAACCCGCTCCCAAGCGAGCTTCCCTGCTGACCTAAGTGCCTAGCCCAAATTTGACGATCGGGTTGGTGTGGTACTAGCACCGACTGTGATGTTCATCGTGACCAGCATGCACGTTCGGCGAATCGGGGATGCGTCCAACGCCACAGGTCCGTTAACGCAGGAATCTGTCGCTCGAACCACTCGCGACTCAACATGCGAGCTACTTAGGATCGCCCCCCCTTGGGCTGAGCCTAGGTCATGCAGGCGACAAGGTCACTCTGTTTTCCGTCTCTCTAGACGAAGCAGTAGTAGTGCGGGACCGAGCAGCGGTGAGACGAGCGGTAGATATCCATCTGCCGCTCGCTCCGACGGCGGGAGTCGCGTTCGCAAGCCCGCCTGTCGCGGACTAGAATTGCTACGCCTGGACGATCCTCCCCCCAAACCACCTCTTCTCGCGTAAACCGCCGGCAATCGCGTCATGCCCAGCTTGCCGTGCCCGACTTGCGGTTTCGGATCGCGAAATTCCGCCAGAATTCCTTCGCCCCCGCACGGAACTCTGAAAATCCCGACGAATCCTGCGCCGGCTTCTCCCTCGCGTTGATTCAATCTAAAGCACGATCTCTACGACTGTCTTCGCCCGGACGAACCTCCTCGCGTTCTTTCGCGTAGAAATTCGCAGCCAAGCGTGGACCACCAGCCTCCAACATTCGCGTTTACCCCGCTTCGATATTTCGGCAAAATCAGTTACTGTAGGTTGGCCGCGAAACGGCTCGCTGACATAGTAACGCCCAGCGTGATCGAGTCCCAACTGGCCTACGCCAGCAGACAGTTCCCCAACCCGGGCAGACCACGTGGGAAAACCATGGCTACGGCGGCTCGTGCAGACCGCTCTCAACTCAAATATCACCATTTTTTGGAGTCGTTGATTTTCCAATGTCGACACCACAACTCGACGAGCAAATTAAGCAACAAACCCAAATTTGTAACAATTTGAAAGATGAAATTGGCCGCGTGCTGGTCGGCCAAGATCATATGGTGTCGCGCCTGTTGATCGGCCTTCTCACCGGCGGCCACGTGCTGCTTGAGGGCCTTCCTGGGCTCGCCAAAACGTTGACGATCCGCAGCCTCGCCCAAGCCATCGACACGGGGTTCTCACGCATTCAGTTCACTCCAGACATGCTACCGGCGGACGTGATCGGGACGGAAATCTTCAATCCCAAGGAAGCGACTTACGTGGTCCGCAAGGGCCCCATTTTCTCCAATCTGGTTCTTGCGGATGAGATCAACCGCGCTCCTGCCAAGGTACAAGCGGCCCTGCTGGAAGCCATGCAGGAGCGACAGGGAACCATCGGCGGGCAAACCTACCTTCTGGAAGAGCCGTTTCTAGTACTGGCCACGATGAACCCCATCGAGCAAGAGGGCACCTATCCATTGCCTGAGGCACAAGTCGATCGCTTTATGCTGAAGGTCATCGTGGGATATCCCTCGAAAGAAGAGGAGCGAAAAGTCGTTGATCGCATGGCCAGCGGGCAAGCCATTCCTGAAATCCGACGCGTAGCAACACCGCAAGATATTCTCAATGCTCGGAACACGGTGAACCAAATCTGGATTGACGAGAAGGTGCGTGACTATTTAGTCGACGTCGCCCGAGCAACGCGGCAACCCCAGGAATACGGGATTACCGATCTGGACGGAATGATAGAGACCGGAGCCAGCCCGAGAGCCTCCATCAGCCTCATGAAAGCCTCCAAGGCACATGCCTTCCTGCAGGGCCGTAGCTACGTGACTCCCCATGACGTTAAGAGTGTTGCACCGGAGATTTTGCGGCATCGCATCATCTTGACCTACGAAGCAGAGGCGGAAGGAAAGTCCAACGATGACATCATCCGCCAGATCCTCGATAATGTCCCAGTGCCGTAGCGATGTTAGCGCGAGAAGTTCTAAAACGGGTTCGTGAAATCCAAGTTCGAACCGGACGGCAAGTTGCCGATGTCCTGGCGGGACAGTATTCCTCTGTCTTCAAAGGTCGCGGCATCGAGTTTGATGAGGTTCGGCCCTACGTCCCCGGAGACGAGATTCGAACCATCGATTGGAATGTTACTGCGCGGATGGGGGAACCCTACGTCAAACGCTATGTTGAAGAGCGGCAATTGACCCTCATGCTCATGGCCGACGTCTCCGCATCCCAAGAATTCGGCTCGGGCAGCAAGTCTAAACGCGAGGCCACGGCCGAGCTTTGTGCCCTCCTCGCCTTCTCGGCGACGTTCAACGACGACAAGGTCGGGTTGACGCTGTTCCACGGCGGGATCGAACAATACATTCCGGCTCGAAAGGGCCAGAAGCACTCCCTCCGCGTTGTCCGTGAAGTCCTTGCGCATGAGTCCCAAGCCAGTTCGGTGGCTGGTCGCGACGCAGACCGCTCAACCGCGCGCAGCTTGCGGAGACCATCGCACGGGAAACGGCTCCTACGTTGGCTCCCGTTTGGTGCGCGTCGTGGTTGGAATGCTGCAGCAGGAGGTTCCGCCAGCGCACGGCAATCGACCAACATCGCTGGCGCCGTCGAATTCCTAATGTCGGTCACCAAGCGAAAAGCGGTGTGCTTCGTGGTCAGCGATTTTTTTGATGACGATTACCTACGATCGCTGCGCATGGCCGCCCGCAAACATGATGTGATTGCAGTGCTGATTACCGATCCTCGAGAACTGGAGATGCCCAACGTCGGCTTGCTGACAATCGTCGATCCCGAAACGGGGCAGACGCGAGAGATCGATACCGGTTCGGCCAACTTCCGAGTCAATTTGAAGCGGCAGGCAGAAACACGTGTGGCTACTCTGCAAAGTGAATTTCGCTCGGCCAAGATCGATTTCATTCACATCGACGCATCCCAGTCGATCGTAGATCCACTGGCTAAGTTTTTTAAGATGCGTGAAAGGAGAAGGCGATAGGATGCCACGACCGAACCTTCTTCGCTTTCCGTTCGCAACAGCGCTATTAAGTGCCCTTGGGCTGGCGTTGGCGTGTTGCTCGCTCTCCCGAGCGGCAGATATCGAGAACACGACGACCGTGGGCCCCGTCACCGTCACAGCTAGGTTGACCCCCGCAGAGCCAACGATCGGAGACGAAATCGTCTTTGAGATCGAAGTCGCTGCGGAAGAAGCTGTCGAATTGCTCATGCCGGAGTTCAGCGAGGCGCTCGACCGCTACACCATCTTGGATTTCGTACCACGACAGAAGATCACCGCCGATGGTAAGACGCTGGCCACCCAGCGCTATACGCTGCAACCGATTGCTTCCGGCCCTCAATCCATCCCTTCGATTCTGGTTGAGTTCGTGGACAATCGTCCTGGGCAACAACCCACCCCCGAGGATTTTGATGCGTATGAAGTCTTGACCGAACGCATCGACTTCACGGTCCAATCGGTGCTTCCCAGTTCCGCCAGTAGCGAACTAGAACCACCCTTGGGCGCCCTGGAACTGCAAACCGAGACGAGCTCCGCCTCCCTGTGGCTCTACGCTCTCGCTGGTTTGGCGCTCCTGCTGGCTGGAGGCGGGTTGGTCCTGTGGTTTTCCAAGCGACGCCGGCGCGTCAAGCGACTGACGGCCTACGAGATCGCGCGAACCAAGTTGCAACAGCTGATCTCGGATCAACAGTCAGATCAACCGCAATTTTCTGTTGAGCAATTCTTTGTCGAGATATCTGGCGTGGTACGTCGCTATCTTGAAGATCGCTTCGAACTCCGCGCTCCCGAGTTGACGACCGATGAGTTCCTGCAGTTGTCTGCTGCGGAAAGCTCGCTGTCCAAAGCACACCAGTCGCTTCTAAGCGAATTTTTGCAGCAGGCCGATGTGGTCAAATTTGCTGGCGTTCGGGCGACGCCAGCCGATGTCCAGCATTCGATTCAACTTGCACTTCAGTTTATAGAGGAGACCAGTGAATCGACGCCACTAAATCCTCAGATTCGGGAGGTGGCACATGCTTGACTGGGAATTGAAGGATCCATGGTTCTTGGCCCTGCTGCCATTGGCAATTTTGGTGTACTGGCTGGCGACACGTCCCAAGTCAACGATGAGCTACTCGTCTTTGACCCTCTTTGCGCAGACTCCGTTGTCTCTGCGGCAGCGTTTCTCGAAGTTACCTGCGGTGCTGATGGCCTTGGGAACCGTCGCCTTGGTCCTGGCTCTTGCCCGGCCCCGTACGCCAGAACATGAATCAAGGGTTTCGCGAGATGGTATTGCCATCATGATGGCTGTCGACCTCTCCTCGTCGATGAATGCGCGAGATTTAGTGGAGGAGGACCGTTCGATCAATCGCTTAGATGTGGTCAAAGATGTGTTCATCGACTTTGTCTTTGGCGGGGAGCGCGTCGCCAGCGAAGGTCGTCCCAATGACTTGATCGGCTTGGTGACCTTTGCCGGATACGCCGACAGTATTTGTCCACTCACCTTGGACCACAGCAACCTTGCCAGCATCGTGCACGACTTGCATATCGTCGATCGACAGTCGGAGGATGGAACCGCAGTTGGAGACGGACTGGGACTAGCCGTGGAACGATTGCGGCGCAGCGAGGCTCAATCCAAAATCGTGATCCTCTTGACCGACGGAGTCAACAACTCCGGGGTTTTCCCACCCTTGAAATCTGCTGAATTGGCGGCCGAGTTCGATATCAAGGTCTATTGCATCGGAACGGGCTCCTCGGGCGTGGCGCCGATGCCAGGCACGGATATGCTCGGGCGCATCCAACTGTATCCCCAACGCGTTGAGATCGATGAGGAAACGTTGACTGAGATCGCCGAGCTGACCGGCGGCAAGTACTATCGGGCGGAAAACCGCGATGCCTTGGCCGAAATCTATCAAGCAATCGATAGCTTGGAACGCACCGAAGTGAGTGAGATTCGCTATCTCCGCTACACCGAACACTTCCCAATGATCGTCGCCGCCGCCATAGGACTGCTCACGTTGGGGACGGTCGTTGGCAGCACGTTGTTTAGGAGGTTACCATGAACCACTTTCGATTTGCCAACCTGGAGTGGCTGCATGCGATCTGGGGCATTGCTTTCCTTGCCATCCTACTCATCGGACTTGAGTTGCGTGGCCATTCCATCCTGCAGCGATTTATGTCCCCACGCATGCAGTTGCGACTCGTGCAAAAACCAGCATTGTCGCGGCGTCTGCTCGGCATTGGCCTGTTCTGCCTCGCGCTCCTGTGCTTTGTATTTGCAATGATGCGTCCGCAATGGGGGATGACGATGCAAGCCACCACGCGCGTAGATTCGCAAATCATGATCTGCTTAGACGTTAGCAAATCAATGTTAGCCGAGGACGTCGTCCCCAATCGCCTAGAGCGGGCCAAAACGGAAATTGAATCACTCTTGGGAATCATGGATGCAGGGCAACAAGTCGGCTTAATTGCCTTCGCTGGCAAGGCTGCGGTCCAGTGTCCCCTGACCACCGATTTTGGATTTCTCCGCCTTATTCTGGCCGAGACCGGCCCAGCTTCGGTCGGCTTGGGTGGCACAAAAATTGGCGAAGCACTGCGAAAAGCCGTGGATGGCTTTAGTGATGCCGGGGATGTCAATCGTCTAATCCTGTTGATCACCGACGGAGAAGACCACGATTCCTTTCCGCTCGATGCCGCTCAAGCAGCCAAAGAGAAGGGCGTTCGAGTAGTGAGCATCGGTTTTGGAGATGAGGCGGGCAGCAAAATCGAAATTACCGACCCAACCACGGGCGTACGAACCTTCGTCACCGATGTCCACGGGCAACCGGTTACCAGTCGTCTGGATGGCGACACCTTGCGTGATATTGCCTTGGAAACCGAAGGGGCTTACATCCCCGCTGGCACGGGAGCCCTAGACCTCGATTCCATCTACCAAGCGCATATCGCCACACTTTTGAAGGGACGCACCGATTCCGAACGGCGGACGATTCGCAACGAAGCCTATCAGTGGTGCGTCCTGTTCGGTTTCCTGTGCTGGATCACCTCCTTCCTGACCACCATCCACCTCTCCACCACCCCACGATCGACAGCGAATCCCCCTCGCGCCCCGAAGTCGCCGGGACTCTCACGCGCCGCGCGCCAGGGTGGTGCAATCGTCCTCCTGCTAGGCCTCCCCTCCCTGCCGCTCCTCGGGCAGGACGGCGCAGAGGCTCGCGTACTGGATTCAACCACTTCCACCGCAGTCCAGCCTCGGCAGCTTTACAATGACGCCCTAAGCTCGCTCGCCAGCGATCCTGAAAACGCCGCTAAACTGCTCGGCCAAGCCCGTAACGACGCGGGCATCGATGGAGAATTGCGGTATCGCAGCATCTACAATTTGGGATGGGTTGAGGTCAATCGAGCGGATGCACTATTGCAAGAAGAGCCCGAACAAGCCCTCAAACACTTGCAATTGGCCGCCAGTCGTTTTCAGGAAGCCGTCCGCATTCGTCCCAAGGCCAATTCGGCTCGGCACAATTTGGAGATCATCTCACGTCGCATCCTTGAGCTGACCGATTCTCTCGCGCAGAAGAGCCCGACGGACTTCACGCAACAACTAGAACAAATTATCGCGTCGCAGCGAGAGCATCAATTAGTGCTGCAAGAAATCGTTCAACAAATCGCGTCGCAACCTTCGGCCGTTGAAGGCCTCCGCGATCGGTTTCGCAAGCTGGGCGTCAGCCAACGGCAAACCATTTCCAACATGGAAAGGCTCGCTGAAAACGCCCGCCGAGAAATCGATGCAGCCCAGGACGCACTGGCCAATGCGAAGGCCGCAGCCCCGAACACCGCGTCTTCTGCAGCGTCTGAAGATCCGCAGGATGCTGAAAAACGGCTCCGCATGGCACAGCTCACCGCCGCCTTGCGCTATGTCGATAGTAGCCTGAGCTGGATGAATCGCGCACGTAGTTTTACCCGCCGGCTTCAGGCCGACCGCACTTTTTTGCGTTGGTCTGCCGCCTTGACGGACGCCCGTCGCGCTAGAGATCAATTGCGCAATCCGATCGAGATACTTGGCGTGCTGACGGCCGACTCTCTCGAGTTGGCAACACTGACGCAGCAAATGGCGTCTCAGACAACCCCCGAGCTATTCGAAAATTTGGCGACCGAGGATTCGCAGGTACCGCTTTCCGATGCACCAACTGTTGCCCCAGAAACGGCGGCAGCTGGGCCAGCCCTTACGTGGCTAACCGACGAATACTTAACAGAACTGCAAGTAGCGACCACGCAACGCGTCCAAGAATTGCATGCCATGCTAGAAGCCGCAGTGCCAGCGGAAACGCCGAATGAGTCTGACGAAGCTACTGCATCTGACGCAGCAGCCGACCTCGACGCCCAATCGCTGCTGGACAGCATTCGTCAAGCCCTACCGCTAATCCAGAGAGCCCAGGAGGCCTTTGCTACTGCCGAAGTCTCTCTCGCTAGCCAAGACTTCCCCAAGGCCCTGGGCCATCAAACCGATGCGATCCAAGCGTTGCGTGCCGCCGCCGAGTTCTTCGACGACTATCGACGTCTCATCGAAACGATGTATGCCGACGAACGCATAGTGCAACTTGGTCTAAAGACAGGGGGCAGTATGCCTGGCGAAGAACGTCGCCCGCTGCAAGAGTCCTTGCTAGAAATCCAACAAACGAATTTAGAGCGCAGCCACAGGCTCGCTAAACTTTTTGCTAAGGAGATTTTGAAACTCGACGCTGCAGAGTCGGACGCCTCAGCGTCCAGCCCCGCTGGCTCTCCTTCGACGCCCCCCGCAGCACCCGGTGACGAAGCGGCCCCACCAGATCTGACCGCTCAACGCGAGAGATTCGAAACCGCGCAAGCATTGCTAAAGGCCCTCGAAGCAGACATGGATCAGTTGGCTCTCCAGCTGGCTCGAACAGATCTTTTCGAGGCCGGCCCACCCAGTGTTGCCGAAACGCCGGACACCTCAGCTCCTAGTCCAGCCGAGCCAGCCGCCCCTGAGCTCCCCGATCAGGAAACCACAGAATCCGACTCGCCCAAGCCAGAGCCATCTGACACGGACGCTCCAGAGCGAACTGCGACCGATGGGGAAGCGACCGAACCGACGCCGGAGGTGGAAACCACTGCTAAGCCAGAGCCAACGATGGTTGAGCAAGAATCCGCTGAGAGCGTGGCACCAGAGAATCAGGCTGAAGCGTCCGTCAGCTCAGCACTGGATACGCAGTTTGCAGATTCTGCGGTTAGTAAACTGGAGGACCTGCGGCGACTCTTCTTCACGATCATCGAACACTTGAAGGATACGACCCAGCGACAAGCTCAATTGAAAGAAGCCACGGAAGACTTGTTGGTCCAGAGTCCCCGCATGCAGGACACGGCTCAACGCGCACCGTTGCAGAATCGGCAAAGAATACTGGAACAAATTTCGAGTCAGATTGCCGAAGAGCTGGAGCGTGAGGGGCAGGCTGCCAGTGAAGCGGGCCAATCCGTCCCGCTACCGTCCGCGGCGAGTGGCTCCTCCACGCCAGCTCCCTCGGAAGCCGACCAGCAATCGGCAGAAGCGTTGGTGGAAGCCGCAAAACTGGTCGCTGCAGGAAGTCATGCAATGCAGCTGGCTGCGAATGCGCTCGTCCCCCAATCGCTCGTCCCCCAATCACAGCCCCTGCCGAAAGATTCGACCTCTGCGGCAGCAGCTCCTCAGAGTGAGTCCGAGCTGTCGGAACCTGATCTCGAGTCCCAATCCGAGTCCGAGTTGCCCGAATCGGAGACTCGCCAAACACCGGACGCACCCTCCAACACGGATACCACTCTCGAGGAGAGCCGCCAGGACGCGTCTGCGGAACCCCCAGCTGTCGCTTCCCCGCAAATCCAAGAGCAACAAATCCAAGAGCAACAAATCCAAGAGCAACAAATCCAAGAGCAGCAGGTACTGGAACAGCAGGCGATCGCCTTAGAAAAACTCCTAGCCGCCTTGGAATTACTCAACCAGGCTCAACAGTCTGAGCCACCTCCTCAACCGGAGGAGAATCAGTCAGGTGAGGATGAAAACCAGGAGCAGCAGAAACCACAACCGGACGGAGACGCGCAACAGCAACAGAACATGAACTCGAGCCAAATGCTTCAAGCCATTCGAGAGCGTGAAGCTCAACGCAGGGTTGAGAAACAACGTCACAACACGGTCCGATCGGGCGGTGTGGATAAGGATTGGTAGTATGGGCAGGAAGTCAACATTCGGCAGCATCCTTCAAGGTCCGCAGCGTCCAGCTGGGGAGCATCGTTCGTCGTCCGCCCGTTGGTCGACCGCGATCCCCAACAAGCTACTGCAGGGGCTTGTGATGTGTGCAGCGCTCTGTGCCGCAGAGGTGGTTACTTTCCCGACGCAGCTTCGTGCGCAATCTGTTGAGCTTGGCGTTACGCCTGCTCCCTACTTCGCAGGTGTCCCCATAGAGTTTCAAGTTCAAGTCAGTGGAGTCGAGGGTGCAGCCAAACCCGTCTGCCGCTATGTGGGGCCTTCAGACGCTCCCTTGCAAGTCGCCGGGCCGCTGGTTAACACCAGCTCCTACTCGCAAATGCAAATCATCAATGGTTCCGTTTCACGTAAAGAGTCGGTGACCTACACATTCACCTTCCAACTGACTGCCTCCTCAGCGGGAGAATTTCAACTGGGGCCCTTCGAAGTTGAGCTAGATGGCAAAACAACTTCGCATACTGGCCCCAAGGTGGAGTTTACAGAATTGGCCGAAGATCCCGATTTGCAGATTAGCATTACGATCGATGACAACCCCATTTACGTCGGGCAAGAAGTACCGGTTACGGTGCGGTGGGCATTTTCGGGCGGCGTTGAAGGAGCCAATCACGCGTTTAATAATCTCCGCATCCGTTCTCCGCTGTTTGACCAGTTTGAGTTCAAACCGGAAACGCCTACATCACGACAAACGCTCACCTTCGCAACCGAGCAAGGAGACGTCGCGGTCGATGGCAAAGTGAGCAAAGCCACCGAGGATGGCAAGGACTTTATCGTTGTCACTGCTGAACGGACGATGATTCCTCAGCAAGTCGGCGAGTTCACCGATATTCCCGTAAGTTGCCGCACTGAAAAGGTAGTTCGCTGGCGGCGTGGGATGTTTGGTGACTCACGGCCGGGTGCCGTACAGCCTGCAATTGCTTCAGGGCCGCCGGTCAGCCTGACAATCAAGCCGCTTCCAACGGAGGGCCGGCCCGTGAGCTTTTCCGGTGCAGTGGGAAGCGGTTTCTCACTCCAAGTCACCGCCAACCGCTCCGTGGTTCGCGTAGGAGACCCCATTGCATTGGATCTCAAACTTCGAGGCAACGGAAATATTGAAAAACTCGGATTGCCCGATTTGTCGAAATGTGGGTTGGATGAACAACAATTTCAACTACCTGGTGAATTGCCAGCAGGCAGTTTCAATAGCAATGTTAAGCAGTTCAAGCTCAACGTCCGCGTCAAGGAGGAATCGGTGGCACAGATTCCAGCCATTGAATTCTCGTGGTTCAATCCCAACGCGGCCCGCTACGAGACCACTCGATCGAATCCGATTGCGTTGCAAGCCTTAGCAGCGCACATCGTCTCTGCGGCTGATGTTGTCTCGCACTCCCCCCAAGCCGCTGACGCTGCTCAAGAAGCCGAGTCGAACCCGGGAGCACCGCGGATATCCGGCGGTGCACCTCTCTCACTCGTTGGCGCCAACCTAGCCATCCCCAACGACCCGTTGCAATTGCTGCAAAGCTCCAGCAATTTCCTCAGTGCTCGCTGGACGCCCCCCCTGCTCTATCTGGCAGGTCTAGGGCTGGTAGCTGGCGCAATCCTGGTGCGATGGAACTCCACCCGCGATCCCCAGTTGGTAGAACGCAAGCAGTTGCAGAAACGGTGGCGTAGCCGCTTGCGGATTGCCGAGGATGAGCCACCAGCTCTCGCTGCCCAAACGATCGCCAGTGTCTTGCGCGAATTCCAGACTACCACCAGTCCCAGCAACCGAGTGCCAATCGAGCGGCTAATTGCAGATTGTGAAACGATTGCCTACTCCCCCGACTCCGCCAACCAAACACACGAAATGCAACGCATTCGGCAGGCAGCCAAAGCAATCGTGGAAGGAGTCGAATAGATGACAACACTCCTGACCTGCGTTTGCGCCGTTAGTCGCCCTTCGCCAGAAGAACAACGCCCCACATCCAGGGAATCGCATTATTCGGTTCGAGCAACCTGCGTGGCTTGGTGCATCCCCCTGCTCAGCGTTCTATTGACATTCGTGGCCAGTAGCCTCGAGTCCGTCTCCGCAGCAGAGCTTTTACCGGGGCAGTCCATCGCTGAGCAAGGTATTGCCGAGTACAACGCAGCCATGGAGAGTCCCGATCGATCTCAACGAGTGGCCAGGTTTGCGCGCGCCGAACTACTGTTTCGTCAGGCCATCGAAGCTCTGCAAAGCGAGTCTGCGCCAGTTCCCGCTGACTTATGGGTCGCCCACGGAAACGCAGCCTTGCAATCGGAACAAATTGGCCGAGCCATCGTTGCCTTCCAACGAGCTTTGGGAAGCACGCCCGCCGACACTCAAGCTCGCCAGAACCTGGAACATGCACGCTCAACACTGCCAGACTGGATACGGATCGAGCCCGATAGCCAGCTCACCGACACGCTGTTTTTCTGGAATTCATGGCTCTCCCAACAACAACTTGCATCAATCGCCGCACTCGGTTTCCTAGTTGCTGCCTTCATTCTGGCGGTAGCGATTGGGACAGGTTCACGCCGCCTGGCCTTGGTCGCACTGCTCCCGCTGCTGCTGTGGTGCTTGGGGAGCGTTTCGAGTTGGATTTCCCCCGCCAACTCAGCTCAGGACACGGTGGTGGTTGTGGCCGACGAAGTGGTTCTCCGGTCTGCAGATTCCGCAAATTCAGCGCCGCGCATCAACCAAACCTTGCCCGATGGGGCTGAGCTTCGCCTGCTGAGCGAACGCCCACAGTGGTGTGAAGTTGAAGTGGATGGACGCAGTGGCTGGATTCAGTCCTCCGCAGTGGAACGGCTAGCGGTAGCTCCTAAGTAAACACCGACTAGGCCAACTCCGGCCTCTGAGGTCCGGCGCCCTGTTCACACCGCTTCAGCGATTTCGCCGCACCCGTCTCCACTCGTTAGCTTCCGTTAGCTCCTCCAAACTTCGTAGCGGCCGCCAGCAATGAGTTCAAACCGCTCAGGCCATTGGGCGCGTCATCCTGATTTCCGGTGCACTCAGAAAGGCATCGTTCCAACAGTAAATCGACAACCTAGACGACGGCTCCACTACACAATTTAGGTCTAGGCTCGACGAGTGGCCGCAGCAGGGCCGTGACTCCCCAACTAGTTTCTAACCGGAGAGTTTCTGGCGTTGTGCGCGCGGCAGCAGTGGTCCCCGTCGCCTTCCGCTCATGGCAACGCGATAGAAGTGAATTTCGACTGTCCACCGGAAAGGCTTGGTCTATCTTTGGGAAATTGCTGCACAGTCACGAGCAAGCTTTCCGACGCGCTTCCCAAAATCAATTATGATGGTCATTTAAGTCTGCTTGGTATCCTTGCGCGATGCGTCCCTCTTACTGCGATTTTTCCGATGACTTTAATTCTCCCTCACTCCCGCTCCCGGTCTGCAGGCGGTTTAGCCTTGCAATTCGTAACCGCGTTAACCTTGAGCATGGTTCTTTTGGATAGCCCAGCCTGGGCAGATTCGCCTCCCGCTACGGGCCCCGTCTTCAAAGATGGTGAAGCTCAAATTGTCGAAGCCATGTCCGATCCCGACTTTTGGATTCGGCATGATCTGTGGGTAGAGACCGAGTTTGATTCCGACGCCGATGGCCAGTTGGATCGCATGCACGTTGACGTAACTCGCCCTCAGCAAACCGACACAGAGGGACTCAAACTCCCGATCATCTACGTTACGAGCCCCTATTTTGCGGGCACTGGCGCCTCAGGCCAACAGTACTTTTGGGATGTGAAGCAAGAGCTGAATGCACCTCCCCCAACGCGTGAGCACTTTCCGCCGGTGAAGCTGAAAAGTCGTCGACCGATTATCTCCAAGTCGCACGTAGCGGATTGGGTTCCCCGTGGTTTTATCGTGGTCCACTCCTCCTCCCCCGGTACCGGCTTGAGTCAAGGTTGTCCCACCGTTGGCGGCGATAATGAGTCGCTGGCTCCCAAAGCAGTTGTGGATTGGTTGAATGGGCGAGCCAAGGGTTTTACCTCCCCAGACGGAAGCGAGCCGGTAGAAGCGTATTGGTCCACTGGCAAAGTAGGGATGACCGGAACCTCCTATAACGGGACATTGCCACTCGCCGCCGCCACGACTGGAGTCGACGGGCTTGAGGCCATTATCCCAATTGCGCCGAACACATCCTACTACCATTACTACCGTTCGAACGGCCTGGTGCGGCATCCCGGTGGCTACCTAGGAGAAGACATCGATTACTTATACGACTTCATCCACAGCCATCCATCGACCCGTCGAGAGTACTGCGATTGTGAAATACGTGATCGCGAAATGCTCGAGGGCATGGACCGCGAATCTGGCGACTACAACGACTTTTGGGCGGGCCGAGACTATCTCAACGACCTGGGCCCATTGAAAGCAGCCGTTCTCATGGCACACGGCTTCAACGATTGGAATGTAGTACCCGAACATAGCAATCGGATCTCGCAGGCACTCAAAGAGAAAGGGGTGCCAGTCCAGATCTACTACCATCAAGCAGGCCACGGAGGAGAGCCGCCCATGAAGCTCATGAATCGCTGGTTCACACGTTATCTTCATGGAGTGGAAAACAACGTCGAACAAGATCCTCGAGCCTGGATCGTGCGTGAAGGAGACAAGCCAGACGCCCCTACCTCGTACGAAGACTACCCCAATCCGCTTGCTCAGCCAGTCACTTGGCATCTGCGAGCTGGTGCTCCTGGAGTGGGTGGCTTGACCACGGAAAACCTCCCAGTGCAAGGCGTTGAAACACTAGTGGATAACTACTCGTTTGCAGGGGACGCTCTCGCTCAAGCAGACTGGACGGAACACCGCTTGCTGTTCACCACTCCCCCTCTCGAAAAAGAGGTCCACATCTCGGGTACTCCGCGGATTACGGTCAAATTGTCGAGTGATCGCACCGCAGCAAACCTCTCGGTATGGTTGGTTTCACTTCCTTGGAATAGCAGCCGCCAAGCCAAAATCACCGACAATATTATTACCCGTGGCTGGGCTGATCCTCAAAACCACCGTTCGATCACCGAGGGAGCTCCCCTTTTCCCTGGCACCTTCTACGAAGTCTCATTCGATCTCCAGCCAGACGATCAAATCATCCCCAAGGGCCAACAGATTGGCTTGCTGATTTTCTCTAGCGATAGGGACTTTACGCTGCATCCCAAGCCAGGCACTCAAGTAACCGTCGACCTCGATGGTACACAGCTCCTGTTACCGATCGTCGGAGGCAAGCAGGCAGTAGAAGAGGCGTTTACGGCAGACGCTGAGCAGCAACCTTAGCCCAGAACGCTACGTTTCACCATTGGCACCGGCTAAATGCAAGTGTTCCAAGCCAGCCCCTTGATTTTCCTCCAAGGCTAAGAGTCCCTTAGCCTTGGAGGATTCGGTTCAGAAATAGTAGAGCCAGATTTTTCGCCAGCCTAGGCCTGGCAATCGAATCCGTCCATAACTGACTCACTATTTTGAATTGCATTATTCGATCATTGGAATCGAATCTACCACGAACGTTTACGAATCGTACTGCTGAAGATCGCCTACAGATCAAACGTCAGTGGAGTTGCCGCACTCACATCTGCAGTCAACACAGACTTGTCATTGAACTTTGCAGGTAGCACCTGCTTCTTGAACGTGGATCCCGCTTCGGGCGAATTTGCGGGTAACTTGGGAGTCACCATCTCATATCCACGGATCTCAACTTGCTTTGCCCCCGGAATAAGCGTCCCAACAAATTTGCCTTCGCGCACATCGAGCGCTTCGCTTTGCAACGACTTGTCCGTAGGACGAAAGGTAATATTGCCGATAGTCAGCGGTTGCCCATTAAAGCTGACCGTCCCTTCAACAGGAATTCGACCAAGGGCATCTCCACCGCAACCGGCCAGTGGAACGACCAATCCCGCTAAACTAACCACGAGCAACGAACGAAATAACATTGACGTAAACATCATTTGAGTCCCTTCCTAAAAACTATTGAGGCAACTGAGCTACTTCTCCACCGTTTCGCGTGCCCAGAGCGCGATAGATGAGAACATCAACCGATTGCGACATGAAGTTCACCGAACCGTCCGCCAACCCAAATTGAGCACCTCCGGTGTGTTGGCTCCGCGCAAAGTTCTGGATCTCGGCCGCGCCACCTACGGGAATACAAGGTGCGTGCGGATAGAGTTCAGTTTTACAGGTGTAAACCTGATCCGGGATGGTCGTGTTGGGTGGCTCCAGTGCGGTGAAACCGAATGCTCCGTGAGGTCCACCTCCCCAATAGCCACCAGCTCCGCCCCAGCCTCCCGTACCTGGGCGGACCAAACTCTCGCCAACCAGCAGGGTATTGGACGTTCCGTCTGAAATGTCTCCCATATCGCTCTTCGAATTGTTGTAGAAGATACCGTTCAGATTGGTCATGGGCCGGGTCATCTGCGTGCTACCGGAGCAAACAACATAGTTCCCCTGAAAACCCTCGCCGCCCGATCGCAAACCTCCACCACCACCCTTACCAGGTGACTCTCCGTCCGATGGACAAACAAACCCGGGCAACGTCGCATCTTTCAATTCAACAGGCGTGTCCATCACCCACTGTCCTGTCCAGTTTTGATACTGATTGTAGAAGGCCGTCTGCTCGATAAAGGGCAGCGTTTGCTGCATCCAAGTGTCGCGTCGATGGTAGGTATCCTGATCGAAATAGCCATACGGGAATTTTCGATGCGTGTCGTGGTAGTTGTGCAAGGCCAACCCCAGCTGCTTCAGGTTGTTCGAACACTGGATCCTCCTGGCGGCCTCGCGTGCTGCCTGTACGGCTGGCAATAGCAAGCCAACCAGTATTCCTATGATGGCGATCACCACTAACAACTCTACAAGTGTAAAGCCGTCGTTCCTGCTCGTCTTACGCTTCATGAACTGTATCCTTCGCGTGAATGAAATAACAAACCGAATCGAATCTAGTCTCGCCAAATTTGCATGTCAATTTGCGAACGCAACACGGGACTCTCAAGACGCACGCAAAACCACCACTTGAGAGTTATAAGCCAACACTCAACTAAACGGCAAACACGTGAGCCACCTAATAGGTGCAACTCCATGCAAACTCGCCGTCGCTATGGGAGCACAGTCCTGGTTAAGTCGCGTGGGGTATGGTAGAGCCGGTGGCCGCTAGGGGTAAGAATTTTGCCATGTCGCCCCGTAACTGCAGCTACGCCGCTATCACTCACATGCCAATTCTCGAAAAGGATCTTTTCGCACTGGCCGACCGAGCGACAGTGATGCACTTTTTGTGCAGCGGTTCTGAGTGCTCGCGTTACAGCGGCAGCGCTGCATTAGGCCGCTCTCAAAATAGCTAACAAAATTTTTGGAATTATTTTGGAGCGAGTAACGGGCAATTTCGGTTGTTTTGGGTAACAAGGCAGGCTTGCAAAAGCGACCAGCCTGAGGGCATCCACACGCGAGGGTTACCTAGCAATCCGTAGCCCCAGCTTGTTGGAAACTATCTCCTCCTAAGGAAGGCAAACGGTGAATCTCCGCTTATGGCGGTTGACGCCTTCAATGCACTTGGGCCGGTTAGCTACAATGCATGTCACTACGTAACGGATAGAACCCGAGGCCCTTTCTTCGTGACATTGTTGTCTTCCACCATGCAACCAGCTCAGAAACTGCCGTCCGATGGAGGTTCACTGCAACGCTCACGACGACTTGCCAACGCTGCTTCCACTTTTGCAACGACAGCCCTACTACTCGCTTGGGATGTTATTTTGACGGTCGTCGTAGCTTTGGCATTGGGCCCACCCAGGGATCCGACGGAGATGCAAGCTGCCTTCTTATTAGCATTAACGCTGTGCATTCCTTTTGGTCTCTTCGTGGGATTTTGCATTGCTCCAGCTGTCGATAAACTCTTCCGCCGCCCCATCGGGCTGATGCTACTCGCGTCTATCCTGACATTCACTCTCTCGATAGGCACTATTTTCATGTTAGGTGCCGATACTCCCTGGCCCGTCGGACTGATTCAGTTCGCAGGTGCGGCGAGTCTCTTTGGATTGCCAATGATGATCGGCTGCCTCGTTTTCATGGTGGTTTGTGACAGCCTAGGCAGTCGGCCACAAGGTCCTCTCTAGCCTTCGCGATGCGGACAGCCAGCCCTTAGATGCTTGCGATTTCAGCGGCCGACACGATTGCACTTCGCGAATCCATCGTCTGGCATCCTTGCATGTGAGAAATGTGAGACAGCCTAGGTGGCACTGCTTGCCTTACTTGCGTGGGGTGTGGCGGGCAGCCAAGAGTCGCAGCGGGAGCCGCCGGCCACAAACCGTGCCCCCTTTGAGTGCTGGATTGCAGACCCGCGGCGCGCTGTTGCCGGGGGAGTTCGCGTCGTTTCGCGGTAATCAATGTGCGACCATTGTCGGTTTTCACCCCCCATGGGAGTTCACAGTCCTGCCAATGGAATATGGGCGTCACCATTCTTCTCCTCTTACCAGACTCTTTCCATGGGAGACTTGCGTTTTACCATCAGAACCATGCATAATTAACAGCTCTTTAGTTAGTTTCTCTCTCGTTCGAACTTAGGTTAGACTCTCCTAGGTCGACGGGCGACGCCGCCTTGCTTGCAAGCAGTGTGAGGCGTAGCTCAGAATGCGATTGCCCGCGTTGGGCAGCCCCAAGCCAGCAGTGGTGAACGATTTCAGCATGCCTTGTCCTTCCATCGATACGCTCCAAGCTTGGGCCAGCCCACGTGTCCTTAAAAATCGCCATCAAATTACAGAGCATGTCGCGAATTGCCGAAAATGCAGTCAGCGTTTAGTGGACTGGCAACTCCCACTTTCTCAGCGCGCCGCGGTAACCACTCAGGACACGGGGAGCTTTCCAGATTCCGCCGACGCTCTAACCGGCCAAACGCTAGGAAAGTACGAAATTTTTGAGCAGGTCGGGCGCGGTTCGGCAGGCATCGTCTACCGAGGGCAGCACTCAACCACGGGGCGGATCGTTGCCATCAAAGTCTTGGCCCCCAAGCATGCAACAACAGTAAATCTCCGACATTGGCAGCGAGAATCGCGTTTGGTTGCCCGCATCAGCCACCCCCATGTGATTCAAATACTCGATGCCGACCGCACCGAGGCCTTTGAATACATCGTCTTTGAGTGGCTCGGTGGCGGAAGCCTTAGCAACCGAATCAATCGCTCCCCGCTTCAACCTCAAATGATTGCTACGCTGCTCGAGCAGATTGCGAGTGGATGTGAAGCGCTCCATTCTCACAACATACTGCACCTAGATATCAAACCGAACAATATCCTGCTCGACGACCAGCTCAATGCAAAATTGGCCGATTTCGGCATTTCACGTTCAATGAGCGAAACAATTTCTGAAGAGACCACACAGATTGTCGGGACTCCTGGATTTATGTCACCGGAGCAGGAGGGCCTCGTCAAAGGGGCGATCAACGTTACCTCCGACGTGTATGGTATTGGAGCGGTGTTGTATGCGATGCTGACGGGCGTTCACGTCCCACTCCGCAGCACCGACTCGCAGACAACTCGCCAAGCAGACAAGCACCCATTTCCGAATCTTGATGGAAAGACGCCACAAGCAGATGGGCTGGAAGCGATCTGCCGGAAATGCTTAGAACTGGCCCCATCCGCGCGCTACCAATCCGCAGGGGAGATTGCCGCGGCCGCGCGCTGCATCCTTGAAACTACCGCCTGGGCTCCAAACTCGGGCCCCGCAGAGGGCCCTACCCCATCCAAACACTATGGTTTGAAGCTCGCCCTGTTGGTCGCGATCCCATGCAGCCTATTGATTCTCGCTAACATGATGCCGTCCTCAGTGCCGCCGGCGCAACTCGTCGGCCAACCTAGCAACGCATTGCCTGCAGGTCACACCGCTCCTCCAATGCCGCCTGCGCAGTCGCCCACCGAGTTGACGATGACTACACCAGCTTCTTCACTGGCTATCCAACAAGAGCGTGTCCGACGAAGGATTTCGGAGCTGGGCGGATCCTTGGCTCGGGAGTACGCGGACGAATTGGTTCTCTACTTGAATGATTCTCAAGTCACTGATGAAGACCTCAAGTCCTTGAGCGTCTTTCCTGAGCTAACGGTAGCATTCTTGCAGAACACCCAGGTTAGCATCGAGGGGCTGATGAGCCTTCCCCCCAAGGTTAACCATCTCTCCCTAGGCCAAACAGATCTGAGTGAAGCTGACTTTGCCAGACTCGCAACCCGTCAGAAGATTGAAGTGATCTTCCTTACTGGCTCACAAATCGACGACCGAAAAGTCGCGGCTCTCTGTCAGTTCGGACAACTTGCTGAGATTACGCTCCAGGGTACGTCTTTAACAGATCAGGCAATTGACTCTTTGATGCGATGCCGAAGCCTGAGTGGCTTAGTGCTCAACAACAACACAGCGCTCTCCGCCGCTGCGTTGAGTCGGCTAGCAGAATTGCCACTTTTGCAGTACTTGCATCTCGGTGGCACTGGCGTCGATGAGTCCACGCTATCTGCGATTGTTGAGAAGTGCGACTTGATCGAAATAGGACTCAGTGGTTGCACCGGAATCAACGACAACGCACTCGCGAAACTTGAGAATTGTGAATCGCTCCACACTCTGTTCCTCGATAGCTGCCGCATCTCCGATGCGGGCATTCTTTCCTTGAGTGCTCTGCCCGAATTAACCCGTATCTATGTTCGTGACAACAAAGACTTAGATTTCGCGAAGCTTCGAGAGAAGCTACCACCCGATATCCAACTGATTTCGAAGTGGTAGTCGGAAATCGTGCGTTTTGCCGTGCCTCAAGGAACACTACGCTGACTCATTGGGCAATTGCGTCGTGGCGGCTTGCAAATCGCGGTACAGCTCTTGGATCACTGGTCGTTGCGCGATGTGTGGATTGACATGCGGCCGGGCATCGAGCATTTGCTGCTGCGCCGCCTCCAGCGAAAGGCCTCGATACTTCACCAACCACCACAAAACAATCGTTGCACTCCGCGCCCTGCCCGCTTTGCAATGCACGTACACCGTTCCCTGCTGCTTGACATGCTGTTCGATAAAGGCGGCGCCTTGCTCGACAAACTCGCGCGACGGGTGATTGAAATCGACGGTGGGAAGCCACAACTGCTCAATACCACACTGCGCATATTGCTCACGTGGCCCGGCGTACTCCTCACACATGTTGACGACGCCAGTCACCCCCAAAGCTTGGAGCTTTTTAGCATCACTGGGGAACGGCCGAGCTCCAAGGATGACTTGAGGATCAACGTGATTCCACCACTGGCGTGTCCGCAACACGCGCCCCAACAGGTAGTTGTAAGCGAGCGTCGGAAAAAAGATTGCGTGTGCGACCCAGCGTTGCATTCGTCCCAGTCCTTTGAGCCGTCGAATTTAGAAGCAGCCAATCATGCGAAGGCGTCGTTCCAATCAGGCCGTTCCGGAAGCATCGAAGTAACCCGGCTCGGCCCCAGATTTCCACTTGATGTTGCAACCAATACTTGGTTTTTGTGGTTCCGGTACCGGCTTGCCAGCTAACAAGGCATCGAGGGCAGCGCGCAAGTCATGCCCCGTAGGTTGGCTACCTTGCTTGGGGCGTGAATCGTCGAGTTGCCCACGGTAAATCAACCGAAGGTCACCGTCAAATAGATAGAAATCCGGAGTGCATGCAGCGTGATAAGCCTGTGCCACGGACTGGGATTCGTCGTACAAATAGGGAAAAGAGTACCCGCGGTCCGCAGCTTCCTGTTTCATCATTTCGGGGGAATCTTCTGGGTGGGCCACTACGTCGTTGCTACTGATCCCCACAACACCGACCCCTTTGGGCTGGTAGTCGTCAGCCAGACGCGCCAACTCGGGAGCCACATGCTTGACGTACGGGCAATGATTGCACATGAACATCACCAAGAGTCCCTGTTGTCCACGGAAATCATCGCGGGTCACGATCTTTCCGTTGAAATCGGGGAGCGAAAAATCAGGTGCTTCTGTGCCAAGCGGCAGCATCGTACTTGCAGTTCGAACCATGACATGGACTCTTTGGCGGTTAGTGAAATGCGACAGGGTTAGACGCGCTGTGCCTTCAAATCCACAGCGCGTCGACGTCTCAGCTTCAGCCCCAGGAAACTAATCGTTTCGGCTAGTGATTTCGAGCAGATGGAAACCAAACTGCGTCTTTACCGGGCCGTGGACTGTATTCAGCTCGTCGGTGAATACTACATCATCAAACTCTTTAACCATTTGCCCCTTGGAAAACTTTCCCAAGTCTCCACCGGATTGCCCCGAGGGACAGGACGAATGTTGCTTGGCAACGGCAGCAAAATCAGCGCCAGCTTCGATTTCAGCCTTCAATTCGTTGCACTTTTCTTCTGAATCCACCAGGATGTGGCGAGCGGTCGCTGTAGCCATCTTGGGCTCCTTCTTAATTTCACGGATTAGTATTCACCTCAGGTTTTGAGACCAACCACTGTAAACCGCTATCCGCCAGGGCAACAGGGGTACTTTCGGGAAACCCCACGAATTAATACCCCTGCCCTGCCCTCCACTCCTATCTAGTTCATCTGCTCCACCCCACAGGCAGCAAACCTGCTCCTGATGTCCGGACTCTCCCTCCCTCCTTTGCCAGTGCAAATCCAATTATGGAGAACCTCGTGCCTCGCTTCTTCGCGCTTTGACTTTCAGATAAGGTGCAACAAAGTTGGCACGATGTGCGGCAGAATCCAGCGGCGCCCACCAATCGGCTCTCAGCGGTTCGACGAGATCCTCTAGGACAAAACCGCTACGGCAAAGCTCACCCACTAGGCTCTCTAGCGAATGCGCGAATTCAACACACCCCGCTTCGCGATTGCCACTACTGACGGCATGTTCCGATTCATCACCACCGGACCTATCACGCCGCAGCATCTGTGCTGCCGGAAACTCTGCAACTGCAAACTCTGTTGGTACATCGTTGGCCATGGCCGCGGGTGACACAAGTTCGTATCCGACTGCCCCACCACGATTCTGCATCTGCAGTGAAACCGGCGACTTGTGCTGAACGGTATACATGCCCGCCGGTTTGATGACCCGTGCAACCTCGCTATAAACCCTACGGAGATCCGACACATAACAACTACTCACCGGCTGTACGACGACATCAAAACTCCGATCTTCTAAGCTAGAAAGATCCTCCATCGTGGTACAACAAGTGTCGATCGGCAAGCGATGCCGCTGAGCAAACTCTCGGTCGATCGCCAGCAATTCCTCCACAAAGTCAACGACAGTCACATTGGCACCGGCCATGGCGTGCAAGGCCGCGTGAGTTCCTCCTCCGGCGGCGAGACAGAGTACTCGCTTTCCTTGAATGCCTTCGGCGCGAACCCAGGGGTCGAGCTGCAGCGTTGCCTCCACGATGGAGAGCAGTGGCATCGAGCGATTCGTGAACTCGGGGCGTTTCGCCAGTTCACGCCAGCCCAATAAATTGCGTTGCTGGGCAGTGGCAGCGGATGATTCATGGCTATCGGTGTTTTGCATCCGTTGCAGGAGCTCCGCCAAGGAGTCGCCCACCTGCCCTTGCGGCAGCAAGCGACGCTGTATTTCATCCAATGGACTATAGTATCGCCCCCGAAAGTAGACACGGGGTGGAACCGGTTCTTCCAGCCCGCGCCATTCTCCCCCCAGGCTGACGATCTGCTGGCCTAACCAGGCTCCATAGCACTGCATCAAAGCCTGCAGATTTTCTACTTGGCCCCGCGCACGCTCAGCCACCAGAATAGCCTCAACGTCTTCGATCGTGAGGTTCGGAATCCGGTGCTCACGGCGCGCATGCACTTCGGCAGCGAAAGCGAGTTGTTCAAACAAGGGATGATTCGGCATGGTAGTGAACTATATCACGGCGCGGAGGTGGCGTTTGAAACGCGATGTGGGCAAGCCTTCCACCGGATCTTTGTAGATTGCGGAATTGCAGTCCTCCAAGACGGAACACAAGGTTCGTCAAGGCCACCTAAAGTTTAAGTGTTAAATCGAAATTGATTGCAATGCAAGTTGCCCTCCTATATATTGGAGCCTCCCCACCTGTCGCCTGCGCGCCCCTCCCTGCCGTTCGCCCCCTCCTCTCCCAACGGTCATCTGGAAATGCTATCCCTTTCGCCATTGATGGCTCCGTGCATTACTCTGTTGTTCTGCCTGCGACTAATCGCCCAGTCCCCCGCAGATTCGGGACCGGCAAACGACAATGCTGAACTTCGTTCCGCAGACTTTCTTTCGCTCGAAAATGCGTTCCACTCCGAGCAGTTGCCCCTCTACACCAAATATTGCCTGGACTGCCATTCAACTGCCGAGCGAGCCGGTGAATTGGACTTGGAACAATTTTCTCAATTGTTGCAGGTGCGACAACAGACAGGCGTGTGGCAAGGTGTTGCCGAAATGTTGGCTAATCGTGAAATGCCTCCACACGACGCGCTGCAACCATCGGACAGCGAGCGATCCATGATGAGCAAATGGGTGCATCAGTACCTCAACGCCGAAGCCCTGGCGAGCGCTGGAGATCCAGGCCCTGTGGTCCTGCGCAGATTAAACAACGCTGAATATACCTACACCATTCAAGATCTGGCCGGAATTTCAATTTTTCCGGCACGGGAATTCCCAGTTGATGGTGCTGCTGGGGAAGGATTTACCAATACGGGGAATGCGCTCAACATGTCCCCCTCCCTGGTCACCAAGTACATGGATGCCGCCCGCGAGATCGCCAGCCACGCAGTCTTGCTTCCCGATGGATTTACCTTTTCAAACGCGCAGACGCGTCGGGATTGGACAGACGAAAAGCTGAACCAAATCCGCGAATTCTATCAACGCTACTCCACTGCAAGCCAAGGTGGCGAGGTCAATCTGCAAGGCGTCAAGTTCGCGACGAACGGTGACGGTCGTCTGCCACTATCGGCATATCTGGAAGCACTGCTCACTCACCGCGACAAATTGCTTGCAAGCGATAGCAATTCAGCTTTGTTCGCACAGATCGCTCGGACTAGCCAGAATCGCCTCAGCGCAAAATATCTAGGCATACTCTGGAACTCACTGTTCGCTCCCAAATCCGCCGCCGAGGATTCCCGTTCACTAATCCTCAACCAACTTGAATCTCAGCTGACCGCCGCAACCCTGGACAACTTGCCAGAAGTCATTCAAACCATCGAACAGTGGCAACAATCGCTGTGGACGTTTGAATCAGTCGGGCATATCGGCAAAGTCGATGGCCCTCAGCGGTGGTTGGAAACAGTCTCACCACTTGCTGTTGAGCAAAATTTCCGCACCGACCTAACAACTGTGGCTGAAGCGGCTCAAGCGGCTGGGCAAGACTCCATTACCTTACATTTGCATGTTAGTAACGCCGGAGATGGTAACGAGGGGGATGTAGCTCTTTGGGAAAGCCCCCGCTTAGAGTCCAAGAGTCGCCCCGATGTGCTACTGCGTGATGTCGCAGCGATCTCGCATACTATGAGAGCTCACCGAACACAAGCCATTGCGTCGACAGCAAACTACCTCAATGCTGCAGCAATCGTCCGCCAATCTCCCACCACCACAGATATTGCGCAGGTTGCCGCCGACCTATCGCTCAATCTACCAACCCTACGCGCTTGGCTCGGCTATTTGGATATCGTTGCGGCCGAGCCTGCCGTATTGGGTGCCCCCATCACAGGCCGAATGGAGAACGCCGCCGAGTTCGATTTCATTCAAGGCTGGGTAGGCGCCGATGCATTGAGCGTTGTGGCGAACTCCTCCGATCAGCACGTGCGAATTCCCGGTAACATGCTGCCTCATAGCATTGCTGTGCACCCCTCCCCAACCCAAACCGTAGGCATCGGCTGGAGGAGCCCCTTGAGCGGGACCATTTCGGTCGAAGGTAGCATCGTTCATGCGCATCCTGAATGCGGTAACGGAGTGGAATGGGCGCTTGAAATTCGGCGCGGCACCACTAAGCGACTTTTGTCCTCGGGAGTTAGCCAAGGCAGCACTGCTGTACGATTCACATCGCCTGGCAATGTGCAAGTGCATGCTGGAGACGCTCTCTGCCTCCTAGTCAGCCCCCGAGACGGCAACCATTCTTGCGACCTAACGACGGTCGACCTAACCCTCAGCACTACCGAGCAGCGGTGGAATCTATCGGACGATCTATCATCCAACCTATTGGCCGGAAATCCACATGCCGACATGCAGGGTCACGACAATGTATGGAGCTTCTTTTCGCAGCCCACCGCGGCTATGTTGGCAACCGCACCTGTTGTTCCTGCTGAATCGATCCTTCATCAATGGCAACTGAGCAACGATTCTACCCAACAAAAAAGCTTGGCCCAACAGCTTCAGAAGCTATTGCTTGCTCCTCCAATCCACGGCGACTCTCCCGATGCGAAACTCTATCAACAACTGACGGCTTGGGACGGCCCAATCGTTACTTCGTTATTCGAAAGTGCCTTGCAGGAATTCGCTGCGCGTTCAGCGACCTCGAATCCATCCAACCACTCAGACAAGACGACATTTGGGATCAACCCATTGTCATTTGGCATTTTACCTGTCGTAGTTGAAGGTGAAACCGCCAAGGTCCGAGGGCTCCCCCCCATTGCATCAGACTCGTTATGTATCCGAGCTCCATCGTCCATTGCCATACGCATCCCCTTGGAACTGGCCATGGGAACCGAATTGGTGACAACGGGTACCCTGGAACCTCATACTGGGGCTGACGGCAGTCTTCAATTTCAGATCACAACATCGATCGCGAACGATCACCAATCACTACCTCAGGCCGAGCAACTCGCCGCCCCTGTGGCCATCTCCAGTTCAGGCCAGGGCGTTTGGACGGCAAACAACCATGCTGTAGATTTTGAAACGCCAGTGATTACAACAGCAGACAGCCCCACGCGACGACGGTTTGAAGTAGCATTTTCCGAGTTTCGGGATCTTTTCCCGGCCGCGTTGTGTTATGTCAAAATGGTTCCGGTCGATGAAGTCGTAACACTGAATTTGCTCTATCGCGAAGACGAGCACCTACAGCGTTTAATGCTCGATCCTCAGGAAATCGCAGAACTGAATCGCTTGTGGTCAGAGTTGCATTACATCAGCCGCGACGCGCTCACTTCTGTGGATGCCTTTGAACAATTGATGGAGTTCGCGACTCAGGACGCAGACCCTAGTGTTTTCGCACCACTGCGAGCCTCTATCGAGCAGCGCGCCGCTGAATTCCAAGAGACACTTCTGGAGAGTGAGCCCCAGCATGTTAAGCAGTTGTTGTCCTTCGCATCCGCCGCGTTCCGACATCCGCTCCAGCCTAGCGAAGAAGAGCGATTGCGAACGTTCTACCAACATCTGCGTGATTTAGGATTCTCCCATGAAGATGCATTCACCAAGACTCTGCAGCGCATCCTCGTCTCTCCTTCCTTCCTCTATCGACTAGAGCAACCGGCCCCAGGTCCTACCGCTGGCCCCGTTTCCGACTTGGAATTGGCTACACGGCTCAGCTACTTTTTGTGGTCGAGTCTGCCGGATGGCGAGCTCCTCGAACTCGCCGTGGCAGGACGCCTGCACGAGTCGGATGTTCTTGTTCAACAAGCACAACGCATGTTGCGTGACGAACGCATTGGCCGCTTGTCGACGGAGTTCATGTGCCAGTGGCTGCAGATCTACGAATTCGATCAACTCGATGAGAAAAGTGAACGACATTTCCCCACGTTTGCGGAAGCCCGTCCGCTGCTCTATCTAGAGGCAATGCATTGCTTCACCGATTTGTTCCAGCGTGATCGCTCACTTAGACAACTTTATTCTTCAAACTCCACCTTTCTCAACGCGTCTCTAGCGCAGCACTATGGCATTCCCAATATCCAAGGAGATGACTTTCGGCGCTACGACAATTTGCAGGAGTATGGCCGTGGTGGACTTCTGGGGCTCGGCGCGATCTTGGCCAAACAATCTGGAGCTTCACGTACCAGTCCGATTCTTCGCGGAACCTGGTTGTCGGAAGTCCTCCTAGGCGAGAAACTCCCCAAGCCTCCACCCGGCATCCCTCCCCTACCGGACGATGCCGTTTCGGAACAGCTGACGTCGCGTCAGCTAGTGGAAAAACATACATCGAACGAAAGCTGTGCCAGGTGTCATCGACGAATCGACCCCTATGGATTTGCGCTCGAAAGCTTCGATGCCATTGGTCGACTCCGCACGACGGAAGAAAATGGGCAGGAGCTGGACACGACTGCTACCCTACCCGACGGCACACCCGTTCAAGGTGCTCAGGACTTGAAAAACTATCTGACCGGAGCGCGATGGGATACGGTCACCAAGCAGTTTTGTCGCAAGCTCCTCGGCTATGCCCTGGGACGCAGCGTGCAACTTTCCGATCAACCTGTGCTGGCTGAAATGCAACATCAACTGGAAACCAATGATTACCGCATCTCCAGTGCGATCACTACGATTGTGACCAGTCCTCAATTTCGAAATATCCGAGGCCGCGAGCACCATAGCGGGGAGCGTGAAACTTATATTGAAGATCGTTAGGAAAAGGTCGGCAAACCGATTTCCCTAAACTTCATCCGTTTCGCTGGTCTGTCGCTCCCGTTAACTAACCATCAATTTCCCCCGATGGACGAGTTTCATAACCGCGATGGACACCGGGTAGAGTCCTTATGGGCCCCCCGGACTCGCAGGTGAGAGTTCGTTCGTCTGATGCGTTTTCACTGGCTGAAGGTTACTCCTGAAATCGTTGCGATTGAGTCAGTGGAATGAGACTAAGAAATTCAGAGTTAAAACATTACGGTCGGTTAGTACGACAAAATTGATTTAGCTGCCCGAACTCACTTTACCTAGGATTACTACCATGCCTCATCGTTTTTCACGTCGGTCGATGCTCCGAGGGCTGGGCGTCACGATGGCTCTACCTTGGATGGAGTCATTGGCGGTCTGGGGAGATGAAACGCAAGCAAGTGAACCGGGAAGCCAGCCACCAGTGCGAATGGCAATCTTGTTTGCTGGCAATGGCTTCCATGGCAGGGAGTGGTGGGCGCGAGGCCAGGGTGCCGACATGGAATTGGGGCAAGTCCTCACGCCGCTGGCTCCGTACCGTGAACGCATGCTATTCATTCAAGGCCTCTACAATGCCGAAGCGCTAAAGGGCAACATTCATAGCTCTCAAACCGGCAATCTGCTCTCTGGTGCGTCTCTTGCCGCTGGAGGCGAGATTCGTTCTGGTACGAGTGTCGATCAACTGCTGGCACAGCGTTTTGGGTACAAAACGAAAGTTCCCAGTCTGGTGCTGGGTTGCGAAAGAGCCAATCCCTCGATCCACAAAAATTATTCGATGCTGTACAGCTCGCACATTTCCTGGAGCTCGCCGACATCTCCCACTCCTCTCGAAGTCTACCCCGCCCTAGCCTTTGATCGTCTGTTTAAGGACGAAATCCAGCACGGAGATCAAAGCGTTCTCGATGCGGTCTTGTCCGACGCGCAGCAGTTGCGGCGCAATATCAGCGGACGAGATCAGCGAAAATTGGATGAGTATTTGGAATCGGTGCGCGAAGTCGAATTGCGCATTGCACAATCGGGTCGTCGCGGCGAACTGCAGGGCTGGCGTCCCACTCTAACCGAACCCAACATCGCTCGTCCTGCAGATGGAGTGCCGCAGGATATTGCTGAGCACATGCGCACCATGTGTGACATTCTCGTCTTAGCCTTTCAAACCGATACCACCCGGCTATGCACGCTTAAACTCAATAACGATCACTCGTCACTCCGCTTTCCGAACCTGGGAGTCGATTACATGATCCACCACTTGCTGTCGCATGCGGATACTGACGACTGGTTGAAAGTCAATCAATTCTTCACGCAGCAATTGGCCTACATTGCAGCCAAACTAGATGCCATTCAAGAAGGTGAACGCACTGCACTAGACAATTCGATGCTGATGCTTTGTTCAAGCATGATGTCGGGCAGTCACGATGCAACACAATTACCTGTCGTACTGGTCGGCGGAGGAGGGGGACAGATTGAAGGCGGCCGCGTCTTGGATTATCGCGAAAATCCCAACCGTCAAATTTGTCGTCTGTACATGTCGCTGATGCAGAAAATGGGGCTGAAAGTCGACCAATTTGGCGACGCCAGCGAAGCCCTAGCTGAAGTCTAGCCACGCGTCACTTTCTCCACCACACAGGCTTTACCTCTCCGAGGCACCGCGTCGCGCGTCTCGGTGAGCCTTTCGCCCCGTGTTATGTATCGCATGTACACATTCACCAAAGAATGCGTCCATCCGCGAGTCGCAGATTCGGGAGAGGCAGGAAAGAGTAAGAGCGACAGTAAGAGCAATGGAAAGCAATGGGACACAGCACCGCATGGGTGTGCGATGCATGCGAAGAAACGGTACCCGGCAGGCCCCTCCCATCGCAATGTACCTATGAGCCACCACCTCTCCCGCAGTCCGAAACCAGGCGCTCAGCTCACCCCTTGCAGAACTCTTAATTAATGATGCTTGGGGCAAGCGGGGCAGCTTAAACTAGGATGGAGCCGTGGCGCTGGCATCGCGGTCGGCGATGCTTTGGGCGAGCGTCCGGATGCGGCGGATCATTCCATCCAGCCCACTGCGGCGTTGGGTGGAAACAAATTGATCGAAGCCAATACGGCGAAAAAAGCTCTCAATATCAAACGCGAGAATCTGCTCCGCTTTCTGGCCCGAAAACAACTTGATCAGCACTGCGATCAATCCGCGTACAATCTCGGCATTTGAATCTGCCGAGAACTCGAAGTAGTCAGGTTTGTCTGTAGCAGGGCGTCCGACTAAGTAAACTTCACTCATACACCCCGGTACAGCAGTGCTGATCACCTTCAAAGCTTCGAAACAATCGGGCAGCTCCTGCCCCAATTCGAGCAGCAGCTCCGTCTTGCTTTCTCGATCGTCAAACAACAAAAACTCTTCGGCCAGTTCATGTGCCGCCGCCTCGGGAGATTCTGCAACGGCTGCGGCAAATGAGATGGCTGCGGACAATTCACTACTCGAGTTCGAGTCGTCCGCAGCAGTCGCCTGTTTGGATGCACGACGAGAAACGAGTGCATTCAAGACTTCGACCAAGCGATCGACCTCTTCGAAGGTGTTGTACATTGCCAAGGAGACGCGACTGGTACCACTCACCTTGAGCTCACCCATGAGCGGCATGCAGCAGTGGTGTCCAGTCCGAATCGCAATCCCTTCATCGCTAAGAGTTGTAGCAATGTCTAGAGGAGCGATCGAAGGTGATTCCAGCACAAAGCTAATCACCGCGGCTTTTCGCGCCGCAGTCCCCAAAATGCGCAGACCAGGGACCGACGTCATCTTCTCGGTTGCATACTCTAACAACGCATCTTCGTACGCACTGATCCGTTCAAAACCAACTTCTTGGACATAATCAATGGCAGCCCCCAAACCAATCGCACCTGCGATATTGGGAGTCCCAGCTTCAAACAGATTCGGTAGGGGCGCATACGTCGACTTGGAAAATTCGACGGTTTCAATCATGTCTCCGCCTCCTTGGTAGGGAGGCATCGCTTCTAATAATTCGCGGCGTCCCCACAGCACACCAATACCGGTAGGGCCATAAAGCTTGTGTCCACTGAAGGTGTAAAAGTCACACCCCAATTCCGCCACGTTGGTCGCGTAGTGACCAACCCACTGGGCGCCGTCGACGAGTACGGTAGCGTCTACCGCTTTAGCGCAGCGCACGATCTCAGCCACATCATGGATGGTTCCCAATGCATTGGAAACATGCTGAATCGCAACCATTTTCGTGCGTGCTGATAAAATTTCAGGCAACTGTTGCAAATCGAGTTCTCCCGCTGCATTGGGTTGCCACACTCGCAATGAGGCCCCGGCGCGTTCGCAGATCAATTGCCAAGGAACGATGTTGGAATGATGCTCGAGCCCACTCACGAGCACTTCATCCCCTGCCTTCAGGTTATTTCCGCCCCACGATGCAGCCACTAGATTGATACCATCGGTGGTTCCACGCACAAAGACGCACTCTGCCGCGTCCTCCACCCCCAGAAATGCGGCAACTTTTTTCCGCGCCAATTCGTAGGCATCCGTTGCGCGTTGACTCAGTTCATAAACGCCTCGATGGATATTCGCGTTGTCGTGCGTGTAGTAGTGCACGAGCGCATCGATCATCGCTTGGGGTTTTTGCGTGGTCGCGCCATTGTCCAAGTAGACAAGGGGTTTGCCACTCATTTGAGTCGCCAGAATCGGAAAATCGGAGCGAATCTTGTTCGCAAATTCAGAATTCATAAGTTCAATTCAGTTTTCAACAACAGTGCTTAGAGCACCGGGCTAGTAGTTTTCCCATCAAATCGTTCAATTGTTGCGGCGGAGTCAGGGGGCCCCCAACTCATTCTCAGCCTCCCAAACCGTCGCCTTTCCCCTCCCGCCTGCGGAAGAGGCCTCGTAATCAGGCCTCGGGCCTCAAAGCCCGCCTCCAGCACTGGGAGAACGAAGCCAAGGAGTGAGAGGCGTGTGCTGCATGACAAGTTCGACGAAAATCGACTCAGGCCGTACTTCGGTCCGGCAAAATCGCCCCAACTATCTTTACGGGAACTCTCCTTCGGTCCAGGGAAGCCCCGCAGCGAACGCAAGACCGAATTTCCATTTCTCAGCTTGGCTCACCCACGAGGCGGACTAACGGGGGGTATACTTGAGATGTACTCAACTCCCTGCGACTCGTGGACTCCCGATCATTGTAGGCCCAATGGCTACCATTGTTGAGGAGAGGTAAGAGACAAGCAGTTGAGTTACCGAGTCTGATTGGACATTTAGGAGTAAATCGAAGATGGCGCAAGCAATTGTCGATCCGGAACAACTCAGGCAGTTTGCAGCGATGTTGAAACGCTACGGCCAACAGGTGCGAGAATCAACGGCCGCCTTGAATCAAGCCCAAGCCCGCTTGGCTGAGTCGTGGCGAGATCAAGAGAATCGGAAGTTTGCAGAAGAATTTGAAGAGCAGGTCAAGCTTGTCAATCGGCTGCTAGAATCGACCGATCAGCACGTCCCCTACCTTCTCAAGAAAGCAGAAATCATCGACCAATACCTGCAGCGTTAGTGGGCCCCTGACGGCCTGGCGCCCAACGTGCTGCATGCGCGCCGACATCTCGTCTTAGGGCCATGGCCTGGCTTGTCGGGTTGGCGGCGTACCGGCTTGTCGATGGAATCGGCGCAACGGCACTCGCTATCCGGGCTGTTGAAATAGTAACCCCCGCGTGAGCAAGGAAAGATAACCTCCGCTACAAGTCAATTAAGGATGCTACCTCCGCATTAAAATTCAAATTTCAACTATATCAACAGCCCGTATCAGCCGTGGGACGATAGCCTGGGCTACTAAAACGTTGGGGGTGCGGCTGTTTCGCGGCCCTTGCATGCCGACGACATGGCCGCCAGTTGGAAAAGCAGACAACCTGTTCGAAAGAAGAACCATGGCAGATAATGCAGACGTCCGCTCGGTCGAGCAGCTTGAGAGATTTGGCGAAGCCACTGCCAGATTCCGTTCACAATTGAGTAAAGAACTGGAAAATCTGCATGTAGAGATTCGCCGACTCACTTTGTGGATTACCTCCGAAGCTCGGAACTACTGGGGAGACCAGCTCGTTTTGTCGCGTCGCAAGCTGTCCGAGGCTCAGGATGCGTTAACGCGGTGCATGTCGTACGTGCGTGAGAGTGAGCGAAGGCCTTGCACCGATGAGAAAAAGCGAGTGCGATTGGCGGAAGACCGCCGCGCGACGTGCGAACAAAAAGTTCGCTTGGCCGATGCTGCGGCCAGTCATTGGCAACGCGAACAAACCAAGAACCGCTCTAAGACCCAGCGTTGCCAGGAACTAGCCGAGTCCGACCTCCTGCTCGCCCTCAACCAACTCAACGACCAGATTGCTCAGCTCAAGACCTATGCGGGCCTGCGAACTGCAGCATTTTCCTCAACAGCCCCAGCTCCCCCCCCGACTGAAGGCCCTAAGAACGCAGGAGAACCGGGAGGCACACCGCCCGAGCCACTCCCTCCCCCATAGGCCATTCCCCAGCTATCGTCGGGAGTCTGCCTGATTTCACCGTTCCACCTTTTGGCCCAATTCTAGAGAATTTTGGATGAAACGAATTAGCCACGACTTGCCAGGTGTTGCACAACGCATTGCCAAGCTGAATGAAGAGTATCAATCGGTCATCGATGAAACCAAGGAGGTTTGGAAGGACGGCAAGGGGCGCGCGTTTATGAATCGGCACACCTCGGAAGTCCGGCCAGCCATCACGCAACTTGTTGCCACGCTGGTTCAATCAACTGAGCTGTTTGAAGAGATTTCGAAAAAGCTACAAGATCCCGACCAGCCCTAGCTGGAACGGCCTGAACCACTCCGGAACATTTCATCTACATTGCCCCCACTTGTTTCCGGGCTCTGCCGGGGAACCAGAAAAGATACTGTAGTGAGTTAAGCTGACGAGCCTCTAACTTTTCGCCGGGTTAATGGCAGCGTTGCCTTGCCTACCACCACGCCCACGACAACGAACACCACGTCCACTACAACAAAACTGCAGATCGACAGCCCCAGAGATTCCTTTTCGTTATAAGTACAGCTCATTAAGTGCAGGTCGGATAATGCGTCAGTCGTCCCCGAAGCCGCTTCCACGTCATCGCCTCGAGAAAATCGTCTCGGGTTTGCGCACTCGGTACAGCAGTAGCGCCCAAACCACGGCTGAAGAGATCGAGCATCAGCAGCAGACACTCGCCAGTTTTCAAGAGCGCACCCAGGCAGAGCTAACGGCCCTCGAAACGCGAACCCACGATCACCGGGACCGCAGCACAACGCAATGGGACGAAGAAATTCATGCTGGCTGGGATGCTGCCGAGTTGCGAGCTTACCGGGCCGTCCACGACACGGCCCGCAAGGAGACGGCGCTGCGAAAAACGGCCGACACTCAAACGGCCGATACGAAGGCCGAGGCCAAGTCTCGCAAGGTAGACATTGAGCAACGCTTTCAGAAAGCCCGCGAAGCGCCGCTGACCAGATTCAAAAACTTGCAGACCGCCATTGCCCATCGACTCCACGAACTTTCCGAGATCGAACGCGAAGCCGAAAACGCCTTAGCCCAACGCAGTATTCGCCTACCCGATATCACCTTGGATCCGCTGCCACAGCCAGAGATCACCTCCTCCAAAGTAGGTTTTGACCTGCTCACCGATGCGGTGACTGAAGCGCGTCAGTATTGCAATCGGATTGCCAGTCATCCGCTCTCCAAATTCGTAGAATCGGGATGGTGGCTTCTGATTTGCGCGCTATTGTTCTTGGTGGTCACCGGTGGGCTGATGGGCAGCGGGCTGCTGTTGCTCGTGCCTGCGGTCCTGGCGGGAGCGGGCACCGCCATCTTCTTTGTCGTTGGCGGCTTCATGGGCGTGCGGCCGCTGTTGAAGCGGAATGCGGCGGCAGAATATCCGAAAGTCATGCGTTTAACCAAGCTCTCGGAGTTTCTGGCTGCCGAGACCGAACGCCACGCCGCACACGAACGCGACAAGGAAATCGACCGACTTACGACCAAACGCGATGAACAATTTGCTCAAGTCCGTCTCTGGCGGCAGCAAAACATTTTGCAATTGCAAGACAAACTAACTCGCGAATTGGAAAAATTGAAACAGTTTGCCAATCAAGAGAAACAGGCGGCCAGCACTCAACTCGTCACGTCGGAGACGGAGGCAGATGTCAAGTACCGTGAACTACAGGCGCAAGAAGCTCTAGCTGCTCGCCAAGAGGAAGCTGAGATTCGACAAACGGCTGCACAACAGCACGCAGAGATTTCTCAGCGGATCAATCAACTGCAACGTGGTGGCGCCATGCGTTTGCAAACGGCGACCGAAAAAGCCGTCAAATTCGTCTCGCTTAGCAAACAGTGGGCTAGCGAACATTTTCCAACTTGGAATACCCTTGCCGAGGACTTAGAGCACTGGCCGGCTCCCTTGAGCGTCCCCCAGCTCCCCTTGGGCATACTGGAGATTCAACAGGTTATGCCCGATGGTGTTGGCTCGATCCTCCAGCAAGCTCACCCCACCGCTCCGGTCCTATTTTCGCCGCTCGACGATGGCTTCCTAGTCATCCATGGAGCCCCCACTGAGCCCGCGGTGCGTCAACTCGTTCGCAGCCTCGTGTTGCGGACCCTCACCAGTCTGCCACCGGGTAATGTGAACTTGACCGTGATTGATCCACCTGGTCTGGGGCAAGATTTTGGTTGGCTAATGCACTTGGGAGATTTTGACCCCCAACTAGTTTCCCATCGAGTGTGGACGCAACCAAGCCATATTTCCCAGCAAATTGCCACCCTGTCGCTCGCGGCTGAAGACATCATTCAGCAATCGCTGCGCAATCAGTATGCCAACATCGCCGAGTACAATGCGGATGCTGGCGCGTTGGCCGAACCCTATCGGATGCTGGTTTGGTCCAGTCTCCCTGCTGGCCTAGAGGATAACAGCTGGAAGAACTTGCAGAGTATCATCGACACGGGAGCGCGCTGCGGCATTATTCCCATCCTGATTGTCGACCCAAATTCTACATGGTCCACGCCCGACCAACGCGACTTCCTAATGCGACGTGGCTTGCACCTACAATACGATCCTGAGCGCAAAGCGTTCTCCGTCAAAGGGGATTCCAATCTCGCTCTGCCGCTGCAAATTCCAACTACAGCCACTGAGGAAGAAACTCAGAAAATTATCGGCGAAGTGGGGCGACGAGCCTTGGTGAGTAGTCGAGTGGAAGTGCCTCTCGATCGCATGGTTCCCGCTCATGACGCATGGTGGCAGGGGGACAGCTCTCACTCACTAGAGATTCCCATCGGACAGAGCGGTGTGGGGCGTACCCACTCGCTGAAACTTGGGATTGGCACGGCCCAGCATGCGATTATTGCCGGGAAAACCGGTTCGGGGAAATCAAGCCTGCTGCACGCCATGATCACCAGCGCTATTCTCAAATACTCGCCGGAACGATTGCGTTTGGTCTTGCTCGACTTTAAGAAAGGGGTGGAGTTTCAGGTCTATGCCGAGGCGGCGATCGCCCACGCCGACATCATCGGGATTGAGAGTCACCGTGAATTTGGTTTGAGCTCCCTAGAATATATCGATGACTGTATGCAACGCCGTGGAGAAGCATTCCGCAAAGTGGGCGCCCAGGATGTCGCTAGCTGGAACGCGCTCCACCCCGACCACCCCATGCCCCGCATGTTGTTGGTCATCGACGAGTTTCAAGAGTTGTTCGTCGAGGACGATAAGCTCTCCAGCCAAGCGAGTCTCATTCTCGATCGCATTGTGCGGCAAGGACGCTCTTTCGGAGTTCATGCGGTGCTCAGTAGCCAGACACTGGCCGGTTCCTACTCTCTCCCCCGAACCACGCTGGGACAGATGGCGGTCCGCATTGCACTGCAGTGTGATCCGTCCGACGCGCAAATTATCTTTGCCGATGATAATCCAGCCGCCTCACGACTCAAGACACCCGGGCAAGCGGTTTACAATGATGCGGGGGGACGCGTCGAAGGGAATCAGCCCATGCAAATTGGTTGGATGCCCAAACAGAAACAAGTTGAATGGTTCCACCAGCTCGACCGGGGCTATCGCAATGGCGATTTCAGTACGAATCGCTTGGGGCGCACCGTTATCTATGACGGCAATCGAGCCGCAACTTGGGATGACAACAATGCCGAACTGGCCATCACCCAATCGATCGAATCGGTCAATCCCGACGCCACTTGGTGCATCGTCGGCGAGAGTGTGGCAATCCATCCTGCAGTGACCTTTCCTCTAACGCGCCAAGCGGGACGCAACGTGCTGATTGTCGGCGGTGATGACTCCCAAGCCGCCGCTGTCCTGGACGTTCTGACTTCCTCATTCGTGCGCGGAGCACGGCGAGCTTCCCCCAACACACCAGCCCAAGTTTACGTCGTGCAGGGGGCTAAACCAACCGATGCGAAAGCCCTCACTCTCCCCAAGAAGTGGCAAGCACTCGACTGCGAGCTGCGCGTCGTCGATACCCGAGGTGTCGATGAGCTGCTCAAGGAACTGCATGCCGAACTCCAAAGCCGGATTGCATCCGGCACGTCCGAGGGGGACGAGCCAGCGGACGCTCCATCAATATTAGTAGAACTTATTCAGATTGGACGCCTCCGAACGCTGAAACGGGACGACGACTTTGGCATGGGAGGGTTCGGCGAATCGGAGCTAACGCCAGAGAAGCACCTCGAGGAACTCCTGCGTGACGGTCCAAGTCATGGAATGCACTTAGTTTTATGGGCGGAGAGCCAGTCCACCGCGGCTCGCTGGGTATCTCGAGCCTCCATGCGAGAAATTGAAATACGCCTGCTGATGCAAATGAGCGCCAATGACTCCACCAACTTGGTTGATTCGGTGGCCGCTTCCAAGCTCGGCGAGCATGTGATGCTGCTGTACGATGAAGCAACCGGCCAGGAAGAGCGATTCCGCCCCTTCGCCACAGAATCTTTGGTAGATTTAGTGAAGTGGTCAGCCAGTCTTGACGAATAATAACCACTTCCTAAACTAGAGGACTCAACAGCGACAGCAGCCAGTCTTTGGTGGCTCCGCATGTTGAAAAAGAAGCAAAACACCTGCCCAGGTGGCGAAATTGGCAGACGCGCAACGTTGAGGTCGTTGTGGGGGCAACCCCTTGCTGGTTCAACTCCAGTCCTGGGCACTAGTGATGAGAAGCGAGCGTTTTCCGACGCTCGCTTCTTTTTTTGGCTTATCAGGGATTTTTCCCTAGGTCTGAACATCGTGCACCCAGCGCAGCAATCCGAAGAAGCCCTGCTAGCTGACTGTGGACTGCGTACCGGACGGCGTGGGGGCCCCGGAGGCCAGCATCGCAACAAGGTCGAAACCGCGGCCATCCTAACGCATCTCCCTACCGGAATTTCGGCCGAGGCCAGTGAGCGTCGCAGTCAGGCCGATAATCGCAAAGTTGCTTTGTTGCGATTGCGACTGCGTTTAGCCACCGAGCATCGCCTGCCCGAGGAGCTGGATCCCGATCCAGCGGTCGCACAGAAGCGGACACCGAGTCCCTTATGGTTGTCCCGAACCAAGGGTGGCCGCATCGCCATCTCAGCCCAGCATACGGATTATCCGAGCATCCTGTCCGAGTTGCTCGACCGGCTCACCGCAGACGATTTCGATCTGCCGGCTACCGCTGAGTACTTCTCGGTCACGGCATCGCAAATCGTCAAGCTCTTGAAGAGCCATCTTCCAGCTCTGGAAAGGGTGAATCAGCAACGAAGGGCCCGTGGCCTACGACGCCTTAAATAGCTTTGCTTCTCGTGCGACAGCCCTGAACTGGCAGCCTCCTCACGTGCTACTCGTGGCTACCCGGATTGTAGCGGTACGGCTCCTACCATCGTCCGAGCAGGAAAGGCTAACCGGTCGCGGAGCAGGGCTCGCGTGATTGCCCTTCAGCATGAGCGGGCTGGTTTGTAGGTGATTGGATGTAATACCTGCGCAGAGAGTTGAAAAACAATTTACCTTGCAAGGACGCTCTCGGATGGGGAGCAAAAGCAACCAGCCACTAGCTGAATTCACCTCGGATATACCGCTTGGTTTCGTCGACTTGGGGTGAGTCGAACAGTCGGTCGGTATCGTCGTATTCCACCAGGTATCCGGTGCGTTCGCCGTGACTGGTATCGACATACATGAATGCCGTCTTATCCGCTACGCGTTTTGCCTGCTGAAGATTGTGAGTCACAATCGCGATCGTGTACTTCCGCTTCAGCTCGTGCATCAATTCCTCGATGCGTCTGGTGGCGATCGGGTCGAGAGCCGAACACGGTTCATCCATCAGCAGCACTTCGGGTTCGGTCGCGATCGCCCGCGCGATGCACAGTCGCTGCTGCTGTCCACCTGAAAGCGATAGTCCGCTGTTTTTTAGTTTGTCTTTGACTTCGTCCCACAGAGCAGCTCCACGCAGCGACTCCTCAACTTTCTCAGCGATATCCCCTCGATAGCGATTAAGGCGCAAACCGAAGGCCACATTGTTGTAGATGCTCATGGCGAACGGATTGGGTTGCTGAAAGACCATGCCGATGTAGCGTCGCACCGCTACCGGGTCGACTTTGGAATGATAGATATCCTGCCCTCGGAAGCGGACGTGCCCTTCGAATCGAAAGCCACGAACCAAGTCATTCATGCGGTTGAGGCAGCGCAAAGCACTACTTTTGCCACAACCTGAGGGACCGATAAATGCAGTAATCGAGCCGCGTTGAATGGGTATGGAACTATCCCGCACCGCGCGAAAATTGCCGTAATAAAGATTCTCGATATGGCAGTCGAGCAATGGTTCGCTGAAATCATCGTCCACCACATCGTCCATCTCCAATACAGGTTGTGCGATCATTGTCTTTGATTCCTAGCGAGTCTTGGCACGGGAAGAAATGAATTGGCCAGCAAGGTTGATCGTCAGTACCATCAGTACCAGGATCAGAGAGGCGGCCCATGCCATTTCGATTTGATTCTCGAAAGGCATCCCCGAAAAGTTGTAAATAAAGACCGCCAGCGAGGCGGTAGGCTCCATGACCTGAGAACGGCCATCTTCAATAATCCAGTAGTTGCTAAACAGCGCCGTAAACAACAGCGGCGCGGTCTCACCGGCAGCTCGCGCGACCGCCAGCATCACCCCAGTCAGGATGCCTGGCATGGCAGTTGGCAAAATGATCTTCCAGGCGACTTGGGTCGGCGTGCATCCCATTCCAATAGCGGCTTCTTTCATTCTGAGAGGCACCATCCGCATCGCCTCTTCGGCGGTCAGCACTACAGTAGGCAACATGAGCAGCGATAGCGCCACGCCGCCGGCTGGTGCCGAGTAGGTCCCAGTAAGCAGGACAACTGCCGCGTATGCGAACACACCCGCCAGAATCGAAGGTAACCCAGTCAGAGTTCTAGCGCAAAAACGTGCCGCTGCAGCAGTCTTGCTGTCCGGGCCGAACTCCGCCAGGAAAACGGCCGTGAGGACTCCAAACGGAATTGCGATCGCAGCCGCAATCGCGACCATCACCAACGTCCCGACAATGGCGTTGCCAAACCCGCCTCCGGTTTCAAACGCGGTGGGTGGCAATTCGGTAAACAACTCCAGTGAGAGTTTCCTCCCACCCCGATAGATCAGCATGAACAGGACGCTGAACAGTGGCACGCAGGCGACGATGGTGGCCGCTCCCGTCGCCCAGCTAAGGGCGATGCTAATCAAGGTGCGCGGGTGTCGGAGGGAGCGTTCGAGCATCGGAAAGTCAACATCTTCAAAAGATTTTGCTATTTCAGCAGTCTTCATTTTCGAGCTCCTCGCATCCGTTTAGAGGTTTGCTTGAGGATGACCGCACCGCAAATGTTCACCAATAGAGTGATTGCTAATAGAATCAAGGCGGCAAACATCAACACCGGTTCTTCGCTCGCACCCGCTTCCGGGAAATGATTCGCCAGCAGTGCGGCAAGGGTATTTCCAGGCGAGAATAGCGAGATATTCATTTGATTGGAATTTCCCACCAACATGGCCAGCGCCATTGTTTCCCCAAGGGCTCGCCCGAACCCCAGCACGAGCGCTCCGAAAATCCCCGTGGATGCCGTTGGTAGTATGACTCCCAAGATGGCTTCCCAGCGAGTGGCTCCCAAACCGACTGCCGCTTCCTTCAGTTTGCTAGGCACGCTACTCAATGCATCCCGCGAGATGGCTGAAACGGTAGGCAGGATCATGATGGACAGCACGAGGGCCGCTGGCAGCATGCCTGGGCCTGAAAGGGAAGTGCCAAACAGGGGTATCCAGTCGAGGTGCGCGTGCAACCAGTTGGCGATGGGACGCATCATGGGAATGACAACGAAGATTCCCCACAATCCGTAAACCACGCTGGGAATCGCGGCTAATAGCTCGACGATATTCTTGAACGCAAGCTCTAGTTTGGTCGGCAAGAAATCCTGCGTTAGGAAAATGGCAATGGAGACACCAAAGAAACCACCGATTGCCAGTGCCAGAAGCGAGCTATAGAGGGTACCCCAAATCTCAGGCAGTACTCCGAATTCATTCCCCTGCAAATCCCAAGTAGTGCCAGTAACGAAACTCAGACCGTGCTCACGAATCGCAGGCATGGCCTTGCCCGCAACTTCGTAAACAATGTACAGCACCAAAGCGACCATCAGCCATGCAAATAACCACGTCAAACTGCGAAACGCGCGATCACTAGCGATTTCATACACGCTCGGTTCCGCTGCGATCGACCGTGTGGGAGTGGTTTTGCTTGTCACGACAGAAGCCATACTTACTCGATAATCTAGTGAATCGAATCCAACTGCGCCTTCACGGCGCTCACTACGTTTTCAGGCAGCGGCACATAGCCCATTTCGGCACTCGACTTTTGCCCTTCACTCAAACACCAGGCGACAAGCTGCTTTAACGCGGCCGCTTTTTCAGCCTCGTCGTACTCGGTGTAGCATAGCAACCAGGTGTAGCTAACAATCGGATAGGCCTGAGCCCCCTCCGGATCGGGCAGCCAAGCCCGCATGTCGGCCGGCATCTCGACACCAGCCAATGCCGCTTTGGCATTCTCAAGGGTTGGTGCCACGTAGTTGCCCGACTTGTTTTCAAGCTCGGCCATCGGGAGTTTGGCCTGTTCTGCGAACCCAAACTCAACGTAACCAATCGCACCCGGCGTCTGCATAACCGTGGCAGTCACACCATCATTCTTGGGGGAGGCGATGAACTTGTCACTCTCCGGCCAGTTGACCGACTTGCCGACGCCTGGACCATCCGCGAACTCCCTGCTCATCGCACTCAAGTGATTGGTCACCACGAAGGTCGTGCCACTACTATCTGCGCGATGCACCACCGTGATCGGCAAATCGGGAAGTGCTGTTCCCGCGTTTGCGGCGGCAATTGCCGGATCATTCCAGTTGGAGATTTGTCCTAAGAAGATCTTGGAATAGGCCTCTCTCGAAAGCTTGAGAGGCTGCTTAAACTCGGCCAAGTTGTAAGCCAGCACGACACTGCCGGCGGTCATGGGCAGCATCACCACACCAGGCTTTGCCTGCGCGATCTCCTCGTCATTCATGGCCGCATCGCTCGCAGCGAAGTCGACCGTGTGCTCAATGAAATCCTTGATCCCACCGCCACTCCCCTTGGCCTGGTAGTCCACTTTGACGCCTGCCGTAGCGGTACTGTATTCCTTGAACCAACGACCGTAGAGCGGTGCTGGAAAGCTTGCTCCAGAGCCCTGGAGTTTGATATTCGAACTGGCAGAATCCCCCGAACTTGCCCCACATCCGACCAAGAGAAGCATCAACAGGGAAGAGATGCACACTGTAGCAAGGCGAAACAACATGGAGGCCTCATGGGACTGGGGCGATGGATGGCAAACGGTTCAGTTGGTGTAGACGACCGTTTTAGACCAAGCAGTTAAGCCTAGAAAGCCTCACACATGAACTATTAACACGTCCTTAACCCGCCCTTAACAAACCGCTCTTTTAGCAAGTTCGAGACATAAGAATGGCAGGTAGCTACCTGTCCACCCGTGCACTGTTTTGTCCCACACGGCCCAGGGGGACCATGCTACCAAGAGCCGCGAGGAGACATAGAGCCGGGCGGGGACAGACCCCGGGTGGCCATACTGGAGTGCACCAGCACTCCGGGGGGATGGGGGAGAGGGGCTTGCCTGAGCGGACGGCAGCGGGCCCCCAGGCCACCAGGCTTGCAGGCTAGTCCTAGCCTACCGCCAATGGAATGCCCAGCGAGCAGGGAACAAGTGATTCGTGCGGATCCTCACTCCGATCCCCCTAAACCACCTGCAGAGCACGTTAATTGCGAACACGGCCCCGGGGGACCGTGCTCTACCTGGGCGCTGTGGCTGGCGACTATTGACTATGCCAGGGACAATAGACGCATCACTGCTAAATTCAGGAAGTGCTATTGGCCACACTGCCAAGTCAGAACTTGCAAGACCGCGGATTCCCAGGCGAAGCCTGAAAATCAAAGAGCAAGAGCTTAGTTCAATTCCTTGACGCGGATGTTTTTGAATTCAGTCCACATGGGAACGCCAGCATGGATTTGCAAGGCCAACACGCCACTCCGTAACGCCAAATCCTCTCCATCGGTAAAGTCGAGGATAAGACGATCGTTGAGGTAATGCTGGATGCGATTTCCCTTGGCAACGATCACGACGTCATTCCAGGCATCAAGTTTGATCAGCTTTTCGATTCCAGCTTGGTCGATCAACTGGTCCGTGATGTCGCGTTCCTTAGCAGACTTCGCGACGGCCTTCTCGCCCACGAGACAAATGCGACCTCGTCCCAGCCCTTCACCGTAGATAAAGCCCGACACGTCTGGCAGCTTGTTACTATTGCGAATCTCATGCTGGTACCCACGAACCACCCACTTATTGCTCACTTTTCCATCAGTGATGTGTTTCGAACGGTACTGAATGCCCGAGTTGTTCTCGCGCGAGCAGCGGTAGGAGAGACGCAATTCGAAGTCTTTCAGGTCCCCCCCCTGCCAGATCAGAAACGTATTTCCGCTGGCTTTGTTCTCAGGCGTTGTCTGCCCATGAATGACCCCATCCTTGACCTGCCAAAGTGTGGTGTCGCCATCCCAGCCTTCAAGATTCTCGCCATTGAACAGTGCCTTCATCCCTTCGGATTCAGCAGGCGCATGGACGGTTTCCTGCACGGGCGTTTCTTGCGCAAGGACACAGGCAGCGGGCATAACCATTAGCAAGGCAAAGGTACCAAAAATTCTAAGCATGGAAGATTCTCGAGTTTTTAGATGGAATGGACGACACTCGCCCGTATTGGCGAGTCTCCGATTTTAGTCAACCAGACACGGTAAGGCGAGGCGGCCCCCCATATTCCGCCCTTGCTGGCCTCTAAGGCGGCAATCAATGGGGGACCGGTACTTAGCCGCGTTGCACGACTCACCAAGAGGCCGTTCACCTTCGTAAATCCTTGTATACCAGTAGGACTAGTTTCCCGACCAGTTTTGGGCAGCTAGAACGCGCCTACCACTTCACCGCCTGCCCGAGTAAACAACGCGTTGAGCACTCCCATGTCGATGCTTTCACTCAGCACTCGGACGCTTCCATCGCCGAAAGCGGCTTGGGTAATCCCGCGGAAGAAGAGTTTTTCCAGCTCCAAATTCTCGGGATCGACATTAAAATCCTCGGGTGCCGTCCAGGGGACAGCCGCTTCGGCAGTCGTCTCGATCACCATAATGGTGTTGCTGGTACCATCGGTGATATCCGCGAATCGAGTCGGTTCCTTCAAACGCAGCAAAGACTCCTCGCCTACAGTGGCTTGGTAGACGGTATACCCAGGCTTAGTGGGCTTGTCGGGGTGCTTATACGTGGAGGGCATCTCCTCCAGCAGGGCGATGTTGTGCTCACTGTCCCAGGGCTCATCTAATTTGAAACGCTCGAACAACGCCGCCTCTTCGATAAACGGCAGGATGGCAACTCTCCAGCTAATCATAGGATTGCCATCATCATCTAGCCCTGCCGTGGCAGGGAAACTTTTGTAGGACTCGTGAAAATTATGCATTGCCAACGCAATCTGCTTGAGATTGTTCGACGACTGCATCCGCCGCGCAGCCATGCGAGCCGACTGAACGGCAGGTAATAGCAAGCCAGTCAAAGTTCCAATAATACTGATATTCTGGAACTCGCTCAGCTCCAGCACTAGGCGATTACCAGCCCGCACCGGTGTTAGCTTGCTAACCAGGACTTTGCTGATCCGATCCATGTACTGATGCGTAGCCAAACCGGTTGGAGTCTCAGTGGAAATCTCCCCTTTCATCTGCTCCACAATCATTTGACTACTGAAAGCAAGCAAGTTTTGAACGCTCTTTTCAATAGCGTCCGCATTCTTAGCATCCTCGCCAGTTAGGATCACTTGCAATTTTTCGGAGTCTGAAATCATGACGCGAACGGCCAGAAACTCGGTAGCAGCCACGATGCCATTCACATCCTGGGCAACCCTAGGTGGAAGTTGCATCGGCCCGCCGCCTTGCAGTAGCCCTTGCAACAGTGGACGCAATGATTCGACGGACACGATGGCCATCAGCTCCTGCCCGGCTTGAATATTCCCTGCCACGGCCGCCAATCGTCCCGGCTCACCATGATCGTCCGTCATCCGCTTTGCAAAGATCTTCGTACCAACGATTAAAGTTGTCGGGGAAAGCTGATGAACCACCATCTCCTCCGGCCCCCGCATCGCCATGTAGGAGAACCCTTTGTCTTCATGCAGACCTTCCCCATCGAACAAGTCGGCATTGAGTTGCCCCAGGTCCACCGGTGCACTGTTCTGTACGAGTGCGCCGAACTGCGGTCCCATAGGGCCCGGCATACCGATCAGTACATCCACGCGATCGATCAGCAATGGGTCCATTCCGATCTGCTCAAGCCCTGCGGCGGTAATGACTTCTAGCGGAGCCAGCTGTAGCTTCTCTTTGCTAGCCGCTTCCTTGGGCCATACTGAAACAATTGCTAAAGTCTCATGCGGCGTGTGGGACGTCAGTACTTCTCCCAATCCGTCCTGCGCTGTCAAGTGCGACGGAAGCAGCAGGCTCCCCAACATCAACAGGGCCAGTCCCGACAAAACACCCCGCCGCGTGCGTTTGCTATGCCCATCAATCGTGTTGCTCATGAGGTGTCCCCTATTGAACGTGAACTCTACCACTATCTATTCCCCTACCACTATTCGGTCACCGAAACCTTCGTTTACGCTAGCCTCAGCTGCAGATTTCTAGCGAATTGGGACTTGCAACGGGGTGTGTATCACCGAGATAGTACAGCATTCCAATTGCGTTGTCAAAAATTGGCAAAACGAATGGGGAAGGTCTCGAAATTGGGATCAGCAATGGTTCAGCCCATCGGATACAATGGAGCCTGACAAAGATCACTGTTCCAGCCTACCGCAGGCCTCACTCTATCAATTTCCATTTAGTCTTCTATGCATGCCATCCGTTCGCAAATTTTCCGCACTAGCACACTCGCACTGATTTGCGGCCTTCTCTTGAGCAGCGTATTTTCTAGCAGATCATTGTTTGCCGACGAACCAATTGATTTTGTGCGCGATATTCGTCCTTTACTCTCGGACCGTTGTTATCTGTGTCACGGCCCCGACGCGGGGCAACGCGCAACCGACCTCCGGTTTGATTTGACGGAGTCGGCTCACGAGATTGCAATTGTAAAGGGTGAGCCCGATGCCAGTGAAATGATCCTCAGGATTGAAAGCACCGATGGCGATGAGCTGATGCCGCCGCCCGATTCCAATCTGAGCCTGACGTCCGAAGAGAAGCGTTTGCTCCGGCAATGGGTTGCCGAGGGAGGCAAGTACGAGGAGCACTGGGCGTTTGTTGCTCCGCGCACTCCGGCCTTACCCGATGTCAAGCAGGAAGGTTGGGTGCGGAACCCTATCGACGCATTTGTTCTTGCAAAGCTGCAAAAGCAGGGCCTTACCCCCAGTCCAATCGCTGATCGCGCAACATTGATTCGTCGCTTGACCTTTGATCTCACAGGCCTGCCTCCCACACTAGCCGACATCGATGCTTTCGTAGCAGACCAATCAGCCGATGCTTATGAAAAAGTAGTGGACCGCTTGCTGGCGAGTCGCCAGTACGGAGAGCGAATGGCAGTCGACTGGTTGGACGTGGCCCGTTACGCAGACACCTACGGCTATCAAAACGACCGCTACCGCGCTATGTGGCCTTGGCGCGATTGGGTGATCCAAGCATTCAACGACAACCTCCCCTACGACCAATTCGTGACTTGGCAGATTGCCGGAGACCTTCTCCCCGACGCAACGCAGAATCAAGTTTTAGCCACCGCCTTCAATCGCAACCATCGCCAGACCAACGAAGGAGGAAGCGTTGAAGAAGAGTTTCGGGCCGAATACGTCGCAGATCGAGTCAACACCTTTGGAACCGCATTTCTCGGCATGACGCTAGAGTGTTGCCGCTGCCATGACCACAAGTACGATCCCATCTCGCAACGCGAATACTACCAGCTGAGCGCCTATTTCAACAGCATCGATGAGGCGGGACTCTACTCCCATTTCAATCAAGCGGTACCAACTCCCACACTGCGATTGAGCGAAGAGAATCAAGAAGCCGAGATCCGAAAGGCCCAGGAACAAATTGCGATCTTGGAACAGCGCCTGCAAGAACTCACCTTCGATCAAGATGCCTACCAGCGTTGGCGAAGTAGCTTGAGCGACGTCCGCCGTAACACAGCCACTGCGGCTGCTGCGGAACGGTCACTTGCCGAGATGCTGAAACAATCCCTACAAGCAAATTTGATCGGCGACTATCCGCTGGATGCGCTGCAGGAAGCGGTAGTCCCCAACCGCGCCCACCCAGACGCGCCAGGCCGAACGAACGATGATCCAACGTCCATTGCAGGGCGCGTGGGACAAGCCCTGGAGCTGAGTGGTGAGAACAGCATTGACGTGAAGTCGGGGAACAACTTTTCTCGAACCCAGCCCTTCGCGATTTCGCTTTGGCTGAACCTTCCCGAGGTCTTCGACAGGGCCGTGATTTTCCACCGCTCCCGCGCCTGGACTGACTCCGGTAGCCGCGGCTACGAATTGCTCATCGAAGAGGGAAAATTGAGTGCCGCCCTGGTCCACTTCTGGCCAGGCAACGCAATTCGCGTTCGCAGTGTCGCGGCCATGCCGATCGACCAATGGACTCACGTCTCAATGGTCTACGACGGCTCGAGTCGTGCTGCTGGACTGACCCTGTACATCAATGGCGAACCGGCTGAGATTGAAGTCGTCAGAGATGGGCTGACCAAACACATTCATGGTGCCGATGGCTATGGTGGTGGGGAGGCTGACACGCTCACCATCGGGCAAAGATTCCGCGACAAAGGCTTAAAACATGGCGCAGTCGATGAATTGAAAGTCTTCGATCGGCAGTTGAGTCCACTCGAACTGCAGCTACTCTACCTGTCCGATGCGGCGCCGGAGAACCTGGCTGAAGTCCTTTACAACATGGATGACGCTTCCCTGCAGGACTATTTCATCACACAACAGGCAGATTACCGATTGCTGAACAGCGAGCTTCGCACGGCTCGAGAGACGCTAGCCCAAATTGTCGATCCCGTACCCGAAATTATGGTGATGCGAGAATTGCCGACGCCCCGGCCAACGTTCGTCCTATTGAGAGGTGCGTATGATGCAATTGGGGAACCTGTCGAACGCGCCACTCCCAAGAGCATCCTGCCACTGGAGACTTCCGAACGCCCGAACCGACTCGATCTTGCCCAATGGCTCGTACATCCCGACCATCCGCTCACCGCACGTGTTGCCGTCAATCGATTTTGGCAGTCGCTGTTCGGAGTGGGGTTGGTGGGTACGGCGGAAGATTTTGGATTGCAGGGTGAATCCCCAACACACCCCGAATTGCTCGATTGGCTGGCCCGTGATTTTGTAGATCAGCATTGGGACGTCAAAGCGCTGATTAAAAAAATGGTTATGTCAGCCACCTACCGTCAGAGTTCCAATCCGACCTCGGAATTGTTGGAGAGAGATCCAGAAAATCGCTGGTTGTCGCGAGGCCCGGCAAATCGATTGTCTGCGGAGATGATTCGGGATCTGGCGTTGGCCTCTAGCGGCCTGCTAGTCGACCAAATCGGCGGACCGCCTGTCAAACCCTACCAGCCTGCTGGTTTGTGGGAGGAAAAGGCTGGAATTTCGTACGAACGCGATCAGGGGGAGGGGAGCTACCGACGGAGCTTGTACACCTATTGGAAACGCACCAGCCCACCTCCTTCGATGATGACGCTCGACGCCAGCAACCGGGAGGTATGCGTGGTTCGTCGGCAAACGACAATGACGCCGATGCAGACGTTAGTTTTACTCAACGACCCTCAGTATATCGAAGCGGCTCGCATGCTGGCTGTGCGGGCAATTAGGCACAGTGACGAAACAGCGTCGCGCATTGCTTACATTTTCCGAAGTTTGACCGGACGGGACTTGACGCCCAGCGAATCAAAAATATTGCTTGCGATGTATGCTGAGCAGCTCCAGTACTTTCAGAGTGAAACAGATGCAGCTTCACAACTGCTGGCCATTGGGGATCAGGCCGTCCCACCAGATATGGATCAACATGTACTCGCCACTCTATGTGTCGTGGCCGAAGGGCTGATCAGTTTTGATGAAACCGTAATGAAACGCTAAAACCATGTCAACGAATCTTGATCCATCCCGTCCATTAGGACTTGAACTCACCCGTCGTCATTTTTTTGGACGTTCCAGCCTGGGGCTCGGTACCGCAGCCTTGGCGAGTGTCTTTGCGCCCGAAATTTTGGCCAACGAAGGAACAACCGCTGGCAACGCAATTGTTAGCAGCGGGCTCAGTCCGCGGGCGCACTTGAAAGCCTTCCACCACGCTCCTAAAGCCAAACGCATCGTCTACCTGTTCATGAGTGGCGGACCATCGCAGATGGAATTGTTCGACTACAAACCGCAGTTGAATATCGACCATGGACGAGAGCTGCCCGATTCGATTCGACAAGGTCAGCGGCTAACGGGCATGTCCGGCAATCAGGCCTCCCTGCCCATTGCGGGGTCGAAGTTCTCTTTTGCGCAACATGGTCAGTCGGGGGCTTGGGTTAGCGAGTTGCTTCCGCACACGGCGAAGATCGCTGACGACCTGTGCTTCATCAAGTCGATGCATACCGAAGCTATCAATCACGACCCAGCCATCACTTTCATTCAAACCGGCTCGCAGATCGCTGGCCGGCCGTCACTAGGATCCTGGCTCGACTACGGATTGGGAACGAGCAACGACAACTTGCCGTCCTTTTGCGTCTTAGTCACGAAGGACAAGGGGGGACAACCCCTCTACTCACGTTTGTGGGGCAGCGGTTTCCTACCTGCGGAACACCAGGGGGTGCAGTTTCGAGCCGGGGCCGACCCAGTGCTCTATCTGAGTAATCCAGCTGGCGTAACCCGTGCCAGTCGTCGCAGAATGCTAGATCGACTCAACGAATTGCACGCAGAAGAGTATGCCAAGCGACTCGATCCGCTGATTGAAGCCCGTGTGGCTCAGAGCGAGATGGCATTTCGCATGCAAGCCTCCGTACCTGAGGTCGCGGATCTGTCGAGCGAGCCTCAGCACGTGCTGGATCTCTATGGCCCAGACGCCAGCCGTCCCGGAACCTTCGCCGCGAACTGCCTGCTGGCCCGTCGTCTGCTAGAGCGGGACGTTCGGTGCGTTCAGTTGTTTCATAAAGGCTGGGACCAGCATGGGGGATTGCCCGGGGGAATCACCAAGCAATGCAGCGAAGTTGATCAAGCCAGTGCGGCTTTAGTAACCGATCTAAAGAATCGCGGTTTGCTAGAGGACACGCTCGTCGTGTGGGGAGGAGAATTCGGTCGCACGGCCTATTGCCAGGGCAAACTTGCGGTCGACAATTACGGACGTGATCACCATCCGCGTTGCTTTACCACTTGGCTTGCTGGCGGAGGTGTTAAACCAGGCGTTTCACTGGGCACAACCGACGAATACAGTTACAACATCGTGGCCGATCCGGTGCACGTCCACGATCTGAACGCAACCCTCCTGCATCTCCTGGGGATCGATCACGAGCGTCTAACGTTCAAATACCAGGGAAGGCGATTTCGTCTCACGGACGTCGAGGGGGAGCTGGTCGAAGGCATTCTCGCTTAACAGGCGCTTTGAATCCAATTTGCCCCACCGGTCCCCTCGCTCCGCTTCGCCTACCGACCTCGCGTTCCTAGGCCACCGCCTAGCAACGTCTGCCGTTGAAGCACCGCCCGTCCGCGAAAACACCTGCGAACAAACCTTCACTCGACGTCCCCCACTGCTGACTGCGGACTGCGGGTTCCCCGCGGGAGATTTCGGCGCACACGCAGCGGTGGCTCACCGGTACCGAGCCAACCAGTGTGCATAGGGTGCCGGCAGGGTCTTCCAAGCGGCATCTTCCACCCCGAGTTCTTTTGCCGCCTTGTAGGCCCAGTGCGGATCAGCCAAGAAGGGGCGGCCGATGCTCGCAAAATCGATTTTGCCATCGCGAATCAGCTGATCCGCGCCTTTAGGACCATCGATATACCAGCTCGTCGTTCCTGGTAGTCCCGTTTCGCTCAGAACACGACCGGCAATATCCCCTAGGAAATTTGGTCCCCAAGGAATGTTAGCAGTTGGCGTGTTGAAGCCGATGGAAATGTCAACGGTATCTAGCCCTGCCTGCTTCATCTTCTTAAGGAGTGCGATCGACTCGAGCAGCATTTGCTCATCGTTCCCATCAAATTCGACGACGCTGAATCGAGCGGCCAGAGGCCGGTTCTCGGGCCACACCTTCCGCACCGCACTCAAGGTTTCTAAGAGGTAACGGCCCCGATTCTCAGCACTACCGCCATAGTGATCGGTCCGCGAATTGGAGTAGGTTGACCAGAAGTTCTGAGCCAAATAGCCGTGTGCAAGGTGCAATTGCAACCATTCAAAACCGACATCACGAGCCCGTTCAGCCGCTCGCACCACATCTTGTTGAACGCGTGCAATGTCCTGAAGCGACATTTCCTGAGGGGTTCTTGGCAGGTTTGCACCAAAGGGGATGGCCGACGGCGCAATGGGCTGCCAGGCATTGGGCTCTCCTGCGGGGATATGGTCATCCCCTTCCCAGGGACGATTCGCGGACGCCTTGCGACCGGCGTGAGCCAATTGAATTCCGGGGGCGGCTCCCCATTTTCGAATGGCTGCAACAATCGGCTCTAGGGCAGCGGCTTGCTCGTCGTTCCACAACCCAGCGTCGCCCCAGGAAATCCGGCCCTCCGGCGAAACCGCGGTCGCCTCCACAATCACCGCACCTGCTCCACCTCGTGCCATTGAGGTGTAGTGCACTTGGTGCCAATCGTTGGCAACGCCCTCCTGCGACATGTATTGGCACATCGGAGAGACTACGATTCGGTTGCGAAGCGTCGTGTCTTTAAGAGTAAAAGGGCTAAACAGACCTGGCATCAGATACCTTCAAAGTTTGCTTGGGGAAGAAAATAGCTAGAAGCTGAAATCGAGGACAACAGGCATTGTAGTAACCCCAACGCAAAACGGCCTCCCCGATTGGGGAAGCCGTTGAGGATTGCATTCGATTCGATCGGTGACCGAGGTCTACTTAGACGTATCTTCCGACTCGGCGTCTTGGCCCAGCAACTGCAGGATCAAACTGCCGCTCGACGACGAGGATTGATTGTAGACATAGTCTGCATCCAATGCTTTCTCGATCCTTTGGCTGGCTTCCATCAGGTGTGCGAGCGTGTAGGGATCGATGCCATTTTCTTCGCTGGCTTCCAAGACTTGGTCAATTTTCTTCTTGATCGAAGTCAACTTCATGATGCAGAGGTTCGAGATCGCTTTGTAAGCGGCCGAAGAACCATTACCAGGTAGAGTCAGGTCGACCATGCGGTCCAAGTGCTCCCGCTGCAAATTCCGTCGCAAGCTGCTGATCATCGGCTTCCTAGCCGTGAACTCACCTTCGGGCGTCTCATCCAACTCTGTCCAGATTTCGTCGGAGATAGCGGTTAGCAATTCCGGCAGGGTAAAGGCATCTTCGTCGGCGGGTACACGAAACTCATTGTCATACACGCGCCGCAGAGTGGTTGCGTTCATCAATAAAGTCAGCGTCGACGCTTGCATCGAGAGGATGCGATCATGCACTGGCCATGTGGGATCGGAACCAAACCCGCCAAAGAAATCCTTGGTTAAGCGTGACAACAGTTCCGGGCTGAGTGCGTAGGCGTCGTCGCGGAAGGTCGAACTGAGGACAAACTCCAGCGCCGTACGTTGGCGTTCTGCCGAAACGACTTCAATGGGGAGTCGCTCGTTAGGATCCCCCTTTTTGTCGCGGTTGACAAAAGCACCCCCAATCCAATTGGCCATCATACTGGCATTCTTCATCTGCAGGCTGAGGGTGAGTTCGTACCCCTGTCGAGCCTTGGTCCAACTATCCCCCTTTTTGACATAGTCGTTCATCAGATTTTTGCGGAAACGCTCGATTAGAATTGCTTGCTCCTTGGCATAGTCCAGCGGTTCTGCACTGAAGTCATAGCGACGCGCCAAAGGATCGGGGCCCGAGGTGTCTTCGTCGGTAGCAAATTGCAACTCGGGTTCGCTGACGCGAGCCAAGATTTTGTCGAGATCTTTGGAAAACGTATAGCCATACTCAATGGCCCACATATCGTATTCACCCAAACCAATCATGGTGTAATCACCTTGGATTTCACCATCCTCGAAATGCAAGTTGATTGGGAGATAGTCCATGACCGAACCGGCTAACGCCTTCTCGGACTTGACTTCCTCACTGTTGATTTTATTCAGAGGATAAATACTACTGGCCTTAAAATTGTGCCGTAGCCCGAGGGTGTGTCCTACTTCGTGAGCCACGAGATCGGCCAAGAGTGGGCCGATAAAGGACTCTGGCATACCGTCCAGCTCAGGTTCCTTCTTCTCTTCCTTCTTAGCTGCTTCCGCTTTCTTTTCTTCTTCAGCCTTTCTTGCTGCCTCTGCTTTTTCGGCGGCTAGCTTTGCCTCATCGGCGGTCGCGTCGGCCTCATCGGCCGCAGCCTTGTCGGACTTTTCATCGCCCTCGTCGTCATCGTCTTCTGCCTTTTCCTCAGCAGCTTCCCGCTTTTTCCTCTTCTTCTTACCTGGCTCAGCGGATTCGACTTCCGTATCGTCGTTCATGAACGCCTCTGGCCCCATGGCCAAAATCATGCGCATGACCGAAGTATCCAAACGACGCCCTTGGGCAGCCATGCAAAGACCATTAACTTGGCTAGTGCGTCCGACGAGTCCGTCGAGCATTTCGTCCCCCAGCATGTGCGTTTGAACCGCATTGGGGTTGCCAGAGCTGCGTGCCATCGTGCGGCGTATTTGCTGAACCACATGCTCGCGCTGGCTGGGCTTCGCGAAACGCACGCGTGGATCCCAGTTGGGATGCTCGGCCAACCAAGCTAGCGTTTCTGCATTCATCCCTTCCATTGCGACCAGCGGCATGTAGTCATCAAAGGACTCATTGAAATACCGAATCCAACCGTCGGTTAGGACGATGTCAGCATCGAGAATTTGCCCAGTTTCCGGATGGACGCGACTTGGGCCAATAGCCGTGCTGACATTGTTGTTCAGCCACCGAATAAAGTTGTAGCGAACATCTTCTGGGTCCTTATCCATGTTCTCGCCGGTCGACTTGTCTTGGTATTCAACCACGATCGCATCGGAGATCCCTACGCGTTCGAAGGCCTTGTTCCAATACAGCACGCCCTGCTTTACCCATCTTCGGTAACGGACTGGGGTGGTGTGTTCTAGGTAGAAACGGATCGGTTCAACCGGAGGCGAAACGCTGAGCGACGGATCGCGTTTTACTAAATGCCAGCGGTTCACAAAATTGATATCAACTTCGTCCTCTTTGTACTTGCCGTAATCGGAGTAGGAGGTCGTGAAGTAACCAATGCGTTGGTCAGCGACGCGTGGGGAATAACCGGTGTTCTCTGGAATTTCGCTGATCGAATAGTAGAGCGTTTGCAAATCGCCGCGCGTACTTGGAAGTTCAAACGCGAGTTCAACGTTCTGCTTAAATGCCTTGGCTTTGACGATCTTGGCTAAAGCCGAATTGCGGCTACGACCTGATGCACCAAAAAACACAGGGGCCTGGTTGACCAACAACAGGTCCCCATCGATGACCGGTCCACCACGAGGCGACATGGTGAGGATGGGTAGGTCGAGCAAGACTTGACCAGTGAATAAGCGGTTTACGGAATCCTTCGATTCCGAGTCTCCACCAGACCGGATGCTCATGTTGGGTGCAATAAGCGCCAAGCGATTGTTGTATTCGCGCCATTGAACGTAGAAATCCCCTGCCTGCAATCCAGCAAAAACTTGCCCGCTGGCGACGGTCAGACCGATAAAATACTTTTTGCTGGCATAATTCTTGGGCAACTCAAGCAGCAATTCTCCCTCTTTTTCTTTGGTATAGAGGGTGTACATCGACTGCGTCGCGTCGCCGGCCGGCTCAACAACTTTGTACCCCTCAGTCACCTTGTCGAATGGCGGGTAGTCAGCTGCTTGAGCGGACGGAAGCATCGTGAATACTGAAATACTTGCAACCCACAGGCCGCAAAGGCTTGAACGCCACTGCATAGCAGATGACCTTTCCCAAAACTGAAAGAGTTTACATCCTCGAATTAATTTCTAGCTTTGTGCTAGTCGCCACCCGGAATACAGTTACCCGTCACCTAAGTTTCCTTGCGGACTTTCACGCAAATTTAGCAAATTTGACGGTTGCGACGATTGCGCATAGAGCGCAAGCTGGGGTACTGCACAGTCCAATAATACCCCCGTTGCGGTTGTTTAGCTATCAGCTGCTGCTATTTGCTCGACTTTTTCAATCGCAGCCTGCCACTCCGCCTCCACCATCCCCCCGACGCGAGCTGCCATTCTAGTCCAGGCGGGAATTGCTAGGGCACGCCGGCAAGACAGCATTTCCGGCCTCCAGAATTCACAGGGTCATCATGCACAGAGTGTCATCATGCACAGAGTGATTCTGGGAGGGGCAGAGGGAACGCAAAATCACCATAGCGGGGGCAGTCTCAGGCCCCGCTGCGCATCTCGATCTGTGCGACTAGATCCTCGCAATATGCCGCAACTTGGGACTCATCGAGCTGCCCACTAACGACATGTGTCGCCTGCTTGCGTTTTTCATTCAGTGGTAGTTGGGATGCCTCTCGATCACGCAAGTGCGTTTCCGTCCAACCCCGTTCTAAAGCTCGACGAGCGCGAACGGCGAAGGGCGTTTCAATAAAAATGATCGCATCGCAGTAGGGTGCCCAGCCAGCCTCCAGCAGCAACGGAGCATCGATGACCACGACCACGGGCGGCTCACAGGCAGCCTGATACTCCTGCAATTTGGCGACCGCCAAAGCGTGAATTCGCGGGTGCACCAACTCTTCAAGTTGCAATTTGGCCGCTTTCGCTACAGGGGTATCACCAAAGACGCACGCCGCAAGAGCCTTCCTGTCGAGAGTCCCATCGGATCGTACAATCGCATCGCCAAACAATTCGCAAAGTCGGGACTGGACGGCTGGATCCTGCAGGACTCGGTGGCCAATCGCATCGGCATCAATCCGCACCGCTCCCAGGGATTCCAAGGCCGCGCCAAAATGAGTCTTCCCAGCGGCGATCCCGCCTACAAATCCGACTACAAAAGGCCGTTTTTTCGTTGGATTCAAACGCATCTTTTTTCCGAGCATCTCAGGGAACTGGCTGCAATCGATCGACCGTTTAGAACGGGTGGCACTGGAATCTCGAATGTACTGTGTTGAACAGTGGTTGCAAATGAGCCTGCCCTCCTTCCCAGGGACGTCCTCAGATGGCTGTGCGTTCCACACCGAATTTGAGTGCTCGCGTACCAGCCGCAGCAGCGGTAGAATCAGCCCGCTTCCTGGAAGACTTGCTCAGCCGTCAACGATTTGCTGCCACCGATGCCGACCACACAGATTGTCTACGATTGTTCCGTTGCCGCTGCGATTCTCCGTGATGGTGGGCTGGTCGCATTCCCTACCGAAACCGTCTACGGATTGGGAGCCGACGCCACGAATCAAGCCGCCATCCAGCGTCTCTTCCTTGCCAAGGGGCGGCCGAGCGATAACCCCCTGATTGTCCACTTGGCTGCCGTCCGCGACTGGCGAATGGCCGCGTCGGAATTGACGGAATCGGCCAAGCAACTGCTCGCTGCCTTCTCCCCGGGTCCCTTAACGACGGTGCTCCCCAAGTCGCCCAAGATTGTCTCCAGCGTCACTGGAGGGTTGAACACGGTAGGTATTCGGATTCCTTTTGCTCCCTTAGCTCTAGAGCTTATAGCTGCGACAAACCTACCGATCGCCGCCCCCTCCGCCAACTTATCAGGTCGGCCGAGCTGCACCACTTGGCAAGCAGTGCTTGAAGACCTGGACGGTAGAATCGATGCAGTCCTCGCCGGCCCCCCCTGTGGCATTGGGCTGGAATCCTCCGTTGTCGACTGCACCTCCCAGCACCCCATTTTGCTTCGCGCCGGAGGAATCAGCCTAACGCAGTTGCAGCAAGTGATCGCAGAAGCACGCGCGCTGCCAACGACTTCCGATGCGGCGGGAATTGGACTCGCTTCCCCTGGCCTGCGCCATCCTCACTACCAGCCAACCGCCCGGGTGATCTTAGTTGGGGAGGATGCCTTGGCAGAACTTCCTCAGCAACCATCACCTGCAGAGTCAGCCTACTGTGGTCTGACTCCCCCGCCGGATGATTCCACCCTCGCCTATATTCAGCTCTATCCGTCGGTTGAGGATTATGCGCGAGGCTATTACGAATTCCTCCGCGAAACAGACCGCCGCCATCTGAGAACCGCATTTGTAGAGTTGGTTTCGCCGACTGAAATTGGCGGAGCCCTACGCGATCGCCAGCAGCGTTCTGCGGCTCGCGAACTCTGAACCGCCCCTCCACCACTTGCAGCCTCTGCGTTCAGCTCTCTGCGCAGGCTCCATGCGCAGGCCACTAGCCCGGAATTGGCGGAAGGCGGCAGAATAGCCAGCGGGGGCAGCTCTTTTCCAGAACCATGCCGCCCTTGTTGAAATCGCAGGCCGCCGGATGGGGGCCTGATGAAATCGCCCCCACGCAGCGTAAGCAAGGCAAGGTGAATGCCGCTCCACGGCAATTTTGAGCACTGCCTGTGCGTTCGACCGAAAGATGCTTTTAAATCGGCAGTCTGGATAGGCACAGCATAGGTCCCATGCACTTTCCGCCCGCTGCCCACAGTTGATGATTCGCACAGCTGCGCACGATTCACACCCGCGTGACTGTAGCGCATAATAGGCCCTAAGGTCCGACCAACGGACATCGTCCCGCCCTACCCCAGCACCCCCGCCAAGAAGCCTGAACCACATGTTTCCCATCTTGCGTCTGTTTGAATTCACGAGAAGATTGTCAAATCTGGCCCGCTTCTCTGCCCGCCTCCGATCGACCTGCCCCGCAAGCCAAGATTTCCAAACGAATCTTGCGGGTCCGCTGGGCAGGAGACGTCCACCGGCGCAACTCATCTTCGATCGTCCTGCCGCCCAAGTCGCGACCCTTCTGCTCGCCGCATCCACTGTAGTCGGTGGGGTAGATTTTCTCCGAGCAGACGAGGCCAAGTTTCAAGGTGCGGCAGAACCCTCAACTCAGGCACAGGACTTTGGCGAGGGAGTTCGCGAATCCGACTGGCAAACCCCGGCCCAGGAACAGGCCAGTTTCCATCTACCACCTGGGTTTGAAATTAATCTGTTTGCTGCTGAAATGGATATTGCCAAGCCGTTGAACATGGCGTGGGATCCGCAGGGACGGCTTTGGATTACTTCCACCGTCGAGTATCCCTACCCGGTTCGTGACGGCCGCGAACCTCGGGACCAAATATTGATTTTGGAGGATACAAACCAAGATGGGCAAGCGGACAAGACAACCGTGTTTGCTGACAAGCTGAACATCCCGATGGGCCTTCTGCCAGTCCCTGGAGGAGTCATCTGCTTTGACATCCCCAATCTCTATTTACTCCGCGATACCGACGGCGATGGCCGTGCCGACGACCGCAAATTGATTCTGGGCCCCTTCGATACGACGCGTGACACACACGGAATGATCAACGCGTTGCGTCGCGGCGAGGATGGCTGGATCTATGCTTGCCACGGATTCAACAATCACTCCCAAGTCACTGCGGCGGACGGTTCGAGCATTAAATTGATGTCTGGAAACACCTTCCGCTTTCGGGAAGATGGTTCTCGAGTAGAACAATATACGAGTGGGCAAGTCAATCCATTTGGAATGACCTCCGACGAGTGGGGCAATTGGTACACGGCAGACTGCCATAGCAAACCATTGACTGCCCTGTTGCCCGGAGCTTGCTATGAGAGTTTTGGACGTCCCCACGACGGCATGGGTTTCGCGCCGGATATGATGCAGCACTTGCACGGCAGCACCGCGATCAGCGGCCTTATGTACTATCAAGGAACTGCCTTCCCTCCTGCCTACCGCCAACGTTTTTACAGCGGCAATGTGATGACGAGTCGTATCAATGCCAACGAACTGGTGTGGCAAGGGGCCACTGCGACCGCCCGAGAACTTCCCGATTTTCTAACCTGCGATGATCCATGGTTCCGCCCCGTCGATATCCAAATGGGCCCCGATGGTGCGCTCTATGTTGCCGATTTCTACAATAAGATCATTGGCCACTATGAGGTTCCGCTCACCCACCCGGGTCGAGATCGCGATAGTGGTCGCATCTGGAGAATTTCCTACGCTCAGAACCAGCCGGCAACGGTTCCACCTCTGGCGACTGCTACACGGCTCTCTGACATTGACGTCCAACTTACCAGCGTCAATCCCATGCGACGCAGGGCAGCCGTGGAAACATGGCTCCAGGCGTCCTCCAACGATGCCGGCAGCGAAGAGCTAAACCGTCTATTTGCCGGGAATTGGGAAGCGAGTCTCCGTAGCACCCTAGAAGACCGCCAGGGGGCCCAACTGAAGCGAATCAGCGGCTTGGAAATACTTTGGCGCAGCGGGCGACTGTCGGCAGAGCAATTGGTGGCTCTCTTGGAACAGCAACTGCAAAGCGACTCCGGTGCTTCAGCGTTTCTGACCGCTCGACTATTGCACTTGACGACCGAGTTGCCGCGCAACCAAAAGCGAATTGCAGTACTCCCTAGAATCCAAACGGTCGCGCGCGCGCTGCTCCTTCAAGCCAACACGCCTCACCTTCAACGGGCAGCTGCACTTTCGCTGGGAAGCACCAGCCAGCATCCAGAGGATGTCCTGCGCCTGCTGGAGTTAGCCTCACAAGTCCGAGTTTCCGATCCAGCTCTCTCACACACGGCGAGGCTGGCTGCCCGCAACCTGTTGAGCCGGCCAGCGATCGTCCGCACACTCTCCGATCAATTGCTTGGGGACGAGAGCACCGTATCGCAGCCCCCGCATCAATCAGCGACGATGCTCAGCGAATTTGTCGGCATACTCCCCGGGCTCGCCTCTGGTGAGGCAGCCAAGACGCTGCTTCAATACGCAATTTCACCTCGCAATACAGATTCCGCGATTACACAGCAAGCATTGGATTTAGGCCTGCAACATATCACGACCATCAACCTCGCCGATCTATTGGCAGCCATTGACCGCCTCAGTTCCACCTCCCACTTGGAGCCCGACCAACACCTCGAGCAGGCTAAACTCTTTGGGCAACTCAGCGCGGTCTACCTCCAGCATGGGCATGCAACATTGCCTGATGAACTCGACGCCTACCTAGATGCATTGCTGAATCAACTCTGTGGCGAACTCAGCGAATCGCTGCAAGCCAACGGGCCTTCGCTTGCTTGGTTGGGAAGTCCCACATGGCCACCGCAAGAGCGACCTGCCGCGGACGGACAACTTTCACCCCTACGCTCTAGCTTTGTATTGGGCGAGGCTTACACGGGTGCAATTCGGACGGAGCCGTTTGCTTGCCCTTCCGTGCTTGAGTTTTGGATCGCCGGCCACAACGGGACACCAAGCGAACCGGATCAAAAGCTCAATAGGGTCCGACTGCGGCAAGCCGGGACAGAGGAGATCCTGATGCAGGCCTTTCCGCCTCGCAGCGACACCGCTCAAAAAACTACCTGGGATCTAACACCTTGGGCCGGGTCGGAAGTCTATGTCGAACTGGTCGATCAAGATGCGGCTGGAGCCTTCGCTTGGATCGCAGTGGGGAGGTTCTCAGAGCCGTCATTGGAGTTTAGTAGCACCACCCAACAGGTTGCCGCGATCAACCAGCTGTTCGAATTGGGGCAGTACACCGACGCGCAATCAAAGTCAGCGCGCGCTTGGCCTCCCCGACTCCTACAGCTTGAATTAGGAGAGCAACAGCGCGTCCAGCTCATGGGGGCAATGCTGGTGGGTGCCAAGCTGCCCCTACCTGCGAAACTGGCGAAACAGGCGTTAGCACTCGGACGCACCGACTTGATTCAGTCCAGTCTCCTGGACTCTGCAGGCGTTGGCCAAGACGCACTGCTGCAGCTCGCGCGAGAGCTTTATGCATCCGCCGCCGGACCCGAGCAAAAAAAGCTCACAGAAGCGTTCTTGGTTTCAGTAGAGGGATGTGAGCTGCTCGTCACTCTAGCCAACCAAGGAGCAATCCATGCAGGTTCCTTCCGTGGTCAAGCGGGGCTGTTACCCGCCAAGCTCGCGCAGCAAGACCGCGACGCATTGGAGCAGCTGATCGCCGCGGCAGAGAAAACCTCAACGGATGAAGACCTCGCGGCTAAACGCCTTGCGACGATCGACTGGAGTCAAGCCGACACCGCTGTTGGTAAGCAGTTGTTTACTCAGCACTGCGCAATTTGCCACCAGCTGGGCGGCGAGGGAAAATTGATTGGTCCTCAACTCGATGGCGCCGTCGTGCGTGGCCGAGATCGCTTGGCTGAGGACATCCTAGAGCCCAATCGCAATGTGGACGTTGCGTTTCGTTTGACGTCGCTGCTCCTGGAAAGCGACACCGTAATGTCGGGACTTGTCAAGGAACGGGCAGACGGACGCTTAGATGTCACTCGCCAGGACGGCCAAATAGTGACACTCACCGTCGAAGAGGTGGCAGAGCGACGCGATACGGACAAGTCGTTGATGCCCGCCAACATGGCGGACATTCTCAGCGATGCACAACTTGCATCGCTCCTCCGATATTTGACCGAGTTCAAGCCGCATTAGTTTGAAAGTTGGAAATCAAACTAGTCGGTGTGCTATTGAACCGTCGGCATGCCCGCCCCAGGGAAGGTAGCGGTGGGCATGCTACTGTTCGTGCCCGATTGTTGGTAAACCGCCGGGTTGGCTGGCGTGGTCGGCGAGGCGATGGTCTGAGCGGTTTGGTAGAGCTGGGTGGCAGACTGGTAGGCAGCTACAGCGCTTTGGGCCGTCTGTCCATTGCCCAACCGTGCCATCAGGTCGCGAGCTTCTTTCAAGTTGGGATCGACTTGCAAGGCCACCTGCAGATGCTGCTGTGCGGCAGCGATGTTCTGGTTGGTAAAGTGCAAGTAGGCCACTTTGTAGTTCGCTACTGCTGGTGGGAACACTTGTTCGAGTTGCTTGACAGCTTCATCCGAGCGTCCCGTGGAAACCATCATTCCGGCCAAAGTATCTCGGTATCGAGCGTTGCTAGGTTCAAGCTCGATAGCCTTCTGCACCGTCAATTGGGCTTCAGCTGCCTTGTTCTGCTGCTGTTGAACGATAGCTAATTCGTTGTACAGCGAAGCTTGCGGCTTGAGTGCAATTGCCTTTTGGAAAAATTCGTTCGATTGATCCAACTGCCCCTGACGAGCGTACAGCCGAGCAGTTGCAAGTAGGGCCGCTTCGTTCTTCGGTTGCTTCTCTAAGGCCTTGGTGTAATTGTCGAGAGCCTTGGCAAAGTTTCCTTGGGATTCATAAAGCTGACCTTGAGTGACCCAGATCTCAGGCCCCAAGTTGGTCGGCATGTTCGACAAACTGGTCTCATCCACCTCGCCAGAAGGTGTTGTGAAGCTCGAGGTAACAACGTTCTTGGCCTTGGTCGCTGCACTGCTTACGACGGTCCCCATCGTTTTGAACTGCCCTGCGATTCCTTTGCCAGTATTCGTCACACTCGACGCAAAACTGGCCGTTGGACTACTGGAGACCATGGCATCCGCCGGATCGGACTTAGACCAACCAAAAGGAGCTTTCATAGTTGCACAGCCACTAGTGCCAAGGGAGACCACCGCCATTCCGAGGAGTGACAAGTGACGGACACGCTTGAAGCTGATCGATGGGTTCATGGTAGTGAAGCTCCTGGACATAAGGCGCAAATCGGGAAGATGGATAGCGACGTACCGCTGGCATCCCGCGCTGCCGTACCAACTGTTGTTACCGTCATAATCGGCCCCAGGCTCCGAGGTGCTTGAGTTGAAACCGAGCCGGGAAAAGGTTTCTCGCCAGAAAGAGCCAAACCTGCTTAGCGATGGCAGCAAGGCCTAGAAGAAGCCCCACTGTAGTTAGAAACTGCCTATTCAGGCGATCGCGTTACGCGCTCGCGGGCCGGCGAACGAATCGATACGAAACGCACCTCCTCGACTGACGGACGCTGAGCTAGCTAGACGGGCAGTGGACGGTCGGAGCCGAACGCCGACGCGTTGAAACCGAATCCTCCGAACCAGTTCGGCCGGTGGTCCTGCGGCCCTGGCGCCCCCCCACTGTGTTACTCCAGAAAGTGCCGCTCTAGAAAGTGCACCTCTCGACTATGCCGCTCGCCGCGACTGGTGGGATTCCTGAGGTTCATCGGCAGCTACGGACTCATATTCGTGGATGGCTGAAATCGCTGACGAACACTTGAGGAGTTCCCCACAGGGACTGAAGTACTTGATTTCATCCTCCTCCAGGAACCACACGACTTCGTAGCTATCGCATTGGAAACGGCGACCGCAAAACAGCCCATTGCGAATCAACAGGGATTCACTCAAGGATTCGACCTGTTGCGCTCCGAAAGCTCCAAGCTGAGCGGCAACGACTTTGCGAATCTTCTCGACTGGTGTGGATCTCGTCATGAACTCTGCCAAATTCTGGTGGGACATACCTCAAGGTGGCGCAATAGGCCTTTGGGTAGTCTTTCGACCATTGAAGCACTACAGTCCAGACAAGTCGTTCCAAGAGATAAACTCGACGCATTCTACCCAAGCTCCCAGTGGCTTAGCATGCAAAGCTTGGGCGAGCACGCTCAGGCCCGGGAACCTGACAATTGTTCCACAGGCAGGTCTCCCCGGACGACCTCTTAATGCTGTCATTCGTTCGAAATTGTAGGCGTCGTAAACTTTATCCAGCCCTAACTTTGCTCAATTCTCGGAAACGATTCATGTCGATTGCGGTCGCTGCGGGTGGAATGGGCTTTGTCCTAAGCGTGTGCGTTGGATACTTTGCTGTGTAGTGGTTCCAGTTCAAAGCTCGGAACCTCGGCAGGCCCCAGGATGGTCGGTTGAAACAGAAGTTCACTCATGCACTAGTCGGAGCGGCAAGTTGGAAAATTCTCGCGAAACGGAACCTGCATTGGAAGTCGACGTCAGGAACACTTCGACAGAAACAGAGGTAGACTCAGGCTTTGAGACGGTACAACTAGCAGATGCCGCCCCGGTTCCCAGTCAACCTGCGGACATTCAACCTGCAACCAGTGAAACAGCGACCAGTGAACCTGCCACCGCAGTCGCTGATGGCGGAGAACCTGTCGCCAGTGAGCTTGATGCCGGAGAACAGTCGTTGAGCGAATCGGTGGACGGCGAGCCTGTGGCAGGCGACGGGGCAACGGACATCGCCTCCGCGAGCGAAATCGACGATCCGAAAAGCCTTGAGTTGTCCGAAGAGTTCATTGGGCGTTGGACGACGTTGATCAGCACAACGAACTGGGAGAAGGGCCAAATCATCCAGCAGTGGCGCGAAGCGCTGATGGGTTCAGAATCCCCAGTGACCGCCTATAGCGACGAAGCCTGGAGCCGGCGTGTTGGGGGAGTTACCGCACAACACGTCGGACGACTGCGTCGCGTGTCAGAGCGGTTTGGCGAGAGCCACCCTAGCTATACGGGTCTGTACTGGAGTCATTTCCTCGCCGCACTCGATTGGGACGATGCTGAGCTTTGGCTGGAGGGCGCAGCCCAAAGCCACTGGAGCGTGTCGCAAATGCGACGCACCCGTTGGGAGTCGATGGGGGGAGATCCCGCGAAATCCCCCAGCGATGCAGACATTCAGCATGCGACTGACGACGAGGACTTTACACCACTTTCGGAAGTCGAAGAGGACAATGGCTCCGGCAAAGACCGCCAGGTAGCTGAGGGACCACGTTCCGAGGGCCCCGACTTTGGTGACGAAAATGATGTCGCCCTAGCCGCACAGGGGACAGAGGCACCAGGAACCGAGGTCGAGGACAACGACGATCTACCCTGGGAGGAAGATGCGAGCTCGACCGAACCGGTAGACTCCCCATTCGCCCGCCTACCGAGCCTTCCCGTCGACATGGCAGAGGCGCTGGAGCAATTTAAGCTAGCAATTATCCGGCACCGAGCCAATTCATGGAGTGAGGTCAGCCAGGACGACTGCGTCCAAGGCCTGGAGGCACTGCGGCTATTCGCTCTGCAGTAAGCCCTCGCCTGCCCCAGGCGTTAATAGCCAACCGCGTTCCCCACCACAGAGTGGGCCTAACGCGGAACGGTTTGCGGGTGCGCACCGCGTTCAGCCCCTCGGCCTCCGCCAACTCCCTCGCCCCCTCCCGCACACCTAGCCAGTCGCCCCACTGCCATACCGTCTCGCCTAAGAGACACGGCCCCGGGGGGACGGCCCCGGGGGGGACAGTGCACACTCGACCCCACACTCGACCCTACCCAGTGGGGGCGCTTCCCGGGGAGGGGACAGAGCCCACCCGCCAGGCGGTGGCGCCCCCTGCGCCCCGGGGAGACAGTGCGCCCCGGGGACAGTGCACAGTGTCCGTGTGGTGCAGCCCCCCCCTCCGAAGAGGTGTCGCCGCAGGGCAACCGCCTCGCTACTTGGGAGCATTTTTTGACGGGGACACTGCACTTTCGCACCACGGTCGCGCCCCACCCAGGGAAGGGGAGGCGACAGACTGGGGACAGTCACCTACCTCATTTCGCTGCAGATCCATGCGGCACCGGGGACAGTGTAGAACGACTAGGTGACAGTGCACGTTGTCCGTCCCAGGACAGTCTCCTGTCGCTCACGCCCCTCCCTAGGGGCAAGGTGAAGGGCGGGGGTCCGTCTGGGGACAGCCCCCTGTCGCTTGGGGACAGTCCCCTGCTGCCCTGTGGTTGCCGCGCAGATCCATGGGGACAGAGCGTTTCCGCACGGGGCAGAGCTCTACCGCTGCCATTGGCATCTTGGGAACATAGCACTCCCAGACTCTTAGCACTCTCAGACTCTCTGCAGCATGGAGACATAGCACTTCAGCCTAGCGCTTCAGCCCTCGGTACTGGGGAGAAAGAGCACTTCAGTCAGAGGACAGCGTACAGGCTTGAACGCTGCGTTCGTTGCAGTAATGGCGACACTGCCCTGGCGTGGAGCTTCGCAATTTTGCTAGAGGGTAGCGTAGGCCATTGAGAATATGAGTCCAAGAAAACGGATTTCTTGGTCCCTGGCTTTAGGGCACACCACGCTGTGGATGACTGCGGGCGAAATGCAACACGTCCTCCGATTCCGGGGGAACGAAACGTTGCCTGACAGCACCTATCCTCAATCCACGAAGTGCGCCCAAACTGACCAATCGTTGCCTGGTGAAATGGATAATCTACCAATGCGTTACAGTGCGATCCCCATCGTTGTCGTTGCCCTTTGCATATCGTCCTTCGACTCCGAGACCGCGAATGCCCAGCAAGCCGTGTTTGAGAAAGTCAAGGGCCTGCTCAGCTCGAAGCCTACCACCGTAGAGCAGGTTACTTGGTTGCGTTCCGCTCAAGAAGCTGCCGGTGAGAGCGCAAAGACAGGTAAGCCAATCCTTATCTATGTCCGTTCTAAGAGCTGTCATTACTGCGATTTAATGCAGCGCAACGTCTGGGAAGATCCCGAAACGGCAGCGGCGATCATGCGTGATTTCATCCCTCTAAAGCTCACGCGCGAGGAAAATCCAGAAGCCATCGAAGCATTGCAAATCCAAGGTTATCCCGCCACACTTATCTTTTCGTCGCAGCAGCGTTTTCTGGACCGAATCGATGGTTATGTTGAGGCACCGAAATTCCTTCAAGCCGCTCAGCGGGCGAGGATGGCGGCCGGCACAGGTTCGGTCGTCCGCTAGCGCATGTCCCGCATGCGTTTGCGAGCTTGAGAAAGAAGTGGGCCAACGCTATTTTCGGGAATGCCCATCTGAGTGCCAATTTCTCCATAGTTGCGATGTTCTAAATGGAACATTCGGATTGCGGTCGCCTCCCCTTCGGGCAATTGTCCCAACAGGCTCCGCACCTCATCCACGTCGTCCAACCCCAACGAGTCATTTGTCTGCTCAACCGCCTCGGGTAATGCGTCCGAAGGAAGGGCAGTCGTTCGTCGAACTTGGGACAGTTTGCGAGTTGCAATCCGCCGCGCGACGACCACCAAATACGTCCCAAGCGAGCTGTTCCCTTGGAATCGTCTCAGCACCGCATAATCGTTGTCGACGAAACTGAGCAAGACCTCAGCCACCACATCGTCGCGAGCCTGTTCAGATAGCTCGGTACATCTCAACTTGGCTGAAGAATTGACAACATGAGTGATCAAGTGGATATACCGCTCAATAAACTCTTCCCAAGCCCCCTCAGTTTGGTTGAGGCATTCAGATATCAAGCTTCGATCTAGATCGGACAGGACCACGTGCGCACTCGAATGGAAAAGCTAGTTGGTTCGCCTCGAAAATCCCTTTAGGCATTTCCATATTAGGTCGTGTGAATCCCACAAGCAAGGCTTACGAGCCCTCTCAAACAAGCTTTATCTTCTTACCTAGCAAGCAGTTAGCTTGACATGCTAAGATGGGAGACTTAGGATCACGAAATAATTCCTCAGCAATGTTACGGAATCTAAGTTCACAAAGTTGATTTTCTGTTCGATATTCGGTCTAAAGGGACAAGGTTTCTTTTCCTAGGACCGCAGTTTATTAAATACTGGTGGCAATCTCAGAAGCTAGAAAGGTTTCACCGAAATGACTCACGTAGTTGCTCAACCCTGCGACGGATGCCGATATACCGATTGCGTAGTAGTTTGCCCAGTCGAATGTTTTTACGAGGGTGAGAAGATGCTCTACATCCACCCAGAAGAGTGCATCGATTGCGAGGCTTGCGTCCCCGAATGTCCGGTAGAAGCCATTTTCCACGAGGACAACCTGCCAGAAGAGTGGAAAGATTACCTACAGCTTAATGCAGAAAAGTCGGAGACCTGTGAAGTAATCACAGAGAAAAAGACTCCATTAGCCGAAGATTAAGGTAGTCCTCCAATTTGGTGATCAGCAACGGCGTTTTGCTCCTCAGGAGCAACGCCGTTTTTTGTTGGGAAACCACAATTGAGGCGAGAAGGGATGCGGGAAGGCGTTGAGGCAGGTATGCACGCTGCGTTCAACCATTATCCGACGAACGAACCAGAATAACGCGTTGCGGAAAACGAACCGCGGCGTTATCTTAGCGGGCTGTCTCTGCCCCTAATGTTTGGGGGTAGTCTATTTAGTGAATTTGTGTCTGTCTGTGTGCGACTGCCGAAGGCTTGCTAGTGGAGCCTGTGTAATCACGTAAGTTGGATGGAAGCTCGGTTCGAGCTGGTCGTCCAATTGCGAATGCATGGCAATTCAGACAAAGAAAAGGGAAGATTGGAAGACGATGGAAAGCGAATTTGTCAAGAAGCTGATTGAAGCGGGCGTTCACTATGGTCACCGAGTTAGTCGGTGGAACCCCAAGATGAAGCCGTATATTTACGGCAAAAAGAACTCCATTCACATTCTCGATATCCGTGAAACACTTCGCGGGCTGATGCGAGCCAAGAAGTACCTCAACCAGGTTGCTGCCGGCGGTAGCTTGATTCTGTTCGTTGGTACCAAGCGTCAAGCCACCGATACCGTGCAAGAGCAAGCGGAACGCTGCGGCATGCCCTTTGTATCGGAGCGCTGGTTGGGTGGAGCACTTACCAACTTCCGCACCATTCGCAATCGTCTGACCCGCCTCGAAGAGCTCGAAAAAATCCGAGGCTCGGATGAAATCAATACCTATTCGAAGAAAATGCAATCTGCATTGAATCGAGAATACCGCAAGATCTATCGCAACCTGAATGGTTTGCGGAGCATGAATCGCTTGCCAGAATGCTTGGTAATCGTCGACCCTACCAAGGAACGCAATGCGATTCGCGAAGCCAAGCGATTGGGCATCACCACCTTGGCTTTGATCGATACCGACTCGGATCCAGATTCCGTAGATCTGCCGATTCCAGGTAACGACGACGGAATCCGTTCGATTGAGCTGATTCTCGGCCAGCTTGCCGACGCCGTACTTGCTGGTAAAGCCGAGAACCCTGAGCTAAGCAAGAAGGGTGACACTCCAGAGATGTCTTCCGAAGAGGCCGAAAAGGTCGAAGCTTAAGCCCGATAGGCAATCACTATTCCCCACGTTTCGAACCCGCGTCGTTCGAACGTGGTCTTGTATCGTAACACCCAAACGCGAGTGCGCCCCACTTTCGCCATTGCGATCTTGGTGGCTTGGCGCGGCGTGATCTATTAATTCCAGTAGTTGGAGACGTTTCGAATGGCAGATATTACTGCAGCCAAAGTTAAATCCTTCCGCGAGCGTACCGGCTTGCCCTTGATGGAATGCAAGTCGGCCTTAACTGAAGCGGGCGGAGACGAAGAGAAGGCCTACGACATCTTGCGGAAGCGGGGCGAAAAGCTTGGCGACAAGCGCTCCGATCGCGAAACGGCCTTTGGTCGCTTTGGCCTCTATTGTGGGTTGGACAAAGCAGTTGGTGCAATCGTCGAATTGAAGTGCGAGAGCGCGCCGGTCACCCAAAACGAAGAGTTCATTCGTTTAGCAGACGATTTGGCGAAGGGCTTGGCTGACACCGACCAAGAGATCACGTCGGCAGACGAGTTGCTCGCCCTTCCTTCCCCAAGCAAGCCCGAGATGACCCTGGGTGAGCAAAAGGCGGAACTGTTCAATCGAATTCGCGAAAAGTTCGATGTCGGACGCATGAGCAAACTATCCGGCTCCTGCGGCGGCTACTGCCATAACAGCGGTACCGTGGCCGGCGTATTGATCCAAGTTGCCGGTGGTTCGGACGAGACCGCCAAGGACGTTGCCATGCACATTGCTGCCATGCGTCCCGAAGCGTTGAGTACTGAAGAACTCGACAAGGCCACCATCGAGAAAGAGCGTGAGATCCTGCGTGCTGCCGCGCTTCAAGAAGGCAAGCCCGAAGGTATTGTCGACAAAATGGTCGAAGGCCGATTGCGTCAATTCTTCGCAGAGCGAGTACTTCTAGAGCAACCGTTTGTTAAGGATGACAAGCAGTCCGTGGGCCAGTTCGCCAAGGGCAACGGCATGGAGATCAAGAAGTTCGTCTCCTACGTTTTGGGCCAAAGCTAAATAGCTCGGCAAAAGCAATTTGAACGCAAGCCCACGGAAACGACTAGTTTCCGTGGGCTTTTTTATTGCCATGCCCCAGCCGATAGTGCCCGGTACCGAGGGCCAAGAGTGCACACTGTTCGGAGGACTCCTGGAATGGGGGCAGGGGTCAATCTAGTGAGCGGAGGAAATCGGTGATATCGGCAAAGGCGGTCTCGGCACTATCAAACAAGCTCGACAAATGCAGGAAGGCATGGAGCATACCCGGGTAGCGCTTAGATCGCCCGCGAACGTTGGCGCTGGCCAAGCTAGCAGCGAAAGCCTCCCCCTCGTCCCGCAACACATCGTACTCAGCCGTCAGGATAAGGGTTGGGGGAAGCCCCGCTAGTTCGTGGCCCAGCAGAGAGGCATAGGGCTTCGTCGTCTGCAAATCAGCATGGGCACTCTCTCCCAGGTACTGCTCCCAAAACCATTTCATCGCCTGCCGTGTTAGCCCAAATCCAGTGGCGAATTCTTCGTACGACTTGGTGTCGGCAGCGGGAGAGACAACCGGATAGATCAAGACTTGTGCGTGCAATTTTGGCCCCGCCGAATCGCGAGCTCGAATTGCAACAGCAGCTGCCAAATTCCCGCCAGCGCTATCACCAGCCACGATGATGCGTTGCGGATCAAAACCGAATTCCTCAGCCCGTTCGGCGGCTCGAATCGTGGCCGCAAAGCAGTCATCAAACGGGTGTGGATAGGCCGCCTCGGGGGCCAGCCGATAGTCCACCGAGACCACGCACGATTGCGTCTCGTTGGCAAGCCGGCGGCAGAGTGCATCATGGGTGTCGATGTCTCCGAGCACCCAGCCGCCGCCATGAAAATAGACGATGACCGGAAGTGGCCGACGGTCGCTGGGCCGATAGACCCTAGCTCGCGCGTGCTCGGTCCATTGCACCGTTTGCACTTCATGCATCGCTTGGGGCTGGCCGAAATAGGGCAGCATGTTGCTGTAGCCAAGCCGCGCCTCTTCGAGTGGCATATCGCTCCAAGCGGGCGGAGCCTTCTCCTCGATCTCTTTCAGGAACTGCGCGGCTTGGGGGTGGAGCGTCATAACTTGAGATCGCTTGTGATAGGTGATGTTGCAGTAGCGTGGGCACGGCATCTCCAAGGAATGGATATCCCCAGAAAGTGGATGCGGCAAGTGCCTGCCCTAGACCGGTGCTGGCGGAAAACAGGAGCGGGGAAAATTTTGCAGCGGTAAAGTGCAGGCCTGCTTGAGATTGTAGCAGCCCCAAAAACCTAGGCGAAGTCTCCCTCGGTGCCCGTGAAGTCCGCTTCAATCGCTACAACACCTCCTGGATAGCTCCATTGCTGGGAGCCGCCACCCACATACACCCCACTCGAGCTACTCGCCCTCGAACTTTATTGAGTACACTTGAACTCCTTTAAACGCTTATCTAATAGTCCTGTGGCGGGAGGCGAGAGTTTCGCTCGCATGCCCTCACTTCACGGGTTTCGTGACACACCCAATCCCACGATTCCTCTTAGGAAGGGAAGCCGATCAGCACGTTTTCCCTACTGGTGATCCTTGCAACGCAAACTTACAGGAAAATCGTCGATGCTTAGGCGAGTTCAATGGCTGACATATTGTGCTGCTTCGATCACCGCAGCAATTGGACTCCTGGGGTTCTTCCCAATGGCCCCGGCTCTGGCCAGCAAGCCCACCGAAGTGACTCTGCCACAGGTCCAATTGATCAATCAGGCCATCGAGCAGCAATGGCGCGCATACGAGCTCACGCCAGCTGAACAGGAAGAGGATGGTAAGTGGTGTCGGCGAGTCTACCTCGATCTCGTTGGACGCATCCCATCCTACGAGGAACTGTTGCAGTTCATGCGTGACCGCGATGGAGACAAACGCGAGAAGCTGGTCAACCTGTTGCTTGAAGATAGCCGTTACACGGAGGAGTTTGCCAATCACTGGTCGTCGGTCTGGAGCAATATTCTGATAGGCCGCAGTGGCGGCACGGCGCGGAACTCTTTCACCAGCCGAGAAGGGATGGCCAAGTACCTGCGTGACTGCTTTGCGACCAACCGCCCCTACAACCGCATGGTGTATGAACTGGTTACAGCTACCGGCACTACCAAGCCGGGGACAGAGGGTTTCAATGGCGCGGTGAATTTCCTGGCAGACAAGGTCAACAATGAAGACGCCACGCTCGCAACCTCGTCGACATCGCGTGTTTTTCTAGGTCAGCAAGTGCAGTGCACTCAATGCCACAACCATCCCTTCAACCAATGGAAACAGCAAAAATTCTGGGAGTTCAATGCCTTCTTTCGGCAGACTCGGGCGTTACGCCGCTTCAGCCCGGGCACGCGCGACGTGGATTTTGTCGAATTGGTCGATCAAGACTTTGCCGGTGAAAGCGGCGTTCCCGCGCAGGCTGAGATTTATTTTGAAGAGCGAAACGGGCTAACACGCGTTGCCTTTCCAGTATTCATTGACGGTACCGAAATCGAGAAGAGTGGCTACGTATCCGAAGTCAATCGCCGCACCGAGTTGGGCAAGATGATTGTCAGTAGCCAATATCTCGACAAGATGATCGTCAATCGCATGTGGTCTCACTTTTTGGGATACGGCTTTTCCAAACCTCTCGACGATTTAGGGCCCCATACGGTGGCCTCCCACCCTGAATTGCTCGAGACCTTGGGGCAAGAGTTTCGCAAGTCGAGCTACGATATGCGTGCCTTGATGAAATGGATTGTGCTCAGCCGGCCCTACCAACTCTCCACCAAAATCACGAGTGGCAACGAAGCGGATGACCCTGCAATGGGGGAGCCTCCACAATTTAGTCACTTTTATTTGCGACAGATGAGTGCAGAACAGCTTTACCAATCGCTAATCCAAGTAGGAGGCGAGGCGCGAGGGTCGCTCGAGCAGCAGCAAGTGGAACGAGATCGCTGGCTAAATCAGTTTGTGGTAGCGTTCGGTACGGACGAAGGAGATGAGGCGACCACCTTTAACGGCTCCATCCCTCAAGCCTTGATGATGTTCAACGGCGATTTAGTCAAAAGAGCGACCTCCATTGAATCGGGATCATGGCTCGGCAAATTGGCTCAGTCGCCCAGTCGTATGCCGGACAAGGTGAGCTCCTTGTTCATCGCTGGGCTGGCGAGACCGGCCACCGCTGGAGAGTTGAAGGTTGCGGCGCAACTGCTGCAAGCTCGCAAGGGACGCGTCGAAGAAGCGTTGCAGGACTTATGGTGGGCAATTTTGAATAGCAATGAGTTTATTTTAGTCCAGTAGCGCGGCACAGACTGAGAGCGGGCGGTTCGCCTCCCATGCTCAGCTTTGAACAAGCTATCGCTTTGAGGCTAATTCATACATGGAGAGTCAATACGATGCTGTGGTCCAATAGCCAAACTCCGCTCGGCATGAATCGCCGACATTTCATGCAGCATGCGATGGGCGCTTCAACCCTGCTCGGGGCCTCGCTGGCAATGGGCAACTCTTTGCGACTGCATGCAGAGGAATTGCGTAAATCGCGCAAGTCGGCCATCCTGCTGTGGATGGGAGGTGGACCTTCTACGATTGATCTATGGGACATGAAGCCTGACGCTGCCACCGGCGGTCCCTTTCGTCCCATCAGCACAACAGGCGACGTGCAAATCTGCGAGCATCTGCCGCTGATTGCCCAGCAGATGAAGCACTTGTCGGTCGTGCGTTCGATGAATACACGCGAAGCTGACCACGATCGGGGCCGCTATTACATGCACACCGGCTTCGTCCCTAATCCCAACATCGAACACCCGAGTTACGGAGCGGTTGTCGCGCACGAATTGATGGCCCAGCAGCGAAACTCGCTGCAGATCCCACCGTTCATTTCAGTCGGAGGGGCTAGCGAAGGTCCAGGGTTCCTGGGGATGGGCTGGGCCCCATTCTCGGTCAGTAGCGACGGGCGCATCCGCAATCTGGAAATGGGACTGCAAGATCAACGCATGATGCAACGCATCAGAGCACTTGAGTTCCTCGAGAGCAATTTCGTTGCACAGCGTCGCGGTGCGGCGGCCGAAGATCACAGGAAGATCCTGCACAAGACTGTCGAACTGATGACCAGTGAACAGATGGCCGCTTTCGAGGTAGCCCAAGAGCCGGAGGCAGTGAAAGAGCGATATGGGGATACCGCGTTCGGCCGCGGCTGCTTGATGGCTCGCCGCTTGGTCGAGGTCGGCGTTCCGTTTATCGAGGTAGATCTCGGAGGCTGGGACAATCACCAAGGTATCCACGCCACACTCAAGGACCAGCGTCTGCCTGTCATGGACCAAGCCATGAGTGCACTGGTCGAGGACCTCAGCCAACGTGAATTGCTGCAGGATACCGCAATCATTTGGATGGGGGAGTTTGGTAGAACCCCCACCATTAACGGAGACGCTGGTCGCGATCACTGGGCACGCTCTTGGAGCGTCGTGGTGGGGGGAGCAGGCATGCCTGGCGGACTTGCTATCGGTGAAACCGATGCCGAGGGACGACGGGTAGTCAGCGAACCCTATTCCGCAGAAGATTTGATGGCCACGGTCTGCAAGTCGCTAGGCATCTCGATGGAAACGACTTACCAAAGCAAGAGTGGCCGGCCCATGAAAATCGCGAACGGCGGCAAGATCATACGAGAACTGGTATCCTAGAAGGCTATGCAAGTTAACGAGAGCGACACTGAGTTAGAGTTGACAGAATTGGTCCAACGCCATCAAACGACGGTGTGGAGGTACCTGCGCGCCTTGGGAGCAGAAGCTGCCCTGGCAGATGATCTAACGCAGGATACGTTTTTGGAAATTATGCGGCGACCACTCAAGCAATTCAGCGACGCCGCTACGGCGAGTTACCTCCGTCGTGTAGCGCACAACCTTTTCATCACGCGCAGGCGTCGCGATGGACGCATGACCGTCACCGATCAGGTTGAGCAGATGGAGAACGCATGGATGCGGTGGGCAGGCTTCGATAGTGGAGAGCATGCCTTGGACGCACTACTGGAGTGTTTTTCACGCCTCACCCATCGCGCACAGCAGGCGCTCAAAATGCGGTTCAGTAGTGACGAGACACGACAGGCGATCGCGGAAGCGTTGAACATTAGTGAGCACGGCGCCAAGAATTTGATGCAACGAGCCAAAATGCAATTGAAAGAATGCGTTGAAGTGAAGCTGCAGTAGTTCCGTCCCCTGAGCTGGGACCCTAACTTGCAAAACTGAGAATATCCTGCTCGTCCAGGTAGATTTTCAATATCGACGAAATAAAGCAATGAACGAAGAAACTGGCCAAGCAGGCCTCAACGAGAAGATCCTCGACGCATTTCTCGAAGAGATGCTCACCGAGCAACATCCACCCGACCTCACCGAGCGTATTCGAAATGCGTGGTTGGCCGAGCAGGCGGCGCTGCGCAACAACTCCTCAGCCGCTCCCCTGCCCGAATTGGTTGCCTCGCGCCCCGTCCGCCCAGGCATGGCCGCCGCTGTTGGTGAAGTTCTGGAGTCTAGCACCAACTCCCGCACACAGTCGGGTAAATCAACGGTGCAACATCGCAAAGACCTCAAACGAAAACGCCTCGAAAGAAATCGCATTTTTGGTTCGTGCCTTGCGCTCACCGCCACTGGCCTGCTCGCGTTTATGGGCTGGAAAATTCTTGGTCCTGATGGATTTCCTCCCAACGCTGCACCACAGCAAGTCGCTGTAGACGGAGCCGCCTTGTCGCCGAAGAAGCAGGCGGACACAACTCCTCAAGTGGCCGACAACTCCCAAGCCCAGGCTGCGTCAGATCTCCCCACAACTCCCGGGGAAGCAATCGATATCGACGACCTTCCGTTTCAACAGCCAGCGCCGCTCGTAGCGAAAAGCAGTGAGAATGCCGCGAAGGAAGATCTGCGCGTAACACCCCTACCAACATCCCAGATCGTAGCTCATATCGATTCCCGATTCGAGGGATTGTGGCAAGAACTAGGAGTTACCCCGCGGGAGCGTCTTCACGACCGGCAATTGTTCACCAAGTTCTTCTCAGCATTGGGAGCTGACGAAGCGTTGATCAATTCGGTGGCGAGCACCTTGCCTACCGAGAAGGATTCAAACACCCCTGAGACGTGGTTAGCCCAAACGCTTGCCCGTCCACCGCTGGCAGAACTCTTGGCGGAGCGTTGGATCCGTCGCTGGTTCTCAAGTAGTCCGGCGAATTTCGAGTCTCCCTCGGTGGCTGCATTGGAACAACAAATGGTTGGCCGCATCACCGGTCATCAACCCTGGAACGGGGTCGTTGTGGATCTTTTCGGCCAAGAATTGGAAGAAGACTCGAGCTCGTATGCTTTCGTAAAGTCATTTGCCGGTGGGGGCAATCACCGCCTCACCCAACGGATTGGCAAGCATTTCTTGAATACCAACCTCGGCTGTGTTCGCTGCCACGACCCGCGACTCGGGAAGGAGCCGAATTCGGAGCTGGTACAACAAGAAAGCTACTGGTCGCTACTGGCGATGTTCAACGGCATTGAAACCGAGGGTGCGAGACGGCGCAATCGTGATGTTGTCGATAACCAATCAACGCTGTTTGCGGACCAATCTCCCAAAGTCTTCTATGACCTCCTCGATGGACACCTGCGGTCGGCCGAAGCAGCTTTGCCCGATGGCACCCAGTGGCGCACACCGCAGAATCAACTGCCCCGCAAGGCGCTTGCAGAGTGGGTGGCCAAGTCCCCCTACATGGACCAAGCAACAGTCAACAGTGCTTGGGAAATCTTGACCGGAAGGCCACTCGTTCCCCAGGTTCGCGATGTGGAAGTGGTTGGCTTAGAGACGCGGCAAGCTCTCCTGAGCACGCTGGCCGGTCAGTATCGCGCTCACAATCGCGACCTCACTGAGCTATTGGGGTGGATCGCTGCAAGCCAAGTTTTTGCGCGCTCGCCTACCGAACTGAGTCAGTTGGAATGGTTGGATGCGAGCGAGGCAGAACTGGAGAAACTTAAGCTCGCTGAACTCGTGTTTGCAGCGGCTCCCGCTGCTTCCCCTGCGCCTCGCAACCTAGAGGAGACGTTGACAATCGCATTGCAGTGGCGCGGAGGACATGCGCAGCAAGACCGAAGTGCATTGGCCCAGTTTGGCCCCTCCCCAGCCACCGACAAGAAGAACTCCAAGAATAACAAGAACGCACCGGAGCAATCCCAGGGCAGCAGTGCTGGAGCCTCCGTCATGCCACCGATTGACTTTGCCATATCTAGCAATCGTCCAACTCCTCGTGAGTTGGAGTATATTCAGAAGCTGTTGTCCTCGCAGCGTCTTAGCTGGGAACAACGCGTTGAACACATCGTCGGTTTGAACCTCGATTACTCCGCGAATGAGCAAGTGAGACAACTCGCCAACCGGTTGCTACAAGAGCATTCCGGGAATGCTGAAGCAGCCCTGCTCGATTTGTTGTGGGCAGTTGACTCCGCCAGGGGCAACTAGCCGACAGCCCCGCCAGTCGACTTTGCAGTCGCGTTCCGCGCGCCCTTCTGCCCCCTTGCTGGTTGAGCCTCTAGGCTCCCACATTGTTCTGCACTGTCATTCCGCATCGTTCCGCACTGTCGTTCCGCAGCAGCGCTTTGCTCGCCGATTTATCGGAACAGCTCTGCTCGGTTGGCCTCACGCGTGCTCCCTGCAGCCTAAGATCGCTGCAATCGCTATAAGTTTGCCCATCAATCGGGGGATTAGTACGCAGACACGGGGAAACCGGTGCCTGCGGGCCCAAGCGTATCCTAAGAATACGTATACGAATTGGATGGTCTCACCACCTCTCTGGATGTGGGGGATGTGAGGATCTAGGGGCAGATTTCGACGATTCAGTACGTCAAGACGCGGCGCGTACCCGTACGCCGCTGCGCACATGCGGCAAACGGCAAACGCCGTGCAGCTAAGAGGTTGGAAAGATTCGATTCCTTCGTCGAGGGAAACGAATACCAGTCCACTTAGAAAGTACCGGAGCGATCTCTCAACTGCGCAAGATATTGAGTCGAGAAATCGGACCGTCTTGCAAGATTCCAAACAGAAAACGGGCGGTCCCTTCATGGAACGCCCCTACTGCGTACAGTGCTGTCTGCTTCTACATCGCTGCACTGCAACGCAGTCCTATTTCAGCCAACAATTCAAATCTTCCTTCAACACCTAAGCTTCCCTTCAACTCCCAAGCTACTGAGCAATTCGATGTTTCAATCTCTATTCAAACTCGTTGCACGCAAAATTTCTCTGAAATTGGGCATCGGCTTCGGTGTAGTCGCGATATCGGGATTTGTAGCAACCTGCTGCGCGCTGACTACTGCCGTGAGTGTAGGTAGCAAACTGCATCACCTGAGCGGCCCTGTATGGGATTCAGCACACAGTGCGATGCAGTCGCAGATCAGCATGCAGTCGCAAATCATTGCAGCAAATCAGTTACTCTCAGATCGCAGCACAGCCAAGATTGAGCAACGCATTAGAGCCTTTGATGCCGCTGCCGAAAGGGAACTTGCTAAGGTCGTGCAGGCTCGCTTCCATGATGCGAACTTGCTCCATGAAATATCTCAGCTCCATCAAAGCTATCAACGTTCGCAAACCCGACTACTTAGTCTGAATTCCAAATGCGATGAACGGAAAAACAACTTTCGTCAGCTAGCCGATGCAATGAACCGTTTCAGTCATCGCATCAAAGAAATTGGCGATGGCATGCTTGAAGATCTAGCACTGGAGCCCGAGCTTGCGCTATCTTGGAACACTGGCATTGAAAAACGATGGCAGGGAGCCGACGGCGCGATGGAGTCGCGGATTGGCTACTTGAATCAAATTCGAGCTACGCAATTGATCGTCGATTCTCTCGAGCCTGACATTCAGCGAAAGCAACTGATCGCAGCGGACGCAATGCAGGACCAAGCCACTGAACTCATGGTGAACAGCGGTCGATATGAGTTGCCGGTTGGAGCCGTCGAGGACTCTCCAGCGACGCAGACACAACCGATTCTCACTGAATACATGGAGCTAACCCATCGCTTTCGTAATGCTCGAGATCTCTACATTGAAACCCACTTAGCCTTGAACGATGCGGTGCTACAGTTCAGCACCGATGCCAAACAGTTGCTTGCTCGCGTCCAATCCTTAAGTGTTTTAGCGGAAGCCATCGTGGACGACTATTCCGCCAAGGCAAAGGAAGACATTGCGGCTAGTTTGCGATGGGTTGTCGTCGTAGGCATCCTTGGCCTGTTGGTGGGCATCACAAGCAGTGTTGTTTGTACGCGAACCCTGACTCATGGTGTCCAAGAGATGAGTCACCGGTTGCAAGCGATGGCGGTCGGCAAGGGGGAACTGCGAACGCGTTTACCCGAAGATCGCCAGGATGAACTGGGGGATGCCGCACGTGCGTTCAATGCTTTTGCTGACCAACTCTTCAACCTCGTTCAAGAGATCGGAACGACTGCCATAGAGATTTCTGGAACGGCTTGCGATCTTGCGGTTGCTAGTGAGCAAGTGACCAGCGGGGCGGCCACCACAACCAGCCAGTCCACAACGGTTGCCGCAGCTAGCGAGCAAATGTCTGGCAGCATTCGCTCTGTCTCGCACTCTGCCGACAGCATCGCAGAAAACATGCGTGCGATCGTCTCAAAACTGAGCGATATGGGCAGCACCATCCGTCGCATCGTCAATGATTCGGAAAACTCTGCGGAAACAGTTGCCAACGCGCGGCGCATCGTCGGAGATAGTAGTCAGAGTGTCTCGGAACTTGACAATTCGGCTGCCGACATTGCCAGAATCCTCGAAGTGATTCAGGAGATTGCTGCTCAAACCAATCTGCTGGCATTGAACGCAACCATCGAAGCGGCACGTGCGGGGGATGCGGGTAAGGGATTCTCTGTCGTTGCAGCAGAAGTGAAAACACTGGCACAACAAACGGCTCTCGCCTCGGATGAGATCCGCAGCAAGGTCCAAAGCATTCAAACGACCACCAAATCAGCCATCGGGAGCATTGAGCAAATCCGGTTAGTCGTCGATAACGTCAGTGGCATTGTCGAATCGATTTCTTCCGCAATCCAGGAGCAGAGTAGCTCAACGGATGCGATCCGCCATTTTGTGTCTGAGACATCGCAAACGGTTGAAATAGCCGCCAACGCAGCTCGCGAAACTAGCACCGTTAGTGCGGAAATTACCCGCAGCGTGATGCAAGTCAATCGCATTGCGCACGATACAGCCACGGGCGCTGAGCAATATCGTCACGTCGGGGAACGGCTGACGCGGCTCTCAGCAAACTTGAAAACGTTGGTAAGTCAATTCAACGACTAGGGCCATTCCCTCCCTCACCTCAAGATACTTCGCGAACCCACTATAGTGCGCGCCCCCACGATGCTTGGCGCCCAGTGCATGGCCTGAGACTAGGGAACTTCGTCCTGCGTTTGCAATAGATCATTGACCGCCTTATTGGCAACGCGAACAATATATTTGTTGGGTTGATTCCGCTTGGCGTTTTGCAGTGCCGACAAGGCAGGTCGGGCCAGCTCATCGAGCTCATCCAGTACGATCGCCGCAGCCAAACGTCCCCATTCAAAGGGGCTTTGCAACTCTGCTTCAAGCTGATCAAGCCCGGGTTGCAGTTTTCCCATTCGGCACAAGGCTCGCGCTGCGGCAATACGAACGCTGGGAGACTCGTCGGATAACAATGGTTGCAATTCTACGCTACTGGCTGCAGCCGCGGCCCCAATATTTCCCACCCCAGTGGCCCCCCAATAACGAACGGCCGAATCGGGACTATCCAGGGCGACGAGCAAGTCAGGCAGTGCGGCCTCTCCATCCGAGGCGCGGGCCGCAATATCAACGAGCCTCGTAACCTTCTCGGCAGAATTCTCTCCGTGCAGAATTGCGTACGTCGAGCCAGCCTGCTCTTGACGCAATGCGATCTCCGCTTCAGGAATCAGCCCCAGGTCCCCCACGTCCTTCTGCCAACGTAGGCATTCTTGACGCAATTGGACCAGCAATTCGCGATATTCAGCGAGTCCAGCTAGATTGTGTATTTCGTGAGGATCTGTGTCCAGATCATAGAGCTCTTCGACCGGCTTGCTACCTGTCGAAAAGTTGCGTGCCGCTGCGGACAACGTCTCCTCCCGTTCCACGCGACGAATCTCCTTCATGGTCGCTCCCTGTTCCGGAGTATTCATGAATTGGTAGTACGGTTTAAGCGGTTCAAAATTCCGCACATAACGATACTGCTTGGTACGCACACTGCGAATGATATCGTAGCGTTCGTCCATGCGATCGCGGGCACCATGGATGTATTGGCGAGGAGGTGACAGGTGCTCTCCCAAGAAGGCACGTCCCTGCATCTCTGGTGGAATCTCGAGCCCAGCCAAATTCAGCACATTGGGAGCAAAATCGACGGAACTCACCAATTCGTCATTGACAGTACCGGGTGCCCCCTGGTCTCCCACTCGAAATCGCTGAGGAATGCGAACAATGAGTGGAATGTGAGTCCCAGAGTCGTACAACCACCGCTTGGCGCGGGGCAGGCCAATCCCATGATCAGACCAATAAAGGATGATTGTATTCTCGTATTCCCCCGCCTCTTTAAGGGATTGAATGTGTTCACCAGCCCAAGCGTCCATGGCCGTGATCAATTCGTAATTGCGTTTCCAATCTTCGCGCACTATCGGCGTATCGGGATAGTAGGGAGGTAGATTGGTAAAAGCAAATGGATCCTGTCTCTGTTGCGGTGCGAGCTGCTGGGTGACCCTTCGGTATTTATCTTCATTTGCGATACCGCTTTCATGACAACCATCAAAGTTGAAAACGGCGAAGAAGGGCTGCCCCGCAGGTCGGTTCTGCCAGTGAGCTCCACCGCTACTTTCATCCCAGATCTGCTTGCTCGTCGGCTGACTGAACTGATAGTCGGTTTTGCGGTTGTTCGTGCAGTAGTAGCCGGCGTCACGCAAGCGAATCGGAAACGGCACGAGCCATTCAGGCAGCTGAGCATTGCAACGCATATGATGCGTACCAATTGAGTTTTGATACATGCCGGTAATCACGGTCGAGCGGCAGGGCGCACAAACACCTGCAGTGGTGAACGCATGCGAGAATCGTACCCCTTCGGTGGCCAGTCGGTCTAGGTTCGGCGTGATGGCATGAGGATCTCCATAGCACCCCAAGTGTGGGCTGATATCCTCGCACGAAAGCCACAGAATGTTGGGACGTTGCGCGGACGTAGCATCCTTCGATTCTGAGCTCCAACAGATCGGCATCCCTATACACTGCAGCAGGCTGATGCTCGTTGCAAGCAACACCCCTCGAAATCGCTCCGTCGTGGAATAATACCGAGTCAAGGTCTTGGCTCCTCAATTGATGATGGTGTTGTATTGGTTGATTGCGTAGTCAGATGACCGAATGCCGCTCCTACGCCAAACAACTCCGGCAAGGGATTGTGTTGCTATTGGGCGGAGTCTTTCGGAGCAGCCCAACCGTGTAGCCTGTATTCTGCCGATCGTAATCGAAGCTGACACGCCTCACTGCCTAGGATACCCGATTGGTCGCCTGCCATCAGCTTTCCGAGAACTTCTACGACTAGATGGCGTGGATGGGACAGGTGGCGTGGAGAATCTCCCCCCAGGCAAAACCGAGGGGAGTTATACTGGTGGTGCTTGATCATCTAGAAGTATTTTGACGTTTCGTTCGGATCGCCCACCATGCATCGTAATTCCAAGTTTCTGCGTTTGCTCGCACTCCAACTAGCTCTTCCTCCAATTCTCTTCCTAACAGCTGTCGATCCCCAGCCTGCTCGACTGCATGCCCAAGAACGGCCCGTACTGGAGTTTAAGAAGTGGAGTGGTGGAATCAATGTACCGGACCCCGTAGCGCTCAGCGTCGATAATGTGGGACGCGTCTACGTCACCCAAACGCGTAGGCGGAAAATCCAAGACCTTGATATCCGAGAGCATCGAGATTGGATCCCGACCGATGTGGGCCTGAGGACCGTGCAACAGAAGAAGGAGTTCTATCACTCAGTGATGCGGATTGGTGGCGACCAGGAATTGCAGAAGAAATTGGTGCAAGATGTCAATGGTGATGGGGAGCATGACTGGCGAGACTTGACGGTCATTAGCGAAGCCATCTATCGCTTGGTCGATTCCGACCAAGATGGCCAGGCGGATGAGATCACCACTTTTGCGGAAAACTTCCAAACAGAGGTGACTGGGATCGCTGCCGGTGTGCTTGCTTTCGAAAACTCAGTCTATGCAACCATTGCCCCCGACTTATGGAAGTTGACCGACAACAATGCAGATGGAGTCGCGGACGAGCGGCAAGCTCTGGCGCACGGTTTCGGACTGCATGTCGCCTACGCTGGGCACGACATGCACGGTTTGACCGTTGGCCCCGATGGAAAGATCTATTGGTCGATCGGAGACAAAGGCATCCACGTGACGACACCGGAGGGAAAGGTTTTTGCTTTTCCAAACCAAGGCGGAGTTTTGCGATGCAATCCCGACGGCAGCGATTTTGAAGTCTTTGCGCATGGTTTACGCAACGTCCAAGAATTCGCCTTTGATCAATATGGGAACATATTCGGGATCGATAATGATTCCGATCAACCTGAAGAACGCGAGCGGTTCGTCAACATAATTGCAGAGATGGATGCCGGTTGGCGCTGCAATTATCAATACCGTGGAGAGGCCTACAATCCGTGGATGGAAGAGCGATTGTGGGATTTGCCCGGAGAGCAGCATCCGGCCTACATCGTTCCTCCCCTCAGTCATTATGTCGACGGACCGGCTGGTTTTAAGTTCAATCCCGGAACGGCCCTATCGCCGGAGTACCAGGACTACTTCTTTATGACCAGCGCCCCCAACGGATTTCAGCATGCGTTCCAGGTGGAAGCGGTGGGCGACACCTTTAAGATGGTTAATGAACACCAATTCGGCTCAGGAACGGCCATCGTCGGACTCGCCTTTGGCCCCGATGGCGGGCTCTACGGCGCTGACTGGGATGGAGGCTACCCTCTGGACGAAAAGGGATCCGTCATTCGCATTGATGTTCCCGGCGCTGCGGATTCGGACATTCGGCGAGAAGTAAAATCACTGCTGGCTGAGAAATTTCAGAACCATTCCCAAGAGACGCTGGTCGACCGATTAGGGCACGCCGACCAACGTGTCCGGATGAAAGCTCAGTTCGAACTCGTTGCCCGCCAAGATGCCTATGCATTGTCAGGCCAAGCATCCGATACCGGGGCGTCTACCGTTTCGAGGCTCCATGCGCTGTGGGGACTCGGGCAGCTAGCGCGTGCAGGCGACACGTTTTGTCGCGACACGCTGGTCCTGCTGTTTGCAGATAAAGATGCGCATGTGCGCGCTCAAGCGGCCAAGACCTACGGCGAGCTGAACAAGGTGTCGGGCGAGCCCTTCATCAAGCTATTGTCCGACGATGATTTGACGGTCCGAGTAATGGCTGGGCTAGGGTTGGCACGTCAACCCGTTGTCACCGCCGTACCAATCTTGCTTACCCAGAGTGAGCAACTAACCGCCGAGCAACACAACCTGCGTCATTCGATCGTCACGGCCCTGGCTCGCTGTGCCGATGCCACCGCTTTGGTGGCCGAGAAGGAGAACCCCGTTGAGATGCGACGACTGTGCTGTGTACTTGCCCTGAGACGGCGGGCCTCTGAGCAGGTAGCGAGCTTCCTGCAAGATCCATCCGATTGGGTGGCCAATGAAGCGGCCCGTGCGATCCATGACGACGAATCGATTGTCGCAGCACTGCCGCCTTTGGCCAGCAGTCTGAACGATCGCAAGAACGCATCCATGGCATTTCTAGTACGTGCAATTAATGCCAACTATCGAATCGGAGACGCGTTGTCTGCCGACCGCGTCGCCAAGTACGCAACTCAAGAAGAAAACAGCCTCGCAGGCCGACTTTTAGCTGCCGACGCGTTAACCCAGTGGATGACACCTCCGCTACTTGACCGCGTCGACGGACGGCGCAGAGACCTGCCGCCGGAAAATCGCGACTTCAATCCCATTTTTCTGAAGAGATCGATTGCCAGCCTATCGCAATCGTCTGAGCCACAACTACGAACACTTGCACTTGATGCAGCGCGGAGATTGAAGATCGCACTTCCGCTCCAAGCCCTTCAGCAATTGATTCGGGATGACGCAATCGCTTCCGACACGCGGGTGGCCGCACTCTCAACACTCTCAGAACAAGTCAACGACCTCCTCCTTGAAGCAGCTGAAACGGAGATTCCAGAGTTGCAAATTCGAGCCTTGCAGTTGCTGGTCGAAAACACTCCTGCCACCGCTCTCAACACCATTCGGTCCATGTTGAAAGGCAATGCAGAATTGGAAGTCAAGCAAGCTGCAATTGCACTCCTTGCAGAGATGCAGCCGCCACTGGTGGACGACTTCCTGCATGAACTGGGGACTCAACTTCTCGAACAGACCCTCCCCAGCGGCTTGCAACTGGATGTGGTCCAGAGCCTAGAACGGCATGTATCCAATCCCAACCTACAACAGCTACACTCCAGTATCCTTGCAACTGCGGAGCCAACCTTCGCTGACAAGGGACTGGCAAAATTTGGTTTTGCACGCGAGGGAGGGAACCAGCAACGGGGTGAACGACTTTTCCAAACTCATTTGGAGGCGCAGTGCAGTCGCTGCCATCGGACGGGCCGCACTGGTAGCAATATTGGACCAGCACTTTCCGACGTAGGCTTACGCCGCGATGCGGATTACCTTCTCCGCAGCATTCTGACCCCCTCGTCTGAAATCGACGAAAAGTATCGCACCCAAATGCTGCTGCTTGAATCAGGGGAAGTCGTCCAGGGAGTCGTGCAATCTGCGGACGCAACGACAACGACAATCGTTGACAGCCGAGGACAGAGCCTTGACATCCCCACCGTGGAGATCGAAGAACAAGCCGAGCAAAAGATTTCCTTGATGCCTCCCATGGCTGAAATCTTGACGCCTCTCGAAGTCCGAGATGTGATGGCTTACCTACAAACTCTCAACAAGCGAACGCAGACGTCGGACTAAGATTTCGATGAGAGTTCGCGCTGCTAAGTTTCCGCGCGATTGGTGTTGGCCGCGGCAGTCGAAAAGCGGCCAGCCAAAATATTGGCAAACGGCTTGGTCGATTCCGTGCTCTCCAACACAATTTTAATTCCAGCGGTGATGGGCGTTGCCAGGAACATTCCGGTAATTCCCCACATCATCCCCCAAAACATCAGAGCCAATAGGATCACTACTGGGTGAAGGTCTGAGGACTCCCCCATCAGCTTAGGCTCAATCACGCTGCCGCTGACAACTTGAATGGCGGTAGTGACTGAAATTGCACCTACCATCCACATCAGAGTTCCATCGGGGTTGAGCAAGATAAATGGAATTGGAAGGAGACTAGCGACCAAGGGCCCAACATTGGGAATATAGTTGAGTAAGAAGGCGAGCACGCCGAACGAAAGCGACATTGGCACCCCGAAAATCCACAGCGCACAACCGAATGCAGCTCCCGTCAAGATCGAGATGATGGTCTTGAGAAAGAGGTAGGAGCGAACTTGTTGATCGAGTGCGATCCAATATCCGGTCTGTGGCGTAGTCTCCACGGAACCCAACAGTAAAAAGAAGACATAGATGAGCACGACGACACTGGTTGAAATCAAACCCAGCAGCTCACTGCTGAGTTTGCCCAACCAAGCTCGCAATGAACTATCGATGAGCTGCCGAAATTTTTTCTGACCGGACGCTGAATTTTGCGGGTCGGCTGGACGAATGGCCGCCAGCGTGGGATCGTGAGATTCTGCGAATATCCCGCTGTGGGGTAGGCCGTTGGGAAGCACGTGAGCATCTGCGATTGCGTCCTCATCCGGCTGAACTTCTGGTCGAATCGAAGCGGACGGACCAAGCCCGTTCGGAAGATCTGCAGCAATTTTCTGCGGTTCATCTTCCTCGCCCGACATCGAAAAGCCAAACAAGCTGTGCCGATCGAGATCGAGCCAATCTTGTGTTTTCGTTACCAATTCTTTGACCCGCGTCTGATACGCCTCACCTTGCTCGGACATTTGAGCTACCGACAGCCACAAGCACGCCCCTAGCACGCCCATCGTCACCAGCCCACATAGGAACGTAAGCGTGGCGGCAACGAGGCGGTTGACCTTCAATCGCTTCTCCAGCGTGTCCAGCAAGGGGGTAATCCCGCTGACGACAAACAGAGCCACCACAAACGGAACCAGGACGGGGCGCAACCAGTAGATCATGTGGGTTGCAACTGACGTGGCGATTATCACCAAGCAGATGGTCGCAATCTTCCCGGACGTCAGTGAATTCGGCATAAACAGTTCGCAACGGCTTGTGCTGGGGAACCTAGTGCAATGTCATCGCTCGACATTCGAGATGCACGAATGTGCTGCACTCGGTTGCCGCGTGGGAACTGAGTACCGACGTATCAAGGATTCACGAGTCGAACCCAAAATTGGGCTGTTAGAGAGCACTAGTGAAGTGGGAACAGGGGCAGGTAGTTTTAGTACCTTTCGAAGGCAACGGCAAGTCGCGGAGCCGGGCGGGGAAGTCTTACTCGAGAATTCCCTGGGCTTGAATGCCTGGAGAAGACGACAAGCCAACCAAGGTTCAGAGCCCCCCTGTCAGTAAACCTCTACCCCATCTCCTCAGTTCCCAGACGAGTATGAGGAGCAGCACTTCAATCGACGAGTGCTTCGAAAGCGGAGGCGATGAGCTGCGCCGCTTGCTGCAACTCTTCCTCCGAGGTTGTCCAGCCAAACGAGATTCGCAGTAAATAGGGCGACTGCAACTCGGTCGGTCCATAGGCGAGTTGCTGGCACTCCGCAGGGGCGCACGGTGCTGCTGATGGCTTTTTAGAAATGCTACGGTGCGTCGGTCCGAAGCAAATCTCGGGCAGGCGGCGTTGCATCGCTTCCGCAGTCACCCCAGGCAGTTCGATACTCAGAATCCCCGGTACCCGCCGCACATGCTCACCATGAATGGGCAGTGGCTTTCCAATGAGTGATTCCAGCTGATGATGAAAGCGATCGCGCATCTCAGACGTGCGATCCATCCCTTTCTCCAAACCAGCTAATGCCAGTTTGGCGGCTTGCCCCAGTCCAACGATGCCTGGCACATTGGCCGTTCCAGGCCGTAAGCCTGTTTCGTATGACTCGCCGAACAAGATCGGTTCGATGGGAACCCCCAAACGCACATACAACGCCCCGATTCCCTTGGGCGCATAGAACTTGTGTCCACTCAGACTCAGCAGATCAATTCCAAGGTCGTCCACATTGCAATCAATCTTACCGATCGATTGTGCAGCATCGGTGTGTAAGAGAATATCACGGGCTTGGCAGAGTTCAGCGATCTGCTCGATCGGTTGGACCGTCCCGATACGGTGGCTAGCGTGAATTAAGCTAATCATTCTCGTATTGGGGCGTATGGCAGCAGCAAACTCCTCAACCTGCACGACGCCGTCGGCATTGCAACGCACGAAACTGATTTGCCACCCCTCCCGCTGCAACTGCTCAGCGCAGCGCGTGACGCAGGCATGTTCGAGGGTTGAGATAATCAAATGTGCAGGCTCACCGTTGCCCCCCTTGGAAATCGAACGACAGACTCCCAGGATGCCCAAGTTGACACTTTCGGTACCGCTGGAGGTGAACACAATTTCCGAGGGATGGCAGCTCAGCAAACTAGCCAGATGGCTGCGAGCATCCTCCACGGCCTCCTGAGCGGCGCGGCCATACCAGTGGCAACGTGCGGGATGCCCATAGAATTCACTCAAAAACGGGAGCATGCTGTCGCGAACGCTGGCGGCCACAGGAGTCGACGAGCTGTAGTCGAGATAGATTGATCGCATAGCTGCCCAGATGCCAGTAGTACAGTGCCGAGAATTTTAGGTATTCAGAAGGCCAAGCCTCCATCTAAATCACCAGCAGCTGTCCTGTCGCTCGATTCCACAACAACCAACCTGCAGTTCGGCGATTTCACAGATGACTCGACCGAATGTAGGGGTTGTACGGAGGCCGCGAACCGAAGCGAGATGTGGCGATTTCGCATCATCCCTGTGGAGCACTCTGAACTGCGTTTGTGTCGCCAGCGCATTAGGAAACGTTTGGGTCTTAAGGAGGCCTTGGTAGAGCGGCCCCCAAGCCTCGAAACCTCGATTTTTCGGTGTTTGCGCGGAATTTCCGAACTTGCTGACTTGGTACGGGTACTTCAGCCCCAAGCTCTTCGCTAGTTCTTTAGTCGGATTTTGGTGATTTTAGGAAACAAAATTAGGACGCAGACGTCCAATTGTTGCGGATTCGCCACGCCATCCCCGTAGCCCTCAGCCCAAGAAATTCCCGTAACCCCTTATATAACAATGCCTTATGCGCTTTGCGCCAGATCTTTGGGAACCCCGGCATCCTCTGTGCTTTCTTCCACTCTCGTCCCGCTCAGCCAGACAGCACAAACGCTGAACCGCTGAATCACACCGACTCGATGCTACAGAGAGGGTTGCTATGAAAAAGAACTACCGAAGCCAGCCAGCGTTCGAAGACGCGTTTGACAGCGAATTCGAAAGCGTGGATGCCCGCGACTACACCAGCAACTCAGCCAAATTCACTGGGGTTGACGGCAACGAAGACGATTCCAGCGATTTTGATAGTGAATTGATCGAGGAGGGAGATCTCGAAGAGCTTCATGAGGTTGTCGAAAGCACAGACGATCCAGTTCGCATGTATCTGATGCAAATGGGCGAGATTCCATTGTTGACCAGAGCACAAGAACTGACGAGTGCCAAGAAGATTGAACGAACTCGCAGCAAGTACCGACACTGGATGCTGGCCACCGATTTCGTACTCCAAGGCGCCTGCAAACTCTTAGAACAAGTCCGTGACAGCAAACTGCGTTTGGATCGCACGATTGAAGTCAGCGTGACCAATGCGGCTGAGAAGAAGGCGATCATGAAGCGGATCGTGCCGAACATCAAAACACTGCGGCACCTGCTCATCCAAAACCATCACGACTATTTTGTCGCGATCAACCACAAGCTCGATACCGTCACCCGCCGTGCGGCTTGGAAGAAACTGACCCGCCGCCGTAACCGGGCGGTTCGATTGGTCGAGGAAATGAATCTTCGCACAAACCGGCTTGAGCCCTTGTTCGAAAAACTGGACAGCATCGATGCTCGCATGCGAACGCTGAAGAACCAGATTGAAGTCGCTCGTGAATCGGGCTACGTGGATGGCGAATCGCTAGAAAAACTCCTCGAGGAACTACGCTACCTGATGCGAATCACCTACGAGAGCCCTCGCACTCTACGTCGCCGGATTGAACGGGTTGCCAGCCACCGCGTTGAGTACGATGCAGCAAAACGAGAATTGAGTGCTGGGAATTTGCGACTCGTAGTCTCCATTGCCAAGAAATATCGCAATCGCGGCCTAAGCTTCTTGGACTTGATCCAAGAGGGAAATACCGGTTTGATGCGGGCGGTCGACAAGTTCGAGCACGAGCGTGGTTTCAAGTTCTCGACGTACGCCACCTGGTGGATTCGTCAAGCCATCACCAGAGCCATTGCCGATCAAAGCCGTACCATTCGCGTCCCGGTTCACATGATCGATACGATGACCAAAGTGCGCATGGTAACCCGCCAGCTCGTTCAAGAACTGGGACGTGAACCTTCGGTCGAAGAGACTGCCGAAAAGGCAGGGCTTTCCGTCGACGATGCTCGTGTCATCATGAAGATGGCACGTCAACCACTATCGCTTGACCAACCTGTTGGAGATCACGACGACAGCTACTTCGGGGAATTCTTAGAGGATCACCGCGACGAAGATCCCTTGTACGAAGCGAACCAAGAATCGCTCAAATTCCACATCGACGAAGCCATGCAATCGCTAAACTACCGCGAACGCGAAATCCTGCGACTTCGCTATGGCTTGGCCGACGGCTACGCTTACACCCTAGAAGAAGTTGGTCGGATCTTCTCGGTCACGCGCGAACGAGTGCGTCAGATCGAAAGCAAGGCAGTTCGCAAGCTCCAACAACCGTATCGCAACAAGGCTCTGATGAGTTTTGTGGATGGTCTTGACCCACAAGCTTTCGAAACGGAATCGGCCAACAGCTGAGAACACGCGGTAGTGTGAGCCAATGGTTTGAGTAGCAACAAACGCGTTGGGCAAGATTCGAAATGGCAAAGCTATCGGGGCTGAATGCCATGGGTAGCAACTGACATTATAACCCCACAGTCTTTCCATTTCGCAGTTTCACTATCCTTCGTGAAGAGCCGTGTTGCAAGCGGGACAACTATGCAACACGGCTCTTTTCGTTGGTAGACACAACTACCAACGCTGCGTCGCTTGACCGGCCCGAATAAACTGTTCTGCGTCAACGCTCAGCCCATACTCAAGCCCAGGCAAATTGAGCTCGAGAAACACATTGAAGCGAGAATAGGGCGAATCGGCGTGAATGACTGGGGCCGGGGCGACATGCATTACACTCGTCGGATGACCATTCCACTTCAAAACGTAGAGACCGCCCCCGAGCGATGGTGACTGCTCCAGCTTGTAGATTTGCTGCAATTCCGCGACAAACCGCGACGGATCACCAGCCACGCCCTCCAACTTGATCCGCTGCAATCTCTTGTAACGATCAAAATAGTAGGTCAACGTCCCTGCAATATCACCGGGAGTAGTTCCGGTTACCAAGGGAACGCGGAGGCCGTCCAACTGCATGTCGGCCAGCACGGTAGTAATCCGCGGGAATTGTTGAGTGACCCAGCCCGGTGAAACGTCAAACCGCAACACCTGCTGCAGCGCCAACACGGGGGGATACACCACGTCCTGCAAGGTATCAGAGGGGTTGAGCGGATTGAGTCTAGGATCGTTGCCGGTCAATCCATAGTAGGGATCCTGAGAGTTGCTGTGGCTGGCACTGGTCAAGCGGCCCGGTGGTGGTGGCGCATCGCTGGTGGAAACAATCCCAGTCGCCGCCTGGCGCGCCTGGCTGCCAACGTCGGTTTCGAAGAGCATGTAGGGGCCACCTGCAGCACCAGCCAAGACGAGCAGCCCAGTCAAGGGTCTCTTTAGGAATGTGTTAGACATCGCATGCTCTCAGCAGAATGAAGGGGGATCCATTTATTTATCGACCCACTCGCCCCAGTGATATCAGGCGGCTTGGCTCCCCTTTGGCGATCGCTACAATCGTCTCAACAGGGTGTGTCTACCCGTTACAGTCCGCGTGTCCCGACTCTCTCCGCTCCTTCGCCACCCGCTTGTGGACTTGCCCGTGAACCCCTCTGCACCACGCGACCAAGAACAGCTTGAATGGCTGATTGAGAATGGTCCCCGTCTGCTCGACGCGACCGACAACCAGGGCAATTCCACTTCGCCCACGACCGAACCACACGGTAGCCGGTTGCACGCGTGGCAAACCTGCTTGCTGCGCGATCAAAGAGCGTATCGAAAACGAGCCCAACGTCGCTTTCCTCAAGCCCACCATTGGCTGTGGACCGATCGCAGCCTAGCCCAAGCAAGCGATTGGTGGACAGCACTCTACAAAGCGAGTCTATTTCCCCATGATGCTGCCGTAGTTGACGCCTGTTGCGGGGCCGGCGCAGACCTTGCCGCATTGGGTACCCGAGGGCCGGCCGTCGGCATCGATTCTGATCCAGCCATGGTCTTACTAGCTGCCTCCAATGTCCGTCGCAATGCGATTGATGCACAAACGCTCCTCGGTAGCGTGCCGCAAGACATTCCCGCGGGAACTCAATGGCTCCACGTCGACCCCGATCGCCGGCCGGCTGATACACGCACGCAAGTAGCGGAACGATTTAGTCCACCGCTCTCCGACGTATTCCAGACAACAAAGCGTATGCGTGGAGCAGTTATCAAGTTGGCGCCTTCGACAATTTTCGAGCCCCAATTTTCCGAGCAGTTAGACGACTCGGTCGATCGAGTGTGGGTGGGGAACCACGGTGAGTGCCGGCAACAACTGCTGCTCACTGGAGAATTGCGCCAGCTGCCCCCCTCGGCGCGCGCGGCGGTTTTGGCCAACCCGGAGTCCGCTCTTCCCGCGTCCTCTTTCCCGGGGACAGTCCAGCCTCTAACCTACGTCGGAGCTCCAGGCGTAACCGTCCCCATCGTCGAGTCGCCCTTGCGTTTCGTATTCGACATGCATGCCGTTCTGTATGGTGCCGATCTCCACGCTGCCTGGGGAGAGGCTCATGGTTTGCAGGCGCTGGAGTCCGAAGCGGGCTATTTCACGGCCGACCGCCCCCTAAGCTCCCCCTGGATACAGTGTTTTGAAGTCTTGGAAGTGCTGCCTTGGGATGATCGTCGCGTTCGTCGCTGGTTGAGAAGCCAGCGAGCCGGACTCGTGGAGGTCAAAAACCGCTTGCATCGTCTGGATGCCAACGCTTACCAACGCAAATACTCGCAAGCTGAGGGGAGTCCCGTAACACTATTGGTGACACGTCTGGGGGGGCGTGTGAGAACGATCGCCGCCCGTCGCATCTAGCCCCCCGAGTGCGTTGCGCCAATGGTAGCGGTTCTCCCTAGGAATTAGATCTATCCCCAGAAACCGTCCTGCCCTTTCGCCAGCATCCTCGCCTCCGTCGGCACTCGCACGCGAGAAGAGGTATAATTGTACTGGACAGACGTTGAATGGATGGTCGGTTGAGCGCCGCTTCAAATTGGCGGGATTGAACGGTCTCCAGCGCCGAAGTGGTCGATGCTCACCCTCCGTTGTAGACGTTTCAGATATTTGGGTTTACCCCACAGGACCACTGCATGGACCCGTTAACTCCGAAAGACCACCTGATACGGCGCAACCCCGTCGAGGTAGCCGCTTGGCTCGAGGAAGGAGAACCGGACAAGGCAACATCGGGATCGCCTATTAAGCTGGAGCGTTTTCAGGCGTTGGAACAGACGCTGCGGGATCACCCGATCACGGTAGAGCCCTATTTGGAATTGGCCAAAATCTATTTGGGCAGCCAGCGTTGGACCGATGCGCGACGTGTGCTGGAGCTGGCGATTTCGCGGTTTGATGAGGAAGAGGAGGTGCATTACCTCCTCGAAGAATCTCAACTCGCCCGCTCTCTGCAATTGTACAACCAAGCGCAACAAGAATACGCATCTGAGCCAACGGTGTTGACGAAGGAGAGCTTCGAACGCAGCCGGATCGAATTGAATGTGCTCCGAGAGCGAGTGTGCCTCAGCCGATTGGCTCGACATCCCGAGCAGGTTGAGCTCTATCTGCCGTTGGCGACCGCTCAAGAAGAGCTGGAGAATCAGCAGGCTGCCATGGAGTCGCTGCAAAAAGTGCTCCAAGTGCCAAGCTTACGTGCGTCGGCAGCATTGCAATTGGGGGAACTCTACCGTCGTGCCGGTCAGATTCCCGCCGCTCTATCTTCTTTCCGCCGAGCAGCCATGTTTCGGGTTCCGCCTCCAGCACCTGAGATCAAACGACGCGCTCTACAATCCGCAGCCGATTTGGCTGAGGAAGCAGGCCTGTTCGATTCGACACAGCGGTACCTTGAACTTCTACTGGAAATGTCGCCCGACGATGTCGAGCTCCAGCAGCGAATGAGGAGTATGGAACGCTGGCGAGCCACCGAGTGATGGTTCGGGGGAGCACCTTCCCGTGCAAGTGAGACTAGGAGGAAACCCAAATCGTCGCCGATTTGGGTTTCTCCAACGCTCAGCTGGTGGAAGGCGCCTCGCGAATCGACTAGCGGTTGATGGACAACCCGAAGGTGTATCCCGCTAACTGTACGTCTTGGTCTTGGAGTCCTGTTTCGCCAAAGCCTGGGTTAGCACCTCGCCAAATACCCTGAGCAAAGTCGATCACATCAATCCCAGCCCGCAAGCTAAACGCCTTGGTCACCTGATAAGCCGCTTCGGCCCGCGCCTCGAAACCAAAGACAAACTCTTGGTTGCTGGATTGGGTCAATTGACTACCGCTGCTGAAGTCCGTTGCGATGGTATCCACGCCCAGCGCTGGAGCCCCCGAGTACTGAGTTATGTACGAACGTTGGTAGTAGTCGTTGTTCTGGAAGTTCGCCATGGCGAAACCGCGGAACTCTCCCGACAACGTCCAGCGACGTAGGTTGGTGAAGTATCGTGCTCCCAATTGGCCACCGACCATTTGGTTCTTGATGCTTGTCTCATGCGAGATTAGCGTTTCCTGTTGCGTTTGCGTGGTCGGTGCACCACCAGGAGTCGTAATATCGCTGGTCGAGCGACTGTACGTCTGGTTCATCGCAAAGTCTTTGAGGGTCGTATACTTGAAGCCGATCATCGGCTCAATGATACCACCCATGCGATACGGTTCACGCCGCCATGTCTTATTGACTTCGAAGTTGTTTAAACCAAAGACATTCAAGCTGTCCCCCAGGAGGTAGGCACGTGTGCCGAACTGAGGATCATTGGCGTCCAGGAACGGTTGGACTGGATTCTCAATGGGATCACCAATGTCATCCTCATTGAATCGATCGATCCGTTCCTGGTACGTCGTGTTGTACATGTTTGGACCAGTCATCATTCTGAAGCTGACCAACCATCCCGAGCGATCGTCGGTCATGTAACCGAGATCATATCGGTTCCCCCAGCCGAAATCGCCGTTGGCTTTCGACTGTTCTGTTTCGGAACGACTTGTCCACAAGTACGTCCGATCGTAAGTCCCGAAAAAGCCCACAGGGGCCCTTTTTCGTGGTGACAGCTCTGCGAGAGCCTCGACATCGACTGGAGCAAAAAATTGCCAGTCAGGATCAAAATTGACCGGGTCTGCGGACGGGTGAAAAACCTGTCCCATGGCCGCTGGTCCAGTTACGGTGACCGTAACTGCTGCGATAAATCGCCAAGCTAAATTGAGCAACGTCATAACTACCTTCCACCGTAGCAAACGGAATCGCCCCCACGTGCCCGGTCGAGTTGCTGTACCGGAATCACGCACAAATTTCTGGTTGTGCCGGTAGTATCGGATGCTCAGCGAAATAGAGTTGAGTCGGTCTGGGTAAACCTTGTCGAAAATACCAAAGCAACCGTGTGTAGCGGTTGTCGCCTGGGTAAGCCTGGCAATCCAGGGAGACCCATGGGGGTTTAGGGGATCCATCAGCGAGATAGGGATTACCTCGGTAGGGTTAGGAAGCGACCTTTTCGTGGTCTTGCGGCGTACCAGCTTCCTCAGCGAAGATCAAAGGGAACTTGCGTGATATGGTATTTTCTTCGATCATTGCCAGCACTTCGCTCTAAACCTTGTCCGAATTCATGTCAGTCCTCAGATGCCTCTTCGCGAATTTGTTCTTCCTCTGGTCTCCAGCCGAACGCTATGCCACGTTCTTGGCATGGCCCTGCTGGTCGGCCTCTACTCTTGCATTCCCGTCGCGGTCGAATTTTCTCCCTACGCATTTTTCGACGGGCCTTCGGAGTTTCACGCGGTCCTATCCCTGATCTTGGGATGGCTGTTGGTATTCCGCACTAATACGGCCTATAACCGCTGGTGGGAAGCGCGGACGCTGTGGGGTGGCCTCGTCAACGCCAGTCGCAATTTGTCGCTCAAGTTTACCAAGCTAGGAAATTTCGAAACGCGAGAATTACGTCGAGTGCAGCAGCTGTTGATCGCTTTCCCTGTCGCACTTCGTTGCCACCTTCGAAGCGAAAAACCTGCAATCGGGCTCAGGGATTTAGATTATGAGGAGCTCGAGACGATCCACTTGCCGCAAGGAATCGCCCAGGAAATCTATTCAATTCTTGGGGCCGCCAAACGGGCAGGCAGAATCGATGGTGAGGAAATGCGGGCCATCGATGTGGAGGCACTGAGATTGATGGATATTGCCGGGGGCTGTGAGAGAATTCTGAAAACACGCATTGTCAAATCCTATCGCATTTTTGCGCGACAGTGCGTCCTAATATTCCTCGCCTCCCTCCCCTGGGGAATCGTTCAAGACTTTAGATTCTGGACCATACCACTCACCATCCTTACCGCCTACTTCATGCTGGGGCTGGAAGTTGTCGCCGAGCATGTCGAAGAACCGTTCGGGTACGACGAGGACGATCTCGACCTCGATGGGCTATGTCAAACCATAGCCCTCTCGGTAAACGAAGCCTTCCTCCATTTAGGGCAGTTGTAGGCCATGGGGCAATCTTTCTGGCACATTCGAAATTGCTCGCTCTTCCAACGTCTGACGGAACAGCAGCTGGAGCTCCTCGAGAAGCGCGCACGCCAGCGCAAATTCGCCAAGGGCTCTTCGGTCTATCTTCCTACCGACCGCTCAGACGGTGCATTCCTGCTCGCGGAAGGGCGAGTTCGCATTTGTGCAACGACTCCGGAAGGTAAGCAGAGCATTCTCGCTTTCGTAGAAGCAGGCGAGCTGTTCGGTGAATTGGCACTCTTGGAGCCGGGACAACGAGAGGAACGGGCCGATGTGGTCAATGCCGCCACCATCATCTTGATCCCCGGTGACATCCTAAGAGAACTTATGGAGGTCTCCGCTCCGCTGGCGCTGGGAGTCACCAAATTAATTGGACTACGGCGTCGACGTATCGAACGACGCTTGCGCAGCCTTCTCTTTCGCAGCAATCGCGAACGCCTGACCCATCTCCTCATCGAACTCTCCGAACAGTACGGGAACCCCACTAGCGAGGGAATCGAGTTAGCAATTCGCCTCTCTCATCAAGATCTCGCCTCGATCATTGGAGCCACGCGGGAAACCGTAACGACACTTTTGGGGGAAATGCAAAGCGAAGGTCTGCTTCAAATCAAACGCCAGCGACTGCTCATCCTCGACTGGCAGCGTCTGGGTGCCACGGAATAAGTCCTACGCTTCGCCACGGAGGGCTGCAACCCACTTTTTTATAGACAGATTGTGAACTGCCTCACTGACGAATTCGACATCTTTGCCGATAATCCAAAGACAGCATCACATCATTGCTTAACTGAACGCTTTTAGGGGACGGTGCCATGGCATCTGATTCTGGCTCAAATGCCAAGCCAACTGAGAATATATTGACTGACGATTGGCAAGCCTGCGCGCCCGGAACCCTGACCGCTTATCGCCATGCGGCCAAGCTTGCCAGTTTGCAAACCAAGAGACGCCGTGCCATGAGTGTTGGTGTAGGTGCATGCGTGGTGCTAGCCTTGGTGAGCCTCAGCGCGCTGTACCGACCGGATGGCTCCGGCGCCGAAACAAAGCTACCTGGGTATGGTGGACTAACGTGCAGCACTGTTATCGAGAAGATGCATAAATTCGTATCCGGCGAGTTAGAGGAGAATGATCGGGCTAAAGTCGTCACACACCTTGTGGCTTGCCCCCACTGCCTGAAGCTCTATCAAGCAGATGCAAACCGCAAAGGTGTAGATCTCGGCATCGCACGTCACTCAATCAATCGCCAGCAGACTTCGGAACACCTGCCTCTTGAGCGCAGACTCCACACGCCATCGCTAGACGCCCCAGAGCTTTTGGCAGCCAAATAGGTCACCAAGCTCGCTGCCCTTCCGAACTTAGCGCAAGGGACTAACGGCATGATGGGCTCCCAAGTCAGCGTAGGCAATCGCGTCCCCCAGCCAATCCCAAGGCGTGCATATTGATAGAAACATTTCGCAAGTCGTGCGAAACGCCCCAGGGGCAGCCCCCATGGCGTGTACGGCCCAGCCGTCGATCACAAGGCTGCGTCCATCTTAAGATGCGACCAGCAGCGGTAGACGCCAGGAACGATCAATCTTGACGTCTGGTAAGAGCTGCGCACTTTACGCGATTGACGGCGTCTGATGAGCGGTAAGCGATCGAACAAGCGCTTACGGGTTGCCCACCCATCAAATCAGTTAAGTCAAGTCAGTCGAATGAGCCAAGTGAGCCGCTTGCCCAACACGTTCCGAGCGTCAGCGGCCCCCTCAGGCACCGGGGCCCACCTCGTCCCGCCTTCTCACCCCCCGATGCCCCGCTGCCTCCCAGAAGTGCTCTAGGAGCATCTCGTGTTACTAGGAGTCGTTATTAGGGGTCTGTCCCTAGAAGATGCTTCGGCGTGCCGCTGCAGTTGGAACACAACGGGAGTGTGGAGCCAGTCAAGCTGCGTTGCAAGCGAATCGGGGCCTGTCCCCAACACCTCCATTAAGGGGCCCGCATTGCCCGGAGTCTGTCCCCAGCATTGCCCCTGCATTGCCCGGGGTCTGTCCCCATGATCTGTCCCCGGGAGATGAGCGGTTGGTCCAAGGACCGTCCCCAGGAGTTACAAGCTGGTCGGGGTCTGTCCCCAACCGCGGTCCCCAACCGCGAACTGTGCATTGCTCAGGGCCTGTCCCCAACTATGCGGATGCAAGCAAAACGCGATCGTAGGGCTGAGCAGGGACTGTCCCCGGCGGCTCAAGGCAGCGCGGGACTGCCCCCACTGCTCCATTAGGGGGTTCCGCGAAGTCTTACGCGGGGCCTGTCCCCGGGAGATGCCCAGGAAATGCTCCTCCAGGCAAAATATGATGAGGCTCTGGAGCGGGACTGCTCGTGCTGAACCACGAGCACGGGCTAGACAGCACTTCTAGAGCAGCTAAACGCGGGGTGCGCCAGAGCGATTGATGCCCTTCGGGAGCGAAGTCTTACGCGGGGCCTGTCCCCGGGAGATGCCCAGGAAATGCTCCTGCAGGCAAAATATGATGGGGCTCTGGAGCGGGACTGCTCGTGCTGAACCACGAGCACGGGCTAGACAGCACTTCTAGAGCAGCTAAACGCGGGGTGCGCCAGAGCGATTGATGCCCTTCGGGAGCGAAGTCTTACGCGGGGCCTGTCCCCGGGAGATGCCCAGGAAATGCTCCTGCAGGCAAAATATGATGGGGCTCTGGAGCGGGACTGCTCGTGCTGAACCACGAGCACGGGCTAGACAGCACTTCTAGAGCAGCTAAACGCGGGGTGCGCCAGAGCGATTGATGCCCTTCGGGAGCGGACACGTTACTCTGGCTATGGAAACAGGCTCTGGTGTTTGAAGATGCGTGGCCCAAAGATCATGAGGAGTACACTCCTTAGACCATGGATTAGACGATGGACCTACAGTTTCGAGCGTTTCCCAGGGGATCAACCTACCCGAGAACTTTTGCCGGCCCGCGAGACTCCTGGCATGAGCGAGAGTATGCACTCGCCCTGCAGAACTGCACTGCCTCCGCTGGACTACACTGCCCCCAGCCCCAGTATTCGCTGAACGAATCCGGGGAGCTCTCGACCTTGTTGAATGGTTACGGGCCCTTCACTGCTGCTCGAAACCTCAGGGCTTCCCGTTCAAGGAAAGCTAGAGGTTGCGAGAGCGGGCAACAGCGGTCGTAGCAGAACTACTAGACGGTAGCTGCTTGACGCATCTTGCTGGCATTACCAGCTTGACCGAAGGCTGTCATGCGAGCTACGCAGACTTCCTTCATTGCTTGGCGAGCAGGCTTGAGGTAATCGCGTGGGTCAAACTTCTCAGGGCTTTCAAGCAGCACCTTGCGAATCGCTCCCGTGATCGCCATACGGCAGTCGGTATCGACGTTGATCTTGCGAACGCCGCTCTTGATACCACGCTGAATTTCCTCGACAGGTACGCCGTAAGTTTGCTTCATCTTTCCACCATACTTGTTGATGATGTCCTGCAATTCCTGGGGAACCGATGAACTGCCGTGCATTACCAAGTGCGTGTTGGGCAAACGAGCATGAATTGCTTCGATTTGCTTCATGGCCAACACTTCGCCATCGGGCTTGCGAGAGAACTTGTAAGCTCCATGGCTGGTACCAATCGCTACAGCGAGCGCATCTACGCCGGTGGCTTCCACGAACTGGGCCGCTTCTTCGGGATCGGTCAGAAGTTGATCGTGCGTGAGTTGTCCAACCGCTCCGTGACCGTCTTCTTGCTCGCCTTCGCCTGATTCTAGGGAGCCAAGTACGCCCAATTCCCCTTCCACCGAGACGCCGCGAGCATGGGCTAACTTCACAACTTCCTTCGTAACTCGCACGTTGTATTCGAAGGATGCAGGAGTCTTGCCGTCTTCTTCCAGCGAACCGTCCATCATGACGGATGTGAAATTGTTCTCAATAGCACTCAAGCAGGTGGCCACGCTATTGCCGTGATCTTGATGCATAACGACAGGAATGTGAGGATACAACTCGGCAGCCGCTTGCATCAAATGCCGCAGATAAGCATCTTGAGAATAGGCGCGGGCGCCTCGGGACGCTTGGATGATGGCCGGAGAATCTGTCTCATCGGCAGCCTCCATGATCGCCTGGATTTGCTCCATGTTGTTTACATTGAACGCAGCTACGCCATAGTCATTTTCGGCGGCGTGATCTAGTACGACTCGCAGTGGAACCAATGCCATAGAAAGAAACTCTCCTAATGGCTCCCAAAAGCAGCCATTCAATAGTTAAGGAAGAAAGACAAGTGATTTAACGTGTCGATTATCAACCTTAGCCCGCAGAGTGACAATCCCTGATTTCCCTGCCCCACCGGAGACTCCCGGATTTTGCCGAGCAGCTGCCACCTACAAGCAACCTTTGGGGACTTCTCAGCCTAGGCTCCATCCTAGCAAATGCACAGTTCAGCACGTTGGAACGTTGTTTTCACCTTCGTTTTCCACAGAATACGATCCACCCCGAATCGGCCGGTAGCCTGATCGCAGTCTCCTTACGGATAGGTTCGCCGTCTCAAGAGCGACTCCAGCATTACGCGCAGGAACGGCCCGCTAATCACTCTTAGCGGCCCGCTTCACTCCGTGCCGAAGTGTAGGTTCTCCCGCCCAAGATACCGCGCTCCGGCGGATTGCAATCTCAACCAGCCGCTAAGCGGGGGCGTAGGCCTTGCGGGGCACTCCCCAAGAGAGCGGTGACTCCCCCTCAGTCCGAGCCCCCCGCTGCTCCACTCCTGGACTTCCCAGAAGACTTCCAGAATACAGTGACGCCTTTCGGGCCGAGTCCTACCCAATTCAACTCTCGCATGGCCGCCTTCACGCCAATTCGGCACAACTATCGAGACGGGGGCTCGACGGCCGCTGGCTGGAACCGCTGCAGATCAGGTAGCTCGACGTGCACTCCCACAGCTGGCACTTCGATGCCGGTCGACCATACGACCCCGTTAATAATCACCTTGCGAAGTGCGTCCACTTGCCAATTTTTATAAAAGTGCGGCATGACAATTGCCATTCCCCGGCCCCCATCGCTGCGTTGTACGGACCAAGCGATCACTTCTTTCTGGGGAGATTCAGGAGGAAGCATACTGGTCAGCAATGGAGTCACATTGGGAGCGATTCCATCGGGTCCGAAATAGTTCTTAATGTAGGGCTCGTCATGAATGGAAAAGGGCTGGCAGCCGCGCAACACCGGGTGCTGGGGAGATTCCAATACGATATCCGCCTGTTCGTATATTCTTGCGATCCCCTGGTGATGCACACACCGAGTCGCAAAGTACCCTCCCATCCAGTTCAGCAAGGGATGGGATCCATCATCAGGCATTTGGCCGGCCGTCAGTCCGGTGGCATAGTGGAAGCAGACAATCCCGCAACCTCGCTCCATCATGATGCCCAATTCTCGCATGTTCGATTCGATATCCTCCATTTCTGCGAGAGGAAATCGGTCACCAGAGAAGACCACTGACCGGTATTTGTCGAGCGATTTGCTGTCCTTCGGCCAGCCCTCAACCACATCTACGGAGAAACGGCCGATCCCGGTTGCGTATTCCAGGCAATACTCAATGACACGCCCTCCGGCTGCTACCTCGTGTGTTCCCGGAGGATGGCTGCTTGGCCCTACCACCACCAGAACCGCGGTTGGGGCCGCAGCATGCAGCAAACAACTGGCATTCCAGACGATCAGGCCCAAGGTGAAACACGGCCAATAGCCAGATTTACTCAGAATCCGATTCAGAGGCTTCAGCATGGAAAATTCCTACTAGGCGGGTAGTTTGGGCCCCTGCAACCTTAACACCAGGAGCCACCCAACAGCCGAATGGGTTGGCCCTGAGCAGGCAAAGGGTGGTAGATTATCAGTGGAATCGCTCACTCTCGAAACGAGCAGAAGCGGACTGCCCCCAGTTCTAACCGATTTGGGAACTCGCCGCAGAAAATCGCGTCAGTCCTCTTAGAGCTTTTTTCAAGGCAAAACTTTTCAGATCGACTTCGGAGCTAGCTATGCGGCGCTTTGTCCCTTTTCCTGTCCTCGCCTGTATGGCCGCAGCCCTGCTGACTGCTATCGCCATGGCTGTTCAAGCCCCTTCCACTGCGGAGCGTTTTGAGTCTGCAGAAAAGCTGTTTGCGGATCACAATTACAAAGAGGCTGGCGAGGCTTACCGTGATGTCCTGCGTTCGTCAGACGCGCAACCTGCTCGCGTCGTTCAAGCGATGACGCAACTTGAACAGTGTCGCAACCAACTCGGCGAGGTGCACTTTGTCGATTCCGACTTGCGAACCGCCGTCGAGATCCATGGAAGGGCCTATCAAGTACTCGATACCGCTGCCGAAATCCTCCTCCGCAGCATCCCCTATGGGACGGTGGCAGACCAGGAATTCTCTCGGGGGCATGGGCGCGGCTACGCCGGGCGTGGTGGGGCAGGTGGAATGGGAATATCCGTGGGCGAACAGGATCGTCTCCAGGCCCTCAAGTGGCGACACCGCGCCTTGGAACTTGCCTCCCAAGCAGATTCGACGATCGAACCAGCAGAATTGGCCAAACTGCATCTTCGATTTGCCGAAACACTCTTACACAATCGCGACACTCGCCAAGCTTGGCGCTTGCAAGCTCTCACCGACCTTACGGCCGAGCCCGACTATTTGGACTTCGACAGTGCAGGTTACGGGCCAGCCCGCTATGCCCCTGTTGATGCATCGGGCACGCCGGTGTTCTACGACCTGCCCGAAAGCTTAGGCACGGCCGCGAGCGATGGCGCGCGTTTCCGCTGGGCACTAGCGCAGGCAGAGCGAGCTCCCCAGGTTGCTCCTCAGGCGAGCTTGCAATGGGCTCAGTTTCTGTCAGGACAATTTTCCGTCGAAACTCTGCAGGCCGAACAATGGATCTTCAGAGGCGGCAACAACGATGCGGAAGAGATCCAGACGAAGCGTTTGTCGCTCCATACATTGGAAGAAAGTGAAACCCTCGCCCGTTTGGCCAATGGCATCCAACGCATTGAGCTCCCCGATGACTTCAACGCGATCCGCGTCTATCAAAAACTGTCAGCTCCCAACGTGGACGATCAAAGAGTTGCAGAAGAGGCGTTATCGAAATTGGTTCAAATTTTCCTGAATCGGCGGCAGTATCCGAAAGCGGCGGAACTTCTGCGAGACAGTATTTCTCGCTTCGACAACAATCCAGAAGTGCGACAACAACTGCTCGACAGTATTGTTGAACCACGGCTTGCCTTTGATCCGGTCCCGAGTCAGGTTGCTGGTGAGCCAGCCAAGCTAAGCGTACTCTTCCGCAATACCAATACGATTTCGCTATCCGCCAGGCGAGTCGACTTGGAAAAACTCATCACGGATACCAAGCAGTATTACCGGAATTTTACAAATCAGGACCGCAACCAATTCGGAGGTCTCAAGGGAGTCTACCCTCCTCAGCTTTCGGTGCCATCCAATTTGTTTGAAGGACAAATTGCTGAAAAATATCTTATCGATGCTCCGGTGAAGTGGCAGACCGAAGTTGAATCGCGGGAGAATCACTGGGACCGGCGTCAAGCGATTGACACCCCCTTAAAAAAGGCCGGCCTATATCTGATCGAGGCCGACGTTAACGACAAGGCGCATCTAGCCCGTTGCTTACTTTGGATTCAAGATACCATCGTAATTCGCAAGCCACTAGCAGGAGAATGGCTTCTGGACGTGGTAGATGCAACGACCGGAAAACCCATCGCAGGCGCGAACCTCGAGTTCTTCGGCTTCGGGCACAAGAATAATACCCCTCCGTCTCAAGCACGCCGCTATAACACTGAGAATCGTGCTCAAAAGACAAACTCGGAAGGGCAAGCCCGCGTCCGGCTCGACGGCAATTTGCAATGGCTCACGGTCGCCCGCACTGCGGATGGACGTCTCGCCTTGCTCGACTTCCAACACATCTGGCTTCGCAACAACTACCAGTTGCAGACACTTTCACAAGCTAAAGCTTACGGAGTTACCGATCGCCCCCTATATCGTCCGGGCGACACCGTGAAGGCCAAATTCTGGGTGGCTCAGACCGTCTATGGAGACGAAGCAGCTCCTCCCCTGGCCCATCGTTCAATCAGCTTCCATGCCTACGATGCACAAGGCAACCAAGTCTTCGCCAAGGCAGTTACCAGCGATGAGTTTGGAGCGTGCGACGTTGAATTTGAGCTCCCTAAAACAACGTCACTCGGAACCTATCGATTTTCGGTCGAGTCCATCGACCCGGCCAACGGTGTTCCACGACTTGACTTGCAATCCAATGCCGTTTTTCGAGTGGAAGAATACCGCAAGCCCGAGTTCGAAGTCAAAGTCCTATCACCTCAAGAGCCGGTAGCACTCGGCGACACGATCTCGGCACGCATTCAGGCCAAGTACTATTTCGGAGCCCCCGTCACCGATGCTGTGGTCAATGTAAAAGTCGAGCGCAGCACTTATCGAGATAATTACTATCCGGTTCGCCCCTATGACTGGTGCTACGACCCCGGTTACTGGTGGTTCGCAGAGGACTACATCTGGTATCCCGGTTGGAAGGGCTGGGCGGGCTGCGTTTCGCCTTTTCCATGGTGGTACCCGCGTTATGGCAATGAGCCGCCGGAACTGGTTTTGGAGCAAGAGTTGAGTTTGGATGGGAGCGGAGAAGCGACCGTTGAGATTGACACCTCACTGGCCAAAGCGTTGTACGGGGACGAGGATCATGAATACACGATCTCCGTCGATGTACGAGACTCCTCGCGGCGAACGATATCCGCTGTAGGAAAGACCATTGCTTCGCAGGCTCCCTTCAAGGTCTACACTTGGGTGGATCGTGGATACTACCAAGTAGGCCAGCGTATCGACGCGAGCTTTCAAACACAAATGCTCGACGGAACCGACGTGGAAGTCACTGGCACGCTTGAATTAATGCACATCACCTACGATGAGGCGGGCACTCCTAGCGAGCGTAGTGTTTATTCTGCAGCGGTAAAGACCGATGCGAATGGATTTCTGACACACCCGCTGACGGCTGCAGACGCTGGTCAGTACCGCATACGCACTCGCTTTAAAGGGCCGGGCACCAGCGAAGTGGAAGGTGGTTACATTCTGACCGTGCGTGGTGAAGGTTCGACCGACAGTGATTTTCGCTACAACGCTTTGGAGCTGACTCCCGATTTGCCCCACTATGCGGCTGGAGATAAAGTGCGATTGCTTGTGGCCTCAGAACATGCAGATGCCCGAGTCGTTTTGTTTGTACGTCCCTCTGAAGGAGTTTATCCGCAGCCACAGATTGTGCAGCTCATGGGGAAAACCGCTGTGGTTGAGATCCCGGTGCTTGGCAGCGACCAGCCAAATTTTTTCGTGGAAGCCTACACCGTTTACGATGGCAACCTGCATTCGGCCACCAGAGAGATCATTGTTCCTCCGGCGGACCGTGTATTGAATGTCGAGATGAACGCGGACAAAGCGGAGTACCTTCCCGGTGAGGAGGCGCAAGTTTCGATTGTTGTGACCGATCCCGACGGCCACCCGGTCTCGGGTTCCTGTGCCATCGCGGTCTACGATCGTTCCCTCGAACAAATCGCCTCCGACGTACTCCCACAAGACATTCGCGAGTTCTTTTGGAAATGGCGACGGCAGCACTCACCACAACAATCGTCCAACGCTGAGCTCGTCAGTCGCCCCCTGTCGATCCACGACATTTATCCGCTGCAACCTCTCGGAATATTTGGCAACTCAATCGCGGACGATGGGGAATCGATGAGCGACGGACTCGCTCGGGGCTTGGGGCTAGGTGGCGGTGCCCCAGGCGGGCGACTGTTCGGCACCAGTGATTTTGGTGGAGCGATGGGAGGCGGCTACGGTGGATTTGCTCCCATGAGTGCTATGAGCATGGACGCTTCAGCCGGCATGCGTATGGAGAAGAGCGGAGGCATGGGAGGCGGAGTTGCCGCAACGCCCCCAGCGACTGCAGCGACTCCCGCCATTCGCAAGGACTTTGCCGATTCCGCTCTGTGGTTGTCCGCGGTGACCACCGATTCCCAAGGGCGGGCAATGGCCAAATTTAACATGCCCGAAAATCTTACCGGCTGGCGGATGAAAAGCTGGGCAGTGGGACACGGGACCAAGGTCGGAAGTGGGCAGACCGAGGCAGTGACTCGCAAACCGCTGCTCATCCGACTGCAAACGCCTCGCTTTGTCGTGGAAAGAGATCAAGTGGTGATCTCGGGGATCGTCCATAACGACCTGCCGACAGCCCAAGAAGTTCAAGTTCGCCTGGAGATTGATGGGGAGACGCAGATAGAATTTGCCGACAGAGAGACCAGAGTAAGAACGGTGACGATCGGCGCCCATGAGCAGGCTCGCGTCGACTGGCGACTCAACGCCTTGGCGGAAGGCACGGTTGCCCTGACCGCTATTGCAACATCTGGCGACGCTTCCGATGCGATGCAGCTCAAGCTACCAGTCCTGGTCAATGGCATCCTGAAAACGGATGCCGTGGCAGGTACGGTTCGCGGCGACCAAGCGAGCAACTCCGTTAGCATTGCTATCCCAGCACAGCGGCGTATCGAACAATCCAAATTTACGGTGCGTCTCAGCCCGTCGCTGGCTGCGGCCATGGTCGACGCACTCCCCTACATGGCTGAGTATCCCTACGGCTGTACCGAACAGACGCTCAACCGCTTCCTACCCTCGGTAATTACGCAACAGATTTTGCAGAAGATGGGGGTTGATATGGCTAGTCTCAAAGACCGCCGAGCCAACCTCAATGCGCAGGAGCTGGGCGATCCCGCATCGCGCGCGTCGCAGTGGAAGCGGTTTGATCGAACAGCCGTCTTTGACGAACAACTCGTCGATGAAATGGTGGCTGCCGGCATCCAGCGATTGACCGACATGCAATGCAATGACGGGGGCTGGGGCTGGTTCAGTGGTCCTAGAGAATTTAGCACCGCCCACACTACAGCAACTGTGGTACGAGGTCTGCTGATTGCTCAACAGAATGGAGAGGCCATCGTGCCCGACGTGCTGCAACGAGGGCTGCAATGGCTTGCGACCTATCAAACCAATGAGCTTTTGAAACTTAAGAATTGGTCGGATAAGACCCACCCCTTCAAGGCGCATCCCGACAACTTGGACGCGCTCGTCTTCCACACTTTAGTCCTTGGAAAAGAGCAAGCCACTGAAGCCAACTCAGAGATGCAACAGCGGTTGTACGACTCGCGCGGCCACTTAAGCGTCTACGGCATGACGCTATTCGCCTGGGCCACACATGCCCTCGGGAATTCGGAACAGACCTCCATGCTCCGACGCAATATCGAGCAATTCCTCGTACAGGACGCTGAAAACGAAACCGCCTTCCTGAAGAACGATGCAAGTTGGTGGAACTGGTACGGCAGCTCCATCGAGGCCAATGCGTTGTATCTTAAGCTGCTGGCTGCGACCGATCCACAAGGACAGACAGCCCCGCGAGTCGTCAAGTACTTGCTGAACAATCGCAAACATGCAACGTACTGGAACAGCACCCGCGATACCGCCTTGGTGGTTGAGGCATTCGGAGACTACCTAACCGCCTCGGGAGAAAACCAGGCGAACATGTCCGCCGAAGTCTATCTGGGAGGCAAACGACTCGGCCGAGTCGATTTCACTCCCGAAAACTTGTTCAGCGTCGATAATACGATTGAGATTCATGGGAATGCGGTCCCGGCTGGTACCCATCAGCTAGAAATTCGTCGTAGCGGAGAGGGAAACCTTTACTGGAACGCCTACTCCACTAATTTCACGTTGGAAGAAGAAATTGAGGCAGCGGGGTTAGAAGTCAAGGTTGAACGTCGCTACTACCGACTCGACCCTGTCCAGAAAGATTTACAGATTCCCGATGCCCAAGCTGGAGTGCTTGACGCGAAGAAATCAGGCTACAACCGTGTTCTACTGGACGATCTTCAAACAGTGGAAAGCGGCGTGTTGGTGGAAGTTGAATTGCTGGTCGAAAGTAAGAACGATTACGAATACATCCTGATCGAAGATCGCAAGCCCGCGTGCCTTGAAGCAGTCGAATCCCAAAGTGGATATTTTTATTCCGGGGGGCTGCCCATCTATCGTGAGTTCCGCGATACACACATCGGCCTCTGCATTCGCCAGCTTCCCCAAGGCAACTACTCGCTGCGTTACCAGTTCCGCAGTGAAACGCCGGGTACCTTCACGGCCCTGCCAGCGACGATTCAGGGCATGTACGCTCCCGAGTTAGCCGGCAACAGCCGAGACTTTGATGTCATCGTCACCGATGAGCAGCAGAATTGAAGTGGCACGCGAAGTCCGCGCGGTCGGCTCCAATGTCCAGCCGCCGCGTGGGGTCGCGTGCAGTAGGTTGTAAAATCGCAACCCGCTGCGTGCGAGGACTGGTAACTTCCGCTGCCAAGTGATGGGCAAAGCTACCGCACGGAAAGCTCCCAACCCCACCTACGTCAACTTGTCGTCACAGGGTGGGTAACGGACCGGTCGAGCTTGCAAGCAAGCGATAGTCTCTTCCATCCTTGCTCACCGGGCTGTTGAAATAGTAAGCCGCCGCGTGAGCAAGGATAGGTGGTCGCCACTACAGGGCGATTAGGGGTGCGACCTACACGTCAAAACTCAAGGCGCTATTAAATCAACAGCCCGTCACGCGGCGGGTTGAGATACTCTCACGCGGCGGCGATTGGGACAGGGCGTTGAAGGTTGCTTGGATCTGTTGAGGCTATTCCGTGGCGGTAGCAGCTTCAACCACGCTGTAGCTGCAACTACATTTCCTTGCTCACGCGGCGGGTTGCGATACTCTCACGCGGCGGCGATTGGGACAGGGCGTTGAAGGTTGCTTGGACCTGTTGAGGCTATTCCGTGGCGGTAGCAGCTTCAACCATGCTGTAGCTGCAACTACATTCCCTTGCTCACGCGGCGGGTTGCGATACTCTCACGCGGTGGGTTGCGATATTGCGAGATCACAATCGCACTATTGCGTCTACCATCCTAGCTCAAGGGCGGGTGCAAGTCCCAGTTAATACCGGGGGTACACGCCGCCGGTACCGAGCTGCGATTGAGAAAGAAGCGTTGCTGAGCGAACCATCCGCGGTGCAAGCGAGCGGGACCGGCCGCGAACACTTCGGTGCCCCGGACCAACGAGATATCGATCCTCTCGACGCCTTCCTCCGCGAGCCCTAGTAATCGGATTGGGCGCCGCGCAATCGGGAGCGTAGATCTTCGTGGACCTTAGCGGCGGGCATCAGCTGAAGTAGTTCACGCTGCTCTTCGCTCAAGGCTTTAAAGGGTCTCCGCAGATCTTCCTGGCCTGCGAGCGTTGCACTGGACAGATCCCCGGGTGATTGGACAACGGAGGTAACCCACAGATAGAGTGCATTGCGGCGCGTTGTGGGGTCTGCAATTTCGAGCAACAGCTTCCGGGCGGGAGCCGATAGACGCCTTTGAATTAAGTCTTCGACGTCAATTTGCGTAACCAGTGAATTGGCTTCATCTGCACGCGAGAGCTCTTCAAAAATCCGCTGCTCGATCCATTCGGAATACAGGGTAAAGGCGCCGCCATTGGGATCGGCGAGAATTTTGGTACTCAGATCATCGAGCCACTGCTGGATGGCAAAATAGTCACTGATGCTGAGAACATAGTTAAAGGCGGCCTCTTTGTTCGCCTGCTGTCGGATGAGGGCCATTTGCTCGTCAAGCGGCTGGTTGCCCAGTTCTTGTGGGAAGCGAGCGGGTGCAGTCGAAAGTAGTATTTCGTAGTTGCGAGCGCATTCGAACAACTCGGCGGCCCGTTCCGGCTGGGACAGAATATAGTCTGCGATTGCTAGAATCCGTTGGCGTTCGCCGGGTGGCAGGGCATTGAATTCCTTCGCGCGAGCTTCCAATTGCCCACGAGCTTTGACATCTAACTCCTCGATCCATTGCTCGCGTTCTTCGACCTGTAAAGGCAATTCAGACTGCACCATCAGCGCCACGCTACTGGGCTTGCCGAGCTGAGACAGATTGTCGATGCTCGTTAAGCCTTCCAGGAATTCTGGTGACGGAATGTTTTTTAGAGAATAGTATTCGACTAAGACATGGAGATTATTGAGGACGGCGGTGCGTTCTCCATTGGCCGTCGAGCGGCTAACGCTCGCTCCGGCCAGCAGAGCCAGCAGGCACGCCAATCCGAGAATCCTCCAGCGTTGGACAGCCAGCCAGCTGATCCAGGAACGCGACTCCTTGTCCACCGCTAGTGCCACCATCTCGATGGTGGACTGGGCCAGCACAGGATTGGGCTGCACCTCGGGCAGCTCCCCCAACAAGTCCCATGTATTGCGTAATGTGCGGACGCGGTTTTGCAGGCTGGCGTCGGACTCGAGAGCGGACTCTATGACGCTTGCTTCGGGCGCAGGCAGTTCACCATCGAGGAATGCAACGAGGCTTTCATCATCGAATTCAATGGGCATTGTCATGATTCGCATCGACCTCCTGTACTAAATCGATAATTGGGCCATCAAGCATCCGTGGACTGATCTTGGCCTGGTAGGTGTCCTTGTTCGACGTAGGGCTCGAGCAGCACTTTGAGGTTCACTCGCGCGCGGCTCAACAAGGACTTGACGGCCTGCACCGTCAACTCCATCGCATCGGCGATTTCTTGATAACTCAAGCATTCAAATCGACTCAGCATGAGCGCCATGCGTTGGCGTTCGTTGAGAGCTTCGATGGCGGTTCGCACCATGTCGGCTCGTTCCATTTTATCCAATTTGCGAACCGGCATCATTCCCGTCGACGCCATGGCCATCTGGTCGATACTAAACACCGCAGAACTGGCGGCATCCCCTTGTGGCGTCTGGAATTCTTTGCGTCGCTTTCGGTCTCGAATGGCATTGCTGGCTACGTTGTGTGCGATGTGAAAGATCCAAGTTGAAAGTTTGGCTGTCGGCTGGTAGTTCTTGCGAGCGCGCCATACACGCAGGAATACATCTTGCACCAGATCCTCGGCAACGGAATCCGAACTGACCAAGTGCCGCAAAACACGGCGCAAACGAGGCTCAAAGGCTACCACGAGCTCCTGAAAGGCCATCGCATCCCCCTCTTGCACGCGCAGCATCAAATCGACGTTGGGATCCCCCTTGGCCGCTACCTTTCCTTTTTCGACATGGTCGCTCAAGCTTATTTTGCATCAATCTTCTAGAGTAACTGCAATATTGCTCCATGTTCGCCGCGTCGGCCGAGTTGCTCCGTCTAGCGGCCTCCCATTCGAGACAATGGATCAGCCTCAAGTTTATGTCGTCAGGACCTGCTTATCTAGCGGTTAGACTGCAATTCGGGAACCACTTGGAACCCCAGCCAGCCTACACCGCCTTAACAATGAACCCAAATAGGGTTACGATGTTCCGGTTTTCCTTACCTCGCAATCTCCATAATTTCGCTCGCCCGCTCACCTCCAGGGGAGCATCCTGCGTGAGAACGGGGGGGAGGGCAACCGCGAAACAGTTCGTCCCCTTGCAATGAATAGTTTGTCGATGAAAGCTTTCGCATCGGTAGTTCGCGGTTCAGCTTCGGAGAAAAAGTACGAACTCGACGCCAACCAGCCGATCCGAATTGGTCGTGGCAATGGTTGCCAAATCCATCTGTCGGACCCACTCAGCTCTCGCACCCATGCGATTATTAGCTACGAAGATAATCAGTGGATTGTATCTGACGCAGACAGCCGCAATGGGACCCTGGTCAATACCAAGAAGATTTCGCAATACCGACTTTCTAGCGGAGATCGAATTCAGATTGGCTCGAGTGAACTTCTGTTTGAGATCCCCCCCCAGGATGACTCTGACACTTCCGAGCAAACATTGCTGCTCGAAGCTCAAATCTCCCGCGAGGGAAGTGCCCTGCCATCGCTGAGTCAGGGATTCCAGTTGAACCGCAACCAGGACATCCTCGACCTGTACCAATTGAGCATTTGTTTGATTCGTTGCAGTTCCCCCAGCGAAGTGGCTGCAACCGGACTTGAAATCCTGCGTCTACGGACCCAGTCCACAGCGGTTGGATTCTTGTGGGTGGACGACCAGGGCGGCTTAAAACCCCAGCTCATCCTGCCTCCCGATCTCTCGCATCGCATACGCCTCAACCCCAAGCTGACCGAGCGGGTGAGTCGCGATCAGAAAGCGGTATGGATCAAGGACCGCATCTCCAGCTCCGCCAAAGGCAGCGGTTTTGCCGACGCAATCTGCGTCCCGCTGCTCAACGAAGACCAAGTCATGGGTGCGATCCACCTCTATCGTGAAGAGGGAAAGTTTGACCAAGCACACTTCGACTTCGCTATTTCCGCCAGCAACATGCTCTCGGTGGCCCTGCAAAGCAGCCGTGCCCAGGCCAGCCTGACAGCCGACCATCAACGCCTCGTCCAACGCTCCGGCGACTTTTCCGAGCTGCTCGGGAATTCATCGGGCATGCAACGACTCAAGGACCGGGTGGCCCGCGTGGCTCGAGCCAGCGGATGTGCCTTGGTCCGCGGCGAGAGCGGGGTCGGCAAAGAGCTCGTCTCACGCGCTGTCCATCGCCTAAGCCTTCGGAAGGATCGTCCACTACTGTGCGTGAACTGCGCTGCAATCCCTGAAGATCTGATGGAAAGCCAACTGTTCGGACACCGCAAAGGGGCCTTCACGGGAGCCGACAGCGATCACGCCGGCTGGTTCCAACAAGCCCACACCGGGACGCTGTTCCTAGACGAAGTTGGTGAATTGACCCTCGAAGGCCAGGCCAAGTTACTCCGCATCCTCGAAGGGCACCCCTTCATGCCAGTCGGAGATACGAAAGAGGTCACCGTTGATGTCCGGGTTATCGCCGCCACGAATCGCGATCTCCGCGAATACGTCCGCGACAAGAAGTTCCGTGAAGACCTGTACTATCGACTGAGCGTGTTTGAATTGCAAGTTCCCCCTCTGCGCGAGCGCGAAGCCGATATCGAGATGTTGATCGACCATTTTCTCGGCCACTTTACGGCACAGCATGGTCGCCCCAGCCTGAAGCTGTCCGCCGCAGCTCGAAAAATGATGCTATCCTACAACTGGCCAGGCAACGTGCGACAGCTGAGAAATGCGATCGATAGCGCCGTCGTCCTCGCAGCATCGTCTGAAATCGAGCCTTGCGATCTGTCGCTGCGCGACGTTTCTTCGGATCAATTCGACAGCCTACGAATCGACATTTGGGAGGAGCGTTTGATCAAGGAGGCTCTTCAACGGACTGAAAACAATATCGTGGATGCCGCTAAACTCCTGGGGATTAGTCGAGCGACCCTCTATCGAAAACTTGAGCAATACAATATCGAACGCTAGGCCATGAGCTCGAGCTCAGCGGTGCGCCCGACGACCTTCCGTCGGCGGTATGCACCCGTTCGCTACCTCTAAACTCTTAACTGCAAACATAAAGTTCGGATTCATGACTGCAACCGTGTTGGATGGAAAATCTACAGCCTCCGATTTGCGTGAGACCATTGCTGAAGAAGTCCACCAATGGCTCGAGCAAGGCCATGCTAGACCAACATTGGCGGCCGTTCTGGTGGGTGACGATCCCGCCAGCCAAGTCTACGTTCGAAATAAAGAGCGGGCCTGCGAAAAGGCCGGTATGCACAGTCGACTGATTCGCAAGCCGGCCGATACCACCACCGCGCAACTCTTGGAATTACTCCAGGAACTCAACGGTGATCCTGCTGTGCACGGAATTCTCGTTCAGCTACCGCTGCCGGCCAGCATCAATACGCAACAGGTTCTCGATGCTGTCAGCCCGCTCAAAGACGTCGACGCCTTTGCACCCGAAAACGTGGGGCTCCTGGTCCAGGGACGCCCTCGCTACCTCCCCTGTACCCCGCATGGTGTCATTCAACTGCTGGTAAAATACGGACTCGAGTTCGCGGGGAAGCATGTCGTCATCGTGGGACGCAGCGATATTGTCGGTAAGCCACTGGCCAATATGATGGTGCAGCGCGATCTGGGTTTTGGTCCCCAATTCGCCAATGCGACCGTCACCCTCTGCCATTCGCAGAGCGAGAATCTGGCCGCGATCACTCGAACTGCCGACGTGCTGGTGGCCGCCGTCGGTCGCCCCTGCCTGATCACAGCAGATATGGTCAAACTGGGATCGATCGTCATCGATGTAGGAATCAACCGTGTGAATGACAAACTCGTCGGCGACGTCGACTACACACCAGTAAGCGAGCTCGCCGCTGCCATCACACCCGTTCCAGGTGGCATTGGACCGCTCACCATCGCAATGCTCCTCAGGAACACCCTTACCGCTTGCCAATTGCAAGCCCAGGGGCAGCAAGCCAAGCAACAGGGCTAGCTAGCCGCCGTCGACATTTATCATCCAATTAGTATCCGATGGAAATTGGCATTGGTGGTCGAGACTTGATGGACGAGACAACGGGTCCCTCAGACCTAGCACTTGGCGCACGCCAGGACGAACGGGCCGCGAAGCCAGCAACTTCGCTGCTCCTCACGGGCTCTCCACTTCAGCGAGCCTACAGTGCTGTTGTGCGGGGTGAGGCTCACCGCGCATCGACACCGGTAAACCGCACCTGCAAACTTAGACCTGCAACTTACAAAACCGGGTCTTTGCGGGAGAATTCCGTACGAGGGCACCGCGGTGCGCATTGGGGTCGACCATCATGATGCTCGCGCTGCGCCCAAATTTAAACGCGAAAAAACCACGCGATCACCAACCTGCCGCGTTTAGCGGTGGCCTGGCAGGTTTGCTTTCGCAGCAGTCGCGACGGCCCGCAAATCTAAGACGGCCGGCTTCTGGGCAGTTCCCGTACTGGGCTCATCCATCCATTTCCTCAATCGCGTCAATTTCTCACCCGGCTGAGGTTCCCCCGACGCTTCATTGGTAGGCGCATGGCCCCAAATGATCTCTCTGGATCGATCTCGCGTGGCCAAAATCAGAATCCAGGGGCTGGCCCCGCCCGAGCGCAGATCTTGATAGACATTGATCCGCTCGAGCCCCCAACGCTCTCGCTCAGGCTCTAAGAACTCGCACAACTTGAGAGCTTCAATGATCCTGGCATCCCCAAAGGGCTTACCGACTTCGCCCGCCGAGCGCACATCTTCGGCATAAATGAGAAAGTGCTTGAGAACCTGCTGCTCCTCGAGATCTTGTGCCGGCAGCAGCACTCCCATGCTGTCGATCGGGAAGAAGTAGACCAGTGCCTCATTCGAATTCGGCTCCCCGGCCGCCTGTGGAGCGGTGTAGTTCGGCAAATGCACCATCGCCGCTGGTCGGCGATAGATCAAATTCACGGCGACTTTCGCTCCCGTTGATTTCGTGACCCGTGACGCCGACTTCACCCAGTGATGCGCTTCAAAAGCTTGAGCAATCGTCGCTGTGGCGTGAGGATCGAGCAGAGAAACATCCTCCAGCTTGGAGTCTCGAAATACTTCCTGAGCCACGTTGGCCTTGATCCACGCGGGCTGATCGGTCACCGTCAGATTTTCCAGGCGCAGGTTGTACAAAGCATGATCAAGGTGCTCAGCTCCATAGTAGTACCACCCGAAATAGCCAAGAAATAGCAGCGGAATGACTGCAAACATCAATGCTCCACCCGGAACGCGTTTGATCACGTTGGCAAAGCTGAATTGATTTCCTTTCGGTGTGGACGGAGTGCCCATGATTATTTTCTCGTAGACAGTCCTGGCGAACGGGGGAACGTCAGTACTTACCAAATTCGGACTTGCGACTGCAACTGGACTCCCGTGCTGGCTTCGACAGAACGCTGGACTTTCTGAATCAGCTCAATAACCTGCTCGCTGGTCGCATCACCGCCAACCAGTAAAAATCCAGGAAATTGAGAACTCAACGAGACCTCGCCGCTAGAGTAGCCTTTCAAATCAGCGGCCTCTAGGGCTTCGCCGATACTCCCCCCATCGGGCTCTATGAACGCTTGCAAAGTCCGCGTTCCGGAAGCGGGCTGGGCGGCTCGCTTTACGATCCAAGCCGCCTGCATCCGCCGCACTAGCGTGTCGGCCGGGGTGGGCTCCAAGGTGAGCTCTACTTCGACGACGATTAGGTCATCCAGATTGCTGCGGCGAAATCCAAATTGCAGGGCATCTCGCTGCAATTCGACGAGCTCTCCGGCCGAATTGATGGCCTTCACTCGATGTACGCGACTCCCCACATCTCCATTCTTCACGGCAGCATTTCCGACCACGGCACCGCCGATCGTTCCAGGAATTCCGGCCAAGTACTCCAAGCCGGCCAATCCCGCACCCACCGATTTGGAGATCACGTGGCTTAATTTAGCCCCGCCACCAGCGAGCAATCCAGAGGCGGTGGTCTCGATTGTCGCCAGCGCCGCATTCGAGAGATTGAGAACAAGTCCCTCGAACCCCGCAGAGCGAACGATAATATTGGATCCGTCCCCTAACAGCCGAACGGGAATCGACTTCTGATTCGCCTCTGCGACCAAGCCCTGGGCTTCCTCCAACGTATGCGGCTCGGCAAAGTACTTTGCCTCACCTCCAATTTGCAACCAGGTCAGCGGTGCTAAAGGCTCATTAACACGTACAAGATGCTGAAAGCGTTGAGAGAATACCATGAGCTTTTTTAGTGACTCGGCGAAGCGAATGGGCTGGATGGATAGACGTACGGGCCTTCCAAGTTTAGCACACGTTTTCTGCGCGTACACTTACTGGCAGAGCACGAATGAAAAACCGATTGGGGCTGTGAAACCAAACGGGACAGTGCATCCCTCACTCTCAAATCTCGACAGCTTTATGAAAACATCCGGTGCGTAGCGATGGCAACAGACGCTGGTCCCTGGGGAGTCAGCGACGCAACGGCTAGGTACTCGAGCCCCGCTACATAGCAGATGGTTGAATTTACTCTGTAGGCCGTCCGCGCCACGGAAGCCTGCACCTCTCTCTGAAGCCACTCTCGCGTCGCGGCAGGGGGCTATATGGAGACGATCGCTGCAATCCACTGACTGCTAGAGCTACCCAGCAGCGATTGCTGCGACCGTACAACGCTTGCGATGCAACCGAAAATGCAGCCCAATTAAAACCGACAATAGCTGCTTGCCCAATTACCCACCGCATCATTCATCGAAGCCCCAACTACCTTCATCGCTTCGACCGGTGATGCGATGAAGAGGGTTAGTCTTGGGTAGCGGGTGACCTCTGCGGGGGATCAGCGAAGCGTGCGAGTTGGGATCACACGCGCTCGTCCGAGCAATTCCACCATGCGTGGCTTGCTCTGCATGCCGGTCAAGCTGAGACGCTTCCAACCGTCGCCGGAGCGAGAGAACAGGATAACTTGAGGGAGCGTTTCCCCCTTCATTAGCTGCTGGGCGAGCTCTGGCCGCTCATCCTTGTCGATTAACGTGACGACCACGTCCTTCAGCTCACCAGACTCCTTCATCGGTTCGATCGTATCACGCTTCATGACTTGGCAAGACGCACACCATCGCGCCCCGACCAAGATCAACAGCGGCTTCTTTTCCTTGTCAGCTTTTGCAAACGCTTCCTCGTAAGTCAGCGGCGCGTTACTATTTCCGGTTACGGCGAAAAGAAATGCCAATGCCAAGTGAACCATACTCAACGTCCCTCTGTGAAAAGACAGTGCGGTGGACACCCATCGGTCTCATTGAGGCCGACAAAGACCTCGAGAACCAAAGGCCAACTCACTATTACGTTTCCAGGAAGAGTTCCCTTCCGTGGGTGAGCCGGAATTATTTAAGCGACTGTTCGAAAAACTCCGTTATAGCCAGCACGCCGACAGGTATCGCAAATTAGATGTCCCACGAACTTTGTAGTGAAAAGATCATTGAGGAATGTCGGGGGAATAGCAAAAGCTTAGCGATTGCGTCACATCTAACGGTCAAAGTAGGCAGCGAGTATAAGCAAGCCAGCAGGGCTGACAACCAGTCTCTCAAGGGGAAACATCGGATTGCTAGCATTGCAACCTGAGTGGGAGTGGGGTGTTCGTGAGAAAGTGCCGCAACAAGGCCTCTGTGAAGTATGTTTTTTCGGCCTAGCGAAACTGAGATGGTTTGCTTGCAAAACTCCGGTGGCATCGAAAAATTTTAGTAAACTATGGTACCTCAACAGCAACGACTCCCAATTCACAGTGGAGATGAGCCGACTGCGTAAACTGCGTAATTCCTTTACCACTTCCCAGCCGACTGCTCCTCTGTCGGAGCAGCATGGGCTCGGCAACGCCAGCGGAATACAGCCCCCCGTTTGGAACTAAACCAACATCCCAGGCGGGCACCAAAGCCTGGGTGCCACGCGGATTGCCGGGACTATTCGCCAGTCCCGCATCAGCAAATTAACTTACCGCGATGATAAAACACGCATGAAACTCAAGCTTGGCCTTATAGGGCTGCCCACCGACTGGCAAAAACATTACCTACCTGCGCTGCGCGTGCTGCAAGACCGTTTTGAAGTCGTTGGTGTCTACAGTTCCGTCTCGACTTTAGCCGACAAGGTGGCGCGTGAGTTCTCTGCGGAGCGATTCGATGGCTTCCGACAGATGGTCAAACAAGACAACATCGATGCCGTCATGCTGCTCGCAAGTGATTGGTATGGTTTGGTTCCCATCGAAGCGGCCTGTGATTTCGGCAAGGCAGTTTACTGCGGCAGCGAAATCGACTTTGCCCCCCATCAAGCATCCCGGCTATCCAAGTCGGTGGAGCAGTCAGGGATCGCATTTATGGCGGAATTCCCACGGCGTTATGCCCCTGCGTCTCTCCGGCTGAAAGAGCTGATTGCAACGCGTCTTGGAAAACCCCAGATCCTGTTTTGCCATCGCCGACTTACCAATCCACCCGGTGAAACGGCCCGAAATGCCAAGAGTTTGGATGCGCGAGCCGACCGAGAGTTGATGGAGTTGATTGACTGGTGCTCGTTTATCGTAGGCCGTAGCCCCAATTCCATTCAGTGTGTGTCGCACCAAACGCCTCGCGGACCGCACCTCGCCCCTGCAGACAATAAATCGGCAACGCGCTCTCAATTCGCTGGCTCGGACTACCAGGCACTCAGCCTCGATTTTTCGGAGGAGGGGGAGCCTGCCGGTTCAACCGTCGCGCAATTGAGCTGCGGATCGTATATCCGATCGTCGTGGCACGAAGCGGCAACGTTTCGTCCACCAGCCGCTGTCCAGGTCTGCTGCGAAAACGGCCTAGCCTTCGTAGATCTCCCCAATAGCCTAACTTGGTTTGATGACGCAGGTCGCCATCAAGAAGCCCTTGATTCCGAAATGGCGGTCGGCCAACAATTGTTGATCCAATTCTATCGAGCGGTCACCAGCCTGGTTCGCAAAATGGGGGACCTCGAAGACGTCAACCGCTGCCTCACTGCCCTACTCGGTGCGCAGCAGAGTTCCAGAGAACGGCGGCTGATTCCACTGAACACAGGCACCCCCCCACAGTAACCACTCCTCGTTTCCCGCCAGCGCAGGCCAGCCCAATCTCTGTTGGGCTTCCACGGGCATTGGCCTCGCACTAGCCTGGCCAGTGCTCACCAACGCGAAAATCGATAGCCTGAGGTTTATTAGGGACGAACCGCCCTGCTGTTCCCCAAAATCAATCAAAAATTTCTACGGTTCTTTCCGCCTGACGCCACTAATTAGGATAGGGCCCCAATCCTTTCATTCACGGTCCTTCCTTCCGACTGGGTTGTACCATGCGCATCACACTTCGTACTCTCTTGGCCTATCGCGATCGCGTTCTTAGCGCGGCGGATCATGATGATTTGCATCACCGAATCCAGCAAAGCGAAGCCGCAGGTAACGTCCTGAAACGCATTCACACCGTTGCCACCATGCCGAACATCCTGGCACCTCCGGTGCTCGGTAAAGGCTTAGGAGGGGATCCCAATTCAATCGCGGAGTACTTGGACGATGCGTTGCCAAGTGCGAAGGTCCCCGAGCTTGAGAAAATCTGTCTGGTTTCCGACGCACAACTCGCCGAGTTGGCTCATTGCCATGAAATTCTTTCGACGGCCATGAGCACCAAAGTGCACGTACCGGAATCCCTGAAAGGCCGCGTGGCAGGCCTGTCCGAGACCGCACAAAGAACTCTCCTCGCCGAGGAAATTCGGAGTCGCACCCAGCAGACTCCGCCTGACCAAGGCGATGCCTCGTCCCAATCGTCTGATCAGAAGGCGACGCTGCAACGCGTCGATGCGGCTCACCCGACACCTGCCCCCATGGGGCGCCGGCGCGTAGTTGCTACCCAGGTTGGCGGAGACGACTCCTCTTCGACCAGCGATGCAGTACAAGTCCAGTCGCCCATGGTGGCATCGGGGGGAAATTCGATTAAGCCGGCTGGCCTCGACCTTGAACATAGCGCCCTGGCGCACGAAGTCCCCGAGTACTTGCTCGGTGCCAGCTCGAGCCAATGGAAGATGCCTGCGGCGATCGCAGTTCTGCTGGGAGTCCTCTTGCTGGTAGCGTGGCAAGCCCTCGGTCCGTGGGATGGCATTTCCTCATTGCTTACCGCAGAACCAACGGGCCTTGCGGTCCAGCCAGAGCACTTGGCAGGTGCCAAGCCAGCGGAAAACAAAACCAACGACGTAGTCCTGGCACCAATCTCCCCGCCAACGGATGCACCCGCTGGTGCGAATCCCACCGCCGTGGATGGGGCGGCCACCAACGAACCAGTCCCAAGCGGCGCGGCCAGCGATGGGGCGACTCCTCCACCTGCCGCCGAGTCGCCGACGGAATCGCAAACACCAAACACACCTCCCGAAGCTCCCCAGGCAGACAATGCAGCTCCGATTTTGGCTGCATCGGACGCCCTGTTGAATTGGCATCCACAAACCGACCGTGAACGGGCTGCCGTATTGCTAGCCCAAACAGGCAACGGAGTTCGCCGGCTGGAGCCGGGGGAAGGACTCGCCAACGAAGACGTACTGATTGTGCCCCCCGCAACTCGCACGACTCTGGAGCTGCACAACGGTTTGCTGTGGTCGACAAATGGCGCGACGATCATGCGCGTTAAGCAAACCGGTGGTGCCGATGCAGACTCCCCTGCAGTCCTCGAGCCCTTGCTGTGCCGAGCGACGGTTCGGGGAGCCGCAAACCGAAGAAAGCTAGAATTGGCGACCGTCGTGGGGACCTACGCAATTGAACTCGGCGAAGCTGGAAGTCGCATCTCGATCGAAATGGGATTCCGATCGACCGAGCATGGACAGGTCCACGACCGAGGTGCAGTTCAGCCGGTAATGGTGGTCATCGTACTGGAAGGGGCTGCCTCGCTCAGCAATCTCTCTCCCGAAGCGCAGGGCACCAGCTCCTCGCTCACACTTGGGAACGGCTGGGCAATGGTTGGCAGTGAGCCCCCACAGAGCTTTGCCCTGAAATCCATTCCCCCTTGGCTCCGTAACGATTTTGTTCGGCCCGTCGATCTGCAAGCCGCTGCCGACCTGAGCTCGCTCGTCCAATCGACGCAAACTGAAGAGCAATTGCTATCCGCAACGCGTCACCCACGTCCCGAGACGGCCGCCTTAGCAGTTCAGACCAGCCTCCTAACAGGCAACTGGTTTCCGTTGGTATCGGGGTTCCTGGGCAACGAACGCATGCGGAGCCACTGGAACAACACTCTGCTGCTGGCGCGGCAAGTTCTGGCGATGGACCCTGCCGCCGTCATCGAACTGGAACAAGCCTTGACGACGGCTTACGGTGAAGTGGATGGCCAGCGACGTTTGAAGCGAATCTGCGGTATCCCCTTGTCTGAATTTGAAGGCGAGGGCCTTCTCCCATTCGTGTCTGAACTGGAGAGCAAGAGTGTCGAGGATCGGGTCTTAGCTAGTTTTCAAATCGAACAATTGACCGGACAGCAACATGGCGTCCAGCCCCATGCCCCCAGTCGTACAAGCATCCAGAACTTGCGCCGCGAACTTGGCACTAAACGAATACAAATGACGGTTCCAGGCGACCCCATTTGGGAGCGAGTATCGCCATAACTCCCAAGAGCGCAGACTCCGCTGCCCCCACCATAACTCCTTTTCCACAAAGACCTTAGGATCACCGCAGGAAGGGCGTTCGACTCAAAACCACGGGGCATCAATGCGCGACTGCGCCGCCGCCGTGTCGAGCAGCGACTTGGCGCAGCGCGGGCGAGCCAATCGAGGATTGCTGGGGCTCGTCTCCGCGACTCAGCTTCTTCCCAATTTTTTCTAATGAATCGAGATCGCCTTAACTGTGCAAAATGCGTAGAATGCGTGGCGTCTAGAAGCCGATGGAGCCGCTGCACGCGGTAACCGCCTAAAGGAGTGCGACCCATGAATAGCCGACGTCTCGTTAGAATTGCTGCCGTGAGTGCAGTTCTTACCTTTGTTTTTGCAGCCGTGCAAAGTGGGCATCGCACACTGGCTCAGGCACCTCTCCAGCCGACCCCACCAGCCGACGATCCAAGCTCGATCTTGCAAGCCATCGATCCCTACCAACCGTTGAGTACGGTCGAGGGGGAGATTCGCATTTTTAGCTCGGGCAGTATGGATGCACTGGCTCACGGCTGGGCTGACGGCTTCGGTCGCTTTCAACCGCAGTCGAAAGTCCAGGTTTACGGTGCGGGCGCGGATGAAGCCACCAAGCAGTTGATCGAAGACCCCATGGGCATCGCCCTATTCTCTCGGCCAGTCCGAGAGAGTGAGCTGGCAGAACTGAAAAAACACGGTTTGAAGAACCCTGTTGCCATCCACGTTGCCCGCGAAGCTCTGGCGGTTTTCGTCAATAAAGACAACCCAGTGCATAACATCTCTGGTGAGCAACTGCGAGCGGTATTCACGACTGAGCAAGCCCAGCCAGAACCGACTTGGCAGTTGTTTGGAGCGACCGGGGAATGGGCTACCGCACCGATCAAAATTGTGTCTCGCTCGGAAAATAGCGGAACTCAATCCTACCTGCGAGAGTTCGTCTTCAACTCCACGGATTTGCGACCGGGAATCTCGTCCCATGTCTCCAACCGTCAAGTCCTGGAAGAGGTGGGCAAAATCCCCACAGCGATAGCCATCTGTGGGATGCGTTGCGAAGGCGACAATGTTCGCATGCTACAACTCATGGCCGGTGACACTGCAGTGCCCAGTAATGACACGGCGGTCCTTTCCGGGCGGTACCCATTAACGCGTCCACTCTCCTTGGTCATCGATCTTGGACAGACGGGCCCGCGAGCCCAAGCCAGCCAAGAATTAGTGCGTTACGCTTTGCGTCGATCGGGGCAAGCCCAATCGATCGTTGTCGGCTTTTTCCCTGTGGACTTGCCGCTTCTGCGAGCTGGAATCCAACAACTCGATCAAGCGCAGCCTTGAGCCGCCGTGGCCTGTCGGCCACGGCCTACTCCACCTTCCGAACGGATTCATTCAGTTTTTGCAACAGGACGCTTATACCATGCACACTCTCTTCTGGCCCCGAACGTCGCTTCGCTCTCCTCTCAGACTTCGAACTCGCAACTCTTCTAAATCTTCCCTTCCCATCCTCGCCCTGGTGATGATCGGGATGTTAACCCAAAGTGCCGTTGCTCAGGCACCACCGGGCTTTGGAGCTACCGGTGATCGAGCTCGGCTTGCCAGCCCCAACACCACCGCGACAGGTTCCATCGGCTGGCCCGGCTCAGAATGGCTCGGCACTAACACCGGTGCACAACGCGACTGGACGCTAGGGATTCGTGGCACCAACACAGAGACGGGAGTCTTAGTAACGGACGTAACTCCTAACTCCGCCGCCGCCCGCGCTCAAATTGAATCGAATGACATCATCATTACCGTCGGTGGCTACCAAGTCGGCTTGAGCCAGGGGCGGTTGTACGATTTATCCGAAGAGATCAATCGGCGGGCTGATGCGGCGGGGCAGGTCCAGGTCATCGTGCAAGACCATCGCACCGGTCGCCTAGCTTCAGTTCCGGTTCAACTTGCGAGCAACCAAAATTTTCTCCGAGGCTCCGTGGTCGCTCCCACAGGCCTCAGCCTTCCTCGCGATGCGATGGTTACCGTCGCGATTGAAAACGTTTCTCGACCACACTACCTGTTGAACCAGAGCAACAACACCTTTCCTCTGAACAACTTCGGTGAAACGAATTTCCAAGTCAGCTATGATCCGAACTACATCTATCCACAAGATGTCTACCAGGTACGTGCTTACGTCACTTCAGCCGGAAGAACGATCTTGGATTCTCGCCAACCACAATTGGTACTGACTCAGGGCAACCCTTCGCAAGTTCGCTTGAATCTGCAGCGGTTGGAGCAACTGGTCAGCAATACCTCTCCAACTTCCGCCGTAACGGCTGGTTACCCCAACTACAATGACATCACCGATCAGCTGGTCGCAATGTACCGTCGTTATCTCGGACGCTCACCAACGGCACTTGAATTGGCCGCCCTCCGCGCTACCCCAGGTATATCGGAACGCTTGAGTTCGATGCCTCTAGAACTGATGGCAGCGCAAGAGTATTTCGACTTAGCAGGCAACAACAGCTCGGAATGGCTCGCGCGCGTGTTCAAAGAAATCGTGGGCTATCCCCCTTCCGCTCAAGAGATCCAGCGTTGGTTGCAGAGATACAACGAGCTCGGCAGTTCGCGAATCACCCTCCTACGACAACTCGATATTGCAGCCGCAAGTAGCCGCCGATGAACGCAGACCGCAACGCTAACGGCGTGACCTATCGCCTAGAGCCAGATTTGACGGTAGAGGAGTTCGTTTCGGTACTCGGCCGCTCGACTCTCGGGCAGCGTCGGCCGGTGGACAACTTGGACACGATCGCTGGCATGCTGCGCGGGGCTTCTGTGATTCTAACCGCCCGGGTCGCCAGTCAATTGGTGGGCGTTTCGCGTGCCATCAGCGACTTTGCTTACTGCACGTACTTGTCGGACTTAGCGGTCGACGTGCAATACCAGCGGCAGGGAATTGGCCGTGAGCTTATGCAGCGGACCCATGCGGCAGCCGGCCTCAACACCACTCTCATCTTGCTGTCAGCCCCCAACGCGCGCAGCTACTATCCGCATGTCGGTCTCATCCAGCACGACTCTTGCTGGACCATTCCTCCGCAGACCGCCATCACCTCTAGCGATCCCAACCGAGCGACAGACGGTTAAATCGCCGGATTCCCGAACAAAGGCGTTGAGACTGTGCTACTCTCTGCTATTCTCGTTTAAAAACTGTACCGTTTGCTGCCGCTGAGTATCTCTAGGTGAATCGCTCTCCTTCCCAACTCCCAACCACCTCTCGTCCCACGACGTCCGGCAGAGGTCCACTCACTCGGCGACTCCCGGCAGATTGGACTCCAGAGTATTGCTTCCGCAGATTGTCGCGGATGGGCGGCTGTGTGTGGCTCGACAGCGCCCAGCAATCGGAGGCACTAGGACGTTATAGTTACATGGCGGCCCTTCCCTTCAGTACGTTGAGAATTGACAAACCCACCGCTTCAGCCGTGGACCAACTCACTCATCTATCGCACTCGTTCCACACAGCCAAAGTTCCAGAATTGCCTCCCATGCAAGGGGGCTGGATGGGCTGGTTCGGATACGAGATGGGAAACTGCTTCGAAAGTGTTCCCACCGCGAAATACAATGAGTTTCAACTGCCGATCGCCAATCTCGGGTTGTACGATGTCGTTTTAAGCTGGGACCACCTCACCGGGCAGAGCTGGATCGTCTCCCAAGGCTGGCCTGTACTGAATCCGGCCAAGCGTCAGTCGCATGCCTACCGTCGGTTGCGGAAGTTCACGCAGATCCTTGAAAACGCCCCTGCTCCGCACAGCGAGTTCACCCACGCACAGCGTCAATTTCGCTTGCCCGCTCATCGGCTCGCCCCGCAGTTTTCCACACGCTGGTCACCGCAATGGACCAGTAATTTTTCCTCTGCCGAATACCGTGCCGCTGTACAGCGCTGTGTCGAATACATCTATGCCGGAGACGTATTTCAAGTAAATTTGTCGCAGCGACTGGTGCGCCAAGCAACCTGCCCACCGGAAGAATTGTACTTGCATCTGCGGCAAGCCAATCCAGCTCCGTTTGCTGGCTACACCGACTTCGGAAGAACGCAGTTGCTGAGTTGCTCACCGGAACGCTTCCTAAGTCTCAATGAACGCGTCATCGAGACGCGGCCCATCAAGGGTACACGTCCCAGGTTAAGTAATCCGTTGGCTGACGCGGGAATTGGTGAACTCCTGCAGGCCAGTGAAAAGGACCGCAGCGAGAATGTCATGATCGTTGATCTAATGCGCAACGATCTCTCTCGAGTAGCCACCAGCGACTCGGTGAAAGTCACCTCGCTATGTGGGTTGGAAAAATATCCGTTCGTATGGCATCTGGTCAGCGTCATTCAAGCTCAATTGGCCTCCCATCGCGATGCGAGCGATGTGCTGCACGCGACGTTTCCGGGAGGCTCCATTACCGGCGCACCGAAGATTCGAGCCATGGAGATCATCGCTGAACTCGAACCGACCGTAAGGGGGCCCTACTGCGGTAGCTTGGGATATATCAGTTTCGCAGGCGATATGGATTTAAGCATCCTGATCCGCACGATTTCGGCTTGCGATGGTTGGTGGCAAGCACCGGTCGGTGGCGGGATCGTGGCAGCCAGCAAGCCTGATTTGGAAGAACAAGAGACGTGGCACAAAGCCGAGGGAATCATGCGCGCCATCGATTCCTTGCCCACCGCTAGTCGCTAGCACTGGCTACCAACAACCTGCCAAGCAACGAGTCTAGAGTCCCACTAAAATTCCCGCGAAGGCCAGCGACGTGATCGTCCTGATCGATAACTACGACAGTTTTCTTTACAATCTACAGCGTTACTTCGTTCAATTGGGACAAGACGTGCTGGTGGTTCGCAATGACGCTCCCTCACTCGAGTCGGACGTGGCCGGGGCGCAAGCCATCGTTCTCTCCCCTGGTCCCAAGGCTCCACGTGATGCCGGGAAGTCGCTAGAAATCGTTCAGCAATGGTCAGGCAAGATTCCCATCTTGGGAGTTTGCCTCGGGCATCAGGTTATCTGCGAGGCCTTCGGCGGAGAGATCGTCCGCGCACTGCATCCCATCCACGGTCGCAGTCTACCGTTAACGCTAATCTCCAACCGGCTGTTTGTCGGGATTGAATCCGGGGCCATGTTCGCGCGCTATCACTCGCTCGTCGTCCGCGAGTCCTCTTTCCCCTCTTGCTTGCAAGTCACCGCGCGCTCGGCGGACGGTGAGGTGATGGGTGTCGCGCACACGAGCCACTCAACCTTTGGTGTGCAGTTTCATCCCGAGTCGGTGCTCTCCCAAGATGGTCATCGACTGTTGCAGAACTTTTTAGAGATTGCTGGCCTGAATCCTCGCACTGCAGGCTGGCGGCGAGACTGGGAGGGGAACACACTGGAAGAGAAAATCGAAGTTCACCTTGCTGCAACGGCAGAGCATGCTGTGGTCCTCCCTCGCTCCGCACCGCCCCCAGGTCTCTCCCCCTGAACGTGCTTTGCGTACGTTCGACCGATTCCATCCAGAGTCTCCGCCGCACCGCACGAGAAGCATCATCGGCGAACAAAGGTTGCGAAACGCCCTACCGCCCCTAGTCGAACGGTTGTTCAGTCATTGTGTGCCGCAACCCATTTGCTAAACCAATAACTTTCCCCTACCTTTAAGCCAGCGGGACCATCACAGGTTTCAACTACTATATGGGAATCCCGTACGGGAAACCGCGATGACGATGCGCAAACCGGCATTAGAATTCGAATGGTCCATTGCTTTCCACTCCACGCCCATCGTGTACTTCGTTACAACATACGCATCTGTGTTTCTTATAATCTGGAGGCCCAACCATTGTGAATTCGACTTCCGTCTTGAGAGTTGGACTTTGTGTAGTCGCTTTGAGTATACGCGTTCTTGGACAAGAGGCACCGAAGAACGAACTCGAAGAATTGCGCCCTACCTATGGATTTCCAAGTGTCGCTGTGGTAATGCTGGATAACAATGATGTTCTCCAGATCTTACTACCTTCTGCAACGGTCCCAGTGCCGAACGGCCCCACTATCGCAGTCGAAGAAGAGTATGTCGTCGTCGAGGATAACATCCAAGTCCGCAAAACGAGGACTGTACATCGCGCTGCCGAGTTCATGCCTGACAAGTTTAGAATGGTTCGGACCCAATTGACGCGGGATGAGATCAAGCTGCGTGACCATTCTGGCGAGGTTTTGACCCTTGATGAGATTTCAAACACAATCCGAAAAGCGACATACGTGGTTCTTGTCCAAGCAGGTAGCATTGATCCTTTTCGACAACCTTTCTTCCGCGAAGGTGTGTTGGTGATCAGTCCACAAGATCTCGATCCAAACTGTTGGTATTTGCCGGAAGTGACCGGACTTGCCAGAAAATGGGTTCGAACCGAACCAATGCCCATACCGGCGGTTGCACAAATGGCGGACGATGGAACCAATCTCAAGGTACTATTCTTAAAAAGCAATATGAGTACTGAAACGCGTCAGCGGACAATCACGCTTTCCTCCGGTGAAACGGCCACTGCAGAGTATGTCGTTCAAGTACCCTACTACGAGGAGGTTTCAGAACTGGTACCAATTGAAGATTGCGTATTTTCTACCGCCGATGGCAAATCCGTAGATCGGGCCAAAACCATCGAGCAATTCGCTAAGCCGAGTCGAGTGCTTTGGGAAAGCACGATCACTGAATACCTCGGTTCAGTCCTCAATCCGGACGTCATCCTCGTAAACCGCAAGTCGACCGATTCTGCGGACAAAAAATAGCAAAATTGCAGGCCGCGGAATCGCTCCGAGGTACCTCTCTTGAGAGAGTCAGTTGAATACCAACTTGTGTTCGATGCCACAAATCAGCGAACCGGCACCAGGCTTGGGATTTGCGGGAACCTGATACCGCGCTCCTGAGCATGCTACGGCATCCAATCGAGGCAACGGGCAATCGCCCAATTATCCTCAGCTGATGACCGCTTTCACACTAAGGACACGCCCTACTTACGCATTTCCACTTGGTACACATTCTTCGAATTCGTACCTTCGGAGTTTCACGCTGTCGCGTTTCAGCCATAGATCCATCGGTACGACCAAATGGACAGCTCCCGGAAAACGAAAGCTGGCCAGTCGATTGGGATGTGGACTCCGCAGCCTCCCGTGGTATCCAAATCTGCGTCGGACTCATCGTCCAACGCAGATATCCCCCCCGCCGTTCGTGTCCAATTAGGAACTGGCAGATGTGATCCTGGAACCTGCACTCAGAACAGCACCGATCACGCCCAACTTGGTCCCAACGACCGCTTGGGCATGGCCGCGTATTCGTGGCCATGCTGCGGCTCCTAACCCACAAGAGGTCAGTAGTCCCAGAAGGCCGGAACAAAACGAAAGACGTCGCCGTCGATCGCCACTCGGCCAACCGATGGAAACGGCATGTGAGTAGCCACCAGCAGTTCACTGTTCGCCGCCAGCTCTTGCAACAGGCGAACCCGAACTCGAGCCGCCTCCTCGGGATCATGTTCGAAGCCGTTGTGCCAGTCGGGGTGGTCGAATCCGACTGCGAACACGGCATCTCCAGCGAACGTTAAGCGCTCGCCGCGCGACGCCAGGCGGACCACGCTGTGCCCGGGAGTGTGCCCGCCCGTCCGACAGACAACGACCCCTGGCGCAACTTCGTGCTCCTCCGTGAACGGCCGCAAATGTTTGCCATACACCTTCATGAAGCGCGCGGCGGCCGAGCGAAGCGCGTCCGGAAAGCCGGGAGGCATAGAGGTGCGTGCGAAATCGGGCGAATCCCAGAATTGAACCTCAGCAGCCGACACGTGTATCCGCAAATCCGGCCGTAGTCGGTCCTTCACACCGTCGACGAGCAGACCGCCAATGTGGTCCATATGCATGTGTGTAAGCACTACGTCGGTCACGGATGCAAGATCAATACCAGCGGCATTCAGTCGCTTGATCAACTGGCCCGCCCGCGGCAGGTGCAAGTCCGGGTCCAGCCCTAAGCCGGCGTCGATAAGTATGGTGCGACCGCCACTACGCACCACTACTACGTTTAGCGGCCAATCGAAAGCGTCTGCCGGCAGGAACATGTCGTCCAACCAACTCGCTCGTACGGCCGGGTCTACGTTGTATGCCATCATTGCTGATGGGAGCGGTAACACGCCATCGCTGACCACCAACACTTCAATCTCACCGACGCGCACCGCGTAGCGAGACGGAACCAATTCCTCGCGTCCTAGACTACTGGGGGTTAGGTTTTTGTCCACGTTGAGGCTAGGTTCCGCTTGCTGCAACTGCTCACAATTTAACATGTTCTTTCTCCTGATAGGGTGTAATAGAGACGTAATTCGCTATCGAATCGATCACCGTTCATCGAAGGGGTGGGGCACTCAGCCATGCGACAGAGCGTGTTCAGCTGGCAACCTCTTTCGATTCGCCGAGCTGGCCAACCTGGACTTCAGCTATTGAACCTCGCTGATCCTTACTGGTCCTCCCCTCTCACTTTTACTGGGAGTCGAAGGTGGACACCAAAATTGACTGCGTCCCGGAGCCCCTTTTTTCTCGGTCCTACTCAACAGCGGACGATCCAATTGCCGAAATCGCTCCAGTCCTTTGACGATCTGTTCTGAGTTACGTCAATTCAGTTGGTACTGAGTCCGCCATCGACGATAAAGATCGAGCCTGTTGTGCACTTGGCTTCGTCTGAGGCTAAATAGACGGCGAGGTGAGCCACATACTCCGGCTCATCTAGACGCCCCAAGGCGAACGATTCGCTCCACTCTAATCGGTAGCGATATGGGCGCCACGTTCACTGATTGATGGACGCATCAGCAAAACTAGGGGGACAACGAGGAGTGATACTACAGCGAGCCCCCAAAACGTATCGAAGTACGACAGCGATGCGGCTTGTTGGGCGCGAAGTCGCTGTAGCAACTCAAATGATAGGTAATTCGAGGCTGCAGGGTCGCCTGTAATTTGGAAGAACATGCCTTGGCTACGATGCAGCCATTCGACAAGGACCGTGTTCAAAGGGTCCAGCCCATCGTTAAGCCTCGCCGTGTGAAATTGGTCACGGCGGTCGTAGAGGGTCTTGGCCAGTGAGGTCCCGACACTTCCTCCTTCGTTTCGAAGCAGCGCGAGCAGGCCGACCGCGGCGCCCCGCCTGGCCGGGTCAAATCCTTGGAACGCTGCGACGTTCAACGGTGCAAAAATCATGGAGAGTCCGCAGACGACAACAATGCGAGGCCAGATGGCGTACCAGGGGCTGATGTCGAGGTTCATTTGCGCCATAACATAGTTTCCAACGGCCATGAGGACCAGGCCGCCGCCAATCAGGCGTCGAGCGTCGATCCCTCTGGACATAATCGCTCCCACAGCAAAGAGAACAACGATCGAAAAGATTCCCGACGGAGAGAGAATTAGGCCAGACGTTGTCGCGTCGTAGCCAAACAGAGATTGGAGTAAACGCGGTAAAGTGGTCGTGTTCGCGTAAAGTACCCCGTATGCACAAAAAATGATCACCGCGCTAGAACGAAAGTTGCGGTCAAGCAGAGAACGGAAGTCAACTAAGGGGTTACGCGTAGTAAGCTCATGAACTACCAGTACTCCAAGCGAGGCGAGAAAGACAAGGAGTAAAGTGTGAACACGGTAGAACGGGTCACCGATCCAGTCCCACTCCTGGCCTTTGCTCAGCAGGATCTCCCAGGAGACAATCGCCATACAAAGAAAGGAAAAACCAGCCTTATCAATGTGGGAACTCGCTAGCAACTTGCTTCTTCCTGCCACCAGATACGCTGGGTCTCTGACGACTAAATGGCACAGGCCGAGGGCCAATAGACCAACGGGCAGGTTCAGAAAGAAGATCCAACGCCATCCGATCGTGTCGGTGATGTAGCCGCCGAGTGTGGGGCCGATCACCGGGGCGAGCAATGCTGCTGCTCCGAAAGCCGTCATTGCCACACCCTGCCTCTCACGCGGGAACGCGTCCAGCAAAATACTCTGGCTAACCGGCTGCAATCCTCCCCCTGCCAATCCCTGCATAATACGGAATAGTACCAGTTGTTCAAGGCTTGTTGCCATGCCACACAACACTGAAGCCAACGTGAAGAAGAAGATGGAGAGTAGAAAATACTTCCGACGGCCGAGCCTCATCGCAAGCCATCCGGAAATCGGTAGAACGAAAGCGTTTGCTGCGAGGTAGCTAGTGATGACCCACTCTCCGTCGGTGACTGGCGATGACAGCCCGCCCGCGATGTAGCGCAGAGCGACGTTGGCGATGGTCGTGTCTAACACCTCCATAAAAGTTGGTATGATTACCGCCGCAGCGACAATCCAAGGGGCTGATTCAGCCGCTGTTCGCATTGAATTTGTAGCTGCGACACTCATGGTCTCACCGGACCTTTGTCTCGAGCGTTGCCTATGAATGAATGTGGCTGGAGAACCATACCAGCATTGGGGCCCATAGGCGGTTGCTTTATCATCACTCGCGGCTCTACCGAAAGGCCGATGAACAGTGGTGACTTATCTGGGTCGTAATCCACTAGCTCGATGCGGACTGGAAGACGCTGAACGACTTTGACGAAGTTGCCCGTCGCATTTTGAGCAGGCAAGAGTGCAAGAGTCGAACCAGTCCCCATCGTGAATCCTGAAATGCGCCCCTGGAACGTCTCTCGACTTCCGTACATGTCGACGGCTAAGTGGACGGGCTGACCGATGCGAAGCTTGGGGAGCTGCGTTTCTTTAAAGTTCGCGTCGACCCAAACTTCGTTGAGCGAACGGATGGCCATCAGAGATTGGCCGATGGCAACGTTGTTTCCGGGATTGACATTCCGACGCGTGACAACGCCATCGATTTCTGCCACCACATCGGTGTACTCCAGTTCCAATTGGGCCTCGGCCAACCTTCGCCGAGCGAGTTCAAGACGTGCTTCTGCGGTCTTAACGGTCGGGGCGTTTGAAATCAGCTTGGCAAGAACTCTGTCGATATTTCCATCGACGGCTAAATTGTCAAAATCGGCGAGCATCTGGCTGGGCGACTTTGTATACGAATCGACCGCGTTGAGCCGCGAGGCAGCGCGAATTAACGCCGCTTGCGCCTCAAGGACCGACGAAAAGTTCTGGCTAAGGTTCTCTGGGACCGTCGATAGGTCTTCGCCCTCGCTGGGACGTTCCGGAATACCAAGGCCAATGCGGACCTGGTAAACGTCTTGGAGAGCACCCTCGACCTCAGCTTCGGCGACTAGAAGCGATTCCTTTGACTCATCCAGTTCCTGTTGTGTTACGGCTCCCGAACCCACTAGCCCATTTACCCGTTTGTAGTCACTCTGCGCTCTGGACAGATTCGCTTCCCGAGAATGAAGCACGGCAATTTTTGACCTGAGCAGAGCCACCTGATTCTCCACGTCCTCGATCGCATGCTCGAGAGCGAATCGCATCGTGCGGGCCTCCGCCGCGAAACCTCGCACTTCGGACATAGCGGCAGCCAGTTCGGCTTCAGCCGCTAAAACGATTGCTTCAGCAATGCGAAGCTGGACCAGAAATGGTTGCTTGTCGAGTCGCACAACAACGTCACCTTTGCGAACTCGGTTGTTGTCTTCCACAAGGACTTCTGCCGCCTGTCCGGACACACGCGACGCAACGAGGGTAGCATGTCCGTTGATATAGGCGTCGTCCGTCGACACGTAGTGCCAAGACTGGAAGTACCAGTAACCAGCACCGCTAGTCGCCACCAGTAACGTCAGGGCAATTCCTGTACGAGCCAGTAAAGCGGAGAACCGACTGGCGGATTTCGCCGGCAGTTCGGCATTGCCGGTCGAGATATGGGGACTAACACCGCCGCTCTCGGCCGGGTTCGCCGCAGCCGCAGCCGCATCCGAACTCTTCAGTGTCCCATCGAGGTGATCAGCAACGGGTGCCGCTTCGAGGGTTGCCATGGCGATTGCCTTTCATTGAGCGTTGACCAAAGTGGGGGACGCAGAGATTGGAGAATTGGGGCAGTTTCTAACTGCAGTTGCTAGGCAATGCTCAAACCTCCATCAATCGCAATGACTTGACCCGTCAGCCACGTCGCGGCAGGGCTTGACAAGTGGACAATCCAGTTCGCTACTTCATCTGGTGTGCCTCGACGACCTAGCGGTACTCGCTCCGCCTCTTCACGTTTCAGCTGTTCAATTGCCGCCGTTGGCAATCCCGAACTCGCAAGGATTTCAGTTTCTGTTGGTCCTGGTGCTACCGCATTGACCCTAATTTGAAAGGGAGCCAATTCCATGGCCCAGCAACGTGTAAGTTGTTCAACTGCCGCCTTCGAAGCGGCGTAAAGCGATATCATGGGTGCGGCCTTGTGTCCGAACGTGCTAGAGACATTGATGATCGCTCCACGCGTCTCCTTCAAGTACGGCAAAGCCGCTTTAGTCATTAGGCTTGTGCTGAAAACATTCGCGGAGAACAAGGCCGTGACTCTATCTGAATCAATCGATTCGATGGGCCGTTGAACAAACACTCCGGCGTTGTTCACAAGAACGTCAATTCGTCCCCAACGACTAGCTGTGAACGCAACGACCTCAGCTATCTCGTTTTCCAAACTTACGTCTGCTCGAATTGGCTGAATGCGTTCTGAAGTTTGAGCGGTTTCTTCAAGCGGGGCAAATCGGCGTCCTGCAATTGTGACGTGAGCGCCTGCCTGCGCAAACTGAATTGCTGCGGCGCGACCAATTCCCGAGCCGCCTCCGGTGATGATGACCACGGGATTGTCCATTTTGTTTCCATTCAAATTAAGTGGGAGGGAAATTCCGAATTCAAAATCGGAAGGGTGGCGAGTTGCGCAACCTAGCTGTCGTGGCAAGTGACGACTTTCAGATGATTTCTTCCAAATCCCTAGGGCCATTGAACTTGATGGCCCTGTCGGTTCCTGTGAACGCTGCAAGGGAGCCTAGATAGTCGTAGCGCCCGGATGGTAGTCGCCGGGCACTTTCCGTGAACCAATGCTATAGCGATTCCATGCGTTGATTGCTGCGATCACCCAAATGAGATCATCGAGTTCCTGATTCTCGAACTGCTCACGAGCTTGATTGTGGATACTCTCCCGAGCCCCATCGTCAGTAAGATGAGTCAAGTGCTCTGCCAGGTTGAGGGCCATTCGTTCCCGTTCACTGTAAAAAGGACACTCCTGCCAAGCTGACAGACCATACAGTCGCTGTTCCGACTCGCCGGCCGCGCGGGCATCCTTCCAATGCATGTCGATACAGTTAGCGCAACCGTTGATCTGCGACACTCTGAGCCTAATCAACTCTCGCAACGAACTCTCAATGGAACAATTGGCCAGATAGAGTTCCAGCACTACCATTGCGCAGTAGGCTTCACTGGTACGCGGTTTAGAAATAAGATGAGCGGTCATAATCTGTTCTCCTTGAATGATTTGGATTGAGTTTTGTCGGTGCGGTACGTCGCTCTCTTTGGGACGGATCGTGCTGCCCTGCTTCTTGATCGGAGATGCATATTGCGCACGGCAATGGGTGCGGATTCGGTCACCGTACAGACGCGGAGCCGACGGCCCAGCTTTCAAAACGCGTGCTGCCGATCCGCGGATTGGGTAGCCGGGGCGTCAGGCCAAGATCATCCATTGCTGCGTTGAAGTACCGGGCCTTTGGATCGGCGATGACCAATCGTGTGTCCCCGCTCGCGGAGAGGGCCTTGCGTACGAATGCAGCAATCGACAGTGAATCAGGTCCGGCTACCTCCAGCATGCCATTTACTGGCGGTCTCTCGACAATGTCGGCCAGAGTCGCAGCGACGTCTACCGCCGCAATGGGTTGCATGGGGGCGTCGGACAGTCGGACCGCTTCCTCGTCAGGCCCTGCAATTGCCTTTAAAAACTCAAAGAACTGGGTCGCGCGGAGTATTGTGTAGGGCACATCGCCTGCCTTAATCAAATTCTCCTGAGCAACCTTGGCCCGCATGTATCCGCTTTCGGGCATATGATCGGCACCTACAACTGAGAGTGCAACATGGTGCATTACTCCCGCGACAGCTTCGGCCGCAAGAATATTTCGTGTAGACGTCTGGAAGAACTCCAGCACGGCCGTGTCTTCCCAAGAAGGTGCGTTCGTAACGTCGACAACGACGTCGGCTTTGGTAAATGCTTGGGCGAGGCCTTCGCCGCTGATCGTGTTGACTCCCGCCGAAGGAGACGCCGACACGACCTCATGCCCCTTCAGTTCCAGCAGTGGGATCAGCTTCTTTCCAATGAGTCCACTGCCGCCAATCACTACAATCTTCATTCTACTTCTCCTTGTGTGCCGCCCGTATGTGGGCGATTGGTGTAATAAAACTTCTTCACTCGTTCGAACCGTTTCTGGTAAAGGATTACATGCCGCAGGTGTTCACCGACTCAGGTACGGCGACTTCCTTTTTGTTTCGCGGGTGCAATACCACTGCAATCAAGCGAGTGCGCACCTTGCCTGGATTCCGAGAGATTCGGTGTAGGCAGCCTTTGGGTTCGTAGAAAGTCTCGCCTGCCTTGAGCACTTTGGCCGGATTGTCGTCTACCGCAATTTCATATTCGCCTTCGACGACGTACCCGAATCCGGGGCCAGGGTGACGGTGAGGGACGCCGGCTTGACCGGGTTCGATCGTTACCTCGACCACCGTTGCCGCCGCCGCCTCACCGTCCAGCGTCTCAGCAATCTCGATAGCCGAGAGGACCTTCACCTTTTCACTATCCTCAGAGTGCAGAAGCCCGCTGACAGCGCCAGCGGCAATACCTAGGTTCGCCAGTGACAAAAACAGAGCTCGTAACATCGTCAATTCTCCAACAATTGGTGTATTTCACCGCCGGCAACGGGCCGGGCGGTAGGTGCGAACAATCCTGTCTTTTCGACGGGATCGCACAAAGTCTGGTCTCACCTTTACTGGGAGTAGCGGGTGGACAAAAAATTCGATAGCATGCAGACAGCTTCCCGTTTTCCCTGGGTGCCTTAGGCAATGGACCACTCCCAAACGACCTTCGTGATTCAGCGATACTTGGACGCTCTTCCTGAGGGCGGCCCAACCGGAGACGACGCAGCCGAACCGATCATTCGGGAGCTACTGGAACGAGCGGTAGGTCGCCTGCACTTGCTATGTGCTAGCTTTCTATACAAGCGTTACCCGCGGCTCGCGCGCACGCCTGTAAACCTTGACGCAGATGAGCTGCTGGGAGGTGTCACTGCCGGGCTGATCGACGCCTTGCAAAAGACCCGCCCCCCAACCGTTCGGCGATTTTTTGCTCTGGCGAACCAACACATTCGCTGGCAACTCAATGACCTGGCGCGCAGACTGGATGAAAGCCCGAGAGCCGTAGGCCTATCGGACGCTGGCATTGTGGCCGTCCCTGCCAGTTCCGCGTCCGGCCTCAGCCCTGATGGACTGCGTATCTTGGCGGCAATTGAAGGGCTCCCCGAAAATGAGCGGGAGGTGTTCGAGCTCGTCGGTATTCAAGCACTGACCCATGCCGAGACGGCAATGCTGATAGGAGTATCCGAGAAAACGGTGCAGCGTCGATTGAATCGAGCCCGGATTCTACTTGCTGAGCGGCTCATGGACCTCGCTCCGCCCGATCAAACTGAAGAACTTCCAGCGTCGGGAGATACGCCCTCTTTTCTACAAGGAGGTTCGTAACCATCGACCCCCATGTGCATCGACTGCTCGAAGAGCTGCTCAACTCGGGGAACACGCCGGAGGTGGTTTGCCGCGATTGCCCCGAGCTGCTGCCGGAAGTCCGGCAGCGATGGCAGGAGTTTCAGCTGGTCGATGAACAGATAAGAGCTCTGCTTCCGGGAGTTGGCACGTTTCCTACGGTCTACTCAACTGCACCTCCACAGCCTAGTTTAGTTCTTCCTGCGGCCTTTGGCCGTTATCAGCTCCGCTCTCGCTTGGGTGTTGGCGGCTTCGGGGTTGTCTATCTCGGGCACGATACTGAGCTTGACCGGCACGTCGCCATTAAACTGTTGCATGCCCAAGCCCGACCGATTGAAGTCCAACACAATTTTGCTTTACAGGAAGCGAGGCGGCTGGCCCAACTGCGTCACCCTGGCATAGTGGCGGTCCACGACGTTGGTGTTCATCAAGGACAACTCTTTATTGTCTCCGACTATATCGAGGGTTCTGACCTAGGTCAGTGGCTTGGAGTCAGGCGTCCGACCTGGTCGGATGCAGCTGCCATCGCAGCCGCCGTAGCGGATGCGCTAGCTCACGCACATGCTCGGCTCATCGTCCACCGAGACATAAAGCCTGCTAACATCCTACTCAATAGCGACACCACGCCGGTCCTTGTAGACTTTGGGCTTGCCCTCGATGAATCACAGGATAGTAGCAGCTCGAGAGGCGTTGTAGCCGGAACGCCGTCGTACATGTCCCCTGAGCAGGCATCGGGCGCTGCTCACCGTATCGACGGCCGCACTGACATCTATAGTCTGGGAGTGGTGCTATATGAGATGCTCACCGGCCAACTTCCGTTCAGGGCGAGGAACACTTATGAACTATTACGTCAAGTGCGTGATGACGAGCCGCAGCCTCCCAGACAGTTAATTGACGACATCCCGCCCGAACTGGAACGGGTGTGTCTCAAAGCACTGGCGAAACGACAGCACGACCGTCAAACTTCCGCCGCTGACTTTGCTGCGGAACTGCGCCGTATACTTTCGAATAGTATACAGGAGGATCAGGCTACACTGCGACTGCATTGGAACACCAGTCCGCCATTGCCCGGCCTCAAACGTCGTACCGTGGGTCGACAGAAAGAGCTTCAGGAAATGGAGCGAGCATTCGTGGAGGCGGCGTCCGGTCAAGGATGCGTTTTATGTGTGACCGGCGAGCCAGGCATTGGAAAGACTACCTTGATCGACGACTTTCTGAGTGAGCTGTCAGCCACGAACTATCCCTATGCTTTGGCTCGAGGGCGCTGTTCCGAGCGACTCGCCGGTACAGAGGCATACCTGCCATTTCTAGAAGCCTTGGAGAGCTTGCTACATGGCGAATACGCCGAGACGGCGGCCCAGCTGATGAAATCGGCCGCGCCCAACTGGTACGAGCAAGTGGCATCTACCGCCGCGAACGAACTGCCACTGGAGCAACGCATTGCTGAGTCGAGAGCTGCTTCCCAGCAACGTCTGAAGCGTGAACTAGCGACCTGTTTACGAGAAATGGCGCGACAACGACCGCTGCTCATATTCATTGACGATCTGCATTGGGCCGATCCCTCGACTGTCGATCTACTTGCGTACTTGGCCGGCAAGTGCGATGCCATGAGCATTTTGTTTGTGCTTACCTACCGCCCAACGGATTTGGCGCTCACTAAGCACCTGTTTGGTCCCGTTAAGTTGGACTTGCAAGCACGCGGCGTTTGCCGAGAACTGGCATTGGAGTTTTTGCCGCGATCCGACCTGGATCAGTATCTATCGCTCGAGTTTCCCAATCACGACTTCCCGAACGAATTTGCGGACATGGTTCACGCCCGGACCGAAGGGAGTCCTCTGTTCATGGTCGACCTTTTGCGCTACCTACGCGACCGGCAGGTGCTCGCTCAGGAGCAAGAGCGTTGGATACTGCGGCAATCGGTCCCCGACCTCCGTCGAGAACTTCCCGAATCGGTGCGAGGTATGATTCAGCGAAAGATTGATCAACTGGGTGGCGACGATCGTCGCCTGTTGGTGGCAGCCAGCGTACAAGGTTACGAGTTCGATTCGGCGGTAGTTGCAAAGGTCCTGGGGCGAGATCCGGCAGAGGTGGAGGACAGATTAGGCGAACTCAATCGAGTTCATGCTTTCGTACGGAGAGTTGGCGAACTGGAGTTTCCCGATCGGACGTTGACAGTTCAATACTGCTTCGTTCATGTGCTCTATCAGAACGTGTTGTATGACTCGTTACAACCAACCCGCCGTGCATCTCTCAATGGCGCGGTGGCGCAAGCGCTTTGTGCGTATTACGGCGATAATAGTGTCGAGTTGGCCGGGGTCCTAGCAATGCTGCTGAAGGAGGCTCGCGACATCAAAGGCGCTGCGAAGTATTTCTTGATAGCGGCACAGAACGCGGCCCGCGTCTACGCCAACCACGAAACCGTCATCCTCGCGCGCCGTGGGATCGAAGTGCTTTCGGCATTGCCCGATACGCCCGAGCGGGCTCACCAAGAGCTCGCGCTGCAGATCACTTTAGGCTCCGCATTGTTCGCGACCAACGACTGGACGGCGTCTGAGGTCGAGTTGGCATACACCCGCGCGCAAGAACTTTGCCGTGAGTTGGGAGAGTCGTCCGAGCTATTCCCGGCTTTGTGGGGACTCTTCCTCTTCCACATCGCTCGTGGAGAGATATGGACGGGAATAGAGCAAGGAGCGCACTTGCTCAACTTGGCCCAACGCATAAGAGACCCAGGGTTACTTCTGCAGGCGCATCACGCACTCGGGCCGACCTACGGTTTGGTCGGGAATTGGGAAGCGGCACAGACCCATTTGGAGCAGGCCATCGCTGGTTATGACCGCCAAATCCATCATAAACAAGCTTTTTTTTACGGCGGTCATGACCCGTGCGTATGCTGTCTGAGCTACAGTGCCAAAGCTCGCTGGATGCTTGGGTATCCTGAACAGGCTTTACAGCTTGGGCAGCAGGCCATCGCGCTTGCCAGTGACTTGGGGCATCCGACGAGCTTGGCCCACACTCAGCTGTCGGTCGCAATGGTCCACCAATACCTTCGGAATGCATCCGAGACTCTCGCACTAGCAGAAGCGCTCCAGAAGTTGGCCGCCGATCAGGGCCTGCCGTACTATTTGGCGGGGGGATTGGTTCTGCAAGGCTGGGCGATCGCTGAACTCGGACATGGCGAGGAAGGAATCGCACTCATCCAGAAGGGATTCGCTACCGGGGGCAGCACGCGGGCTCACTGGCGTTCTTACTCCCTAACCTTACTGGCCGACGCGCATGGCAAGTGTCAAAACCTAACAGAAGGACTTGTCGCGCTCGAAGATGCGATGACTGTCGTTGCGGCGACTGGTATCTGTATTTTCGAACCAGAAATATATCGGCTCAAGGGCGAATTCCTACTATCACAAGATATACAGAAGTCGGCTGAGGCAGAAGCTTGCTATGGTGAGGCCATCGCGATCGCCCGCCGACAACAGGCAAAGACCCTCGAGCTGAGGGCCACGCTGAGCCTCGCTCGCTTCTACGAACGACAGGGGCGCTTCGCCGATGGCCAAGCTGCACTCTCCACCATTTACGGTACGTTCACGGAGGGCTTTGGAACGCCGGATTTGGTGGACGCAGCCGCGCATCTGAAAAGACTTTCCCGAACCTCCTCACGCGATGCAGCGTCTTGGTGAACCCAATCAAGAAACTCTCGGATCTCCTTCCTACCAAGACGTTCAAGCGGCACCACTCCGCTCCACCGTGACCACTTGCGGAGGGTCGTGCTGTATTCCTCGCGGGTTCGTTGTGCCGGTCTACCCGTGCGAAGGCACTTCGTTACTACAGATTCAAGTGTCGTCGGCATCGTTGGTCTCCAACACCGCTGGCGATCGCTTTATTGACCAATCCGTTCTGACCGGCAGCGCGGTTATGCGTCCTGCCAGTTGAGTGAAATTGCGGCCACTTGTCAGCTCGGTTGCTTATAGGCCAACACTCATAATAGTTCGCGCGCCAGGCCAATGTTTATCTCTTCGTCGCTTAGGACGTCCTCGGACACGCCCTCCTTTGTGAGTTGGCCAGATCGCTGCAAGCATCGAAAAGGTGGCTCAGCTGGACTTACAGATCCCATGACTGGTTGTGACGGGATCGCAAATCCATGCTTACCGCGGCGAATTAACATCTCTGGGGTTACCTTCCGCCTTGTGATTTGTGTGTTCATCAATTTTCTTTGGCCGGCAAGTTAAGATCCCTATTGCGGACCGATCCACCGACTGGATCGCCAGCTTTTGGCGCTTCACTCCACGGCTCATGTATCAACCAAGTATCGCCGATGCGTTTCAGTCCCATCCTGCTGTTATCATCGACTCTGACAGACCAAACCGAGTCGCCGTCGTACTGGATACGGTATTTTCGGTTCTTCGGAAGCGGCTTCTTGCTTTGCTCGTCTTCACTCGCCTCTGACCACAATGCAAAGTCTTTCACAAATTGACGCGGGTCCTTCAGCATGGTTGGTGAAGTGGCGATGAGCGTCGCTTGATCATTCGTGATCGCACCGCGTTTCACTGAATCATTGTCACTGAAATAGGCCTCGGCTGCTTGCAATAGGGCCGTCGATGCGATCGCTGGCGGATTCTCGATCGTTGCTTCTTTCAACAGTTTCTCCAATTCATCTCGGAACCTTTGCTGCTCGGGGGCAAGCTTTCGATCTTCATCGTTCGGGCTTCCCGGAAAGATAGCCCCGTGCATGATCATGGCGGTCATCAAATAGGAAGCCGCAAACCCATTGATGACTTCGTCGGAGTAGCAGTCAAGGCATCCAACAACATCGCCTTTCATTTGACATTCCGCATAGCGTTTCATGAGCGTCTCGGGTGTCGCGTGACTTTGATCGAGTCGTTTTGTGTCGGATCGCTTGAAGGGTGCGGGAGAGAGTGCCGGACTCGGCGATGCGTTAATCGCGGGCGCGGCGGAGGGGCCATAGTAGGGATTCTTCAGCAGTTCCGCGATTTTGTCGTCGACTTCGTGAGCGTCGTATCCGCCGTCACCGTAATACGGCATGTGCAGTTGCCGTTGCAGGATGCCCTGTTTGTCGACGATATAGACAGGGCAATCCCGTTCAATGCCCCAGTCGAGTTGCAGTGGGGCGTTGTGCAGCGGCTGCGCGATTACTCTCCAGGGCAAATCGCCGCGTTCGGATGCGGCGAGTAGATTCGCAGGGTCGGAGTTGCTCATGATGCCGACGAACTCGACGGGAGCCCAATCGTACTTCGCGACGAGCTGCCGGAGTGGACCATACATTTCTTTGTAGTCGTCCTCATGTTCGGCAAAGAGCAATACGACGACCTTTCCACGCAGTTTGCTGAGTCGAAATCCTTTTCCGTTGATATCGGTTGCCGTTATTTCCGGAGCGTCGGCACCAACGATGACTTTGTTGATCGCGTGCCCCAATCTTTGTGCCGCCACACCCGCGGTGCCGTAGTTTTCGACGATGACATCGGAATACGAATCCGCCAATCGCTTCAGTTTTTCATTCAGATCGGCACGCAACTGCTTGAAGTCCATGTTCTCAAGCTTCTTCCGGAAATTCCGCAATCTCTCGTTGAACTGAGGTGAATCCTCCTCATCGATCACCATCTTTCCTAGCACGCCTGGCAGCTCAGATTCATAAATTAGCAGATCCTTGCCCTGGACAATCTGAGCAAGCATGGCTTTGGCCCTCGTTTCGCGATGAGGGCTCTTGTCAGCGAGCGTTTGCCGGAACCCGTCTGCTTCTACGATGTAGAATGGCAGTCTGTCAAACAATTCAGCGATCGATTCCAAGCCATGATGGTCGAGATAATGCGTGGTCAGTCGGCGACGGGCTTCGACAAGTGCTTTGTGGGCATTGGTAGCCGGGTCGAACTCACCCTTGGCCATCCTAGCGACTGTCCTGAGTGCCTTCAAACCGGAATGGGTGCCGCGTTGTTTTTCTTCAAAGGCCAGATATTTCGCGGGCATGATCGCGCGAGGGTCCAGCTCCTTTCTGATACGATTGACCTCGGAATCGTCTTCAGCCTCGTCGCGAGCCTTGCGATACGCCGCTTCCATTACACGGAATTCTGCGTTCAGGCTTGATAGTGCCGCGACTTCCGCACTACCATCGAAGCTGGGATCTTCAGTGCAAAAATCAGCCCACGGCGTTGGCGTGTTTGGCTTTGGCGGGTGTGCATCTGGACCTCGGCGCGCAGAGATCTTTGTAGAGTCCCCGGCGATTCCACCTGTCCCGTCGACAAGCCGCGGAATGTTCAAGGCGTCCATTTTTTCGGCAAGCTGCCTCGTTGGAGTCGGGAGTTCTCTTTCGACTAGTAGTTCCCGCAGCTTGTAATCGATAATGCGAAACCGTTCAGAATTCTTGTCTTGGCCTGTTGCAAACGCGAGCCAACGTTTCGCAATCTCCAGTTCTTCTAGTCCACGCTTTCCGTCGATGACGAACTCTTTAGCCTCTGGAATTGTTTGGAAAGAAGTCACGTTTCGTCCAGTCACCTCGGCTACACGGTCAAGCATCCGTTGGAAGTCCTTCTCCTCGAGAGGCGAATCGACGTAAAAACACTTCTTGGAACGTTCTTCTTTTTCAGAGTTTGTGATGTCTTTCCAAACAGGAGAATAGGTATTGATGATCGTTGGAACGCTCTTCTTTGGAGCCGTATGCGAAAACTGCTGAATGTTGTAACCGGACAGAATCACGCCACGCACATCCGCTTCTGGATCCACGCTCCAATTCCAATTTGCCACGCTATAACAACAGAGCACCACGACCATCGGCTTCCCGGTTGATTTCACGAACACCTCAATGGGCTGGTGGTTGACGGGTCCATAGCAACCGACAACGTGAACTTGTGTGTCGCTGGGCAATTCCACGTCCGGAACTAGGGTGTCGGACACCGTTTCGGCTTCTATTGCGGTAGCAGTCTGTTCATCTGATGGACGCGATGCCTCAGTGGCAGATCGTTCACGCTCCGATCGGACATCAATCTTCGCTAGCCACGTTTCGCGTCGCTTCAGTGTCACGCGATCGCCTGAGATTTCCAAATGGGTGCTCTTGCCATCGACCTCGATTCTGTAAGTGCCTGCACGCAATCGCGTCGTAGCTCCTTCCTGCGAGACCGTCATTTCTCGAGCGATCGTCTCGCCTTGAATGATCCGAATCGGGACATCCACTGTTGAATTGCTTTCGATACGAATGGTGCCTTTTTCCATCTCTAAGAGGATGACACCAGCGAAGCCGATGAAAATGAACGCGGCTGCGGCTGCGGCTGCAATGAACTTCAGCCACGGCGGACGGCTTGCTCGCTGGGGCGAAAGGGCGACGACAGATTTAGGCAACGGCGTTGTTGTTGGGTGCTGCGTGTGCGCGAGGCAATCCTCTAGCACTTCAGCAACTTCTGCTGCTGAAGCGAATCGCTCACTCGGTTGTTTCGACATTAGCTTTTCGATAGTCATGCAAAGCCATTCGGGGATTTCGGCGTTGCTCTCGCGAATTGGACGTGGTTCCGTGTCAGTGATCAGCCGCAGCACGCCATAGCTGGTGTCGGCTCGGAACGGGGCGTGCCCGACGCACATTGCGTACAGAACACTGCCCAAACTGAACAAGTCGCTGCGATGATCCACCGTTTCGGCGCGGGCTTGTTCGGGCGACATGTACTGTGGTGTGCCTGCGAGCGTGCCGGACCGGGTCAAGCTGGCGTCGTCGACGGCGCGAGCCAATCCGAAATCCATCAACTGCACTCGTTCAACATTGTCATCGAGAAAGAAGTTGGCTGGTTTGATGTCGCGATGCACGATCCCTTGGGAATGGGCTGCAGCGAGTCCCTTGGCGGCTTGCATCCCGATTCGCAAGATCTCACGAACCTCCAGCGGCCCGTTCTCCTGAAGCCGCCGCTGCAACGAGACGCCTCGCGAATACGTCATCACCAGATACGGAACGCCTTGCCACTCGTCGACACAGTGTATCGCCATCACGTGATCGTCGACAACTGCGGCCACCGCCTGGCCTTCGCGAGCGAAACGCTTTCGCGCCGCGCCAGAGGCCGCCAAATGAGGCAGCAACATTTTGATGGCCACGAACCTATTGAGCGATCGATCGAATCCTTTGAACACCGCGCCCATGCCGCCTTGCCCCAGCAGCCCGATGATTTCATAGGCACCGATCCGGCCCAGCATATTCGGGTCGTCAGTGGGGCCGAGCAGTTCCAGCAACCGCTCGGGCGAATCTTCATCGGTTCCGCTCGGTCGCTCCGAAAGCATTCCCGTTCGTAGTGAAGATTGAGTATCACACCACCATCCTTCATCGCCCACTTGATGCTCAAGCTTTTCGCGGCAGTCGATGCAAGCTGTGAGATGTTGTTCCAACTCGGAGGTTCTTTCCAACGCCATTTCACCGCTGAGCAATTCTTCCACTTCAGCATCATCGAGACACAAGGCAGACTGGTTCATGATTCATCACTCCAAAAGCTCGAAAGACTTTGAACGCGTTCTTTGATCCGCTGCATCACTCGGCAGCGAGCGATATAGACAGCTCCGGCAGATCGACCCAACTGCTGGGCCACATCTTTGATGGGAATCTCTTCGATGGTCGTTTGATAAAACATCGACCATGTCGACGCCGAGAACTCCGCCTGGACCGCGTGTGCTGAGACCAGAACGGCTTGCCGACGCGCTTCGATCATCAGTGCCGACGAAAGATCACTCGCATCATGCACTTGATCCAGGATCGCATCATGCCCGCCAGCACCCGTTGCCCGATCCGGTTTCGCTCGTGTCAACGCATTCAGGATCGCATTGCGAGCGATCCGACCGAGCCAATTGCGAAACCGAGTTTCCGAGTTGTAGGGTTCCCACTCGCTGACCTTCTTCGCCACTGAGAGGAAAACCCGTTGAGCAAGGTCATCCGCGTCGGCGTGTTGTAACCCACGTCGCAGCGTCATGCGAATGACAACAGGTCGATAAATCGCCAGAAACTCGGTCCACGCAGCCGCATCCTGCGGGTCGTTCAACCGCTGAATCAGACTTTCGCTCGTGTCCGGCCATTTATCCATCAAGGTCCTCTCTATGTAACTCAACACAGATACAAGGATAATCTTTCAGCGTTTTCTTGGCTTCAGAGCGAAACTTTGCTTTTCGACTGGGCAAGTCGACTAATTAAAAAAACAACAGCCACAATGATTGTTGTGACCGAGGCTCAATGAAGAGGACGGTTCGGGTAGCCGACCAGAAGCTCCCCGAATAAGACTCGTACCACGATGTTAATTCACAGAGGAGCATGGGCAATTGGTCACAGGCCGATGCGAGTTGCGTGATACGCTCGGGCGCTGAAGTTGCATCGACTTCAGCAGCAAATTGGCCAGGTTTTTTGTCCGCGTAGCGCGCAGCGGTGTCTTTGCCCAAGTGTGGAAACTGCTCGGAACGGTGAACCGCCAAGTGACATTGGGCTGTCCTAACCAAGCAGTTTAGTGCAAGTTGGCATCGGTGTGAATCGCGACTAGGCATATTTCCCCTACGGATTTTTCAACGCCATTAGGGCAATAGTCAGATCGAGGTTATTGGACGGCATCCTGCCCCCGCCCTGATGGATTCGTCCGACATAAATTGTCTCAGTTTGCGGTTAGGCGGCCTAAGAAGTCAGGCGTTCGTGCCCCAGGACGAACCGTCAGTGCCCGTCCTTGGGCACATAGCACTTCGCTGCTCAAGAATCCGCTTCCTCGAATTTTCTTCTGCAACATGGGCATTGTCCTTCAAACCCCCGAGCGAGCGTCTTGAACGATGACGGCTGCGGTAGGCCCAATATCGCCCGGAATGCGAGTGGAGCTCGATGTGCATAATGGCGGTAGGTAATTCCACCTGCCGAGTGCCCTAGGATCTCGACCGATGATTCGGGCACATGCTCGTCATAGTAAGTCGCGCATGTTTTTCTGAGGTCTTTCAAAACCCAGAGACGCTCGTCGCCGGATTCAATATCGCGTTTTGGAAATATGCCGGCCAACTTACAGAGTTGGCGGAATCGAATATTCGGACGAGTACCGCCACCGAGAAAGACTGGGGCATCGGGATCTGGCTCGTCGGGGCAAAGGCTCTTCAAGTGGAGCCGAACTGTGCGATTCATCGGACGCCAGAAGGCCTTGCCTGTTTTCACGCGCCGATAATAGAGCCATCCCCAAGGTGATGACTCTTTGAGCTCCCGGTCAGGCGACTGTGCGTCCTGCCAGTTGAGTGAAATTGCGGCCAATTGTCAGCTCGGTTGCTTATAGGCCAACACTCATAATAGTTCGCGCGCCAGGCCAATGCTTATCTCTACGTCGCTCAGGACGTCCTCGGTCACGCCCACCTTATGCACTGCGGCGACCGGCCGTTCGGCCCCTATATAGCGTGCGTTTGGGCGTGCGCACCGGGGGAGTGTTGTCGTTGATTCCCTTTTCGCATCTACTCACCGTTTTCACTTTCGCCATTTCTGTAGGCTCGTAACGATTGCTTCGCGAAAGCTAACGTCCTCGGTGTGAATCGTGCATAATGACCAATGGCGGAATTGGCATTGTTATCTGAAATAAAAAGCGGCGGGATGTGTCGCAAATCGGTTCACGAAAAACGCTATATTCAAGTGGTCACCGCAATCGATGTATAAGCAGGTCTTGTCATGAGCAAACCGCGATCCACACAAGCCAATTGGTGCTGTTGGGCGATTACCGCATTGTGCTGCGTTTCGTCACTGCGTGCCAGTGATCCAATAGCAGACGGTTTGGGAAAACTTGATGCTCAGCCTAATCGCCTCAGTGGTCAGGTAATACTGGCCAATGGCGAACCTGCCGAACGGGCGACCATTCATGTCCGCGGCCACGCGCAGAGTGGAATTGATGCACACATCACCGCCGACGACCAGGCTCACTTTGAATTTGTGGTTCGCTACCCATCCGACGCGTTGGCGCAATTGCAGATTATCGCGTCCAGCCAAGATGGCCAGCAGATCGCCTTTCATCGCTTCGCTTGGAAGGATAGCCAACGCGCCACTGAGGGATTCCAGATCCAGCTTGAGTCACACCGCCCAGTCGCTGTCGAAGTAACTGACCAGCAGGGAGCACCGGTGGAAAACGCACATGTGGCCTTTCAAATCGGCTGGCCTCACATACTAAGTGGCATCGCGACCGATGCCTCGGGCATGGCAACCGCCCACTTACCTGAGTCAGAGCGCATAGAGGCCGTCATGGCATGGAAAGATCAGGCTGGACTTGATTACCGTCTCTATTCACTGCCGCGCGATCAAATCGCCGATGTTAAAGCGGTCCCACCAGAATTCCCACGCGATCAACCAGAACATTTAGTGCTAGAAGGTGCTCGCCCGTTGACAGTGCAATTCGTCGATGCCGACGGACGCCCATTGGAAAATGTAAGTATTTATCCGTGGTTGCTGAAAAAACCCAATGCCCCCGATAGTTTGAATCTGAGCTACTTGGCGGCCAGTGTTACTCAAGTTTCTGACCGACAAGGTGAAACAACGTTCGCGTGGCTACCGAAATGGCAACAACAAATCGTCACACTTTGGCCACAGGCGGAGGGCTACGAACATATTCGCGTCCACTATGACCCCGCTAAAGAACTACAACCGGTGCGCGCCACGCTGAATCGACTTGTACCCATCAGTGGTCAAGTGGTTGATGCGGAAGGTAAGCCGGCTAATGACATCGAGATTAAAGCCATGGGGCGAGGCAGGTCTCACAATCAGTTTCGGAATATGACGCGAACCGATAGCGAGGGGCGGTACAAAATGGAACTTGCGCCTCACCAGATTTATCTGTTGACTGTTGCGAGCGATCAATGGGCTGCGGCTCCGCAAACTGGATTCGCGGTCTACCCGGACACTCCACTGGAGAATCGCAATTTCCAGCTCCGCCGCCCCACGCGGGTGCACGGGCGACTGCTCAACGAACGGACGCAAGAACCGATTCCGAATGAACGCGTTATCGTCTATCAATACGGCACCGGTTTGCACGACATGCCAGACGTGGAACTCCCCAATCCAGAGAACGAACGTTACGTGCTGCAGCCAATCCAGCAGTACTACGCCACCACCAATGAAGTGGGCCAGTTCGAGTTTCTACTGGGCGATGGTGAGTTTGATCTTCGACCACCGCAACAGGAAAAGGCAGAGAAGTTCACGATTGCCCATCAGCCTGAGATTGAAATGGACCTAACCACCAAGATTCAACCCGAAGTCGAACTGTTGGGTTTGGTTATCGGGAAGGAATCTACTCAGCCCATTGCGGGAGCGATGGTTCACGGGGTGCCACGCACATTTTCCGGACGGGATTGGCAGGCGGAGACAGGGGGGGATGGCAAGTTCCAAGTTCGTCGCCGCGAGGAAGCAACTTACGTGCATGCCCATAATGGCGATCGCAGCCTGGCGGCGATTGTGGAGGTTGGCGATACCAAAAAGACTTTCGTCATTCTACTGGAACCAGTCGGATCCGCTCGTGGACGATTGGTCAACGATGCGCTGGAACCCGTCGTTGGACAGAAGTTGCAGTATGGTGTAGATGTCCCTGACCTCGACAACAACACTTGGAGCACTCGCTTTGGTGGTGCTACCGTAACGGATGAGCACGGAGATTTTGAGCTGCCCGGGCTCGCCCCAGGTTGGGAATACAAAGTCCATTTCCCCCCCACGCCGGAAGGCTCAATACCGCAGTTGACAAAACTCACCATCACTGCGGGCGAGCAGCGGGAGTTGGGTGATCTGAAGACCCCGGCTCCACGTAAGCCCTACAAGCCACCTACACTTGAAGAACGCATTCAATCGTCATTTGAAGTCTCGGGAACACCACTGGAGCGTCACCAGCGCAGTTTGGAGACAATCAAACTAGTCAATCAACATCAGCTAATTGTGTTTGGTGTTCCCGACGATCCGTCGATCGTGAGCTTGATGAAGTTGCGATTCGAGGACCCAGGCTTTCGGCCTTTCAGCGACGAGTTTCGTTTCTTGCCCATACCCACGGATGCTCCTAGCTTGGCAGCCGCGCTGGCGCTTGCCGAAAACCTTGAGGAGGCTCTCCCCGGAGACGGGCAAGTGTTTCGGCTAGTCATCTGTGACGCGGCAGGAACGAAGGTCGCCAGCGCGGGAGTCGAGCAGCTATTCTCGGAGGGTAAATTCTCCCAAGATAAATTCTTCGATTTATTGCGTCAGCATCTCACTGAGCCGCTCGACGCCCGACAATTGCTGGACGATGCTTTTCGTCGCGCAGCCCAGGAGAACAAGCGCTTGATCGTTCAAGAAACCGCCACCTGGTGTGGCCCATGTCATATGCTTTCTCGATTGCTGGATGCCAATCGAGTATGGGAGCAAGACTATATCTGGGTCAAAATGGATCATCGTTGGACGGGAGCCAAGGAGATCATGGCCGAAATTCGCGACGGTGCCGAAGGGGGCATACCGTGGTTTGCAATTATGGGCGCTGATGGCAAAAAGCTTGCCACGTCCAACTCCCCGGAGAGTGGTAGCAACATTGGCTACCCCTCCGAAGCCAGCGGTCGAGTTCACTTTGCCCACATGCTCAACGCTACCCGCCAGCGTATGAGCAAAGCGGATGTGCAATCCATAATCGCTGCAATTGACGACAAATGAAGTGGCTTCTACAGTCCCGGCAGCGCGGCGCCGACGGGCGTGTCGTCGGCGCATTGAGCACGAAGCGGCGCTGTCATGTTCGTCATTTCTGTAGGCTTGTAACGAGTACCACGAGTTACGGCACCCGCAGTGCACAAGCGTTGTGTTGCAATTTGACCGCCTGGCAAGTTTCCAAGCTGCTGACTGGCTCTCGTTATTCGATCGAATCGAGCGCGATTGGCTTCCTTCACCAAGCATGCCGCAACTCGCTCCACTCGTTACGAGCCTACTTGGACGCGGCCGGAGACCGTGCAAATCGCGGGCAATAGGACAAATCACGACAGCGCGCGACCGGCTCAGTTCGTGCCCCAGGTCGAACCGTCATTGTGCCGTTCGAAAACTCGCGTTGGTGACAAATGTCACGACCACCTTGGTCGCGAAGTGTCTTTGGAGTGGTACTTGGACGAGATTGCGACACTGCTGTCAGTTTGACAGCGTATTGCTGGTGCGGTCTCGTTCGCCGACGAAAAATGAGCAACTGGCTTAGCCAAGTCGGTTGGTCCAACGAACGCAGTTTAGAGTGGTTGAGCGAGATTGCTTTAGGGCGTCTCCTGTGCCTTTAGGCCCGCGTTGATTCGGTAGGCAATCTAACTGTCAAATATCACTGGTGTTTTGCACAGGTTGGATGGCGAGCTGGAGCTTATCCTGCGATTAACAACAGGTTCCTAAATCACGCCTTGCGTTTCCTATCTCCGTAATACGATTCGCGTATGATCTTATGCGGCCCGACCACGAATGCATTTTGTACTCAGAACAGGCAGGAAAAGTTGCGAAAGTCAGTGACGAACGATTCGAACGCCAGTACAGGGATGGGCCAGCCCTCTGCGACGATGATTCTGCGGACCAAGCTGCGACCGCCCGCGGCGGTGCAGCGTCTCATCTCTCGTCCGCGATTAGTCGAATTGCTGCAGCGGAATCCGCGCCGGCCGTTGACCGTCGTGTCGGCGCCGGCTGGCTATGGAAAAACAACGTTGGTTTCGCAGTGGCTACAGGATGCCGAAGTCAAACCTGCCTGGGTCCAATTAGGCGATGAGAATAGTGAACTCAGGACCTTCTTGAGCTATCTGGTCGCCGCAGTTCAAGTCCGCTTCCCAACAGCATGTTCTGACACCGCTGTTCTGCTTGAGGCGGCACAGTTGCCGCCGTCGTTACTGCTCGCAGAAACCTTGAGTAACGATTTGGATTCCATTGCCGAGCCTCTGGTTGTCGTTTTGGATGACTACCATCTGATTTCGAATTCCGGTATCCACGAATTACTCGACAAACTGTTGCTTCATCCACCACGTCCGCTGCACCTGGTATTGGTGACGCGGCACGATCCGCCGATCTCAATGGCATCACTGCGGGCACGGGGCTGGTTGACAGAAATTCACCAGGACGATCTCCGCTTCACGAATGCGGAAGTCAACGCAGTGCTTGGCGAGATGGCGGGAGTGTCCGTCAGTCAAGCGACACTCGAGCACCTCGAGCAGCAGGTAGAGGGGTGGATTGTTGGCCTGCACCTGGTCGGTCTTGTCATTCGCAACCAGTCTGTCCCAGAAGCGTTCTTGTATGGGTTGAAGGGTGGCTTTCAGCAAGTCTACGACTACCTATCTGAACAAGTTCTGACCGGGCAACCGGCAGCGATGCGTGATTGCTTACTGCAGACCTCTGTATTGAGTCGTTTTTGCCCCTCGCTTGTCGAAGCGGTTTGCGTCTCGCCAAACGATTCCACTGACAAGAACACGAGCGGCGAGAAATTCATTGAAGACGCCCAGCTTGCCAATCTGTTCGTTGTTCCGTTGGATTCCCAAGGCCAGTGGTTTCGCTACCATCATCTGTTCCAAGACCTTCTAAGAAGGCAACTGCAACAGTGCTATTCGCCCAAGGACATTGCCGGCGTGCATTCTCGGGGCAGTGTTTGGTATGAAAGCCAGGGGTTGATCACGGAATCGATCGAACATGCCCTGGCGGCGGAAGACGTAGTACGAGCGGCCGAAATCATCGAGAGGTGCCGCCGCGACGAGTTCGCAGCAGATCGCTGGTACGTGGTTGAGCGTTGGCTGTCGATGCTTCCGGACGGCGTCAAGCAGCAGCGGCCAAAGTTGCTGTTGGCCGAGGCTTCGATCGCGATTTGCCGATTTCAGGTCGCGCGAATCCCGACAATCATCGAGCAGGTGGAAAACTTGTTACGCGAGCAGACCGTAGAGCCAGCGGTTCGGGGAGAACTGGCCTACCTTCGGGGATTCCTAGAATACTGGGAAGGCAATGCTCAGAGCAGTCAGCAGTACTTGGAAGAGGCGATCTCGAAGATTTCGGGCGAGAAGAATCCGATCGAGGGTGAGGCTGAATTAATGCTCGCACTAGCGCTTTGCATGGGCGGGCATGAGAAAATGGCTGTTCGAGGATTGGAAGACCGGATCGATCGTTTCGGCGTTTCGGAGAATCAGCTTTTCTCGAGGCTTACGGCCGGCTTGGCCTTTGTACACTCGATCTCGGGTGATCTGCATCGCTCTCGCCTCGACGCGCAACGTCTAAAGCTTGTGGCTAATAAACTCCGCATCCGCAATACCGAGGCCTGGGCTTACTACTTGCAGGCGTGGGGTCACTTGCATGCCGGCGAGCTTGAGGCTGCGACCGGTCTGTTTGCGGATGCCGCGGAGTTTAGATATGTTCTGGACCCCAGGGCGGCTGTGGACACGCTCGCGGGCTTAGCACTCTGCCAACAACTCCGTCAACGGGAGAACGAAGCCGACGAGACGACGAACCTGTTGCAGCGATTCGCCCAGGACTTGAACGAACGTCAATACCTGGACTTGGCTGATTCGTTGCAGGCTCGAATCGCTTTGTTGCGAGGCGACTCGAGGCGAGCCTTGCAGTGGGCTCGCTCTGTGAACGAACAAGCAGTGCCATCATCGTTGTTCCTCTGGTTGGAAGCCCCAGCGATCACTCAGGCGAGAGTTTTGATCACAGCTGGTTCGAAGCGAGATTTGGCAACTGCGACCAAATCTCTCAAAGCAATTCGCGAGGCGAGTGAGTCTTGCCGATTCACTTGCCAGACGATTGAAGCTGCCGCCCTGCAATCCGTCGCGTTTGACAGGCAAGGCTCTACGGATGATGCGTTTAACTCACTTGACGAGGCGCTGGCACTCGCCGAGTCAGGGGGATGGGTCCGGCCATTTTTGGAGTTGGGTCCACCGATGACCAGCCTGCTCCAACGAGCACCATTAGAAAATGTTTCAATTGAATTCGTCGATCGCCTGTTGGAGGCCTTTGCGGAAACCCCGAGTGCACCGGCGCATGAGTCATCGGGGCAGGCGAAGACGAGCATTCCCATCGTTGCTGAATCGGGGCCTACCGTCTCGGACGGGACCTCAAGCGCTGAGCCCTATGTGGAGACGTTGACCCAACGGGAACTCGAAACCCTGCAAATGCTGGCCCTGCGGCTTTACGACAAAGAAATAGCAAAAGCCCTCTCCATCTCGGTTTGGACCGTTCGGACGCACGTGAAGCACATTTTCGAGAAGCTGCATGTCACTGGCCGACGTCAAGCCGTGCTCAAGGCCGAGGAGCTTGGTCTGTTGGAGAAGGGCTAGAAAGACCACTGAAACCGTATTGGTCGGCCAATACGTTGTCGTTGTAAAACATTGCCAATAGTGTATCGCCCGTTTGCAAATGACCGATTTGCGGTCCCGTGACCAGGGCTCCCAACGTACTCTGCCGAGCGTGCGTGTCGAAGGTCGTCTCATCCAATCCTCGAGGCGACTTGGGTAGGAGCAAATAAGGCGTTCCTGGAGAAATCGGACGTGTTGTGTTGAAGATCACGTCAGTCTTCAAGGCCCCGAAAACACTTAAATTGAAATACGGATTGAGTGTTGAGACGCGCGGGCAGTCGATACAAGTAGCCCTCAGGCTGCGGGCAGCTGTGACGGGCAGGCTGCCGCCGATCCGCCCCGCCCAGCGACACTGCTTTTGTCCCAGGCTCCTCCGCTCCCTAACTTATCGCTCATTGTTAGTGATGTGGCTGTCGTCCCGGACCACGACACTGGATGTAGGGGCCAAATATGGACATGCCTCGCGAGAATCCTGCTTGCTGCCGACTGCTAGGTGCTGCAGCACCTCTTGCTGCTCAGCTGCCAACAGCGAAGCACCATGCACTCACCGTGAAACGCCTTTGGAAGAAGAACGACATGCCAAGTAGAAGTTTTTGCCGGAGAACGATCAGGCGCTTGGCGGACTTGCTCCTTCCCCTTACGTTCCTCACATTAGTCATTTGCCTGGGTTGGGCATCACCTCACTTGGCGGCACAAGGGCCGGGCGACATCAAGGCGGCCGATACCTCAAGTCCGCGTGATACGTTGCGGAGCTTCATCGAAGCCTGCAACGACTTACACGAGCATATTACAAGCGCCCCGGGGTACTACGATCGAGCTAACCCGGAGCATGTCGCCATTGCCGAACGGGTCCTGGATTGCATTGACGATAGTGAACTCCCAGCATTTGCTCGCACGGACCGCGCCGGCGAGGCAGCCGTATGCCTCAAAGAGATCTTGGACCGAGTCGAGTTGCCACCCTGGGATCAGATTCCCGATATCGCGGAGATTGTCGCCGCCGGTGGACGCGAGAAATTGCCAGTTTATCGAATTCCTGACACCAGAATCACAATTGCCTTAGTGGAACAGGGACCAAGGCGACTGGAGTACCTCTTCTCGCCCGGCACCCTGGATCGCGCACCAGGCTATTTTCAGAGTATTGCAGCCAATCCGTATCGCACCGAGGGAACGCCGATCAGCAAAGACTTCTATCGGTGGTATCTATCCGCACCGGGGTATCCCGCGTTGGCGAGCGTTGTCGATACCTAAGCTACCAGCAGGTCGCATTGAGAGTCACCGAAAAACCAACATGCGAGTGGGTCTTGCCAGCAAGCGTCAGATCAACGGGCTTCGGCGAATCAGGACGGATACTGCCGAGCGACAGCACAGCCTTTGCAATCTTTCACGCGAGCCACGCGAATTCGGATCCGAGCCCGTTCACGCTGGAGCCGTCCGACGGTCTACCCAAACGCTTCATCCTTGGCCGTCTGGCATCCCTAACTAATCCCTAATCGTTAGTGATGCCTCTCGTTCAAAACCTCTGGACAATGAGTGGGTTGTTTGGCGGAACCACAGCTCGGCGAACGGAGAATCTTGCCATGTCAAAAAGCAACTGGCCACAGCTTACCCCAAGGGAGCCGGCTAGCTATCGCATTGAGGTCGAAGGCTTGTTGGATGAGACGTGGTCAGGGCGATTGGGCGGGATGCAAATCGGCACCACGTCGCGAGTCGACCAGAAACCGGTCACCACCCTGACAGGCACGGTTCGTGACCAAGCCGCGCTGATGGGTGTGCTCAACAGCCTCTACCAAATGCACATGCAAATTCTGTCAGTCAATTGCACAAATTGCGACGAAACCGAAGAGACATCTTGACCAACGTCACCGATTTCCGAGGCAGCGTCGACCAAGAAAATGGAAGAGGCGTGCAGATAAGAAGAAAGTGAAAAGAAGAATGGCAAAGCGAATGAGGGCTCCACAAGCCATAGCGGCCCAGCGAGTTCGAGTTGGTGAAGCCATTGAAGATGCGGACACCTCAAGCGCCGCATGCGGCCACGCGTGCATGCCTTTGGGAAACGAAACAAGCAGACAAGGAACAACTCATGAACATCTGCGATGATTTTGAAATCATCTCCATCGGGCCACTGATCCATGTGAGAGTCCACGACGATTCTCGGCAAGCCGCTCCGCTGGTCTACGCGCAAGCGATCGATCGCCAGGTCCAGGAATCTGGACGCGTTTGCGTACTGATGGAATTGTGTCTACCGGCGAAGCGATCCGCGATACCTTGGTGGCAAACCTCCAGCAGTGGCTTCAGAGATCCCATCAAGCTCGATGAGGTGCAACAGTGGCTTGAAAGTGGTAGACAACAAGAATGGGAGGAATGCAACCATGGAATTTCTTGATGTCTTCGCGATCATCATTCTCTTGGTTCTGGGCTTTGCGTTGGTTGGTGTTTGGGTCCTGCTGGGGATGATGCCCGGTCGGATTGCCCGCGGGCGCAACCACCCGCAAGCCGATGCCGTCAGCGTTTGCGGATGGTGGGGCGTCATCACCATGGGGCTGCTGCTGCCAGTCGCGTTCATCTGGGCCTATTACAAACCGGTGGTCGCCCTAGACACCGAAGCTTCCGATGTCGCAACCTCAACCAAAGGAGACACAGCGTGATTCTTTTCCTGACCCTGATTTACGTGGCGTTCTTGGCCATTCTGGTCAAGTTAAAAGTTGTCAGTTTCCACTTGTTCTGGAAACTCTCGCCGATCCTTTGGATGTTGATGCTACTGGTGGTGCTGTTCATTCCGATGCAATGGGGTGCACCCTCGGGCGCGGTCAATGTCTATCGCATGGTGGTCGAAATCGTTCCCAACGTCAGCGGCGAAGTGATTGAAGTCAACGCGCAGGGCAGCAAGCCGATCAGTAAAGGTGACGTGTTGTTTCGGCTTGACCCACAGCCGTACCAAATCGAAGTGGATCGATTGATGGCGGCCGTCAAGGAAGCTGAGCAGGCAGCCAGAATGCTGCCCGCAGGCCTCGCGGAAGCGGATGCGAGCGTCGGTCAGGCCGAAGCAGCGATCGTCGCCGCGAAGCAGCAAGCCGCCTCCCTGGAATCCGTGCTCGTCGCGGCGAACGCCAGCGTTGCGAAGTCTCAGGCACAGCTTGAATTGGCTCGATCGGAAAACGAGCGTGCTCAAAAGCTGCTCTCCAGCAACGCGACCTCCAAAGAAGACGCCGAAACCAAGGAGCGGAACGTCGAATTGGCCAAAGCGTCCGCCCAAGCAGCCGAGGCTTCGCGTCAACAGGCACAACTTGCGTTGGAGTCCACCATTGACGGCGTCAACACCAGTGTCATCGAAGCCCAAGAGCGATTGAAGGCGTCTCAAGCAGCAAAGCAGAAAGCGGAGCTTGCGGTTTCGTCCACGATCAAAGGCGAAAACACGCAAGTGGCCCAACTGCGAGCTCAATTAGCGACCGCTCAATTCAACCTTGCACAAACCACCGTCGTTGCTCCATCGGACGGTTCTGTGATCGGGATGACACTGCAGCCCGGTCAGCGCGTGGCCGCGTTCCCCGTCCGCACGTGGATGGCTTTCGTCGATTCGTCCAGTGCACAAATCGCGGTTGGCATCGATCAAAACAGGTTGCGCCATGTGAAGCCGGGACAGAAAGCAGACGTCGTGTTGGAGCTTCACCCGGGCCGAACGTTTTCTGCAACGGTGGATCGGATTGCCTACATCACACCACAGGGACAACTTCAACCGACGGGAACAGTAGCCGCTGCACCGTCAAGCAGCCAGAAAACAATGCCCTTCGGTGTCGTGCTCACGCTTGATGACGCGGGGCCGGATATTGACATTCACGAGTTGCCCGGTGGCGCGACCGGAACGGCAGCGATCTACACCGATTCAGTGAAGGCAACGCATCTGATACGCCGTGTGATGATTCGCATGGAGACTTTCATGAACTACATCATGCCGTCCTAACTAGCGGTTCACCCCTTAACCATCGACATGAACATTCTTCCCGAAAGTAGGAACAATACGATGACCACGCGACGAAACCACCACCTGCTAACTCTGGCAGCGCTGGCCTTCTACTGTCTGACGACCGGCGTTCAAGCACAGCCACCCGCAATGAAATACTCCACCGAAATTCCGGCGAATGTTGTCACTCCCGATCGCACGGAAACGCGTCTTGGGACACTGGAGTTCGTTGACGGATTCCCCACCGAAGCGACAGCGGAGAAGGTCTGGGATCACTTGGACTTCTCGCGTGCTGTGGAGTCCATGATCATGACCACGCCCGCGGCTTCGCTGCAGGGATTTCGCAAAGGCATCCAAAAGTGGGGCCCGGACAACGAGACCATGATCTATTGGGGCGGACGTCTGGATTCCAAAGGCTTGCTTCTGACGGGCAATACCACCGTGGTCTACACATTCATGTGGATCGACCTCAAGGATGGCCCCATGGTCATGGAGACCCCACCCAACGTGTTGGGCATCGTCAACGATGCGTGGTTCCACTATGTCTGCGATTTCGGTAACGCGGGCGATGACAAGGGCAATGGCGGAAAGTTCCTGTTGGTGCCGCCTGGCTACAAGGGCGATTTGCCCACCGACGGCTACTTCGTGAAGAAGTCAAAGACCTACGGCCACTGGCTGGCGATGCGCGGTTTCATGACGGACTTCGATCCGGTTCCTGTGGTCAAGAACATGAAGGAGCATTTCCTTCTCTATCCGCTGGGTAGTGAGCCCAAGGAAGTCAACTGGGTCAACACAGCGATGAAGGACTTCAACACCCTGCACGCCCAGGATGAGACCTTCTTCGACGAGGTCAACATCACGGTCCAGGAAGAGCCGAACTCGGCCGAGACTTCCGAGATCCTCGGATTGCTGGCCTCGATCGGCATCCAGAAGGGCAAGCCTTTCAAACCGAACGCCCGCATGAAGAAGATCCTCGCTGAGGCCGCCGCAGTCGGCACCGCCGCCCAACGCACTATCCTCTTCCGCAACCGCGACACGGAGGACACCGCGATCTGGCCGGGCAGCAAAAGCTGGGAGTTAGGCTTCGCTGGTGGCAGCCACGAGTTCCTCAACGACGGTGTCAGCCTGATCAATTCGCGTGTCCGCTTCCACTTCTACGCTACCGGCATCACGCCGGCGATGGTCAAACCGCCTGTTGGCGCGGGATCACAGTATGTAATCGGTATGCGTGATGCCGAGGGGAAGGCACTCGACGGCAGCAAGACCTATCGAATCCACATTCCGCCAAACGTTCCGGCCGAGCAATTCTGGGATATCACCGTTTACGACAACCAGACGCGTTCGCTGTTGCAAACTGACAATCCTTACCCGGGCGTCACCAGTATCGACAAGGCCACTGTCCAGAACGCGGATGAATCTTACGACGTCTACATCGGCCCAACGAAGCCTGATGGAAACGTGAACTGGATTCAAACGGATCCATCCAAGGGTTGGAACATGTTGTGGCGGATCTATGGTCCGACGCAAGTCTGGTACGACAAAGGTTGGCGTCCAAGTGAGATCGAAATAGTGAAGTGACGCACCTGGATCTTTTGGCGGGGGAACCGTGTCCCAATCCGGTGATGGCCAACGCAAAGTGAAGGCTATTCACTCACTGAAACGAGTCATCAAGACAACGCATCGACGTTGTGTGGCGACAAGGCTTTGAAGAAACTTGACCTAAAACCTCGGTAAGGGAGTACAGAGATGCTTGTGTTAACACGAAAACCAGAGGAATCCATTTTCATTAACGAGAACGTTGAGGTCGTTGTCCTTGGAATCCAGGGAAGCAAAGTTCGCTTGGGTATTGAGGCACCCAAAGATGTTTCCATTCTTCGACGAGAGATCATTGTTGAAATCAATCAACACAATTCAGCGAATTCCGATTTGCTGAAAACCTCCAGACCGGTTGGGAATGAATCTGCCGGTGCTACGGTGACGTTCAACTCTTTGAAATCGTGAACCAACATGGACCGCTATCTCGACAAGAGCATGCCCATCGAAAAGGCTGTCCCGGCCGCGTCGAAGAACATCCGCAGCACGCTGACGGTGTACCCGCTGTCGACCGCGGATGCCCCCCCGGCCACCGAGTTTATCAACGTATCCGGCAAGGACATGCACGTGATTCTGCCGAATGATTACAGCGCGTTCGAAAAACTGTACGTCTTGATTCAAACAGAACTGGAAAGTTATCTCGGCCCGGAAGCCAGGGGAATGATGGCGGCGATCGGGATCGAAAAGGGCAAGCCTTTCGCTCCGGATGCACGCATGAAGAAGATCCTGACCGACGCCTCCGCGATTGGTAACGGTGCCGCCCGCGCCATCAGCTACTTCCCGCGTAATCCCGGCAACCTGACTTACAAGGACAGTGATGCCTGGGTGCCAGCGCCATCGGCTACAGATGTAAAAGCAAGATTTGAGCGATGAACAAGCACCCGCGGCTAGCTTCGTTTTCGAACACTGAAACCCACAAAGAAGGCGGCGGTGATGGCCACAACGACAGGCAAGAAACCCACAAGAAGGACCACAACCAGTGAGCCTCAGATGACAGAAACCCCGATGACAGACACGCAACTTCGTGAGGCCGTGGTCCAGCTGCTGGAGCGCGAGCAGCAAGCGAGGGAGCAGCGTGAACTTGATAAGAAACGCGAGGAGGAAGCCGCGGTCGCCCGCAAGGAGCAGGAGACAGAAGCCGCCATGAACCGCATGGCGAGATCGGTAGAGATCATCAAATACTGCGTCCTCAGCATCTCATCCGTGATGGCAATATCGCTCGTCATCGGCATCCTGGTGCTGATGGAAGTCGAACGAGAAGCCGAGCGGATCAAGGGCGAGGTGGTAGAGATCGAACGGGAGGCGGAGCGGATCTACGAGAAATTGTCCAACCCGCTCGCGGCCGTCGGCGCCAGCTTCGACCGCGAGTTGAAACAGAGGCTAGGACTGTTCACGAGTGACGCCGCACCCTCCTCACAGAGGCCAGAAGAATAACAGGAAGGGTAAACAGTGTGCTGACAGGCAAAGCCGCAGCAAAATCGTTAACCACAGATCGTCTTAAGGAGACACCATGAAGAATTTACAAATCATCGGACTTGCCGTGGATATTGCCATGATGACCTGCGCGGTTAGCGTCTCAATCCATTTGGAAGGAAGTCACATCATGTATTCGAACATCATTCACTTGACCGAGCGCTGCGGCTAGAAGCGACAGCCACATATGGCGCGAAACTACAAACAATGAAAAGCGAGATGAAGATGGTTCAACAAGTAATGATGGGTATCGGACTGACTCTGATGCTGGCGGTATCGGCAATGGCCCAGGAGCAGCCGCTGGCTAGCAGCGTCAGTAGTACACGGCCAACGGATCCGCTGGGATCATGGAATGACGGACCGACCAAAGCGGCGATCCTTCAGTTCGTGCAGGATATAACCAAAGAGGGTGGCCCGAAGTTTGTGCCGCCGGAACAGCGGATCGCGACCTTCGATAACGACGGAACTTTATGGTGCGAACAACCGGTAGTGCAGTTTGAATTCGCTGTATATCGCATTAAGGCGATGGCAGTCGATCATCCCGAATGGAAGGAACAGGAACCGTATAAATCTGTGCTTGCCGGCGACGTACAACGTCTCGTTGACGATCTGGCAAACGGCGGACATGAATTTCTGAAAGTAATCGAAACGTCCCATGCCGGTATGTCGGTGGAAGAGTTTGATCGCCACGTCAGGGATTTCTTTGCGACCGCCAAACACCCGAAGCTCAAAGTGGCTTACACACAGCTCGCCTACTCGCCGATGGTTGAGTTGCTAGCTTATCTGCGTGCCAATGGGTTCAAGACCTATATCTGTTCCGGCGGCGGAATCGATTTCATGCGAGCCACCTCGGAAGAAACCTATGGGATTGTTCCGGAAAACGTAATCGGCACTAACGGCCGAAATGTGTTCAAACAAGTTGATGGCAAGTGGCAACTGTTCAAGACGGCAGACCACCTGTTCTTAAATGACAAGGCGACCAAGCCCACGGGAATTGATTTGCACATTGGTCGCAAACCGATCTTTGCCGGCGGAAATGTACGCACTGGAGGCGACATCGGCATGTTGACGTATTGCCACAGCAACACTCTGCCTTCATTCCAATTGCTCGTCAATCACGATGATGACAAACGCGAATACGCGTATGCCGAAAAAGACAACGCTTCGCTCAAGCAGGCGAAGGCGCAGGGCTGGAACGTCGTCAACATCAAGTCGGACTGGAAGACCATCTTTTCAAAAGATTAAGTACTGGGCCGGAAAAAGCATGGCTCGACCACGTCTGGCAACCGGGCGAAATCGATCTGGTGAAGTCGTGCAAGAAAAACCACTGTCAAGAAGGCGTGAGAGAGGCTCGCCGTCCTACAACACCAACTACGAATAACAACAACTAATAACACTTCTTTTTACAGGGAACTAATAAGATGAAAAAACAATTCTTCATACCCATTCTGTCCATCGCAGTATTGCTGGTTTGCAATAACCAGTCTGCGATGGCGCAAGATGGTGCACAGTACAAAATGGACAGAACAGTTCTGCCCATTCAGCCACCAACATACGCGCCCATTGAGGTGCTGGACGCCCGAGATGCCAAGAAGCCTCCGATGTTTCAGATCAAACCACCGGAGGGCGCTCCCAACGTCGTCATCGTCATGATTGATGACATTGGCTTTGGCGCAACCAGTACGTTTGGTGGAGCCATCGAAACACCGACCTTTGATCGCCTGGCAAACAACGGATTGCGTTTCAACCATTTCCACACGACCGCTCTATGTTCGCCCACACGAGCCTCGTTGCTTTCCGGTCGGAATCATCACGAAGTCAACGTTGGCTGCGTGATGGAAATCGCCACTGGATTTCCTGGCAACCAGGGCGAACGATCGAACGACGCGAAATACTTTGCGGAAACACTACGACACAACGGGTACAGCACCGCTGCATTCGGAAAGTGGCACGAAACACCGACATGGGAAGTCTCGGTTTCCGGACCGTATTTCCGCTGGCCAACGCACTCTGGTTTTGACAAGTTCTATGGCTTTATTGGCGGCGAAACCAACCAATGGGATCCTGTGATTTTTGACGGGGTCACGAAAGTTCAGAAGAAAGACGATCCAGATTATCACTTCACCGCGGATATGACCAACGAAGCCATCAATTGGATGAAGTTTCAACAGGCGATGACTCCAGAAAAACCGTTCTTTATTTACTACGCACCGGGAGCCGTGCACGCGCCGCACCACGCACCCAAAGAGTGGATCGAGAAGTATGACGGGAAATTTGATTCCGGCTGGCTTACGTATCGCGAAGAGACGCTTGCTCGCCAAAAAGCGATGGGCATCGTTCCCCCAAATGCCAAGCTCGCACCGATGCCAACGGACATCAAGGATTGGGAAAAGCTAAGCGACAAGGAACGTGAACTATTCGCTCTGCAAATGGAAGCGTTTGCCGGTTTCACCGAGCATACTGACAACCAAGTCGGGCGACTGGTCGAGGCGATTGACGATATCGGAGCATTGGACAATACGCTGTTCATCTACATCATGGGCGACAACGGCTCGAGTGGCGAAGGCGGCCTGGAAGGGACTTACAACGAGCTCGTTCACCTGAACGGCATCTTTGATGCGGAGACCGTTGACAGCATGCTGGCTCGCGCCGACGACTGGGGTGGCCCGAACTCGTTTCCTCACTTTTCAGCTGCATGGGCGGTAGCAACGGATGCACCGTTTACCTGGACCAAGCAAATGGCCGCCGACTTTGGTGGCACGCGCAACGGAATGGTCATGCACTGGCCAAAAGGATTTAAGTCCAAGGGTGAGATTCGTTCGCAGTGGCACCACGTCAACGATGTTGCGGCGACCGTCCTGGATGCGGCGAAACTGCCACAGCCAACGATCGTCAATGGCGTCAAACAAAAGCCACTGTCCGGTGTGAGCATGCTGTACGCGGCAGATGACGCGAAAGCAAAAGACCGGCATACAACTCAGTACTTTGAGATGTTTGCCAACCGAGCGATCTATCACCAAGGTTGGCTGGCCCGCGCCGTTCATCGCGCTCCATGGAATAACGAGCCATTCCACACTTTGCAGACTGACGTCTGGGATCTCTACAACACCACGGAAGATTTTAGCCTGACGAACAATCTGGCCGACAAGCATCCTGAAAAACTGAAAGAGATGAAGGAACTGTTCAAGAAGGAGGCCATTGCCAACAGCGTCTATCCTTTGGATGACCGAGCTTATGAACGCTTCAACGCTGCCATCGCTGGCCGTCCGGACTTGATGGGTGACAGAACCAGCTTGACCCTTGGCCATGGCATGACGGGTATTCTCGAGAACACCTTTATCAACGAGAAGAACACGTCCAAAACCATCGTTGCCAATGTGGATCTAAAAGGCAGTGACCGAGGTGTGATTCTTTGCCAGGGCGGCAAGTTCGGCGGCTGGGCTTTGTACATGGACAAAGGCAAACCCGCTTACACCTACAACTGGTTCGGACTGGATAGTTACACCATCACGTCCCCGAAAGCAATTGATAAGGACAAGGCCGAGATCAAATTGGTCTTTGACTATGACGGAGGCGGAATCGGCAAAGGAGGTCTGGCCAAACTCTTTGTTGATGGTGAAAAAGTCGCCGAAGGACGCGTCGAAAAAACTCAGCCGGCGGTCTACTCGGCCGATGAAACAGCCGATGTCGGCATCGATGAATCGACGCCAGTGGCTGACAAGGTCTTTAAGGATGTTGAGGACTCGGAGTTCACCGGACGTGTGAACGACGTCACGATTAGCATCCCGGCGAAGAAGAAGTAGAAAGCTTGAACGATGCATGAGGGGCATGGAGCATGCCCCTTGTGCACCCGTTCCAACCGAGTCGGCAGGCGGTCTTCGAATAATGAACCGGGCTTGAAACCAAAAAAAGAACGGAATGAAATCGATTCCGGCATACGAAACGAATCGTCACTGCGGCAGGACAAAACGAAATCTAACAGAAGACTGAGATCAAAATGACCAAGACAACAACAATCGCGCCAAGTCTGTTTTTATCAATTCCATTGATGAAGGTCACGAGGTTGACTATTTGTGGCTGTTTATTGGTCGGGCTCTGCCTGAACATTGTCCCATTGTCGCAGAAAGCAGTGGTGGCCCAAGAAGAGGCCTCCAAGCCCAACATTGTTCTGATCAATATGGACAACTTCGGCTACGGCGAACTGGGTTGTTACGGCGGGGGTATTCTCCGGGGTGGCGCCACGTCGCGCATCGACAAACTGGCCAGTGAAGGGATGCGGCTGTTGAATTACAATGTCGAGGCGCAATGTACTCCCAGTCGCGCGGCGCTGATGACCGGCCGCTACGCGATCCGCACGGGGAACGGTTCTGTACCGCTCGAAACCGCCGATTATGGTTTGACCCAGTGGGAATACACCATGCCGGAGATGCTGGGCGATGTGGGTTATGCCACCGCCATGTTCGGCAAGTGGCACCTCGGCCAGGCGGAGGGTCGCTATCCCACAGATCAGGGATTCGATGAGTGGTATGGCATCCCCAATTCGACCGACGAGAGCCTTTGGGTCGCGAATGAAATGTTCCAGAAGTATCGGAAATTGGCGGAGGAGACCGGTGAAAATCCGATGATCAAGGAAGAGCACATTTATTTATTCGGCCAAAAAAGGCTCACCGGCAAAGGTGGTGAAAGTCTACGACGTGCCGGCAAGACTCGAGATCGACCGTGAAGTCACCGACCATGCCAAGGACTTCATGACACGCCAGGCCAAAGCCGGCAAACCGTTCTTCCTGTACCTGCCCTACACCCAGACGCATATGCCGGTGTTGCCGAGTAAGGAGTTTCAAGGCAAGAGTGGCAATGGCCGCTGGGGCGATGTGCTAATGCAGATCGATGCCTATACCGGTGAATTACTGGATAAGGTGGATGAGTTGGGTATTGCCGACAATACCATTTTCATTTTCACATCGGATAACGGCGCCGAGATGACCCCCGATCACCAGGGATGGAGTGGCCCATGGAGTGGTTCCTATTTCACGGGTAAGGAAGGGTCCTTACGGGTGCCGTTTATTGTGCGCTGGCCTGGAAAAGTTCCGGCAGGCAAGATCTCTAACGAGATCGTTCACCAGTTTGATCTGTACGCTACATTGGCAAACATTGCCGGTGGTAAGGTGCCGACAGATCGTATCATCGACAGTAAGGACATGACGGATTTCTTCCTGGGGAAACAAGAGGAGTCCGGTCGAGACGGCTTTGTCGTCTATGTCGGTAACGATATTCACGGCGTGAAGTGGCACAACTATAAGATGCTGCTCATGGAGTTTGAAGGAGATCTGGGTAATGGGAAACTGAACGTGTTCCCGTTCCCTCACTATTACGACCTCTATAGTGACCCTAAAGAACAGTATCCAGTGACCGGAGAATTGGCGGGTAGATTTTGGTCACGTTGGGGGCTTGGGCCGATTCTGGCAGAACATAGGAAGTCGCTGGCCGCAGAACCGCCAATTACACCCGGTACTCCTGATCCATACGTGCCGGCAAAAAAGAGTAAATAAGACCGCCTGGATCGGGAGCCCGCGCCGGAGAGAACATCCGGCGCGTTTTCCAATCCTTGGAACCTGCCCACGCCCACCCGAATCAAGTGACCTTTCGCTTCGCGAAAGAGTCGTCCTCCGTCGCAAAACCTATGGCAGGACAAGCTGTCCTACACCTTCTCATCATCCAATCAACGCCGAACAACCACTGGCTGCAAAACCACCGATCAAGCTAGGTATCCCGGACCCAAACGTTCCAGCGAAGCAAAACAGAGAGCAAAGCGTGAAGTCGAAGCACAGGCTGGCAGCTTGCACTACGACAGTTATTTCCCTCTCTTTCTAGGCACCTTCGATGAAAAGGTTTCGCGTTTCCCGCCCGACACGGTTGCCTAGTCGGAATAACCGCGTCCGCAGATCGCTTTGAGATGGCTGCTCGTTCATCAATCTGCATCGTCGTATCAATTGTGACGATAGCGACTCAGCGGCGGGTTCCGCGATAGTACGTGCGCGTAACTGGGTATTTGTTTTTGGGAAAGAGACCGGAGCATCTTGCCCCAGTAATCTGCGGCTGGAAGCCACAGCCACTACCAGTCACGTCGAAATCAACTTTGATCGCAAGGAAGCGAAGTCGTGCTAGGTTCATATCAAAAAAAGCTACTGTTGTTGACTCTCGGACTTTTCATCGGCGTGCAAGTCTGTCTGTCCGCATGCTTACCCCAACAAGCGGCTGCGCAATGCGACGCTTCCTGCGATTCACTGTTCAACGCGCCCGTCTGTGGTAGTTCGTGTTGGGAACGCTCCACTTTGTCCGGAGACTGGTGTGGCCTGAGGTCGTGCTTTGAGGAAAAAGGTTACACCTGGAATATCTCCAACACCAACTTTTACTCAGACATCACATCCGGCGGGCTCGACGAGACTTCCCGCTATCGCGGCCGGGTCGATATGTTTCTGAACATCGACGGAAAGAAGGTTGGCTTATGGGATGGTCTGACGATCAACCTGCACGGTGAGTCAGTGTTTGGCAGCTCGATCAACCAATTTTCTGGAACGCTTCTGCCAGTCAGCGTGGCGCAAATACTACCCGACGGAAATCGCGACGTCACGGCGCTCACAAACGTCACTTTTACGCAGGCACTGAGTGAATCCGTTTTGGTGCAAGCCGGAAAAATCAACACACTCGATGGTTTTGTTCAGCCATTCACCGGAGGAGCAAACGGCCAAGACGGGTTTCAAAACCTTGCCCTGTGTTTCAATCCAGTTCTCGTCACGGCGTTTCCCTACTCATCGTTCGGTGCCGGAATGGTCGTACTCGATGAAAACCAGGAAGCTGTATTTTCGGCGTTCGTCTACGACGCGAACAATACGCCGACCGTGAGTGGCTTTGATACGTTCTTCGATAATGGAGTGTCGCTGTTCGCTTCGGCGACCCTGCCGACTAAGCTTATGAACAAGCCCGGGCATCAGATGGTTTATGGTTTGTACAGTAGCGGGACCTACAATAGCCTCGACCCCAATCCCTATTTTGACCCAGGCCAGGGAGTGGTTTTAGCAAATCCTGACAAGACGGGTTCGTGGTTGCTGGCCTACGCATTCGACCAAGCTCTCTATGTTTCGCCCGATGATCCAACACGTTCCTGGGGTGTCTTCGGAAACGTCGGGATCGCAGACGATAATCCCAACCCATTCAATTGGGCTGCGAACATTGGCGTGGGTGGTTCCAATCCAATCGGCAATCGTCCGCAGGACACGTTCGGAATTGGCTACTTTTACGCGGGTGTTAGCGAACCACTGAAACAGCTCGCTCCGATACTGTTGCCACTTCAGGACGAGCAGGGCGTTGAGATGTTTTATAACGTCGGCGTGCCCCCCTGGTGCCACGTCACGGCAGACCTGCAAGTCGTCGAACCGGCGCGCTCGCGTGTCGATACAATGGTGATGTTTGGGTTGAGAGCCAAGTTCGATCTCTAATTCGGCACTGTTCCTTCAAGCCGAAAACAAAGAGATCAAATCATTAGTCGTAGGCGACTACGCGATCAAGAATAACTGATTGGATTTAAGCATGGTCGCAAGCACTCTGGTCGAGACGCTCACTCAATTCGGAGTCATAATCGCGATCGCCATCTTTGTGATCGTAATGCTCGCAATGGGAGCGTCCGGAACATCGATCGGTCGTTACATGGTTCCGCAAGCCGTCATCGACGTCATGTCGAAACTATTGCCGAGTTCGTTCATCACCGATGCCACCGCGACAGCCTACGGTGACTTTCAGTTGGACATGAGCGGTAACGCACGGCTGAAGAAGGTTAACGTGCATCGCAGCGATGGCATGACGATTGCCTGGGCATTCGACCCAACAATTGAGTTTCCTCAGACCGGAACGTTCGCTCTCAATAGCTTCCGTCACAATCTCAAGTCGAGCTCAGTATCCTTGATTCAAAGACGATGGAAGTGCTTTGGAGAGCGACTGCGATCGCAGATGTGTTGGTCGATGTCGACGACTCCGAGAAAGAACGTCGCACCGGTACAGCAATTGCAGAAATGCTGAAAAAGTTTCCACCACATAACGTTTGAGGTATCTGCAGATGCACACTGGTCCCCAGGTCATTAACTCGGTGTTTCTAGCATGTGCTGCGTTTGCAGCAACGATAATGCCGCATTTCAGTCAGGCTCAGGAACTGTCGTCCGTAGAAGCGCAAACGATCGCTCGTGAAGCCTACATCTTTGGTTTTCCAATCGTCGAGAGCTATCGGTCGATGTATGACTCAGCCATCGACACCACCGCGAAGGAATTCAAGGCACCACTGAATACGCTCAAACACGAGGCCAACTTATTCACTCCGGCTGACAAAGGGGTCGTGACCCCCAACGCCGACACGCCCTATTCATTCTTGTGGATGGACTTAAGAAATGAACCTGTCGTGCTGGGTGTCCCCGCCATTGAGAAGGGACGCTACTATTCGATCCAGATGACGGACCTGTTCAAGTTCAATTTCGATTACATCGGTTCCAGAGTAACGGGCAATGGCGCGGGGCAATTCCTGATCGCCGGGCCAAACTGGACAGGCGAGACGCCAACGGGCATTAGCAAAGTGATCCGATGCGAGACCGAATTTGCGTTAGCCATCTATCGGACGCAGTTGCTCGGGCCCGATGATCTTGAGAACGTCAAGGACATTCAGAAGCAGTACACCTCGAAGACTTTGAGTGAATTTGCTGGTGAGCCAAAGCCGGCTCCCGCGATCGAAACCGAGTTTCCACTCCCGTTGTCTGATGCTGGCGCGGATCTCGCATTCTTTTCAACACTCAATTTCATTTTGCCATTCTGTCCGCCTCATGCATCGGAACAGGAACTGATCACGCGACTGGCACGCATGGGTGTCATTGCCGGTGAGCCGTTCAATGTTGACGCGGTCAGCCCCGAAATCCAAGAGGCACTCGCCAAAGGTATGGCGGAGGGTGAGGCTGCGATCACGGCGGCGGCTGCCAAGTTGAAGGTCGCCGAGGTGATTGGCGCCCGCGAATTTCTTGGCAGCGACTACCTGATCAAGCGCGCCGTGGCTGCGAAGCTTGGTCGTTACACCAATTCCAAAGAAGAGGCACTCTATCCGTTGTATCTCTCGGATGCCGAGGGGAAACCGCTTGATGGGAGCGCGGCAAACTATGTATTGAACATCGGACCAGAAGAACTGCCACCGGTCAGCGCGTTCTGGTCCATCACGGTTTACGACAGCCAGAGCAACACATTGGCCCCCAATCCGATCAGCCGATATCGTATCAGTTCATCAATGATTGATTCACTTGACCGCGATGCGAAAGGCGGTCTGACAATCGCCATTCAGTTACAGTCGCCGGAAGAAGAGGCGGCCAACTGGCTGCCGGCACCGAACGGCCCATTTTACATGGTTATGCGTTTGTATTGGCCGAAACCGGAAGCCTACGACGGCACGTGGACGCCACCACTGGTTTGGAAGGCAGATTCGGCGCCGACGGCGACCGTGCAAAAGCCTGCCGGCGCCGAGGCGGCTGAAGAAGTGAAACCGTCGGTGCTGGTCGATGAGCCAAAACCCGAGATGGAGCGTCCGACGGTCTGGGGCGAACCGACGGAGGTTCAGGTGGCGATCTTTGTCATCGACGTCGATGAAGTCGATTCGGCCGACCAGAGCTTTGCCGCCAGCGTCTATTACGAAGCGAGATGGAAGAACCCGTTGTTGCGTCACAAAGGCCCCGGGCCGATGCATCGAAATATTTCCGACGTTTGGTCTCCTCGACTAACGATCATTGGCCAACAAATGGCCTGGCGGTCGTTTCCCGAGTCCGTTGACATCCAACCAGACGGCATCGTGATCTCTCGACAAAAGGTGTGGGGTCGGTTCTCGCAGCCGCTGATGCTCCGGGATTTTCCGTTCGATCAGCAGACGTTGTCGATCCAGCTTGTCGCGGCGGGACTTTCGGAAGAACACGTCAAAATGGTGCCGCTTGTCAATGAAGCGGGCAGATCCTCCAGCATCGCGAGCAAATTTTCTCTGCCGGATTTTACCGTCGAATCCTGGGAGGCCATGTCGTCTCCCTACCACCCTGACGGAGGTGACGTCGGCGTGGCGGGGTATGAAATGAAGATCAACATTCACCGTCAGTCGACATTCTATATCCTTAAAGTCATCATTCCTTTGTGCCTGATTGTCATCATGTCCTGGTTGCCTCGGTGGATTGACCCGGAGCAAACTGGAACGAATATCGGCGTTTCCACTTCCGCATTTCTGACTCTGGTTGCTTACTTGTTCGCGATTACCGTTCTCTTGCCGCGGGTCTCCTACATCACGCGTATGGACCGGTTCATTTTGCTCTCGACGCTGACGGTATTTGCCGGCTTGATCCAAACCGTCGTCAATACAGTTTTGATTCGAGGCAAGAAATTGCCACGGGCCGAACGGATCGACCGCTGGTCGCGGTTTGTCTATCCGATCCTGCTGGCGATAGTGCTGGGATATTCCTTCCTGTTTTGACAATATTGAGTCGCCGTGAGCCAAAATTCCTCAGTAAACCAATCCCGTTTTTCGCGGTTGCGATCGGCGACCGGTGCGGCGCTGACCACCAATCTTCTCACGCCGCAGCGAATGTGGATCGGCCCGGCGTTAACCGCCATCGTGATTGTGGTCGTTGGATGGATGACGGGACGAAGTGTGGAAGACGCGGTCAAGACAAACTTGGCCGAACAACTTCAGGTGTTGCTCAACGCGACAGTCGATGCGCAGATCCCTAGTGAATAAGCTTATCACCGCTCACCCGAGGGACTGGAGAATAACTGAATCCCGACGGCGGGCAAGAAGCCGCTGCTGATGTTCCGCTTCTACGGTCCGAAGGAGGCCTTCGACGACAAGACCTTCAAACTAGCAGACGTGGAACCGGTTGATTTATTAGGAGCCGCAAGTACGTACCGTGATTGTCAACAGCTTCCAGATTGACGAAGCGTTGCAACTGAAGCCTCTCTGCACAGGTGTAGCTGTTAACTCAACCTCGGTGGCACAAACGGGGAAGCCAAAGTGGAAGTGTTCTACAAAGCGCAGGTCACCGACGTTGTCTGTGTTCAGTTGGACATTCAGTACATCGCGAGCCCATCCGGAATCTTCCGTGACGCACCGGCGGTCGGGCTCCGATTCACTGTGCCCCCCTAGCACTGGTATCAGATCGAGATCGACCAAAACGGCAAGGGTGCGAGATTGGCCATTAACAGCGCAGCACCTAGTCACCCCTCGTGCAGTAGGTTGCATCGCCCTCCGGCACGACCGAATTGCGGCTCGGCGCAGCGGTGGAAAACACCGACCGCAATTAGCAGTGTAGTCAATCTGACTGCGCGCTGGCGTTGAATCCAGGCCCAACAGCCATCGCCTTTCGTGCACAATGACGAACCGTCATTGTGCACAAGTTTTCGTGCGTAAGGTCACGCCCTCCTTATGCACGAACCGGATCGAGTGCGGAGCATGCAGTCAGCAAGCCGTGCCGTTAGCATTTTGAAAACGCGGCGGAAGCGGTCTAGTTAGCTTCTTGCAATCGAGTGACTTGCCAAGTCGCGTCGGGTTGTACAACTTCAGAAATCGTTCGGTCGCCCAAATGCGCGTCGGCGAAAGCGACTTCAGCTGAATCTAGAAGGCTAACTCCCTTGCTGATCAGAGAACGTTTTGCTTTATCGACATGTTGCTGGTCGGGTGAAACTCGGAAGCCTAGCGCGTAGCGGGATACGCTCGGAGCTAGGCTAGCACGTCATGGATAACTTGGCCGTGAACGTTGGTGAGGCGGCGTTCGAGGCCGTTGTGGTAGAACGTGAGGCGTTCGTGGTCCAGTCCCATTAGGTGTAGCAGCGTGGCGTTGAAATCGTAGACAGTTGTCTTGTCGACTGCGGCCTCGAATCCGAATTCATCGCTTTCGCCGTAACTGAATCCTTTCTTGACTCCGGCTCCGGCGAGAAAGCACGTGAATGCGCTGGGGTTGTGGTCGCGCCCCGTGCCATTGGCTTGCAGGAACGGCATGCGGCCAAATTCGGTTGCCCACACGACGAGCGTATGTTCCAGCATGCCACGTTGTTTCAGGTCGGCGAGCAGCGCAGCTGTCGGCTGATCCATGATCTCGGCCTGCATGGCGTGTGTTTCGGCAATGTCGGAATGGGAGTCCCAGTTCGTGATGCCGTTGCCGCCGGCCGGGTCGCTGCCGTTGAATAGTTGGACGATCCGAACACCCTTCTCCAGCAATCGCCTGGCGAGGATGCAATTCCTGGCGTAGTGACCACGTAGTTCGCTACCACCTTCGATTCCGTACGCCTTCAATGTGGACTCGGTTTCGCCTGACAGATCCATCACTTCGGGAACTGAGGTCTGCATGCGACCCGCCAACTCGTAGCTGGCAATCCGTCCGGCGAGATTCGCATCACCAGGGTACTTTTCAAGGTGTTTCGCGTTTAGGCGCTGCAGCAATTGCACGGTACCTCGATCGGCACCCCTGGTAAGACCGGCAGGCCGGTGCAAGTTATTGGGCGGATTCTTCGCCGTGAAGTCCGCTGCTTGAAACGCCGCTGGGAGGAAGCCGTTGCCAAAGTTGTTCTTGCCGCTGCGCGCGAGACCTCGCGGATCGTTGATGGCGACGAAAGATGGTAATTCCTGATTCTCAGTCCCCAATGCGTAGGTCACCCAAGCTCCGAATGATGGAAAGCCTTCCATCGTGAAACCCGTGTTCATGAAATTCTCACCCTGCGGATGAGCGCTCGTATCGGTCGTCAGAGCGTGGAAGAAGCAGAAGTCGTCGACCTGATTGGCCAGGTTTGGCAGCAGTTCCGAGACCATTTTTCCGGTTTCACCCCGCGGTTTGAATTCCCAAAAAGGCTTGGCGATGTTGCCGGTCGGACCTTCGAAGGTGACGGCTGGGAGGCCGGGAGGCTTCTGGCCGTGAAGCTTGATCAAGGCGGGTTTGTAGTCGAACGTGTCGACGTGACTGACGGCTCCTGGGCAGTAGATAACCAATACCTGTTTGGCAGGCATCTCAAAGTGAGCGGGGCGCGCCGCATAGGGAGTATTCGGATCGATATTCGGGCGAATTGGAGTCTTGCCGCTAACCGTTCGTACATCGTCGGCTAGCAGACCATCTGCATCAAGCAGACTGGCGAGGGCGAGTCCAGCAGTCGATAGACCAGCCGTTCCAAGAAAGCCGCGGCGATCCAGCAGACGCCGACCGAGAATCGAAAGGTGTTCGGGGTTATTCATAGTTATCTCCTGTGAGTCGTAAGCGTTTGTAGCGTCGGGCGTCTGTTGTCTCGGCAGTTATCGTATGGGGCTCGCGGCTGGTGTCGTCGGGTCAGGGAATAAACGCAAATTCGTTGGAGTTGATGATTGCACGGCAGACGAACGACAGGTCGCTTGCCTTGGCCAGCGCGATACAGTCCCGACGTTCGTCCGCATCGGGTGCGCGACCGAGCAGGAGTTCAAAACAGCGATCCACGGATTGAATCTCGTCACCACTGGTATCCTGGTTCGCGCGGGCTGCGATCTGTTTTGATTGATCGATCACAAATTCGCTGTTCATCAGGTTCAACGCCTGAAGTGGCGTGGTTGACACCGGGCGTTTCGCTCGGACTTGTCCGCAATCAGGGAAGTCGAATGCTGTAAACATTTGGTCGTCAACTCGCCTCATACGTTCCTGATAGATCATGCGTCGCCACGTTGTTGGTCCGTGGTTGTCCGTGACTTCCCATTGAGCGTATCTCTTTTTCACGTTGTGTATGCGAAAGCTGCGGCCACCCAGCGACCGATCAAGCGAACCGGAAGCCAGCAAAATCGAATCGCGGATGACTTCGGCCTCTACACGCTTCGGTGGGAATCGCCAAAGCAACGCGGAGTCGCCATCGACCGCGAGTGCTTCCTCTCGCGGCTGACTCGATTGCTGGAATGCTTCTGACAGCACCATCAAACGAATCAGGTGTTTCATCGACCACGGTTGTGGGCCCGCGGCTAGCGCCGTCGGCTCACTTGAGACCGTCGGTTGCATCAGTTCAGCGGCCAACCAGTCGAGCAATTCGGGATGGGTTGGCAGACTACCTGCTGCACCAAAGTCGGAAGTAGTCGTAACGATTCCCCCTCCGAATACATGATGCCAGAGCCGATTGGCGGCAACACGAGCCGTGAGCGGATTTGACGGATCTATGAGCCATTTCGCAAACGCGACTCGTCGCTGCTTTCCGGTAGCGTCAGAATCCAAATTCAATTCGCCGTCAAGTTCGACGAGTCCCGATGCAAAGACTTCATCGCGAGGGCTCTCGGGACTGCCGCGACTGAACACATATGTCTTCGCTGGTTGGACGAATCGGGCGATGAAACTGGGTTTGGGGCCTTCTTCATTGATTTGATCAACGAGCTTCTGCACGTCTTTCAAGATTCCTGAGCGAGGCCTGTGCTGTTTGTTCAGTTGTTGATACTGCGGTGTTGCTGCGACGGGCACCCACTGGCCAGCGTCGTTCTGCACTTCGATACGATAGGGGGCGACGTGTCCCGTGTTGAGTCCTTCGAGGTAATCGGTCTCGAGGAAATCTTCGCGGTTGGAGCTTATGCGAATGCGATTGATTTCGCGCGGATCGGAGAATGTGAATTCTACCCATGGCTGTTCGTCGCTGCCCTCGGGTGACATTCCCGCCCATTGTTCCGTGCCGTACTGGCCATCATTGATGTTGTCGAGTTCTTTTCTCAGAACGGCAAATTGCTCTGGACTGTGTACCTTGGTTCCTTGGCTGGCCAATGCAAGGTTTTGGTAGCCGTACTTATTTCCAAAAACCTCCAGTTCGTCGATGTACGCGGATTTCGCGAGAAACGTTATACGCAAGGACTTCGTCGTTGTCGGTGGAAAGTAGATTTCGCGAAAACCGGTCCAGTGCTCTTCCCATGGGCCCATTTCACGCAGCTTGGCACGCAACTTGAAGACCTGTGAAAAAAGCTCTTCGCCACGAAGACGACGAGGATGATCTTCGGCCAGCTCAGGAAAGCGGCTACCGAACTCGATGTCCTGAAAAACAGCCGACATTGAGTAATAGTCGGTGATAGCGATTGGATCAAACTTGTGGTTGTGGCAACGGGCGCAGCCGACTGTCATCCCCATTGCGGATGCTCCGATTGTTTGTAGTATCTCATCCATACGATCTGCTCGCGCCTGACGTCTTGCCGCGGGTTCCTGTCCGACCGTCGCGACGGGAACGTGAGGACCGGAAACGAGATAGCCGGTTGCATCGCCCTGACCAACTGTGTCGCCGGCGATCTGCTCGAACAGAAAGCGATCGTATGGCTTGTCTTCATTGAATGCTCGGATGACGTAGTCACGATAGATCCACGCGTTCTTGCGATACATGTTGCTCTCGCTGCCGTTCGTTTCCGCCCAGCGAATGACGTCCAGCCAGTGCTGAGCCCACCGTTCGCCAAAATGCGGAGATTCGAGCAACCGATCAACCAACCCGGTATACGCCAGATCTGAATCGTTCGCATACGCGGCAACGAATTCCGCAGTCTCTTCGGGAGTTGGAGCCAGTCCCGTCAGCACGATGGATGCTCGCCGGATTAATGCTACGGGATCCGCGGCTTTGGAGAACGAAAGCTCATGTCTGGCCAGCGACTGGAGCAGGAAAGCATCGATGGGGTTTTCAGGATGTGTCTCCAATTTCGGAGTGTCGGCACGCGCGATCGGTTGGAACGCCCAGTGGTCAGACTTTTCCTCGGCAACAGCTTCCATTTGCCCCGGCCAAACAGCGCCCTCTTTGATCCAACGAGTCAGCAGATCGATCTCGTTGTCGGGTAGCCTATCCTCGTCGGGCGGCATCCGCTCGTCTTCATCGTCATGGCGAATCAGTTCTAGCAGATAGCTCTTCTCCGGTTTGTCCGGTACGATGCTCGCTAAACCAGAGTCGCCGCCCTTTAGCATCACGTGACGGATATCCAATCGCAGCCCCGATTCCTGTTCATCTTCGCCGTGGCAATACCAGCAGCGTTCTTCCAAAATCGGTGCGATATCGTTTTGGAAATCAACTCCCTGCGCCGCGACGTATCGCGATGTCAGCAGCGAAGCGATGAGGAGTACAGAATAAATAGTTGATTTAAGCATTATTTTTCGCATTGCCATTTCACGAATTGTGAGCCGACGGCGCCAGCCGCAGGCAATAGTAATACCGGTTTGTTGGTCGGCCTTGACGTAATCGCATGCGGCTCAGAGGGCTGCCTGCGATCCCTCATTCATCTGAGATGATTAACTGGTTGACGAGTTTTTGAATAGCGGGGCCACATTCTGGGTTTCGCGTGGATCGCTCCGCCGATCCAACGTGGGATCACGGAGACGACACTAAATAGTTGTTCTTTGCAAAGTCGGATAAAGCTCATCACTGTCAGTTTCCTTCTTTCTTCTTCGCGTACCACGCCTGCCGTTCCATGCCGGATGCAATACCGTCGTTATTCGTGTCGATATCGGCGAAGTTGGATTCGACCTTGGCCGCGTTCCATGTCCAGCCGTTCTTTTCCCAGATCACCTTCTCACTGGCCATGTATTCATCCTTCGACCAATCTGTGCTTGCTGGAGTGTTGTTTAATCGCCAGACTCGCACGTAGTCGACGGACATGTGCGTTGGGAAGCCATCGGCAGTGGTCTCGTTTGGTACGGGAGCCATCTGGTCATTTGCGTACGTGACGAACGGATAGCGAAGCCCGAGCGAAAGTGTTATGTGCATCGGCAAGTGCCAGTACAAGTTCGGCTTGCGTCCGACTTCCTTGCCATCGATGTACCAAACAATCTCCTCTCGCGTGTTCTTCACGGCATAGACATGATACTCCTCGCGAGGATCCCACGGCGCATCGAAGTGTGTCTTGCAGAGTTCAGGCTTATTATTGGGACGGCTCCAAACTCGATTGCCATCTTTCATCAGCACCGTGTGCAGATTGCAGTCGATCCGTGTGACAGGGAAATGCTTCTTGGTCTCGAAATCGTATTCGCACTGTTGTAACTCAACGATATCGATTTCCGAGTAGGCCACCGTTTCGCCATCACTGGCTTGGTAGCGATTTTGCGGTCCGATGCTGTAGAGCCAAAAGGAAGGGCAGGCTCCCGGATAGCGCGAGCAACCCTTGATGCGCGCCTCGAAGTAGCCGTAGGTGATCGTTTTGTCGTTGCGGGCCATGCCGGAGGTGTAGTGCAGTTGCTGCCCGCGACGCTGATGATCTACCTGCATCATTCGCAGATGCAGCGATCCGCCTTCCTGCGCGACATTGTCGGGTTCCCAGCTCCATGGCCCAAAGTCCTGCGAGTCGATGTTCCATTTTTCAGGGTCAATCGTGTCGCCATCGAATTCATCAGATTGGCCTGCAACGAACGTCAACTCCGTCGCAGCCAGTCCGACGTCGCCGGTCGGGACCGGGTCGGCCGCCGTAGCGGAAATCGCATGAGACACAAGTAGAATCGAAATGAGCGACAGGACCTTCATCGTAGTTATCCAGTGTTTTGCTTATCGTAGGTGTGCCGACGGCAGCAGTCGTGGCATTTTGGTGTTGTTTTCAAGACGGCGGCGAGCGCGGGCGGCTTACTCGTTCAGGGATCGGTTCTCAGCGAGAACGTACCGTCGAAGTATGGTAGGCGATTGGATTTCCACTGCTCAGCCTGATTCGCGTTATCAAACCAGAGCGGACGTGTATGCGCTTGGCAGAGCTGCTCCACCTCCGCAACCATCTGTTTCAGGCGTTCAGGGTACTTGGCGCTGAGATCGTTGGTTTCGCCAATGTCTTCGTGGAGGTTGAAGAGCTGCCACTTCTCATTCTTGTGGCAAATCTTCCACTGGTCTTTTCTCGCACCGACGTCCGTGCTGCTGGACTGGTGCCGAACGGTGTAGATCAATTCGCCCTCGCGTGCGTTCTCGCCTGCCAGCACGGCCTCCCAGATATCTTTGCCGTCCAGATGTTTGGCCGTTGGTATGTCGGCCTCTGCGAGTCGTGCCAATGTCGGATAGAAATCAAGTGCTGTCACAGGATGATCGTATCGCTGTCCAGCTTGCACGACGCCCGGCCAGTGAAAGAACATTGGCGTTCTGTAGCCGCCTTCGTACGTGTCGCCCTTGCCACCCCTGAGCGGAAGATTGCTGGCCCCTTGATCGGCGCGACCTCCATTATCACTGAAAAAAACGATCAGCGTATTGTCGTATTGCCCCGATGCTTTCAGCGCATCGACCAGCGAGTTGATGCCACGGTCCAACGCGTGAACCATCCCTGCGTAAATGCGTCGCTTACCCTGCAAGTTCGAAAACTGCGCCATATCTTCTTCCTTCGCAGCCAGCACGGTATGTGGTGCGTTGTAAGACATGAACAGGAAGAAGGGGCGTTCGGATCTCGACGCCCCGTTAATAAAGCGAACTCCCTCGCCTGACAGCACATCCGTCATGTAATCACTTTCTGTGAGACTGGTAACGTCCGCTCCGTTGTGTTCAGGAAATCGCTTGTAGTCCCACACGTTGCCTTTTTCGTTGTTCGCCTTGTAAGGACCGAAGTACAGGATGCCTCCGCCAAGGAAACCGAAGTAGTCTTCAAACCCTCGCCGGTTGGGATGAAACTCCGGCTGTTGCCCTAGATGCCATTTCCCCATAACTCCCGTGCGGTATCCAGCATCCTGCAGGACGGTGCTGATGAGCGTTTCATCGGGACTGATGCCCTGGTCGCGGTACTGTCCGGAACTGTCATCGGGCAAATTGAAGGGAGCACCAAATTCATAAGGGTATCGCCCCGACAACAATGCCATGCGACTAGGCCCGCAAAACGGATGGACGACGTAGGCGGAGGTAAAAACAATGCCGTCTGCTGCCAGTTGGTCCAATGTTGGCGTGCGGATGTCAGTCGCCCCATTGAATCCAACGTCGCCATAGCCGAGGTCATCAGCCAAGATCAATAGAATGTTGGGGCGCGCGGGGGAATCCTGGGCGGTGCATGTAAACGTCGCCGTCATCGTTAAAATGACGGCAAGCAACTTTGCGCCGACAGCGCTCGCTGCGGGGGATGTTGAAACGACAATCGGGGCTATGCCCGCAGCTCGCGCCGTCGGCTCACGGAAGTTAGTAGCCAAGTGGTTTTCCATTTTCAAAGAGCGTGTTGATTTCTTTTGTCGTCAGAGCCGCGTCAAACACGGCCAGCTCATCAATAGTGCCATTTAAGTTGCGAACGGAGAACCAAGGGGTTTTACGAAACGGCTGTCCCCAGTTTCCGATTTCCGCGGGACCGATACGAAGAGTGTCGATGTAGAATTTGTCGATGATCTCTTCGCTTCCAACTTGCATGCCATTGGCGTATTGCACAACGCGGCGGCCTACCGGGTCATAAACAGCCGCAAGGTGAAACCATTGCCCACTCTTCGAAATGTCCCAGATTGGCTCTGAGTAATAGACGCGAGCAAGCCCCGCTGTCTCGACTTCACGCTGTTCCAGTTCACTGAAGGTTTGCACGCTCTGAGTGTCGTCGACCATCACGGAAAACATCAGACGACCATCGTTGCGAATCTGCCAATGCGACTCGCCGGTCTCGTAACCGTCGCTCATGAACAACGCGTTGTAAACGTGTTCGAGGCTGTCGATTCTGACCCAGCATGCAAATGTAAATGCCTTGAACTCGCGGTCGATCCGAGTACGAACACGCGCACCGGGATGGCCGAATGCGAGTCCGGTTGACTTCGGTCCGAATCGCCCGGTGGCACGTTCAACCGGACCCACGAGCTTGCCGTCGAGAATGTCGCCTGTGCCAGCTGCATTGCGAACAAAGCGTTGAGCCAAATTCTCGGCAATTGGGAAATAGGCGACCAAACGCTCGTCTTGCCGTAACTTCTGGGACAGAGCCTGCCAAGTATCGAAACGCTCCGATGCGGCGTTCTCCTGGCGAATTCTCAGTTCATCCAACGTGCTGAGCCCATTCAACGATTCGGGCGTTTCTGTTCCAATTAACCATTGCCGCTGTCCGGTCAGCAGGTGATTGCCATTATGTTCTCCGCCTCGAATCTCGACTTCACCGTCGATTACCTCAACGCGAGCGTTTTCCGCTCTCACTTCCAGTGCAAACTCTGTCCCCAGATCGACTATCTCGGAACCAGCCGCTCTGACAATAAAACCGCGGGCCGCGGGAGGGACATTCGCGCGTAGCCGACCGCTTGTCACTTCGACTGACCAATCCGACTCAATGTTCAAAGCCGCAGGGCCCTCAACGATCAGCGTAGCACCGCAAAAAAAGTCAATCTCGGCGACGCCTTCTTCAAATTGCAGGCTTCCGTTCGTCAGGACATCGCCGTCCCGATATTCGTTTCCGCCAGCAGTCCATTTCAAATCAACCGATCGCCGCAGTGTCGCATGCCCCGCAATCTGCGATTCCTTGATAGTCTCAGTTTGCTCGCCCTTATCGGCCACATTCGTCGTGCTATTTTCCTGCTGTCCAAACCAAAAGGTGGCAACACCAACAGCAATGAGCATTGTTGCTGCAATCGCAAACCGACTAAGCTTGAGACCTCCAGCCAAGGACCGATGCGTCGATTCGTTTTGCTTCGCGAAACGAACTGGGACATCTGTCTTGGAAGAATTCACTGAGAATGCACCCGATGCGATTTCACCGAGGGACTCACAGAGCCTGACGGCCCGTAGATACTCGGCCCGGACTTCATGATCCTGTTCGATGGCATCCTGCAACCGATCAAACTCTGCCGGAGTAGCGGTTTGGTCGATCGCCTTAAAGATCAGATTTCGCGTCATTTCATCCATTGCTAACCTCAGCAGCGATTCGTTGCGCGACGCATTCGAGAAGGCGTTTTCGCAGCACATTGACTTTTCTGTATAGCCGTCGGGCGGCTTCTCCCGTTTCCTGCGCGATGTTGGCAATCGACTCGCCCGGAGAATGAACGCTCAAGACAAGTCGCCGTTGATCTTCCTGCAGCTTTCCAAGACATACCTCAATCGCCGATTGCTCCATCTGCTGCTGATCGAGATTATCCAACGCCGCCTGAGCCAGCCGCTCAATCACGGTCTCGCGAAACACCAGCCGATCTCGCGCTTTGTTACGCTGCCAACTCATCGCCTTGTAGCGGGCGATCACGCAAGCCCAGCGAATGAACCCATCAGCCGACTCTTCCGAGCGCTCAGGATTGAACTCTGAGAACTTTTTCCAGCATTCAAGGGCGGTATCCTGCACGACGTCATCCACGCCATCCCGCGACGGCAACAACGAACGCACGAATCGCCGGATCGACAGGTCATGTCGAGTCAACAAAGCGACGAATTCTCGGTATCGCTGCTCGCGTTCAGGTTCGTGGTCCATTTTTGGTGCCCAGTGGTTGGTGTTTTGGGGCGTCCCGACGAGTAAATATTCCGCGGCTATGCAGAATTACCGCTACCTTTTTATATTTTCTCGAAAAATTGGGCGGGGCTCGGTACTGAGCCATCTGAATCCCACAACGTGACCGATTGGAGCCCCGTTGTGAATTCGAATAGTTGACGCTTTTGTTCGCGTTTAGCGGCAAACCCTCCGCGATTACGACTTGCGGCCAAAGGATATTGGGCGGGAGTGCTTCAAGACTTGGGCAAGATAGTTGGTGTGACAGCGCTTGCGGCTCGGGGTGAAGCCAAAGTCAAACTGACATCTTTTCGGTGATTACGAACGGCTCCGTAATATCGTTATGTCGAACCGTCAGTGCGAGTCACTTGTGCCTGCAGGTCAGCTGCGGTCACGCCCACATCAGCGCGCTGCCTGAGAAGCAATTTTGCCAAATCGACGTCACAGTAGCCACCAGTCAACCTCCCATCGAGATAAACTCAGGCGGTGAGGAGCAAGATCGAAGGCAGGTTGCGACAAAGGAAACGCCCTTTGAGGATATCATTTCGAATGCTCGAAACGGTCGAGTTTTTTCTGACAGCGACTGCCGTCCGTGCCATTCAAGGAACCGACCTGAGTCACATGCGCTCAATTTTAACTCGATTCCGCCTAGCGACTGAGCACTGATCGCGGCCGCTTGTCGTACTCGAAGTCGGACAATCTGACGCGAATTCTGCCAGATCGCTCAACCACACCGCTTGGGGGCCACGCCGGAGCGCTAAATGCGATCGGACTAGCAGCAATGTGCGCCACTTTCTTAACCGAATGAGTTACGGGAACTGTTGATTAAAAATCCATTGTTACGTTCTCTGGCAGGGATACTCTCCACGCAGTCTGCGATATTCCTCCTGCACACTATGTGAGGGTGGCCTTTGGCTGGCAACTTGCCAACGAGAAAACCTCTGGACGCCAAGCCGATTTCAATCTGCGATGGAGTATTTCGCCAAAGTTCCCAATAAGCCGTCAATGGGCGAGAACTCGCGCGGAAAAGTCCCGAATGTCATGACAAATAGATGGGATGACGACTGAAGTGCGGGCGACGATTCGCCCGGACTGGGACTGGGACTGGGGCGCGGCGGCGATGGTTGGCATGCTCTGGATCACCGTGGCGTGGACCAGCGTCCGGCTGAAGCTGGGCTGGCTGACGCACTTTGCGGACTAGTTGTGGATGTGTCAGCTCAGTTTGAAGGCGTCCTTCTTCTTTTCGGCTGAGTATTCGCCAGAGAATTTGCGGAGGGCATAAAGCGTCGTCCAGGGCTGGAGGGTCATTTTCTTCACGCCGCAGATCTTGCTCAGCCCGCCGGGCGGAAGCGGGCGGTTGCCGGGCACCTTTGAAAGCATCACGGCCCAGGCGTCGGTGGCGGTGTAGTAGGCGCACACCGACACGTCCATCGGGTTGCCGCTCAGCATGGCGCCGGCGACCTCGGGCGTCGAGAAGTAGTCGATGGGGGTGCCGCCGAAGACGTGGCTGATAGTGGGCTGGCCGACGAGGGTCAACCAGTCGGCCTTGGCCTGGACGCTGCGGTCGTCGGCGGGGTCGTCGGCGGTGCCCACGTGGGACATGTACGTCACGCCCGCCAGTATGTAGCGGAACAGGTAGCAACCGCTGATGGGCCCGGTGAGCACGCCGTGGCCTAGCGGCGCGACGGTCGTGCGTCCGGGCACGTACTTCAGGAAGAAGAAGGGCCAGGTCGATGCGCTGCGGGTGAAGCCGCTGACGACGCCGCGGTGGCCGCCCATACCAGGTGCCGGTGCGGGCGCGCGGTGTGCGCCCATCTGCGGAATCACACCCGGGCGCGGCGGCATCGGCGGTGGCGGATCAGTCCAGATCTGGCCGGCGACGTTGTCGACTTGATTGGGCAGCGCGCCGTTGACGACCAGCAACGCCATTGCCGGCGAGTCGGACATGATCGGCTTGATGACATAGTTGACGTACGTACCGACGAGGTTCGTGGGATCCGGCATGCGTGGCTCCTATGACTGATACTGACTGATACTGACTGATAGGAAAAAACTGATAGGAAAAAACTGATAACTGACTGATACTGACACTGACCGATAGGAAATTTGACTTCCAGGGAGTGTACCAGACAATCTACTCAACTCAAAGGATTCGAGTGCCGAATAGCGGGCGCGCCCACTTTTCAGCATTCGAATCCCCGAGGCCGTTTCTGGTGGTGGCGAGCCGACTGGCGGCTTGTTGGAAGGTAACTGGCACGTCGCTGCAGGCAAAATAGACGTTGATCCCACAGCTCGCGCGAAGACTCCTTCTGCCGCCCCGCGTCGGGGATGATTAGAAACTCGCCAGGAACGAGGCCTATAATTAGATTTGTGTTTGGCTAGCATATGAGAGTGTTCTTTAAACCACATTTATTTAAGGAGCTTGGAGCATGGACGTGATGTCGACGAGGAAGGCAGAGGAGTTTGCGAAGGAGCTGGCTGGTAACACCACGCCGTTAAATGAGCTCCAGGTGGTCATGCGTTCGTTGCTGAAGTCGGTCCTGGAACGAATGCTCAACAGCGAGCTGGATGTGCATTTGAGCGGCGGCAGTTCGGATAGTCGAACGGCTGCTACACTCGGAAGTTGAGAGCCAGGCAGATGTCGACATAGCGGCGGCTGTAGCAGCCGGGAATCGCCGTAGTGGAAAACCTGTCGGTCCACACCGCTGGCAGGAAGTCAAATCAAACCGAGACCGGTCCGCACGATCGAAAAAGAGCGAGAGGCAGCAGACTTAGCAGACACAGCTCACTTGGACGACGGTCCGCCATACCTCGCGGCGAGTAGTTGAGCAAAGCCTGACGGTCGGCGACCGACTGCTTTCGTGACTCATGTCAAACCGTCATTTCGCCTAGCACTTCGATGCCCCTGACACGCCCTCATGAGCAGCCTGGCAAGGGAACTTTCCGCTCTAAATCTGCCGGAGAAACTTCCATCCTTGCGGCTTGGACGCGATTCGATGAATTCTCAGCCCTACGGAGGTTGCATCGCTCTCAGTGTAGGAAATTTCGGCCCGAAGAAAGAGTCGGTCAAAAACGCCGCTAAGACAAAAAGTACCATACCATTTCCGCGAAATTCTCCAGGCTGGTTGCTTATCTAACTTCCGGGTTGGCAAGGTTTAACAATGGAGGCACGCTACCAGTAATTTGCCGAAGTCCTCGCCAGTCCAGTCAACGAACATGACGCACAATTCCGAGTGCCTTTCGCTTACGGTCGATACTTCCGTTAGTTTGCAAGCACGCTCTGGCGAGGTGAGCAAAAAAGCTTCTACGGCAACTTGAAGCGTGCTGCGTCAATGGGCTGATTGAATTGGACCTTCTCTAGCTTGATGATAACATCGATTCCGCCGGGCAAATGTTTAACGGATGTGTGCCAGGCGATGCGGTCACCGGCAGCGCGATAGTCGGCGAATTCCTCGATGACATCGATTTTGCCAACTGGTAGAGATTGCTTGGATCTTCTTCGAACGAGAAACCCCGTTACGGTTGAGAAATATTCGATCGTCACGTCACCGCTGGAAGACTTTAACTCGACACGATAACAATCTTCATCTTGGATCTTTTCAATTCCGATTGTCTTCATGGACTCGTAATACTTTTTCGGATGAAGCCGCGCTTGCAGATCAGCTTCTTGTTGAGCCTGCAAAAGCTCAGCACCTTGTAACTTCCGCGCAGGAGCCGCCCCCGCTTGTGCCCATGCAACTTGACCGTCGCTACCTGATTTCTCCATGCCCGTAGCGCCCAGATCACTCTGCATACACCACTTGCCGCCGTTCGCATAAATGAGTTCAAAGCTTCCCTTGATGCCAGCCCGAGGAATCACCAAACTACCTTGGTTCGACATCGAGGAAGACGCCTCGTAAGCGAATCGACCACCGGTGACTTCCACAAACTTCGCGATGATTGCTTCCGCCGTTGGCAACTCGGCCTTCCTAGGCATAGACTTAGTGTTTGTCTCCGTCGACTCTTCCTTGGAACCTTCGGTGGTTTTGAGTGGCACTTCAGTTGTATGACCAGCTTGATGCATACGTAACGCGACGATGGCGTCCTCTGCGTCGCGAACGAACTCGACTTGAATCTTGTCTGGAGCCATGGCGAAGGCCCAGAGGTTACCTTGCTCGGGTTCGAGCAATTCAAAAGTCATCTGACTGGGTACATCCAAGTAGAGCTTCTCGCCTTGTGCCGAAACTGTAAACTCTTCGTTTTGAAACTGTGCGAAGTTGGCGGTAAATTGGCCCATATAGGGCTTCAAACGCTCAGCAACTTGACCGTCGTCAGCACCACTGAACAACAAGCGATCGATGGCGGCCTCCATGCGAAGCGGCGTCTGTCCGCCGCGTGATTGTGTGAAGTAGGCGATGATCAGATTGTGTTTAGGCCACGCCCAAGCGATGGTGCCGTCAGACCCACTGTGTCCGAATGCGACAACCGGCGAATTCTCATCGACTCGGTAAGTCACCAACATTTGTCCGTAGTAAGCCTGCAATCCTCGAAAGCCCGTCGGCATGGGCTTCTCCGTTCCCATGCCCGTCAATCGCGAAGTCGGATCGACCATGCGGCGGATGGCTGAGGTATTTAATACACTCCTTTCGCCAATCTGACCACGGTTCAGCAACATGGAAAGGAACTTGGTGTAGTCGGTAGCCGTTGAATAGAGCGTCTGTGATCCCCAGGCGAAGGGATAGAACAAATCATCGCTTGTCTTCCAGAAGGCCGACCAACTCTTCGGTCCGCCTAAGTACAGCGTTGCGATGTCCTGAAACCGCGGATGCCCTGAATCTATACCGTAAAAGGTATTTTGCATTCCGAGAGGCTTTATTAATTCGCGTTGAACGAATTGATCCATTGTCTCTCCCGAGACCTTCTCCACCAAAGCGGCGACTACATCAGCACCTGCGTCGCTATACCAGAATTTAGTGCCGGGCTCGAACTGCAACTCAGCTTGTGCGGAGGCTGCAACCTGCTCGGAGAGTGAAGAGAAATCCTTCGGAGATTGCAGAATCGTCAAAGGAAGACCCGATCGATGAGTGAGTACATGTTGCACCGTGATCGCTCGAGTCGCTTCCGTTCGAAAGCTGGGTAAGTACTTGGCCACGGGTGCGTCTACCTGTAACTCACCGCGATCGATCAGTATTTGAGCGGCCGCCGAGGTGAGCGACTTGGTCATGGAGCGAATGTTGCAAACGGTGTTGTTTTGCCACTTCCTCTCGGACTCGCGATCGGAGTAGCCCAAAGACTCGTGCAGCAAAACCTTGTCAGCTTGAATCACCAACAACTCTGCCCCAACGGTCCTATCTTGTTCAACGTAGCGGGCCAATTCCGCACTCAGCAGCTGCAGGGCGCGCTCGCTGATCGTGACTGGTTGCGTGCGCGCGTTCTGCGTATCCTCAGCTCGTACTATCCAAGCGGACAACAAGGTAAGAGTGGCAGAAACAAGGAAGCGTCCCAATCGTTGTTAAAAGTTGAAAGGTGGTCTCCCAGAAGGCAATATATTGCCTTCTGCATTTTCCAATTTACGTCGGTTACCGCCGACGGGGAGACCACCATGACTGAATCTAGTTTGTTGCGCGAGCTTGGGCAAGTTTCGAACGCTGAAGTTGGCGAAGTGTTTCGCGAATTCTTACGGGGCTCGATCGTGAAGATGGCCTGTGAGGTAATGGCTGCCGAAGTGGCTGAACTGTGCGGCCCAAAGCATGCCCCGAGCGATTGTCGGACCTATCGAGCTGGTAGCGCCGCGGGCCGCATCTTGGTCGAAGGGGAACGGGAGTCGGTGACGCGTCCGCGAGTTCGCGAGCGTCAGGAGGCGGGTGGAAGCCGCGAAGTGGAGCTGATCAGCTACGCCTCCGCCAACGATCCTGAGCAGCTTGAGAAGGCTGTAATTCAAGCGTTGATGTCTGGGGTCAGCACTCGACAAATGTCCGTGGTGAAGCCGAAGTCGCCAGGCGTAAGCCGCTCGAGCGTCTCGCGTCTATGGCAAGAGGCGGGAACACGATTGATCGACGAGCTACGCAGCCGTGATCTGTCGAGGCATACGTGGTGCATTCTGATGCTCGATGGTATCCGGCTAAGCTCAGACCAGACGGCAGTGGTTGCTCTCGGTATTGATTCTGAAGGCTGCAAGCATGTGCTCGACTTTGCGCTGGGCAGTAGTGAAAATGCAGTTGTATCCAATGAATTGCTTGCTCGCTTGGCCCGTCGCGGCTTTACTTGCTCGCAGCGCTTACTGGCAGTCCTGGATGGCAGCGATGTGCTTCGCAAAGCGGTCAAGGAGCACTTCCCCGACTCGGTCATCCAACGCTGCTTAGTTCACAAGGAACGCAACATCCGTGGCAAGCTATCGAAGCGTCATACGGGCGAACTCGCTCGACTGTTTAGACGACTCCGTAGCGTGCAGGGCTATACCGCCGCACAAGAGGTCGTCGGCGAGCTAGAGGCGTTCCTTGAGCCTCTCAATGCCGAAGCGTTTAAGAGCCTTCATGAGGCCGGTGAGGACCTGCTAGCCCTACACCGACTCGAAGTGCCAAACACGCTCCATCGTTCACTGCTAAGTACCAACGCGATTGAGAACTCCTTCCTGAACACGCGTCGCCGCTTGGGGCGTGTAACACGATTCCGAGCCGACACGGATCAGGCGAGTCGCTGGCTGTCCTACGCACTGCTTGAGGCCGAAAAGGGGTTCCATCGAATCAGCGGCCACAAGGAACTACCTAAGCTGATTGCCGCCCTAGCGAGAGAACACGAGGCTACACCAACAAAGCCGCCGTCGGGGCCCGTGCCGTCGCCTACGGCTCCGGCGACGGCACGGGCCCCATCACTTTAGTTCCACCACCTGTTTGATCCTAAAGACCTTTTCCAGTACCCTTTAGCCAGCGAGACCACCAACAGTTTTAACAACGCAAGGGACATCCCCAGAAACAATGGCAACTAAGATCTGGCGGCGACATTTTGACATTTCATTGCTCCACTACTCGTTGTAATAAATGGGTAAGGTCTTTTCGGACCTCTTGGCAGACTTGCTCGTTTACTCAACTATTCGCGGGCGAATCGCGAAAAGTTACAGGTAGGTCGCAAAAAGAAAAATTTGTTAGTTTCTGTAAGAAAGGCGTAGGGACGTGCGAATAGTTAGGTAGTCCCAGATCTCGTGAACTAAAGTCAGGCATTTTGAATAGCACTCTGAAAGACCGACTCCTTCACGATTGGCTGACCAAGCACCAAGGTCTGTTGCTGAAGATCGTACGCACTTTCTCCTTCACGCCCCACGATCGCGAAGATCTCTTTCAAGAGATTGTCTTTCAGCTTTGGCGTTCCGCCGAGCGTTACAATAGTGAAACGGCAGCCGAGACAACTTGGATCTATCGCGTTGGATTGAACACCGCCATCAGTTGGTCTCGGAAAGAGAAGACACGCCAGAAACAGCGCAACGAACTGAGTCATATAGCCCCCTTGCTAAACAGCAGTTCGGAGCCGTCCGACCCACGCCTGGAATGGCTCTATGAGCAGATCGGCCTTCTGAATAACATCGACAGATCACTTACGCTGATGATGCTAGATGGCTTCAGCTACCAAGAGATCGCGGACACGCTTGGGGTCTCCGTCAATAACGTAGGCGTCAAATTGAATCGAATTAAAAAGCACCTTTCGCAACGTGCGAGTGAGATTGAAAATGAAGTTTGAAGATCTCCAAGCTATTTGGAAGTGCCAAAATAGCCAATCGAATTCACCTCTAGATACGGACCGGGTGCTGGACTCGGTTCGCAAGCGAAGTCAAAAGGTGGGGCGTGAAAACAGCATCTTCGAGCTGGCTCTCATGGGAGCCTTGATCGGTGTTGGCCTGCTTGCCCTGAAAGAGCCACTGCTGGTCGGGGAAAATAAATACCAGATAGTAACCAGCAGCCTTTGCCTGGGTGCGGCGGCCTACATTTGGTTTGGGCGATTACAAAGACAGCGAGCAGAAGTTCAGTTTGATGACAGCCTGTCGGGAGTCATTGATAAGTCGATAGCACAACTCAACTACAAATTCGCTCAGATGCGTAGCTACATATGGTTCTGCGTCGTACCGCTAGGTGTCAGTTTGTTGATTGGCTTCTTCCAAGCTGAACCCTCCAAACACATTTGGTTTTACGCGTTTTTTATCCCGCTGTTCATCATCATGATGACGTCGAGCTACTTTCGCATGCGCTACGAACTCAAAAAGTACGCATTACCGCACCTCGCTGAACTCGAGGCTCTAAAGGCTAAACTGTTGGATGCAGACGACGAGGATGCCTGAATCCAAAGCACCATACATCGGTAAACCCAAACACAAATCGATGGTTGCAATCGTTGCGGCTCGCGCTGGATACCGTCGATTGCAGCAGCCAATTTCGCAGGCAAGCTGACAACCCTGGGAGGAAGCACACAACAATACCGCGATGAAACTGAGGTAAAAATTCGTCGAGTCGTGGATGCCCTGGGTTACACCTCCCCCCGAGAGATCGACCGCATTGCCGTCAAAAACATGGTCCGTACATTTATTAGCCCAAGAGGAAATTCGATAGGCCTGCGCACCCAGGGGCATTACCTGACTTCCAACAAGGGCTTTTCGCGATGGCGAACGCAATTGCGAGTCGCTTTAATTCGCGATCCACTGGCTGCGATCAAGCGCCCCAACTTCGAGTGAGCCCTAAAGAAACGCAGAAGTTTTTTGACGCAAGCCGAATGGTACTAGCTGGCGCGCACTCCCAACGGGCTGATTTATGAGACGGCCATCGCTACTGGCGTACGCGCATCAGAGCTTCGAAGTTTGGCATCCACGTCGCTTCGCACCGATCACTTGCACCTCGACGCACAACACACGAAGTTTGGCAGGTCGGCGAAGCAGTATGTGTCTGCTGGCTTGCGCAAGAGACTGGAGGGAGAACTGCCTTTCAGGCTGCGCGCAAAGTCTGCAAAAATGCTCTACTCTGATTTGGAGCTTGCAAGGGCTGCTTGAATCGAGACGGATCCTCCCTCCCCATCGCCTGACTTCCTGTGGCCACGATCGGAGTCCGGTGGGTGCCTTGATTTCCACGCACTCCGTCACACCTGCGGCGTCTGGCTCGCCAGCGCGGGAGTTAGCATCAAGGTGATTCAATCGGTAATGCGTCACTCGAGCATCCCCTGACGCTCGACACCTATGGCCATTTGATGCCAGGAGCAGAGCAAGATACAGCCGAACAATTGTCAGCGCTTCTGTCACGAGCCAGCGACCGACAGTGCCCCGAACGCGAGCCAGCGTAGAATTTACGAACTGACACCAGTCAGTTGATTCCATAAGAAAAACCGAGAGAAAAGCTGATTTCCCTACGGTTTCTCTAGCACCCGGCAGGAAGCGAACATGCTGCAGAAAACCGAGGAAAAACGCAGGTTGGATCTCTCGGTGGTAACATTTCAGACGGTTTGACCGAGCTGATCAGTCTATGGCCGAATCTGCCAGAGCTAATGAAAACGCAATTGCTGATCCGAGCCAAGGAAGGGATTAACTAGAAAAACTCAACCCGTCTCGATTTGTCACTTGCCCCGTCATAGAGAACTACTTCCCGTGTCAGGGTCTTGTCATCGATTACGACATCGATTAAAGCACTCGAATCGGACGGTATTGACGTAGCTTGTTCGAGAATTGCGTGGTTTGGTCCAACTTGGGTTAGACTGAAAACGCGTCCGTCGATCGTCATGCGTAAATCGACGTTCGCGGAATGCTGTTTTCGGGGGTGGGACATTGTCAGAATCTCAATTTAGGGCGAAGGCAAGCGAGTATTGCCGAAAATCCCAGGGTCGCAAACCGGTGTTCAACTCTAGCTTCGGTTGCGGGCAGGAGGGGTATGTTTGGCAAATTCAGGGCGGCGTTTCTGCGATAAAAGTGTTTGAACGACGTAGAAATTTCGAAAATGAGCTGGGATGCTACTGAATCCTTGATGACCACAGTGTGACAGCAATCCGTGGATTCAACTTCCCTCAGTTGATCGACTGGTCAGATGAACTAATGGTTATCGAAATGACTATCGTCAAACCACCATTCATTCTTGATTTTGGGAAATCAAGCCTCTACTTCAAACCGGAGTACCGGTCCGATGCGGAAGATCATTACCAGCGACAGCTGGAAGATACGTTCGGCGAATAATCTCCTTGAGCGATGCCGTGCCAGTTGTGGCATTGAATCCACTGGGCACAGCGAACGTCACTAATCCTTGATACTGACAACGACATAGTGATGAGGCATGGACTCGCGCACCACTTCTACCCGAAAGCCAACTGATTCGAGTTGCTTACTCACTTGGTCCGTTGACAGTCGCATCACGCTGGGCGGGCCGACCTCCGCGTCAACTGCATAGTCCACCACCACGAACCTGCCGCCGCGTTTCAATCCGGCAAACACTTTCGTGGCATAATCTTCTTGGTCACGTAAATGAAGCCACGTATCCAACATCAACACTCTGTCCACGCTGGCCGTTTGTAACTCCGGATCGCTGTAACCAACTTTCTTCGCTACGATCTTCGCCGGCCCTAAATCAGCGCTGCGATCGTTCAGGTATGCAACCATTTCCTCTGCAGTATCGATTGCGATGACCGTGCCATGCTCGGCGACTGCCTTACTCAATCGAGCCACCATGTAGCCGGTTCCCGCACCGATATCCGCAACAGTCATTCCCGGCCGCAAATTCAGTGCCGCAACAATTTCGCCCGGCTGCTGCCACTTGTCACGCTCTGGGTCGTTCCACTTTTTCGCCCGCGCCATTGGGTCGGCAAAGAAGCGTTTGACATCTTCCGCACTCGGAAGCCCTTGCCGGTGCGAAGGAATTGATTTATTGAGTTTTTGCTCGTCATTTTCGTCTTTATGTCCCACGACGAGGTAGTGCCGTGGCATGGATTCCTTCACTACCTCGACTCGAAATCCTGCTGATTCGAGTTGCTTGCTCACTTGTTCTGGTGAAAGTCGCATTTTCTCTGGCGGACCAACGTCTGCACCAACTTCGTAGTCGACAATCACGAACCGCCCTCCATGCTTCAAGCCGTCGTGCACCTTTTTTGCATAGGCTTCTCGGCCCGCGACGTGATGCCACGTATCGAGTATTAAGACGCCGTCAACACTCGCCGACGGCAGTTCAGGATTGCTCGAGCTAACTTTTTTCGGCACGATGGTCGCTGGGCCAAGTTTCGACTTTTGTGCGGATAGGTACTCGACCATCGCAGGCTCTGCATCAATGGCGATGACAGTTCCGTATTCGCCAACTGAATTACTCAGGTGCGACACCATGTATCCGGTTCCTGCGCCGATGTCAGCGACAGTCGCTCCCGGTTCAAGGGACATCGCCTCAATGATCTGATCAGGACGCTGCCAGGAATCACGTTCCGGGTCATTCCATTTCCTTGCAAGTTCGGCAGGATTGGCAAACGCATGGTGATGTACGCCGTCATGTAGGGCTGGTTTCTCTTGTTGAGCGTTGTTTTGCTGCGCTGATTTGCTACCTAGCTGAGTACTGTTCTTGGCGTCAGCCATTGTGGATTCCTCTTGCTGGCTGCATCCTGCGATGCTGGCTGTAATTGCTAGGAGCATTGTCAAAACTGAAAACCTCTTCATTGCCATATCACCTGAGAGAACTATGTATTCCCGAGTTGAAATTGATTGTGGATTTCTCGTTTAAACCGCTGGCGTTCATGAGACTCCCTGCTCACCCGGATCTATATTCTGATCTCATCGACTCGGATCAGGCATAAGCCACCCAGCCACGAAAGGCGAAGCCGACGTAGAACAGACTGACGTTTGAGAATCCTGACTCTCGCAGGATTGCCTCGTCCTCTTCCGGCGTGAGGATCGATAGCTGCGAATCGACTGCCTCGCGCGCTTTGTTGGCATTCTCAGATTCGACACCGGAGCCCACTGCAAAGGCAGCGTATCGCGACAGCCACACAGCCCGTTCTCCATCACTTTGCGGAATGCTCAGATGAGCCGCAACGAATGGTGCGCCAGGTTGCAGGCGCGTGCGAATCTCGGCCGCCATTCGTCGACGTTCTTCACGTTCGACAAAGTGCATCGTCAGGATGCAAGTTGCTGCATCGAATGGGCCGTCTGGCGCAATGTCGATGATGCCGTGGTGTAAGTGAACGCGCGATGCGAGCGGCCCCATGGTTTGTTCGGCTAACGCAAGCATCTCAGCGGAGGGATCAACTCCGTCGAAGCACCAGCTCGGCTGAGCCTCTGCAAAAGCTCTCAGCTCCAACCCGCCACCTGCCCCGACAATGAGGACGCGACCATCTTCAGGGACCCGCTCCGCCAACAGCAAGCTCGCCATCCGCTGCATGTCTGCAAATCCCGGCACGAATCGTAGTGGTCCTTCGGTGTATCGTGCGACTGCATCAGTGTCGGAGAACGCAGTCTCAGCGAAGTATTTATCCTTATCCATGAGTATGCCCTTTGGATTTGCGTTTACGACCACGAGCAACGATTCGCACATGGCAATCGGCGCTTAACTTGGCGAGTGTTACATCGCCAAGTCGGCTGAGCAGAAGCTTCTCGGCCTCGTCAAACGTTTGCTGCAGTGCCGCATTGACGGCCTGTTCAACGAGGCACTCTGGTGACTCGGTGCGGTTCCCCATCGCAAGCAGTGCAGGACTGCCGACTGCTATGTAGATGTCCCGCAACGTCACCTTCGCCAGATCACATGAGAGCTTCCATCCGCCGCCATGCCCCTTCTCCGACTGCACGTAGCCTTGCTTCCGAAGTCCCGCCATGGTGCGACGCACCACCACCGGATTGGTATCCAACATCTTTGAAAGGTCCTCGGACGTAACAGGCCCATCACGCTCAGCGAGGTGGAGCAGGATGTGAAGCACGCCGGAAAGTTTGCTATCGCGTCTCATGTAACTTATGGTATTACATGACACTGCAGGCGTCAATAGGGACTCATTTTTCTCGTGGTGGTAAAGCAAAGATCCCCCAATACGTGTGAGATCAAACGCCGCCTTGACGCTTACGGGCACCAGGGCGACCAAGAACCATCTCGATGGTCCCCATCAAGCAGGAACAGTACCGCCGGGAATCCCTCCGCCAGCTACAGTTATGGTCGTTTCCTGGTTACTGCGAGCAAGACTTGTTCTTTGGCACATCGCAGCGCGACTATTTCGACTCAGGCGTCTTTCCTATATCAGTCCACTGCACGGAATGCATCAACGACTTCAACAGCTTCTGTTAGATCGTAAGTCGCACCAGTGTAGCGATCTCCTGAGTTGTGTTGTCCATCGTAGGGCAGCGTTGTAGGCAACCGCGACGCGTAAAAAGCGTTAATTACCACCGACTGAGCCTTGAAAGTGACGACGGGATTAGAACTCATTAAGTAGTTTCCAAGCAACAAAATAAAGACAACCATGGTCCAAGACGGTGATACTTAGGGATTCGTTTGAACCGCTAGAAGATTCGCAAACAGTGGGTTTTCACGACGGCTCGGTTATTGCGTGCGGCCCTAAAAGAAAGCCGACAGCAAAGCCAATCAAGGACCGTGGCATCCATATTGATCCTGATGGAGTTTGCGATGAAACGTTCTATTCTCCGACCTATTGGCACGACTGGGATGTCGTGCAAAGGGACAAAGCTGTAACCATCCTCGCCAACCGGATCAACACTCGTCGCTCCATCCGCGAACTGGTCCTGCCAGAGCTGCAAGCGATCCAAGCCGCTCTAACCAGCATTCAAGACCGACTAGAGCGAATGGAGTCTGTAGCCTCCCATCAGGCCAGCTTGCCAAATTCTTAGATGCGTCATTGTGGTCCTGCCCAAACTGGCGTCTACGCGTGGCTGTCGTCGCCGCAGCCGATGCGGAGAACACTAAGCACCTTTGATGGCTACTCGACGCCCAAGGCCTTGAAGGCTGCGTCTCGGGGGTCTGAGTAGAAGCTGGTTGGGAACTTGGCAAAGAGCTCGCCTGGAATTGTAGGGATGTCGGTTACGCTGGCCATTGGAAGCAGGTCCCGCTTGGCTCCTGCGTCGTGAGCCACTTGGAGGGACTCGGCGAGGCTTTCTACCGGGATGATGTTTCCGCCGAGGCTCATACTGCCCAAGACGACCATCTGACCTTGGATCGGTTTTCCCAATACCGCCGAACAGAGAGCGATGAAGGTGGTCAACGTCATCGAATTCGTTGGGCCGGTGTTGTGGAGTTCAATGATGTGCAGGTGGTAATCGTGATCGCTGACCTTTACAGACGCACTCACGCTGCTGGCATTGGCCTTGAAATAGTCGAATCCAACCTTGATCGCTTCCTTGGCTTTCATGTTCGAGCCAAGGCCCGACATCTTCAGTGCCCCGTTGCCAGGCGTCACTTGCGTCTCAAGCCGATACAAGCCAAGGTGTGAGCCCCCCCAGTGGCGATGGCGATGGCGATGGCGATGGTGATGGCGATGGCGATGGTGATGGCGATGGTGACGGTGATGGTGACGGTGACGGTGACGGTGACGGTGACGGTGACGGTGACGGTGACGGTGACGGTAGTGGTAGTGGTAGTGGTAGTGGTAGTGGTAGTGGTAGTGGTAGTGGTAGTGGTAGTGGTAGTGGTAGTGGTAGTGGTAGTGGTAGTGGTAGTGGTAGTGGCGCCGGTGGTAACCGCCCTGCACATCAGGCGGCCTCCCCTGCCTCGCAAAACGAAAAAATCCCTGAAAACACGCCTGCTGAGGGCAGGAGATTCTCAGGGATTCGCGATTTAGCACCCCCGGCAGGACTTGAACCTGCGACCCACGGATTAGAAATCCGTTGCTCTATCCAGCTGAGCTACGAGGGCAAAATGCCTTGTGTTGTTCGGCGTGCTTCCGCCACATCTATCCAGTGCGGGAGCGTCGCCCTGGATGCCTACTATATTGGCGATCCCAGGATGTTGCCAGAGGATTGAGTCGGTTTTTCGTGCACCGCTGCCCACCGCAGCGCCGCCTGAAGTGGAGTGCAACGAAGGATTTCGCAGAGACCTAGGCCTGCGGCTCATTCCCCTCTGCCCAGCTTCCCCACAAGTCTTCCCCACAAGTCTTCCCCACAAGTCGTGGACGAGAGGGGCGGAGTCGATTTTGGGGCCAAGCCCCATCCACGGACAGCGGTTCCAATCGGCGGGTGCCAATGGCGACGGCGCTACCAATCAATCGTTGTACGTCTGATACTCTCCACCGCCGCGAGTGGCCATGGCCTGGTAGACGCCCAAGTCAATCGAATCGGGTAGAAAACTCACCGAACAATCCGCCCGCATAAAATTGACACCGCCGGTGTGGTAGCTCGAAAAGTCGTCGAAATGGGCACTCTTGTGATTGGGACTATGGTCCGCAACTCCCAAAATTCGGGCATGGGGCTCCGCAGCTTCCGGCACGTTCCCCTGCCAGAGGCTCCCGCCCAGGCGACCGCCGCGTTCTCCGACCATCAACGTATTGCTCAGCCCATCGGTCACGTCGCGAAATTTGATGCGACTGTTCCCGAAAAACATTCCATTGCCAGCGTAGGGAGCATCCTCCAATTCGAAGGTACCGAACATTCCCACATAATTGCTCTTCGACATCGGGAAGAGCTTGTCAGGGCCATCGTCAATTCTCAGCGCAGCCGCTAGTGAAAAATCTGCATGGAGACCGTGATCGTGGCTGTGACCGTCTCCCTCGGCCAATTCAAAAATATTGTCAAACGGATCCGACGGACAAATAAAGGTGGATACGACCGTCGTGCGAGCCGGCGCGTTGACCGCCTCTTCGATAGCGGCATTGCGATCAATCGTATTGTAAAGATTGCCCCCCTCCATAAAAGGAAGCAGTGCAACTGCCCAGCCCCAGCCAGGTTCCCCTGAATTGCCGTGAGAGACCCAGCCAGCTGGAATGCTCTTGTAGGCTGATTCGAAATTGTGAACGGCAATTCCCAATTGACGAACATTGCTGGAACACTGCATGCGGCGCGCGGCCTCGCGTGCCGCTTGCACCGCAGGCAGCAACAGTCCCACGAGAATTCCAATGATGGCGATAACGACGAGTAATTCCACGAGGGTAAACCCTCGCGATTGCTTTGCCTGATGAATAGGTCTCATAATTTTCCCACAAATATGAATATGTCAAATAATTTCAGAATGATTCTTCGTGTCTAAGAAATTGCGCGCCGGCGGAATCCGGTCCGTGCATCCCGTAGCTTGCCAGAGGCATCGAGCGAGAGTCACAGCGACCCTGGACGCTGGCTCCAGCAATAACCACGAACGACTGCAGACGATTGCGAAATGATTCTCGCGCAAACGGAGTGGTACCGTGCTGGACGCAGGAAGCGGCCCGACTAGCGGTTGGGCCAGCGAACTCTCCTGCTTCTAGGCGACAAGTGGCCTAGGCGCTGGCGGGCCGCGAGGAGGTTGTGGGACCTCAATGCAGGCCAAAGAATGAATGAGCCCTACCGAGGGCACATAAGAAGGGACATGCTCTGCGGATACCGCTTGGACGCAAAAGCTGGCAGAGCCGGCTTGCGAAAGCTGGTAACAAACGAGGCAGTCATGGGAGTGGGGAACACCTCCACTTGAGAGATTCCCGGATGCGGTGCCAGCCACTCCCAGATGATCCCCAGGCAGTGCGAGGGGGCAATCTTCTGAGACGGAACCTAGCTCACGCGAGCTCGAGGAGCTGTTGGCAGCATGAGTGTGCCCTTCGGAAACGTCGCCTGTCCCATGACAGTGCGCTGAGCCGTGGGCGTCCAGAGAAGCATGGCACTGTCCCGAGTGACAGTCGGAAACATGGCACTGGGCGTGGTGAAACCATAGCGGTATCGGGCCGGCACAAAGCAGTGCCAGAGCGAAGAGCGATAGTATTTGCCGATGAATTGCCATAGTTTCCCAGCGTAAGACGCTAGTCCATCCCGCTCGCCTATCAATATCGTAGCGCGAGCACCTCCATCCATAGTCGCCGTTACCCTCGTGTCTGTCAAGACTTACGCATACGGATTCGAGTAGGGTTTGCGTCGAAATGGACTGGAAAGTGGGTAGGAATCGATTCGCATCCCTTGGCGGATAGTTCACTTTCCGCGAAGATTTGCCTTGAAAATCCACCGAAGTCGGCAGGCATGCACGTTCGGCATGAACGGTGCGTCCCCGCAGAATGCCGCTCTCCGGCACTGCTTCGGCTCCCTCTTGAGAAGTTTACTTAGCAGCTAGAAAGTCCCGATGCTCATTGCTGACATAAATTCGTGGTCGACCATCTGGCTGCTGACCGCTTACTCCTGCGCGGTCATTTTAGCTTCAGTGCTGGGGGGCTTGCTGCCCGAATGGATTCGGTTGACCCACAATCGCATGCAGCTCATGATCAGCTTTGTGGGGGGAGTCATGCTTGGCATCGCGGTCTTCCACATGATTCCGCACGCCCTGGTTACACTGCCCACCAACGCGATCAATCAAGTGAGCTGGGGCCTGATGCTGGGTCTACTGGCCACCTTCTTCCTGTTGAGAATCTTCCATTTCCACCAGCATGGGCCTGCCGATTTTGGGATCACCGCCGACGAGCGACGGGCCGAACTGGCGGAGGGCTTGCCGCCAGACGAAGAAGAATCGACCCACTTGTGCTCCGACCACAACCACCCCGCGTCCACTGGATCTCAGGCCCACGCTCACGACGGATGCCAGGGAGCAGAAGGCCGAGGAGCCACGCGTTGGATGGCGGTCCTCGTGGGATTGGGGCTCCATACCCTGATGGATGGTGTGGCCATGGCCAGCGGCATTGCCGCCGACGTTAGTCATGGACATGCGGCCATCCTGCCTGGCCTTGGAATTTTCCTGGCCGTACTTCTGCATAAACCACTCGACGCGGTTTCCATCACCTCGCTGATGCACCCAGTCACCACGCCGACAAAACGCCTGCTGGTAAACGTCAGCTTCGCGCTGATGTGCCCCTTGGGCGCGTTCCTTTTTTGGTCCGGAGCGAGCTTGAATTCCGACTGGGCTGCCAGCCTGGCGGGCTGGGGATTAGCCTTCTCGGCAGGCGTCTTCCTCTGCATCTCACTCAGCGACCTCCTGCCAGAAATGGAATTCCACTCGCACAACCGGGTCCCACTTTCGATCGCGCTGTTGCTTGGCATCTTCGCGGCCTGGGCCATTGGCTTGGCTGAGGGAGAACATGCTCACCAACACGCCCCGACGCCAGCCACCCAATCGGCGGTGCCAGATGATCACGGCCATGCGCACTAATCACACACGAATACCCCACGAGACAGGCTGGAGAGAGAGACTGCGCTAAGTAGGTGCGTTTCCCTTCAACCTCTTAACTCACCCCTATCAGGGCAAACCCATGACAGAATGCACTCACCTTACCATCGCCGACGGAAGCCGCATGCCAAGTGTAGGCTTGGGATTGTGGAAGATCGACAACAGCCAAACCGCCGAAATGGTGTATCGTGCGATTGAAGCTGGGTATCGCCACATCGATGCTGCCTGCGACTATGGCAATGAGCAGGAAGCGGGAGAGGGCATACGACGGGCGCTGCAAGAGGGTCTGTGCATGCGCGAAGAGTTGTGGGTCACCAGCAAGCTATGGAATACCTACCATCGCCGCGCCCATGTGCGGCCTGCCCTGGAACGCTCGCTGCACGACTTAGGGCTGGATTACCTGGACTTGTACCTTGTGCATTTCCCCATCCCACTGAAATATGTACCGATCGAAAAACGTTATCCGCCAGGTTGGTTCTTTGACACCAACACCGTCAATCCTCGCATGGAGCTCGATCAAGTCCCCGTGGCGGAAACTTGGGGCGCCATGGAAGAGATTCACCGCGAGGGATTGGTGCGGCATATCGGAGTGAGCAACTTTGGATGCTCCATGATCCGGGATCTACTCAGCTACGCGGCAACGCGCCCCGCAGTCCTACAAGTTGAATCCCACCCCTATTTAACTCAAGAGAAACTCTTGCGGTTTTGCCAGGGGCAGCAGATTGCTTACACGGCCTTCTCTCCCTTGGGAGCCGGCTCTTACGTTCCGATGGGAACCGCTGAAATGAGCGATTCGGTGCTGGAGCAGCCGCTGATCAAACAGCTCGCCGAAAAGTACGGCAAGTCCCCGGCGCAAATTACATTGCGTTGGGGTGTGGCGCGCGGCACAGCGGTCATCCCCAAGACGTCGCGTATCGCCAGGCTATCAGAAAACCTCAACCTGTTTGATTTCAGTCTCAGCGCGGAAGAAACCCTGGAAATCGACCACTTGAATCGCCACCAGCGCTACAACGATCCTGGAGTCTTCTGCGAGCAGGCATTTGGTTGTTTTTTCCCCATTTACGAGTAGTCTTCGCACCAGCGACTTGCCGTTGTCAACTGCTCTGCCGGCGTACGGGGCCAGCATTGGCTAGCCGTATCGCGAACGATTGGCATCCTCCGGCACGTTACTCAGCGGAGTGCTAGTGGTTCCCAGTATCCGAGTGGGCGACAGAGCGTTATCGCTTGGGCTGCTACATCAGCGGCTCAGTTTTAACGCGAAAGTTGCAACCTGAAACGGACGACCATCAGCTCTCCTTTTGTCACCGGTGTTGTTGCCACTGCTCCCGCTTCCCCCGCCGCGCAAGCAAGCCGAGTGGCGTTGCAGCGGAAGTGTAGAGCAGGATGCTTCCGGCACGGGAGTCGAACAGGCAATGCATTCGGCGAGCGATCATGCGGCGGATCACGAACGGTACCAGCGGCTAGCCCTCGGCCTTGCCGAACGTTTCGAATTCCTTAGATTCGCGGCAGCCCATGCAACGCTCACTACAACGCTCACTACAACGACAAGCATTCACGCGGGGCACGCCCCCCCCGACAAGCCACCGGCATCGAGTCCGTAAGAACTCGCAGGCCGCTTTCCGCAACATTCCGTTTCGCTCTCGAAGGTCATTATCGTGCAAACAACCATGGAAGCCGCCTGCGAGGCGGCGCGTGCAGGAGGTAAAATCCTACGTGAACAACTAGGGCGTGCGGCCGTGCGGGAGAAGGGACCGGCAGATCTCGTAACCGACGCAGACATTGCTTCACAACACGCGATTGAACAAATCCTAACCGCCCGCTTCCCACACTTTGCGTTCCTTGGCGAGGAGTCGACCGAACAGGATCGGCAAGCAGCGCGCGATTCAGGCAAGCCGTTATGGGTGGTCGATCCGCTCGACGGCACTGCCAACTTCGTACACCGCCTGCTTAGCTTCTCTGTTTCGATCGCCCTGGTGGAACAGGATCAGACTCGCGTCGGAGTCGTCTACGACCCCATGCTCGACGTGCTGTACGCGGCAGAAGCTGGTGGCAGGGTCACGAAAAACGGCAAACCGATTCGGGTCAGTGGCTGCCAGCAGATTGACAAGGCGATGGTCTGCTGCAGCTTCCGGCCAGGCGTAAACCGCGAGGACCCAGAAGTCGAAAACTTCCTGCGGATACTAGAACGCTCCCAGTCGCTCCGACGACTCGGCTCTGCTGCACTCAACCTGTGCTATGTCGGCGAAGGATGCCTCGACTCGTACTGGGCAACCTCCGTCAAGGCGTGGGATGTGGCGGCTGGCTACCTCATCGCCCAAACTGCGGGTGCCACCCTATCCCAAATGGACGGGAGTGCTTTCGACTTGTGGAACCCTAAATTCGTGGCGTCTGGGAGCCCTGAGCTACAGAAAATCATGCTTGGCTGCATGTACTAGCGTCTTACGCTGGCCCCGCCGCCGAACGGGGCGGCAGTGGGGACACTCCCGGCCTCCCACTCCCCAGCCTCCCTCTACTGAAGAGCAGCTTTGGAAAACTGCAGCCAATTGCGACCTACGGTATTTGACACAGTGGGGAGCGCCTTTAGAATGGGAGCAAGATGAATCGTCAAGGAACAGTTCTGGCAGTACACTCGCGGTGAGTGTGACTGACCCGCTTTCGCTGTGATTGACACGTGATCGCTACATGGCTCAGGGCCAATCGACTCTGCTGAGAGTTGTGGCAATGCATCACGCAAAACTGCTTGAAGAAAAGTAGCTGCAATGTTCGGTATGGGAACCCAAGAACTTCTCATTTTCATGGTGATCGTACTAGTTGTGTTCGGCAGTTCACGACTTCCAAGCCTGATGCGCAATTTGGGACGCAGTGCCAACGAATTCAAGGCTGGAATGAAAGAGCCCGTTGACGAGAACGCCAAAAAGATCGACGAAGACTCGAAAGAGTAATCGCTGACTTCCACGCGTTTGGGAGCGTATAGACGCAGGCAACTAGGCTGGACGAAGACCCTCCCAGCCTGCGCCGCCTCACCCGCTGCAATCAACCGAAACTAGTTCGCGGTCTCTAGATCGACCGCGAGGGGAGCTGCACCAATGTTCAACGGCTTAGGCACCACAGAAATGGTCCTGTTTGGGATCATTGCGCTGATGCTATTCGGTAGCCGCCTTCCGGAAGTTGCCCGCAGCTTCGGAGGGACCTATCGCGAATTGCGCAAGAAAGTGGATGATTTCCAACGCGAATTTCGTGATTGGGACCGCGCAGAACCGACCATCAATCGCCTTCCGGCCCCTAAAGACTCAGGCGAAGTCGATTCGGGCGAACCCCAATCTCCTAAATTCGTCCCACCCGCTGACGACGACTAGAATTGGGCCTGGAGGCAAAAGGCATTGCACCTGCCTGCATTTTCGGCGGCGCACGGGAGACACCGCGCACCGACGGACGGTCACCTAAAAAGGGCGGCTCGCCGCCCTGGGTTTCCCGTCGGATCACTGCGCGATCATTTGCGGCCGCAGACTGAGCACCCTATCAGCACAGCTGCGCCCAAGCCCTACGTAGTGACAATTCGCCTGAGATGCGACAAGGACTGCCTGGCCAAACCCGGGCAGCGCCGCAAGGAGCCACGCTTCAGACACCACTGCTGCGGCCCGGCTGAAAGAAATTGCGACCACCGCTGGGGTAACCGCTCAGGAACACCTTCTGTCTGGGCTGGCTGCTAAACTCGCGGTCGAGTTAGCAACTCCAACTCTTCGTCCAGCATATGCTGCGGAATCTGAATTGGGGAACCATCCGGGTTCACACCAACATCAAACAGCTTCATTGCCCGCAGGATTCGACACAACTCCGCTGGAACGAAAAAGGGTGCATCACCAAAAGACTCGTCGAGAATCGCGAATGTCATCTCCAAATCAGCTTGCCGTACATCACCAATGTCTACGGTGCCTTCGACGATGGCACCATCGGAATGAGTGCTGGCCAAGCGCGCGGTGAGTCGCAATTGATCCCCTGGCTGGGCAGGCAGATGAAACTCCGCCTTGCTGACTTTGGCCAAGACCACGCGTTGCTGAAAGTCTTCCATTTGGGAGAGCAGCAATCCGCCGGTCTGCGCCATCCCCTCAATAATCAACGAATGCGGGTAGTGAGGAAAGCCGGGCAAGTAGTCATCGAGCGGTTCCTCGGCTAGCGTCACGTTCTTGAGGGTTACCGCCTCTTCGCCCGAGACAAACTTTTCAAATCGATCGATCCAAAACCAGCGCATGGCAAATCATCTAAACATGGAAAGGCGGGCAGAATTATTGACGCTAAAAAAGCGGTGGCCCCACACTGGAGCACACCGCTTTCGCAAAACGCAATACTAGATCTTGCTAGCTACATAGCGGCAAAGATCGTTAACACTGAGCAGGTTGCCAAAATCTTGAACCCGTGGATTTTGCTCAAACTTGCTGAGGTTTGCCCAGGAGAGTCGTTCCTTCAGGGCTGTAATACCCTCTTCGGTCACTTTTCCATCCTGGACATATTTGGCGTTTGTGAGGATGTCGTCTGGAAACAGTTCTTCGCGTGGAATATTGATTCCGAAAGCCTTTTCCAGCTTGAAAACAATATCCAAGAAGTCAATCGACTCCGCCCCCAGATCGCCGACCATCGTTGCCTCTGGCGTGACTTCGTCCTCTTCGACTCCCAATGCATCGACTAGCGCTTCTTGAACCTTTGCGAAGATCTCTTCCGAACTCGCCATAGTAACTATCCCTGCTTAAGTTTAAATGCTGCCGAGGCCATGTGCCCACGGATATCAGCGATGGAATTATTTCATTGTCGTCAACGGCACCAGGCTATAACCATAGGAAGTGCCCAAGAGAAGCACAAGATTATAGCTACCTTAGTTTTCATGCCATAGCCGCTTGCTGCAATTGTTCTGTCAATTGCTTCATATACCGACTTGAATATTGATCCACGGGTGACGTGTCAGAGTCGGGAATGCACTCCACCACTAATCTGGCATTTACGGCCACCGAGTCGCCCTTCGTCCCCAACGCTTTCAGGATATAGCTATCGCCATTTTGTTTGAAAATTTCCGACGTAATGGTTAGTGTTTGCCCCGGCTGGACAAAATCAGCAAACTTCACATTTTTCGCGGCCCGCATCAGAACGACCCCGTGACGGTATTCGTCGGTCGCACGAACCAGCAAAGCAGAGGCCTGAAAGAGTGATTCGAGCATCATCACGCCCGGCATCACTGCAAACCTCGGGAAGTGGTCGCGCAAATAATCTTCTTTACCCGAGAGGTACCTGGTCGCTTGGATGCGTTTTCCGGGCTCAAGTAAGGTAATCTGGTCAATTTGGCAAAATCGCATAGCAAATCAGGTGGTAAGGTAGGAAGTTAAAACACACTTGGGAATGTGGGTACCAACAGTCGTTCGGGCTCCGATCATAATTTATTACAGGATTTCGACAAACCTTACAGGCGACAATCCGCAAATGTCCACCTCCAATCCTCCAGTAGATCGGGTTGTTCTTGGCCTGAATGCAATTTTTCATGTACAATTGTCGGATCCACTCGCTGAAAAGCTCCGTAGATTGGCGGAAACTGGATGGATCAGGAACCCCATGAAAAAGTCCGCGGATCGGTGCCGCCCATGAACGCCCCTTGAGTAACGTCCTCAACGAGCACATCACCGCGATATTCACCGCTTGGATTGCGACGATCGAAGTGGATAACCTGGGCTTGAAAAGGAAAAAGGCATGAGCGATGCAACGTGTCCGACTCGAACCCTCCTTCTGTGGGGTGTTGGTTTTATCATTCTAGCCAACGGACAGCCAACCTGCTGCTCGATTGCCCAGGCGATTCCAGGTGGTTCGACAGAGACACAAGCCTACCAAGACCTACGCAAGGCGGCTTCGTGGGACTGGCCTGAGGTGGCAATTTTCGAACAACATCTCCTCAGCTACATGGATCAACGTGAGCTGGATGAAGCTGGGCGAGCCGAGGTTCAATCCTTCTGGCAAAGCACGGCCGAACAAACGACGGGAGACTCGTTCCTGAATCGATTGATCGAGTCTGCGGCACTGATCGAGCCTCGCATCGCAAAGGTATATGGCTCCCTATCCGACGTTAGCAGCCCGGTGCTCGAACCGGGAGAACTCCCCTGGTTGACGAGCGATGTGCCTGGCTGGATGCAAGACACCCTCCGCCTAGCCATCGGACGGGCATTTGCCCAGCGAAGGATGTACGACGAAGCTTTAGAAACGCTGGCCGGTCTGGAAGTGGGACAAGTCTGTGATCCAGCCAGCCTGATCTTCTATCGAGCTGTTAGTGAACACCATTTGTTGAAAAAGGATTCCTGCCTAGCTCATCTCGAACAACTGCTCGAACGCGAGGAGGAATTGCCAACGCGCTACGCGCTGCTTGCCAAACTCATGCTGTCCGATATCCAACCGCTGGAATCCGATTCTCTGGACGAGGTCTCCCGCATGATGCGCGATGTGGAACGACGGCTGGATCTCGGCAGGGCCGGGACGCGCGTGCGCGACCAGGAGGAGGAGATTGTCAGCAAGCTCGACAAGATGATTGAGAAAATTGAAGAGCAAATGCAGCAGCAACAAAGTCAGAGCCAGCAGAATGGATCTGCGCAACAATCCCAATCCCAAGGGATGCAGGACAGCCAAATAGCCGGCGGCTCTGGGCCCGGTGATGTCGATCAAAAGGACAATGGCAATCGATCTGGTTGGGGAAATCTACCGCCCGCCCAACGGCAGCAGGCCCTACAGCGATTGACGGAAGAATTGCCCAGCCACTATCGAGATGTCATCGAAGGCTACTTCCGCCAGCTGGCAAAAGAAAATCGCTAGTCGATCAAACGCTTGCTTCACACCTTCGGCCCCTCGTCGTGCCTCATGCTCAACCCTCTGGCCAACAAGCATTCGGATGACCTGGGACAAGAAAAGAGGCATCGCCCCAAGTCCGCTAGAATTCCCGCGCATCGACTCTGGCTATTTCGGATCGGTGCGATTCTGGTTGGGCTGCTTCCGTTGGCGGCCTGCGAGGGCGTGTTGCGTTGGATAGACCTTCCACGCCACCCACCGGCCACCGACCCATTTGTGGATCTTCACAGCCTGAAGCCCTTGTTCGAACTGAATCCCGAGACGGATATCTTGAGCATTGGTGCTCAACGGATGAACTTGTTTCGCCCCGCTTCCTTTGCCAGAGTTAAAGGGCAAGGCGGGTTCCGGGTGTTCGCCCTCGGTGGCTCCACGACACAGGGAGAACCCTACAGTACCGAAACAGCCTTCCCCCAATGGCTTGAGCTGAACCTACAAGCCGCAATGCCGGACCGCAGAGTCGAAGTGATCAATTGCGGAGGGCTTTCGTACGCCAGCTATCGAGTCCTGGCAATCCTCCAAGAAGTCCTAGAGTACTCCCCCGATCTCATCGTGATTTATACGGGACAAAACGAGTACCTGGAGCGGCGCAGTTACGAGGGGCTTGAGGATTACCAGCTACTACATTTAACGCGGTATCGGTTGTCGCAGCTTCGGCTTGTCCAGCTCTTTCGGTCATGGATCACTGGCCCGGCGGAGCGAGAGGAAATCGTCGTTCGCCAGCCCACTCGCATGCAGACCGAGGTCGACGCGCTGCTCGACTACCAAGGTGGCTTGGAAGAATACCAACGTGGCGACACCTGGCATGATACGGTCCCACTCCACTTCCGCTGGAATCTAGAGCAGATGGTAGCGGGTTGCCAGCGCGCCCAAGTACCGCTCGTGCTGGTCGCCCCCGTGACCAACCTACTGGATTGCCCCCCTTTCAAATTTGCATTCGCTCCCCATCAGTCGCCCCAGCAGCGTGCACAATTTTCGGAGTACTGGGAGCAGGCCACGCAAAACACGGGAGAGGCCGAAAATCAAGCGTCAGCCGGCCAAGCCCTTGCCTCGGCCTTGGAAATCGATCCCCACCATGCCGGCGCGCTGTTCCTCCTAGGCCGCAGACAATACGCCAGTGGGGATTACGCCCCCGCCAAACGCACTCTCCAAGCTGCGCGAGATGCAGATGTCTGTCCGCTGCGAGCACCGACAGCCATCTCGGCCGTTATCCGCGAGGTAGCCCAAAATGCTGACCTCCCACTAGTTGACGCAGACCGCTTGTTCTCGGACGCGAGCGAACATGGAATTGTGGGTGACCAATGGCTAGTCGATCACATTCACCCGTCGCTTGAAGGCCATCAATTGCTGGCTGAGGCGATTGCAGAAAAATGCGTCCAGGAGGGGCTGATCCAACCAGGCAACCTCCAGTGGCGTGAGGATCGCGCTGAAAGCTATGCGAATCAGTTGCGAGGCCTCAGTGAGGCCTATTTCCACCGTGGCAAACAACGCCTAGAGGGACTGCTGCTGTGGACCCAGGGACGCGCCAAAAAAACACGTTCGGAGTAGGTCGGGTTAGAGGTTGGCAGGCGTCCTTAACTGCCGTATCTTGGCCGTCCAGGTGCGGTTGGCTGGAAGAACTGCGGCGATCCACGAGCGACGGCGCGGTGCATTGTCCAGCAGGTAAGCCGCCGCACGACGGGCTGGCGATCTACGTCACCTGTTCAGCGAATCGGGGTAATAGCGGAAAACCGGAGGGGCCCCTGAGGCTTGACGGCTGCTGGATTTGTTGGCGCAGGCAATGCCAACGCTACCACCACACCCCGAATCGTACTGTAGCAGCAATCACTCCTTTACCAGTTTTCGAGCTCTAAACGATGGCCAAAGACTTTCTGCAAGGCTGCCAAGACTACTACGACGTGATCGTGATCGGCAGTGGATTGGCTGGCATGACGACCGCCAACATTCTCGGTCGCGCTGGACATCGCGTTCTTCTGTTGGAGCAGCACTACAAATTCGGTGGCTTGGCCACGTGGTTTCGACGTCCGAAAAGCCATATTTTTGACATCTCGCTGCATGGCTTCCCGGCCGGCATGTTGAAGAGTTGCAGGCGGTATTGGAACCAAGAAATTGCTGACAACATCGTTCAGCTTAAGAACATCCGTTTTGACAACCCCATGTTCTCGCTCACCACAACCTTCAATCGAGAAGACTTTACGCGGTTGCTCACTTCGGACTTCGGCGTTCCAGCAGAGAGTGTGCGCGATTTCTTCGATGCTGCGCGAAACATGAATTTCTACGATGACCAATCGATGACGACCGGCCAACTGTTTGAAAAGTACTTTCCGGGGCGCGAGGATGTCGTTCGATTATTGATGGAACCCATCACCTACGCCAATGGATCGACCCTCGAGGACCCGGCCATTACCTACGGAATCGTCTTTTCCAACTTCATGGCTAAGGGAGTGTACATTTACGAGGGTGGGACCGATGACTTGATCGGCAAGATGCACGCCGAGCTGAAGAAGAATGGGGTCGACTGCCGAATCAATTGCGATGTCAGCAAGATTGAAGTAGGACGCCAAGGCATCGAATCGGTCGTCGTCAATGGACGCACCATTCGCTGCGGAAGTGTCATCAGCAATTCGAACCTAAACGCGACAGTCTTCCAGCTGGTCGGTGAAGAGAAATTTGATCCCCAATTCGTCGACCAGGCGCGGCAAGTCCGCTTGAACAACAGCAGTACCCAAGTCTACATGGCGATGAAAGAGGGTGTCGAAATCGACGAAAGTACCGGGGATTTGCTATTCAGTTCCACGGCGCCACTGTTCCGAACCGAAGCCCTGCTAAGCCCCAACATCACGAGTCGCACGTTCAGTTTTTACTACCCGCGGACTCGCCCCGATGCCCGCAAGCGCGGGCACGCCATCGTAAGCAGCACGAACGCGAATTTTAGCGACTGGGAACACTTGGATGCGTCCGAGTATGAAGCTCAAAAGCAGGACTTGATCGAGACCACGCTGAATGCGTTGGAGAAATATGTGCCCAACGTGCGGGACAAAATTGATCATGTCGAAGCAGCCACGCCACGCACCTTCCAACACTACACCAAGCACTTGTCTGGCGCTAGTTTTGGCACTAAGTTTGAAGGACTCGCCGTCAGTCGCGCTCTGCCGGAACAAGTCCCCGGACTCTACCATGCCGGCAGCGTGGGCATCATCATGTCGGGCTGGCTAGGTGCAATCAACTACGGCGTCATCGTAGCCAACGACGTTGATCAGTTCCTCATGAAGTCCCAGGCTATGTAGTGCGTTGCTCTCGCCCACAGGCGTCTTTACCAATCTCCTCTCTGAGAAAATCATGAATCAACCCGAGAAACTCGCGACGATTGAAGCAGCTATTCCCCATCGCAGACCCATGTTGTTGGTGGATGAAATCGTGGCGCAAACTCCCGAGACAATTCATTGCCGCAAGACGTTCTCGAGTGAAGAGTTTTTCGTGCAAGGGCACTTCCCCAACTACCCGCTGGTGCCGGGGGTTATCCTCTGCGAATGCGCACTCCAGAGTGGAGCCATCCTATTGGCTAAGTTTGCTGCGGACAGCGACAGCGTTCCCGTCGCCACCCGCATGGACAGTGTTAAATTTAAGCAGATGGTTCGTCCGGGCGACACAATCGACATTCAGGCTACTTTGACCGAGGTCGTTTCAACCGCCTACTTTTTAACGGGAAAGATTACTGTCAACGGAAAGCTGGCCGCTCGCCTAGATTTTGCCTGCACGCTGGCAACTCCCAAGTCCCATTGAATCCGCTAAGCTGCCCCCCTCTTTTCGCCCCCAGCCAGGGAGGCGGGCGATTCAAAGCGTTTTTTTGGTTTTAACGCGGCGATCGTGCTTCCATCTGCCGTGTAGCAGCAACCATCCGCACTAGCCATCGGCTTGATGATTTAAAATCAATTCCAGATTTGAGAGCTGAGGTAGAGCAATGCATTGCCCGTTAGCTGCTACCACCTGCCCCTGCTCACGCTGCGATCTACGATTCCAACCAGCTGCGAGGAGTTGGCAAGGATATGCCACAGTGGCGGACGCATCCTGAACTAGCCACTTGCCCCTCCCTCCGCCACTTGTGCGAGTTAGAATTGCGTTTCTCGCTCCTCCCCACTGGCCAAGCCTTTACGAAGAAACAACGAACATGGATTTCCTGCAGTTAAGCGGCCGACGCATCCTAGTGTTTGGTGTAGCTAACAAGAAGAGTGTCGCCTACCAGGTGGCCCAACAATTGGAGGCGGTCGGCGCCGAAGTGGTTTACGTAGTACGCTCTGAAGAGCGCAAGGCACAGGTGGCGAAGTTACTTGATCGCGTTGCCAACCCATCGTTGGCCGGAAAAGCGCGAGCGATCTATGTCTGTGATGTCGAGCATCAGTCGCAGATCGACGCACTAGCTGCGAACTTAAAGAGTGATTTTGATGGCTTTTGGGGCTTGGTCCACTCCATCGCCTTTGCCGACTACAGCGATGGCATGCATCCATTTCACGAGACGACCCGCCGACAGTTTCTGCAGGCCATCGATATCAGCTGCTTCTCCCTAATCGCCCTAGCTGGCGCACTCCAAGACCAGCTCGATCCGTCGGGCTCTGTGGTAACGATCAGCATTTCTACGACGCGCATGGCCAGTGAGAGTTACGGCTTCATGGCGCCTGTCAAAGCTGCCCTAGATTCCTCACTCGCCTTTCTAACCAAGTCGTTCAGCCGTTTTAGCGAAGTGCGATTCAATGCCGTCGCGGCTGGGCTTTTGAAAACAAGCGCCTCGGCTGGCATCCCGGGGTATGTCGATGCCTACCTTTACGCTGAGCGGGTTATCCCTCGCAAACGCGCGCTTCATACCGAAGAAGTTGCCTCGACCGCTACTTTCCTGCTCAGCCCACGTTCCAGCGGGATTGCGTCGCAGTCAATCGTGGTCGATGCAGGCATGAGCACTAATTACTTTGACCATGACGTGGTCAGCGATGCCATGCGAGGAGCTTAAACGGACTCTTAAGGTTGACCGATTAGCTCGCGAGAGAGCAGCAATTGCTACCGAGCAGAAGCGGCGACCAGCATTCCTGCTGAATTACCACCGAGGTTCGGTTGCAAATCGCTACCGGGGGAGCTAGCAAGAAACGCTCGGCGGCCGCGTTCAACGGTCGATTGCTGCGAGTAGTGTCATGGACATCCCGTTCCGTCGCTGACGAATCAGCGACGGTCAGGGAACCATTGCTCGAAATCTACCTGGACTAGTTACCGAATTGAGGTGACAGGCCAGGCGGTAGGCCAGGTATCCCGCCAGGGAAACCTGCACCAGCTCCACCGCCAGGAGCTGCCGGGGCAGCAGGCTCGGTGGTGATCAATTGCTCTCGAGAAATCTTGAGCTTCTTGTACACGCTATCGCTGACGATGTAGTACCAGTCCGCAAAACGCGCATTCAATTCCTGAGCCTTGCGAGTCGCCTTTTCAACTCCCTCTTTGTGAGCATCGAGAAGGCGTTGATTTTCCTTGCCGATTTGCTCACGCACCGCAGCCAGTCGCTCTTCAAGTTCCTCTTGCGTTTCGGCGGGCTGCTCAGCTGCTTCCTCTGCAGACTCTGCAGCGGCTGGTTCTGCAGGCGTTACATCGGCGTCGGCGTCCTCAGTAGCGTCCTCATCGGGCGTTTCCTCGCTCGCTTCCGTTGCAGTCTCCTGCTCTGGCTCGTCCTCATCCGCCTCCTGGGGACCACAACTGTTCAGATCTTCCTCGGTCGCCGCCGGAGCCTCGGCTTCGGGATCGGTGGCCGTAGGCTCATCGACAGCAGGCTCGGCAGGAGCATCGGTCACTTCGGCTGCAGGAGTTGCTGGTTCGCTTGCGGGTGCTGGCGCCTCGGCAGCTGGAGGCGTTTCCTCAGCGGCTGCTGCTGCTTCTTCAGGCGTGGCTTCCTCAGTTGCTGGGGCGGCTTCTGATGCGGCCTCTTCGGAGGCCTCTTCGGAGGCCTCTTCGGAGGCCTCTTCCGACGATTCCTTCGGCTCAGCTGCTGGGGCCGTCTCCGCTTCTTCAGCCTTTGGCTGCACTGGGGCATCAGGCAATTCTAGCGGTGCCTCTTCTGCAGCAACTTCTGGCGAATCCTCGGGTTCCGCATCGGCGCGCTCCATTTGCAACATTTCCTCAACCGTTTCAGGCTGAGGTTTTAGTTCAGGTACAGGAAACTTGCTGTGGTCGACTTGAGCTGTAACCAACAGAAAACGGCTCAATCCACCGGATTCGAGTTCATCCTCCTCCTCGAGTCCCTCTTCATCATCCTCGGAAGCCCTGGTGCTGGAGTCGGTTTCTCCGAAACGCAACAAGTAGTTAACGCCATCGGTAGTTCCGACCAGCGTTTCGCCTCCGGTAGCATAAATCTCGACTTCATCGCCACGCTCTTGGGGGAAGAAGCCTTGACTGTAGAGGCTGGTCAAGGATTCCTGATTCTCCATCAGCGATTTGTCGGCCTTCAAGTCGGCAGCCAAACCACTCGGCTTGCGCCGTACTCCGACAATTTCAAGGTCCTGCACCGCATCGCGCAGAGCATTCAAAGAACTTTCCTGCAAGCGTTCACCGGGGGCCAGAGGTGTCTCCACTTCTTGGCCATTGGAGAAGGTGCCGAACCGTTCGATCGCCCACTTATTGGAACTCGCATCGAAATTCAAATCCGCATTGAAATTTCGACTCATCCCGTAGCCACCACCCTGCATGGGCAATACGGCATAGTCCCGGAGGCCAATCTTGGCGATATCGAAACTCTGAACGTCGAGTAGCTTGCCCTTGATCCACTTCTTGAAGTCGGTCGTAAAGGGAGCCGTATTCAGCTCAACGATATAGACGGCATCCTCCGTTGGAACTCGCACATAGTGCTGATTTTCAGCATTCTCGACTGCCTTACCGACAATCAAGTTTGCCAGCACCGTGGACTCGGCATCTTTAACGCGCACCAGCATTCCAACGCCGGTCTCTGCGACACTCACATCTTCATCGGGGTTGATCACCCCGAGGAGCGAGTGGTCTCCACGGTCAAAGCTCTGAATCCCCAAGACCTGGAGATCAATCAAAGGTGTGGTGGCATCGCGGACTTGCTCTGCTGCATCGGCGGGATAATCGTCGTGGGAAGGCAGCTTCCACATGTTCGACGATTTATCCTTGGTGATTTCAAAGCGTTCGCGTTGGCCGAGCGTCTCATCGAATTTGACAATCTGAAACGACGTCGCTGCACTCGGATCGGTGAAGCTAGTGAAAATTGGCTTGCCAACAATGGAAGCTTCCAGATCCTGCTCATTGCTGATGGCATCCGGTCGTGTCCACCAAGCTAGTCCGAAGACAATGGCGGCCACGGCAGCAAATATGGCTGTGGTTCTACCCTCGTTCACGTTCAAAACTCCTAAATATATTCGCTAGTCTCACGCTGGTCGCAGGGGAAATGTCCCTGGACCAGCGCTCGGACGCGTTCTCTTTTGATAGTTCAGTAAAAAGTAAAGATGTTGCTAACGGTTTTCGCCTCGCCTCGCCTCGCAATTATCGCAGGCGATTCTTGGCGATCCCCTCACGCTCTCGAACACGTCGAGTCACAAACACTCCCGCTCCAACCAAGAGTGGCGGAATCGGTGGGAGAAAAATAGCCAACATCTTGTAGCGGTTTTGCAATTGCAAGATCTTTCGTTCTGCATCGCGACGGCTGATTCGAATCGCAGCATCGCGTTCAACGGTCATCTTTTCCCGTTGAATAGCCAGTTTGCGTTCGAGCATTCCACGCTGATCAAACAATTGTTGGGTCAGTGCGCTGAGCTCCTGGAATTTGGAGCTATCTACGGCACCTTCCTTTTGCAGACGATCAACCTTCTCTTGGAACTTGGCGAGGGTTTTCTGATTCTCCTCCTCAGCTGCTTGCAATTCCTTGTTGAATTTTTCCTGAAACTCCTTCTGGTTATCACTCTCTTCATTGCGGTACTTCTCAGCTTGATCTTCGAACAGACCAAGTGTGATGTGCCGAGCTTCGTGACTGCGAATGGTGGGGTAGTTCTCTTCTCCCGCCAACACGTCGACTACGTTGAGTGCAAACACAATGTTTTGCAAACGCAGATCCAACTCTTCGAACTGCTCTGGCCGCTTGCGGTTCTCGCTAAAGAACTGATGCATGAAATCGACATCGGTGACATAGACGGCGCGGATCGGTCGTGCTGAGGCATCTTCGGCGTTGGATGTTGCCTCGGAATCGGCTGCAGGCTCCTCCTCCTCCTTGGCTTCCGCAGTTTCGGTTGCCTCTTCATCCGAAGACTCTGCAGCCTGCGGGGCCACCCCTTCGATCAACACAGCCAGGGTTTGAGAACCAGTCGGTGGACCTTGGAGTACTTTCAACTGGGCCGACGAGCCACCAGTACGCATTTGGTTCTGCAGGTTATCGAAGCTGATCAGGCCTGACGCGTCCGGTCGCGTGGTGACAAGATTGGTAATCTTGAGGTCGTCGCGATTGTCTTCCTTGTCGATAGCTCCGGCGAACAGGAACATCAATTCGCGCAGATTGGCGGTAATTTTGCTTTCTTGGCTGAGGTAGTCCTCACCTTCAACGGGACTTTCCAAGACGAACAACCAAGCGTCGTTGGCGTTCTGGATGTTTTCCAATTTACGGTGCGGGTTGTAGCTTTGCCAAACAATGTCAGGATTAATGCCTCCCATGCCAGCGTGCGTTGGGATATTCAAGCCCAGAGTTTTCCACAGCTCGAGGATATCGCCCTTGGGTTCGGGAGGTTGTCCCCCCATCCCCATCATGCCTCCCTGCGGTTGCTTCGGTTCCCCTGTCGCTGGCAAGCCTTGGAAGGCAAACGGAAAGGGGTCTTCAAAAATGGCAGTGGGCACGCCAGCAGCAATGGCTGCCACCAGATTCGGCAATTGCTGTGGGTTGAGCGACGAGGGCTGAGCTACGAACAGCACATCGTACGCATCGGTGGAGATTGGAGAGCTGGGGTCAACTTCCTCGACCTCGTACTGCTTCTCCAGCTCTTCGATAATCGGTTGCTTAGGCAACTGCTGGAAATTGCCCCCGGCCATGGAAAAGCCCCCCATGAAGTTCGCATCGGTGCGCACCACTCCCAGCTTGCGTCGCTTGGGCTGCGCCACCGTATCGATGGAACGTACCAATTCATATTCAACTGGAATTCCGCTTTCGAAAAACGGAATGACCACTTTGGATAGACCGCTTCGGACCGCAGCCCCGAGCAATATCTCCTGATCCTTAAAAGCCCCTCGCTCGCGGACGCGCACGACCTGCGATCGGATGCCGTATTGCTTCTCGGCTCGGGCAGCGATTTCTCCCGAGGGTTCCAGATTATCGTTGATTTGAACTTGCAATTTAACATTGCGACTCGAGGCCATGGCTTGGAACTCTTTGAGCAACGTCAGCAAGTCATAGCGTGTCTTAGCGTACTGTTCAGGGATGTTGGACGAAATGTAAGCGTCGATCACGATGGGGCGTTCGGGCGACAACGTGCGAATGACGCTCCGCGTCTTAGGACTCAGCGAGCTCACCTGTCCCTCGGTGGCATCGTAGCGGGGGCGATCGTTGTTGCGCAAGAAATAGCTGGTGGCAAACACGATCACTCCCAGTAGCGAAATTCTCGCAAGGTAGTGTAAAAATCGAGTATTGCCATCCTTGCCGCCACTCCAATGGCGACGCCCAATAAGCACCATGCAAAAATAGAGTCCGAACGTCAGCACGAGCGTGAAAAACGCGATGGGAGCAATGCTTACTACTCCGCGACCAAAGTTATCAAACTGCTCCTGGATCGAGAACATCGACACCGTGCGCGACCAAGCATTCGTGGAACTGATAACGTCGGACATCGATGCAAAAACGAGTGGAGCATTGAACAGCGCCCCCAGGATGAAGCCCACCGTTAAGTTGGGAGTCAAGAAGGAAGCAATCATTCCAATCGAAAGCATCGCCAAGCCAATGAACCAGTAGCCCACATAATTGGCAACAAACAGTCCTGTGTCGACTTCGCCCTTAGACAAAAACAGCAGCACCAAGAAAGTCGAGATCTGGGAGAACAGGAGCGAAACGGTGTAAATCGAAGCGGAGGAAAGATATTTTCCGATCACGATATCAAAATCGTCGGCTGGGAGGGTCAACAGCAACTCGTCGGTACCCTGCCGCTTTTCATCCGCCCAGATACTCATCGTAATGGCAGGAATGAAGAACAACATGATGATTGGGAACCAGTAGTTGAGCTGCTCCAAGTTCGCCAAATTGGAGTTGAAAAATTCATGCGGCCAGAAAGCGGCCATCGAAGTCAGCAAGACAAAGATACACAGAAACACATATCCGGTCGGATTACTGAAGTAGCCTAAGAAGTTGCGTTTCAAAACGGCGTGCGCGGCGCGTTTCCGTTTTGCCAACAATCCGAGTAGAAGAAATGCGATCAACCCCAGAATGAGATCGATCACAACCAATTTCAGCATGGGTGCGAACAATGCGATGATTTGCGGAGACATATTTACTTAAGTTATCGAGTACGTGGTGGATGGGGGAGGTTCAAGCAACACCAGTGAGCTTGTGGAAGGCGTGATCGAGATCGGCATTGATGGCTCGCAACTCGCTCACATCTCCATCGAAAACCTTACGACCTTCGTTGATCATGACGACGCGATCGGCCATCGCTTCAACTTCTTGCAAGATGTGCGTCGACAGCAAGATGGTCTTGGTTTCGCGCAACTTTCGCATGGTCTTGCGAACCTCACGGATTTGGTTGGGATCCAGCCCTGCAGTTGGCTCGTCAAGGATCAAGACATCGGGCTCGTGAAGCAGAGCTTGGGCCATTCCAACCCGCTGCTTGAATCCCTTGGAGAGTTTGGCAGTTGGCTTGTGAGCGACCGTGCTCAAGTCGCACAGCTCGATCACCGCCTCGATGCGATCCTTCTTACGGCGGGCGTCGAGTCCCCGCGCTTCGGCAAAGAAATCGAGCATCGCGACTGGGGTCATCTCTGGATAGAGCGGACCATTCTCAGGCAAATAGCCAAGATGTCGGGAACCGGCGATTCGATCGGCGGTCATATCGTGGCCCGCGATGCGAGCCGTCCCTTCGCTGGGAGCCAAATAGCCAGTCAACATCTTCATCGTGGTACTCTTGCCAGCACCGTTGGGGCCCAAGAAGGCAACCAACTCCCCTTCGTTGACTTGAAAGGTGACGTCGCGGGCTGCAGCAAAGGGACCGTAGAATTTGGAAAGTCCTACAGCCTCGATCATGGGGCGGCGCGTGGACTGGGAACCGTCAGATTGATTACCCATTGGTACAGCTAATCCTCCGAAAAATCAGGGGCAAGTTAAGGTGGGAAAAAATAAACCATCATCGATCCAACTTGCGTTGCTCAATGAGCACTAGGTTTAGTTGTCTATCAATTACGTAGTGTATAAGGGTGTGGTTCGCGTTGCTACGGTACCAAAAAACGGCAAAAAAAACGAACGAGCTGGACAAGCGTCGGACGAGGCGTTTCCTAATGAACCACTCCCCTCAGACGATTATCCGAGCACAGGCGCCAGCCTTACCTTGCCTTCCACTGCCCCGAGCCTATCACCGCCAAGTGCCACCGCCTGCAGAACGGACACTGCCCACAGAGCGGACACTTTAGGGAATTGCCGGAGCAATTTCCTAAATAACCGGAATCAGCAGAGCAGCGCATGGGCTGCGCCCATTGTGCCGCTACTGGTCGGCAGGTGGTCACCTCCACCGGCGGACATCCCCCTGCCCGCACATCCCCATGAACTCTGTCCCGCCAGAGAGAATCCCTCTGCAGTACGACTGGTGGCGGCCCCTCTCGCAGGCACTACTATCGCAATAATCCTAAACACAGGCCCAAATGCACTGGCGCTATCGACTGCGAGACCGTGGAGTCGATGGAAGTGGAAATTAGTCTGGGTAGGATTTGAGGCAGAGCGACCGCACGAGTCCAAGGGCTTCCCGTCGAACAACGGCACACGTAGAGGCGCGCGACGTCGCAAAAGTACCAATTTTGATAACGGTTGGTGCAACGAATGAACCGATTTCATAGGAAATATCCCTTGAAGCGGCAAGTCTTTCTCAGGAAGCTGGAGAAAACGGCTTGCGGATCTTGAGCACCAGCGATAAACTTCGGGGCTTACGTTCGCTGGAATTAGCCAGCATTGCGGCTAAACAGATCGTCACCAACCCCAATTCCTGTGGTGGTTGGCTCACATTAATATAAATTTATAGCCACGGAATGGTCGTCGAACTGCCATGACACTGTCTCAGAAAACCACTGTTGCCAAGCCACTTGAAATCCCCAAGAAGTGGTTCCACGTTGACGCTGATCAACAAATCCTCGGTCGACTGGCTAGCGACATTGCAATGATCCTGATGGGCAAACACCGCCCGACGTACACACCGCACGTCGATACAGGAGATTTCGTGGTAGTCACCAATGCTGAGAAGATTGTGATGACCGGTCGCAAACTCGAGCACCGGCACTATGCTTGGTACAACGGCTACCCCCGTCAAAAGATGGAAAGCTACCAATCGCGATTGGATCGCAAGCCGGAAGACTTGATCCATCATGCAGTACGCCGCATGTTACCGAAGAACAAGTTGGCCCGACACATGCTCGAAAAGCTGAAGGTCTACGCCGGTCCTGAGCATCCACACCAAGCTCAACAGTGCGAAACTTTGGAAATTGGCAAGAAGGCTTCGTAAGTCATTGCGAAGTTACGGATTTCACTCACAACCACTCAATTCATCTTTGCATCTTAAAAAGCCATGGTAGCAGTCAAGAAAGACAAAATTAACGGTGATTTCCTCGGCACAGGACGCCGCAAAAGTGCCGTTGCACGCGTACGTGTTCGCCCAGGCACTGGAAAAATCACCGTAAACGGCAAGCCGCTGGAAGAGTTCTTTCCTACAGCTCAGCACCAAACAGCGGTTACCCAGACGTTAGCACACGTCAATGAAACCAGCTCAGTGGATGTTGTCGCTCGCGTAACTGGCGGTGGACTCACTGGCCAATCTGGTGCGGTTCGCATGGCACTTGCCCGTGCCCTATGTGGAGTCAACGAAGAGCACTTCCAACCGCTTCGTGACGACGGCTTCCTGACTCGCGATTCCCGCATGAAGGAACGTAAGAAGCCAGGTTTGCACGGTGCCCGTCGTGGTACTCAGTTCAGCAAGCGTTAGTTGCTCAACTCAAGTGGCCAGCAAAATCAGAAGGGTGTCCTCCAGGGACACCCTTTTTTTGTACCTCCAGCTCGCCCCGCCCTAACCACAGTCCAATAGGTGCCACCCACTTTCGAGAGCGCGGAGCCCGATAGGTGCCATCCACTTTTGCCATCAGAAGCCCCCCTACCCTAGGGAGTCCGCATATGTGCCAGCCATTTTTAACCCCGCTCGCCAGACTCTTAAAAGCAGCAAGCTTGCAACATGAGCGACACGTTACTGGCCCTAATGGCATTGCACACGTCGCTAGGCATGCGTGCACATGGGATTGCTCTGAGCCAATAAGCCCAATAGGTGCCATCCACTTTTGGCACTATTTACCCTATAGCGGTGACTACCTTTCCTTGATCACCGGGCTGTTGATTTAATCGCAATTTGAATCTTAATGCTGAGGTAGCATCCTTAAATTACCCTGTAGCGGAGGTTATCTTCCCTTGCTCGCGCGGCGGGTTACTATTTCAATAGCCCGTCACGCGGCGGGATGCTATTTGACGCCAGACGTGGGGATATCCCGATAGGTGCCAGCCATTTTCCCCCCCGCTCGCCAGACTCTTAAGAGCAGCAAGCTTGCAACATGAGCGACTCGGTACTGGCCCTAATGGCATTGCACACGTCGCTAGGCATGCGCGCACATGGGATTGCTTTTAGCCAATAAGCCCAATAGGTGCCATCCACTTTTGGCACTCTTTACCCTGTAGCGGTGAATACCTTTCCCTTGCTCACCGAACTGTTGATTTAATCGCAATTTGAATTTTAATGCGGAGGTAGAACCCTTAATTGCCTTGCAGCGGAGTCTATCTTTCCCTGCTCACGCGGCGGGTTACTATTTCAACAGCCCGTCACGTGGCTAGGCTGTGAAGTTTTTTCACCAACGGACTCTTTTGGTATTCCAACCACGAAATTTTTTCGAATTGGCGGCTGAAAGTCTTACTGGGTCGGATTGTTGGCCAGCAAGTTAGCTCGTGTCCATCATGCTCATCTCTTCGAGTTGTGTTATTTCTCAACCAAGCGGTTGCCTTGCAACTGCTTAGATTGCCAAGGCCCCCAGGTTTACCATGCGTGTGAAGTTAAAGGCCACGGCATGCCATAGCGCTACCGCTTTGACCTTCACCAGTCCTCGAACTTTGAATTGCCGAAGGTTCCGATTGCGGCAGTCCGCATTGGGAAACTCGGCAACCGACGGCCGCGTCTTGTAAAGCTCTTTGTATTCCTCTTTGGCCATTCTCGCGCGAAACGCTGTGTATTCGTCGCTTTCGCCAGGTTGCTGCGCGTGAGGATCTTTGCCTTTGCTTTCCAATACCGATCCACGGGGGATCGTGGAGACGACTTCGGTCCCTTTAGACTCCACGGTCTTAACATCGCCCTTGGTTGCGTAAGCGGAATCGACCAATTGCGTCTTGGGTGTCTTGTCGTAAGTTGAGCACACTTTCTCGTGCATTGGTGCCATTTGGCCACTGTCAGTTCCCGAGTTGATAACATCGACAGCGACTATTACTCGCGAGTCAGCATCGGTTGCGAACTGGACGTTGAAGGCCGGATCGAAGCCACCATTGGCCATCTTCATATTACGGGCGTCAGGGTCCGTAGTGCTCACGCGAGTCTTTTCGCCGTCACCTTTTCTCCGAGACTCGCGCTGCTTACTAAGCTCCTCAAACTGTCGCAAAGCCTCATCTAATCGCTCTTGACGCTCACGCGATGCTCGTTCGACTGCCGCTTGGCGACGTGCGTCTCCATCGGAACGATCGCATTCGTTCTCGGATTCTTTCTTCAATCTATCTACGTGAGCCTGAGCCTGCTGCTGCAATGACTCAAGCGTCGGCTTGCGGCGAAACGAACTACTGCCTGCACTAGCCCGAACGCGCATTCCGTCTTGGGCAATGGTCTCCAGGGGCACCAGACCTTGGGCGACCAACGAGGCAACCGTGTCAACGAGCGTCTTCTCCAAGAATGCTCCGTTCTCCACTCGAAAGTCGCTCAACGTGTGATAATTGACCGTGACATTTCCGAGCGTCCATAAATAGGCTATGTCCGTCTCGCATCGGCGACCAAGTTCTCGGGCTGTGCCGATGCCATCCAAGGTTGCCAGAAGCCACAGTGAAACCAGTATCTCCGGCGCAATACTATTGCGACCAACGGTGCTCTTGGTGACAACGATCTTTTCATACAGAGGTTCTAGGTCCAACGTTTTGACAAACGACCAGACAATGCGAGCACGATGGTCGCGCGGAAGCATATCTTCAAGTGAAAGCATGTGCATTTCCACTTGAATACGATGGGGGCGGGAAACACGAGCAAGCTGCGATGGTTTTTGAGTATTCATGCTATAGTTGTAGCGCCCAAAATTAATTTGCAAACCACTTGGCTAAAAATTCACAGCCTAGGCGGGTTACGATTGCATGGGGGGGAAGGCGTCGGGGCGTGGCAATTGCGGTTGCGAGGAAGAGCGGGCGTTTTGCGAATTGAGCACTCTAAGTGCTTGGAGGACTTTAGCGTGGGTGCGGCACTCTTCCCATAATGAGTTAAAGACGCAAGTTACCGAATGTAGCTCGATAGCAATATGGCTCGCGTGAGAGATGGGCCGCTCAAAAGCAGATCAATTCCGTTGGTTAGTGAATTAGCAGCGAGCTGCTCAGCCCCGATCGTGCCCTTGCCGCGAACGATGAGGTCATCGCAAGCGAGACACGCGGTGGGCTTGAATATTCCCCGCTTGCAACTGAGGCAGATAGCCCTTCAAGCCTGTGATTCCGACGGCCTGATTGAGATAGAGATCGAGTTTCATTCCAGGTAGAGGACTGACGTAGGTCAATATTTTCCCAGAGTCATCCGTCAGGGCATAGTTGGGTTGCCCTGCAACCGCCGCATGAACGGGCACCAGCCAGCCGGTCGAATCATAACTCATCCCGGAAGAAGGCATCGAATTCGCGACGGGTGTGGAGAAACTAGCGGAAGCGACAGGATTCCCAGACCAATTGTTGGGTGATGTATAGGAGTTCGAGATGACGCTAGGACTGAACTGCGTGTATCCGCTGCGAGCTGCCAACGCGCGGAAGGCATTAATCCGATCCAACAGGAGCCTAGCTTGGCCGCGCTCTACTGCGGTGCTGCCAACGGAAATGTAACGTTCCGCCTCAGCCGCCAAAGGCAGCAGATTCCAGTTCTGCATGGGAGATGCAACCATTTCGCCTAAGGCGAGCTGCAATTGCGTCAAGCCGCTACTGCCAAGCTGCAAGGGTTCGTATCTAGAGACAGCTCCATTGGCGCCCAAGCCATACCAATCCACCTGCTCCATACGAGCCGGACGTCCTCCTCCCCCACCGTTTTCAGACAGCGATGCTGAAATTTGCTGGACCGGGGGTGTGTAGGGCGCGTTTTCCGCAGGTCGAAAAATGGGCTGCGAATCATTTGCTGGGGGTGAGTTAGCGGCTGGAGCGCCTGGACCAAATTTGCGTTCAATTGTTTCGCGCATGGTTGCCATCCGCTCTTGAGCCAACTCGAGGGCGGTACTGGGAGGCGCCGAGTTCGAGCGTCGGGAGTGGATTGACGCGTTATCGTCCGGCACCGGAGCAAGGTGAGGCACGGCAGGTTGCCTCGTAGACGAGCCCGCATGCCCGGATCCCGCCCCGCCACGGATGGTCCGTGGGTCCCTCCAGCCGCGGCCACGGTCCACCATCTCTGGCGCGTAAATATCGGGTTCGCGATAAGCCTGACTATTGGACATGACAGGTGGTGAATTCATCATAGCGGTGGCGGCGTAGTCGCCTCGGTTAGGCAAACCCTGCGACGGTCGACTGGGAATTGCCAAGCTGAAGGGGTCATCCTTCAGCGGGTCATAGCCCGTCTGTCCCTGGCGGCGGTTGAGAACTCTGGAAAGCCAGGGAAGATTGAGCCCACCAAAGGAAAACTGCATGGCGTGCCACCCCTCGAAGTGTTCTGCCGGGCGCGACGGTCCACCGCCCAGCATGGGTTCAGCACCGATCACCTCACCTTCGATGATTTGCGCATCGTCGTAGTAGCCGCCGCCGACCATTCCCTCCTCGTAGGGGCCGCCCACGATGTACTCGCCTTCGGCGAGCTCACCATCGAGCCACTCCCCTTGTCCGTATTGTGCGTCATAAAATTCGCCATCCACGAACTCTTCCGAAAACTCGACACCGTTATCGCCATAGTATTCTGAGTCCGAGGGCAATGCGCTCCCGGACTCGAGAACAATCTCCCCTTGTATCTCCTCAGTATCATAAGAAGCTGTAGTCACTGCGGACGAACTGCCAGCGGATTGCTTGCGAATCTTCGTTTTGACATGCTCCGGTACCGGGCTAACCGCGGACGCCTGGATCCAACGAAATTCTCCTGAGGGAGGCGCAATGCGGTACCAGAGCACGGGCTTGCCGTCCTCGGTCTTTCGCGTCGCTTCTCCAACAACGGCCAATTGCTCGCCGCGCTGGAGCTGGACCTGCCAGCGATATTGTTTTGCGGAGCCGAGCTGGGTACCAATCCAGCTGACGGCCGTTTCGTTCGTAATTTCTATTACTTTGCCACCAGGCAGAAGAAAAGCGTCGCTGGCCGCCACCCAACTGAAGCTTCCAGCCGGGGGCCTAACGCCTAACCAGCCGTCCTCCGACTGCTGATAAACGCTTAGGACCGCTCCTTTTTTCAAAATTGCGGTGGGATAGAAGTCCTCGCTCGGTCCGCTGTGGAGCTGGACATCGCTGACCGTCACGAATACTTTGCGAGGTTCTGGTTCAGAGGGGCTGGATTCCGCTGCTCTGGAGGACTCTTGAGCTAAGCTTAATAGGATAAGTGGCAGCCAGAGCACCGCCGCCGCCAGCGTCAATGGCAGACGATAACGCCCCGAATTCAGCGGAAATGCAGGGCGATTAGTCAGTTTTCGGTGTGCTCGGCGCATGATCGCGAAACTCGCAATTAACGGCATTTTAATTAAAGAATCCAGCAAAGTCGTTGCTACCGAAATTTGCCTAGTTACGGCAAGACCATTTCCCGTTGCTAGCAATCAGCAAGTACAATGAAAGGCTGCATTCCGAGTGATCGCGATCAACAATGCAGGGAAGACGATTCCCACAGGGAGCCGCTTTCCGCCGCCCTCACCGCAGCGGCTATGGAGTACGATGTTAAGGTCGATTCCTGGTTGTCCAACTGCCTCAACCTTACTTTCGAGAGGATTTCATGCGTCGAACTTTCCCGCTCCTTGCTGCTCTGGCAATCGCATCTGTTTCCACAAGCTACGCAGCGGAGGAGCAACCCAAGCCGACTCCCGTTGCTGAGTCCGTCGCGGAGCCCGCGCTCAAGCCGGCACAGCCTGCCGCCGAAAAGTCTGACGCTGAAGCGCTGCAGGCCGAACCGGCTGTAGACCCGACGGCGGTACCCGAAGGCGACGCAAACTACGACCTGCTGGGTGAATTTGTCGGGGAGATTAAGACAGAGGCGGGTGCGGAGTCGTCCGTACTCGGGCTGCAAATCCGTCCTATCGGGGGAGGAAGATTCGAAGCCTTGCAGTACCTTGGCGGCTTGCCTGGAGATGGAGCGCTGCAGACGACCGTCGAGGACGAAGAGAATGAGAATAGAGATGGCGACCATGAAGATGGCGATGAAGAAGAGCGGCAAGCCAAGATCTTGCAACTCATTGGACAGCGTTCCGGCGATACGCTGGTACTCTCTGGCGGCCCATGGGCTATTTTTGCAGATAGCCGCGGTTGCACCCTGATTGACAAAGAAGGCAAGCTCCTGGGGCGTTTGGAACGCATTCGCCGCCTAAGCCCCACACTGGGAGCAACGCCGCCTGAGGGAGCAATGGTCCTGTTTGATGGAACCAACACCGAGCAATTTAGCACCGCCGCCATGACCGAAGACGGCTTGCTAAAACAAGGTGCCGACGTGAAGCAGATGTTCCAAGATTTCAACCTGCATGTTGAATTCCGCTTGCCATTCATGCCGGAGCAGCAGGACCAAGCGCGGGGTAACAGCGGCTGCTATCTACAGAGTCGCTACGAACTTCAGATTCTGGATTCGTTTGCGCTGCTTCCAGTCTTTAACGGCTGCAGCAGCATCTACCGCACCAAGAGCCCGGACGTAAACATGTGTTTACCTCCGCTGCAATGGCAGACATACGACTTGATATTTACTGCTCCGCGGTGGGCCGCCGATGGCAGCAAGGTAAGCAATGCACGTTTGACAGTCTGGCACAACGGCGTCAAGACGCAAGACGATGTCGAATTGCAGACCAAGACTGGCGCGGGTAAGCCTGAAGAACCGAACCTGCAACCCATTCGCTTCCAAAACCACAAAGATCAGGTCCGCTTTCGCAACATCTGGATTATCGATCGTGGCTTAGCCAGCGTGGAAGAATTTCCTGTATTGGGCGCTCCAGAAGAAAGCTCGGAAGCCGCAGTCGCTGCCGAGTGAACCGAGCTCAAACCCATTTGTTGCACCGCAGAGGAGTGAACTCCTCTCGGTGCACTGTTGGGTAGCTAGCCGTTTATCCCGCGTTGCCGTTCAGCCCGCATTAAGGAATTAAAGCGGCTCCCCCGGCCACTACTGCGGCCTGCGTGGCAGCTCCACGCAAACTCCACGGGAAGGGCTGAATCATGTAGGGAGCACAGTTGCCTGGACGGATGTAGCCCAGGGAGTATTGGCACTCGTTGGGTGGATGAATTCCCATCTTGTAAGGCAGGATTAAAGCATTTCCGAAGAAGTGTGCGGTGCTAGCGAACGGTTGCAAAATGGGACCGATCTCATGTCCATAGCGTTCTAGCTGGACATCTTCAAAGTACAGCGGTTTGTGGCACAGCCCACTGGCAGTCCAGTGCAATTCGCTGGGGACAAAACTCCGCCCCACGAGTCGCTCGTAACCGGTGCCACAGACCGTCGGTATATCCCAAACTTGCGCTACATAGCTGACATCCAAATCGCTCAAGTCCAGGTAGGGAATGGTGCGTGTCGTACCTTGCACATCCAGCACGATTTGGTTGTTTTTGAAATCAATCAATCTACCGGTTGCCAAGTATTTCCCGGTGTAATCGGTCCAGTCACGGATCTCAGAGTTTTCCGCGAATTCACCGAGGCGTTTTGCACGCTCGGTTTCGTCGCGATTGAGCGTCCGCATCCCTTCCTGATATTTAGGTGAAACATTGAGGCTGATCTCAGGAACGGGACGTGACCGTAGTTGCTCGCGCAATTCATTGCAGGCTGCAGAGTTCGCATCTGGCACCCGGCGTTTGGGCAACTGCATTTCACGTGCTTCCTCAACGTCCTCCGGTACCGGTATAGCTTCGGGTTCATTCTCTCTCGGTGCGATCTGATCTCGCGGACTTGGCGATTCACCGCGTAGTCGGGGAGCTTGTTCGAACTCGAGGCCATCGCCGGGGGCGGGGGCCGCTTCGGGCCTGGCTAGTGGATCGTCCGACGGATCGGTTGGCAGGCCTGGTGGCACCAATTCGGGTGCTGGCTGCGTGGGTTGCACTGGAAACCCAGGCAATCCTGGAAACGCGTTTTCTCCGGAGTTGGCAGCTGGCGGAAGTCCGGCGGGCGGCAGGGCGGGCGACTTGGCGTCACCAAACGGATCCTGAAAAGCGTTGGCCGGATCTTGCTGAAAGGCTGCCATTTGCACTCGGTTGCGCAGTGGATTCCCATTCGCCGGGCTAGTGGAACCGCTAGCCGCAGGCGAGGAATAGCTGGCAAAATGATTGCTAGCTTGAGCCGTACCGGACGAGGCCGAGAACGCCTGTTGGGAGGTGAAACTGCTATTGTTTTGCGTTGCCCCCTCGGGGGCTTTCCAACGCAAGACAACTCCACCACCTAGATTCTCATTGGACGAAGCTGGAGCACCGCTCGCAGGCTGGCTGGCCTGCGTACTGATGTGTTGTGCAGTATTGGAGTCGGAAATTCGAGTGGGCTGCCATTGCTGGCCTAACGCACTACCGGCGGACAACCAAGTGAGTCCACCGCAGCAGGACAAGCAGATCGCTTGTAGGAACGTTTTGCGACGGAGAGCGACGCGTTGCGAACTAGTTGGAGTCCGCCGAATTCTGATAATCGGGGCTATAGTTCGGTGCTTCCTGCGTAATGGCAATGTCATGTGGGTGGTTCTCTCTGACAGTTGCAGCTGAGATCTTGATGAACCGCGCATCCTTACGAAGTTCATTGATATTCCGAGTTCCGCAATATCCCATTCCAGCTCGCAGACCGCCCACCAATTGGTAGACAAAGTCAGCCAGAGCCCCCTTGAAAGGGACTCGCCCTTCGACCCCTTCCGGCACCAATTTGAGAAGATTCTCTTGTCCGGACTGTCGATAGCGTTCGCTGGAACCTTTAACCATTGCCCCCAGAGAGCCCATACCGCGGTAGACCTTGAAGGTTCGACCTTGATAGAGGATCGTGCGACCGGGGCTCTCTGCTAAACCAGCAAATAAACCTCCGACCATGACGGCACTGGCGCCCGCAGCAATCGCTTTGGTAATGTCTCCGCTAAAACGGATGCCACCATCAGCAATCACTGGGATATTGTTCTTTTCAGCCGCACGAGCGGCATTGTATATGGCGGTAATCTGCGGGACTCCCACACCGGAAATAACCCGCGTCGTGCAAATGGAACCGGGCCCGATTCCAACTTTGACGGCATCCGCACCTGCTTGTATTAAGTCGCGACAACCCTCTTGGGTGGCCACATTGCCAGCGATAACATCAATCGACCAGCGTTTTTTTAATTCCCGCACTGTTTCCAGCACATTGGAGGAGTGACCGTGAGCCGAATCGACCGTCAACACATCGACGCCGCGCTCAATCAACTGCTCCGCCCGCTCGTAATCAAAGACACCTACTGCAGCCCCGACTCGCAATCGCCCACCTGCATCTTTGCAGGCATCGGGGTAGCGTTTCATCATGTCAATGTCTTTGATCGTGATGAGGCCTGTTAGTTTGTATTCATCGTCAACCAGCAGAAGCTTCTCCACCTTTTTATCCGTTAAAATCTTCTCAGCTTCTGCAAGCGTTACATTTCCTGTGGCAGTAACCAGATTTTCCCGAGTCATCACATTTTGGATTAAAGTTTCCCCCGTCTCCAAAAATCTCAGATCGCGTCGGGTGATAATGCCAGCTAAACGTCCATCCACTCCCACAATGGGGACTCCAGATACGTTTTGCTGGTCCATCAACTCCTTGGCTGCTGCAACATTCTCCTCAGGCCGCAGCGTCACGGGGTCAACGATAATGCCGTTGGCACTTCGCTTGACCTTGGTCACCTCTTCGCCTTGAGCCTCGATACTCATATTTTTGTGCACGACCCCTAACCCACCTACTTTAGCCAAGGCGATGGCCATTTCGCTTTCAGTAACGGTGTCCATGGGGCTTGAAAGAAACGGAGTCTTGAGGCGGATATTGCGAGTCAGGTTACTGGAAACATCCACATCCGCAGGCATAAAGTCGCTGAAACGTGGCTCGAGAAGCACGTCATCGAAAGTAATACCCGAGTATGCTAACTTGTCTTCCATCTTGACCCTTATCCTGTGATGTGGGAGCGAATGAGGTGTTCGAATGCGAATTATCGCCCCAAAGACGAAAAATCGCAATCACGGCAAAGTGGGTTGGATTTCTCGGCTCTTTCCAAGCTACACAAACACGCTCCCGTTGCTTTCCCCAGAACCGTTGCTGCTGACGACCGGACCACCTGCGGCTCGATCGGCCCCCTCCCGGCATTTCGGTGGCATTCATGGTAGGCGGCGCCGTGGACGGTGACCATCGTGGACTGTGACCATCGTGGACGGTAACCATAACGGATAAGATTCATGGCGGTCGGTGACCACGAGCTCCCAGTGCGGAAGGGGGGGACGTATCGCCCGGACCAAGATAGTCCGGGCCGGCTACTCCAATGATTCGAACCGAATACTCCAACCTCAGTGGCAAGAAGAAGCAGTCCGCAACTCAACCAGCCACTCAAATTCGACGGGAAGTCTCCAGAGGGTTCTCCCGGACGAGGAGTCTCGAAGGGACGCCCCCGGAGTCGTCTGAGCACCTGAGATGCGCCCGGTCTGGCATTTCACCACTCGCGACTCATTCGCGACACGGACCGGGTGCGGTTAGCGATTCGGGAGGCAAGCTGCGTGAGCGGGGACTTACAGTTCGCTGCGTGCACGTGCCCACTCGAGAGTGCGTTGTCTAGAGGCTCTTGGATCGAAGAGCGTGTCGGTCTGGTGAATGAGCCGACTTCAAGCACGCTGCAGCGCCAACCGTCGTAGGCTTACGCATGCTGTCGGTTGCGAAAGAGCGATTCGCGTTTACTGCAAATAACAACCGGCAAGAAATTCGCGTGTGAGTGGTGCACGTTAACTGCGGGGAAGTTTGACGATCGAGAACCAATACTCGCGTATCGCGGCTAAGACTTGTCGGAACTCAACCAAGTCAAGAGGCTTACTAATGAAGCTGTTGGCATGGTAGTTATAGCTTGCCAAGATATCGCTCTCACTCTCCGAGGTGGTCAGGACCACCACGGGGATTAAACGCAAGTCGACGTCTTCTTTGATTTCCTTGAGAACTTCGCGTCCATCTTTGCGAGGCATATTGAGGTCCAACAAGATGAGATCGGGACGTGGGGCATCCGCAAACTGACCTTGCCTTCTCAGAAACTCAATCGCCTGCACTCCATCTTCGACGCGAAAGAGCTGACTGCGGACAACATCCGTTTTGAAGGTCTTAGAGATAAGCAAAACGTCGTCATCATCATCCTCGACGAGCAGTATAACCACTGGCGGTGTGGAGATTTTCGGTGGACTAACGAACGGCATATGCTGGCACTTTCTGACTAGCTTTATTCAGCGTGAAGGAAGCTTTATTCAGCGTGAAGGAAAAGGTGGAACCTTCGCCAATCTCAGACTCGACGAGGAGATCCCCGCCAAAACGTTCGACGATTCGCTTGCAAATGGCCAAACCAATTCCGGTACCGCTATATTCTCGCCGGTTGTGGAGTCGTTGAAAAATCTCAAATATTCGCTGATGGAATTGGGGATCGATTCCAATTCCATTGTCGGCTACCGAGAATTGGAAGCTTTCCATCGCATCATGTCCGCCAACATGAATGACTGGTGATTTTTCGCCTCGGTACTTTATAGCATTGCCAATCAGGTTTTGAAAGAGTTGGACTAACTGCCCCTTGTCCGCCATAACCCATGGAAACTCATCGTAGGTCAACTGACAATCACACTCCTTGATCACAACCTCAAGCTGCTCGATGGCGATCTGCAGGGCGGCATTGGGATCCACCGCTTCCAGGGATTGCCCACGGGTGCGAATCCTTGAGAAGGTGAGTAGATCAGAAACCAAATTTTTCAGCCGGTTTGCGCCACTGACCATCACATCGAGGTAGCGATTGCCTTCTTCTTGGATAAATTCCCCGTAGTCTTCGCGAAGGAGTTGACCGTAAGAGGAGATCTTGCGCAGTGGTTCCTGCAGGTCATGCGATGCTACGTAGGCAAATTGCTCCAGTTCTGCGTTGGAGCGTTTTAATTCGTTGAGAAGCTTTTCAAGCGATGCTTGAGACTGCTGGAGAGAGGCGTTGGTTTGAGTAAGAGCCTCCTCCGCGCGCATTCGATCTGCAACCTCTTGCTGTACTTGCTCATAGTTCTGCTCCAACTGTTCCGTCATCGAGCGTGCATATTTCAGCGACCGCTGAGCGGTCCGAGACGTCACAAAGAAGATCCAAATAAGCATCGCGTCCAGGCATATTCCCCCCACTAAGATCGACAGCGGGTGAAAGTCTCGCGTTGCTTCACGAAATGATTTCGAGCTAGAGATTTGAAAAGTCCAGTCCCTACCGTATGTCGGAATGGAGACCGAGCGGGTGAACTGCGGATGGGGGTCAAAGTCGGGCTCTGTATTCAGCAATTCGTTATAAAGCGTGTGCGTACCATCGGCGACGCGGAATCCAACCTGCCGCTTGTCTTTTTGCAGCGTTCCTTCCATTAATTTGCGCATGACGAACGGTGCAAAGACCATTCCTAGAAAATGCTCATGTCGCTCCGCTGCCGTTCCGTCACGATCCCCTGCGTAGAAGGGGGCAAAAAACAGGAAGCCGGGCGTATGACTATCCTCTTGCACTAAGTTGATCGGTCCAGTGATTTGGGCAACGCCGGTTTCGCGTGCCTGCTGGCTGGCCTCCCAGCGATTGGGCTCGTGCGCCATATCGAGCCCAAGAGCTTTAAGATTTTCTTTCTCTGGACTGATATAGGCAATTGGAAAACATTCCTCGCCGTCGTGCTCTGGGTAGATCTTGAAGTCGGGACGACTTTCGCGTTGTGTGGTCAAGAAGGTTTCTCGATCACCTTCCTTGACTGCATAGATCACTCCAATGCCATTGATGCCTTGGTACCGTTGGTCAAGGTTCAAGCAATCCGCATATTGATTCCAGCGTCCACGATCCATCTTCCCATCGGCCGAATGGATCAAGGCCACTCCACTCCACAGCGCCTCTTCGTACTTTTGCATCCGCTCTCGGACTAGCTCTAGAATCTGGTCCGCTTGGCGATCAAATTGAACTCGATCCTTGGCATGCTTCTCAGAACTCGTGAAGTGCCAGGCAAACAGCGTGACAAGTGTTGAAAGAATAACGATCAACCAGTGAATCCAGTGAAACGCACTAGCGGATTCGAGCTTCTGCCGAGCTTGAGCAGGAGATAGGTGGCGATTGGCAGATAGATCCATTGCTTGAAACTCCCTCAATGGCCTTTACCATTCGTCAAAACCCGAAGTCAGTATGGATTATCAACAGACGGCCTGTGCAGTGGAATCGCCTGGCGATAGAACAATTGCCAACCACTGCACCCAAATCGACATACCGCTTCCCCCCTCTTCCGATGACAATCTGAAGTCGGAGGCGACAAAGCAAGTCACCGGAGTATTCCTTCCGATAAGTAGCCCTTGTTCGAATGCGCAGTAGGAAAAGCAATAAATCGCAAAGTCGACCGAGTACGGCTTAGGTTTGCAACACATGTGACTTCTATAGAGGTCACGCAAACGGTTCGTGCCCATCGCCAAGCTTCGAGGCCCCCTTGAAGCGACCGGACAGGCCTCCGCATCCATCACGATCCGGAGCTGTCAATAATCGCGAAATGGCCCGCGAGGCTCAGCTTGCTCCATCTCGGTCTGCCAGGCATGCAATCGTGCTTGGACCGCCCGCGCCGCATCGGGAAACTCCTCCGCCAGATTATGGCGTTCCGCCGGGTCGTTGCTCAGATCGAACAACCCTTGAGCCGTGTCTCCCATATGCACCCACTTCCACTTACCGACGCGTGCGGCCAGCAGTTCCTTGCGTTGCCAAAACATTTCGCTCCTTGGAGAGTTCGCTTGTCCGCGCAAGACAGGCCACCAGTCAAAGCCATCAAGGATCAAGTCAGGCGGCAATGAAACATTGCATGCAGCCGCAAGGCTGGGTACCAACTCTAGCGATGAGAGAAATGCATCGGACACGGCATTGGCAGGAACGCCGCCAGCGGGCCAGCGCACGATACAGGGAACGCGTATTCCTCCCTCCCAGGTCTGCCCCTTATGTCCGCGCAACGGGCTATTGTCTGCGCCACCGCTACCTCCGTTGTCGGAAAAGAAGATCACGATGGTGTTGTCCAAGGTGCCTTGCGCTTCAAGATTGTTCAGCAGGCGGCCAATTTCAGCGTCCATGCAGGTTACCGCAGCTCGGTAGTCTCGCTTCTTGGCCGCCGCAGTCACCACCTCCGCTGCCCCGCCATAGCGATAATTGTCTACCGAACGGAACTCTTGGAGAACTGGTGGGTAAAGCGTCTTGAACTCCTCAGGTGCCTGAACGGTGGAGCGGAGCTTGGGATCAAGTGACGAGGACATGTGAGGAGCATTGAAGGGCACATAGAGCAGGAAGGGGGTATCGTCGCCGGTTGTGTCCAAGAACCGCAACGCCTCGCGAGCGAATAGGTGCGTGCAATACTCGCCTCGATCCTCCACGGTCGGCGTTGCATTGCGGTACATGCTGGGGACGCCGTAGCGTTCATGGGTAAAGTAATCGATCCCCGTATTTACGAACCCATAGAAATCGTCAAAACCTCGGGAGGTAGGTAAAAAACGTTTAAGCGTTCCTAGATCCCATTTACCATAAATTCCGGAACGGTAGCCACCGGCGGCGAGCAACTCCGGCAATAACACTTCACGCTCGTCCATGCCACCAATGCGTTCGAACGTTACCGCATACTCGCTAGAGGAGTATCGGTGGCCATAGTCGGGAGCCTCATTGCGAATCATGTCGTAAATTCCGTTCCGCTGTGGATAGCGGCCGGTGAGCAAAGCAGCTCGGGAAGGAGTACAGGCAGGCCAGGCAACATAGTAGTTGGTCAACCTCGTTCCTTCGGCGGCCAGTCGATCCAGGTTGGGAGTCAGAATCCCATTGCCCAACATCCCTAGGTCGTTGTATCCCTGATCATCCGAGACGATCAGAAGAATATTGGGAGGCGATTGAGCCGGGGCAATCTGGAGCGTTGCAGCAACGAGAGCAATTGCACCTATCCACGCAACGACTCCAGGTCCTCCCCATAAGCTTCGGGCTCGAGCACACACTCGCAATCGGCAATGCATATGGAACTGTCCCTAGTAAGTGATGACTGGTAAGTGATGACTGGTAAGTGGGCAAAGGCGAAGTGCGTGATGAAACGCTTCCTAGCATCGGTAGTGTGGAGCTCCAACTGGTCCCTGTTGGATTTTCTCAAATAGGAAACCGACTCGAAAATCTGGAAAAGCGGTTTCAACAGCGACCTACACACGATGCTTCACTTTCCCCAACAAACTGCTTCCCCAACAAACTGCCACGTGTTGAGTGGGTCAAGTTGAATTCCAACACTAACGCCTGGCCTCATGGCACACGTCATTCAATACCATTGATAGGCATACTGAAAAAACGCATCGATGGCTCGATCTCCGGAGCCCGGCTCGCTTGCGTACGGTTCCCATTTGGCAGCGTTATCCTCCAATCCCTTGGACAACAAATACTCGGCGGCCTGAAAGTGCTGCCAAGCTGGGGCATCTTCCCCCTTGGCAACACGCTCAACTGCATCATGCTCGAGCCAAGGACTCGCATGCCCAGCTTCCGAGGTCCAATAATTGTAGGTCGCTGCACTTCCCGGTGATGCCGTGCTTTGCGAACGCACCAGGGCCAATTCGCTGGCCCAGCTTGCCATCATTGCGCGAACTCCCTCTCGAATTGCAGGATTTTCACAATCGATCAATCGCAATAGCGGCAACATCCCTTCGGCAGAAGTGCGATGGGCGACAATCTGCACCGAAGAGGCAAGATTCCCTTGCAACACTTGGCGTACATTTGCTTGCTGCACCAGCCAATCTACCGGCAATACGGCGTATACTACCACGGCCATTACCGGCACCCACAACTGTCGATGCAACAGCCAGACAAAACTGCGCTGACGATGGATTTTGTAGACGACTAGCAAGAAACCGACCGCAACTGATGAAATTCCAAGCACACCAATGACACGCATGCGCGTCATCCCATTGAAATCTACATAGATGTACAGTCGATAGAGAATCGCAATCGTTAACACGAGGTTTTCGACCGACCACACCCACGCAAGCCTTTTCAGTTTACCAATTCGCGGATCGAGCAGAGTCCTGCGTTGGAAGATGGTGGAGAGAGTCAGCGTGGAAAGCGCCAGCACTACGGTCAACCAAAACGCGCCTTGGTGGGCGTAGCCTGCATAGTAAAAGTCGTCAGGAAGCTCTCGAAACCAGAGAGTTGAAAACTCAAAGATCAAGTAGACACCGAACAGGAGGATCACGCACAGCAGCGTATTGAAATACGCTGCAAAGAGCGCCATCTTGGCCGGAGATTGTGGTTGTGCTTCGCTGCTCTTTTCCGAGAGCAGCTTCGCACGCAACGGATAAAGCAGGCCCAGCATGGTCAGCCCGCTGAACAGCCAGAATAAGGTCTCATCGACACCAATTCCATCGATGAGGCTTTGTACCTTCAGCAGCACGTCATTCATGCGGTTGGAAAGCGACTTCAGCAAGTCGGGATTCGCGAGTACGAACAGCGTACCAAATACGAGGACCACTACGACAGGCAACAGCACGGCGGTATTGACCAAGGGCACCACTCGGCCCGACTGGGGTGACAGACGCCCCAAGCGATAGCCGCACACGCGCCGGAGGCTGCCCGCAATCATCAAACCGATGAACCCCAAGAGTTCTGGTAAAAACGGCGCGGTGCCACTGAGCGACATTGCATAACCAACCGTCAATAGCAACCCGCAAGCGATCTGCAGCCAGCTACCACACCACACGAGCTTAAAGGCCACGAGCACGAGCACCCCAGCAATGAGCAGAGCACTCATCTTGTGCCCCCAAGAACGCTTGGCCAAGCCGAGGAACAGGATGACAACCAAGAACAGCCCCGCCCAAGCAAAGTAGCTTCCGACTTGGTACAACAGCCAATCGGTGGCTGCAACCCAACAGAGAAGAAGGCCCCCGTCTCGCAACAGACTTCGCCCCGCCACGATCTCCAGTGTTGAAGCGGTGCTACTGCTTGCGTCTACGGGAGAATCCTCTTGCTCATCCACCAAATCTGCTTGAAGCACTTCAGACATTTCGTCCCTCCTCATCTCGATCTCGCAAAATCTACGAAAACTCATCCCGCAGGAGTAACCTCAATAGCCTGCCGGCAGGCTTAAACCTTTCCGGCAATGAAAGCACTACTGATCGGGAACGACAGTCTTCAACTTGCGTTTATAGAGAACGAAAATCGAAAGGTTTTTTGGACACATCTCGGCGCCTCATCAATACAGATCAATCTGCGACTGACGCCTCAAGTATTGCCCAACCAGTTTGCCACGGTAACCGATTGCCAATTCCAACGCGTTGCAGCAGCAGCACTAGGCGGCGGCCCCAAAATTGGTTTCCTAAGCAATATGGGAGTGAGGAAACGCGCAGTTCTAAAGGGTAAAGTTGAGCGAGAAGTGTCCCTCGTTCGGGCGATATGCTTCTATCGTAAATTGCTCGGTTGTGCCACGCAAGCATTTGGTAGGTAAGTCGTAGCATTGTCTGGCGTGCGTCCAAAATTCGAAATGGTTGTGTGCTGAGACCGGAAATCGACTATGCTACAGAACCAGCCTTTTGACACCTGCCCAATGTTTTCCCGCCACCAATTTGCAGCCCCCATGCAATAAATCATGAACCAGGCCTCTCATTGTTCATCGCTTGGCAGCATCGCTAGTGTGCTGCTCTTTCTGATTTCCTCGCACAGTCTGCCATTGCGTGCGGGCGAACCGCCGGTGGACTTCGTACGCGACATTCAGCCTCTCTTTGAAACTCATTGCTACGCTTGCCATGCGGCGGAAAAGCAGAAGAGTGGCCTACGGTTGGATATCAAAGCCGAAGCGTTCCAGGGAGGCGACGGCTACGGCCCCTTTGCAGTGGCTGGCGCACCGGATGAAAGTCCCATCTTTCAACTGATGACCGAATCAGATGCGGATATGCGCATGCCGCCCAAGGGACCTGGACTTACTCCGGAGGAAATTGAGACGGTTCGCCGGTGGATTGTTCAGGGGGCCCACTGGCCCGATGGCGTTGACACCGCGAAGCTGGTCGACCTTCGAGACCATTGGGCGTTCCACCCACTCCATGCAACAACACCACCTCCCGTGGCAGACGGTCTGGCTGAATTCGCCTCTTGGCCTAACAACGCCATCGACCATTTCATTCTTCATCGTCTCGAACAAGCAGAACTGACTCCCAACCCCGAAACGGACCGATTAACCTGGTTGCGTCGAGTCTCTTTTGATTTGACCGGCTTGCCTCCGACCCCGGAGCAAATCGCGGACTTCGAGAACGACCGCAGCAATCACGCTTTCGAATCGGTAGTGGATGAGCTGCTCGCCTCACCGAGATACGGCGAGCGATGGGGGCAACACTGGCTGGACGTTGTTCGCTATGCCGACACGCACGGGTTCGAGGTGAACACAGAACGCGCTAACGCTTGGCCCTATCGCGACTACATCATCGATGCATTTAATCGCGACCAGCCTTACGACCAAATGATTCGTGAACAGTTGGCTGGCGACACTCTAGGGAAAGATGCTGCAACTGGGTTCCTGGTCACTGCCGCTGTTCTGTTGCCCGGGCAAATCGGAAAGGACGACGCCTCGAAGCGACTTGCTCGCCAAGATGCTTTGGATGAAATTGTGATCAACACGAGCGAGGCCTTTTTGGGGCTGAGCGTCGGCTGCGCTCGATGTCACGATCACAAGTTTGATCCGATCTCCCATCGGGAATACTACGCTATGCAGGCGTTCTTCAGTGGCGTGGATTACGGTGAACGTGACTGGCGGAGCCCTGCAACGAAATCTCGGCTTGCTTCGGTCCAAAATCACCAACAAGACTTGGCTGAAATTGACGTTCAACTGCAGGCGCTAACACAACAACTGGCGGCATCTTCGGTCATCTTCGATTCAGCCGAGAGCAGCCTCAATTCCAGATTCAATGAAGTAGCCGTAGCACCTCAACCTGCCCGGTGGGTCAAATTCATCATTCACGATGCGAACGTGCATCCCAGTTTGGGCCTCATTGAGCCCTGTATTGACGAATTCGAGATCTATGCTTCCGGCAGCAACACCAACTTGGCGCTTGCCACACAGGGCACCCGGGTAACCGCCTCGGGAAGTCGCCCTTCCGCCTCGCACCAACTAGCACACGTCAATGATGGGCAGTATGGCAATAGTCGCAGTTGGATGTCGGATGAAAACGGCAAGGGCTGGTTGCAGTTTGAACTACCTGCAGAGGTGAACATCGAACGCGTTGTTTGGAGTCGCGATCGCGAGGCGCAATTGCAGGATCGCACGCCACTGGCCTACACGCTTCAAATTGGCACTTCGCCGGACGAGCTTGTCACCGTCGCCAGCGTGCTGACAGCACCCGCCTTTCAAGACGCAATGGCCCACTGGAATTTCTCAACGGAACAGCAGGCTGGTATTCAAGAGCTTTTGGATCGACGAGCGGACATCGCTGGGCGCATCGCGGAACTCGCAGCGGTTCCGAAAGTATATGCTGGGGTCTTCAAAGCCCCTGAGCCAACGCATCTTCTGCTTCGAGGCGATCCAGAACAACCCGCGGATCCAATCTTTCCCCATACGCCATCTGTCCTCGGGGAAGTTGCATTGCCCTTTGATGCGGGGGACCAGACAAGACGGACCACTTTAGCCAACTGGATTTCGCAGGCTGAACATCCTTTGACCGCTAGAGTTATGGTGAATCGATTATGGCAGTGGCATTTCGGAACAGGCTTAGTTGCGACCCCTAGCGATTTTGGTTGGAATGGTGCATCGCCCACCCATCCCGAGCTTTTGGACTGGTTGGCCGAGCAATTCATCGACGCGCGATGGTCGATCAAAACTTTGCAGCGGAAAATTGTTCTTTCAGCGACCTATCGACAATCGAACCAGGTCACGCAGCAGGGTGCCGCACGCGATGCCGACGTGACCCTCTTGTGGCGGTTCCCTTCACGGCGGCTGGAAGCAGAGGCGATTCGCGATTCAATGCTCTTTACCAGTGGCCGGCTTGAAATGTCGGTGGGGGGGCCCGGGTTTGATCTCTTTCGCTCTCGTGGTGGTCTGAACGGATTTCCGCCCATCGAGTCATTTTCCGCAGAGGGGCGGCGGCGCATGATCTATGCACACAAAGTTCGAATGGAACGGGAGTCGGTGTTTGGTGCATTTGATTGTCCAGACGCTGGACAGAGTACTGCACGTAGACGCCAATCCACCACTCCCATCCAGGCGCTGAATTTATTCAACAGTCGCTTTACCTTCGACGAATCAGAAGCCTTCGCCCAACGTGTCGAATCGGAAGCTGGCCCTCAATTGCTCACACAGGTGCAACTGGCATTCCAGTTGGCCTATGGACGTGAGCCTTCGGAAGCGGAGCTACTGGACGCTGCTCAATTTGCAGAGCGGCAGGGCGTACCAGCCTTGGCTCGAGTCTTGTTCAATAGCAATGAGTTTCTGTTCATCCCCTAACACCCCTCTATCGCAACGACTACCGAATAAGCATGACCGCACCACCACTCACCAATCGCGGGCGCCACTGGCTCGACCGGCGGAGGTTCCTGGGAGACATGACCAACGGACTGGGCGCTGTTGCCCTGGCAAGCTTGCTGAGCCAAGAGGGAGCGTTGGGTTCAGAAGCTCCTCTCGTTACCGCCATCGATCCCGCCCATCCCTATGCCCCCCGGCCTCCCCACTACCCGGCCAAAGCTCGCAATGTGCTGGTTATCTTTTGTGCTGGTGCCGTTAGTCAGCTAGAGACCTGGGACTACAAGCCGGCATTGATAAAGCACGATGGCACCCCGCTCCCCGGAGGCCCCAAAGTCACCTTCCAAGGACCTGCGGGAGATTTGGCCCGCCCTCAATACCCTTTCCGTCCACGTGGCGAGACCGGTAAGATGGTCTCCGACCTGTTGCCGCACCTCGCTGAATTGACCGATGAGTTCGCGTTCATCCACTCATTGACCAGTAAATCCAACACGCACGGCCCAGCGGAAAATTTCCTGTCCACTGGATTCGTCGCAGACGGCTTTCCCAGTCTAGGTGGCTGGTCGAGCTATGCCCTGGGCAGTGAGAATCAGAACCTGCCGGCCTTTATCGCCATTCCCGATCCACGCGGAGTCCCCCAAGCCAGCGTCAACAACTGGGGGGCTGGCTTCCTACCAGCCGAATTTCAAGGAACCACCTTTAGCTCCGAGAACCCAGTCCGCCACTTGCGACCGGCGGGAGACCTTTCCGCCCAGCAGGATGCGGAAGTCCGAGCCATGCTCCAAAAGGTGAACCAAGCGCACCAGCAACGCCACCCAGGCGATGGGCAACTCGCGGCCCGCATCGCAAGTTACGAATTGGCAGCCCGCATGCAATTGAGCATGCCTGAAATTAGCGACCTGAGTACGGAGCCCGAATACATTTTGCGGAGCTACGGTGCCGATGACACCAACAATGGTACCAAGGCTGCCTACGCGCGCAATTGCATCCTCGCTCGGCGGCTCATCGAACGCGGAGTCCGTTTCGTTCAGCTATTCAACGGAGCATATGCTTCAGGTGGTGAGTTGAATTGGGATGGACACAACAAGCTCAAGGAACAGTACGATCGGCACGCGGGCATCCTAGACCAACCCACCGCTGCACTCATTCGTGACATGAAGTCACGGGGATTGCTCGAAGATACTCTGGTGGTTTGGTGTACCGAATTTGGCCGCATGCCGATGTTTCAGAAAGGTTCTCAGGGACGTGACCACAATCCCGATGGATTCACATGCTGGCTGACCGGGGCAGGTGTTCAGCGCGGGATCAGCCATGGGCAAACCGACGAACTCGGCAGACGTGCCATAGAGGACATCCATCCCCTGTATGATCTAAACGCTACGATTTTGCACTTACTCGGTCTGGACCATGAGCGGCTGACCTTCGAACACAATGGTGTTCAGCGGCGGTTAACCAATGTCGAAGGGGAGGTCATTCACGAAATCCTTAGTTAGCCGCCACTCTAGTCTCGCAGTCCCACAAACTGCGAGAGAGACATCTAGAGCCATTGCTTCCGCTTCAAATAGTACACCAAGCCTCCTCCAGTGCAGGCCATCAGCAAGACGGCAAAAGGGTAACCCAACGACCAGTGCAATTCCGGCATATTTAAAGGCGAAACATCGGAATCAAAATTCATGCCGTAGACCCCCGCAATGAAGCTCATGGGGATAAAGATCGTGGCGATTATGGTCAGAACCTTCATGACATCGTTGGTTTTTTGTCCAAGCTGGGCAAAATAGAGTTCTCGCAATTCACCACATGTTTCGCGGTAAGTGTCCGCATCTTCTATCAAGCGAGTGATATGGTCTAAGCAATCTCGCAAGAACAGAAGGGTGTCCTCTTCGATCAAAGAGCTGCGTTCACGCAGTAGCGTATTCAGGGCATGCCGATGTTGTTGAGCAACCTTGCGTACGCTCAACAAATCAGCGCGAATGTGATGCAAACGCTTGGGGATATCGTGGGGCAAATCCTCATCAATTTCATCGCTAATTCCCCCCAGCAACCGATCGAAGTGTTCGAGCACTGGAAAATAGCCATCAATCACGGCGTCGATGATTGCATACGCTAGGTAATCCGCCCCACGTGAGCGAATCCGCCCCATGCTTTTGACTAAGCGCTCCCGCACGGGATTGAGGCAGTCACCGTTGAACTCCTGGAACGTGATGACCAGTCCGTCTAGCAAGAACAGACTAACTTGCTCGGTTTCAAATTGATCGGTGACGTGCGGCATGCGGAGGATAATGAATAGGTTATTGTCGTACGCCTCGCTCTTTGCCAATTGGCCGACGTTTACGACATCCTCAAGTGCAAGGGGATGCAAACCGAACTGAGCGCCGATTTCTTTGAGCAATTCAACGTCAGCCAGCCCGTCGATATTGAGCCACGTGACTGGACGCGGGGGAGAGGTGGACAATCGGCCTGCTTCTAGGTTGGACGCTTCCGTCGCGTCGTCGCTGCCAGCAGTACGTCTGGGGCGCATACGCACCAAATGCTGTTTGGCAGCCAAATGCTGTTGCAGTTCTGCAGCAGATTCCAGCTGCCGATCCTCATGCTTGAGGCGGGAAAATTCAATTGCCCGGGCTCGGCTATCGTGAGCAAACTCGTGTTGGACCAAACTTCCTGGCACCGCTCCCACTAAAGCGTGATTCTGCTTAGTCCGTCGACGCAGCGCCTTCTTGAAACCGCGAAATGAATTCATGATAAGACCTTTGTGACGAGCGGCAGGCATGAGCAGAGCAAGGCGTGCGAGTGCCGCCTCTTAGGCCGCTCGCGCACTGACTTCTCTTTCCGCCGGCTCGCGCAACTTGGACAGCAGCGGCTGAAGGGATTCGACACTCTTGATGTGCAGATCTCGCTGAGGAAATGCGATCTCGATCTTGAAGCGTTGGAACTCACGCACAATTGCAAGGTTTAACTCATTCACGACCTCGATGTAGAGATCGCGTCTGGGAATAAAGACTCGCAACTCCAGGTTGAGTGTACTGTCTCCAAACCCCTTGAACAGAGTCGATGGTGCAGGCTCTTGCATCACAAAGGCGCTGCGTTTCGCAATTCGCAAAAGGATCGCCTGCGTGCGATGCACATCGGTACCATAAGCGACTCCAATCGGCAGCACCACACGGCTAATCGGATCGCTGAGTGTCCAGTTGATCACATTATCAGTGATAAACGTCTTATTGGGAACGATCAACTCACGGCGATCAAAGTCGGTAATGGTCGTTGCCCGCATACGCATCCGCGTGACATTGCCCGTAATATCTCCCACGGTCACCAAGTCGCCCGCTCGAATTGGGCGTTCGAAAAGAATAATGATACCACTCACCAGATTGGCGAAGATCTCCTGCAATCCAAACCCCAGGCCCACAGTCATAGCGGCGGCTAACCACTGCACGCTACTCCATGAGAGACGAATGAAATGACAGGCCACCAGCAGCCCAGCTAGCGTGGCCGCATAGCGTACTAGTATTCCAACTGCTTGGCGGCCACCTTGATCAATTGGCAAGCGTTCCAATACCGTCAATTCCAGCAGGCTAGGAATTCTTCGCCCTACACTGAAAGTAGCCGCGCAGATGGCAAACGCCATCAGGATGTCGGTTAGAGTTGTTGGAATGCGTCGGTCAAACGTGGTGAGTGCTTCGCGCCCGTTTTCGTCGAGGGAAACTTCCGTTACTTTCTCGATATTCGTCCAAAGTTCGAACTGGTCTAGGATTCTTAATGCCGGCAGCACGCTGTCCCAAATAAACCATCCACAGAAAAGTAATCCGATGACGGCTGCGTACCGCATCAAATCTCGGAATTGTTGGTAGGAATCCTGCTGTGGTTTTGCAGCATCTCCCAGAATTTCATCCTCGTCGAACAAGTCGGACTCGCCGCCTGCACCTTCTTGATCCTGGAGAATAACATCGGCAAGATGCTCGGGTTGCGTCGGTTTGGGCTGACGCAGACGGTCATTATGCGTCTTTACATCCAGCCAACTGAGCAGCATGCTGTGCAAAAGAATGACTGCCGCCACGGTGCCTCCCGTCTCAGCCAGACGAGCGGAGAGCTGGTAGGCGGAGAAATGGTAACCCACGAGTGAAAGAATAGCCAACGCCAGCGGAGAGAACGTGGCGAAGAGCCATATGGGGATACGCAGCGAGTGAAGGATGCCTGGGCTGGGAATCGCAAAGTTCGACGGCCCGGCCTTGAGCTCCTCAGCGGTGTCGGTAGCTTGGCTATTCAGTAGGCGACCTTTGGGGCGGGTCAACAGACCGAGCTGGACGCTGCACAGCACCATGGTTGCTACAAAGAGCAAGCGTTCGAAGGCTTTCATGTCGCTCAATTCACTAAATTGCGACAATTGCAGAAAGGCTAGCAGTGGCGTCCCAATCAACAGAGTGAACTCGAGTGTATTGCGAACAGAGGCAGTCGAATCCGCGGGCCAATTGAAGAGTTTTTCGCCAATCCCCTTGCGTCGGCACACTTCCCGCATCAATTCGCACCCCCACAGGAACATCACGGCGGTGAGGCAGGAATCCCCCACCGCTTGCGTCCAAGGGCTCGCGCTGGCTGCGACCTTCAATCGCATGCCGATGGCTAAGAGGAGGACGGGCCAGCGTGCAGCCATCACGGCAGCAATGGCAATGGCCCCAATATTTTTGCGAAAGGAATCGACTTGCCCGGGCAGAGCAGGCTCGCACAGTTGTGTCTGGATTGCCAGCAGCCGCGCCCGACCGAGCAGCAGCAGCATGAACAGCGAGAAAGCGGCAAAACCAGCGGCCGGCCGACGGAGGACTTCTCCACCAGCAACCTTGAACGCCTCTAGCCAGCGACGTGGACTGAGGATGTTGGCTGCCCCCTTCCAGGATCGCGCCAAATCAGCGGAACTGACCGGCTCAGCGCTGCGAATCCACATGACCCGTTGGTCGAGATACTCGCGGAACTCTTCCACTTCGTCGTGGAGCGTTTGATTAGCGATTTCCAGCTCATTGAGGTCGCTCAAATAGGTGCCTTGGTCCGTCCAGGCTTTATTCAAAAAGTCGCGTCGATCATTGAGCAGGCGAGTCAGAACCTCCAAAACAGATTGCTGATCGTAGTCACCCAATGACTCGCGAAACGAACTGAGCAGTTGAGTCGCCATTTCGGCTGGATCGGACATCTGATTGCGGAGCTGGTTGAACTCCATCAATCGCAAGTGCGCTTCCGGCATGACCTTCTGCACAAACTTTGCCCGTTCATGGAACTCTCGGTCCGGCGGCAATTCGTCCCGCTGCTTGAGGAGCAGTACGCCAGTCGAGGAGGTCGCGCCGGCATGGTCCACCTTGTTCTTCAAGTCGGCAAAGGCGTCAGAGATTTCTAAACTTGCCTCGCGCAAGCGTTTGATGGTTTTCGAACTACGCTCAATATCAGCTGCAGTTTGAATCCGACGTTCGGCGATTTCGGCATTCTGATTCGCCAGCGACTTGAGAGCGGGATGTGAGTTCTCGGCGACGAGACGTGCTTCGGTAGCTTGCCGACGCGATTCCTCCTTGCGCCAAACATCGACAGCTGATTGCCAAGTCTGCAAAAGCTTCTTGCTGAAGTTGTGGCTCCGGTTGTACAAATCTCGTTGCATGGGCAACAGTTCGGTCACGGACTCAAGTCGCGATTGCTCTAACTTGAGCGTCGACAATTGTTGTTGTCGCGCTTGGATCCGGGCTTGCTGCTCGAGCCGCTTGACCCGCACAGGCACTTCTGCCCCCACCAGTGTGGAGAGCTGTTGCTTCGCATCGGCCAGTCGTTTTTCGAGATCGATGCTCTCCTTGCTGATTTCAGCCAAACGTTTGGAGCGGTTCTCGGTCTCAGCTTCCTTTTCGCGCAGCGCCTTTTCATCGACTTCCACTTGATGTCGCAGCTCGGTCAGCTTGCTTTCCAACTGGGGAATGGTTACTCCATCGGGAAATTCAACGACGATCGGAGTTGTTGGTTTAGCCAATTCCGCCTGCACTGAGTTGGCAAGCTCCGGCAGGGCTGCCAATTCCTTTTCAAATTCATGCAGGCGTTTCGCGGAAACCTGCTCACTTTGCAGCCATTCGTTGGCTTTGTTCAGCCTTTCGATCAGGTCCTTTTTTACCTCAGCAGGTTGCTCGGACAACGCTTCGACCGCCTGCAATTCCTGGGCTACTCTCTCTGGCTTTAGACGCTCCTCCACGCCGGTGGACAAAGCCCTATCGGATGAAGTCGCTGGCGTACCGGCGGAGGATCTCAAGCCGGCATTCGGTGATGCGATATTGCTGGCGAGCAGATTCGCTGCGGGTCCGGATGGGCCGTTCAACACGGCAGGACCTTGCCCATATACCGTCGAGCAGAGACGTCCATCACAGAAGCAAAATACAACCAGGAGGCAGCTGAACAGACTCTTGGGCGATAGCATAGAATTGTACTTTAGATAAGTGAATTGACGAATCTACAGTACTGAAATGATATTAGAGGTACTAGATCATTCTCCTTCGCTAGGCCTCTGGGCCGCTCCGGACACCCACCGTTTCAACCCCCATCGACGCATCCCATTAGGGGATACCGTTTCAGTTATGGCGGATTCTCAGCCGCAGGATCGGCGGTTAATCTCGACTAACTCACCCAATCCAAAACATGCCAGGACGAGAACTCCAGAATGCAGCCGGAACTGGCCCCGCAAGCGATCCTGCCCCCCAACTGCTCCAATCGTTGCAACTTACCGTCGAGCAGTGCTAGCAAGTGGGTTTTAAACGCAAGAGTCTCGTTAGGCGTAACCAAGGGCGTATATTTCCAAGACGATTTGAGGCAACCTATCCGAGTTATGTTGCGTTGAATCCTCCCCATACGGAGGCACCCGTGTGGTCAGCCCCCCTCCTTGACTATATCCTCGCATTGTAAGTCTGACCGCCATGTTCAGCGGAACTCAACAACTACCTGCAGTCCCCGAGCCGCCCCGGCTGCTGACAACTCGCAGAGTATCCAACACGCTACTTGAGGATCCACTTCCTCGTACTTTTCTTCGAACCGAACTTGGTGATCCGCAAGATCAATTCCCAGCCCGTGCAATTCTCGTGATTTAGTGTAAGCCCAATGTCGAGTAGCCCATACTCAGCTTCTGACGGCTTGCACCAAGATACGGTCCGAACCCCGCCAGTCGCAAATCTGAACGAATTGATCCTCGATTCGAGCGATCGGTGGTTGCAACAACTAACCGTTCGACTCGATTCCATCGATCGCGCAATGCGCCAAATCGATAGCGGCTCGACGCATTATCCAGTGGACGATTCGCTGCAGCTCCAACTGCAGGAACTCCGGACCCAGGTGGTTCGCGCCGCTCGTGAGCTGCACATCTCGCAGCAACAGGTTCAGGAACTCGCAGGCAACTTAGCCGATGCTCGACAACGAACCAAGTCTTTAACTAGAGAGTTATCACACTCCCAGCAGTTGCTGTCCGAAGCGCGTTCCCTGCCAGGCGCTTCTCCTGCCGAAATAGCGAGAATGGACTTGCTGGCTAGCGCGTTCCACAATGCAACAGAAGGCGCAGCTGTCTTAACTGCGGACGGCACCATTGTGGAAGCCAATCCGCGTTTCATCGAGATGTTTGATAGTGGCCCCACGAATAGCCCCGGTCTGACCAATATTCTGGCTGCATTCGGAGCGACCTTCTCGGCAAGACTACAGCAGGTCAGCGGTGGAAAAACGTGGAGTGGCAAGATTCCCACCCACCAAGTCGGCTTGGGACAACGCTGGTATTGGGTTTCACTCGGTCCGAATAGATGTGAGGGAACCAAGGAACCCCACATCATCGCCTTGTTCTCCGATGTGACTCAGCTAGAGGATTCCCAGCAAATCCTCAAGCAGCAGGCCTTGCATGACAACCTAACGGGTTTACCCAACCGGCGCTACTTCCGAAACTACGTCGATGAATTGGTTTGCAATCAATCCAATGCAGAAAACTCGTTCACCGTATGCTTTCTAGACTTAGATGATTTCAAAGGGGTCAATGATTCGCTCGGTCACGGCACCGGAGATGAGCTATTGGTCGAAGTCGCTCGTCGGCTTTCGACTGCGATTGGTCATAACGCCTTCATCGCGCGCTTCGGTGGTGATGAGTTTGCAGCGGTATTCCCGAAACGTCGCGACCGGGATCTCAATATTGACGATTCGATTCAAAGCCTGTTCGCTGCCTTTATGGACCCGATCCTCCTTGGGGCCAACGAAGTTGCGGTGGGGCTTAGCTTGGGAATTGCAACCTATCCGCAGGACGGGCTAGATGCCGACTCCCTTATGTCTTGTGCAGACATTGCCATGTACTCGGCCAAGGCAGCAGGCAAGAATCAGGTTTGCTCCTTCGATAGCAAGATGCAACAGCAGGTGGATCACCGACACTTCATGCGTTCCGAATTGCGCACGGTGCTCGATGGAGGAGGAATTTCCTTAGCCTTCCAACCCAAAGTTTGCGCCCATACCGGTGCCATGCGTGGCTGCGAAGCGTTGGCGCGCTGGCAGCGTCCAGATGGCTCCATGGTCTCACCTGCAGAGTTTATTCCGATTGCGGAACAATCGGGAACGATTCTTGCATTGGGCGAGTTGGTGATCAGCCAGGCGTTGGAGACGTGTGCAGCCTGGACAGAGCAGCAACGGGATCTATTCCCAGTGGCGATCAATATCTCCCCCCAGCAACTCAGATCAGTCCACTTTGTTGATCGCCTAATGGCACTGCTCGCAGAATTCGGTGGGAGCCCCCACTGGATTGAATTGGAATTCACCGAGAATGCGATCGTCGAAAACATCAAACATGCCATCGAAACGATCGATCAACTCCGAGCACTTGGATTCAAAATCGCGATTGACGACTTTGGGACGGGCTATTCATCCTTAGGCTACTTGCGGTTCTTTGGCATTGACACTCTCAAAATAGATAAGTCTTTCGTCTCGGAAGTAGCCACCGACCGAAACTGCGCAGCGATTGCGAATTCCATCATTTCGCTGGGCAAAGGGCTGGATCTCACCATTGTTGCGGAAGGGGTCGAAACCGCCCAACAGCAACAGTATCTAGCTCAAGCGGGATGCGATCTCGTGCAGGGATACTTGGTCGGGCGGCCGATGGCGAAAGTGGATATCGAGCAGTGGCTTGAACGACGGCTACTCTCAAGCGACAGCTAAAACGCTACGATTTGTTCATCATTGGGAATTGCGATGTGCAACTCTTCACGTTGCTCCCTGGAAAGCTGCAGGGTGCTTCCGACGATTTCCGCTAAGGGGTTTGTATGAATCAACAAGGTCTGTCGCGGACGAACACGGCGCACGATCTTGGTCACTTCGGATAGCCAGCTATGCCCAGTCCGAACCGCTAACTCTTGATGTTCATCGCCAAAATAGCACTCGTGCAACAGCAGGTCGCACCCATCCAGTTCCCCCACATACTCGGCATCGAGGCGCGAGACAGTGTCGGTAACATAAGCGATTCGCTTACCCTTAGCCTCCAAGATATACCCTAAGGCTCCGCCGGGATGTTCTAGCGGAAACCAGTGCACTTTGGTTTCGCCGATCTGTTTTTGCCCAGTTCCACTGGAGAAGGGCAAGAATTCAAAATCCGGTGGAACCGGAAAAAGGGCTGGAGCGTAAAGATGCTTCTGAACCGCCTCGAGCTTGGCCGCTTCCCCGTGGACGCGAATGCGTTTCAGCGAGGTAACAGCCTGTGCGTCCAACAGGAATGTCAAACCGACGATATGGTCGAGATGCGAGTGGGATAAGATGATGTCCAGTGATTCCTTGGGCTCCGACAGCAAACATTGAGCCAATCGAAATGCGGCGGTGCCCGCATCGAGCACAAGGGACAGTTCGGGCAGATAGTAACATGCCGTGTGTCTGGACGGGCTCGGATGGTAGCCGGTAGTTCCCAGGCAGTGGATATGCATTTACAAGACTAACCGTGCTTGAGTGAAAGAAGCCCCCGTGCTTGAGGTGGCGACCATTCTAGTCCCTATTTTCCATGCAGCACACCCGCCCAAAGTCGTCCCCGTCCGGGGCTTACTGCGCCGTGGGTGGAGCTCCAAAGAGTTTTTCCAGTCCTTTAGACAAGCCTTGCTGAAGGGCGCCTTGGGCCGCACTTTGAATGGTCTGTCGTCCCAATTGTTGCAGGGACTGCGTATCCATTTGAGGCTGGGACAGGGTGCCGCGCATTGGAAATTGCAATGATTTCCCCTTGAGTCCTACCAGCAGCGGTGTTTTCTCGATCCATTTGTCTGGGATCGGCAAATCGGCTTGCAACGCCAGTTGCCCATCAATTCCAACACTACCCGAGGTGGCAATATTGGCATCGCCAATCTTTACGCTTAGATTGCGGTGCGACACCAACCCGTCCACCATCTGAAAATCGATCTGTTGTTCCGGCACATCCAGCCAGACCTTTTGACTGCTCACCGCCTGAGTAAAATCCTGCTTGCGGATTGCGTCGAGCTGACGAACTAGGCTGATCAAGCTATTGGATAGTGGGCCGGGCCCCACCTGCGCTTGATGGATCAACAATTTCCCTACCACGGTCTGCCGCTTGGTGTCGGCGGGAGACAAGATCGCTTGATCGAGCTGCAGGCTCAGGCGGCCATCCACGCTGGTCGTCTCCGCCAGCAAAGGCGCCACGTACTTGAGCCACCCCTGGCACATTTCTTCGGTAATCTCCACGTTTTCCAGGACCTTCATTGGCTTCTGATTGATCACCAAATCGGCCGCTGTCAAATCGCTTTGAATGTCCCACCTGAGCTTCCCGCCACTTACCGCTATTTCAGTGGCGGTGGACAGGACGCCCTGCGAAATCTGAATGGGAACGTCAGCCCTCCCCAACTCAATGCCAGCCACACGAGCTTGCTCCCAACCAATCCGGGCCGTGGCTTGCAAGCCAGCTAGGACGGAAGCGGTGGGATCCACTGAACTCGTCCACTGCACTTCAACCGGGACGCTTTGCTGACCTTGCATCTGGAATTGATTCCCAGTCATCGGAACAAGCTTCGTTGACAGCTTAGAACAGTCGTAGACGGCCTGCCCCTTCATAACAACGCTTTGCGTCCCAACGGCCGAAGTCAAATCGGCAGCGTCGGTGGAGGTGCTTCCCCCACGATAGCTGACGTCGCCGTTGTAGCTCAGCCAATCGGTCTGCAGCTGCAAACTATCGACATCGATATTGCCCGTCTCTGCAACCCATCGACCATTGAGCGCTATGCCCAAGGTGGGCTCCGCCCATAACGTCTCCGGAGCATTACTGCCTGCGGATACGCTGGTGACGGCCAACTTGTCCGCATTCGCTTGTAGACGAACTCCAGCCTGCTGCGTGTTGACCTGCCAGGTCAATTGGCCTTGCACGCGCCCTTGTGCGCTAACTTGAGTGGCTGGCACACCGCTCTGTGTCGGCGGTGGCGCAGTGGAACCGACACTCTTCATCAGTCGACCGAGATCGACCAGGAACACTGCTTCGCCAACTCGGCTACCGCTGGAATCGTCGCTGGCCGAATCTCGCGCGCTGATTGAGAAAGAAGTCGCTTGAACCTTGAGATCTTCAATCGCTAACCTGGTCAACTGGCTGGTATCAACCACCCCCTTGAAGCTGCCCACCATCTGGGCTTCGGAAAAACTCATGCTAGGCGTAGCGATTCCGATGGGTTGACTGCGCCAGTTGGCCGCAAAAACTTCGACATGGTTTAGATCGATCCGCCCTTCGACGGCTAGGTTCAGGTTGCCGTCCAAGCTCATTTCCGGGGGCTCCGCCAACCACATCATGGCCCGCCGCTCCCATTTCTTAAGATCCCCTACCAAGTCGATCGTAAAGGCAGCGGGAGGCAACGCCACATCGGGAGCTTCCGGTGTCACCAGTAGCAGCGGCTCGCGTAGGTCCAAAGTCAGTTGTTCGGTATCAGCTTCAAACACAAGTTTGGCTCGCGTCAGGGAATGGGGAACTCCCTCTTTCAACAAGGCGCCCGCTTGAAAGCTTCCCCTCCAAGCTGGCTCTTGCAACTCCCCACCCGCAGTCGACACAATCGTCAGTGGCGTTGTGTCGAGTGTTCCCTCGGCGGCGAGCGTCTGGCCCTCAGCCAAAGTCCAGCCCAAGTTCAATTGCAGTGCGCCGTTCATCGATTCCACTGGAATGTCGACCCACTGACTCAGTCGTTCATGCAACTGTTGCAGATCGAGATTGGTAGAAAATTCGCCCGAGTCGAGCGTACCTTGACCTTCGATGGACATGAAATCGGCCGTAGCCTGAGCTCCGATTTGTGGCCCTTTAGGACCGTCAAGCAGACTGACATCGATTGCTAAGGGTTTATCCCAAACGAGATTTTGGCCGGCTGCAATCGCTTTCAATCCAGCGAATTTCAGACTCGCACGACTATCCGGCGCTGCGGCAGCGTCCAAGGTCTGGGAAACGGCAAATTGAACCTGCCCGGCCAGTAGTTGCGTGCCTTCGCGAACCGGAATCAACGTTTCCGCGGCCTTCACCAAGCGTGGCAGATCGACCGTCCCATTCGCTTCCAGGGTCGCACCACGCAAGAAGGGATCGGCGGCCGACGGAATTGTGAGGGGCCATGGAATCACAGCCTGAGCCGCCGCGTTGGCAAAGTCACAGCTCAAGCTTGCACCGTCAACCCTCAGAAACTGGCCATCGAGCGATGCCTTGCCGGAAAACGAAACGATTTCCAATTGTGCGGGCTGACTCCCAAGCAATTCAGGAGCAACAACCTGGACACTCTGCGTCTGCAGCTGCTGCACGTCGAAATCCCAGCTCTCAGCAGTCGCAATGGTGCCGGAAAGTACTGCCGAAGCTCGGCCCGCTAGCTCATCGATCGGCAACTCGGGCAATCGCGTTCGCACCACATGCCAGAAATCCAAGGGCACTTGGCTCAACTGGGCGCGCAGCCGCAATGCCTGACTATCACTCACCTGTGCAATCTCCGCCGCGATCGTTCCAATGCCACCCGAGACGGTGCCTGAGGCATCTCCCACGCGAGCCTGAAAGGCAATAGGGCCCAGCAGCTGGTCGGCGCTGGGCATCTCGACCGTTGCTTCCTCCAACTCGATCAGCCATTGTTCCGGCCGGCCAGCTTCCATGAGCATCAATTTGGAATTGGTAACTGAGATCGTGCCAGTCAGCGCAGCGCTCGGATCACTGCTTCCAGATGTCTCTTCACTCGAAACCGCCGAAAGCATTGGCTCCAGCGCCATTTCCAGGTTGGTCGTTCCATCCTTGGCCACAACGATCGACTCCGCTCCGTCGATTGCGATGATTCCCAAGTCTTGGCTGTTGAAAATCCAATCCAACAGCCCCTTTTCGGTTTTTAGGCTAGCCACACGTGCGACGACATTTCCCGTTTCGTCCGTCACGGTCAGGCCCGCGATGGACACGGGGGCCCACCATCCAGCCGAGGCTGAGGTGAGATCGATCTTCAGAGGAGCGAGGCCACCAAAGCGGTTGGCTGCACCCACCAAAATCGAACGCTGAGTCAACAAGCGGGGAAGAAAGCCGATCAGCAGCAAGAGGCCGATGAATAGCAGCGTCCCCCAACGGTACCAACGGCGCGGTTTACGTCCACTTTGACGAGAGCTCGAATCACCGTGCTCTTGGTTGTCTCGTGCCATGCCTAGTTCACTCCACCGTGGGAACCCACGGTCATTTTTGAATGCTTCTCAACAACTCCAATTGGGCAGAACTGCCAAAAAGGATTCTCGCAAGCTGAGCGTTTGAGTGCCAGATCGAATTCGCGCAGGAAATTTAAGACGATTGTGAGGACTAGGGGGAATACGGTCAGGGGGGACCGCAAACTGAGCCAACGTGCCCGACATTGCGTTGGGTGATAGTTGCGGTGGCCGCGACGGAGCGTTACATTAACCGCTGAGAAGTCAGTGCCTGGATGGATTCAGAAACCAGAGTGACTCTCTCAATGCAACCCGACTTTTGCCGGCATTGCACCCCCCTCGGGAACTGGATGTTTCGAGCTAATGATCCCCGCGATTCCGAAGTATTAACCACACTAATAATCGCGAGATTGCTAAGAGAATCGAACAAATTCCTCGTCCCAACGAATTTTAAGTCTTCTCTCATTCCCCACGGTTCTGCAAAGGCAATGGTTGCAGGGTTGTTGGAGTTCAAGTGTTGTGATTGTCGTGGTGTCTCTCCCAATATTACTACTAGCCGTCTGTTGGCGAATTGTAGGGATATTGCGCCTCAAAGAACGAGTGCTAGGTCGGCGTCCCAAAGGACGAAACTCAGCTTCCAGTTTATTGAGCCCATGGAGTGTGCGCTGGGGATTGCCCAGTCTGCCAGATTCCGTGCACCAGCAACGTTCCCTGAACTTCGTGCCAACCCTTCGACGACCGAATGCCATTACACAGCCCAGCGGCGAGACCGGGCCTGCTCAGACAGGGTTGCCGCGTGCGCGCTCCAAGCTTGGTCCTGCGATGCGACGCTGCAAAGCGTGGCTAGCTCTACTAGGCTGGCAACCATCAACTTTGGCTGTCCTGGTTGAATCGACACTCAGCGGTAATCGATGCACTCGAAAATCGCTGCGCAGCCGACTTTCCACGTCCCCGATTACGGGCGCATGGAATGCGACTCGAACGATAGTGGTTCGAACGCTGAACTGGAGTGCAGGATGAGGAACTTGGTCGTTGTGGATACGGAAGTGAGCTGGCGGGTTGCCTAGCCAGTCTTGATGTTCTTCTCTTTGCTGCTTGCGTACACGCATAACTGCAAAGAAAGGCTACTAACGTGCCATTGAACGAAATTGCACCATCGATCGGTGGGCTGCTCCTGGCAGAGTCCGACGGGCTAGGTATGTCTAGCGTTCTCCCGGTTCTGATTGGAATTATCGTAGGCGCCGGCGGCCTACTGCTACTCAATATTCTCCGCGGACGCGATCTCAAAGCGCAGGCCCAAGCTATTTTGGAAAAAGCCAAGAGCGATGGCGCCAATGTGGTTCGAGAAGCGGAATTAGCTTCCAAGGAACGAACGCTGCAGACCAAACAGCAGCAAGAACAGGAAGCTAACCAATTGCGTGAACAAGTCCGCAAGCGGGAAGCGGCCCTGGACCGGCGCGAGGAAACACTGCAGCAAACGGCCGATGACTTCCGCAAGCAGGAAAAGATGGTTGAGGCCAATCAACGACGCTTGTCTGAGAAGATGCAGGATGCGACCAACCGCAGTGAGCAGTTGAAGAAGGTCCTTGCCGACCAGACCCAGCAACTGCAGCAGATCAGCGGATTGAATCGCGCCGACGCAGAAGACCGATTAATGAAGCTGCTCGATCGGGAGCTTGAGCAAGAGGTCGGCAACAAAATTCTCAAACACGAACGTCGCGTTACGGAGATCGCAGAGCAGAAAGCTCAAGAGATCATCCTAACTGCCATGCAACGCTATGCGGCCTCGCATACTGCCGACAGTACGACCAGCACCGTAGATATCCCCAACGATGAAATGAAGGGGAGAATCATTGGGAGGGAGGGACGCAATATTCGCGCGTTCGAGAAGGCGACCGGCGTGGACGTGATTATTGACGATACTCCCGGAGTCGTCATCGTCAGCGGATTTGATCCGGTCCGTCGCGAGGTAGCCCGACAAGCGCTCGACAAATTGATTGCGGATGGGCGCATTCACCCGTCGCGGATCGAGGAGATCGTGGCCGAGACCGAGAAGGAACTGGACCGGTTCATCCGTCGCAAGGGACAGGAAGCAGCTGAGGAAGTCAATATCGGCGGGCTGCATGAAAAGATCATTTACATGCTCGGACGACTCCACTTCCGTACCAGCTTCAGTCAGAATGTCCTACGGCATAGCGTAGAAGTCGCCTTTCTATCAGGCCTGATGGCCGAGATGACCGGACTCAACCCAGATGTCGCCCGGCGCGCCGGCTTGCTGCACGACATTGGCAAAGCGGCGGACCATGAGTTGGAGGGAGGGCACCCCAAGATTGGAGCCGACTTGCTCAAACGGCACGGTGAGAACGAGTATGTCGTGCACGCAGCCCTGGGACACCACGACCAATTGACCAGCGACTATCCCTACACGCTCCTCGTCGCCACGTCGGATGCCTGCAGCGCCTCCCGACCAGGCGCTCGGCGTGAATCGCTGGAACGTTACATCAAACGCATGGAAGAGCTGGAATCCATTGCCAAAGGCTTCGGCGGAGTGGAGCAAGCCTTTGCCATCCAGGCAGGCCGAGAATTGCGCGTGATTGTGAGCGCCCGAGAAACCGACGATGCGAAAGCAGCCAAAGTCTGCCGCGACATCGCCAAAGCCTTTGAACAACAATTGACCTATCCCGGCGAGATCAAAGTGACGGTCGTGCGAGAATCACGATTCATTGAGGTTGCCAGGTGATTCCACCGGAACATGTCCCTCCCATCCCCGCGTCGCTGCTCGAACCGCTCCCCCCGGTTCCCGCTGGCTGTACGCGCATCGCACTCATCGGCGACGTCGTGGGGAAACCCGGCATGCGGATGGTATGCAATGCGATTCCATGGTTACGCCGCCTGCTGCACATACGCACGGTCGTCGTCAATGCGGAGAATGCTGCTGACGGCTCTGGCCTGCGTTGCAAGGATTACCGGCGTTTGGTCGAGCACGGTGTGGACGCCATTACGCTCGGCGACCATGCCTTCCGCAAGCGGGAGATCATGGAAGTGCTCGACAGTCAGCCCAATATCGTGCGAGCGGCCAACTGGCCTGCCGACGGACCTGGCTGCTCGCTAGCGATTGTTCCCATCGGCGATGGCCTATCCATGGCGGTTACAACCGCCGTGGGGCGAGTCTTTATGAAGCCCGTCGATTGCCCCTTCCGGGCCGTGGACCGAATTTTGGCTGAAGTTGCCCCCGAAGTATCAATTCGGCTGATGGATTTCCATGCGGAGGCCACCAGTGATATGCAACTCATGGGGCGACATCTCGACGGTCGCGTCACGGCGGTGTTAGGAACGCACACTCACGTAGCGACCGCAGATGAGCAGATACTGCCAATGGGAACAGGATTTCAGTGTGACGTGGGGATGACTGGCCCATTTCAGAGTATCTTGGGTCGAAAGATAGAGGCTGTGCATACGGCTACAATTAAGGGAGTTCCACTCCCATTCCAAGTTGCGACCGAAGACGTTCGACTCAACGGCACCTGGTTCGATGCTCATATGGAAACCGGAAAATGCATGCAGATTGGTCGCATCCATTGGCGTGAATCTCTCATTGACCAATTTGTGGCGCAGGCACAGCGCGACCGTCAAGTTCTTTAGAGCAACACTCCGACCGCATGCCGCATCAATCGCCCCAGACCGAGGGGCCTCCCTCGCTTCGTTCTCCGCGCAAGTTGCCTGCAAGCCTCCGTTGGCTCTGCCTGCTGGTGGGCGGTGGCACGCTGGGGCTGCTGATCCTAGCTCGCAGCCTTGAGCCGGCAGCAGCGGGAATCGGCACCCACCAACAATTGGGGCTGCCTGCCTGCCTTTCCATGGTTTGGCTGAATCGCCCCTGCCCCGCCTGCGGCATGACGACCTCATGGGCCCTGTTCACCCGCTGCGAGTTTGCCGCGTCCGCCTCGGCCAACCTGGGGGGATTTTTGCTAGCCACAATCGCTCTAGCATTCTTGCCGGTGAGTTGCTATTTCTTCCTACGGGGACGAGCAACTCGAGGGTCTTGGTTCTCACTAGCACTTGCTCTAGCGTTGGCTTCGGCGCTCGGCGCGGCAGCCATGCAGAGCTGGCTGCGTTAGTGACGAACGCTCTTGAGCCAATCTCCCTCGCGCCCTCACAGGCGTCCCAGGCAGAGCGCATTACACATAACCGCAGCATGAGGCCCAGCCCCCAGGATAACGCCCGTCGTTTCCTGGCAACAAACCGCCCACGCCTCTACGAAAGACACAAGCCGATGCAACGACAACAAAGACTCCTCGCAGTCCTGGCCATACTGACTCTAGTGCCGATGGCCAGTGGTTGCATCTCCCTCGCGGCCAACTTAATCGGCGCGGTGCAAGGTACCGACCGCCCAGCTGAATACACCGGGCTCAAGGGCAAGCGCGTGGCGGTCATAGTGGCAACCGACAGCGGAATTGGCGCCGATACCGCCAGTGCCATGCTGGCGAGCTATATCCAAGCCAATCTCAAAAACAATGTCAAAGACATCGATCTGGTCCGTCAATCAGAAGTGGAACGCTGGGTAAGCTCCCGCGGTCAAACCGACGGAAGCTATCTCGATATCGGCAAGGGAGTCAAAGCGGAGCAAGTTGTGGCGGTGGAAGTCACCAATCTTGGGCTTCGCAACGGTGCAACTCTATACAAAGGACATGCCGATTTGGTAGTATCGGTCCTAGACATCACCGACGAAGGCGAAATCATGTATCGCAAACACTTGCCGGAATTTACCTTTCCCAAGATGGGCGGCCCCTCGGTTACCGACACCACCGAATCCAAATTTCGCGGTTTGTTCCTTACCGTGGTAGCAGAAAAAGTTTCCGGTCTATTCTATCCTGTTGATCCGACCGCTGAAGTGGCGCTCGACGCCACCGCCAATTCGTTCTAGAGCGAATCGCCTCCTCAATGTAGCCCGTCTACTCAATGCACCAGCCCGGTCCATCACTGCTTGACTTACCAGAGCTTTCGGGAAATCTAGCGAACTCCATTCGCATTCCACCAGAGCTGGATGTTCCCGTAACGTCGCGTGTGATGGCTTTGGTTGAAACTCCGCAGATGCAGCGTCTGAAGCGGATCACACAACTCGGACTTGTCGGTCACGTCTACCCTGGTGCGACACACACGCGTTTTGAGCACAGCCTGGGGGTCTATCGCCTGGCCTGCGAAGTCTTGCGACACCTGCTCGGCGTCGATTCCCATTTCGCTTCCAGAGTTACGGATCATGAACTCAAAATATTCTTGGTAGCAGCCCTCATGCACGATGTGGGGCACTGGCCCTACTGTCACCCGTTGGAAGATCTAGGACTCCCCTGGATCCCCAAGCACGAATCGTTGGCATTGGCGCATCTATCTGCCCCGGAGGTCCATTCGATTCTGCAGAGCCAATGGGGTCTCGCACCTCATGAAGTTTCCGATTTCCTGTCTGAGCAGCCAACCAGCGGTGTCTCTCCGGTGCTGTACAATGTGCTCAATGGCCCAGTAGACATCGATAAGATGGATTACCTGCAGCGGGATAGTCTCCACGCAGGGGTGCCCTATGGACGCAATTTCGATTCGGGCCGCTTGATCAAAAGTCTGTGCATCAACCACGACGAACAGAGCTTGGCGATTACCCCGAAAGGCAAGACCGCCACAGAGCTGCTGGTCTTCGCCCGCTATGTGATGTTCAGCGAAGTCTATTGGCATCACACCGTTCGAAGTGCCACAGCCATGCTGCAGCGGCTGGTATATTCGATTGCTCAAGCAACCAACGCGGCGGAGCTGGGGGCTGAAGCGTTGGCCAACAATTGGCGGGAATTGTGGCTTCAGCAGACCGATTCGGAATTTGCCGAACAGATGCTCGAGTGTTCGCGGCGGATCCCCGACTTGGCAAGTCTGGCGTGTGGGCTGTTTGGCGTCGACCGCCGGCTCTACAAGCGTGTCGCGCAGTACAGCCACGCCGAGAACCCCCAAATCCATGCAGCACTAGCCCAGCGTCCCTACCCACACCTAGTCCAATGCGCTGCCAAGCTTGCCAAACAGTTGAGTCGCGGTCTCGCGCGCCCGCTGCTCGCAACCGACGTCCTCCTGGATGCACCTCCGGTTAAACTCGAAGTGCAATTTCGCATGGGGATTCGACTCGCGTCGGGCACCACTACCGACGCCGTTTTTGCGCCGTTAACGCAACAATCCCCCGTGGTCCGTGCCTTGGCAACCGACCAATTCGATAGCTTCGTCAAGCAGGTGCGGGTATTCATCGCTCCCGACCGGGTCCAAGAAATCAGCTTTACGGAAGAGTCGTTAGCCGACTCCCTGATCGCCGCAGCGAGTAGCTGCTCCACCAGTCCGCATTAAAGAGTGCGGCTGGTATCCATTCTTTGGCTACCCATTCTTCGGCTCCAGAACTCCAGCAGCTCGCCGCAGTCGCAGTGCTACCACGCTCGGCGTCAAAAAAAACGGCTGGCGCGCACGGCCCGATGGCAAATGCTATGATGCCCAGCAACGCTATTTTTCATGCATTTCCGTACGCTGGCGAGCGACCCAACGTCAACGCCGACACGGCTTAATCATTGGCCGAATCGATCTGGCAACATCCCCCCACCCCATGCGAATTCACCTAAATTCGTTCCCATAACCATTATCCCCAAGGTGCGATACTGATGAAATGGACTCCAGGCATCATCGAACAGAAAAGCGTTTGGGCTGAAGGACTCTTCACGCTGAGAATCCGTGCTCCAGAGGTTCAATCGTTCGAGCCAGGTCAGTTTCTGCAGTTGGGCATGGAGCAACCCGACGGACACTTGCATCGTCCCTATAGCGTCGCTTCGCCACACGGTGAACTGCTCGATTTTTTCATCGTGGTCGTACCAGACGGAAGACTCACTCCTCAGCTATGGAAGTTAGAGCCAGGAAATTCAGTCGACGTAAGCAAGCGAGCAGCCGGAAGCTTTACGCTGAGCCATTGTCCCGACGCCAAGGACCTGTGGCTAATTTCGACGGGGACGGGTTTGGCGCCTTACATCGCCATGCTACGCACCGAACTTCCGTGGCAGCGCTATGATCGTATTACGGTCGTGCATGGAGTGCGCTATGCAGCCGATTTGGCCTATCAGCCGGAATTGGCGCAATTTACCGCCACCTATGGTGACCGCTTCCACCATATTCCGGTCGTCTCGCGTGAAGCGGCTCCACAGGCTTTACCTGGCCGCATAACCACCTGTATCGTCAACGGCAGTCTGGAAGAACGCGCTGCAACCCGTTTTACAAAAGACAGCTGCATAATGATGTGCGGGAATCCCGACATGTTGCAAGAAATGGAGAACATCCTGGGCGAACGCGGCCTGCGAAAGCACAAACAAAAAGAGCCGGGGCAAATCGTCGTCGAACGCTACTGGTAAACTTGCAGCGGTGGCTTTTATTGCTTAGCCTAGTTGTAATGGTCGGCTTACCGCGAATGGTCCAGCGACTCGCTTCCCTACTTTTGCGCACCGCGCCTCTCCAATCAATCCTAGAACGAGTTTAATTATGACAGTCGAACATCCCCAAAACGAAGACTCTCGACGAGCTTTCCTGAAGCAAACGGCCACCGTCGCCTCGTTGGCTACCGTCCCCTACTTCTTCTCCTCCCCCAAGACATTGGCCCAGGAAACCAAGTCGAAGAACGACCGAATCCCCATCGGCGTCATCGGTGCTGGCGGAATGGCACAAGGAAACATGAATGCCGCTAAGGAGTGGCTGGATGTAGTCGCCATCGCCGACGTCGACTCCGATCGCGGGGCGTCTGCAAATCAAAAGATGAGCGGAGGTAAAGCGGATGTCTACGAAGACTATCGCCAAGTCATCGAGCGCGATGATATTGATGTGCTTCACATCGCGACTCCCGACCACTGGCATACCAAACCGTTGATCGAAGCCATGTTGGCCGGCAAAGACGTGTACTGCGAAAAACCACTCACGCTGACGATCGATGAAGGCAAACTCATCCGCAAGGTTCAACAGGAAACCGGTCGAATCGTTCAGGTTGGAACTCAACAACGAAGTACCTTCAACCTGTTTGTAAAAGCGATGGCCATGGTGGCCGAGGGACGCGTGGGCAAAATTCAGAAGATCACCGTATCCATCGGTGGCGCCCCATCCAGTCCGTCCATTCCCGTGGTCGATGTCCCCAAGAATTTGAACTGGGATAAGTGGCTGGGGCCAGCTCCAGCGACCGACTATCGCTGGTTAGGTGCTACCGATGACCGCAAGCAGGTCAACACGAACTGCCATTATGAATTCCGCTGGTGGTACGAATACTCCGGTGGAAAATTGACGGACTGGGGTGCCCACCATGTTGACATCGCAGTCTGGGCCTTGCAATTGAACGGCCAGAGTGATGGCCCCTTGTCCATCGGCGGTTCTGCCGAGCATCCGGTTGAATTCGTCGACGGAGTTCCTGCCCAGCACGACCGATACAATACCGCTACCAAGTTTTCATTCAAGACGGTCTATCCGGGCGGAACCGAACTCTGGATCGAATCCAATGGCCGCAATGGCGTTCTCATCGAAGGAGACCAAGGGCGAATCTTTGTGAGCCGTGGTAATCTTACCGGTGCTCCCGTGGACGCTCTCAAAGACAACCCACTCCCAGAGGATGCGATTCAAAAGGTCTACAAAGGCCTCCCCATGGAAAGCAATGAACGCAAGGCTCACTGGGCTTGCTTCCTCAATTGCGTGCGCTCCCGCCAAGAGCCAATCTCGGATGTCCATTCCCACATGAAAATGCTGAATATTTGCCACCTAGCTGGCATCTCAGCCCGGTTGGGACGTGAACTCAAATGGGACGAGAAATCGGAGCAAATTGTAGGGGACGACCAAGCCAATTCGATGCTCGGACGCGAGTACCGTAGCGGCTTTGAAATCGAAATCTAGTACCGCGCACCCAGCAGGTAGACAACCGGGGTTGCCATCCAACCGCACTAGGAAACGTCCAGGAACCCTTGGCAGTGCATGCACTGGCAAGGGTTTTCCCATTTGATCTCTAATGTCCCTCAGGTGCCCCCACTGTCTCGGTGCCTGTTCCATCATCCGCTTTTTCAATTTTGCTGAACTCATGCGACTCGACGGTAGAACCGCTTTAATCACCGGTGGAACTCAAGGCGTCGGGGCGGCGATCGCCGACGCTTTGGCCCAAGCCGGTTGCAATCTGTTGCTCCATGGACTGCAGGCCGACGATCACAGTCGGCAGACCCAGCAGGATTGCCAACGCCATGGTGTCGAGGTTCGCTGCCTGTTCTCCGATCTGACCGCGCCAGTCCCCGACTGCGTGGATCGCATTCTTGAGCACTGCGACCCTGCCGATGTCCCCATCCTGGTCAACAACGCGGGCACATTCTGCGACAAGCCATTTTTGGAAATGGACTACGCAACCTTCGATCGTACATTTCGCCTAAACGTGGCAGCGGGCTACTTTCTAACCCAAGCCTTTGCTCGCCGCTGGATCGCCCAGGGCGTCGCAGGACGCGTTCTGTTTACAGGCTCGATCAATGGTGAACTCGCGGAACCTAACCATACGGCGTATGACTCCAGTAAAGGTGCGGTGCGAACCCTGGTCCGCAGCTTGTGCGTAGCGTTGGCACCGCACCGTATTCGCGTCAATTCCATGGCCCCAGGATTAGTCATATCCCCGCTAACCGCTCCCTCGCTTCAGCCGGGCTCTGCCGACCTGGCATGGATGCAATTGCATACACCCAATGGACAGGTTCCATCGGCGACCGCGTGCGGTTCAGCGGCATTGTTCCTCTTGAGCGACGAAGCCGAACACGTCCACGGTCAGACCCTCATGGTCGATGGTGGAATGAGTGTTTGGCAGCAACCAGATTTGCCCTCCCATCTTCGCGCTCAATGGAAGTAGCTGCACGTCGCTTGCGGGGCGCTAATGGTTTTGATTCGAATTCATGGCCAGGTCCATAGCATCCGACTGCTGGCATGTCGACCTAGCAGCCGACGAGCGGAATTGTTGATTGGCCGCTACCACCAGTCCCACCGCTGAGAAAAGAAATCCATTTTCAATGGATGAGAAAGAGACCTCATGGAATGCCATTTGAATCAAATGCACTCCGCCCATGCACAGCAGAATAATCGCCAATCCTCTTGCCCACTGCGGTGCTTCCTCATTGCGCCACAGAGCCATCGCCTGTTGGCAGGCAGCCATTCCCACGAAGGTGAATAGGGCGAAACCGACAATTCCCAAATCGACCATCAAGCTCAAGAAGCTGTTGTGATGCACATAGCCTCGGATTGATTCGAGGCGAATATCGGTGGATCGATCCGACAGGTAGGGGCGGTTGTAGACTTGGAATTGGTTGAAGCCAAACCCGGAGACGGGGCGGTCCTTGATCATTTCTAAGGAAACATAAGCGAAAGCAGCCCGCATGTAGGTACTCTCTCTAGTTTCAGCCGCGGAGTATTCTCGCTTGAAGGCGACCAATTCTGGGCCCTTGAGCACCAAGACACCAAGTGCTCCAAACAGGATGCTGACAATCGCAATACGCTGAGGCAACCCTTTGAGGCAAAAATAGACCAAGATACAGATGACGAGCCCCAGCCCCATCCAGATGCTGCGGGTCAACGTTAGGAAAGCAGCACCCCACATCAAGGGCGTTACGAAAGCCGCCAGCATCATGCGCTCGCGAGAACCGGGATTCAGCCAAATCGTAAACAGGATTGCCGGTAGCCAACAAGCAATAATGCATATCCCCAACCGGACCGATTGCAGCATTGGGCCACGCGCTCTTCCAAAGTGAATTCCCAGCGCGGGATCACTGATGAAATGGGGAAACACGAAACTCCAGAGTTTTGCGGATTCTAAAAACGCAGTTAACGACAGATAGCATCCCATTGCGATGAGCAAATACAACGCAGGCTTCAATTTCGCAACGTCTAGCCTAGCGGTTCGCAGGGCGGCGTAGAGTGCGAAGGGAATCAAATAGCCATTGATTAGGTGCATGAGCGTGGGGGGCTGACCGGGCAGAACCGCCCCCAAGGGTTGCGTCATCGTTCGCGCAACCAACCAGAGTGCGAACAATCCAATAGTCACATCAACATTCTCGAGGCGATTCAGGACCAGTTCGCCGCGATACCATTGAATGGCGACCTGCGCAGCCAGCAAGAGAAACCAAAAGCGATCGAGCGTCCATGTTAGGCTCGCTGCGTCCACGGCGAAAAACTCCGCCGGAAGACAACTGGTTGAAACCAGAAAGAGCGCCGTGGATAAGAAAACCGAACCTCGCACCAAGGCGATTACCGACCACACGCCGAGAGCTAGACAAAGGGTCAGTACAAGAAATGGCATGGAGCATGCTCAAGAAGGATTTCAGATATCGGACTAAGGCTTCTGCGTGAATCCCATCCGGTTTAAGGCGAGGAAACGCACTGAAACGTAGCTTGCCACTTAGCGCGTGCGTTGGGTTGAACAGTATTGCCTAACCGTCCTACCGATAGCCAGCTCTTGCAATCCCTACAATCCATAGGATGGGTGCAGGCTCGACCAGACTGTGTCTAGATACGCTGGGTCGGGCCGTCTTTGAACTGTTCTGTAAAGCACCCTTAAAGCAGGAGCCACGCGGCCCACGGATACCATTTCCGCTGCAAGTGTTTCCTGCGAATTCTGCAATTTGACTAAGACCAACTGACCGGACTGAGAATGAGCACGCGTATCAAAGAACCAGCTCTCTGGCTCTATCAGAAGGTCACGTCGCGCCAGAGAACGCGGTTGTTTGATCGGCTTCAGAGCAGCGGCCGCGTTCCCGTTGCCATCCTGTTCTACCATCGCATTGCAGATGCAGCTCCTAACGACTGGACGATGAATTGCAAAGACTTCGCACTGCAGCTCGACTGGCTGCAGGACAACTTTGATGTTGTCTCCCTGCAGGAGGCACAGAATCGCATTCAGTCACCCACCAATACACGACCGACAGTCGCAATCTCATTTGATGACGGATACTCCGAGAACACCGATTTTGCCATTCCAGAACTGGTGCGGCGAGGGCTGACGGCGACCTACTTTGTCGCAACAGACTTCGTTCGCAAGGGGACAGCCTTCCCACACGACATTGCCGCAGGCTGTCCGCTGCCGCCCAATACCATCGAACAATTGCGGCAGTACGTCGACGCAGGTATTCAAATTGGTGCCCATACGCGAACGCACCTGGACCTTGGCTCGACGCAAGACAAAGCCGCGGTACGAGCTGAAATCGAGGGTAGCCGCCGAGATTTACGTGATTGGCTGGGGATTGAGTGCGACTATTTTGCGTTTCCGTTTGGCCTCCCCCCCAACACCTCCCAGCTAGCCGTCGATCTTATTCAAGAGCTAGGATTCCGAGGATTTTGCACCGCCTACGGAGCGTGGAATTGGCCTGGCAGTGAGGGCACGCATTTGAAGCGAATTCACGCCGATCCTGGACTCGTCAGCCTGAGAAACTGGTTGACGCTTGATCCTCGCAAGCTGGAAGACAAGCGAGAACTACCTTTCAGTACGGCAAACTCCATCCCTCGGCTTCCCCCACTCCCCACCTACGCATGTTCATCTCTCCCATCGGCGGTGTGATACGAAAGTTGAATCAAGTGCCAACTAAGAAAATTCTCCCGGCTCGCACAGCTCCACTACGCGTAAAATTTGTACTCACAAGCTTGCCGGTTGGCGGTGCGGAAACGCTTCTCTTGAACCTCATCAGTCGGTTGGATCGGCAGGCATTCCAAGCCGAAGTTGTCTGCCTCAAGGAACCTGGCCAACTGGGAATCGACGTATCACAGCTCGTTCCAGTGCATTCCCATCTACTGAATTCCAAGTGGGACTTACGTGTTCTACCTAGATTGGTCAAGCTCTTTCGCGAGTCGAAGACCGACGTGGTCGTTACCGTGGGCGCGGGAGACAAGATGTTTTGGGGGCGCCTAGCAGCCTATTTCGCTAAGGTCCCAGTCGTGTGCAGCGCACTACATTCCACCGGCTGGCCCGACGGCGTGGGCCGCATGAATCGGTGGCTTACGTCAGTGACCGATGGCTTCATTGCATGCGCCGCCTCTCACGCAAAATTTTTGGTTGATTTTGAACGGTTCCCCAAAGAACATGTCTTTACCATTCCCAATGGAATCGACACGTCACGTTTCCACCCAGATGCCCCCCAACGCGACTGGCTCCGAACGGAGCTGGGCGTTGCTTCCGACGCTAGGCTTGTGGGGATCGTGGCCGCGCTGCGCTCGGAAAAAAACCACCTACAATTCGTCGAAGCAGCCACTCAGGTAATCCGCAATCGCGCCAACACGCACTTTGTGATCATCGGTGAAGGTCCAGAACGTGCTTCGATTGAAAAAGCAATTGAAGCCACGAGCCAAAAATCCCATTTTCATCTACTCGGGAACCGCCACGATACCGAGCGTTGCCTAGCGGCACTCGACGTCTTCTGTTTAACAAGCAAGAACGAAGCCAATCCCGTTTCCATCCTAGAGGCACTGGCTTGCGAAGTTCCGGTCGTGGCACCCAACGTGGGATCGATATCGGAAACAGTCATCAACGGCAAGACGGGGTTGCTGACATCTCCAATGGAATCCTCCAGCACGGCAGCCGCAATTCTTACCCTCCTTTCCGATTCGGAGCTTTCCGAGCAGATGGGACGGTCCGGACGACAGTTGGTAGCAGAGTCGAGCAGTCTAGAACGCATGGTCCAGGGCTACGAAACGCTGTGGGAGCAGCTCTACAACGCAAAAGCCGCCATTCATCAGTCCGCTCCCTGGAAGCGACCACCTGCCAACTCGGCGGCTTCTCCCAACCTTGGACTTCACGAGGTCTTGCCAAGCCAGCCAGACGTCGCCCTGTTCCATTAGTAGCGTGTGTCATGAAACTTCCTCAGAGGCTCACCTTTGACAAGGAATCGCGAGATGTCCCGACAGACCGCCATCGCAAAACTCAGAGCAGTGCTATTCCAACGTCGCGAGTTAATCCGCAGCGCACTCCGCGGGGATCTCCACGCTTTGCGACAACTCAAAAACGCATCGGGAGAGCTGGCGGATGTTGCGTTGGACTCTTCCGATGAAGAAGTGTCCAGCCAGCGGGCAGAACTTGAATCGCACGAGTTGGACGCAATTGACAATGCGCTCAGTCGTATGAATAGCGGAAAATTTGGCAATTGCGAAGGATGTGATAAGAAGATCCCTTTGGCGAGACTGGAGATTCTGCCCTTTGCCACGCTCTGCATTGCCTGCCAAGTAAAACTGGAAAATTCCGGCTTTGCAGACTGGACCGAACTGACGTCAAGTGCGTAGGATGCAACGCAGCACGCCAATATCCTGCGGTGCCACTAGCCATTTTATGCGGCAGTGAATGGACGAGGGTTGGCGGTAAGCCGTGATCAGCCGGTGCAACCAATGCCGATTGCATCGGATAAGGAGGTACGACCCTACTGATCGGAACCACATGCACAACTGTTCGGTTCCGAATACCGTGACTTTTGGGTACATGTAGGCCGCTTCGCTAGCAATCATTGACTTGCTAGCCGTTTAGTTTAGACGAGTCTCGGCGGGACAGCCGATTCCACACCTTACGAGTGAATTCGTGTATCTTCCGACATTGGATGTTGGTGGATTCTGTGGACTCCCCAGCAGCTCATTTGCTTTGAGCATATTGGGTTAACTGCCAGCCGAGGATGTTAGTGGTGCGCAAGCTTTGCCTGACGAGACGCCTGATATGTATTGCCCTAGGGCTGTTGGCTGCCAAGCTCAACGTAGCTACGGCGCATGCACAGATAGTCCTAAGACCATCGCTGGACCCACCATCCGCTGCGAGCGAATACGCCAACGGCGATTATGCAGACTCCAGCCGACGGCAACGCCCAGTCTCGCGAGAGGCACCGCTGTCGAGTGTGTCGCGAGACTATAATCAACCGGTCCTTCCGGAAAGCAACAGCCGAGCTCATGAGTTTAAAGAGTTGCGTGCCGAGGCCGATGCTCTCTCGCGTCAACTAACACTCGTGCGGCGAATCGTTCACTTCGCCAGCCCGACCATCGTCCACATCGAAGCCACGAAAACAGCCGAGACAGGCAAGGGCTTTGCCAGTAGTCGTATCGAAGAGGCGGGAGCTGGTGTGCTGGTCAACGTTGCAGGCACTCCCCATGTGCTCACCAACCGTCACGTCATCCATCCAGCAGATATCCATTCGATCCGCCTCGAGCTGAACAGTGGTCGACGCCTTCAACCGACTCAAGTTTGGACCGATCCGTCTACTGACGTAGCCATTATTCAAATCGCAGAACGCGACCTAGTCACCGCCGAACTTGGCGACAGTGACGCAATGGAAGTAGGCGACTTTGTCCTCGCCATCGGTAGCCCATTCGGCCTCAGCCACTCAGTCACCTCCGGGATTCTCAGCGCCAAAGGGCGGCGCAATTTGGAACTCGGGTCCAAAGAAATTGAAATCCAGAATTTCTTCCAGACGGATGCTGCGATTAATCCAGGCAATAGTGGTGGCCCACTTCTCAATTACTACGGTCAAATTGTTGGCATCAACACCGCAATCGCCAGCAATTCAGGTGGAAACGAGGGGATTGGCTTTACCATTCCCATCAATATGGCGATGGTCGTTGCCGAACAACTGGTCTCGAGTGGACGCTTGCAACGCGCTTACCTCGGTGTCCAATTGGAAAATGCATTTGACCCAATCACCGCCCGCCGTCTTGGCTTGGGGACCAACATGGGAGCTCTCGTAAAATCGATTATTCCCAACTCCCCGGCCGATCGAGGAGGAGTGAGGGTCGGCGATGTGATCCTGGAGTTTAACGGATCGAAAATCTACAACGACGGACATCTGGTCCAATCCGTTGGACTCACGCCCGTTGGAAAATCGGTCTCGCTGGTCATCTTCAGAAATGGTCAAAAGCTCCAAGCCACCGCCGTGCTAGATTCCAGTCCAGAATCCTAACCCTCTGTACCAGCACAAGAATTTTCAGGGAGCGTGGGTGCCTTTCCCCCCCGGGCACTCTCCCTAGGCAAAGCGTCTACCGATCTGATAGCCCAGCTTTGCTCCAGCGCACCCTGGCGTTTAACCGTTTTACAACGGCGTCACGCCACCTATCCTCCCTGAAAAATCGCAATCGCAGGTCATAGCCACTGCTGGACGCTGCAAACCGACTCTCCGGCGTGTTGATATCTTGAGCCTGGAAACTACTGCGTAGAGGCGTGCCGTTGGGGAGCGTTTTCGGGTTTTAACGCTGAGGTAGTGCCATCCACGGCCCCATCGCGTCAATCCCTCTTCCTTGCTTACGCCGCGTGTTGCGATGTTAACAATCGGCATGCAGCGGGATGGGGACATGCCAAGTCGAGCAGTGCTTGTTGCCACTCGGATCAGTTGCAGTACAATTTGGGACACCGCAAATGCATACCAGCATCGCCCCTCTCTCGAATTGTCTCCATTGCATGCCCAGCCCATCGCCACAGCCGCGCCCCGATGAGATTCCCAAGGGGCGCCGACCAGTTTGGATCTTGCTTGCACTCGCCAGCATCTATCTTCTATGGCTAGGTTGGCTGAGTTACGTCGCCTGGGTGAACATCCAAGCGGGAAATCAATAGCTAGACCATTTGCAGAGTCACAGTGGCATCGGCCAAGGATTCGCGTGTCTCAAGCTCACTTGGGATCCGCAACTTTGTCTGCAAACACTTGCTTGAACTTTTCCACCTTGGGACGAACGACTCCGGCGCAATATCCGTCGTTGGGATTATTGCGGTAGTAGTCCTGATGATAGCCTTCCGCTTCATAGAATGGCGTTAACTTAGCAATCTCAGTTACAACAGGGCTACGGAACGCTCCAGCATCGTTGAGCTTGGCTTTGTACTTCTCGGCCAGTTCCTTTTGCTCGTCATCGTGATACATGATGATGGAGCGATACTGCGTACCAATATCAGCTCCTTGGCGATTGAGCGTGGTGGGATCGTGTGTCTTCCAGAACACCTCCAGGAGCTCGGGGTAGCTTACGACCGCTGGGTCATAGTGAATCTGACAGACCTCGGCATGCCCTGTCCTTCCCGTGCAAACCGCTTTGTAGGAGGGATTGGCGCCAGCTCCGCCCGCGTAACCTGAAACCACACTCTGCACGCCTTGCATATTCTCGAAGACGGCTTCAACGCACCAAAAACACCCACCCCCAAATGTGGCAATTGCCTGTGATTGGGCAGCCGTCTCCTTGCCAGCCGGAGTATCCTCGAGGGGCTTGGAAACCTGCTGTGGCTTGGAATCGTCGTTGTTTGCATTATCGCTAACGGCGGTATCCGACTTCTGAGCTCGCGATTCGCAAGCCACAAACGGCCCGCAAATCAACGCAGCGCAAATACTCAAGCGGACCAAGATTGGACCGGGGGAACTCACCAAGCAATGCATCGTAGTTTCTCCATCGAAGCAGGAGGTCGTAAATGTAGAACGGCTCGGCTAAATACGGTCCGACACCCTGAATGAGAACGTCCATGGCGGACTCTCTCCCAAGCTACTGAACTATCATCCTTAGCACGATACCCAATCAGCATAATCGATCGAATTGGAACAATCACCAGAAACCAAAGGGGGAGTAGGAGGACTGCAGCCTACTTCTAGCGGTTGTGGCCACAAATCGCTTTTCAGCTATTATTATAGGCTCTGGCCCACTTGCCCCCAATGGGCCGCCGTTTCTTGTTTTAAGCAGCTTATTGTGCATATCCAGCTCGGAACCTACCATGCAACTCGATCCGTTTCGCTGGCCAGTGTCTATCGCAGGGTTTGTCTACGATTGGATTATCACCCGCGAATGGAAGAAGGTGTTACTGGTCATGTGGCCAGTGTACTTATTGATCGCCGGTATCAGTTTTGTGTTCATCGCATCTCGCGGTGATCATCGCGCTCTAGCCCAATGGTACATGGAGCTGGGGGACGAAGAGATCGCGGGCTGGGAACAAGCCTGGGCGCCAGCAGTGCCGTCGAATACGCCAGAAGCAGAATCCTCCGTAGAGGAGCCCTCCACCACCGATGAAGCAGCGGAAAGCGAGAAACGCGCTGAGGTATCGCCGTTCGCAGACGTACTCTTCCGCCGTGCTCAACTGCTTTCACCCACCGATCGCGCCCAGTTTGTGATCGGTGCGACAATGGCTCAACGAGGTGCCGTCGCCCAAGCAGAAAGAATGCTGGTTAAGATTGCCCCCAATAGCGGCCCCGGTGGCTATGCTCCAGCCCATGCCGTTTTGTCGGAGATTTTCTTTCCGAAAGTTCAGAGAGCTCCAGAACAGAATTTGCCAATCCTGCTCCATCACCTCACTCAGGGTGCGCGATGGGAGCGGATGCCAGTCCGTCTTCTGTTAATCGCAGCCAAGCTGTTCGCCGATCTAGGACGCGGCAACGAAGCACTCAGCTTTATGGCCACTGCAGCCGAACGCGATCCAAGTCAGAATGTCAATTTGGCCCGCTTGGCATCCGCCTTGGGAAATCCTCGCGTGGCGGAACAAGCTGGCAAGACAGCCGAAGAGCACTTGCGGCAAGTGCTCCAAGACGATCCTAAGGATGCGGTTGCACGCTTGACTCTCGCCCAATTTTTAGCCGAGCAAAAGAGATTGGATGAAGCCGAACGTCTGCTCTTCCCCCAGAACCTCGAATTCGAAGTTACACCCGATATTCAACGAGCCCAATCGGAGGTCTATCGACTCAAGTTTCGCATGAGCGTCGTGGGAACCAGCGACGGAAAATCTCAAGCTCAAATCGGTTACCTGGACCGCGCCATGCGCCTGGATCCCACCAACCCTCGTGTTCCAGAGGAGATCGCTCAGCTGGCGGGAAGCGGGGGTTCGAAGGTCAACAATGAGATGGTGGCCATGCTCCGAACCTTCTTGGCTGAAGGCAAGGCCACCGTTGCCACCCATGCCTGGCTAGCTGAAACCTTCTTAAAACGCGAAGATTACGAGCAGGCCATCCCGCACTTGGAACAAGTTGTCATTCGCCTACCTACGCAACCACAGTCTCTGAATAACCTAGCTTACTCCTTGGCAGCCAGCCCATCGGCAGACCGTCTGGAGGAGGCGCTGGACTACGCACAGCGGTGCGTTATTTCCGCCGCTGCAGCGAAAACCCCGCGGGCAGAATACTACGACACAATGGGTATTATTCTTACTCGCCTAGAACGCAATCAAAAGGCAATCACTGCGTTTGAGAACGCTATCGAGATTGCTCCGACCGTGGTGGACTACCACCGTCGCGCCGCTGAGCTTTATCGTCGCGAGAACAATCCACAGATGGCGAAGAGTCACGAAGACGTCGTCCGCAAGCTCAATGCGGCTGCGGCAGCCGAGCCGCCACAGCCCGCATCGAATGCAGAAGCTGCGGCAGCCGAGTCGACGACGGAATCGCCCTCCATTCCGGCGGATGACAAGAATTAGGTAACGAGCCCCTTGGTCACCATCATGAACACGTCTTCCAATGTCGGCTCTTTGTCATTAAAGCTCCGCATTGAAACTCCTCCTTGGACTAGGCGATTCATGATTTCCGCTAATTGCTGATCGTCCGCTTCAAGTTCAACGAGTACTCGATCTCCCAAGATTTCGATGTCGCGTAGCTCGGGGCACGAACGCAGAATGGAAACCCCAGCTTCCACCTGCCCATTGAAACGAATGTCCACTTGCCGATTTCGGCGAATCTGACGATACACATTGTCGATCGGACCACTCATCAGCAATTCACCACGCTCAATAATTCCAATTGAAGAGCAACAGTCGGCCAGCTCCGACAAAATGTGGCTGCTGATCAAAACCGTCTTTCCCATCCGACGCAGCTCTTTGAGTAGTGCCTTGACCTCGATTCGTGCGCGTGGATCCAATCCGCTCGTAGGCTCGTCGAGAATCAACACGGGGGGATCATGCACCAGCGTCTTGGCTAGGCATAACCTCTGCTTCATTCCTCGCGACAACCCGTTGACGAAATCGTCCCGTTTGTGCCCTAGATCCAACAGTTCCAGCACGTCCATAATGACTTGCTTGCGTTGGGAGCGACCGATCTTGTAGGCCACCGCAAAAAAATCGAGAAACTCCCAAACCTTCATTCCGTCGTAGACACCAAAGTCGTCGGGCATGTAGCCGATACTGCGGCGGACATTCATCGGATCTTTGTTGACGCTGTATCCGTTGACCGTGGCATCCCCCCGCGTCGCCTTCAGTAGGGTTGCCAAGTAGCGAATGGTCGTGCTTTTTCCAGCTCCGTTGGGGCCAATGAACCCAAACATCTCTCCCGCTTCGATCTTAAGCGATATGGAGCCCACGGCTGTAAATTCGCCATAGTCTTTTCCAAACTCTGAGATTTCAATCATGGAACGGCTTAAGCGGGGAGTTCTAGGAACGGGAGCGAAGGATCGAGGGCCAGGAAGCGCAAGAGCGTTGGAGCTAGATTTTGGGAGGTTCTCCGCCAGGTTCTCCGACCGATGGCGATACATCCTCCTGCGGTTCCTCTGAATTCGGTGGGTCGTCTTGCAACAACTTGTCCAAAGCAGCAATGCGTCGACTCTGAATATTTGCATCGGGAGTGATCGGCCCCAGCGTCTGTGGCAGCAGATGCGCAACCACGACGCACCGCACATCAAGTTGATCTTGGGTCGGAATGATATTGAGTTGCCCCGGGTGGTCGTCAGTGTATCCAATCAATCGCATCTGCCCTGGCATCAGCGGCGTTTTGCGGAGAACCTCAAGCATCACTCCCCCAATCCACAATTCCGAATCGGCCTCGGAGTCGGTCTTCGCTCTAGCGGAAATTTGCTGAGCACTGGTAATAGGATTGGCCATCCACTGCGAAGCAAATCCCTCCACTCCATTGCTTGACGACAACCTTTGAAAACGCAGTGCCGCCGAGCCTCCGGACTCTAACGCGCCTACCCAAGCGGAATGAATCGTGCCATCGTCGGCACACCGCAAGACCTGAGTGCTTTTCAAGTTCAGTTCCGATCGGTTCTTCAGGCCCTCCTCACCGGTCGCAAGTTTTCCTAGCTGAATCCCTCCGGAAAACTCAATCATTTGCTCTGCGTGCAGCATTTCCGTCGAATTGGAGTAGACCGTTAACGGTTCGAGTGTCACCCCAGCGGAGCGTCCATAGTTGGTGCGTAGATTTCGAATCTTGTCCACGGCACGACGGTCTGTTCGAGAAACATCAGAACTTGGTAAAGCCACGCTCCCATTCTCGGGCAATTCGACCGCATAGTTTGTGGACAGGGAAGTATACAACGCCACGTATTGGGTCAGGTGCCCACGAGGATAGCTGCCATGCAGTTCCAAAACCGAGATCTCGGTAGTGCGACGGGCAAACCCGATATCCAACCGGGCGACACTGGTAACCACCACCACGCCCACCAGCGCTAAGATGGGGGCAGCCAGCCAAGCATATTCCAAGCGTCCCATCAAACGAAACAGCAGCCAGTTCACCGGCACTAAGCAGAATAAGTAACCGGCCAAGAGGTAGAGAATTGTCGTGCGTGTCGGGAGCACAATTCCTGCGGCCGAGCGCAGCGCCGTCAACGCAGAGTGCGACAAGCCGGAGAAATCATTCCAGGCTGCGCCGCCGCCCCCCCAGCGCATCGCTTCATCAACCATCGGGGATGCTGAATGCTCTTCGGCAACCGCTGAGGCGTCACCCGCAAATGACGGTTTGACGGTCCGTCCGGAGTTCCCCTGTCCCTGAACTGCTGCCGCATCTCCCGGCTGAGTACTGCCAGGTGTGTTCAATGCCGATCCGGATCTCGTTGTTCCTACAAGGGACGTTCCCAGCTCCCCTAGCCTGGTTTCTCCCAATTCCTGGACGGTGTTTGCTGACAGCGGCAGGTCGCGTGAAAGAATTCTGAAATTGGAGTGCATGCGAGGATCGCGCTCCGCGCCCTTGAACGGTCCTGCCCACATCTGGGCCAAGGATTGATTGGCGTCATACTGGGTGAATGCGCGCGAGGCCCTCCTCAGCAGTCCGCTAGAGAGAAAGCTCGAAAAATAATTCCAGCGATTGATGCGAGTCTCACGTAGTGGAAATGCCGTCAACACGACTCGGCCACGGCCCACTTGCCTCTCCGCCACGAGGTGCCCAGTACCTGGCAGCCACGCACCATCTGTGTTCAGTTTAAGATTGAGACCCGCGATCGCCGCCCCCTGAACAACGAGTGATTCACGAATTTTGGGGTGCGATCGATCCTCAACCTCCCAGTGCGCCGAAAGCTCAACAAAATCGGCGGTTTCCAAGAGCGTGGAATCAGCGCTATCTGCAGGTAAATAGGGAGACAGAAAAGAATTCTGCAGACGCGTCCAACTACTCGGGCCACTAACCACTAACTGGCCGCCCCAATGCACCCAATCAATCAGCGCTTGCTGTTGTTCACGCGACACGTCTTCAGCGGCGACATCGTCCCAAACGACGACTGCGATGGAGGTCATCGTCAGCATGCTACGTGGCAGCGAGTATTGATTTTTGACAGGCTTTACCAACCGCACATGATAGCTGCGTATCCGCTCATCCGCCATCGAGTCGTCGTTGCGCCAAAAGACGGCATCGAGGCTACCTAGGAAGTCATAAGCTAACGCTTCGGGAGACAGGACTAGTAGCTGAAACTCATGGGCCTTCAGTTCATTTGCCGGCTTAGGAATGCGTTCGGTGAGCGGAGTCAGCAGCGGCCACGAGAGCAACTCCGTGCGGAAGGTCAACTGGTTGGAAACCGGCTGAGCCCAATCCTCCGGCTCCACGATGGCGGAATAGGGTACAAAGTACTGGAGGTCGACCGATTTGGTTTGCCCTTTCGGCAGGCTGGTGCGTCGCGTGAACTCGTTGAGGATATTGGTGCCGGGCAGTGGAGTCACGCGATCGCCACGCCCTACACTCCCCACGGCTAAAATTTGCAAATCCTCTCGATTGGATTTGAATTCTTGACGGGTTTCGAACCAATGTCCAGGCTTAGCGAACAACAGTCTTGAATCGCTGTCTGCCGGCAGCGATACCAGTTCCGATGCGACGATTGCCTCTCGTTTTTCTTGACTCTCGCGCGAGCGTTTCTCAATCTCTTCGCGGGTCAGCCTCTCACTCTCGGGGCGACAGCCACTGCAACCTGTTGCAAAGAGCAAGCAGATGAGCGACAGACAGCGCCACCAGAATGCGCAGCCATTTCCAGGCTGGCTGCATACATCATGAACGAATGGCAGATCGCGTTGCACTAATGTGCCTCCAACCAGTTATTGCCGATGCCTGTCTCGACTTTGAGTGGCACCGACATCTCCAATGCCCCCATCATGCATTCACGAATTACCGGCACTACCGTATCGATTTCAGATTGGTGCAAGTCAAAAACAATCTCATCGTGGACGGTCAGTAGCATTTTCGTTTGAAAGCCCCCGTGGCGCAGTGCTTTGGCAACGCGGATCATTGCCAGCTTCAGTATATCCGCTGCTGTCCCTTGAATGGGACTGTTCATTGCCAAACGCTCCGCGGCACTCACCATCGACTTATTGCGAGAGTTGATATCCCGGAGGTAGCGACGGCGTCCAGTCTGTGTTTGCACGAATCCGTGCTCCCGCGCAAATGCAATCGTACGATCAATATAGTCTTGGACGCCTGGATATTTCTCGAAATAGTTCGCGATCAGCTCATTGGCTTCACCACGAGGTATATTCAGCCTCTGCTGCAAACCGAATCCAGAGATTCCATAGATGATGCCAAAATTTACGGTCTTGGCCTTATCACGCATTTCGCGAGTGACTTCGCTTTCCGCTACCTTGTAAACCTTTGCAGCGGTAATCGCATGAATGTCTTGATCGCCACGGAAGGCTTCGATCATGGCAGGATCGCCACTCAAGTCAGCCATCACGCGCAATTCGATTTGAGAGTAGTCCGCCGACAGAATGCGAAATTCGTCGCTGCGAGCTACGAACGCCGCCCGTATCTCGCGTCCCCGTTGCTTGCGAATGGGAAGTGTCTGTAAATTGGGGTCCTTCGACTGGATGCGTCCCGTTGCCGTCCAAGCCTGGCTGTAATGGGTATGTACGTGGCCGGTCTTGGGTTGTACTGCTGCAGGCAATTGGTCGACATACACGCTCTTCAATTTGACCGCATTGCGGTACTGCAGAATATCGCTCACGATGGGATGCCGCCCCTGCATGCGTTCTAGTTCCGACTCTCGGGTAGAATACTGCCCCGTCGCGGTCTTCTTCGGATTTAAATCCAACTCCAACTCTTCGTACAACACAACGCCCAACTGCTTGGGAGAATCGATGTTGAATTCATGCCCTGCCCCTGCGTAAATGGCATCTCGGAGCTCATCGATCTCTCCCTGCAAGCGTTTGGAATACTCTCGCAAGGATTTCACATCCAAACGAATTCCTTCATATTCCATGTCTACCAAGACGGGCAGCAGCGGACATTCCACTTCATAGCAGACCTGACTGACTCCACGCTCTTCGATATCAGGTTTTAAAACGTTGGCAACTTGCAACGTCACATCGGCGTCTTCACAAGCGTACTCAGCCACCCGTTCCACCGGTACATCGCGCAGACTCAACTGCCCTTCTCCCTTGGGGCCAATTAGCTCGGTGATGGAGACCGGTTGGTAGTTGAGATAGAGCTTGGCCAAGTAGTCGAGGCCGTGAGTCATCTCAGGCTCTTTCATGGAATGTGCCAGCATGGTATCCAAGAACGGTCCCTGCACCGACACTCCCTGCCATCTCAAGACCGACAAATCATACTTGAGATTGTGCCCTACCTTGCAAATCGACTCGTTGGAAAAGACTGGCTGAAGGTCGTCGAACACCTGCTTCAGCTCGTCGGGATCCTGCGGACAGACCACATAAAACGCCTCATGCTTCTTGCAGGAAAAGGCAATCCCCAGTGGCTCAGCAGTGCGAGGATCCAGGCTGGTCGTTTCCAGGTCGAAACAGAATTCCGGAGTAGCCAACAGCTGTTTGACCAAGTTTTCACGTTCGGCTTGAGTTCTCACTACCTGATAGCTGCGCTGGATATCCTCGAGTGTTTGTGCGTTCTCGTCCGCATCAAACTCGGCATCAAACAGAGTGGCCTGTATCTCCTTCTCCCGCTTTTCCCGCACCACCGTCGCGCGAGATGCCGCAGAGGAGAACGACTTACCAAACAATCGCTTACCGATCGTGTCGAACTCCAATTCTTGCAACAGTGCTTGCAGCTTCTTCTTGTCAAACGATTCCCACTGAAGGGCGCCCAGTTTGATATCGTGCGGAACATCGAGCCGAATCGTTACCAGTTTCTTGGAGAGTAGAGCTTGCTCGTGATTTTGTTGAATCCGCTCTCTTTGCTTGCCTTTGAGTTCGGCCTCACGCGCCAGCAACTCTTCAACGGAACCAAATTGCGCAATGAGTTTCTGAGCAGTTTTCGGACCAATCCCAGGTACTCCTGGAATGTTGTCGCTGGCGTCGCCCATCAGTCCCAGCACATCGATCACTTGCTCGACTCGCTCAATCCCCCACTTTTCCAGAACCTCTGGCACCCCCAGAAGCTCGACCTCCCCTCCCTTGCGGCCAGGCTTCAAAACCTTGACCGAGTCACTCACCAATTGGTCGTAATCCTTGTCAGGAGTGACCATCAACGTCTCGAAATCACAACTGGATGCTTGGTAGGCCAATGTGCCGATGATGTCATCCGCCTCGTAACCCGGTATGCGGATGGTGGTGATGTTGAACGCATCCATCAAGCGATCGATGTAGGGCAATTGGATAGCGATATCCTCGGGCATGGCATCGCGTTGAGCCTTGTATTCAGGGAAAGCGATATGCCGTGCCGTCGGCTCGGAGGTATCGAATGCGGCGGCAAGGTGCGTCGGATCTTCACGTTTGATGATATCCATCAACGTATTTAGGATCCCAAATACCGCCGAAGTGCAGAGTCCGCCGGAGGTAAAACGTGGACTTCGCACCAACGCAAAGTGAGCGCGATAGGCCAAGGCCATACCGTCGAGCAGTATCAATTTTTTTCCGTCGTCGCGATTAAACATCAACCTGGAGTCCTTTGAGGTAAGTGCAGCCCTGACAACTTACCGTCCCTTTTCACCAATCGCTATCCTCTTGACACAGTTGGGGCGTCAGGGACCTCCCAACCCGGCAGAATTTCCTGCGAGCGTTCCAGCTATTCTACGGCTGAAGCGGGACTTGCATCTTGCTTTGCAAATAGGCAAAGAGATCGCGGATTTGCGTAGGGGATAATTGCGACAGCAGCCCTTCTGGCATCGTCGATGCATTCGATTTTTTGCGTTCGATCACATCTTCCGTGGGAATCGTGAAGACCTGCTCTTGGGTGGCTAGCGTCAAGCTGTTTTCCGACTGATTGGTTAGCAACCCCGTCAGCACGCGACCATCTTCGAGCATCAGCAGGGTTGCACGAAATTCAGTGGTGACCACGGCGCTGGGATCAATGATATTCTCAAGTAGAAAATCGAGGTTGCTACGCTGGGCTCCCGTCAAATCGGGACCAATCTGCCCCCCTGCCCCAAACAACTGATGGCAGGCAATGCATGACTTTTCAAACAAAGCCCGCCCAGCTTGCTTGTCTCCTTCGGCTAAAACCTTGTTGGTAAGCTGCTGCTTCAGCTGGGCTATCAACTGCTGTTTCTCGGCAGAACTCACCCGCACCTGCCCCCACACTTGCAGCAACTGTGCATCCAGTGCGGGGTCACCATGTCCGGCGATCTGCCGAGCTTGGAAGGGAGAGATTTCCGTGCGATCGACTGCACCATCAGCGACCGCTTCGAGCAGTGCATGACTCCAAGCTGGCCGTGACGATAAAATTGAGATCAGCCCAGATCGTTCCGAGGGATGAAAGCGACCATAGGCTTTCACCAACGCGTCCCCCACTTCGTCAGAGGTCTCCCGCGCCAACGCTTGAGCAGCAACCGAGTTTAAGAATCTCTCATTCAGTAGACCGAGGGTCAGTTCCACAATGCCCTCCGCCCGTGCATCGACGAGCGTTTGCAACGCTGTCTTTCGAAGAGCCAAGTCCGCCTTTCTATCCGCAACAATCGACTTCAACTCTCCGATGGTCCGGCCATCCCCAAACAGAATGTTCAGATTCTGAACCTGCGATCGAAGATCCGGACCAGCCTCACCTTGCAACTGCTTGCTGAGCAGTTGCCACGACTTGGGTGCCGTCACTTGGCGACGCCCAGCCACTCCTTGGCCAACTCCGGCCACGATATCAGCCTGAAAATGACTGTCCTTCTCCGCCGCCAACGCGATCAATTGCTCGAAGACCTGAGGTGCCGTCTCCGCTTGCTCAGCAATCCGTCGAGCGATCAACCGTCTGGTAGTGGGCCACTCGCATGCTCGGAGGACCTCAAGCAACGCCCCCAAATGCTCGTCCCCCAGCGGCATCAAACCGTACCACACCATCAATGGCAGGTTGTGATCCCCTGCATCCGCGACGTGCCGAACCAAGTTGCTGGCCAACGCGGCTCGTCGCTCCAGAGGCAGTCGCTGGAGAGTACTCGCCAACGCCAAACGCACTTCCGCGGCTGTTTCCCGACGAGCCATATCGGACAGCATTTCCAACATACTCTCCTCAATCTCAGCATCCTGGCGAGCTGGGCGTTCCCCCAAGCTAGTGTCCAGTGGCCACAAATCGGTGAGCAAGCGAATTGCCCATACTCGGATTGCAGGAGCATCATCTCCGAGCAATTGTCTCAACTCGCTGCCATCCATCGCGTCGAGAGTCTGCAGTCCCCACAACGCCCGTAGGCGAGCCTCAACAGAAGCGGAACCTGAATCGCGAAGCACCTGCCGTAGATATTCCGTAGCTGCAGGACTATCGCTGGCTTGAGTCTGGAGGTACGCCGTCCGCTCGCGTGCGCGCCTCGATTGCCAGGTGGAGCCTTCGACTTGTAAACGAGCAAGCTCCAGCAAGTCACTCGAACGCAGTGGCTCTAGCCGGGGTCCCAGAGCCTGGGCACCCTCCGGCGATTCATGCGAGATCTTGAAGATGCGACCACTAGTGCGATGGACACCGGTCGAATCGTGGCACTCTCCTGTATCGCTCCAATCAATCAGCAAGACGTTGCCATCGGGTAACGATTTGATATCCATACCACGAAACCATGGATCGTCTGAAAAAACCATATCCGCCGCGTGGACTCCCACATAGCCTGAACCTTGTGGCTGCAAATGCTCGCGATTCCATCGCCTGCCATGCATGTTGATCGTGAACAAGTCTCCTTGAAACTCCTGGGGCCACGTCTCCTCTTGATAGATCAACATACCAATATGCGCATGCCCTCCACCAAAATCATTGGCCGCTCCATCCCGCGACTGTGTCCAACTCTTGCCAGTGTCGAAATGCCAATGATCCGCATGCATATCGATCAATTCATAGCTATAGGGATTGGCATCCAAAGTGTGTGGTCGGACATAGTGAGCTCCGGGAATCATGTGCCACAGATGTCCATTCACCGTATTGATGAAAAACAGCTCTCCGAGCGCATTCCAATCGTGCCCCCATGGATTCGTCGTCCCCTGCGTTAGCGCCTCAACCAGATGCCGCTGCGGATGGTAACGCCAAATCCCGCCGCGAATGGGAATCCGATCGGCATCCAGGCAACCCGGGATTCCCAACTCTCCAGGACACGAGGCACCACACCTGCCGTAGAGCCAACCATCTGGTCCCCAGCTTAGGCCGTTCGCGAAATTGTGATAATTTTCCCGCGCCACGTGGAAACCATCCAAGACAACCTGTGGAACGCCATCAGGCAGCAAATCGTCATTTGCATCTGGAACAAACAGCAATTGAGGCGGACACATCAACCACACGCCCCCTCGCCCGACCACAATCCCGGTCAACATTTGAACGGAGTCGGTGAACACCACGCGTGAGTCTGCGACACCGTCTCCGTCAACATCTTCGTGAACAACCACGCGATCATTGAGGTTCAAGTCGAAACGTTGCGAGCGTTCTGCATAGGTGTAATTCTCGGCAACCCACACGCGCCCCCTGCCGTCGACACAGGTTGCGATCGGATTTTGCACTTGGGGCTCGGCGGCAAATAGAGAGGCCGTGAAACCGTCAGGCAAGCTCAGTGCTGCGAGTGCTGCCTCTGGCGAAATGGGCTCTTCCGTCGAGGGTTCGCTATTGTAGATTTCTGGAAACGGTACCTGAGCGACGGACTGCCCCGGGGCCAGCCAACCAACGAGGGCAAGTAAGTACACCACCACTGTCCGAATGCAATTTCTTGCCATGCTGGCTGGCTCTCTAAAATAAGAATTCATGTTCCTGAGTCTCGGCTAATGGGAAGTCGATGTTGCTCTCAATGGCGGAAGTTGCTGTGTCTATGGCCGTTGAGCGGTAATTGGGGAAGATTGAATCTGACCTTGCTAGGCAAGGAAGGAGAACGCGAACAAGTGCACAGACGGGGCAGTTCCACCGGGGGAGTTGGAATCCATGGATACCCGCTGTGTGCACAACTGCAAACGAGCCATCGCAGGCAGTTTTGCCTTGCCTCCGCACCTCCCATGCTCCCACAGATCGCAGAGCAGTGGGCTGTGGTGGGCGCAAGCTAACGCGACCGGTTTCTGAATGAGCCTGGGGCTAGTTTTAGGCTGTCAACGCTTGCCGGGACACCTCAACAGGCGGCCGCCGATCAATGATCAACGGCAAGCCCCAAACCACGCGTCCTGAGACGCCAATCACTCCTCGACCGCGATCTATTCTTCCCGCAACTGTTGAGCATACGCTGCGAAATTCGCGACTTCGGCCTCATCGACATTCGGAAATTTCAATTTAAGCCCCTCAAGCTTAGCAGCCACGATGTCTGCGATGGCTGCCCTAGAATACCATTTGTCATCGGCGGGAATAACATACCAGGGGGCCCATTTCGTGCTGGTGGCCTTAAGAGCATCTTCAAATGCTTGATGGTACTTCGGCCACAATTTGCGTTCCGCTAAATCTCCCGCGTTGAACTTCCAGTACTTTTCCGGGTTGTTCAACCGTTCAAGAAATCGCTCCCGTTGCTCTTCGAGCGATACGTGCAGAAAGAATTTGAGGATCAACGTGCCATTATCGGCGAGCGTCTTTTCGAAGGCGTTAATCTCTTGGTATCGCTGTCTCCAAAGCCGTTCGATCGACTTGGGATTCTCGGTATCCAGCCCAGGCAGACGCTGGGGCTCAAGAAACTTTGGATGGACGCGGACGACCACAACTTCTTCGTAATAGGAGCGGTTGAAGATACTAATCATTCCGCGAGCTGGCATGCAGCGCACCGGCCGACTTAGAAAATGGTGTTGCAACTCGGTTGCACTGGGGGCCTTGAAGGAATAGACCCGACAGCCCTGGGGATTTACCGCGCCCATGACATGTTCGATCGTGCTATCCTTGCCGGCTGCATCCATGCCCTGCAGGATAATCAGCAACGAATGCGAGTTGCTGGCGTAGAGCAATTCCTGGGCAGCCTTAAGCGCGGTGACGTCAACGGCCAGGGCCTCGCGTCCTTCGGTCTTGCTATCGAGTTCCTGTCCAGCTTGCGTGGGCCGCCTAGACAGGCTTAGCTTCTTCTCGTATTCGACGACGAACTTGTCACTGTCAAACCGATGCTTCTTTGCCATAAGGCCTCCCAAACTCGTACGCGAGACAGCCCATTTAGAACTTAGGACGGAAGATTTCACCAGCGATGAATGCAGCTCGCAGAGTTTCTGGCTGGCGTAGAATCTCAATCATTGGGCTTACCGAACGATTCCGACGCTGGACACTGTTATTCCCTTGAGTACTCCGCACCTCTCCAGGAGACGTCTCGTGCTTAACGCTAGAACGTGAGCTCCTCGTATTGGACTCAGGCTTCAGCGCATGAGCGTCTTTCTGCAGATGCATCACATCGTCTTGGTCGAACACGTCATGCAAGTGGGACGACATGCGTTCGTCAGCCTGATCGACGTCGGAGTCTGCCTTCTTACGCGTGTCCAGCTTGCTCAGCCGGTCAGGCCCAAGCTCTCGGGGATTGGACGACACCACCTTGGCTTCGACAATCTCAGCATCGACGATGTCGGGATCCAATCGCTGGCGTTCCTGTTGCCGTGTCGGCTGCGGCCTCGGACGCGGTGCTGGACGGCCAGGGTTCTGAGACTGCTCGATTTTTTCCGCAAGTCGCCGAGCTGCCTGCTCTAGAAACCGCTCAAGTTCACCAGCCATGCTTTTAAATCCCAATCAATAATGTGCAACCAGAGCGACTAGTTCACCGACTGAATGACAGGTTTATCCCGCTCGCCAACATCGGCAATGCTTGAGCGCATCTTGGTATCAGCATCCACATTCATCAGCCGGTAGTAGTCCATTACCGTCAACAGGCCATCGGCAAACGCAGCGGCCATTGCGTGAGGCACATCGGCTTCCGCCTCCACCAGCTTGGCACGGCTCTCTTCGATATTGGCCATCATCTCTTGCTCGGCCGCCACCGCTGCCGCTCGACGGCTTTCCGCCTTCGCACGTGCCACCCGCATGTCGGCTTCCGCTCGATCGGCTTGCAGCCGGGCACCGATGTTTTCTCCGACATCGATATCCGCGATATCGATCGAAACGATCTCAAACGCAGTCTGAGAATCCAATCGTTTGGCCAGCACCGACTTGGAGATCATGTCGGGATTTTCCAAAACCACTTTGTGGTCATCGGCTGATCCGATGGTACTCACAATACCTTCCCCAACGCGGGCCACGATGGTCTCTTCGCCAGCTCCGCCAATCAACTGTTCCAAGTTAGCCCGAACCGTGACACGAGCTTTGACTTTCAACTGAATACCATCCCGAGCAACCGCATCGAGGGACAAGCGTGCCGCTCCCTTGGGAGGGCAATCAATAACCTTCGGATAGACACTCGTCTGCACAGCCTCCAGGACGTCGCGTCCAGCCAAGTCGATGGCCGTCGCTTCCCGAAACCCCAGCGTGATGATTTTAGATTTGCGCGCGGCAATTAAAGCGCGGATAACCAGTGAGACATTTCCCCCGGCCAAATAGTGCGCTTCCAAGGCCTGGCTGGTAATTTCGTTCATCCCCAACCCGGCCTGGACGGCCATGATCTTACTACGGACGATCATCCGCGAGTCGACCCGGCGAAACCACATGCCAATCAAGTCGCGCAAGCCAATACCGGCCCCCGTGGTGAAGGACTGCGCCCACAACCAGAAGAAATTGGCCATGACGGCAAGCACCCCCATGATCACCACGATGATGGCCAGTGCGACCACGATTATGATCACCGATTGAGGGTCCGTATTTTGATTCTGAGCCAGCAGTATGGCAGTATCCATGAGTCAATAGCCTTATCCGGGAGACACCACGAGCCACGATGGTTTTGTGAATCGTAAGTGTAGCAGTTCGCCATCCGCCACGAAACAAGTCTAGACAAACTCAGCCAAGCTTCGATCGTAAAGTCGGAAGGTCTTATCGCATTTCAGGCCGCTCCGCTCCAGGGTTGCCCGCGATAAGTGATTCGATTCCAAAACCCAAGAGAATTCGCCATACTGAATTCCCATTTTGAGCGCGTCAGGTAGCATTCGCTCCAGGGCGAGCAAGCCAAAGCCCCATTTTTGATACTCCGGCAAAATGTTCGTGCTCATCAACCGGACGCGGTCAAGCTTGCGTTTGCTGGCCAGCAATCGCAGGAATCCAAAAGGAAATAATCTGCCGCCAATTTTCTGAATCACAGGATTAAAGTCGAGCAGGCCAAGCCCCGCTCCGATCGGTTTTCCATCCACTTCGATCACCGTCGTCAATTCAGGGACGAGAAGATGCTTCAGCCCCTTTGCCTGGTGCTCCACTTCCGCATCGGACAGAGGCACGAAGCCCCAGGTACCCACCAGGGATTTGTTGTAGATATCTAGAAACAGCCCCACCTCTTCTCGAAACTTCTTCAAGTTGAATGGGCGAACCACCACGTTAAACCGCCGCTTAATCTCCTTGATGACAAACGCCATTTTGGGATCCAAGTCGGCAATGATCGAAATATGGGCCGTATACGCAAAGAGGTCTTGAGTCTGCTCGAATCCGAAGTCAGTCCACAGTCGCTCATAGTAGGGAGGATTGTAGGTCATCATAAATGTTGGCTTTGAATCAAAGCCTTCCACCAACATGCCAACTTCGTAGTTCAAGCTTGGATTGGCCGGGCCACGGACATCCGTCATCCCTTCCGATGCCAAGTACTGACACGCTTCGGTGAGCAGGCGACGCGCTCCATCATGATCGTCAATGCATTCGAAGAATCCTAGAAATCCCCGTTTTTCTTCAAAACGCTGATTGTGCCCCACGTTAACCATGGCAGTAACCCGCCCCACCGCAGCCCCATTTTTGAGCAGCAGAAAGTTGGCTCCACGGTTTTGCTCGTAAAACGGATGCTTCGCGAAACCAACCAACTCCTTTTGGTTCTGCAGCAGTGGCGGAACCCAATGGGGATCGTTTTTGTAAATATCCCACAAAAGTCGCATAAATTGCTTCTGGTCAGACCGGTTGCCGCCCACGCGGCGCACTTCGTATGTATTGGACATCCGTGGATTCACGTAAGTAAAGAGGATTGCAATCTAGGAGAGTGCTGGAAGTTTCGAAAGGTGTTGGATGGACGTCAATGGCAACTGACAATTGTTTCACCACACCGGTGTGGTTGATTCGCATCCAAGTAGGCGAACTAGGGGGAATCGTCTGGGACGATCTGCTCAATGGTCTGGCCCAGATTCTGCGTCTGCGAAGCGGGCCAAGAAAGGGTGAACTCGGTCCCCCGCCCTGCCTGACTGGAAATCGAGATATCTCCACCATGTTCGCGCAAGACCTTGCGGCTGACCGGCAACCCCAGGCCGGTACCACGAGCCCCTTTGTTGGATTCGAAGGGTGCGAAAATACGGCGTTGATCCTCTGGGCTAATCCCGGGCCCCGTATCGCGCACGATGACTTGCACCAAATTGCTTTTGGCTTGCAAATGGACGGAGATGTCGACGCGATATTGGCTTGCCTCCCGCTCCCCAGTGGCTTGGGGTTCCTCCCCGGAAATGCCATCCGGCATCGTTTGCTCCTCCTCTTCGGACTTTGCCAGCTCAGCGACTGCGTCAATTGCATTCGTTACGACGTTGAGCACAGCCCGATGGAGCGCTTCGCTGTCGAATTCAACCCGGATCGCATCGGCAGGCCTGTGCCACAGCAATTGCACACCATTTTCCCTCGCCCGCGTCTCCATCAACTCGCAAACGTCGCTGAGCAGGTCGCGCAAGTCACCGAGCTCCAGCTCTGGTTCGCGTTCCTTGCTGAAACTGAGCATATCCATGACCAGGTTGTGGATTCGCTCTTGATTGCGTTCAACGATTCCCCACCCCTTCTGCACAACTTCCAAATTTCCTTTCTTGAGTCCATCGTCCACCAAATAGGCTCCGCCACGCACGCCTTGCAAAATATTCTTGACGTGGTGCGAGAGGTTTGCGATCGTTTGCCCCATCGCCGCCAGCTTTTCCGACTGCAGGGCGGCACGATAGAACTGAGTATCCTCAATGGCCAAAGCAGCTTGGCTTGCAATCGCCATCATGAGTTTGAGATGCTGGGTATTGAAGGTATTCTCTCCCTGGCGTTCCGCGAACACCCCGGCGGACATCGTCGTGTCCACGTAGATCGCCCCCACAACGCCATAGCGACCAAGCATGGGGACGCAGATCGCTTCATGCACGCCTAGCGTGGCAATGCTTTCGACATTCTCCCACCGCGTATCGTCCTGAGCATTGCTCGTCAGCACCCCCTCTTTCGTTTGCAGAATATGATCAAGGATCGTGCGACTAATGCGAATGCGTTGCGTCCGAGTCTTGCGTCGTTCGCTACCGGGCAACGCCTCGGTGGATGTACCAGCAGCGTTCGCTTGCTTGCGGTCACGATTGCAGACTGGCGTCAGCTCGCTGGTGACATCGTCGAGCATCACAATGCACCCACGATCACAGGCGATCCACTGGAAGATCAACTCCAGAACCTGATCCAGCAAGTCGTGAAGGTCGAGGGTTCGGCTAACGGCCTGCCCCACCTGGAAGACGATCTCCCATTCATCCCTGCCGTCAAGCGATGAATCCTCGTCGACGGGGGAAGTGGGCTGGGAGTCGTCGGACGCGTCGCCAGAAAGTTCCGCTGGACGCATGCGGCTCGCGGACTCACGGGCAATGAGCGAATCGCCAATCACCGCGAACTGGCTTTCGAGGCTTTGCCGGATATTGGAGAGTTCGTGCTCCTTGCTGTCCGCAATAATCTCCACGGAGCTGCTGGCCACACTTCGGCTACCGGCTTCAGCGTCACCTCCGCTAACTTTATGCGGCTCGGGGCCACTGGTGTAGATCATCAGCGTCCGCCCGACCTGCACGCGGTCTCCACTGCGCAACAACTGCCGCTTCACGCGCCGACTGTTAACGAACGTCCCATTGCTGCTGTTGTTGTCGACGATCTCATGCTCTCCATCGGCAGCCCGCATGATGAGCGCATGCTGCCTGGAGACTTCGGTATCGTTTAAATGGATCTGCACATTGGCGCCGCGGCCAATCTTGGCAACCACCCCACTGACCAGGAAGTGCTGGGCATTGTCGTTACCGCGAATCACATAGAACGATGCCATCGGCAAAATCCATTCTCAATACGTTCAGCAATCTAAATCTCGCCCAAGGCGTCCATCGAATTTTTGAGCGAACCGTAGAGACTTTGATAAATGGGAAAGAGCTTGTCGTACGTCCGCACGTGGGGCTTCTTGGGAGCCGTCTTCTGGACGACCTCGATGGTCGCCTTGCACGCCTCTTCAATGTCTTTAAACTGCCCGGCGCCCACAGCTGCCAGCAGAGCGACGCCATAGGCGGCCCCCTGCTCGGCATTGATCGTGCAGGCAGCTTGATTCATCACGTCGGCAAAAATCTGCCGCCACAGTGGACTCTTGGCGCCTCCACCACTGACGCGCATTTCCCGCACGGGAACATCGAGCGATTTAAAAATCTCTAGACTCTCTCGCAAGCTCATGGCCACTCCCTCCATGACGGCACGAGCCATGTGGCCTCGGCCATGATTGGCAGTCAGGCCGACAAAACTAGCCCGCGCATTGGGATCGACATGGGGGGAACGCTCCCCAGACAGATAGGGGGTGAACAGCAATCCACCGGCCCCTGCAGCAACTTCCAATGCCTCGGCATTAAGCGTTAGCAACGGGTCGGCGCCGCGTCGCTTCGCCAACTCGGGGCACACATTATCCACGAACCATTGCATCGATCCGGCCGCCGACAGGGTGACACCCATCATGTGCCACTTGCCGCGTACGGCATGACAAAAAGTGTGCAACCGCCCCATTTTATCGTACTGCGGTTCATCGCTATGGATGAACATGACCCCCGATGTCCCCAACGAAGCAGTCAGGATTCCGCTGCGAACAATGCCATTGCCGACCGCACCGGCGGCGCAATCCCCCGCTCCGCCCACAACCACACAATCGGTGGTGAGACCTAGTTTTTCGGCAATTTCGGGCCGCAGGTTCCCGGTGACATCCTCCGACTCGTAAACGGTCGCCAACAACTCGGGGTCGATCTGCAGTTTCCCCAGCAATTCACTCGACCACTTGCGATTGCGCACATCAAGCAGCAGCATGCCGCTGGCGTCGCTGACCTCCGTGGCCAGTTCTCCGGTCAGTCGCCGGCGGATTTCATCCTTGGGGAGGAGAACGTGTGCCAGTCGATCAAACTTCTTCGGCTCTTTGTTCCTGAGCCAAAGAATCTTGGGGGCGGTAAAACCGGTCATGGCTGGATTGGCCACCATGCGAATGAGCTCGTCGCGACCTCCTGCCAATTCGGTGATTTCTTCACACTCCGCCACTGTCCGCTGGTCGTTCCAGAGCAGAGCGGGGCGTAGGACTTTCCCTCTCTTGTCCAGAAATACCGAACCGTGCATTTGCCCAGAAAGCCCAATGGCTTTGACATCTCCAGCCTTGACCTTTGACTTCTTGACGACCGCCCGGATGGTTTTAACCGTGGCGTTCCACCAGTCCTCAGGATCCTGCTCAGTCCAACGCGGTTTGGGAGTCAAAACGTCGTAAGTCGCAGAAGATTCCGCTAAAATATTTCCATCTGAATCAATCAGCAAACTCTTCGTTCCAGAGGTTCCAATATCAACCCCAATCGTATAGCCCACGTTGTTGTACTCCCAAGAATGAATTGCCCCAATCGACGGCTCCGCCCCGCCTTGTCAGACCATGCAAGCGGTAGACACTATACTAGTAACTCGCGTTGTTTCCTACAGGCAGAGGCACGGCAAGCAGCCGTCCCTTCCAATTTGACTACGAATCAAAAGTCCGCATTCCATGCCGCGCCGTATTTCAATCTCCCTACTGCTCCTACTCGCTGCGACCCTCGGAATCTCCGCCGGATGCCAACCGGAGCAGCCGACAGAAGCCCCCGCGACGGTCAAGACTCCACCCTCCGCTTCCTCCGTACCGCTGAGGATTTGGATCGCCGCACAAGCCGTGGATACCGAGCTGGTCAAACGCAAGTGGTTGGCCAATTCGGAACAACCGATTGATATTCGCGTGCTTTCCTGGTCAGAGCTGCTAGAGCTAGAGAGCTGTGCTTGCGACGTACTCTTGTACCCAGCTCGGCTCCTGGGAGAACTGGAACATCGCAAGTGGATCGCCAAACTCCCGTCCAGTGCGCAGCAGAAACAGGAAGGCACTCTGGATTCCGCAGAAGCCCCCGCCGCGCTGCCAGCAGCTAAGCGAGCCCAGGCAGAATACGGCGGCACTCCCTTTGCCGTCCCCTTGGGATGCTCTCTCCCAGTTGCCGTGCTGAGCCCCATCCTGCAAACACGTCTCGACGATCAACTCGAAAGCTCTTCCCAACTGCCTTGGTCTGAGCTGCTGAGTGAGTTGCCCGAAACACCAAGAAATGAAGCCGCGTTCCAAGAGCAACTTGCTGCCGCCGACAAGGAGGCGGTCGTCGATCGTTTTCTAGCCATCGCCGCATCACGCTCAACCCGCAATACGCGATATGGCGTCCTCTTTGACCTGAGATCGATGCAAGCCCTGCTTGAGGAGCCTGAGTTTGTCGATGCTGCGGAAATCCTCAAGCGTTTGGCTGCCCAAACCGAAGACGGTGCTACCGTTCTAACCTCGCACAGCCACGCGTGGCGGCTGGCCACCGAGTCGACCTCGCCCTTGGTCGCACTTGCCAGCAACACGCTGCTCGATGCTGCCACGGCGACGATCAAGTCTGGCGCGGCGATTGCCCAGCTAACCCATGAATCGCAATCCAAATTGTGGAACACCGGCGGAGGGTTGAATGCATCGATTGCCTACGATTGCCGCCAGTCAGCTCAGTCGGTCCAATTCCTCCAATGGCTGGGTACTAGCGGAACTCGCGATTTTCTGGCCACCAATATCGTGGGAGTAGACCCCGCATCACCGGTGGCTGGAGTCGATTCCGTCAGCTGGAAAGCCTTTCGCGCCACGACTCAGGCGCAGGCAGCTGATACGCTCCCTCTTGAGCCTCGCATTCCCAGCACCCCACAATATCGCGATACGCTGGCCACCGAGCTTCTGCACGCAATTGCTGGTACCAAGACACCGCAATTAGCCTTGGGGGACGCAGCGCGTCGCTGGAATGAAATCACGCGCGAGACCAGCGGGCAGCAACGGCAATACGAGCGCAGCCTAGGCCTCACATTTTAGCCGCAAGCATCCCCGCAAGCATCCCCTGCCCGGCGATACCCTTCGATGGGCAGAACCCATCGATGCTACCATGAACTCCAGTGCCCCGGCCCGACGCCCAGCCGCCGAGAGCGATGCCATCCAAGCACTTCGGCTGCTGGCGGTGAGCATCGCCGACAGCCGATCAATCTTATGCCCTTTCCTAACGTGAACCCGTTCGAACCCAGCGTCCCTTCAGCCACTCTCACTGACAACCCGAGTGGGTTGAAAAGATGGCCGGTGATTGTGGCCATACTGACGTGCGGCTACTTCCTCACCAGCGCATTGACGCTTCCATTTGCGGATGATGTTTGGTTTGGAGAGGTACCGCTGCTTGCCTTCATCCAGATGCCGAAAGGGTTCGTCAAATCTATCGTGCAAAGCGCGCTGATGTCGTTGGTGTCAGCAAGCGGTTTGTCGAGTGGATCGCATTCGCCGGACTATATCGCGACGCACTTTTGGGCCATGGGCGTCATGACGACCGTGCCGGCATTGACCTTGGCCGGCAGCCTGACACTGCTGCAGCGGGTACCGCGGCGTCGCTGGCTGGTCGGAGCTGTCTTGCTCTCCGCTTCGCTGGATACCATCGTCACGTTTTGGTTTGAACAAAGCTCTCGACTTTCACTCTACAATTCCTCGTACTTCTGACATCCCGCTAGCTCAACGTACCGGCATGTACCGACGACATCCCCCGACACCCACTGAGCGATTTGTCGACCTACCTACTTCAACGAAAACACCAAGGCAGTTGACCACTGGCTGGCAACTGGTGAGACTGAAAACATCGATATCCTGCGGAAACTGCAGGCGGAACGTGGTTGGCTCATGTCCGGCAACGACCGACGAGCCGCTTGACCACAATTTCCGTGGGGCGAGGGAACTTACACAACCTCTCGATGCAACTCCCCCCTGAGAAATCCGCACTTCATACCATCCCCTCACTCCTGAAATGCAAACGATGACGACTCTTGTCTTGGGAGCCAGCGGTGCGACCGGCATCCTGTTAGTCGAACAATTGCTGCAACGCGATCTTCATGTCAGGGCAATCGTGCGATCCTCCGCCAAGCTTCCTCAGACGCTCATGGAGCACCCGCGTCTTTCTCTAATCGAGACGAGCATCGCAGATGCTACTGACGCTGAGATGACTCGATTTGTCGACGGCTGCGATGCTGTAGCATCGTGCCTCGGGCATAACTTGACGCTCAAGGGAATCTTTGGAAGACCGCGCAGACTGGTCACCGAAGCTACGCAACGCGTGTGCCTGGCAGCTCAGGCAAACGCATCGTCCACACCGACCAAGTTCGTCCTAATGAATACTGCAGGCAACTCCAACCGTGACCTTAATGAGCCCATCTCCTGGGCTCAACGGTGCATCATGGTGTTGCTGCGAAACATGGTACCGCCACATCGTGACAATGAAATGGCGGCGGACCATCTCCGTACTGCCATCGGTCCTACCAGCCCGTCGATCGAATGGGTAGTCGTCCGCCCTGACACTCTCACCAACGCACCCACGGTCACTCAATACACTCTGCACCCGTCGCCGACACGAAGTGCTATATTTAACGCTGGCGAAAGTAGCCGAATCAACGTTGCTCACTTCATGGCTGAAATGATTGCAGACGCAGACACGTGGAATCGATGGAAAGGGCAAATGCCGGTCCTGTACAACGTGGCCTGACCCTATAATCCGATTTCCCCCATGCGCAATCATGTTGCATGCATGCGTTGGCAAGGCAGGTGAGCTCTTGGAAGAGTTCTCTAGACCGCCGTCCCACCATGGCACTCGCGACGAAGTCGTCGCTGAAATGTCCCCGTCCACTAACCAGATCGTTTTGCTCAGCATGCAGTCACCACCAACCTGTGAATTCGTCCCCTATCTCAGCGCTACGGACGCCGCCAAGGCGGTCGCGTTCTACTCGCGCGTTTTCAGCGTCGAACCACACGCACTCCTCAACATGCCAGACGGGCGCGTGATGCACTGTGAATTCCGCATTGGCAACGCAAGATTTTTTGTCAGCGAAGACCTTCCAGAACACGGCGGCGCGCCCAGCCCCACACGGCTTGGAGGCACTACCGTCGCGATCCATCTGTACGTCGATGACTGCGACGCGATGGTGAAAACGATGAGCGACAATGGTGCAACCATCCTGATGCCCCCTGCCGACATGTTCTGGGGTGAGAGATTCGCGCGCATCCGGGATCCGTTCGGGCACGAGTGGGGAATCGCAACTCAGCTGCAAGAGATGACCGCTGACGAGATCAAAGCCGTAGCAGCCAAGATGTTTGAGGAGATGACCGAATAGCAGCTTTTTTCTAGCAGACTCGGTGGAGGCGGTACGTCTACCTGCATGGAGCTTGTGGCTTGCGGCCAACAAACTGAGTAGCGGGCCACCGCGACTCGGGCAAGGCAATACGCGTCGTCCGATTGAGTGGAGGATCGCCGTGGTTTGGCAACTCGGGGCGAATCCAGCGAACAGACTATCCCACTTGCCTTAGGAGCGTCCCCTGTTGGGGAAGCACCTGCGGCGAATGAACCTCTAGAGTTTTCCGACTAGCGGAACGATGGCAGCGAATTCCATAGTTCCTCCGCCACCGATTCCGTGGGGGGCTCTGGAATATTTTCGCCAGCCAAGTAGTGCTTCCACGACTCAAGATCCCCGCCGTAGTCGCGGCCAGACATGGTCTTCAAGCTCTGTGCAACCTGGAATTGAATGGCTGGACTGGAATCGTCGAGCAAGCGGCCCAGCGCGGTGCGAACCTCAGCTTCGTCAAAGGCGGCCAAGCTATCCACGGCAGCTTTCCGTACACTGGTCGTCTCGGAATCGCGTTGAGCGAGACTCAGCAACATATCTCGCGCAGCCGCCCCCTGCTGCGACTTCCAAGCTTTGCAGGCAGCCAAGCGAACTTTTTCGTTATCGTCGCCAGACGCAATATTCAGCGCTTCGACGGTTTCCTGAGATTGAATGGCTCCCATCGTGAGGACGGCTCGGGCTCGCAATTCGGGACTCGCGTCATTGGCCACAATCGTCGCTAGACGTTCGGCCCAGGCAGTCTGCTGGGTGGCAGACATGGTGGGCAATTGCTCCTTGAGCAGGTTCAATTCTGCCATCCTCTGCTCGTAGGTTGGCCCCAACTGCAGATCCTTATCCCATTGGCTACGGTAGTAAGGATTGACTTTTTTGAGTGCGTATAACGGCCCGTCAACGCATCCTGCGCCGAGGACGATCAGCCCCAATAGTAGCCAGTAGTCTCGTGCTTTATCCATACCTCATCCGTTCCACGCTTCTAGAAAACCCAAGCATGCCCAGGCGACACTAGCAGATAAATTCACTAGGTGGATAGGTCAATCCGTAGCCTAGCTGCTGAATTTCCTTGGAGGGGCTGGCACCGGCACGTCTGCCACCGGTTTCACGTTGCTGAGGCGAGTCGCCACATGCTGGAAATCAGCAGCCGTACTGGCTGGGAAAGATCGCTAAGCCATTGATTCATCTCGCTGGCGCGTCCATATGCGAAGGCGATCAGCAGGCTAACCACGGCTAGATTCGCGGCCGGTAGGAACATCCAACAAAATTTCGTACCGAGTTGCTGAATGTCGGGCTGGTCACGCGTCGTTTCGCGGTAGGTGCTTACCACGTGGTAACCCAACGCGACTCCCAGCAGAAAACTCTGCCAGGGAAGCCCGGGAAAGGGGAGTACATAGGCAATCAAAAATAGCAGAATCGCAGCGGTGGGGAAGAAATAGGGAGCAGCCGTGATTAGCCAATTCCCCTTACCGGTAAAACGCACCTCGCCCCCCCGCCCAACCGATGCTCGAAAACCGACGATGCGATGCATGCACAAGAGGGCGAACAACGCATGGGTCGATTCGTGCTCCAGCGTCATCGCAAAGCGTCCCATCCGGCTGGTGCGTAGAAAGCGTCTCCACACCACGATGAACCCAACCGTTCCCAGCACAAACGGAAGTAAGCCTAGGGGACTTGGTAAGATGCGCAGTAAAAGTTTCAGCAAGCCCCATACCAACAACGGGGTAGAGGCCAAGGAGAGCCAAGCAGCGGGCCATTTCAGACGGCGGAGTAGCTGATCAATCCTATCTGGCCAACTCATGGTTCAGTTTGCGTCCCAGGTATGGCTGCGTGCGGTGGCTGCGGTCCGATTCTCTAGGGCGAGCCAAGAGTTCGCCTAGCATTGATTCGTCCAACCTAGCCCTTTATTGCCTTTATCAACTCGCCCTCTCGCTTGAGCCGCAGTGGCTCAAGACCGAATAAAGCTGGGCATTTCGATCACGTCGGGCTTTATCTCAGCAGTTTCAACGCTACCGAACAGGGTGAAAGCCCCCGTGTCATGGATCAACACGGGCAGCATGTTGCCGGTCTGACGCTCGTTGCCTTCCCAAACTACAATGCGATCACAGTTGGTGCGTCCCATCATCTGGCGGATCGGCCCCGACTCTCCCTTCTTGATCGAGACCTTACTAGGGCCCTCCACAAGGACCGTCATGCGTTTTCCAAGAAACTGCATGTTGTCCTCTAGGCTGATGGCGTCTTGCACCGCCAGCAACTCGACATTGCGACGCGACTTAACCTCTTCGGGGATATCGTCTTCAAAGAGTTCCGCTCCCCGGGTTCCCGGACGCTCTGAATACTTGAAGATGAAGCTGTTTTTGAATCGGCAGCGTTCCACCAGCTGAACGGTCTTCTGGAAGTCCTCCTCCGTCTCGCCGCAAAAGCCAACAATAAAGTCACTCGAGATCGATGCATCCGGCAAAATCTCGTTGATGCGATCCATCATGTCGAAGTAATCACTCGTGGTGTAGCCACGTTTCATCCGCTTCAACACTTCGTCGGAACCGCTCTGTGCTGGCACATGAAGATAGGTCGAACACTTGGGGAGGTCGTGGACCGTTTGCAACAGCTCGCGCGTCATGTCCTTGGGGTAGTTGGTAACGAATTTGAGGCGTTCGATACCTTCGATCTCGTGCACCATTTCCAGCAGATCCGCCAGTCGGGTCGTCTTCTCCCCCTCAGCGTACTTGTAACTATTGACCGTTTGTCCAATGAAGGTGATCTCCTTACACCCCTGCCGCGCCAACTCCTGAGCTTCGGCGACAATCAATTGCGGGTCGCGTCCCTGTTCGGGGCCGCGCGTCATCGGGACGATGCAATAGGTGCAAAATTTATCGCAACCGATCTGAATCCTGAGGTAGGCCTGAAAGGGAGTCGGACGCATGGCGGGGTCGCGGAGCGGATCGAAGGTTTCGTGGCTACGTCGGATATCTGCTTGGGAGCCGTCGCGGCGGCCGAGACTGACAGCCATTTGAGGCCCCTCGCCGTCGCGAATCTTGGTCAACAAGTCCGGAATTCGATGCAGCTGCCCTGGGCCGACGACGAGATCGACGTAGGGGGCGCGATCGAAAACGGCCTGCTGATCCTTCTGAGCCATGCACCCCATCACTCCCAGCGTCTTTTCTGGATGCGCGAGCTTCATTTTCTTGAGGTGCGCTAGATTATTGTAGACTTTCTCCTCCGCGTGCTCGCGAACGCTGCAGGTATTGAACAGGATCGTGTCCGCCTGCTCGATACTAGTGGCCAGCTCATACCCCTGGCGTTTGAGGCTGGCTACGACCATCTCGCTATCCAGGACGTTCATCTGACATCCCACCGTTTCAATGTACAACGTTTTGGTGTGCGTCATTTCGTTGTCCCTATCCGCTCTATTGATACTAGTTTGTGATGGTCAAATCGGATGATCTGGAAAGTGCTAAGTGTATCCAGCGTTGCAGAATTGCGAAGATGAAATCAGAGGCCGCCACGCCGCCCCCCCAAAAAAGGCAACATCTCCCCAACTAAGCCTGCTCGATCGCTTGCTCGAGGCCTCGTGCGGTTGCTTCCAGCGCCTCCTCCGAAGCCGTAAGGGGGTCACTGGAGACCTCTGCGGCGTCACCCCCCCCTCCAGCGTACTGTTTTTCCCTCGCAATTCGCTCCTGTTCCGCCGCCAATGCCAATTTCGCGGCGCGATTTCTTTTGCGTGTCCAATCCAAACGCTCCGCGACGAAAGAACGTAAGATAGAGTTGAGTTGCGTTTGGCGACGCTGCATCATGCAGAGTAGGCAGACGCATGCAATCGCTGCAGTCATAAGCCAAAGTATGTATGTTGGTTCCATTGCCAGGTTTTCCAGCGAGTTTTATTGCAGGGCTCTGCTCGAGTCTACAGTAATTCAGAGGTGCGAGTTGAGAGGAATTCTGGCGAGAGCAATGTACATACGTACAGATACCAATCGACCACAAGATTGATCATTTTTGTCTAATAGCGGCAATCCCGTATTTGGCGGGTTTAGGCTGCGACGATACAATGACCGCAATTGATCAGGAGGAGCCGAAAAACTCGCACCAAATTTGAGAGCTGTTTTTTGGGTGGTAGTTGGCATTTCCAACTGCTATTAGATCGGCTGAGATCAAACCTCACCGAGTTCGCACACATGGAGTCCAAACAGTGCAAGTCAATGTTTCTGCTCGACACGGTTCACTGAGTACACACGACCAAGAAGTCATACGCGAAAAAGCGGAAAAGGTGCGTCGACTCTTCGATCGCGTCAATGCCGTACAAGTTACGGTCGATATGCAGCACCAAGAGTCCCCGCATGTGGAAATCAACGTTTCGGCTGAGCATGCTCCTGATTTCGTCGCTTCCGCAGAGGCCACGACCGTCCTGAGTGCGTTGGATGGAGCGTTGGCCAAAGTTGAACAACAATTGCGCAAATTCAAAGAAAAAACGACCGGTCACAAGTCGACCGGCGTGAAACATATCACACCAGTGGCAGAGCCTGAGTAGTCGTTTGAGCGCGTAATAATCCGACAGTTAACCTGCTTGGTGCCCACGACTTAATCGTCAGGGAGCACACTGAGCTCCGTTACACGGACTCGGTATTGCGAAAGTTACGTTGCGAATTCGCGCTAAGTGGTACGAGCTAGCTGGTGTATCCAGAGAAAAGGTTTTCATTCATGAAGTTTTCGGATTTTGTTAGCACTAAGTCAATTTGTCCTGATTTAGAGTCAGTCGACAAAGAAAGTGTTATCTCTGAACTGGTAGATTCCCTGTTGGCGGCAGGCGAAATCAAAGAATCGGATCGCGATGACATCGTCAAAGCGATCATGAAACGCGAAGAGCTGGGGAGTACGGGCATTGGGCGAGGAATCGCAGTGCCGCATACGAAGCACCCCAGCGTCGACAAATTGGTCGGTACCGTCGGTGTCAGCATCGATGGCGTCGACTTTGACAGCCTAGATGGTGAGAAGGTGCAACTGTTCTTCCTGTTGGTATCCCCTCCAGACCGTCCTGGAGACCACTTGAGAGCACTTGAAAACATCTCTCGCCAGCTGAGAGACGAGACCTTCTGCAGATTCTTGAAGCAATCCAAGAATGCCGAAGATATCGTGCAGTTGCTCGAAGAAGCGGACAATAATCAGTTCGTTTCCTAGTATGTGTGCCTCTTTCTAGATCGCCCGCCAGCGGTAGATGAATAGCCGCAATACATACCATCTCACTCCCACAACTGTCGTTCGCGGTAGTTGGGAGTAGGGGTGGCAGAGTATTGCCGTACCTGCAGCGGGGCTGGCCCTCCAGCCCGTTCTGATACGACCAACTGTTCAACTCTCAGGAGTTTACTGAAATCGAAATGTCATCGACGATCGAAAAAGTGGTGACGGTCCAAAATCCAATGGGGATTCACATGCGACCGGCTGACTTGCTGTCGCGCGCAGCAGGGCGGTTTCAGTGTCAAATTGAGATCGAAAAAGACGGACAAGCCATCGATTGCAAGAGTATCATGAGCATTCTGACGCTGGGAGCACGACAGGGCTCACAGCTCAGTTTGCGAGCTTGTGGCGTCGATGCCCAAGAAGCCATCGATGCACTTTCAGAACTATTCAACCAAGGCTTTGACGAATCCGATTCCGAGGTAGCCTCCCCCGGCCGCCCCTAGGAGGCGACTGCGAATTGGACGACAGCAAATTAAAAGACAAGCCCAACCCACAATCCACCTCAACCATTACGCGTACGGTGCCCCTAAAGTTTATGTTGCCCCCACGGCTATTGTTTCAACTTGACGAATGGAGCGAAGTCGGCGGTCACAGAACAGGCCAGCTGTATGCCTGTCGTGTCGGTTCACCCCCGGTATCCCCCCTCGCGATTGCACGCGACAGATGCCACTACCTGCACGGCCTGAAGAAATGATTCGACACGTCCATGCTAGAACTGCAAGGTATTGCGGTCTCGCCAGGAGTTGCCATCGGAAAGGTTTTGATCCTAGACCGTGAAGGTTACCGGATTACCCGCTCTCAGATAGATTCCTCCGACCGTCATAACGAATTAGAACGCTTGCGAACGGCAATTGCCGAGGCGTCTTCGCGCTTGGACCTGCATCGACAACGCTCCACCGACCAGCTAGGGGAGCAGGTGGGAGCGATCTTCTCGGCACATCAAGGGCTACTGCTCGACCCCTGCCTTCAAAAGGACTGGGTCCAGCTGATTGAAGAACAGTGCTACAGCGCTGAATTCGCAGTCTCCTCCGTCTTAAATCGCTATGCCCATGCGTTTCGGCACATGGGCTCCGATACGATGAGCGAGCGTGCCAACGACATTCGCGACGTCGAACGCACTTTGCTCGAGGCCCTGGGGGGAGCCCCGTTGGAAGCCTCCGGTGGCGCTGGCCAATCGGTCTTGGCGAGCCACGATTTGACACCGGCTGAGACGGCCAATCTGGACCGCGAAAAAATCCTCGGATTCTGCACAGAGGTGGGTGGACCAGGAGGGCATACTGCAATTGTTGCTCGCGGAATGGAAATTCCCGCCGTGGTCGGAGTTGGCAACTTCCTGCATCGCATCTCTGGGGAATCTCAGGTGATCATCGATGGATTTCGCGGGACCGTCATCCTTCAACCCGATGAGCAGACGCTGGAGAGTTACCGGCAACGACGAGAGGCACGCGTCACGCGGGCAGCCAAGCTGACAGAGATCCGGGACCTGCCCGCCATCACGCTCGACGGCACTCAAGTTTGCTTGTTGGCCAACATCGAGTTCCCCAGCGAGGTAGCCTCTTGCCTGCAGCGTGGCGCTGAGGGCGTTGGCCTCTACCGCACGGAATTCTTGTACCTGGGCGCCGATCGCGAGCCGACCGAGGAAGAGCAATTCCAGACCTACCGCGAAGTGGTCAATTCGCTTCATGACCTGCCTGTCATCATGCGCACCCTGGACCTAGGTGCCGATAAAGTCGGTTCGCTACAAATGCTCGAACGCGAGAGCAATCCGTTCTTGGGCTTGAGAAGCATCCGCCTGTCGCTCCGACAACCACGCATCTTCCGCATCCAATTGCGAGCCATGTTGCGGGCGGCCAGCGAACGCACCCTAAAAGTCATGTTCCCGCTCGTCAGTACCCTGCACGAACTCCGCACCGCCCGCATGGTGTTGCGTCAAGTCGCAGAAGACCTCGAAGAAGAGGGAGTGCCGCCACCCGCAAAACTCGAAGTCGGCATGATGGTCGAAGTCCCCGCCGCCGTACTGATGCTGGATCACTTCATCCACGAGGTTGATTTCATCAGTATCGGCACAAATGACCTCATTCAGTACACCATGGCGGTAGACCGCGGTAACGAGTTTGTAGCCGACCTGTACTCCGGCCACGATCCGGCCGTCCTGAGATTGATTAAGCAATCGATTGACATTGCCAACCAGGCTCAGGTGGAAGTCAGTGTCTGTGGCGAGATGAGTGCAACTCCGGCCACTGCTCTACTCTTAATCGGCCTTGGAGTGCGTGCACTGTCCGCCCCCCCTGCCGCCCTGCCTGCTGTAAAGCAGGCGATCCGAAGTGTGCGACTCGAAGATTGGCAACAAATCGCCAGTCGCATCTTTGATTTCGATACCGCTCGTGAAGTCGATGCGTTTCTCCAAGCCCGATTCTCTGATTTATTGCCAGACATGGCATTGGGAGTCTAGTTCAGTATGAGATTCTGCAACGCGCTTAAACTCCATCAAAGGAACCGGAGGAGTCGAGTTGCAACTCGCGCCTCAAAACAAAAATATTGATCCACTACACGGAGCACATTTGAAGTGCTCCGACCTCATCAGACAACAGGAAGAAAAATATGCGAAAAGAAATGTTGATAAACGTTTCGCAACCCGAGGAATGCCGAATAGCGATTCTTGAAGACGGTGTCCTCGAAGAACTCTATACCGAGCGTGCCAGTCAAAACAATTTTGCAGGCAATATCTACAAAGGCAAGATTGTTAACCTCGAACCAAGCATCCAAGCTGCCTTCGTGGATTTCGGGGTCGGACGAAACGGATTCCTCCACATTAGCGATGTGGAACCCCAGTACTTTCGACAGGCAGGGTACGATCCCGATCAAATCATGGACGGGCACATCCCTGGCGCGGACATCGACGACGGCGAGGACCAGCCGGAGGGAGATGGTGGCGATGATCGTCCCAGCAGCGGCCCTCCCGGACGCCGTCGTGGACGCCCCATGCGATCCACCCGCCCGCGATTCAAGCCACCCATCCAAGAAATTTTCCAGCGCGGCGACGAAGTTCTCGTTCAGGTCATCAAGGAAGGGATCGGCACCAAGGGCCCTACCCTGTCAACCTACATCAGTATTCCTGGACGCTACCTGGTCCTCATGCCTGCCTTAGGTCGTGTTGGGGTTAGCCGCAAGATTGAAGACGAGAAGGTACGCCGCGACCTCCGACAAACGCTTCTCGAACTCAACCCACCCAAAGGGCTCGGGTTCATCGTTCGCACCGCTGGCCAAGATCGCACCCGCCGCGAGTTGTCGCGGGACATGGCCTACCTCTTGCGACTCTGGAAAGTGCTGGTCAAGCGGGTCAAGAACACCCCTTCGCCAATCGATATCTACGAAGAGAGCGATATGATTATTCGCACGATTCGGGATATCTTTAGCGAGGACATCGACGCAATTCTGGTCGACGAGCAAGGGGCCTACGACCGCGCCAAAGAGTTCTTGCAACTGGTCATGCCACGCTATGTTGATCGGCTGAAACTCTACGACGGCCGAGAGCCACTCTTCCATAAATACCATCTGGAAAAAGAGATCGCAAAGATCCAACGCAGGACGGTACCACTCAAGGGTGGAGGCTCCATCGTAATCGATCCCACCGAGGCCCTGGTGGCCATCGACGTCAACAGCGGTTCGTTTCGCACCGACGATTCGGCGGAGGACTCCGCCTTCCAGCTCAACATGGCCGCCTCTAAAGAGATCGCGCGACAATTGCGCCTCCGCGATCTAGGTGGGGTCATTGTCAATGACTTTATCGACATGCGTCGCGAATCGCACCGTCGCAAAGTCGAACGCTCGCTGCGCGATGCGATGGCACGAGATCGGGCTCGTACCAAAATCTTGAGAACTAGCCCCTTCGGCTTGATCGAAATGACCCGGCAACGGATTCGTCCTAGCCTCAAACGCAGTGTCTACGAAGATTGCCCATGCTGCCAAGGTCGCGCCGTCGTGAAGACGGGCGAGAGCATGGCGATCGAGGTCGTGCGCATTTTGATGATGGCTTCGCAGCAGCCACGAGCTAGCCGCGTGACCATCCGCGTCAACGACAAGGTCTCCGCGTACCTCAACAATCGCAAGAGAAGAGACGTCATCCAAATTGAGGAGACCACCGGCGTGTCCATCCAAATCCTGGGTAGCGAAGGACTCTTCCCAGAGCACTTGGAATGCGATTGCCGCGACTCCGAAGGCAACTTGATCAAGCTGCCATTCATCGAGGAAGCCTAGTAGCTCCCTCGGTAGCTAAGCGGTACCCAGCAGCCGTGGGGCGGCTCGCAATTTGCAGCTGCCCCAATACCGGCGATCCCCTGCGCGATCATCGACAAGTTTTTCAGTAAAGTCCCGCCGCAATGCGAAAGATTATTGTCACTGGTGCCGCTGGATTTATCGGTTTCCACCTCGCGCGTACCCTGCTCAACCGCGGAGAGCAGGTCATTGGCATTGATAACCTCAATGACTACTACAGCGTGCAACTCAAACGCGATCGCCTGAAGCAACTCGACGGTGCGGCAGGTTTCCAGTTCCTTCAGCTTGATATCGCCCAACGGGACGAATTGGAGTCGGCACTGGCGGAGGTCCAACCCAGCCGCGTTGTCCATTTGGCCGCCCAAGCTGGCGTGCGGTACTCGCTAACCAACCCGCAGGCTTATATCGACAGCAATCTTGTCGGATTCGGGAACATCTTAGAGTACTGCCGCCAACACGCTGTAGGACATTTGCTATACGCGAGTAGTAGCAGCGTTTATGGGACCAGCCAGATTCAACCGTTGTCCACGGAACAGAATGTGGACCATCCCATCAGCCTGTACGCAGCCACCAAGAAGGCAAATGAATTGATGGCGCACACCTACAGCCATCTATACGGTCTGCCAACCACGGGACTGCGATTCTTCACCGTCTACGGCCCCTGGGGTCGCCCGGACATGGCTCTCTATCTGTTTACCAAAGCCATCTTTGAAGAGTGTCCTATCGATGTCTTCAATTTTGGAAAAATGCGGCGAGACTTTACCTACATTGATGATATCGTCGAAGCCCTAGTGAGGCTGGTCGATACCCTCCCCACTCCCGACCCAGATTTTGATCCACTGCACCCGACTCCCGACCGCAGTCAATGTCCGTATCGGGTGTACAACATCGGGAATAATCAGCCCGAAGAATTGGGGCGGTTCATCGAGGTTCTTGAACAGTGCATTGGGCGCACAGCCGTCAAGAACTATAGGGAGTTGCAACCAGGAGACGTCCTCGAGACCTATGCCGACACTAGCCAATTGGAGAGTGTCATTGACTTCCGACCGTCGACTCCCATAGAAACTGGGATACAGAAATTCGTGGATTGGTACCGCGCCTATCATTTGACCTGTTAGCTCCGACTCGACTTCGCCCGAGGCAGGCGGCAGGTTTTCCAAAATCTGGTCGAAGTTTTGGGTGAGGGAGTGGTTAGGCCGGTAGCCAGTTTGCACAGAGGCGTTAATATCTAACATAGTGGGTTGCTGCAGCGCGGCCGCTCGCGAATCAGCGTCGATGAAATGACCGAGTGTTGTCCATAAGTGCTTTCGGTCGATTCGCTATGCCTTTCAAGCCGTTTGATACGGTTCCATCAGTGTCCGCCCATCTCGACTGCCAAAAACCGGACCTCGCCCTTTTGAAGGATGCGGTGGTTTGTTACTCGCCCGCCCATCCCTTTTCACTAGGGACACCGCTGATGCCGGTTGGCCAGAAGGGACTTCTCAAACAGGGCGTTCCTAGTTGGCTCCTGCCCTTGCTTCGGTACTATTCGCCAAAGATCGCTACGAGGGGTGCCCCTGTGACTGCACCTCTGTTCGGTACTTGTTTTTGTTTGGAAGGAACTAGTCAAAGACGGTGACCTCGCATGAACAGCTATAGCCTAGACTACATTGACGACCTCTACGTTCAGTACATCCGCGACCCTTCGAGTGTATCGCCAGGTTGGCGTAAATACTTCGAAGAGTTTTCGCTGGCCAATGCCACCGCCTCCGGCGCCAGCGAGCAGAGCGGCCTCCAAGCCACTACCGCTGGTGGTTCCGTTGCCGTTGCGGGCGACGAGCCCAACGCCCAAGCGCGTTCCATACGCGACGAGGCTCTGTGGCTAGCACAGATGCAAGATCGTGTTGATAACTTGGTGCGTGAGTACCGAGTCCGTGGACACTTGATGGCCAAGCTTGATCCACTCAAGCTTGCCAATCTCGGAAATCCTGAACTGGAGCCCGGGGCCTACGGGCTGAGCGAAGAGGACATGGCGCGTCCGTTCAGCTGCCCAAACCTTCAGTACGTGGATGGCCGGACACTGGGAGACATCGTCACCAAGCTTCAAAACACCTACTGCCGCAGCATCGGTGCGCAGTTCATGCACATCGACAATCGCACCATCCGCGATTGGCTACAAAGGCGCATGGAGAGCTGCGAAAATCGGCTTGAACTATCGCGTGAAGTCCAGTGCCGCATTTACTCGCGGTTGACCGATGCGGCGATTTTCGAAGAGTTCGTTCGCCGGAAATTTGTCGGAGCGAAGACGTTTTCCCTGGAAGGGGCGGAAAGCCTCATTCCACTACTCGACCTATCGCTGGAGAAGGCGGGACAGCATGGCGTCGAAGGGGTCCTGTTGGCCATGGCACACCGCGGGCGTCTGAACGTACTCGCGAACATCATGGGCAAGCGGGCACAGAGCATCTTCTGGTCGTTCGACGATCCACGCCCCGATATGCACCGAGGCGCCGGGGACGTTCGCTATCACTTGGGCTACAGTAGCGATTGGGCCACCTCGACTGGGGCCAAAGTCCACATCTCCCTGTGCTTCAACCCCAGTCACTTGGAATACGTCAACACGGTTGCCCAAGGTCGTTGTCGCGCCAAACAGGATCGCTCTGGAGATGACCGCCATTCGAAGTTCATGACCATCCTGGTGCACGGCGACGCCGCCTTTGCAGGCGAAGGAATTGTGCAGGAAACGCTGAACATGAGCGAATTGCCTGGTTACAAGACCGGCGGCACGCTGCACGTCATCCTCAATAATCAAGTGGGCTTCACAACCGAACCGGACGAATCGCGTTCCTGCACCTACGCTACCGATGTGGCCAAGATGCTGCAGATTCCCATTTTTCACGTCAATGGTGAAGACCCTGAGGCGGTGGCTCAAGTCGTCAACTTGGCGATGGATTTCCGCCGCGAATTTCGTCGTGACGTCGTCATTGACATGTATGCCTACCGCAAGTGGGGGCATAACGAGGGGGATGAACCTCGGTTCACCCAGCCGTTGATGTACAAGACAATCGATGAACGCAAGAGCGTTCGTGAAAGCTATTTGAAGCGTTTACTGAAACTCGGCGAGATCACCCGGCAAGAGGCCGATGCGATCGCCGAAGTGCGGCAGACCAAACTGGAACGCGAGTTTGAGCTGGCCCAGAAAGAAGAGTTTATCGACGACTTGCAAACGCTCGGAGGAAGCTGGCAGGGATACTACGGAGGTGATGAGCCCCTGGACGATCTGCCCGATACGATGATCTCCGATTCGCGCGCCCGAGCGTTGATGGGCAAACTGGCCGCGTACCCGAAGGATTTTCAGATCAACCGCAAGCTGAAGCGGTTCATGGAACTGCGTGGCGAAATGGCTGAGGGCAAACGCGGGCTCGATTGGTCTGCCGGTGAAGCCTTGGCTCTAGCGAGTATGCTTGTCGAAGGTCACCCCGTCCGCTTCAGCGGCCAGGACTGCGAACGTGGCACGTTCAGCCAACGGCATTCGGTACTCCACGATACGGTCGACAACACCAAGCACATGCCGCTGAACAATCTATCCGCCGATCAAGCACGAGTGGACATTATCAACAGCCCTTTGTGCGAGGCAGGCGTTCTTGGCTTCGAATACGGCTACTCACTCGACTGCCCCGAAGGTGTCGTGATCTGGGAGGCTCAGTTTGGGGACTTCTGGAACGTAGCCCAAGTCATTGTGGATCAATTCATCACCAGTGCAGAGGACAAATGGGGACGGCTCAGCCATATTACACTCTTGCTTCCCCACGGTTTTGAGGGGGCGGGTCCCGAACACTGCAGCGCTCGCCTGGAGCGGTTCCTGCTGCTCACCGCAGAGGATAACATCCAAGTAACGCAGCCCTCGACGCCCGCGCAGTACTTCCACCTGTTGCGACGACAAGCCAAGCGTCGGTGGAGTAAGCCGCTCGTCGTGCTGACTCCCAAAAGTCTGCTTCGCCATCCAGAAGTCGTCTCCCAACTGGAAGACTTCACGACTGGGAAGTTCGAAAAAATATTGCCCGACACGCGTCAGGCACCGCCCCAAACCGATCGTATACTTCTCTGTAGTGGTAAAGTCTATTACGAGTTGGCGGAGAAGCGAAAAGCCATTGGGGCTGATAATGTAGCGATCGTACGCATTGAACAGTATTATCCGCTCAAAGAAGAAACACTTGCAGAAGCGCTGCAACCCTACCAACCCGGTACAGACCTCGTGTGGGTCCAGGAAGAGCCGACGAATATGGGTGCTTGGCAGTTCATGAAAGTTAAGTTCGGTGACATGTTGGCCGATCTCAATTTCAAGCTGCGTCGAATTTCGCGAGTGGAATCGGCTAGCCCCTCTACTGGATCGGCTAGCGCACATAAATTAGAACAAGATGACTTGATCGAAGAGGCCTTCGCGAATCTCTAACCGTTCGCCGATTGGCAGTGAATTCAATCCGAGCACTCTCGGAAGTAAAAAGGGCAAGCGATGCTGGAAGTTAAGGTACCTTCTGTTGGCGAATCCATTTCCGAAGTCCAAATCGGACAATGGCTGAAAGCGGAAGGCGATTGGGTCGACCGAGACGAAAATATCGTCGAACTCGAAACGGAAAAGGCATCGGTACAAGTCCCTGCTCCCGAAGCGGGCTACCTCCGAAAACTGCACAAGCAAGTAGAAGAGTTTGCCGCTGTGGGGGATGTTCTGTGCGATATTGAGCCTGCCGAGGCTCCCACAGAACCCGCGGAAGCAGCCAGTCCCGCGTCGGCTCCAGCGCAGTCGACCGCCAAGCCAGCCAGCCCGGACAGCTCAGCCGAGCCACGTGTCATGCCTGCCGCCCAGCGGATCATGCAGGAAAACGGCCTCTCGGCCAGCGATGTCACGGCCACAGGTCCGGGAGGCAGAATCCTCAAGGAAGATGCCTTGGCCGCGCGAGCCAAGCCCGCGACGCAGCAACCCAAGTCGGCTCCAGTCCTTGAGTCCTCGGCGAACCTAGGCCTGACTCCAACTCCAGCCGGTGGCCGCACCGAAGAGGTGAAACCCCTCAGCATGATTCGGCGCACGATCGCTGCTCGATTGGTCGAAGCCCAGCAGACAGCCGCTCTGCTCACCACCTTCAATGAAGTCAACATGCAGCCCATTATGGAGCTGCGGAAAAAGTATCGCGACGCTTTCCAAGAACGCCACGGCGTGAAACTCGGATTCATGTCGTTCTTTGCCAAAGCGAGTGTCGAGGCGCTCCGGCGCTACCCAACGGTCAACGCCGAAATCCGCGGCAACAACATCATCTATCGTCACTACAATGACATTGGAATCGCAATTGGTGGCGGAAAAGGCCTGGTCGTGCCGGTGTTGCGCAACGTCGAACACATGACTTTTGCCGATGTCGAGCGAACCATTGGCGACTACGCTGCTAAGGCGATGGAGAACCGCTTGCTTCCCGACGACTTGGAAGGGGGCACGTTTACCATTAGCAACGGCGGAGTCTATGGCTCCCTGTTGAGCACGCCGATCGTCAATCCGCCTCAAAGCGCGATCCTGGGACTCCACACCATTCAAGAGCGTCCTATGGCGGTCAATGGACAAGTCGTCATTTTGCCAATGATGAATCTAGCCATGACCTACGATCACCGCATCATCGATGGACGAGAGGCGGTAAGCTTCCTGAAAACGATTAAAGAAATCTGCGAAGATCCAACGCGTCTGTTCCTCGAAGTTTAGCCAAGATGACTGATACTTCCCCCAAAGTCGTCTGGCATGCCCAAGACGTTGACCGGTCGAGCCGCGAGCGTCTTACAGGGCACTCGGGTTGCGTCGTATGGTTTACCGGCTTGAGCGGCTCCGGGAAAAGCACCGTGGCCAATGCTCTGGACGCACTATTGAATGCCCGGGGAGTGCATACCTACCTGTTGGATGGTGACAACATTCGCCACGGCCTGTGCGCTGGCCCAAATCTGCTCGAAGCGCAGCACGGAAAAGAGTTTGCCGATCGATTCGGCCTGGGCTTCGGGCCGCTGGATCGCGAGGAGAACATTCGGCGGATCGGCTGTGTAGCCCAATTGTTGGTCTCTGCGGGCTTGATCACTCTCACGGCATTTGTCAGCCCCTACCGCCGGGACCGCCAATTGGTGCGGCAGTGGGTGGAAGACCATGGGCAGGCTGGAGATTTTGTAGAAGTCTTCGTCGATACTCCGCTCGAAGTCTGCGAGGCACGCGATCCCAAAGGCTTGTATAAGCTCGCACGGGCGGGAAAAATCCCAAATTTCACGGGAATCAGCGATCCTTACGAAGCTCCCGAGCAGCCGGAAATTCATCTCCAGGCCGGAGAGCGAAACGCGGATCAATTGGCCGCTGAGGTGCTGCAGGCTCTTGTGCAGCGCGGCCGACTCCCAGCCTAATTCGGCTCCGAGCTCCACAGCTGGCGACCAGCCAACAGCGGTCAAAGGTGGCGGAAACTTCTTTTTTTCTCCGCCTCTCTGATTTCCAATCGGATCGGAATTCAGTTACAATCGTAGCGGCCAACAGTCAGCCGCTAACATTCAATCATTAACCGTTTGAATCACCTTAATTAGATAGGGAACATTCGATGCTAGAACAACCTTCTCGCCGTAGTTTCATGAAGGCTTCGACTCTCGCAGCCACCACTGCTGCCATCGCCACCCAAGTCTCCCGAACCGCCCATGCCGCGGGCAGCGATGAGATCCGAGTCGTGCTCATCGGATGCGGCGGCCGCGGTACGGGGGCTGCCTCGAACATCATGGAAACCAAAGGCAACATCAAATTGGTTGCAGTCGCCGACGCATTTCCAGGACGAGCTGCAAGTTGCATCAAGCAGTTAGAGCGAAAGTACAAGGATAAAGTCGACGTCGCCGCCGATCGCGTTTTTACAGGCCTAGACGCCTACAAGAACGCTATCGATGTCGATTGCGACCTAGTCGTTATTGCCACTCCCCCCGCCTTCAAGCCACAGCAATTCGAGTATGCGGTAAGCCGTGGTCGTCATATCTTCAGTGAAAAGCCGGTAGCCTCTGACGTCGCTGGCGTGCGACGCTTCATGAAGGCCGTTGAAGAGTCCAAGAAGAAGAATTTGATGGTCGGTATCGGCCTGCAACGCCGCCACGAAAACCAATACAAAGAAACCATCCAACGCATTCATGATGGCGCGATCGGGGATGTCATCTGCCAACGGGTCTATTGGAATGGCGGAGGCATTTGGTGGAAGGGCCGCGAGCAGGCAGCCAACCTCATGACTCCTCCCGAGGGTCTCCCCAAGGGCATGAAAGTGGAGCCCTCCGAAATGGCCTTCCAGTGCAATAACTGGTACCACTTCAATTGGTTGTCTGGCGATCAAATCGTAGAACAGCACATTCACAACCTGGATGTCGGCTGCTGGGTTAAGGGCGAGTACCCTGTGGAATGCAATGGCATGGGAGGACGCGGACAGCGTCTGGATGGGGATGCGACCAAGAGCCAGATCTTTGATCACACCTTCTGCGAATACACCTTCTCCGATGGCACTAAGATGTTCAGCCAAGGGCGCCACCTAGCAAACTCCTGGACCAACGTTTCCGAGTTTGCGCATGGTAGCAAGGGAACCGCAGATCCCTCCGGCCGAATTATGGGCGAAAACGAATTCACCTTCGACAAACAGCGCGATCAGCAAGGGCACCAACAAGAACAACACGACTTGATCGAAGCCCTTATGCGTGGCGAGATCTACAACGAAGGTGAATACGGCGCTAAGTCGACCTTCACCGCCATTCTGGGACGCGAAGCTTGCTACTCAGGACAACTCATCAAGTGGGATGAGCTGTGGGAAAAGGGTAAGGACATCTGCCCTGGTATCGATAGCTACACTCTCGATTCCGATCCACCAACTATGCCTGGCCCAACCGGCGAATACCCAGTTCCAGTTCCTGGTGAATACACCCCCTACGCTTAGTCGCTAGGACGCAATGGCCAAGGGGCACCACTTCCCTTCCAGCCGTTCAGCCACGCACGCAGAACCATAGCCCGCTCGAATCATCGAGTGGGCTATTTTGCATTGAGGCCGCGGCAATATCTGGTCTTCGCAACACCGCTCGTGCCCCCCTGCCCTGGCCCATCAGTCTCGCGGTGACGGCCTTTCTGTGCCTACTCGCGTACCATGCCCCAATTCTCATCCGGCGGCGTCCACTCAAATAGTGAGGAAGAGAGCCAGCCAATTGCAGAGTCCTGCAGTGCCCAAGCATCGCGTTGGAATTTGCTTGCGATGCGTCAAGCATTCCTGCTAGACTAAATTAGCGGTTGGGACACTTCAGTGCAAATGCAGTGCTACCACTTGGGTCCGGCCCCCGAGCGGTAAAACACAAGCGTGCGGCGGCTTCACGCCCCATTACAACCTCAAAGCTCCACGCCACTAGATCCCGTGTTTGCGACCCAACCGAAATTGAGCCATGAAAACCACGCTTGCCATTTTCGTACTCTGCCTCTCCATGGGTTGCAGCCAAACGGCCATCACACCGACGCTGTTGCAGATCACCGCTTCGCCAGATCCATCAAACAATGACGATAGCTCACTGACATTGGTGTCATTCCACCCGCCTGTTAAGTCCGAGATCATCGTAGAAACAACTGGTCAACGCAGCACGATCCTATTTGATCCACGGAATCCCAATGCAGACATGGATTCAGTGGTCCGCTTCGCTGCTGAGCGAAAAAGGGTGGATGGCGAAAACGATTCAAAGATAAAAACCACGATCCGGCCTGAGACTCCAAACGGCGGTAGTGCTGGAGGTTCCACTACGGAAAGCTTCTCCGTCGACACGTCGTTGAACGAAATACTGACGGTTACCATTCCCGATGGGGAATACCCAATTGGAAAAGCCATTGAGATTGGAACGTACAAGAATAGTCCTGTCCTCCTAACGGTTCGGCCGGTTTCGCATTAGCCGATTTCAGCGAGTAAAGCAGTTGAAGACAGGCAGTGCTAGCCAACTTCCCTGACGTCTCTCAGCGTCCCGTCTGGCCCCTTCCTGGTGCGACAAGTACACCGACGATGATACTACACTTTGTGAACATTCCTATTGCGGTGACGGCCCCCCACGCACTGCCAATCGCCAAGATAGCGTTTGGCATTCTCCCATGGGCTGCATAATCCGTAAGCCAACGGAAATCCTAAACACCTAAAGCTAACGCTGGCCGTCGTCAGCGGGAAACTTATACCAATGATTATCAACCCATTGCGATTGACGTTTGTGGTTATGGCGTGCCTAGCGCTCTTGGTGGGGTGTGGCAGGCGTGAGCAAAATCGAAATGTGCTGAAGGGCACGACAGGCGCGGTGACAATTCACGGTGATGTTTGGGCGGACAACTGGTTCGCGCTCTATCTCGGCGACCAATTGTTGCTCGAAGACTCCGTCAGCATCACGACTGAGCGATCGTTCAATGCGGAGAGCTTTGCGTTCAACGCGGACTATCCGATCGTGCTGAACTTTGTCCTGAAGGACTTTAAAGAAGACGATTCCGGGCTGGAGTACATCGGCACCAAGAAGCAACAACTTGGCGATGGTGGCTTCATCGCTCAATTTAGAGACGCCACTACTGGAAAATTGTTGGCCGCAACCGATTCTAGCTGGCGTTGTTTGGTTTTGCACCATGGTCCAGTGGAAGATGACTGTGCAGCTCAAGCATCACCGGTCGCTGGGGAAGGGCCCTGCGCGTTCACTACGACCGCGGAACCGCCAAACTGGAAATCGGAAGCGTTTTCTACGGAGCAATGGCAGGCAGCTACAGAATTTTCGGTGAGTGACGTTCGCCCCAAGGATGGATATGACCGGATTGCCTGGGATCAGGACGCGCGATTAATTTGGAGCGACGACCTCAAGAAAGACAATACGATTCTGTTTCGAATCGTGATTGATAAACCCTAGTAATCAACTACAAACGGCCTGCCGCTAACCGAGCCAGAGCACTACCAGTCAGGCTGGTCGGACTTTTCTGCCAGGACCTGCGCCACGGCCATTGCCTTCTAGACGAAACATCCCGCTGCACCCACACCGGGTCTCCTGCTGAATTTGACGGGTACAATCGGTGCAAGTCGGTTAATGAGCCCCTTTCGCCACAACCGGGCCAAGCCAACGCATGTGGCAGATCCCATCGCGGGGGGCTCCGACATAATGTGGGCCGCGTCCCTACACTGAAAATCTGTTGGTTGTTCAGCCTCTGTCCAGGATTCGATCTCAACCTTCAATCTGCCAGCATCGTTCCTAGAGGGTTGCGGTAAAACTTGCTTGCCGATCATGCTTCGTGTTAGGCTACAGCAGCGACGAACATCTCGCGGTCAGCCGCAAGGGAATATTGGCGGATAAAACCATGGGTTCCTGCCGTCGCGTGAACGCTTCCTCTCGCATCTCCCTCTCACATCCCATGACGCGACTACCTGAAGGTTCGGCTAGTTGGCTGGACCTAGGAAGCGAAGTGGCCCATCCACGAGAATTTCATGAAGCCAGCTCTATTTATCTTGGTGTTCTGCGCTATTGGAAAACTAAGTTTTTCCGCCGATGTGGAAACGACGGTGCGACGTGGTCTCGAACGCTTGCAACGCGCTTCGGTCAACTGGCAATCCAATGAAGACTGTTTTTCGTGTCACCATCATACGCTTCCCATGCTGGCATCTTTCGAAGGCGCCCAAGCCGGGCTGCAATTGGATTCGAATTGGATGCAGGCGCAAGCGGATGCAGCTCATTCCTATTTTGAGCCGCTTATCGAAGACATGGATATGGGCTCCCACGTTCCCGGTGGCGCTGCCACGGTCGGCTATGGCCTCTGGGCACTGAGTCTTGATCAGCGGGTCTCCGACGAGACGACGACAGCCATGGTGAACTACTTGCTTCTCATCCAGGGAGTCGCAAGATTGCGAGACAATCCGCCCGCGGATCTCACTAAATTGAACAACGGACGTTGGATTGCATCGTGCCGACGTGCGCCCATGCAGGCCTCAATGGTCGGCGACACGGTTCTGGCCCTCGTAGGAATCGAGCGGTACGCTACCGTGGAACAGCAGCCGCGCGTCGCGCTCGCTCGTACTGCGGCTGTTAGATGGCTGGCCAGCGCTCCCCTGACAAGTCAACAAGATCGACTTTGGCGATTGTGGGGACTGCAACAACTCGGTGGGGATGAAGACGCAAAGGCACTTGTGCAACAGGCTATTTTGAATAGTCAACAAAGCGATGGTGGTTGGGCCGAATCGGAGGAACGCCCCAGCGATGCCCTTTCCACGGGGCAAGCGGTCTTCATGTTATGCGACTCAGGAATAGCACCGAATGATCCTGCAATTGCACGCGGTCGCGATTTCCTTTTGCAGACTCAGCACGCTGATGGATCTTGGAAATTTGAGAGCCACGCGGAACCAGTCCAACCGTTCTTTGACAATGGGGACCCGCACGGCAAGCATCAGTTCATTTCCGTTGCCGCTACCGCTTGGGCGACGTCTGCACTTGCGCAGCTGATGCCAACGAATGAATGATAGTTCTTACACAGATTTCGAGACGTACCCCAGGACCGACCACAGTGCTCCTCACGTCGCGTCCGCAGGTTGAGCCTCCGCCCCCGCTCACTGCAACGTCAGCATCGGGTCCCACGTTCATACGCATGGATCAACCTTAAAGGCAGTTTGCAGTCGGGTGTAATCTCAGCATTCACGGCTCGCTCGGCAAATCGCCCAATTCGGTTCAGTTCGCGTGCCATTGAAGCTTAAGTGAGTCCCACCACTATTGCCCTCAATGGTCTTGAGCGAATAGCCGCTGCTCGGGTTGGGAGGCAAGCGAGGCTTCAAAGTGTGGCCCAAGGCGCTGGGAATCCCATTTCTTGTGCATCGTCAATGAAGAATAATCCCTTTCATTGCCGCAAAATCCACCTGAGCAGGGACTACTACGATGACGGGCTTCAACGGGAAGTGCTTTCCGAAAAACGCTTTAAGAGACTCCCACTGTGACAAGCGACCGAGAGATCATTCAAAAAGTACTCGCCGGACAGATCAATGCGTACGCGGAGCTCATCAGCCGCTACCAGCGTCTTGCTCGCGGGACCGCAAAGCGAATTATGCCGGATGACCATTTGGTTGACGACATCACTCAAGAATCTTTCATCGCAGCATACAAGGGGCTCTCGAGGCTTAGGGATCATGGCAGTTTTGCTTCATGGCTAATTGGCATTGTCCGGCGCCGGGCATCGTCGGCGGCAATGAAGCAAATACGCACTACGCCTGCCACGCTCGATCCTGATACGGCAGTGGACGTCAACGGTTGGACCAGTAGTTCCATGGAACTACTCGAATTAATCGACCGGCTGCCTGAGCAAGAGCGAATCGCTATCGGACTGAAGCACTTCGAGGGGCATACCGCCCAGGAAATCGCCGACATACTCGGCTGCCCCGTCGGCACGATTACGAAACAACTTTTTCGCGCACGCCAGCGACTACAAGCATGGCTAACACATGAGGAGTGTACGAAACATGAGTCAACCAAATAAACTTGATACCCGTCTCGCACAACTGAAAAACGAACTGTCTGGACCTCCAGACTTTGCTCAACGAGTTCTATCGGAGATTGCCAGTGAACAGGAACCTGCTCACATCCAAGTCGAACGGCCAGCAGTTCGATCGCTGCGCCGCTTGGCAGCGCTGGCGACGGCAGCCGCGCTGATGCTCGCTGTCGGTTGGTGGATGACGCAACCGAAATCCCTGTATGCCCAAGCCGTCGCCGCCTTGCAAAAGGTGGATGTGATTCATGCGACGGGCTGGACAACCACAGTTGTTCGCAAGTGGCCATTGGAAAGCGATGCCGCCGTCGGCGACGATGAGAAACACGCCATTGACGCCTGGTATTGGAGTGACGAAAGTCGCAACAGCCGCGCGTACGAAGCGATGGGCCCCATCACCATCACGCGTGACGGCGATACGCTGAACGAATATCAACGTGATACTAACTTGCTGTATGTTTCGAAGGGTCAACCCAAGGACTACATCAGCCGCTTCGAAACGTTGAGTGAAGTGTTGCGAGAACTGAAGGCGGAGGGAAATTCCACAACCGATCTTGGTTCGCGTGAAGTTGACGGTAGGGTACTCCGCGGAACTCGCTTGGATCGCCACGGCAAGACTGCCGACTATTGGTTTGACGCAAGCACGCATTTGCCGGTGTCCTACACGCGGAGCCATGTAGTCGAAGGGCGCACGATCACTGTGCTTGAGTTGAGCCTAGCCTACAATGAACCCTTGCCAAACACCGTCGTCGCGTATGCTCCTCCCGCCACGGAGAACTTGCGTTATGGCGGTCAAATGGACAATGTCATAGCGGTGTGGAATCAACATGTTCAAAACGTCGGAGTTGCATTGCAGAAGCAAGCAAATCCAGCGCTGCCAAGAATCGTTGCTCGGACGGATCAAAAGGTGTTCTCCTACCAGTATACAAAACCAACTCCCGATGGACGCTTTATGGTCGTTCCGTTGGATAATGGGCAGAATGGCGAAATGAATGTGGGGGATTTCATCCGCCGTCGCGTATCGAGTCAGGCCGAAGAGCGTGACTTGTATCGCTGGCGAGTTGAGAGGGAATTGGCAGAGCGAACCTTCCCGCGGTCGGACTTGGTTTGCGAATCGGGCACTCCGTGGCAAGAGTGGACCTCCTACGCACTTGGAACGGTTGGCCTGGAGTTTAACACGGTTGAAGAGGAGCGTGAGTTTTGGATTGCAAAGCATGATGGCGTCTCTCGCAAGTCCTACACGGAAGTCAATCCCCCGGTTCCTTACATCGTGCAAGGCGGCCGTGAACAGCGTGGCTTGGTCAAGCTTGGTGTCGGGCATTTGCTGCATCCAGTTTCGTTGGACCAGCTTTTCGATGACTTTCACTATTTGCAAAACAGCACAGTGATCGCCGGTACGCATCCGATCATCGTGGATCAAACAGGTCTTCCGAGGGCGCCGGAGTTTGATCGAAGTCAGTACGATTCGTGGGACGACTACAAGACGGCTGTAAATTACGACCAGTATCTAGTAGCCAGCGATTCGCCCTGGTTCGTCGACGAGGGATCGCTGCAGATGGCTCGCCAGTGGTATGAGAAGGAGCTTGGGATCACGTTCGAACCGGAAACGCGAAAGCTAACGACTTACGTCGTTCGCCAAGCGAACGAACCAGCGCCAGCTGCAGAAAAGTAGCCGTCGAGTGGGTGCGAGAGCATCCCACAAGCCGCTCATCGAAGGGGACTTAATCGGGCCTTCCCAATCCGACTGGCAGCGTGGTTCCTTCGGCGAGGCTCTAGCAAGGGAAGCCTCCTCCAATTCGGTCGCCCGATTTGAAATCGAAACAGCTCGTCGCGATGATTTGCGGCGAGCTGTTTCTCGTTGGTGCGGTGTCCCTAGCGACAGACCGACTAGGACGCAACCCGATTGCACAGACCATTGCATCGGAAACGATGCGAACACAGGATGAACGAAACCTCGTACCGAGTGGTGCGTCTTGTTCAGCCTCCAACTCACTTCCAATCGTTTTCCAGCGGCGATCGGGGTTGCACTTCCCCACGGCTCCGATGCATGCAGACGATCTCTCGGGAGTTATTCCCTAGCAACAATCAATCACCAAGGGGAACCTCTAAGAGCGACTTTCGACTGACGCTAGGACGGAGTTAGAGTGCGCCTTGAACGATGCAGAAAGGCGATGCCAGCGGAGCTCCAACCAAGCATGCAAAAAAATAGCCCGCTCGATTGCTCGAGCGGGCTAGGGCTGTTTTAGACTGCAGCATTCAATTTGGCCGCTCTCGGCAGGAGGAATCAGGGTTCATTCCAGCCAGAGGTGCCCCATGCAAACTACTTAATCTCGAGCAATTCCACTTCGAAGACGAGCGCTTCGTTAGGACCGATGACCGGTGGTGAGCCGTTCTCGCCATAGGCCAATTCAGGTGGAATGAACAGACGCCATTTGTCGCCGACCTTCATTCTCAACAGAGCTTGGGTCCAGCCAGGAATGACTCGTGTGACGGGGAAGCTGGTCGGCTCGCCCCGCGCAATCGAGCTGTCAAAGACTTCTCCGTTGACGAGCTTACCTTCGTAATGCACGCTAACCGTGCTGGCCGTCGTTGGTGTCGCTCCGTTACCCGACTTGATAACTTGGTACTGCAGGCCGGTATCGGTTTCCTGAACGCCATCCTTGGACTTGTTTTCTTCCAAGAACTTCTTAGCTACGGCAGACTTGCGGGCGAGTACCTTCTGGCCCAGCGCTTCCATCGCCGCCCGAATCTCTTCGGAGGTAATGGCTGGCTCTTTGCCGGCCAGTGCATCGAGCAAACCGGTCATGAGGTCCGACTTGGAGATATCCTCTGCCGAAATTCCACCGGAGCTGATATTCATACCAATTTCGTACCCAATGCCGTAGCTGGCCGCATTCGCTCCCGCCTTTGCTCCACCAGGAGGTGTTAAGGGCTGAAGTGCAGGTTGGGCCATTGCAACCGTTTGCAGGCTGGCAATTGCCATTACTGCGGTGGCGACTAAACGCATACTGATTCCTTTGAAGGTAGGATGCAGCTACTTCTCAATAAAGCAGCTGATAAAAGCAGATTGCCACCCCGGGGGGATAGCAGATGTTGTAATTCTTGTCGCCTTTGGTTCCGTTTCAAGCTCACTGAGGCAGATTCCAAGTGAAAACGCGAGAATATCAGCCTTGAACGATCGAGTTGCTCAGCGTACCAATCCCTGAGATCGAGATATTGACCTGATCGCGGGGCGCTAGGGTGAAATCGCTGTTGGGCACAATCCCGGTCCCGGTCAACAAAAACGCTCCTGCTGGAAAACTGTTGTCTCGGCCAAGCCAGGAAAGTAAATCTTCAAAAGTTCGTGCCATCTCGGTAGCTCGGGTCGCTTGGTCAAACACGATTTTGCCGTCTCGCGTGATTTTCAAATCGATTTCGATGTCTTCTTTGGCCGGCATACTGGCAGTCAACGTAATCCAGGGGCCCAGGCCACAGCATTGGTCGTACATTTTGGCTTGAGGAAGATAGAGTGGGTTATCCCCCTCGATGTCCCGCGAGCTCATATCGTTGCCGATCGTAAAACCGACAATCTTCAATTTGGGCGAAAGTACGAGTGTCAGTTCGGGCTCGGGTACATTCCAAGCGGAGTCTTCGCGAATGCGCAGGGCGTCACCGTGCCCGCGTACGCGATGTGGTGTGGCTTTGAAAAAGATTTCAGGCCGTGGCGAATTGTAGACCCGGTCGTAACACGAGGCGGCTGCTTCCGACTCTTCCATTCGCGCGGTCTGACTGCGTTTGTAGGTGACCCCTGCAGCCCACACCTCTTGCTGGTCAATTGGGGGCAAAAGACGTGCATCCTGAATCGAAAACTGCTCCCCCGTTGCGGGCAGGGCTTCGGCCGCCGCCAGTACATCGGGCGCCGCCAGCAGTGCCGACAAGCACGTAAAATTTCCCGCGGACAGGTCAATGACTTCAACGGAAGAATCGGAGACACGACCAACGCAAGGATTTCCAGCGTCATTTAACAGTTTTGCCAACTTCATGGGATTGCTTCACCGGTGAGACGCGAGGGGTGGGGGGAGGTTATCAAACAGGTCCAATGACCTGGAACGACGATCGAGGGGGCCGATGGCATGGGCGATTCAAAGCCGGCAGCTTTGTCGATTCAGTGGCATCGCACCTAGTTTCGAGGTCTGCCAGCGGTGGTTACGCCCACCTTGCTCAGGCGGCAGGTGGCGATACCCGCAAGCCGTTGGCTCGGAAATTCCTCCACTACCACGACCTGAAATGGCAGCGGATACCGATGCATTCGGCCGGAGAGCGGAGTCCACCGCATTTCGTGCCAGCTCTCCATGCGCGCAGGCGATAAAGTCCATCTCGATTTTCGCTTCGCAGGCATGAACTATCCTGGCAAGCCGCGATCCATGAACCGGCACTTCACCTCGCCTACCATAATACCAACTGTTGGCGAGCTTCGCCAAAGCTGCCTTTCTGCAAAAGCATCTCTGGCGAAATATAACCATCTCCAGCTAGTCTTCAACCGGGATCACAAGGTGTCGGTGATCTCGAAGTTAGGCTGGAATCTTCTTGGTGACCGTAGGATCGGTGACGTCGCTCGGTGGATTCGCATCTCCAGTACTACCCGAACCGCGCTTGTCGGTCGCTTTGGAAGTGGGTCGGTGGCCGTGTCGCATCTGCCTCGGTGGAATCACGTCACTCGCCAACCCCACCATTTCCAGGAGCTTGATCTCGTAGTAACTGATGTCCAACTCCCACCAACGGTGCTGAACAGACGCCGCCGAGGGGTCTTCGTGATGATTGTTGTGCCACCCTTCGCCCACGCTCAGCAGCGCTACCAGCCAGTTGTTGCGACTGCCTTCGTTGGTTTCATAATTGCGATAGCCAAACATGTGGCTGAGCGAGTTCACCGACCAAGTGATATGCCACACTGCAATGACTCGCATAATGACACCCCAAGTCACCATGCTTGCGCCGAGTTGCACTGCGGCGGATAGTTCTGGACTGAATAGAAAGCTGATTCCGAATCCAGCAGCGAAGAATACGACGAACTGCCCCATCAGATATTTAAATTGCTGGAAGGGGTTCAATTCCAACCGCATGTAGAAGCGGTCGCGCAGTAGATCCTTCGCAAACTTTTCGAGCCCTGCAGCGCTGTAGGTCTGGCGGTTGACCCACATTAACCACCCCATGTGCGACCAGAAGAAGGTCACCCGTGGGCTGTGGGGATCGGGAATTTCATCCGAATGAACGTGGTGCTGACGATGCACGGAAACCCATCTGGCTGGCGTATCTTGCATCGAGCAAATGCCTAGAATTGCAAAAACTCGCTCCACCCACTTAGGGCATTTGAAGCTACGGTGAGTCAGCAAACGGTGGTAGCCGATCGTTATCCCCTGCCCAAAGACATGAATTCCGATCACAAACACCCAAAAGGCAGTCCAGCTGAACAGATAGGGAATGAGCGCCAGAAACCCCAACAAATGAATCAAAACGATCGTGACCGAGTAGGTCCAATTCATGCGGTAAGGCAAGACTGGGGCTGGAACTGGGTTATTCATCGATCCACCTTCTCGAAAATGGCTATATCGTCCTCTGCCCCTCGATTCGGCAGTGAGCATCGCCAAACCTCGCAGGCAGATTCGAATGCAGAAGTCTGCAGAATCGACTAAGTGGGGGCTAACCGACGGACTGCGTGAACCCTGATTGTCCCACGCAGCTACCAGATTGGAAAGGCCGATTTTTTGGATGCGCCGAACTGCCGACTGAAATCCTTAGCAAGACCGTCGAATTGCAAGTTCGAGGCAAAGTCTAACGCGCTCCAGCGTTACCGCTACTGACCAGTCGCCAAACTATGGATTGCCACCCACAATCGTCATGTTCGTGGAGAGGAAGCCGGGCAAGTCGTTGGAAAGGAATACCGCTTCGGCAAAGAAGGCCCGATAACCTTTCTCTGGCGCCGCGACCGTCAACTTCCAACTCTCCTCGTCGATCCGTTGACAAGCTTGTTGCGACCACGTCGCATCTCGGAAATCCTTGGAGTCCGAAGAGGCGACCCAACCATGCACCGAATCAATCGAGTCCTTTGTTGCGACGACAAGCTCCGATTGGTTATCTGCCTGCTGGTGATCCCAGGTTAGTTTCGGTAGGGCGGGCCCCCCATGCAAACTATGATGAAGCGCGCTCAGGCTGCCAATGAGTCGCGCGTAGTCTCGAATGCCATGCCCTTGATTGGGAACATAGAGCAGGTACTTATCCCCCTCCAATTGGTCCCAGTAGAGGTTGCAAGCGTCCAGCGGCCAGTAGCGATCGTTGGTTCCAAAGATCAAGAGTTTGGGCTGGCCTAACTGCCCACGATAGGCGAAGGGATCGACGATCCCTTGCAGCGACTGCCCCTCGGGTGTCCCCAGCATCTTGGGCAATTGCAGCTCGGTATAGTCCGCGATCTGCTCTGAGTACTTTCCCCAGGAATCGATTTGATGCTGCATCTGTCGGTCCATCCGCAGCATGTCGATCACCATGGGCGCAATCGCCGTAACGCGTGAATCCATGGCACCGGTCAACCAAGTTGTCCAACCTCGTTTCGATGCGCCTGTGACCGTGAAGTTTTCCAGGTTTACCTGCCATTCCCTCTGGGCGGCGGCGGTCGCGGCATCCATCGAGCGCATCGCAGCTTTGACCATTGGCAACAGCAAGGGCCAGGTCGCATCGCCACTTTCGATATAGTTTTTAAAAGTGGTCGCAATGATTTCGTCTTCGTGTTTTCCCTCCATCATCGGCTGGAAGGGAATTTGACTTGCTACCGCGATGATGCATCCAAACTGCTGCGCCACGCCGGCCATCAATTGAGCCTCCCCCCGGAGCGAAACCGATTGAGGGCCATTCTCGGGCCAAGCCTGGTCCCAGCTCCCGCCCGCCACGACCAATACCGCATCGCGACGTTGAGGGTCGAGATTCGGTGGCTTGATCAAGTAGACCACATGCCGCCAGGCAATGTCATGCCAAGTTTGGGACACCAAGTGCACACGCAACACATCACAATCTTGAATGGTCAATCTCTCGCGCACTTCCCAGTCGTAGCTCGCATCCGGGGCAGACACATAATCGTAAAGTGGTTGCGTAGTGGCTTTTATCCTGGGAGTTGGGGCGCTTGCAACCGCCGTGTCGCCCACGCCTTGGGCACGTCCCTGTGGTATCGAGTTGCAAAGACAGCAGCTCGCAATGAACAATCCCAAGATACGACGACCTAACATTCGGGGCACCTCGAATAACAGAGTAGATTGGAAGCAAACGATTTGACGAAATCGCCAACAACTACGATCTTGCAACATACCAGATTTACGGTCATGCGGTGTGCAGCGGGCCAAACCGCGGCACCACGAACGAACAACGGAATTCGGCAGCCCCCAGCTTGACGGATGCCCTGCTTGCGTAGTTGCCCACATTCGCCGGTGGGAATTTTAGAGTAAGGCTTGAAGAGGCAGACTACTCGTAGTGCAGCGCCGAAGAAATCTTGAGGCGAGCCGCCCGTTCCGCGGGAATCAGCGAGGACAGCATAACGATCACTAGCCCGCATAGAAGGCAACCGAAGACGAGCTCAGGTCGAAAATTGAAATCGATACTACGGCCCAAAACAGCCATCGAAGAGAGGCTAATCAGATAGGAGACAATCGAGCCCACCGCAGCACCGGGAATGAGCCCGATCAATCCGAGCAATGTGGCTTGTGCGAAGATCATGCGACGCACCTGCCCACGTGTCATCGCCACGACGCGTAGCATACCAATCTCACGCGTCTGCTCCAAAATGTTCATGGTCAGCGTGTTCACAAGGCCCATGGCCGCAATGATGCACCCCAACCCCAGCAGCATCCACAAGCTCGCAATCACACCATTGATCATGCCATCAATGAATGTAACCAGCTCAGCATACGATTGTAGGATCAAACCATTTGCACGACAGAACGCTCGAAGTTCTGCTTCAACTTGATCGCGCATCCCGCTGGCGGATTTGATAATGAACGCATCGACACCATCGACCCCCAACAACCGCGAAGCCAATTCGCGTTCCATGTAGACCGTTAATCCACCCCCGAAATAGTCGTTGGTGATTGCAGCGATCTCTAGTTCCACTGTTCCCTCGGGCGTTTCAATGGGAATCAGATCGCCCAACGTCAATTCCAGTCGTCGGGCAAGCACCGACCCAATAACGACTTTGTTATTGTTCAGCCCTTGTAGGGCAGCAGTGGACGTGCCCTCGGAAATGTCGAAGAAATCGTCGACCTCTCCTACAAAACTACGAACAATCAGCAGGATATCATTCTCGCCGGAGAGAGCGTTGACAAAGCGCATCTGGTCAATCGACTGAATTCCCTCGATCTCCTCGAGTGACAGCCCCACATCCGAGGGCATGTCTGCCGCCGCACCACTGGCCAAATCGGGCATGGAAGCACGCACGAAAAAGTCACCAATAATCGCGTGCTCGTACCACGTTCGAACATTCTTGACGTTGTCGAGAATATTGCCTGCCAAGCCTGCGCTGGTACTGATCGCGATGAACAGCACGCCGATGGTCAACGCGCTCCGCCCGACATGCCGCATCAGCTGCTTCTGCGCCAGCCTCGCTTCGATGCCCAGGAAAGGCACCAAGATACGGGTAACACATTCGGACATCGGATGCATGCCCCATGGAATCAGCAGCACACAGCCGAGCAACATCAGCACGATGGCCACAATGTCTCCACCGATTGGCAATAGATTATGCGTGGAGAGGTACAACAAGCTGGCCCCAAGCGGGATGACGATCAGCCCCAGCGGTTTGGTCAGACGAATCACTTCATCGTTGTAGCGAATCTCCGTGGCTCGCATCGCTTCCATGGGTTGTACCGAACTCGCCCGCTTGGCTGGCAAGATCGCGCCCAACAGAGAAACACCCATTCCAAAAAGAACGGCTACCACAAATGGCAACCACGTCAGTTTGACGCGTGGCAATTCAACTTGCAGCATTTGTTCGGTAGCGGAATTGAGATAGCCAGCCCCCCAGACTCCCAGAAAGCATCCGGCGATCGAGCCCGCTAGGCTAATCCAAATCGCCTCGCGGAGAATCATCCAAGCGACTTGTCGGCGGGTTGCTCCAATGGCACGCAGAATTCCAATTTGGCGTCTCCGCTCGCCGACTGCCATCTGGAAAGTGTTGTAAATGATAAACATGGAGATTAACAACGCGAAGGCGATGGCCATATGCAACCCATTTTCGGTGGCATACATCGCCTCTTGCACCATATCACTGCTCGTTCGCGGAGCCCGGAGGGTCACTCCCGTCGGAAGCAACTCTGCGAGTACCTTTTCCAGCTTCCGCTTGTCAACGCCAGGAGCCAATTGGACCTGAATTTGGTCGACCACATTTCCAGTTTGAAACGCTTGCTGGGCCGCTGGCAGGACCAAATAGACAGCGCTCCCCAGGGCGACAGCATTGGTACCATTCGGTCGCACCACACCACTAACGGTGTACTCGCGCAAGCCACCTCGGGCCAAAATCTTCAGGGGCTCCCCCACGGCAACCTCGAGCGATTCCGCAAAGCTGGAGTCCAACATGACTTCGGAATAGCTTTCGGGCAGCGTCCCCTCGATAATCTCGTAGTCTCGCACCTGTTGATCGATCCGCGGGTCGATGCCGAGGACTTGAGTGCGTGCCTTGTGTTCCCCCACGAATACCACGCCGAAGCGGATCATGGACGGCGCGGCAACTGCGACCCCATCCACTTGACGAACCTGCCCTACCAATTCGTAGGAAAAGCCGCGAGTTCCGTTGTCTACGACTTCGAGGTCCGACTTACCGGAGATGGCATTCAGCATATCTGCCTGAGCCATCCGGGTGGTCGCCGTAGCTAGCAGTACGGCCACCACGGCAGCCACGCCAATGGTAATGCTTAGGAATGTAAGGAGCGCACGTAGCGGTCGAGCCTGCACTTCACGGAAACTGAATCTGCCCAAAGCCATTTAAAGTTCCCTGGAGGCGAGCATGTCGGAGTCCCCGAGAATTTCGGCCGGGAGGCCATCATGTTCGATGACTCCGTCGCGAATCGTGATCAAACGCCCAGCGATTCGCGCCACATTGGCATCGTGCGTCACCATCACGATGGTTTGGCCTCGTTCTTCGACCAAGGATTTCAGGAGCGCGGAGATACGTTTGGACTGCCGTGAATCCAAATTTCCGGTCGGTTCATCCGCCAACAGCAAAGCGGGCTGAATGGCCAGGGCGCGAGCGACTGCCACCCGCTGTTGCTCACCGCCCGACAAAGCCGAGGGGAGGTGAGACCTGCGGTGGGACATTTCCACCAATTCGAGCGACTTGAGCGTCAGTTCCTGCACTTTAGCTGGAGGTTGACCATCGAGTTGCATTGGGAGGGCAACATTCTCTTCGGCGCTCAGGTTGGGAAGAAGGTTGAAGGACTGGAAAATAAATCCCAACCGTCGTCGTCGTAGGATCGTGCGTTCATCTTCGCTGATGCGCGCCAGATCGACTCCCTCCAACAACACGTTTCCTTGGCTCGGAACTTCGACTCCCCCTAAGATTGTCAACAGAGTGCTTTTGCCAGACCCCGACGGGCCCATAATCGCGACAAACTCACCAGGATTCACACGGAGGCTGATGCCATGCAGGACCTCGACGCGCGCTTCACCTGAACCGTAGCTCTTAGTTACGTCATGGGTTTCGAGGATTGTCATTCGTCAATCAATTTCTCAGCAAGGATCTAAAGCATCCGGGGGTAGAATCCCCCCGGAGATTGCGTGAGGAACGGTCATGCTCGGCCGAACCACACGAAGGAAGTCGACTGTCCATCAGGCTAAAACATCCTTAACGACGCGTGCCCCCTCGACTCCGGTCAAACGCCAGTCGAGTCCCTGATACTTGACCGAGAATCGTTCGTGATCGATTCCCAGGGCATGTAGGACCGTCGCGCTAAAGTCGTTGATATGTACCGGATTTTCTAAGATGTTGTAACTGTAATCATCGGTCAACCCATAATCGAAACCACGCTTGAACCCGCCTCCCGCCACCCAGGTTGTAAAGCACCGGCCGTGGTGATCTCGCCCATGATTGTCCACCGTCAGCGCTCCTTGGCTGTAAATCGTTCTTCCGAACTCGCCACCAAAGATGACCATCGTATCCTCCAGCATGCCGCGCTGTTTCAAGTCATTCACCAGTGCAGCGGCTGGCTGATCCACTCCCTTGCAATTGGTCCGCAACTCCTTGGGTAGGTTCCCGTGCTGGTCCCATCCGCGGTGAAATAACTGCACAAATCGCACTCCTCGCTCGGCAAGACGTCGCGCTAAAATGCAGTTGGCTGCGAACGAGCCCGGTTTGCGGGAATCGCTTCCATAATTTTCGTAAACGTAATCGGGCTCATCGCTAACCTCCATTAAATCGGGGACTGAGGTTTGCATGCGATATGCCATTTCGTATTGCGAGATCCGCGTTTGAATTTCCGGATCACCCACATCTTGAAAGTGCTCCGAATTGATCTGAGAAACCGCGTCCAACATCCGTCGACGAGTGTCGCTCTTCACCCCAGGCGGATTATTGAGGTAGAGCACCGGATCGGCACCGCTGCGGAATTGAACACCTTGGTGCTGCGAGGGCAAAAAGCCACTCCCCCACAGTCGCGAGAAGAGAGCTTGACCAGGTTTGGCGCCAACTGAAATCATCGTTACGTATGCAGGCAGATCTTGATTGGGGCTGCCCAATCCATAGCTCAGCCAAGAGCCCATACTGGGGCGTCCCAATTGCTGCGAGCCGGTATTGATAAATGTCATGGCGGGATCGTGGTTGATCGCCTCAGTGTTCATCGTTTTGATGATGGTTAAATCATCTACGATATTCGCGGTATGAGGTAACAAATCACTGTTGACCCAAGTCCCTCGCTCTCCATAGCGTTCAAAATTAAACATGGGGGCCACACAGGGAAATTCACTTTGACCGCTCGACATTCCAGTCAATCGCTGTCCGTTGCGAATCGACTCTGGCAAGCCGGTGCCGTGGAGCGCGCGAACCGCCGGCTTGTAGTCGAACATATCAATGTGGCTAGGGCCGCCTGCCATGAACAGATAGATAACTCGCTTGGCGGTCGGCGGAAAGTGCGGAAGCTGTGGCAAACCAGGCATACTTGCTGGCTGGTTTGCGGCGGCCACGGGTTCGGCCCGAGCTTGATCGTCACGCAGCAGGGTCCCCAACGCAGCGGCACCTAGACAACCGCGTGCGCGCGACAGCAATTGCCTGCGCGTCATCTGCAATTCATATTGTTGAAATGGATTCATCATCAATTCCGACTGTTCTCTGTTTTGCCAGCGGTGGCATGCTTGCGAGTACCTGCAGGTCAAGCGACCAACCATTGAAAGTAGTATTCAAATACTATTCGGATTCACTTCCGGCTTGCGCATGGTTTCGCTTTGCACGGATTTGATCCAGCAAGAGTTGGTACTCGGGATTGTTTCCCGAGTGCTTTACCCCCTCTTCAGCCCAATATTGGGCCTCTTCCCAGCGTTCCAATTTTTCAAGTATCAAGGCTGCTGCTTGCGCGTAAGCAGCCTGCAGCGGCTCCAACTCGGCAGCCGCGATCAATCGCTTCGCAGCCTCAGCCTCTTGCCCGTCCAAGTACAGCGCCAGACCGTAGCGGTGCTGAATGGAGGCCACGTTGGGCACCAAGTCCGCGTCGCGTTCTAAAATCGGCAGTTCCTCAGCTCTCAAACGACTGATTTCAGCCGCCAGTTCTGGATTGACTTTGCCCGTAGACTGGGCTTGATTGGATAAGTTACGTTCAAGCAAGGCCGCCAAGTTGGTGCGTGGACCGGCCATGCCTGGTTCTACGGCGCGAGCCGCCTGATAGTGTTGGATCGCTTGTTGATCGCGCCCTTGTTGTTCCGACAAGATCCCCAGAGCTAGGTGAGCCCCGGCGCGGTCGTTATTATACTCCAAAGATTCCGTCAACTCATCCAAGGCCTTGCGGAGGGGTGTCGCCGCCTCCTTGCGCCATAGGTTCGAGGGGAAATTGAGTAGATTTCGAGCCGCTTCCGTTCGCACGCTGCGCGATTCGTCCGACAAGGCTGCCTCCAGCAGACTAACCCCCTGAGTGGCCTGCGGCGCAGCCACCAGCGCCGACGTGGCAGAGGATCGAACGAGCGGATGCGGGTCATAGATGAGCCGCTTGGCTTCCTGGAATGCCGCGCCCGCATCCAGGTTCAGCAACTCTTGCAAGCCCGAAGCCCGCGCAATGGCCGGGGCCTCAAAGTCGGTTTTCTTGAGCATCTTCTGCAAACGCTCGACCGCGTCGGGAGCATCACGCTGCGCAGCAGCAATGGCCAAGCCGAAATGGTCATCCCGCCGCCGAGTTAAACCATACCAACGATTGCACGCATCATCACACCATTGATTTGCACGATCGATCTCCGCTTGCACCTCCTCGTCCCCCTGGCGAGCGGCCAGCATCCAGTCTTGGTACAGGCTCAAACCTGGACGTTTCTCCTCACCAACATTCTGTTGATCCAAATGGCATCCAGTACACGCATTGGGAGTCCCGATTTCGAGGCTCAAGTCTGGTCGAGGAATGCGCAGCGAATGGTCTCGTCGAGAGTCAACTGCCATGTAGGTCGTGGCAGGCATATGGCAATTCACGCACTGCGCCCCCTCGCTCTCCGGCTTATGGAAATGGTGAGCAACCGAGTCGTACTTGGCTGCGGGGTGTTGATGGCATGAGGTACAGACCTGGTTTCCATCGTGCTTCAACCGTGCCGAGTGAGGATCATGACAGTCGCTGCACCGAATTCCCTTGTGGTACATTTTGCTTTGGATAAACGAACCATGCACATAGTCCTCGTCCAAGACTTGCCCGTCGGGATAGTACACATCGCGTGCCAACAGCTCATTGCTGAAATAGTCGTAAAAGTTGTCTCCGGCTTTAAAATTACCCGCAATCACGCTGCGACGACTGTGGCACGGGGCGCAGGCTTGAATCTGATTTTCCGCCGTAGCCTTGAGATTCGCTAAGCCGTAGCCCTTTTGACGATTCCACCCCGGAAACCACTGTTTGGCCAACTCCACATGCACACTGCCCGGTCCATGACACGCCTCGCAAGAAACGTTGATCTCGACAAAGGTCGAGTGATAACTGCCTCTTCCCTCCGTCGAATATTCCACATCCTCCGTGGTACTGCTACTGCTGGCCGAGTCGGCAGCGACACTCTGGCTGCGAAGCAGGCCAAAATGTGACTCCGGAACCTGGAAGTTCTTGCGATAATCGGTACTGTGGCATTCGGCGCACATCGTATTCCAACGCTGCGCGATACCGGTCCAGTGCAAGTCGTCCGAGGGTTCCAATTTCTCAGGCACATCCGGTGGTGCCAAGTAGAACCATACCCCCTTTTCCGTATCCCAAGATAGGCGGAGGACTTGCACCCGTGGCAGCTCATCCGACTCTCGCGTTTCGGAATCGAACGGTAGTTCCACCATGTATTGCTGCAGCGGTTCGAGACCAAACACATATTGAATCTGAAAGTCGGCCATCTTGCCGTCTGGCCCCTCGGTATGGACCATGTAACGCTCGCCATCGCGAAACATCCGACTTACGATGCCATGGTGCTCAATTTGGGCATCGTCAAAATCCCCGAGTACCGTTTCAGGGGTGGCCAACTGCATCGCGCGATCGTGGTGAGAACCGCTAAACTTGGTGGCTTCTTCCTGATGACAGCTTACGCAGGTCGCTTGGCCCACATAGCTGGCCTCCGACAAATCGAACGCTGCCGACGCTGCAATGGTGGACGTCGATGCGCGCTGACCACACCCCGTCAGCAACCCCGCCCCTAAGCAGCCAGCCCACAATAGAATCCAGCCGGCCAAATCTCGAAATGGGGAGACCAAGCCGTAAGTTTGGGCTGATTGCGGATAGAACATAGAGTTAGATGCGTTAATAAGGTATTTTTGGCCAAAGGTTCATTCTAGCCTGAAAAGGGTCGGTACAACACGTCCATGGGGCATGATCATGCAAGAGACCGAATTGTTAAAGCTAGCTGCAGAACTGCGTGACCTACTTGAATCGAGCAATCGCCGTCTCGTGCTGGCAGAAAGCTGTACAGCCGGACGCGTCGCCGCCACGCTAAGCTGTTTGGCGGGGATTTCCCAGTGGTTGTGCGGCAGTTTTGTTGTCTATCGCTCCAACAGCAAGGCCCAATGGTTGGATATTCCCACCTCAATCCTGATTGATCCCGAGATAGGTCCGGTTAGTCCCCTTGCATCGCAAATGTTGGCGGAAGCGATTTTACAGCGTACCCCGGAGTCTGCCATTGCAGTAGCGGTCACCGGTGATGTTGGACCGGGTGCTCCCCCGAAGACCGATGGGAGGGTCTTCATCGCCATTCGACTCCGTGACGGCCGGAGCCAGGAGTTCGAGATCGCGCTCACCTCCCCGCCGCCGCAGTCCTCTTCCGATCAATCGCGGCGGATTGCCCGCCTTCAAGAGGCCACCGCCGCGGTGCTGGCCAGTACCATCGATTTTCTAGCCAACAACGCGGAAGATTAACACACTCGCTTTCGATCAATCCTATTGCATCCCACCCGCTTCATCAGGGAAAAGCACATGCCAGCCCGCAGGCCCACTCGCCCCCGTCACACGCCCGCCGGTCACCCTGGCTGGATCGGAATCATGGTGGCCTTAGCACTCGGACTAGGAAACGCTGCAGCAGTCGCCCAAGAATTCGACGAGCGGTTTGAGGACTGGCCAATCAACCTCAAGATCCAGGGGAGCATCCTAGCAGCTGAGAAACTCGAGGATCTGCTATCCGTACGGCGCCAGCTTCAGCCACTCTTCCAATCTCACCCCCTAGGTATTCTCCAGCTCCAGCCCCCTCTTCCATCAGCGAACTCGAGTGCTGAGGCGACTCCCGTAGAGCCCAGCCTCGACCTCGCACTCTACAAAGGTCTCTCGGAGGACCTCGTCGCCGTCCCACTGACGACCGCTACAACGCCGGCTCAAGACGTGGTCATTCAAGATTTCGATATTCTAGTGTGGCACACACTTCCCAACACACCCTTTCCAACTCCACCACGCAGGGATTCCATCGGTAAATTCCTAAAGAGTTGTGTCGACTCCGGCAAAGTCGTCATCCTGCTGGGGCCTGCCGCAGAGTGGGCCGGTGCGATCTTCCAACCTGATTTAGACTCCTCCCAACCACTCCACAAGGGCTGGGACCTCCTGCCAGATGTGTGGCTCAAGACCGGTTACGATGGCGCAACCATGCAACCTCAGGTGCAACTGCGACTCAGCACCCAACCGCGTCGCGTGGGCATTGGGCTGACTTCCGGTAGCCTGTTAATTTTGTCCGGTCGGAAACTGCAGGTCATGGGCGAGGGAACGGCGACGTTGCTTTTACCCGCTGGTGGGCAACTGCCGACCAAAGCATTTTCACTTCGCGCCCATCGCACGCGAGAACAAGCTCCCACGAAACACCTGGCGGATTTAACACAGTGGCGGCGTGAATCGATTGAACGCACTCTCGCCCCCTTCCCACCCCAACGACCACGGGAACCTCGCGTACCTCATGGATGTTTAATGATCGTTGGAGGGGGTGGCATGCCCAAGGGACTCATGGAGGAGTTTGTCACGGCCGCTGGCGGCGTCGAGCGGGCAAAACTGGTCTACATCCCGTGCGAGGAACGCGACGTGATCAGGGGGACTCCCGCAACAGTCCGAGAGTGGGAGGAAATGGGCGTTCAGCGGGCAACATTCCTGCATACCAAGGATCGGCAAGTCTCCAACGAGAGTGCCGAATTCTACGCACCACTGCAACAGGCCACCGGCATCTGGTTCGGTGGCGGACGTCAATGGAATTTTTCCGATTCCTATTACGGCACCCGCACGCACGCCCTGATGAAACAAGTCTTAAGAAAGGGGGGAGTCATTGGCGGTTCCTCCGCCGGAGCATCCATCCAGGCGCGCTACCTAGCCCGAGCCACCCCAATTGAAAACTTCGACATCATGGCACCGGGATACGAACGTGGGGGATTGGGTTTCATCAGCGGTGTGGCCATCGACCAACACTTTTCACAACGCGCACGCCAGAAGGATATGGCAGAACTGAAACACCAGTATCCGCAGCTCTTGGGAATCGGCATCGACGAAGCCACCGCGATTATCGTTCGAGAATCAACGGCAAAAATTGTGGGACAGGGCAACGTCTACTTCTACGATGCCCAGCATTCAAGCGACACAGCCCCCCCTCAATATTCCTTGGGGGAGGCTGGGCAAAGTTACGATTTGGCAAATCGCCGAATCATAGAATCGTCAGACAACTGATCGCACGGTCTAAGGTTTACGTGCCCTGTACGCTTACCTGTCCAAAGTGCGTTTGAGCCAATCCTCGCACAGCAGAGGCCATTGAGCCGCACCTGGGAAATCGTTCGCCAGTCCAATTCCATGGCGTCCGTATGGAAAAACATGCAATTCCGACGGAACTTTGGCGGCTACCAGAGCGGAATAGAACTGAATTCCATTCTCTACGGGCACCGCCGAATCTTCGGCAGTATGCCACACAAAACAGGGAGGCGTATCCGCGGTAACCTGCTTCTCATTGGACAGTTCCTCGATCATCTCTGGAGTTGGCTCGCTCCCCAATAGATTGCGTTGACTTCCCTGGTGGGTGAACGTTTCTCCCAAGGCAACGACCGCATAGCAGACCACTCCAAAATCGGGCCGACAACTCTGTTGATCAACCTCATCGTGAGGCTGCTTCATCCCTCGGTCAAAGTGCGTGAGCACGGTGGTCGTCAGGTGACCACCAGCAGAAAAGCCCAGCACTCCGACTTGCTCTGGATTGATGTTCCACTCGGCCGCATGCTGGCGCGTTAACCGAATCGCACGCTGTGCATCGAGCATGGGAGCGGGATGCCCATAGCCGCGACCACGATGTCGATACGAGACAATGATTCCGGCCATCCCCATTCGATTTGCCCAGGCTGCGATCTGATGCCCTTCATGATCCATGGCCAAGCCCCCGTAGCCGCCACCTGGATAAATGACAATCGCAGGGGTAGGACCTTTAGCCGTCTCGGGCAAATAGACAATCGCCGTTGGAATATCCTTCTCTTCACTCCCCAAAGCGCCAGGCGCATCGGTCTCCCAAAGTCGAATGGTCTGGGGCTCCGCGGCTTGGGCAATTCCACAAGTAAAAAAGGCGAGGAAGAAGGGTAAAGCGTAGTTTCGAAACATGCTCAGCTCTCGATTGGATGGGGAAACAGGTGGGATAGGAATTCGGTTGGAGGAAGCCGCTAGACGAGTTGCTCTAGACTGGTACTCGACATGCAAGCCTCACTGGCGAGCAGCCCGCAAGTGCTCGCGGGCTGATTGTAACACGTCGCGCAATACGAATAACCGCTGCGCAGTTTGCCCGTTGGGATTCAGTGCCGCATGGGTTGTTCCCTGCTGGTAACATTCCAGCAACACCCGGGTTAGCTCGGTTGAGCTCGGTTGGACGAGGCGGGCTGGGCCCGTGCAGAACAATTCGGCATAGTTGGCAGCCAACCCTTCCTCAGTGAACAAGGCCAGCGCAGGCTGGTCGGCAGTCTCCAACCGCCACTGCGCAACGCTCGCTGCCTCTCCCTCCCCTTGCACAATCAACCAAGGTTGAACTTCGCTCGCATTCGCTAGCGTAGGCGCGGAGTCGTTGGGGACAATTGGAAGATCTATCATTGCGTCGACTCGCTTTCTCCCAGGCCACCACCGCCCGGTGTTTCTAAGATTAATTGATCTCCCGCAATGACGGCCATCCGGCAATTGGCGGGCAGTTCGATCGTTGTACCGGAAGCTTGCACCAAGCGATTGCGTCCTAATGCACCTGGCTTGCCACCCGCCAAACCAAACGGAGGTGGACCGGTCCGACGTGACGTTAGAAGCGAGAGTTCGACGGGTTCCAAGAACTCGATCGCTCTTCGAACTCCGTTGCCTCCCTGCCACCGTCCCGCTCCTCCACTCCCCACCCGCAAGCAAAACTCACGCAACCGCACAGGATATTGGGATTCGAGAATCTCCGGATCGGTCAACCGCGTGTTGGTCATGTGAGTGTGCACCCCACTCGCCCCGTCAGCACCACGAGTGGCCCCGGCTCCACCACACAACGTTTCGTAGAATCCGAAATGCGCATTTCCGAACAGCAGGTTGTTCATTGTACCCTGTGACGCGGCAGCTGCACCCAGGGCCCCCAGCAAGACATCCACCACGCGTTGGGAGGTCTCGACATTGCCCGCTGCCACGGCGGGACTGTCGACGTGATTCTCAGCAAGCGGAGGATTCAAAACACTGATTGGAATGCGCAAATCAACGCACCGCATTACCCCTTCATTGAGAGGCAGATCGTCGGCGATCAAACAGCGCAAGACATAGAGTACCGCTGCAGATACGATCGACGGATTCGCATTGAAATTCTGAGAGCTCACCCCACCGGTGCCAGCAAAATCGATCCGCATGTTCCCCCGACCTGGGAACACAATGTTTACGCAGATAGGAGTGCCATCTTCCAGAGCGTCTGAAAAGCGGTAGCTCAACGATCTCGGTTGATGAAGCTCGTATCGCTCGCGTATGAAATTTCGCACACGAGATTCAGCCGCGTCGAGCAGATAGTCGGAGTATTGAGTTAGTTTCCGCCAGCTCGTGGCTGCCGCATACTCGCTTAGCAGCTGAACACCTCGCGCGTTGGCGGCCTGTTGTGCAGCAATATCGGCCAAATTCTCGCGAATATTGCGGGGCGGAAACGGGGCATCCGCCATCAACTGGGCAAGACGCGCATGCTGTTGGTTCCCTGCGGCCAGCAAGCGGAAAGGTGGGATCACGACTCCCTCCTCCCCTAATCGCGTTGCCTCGATGGACATTGAGCCTGGAGAGATACCGCCAATATCGGCATGATGCGCGCGGTTCGCAACCCAAAACAGCGGTCGCGAACCCGGTGGCCGAGCGAATACCGGAGTTACCACCGTCAAGTCTGGCAGGTGGGAACCACCCCGGTAGGGATCGTTCGAAATGAAACTATCCCCAGGTTCTACCATCGGAAAGTCTTCCATCACGGCTCGAACCGTCAGCCCCATGGCCCCCAGATGCACCGGCACATGGGGCGCATTGGCCAACAGATGTCCGCGAGCATCAAACACAGCGCAACTGAAATCTCGCCGCTGCTTTACATTCACGCTGCGCGCCGTTTGCTGCAAGACTTGGCCCATCTGTGTTGCGATGGCAGTTAGCCGCTGTGCAAAGCAATCCCGGAAGACGGGATCCATGGCATGGGCATTCTCTGCCGCCGCATTCTCGAGTGATGCAGTGGAGGTATGCGCTTCCTCTCGCTCCAACCAAAGCGTCCCATCGGACAGCACTTCAGCCCACCACCCAGCCTCGATAAAGAGAGTTGATCCCTGGTTGGCTACGATTTTTGGCCCCTGCAATCGCCCACCTGGATTCAGGCTGGCACGAGGGACGAATGATTCTCCTGTCTCTTCCCACGCAGATAGAGCGCAAGCGTCTACAGGGCGCATGGCTGGCAAACGATTCGGAGCTGGCTGGGAACATTCGACGCGCACGGCCACCAATTCAATCGCACTGTCCGGCTGAGAATATCCATAGCGATGGTGATGCAGTTGATCGAATCGCTGCTTGGCCTGACTGCGTGCTTCCCAAGGGAGCGTAAGCGTTACGTCAGTTCCCACGTAGCGAAACTCTAACCAGTAGGTTGCCACAACTTGGCTTCCCATCCCCACCGAGTCATTTTCTTCCATGGCATTCCCGACCGAGGAGCTACCGCTGGTAGGGCGGCCAGTGGCATCCGCATTCGGGTCGAAAGCCAAATTGGCGACGTTGGTGGAACTCGGCTCGAATTGTTGCCGCAATTCTCGTGTTGTGGTTCCAAGGGCCGTTTCAATTTCGCTCCAGTTGCATTCGATGAGCGGCTTGTAGACGCTAAGCACGGCATCCGCGCGACGAGCAGCCAATCCCATTCCCAACGCGCTTAGCAAGCCTCCGTCCTGAGAGTCCACGATGCTCTGCACTCCCAGGATATCTGCAATTTCACAAATATGTTGCCCTGCGGCGCCGCCAAACCCCATGAGTGTATGTTCTCGAGGATCGACGCCTTGAGCGATCGAGACGGTGCGCACGGCGCCAGCCATTTGCTCGTTGGCGATGCAGCGGAACCCCTGTGCGAGCTCCTGCGATGAGAACGCCCCCAACACCTGCTTCGTTTCGAGCCGCAAGGCATCGAGGCGATCTGCGATAGCCGCAATGTCCAGTGGTAAAGGAAATTGCTCGACTGGAACTCTTCCCAGAAAGACGTTGAGATCGGTGACCGTCAACGGGCCACCACGTCCGTAGCAGGCAGGCCCGGGTGAAGCGCCCGCACTGTGGGGCCCGACTCGCAACGAGACCCCATCGAACCAACACACCGATCCGCCACCCGCAGCAACCGTTTCAATCGGGAGCGTCGGAGTCAAAATGCGCACTCCCGCCTTCGTCGATTCGTACTGCAGCAATGGTTCCCCGCCAACGCGACACACATCGGTGCTCGTTCCTCCCATGTCGAGACCGATCAGCGGGCGGCCCTGCGCAGTTTTGGTGTCCTCGTTGGTCGCTTCAGCTGGCTTCTCAATGAAGCGACTTGATTCTGGGGGTTGAAGTGCGTGGGAGATGGCAGACAGCGCCGCCACGCCCCCGGCGGGCCCCGACAAAATCGAATCTTTGCCCGAGTACTGTTGCCAGGGGACCAAGCCGCCAGCACTCGTCATAACCTGCAAATCGTCGGCTTCCATTCCGCCGAATTGCTCGACGATTCGATGCAAGTACCCCCGCACAATCGGACTGAGATAAGCATCCACGACGGTGGTTTGCGCGCGGGCAACGATTTCAATTAGCGGAACCAACAGGCTGGAAACACTGACATGCTCAAAACTAAACTGCCGCGCTAGGTCGCGAAGTTGAAGCTCATGCACCGGATTGGCGTAGCTGTGCATTAGGCAAATGGCTAAGGAGGTGCAACCGGCGTCGCGCAGTTTCTGTAGCTGTTTAGCCGACTGCGTGAGGTCCAGTGGCTGAAGTACCTGGCCCTTGGCGTCAAGACGCTCCGAAATGCCTGCCGACAGCAAACTCAACGGCTCAGGTTTAACGATCGACAACGCGAAAAGTTCTGGACGCGTTTGGTCCCCAATTTTCAACAGATCCTCGAAGGGTGAGGTAACCGCCAAACCAGTCCGAGCCCCCTGTCGAGTCAGCAGTGCATTGGTACCACGCGTCGTCCCCATGCGCACGGCGAGTGGTGGTAGACGCTGTGTGAGCGGAACGCCAAGCAGTCGTCTTACTCCTAGAATCGGGGCTTCCAGTTCGGTGACAATTTCCAGACGCACTGCCGGGCCGAGTTGTGGCATCGGCGTGGCAACCGTTAATTCCGCACCTGAGGAGCCGGTGATCAAGTATTTCTGGAGGAGCCCACCGTGCGGATCGAGGAGCTGCAGGTGGGCGCCAACCCAAAAGTTCTCTCTATCGCCCTGCAACGTATGGGAACGCAAAGAACTGGGACTCGGTTGGGACTGCAGCGAGAGCGGAATGCGGCCAGAACTGAGCACTTTGCAACTTCGCAGTGGGTGGCCAGCCCGCTGGATAAAGCAATCGGTAAAGGTCCCTCCCACGTCGATCCAAGCTTCGATCTCGGGGCGGGTGGTCGAAGTCGAGTGGTAGGTTTTCTTGTTTGCAGCGGTCATCGTTGCGTGAATTATCGGTAGATGGCAAACGGAGTTCAGAAACCCGTTATCTTACCATCGTTGACGACTTCCCGGCCATGAGTCCCTGGAGTTTGCAATCCAGGCTAGCGTGGATCCAATGAACAGGTAAAACCAGGGAGCGTCGCGAATCCAGCTGCGGTAGAAAGGCCACAGAACGTTGAAGTGGGCTTCCCCCAAACTCCTACTAGGGCCGAGGGATTCGCCCGGCGATGCAGTTTATTTCTCGGAGAAGAGCTTCATGGGCACGTCGTTGGACACCAGTTCGTTTTGCGACGGTGCGTTTTGCGACGGTGCGGAAGCCAACTCTCGCGTGGCCTCCTGACAACACGGCAAACGATGTACAAGCCACTTCACGTCGATCACGAACAATTGCAGAAAATTTTGCAGGATGTGCTGGGGGAAGCCGTCAAGACTCTCAATGCGGCCCGGGAACGTCCCGCAGCGATTATTCCGCCCCCGCTCGACGTCGATTCGCTCCCTCCTCAGGGCATTGGAGCTCTGGGAGCGCTCGAGATCTTCCGCTCCAAATACGCAGACGGCATGAGCGGTTCGGCGGGCCCCCATTACTTTGGGCTGGTGACCGGTGGCGCCACCCCAGCGAGTCTTGCAGGTGATTGGCTCACCTCCATTTATGACCAGAATGCGACCGGCTCAAGTGACTCGCTGGCCCCTCAAATTGAATGGTCCGCAATCGTAATGTTGCGAGCATTGTTTGGCTTTTCCGATGCCCAAGCAGGAGTTTTTGTATCCGGCGCCACGATGGCAAACTTCGTTGGATTGGCAACCGCCCGGCAATGGGTCGGTCACCAGCTGGGAGTCGACGTTGCGCGAGCCGGGCTCGCGGGTCTGCCCCCCATCCGCGTGTTGAGCGGTACTCCGCATTCCAGCGTCTACAAAGCGATCGCGATGTTGGGACTCGGTCGCGAGCGTTTGGAACGGATCCCAACATTGCCTCAGCGAGAAGCGGTGGACACGACCGCGCTGCGTGCGCGTCTCGTGGAACTTGGAAAGGCTGGCGAAGCGTGTATCGTCGTAGGCAACTCGGGGACGGTCAACAGTGTCGATTACGATGACCTCAATGAACTGTCAGACCTCTGCAACGAGTTCGGGGCTTGGCTACATGCGGATGCAGCGTTCGGCGGCTTTGCCGCGTGCGTTCCTGAAAAACAAGCCTTGGTGGCTGGTATCGACCGTGCGGACTCGATCACCATCGATGCTCACAAATGGCTCAACGTACCCTACGATTCCGCCATGATCTTCACGCGACATCAGCAACTCCAACGTGAAGTCTTCCAAAATTCCGCCGCCTACCTTGATGCGGATCCAACACCGACCAATTTTGTGAACCTCACCCCCGAAAACTCACGTCGCCTACGCGCCTTGCCGGCCTGGTTCACGTTGATGGCCTATGGCCAAGCGGGATACCGTGAAATCGTCACCCGCAATTGCCAGATTGCTGCAGCATTCGGCGAATTGATCGAGTCTTCTGATCAGTTTCGCTTACTCGCTCCGGTGCGCATGAACGGAATCGTATTTACGCTGGCTGGCGAGCAGGTAACACACCATCGGATTCAAGAGTATCTGCAGTGGGTGCAAGCCGATGGAGCGCTGTACATGACATCGACCGAATACTTCGGTGCTCCCGCAATCCGCATTTCCGTGACCAACTGGCGCACGACTCAAGCAGACGTCGAGCGTGGCTGGAAAGGAATGCTGTCTGCAGTGGGCTCGAAATCAACCTAGGTCGAGGCTGATACGGTAGATTGCGGTTCGTCTCTCCGCGCAATAGCTCCCTGCTACTTGCTCAGCAAGCCTTGGGCCTCGAGCACGATGCGGCCCCACTGGACATCGATCACGCGTTGCTTGGCGTCACGGCGTCGCTTGAGTTCATGCCGCAAGGCTTGTGCAGACTGCTCAATCGCAGTGATCTCAAATTCTTGCCTAGCGAGTTGCGTATCGTACTCCTCAGACATGATCTCTTTGAGCGATTCCTCGGCGCCTTCCAATTTTGGGCCGGTCAATATTTTGGACTGGATTTGTTCGAGCACTTCAGCTCTCCAGGTCCTTTGCCGAAGCATATCGGCGACGAGGTTTAGTTCTTCGGAGGAGGGTTGCAGCGTCAGGGGCTTGCCACCAGCGTTAGTCAGTTTTTCTGCCAATTCGAGCGGCACGTACTGAGCTCTGGATTCCATCGCGGAACCCATCTCGACTTCTTCGCCACCGCCGAGCGCTACTTCGCTTGTTATCTCGAATCCGCTCATCATTCCCATCCCAGCACCACGACGCGATCTGTTCCTACGAGGCAACTTAACGCATACCTCGACTTGAGTTCGCCCCTTTGCTGATTGTCGATCGAATGAGAATACGTAGATCTGAATACTTTCGGGCGGCGGAGTTGCACTTTCATTTGTCATGCCGGCACCCATTCCTCCCTCAGCGCCCATCATCCCTCCGTAACCACCACCGCCGTAACCACCTTCCATGCCATAGCCCCCCCCCATCATTCCGGCCATTTGAGGAGTCATGTCTTGAGGTGCGAAACTACCTATTTGGTATCGGTACCGATTCACTTTCATTGCCTTAAGTGCTTTGAGCTGTGTACCAGTCTTGCCGTCGGTCTCTGCCTTAGTCACCAATAAGATATTGAGCGGAAAGGATGGGGCTCCCCCCATCATGTCACCGCCATAAGATCCATACCCTTCTCCTCCCTCCATAGCGCCATAACCGCCGCCGAGCTCCATCCCTCCATAGCCTCCATCGCCATATCCACCTTCACCTCCGTATCCACCTCCTCCGTATCCACCTCCTCCAAAACCGCCTCCTTCTTCCATCGCCTCGCCGGCGGGTAAATCGTCGGCGGCTTGCTGGGCGCTCTCGCCTGAATTCGAATCTTCTTCGACCCCGGCAGATGCGTCCTGCCCGTGGCTGAACGGCACTGCGGCTGAGGGAAAACTCATGCACGTTGCCAAACAAATTGATTTCAAGCAGAGTGATTGGCGGGACAAGATCGATCGTAGACGGAATAGATTGGACATCGCGAGTCTCCAGAAGCTAAATGAGGTTGAGAAGAGTTGTTGAATGAGAAAGAGGGAAACTAGTGCTGCTACTCCTGACGCATCTCGAGCCGCAAGCGCCCGACGGCTTGCTGCAAGGCTGCCATATCGGTTTCGAATCTAGGCACCGCGTTCCAGTTTTCGCTGGTACTTCCCGGAGCCCCAGCTGACGAGTAGCGTTGGACAAGCCGGCTGGTCTGCTCCTTGATCTTTGCAATAGAAGTGTCCAATTCTTGCAGAACTTGGAAATTGGTTTTTGATGTGGCGTTTCGATTGAGATCATTCAGTGATCCCGCATAGTCGGCACCTTGCTCATGGTCGCTGTTGCCGAACCATGCTGGATTGTGTGGCGCATCGGTGGAGTACCAACTGGATGTGCTACCTCCGCCCGGAATCCAACGGGCCAGAGTGCTCCAGCTCGCGAATCCAAGTACAGCAACGAGACTCAATGCTCCCACCAACCATGGGAGGCGACGCTTTCGACGATGACTGAGATGCAAGGACGAACGACTCAACTGGAGCAAGCGCTCTCGCAATTCCTCCGCACCGGCAAAACGACGTTTGGGTTCTTTGTTTAGTAGTCGATCGACCAATCTCGCTACTTCCGCGGGAACATCATCGCGGTACTGAGCAATAGAGCGATGAGGCTCATTGCAGATGCGGTGCAGAATGGCCAGCGGCTCGGGAGCGCGAAAAGGTGGGTGCCCAGTTAGCATCACGTACATCAGGGCTCCCAGAGAAAACAGATCACTTCGCCCATCGACGCTCTTGCCTCGCGCCTGCTCGGGCGACATGAAATCGGGAGTGCCGGCCAGGGCGCCCGTGTGGGTGAGCGTAGCTTCGTCGAGAGCTCGTACCAATCCAAAATCGGTGAGCAGGGCTCGAGAACCATCCGCTTCCAACAACACATTGCCTGGTTTTATATCGCGGTGCACCAATCCGTGTTGATGAGCGACAACAAGCGCATCGGTCAGCTGCGTCGCGATTTGCAGTACCTGCTGCCAGGAAAGCGAACCTCGTTCTTTCAGCCAAGCTTCCAAGGTCGGACCGGCGACGTATTGCATGACAATCGCCGGCAAAGCGGAATCGGTAATCACATCGTGAATCGCGACAATATGCGGATGGGCCAGCGACGCGCACGCTCTCGCTTCGCGAATGAAACGCTCGCGGGCGGCCCCCAACGGACGCAAATGACTGGCGATCAGCTTCACCGCCACCACCCGATGCAGTTCCGTATCTCGGCCGCGAAACACCAGCCCCATCCCCCCTCGTCCCACCAGTTGCTCCAACTCATAGCGACCAATTCGCCCCAACAGCTCTGGGTGACTGGGCGGATCAAGCAGGCTCTTCAATTGCGACAACTCGTGTTGGCCAAGCGGGTCGCGTTCATCGCTTTTGCCAGGCTCCGAGATCAGAGCGCACACCGACTGGGCCACCCGGGCTGCTGCGGGTTCTGCGGCAACGGACAGGTAGGTTTCAGCCGCAGACCACCACGCCTGGTCTCCCGCGATTTCGGACAATCTGTCACAACAGGCCGTGCAGGCACTCAAGTGCGCATCAACGCGTTGGTCGTAGGGAGCCAGGGGGAGCAACACATCGAGCAATTGTTCTTGGCTAAGGCAGTGCGCGGCGCGTGACTGCCGTGGATGATCGTTACTCATTGCTCTGGTCCTCGATCTAGAAATGCGCTCTCCCCCAACCCCAATTCGTCGAATTCACCGACGTCCGCCCCAGCTGCTTCGCCCCACTGCTCGGCGGTATCGAAGTCGGCATAGATTTTTTGAAGCTGTTCAACCTCATCGCGGAGCAGTCGCAGAACACGGCATCGCGCCACATACACGCTTCCGAGAGACATGCCGAGTTGCGTTCCTACCTGGGATGGCTCAAGGCGTTGGATGGCCGTCCGCTCGAAGGCCTGCCAAGTGTCGTTGGCCACCCGCCGCGCGACGCGTTTGGCGGCCACACGAAAGATGGCCGCTTGCAGATCCCCCAGCATCAACTCATCAGGTGCGTTGGCTTCCCCGGACACCAAGTGATCCAGCCAGCTGTCGGTGAGAGCTTGGGACACAGGACGCTTGCTACGCCCCGCCCAGAAGTCCGCGATCAGGTTGTGGGCAATGCGGCACAGCCAAGTCCGAAATTTGGCCCGCGACGCATCGGGCCGAAAACGCTCCACGGCACGCGCGACCCCAAATAAGATCTCTTGTGCCACATCCTCAGCGTCCGCAGCCTGCAGTCCCTTGCGGTGGGCGATGGCAAGCAGAGCTGGCGTGTAGATATCAGAGAACTCTTGCCAGGCCTGAACGTCGGTAGGTTCCGACAATCTGAGGATCAAGCTGACTCGCGTTTCCGGAAACTCTGCCATGGGAATTCCTCGCGAAGGTGACGGTGGACAGTAAGTTACTCCGTAGTTTAGGGATTTGCTTACAGTAGATTTTGGCAAATTTGCAAAAAAACATCCGGCCAAGAACCATTTTGGCGCACGAGCTCTGTCTAGAATGCAGTAATAGGCATCCACCCCTCAGGCGTGGCCTACCTGCCGTAGCACGCGCAAGCCACTCGATAGCTCGCGTCCGCCCAACAGGTACGCCGCCCTGCCTTTTCTAGGGTGGCTCCTTTTCTTATTCTTATCTCATCTCACTAATCGTAAACGGCGAGTTGCAGCATGTATAAGTTAGTGCTCAAGAACCACGTCGATGGTCTTTCAGCCTGCAGTTGGTTCTTCACCCCACCGGCGGTGGTTGGTCGCGAACCAGGCATTGCACTATGCATTGACCACGATTCCATCAGTCGCAAGCATTGCCAGTTGGCATTAAATGCCGAGGGAGCGCTGCTCATCAAAGACCTTGGATCAACCAACGGGACTTATGTCAACGACAGTCGTGTCCAGCAGGCAATTCTGATGCCCGGCCAAGTCATTCAGATTGGGGCTCTGTTGCTGGAAGTCGATTTTTCCAGTGCCGAAGATCAGCAGACGCGCGTAAAGCGACCAACGACCACGCGGCCTCAAGGGAGCGTTTACGCAACTCAGCCGATGGAGCCCTTCAAACCCGTCCCCTTGCGCGAAGAAAAATCCTGGTGGGCGAAATTGATGGGGCGGTAGTCGACGGCGAAACCAGCCGCAGTGAGCAAGTGCCAGTCAGCATCTACCGGGAGTCCAGCCCTAAGGGTTTGCCCAAGCCTCTCATTCTCGCGCGGGCTTCACCAGACGTGGAACTGCCCTGCAAGAACTCCCCTCCTGCCGACAAGTCTCCCATCGATACAGCGGAGAGGCGGTAGATGACCAATGAGTCGGCGTTGCGCGTTGCAACCAACAATCGCGGGACGCGGGCGGATTGCCACGGGTCGAATCAACCCGCGGCCGACAGAAGTCTGGGGGCGCTGTGGCTGTGGTGCGATTCGGCTTATGAATCTTGGGTGGGTTCGAAAACGCCCGTCATCCTCGCACGTGCCCCATAGAGATCCGGCCGATGCAGCGAGGTTGGCTGGCCGTTTGGCGGGCTGGGGATAGCCCAGGTAATGGAAGCGGTGTCCAATGGAAACGAAAAAAGCCAGCGATCACACTGGACCGCTGGCTTTTAGATTCTAGATTCTGACCAATTTAGTCAGAAGTCCGCTGCGAACTAACGGCAGCCACAACCGCTGGAGACAGCTGCTCCGCAGCCGCCACAACCAGCACTTGCACAACCAGCACTTGCACAACCAGCACTTCCGCCGCAAGCGCTAACAGCGCCGCCACAGCCGTTGCTGACAGGAACGGTTACTTCTTGAGCAACCATCACGCACTTCTGTACTTGGACTTCCTTTTGGACCTGAACAGGTACGCAAACGGTGTAGTCTTCGGTCTTCTCTTCGGTTACTTGGTTGTACACCGTAACTTGGTATTCTTGCTCTTCCGAAACTGGCTCGCAAACCGTGACGGTGTACTCACGAGTCTTGGTCGTTGGAACCATGGTCGTTACGTCGCGGGTACGCTCTTCGCTGGTGCAAGTGGTTTGATTCACTTTGCGAGTGCGAGTTTCTTGAACCATCTTGCAAACTTGTTGTTGACGAGTTCGCTCTTCTTGACGGCACTTGGTAACAGTGATGTCACGAGTACGAGTTTCTTGTACGCACTTGGTAACAGGTACTTGACGAGTACGAGTTTCTTGACGCATGCGAGTTACTGGTACTTGACGTACTTTCGTTTCTTGACGGCAACGTTGTACCGCAACTTCACGCGACTGAGTTTCGGTGGTGTAACGAGTTACGTTAACCGAACGAGTGCGAGTTTCAACGCGGCACTTGTTGACCGTGTAGGTGTAAGGCTGTTGAACGGTTTGGGTGGTGTAGGACGTGTAAGGAACTTGTTCCGTAACGACATTAGGAACCCAAACGCGACGGCAAACAGTCGTCATTGCAGGAGCACAACCGCCAGCAGCACCGCCACCACAGCTGTCACAGCCGCTGTTGCAGCTTCCGCAGCTGCTGCATCCGCCACAGCTACCACAAGTGCTAGCTCGGCAACCACCGCACAGACGGCCACCTAGACGACGTCCACCATGAGCATGTCCAGCCGAGTGGCTAGTGCCACAAGGAACTTGTACTTGCTCAGTTTGGTAGCTGCCCATATCGCGGGAAACAGTGCGGTAGGACGTAACAGGAATGCGTTGGCATACGTTACGAGTCGCGGTTACGGTTTCTTGGTAAGGAACACGTACTTGGTAGCTTTGCTCAACAGTTTCCGTATGAGGAACTTGAACGTTGTAGTTGCGCGTTACAGTTTCGGTGTAAGGCACGTTGACAACGTAGCTCTGCTCGATCATTTCGGTGTAAGGCACACAAACGGTGTACGACTGCTCAATCATTTCCGTAACCGGAACATTGACAGTGTATTCTTGTTGTTGCACTTCAGTGTAAGGAACCGAAACGGTATAAGGAACTTCGATGGTTTCCATCTTAGGAACGGAAACGGTGTACTCTTGGTCCACTTGCGTAGTAACAGGTACTTGAACGGTGTAGGTTTCTTGAGTTACCGAAGGAACCATCTCAGTGTATTCCTGAGTCTTGGTTTCTTGACGGGGAACCATCTTGGTGATGGTGCGTGTGCGGGTTTCAGTGCTTGGCACACTCTTGACAACGTTTACAGTGCGTTGACGGGTTTCTTGCTTCATTTCGGTAACGGTCACGGTTTGGGTCTCAGATACATACTGAGGAACCATGACGGTCTTCGTGGTGTAGCTAACGCCACATCCACAAGCGGATCCGTTGCCAGCCATACCAGCGGCACCATTGCCACCGCAGGACGAACAACCGGAAGTGGCGACAGTGCCACACGAGCTACAGCCACCACAGCTGTTGCATTGTGCTTGAAGGGAACTGGCAACGCACATAGCGGCTAGTCCCATCAAAGCGAAAAATGGGCGAAACTTCATGAGGATCTCCTCTCGAGGAACCAACTTGGCCGACGGGCTAGCCCGGCAAAACCTTGATACACCGTGTAAACAAGGTACGTAAATTGAGTTGCGTATGCTCCAGCCCTCTGTGGAAACCTAACCACAGAGGTTAGTCCCATGCTTCATTTATTGAAGCTAGCATTGCAATGTGCATTTCCCCCGCTGTTGGCGAGTTTGGGTGCACTTTGTCCTGAGAGTTTAGCTGATAGTGGACGTTACGCGAGCCATAGTTGCTATATTTTCCGTATTTTTTCGAAAGCGCCCAGTCGTCAAGGTCTACCACCCCAACTCGCTCAAAAACTCCTTCCCGAATAAACTCCGTTTAAGCAAAAGCAACTTGGAAATGGTTGATAAATCGAAGATTCCACTCCACGCATACGGCGCGAATATGGAAGACGGATCAAGCTGCCTACGGCAACCCCCTAAGGCGGACACTGCACCGTGAATCGAGCTCGCGGGAGGATATCACGCCGCACTGCAATTCGACGAGCCACCGCGATTGACCTTGCGTTGCATCGCACAAGTTTCTAGGGCATCTAGGGTTGGAATTCCGCTATGATTTTTCAGGACGTTGCTGTTTGAAATGCCGATCCGTATACTTATCTGGACTATTAAATTGAAATAGAAAAGATAGCTGATTGAGGCGCCCTCGAAGATTGCTTTAGCAGGGTGCTCAGACTGCCCAACGCAAGCCGAGCAGAACTGCAAGATAGTATCGTAGCAGCAGTGCTGCGACATAGTCAGTAGGGCTAGGGACGAACACTCTTTGTAAGTAGTAGCAGTCCGCGGTATCGAGTCTGTTCAGGTATTAATTTGGATCGCTTGGGAGCACTTGGCAGATGACGCCACAAAAGATTCTCCGAATAAGCCCAATCACGACTACCGGTGAGACTCCCGCCGCCGCTCCCGATCGGATCGAATTCCCCCCATCCCTTATGGTGGATGAGGTAAGCAATCCAGTAGAGGCGCTTTCCAAACTCTCCCGATATAACTACTCAGGGGTATTTCTCGATGGTGGGGAAGGTGCGAACGAAGATGGATTCGTGCGGCTTCTTCAGAGCGAGCGCATCTTGGATGGCATGCCCGATGGGGTGGCTCTCATCAATTCCGAGATGATTGTCACCTGGGCCAACAGCCGACTGCGCATGTGGTCGCCCCTGGAATCTCCCGGTGGCCATAACTTCTATGCGATCTTGGGAAATCCGCAGATCATGGGCCCCGATTTCTGCCCGTTCCATACGGCATTGGCAACTGGGATGAGCAGCAGCAGCACGTTGCAGACGGACGACAATCGGTATTACCAAGTCCACGTCGCACCGCTAACCGATGCGGCCACCGACAATGCAGCGTTAGTGGCCACGGTTAGCGACATTACAAGCGAAATCCTGCAACAACAAAAGCTAGCCGCAATTCACCAGGCTGGACTACAGCTCACGGACTTGAAGCCCGATGAGATCTTCGCCATGGATACCAGCGCGAGGATCGAATTGCTCAAGGACAACATTCGCTACTACACGGCCGATTTGCTGAATGTGGAAGTGATTGAGATCCGCCTTCTAGAGCAGTCGACCGGCAACCTCATGCCGCTGCTCAGCGTGGGCATCAACCAAGAGGCAGCCGATCGAAAATTGTATGCGCGGCCACAGGGCAATGGTGTCACCGGCTACGTAGCCTCCACGGGCAAGAGCTATCTCTGCGAAGATGCACGGCAAGATCCGCTCTACCTTCAAGCATTTGCGGGAGCCGCCAGTTCACTAACGGTGCCGCTCATCCTGCACGACACCATCATCGGTACAATCAATGTCGAGAGCAATGTTGTCTGTGCCTTCGATTCCACCGACTTGCAATTTCTCGAGATCTTCTCGCGCGACGTCGCTGTGGCTCTAAACACTCTTGAATTGTTGGTCGCGCAAAAGAACAACGCGGCTCAGCAGAGCTGTGAGGCCATTCACAGTGCAGTGGCGTTGCCAGTGGATCACATCCTCAATGACGCGGTGAGCGTTATTGAGAAGTACATCGGCCAAGACCCTGAAGTCGTCGACCGACTTCAACGAATCTTGCAGGAGGCACGCGACATTCGCAGGGTCATCCAGCAAATTGGCCAAAAAATGGCTCCCGCCGAAGCTTTACCCGCTGGCTGCACCGAACAATTGCACCACAAACTACGTGGTAAGCGGATCTTAGTGGTGGATTCCGACCTGCAGGTCTTGAACGACGCCCATATGCTCCTCGAACGCTTTGGCTGTATCGTCGAAGCGGCCCATTCAGGTGACGAAGCAGGTAGCATGTATCGCAACAGCCGGCTCGATGCTGCCTATGACGTGGTCATCTCAGCCGTCAATCTGCCAGATTACAGCGGATACCAACTCATGTTGCGATTGCTGCAGATTACCGAACGCGTTCCGATGGCACTGATGACCGGTTTCGGCTACGACCCCGGCCACTCGATCGTGAAAGCTCGGCAGGCTGGCTTGCATCCCAAAGCCTTGCTCTATAAGCCCTTCAAATTGGCACAGCTCTTGGGCGTTGTAGAGATCGTACTCGATGGTCCTCAGCCAACTCGGGATCCCCTCTAGTCGACTCTCAGGTTCATTGATGCCCTCTGCTTTTCCCTGGTTTACCCTGCTCGCTGCGTGCGTTGGCAATTGCGGCTTCTGGTTGTATTGCTTCAACCGAGTCAACGCGACGGGACTCCCCCGCAAGATGACGAAATCGCTCGAGAAGCTGGCGATTTTGGCTTGCTTTGCAATTCCCTTGAGCGTCATGACGGCGTACTGGCCCGCCTGCCAGACTTGGTTGTGGGATAGCGGCAGTTGGCTCCCGACAGGAGCCTGGCCAGTTAGCGGATGGATTCTGCTCAGCCTAGCTAGCCTAATTCTACAAACGCCGCGGTGGATTGGCACGCGGTGGGGCCTGCGGGCTCCCAGGCAGTTGCTGCAGTTGACCGCCCAGCCCTACAACGTGGCTCAAGAGATCGGCGGTTGCAGTACCGCCGATTCCCAGACCGGGTTGCTGGCCAGAATCCCTGGCAACCAGATAACACAGCTGGAAGTCAACCGAAAAGAACTGGAGCTTCCTCGCCCTTTGGCACTGGCTGACGGTATCAAGATTGGGCATCTCTCCGACCTGCACTTTACCGGTCAGTTGAAAATCGAACACTACCACTTTGTGATCGATCGCTTCCTTGAATTGGAGCCCGATTTGATCGCCATCACCGGCGACATTATCGACTACCAGAAATGCCTTCCTTGGCTAGCTCCAGTGCTGGGACGGCTGCGAGCCCCGCTAGGCTGCTACTTTATTTTCGGAAACCACGATTGCCGCCTCAAAGACGTAGACCAGCTTGCACATTTGCTGAAAGGCTTAGGACATCGCGACGCCGGAGAGCAGAGCCATTGCACACAGACCCCCTCAGGCCTCAACTTGCAAATCGTAGGGAACGAGCGGCCTTGGCTGAATCGCCTCGCGGAACCACCACCGTCTGCGTTGCCATGCACCTCCCCAGATATCACTCTGCGTCTAGGACTTAGCCATTCCCCCGACCAGATCGAATGGGCGCGCCGCCTAGAGCTCGATGTAATGCTGGCTGGACATACGCATGGTGGTCAGGTCCGCTTTCCGCTCCTGGGCCCCATCGTAGCCCCCAGCCATTACGGCAGTCGCTTTGCTTCCGGCGTTTTCTATATGCCCCCAACGCTCATGCACGTCTCACGCGGCGTGGCCGGGACCCATCCCATCCGCTGGAGATGCTTGCCAGAAGTTAGCCTGCTAACCCTCCGGTCACCGAAAACGAGCTAAGCCTCAGCTACCGTCTCAATGGGTGTTCGATCTCAATGGGTGTTCGATTCCATTGCCCCTCGATTGAGAATAGCATCCGCTGGCCCCTTCAGCCCCGTCACACCGGCATGGATCCGATGCAGCGAACGCAGATCGGAACGCCACAGCCGGTTGACTTCGGAGATGGCTTGCATCGCATCTGCAGTCAGTGGTGGCGTCAAGGCCACGGACGCGGGAGCCGGAGCTCGCGATGGGGAGGTGGGAAAAGATGCGTCGAGCCGTTGTTGCACGAGTTGAGTGAACTGGCGTACCGCCTCTTCGCTGCTTGCGTCGCGTTCGCTCCATCGATCCACGGAGCATTTTTGCGAAACGACACCTGCATGATGGGCAGGGTCGAACCGCACGACCCGCTTGCCGATGCCTGAGGAGATCGCCGGAGACGAGGCTGAAGTGGGTGCGTCCAACAGATCTACTGCAGGCACTCGGTAGCCACACAGTTTGGTGAACTTGTCGTGCAACAAATTTACAATCTCGATTTGTCGCAAATGCGATCCCGATTTACCGAAGACTCGTTGCAACTGAACTCCACGCAAGCGGAAGACTCGCTGCGTAAAACAACGCATGCGTTCTCCCTGCCCCGCTTGCTCGGGCAGGTTCCGAACTACGAGATCAATGGGCCCCGCGTCCGCCGACATCTGGGGTTGCGACGGGGCGGTCGCGGCTCCTGCGTGATCGACGGGGGACTTCACCAATTTGAACCACAGCCAGCGGTCTTTGGCGACTCGATAAACGAAATCGTCGAGCTCTGCCGATTGCTGGAAATGACGGTCCATCAAGTCGACTTCACCACTCGTTGCACGTAGGACGTGCAGTTCGATATTCGCTCCACCTTGGCCGTTGCTTGGTGAGCGGGCGCTCGCCTCAGCCCCAGCGTTTGTGAGCAACCAAGTTCGCAACAGGGCCGCCGGATTGTCCACCGGTACACTCAGCCGAACTGTGGTGCCGCGTTGGCCGCTAGCACGATCTTTCGTCATGCGGGCCAGCAGTGTCCCGCCCAGACTCCGCACCAGGGCCTTGGTGATGGTCAATCCCACTCCCAACTGCTGTGGACGTTTTGAGGCGAGTCCGGCAGGGATGGCAGTGTTGACTTCTTCGAGCAACTCACGACACATCCCCGCACCTTCGTCTTCGATCGAGAGTGCGAAATGGCGGGTGATGGAACCCTGCATGGCCGCACGAATGACAACGGTCCCACCACTCGGACTCGCCGCCACAGCATTGCTGACCAGATTCAGCGCCGCCCGCGACAACTGCTGGTCATCGACGTAGAGCCGCGCGAGCGAGCGTTCCCACCCAAGCCATTCAAGCTTGACTCCACGCTGTGCGGCAATACTTTCCAGGAGTTCGCCAATGGAGTTGCGCCATTGGTTTGGATAGAACCTCCGGCGGATGGTGCTGGCACGCTCCCTTGGCAAACGGTCGGGAGAGAGAATCGTCTCCGCCCAGTCATTGGCCAGCTGCAGCCGCGATTGCGCAATCTCCAGTAGTTCCACTTGCTGCTCGACCTGTGCAGGGGAGAGGCGATTTGCTGCAGATCGAAAGTGGTGCGTTACGGATGCCAAAATCTGCTGAGCTGAGCTGATGGGTGCCCGCAGATCGTGGGCGGCTTCTTGCACCATTGGCCCCCATTGGCCACTGCCTTCCAGCGCCGGCCCCACCCAAGTAGGCGCCCGAGAAACCTGGCTGTCCGGCGCTCGATGAACCAGCGGGAAGGTGTGGTCAGATATCGACCACACCCCTCGCTGTTTGAATTCGACAGGGCGTGCAGAAACATCGCTCTCTGGCCACCGCAAGTCGAGATTCTGCAACTCGCCCAATTGTCGATGCCAGCCAATTTCAGCCGTCCAGCTTTGGAGCAGTTTCGGTGCGCGCACTTGCCGATCAGCGGAATCGATTCGAAGGTGCGTGGGACAAGCGGTGCTGTAGCCAGAAAGGGCCACCGTCGATAATTCGCTGGTCGGCATGCACCAAGACTGCCAAATTCCAGCGTGGGGCGTACTTCGTGCGACCGCGTTTGTCACATAGACTGTTGAGACATATCTGTCCGATGTTTGCATAGCCATAGCGAATTCCCGATTCTCTCATTGAGTCAATTCCGTTGACATTGATAGCTATCGGTTAAGCTGTCATTGAGCACTCGGCAATATAGTAACAATAGATAAACCTGACTATTGTGGCGCACACAATCGGACGATTGTGGCGATTAAAGCAGCTGAACGAACGAAATTCTCTAGAACGGACGAAATATGGCAATTGCTTACTTAGATACGCTCAGCGGCATTGCCGGGGACATGACACTCGCTGCTTTAGTCGATGCTGGGGCAGACGCGAACTATATTGAGCGCCAAGTCCAGTCCTTGGGGTTGGAGAACGTACGGTTGCAGTTCTCGACAACGCGACGCCATGATTTTCGGGCATTGCGGTTGGATGTCCTGCATCCTGCCGAGCATGTGCACCGCCACTTGAGCGATATCGAGGCGATGCTGGAGCGGAGCCAGTTGACGGCTCGCGAACGCGGAATGGCCGGACGTATCTTCCGTCGCTTGGGAGCCGCTGAGGCGCATGTGCATGGCACCGATATCGAATCGGTACATTTTCATGAAGTGGGCGCCGTGGACTCCATCGTCGATATCGTAGGAGTCGCTGTTGCCCTGTGCAATTTGGAGATCCAGCGCATCGTCGCCTCGGCCACGCCAACGGGAACAGGGACCGTTAAAATAGCCCACGGTACGGTCAGCGTCCCCGCCCCAGCCACTGCAGAACTCCTCAAAGGCGTTCCCATTCGCGCCTGTGGCATCGAGGCAGAATTGACGACCCCCACCGGCGCAGCCATCTTGGCGACCCTGGTGGATCAGTTTGGTCCGTTGCCCAGCATGCAGATCAACAGGATCGGCTACGGTGCGGGGCATCGAGACATGCCCGAACAAGCTAATATTCTTCGCATTTTGATTGGCTCCCCACTCGACGAAGATCGAGATGATGTCGTAGTCCTCGAATGCAACATGGATGACATTACGGGTGAGCAACTGGGATTTGCCATTGAACAACTGTGGAAGAGCGGTGCGTTGGATGTCTTCACAACAGCGATTGGCATGAAAAAGAATCGCCCAGCGACGCTGCTATCCGTAATCGCCCGCCCCGAGCACCGAGGTCGACTGGAAGACTGCCTCTTCACCCACTGTGGCTCCCTGGGAATACGTCGCACCCGCATGTCACGCCGCAAACTGCATCGCGAGGTGTTGCGAGTGGATACGCGTTGGGGCGTCGCTCGCGTGAAGGTAGCTTGGCCAACGGACGGTCTCGGCCCCCAGAGCCCTCGAGTCTCCCCCGAATACGAGGATTGCCGGCAATTTGCAGAATCCCACCAGGAATCTTTGGAACATGTATTCCAAGTGGTTCTGGAGGCGGCGCAGCAGGCCGTAGAAGACCTTCAGCCTCTCCAGAACCTGCCCACGGGACCAGGCGATCGCCCCTTTGAATCAGACCGTCGCGGCCCACCTCCCCCTCCTCCTCCGCGCCCCAACGGATCTCACGATCACCATGATCACCATGATCACCATGATCACCACGATCACCACGATCACCACGATCACCATGATCACCATGATCACCACGATCACCACGATCACCACGATCACCACGATCACCACGATCACCACGATCACCACGATCACCACGACTCGGGCCATGATCATCATCGCTAAATCCAGTTGGGTTGCCGCTCGATTTGTCGGTAACCACGCCATGAAACGGAATGAACTTTAGCTGCGTGAATGGATAGCCGACCTCTGGGATACGGGAGCCTATAAGAGCTCCTCCCCTCCACCCACTGCAGAGCCAGACGCGTGTTTTCGCAAGAACAAATACAACAGCTGATGACCCTTGCCGGAATTGGCATCATCTGTTGGATTCTGCTCCGTGGCAAAATGCGGCGTCAAAAGGCGGCTAGATCGGGAGTCGCCCTCTCGAGCTTGGTGCACAACGGGAATGCCGTGGGTCAACCACATACATTCACCGGAACGCGCTCCCTGGGAGCGCCGCCGGAGATTCTGCAATGGCAGGTGGAATTGCACGACTTGGGGCGTGAGCTGAAAGGGGAGCTCGATTCAAAAATGCTCGCGGTGCGCTCCCTTTCGCAGACCTACGATCAGGCGGCGCGGCGGCTCAGCCAGTTGATTGAGCTGGCAGAGCAGGTGCAAATAGCTCCCGACAGCCCACTCGCCCAGGCCCGCCATCTGACCGCGCAGGGCTGGGACCACGAGAAGATCGCGGTGCATCTTGGTATCGCGTTGGCCGACATCGAGCTACTGTTGTCCACGCCCGCTCGCGACAGCGTGGCACGCCGCGACTCCCACTCAACCACCACTGCGTAAGTGCAGCACTTCGAAACGCAACCAAGGCGTTCAACAAATCGTTTCAGGCTCAACGGGAACGCGCGAGTCCCAGCATCACTCTCGCGGCCGCCCTAGTGCATTGTCAAATGCTTAATTTTCGGGTTGCCCGGAAAAAGGTGGCCGACACCAAAAGTGCAAAGCACCCGAAGGGCCGTTCCGGCTTTTGGTGTCGGACACCTTTTTCCGAACGCTCGCTAAACCCTAATTCTTAGTGTTGACAATGCGCTAGAACAGTTCATGGATCTCCCGAAATCCAGAATCCACAATGGGGAACGGGCGGCCTCCCGGACCAGGGATGTGTTCGGTGAGCTTAAGACCGAGGGCATGAAAGATCGTGGCCACAATTTCCGGAGGCTCTGTAGGCCGGTCGTCAGGAACCGCGCCGATGGGATCGCTGGCTCCAACCACGCGTCCCCCCTGCACTCCGCCACCCGCAAAATAAACCGTGAAACACTGGGGCCAATGGTCTCGCCCCCCCGCCGGATTCACCTTGGGTGTGCGTCCGAATTCGGCCAGGTTGGCAACCAAGGTGTCGTCGAGCATTCCGCGATCGGCCAGATCGAGGATCAGTGCCGAATAACCTTGGTCATACATCGGCGCGACAATATTCTTCATCCCTTCAATTGAGGTAAAGGGCTTGCTTCCGTGGATGTCCCAGGTGATTTCGTCAAAGACGGTCAGGAACGTATTGACGGTGACGAAGCGCACTCCCGCCTCGACCAATCTTCGGGCCAGCAAGCAGCATTGGCCAAAACGGTTCATCCCATACCGCTCACGGACTTGAATAGGTTCCTGGCTCAAATCAAAAGCATTGCGTGCCTGAGGGCTAGTCATTAGTCGATAGGCGGTGTCAAAATGCTCGCTCATAATCCGGGCATTCTCACTAGCCTCAAACTGGGTCATGGAGGCTTCCACCGCTTCCCGCATCCTGCGGCGGCGGTCCAGGCGAGCTGGGGGAATGGAGGTCGGCGGCAACAGGTCTGGGACCTCAAAGTTCGCCTGCGAGGGATCCGCTAAGAGTGCAAACGGATCGTAAGCTTTTCCCAAGAAGCCGCCCGCCTGTCCGTTGGGTAAATTTCCGCCACCGCGGCCCATGGTCTCTGGCAACACGATGTGCGGTGGTAGGTCGCTCCGCGCTCCGCGCAAGTACCACACGGCGGACCCAACGTGGGGCGTATCAACTCCCCCCGTGAACAATCGCCCGGTTTGCATGATTTGCCAGCCAGAATCGTGCACCGCCGCGCCGCGGTGAAAGCAAGAGCGGACGAAAGCGATCTTATCGGCAATCTTCGCATGCAGCGGCAAGATTTCAGAGACCTGAATTCCGTCGGCGTTCGTGGAGATCGGGCGAAATGGCCCGCGAATTTCCGCCGGCGCATTCGGCTTCATGTCGAATGTATCGAGCTGGCTTGGTGCCCCCAAGTTGAAGATCAAGATACACGATTTTTTGTCTTGGGCCGGATCGACGAGTCCCGCTTCCTTGGCTTGCAGCCACTGCGGTAGGCCGAACCCCAACGTTCCCAACGTGCCCACTTGCAAAAAATCGCGGCGCGTCGCACCGTTGCAGGTATGGGTCTTTCCCTTGCCAATTAAATCAAGCATCGATCGGCTCGCTAATTCTGCTGGAGCAATATTCGAAGAACACTCTACTAGTCCCCTTTTCCCATCCCCGTTTCGACTCTGACCGCCACCTTTTCATCCTGACCACCGCCAATCCAGCACGTCGGCCGTGTGGCGTAGGCTGAACTGCCTTCAACTGGGACTAGGGCCTCTACGGCTCTCCTCCAGGCGTGGAGCGATCTCCCAGCCTCGCGGGTTAGAAGATGGCAGGCTCCGGTGGAATCGAACAAGCGGAAACCTTAGTTATAGTATACTGCTAGACGCCAGCCATGTTTTTCTTACCTCGACTCTGAAGTTCTTAGCAATGCAACACGTTCCCCTCTGCTTTGCTGTTCTTGCCGTACTAGCGCAGAATGGATTCCTCCACGCCCAAGTTGACACGCTCCGTTTTGACCGAGATATCCGGCCCATTCTTTCGGACAAGTGCTACTACTGCCATGGCCCCGACACCGAACACCGTGAAGCCGATTTGCGTTTAGACTTGGAGGAGGCGGCCAAAGAAAGCGTCTTGGTCCCGGGCAGTGCCGCCGATAGCGAACTCATCCGCCGCCTGCTCTCCACCGATCCCGATGAGGTCATGCCTCCCCCTGCCTCGAAGAAGGAGATGTCCGACGCCGAGCGTCAATTGCTCATGCGCTGGATTGACGAAGGAGCCGTCTGGAGCCAGCACTGGTCGTTCGAGCCCCCAACACTCCCGGAATTGCCCGATTTGGAGCTCCCCAACCCCATCGATCGTTTTGTATTGCGAGAGCTCCGCGCCCAGGGAAAGAGCTTCAGCCGGGAGGCGAGTCGCTCCACGTTGATTCGTCGCCTGACCTTTGACCTAACGGGCTTGCCCCCCACGCTGCAAGAGGTGGACGATTTCCTCAGCGACACCTCGGACAACGCGTTGGAACGCGTCGTCGATCGCTTGCTAGCCTCTCCGCACTACGGCGAGCGAATGGGGCTGATGTGGCTGGATGCCGCACGCTATGGGGATACCAGCGTCTTTCACGCAGATGGCCCACGCGACATGTGGGGCTGGAGAGATGCCGTGGTAGATGCCTACAACGCAAATATGCCATTCGATGAGTTCTCAATTGCACAGCTCGCCGGCGATTTACTCCCCGAGGCAACGCTGCAGCAAAAGATCCTATCCGCGTTCAATCGCAATAACGGCACCACCGACGAGGGAGGTGCCATCGCGGAAGAGTATCGCGTCGAATACGCGGTCGACCGAGTTAAGACCACCAGCATGGTGTGGATGGGGCTCACCCTGGAGTGCGCACAATGTCACGATCACAAGTACGATCCCATTTCGCACGAGGACTACTACAGCTTCTACGCGTTCTTCAATATCAGTGACGATGCCGGCATGCAAACTCGCGATGGAAATGCCACGCCATTGCTTGAGATCCCCGATCCTCAGCGCGAAGCCCAGCTACCCGCCGCGGAGTCTCAACTCGCTGACCTACAGACGCAGCTGGCGGCCTTAGCGAACCAGGCCGAGCCGCAGTTTCAGCAATGGTTACTGGAGCAAACAACGACAGCGAGTTCCCTAGCTTCTCCCCCAGTGACACCACTCCTAAGCATTCCGTTTCAAGAGGGAAAGGGACGCCACATTGCGGCGGCGTTGCAGCCCAAGGAAGCGGCTCCCGCCGCCTCCACGGAACCGGAGCCTGCTGACACTCAGTCAGAAAATCCAACCGAAATTTCGCCAAGCCAAAAATCGGATAACACCATCACCGGAAAACTCACCGGCAAGGTCGAATGGGTTGAGACTCCGAATGGCAAAGGCCTGAACTTCTCGGGCAACAACTTTGTTGATTTTGGCGACGTAGCAGATTTTGAGCGATCCGATGCATTCTCCTACGGCGGCTGGATCAAACCCTCCAGTGGTGTCGGTGCAGCTCTCGCTCGTATGGACGATCAAAATGCCTACCGTGGATACGACCTCTACGTGGGTGCAAGCTCGATCTCCGTCCACATCATCCACGCTTGGCCGCAGAACGCAATCAAGGTGACGACGAAGAAGAAGCTAGAGGCCGGCCAGTGGTACCACGTGTTTGCTACGTACGACGGTTCTTCTTCGGCCGCAGGCGTCAAGATCTACGTCAATGGTGATGAATGGGAGTGGGAGATCGAGCAGGATGCTCTAAGCGGTTCGATCCAAACAACCAAGAGTCTGTTGGTTGGCAGTCGCCATCCCGGTTCTCGATTTCGCGGCGAGATCGAGTTGCTGGAGGTCTATGATTTCTGCTTGAGTCCGGCAGCAGTCCGCGGTCGAGCACTGGCCGGTTCCGTGGATTCCCTGTTGGCGATTCCAGCGGTCGAACGCACACCTCAGCAAATTGAAACACTTCGTCAGCACTATTTGCATGAATTGGCTCCCGGCTACGTAGACTTGGAAGAGCAGATTGGGCAACAGCTGAGCCAAATTGAAGAATTGAAACAACCACTGACTTCCGTAATGGTGATGGGAGACATGCAATCCCCGCGAGAAACCTTCATCTTAAAGCGTGGAGCCTACGATGCGCCGTCGGAACATCGCGTGACAGCACGCACCCCTCAGATCCTGCCCGCGATGCAAGAGGATGCCCCGCGCAATCGTTTGGGACTGGCCCAATGGATGTTCTCCCCCCAAAACCCGCTCACCGCCCGTGTGACCGTAAACCGCTACTGGCAACTCCTTTTCGGAACGGGACTGGTCAGTACGCCTGAGGACTTCGGTGCCCAGGGAGAGTTTCCGTCGCATCCCGAGTTGCTCGATTGGCTGGCGGTCGATTTCCAGCAACACGGTTGGGACATCAAACGTACCCTCAAACAGATGGTGATGTCCCAAACCTACCGGCAGACATCCCATGCAACTGTGGCCGATTTTGAGCGGGATCCCCGCAATCGCCAACTCGCCCGTGCGGCTCGCTTCCGCTTGCAAGGGGAATTTATTCGAGATGGGGTGCTGTCGATGAGCGGCTTGCTCAACACCACACAGGGTGGACCTGGCGTTAAGCCCTATCAACCTGCCGGTCTCTGGGCGGAAGTCGGATTGGGAGGCAATCCCAAGTTCGTGCAAGACCATGGCGAGAAGCTGTACCGACGGAGCCTGTACACGTACTGGAAGCGTTCGGCTCCGCCCCCCTCGATGCAGATTTTTGACGCTCCTACCCGAGAAAAATGTACCATCCGCCGGGCGCGAACGAACACCCCGTTGCAAGCCTTGGTGGTACTCAATGATCCGCAGTTCGTTGAAGCGGCAAGGCATTTTGCGGAGCGCGTGCTAAGCAAGCCTGATGCCTCTTCGGTTGAGCGACTCACCGAAGCATTCCGTATCGCAACTTCGCGTTTCCCCTCGGAGTCCGAACTTCGGACTCTGTTGAGTGTCTTGCAAACCATGCGCGACCAATTCGCCCAATCACCCCAGGATGCCTCGGAACTACTCGGCGTTGGAGAAACATCCAACGACACGCAACTCGAAATTGGAGAGCTTGCAAGTTGGACGATGACGATGAGCGTGCTGCTAAATTTGGACGAGACGCTCATGCGTGAATAGCCTGCAGACTCCGTTCTCTAGCTCATCCTCAATACTCAGAATTAGGGTTTAGCGAGCGTAGCTACCGTCACCAGACGGTGGGCCCCCCACGCTCTGGCAAGCGTAGCTACCGTCGCCAGACGGTGGGCCCCTACGCTCTGGCGAGCGTAGCTACCGTCGCCAGACGGTGGTGCAATCGATTTCGGGCGCAGTCTCCTGGGAAACTTTGAGCAAACGGCTAACGATCAGCGGCCGAGAAATAGTCGCAGAAGACGAATTGCATCCGGAAGAGTAGCTGCCGAATAATTACGGTAGCTCCCAGGAAACTCGTCGCTCAGCTGCACTTTGAATTGCAGCAGAGCGAGAGTTTTGGCAAATTGAAGATGTAAACGGTGCGTAACGAATGGGCGGGGGAGAACGGACTCAAGCTTGAACTTAGGCCGTCGATCCAGCCGCCCATCGTACGTACGCAGGCTCGTGAAATCCAAAACTAGTGCATTGTCAAATGCTTAATTTTCGGGTTGCCCGGAAAAAGGTGTCCGACACCAAAAGTGCAAAGCACCCGAAGGGCCGTTCCGGCTTTTGGTGTCGGACACCTTTTTCCGAACGCTCGCTAGACCCTAATTCTTAGTGTTGACAATGCACTAGGTGCGCTAGGAAACTTCCTTCTTGAAGTCCTCAACGGACAGCTTTTCGATCTCGGAATTCTCGCGGACAACCCATACAGATTCGCCAGAGGTATCGGTTTGATGTGCGATGATCGCCGCATCATCCCCCAGTCCCTCGCGAATCCCTTTGCCCCAGATCACTGTTAGAGAACCATCATCCACTCCGGCCACGGCGGCCGGATAGCGGCCAATGTATTCCGCAATGTCCGCTTTCTTCTTGGGTGCTGGGCCAACACCTGCAGCTTCCACCAACAGGTCTCGGAGTTGGTTCAACCCTTCGCCAGCGTCTGCTTGCGTAGCGGGAACCGATCCAGTGCCGCCAAGCCCGCAGCCCATGACCGATGCCAAAAGAACCAATGAAAGTAAACGAATCATATACTCACTCCATGCAGTCATTTGAAAAGATTAGTCTTGAACGACGTTGACTTCACCGTTGGAGCGGCTACCAGTGGCTTGCCAGACAGCAAAGTCTACCGACTCCGATACGAATCGCACGGAGCCGTCCGCAAAGCAAGTCGTGACACCGCCGGTGTGAGTACTCGACGCAGCAATATGCTGAGTAACGAAAGAGGTGGTTCCGCAGTTGTAGCGTTGACTGTCAAGGGACGAAGCTCTGCGGTTCCAGTTCGGGGGCAGCGTGTGGGTGTAGACAAAGTTGATGGGCAGTGCTCGATAGTACTGTTGCCCCGTGTACCGCAACCAACTCGAGGTTGTGCTATTTCCGCCTGGAAGACACTGTGGAACGCTCCGCCCGTCCAGCAGTTCGACTGCTCCAAATGCAGAGGTCGAGTTGAACATCGTCGTATGATCGTACTGATTGGTGGCGTTGTACACCAAGCTGCCGCGTTGGACTTCGGAGAACATGGCAGTATTGCTAGTACCATCGGTGATCTCCCCGATCCTCGGGCCCTTCAACTGCTGACCTGAAGAGGCGTTGGGTTTGGCAAAGATGCCATCGATGGCCAAGCCACCTCTCAAATTTGCTCCACCAATGCAGGCCATGTAGTTCTGCCGCCCTGCCGCCGGGCCGGAGCCACTGGGGTAGGTTGCCGAAGATGGATCCGAAGGGCACAGGAAGGTCGGTACGTCTGTGGCACGCGCAAGTGCATTGGCGCCCGTTTTAGCTGGAATGCTAGGGGCGATGGGCTGATCAGAATTGACGTTGTAATTGTGATCGAACAAGTTGGCTTTATTGCCTTGCTCTAGGTAAGGCAGCAACAGGACTTGCGCGGTCGCTTCGGAAGAGTACGTGGTAGGCACTCCCGAGGCGTTGGGCAATACCGTGGTATGCGTGCGCGGCGGGAAGTACCGCATGGCACTTTCAAAATTATGGGCCGACAATCCCAATTGCTTGAGATTGTTGGAACACTGCATGCGGCGGGCTGCTTCGCGGGCCGCTTGCACTGCCGGTAGTAAGAGACCAACCAGGATGCCAATGATCGCAATGACCACCAACAACTCCACCAGGGTAAATCCACGCTTGGGGTGTGACATCATCTAAATCCAATCAAGAAATAAGGAAACGGTGAAACCCGCCTGAGATGAATTATCCCCCAAGGGCGTTAAGTTGCAAACCACTCCGTTAGGGAAATACGGAAACACATTGATGGCAAGTCTATATTTACCGTAAAACACTACGAATACACAATGTTACGATTCTTTAACCCACAGCCACCCGAAACCACCAAGGTGCGCGAAACCGCCATTAGCAGGCCGCAACGCCGACATCCCCTCCAGGCTCAATCCGCTCGCCGCAACTCTTGGGGGCTCGGTTGACTGCGACGTCTTTCAGGATTGCTTCGACTCCCGGCTGGATCTCCGCAACAACTTTGCGTTTTCGCAGAGCGGCATACCGCTCCCGTCCACCGAATCCACTAAATGGAGGGACGAACGCTTCCGCCATGCAGTTGAGTTGAGGACACTCTGGGAGGAGCTACCATGGATTTTTCATGTCCTCATACTTGCATGGAGCCAACCAATATCCCACAGTGGCAGGGTTGTGGATTCGACCTTGAATTCTCCGCCACTCGCCTCCCCTTCCCTCCCTTCAAGAAAGCTCTCATGCGATCTCTTTCTCTCACCGTGTTTACGCTGGTATTGGCTGCAGTTCTCAACCTAGCCAGTTCCCCCCTGACCAACGCGCAGACTCCACCGGACGATTCACCGAAAATGCAATGGTGGAAGGGGAATCTGCACACCCACTCCCTGTGGAGTGATGGCGATGACTTTCCCGAAATGATCGCCGGTTGGTACCTCGATCAGGAATACAATTTCCTTGCACTTTCCGATCACAATATCATTCAAGACGGCCAACGCTGGATGGCCTTGCAATCCATTCTCAAACGCGCTGAGCCCGATGTGCTCGAAAAATACCAAGCCCGATTTGGAGATGACTGGGTAGAAACGCGTGGCGAGGGGGACAAGCTAGAAGTGCGACTTAAGCCGCTCGACGAGTTTGCTCCGCTGCTCCAACAAGCCAATCAATTCCTACTCATTCCCGCCGAAGAGATCAGCGATAGTGCCGAGGGGAAACCGGTGCACATGAACGCAACCAATTTGCGAGAGATCATCCAACCGCTGGGCGGTGCTACGGTCCGGGAAGTCATGCAAAACAATCTTCGGTCCGTCCTCGAACAAGAAAAGAGCACTGGCCGTCAATTGTTGCCCCACTTAAACCATCCCAATTTCCACTATGCGGTGACCGCTGAGGACTTGGCCCATGTGATCCATGAGCAATTCTTCGAGATCTACAACGGACACCCCGGAGTCAACCAGCTCGGTGACCACGAGCACATCTCGATTGAGCACATGTGGGATGTGGCCAACGCCATCCGCTTAGCCGTACTAGATGCGGAACCCTTGCTTGGAATCGCAACAGATGATAGCCATGAATACCATGGAAAACCGGGCGCACGGCCAGGTCGTGGCTGGGTCATGGTCCAATCCCCATTCTTGACCCCCGAGTACCTCATTCTCGCCATGAAGTCGGCCAATTTTTATGCCTCCAGTGGCGTAACGCTTGGAGCCGTGGACTTCGATGCAGAGTCGCGGACGCTTTCGCTAGATATCCAGGGTGCTCCGGAAGCCACTTTTGAAACGCAGTTCATCGCCACGCTGAAATCAGACAAGCCCGGAGAACTCCCAACCGCCGATGCGATTGGCAAGGTTGTTCAACGCACGTCGGGACGCCACCCTAGCTATCAGATGACCGGTAATGAGCTGTATGTCCGCGCTTTGGTGACAAGCAGTATTGCGCACACCGATCCGTCCATCGCTGATCAGAAGCAACAGGCTTGGACCCAGCCGGTGGGCTGGGAGAAGCCCTAAGCCAGCTGGCCTCACAGGCCAGCGTCTTGCTCCATCGCCTGAAATTTCGTCCGAGATTGAGGGCGATGCTCGGAGCTGCTCAATGGCCTAATGATTTTAAAGGCAGTTCCAATCTCAATGCTAAAATCGCACCGCGGATCGCATTGCCACAGGAGCTGCCCCGGCATTGATGACAGGCTCATTGAACTTGCAACCCGCGGCGCGAGCCACGCAAAGTGATTGCCGCTGCAGGCAAGCTAGAGGAACGCCCCTTCACGTTAAAACTCTTTTCACTCTTCAACCCACAACCCGTTTCGCGGCGGGATGCAATTTGAAGAAGCCGTCGAGCCACTGAATGCTTCCCTGGAACTTCCCAGATAGCACTAGCGTGGTGGCGTGAAAAGCGCGCGAAACCGAAAAACCTTCCGCAGGTTGCGATTCGCTAGAGCTCGTGCATGCGTCGCATCGTTTCTGGCCAGCACTGGATTTCCCTGCGCAACGCCAGACAGCTGTTTAGCGCAGGGGCAAATAGATCTCGGTTCGCAACTCGCTTGGATCCGTATCCTGCGGGTTGTTCTTGTAGACTTCGTAGCTTCCAAGCTTGCTTGGCTTTCGTTTCTTGGCACGCGCATGCGCATGGACGGCGCTCCAGGCGTTCCCCAAGTGCTCGTAGCTTCCAATGTGGGTAACATGCAGTGCATCGCACGCGGGGAGTGACCAACGCGAAAGCGATGGAGGCAACGTATCGAGCATCTCAGGTAGCACAACACCACTCGTAAAATCAAAGGTTTGCTTCTTGATGTCGAAGCAATGGTAGACCGAAACCATCTCACCGCAGGGCGACGAAACGTGCTGTGCGAGCAACCGAGTTGCTTCCTCGAAAGCCCCCGTCATGGCTGAACCGATCTCGTCACGATGACACTGTTTGCGCACTCCGGCCACCTGCAATGGTCCCACCGATGCAATTCCATGAACCGTTGTCGTGGACAAAACGTCTCCCGTCTCGATCCATTCCTTGAACATCTTCAAGCCCCGCTCGTAATCCATTCCAATGAAGGACTCCATCTGAGACGTCATCCAGAATAGGAACCAAGGCAACGAACCTGACATGCGCCATGTCAACCGCGTGCCGTTGGGTACGGCAACAAACTCAAATTCCACTTTCGATTTGGATGCAAATGGCTTAGAGAAACGAATTTCCTCTTCAATGTGTCGGTTGGGATCAAGCGTTTGGTGCTCGATCTCTCCAGCCCCAACCACGTCGCCATCCCAAGCATAAACCGAACCTACCGAGGAACGGTCAGGCGTCACGGTAACTGTGGCATCGGGTTCCATACACAGCCAAGGCGACCACTTTGTCCAGGTACCGAAGTCCACGACACTTTCGTAGACCTCTTCTGGTGTCTTAGAAATTTCGATCGAGCGTTCGACACTAAACTTTGGCATAGGAATTCGTCGCAAAAAAAGTAGGGTGCGATCCGCATTGGCGGCGGTCCCTCAACTCCCGGTGAGTTTCGTAGACTGCTGACGACTTCACTTCCTGCATGCATTTAATTCGAGCTCCAGAGGTGCTGAAGCCGAAGAGGTAGAAGCCTCCAGCATGACCAAGATACATTCTCGCAGCTCTGCCGTGCAACCACTGCACCACGCGGCTCGAACTGGTTGCTCTGCACTGACCAGCCTGTATCCCACGCCTTGGTGGACAAGGGAGGCAGTCAGTCGGGACTCTTTCCTTGGGGAGGCTGATGACCGGTCCCGTGACAACATGGCCGTTCGGCCCCATCGCTCGCGTGTGTGTGGGTGTGCAGTACACAAGGGCTTTCTCCTCGCCCCCCCACGAAGCGTTTTAGGCGGCTCGCTTTCCGCGCTGCCGTACTAGCTTGTACGTCACACTATTGCCACGTTTCCCAATCGTGCGAGCGGCACCGGTTTGGCGCAGGCAGTAGCAGACCTTCTGGGCAAGCCAGCGCGGCCGTTTCATGAGGGCAGCTAATTCTGCGGTATCAAACGTTTTGGGAAGGGACTTTACGGGTAGATGGTGCAGCAAATCGTTGCGGGTGCGAAGCTCAATCGACGCTTGAATCTCCACCAAACGCTGATCCAATGTGATGTACTTCTTGCCGCGGCGCGATGCGCGAACTCGATCGAGACGCGTTTCCTCAGATTCAATCAACACCACTTCCAAGATTAGCCCCGGCTGTGGAAATACGCTGGCGAAGTGGACGAGGTCTTCGAAAACATCGAGCAGCTCCCCCCGCTTGGGGCTAAGGCGACTACGCAGGACGTCGCCACCGCGTTTGTCTAAAGTAACGATTCGCTTGCGAGCGATGATCGGCTTGACGATGCGGAGGGTGCGATTGGGGGTGGCTAACAACTGGCGAGTCTTGTCGCGCAGCGCCCCCAGGGAGGCATGCTGGATTTCGATCAACTCACCAGCCGCCGAGATGGCATCAATCCGAAATCCGTCGACCGTGACCTCCGTTTGATCGTCGGTCACGGCGTAGCGCATTTTCAATTGCCGATGCAGCGATGTCTCCATACGACGCCGATCCCACTCTAAAGGTTGATGGTTAGGTTGCTTCGATACCCAAGTCGCGAACGGTGACCAGCGTTTGCAGGGTCAAACCGGCCGCTTCAATCGCTTCGCGGCCACCTTCGAGGCGATCAACCACGGCGAGAATCTTATCGACTTTGAGTCCAAATTCTCGTACAGCCTCCACGGCTTTCAGAGCGCTGCCACCACTGGTCACGACATCCTCTACGATCACGACCGACATACCCGCCGCGACGGGCCCCTCGACTTGACGGCCGGTTCCATGCTGTTTGGCTTCCTTGCGAACGATAAATCCAAGTAGATTTTGCTCGCGCTGCCCAGCCAGCGTAATGGTAGCAGCAGTAATCGGATCGGCTCCAATGGCCATCCCCCCGATCGCATCGGGAAGCTCGTCGGCGAGCAGGTCAAGCATGCCAGCGCCGATCTGATTCGCTCCCAACGGATGCAACGTCAGCTTGCGACAGTCGAGATAGAACTTGGCCTTCTTACCGCTGGCCAAAGTGAAATCGCCGAACTGCAGCGCATGCTCCTTGATCAGAGCAATGAGGCGTTGGCGGTCATATTGAGTCGACATGAATGCGGGTCCTGACGATTCTGGGGTGCGGGAGTTTCGTACACAGCAACAGCTCTGGCTTTCACAGGTCAGATTGTCCCGATCAGCCTGAGGATCTCAAGTGGGCTGAAGCAAATCGGCTCCATGCTATGGACGCCGGCCGCATCTAAGCCGCACGAGCCTGGCTATCCTGAGCCGATAGAATCCAATTGGCAATATCGTTTCGAGTCGGCGGTGGGCTTCCCCTGAGGATCCGCTGCCCATCGATGCTGTTGCACACCAGATCGATCCGCTGAGCGAGTTCCGCGGCCTTGCTTTGCCTGAGCATCGCCACGCTGCGACAATCGGCTGCAACGAGCAATTGGGCTCGATACCCACACAAGGCAGGAACGTCACACACGAGGAGCGCTTGGTCGCGCCATTCCGCCAAGAGGGACTGAGTAATCCAGCGGGTGTTGAGCTGCTGCTCCAGTTCTACATGGCTGGCTTGCAGAAACTGCCCCACGGTCGCGATCCCTACCCGCTCAAATCGGGCTGCCGTTTTGGGGCCGATGGAGGGCGCATCAACAATGGGCGACGCAGCGTTCAGGGAAGCTTGGACCGGCGCGGAGACTCGCGCTGCAGATGTAAACGGGCTTGAAACAGTCTGAGCGGGAGGTTGCTCTACCGCGACCACGCCCGTGGAGGAGTTAGCCACCACAAAGGGTTCCGATCGGGCGAGTGGTCTTGCAAACGACTCTCTTGAGGCGGACAGCGAGACGAGCGTTGGGGCGGCCTGAAGTGGAGGTTCGGCCGTTTGAACCGCCGCCGTCGTGTGAGTGGCTCCAATTGTTTCGAACAGGTCTCGCGCACGCGTCCCCGCTTCTTGCCAAGAGGCTCCCTCCGGCCTGCTGCCCTCGTCAACCGCGACCTGCAAACCGCCAGCTGGCTGCTGGGAAGTCAACGGCCCGGTGGAGGGACGTGCAGGAGACTTTGCCCGTTCCTTTGCCACCTTCTTGATCTCCGGGGGGCGATGCCGCTTCAGGGTTCCTTTGGCCGAATACTCTTTGAAAAGAGCCGCCACGGCACGTTGCTCGGCCGCATCTGAGACTCGCCCAACGATCCAGGCCAACGGCATATCCACGCTGGCTAGCAGGGTTGTCAATGCCAGCGAACTCTCGGGCAATTCCACTTCGATCTCATCGGCAATTCGGGTCACCACCGAGCCCCAACCGGTGAGGGCGATGCCAAACAGCTCCGCTAGGATTTGCCGAGCTTCGTGATTTAAGCCGTCCGGGGGGTGCTGGCAACCGAGTTCAAGATCATAAATCTCAATCAAACGCGCGTAATGCTGATTGGCAATCTCGGCACCAGCAGTAACCGCCTTGCTGATCCACCCCTCTCCGGAGGCAAGCTGGAAATCGATCTCCATGTGCTGCGGGCCACACTGCGCATGAATCGCATCATAGGACTTACAGATACTCCACTCCATGGGGCGATGCACAATCGCCTCGCGCTCGGACTGGGCGGTATGCAAGGGCATGAGGGGGTCGGTGAAATAGTGGCTGAGCACCCCACAGGCATAGGCGGCTTTTTTCCATTTCCGCCGATTCAGATAGCCAATGGTCTTTTCCAACCACTCTTCACAGGCGGCGGTCGCTCCTCCCCAATATCCGTCTTGGACGTGCAATACGTGATTCTGGAAGTCGCGGAACGACTTGTCTGGCGCCTTGGCGCCGACCAAGTAGTCATCGTGATACTTCAACAAAATATTGGCCAATCGTTGACCACTGGGCGTCGCCAAGTTCTGAATCGCATCGATAGCAAAATAGTGATGCGTACTGCGACAATGGGTGGCGCGGAGTATGGAGACGATAGGCGACATGGCGACCTCGGGCTACGGGAGCAAATGCAATTGCTACAGTAGCCAACTCGGACTTTCAGTGCCACAGAGCTTTTCCGCCTGCAACACCCCACCGGCCGTGATTCCCGCCGGTGGCATGGCCCCCCGGGCCGTGACTGCCCTATTTCCATGTGTAAGTCGTACTCGAGCCCCCCGACCGTAGCGACGATCGCCCTAGTCTTACTCACGCTACGGATTGCCATTGCAACTCCAGCACAGGGGTGCCTTGCACAACGGTACGGCAACAGCGTGGCCCCAAGCCGACTCACGACGCAAGTGCAGGCTGGTAATATGGCAACGCCCACTGGCCAGCCCAAACCACGCCAGCGGCCACCCTGGCCCCCTCTCTCTCAAGGAGTCGCATGCATACCGATGCTGACGGCGTCTACTGCAAGCCTTGGAGGGCCTCGAGGACTTTGGCGTCGTGCCCATCCACCGAAACTCGCTTCCACACCTTGGCGACTTTTCCGGCGGCGTCAATCAAGAAGGTGCTTCGCTGGATTCCCATCGACTTCTTTCCATACATATTCTTTTCCCGCCAGGCTCCGTATTTTTCGGCGATTTTGTGGTCAGTATCGACCAGCAAGGGAAAATTCAGATCGTACTTGTCGCGGAATTTCGCGTGGGATTCCACGGAATCGGGGCTAATTCCGAACACGGTGACTCCCAACTGTGTCCAATCAGCCTTGCGATCACGAAAAGCGCACGCTTCTTTAGTACAGCCTGGGGTGTCATCTTTGGGGTAGAAGTAAAGCACGATCGGGGAGCCCCGAAAGTCACTGAGCTTAATCTTTTCTCCCGAATCGGTTGCGAGAGTGAATGCAGGAGCTTGTGTACCTTCTTCGATCCAATCAGCCATGGGGATGTTCCTCGTGCGAGTAGCCCCACCGTAAGTGGGGTCTGGGGATTGCTATCAGTTTAGCGGGTGTGGATTTCTTGGAAGTCGCTATAATTCCCGCATGTCCGAACTATGTCAACGCACCTTCAAACGCATACATTCATGAATTCAGAGTCCGACAAACAGGATAAAACGCCACCACCGGCGGCTCCCTTGCCGCAATCGGAAGCGGTGGGAAGCCTCGCATCTCCCGAACAGATCGAATACTCACGGGCGCTTGCCATGGCAGCGGTCAAGTGCGCTGCAGAGAACCGCGGTCAGGACATCATCCTGCTCGATCTGACTCAACAAACGGCTCTTTTCGACTTTTTCGTCATTGCCTCGGGTTCCAGCCGACGGCAGTTGACCGCCATGGGTGAAGAGATTGACCGGGTGTTGAAGCACGAGCACAATGAGCGCCGGCTTAGCGTCGCGGGTTACGATGAGAGTCGTTGGATCGTGCTCGACTACGGCAATATAGTGGTCCATCTCTTTGACGAGGAAACCCGCGAATATTACGACTTAGAATCGTTGTGGGCTGATGGAAAACAGGTAGATATCTCGCAGGTCGTCGCAGAAGCGTCGGCGCACATGGCCAAATTGTCTGAGTAGAACATGCAGATCCTCTCTTTGCTTCGCAGTCGTTTCGAGCAAGCCCTAGACGGATGGGTCGCAGACCCGGCCAGTCACGCGGCGCGGGTGGCCGTGGCACGCGATCCCCGCAACGGCGACTATCAAGCCAACATTGCCATGCCGCTGGCCAAACCGCTGGGTATGAAGCCGCAAGATGTGGCTGCCGAGGTGGTGCGTCGTTTGCAAATCGATGATTTGTGCGAACCTCCTACCATCGCTGGGCCAGGGTTCATCAATCTAAAATTGAAAGATGCGTACCTCGCGAGCCAGTTGGCGGAGCAGGCCGCAGACAGCCGTTGTGGCGTCAGCCGCGTTGCCGCGCCGCGCCGCTATGTGCTCGATTACTCGGCTCCCAATGTTGCCAAACCGATGCACGTGGGACACATTCGCTCGACCGTTATCGGAGATGCACTAAACCGCACGTTGCGATTCCTGGGGCACCATGTTGTTTCGGACAACCACTTGGGCGACTGGGGAACGCAATTTGGAATGATTATCTATGGCTATCAGCATTTTGCCGACCAGCCATCCTTTGCCCAAGATCCCGTGGCAGAGCTCAGTCGACTCTACCGCCTCGTGCAACAGATCATTGGATACCAATCGTCGATTCCCAAGTTGGCTGCCGCACAAGCAGCGGTGGAAGCGGCACAAGCGAGACTAGCCGCTGCTGTGGCGCTGCCTGCCGACAACAAGGATCGCAAGAAACAGATCAAGTCGGCTGAAAAAGAGATCCGCAATTGTCAGGATACACTGGCTGGTTTAAATGCGAAGATTGAACCCGTCGCCCAATCGACGGAATTGATGCAGCTGGCAACCGAACATGCAGGCCTGGAGACTCGTGCTCAGCTAGAAACCGTCAAATTGCATGAAGGCAATCCGGACAGCATCGCGCTCTGGCAGAAGTTCCTGCCGCTTTCGATTACCGAGATTGAATCTGTCTATGAGCGACTCGACGTGCACTTCGACCACACCTACGGCGAGAGTTTCTACCATCCGATGCTCGCTGGTACGGTTCAGAAACTAGTCGATTCGGGAATGGCTGTGGAGAGTGACGGAGCGACCTGCATCTTCCTCGAGGGTTTTGAAGCGCCGATGATCATCCGCAAGCGGGACGGAGCGTTTCTATACGCCACAACCGACTTGGCAACGATCGACTATCGACTGGAGCACTTTCAACCCGATGCCATCCTCTACGTCGTCGATCATCGACAGGGCGAGCATTTCCAGAAGCTCTTTGCCGCTGCCCGCGCCTGCGGGCATGAAGCGACCGAATTCCAGCACATCAGCTTCGGAACGGTGCTTGGGACCGACGGCAAGCCCTTTAAAACCCGCAGTGGCTCAGTCATCGGCCTCGACTATCTGCTCGACGAAGCGGTGGAGCGTGCTCACCAGGCCGTTTGCAACCCAGACCGGCTGCAAAAAGCGGGATTGGACATGTCCGCTGATGAACGCCTGCAAGTCGCCAACGTGGTGGGCTTGGGGGCCATCAAATTTGCCGATCTCTCCCACAATCGCACCAGCGACTACGAGTTCAATACCGAAAAAATGGTCCAGCTGGAAGGCAATACTTCGGCCTACATCCAATACATGTACGCCCGCCTTCAGAGTATCCTCCGCAAGTCAGGGGTCGACGTCAATCAAGACACGATTGCCGACTTCACCATCGAATTGCAAGAACCTGCGGAGCGAAGTCTAGCCCTGCAATTGTTGCAGTTCGAAGACATGTTGCACTTGACGGTTGAAGAATACTACCCAAGCGTCTTGGCGGGATACCTGTATGGAGTTGCCAAACAATTTGCCAGCTTCTTTGATCAATGCCCCGTGTTGATTGCTGAAACCGATGCCATTCGCAAGAGCCGCTTGGCGGTTTGCCATGCCACCGGTCAAGTACTGCGACAGGGACTCGACTTGCTTGGCATTGGTGTGGTCGACCGCATGTAGATGTAGTACTTCATCCCATCGCTTGCCGACACTTCACTCTCTCCCAGCCGAGTTCAACCGATGTCTGCACCTTCGACCGACCATGCAAAGTTAGCGAATCAGTTCACTCGGGATGAAGACCGAGCGCATTGGCACGACGGGGCATTGTGGTTTGTTCGCCAGAAGCGGGATCGCATGGCGCATTCACTTCCCGAATGGGAACAACTCCGCAAATTGGCTGCCCAAGTCAAAGCTCATACGCTCGCGCGGCTGCCCCACTATATGGAAGAATTCGAGCGCAACGCAACAGCCATGGGCGCCGTCGTTCACTGGGCTCGCGATGCGGCAGAGCACAACGAGATTGTGTCGGGCATCCTGAAAGCCAACAATGTGACGCGAGTCGTCAAAAGCAAATCGATGCTTACCGAGGAGTGCCACCTCAATCCCCACCTTGAGAGCCTCGGCATGCAGGTGGTCGACACCGACTTGGGCGAGTGGATCGTTCAACTGCGAGGCGAGACGCCCAGCCATATCGTGTTGCCAGCAATCCACATCAAGAAGGAAGAGGTGGGGGAGACCTTTCACCAGCATATCGGAACCCCCAAGGGGAGCAGCGATCCCACTTTCTTGACTCGAGCTGCCCGCAAGGAATTGCGGCAACGGTTCATTGGAGCTGAAGCGGGGATCACAGGCGTCAATTTTGCAATTGCCGAGTCGGGTGGGATCGTCGTCTGCACCAACGAGGGAAATGCCGATTTAGGCGTCTCGCTCCCACCATTGCATATCGCTTGCATGGGACTCGAGAAATTGGTGCCACGTCTGCAAGACTTGTCGCTCTTTACTCGACTGTTGGCGCGAAGCGCAACGGGGCAACCCATAACGACCTACACCTCCCACTTTCATGGCCCACGGCCTGGTGCTCAAATGCACATCGTGATCGTGGACAACGGGCGGACCGACATTCGCGCCAACCCGGTCTACCAGGAATCGCTCCAGTGCATCCGCTGTGGGGCTTGCATGAATACCTGCCCCGTCTATCGTCGAAGTGGCGGGCACAGTTACTCCGCCACTGTCCCCGGCCCAATCGGTAGCGTGTTATCGCCGACGAAGGATGCACACAAGCACCATTCGTTGCCTTACGCGTGCACATTATGTGGCTCCTGCACCGATGTCTGCCCAGTGAAAATTCCGCTACACCATCAATTGCTCGCCTGGCGTGGCGAATTGGCTGAACGGAAATTGATCCCGTTTAGCAAACGGATTTCGATGAAGGGGGCGAGCTACGTCTTCAGGCACACTTGGCTGTACAACTCCCTTGGTTGGATCGCTCGCAAATCACTACGTATCCTACCGAACTGGATTACGCACAATCCACTCAACACCTGGGCGCGCGCACGAGACCTGCCGGTTGCTCCCAAACAGAGTTTCCGTGAAATCTACCGCCAGCGGCAGCGTCCCAAGGACGACTCAACAGATTCTTAACCAAGCATCTTGCTGATACGATGGAATCATTGCTAGCGACATCAGTCCGAGGGCTGGTTGCGGTCGCTTTGGATTGAAAAAGCTAAATTGCAGATTCAAAATCCGTAGCGAACGGGCATCTGGCGAGATCAAGCGATTGGTGTAGATACCAAGTCTGTGGAATAGAGTCGAAGAAAAGCCAAGCCCAAGGGGAGACGTTGTCAGGTAGCGGGCATACTGTGAACGCACGTGACATCCGGGGCTTTGAAACCAGAAACGGTAGCTTCTGCACATCCACGAAAATGGGCCGTTGACTGCTAGCAGTCAACGGCCCAAGTTTGATTTCGAAGGAACCTTCGATCGGTTTCCGCTACATCATCCAGCACGGAATGCTGCCGGTAGCGTTACCCTAGTTTGGCATATCAGCCACGAACGCTTGCATGCTGCGGTAGATCAACTCAACGCGGCGATTTGCCGGAGCGGCCGGACCATCGAACTCAGGGAATATATCAGCCTGAGCTGCCCCGTTGGTATCGATCATCTGGCTCCAGCGGATACCGCGAATCTGCTCTGGTAAATTGAACTGCAACGTTTCGGGCGTATTGTTGAACAAGAGCAGTAAATCGCGTCCCACACCGTCGGGATCGTCCGCCGGAGCGGGAGCTGGCAACCAACAGACCAACCCTCCGCTGGGATTTTCCCAGTTGAACGGCAACCCGAGATGGCTGAACCAATTCACATCGGCAACGCCACGCGAATCGAACGGACGGCCAGTGAGGAACCGCGTTCGGCGGAGCGTCGGTTGATGCTTTCGAATCTTGATCAGTCCACGCACGAAGTTGAACAACTCTTCGTTTTTCTTGACCAGTTTCCAGTCAAACCACGAGATATCATTGTCCTGACAGTAGGCATTGTTATTGCCTTTCTGCGTTCGCCGCACCTCATCGCCCATGACAATCATCGGTACACCCTGGCTTAGTAGGAGTGTCGACATCATGTTCTTGAGCTGCCTCAAACGCAGTCGATCGAGCGGCTTGCGACGCGTCGGCCCCTCCACACCGTAGTTGTCACTACAGTTGTTGTTATCGCCATCGCGTCCCTCCTCACCGTTGGCCTGATTGTGCTTATCCTTGTAACTCACCAAATCATTCAAGGTAAAGCCATCATGGCTGGTAATGAAGTTAATGCTGCAGTAGGGTGCTCGGCCAGCATGCTCGTACAGGTCGGAGGAGCCCGCTAGGCGAGTTGCCATGGGACCAATCAAGCCCTCATCACCTCGCCAATACCGCCGTGCGTCATCGCGATACCGTCCGTTCCATTCCGCCCAACGCAAGTCGCCGAACGAGCCAACTTGATAGGCTCCAGCGGCGTCCCATGCTTCTGCGATAATTTTGGTATCTGCCAGCATGGGGTCTTCTGCAATCATCTCCACCATGGGCGGATTCGGCATCAAATTCCCATAGCGATCTCGCGAGAGAATGCTCGCTAGATCAAAGCGGAACCCATCGATGTGGTAGTTGTGCACCCAGTGACGCAGGCAATGGAAAATCAATTCGCGTGAAATGGGATGATTCCCATTGAACGTATTGCCACACCCTGAGTAGTTGCTGTAATGCCCACCACCACTGTTAAGAATGTAGTAGACCTGATTCTCTAGCCCTTTGAAGCTGAGCACCGGGCCGTGTTCGTTGCCTTCACAGGTATGGTTGAATACGACATCCAAAATGACTTCGATGCCCGCCTGGTGACAGGCCTTCACCATCTGCTTGAATTCATTGACCTGCGCTCCTGGCACTTTGCTATGAGCGTAACCACGGTGTGGCGCAAAGAAGGCCATGGGGTCATATCCCCAGTAGTTAGGTCGCTCCAGCTGATTGCCATGGATGTCCAGGATTGGAAACTCGTGGATCGGCATTAATTCCACAGCGGTGACGCCGAGATCTTGCAGATACGGCAGCTTCTCTATCAGTCCGAGATAGGTCCCGGAATGCTTGACACGCGAAGACTTGCTTTGCGTGAAGCCGCGGACGTGAGTTTCGTAAATTACGGTGTCCGACAACGGACGTCGCAAGTGGCGATCCCCCTCCCAATCGAAGTGGTCATCGACGACCACGCACTTGGGTGGGCGAATAATGCCATCCGTACTTTTTTGGAAACAGCCGGCGAGGGCTTTCGCAAACGGGTCGATGAGCCGTGCGTTGCCGTCGAACCATTGTCCCGATTCGGGATCATAGGGACCATTGGCCTGAAAATGGTAGAGCTGCCCAGCACCGATTCCTGGTACGAACGCACTCCACACATCCCCCCAGCGATCGGTGTCGCGGTCGAACTCAATAATCTCATTCGGTTCACGGTCGTCGACTTTATCATATAAAAGTACTCGCATGGCAGTCGCACTGCGACTGAACACTACAAATTGGACTCCACGATCCGTGACGACGGCACCGTAGGGTAGTTTGTAGGCGAATTGCAACTCTGGATGCGGGTGTCGCATGAGCATACTTTTTCGAGTCCTTCTCAGCTCAGGTTGTGCGTTGGTCTTCTTAGACATTGGAAACATACCACCCTGTTACGGACATCACGCGAAACCCGTCTCACCGGCTATCGAATTCCCTAGAGTCTGGTTCGCGATGCGCGGACCACAGAAGGAGTAACGAAAGGCTTGAGTGTTCTAGGTTGAGAATCTGTTAGGACTACATAGGACTATACAGTTTAACCTTGTCAAGCTCTCCCGGTTGTTTCCAATGATCGGTTGCATGCGATTGTTTTCACCTCTGATAACGCGGCGGATGGGCCAGTTTTTTAGAGCTGGAATGCGATGTGTAGATCCCTCCCTCTATCCTCGCCTTAGGGGGCCAGAAACTACAGTGCAGGTCGCCGCCCCCTCGGCACCGAGTTGAGCATGGAGCCTTCGACAAAACCGATCCAGGAGTGACGCGGCACGAATCGACGCTTTTCGTCCCTTCAGCCCCCCATTCACCCCCTTGCGCTGTGACGGACAGACCGAACGCGAGTATGCTGTTTGCAGCCATTCGCCAAAGCGGCGCTGCCCTCCCACCACTCCCCGTACCTGCTCACCCATTATCACGAGACCGGAATGCTATCCGAACACTCGACTGAACTGCGCGTTCGCTACGACGAATGCGATCCGATGGGGCTAGTCCATCACTCCAACTATCTGCGCTATATGGAAATTGCGCGTACCGAATTGTTTCGCGCCAGTGGGGGCAACTACCGCGATTTGGAGGCGAGTGGCTTGTTTGTAGTGGTGGTGAGGATTGAATGCAATTATCGTCAGCCCGCCAAGTACGATGACCTGCTTACCATCCATGTTCAGATTGACCGCGTGACGGAAGCCAAGATCGAACAAAGCTATCGCGTGGAACGCGATGGGCTCTCGTTGCTCACGGCCAAAATAACCCTCGCTGTCATCAATTCTGCAGGACGCCCCCAACGCATCCCCGATAGCTTGCGGTAGTCCGACTGGATCCAGCTATGCAGCATGAACTATTCAACGCAATCAGGAACACGTGCATTCTCTGCGGATTGAGCTGCCTGCTGGCCGTTCCAATTGGAGCATTTCTAGCGATACTCCTGGTGCGGACGGATGTTCGAGGCCGAACCTTTGCCTGGCTAGCCATCGGTAGCCAGCTCACCCTCCCGCTGTACGTCTTTGCCGGTGGCTGGAGCGCCGCCATGGGTACCCAAGGCTGGGCTCGCGTGTTTGGTCCAAATCTGCTGCCCGCCCCCAGCTCCTTATCCAATCTGCTTGCCGTGGCGATTGTGCATGGCCTTGCGGCCATTCCTTGGGTTTGCCTGATTCTATCCTTAGGTCTCCTGTGGACCGATCGCGGGGAAGAGGAAACCGCACGGATCGAAGGCGGAACCGCCCAGCTATTGCGGTTCGTCGTACTCGCCCGACTGAGGGTTTGGTTTGCTGCAAGTTGCCTTTGGTGCTGCTTTTCCATCCTGACCGAAATGGTCGTCAGCAATCTCTACCAAGTCACCAGCGTGGCGGAGCAAATTTACCTGGATGCAAGCCGTGGATCGCTCAGTCCCCTGACCTATCTCGCGGCTGCATTTCTATGCGTGTTGCCCATTCTGGGCACGGGCATCGGTTGGTTTTATTGTGCGCCACCCTGGCAGGCGGTAATCGCGAGGGTTGCTCGATTCAAACCACCTCCAATTCCCCTAGGAAGATGGCGGCTAGTCACCACCCTTGCCGTGCAAGCACTGGTGCTGGGGCTTGTTGCCATCCCCTTGGCGAGCCTCCTGACGAAAGCGGGCTGGCGGCCCTACGTCGATCCGTCCGGTGCGACTCGTTTCGGCTGGAGCTGGGAGAGATTGACGACGACGCTGGTAGAATCGACCACGTTGTTCCGGCAAGAATTCTACTGGTCCATCACACTCGCTCTCGCCTCCACCATCGTCGCTGGGGCAGTCGTCGGACTTCTGCTATGCGTCAGCTCTCGACGCGGCTACCGCGCGGGTCTGTCTTTGCTGATGCTGTTCCCTCTAGCCATTCCGGGACCTCTGGCCGGAATCATCGTGATCTGGTGCCTGAATCGCAGTACGCCCGCCTGGCTGGGAGAGTTGTACGACCACACCCTGGCGGCCCCGATTCTCGCCCAGCAATTTCGCCTGCTTCCACTCGCTTGGCTGCTGGCACTCACGGTTCTGGCAAGTATCGAAAGGGGAACTTGGGAACAATGGAAACTTGACGGCGGCCGCCGCTGGCACGCGTTCCGATACGTCGTTTTTCCTCAAGTCGGCCAGCATGGATTTGTGGCGGCAATGCTGCTCTTCGTCTTCAGTTTGGGAGAGCTCAGCAGCTCGATTCTTGTACTTCCCCCCGGTGTCACGACCATTTCAATGCGGCTGTTCGAAATGCTGCACTTCGGTATGCGGCATCAAGATTCTGGACTATGCATCTTATTGATGCTTATTGGCTGGTTGTTCTCAGCAGCCTGCTGGAAGACTCTCAGCGAGCGATAGGAGGATTCTGCGGCCTCCACTCTCTGCAGCATGGCCACCATGCACCCCTGTTGGTCGTAGCCCACCAGGGATGACGAGCCATGATCGAGCTCCAGGGGAATTCCGTTGCGAATCTGCACCGCCTGCGACGGATCCAACACGACATGTGGCAAATGCTCAACGAGCTTGCCAGGTGCAACAAGAGCGGCGAGGATTTGCTCCCGATCGGTCAAGCTATCGAGTGCATGGCACTGAGACAGATCCAAAGAGCCAATCTGCGAGCGAACCAGTCGGGTCATCACGGCACTCGAACCTAGGCCACGAGCGATGTCGTTTCCCAAGCTGCGAATGTACGTCCCAGTGCCACAGCGAATTCGGAGTGAGAAACTGGGATAGGCGTAATCGAGCAATTCGAGTTCATGAATTTCGACTTCCCGGCTCGGGATCTCAAATTCCTCCCCGGCGCGAGCCAGATCGTAGGCGCGTTTTCCGCCGATATGCAGTGCGGAATACTTCGGGGGCACCTGTTGAACGAGGCCGCGCCACTGCTGCAATTCGGCGGCAAGTGCCTCTCGGGTAGGTTGACATGCTTCGGCTAACGGACGAACCGGCGTGTCCGTATCGAGCGAATCGCTTTCCACGCCTAACTGAAAATCGGCTTCATACGCCTTCGGCTGCCCGTGGGAGAATTCCACCAGTCGAGTTGCATGTCCCAGCGCCAGCAGAAGCACCCCCGTGGCCATTGGATCCAACGTGCCAGTGTGCCCGACACGGATGGGTCGAACGATTCGTTCAATGGAATTGACCACGTCGCGACTCGTTTTCCGCGGTGGTTTGTCGATCGCTAGAACACCAAACATACTTGGAAGCAGGCATCTTTAAATGGGTTGTGGTGAAGCCGCATCTTGCGATTCGTCGGCAGCGTTGGATAAATTATGTCCGACCTTGGAGGGATCAAATCCGAACCAGCCAGAGACAATCAGATACAGCTGAAAGAAAACAGGGACTTGAAACAGAACGAGTAGCGTGGACAACATTAAACCAAAAGCGATCGAAGCAGCCATCGGAATCAAGAACTGTGCTTGAAAAGAGGTTTCCAGCAGCATGGGCACCAGTCCACCAATGGTGGTCAAGCTCGTCAAGAACACCGGCCGCAAGCGTCGTCTCCCCGCTTCGAGCAACGCCTGCTGCTGCTCCATTCCGTCGCGCACCCGAGCGTTAATAAAGTCGACCAAGACGATGGAATCATTGACGACGACTCCCGTTAACGCCACCAGCCCGAAGAAGCTAAACAAGGTAACTTCGAGCCCCATGATTGCGTGCCCCCAAGCCGCTCCGATGGCACCAAAGGGAATGATGGCCATGATGAGCAACGGCTGGAAATAGGAGCGAAATTCGATGACCAACAACGTGTACATGGCCAGGAGAGCAATGGCCGAGCCTACTCCTAAGCTGACTAACGATTCAAACGTTTGCTGCTGTTGCCCCTCCCAATCGACTGAGACAGCAGGATATTTCACAGACAGCAACTCCGGCATGATCCGATATTGCAACTCTTCGAAGACCTCTTGCGAATTGGCTTCCGTGGCATCCAAATCGGCAGTAATCGTGATCGACCGTTGCTGATCGAGGCGGTTAATCTCCGAATAGGCTTGGCTAACTTGGATATCGGCGAGCTCTTTGATGGGACGCTCAACGCCATCGGTGCCCCTCACTCGAATCTCACGAAACTGCGTCAGCGAGGTTCGTTCATCCTCGGGGTAGCGAACCATGAGCTTGACCTCATGGCGGCCACGCTGCAATCGCATGACTTCAGCGCCGTAATATGCATTGCGTATGGTCTGAGCTAGCTGCTCAGATGTAATCCCCATCGATTGGGCGCGGTCTCGCACGCGAATTTGAAATTCTGTTTTTCCAGGCGTGGCATCGTCGCGGATATCGTAGACACCTGCAAACTTTGCTAACTCCGCCTTAACATCTTCCACCGCATCTTCCAGTTGCTGTTGCTGCGCGGCCGGCGCCAACAATTTAAATTCGATGGCTTTCCCGCCAGGTCCCATGCTCGCCGAATCAAAGGTAACTCGCTCGACCCCGCTAATCTCCCCCGTCACGGCACGCCAACGATGGATTAATTCCGTACTCGTCACCGATCGGATACTCGAGTCCTCGAGCTCGACGAAGACTTGCCCCACATGGCTGCCAGCCCCGTTGCCGGTGGCCCCCATGGCGCCCTGAGCGGTCAACGCGCCAACCTGCCGAAAAGTCAACTTCACCGGCCCCAAGGGGGCACCGTTGGATACGTTGGGCTCATCTTGAGGCTCTTGCCCTTTCGCCAAATTCTCTTCGTAAGTCAACAGGCTTACCTTCCGAATCGCTTCCTCGATGCGTTGGGTAGCCTTATCGGTGAGCTCTGCTGGGGTCCCATCCGGAAAGACGACTTGGGCCAAGATCTGATTGGAATCGGTTTTCGGAAACGGGTTCACGCGAATCCAGCCAGCTTTCATGACGGCTGCGGTGATCAGCAGCAGGGCTAAACCGGTCGCCAACCCAAGCAGTGGATAGTTCAGTAGAAAACGAAGCGTGGGAATGTAAATTCGATCTCCGAAGCGATCCATGGCTCCGCCACAGACATGGCTACAGCGGTCGGTCACCGCAAACACAGGTGCTAGACAGCGTTTGAAGAACGCCATCACGTGCTGGGGCAAAGTTGTAGCCCGCTCATTCTCTCCATGCGCCAAGTGGCAGGGCAGCGCCATGGAAGCCTCGACGAGCGAGATGGCCAACATGGCGATGATCGCAACTGGCATAACCGCGATGAACTTGCCCATTACGCCGCTGACAAAGAAGAAAGGCATGAAGGCAATAATGGTTGTCGCCACTGCCGTCACCACCGAGGGTAGGACTTCGGTGGTTCCATCGATGGCCGCGGTTACAAAGTCCTTCCCCATTCCGCGGTGGGCGTAGATGTTCTCTCCCACCACAATCGCATCGTCCACGACGATTCCCAGCGCCATGAGAAAGGCAAACATGCTGAGCATGTTCAGAGTCTGCCCCGTCCCTAGCAGAATGATGCCTGCACCCATGACGCAGATAGGAATCCCCAGGGAGACCCAGAACGCGAGCCGCAACTCGAGGAACAAGGCTAGCAGGATGAATACGAACAGCAGGCCTTGCAATCCGTTGTCACGCAACATTCGCATGCGGTCTCGAACGTCGACGCTCGTATCCCCCCAGACTTGCATCGAGTAGCCTGGTGGCAAGACACCTTCCGCCTCCGCCTGCTTAACATAGGCGTGAACGGAGTCGGCAATAACCAGCAAGTCCTCGTCGCTGGTCCGGTCGATACTAATGACCAGCGCCGGTCTGCCGTTCACTTCACTAATGACGGTAGAGTCATCAAACAGGTCTTTAACACGCCCGATATCACCAATTTTGAGCACAACCCCATTGGGTTGACTAATGACGGGGAGCTTGGCAATTTCCTGGCCAAACTCGCGACGATTTTTTCCTCGCAGCAGAATCTCTTGACCATCGGCTTTGAGCTGCCCGCCAGGGAGCTCAATGTTCTCGCTCCTCAAGATTTGGGCTACGGAGCCCAGGGTCAGACCATGTTTTTGAAGAGTGTCCTCCGAGATCTCAACGTCGATCTGGAATGGTTTTGCCCCTTGGATGTTGGCTTGGGTGATCGCCGATAGATCGAGCAGATCGTCGCGAATGTGTTCAGCGACTTCGCGTAGCTTGAATTCACTCTGTTCGGTATCGACATCGGGTCCCATGATGGCGACCCGAATGGCAGCTTCGCGGAACGTAATCTGTTCCACCTGGGGATCCTCGGCCAGCTCCGGGAAATTCGTGATGCGATCGACCCGAGAGCGAACTTCCGTAACCACTTTCTGAACGTTGCCGACATTGGATTCGAGTTCGACGAGCACGTAGCCGCCACCTTCGCGGGCAATGCTGACCAACCGCTTAATGCCGTCGAGTGCGCGAACGGCCTCCTCCACAGGCTGGCAAACGCCCTTTTCGGTATCGGTCGGGGAGGCGCCGGGGTAGGGCACCGTGACGAGAATGATCTCCAGCTCGAATTCTGGAAAGACCTCGCGTCGCAAACCTAGAAAGCACAAGAATCCGGCGATCAGCGTACCGACCACCATCACATTAACGCCGGGAGTATTGTCTACAGCCCATCGAACAATCGCTCTCATTGGGAATCCTTCCCCGCCGAGACGGCGGCAGCTAAACCAGCTTTTTCAACTCGCACCGGATCACGCCCACTGCCCTCCATGCCAGGCAAGGGGGTCACCACCACGAGATCTCCCGGTTCTAGCCCCACAGGCGCTTCGCAAATCCAATATTCGCCTTCGCTTGCCGTTGTTTGATCCGCTTCGGAAAAAGTATCGATAACCTGGACGTCGGGAATGACTCGCAGGAATCCAGCTTGCCACTCCTCGGGGTGCACTTCAATGGTTCGTTGATTCGCGGCGGAGGATGCCGCAGGCTTAGGGGGGGCGGCGGCTGGCTTGGATTGCATTTTTCCAGCCAGCTCAGCGTTCTTCTTGGCCAGTTCCTGAGCTCTTAGATATTCGCGAGAAAAGTGGATTGCCTCGTCGTCAGCCTCGAACTTCCATATTTCGTAAGCTCTAGAAGCAGGTTTGATACTCAGCTTGGGAACCAAGATCAACGATGTGGCTGGTTTCGCTTGCACGATGACTTCGACGAACATGCCACGCACCAACATCGGAGGTCCCACCACCACTTTTTCGGGATCAACCTCGCCCACCAAACTGAATTTTTCAGGATGAGGAACCATCACACGAATCGGCACCGTTCGACTTTGCGCATCGAGCCCCGCCCCATCGTAACGGTCCAAGGTGCCTTCCCATTCATACACTCGGTGCTCGCGTCCCCCCGTTCTAAAGCGGACTTTTACCGGCGTATTGGGAAGCTGAAAGCGGCTGAGCTGAGCGGGATTGACAAGAGCCTCTGTACTTAATGTGCGGCGATCCACAATCCAGAACAATTGGTCCATCCGCAGATTGCAAGCAACTTCGACCCGCTCGGTGTCTTCAATGGTGACGAGCATCGTACCACGTTGCACAAACGAGCCCGCTTCCACCTCTTCGGTAACAATCCGGCCCGATACCGGTGCGCGGATCACGGTTCGCTCCAGATTCAATTCGGCTTGGTGGAGTTCGGTTTCTGCCAAGCGCGTCGCCAATTCAAGCCGTCCCTGCCGCGTGCGAAGCGTTTGCAACTGGTTCTGGGCACTCACCTGTTGATTCATACTTGCTAGGCGACTGCGGCGAGCGGCATCAAATTCCGCTGCACTGGTGAAATTCCCTCCCAGCGCTTCAAAACGCTTAACCTCGTCCTCCGCCAGTTTGAATTCCTCATTGGAGACTTCCAACATGCGTGTGGCGTTCTCGATGTCCTGCTGCAATTCCTTGATTGCCGCCAGCTCTTGCTCCCGACGCTGCGTCAGGCGTTCAATATCGATCTCGTAGTCCCGCGGATCAATACGATAGAGGACTTGGCCTTGCGTCACATAATTGCCACTACGTACCAGCGAATCCTTCTCGATAATCCGCCCGGAAACTTCAGAAGCAATTTGCAATTCACGAAAGGGAACGACCGTACCACTCACGGGAATATCCAGCGAATCGGACATTTCCTCCAAGGCGCGGACGCGGCTCACCTCGGCGATGGGTAAGACCGCCAGCAGCTCGCTTGTTGACTCTCCTAAGGGCGGTTTCTTGGGGGGCAGGGGACGCTGCAACCCAAAAAACACGCCTAGTCCGACGCTGAGCAGTACAGCCGGAATGACTAGACCGAATAAGAGGTTTTTATACATGGGGCCTGAGGACTCGAAGCAATGGTACAAACAAAATGAATGGTTCCGTCCAGACATACCAGCGTCAATGGAAAGTGTACAAGCAAGTGTACTTGACGGCCAAGGGAAGACTAGAACCTCTCTCGGTGCCAATCTGTATCAATTTTGCTGACTGTAGCGATTCCGGCCGAAAGAAATCCAATTCCCCACCGTTGTTGCTAGACGTATATACGTAGACTGACTAGGATAAGACCAGTACCTAGCCGTTACAGGCAGCCTACAACCCCTTAATTACATGTATTGCGACGTCCCGCCTAGAAGCAAATGGAGCATCGATCGTGAAGTATACTTTTTGCATTTTTCTAGCAAGTGTAGTGCTAGTGCCAGCCATAGCGCATCGCGGTGTTGCCCAAACAACCGCTACGCTCACCACTACTGGGGACTGGGATGTTGCCGGGAACTGGAGTAACAACGACGTTCCAGACTCTCCCACAGAATCGGCACTCATCGGCCAAACGAATGGTGCAGGGTCTGCTGCCACCTTGAATCTCGGCGCCGACCGTACGATTGGCAACCTGGGAGTTGGTAATCAGATTTCCGGAAACAATGGGTTTTCCGGTGCGTTGACGATTAACGGGGCGTCTAATAGCCTGACGGTCAACGACTTGAACCTGTTTACCGGTGCTATTAGCGGTACCGGAAATTTGGTGGTGGATGGAAACGCCTCGCTACTCGCGGGATCGACACTTGTCGGTTCCGGTACCGCCACCTTCAACGGCACTTTGACGCTCAACCAAGGCGGCTTGACCATCGATGCCAACACTCGTGAAATTTTTACCAATGGCACGACGAATTGGAACGCCGACAGCACCATGTCGCTCGGTGACAATTGGAACAACGGTGGGAACTTCATCAAAGCTGGTGGGGGGGACTTCCTCGTCAACAGCGTGGTAGCGGGTGCTACCTTCGTGAACACGGGCACCGTCCAAGTCAACGGTGGCTCGCTTGGTTTCGAAAACTATTCCGGCGGCGGCAGCATTCAGCTCAACAGCGATGCGACGATCTCTTTCGGAACGACCACTAGCGTTGAAATCGCGGGTGGCCAGGGCCTGGCCGGGAACGGAAGCGTGGGAGCCGACGTTTCCTTGGCAAGTGGCGCATTTGTCGGACCTGGCAATTCAGTGGGAACACTAACCATTGACGGAGATTTCGCAATGGTTGCCAATTCCGAATTTCGCCTGGAACTGGGCGGAGACAACTCGTTTGACATTCTTAATGTCAACGGCTTGGCCACGGGCAATGGCAATTTGATGGTGAGCTTTATCGACGGCTACTCGTTCGAGTCTGCTACGAAAGACTTCACCTTCCTCAACGCCAGCGACGGTTCGACCCTGGCGTTTGACACGCTTACCTTCGCGGACGACAACTACTCGGGTACTGTCGCACAAACCGGTGGCGCCTACACGCTATCGGTCACTGCGGTTCCTGAGCCTAGCTCGGCTGCATTGCTAGCGTTAAGCGGTCTCGGCTGTGCGTTCATCCGTCGCCGACGCGCTGCAATTCGATAGCCTTGAATTTGTTGCGGACGCTGCAGAAGTGCACTCGTGTTGCTCTAGCCTCAAGACTCTAGGCAGCACGCTGGCTGTGCCATTGACCGTTTTTGTAGAGGACGAATCTACGAGGACGGAGCAACGTTTTGCCAGCTGCACGTTTCGATGGACGGGCCGTAGGGGCTCGTCCACCCCGATACTCGGGCTATGTAGAACTCAATTGAGACGGCAGGAGGCCACCTTCGCGTGGTCTCCCGTCTTAGGACCGAGTCGCCCTATTCCCACTCTACTTGAGCGTCCACTGCGTATGGGAGTGCGACACACCAAAGTGTCGTGACCATTGAGGCGACGGATTCGAGCCGAACCACCCATAGGCATACGGAGGAGTCGCGGGCAGCGGCCGGTAAGGTCGCTGTAGGGGCTCATCGGATAGGGGAGTAGCTAACACAGCATAGGGTGCCATTCGAGGAAGCGGCAGTGGGACCGCTTGCTGGTGAGCATGCCCCCATGGAAATGCATGGGGAGACTGAGCAAAACACGGTGATGGCCCCCCCGCCAACAGGAGTCCGGCGATGGCGAGGAACAAATAGGTCGGTTGTCGCATGAAAGTGCTTCAAACGTGGTGCGGCAGGCGGATAATGGCGCTACTCAGAGGTTCAAGTCGAACTTTTCTCCTCTGAGAGCCCTACAGGCCCAACTCTAGCTCACGGCAAACGGCAGCGTGAACATTTTTTGGCGGCCCTACCGCAGCTCCTCCTCACAGGGCCATGCCTCTCGGCCCCAACGCCCAACGCCAACGCTAACGCGCAACGGAAAGAATCGCACCATTAAAGCAAATCGCCTGCGACTATCTTCTACCCCTGCGCTCAGGACTAAATAGTTTTCGATTTTGCATTTAGCAATCAATTCGCTGGACGCGGTTAGAAAGCTCTGCCACAATGGATCGAGCGGGACGAGGAAATTAGAGGCCGTGACTTTTCTAACGCAAAGGAATATCTATGCGTCATTCAATACGGACCGGCTTCACGCTGGTGGAATTGCTAGTTGTAATTGCAATTATTGGCATCCTTGTCGGACTATTGCTCCCCGCAGTTCAGATGGCTCGTGAATCGGCTCGTCGAGCCCAGTGCATGAACAGCCTCAAAAATATCTCTTCAGCCAACATGCAGACCGAAATCAGCCGAAAATCCTACCCAGGGTATCAGGGTGAATTTGGAGTTACAGGTGGCACCGCACGTGTTGGCAAGGTCGGATCGTGGGTTGTCGCCTTGCTCCCCGCCCTTGAACAACAAGGTCTTCGCGACTTGTGGGACGACAGCAGTGAAAACTCGTTTTGGCTGACCGCCTTACCCGGAGCTAGCCGCGACACCATGCAGGCGGACCGTTTTTTCCCGACCATCAACCTATTCCTATGCCCCAGTGACTCCACCGACCGAGAGAGCTTTGCAGGCAACAGCTACGCTTCCAACAATGGCTTTGCTCCCTACGCCAATAATATCGGGTCGCTGAATCCAGCCTACGGCTCAGCGCCCAGTTCGGTAGCTTCCACTTACTCCCAACGCAAGGAAAACGGTGTCTTCACCAACCGTGTCGGGACGCTCAACGGTAATGCAGGTCCAGCCTACGGTTCGACTGCGTCGCAACCCTCAATTTCATCCGACAAGATCCGAGACGGTTTGAGTTCAACGATTGCCTTCTCGGAAAACTTGCAAGCAGGTTCCTGGGACCACGTCAGCTACACCGATGAGACTTCGCGGTGGGCCCATGGGATTGCCTGGCTGTACCGTCTACCTTTGGGCACCAATTTGCCCACCACGCGGCGGATGACAGAAACACCCGACCCGCTCCAAGATCAAAATAAGATCAATGGCTTGAAGAAAGACGCTCCGGTCCAAGATCCACCGCAACTCAACGGGTATGAAGTGGCCCGGCCCTCATCGAGCCACACTGGAGTCGTGAACGTGGCCTTTCTCGGTGGTTCCGTTATCAACCTTTCAGAAAACGTAGACTACCACGTCTACCAAGCGCTGATGACGCCAGCAACCTCTACCAGTGACGTACCGGCCAACAAGTACGTTCTAAGAGATGACGACTTCCAAGAGTAGGAGTCATGCTGAGCAGCACCAGGGGCGCAGGATGCTTACCATCGTTGAAAGGACGCAGGCAATCCGCCATGTGCTGCTCCCATGCAGCACGCCCGGAATGACGACGCAATCCTTGACATCCAGAATGCCCAGATTAGCGTAGAGAACCAGTATCATGAGAACTTCAGCTTGAGAACGATCACTATGAAAACATTTGTTGCCTCACTAGCATTGTGCCTGTTAATCAGCGGCTCCACTCGGGCGAGCGTTGTCCTTGATTTCGAAGCCCTCGTCGATGCCTCCAGCAGCGCGATAGCGCTGGCCCCTGGCACCAGCTACGAAGAATCTGGATACCAAATTAGCGGTACGGACCTTTCGTACTACGGCAGCGGGGCCGCAGCCTACACCGGATCCCCCGCCCTGTTTGCCAACAGCATCGGAAACTCAACCATCACGTTGACAGAATCGACCGGTGCACTCTTCAATCTACTCAGCATCGACTTGGCAGAATTGGCAAGTGGACCACACGCGACGCCCTACTCAATCGTGTTTACCGCTAGCAATGCCGAAACTCAATCGTTTGAGTTGCCCGCTGGCACCGGCCCCGTCGTCCGCTCCTTCGATTTCGACCCATTGAAGTTCACCGCGATCACGTCGGTAAGCTGGCAGCAAACAACGGCGTCTGGCCACCAATTTGACAACATCAATGTCAGTGCCGTTCCCGAGCCCTCCTCGCTGGCATTCCTCGCAATGTTCGCCGGCGTGGGTGCATTTACTCGCCGCCGCCATCAGTAACCCTTGGGCTTAGACGACCTGCCATGCGTGCCAATTTTCAAAACAACTACTTGATGCGGTACGCTGTGTTGTCTGGGGTGTGCCTATTCCTCGGACTCTGGTTTGCCTACGACGGTTTCATTGGCTACCCCAAAAATTTGGTGGTGGCCGAAAAGTACGAAGAATTGGCTGACTTACCCGATCGCGAGAGCGAAGAGCGGTGGCAGCAAATCACTCAGGAAATGGGGTGGTCCTCAGAGCACCCCAAGAAGTCCGCAGACGAAATTCGCAGCGATATTCTCGGACAATACTTCTGGGCTGCGCTCAACTTCGTCGTTGCTGTTCCAGCTCTAATTCTGCTCATCCGAGCTCGTGGATCCTGGGTAGAATCGACCGCCACCGGACTGACGACCAGCTGGGGGCAATCGATGGATTACGCAAACGTCCAACAATTGTCCAAACACCGGTGGGCCAAAAAGGGCATTGCAAAGGCGACCTATACCGACGCAGGACAAACAAAAGTCTTCGTCTTTGATGACTTCAAGTTCGAGCGTGAGCCCTTAGACAAAATGGTCCTGGAGCTCGAGAGCCATCTGAAGCCCGAGCAGATTGTTGGTGGCCCGCCTGAATCGGAACTGACCGGCCTGACCGATAGCTAGCTGCCGGCCAGAAAACGGATTGGCCTGATATTGACCTCAATGTCGTCTGCAGAGTACCGTCCCAGGGCAATTCGACAGAAAAGGCACCTCCCCGGTGCACCTCTCGAATGACTCCCAGCCATCCATTCCCATAGAATTGGACTGGCGAGGCCCATTGGCGGGCTAAAAAACTCAACATTCTCTTGGTCAAGGATGGCCTGATGACGCAATCACATGCTGAAGTGAATTCTGTCCCTCTGTTAGATGTTAGCCGTAGCAATACTCCGCTGCGCGAAGAAATCTTGGAAGCCCTAGCTGCTGTCTACGACAGCGGGCGTTTTCTACACGGTCCCGAAGTTTCTGCTCTAGAACAACACGTTTCCGAACTATGCAATGTTCAACATGCAGTCGGTTGCGCTTCGGGGAGCGACGCCTTGCTCCTTGCGCTCATGGCCAATGGCATTGGCCCAGGGGATGAAGTCATTCTCCCTAGCTTCACCTTTTTTGCGACCGCCAGCTGCGTAAGCCGCGTGGGCGCCAAAATCGTATTCGCCGATATCGATCCGGCAACCTACAACATCTCACCAGCGGCCATTGAATCGTTAATTACGCCTCGTACACGCGCTGTCATTCCAGTGCATCTCTTCGGACAGTCCGCCAAGATGGATGAGATTTCCAAGATTGCCGGACGACACGATATCCAAGTGATTGAAGATGCCGCTCAAGCGATTGGAGCGGCCTACCACGGACGCCCCGTAGGCAGTTGGGGACAAATCGGTTGCATTAGCTTTTATCCCACCAAAAACCTTGGTGGATTCGGTGACGGTGGAATGCTCACCACCCAATCTGAAACGGTAGCCGACAAACTAAGATTGTTCGCTGCCCATGGCATGCAACCTCGCTATCATCACCGAGAAATTGGGATTAATAGCCGGCTGGACACCTTCCAAGCAGCCGCGCTGCTCGTAAAGATTCAGCATTTGGCCAAGTACACCGCTGACCGCCAAGCCAATGCGGCCCGCTACTTCGAACTGTTCGCCGAACACGGCCTGAGCGAGCCACGCGATGGTGGAGCCGTTCAATTGCCTTACCAAGATCCAGCTGCATTCCACGTTTGGAATCAATTCAGCTTGCGCGTTAGCGAAGGGCGTCGTGACGATCTGCGAAAATACCTTACAGACCGCAAGATCGGATCGGAAATCTACTATCCGATTCCTTTGCACCAACAGGCCTGCTTCCGTGAATTGGGCTACACCGCTGGTAGCCTGCCACAAACAGAGCAAGCCGCACGCGAAATATTGCACTTGCCAATCTATCCTGAATTGACCGAGGCAGAACAAGTCCTGGTGGTCGAGACGATTGCCAAGTACTATCGCGAAGCCTACCAAAGATCAGCCGCATAGCGACCTCGCGTCACTTCTGCCAGCCAGCCCCACAAGCGGCGTAGCAAAGCTCACGAGGAGTTTTGCTACCCTGCTCGGGTTTACCCAACGCCGCAAGACCTTCTCAGCAACCGACATTCAATCGAGCGAGCTTTGTTGCAGCGAATTGTCCTGCGGTACGGGGAAGTCAACGCGACCGGCTAATGCATCGCTTTGATCTCACGTCCGCGAGCGGCGACTTCGGCTGCCATAGTGGAGCCCGCTTTGGAAATCGCTACAGCTAGCCAGCCATCGCGAATCTCCACTTGAGATACGGCCAGCCCTTCTGCGCGAGGATCCGTTTGCCACTCTTCACTAATCAAGGGGAAATCGTCTCGGTCCGCGAAGACTTTGCCAAAGATAACTCGGAGTGGAACGACTTGTCGGAAGCCATTTCGAACACTCTGAATTTCCACGACTCCATCACGAATGAGTTCCGCGTGCATGCCGTCTGCAACTGGAATGTACGTCACCGTGACCACAAAGCTGCGGTAATCGAAATGGTTGTCTTGCTGCAATTGCGAGATTCGCAAGGAGAGACGCAGTTTGCCGTCTACCATTTCAACATAGGCAGGCTTGTTCGATGCAAAGCGAATCGTTAAACCGGGCGGAACGTCCGTAGGGGCTCGCCAATTGGTCTGCTGGAACGTGTTTCCAAGATGTTCATACAATTCGGGAATCGTCCACGCCTTGCCCCCTAACCCCATTTGCGAGATGGTGTTATTGATGGCGGATTGGTGTATCTGCAGACTGAGCAGCGATTCGGCCGGAGCACGAGGACGTGGCGTGTGCGACGCTAATTGCATCTCGTTCGACACGCGATAGCGGATTGCCAAGCGTTCCTCGTTGGTGTTCATAGCAACAACCATGGGGTTGAGCCTCATGTTTTCCAACGGTCCCACCAAGCGTTTTTCGACTTCGTCGCTGGCCGTCTGGAGACTTTCTTCCAGACGCCGATCCAACTCCGCATCCGCTTCTTGTGCAATCAACCGCCGCGTAATACGTTGTGCGAGCCCACGCTTCTGATCAAACTGCTCCCTTACAATCAACCGCAAGAAATCGCCAACAATTGGCAGATTGTCAAAATCGGTGCTCATCTTCCGCAGGTAGTCATTGGACTGAACGTTGGTTGGCTCCGAGGAGATTTGGTACCCCGTTGCATCCATCCGAACGTAGCGATGACTCTGAATCTCGGCGGTCGACGTGTTGTGGAAGGTTGCTGGGCCTTTGCTGCTTTGCGTATTGCTCAGCAGGTCCCCTGTGACCCCTATCCCTAGGTTCCAAGCCGAGTCATCGGGAATGAGCTTCAGGCTGAGCTGCGTTTGAACGGCACTATCTCCACGCGTATCCGCCCCTAGAATGCGTTGGCGGACGGGGCGGACTTCTATTTCGCCTTCCGGCAGCAGCCGCTGCAAAAGCTCTCCAGCAACACTCACACGCATATTCGCATTGCGATAGTGATCGTTTAGAGCCGCAGCCAGCAAGCGTTGAGGCTCTTCATTGGAGTTCCGTAACACCTGCACGGCACCAGCGATCGAGGTGGCCGAACGGCTGAGATCGTAGGTTTCAATGTCCTCGATCTCGCTCAGCAACTGCCGATAGTCAACGGGATCACGACTCCAAATACCGAGTTGCTTGGCTAGCTCAGTGAATTCGGGGCGGCTTAGAAACTCCCGTTGTTTGGCAGTGAGCCGTTCCCAGTTCAAACGCGATAGAACCTTCAGTGCTAAGGCATTGCCTTCGCTCCAAACATTTTGCTCAGATGCGACCCATTGATTCAACTCTTGGAGCATCAAGTACTCACTCCACGTTGGACCGTCGCCAGTCCCACCAAGAAGCGTGTGAACGTTCTGCAGTGCCAACTCGAGTTTCTCGACTTCCAAATGAGTTGGCTGCGCACTATTGAGTGCAATCGAGGTGCTGTCTAAACATCCCTGGATGGCATGCCAGACAACCAATCGTCGTTCGAGTGAATAGGCCACTCGCAGAATTTGAGCAGCCAGATCGTAGTCGGTCAAAGCTCCTCCGAATTGCCGCGCCTGCGCAGCCAACGCGACCAACTCGCTGGTTTCTAGGCGGCTCTCAGTATGCTCAAGCCCGTGCAGGACCACGACTCGGTGCAGCAGTGTCTGGACTCGCCCAATCCAACTCGTCAGAAATTCTGCCTCTTGGACATTGAGTTGGACTGGCCGCTGCGTGGTCACAAATCGACTCGCCGCATTGGACGGAAATGAGTTGACGGATCTAGGATCTACCAAATTTTGGAGTTGAGAGAGCTCCTCCAGTAGACTCTTGGGCTCTGGCATCCGTCCGGTGAGGGATGCGGGAGATGGCAGGTTGGCTAGACGGTTCGCATCGACGTGCAGTTGCCCAGCACCAGAGATGCGCTGAGCAGATACCGTCTTCACGGGGCTAGCAAAGGCGTCATCCATCGTGTCCATCAAGTAGTCGATGCTCGAATTGCTAGCATGGAGTGGCAATTCCGAAAATTCGACACTCGCTTGTGGAGCGCGCAACACGACGCTAGCCGCAGGCTCGGGAGGGCGGCGTAAATAGCGATTTGCTTCGCCACTAGCGGCATCCTGAGGCTGTCTGACCAACGGTGCCAAGTCGGTAGGAGGAAATTGCTGAGTCCCCGCGAGACCGGGATCTACCGTCAGGAGGATACCTTTCGCCGATGTGCTTACCGAATGCTCCAGAACTGATTGAGGGGAGACAAAAAAGCGGTGAGTTGGAATCTGGATGTGCTTCTCTACCGCCAAAAAGCAGAGCGTCAGTAGCGAGGCAACCGTAATTGCCGCTATCCAACCTCGAAAAGGCCTTCCCCGATCCATGCGGATTTCCTTCAAGACGAGTACCCAATGCTGCGTGAACGAGCCGCTCCATGGCGGCCCGGTGGTGGGGCCCAATTGGTGCCCTTCCATTACGGAACTGCACCAACGGACCTACTTCCCTGTAGGCTCTGCCTTAGATCGGACAGAAGGCTTGAAAGTCTGAGACTCATTCACGCGGGATTCGCGAGACCGCAGTTTGGCGAACGGAACAGGTAGGCTGGCTAACTTGTAACGCTCATTCAGAAAGGGCTGGAATTTAAGAAAGGGAGACCGGGCGGGATTTGCGCGTCTGAGCACGAGATTTCGCCCTCCCCAAAGAGGTTGGCTTGGGGTTAGGAACCATGCAAGCTTCTGGCAAGAACGTCTTGCGAATCTCGCCTGTGGTATTGCGAAACCAACTAGTGACCAGAGCAAGCGTTTCAGATCGGGGAGAAAAGCTCCCCCCAATGTATTGGTCTTGGTTAAGCCACAAGTTGATGAGCTTTTCTTTTTTTTTCAATTCCTCGTCAGTCTGGGGTGCGGCCACTGCCGCTTCAATGATTCCGCGACGAATCAAATACCAGATGTCAAAATTGGAGGAAGGCTTGCCTGGCGTGCGATGGCAACTCGTGCCCTTTACCGGATAGACAAAGGTGTATTGTTGTCGAGCCCGCGCCAAATCCGAGGCGCGTCGGTACAGCCACCGCACGGCTTTCCAGTCTTCGCGCAATACCGCGGCTTGCTCAAAATGCATTTTTTGGGCCGCGATTCGCATGGCTTGCTCCAATTCATCCAGCACGCTTTCATCGCTACCCTCGAGAAACGCCTGCGCCCTAACAACCTGCGACTCGTACGCTCCACGCGAACAGGCAGAGATGCAGGGGCCTAAGCAAGTTGCGATCTCCAAGCGAATACAGCCCGGACGCAACTCAATATCAAACAGCTGCAATTGATCGGTAAAACTGCAGGGCTGCTTGCTTCCGCAATCGCGCAGTTTGAACAGCCGATTCAGTACCTCGACCGCACGATTAGCACGACCGGCACCGAACAGCGGGCCCAATTGGACTAGAGCCTTAGCCTCGTCGCGTCGTGCGGTGTAGAGTTGTTCAGCGGGCGCCCGTCCCAGGCAAATGAAGATCGGTTGCTGACGTTTTGGAAGTCCTTGAACGTTGAACCGTGGCTGAAAGTTGCGAATTAAGTACTGTTCGCGCAACAGCGCGGCAAACTCGCTCGGCTGGGGCTCCCACACGATCGCACAGCTCGACTGAACAATTCGCCCCGCCTTATCCTCTTCGTTATGGGGCAGAAAGTAGCTCATGAGTCGATTGCGGAGACTCTTTGATTTTCCGACGTAGATCAGCCTGCCCAGCCGATCGAGCATCCCATAGACGCCGGGGCAACGGGGAGAAAACTGCTTGATTTGAGTTCGCAATTCTTGCGGTGTGGCCCCCTCGACGCGGAAGAGGCCCGTTCGGGCAAACGGAAACAGGGGGTCGTCGCCAAAATCGCTAAACACCACCTCATCGAGTGCTACTTCCATAGACGCATCCCTGCTTTTCGAACGATCGACTGAACTCGGCCCCCAGCTACTGCCGCGACTCGTACTTGGAGCAGCAGTAGATGCATTTGTACTAGGCAACGTTCCCTGATTCGCCAGACTTTGCTCCGCAACCGGCAACAGCGATTCGGGGCGATTCCAGGTTGCGATCCAATCGCCTCTGCGGGGCGACGTTGCACACGCTGCCGATGGAGCCTGGCGGTCGCTCAGCGAATTGATTGGTTGGCTAGATTACCATCGTAGATACATTTGGAGGCCTCGGCAACAAGCGAGTCGTCCCAGCTTCCGTAAATACCGCTCCCAACGCTCGGCCCATTTCAGCAACGCGAAATCCATCTTCTCTCCGTCGCATCCCAGCGGCATCCTGCTATAAAGTAGCCTCCAGCTGCCTGTGGCAATGCTGTGGCAACGACGCCAACCTTCCGATGCCCATCGAAAACAAGACCTTGGAATGAGAGTTCGCAAAGCAATTATCACCGCAGCAGGCGTAGACAGGACTCAGCTTCCTCTACAGACAGTCGTCGACCGGGTAGGTAGGGTTCGCACCGCCCTGGACCTGCTGATCGACGAAGTTGTGGCCGCCGGAATCGAGGAGATCGCAGTTGTCATTCGTCCTGGGCTCAAACCAGACTTCAAGCAGGCTGCCACCGATCATGCAGCCACGCTGGAGTTCATTGAACAAGACCATCCCCGTGGGTACGGAGATGCCGTGCTGCGAACTCGTGCGTTTGTCGGAAACGCCCCCTTTCTGCACCTCGTCCACGACCATCTTTACGTCAGTCGCAGTCGTGTGGCGTGTGCCAAACAATTGATTGATATTGCAGAACGCGAGAATTGTGCGGTATCCGCGATTCAGGCCACGCGTGAGAATCAATTGGCGTATTTCGGAGCTATCGGAGGGATCCCCATTCCGCGGCAGAGTCGGCTCTACGAGATCCGCACGGTGATTGAAAAACCGACTCCCACCGAGGCTGAACAAAAATTGATGGTGGCAGGCCAACGCGCTGGACACTACCTATGCCTGTTCGGAATGCACGTTCTCACTTCGGAAATCTTTGACCTGCTTCAACACGATCTCGAAAGATTGCCAGCCGGAGCGTCGCTCAACCTCTCAGGTGCTTTGGCGCAGTTTGCCAGCTCCCACCGCTATTTGGCTGCTGAGCTCGAGGGAGTGCGATACGACATCGGCGAAAAATATGGTCTGCTCATCGCGCAGCTGGCTATCGCACTTTCTGGCGACGATCGCGATCGCATCCTGACGGAAATGCTGGAGCTGGTTGCGAAATCCAGCCCCCATGCGTAACCCTTTCGCCCAACTCGGTTCCCTCATTGAAATCTCTCGGAATGTCGAAGTCCAAATCTGCAAACGTCGCTGACTTGTTGGAGATTGTCACCTCTAACGATCCGGAACAGCGTGACGCCTCGTTGGACACCGCCTGCTCGGACATGAACGCAGAGCAGCTGTTGACCGCCTGTCAGCAACTCGACGACTTTCGACGCGAATGCCCGAACCTGTACCACCGCGTCCGAGCACTGTTTTTCCTGTATGCCATCCATCGCTTCCATCTCCCACGCGTACTGGTTGAAAGCGAATGCGGCAGGATTCCCTTGGGCGGTTACCAGCATCTCTTGCAACGCCGATTTAGCGAGGCAATTGGCGAGTTCCTTGGAGAGCAGCGCCGCGCAGGGGCCAGTATTGCACTGAGTAGTGCGCTGGCCACCTCCTATTACCGACTGGCCTTCCAGACCTTGGCCGACCAGGTAAGAACCAGCGTCCGCACGGTTAAGGGCAATCAATGGATGTTCCGCACCGGGCACCCCGCCGATACTCCCCTGCGAATTCGTCCGGAACTCCTGCGTCCCACCTCGGAAGGGGCCTTTCCCATTTTACGGGAGAAAACCAGCGTGCGAATGGATTTTTCGCACAGCGGCTGGAGCGATATATTTTTTCTGGGAATGGATTTCCCGGAAGGTGCCCGGGCCATCAATGCTTCGATCGACCTTGCCATCCGTGGGGTGCATACCGCCCCCCAGCCACCTATCGATGCCGCTTTGCGGGTCATCGATGAACCGGTCCTGCGACTGGTAAGCATCGACCTGGAAGCCTCCGTTGACGTGCAAACGGTGCCAGAGGTTTTTGACTTTGCCCGCGACTACTTGGGACTACTCAAGGCAGCTGTCATTGCCTCCGGCTTGTTTCCACCGGGCATGGAAGGCTGTGAGGCACCGGTCACTTCGGTGCTGAACCGACTTGTAGGTGCCGGGCGAGGCCTGGAGATTGTTAGCCGTGTCAATGACATTCCCAAGGGCTCACGACTCGCCGTTTCCACTAATTTGTTGGGCTCCCTCATCGCGGTCTGCATGCGCGCAACTGGACAGACATCCTCTCTGACGGGACCGCTCGAGGAATCGGATCGGAGGATCGTGGCTGCCCGCGCCATCCTGGGTGAATGGATTGGCGGGTCCGGTGGCGGCTGGCAGGATTCGGGTGGTATCTGGCCTGGGATCAAATTGATTTCCGGCGCGCAGGCTACCCCCGAAGATCCTGAATTCGGAGTCAGTCGCGGCCGACTTTTGCCGGAGCACCACGTCTTCTCGGAAGAAGAGATTTCCACCGAAACCAGGCAACGCCTGCAAGACTCCCTGGTCCTAGTACATGGCGGGATGGCACAGAACGTCGGCCCCATCCTAGAAATGGTAACAGAGAAGTATCTCCTGCGTTCACCACAGGAATGGCAGGCGAGGAAGCACGCGATGTCCATCCTCGACGAAATTCAAATTGCCCTCAAATCTGGTGATGTGCAGCGCATAGGTGCGTTGACCGGTCAGAATTTCTCTGGCCCCCTGCAACAGATGATTCCCTGGTGCTCCAATCAGTATACTGAAGAGCTGATCAAGCAATGCCAAGCTAAGTACCAAGCAAAATTCTGGGGCTTCTGGATGCTGGGAGGCATGGCGGGGGGAGGTATGGGATTTATCTTCGCTCCCGAGGTGAAGGAGCAGGCTTCCGATTGGTTGGCCGATGTGATGTTGTCCACTAAACGCAGACTGGAAAACAGCTTACCGTTTGCCATGGACCCGGTAGTCTATGATTTCCGAATCAATGCCGATGGCACCTCCGCAGAATTTTCTTGGTCACAGGCCATGCCTCAGGGCTACTACGAGCTGATGATTCCGAGTCTGTTGCGGAAGGATTTGCAGAACCTCAGCCCAGCGAGAAGGCTGGAGTTAGAGCGCGTTGGTAGCCTGTGTCGCGAATCGCATCCCTCCCCTGACGGCGCATTGGACGGGCAGCTCGCCGGACGCTTGCTGGATCGCATACTGCCCCAGGCAATCCCTGTCGAGAGTGGTAAAGAATCCATGGAAGGCCTGCTGGCACAACATGGGTTTGATTCAGTTGCGCATGCCCAACTCCGCGAAGACATGTTGGCCGGTCGCTTGGGCTTGCCCCAGAATCGATTGCCCGCAACCGCGCTCATTGAGGATGTTGCGGAGGGGGATGTCACCGACGCGCGTGCTGGAGCGCCCGCATCACTCCGAAAAAGGGCTGAGCAAGCCATCGCAGCGGGTGAGATCGCCGTGCTCACTCTCGCAGCGGGAGTTGGCAGCCGGTGGACCCAAGGCGCAGGGGTGGTCAAGGCCTTGCATCCGTTCTGCAAAATCGCAGGGCAACATCGCACGTTTTTGGATGTTCACCTCGCCAAAAGCCGCAAGACTGGCGAGCGGTATGGTCGCTACCCCGCCCACATCGTGGCTTCCGGCTACATGACAGATTCTCCGATTCGCCAGTATTTAGAACCCCTTGCATACCCTGGCAACAAGCTGGTTTCCTCGGGAAAAAGCGTCGGACTACGCCTGGTTCCCACCGCCCAAGATCTGCATTTTGCCTGGGAGGAAACAAGCCACCAACTGTTGGACGAACAGCAAGAGAAGATGCGGCAGAGCGGGCGAGCGGCACTGCTAGCATGGGCGAGTTCTCAAGGCCACGCGGCAAACTACCTCGACAACCTCCCGCTCCAATGCATGCACCCCGTCGGACACTGGTATGAGGTGCCCAATATGCTCCGCAACGGAACGTTACAAAAGCTGTTGCAGATGGAGCCGCAGCTTCGGTATTTGATGCTCCACAACATCGATACGCTGGGAGCCTCCCTTGATCCCGACATTTTAGCGCTCCACATGAATAGCAATGCGTGCTTGTCGTTCGAAGTTATCGCTCGGCGACTAGAAGATCGCGGGGGCGGTCTGGCCCGTGTCGATGGGCGGCCACGTTTGGTGGAAGGGCTGGCCATGCCCAACGAGGAAGATGAATTCAAATTGAGCTACTACAATTCCATGACCACCTGGATCGATATCGATCGGTTACTCGATGTCTTTAAGCTATCGCGAGACAAGCTGGAGGACTCCGAACTGGTCGACGAGTCGATTCGTAAGTTGGGAAGACGGATCCCAACCTACATCACCATCAAAGAGGTGAAAAAGCGTTGGGGAAAGGGGCAAGAGGATGTCTATCCAGTCTCTCAATTCGAAAAGCTCTGGGGAGACATGTCTTCTCTCCCCGAGGTCGATACGCAATTCATCGTGGTTCCCACAGAGCGCGGCCAACAACTAAAAGAGCAGGCACAACTCGATGGTTGGTTGCGTGATGGGTCGGCAGCAGCCATCGAGCAACTTTGCAGCTGGTCCCCATAAGGCGGCGAGAGCCCACCGAGCAGAGAGTCGCTATTCAGGAACGTCAACATACTTGCCACAATGCTTGCATGTCTCGACACCCCCCCTGCGATTCGATGCAAACGAGAGAGGCTTCCCACAGTTCTCACAATCGAATTCGATGGGTGGCCCCTCTCCCTTTTCGACTCGCCGCTGGCGCCATTCTGTAATGATGGTACGAGCGGCTGGCACTTCGGATTCCTGAACTTGAATCTTGACCCCGCCTATTGCATTGGAGAGCAGCCAATCCATCGCAATAATGTGTTCATCTGCCAATACGGCTTGAATCCCCTGATCAATCAGCATGTCTTTGATGAGCTCGGCTTCGCCCAAATAGGTACATTCGTCTACGGTGACCAGCTCATGCATGTTGTTCTAGCCTTTGGCGAAACGGGGAGTGTTGGGGCCGACCAAGCGATGCAAGCTCACCATGCTGTCCAGCAACTACCAGTACCATCGCCGCGTATTGCCAGCCGAGACGATTGCCGCCCGAGCTGGGATGTAGAAGAGTTGCGATCCAAAGGCCATGTTGCTTGCATTCAAGGTCGGTCGCGCTGGCGAATAGCCAATCCACTTATTCCATTCTATCCGCATGGTCCGCTGCTCGTGCTCGAACCTTGCCTGCTGCTGGCGGTAGGACAGCGCAGCCGATTCATTGTATCTCGGGATGGGATTCAACGAGACCGACGGGGAGTTAGAAAGGGGAATTTGCGATACCGCCTCACTCTCAACGGCCGGACTCGCCGGCGGGCCCAATAAGCCCGGGGCAGAGGCCACCGCTTGAGCACTGGCAAGTTGAGGGATTAAGAAGCTGACGAGCATTGCGATGGCACAGGCACTGATGCGACTGAAGTTTTTCATAGAATTCTCCACGGATTGGGATTGTTGAGACTCAGCATTGCGATCCGCCTGGAAGTCGCCCGAAATCATGGGAGCGGCCGAGCAAATTCCCGAGTTCAGAGCCTCCAACGGCCCTGGAACCACAAGTATTCTTGTATCCTGTTCGACACATCGCAATTCGATCTGCTTCTATCCATCGATTCCCCAGGGGTGGGGAGCCCAAGCCAATGCTAGCAATTCGCAATATTGGCCGCACCTCAACGTTTTAACTGCGGATCGGCGAAACTGAGAGCATTGCCATCGAAGACTCCGATTGCGCAATCACTGTGGATTGACCACTGTGGATTGACGCGCAGGCGGTCCGCCGCAAACTGACGAACTCCATGCCCCTGGCGAGGGACGCGGCTACCGAATTGTGCTTAACTTCGTTAAGCTTGGACGGTGCAATTGGCCTGCGGTGGAAGCGGGCGAGCGAGCACCCCCGATTGGCCCCCTTGAAGGACAACAGCGATGCTTCCCATCGTGCAAATATCTCTCGACGTCACCACCATTGAAGAAGCGATTCGCACCTCAGAGCTGGCTCTACGGGCTGGTGTCGACTGGTTAGAAGCGGGTACGCCTCTGATCCTTTCCGCCGGAACGCAAGCCATCCGCGAGCTTCGTGCCCGATTTCCAGACACACCGATCGTGGCAGACATCAAGTGCATGGACGGGGGGTATTTAGAGGCCGAGATGATGGCCCAAGCCGGTGCTAACTCGGTCGTGGTCATGGCCCGAGCCCATCCCGAAACGCTGCGTGTGGTATGCAAAGCAGGCCGAGACTACGGGATCAAAATCATGGGGGACAACTTGGGGTGCCCCGATATGGTAGCCGGCGCTCGCGAGTTGCAAGAATTGGGTTGCGAAGTCGTTATTCACCATATTGGTTACGATGAGCGACGCGGGATTTCCGCCCGCGGCGAAGTTGCGCCCACACCGATGGATCAATTGCGTGAAATTGTGGCAGCCGTCGAAGTCCCGGTACAGGCCGTCGGCGGCTTGACGATCGAGCAAGCTATCCAAACGCCGCTGTACGGCGCTCCCTTGGTGGTGATTGGGGCTCCGTTGGCGGTCAACCCAGAGCGGTTCGAGGCGGCTGGCGGCAATCTAGAACAAGTCCTCAAGCAAATCTGCGACGAGGTGCATGCGCATGGGGATGTCCCCGTACGGCGTCCCTTGGAACTCAGTTAGTTTGCACCACAAAGTGGGTTCGCGATTCGCTCGCTACCATTCGATTACAAAACTCAAATCCTAAACCTAGTCAAAAAAAGGTTCGCACCTCGTGCCGCTGGTTACCCTTCAAGACCTATCCATCCGTTTCCGCGGTCCCGCGCTGTTGGATGAGGTGAATTGCATTATTGAACCTGGACAACGTATTGGCCTGCTCGGTCGCAACGGAGCAGGCAAGACAACACTACTTAAAATCCTTTCGGGAGTCATCGAGGCAGATCACGGAAGCGTCCAATGGGCCCCCGGCACGCGCGTCGCCTTGTTGCAGCAGGACGTACCGCAGGATCTGGCGGGGACCGTGCATGAAGTGGTGCGAAGTGGAATCTCGACAAGCGGAGGAGCAGACGACGAGGAGATCCAAGACTGGGAGATCGATCACAAGGTAGATCAGATTCTGTCTCGCATGGAACTTGATCCAACCGCCAGTGTGGCCTCGATGTCATCGGGGATGAAGCGACGTGTCCTCTTGGCACGCGCGTTGGTCGATGCTCCCGACCTGCTGCTCCTGGACGAACCCACGAACCACTTGGATATCGATGCCATTCGCTGGCTGGAAGACTTCCTGACGCGATGGAACAAGGCCTACATCTTCATCACGCACGATCGTCAGTTCCTGCGAAAATTGGCAAGTCGGATCTTGGAGATCGATGGCGGTCAGATCTTTGACTGGACCTGCGATTACGATACGTTCCTGACTCGCAAAGAAGAGGCATTGGCCGCGTTGGAAAAGCAGAACGCGCTGTTCGACAAGAAGCTTGCCGAGGAGGAAGTTTGGATTCGGCAAGGGATCAAGGCCCGCCGAACTCGCAATGAAGGGCGAGTGCGGGCGTTGGAAAAACTTCGAAGTATCCGTAGCGAGCGACGCGAAAAGATTGGCACGTCCAATCTGCAAATTCAAGAGGCAGGGCGAAGCGGAACTCTGGTTGCGCGTGTGGAAGGAATTTCCTTTGCCCACCCCGCTCGCGAAGGTCAGGCGCCCACCATTATTCAAGATTTCTCAACCACGTTGTTTCGTGGAGACAAAGTTGGCATTGTGGGCCCCAATGGTGTCGGCAAAACCACTTTGCTAAAGCTGCTGCTAGGCGAACTTGAGCCGCAAGCGGGAAACGTGCGTTTGGGAACCAATCTGCAAGTGGCCTACTTCGACCAATTGCGCGACCAATTGGATCCCAACCGAACGGTCGAAGAAGATGTCGCCGATGGCTATGAGAACATTAATCTCAATGGAAAACCGCGGCACGTCCTCGGTTATTTACAAGACTTTTTGTTCACTCCCGCCAGGGCACGGACCCCCATTAAACAGCTCAGCGGCGGTGAGAGGAATCGAGTTCTATTAGCCAAGCTCTTCGCGAAACCGGCCAACGTAGTTGTGTTGGATGAGCCGACTAATGATCTCGACGCCGAAACGCTGGAAATGCTCGAAGAGCGATTGGTGGATTACACTGGAACTTTGATAGTTGTTAGCCACGATCGAGAATTTCTCAACAACGTGGTCTCAAGCACGCTCGTCTTCGAAGTTGGTGAAGACGGCAATTACCGCATCGGAGACTATGTCGGCGGATACGACGATTGGCTGCGACAATCTCGTCAAAGACAACAGGACTTGGCCAATGCCGCCAAGTCTCCAGCCGTCGCTGCGCCGGTCGAGTCGGGAAACACGGCAACGAAGCCCTTGCGTAAGAAATTGACGTTCAAGGAACAGCAAGAATTAGCAGCGATTCCCAAGAAAATTAACGACCTAGAGTTGGCCACGGTGGCTCTCCACGATGCCATGGCTGCGCCAGATTTTTACAAACTCCCCGGCGATCAAATTGCACTCAAACAAGCGGAGCTCGCTAAAATCGAAGCAGAGATTGCCAAGCATCTAGAGCGATGGGAAGAGCTTGAGTCCTGACTCAACCCGCAAGTGGAGCAACTGGATTCTGCTTGCCGTGAGATGTTCGAACCTCAACCTGAGGCTATCTCCCGCTTCTTTCCGATCCACTTCCCTAGCGGTCCTTGCAGCAGAGCCGGAAGCAAGATGAGATCCCCCAGAATGGCCCCACTGAGGATCAAAATCATCAGTAGAGCGAATTTGCTAGTGGGTAGGAAGTCACTAAAGAAAAAGGGGAGCATTGCTCCGGTGCAAATAAGTGTCGTGTGCAACATGGGGCGCCAACAGGCCGAAATGGCAACCTGGACAGCAGCGCTCGGCTCCTTGCCAGCACGGCGTCCTCGCACATACCAGCTGATAAAGTGCAAGGTGTCATCGACCGCAATCCCCAGCGCCACGCTGGCTGTTAGGATGCTGGCGACATCCAATTGAACACCCCACCATCCCATACCGCCAAAGACCATCGCCACGGGCAGAATGTTGGGGATCATCAGTAGGCAGCCAGCCAATACGCCTCGCACAATCAACATCATGACGGGGGTGATGAGGACGAAAGCGGTCATGAAACTGATCCCTAGATCACTCAGCAACGCGTGATGGGCCCGTTCAACGACCGTTCGCAGGCCAGTGACGGTTAGATCGCAAGCGGGCAATTCCCAGCTGTTAATCTCTGCAGCATCCACCGTTGGCACAACCGCAGGGGGCTCCCCAGCGAGCAATATCGCCAGCCCGCGCTCGACCATTTCCTTACGGATTGCGTTGAAGTTTTCCCCGTTCATGTCGCGCACGCGAATCGACAATCGCCACGTCTGCCCCGCATCCGATTGATGGACTAATTGCGCCGCTTGCAGCACGGGCAGCATCTCCTCGAGTTTCTTGCGGAGCACAGCCCGCCGAATAGTGCTCCGAATCCCCTTCGCTTCAAGATCGAACGGTTCTGCTCCCTGCTTGAGCATCGCCAGCGGCAGAAACGTAGCTGTCGACCAAACCGAGTCCACATGCGGCGATTGCTGAAGCGCTGTGTGCAAGTTTGCAAGGAGCTGCACTTGGTCTGGAAGATCCACCGCCGCGGTGCCAGGAAAATCGAGCAAGAACTCGAGTACATTGATGGGCCCTATATTTTCCTCCACCCACCTGAGGCTCTTCACGGCGCGGCTATTGGCCGGGAACATATCCGTAAACTCCGTCGAAGTTCGCAGCCGCGGAATTCCTAGCAAGGCGATGACCAACAGCCCAATTCCAACGAGCGAGATCGGAGTCGAATACCGCTGAGTCGACTGGAAAATGAAAGTGCTGAACCTAGCATCCATTGGTCTCAATGGAGGAGGCTGCGGAGGCAAGCCTTCGTGCAGTCGGTTATGCGATGCCGGCGCACTCTCAGCTTTTGCTGAAATACCGCTTCCACTGCCAGCATGCAATCGCCCGAGGCTGCGGTATGCCCAAGCTGAAAGGGAGCTGCCCGCCGGAAAGGCGAATAACAAGACCGTCGTAGAACAGCCTAAACCAATAGCCGCCAAGAGCCCAAATTGCCAGACTGGGGCGAGCTGGCTGACCACCAGAGAACCAAATCCGAACAAGGTCGTGAGTGTCGCCAGTACGCACGGCATCGCTCCTATTCTGAGAGCGTCAGCCCCCGAGGTGTGCGACTGCTCCCCACCCGCATCCATAAAGTAATGGGTCAAATGCACCGCAGCAGACAGCGTCAACATGAAGACCAGGGTGGGTAGCACTACCAGAACAGCACTCATCTCGCCTAGCCAAACGGAAATCAGCGCTAGGCCGAGCAGTTGCCCTATGCCTGCAAAGGCAAAGACCAGCAAAGTCAAACGGACGCTTCGCAAGCATCGCCAGGCCACCAATAGCGCTAAGAGCGAAGAGGGCCAGACGTAATACTGCATCGTCTCGCGACTGGCACGGTCGATAATCGAGACCTGAAGCGGTTCCCCTGCAAGGATCAATTCCTCCGGTGAGAAGTTGAACTCGGCGACTGCAATTGCGGCAATTGCAGCCAAGAGCTGTGTGCGCATCTCCCCAGGCGCAAATCCCAGCTGCAACGTCACGAAGCAGGTCAGATTTTTCCCCAGGGCGATCCCCTGGAGACGCTCGATGGCTTCTGGCTCAGTAAAGTTGAGCGGTGAGTTGGTGAGCTGCTCGACAGCCTGCAGCGAATGGTTCACCGTTAGGATGCGGTATTCCGGATGCTGCTGGCGAAGTGCCGACAGCTGTTCGGCGAAAATCGGCAAGCGAGCGTCTTCAAGATCGCAATCAGGCCAACTGATCAATAGGAATTGGTCGTGGCCAAAGTGCTCAACGAAGCGATGGTAGCTAGCGACGACTTGATCGTTCTCAGGCAACCATTCTTCGACCAACGCAGTCCCATACCTCACATGGATTGCCCAATAGCCGAGTATTGGCAAGAGACACAAGATTAATGCCAGGGCAACGTTGGAAACTTTGTAGATCCGGGAACTGTCCAAGCTGTGGGCCTAGATTCGTTGGCGAACGAAGAGATGGAGATTGCAGCGGGAACAGTTTAAACGGGAAGCTGGAACGTAGTGAGGGGGCTCCTGCACCACTGAATCGCTCCGATTACCCGGGTGGAATTGCTTATGACGGAAAGTGGGATTGCAGGAATTTAGTAAAGTTTAGCGACTGTAAGGACGATTCAGTTGTTTGTAGGAGTTGGTGTTCAGTTGCTGACCGGTGGCTATTGCACCGAGGCGGTAGCTTTCCCAGACCTTGACGGACGGTTGCTCTGGCAGTAGACTTCGCTCATTAACTTGTTGCATGCAAATGACTTACGGCGTTTGTGGGCTGGCTAAGGAGCGACCGCACGTGACCAAAAAAGAGATCGTTAAGACGATTTCCGATAAGACGGGACTGACTCAACTCCAAATCAAAGAGATTGTGCAGCTCACCTTTGATGGTATTGTCGAAAACCTATTGGACGAGGGCCGTGTCGAGCTTCGCAACTTTGGCGTATTCCAGGTCAAAAGTCGCAAGGCACGCAAGGCACGCAATCCTCGGACTGGTCGGCAGGTCGACGTACCTGAGAAATTTGTGGTAACTTTTAAGCCTGGCAAAGAGATGGAAGCTCGGGTTCAGAAGCTGGAAGATGCCGCCGCTGAAAAGGCTCGAATCGAGCTGGCCCTGGCGGAACAGAAGGAATTGGCCCGTGGGCAGTCCACTGGAGGGGGAACTCTCCCAGGGGATGCGTCCCAGCCAATTCACCATGAACCGAATTAGTAAGGAAGTTAGTACTTCACCGTCAATGCCCTAGCCGGCATGTGCGGCGGTGAGTGCGGACCGAGTTTTTAAACTGCTCTAACGCGACGCTTAGAGTAAAGACCAGCCAGATGTTTCACGGAGGAACTAGGATGCGACGCTGGATTTGTGCTGCTTTATTGTTGGGCTGTGTGACCGCCAGTGGTTGTGCGCTACCTATCTACTCCGCAATCCCTGAAAGACGTGCCGAGCAGTTGGTCTACACGTCGGAAAACCTCCGCTTGCTTCTGCAAGAGTGGGAGCGTTTTTGGATGGTAGATCAGCCTGACCACATGACACCTTATCGCGTACACGGTGGTGTCATCTAGGTCGCGGCACCTGCGAATCTCGATGCTGTCCTGGAAATCGACCAGCGCGATCAACACCTGTGAATTCGAAGCGTCAGCGTAGGGGCCTTTGCCGTTTCCAGCTGACGCTTCGTGCTAGCAACTAAGCCGGCCATCACGGCCGGCTCAGTAAATCTTCAGAGCAACTGCGCCGGGTGACAAGTCGCCGGGCTCAGCCAATCGCCGATCTATTTGGCGTCGACCGTCTTACCAGGCCAATCGTCGGTACGGAACGGTGTGAGTGGCAGCGTGACTCCGCTGTACATATTGCAGATCGGATTGTCGGCCCAAGCGTAGCGAACCGCTACCGGCTCAGGCACACTGCTGCTGGAGACTTCAACCCGTCCATCGCTGAGAATCTTTGCGTCCGCATTGACGAACTTCTTGTCAGCACCGGCGATGGTGAACCCAAGGGGTTGCGCTACGTCAAAGGGGCGCCAGCCTCCATCCACATGGTCGAAGGAAAGAGTGATTTTTCCATCGGCAACTTCCATTGCGCGATAGGTCGGGCTGTGGAAAGCGACCTCTACCCCATACTCGTTGGCCAATGCCCAACGCGCCAATCGCTGTCCAACATCCACTTTATTGCGAGGGTGAATATCTTTTCCCTCGCCAATGTCGATGATCACCGCTTCGCCCGTATTGGGTAATTTGGTCATGGTCATCGTCTGAGCTTCGCGCAATTCGGCCCAATCGCTCTCCATCGGCTCAGTGGACTCATTGCGGAAATCGGCTAGCTGGACCCAATAGAATGGAAAATCTCCCTGGCCCCACTCTTTGCGCCAGCTATCGATCATCAAGGGAAACAGATCTCGATACTGATAAGCTCTCCCCGCATTCGATTCGCCCTGATACCAGATGGCCCCACGAATGCCGTAACCGAGGTGTGACTTAAGCACGCCATTGTAGATATTGGCTGGACGATGGTTTCCATCCAGGTTACGAGACAGATTATTCAACCGGTCTTGCTGCTCTTTAGTCAATTCGGGCATGGCCTTGAGCTTAGTGCGTTCGGCTTCCATGGCGTCATAGCTCGCCAGGCGTTCGGCGTAAGCGCCATCGGCCTCCAAGACCTCACGGCTGACCCACGCTTCGGCAGCGGAGCCGCCCCATGAGTCGTTGACGAGCCCAATGGGAGTGTCAATCACTTGGAAGACTTGGCGACCAAAGAAGTAGCCGACCGCAGAGAACTCGCCTACGGTGTCGGGTGAGCAGACCATCCAATCGGATTTGTCATGCGTCCAAACGGGCTCTTGCGTGCCAACGTTCGGGTAGTTGATCGACCGGATCAGTGGGTACTTGGCGGAAGCTTTTACCAAATCGGGGTCGTTGGAATTGCCTACTCTCCATTCCATATTGGACTGCCCCGAGCAAATCCAAACTTCTCCTACCAACACGTCGGCAATTTTGATTTCGTTGTTGCCACGAATGGTCAACTCTTGCGACTCTTTGTTGGCGGGCATGGGATCAAGCCATACCGACCACATCCCTTGGTCGCTCGCGACGACGGATTGCTGCTGACCTCCAAAGGAGACCGTAACTTTCTCACCGGCGTCAGCTTTGCCCCAAACTTTATTGGGCTGCTTCTGTTGGAGGACCATATGGTCACCGAAAATATTGGGGACCGCGACGTCGGCCATGACTGGGCTGGCAATGGCCAGCGGCGCCAATGCGCAGACCAACGGCCGCGCCACTGTGCGCAGGGAAGCAAGAAGTGTTGCTTTCAGGTTCATGTTGAATACCTTGGTGGGAATGGGAGGGAGGTGGGCGTGCAGTTGTGCGAAAATATCGAGCGGGACAAGATGCCGCAGAACGATATTGAGCTGAGCACAACTTCGTGGCGGCCTAAGCATTAAAGCCGCCTAGCGCCCCAGTAAAGTAGCATAATATCAGATGATAACCCGGTGCGCAGCCAGTTTCAGCACTCGGTTTTAAGCTAGCTCAAAAAATTCTTGTCGGACCTATGCCACTTGCGGGGGCAGACAACTCAGAGGCCAGCAGGTTCCAGGGAACGCTGGGGACTACGCCATTGCAATCATGCTCACGCCAACTGCCAAACGCGCAGAATCCAACTGGGGTGCGGCCAGATCTCCTTGCCTTATGTTCAGAGCGTAATCTTGCCTCAAGCGCACTGGGGCTCACACGGCAAACGCATCGAGCTGTTCACTAAAGTGCTCGCTAACACGTCGCACATTGGACCCTGCCGCCTTCGTCAACTCCACTTCCTGTGATGTTTTTTCTGCGATGGCGTTCACCTCGTGAATACTCAGGCTAACCTCTTGGGCGGCTAGTACGGTTTCGTCAACGCCACTAGCGACCGTCCGTGTGATCTCCGCGGCAGCAGCCAGCTGACGAGTGACCTTGGTGATCGTCTCCTTCTGTTCGCTTACGGCATGCGATGTTTCCGACGTGCAGCGGCTGACACTCTCCACGACCGTAGCGATTTCGCGGATGGCATCGACAACCTGTTGGGAGATGGTTTGAATGGATTCAATTCTGCGCCGAATCTCACGGGTCGCTTCCGCCGTTTGCCCAGCCAACTGCTTAACTTCCGCAGCAACGACGGCAAACCCCTTGCCGGCCTCCCCAGCTCGACTGGCTTCAATCGTCGCATTCAATGCCAGTAGATTCGTCTGTTCAGCAATGTCTTTGATGACACTGATAATGTCGCCAATACCATTGGCAGCCGATTCTAATTGCTTGATCCGCTGGCCGCCGTCAGCTGCTAGGGCTTCCGCGTCTTGAGCAATTCTGGCAGACCTCTCGGTATTGATGGCAACATTCTCCGCATTGCTCATGACTTGGCAGGATGCCGCGGCCACCTCCTGCACCGTTGAACTGACGGTGGAGAGGGAAGTGCGAATCGATTGCAAAGATTGGCTCATTTCCTCAGCCGCGGTTGAAACCGATTGCGACCGAGTGGAAGTATTCATTGCGGCCATGCCAACACTGTCGGCCGTTTGGCCGAGGCTGGTAGAGACCTTCCCCAATTCGTCAGAATTGCTCCGAAAGCTCTGAATCATGGCTCGCATGCGTTGGGTCATGGTGTTGATCCCAGCTTGCAATTGGCCGACTTCATCGTTGCTTTCCACCACAATTTCATGTTTCAAGTCGCCGGCCACGAGTCGAGAGAATGCCAGCGAGGCATTTCGAAGTGGATTGAGCAGTGACTTATTGAGGAGCCAAGCCAAAACCGCACACGAAACAATAATTGCAACACCGACCATCCCAAAGCCACGCAGCGTTGCTTGTGCCACCTTGGCGTCGGCTCTGTCCATCGACTGGATTACTTCGTAAGCCCCGTAGCTAGCTCCTATGGCCAGATTGTCCATCGGAAAACCAGTCCCATCGATTCCTTCCGCATTCCCCCAATACTTCTGTGAGTTCTTCGCGTCTCCATGACAGATCATGCAATCTTCCGTCAAATGGATCGGGCGAAAATAGCGGATGGCGTTCATCGCGGTATCGAACTCATAGTAGTCTTCTGCCGAAGCCGAATTGGAAAATCGCTTCAAGACCTTGACTTCCACCTCATCGGGCGTGTTGTCGGGATTGCGAGGGTTCAGATGAGGCAGCTTGAAACTATAGCCACTGGTCAGCGCCCTCTCGCTTAGGATTTCTCTGGCCGCCATGATCGGCAAACTCGATAGAACTCGTTCGGTTTCTCCAGCCTGCGCCCACCCCGCTACCTGCTCTTGAGTGTAGATGCCTGTTCGCCAGTTATGAGCAACTCGCGTTCTGACCGATTCGGCCAGGTCGATGATCTGCCGCGATTGATCGGCTGCATCTTGCCGCGCATCGGATTGCACCACCGAGCGGAACATCCACATGAATCCCAGCCCGAGACAGATCAGTTGTAGCGAGACCAGCGAAATCAGCTTGCTGCGCAGACTCCGAGAACGGTACCAGTGTACAAGTTGCATCATCTTAACCCCAGAAGATTCGCGAGACCGTTGGACAAATCAACGATTCCCGATTCCGCTCACTGCTTTGAAAGGATTCAATACTTAACTGTTGGAATTGCGTCTTCTTCTTTGCGGGGCCTAACAACCATGCAGAATGCTTCGACCGCAAGCGCCGGCCAGATTCCGCAGAGCTCGCTAGCTGCGGCTTACCGTACGACGAATCGCTCCCCCTTTGAGGAATGTAGGGAAAATGCAATCCATGCCTGAGCGTCCAAGCTTGAATGCTAGCGTTGGAAGGCTGGTAAGTTTGCAGAATTGGCATTCGCGCCTGCGCCCAAAAAAGAGAGAATCCGGAATGGCGCGAATTATCTGCATTGCAAATCAAAAAGGTGGAGTTGGAAAGACGACAACGGCAGTCAATCTGTCCGTTGCGCTAGCCCGCGCAGGTGAACGCACCTTGCTTGTCGATCTCGATCCTCAGTGCAATGCAACCAGTGGTGTGGGATTGCAGCCAGCCAACAACCATCCTCTGTTGCTGAATGCCCCTCTACGGGACAGCCTGCTGGCAACGCAGTGGCAGAATCTAGACTTGCTTCCTGGCAGCCGTAGTTTTGTCGATGTAGATCGCTTGGAACGTGGCAGTGAAAGCCACGCCAAAGTACTGCGACAGCATTTGGACGTGAGCATGGCTAGCTTCGATTACGTCTTGATCGACTGCCCCCCCTCCTTGGGGCAACTCACGCAGGCCGCCCTTAGCGCCAGCACGGAAGTTCTCATGCCCATTCAGTGCGAGTTCTACGCCATGGAGGGCTTGACGCAAATGATTCATGTAATTCGGACCATAATGCAGCAAGGGGACGGCAGATTGACCTTTGGCGGAATCCTACTGACGATGTATGATCCCACCTTAGAACTGACTCACGAAGTCGATGCTGAAGTCCGCGAGTTTTTTGGCGATATCGTTTTTGACACGGTAATTCCACGAGATGTTAGCGTATCCGAAGCACCCAGCCACGGACTAAGCGTAATGGATTACGCTCCCCGATCGCGTGGCTGTCGAGCCTATTTAGAATTATGCATGGAGGTACTGGAACGTGACTAAAGATCGACGACTGGGACGTGGTTTGGCGGCACTCTTGGGAACACCTCTCGAGGAAGATCAAGTTCTCGACTCCACGGCAACCGGGGGCACCAACCGCACTGCCACGCCGATGGCCAACCGCTCGCCACAGCAAGTGCGCCCAGCAATGAGTCCACCCAGCTCTCCGCGCGTCCAAGGGGCTTCGGTATCGCTACCCGAGCAGCGTTCGCAACCAACGGGCTCGGCCAGCAGTAGCTCGAAGGTAACGGGCTCAGTACCGCTCCGCTCAGAAAAGGCATCCAGCCCGTCGATGCCAAGGGCCTTGGAATTGCAAGTTGATGAAATCGACAACAACCCCTTCCAACCACGTCGTCAGTTCAATGCTGAGGAAATTGCTTCGCTGGCGGAAAGCATTCGTGAGCATCAGCAATTGCAACCCGTCTTGGTTCGCAAGGTCGGTGATCGCTACCAGCTCATCTCTGGCGAACGTCGCTTGCGCGCCACCATTCACGCCGGCCTGAAGACGATCCGAGCCGAAGTTCGGCAAGCGGATGACCGACTCGTAGCAGAACTAGCGATTGTCGAGAACTTGCAGCGGAAAGACCTTGACCCGATCGAAAAGGCACTCTCGTTCCGCCGCTACATTGACGAACACCAATGCACACAAGAGGATTTGGCCAAGAGGCTTAAGATCGACCGCAGTACGATCGCCAACCTCATGCGTCTCTTGGAGCTGCCTGAAGCCATCCAACAGTCGATTCAGAGCGACAGCTTAACCGCTGGGCACGCCCGCGCCCTGCTCCCACTGGGAGATGAAACGCAGCAATTGGATTTTGCTAGGCAGATCACTGAGGATCGGTGGAGCGTTCGGGAAACAGAGCGTCGCGTCAGCGAGCAACTTGCTCTTGAAGACGGAGCGATTGCAGGCTCGCTGGGCGGGGGCAAGAAGTCAACTCGCAAACGCGTCTCGCCACAAATCGCCGCTCTGGAGCAACAACTCCGGCTCGCACTCGGAACCAAAACCGAGCTCAAGCAGAGTGCGAGTGGCAAGGGTAGAATCGTGATCAGTTTTGCCAACGCTGATGAGTTCGATCGGATTTGCGCTTTGATTTGTCCTTCCGTCGAGCACAAGGCAGCCTAGCACCGCCCTCCTTTACCGTCGCCAGCACACCCACTCTCAACTAAGTCGCTGGCCGTGAGGGGTGCGGCACAGCAACCGTCGGCAGTGGTCGATAATAGGTTCCGCGGCAGTGCGCAAATGCATTGAATTCTCGATTGAGGTCTAACAAGAACTCGGCGGCACCAATAAACAAATACCCATCATCAGCGATTGCGCGACGAATCTTGCGAAACAGTGCTTTCTGCTGTTCGTGGGAGAAATAGAGCGCCACATTGCGGCAGAAAACGATGTCCATCGTTCCAAAATCGGGCAGCGGTTGAAGCAAGTTAAGACGCCGGAACTGGATGAGGCGGCGCAGTGACTCATGGATTTGCCACCCTTGCTCCGCGCGCGAAAAATACTTTTCGCGTAGTTCGGGGCTCAAGCCTCGCTGAATTTCGGTATCGTCGTACCACCCTGACGCAGCGCGCTTGATCGATGCTTCGGAGATATCGGTCCCGAGAATTTGGATGTCCCACGTTTCCAGTTTGGGTATCATCTCGTGCAAGATCATTGCAATACTGTAGGTCTCCTGCCCAGTCGAACATGCAGCAGACCAGAATCTTAGCCGTTTCGGACTGGAACTAGCTGACCTAGTGTCGATGGTTTCAGGAAGTGCCTTGTAGCGTAGGGCATCAAAGGGTGAGTTATCTCGAAAAAACATGGTTTCATGCGTCGTGATCGCATCGACGATGCGCTGTCGCAACGCGATTTCAACCGGCCGTTGTGCGCGATCCACCAATTCTCGGTAGCTAGACAAATGCTCCTGCTGAACAATTGAGCGCAAACGCGACTCGAGCAAGTAGCCTTTGCTTTGATCCAGTTCCAGCCCACATAGCTGCTGAATCAAGACGCACATCCGTTCCACATCATGCGGTTCTAGATGCATTGAAATCCTCCCATCCCGACAGCCCGCGTCATCTGACTCGCGATACTTTCGATGTTGCCCACATAATCGGACATCCCCGCTTCAACAACTCGTTTGGGCATGCCGTAAACAACACACGATACGGCATCTTGTGTAAGGACATAACCACCCGCATTGCGAACCGAGCGGCAGCCCTCAACGCCATCCTCTCCCATTCCGGTCATCACCACCGCTAGCAGGCGTCCTCCCACACTCGAGGCAAGCGACCGAAAGAGATAATCAACGCTCGGTCTGGCATTGCATTCAGGTGGGGCATCGTCAAGCACAATCGCCATGCGATTCTCGGTAGCGTTGATGCCCATTTGCCGCCCTCCAGGTGCGACATACACGGTGCCCGCTTCCCCCTTCATTCCGTCGCTTGCTTCAACAACCCGCAACTCGCAACTTTGACTCAAGTGTTGAGCGAGTGAGCGAGTAATAAACGGCGGCATGTGCTGGACAACGAAGATAGGGACGGGAAACAGCGACGGAAGTTGCGGTAGAAGTCTGCTTAATGCCAATGGGCCGCCGGTAGAGACGCCAATGCAGACAGCACGAGGCGTGCCGCTTACGGCGCGCGTGGTGATCCGCCCGCTTTTCGCAGAGGGATCCTCTGCAACTAACGTTGCCCGCACTGCATCCAAACACGGCGCGAGTATGCTTCCCAAGCGTTGCACGCTTTTCGGCAAACTCGCCGCGATGGGTTTCACGATAAAGTCAAACGCTCCAGCCTCCAGCCCAGCGTTGGTCACTGCCGCCCCAGACGATGTCAACGAGCTAATCATGATGACCCTGCAATTCGGGTTTTGGTCCTGCATCCGTTGGACCGCCTCAATACCTGACATGCCAGGCAACTCGACATCCAGGGTTAGCAGATCGGGCTCAAGTTGCTGGCATCTTTGCAGCGCAGAAATGCCATCACAAGCGGTTCCGACGACTTCCACTGCGTCGAGCATTTCCAAGGCAGCGCGCACAATCTTCCTCGACAGCGGTGAGACGTCAGCAACGATGCAGCGAAGCACTTTTTTCATCTTTGTCCTTTCAGAGGCAAAGTGCGGCGGCAGGCGGCGAATGATTGTGACAGCAGTTGAGCAAGTTTTGCAAATCAATTTTCAGGATCAGTTTTCCATTGGCTTGAAACACCCCTTGAACATAAGTTCTCGAGATGCCTTGCAAGTTATTGGGAGGTGGTGACAAATCACGCACTTGTACCGGCAAAATGTCGGAGACGCGATCAACCCATAGGCCAACGGTCTCACTCGCATCCTTGATGATTAGAATACGACTTTCTTTTGTCGCGGGATTCGCTAGGATCCCAAGGTGACTATGAAGATTCAGGATGGTTACCACATCACCACGGAGATTGGCAATTCCTCGCACGTATTTCGGCGCATGAGGCACCTTCGTCAGTTGAGAATTGCGACTGATCTCTTGAACCGCTGAAATATCCAAAGCGAGAGTAGCTGCCCCCAATTCGAACGTTACCAGTTGCACCGTGTGCTCTTGCATTTGCCGTGTCCGCCGCCCAAAGAGGCTTTGATGGTCTTCCGTCATTTTGCGATCGCATTAATTAATTAAGGTGCAAGAGCTTTTGCAGTAGGCTCTCTCGGTCTAACTTGATTTCGTATTCATTGACGCCAGCCTGCCGGCCACGTTTGATGTCCTCGTCACCAGCAAGACTCGAAAGCGCAATGATTGGCAGCGGCGCCGTGCGTTGATTGCCACGCACCCTGGTGGTCAACTCCAGTCCAGTCATCCCCGGCATCTCGATGTCAGTGATCAATGCATAGGGAAGCGTCTCCATGTCTTCCAGTCGATTCCACGCCTCTTGACCGTCGCGGCAAGAAGTCACCGAATACCCCTCCTCACCTAATGTTTTCTCGAGATGCCTTCGAAAGAAATCCGAATCCTCCGCAACCAGGATATGCTTTCCTGCCGTTTCAATATTCTTTGCATCCTGCTGCACCAAACTTGGGAATGCCGATTTGAGGACATCGATGACGTCCAGTAAGCGAGTTGGCACTCCGTCCACTGCAACAATCCCAGACACGCCCTTCTCTCCAACGGTGGACGAGCCTACATCCAGCTCCACTTCACCGATATCGCCCAAGAGAGGTGCGATCAATCCAACTTCATGCACCCCAACTCGAAAGACCACAATGCTGACGTGTCGCAGCGAGGCATTGCGTGGTTTTGCCGCGACGTATTGCTCGAGCTCGATGAGTGGAATCGTGCTACCGCGATAGGACAGCAAAAGTTGACTGCCTAAGCGCTGGAGCGCCTTGACCTCGATGCGTTTTATGCGGCGGACGGTCGACATTGGGATTGCAAACTGCTCTTCCTCAGAGTTTCGAAAGAACAGAACGGAATGGAGTTCGCTAAGACCCGCGGCTGAGGCAGGAACAGCTGTTGGGCAAACGTGCGAATCCTCGGTGCGTATCTTTGCCATGCAGGCCACTCCAGTGACGTCCAAGATCAACGCCACTCTTCCGTCCCCCAGAATTGTTGCTCCCGCTAGACAATCCAAACAACTGAGTTTTGTTCCTAGCGGCTTAACTACAATCTCTTCGTTGTCAAACAGCCGATCCACCAGGATTCCATAGCGGTACTGTCCAGCTTCAACGACCACGATGTTGATCGCCATTTCACTATCGGAATTCTTCGTATTGTCCGTTTTCAGGATAGTGCTTAAGCGAACAATGGGCAGGAGTTGCCCGCGGAGCCGAAGCACTTCGGCTCCTTGCACATCTCCCAATCGCTGGGAACTCTCCGCTCTCGGAATGCGGATTAACTCCGTGATATTGGACTGAGGGATCGCGTATCGCTCCTCATCGACTCCGACGATAAGGGAAGGGATGATGGCCAGTGTCAGTGGTAGAGTAATGTGGACGGCAGTGCCTTTGCCGAGCTCCGTCTCAATGTCAACCGTCCCACCGATCTCCTCGATGTTGGTCTGAACAACATCCATTCCAACGCCTCGACCACTGACGTCCGTTACCGCCGTTGAAGTGGAAAACCCCGGTGCGAAGATGAGGCGAAGTGCTTCCGCAGCAGACAGCGATGCACTCGACGTGGCGTCCAGCAACCGCAGGTCCACGGCCTTAGTTTTGATGGCTTCCACATCAATGCCTCGCCCATCATCCTCCAGGCGAATGCAGACTTTACCCGCCTGGTGATAGGCCCTCAACCGAATCTCCCCCTCCTCCACTTTGCCATCGGCGTAGCGTTGGCTTGGTGACTCGATTCCATGATCAATGCAATTGCGAATCAAGTGAGTTAGTGGAGCACCGATCGCTTCAATAATCGTTTTGTCCAACTCGACTTCCCCACCGTTGATGACCAGGTTGCACTTCTTGTCGAGCTTGTTGCTCAGATCTCGCACCAAACGTGGCAAACGGTTGAAGACAGTACTGACCGGTTGCATGCGAGTTTGCATAATGGCATCTTGCAACTCGCTGGTCACGTGATCAATCCGAGAGGTCGCTGAACGCAGTTTCTCTTGCTCGGCATCCTCAACGGCCTGCAGAAGCTGGTTGCGGCTTAGTACCAACTCTCCTGCCAGATTCATCAGTCGATCCAAAACCACTACCGAAACCCGAACGCTAGCATCCGGTCGGGCATGGAGGGAATTAAGGTCCTGTGCAAGATGTTCTTCCGTAGCCCAAGCAGGTGCGTGGGATGGAGCTGGTGACGAACTGTCCGGCGGGAACGCGCTTTCGATATCGGCTCGCAATTGCCGTGCGAGTTGCAGCAGGGCTCGGCCACTTGACTCCTCGCAGCCCTCCGCGTCGGAACCTTCGCCTGGAGCCACCGGCGGCAGTGTAAGAGGTTTTGCTGGAAACGCAATTGCTTGAACTCTCTTCGAATGCGGCGTATCAGAAGTCCAATGCGACTCCTGCGCTACAGAAGGATGGGGCGTCTCCACCGCATCGGAGCCGGCAGACTCGGGAGTGGCTTGCAAACGACATGACTGCGCATAGATGAGATCGAGCAGACCAATGTTGGCAGATACATCCACAGCATTGCTATTGCCCACATCTGCGATCAAGTTTCGCAAAACGTCCGCAGAACGTAGCAGCGCCTCGGTCACCTCTGTGGTAGGAATTAGCTCCCGGCAGCGCATGCGGTTGAGAATGTTCTCCAAGCTATGGGACAATTCATTGATTTTCGAGAGCCCCAGGAAGCCCGCCGCGCCTTTGATTGAGTGAATTGCCCGAAACACCTTATTCACGAGCTCAAGGTCCGCGTGCTCCCCTTGCGTCTCGATCGCTAGCAGTTCCTCTTCGATATTGGCTAACTGTTCACTGCTTTCGCTCACGAACTCCTGTAGGATTTCATCGTCCTGAAACATGGAATTGCTCTCAGCTTATGATCGTCTCTGAATCGGCTTGCTTCCCCACGCGATCATGGAGGCGATGCAGCTATACGTACCTTAGCAGGCCATCGAATGACGCCACTGCCAAACCATACATCCGAGTTTAGGGCGGGTTGGGCGAGGAATAGACGAATTGACCAATGCTCAGTGATTGGTGTGCTAGATGGATAAACCTCGCAGATTGCAACGATTGAGCCGAATGGAGTGAACTCCGACCGGAAATGTGTTTCAGATTGGGCAGGGAAGCGTTTGACGGATTGCAAGTCGCAACCCAATACTTGACGTGAGCACACAGCAGATGCGGGTTCGGTGCGACGAAGTTTCCAACATGGGTTAAGCGTGGTATTGGGCGAAAACCATTTCTCTCGTAGGGATTTGCGAGGGACCCCGTTGATAAGTTCACACCGAATTGCGATTAGTCGAAAGGACGGAGTATGAAGGTCTTAGTGGCCGATGATTCAGGAGTAATGCGTAAAATAATCATTCGAGCGCTCAACGCATGCGGAGTGATGGATACGGTTGAAGCGGCAGACGGAAAGGCCGGCTGGCAGGCGTTCCAAACGGAAGATATCGATTTCGTTCTCACCGATTGGAACATGCCAGAAATGAGTGGACTGGAACTCCTCAAAGAAATTCGCAATGTGGGTTCGGACGTCCCTGTGATCATGGTGACGACAGAAGCGGAAAAGGAACGTGTCATCGAAGCGATTCAGGCCGGTGTCACCGATTATCTCTGCAAGCCTTTTGAGCAAGAAGAACTGCGAGACAAACTCGACAAATATGTGGCAGCTTAATCTGGAACGGACCTCCTGCCCCCCCGTTTCTTTTTGACCTGCTGCACATCCCCAATTGTGCGGCAAAGCGTTAATTTCGTCGCGCAAGGTTGAGACTCGTGTACCCTATTTCCAAGCCTGAAGATTTGCTCAACGCCGTCCTGGCGCGCAATACCGTGCTACAGGCCGTGGTACCCGCTGTTGCATCGCCAACCGAGGCTCCCCCAGAGCTGGATGTTGTCGACTTTCTAGCCCAAAGTGCCAGAAATGTGTTTGCGCGCATGTTCAATATCAGGCTCTCGCCTGTGCACACTCGCCAGTCTGGCTATCCCCAAACTCGACACGCGCTGACCGGCTTAATCACCATCCATGGATGCCTCAAAGCGGAAATCGCGATCAATCTGTCCGAGACTCTCGCGTTAGCCATCACTACGGCCATGTCCGGAACTCGACCGAACTCCGTCGATTCAGATGTTATCGACGTCATCGGCGAACTCGCCAATATGATCGGCGGTAACGCCAAAGAGAGACTCAAAAAAGAGTGTCTGCAAATCGGTCTGCCGACCGTCATTTTTGGACAAACGCACCAATTGCATTTTGAAGAAGACGGCGAGGTTGCATTCGCATGCTTTACCTGCGACGAGGGAGCCTTCCAAATTGAAGTGAGCCTACGCGACCCGTACTAGCAGAGGTCTCTTGGGGCAGCTCCTCAAACGCCCGAGGGCGGCGAGCCAGCGTTTAAGCATGCTCAGCAGTTGGCAACGCGACAAATCTTTCACGCGGCGGCAGGATCTCTCCAACGCGAATGCCAAAGCGGTCTCCCGATTTGACAATCTCCCCCTCAGCAATAGCCCGATCGCTGACCTCTACCGTCATTGGACTCTCATACGGCTTTTCGAACTGGATCATTGCGCCCGGAACGAGATTCAACACCTGCTGGATGCTCATCGTTTTGTGAGCCAAAGTTACCACGACCGGAACTCTCAGGCGGAGTACGCTGCGACAGAAATCGCGGTCGGGTACGGTATTGTGAGAGTCGTTCGGCATGGATTGCGATTAGAAAGAGGGCTACGAAGCGTCGAACCACCCTAACTTCATCGTCATCCAACCAAACGGACTTGATCCTGTCTTTCAACTGATTGCGCGGTTCGCGTCTAACACGATTAGCAAAACATCCTTATATTAAGCGGGTGAAAACGAGTAGAATTCGCTACGATAGCGGAAGAAAACGAAGAATTCTGAACGATCTAAGCCTGTTAAGCGAACCAGAAGGCACCTGTGATGGCAATCGCCCCCCTGCTCCCCTCCTCCCCCGGAAAGATGCCTCTAAGCGACTACAAACCCCTCTCCAATGAGGAGCTCTCGCAGCGCATCGAAAAGGCCAAGGCTAAGCTGGGTAAAAAACTTCTCATTCTGGGACACCACTACCAGCAGGATGAAGTCATCGAGCATGCTGACTTGCGAGGGGACAGCTACCAACTGAGCCAACTGGCGGCGAACAGCGACGAGTGCCGTGCCATTGTCTTCTGTGGCGTGCATTTCATGGCTGAGACGGCCGATATTCTGGCCAACCGACCTGAAAAACTAGCGACCCGCAATGGCGAACGGGTCAGTGTCATTCTGCCAGATATGGCAGCGGGCTGCTCCATGGCCGACATGGCAGCGATTCGCCAGGTCGAGGATGCCTGGGACCAGCTTGGAGAGGTCATCGACACCTCTCGAATGATCCCGGTCACCTATATCAACTCGGCTGCGAGCCTAAAGGCGTTTTGCGGAAAGCATGGCGGTATCGTTTGCACCAGCAGCAATGCAGCAGCGGTACTTAAATGGGCTTACGAGCGCGGCGACCGGGTATTTTTCTTCCCCGACCAACACCTAGGACGCAATACAGCCCTAACGATGGGCATTACCAATGCTCAAATGCCTGTGTGGGATCCCTACGCCGAAGAATTTGGCGGCAATACCGAACAAGCATTGGTCGATAGCAAGGTCGTGCTCTGGAAGGGGCACTGCAGCGTCCACCAAATGTTTCGTCCAGAACACGTCGCCCAATTCCGAGAAAAATATCCAGGGATCAAAATCCTGGTCCACCCTGAATGCCCTCAGGAAGTTAACGATATCGCCGATGTCTCTGGGTCGACCAGTAAAATACTGAAGACAGTCGAGGAAGCTCCGCCTGGCACCAAGTGGGCGATTGGGACCGAATTGCACCTCGTCAATCGTGTCAAGAAAGAACATCCCGAACAGGAGATCCACTTCCTGTCTCCCGTCGTCTGCATGTGCGCGACGATGTACCGGATTGACTTGGCACACCTAGCATGGACCCTAGAAAACCTGCTAGTCGACGAAGTCGTCAATCCAATTCACGTCGATCCCGATACGGCCAAGTACTCGCTCATCGCACTCGAGCGGATGCTTGAAGTCCGCTAGCGAATCCCCCAGCGGGTCCGGGCTGTCGAAATAGTAACCCGCTGCGTGAGCAAGGAAAGATAGTTGCCGCTACAAGGCAGTATGGGACGCAACCTCCGCGTTAAAATTCAAATTGCTATTAAATCAACAGCCCGGGTCGCTACGGGCTGTTGTTGAAATAGGAACTCGCTGCGTGAGCTAGGAAAGACATTTACCGCTCCCGGGCAATTTGGGCATGCTACCTCTGCGCCACAATTCCAATTGCTATTAAATCAGCAGCCCGACTAGCGCGGGGCTACCGGCATATTGGAATTGGCAACTTTGTCGAAGGACAAGTTGTCAATTTTGTGCACGTCCAGCTCGGCCTTGAAATTCTCCCCAGCAATCAACATCAGAGGATGACCGGTATCCCGCTGGTCGGTAGTCAGGCCGTAGTGCCGAGTCAGCTCTAGCGTCGCTAAAAACATCGCAACCAATGAGCTCTTGTGCATCCCAGCTTCAAACAAACTGGTCAGCTCCAGCTGCCCATGCTCGACGACAAGCCCGTGGATACGTTCCATGTGGACGTGAATGGGGGTGTCATCGTAGACCACATTCGAGGTGGCTGGTGGGGTCCTCTCGCGCAGAATCCGACCAAAGGCGCTCACCAAATCCCAAACTTCTATCGGTTCGATCGCCTGATGCCCGATCTCGGTTTTCCGCGCCGGTAGGTCATTGGCCAAGCGCGCATAACGCAGCTGCCAACGCTGCCCCTGCTCATCCAGAATGCTAGCTGCATCGCGAATCCGCTTGTACTCAATCAAGCGTGAAACGAGTTCTCCAGGAGAGGTATCAATCACTCCTTCCTCTTCCCCAACAACCTCTTCGGTCGAAGGCACCGACTGCTTCGACTTCATCTCAACCAACAAACTGGCGATATCTAAGAAGTCGGCAACATCGTCTACATTCAATTCACTCAGCACCTCGAGATACAATAGGTACTGATCGGTGATCGTCGCGAGGGGTATGTCCGCCAAGGTCAGTTCTTCACGGCGAACGATGTGAAGCAACAGCTCAATTGGCCCGCTGTACTGTTCGATATCGATCTGAAATGTCATGGTCGCAGCATTTTCAATTCAAGTTCGTCGCTATCGGCAGGGCAGGCCGAGATGTGGCCTTTAAGCAACCTCGCTTCCTGACAATCATCGCAGGCGAAGCAGCTCGGCCGCAAGATGGAGATTGTGTGCTCACTCTCCCGCTGTTCTAGGGAACCATTCCGACAAACCGGTAGCGGAACTGCCGCAACGAGATAGCGGCACAAGCATAAGGTCAAGCAGCCGATCCTCGCTCGCGGAAGGGAGCTGCAGGCCCCGCTGCTGCCGGACCACTCCACCCACTCCCCTCGAACCACCCACCCCCCTCGAACCACCCAAGGCGCCTATCCATCCTCATGCAAAATTTTCACGACAGGATTCCGTTTTGAGCTTCCTCGCCGGCAAAGCCGCAATCCAAAGGCACTTGGCCAATGGAGCACTGGAGCACTCGGGAACTCATGGAGCTTGGGGGCCCCTACCCTCTCAAGCACTCCGTCCTGCAACCGTAGGCTTTCCGATTGGTTCAGCGAACTCTCTACCTAGGACACACTCGATGCGACCCATCAGCACACCTCGCTAGCCCTCTCGGGGTGGTCCCGGGCGTTACCATCGTCCACCAACATAGTGAGGGGTGAGCATTCCCCATGTCCAACAGCTTGCCTGCGCACTGCAGGCAGGCTGGCGTCGTCCTACCATTCCCCGGACTCCTCGACAATCACGCCCTAAGAATACCGAGCACCAGGATTGGACGAAAACGGAGGAGTCGCGGCCGGTGAAGCAGACTGAGACTGGGGCTGGGCAGGATGCTGTGCGGGCGCTGTCGATTGCGGCGTAATCTTAGAACGCGTCCGCGGCTTGCGTCCGCGTGGCTTGGAATGGCTTTCGGGAATCATCTTGGGATCGAGCAACTGCAGCATGCGGCTGATGCACAATCGATTGACACTGATATTAAGCCGAGCCGCTTCGTCGCACATCGCTTCGTGCAAGCTCTTGGGGAGTCGTACCGTAATCATGCGCTGAGGGTCATTGGGATCATTCTCCGGCAAGTCTCGGCTGCGCAGTGCGGTGAGCATCAATTGAATCTGATGATGCTGGTCGCTACGTAGGAAGCGGCCGAAATCTCCCGCGTCGGTGAAGATGGAATGCAGCATGCCACTCCCCCCCATTAGCTCCCGATAGAAACAGATCCACGTCGGTGCATGGCCAAACATGTCGTTCGCCACATCAAAGGCCTGTTCGCAACGCGACTCAAACGTTGAGGCGGCCACAAACTGACTCTTTAGCTTGCGTACGACTTCATTGAACTGGGACAGCTCGCGGGCCAACTTCGACTCAGACTCGCTCACCGGCTTGGTCTTCGGCGTTTCAGCTGGCACTTCCGGAGCCACCACTGGCGGAGCCACCTCGCGTGACGCTTGCAGAGCAGACGAAGAAGGCATCCTGCTTCTATCTTCGTAGTTGGAAGCGGGGGCGTAACTACTGTGTCCACGATTTTCGGGCTGTTGGAATGGGCTAGAGTTCATAGCTTCCTCTGAAACAATTGTGCGAGTCGTCCAGTCTGGGTTCGAACCTCCGTCGTTCTGAACCTCGCATCAATCTTCTAGTGCAAGCAAATGCTTCGCCCTAAGTCCTTATATTGCTAGCAGTTAACCCCCAACTCCCGGTACCGCACAAACAACTCGCACGCCAGCGCAAAAACAAGGCACCCCGAGGCCTGCCCGCTTTCTAGGCACCCCCCCTATGTTCCGAAAACCAAGTGTCCAGCAAGCAGGAGCCTATTTTTAAGTCCCAGAAAAGAACCCGGCAGGATTTAGGGGAACTGGGCGACTGGCAGGCGGCCCGCAAGGCAAAGTCGCCGCTACTCCAGCGCCAACTCGCCGCTAACGGACTGGCAATCAGGCTGCCGGCAAGCTGAAAACATCACATCAACTCGCGATGTCATACCGACATCGCTTAAGCGAACTCGGAAGGCCGCTGCTGCAGCCAGCCGCACCACACAAACGGGCGAATCGACTAAACCTCCACAAACCGCTGCGACTCCAACCCGAATCAAATTGAGCCGAGAAGTCTGAATCGCACGGCAGACGCACTAAAGCCGTGCTGCCTCGCCAAAAAAAATCGCCACATCCATGGGATGCGGCGATTGTTTAAGTCACTAAAGCAGGTCAGCTAGCAAAAGCTTGCTTGCGATTTGCCGAGGTGGTGAAGGCCGGCTAGAAGCCACCACCACCACTCTTCGCGGTAGCTCCGATAGTCCGAAGCACACCTTCATCGATCGAGAACCGGTAAACCCCTCCACGCTCGACGGAACGACCACTAACGGTAACGGTATCCTTACCGGCATACTGCTTGATGGTATTCAAGGCATTACTCAACATCGGATTGGGGCTGATCGTCTGCGCGAACTGCAGAATCTGACCGAATCGTACAACGCTATCAAATGGAGTCGTGGGCTGCCCAAGGCTCCCCTTCATTTGATCAATCGCGGCCTTGAGAGACGCGTCACCAGCTTGGTCCACCGAGATCAAGTACGCCTTGGAAGCAGTTCCGACCGTGACCAACAACTCCTCCCCTAGTACCCGCTGCACATTGCGATCGTTGGTTTTGATAGGAACGCGAATGCGATGCAAATCCACTCCAGCGTGCTCCGCGTAGTCAAACTCGAAGCTGGCGGGTGCACCCGACCCCTGGGGGAGACCAGCAGCCACCTTCTTAAGCTCAGCAGCCAGTGCCGAACCGTCGGCAATGCGACTGCCGATTAGCACTCGCAACGAGTCGCCAAGAATCACGCTACCCGCACCATCAAACTTTCCTTCATCAATGGTCTTGATCGTGATCTCGCCCAGGCCGTTCAGTAGATCTGTCAAAAGACTGGCAGTTGCCTCATCCATATTGGCTTGCTTTTTGAGCATTGCGGCGGCTTGCCCCAAGGACGTACGCATACTGTTCTTAGCGGCTTCCCGCGGTGCACCTTCCAAAATTTCAGCCGCGTAGTGAAAGCTAATTGCCGAATCGGCTAGCTGAAACGCGGAGAAGTCGGTCGTAAGATCTTTATAGCTAGCAGCCTGGCTTGCCAATTCAGTCCCCGCTAAGAACTGAGCTCCGGCGTCAAAGAACGTGCGTTGCTCCTCGGCTCGAACGGCCCAGCCTACGGTAAACTGCTCGGTCTCCTCCAAAAGCTGCCGGACTTGCTGGATCTGAGCCTGGCCTGCTTCCCGAGCAATCGCAGCTTCCTCGGCCGACTGCTCACTGGCCTTCTCGCTGGCGCGATCAAACCCTTTTTGCATCTGATCGACAGCCATCAGCTTGAGCTCGTCAGGGACCGCCTGAACATCGACCTTAACGGCCACGGTATAGCGACTTGGCAGATCGCCCAGCAGCGCGGCAGGATCGCTGGGCACCGTATCGAGCTCCCCTTCGGTCTGCGCCACAAAGAGCCACCCCCCACTATCCTTGGCGTAGATCACTTGGCTACCTGCATCAATCGCAAAGACCCCATCGCCCAGATCATCAGGCTCAATGCCGACCCCAGCCAGAGCCCCGAAGAACTGCTGACGATCACTGAGGGGCAGGAAGATCAAAGCAGATGGCGTTTCCCCAGCGAGCGAAACAGATACGCCGATGGGACGCGTTCCGTCGATACCGCGGGTATACTGCTTGGCCATCATGCCGAACAAGCCCCCCATTTCAGGGAAACTAGTTGCCTGCAGCAAGTAGTTAACATCCTTCATTAAGTTATCAAGCGGCGAGATCGAGACGATCGCAACTTGATTCTGCGCAGTTTGCGCAGACAGGGTAGGGCTGAAAAGCCCACTTGCGCAGATCGCAAGGCTCGTAGTTATTGCAACGGAACGGCAAAAACCCATGGGGAACTCCTAATTCAAACTCGTAAGAGGTAAACGGCAACTTCGATAAAACGATGGAAATGGTTTGTACAGCCCAATGCTGCCCCGCAATTTGCCCGCCAACGGCTCTCCGGCTGGCGGCGCGCGTATCAGAACATTTTCAACTCATCTTACGCAAGATGGGTTTGGAAATTGTACTGAGATTCCATTCGACCAATGCGGGTGGATCTTTGGATATCCGCCCAGTCCACTACAAACTGATACTACCAAACGATAAATGGGCAGCGGCAATGCCAAGCAGCAGGCAGGCATATTTAGCCTTAGAAACTCACCACCCACCACAATGGATGGGCAAAGCCAGCGATAGCCCGCCGGGCGTGGGCGCCCCGCGACCCTCAAAATAACACTTTTCCTAAGGGAAGCAGTGCGGGAACAGCTCGCGTGGCGAGCGATGCAACGCCCGAAAGCGTGCGTGCGGAGCAAACTCAAGCTGGCTGGAGGTGATTGAGAGCTCCCCCCATGGAAGACTGGCGATCCGTCGCTGCAATGGGATGGCATAGACGTCGCGATACCCAAATACAATCCTACCGTTCGCGGAAAGTAATTCTTCCCTTGGTCAAATCGTAGGGAGAGAGCTCTACCCGCACTTTGTCGCCAGGAACGATTCGAATGAAATTCTTTCTCATTCGCCCTGCAACGTGCGCCAGAACCTCAGAGCCTGTACTTAGCTGTACTTTGAAGCGAGTATTGGCCAACGCCTGAGTAACGGTACCTTCGACTTCAAATGCTTCTTCTTTTTTTGCCATGCCTGTTCCTGTGTAGGTTGTGCGGATTGGGGGCTTGCCTGCGATTCTGTACCGCGAAATGTGATCTACACAGACTTCCACGCCAGACGCAACATCCAGAAAGCGAGTAAACTGAGGGATTCGCTTTCCATATTTTTCCCATTGCTCTCATAGTTATAGATCATGACCCCCAATCACGTCCAGGAAGCTTCTCCCCCTGAGGGCCGAATCCGGCAAGATCCATTCTTGTTCGTAGTCTGCCAACAAGGCGTGGAGCCAACCATCAAGCAAAAATGGGCGGGAAAGAACTCACCCCTCCGACTTGCCTTCTCGCGTCCCTGCTTCCTTAGCTTCAAATTTTCACCAAACGCCCCCTTCGTGGGGTGCGAAGATAATCAAGTCGACGAGATGCTCGAGCGACTCGCTGCAGACTGGCCCGTCCGACATTGTGGCAAAGCCTTGGGAAACGTTCGCGGCCAAGAAGCCGGCGCGATGATCCAAGAAGCCCTGAAACTGGCTGAGACGGTGAGGCCTCTGAGCGAGTGGGGAGCCGTGCATGTATTCCAGCGTGACAGCGACCTGCCAGGGTCCTCAGGCTTTGAACCCGGCCCGACCGAAGTGTCCGAATCCGTGGCGCAGCTGGTGCGGGAAGCACTTGCAGACCAACCGCTGTCAAAACAGGTCAATCAGACGGTAAGCCCTCAGACGCGAGTGTTCAACATTCTCATCGTTGAACCCGACCAGTGGCTGATTGGAGAGCACCAGGCCCAGCGCCCGCAAAGCTGCTGGCCCGGTGGCGTGATTGAAGTCGCCCCCCCCACCGAGATGATCAGCCGCGCCTACCTTAAACTGGGAGAAGCCGTCCTGTGGAGCCAGCTGCCAATGCAGCCCGGCGACAAAATCGTCGAGATCGGTAGCTCTCCGGGCGGTTCCTGCCAACGGCTCCTCGACCTGGGACTGTTTGTGACCGGAATCGACCCGGCAGAGATGCACCCCATGCTGCTGGAGCACCCTAGATTCGAACATTGGCGTGGCAAGGCCGTAGGCATTCGACGCCGCATGTTCGCCAAATTCCGCTGGCTCAATGCAGACGCCAGCGTTGCGCCCAATTACACCCTGGACGCGGTCGAGGACATCGTCAACTACAAGACCAGCCGCATCGAGGGAATGCTGCTGACGCTCAAGCTAACCTCCTACGACCTGGCACAGTACATGGAGCAGTACGTGGCACGGATTCGCAGCTGGGATTTTGAGCGTGTGGAGGTCCGACAACTGGCCAGCAATCGCCGCGAGTGTTGCGTCGTCGCACAGCGCGCCCCCGGCTGGAAGCCCTCACGCACCGAGTCCTGACTGCAACCGTGCAGCCGCACTTGCGTCGATTTCCCCAGACGCGAGAGGCTGGTCCCATTCGGTCGCCATCATCACGGAGTTGATACCCGACCCAATGCCAAGCAACGCCACCTTTTTGCCTGCTGAAATAAATCCAGCTCGGATCCCCATGGCTAGGGCGGTCGGCAATGCGACGGCGCCGGTATTGCCCAACCATGCAAAGGTGGAATAGTCTTGGGCGGCTGGCAAGCCGAGCGACTCCAACATCAATCGGCGATGCGCAGTGCCAACTTGATGGCAGACGCTGGCGTCAAAACTGCCGGCGGGATGCCCCGCTGCGACCAATTCCGCATAGGTGCTCTCCCCTACGCTAACCCCCGCCCGCAGGAGCAATTCCGAGTCGGTTTGCATGAGTGGTTGCATCGCCGCGCCAGCTTGATCGGTATCGCTCTGGCACAGCTGGTGGTGCTGGCATTCCGCCCGGGCAACACAGCTCAAAAGACGATTTCCACTGCGACTAAGGTCGCGATGCGTCAGCAACACAGCACAGCTCCCCGAGCCGATCGTCAGCGAGGCGAACGATGGCTTGATGGTTTGCCGTGTAAGGGTGGTATCGTCGTTGAGCGACTGGATGGTCGCCTCGACCAAATTCCGCCCACTCTCCGTTCCGACGACGATCCCCGCCCGAATCGCCCCACTTTCGATCAAGGTCGCTATCTGCACCATGCCGCTGAGCAGCCCTAAACAGGCATTCGAAACGTCGTACACCCAACACTGTGGACTCAACCCCAATTCCGCATGTATCCGACAGGCCGTTGCCGGCTCTAAGTAGTCTCGACAAACACTAGCATGGATTAGGCAGCCAATCTCGGCAGGAGAGACACCCGCTCCCTCCAGGGCCTGCCGAGCGCTCCGCACACTCGGCTCGCCAATCGAGGTACCACGCGGCCAAAAACGCCGCTCCTCAATGCCACTCATCAGAGCCAGCCTGCCTTCCGGCAATCGCAGCCGCTCATAGGTAGGCGCAAGAGCTTGTTCAATTGCCGAACTAGTTACGATCTCAGGTGGGAGCGTAAAACCGAGTGCTTCAATATGGACACGTTCGAAATGCACGGCTTTCCTTCTGCGTTTCAATTTAGGAGTCTGGGGGCCAAGGCCCCTCTTAGCACCCAACAGCCATGTCGCACCGAACAAGCGCGGCTCAGGAAACATGGGCACGCTAATGCTAGCACACTTGGTTGTAGATGCATTAAAAAGGGACACCAAATATAGTTAGCTGCTTGCTCATGCAAATCGAGCTGCTAACTTCTTGCCCATCGCTCAAGCAGAGGGTGCTTGTGCAACATTGAGATGTCAGAGTTTACCGTCTTCGGACGCTTTTCGCAGGGATAGAGCGAAAGTCACTTTGAAAATGTCTTCTCAGCCGTGTTTGCGAACCATCAAGCGAGGATTTATCGGGATGATAATTCGAAGCCTGTCGCAGCGGAAATACCACGACATTTGCAGGGACGCAATAGAGACGTGAAGTATCTCGTCAATAGACTACGAATCCAGAATGCGATTTTATCGCACAGGTTTTCTTCGTAGCTTTCGCAATTCGCCTTAGTTGATCAGCATCAGTCATAATTCGCGTTACGCTCTGAGCATTGAACTTTAATCTGACAGGGATTTTCAGATGAATAAGCCGATCGTAGGTATCAATGCAGATTTCAGAGCTGCGTCCCACAACCAACCAGCCTTTTCCTATGTCGCAGCGGGATATTACGATTCGATTGCCAAAGCGGGCGGAATTCCGCTGATCCTAGCTCCCCTGGAGGACGACGCCAGTCTTCACCAAGTCCTGGACCACCTCGACGCTTGCGTCATGATCGGTGGCGGTGACCTGGATCCCCGCTACGACAATTTCATGCTGCACCCCGCCACCAAACCCATGGAAGCGCGACGCGAAACCTTCGACCGCCGCTTGGCTCAAGAAGTGGTCGAACGACGCATCCCCGTCCTGGCAATCGGATCGGGCATGCAACTTCTCAACGTCACCTGTGGCGGCAACCTGTTCCTACATATCCCAGAAGACCTCCCAGGCTCCCTGCCACACCGGGATCCTCAAGACCCGTTCCACCGACACTCGCTAGTCGTCGAGCCCAAGTCCTTGATCGGTCGAGTCTATGGAGAAGGCGAAATTCGCGTCACCAGCCGGCACCACATGGCCGTTGATGAAGTCGCACAAGGCTTCCGAGTCACTGCCCGCTGCCAAGATGGCGTCATCGAAGCCATCGAGTCCGAAACCATCGATTGGTTCGCGATCGGCACTCAGTTCCACCCCGAATGTGGCGCTGCGAGCGCTCTAGACATTCGTATCTTTGAAGAATTCCTCGAAGCGTTGCAAGCTCCCGCCATGATGGGCGCTTCGCTAGCCAAAGCTGCTGCCTAAGCCCCCCGCAGGTCTTCCTACAAACGCGACTTCGTGCATTTTGCACGGACACGTATTAGCCATGGAATGAATCCAATTGGTGATGCACGAAGTCGCCTTCGACACCCTGTCTTGGCAAACGACGGCAAAGAAGCCAGCCGCCCCCTGATTTGAAGGCCAATTCAGGCGGGCGGCCCCACCCTCCGACGGGATACGCCCGAGTCCCACGCCAGCGGATGAGGCCAACCCATGTGAATTCGCTCAAGTCGACAAACCGTTGCTCTGCTGAGCGACGGCGCCTACGGTTGAACGGAATCATCTTAGGACTTGCTGCACCACTGTCTATCGACCTCCACCCCAATCCCTCTTCATTAAACGAAATTTTTTTCCAGGACATCCCGTAAGAGGGGGGACGACTACCACTCAGTCGAACAATTGCGAAGGTCCCGCCGCTCGCGCAGCTAGGTGCACGGCGAGGACAAGCACTTCAGCCGCTACCTCAAATAGACTTCTCGACCGACAACTACTCGGTATGCCTGACGCGGGGCAGCCACAAGTCGTCGGTGGGATTGAGAACTTCCAACTGCAGACTGCCGCTCCGTGGATGCGAGTAAATCAGGATCGAACTCACCTCCGGTAGCTGCTCGCACAACTCTCTTGCTCCGTCGGGCCCCAGCACAAACAGGGCTGTCGCCAAGGCATCTGCCACCGCCCCGCTGCCGCCAATTACCGTTGCACTCATCATTTCCTGCGCGGGCCGGCCCGAACGGGGATCAATAATATGACTGTAGCGTTTACCACCAAAATGGAAAAATTGCTTGCCTGAACCACTCGTACCGAGCCCCTGATTGCGCAAGCGGATGGTTCCCAACTGCTCATCAGATCTCCAAGGATGTTTCAGGGCGACCAGCCATCCCCCTCCCACCTCCTGCAACTGCCGATCGCCTCGCGCCACGATGGAGCTGGAGCCTCCATGCAGCATAAAGGCATCGATCCCATGCTCCAGCAGATGTCGCGCGGCCCGGTCGAGTGCAAAGCCCTTCCCAATACCACCGGGATTGAGGCGCACGCCCGGTTGCGAAAGCTTCACCTGCCGCTGAAGCTCATCGAGCTCGATCTTTTCGGCCCCACAACACCCCAGTGCATGAACGATCTCTGCTTCGGTTGGCATCTTTCCTTGGCGTCTTGCGAACCCCCAAGCCTCCGACAAGCTGCCGGCGGTCAGGTCGAACGCTCCGGAAGTCAAGCGGTGCATATCCCGCGCTAAACGCAGCAATTGCATGGTTTCGAATTCGACTGGCACACTGCGGCCGGAGCCCCAACGGTTGACCTGAGACAGATCACTCCTCGGCTTATAGACACTCAACAGGTGCTCTAGATGCTCGATTTTGTCGAGCGCTTCTACACATCGAGATACGTCGTTGTCAAATTGCCCACGATTGAGCAGAACTTCAAACTCACAAGCCATCGCCCGACGTGACACGGACAACAACAGCGAATCTGGCTGACTAGCCGACACTCCAGCAGGCGGCTGGCCATCAGGCTCGTTCGACCGCGGGCTGAACAAGTCCGGTGCAAGCTCCTCCCACCAACTCCTCAACGTCAACCGGCTAGCACTCATTGATGCAGCGGAGTCTTCTTCCATGGATTTCCCTAGATTCTTAAGGCGAGCTGCCGCTCCCCCCAACTCCCCAGACTCCGCGTTCCCGCCGCAGCCTGGAGAAGGCCTAGATGATGCTTGTGCGGTACCCGCCGCCGGCCGATACCGCACTCATTCCCCACTTGCTAAACCAGTCTGCTAAACCAGCTTGGTAGCCCCAGGAATGGCAAACTTGGGCTCGGGACGCTCTCCGTCCCAAGACAAATCCTTAGGAAACAAGTCTAGAGTCGATTCCTTGGTGACAAAGTCCCAGGAAACCCGTTGCCCGGTATAGGCTGCCATGCGTCCCATGACTGCGGTAAGCGAGCTGTCCGCGGTTTGCTTCAGTTCCACTATAGGCTTGCCAGCCCGGATGGAATCGATCAAATCCTTGTGCTCTTGTTGGTAAGCCTCACCGATACTTCCGCCCTGCTGCCAGACTTCTTTGCCGGTGCGGTCCAGAATCTTCGAGCCGCCACTCATCGCACTGATGAAACAAGTGCCCTCGGTGCCATAGACGACATTGCCATTCTCCGATTCACTTCCAGGAATCTGCCGACACATGAACGACAGTCGACGGTCACCGGGATAAACGTAATCCACTGAAACGCTGTCCCACATTTCACTACCTTCAGGCCGGGTAAAGCGTCCCCCCGAACCATAGGCAGATTCAGGGGCGGAGCCCATGACCCAGTTCATCGCGTCAATATTATGCACCGCTTGCTCAGCAATTTGGTCTCCACTCAACCAAATATAGTGCATCCAATTGTAGAGCTCGTACTCCGTATCACTCATACCCGGTTCTCGATTCTTGAACCAAATCCCGTTTGAGCAATAGCGGGTCACTGCGCTGACAATATCGCCGATCGCACCATTTCGAATTTGTTCAACGGCGCCAATGTAATTTGTTTGTCGACGGTATTGCGTCCCTGTAACAATCGCTGTCCCATTCTTTTCGGCCAGCTCATGTGCTTGCAAGCAAACCCGATAGCCAGCGGGATCCACGCACGATGGCTTTTCTGCAAACACATGCTTGCCCGCTTGAACCGCTTCGAGCACATGGTAGGGGCGAAACCCGGGGGAGGTGGTGAGCAGCACAACATCCACTTCGGGGTCCTCGAGAACTTTCTTGTACGCGTCGAGACCCGCATACATTTTGCTCTCGGGGACGGCCACTTTGTCCGCATGGGAACGCGCAGCGGACTTGACCGCAAATTCGCAATTCTTCATGTACAAGTCAGCCACCGAAACCAACTTGATGTTTTCGTTGATCGTCAGTGAATCGTTGAGGGCACCCTTCCCACGTCCACCGCAGCCCACTAAGGCCAAGCGTAGCTCGCGGGTTTCAGCTGCATGCGCGGCAGAGGTATGCACCATCGATGCTAGCGCGGCAGATGCAGCAGCAGTGGTTCCGACAAAGGCACGTCGCGAGGAAATCCCTGTGGAAGGGTTAGCATTCGTGCTCGAAGATGAAGGTAGGCTCATGCGTTGGTCTCGCAAGGTGAGGAAGCAGGAACTGAGGGGAATCCTAGGGCGCCCCTCCAGTAAATTTCCCTCCAGTGTACTCCTACACGCAACCCCGCGAAACCAGGAAGCTGGCCAGTCGAGCAACTTCTCCACTCACGCAAAATAGGCCGGATGGATTTCTTCGAGCGCCTCGGCTGCCTTCTCTACCGTATACCGAATCTGCTCTTCGGTATGCGTTGAGGTAATGAAGAAACGCAATCGAGCCGCAGATTCCTCCACCGCTGGATAAAGAATGGGCTGCACATTCACTCCCGCTTCGAACATTTTGCGAGACAATAGTAGTGCATGGAGAGAATTACCCGTGATCACCGGGATTACCGGCGTGTCGTGGGAATCCCCAGTGTTCAACCCCCTCTTCTTGGCCTCATTTAAGAACAACTGGGCCCGGCTGCGCAAGGTCTGCACGCGTTCCGGATGCGCTTTGAGCGTCTTCAGCGACGCTAGCGCGGCGGCCGTGTTGGAAGGGGAAAGCCCCACGCTAAACACAAAGCCAGGTGCGGTGTACTTCAGCAGCTCGATGAGCTCAGCACATCCAGCGATGTAGCCTCCGCAACTTCCGAAGGACTTGCTGAGCGTCCCCATCCAGATATCAACGCCCCGCGCATCGACCCCAAAATGTTCGGCAATACCGCGTCCGGTTGGCCCCATCGTCCCGATCGAATGGGCCTCATCAACCATCAACCAAGACTTGTAGCGATTCTTGACTTCGATGAATTTTGGCAACTCGGGGTAGTCGCCATCCATACTGTAAACGCCCTCGATGACCACCAGAATGCGGCGGTAACTTGCGCGCACTTCAGCCAGAATACTCTCCAGGGCTTGCCAATCGTTGTGTGGGAAGGGTCGTCGCCGTGCTCCGGAGAGCATCGCACCTTGAACAATACTATTGTGGGACAACGAATCATGGATTATTAAGTCACCAGGACCTACGATCTGCCCAATCGTCGTTTCATTGGTAGCGTGCCCGCCTACCATAACAATGGATGCGTCGGTGCCAATCCATTCAGCGATCCCGTCTTCCAATTCGCGGTGCAATTTTTTCTCACCGCTCACCAATCGCGATGCGCTGACGCTCGAGCCGTATTCCTGCACCGCTTCGATGACAGCTTGTGTGACTTCCGGATCGCCTGACATCCCCAAGTAGTTGTAGGACGAGAAACTGATCAGTTCACGCCCGGCAATCCTCGTCGTATCGCGCACGATTCCTTCATGAACGGAGAAATAGGGGTTGGGAACTCCAGTCATTTCGAATTGAAGCATGGTTCGCTTCAACCGCCGATACTCCGGCAACTGATCGAAACGATAGTCCTCTTCTTCGACTTTCCGACTGTCCGCGGGCTTGAGTCCAGTCTCCGTTGGGACCAGCTCCCGTCGGATGCGTTTCTTCCCCAGATACCGGTCAATCGCCTCCGCAACTTCACGGACGGTCTCGATCTCCTGCAGAACATGCTCCGGGAAGCGTCCGTCAAAGGTCTGCTCCAGCGAATGGGCAATCTGCATGCGCTCAAGACTATCGAGCCCCAGGTCCAATACAATGTTCGTATGTAGATCGAGTTGCTTTGCTCGCTCCTGCGCCACGGCACGAATTGCGTCCATGACGATGTCAACAATTTCGTGATCCAGAGCCCCCAACGCGGAGGAATCGACTGCTTCCTCGACTACCTGGCCGTTGTCGCCTCCGGACTGCCGTAGGGTGGACGCGGCAATCATCGGCTCACCCCCGGTCGGCAGGTCGATCTCCCAAGACTTCCACTGAGCCACAATCTTCAGGGAGCCACGGCTAAAGTCTTGGCGGCACGCATGCCGCTGAATCTTGCCGCTCGACGTCCGTGGCAAGGTGCCGAAACGCACCAAGATGACGGCGTCCGGCGGCAAGTCATGTTGCTGTGCCACTTCGCGGCGAATGGTGAGCATCAATTGATCCCAATCGGTCTCCTCTCGCCGCTTCGGAACTTCGGCGGTGATGATTAGCCGCTCCCGGTCATCCGAGGTGTCGGCAAATGCTGCGACGAGCCCACTCTGCATAATTTCATGGGCCGATTCCACCGTTTGCTCGATGTCTTGCGGGTAACGATTCACTCCGCGGACAATAATCATGTCCTTGAGCCGTCCCGCCACAAACAGCTGACCTTCGAACATGAATCCCAGGTCGCCCGTTCGCAGAAAGGGCCCTGCACCGTCGGACGTCATGGCTTGAAAAATCTCGCGAGTCGCCTCTTCACGCTCCCAATAGCCATGCCCAACACTCGGGCTGATGACCCAAATCTCCCCTATCGCGCCTGCATCCAATACACATCCCGTTTCAGGTTCAACGATTAAGACCGTCTCGCCTGGTAGGATCGCTCCACTTGCCACCAACTCGCGCGCATTCTCCTGATCAGCTGAGCAAGGTACAACTTTCTGCAGATCCAAGGCCGTCGCATCAAAGGTGCGAACGACTGGCGGTTCATACTGCGGTCCACCCGTTACGATCAAAGTGGTCTCAGCCATTCCATAGCAGGGAAGGAGCGCCGTTTCCTGAAACTTGGCCTTGGCAAACCGCTCCGTGAATTGCTTCAAAGTGGCTGCGCGGACCGGCTCTGCACCATTAAACGCGGTCACCCAACTACTCAGATCGATTCCAGCCAACTCCTCGTCACCGATCTTGTCGACGCACAACTGGTACGCAAAGTTAGGGCCACCACTAATGGTTGCACCATACCGCGAGATGGTCCGCAACCAGCGAATCGGCTTTTGCAGAAATGCCATCGGACTCATTAATACACTCGGTCGACCCACGAATACAGGCGCGAGTATTCCTCCCACTAAGCCCATGTCATGATAGGTCGGCAACCAACTGACCCCAACCGTGTCGCCATCCGCTTTGAAGGCGACCATGATCATTTCAGTGTTCCGCACTAGGTTGCCATGCGACAACATCACCCCCTTGGGCTGACCAGTGGAACCCGAGGTGTACTGCAACACCGCTAGGTCATCCTCAGCAATGTTGGGGGCTTTCCACGAATTCGAATAGTCTTGCGGTAGACCATCCGTCGCAATGATCGAAATGGATTCCCATTCCACCCAATTGGCGTCCGCTTCGATTTGCTGCCGCACATGCTCATTGGTCAAAGCCAACTGTGCCTGGCAATCTCGGGCGATGCTGTGAATCCGCTGCCCTTTGCGATTGCGCCGCGGTGGAAAGGCGGGAACCGCCGTCGCCCCAGCATACAAACAACCGAAGAAGCCAATGACGAAGTCCAGCACCGGTGGGTAGACCAACAGGACGCGACCGCCGGCCGCCCCCTGCTTCTGCAGGTAGCCCCCCACATTTCTGGCCGCGGCATCGAGTTCGCGGAAAGTCAAACACTGATCAGTGTCGCCATCTTCACCGTCGGTAAAGTAGAACGCGGGCTCGTCACCGCGCACTTTCGCCCAATGCTGAAGGACAGCCACCAAATTCGTTCTTGGTGGAGGCTGATTTCCAGTGAAGTGTTCTAAATCCAAGTCGCTCACGCCGGGAACAACTGGGTACACAGACGCTATAGTAGGGTCCATCGATTGCAAAGCCTGACCTTTGTGGGTCTAGGAAACGAATAATGACCGACGCATTCGGCACAACCCTACTACTTTCGCTATACCAGCCATTTATCGCAAGGTGCCAAGCGTGTTGAACGTGCGGATAGCTGAAAGAGTATTGCTGAGCCTGAGAGCCTCTATCGTCCAGTTGTTGAACTCCGAAGCGAGATCATTTGGCCGGGAATTGGGAAAAGTCAAACTAACTTGCCTTGAAATGCCTACGATCGGTATCGTCGCGCATTTTTCCGAATCTTTTGGACAATCTTCTTCAGCAAACGCCAGTTCTCGCGCAAATGCCCCTGCCTGGAAACCTGCCAGCTTTCCCAACTATCCACATCCACCGCCGTCAACCAGTTACCACCAAAACAGCAGGTGTCGATGCAGGTGAAATGACTATACCAACCAATCTGACCTCCAGTCTGGGGGGTGTGTCCGCAGTACACATGCTTGCCCGATACGTGGGGTTCCGGCCAGCGATCGTTCAGATGTTCCCAGTACAGCGCCAAATCGGGCTGCTGATCCAACGGTAGGTCCGCCACATAGTTGGCATGCACAAACATGGACTTTTCCGTCTCGTAGTGCGGAACACAGTTCTGCAGGAACTCGCGATGGCGATCGGGAACGTGATCCAGCAAACCACCGTAGCTGGTGAGCGTTTGACTGCCACCGTTCTGCATCCAAAGCGTTGGCTCTAGACCGCGCAAAACGCCGCTGAACATAATCTCATGGTTGCCGCGCAAGAATACCGTTTTACATCGCCCCTCGAGCTCCAAAAGCATATCGATCACCCCCCGACTGTCGGGTCCTCGATCCACATAGTCCCCCAGAAAGACTAAGCAGTCAGCGGGTTGAGGGTCGAGGATCTGCAACAGACCATCGAGAGCTTTTGAACATCCGTGAATATCCCCGATAGCAATCGTGCGCATAAACGCTTTACTTCGCCAAGATGGAATGTCGCCTAGTTGAAGGCTGGATCTTCGGGAATGCGCGAACGGTCAATCCCTCCGGCCAGTACATCGCGACCGATGGACTTGATGGCCGATTCCCACAATTCATCAACTTCGGTGAAAATGTGGTTGGGAGTCACATCCCACAACAGCCAATCCCCCGACTTGAGCTCGCGATTCAATTGCTCTGCTCCCCACCCGGCGTAACCGTCAAAGATTCGATAGCGGCCAGCCCCGACCTCTTCCATCTCATTGCCCACACAGATCTTTAAGATTTTGGCTTGATCCGAGGCAGCAAAAATCGCATGGTCGCCACTGGGACTCACCGCTTCTTGCAATAGCATCAAAGGACCATCCACGGGCCCTCCCCAATACACATTCGCATCATTGACGACGGACGTTTCCCCCAACTGCTCCATCAATTCTCCAATCGTGGCCTGCGTTGGACGGTTCAGCACTAGGCCGAACGCCCCTTCTTCATCGTGCTGCAAGACATAGACGACCGATCTCAAGAAATTGGGGTCGTTGAGGTAGGGAGAGGCAACCAGTGCGCGGCCTTGAATCGAGTCCATAGTACGGTATCACATTAATAGCATTAGGCGTCTGGGGCCGCCGATTTAGGAAGCCAAGTTTCTTTCCACGAGCAACCAGCCCAGGACCAGCCTACCCCAAAGCCGATCAGTAGTGAACTAGCCTGCGGCTTCAGCGAACCATCCTCCCGCATCTGTGATATCAGAATGGGAAGTGTACTTGAGACAGTATTGCCAACGTTTTGCAATCGAATCGGGAGTCGTGAGTCATCCAGGCCCAGTTGAATTTGCAGCTGTTCCAACATCTTACGAGTCGCTTGATGCAACAAGTAATAGTCGACGTCTTTTTCCTCCAGTCCAGCTGCCTTCAATACGTCCTGGACCAATTGCGGAACGGCCACGATCGTAAAATTCAAGAGGCTGGGACCATCCATGTACAATCGGCTCTTCCACCGCTTGCGGTGCCTTGGCTTTATTGCTGCATCGGGCTGCCGAGCACCGCCGTCAGCGACCAGAAGCGTATCAGCCCCACTACCGTCGGTTCCAAACTGAAATCCGCTGAGACTTTGGTTCGGCGACGCCTGAACCAATGTTGCTGCAGCAGCATCCCCAAATATCGTGCGGAGACTGCGATCGTCGGCATCGATATATTTCGAATAGGTTTCCGCCGTTAGCAAGAGGATATTGCTGGCCGCCCCACAACGAATTAAGCCCTCGGCCATCGCCAGACCATAGACAAAGCCCGAGCATCCCAAATTAAAATCGAGCGCTCCGCAGTTTTCTCGCAAACCGAGCCGCTGCTGAATCAAACAAGCAGTCGTGGGGAGCGGGTAGTCGGGAGTCTGCGTGCATAACAACACAAAGTCGATCGATTGTCGATCAACCCCATGTTCCGAGAACAATTTCTCGGCTGCAGCTACAGCCAAATCGGATGCAGTCTCATTGGGAGCGGCAATATGCCGACTGAGTATTCCCGTCTTTTCACCAATGAGCTGAAGGTCCCAGTTGGGAAACTCTGCCTGCAGCTGATCGTTCGTTTCAATACGCTCAGGTAAGTGAACGGCGATCGGTCCAATTTCGGCGAACGGCACAGGAAAATCCTTAAGAATCCAAACAAGCATTACCAGCAGCAGCCCTAAACCACCTGCCATTCGGACGAGATGTAGTCTGGTATGGACCGTAATTTATATCGGCACCGGCAAAAAACGGAAACCCGTCACCGCCCCCCGCACCCTCACGGTGAGGCAACAATAGGCCGAATCGTCAGCTCACGGACGGTTGAGCCAAGGCTCAAGCATCGAAGAAACAGCCAACACGATTAGACATAAGTAGGTAATTGGACGTAACCATCGGTCTCCAAACCAGCTACCGAGGCGTAGACCGAGTAACGCGCCGACGATGACCAATGGCACGGACAACAGGGCAATGCCGGCGGAGTACCATACCGAGAAGCCAAATCGCCAAGTCAACAATGCCATCTGGGGCCCAAAATTGCTAATGTACATGCTGAATAAGAACGCCCGCGCCCGATCGGCCGAAAAGCGTTGCCCATGCACCCACAACACCATGGGCGGCCCGCTCATCCCGGAAAGCCCCTGCAAGATTCCGCTCCCGCCAAAGGTGGCGGCCACCCAAATCGGTTTGTTGGCATTTTTCCACTCAATGCCCACCAACGATTGGAGCGCAACCGCAAACAGAATAATGCCTCCCACTAGTTGATTGACCGCGGCAGCAGACCAGGTCATTACGAAGCCCAGTCCTGCAACGCCAATCGGCAACGCTGAGATTCGGATAGCAGCAGGGACAACGACCTCTCGCAAATCAATACTGCGTCTCAGCTTCCAAACCGAGAGAAAGTTTTGAGCCAGCATCGCCGTGATTATCATGACTTGGGCCTCTACCAAGCTGTTCCCTGCCCACAACAGCAATGGCAGCCCGAACAACGCAGCAGCAAATCCAACCGTCGCCTGGACGAACGCGGAGCCCGCTAAAATTAAAATTGAGATCAAAACGCGAGGCGACCACTGGTCCGGCGACCACTCTTGCGTCGCAAACGCAATGAACTGCTGCGGCAATACATCGAGGCAATTTGCAAGCCAGTCATCCAGCTCCCCCCAAAAATTCTGCGCCAGGAACATGGCTGGCAAGAGCGTGATAACACTCCCAATGGTGCAGCTAGATAAACTCAGTTCGAAGACTCCCTGAAGAACCGAACGGTCGGCCGTTGATGACGCTCCCTGTACCGATCCCACAAGGTGGCACTATTGGCGGCTCGCCACTGCAATTGTAGAGTGCTCGCACAATGCACCAGCCCAAATGCGATCTTTGCCACTGAGTTTCCGCCAACCTAGTTTCCCTCACATAGTCCTGCGTCTACAGAATCCTGGGCTAAGAAATCCAGATTGAAAATCGCATCGCATAAAACGCAGGTGCCGCATCCAGAGCCAGAGCCTAGTCGCTCGGCACCTTCCCCAACCACTGTTCCTCAGGACCGAAACTCAGCGATCAGCCGCACCCGCCAGCTACAGGTGCATTCGCCACTTTGAAATTTGGCATCGGTGTGAAACAAGCAGATCCAGTGGTTTTCTTTTTCCTCGTTGCCCGCGGGGCATTCGCTCGAAATGATTTTTCGAATGTCAGTATACCCACTCACACATATATCCGCTCATGCAGGGATGGATTGTTTCAACTAGGCCACGAGTTCGTTTTAACGCCTCCCACGCAAGCTCTTCCCCAAGCACAGAGTTTGTGCCCCACAGGCATGCAATCTGAAAATTCAATCGAGAATCGAGGCAGAGCCTTACTTCGATTTTTGGATTTTGAACCACTCTTCTGCCTTCCCGTCGGCATCGATGCGAAACACCGCTTGAGCCCGCGGATCGACCACCACGAGTTGGTCGTTGGCATCCAACGCAATACCGACTGGCCCATCCAAAGGAGCTCCGCTGCTGAAGACTTCAGCGGCTGCTCCTGGCTTAACTCTCCATATCGCTTTCTTATAGCCGTCAGTGACAAAGGCTTCGCCGGCTCGATTCACCACGACTTGGTGAGGGAATTCAAAAGTGCGTTCTTTGACAATCGCTGTCACCTCCCCCGCGTCGGACACCATTAGCAACTGCTGCGGATTCTGAGAAACGACCCAAACGCGGTCTTGATGATCCGCGAACACACCGCGTGGATTGACGCTTGCCACCGCTTCGACATCGCCGGTTCCGGCAGGTATGCGCACGAGTCTTCGCAGCTCCAAATCAGCGACATAGATCGTTCCGTCCGACTTCACGGCAATGTCGATGGGAATTCCGATTTTGCCCCCCGTAATCGGTTTTGGCACCGCGTCGTCACCGATGCGATAAACCTCTCGCGTGGCTGAATCACCAACCAATAGCGTCCCGTCAACGTCGGTGGCAATCGAATAAGCGGCATTCAGAGGGGTACGAAACTTGGGCGAGCCTTCGAACAGGATCGATAGTTTCTCATCTTTCCACTGCCATACTCCGTGCAAAGAGCGGTCTGCTACAAAGGCATTGCCCTCTTTATTGAGGGTCACATCGAGCGGATAGACCTGCAGTGCCCCCCCCTGCGCTGCCGCGTCGAGCGAGGAGGACACCGCATCCTGCGCTGCAGCATCCTGTAAGATCGAGCTGCCGGTTGCAATCCAGCATGCAAGGCTGGCCATAGCCACCGCCTGCCAGGCTAGCCGAGGGAGAGTAGTGGTGATTCGAATTCGTGGGCGATCAATCATATGCATAGGTTTTCAGTGCTTTTCACGGATCACGATTCGTAACGAAATCGTAGCGTAAGGAAGTCGTAGGGAACGCATGCCGCCTGCTTTCCAGTGCCGCATTTCTAGTGGCAACTGGGGCCACGGCGAACGGTGCGTGCCGTTCTCAGTTTAATGCATTCCAGGGTGTAGGAAAGCTTTTCCAATGGTCGAAGGTAGCAAAACTTGCGTCGCCCTATCGTACCTCGCTAGTTTGCGACCGGAAGTGCGGTAGAATACTAAATCCTTGAATGTGAAGCCACTCGGGGGATTCCCCTTGCGATTGCCCTGCAGCCCTTGGCTGAAGCACTCTCCTTCTCGTCCAATTGGTCTTCCCCACACTCTAAAGCGTTTCATGAGAATTTCACGCAATCCAACGCGCAGCGTTCGAATTGGCTCGATCGAAATTGGTGCCGCACACCCCATCTCTGTCCAAAGTATGACAGCCACGCATACTCAGAATATCGATGCCACGGTCGGTCAGGTCAACGCACTTCACGCCGCCGGTGCTGATATCGTCCGCATTGCCGTAGATAGCGACAAAGATGCTGCCGCGCTGGCTGAGATCCGCGCTCAAACGTCAGCCAACCTCTCAGTCGACCTTCAAGAAAACTATCGCCTCGCCGCGAAGGTCGCGCCCCACGTCGACAAGATCCGATATAACCCGGGACACCTGTATCACCACGAGAAGTCTCGTCCCTGGCAAGAAAAAGTCGCGTTCATCGCCAACGTGGCTCAAGAGCATGACTGCGCGATCCGCATTGGCGTCAACTGCGGCAGTATCGATCCCGCCAAAAAATCGAAATTCGATCCTGCCGACGCGATTGGCCCCATTTTGGAAAGTGGTCTGGAACACTGCGAGTACCTGGAGGAGCTGGGGTTCACCCGCTTCGTCGTCTCGATGAAAGACAGCGATCCGTCGCAAGTCGTTACCATCAACCAGCAATTTGCAGCTCGGCGACCAGACATCCCGCTCCATTTGGGCGTCACCGAAGCAGGTTTGCCGCCCGATGGAATCATCAAAACGCGAATTGCGTTCGAACAGCTTATTGGACGAGGCATTGGCGATACCATTCGCGTCTCACTGACTGTGCCCAACCCACGCAAGCCGGAAGAGATCCAAGCCGGTCGAAGTATCCTCGACGATATCTACGCTGGCAGATTAAGAAGTGTCGTCGCACTCGATCCCACGGCGCTGAATATCATCTCATGCCCGAGCTGCTCTCGCGTAGAAAACGAAGCCTTCGTGGAATTGGCACAGGATGTCAAGGAGATGACGCAGTATGCCAAGAATCACGCAATTACCATCGCTGTCATGGGGTGCCGAGTCAACGGACCCGGTGAAACGGATGACGCCGATCTCGGTCTGTGGTGCGGCCCCACACGCGTCAACCTCAAGAAGGGCGAGGAATCCTTAGGGGCGTTTCCCTACGATGAAATCCTGGGCAAGCTCAAAGCTGAATTGGACAAGATCATTGCCCAACGCGAGGCAGTCTCCCAGACCTCCCCCATCCCTAAATAGCCCGGCACCGCCTCAGGCTCATCATCGGTATGCCTGCTGTAGTTGCAACAAGAACGCAAGGACTCAATGCAATGAATGTTCCAGGGGAAATCCAGGAGCCACAGCTAACGATTGGCTGGCGTGAGTTTGTCACGCTGCCGGAGCTCGGGATTCGGAATATCAAAGTCAAAGTTGACACCGGTGCCAGGTCGTCCAGCCTGCACGCTTACGACATCGAGCCCTTTCAACACGAAGGCCGAGAATTCATTCGGTTCAAAGTGCATCCACGCCAAAGAAGTGAGTCGAAAGTTGTCGAAACCGAGGCTCCCCTGCTCGAGTACCGACACGTTCGAAGTTCCAGCGGTGAATCCGCCGAAAGACCCGTGATCTTAACCCAAGTGCGTTTATTCGGCCGGGCTTGGCAGATAGAATTAACGCTCGCCAATCGCGACTCAATGGGATTCCGCATGCTGCTCGGGCGAGAGGCGATTCGGGGGAGCTGCCTGGTGGATTCGGGGAGGTCCTATCTCGCAGGTATCCCCAAACGCAAACGTAAAAAACAAAATCCAGATTGACCTATACACTCAAAGGTTCATGATGTCCCATCCGATGCTCCAAGCCCTATTGGGTTGCCTTCTTGTAGTCGCACAACTCATATCGACGACCGCTGCGCAATCCCCGCCTGCAACGCAAAGTGCCGACAGTCTGTCGAAGACAGATAAGCCGTCCATTGCTATCCTCTCCTACAACGTTCGCTACTTGAACAAAGGAGACGGTCTCGACGTTTGGGACAATCGTCGTGATAAGGTTGTCGAAACCATCCGTCGCGGCGAACTGATTGGTTTACAGGAGGTTGTGGCCAAACAGCTTGAGTTCGTAAAGCTGAACACGCCCAGCCTGGAGTGGTACGGCGTGGGACGCGACGATGGGACAGAAACCGGCGGAGAAATGACCGCCATCGGTTGGAGTAAAGAACGCTTTGAAGTCTCCGATAAAGGGACGTTCTGGTTGAGCGAAACGCCGGAGACGGTTGGCAGCCGAGGTTGGGATGCTGCTCTCCCGCGCGTTGCAAGCTGGATTTCGCTGATCGATAAGCAGACTCAGAAACCACTGCTATTCGTAAATACCCACTTCGACCATCGCGGTGCAGAAGCTCGTAAACAATCGGCAACTCTGATTCGCGACTGGATTGCGACCCACCGCAAATCGCGTCCCGCTGTTTTGGTCGGTGACCTTAACTCTTTGCACGATTCCGAACCACTGCGTGCCCTGGCGGCCCCACCGGAAGACGCAAGCTCAACGCTGTTGGATGCGCTCTCCCACAGTGCTCATCCACCCACCGGAGCAACTGGCACGTTCAACAGCTTTAAAGAGATCAGCGAAGGACGCCGAATTGATCATGTGTTTTTTGCGGGAGACGTCGAGGTTGACTCGTTTCAGACGCTGGATCCCAAGACCGCCAGCGGACGATTCGCCAGCGATCACCAGCCGCTACTGGTGCACGTCCAACTTCCCTAAAACTCCAGCGGCACGACGCACCGCTTACCCGCAATTGGCCCTACACCGCGTCTACCCTACAACACGCTTAACGGGCTGTTGAAATAGTAACCCGCCGCGTGAGCAAGGAAAGATAACCTCCGCTACCAGGCAATTAGAGCCACTAGCTCCGCATTAAAACTTAAATTGCTATTAAGTCAACAGCCCGTTAAGCAGCGCGGCGTTGCTCCCCAAGCTTTACCGATGGCGAGACCTCGCGGTCGACTTCCGAGGCGTAAGTCATGGAAGTGACCAGGGTCCCGGCCACAGTAACGCCACTGCGTCGATGCCAATCGATTTGAGTCTTAATCCAATCGGGCGAGGCGCAGGAATCGGGCCCTAGCAGAATGAATGCGTGATCGCACAAACGACCGAGAATTCGGCTTGGAACTTGGTGCATTGGCCCCAGATCGATAGCGATCAATCCGAAACTGCGCCGCCAGGCCCATACCCAGTGCGGCAGTCGCTCAAGTGACCAGGATGCAGTGCGTCCGATCGGAACCGGGACTTCCACATCAGACCATGCTCCAAACGGAGAACGTGTTGGTTTGGGAGCATTCGAGGACTGATCGACCTGGCGCTCCAAGTTTGTGCTGTGAAACACATTGAGCCGCAGAAGCAGCATGCGTGGATCCGCAACCTTGCTTTGCAACGAGCTTGCCAGCTTCGTTGCTAAGCCATCTACCGTTCGGCGGTCATTGGGAAATCGGCTACCGCTCATTACCCCCACGACTGCACACCCCGCCACACTATTCACTAGCGAGCACGCCCAGTCGTCGATTTGAGATCCCTGGCTTGCTTGGCTTCGACTTTTGTGCTCCGAACCAATACTCAAATTCATACCGTTGCTTCCTATCGAGGCCCAAACGGAACATCCATTCCTTCCTACTTGCGCAATCTTGCGAACAACTGGCTGTAGGGTGCAGTTGGCTTGGTCCCTTTATCAGAGGCCCCTTGCTCAGTTGCTTTTGCACTTACGGGAACGTCCTCCTCAATTATTAGCAGATCACGATCATCATCATACTCAGCCGTTTGCGTGAACAAATCTTCGTGGTTGGCATTCGACTTATGGAGTAGATAGACCTGCTCATTTCTCGAACTCGTCAAGGCTCCCAACGGCTGGGACTCGTCGACAGGCATCTCCGCAGGAAGCTGTTCTGGTGACTGGGGTTCAACGGAGAAAGCTGAAAAGTTGAGCTGCGAAACGATATCTTCGATCTCGTTCTGCAAATCCAACTCCCGTGACAAATCGGAGGAATTGACGTTCACCGACCAAGAATCAGCCTGAAGCGTGAGCTGGTCGAGGGAAGCCCCCTCTTCGCCAGCCGACTCGTTTTCCGTATAAGCCAGCCCCTGCAAGACTTGCTCGACAGTTACAGCGTCCACTTGCGATTCAGAATCGGCCTGTCGAGTTGAGTTTACGAATCCTTCGATCTCTGCAATATACTCTGCGGCTTCAGTTTCCAGGTCCTGCTGACCCGGCAAAGCAGTCGGTAGCGGAGCTTCAATGGGCTCCGCAGACTGACTAATATAGGCTTCGGTAGTTAAACTGCTGGAGTAGGGGATCAGCAATTCATCTTCATAGTCGTCGCCAAAGATGCGGGCCGAATCGACGATGCTAGACAACGCTTGGTGAATAGTATGTGTCGGCTCTGATGCCAACTCCTTCGACGATTTCACTTCGTCGCTTTCAGGCTGGCAAACTTTGAATGGGATTTCGCTATCCCACACGCCCATCGCTTCATACTCGGCTTGCTCATCCACCAAAGCAATCATCTGCTCGTCGGTCGGGCGTTTTCCCAAGAAGCCGCTTTCCAACCCGTACTTTTCGGCGTCGGTAGTACTCTCTGGGGCGTCCGCCCTACACACGGAAGACTCCAACGGTTCTGGTGACGATGCATCTTCTACGCCGGACGATAGCAGTTCAACCGCCAGCTCAGCTGCATCAACCTGTCCATCTTGCGCACCCTTGGCAGAGACGCATTGGGAGACAGAATCTCCCAGCGTCTGAGTGGGCTGCTGTTCCTGCGATGCTGAGTGTAGCGAATCAAACGCGGCAAAAAAGTTTGGCGTCCCAACATTGTCTACTGGTTCCAAGGCATAGCTATCCGACTCTTGATCGAAATCCACGTCTTCCGCTTGAGGTTCGAAGACGGCAATCTCCGGGCTCGCTTCACTGGAGACCTCGACTTGCGGTGCAGCACTCGCTTCTGTCGGTGCAGTAAACGCGATTGAACTTGTCGCAGGCTGCTCATCCAAGGCGCCAAACTCGACAGCCGATCCGGTATTGCCCTTCGCGGACTGTTCGCCGACGTGCCACGGAGCGGGCAATTGCTGTAGATCGGCCCACGCCTCTTCGACTAGACCTGCAGATATTGGCGACTGATTGTTAGAAACGGCTAATACTAGGGCGTGATCCATTAATTGATTGGTGATCCTTGGCAAGCCCTCGCAGGCCGAGTGCACGATATCCATCGCATCATGGGTAATGACCTCCGATGCCCGCACCCCAACCACTGCAAATTGGTGTTGGATATACTCGTGCGTTTGTTTCCGTGTCATTGACTGCAAATAGCAGCGAGCAGCCAACCGTTGATTGAACGATGCCATGCTGGGCTGGGCAAACACATCCTCCAGCTGCAGGTTCCCCAACAACAACAGGCGCGCACGTGGCTGACTATTGCGAGTAAAGTTGGTGATGATCCGCAATTCTTCGAGCAATTTGACGGGCAGTGTATGCGCTTCATCCACGATAATGAGCACGCCATCGGGGGCCGTCTCAGGAGATGGCTCCAACCGATCAAGGATCGACAGCCTCAGCTCTCCTTCGGAGTGATCGCGATAGGGCAATTGCAGCTCGAAGAGTATATTCTGCAACAGCGCACGACGACTACACAGGCGAGCAGAATGTAGCATTAGGACATCCAATCGCGTCGAGAGGTCTTCAGCTAGTACTCCGGCTAGCAAGCTCTTGCCGAGCCCCGCACCTCCCATAATCAAGACGGGGCCCTCCGCCCGCAGCGTCGCTCGCATGGCAGTTTGCCGAGCCGCTTCTATGCTCTCGTGCGGAAAGTAGAAACCTGTATCCGGGGTAGCGCGGAAGGGGCGAGCAGGCGATTGAAATATTTCAGCGTACATAGTAATCCAGAGTTCGAAACGGTTTCGATTTTGTAGAGTAACGCGTATCTAGTGCTGCGTCGCAACTTAGAAATCGCGCTGCAGAAAGGAGTCGTAAAGCATTGGTTCCGGGTGGAACCGCGAGCTAGCCCGCCCACATGAGTTTCAACAAACCCGAATTTGTGCGTGTATCCAAGACAGGCGTTCTCGTCGAGGACGCAGTGCTGACCAAAGTGGTTGAATGATTTTGTGTTTGCAGCATCTGGAGAATCCCTTCACCTGAAGACCAATAACTTCTACGTCCGAAAACTTCTAATGAGCTCGCCAACTGGCCAGCCTCTCAAGGCATGCCTTGAAACAATCGACAAAATGCAGCCAGGGGACTCGTAAAGAAGACGTCCCGCCACAGCGGATCCAACACGAATCGCAATACAATCATGTACATCCAAAACCAAAGGGCCCACTCACTAAATCGCGTCAGCTGTCTAGCAAATGCACGTTTGGCTGCAGTTGCCTTGTGACTCGCTGAATCGATCCAGGTCTCCCGGCCATCTGCGTGTGAATGCAGTTGCACTTCCGCCACAATCGGCACCCCTTCGAAGGCCAGCGCTGTTGCCACTCGCGGTGGATCATGGGCGCCTCCAGATTGCAGGTGAAATTGCGTCCAACCTGCCGACGCTCCCGCCGACAACCCAACAATAATGACACTGGCTGCCATCCACAATGGAAATGTTGTACTGCGTGCGGCCAACTCGGGAAGCTGTGCGATTTCCAGGACTCCCGCGGAATCTGCAATCCGCTGCTGCACTTGCTGGGTGTTGCGTTTCGCCGCAGAGCTGAGCTCGAACAGCTGAGCTTCGAGCTGCTGACGTTCCTCGGATTCAGCAGCATTTGAACTGGGCGTGGGAGCCTCAGCCGAGGATTGGGATGCCATGTGCACAGGCACCCGATTGGCATGCGCTGCCAGTGCGAAAGTATGCTCGTTGTCGTCTCCCGCTAGAGGTTCGGGAGTATTCAGAAAATCGTGTCGCATTAGATAATGCTTGGTCGTCTCCAACTGCCAAGCTAACAACCTTCCGTTGCTCGCAGCCTCGGAGTCCACAACTAGATCCGATGCCTCCAACTTGGTCAGCTTCTTCAGCCAGGCCTCGTGGCGTTGAACGGTATAGCCACGATTCCAACGACTACTGACCTCGACGAGGAAGAGACGCTGATTCCCATCTTGGCGAGCAGAGTCCAGCGGCGTCTCATCTAGCACCGAGATACCGGTCAAGAGCACAGGACTTTGCCCGACAGACTCCTCTGAGTTCGACTGTAGCTCCAGGGCGGCTTGCAACCGCTCGAGCCGTGAGGGAGAAAGCAAAACCTCGGAGCGCACCAAGTACTGGATCTGCAGCGGCGGCAAGAAATTCAGCGTGGTCAGCAGAACTGCCAGCGCGAAAACGACACCACACCAAGTGGCCCGCCTTCTCAAGGTTCGCGCGTCGCTTGCACCTTGGCACCGATTCGTAGCTGCCACGTTACCCCTCCATGGGATCTTTTTCAACTCACTGCCTCGACCATTCCGCTGTCCCTACCGTCGAACAACGCACAATCGCTAGAGACTCTTCAATCGTTATCGTCCGTAGAACCGTTAAAGTTTGACATAAATCCCGTTTCCTACCTAAAACTCTTTCGCCCCACCCAATTGACGCCCCCTCAACGCTCCCCCCTTCCCTTTCACTCCCAGCTCCCAAAGTGCCATCCACCTATCTCGCACATGTGCCCCCCATAGGTGCCCTTTCACTATAGGTGCCACCCATCTTTCACTATTCCCAATCACTATAGGTGCCACCCATCTTCCACTATTCCCAATAGGTGCCATCCACGAATGGCACAGTCGTTGGTGACCAAATTTCGCGTCTGTCTTCAAGAGATCTATCTGCAGGTCGGCGATCTCATTTGAAATTGCCGACGCAGGACGATCAATCTTGAAGCGCCCCCTACAAGGTCTCACATTGTTCGAAGCCCTCCCAGGTTGCTGCTTGCCGAAACAGTGTGACCAAGGAGGGTTTTCTCATGGCATCTTGCTCCAATTCCGCCGACCGCGGCAACTTCACTTTTGGGGAAGCCTTCAGCGGATTTCTGTCCTCGCCCGGGTTGCCGTTTGCTGAGCGTTTCTGCGAACATCGCACCGCTGACGTTTTGAAAAGCACAAAGGACTCTTTGGTCGTACCTACACTGCCGCGATTGTGCTGTGCTTTGGGCTGCCATGAGAGAGGCACTGCGAGATGGCAAGGAAGCCTCCTGTCAAAGTGCTGTCGATCGAGTCAGCAGCTCTTGCCCGGTCATGCTCTCGGAGATATCGCCCTAGATACTCGTGGCTACTGCCGTGCCAGAGCGAAACTCTCCAAAGGCGCAACGCATGAAATGACCACTCAAAACGCAAAGTAGGTCGAGCGGCTGGTCGAACCACAGCATCTTTGGAAGGGGATGCACAACTAGCTCGTCGATCGCACGACTTTCAAGATACTGGCAAGCTGAGCGGCTCCCAAAGTGCCATCCACCCCTCGACTAGATTGTTGACGTTGATCCCGATAGGTGCCATCCACTGATTGGCCAATGTGGATGGCACCTTTTGGCTGATTCGCGGGGGAAGCTGCTGCTGGCGCGAGCTCTGTGCTAGCAAAGGCGTCGCTTGTTGGACGATGAGACCCCGCATGAGAGGCGGTGTCTTGCAGAAAGAGGCCGTCGTCTTCCAGCGGCGAGCTAGGCGAGCGCACAGCGATCGCGTGCTGCACAGGAGATCGTCGGAAAATGGGGGCTAGCTGGCAGGAGGCAGCAAGAAGGGGGCTACCCAGATGCGAGAAAGCACTCGCTGGCCTTCTGCTGGCCGTGATGGCAACGCCGATTGTGCCGACGTGCGTCGGCGGACATGGTACTCGGGCGCCCCGCACAGGTACTCCGGCCAAAGTAGCGTTTGTAATCCCACACCAAGTCACGCCACATCGAGACCTCGATCCCAGTCGACGCTAAAGCCGACTGCAGTCGCTGCGGTACTTTGGAGGCGGCCTGCTTAATACGCTGGGCCGCCGTCCACTGCAGTAGCTCCAGGTACTTACTCCAGTCCATGCACAAGAAGCCGCGGTCGCTGGCTCGCAATCCGCCCGCATGAGCCTGCGGGTCGTTCGACAACGTTTGACTGGCCAGTTCTAGAGGTGCCAGCCAGCTGTCTCGCAAGACACGCTTGCCGGTGGGATTGCGACGTTTCGCCTTTTGTTCCTGCATCCGCTGCTGCACGGGTGTCTCGCGTATTTTCTTCCCCGCTTCGGCGGTGGGCACCGCCCGTAGATCGAAGGCTGCTGAATCGATCTTTGCGCCCCGCTCAGCCTGGATGCGATCGTAGGCTGAGGTGTGTTCGGCTTGTTCCGGGGACTCGGCCATCGCCGCTCGAATGGGATTCAAGTCGACATACATGGCGCAGGCCAGCAAGCCCGCTTCGTCGGCGAGCCGTTGTGCTTTGAAGCGGCCTTCCCAGAATCGTCCCGTGCATTTCTCTTGAGCGTTCGCGAGCCGCGCGACAGGCTCGGCCAGAGCTCGCATAAACCAAGAGATATCAGACAAACGCGAGCGAATCACCGCCATGCGCTCCTGGTCTCTAATTAACGCCTGCACATCGGCCTCGGTGGGCTCTGCCAAATGCTCCTCAAACCGACGCCCGGGAAAGACTTTCAGCCACCGCTGGGCAACCTCTTCCTCCGACCACAGGGCAACCACGTCGGGACGATTTCGCAAGATGATGTGGAGGTGTGAGCTGAGAATGGCATAGGTCAGTACGTCTATGCCGAACGCGGAAGCGAGGGCTTCCATCCGTCGCCGGATCCACTCGCGGCGGAAGGAGTAATCCTTACCAGAGACGGGGTCGACGCCAGTCAGGAACGCTCTTCGTACACAACGTTGTATGGCATGCACGATACAGACTTCGCCCGCTTGAAATTGTTCATTACGGTTGGGTCTACTCATCACAAGCACCTCCTAGGAGCACCGGTTCAGTCTAACATTCTGTCACCTGCCGTCAATTAAAATCTGGCTGACACCTACTTGACAATCCGCGAGAGATGGATGGCACCTATCGGGGATTGCTAGCAACAGATGGAAGATGGGTGGCACCTTTCGGGGAGGGGGGGCTGGCAATGGAATAGATGGGTGGCACTTTTTGAGTGGGGGAAGGGTGTAAGTGGAGTGAATGGTGTAAGATCTGCAGTGTTGAACCACTGCGGGGCTGTGGCTGAAGTCGGGCTTGGGAGCCTCGCCGCCACGTCCCCAATCGCCTGCTCCTACCGATTAGCTGACTTGTTATGCAACTTCCCTTTCCACGTATCAAGGTCTGCGGAGTTACTCGACTCGAGGACCTGCACTCTCTGGCATCTGCGGGAGTCGACGCGGTCGGATTTAATTTGGTCTCTTCTAGCAGTAGATATATTGCTGAGGCGCAGGCAAAAGCATTCGCGGTTCAGGCTAAAACTCTCGGCCTCTTGACGGTAGCCGTCGTCATGAATCCGGCCGCGGAGGCGTTGCGATCCTTGGCAGATGCAGTACCGTTTGATGTCCTGCAACTGCACGGGCAAGAGCCACCAACCTTGCTGTCAGAGGCGGGAATTACCACGCCGATCATCAAAGCCCTCTCCTGGAGTGGTCGGCAGCAAGAGACGCTGCTTGCAAAGAGCTGGAAGGACCATTCGCAACTGGTGGCCTTTTTGGTCGACGCATACGCTCCAGAACACGGCGGAGGAACAGGAAAAATGGCTCAGTGGGATCTACTGCAGCCTCGTCCGGACGACCTCGGAAATGTCCCCATGATCCTAGCTGGTGGCCTGAAGCCCGAAAATGTCGCCGATGCGATTCGCACCACCCACGCCGACGGGGTCGATGTCGCCAGTGGTGTCGAGAGTTTCCCTGGCATCAAGGATGCGGATCGCGTTGCCAAATTTGCACTGCATGCGAGGCAAGCTTGGCAGGCAAGCAAGACCCACTAACAAATGGGTTCCTGCCGTAATAGCTGCCCGAAAAGTTGCTCCTGCTTTCAGGGGCAGAAATGGTAAAGCGAACGAGGAATGACACTCTCCTTACTCCGAGAACACTTGCGTGGCGTCCCTCGTCCTGGCGAAACGTAGGAGCCATGGCTAGACGGTAAAGGCTAACAGACTGGAGATAAGCGATCACCACCAACACGGGCTCGGGCAATAGCATAGCAGTGCACTCCCCGAGTCTCAGCGGCCCAGTTGTCAGCGACGTTGTTATCAGCCGCGTCCGTGATTTGTCAAAACCAACGCATGCAAGCGATCCAGTAACGCGGGGTCGAAGATATCGCAGAGCCCTGCAGCGAACCGATGGCTCTCCCACTGTCGCAGAGTGGGGTGTCTGAAGGTGGATGGCAGCCGACAACACGCCTCAGCTGAACATCAGCGAGACAACAAAACAGTTCCATTATTTTTGTATTCAAATTTTGCGTACACCGGTTACCACTCAGAAAAATAAGCACCCATGCCAAAGATTCAAGCGTTTCGAGGATTGAGATACAATCTGGCACAAGTGGGAGAATTGAGCGACGTCGTCGCACCACCCTACGATGTCATCGACCCGGCATTGCAACAGCAACTTTACGATACCAGCCCCTACGGTTTTGTTCGGCTGGAATTGACGAAGGTGCAAACCAGCGACTCAGATCCGCTCAAACAGTATGAACGGGCAGCAACGCTTTTTCGACAATGGATCCGAGATGGGGTCTTGCAATACGAACCCGATCCAGCCATTTACGTCTACCATCAAGTCTTCGATCTAGCTGGAACAACGATCACTCGCCGCGGCTTCCTGTCCCGGATCAAGCTTGCGAGGTTCGGCGAAGGGAATATCTTCCCCCACGAATCCACTCATCCCAAGGCCAAAGAAGATCGCCTGCGGCTCACCCGAGCCTGCAAGGCAAATCTCAGCCCAGTGTTTGGACTGTATCCGGATGCGGAGAACGCCGCCCAAAATCTATTGGACGGCTATATTGCCGATAAGGCGGCATTGGAAGCGCACGATCACTTGGGGGTCACCCACCGTCTTTGGCCAGTTACGAACCAAGGGCTGATCGCTCAAGTTGCAAATCTAATCGAGGACAAACCGATGTTCGTAGCTGATGGTCATCATCGGTACGAGACGGCTTGTGATTACCGAGATGAAATCGTTGCCGCCAACGGTAGCTCACTGTCTGAGGAGCATCCCGCTCAATTTGTATTGTCCATGCTCATGAGCATGGACGATCCCGGACTACTGGTACTGCCTACCCATCGCCTGTTCCCTGGAGTTCCTCATCTGACTGCAAAAGATCTTGTTGCGCGACTCGGAGAGTACTTTGACTGTGCACCTGCCGGCACCGGCACACAATCCGCCCATGACGTGTGGAAACAGGTTCAGGAGTTCGACGATCAGGGCGTCTTAGGACTCTACACCCCTCTGGACCAACAGTGGACTCTGGTGACGGCCAACTCTTTGACCCACGATAAAATCAAAGAGCTAGCTGCCGACCAAAGTGATGCTTGGTGCAATCTAGGGGTGTCCTTGCTGCACCATCTGATCGTTGATCACTTACTTGAGATGAAGGACCACCCAACTCCTACCTACTTGCACAAGATTGAAGAAGTCGTGGAGGAACTTAGCGCTAGCGCAACTGCCGAGCCCAAGTACGCATTGGCGGCAGTCGTTATGCCAGCCAGCATCGAGGATATTCGACAGATCTGCTCCCACCACGAGCGCATGCCTGCGAAGAGTACTTACTTTTATCCGAAGTTGCTTGGGGGCTTAGTTGTCAATCCTCTGGACGGCAATTGAGAGACCGCGTCGGTGGCTCGGCAGCTCAAGCCACCATCTCCCACGCTTAAAGCATCTGCTAGGTCTCGAAGTCGAATCGCTTCGCTACCTCCCTTGCGCCCCTGGTCGCACAGCTCGCCAAGTACAGCCCCTTTCGTGATGCTCGTAGCGAGCGCACCGTGGGGTTCAGCGAGGCCACGTGCGACCATGGCCGGGCTGTGGTGACCAAGGGGGAAGCGGCTGATCAAATCCCAATCGGCGGCGTCTCTATCCGAGTAGATCGATGGATTGGGGGAACCTCGATAAGGTGTCGCTCGCATGTTTCACATGGAACAAAGCGAAAGCCTTCGCCCATCGCTAAGGTTTCACATGAAACACCGCGACTACTGCAGTCTTCAGCCGCCCCACCCCTGCTACCGCCCATTCACCGGTGGGCGGTGCTCATGGCGCACTTAGGTGGACGCTGCAGTCTCTCCTCTTAGGCCACCCCACTGCTCATTCGACACTCTACGGCCAGCTTGAAGGAACCAAGTGGTCTGCTGGGACGCGTTCGAGCGTTCGTTGCCTGTCGGTGGTCGTCTCGGATTGAACCCTACGGCTTGGCAGCCAGCAGGAACTGTTGCAGTTTTGCGTAACCTTCATCCCAACGACCGGCAGGCTGAGGTTCGTAGACCACGATGTCTTTGGCCAGTCGTACCAGTCGGCGAGCTTCTTGGATCGAGCTTAGTTGGCCGGAACCGATGGCTTGCATCAAAATATTGCCGATTGCAGTGGCTTCAACCGGTCCTGCAACTACCGGTCTTCCACATGCATCCGCTGCAAACTGGCAGAGCATCCTGTTCTGGACGCCACCGCCAACCATGTGGATCGTTTTCATGGAGTGCCCGACCAGCTGTTCCAGGTAACTGAGAGTCAATCGATATCGCAAAGCCAAGCTCTCCAAGGCGCATCGGACAATTGCTCCAGGGTCCTGAGGTACCGGTTGCCCGGTACGTCGGCAGAACTCGCAAACCGCCTCCGGCATATTGTCGGGTGCCAAGAACAGGGAATCGTCCGTATCAACCACTGATAACATCGCTGGTGATTGCGAGGCGAGATTGAGGAGATGCTCCCAACTCCAATCATGCCCCTCTCGTTTCCACTGTTCACGGCATTGCTGAACAATCCACAGTCCGGCGATGTTCTTTAGCAGGCGAACACTGCCATTTACTCCACCTTCGTTTGTAAAATTGAGGAGCTGGCAGGCTTCGCTCAACACGGGCCGAGCCAATTCTACTCCCATCAGCGACCAGGTTCCGCAGCTGATATAGCACCAGTCGGGGTTCTCACTGGCAAAGGAGTCGGCAGGCACCGCCAAAACGGCCGAACCGGTATCATGCGTTGCCGGAACAATCACTTCAACAGATCGATCGAGTCGGGTTCGCATCTGCAGAGCACGTGTGATGTTCCCCAAGCAGTGGCCAGGCTGCACGGGCTCGCTAAAAAGATGAGTGGGTATCTCAAATGCGTCGAGTATTGGACGACTCCAATTGCCGCTTTGGACATCCAGCAGTTGTGTGGTGGAGGCGTTGGTAAACTCGTTGACCTGCTCGCCGCTGAGTTGCCAGTGGAGGAAGTCGGGCACCATCAAGAATCGCTCGGCAATATCGAGTTGCGGAGACTCCTCCAATCGCATCGCCAGAAGCTGATAGGCCGTATTGATCTCCATGAATTGCAGGCCAGTTGCGCGAAAGATCTCGGACCGGCTCAAACGCTGAAAGGCCTTTTCCATGACTCCTGCAGTCCGCCCGTCACGGTAGTGCATACATGGCCCGAGCATGTCATTCTGTCGATCCAACAGCACATAATCGACTCCCCAGGTGTCAGCCCCCACACTACGAACACGCTTTCCATAGATTCCGGCAGCTCGGGAGAGCCCTTCGGTAATTTGCTCCCACTGGCCCAGCAGGTTCCAAACCAATCGCTTGCCCAGGTCGAGCCCACCGTTGGAGAAACGATGAATTTCCTCTAATTGCACACCAGTTTCCGTGACTTTTCCAGCCAGTACTCGACCGCTGGAGGCACCAAGGTCTACCGCCAAGTGAACTGGAGACGTTTCAGTGGGCATGGGCTCGCTCGTTTCGGACTCTACGTAATATCAGGCACAAACCATCTCAGGCACAAACCATCTCAGGCACAAACCTTCGATGGGGCGTATTCGTTAAGGTGCTCATAATAGATTCTAAGGCTCCGGCAGGCCAGTATGTACATCTTGGTAGTGAGCTCGCGAAATTCCTGAAGGGAGCGCACCGCGGCCATATTGCACCTCACCACCGCAACTTTGCCAGCTGCACAAGCATGGAAATAGAAAATCGGCGATTCTTGTGTAAGTTGCCGAAAAGCGGCGCATGGCCTATTCTGTTAGGGAATCCACCAGTGGGATCTCCGACAATCGGTGTCGGTTCCGAACGCGAGTGGGATGTAAATTGGAAAAGTTTACCAGTGGCAGCAGCAATCGATCCGCGAAGTGGCTCTCAGGCCTCAGAGACGCAAAGCGTCAATGGACACCCGAGGCCAACTCCGCAAAATTGGATGTGCAAGATCACCGGTCAAACCATCATCCTGTTGGCGAGGTTCTTTAGCGGCTACACGGTGCGTTGGGTGGATTGTCAGCCCGATACATGTCAGCGGGTATATTTTGCCAACCACACGAGCCATTTGGATGCCGTAGTCCTGTGGTCGGCGCTGCCCGCTGAGATCCGGACGTTGACACGGCCGGTAGCGGCCAAAGACTACTGGGGTAAGAGCCGTTGGCGCCGCTTCTTGGCTAAATCCTTCAATGCCCTCCTGATCGATCGCAAAGAAATCAAGGTCCACCAAAGCCCGGTGGACTTGATGGTGCGAGAGATCGGCGACCTTTATTCCCTGATCGTCTTCCCCGAAGGTGGGCGGGGCGACGACGGTACCATGGGCGAATTCAAGAGTGGAATTTACTACCTAGCCAAAAAGCGTCCCGACTTGGAATTGGTTCCGGTCTACATGGAAAATCTCAACCGGATCCTTCCTCGCGGGGAATACATGCCGGTCCCACTTCTGAGCAGCATCACCATCGGACATCCGATCTGGTTGGAAGCTGGCGAGCCCAAGTCCGATTTTCTCAATCGCGCTCGCGAAGCGATTCGCTCACTCAAAGATGCCTAATGGCGCTCTATTGACTGATGGCATACGCATACTACCGAAGTAATTCCCTGCCGGGTATGATCTGGGCTTATTGGGAATGAACGGTGGATTTGCGACCTTCATGGATTGCTAGTCGCCGGTGAACCGGGGCCGACCTGGAGTCCTTGCAGAGCGTAAGCACTCGATTGCGGAGTAATAGGAATATGCGTCGACGGGTTGTTGTGACTGGATTGGGTATGATCAATCCGTTAGGCACAGATGTAAGTACCGTATGGAATGCCTTGACGAATGGGCGAAGCGGGGTTGGTTACATCTCAATTTTCGATGCTTCCAACTATCCCACGCGCATCGCTGCTGAAGTGCGGGGCTGGGATGTCTCTCACTGTGGTGAAGAGTTGAAAGTCTGGGAAAAACGCGGTCGGCATGCCAAATTTGCGGCGGGTGCGGCCCGCCAGGCAGTTGACGATTCTGGGATCCTGGAGAGTCTCACCGATCGTAGCCGAATGGGCGTCTACTTTGGGGCTGGGGAAGGAAACCAAGACTTCCAGAACTTCACCTCGATGCTGGACGTTGCTACGCGAGGCGAAAGCGGATTCGATACCGATGCATTTATGCGACGCGGTTTGGAGATCCTTGACCCCGAACTGGAATTGGAACAGGAACCGAGCATGCCCTCGGCACACGTGGCCAATATGCTCGATATCCAAGGTCCCAACCTCAATTGCCTGACCGCCTGCGCTGCAAGTAGCCAAGCAGTCGGGGAAGCCACGGAACTCATCCGAACCGGCACCGTTGACGCAATGCTAGCAGGCGGTGCGCACAGCATGATACATCCATTCGGATTGACTGGTTTTAGCTTGCTCACCGCGCTCTCACGCAACAATGAAGACCCCACCGGTGCCTCTCGCCCATTTGATCGTTTGCGAGACGGATTTGTGCTGGGCGAAGGTTCTTCTGTGGTAATCCTCGAAGAGCTTGAGCATGCCAAGAAGCGCGGTGCTAAAATCTACGGAGAAGTCCTGGGCTACGGCTGTACCGCCGATGCCTATCGCATTACCGACATACATCCCGAAGGGCGTGGCGCCATTGGCTGCATGTCCGCGGCCCTCAAAGATGCTCAACTTTCCCCCGATGCCGTAGGGTACGTCAATGCCCATGGCACCAGTACTACCGTTAATGACAAGGTAGAGACCGTCGCTTGCAAAGCCATATTCGGCGAACGTGCAATGCAGGTCCCAGTGTCCAGTACTAAGAGCATGATGGGACATTTAATTGCGGCCGCAGGCGTCACCGAGATGATCGTTTGTTTGCTAGCAATACGAGATAAGGTTGTTCCCCCCACCATCAATCTCGAGAACCCTGATCCCCTCTGCGATTTGGACTATGTTCCAGGTCAAGCTAGGGAAACGGATGTACGAGTTGCCCTCAACAACTCCTTTGGATTTGGTGGTCAGAATGTGACGCTTGCAGTGGGACAATTCGACGGCAAATAGTCGGCGTCAAAGTTGTACCGATACGATGCTCCCGCTTCGCCGCGGACGACCTAGCCCAGTGCCTAGTGCCAGCCGGTTCGCAGGAGTGCTGTAATCGACCTGTTGCGCCACTATTGCGCGACAGAGCGTGGGCGCAGGTTTGAAGCGCGACGCACCAATCTCCCCTCTTCATCAAACCGTTGGATTTGCCATGAGCGTCAAGATACTCGCATTCGCCGGTTCCGCCCGCAAAGGCTCCTATACAAAGCAACTGGCTAAAGTGGCGGCTGATGCAGCCCAAGAGGCTGGTGCTGTGGTGACGTTGATCGACTTTGCCGATTACCCGTTGCCCCTGTTTGACGAAGATCTTGAGAGGGCTGGCACTCCCGAGAATGCGACAAAGCTGAAGACGTTATTCTTGGACCACGACGCGTTGCTAATCGTCACTCCCGAGTACAACAGCTCCCTGCCACCGCTACTGAAAAATGTGATCGACTGGGTCTCACGACAAGCAGCGGGGGAATCGCCCCTGGCAGCCTACCAGGGCAAGACCGCTACCATCTTCGCCGCGTCGCCTGGAGCACTCGGCGGCCTACGCGTGCTGGTGCACTTGCGCTCAATCCTGTCCAACATCGGGGTCACTGTGCTTCCAGGGCAATTTGCCTTGGCCGCAGCGCATGAGGAATTGGATGATGGAAAACTGAAGAATCCCAAAAACCAGCAGCGCGTCGCGGCTTTGGCTGCCGAGTTGGTGCGGGTGAGCGGCCAGCTCAAAGAATAGTGCCCTCTCGAACGACCGCCTAAAAGAACGAACAACTCTCGCTCGCTTCTTCCTCAAGTTCTGCAAAGGGCTCTTAGGGTATGCACCGGGAGCCTGAAGTTCTGCACCGGGCCGACGAGCACCCCTGATCAGGAATCGCACTAAGTAACTGGCGGGGAAAGGCGTTCAGCCTGCCAAGCCAAACGGCACTTCGGCTAAGCTACCTACCCATCAGCTACTTACCTATTCAAGACTTCCCCATTAAAGACCTTTAAGCACACATGGCCTTCGTTCTGGGTCGCACGTTCCGGCCGCCCCTGGTGTTCGTAGACAAGCTTCCAATGATCGAGGCCCATGGCGTGGAGAATGGTCGCATGGATGTCGTGAATATGCAAACGATCCTCGATAGCATGCAGGCCTATCTCATCAGTAGTGCCGATTGCTTGCCCACCTCGGACACCGCCTCCCGCCATCCACATTGAAAAACCGTTGCAATTGTGATCTCGCCCATTCCCTTGTTCGCTCATGGGAGTTCTCCCAAACTCACCTCCCCAAACAACGAGCGTGCTGTCCAACAGACCACGGCGTTTGAGGTCTTTGAGTAAGCCTGCAACCGGCTGATCGCTGGCCGCACACAAAGCCGAATGCTTTTGCTCGATGCTAGCATGCGAATCCCATCGACTGCCCGCCCCGTGATAGAGTTGCACAAAACGAACTCCACGTTCCACTAGGCGGCGAGCCAACAAACAGTTGCGTCCGAACGTCTCGGTAGTTTTGTGCTGGATCCCATAGAGCTCAAGCGTATCCTCGGTCTCATCGGAAAGATCGACTGCTTCGGGGGCCTCCGCTTGCATTCGGTGGGCCAGTTCATAGGACCGTATCCGGGCTTCCAACTCACTGTCGTAGGGATGCGCGTCAGCATATTCGCGGTTCAGCTGCCCCAGCAAACCAAGCTTGGCCAACTGCTGAGCGGACGTTACCGAAGCTGCCGGGGTTAAATAGCGGATTGGCTCTCCACTGCCCGTCATGGTAGTTCCTTGAAGGCTCGCAGGCATGAATCCAGTGCCCCAATTTCGTGCACCGTTGACCACTTTCCCCACGTTGTCTTCGATCACGACAAAGCCTGGGAGACTTTCGTTCTCAGTACCTAGTCCGTAGGAAGCCCAGGCTCCCAGCGAAGGACGTCCGGCAAAGATCGACCCGGTATTCATCTGACACACCCCATTAGAGTGATTCAGGCCATTTCCCCAACAAGATCGAATTACGGCGATGTCGTCGGCACACTCTGCGATATGCGGCAGCCAGTCGGAGAACCAGAGGCCACTGTCCCCGTGCTGCTTCCACTTTCGGGGCGACCCCATCAACGGCGCACCGTACTCACCCATGGGAGTAATCACCGTACCAAAACTCTCCGGGAGTGGCTGTCCATCGAGTTGGTTAAGAACTGGTTTGGGGTCGAGCAAATCGAGATGACTTGGGCCACCCTCCAGAAATACGAAAATCACGCTCTTAGCAGTGGCAGGATGATGTGGGCGCGGATTTCCGTCATTGCTTCCACTTGGCACATTAGCTAGCAGATCCCGTTGCAGGAGCGTCTGCAAGGCCAGGGCGCCAAAACCGGAACCCGCGAGCTTAAGCATCTCGCGGCGGGAGGCGTACCCGGTACCGCGTGGTCGAAGGGAGTTAAGTTGTTTCATGATTCACTCACGTATCCACTGGCGAGAGGCCTTGATGACTTAGCAGCGATGTATTGAGTTTTCCCCGGGAGGATGCCCCTACAATTCCCCGGTTGTGGCAACCACTTTCTCCTGCTCCCGGTCGGTTGCTTGAGAAGTGTTTTCCAATGCCAATTCCAATGCTGTATCCGTCCCTGCATTCGAATTGCAGCAACTGATGCCAGACTTGCTCTCCGGTTTGTTGAGGGTTTGTCGAAATAGTCCCCAGTTGCGTGAGCTAGGAAAGGTGGTTTCCACTGCAAGGCAATTAGGGACGCAACCTCCGCGTCGAAATTCAACTTGCTATTCAATTGACAATCCATCTCGCGGCGTACTCCTATTCAAACAGCCCTCTCATGGCGAGTTACCAGCATCAGTTTTCATGTTGGAGGTTCACTCACTTCCACGCAGCATCAGGACACCCCACCCCATTTCGGAACGGGCCCCTCGAGACACTCGAGAGGCCACGCCGATCCACACCTTATTCTACGTACAAAATTCTACTAATCTACGTACAGGAACTCGCTGGAATTAAACAACACATGACAAAGATCGCGCAAAGCGACTTGATAGCTGGGCGTCTGGAACCACATTGGGGGATCGAGAACGGTCTCGGCAACTGCCAAGCCTGCGTTTTCGGAGTTAGTAGCGGCGCTGGCGGCGGCATCTTCTAGAGCGGCTTCCCCCTGCCCAACCTGCGGCTGGCCATTCCCGGATGTCTCATTGGTCGTGTCTAGCTGGGACAATGCAGCTAAGTCGTCCGTCACTGTTCTCATGAACCGAATGGCTTGTTCCAATTCCGGCAAACTAGGAGAACGCTGGAAAGACCGTTCATAGGCGGCGACAACATGGTCACGCGGGTGCGAGGCCTGTTCGAGCAGCGAAGTGGCCATGTGATCGGCGACCTTCAGCGGCCACTCAGCGTTGGTAAGCAGCAATGATTGATTGGGGGTGGTCGTGACTTGCCGCTTGCCCACGCTGCTAGAACCATCCGGTGCATCGAAGGTGGTCAACAGCGGATGCGGTCGATTGCGTTTGATCTGCGTGAATATCGACCTTGCAAAACTATCGTGCGCAGCGCTGGGGCCGGCGGCACGATTCTCGAGTGCATCGGCGGCGACCAACATGGCGTCTCGAATCTGCTCAGCATCCAACCGATGCCCCGTGTAACGCCAAAGCAGTTTGTTATCAGGATCGATGGCGTTGGCTGCCACCATCTCCGCCTCCGGACGTTGAGAGGCCTGCATATATACAGAGGAAGTTACGATCAACCGATGGAGCTGCTTCAAGCTTCGACCATGTTCCAAGAACCATCCTACCATCCAGTCCAAGAGTTCCGGATGAGTCGGGGGTTGCCCCAAACGCCCGAAATCGCTCGCGTTGGGCACTAAGCCAGAACCAAAGTGGTACTGCCAAACGCGATTGACGATCACGCGATGCGGGAGGGGATTATCCGGGGAGTTGATCCAATCTGCCAAGGCAGTGCGGCGCCCGCTGGTAGCCGGAAACTTCATCGCTTCGGCTGGAGAGCGATCCGCCGCGTCGTCGATTTCAGCCAACCACTTTAGCTCTTGGTCTCCGAGAAGGGGCTTCCCTCCCTGGACCTCCAAGCTCGCTGGCAGAATTGGCTCGGGCGTTGAACTGCGTGGGATCAACATCGGTGGAGGAACCGTGGCGACCTCTCCGGCGGTCAACAAGCGAGGTGGTGCCTGCGGTTTGAGACCTTCGAACTCCGCCAATTCCGCTTGCAGCGAAACCCAACGCTCGCGCTGTTCATCCTTGAGTTTCTTGGCGGGATCGAGACGATCCCATTCCACTTGGATCTGCCGTTGAGCGAAATCTGCTAACTGACGCTCGTAGCCATCCTGCTCTTCGAATGATTTGTGGAGTGCGGGTTGAACGTCGGGTGGAAATCGATTGAGTGCGAGCGAGGCAGCTTGGGCCCTCAGCGGCTCCTCCAGCTCGTGGAGCTGCTCGCGGATCGTTTCGGTCTGCGCCTCCCATTCAGCCAAGGCTTGATGGTAGGTCGACAACGCTTCAGGCGTCGCATACAGCCGATCATCCCTCGGCAGGAAGGCTGCAAACGAAGCGCGCAGGCGATAGTAGTCTTTCTGGAGAATTGGATCGAACTTGTGATCATGGCAGCGGGCGCATCCCATTCCCAGCCCCAAGAAAACTTCACCGGTCACATCGGTAATGTCATTGAGGACATTGTCCCATTGGGTTTGAACGTCGCGTTGGTTGTATTCGTAAATCCAATTCCGTAGGTACCCAGTAGCGGCCAACATTTGCGGATCGTTAGGCGACAATTCATCGCCAGCCAGCTGCGCTGCAACGAATTGATCGTAGGGCATGTCGTCATTCAACGCGTTGACAACCCAATCGCGATAGATGTACGCCGTGGGCCGATCTGAATCCAAATTGTAGCCGTCAGACTCTGCGTAGCGTACGAGGTCCAGCCAGTGGCGGCCCCACCTCTGCCCATAACGAGGGTCTTCTAGAAGTTCGTCCACCAGTTTCGCATAGGCATCGGGCTCACGATTGTCCAAAAACCGCCTTGCCTCGCTAGGTGTTGGTGGAACCCCCACGAGGTCAAAGTACACTCGCCGCAGTAATACTTCAGGAGAGGCCGGTTCGGCAAATCCCAGGCCGGCTTGCTCGAGCTCGTGGAGCGCGAAGGCATCCACATCGGAGAGAATTCGATCGACTCGCGTCTCTGAGGTTGGCAGTGGTACTGCGGGCTGGGCCAGTGGTTGAAAAGCCCAATATTCGCGATCTGCCTCGGTAATACCACGGTCCTCTCGCAACGCCAACCCGCCAGCACCTTCTTCAAGTGGCCAAGGTGCTCCGCTGGTGATCCACTGCTCGAGCACCTCAATTTTTCGGGCCGAGAGTTGCCCGGACGGCGGCATCTCATAGTCTTCGTAGCGGACGGCGGCGAGTATCGCGGAATTGGCCAAATCGTCGGGAGCAACCGCCGCACCACTGTCGCCCCCCAGCATCATCGCCTCTCGGGAATCAAGGCGAAGACTTCCTTCCTGGCGTCTATCCCCATGGCATTTAATGCAATGCTCGACCAAGATGGGACGGACCTCGGTTTCAAAGAACTGCACCTCCGCCACTGTGGCTTTAGAGGCTGCACCTTCAGCGCTAGCAGAAGCAGACGGTGCAACGCCAGAAACCTCTTGAGCGGACAGCGTGGAGGCTAACGCCAGCACTGCACACAATCGTGGCATGAACAAGATGAGAACTGCGCGGGCAAAATGCTGTCCGAGCATGAAGCGCTCCATCTGATTGGGGAGGGAATGGATAGGCGGGGAGGGGGCGGGAACCTAGGGCGTTGTGGCCTCGCTAGGCTATCGTTTATGCTAGCTGGCATACCTCTGACAGTCAAATGGCTGCGCTCTTCCCGCCCCCCCTAGAGTGCTTACTGTCCGATCAACCGAACGACCAATTTGGATGGAAAGCGACCTAAGATGTTGCACGGAATAGATACTTCAAAGCTTGGGCCTCAAGGCGAAGCGATGGGCAAAGCGATCAGCACGTGCGTGCACTGCGGTTTCTGCTTACCTGCCTGCCCGACCTACCAGCAACTTGAGAGCGAGGCAGATTCACCTCGAGGTCGAATCCTATTGATGAAAGGGGTCCTCGAAGGAAGTTTGACAGTGGAGGAGGCGGAACCCCATATCGATCGCTGCCTGGGGTGCCTCGCCTGTGTGACGCACTGTCCCTCCGGTGTACCGTATGGGGATCTGATCAGCTCCTACCGCGCCCACGTCAAGCAGCAAGGCAAACGAAAGTGGAATTTGCGAAACACACTGGTGCAATGGACACTGCCCTACAAGAACCGCTTTCGCTTGGCAGTGCGCTTCGGCAATCTGACGCGTCCGCTCACCCCGCTAGTTCCGAAGTCCCTACGCCCGATGTTGGAGATGGTGCCCGCCAGTCTGCCCAAGAAGCAAGACCTGCCTCAACGGACTGCGGCCGAGGGAACGCAACGTGGCCGAGTCGCCCTGTTGGCTGGCTGTGCCCAACAGGTCCTGGCGCCGGACATCAACGCGGCCGCCGTTCGTGTTTTGGCGCGCAACGGAATCGAAGTGATCATCCCCGCCGGCCAAGGCTGCTGCGGTGCGTTGTCGTGGCACACCGGGGAGGGAGAACTCGCGAAGCGATTTGCACGGGAGCTGATTCGCTCCATTCCGACCGATGTCGACCGCTTAGTCATCACCGCGGCGGGTTGCGGTTCCGCCATTCACGAATACCCGCTGTTGCTAAAGGGAACTGACATGGAGGACAAGGCCATTTCCTTGGCCGCCAAATCGGTCGACATTTCCGTTTACTTGGCCGAGTTGGAGCTACTCCCGATTCCACCACTAAAGCGGCCTATGCGGGTCGCCTACCACGATGCCTGCCATTTAGCTCATGCGCAAGGGGTTCGTCGCCAACCGCGGGAGATACTGCGACTGGTGCCAGGTCTGGAAATTGCCGAGTTAGCCGACCCCGACACCTGCTGTGGTTCTGCAGGCACGTACAACATTGAGCAGCCGGAAATCGCTAGTCAATTGGGGGAGCGCAAGGTTCAAAGCATTTTGGCAACGGGTGCTTCGGCCGTGGTCACTGGAAACATTGGATGTTTAGTGCAGATTGAAAAACACCTGCCAGTTCAACTAGAAAAGGTTCCGGTTTTGCACACTGTGCAGATTCTAGATCGTGCCTATCGTGAGATTTTAAATCCCTAGGGTTTACCCAAGCTTCCAGGTCAACTGATGCCATGGTAGGCGCCGATAGCTTGGTTTGTCGAGACTCGCTCTCGTTAAACCTATCCCATTCTGCCTACTTAACCATCAAGGATTGATTGGAAAATGACGGCGTCACAAATTAAAGAGGGTGACAGACTCAAAGCCGTGCGTGAATTCGTGCGAGAGGAACTTTGCGAAAAGAACCAACTTGAAACGGATGCTTTCCAAATGGCCGAACGGGTCTTGGTTCGCAACGGGAAACCTTGTGGGTTTTATTTTTGCATCTATGGGCCACGAAGCGTGCGGTTGACTGCTGTTTGGGACTTCAACAAAGGCTCGATCTTCTTCTACGACTCACTCGGAAGAAGAGCCGCCAATTGCCCGATCGCAGGTCTGGTCGCGTAGAAGTAGAAATTGATAGCGAAAGCTCGATGGCTTTCAAGAGAGCCAGCGTCCGCGCCCGGGAAGCTGGCGGTTGCCGCTAACGTAGCCGACCACGTTAGCCAGCAGCAATTGGTAGGGGAGGGAGGTCGGCGTCCAAACGGTTGGTTGGCGGGATTTTTTGGCCGGTGAGGCAAGGTTGCCCCGAGGCTCCGCGGATCTCATATCATGTTTTACACACTGAGTTCAGGGAGGATACGCACGTGTTGATTTTGTCGCGCCGCGCTGCGGAATGTATCTGTTTGGGGGATGACATCGTGCTTACGATTGTCGCCGTAGGGAACGATAAGGTCCGCATAGGGGTCAAGGCCCCTCCCGGCGTCCGCATCCTCCGCAATGAATTAGAGATCCAAGTTGAGCCCGGGGAGACGCTATTGCCGTTTGCGTCTCCCGGCCAGGCCGAAAAACGCTCCGAGCCCGCAAGCGATGCGACGAGTGCAATGGCCGCCGCCAAAGTCCCTGGTGGTTCCACGCTAAGAGGCTTTATAAATAGTCGTCGCCAAGCGGCCTAGGTCGCACGCGCCTAGGTCGCACGAATCGATCGCTACCAACAAGCTATTTTGCGAACTCCGGTCCAACTCGCGACACGATCAAGTTCGCAAACCAATCCGTGGAATGCCAACAAGTTGCTATACTGAGTCGCACACAAATTGGCTCGGTACCCCCGCTTGATAGCCCCCAACTCACTGCGGACTAATAAGCCGGGAGCTCCCGAATTGCTCCCCACTGATTGGATTGGAATAGAAATGTTTTGTTGCCCATCGATTCGTAAATATGCAGGCCTAGTCGCGATTGTTGCTTTTGCAGGAGCGGTATTGATGGTGACAAGCACGCGGCCGGTGGCCGCCGACAGCAGCGATTCGAAGCATTTGCGGCATGTGGTCATGTTCCAATTCAAGGATGCGTCTTCGGAACAAGACGTTCAGAAGGTAGTAGACGCCTTCCGCGCACTGCCCAAAAAGATTCCAGTCATTGCCGATTTCGAGTTTGGGACCAACAACAGCCCCGAGGGGCTCGAAGACGGTTTCACGCACTGTTTCCTCGTGACGTTTAAAAGTGAAGCGGATCGTGAAGTCTACCTTCCCCACGAGGCCCACCAAGCCTTTGTCGAAGTGCTCAAGCCTCACCTCGAGAAAGTCATGGTGATTGACTATTGGGCTGGCAAGTAGCCCCATGACTCGCCGCGGCATGCTGGATTCCTTCGCACGTAAGCCCAGGCTGTGGTTTTGTCTTGGCTTGATTTGGCTGCTGCCGTTCCACCTCCTGCTCGTCTCCCAGAACGAATGGTTTGGGGAGTTACCCAAGCCGGTCGGGGATGGACTAGACTACGAAAACCTCGCCTTTCATCTTTGGCAAGGAGAGGGGTTTGTCTTTGATTCGTCCGATGTTCAGTGGCGCGCACCCTACGTAGCCAAGGCTGAACTCTACCAACTGCACTTGGACGCCCCTCCTAGGACTCTGGCGGTAACCGGCCGCCCTCCCCTGTTCCCACTACTCATCGCTGGCCTGTACAAGTTCATTGGGCGTGATGCCATGGGACTGGCCGCGGTTCACATGTTGCTCGCGGCTTGCCTAGCGATCAGCGGGGCGCTGGCTGGCTGGGTAACGGCCCGTTTACTATCCCACACCGTTTCGATGCCATTGGTAATGGTGGGAGTTCTTTCCACCTGGGGAATCCACGCAACGAATCGCACTCTCAGGACCTACACCGAGGACTTTCTCACCGAGCCTCTTGCGCTGCTGCTTACCGAACTGTTGGTCGTCGCTGTCGTGGGGCTGTTGGCGCAGCAACCAAGTCCACCCGTGGTCCCCGCCCGCTGCACTACCAACAGCGTGCCCAACGCCACAACCGACCAGGGAGTTCTGAGTGCTTGGAAATGCGTGGGGCGCAGTGCGCTGCTAGGCATCCTGCTGGGCACCATGATTTTAGCCCGTTCCCTGTTTGTTCTCTGGATACCAGGCGTTGCGTTCCTGGTCTACTGCAGCGTGCCTGGAGCAAGGCGCAGGCGGCTCGTCTGCGCTGCGCTGGCCGCCTGCTTTGCCTGCCTGGTTTGCGGCCCATGGTGGATACGCAATATGCTCGTCTTGCACGCGCCGATGCCCTTGGGGACGCAGGGAGCAATTACCCTGGTCGGAGGCTACTGCGACGCGTCTCTCGAAGCCGGCGGAGACTGGCAATTTGCACCGGAGTTACAGCTCCGCACCGCCCTTGCCGCCGATGGCTCGCTGGACAGTGCCGCGAATGAGACTCAGCGTGAAGTAATCGTTGCTCGGGCGGCACGGCGGCAAGTCCACGAGTGGATTGGGAATCACACAGCTGAGCTTCCTGCCCTGGCATGGGCAAGAATTGCAACCCACTGGAACCCCTATTCTGGGCCGAGCCTAGCCTGGAAGCTGGCTGCTCTAGCTGGCGGATGCTGCCTGCTACTCAGACGGGACAGGCTGGCTTGGTGGTTCCTGGGTCTACCAATGCTAAGCACACTGTTGGCAGCAAGCTTGTACACGACAGGCGGTCGCTTTCTCGTTCCTCTCTACGGACTTCTGTTTAGTCTGGCGGGTTATGGACTTTCATGCGGGATATCCCATTGCTTGGGGAAGTTTCCTCGGCGTTAACCCGGGATCAACGTCCGATATAGTTGAGTTAAAGGTTGCGATATGGTAAGCTTCTAGCTTGTGGAGTCTATCGTCTCCAGCTTATCCAAATAGTTTTCGAAGCCCCGTTTTGGTGGGCTCATCGGCCTAGATCTTATCAAAATACATAGCTGTAGCGGCCTGCACCTGCAGCCCGAGCGAAAGGGTGTTGTTCTATGACGACTCCGTGCCACTGTATCGCTCCACGCGTAAAGATCCGCCGCCGAAATGCTGGGGGCATTCACAGCCAGCAACCAGGAGGGTTTGTGTTCCGCTTTCGACGCCTGAATGTCTATTGGTTGTGCTTCTATTGGCTACTTCTACTCGCCACTCCGGCGCTGGCTCAGAAGAAGAAATCCAAGCTACCGAGTCAGCAATTCAAGGGATATGGGTTGCCCGAAGCGGTCAAAAAGGCGCCCCAAAGTTTGCCCGAGGTGGCGCCGGTCGATGAGCAGCGGCGGAGTGAGTGCCGCTCTGTAGCTGCCCGAATCGATGCTTTGGTGGAAGCCAAGCTCAAGCAGGTTGGCATTGCTCCCAACCCCATGGCGGATGACTACACATTTGTTCGCCGCGTGTTCCTGGATACGGTGGGCGCCATTCCAGGATTGCAAGAGACCGTGAACTATGCCAGGAGCTCCGAGCCCGATAAGGCAGAGCTGGTTGTGGACAGCTTGCTAGGGTCCTATCCCTCGGTAAGCCACATGTACAACTACTGGGCCGCCATCCTACGGGTCAAGGATCGTCCCGAAAACAACATTCTGGCCTTCGCCTACCGGGACTGGATTAAAGAGCAACTCCGAAAGAACCGCCCCTATGATGAGTGGGTCTATGAAATGCTCACTGCTGAAGGCAAAGTCTGGGATCAACCCGCAGCCGGTTATGCGCTGCGTGACAATGGCATGCACCTAGTACACGTCGACAATACGATTCGCGTATTCTTGGGAACGCAGATCGGCTGTGCTCAGTGCCACGATCATCCATTCGATCACTGGACGCAAAAGGAATTCTACCAAATGGCCGCATTTACTAGCGGCGTCAAAACCCGGGACGACCGGCACACTCCAGCGTTTGTGAATGGCAATCCAGTACAACGTATCACCGACGAAATGAAGAAGGCAGATCCCACTGCGCGACTTCAGGGAACTTCCAACCTATTGGCGCAGGCCAACCTATTTCGTGTATCGTTCAACCCCAAGGCCAAGTTGAAATTGCCGCAGGATTATCAATACGATGATGGCAAACCCAATCAAACGGTAGATCCCGTCGTCCTGTGGGGAAAGCTCCCACTGGCTTGCAAGGATCAATCCCCTCGCGAACAATACGCTGCGTGGCTTACCGACGCGGAAAATCCCCGCTTTGCAAAGACAATTGCCAATCGGTTGTGGAAGAAGGTCATGGGGGTAGGCTTAATTGAACCGGTAGACGATCTTCGCGACGATTCCCCTTGCCAGAATGAAGAGCTGCTGCAATTCCTCACCGATGAGATGGTTCGCTTGAAATTCAATCAAAAGGAGTTCATCCGAACAATTCTGTACACCAAAACTTACCAGCGCAGCAGTAGTGCGTTCGATCCCTCCGCTGCAGAGTTCTACCACTTTAATGGTCCAAGTCTCCGACGCATGACCGCGGAACAAGTCTGGGACTCGATCTTAACCATTGCCGTCTACAACCCCTACACTTTCCAGTTGCCTGACGCCAAGTCGTTTGCGAGTGTTGCCGAAGTAGACCTTTCTACCGTTTCTGCGAAGCAGATTGAACAGAGTGCAAAAAAGTTTGAAGACAGCTTGGGCCCCAAAGCCCAAGCAAAGCTACTGGGAGTCGCAGCCTACCGCAGGCAGGTGCTGGCACGATCTTCTGAACTCCCCAGCCCCTTACCGGCCGAGCACTTTATCCGCCAATTCGGCCAGTGTGATCGCGAGACCATCGAAGGTGACAGTACCGATCCAACCGTCCCGCAAATCCTAACCATGTTTAACGGTCCTTTCACCCATATGATGCTTGAGGAAGGTTCCGTCATCCATGACAACCTGCAACGAGTCCACGGCCGTCGCGATGCACTCAGAGTGATGTTTTTATCGATCCTCAATCGGGAACCTACCAAACGGGATCAAGATTACGCGCTGCGTGAGATGGCGCGGGGCGATGCGGCCATGGGGTACGGGAATGTCGTTTGGGCATTGATCAACACGCGTGAATTCTTGTTCGTGCAGTAAGCCGATCCGGAACGTCCCGCAGTGAACGCAGCGTAAGTACGGTGCAGCAAGTCTGTGACAGAACCTCTTTGTGCAAAATGGATTTCGAGATGAAACGTTCAAGAGCATGCGCCAACAACAATGATGCAGACATGTCCCGACGTAGATTTTTGGCGACGACCCAAGGCTTGTTGGGGGTCACCTGCGCCGGTGGGCTAGGGCTGGGAGGATTTGCTCGCTCAGCTGCCTCCGAGACGGGTGGGCAGACCAGTGGTGCGGCCAAGCACGTTATCTATCTCTACATGAACGGGGCCATGAGCCACCTCGACACCTTCGATCCTAAAGTGGGCACGGATGCACAAGGTGAAACCACCACTACCAAAACGCGATTGGCAGGCGTCGAATTCTCCGACAAGCTCCCCAAGCTGGCCTACCTCATGAATGGCATGGCGCTCATCCGCTCCATGACCACAGAAACCGGGGCGCACGAGCAGGGCTGCTACCAGATGCGCACCAGCTATAAACCTCTCAATTCGATTCGGCATCCCGGCATGGGCGCATGGGCCAATCACGTTCACGGAAAACTCGGCACGAGTCTACCTGGAAATGTGCTCATCGGCGCAGCGGCAGAGCATCCACGAGCTGGCTTCCTCCCCGCCTCTCTCGCACCAGTTCCCGTAAACAATCCCAAGACGGGCTTGCAGAACACGGCCAGCCCAGATTACTTGGCGGACGATCAATTTCGCCGACGCATGTCACTGGCCAATCAATTTGACCTCAAGTTCAGAACCCAGTACAAGAGCCACCTGATTGAAGCGTACGACCAGACCTATCGCGAGGCGGTGCGTCTAATGGGTTCGTCAGAGCTGAAAGCCTTTGACATCAAGGAAGAAAAGGAAGAAGTACGCGAGTTTTACGGCAACAACTCGCTGGGGCAGGGCTGCCTGCTGGCTCGTCGATTGGTTGAGCGTGGAGTGCGGTTTGTCGAGGTGCAATATGGAGGTTGGGACCACCACAACGACATCTACGATGCCCTTCCCGCCATGGTCACCAATCTCGACAATGCCCTTGGTGCACTTTTGAGAGATTTGGCCAACCGTGGGATGCTGGGAGAAGTCCTGGTCGTTCTTGCAACTGAATTTGGTAGATCGCCGACGATTAACGAGAATGCCGGTCGAGATCACCACCCAGGTGCGTTTTCAGCCCTGCTCTGCGGAGCTGGGATTCGTGGTGGTACGGTGTATGGCAAATCCGACGAGCGCGGGCACTCGGTGGAGGAAGATGCCGTGTACCCCGAAGACTTAAACGCCACAATCGCCGCTACCATGGGCTTGCCACTGGACGAAGAGTTCATTGCTCCCAACGGTCGCCCCTTCAAGATTTGCAACAATGGGACTCCCATTGCCCAAATCCTCCGTTAGCCGCCGCTGCTCCAATCAATAGGGATGCCCCAGCGCTTCAGCCAGGAACAGCATCAGAGGTTGTGCGTCTCGCACGCGCTGTGTGAGCGTCTTGATGAGCTCAGGCCCCTGGATCACTTGGCGACTCAGCGGCGCCATTGCAATGAAGCTCTTCAGTCGCAGGTCTTCGATCTGAGGGTGCGATCTGTCGATGCCTCGGGGAGCCGTTTTCAATCGGTCATCGTGCAATTCAAAGGTCTCGCGAAACCGTTTGCCGCGCCGCATGCGTGTCCACGCGGCTTCATCTTGCAGAATGCGCTCTCGAATTAGGCTGAGCGACGCTGAATCGGGACGCCAGATGCCAGCACCCATGAAGCAACCATCGGGGGCGATGTGCAAGTAGACACCGGGAGAATGCACATCCTTGCCGAGTTGATGGCGAAAATGGATGCCAATATTGGTTTTGTACGGTGTCTTGTCTTTGGAAAAACGCGTGTCCTTGTAGATCCTCATTAGCGAGCCCCCCATCTTCTTGGGCTCGGCTTTTAACAGGGGCGCCACGCGTTGCAACGGTTTCTCCATGGCTGCGATGAACTTCAGTGAGGGAGCAAGAAAACTCTGCTCATAGCGGGCTTTGTTGAGTGAAAACCATTCCCGAGTGTTGTTCGCTCCCAAATCGGCGAGAAAATCGATTGTGTCGCACGGAAAACCAGTAAACGGTAAGGCATCGGAAGGCATAGCAATTCTCGGGGATCAGGCTGCAGCGATGGAGTGACGGACTTACAATGGGAGATGCTAGAGGTCTTCCCTTGCCTCCTGACGCGATCTTGCCACATGAATAAGGTTTACTCAATGCTACCGATGACCTCTGCCAAGCGTTTTTGTCCGCGACTGCTGCACACCCTAATGATTGGTGCGGCATTTTCCTGGGGCGCGGCCGGGCACGGGGAGGGCGCGCGTACGTGCGGTCAAACCATCCAGGAAACCTCCGTCGCGCTGGACACGATCCTTCCCCCTGAAAATGAAGAGACGCTCCAACGCTGGGTTGAGCGGTGCTCAGCCGACCTTAAAACACTCGACAAACGCTATCGCACTCCACTGGATCCCGTAGCTCGAACGCTACGCCGCGAAGTCATGGAGCAATGGCAGCAACGACTCGCGGAACGGGAATTTAGCAGCCTGGATCGTGCCAGCCAGATCGACTACCTACTGCTACGTAGCGAGCTGGAGTATCGGTTGAAAATGCTGGAGCTGAACGGCGTGCGAGATGAGGCTGCCGCCGCCCTGCTGCCCTACGCCGATGCAATCGTCCGCTACTGCACAGCACGCGAGGACGTCCAGGTCATCGAGGCCAGTGAAGTTGCCGCAGAACTCGACCAGGCAGCTCAAATCGCTGAGCACGCAGCCGATCAGGTTGCCAAGCTGGATGTGCTCGACCAGAGTGAGCAGGCGATTCAACAGCGTCTGGCAGCATTGCGGGCGAGTGAATTGATTGAATCGTTGACGCGCGAGATTCGCCAGGCGCACCAGTTTTACGACGGTTACAACCCCGAGTATTCCTGGTGGGCAAAACAGCCGGTTGCCCGCCTATTGACGGCGGTGGAACGCCATCGCATCGCCTTGCGTGAAAAGGTGGTGGGGGTACCCGATGCGGACAAGGAAACGATTATTGGGCTGCCCATTGGACGAGAGGGGCTGCGAGTGGAACTGGACCATGAATGGATTGCACATGATCCCGCGGAACTGATTGAACTTGCGCATCGCGAGATGGCTTGGTGCGACCAACAAATGGCGAAAGCTTCAGCCGAGCTGGGTTGCGGCGACGATTGGCGGGCGGCGATGGACATCGTCAAAAGCAAGCATGTCCGCCCAGGGGAACAACCCAAGATGATCCACGATCTTGCGTGGGAAGCGATCCGCTTTCTCGAATCTCATGACTTAATCACGGTGCCACCACTGGCTGCCAACGGTTGGCGGATGCTGATGATGAGTCCGGAACGCCAACGTGTGAATCCCTATTTCTTAGGTGGTGACTCCATCATCGTCTCGTTTCCCACCGACACGATGACTCAGGAAGAGAAATTGATGAGCATGCGGAGCAACAATGAACATTTTTCGCGTGCCACCGTCCACCATGAACTAATTCCTGGACATCATTTGCAATATCATATGCTTGCCCGGTATCGTCCGTATCGCGAAATGTTTGCGACTCCCTTCTGGATGGAGGGCTGGGCCCTGTACTGGGAGATGTACCTATGGGACCTTGATTTTGCGCACGGCCCTGAGGATCGCGTGGGCATGCTGTTCTGGCGCAAGCATCGCTGCGCACGGATTATCTTCTCCTTGAGCTACCACTTGGGAGAGATGACTCCCGAGGAATGCGTCGACTATCTGGTCGAGCGGGTGGGGCATGAAAGGTCGGCGGCTGTAGCGGAAGTGCGTCGCTCGATTATGGGAGGTTACAGCCCGCTCTACCAAGCCGCTTACATGCTCGGTGGCTTGCAACTACGGCGCATGCACGCTGAGTTCGTCCAAAGTGGTGAGATGTCCAATCGCCAGTTTCACGATGCCATCATGCAACAGCACTCCATGCCCATAGAAACACTGCGGTTGGCCCTCAGCGATTCCCCGCTTTCTCTCGAATCAGGCAGCACTTGGAAATTCGCTGTTGAGGACGCGCCGCCCGAGTGAAAATTGGCTGGCGGACTTCCCTTCCGCTGCCTCCAGCAGTGCAGCCATCTCAACAATGCATCTTTAAAAAGAAAGACCGCATCTCCTTCGCCCAAGAAGATGCGGTCTAGTGAAACGTCTTTTACAACGCTCACGGTCAAGTTGCTGTAGGGTCCACATCAGTCCGTGACAGACACAGCACTAGTGATTGGAGTTTGCCTCCGCTCCAAAAGAGATGACACCTATCCTACCATGCTTGAGCAGCCAGTCACCATTTTGTTGGCGGTTTTTAATCTGCGCGAATACACGCAGCGTGGAATCCTGAAGCTTTCCACCCTCAAATTCGAAGCTTGAAATTTGCCCCGCAAAGGCCTGTCCATCGACGGTGAACTGGACAGGAGTTCCAATGAGCTCGCTGGCTACAACCTGCTGGCCCTCAAGTTCGAAAGCAAGCAACAATCGGCTGTGGGGGTCGACTTCAGTGAGCCTCGCATTATTTTCCGCAACTGAAAGGGCAGGATCGTAGGTCGCTGCAGGGATCGCCGCAGGGGAATTAACCGCTTTGGCGTTGATTGCGAAAGGCAGTTCAGCAGCGTGACTGTTCAAGCATAGAGTGAATGCGAAGCAGAGCGCTAAAAACTTCATGATGCAGTTCCAAGTGGGTAATATTTTTTAAGCCATTTGAAACATACGTTAACTTCGCTCGGGAGGAGTCCATTTTTTTGAGAAATTTCCTCTGAAGCCATTCGCGCTGAAAATGCAGGCTGTAGCGATTGCGATGGTCAACTTAGAGAGCCTCCAGAATACTCGCAACTCGCTGGCGTTCTGGCTCCAAGAAATGGTTGAACGGCTCTGCCATGAAGTCGCTACATATGCCGCGTACTGAAAGCGCACACTTGGTAGCTTTGATAAACCGACTCGCATACTTGCCGACGTCGTAGATGGCCTGCAAGCGTTCGATGCGATCTTGCAGCTCGCGCATCGCTTCGATGTCCTTGCGCTCGGCAGCGGCGAAAATCTGTGTAAAGGTCGCAGGGAAAATATTAGCACCGCCATTGACCCCTCCATCCCCGCCCAACATTACCGCCTGCGCCGTAAGGTGTTCTGGACCGATCAAAATGGACCAATCTGGGCGCAAGACTTTCAACGGAAGCAATTGCTTGAAGTATTCAAGGTCCCCCCCACTGTCTTTGACTCCGATGATGTTTTTGTGTGTGGAGAGCGTTTTGAGCGTCTCAATCTCAAACTGCACCTTCGTCATGCTCGGCATGTTGTAGAGCATGATTGGCAGGGGCGACTCTTCGGCAAGGTGTTCCACATACTGAATAAGCTCAGTCTGTCCCGCGGGGAAATAGTAGGGCGTGGAGAGCACGACCGCAGTAGCCCCCGCTTCAGCTGCTACTCGGGCAACATTCATCGATTCAACAAAAGAAGTGTCGGTGATGCCCACCAACACCGGAACCCTGCCCGCTACCAATCGGCAGGTCGATGCAATCATCTCGCGACGCAAGCGATAGCTAAGGCTTGGTGCTTCGCCGGTTGTCCCCAGAATAAAAACTCCCTGCACTCCCCCGGCAATGACATGCTCAAGCAAGCGTTCCAGACCGGCTTGGTCTAGCTCGTCGCGACCGAGCAGCGGAGTGACCAGAGGCGGAACGATGCCGCGGATCCAAGGTTGATTCCGCGGGGTTGTCGTCTCAGCATTAGGAGAGTCTTTCATCGTGGCGTGCTCGCTTGGGTGGGAGTAAATTTCGGAGGGTTCTTTGAGCCGTGTTTCGCAAATTTGGGCAGAACCATTGCTGGCGATCTTTCGGAAAAAGCAACTTTCGAACCCCTCATGGCAGGCGGCTCCAACCTGATCGACTTTGAGGAGGATTGTATCTGCATCGCAATCGACACGAATCTCCCGCACGGTTTGCACATGCCCGCTTTCCTCCCCTTTTCGCCAAAGTTTGCCCCGACTACGGCTGAAATACACCGCCTTGCCGGTGGCCAACGTCTCCTCCCAAGCAGCTTGATTCATCCAGGCCAACATCAGGACCTGTCCGGTTTCATGATGCTGGGCGATGGCGGGTAGTAATCCGTCGCCACGCGAAAAGTCGGGAATCGAGGGAGCTTCCATGGCAAACAATCGCTCGCTAATCAAGTATCAATTTCTAAGGATTCGTATTCGACGGCCCACATCGCCGGCTCCAGAAAGCCAGTAACAAGAGTGCATGCTCTACAGCCGGGGCAAACCTAGGAAGCGCAGCGAGTCGTCGAGGGCCTGCAATTCATGCAATTGACGATCGGGCCAATCCCTCCACCGTCGAACACTGCACCGTCAAATCATCCGCACCATTCATCATCCGCACTTATAATATCTACAAACGTCGCGTGGGCCACGGGAGGACCGCAATCGCCTCCCTGGGGGGGTGCACAGCAATGGAAAAGTCGCGGCCCTGGGAGCCTAAGGAAAAAAAGTCGCAATTTTTTTTGCTTTACCAAATTTTTTTGGCAATTTTTTCTAGCCCTAAATGCGCCGGGAGCTTCAAAAAGCGTTGTAAAATCGATCTATCCGTTAGATCTTCCCACCCACCGGTGGCAATTCACGCTGGTGGCAATGAATGCAAATTCGAATCCTATTGACCAAACCAACTGGGGACTGTTTAATTTTGGCACCCCTAAGTGACCGCTCACCTACGGTTTAAGTCGCCAGCGTAGCTTCAATCGGCAGAGCACCGCATTCGTAATGCGGGGGTTGCGGGTTCGACTCCCGCCGCTGGCTCTTCGATATCTAAATTCACAGCAGTAGACCTAGGAGTCATTGCAGGATGACGGAAGCGCCGGTGCTAGATGTTAAGGATATGGTCGTATCCAACCAATCCTTCGGCCCCAACGAGATCAAACAGATCTGCAAAACCATATCCGAGGATTACAGCCAACTTGGCGTTCTTCGCGATGCGGTAGGCGAGCTTGCGCAAGTAACCGAGCGCAGTCCAGCCCAAGCGGTTCGTTTAGGGGTCAGTCAGTATTTAGTTGGAAAATTCAGTGAAGCTCGCGAGACGCTTTCGCATGCCGATGGTGGCGCCCTGGCGCTTTACTATCTGGCCAAAACCAACTTCCAACTCGATCATTACGAAGAAGCCTTGAAATTCTTCGACTCGGCCAAGATGGCTGGCTACGACGCGGATCAATGTCAAATTGCCTCGGCGGAAGTACTGAGATACCTCAGCCGACTGCAAGATGCGATGGACATCCTCGATAATATCTTTGGCCCTGCGGAGCAGACTGCAGAGTACAACTACCAGCGGGGTGCAACGGTCGCCGTACGCGACGGACACTTCGACGAAGTCTTGCGACTCTACAATCGAGCTTTGCAATACGACGACCACCACCCGGGTGCGTTATTCGGACTAGCCAGCGAGAACGATCGCAAGGGGAACGATGAAGAGGCATTGATGCTCTATGAGCGTGCCGCCTCTTGCTTCCCAGCTCACATCGGCACCCTGATCAATCTTGGCATTATCTACGAAGATCGCAACGATTTTTCGAAAGCCCAAGCCTGCTACAAACGCGTGCTGGACGTGTTCCCAGACCACCCTCGTGCACGGTTGTACATGAAGGATGCTTCCGCATCTGGCAACGTCCACTTCGACGAAGATGCTGCACGTCAGACAGAGCGTTTGAGCCAGTTGCTCAGTATCTCAGTCAACGATTTCGAGCTGTCGGTGCGAAGCCGCAATTGCCTGCAGAAAATGGGCGTCGAGACGCTTGGCGACTTGGTGCGAACCAGCGAGCAGCAACTGCTCTCTAGCAAGAATTTCGGGGAAACCAGTCTGGTTGAGATCCGCGAAATGCTGTCGTCTAAGGGCTTGTCGCTCGGACAGCTCGCAGACCAACAACGGGAACCGGATCCACCGTTGGACACCTCCGGCATGACGCCCGACCAACAGGCCGTCTTGGATCGTCCGATTTCAGACCTTAATCTCTCGGTACGAGCCCGAAAATGTATGGTTCGCTTGGGTATCAACACCATTTCGGAGTTGATTCGCAAGACGGGAGATGACCTGCTAGAGTCGAAGAACTTTGGGGTCACCAGCCTGAACGAAGTTCGCGAGAAGCTCGAAGGCATGGAGCTCAAGCTTCGCGGCGATTGATACTTGCGAGAATTCAGAGCTCGGATTGAATCCATTAAAGCGTTTCCGTTTCACGGGAACGCTTTATTTTTTACAGCAGTTTTCGATACGCAAGGCTCAGGGAGAGTTCGCTTTGGCTGAGGACTTTGGCTTCAATCTACAAGGTAGCGATCCCCACTCTTCTGCTCGATTTGGTGAACTCCATACTCCACGCGGGACGGTAGAGACTCCTGTCTTCATGCCCGTCGGCACATTGGGAACCGTCAAAGGCTTGACCGTCGATCAGGTAAAGACGACCGGGGCATCCCTCATTCTCGGGAATACCTACCACTTGGCGCTGCGCCCCGGTAGCGAGCGCGTTGAACGGTTGGGCGGTCTGCATGAGTTCATGGGCTGGGATGGTCCCATCTTGACTGATAGCGGTGGCTTTCAGATCTTCAGCCTATCGCAATGCGCCAAGATCACTGAGCAAGGAGCCACCTTTCAGTCGCATATCGATGGGCGAAAACTCGAGCTAACTCCTGAAGAGTCGATACGCATCCAGGAGCGATTGGGAAGCGATATTGCGATGGTCCTCGACCACGTCGTGGCCCTGCCTGCCGAACGCGAGGTTGTTCGTGATGCCATGCAGCGTTCCACGCGATGGGCCAGCCGCTGCTTGGAAGTTGCCAGCCGACAGCAGCAGGCAAAATTTGCCATCGTGCAAGGCGGCCTGGATGTAGAACTACGCCAAGAAAGTGCGCAAGGACTCACGCAGCTACCTTTCGACGGCTACGCAGTAGGCGGGCTGAGTGTCGGAGAGCCGCCACCAGAGATGTACCGCATGATTGCTGCCACCACCCCCTTCTTGCCTGCCGACAAACCTCGGTATCTGATGGGCGTTGGACGGCCTATTGATCTGCTAGAAGGAATCGCACGCGGTATCGACATGTTTGACTGCGTAATGCCCACGCGTAACGGACGCAATGCACTAGCCTTTACTTGGCAGGGCACCTTGCGCATGCGAAATGCCAAGCACGCCGATGATCGACGGCCCATCGATGAAACTTGCCCCTGCTTAGCCTGCCGTCATAGCCGGGCCTACTTGCGGCACCTGTTCATTGCTGGCGAAATGCTCGGTCCCATCCTGCTGACACACCACAATTTAACCTTCTACCAACAGCTCATGTCGGCAGCTCGCAAGCATATCGCTGCGGGAAGCTTCGGCGAATGGCTCCCCACCCAACGCGGTGTAATCGATTCCATCAGCCAATCGTGAGGCCGCTCGGCGCTGGCAAGCACGCAACCAACTCTTACCTATTACTCTCTTTCTGATGCAGCATAGATTGGAAATCCCATGGCAAAAGTACTAGTCACCGGAGGTGCTGGGTTTATTGCATCGCACATCACCACTGCAGTCGTCGAACGCGGCGATCAGGTGCGCGTGCTGGACAACCTTTGCACTGGATTCAAACACAACTTGGCACACGTTTGGGATGACATCGAGTTTGTGGAGGGGGATATTTGCGACGAGGCGGCAGTCTCGAAAGCCATGCAAGGCGTAGAACTCGTCTTCCATCAGGCCGCCCTAGCTTCAGTACCGCTCAGTATCGAGAAGCCGCTTGAAGTGCATCAAGCGTGCGCAACCGGGACACTCAATGTGCTCAACCAGGCGGTTAAAGCGGGGGTACGACGCGTCGTCTATGCAGCGAGTAGCAGCGCTTACGGTGACCGTCCCTTCACAGCCAAACGGGAGTCCGATCTCCCCCAAGTCTTAAGCCCCTATGCGGCCGCAAAGCTGGCAGGCGAACTGTATTGCCAAGCCTTCTACCACAGCTTTGGTCTCGAAACGGTTGGCTTGCGTTATTTCAATGTCTTCGGACCACGCCAGGATCCTGCCAGCCCCTATTCGGCCGTCATCCCACTATTCGTAACGGCCATCCTGAGTGGCAAACCGCCAACGATCTACGGTGACGGAGGCCAATCACGCGATTTCATTTACGTTGGAAACGTCGTCCAAGGCAACCTGCTAGCCGCCGAGTCAGCCGGAGCGGCCGGACAGGTCATCAACATGGCGGAGGGGCGACAAACTAGCTTGCTTCAGCTGCTGGAACATCTATCTAACTTGCTGGGTAAGAAGGTTACACCAGATTTCCAACCCGCGCGCGTTGGCGACGTGCGCGAGAGCTTGGCCGACATCACCTTGGCGCGCAGCCTGCTCGGATTTGAGCCCCAAACGAACTTGGAAACAGGCTTGCGGCAAACCATCGACTACTACCGGCAACTGTCCGAAGCCAAATTGGGGAAAGCTTAGGTCGGATGGCATGGAACAGCATGCGCTAGAAGCATCAATCCAAGCTCTTTGGCCCGTCCCACGTTGGCAGCACACGCGACTGCTGCTTGCGATCAGCGGAGGTGCCGATAGCGTGGCTCTAGTGCGCGCGATGGTCCGCCTGGCTCCGAACCTTGAACTGCTCGATGTCGCGCACTTCAACCATTGCTGGCGCGGTGAAGAGAGCGATCAAGATGCGGAGTTTGTGCGTCGACTCGCACAGAGCCTGGGTTTACGTTGTTACGTGGCTCGAGCAGATTCCTACCGCGACCTGCAGGGCCCCGAAACGTCAGCAGCCAAGGCAAAACGGTCCGAAGAGCAGGCCCGAAACATGCGATACGCCTTCCTAACGGATGTAGCCTACCGCGTGGGAGCCCGCTACGTATTGACCGCACATACAGCTTCGGATCGTATTGAAACGCTGTTGCACAATCTGTTCCGCGGGAGCGGACTGGCCGGTTTGGCCACTCCCTCGCTCCACCGAAACTTGGATCGCGAACTTGTCCTCACTCGTCCACTATTGAGCAGTACCCGCGAAGAGGTGGAGGACTATTTGAACTGCATGAAGCAGGACTACCGCCAAGACTCGAGCAATGCAGATGAGGGCTACCGTCGCAACTTTATCCGCCAGAGCTTGCTCCCCCTCCTCCGTGAGCAGTATGGACCTTCGGTGGATGCCAAACTGCTTTCATTCGGAGAAATCGCTGAGCAGACCCAAAACACGCTTGGGCAGTATGCGTCCGAATACCTAACCGCTGCAGAAGCCATGGCACGCACCGCCGAGCGATACGGGGGATTGCCAAAGCTTACTCGCGACTTCTTTGCCTTCCCCACTGCCACACAGCTACAAACTCCTTGGCCGGTGGTACATCAAGCACTCAAGTTTGTTTGGCTTGACCGCCGCTGGCCATTGCAAGCGATGAATCGATTGCAATGGGAGCAAGTCCAAGCCTACCACTCGGCGACCACTGCAGACGGCCACATTGGCAATCTCCCATCGGATCTCCGCATCGAGAGGAGATCCGAGTGGATCCTGATTGGCAAGCAGGACGCAGGTTGGCATTGAGGGCCGCTAGCTTACATCTGCGACCGTCCAATTCAGATCGATACTGCGCCACGTTTTTCCCGTTGGGTTTTTGTCCCGCAGCAATGCAGGCAGACGGTCTTCACGCACTGCATCGTAGCAAGTCAACTTGGCGAACCGAAACAAGCTGGCTGGAATACCTACAGCGGTGAAGCCAGGGTGTCCCGTCGCTGGAAATGGGCCACCGTGATTCATTGCCGGGCTGACCGCGACCCCAGTAGGCATTTTATCATTGAGCAGCCGCCCCACGCGACGCGCCAGCTTCGGAGCAACCAATTGATAGCTAGCGGCATCGGTTGCGTCGCTGGAGGAGTAGATACAGCCGGTCAAATTGCCCTCCAGGGCATCGACGACCTTTCCTATTTCTTCAACGCTATCGGCGACGACTGCCAGCGAAGCATTCCCAAACGCCTCTGTTTGGAAGATCTCTGGATCGCGCAAAAAGTCTTTCGCAGAAACGCGCAGGAGCGAGTTGGAAACGCTGCACTGATTCTCCACAGGCCGCCCACCACATAGCAATGTTGCTCCAGCGTTGGTCAAGGTTTGTACTGCGTTGACGAGCGCTTCTTTAACCCCACTGGAAAGGAGTGTTCCGGGCTGGGCATCGACAAACTTCTGGCGAGTTCCCTCGAGAAACTCTTCGGTTGCGGTGCCGGCTTGAAGAATGAGCAAGCCAGGATTGGTGCAGAACTGCCCCGTTCCCATCAGGACGCTGGTCGTGAATTCGCTAACCAGGTCTGCTCCTCGCTCGGCTAAGACGCCTGGCATCAGCACTACAGGATTCACGCTCGACAACTCCAGGTAGATGGGCTTGCCTGCCTGATCGGCGGCAGCCTTGAGCGTCAACCCAGCTTTGCGGCTACCGGTATAACCGATCGCGGCAACGCGGTGATCGGCGACCAGCCGCGCCCCATCGGCGTGCGATAGGCGGTAGATCATCTGCACGGTTGCGGGGTGCAAGCCGGATGCCAAAACCGCTTGCAGTGCAAGTTCAGCGAGTTTCTTCGTGATCCCAGGGTGCGATGTATTGGCTTTGGCAATTACGGGATTCCCGGCGGCGATGGCCGCGGCAAAATCGCCCCCAGCAGCACTATTAAATGCGAAAGGGAAATTATTAGGGCCAAAGACGCAAACCGGACCAATCGGTTCATAACAGGACCGAATATTGGCTTTGGTATCGATCGTCGCCTGTGCCCAGGAGCCGTTGCGGGCTGCGGTCGCAGCCTGCCGCAGCTGATTGCTGGTACGAGGAATTTCAACAGCAGCTAAGCGGGGAGCCACCGGCAACGCAGTTTCGAGGCTAGCCGCAGCCGCCAATTCTTCGTTATTTGCATCGATCAAATCAGCAAAAGCTTCGAGAAACCCTGCAATTTCAGCTGGGGTCGAACGCTGCAAGTGCTCCGCAGCTTCGGCCGCAGCATCCAAGAGAGTCTCACAGTCATCCCAGCTACTCACCGGGTACTGCTGCGGCAGCTGTTCGCCAGTAGCAGGATTGGACGACTGGAACGAACGAACTGCTGCGGATGCAGTCCATGCTCCAGCCACGAGAATTTTTTCAGTTTGGGGGGTGGTTGTGGGCATGCGGCGGCTCCAGGGGATATAGGGCTGGGAAATATTGAGTGCGCAATGTTCTAAGACGAAGGGTTCTAAGACAAAGGCGTACGGGACGAACCGATAGGCAGGGCATTGTAACTTAGGAGTCCACTTCTTCGAAGCCGCGACAGGCTTCTGAAACCGAGTCGTTCCCTGAACTTCCCCAAAAAACGGATTCCCACAGCGCCTCCCTCGAAAAGTTGACCTAGGCTTTCGATAAGGGACCTTCTAGCTGATTTAAGCATGCATCTCCCTGATGGTGATACTTCCACGTTCACCGCTTGACACACGCCTTTGAATGTCCCTCGGAGAAATGCTTGCCATGACTAGACTTTTGAGCTCAGTCCTTGCCCTGATTGTTTTGGCCGCATCACACGCAACCGTCACCCATGCACAAGTGGTGGCGGAGCCACAGTCCAATGCGCGCCCCTTCGGCTTGCCAATCCACGGCCCCGTTTTTAAGTTGAAGTCCGATCAACGATCGACCAGCTTTTATAACAATGAGATGCGAGTCTTTCAGGAAATTGTCGAAGACAAACTCGCCGAGAGCGCTCGATTCTCCGGACGCGAGGGCTTCAAACTCGATCCAGCCCGCCTTTACCTGCGAACGGTGGCTGATGAATCCATTCGGGTCTACTTTCTGGCAGAGGGTGCAGGCTATCACAACTCCTTGGGCTTCTCTTGGATCCCAGCCGGATCCGACGCGTCGATTGCAGGTGTGCCGAAAGTCCTGATCTTCCCGGATGCTTCAGCCCGTTCTGGATCAACGAGAACCAGCTCAGAACCGCTCAAGGCAGGAGACTTCATCGACCTTGGCTTTGGTGATAATGGAATTCAGCTCGACTTCTTCTTGATCTCCAATGGAGCCAATGGCGGTCAGCAGTGGTTGTGGAACGATTACCGGCGAAATCCCGACGGTTTGCAACACATGGTAGCTTTCATGATTCCAGACAGTCGGTTCATTTTGCTCGGCTTCGAAGACATTATCGGCGGCGGTGACTTGGACTACAACGACTCCCTGTTTGTCGTAGACATTGGCGAAGAAAATGCTGAGAACCTCCTTGAGATCCAAAGCAGTCTGCCTCACTAGCGCGCTGCATCAGTTCCGAGGAATTCCTCGTTAGCACGTTCCACTGAGAACGTAACAACTCACGATCCCTTCCATTCACCTGCAGTGTTGCGAACAGTTTCTAACATGCGTTTACAGCGGCGGAATCCTCGAAAATCACAGCGACGCGGTGCGGCCATCGTCGAGATGGCGCTCATCCTACCGGTCTTTGTGGTTCTAACATTTGGCTCCATCGAGGTGTGTCAGCGTCTGTATACCAAGAACTCAGCTGTCATCGCTGCCTACGAAGCATGTCGCGTGGCTACGCGGCCCAACAGCGATACCGAAATAGTCCGTCAGCAATGCACAACCTTGCTGGAGCAGCAGAGCGTAGCTGGTGCGAGTATCCAAATCAGAAATATTACCAAGGGTAGAGACAATCTCGACGAGATCGAAACAGGCGATGAAATTCGTGTCCGCCTGACAATCCCTTGGTCCGACAATACCGTTTCGCGCTACGTTGTCGGTGATCAAGGAACATTTCGTGTTCAAGCCTTTATGCTGCGAGAGTAGACGTTCGTCCTATCCATTTCCTTACCTACAGAGCGTGATAATGATTAAGCAATCGCCTCTTGCAGACGCTCCCGTGCGTCACGTGGCAAGAAGAGAACCGCACGCCGACCGTGCTGGTACCATCATGGTGCTCTCTGCAGTAATGATGGTCATGATGTGTTGCATCGCCGCGCTATGCATTAATGTGGCGTACATGGAGCTAACCCGCAGCGAAATGCGACTGGCTACTGACGCGGCCAGCAAGGCGGCTTCGATCACCTTGGGGCAAACCGGTGACCAAGACCTGGCCCAAGCAGAGGGGCTGCGTATATCGAGTCTCCATCTGGTAGCTGGGCAACAGTTGACCCTCGATTCAGCTGCCATGCGATTTGGTCACGCGTCTCCGCGAGATAGCGGAAGTTACAATTTCCAAGAGGGCGTGACGCCCTTCAACGCGGTTCAAGTCAATGGCTCCTTCGAAAATAGAACCGGTGGCACGACCCCCTTGCTGGCCATGTCAGGCTTTCTCGGACAAAGCTCCTTTGGGATGGAACTGTCTTCGATTGCCGCTCGCATCGACAATGACATTTGCTTGGTGATTGACCGCTCCGGATCGATGGCGTGGGACTTAACCAATGATCCCTATTCCTACCCGGGGGACCTACACGGCAAATCCATCATCCAAAACTACTTTGTCCCTCCACATGCCACCGACAGTCGCTGGGCAGCAATTCAAGCATCGATCAGCCAGTTCTTGAGTATCCTCGAAAGCAGCACCTATCAACCCCGCGTTGCCTTGGTCTCCTATTCCAGCAACTTCGCGTTTGGCGATTTCCAATCAAGCGTTTCCAGTCTGGACCAAGCCCTCACCCCGAACTTCGACTTGATCCGCAGCCAATTGTCATTGATTGGCAGCAAGCCAACGATTGGCAACACCAACATTGCCGCGGGTCTTCGCGATGGAATTAACAGCCTCTCGTCGACGAGCCATAGTCGCCCCAACGCGTCGCACAACATCGTGCTGATGACCGACGGGATCATGACTCAAGGCGACGATCCCGTCGTCCTGGCAGCTCAAGCACTCACCCAAAACATCAAAGTGCATACCGTTACCTTTAGTGCCCAAGCGGACCAAGCACTAATGGCTGAGGTTGCATTGGCCGGTGGTGGCAAGCACTACCATGCCCCGAATGCGGAGACGCTGAGTGAAATTTTCATTGAGCTGGCCGAAACACTACCGGCCATGCTGATTCAGTAGACGGATTTCCGTGCATGACGCTTGAGTGGCGAGTTGCCACCAAGTCCCCTTCCTTCAAAGCGACAGCAATGCATCGGTTTACACGCCATAGTTCTGCCCCATCATCTCGCAGCAAGACGACCAGCTCATCCCAGCGCCGTGGGGCGGTCACGGTTGAGTTCGCAATCTGCGCGATGGTGTTCTTTATGTTCGTGTTTGCCCTGCTGGAATTGTCGCGATTTTTATTCGTTCAGCATTCCATCCAAATGGCCGCCTACGAAGGTGCTCGCATCGGTATCATCCCAGGAGCAGATAGCGATGCAGTCAGAGTGCGAGCTCAGAACATCCTGAATGCGACAGGAGTGCGAGTGGCCAATATCGTGGTCACCCCAGAGAACATCGACAGCACCACTCAGGAGGTGCGCGTTGCCATCAGCTGCCAATTCAGTGACAACAGTTGGCTTCCTCCCACGTACTTGAGCAGCAGGAACGTCAACTCCACGATCGCTCTGCAACACGAAAACATGGCCTACCTTCGGCCGGGAGATACCAATTTGGAAGATCTCATTGGCAACAACAACAACGAGCCGATTGACGAATAACCGAGCAAAAAGTCACTTCGCAAGAACGATTCAGCTAATGAGACTGGCTGGCCACGTCATGGATAATTTGACTTAAGGACGCTTGCGGCACCCAATCGATTAAACCGCGTGCCTTATCGATCGAAGGCACTCGTCGTCGCATATCTTCAAATCCCTCGCCGTAGACTTCCTCATACGGAATACGGACCACCTCCGAGCTACTTTTCGTTTCGGAGACAATTTTCTCCGCCAAATCTAGGATGGAAATCTCTTCCGTTGCCCCTAGATTAACGACTTCCCCATAGGCAGCTTGGCAGGCCAAGAGTCCGACGAGGCCCTTGACGACGTCGGTCACGTGGCAGAAGCACCGCGTCTGGCCGCCATCACCATGGACCTGGATGGGAACTCCCGACCGCGCCTGCTTAACAAACGTCGGGATTACCATTCCATACTGGCCCGTTTGACGCGGGCCTACCGTGTTGAATAGCCGCACCACGACGACTGGCAAGCGAGTCGTTTTCCAGTAGGCAATCGCCAGGAACTCATCCAGCGCTTTGGCGCAAGCGTAGGCCCAACGATGCTTGGTGGTTGGACCAGAAAGCCGGTCTCCATCTTCCTCAAAGGGCACTTGGGTTGATTTCCCGTAAACCTCAGAAGTGCTGGTCAGCAACAGCGGTTTTCGATAGCGATTCGCTTGCTTCAAGACGACCTGGGTTCCGGTTACGATCGTATCGATAGTCTCTACCGGCTTGTCCATGATCAGCTTAACACCGACGGCAGAGGCCAAGTGAAACACTGCATCACAATCGCGAATCGCCTCGTGCACCAAGGCTTCATCGGTAACAGACCCCACCAAAATTCTTAAGCTTGGTTCCCTCTCCACCGCGCTTAAATTCTCGATGCATCCGGTCGAAAGATCGTCGAGTACCGTCACACGGTGACCGGCAGCCAGGAGCGTCTCAGTCAGGTGCGACCCGATAAAGCCGCATCCTCCGGTTACAAGATATCGCATGTTGGGGACCTAGTTCTAAGGTTGCAGGCGCTGGTGGTGTGAGTGTTCAACGCAACAGCTAAACGCTCGTGGCTTCCGCAATCGCTGCCGTCAAAATGGAGAGATTGCTAGGGGTTATCCCAGCCACGTTGATTCGGCCACTGCCCACGATATAGATCCCTCGCTCGCTACGCAACCAATCAACCTGCATGGCATTTAGGCCACTGAACGAAAACATTCCGCGTTGGTCGAGTAGGAAGGAGTAATCGACACCACAATTCGTGCTAGCCATTCCTTCTACAAATCGCGTTCGCATTTCGTGAATGCGGCCCCGCATGGCCGCCAACTCCTGCTCCCACTGCGAACGCAGCTCTGAGCTGCCGAGGATGGTTGCGACAATTGCGCCGCCATGCCGTGGAGGATTGGAGTAATTGCTCCGAACCGATTGCTTGAGTCGGCTCGATACGTGTGTCGCTGCCTGATCGGTGCTACATACCGACAACAGTGCCCCCACGCGTTCGCTATAGAGACCAAAATTCTTCGAATAGGAGCTGCAGACCATGAACTCCTGATGCTGCTTGCTAATTTCCTGGATCCCCACGCGATCCTCCAGCAACCCCTCACCAAAGCCATGGTATGCAAAATCGATCAGTGGGAGCATGCCTCGAGAGGCGAGCAACTCAGCGATCTCGGCCCATTGTTGTCGCGTGGGATCGATGCCGGTTGGATTGTGGCAGCAAGCGTGCAGGCAGACGACGTCGCCGATTCGTCCATCGCGTTCGAGGGTCTCCAGCATTCCGGACAGATCCAGCGACTTGCGATCCGCAGACAGATACGGATAGGATTCCGTTGCCACACCCGCGGTCTCAAAAACACTGGTGTGGTTGGGCCAGGTGGGCGTACTGGTCCAGACTCTTGAACCACGCAGATTCGCAGCCAGGAAATCGCCCGCAACCTTCAACGCACCGGTTCCTCCCGGCGTCTGCACGGCCGCCACTCGGCTCGCCGGGACGAGGTCGCCCAGGGCCAAGTCGGAAGCAAGTCGCAAGAACTCCGGCAACCCCTCGATTCCCAAATATCCCTTAGTCTTCTCCGATTCGAGCAGCAGTCTCTCGGCTGCCTTTACGCATTCGAGGATGGGAGTTTGCCCCTCCGCGTCGCGATAGACCCCAATCGTCAGGTTAATTTTCTCGGGGCGTGCATCGGCCCGAAAGGCATCTGTTAATCCCAGAATAGGATCGGGAGCGGCTAAGGCAATCGACTCAAACATCTCGTTATCTTCGACTATAGGGGGTACCGATTGGGGGAAAACACATCCGGCAGAGAGCACGGCTAAGGGAGTAGCATCCTATGAATTTCGGATTTGGTCTAGTCCACCCGGTTTGAGGCCGCAGATCGATAGCCCCTGCACTTGGGCTGCAATTGTTTGGAAGGGGTGGGAAGGCGCCGACGCCCCCGCGAGTCCCCAGCTCGATCGACTCGATGAAACGCCTTCCCCTGGAGGCTTGGGACGGCGTCCAGCACGGGCTGCTCCGGTCCTCAATCCGACGCTCGGGCGAGCCCTACGACAAATACACTACGACACGGGCCGCGTCGTGGATGACACTCTGGCAGGCATTGGTGAACTCAGTGGAGCATTCTAGAATAGATCGCCAAGCTTCGATCGCCCGCCCGCTCTACTCCATTTTCAATGACCAGCACCGCCATGAACGCATCCCACATCCTCGACGAACTCAGCTGGCGCGGTTTGATTCATCAAACCACCGATGAGCATGCACTGCGAGAACTCTTGAAGACCCCTCAAGCCGTCTATGCGGGTTTCGATCCGACTGCGTCGAGTTTGCATTGCGGGCACCTGCTGCCCTTGATGATGCTCCGCCGTTTTCAGCAGTTGGGACATAAGCCCATTGCTTTGGTAGGTGGTGCCACTGGAATGATTGGCGATCCCAGTGGAAAGAGCGAGGAACGCGTGCTCCTTTCCGAGGATGTACTGGCTGAGAACGTGGCAGGCATGCAGGCCCAAATGAGCCGTTTCCTCGACTTTTCCGGCGCCGCTGCCGCCACATTGGTGAACAATTTGGATTGGATGGGGAGTTGGTCCTACATCGGTTTCCTACGCGATGTGGGCAAGAACTTTCCAGTCAACGTGATGCTTGCCAAGGACTCGGTCAAGGGTCGCCTCGAACAGGAAACAGGTCTGAGCTACACCGAATTCAGCTACATGCTCTTGCAAGCCTATGATTTTGCGCATCTCAGCCAAGAGCAGAATTGTTTGATCCAAATTGGTGGAAGTGACCAATGGGGAAACATCACCGCTGGCATTGACCTTGGGCGTCGCATGCACTCTCGGCAGCTGTTTGGGCTAACCTGCCCGCTGCTGATGACCAGTGACGGCAAGAAAATGGGGAAAACGGCCAAGGGCGCCGTGTGGCTCGATCCCAACCGCACTTCTCCCTACGCTTTCTATCAGTACTGGATCAACGTGGGCGACGAGGACGTCCTCATGTGTCTGCGTTTTCTGACGGAAATCGCGCAGGACGAATATCGAACGCTGGAACAAGCAGTCGCCAGCGAACCCCAGAAACGCGAGGCCCAGAAACGCTTAGCAAGCTGGATGACGGAGTTCGTGCACGGCTCGGAAGGTTTACAAGCCGCCGAACGCGCCACCCAAATTTTCTTTGGAGCTGAGATCGCTGACCTCAGCGATGCGCAACTTACAGAAATCTTCCACGACGTCCCCAGTGCTACTGTCACAGCAGTCGAACTCGCCAGTGGACTGTCTCTCATCGATGCGTTGGTCCACGTCGGTCTGGCCAAGAGCAAGAGCGATGCTCGGCGGACCATTCAGCAGGGAGGGGCGAATATCAACAACCTCCGCATCGATGATGTCGACTACCAAGTCACTGCAACAGATTTAGCGAGCGAGACAGTGATCGTTCTCCGTAGTGGCAAGAAGAAGTTTGCCCTTCTGCGCACTAGCGACTCCCCAATTTAATGGGGGCTGTGGTGCGGGCTCGGCCCCCAGGAAGTTACCAGGAACCGAATAGCCGCTGAGCATTGGCAGTCGTCTGCGCCGCAAAATCGGCCAGACGTACCCCGCGAATCTCAGCCACGAGCTCAAGAGTATGGGCCACCAAGGCAGGGTGATTGGGGCGTTTTCCGCGGAACGGATGCGGCGTGAGGTAGGGGCAATCCGTTTCGACCAGAATCCGGTCGGCGGGAATCTCTTTCGCGATTTCGCGTATCTCTTCGCCGTTCTTGAAGGTCACCATGCCCGCAAAGCTAATGTACAACCCCAGCTCCAAACACCGCCTAGCAACGTCGACTGGCCCGGTGAACGAGTGCATAACACCTCGCAATGCCCCCAGCTTCGCTTCCTCTTCCAGCAATGCCGCAGTCTCGTTGGCACACTCGCGGGTGTGAATGACCACGGGCAACTGCGTTTCACGGCTGAGCGCTAAATGACGGCGAAAATAGTCGACTTGAACTTCCCAAGGACAATCATCCCAATGGCGATCGAGGCCGGTTTCCCCCAGGGCCGCTACCCGTGGGTGCAGACACATCCGTTCGATCGTGGCCCAATCCTCAGGAGCCGACTGGCAGCAGTTGTTGGGATGAATCCCCACTGCAGCGCGTATCTCCGCAAATTCTTCGGCCAGTTCGATGCACCCCTGCGAGCTCTCCACAGTGGTCCCCACACTTAGGATTCCGCGGACATTCGCTTGCCGCGCCAGCAACAGGAATTCCTGAATATTGGAACGCAGCGTGGGATCGTTCAAATGAGCGTGGGTGTCAATGATCACAAACGTCACTTCTTAATAAAATCACATTCCAAATCGAAAGGCACTCCTCTTTCTTGAAGTGCGGAACAAAACGGCACAGGTTGGCCGATAAGCCGGGTTCTGTCTCACCCACACACCTTGCTGTTGCAAAGTCGTGAGTGTTGACGGCCATTTATCTAGGACCGCAATTGCTCACGGCCTCCAGCAATCTACCCGAGAGTCCGACGACCCGGGCCAAGTCGTGTGGCCAGTCTTACGACAGCCACTCCTCTCTGTTTGATCTTGCTTCGAGCGGGGTTTACCAAGCCACCCAAGTCACCTTGAGCGCTGGTGAGCTCTTACCTCACCGTTTCACCCTTACCGCACCCGGACATGCCGAATGTTGGCGGTTTGCTTTCTGTTGCACTTTCCCTAGTCTCGCGACTGGTCGGCGTTACCGACCGCTCTGCCCTTTGAAGCCCGGACTTTCCTCTCCTGGCAAATGCCAGCAGCGACCGTCTAGCCAACCTGTGCGAGCGGCATTATAGAGACGCGGTAGCGATTCCGCGAGTTCACTCACCACGACCTCGCGAACGCATGCGCGGCAATGCGGTGAAGTGCGCTAATACCGAAACCGAACACTCGGTTTTGCGCTGCTCGGCTTACATCGCGGCTGGGGAGATACTAAATTGGGACTTGAGCCCGTGCGTCGTCTCCATTGCGAATAGGATGGAGAACCGCCCCTCGCAATTTGACTTCTCCCCTCGTTTCAGGCTACACGACTCCCGTGACCGTAAAAATTCGGACATTTCGAAATACGGATGTTGCCCAACTCTGCGATGTGTGGAATGCCCACAATTCGGTCCTGGGCCCCGAGTGTACGATCGACCTACTCCGACTGGAACTCTGCAGCCTAGCCAAGCCCTTTTTCTGTGAATCAGATTTGCTGGTTGCCGAGCAGGACGGTAGTGTCGTGGGCTGGATCCATCTTGCCGGGCTTCCCAATGAAGATTTGTCCGACCTAGAACCCGGCGCAGGAGCCATTGCGGCCCTCTGTGTTGTACCTGGCGGTGACGAGGACCAGACGGCGGCTGAACTATTGAAGGCGGCTGACCAGATTTTTGCAGAGCGACAGATTCTGCAGTACGCGTTTAGGCCGATCTTGCCCAAGAGCGCATTCTATTTGGGCTGCGGACCGGCAGGCTCGATGATCGGACTAACTTCAAAAGAGGTGCGCATCCGCCGCTGGCTAATGCAATCCAATTTCAAGGCGAGATGTCCCACCAATGTGTGGGGACTCGATTTGGGGGCCTTCCAGCCTCCGATCGACCGCCAACAAATTCAGATTCGCCGCAGCGCACAAGTCAACCGAGGCGTGGATGAACCGTACTTACCCTGGTGGCAAGCCTGCCTGCTGGGGCACACCGAACCCAACGCATTTCAACTCACCCACCGCATCGAAAAACGCGTACTCCACGAAATTTTGTTTTGGACGGTCGCTTCGGAGTTGCAGACGACGCCAGGTTCAGTCGCCTGGATGTGGCCAGTGAGCCTACCTTCCAGCAGCGAACCGAGTTCGAGTGTGCCAACTCCCGCAAGTCGGGGGACGCTCGGAGCACCGAGCAGCGGTGATCTCGAGGCCGACCGGCTCGTATTTTTGGTGGGGGAATCTCTCAGGGAATTCCAGAACGATCGCCTCGATTCGGTCCGAACCGTTTCTGCGGCCAACGATTTGAAAATGAGTGGCCTGCTCCGCCGACTCGGATTCACTTCGATTGAAAGTGGAGTTGAGTTCGAAAAGAGAGTGGAGTAATCGCGCCAGCGAGATGCAGAGCCTCGATTCGGTGAGACCCAAGAAAAAGACCAATCATCTTTCGATGACTGGTCTTTTATATTCCTGTCACACTCTACCAATCAAGCAGAGAGGACTCAGCTACCGGGCAAGGACTCGAACCTTGAATGACTGAACCAAAATCAGTAGTGTTACCATTACACCACCCGGCAGTGTTGTGGCGGCAAATTAAGCTTGCTGTCACGCGACTCAGAGAATATTAGCTTGCTCTCTCGGAATTGACAACCGCGAAAGCTAATCTTTGTAGCTCAACAGCAAGATCGACATCTACGGTCGGTACCTTGACCGAAGTCGACAAACTTACTGGCGCAAAGTTAAGTATCCCTGTTATTCCCAATTCTGCAAGCCGGTCTGCCAGGGGGCGAGCCGCGCGAGCTGGGACGGCCAAAATGGCCATCTGGGCATTCAATCCAGGAAGCAACTTCTCTAAGTCCGCGATATCATATATGGGAACCCCGTCGATTGCATCCCCTAATTTGTCCTGATTTTCTTCGAACACCGCCACCAGGGTAAAACCCTGCTCTTGGAATCCTCGGTAACGCACGAGCGCATTACCAAGGTTACCCAGTCCAATCAAAACGGTATTCCAGCGGCCGTCTGTTCCCAAGGCGCACCGTAGGGCTCCCACTAGCCCGGCCACGTTATAGCCAACGCCTCTTTTGCCGAACTCGCCAAACAGTGCTAGGTCGCGACGGATCTGAGAATCGCTGAGCCCCAGTCGTTTTCCGAGAGCGTTGCTCTTGATGGTTTCCGTCCCCGCCCGCAGAAAATGCTGCAGCTCACGAAGATAGAGTCCCAGGCGGCTAGCGGTCGCCGGGGGAATGCCGCCCGATCGGACAGTTGGTATATGTGGCAAGGTTGGCCCAAAGGGGATCTCACCGGAATGGGGAGCACGGTGCTCCGCGTCGCCTGTTGACTCTCTCTTGGGCATGGGACGTCACAACCGGATTAACCGGTAATCTCCTTTCAACCGTTCTATCCAAGCCTCTCAGCTTGCGCAAAAGGCCTACTTCCCGCCGCCTATGCAAAATACCTGTTCAATGCTTGCCTGGTTGTCGATCTAACTGTTGCTAAGAGCATATTTTAGGCATTCTACCCTGCTTGTTCAGCTGGTAGCTCCTCGCTAATCGCAAAAGTTCGGGAGGAACATTTGAGGTTTGAGGGTCGAGCTCATATGTGATGGCTGTTGCAGAGATCGAAAACCTAAGTTGCGTGCTTAACACCTTTGGGCGAACTGGAACCCACCAGATACTCATCCAGTAAAACAAATGTACCAAGAGTTTTCTAAGGAGAACGGGAAATGAGAAGGCTGTTTGTATTACCAGTAATGCTTGCCGCTTTGGCATCAGCTCCTGCTGGTAAAGCTAACGCTGCATACTGCGGTGCGATTAGCTATCAGGATTGTGGCGGAAGTGTTGTCAATTGTTGCGAAGTACCTGCGACTCATACCGTCATGAAGACGGTTCGACGCACAGTATACGAGCAACGTACCGAGCAACGCACTCGCACAGAATACCAGACGGTAACTGAAGACAAGGTGATCAACACGACACGCATGCAGCGTGAAACGCGTTATCGCTCGGTCAACTACACCGTCCGCAAACCAGTGTACGAAACGAAGACTCGTCAGTACACGGTTATGAAACCAGTTCGCGAAACTCACACACGTCAAGTTACGTACAACGTACGTCGCCCAGTGTACGAGACCAAGACTCGCGAGATCAACTACACGGTCATGCGACCTGTGCACGAAACGCACAGCCGCGTGATCAACTACACGGTCAACAAGCCCGTGTACGAAACCCACAACAAGGTTGTCAACTACACGGTCATGAAGCCAGTGCACGAAACGCACGAGCGAGTGATCAACTACACCGTCCGTCGACCTGTTTACGAAACTCGTGAACGCGTCATCAACTACACGGTCATGAAGCCAGTTCGCGAGACACACGAACACGTTGTAAATTACACCGTGATGGTTCCTCAACAAGAAACTCGGACTCGTGAAGTTGTTCGGTTTGTTACCAAGCCAGTAAATTACACCAAGACCGTCCAAGTCAATGGTGGACACTGGGATACAACGACTGAAGAAGTTGCCGGACCAGTTCAACGCCGTGTTGTACGTGAAGCCGGTTACTGGGTTTGGGACGCATCGCAGTGCAAGTGCGTCTACTGCCCAGGCAAATGCCGCGTCGAGTGCATCCAATGCCCTCCTCGTACCATTTGCAAGAAGGTTTGGGTTCCAACCTGCGAAACCAAGGAAATCAACTGTGTCCGCTACGAACGTGAATGCGTTCGAGAGACAGTTCCTTACACCGTTTGCAAGATGGTTCCTGAATGCCGCAGCAAGACTGTAACTCACACGACTTGCAAGATGGTACCTGAGTGCCGCAGCAAGACTTGTAGCTACACCGTTTGCCGCACAGTTTGCGAGCCACGCAGCAAGACGGTTACTTACCAAACTTGCAAGATGGTTCCTGAATGCCGTAGCAAGACCGTTTGCTACACCACTTGCAAAATCGTGCCAGAATGCCGTCAAAAGACTGTAAACTACACGACCTGCAAAATGGTTCCTGAATGCCGCACCAAGACTGTATGCTACCGTACTTGCAACTGGGTTTGCGAACAACGCACCAAGAATGTTTGCTACACAACTTGCAAAATGGTTCCTGAGTGCCGCACACAGACCTACACCGTGTGCAGCTACACTTGCGAAACAGCCTGCAAGCAAGTTCCTTACACCGTTTGCGTTCCAGTATGTGAGCAAAAGACGATCAAGGTTTGCAAGCGAGTTCCAGTATGCGTTCCTTACACCGTAACGGTCTGCGTTCCAACCGTTGTTTGCGAGCAAGTACCTGTTCAAGTTAGCTGCGGATGCTGCAATGGAAACGGCCCTGTCGCCGGAATCCTGAGCCGAATCGGTAGCCGACTCAATGGCCTCGGCCATGGATGTGGATGCAAAGCTTCCTGTGGCAATAGCTGCGGTTGCTAATCACCAACACTCCAATTCGAACTTTGGTTGCCACTGAGCTCCTCGGATCACTCAGTGGCACCAAACCGGACTGGGGGCAAAAATTACCAGCTGTAACCCTTCAAAGTGTTGCGACACTCGATTCCATACCAAGAGTCAAGTGAACCGGTAAAAAACCTTCCACCCGTCCGGATGATGATCTGGTGGAGTTAAGCAAAAGGCGGTCCGTTTGCCAGGAAGGCGAATTGGACCGCTTTTTTTTGGTATTAGGGTCGTGCACAAAAAGCCTGCACCTCTTCAGCCAACTGCTGTCTTTCTTGCAGAATACTTGGTATTCTCCCCCAGATTGGTAAGATAAAAGAGGCTGAGGACTTACTTCCCTCCTCTGCTAGGCCTCGGTCCCTTGGGTCCGCTCCAAACTTTCCCATCGAGCCACTTGCACTTCAAACTACCTAGCAGTGCCACATCCCAATCCGAATTGGAGGTCCACCCCAATGCGACCCTTAGCAAATCTCTGCGCGGCAGCAGCCGTATGTGTTACCAGTACCTTGCAATTGCCCAGCCTGGAGGCCCAAGACTGGCTTCCTCAAGCGATTCCCGCCAACCAACGCGTGCACGACTTTGGTTCCGTCGCCCGTTCCGCGAACACCGAGCATCGTTTCTACCTAAAAAACCCACTGCAATCGGACATCCACATCCGCTCCATTCGCGCCAGTTGTGGTTGCACGACTCCCATCGTAGAAACCGAAACGATCGCGCCGGGAGAAACCGGGTCGATCCTTGCCCGCTTCAACACGGGCACCTTCACCGGGCAAAAAGCGGCGACTCTCACCGTCTCCATTGACAAGCCATTCTTCACGGAATTGCAACTAAATGTCAAAGGCTACATCCGCAGCGATATCGTCCTCTCTCCAGGAGAAGCCAGTTTCGGACAGGTTCCCGAAGGAGAACCCAAGGTCATCGAACTCACCCTCGACTATGCAGGACGGTCGGACTGGATGGTGAAAGACATCACCAGCCCTGTGGACTTTGTGACCGTCGACTTCGAGGAAAGTGCCCGCGGTGGTGGTCGAGTTCAATACAAGATTACCGCAACGCTAGCCGCCGATGCCCCGGAAGGTTTTCTGCAGAACCAGCTGGTTTTGCATACAAATGACCGCCGTTTGACCACAGTCCCGCTAGCATTGAGCGGAAAAGTGGAGTCAGCTCTGCAGGTGAGTCCTACGAACTTCGCTTTGGGTGAAGTTCAATTCGGTGATCCGATTGAGAAGCGATTGGTGGTCAAAGGTCGCGAGCCCTTCAAAATATTGGAAATGACCTCTGAAATCGTCGACATTGAGTACGAAACCAGCGACGAGGCCAAACCGGCTCATCTGCTGAACCTGATCCTCTCGCCCAAAGCACAGGTTGAAAATGGAAAGATCTCCGGAGAGCTGCTGCTCAAAACCGATCTGAGAGAGGACCCCGTAAAGATCAAAGTATCGTTCGATCTGCGGGCTCATTCGCCAACAGTGACGGAACCGGGGCCCGAGTTCCAAGCCGCCAACTAGCGTGCCCCGTTAGCTCTTCTTAGCCACCGATCTAGACAGTTCCTTATCTCTATTCCAAACGCTGGTTCCCTGACGGAATCAGCGTTTTTTCGTGTTTTGATCAACTATTGTCAAATTGTATCGGTTGTAAATTCTGTTCGGGCGTTTCCGGTTATATGCAGTTTGCTTTCGGAAATGCGGGTGGGATCAACGCAATTGCAATACATCGCGCGTCGCATGAGTCGATCACAAGGCAAGTGATGTCCTCGCGGACGGACCGTAGAGGACTCAAAAACACCTACGCACTCGCAGGCTGGCTCAAACGAGTTCACCCTGCACTGGCATGAATTTGCCGCAGTCAATGGATTGACGAAGACACTCGCAAGGAGCGAAATAGTGAAAAAGTTCTGGTTAAACAATCTGGCCCTATCTCTCGGCTTGATCGGCTCGTCGGTTGCCTTGGGCCAAAATTCGATGGGAACCAATAATTTCGGCCCCAGCTCCTATCCAGTTCAGGGGCAAATGGTTCAAACGCAATTGCCACAGGGACCGTTGGCACAAGGGCCGTTCCAAGTTCAAAGCTTCCGGGCGAATCCAGCATCGCAGCAGGGATTCAATGCACAACAACCCGTCAGCTACGGTGTGGTGGGACCACACCAGGGGCAATACTCAACCGTCGCTGCTCCCATGGGGCAAGCGGAGCCCATCTATAGCCAGCCCCTGCAAGGCAATTACACTCCCCAGGTCACGCAACTAGCGCCACCGCCAGCGGGCGGGAACATGGCACCCTATCAAAGCCCTGCCCCGCAAGGCTGTCAAAGTTGCGTCCAGGACAATTCGATCGCCTACGAGCAAGGCTCCAATTCGGCCTGGCAAAACTCGATGGCACCTAATGTCGCCAGCTGCGGCTCGGCACCGGTCTCCAGCGGATCTTTCGCAGGAGCGGGTTGGGGACGCCACGCTTTGGGCCAGAGCGGTCTGACCTCACTGCCGACCGGAGCCAAGCCATGGTTCTTCGGTGGCGGAGTGTTGCTCTTCAATCGTGTCGACAACACCAATAAACAGCTTAGCTTTAGCTCCACAGATTACGGCAACAATGTAATTGGCACACGCAGCGCACGCATGGGCCTGATGCCTGGCGTCGAGCTAACTTTCGGCAGATATTTCAACTGCGGTCGCAATGCGATTGCCATCAACTACTGGGGACTGTTCTCCGATGACGAAGAAGCCATGGTGACGGGAGCTGCAGGGGCGTACAACACACGCATCCCTTACACCTACCTCGACTTGCCAGTCAACATTGGCGCCTACGACAATGTTGCTGACGCTTACAACAACGCCCAGGTCCACCAACTCGAGCGCTCTAGCGAGTACCATAACGTTGAAGTCAGCCTACTGGGCTTTGCTTCCGGCGGAGCAGCTCGCAATTTCAATCTCCCGACCAGCGGCAGCATGTTCTCCGGAACACGTGGCGGGGGTTGTGGATATTGTGGTGGAGCAGGCTGTGGTGCCTGCGGCAGCGGCTCTTGCGGAACCAAATTCGCCACCGGCCCCTGTTGCCTCACCGCGCCAAGCTGCGGAAGTCGCCTGAACGTTTCCTGGTTGTCCGGAATACGCTACTTCCGGTTCCAAGATAACTTGACCTACGGTGCCAGTGTGCTGGATACCATGGTTAGCCGCGCGGCTGATGACATCTACTATGACGTCAATACCAGCAACGATCTGTTGGGTTACCAATTCGGCTCTCGCCTCGACTACTGCCTCGGTTCTCGCGTCAATCTCTATGCGAATGCGAAGGCCGGGATTTACGGTAACCGATCATCGCTGCACACGCGCATCTCGACCGTCGATCAAACCGCCATGGTGAACGACACTCGCATGCCCGCCAACCCGTACAGCGGCTCCTATATGTTCGATGCTTCCAAGACCGACGTAGCCTTTCTGGGTGAGTTGGGAGCGGGTGTTGGATACCGAGTCACGTCCAAGTGGACTGCAACCACTGGGTACCGCGTCGTCTTTGCATCCGGTGTGGCAACTTCGGTGGATAACCTGCAATCCAATTTTGCAAACGTCGCCCAAGTCCAAGACTTCTATAACGATGGAAGCCTGATCCTACACGGTCTCAACATCGGTGCGGTCTACAACTTCTAGTCGCTTCGCTGAATTCCCTGAAACCTCTCCGGTTAGCAACCGCTGGCCGAGAGAGGTCGGGCGAAAGCGATCGACGGCAGGAGCTGGACGAGTGCTCTGCAAACCAGTGCGTAGGTGAGAGAAATCTTTGGTCCATATCGCTTCCTAGCCAGCGAACTTCTTCAGGCATCGCGTTAGAAATGCATCAAGCCGTAGGGAAATCCCTACGGCTTGAGTCGTTTATGGACGCATTGAAATCAGAACCTCAGCCGAAGGAAGACAACTGCTTTGGCATCCCCCGCTTCAGACGGTCGGGGTCTATGCCAAACTGCGTTTCTTCCTAATGTCTTCAACGTCTGCCGCTAGAGCACTTAGAAAACCCTCTTCGCTAGCATCGGAATCATCGAAAATTCCATCAGTGGCAGCCAGGAATGCATTCTGACTTGCTGAATTACCGGAGTTCGAAGAGCTGGTGCTCGAATCGCCAGCCGCAATTGCCAAGCCTAATTCCTCAGTGGTTGACACAACAGAGCCACCCTCAAGTCCAGGGGCACTGGTGGCTAGACTACCGGCTGCTGGAGCAAGCAAGTCGACCTCTTGCGTGCCCTCTCCTTCGGCCTGAGCCGCTAGCGAGTTGGCATTCAGACGATTGATCACAAGCAGCGCGTCGATGGGAGCTAGGAATCCGTCATTGTTGGTATCAACATACAATCGCTTGGAAACTTCACCTTCACCAGCGACTGTCCCTAGATCGGTGTCGCCGCTATTGAGACGATTGATAATGCTCAGTGCGTCGATTGGGGAGACGAATCCATCGTCATTAACGTCGAGAGGGTTCTGAGCATTGTAATACCCCTCACCACCGCCACCGCCACCGCCAGTGGACGATAAAATTTGGAGTGTGTCAGAACCAAACCGAATCTGCCCGACGTCCAATGCCTCGACCGGATTGTAGGTCAACGTATCGTGCAAGGGTTTGATATCGGCAGGGTCTGCTACAAAGCTGGCCGTACCTGTCGCGTTGGCAGTCATGGTGACGGTGAACAACAATTCTCGGCCAGTTCCCAGCGGAATGTCGCCAGTCGATACCGCACCGAGCTCATTGATCAATCCAGTTGTGCGGATATCCCCCTCGCGAACGCGTTGGTAGTTTGAGCCGAATTGAACTTGGAAGCCCAGGTCGGGATCGTTGGTCGAACTGTCGACAACGCTCACCAGCGTCGAGGAGTAGAGGATATCTTCGTAGGCAGCAAATACACCCAAGCTGCTACCGGCCGAACGCAAGTCCTGCACATAGCCACGCAGCTGGAATTGGCTGCCGACGGTGATTTGGTCGATCGGTGCACCACTAAGATCGGTCACCGACAAATCCAAGCCAACGATCGGATTCTGTGTACCAACCCGCAGTGTAACCGTGGCGACGCTTTGAATACCACGCGAATCAGTGATCGTGTACTGGAATTGATCCGTACCGTTGAAATTGCTGCGAGGCGTGTAGAGCAAACCATTTCCGGCCGTATTGAGTTTGACCAAGCCGCCGTTGATGGTATTGGTGTCAAAATCCGCAATCGACAGGTTTCCAACCGATCCAGGAAGATCGTTCTTCAACACGTCGATGGGTACTTGAATTGCACCAGCTGGGATCGTGTTGACTAGCGAATCGTCCACAGCCACCGGGAACAGTGCACCATCACCGACAACTTCCAGGGAAGTTCCCAAGTAGCGGATGCGTTCCACTGGCACGGGTGTAGAGGAAGTGTCGAACAACAGACTGTCCGAGGTTGGAGATACATCGGCTGGATCTGGGAAGAAGGTTGCAATCCCTGGCGAACGAGCTTCGAAGGTGATGGAAGCCACCTTGACCGGCCCTGGCTCTGCCATGGAGCTCAGCGAGAAAAAGGCTCCGAACTCTTCGATGATTCCAGGAATGGTGGCATCACCGTTTTGTCCATCGTTGTAGTTATTGAAGAAGGACGCTTCAAAGTTCAATCTCGAGTTCGTGACGGTTGGATTGACCGTGGAAACCAGTTGTAGATTGTAGAGGATATCAGCGTACGCGGCGAACACACCAGCAGCCGTTCCGGGGTTTGTCGAATCGTGGCGGAGATCATCTACCACAAAGTCGATGACAAATTTCTCTCCTTGGGGAATGGCTGTAATCAATTGCCCATTCAGGTCTCGAGCGACAAGCTTGATTTCCAAATCGTCGTCAGCTCGGTCACCGGGCAACGTGTGTAGCGTAACCGTAGCACTCGACTGATTGCCCGATCCATCGGAAACGGTGTACCTGAACGTCTCGGTACCGCCAAACGATCGAAGCGGCGTATATCGCAGTGACTTGTTGCCCGTTGCGATCGTGATCTTGCCCCCCTTATCCGGTTGGGTCACCGAAAGGATATTGAGAGCACCATTCTGCCCCTCGATATCATTGGCTATCACGTTCAAGGGCAGGTCGATGGCGTTGACAGCGACATCATAACTATCATCCACCGCTTCGGGATTATCGAAGGACAGGGTGACATTGACTACGACCGTGGCGGTATCAGTGTCCCCCACTGCATTGCGCACCGTGTAGGTGAAAACATCCTGTCCGATGAATCCGCTTCGAGGCGTGTAGAGAATCGTTTGATTGCTGGAAATCGTGGCCGTTCCATCTGCCGAAGTGCTACTCACACTGACAATTTCCAAGCCGTCGCCGGGGAGTTGGAAATCATTGGCCAGCACATCAATTTCGTTTAGCACGGAATTGCGAGCCACGGAGTCGGAATCGTCGACCGCCACCTCAAAGGCATCGACCACGTTGACCACGTAGTCTTCAATTTCCCCTCGGCTAACGCTGGCGTTTGGCCCAGGACTAGCCTCACTGCTGTAGATTACCCGAGCAAAGGTGTTCCCCAGCAGAGCACTGTTCGACGCGGCAAAGGTGATGTTGGAAGTGCCAGTAGCCACCAGTTGGGAGGTGATCACCCGTTCATCGGAAGAGAACACGCCGTTTTTGTTGTAGTCAATCCAGGCATTGACATAGGCTGGAGCACCGGTGGTATTGTTGGCCGTCACCACCAAGCGATTGCCCGTGCTGCCACGCACCAACGGCCGTGCCAATGCAACTCCATCTTCATCATCGCTACCGTTGGTATCATCCCCCTGCGCGTTATCGGAGAAGAGGCTGGCCGCTTCCGCATCCCAGTTCGCACCCAATCGCAGGCCGGGATCAAACCCTGCCGAGGCCACGCCGTAACTGGCTGGAGCATCGCCAAAATCGACCGTCAGCGAATTGCCAAAATTCAAGCCTAGGATGCGAGTGGCGTCAATCGCAGGATCGCCAGTGATGGTCACCACATGTTCGTTATCAACCGCGGCACCAGGATAAGTTTGGACGTAACCGCCAGCCGCGACTTCGCGAATGGAATAGGTGCCCGGACCTGGGAATTTGAGCTTATAGGAACCGTCGGCCGCCGTCTGCGTTTGAGGTTCGCCGATATCGATACGATTGTCGTTGTCCAGGTCGATGTAGATGAAGACGCCACCAATGCCCACTTCGCCAGGATCGCGGAGCGTATTGGCGTTGGCATCGTTCCACTTCATGCCGGTGAAGTTCTGGTTGAGAAGTTCCTGGCCAAAGTTAACGTTATTGACCGTTTGATTCAAAGCTACCGTGACATTTACGGCCGCAGCCGTCGTTGGTGCCCAGCCAGCACGACTTTCGACGCGAAGTTGATGCGTACCAGGGGGAACCGATAAACTGTAATAGCCTTCTGAGTTAGCGACGCCGAAGTATTCTCCTGTGTCCAAAAGTCCATTTTGATTAGCGTCGGCCCACACGCGCACATTCGGTCCGGCTCCATCCCCGGCATCGAGTGTACGACTCAGGTTCTTATCATTGTAGACTCGGCCATTGACGACTGCCGCATTCCCTTTCCCGGTGGCAAGGGCGTACGCCAACAATCCTGCCGAATCTTCGATCCCAATATTCCCTTCAGCTGGAGCGTAGTAATCACTCACGAAATCGAGATCGATATCATCAGTGGTTCCAAATATTCCATCAGGCCCTACCCCCAAACGCGAGGGACCAATTGGTAATCCCCCCGAATCCATCAAGCTGAGAGTAGCATTCGCATTGTCTTGATGACGTACGCCAAACGAATGTCCCAACTCATGGCTAGCAGTATTTCCCATGGCGGTCGCCATCGCCGTCAGCAATGTGACATTGGCAGCGCGAGGTACGGCCCCCACAAAGTCACCACTGGCTGGGTTCATGTAGACATCGGGAAGGACAATGACAAGCCCTTCGGTCTCGAAGTTTCCGACATCAATGCTGTTGGAGATTCCCCGAACAGGAAGCGGGAACTGAACGCCGTCTCCAGCGATGATTAGCTGGGTGACATTCGGAACGCCAACTGGATCAAAGTCTGGATGATCAAAACTGTTTAAGAATTGAATGTCAAAGTGACCATTAACTCCATCGACTCCACGGTATCCATTGGTCGTAATTCCCGGAAGACTGCCAGTGAAGTTTTCTTCAAGGACTGCCATGAATTCCCGCACAAAAGCGGCTTCATCCGTTGGCTGTAACCCAGCTTGCGCGAAATAACTGGTCATCGGCGACAGTCGTACTGTCCCGAGTCCTAGTCCAAAAGTATTCGTGTTAACTCGCGCTCCGTCGAAGTCGACATACACGATTTGAGTTGAGCCAATGGGCTGCTTTTCGAGCTCTGGCCGATACGCCTTAGCAGTCAACGTATAAGCGGTCGTGCCATCAGCGACCCGGAAGTAGTAGCGACCGTCCTCGGGGATCGTGTAGGCAAACGAAACCGTACCATCGATAGAAAGAGGCGAGGCGGATGTATAAGCACTATCGGCAATCAACCCCGTGGTCCAAGCGGGCGTTGTTCGCCCCGCAATTTCTTGTCCGCGAGAGTTCAACAGCGTTACGTCAAAAACCACGTTGATGGGGGCCACAAGCTTGACGTCGATGATATCGCCACCGCGAAGGTCCATCGAGAACCAGTCTTCGTCCTGCTGGAATCCAAGCGTCGGGCTGAGGGCGCCTAGCGGAGGAATTGTGCCGCTAATATTGATGATGGGCGTCTTGCCAGATGCAGTACCAAGCGGAATGAAATTTGCCGTCGTTCGTCCCCCATTGGGTTCGACTTCAGCGACATTCAAACTCGCTCCATCGTATGCATCCAGGCCTTCCGCGACCAAACCGCTACCCGAGGATCCGCTCGAAGTGGATTCGTGCCGAGCTTGATATTGAGCGTGTGTTAGACCTTGGACATAGTCACCAGAATGCAGACCGATAGACGGGTAGTAAAAGCCGTCCGAAAATGCCACTAAATCGGCGGCGAGTAACTCGCGCTTTTCTAGCGTTTCGACCAGACCTCTACGCAAGGTTGTCTTTTTATGAGCTGTTGCAGCGGCACGAGTCTTGGTGCGCTTGCCAAACAATCCTATCTTGCGAGACTTCACGTTTTAGTCCTCTGCTGGGTCGAACGGCCAATAATGAGAAGCGTTATTCGGGGGGGAGACTCGAGCACTCGGCAGCCTCAATGCGACAAAATCTTAGTGAAAAATTCTGCGGACCGGAGCTGCGGAGCTACCAAAATGGTACGAACCGCCAGTTTTGCACGTTCCACGGAACGCTGTAGGTAAGCACTGCATCACTGGGAATACAGGTAAACCAGGCAGCCTAGTGGGAAAAGGCAGCCTCGATTCTAATTCCACTCCCGCAAGTGTCAACGAAACGCAGTCGGACTCTGACGATGTCGACCCGCTCCAAGTTCCTAAACAGCTCCCTTTTTTGCGATCCTACCGATTATGCGGGCTAGAATCCTCAACCTAGACCACCTCTATCACCCAAACGACCACAATCATTAAAGTTTCAGTGGCCTCTCCCAGTCCTCAACGCCCGAAAAGTGCCACCCACCTATCTCGATAGGTGCCACCCATTTTTCGCCGTCCTACGCAATCATTGCGGATTGCAAGCATTCCAGCCTGCACACCTGCGGAGGGGGCCCGAAAGAAATTCTCGATAGGTGCCATCCACCTTTACCTAGCCGCGATGCTAGCAACTCTTGAACGGCCAGCTCCAGGGGGAGAGGGTAGAATCCCAATGGCTTCTGACTGGCTTAGTCTTTTGCCTCCCCAAGCGGTCAGATGGCGTAGAGAAGGTGTCGATAGGTACCACCCATCTTTCAGATCGCCCCAAAGGTGCCACCCACCTATCTCGATAGGTGCCACCCATTTTTCGCCATCCTACGCAATCATTGCGGATTGCAAGCATTCCAGCCTGCACACCTGCGGAGGGGGCCCAAAAGAAATTCTCGATAGGTGCCATCCACCTTTACCTAGCCGCGATGCTAGCAACTCTTGAACGGCCAGCTCCAGGGGGAGAGGGTAGAATCCCAATGGCTTCTGCCTGGCTTAGCCTTTTGCTTCCCCAAGCGGTCAGATGGCTTAGAGACTGGGAAATATGGAGCTGAAGAAATTCTAATCCGAGTGCAGGGTTTGGGCGGTGGAAGGACGATTCCCACCCGCTCCATCCGAGTGCGCTCACGATGAGTCGCCCTCGGTGCGTTGCGAACCTAGCGTGTCATGCCCATGAAGAAGCTGAAGATCTGGCGGTCATCCGAATCGGCGTAGGCGACCGGGACGGCAAAATCAAAGGCGAGTGGTGCTGGTCCCAGAGCCGGAACCGAAACGCGGAGGCCTAGCCCCGGAGCGACCCGGAAATTGTCGGCATCGATCTCGATTTCTTGCTCAATCGTGCCGTAATCCACAAAGGCGACGCCGCGCAACATCTCGTCAGCAGTTAGAGGGAACACGTATTCGAGGCTCCCTAGGAACATGAATTCGCCCCCAACCTGCACATCGCCCACTTTGGGGCTGGCTCCGCGAAAGCTGAAACCACGCATGGTGCTATAGCCCCCCGCGAAGTAGTTTTCGAAAATTGGGGTATCCGAACCGGTGAAGCCGAACTTCCAAGTACTTGCCAACGTGTGGCGGCCCCCCTGATCAGGGCGTTCGTGGATAAGGAAGTAACGACTGATGTTCACCTGACCACGGGTATAATCCCGTTCACCAAAGACCTGGTCGACGATGACCTCTAGCAACCCACCCTCGGTTGCCATGAAAGGACTGTCGCGGGTATCCCGAGCCAATCGAGCACGAGCCGTGTAAAGATCGGTACTGCCAATCGAATCGTCCAGCTCAGCGACTCCGGCAATGCGAGGGTCGTACAGTTTGACGTCTTCCATCCGTATCTCGCCGCTCAGTGCAATATCCTTGGTGATTTCGTATCCCAAGGAAACGCGTCCCCCCAATCGTTGCTCCGTCCAGTCTCGGTATTGCCGAGAGTAGAGGAATCCCCCCACGGTTAAGCTGTAGGGCAGATATCCGAACAAATTTCGTTCGCTCCAACTAACGGTGTAGCGTTCGACTTGGGTTCCCGGCATGATTTCTGCGCGGAACGTCTGACCGTATCCACGAAAGGCTCTTCCCGACCAAAGATCGTCCCAATTTCGTGGAAACCGCCGAATATCGAAATTGCGTTCATCAATAACCAGCTGGCCTGCCACTCCGAGGTCACTATTGACGGAGCCGCCCAGCGTAATGCGTCCGGTTCGGCCTTCCGTCACGTAAACGTCCAAAGGCGACGTTCGCTCACGAGGCTGGTTGCGATTCAGTGATGGAGCGGTGATGCCAATCGTGGGATCAAAATTGGGAACCGATCCTGGCGCCACGAGGGAACCATTGTTGTCGTAGGGGACGGAGCTCGCACCCGGAGCAAGGGTTGCTCCGTAGTCGCTTGGCGAGGCCAGCAAGCCGCCGCCCTGATAACTACCCGGCGATCCGTAGCCGTAGTTGGGTGAGCCATAGTTGGTCGGTGGAGGTAACGAGTTCCCAGTTCCCACCGTCGGTGGAGGCAGTACTTGCCCGGTTGCAGGCGTTCCATAGGGATTGCCGGAATAGGGGGCTGCTTGCGTAGCAGGCTGTGCTGGAGCCGTGTATTGCACAGGAGTTCCAGGGCCCGTCTGCGGCGCGTACCAATTGTTGGTGGCTGGACTGGCTGCAGGTGGGCCAGTGGCACTCGGCTGACTGGCTTGCATCGGAGTTCGGTAGAGATCCGTCCCTCCAGCAGTCGCACCATTCCATTGGTCGGGCGACTGTCCTCGAATCGTTGCCGAAGCGGTTGTGACCGCTGGCGATGTGCTCGACGGCGACCGCATCGTGGATACTGCCTGGGAAGCTTCGCTAGCGTTCTCTCCCACGCCAGTGTCAGGTACTGCGGGTGACTTAACGAGTTGGCTCTGCAGTGAATGGCTGGCTGATGGATTAGCCGCTTCATACGTCGCAACGTCGTCGCCACCGCTGCCGGTACCCGAGCGATATTTGCTGGTCGGTAAATCGTAGTCGTCACTGATCGCCGGGGTATGCGCCATGCGACATCCGGTTGCAGCCAGACACAGTCCACCCAAGATTAACGTGGCGCACAGCGGGCCCCAGCCCGATGGTTTCGTGTTTAAGACGTCCTGTCTCATTGGGTTTCCTAAAATCATGCGACGCGCAAGGTGGTAGATGCTTTGGTTCTCTGGCACACGAATCAAAACTCTTCTAAATCTTGTGCATCGGGTGGTCGAACTTCAATCCGTGGTGGTTCGCCCATCGCCGGGTTCGATTCAAATATTTGGCTGGCCTTCAAACGCCGTTCCGAGTCCTCGAGTTCCTTCAAGTCAATAAATTGACCCTCTCGAATTCCCATCATGTTCAAGACAACGTTGTGAGCGGTATGGCTGGAGTCCCCTTCGATATGGACATTAATCTCACCTGCTCGGTAGCGATCTCCCTCGTTAATCTTAAACACGAGATCCAGCATTCCCGGTTCGTCTAAAAAACGCGGCTCAGGCACAATGTCGACGAATACAAAGCCTTCACGGCCATAGTAATCGTTGCGTAACTTGCGTTGGTCTCGACTCATTCTGCCGAGGTTGAAAGCATCTCCCGCTTTCGTTTCCAGGGCGGCCATCAAGACTTCCGTCGTAAAGGGCTCGTAATGGTTCCCGACAATCGTCACGTTGCGAACTTTGTATTGTTGCCCTTCGCTGATCACGAACGTCAGGTCCAGAAAGTTCCCGTCGTCGTAGTAGTCGTAGAAGTAATCAACTTTGGCTTGGAAGTATCCCAGCGATCGGTAGTAAGCGACGAGGATCGTTTTATCGTTGTCAAATTTTTCCCAGTTGGCGACGTTGCCCATGTAGGGAGTCGCACCACCGCGGGCGTCCTTCGAGCGAATTTTGGTTTTGAGCAGCGAAGTGGAAAAGACGGAGTTTCCAATCAGTTTGATATCCCAGACTCGCTCGACCGGCCCCTCATAGATATCAAAGAAGACGCGACGGTCATCCTTGCGATTGCCCTCGCGCACCTCGATCGCCACCTGATTCAATCCCTTTTCCAAATACAAATCGACCAAGCGCTGCCTAGCCATATCCACGGAAAACGGGTTGGCGGGATCCCCAACTTTGATGCCACAGTGCTTGCTCAGCATCGATTCATCGAGTCGAGTATTGCCATGAAACACCACCTCCGTGACGGTGGGATTCTCAACCACCAGCAACTCGACGACCACCCCGTCCTTGTAGTCTATGAACTTAGGGGTAATTGTTCGAAACAGCTCCGTGCCATACAGCGCGTGAATATCAGATTGAAGCTGCCGCTCGTCGTAATTGCGGTCCACACGGGTCTGCATGTGCGACAAGATTTTATGCTGGCTGACAGTCTCATTCCCCTTGATTACAACCGCTTTTACAAGTTTGCCGGTGTGCAAGCCACTCAGACGTGGCCCACCAGCTTCCCACACTCGATCGCGAAATTTGGGATCGTTGAAGGCCGGAGCGGCTGCTCCACCTCCACCGCCTCCTCCCCCCGGACCTTGTGCGGCGGCATAGGAACTCGTTGCGCACACAACGCCGCAAACGATCAACACCAAGCGTGAATGGAAACGTCGTTGAATGATGTTTTGCCAACTTTGCATGCTTGTTGTTCCCTGCTTAAAACTGAAAAGGGCGTTTCTGGGCTGCCAAGGCATCATATTGGCAGTTGGGGACCAAAAACGGTTCTCCGTGATTGGGTAATTACCTAAAGGTGAAACGAAAGACAATAGGAAATCAATTACTGCGGTCGGACGGCCCGCAGAACTTCGCGTTTCCCGCCAGCCGGTCCTGCCAATCGCTCGGTTTGGAATCCGACGGAACCGATTTCCCTCCGGACGGTCCCTTTCACGCAGTAGCTGACCAGAATTCCACCGGGCCGCAGTGCTTGGAATGCTGTCGAATAGACAGCGGGAGTCCACAGCTCCGGACAGCTCTCGGGGCTGAACGGATCAAAATACACGGCATCTACCGGTTCCCGGTCTTGATCCACCTTCTGTTGGGTGGGAAACCCTTGTGCATCGCCTTGCCACAGCTCCAGTGTTGTCTGCAGGCCCAGTTGGCACGAGGTGATGCGCGGGAGCGGCCCGGGCGGCCAAGGTGGTAGTTGATCGAGCCAATGTGCTAAATCGGCTTGGAGCGGTGCTAACGCGTCGAAGCAGTGGTCCGTTAGCCAAGTTGGAACCGCCTTGGGCCAGCATTCACCGAGTTCCGCTTGCTGAACCCTTTCCACCAATCCCAGCCCCCGTACCAAGTCGCCCGAAACGAGATGCAGTTCAAGCGCCGTGTAGACCAAGGGAACACGGCAGGCTTCGGCCAGAGCAGCGGTTAGGAGCAGGGCAGTGCAGGTTCCCAAGCCGTACTCGAGAACTCTTGTGGCTCGACCGGTATGCAACCGTTCCGCCACACCACTGTGGTCCAGATAGACAACGAGCGTCTCCGACAATGCGCCGCAGCCACTATGGAAAGTCTCGTCCAGCACGCGGTGGCGAAGAGTACGACTGCCATCATCGGTGAGGACCCACTCCAGCTCGGGGCAGCCTGCGGGAAAGCGAGCGCGGTCGGGGATCGCCATAGTGGATTGACTAGCTAAGTTGGGGCAATTGTGACAGGAAAGTCCGGCGATTAGACTTGTAGTCGGCGACGCCTGTCCGAACAACCTCTTCTAGTCTGAGTTTGAGCAATTGAGTATTTTTTCGCAACACTTCGTTTCCCCGCAGTGGGTTTTGAGATCGAGTTCTCCACCGTCCCCGGCAAATTGCCTGGTAGCGTGCCGCACAACTTGGCCTTGGTTCCAACGGCTACTGTGCTTCTGGGTAGCATTGTTGGCCATTTCCTGCGCGGTTCAGGAGCCCCCAATTGCATCAGCCGATGAGACCGAAACGGAGAGTGGTGACGGCAGCTTGGCCGCCGATAGGCCGGTCGAGGCCTCGGAGGAGGGCGCTTTGGCGGTCGGAAGCTTCCGAAAGCCCGAGGGATGGGAAGTTAAACTGTGGGCGGCCGAACCCGAGCTCGCGAATCCCGTTGCCATGTATGTCGACGATTCGGGGCGAGTTTTTGTATGCGAGTCGTTTCGACAAGATCGCGGCGTGACTGACAATCGAGGACATGACAACGAGTGGTTGCTCGCCGATTTGGCGTCCCAATCCGTCCAAGATCGAATCGATTACCACTTGCGTTTACTCGGCTCCGAAGCAGCCGAATACACGGCCCACGATGACCGCATTCGTCGTCTGGAGGACACCAACGGAGATGGAGTCGCCGATCGCGCCACCGTGTTTGCCGACGGCTTCAACCGGCTTGAAGAAGGTACTGGGGCGGGCGTCTTGGTGCGCGGCGACGACGTCTACTTTACCTGCATTCCTAAGCTTTGGCTGATGCGAGACCGAGATGACGACGGTGTGGCGGACAGCCGCGAGGCACTCCAAGACGGCTACGGAGTGCGAGTGGCCTTCCGAGGGCACGATTCCCATGGCTTGATCATTGGCCATGACGGTCGACTCTATTTCAGCATCGGAGATCGTGGCTACAACATTCAAACCGAGGATGGCCAGCTGAAGAACACCGAGAGCGGGGCCGTTTTCCGCTGCGAATTGGACGGTTCGAATCTAGAGGTTTTTGCCACAGGACTCAGGAATCCTCAGGAACTAGCCTTCGATGATTACGGCTATCTCTTCACGGGAGATAACAACTCCGACAGCGGAGACAAGGCTCGTTGGGTCAATGTGATGGAAGGTGGTGATACCGGTTGGCGGATGATGTATCAATACTTGCCCGATCGAGGCCCCTTCAACCGCGAGAAGATCTGGCATCCCTTTTCTGAGGAAACACCTGCCTACATCGTGCCTCCCATCGAGAACATTAGCGACGGTCCCTCTGGCTTGAGCTGCTACCCTGGAACAGGGCTTACTGGTGATTTCGCCAATTGCTTCTTTCTAGTCGACTTCCGCGGCGGCGCCAGCAACAGTGGTATTCGCTTAATTCGCACCCAGCCCAAGGGGGCATTCTGGGAAGTTGAACGCAGTGAACAACCCATCTGGAACATCCTGGCCACCGACGCACAATTCGGCCCGGATGGAGCCCTGTGGGTCTGCGACTGGGTCAATGGCTGGGTGGGGGAAGGCAAAGGGAGGATCTACCGCTTCTTCGACCCGAAGGCTCAGCAGCAAGAGGTTGTTCGCGAAGTGAAATCCTTGCTAGGAGCTGGTTTCACCGAACTCCCCCAGACACGACTCAACGAACTCCTTAGCCACCTGGACCGACGCATTCGATTGGAGGCCCAGTGGGAGTTGGCGCATCGCGGAGAAATTGCAGGTATGCTTGCGCTGCTTCAAGATTCCGCGGCTGGCACGCTGCCTCGGCTTCATGCCACCTGGGGACTTGGCCATGCAGCCAGACTCACACCAGAACTGGTCGATCAAGTCATCCCTGCAATTCGCGTTGCCCTGTCGGATACGGACCTGGATGTGCGAGCGGCGGCAGCCAACGTGGCTGGCGATCTGCAGTTGCGTGCCCTCAGTGCACAAATTGTTGAACACATCGCTGATACGGAACCTCGCGTGCAGTACGCGGCATGTCTGGCTTCCGGAAAGCTCGGTTTAGCGTCTGCCATCGCACCGGTTTGCGACATGTTGGAAAACAATCAAGATCGAGACCCCGGCTTGCGACATGCTGGCATCATGGCCTTGGCAGGTCTACCTCAGACCCAGGATATCGTCGCTTTGGCTAAGCACGCGTCGCGATCGGTGCGGCTGGCGGCAGTGGTTGCACTTCGCAAACGCAATGCGCCAGAAATCCGCGCGTTCCTCGGGGACGCCGATATCGGAGTTGTTACCGAAGCGGTGCGAGCCATTCACGATGTCGAGGAGTTGCACGAACTGCTTCCCAACATCGCCGCTCTCGAGTTGGGATCGTCTAGCCCCAGCCCGTTAGTTCACCGCGTACTGAACGCGAACTTCCGTCTCGGTGGCGCTGGTGCTGCAGCACAGGTCTTGCACTATGCGGTCGGAAAAAGTCATCTGTTGGACATGCGCGTCGAGGCGGTAAAAATGTTGGCGTCGTGGGGCACACCTGGCAAGCTGGATCGAGTGATGAATCGCTTTGCCCCCCTAGAGGATCGCGCCGATCTTGACGCTGCCGCAGAACTGGAGAATGCATTTACCGAACTGCTCGCTGGCCCTGCCAAACTGCGCGACGCAGTGCTGGAAGCCGCCGTGACTCTTAAGCTAGAAAACGTCGCGGCCCGCCTGCGCGATCTAGTGGTTGATCGCGAGAATCCTGACAAACTCCGTCGCCTAGCCCTGATCGGTTTTGTGGCGTTGAACCAACAAGAATCGGAGGTATTGCTGAAGCGTTTAATCACGGACAAGACGCCTTTGGTGCGTGCCGAAGCTGTCAAACAACTCGCCGGAATCGCGCCCGAGAAAGCCACAGGAGCACTTGAGAAGGGAATCCAGTCAGAGGTTGCGATCGAACGGCAAATGGCCTGGGACACGCTGGCCTCGATCGAATTACCAGAAGCAAACGCGTTGATCGAACAGGGGCTAGAGGATTACTTGAAAGGCAACCTTCCTCCCGACGTGTGGCTCAACGTCCTTGAGGCTTCCAAGGATCGCGTCGGTGAATCGCTCTCAGATGCGTTGAGTCAGTTTGCGAAGGCACAAACCGAAGCTCAACCGCTCGAGGAATACAGAGCCGTGCTCGCGGGCGGAGATCGAGAGCGTGGAGAGCTGTTGTTTATGACCAAAACCGAACTGTCGTGCGTCCGCTGCCACCGCGTGGGCGAGGTCGGCGGAGAGGTTGGTCCGGAGCTCACCAAGACCGCCGCAACCAAAGATGCACGCTACCTGCTAGAAGCCATCGTCAGCCCCGACGCCAAAATTGCCGAGAACTTCGAAACCGTAGTTCTTCTGATGGATGATGACAGTGTTGTCTCGGGAATCTTACGCAGTGAGACCGACGAAGAACTGGTGTTGATGGACGCGGAAGGAAAATCAATCTCAGTCGATCCGGCTGAGGTGATTGCACGCAAGAAGGGCCAATCCTCCATGCCTGCGGATCTCGTCAAAAAGATGTCGCTTCGCGAATTGCGAGATCTACTCGCCTATTTGAACTCGCTCAAGTAGTTTCGCGGCGGCCCGTTTTTCACTGGGTAGCGTCTCTCTGAGACGCTGCCCAAACCGGCTGCAGTGCTCAGGCAAAGCCCCTGTTCCCCATGTACCGGCCAGCACTTTTCCCTGTCCAAGCAGCTTGTTGAATTGGTTGAATCTTCAATCCAAGGCTAAAAGCGCACGCCGCCGAGGTTTGCTGCAGCGACGAAACTGGCCTCGCTTACCGGCTGGTTGAAATAGTAGCCCGCAGCGTGCGCAACGAATGCTGGTTTCCGTTACATGCCAATTAGGGCAACGACCTACTCAGTAGAACGGAAATCGCTAATTCTTTTCCGACAGCAGCTGAGCCACCAATTCAGGCTTATCTTGCTCCCGCAGATGAGCGATATGGGCGGCAGGAACGCCCGCTTTTTCCATGTTCTTAACCAGCGAATCCCAAACTTTCTCCCGCTTCTTCCCCTCGGTGAGGTACAGCTCCGTCACCAGCTCCTGGGCGCGTTGCAATGCGATTGAATCGCGGTTGTCGTAGTACCGCTTGATAACGCCTTGCTGGAACCTGGAGAAATTTTTCCCTGACGACATAGGTGGAGCTCTTCGGGTATTGGTTTTTATCTAATTAGAGTACTTCCAATCACTTTATCGACTACGGAGTCGATTAATCAAGCTCAAATGCATCCCAGATGCCCCTTCCCCACCGGAGCTTAGCGGTCCACCCGACGAGCTAAACCGGACGCCTCCCCCACTAAAACAGAATGCTCCTGTTCCGCTCGCATTTCGCTAGACAGAATTGCGCGCAGTCCACAAGCCTGAGGCATTTCACTCAGAGCCTCAAGGGGAGAAATATAGACACGATTTGTCATCTTTCGTCGCTCCCTATTCTTTGCGGCTTAGCGGCTTGGCGCGAAATTTATAGCAATTTAGTGACGCACACTTACCTGCTTCTAGGATGGAGGCACCTCGCGAGATCAAGCCCCTGTGCTCAGCTTCGACTAGCCGACTTGGCATCCGCTGCAAGTTCCTCAAAGGCTTCCGGCAACTCAGCGCAAAGTCCAACCAGACAGTTTGGTATCGCGCAAAGCCGCTAAGACGCAAAGGGAAGAAGAGGAAAGTATCGTCCGAATTCCACGTAGTACTTAGCTTCCATATTCTTTGCGGCTTGGCGGCTTGGCGCGAAATCCATAACTATTCAGTGACGCTCCGTTTGCTGCATGCAGAGTGGGGCCACCACGCGGGATTAAGCCGCTGCGGGCAGTTTCGGACGGACGGCTCGGAATCCGCTGCAAGTTCCTCAAAAGCTTCCGGCAACTCAGCACAAAGTCCAAACGGACAGTTTGGTGTCGCGCAAAGCCGCTAAGACGCAAAGGGAAAAAGTCGAAAGAATCGTCCGAATTCTACATAGTCCTTCGCTTCCATATTCTTTGCGGCTTGGCGACTTGGCGCGAAATCCATAACTATTCAGTGACGCTCCTTTTGCTGCATGCAGAGTGGGGCCACCACGCGGGATTCAGCCTCTGCGGGCAGTTTCGTTGGAACAGCTCGGAATCCGCAGCAAGTTCCTCAAAAGCTTCCGACCACTCAGCACGAAGTCCAACCAGACAGTTTGGTGTCGCGCAAAGCCGCTAAGACGCAAAGGGAAGAAAGAGGAAAGTATCGTCCGAATTCCACGTAGTACTTAGCTTCCGTATTCTTTGCGGCTTGGCGCGAAACCCATCGGAATTGAAAAACACTCACGTTGCTACATTCCAAATGGGACGCTCCGCGAGAGTCTGGAGTCAACGATAGCTCCCTGCAATGGAAGGCTTCCATTGTCGAGCTGAATTTTAATTATTTGGGCTGCGCAACGTCTATTTTCCGCTCGGTTCCTGAGCTTGGTATCCTGGAAACGGACAGGTTTCGTGAGAAACGGCTCAGATTCTTAGGCAAGACTGGGACAGCAATAATGACAGAAAACGAGATTGCTACAGTCGTGGTAGATACTTCCCTGAAAGTGCATCGCGCTTTGGGCCCCGGATTGCTGGAGTCAGCGTATGAAGTCGTGATGGCCAGAGCATTGCGAAAACGTGGACTGCACGTAGAACGCCAAGTGATGGTGCCAATTCTGTGGGATGACGAAACTATCGACGAAGGCTTCCGGGCAGATCTGATCGTTGGCGAGAAGCTGATTATCGAGCTGAAATCTGTCGAGAGACTCGCAAGAGTACATGTCCGGCAGTTACTCACCTACCTGCGACTGACCGACCGCAAACTTGGGTTGCTAATGAACTTCAACGAAGTATTGATCAAAGATGGCATCCACCGAGTCGTCAACGGACTGAAGGAATAGGATTCATCCTCCGGCTTTGCTTCGCCGCTTATCGCAGCCCCAGCCAATCAACCGGCCTCCCTGAGAGCCCCTTTGACGCAGAGGAAGAAGGCAAAGATGAGGAGTGTTCAAGACAGAATGAGCATTGACGACGGGTGCACGGAGGCATTCGATGCTTGAGACGCATCCGTAGGTGCCCACGACTACCTCAGCTCGCCAGTCGACTCGGCATTTGCTTACTAACACACACAGCACCTAGGCACGGCTAGCCCGCCAGTTGGGGCGAATCGCGTCTCGAAGCTTGCTGTGCCTGCGGGAAACTCGAGCCGCCTCCGGCTTATGACTGACAAGCACCGCCCACCTGAGGGAGGGGCAAGCTTTCTGTAGTTCCATTCAAATGCCATTCGTCCACGGGCTGTTGATTTAATAGCGTCTTGAGTTTTAACATGCAGCTCGCCCCCCTAATCGCCCTACAGTGGCGTCCATCCATCCTTGCTGACGCGGCGGGTTAGTATTTCAACAGCCCGTCCAGCTGTGGGCTACTCTTTTCCGCAGTCTTGCATGTTGCAAAGCATAATCCCGCACGACCTAACCTGTTCTGACTGGACTCCCGGAAAAGCAGCGGAACTACCGAGCCATACGTAAACTAGGAGAGCTGCGTCATTCGCTCTCCTCAGACGACTGCTGGGGCCTGCCCAGAAAATCGACAATTCCGTCGCATTCGGGCGAATCGTGCAAAGCCCACAATTGGCTCTGAAGCACCACAAAACGGGGCACAATGGAGCGAAAAACGGGATATCCCCCGTTCCCGCCGCCAGGCAGCATCAGGATATTGCTAGCGATTGCGTGTACACCTCTTGCGTTTCTACGCCGTCCGATCAAGATTGGCGGAATGGACGTATCTCGACAAGCCGAAGCCGTGCAAAAGCTTCGTGACGAACAAGCAATCATCCTCCCCAGCCTGCTGCAGTGCGATTTCGGAAATCTGCAGCGCGAGATTCACTCGTTGGAAGAAGCGGGCGTACGGGGATTTCACTTGGACGTGATGGATGGACATTTCGTGCCCAATCTGACGTATGGAATGCCCATCGTTGAAGGGGTTCGCAAATTAACCAGCTTGCCGATTGACGTACACCTCATGATTTCCGAGCCAGCCAAGTATGTCCGCCAATTTGCGGATGCTGGTGCTGACTCACTGACTGTCCACGCTGAGATCGAGCAGGATACGTCCGAAGTACTGAAGATGATTCGCCAATTGGGCGTGGGAGTTGGGCTAGCAATTAACCCAGCCACTTCGTTCGAGTCGGTGGAGTCGTTATTGCCTCTGTGTGATTTGCTGTTACCAATGAGTGTGAATGCTGGCTTTGGAGGTCAGCAATTCAACCCAGTAGCACTTGAAAAACTCAGGCAAGCACGCCACAACTTCCCCGACTTGCTGTTGGAAGTAGATGGTGGCGTCAACATTGGTACGATTGCAGATTGCTATTCAGCTGGAGCCACCTTATTTGTCGTTGGCTCGGCTATTTTTGGACAGGATGACTATCGACAAGCCTTGGAAGGCTTGACGGCGGCCATAGGACTGTAATTCCTCTTCTTTGTGCGAGTTTGCATGTTAGAAATTCTGTTGATACGTCCCGGCTCAACCACCTTCGATCAAGAAGGGCGGATTAAGGGGGCATTAGACATCCCGCTGAGCGAACAGGGACATCGTCAAGCGGAGGCTTTGGCGCGGGAACTGGAAGAGGTGTCCCTGGATTGCTTGTACGTCGCCCCGTGCGAGTCGGCTCAGCAGTCGGCGGTCGAGATCCGTAAACTGAACCCCTGTAAGCAAAAGACGCTTGATTGTTTACGCAACATGGACCACGGCCTGTGGCAGGGGAAATTGTTGGCGGACGTCAAGCGACTGCAGCCCAAAGTCTATCGACAATTCCAAGATCACCCGGAGGACGTCTGCCCCCCGCAGGGCGAGACCATCGACGGCGCATTGGGACGCATCGAAGCGACCGTAGCCAAGCTGTTAAAGCGTCACCGCAAGGGCCGTATCGGGATCTTGGTCCCACAGCCACTAGCGGCTGTCGTGCGTTACGCCATCCTCGGTGGCAGCCTCGGCGACATGTGGAAGTGCGAGCTTGATTTTGGTACCTTCGAGGCGCTGGATGTCTCTGACGGTTCAGCCACGAGTGTGGTAGGCTTGGCGACCGCGTAACCATTCCAGCGTATTCCAGTGGGTGCATGATGGCCACAATCGATCCGAATTTGAATATCGCTCCGCTAACAGAAACTGGGCGCAAGTCACTCAAGCGTCCCGTTCCCGATGGAGTGTGGCAGAAATGCCCCGGCTGTTTAGCGACGATCTACCGCAAGGCGGCGGAACGCCTGCAGAACGTCTGCCCCAAGTGCGAGTACCACTTCTATGTCCCTGCTGCGATGCGAATCGCGCAGGTCTTGGATGAAGGTACGTTCCAAGAGTGGGACGAGCAATTGCGGTCTACGGACCCTCTCCAATTCTCAGACAAGAAACGCTATGCAGACCGGTTAGTCGACGAGCAGAAGCGAACCGGACTGAGTGACGCAGCCCTCACCGGCTGTGGCATGATTCGTGCGAGGCGTGTCGCTATAGGCGTCACCGACTCCGCGTTTATCATGGGCAGCATGGGATCGGTAGTCGGAGAGCGACTCACGCGAATGGTCGAACGCGCCACGGCACAATCGTTGCCAGTGATCATTATTAGTGGTTCGGGCGGTGGAGCCCGCATGCACGAAGGAATCCTGTCGCTGATGCAGATGGCCAAAGTGTCCGCCGCGCTATCTCGCTTCCACGGGGCTGGCGGGTTGTACATTTCGGTGCTCACCAACCCAACCATGGGAGGTGTTGCAGCCAGTTTTGCGTCACTCGGTGACTTGGTGTTTGCGGAGCCTAAAGCCCTCATTGGATTCGCGGGCCCGCGGACGATTAAGGCCACGATCAAAATCGAACTACCAGCCGGCTTCCAAACTAGTGAGTTTTTGTTGGAACATGGTTACATTGACAGAATTGTCGACCGTAGCCGGCTGAAGAATGAGATCGCCAGGGCTATCGATTACTGTGGAAAGTAAGCAGATCGTATGGGATTTCTGGATAAACTAGGATTCGGCCGCAAGGCCTCCGGCGCTGGCAAATCGGGCGGCAACAAGGGCGAGAGCCTGAAGTCGAACAAACGCGTTGACATTGAAGCCCGCTTCGAAAAGAAAAAGACGGCCGTCAGCGGTACGATGAGCAAGTTTTACGCCGCTCGCGACCGCGAAACCGACCAATTGGTAGGACTCAAGCTGTGCGACCTCGAAAAGTTCAGTTTTTTTGAGAGTCGCTTCCGGGGAATGAACAAGCCGAGTGAGGGAGAAATCTCGGCCCAAATGATTCACCCCAATATTGCCAAGACTCTTGAGTACGGTCTGACCACGAACAAAGAACCCTACTTAATCATGGAGTTTATTGACGGCCCTGGGCTGAATAACCTTATCCAAAATAAGGATACGGAACGTTTGGCCGACCATCGACTGTCGCTCATGCGGCAAATGGCTGAGGCGCTGCAATATGTCCATAAGAAAGGGTTCATCCACCGCGATATCTGCCCTCGCAATTACATCTGCTCGACCGATATCGAGCATATCAAGCTGATCGATTTTGGCTTGACGGTCCCTGCCACCGAGCCGTTCATGCGGCCTGGAAACCGAACGGGCACTCCCCTATACATGGCTCCCGAAATTGTCCGCCGGCGGCCCACCGACCAGCGATTGGATATCTTCGCTTTCGGTATCTCTTGCTACCAACTAATGACCTTTGACTTCCCATGGCCGGGTGGTGAGGTGAGCGGGTTGGCCGCGCTCAATCATGACACATCGAAGCCACGCGACATCCTTGGAATGCGGCCAGATTTGAATCGCAGTTTGGCGAATCTCATTATGCAGTGCGTCCAGCCCGACGCTCAGGACCGCGTCCAAACGATGGACCAACTCCTATCGACACTGCGTAGTATCCCTAGCGAGACCAACACTTAGCAGCGGAGAAAGCGGAAATCCTCTGGCTGCAAGCGTCTAAGCTGCCTACACAGCCTGGCAATCTTGATCCAGCGCATCTGCGGCGATCCATCCACTCATGAGAACCATGGGCATGCCTGGACCTGGGTGTGCGGCGCCGCCTGCTAGATAGAGCCCCTTCAGTTCGGGGCTGCGATTCGCACTCTTGAAGGCTCCCAGGTATTTGCCATGACTGGCTACCCCATAGATCGCGCCGTTCAACACCCGGTAGCGTGAGTGGATATCGGCTGGGGTAAGCGAGTGTTCAGATACGATCCGCTGCCGCAAACCATTGAGTCCCGCCGTCCGCTCCAGCTTATCCAAAATCACTTCCCGATACTCGGGCAGCAATTGGGACCAATCGTGGTTGGGTCGAAGATATGGCGTATGGACCAAGACGTACAAGGCTTCGCCCCCGTCAGGGGCAACAGCGGGTTCCGACACGGCAGGCGCACATACGTAACAGGTCGGATCAGGAGCCGGCAGGCCACGCTGGTAGATCCACTCGAATTCTTCATCGGGAGATTGCGAAAAGACAAAGTTGTGGTGTAACAAGTGCTCGTAGCGTTCTTTCAGGCCAAGGTACAGGACTACGCCCGAGCAGGCCGGTTCGATATCTCGCTTGCGAGAAAGCCGCGATGGTGCCGGATGCTCGCGCAGCAATTCTCGGTGAGTCCGCACCGCGTCGCAGTTGGAAACAACGGCCTGAGCTTGAATCGCCTCGCCACTCGTCAGCTCGACGCCCACCACGCTGTTTCCTGCCGTTCGAATTTGAGCGACATCGCAGCTCATCCGAAACTCAACCCCCAGCTCTTGCGCAAGTTTGATCAGCGCATCAGGAATTGCCCGGGTTCCTCCCAGCGGATACCAAATCCCCTCCTGCGTTTGCATGTGGGCAATTCCACACAAAACAGCAGGAGACGCAGAGGGGCTCGAGCCTACATATTGAGTGAAATGGTCGACCATCTGTGCGGTGCGGGGATCAGCTAGATGGCTGCGGACGACCGAAGCGACTGAGCTTCCCATTCGCAACGACAGCACATCCTTGAGTACGGCAGCGCTAAACATACCTGTGGTGTCGAGGGTATCGCCAATGCCGCCCACGCTCTTCCAGAAAAAGAAGCGTTCCGAAACATCATGCAACCGGCGCGACATGGCCATAAAGCGGCCATAGCCCTCAGCAACTTGGGAATCACCGGTGAAAGTCTTCAGCGTCTCCTGCATCGTCGCGATGTCCGCGTGGAGGTCGAGCAATCCGCCGTCCTCGAAAAAGCAGCGCCACTGCGGATCCAAGGGGACGAGGTGCAGGTAATCTTCGAGCCGTTTGCCAGCCTCTTGAAACACGCGATGCAGCACGCTGGGCAAAGTCAGGATTGTAGGCCCCATGTCAAAGCGGAAGCCATCTTGCTCGAGAACCGCCGCTTTGCCGCCCAACCAATCGTTTTTTTCAAGCACGACGACCCGATGTCCACGCGCCGCTAAAACGCAAGCGGCAGACAAGCCGGCTAAACCACATCCAACGACCACGACTTGGTCCTTGAGTAATCGATCATGCATTTCTTGCGGACTTGAATCTAGTGGTTGACGATCAGCGGAAGTCATGTGCTGCTATTCTAGCAAGCGAGCCTAGTCCCCCAACCCTAGAGCCCCCCCTGCCAACGAATCTCATCCTCCAGCACAGCCGCCTAGCCCCCGTAGCATACACCCCCGTAGCATGGTCCCCCGGACCGTGGGCTCCCCCCGCAATCGAGCCTAACCTATCCATTTTTTTGCGAGCAGCCTCCCGCTGGGACGCTGGTACGGCTACAAGGCAAATGATCTTGATGAAAACTCTAGATTCTGCGAGAAGGTCCAGATACGGGATTTTTCCTGTTCGGAAAGCGAAGCGCTTCGGCACTCGCGAAATTTGTAGGTTGGTCAATGGCGTCTGATAGTTCCACGCTTGAAAAGCTCAGTCTGACATTCAAAGCTGAACCTGCGCCCGCGGTCCGTTCACGTTTTTCCCAGGACTGGTTAGCTTGGTGCCTCATCGGCTTAGCAATTGGAGCGGGTGGCTGGTGGCTGAGTCGCGACTTTCTGCGGGAGAATTTAGCCGCCCAGTTGGCCAATGCCACTCAGCGAGAAGAGGCGTTGATTGCCCTCGAAGGGTTGATCGCTCTGGACAAAGAGGCAAGCCTCGATATTGTCCGCGGATTGCAGAATCCGAATCGCGAAGTCGCCCGCGCCGCCTATCGCGCGTTGGATCTCCAAGTCACAAACCGTACATTGCCAGAAGCGGACCCGGCCAGTGCTGCCGCGTACTTGCTGCAACTCGCCAGCCGACTGGATGCGCTTCCTCCTACCACATCTGCCGATGGGTTGATGCTCTCCAGCGCGCTTGCGTTACGAATCCAAGCTTCCAACTGGATAGAACCGGCAGCGGTTGAGCTTTGCGAATCGATTGTCCAAAGGGCCTCGCAGGGACAGATACTCGAAGCCGAGCGCACCGCAGCCTTAATGCGGGCAGAAGCGGCAAACTCAAGCCAAGATGCGGAGGTGCAGCGGTTGAGCGACCGAATCAGCAACTTCACCGTGCCGCCCCCCTTGCAGCCCAATGCTAAAAATAGCGAGCTTCGAACGACGTCCGCCGAGATCGAATCCGCGCGGATCGACGAGCAGGGAAGCGAAGACGTCGCATTTCGCTTCAGCGACGACGCGGCCCCCACAGAAGACACATCCCAACCGCCAGCGTCCGCAGCTCAAGCCATCGATTCACTTTACAGCTCCACCGGTAATCCAGGAGCCAGAGTGCAGTTGATCGCCTCCCCGACACAGCCGCGTCAGGCGTCGTCACTATTTTCCGACTCAGGCACTTATGCCCCGCCCGTCAACGAAATGCGCCAGCTAGTCGCGACTCAACCTTCCCAGACAATCGCCACAGAGGCCTCGTCCCCAGGCCAGTACAGTGCGTCGTACAGTAGCTCGCCGCTCGCCAGCGACGAATCGCAATTGAGCTACATTCAGGACTTGGACTACGACGCCTTGGTGCGACTGCTAGGCAGTACTCAACCGCGGGTCGCGCAGACTGCAACCTTGGCCCTGCGAGCCAAAGGCATGCGCGACGAGCATATCGAATTGGCCTCCGAGCTGGCCACTTGCACTGCCGAACGTCGACTGGAGCTCACCCTGGAACTTTCGCGACGCACCGATCTTGATCCGCGGACTTGGTTGCTATGGATGGCGGAGGCCGGAGAAGTGGAAGTACGTCGTCAAGCCGTGGCACTGCTCAGTTCGATGGTAGATCGCGAAGTGCTCAGACGCGTGCGAGACCTATTGGCTCGTGAGCACGACCCGTCCGTCGTCAAAAACATGCGGCAACTTCTGCTGACTTCGGCGAGTCAGCCTTCTGGGCAATAATCTTTCCCTTGCGACAAAAAAACGCAGTGGCAGGGAACGGCCTATTGCGCAAGCGTAGTCTATCCTTGGAATAGGTGTCGCCAAACCGATCGCTCGATCATGGGACCCCACTGCGAACTAGCAGCCCTTGCGAGGGGCCCCCCCTCGCTCAGCTAGGTTTTGCAATGCATTAGGCTGGGAACACCTAAAGCGAGCAAGAAACGGCGTGGCACCGACAGGATGGCTTGGGCGAGAGTTGGGCTAGTTGCGGCTGGCGATGCAGCGCCTCAGTGCACGGTGCTGGGACAAGATCGAGCACCGAAGTTGGGGGCCCCAAAAGAGACTTAGAAGGGTTCTAACGATAGATCCGGTTGGCGGCTATAATTCCGCTCACGGCGTGCGGAAACCCGCAAATAGTGTTTGCTAGACAGGGCATTATGTCGAAGACTAGTTTTAGGTTACACCTCTTCATCCAAAATGTGTGTAGCTTAGAACTCGCTGCCCCTGAGTTCAGAGAGGAGTTGGCGGTGAAATCCACCGCCGCTCCCTCTTTTTCTTCGCTTCGCCTCTCCAGATGATATCAGTCCGCGTTAAAGCGAAGGTGATTAGATTGGTTGGTAATGTTGACAAGGTGGCGGTCCTAGATGGCCCTCCGCAGCCCGGAAGTTCTCTGGCAGACGAGGGAGTCCAACTGGTTCGAGCCATTGCTTCTGCGGTTACGTCGCTGTCGGACCTGCGTTCGGTGATCGAGCCAAGTCAGAACTGCGTCTATATTAAGTCAGCAGACGGTCAGATATTGTTCACCAACTCGAACCACGACCGTGTGTTCGGAAGCGGTGCGACTTCAACTGGGCGCTATTCGAAAACATTCTTAGATGAGACGGTGGTCCCAGTCTCGGAACATTCAGATCGGTTGATCACCAATGGCTGCGCTTTTGTCCAATTCCAGAATCCGGGCAGAGATTCCAATGGGCAGATTGTCCTGCTCCAGACGGTCAAGTTCTCCTTGCTGGGCATCGGGCACCCCAAACTCGCCATTTTGGGAGTAACTGAAATCCTGGAAGTGGCCGAACAAGAGCCAAGTAAACGAGTCTTGAGCCTGTCCAGAAGCTGGCATATTTTCACGCAGCTTGACGAGCGTGATCGCAAATGTGCGGCAATGTTTGCCCATGGCGAGAAGACCAAAGCGATTGCCGAAAAATTTGGCGTTACCGACAAAACGATCGACAATCGCCGAGTGGGTATCCTGAAAGCCTTCGGATTGAACAACACCATGGAATTGACGCGACTTTTGTGTCGGCTGCAAGACAATGGGTTCTGCGACTTGGGGCTGTGACTGCCAAGCGACGATGGTAGTAGCGCAATCACCATGACATTGAAAACCGCCCAAAAGGTCAAGATCCCGCGTATTCGTGCGTTCTTTTTGGGTTGGTTCGTTTGGTTTGTGCGCAAGTATCTACGGCGGCACTTTCATAGTGTCGCTATCAACCGCGCCGCCCTGGGCAATGTCAATTGCGGGGCAAAGGCTGGAGTTCCGAGCCACTCCCAGCCAACGCGATCAGCTGGCACACTCCCACCGCTGGAAGCAGCAGGCGCCGAGCAGGTCGACAGGAGCCCCAGACTGACCATGGCACCTCAGGATTCCGTGATCGTCTACGCCAATCATGCGGCTTGGTGGGATCCATTGACCGCGATTTTCTTGTCATCAACCGTCCTTGCCGACTACCGCATGTTCGCGCCCATCGATGCTGAGGCGCTCAAGAAGTACCCCATCTTTGGCTCGCTAGGTTTTTTTCCAGTTGCCCAATCTAGCCTGGAGGGGGCTGCCGATTTCCTGCGAATCAGCCGAGCAATACTCCGTGAACCAGGCACCTCGGTGTGGGTAACTCCCGAGGGCCGCTTTGTCGATGCCCGCGACACGGAGGCTGAGCTAATGCCTGGTTTAGCGCATTTAGCGGTCAAGATGGTCAAGCGTTCGCGAGTTTCGGCAATGGGACAAGCTGGCGACGCGAAGCTGAATCGCGTGTGGATTCTGGCGGGTGCTGTCGAGTATACTTTTTGGGAGGAGCGCCAAGCGGAATTGCTGGTCTGGTTCTCCGAGCCGATCTGTTCGGACTGGCACGTGGCATCCCAGGAAATGGAAGACCCGCTCGATAAGCGTGAGTGGCAGCAGCGTTTGACAAGCTCGCTGCGAACCGCACAGGGCAAGTTAGCACAGGCCTCTACCGCCCGCGACTCCAGCCAGTTTGAGATTTTGCTGGGGAGCCAAGCAGGTACCTTCTTCGTGTACGATTGGTGGCGAAAAGGACGTGCGTGGCTACGTGGCCAACCACTGGATTTAGAGCATAGCGACAAATTGCAAAAAGATTGAAGGCAGCCCAATGCAGAGTCAAGCACCCGCGGATGAAACAGCTTCGGGGGGAACACTGCAGTGGATTGGCTTGTTCCTGGGTCCGATTCTGTGCGTAATATGCTTATACGCTTTGCCCGAGACGTTTGAGACCGTCGTCTCACCAGCGGAGTTCGGCGAGCCCGCAATGGAGTCGGGCGCTGTCCAACAAGTGCCGCCCTCACTTAAGACGGTGACGTTCTCCTGGGCGGGCAGAGCCACGTTGGCCGCCATGGTCTGGATGGGCGTGTGGTGGCTCACCGAAGCGCTCCACATTAGTGTCACCGCACTCTTGCCGATGGTGCTCTTTCCACTCCTCGGAATCGCGTCGATTCGGGACGCCTGCTTCCCATTCGCGGATCCGCTGGTCTTTCTGTACTTTGGCGGTTTCGTGCTCGCTATCTCAATGGAGCGATGGGGGTTGGGCAAACGCATTGCCTTGCATACGTTGAAGATTGTGGGAACCTCGGCCCCCAGCATGATTGCGGGATTTATGTTGGTGACCGCCGTCCTCAGCGCCTTTGTCTCCAATACGGCGACTACCGCCATGATGCTGCCCATCGCCCTCAGTGTCATTGCTTTGGTGAAACCTCAAACGTCACCTGGCCAAGCGGAAGGTCGCGGTGGAGAGCACTTTGGAACCTGTTTGCTACTTGCGATTGCCTACTCGGCATCGGTGGGAGGAGTCATGACCATTATCGGCACCCCCACCAATGCATTCTTGGTCGGCTTCCTGCGCGACAAGATCGCCACAGCGTACCGTCAAGACATCAGCTTTGTGGGTTGGCTACCGATCGGCGTTCCCTTTGCAATCGTCTTCCTGCCCATCATGTTCCTCATGTTAACGCGAGTTTTGTTCCCGATCGGCAAGGTGGCCATGCAGGGGGGCAAAGCCCTGATTGATCAAGAATTAGCGGAGCTAGGGAAGGTGCGGCGGGGAGAATGGAACACCCTCTGTGTTTTTAGTTTCGTGATCCTGCTGTGGATGTTGCGGCCGCTCCTAACCGACATCACCGTGACGGTCGACTCCAACACCTTGAAGCCACTTGCAAACCTGACCGATACTGGCATTGCAATGCTGGGCGCCTTCCTCTTGTTTCTCGTGCCGGTCAACGTTCAGAAACGCATCTTCACGATGGATTGGAAGAGTGCGGAACGCATGCCATGGGGCATCCTGTTCCTGTTTGGTGGTGGCCTGAGCTTGGCCGCCGCTATTCAAGCCAATGGGGTGGCAGAATTCATTGGCAGTCAAGCGAATCAGTTCGGCACACTCTCTCCGATCCTATTGGTATTGATCGTCACCACGGTCATTGTCTTTATGACCGAGTTAACTTCCAACGCGGCCACCACGGCTTCGCTGGTACCGGTCTTGGCCGCTCTGGCGCCCGGCCTGGGAGTCCATCCCTATCTCTTGATTGTGCCAGCAACCGTGGCCGCCAGTTGCGCGTTCATGTTGCCAGTAGCAACGCCTCCGAATGCCATTGTGTTTGGTTCCGGGGCGATCTCGGTTCCGCAGATGGTCCGCGCGGGCTTCCTACTCAATCTTATTGCCATCCTATTGGTAACACTTTTGACCATGTGGTTTATCCGGCCGTGGCTCGGTATTCCCTAGTGCTTCAGACGTCTGGGAAGTGTCAGCATTCAAGCCTATAATCCAGGGCTTCCAGAAGTCGAGAGGCCGGTGCTCCGCGGAGAACCTCGGTTGTCGTGCGTTGAGCAGTGGCCTACGATTCCTTAACGAAACATCGCATCAAACCACTTTTGATCCCAGGGAACTAAAGCACCATGAGTGAGATTGAACGAACGGTCATTATCGGTAGTGGACCTGCTGGCTGGTCTGCTGCCATCTATGCGGCTCGGGCCAATCTCAAACCGTTGTTGTTTGAAGGAACTGCCAAACCTGAGATGATCCCGCTGGGACAGTTGGCGTTTACCACCGAAGTTGAAAACTATGCCGGCTTTCCAGCCGGGAACATTCGCGCCTTCGTAGAAAGTGCCGTGGATTCCGATCGCCACTACAATTTGCCCCCCGCGCCAGCTGGGCATGAGAAGGATGGCCAACCGCACTATGCGGTACAGGGAATCGAGCTGATGGAGCTGATGAAGCAGCAGGCTCTGAATTTCGGCACGCGCGTCGTCGGCGACGATATCGTGGATGTCGACTTCTCCGGCGACATCCTGCGAGTCACCCCCGCGAATGGAGAGCCGATTGAAGCCCGCACTGTCATTATTGCTACCGGTGCGCGTGCCAATTACTTAGGACTCGAATCCGAAGAGAATTATAAAAATCGCGGAGTGAGCGCGTGTGCTGTTTGCGACGGTGCATTGCCGACCTACCGCCGCAAGCCATTGGCCGTCATTGGCGGGGGAGACACTGCCGTTGAAGAAGCGAGTTATCTGGCAAACTTGGACGGTGCCGACCGAATCTACCTCATTCACCGCCGCGATGAGTTGCGAGCTTCGAAGGTTATGCAGGACCGCGCTATGAACCATCCCAATATTGAATTGGTTTGGAACAGCACCGTCGAGGAAGTTTTGGGAGATGGCCAAAAAGTCACCGGTGTGCGACTGAAGAACACTCAGGACAATACGACCAGCGAACTGACCGTAGGAGGTATGTTCGTCGCGATTGGACATACCCCCAACACCGATTTCTTGCGTGGGAAATTGGAAATGAATAAGCAGGGCTATATTCAATGGGCCAAGCCGTTCCGCACGAACACGAGTGTAGCCGGAGTCTTCGCGGCTGGAGACGTGGCGGATGACTACTACCGGCAAGCCATTACGTCGGCTGGAACCGGTTGCATGGCTGCGTTAGACGCCGAGCGTTATCTGGCGGAAGCGGGACATTAGCCAGCTGGCGCTCTCGGTTTTCATGGAACGATTTCCTGCAACTTCTCTTGTTCAAAGTGAATGAATATGACGTCGAGTGGATCCAACGCGAGTCGATGGATGTCGGTGGTTGAAGCTCGCTCGGGCGAAGCCGTTGGACAAGAGATTGAAATTCGCGGGTGGGTACGCACCCGCCGCGATAGTAAGGGAGGATTTAGCTTCATCGAAGTCAACGATGGCAGCTGCCTCTCCAACCTGCAGATTGTGGCGGACGCTGCACTCGAAAACTACCAAACCGAAATCACCTCTTTGTCCGTCGGTAGTTCCATCGTCGCGCAAGGGGTGCTTCAAGCCAGCCAAGGGCAGGGACAGGCAACCGAACTCGCAGCCACAAGCGTGCGGTTGCTGGGGGACGCCCCAAGTGACTTTCCGCTTCAAAAAAAGCGGCATTCCTTCGAAAAACTGCGTGAATGGGCCCACCTCCGTCCACGCACTAATGCTTTTGGGGCAGTGGCTAGAGTTCGCAATTGCCTAGCCTACAGCATCCACCAGTTCTTTCAGGAAGAGCGTTTCTACTACGTAAATACGCCGATTATCACCGCCAGCGACTGCGAGGGCGCGGGCCAAATGTTTCGCGTCACCACGCTGCCACTCGATCAGGTGCCGCTGAAGGATGGCAAAGTCGACTTCGCCAAAGATTTCTTCGGCAAGGCGTCGTACCTGACCGTATCCGGTCAGCTAGAAGGCGAAATCTACGCCACGTCCCTCGGGCGTTGCTATACGTTTGGGCCTACGTTCCGTGCTGAGAACAGTCATACCAGCCGACACTTGTCGGAATTTTGGATGATCGAACCCGAAGCCGCATTTTTCGATCTGTCGGACAATATGGCGTTGGCGGAGCGTTTCATCAAACGCCTGCTGACGGATGTACTGTCGAAATGTGCAGAGGACATGAAGTTTTTCGACGAACGCATTCAACCCGGCGTTTTGGCTGCCCTCACCACGGTGAAGGAAAAACCATTCCAGCACATGAGCTATACCGAAGCGGTCGACATCCTCAAAAACTCGGGTGAAAAATTCGAGTATGCTATCGACTGGGGAGCCGATTTGCAGGCCGAGCACGAACGCTACCTAACGGAAAAGCATGTGCAGGGTCCGTTAATCTTGCATGACTATCCCAAGTCAATCAAGCCTTTCTACATGCGTTGCAATGAGGACGATCGCACCGTGGCAGCCATGGATGTCTTGGTGCCCCAAGTGGGTGAAATCATCGGTGGGAGCCAACGAGAAGAACGCTTAGATATCTTGTTGGAACGCATGCAACAGCTTGGTTTGTCGCAAGAGGAGTACTGGTGGTACGTAGATCTACGGAAATACGGCTCCGTACCCCACAGCGGATTTGGCCTCGGCTTTGAGAGGCTGGTGCAGTGGGTGACCGGCATGACCAATATTCGAGATTGCATTCCCTTCCCGCGCACCCCTGGTTCTGCCGAATTTTAATCGCAAGGGAACCGCTCTCGGTGGAACACTGGATTGCCAAGTTTCGAAACGCCGCCAAGGGGCTCCCGGCTGGAATGCTGGGGCAAAGCAGCTTTGCGGTGCACCTAGCCGTCTCCCTAGCGGTGGTGGCCTTAGCAATCTTGTTGGAATGCCAGATTTGGCAATGGTGCGTCTTGCTACTCTGCATGGCACTAGTGCTCTCTCTGGAGCTGATGAATTCCGCAGTGGAATCGCTGGCCAAAGGGCTGTGCAAGGAGCACAATGAACACGTTGGCCGCAGCCTAGACATCGCCAGCGGCGCAGTTCTCATCGCCAGTATCTTTGCGGCGATCGTCGGCTTGCTAGTCTTTGCGCAACAATATTCAGTGCGGTTTTGGTAGAGGTACCTGATGACGAACGTCAACGAATTGTCCAAACGCATCATTGGCAACGTCGAAAAAGCCATTGTGGGAAAGCGAAAGCAATTGGTCCTTTCGCTGGTAGCCTGGCTCTCTGGCGGGCACCTACTGCTGGAAGATGTTCCCGGAGTTGCCAAGACGATGCTGGCCCGGGCCCTCGCCATCAGCGTCGGAGCTAGCTTCAAACGCATCCAGTGTACCCCCGATCTACTCCCCACCGACATTACCGGTGCATCGGTGTTCAATCCTAAAGAGGTCCAATTCGAATTTCGACCAGGCCCGGTATTCACACAAATTCTATTGGCGGACGAGATCAACCGGGCAACTCCCCGAAGCCAGGCCGCTCTGCTGGAAGCCATGGCGGAGAGTCGGGTAAGCGTCGATGGTGTTACTCATGTATTGCCGCCCCCTTTCTTGGTCATTGCCACTCAAAACCCTGTAGACCACGAAGGAACATTTCCCCTACCTGAGGCGCAATTGGATCGCTTCCTTATGAAGTTTTCCTTAGGGTACCCCACGCAGGAGGAAGAGTTGCGGATGTTAGCATTGTTGCAACATTCGCACCCGATCGATGGATTGCAAGCCGTCGCTCAGGCTGATGAATTGGTCGCGGCACAAGCTCAGGTCCGAGAGATTTATGTGGATCCTAAAGTGCAACAGTACCTGCTTCAAATCGTGCACGATTCCCGACATCACGAGGCACTGGCATTAGGGGCGAGCCCCAGAGCGTCGATTGCGCTCTACCGCAGTGGTCAGGCAATGGCCGCGATACTGGGGCGTAGCTATGTAACCCCCGACGACATCAAGAAACTCGTGGGAGCCGTCGTTGGTCATCGCCTGTTGCTCAAACCTGAAAGCCGTTTGCGAAGAATTACCGCGGAGCAGGTTTTGGAAGAGATTGTCTCAGAAATCGCCGTCCCAACGATCACAGCTCGTGCCTAAGCTGGCTAGCGGGATTGCTAGAGCATCTCTCAGGGCGTGAGCACCGCCAGCTTGATCTAGGTCCTCTGCTGCTTCATGGAGGTCGAAGTAGCCCCACCCCGTGAGCAAGGCATCAAAGATTGCCTGCCATCGGGACTGGAGATGCTCTTCTCGTGTTGCCCCTGCAAGCTCTCTGAAAACAACACATCGCCCTGCAGGGTTGCAATTGGTAGCCCCATGCCAGGCACGGACGGTGTCGGATTAGAGCAACATGCATGCTTACAAAACGCATCATTCGCGGGGAGCCCTCTGCAATGCATCGCTTCTTTGACGAGCAATCAATTACCGTAAATCCATGGAGACAATCATGTTAGGGCAGCTACCTTCGCAGGCCAACGTACGGCAACCGCGGCGGAGGCGCAGTGATTGCAATTGAGGATTTCTTGGCCCCAGACTTGTTGAGAGGCGGAAGAATTTCGCCACGCTCTCGGTTTGGTTACGCCGCAACCTTAGCGATCCTGCGCCTCAAACTCCTTGCCACGCGATCCTCTGATGCACGCATTCAACCTGTCGAGCCTGGCCAACACCTTCGTCCAACATTCCCATAGCCTGCTGGGCTATCGATGTGTGCCAGCCAGCGAAGCTATCAATTCATACTGGTTGGCGGCGAAATTTCGCCACGAAGAGTGGAGCGGCCGCTTGGCACGTCATCGAACTGCCATCCAGCAGGCAGGCACCTCTGCGCGCATCCAACGCTGGCGCGAGATCTATCCGATTCTCCAGGAGATCCTGCTGGCGGAACCACTCGCAAGATGTGTGGCGTATGTGGCTGCTTTGCTTGAGCACCGGGAACTGAATGCAGATTTCTCGGCGCTGGCCAAGAACACTCTAGCCTCCCATCAAGAGGCGCGGCAACGCTGCTTGCACCTCATCGTTTTTGGTCACGGGTTGTCGGTGGAGAACGCAGTGCGGCTTAATCGACTGCGGGTCCGCATGGAATCCTTAACCGACGACTTGTTAGCATCCTTGCCACCCCTCAGTAGGCTTGGTGAATATTGCTTCGCATCCTCGGCTACAGCCTATGCGCAATCCCAACTGCAAGGGCTGCGAGAACATCCCGTGACCGTTCTAACTCACGCGGTAAGTATTTCCGCAGGACTGAAGCATGGGTTGCCAGGGTTTGTGGACAGCCGCAGTGGATGTGGGCGGTTGAACGAACAGCTCTCCAAGGCGGTTCTCAAGATGTTACCCTCCACCTTGTTCGATAGTTTTGGAGTTCCTCGATCCAGCATTGGCAGCCGACTCTACCTGGATTCCCCGGAGTCGGATGGCCATCGCAACGACTACGAATCGCCACTGGAGCAACCACTAGATATGCTACAACCGGTTACACTCCGCCAAGTCCGCCAGCCTCAACAGCGTCGCTGGCACTCGTAGACGTAGGGTAATGGCTTAGCAACGTGGCCCACTTTATAGACCGAGTAGGCCTAGCCGTCGAAATCGATACGTTCGACAGGCAATGGAAAGACTCTTCGCACCTCTCCCGCTTTAGCCAGTCGCTAAACTCTTCCTAGGTCCGATACCTCGTCTTACTGGGGATCAGTCACATTGGCTCGGCCTCTCCCGTTTGCCGGAATTGACTTTCTGGTTTGCAATTGAGCCGGTGTGTATCACATGGATGTGAATTTGGAAAGACGGACGGAATAGGCTCCCCCTAAAGGTCGCGGTAAGCACAGGTTCATATAAATCGCCCATTCATGGCGTCTTGCGAAGTGCATTCGCTTCAGCTTCAATCGATGAACATCCAGTAAGGAATACCACGGTGGCTAGGAAGCTCCCTGCACATTTGAAGATACATGTCGAAGACCGACAAACCGGTTCGACCAAACAGCCGGAATTTGATCTTGAAAACCTCATGCATTCTTTTGCGGATGCAACTGGTTGGGCTGTTCGCCCCTTGGCCGGAACGCCTCATCATCCGGTAAATGACTTGGATCGCGATCCACCGGTGCGGCCGCTGCGAATGCGAGTCCACTTGGTCAGCACGGCTCCGATGGACGGCATGTTAGATGCAGAGAACTTCGATGACCTTTCCGTCACGAGCGAAGAATCGGCTTGGAACCTGCTTGAGCAGATTGATGCAATGGTCCAGGGGATCGACCGAGCCGAAAAGACGATTGCGGCCCAGGAGGCACAACTCTCCAAGTCGTTGGGAGTCAGCATTCGCAAGGATGAAGCCGAGTTGCTGGCTAGTCGATTGCAGGAGTCGCTCCACCGGGCCGCATTGAAGACGGGCAGTGATGCTGCCGCACTATATCTCTTGGACGACACCACCAGTCAACTGAAGATGCGAAGCAGTTGGGGGATGGCCAGCGGCTCCCTCTCCAAGCCTCCGCGAGAACTGCGTGGCTCCCTGGCTGACTTGGAAGCCCTGATGGGCAATGCAGTGCTCTTGGAGAACATCGCGTTGGCTCCGGAGTGGAATTGCCCAGAAGCCTATGCTGCGGCCATCTGTGTTCCCGTGGGATCGCCTACTATGCCTCACGGTACGATCTGGTTGTGGAGTGACCATGTTCGCGATTTCAATGCTGGCGATATCGATGTGGTGAAGGCTGCCGCTGACAAAATATTGGTCGATATCGAACGCAGTGTTTTGGCCGACGAAGTCCTCAGAAACCGTGGACTCGATCGACAATTGGATGCCGCCGGACTGATCCAATCCGCCCGATTGCCAGTTGCCCAACAGCTCCACGACGATTACCAGCTCGCCGGTTGGACGTTCCAGGGACAATCCTTAGGGGGCAATTTCCACACCTGGACGCTGAACCGCTATGAGCAGATTTGCGCCGCACTAGGTTCGGCCGTGGCCAAGGGGCCCGCGGGTGCCTTGGTCGCCACAAGCGTTCAAACCGTGGTAGAAACCTGCTGGAACTCCAAGCACAAACCGGCTCAAGTCCTGCGTCGCGTTAACGACATTTTGTGGGACACCGCCGCCGGTGACTGGCGGAGCTCGCTGTGCTATCTTCAGATCGAGCCGGAAACCGGGACCATGCAGCTGGCGCTTAGTGGTTCGATCCAAGCGTTTTCAATCTCGAGCTACGGGTTTCGCCGACTCGACGGTACTCCAACGCATCTGGCTGCACAGCCAGACACCACGTTCAAGAACCAAGAGCTGATGTTGGAAGCTGGAGAGTTGCTGTTGTTGGTTTCCGAAGATGTCGTCAGTGGACTTGTCCGGGGCGGGTTCACTCAAGAGGACTTGCTCAGTACCGTACGCGGCATGGCGGATGATCCGGTCGAAGATATCGCAGATCATCTAGCTCGAATGCTGCCGTTGCTGGATGCCGAACGCAACCACGAAATCGACCGCACCCTGCTCGTCCTAAGACGAAGTTTCTAGACCTTCGGTTCGGTAGTTGCCGAGCGATGCGCTGGGATGAGCATGGGGGTCTGCAGAGGGCCCCGCATAGATACTACGCCCACCGTCCACCGGCAACTTGACACCGGTGACAAACGGACTGGTGGCTAAAAACAGAACGGCATGGGCCACATCGGCAGCGGTCCCCTCACGCTGCAACAGGCATTCACGCCGAACCAATTCGCGATGCTCCGGGGAAATGTCCTCAGCCAATTGCACCGGGCCAGGCAGTACCGCATTCACGCGCACGCGTGGATTGCGCGTGGCCAATTCTATGGCCATCGAATCGGTGATCGATGTAACTGCGGCCTTGCTGGGAAAGTAGGCTGCAAAATCTCGATAGGGACGACTCACTGCCCAGTCCCCGATGTTGATAATGGAACCTCCACTTGGCTGTGCGCACATCGCCAGACCAAAATGCTGGCATGTGAGTGCAGTTCCTAGCGCATTGACGCGAAAGTAGCGTTCAAAATCTTGACTCGTCGTCGTCTCCAGAGGCTGTGGATCCCAAATTGCGGCGGAGTTGACCAGCAAGTCGCATCGACCGTACTCCGCATAGACTTGCTTGACCCAGCCCTCGACCGTTGTCTGATCTTCGACGGCGCCAGTAACCAACGACGCGTTCTGCCCCCGTCGCTGCGCCGCCAGCACTGCACCTCGCGCCGCTGGGAGCGAATGGTGTGCATGGAAAACCACGCGAAACTGCTCCTCCAATAAACGCTCGGCAATGCTCCTACCGACCCGTGGTGCTCCGCTGCCAGTTACCACCGCCACAGGTCTTTCGGTGTCGAATAGGCGTTGGTTTCGTGAGCTGGTCGTTTCCATGAGGCGCCTGTTTCGCTAACTTAGGTAGAAAGGCATTTAAGAATCCAGAATCATACCAATCGAGGCACAAAGATGCATCTAGCACGGCAAGCGACAGCCCGTAGGGTCTCCAACCATCGAGGAAGGGCCGCACTACACCGCGTAGCACTGCAGTATGGAAAAGTATGGATCCTGGCATCCACCTTGTGCGTCCTCTGCTCAACGCAGGTTAACGGACAAACCGCTGATAGCGCCTTCGACCAGCTATTTGAGAACTACCATGAGCAATACCTCATTCTCTTCCCATTGGAAGCGACCAACTTTGGCGACGCTCGCTACAACGATCAACTTCAAATCGATATATCAACGGAGTTTGTTGCAAAGAAGCAACATTTCTATCAGCAAACCTTAGACCGCTTACGAGCCCTGGACCGCCCCCAAGCCAGCCCTACCCAACAGTTAATGGCCGAGGTGCTCGAATACGAGTTAGTTACGCGTCTGGCCGGCCTCCAGTTTGGCTTTGAACGCATTCCCTTCAATCAATTCGAGGGCCTGCCGCTGTTTTTCGCACAACTGGGAAGCGGCAGCAGCAGCCAGCCCTTTAAGACCGTGCGAGATTATGATAATTGGCTGCAACGCATGGAACGTTTTAGCGTGTGGTCCAAAGTGGCCATTGAACGCTTTCGGGAAGGCATGCAGGATGACTTTGTGCTACCAGCCATCCTGGTCGAGCGCATGATAACACAGCTGTTGGACGAAACGATCGTCAACGAAGATGTGACTCAGAGTCTGTTCTATCAACCCATCGACAACCTGCCGGCCGAATTCTCAAGTGCCGATAAAAACCGCTTGACCAACGCCTACCGTAAGGCAATTGCAAACTTAGTCCTGCCGGCCTATCGCCAGATGGGCGAGTTCTTGAGGGACGAGTATTTACCCAGTGCACGCCACACGTCGGGTGTGTCCGCCCTTGAGCGAGGTCAAGAAATCTACCAATATTGGGCGGGGTATTGGACCACCACTCATTTGACGCCCGACGAAATATTTGCCCTGGGAGAGAGGGAGGTGGCACGCATTACCGAGGAGATGCAGCAGATCCGTCAGCAGATGCAATTCGATGGTTCCCTACCGGAGTTCTTCGAATATCTCCGCACAGATCCGCAGTTTAAACCGTTTGAATCTGCCGATGAGGTTTTGGCTTTCTTTGGCGGAATGCAGGCGAAACTAGAACCTCAGTTGCCAAGATTTTTCTCCAATACACCTCGCACACCTTTTGAAATTAGGCGGACGGAATCGTTTCGCGAAAAGACGGCTAGCGCCGAGTACATGCCAGGTTCGGCAGATGGCACACGCCCCGGAATTTTCTACGTCCCCATTCCAGATGCCCAGGAGTTTAACATCACTGGCGGGATGGAATCCCTCTTCCTCCACGAGGCACTGCCGGGACACCACTACCAAATTTCGTTGCAACAAGAGAACCCCAAGCTCCCCCAATTCGCTCGTTTTCTGTGGTATGGCGCGTATGGAGAAGGCTGGGCGCTCTACTGCGAGTCGATTGGCGAGGAACTGGGAATGTACACCGATCCGCGCCAGAAGCTGGGCGCGTTGGGAGACGAAATGCATCGTGCGATTCGCCTCGTAGTGGATGTTGGCTTGCACTGGAAAGGCTGGACTCGCGAGCAGGCCATCGAGTACATGATGGCCCATGAATCGATCGATGAGGCGGGAGCGGTAGCCGAAATTGAGCGTTATATGGCTTTCACCGCGCAGGCGCTGAGTTACAAAATCGGGCAACTCAAGATCAGCCAGTTGCGGCGCGAGACGAAGGCGCGTTTAGGCGAGCAGTTTTCACTAGCTGCTTTTCACGACGAAGTCCTGCGCAACGGCGGCTTGCCGTTGAGCATTCTGGAGCGACGTATGGGGCAGTGGACACCGGACGCTAATTAGAAATCTGGAGATACGGCCTCCACTAAGCCATCACCCCATCAGCGCAGGCGGCGTGGGACTCGAGCGTCCCCCGTCGCTAGCGGCATGCTGATATGCTTCTCGCAACCGATGAGCGAGGCACAGGAGCCCTCCACAACTAGCTCGCGGGGCTTGGGAAACAGCCGGGCTGAGGAGGAGAACCTCTGAGCTGACAAGACCAGATAACGTCCTGCCGCTCGTTGGGTACTCTCCGGTAGCGTTCTTCGTCCGCTAGCCCAGGGTGAATTCAGGGAGGCGAACGATCTCGCCGCCCTTAAGTGCCGATTGATGCGCACAGATACCGACGCAGGTCCAATTGGCACTGGTTACGGCATTGGGGAAGGGATCGCGATCCTCCAGCAAGGCATTGGTGAATTCGTTCACCAAGTGCGGGTGCGAGCCCCCGTGACCGCCACCTTGCACGAAGGACAGGTGCTCCGCGTTGTGAATTTCTTGGGGCAACGTAAACTTGCGAATCTCAGGTGGGAGCAGGTGTGCAAAGTCGGGAACTTCGATTTTCTCAGCTATCTCGTTCTCGGGCTTCTTGGCGGTGTGCAAGACATGGGGTTCGTTTTCGATGAGCGTCCATTCGAAACTCTTCTTCGTGCCGTAAACGTCAAAACTCTCTCGGTATTGACGGGCAACATCATATAGGAAACGCCAAATATGCGCCGTTAAGTCTTGGTCCTTGATCTTGATATGGCAAGACTCAACAGCAAACTTGTTGCCGGACTTCTCGGCAATATCTTCGCGGACACTGCCCGACCCAAAACAGCTGACATATTCGGCCAAACCGTTGACCAAGCCTAGGCAGGGGCTCACGACGTGCGTCGCATAGTGCATGGGAATCATTTTTTGCCAGTAATCGGGCCAGCCATCCATGTCCTGTGGGTGCGACGCGGCCAAATGTTGGATCTTGCCCAATTCTCCCTTCTCATACATGTCTTTAATGAACAGAAACTCGCGGCTGTAGACCACCGTTTCTGCCATCATGTACTTCAGCCCAGTCGCCTGCACCTTTTCCACGATTTGTCGGCACTCGTCCAGCGTCGTAGCCATCGGTACGGTGCACATCACATGCTTGCCCGCATCGAGGGCTTTCAACGACATCCAGGCATGATCATTGATGGGGCTGTTAATGTGTACGAAATCGACATCAGGATCTGCCAGCACCTTATCAAACTCGGTATAGCGACGTTCGATGCCAAAGGAGTCTGCGGATTTGTTAAGTTCCGACTCGTTCCGGCGGCAGAGGGCTATGACATTGGTACTGGGATGACTGTGATAAATTGGAATGAATTCGGCACCAAACCCCAGTCCAATCATGGCTACATTCAATGTCTTCGTCACGCGATCTACTCACTACCGAAAAGTTAAAGAGAGACTTTCGTCCTGTATTTCCGACTATCGCCGGGTGTTCCGCTTTAATGTAACGGCTGACCGGTCAAGGCGAAACCATGTTTCCACACCGCCCCTTAAGTCTGCCCAATAAAGAGGAATTCCACTACAATAATCGGTGTTTCGGGCGCTCCATGGGATCGCTTTTAGGCGTTTGGCCCTCAACGTCCAGTTACCTCATCAATGGCCAACGCACTTCAGCCTTCCAACGCCTCCTGTTGGGAGCTTGAATGGCGTCCCCCTGCCCTCTCTCCACATTCCGCATTTAGCAAACCAACTATGAATAATAAATCTACGACGATTCAGCTTCTACTGCCCCAGGCAACGGACAGGTTCACGACCGCTGCTTCCGCGTCGCGTTTTGCAAAAGCAGTCCTCCACCGGTCGTTGCTCGGTTCTGGTTTGGTCGTCATGGCTGTACTGCTGACCGGTTGCAACGGGAAAAAGGCATCTGACCAAACTCCTTCGGACTCGACGGCGCCGTCAGCTGAAACGACTCCCTCCGCCACTCCCCCAGCGGACGCAGCCGTGGCAGAAAAGCTGGAAGGCATGGGATTGAAGCTCGAACGCACCAAGAACGCAGAGGTGGCTGCCGTCAATTGCCTGGGAATCGAAGTAGACGATGCCATGGCAGAGACGCTGGCTCAACTCTCAAGTGTCAAGAAGTTGACCTTGAATCAGTCCAAGATGACCCTCCAGGGCTGGAAGCAACTAGGAAAATTGAAGACGTTGGAACACTTAGACCTGAGAGATTGTTCCCTCGACAACGACCAACTTGCTGCGATTGCTGCAGAAATGCCCCTTCTTCGGTCCCTACGTCTGAATGGCAAATCGGGGGCGACCAGCGTTGATGACGATGGCCTGGCGGTTCTTAAGAACATGCCGCAACTAAAAGTTCTCTCTGCGGACTACTTGTGGGTGAGTGAAGATGGCTTGGCCCATTTAGCCAAGCCCGAACAATTGAGCGAACTGTACCTCGCCAAAACGCTTGTCGACGATACTTCGCTTGAGTTCATTGCGGGATTGACCGGCCTGAAGAAAGCCCGTTTGGCACAGTCTTCCATCTCTTCTGAGGGGCTAAAGTTGCTAGAGAAACTTCCTCTGGAAGATCTCGATATCAGCGAATGCAGTCAGTTGGACGATGCTTCCATGAGTAGTGTTGGCAAGATGACCACTCTCAAGCGACTCAATCTGTGGCGCGTGGCTTTGACGGACGAAGGCATCGCACACCTGGCGAATCTGAACAACCTGGAATGGCTCAATCTTGACAACACCCGTCTGAGTGATGCGGGTGTGGCCTACCTGTCTGGAATGACGAAGCTCAAATTCCTGCACTTGGGATCTACGAGTGTCTCGGATGCCGGACTCGATGCTCTCCATCCTCTAACCAACTTGAAAGATCTCAAGGTCACACGAACTGCGGTGACCGCAGCTGGGGTCGAAGCCGTGGAGCAGGCCATCCCGGGTGTAAGCGTCCAATTGGAGTATATCGAGGGTGAATGAGCCTGCTGCCGCCTCCGCAGCAAGGCTAGCCTAGGCAGCAGTTTCGTTGTGATCACTGCGATTGCGGGTCCACGGCCCGCAGAATCGCTAGAATCGGTAAAGTCGACCAAAACGACTGCATATTACCAGCCAGCCTGGACGATGTAGCTGATTGAGGACATTCCGTCTCTTTCTACTGCACGTCCATGGATGGAACAATGCTTGGCGAACTACTTGCAAACGTCACTTTTAAACGCACTCGGATTGCGTTATCGCAAGCGACTTGGCGACAGGCCGTGGCGACATCGCTGGTACTCACTGGGATTGGGCTGAATCCCTGTCGGGGGGTGGCCCAGGATAATCCGGTCCGGCTCATTACCCGCAATCATTTGGCGACTGATGCAAATGTAGTGCGAAATGTTCCCTCGCGTCCGGTCTCGCTGACGCCACTGGAGGAAAAGCAGGCCGTCCCCGTCGTGACCGCTCTGGCGGCCGACCCGACGGGCGATTTTCTGGCGGTGGCCGGTGATGATCACGCGATACGCATTGTGATGACTTCCACGGGACAAACGATTCGCACGTTGAAGGCGCATACCGACTGGATCCATTCCTTGGTTTTTTCCATGGGGAATGAAATGCAACCAGGGTTCCCTCCAACGCTCTATTCAGCTGGTGACGATCGAGTGGTGATGCAGTGGGAGCAGGGACAGCCCCCGAGAGAGGTGGTTCGATTCCCATTTGCGATTCGATCGCTTTCGCTCAGTACCGAGAAGAACCTGCTGGCCATTGGTGGATTTTCCGATCGAATCATCCTCTGGGACTTAACGCAAAGCAAGTTCAAGCACGTCTTGATGTGCGATTGTGGCGATCAACGCTGTGTTCGCTTTTGCCCAGATGGAGAGCACCTTCTGTGCGGAGGTCGCGATGGCGAAATTGTCGTTTGGAACACCGAATCCGGGGAGGAAATCGCCAAATACCAAGGGCACCGCGGTCGGATCTACACCGCCAGTTTTTCCACCGATGGTGATGTGATCACTAGTGTTGGTACCGACCGTCGTCTGCTGCAGTACGATCTTGTAAATAAACAGCTCCTCCATCGAACCATTGAACTTCCAGCCAAGTTGATGTCGATGTGCTTGATCAATGATAGCGTTGTCGCAATTGCTGGCGCCGACAATTCGATCCAGCTCTACGACTTCCAGGCAGAGGTCGTAATAGCCGATCTGCGGGAACACTTAGGAACGGTGGCTGTAATGTGTCCTTTTCGAGGCTCATTGGCCAGTGGATCATTTGACACGACGGTCAGAATCTGGGATCTAGACAATCTTGATTCTCAGAGAGTCAGAGCTGGTCAACCGGTTAGCTATTCGCCAATCGAGGTTGACGAGAAACTTAGAATTCGATAATCGAGCATAGAGGCTCGATTTTTGTGACCACGGAGGTGTCCGTTGTTTCTGCATAAGCAAGTTAGTCAAGTTGCCCGTTGGATGGCGCGTGGACAGTCTACGTCCGCGCCGACCCTCCTTCCATCGACCCCTTCGGTCAGGTCGAAACGGCAGCGTCGTGCCGACACCCGAACGGTGATGCTAGAAGTGATGGAACCTCGCTGCATGATGGCAGCAGATGTCATCAACATCGGAGCGGTTTACGTCGAGGAAGACCTTGGCAGCGACTTGCACGGGGATCTATTCTACGTCACGTTCAACGGCGGCGCCGATAACACCCAGCTTTCCAAGCTCACTTTCAACGGCGATTTGAATCAGCCTGGCTTTGGAGTTGGCGACCTCTTTTTTGATACCCAAGATGGTGGCTACGGAGCAGACCATTCCTTCGGTTTTCAGATCGAAAAATTGCAGACCGCCAACTCGAACGCCAGCGTAAAAGCGACCGTCCAGGATGGGACTTCGTTGCTGGTCCTGGAATTCACCAATTTTGTGGCCGGTGACCTGCTGGTCTTCTCCATCGATGTGGACGAAGTCCAATATTTTGATCCAGCTGAAACCGATCTCTCCATTACAAACGAGAATTTTGACCCGATCACCTCGGGTGTCGAGTTCCAAAACACACTGTTCCAAGCCGAATTCAGCGCCCCCCACTACGAATTTGTCGAAGGCCAGAGCAAATTCCGCAATCGTTACGACGCCGACTTTGCGGGTACGAACTTGTCACTTCCCGCGGATGACGAGGGGGGAAAGCGAGACCGAACGGCCGGTACGGCGCTGCAGCTTCAACAAGTTCCCAAGCCCATCTCCCTGGGTGGAATCGTCTATCAAGACCGCAATGAAGACCTGACCCTGCAGAGCACCGACACGCGTATCGCGGGTGTCAACCTGGAGTTGTTCCGTCTCGAGAACGGAAAGTACGTCACCACCGGCTATCAGACGACCACCGACTCACAAGGACGCTATGAGTTCGGAACTCAACTAGGCTTGCAGCCCGGTACCTATCAAGTTCGTGAGACGCAACCGGCGAACTACTACAGCGTCGGAGCGACCCCCGGGAAGCTCGATGGAGCAACTGTCGGCAATACCGTCGCCAACGATCCAGACGTGTTAACGGAAGTCAAGATTCTGTTGGGCGACCAACATGTCAAAGACCTGAACTTTGCAGAGAATCTACCGTCGACACTCAGTGGAAAAGTGTGTGTCGTCACCAGTGGAGACGACTGCCACGATGCGAATGCGACCAAAGCCCCACTTGCGGGAGTCTTGATCGAATTGCGGGATGCATCCGGTACGGTCATCGCCACGCAGCGCACCGACGCAAATGGACGCTATGAGTTCATCGGCTTGCATTCGGGTGTGTATAGCATCACCGAATACACTCCCACCGGTTTATTGGATGGCGATGCCCTGGCCGGCAGCCTGGGTGGCATCGTCAATGGTGGCGGTCTGATAACGCAGATCGTTTTGACCGGAGACACCCGTGGTGTCAACTACGACTTCTGTGAGCTCACTCCAGCGGAACTGAGTGGTCATACTTTTTACGACCAAAACAACAATGGTCGTCGCGACAGTGGCGAATCTCCACTTTCCAATGTTGTGGTGGTCCTGTGGGATGCAGACGGGGCGAAAGTCGCCGAGACTCGTACCGATGCGCAGGGCTATTACAAATTCACGGGCCTACCGCCTGGTGTCTACCGCGTTACCGAACAAACCCCCGCTGATTACATTCCTGGCAAGGCAGATGTGGGAACCGTTGGAGGTCAGCGCGTTGGAGTCAGTGATTCCACTGGGGACGTGATCGCTTCGATTAAGCTCGGCGCGGGCGGCGTGGGACTCAACTACGACTTCGGCGAAATTCTGCCCGGCAGCATCGCAGGTCGCGTGATCTCCGACACCAACGGTAACTGCATCATCGACGCTGCTGGAGAAATGCCACTCTCTGGCGTACGTATCGAGTTGCTCGATCAATCGGGAACCGTCCTCCAAACAACGCTAACCGATGCCGAGGGACGCTACACATTCGACGACCTACTCCCCGGCAACTATTCCATCCGAGAGATCCAGCCCGCGGGCTATTTTAACGGCGATCACCATGCCGGCAGTGGTGGAGGAGACGACTCAATCGAAGACCTCGTTACTTCGATCATCATCCAGCCAGGACAAGATGTAGTCGACTACGATTTCTGCGAACTGCCACCCGGCTCGATTGCAGGTAACGTCTACGTAGACAGTGATCAGGATTGCATCTTAGATGCTGGAGAGAAGATGCTGTCCGGCGTTACCATCACGCTTCTCAACGCCAACGGACAGGTTGTCGCGACAACCCAAACCGATGCCAATGGGGCCTACCTATTCCAAGGCTTAGAGCCTGGCGTTTACACCGTCCGCGAGTCGCAGCCAGCTGGCTACCTGCAGGGCAGTCAGAAAGCCGGTTCTGGGGGCGGCAACGATTCTCAACAGGACGTCGTCTCCGCCATTGCACTGAATCCAGGAGCCGCCCTGGTCAACTACGATTTCTGTGAGATTGAACCAGCCACGATTGCCGGCACCGTATTCGTCGATAGCGACGACGACTGCTATTTTGATAGCAATGAAGAGCCTCTTGCGGGCGTAACCGTCGAATTGCTAGACGCCAATGGCAACGTGTTGATGAGCACGGTGACCGATGCGCAAGGTAACTACCAATTTGCCGGGCTAGCACCGGGTAGATACGCCGTCCGCGAATCACAACCCACCGGATATTTTCAAGGCGGTCAAAAGGCTGGCTCCGGAGGCGGCAACGACTCCGTCGAGGATGTTATTTCAGCCATTGACATCTCCCCTGGTGCCGACCTTATCGACTACGATTTCTGCGAAGTGCTTCCTGGCTCGATTTCGGGCTCAGTCTTTGTCGACCTGGACTTCGATTGCGAGCAGGATCCCAACGAGAGCTCCCTGCAGTCGGTCCAAGTTGACCTGCTCGATGCCCAAGGAAACGTCCTGGCAACAACCACCACCGCCGCAGACGGAACCTACACGTTCGCCGGTCTGCGTCCTGGCACCTATTCGGTGCGTGAACATCAACCGATCGGATTGTTTCATGGCGGTCAAGTTGCACCCACTACAGGCGGTGACGCCAGTGTCGCTGATCTGATCAGCGGGATTCAATTGTCGGGTGGGCAACACATTACCGACGCCAATTTCTGCGAAGTTCCTCCCGTGGAGATCAGTGGGTATGTCTTCCAAGATGGACCAGACATCACCAACGCAACCGGTACGGTCCCAGACGATCGCTATTCGGTACGCGACGGCAAACGCACCAGCGACGACACTCCGCTGGCAGGCGTCACGCTACAGCTCCGCTTGGTCACGGGTGCTCAAGCCGGTGCTTCGAGCGCTCTTCCCGGCTACTATTCCGGGGATGTGATTGAGGTCACTACCGATGCCAATGGTTATTATTCATTCCCTGGCTTGCGAGCCGGGGCTTACATCGTTTTTGAAATTCAGCCCAAGGACTATGTTGATAGTCTCGACAGGCCTGGAACGCTGGGGGGGGTGACCCTCAATTCCCAATCTGAAGTCGATGCATTCTTCAATGCCTTCCCATCCTCGACACTTCGTCAGTTCTCCGCAGGACAAATGATGGATGCCGTGGTGGGAATCAATTTGAATCCTGGTGAATCTTCCCAAGAAAACAACTTTAGTGAAGTCAGAGCCAAATCGGTTCTACCACCACCACCTTTGCCGCCGACGCCACCGGACGTCGAAAAGGTAGTGATCGTGCCTCCGCTGTACATCCCACCACAACCCATCTTAGCTACGCCACCGACCTGGTCCCCCCTTCCGCTGGAGATCGGATTTGGACACTCGTCGCCTCCAACATGGCACTTGAGCGTTATCAATGCCGGCTACCCGCGGGGCCTCCGTAACGGTGAACCTGTTTCCGAAACAACCGTGGCAGAGAATGCTGAGAAGCTCGATTTGAAGTCGTGGACTGTCGACGGGATGAAGCGAACCAACGAGTCTTGGAGATCCATCAGCACCAATGCGGAGTCGCGCATCCAGAACAACGATGTGTTCCACATGGAAGAGGGGCAGCCACTCGCCGGCGATTTCAATGGTGATGGTGTCGACGAGATTGCCCTCTTCGCAGACGGAGAATGGTTTATCGATCTCAATGGAAATGGTGTCTGGGACGAAGATGACATTTGGCTCCGCATGGGTAACAAGGGAGACCAACCGGTTGTAGGCGACTGGGACGGCGATGGGAAATCGGACGTTGGAATTTTTGGAGAGCAGTGGGACGGTGATCAACGGGCCATCGCTGCCGAACCTGGATTGCCCGATCCTGACAACTTGACCCGCGCTCGATTCAAGAACGTGCCTCCGTCCTCCGAAGAGGCACCAGACACTCCACGTCTCCTCAAGAGAAGCCGTGATGGGGAGGCGCGGGCCGATTTGATCGACCACGTCTTCCGCTTCGGAAGTGGTAAAGACATTGCTGTCAGTGGTGATTTCAATGGCGATGGAATTGCAACCATTGGGGTGTTCCGCGACGGTCAGTGGAGATTGGACGTGAATGGCGATGGAAAACTAACCTCAGACGACGAACAGCATGAATTTGGTGCCGAGGGTGATCTTCCGCTCGTGGGAGACTTCGATGGCGATGGTATCGAAGAGCTAGCAATCGTCCGTGGCAATCAAGTCTTCGTAGACTCCAATGGCAACGGGCAGATCGACGCCACCGACCAAGTCTTCGAAATCGACTCGAGCACTGGCACCGTCTTGGTTGGTGACTTTGATGGCGATGGTCTTGATGAACCGATCGTTCACCAATCGTCCTCACAACAGCGTGTCCTGCAAGCCCGGCGGGCCATGTAGAACAGGCTACACCACGTTTCCCCTGCTTCTCCGCCGGTTTGCGCACTCCTTCCATCCGCAGCAAGCTGCACAACCCTCTAATCCTGCGACAAGGGCGTCCGGATGGATGGGTGCGGTGGCGGCAACCTGCCCTTGCCCCGCCATGCCCCTGCGGCCTTAGAGCGGTCGCTAGCTTCCACTTCTGGCTACAAGGCCCGTTCTGGCTACAAGGCTCGTGCCCCCGTGCCGAGAGCCCACGCGAGGCCGCATGCCTCCTCCGTCGAATATCTCCGCTGGTCTGAAAGAAGAACTGCGGACACAGTCCCCAAACGGCCGACAATATTACTGTCGCTGCTTTCTCCGTGCTAGGTTGGAAAGCAGAGACGCTGTGGGCGGGCAAGATCGACAGATGGATGGTTTTGAGCGAGCTTCGTAATGCAAAGTGCTTTTCACTCGTTGCTCAGCATCCTGCTTGTCCTCAGCTCCCTGCATACCGTTTGCAGTCAAGCAACTGCCGTGGAGCCCATTCGGGTCGAAGGCGTCTCCTCGCGTGACGTGCGCAATCAAGCCATTCATGCGGTTCCTCTCCATCAACTCAACCCGCAAGCTCAAGTGTTGGTGCGCGACGTGCTGGACAACCCCAGCTATTTCCGACGCATGCCCGCTCAAGAGATCGAATGCGACCCCCAAATGTTTAACTTTCTGGTCCGACGACCAGAGGTCATGGTCAACATGTGGGAAATGATGGGGATCACCAACGTCACCGCTCAGCGGCGCAGTCCCGCTTCGTTCGTGGCGGACGATGGTGCTGGAACTAGCTGCAAAGCAGATCTGCTCTTCGCCAGCGACAACGTTCACGTCTACTACGGCAATGGAGTCTACGATGGCAGCATGTCGCCGCGGAGAGTCCCTGGTCGCTGTGTGTGCGTGTTGCATTCTCAAGACCGGGGAATCGTCGACGGTGAACCCACCATGGCAGGCGTCATGGACGTCTTCCTCAAACTCGACAACCTAGGCGCCGATATCCTCACCAGGACCCTCGGACCGCTCGTTGCCAAGACAGCCGACTTCAATTTCGCGGAAACCGCCAAATTCATGTCGCAGATATCGAGAATTTGCACTCAAAGCCCAGCCAGTGCTCAGACACTCGCGATGAAACTCGACAAAGTCGATGAGTCGGTGCGGCAGGAATTTTCCTCAGTGGCTGCAAAGGTTTCGCGAGACAAATTGCAGCGAATTAGCGGTCCATCTCCAGGTTATTCCTCCGCCACAGAGACTCCCTTGCACGAGCGGCCGTCGGCAAATCGAATCTCACAGGCACGCAGCCCTGAAACTGCCGACGAAATCAGTACTGCCGAGACTTACGCCTCGGGGCGCACGGGCGAGCAGCCCCAAGCTTCACCAGAATCATCATCCTCGGCACTAACGCTCATGGGCAACCCTGCGTCACGACAGGCAAAATCGGCTCCATCTGCTATCTCGCTCTCCGATACCACTCCGCATTCGTCTCCACGTAGCGAAACATCGACAGCGGAACCTCTCCATCTAAGCGATTCGCCGCTTTCGCCAGTCAGGCCTGTGAAGTCGCATGCTTTCATGCGGCGCTAACGCTGCCCCGGGTTGCCTTCGAGATAGTCACCGTGGGGCTAGAAGCGGCCGTCTAGCAACTGCACTCCCAAACCAGGCGCACTGGGCAATTGGCAATAGCCAGCCGACCATTCCAGCCCACTGGCAATGTCCTTGGCCAGCAAGAGTGCGCCATCTAAATCAGCAAAATCGAGCAGTGGCAGCAAATGCACTCCCGCTGAGATCCCAATGCTCGATTCGGTCATACAACCCACCATCACGCGCAAGCCATTTTGCTTGGCCCGCGCGATCATTCGCCTGGCTGGGGTTAACCCGCCACACTTCACCAATTTGATGTTGATCGCATCGAAACCTTCGATGCAACGATCCACATCCGCTTCCACTTGGCAACTCTCATCAGCCATCAGGGGCAAGGCACACTTGCCCTTCAACAACTTCATCTCCTCGTAGGCATCGGCCGGGAGCGGTTGTTCAATCAGCTCGACATTGAGCGTTTGCAGTTCCTCCGCCCAGCCCTTGACCTGCGCCGCTTGCCAAGCGCAGTTGGCATCCACTCGAAAAATCGGGTTCACTTGCTGACGGGTCGTTTCTTCGCGGAGCGCACGAACAAGGTCCATCCCTCCAGACGCATTCAGCTTGATTTTGTATACGGGCCAATTCGGTTGATTCTGCATTTTGCGAACCATAACCTCCGGGGTATCGATACCAATCGTAAAGCAACTCGGTGGGTACGGAGACTTTTCATCGAATCCCCACAGCTTCCACAGCGGCATGCCTTGGGATTGAGCATAGATATCCCACACGGCACAATCCAACGCGCATTGGGCAAAGCGACATTCCTGAAGTTCGCCATCCAACTCCTTCCACAACTCCGCTGGATTCTCCAAGCGATAGTCGGCGATTCGCGGAGCGATCTTAGCCAACGCCCGCTCCATGCGTTCGAGCGTAATTCCGTAATATTCATTGGTCGTGGCTTCGCCGTATCCGAACAGGCCCTCATGCTCCACCTGAACGATCAGAGTTGGCTGGACGGTAACCGTACTACGAGAAATGGTGAACGGATCACGCAACGGAAGATCAAAGCTCTTACAAGTAACGCGCACAGAAGACTCCAGAACAGTAAAGCGGGACCTCAACTCAATGAATGCGTTTAGTTTGGCGCTGAACCGCGAGTTTTTCTAGTGGTGTGCCGCGGGAAGCTGGCGTAAACGGCTTCGCATCGCGTGAGTCAACCAAGGAGTCATGCAAGGGAGACAGCCACCCACTCGCTGACGGGGCAATGCACGCCAGCACAACGCCATGGTTGATCGCAATCGCAACCTGTGGCGTCCGAAGTTGTCGAGCCGATCCGTGACAGCTTGCAACCTGCGAAAGACGACGCCCTTACGGACACCTTGCCGGTGCAGAAGGCAACATTGCTGTTGCGATTTCGCTCTCGATCAATCGAAAGCGATCAATCGAAAGCATAGTGAGCTACAAGATCAGTGAGCTAAAAGAGCTGGCTGGCGGGCCCGCCAGCCCCGTGACTAGCCCCCCCTCCCTCTTGAATCTGCCAGCCGTTTGCGGTTCCGATGCAACTCGTCCAGCAGGCACCAAAGTAGCGGACACAACAACCTGGAACCATCGCATGTTCTGCAGGATTGCCGCTGCTGCCTTCGCCGCTGGTCAACGGCACCCCGCCTCGAGAGCTAGTGCAGTTTCACTAAGCTGTCGTGATTCAGGGTGCGCTCAACCGACCATCTGGCTGACGGGGGACTACAGCCCCAATGCCTTCAGCGTGGGCTCCAGTGCATTGGCCCAACGCCGATAGCCGGTTTCATTCAGATGCAGCAGGTCGGGCATAATCTCCCGGCTGATCGTTCCATCCGCTTCGAGAAACTGATCGCCCACTTCGAGAAACTGCACCCGTTCACCGTCTGCGAAACGTCGAATGTGCTGGTTAATAGCAACATTATTGAGGCGCATTTCATCAAACTCATTGGGACCGCGTGGAAAAATGCCATGCAGCACCACCTTGGTATCTGGAAGTTTATCGGCGAGGATCTCGAGAATCCGTTCGACCCCCGCAGCAACTTCTGCGGGATCTTGCAGGACATGCCCCGTATTGTTGGTGCCAATCATCAACACCGCCACCTTAGGCTTGATTTTGGCGAGATTGCCATGGGTCAATCGCCAGATCACGTTCTCGGTTTTGTCGCCCCCGATGCCAAGGTTCAGTGCTTTTCGATCCCCGTAGAATTCGTCCCACACTTTCCTGCCGCCGCCCTCCCAGCCTTGCGTGATCGAATCGCCGATGAAGACCAGGTCCACATCGCCCTGCCTAGCACGTTCGGTCATGGATCGATCGCGCTTGGCCCAATTGGGTTCATCGCCGCGTGTCGCGGGAAGCGCGGCGCTATTCACCTCGTAGAACTGCCGCAAGTCGCGATAGCGTTTCTGCATGCCAGCCAAGATATCGGCATAGGCGGGATCGGCATGCACGCTCTGCATTTCCTGAGGATCTTTTTCGAGGTCAAACAAATTCCACTCACGACCTCGCGGGAAAAACATCAATTTGTAGCGTTCTGTTCGCACGCCATCGTGCTGCGGGACATTGTGAACGGCAGCGTTTTCGTAGTAGGCGTAGTAGATCGCATCGCGCCAGGCCGTCGACGGCTGACCTTGGTTCTTCAACATCTCGACCATGCTCCGACCCTGCATTTCAGCCGGAATATCGGCTCCCGCTAGATCGAGGAAGGTTGGCCCATAGTCGATATTTTGAATCAGAGCTTGCGACTCAATGCCCGGATTGATCACGCCGGGCCAACGGATGAGAAACGGCATGCGCAGGGATTCTTCAAACATCCATCGCTTGTCATACCAACCGTGCTCTCCGAGATAGAACCCTTGGTCAGAGCTGTAAATTACAATCGTATCGTCAGCCAATTCCTCTTGGTCGAGGTAATCCAACAATTGTCCAACGCTATCGTCGACCGCCTGAATGCACGCCAAGTAATCCTTGATGTAACGCTGATATTTCCAGCTCAAGATAGCATCATCAGACAGCTTGCCAGCTTCCATGTCCGCTAGAAAGGCCTGATTGAGCGGCTCATAGACTGCGTCCCAGGCTGCTTTCTGCTCGGGGTTCATTCTTTTGTATTCCCCGTTCGGCAAACCGGACGCGAAGCTCTTGGGGTACTCGTTCTCCCCATGAAACTTCATATCGTGCCCCCAGTAGAAATGCTCCGCCAACGACATCTCGTTTTCTTTGAGCAACTTGCTACGACCAGCGTAGTCATCCCGTAGGGAGTCGGGTTCGGGAATCGTCTGATCCGCATACAACGAGTAGTAGCGGGGTGGTGGAGACCAATTGCGATGGGGCGCCTTGTGCTGGCACATCAGCACAAAGGGCTTATTCGGATCTCGCTTCTCCTTGAGCCACGACAGAGCGTTGTCGGTAATAATGTCCGTGCAATAACCTTCGTAGCGTTTGCGTTTCCCGTCCATCGTTAAAAAATCGGGATTGTAGTAGCTTCCCTGACCTGGCAAGACTTCCCAAAAATCGAATCCAGTGGGATCGCTCGACAAGTGCCATTTGCCGATCAGGGCCGTTTGGTACCCGGCCTGTTGCAACAGTTTTGGAAACGTGGTTTGCGTTCCATCGAACTGGTTTCCGTTGCGTAAAAAGCCGTTTTTGTGGCTATGTTTGCCAGTGAGAATGCAAGCGCGCGACGGGCCGCAAATGGAATTGGCGCAAAAGGAATTTTGGAACACGGCCCCTTCTTTGGCAATTCGGTCCAGATTGGGTGTCTGATTGATTTTTGAACCATAGGCGCCAATGGCCTGCAAGGCGTGGTCGTCGGAAAAAACGAACACGATATTGGGCTGAGCACTCCACGCTTTGGTTGGCGAAAGCGCCAACAAACACATTCCGAGGGCTAACCATCCGACCGTCCTCAATCGCCTGCCCCACCGACTTTTGAGCGATGGACATGGGTGCGTGGCAGCTGAGGCTCGGGGCTGAAACGCTGCGGCGTTTCTCTCCGTGGCCAGGTAGAGTGGGGGAGGCGTTTGCATGGTGCGTTTCCTAACCAAGATTGGTAGTCGTTCGAGTCGGTACTGCTCCGCGAGAGCCCACAAACATCTGCTCCTTCGGCGTGCCGGAAGATGCATGTCCGCGGTGGTGCGATGAAGCGATTGCAGCAAGATGATGCAGTACAGATTAGGGGATCTCGCAGCGCTTCACAAGTTCCCACCAGAACCGCTGCCGACTCGCTTCGCTCTCACCGCCACAAGGGCATTCGGGCGACGGTACTGCTCCAGCAATTTTTCCTCTGCCGGCGTATCCCGCCAAGCCCCAGAATAGGAGAGACAATGGTACACTAACGCGTCGTCCAGTCTTGAAAGTTTGGGCAGCGGTAGTGGTCCAGGCGACGAGCCCGCTCGAACAATCCTTGGGGCTAGGCCTCCTGGAGTAGGTTGGCACCCCTTGGATTGGAGAAGGATGGATCACGACTGGTGGGTTTCAGCTCCGCAGCTGAGGACAGTCCAAACTGGCGTTGGCACAGAGCCGCTCCATTGCACTCTTTGAGGATTCTACAGATGAAAGACTCTCGCAGAAATTTTCTGTCGACAGCCATCGCCGCCGGCGCGTTGGTTCCCCTGAGCCAAGCTGTCGCCAATTCCCAAGAGGTGTCCGCCCACCCAGGCTCCGGTGCCCGCCAGACCTATCCCATCGTGCTATCCACTTACTCGCTGTGGCGTTTTCACAATGAGGAATTCCGCGATTTTGACAAGTGCATCGACCTGGCCGATGAGATGGGCTTTGATGGCATCGAATTGCTACTCTACCAACTCGAACAAAACGAACTGCTAAGCCACTCCAAGATGATGTCGTACAAACGGCACGCCTTGCGACTGGGGTTGCCCATTGTCGGCATGTCGACGCACCAGGGATTTGTAACCCCCGATCGCGAACTCCGCCGCCAAAACATCGATCGCACGATTGGCCAAATCGAACTGGCCTACACCTTAGGCATCCCGACCATGCGGGTGAACACCGGACGTTGGGGAACATCCGGCAGCTTTGATGCATTGATGGCGAATCGGGGAATCGAGAAACCGCTGGCGGGCTACACCGACGAAGACGCGTTCCCCTGGGTGATCGAAGCTTTGGAGGCTTGTATCCCAACTGCGGAGCGTTGCGGAATCGTAATGGCTTTGGAAAACCATTGGGGACTCGGGCTTACACCCGAAGGAATCCTCAGGATCGTCAATGCAGTCGATTCCCCTTGGTTGCAAATCACGACAGATACGGGGAACTTCTTAGAAGAACCGTACACACGTCTGGAGAAGATCGCGCCGCAGACCATCTTTGTCCAGGCGAAGACATACTATGGAGGCGGAGAGTGGTATGCACTGGACCTCGACTACCCGCGCATCGGGGAGATTCTACGAAAGCACCACTATCGCGGATTTATCTCGCTCGAATTTGAAGGGAAGGAAGACTACCGAACAGCCATCCCCAAGAGCTTGGAATTGCTCAGGAATGCATTCCCACGCAACGCTCCCAGCAACCCACCGGCGTGACTCGATTTTGCGCGAGACCAACGGTAGGTTGTCAGCCGGATAGAGTACAGTCCCTTTACAGCGACTCCCCCGTTAGGCCGCCCGGCGCAGTGGCGAACTGAAGAGTTCCTGAGCCACGTGGCCAGTAATAGTCTGCTTCATTTTCCCAGCAAAAACCTTGGCAGAATCGGGTACAGTCCCATGGAGCGATACCTGATCATCAAAGACCTCTGCCGTCCAATGCACCACGTAACCGTAGGCCGCAAAGTCGACGTCGATGCGATGGTTTTTAAAATGCATTTTCAACTGATGCACTTGCTGCGGGAAACGCTGGGCTAGGTTGACGGCTAGGTTGTGCAGACGCTCAACCGCGACTTCTTGGCCCAGACTGTGCTGAACATTGGAATCAATTTCAATCATGATCGAAGAACTCACTGACTTCGCTAAATCCTACTTTACTCATGGCGTTGGATAGGCGTGTCTAGACTTAAAGAACACTGTTGGCCAAGCTAAGGATGAATCAAGTCCTCTCACGCACCTAGTTTAAGTACCAAATTCCGTGCATAGCAATCCAGAGCAATTTACTGAAGCCCTCGTCCCCGATTCGCCGCTCAGACCGAGCGTTTCCCCGGCGTCCCAGTCCTCCCATCGGAATCGAGAACAGCGGGCTTTCACGGCGGAGCATGCTGATTTCCTTTCTCGCTTGACGCAAGCCTGGGAGACGGCTTACCAACACCTGCATGAACAGATGGTAGACAACACGCACTGGACGGGAGAACTCTCTACCTCAGCGCTTTCGACGGCCACGGCAATTAGCGCACTTGTCCAAGTCCACAAGCACAATGCGACGAACGACAACGACATCGCGGTAGCGATCCAAGACGGTTGCCAGTGGTTGCTAGAGCACCAGAATGCAGATGGCGGATTCGGGGATACCAACCGCAGTCATTCCAATATCGCCACCACGCTGCTCGTCCTAGCGGCCTGGGAATCCGCCGATTTCGCCGCTTCCCATGCCGAGGCTGCACAGCACGCTTGGAACTACGTCGAAAAGCAAGGCAAGTGGGACGGGCTCCGGGCGCGGTACGGCAAGGACAAGACATTTGTGGTGCCCATCCTCAGCAGCTGTGCCTTGGCCGGATTGGTCCCCTGGAAGGAAGTCCCCAGCCTGCCCTTCGAAGCCGCTTGGCTTCCTCAAGATTGGTATCGCTGGGCGCGCATGCCGGTCGTCAGCTACGCCGTTCCCGCGTTGGTAGCTATTGGCCAAGCTGTCTTCCACCACTCGCCGCCTAAAAACCCCTTGCTTCGAATGGTCCGTCGCAAAGCGATTTCACCAACCCTCCAAGTCCTCCGTCGCATGCAGCCCGCCAGCGGTGGCTATTTAGAAGCCGTTCCACTGACGAGCTTCGTCCTAATGAACTTGGCGGCCATCGGTCAAGGCAATTTGCCGGTTTGCCAAGAATGCACTCGATTTATCCTCGATTCCCGACTTAAGGACGGCAGCTGGCCCATTGATACCAACCTGGCTACGTGGATCACCAGTCTGTCCGTCCACGCGCTAGGACGGACCGGACCGGTGCGGGTACGGCTCAGTGAGCCGAGTATTGGGACTTCCAGTCCAGGGACTCTTGCTCAGACGCACACTCCAGAAAACTCCGTAAAAAACTCCGTCTCGTCCGGCTTGGTGCGATGGCTATTGAGCTGCCAACACAAGCACCGCCATCCCTTTACCGGCGCCAATCCAGGCGGCTGGGGGTGGACGAATTTGAGTGGCGCAGTGCCCGATGCAGACGACACACCAGCCGCCCTACTGGCCTTGAGGCAACTCGACTTAGAGGATCCTCGGTGGTTCCGCCTGCGGAGCGAAATCGAGATTGCTGTATCGAGTGGGCTAGGCTGGCTACTGCGCTTGCAAAATCGTGATGGTGGGTGGCCGACCTTTTGCCGCGGTTGGGGACAGCTCCCCTTCGATCGCAGTGGTACCGACTTGACGGCCCACGCTCTCCGCGCCATCAATGCTTGGCTTCCAGACCTCGATCGATTGGCGCGGGCCGCCGGTAGGACGACCGTCCCCACCAAGCCACAGTTGTTCAACGCGCAACAGCGAGGCTTGGCGTATCTGCAGAAAAACCAACAGCCCGATGGGTGCTGGCAACCACTGTGGTTCGGAAATCAAGATCGTCCACTCGAAGACAATCCAGTCTACGGAACCGGCAAAGTCCTGTTGGCCTACGCCGCGCTAGGACTTGCCGATTCCCCGCAAGCGTTGCAGGGCATTGCATTCCTGCAACACGCCCAGAATAGCGATGGAGGTTGGGGGGGAGGACCAAGTGTCCAGTACCGCGATTCATTCTCGAAACCGGGAGAGGTGGGCAGCGGAGCCGGCGCGTCGGTAAAGCCCAATACCGTTCCAGTCCAACCACGCGGTAACGACCATTCCCCCCTTACGAGTTCGATCGAGGAAACGGCCATCGCCCTAGAGGGATTGAGCGAATGTTGCCTGGGTCACAATTTCGGTCGCAATCCCCTAGAATGCGAAGCGTTAGTCGCCAACGGTGACCCGTCTCCGGTACCAGCAACTATAATGCGGGGACTGGAATACTTGATGCTCCGCGTTGGTGAGGGAAATCTCGACCGTTCGTGGCCGATTGGTTTTTACTTTGCTAAGCTGTGGTATCACGAACGGCTCTACCCGGCTGTGTTTAGCTTGAGTGCACTCGGAACGGCCAAACGCTTGCTTCTTCCGAACTAGCACTGAAATTGACCGAAACAGATTGCACTGGAAGCGGTTCAACTAGATACCCTCCCTTCCCCGCACTGGCCACCACCCCACTTACGGCCAACCAGCCAGCCTCCACCCGAGCTTATACGAAACGACAGGAGTGACAGCTTTGTCATCAGCTTCGATTGATTCCTCTGCTTCGCATGAACCCTCCCATGAAGGTAGTTCGGCGGCTGCCCAGGAGCCCAACGCTCGCCCCAAGAGTCGGCGCCGGAAGACGAGCCACCTCAAGCTGGTCCCAGAGACGCTTGAATTGCGCGAGCATTTAAAAAACAAATGCAGTGAAGTCGCAGGCAGGCTCGACAAATCTCGGTTGATGACCAAAGACGAGATGGAGGTCATCGCCCGCAAGCTGCTGGACGACGAGGGGCTTAGTGAAGGGTACGTTGGCTGGATCATGGTCATACTCAGCAGTGAGTTCTACCGAGATCAAGTCGCTGCAACCGACCCCAGTCGCAGATTGTTCCTGTTGCCGCACTGCCTCAAACACGCCGAGGGCTGTCCAGCGGACTACGACGAATTCGGCATGAACTGCAAACAGTGTGGTGCTTGCAGCATTGCTGATTTCCGCACTATTGCCGAAGACATGGGTTACAAGGTACTGGTGGCTGAGGGTTCGCCAGTCGTGATGAAGATCATCGTTAGTGGGTATGTCGATGCAATCGTCGGCGTTGCCTGCTTGAATGTCCTGGAAAAAGCGATTGATAAGCTGTTGTTGGCGGGCATCCCCTGCATGGCAGTGCCGCTTCTCTCGAGTGATTGTCGCAACACCAGTGTGGACGAGGCTTGGGTCAGCGAGATGATTCAAACGCGGGTAGAAACGCCCGTTACCAAAACGCGCAGCTACGTTCACCTTTTACGCACCGCAAATGACCTGTTCGGTGGCGAGACCTTCGAGCGACTAACACCACGTAGTCGAGCCAGTCAGCCGACGAACGACAGCGACGATCTGTTGGCCGGCATCGATCCCATTGCCGCAACGGAAACACTAGCACTCGACTTCGTTCGGCGTGGTGGTAAGTACTCCCGTCCCTTCATGACGTTGGCAACCTACGACGCGCTCACCGGTGGCCAAGCCACGCTCAACCAAGGGGCCAGCGCCCTAGAAAACTACTCCGATTCCATCTTGCGTTCGGCAATGAGCATTGAAATGTTCCATAAAGCCAGCTTGGTGCACGATGACATCGAGGACGATGATGGATACCGCTACGGCCAAGAGACCATGCACCGCAAATACGGGCTGGCGACGGCGATCAATGTTGGCGATTACCTGATTGGCTTGGGCTACCGAATGGTAAGTCGAGAAGCAGGCGTGTTGGGAGCCGATTGTGCCGCAGATATTCTCGATTGCCTCGCCGGAGCGCATACCCGTCTTTCCGAGGGCCAGGGTGCCGAGCTGCTGTGGCGGGATGCGAGTGATAAACGTTTAACCCCGCTGGATGCACTCAAAGTCTACGCACTCAAAACTTCGCCCGCCTTCGAAGCGGCGTTGTATACCGGAGCCAGATTGGCGGGCAATGTGGAGACGATTGAGGAGCATATTCGTGTCTATGCACGCAACATCGGCGTGGCCTTCCAGATTTTGAATGATTTGGGAGACTGGGAGGGAGACTCGCACAACAAGCTGCAGGCAGGCGGAGACGTCTTAGGTGGCAGACCAACGCTGCTTTGGGCACTGGCTTTGGCAAATCTCCCCGAACCAGACCAAGCACGCTTGCTGAGCCTGGCAAGTCCCAATTGCTCTTTAAGCGACTCGGAACGGATTTCACAAGTCTCAGCTCTATATCGCCAAGCTCGCGTGTTTGAACAAGCGCGTCGACTGATCGAAAAACATGAACAGCGCGCGTTGGAAGCAGCTGCCAAAATTGATTCCGAGCCTTTCCAACGACTGCTGCTCTACCTGGTCGATACCGTGCTCGCTCGCTCAGAGCCCACTGTCCCCACCATCGTAAGCTTGCCCGCCAGCGGCTTGCTGCCCGTGGTGGCTCCTGGCTAAACGGGCTGTTGAAATAGTAACCCGCCGCGTGAGCAAGGAAAGATAACCTCCGCTACAAGTCAATTAAGGATACTACCTCCGCACTAAAATTCAAATTGCGATTAAATCAACAGCCCGCAAAGCTTCAGAAACAACGGACTTGTTTACTGCTCATTGCTAAGCAGATTTTCAGAAAGTGAGAGGATGACCAGAGCGACACCACCTTCCGCGGAATTGGAGGACCTCGTGTCCTTGTTCTATCCGCGGCAGTCCGAACTCGGTGAGTTTTCACACTCCGAACCGTGCGATGCCCCGGAAGCCTACCAAGCAATGTTGGCACACGAGTCGCATATGACAGTAACGGTAGAACGCCGTCACGGGTGCCAGGTGGATGTCGAAGTCATGGAGAGCCGCTTAGACGAAACCCACTACCTGCGAAAAATTCTGTTGCGCCGCCGCAGCGATCGACGCGTGGTCCAATTCGGTATCGTCCGACTCGCCCTGGCCGCCCTGCAACCGGTCGTACGCGACGAAATCATGGCGCAGCAGACTCCTCTGGGACGGGTCTTGATTAACCACAATGTCTTACGGCATGTCCGCCTGCACCACCTCTGGAAAGTGGCCTGCGCTGCAGAACTAGCTGGATTGTTCCAAGTCTCAGTGGGACACATCACCTATGGTCGCACCGCTCTCATCTATTGCGATGGCGAACCGGCCGTCGAGCTCTTGGAGATCGTTGCTCCAGAAGACACCTTTGCTGCCTAGCAACCAACTCGATCCCAGCCTGTGTCGCGGGCGTGGGTTCAGCCCCCACGATGCGCGCCGCCCCAGCTTCAACGCTGAGCTGCCTGTTCTGCCAGCTGCGCGGGTTCGGCAAGCATCGTCCTCTTGAATGAAGCTTGTGCTTTCGCCATGCGTTTAGCCCTCTGTGGTGCCCAAGAAATCGACAGCCCGGGTGGGGACGTACACCAGTGACGCTTGCCGCGACAGCGCGATTGGAGACGCAAGCTTCGCGGTAGCATTGCAACCCCGCTCCACTCTAAAGCCAGCGCAAGGGCCCCAGATAAATTTTACTGCCGACGAGTTGTCCTGCGTTAGAAATCCGCAAGCATTTCCACCAAGGTTTCCGCAAATCGCGTTGCCGCGAGTGGTGCATACGAAAAGTACAGCGATGGTTCAATGAGTTCTAGTTCCATCAGGGCTGGCGCGCCATCTTCTAAAAGCACCAGATCGACCCGTGCGTAAAGCAACTTCTGGCCCACCGTAGAGAGAATCCCCTCTGCCGCACGCAACAATTCCGTGTCAGCCTCGATGGCGTTCAGCGCACCACCATGCTCCTCTTGGACGCGAAAATCTTTGGGTTTCGGCTTTTTCACAATGGCATGACTAAACCGTCCGCCAAAATAGATTAAGGAGAATTCGCCATGCGTCACCACAGACTGCACAAAGGGTTGCACCATCAATGGCGACAGTGCAAAGGCGTCAAGCGCCGCCTGCCACCCCAGGGGATCGTCGCGATTGAGAGAATACGTGTCTTCGGCCCCCGCTCCTACGGTGGGCTTGACGACGATTTGTGCCGAGCCTAGTTGCTCAAAGATGTGCGGCAGTTCGTCCGCTGCAAGGCGATTGAACCATAGGGTCGGAACGATGGGATGTCCTTGTTCCCCAAGTTTTCGCAAGTAGTTTTTGTCGATATTCCATTGGCAGATGCGAAGTGGATTGAGCAGGGGCGTCCCCACCGCTTCAATTTCCCTAAGTGTCTGTAAGAACTTTTGGGGATTGCGTTGATAGCCCCAAGGGGAGCGGATGACGACGGCATCAAACTGTGTCCAGTCAGTATTGGGTTCATCCCAGACCACATCTTGCACCTGCCAGCCCCGCTCTTTTAACGGTGCATGGGTTAGTGAATCATGGAAGAAATAGCCCTCTGGATGCTGGAGCGTTAGGTAGGCGCAGATTTGAAAGCGTGCCGTTTTGATGATGGTTGTCCTTGTCCGTAGTGTTTTGCGGTACTCGCAAAATTCTCTGCTTTTGGGCCGGGCCCGGGACCGAAGGTGTCTGGAGTGCCCGCCATAAAGGGAAAATCATTGTTCCGCAACGCTTCGTTTGCTAGCATTGAATGACTACTCTACCCTTGAGACGCTCTTTTACCCACCTCTGGCGGAAAGGATATACAGGATGCATACCACGCACCACTGCTCGCCAGAGAAGCCCCCGGAGCAAACGCAAGTCCTACAGCGGCTCACTCGCGATATTCAGCAGCTAGAAACATCCCATCGCAGGCATCAAGAAACACAGGCACTTAGCACCGGTTGCCAACCGCTGGACGAATGTTTACCCCAGAAGGGCTACCTACCTGGCAGCGTCGTGGAATACCTGCGTTTAACCCCAGCTTGTGGCGCTACCCAACTAGCGCTTGCCGCAGCCTCGGAAGCCCTACAGGACAAACAGCGTTTTCTGGTGGTGATCGATACGCAACACCGCATTTATCCACCAGCGCTTGCCAGCCGTGGAATTGATCTGAAGCAGGTAATTTTGGTCCGCCCCGAGTCTCGCGCCGATGCGCTCTGGGCTGCCGACCAGGCGCTGCGGACCTCGGCGGTAGCAGCCGTGGTGGCCGAATTCGACCGGATCGATGATCGGGCGGCTCGACGCTTGCAACTCGCTGCCGAGATAGGCGGTGGCATAGCCCTACTGCTGCGCAGTGCCACCGCACGTCATCAACCCAGTTGGGCGGAGGTCCAGTGGCTCGTTCGCTCCGCCTCCTCGTCGAATCGACGTTTACAAGTCCAGCTAGCGCGTGTCCGGGGTGGGAAAGCAGGAGCAATCGTGGGTCTGCAAATCGACTCTGGCACAGGCAAGATCTCGGCCATCGAGAAACGCCGCGGCGTTTCTCCCCTGCCTGCCAACATCCTGCCTGCTACTCCTGCCCGTCGCGCACGGCCACTAGCTGGCTGATGCGAGCAGAATATTCCCATGGATCCCAATCTTACCGCCCAGGAATCATTATCGCCTGCGCAATCCCCCAAGGCAGGGGCACCCGAGACTAGGGCGGCCGAGACGGTTCAGCCCGCCTGCCTGCTCGCCGACCAAAACTCTGGAAAGCAAGCGGGAGAGAAGCGAGTGCTGTGCATCTGGCTTCCCAACTGGTCGATCCAGCGGGTGCAAGCACTCGAGCCACGCCTGGCCAGCGCCCCGCTCCTCCTTTCCATCCGCGATGCACGCCGAGGCTTGATTATTGCAGCTGCGAATCTCGCGGCTCGGGCACAGGGAATTCAGCCCGGCATGCGTCTATCGGAGGCCACTGCAGTGGTCGATGCCACCGTCCGCGAACACGACCCGTCCGAGGACCTGGAAACTCTATGCCAACTCGTTGAACAGGCTCAGCAGTTTAGCCCGCTCGTTGGGCTCGAAACGCTCGACAAAAAGCGCTGGGCGGGCCGCACACAACTGCACCCCGAAGTCATCCTGCTAGACGTCAGTGGAATCGCCAATCTGTTTGGTGGCGAGCTGGCTTTGTTGAAATCGGTAGCGAAGTGGCTTTCCCAACAGCACTATTTTGGCTGCCTGGGGCTCGCCGGAAACGTGGCCACGGCCTGGGCCTTTGCCAATTACGCAACCCGCGAAGCTCGCGCTGGCCGTCCCATGTACTCACTGCTCCCCCTGCCACCGGAACTCGCCCCCCCCTCGACAGCAGACAGCGACTCGCAGTCCGCGGCTACCTCCGCCCCCCCTCCTCCTCCCTGCCGCTACTATATCGCCTCTCCGGAAACGGCCACCGATGTTTTGAACCGCTATCCGCTTGCAGCCCTTCGGCTAGAGCAGGCAACTCTGGACGCACTGCAGCGTCTCGGAATTCGAAACATTGGCCAATTGGGACAATTACCACGCGATGGCATGGCCTCGCGCCTCGGCCAACCCTTGCTCACTCGACTCGATCAACTGTTTGGCAAGATCGAGGAATCCATAATCACTTTGCATGGGCAACCCGATTGGAGCTTGGAGCAAACCCTTGAGTTCCCCACGCAGCACCACGAGACCATCGTGGAAGTCGTTCGCCAGCTCAACCTGGAACTCGCCAAGCGATTGGTAAAGCGAGGCGAGGGGGCTTTGCGAATCGTCTGCCGCCTCGACTTTGTCGACACCACACCGCAATTGCTCCAACTGGGGCTCTTCCGTCCAACCAACGAAGCGGAGCATTTGCAAAGGTTGCTCGTCGGACAACTAGAGCAACACTTCCGCAACCAAGTCGCGGCGCCTCTGGGGAGAGTTTGCCTGCAAGCGACGCTAACGGCGCCGATGAAGTGGCGGCAAAGCGAACTATTTGCCGTCGCCGAAGCCGACAATCGGCAACAGATGGGACGCTTGATCGACACCCTAAGCAGTCGCTTGGGACGCGCACAAGTGTTGCGAGCTCGCGTGAAAAGAGATGTGCAACCCGAATTAGCTTATACGCTTGAGCCCCTAACTGGCCGACGACCAGATGGCACCGAGCAAGATGCGCTGCGCAAGCTCAGCTCGCGGATCTCTCGGCAGCGAGCGGAACCATCGCGCGAGGATCCCTTGCGGCGTCCCACTCATCTTCTATCCCCAGCGGTACCAATTGAAGTTCGGCAACACGTCCCAGCGGACATCAACAGCATCGGCCACAGGGGCGTTGCACAAAGTGCCCCCTCCGTGTCCGAACACCGCGCACCAAGCAGCACCGCTGCGGCCGGGACCACTCCAGCTTGGCAATTTAAGTATCAAGGAAGCTGGCACACGGTCGTGCACTCCATCGGGCCCGAACGGTTGGAAAGTGGCTGGTGGCGTGGTCCCAGCGCGCGACGCGAGTACTTTCGCCTCACGACCACTCGCGGTAGCTGGTGGTGGGTCTACCGAGACTTGAAGACCAACTATTGGTACCTCCATGGCCTATTCGACTGAGCCAGTATTTCGCGAGTTTCCTCCACCATGCGGATTGCCGAAAACACTCCTCTCGGCTCCCATTCCCTCGGAATCTGCCGATCCGTCTAAGGCCGTGTTTCAATGTCCACTCTTAGACTACAATGCTGATCCGGCACCGCCAGAGTTATTGGTGTGCGGACCGCGAACGATCATCGCTCCCCCCATCCAACGGTTGGGAGCCGCCCAGAACTCGCACTGGTAGACCAAGAAGCGACGACTGGAAAACGACAACTGGATGCTCAGCAACGTACAGGGAGACGGTAGTGTTACATGCGGTAATCATGGCAGGTGGGTCGGGAACTCGATTTTGGCCAGCAAGTCGCAATAGTTACCCCAAGCAGCTACTGAAGTTGGTCGGGGACAAAACGATGCTGCAAACCACCATGGATCGACTCCAGGGGTTAGTTTCCGCGGAACAAACTTTAGTGATGACCAATCAGCATTTGGTGGAACAAGTCCGCCAGCAAATGCCGGAGGTCCCCCCGGAACAAATTGTGGGGGAACCGATGAAACGCGATACCGCGGCCTGCATTGCGTTGGCCGCCTCGCTCATTGCCAACGCCGATCCCAATGGTGTCATGCTGGTTCTGCCTGCGGATCACGTGATCGACACCGACGAGCAATTCCAGAACTGCATGCGGAGTGGCATGAAGCTGCTCGAACAGTCGCCCGATCGCATCGTCACCTTCGGCATTCGCCCCAGCTATGCCGCCGAGTCGTTCGGCTACGTTCAGCGAGGCGAGGCCATCACCGACGCTGGCGTCCCCAAAGCATTCCGCGTGGCTTCATTTCGAGAAAAACCCAACCAGCAGACCGCGGAACAATATGTGACCTCCGGAGCCTACGACTGGAACAGTGGCATCTTCATGTGGCGTGCTGCCACCATCCTAGAGGCCTTGCGTCGCTACGAGCCCGCGATGATGAAACGAATCGATGCAATCTCGGCGGCCATGGGCACCCCCAGTTTTCCAGTCACCCTGCAGCGTGAATTCGAGAAAATCGATGGCCGCTCCATCGATTACGCTGTCATGGAACGCTATCCAGATGTTGCCGTAATCGAGGCTCCCTTCCAGTGGGACGACGTAGGCAGTTGGCAAGCCATCGGACGACTGACCGAGCCCGATGAACAAGGCAACTGCGTACGCGGAAAGTACCTGCCCATCCAGTCGCAACGCATGATCGTCATGGGCAAAGAAGACCACCTACTGGTCACCATAGGAATGCAGGACATGATCGTCGTGCACACCGACAACGCCACTCTAATCGCTCCTAAACAAGAGGAAGAACGGGTGCGCGAAGTCGTGAAGCAACTGCAGGCCCGAGACTGGACCGAGTTCCTCTAAAAAGGACACACGCCTCGTGTGGGCAATTGAAACCAACCGCCTATCCAAGCGATTTGGCGAAGTCCACTCGTTGGTGGATTGCAATTTGCAGGTCCCCCAAGGCATCGTATTTGGCTTGCTGGGCCCCAACGGCGCCGGCAAATCAACCTTGCTACGCTCCCTGCTGGGCTTTGTCCGCCCCACGTCCGGACAGGGGGCCGTTTGCGGGTACAACATTTTGCACCACAGTCTGCAAGTCCGGCAGCAGGTCGCCTACCTTCCCGGCGATGCGAGACTCTACCGCTCAATGCGTGGCTCGCGAATCCTTGAGATGTTTGCCGAACTCCACCCCTGCGGCTCACTGCTCCGATCGCAAGCAGTTGCGCAACGACTCGACCTAGACGTCTCTCGGCGCGTGGCATTCATGTCGACAGGCATGCGTCAAAAGCTGGCGCTGGCGATCGTACTGGGCAACCGCGCCCCGGTCGTCATCCTGGATGAACCGACGGCCAACCTCGACCCGGCCGTTACCGCCTCAGTCCTGGATTTAGTTCGCGAGGCGCGCAGCCATGGCCAAACGGTCGTGCTCTCCTCCCATATCTTTTCCGATATCGACAGCACCTGTGACGAAGCTGCCATCATGCGTTCAGGTTCAATCGTCGCCCAACACCGCCTGGACGAACTGGCGAGCTTGCACTCCGTCCAGGCCCTGGTATCCAAGCACAACGGCCCTGCGGAACTGCCCCTCTCGCTACGAGATGAGGCAACTTACCCACCTTTTGTAAAGTTTTGCCAACTGGTCACCACCACGCGCAACGCCCCTCAACCAAATGGCGAGCCCGCTGCCAAGCTCCTCTTGCAGCTCAACGGTTCTGGCCGCGACTGGCTACCATGGCTAGCCGACCTGCAAGCCAATTGGCCAGCCTTGTGCGAATTGAAAATCGAGCGGGCGGGTATTCGCAGCATCTACGATCGACACCTCAGCACCCCAACCAATCAGGCTGTTCCCCCTGTCCAGGAGCCGTCGAATTGACCCGCTTGCTCATCAAAAAGTACATCCATGAATCATACCCCCTATTCCTAGCGTGCGCAATTCTCTTGACCGTCTTCTGCATGGGACGCGTGTGGATCGTTTGCCAATTCGACCTACAGCAGTTCGAACCCTTCCTGCAGCAACTGAAGCCGTTTGAGAAGTTCATGCCAGTCCCTCTTGAGCAACTACTGACTCACTCCGGGGCCATAGCCATGACTCTCAACGAACCTCTCCTCACGCTAAGCATCCTTCTCTGGTGCGTCGCTCGCGGCTCGGACGTGGTAAGCGGTGAGCTCAGTCGCGGCACCATGGAAATGCTGCTAGCCCACCCCATTTCACGCTGCCGACTACTGCTTACGCATGCTGCCATGACAACTCTTGGACTAGCGGGGCTTTGCGGCGTGATCTGGTTGGCTCTCTACAGCGCCATCCAAATCAATACCGTGCGGGAGACCGTGGCGGCAGAAATGCAGCTCAACATCCCCTTCCTGCCACTTCAAATTCCAATCACCCTCGGAAGTCCAGAGGAAGTAGCGGTCCCACTATCCGAGAAAGTGGATGCAGCTCTCTACGCCATGCCTTGCCTCAACCTATTTGGGCTCGGCTTTGTCATACTCTGCCTGTCGATCTTGTGCAGCAGTATTGATCGCTACCGCTGGCGGACCATTGGAGTGGTGCTTGGCATCTACATCTCGCAATTCCTACTATTGCTGCTCAGCAAAGCCACCTCCGCCACTGAGCTCGCAGGACGCTTTACCTTTCTTTCGCTCTACCAACCCGACGCTATCGTCCAACTCGCTCGGCAAGATGCCAGTCGCGCGTGGTGGCTACTCTCCCCCAACAGCCGCACACTAGAGGCGGGAGCTCTGCAGGCGAGCTGGCCATTCGAAATGCTCGGTCCCGCCGCCCTACCACTGCTCCTCCTGGGTCTTGGCGGAGCCATGCTGCTCGCGGCAGTCCAGTGCTTTGAACGCCGCGATCTAGCACCGCCACTCTAGAAACCGCCAGCAATTGAGACAGCCGGAGGGCCCAAAGGTATTGAAAGAGGCGGCTTTGAGGGAGCAGAGGGAACGCAACAGCGTTTTTTGAGACGGGACTGGGGACAGTGGGGCATGCGAAGGTCACGGCCCGGGGGGGCGTGTTACTAATAGGAAGCCACGGCCCGGGGGACCATGCTACTAGAGGGGAGTCACGGCCCGGGTAGGGCCACGCTACGGGTGGGCGGTGGCTGGATTTGCGATTTCCGAGGGCACCGCGGCGGCGTGGACGGGTACCCCCTGGAGAACACAATCTGGAGGCGCAATAGAAAACCCAACCGTAATGCGATGGGATTACGATCGGGTGCAAACGTTGGAGATCTGCCTCTTGTAACTATCGACTGGTTCGCAGGGGCAATACTTGGCCAATCGGGCCACCCCTTGCTCCTCCAGCGGAAGCTGGCGACCTAACCGGCGATTTCAGCGATTTCAACGCGAGTGTACTGCTGGCGGTGGCCATTTCGGCGTTGGTAGTTCTTACGGCGGTGGAACTTCTCGATGTAAATCTTGTCACCCATCTCAACACCGATGACTTTGGCGGTAACTTTAGCACCGTCAATTGCAGGCGATCCAAGCTTGAGTCCTTCATCGCCACCAATAGCGAGGACTTGCGAGAACTCCAGAGTGTCTCCAGTGGCGACATCCTTACGGAGGTCAATATCTACTCGCTGGCCAGCCGTTACTTTGTACTGGCGACCGCCGTCAACAATTATGGCGTACATATCAGTTTCCGAACTCGTCAAAATGTCTCAAAATGCAATAGGTTTCCCAGCGTCGTGCCGGAGAGAATCGGGTAAAATACCCGACATTGAGCCAAACGTCGAGCCCTAAAGTTGGTCCAAGATCAATATTTGAAGCTAGCAATATTTTATTGCTGGCCGTCATATCCGTTCCCACATCGGGACCAATTAGGGCGGAAGTGCGATCCTAAGCAATGAATCGCCTTGACCCCTGCTCTGTCGGCCTTACAGTGGTGGCCTTGAATACAGTGGTGACCTTACTGTTGGACAGGTTCGCTTCCATTTCCGCAACCCCATTGATAGAGCTGCATCTCGGTGCCTGAAAATAGACCAATTCGACGCGCGTTGATCAGTGTTAGTGACAAGATGGGCCTCGTCGATTTTGCGGCTGGCTTAGTAGCTTGTGGAGTTGAAATCTACTCCACCGGCGGCACGCGACGCCACCTTTCGGATCATAACATCGACTCGATCGATGTGGCGGAATACACCGGTTTTCCGGAAATGATGGATGGTCGCGTGAAGACGCTCCACCCCAAGATCTTCGGTGGCATTCTCGGCCGGCGTGACAACCTGGAAGATCTGAATTCAATGCAGGACGAGAATATCGTCGGCTTTGAGCTCGTGGTCGTAAACCTCTATCCCTTCGCCGCCACGATTGCCCGCAAGGGGGTCACGCGTGAAGAGGCGATTGAACAAATCGATATTGGCGGGCCGAGCTTGATTCGGGCGGCTGCCAAGAATCACCAGTGGGTCACCGTGGCGACCCGCCCCGAGCAGTACAGCGCGATCCTGTCGAGCATCGAGTCGGACAAGGCGACCACCTTGGCCCTGCGTCGCAAAATGGCTGAAGAAGCGTTTGCGATGACGTGCAGCTATGACCTGGCCATCTCTGAGTACTTTAGGGCCGAGTCGGGCAGCAATGAATTCCCATCGGATCTGACCGTTCAACTCGAACGCAAAACACAGCTGAGGTATGGCGAGAATCCGCACCAGAAGGCAGCCGTCTATCGCATTCCTCGCGATTCCGGAGCGAGCGTTGTCAACGCACGCCAGGTGCATGGTAAGGAACTTTCCTACAACAACTTGTTGGACCTGGACAGCGCGCTTTCCATTGCCAAGAGCTTTACGCAGCCCGCCGCCGTGGTCATCAAGCACAATAATCCCTGTGGCGCAGCGACCTCCACAAAACTCGCCTTGGCAGCCAGCAAAGCACTCGATGGAGATCCCGTCAGTGCCTTTGGTAGCGTGCTCAGCTTCAATCGTACACTGGACGTTGAAACGGCCGAACTACTCGTCGAACCCAACCGCTTCATTGAAGCGATCATCGCCCCTGACTTCGAAGCCGGCGCCGTGGGTATTCTGACGACTCGTCCCAAATGGAAAGACAATGTTCGGCTGATGCAAGTCGGGCACCTGCTTCCGCTCGCCCCCGAACGCACCATTCGCTTTTTGGCCGGCGGTGCCCTAGTCCAAGAAGCAGATACCTTGCCAGCCTTCCAAAGCCAGTGGAGGACGGTGACAGACGCGCCAGTGGAAGATTCGCTGTGGGACGACCTCCTGTTTGCCTGGGAAATGGTGCGACATGTGAAGAGCAATGCCATCGTGCTGGGACGGGACACCTCCTTGATCGGCGTTGGGGCAGGACAAATGAGTCGTGTCGATAGCGTTGAAATCGCAATTCGCAAGGCTGGGGATCGCGCCGCCGGAAGCGTACTCGCCTCGGATGCATTTTTCCCGTTCCCCGATTCCATTCACGCCGCGGCCGAAGCGGGCGTGGCGGCAATCATTCAACCGGGTGGTTCGCGTCGGGATGATGAATCCATAGCCGCTTGCAACGAGCATGGCATCTCCATGGTCTTTACCGGAGTGCGACACTTCAAACACTAGCTTCTAGCCCCTAAGCAGCCTCTGTTTGTTGCTCCCCACTCATGCGCCGCGCCTTGATTCCACGGAAAGCCCCCCGATGGCAGAAATTCTGCAAAAGATCGTAGCATCCAAGAAAAAAGAAGTCGAAGCAGCCATTCGCGCTCGCCCCCTGCGCGATCTCATGAAAGCGGCTGATGCAGCGCAACCGGCTCGTGACTTTCTAGCACCACTGCAAGGAGGTCCCCCTATTCGCTTGATCGCAGAAGTCAAAAAAGCGAGCCCCTCCAAAGGTGTCATTCGCCAAGATTTCGATCCTGTGGCAATTGCCCAAGCCTACGAAGAGGCAGGCGCGTCCTGCCTCAGCGTACTGACCGATCAGGAGTATTTCCAAGGCTCTCTGGATTACCTTTCGGCGGTTTCCCAAGCTGTCCAAATCCCGGTCCTGCGCAAGGACTTTATCGTCCACCCCTACCAGATCTTCGAAGCCCGCGTGGCGGGTGCCGATGCAATTCTGCTGATCGCCGAATGCCTCAACCGCCAAGAATTGCGAGGCCTCTACCAACTCACCCGAGAATTGGGAATGTTTGCGTTGGTGGAATTCTACTTGCCAGCGAACCTCGACAACGTACTTAACACGGGCACCGACATCGTCGGCGTGAATAACCGAGACCTCAACACATTCAAGGTTGACCTGCAGCACACGCTCGCCATGCGAAAGCAGGTTCCCGACGACAAAATTCTAGTCGGTGAAAGTGGCATTACCTGCTACGAGGATGCGAAACTCCTGCAGGACAAAGGGGTCCAAGCCATGCTGGTCGGCGAGTCCCTGATGCGGCAGCCAAACATTGCGTCGGCAACGCGAGCACTCTTAGGAAAATCCTAACGATCCACCTTGTCCATTCGGCGCTATCTAACGCCGAAGCGACGTTCTTGGTAGATTCTCAGCCCGTTGAGCCCGTGGTAGAGCGCTCCGCAGTCCATCTCCGTTGCCGAGGTAGCTTCCAGCAAGCTGCACAGACGATTCACGGAAACCTCGACCCAGGGAGCGGCCAATTCCTGCTCCGTCGGTAGCGCCAGGGCGAGGAATTCAATGACATGCCCCGCGCTGGCCAATTCGGCGGTTGCATCCAGCGTACCGCCGGGCCGTTCGAAGTAGTAGCTGGAGAGCCTGCCATCGGCGCCTCGGTTTAGCCGGGCATCCTCGATGCAGCCATCCACCATTGCCCTCGCACGCTGCCAAACTGCCGTATCCGGCAGGCCCAGATTCTCCTTAGCACGCAATGCCCGAACAATCCCAGCCAAGCGGTGCGTTCCGCCGCAAGCGGTGCTTTCGAGACCTTGCCGCACTTCATGATCGACCAATTGCTCCCAGGAAACAGTCTGCCCAGTTGAGATCTTCCATTGGGGTTCTTGCGGCAGGTAGTGAGTCAGCGCGATCAGAGTCCAACCATACTCGGCCAACAGCCCCTGAGTCGCGTCATATTGAGCCTGCCGAACCCAGGACTCCAGAGAGTACTGCTGACTGCCTAGTTGAATAGGAGTCTCCAGCGGCAGGTCTGCCATCGCACAGATGGCAATCCATTGGTCGACATGCCCCTGCCCGATATAGCTCCCCGGCTCTAATCGAGCCTGCAAGCCGGGCTGGCCAGTCGCCGGCAAGCTGGCCACTCCAGGATACATTTCCAATCCATGAATCTGCCCTCCCGTGAAGGCGTACTCGACGGCTGAGACCTCACCGCGATCGGGCGTCTGCAGCAACAAGTCGCTGCCATAGCAGGCGACGCCGTGCATGATTTGCCAAGCAGCGTTTTCATTCGCACTCAGTGTTCTGGCGGTGCGACCAGTCTCCAAGACACGCGCAATGCGTCCCCGCAGCTCCTCAGCGGGTTGCTCCGCTAGCTCGGCCTCGAGTTCGGCCCATGCGACTAGCCGCTCCTTGGTAGATGCGACTGGTCCGGGCGCACACGCCAGCAAAGTCAACGCGAAGGGGGTTAGTACGAGGAGAAAGCGACTCATGGAATACAAGACTCGTCACAAGAAGGGATAGGGCGCAGGAAGCAAAGCTCAGGTATTGAAAATGCGATCACCAGCATCGCCCAGCCCTGGCACGATGAAATTGTCGGTATTCAATTCCGGATCGATGGCGGCGACAAACAGCTTGACCTGCGGAAACGCGCTCTGCAGCCGCTCGATTCCAGGCCGCGCGGCAATCAGACTCAGCACCCGCACATCCTGGCAACCCCAACGATGCAAAGCTTCGATAGCAGATAGTATACTTCCCCCAGTAGCCAACATCGGATCAATCACAAATCCTACGTCGCAAGGATTCCCGGGGGGCAACTTTGAATAGTACTCAACGGGCTGAGCCGTCGCCTCATCACGGTACATCCCCAAGTGCCAGATCTCCGCATCCGGTAGCAAATCCAGTAGTGGATCGACCATCCCCAATCCGGCTCGCAAAATCGGCACAATTCCTATCCGCTGGGCAAGCGCGGAACCACCGGTCGGCTGGATGGGAGTGGTGACGCTGCGATCGTTGAGTGACAGGTCACCGGTGGCAGATACCGCCAACAAGGTAGAAAGACGCCGGACACAGTCTCGAAAGAGAGCCGGCCGAGTCGCCTGATCTCGCAAAATGGTTAGGTGATGCGCGATGAGTGGATGATGGACTTCGCAGACATTGGACATAATCTCATCAACCAACCAGCCAAGTGCGGTTAGAACCCTTAAAGCGGATGGGGAGGGATTCGAACCCCCGGTACCTTGCGGTACAGCGGTTTTCAAGACCGCCGCATTAGACCACTCTGCCACCCATCCGATATTTTAATTGGCGCAATAAAAGAATTTGCGCAGTCCATTAGAGTTCAGATTTTAGTCAGCGGCTACCGTTTCCGCGACCCCGTCTGAGCCTCACCCAGCCAATTCCTGAAAAAGGTCGATTTCTAAAAATGGCGGGAAAGCCCAACCAGCCTAAGATTGAGCCCCAGCAGGCCGAGTAGGCGATTTAGGCACTTTTTCCGTCCTCGCAGTGAAATCGCCCCTGCACTTCTCACGGACTGCGGATTCCAATGCACATGTTTCCAATGCGCATTTAATGCGAACGCTGGTGATGCTCCCCGAATCGCGTGACAGCAGTAGCGAATCCAGCCTTACCCATTTGGCGGACTCCCAGATCCACCAGCCGTTATGCAGTGAATTGCTATAGTGTTTTACCCCATCCACCGTGGCCAGAGTGACCACTCGCCCTGCAAGGAACAGTGGGGCTATAATATTGCCATTTCCACTTGCGCCACCAATTATGTCGGACACATTCCTACCCATCGCGCAGAAATTCGGAACTGCCGACGCAACCGCCGCAGCCCACCATGTGGCAGGACTCGCGGCGTTGGGATTGCCGTCGGACCTCTTCGACTTCCTTCTTCACCAACTCGAACAACAGCTTCCAAGTCTGGCCGATCCCGAGCGAGTCTTGGTCAACCTTTGTCGTTTTTTGGAGGGAGCCCGATCTCCCCAATCTTGGGCCGCGTTGTTTGAACGTGAGCCCGATGCGCTGGAAACATTGCTCGCCTTGTTCTCCACCAGCCAATACATGGCGGAACGATTGGTAGCCGATTCAGAGGCCTTCGATCTCTTGAGGATGACCGCGGGACGCCCCGTCGATGTTCAAATCCTCAAAGATGAAATTGCTGCGGAAATTGACGTCGCCGGGGACTCGCGGAGCATAATGCGCGCCCTTCGCGATTTCCGACATCGGGAAACGCTGCGAATCGCTTACGGCGATTTCATCACTCAACAGCCGGTAGAAAAAGTGACGCAACAAATCTCCGAGTTGTGCGACGCTATTCTTCAAGCTGCATTGTTGGGTGCTCTCCGCGAGCAGTCCCAGCGCTCCCCCCGGCCACTCCACCAGGACGGTTCCCCCGTAGAATTTGCGATCATCGCCCTCGGAAAACTGGGAGGAGCGGAGCTCAATTACTCCAGTGATATCGATCTAGTTTTCGTCTACAACACCCCGCGGCAACCGATCCAACGTGGGCGCGAAGCAGAGCAGCTGGCTGCGATTGACGACTATTTCCAACGTTTGTGCCAATTGCTGGTGCGCTATTTGAGCGAATCGACCTCCCGCGGTGTTGCCTATCGCGTCGACATGCGCCTTCGCCCTCACGGCACGCAAGGTGCCTTGGTCATGGACCTTGCAGACACTCTCAACTACTACGACTCGCTCGGCCGCACCTGGGAGCGTCAGGCGTTCTTGAAAGCCCGAGTGGTGGCCGGCGACTTCGAGCTGGGAGAAGCCCTGCTCTCGCAGCTTCAACCTTGGATCTACCGCCGTTACCTCATGAGCGCCGACATTGCCGGCATCGCTGCACTGAAACGCAGGATTGAACATCGCGCACGGTCGCAGGGCGTCGAACTGCTCAATGTAAAACTGGGCTTCGGGGGAATTCGTGACATTGAATACGTTGTGCAATTTTTGCAATTGCTGCATGGCGGTGATGAACCTCGTGTGCGGTGCAACAACACGCTTGAAGCGTTGCGTAAGCTGGAAGTTGCCGGTTGCATCACCGGCGAGGAGGGTAGCCTGCTGGCTGAAAACTATTGCTACCTACGACAGCTCGAGCACTACCTTCAAATCATGTACGATCGGCAGACTCATACTTTACCTAGTGATCCTAAGGAACTGGAAAACTTTGTCCGGCGCCTAAGGCTCACCGATCGCAGCGACGATCGCCGGCGGCAAGACGACATTAGACGCGAGGAATCTCCGACAGAGGCTGCTGCCAACCGGCCTGCCCCTGGTGATCAAGCAGCCCGCTCAACCTCGCTCGACGCATCCTCCCTCTCAGAGCAAGTCAGCGACTTCCATTCGCAATTGGCCAAGCGTACCGAGCAAAATCGCAAAATCCTAGAGCATTTGTTGCATGAGGCTTTCGATGAGGAATCTTCCGCAACCCCCGAAACCGATTTGATTCTCGATCCCTCGCCGACACCCGAGGCGATCGATAGTGTGCTGGGCAAGTATGGGTTCAAAGATACGCAAGCCGCCTACCGTCACCTCCAAGACTTGGCGGTCGAGTCCATCAAATTTCTCTCGACGCGCCGTTGTCGGCATTTCCTCGCCGCGATCGCGCCCAAGCTACTTGCTAGCATCGCCACGACCCCAAGTCCCGATTCGACGCTGATTAGCCTAGCCAACGTCAGCGAGTCGATCGGCGGCAAAGCGGTGCTGTGGGAGCTATTTAGCTCCAACACCGCCACCATGGACCTATGCGTGCGCGTTTGTGCAGGCAGCGTCTACCTCAGCAGCATCCTCACTGGAAATCCAGGCATGATCGACGAATTGCTTGATTCGTTGATGCTCAATTCACTGCTCGATCGCGACGCCCTGGCGAACCAGCTGGATGATTTATGCCGCGGAGCCAATGATATCGGTCCCATTCTGCAGAGCTTCAAGAACTCCATGCACCTTCGCGTTGGAGTGCGTAACATTCTGGGCAAAGACACCATTTCTGAAACCCATGCAGCCCTCTCAGATATTGCAGAAGCCTGCTTAGAGAAAGTCATCCAACACGAGTTTCACCGCTTGGTGAGGCAGCTCGGCGTGCCTGTTCGCAGCTACCCGACGGCGACTCCCCCTGCCTCAATACCGGAACGTTCACCAGCGGTACCCACTGCAGCAAATCCTCAGCTGGAATCCTTGCCCGATGACGCAGCCTCAGGACGAATCGATCTTCCCGCTCCCCAGCAGACGATGGCCCACGAAGGGGCTGAGGCTGCAGAATTGGTAGTACTCGCGGTAGGAAAGCTGGGTGGACGTGAGCCCAATTACCATAGCGATATTGATCTGATCTTCCTGTTTGACGGCGAGGGTTACACTCGCAGCCTCGTACCCGACCGACGGTTCTCCCCCACCACCAATCGCCATTTCTTCAATCAACTGGGGCAGCGAGTTATCCAGTCCGTGACCCGCGTTGGCCCTGGGGGAAAACTTTACGATGTCGACGTTCGCTTGAGGCCGCTGGGACGTAGCGGTGAATTAGCCATCACGATCAATGACTTACGTCGCTATTTTGCGAACCAGAGCGGGCAAATTTGGGAAAGACAAGCTCTCTGCAAAGCACGTCCCATTTGGGGCAGTCAGGGAGCTCAAGCAGCGGCGATGGAGTGTGTGCGCGAGATCCTCCAACAAGTGGACGATCCGAGCGTCGCTGCCAGCGAGATCTATCAGCATCGCTACCAATTGCAACAAGGTGCTGGCGACTGCAATCTGAAACGAGGCGTCGGGGGTACCATGGATATCGAATTTGATGTTCAATTCCTTCAGCTAGCCAACGCCAAGACTGCTCCACAGTGCTTGGTCCCCGGCACACTCTTGGCAATCGAGCAATTGCAGGCCATCGGTGCATTGGACGAATCCACGGCATCCAGCATGATTTCGGACTATGAATTCTTGCGACAGATAGAATCGGGAATCCGACTGATGAACATGTCTGCGCGACATGAATTGCCCAAAACGAGCGAAGAATTGGACCGCCTAGCCTTCCTTCTGTCGACTTTACATGTCCAACAGTCGACACGGCAGGAACAGGAGGCAGAGCCCTCCACCGCACTCACTGGCGCCCAGATGGCGGATGGATGTATCAGCAGAATGGCTGCAGTTCGCACGCGTTTCGAACGCCACTTTGCCAACTACTTGCCGCAAGAGGAAGCCGATCCCGCCCCATCAGAATGAACGCTGAAGCTCTTCGATGGTGCGGCCTCCTAGGCAGTGTTCAGTAAACTTCAATGCTCTTGATCGAAGCCGAACCAAACTGCTTCGCCGCGTCGAGACACGTCCGGCAGGGCGCAATGATTTGCTCCGGAGAAAATGCTCTACCAGGACAGGACTTCGTGGAGATTCCAACATGAAACTTGGCCGGGACCGGGACTCTTGCAAGTGTCCCAGCGGTCGAATCCAATCGCTTGCCCGTTAAAATTTCCATCAACCCTTGCCGAAGCATCGCGGTGCATTCACTGCGTTCGATATCCAAAAGACACAGAATCAACTCGCCTTCGGTACTGCGAAATAGTTTAGGCTGAATCACGCTGGGGTGATCTACCACCCACCGCGCGAGCCTCTGCTGCCAAATAGCCAGTCCATTTTCTAAAAGTCGACAAGCGTCGCACTGGTCCGCTGCATTCTCCGGAGTCACCACGATCGAGGCTAGGGAGATCGACCGATCTTCGTTGTGGCACAGTGCAATCTGCCGCTGGATGACACTGACAAAAATGGGATCATTGTGCGAACGAATTTCGGAGATGATGAGCTTGGGATCTGGCCTGCTGGGTGCAGACATTGAATCCGCACGCCGCCCGTCCAGCGGCCCGTCCAGCTCTTCTGCATTCAGATCTGCGAGCTCCTTGAGCGTAGCGATCGTATTCTGCACATGGGCAATCACTTCAGGCGTTCCAATCGGGGGATCGACGGCAATTACCGGCTCTTCCGAACTTCCACCATCCACACAACTCAGATGCGATGCACGCGTCGGTTGCGTGGAGCCTTCATCGGATACGACCGTCCCCGAATCAATTCGCACCCCTTTCTCTTGCTCATCCCGAAGGAGGCCGGCTTGCACTTGCTCATCCCGAGGGAGGCCGTCTTCGCCTGCCGGATCCGTTTGTTCCTCTGCCGCGTCTTCGCTGGAGGATTCCACCTCGCCGCCAGCAATCCCTGCCGGCTGAGAGGAACCGCCCATTTCACCAGCCGCCTTATGGAGGATAGCGTCGATTCGCTCCCAGTGCTCGACCACTAACTCCCACTGCACATCGACATCAATCCAGGATCGTGGCAGGACCATCTCAGGAAGTCCCTCGACGAGATCGTTGGCGATGCGCCATAACACGGACAATTTGGCCCATTCTGGCGTAAAGTCCGAATAATCCTTGGGATCAGCACTCAGCAACAGTAATTTTGTTTCGCTACTAATTTCGCTCCCATCGGGATCAAAATTTTGCCATGCAGCCAAAGTCAGTTGCGTCAGGGTACTCAGATCAATTTGGAGCTGCTCTTCCAAAACTTCCTCTGGCGAGTGATTCAATCGTTCGCAGCGTTCCAAAACCGAGGTGAGATCGGCACCGAATTCAAGGCTCAAACCTCCTACGACCCATGCCTCTGATAGGCGAAAACGACTTTGCTCCATGCATTCGGTTAGACTGCTCGCCGAAAGCCCGCGGTAAATTGGCAGTAGACAGCTGAGGATCAGTCGCGACTTGAAGGCGCGGTCCTGCGCCAAATCCTGCGAGTCGAGTATTTCCAGAGTTTGGGCAAACCACTCCGACGCAGACTCCACTTCTCTCTTCTGCCACTTGGAGGCTAGGGATTGGAGGGGAGTAAAAATCTCATCGAGCACTTGCTGCAGCTCCGACGGAGGCCTGGAAGCCGCCGGTACGGAACGGGGCGCTGCAAGCCATTTGAGCGGCGCAGTGGGCAACTGCGGAGCGAATAGAAGCCGCGAAGCCAACGCTGCTTCGGGTAACAGTGGCTGAGATGCCGAATCTACCGATTGCATGAGCTATTCCACATGGGCAAATCTGGAGGGTCTGGGCACGTCGTCAAGAATTTGCAGAGAACACGAGTACTCTACAAATTCGCCGAACCCCAAAGTCAGGCAGTAACGGAGCACTAACCCCCAAAAATAGCTTACACTTTTACCCTGCTCTGCCAGATTCATGGGTTAAGTAGAAAAAAGGGCGGATGCCAATCACCCCAACGGCGTTCGCACGCTCGGAGAACTATTACTAGACGCACGCCCATCTTGCGAGGCACATAAAATTGAACGCTTTTGCTGTCATCTTAGCTGCCGCCGGTAAAAGCAGCCGCTTTGCTTCTCCCGACCAGAAGAAGGTGTTCACGAACGTCGATTCCCAGCCCATGTGGATGCATGCGGCTCATGCCTTCGCCAAGCGTGCCGATGTCGCACAATTGATACTGGTGATTGCGGCAGAGGACCAAGACATGTTCCAGCAGCAGCAAGCTGCCATGGCCGCAAGACTCGGTGTGCAGGTTGTCCTTGGAGGCGCACAACGTGCCGACAGCGTGCTGAAAGGACTCGCCGCCGTCCGGGCCGACATTCCCTTTGTGGCAATCCACGATGCCGCCCGTCCCTGCGTGCTGGACTCCTCGATCGACCGAGTCTTTGCTGCCGCAGAAGCCAGCGATGCAGCCATCTTAGCCATTCCCTGTAGCTCGACGCTCAAACGCGCCGATGCACGCGGATGCATCGTAGAAACCGTTCCTCGCGACCAACTCTGGCTCGCGCAAACACCTCAGGTCTTTCGCCGAACGGTGCTAGAAGGGGCCTATGCCGAACACTCCAATCCGAGTTTGGCAACCGATGACGCATCGATCTTGGAAGCCACCGGATACCCCGTTACCATTGTGGAAGATAGCCCGCAGAATATCAAAGTCACTACGCAGGCAGATCTCCTCTTCGTTGAATTCACACTCCAAAGTCGCACGAGCTGACCGCTTACTCAGCGATCTTCTCCCGATTGCGTCGCAGCTGCCCACAGGCAGCATCGATACCATCCCCTTTGCGTTGGCGAAACATCACGTTGATTCCTCCGTCCACCAGATAGTTGCGGAACGCGTGAATCGCCTCTCCGGACGGCGTCGCGTAAGGCAGACCAGCGACAGGATTGTACGGGATTACGTTGAGCATGCTGATGCGGCCCCGCAGCAATTGGACCAACTGTTGAGCGCATTCCAGCGAGTCGTTAATGCCATCCAGTAACACGTACTCGAACGTCAACCTGCGTCCGGTGGCCTCAAAATAGCGATCGGATGCAGCCAGGATATCGTCTATGCCGATCTTGGCATTCACCGGAACCAAGCGGTCACGCAAGGCATTGTTCGGGGCATGCAAGCTAATGGCTAAATGAAAGGGAGTTGAGTACTTGGCCAATCGGTCAATGGAAGCCGGTAGTCCCACCGTACTGATCGTAATGCGGCGTGGACTAATCCCCAGCCCTTTAGCATCCTTGGCGACCTCCAATGCTCCTAGGACCGAGTCAAGATTCGCGAGTGGCTCTCCCATGCCCATCATCACAATGTGGCTCAATCTCTCTTGCTCGGGCAGCAAGCGTTGCAGCCGCAACATCTGCTCCAAGATCTCTCCGCGGGACAAATTGCGATCGACGCCATCCAGACCGCTGGCACAGAAGACGCAGCCCATCGCACAGCCCACTTGGCTGCTAACGCAAATAGACCTGCGGCCCTCCTCACGCAGCAACACGCATTCGATTTTCCCACCATCGGAGAGCTTCAAAAGCAGCTTTTCGGTTCCATCGTCCGCAGTCTGGTGGGCGTCGACGGAAGCCGTCCACAGACGAAACGAGCTCTCAAGCTCCGTCCGCAACTTCTTAGGCAAATCGCTCATCGAATCAAACGATTCCGCCCGCCTTGTTAACAGCCACCCTTGGATTTGGTCGGTGCGAAACCCGGGATAACCGCGCTCGGTCAACCAGCTCTTCAGCTCCGAGGTTTGGAGATCGAGGATGTGAGGGCGCGCGTCGCTATTGCAGATTGGTGTTTTCATTCACCTAGTTTGGTCGCAATTCGAGCTTCTTGGAAGTGCCGACACTCAGCAACTGGCTGAGAAGGGTATTTAGGCCACGATTCTTCGACCAAACCATACTGACAGAGCAAAAAAACGGAGCCACTTCCACTAGTGATCAACCGCCGGTACTTGCAGCCAAGACAGCGGCTACCCTGTAACACCACCGGGAGGGGTATGTCTGCCATCCGGTCGCCTTCCTAAAAAGGGATACTTAATGAAAACCCTCGCTCCACACAAGGCTGAGGCCCCTGCTGCCAACGTCGCTCTCGATCTCCGTCCGCTGTCCGAGCACCTTGCTGTCAGCGCGCCCCCCATACAGTGGCCAACCGCAGACAACAAGCGACCGCATTGGTCGCTCTGTTGGGCGGCATTACGCTTCCATCTACTTTGGGACACCCACGCAAAATCTCCCGGGGCGTCCCTGTTGGCGTCCAGGAAATAGGCGGCAATCTCCCTCCGGCCAATCCCGTACCGGCGGACTGCTCCAGTCAATGGTTGACCTGCGCGTGGATCAGCCCCCTCTTTGGGCTTCATCGTCACGACCAACAGTCCGTTGGCAAGGCGAAGGAACAGATGTTCGGAAACGATATCATAGTATTTGACGCTGCGACCGTAAGCGACCATCGTCTGCTCCACACGCTCCACGAATCGAACGAAACGTTCACCATTCCTATTGTCCACCAGAGAAATCGATAGCTTTATTCCGCTCTTACGGACGTAAAGCCCAACAATTTCGTGAAAGGATTTCTCTCTTAAGGGAGCCCCCGCCACCAAGGTCGAGTCTTCAGTAAATATAAATTGCCAGGATTACGGCATCGATCGTCGCGAGGAGAACCGCGGCCCTGTTTCTCGACAGCACAACCAAGAGACCGACGGCTAATATGAGCACTACCGATACTGTGCCCGCGGCAAATTGAGAGAGCCAGCGCCGTGAAATTTCACCGGGCGACCAAGTCAGCCACTCACCACCCAAATATGACAATTCTCTGGCTGCTGTCATCAACAACAGAACCGAAAGCAGCATCGCCGGAAGCAGGTAGACCAACCACAGCAAGACTAACCACCAACGCACTTTCCGAGGACGGACTTGAGCGCTGGATTTCGGAGTATCGTAGGGGTTCAATTTTGGAAGCCGCTCAATAGCTTAGGATCTGCGAAATGAAACTCCAGCCGTACAGCAGCGGTTGCAAGTGGGTGACCGACGCGAATCCGGATGCAACCCTATGTGCTATGACGGCAAGGTGCTCTGACGGCAAGCCACGCCCCCCCTCCTAGGCGTACCAGCAAAACAGAAAGTCCGCGACGACGACAGGGATCGCGTTTGGCGCGTATTGGGCCTATGCAAGAACTCGCAATCCGCTCGTTCCTCATAGCCGCCACCTTCCGTTGAATTGCTCACACCGCTTCCAAGATTAACGGTTTCGCAATTTGGATGCAAGAAGTGCACTTCGCCTTACAGCAACGAGATATACAGCCGCCAGTGCGTGCCGATGCGCCCGGCAACTAGGACACCGACAACTAGGACACCGACAACTAGGACACCGACAACTAGGACACCGACAACGTCCCCTCACCATGAATCTTGCCGCAGTATCCGCCTGCAAGCTAGATGAGGACGAGGCATTCAACGCCTTGATCCTTCCCCTCTCGATTCAATCGAACCTGAATGTGTTTGCGCCGTGCCATCGCTTGGTCAGGGAGCTTGGTAATCGCTCGAAAAGAGCTCGGTATTTGCGTTGCTGCAAATCTCGAACCGCCCTTCGGCAACCCAACGCACAAGCTGTCTATCTTCAGTGAGAAAATACTGTAGCGGATCGCGTCGATACATTCCCTTGCTCATCCCCACTTGGGTAGACGTGACATAGTGCGACAAGATGTAGTCGTTTCCGTTGTTGTCTTTGACTTCAAAACGAGCTAGCAAACGCGGAATAGTATCGGGCATTTCGAAATCAGACAACCTTAGAGGCATGAGCGAACACGGAAAGTAGTCAGCACTATCACTTCCCGCTAAAACAACCCGTCTCAAGAAATCTCCCCGCGAAATGGGGCAATCAAGGAGCCTGGGGATCATTCGAAAAGAGCTTCGTTTCTTCGTCTTGGTCGCCTAACCGGTACTCTCCTTCCGCAATCCAGCGCACCAGGCGGCGGTCATCGGTCAGGATATACTCGGTGCGCGTCGGCGGATTGCTACCGCTTTGCGTCACCATCACGTATTGCATCAGAACGTACTCGTTTCCATTTTCATCCCTAGCAGAGAAACGAGCGATCAGCTCCGGAGTGCTGGTAGCCATATCGAGGTTTCATGCATTTCAGTTGGGATTGTACAGGCCGATCTACCACTCAATAGAGCTGCTTTTGCAGTTGACGAAAGCAATGTAGCGGTCTGCGTTTAGCGACGGCAGCCTAGCACATTTACAGCCGCCAACCGCAACATTCCACAAAGAAACACAAGTCGCCACCACACGGACTACTCCCCACTCTCCCGCCCCCCGTAGCCTGCTCACCCACCTACGGCGGAGCCCTCCTGCTGTCCCCTCACTTCCAACTGATGCATCTATTTGCATTGCGGCCTAGCTGACCAGCGACGCCAAGAACGTCTTACAACCGCCACTCCCTCAATCGATTTTGAGTCGACTCTCTTAGGTCGGGGAGCGGTTCGAGCAGTTAATCCAGGAACGGATCGTTGAAATAGGAGGCCGCAGATGCCAATGCATCTGCGATCCCCTCAAAACGAAAAAAACTCTGCAACGACGCCTCAGCGTGTAAAAGTATTGAGTAGCTTCTGCAACTCCGGTTTAGCGCTAGCCGGGGTGGTCCTGTGGACCCGCACCGCGTCGCAGTCATTGAACTGCAGAAAGGGTTGAAGTTCCTTGCGCAGCGCGAGGAACATTGCATCGGTGCCGGAGAGGCCGGGTTCCAGAGCAAGGTGCTGGAGATGCAGTAGTGAATCACTCCTGTCGGTTCTACAGTCCATCCGAGCGACCAGCTTCCCATCCCATAGAATCGGCAGAGAAAAGTATCCGTATCGACGCTTGGGCTCAGGCACATAGCACTCGATAAGGTAATCGAATCCGAACAGCCCCTTCATCCGCTGGCGTTGAATGACGAGATTGTCGAATGGCGACAGTATTTTCAGTTTACTGCGAGCCAACGGTTTGCTTAACAGGTCCAAGGAGGCTGGCAAAGCATAGTAGGGCTTACCGGCAACCCCCACCTGCAGCAGTTCTCCCGTAGAAACCATGTCTGCCAAGGCCTCGGTAACAAGCGGTTTCGTCTCGGTCCGCAAATAGGCAATTTCGGCCGGCTGTCCCAAACCGTTGGCACGCAAATACTGTGCAATCAGAAATCGAGCGTATTCCTCCGATGCGGGGAAAGTCGTGTTCAGGCCTGCGGGCAATACTCGTTCCGTAAGATCATACACCTTATGGAAATTAACACGGGTCGCGACCATCAGCTCCCCCTGCATAAACAGATACTCCAGGGCCTGTTTGGCAGGCTTTGATTTCCATTCACCAATTCTTTTGCCCGTGTGCTCGAAATCCCTTGCCATCAAAGGACCTTCCTTGGCAATGCGTCTAAGCACCAAATCCAGCATCCGCTTATCGCATTTATACCAGTGCCGTTGCTTACCGCTTGCCAACGCATGCTTACGCGGCAGACTAAACCGGTAATCTCGCATCGGCAGGTAGGCGGCCGCATGGGACCAGTACTCAAAAACCTGCTTGTCGGAAAGCAGCTGATCGAGCTGAGAAGCTTTGTAGCGTGGATTGCGATTCCACAAGGTGTGATGATGAGCCCGCTGAACGACGGAGATAGTATCGATTTGGATATAGCCCAGCTGTTCAATCGCCGAGAGTGTGGCTGCAATTGCAGAACCGGCCTGCTTCGTCGGCGGCAGCCCCTGGGATAGGAGAACCAGCTTTCTGGCTTGCTTGATGGAGAGCGTTTCTTTCATGAATCCAGCAATTACTAGCGAACCAGCCCTCACCACAATGGGCAAGCCCAATCAATCTCGCGCCGACACGCAAAGATCCTATTCTGGCTGCACGCCCGCGGCAACCTGCTCCCATGAATCCATCCAGCGATTTCTGCAGCCTACAACTCCAACGCCAGGACGGAATCCACCTGGGGAACGAAACCGTAGAAGTTTCGCAACCCCGCGGTTCGGTGCGGGTCGCGAGCGGAAGAGCAGCAGTCGCCATTCTCAGAACGCTAAAACCTTACGGTGTCTGAATCGTGGCTAGAGCGGAAGAACGTCACCAAGTTCTTCAGAATTTCTCTTCACGAAATTGAGAATTGTCCTGCGATCTCCAGGGGAAGCTCGATCAAGTGCCGCGTGAAACGCAGGCAGATACTTGCGCCGCGCATGCCCGGTCAATGGAATTAAAAATCTGACCACCTGATCGTGCTTAGCCATTCGCCTAATGAGCTTCGGTAACGCGGCAACAAAGTAGTCTGCAAAGTCGTCCGGAGAGAACTTCCACAGCGCTCGGTGCACTGCTTCGAACGCACCATAGTCCTCAGGAACGCGAATCGAATCAACCAATGCCTGAAAGACCTCCTGTGCTTCCTTTCCATTCACCATGTCAACGAGTTGGATATACCGATTAAATCGCCGCTCCGCCTCTTCCGTTGGCGTGGTGTCATCATCGTCCTGAACCAGCTTGGAATTTTTGAGTAGCTCTTTACGCCAATCGGAGAAGGGAATCTTGATCATGTTGTTCCTTTGCGAATTGCAGCCAGGATCCCCTGGCATATGGCATGGAAGGCGTCTCGCTCCAGCGACGCCTATGGACTCAACGTGTAGGGTGGACTGGAGAGTGCAGGTTCAACGGGCAACAAGCTCGAGGGACTGGGCGTCACCATCACCTGCCAGAAACTTTACCACGAATTTCTGCCTCAGGAAAAGCACCCCTTATTCGACTATCGCTTGCTTCGTCTAGATTACAGACACAGTCACAATGAGCATGGCTAGGCTGAAACGAAAAAGTTGCCTGTTCATCAGACGTAAACCCAACGTGAAAAACATCAGCCCTAGCCGGCTTTCGGATAGGAGAGCTTTTGCAAAAGAAGGCAATTCCTTGCCTTCGATTCACCGGTCAGAAAATGGGCTTCTCACTTTGCGAAGCTGAACTACAAGCTATTCCTGGCGACTCTTCTTCTCTCGCCCCTCCTGATTCCAACGACGGCAACTCGATCTCACGGGATAATCAATCCCACTACTGAACCGCCAAACACTGCATCGGCGGATCGTGCCTGGTGTGTTGCAAGAGTTGCCGCTCGACACTGCTCCACCAGCACTGCACGAGTACCAGGATGCCCTCTAGCTCTCATTCCGCTTGCAATACGTCTGACCGAGATTCTTTCGCAGCGGGAAGAAACAGGCTGGCAAGTTCAACCGCGCTTGCGATCCCGCAGACGCGAATTCAATCTGTAGCACCGCTCCACACTCCCACCCCGCCGCAACTCTCTGACATCCCCCGCTGTATTCTCTTAAAAGCAGTACTCTCTTAGAACAAGTAGGAATGTCCACGCTCGCGACGGCAACTCGAAAGCTGGGCAAGGTGAAATCCGAAATGATTGGTGAGCAAGAGACCGACAAAATCACCTACATTCGATATGGGAGTGTTTGCGAACGGCGCAAATCCATGGTCGAGTTCAAGCAAAGAACCAGCAGCAGGATCCATTGCCAATGCTTGAAGTTTTTCGTAGCCGGTAATGGTTGCATCGACGAAACCATCTTTCGAAAAACTAGCGTCCCTCTCGACCTGACCGGACGAGCCAGCACCGAAAATCGGCAGCCACGAATCATGTTCAATTGCACCGCCAAGCATCCCCTGACCAATTTCAGCACATATCGCTAAATGCCCTAAAAGCCAAATGGGAGAATGCCCATGGCCACTTCCGGCAGTATAGAGATTCTCTGAGGCGATATCTTTAACCACCAAGGAGAATACACCGAGCTGAAACTTGTTGATTGCGGATTCGCGTTCAAGCATTGCGATTTCTTTCTAGCTGTGGGTTTTAGCCGAAAAAGTGCGGAACTCACGCCAATCGCGAGGACGACTCCCTTACCACCGAGTTGCCCAATTCCCGACTTGGTGCGCACCAAACGATTCTAGCCAGCGTTTGCGAATGGCTCATCGGCCAGCCCCCCCCCGCACAAGCCGCGTCGAACCAGTAAGTCCCAAGCATACCGATCCAAGTAGGACCGAGCAACAAGTGTTGAAACCGATCCTACGGCACGTACCTATCGCATTCGTGTCCTACACGGCACACAACTTTCCGTGGCAGGGCAATTGGCGTGAAACGGTCGCAAACCCCTTGGATCTTTATTTCCTCCGAATTCCTTGCACCAGACGTCGCCTGGCCATCTGAGCTCACGTACTGCGGATTGTTCAGCAAGGCCGTACCCAGATCTGCCGGTCGACGCGCGCAGACGATCTCCGGCTATTCGTCCACCATCCACCGCCTCGCCCAATCCTCATACTTGCAGAACCCAATACTTACGAGCCCCTCGACTTTCCTGACCAAGTGCACCGCCCATCATTCACTATTCCAATGGCGATCGGCAAACGCCAGATACTGGTCCCAATCATAGGCTGTGACATTGTGATCACCAGTCCGCAAGTGGTAGCCAATAGTCGTATGGATCGGTTTATCGGGTGCGGGCGGGTTGTCCTGCGACAAAGCAGGCTTATCGAAGAGTTCATACACCGGACTCGCATGCCTTGCTGCAAGATACTCCCCCTTGGGATCGGCCCAACGATCGTTCGTGGCACTGGCAACATAGAGCGGGCGAGGTGCGACCAGCGCCAGTAGCATGTGCTGATCCACCGGCAGTGCTTGTTCTCTCTTTTGGTACTGCTGATGGTTGGTGCAGAACCAGTAGCCGACCGGCTTGATCATGTGATGAATCCGCTCACCATAGCAACGCCGATATAGCGCCGCTCCACCACAACCGGAATCATTGCTGATCACCATCGCGAACCGAGCGTCCTGTGCTCCTGCCCAAAGCGCCGCTTTTCCCAGTCTGGAGTGCCCGATGACTGCAATTTTTGACGCATCGATCTGATCGTTCGTTTCTAAGTAGTCGAGAATTCTCGACAAGCTCCACGCCCAGGCACCGATCGCTCCCCATTCCGTCGGCTCGGGCTTCGTTTGTCCTTCACCATAGAACAGGGGATGGACGCCATCGGTGAAGTCATTTTGGTAATTGTCGGGATCAACCTGATCACGGTGAACCGTCGCGAGCGCGTATCCCTGGTCAATAATTTTCTCTACCTGCCATCGACTGGCGGACGTGCCGCGTCCCTTTCCTGTGCTTCGCTCGATGATCGCGGGGTCTGCATGCACCGTATAGTTGCCGTTGAAATTCAACCCGACAAATCCAGCAGCTGGGCCGTCCGACTTGTTGGGGATGTACATTAAGATGTCGAGCCGATACGCTTCGTCACCAAAAAATGCGGCAATTTGCTTGCGTGTGGCACGCCCGTCCAGCGCCTTGGGATCGGTTTCAATCTCTTCGTACCTGACCGCCAACTTTTGATCGGGTGTTTTGCCATATACCGCATCTTCGAACAACCGCTGCACCTCCGCCCGCCGGTACCTTACCCACTCGTCTCTTGCAACCGACTTGCCTGCATTGTCAATCAAAACGTCTGGCAGGTCGTACGAGGGAACCTTGGACTCGTCGTAGTTCGTGTCAGCGGGTTCTTTTGCTACCGATACCAAAGTACCGACCGCCAATAGAATTGCCACCATCGGAATACGAAGCATGATTTACTTATCCTAGAAATATGTTGCTTGGAAGCTACTCTCGATTGGCAGAACGCGCCGCAGAACGCTCATCGCGCGCACCCCATTCTACCTGCTTGCAGTGTCAAAAAGTATCGAGCCAGCAGGAAACGCAGCCGGATACTATGTCATACGCGCGATGTCCACTCCGTCTTCTCCCTCGGGCGGATCGTATCACTCGAACAGACAGACAACCTTCACGTCACGCGAGCTCCGTCATCCGCATCTCCTAGGTCCCCCGCATGCCGTTAGACGACAAATGACTCTTTCTAGACTTGCTGAACGCAGGGTTGCTGGCCTGCCCAAACCGGAAAGTCGGTCTCAGATTTTCTGACTCTAAGTCCGAATCGGAATTCCTGCCCCGCGGGTCTCCGGAATTGGAGCGTTGACGCGCGGACAGACAGCACACGCTTCGCGAATTCCTCCACAGCAACGCCAATGGCGCGCTGCCACAGCATCCTGCCACGGCCGCACGGCCGGCAGTAGCAACTTCAGAGGAACACTTGGGGTATCGAGGCGGCACTATATCAAGGATCCAAGGGCAGAACGCTGGTGAGCCCGGAAGAGCGATGGCCGACACAAGTGAATGATATAGGGTGCCACCAATCCACCAGAACTCAGCAGGCGCTCAGGTCAACATAAACTTAAGTCAGCAAGCCCTAGAGCTGGAGACACCTAGCTAATCTTCGGCCCGGGAGCCAGCCTCTGATTGTTGCACAGTCACGAACGCTGCTGGGGGCGACTCACCATTGCCGCTCGTTCTTTCAACGCCCACATTAGCCGCACTTCGCTCGCCAGCCTTCACTGCGTGCGAATAAGAGGGAAGGAGACGATCACGAATCAATAAGACGGGATTTTCGATCATCCGATTGAGCAACCAACCGAATACACACGCACCAACTACTGCAGTAAATAGATACAAGTTGTAGCTATCCGAGCCTAGCGCTTGGGAGATCCAGTCATGCCCCCAGGTGGCAACTGGCATATGCCACAAGTAGATCGAATAGCTTGCAGCGCCAAGGCCGGCAATTCCTTGAACAAGTACAGATTCTGTTGTCTTCCATCGAATCGCTGCGAGGAGCAAAACGCCACTACCAAGATAAAACAGAATGACACCAGCAACAGATATCCACTTATGCGTTTCCAATTGGAAGATAAATGCGGGTGAGAGAAGGGCAGCCGCCAAAGCAACCAACAGGAAAGTTGGGATACCGGCAGTTCGACTTTCGAGTTCGCAGTAATTCCAAAGGTAGGAAATCAGCACACCGAACATCAGTGAGTCTATACGAATGTGGGTACCAAAGAGGTACACCCTATGGGAGTACTCGGGAAACCACACGAGATTGAGGAGGCGAAATGAAAAGCAGCTCAGAGCGATGATCGCAAAAATCAACGGCACCCGACGAAACGGCCTGCGGGGGTCGATCGCGATGAGACAGGTCACCAGGAATGCTAGGCCGATGTAAAAGTGTTCTTCGACGGCCAACGACCACGTATGATTCCAAAGCCCGCCTAAATAATTCTGAAAAAAGAAAATCTCGCCGACAAGTTGGCTTGTGCGCGGTTGCTGACCTAAATACCACCTCATCACTAGAGTAAAAGCCAGAAACAGCCAAAATGCCGGATAGATCTTGAAGGCTCTGCGAATTAGAAACCGCTTTATGTCCAGTGAACCGTGCTTTTGGTACTCTCGAAAAAGCAGTGAGGAAACGAGAAAGCCGCTCAACACAAAGAAAAGATCCACACCGATCCAACCACCTCGCGCACATGCCTTGATCACATCCGGTGAACTTTCAGGCAGATGAAGATGCCGGCCAATCACGAGAAGGACAGCGAAAATCCGTAGTAGATCAAGGCCTATATTTCGCATTCAATTTTCTGAAGCACAATTGCGATAACCTCGGTCGTCCATGTTGAGGAAGTCCTATGTTCGACTTGCCAGCGAAGTATTAACAAATGTCGTGTTCTGGAAGTATGAACAAAAAACGGCGTATCCTGTTGATGTCATCACACTTCAACGGCTCAAAATGTGCACAAGGACACGCCACGAATAAGAGTACGACAAAACGCAAAGCAAAGCTAGTAGAGCGAGAAACCGCTTCAGAGGTCTAGCATTTCGTCGCCTGCTCGATGACAAGAGCCCTTTCGATGAGCTGGTACGAGAACGAGCCAGGCGGATGATTCAGACAGCGATCGACTCGGAAGTAGAGGGCTTCAGCGAACGTCACTCGAGGCATGTGGACGAGCGTGCCCGACGCTTGATGGTGAAGAATGGTAGCCTTCCTGCGCGAGATATACTGACCGGCGCTGGAGCAGTGGTAATCAAACAAGGTCGAGTACGTGATAAGAGTAGCGATGCCGGTGATCGCATGTGCTTCACTCCAAGTGTTCTTTCGGCCTACTTGAGACGGACAGACAAGATCGAAGAGTTGCTTCCATGGCCATACCTTAAAGGCGTTTCGATTGATGACTTTGCTGAGGCCTTGCAATCGCTTTTGGGCGAAAACGCAATGGGGCTCAGCGCTAACGTCGTAGTGCGTCTCAAGGAGAAATGGGAAGAAGAATATGGCACGTGGAACCGACGTGACTTGAGCGACAAGAAGTACGTTTACGTATGGGCTGATGGCATTCACGCGAAGGTACGACTGGCAGACGCCGCCAATAAAGAACAGTGCATGTTGGTGCTTATGGGTGCTAAGGCTGACGGCAAGAAGGAGTTGATTGCCGGCAACGCTGGCTATCGTGAAAGCGAGCAGAGCTGGTCCGAGTTGCTATTGAGCCTCAAGCAGCGTGGCCTTCGTGAGGCACCCAAGATCGCAGTTGGAGATGGAGCACTGGGTTTCTGGGCGGCATTGCGAAAAGTATTCCCCGATACTGCTGAGCAACGCTGCAGCGTTCATAAGACGGCCAACGTCCTGAACAAGATGCCCAAGAGCGTCCAGCCAAAAGCTAAAGGAGACCTGCATGAGATATGGCAAGCCGAAACGCGAGCGGATGCAATGTAAGCCTTGGCAACTCTATCGAGAAATATGATGCAAAGTACCACCCAGCTTGCGAGTACCTGCGAAAAGACCGAGACCAACAGTTAGCGTTCAACGTCTTCCCAATTGAACATTGCGGGCATCTACGAACCACCAACCCAATCGAGTCAACCTTCGCGACCAGGCGACTTCGTCATCGAAAGATAATAGGAAACGGTACACGACGCGCCAGCTTGACAATGATGTTCAAGTTGGCTCAATCCGCCTCCGAAAAATGGAAGCGGCTTAGAGGATCAGAGCAGATTGCATTCGTCATCGAAGGACGTTCCTTCCAAGACGGAATTATGTAGGAAGAAATCGCTGCCTAATTCAAATTCCTAGAACACAATTGACAATAGCTCGAATACTTGACCGAGCACAGCTGCGCGAGCACGAAGCATAGGATCTCACTGGTTGCCTTGAAAACATAATGAGTAACGCGACGGGGCCTTCGACCCCGGGTGTCTGAATATCGCTTGCCAAAACGCGATAGTCAGTATTGGCGTCCAGTGTGAACATACCTTGGGTAGGATCCGACAATAACCAAATTTCAGGGCTCAATACCGTTCAGGGTTCGACAGTCAGTCGATACCTTTCAACCTCGCTACCTTTCTGTGTACGCTTCAACGTGACTGTTACCAGGCACGCTGCAACAATCGCTACTGAGCCTCGGGCTCGGAGCTGCTCAGGCGGGACTCCCACCCGCTTGCTCTCAAACCATTTCCACTACGCACGTTCATTGCGTGGTTCGTCGGCATGCGTGCTAGCGGCTACCATGCGTGCTAGCGGCTACCATGCGTGCTAGCGGCTACGCTGGGCGTCGGCATCTGCCCTCAATCGCGCAATCGCAAATGCAGGTAGCTCTTCGAGGTAGATTTCCGATTTATCGGGGTGCCTGATGAGATAGTCTGCTAGCGTCTCATTCCGAGTGATGAAGCCAATCTTTTCAAAGCATCTCCCCAGTTTCTTTTCGGATATTGCTGACCATCTACGAGCTTCCAGTTGTGCAAGCTCTCTCAGCTTCGCCTCGACTTCTGGCGAGAAGTTGCCACTGAAGGATACTCCACCACTGGATATTTTGACCACGCGGGATTGCTTGTCCGCAGGTGATGCCAGATTTTGGGGTAAATACTTCTCGTGGAACGTGGCCATCGCTGACTGGTATTTCACATGCAGTTCAGCCATCGCTGCAAGTTCCGCGGTTGTAATCGACAACCATTGTGCCACTAGCGGATCGAGCAGTCTCTCGAATGAATATCTCTGAAAATATTCGCCCATCAGCGAGTCAAGCTCGTCCTGAGGAAGCAAATCACGCAATTCCTCGAATTGCCGTTCGGCTAATACGTTGTCAAACCGAATCAGGCCATCGTGAACATCTTCGATGGCGACACCAGAGGATTGGATCTCTGAGATCCGCTTGTTCTGCTGTTCAAAGCGACGTTGCCCGATACTTCGCAGTTCGCTGGCTAAATCATCCGCAATCGCCAGTTTCCGGGCAGTCATGGGTGGAAGCATCCGCAAGTAGTCACTGCAAGAACTGCGTTCGCTGAATTCTTGGTGACTGGGACTAATATCAATTCGACCATAGCTCAGCGGTGCCTCTGTGAGTACTACGACAGCAGAGAGAATTGCGATTGCAGCATTTACTTTCATTGTGATCCTCCGTGATTATTGAGACGACAAACGTAGTGGCGATAGTCGAGTTGGCGGGCTGGACGGGAATGAAAAACGGGCGAGGTCAGGCGTCCGGCACGACGAAGCTCAAGTGATGGGCGGCGTGCCATTGCTGAAGCAATAGCCATTGCTCACGATTGAGTCGCCCCAGCATTGGATAATGTGTCACGAAAGTGGTGGAAAGGTTCATTAAGGTATTCGCTAGTGCGAAGAACCGGTCCGCACAAGCGCCTTCATCGAGATCTATTGCGGGCTGAAGCTGTTTCGGAGCTTTGCCACGCAGCTTGGAGGGTTTGCCCGTCCGCAGCGTCGGCATGAACATCATTTTCATTACCGGTCGCAACAGGGCTGGGAACTTGAATTCCGCGCCGTCGATTGTCATCTGCATGGACATGTTCAAATGATCGAGAATTTGTGCAAGACTCCAATTGCCGACCAGCACATAACCGCCATCACGCAAGCGAACGACATCTGCGCAAGCGGCACCCAAGTCAGAGTAGCGCAGATCCATACGTCGGTCTAGAATTGTCGTTACGAGTTCGGGCTTTTGAAGCATGCTTGTTCAATTCGTTTGTTGCCGTTGTGGCTAAGTTAGTTGGATGACGGTAGCGATTAGAGGGGACAGGCGAACGACTTGCAAGCAGATGCAACAATAGACCATTCGACTTCCGTGACATCGTCTAGTACGGACCGTTTCATTCGGTCCCTCTAGCCGCTGACGTGCGCCCGAGTCAGCAGAATCGCCCAGTGTCCGATATCGCGGGCGAGTGTGGCAAGAGCAACTTCCGAGCTGCCCAAACGCCTTGAATTGCACAACCTGAAACCGCTAATGGGGGGGCCGTTCCAAAAAGAAAGCATGCGTCCACAACAACTACACACCGCATTCAAACCCGGAAAAATAGCGACGCTCAGAAGCAATTGCGGCAGGGGTAGGAGCCAAAGTCCGCATCGACGCCACTTACCGCATGCTCGGCAACTCCGTTCTTCGCGTGTTGTTATGCCTTCTTCACCTTACTTCGGCCAGAATTCGGATTTTCTTCGCGGACAAGCATGTCCATGAATTTTGCAAATCGTTTCTGTCTGGTTTCGGATTTCTTTGCACTTGCCAATCCGTAGGCGATAACATAGCGACTCGATTTGTTGAGCGTTTCAAAAAATTGTTTCGCCTTCGGCTCGCTCTCCAGTGCTGCCATGAAATCGGCTGGCACCTCAGTTTCACTTGCCGTATAGGCGTTCTCCCACCGACCGTCCGCTTTGGCGGCACGAACATGCACGAGTCCAGACTCTGTCATCCGGCCCTCGCGGATCAAACGTTCCGCATGCGCTTTGTTCCTTTTTGACCAGTTGCTGCGCGCTCGTCTGGGAGTGATCCGCTGGAGATAGACTTGGTCATCGATTGACTTCTTGACACCGTCGATCCAACCCCAGCACAGCGCCTCAACCACGACGTCGTCCCATGTCACGCTCGCAACCCCAGACGTCTTCTTAAACATCTTCACCCACAATTCACATTCAGTGGCGTGATTCGCCTCGAGCCACCGACCGAGTTCGTTCGGCGATGCAAACGTCCTAATTCTCGCAGCATCGGGTTGAGGCATGAAACTAGACATCGGTTGGCGGGACAGCGAGGATCACTTTGGTCCTCTAGGTGGATTGTACATCAAGTCGGATGGGCTGGGCGAATGTAGTGCATCCGCACGGTTCGTCACGTTTCCTTAGTTTACAGCGTGTACTCGGAATCTCGGATATTCGGGAAATACATTGTCTATTTCAGGAATCTTCCGGAGGGCAGCTTTGAATTCTTTCCTTCTTTCTGCGTGTCGATCCAAGCAGTCGGGACAGATCTCGATCGCAAACTTCGCAATCCGCTCTTCTCCCATGGCCGTTCCGTCACCATCGCATCGTTATCCACTTATAACGATCCCCGAACAGTCCAGACGTTGTCGCATACCTGAATCCCAGGGCGGCTGAACGATGGCGACAAGTTCAAGAGTGTATCGAAGCACTGCATTCGGAGGTAATTCTGGGTTAATTTGGCGATCAACGTAGGTGAGATGAGGTGGAACGCGAACGCCGCGAACACCTCCTGCTCGCATCCCCATCAGTCCGAATTCGACACCGGGAGCACTCTCACGGCAACCAAGGCGGTATTGATAGGGCCCGTACTCGGACGAGTCAGCTACCCGGTCACCGCCATTGAGGCGGCATTCGTAGTTGAACTGCACCATGTCACCGGGCAAAGCAGGTGGCCCGGATCCAACTACGATGTCGGTCAACTTAAGCCCCGGGGTACTTTCATGACTTCAGTCCGTTCATGCCATCGTTCACCGGGCCACGACGAACGACGTTGATTTCAAAAACCCGCGTAGCCCGCGGCTCCATGTGCATCGGCCTGCTCTTTGACGATTCGATCGATTTCGTTTATCGGTGTTGCTTGCCGTTCTACCGGAAGACTAGTTCGGCTTGCAATTCTTGACGGCTTTCAGGGCGCATCAGTTGTCAGGAAGCTGTTTTGCGGGCTTAAATTCTAGACGGAAACGGATCCATGCGGCAATGCCCAGTATGTTGAGAATCCGGCATCCGATTGAAGAAAGCCATCATCATCGTCTGAAATCGGTTGATGCAGAAGCAACCAAGTAGACATTCTCGGCTTCCCTTTTGCGAGTCGTGGCCGTGACCAATAGAGAACACTCGCCATGACGGGTGTTTCCTAAAGACTCCCTAAGTTCAGCAACATCGAGTGCCCGCTCCACGGCGGGCATTCGCTGATTTCATGTTCAATTTTTGCATCCGATCGAAGAAATTATCGGCGTCGTGAACTGGCAACGCTGACCACGGTATGTTGTACGGTCCTATGATATTGAGAGCAGGCGCTGGCGCGGTGCATTCGTACCAGTGGAGCATGGTCAACGTTTGAAGTGGCAGCGGTTGGCGTCGCGGATTCGTGGCAGCCCGCAAGGACTCGCATCATGACAGCGAATGCAAGCGGTGTGGGCAGATCGTCTTTTGCCAAATAGCAAACGCATCACGTGGGACCGACCAATGCTGGACTAACAAATTGGACACGCCACCGCCCCTCAAGTGCATGGACTTGTTTGACCGCATTTTGCGTCAGTTTCAGGCCACCCATGCCTGTACCCCATCGTAGCTAAGGCCATCTTCATCTTTAGTGATTTCAAAATCGTATCCTTCCCCACCAAGCGCGGCAAACATAATTGAGACGGTATAGACTGTTTTGGCTCGGCCGCGCTCAAGGCAAGATATAGTAATGTAGACGGTATCTTCGAATCCTCGGGTTTGGTGTTCCGCTCGAGTCGCTTCGCGATCTAGAACTCGTATTTTCGCGTTGTTCGAAAAACGAGCAAGGTCTCGTGGGGGATCGCAATTCTCATAGGTTAGCACCGCATTCCTATCGCTGAAGAACGAGAAATCAATGAGTGGTTGCTTATTCCCTCGCAGTTCCTGTTGCCCGAGGGCCCAAGCCGTCAGTTGGCTGGAAATGACTTGGTGGTCGTTAGGTGTGAGCGGCACATCAGATTGACGCAAGCAAAACACAGCGAGCAAAACAGCCAGAAAAATTGCCGCGCCGACAATAAACAGTCTCCCCATCACGTTTCCTTTTGCCTGACGAACGCCACGCTTGATCGGGTGCGTACGATTGATTAGCCATTAAGAAAAGCATGTTCGAGCACTTCGATCCAACCAAGGCCTCGTCGCTTCTACCCTGGTGCCAATAGCTCCGCGAGGGTTTCCGCATGAGCATGAATGAATTCGTTAGCATCTTGTCCAGCTTCGTAACAGTAGAGTTCGTGTGAAAAGGTGAACACCATGTCAACAAACCTTCCGTCAGATCCAAGGATGAAACCAGAAGAGTCTCCGTTGTACCAATCAATGAACGGGAAGTAGCGTTCCGCGTAAGTTGGGTGCGTATCACGAAATGCAGATCGGCATTGGTTTATAAAATCCACGAGTTGCCCCGTTGGGCGTATAAATAGAGGCATCGGCGTCTCTCCTCGTGAGACGAGTCCCAGTCCATCGTGATTGGAATAGAAGTCTCGCAACTCATGCGGCATTTCGACGCCCAGCTCAGCTTCAACTTTTACAATAGACTCTGGTGAGGCGCCACTCGGAGCATAGTGGTCGTTTTTGCCCTCAGGGTCTGACATCCGAAAGAACTCACTAACGATGCGGTTCCACTTAGCCATAGCGGTTCAGATCCCATCTAACGACGAATACCCCGCATCATAGAACTGCGAGAGATAACAACGGTTTCCTAAAGTGCTCGCCACTGCAATTCCGGTGCAGTGGTAGATTGTAGCCCGTCTTGGATCAGACAACACTTTCGCGATACAGGTCTGTAAACGGGAAAACGTCATTGGATTTCAGCAGACTCTCGACGCGCTCGCGACTGCCGTTACGGCACGCTTCGAGTTCTGGTGCGGTGATACCAATGCACAGGATCAAGCCTGCGTCTTGGTCACGAACAGTGAATTTCCCGTAGTCACAAAACAAGAAAGCAGCAATCGTAGATCCATCTGGAGTAGCAGGGCCGATATCCATGGTTTGATGAGGCTCTAGTGCAGCTTCGAGCGTGTAGTGTGCAAGTTGCCCAATGAGGTCAGTCCCCCAGTCATCATCGTTCCGAGAACAAATCACGAGTTCGTAGTTCCCTAGCGAATTTGGGACTTGATCGGCGTTGCCAATCAATTCAGCGGTCGCAGAGACAATGCCGTCTACGTGATTGTGGAAATAAACAATGTCGGCAGTTCCCCCGAGCTCAGCTCCGATACTGAACGGAATCGTTCCGTGGCCAACAGTATCGTGTGCTTTGCCGAGGAGGGACTCCATTGCAGCGAGGCGAGCATCCCACCAAAGTGTCCAATCGTCTTCGGTGCCAGCAGCTGAATTCATGGGTATGCCTTTAGTCGGTTAGCGGTGTAACTCACCAGGTTTTGTCGGTGCATTGGATATGCTATATCAATCAACGAACGCACTGGGAGCCGGGGCGTGGGGCAGTGGCTCAAAGTGCATTAGGTCCGTTCTCTCCACTGTGGACAGAAACGTATTATCAGGGGTGGGTAGAGCCCGAGCAACTCTGGAGCTGTCAAAACATCGAAAATAGCGCAGCCTGAAACCGCTTGGGAGGGTAGGGAACTCCCTTATTAGAGACGCGATCGCACTAGGAACATCCGTCGTCGACACTGCGATCTGCTCGGCACGGATTACGTCACCTCATCGCTCCGGTTCCTGGCCTTGTTCCTCGGATTGTGCGTGGCTAGTCCTCAAACGACGATCGAGTTTCAACGGCAACCGGGAATGACTCAGTGTATCCCAGTGGTTGAATGAACGGCCCATTTCGGATTTGACCGTAGTAGACACCGAATCCGTCATGCTCGAGCTGAATATCCGAGTGCCAGGTGTTCCCACTCGCCGCGTCAACCCATGAGAATTTGACTCTATATGCATCCGCTTCGGGCGAGTAGCGAACGTCTTTCACGGTGGTAGTAATCGGTCCGAGCGTTGCCCCCATCTCGAATTGACGGGCAACTTCTTTGGGCGATAAGGGCTGCTGTGATGCGACCTCGTTTCTTAACTGCGTAACCAGGCGATTCATAATGATCGTGTTCGTGGTGAGTGCGCCGATCGCAATCCAGAGCAACATCGTACCGAGTGAAAATCGAAATCCGCGGGCCACCGGAGTCTGTGATGTGTTCGTCTCGTCGCTCATACGCTAGATCCAAAATGGATGCCATCGTTGCCGATGAATGAGGGCCATCTCCAAGTCGCCAAGGCACGCCGGTTAGTAAGGTTGGTGGCGTGGCGACTTAGGTTGATGACTTGGTCCTGCGCAACTTTCGGCACCCGACTGCCAGTTCAAACAGACTTTATGATAGCGTTCATTCTTGCGATTGTGCGATCGGCCTCCGATCGCTCTACAAAGACGAAGGATCGCATCGATGCTCCGCTCTCTCAATTTTTTGTTCAATTGGTACATGTCGCGGTCATCGCTCCCCGGAATACCGCAGATTGCCTCCCATTCAGTGTAGTTCGAGCCAATCCCTGTGTAGCCCGACTCGCGTTCAGCAACCCAAGATTTTGTGCCGGCCGCAGAATAAAGGGTCATCACGTTGCCGTCAGTGCAAAACGCGCCCCCATGCAATGGATCATCCCCGAACTCGTTATCCATATCTGCACAAGTATTTCAAATGGCATCATCGGTCGCGTGCCTCAGGTCGTCGTGGATGTCAGTCACCGTCGTTCAGCCTTAGATCATTTGGGGAGTACATTGAATCGGATGACGGTTGCAAAAACCGAGACGCAACGACTGATTTTCATACGGAAATACACCACTCCGCAACTTCGGTTGATCGCGTGGTTTGCCAGTGAATGTCAGTGATTCACAATCGTACCCATGTGATGTGTACGTGACATCTTGAAATCGCCAATGAAGATGACCTCGATATCCCGAAAGCCGTTCGTGAACTGACAGATATCGATGTTGCCATTGTCATACCCAGCACAGATGATAGCGTCGTTCCCAAAGGCACTCCAGCGCGTCGCGGTAACGTTGCCGTTATTCAATAAAACGCCATTGGACGCAAATGTCCAAATACGGTCTTTTTTACCCATTTTAATGCGATACGAGGTACCAGCAATTTTCTTGGACAATTCGTTCTGAAGTCCTAATTGCTTTTCAAGATCGGAGATTTTTGCCAGCAATGCTTGCTGCATGGCTCTGTTTGCGGTATCCCCAACTGCCGTCTTCGAGGCGTCTTCAGAAATCGCAAATTCGGATGTGGGGGGAACAGCAGGTTGACTTTCAAGTTCTTTCGCAAGATTTCGTAATCGAACAGCTTCGTCGAGGTCGTCAGTTGCAATTTTTTTTTATAGTTCGGTAAGTCGTGCTACAGCTTCGTTCTGCAAAGAGTTGAACTTGATGACAAATGCTTTATCCAGGGAGGCTATCTTTTCGTGGTAAGCGTCGTTTAACGAAGCGATTTGCGTATTAAGGACCTTGACAATTGCGGCGCCAGTCTCATTCTCAGCCCCACTGAGATCCTGACCGATCCCCGACAATCCTGTTAAAAAGAGTATGCATGTGCTTGTGACGATCTTCTTCAGCATCTTCGCTTAATCCTAGTTGGCGAACAACATAGTTATCCCGAACAACTTCGGGGTATTGGTTCAGTCTATCGAATATCGCTCGACGGATCTGTCTCTATCCGCAATATCACCCGCGGTGCTAAAGGTTTGTGCGGTGGGGCCCGCTGGTGCGACTAAGTGCAGCCAGTGAGCATACACGAACGAAGGTGGGACGGGGTGCGTGACATTGTCTCGATGGGAACGAGGAATGTTCTCGACATTGCGGCGAGACGGCTTTTATCGTGGGTGGGGGAGGAGCGAGCAGCTTCGGAAATGCCCAAATGCCGAAAACAGTGCAACATGAAACTCGTGGCGAGGCGAAGGGTGAAACCTCGGCGGAACTGCGTGCGCCCCAGGGACGGCGATCGTCGACACTTGCCCTGCCTAGCTCGACTTACTTCGTCTCGCCGGTCAGGTTCACACCTCAGATCCGTTAGTTTGACTTCACGGCACCAATTAAACAGGGCTGTATAACCATTCCAGGACCTCACCATCATCAGGGTGATGGATTGTAACAGACGGACGAAACCCAAGTTTTTCCAATACGCGATGCGACGCATTCCGACTTGGCAATGTCTGTGCGAAAACCTGCACGCTGTCATCTGCTCGGGTTGCGATCTCAACCAGAGACCGCCCCATTTCAGTTGCGATGCCCCTTGATTCATTGCCGGGAAACGTGAAGTAGGCAATTTCGGCTTTACCGTTCGAAGGTGGCCCCTTGAACCCACATGTCCCGCAGATGCTTCCGTCCTCTTCAGCCAAGTAGCAAACCCAAGGCCGTATCGCAGCAACGGTCGAATACAGCTCCGTGCTTGCTCTAACCACGTCAGCGAGCAAGTATGGAGCGTCTGTCGATAGAGTACCAATCTCTAGGTCAGGGCCGATTTCTAGTAATCGAATTTTCAAAGGTGCGTACCTCGCGCGAAAACCATTCGCCGACGATTGACCGCGTTAACCGAGTCGCGGCAAGTGATGCTCCACTTCAAAACCGCCCGGTTCATGCGGCTTCGTATTCGGCGGGTGTTCGACGTTTCGGTCATTGAGAACATGGCTCCGCGCCGAGAAACCATTCGGTATGCTGATCGCCCCTTCGCCCCCAGTAGGTGACGCGTTGTCCGCGCAAGAACACCATGTAGCCCTGTACGCCAGCTTTCATCGCACGCGTAGTAAAGTCGCGATAATGCTGGCCGTGACGCTGGCTATCGAGAATCGCCTCGCATAGCTCGGCCACATCGAAGACCTCGGCCACGGCAGGCAATCCCTCGTAGGAAATGGGCGTCGTCACGACGTCGCCCGTGGCGCTGTAAAAGCACTTTCGTAAGGCGACGTAATCGACGTGATAATACTCTACGCCAGTCTCCATGAGTCTGCGGACAACCTCGGGGAAAGGAATAGAACCGTCGAGTGTCGCGCGAGCGGCGGCAACAATAATTTCGGTGTTCATGAACATTTCGTCTGTCTAAGTGCAAGTACCGCCAAGCGAATATCAATCGGTTTCACGCAGCGGGTGTGAGTGACGTTGATAAACAGCCTGACGCTCCCGCCTGCTCGCGTGCTACGGTTTGTGCGCAATTTCTCGCTCTCACGCATGGATCTTGCCCAAATGAACCAGTGGGCTGACACTGTGGAGAGGCGATTATTATCGAGGGTGAGTGAGGCGAGAGCAACTTCCGAGCTGCCAAAATGCCGAAATTAGTGCAACCTAAAACAGTTGGCGAGGAGCGGAGCATTAAGAAGGAAGCCGTCGGCCAAAACAATTCCACACGGCGTTCAGACCTGGAAGCAGGAATGCTATCAGCAGCATTGGCGACAGGGCTAAGAGCTAAACTCCGATTGGGTCATTTAGCTCAGGGTCCTAGATTTCGATCGGATAACGGCGGCGACACCCCCGCGATTTGCCGACGTAGAGGGTTGCTAAAGGGACTCGGGTGCCTCAATCCAGGAAAGTGCAGTTGCGAGCGTCGCGTGTTGCTATGGGACGTGGGCCGCGAATCCCCCTCGTTGACCTCGTTGGAAGCGTGCCAGGACGTTTACGACGGGCTAGGCATTGCCTCCGATTTGGCGTCGGCCGATGAATACTCCGTCAGTCTCAGCAATTACAAACGGATTTTGGCCGTGTGGACCGCCGAGGATCCGCCCTGGTGTTGGGGCAGCTCACCTCCTGGACCGGACGATTGCGATTGGCCGGTGACTACTACCTGGCCCTCCCGATCCACCGCCGCGTGGCAACCCGCTGTCCAACGCTTGGATCAATGCCCTGTGCACGACAAAGGGGGTCGATATTCAAATCGACAGTGACGTGATCAACCGCTCCGTTTATGCGAGAACGGTCTCGAACGACCTCACGAGCTCGACCGCCAGTTTGAGCGGTGGTGTCCACTCGACAATTACCGTTGGCCCATCTGCAACCCAGCTCTATCACAGCGTGGGGACCTTTGGAGCGCCGCCCCACATCCCCTGCGTCGCTCGGCACCGCGTTGGCGATATTGATTACGTCGTTAATGGCGACGGGACCATGTTCGTAACAGCCGGTGCCGTAGCATCAAAGGCCGCATGGCTCGAGCAATTGTTCACCGCGTCCTAGCAAGGCAGTAGCATGGTCCGGTAGCAAGGCCCCCCGGGCCGTGAAGGCATCCCCGCTCAACAGCGCCGCAGAGCAACCCCGTGGTCGGCCCAGGGGGCCAAGCTACGCCACGGGGTGTCGGGCAGGCAGCGACGCGGGGCCGCTTGGGTAGGCGGGGTGACATGTCGCGTGCAAGACGTAAGGAGGAATGACCGATCGCAGCGATGAAATAGTGCGATTAACGAATAGCACAACCGGGCCGCCGCGGTTGATGCTCCAATTGGAAACGCGATGTCGGCAGCTCCGCAATCATACCATTGTTACTTGGCCATTAGCAGTTCATTGTACAATTCGAGCAGTTGAGCAGCGAACCAAGTTGTCGGTCTCCAGAACCGGAGTGAGGCCGTACCTCTCCGCAATACGGTTCAATAGGCGAAGCGATGTTCCGCGCGGGAATTCGAACTCGCGATTGTTCGGCGCTGAGCCACCGGCTGGCGTCACCATCACATTAACAGAATTGTACCCGAGCGCGACGCCACCGGCGATATGCTGCCAGGAGCATGAATTGCGATAAGTTTCATTTTCGGATCATTGGACGACGTAGAATCGACGCACCAATAAAGCAAGCCACACCAATCAGCAACCCCACCAGTGAAATCGATTCGACAAACCAACGAGAAGATGGCACAACCGACATTGCGCTAACCGAGACAAAAGTGCCGAGACATAGTACGCCGAGAATCAGAAGTGAACGGATCCAAAATATCCTTGAATGCGTACTTGCAGGTGGCGACATGGCATCCGGCGGGGTGTAGGGATTGTCTTTGGAACGCACAGCGGGCTCGGGGTGATAATGGGCAATAAGTTCGGCGAACGTCAAGGATCACGCGGTCGCCGCGAGCGATCCTCCACTTCAAAAACACGACTCGGCGACTCGTCGTGCATCCGATTGTTACCCGCCGTCTTCGTCGATCTTGGGCGTGCCATCAGGCTCTCGCATCGGATACAGCGTGAACGAAATCGAGCACCCAACATTTGCAACGGCAGAAACGGTCGAAGCTGACAGACCGATATTGTAGCCCCAAGTATCCCAGCAGTTGACGCCGACGTTGAAGTCACGTGTTGTGCATTCAATAAGCTGTTGTTTCGCAACTTCAGTAAGGCGGTCCAGCACGCCGATGAATGCGAGGATGTCATTTGTCGCACTGTCATTCAGTCTATCGGCCTCGTAACTCGCCGACCAAGTTCCATCTTTCGATTCGGCGTAGTGGAGTATGCAACACGCATCCGAAAGTTCGGCGTTCAACACATCGAATGGCTTGGACGAACGAAGATCAAAATCGGTGTTGGCGTAGCTGGATTCCATTTGCGTTTAGAGCGAGGTTCCATTTCAGTCGGGTAACGGTTAATATCCTTGACCAATGAGAATAATCCCATGTTCAAGGCAATTATCCACATCCCAGAGCGGAATTCCAATCTGAAAGGCTGGCAGGGGGCAGAATTGGAAAATTTGTTCGCCAGCGGGTGGTGGGTAAAAACGAGTCCACTGCCCAGGCCTGTCGATGAAGAAACATGAGTTCAATCAAATCGACACGCTGCTCTGCCTCGTTCGGCTTACGTCGCTTCGCCGCTCAGGTTCACTGCTTTGGCTGGCAAGATTCTAGCAAGAGCCGATGCTCTGGATTATTGTAATCCCACGCATCGAATGACTTGACCAAGTCTCGTGATGCGTCAACAAGCAATGCCACGATAAATGACGCGACCTCTTCAGGTGCCGCGACTTCCCCTTTTGCAACTAACTGTGCAAACTGCGTAGCGGTCGCTGTATTCGATTCCAATACGGATTCGACAATACGTGTGTTAACGGCTCCAGGAAACACTCTTGCAATCGTGGTGCTGGTCAGTTCCTGGGCGGCACAGCGAGCGGCCATTTGTGCCGCGGCTTTAATAATGGAATAGGCCGCCCAGCCATCTCGTGGGGTCGACGCCGAGTAGCTGTCCAAAAATAGCATTCTGGCCACAGACGCCTTCTCTGTGATCCGCTGACACAAGGAAATCTGAGCTGTTACATGAATTTGAAAATGCTCAGCCAGTGACGCGGGGTTTAGCGACAGAAACGGCTCAAGCGGAATGAGCGATCCAGCCGCGTGCACAATCCCACCTAGGATAGATCCATGCTGGATGGCAGCAACGACCCGATCCATGCCGGCAGGCGTCGACAGGTCCGCGGCCACAGGTGTTACGACGTCCGGGAATCGGTCGGCCAGCATTTGTAGGCGAGCCTCTGAGATCGCAACGGCCAGAACCGGATAATTGCGTGCTGCCAAGGCTGCCGCAACAGCGTTGCCAATCCCTCGCGATGCCCCTGTAACGATATACACCATAGTTGCTCCATGTCGGTAAGAGGCCGAACGAACACCGTCTCCAGGACGGCGAAAAATCACTCATTAGGCAATGGACATTTTATCGCCGGAGCAGGTTCATTGCATGGTCCATCGGCTTGAGAGATGCTAGCCCGCAAATGACGACGGGGTTTCAACGGCAACCGGGAATGACTCAGTGTATCCCAGTGGTTGAATGAACGGCCCAATTCGGATTTGACCGTAGTAGACACCGAAGCCGTCATGCTCGAGCCGAATATCCGAGTGCCAGGTGCTCCCACTCGCCGCGTCAACCCATGAGAAATTAACTCTATATGCATCTGCTTCTAACGAGTAGCGAACGTCTTTCACGGTGGTAGTAATCGGTCCGAGCGTTGTCCTGATCTCGAATTGACGGGCAACGTCTTCGGGAGATAGGGGCTGCTGTGATGCGACCTCGTGTTTCAACCGCGCAACCTGGCGATTCATGATTATGGTATTCGTGGTGAGTGCGCCGATCGCAATCCAGAGCAACATCGTACCGAGTGAAAATCGAAATCCGCGGGGCACCTGAGTTTGCGATGCGTTCGTCGGGTCGCTCATACGCTGGATCCAAAATGCACGCCACGGTTGCCGTCGAACGACCAGGTTAATGTGGCGACGGCCAGAAAACGTTGCTTCGAAGCGGACGTGGACCGCCCGCCGCTCACGCTCAACCGTTGGTTCGCCGCTTTGCTTAACGAGAATCTAATCTTGACGTAGAAGATGGTATTGAGCCTGTGCCCGAATTCACTTCTTTCGGCAGCGAAGCATCCTCGATTCCGATATGGCTGTCCATTCGTTTGACATCCGAGACTTTTCCGTCGATGATTTCCACGGCAATCTTCAGGAGCCAGATTTGTTCTTCATTGTGCGCCGCATCGCATCCATACAGATAATTTTCTACCGACTCCGAGTTTGACTGAAAGTCCGGCGCGCCGAGCAACTTTACAAGTTGATCCTTCGTCATTCCCACGTCAACAGACCGAAAGCTTGCGATTCGCTTTTTCCAACGCGACCGATACTCTCTAACAATTGTCTTAGCTTTTTGCTCCAGCGCACTGTCTCTTGCGTTCTGCAGAATGGCGACTTCCAATACAACGCCACCGACGGTTTTACCGTGCAATTTGCTGCGAACTCGGTCCATGGCCTGTTCTATTGCCTTCGGATCGGAGGCATCCAAGCCATCGCTTGACTCGCGCACCAGCTTTTTAATGACCGCGATGTCGTGTTCGGACTCGCCCTCGATGCTCCGCAGGATGGTTTCAAGAGAGGTTGCGTCAATGACACCTGCGTTTAGCAACGCGGACGTTGAAGCAAGGGCAATAAACACCAAGCATGCGGTAGGTAAAGTCTTCAGCAAGGTAAACATCCGATTACGAGTGAGCGGCCTAATTGACGGGCGAACGTCAGGATTCACGGGGGCGGGCAGGGGGAAGTTTGATCGGTCAAAACTCGCGACGCCCGACTCCCGTGCAATCCATTTGTTATCTGGCTCATCATGGCTGTTGAGTCGTTGATTCGTCGAAGAATGTATTGGTCGTTGGACGTTCCTTCCGGTGAGAAGGATTTTGGCGGATGCTGGTAAGGACGGCCAACACCGCCATTCGTGCCACCGAGCGGAGCGGTCACATTTGCCCCACCGCCGTCCGGATCGGATTCGTAATTACCAACCGCCCCAGACGTTGAGCCCAATCCGGTCGCGTCCATTGGGGTGGTCGTGTACATCAGATGATCATCATATAGCTTCACGATGGAGTGACCAACAATATGCGGAGCTTTGCCCTTACGGCGAACGAACGATACGGGGCTAGTCTGTTTGTTGTATTCAACGTTTTCGACAGTGCCCTGAATCAGCCTTCCATCCTTGAACAACGCCCACGTATTGTCCAAGATTACGAGCTGTATTGCTGATGACTCATCGTATGTGGTGATACGATCAGCCTCGATTGCCGCCACATATTCCCATGTGCCGTTGAGTTGAATAGCCGGATCACCAGCGCAACTCGGCGTACCAGCAAGGGCAACCAATGAGAGGCAGACGCTTAGAATCATCTTTCGCATTTGAATTCTTCGTGCCAGATAACGGTACGGTTCAGCGGGGCCGCGAGGAAAAGCAACTACTTCAAAATGATTGACTCGCGGACTCCGTCGCAACCGATAGTTATCCACCTTTCGCTTCGATTGATCGGCAGAATTCATTGACGGTCTTGCTAGCTTTGCGTAACGCATTCACGGTATCGTCGCCGAACTGCCGAGTGGCATCTGTCTCCACTTTCAGATCCGGCACGTTATTTGGCATGTGCAGATTGACTTGCGTAACGTTTGGCGGATCAAGCTTCATGTCGATGAGAAACACCCGACCTTTGGATGAATCGTAGGCTTTGTCGTCAATTGAAACGGTTTCTGTTTTGACCGCTTCCGTTTCTTCTTGCAGGACAACTTCGTAGTTGGCGGTGCATTCTTTGCCGTAGGTGTTGATGGTATGAAACGTGTTGCCGCTTGCCCCGCTACTTTCGCTTTCAGTCTTCACGCCGACATTCGGTCCATCGTGGTTGAACACCAAAAAATATGCGACTCTCTTAGGTTGCTTGGGTATTGTAACCGTAGCGAATGCAATCCCCGGTTGGTTTTCGATGACGACTACGTTGCCGCTGGATACAGAGAGCCCGTCGCTTGTCGCGTTTCCTTCGCTCATGATGAGATGTTGAGGCTTCGACGGAACATTGGTCGGATTCGGTTGCTTGCCAGTGCAGCCCACCAGTACGGCAACGCCTGTGATCAGGAGCCGTGTGAGGTATTGCATGATTGCGGTCTCGCGGTGCTGTGGCAAATAACGAATAGGATCACCTCGTTCCGGCGATCGATGATTTGGCAAAATCAGACTAACCTCCGGAACGGAGGGCGATTAGGACGCAGTCTTTCAAGTTTAGGTCGAGGTTTGTGTTCATCGGTTGCCACGAGTTTCCTCTTTGTGGTGTCACAATATTACGGCCATACTCAATTGTACATGCGTCCCCTCTCAGAACCGGACTAGCCCAGTTAAAGCATCCGGCTCCCAGCTAACACTTGTCACTAATATCTCACACACTGCGGCTCATGGCAATCAAGTCCGTGATCCGGCCAGGAAGTGCCAACGGGTTGCGATCCAAGAACAGGCGGTACTTCGGCCAACTGAGCACAGAGCCCTTATGGCTCCGGCGACGCATCCAGCGAAAGCCAAGACGACGTGCGACTTCACGGTACTTCAGCAACCAACGCCAATTATCATTGACATTATAGTATTGATAGTGACCACTGAGTTTCGCATTGAGCGTCGGCCAGACTGAGGCGATCGGAGTCGTCAGGTTCTCACGGAACCATTCTTTCAGCGAAGCGACCTTCTGTCGGAACTTCTTCGTAGCAGTTTTCCTTTTCAGCTTGAACTTGCCTGCGCGACTTCTGCCGCAGTAGTGTGTCAAGCCCAGGAAGTCGAAAGTGCTCGGAGCCCCTTCCCCCAACTGCTGGCAGTCGCGGTGAGCAAAGCGGCCGAAACGAATCAGTTTCGTCTTCTCCTGTGCAACTTCTAACGAGTACTTGGCCAAACGCTTGACCAACACTTCTTGAAAGCGTTTCGCATCGTCGACGCGTTCAAACGCGAACACGGTATCGTCCGCATATCGAATCAAGTAAGCCTCGCCCTGGAGCCTAGGCTTCACTTCGTCCGAGAACCGTTGGTGCAGGACGTAGTGCGGATAGACATTGGCTAACAGCGGGGACAAACACGAGCCTGGCGGAACGCCTTCGTCCGTGTCGTGACGTTGGCCTTCGATCAACACGCCCGCAGTCAGTAGCCTTTCGATCAGTCGCAGCATGCGCGGGTCCGAGATGCGTCGCCCCAGCAGTTCTAATAACTGTTCGTGCGATACTGTATCGAAAAACGCGCGAATATCTGCATCCAGAATGAAGTTCACTTTTCGCGTGGCGATGATCGAGCCGAGTTGACTCAAAGCTCGGTGGCAGCTGCGGCCTGGTCGGAAGCCATACGAGTTGTCGACGAAGTCGACTTCATAGATTCTTTCCAGCACCTTAACGATCGCACGCTGTACGACCTTTTCTTCCACGCAAGCGATACCCAGTGGACGCGTCTGGCCATTGCCTTTCGGTATGTCCCGACGCAGACTCGGTTGAGGACGATAGCTGCCGCGATGGAGGTGGATTACTAGTGAACGCAGGTTGGCGATCACGTTCTGCCCATAATCCTCCAAGGTGCGGCCATCGCCACCCGGTGCTTTGCCTCGTTTCAGTTGACAATACGCTTCGTACAGCAACTCGTAGCTCAACAGACTGAATAAGTTGTTGAACACTGTCGCTGGGTCGCGGACTGCCTGACTAGTGATGCAGTCCAGCCGGGTTAGCAGTGGTTCCCCGTCTCTGTGCACGGACACTGCCCGGTCTGGACCGCGTGTTAGCTTGACCGCCTTCCCTCCACTGGCATTACCCAGCTTTGTTTCACGTGATCGGATTTCACGCGTCAGTGGTACTATTCGGTCATCCGACTCCCAGAACGCCATTTGCCGCTCTCGCTTGTTAGGCTTGTTAAGCATACTCAATGCTTCCATGATTGGATTTCATGTAAGTTCAAGAGCGTCTGGGCCTCACTGGTTACTTGAATGTCTTGGTGGTTAGCGCGAATGGATCTTCGACTCCGGGACTCCCACTGCCGCTCGCCAAAAACGCGTCAGCAAGCATTGCCTTCCAGCATGCAAACACCTTGGGCAGATTCCAACAGAAACCAAATTTCGGAGCTCAATCTCGTTCAGGGCGGGACAGCCAGTCCCTTTCATCCTCGTTACCTTTCTTGACTACATGTCAACCGACGACTTCGGCACAGTGCCTTATAGCAAGCCTAGATACTGAGCCTGTGGCTAATAGCTACTCAGACGGAGTTACACCCGCTAGTCATTCAAACATCTCCAGCTCGATTCGTGCACGCGCTGGCTATCGCAATTCACGGCTTGCGATGATACTTGCGTAGTATGGACGAAGCGCACTCGCAGTAAGGTGGATGTGAATCACCGCGCCCAAACCGCCGGCAATGCCACCAAGGAACGCGAGCGGAGGTGCTTGAAACGGCCCAATCTCCCAAGGTCCATCCGGAAGAAACGACAACAGCAGATAGCCTAGAAGGCAAGCGAGAGCCCCGCAACCGATGACAATCCAGAACGATCTACGCCATAATTCAGGTTGTTCCGATTTGAGCTGGCGCCAGGCAATCGCGTGGACGGCATCTCGTTCCTGTGGAGACGGCAAGTCGGCGAGCTCCGGAGTTTGGGCAAAGTAGAGAATCATCGTTTCAGTCCTACCTCCGTAATCAGGTCGGTGAGTCATGGCTCTAGCGCAAGCAATGCCGCTTACGTCCCGGCTTTGATCCTTTGTAACAACCGCGGCAATAAGCCAGTCGCCGAGATTGACTATTTAGCATCTTGGGCTGGATCGGCGACTCCGTGTTCATCGCTCGGTTCTGAGTCTTTTACCGCAGGACTGCCTCCTTCGCTCTTCCTCACATACGTCGTGACCATCGTACGAGTCGACTTTGCAGTATGAAAGGAGACTGGTCTTTCCGTGGCGTTCTCCGCGATCCGTAATGTACCATCCTTGATTTCGTAGATGCATTTTAGTACTCGAGTTTGCCCATCGCGCACGGCCGAAATATCCATCCGCTTGCGTTTTGGGCTGGTATCCACTGAAATTGTAAGCTTCAATTGACGCGTTCCGCCGCCACGCGAGAGAATCATTTCAGCTCCATCTATCGTTCGTGTCGTACCCCGCATTCGCTCAGGCATGCCATCACCTTCTACAGTAATTCCGCCTTTCTCAATCGACTCTAGAACCCAGACACCGTCGAGTTGCGAATCGTGACGATTCGATTCTTGCAGCGTGTCCGCGCGAGCATTGAAAGCGACGCACAAGAAAAATACGCAAACGATTCCGAGAATATGCAGTCTCAAGTCCTTCTCCGTATGGTTTTGAATTCCGAAAGAATCGAGGTCGAGTTCGTGCGACATTTTCGACTGCAGCAGAACGATTGCGATCATAAGCGACGGCATTAGTCACTGCCATCAATTCGCATGTGCACCGCCCCTAGGTGCCTCGCCTTGTTCTCCGCCGTTCGTGTCATGCATTTCAATATGTAGCCAGATCAGCAAGCCTCGCAATTGACCGAGTTTGCTCGACGAGCAATTGTCCATCAGCAGTGACTTCGATTGCAGTATCGGCGAATGCAACATCGAATGTTTTCATATCGGCAGAGAGGTCAGCAACGACGTATCCGTCAATAAGTAATCGTTTTTTTCAAAACGCAGGCTATTGCCTTCGCTTTGAATGACAGTTGAGCCACCATCGTCATCAGCCATCGCCGAAAACGCGGACACAGTGCATCCGCGCCCTAATGCGTCGGAGGTCTTTAATAGGCCGTTTGCCTGCCGCGAAACATCTGGGCGGGCAGCGCAAGTCACCGCCACTCCGCCAACTATCAAGCAGATGGCAGCAACAATAAGCTTTTCATGGAATTCCCATTTGGGTTGAGGCGGATACGCCCGCGCTAACCGGGCCGCCGTGGTTGGTCATCTATTTGAGAAACGCATGGTCGGCGCCGCGTCTATCGCTTTGCTACCTGTTTCATCAGGGATATTGAGTCGTTGATTCGCCGAAGAATGTATTGGGTGTTGGACGTTCCTTCTGGTGAGAAGGATTTTGGCGGATGCTGGGAAGGACGGACAAAGCCGACATTCGTGCCACCGAGCGGACCATTCACATTTACCCCACCGCTGTCCGGATCGGATTCGAAATAACCAACCGCGCCAGACGTTGAACCGAATCCGGTCGCGTCCAATGGCGTAGTCGTATACATCAGATGGTCACCAATTATCTTCAGGATCGCGGAACCGACTGCATGCGGCGTCTTCCCTTTGCAGCGAACGAAGGCCTTCGGGGTTGTCTGTGAGTCGTATTCAACGGTCTCGACCGTGCCATGAACCAACGCCCCGTTTTTGAAAATCGCCTACCTACCGTCCAAGATTACAAGTTGCATCGCTGACGAATCATCGTATGTGATAATACGATGAGTCTCGATTGCCGCAACATACTGCCATGTACCGTTGAGTTTAGTAGCTGGAGCATCAGCGCGACTCATTGTAGCAGTGACCGCAATCAAAGAGATGCATACGCTCAGAATCATCATTCTCATCTGAATTCTCCGTTGCCAGATGACGCCCGGCATCACCGGGCGGCGGGAGTTGACTTTAATTCCAACACACGCTTGCACCGCCGCTCAGGTGGATACGCTGGCTATGCCGCGCATATCTATCGCTTCGCGACAAAGTCCTTGACTTGCGAGTTCTTTGCAGCGAGGTCATCACGAAGATTTTCCAAGTGTTCGGTTGTGATGTCGTTCTCCATGGTCGCGACTGTCGCTCCGTCGGGAATCGAATACGGAATCTCAAGACTTAGTTGCGTAATTTGTACTGGGTCTTTCGACAGATCGATCGTGAACACGCGGCCGGAGTCAAGTGGGAAGTCCTTTCCTCCGAGGGCCAGTGCATCAGTAACGGGCACTTGCGATTTCGTGTAACGATACTCGATTGGAAAACGCTCGCCGACGGAGGTGAGATAGCCACGCCTCAACAATTGCATTTCGCCGACACGTTGATTTGTGTATGTTACGTTGACGCTCGTTGGGCTTGCAAGTTTCAAAAGCAACACCAAGGCCGGACGCCAAGGATGCTCAGGATCTTCAAGCAAGCCAAGGATCATCAAATCGCGGCCACGCCGAATATAGGGAAGTGTGCTGGAAAAACGCTCGTCTCCCTCCAATGTAGATTGTACGCCTAGATTCCCTGATTCGACAGTATCGCGATTCGTTGTCTTAGTATGGTTGTCTTCATCCGAAGCTTGCCTGGCTGATTCAGGCGAGTCTTGATTGCACGACGCACACAAGACGATTAGCGAAACCAGAGCAAGTGAAAGTCTTCGCATTGCGATATCTCGAAGTAGTGGCAGTACGGCAGGATTAACGCGGTTCCGTCACATAAGATGGAATCGCAAAGTCGATGAACCAACGGAACTCGAGTTCAATCCGTGGTTCGTCGAGTCCCTTCTTTGTTACGGTCCGCACCACCAGCTCCGGGCAACAAGCTGTCCAGATTCGCATGCGTGACAACGTCTCCTGCCACCATCAGACGTGAAACGATTGATATTTTATGCAATGCATCCTGAGTTGATGGATGTGCTAGCCCGACCTGATCCCTTAGTTCGCGGTATTTGCGAAATTCCACGTCAAGTTCATTGCTGAGCGCACGTTTGTCTAGCTTATTGTCTCCGTCATCAATGCAGTATTCGATTTCTCTATGCAGCGCTGCAATTGATGGGTGAGATTTGCCAACCCGCCGTACGAGTCTTCCGTATTCCAAAATCAATTCAGATACTCCTTGCTCTTTCTTATCCGAAGTCAGCCCTCGAGAAACAAAAAGTGTCATTAATGAACAACAGGTGATCGCAACAAGCAAGAAACGCATTGGATGCTCCAATTGAGTAGAGACTTTCTCGACGAACGATTAATATCCTTGGCCAATGAGAATAATGCCATGTTCAAGAGGATTATCCTGGGCCCGGTCGGCAATTATCTTGCCTCAATTATCCACATCCCAGGGCGGAATTCCATTCTGAAAGACTGGCAGGAGGCAGAATTGGAAAATTTGTTAGCCAGCGGGTGGTGGGTAAAAACGAGTCCACTGCCCAGGCCTGTCGATGAAGAAACAGGAGTCCAATCAAATCTCCAATCCCCACTCTACAGCTTCGAAACGGCGATGGAAGTGAGTTACTCCGTGGCAATGCGAATGACACGCCGCGCACACGAGCAGCAAAAACCAGTCGTTGTGTCGGAATCCTTACCTGCAGCAGCGAACGAATTCCCAATCGGCTCAAGTCGGATGGCTGCAATTGATCCATACCGAACGCACCCCAGAACCATGAACCTGAGGTGCAGAGCTTGGAAGGTTGGGTTTTAGAGCGTCCACTGGCGTAAACGCGAGCGCAAACGGGGCGGCGATGGTCCGTGGTTCGATCCGCTCGGCGCGGCTTACGCCGGGCGATCGGGGGATTGGTAATCGTCGGTAAACAGCTGGGTCTGGGAGGTGTCGCAAGTCTCGAAATGGCCTTTGGCAACCCATCGCACGAGTCTTTGATCTCCGGTAAGGAAGTACTCGCGCGGGGCTTTGCTGATGGGTTTGTCGCTCATTACGGCATCGGAGTAGATAACGTAATGAGAGATTAAGTACTCATTCCCCTGGTTGTCGCTGGCAGCGAATCGAGCAAGGAGAAATGGGGCATTATCGTGCACGGCGGAATCCCGAAGGCTTAGGGGCAGTAGCGAACAGGAATCAAAAGTGTCGCATTTGCTACGCCCCACAACAACACCCACCAGGAGGACGAAAGAAGCCCCCCAGGCGAGACGCCCGTTCAGGGAGCGGCAATTAGGGAGCCTGCGGATCGTCCGAGAATAACAACGTTTCTGCCGGAGTGGAAATCTTGTACTTTCCTTTCGCAGTTCTAAGCACGAGACGGCGATCTTCGGTAACGATGTACAACACTCGGTTTCCCTGTTCACCCGCATCAGCCTGGTGGGAGTCAGAGATCGTGCCGCTGTGGGTGACCATCGTGTACTGCGTTAGTAAGTATTCATTTCCTTCTCGATCTTTGGCGGAGAAACGAACCAGAACTTCAGGTGTTCCAAAACTCACAACAGCCTCTTTTGCGATAAGGTTCCTAAAGGGGGGGGGGAATGCATTTTTGCGAGATTATTACTCTCAAGCAATGATTTTCTCGTAGATGAGATGCGGTTTCCCGCAAATTTAAACCTGCAGAGGGGAGTGGAAGCCACTCACGGGCTCCACGCTCTCTTCGCTTGCAGCCTACTTACTTGAGCAGCTACCGGAGTTTCTCAAGAGTGGCGCCGCTAGGCGGCTGGAGCGAGATGTCGACGTGCTCGCACAAACGGCTGAAGTGATCGCTCGCCAATAGCGACCGTCGGACGCTCGGTGCGGGCCAAGTACCACGATTTCCAATGCTTTGCGTTCTTCGGCTGAATCGTGGAGCCGCGGCAGATAATTTCAATCCGAACCACGCTCCAGAAATGCCGGATCGTCACTCGGTTGCCGCTCATCCGTCCACACGCCTCCCATGCTAAACCTGCTCGCTTCCTATGTCTTCTCGCGTAGCATGGACCCCCGGTCCGTGGCCCAATCTCAATGCAATGCACCACGGCACACGGCACACGGCACACGGCACACGGCACACGGCACACGGCACACGGCACACGGCACACGGCTCAAGGCACACGGCTCAAGGCACACGGCTCAAGGCTCAAGGCTCAAGGCTCAAGGGACACGGCTCAAGGGACACGGCTCAAGGGACACGGCTCAAGGGACACGGCTCAAGGACACGGCCCGGGGGCCATGCTACTCCTGGTCACCTAGTGCCGGGAGCCGAGCAGGATGTCGTCCCGCACTTCGCCCACAGGCTGGATTCGAAAGAATGTCAGTGATTTTGTGACAACACTGAGTCCAGAGGAGATAGTGGCCAGGGAGATAGTGGCCAGGGAGACACCAGAACTCGCGCGCATCGAGTCTAAACAACAAAACGCAGGGGAAAACAGCGTTTCCCCTGCGTTTTCATAGTAGGCCGGCAGGGACTTGAACCCCGGACCAAGGGATTATGAGTCCCCTGCTCTAACCAACTGAGCTACCGGCCCGCCTCGCTGCGACACAGGTCATTGTCACGCAGCAGGTTCGTTTCACCGCGAGCGGTGCGCGAGCGGTGAAGGGGTCAATTCTATCCTTTTCGGCGGGTTACGCAAAGCTCCAAATTCGATTCCAATGCATTCCCAAATGTTGTAGCCTTGAGGAGTTTGATGTGCAAGAAAAAATGGATGTTCCCGCTAGTTCCGATGCCTTGCCAATGTCGATCAAAGTACTGGCAATCGTGGCATTCGTTGGTACGCTAGCCTTCGTGATGTTCGTGATCCTGACCATCGAAGGTCCAGAAATCGAACGCGATCACAGCTATCGGGAACCGGCCTACACAGGGAGTCTTCCTACAGAGCCGTTTTCTGCGGAGTCTGCCGCACCCGAAGCCGCTGGCAGTGAGACGACTGGCGTCGCCGAGGCTGCCGCAGCGAAGCTTGGCGACGAATAAACTTCGTTCACCGCTCCTCTGCCCCCCGGTGCCAGCCCCCATCGCCGCCAGCTTTCCTGCTGGCAACTAAATGATGCTCTAGCGATGCTCTGGCGAGGGTACTACACCGACAGGCAGGTCTCCCAGCCTCAGTCGGTGAAAGGACGCAGCCCGCCGAAAAATTCAGAGGGCTGCGAATTGGTGGGCCCTCTAGGCTTTGAGCTGTTCCAGAACACGATCGGTCATTTCGCTCGTGCCAATGGCGGTTTGACCTTGGCGAGCAATATCTGCCGTGCGATGTCCGGCGCCCAGTACCGCTTGCACTGCTGCTTCAATAGCGTCCGCCTCCGCAGGCATGGCACACGAATGTCGCAGCATCATGGCGGAAGCCAGGATCGTCGCGAGCGGGTTGGCTACCCCTTTGCCAGCCAAGTCAGGGGCACTACCGTGGATCGGCTCATAGAGGCCTGGTCCGTCCGCCCCTAGCGAGGCACTCGGCAACATTCCGAGAGAGCCGGGCAACATCGAAGCTTCGTCAGTCAGAATGTCGCCAAACATGTTGCTGGTAACCACCACATCGAACGTCGCCGGGCGGCTAATTAAGTGCATCGCCATGGCGTCGACCAAGACCACGTCGTACTCCAAATCGGAGTATTCTTCTTGGGCGATCTTGGCACAGACCTTGCGCCAAAGCCGGCTGGCTTCCAGCACATTTGCCTTGTCCACCATCGTGAGCTTCTTGCGTCGTAGCCGCGCGGCATCGGCTGCCAGGCGGAAGATGCGCTCGATTTCCGAGGTTTCATAGACCATGGTACTGAAGGACCGCACGCCGCCATCGGGCAGGTCCTCGGAGCCGGATGGTCCAAAATAAATCCCGCCAGTCAATTCCCGGAAGAACAGGATATCAGTCCCTTCCACAATCTCCCGTCGCAGCGGCGAGGCATCCAACAACTCCTTGAAGGGAGCGATGGGGCGGAGGTTCGCGAACAGCCCTAGTTCCTTGCGAATTCGCAACAATCCGGCTTCTGGACGCGTCTTGGCGGAAGGATCATCCCATTTAGGGCCCCCTACCGCTCCCAACAAAATCGCTTGACTGCCGCGGCAGGCTGCAATCGTCTCCGCAGGCAACGGATCGCCCGTCTGGTCAATGGCAATACCACCGATTAGGCACTCTTGAAACTGGAAGGAATGGCCGAACTTTTGGCCAATAAACTCGAGCACGCGTCGAGCTTGGGAAACGATCTCTGGGCCAATTCCATCGCCGGGTAGAAGTACAAACTGCATATCCAAGTCAGTGGTATCCTGAATTTTTGTAAAAGGGAATTTGCAAGGATTCGATTATTTGATCGGGGTTTCTAGATCGCCGTTACGGAGATAGGGTTCACGCACTCGTTCTCCTTGAGGAGCGGAGATGGGACGGACCCACAAATTGCGGAAGCGTACTGGATTTCCGTGGTCCTGCAAGCTGATCGGACCGACCTCAGCGTGCTTCGTGTATTGAGGTGGACGGTTGAACGGCGTATCGCCCAAGAGTTCAAAGTGGTTCAATACCACCACACCGTTGTGCAGTGCTGTGATGAACGCAGGCGACTTCAGGCTGCCATCTTCGTTGAAACGGGGAGCGGTCCAGATGACGTCGTAGACATTCCATTCTCCCGGCTTCCGCATCACGTTAGCCATGGGCGGAGTCTGCTTGTAAATCGAAGCCGCTTGACCGTCAAAGTAGGTGGGATTTTCGAAAGAATCGAGGATCTGCATTTCGTAGATCCCCATCAAGAACATCCCGCTGTTGCCGCGTCCCTGCCCCGAGCCCTTGACTTCTACAGGCGAAGACCACTCGAGATGGACTTGGCAATCCCCGAATTCCTCAGTGGAAGTAATGGGGCCCTTTCCGGCATAAACGATGCCATCTTTGACCGTCCAGTTTTCGCCATTCTTCCAATTTTTGAGATCCTCGCCGTTGAACAGGCTCACCGCATCCGAGGGCGGATCGGCGTTGGTGGCACCCGGCTGAACAATCGAAGGCTCCGCCCATTGGATGCCGGTCAGGTACTCGTCCGCCACGACGGTCATCGGAGCAAGGGTCACACACAGTGCACTTAAAAATAGGAAGGCGTGTCGCATGAATTTTCTCTTGAGGGAATAAGTTGGGGGTGGGTCACTCAAAGCGGAGCGCGGAATGCACATTATCTTCTCGGATGCTTGGATGATCAAGCAGCTAAGTAGCGCGAGTTGCAATATGCGGCAGGTTTAATGCGTCCGAGGGTTCACTTTTTCAACGGCGGCTTCCCCTGAATTATGGTGAGGCTCCCTAGGAACGGGTGTGGGCCAGAGACCTCCCCCCCCCGCCAAAACCGGCCTGCGAGCGGGGAAGAGATAGGAGCCGAATTGGTCTATACTGCCCAGTCTTCAAACTTCTACCTTCCTCACACTTTCCAAGGTAAATAGCGGACCAATGTTGAAAGCTGCAATAGTTGGCGTGGGATTTATGGGTTGGATTCACTATTTGGCCTACCAACAAAGCCAGGGAGTGAAGCTAGCGGCGTTTTGTTCTAGAGATCCCAAGAAACGGTCCGGAGATTGGACCGGTATCCAAGGAAACTTTGGTCCCCCTGGCGGCCCCATTGAAATGCAGGGGTTGACTGCCTATGAAACGCTGGATGAAGTCTTGGCCGATCCGTCCATCGACTTGGTAGACATCTGCCTGCCACCCCACTTGCATGCCGAAGCGGCTTGCAAAGCGCTCGCGGCAGGAAAACACGTCTTGTGCGAAAAGCCACTCGCACTCTCCAGCACCGCTTGCGATGAGATCATCGCTGCCGCCCAGGCTGCCAATCGACAAGCGATGGTGGCGCATGTCCTGCCCTACATGGGCGAATTTCAATATGCGTATCAAGCGGCTCAATCGGGCAGCTTGGGGAGCGTTCAAAGGGGGTACTTCAAACGGATCATTTCCCCTCCCGATTGGATACCCGATTTTTACAATGCATCGACCGTAGGCGGCCCGCTCATCGATCTCCATGTCCACGACGCGCATTTCATTCGCTTGCTGTTTGGAATGCCGCGGCGCGTCATGTGTTCCGCGGAACTGAAGGATGGCACCGTTAAATTCTGCCAGTCATTGATGGAGTTCGAAGAACCTGGCGTCCTCGTGGGAACATCGAGTGGCGTGAGTGAGCAGAATGGACGCCCGTTCTGCCATGGCATGGAAATTCAGTTTGAAAAAGGACTGCTGCAATACGAACTCGCTGCGCTGACCGATGGCGTCGAGGTAATGCCGTTGATGGTTCACAAGCAGGATGCAACCACCGAGCGTCCCACGCTGCCTGAAGCGAGCGAAGTCGCTGGCTTCACCGCAGAACTTGAAGACGCGGCAGCCTCGATTGTTTCAGGCTCGGTGAACCCTCGACTCGATGTCTCTCACGCTCGAGATGCAATCCATCTCTGCCAGTGCCTTCAAGCTTCGGCAGTGTCTGGAGAGTGGGTTTCCTGTCGCTGAACGGCCTGACGATATGTGAAGGTTTCTCCTCGCAAACGCAATGAAAACCTTCCCCATCGCGTTCAAGCGGTAGTGACCTCTCCACGCTCCACCTGCGGTTTGCTGCACTTGAGACGCGCTGTCAGCCCAGAGCCAAAGACCGTCAAAGGCCCCGCGACTCCGGCTCGGATTTCACGGGGCCTTGGGTGCCGTCAGCCCCTACACCCTCAGCCGCTCCAAGTAGGCTGTTGGGCGAGCCCCTGCAGAATGAATGCCCGTTCCTCCACAGCCAGCAGCGCATTGAAACGTGAGCGCGCTGGTACGTTAGCCGCCGGTAGGTTAGCCGCCGGTAGGTTAGCCGCCGGTACGTTAGCTGCCGGTACGTTAGCTGCCGTGCGACTGGCTGTCGATTGGGGCTGTGCGATATGCACTCCGCACAAGCTTGCGAGTTGAAATCCGACGTCTCTGCGAGTGGCTCGAAGGTGCGAATCGGGAGCGGGCTTTACGGTTGCACTGTAAACGCAATCAATTCAACGCATCGCCAGCGTGTTAGGGTGCATTGACCGGTGTGAGCTTGGCAGCACTCAAGATACCGAACCACTGTTTTTGCATCGCTTCGGACAGTTCCTTAGTCTTGATGGAATAGGCGATGCGATGCACGTCATTGGGCCCCCACATCAAGCGGATCAGCTGGTGCTGCGTATTATCAGGAGAACCGTCGGGCAGCTTAACTGCGATCATGACGGACTCCGCTTCAGTCGTAAGAATCTTGCATTCAGCCGTGGACACGGCTTGCTTGACCTGCTGGATCATCCGCTCGGCGACCTCTGGCGGCGAGCCGAGTTGGGTGCCATCCAAAATGCGTTGCACTTCAAATTGTTCCCTCCAGTTCGCCATATTTTCGCCTGGATTGAACAGAAGAGCAGTGGTGTGGTGGGCATCTTTCGAGCGATCCATGCACAGCCAAGTTCTACCGTCGAGCGTTACCGAAACGGTTTCGGTGGGTCGGAACAAGGCTTCCGTAGCACCTCGCAAATCAATGGTTTCGTGCAGCTTATTGTCGTGAAAATCGATGCAGAGAAATCCATAGACCCAGCGGACTCCCCAGTCGAATTCTCGAGTCTGGGTTGGAGCGCCTAGCAAGCCCTCGATCCCCTCGGGAGGCATCCCAACGGTAAACACCGCCTTGCGCCGAAAATCATTCCAAACGTGTTCGAGACCACGGCGAATCCCAGGATGGTCCGGTTGCTGTTGGTAGGCGGTCATCAGCTCAGTCCATGCGGCGGGCGTATTCCCTATTTTGAATAGGAGCGTCGCATAGTTGGCACGTGCTGAAACATCCTCGGGGGCAGCTTCCACCGCGGCAGCATAGGCTGGCAATTGTTGGCTAAGCTCTTCGACGCTCGGCTGGGGTTCCGCAGCCATTTTCGGAGAAGGTATGGAGGGCGTCGTGCCATCGCTCTGCGGGACTTGCATTTTTCCGACGTCATCCAATCGTACGATCTTGAAACGCTTCCCATCCCAAACCGCCATGACCTCCCCGGTTCCGCCTTCCGTCTCATGATTGAAACCGTAGCAATCCGCGACGGCAACTCCCATTTTTTCAGCAAAGGCCGTCCCTCGCGCCTCACCAAAAACCTCTACGGCACTCCCAAACGTGGCATGCTCACGTAGTATTTCGATGCCAGCTGCTGACAACTCATTCCGCTCGATCAGCCCATCCAAGTCTTCGGGACGGAGGTGGGGCGGAAGGGCAAAATGATTTACCGCGGTCTGAAAGTCCTTTTTTTCAAGCAACGGCAGGACCGTGGTCAGGGTGGCCAGCAGTGACTTGGCATTGGGCCCCTCCGATTGCGGGAGGGATTCAGCCGTTTGGCATATTCCTTGGCTGTCCAGGCAGCCCACCAGCAGGAAAGCAGCCAGCAAAAATTTGCGCGAGTGCCAGAGGATAAATTGCACTGGAAGATCCTCAATTCTTTGGGAGCGTAGATTGGACGATGCGTATCAATCGATATACAAAAATTCATTCGTATTGAACATGGCGATGCAGGCCGTCGCAAGACGAACCTCAAGACCTTGAGGCTCCAAGGCGGCTTCTCCGCTGCCCTGGAAGAACTGGGCCATCTGCTGCTGTTCCTCCAACGTCGGTCGCCGCCCCAAAACACGTTGAAAAAGTTGCTGGATCAGCGACTCGCAGTCGGTCGACGTGGAGCCTGGATTGGCAGCAAGTAAACGTACGGTAAGCGATTCAGCTGCGTCCAACGTCAGCGGACTGTTGAGCATGCTTAGGGCTTGAATCGCAGTTGTTGAGCGTTCACGTCGAGCGCAGCTCGCCCCTGCATCTGGACGATCAAAAGCATCAAAAATGGGATAACGCAGATTGCGCCGCGCAAAGATGTAGACACTGCGGCGTCTATGATCCGATGCTGCCGGGCTGACTTCCCATTGCCCCTTCAACAGAGTGCTGGTCAACTCCTGAGGCAAGGGTGGCCGCACGCTAGCACCTCCCATTGGGCGGTTGAGTTGCCCTCCAATCAACAGCAGGGCATCGCGGATAACTTCCCCCTCCAAGCGTTGGCGCGGAAAACGGCTATACAGCTCCAGGTCGGGATCCTGCTCCAAGGAACGCTCCCAGGAAGATCGCGGGTGCGTCTTGTGGCTGGCTTGGCGATACGTTGCCGACATCACAATTGTTCGATGCAAATGCTTCATACTCCAGCCATGGTCTCTCAAGTCGTTGGCGAGCCAATCCAGCAACCCGGGATGCGTCGGTTCTCCAGCGACCACTCCAAAATCACTCGGATTCTCACACAAACTTAGGCCAAAGTGGTGTTGCCAGATGCGGTTGGCAATTACGCGAGCGGTCAGGGGATTGGTGGGGGAAAACAGCCAGTTTGCAAAGTCCTCACGTGGTGCATCGGAGCGGCACAGGTAACTTTCGGATTCGACAACAGCCACCCGCGGCAATGCAGGAGGAACGGCGGGCCCTCGTTGGCTTAATTCTCCCCGGTAATAAAGGTAGCTTGGTTGCGGAGCATCGGCCGCTTGGAAAACGTCCAATTGCACATCTCGTCGGACTTTGGGAAGAGCCGCTTCGAAAATGGCGCGCAGACGGTAGAAATCGGCCTGGGAAATCGGATCGTACTTGTGATCATGGCACTGCGCGCACTGCACCTGCATCGCCAGGAGCGTCGCCCCGACCGTGGAAGCGATTTCATTGAGTTTGTCGTGCTTTCTCAGGTCTTGCTCATTGATGTCCGGCATGTCGGGCCCTGCTAGACAGAACATGGTGGGGACCTGAGCGGTGGAACTGCCGGAGCCATCGCCTAGTAGTTGCTGTGTGATAAAGCGATCATAGGACAAGTCCTGGTTGAGGGAATTGATCACCCAATCACGGTACCTCCACGCATCGAGGCGAATTTTGTCATGCTCGAAACCATCCGTTTCCGCGTACCGAGCCAAGTCGAGCCAATGTTGGGCCCAGCGCTCGCCATAGGCGGGATCTGCCAACAATCGATCAACCAACTCCCGGTAGGCAGTTGGTGTTCGGTCCTCCAGAAACCGCCGCTGCTCCTCCAACGTGGGAGGCAGACCATGCAGATCAAACTTCAAGCGTCGCAGAAGGGTTGCCCTATCGGCCTGCCCCGCAGGGGTCAGGCCCTCAGATTCAAGCTCTGCCAAAATAAAGTAATCGACGCTATTTTCAGGCCAAGCAACCTGTTTCACGTCGGGCAAGGGAGGCCGTGCGAGTGGTAGCCAAGCCCAATGTTGTCGGTCCGATTCAGTGATGGGCGGTTCCTGAATGACGGCGTTCGATTCGACGCCAGTCTGCAGCGAGTCCGCCGCGTGCGTGGCGGTGCTGAGCAGGCCACTGAGCACCCCACACAGCCAGAGGGTTGGAACAGCCCGAGTCTTCCAACGCGCGCTCCGAAGTGAACGAATCATGCCAAGACCTCCTTGACGATCTCGACGTCGTCCGTCGGCCCAATGAGCCGTTCGTCCAGGCCGTTGGAATAGTAGGAAAGGGCTTCCGGGTCGATGCCCAGTAAATGGAGCAGCGTAGCGTGGAAGTTGCGGATATGCACTGGATCTTCGACGGCCCTTAAGCCTATGGGGTCGGTAGCGCCATGCACATAGCCCGGTTTGACACCGCCACCGGCCATCCACAAAGAGTACCCCCATGGATTATGATCCCGTCCGGTGCCTGATTCACTCATCGGCATGCGCCCAAACTCTCCGCCCCAGATCACCAGCGTATCGTCCCACAGCCCCCGTTGTTTTAGGTCGGTCATGAGGGCCGCCACAGGTTGGTCTGTAGCGAGACAGTGTTGAGAGTGGTTCTGCAAGAGATTGTTATGGGCGTCCCAACCGTTGGTGTCGCCCGAATAAATCTGGACAAAGCGGACGCCGCGTTCGATCATCCGACGTCCTAGCAAGCAGCGTCTGCCGAAATCTTCGGTTTCCGGTCGGTCGACCCCGTATTGCGTGAGAGTCGTCTGAGACTCGTCAAAAAAGTCGACCAAGTCGGGCGCGGCGGCCTGCATGCGGAAGGCGAGTTCGTACGCTTTGATGCGGGCACTCAATTCGTCGTCCTGATCTCGAGCTTGCAGATGCATTTGATTCATCTGCTGCGTTAGTTGCAGCGCCTGGCGTTGTTGGCTCGGGGACACGCCAGCGGGCGGGCTCAAGTGCAGAATCGGATTCGCACCACTCCGCATCGTCACGCCTTGATAGCTGGCGGGGAGAAAACCGCTTCCCCAAGCAGGCGGGCCACCTTTCAATCCTCCTGCAGGGTCGGGCAATACCACGTAGTCGGGCAGATTGTTGTTCTCACTCCCCAGCCCATAGGCGACCCAACTTCCCACGCTGGGACGCCCCATCAACACGCTGCCGGTGTTCATTTGGTAGACCGACTGAGGGTGATTGACGCTATCGCCATGCATGCTGCGGATAAGGCACATTTCGTCCGCATGTTCAGCTAGGTGGGGCAGGAAATCGCTAATTTCAATTCCGCTGTTTCCGCGTGGTCGGAAGGGGCGCGGAGCTGGCAATAAAGGGTTCTCAGCCACGCGGCGTCGCGTCATGACTTCCCCAAAACTCGGAGGAAGGGTTTTTCCAGCAAGACGCTGCAACTCCGGCTTGGGATCGAAGAGATCTACATGGCTCGGCCCACCATGCATGAAGAGCCAGATCACGCGTTTGACGCGGGTGTGTCGAGGGCGAATCCAGCGATTCCCAGCAGCCTCCCCCGCTTTAAGCGGGCATGTCTGTCCAAGTAGGGATTGCAGCGCCAACCAACCAAGGCCACTCCCGGAATTTGCGATAAACCTTCTTCTTTGCAAATTGCCCATGGGATCGGTGGCCTCTTCAGTAGATAATAGGAAAATAGTGCTGTCGTACCTGTCCGGCATCTCAGTTTCCAGCATACCAGCTTCTCACGGGGCGTTCCTGAAAACTTGGCAGTTGTGCGGTAGATTCAGTGCTGTCCAACCCTCCATCAGTCCAATCCAGACCGCGTCAGAATTGAGTTAGCCGAATGAACAGGGATGCGTGCATGCTGAAAGACACGGACAAGCCGCTTTGCAAACTGAAAAAGACACAACTGCAAAAACTGCTGCCGGAGATTGCTGCAGATTTACCCAACTGTCGATACATTTGTCGCAAATGTGCCCGCGTGGCCCACAGCAAACGTCACCTATGCAAGCCGCAGTCTATCAGCCTGCTGGGATTGCAGGCCGAAGACGATTGAAGTGCAAATTCCTACCGAACGGCGTTGCTCAGGCAAACAGTTGCAAGCGTATTCACCGCCGTACGCACCCGACGACTACGATTTGATTCAACGGCACGCAAGAAATCTGGCTAGCTCACCTCCGGGCCACCTGGCTGTTCTGTTTAAAAATCGATTGAGCTAATCAGCTGGTTGAGATCTCGCATGCGGAAGGGTTTTCCCAGGAACGCTGAAACGCGCAAATATTCGTGATTCATTACCCGCTCAGCATCGTCGGAGTATCCGCTGCAAACAATTACAGGAATATCGCGAGACAGGCTTCGAATCTCAGCCAAAGTCTCCAGGCCCGACATGCCGGGCATCGTAAGGTCCAGCAGGATGAGGTCGAATTCACTATCCGTGGCCAGTCTAGCCAGGGCCTCCAGGCCGCCTTTGGCACTCACAACGCGATGGCCAAGTTGTGGCAATAGTAATTCGAAGGACTTGATGATTAAGGGTTCATCATCGACCACCAATATCTTCAGATTCTCCGGCATACCCGTAGTCAGCGCCTGTTGAGGTCGCCCCTCCGATACCTTTGGTTGTCTAGTGAGAGGCAGGTAGATAGAGAACTGCGTGCCCTTCCCAACTTCCGAATGACACTCGATTTTCCCCTGATGCTGTGAAACGACACCAAAAGCAATCGAAAGCCCCAGTCCTGCACCATGTCCGAATTGTTTGGTGGTAAAAAAAGGTTCGAAGATTCGTTCCAAAACCTCGCTTGACATGCCAACACCATCGTCAATCACGGCCAGTTGCACGCACTCGCCTAGCGACTCATGCATCGTATTGCAAACGCGTATCTCAATGTTTCCCGGGCGTTGAGGAATTGCATCTCCTGCATTGTTGCAGAGATTGATCAGTACATGTTCCAGTTGCCCTACATCCCCCTCGACAGGCCAGACACCGGTCTCTGGTGACGTTCGAATATGGATACTCTCTGACAACCGACTGCGGACCGTCTGGGCAACGCGTGCGACAAGTTCGTTCGCATCGAATGCCTCGGTTTTCAGTTGTCCCGGTTTCGAGAAGGTAAGGAGTTGATTGGTCAGCTCCGAAGCTCGTTCAATTGCACTCGAGACCGTCGCCAATTGTTCGCTAACTTTAGCGGGAGCCTTCTCGACGGTCAATATTTCCAAGCTGGAGCCGATGACATGCAACAAATTGTTAAAATCATGCGCGATGCCACCTGCCAAGCGACCAATGGCGTTAATCTTTTGTGAATGCAACGACTCCATATCGAGCTTCTTGCGGTGCGTGATATCATCAAAAGTCCAAATTCGCCCGACATTTGCACCTTGATCGTCGACCACTGGTCCGGTGTAGACAGATAGCCATCCCTGGACCGCCTGCGAAGCGAACTCTGCGGTTCTCGCCAGGTTCTCTGAGGCGAATGCGTTTGCCCAGAATTCTCGAAATTCCTCTGGGCGTGCGAAGAGATGGAGCAACTTGTTCTGCAAGGTAGCGTCCGCCGTAGCGCCCACCACAAATCCACTGTTGAACATTTCCGCCAGTTTCCCATCGGCTTGCGTCACCCTACGGTCGGTGTCGAAGACCAGAATGCCGTCACGCGCCGCGCGGGATGTGGCTAGCCCACTGGCATTCAGTGAACGCAATTTTTGAGTCGCTAGGTGGACTTGCCGTCGCAGACCGATCTGCCATGCGACAACCCCTAGCCCAAGAACGACGAGCGTCGCAATCATCCACTTGACGTGATCGGTGCGAAACTGGACGGGCAAGGAAAGAACTTCCACATCACCGCTATCGGCAACGTGCATTAGGAAATGGCTGCCGTTGGCGGCAGTCTCCAGCCGATCAATCACGCCCGTAAGGCGGACTTGCGTGCCTGGAACGTGATTGATTTCGAAGGAATTTTCACCGTCCCATTCTGGTAGCAATCGGTGCATGACTTGGGCGGTAAATAATTCCTCTCCAGAGGCGACTAATAGCTGAGCAACCCCGTGCTCCACCACGCACTTTTTCACGCGACCAACAATGGTTGCTCGCCGATAAAAGTCGCCGGAGTCCGCTATCTGCGCGGCAGTCAGCAAGGGGGGGCGAGCCAGCGCAAGCATGTCCCCTTGCACAAGCCATTTCGCGTGCCCCATGGAGGATTCAGGCTGCCAATCCCCCAGTCCAACTTCCACGAGGCGGCCCGGCAACAATCCATCCGAATGCTCGCAGGTAAATCGACAACCGTCGGCAATGTAGTAATCTTCACCAACGTACAAAATTTGCGTATCTCGGCGTAGCTGCGTCAGTGGAATGCTGTCCACATTGGAATTCGGTTCCAAGCGCAGCTGGGAAAACTCTTTGACAACCAATCGATACCCACTCTTTTTTCCAGTCGAGCGTTCCGTAGCCGTCTCCATCAACCCCGAGACCTGCACCCGCTGGCCAACGAGATTCAACTGTTGGGGCGTCGCAGTGGTGTCAAAGATCAGCGCACGGATGACGCGTTCGGGATCCTCGAACCTAATACGAATCGAGTCTTTTGCTCCAAAAACCTCTGCGACGGTACCGGTGTAAGTCACAAATTTCCATAGGTTCGGTTTGCCATCCCGAAAGGCGGGGAGACGCAGCAGGTCGCGTTCGCTTCCGGACGCGAGGAACTCAAGCGATTCCACGTTCAAGACAGGCTTGGCAAAGCCGTCGGTCCCTCGAATTCGAAGTAGATCCCCTAGCTTTGCGGTCTTGAGCACATCGAAGTGTTCACGGGAACTGACGCACCAATGATCTTCTCCATGCTGCTGAACCCGGAATCGATTCCAAGTAGGTGAGAAGAAGGTCAGCCGGACTTGCATGTCAATTCGGCGAAGCGGCTCCTCCCCGCTCACATGCTTACCGCGTTGTTCGCGCAAGTCGCGCAGCGTCGTAATGACCGGCGATGCGGCAGCGACTGAAGTATCCTGAGCCTGGACACTTCCCGCACTTGTATTCAGCAGGCACCACAGCATCATCGTCACGTTCGCAGCAGGGGCAATGAAACGCGCGACAAATACAAATGGGGATTTCAACTTGCCGCCAATGTTAAACATTCGACGATGCGTACTCCTACATTTTGGCGACAATTTAAGATCGTCGCAGTTTATCATACCTGTGTCGCGCAGTGTGGAGCACCGCTGTAGTTCCCCCGGCAATCCGGCTACTGCCCGTCCCCCAAACCGATGACCTCCTAACACACTCCAAGCCCGGCTAAGCCCTCACATTTGCAGCCTGCCAGTCGCCACAAACCGCCTTCAGGCGAGTCACTGGACAGCGCCACGAATTCTATTGACAGTGCGTCCCAAAATCTGCTTTAAGTGACATAGTGGTGCGCCATGGGTAGCGGTGTTTGGGTCATACCGGACCGAACTGCCGAACGGCAAACGATTCGACCGGGAGAGCGTTCCCCTCCGGATTCGCATTAGGGCCGCATGATCCAACGTTGGCCCCATAACCGAAGCTTTGGCGTCGGCAAAGCACTCTTCGATTGCTAGCACTTGCCGTCAGCAAGAAAATTATAGGGAGACAGTGAGTTGTTAAGTAAAGTTGAACGACGCGCCCGGCAGCTCGCGACCGCCAAAGAACTATTTCGAGTACTGGCTGAAAAACTCGACAGCCGCATCTCCATTCGCCTCTGGGACGGAGATGTCGTCCCGCTGGGGCATGATCCCCTTCCTGGATATGAGCTGTCGATTGCAGGGCCTGGCGTGATCGGCTCGCTGATCCGTCGCCCGACTGCCGAGAACCTGCTGTGTCAGTATGCTCGAGGCAATATCGATTTTCATGGCGGCAATCTCGTCTCCTTCATGCGGACCATGCGAGTCAAAGGTGCCAAACGCACATCGCGGAGCCTGCCCAAGTCACTGTTGGTACGACTGGCCTTCAATTTTGGCCTGTCCCGCGACATGAATGTCAAAAGCCAATTGCGGTTCGACGGCGATGATACCGGACATCAACGCAAGCAAATCGACAATCGCGAATTCATCCAATTTCACTATGACATCAGCAACGACTTCTACAAGTTGTTTCTAGACGATGAGATGGTCTACTCCTGTGGGTATTTCCGTGACTGGAATGAAACCTTGGAACAGGCGCAACAAAACAAGCTGGATATGATCTGCCGGAAACTGCAATTGCAGCCGAACGATCGCCTGCTCGATATCGGTTGCGGATGGGGGGCCTTAATTTGCCACGCTGCGGAGCACTACGGTGTAAAGGCCCATGGAATTACACTATCCGATGCGCAATTGGAGGTCACGCAAGAGAAAATTGCCCGTCGCGGCCTGACCGGACGCGTAACGGCAGCCATCTGCGACTACAACGATTTGCAGGGCACTTTCGATAAAGTCGCCTCCATCGGGATGGCGGAACACGTGGGGATCGCCAATCTACCGAAGTATATGCAAAAGGTACGATCCGTATTGGCCCCTGGCGGCCTGTTTCTGAATCATGCGATAACACGTCCAGCGAAATCGAGCCCCAAAGCATTCCGGCGCAATTCTCCAGAGCGTCGTCTGCTGACCAAGTACATTTTTCCAGGCGGAGAACTCGATCACCAAGGGCACGTAGTGGATTGCATGGAGTTCACCGGCCTGGAAGTTCATGATGTGGAAGGCTGGCGCGACCACTATGGACTAACCTGTGAGCACTGGGCGAATCGCTTGCAGGCCAATCGTGATGAAGCCATTCAACTAATTGGAGAAGAAAAATACCGCATGTGGCTGCTGTACTTGGCAGGCGTCTGCATGGCGCTGACCGATGGCACGGCTCGCATCTTCCAAACCGTGGCTTCGAACCAGTTTAAAAAGGGACATTCCGGAATGCCCCCCACGCGGGAACACCTTTACACACCTGAGCCACGGCGCCGCGCCGCTTAGTTTCGGGTACGGGGCATTACTCGGGGATGGTCTCGAGTCCCATCAAATCGCTGGCGGTTTCGCGTCGGCGAATGACTTTCGCCTCGCCATTCTCGAGCAGGACTTCTGGGCAGCGGTACTTGCTGTTGTAATTGCTCGCCATCGCAAAGCAATAGGCACCTGCAACTTCCAACACCACGATATCGCCGACCGTTGCAACGGGCAGCGTGCGGCGCGAGACAAAACCGCCCTCCTCTTGCGTGAAGATATCTCCCGATTCGCAGAGCGGCCCCCCCACAACAACATCGCGTTGTAGTCCACTGACGGGACCACGGTGCGCAATGGAGATGGGATGATATGCCCCGTAGAGAATTGGTCGAGCCAGATCATTAAAACCTGCATCGAGCAGGTAGAACGTGTTCTCTCCCATCTCTTTGACTGCACGAATTTCTGCCAACAAATAGCCACTCTCTGCAACCAGGAATCTTCCCGGTTCGATCTCCAGCTCAATGGCGTGACCAAATTTATCCTGCAATCGGTTGCGAGTCGTATTCCATAATCCGAAGTACTCTTCGATATCGACGTAGGCTTGGTCCTCACGATACGGAACCGGCAGGCCCCCTCCGGCGCTAATGGTCTGCACCGTACGCCCCACCGTTTCACAAGCCTTCTCCATGGCTCCACACACTTGAGCCAAGTGTTCGATGTCGGTACCACTGCCAATGTGCATGTGCATCGAAGTCACCGTCAAGCCGTGCCGATCGGCGCGGACCAAGCAGTCGTCGATTGCCTCGTGCCAAATCCCGTGCTTCGATTGTGGCCCTCCAGTATTGGTCTTTTGGCTATGGCCATGGCCGAAGCCGGGGTTGATGCGGAGTGCAATATTGCGTCCGGGAGCAACAGCCCCCAGTTGGTCAATCATGTCGGGAGAGCCGCAGTTGACCGGAATGTTGTGTTGAACCACCAAATCTAAAGCAGCTTGGTCAAATACATCCGCCGTATAGACGATGCCGGCCGGATGGGTATCGGGACGGAAGCCAGCGGCCAGGGCGCGTTCAATTTCGCCCGCGCTGACCGCGTCGACGACCACACCGTGCCGACGCATGCGGTCGAGGATTGCGATGTTCGACAAAGCCTTTTGGGCGTAGCGCACTCCGTCAAACAATTGCAGGTCGGCAATCCGTCGGGCGATAATGGACCAATCGTAAACGTAGCAAGGAGTTCCGAAGCGATCCGCTAGCTCCGTGACAGCCATACCGGCAATTTGGGAACGGAGCGTTGGAAACGAAGTGGCTGTTGACATAATTGGATCGGTCTATTTTGAATGGAAAGAATGAGCCGATGCGCCTCGGCGCATTCCGTAGCAATAATTCGGTAGGTGCAGTGCGGCAGAAATCGCCCTCAGACAGGCCTGTTCAGAGACCACGTCGCTGGCGGAGCTTGCGACTGTAATTCTCCATGAACTTGCGCTCGCGTGCGGTCAGGCTGTCCTGACCTTCACGATGGATTTTATCCAAGATGAGGTTCGCTTCAATTTCATCTTTAGTTTCCGAGGAGGTCCCCCTGGCATCGGAGTCATCGGGCGTGTGCGAATCTCCACGATGCACTTTGAACCCCTTGCGCTTCTGGGCAATGGAAGTCTGAGTACTGCCCCACCAACTTTCCAGGAAGCCAAAATTCAGGCCGCCATAGAAGTAAACAGCCGCGAAGGCAGCCCCCACCAAGTGCACGTCATAAGCAACGTAGGCCTGACGTCCAAAAAGATTGCTGATCACCAGCACGATGCCGATCACCCAAGCTTTGACTGGCACAACGCCATAAATCATCAGCGTCGACTGGGGATAGGAGAACACAAATAGCATGGCAATCGTGGTGACCGCTCCCGATGCGCCGATGACACCAGGCCCAACGGCGCCCCCGCGAACGCCCAGCCAAACAAAGCCACAAAGGACAATGGAAACGAGATAAATCCTCAGAAACTCCCACTTTCCGTACTTATGCTCAACTCCTTGCCCCAAGAAATAGAGGGTGAGCATATTGAACAGAATATGCCCAATGCCTCGATAATCGTGGCAAAACCCATAGGTCAAAGTGCGGTACCACTGAAGCGGGTGGTACAAATCTTGCGGGCGCAATTCCAGCGCGTCCGTCAATCGTCCCACCGAGGACTTGGTGAGAAAGTCGAGCACGAATACGGCCACATTGGCGATGATCAGCAGACTGACCATGGACCGATTGTCCCACGGTCGAATGGGCCTTAACTCATCTTCACGGTAATAGTCGCGATCGTAGATGCCCATCGGAGTTTAAGTGCATTCAGAGAAAGAGGACATGGCGTTGAAATATCGGTGGGTGAGCCACCGTGATACGACTAGCATGGGTTGTTCCGCCGACTGCAGACAGCTCCCATCGTGGGAGCGAATTCTTGCGAAACTCTGGGGAAGACGACTAGTTCCGAGGGTTGAGCTGGTGTGCTCCTCCCCCGTCATCCGCACCCGCTTGGCCCCCCTCTTCTCCAACAATAGGGCCTTGCGAGGGCGCTTCATTGGTCGCATTCGAGGGGACCGTAACCGAAGTATCCCTGCCGCAGCTGCAGCAGGCTAGTAGGGCAACTAGGACAGCAATCCTCATCTTTCCAAATTCCTTGATGACAAAGAGATCATTCTGGGTGCGTTACCACGGCTCCATCGGCAATTCCCGACATATTCAGGAATGTCTTAAAATCGAGAGAATCCGTCATGGTGCGCACCGATCCATCTGCCAGATTCCAATTGCTTGCGCCGCCAGCATGCATACTGGAAAAGAGATATTGGTGTCCCCAGGTGGTGTATTCCCGATACCAGGGATCGTGCAATTCTGTCGGCAAGCCGTTGTGCGTCCAGAGGTACGACCGCACGCGACCAGTTCGCTTCTCAAACGAATCCCAGTCGGCATATACGCCGGTCACTTCGCCGAACATCAAAATATTGGACGAACCATCCGTCATGGATGCGAATTTGCATTTGCTGCGATTGCCAAAAATCCCGCGGCGTTTTCCGTAATAACCGGTCGTGACATGCCCCCCCATCTGCCCAGTGACACCTAGATAATTGGTGCGCCCCGCTTCGGTACGGGTACTGAACGGAAGCAAGCCAACACGCCCACCACCATCCGCACCTGTCCAAGTCGCGGTCATAATCACCTCCCCCTCGGTGTTACTATACGCGTCATCCGAAGGGCACAGAAGGGTCCCAATGCGGTACTGACCGTAGGGGTTCCAAAGAGGAGTGGCCGAGTTGGCATTGCTCCACCAACTGGAGTATCTACCGAGTTGGCCGAGAGCCGCATGGTGGTAGGTCTTGTCGAGGTTCAAATCCCGATAGTCACTGAACGGTTGACTGACAGCTCCCAGCTCCATGAAGGGCATGATGAACACCAGCGTGCCGACATTGGGAAACGAACTGTAATCGTCCCACCATCGAAAATCGGTATTCAAATTGGCTTGAGCTGGCCCATCAAAGCCAGTTGGAAACCTTTGAAAAGCAGCTTCAAAGTTCTGTGCAGCGAGCCCCAACTGCTTGAGATTATTTTGACAGGCTAGGCGACGCGCGGACTCTCGAGCGGTCTGCACGGCAGGAAGTAGCAAGCCAACTAGAATTCCCACGATTGCAATCACGACTAGCAATTCAATCAGGGTAAAACCAGGCCGGCGTTTTTCACGCAAGCCGCCTTTGCTTATCACCATCAATGCATTCACTCCAGCACTACTCAGCTGTAAATCTTGCAAAACCCGTAGCCGTAGCGTTGTAAGATTCCCAGGGACCGGTGCTCAACAAAAATGCCAACCGTTCTCCTTCCCAGAGAATCCCTTTAATTGTGAAGCCTGCAACGCGAGTTCGCAACACTTCAAATCCATTCGGACTCGAAAAGGAACGCTTTAGCAGCCCGTTTATAGTCAAATGCGTTGTTTTCGCTGCAGCCCCCACATCCCAATGGGGCGTAGCGGCGTTGCTGGCTGGAGCGGAGCGATGACTAGGAAACGAACGGGTTCAACTTGATCGGGTTGTGTGAACCCCGCTCAAGGCAACTTGGGGCTGGGCGCTTGGCCTTGGTCGGGGGCCGCAATTTCGAGCGTGCTCACCGCAGAGGGGGCTTCCTTACGCGATTCCGCAGGTGGCCCTTCGGACGCTGCAGCCCCAGGGGCGGAGGTACTCTCAGCTTCCGAACCGGCCTCTGGCGTTGCAGCATTCTCGGGAGTCGCCACTGGTGGGGACTCTGCGGCAGGTTGCACTAAGGGCTCACTCGCTTCGGAAGTAGGGGAAGCAGCCGGTGCAGGGACGGGTGGCTGTCCCACTTCGGGCGACTGGAGGTTGATCGTCGGCAGCTCGGCCGGGGCGTCGTCCGCACTCAGGGCATCTGTTTTCAACAGCATCTCCGTGAGGAAGTTGCGATTGGGGAACCTAGCGGGCCAAGCAGAGATGACTCCCATCATGGCAGGATCCGTCAGCTGCTCATCGTATCGACGGCGGAATTCCAGGAAGTCACGCAGTGCGAAATCGTCGGGCAGCTCGGTTTGGTCAAGCAACTTACGATAGCTTTCAATTGATTCCAGCACCGCGTCGGCTGCGTCGTCAATCATCATGGCCGGGTGAGCATTGAAGAGTTCCGCCCAGTTGGCCCAAGCGATCTCATACTTCTCAAGAGCCCCGTCGAGCTCTCCCTTGTCAAGCATCTGATCGGCTTCGTACATACTCGTCCGGGCAAGGATCGCAGCATCCTCCTGCTCGGCAATGCAACGAGCCTCCCAATAGGCGTAATTGATTTGGTTGCGATAGATCTCGACGTGCGAGATTTTTTCCTTGGCTGCGACTAGACGATTGGCCCGCTCGGTCGCTTCCAACCGCTGGGAGGCGGGAAGCTTTTTGACCACGCTTTGGGGTGGGAAATTCAATTGCTTCTTGACGTCTTCGGCCATCAAAACCTCGTTGAAGGTTCGATCGATGTCTAGCTTTTCCCACGCAGCGATCTGCTCACTGGTGAGCGTTGCCATCTCCTGTTCCAGCATGTCTTGATAGGTTTGGCCGCAATACTCTTCGAAGGAAGCCTTCTCGTTCAGGTATTCTTCATTCGCTCGCGCCAATTCACGCAGGTAAATGGTATCCCCGAACGAAGTTTGGATCTGTCGCTCGCCAAACTCAGCCCAGCCTTCTCCCGCTCGCTTCCAAGCCTGCCGTGCGGGAATGTCCAAAATGCCTTCAGCCTGTATTCCTTCGGAATACTTCATCAGCCATTGCGGGCCCATGCGGTAGAACATCATGACGCTCTTAGCGGGCTTCGAGCCCTCGGCTACCATGTCATAGGCATGCTCGTACCACAGTCGGCCACTCAACCAATTGTCGGGCAGACGATCGGGTCCCAGCCCGGCGGGTTGGCGCAAGTCCATACCAGAACGCGCTTGCATTTCTTCGTGGAAATTCTTGTCTTCGCGGTACAGTTCACGGAATTGCTTGCGTTCATCGGCAACCCCAAACTTGTTGCCAAAAAACCATCCCAACTCATACGGCATCTCCGTCCGTTTCTTATTGAACTTCGATCCCTTGACCAGGTAGTCCATACCGCGTTTGACCCACTGATAGCGTTGGCGATAGTCGTCAAACTCGGCCGACACGTTGTAGGACAAATTGTGCGATTGAAACTCCCACACTTTGACAAAGTGAGGTTGCAGGATGGCAATCTGATTGAGGGTCGCTGAGAGGCGATCCCAATACTGCTCCTTTTTGTAGTATTCTGCCTTCTGCCACAAAATGGTAGCCGCGACACCTCGCAATCCCAGCGTGGCCAACCGCATCGATTCACTAGCGGGATCAATTTCCCCCAGGTCACCTTGGCCCAGATCGTAGGCCGTGCGCACTTGGGCTAAGGTTCCCCCAGCCGCCTTGACCGAGCCATCCAAATTTCGAATGGAAGGGCTTCCGAGGAAGTAGAGCGGAATGAGCAGTAGGACGATGGCACCGATGTAAAATAGTCGGCGTCTGAGGACTACAATATTCATGCTGCCGCGATCTCCCGCGTCTTGAGGAAGAAGTAAGCAATAGTGCTGGTCAAGACAAAGTAGGCAAACGTCATCGTTAAGTGGCGTGCCACGAGGCCGCCGAAGATATTAAATCCGTAAGCTACATACTCTGACGTGTTGAATTGTCCAAAACTTGGAATCGCTTTGAAGACAGAAAACATCGTGTACATGATTCCCTGGTCAGCCAGCTGAATGGTGGTCTCAAGCGGCTTGTTTCCTAAATCCAGCTCGACCATGGCTCCCGTTTGCAGCGGGATCCGAATGAGCGACTCGATCGGGCCACCGCCCGGAATCGTCCCGCTGGCGACGTCCAGCGACAAGCCTCCGAAGAAGCCCAACACCAGACAGGTCATCGTGGCCACCATGGCCACCGGACCACTTAGGAATGTGCTAAACATCACTCCTAGGCAAATGATCAGCAGCATCTGCATCCAGATACCGAGGAAGCCCTTGAACATATTCCAGCCAAAGGTGCTGTCGCCGGCTCGGAGGTACAAGTCGGGCGCCGCCATCCCAAAATATTGTCCAGGGTCTCGGCAGCGAATCACCACATCCAGCTCTCCATTCTCGTCTACCAAATCATCGAAGATGTCAACTTCGGTCGGTACACTATCGCGAGATCCCGACATTTTGCGTGGCAACTCAATTCGGTCGAGTGCGAATTCACGAACGATGAAGGGGCGGCGTTCGCTTTCGACTCGTCCATCGGGATGCTTCAGGATGACTTCACCCTGAACCCCAGTAACGATATCGCCCTTGAACGTTCGAAACGCTTTGAGACTCAGCTCGATGGGCAAGGTATCTCCGCCGTTGAAACGCGACGGGGTGACGCCACGGAATCGCCAAGTCGCCGACATCAGGGAATTCCCCTCGATGTAAGACTGGTATTCCGATTCATAGCCGACGTTCAATCCCGTCCGCACTGGGTTTCCGCTACGGTCGGCAAAGGACAGCGATCCGAAGACGGGAATCCGAGCATTCAGCAAGCCCTCCGGCGGCCCAACGGTGTATTGCATTTCCCCGTTGACTTCGCGAGCAGTGACAACATGGCGATGCCCCTTCTGCTCATCGGTGGTTCCCACCAAGCTTCCATCCTCGTTGCGCACCATTTCAAAGGTATGCGCGTGACGACCGTCGTAAGTCGTGGTCCCCGTCAATCCGCCTTCGGCGAGCTCCTCGATTTCGTGAGCGTGTTGTATTCCCCGTACAACAAACACGTAACTCAAGACTCCCATCCCAAGCAACAGCACCGTGCCGACGGCGGCAAAGCCGAAGATTCGCCCCAGGATGATTTCCGTACAGCGTACCGGCTTGGTCGCGATCGTTTGAATCGTCTTTGACTTGATGTCCGTTGGCAGACTAAAGCAGCTCAGGAACAATCCCAGCAACAGCACAAGGTAGCTCGTACCGGTCATCACAAAGCTGATGTACAACTGCCCCACGTCGTCGGCGTTGGTATCCAGAAACCACCCGGCAAACAGCAAGCCGACCACAAACACAGCCATCACAACGATGACACGGCGGCGAATGGCCTCCTGGAACGCAAGCCGCCCCAGTGCATAGATGCGACGCAGGCTAGTTCCAGGCAAGTCGCGGGCCAACAACTCATAGATGACCCGAGTCACGTTGTAAAACGCTTCGCCGGGTCCGTAGCGGGCCATGGAGACAAGGTAGCAAGCGATGAAGCCAAGGGCTGCCAAAGCAACGGCAACCAGCACTCCCTGGAGCAGCCCGAAATGCAAGAAGAGCCACTCAAAGTAGCCCCACATTTGGTCTTTTTCGATTCGCATGGAAAGGCGATGGGATTTGGAGGAAAGAGGATGAAAAAGTAGGTGCTAGACTCTACCAACTCAAGGGGAGGCTGGACGGCCGCCGGGACGGTTATCTTGCACGATGTCCAAGAATAGTTCTTCCATCGTAGTGGTCGGATTATCGAGCGAAACAACCTCGCCCCCTTCGCTACGAATCAAGTCAGCAATCTTCTGCTTGGAAGCGTCAGACAACCCGGTGGCATGCACCTCGGTCACGTCGCGCACTTTGAGCAGACTGTCCACGCGTCCCAGCTCCCGCAATTCGCCTTGGTGCAGAATCGCTACCCGATCGCAGACGTCTTGGACGTCGGCCAATTGGTGCGAGCACAGCAAAATGGTTTTGCCAGCATCGCGGAGTCGGATGATCAAATCCTTCATCTCGCGACTACCGATGGGGTCCATGCCGGTCGTTGGCTCGTCCAAAATCAGCAGATCAGGTTCGTTGATCAATGCCTGAGCTAAGCCGATCCGACGCGTCATCCCCTTGGAATATTCACGCAATTGCCGACGGCGAGCTTGATGCAGCCCCACCATTTTGATCAGCTGGTCCGATCGCTCGCGGCGCAACTCGGCGGGCATGTCAAACAGACGACCGTAGAAATCGAGCGTCTCTTCAGCATTGAGAAACTTGTACAGGTACGATTCTTCCGGCAAGTATCCGATGCGTTCGTTCTTCGTGACGTCCCGCGCATCTTTGCCAAACACAAACGCCCGGCCAGAGGTGGGGAACAGCAAGCCCTGAATCAGCTTGATGGTGGTCGACTTGCCGGAACCGTTCGGCCCCAACAGACCGAAGATCTCCCCCTTTTTGACTTCGATATCCAACGCCTTCAAGGCGGAGACCTTCTTCCGCCCCCAGAAGTCGCGGTAAATCTTGCCCAAATTCCGAGTTTCAATCACCACATCCGTATCAACGGGTGGAGTTGCAGAGGTTTCGGTTTCTACAGCAGCAGAGGCACTCATAAGGGAGTCAAATCCTAGAAGTTCCGATGGCTTCCGCGACCCAAATTTCCGATCCTGCCGCTCGACAAGCATTCGAAAACAATGCAGTTCGCGACGACGGGAACAAAGGTCACAATATGGGATGATAATGACAAAGTATGTGCGACACAGCTTAATCGCGATGGGCGCGAATGGGGAGCGAGCGGCGCGTAGAACCTCGCCAAAAAATCAAAAACTAACGAGATTCACTGTTCTGTTCGCTAAAACCGGTCTGGACCACCAGGCTTTGAGCCAACCATGCAGCGAGCGAGAAACGGGGTGCCCAGACCTCTTTCCCCTACCACTCCGGCAGGACTTCCCACACCAGGTACTGGTCACTCTGTCTACCGCGCGATACCTACAACCTACGCATCTCAGATTTCTGAAGTTCGATTTATGAAACAAAAAATGGATTTCCCATTGCAAGCGGCGAGACCACCAAGCAACCCCAGGCCCCTTCGCAGGGAATCGCAAACGGTCCCATCGCCCCATTCCCCTCAGAGTTCATGGGGTGATGCTTGCCAGATTGCGCCGAATGTCTGAAAATGGCGGCCAGCAGTGCGAGAGGGTATGAGCAACGAATCATCCGGTACTCGGCTGAGGTCCTCTACAGAGCTTGAGCTGATGCCGCACGATGTAGCGCCAGATTCTACCAAGAAGTCTACCCCTATCTCCCCAACGCCCCCCAACGATCGCGCAACGCAAGAGTACGTCGCTGCCCAAGACTACCTCTATGGCCGGATTAACTATGAAAAAATCGGGCATACTCCGTACAACCAGGGCAATTTCCGCTTGGATAGAATGCGGCAACTCCTGGAGTTGTTGGACGCGCCTCAGCGGGACTTCCCCATTATCCATGTCGCTGGCACCAAGGGGAAAGGCACTACAGCCACGCTCCTGGCCGATGGACTCCGCGGCTGTGGCCGGCGGGTCGGACTCTACTCCTCCCCTCACCTCCTTCATCTCGAAGAGCGCATACAGGTCCAAGCTCGTCCCTGCACTCCCGCCGATACGATCCAGCTGACCGATCAGGTTCGGCTGGCCGGCGAAACCCTAGAGCGCAGCGGTTGCGGGCTGCCGACCTTCTTTGAGTTGACCACCGCCATGGCCTTGCTGCATTTTTCGCAAAGCAAGGTGGACTGCGCCGTGCTGGAAGTCGGTTTGGGCGGTCGGCTCGATAGCACCAATGTCTGCACTCCCCTGTTGTCCATCATCACTTCCATTAGCTTGGATCACCAAGCACAGCTAGGCAACACGATCCGCGAGATCGCGGGGGAAAAAGCTGGCATCATCAAGCCCCACGTGCCTGTGATATGCACGGCCCGCCATCCCGAGGCGCGCGCCCGCATCGCTGAACAGGCTGCCGAATGCCAGGCGCCGCTATACCAATTGGAGCGAGATTTTTCATTGCAATGGGAACGTGTTCCCTGCTCCCCAGCTCACGCGGCTCCCTCCAACGCACCTCATGCCGTCATGGAATTCCTGGCTGAACAGCCCCCCTTGAGTGGACTCAACGGCACTCGCTGGCAGACCCAATTGTTGGGCCGGCATCAGGGTGACAACCTTGCCGGCGCTGTAGCGGCATGTGGACTGCTACGCCAGCTGGGATGGGATCTACCCGCTGCCCCCCTGCGAGCCGCGCTGGCTACCTCCCGCCCACGCGGCCGCTTGGAGACAGTGAACTGGCGACCACTTTCCATTATCGACACGGCCCACAATCCCGCCTCGATCGCAGCGGGGTTGCAGGCGTTGGCGGAGCATTTCCCTAAACGGTCCATTCGCGTCGTTCTAGCCACCAGTCAGGATAAAGATTTCCGGAGCATACTGCGGCTCTTGCTGCCCGCTTGCAAGAGCATCCATCTGACCGCGTTCCAGGGAAATCCGCGTGCCCTGCCCATCGAGGAATTGGAAAACGCCGCAACAGCGCTCAGGACTGAGCTGGCGGGAGAGAATTTAGCCCAACTCCACACCGCCCCAACGCCGGCGCTCGCCTGGGCGCAGGCGCAAGAGCTCACAGGTCCCCAAGAACTGGTTTACGGAACTGGCTCTTTCTTCCTGGCAGCAGAACTCTTCGAGCAAGACCAGCGGGCGGCACTGGATTAAATCCCTCCACCGGCAGCGCACCGAACCAAGCTCCACCGCCGCGATGGCTTCCGTTACAGGGGAGTCTTGCTGGCTTGACCTGCAATTTCACGAACTAAGGTCGGCACGGCATAGCCCGGCAATTCGCTACGCAGGCTGGCGACCAATGCCTGAGCCGCCGCATCCTCGACCGCAAAGTGCAAAGCGCCTTGCACCAAATCCAATTGGTGAAGGTAATAGGGGACCACGCGTCGATCCACCAGCGCGAGGCATAAATCGCGCTGCGCCTCCAGCGAATCATTGACCCCACGGAGCAAGACCGATTGATTCAGCAACACAGCGCCGCTGCGATGCAGGTCAGCCAGAGCGGCGCTGACGGCAGCATCGATTTCCTGAGCGTGGTTGAAGTGCAAGACAAAGTACATCGCGGCCGAGGAGCGTCGCACCCAATCCAACAGCGTCTCGCAAACGCGTTGTGGAATGACCACCGGCAGGCGTGTGTGCAGTCGAATACGGCGGACGTGAGGGATTTGGCACAATTCATCCACCAGCCACCCCAGTGTTTCATCGGCCAACGTCAGCGGATCACCTCCACTGAGAATGACCTCATCCAGCTCAGCATCCTGGCGTATCAACTCCAAGGAACGAGAGAATCCCGCCTTCCCTTTGGGGGCGGTCTCATACGGGTAGTGGCGTCGGAAACAGTAGCGGCAATGAATCGCGCAAGCGCCCGTCGTAATTAACAGCACACGCCGCTTGTATTTCTGCAGAACTCCCTCAGCCCGCTGCGCCGCCTCATCCCCCACCGGATCGAGCAAGCCGGAGCCCTGATCTTCCATCTCCCGCTGCATGCCCAAGACCTGCAGCAAGAGTGGATCTTGGGGATTGCCTGGCTGCATCCGCCGAATGTATTCCAGCGGTGCAAAAACGGGAAAATCCTGCTCGGCCGCCGCCGACGCGAAGCGGTGAGGGAGGCCCAACTGATCACACAACGCATATCCGTTGCGAACCGCCTGTTTCATCGCCTTTTGCCACCCTGGGCCGGAGTTGCCGCAAGTGCCTTCGACAGACTGGTGGTTTGTAGCTAAAATCGTCCCCTTCACGGCGTACCCTTGCGATAGATTTGTCAATGAAGATGGTGGCCGGACATCCCCAGACCCCGTTCAATTTAGAATTTCCGAAGAGGATACGCAGTGGCCACTTACAAGACTAACGACTTCCGCAAAGGCTTAAAGGTTCAAATCGACGGCGAGCCCTATTTGATGTCCGAAATGAATTTTGTAAAGCCGGGAAAAGGGAATGCACTCTACAAATGCAAGCTGCGCAACCTGCTCCGCGGTACAACGCTCGACCGGACCTACAAAGGGGGGGATGAGCTGGAAGCTGCCGACGTCGAAGACATTTCGACCCAGTACCTCTACCGCCAAGGCGACACCTTCGTGTTCATGCACGACGAGACCTTCGAACAGTACGAATTGAGCGCCGAGCAAGTCGACGTCGCCTGGAAGTACCTCAAAGACGGCATGAAGTGCTCGATGACGCTCTTCAATGGCAATCCAATCACCATGGATCCACCAATCCATGTTGAATTGCTGGTAACGCAGTGCGAGCCTGGAGCCAAGGGAGACACGGCAACCAATGTGACTAAACCGGCAGTAGTTGAGACCGGTGCGGAGTTTTCCGTTCCAGGTTTCATCAAGGAAGGCAATGTCATCAAGATTGACACGCGAACCGGTGAGTACACCGAACGGGTCAACAATTAGACGCGGTCTCTCCCAAGGGCAACCAGCCCGACGGGCGAGGAGTGGCCCCCAACCGAAGAGCGTCAACTATGCAGCTGCTCCGCCTAACGATGCCCACCCCGCAACACGACCTAGCCCTCGACGAGGCGCTGCTGGAGACGGCCGAGCGTGGTGCGGGGACCTCGGAAATGCTGCGGTTTTGGCAAGCTCAGACCACGTTCATCGTGCTGGGTCGGAGCGGGAAGATCGACAGCGAAATCGATCGCTCCGCTGCAGAGCGGGACGCGGTCCCCATCCTGCGACGCTCCAGTGGCGGTGGTACCGTGGTTGCCGCCCCCGGCTGCCTCTTCTACTCCCTGCTACTCTCGCTCAATGCCCGTCCGCATCTCCGCATGATTGACCATGCCCACCAATTCGTGATGGAGCAATTGGTGGCGGCCCTGCAGCCCATCGAACCGCAGCTGACCTTCCGCGGCACATGCGATTTGGTGCTGGGTGATCGCAAACTGAGTGGGAATAGCCTGCGGGTTCGCCGCAATTACCTGCTCTACCACGGCACCCTCTTGCTCGGCATGGATCTATCTCTGATTTCCAAATACCTCAAGCATCCGCCGCGTGAGCCCGATTATCGGGGCGGACGCGAACACCATGCCTTTGTAGCGAACCTCAACGCTACAGCAGAGGATGTCCAACGGAATCTGCAAACCCAATGGCAAGCCACCGACGAACGCAGCGAGATTCCTGTTGCGCTGGTCGAGCAACTGGCTGCGGACAAGTATGCCTGCGACCAGTGGACCTTTCAACGCTGAGCTGCAATCGAGCACGAAGGTTGCAAGGGAGCCCTTTCCTAGGCACGGTCAACTGCCAGTCGAACGCGGCCACACTGCGTGGGCCAAGCAAAACCAGCGCCGAGATCAAACGTCCCCCAACTCCCACACACTGTGGTAGGCGTCGTGCAACTCGAAATAGTCCAGCATCTGCCGGTAGAAGGGATCTCTGGTCAGCGTGGCGCTGTCCCCAATCACTCGCAGGGAGCGTCGAGCGCGCGTCAAAGCCACATTCGTTCGGCGAGTATCGGCTAGGAAACCGATTTCCCCCTCCGGGTTACTGCGAACAAAGGTGATAAGTACCGCTTCCTTCTCGCGTCCTTGGAAGCCATCCACGGTATCGATTTCCAAATCGGGGATTTGCAACCGATTGCGCAAATACCGCACTTGAGCGGCATAGGGTGCGATAACCGCGATTTGCTCAGCGGCAACTCCGTCATCGAGCAGATCCTCCACCTGCTCTACGATCCACCGCGCCTCCTTCCGATTCAGCTTACTTTGGCCGTCGCGCTCCAACTCTTCCTCCCACCCGGTGCCAGCGGTATCCCAGAATTCGATTACCGGTTCGGTGAGGAGGGAGGAGTGGACGCGCGGCAAGTCGACGAGGCGATGGCTCGACACAGAGGGATCCGCGATCAATTCCCCATCGTAGAAGTGGTCGCTAGAGAACCTCATGATCGATTCGTGCATGCGATATTGAACCACCAATCGCCGGTAGATCTCACTTCCAAAGCGTTCGATCAAACGCTCCATCAAACTGCGTGAAAAACCTTCCTGGGCCGCTTCCTTCGACACGACCGTCGGTGGGAGTTGGCAATGGTCGCCCGCCAAGACGATCCTTTCGGCGCGCAACATGGCTTGCCAAACCGCTGGCTCTGTACACTGACATGCTTCATCAATTACGACCAAATCAAACATCTGCATTCCGAGCAGATCTTCATCAATCGTTGTCGTGGTGCAGATAACGTTGGCGGAGTCGACGATATGGTGCAGGGTACTGCGTTCGAGTGACTTAGCCTCCTTGCGCAGCCGCCCCGCTTCGGCGTACATCTCTCCGCGAGCGCGCTTCCCCTCCCAGGAGCCCGACTCCTTCTTGGCCGCCCGCATCAACTGATCGACGTCTTTCCAAATATCACGCACGATCGCAGCTGAGCTGTCCGATTCCACCAACTCGTCCAGCGTATGGCCTCGGAGCGATTCAAAGACCCGCGCGGGGTGCCCCACGCGTACCACCTTGGGAAGTCGGGTGACGAGACGTTCCAACAGATTATCCACGGCGGTGTTGCTGGGGGCACAGGCTAACACGCGGCCTCCCGCCTCAACTTCCTGAACGATGATCTCAGCCAAAGTGGTCGTTTTGCCAGTGCCTGGCGGACCATGCAGAATCGCCACATCGCGAGCAGACATGGCGAAGCGAACCGCATCCTGTTGAGGTGGATTAAGATCACTGCGAAAAGCAACCTCCGATTGGCTCACAAACCGCGGCTCCTCGAATCCCAACAACACATCGCGAAGGCGGCCCGCTTTTCCTGTCAGTGTCTGGGTAATATCCATCGCCTCCAGCTGCCTCTGGCGCGTCGTCTCATCGGGAGAGAGATCGATCCGGTAGCGATCGGCTTCGTGCCACTGGTCCACCGCAACCTGAATCATCGTGGGGGTACGGCGACTAACCACCCCTGAAATTCCATCGTCTGCCAGGTTGTCGTGGTTGCTCAGGACGACAGGGGATCCCACTTTGAGCCGATTCATCGGCAGCCGATCGGAGCCACCTTTGGCGAAGTCGAGCAGCAAGCGGCCTGCCAATCCACTGCGATGGTCCGTCAGAAATAGTCCGACAATCGTCTCGCCACCGCGCTCCGCGTTGCCCGATTGACTAAGCTGACGACGCTGGGCCAAACGCTGCCGCTCCGCCTCGGCTTCCATCGAGAGCCAGCGTTCAAGTTGGGAGAAATACGCATCCTGGGAGAACCAATTCATCGCTGTAACAAAACTCTCAATGGTAAGGATCGATTCCTAGAACCGGCTGCAATCTGCCAGACAAACTTGATTCAACACTGCAAATACCGCATTTTCGCCAGCTAGGTGCGACAAGTATGACAGCATTTCCCTTTTTGGGCATTGCACTTGTCTCAATTGGAGAAAACGGCTAATCCATCCTGGGTAGGATTCTGGCAAGGAGTCCGTCCGATTCCAGTGTACGAACGACCGAGGAACCTGATGGTTCAGGACTACTCCATCTCCAAATGCACCCGCCGCTGTGCTCTCAGTCAGCGCACGCTGGAGCCGTCGGAGTTCTACTATTCGGTCATCTTGCCCAAGGACGAAGATGTGGTGCGCATCGATATCGCGGCTTCAGCATGGGAAGCCCCTCCCGAAGGTGCCATCGGTTGGTGGAAGTGCCGCATGCCCACAGCTGGCGCAAAAAAGCTCCGACCGGCTCCGACCGGCGTCCTGCTCGACACGCTCTCGGATTTAGTCGAACGCCCGGGGAAAGAGTCCTTGGCGTACTTCTTAGCATTGCTTCTCGTTCGGCGACGCGCCCTTTCCGAAGAACGCCGCGTCGAAACGCACGGCGACTCCTCCCCAGAGGATGCGTTGGCGGATTCCGACCTCTGGACGCTCACCAGTGCCGCCGATGGCCGCGTATGGAACGTACCGGTTCGCGAGCCCACCGCGGAACAATTGCCGGAGCTCGAAGCCGAACTTAGCACTCTATTGTTCACCGAGGAGTAGTGGCCATCGCCCCAGACAATCCACAGCCAACCAACACATCGGTCTCGGACTCACGCCTCTCAGCCCCCCAGGCGCGCTTCCACTGGCCCCGGCTTTCGCCCCATTGGCTAGTCTGTGGTATGGCATTCAGTCTAGTCTTCGCGACCACGGGCGCGACCTGTGCGCGTCGCGAAACACTGCAACGCAACTTTCGCCCCCCAGTCATTTTTGAACAAACTCCGACTCTCGCAGAAGTGACTCAGCACTTGAATCGCAGTCTGGCGATTCGCCGCATCGAGTCCAATAGTCTGACGGTCTCCAGTCCGAACATACCAGTCAAACTCAAGGGATCCCTTATCTGGGAGCGGACTGAGAACTTTAGCTTACAAGCCTATCCCTTTACACGGGCCATGATGGGTAACGGGCTCATTGCGGGCAGCAATCCAGAAATGTTCTGGTTGCAAACTCAAGGGGATCTCTTCTACGCTCGGTACGACGAGTTCAATCGACAATCGGGACCGCGGAAGATCTTGCCGGTTTCCCCCCTATGGCTGCGTGAAGCAATGGGGATCGTCGAAATGAATCCATCCTATCGGCACGATGCACCGCTGCGACGAGGCGATGGGAAATTGCAGGTTGTGACTTACATTCCCTCGCAACCATTCGACCCACGTTTTCCTCAACAGAACACCGAATACAAACGCGTACTCATCCTCGACGGAAGCTTTGGTACGATTGAACAGACTCTGCTCTACAATCCGGCTGGCAAATTGGTGGCTCAGGCGACTCAAAGTGAACATGATGATCTGGAAAGTTCTGAAATCGGTTGGCCACTGCCGCATCGCATCGACGTGCAACTGCACCCTGACGAAGGCGAATCGCTAGCCTTTACAGTGGAAGTAGGCTTTTATCTGTTGAATGATGATGCTTCAGCGACTGCAAGTACGTTCACCCTACCGGACCTGACTGGCCTGAGTACCTACGACCTAGTGAAAATGAATGCCTCCCTGCAGGCTGTCCCCCCCAATCCTCCGGTATACACCCAAGCCCAACCTCCACCGGGTCAGAGCTCACTGGTCAACTACCGGACGGTTCGCTAGTTGCTAGCAACAGACGGCTTGGGGCAGCATTCGCCTCGATTCGGAACTGGTCTGGCCAACCAGACTGCCTAAGTGCTAGAGTCGCAGTAATGTGTTCCGATTGGTGAAGCGATTGCGATTTGTGGGGAATCAACGCCTTTAGGTATCGCACGCCGGCACGGAATGATGTTGAATTGCTGTCGCGCTTCGGATCGATACGTGTTAGGACACGCATTTGAGACGCGCTGACCAACTTGGGTCGGTTCGCGGCTCTAGGATTGACCAAAACAGCTGTACCCCATGGAAGGGCTTTTCGATGAGACCAGTCGACCGTCGCAATTTTCTATCAATCAGTGCACTGCTTGGCGGCTCGGTTCTTTCGAACCAACTGCTAGCACAGGAGCCACCCGCCAGCACTCCCTCGGAACCGGTATACCGCGTTTCGAAGAATGTTGAACTTGGGCGGCAGCAACCTGACGAAGCCGAACATCCACTGGATCCGGCCCTCAAGATTGCCTACTCCAGCCTGAAGAACATCCAGTCCTCGATCCACGACTACACCGCGATTGTAATCAAGCGTGAGCAGATCGGTGGGACGCTCGGTGACTACGAGTACATGGGAGTCAAAGTTCGTAATCGCAAAATGCAAAACGGACAGATTGTAACACCTTTCAGTGTCTACACCGCGTTTCTTAAGCCAGCCGCCGTGAAAGGCCGCGAAGCGATCTACATCGAAAACCAGAACGATGGAAAGCTCGTCGCTCACGAGGGTGGAATGAAGGGACGCTTCCTGCCAACGGTCGATCTAGATCCCCACGGCTTGATGGCCATGCGTGGCCAACGCTACCCCATTACCGACTTGGGCATCGAGAACTTGGTCGTCAAGTTGATCGAAAAAGGCGAGCGAGACCGCCAGCGCGATGAGTGCGTCGTAGAGTTCCTGAAGGGTGCCAAAGTCGGCGGCCGTGAGTGTACCGTTCTATCGGTTAAACACCCAGTCCCACGTCCCTACTTCGACTTCTGCCACGCTCAGATCTTCATTGACAACGAGCTGAACATTCCCGTTCGCTATAGCGCCCACACCTGGCCAACGACCCCTGGCGGGGAACCACAGTTGCTCGAGGAATACACCTACCAAAACATCAAGTTGAACGTAGGCCTGGATGACATTGACTTCGATCGCAACAATCCGAAGTACAAATTCTAGCCGTCCATTGAAGCGGCCCAGTCTCTCGATTTCGGATCCCAGTTCCCCCAATCTTCATCGGGCACCAGGAAACGCGAAAAACATCCATCCACTCAACAACCTAGGCGCACAGCCTAGGTTGTTGCATTGGTAGGCCAGGCGCAAGCGATCGCGTGCTCTCTTCAAGTCGAATTATCGAGTTAGAGTCGGCGATGTGTAGTGTGTCTTAGAGGTGGCAACCACCCCCGTTGCGGCAGGGAATCGCACCGCCCCGTTGCTTCCTTGCCTCGCGGTTTCGCCCATTGCCCGGAAACTCGTTTTGCAACGCAATACGAATGCTTGGACACCGCTTGGCTCACCGGCTGAAGGATCTCGGATTGCCCAGGGAATAACAGCACGAGCACGAGCACGAGCACGAGCACGAGCACAAGCACAAGCACAAGCACAAGCAGGGCAGGGCAGGGCAGGGCAGGGCAGGGGACTCAGCGTGGCTGGCACGGCAAGCGTTCCTGCACGACCTACTAGCTACCCTTGGGATGAATCAGGGAACTGACCACGATGGGCTGGGGAGGACGTCCCATCCGCGTGAACTCTACCTTGAACAGCCGAGCCCCCAACTCTATCGCCAGGGATTGGTTGAAGGGATTGAGTGTCATTGTAAATCCGCTGGGAGTCCGCGTTAGGAACGCCCCACTGGAATAGGCAAGCTTGCCCGTCCGAGTATCGATGAGTAGCAATTCAGCCGTACTCTCTAGCTTCCGGACACGATAGAGGGCCATGAACGGTGAATTGCGCGGCTGGTTGGTAGGAAACGCAAAACTATAGAGTTCAGCGGGTCGATCCCAGCTCAAGTCCAAGGTGTCTCCGTCGATGCCATAGACGAAACCGTTGATCGGTACCCGATCACGAAGTGAATCTCCACGTGCAAACAACAGCGGGTCACGACTGGTCTCCCGATCGCCACTTGCGTTGCTGAGCAGCACCAGTTGTTCGCCGACCTTCTGTAGCGAAATCGTGTCCAGTACACCGAGGACTGGCACCTGGTGCTCTCGATGGTTTGCCTTGCTCGGAGCGGCCAAATCGATCAAGTGCATCTTGCCATCGGGTTCCAATACAGCGATATGGCGTTGAGAGCATTGCTCTGCCCGCGCCCCGGCGGCCAGCTTGAGCCGAAGCAGCTCCTCTCCATCCAGCGGATTCCAAATTCGCAAGGTATGCGGAATCTCAAAGCCAGCTCCACTGCCATCAAAACGCTGTACGAAATCAACCGACAGGCCATTGAACGAATACCAGTGCGTCCAACCGCCTGGTACCTTTCGCTCGGCTAGCGTGGTGCCGTCTCGGCAGTCCACAATTTCGACATCGGTACGATCGGCGTGATACGTTAGTATGGCCAAGCGAGAATCGAGGGTTGCAAATTCCACTTGGCGGTTGAACCCGTCGCGAGACCAGACCATCCGCCCACTTTGACCGTCCAACATCATTACTTTACGCCCCGTTTGGATGGGAACTCCACTAACGGTGATCGGTCCTACCGACACGGCTTGGCCCGATTGATTGCTTCGGGTATCCAGCGGGAACCCTAAGTCGCTAATCACATTTTCGGCAGCACGCGGCTCGTAGCGGATGGTCGGTCCCGCACCGAACAAGGACTGCCGCCATAGCATCGCGTCGGTATCGCGTTCCAATCCTGCGTAAAGGTTGAAGGCAACGATCTCCGAATGGGTGTTCACTACGACCAGACTTCCGCGGATCGAAGCTTTCACCGACAGATCTGAAATATCGTTCGTCGCCCGGTCATAGCGGATACGGCCCACCTGTTGCCCATTCTGACTGTAGATAAGTAGCTTCTCTGAAACAATTCTTAGCTCCACTTCGGGGCGTCCAAAGCGGTTGGACAATTGCTCGACCACCATTCCCTCGGCGTAGTTGCTCTCGCGATTCATGGACACGAGTGCCAAGCCGCGATTCCACGGTTCCGGCGCCAATTCGATTTGAGGCATTTCGCTGCGCAGTCGGTCCAACGGGTTCCGCTGCGTAGGATCTGGTATGAGACTCCCATATTGGCCGTAGTATCCCAGGAGTTTTCGATCCCAGCTGGATTCTCGACTTAGCAATTGGCGCGCTGCGGCAACCGTGTCGGCATTGGAAGATGCCAGCAAGGGCACCAGCACTTGTTCGGCAGAAACCCATTCTTGATCGCTCATGAGGGATTCGGCTAGCAGGAGCAATTGGGGCTCTGCAGCGGGTAGCCAACTGAAGAAACGCAATTTCTGATGGCGAATGGATAGCACCCACTGATCGATATCGGCGAGCTCCAAGGCAACGAGCCGTTCAATCTCTGCTCTCTCCTCATCCGAAGCCGCCGCATAGCTCCGCGCCAAATTGGAAATGATCCAAGCATCGGAGTCGACTTGATGGTTTTCCGAAATCGCAACCTGGTTGGCTCGATTCTGCGACATCTTAAAGCGACTTCCCACGCGATCGTTGACCAAGTCCAGCAAGCGTGAGAAGGCAGCAAGATGCTGGTTGCTGCGAATATTGCCGAGGGTGAGTTGCTGCAGAAAACGGAACCGCTGCGGACCGTACTCAATAATCTTGTCAAACTTGCGAGCCAATTCCTGGTACTTTTCGAAGTCCTCTTCCATGCCAGTCAGGATGGTTTCCACCAGCAGATAGCGAGTGTCCGCATTGGCTGCGTCGAGCTCATAGGATTTCAAGAGCAGGTCGAGCGCACCCTGGGTGTCGCCAGCCGCGCTCGATAATTGCGCCCGTCGGTTCAGGCTCCAAGGAGTGGCGTCGTCCGTGGGATCGCTTAACTGCTTGTTCAACGATTCTCGCGTGTAGAACGCAGCCACCGTCGTCGAACTGACCGAAATCAATTGATCTTTGTAGGCGAACAGGTTTCCCAGCGGCTGGTCGACCTGAGCCATGTCCAACACTTCGCCACTTCCATGATGTGTGCCGACTCGTACAACAGCTTGTCCGGACAGCGGGAGCAATAACTCATTGCCCTCCCAGACTCCCCGGCCCACTACCACTCGGCCATCCGGATAGTCGGGCCCCAAAATCTGCTTGCCATCCGCAATGCGAAACCAGGCCAAATGTCGGTCGCCAACGGCTACAATGTAGCCATCGGCAATCCCTGCGATATAGCGCGCGTGATTGCGATTCAGCATCGCAAACCGCCGTTCTCCACTAAAAATATCACAGCAGATAACGCGATTGAGCTCCAGGGGCGTTACCACGACCACCCCATCCTGGGCTAGCATGGTCGGATCGTGCCAACGAATGGACATGGGATTGTAGTCGCTAGCATTGTCGAGCGTGCTCCGCGCGATAAATTCTCCGGTGGAAGCTGGCGTGTTGGACCCGTAGTAGGTTGCCCACGCCAAACTGCGATCGAACAGGTCGACAGCGACCAAAGCTCCTAGCCCGGTTGGACAGAGTAGCATGCCATCGGAGATAGCCGGGGACAGTGCTTGGCTGCGACGAAGGCTGTCGGCAGCGATAGGGGGAAAAGTGGAATGCGCTAATTGTTGCGACCATAGCCGGCGTCCGGTTTCGTCGTCGAGAACAACCAACTGCATTTGACCTTGGGCCTCCACTAAACAGTACAAGTCACCTTCGTAGGGCAGCGGTGGTCCCAGGAAATAAGCATTCCGTAGCCATGGCTCGCTCCCTCCATCCTCTCCACCGACGGTCCACAGCAGTGTTCCTTCCGAAGGTATGCTCAAACCAACGAGGACATTGGAAGTTTCAAACTGCATGCCCCGGGATCGCGTTTCGCGTCCATGATCGAAAACGGCATACACCCGTTCCATGTCGCAACTCATCTGCCCATAGGCAGAACTCCCCCAGACACGATCTTGGATTTCTGGAGAGATGGTCGATGCAGCATTTTCGAAATCGGTCGAAAATGACTGCTCCGCAAATGCATAGGGCATCCCCTTGCGAAAGAACGGCCAGCGAATATTGCCGGTCTTAAAATCGATCGCTAAGATCGAGGCGTCCGTCGTCTTGGTTAAGACTAAGTTGTCGACCAAACGCAAATCGAATTTGGGGAAAAGAGTATTGCCACGCTGGGATTGCGAATCGCCCATCTCAACCAAAGCATCTTTCTCCAGCACGTTGGAGTGAATTTCCTTGATCCATCGCGCGGTACTGAGGGGCATTCCGGCTGAGGACACGGCTGCTCGATTGGGCGATCCACCGGTGGTTAGCCAATTGGCGGCCGTTTGAGGAGTGAGAGCCGGAGCACTCCACTCGGAGGCAGACTCGAGAATCGCCAGCCAATCCTGGGGGTCAGCGAGGCTCAGCTGCTGGCCACCAAACTCCAGACTGGCTCCTGGAAAATACTCGTTGCCCCGCTCCAGCACGCTCACGGCAGCAGCGGTTCGATCGCCTTGGTGCCAAGCCATGGCCGCAGCTTTCAATAGGCCGCTTCCGTAGCGTGCACACGCGGCTGGATAGGCGATCAAACGCTGGTAAATCCGCGCCGCCGAAAGCGGCAATCCGTCGACCAACTTGCGTTGGGCCAAGAGCATCCAGGCATCGTATCCGGCTTCGGTGTGTGGATAATTCCGTGCCACCCAAGCCACTTGTGCCGGATCACGCTCCGCGATGGCGTCCTCCAGAGCTTGCCGCGCAGTAACGCCATACTGCAGCTCCAGCGTCCGCCGCCCCGCCTCGGGCAACCGACTCAGGATCTGTGCCGCCTCGCGCTTCAAGCCCTCGGAATAGAGCTCCTCCCCATGCACGGTAAAAAAGTCTTGGCCAAGCAGACTGTCGTCGGTCTCTGCCTGTGGATCTTGCAACAGGGAATACAGCGCATCGATACCATCGGTATAGCGTCCCTCGTCGATCGCTAAATGCCCCTCCGAAAGCATCCGTTGCAAAGCCCGCGGGGCGAGTAAGAACAATTCGTCACCAGAACGCACAACGTTGCGGCCAAACAAGCCTTGAGCGGCAGCGAAGTCGCCCCACAATCCAAGCAGGATCAAGGCAATCGAAACAATTCGGGCAATACCCATCTACTCTATCCTTGGAGGGGTTGTATCAATCGCGGAGCGGTTCGTGAAGGTAACCGGTTGTGCTCGTTCATTGAGGATTGGACGGAGAGCGGCGGCGGCAAAAACCGCCCCATCCACGTCGCCTGCCGCAGCAGCAACATCTGCCTTGCGCAGCGGATCGTCGTTTGCGCCGCTCCTATGGATCTCATTAGTTTGGCGAGCGGCATGGCACTAGCCACCGTCCGTGCATAGGTTGTTCGGGATCCGTTGCGCCGGCGGCGAGCTTCGTCCGCTCATGCGTCCGACAACCTGCTCAGCAGTGGGATGGTCGGTCGCACAGCCGCAATCCACCTGCCCCGCGCTACTCGGCCTCAAACCACCAGCCCACCAAACGAATGTTCCACAGGGAGACAATTTGCAGTTGGGATCTACTTGGGTCGTTCCACCAACGTCATGGTCAGCGTCTGCCGTTGCCCGGCGCGTTGGATGACGATTGGCAGCGGTTTGTCGAGCGGAGATTGTTGCACGATCTCCGCAAAATCTCCCTTGGAATCGACCCGTTGATCGGCAAATTCGAGAATAATATCCCCCGACTTCAAACCAGCCAGGTAGGCAGGGTAATCGGGCACCACCGAACGCACGTACGCCCCCAGCGGACGCGAGTGCCGCCCTGCCCCACTGCTCGACACATCGCCAACCTCCAGTGTCACATCACTCGTGCGGACGCCTGCATAGCCCCGCCGAACCCGTCCAAATTCCAACAATTCGTCTTTAATCCAACTCGCCCGTGAGATGGGGATTGCAAATCCAATTCCCTGGAATCCACCCGTTCGCGAAGAGATCGCGGTGTTGATGCCAATTACGCGACCCTCGAGATCGATCAGCGGTCCTCCTGAATTTCCAGGATTGATCGCTGCATCGGTTTGAATGAACTGGCCTGCGACGACCGACGATAGACTGCGACGACGGCCCGTACCACTAATGATTCCGGCGCTCACCGACGATTCAATTTGAAAGGGACTACCAATTGCCAGCACCCATTCTCCCACAAAGAGATCGGTTGAATCTCCCAGTTCGGCAGTTGGTAGATGCTGCCCGGGAATCTTGAGGATGGCCACGTCGCTGGCAGGATCGCTTACCGGATCCTGAGCGGTGAACTGCCGTCCATCCGCTAGCCGCACATCGATTCTCGAGGCGTTCTGGATCACATGGTTGTTGGTCAACACCAATCCATCGGGACTAATGATGACGCCACTTCCCATAGAGTCAAAAATCTGCTCATCCTCACCGCCAATAATGCCTAGCACGGCCGATTGTTTAGCACTGGCTTCCTTGGATCGGGTGAGGATCGTCACCACGGCTGGCAAAGTTCTTTCGGCCGAGCGGCGAAAGGCCAAGGACAGCGCCCGTGCCCCAACCAATTCGGGAGTGGCGGTCGCCGTAGCAGTTGCCGCGAGAGCTTCCGGAGCAGGGGAGGTTTCGAGCGTGGTAGTCGCATCTGGCGTTTGCTCCTCGACTGCCGGTCTCGGAGGTGCCTCCTGGGCTACGGGAGCCTCCAAGGCCTGCGCGGGGGGGGCCTGAGCTGCGGATTGCTCTTCTGCCGTCGGATCGGTATCGAGTTCGATCACCGCAGTTGCGATAGCCGAATCCGATTCGATAGCCGCTCCCGCAGGCCCCTCATCAGCCAGACACAACATGGTCCATAGGGAAAACCCGAAAGCGATCCCACCATGAATGGGTTTCCATCTCATACTATTCATCGACTCACAATTCTTGAGGTAAGCATTCGATTCTCTAGACTTGCCGTAGAAAACGCGGAGGTTCCCTGCCGTGGCATTCAGCGACGTCTGAGGGCCCGTGCCAGTTTACACCACCACGAGCCGCCTCATTGTAACCCCATACCGCATCGCCTGCCGCATTGGCAACAACCGATGCAGGCCCTCTCAACAGCAGAATTTGGGCACGTTTCAATCCTAGCACGTGGTTTCTCCCAGGGAATCCCACTCCAGCGCGTGCAATACGCCTTTTGCTGCTAGGGGAGCGATTATTGGAGCTGAACGGCCCCAGGCCTAGACAGTTGCCGTAGCGAGTCGGACTGCCTGGGGCGGCATAGCGTCCTGTCCATTCCCAACCTCACGATCCTCAGCCCGCCGGCGGCTCGTCGCTGCCCGAGCGTTGTTAGCCATTTCGCCATTTCGCCATTTCGCCATTTCGCCATTTCGCCAAGAAGCCAAGAAGCCAAGAAGCCAAGAAGCCAAGAAGCCAAGAAGTCAAGAAGTCAAGAAGTCAGTGTCTGACCAAAGTTTCTGGACAACTTTTAGGCAGCATTTTTTGCATGATTTCCCCAGTAATTGTCCCAGAGGTTACTCGCTTCGAGTGCAGCGAGGTTCATCATGCACTCGGCATTGGCGAAATCCCACCGGCGACCTCGGCCTTTGACCCGTTGTGTGGTAGTTTTGCATTGGGCCTCGGTCGGACCACTGCCGATCTGAATGCCGCGAGCGCGAAGTTCGCGATAACGAATGATTTCACGACGCTCCGAAATATATCCGATCAATTGCTCCAAGGCTTGAAGGCGTCGACCTGAGCACGTGAGTTTCTGAGTAAGCAGCTCACTCAGCAGTGCGTCGACTCCCTGTTCCATCAGGATGTTGGTCAATGCCGTTAACCATGTGGCTCCCGATTCATCCTCGCCGAACATCTCGCGACGCGCCTTTTGTGCGTTGTCTTTCATGTGGTAGTAATCCAAGTTGATTTTATCCACAATGTTGTGAAACTCCAATTGGTTGCGTATCCATGGAGCGCCATCGATATTTGCAATGGACTCAGTCGCTTCATCTAGTTTGATGGTCGTCGCCATACTTCGCATCAAGCGCCCAGTGACTTCGCAATCACCGCGGGTAGCTATCACAAGCCGGAGCGTCTGAGATTCGTTGTAAGCAACTACGATTCTTGCTTCCTTGTACTGTTGATCCGAACCTGCTCGAGCTGCTGGCAACGGCCGACATTTCTTTCCACTACGTCGACGTTTCAGTTTGATCGTAGTGCGACGCTTAGTCTTCTCGGCTTGAGTAACGACCGGTACCTTCACTCCGTCGCAGCCGACATAAACCCGAGTTGGGGTTGGTTTTTGTTGATCATTCACTGCGCCAGATGCGGCTGATGAACTGGCCGACGACTTCTGGGGAACATTTTCCAACGTGCAGTCTGCCGACGACCAGCCAATATCAATGCCCCCTCGCGTTAGCTGGTTGGTTACCTTGCGACCTTCGTACTCGACCAATTGCCGTACGCTTTCGCCGCTAATGTCGATCGATGATAAACGAGCGATATTGGCCGCAGTCTTTACAAAGCTGGAGGAACTTTGATTCAAACGACAAAGCATCTCACGTATCCCGCACGTGAAGCTTTTCTCTGCTTCATCCAGCAAGGCATCGATCGGTGTGCTGCTGGTTTCGTCTTGAACTGCCCACCGAACACGCTTTAGTTGCACACGGCCGTTCTCAGTCAAGAGGCTACGTAGTTGGCGTCCCTTGTTCCGTGCTCGAACTCCCGTCGCGCTCTTCGGAGGGGGAAAAAGCGGCTTCCACCGCATTAATCTTCGCTTGTAAGGCTGCCTCATAGACCTGTTGCCGGAAACGATCCAAAGCCTGACGACTGAGTCCTTCGCTGTCTTCGATCCAAGCACCATCGCGAGCGTTATCAATCGAATCAACTACCGCATTGAGCGTCGCTTCGAATTCGGCTTGCAGCGTAGCTTTCAAACCTTCGCGATCCACTTTCGAACTTCCCATGGCATTCACTCCTCACTAAACGGGGAAAAAGGAACACCCTATATTATGCCCCCTGCCCATCTTTCGCGCCATAGGTATTTGTCAGACACCCGCGTTTCTAGGGGAGGCAACTTGTCGGGGAGGCAACGCCGTGTTTGGGAGCAGCGCCCCAGAATTTTGGCGGTTCGATTGGGCTTGCTAGCTCGTTCACTACCCCTGGGGTAACTTGAGTTGCGGTGTTTGCGCGTTTTCACGACTCAATTTTGGAGAACGCCATCTTTCGTTGTCTAGCTTCGGGCAACATCCTCCGGTGGGGGGTATTTTCGCATGGCGTCCCCCGCCTGTGTAAACCGGTCCAATACAATTGGAAAAGTCGGACTAGGGGAGATAATTGGAACTGGTAAAGATGGAGTGCTAGCTAAAATTGTCTGATTTGGTAGGCATTGAGGGATTCCGTGGCCGAATACTTGAGCGGAAGAATGTATATGGAACCGTGCTCAAGGCACCTCATTTCGAAGTTCCGGCCAAACACCAAGCGGTTGTCGGCTTCGAATTCAATGAGCCTGTCGAAAGCGTTGCGGGACCACCCCTTTAACAATCCAATTGTGGAGACTCCAAATGTCCGTACGTATCCTCGCTTCCTTGGCACTTGCCGCTAGTTTCTGTCTGGCTCCATCCAGTGCAAGCGCCGGTCTATTCGGTCACAACCGAGGTTGTTGTGATACCGCTCCTAGCTGCGGTTGCGAAATTGCCATGCCAAGCTGTGGTGGCTGTGAAGTTGACCCTTGCTGTGATCCTTGTGGCCGAGTTGGTCTGCTAGCCCGCATCAAGGCTCATTGTGCTGCCAAGCGAGCTTGCTGTGCACCTGCTCCAAGCTGCTGCGACGCTGCACCAGTTTGCTGCGAACCAGCTCCTGTTTGCTGTGCTCCTGCTCCAGCACCTGTTTGCTGTGCACCAGCACCTAGCTGTGGTTGTGAAGTTGACGTTTGCTGTGATCCTTGTGCCCGAGTTGGCCTGCTAGCTCGCATCAAGGCTCGTTGTGCTGCTAAGCGTGCTTGCCGCACCAGCTGCTGTGACGTTGCCCCTAGCTGTGGTTGCGAAGCTGCTCCTAGCTGCGGATGTGGCATGTAATTGCCTTGGCTCAACTAGCGGTTGAGCCGTATCGTCGAAGGTGCAGAACGCTACCTCGGTAGTCCACTGATGCCAATTGAGCAGCAGCATTCCACCTGCTGGCTCATGTTCCGACGATCTCTAGAATTCAGCGGCGGCACTTTGGTGTCGCCGTTTTGCATTGGTGGATTTCTGCTAAGCCAGAATATCGTGCAAGATTTTGCCATGGACATCGGTGAGCCGGAAGTCGCGGCCACCGTAACGGTAGGTCAATCGTTCGTGGTCTAGCCCTAGAGCGTGCAACATGGTTGCATGAAGGTCGTGCACCGAGGTCGGATTCTCCTGTGCTTTAAAGCCGAATTCATCGGTAGCCCCATGCACGGTGCCACCTTTGATGCCGCCTCCGGCCATCCAAACGGTGAAGCCGTAGTGGTTATGGTCGCGACCATACTGAGGCACGCCAGCTCCACTCAGTTCGACAGTTGGAGTTCTGCCGAATTCTCCGCCCCACAGGACTAGCGTCTCCTCCAACATTCCTCGCTGCTTGAGGTCGGTTAGCAAGGCGGCGATGGGTTGGTCGATTTCGCCTGCTAGGCGTCGATGATTCTCTTCGATTTTGTCATGATTGTCCCAGGGTTGGCCTGCACCATGCCAGAGTTGCACGTAGCGCACGCCGCGTTCTAGCAGGCGTCGGGCGATCAGCGTTTGACGCCCATGCACTCCCTTGCCATACATTTCCTGCATGTACGCTGGCTCATCGCTTACGTCAAACGCATCCTGCGCATCTCGCTGCATGCGAAAGGCCAGTTCATAGGATTGAATCCGGGCATCAAGGCGGGAGTCGGAGCGGGTAGCGGCATGTTGCCGATTCCACTGGGCAAGGAGGTCCAACTGCTGCTGCTGTTGCGTGGAAGTAATGTGTGGATGTTCGATGTTTTCGATGAGGCGTTTGAATTCGGTGTGCTTGGAGTCAATGTAGGTGCCTTGGTAGGCGCCCGGTAAAAATGCAGCCTGCCAGTTCTCGTTGTCTTTAATGGGAAGCCCCCCTGGGCACATTGCAATAAAGCCCGGCAGATTCTGATTCTCGGTTCCCAATCCATACAGTAGCCAAGCACCCATGCTGGGCCGCGCCTGGACCGAGTCGCCACAGTTCATCAGCATGAGGGAAGGCTCATGGTTGGGAACTTGAGCGACCATCGAGCGAATGACAGCGATGTCGTCAATGTGCGCAGCAGTGCGGTGAAAGAGTTCGCTGACTTCGATGCCCGACTCTCCGTAGCGTTTGAACTTGAAGGGCGACGGGAAAGCCGCACCGGTCTTGCGTTCCGTAGTGAGCGTTTGCGGTAAGGGCTGACCAGCATATTTTTGCAGCGCAGGCTTGGGATCGAACGTGTCGACATGCGATGGGCCACCGTTGAGGAAGAAGTGGATCACCCGCTTTGCCCGAGCCGGAAAGTGTGGCGCTCGCGCTGCAAGGGAACCTCGTGGTTGCTCTGCCGCGACCAGGTGACCATCGGTTGCCAGCACTGAAGAAAGCGCGAGTCCGCCAAGCCCCAAGGCGGAGCGGGTTAGCAGCCGGCGACGGGAAAAATCATGCGTCGAGGTGTGGGAATTCATGGCGATACTATTCAGTGCGGTATGGGAGTCGGAACTAGTCGACAAACAGGAATTCGTTGCTACACAGTAGGATTTGTGCCAATTGCTCCCATCGGTTCAATACCTGTGGAGGGGAGGATTCGAAATCCTTTAGCGAACTCCACTCACTAAGGCTGGTTGCAGCGGTTGCATTCGAGCTGGTTGGATCACTCTTCAGTTCTTTCAAACGCACGTCCCACAAGAATTGGTCGCTGTTGAGTCCCTCTCCAATGTCGACGACAAAATCGATTTGATCACCTGGTTGGACCTCCAGTCGATCGATGTGAAAATCGCGGCTTTCTTGCTGGAAGGCTGCAGACCACAGTTCGCCACGCTGGCTATGGGCGATGAAGGCGCGGATTCCGTCGCCAGCGGCTGCCTCGTGCTGCACGTGAGACTCTAGCTCAATTTCTAGGGCTCGAGGCGCTGTCCAACGGCGGATCACTGCGTGGTCGCGGTCGTTCCCCGGGTGGCCTCCTGAGGCAGTCAGCTGCGCCCAACCGAGTTTGCCATCTGGCCAGTGTTCACCGCCCTGCCAAGCGGTGCCCGTAAAGTGCGGCAAGCGGGAAAAATCCACGGCGCGTCGCTGCGCCCGATCCCAGCGACCGTAGCCGTATTCCCAATCGGTGGCCGTGTTGCTGGGAGTGGGGACCGTTGAGGTTTCCTCCAATGCCACGAACTGCAACGCAGTGGTTAGTTCAGCGGTCGTAGGAGGACGTTGAAACACATGCTGGAACATTGCCGTCACACGCTGTGTAGCCTCCGGTGCTCCACCGGCTTGCTCTGCAAGCGTCTGGGCTTGTTCGAGGATGAGCGGATGGTTCATAAAGAATAGGGCTTGCTGCGGCACCGTCGTTTCATTCCGCTGGGGAACGTGTAAGTCTGGATTGGCAAAGTCGAAGACGCGCAGCACCGTAGGCAAATACTGGCGATCTACCAGTCCGTACACCGTGCGTCGAGGCATATAGGGTGGAGTGAACAACTCGCTAGGTGCTCCACCTAGCGTGGGGTCGAGCTGCAAACTGGCACGCAACAACGAGTCTCGAAACTCTTCGAACGAAAGGCGTTGAGGGTTCATTCGCCACAGCCAACGATTCTGCGGGTCGAGCGACTCCGCGTGGGCATTGGCGGTTCGAGATGCCTGTTGGAATGTGGAGGACAATACGATGTGTCGGTGCAGTTGCTTCAAACTCCACTCCTGCTCGACAAATTGTGAGGCCAACCAATCGAGGAGTTGCGGATGGGATGGAGGAGCAGCTCGCGTTCCAAAGTCACTGGGCGTGGCGACTAGGCCGGTCCCAAAATGGCTTGCCCAAATGCGATTTACAGCAACTCGCGCAGTCAGGGGATTCTCCGGTGAGATGATTTCCCGGGCCAACTCTAACCGCCCACTCCCCTGCTCGAAGGGAGCCGAGGTTGGCTGGGATAGAACCTGCAGAAAACGTCGCGGTACATCCTCACCTTGGTTGAGAGGATTGCCACGTAGGAAGATTCTTGGCTCAACGGGATGCTCCCTATCGTGGAGTGTTAGGGCGTGTCGGTGGGAACCGCCCAGTTCCATAATCCGCCGATCGACTTCCGCTTGGAGCTTCCAAAGTTTGGTCACCGTATCGGAATCGAAATATGTTTCTAGGTTATAGATACCGCCTGCAGGTACTTGGCAAGCAGCATTTTTTCCGAGCACAGCCCCTCTCAACGCTTCCGCTGCTGGGTTGGGCAGAGCCGAAGGAGGCTGTGTACCCTGTCCGTCGGCGGCGGAGAGCAATTTCATCCACTCTGCCTGAACCTCGGTAAACAACAGGCCGTAACGATCGCAGACCTCGCGAAAAGAGGTCGGTGGTTGTTCGAAAGCCTGACGAACCAGAGCATTGCATTGTTCGGGGGAGGACTCGGCCAACTGTTGCGTTACGGCTACGGCCTGGGCCTGGAAGTCTGCCGCGTCCAACTTTGCAAACGCCAGCCAAGCCATAAAGACTGGGTCGGAGGTTTGCTCTGCATGTCGCAGTGCACGTTGCCAACTTCGCACGAACTCCGGCAACAGATCCTCGGGTTGAAAGATTTGGTCAAAGCCGTTGGCTGGGTACTTGTCCAGCTCCGATTGGGCAAATAGGTAGTCTGCCACTCGGTTGCACGCGCGGTTAGACGCGTTTGTGCGCGCTTCCCTCAGGGCCTCTCGGAGGGCCGATTTTCTCTGTTCCAGCACCTCATCTTCTGCCTCCTTATCTCCGGGAGGATGGATGGCATCCAGGGATTCGATGCAGCTGTTGAAAACACCATACAGGGAGTAGTAGTCCGCAGTAGGTATCGGGTCGTATTTGTGGTCATGGCATCGAGCGCAACTGACGGTCAGGCCGAGCATTCCACGGCAGACAACGTCGATGCGATCATCGATGATATCGCGTTGGACACCCAGAAATCGCCGCCCGAGTGTAAGGAAGCCCATCGCCAGCAGATCTTCCGCATGGGGATCGACCACTTGATCGGCCGCCAGTTGCAAGAGTAGGAAGCGGTCGTAGGGCATGTCCTTGTTCAGAGCCTGAATGACCCAGTCGCGATAGCCCCAGGCATGGACCCAGTTGCGTTCTTCTCTTGCGTAGACATAACCCTTAGTGTCGGAATAGCGTGCGACGTCCAGCCAGTGGCGTGCCCAATGCTCTCCATAATGCGCAGAAGCGAGCAATTCCTCGACCAACGCTTCGTAGGCTTGAGGCGATTCATCATTGAGGAACTTTGCGACTTTCTCCGGCGTGGGTGGGAGGCCAGTTAATGCATAGGTGACTCGCCGAATCAGAGTTCTACGGTCGGCCCGGGGGCTGGGGACGATGTGTTGCTTGTTCAATTGCGCTAGCACAAAGGCGTCGACGGGCGTCTGAATCCAGTTGTCTGGGTCGGGAACGTTCGGGGGAGGATTATCCGCGATTGGCTGGAATGCCCAGTGAGTTTTGATAACCTGCATGGAGGCTGGTCGGAGTGGCTTGGCGGTTGCGGGCCAAACCGCTCCCAGTTGAACCCACCGCTCCAACGCATCGACTTGGTGGGGCGCCAACGGCTCATCGGGAGGCATTACCAACTCTCCCTCCCGTCGCACCGCCTGGATCAGGCGACTCGACCCGGGGGCACCTGGGACAATGGCTGGCCCACTATCGCCACCCGCCTGGAAGCCGAGGGAGTCATCGGCACGAAAGCCGCCAGAGGCATCTTCGGCTCGATGGCATTCCACGCAGTGCGCGATCAAGATGGGCCTAATTTCTTTCTCGAAAAAATCGACGGCCTCGCCTGTGGGGCTAGGTGTTGGGGGACTTGCAAATGGCTCGCCGCCGATCCCGCGACTCATTGGGGGAGATAGCAGGCACAGCCAGAGTAGGCCCAGGAGGAGGTGGAGGGGCTGTCGCCCGTTTACAACCGAAGAAATGTGCAGCATCAAACGCACTCGCGGGAATCTGCTAGCAGGCGAAGACGCACTTGTTGACCGCCAGCGGGAGGGGGTGTCGCAAATCGGCAGCTTAGGAAGGCTGGCTGCTGAAGGGAGGGAGTCGAGGAACTCCTGCCATCCTACACACTTCGCAATGTGGCTGCAATCTTGCCGCCAAGCCAAGACACTCGGGGGCATTGAGTCGGCCGCTGGCGGGAGGAGCTCGGACTGGACACAAAAAAGTGGTCTGAACTAGAGAGTTCTCTCCGAAACGCTCAGCTAAGGACTTTTGGAACCATTATTGGCGGATAGTCGTCGAACCGCTCCGACGGTTCGTTCGGGAACACGCCGATCGGCGGAGCGATCTGGCGACACCAATTGATCCAAAGGCCCCAAATCGACTTGGTGCAGTGCGCGTCGGGCTGAATTCGGATCGAACGCACTACTGCTAGGTCAACGGAGACGCGTAACATAGCGTAAGAAATCTTGGTCGAGCTCTCCCAACTCGCCAAAGTGCTGCTTGAACAAATCGATGCGTTCTCGAGGCGAGGTCTCGCCCAGGGGGGGGAGTTGCTGCATCGATTTCATGTAGGCCACGAAGTCTTTATTTCGCGTCATCATGAGGAAGTAAGTCAGTGCCCAGCTCTCCGGATAGGCTTGACTGGCAGTGGCCGAATCGCGAAATTTCGAATCGTCGGATATCAGTTCGGGAAGCGAAGCAGGCTTTCGAGACGGCAGGTACTTGCCGAACATCACGTAGTTGTGATAGTTCACCTTTCCGATAGCGCCCCATCCGCGTGTGTTGCCAATGTCGGTCGTCTCGAAGAACATCGCCAAGCCCTCGCAAACCCAAAGAGGGTTGGCAGCCAAACGAACTTGCAATCCACTGTTGAACGCAAGTTGGTGGACCGCTTCGTGCACGATGGTTGAGACGGTTCGCTCTGCTTGAGGTTGCGCCAGGACTTGTTTGACAATCTGGGTTCGCGTCACACGCCGACCATTCGGAACGCTTCCGTCCACCCCGGTTAGATCGTACGAAACCATGCGGTTCGTTTTCATGTTGTAGTAGCCAATCATCGATTCGGCCGATTGACCAATTTCATGAGTGGCGTACCGCGAATAGGAGGCCTTGTCGCTGAAGACGAGCGCGACGAGGGGGAAACGTGGCTCGTCCAGCTTGATGCCATGCGATTTCCAGTAGTTGTAGAAGCGCGAGTACTGCCCCTCGAACAACTCACCTGCCCACTGCACGTAGGCCGGGCTGGTGTTGTAGACCATCACGTAATGCCGCGTCTTGTGCACGGAAAATCCGGGAGGAAGTTGCTCCTTAAATTGCTCGTAGATCTCCTTCGAAGTGGCCGCTTGCATGGGCTCGTCGATGTCGTGAATCGATTGGATCTCGTCATGCAAGAGAGTCCACAGCTGGCCGTCGGGCGTTAGCAGGAGTAGGCTTCCGTCGGCGTACTCCCGCTGTACTTCTCCGACGGTTGAAACCGAGGCTTCGCCTTGCTTAAATTCGATTTGAACCGTCCGCACAGCGACGTTTCCGACAGCTTCTTCACCAACTTCGACTCCTGGAACCGAGTCGTCAGCCAACAGTGGAGGGCTGAGCTGAGGCCCAACGCTCCACAAGACCAATACCGCCACGGCGAGGTAGCGGATGGAGGGGAGTGCCTGGTATGGTAGCCTTGAGACGCTAGCGATGACCGAGTCTCTGATGCGGTGCGTGTCGCCGAGATCGAAGCGGCGTCTTCTTCGTGGGCAACTCATTTTCCACATCGAAAGTCTCGCATGGGACTTCACTTCCATTCGATCCAGCGCCTCGGAGTAAGGATTGGGCGAATCACAAGCTCGACGAATGCTTGCTCACCCAGTTTGCCCAGGTACCCAGTTTGGTGGGCGAGGTCAGCAAACACCTCGCAGTCGAATATCAATTCTACTACATTGAACCGCTCTGCGCGAGTATTCGCAAACGCCATTCCATTATTTAACGATTCCAGCGTCAGCTGAGGAGCTCTGTTTAAACGTGAGTTTAACTGCAAAAATCGATCATGCTGTGATTGTTGGAGCCGGATGGGTCGGTCGCCAGATTGCGGCTCGAATGGCACAGCACGGTCTATGGGTCACACTGGTCGACAAGTCTCAAGAGGTGTGTGACGATGCTTGGCAGTGGCTCAAAACGCTGCCAGCGCCCTCTGAGAATGCAGCTGGAGTAGGAGTTGCAGCGCCTAGCGTTACCGACTCCACTCCCCTTCCCGTTGAGCCCTCTTGGATGGAACGCATCGCAATGAGTTGTTCGCTGGCGGAAGTCTTCACGACGCCCCTGCGGGAAGCTGCGGAGGGAGACGCTGCGGACGGAATGGAACTTGCGCGCAAAATCGATTTGGTCCTGGAGTGCGTTCCTGAACAGGTCTCGATCAAGAAACGGACGCTGAGGCAGATTAGCAAGTTGGCCGGCACCGACACGATCATCGCGTCCAATAGCTCCTACTTTGTACCGTCGATGCTGTCTGCTTACGTTACGGAGCCGCGCCGATTTGCGCACCTGCACTTCCACGTGCCTGTGCTACGCGATTCGGTGGCCGATATCGTCGGGTGCGACGCGACCGATCCAGCAGTCGTGGAAGCACTCCGCGAAATGGTGGTGCGGATCGGTATTGAACCACTCCTGCTTCGGCGAGAGCATCCTGGCTATATCTTTAACTGGCTGTTGCAGTCTGTCCTCAAGTCCGCTTTGGAGCTGACCGCGTTGGATGTGGCTGATCCCGACACGATCGATCAATCTTGGAAGGCAGTGACGGGGATGCCTCTGGGACCATTTGGCATGATGGATCGAATCGGGCTGGACGTGATTGAGCAAGTGTTGAGCAATGCGCGTTGGGCTTCTCCCACGGAGGTGGACAGCGCCCAACTGCTGGCCCTGGTCCAGCAGCATACGGAACAGGGGCGGCTAGGAACAAAAACTGGACGCGGTTTCTACGACTATTCCGAAGCGGGCCAGATAACGAAGTTGCATCGACCTACCAAGCTACCGCAAGATGGTGGTGTTTCATAAGCCGCACGCAGCGAAGCAGGCGAGTGCTTGCTGAGTTCCCGCCACGTCGTGCACGCGCAGCAGTGGAATTTGCTTGGCGGCTAGCGCCAGACTCACGCCAAGGCTGCCCAGTGTTCGATCGGTCGACGGGGCTCCCAATATCTTGGAAATGAAGCCTTTACGCGAATGTCCGATCAGGATCGGCCGCCGCAATTCTAAGAATTTTTGGCACCCTCGCAGCAGTTCCAAGTTGTGTGCGTGGGATTTTCCGAAGCCGATGCCCGGATCGAGGCAGATGCGATTGGCATCAATACCGGCTGCCTGCAACGCATGGTCACGCTGTTGCAAGTAGTCATAGATTTCGTGGACAACGTTTTCATAATGTGGATCGTCTTGCATGGATTGAGGGGTGCCTTGCATATGCATGGCGCAGACTCCTGCAGCCGATTGTGCAGCGACGGCGAGCATCTCGGGGTCCCCCTCCAAACCCGTTACGTCGTTGATGATCTCGACACCCATTTCGGTCGCGCGGCGTGCGATGGAACTCTTGGACGTATCAATCGAGATTGGAATCGATACTCTGCCGACTAGCGACCCGAGAACGGGTTCAATTCTGCGCCACTCTTCCTCCGCTGCTACCGGATCGCTGTAGGGACGGGTGCTTTCGCCACCGACATCGAGAATGCTGGCCCCCGCGTCTTCGAGCCGCAACGCATGGTCGACGGCTTGCGAGGGCGTGAAGTATTTGCCTCCATCCGAAAAACTATCGGGGGTGACATTGACGATCCCCATCAATGCGGGCAAGTCACCGAATTCGAGGCTGCGAGTGCGCAATTGCCACGCTGTGCATCGCCATGGGATATCTGCGGAGTGGAGTGCTTGCGACTTTTGCATGACTACAAGAACCGATCAATGGGAAACATCGGTGTTGCCGGTGAAGTGGCGAAGGAGGTCTCTGCCACAAAGAGGCCACCGGCGAGCTTGGCATCTTGCCTGCGCTCACTGGGCATGTGCTCTACGGCGGTGGTTATGATCAGCTTGACCGAACCGTCAGGCATTTCCAACAGCAAGGGGCACGTATTCTGAGGACTCTGCGGGGTCCGCCAAATATGCTCGAGTTGGCCGTTCAAGAGACTGTACTGCCGCGTTTCACCAAATTCTGCAGGGTTGGGATTGTAGAAGCTGATGATCATGCTCTGCTCATCTGGCGTCAGCGTCATACCATCTGGAACCGACGGGAGGTCGTTGAGGTCTACGATGGTTTCACACTCGCTCAACTCCCCACCGTCGAGGTTCAATCGATAGCGGACAACCTTCTTGGTTGGAGAGTCGATATCGATGAGGTGTAGGCCGCCATCGCCGGAGTCCATGACATCCTTTCCATTACTGCAGACTTGATCATCGCGCAGGCGAATGAGCTGCTGGTCGCTGGCACGGAAAAGGTACAAACCAGCTTTGGGCGTTTTGAATTCCAAATCCTTAGTGCCGAAGACGAGATTGTCAGCATACACTGTACCGTCGTTGATGATGGTTCCGTCGCGATCGGCATCAATTCCGCTTGCAATGCTCTGCCACTGTCGACTCTCGGTGTTGAAGAGGCCCAATTCTCGTTCACAGCCCACCACGAACGTATCGCTGCGATTGGTGGGCTTGGCAAATCCAGGGCGACCTGGCAAGGCATACTGTTGATTGGTACCGGACGCCACATCGAAGATGTTCAAAGAACCGTTTTGAGCGTCCGCTCCATGCTGGATGGCTACCCAGCTAAATCGTCCACTTCCCAAAGCGGTTGGGCCTTCGGGAAGGAACCTCAGCGATTCGCTATCGGGCAGAAACAGTAGTTGTGCATCGGTGGTCTGGCTCATCAATTGGCTTTCTTTAACTACGAAACCTGCAAATTTTTAGGTCGACTTTGTCCGCCACACGGTCAGCGGGCCGGGCGAGCTTCAGTCGTCGATCGCTTGACTGGAATCTTCGAGACGGGGCCGCCAAGTCCCAGCCAGCGGTTGGGGGGCTTGCCACCAGCCTCGAATTGGACAATTGGCTTAAGGATGCAGTCGCTGGCCGCCTGCAGATCCCGTCGCGTTTTGAATTTTAACGCAAAAACCAAAACTCGACGCGTCAAGGGAAGTTGATTCCGCTGCGTTTTCATTCTTATCGCGAAGGTAGCATTCCCCATCATGGATTGGCGGTTCCCCCAGCCTAGCTCGAGCGGTGGGAGAGTTTGTCTCGACCAGCCGACGCAGTGAGAAGTGCATTTTCTCTGCCGGTGGCGAGCGGACCGTCGATTCCATCACGGGGCACTAGCGTAGCATGTTCGCATCAGCAGCCTAGCACGGCCCGGCTGACGGCCGGCTGGACCGTGATGTTCCTCAGCATATCTACCCCCGCTCCGTAAACGGCGTAGCATGGACCCCCGGTCCGTGGGGAAAGAAAGTAGCATGGACCCCGTGGTCCGTGAAAAAAGTAGCATGGCCCCCCGGTCCGTGAACGATGCAATACATTTACCAACCTAGCATCGCCCCCCGGATCGTCGTTATCACCCGCATTTCAACGAGTCATTCGTTGTCGAACTCCATAAGACGTTCCTTGGAGGCAAAACGAACAGAAGCCAGAACGCCGAGCACGAGTCCCTGTCCGAGTCCGAGCACGAATTGCTTGTGAGGATGCGTGACTTTGGGGGGGCATCGACCTGCTGTGCCGGTTTTGGCATTTCGCGGCCATTCCGGGCGCCTATATTGGATTGGGTGCGGCGGTAGGTGCGTTGGTAGCGCGAGCAGCGGAAGAGGACATTCGTGCCGAGGACGAGGCGCCGCAGGTCTCCCCCTCTGGTCAGTCAAGGCAAGTTTGATAGGCTGTTGCCCCTACGACCAGCGATGCGTTTAGAGGTGCATTCTGAGGGCGTAGGGATCCTTGTTTGAAGGTGTAAGGAAAGAGACCTATGGCCACCCCAAGAGTGCTGATATTGAGAGCCCCCGGCACCAATTGCGACGTGGAAACGGCCCATGCTTTTGAAGTCGCTGGTGCGAAAACGGTCAGCGTCCATGTAAATCGGCTGATTGCGGAACCAAGCTTGGGGCAAGACTGCCAGATCCTCTGCTTTCCTGGCGGCTTTAGCTACGGAGACGACGTGGCTGCCGGGCGGATCTTGGCGCAGCGGTTGCAAGTTCATCTTCAGGATTTGATTGCGGAATTCCGTGATCAAGAACGCTTGGTGCTTGGGATTTGCAACGGATTTCAAGTCATGATGCGACTGGGGATTTTTTTCCCCGGGGCTGAATTGGCTGCTCCAGCCACACTGGCACTCAATAACCAAGCCAGATTTGAAGACCGTTGGGTGAACCTCAAAAACGTCGATTCGAATAGCGTATTCCTACGAGGTATCGATACGCTCTTTCTACCAATGGCGCACGCCGAAGGCCGATTCGTGTTGCGTGATCGAGAGGCGGCCAACAGATTGCTGGAACAGCAGCAGTTGGGGCTCCGCTACTGCACCGCCGACGGACAAACCGGAACCGAGCCTCTGCCGTTTCCCGAGAATCCCAATGGTGCGGAGATGAACGTTGCCGGTATCAGCGATCCGAGCGGTAGGATCTTTGGGCTGATGCCGCACCCCGAGCGCCATATCGTTGCCTCGCACCACCCCTTCTGGACGCGACGCAAGGTCCAGCCTGAGAAGGGCGAGGGGCTGAAAATGTTCGAAAATGCCGTCGAATATTTTGCCTAGCCGTCCCTTGCACTGGTCCCGTTGGGGGAAGTGCTAGCCGAGCATTCTACTTCTTGATCCCATGCAAATGGCAGGTGCCCCCATCGTCGTCGCACTGCATCCCCGAAATTTTGTACCGACGGTTGGCAATTTTGGAATACAGCCACCGCCATAGCGGCATGCTGCCGGGGAAGTGCAACAACGGGGCGAGCCACCACAGGCTGGGAAGCACTCGACTCAGATATCTGCCGGCGTCAGCTCCGCCAAGTCGCAAGCCACCCGAATTGACGACCCACATCTGGTCCATCAGCTGCTGGTGCTCCATGTCGGGATAGCGCTCGGCAACTCGTGGGTCGTGCAGGCTCAAATAGGCGAGTCGCTCCCCGCGATCGAACCACCGCAAGCGTTCGACCTGGCTTCTGCAGAAATTGCACTTACCATCCCAAATCACGACGTCTCGCTCGGGATAGTCGTCTGGATCGGGGAAAGGGATTTTAGCTTGCGCGAGCATGGAAAAGCCGGTAGTCAGTGGCGGGCGTTGCGGGGAAGTCTACTTCCCAAATAACCGCTTCATGCCCAATTTCATAACATCTTGGAAATCAAAATCGCCGTCACCATCTTGATCCAATAGCCCGGCAAGCAATCCACCGGTGGCCTGATTCTCAATTTCCTTCTTTTCGCCGCGCAGCATCCCTGACAATCCGTCGGAATCGAGCTTGTCGGTCTTAGCTTGACGGCTAATCGCCCCCATTACCAAGGGGGCCAGCATGGCGAGTAGCGATGCAACTTGTGTGCCACTCATTCCCGAAGCTTTGCCGATACCTTGTTCGACGCGACCTTGTCTGCCTCCCAGCATACTGCCCAACAGGTCTCCCACACCGCCAAAGGATTGTAGGGCGGGCGCTGGCTGGCCACCGAACAGCTGTCCCGTTTGGTCCAGAATGCCATCGTCGTGATGTTGAAGCGAGCTATGGAGCTCCGCTGACTGCCCCGCATCGTCTGCTTTGCGTGCCACCGCACCTAGCAAGGTTGGCAGGGCCATCCCAATAGCGCTTTCGACTTGTTCGCGCGAAGATCCTAGTTGGCTGGCAATCTGATCGACCTGTTCGCGACCAATTTGTTTCGAAACTAGATCCATTAGGCTCGACATCTTTAGTTCTCCGGCGGGCATTGGGGGGCATTGGGGACCTGTAGGTCCACTCTGCGAGACGGTGTGGTACCTTAATCGCGGTGAACCTTCAGAGGGAGTTGAACATACCTGAAATCGGAGGCTTTCAGCAGACTTGCAGCCTCAACTCGATCGATTTCATCGCAAGTTTCAGTATTCCCAGCGAAGGATGGTCGATTGGGACGCCTGAACCAGGAGGAGTCGCGTGTCACCGCGATTGCTTCTCAACCGTCCACGAACTACTTCATGGGCAACTTCATGGACTCGGGGCAGGCCAATCAAACTGTTTAATCAGTATGGAGGGACGCGTGCAGAGGCCAGTCTAGAGAAACGGGGCAGTGTTCTGCCTCAGCCAACTATTGTGTAGCGGGCATGGTAGTTATCGTATCTGACCAGACTGCCAAGTTGACGACTTGAGGCTTGAACGTAGTGGCATGAGAGTAGCGGCCCCTTAAGCCTTGTCGGCCGTCCATGGCCGCGTTACCGCGTTCACTGGCCCGAAACTGAGCGGCTTGACGAAATCGTCCCATTACGTGAGCAAGGAAAGGTGATTACCGCTACAGGCCAATTCGTGAAATTGCCTACTCCGTAAAACTGAAATCGGGATTAAATCGACAAGTTGTGACTCAGGCGGCTACTAGGACGGGCAATTAAACCGCTCGCTTGTGAGCTATGGATGCCAAGTGGCCGTTGGAAGCTGAGGCAGACGCGTCTAGAATAGAGCGGCTTGCGATTTGCAAGCCGATCGCTACCTTGCAGGCGGCCAGCTGCAACAGTTCGGCCCACCCAAATACTTATTGATTAATTTTAGGTTCTCCAACCATGTCTGACGCATCAGATTCCCAGCCAGCTACTCCTGAAACTGCCGCCGAAACGAACGTAGACACGTCTGCTGCAGAGGGAGCCCTCCCAACTGAGCAGTCAGCCGTGCCCACCAGCACGCCGGAAGCGTCCAGCCAAGCACCGAAGGAGGAGTCTTCTCCCGCTGCGGAAAACGCTGCCGGGGGGCCAATCAGCTTGGCTAAGATTCGTGAAATGCGGCAGCAGCAGCAGCGTGCGCAACCGGCAAGCCAACCGGCAAAAACGGCTGTCCCTGCTGGCAATGCCGAGAGTGCCACTTCGGATCCAAGTAGTGCCCCGACGCCCAGTGGCAGTGGAGAGACCGCGGCAACCGCAACTCCAACGGGAAATACTGGCGGGGCTGGTAAGCCCGGTGCGGGAAACCGGTCTGACAAGAAGCCCAGAGACCGCAAGCATGGGTTGAGCAAGCGAGGACAAGTCATCGAGACACCACCGGTGGTTGTTCCGAAAGTTGAAGTGCCATCGCGACGCCGGCCGCTGTCTCAAGACATGGAAGACGAGCTGGAGGCAGCCTTGGCGGCTTCCGATCTAGATTCGATGCTCATCGGCGACTCCATGCTGCAAGTGGGGAAAATGCTCGAGGACGGGCAGCGTTTGCAAGCCAAGGTGATGAAGGCTCAAGGGGAGTTCGTCTTCCTGTCGCTCGGGGGGGCCAACGAAGCGGTCATCCCGGCGTTGCAATTCGAAGAGCTGCCTGAGGAGGGAACTCAATTAGATGTGATTGTGCGAGGGTTTCTGCCACAGGAAGGATTGTATGAGGTTACGGTGCCTGGCAATGCCGTCGACGTGGCTGACTGGTCTGACTTGAATGAAGGGGACGTGGTTGAAGCAGTTGTGACCGGTTCCAACACGGGTGGCTTGGAGTGCAAGGTGGGATCCATCGATGGCTTCATTCCGGCGAGTCAAGCCTCCGAGTTTCGTATCGAGAACTTGGAAGAGTTGGTTGGACAAAAGCTGCTGTGCATCGTGAATGAAGCGAATCCACGGCGCGGGAACCTCGTATTGTCTCACCGTGCGGTGCTGGAACGCGAGAAAAAAGAGAAGCGCGAAGAGCGATTGGCGAACCTGGAAGTTGGTGCAGCCGTCGAGGGGATCGTCCGGAAAATCTTGGACTTCGGTGCGTTCGTCGATATCGGTGGACTCGACGGCTTGCTGCACATCAGCCAGCTTTCCTGGGAAAGGATCAAGCACCCCAGCGAGATTTTGACGGAAGGGGATACGATCCAAGTGCGAGTCGACAAGATCGATCCGCAATCTGGAAAAATTGGACTTTCCTATCGCTCGCTACAAGAGGACCCATGGTCGAAGGTCGATGCGGAATTCCCGGTCGGTGCATTGATCCATGGTACAGTCACTCGTATTGCGGAGTTCGGTGCTTTCGTCCGGATTGCAACTGGCGTGGAAGGGTTGATTCACGTGAGCGAGCTAGCGCATCACCGCGTGCATTCGGTCGGGTCTGTCGTGGAAGAAGGGCAGGAGCTAGAGGTGAAGGTGCTGTCGGTGGATTCCGACCAGCAGCGAATCTCCCTGTCACTCAAAGCGGCGCAAGCGGCTCCGGCTCCCGCGGAGAACAGCGCAGCGGCTGAGGCCGTCGAAGAGCCTCCAGCGAAACCGGTATTGCCCAAGCACGAAGGCCCGTTGAAGGGCGGAACGGCGCGCCCCTCCGGTGGCGAGCAATTTGGATTGAAATGGTAGTCCGCTACTCTACTTGCGATGCTCTGAGCGTCCCTTCCTGAGAAGAAAATCGTCCCATGCCTGCACTTCCCGATGATTCCCTAAAAGCGATGCAAGGTCGTATCGTCGAGCTGGAGATTGGGCTTACCCACCAACAGCATTTGGCAGCGCAACTGGACGAAGTCGTGGTGGAGCAAACGCGTCAGCTGATGCGGTTGGAGCGGTCGATGCTCCAATTGCAACGGCAGTTGAAAGAATTGCGCGGCGATCAGAAAGAGCGACAAATCGATCCGCTGGAAGAACGTCCCCCGCACTATTAGCCCGCTGTGGGATCGCTCGTCTGCATCTTCATAGCAATCCACGGCAAGTGCCCACAGCGCCGCCTAATCGGGCTTTACCAAGCCACCCAAAGATCCAAGTCCGTTGGACATGGAACCCGACGCCGAACGGCTTGGTGAAATGCCTTGTCGCAGCCAGAGTAAAGCATCCAGTTAAATAAAGAGTGCCTGCTGCTCCAGTGCAATATAGGAAGGCTATCTCCGCGTCCAAAGCTAGAATCGCTCGCAATTCACAAGCCGTCAAGCTTGGGGGCGGTTCAGGCACTCGTCGTAAAATATTACGATTCGGTTAGGCGGGCAGAAGGCGGTGTTCCAACCGACCATCGCGTGGGTTATCTTCGTAGTTGTAGAGTTTCGCTCAAATCAACCCCGCAACTTCACAGGTATACGACATGCGAGTTTCCGTTAAATCACTGCGATTCAGCTTGGCCTTAACCGTCTTAGCCGGTTTTGCAGCCACTGTTTCCGCTGACGATTGGCCGACTTTTCGAGGCGCGAACCGAACCGCTATTTCCGCGGAAAGTGGGCTGCTCGACCACTGGGCACAGGATGGCCCGCGTTTGCTCTGGACCGCTCAAGGTGCAGGCCGCGGATATGCTAGCCCTGCTGTTTCGGCCGGTCGCATTTACACCTTGGGGGATGGGCCCTCGACCGCCGACGGAGATAAAGACGAATACCTGACTTGCTTCAATGCGGATAACGGGCAAGCGATTTGGAAGTCCAAGACCGGTCCTGCTTGGAACGAAGGCAAGGCCTCTTGGCAAGGCTCTCGGGCCACACCTTCCATCGATGGGGAATTGTTGTACGTCATTACACCCCATGGCCAACTGATCTGTGCGAAGACCAGCGATGGTTCGATTGCCTGGCAGAAAGATCTAAAGGAAGATTTTGGTGGAAAGAAAAAAGATCAATGGGGATATAGTGAGTCTCCGTTGGTCGATGGCAACCTAGTGCTGTGCACTCCCGGTGGGGAGAAATCGACCGTCGTAGCGCTTGATAAGCAAACCGGAGAGCTGGTTTGGAGCTGCCAGCATCCTGGCGACGTAGGGGCGGGACACTCCTCGATCGTCATCAGTCATGTTGCCGGCCGCAAAATCTATGTTCAAAACACGGGCGGCGGACCAATTGGGATCGCGGCCGATACCGGCGAATTGAAGTGGGCTTACGATATGGCACCGCCCACCGCTTTTATTCCAACTCCAATTATCAAAGGCGATTATGTCTACTCCGTGGCCGGCTATAAGCTAGGCGGAGCGCTTTTGCAGCAGATTCCTGGTACCGATGGCAGTATTTCGATTAAGGAAATCTACGGGCCACAAACGAAGCTGGGCAACAAGCACGGCGGCGTTGTCTTGGTAGGCAACCATCTCTATTTTGGCGTTGAAGATCAGAGCATTTTTAAATGTGCAGATCTAATGACTGGTGAAGTTGTCTGGGAAAAACGTAGTCGGGAAGGAAAGGACTCCACGTCTGTCGTTGTGGCTGACGGAAAACTCTTCTTGCGCTATCAAAACGGAGTTGTCAGTGTAGCACAGCTTAGCCCAGAGGATTACGAAGTCTCCAGTTGGTTTAAGACTCCAGGCTCGGGGGATAGCGACAAACCTAGCTGGGCTCATCCGGTCATCTCCAACGGACGCCTTATTCTTCGCGAAGATGACGCCATTTTGTGCTATGAGATTCGCAAGTAAGCTCCAGCTACGCATCTGAAGGTCGCTGCGGCCGCAATCCATGTCGTTCCCGCCTGAGTGGGAATGGCAGATTGGAGATTGGAATTACAGTGGGGGGCAGCTGCAACATGCCGGCTCGCTCCCCCTTTGCTAGCACTTCGAGCCTCTTCTATTTGCTCGAAAATTCTTACGCCGGCCTTTGCAAGCAATTGCATTCTGAAGCAGCGCTCTCAGCTCGATGGTGTTTCGAGTCCTCTAAACCGAGTGTTTACGTAGCTTGGGATGTTTGGGAGGCGTGATTCTTGCCCCAATACTGCAAACAATGCTAGCAGAAAAGATCTTTTGGTAATTTGTAGCGATCAGTCAAAGTTTAACGGTGGTGCGGACGATAACTAAAGTGTCGGGACGTTGTCGAGTTCTTCGGAACTCGGCAGGCTGAACGATCGAGGGGGCTCGAAAGAAAAATTGATTCCGTCGTGTTGGTGAGCAATGACTCTGCACCTTTGCCTCGTTGGCTTGGGTTTGCAAGTCCTTCGCTCTTTCCACAGACTCGGTAGGAAACTCACCTCGATGAGCCGTCCATTATTCCGCTGGGCAGCAGTGATCCAAATCTGCTTGACCTTTTGTACTGGTTGTCAACCAACTCAGCCTTTCTTCGTTCGCCAGGACGATTCGATGGCCAATTTCTTGGCCCAGTCGATGGATATCGAATATGCGGACACTCAGGTTCAAAGCTTGCCGGAAGCAACGCAAACGGCGATCCCCTTGGGGCCATCGAACCTGCCTGAAGAATTCGTAGAATTGTCGCTTGAGGACTGCATCGCCATGGCCATGCAGAATTCAAAGATTCTGCGTGTCGTGGGAGGCTCCAATCAGCAAACGGGGAGCGTTTCCAATGCGTTGCTGAGTGCACAACCTGGCCAGCTGCCAAGCGTGTACGATCCCGCGATCATGGCCACCACCTCCAGCACTCAACCTCTTGTGGTTGATTCCCAAGGCAATCGGGTAGCACCGCGGGGGTCTTCACGATCCAATCAGGTTGGTGGTGTGGAAGACGCGTTGAGCGAGTTTGATACTCAGTTCTCAGCCATCTTCGGTTACAACACCACTGATCGGCCCCGCAACGTGGGACCGGGCAACCCGTTCAATCCGCAGCTTTTCCAAGGAGTGGATTCCAATGGACAAGCGGCGATCTCGAAGCGACATGCCAACGGTACGATCACCACAGCCCGATTCACAACTGTTTATTCACGGAACAACATCCCAACCGGCGTTGGCCGCAATGTAGCCAGCGACTACACCGCTGCTCTAGAGTTGCAAGTCACACAGCCCTTGTTGCGTGGCCGAGGAACTTTGGTCAATCGGATTCCGGTCACTTTGGCTCGCATCAATGAAGATTTGGCGCTGCATGAGTTCGAGATTGGCGTTCGCAACATGGTGCAAGCCGTTGAGCACGCCTACTGGGATCTGTACTGCGGTTATCGCGCTTTCGATACTGCACGGATCGCTCGGGACAGTGCACGCAGCCTATGGAAAGTGGCCAACGAACGATTGAAAATTGGTAAGGACGCGCCTCAAGCTGCCTTCCAAGCCGAGGGACTCTACTACCAATTCGACGCTCAAATGCGAGCCTCACTGAATGGTTCGACCGTCCCCGGCAATGACCCAGAAGGGCTCGTGGGACGCGAACGACGCCTGCGAGAATTGATCGGCTGGGGAGCAACCGACGGGCAATTCATTCGCCCTCTCGATGAGCCTAGCTTGGCCCGCATTCAATTCAATTGGTGCGACGTGGTCGGAGAAGGTTTGACACGCAGTGTGGAACTACGCCGTCAGAAGTGGGCGATCAAGCAAGATGAACTCGAATTGATCTCCGCTCGCAACCAAGTGCTACCGCAACTGGACCTGGTCGGATTCTACCGCTTCCTGGGTGTCGGGGACACCTTCGCCTCATCCCAACGCAGCGGCATTGCCTTCCCCAATCCGGGCTCCAATGCTCTCGAAGGCCTTACCGATGGCGGTTCCCAGGAGTTGGGAGCTCGGTTGGAGTTCACTCCGCAAGCGTTCGGCAAGCGACGTGCCATGGCCAACATTCAGAATTCCCAATTCCAAATCAAGAAGACGCAAGAAGAGCTGCGTGAGAAGGAAGTGATGCTGGTCTTCCGACTCGCGGATGCTTGGACGAAGATCGAATCCGATTACGAACTGATTCACGTCTACCAGCAACAGTGGGCGGCCAATCAGAAGGAGATCAATGTTTACCAAGCTCAGATCGAAGAGAACGTCGGCGACTTGGCTCAACTACTCGACCAACTCTTGCGAGCGGAAGAGCGTCGGACTCGGGCCGAACAACAATACCACAACGCTGTCTGCGACTACAACAAATGGATCGTCAACCTGCACGCTCTGAAGGGCTCGCTGCTCGATTTGAACTCCATCGAACTGCAAGAGGGAGCTTGGGTTGACAAGGCGTACTGGGATGCCGAAGAGCGAGCTCGGGAGCGAGCTGGTGGGATCTACTTCGACTACGGCTACACACGCCCAGCGGTGGTCAGCAACGGTCCTGTGCAGCAGGGCATGCACACCGAAGGCAATATCTCGGACCACGGTGCGAGCTTCGGAGCTGGATCGGATTACGACGCGGCCCCGGCCCAAGAGTTCTTAGATCGAGCCATGGAAGGTGGGGAGCAAAACCTGGAGTCGGTCGTCGAGCCAAAGAGCCCGACGGCACGCTTGGAGTCAGGCAACGGTGTTCGTACCGTCAGCAACACAGCGACCATCTCCGACCGCGACCAGTACAACTGGGGAGGTTTAGGAATCGACGAGCAGCCACGAGCACAGGTCGTGCGAGCCTCCCAGGAATACTCCCTTTCGGACACCGCAGCTAACCGGCCCACCGTATCGGGCCAACGCCAACCTCGCGTCGCCAACAGCAGCGGTGCGGCCAGCTGGACGCCTCGCTAAGTGATGGTCAGCAATTCGTGCCTAAAGCCGAAACAATACAAAGAAAACAGCTAGCGCTGTGAACGAGAGCAGGGGGGCCTGCTGAAACGGGGTCGATAGTTTTTCGAAACTATCGCGCCCCGTTTTTTCGTTTTCCGATTCACCATTTCTGGGGTCACATCCTGTAGAATAACGAGCCCTCTGGCACTTATTGATGCTAGAGTTCTGTTACCTTTCACGACCACCGATAGAAGTACCCTCCGATGAAATACTTACTCTCGTTTCTAGTCCTGCCTCTCGCCCTTACGATGACCGTTTCCTCCGTGTCAGGGGAGAGCGCCCGGGCCACCGCCGCTGAGCCCGTCACGATTGCTTTGGCCGATGGCAAGTTAACGCTCACCGCGCCCGCTGAGTGGAAAAAGGAACAGCCCAAGTCTCGCATTGTGCAGTATGAATTCTCGGCTCCCGCCAAGGAGGACAAGGGTAAAGAGGACGAAGAAGCTCAGGCTCGCATCACTATCATGGGGGCTGGCGGTTCGATCGACGCCAATATCGAACGCTGGAAGGGACAGTTTCAGGATGCTCCCAAAGATAAAACTAAAGTTGAAAAATTCGAGGTTGGCAAGAACACCGTACACTGGGTAGATATTCAAGGTAGTTTCAAGGATACCATGGGAGCGCCTCCATTTGCCGGGGTGCCACCGACCATTCGCAAGGACTACCGAATGCTGGGGGCGATCATCGTCACCGAAAATTCGGGACAGTACTTCATCAAGATGACCGGCCCGAATGCGGTGTGCGAAAAATTGGTCGAAGGTTTTAAGAAGATGCTCAAAGAACTCGAGGCCAAGTAGGTCCCCAGGCTATTGAGCGAGTCTCACGCCAATTCACGGGGTCGCGGGCGAGGCCAAGAGTTTCTGCAAAGTGCGGAGAAGGCCCAGGAATTGTTGCTGCGCAACAGCATCTTTCCACCGCGCCCGCCACGTCGACTGGCTCGGCTGCTGCAGCCACTCCAGTAGGCAGGTGGGACATGGTACTTGCATGCCCGTGGCGAACTGCATCGTCCGACCGGCAGTATCCGGCTAGGAGCGGAAGTGGCCTCCCGCTTCCACTTCTTGGTAACCAGCGGGGTACTTGCTCCCCAAATTCTCCTCACCCCTGTCTCCACGTAGAGAATGCTCCATGTCTCAATTCTTGCTTGCCTTAGACCAAGGCACTACCAGCTCGCGTGCTCTAGTCCTCAACTCTGATGGAGAGATCATTGCGGTAGCTCAAAAGGAGTTCACGCAGTTCTTCCCGAAACCAGGCTGGGTCGAGCACGACCCGGAAGAGATTTGGACGAGTCAGTTGTCGGTTGCCAAATCGGCGATCCGCAAAGCGAAGATCAAGCCGGGGCAAATTGCGGCGATCGGCATTACCAACCAACGCGAAACGACGGTTGTGTGGAATCGGCGGACCGGTCAACCGATTCACAATGCCATCGTGTGGCAGGATCGTCGAACGGCGGCGACTTGTGATCGCTTGCGGAAGAGTAAATCGGCCGAGCATTTGACCGCAGCCACCGGCTTGGTGATCGACGCTTATTTTTCCGGTACCAAACTCGCTTGGTTGCTCGATAACGTCAGTGGCGCGCGGGAGGCGGCCAAGGCGGGAGAACTAGCGTTCGGGACGATCGATACCTGGTTGATGTGGAAGCTCACCGGAGGAACCGCCGAAGCGGGGGCCGTGCATCTGACCGATTTCACAAACGCGTCTCGCACGATGCTGTTCGACATCCATACCGGTGAATGGGATGGCCAGCTGCTGAAGGCGTTGAAAGTACCCGCCGCAGTGTTGCCGGAAGTACGCTCTTCCAGCGAAGTGCTGTGCGAGACCAAGGCATCGATCTTAGGAGCCTCCATTCCAGTAGCTGGCGTGGCTGGCGACCAGCATGCGGCACTCTTCGGGCAGATGTGTACCGAACCTGGCATGGTCAAAAATACCTATGGCACCGGGTGCTTCATGCTCATGAACACCGGCAAAAAATCCAAGCCGTCGACCAACAACTTGCTCTCCACGACCGCTTGGAAGATTGGTGCCCAAGCGGAGTACGCCTTTGAAGGGAGCATCTTCGTCGCCGGTGCAGTCGTGCAATGGCTGCGGGATGGTTTGGGAATTATCAAACGCTCTTCGGACGTAGAGGCGTTGGCGGCGCAAGTGCCGGACAATGGCGGCGTGTACCTCGTGCCAGCCTTCGCGGGACTGGGGGCTCCTCACTGGGATGCGTACGCGCGTGGCTCCATCGCAGGGCTAACGCGTGGAGCCACCGGCGCCCACATTGCGCGCGCTGCCTTGGAAGCCATCGCCTACCAAACGGCCGATGTCTTGGATGCCATGAAGTCCGACGCGAAGCTTAAAATTAAGTCGCTTCGCGTGGATGGCGGAGCCGCCATGAATGACTTGCTGATGCAATTTCAAGCCGATATTTTAGGAGTGCCCGTGGTACGCCCTAAAGTGTTCGAATCGACGGCCCTGGGAGCCGCTTACTTGGCGGGGCTGGGAGTTGGAGTCTGGAAAGACAAGTCAGAATTGGCTGAAAAATGGCAAATTGATCGGACGTTTGAGCCCAGCATGAAAGCCAGCCAGGTCAAGGAGCTGCGCGCGGGGTGGCACAAAGCGCTAGAGCGTTCCAAGAATTGGGCGTAGGCATACCGAGTACTTCGGCGGTGCGACAAGTCGCTGGGCAAGGGGGGCCGGCAAGTCAACCGTTTGCTAGGCACACCGAAATGGGCATTCCAAACGATGCAGTAGCCTGTTTAGCTGGTGATACTGGGCCTCGCTCGACCAGACATTAATGGAGTTGAAACCGCGGAGGTAGCATCGCCTCTCGCTCAGCGAGTGTGACGTTAAAGCCCCCTTGGGTCCAGGAGTGGATTGTTCCAGTAGTAAAAAGCGTCCTGCAAAAAATTAACTGTCCGTTGCGCTCGAAACACCGCAAACCCATGGCGAGCCCGGCTAGGCTAGAATTGCATCTGCAATCGTCCGACCATGCCGCCACCGTACTTTGCCTGACAACACAACCTTCTAGATAGTCGAAACCTATGAATCGTGATCAGATGCTAGCGGCCCTTTCGGACCGCTCCAACCAGTGGGATGTCGTGGTAATCGGTGGCGGAGCAACCGGTCTGGGCGTGGCCCTCGATGCTCTCAGCCGAGGTCTTAAGACGCTGCTGGTGGAATCGCACGATTTTGCAAAGGGTACCTCCAGTCGTTCGACCAAATTGGTGCATGGTGGTGTCCGCTATCTGCGAAACGGGCAAGTCCGCATGGTACGCGAATCGCTCCATGAACGCGGACGCTTGTTAGCCAATGCGCCCCATGTGGTGCATCCTCTTCAGTTTGTGATACCTACTTACAGGACTGGAGAGAGTTGGTTCTACTACGCTGGTTTGAAAGCCTACGACCTGTTGGCGGGAAAACAAGGATTTGCACCGTCCCAGCTCCTGAGTACCGATCAAGCCACGGAACTGATTCCGACACTGGATCGCTCGCGCCTGCGTGGTGGTGTGCTTTACTCCGATGGCCAATTCGATGACGCGCGATTGTCCATCTCCCTAGCCCAATCTATCGTGGATCAAGGTGGAGTGGCTTGCAACTACATGCCGGTGATCAAGTTGGGACGTTTCAACGGTCGGACGAATTCAGCAGTGGTTCGCGATGAGGAGACAGGGCAGGAGCATGAAGTGCAGGGACGCGTGTTTGTCAATGCAACGGGGGTCTTCGGCGGCGCCATCATGCAACTCGACACGGCAGCTGCCAAATTCCCCAAGCAGAATCCCGATGCCCCGCACATCGTCCCGAGTCGCGGGTCGCATTTGGTCCTCGACCGTCATTTCTTGCCAGGGGACACCGCCATGTTGATTCCTGAGACGGATGATGGCCGAGTTTTGTTCGCGATCCCCTGGAATGGTCAAACTCTGATCGGAACCACCGATATTCAAGTTGAGAAGATCGACCGCGAACCTCGACCGACCGATGCCGAGATTGACTACATGTTGGCGCACACCGCCCGCTATCTAACCCAGGCGCCTCGGCGTGAGGATGTCAGGTCGGTATTTGCTGGCTTGCGTCCGCTGGTGGGCAGTTCCAACTCCAAACAGAGTTCGGCCAGCCTCTCTCGTGAGCATGAGATTCATGTGTCTGAAAGTGGAGTCATTTCCGTGATCGGTGGAAAGTGGACAACCTATCGCAAGATGGGGGAAGACGTGACGGATCTGGTAGAGAAGGTTGGCAATCTTCCCAAGCATGCATCGAGAACCGCTTATGCCAAGTTACACGGTGCTCCTGCTGGTGAGGAGTTGCAGTCGACCGAACAGGTCGCCTCGCCGGATGATGGGTTGCGCGTGTATGGTTCCGACGCGCCCGCAATCCGAGAAATGGCGGTGCGCGATCCCAAGCTGGCGGGCAACCTGTCAGCCAGTGAGAGAGTCATGGTCGCGCAAGTGGCGTGGGCGGTCGAGCATGAGATGGCTCGCACGGTGGAAGATGTCTTATCGCGCCGCACGCGTTTGCTGCTTCTGAACGCTGCGGAGGCATTGGCCGCCGCCGAGCAGACTGCAGCCATCATGGCCCCACTGCTCGATAAGGGGCCCGAGTGGCAGGCAGAGCAGGTAGCGACGTTCAGTGATTTGGTCCAAAACTACCTGGTCTGAGCTCCAGATCTATATGGCATCGCAATGCGGTGGGAAACATGGCATTGTCTACACTGCGCAATTATGCTCCAAGTCATTCAGTTGCGCAAGTCTTGGAAAAACAGGCCACCGGCTATGGGGTTGGTTCAGCGTTTCGGAGCAACTGTTCGCACAACAAAAGAGCGCGACCATTGTGGTAGGCTCCGTGCCACATGCTACTACGACTGGGATGCTCCACTAGTGATCCATCGGGATTGAGAGTCGCCCACCAACCTCCCTGCGATGCGATTTGGTAGGTGGTAACGAAATCAAAGGTGCGGTCAAACGCTTCGCGATACTTGCGATCACCCGTGAATTGCTGCATCGTCAGCAAGGCTACTAAAGCTTCGGACTGAGTCCACCACTCCTTCTTGCGATCATCGCTCGGTTTTGAGAGAGGCCCGGTGTAGAACAGCCCCCCGTGTTCCTCGTCAAAACCATATTCCAGGGCGTTATCGGTTAGCCCCGTTGCCCACCCTCGCAACATCGCTGGCGGCATTCCCAGGGCTTGGGCTGCGTCGAGTACGAGCCACACGCATTCGACGTCGTGGCCGTAACTGGCTCGCAGATTCTTGGGCGTTCGGATCATGGACCAATCGGGATTCCAACCATCTAGGTTGCAGGCCACGTTGGGGTGTTTTACCGACACCGTATTGATTTGCACCAGTTCCAACAGCCGCTCTCGGACGGTTTCATCGCCGCTTGAGCGGTATAGCGATGTGAAGGCCTCTAGCAGATGCAAGTGCGAGTTGTAGGTCTTGGTGCCTATCGCCCCGATGTATCCCGATTCATTCTCGTCGGTGATCTCGCGCCAGTCTTCATAGAAGAACTCGGTGTAACCCCCATGCTGCTGGTCGTGGCAGTGTGTTTCGAGTACTTGAAAAAGAGCAATGGCTTGGTCGAGCGGTTCAGGATCTCCCGACGCTTCGGAGTAGGCTACCAAGGAGTAGATTACGAACGACAGTGGATACACATGTTTTCTTCGGTCAATTGGCCTGCCGTCACGGGTGACCTTAGTAAAGTAGCCGCCGTGGCGTTGGTCCTGAAAGTGTTGGATCAAGAATTGGTAGCCCGTGAGGGCTGCCGCTAACGATTCCTTGGTGCGGATACCGGCCTTGGCCAGGGAACTAAAGAACCAGACCTGCCGCGCTTGCAAGGTCAGAAATTTTTCCTCTCCCAGAAATTCCCCCTTGTCGTTGACGTTCTCCAGGTAGCCGCCGAACTGCTGATCGATGCAGTGTGGCAAATAGAAGTCGACGATCGAACTCTCCAGCAACGATCGACACTCCGCGGCCGTCGTGGGCGTCCGCTCCTGCGCGAAAACGGTGAGCGAGGTGATTAGGGGAAGGAACGCTGCTAGGATGGCACGCAACATGATTTGTTCTGGGGGTAGGGGGAAAGGAAGTTGGGATCAATATCGCTGAAGCAATTCAAGCATCTTTCGGTCCAGCAGATGGCCTTGGAAGTTCTCGTACTCCACGTCGGTACGTTCGCTGTCGAGTACACCAAAAGAGCCTCGGAAATTCCAGAGCGCCCATCCCATGTCGCACCGTTTCCAATTCGCCAAGGCATCTTCCATCCACGCTAGTGTTACCTCATGTGGCGTACGGTTAAAGCAACCGAATTCGCCTACAACCACTCCGATCCCTTTTTCCTTGGCCTGAAACCAGGGCAATACGGTAGAATCGTAGAGCCACTGTCGATCGTGCAGCTGCTCGGTTAGAAACACGTTTGGGGTCGCTTGCGGTGAGTAGGTTATCGTGCTGGCGGATTGTCCCCACTGCGGATCGATTGCAATACTATGTTCCCGAGAATCATCGGTATCCTCGCTCCTCAACCCTAACTCCGTGACAGTCAACCAGTCTCCTTCGACAACCCTCGCAACAATGCGTTGAGTGCCTGCAGGCACGCTCATTCGGTAGTCGCGGTCGTAGAGATTCTGGTAGTTATCCCATTGGGCTTGGTAGCTCGCTTCTTTCCACTCGCCTAAGCCCGGTCCCGGCGTAAACGTTTTCTCAAAAATAGTGCTGCCGTCGGCGGTGACGACCAACACGGCTTGGGTGGAGACCGTCCCGACTCGCAAACGCATCGAGGTCGGTGCGGAAAAAGTACCCTTGATCACCAAAGTACGTTGTTGATCGGCAGGGATGTCGGGCTTGGTCTCAGAGACCAGCAGACCGTAAGCCTTCATCTGGGGCCATTGGGGGACGGGAAAGCGATCTGCGTCGGCCACCCAGCTAGCCTGGTAGTGAGTAAGCTCGAACGGCGTGTAGCCACGCGTAGCCTGAGCAATGTTCAGGTCCGCGAACTCGTAGACTGGCTTCAGACCCCATGCAAGTCCATCGGAGATGATCAAACGCTGTGGATCTTCAGCGCGAATCGCGGCTACCACTTCGCGTACAACCGTGTAGAAGGCTGCTCCCACATCCTCCGGGGGTTCGTTGAACAAGTTGAAACTGAGTTGTTCGTTGGGAATGCCTCGATAACGCTTCGCAAACGTGGCCCAATGCCGCTTGCAAACGGCCTGGGTTGCTGTGTCGGTCCACAGATCGGTCGGCTCTGGCGGTGATGCAACGGTATAGCCCGGTGCGCGATGGAAATTAATACAAACATGAATTCCATACTTGTGACCGTAGTTCACGGCGCGGTCGATTTCCTGCAATTGTGACTCGTCAAACTGATTCCAATCACCTTGGTCGGTCCAGATTCGATAGTCCAGAGGGAGACGCACGAAGTTGAATCCCAGTTCGTGGATCATTCGAAAATCGTCTTCAACGAATGGTTGATTGGACCAATCCTTATGGAACTTTTCCAACAAGTTGAATCCACGCCATCGCGGCAGCTCGGCAGCGGTCGCCCTTGGCAGCGAGGCCGACCGGGCTACCTCTACGCTCTGAGCCAAGCTAGGAACTGAATATTGCAGACCGCTAGCAACCCAAAAAGTCAGCAAGATGCTCATGCATCGGGTCGTTCTACACGTGGCAGTCAAAAGTTTGGGGAGGATGGAAATGAGCACTCGGTGCCTCTGCAGATCTCAATAGATGTTTGCTACCGTCTCTAGTTTACTCTTATTCACCGTGGGTTGGTGGCAGCTGAGAAAGCTGAGTCTTTGAGAATCGCGTCACACGAACGAAAATCTCGCAGGCAAAAATTTTGGATTTTAGGGCGGCCGCGTGGGAAAATCCAAGACGGTTGGCGTCACAATCATAGATCCACCACGCAACTCGAACTCCTGAACGCTCAATCTTGACCTGCTAAACGGACACCATGTTAGACCTCGAAGATATCGAGAGCGTTTGGGCTCAATACTCTGAGAAACTGGTGCTGATCCTGCGTTCATATGGTGGACCCATTGATGATGCGGTGCAAGAGGCGTTCATCGCCTTGTCTGGCCTCGATGAGCTGCCGGAGTGCCCATTGCTTGGTTGGTTACGGTAGGGCGCAACCGCCTCATCCAGTGGCAACGCGGTGAACGCAGGCGATTGGGGCGACAGGCAAAGGCGGCAAGGAATTGGTTGGTCGGCGGAGTCTCCGAGTCGGAGTTCGACACCGACGATATTTCCGGCGCACTATGCAAAATTCCCGATTCGCAAGCGCAGATTATCACGATGCGAATTTGGGGAGAAATGACCTTTGAGCAGATCGCGACTATCCTTGGTAAGTCGCTGTCTAGCACCCACCGCAGCTACCTGCAGGGCCTGACCTTGCTTCGACAGGAATTAAGTGGAGTTCCACTCGATGAACAGTGATATGAACAACGAATGGGAAGACGCGTCCCCAGAACTGCTCGATTTTGCTGAGAATCTTAAGCAGTTCTCGTTCACACCCACAAGCGGATTGGCGCCCCGAGTTGGTAAACGGGCTGCAACTGGAAATAGCGTACATCGGCCAAGGCTGGCTACTACGATTCCCTGGGAACGCTATGCTTGGGTGGCGACTGTTGGAATAGCGTTTTGTACGGGACTCTGGACGCACCGGTCGGCGACATCGCCAGTGGACGACCAGTCACCGATCAGCCAAATGTCGTTTGATTCAAAGAATCCCAGTATGCCGGTCGATGAGGCTTCCGCTAAGACGAGCTCATCGCTGGAAGAGACGTCTGCTGTGAGTTCGGCAAGTTTCGACGCAATCAATCACGCGGCTGTGGCCTGGCTGGTCGGTGCAAACTCGTCTCCTCGGTTTGTGTACGACCAGCGAGACCCTTTGACTTATTGGGTTCCAGAACCTACCCGAGCAGCTATGCCGAGTGCTAGACGTCTGGCTTCACGAGCAGAATTGCTTTCCGAAATCGTCCCAGGCCCTGTTAGCAGGTCTTCCAAAAATTTTTCATCCAGTTGGACCGAATGGTTTTCAAACGACTAAAGGCAGCTGCAACTCACGTTCAACGTGTGGGGGCCAGAATTCAATATTAGGAGTGTTGCGATGTTATTTCAGTACGGTAATCTTGGGCGCGTCCTACGTGCATGTACTACTATCTGCTGCATGCTGTGGCTCAGTGCTCCGTGCAACGCACAGATCATGATCTGGAAGCCGAATCAAACCGAATTTCCAGCACCAGCACCAGCCGCGGCTGCGGAGCCGCATTTGCTCACGATCAGCGCGACAGCTGAACCCCAGCCGAGTCTTAAGTATCGTTTCCGTGAATCAGCGGTCCTTCGCCAACCGGGCTCCGCCGGTGAAATTCTTTCCCGCGCTCGATACGCCAGTCTTCAAATTCCCGACGCCGCGGACTTGCAGCAGCAGTACACTGCCAATTCGGCTCAATGGCATGAAGCTCCCTTAGCAGAATTGCTGGATTCCGACCTGAGCGACTATCTTGCAGCCAACGCTCAGGTAATCAAATTGGTCCGTGCAGCAACTCGACGTGCGCGAATTGAACTGAGACAGGATGTCGAACTCGATGCCGAAGTTGGTGAAGCGATCGATCTTAGCCTAGTCCAGGATTATCGTCATTTTGCCCGCCTGCTATTTCTTCAAGCGAGATGGGAGCTGGCAAACGATCGTTTTGATGAAGCGATTGAATGCGTGGGGACCGGCTTCCGATTGGCGGAAATTCTCGAATTTCAGAAACCCAGCGTAATTTCCAAACTGGTCGAAATCGCCATCCGCGGTCTGATGCTATCTGCGGTTGAGGAACTTGTTCAGCAACCTGCTTGCCCCAACCTGTATTGGGCTTTGGCGTCTGTCCCAGATTCGTACTGGAATCCTGCCGACAGCTTGGATGGTGAACTGGTTTATCAGAATGAACAGCTGGGGCCACTGATGGAGCCCTTGGACTCCGACGTCGGCCGCGAGGATGTCAACGAACGACTGATCCAAGCTGTTTCCATTGTGCCTGAGGTACTCATGGATGAATCTCAGTTAGAACGTCCCCAAGCAGAGTTGATGGCTGGAGCAACGGTGTTGCTTTTTACCGACAAAGGACGAGAAGAATTGATTGACCACGGGATTGATCCCAGGCAGGTCGGCGAAATGTTGCCCGCGGCGGTGGTTCTTGAAAGCACGCGGATCGGCTTTGCCGAATCGCGAGACGCTGTATTCAAATGGGCCCTGCTGCCGAACGCGGAAGAGGAAATGATGGAGTCGTTTCCACAATTTTCTAATCCGCGAGCATTTCTAAGCCCCGGCAAGGTTTTGTTGGGAGGACTTCTTCCCAGCATTCAAGCGGTTCAAAACGCTAGCCGCAGAGGTTTCACGATTCATCGTCGTGCCATGCTTATCGAGGCTCTGCGTGCGTATGCAGCACAAGCGAGAGAGCTGCCAGTGTCACTTGAGAACTTGGAGCCGTTGCCAGCTCCCATCAATCCACAGACTGGGCAATTGTTCGAATACAACCGCTCCTCGACACACGAAGCGACCATCCGAAATCTTCCTCTGTATCCAGGCGATCAACAGACAGAAACCGTTGTTTCCCTACGAAGGGAATAGTCGCGTTCAACACTTCGTAAACGACGAGCATTGTTCAGACAATACAACCGAATTGGGAGTTTAAATTCTTATGGATCACTTAAAAAGAACCGCGATTGCCATCACCTTCCTCTGTATGTCTACAGTCCCTCTGCGAGCCGCGGATCTGACGTCGCTCCTCGATCCCAACGCCTGCCTGTTGTTGCGCATCGACGTTGCCAAGATTGAGGTCCCGCAATTGTTCGAAGTTGTGAATCCCATTGTGGGAGAGCAAAACAAACCGCAGATGTTGTCCGCACAAGTGCTCCTTGCTGGTGTACTGCAATCCCTGCGCGATGCAAAAGTCGAAGAACTGTACGTCAGTCTTGCCACGCAGGACCTGAGTGACTCCTTTCCGGCCTTGATTATTCCCAGTTCACAGCCCGCTCGAGTGCAGGAGGTTGTGGAGTCGTTGTTAGCTATGGTGCCGCCTGAACTAGAACTGCACCTGCACCAACACCCGCTCGGAGTGGTCGTCGCTCAATCAAAAACGTGGCAACGAATGGTTGCTCAAGCCAATGTGCAAGCCAGTGGGCTCAGATCGCACTATCAAGACTACTCTGATGCCACGATGAACGCCACGCTAGGTTTCAACCAAGACGTGAAAGATGCCGTGGTTGACGTATGGCCCGACCAATTGCCAGCGGAATTGAGGCTTCCACTTTCGCCACGCAGGTTAATGCGAGACGTTGATGCTCTCAGTCTGGTGTGCGAGATGCGGTCGCAGTTTTCGCTATCAGTCGTGGCAGCTTGTCGCGATGCAACTTCGGCAGCACAGATGACGAGCGAATTGCAACCCGTGCTGCAATCCGCTGGACTAGAGCTCAAGCAAGTAGACTCCTCCCTGTCGGTCGACATTGATCAAGAATGGTTGAACAAACTGCTGAGGCCACTCTTCCATTCTGGAAAACTTAGTACGCCTCGGATGCAAGTCAGCAATAATATGAAGAGGATTGCCATGGCTCTCCACAATTTTCACAGTGCTTTTGAAGCGTGTCCACCTCGGATGACCGTCGACGAGAGCGGCCGTGAGCTGTTGAGTTGGCGAGTCTTTTTATTGCCTTACCTGGGCGAAGAAGCGTTGTACAAGCAGTTCCGCTTGAATGAACCGTGGGACAGTCCCCACAATCGTACTTTGGTCGACAAGATGCCTGCGGTGTTCGCCGACGTGGGGAATTCCAATCTTCCGTCTGGCCACACTCGTCTGCAAGTAGTGCTGACGGACGGAAGTGTCTGGGATGGCAACGATGATCGTTTGCTCCAGTTTCAGGATATCACCGATGGAAACTCGAACACGGTCTTCTTTCTGGTGGCACCCGAAGATAGATCGGTCGTGTGGAGTCAGCCCGCCGATTTTGAAGTGAGTCGCGAAGGGTTGGTGGACGCGGTTTTTGCAGGCCGGGAGAGTGTGCTGGCAGCATATTTTGATAGCAGTATTCGCCCGATAAAGCTCGAGGACTCGGAACGACTGCATGCTCAACTCACGGGCAACGGCGGCAAACGATGAGTCGTGTGGGGAGCCTATTTGGCGCGGGGCTCAGCCCATGTTTAGGTCGCGTTGTGAGCTAGCGCGTTATGAGCTAGCATGAGGAGCAGCTGATCTCTTGAGATCGAAGTGCTCTTGGGGGAGCAATGCCATTGGCCCTTGGTGGATGTGTAACCGTTCACGACCTTCCTTATCCACTTACAATTTCAACCGTTGCTTCAGGTTGGAGTTTAAGTCGTTGACAACAACGGCGAACGGTTTCGAAGCATCCAGGCGGACGTTTTGACATGAAGATGGGGGCAGGAAGATGAATTGCTCTGGCTATTTTCCTGCCAACAACATTCTCTGCTGCACCCGACTCGCCCCGAGCCAAGCTCAACAGCGCGGAGTAATACTAAGCAAGCTCACCGCTGCGAAGCATTTAGTCGGTCGTTCGCGACCTTCCTCATCCACCAGGCAGCTTCAACCATTGCTTCAGGTTCGATCTTAAGTTGCAGACAACCGTGAACGGTTACAAGGTAAGACGCGAGACCAAACTCTGGCCTCACTTCCAGCCCCCTCCTTTCGCTTCTTTCGTGTATTTCGCGGTTGTTAATCGGCTGTCCTGTTGGCCAGCCGGTCACACTACGCCTGACCAACACTCCCACAAGCAAGCTCAAGCAAATCAAAACTTGCGCAGACAAATGTCATTCGCCCCCCCCTGAACTTCCCTAGTCCCAGGATAGATAACCGCGAAAGAAGCCAAATATGCGAAAAGAAAAAGTAACTGTTCACGACCTTCCTTATCCACTTACAATTTCAACCGTTGCTTCAGGTTGGAGTTTAAGTCGTTGACAACAACGGCGAACGGTTTCAAAGCATCCAGGCGGACGTTTTGACAGGAAGATGGGGGCAGGAAGATGAATTGCTCTGGCTATCTTCCTGCCAACATCTTGCTGCCAAATACATTCTCTGCTGCACCCGACTCGCCCCGAGCCAAGCTCAACAGCGCGGAGTAATACTAAGCAAGCTCACCGCCGCGAAGCATTTAGTCGGTCGTTCGCGACCTTCCTCATCCACCAGGCAGCTTCAACCGTTGCTTCAGGTTCGATCTTAAGTTGCAGACAACCGTGAACGGTTACAAGGTAAGACGCGAGACCAAACTCTGGCCTCACTTCCAGCCTCCTCCATTCGCTTCTTTCGTTTAATTCGCGGTTGTCAATCTGCTCTCCAGCTGGCCAGCCGGACACACCACGCCTGACCAACACTCCCACAAGCAAGCTCAAGCAAATCGAAACTTGCACAGACAATATCACTCGCCCCCCCTCTGAACCTTCCCAGTCCCAGGATAGATAACCGCGAAAGACGCCAAATACGCGAAAAGAAAAAGTAACCGTTCACGACCTTCCTTGTCCACTTACAGCTTCATCCGTTGCTTCAGGTTTGAGCTTAAGTTGCAGACAACCGTGAACGGTTACGTTGATGTTCGCTTAGCATGCACGGTCAAGCTGTTAAGTATTGAAAACACTGGCGAGCCAGTGCCACGCTAGAGAGCACCGTGATTCCGACTTACAGTCATTCCTGTGGCGGCGGCATGCCTTTCCTAAGCTTTACCCACAAGTCTTTCAACGGCTGAACTTCACCGATTTGGGGTTGCCAATCGGCGAACATCAGACGGTCTAGAAATTGAGCGGCTTGGACGGGGGAGTCTCCTAGGCTGGCTGCTCGACGACTCAGAATACGGGCGAACTCGGCAGCCGTTTGTTCCTCTTGACGCCGCATGCCATGCTCGGCTCCCCAAGCTTCCAAGGCTGCGAACGAATGCGTGACGATCTGTGCAGGCGACAGCCTTTGACTTGAAGTCGAAAAGGGATCAACGTAGGTTGCAAACGGACGCGGTGGAGTGCGGGGCTTGAAGTTTTTTTCGACTTGAGGATCTTCGTCGGCAGGGAAGGCTCGGTCGCCCCTTCCGAATAGACTGCCCCAGAGTCTTAGTATTTCTTGCCAAAGCTTACGCAATTCTCCTGGATGCGTAATCAGATAGAGTAGGATGAGCGCCGCAAGTATGGCGATCGCAATCCATTTGAAAAGATTTGGATCGAGGCCCATCCAGTCGGGCCACGACAGGGGTGAAGAAGAACCGGTGTGTTGATCGGGAGTCCGAGAGGTCTCTTGCGGTGCATCGGTCTGGGGAGAGTTGGGAGTTTCTTGAGAGGCGGAGTCTTGCGGTTCCGCTGGAGAGTTGGAGTCACGGGCAGCCCGGTCGTCCGACGGCGCATCGCCGTCGTTTGTTGCCTGGGTGGGAGATTTGTCCGGTGATGAGGATTGTTCGCGAGGATTTTGAGTGTTGGAAGACTTCTCAGCCGCTGACGGTTGCGTGTCGGAGGCGGACGGCGGTGGAGAGTCGGAGGAGCTTGAGCTTGAGCTGGGCTCTGAGGGGGATGAGGATTGGTCACTGGACTCCCCCGCTTGCTTGGGGGAATCTTGACTGGCTTGGTCGCTAGCCTCCGGATTTCCTTTCCCCTCGGGATCCGCAGAGCCGGTGGGTGGTCCATCTTGCCCGGTTGTTTGGGCATTCTGTTCGGTTTGCGAATCCTTAGTCTGTCCCTCTTTTCCCCATCCCCAGCGATTGGTTTGCAGGTTCTCTGCCGACGTGAAGTGCAGCGGCCATCCGACCAGGCCTAACGAGTAGCCCGGCAGTGGTAAAAGCGAGGCGACTGCCAGAATCGTCGCAATCCCCAGGAAGCCCGCACCCAACCAATTGGCGTTCATTGCGGCGGGCATTTCCACTCCCTTTTGCCGAAGATATCGTCGCATACCCAGAAACGAAGTGGTGACCAACAGGCATAGTGCACAGCCCAAGTAGCCCACCAGGAAATAGAAAGCGGCCTGTCGCGGCCCCGCTTCGGGGATGGCTAGCTGGCCAATGCCAAATAAGGGAAAGGCGAGCAATGCGAAATAGAGCACCCAGACTCCCGGATTGTGCTTGCGGCGCTTCGATTTGGACTTGCTGGCCGTAGCGGTGGATAGGGCGTTGCTAGGGGCAGGGAGATTCACGCTGGTCGTACGCTGAGCCGGATCTTTGCGGAGCATTCCCAGCGACTGTAGCAGACCTTCTTGCTGACTTGCGTCGCGATCATCGACCAGAGTGCAGTCGAAGGTGATGCGGTCGGCCAAGTACCACACCAGGGCCAGCAAGCCGAGGTTGAGTAGCCATCCGATGGGAGCCAATGGGCCGCTCACGTGCACAAAGCGAAAGATGGCCAAGCTGGCAACCAGGGCGAGTGGAGCACTAAACAGAAAGGCATATCGCCGACCACTTTCGATCGCGATGCGGGCGATCAACACCGTCGCCACCGTGAACAACCCCAGAAGGTACATCAGCCGGATATCGTAAGCACCTCGATAGAAGGCGATGACCAGGAAGAATGCGAGGCAGGCAATCATGCCAATAATCAACGCGGGAGCCAAGGCTACGACGCAGGCGTCAATCGCAGTGGGGTGCTGTTTTTCTATTGTTTTGCGACTTGTTGTCATCTGCTAGTACCGCAACACCAAATCTTTGCAAATCGATGGAATGGATTCTTCGTTGAGTAAATGGTAGACCGCAATGCGTTGGGCGAGCAATCGCGATAAGGCAATTTCAAAAGCATCATTCTCGTAGTTGTTCACGATGGCTGCCACGGAATAGCCCTGCCGAACGAGCAATCCTAAAGCGAGGGCAGCCGTTTCGGTAACTTCCTGCAGTATGACAAACACGGTTGCGTCACGCGCCAGACGACTCTGGGTTTCGATCAGCAAATCTTCCAGGGGCAGTCCGTCGGTCCGCTCAAGCCGAGCGAGTGTTTGGTGGCATTGCGTAAAGTGCTCTGGCCCACGAGCGGCGGGCAGGACTACTGGACGCAGCCTCTCGCTCTTGCGTCGCATCACCACACTGCTGCGGGCAGCAGCAATACTTTCGAACTCCTGGGACTGGGATTTGAGTAAGGGGGTACGCTGTGCTAGGCGATCGACTGCATCGCGTCCATTGGAGACGACTCCGAATTGCTGCTGCACTTGGAGCAGTGTATGGCAAATGGAGGCCGCAGCCGTCACCGCTAAATCAGTGCGCACGGGCTCATGGTGGTCTGGATTCGATTCAACGTGCATGTCCAGCACAAGGTTAGCGCCGGCCACGCTGGTGGGCTGATACTGCTTGGACTGCAGTTGTCCGGTGCGAGCGGTAGCCCGCCAATGAATACTGCGGAGAGGATCTCCTGTCTGGTACTTGCGAATCCCCGATATCATGGTCGAGTCCTCTAGCAATCGATAGCTAACCTTCACTTCCCCGACAGGGCGTCGAGAGGCAACGTCATAGCCATCCAAGGGGATCAACTTGGGGAGCACCAGCAGGTAAAAGGGCTCAGCCAATGTCCGGAAGCGACGGTGCAAGCCGAGCAAATCTCCCGTCTCTGCAACTGCCGGTCCAATGGGGAAGTAGCCTCGCCGCAAGCCTTGAATGCGGTAGGACATGACACGGCTGCTATGCGCGGGCACATTCGACAGGCGGAGTGGGCTGCCTTCGACTTTCAGCGCCGGTGGCGGACCCAGCAGTGCTGCCGCTGGTAGAATCTCCTCCAGCAGTACCCAAAATACCGACCAAGAATCGCGGTTATCGATTCGGAGCTGAACCGAGATCGTTTGCTCCACATCAATTTGCTGAGCGGATACGGTCCGGGTTGCTACGAGTGCTTGAGTCCAGCGTTGCGTCAGGTAGCGGCTAATCCAAAATACGGCGAACATGACGTAGGCCGCGTAAACCAGCAAGCTGGCCCCAAACAGCAGACCAACGATCAACAGAAGTGCGAGCCCAACTAGGGTTCGCATCACTGACCATAAAGACGAATGTTGTCGAACTCGTTCATGTCATCGAACGAACCGATGCCAATGCGTCCTTTGCCAAAAGTTGTATCGGTAGCTTTCATGTGCGGTGTTTCCATGTCATCAAAGTAGATCTCGATGGTTCCTTCTGCACTCTTGCGAACAAGCTTAATTGTATGCCACTGGTCATCCCAAGCGACGAGCTTCTTGTTTTCCGTTAAAGGGCGGCGCGGCTCCGCGTTCACAATCATGATCTGCCCGCTGGCCGGGTCCGGTTTGGCGCCCATGTGGACGTAATAGAAATGTTCCGCATCTTGATGACAGAAAAACGTACAGCAATCTCGGTGATTTCCAGTGTCCTTAGTGCTTCGAACGTCATAGATCAGTACCACATCCTCCAGCTCAATATCCTTGATCAACGCAATATTGTAAGGGCTACGCACCTTGGGTTCGTAATTGCTCTGACGACGATTCAGGCCGAAGGAATGGTTGCCTGGCTTGTATTCGTTGAGTGTCCAAGCTGTCGCGTCGGTGGTCTCCCAGCGATCGGATCCATGCTCAAAATCTTCGCTAAATACCAACGGCATGCCTAGTGATTGCTCATCTGCGGCTTCGATCTGAGGAGAGGTCGTCGGCGTCTCATCGAAGGCGCGGGCGGTGTGGCTACTGGCGATGATGCACCCGATGAGCAACAGGCGGGGGAAGGTGATACCAGCAAACATGCGAATCGTACTCCGTTAGAGGCAAAATTGATTTCCAGCCGCGTGGCAACACCAGCAAGAATGCGAGGTGGCTGCACCAGCTAACAATAATTGTAGCAGACGTGATCGTACTGCACGGCAACCGAAGTGCATGAGGGTGCGCGTGCGTTGCTGGGGATGCGAAAGTTCATGGACTCTCCAGCCTGTGCGTTACTCCAGATCGGACCGGATCGTACTCCAAAGCGGATGGAGGCCCTCCCGCGGGTACGGCACAGCGTCTCGAGTCATCGTCCTCCCCCCTTTTCTGACCGCAAGTTCCCCGCCTCGGCCATGCTTGGAGGAAGTCAATAGCGTGCGACGCTAGGGTCGATTTCCTGGCTCCAAGCGTCGATACCGCCAGTCATATTGCGAGCTTCGGGGAATCCGTTCTCGCGCAACCAGTGGGTGACACGCAGGCTGCGTCCGCCGTGATGGCAATGGACGACGACAGGCTTGCCGGAAAGTTCTGCGAGCTTTTCCCCAGCCTGTTGCCATTGGCTCATCGGCAGCAGTATCGCCCCTTCAATGTGTGCGGCGTCCCATTCGTCGGGTTCGCGGCAATCGATCAGGACGATGTCATTGGCGGACAACTGCTGATGTACGTCGGAGACGCTGATTTCAATCGGTGTCGACTCTGTCATGGTTAACTACTCCTTGACCGTCGAGAAGATGAGTACGGTGGCCGAACGGAATTTTTCACCCGGCTTAAGCACCGTATTGGGGAAGTTGGGGTGATGGATCGAATCGGGGAAATGCTGAGTCTCTAGACAGCAGGCACTCTGGTGAGCGTAGACAGCACCCCCTTTACCCACGTCGCCTCGCAGAAAGTTTCCCGAGTAGAATTGAATGCCCGGTTCGGTGGTCATGATCCGCAGGGAGCGTCCCGACTGCTTGTCGGTTAGAACGGCAGCCAAGCGTTGTTTCTTGTCTCCCTCGGGAGCGTTGAGTACGAAATTGTGGTCGTACCCCAGGGCGGGCGTCTCGACGAGCTCGCCAATGTGCTTGCCGATCTTGATTGGCTTGCGGAGGTCAAAGGGAGAGCCTTCTACCGACTTGATCTCACCTGTGGGAATCAGCGTCTCATCAACTGGAGTGTAACTGTCTGCATTGATGCGAATGCGGTGGTCCAGAATCGTGGGGCTGCCTTGCCCTGCCAAATTGAAGTAAGCATGATTGGTTAGATTGATGGGAGTGGCTGCGTCGGTTTCGGCGGTGTAGCGAATCGTCAACGCATTTTTGTCCTTGGCCAACGCGTAGGTCACGACCAAGTCGAGCTTGCCAGGATAGCCCTCTTCACCATCGGGACTACTGTAGCTGAACGCGACGCCTTGACCGCGTTCGTTTTCAAACGGTTGAGCCGCCCATTCCACTTTGTCCAGACTTCGTTCTACACCACCGTGCAGCGCATTGGGCTCATTGTTAACAGCTAAGGTGTAATCTTTGCCATCCAGAGTAAACATTCCCTTGGCAATCCGATTCGCCACGCGCCCTGCGGTGCAGCCGAAATACTGATTGGCGGCACTTTCGTATCCCGTCACATCATCAAAACCGAAGATGATGTCCTCAACTTGCCCCTCGCGATCGGGTACCTGGAGCTGCACCAGCGTGGCGCCATGCGTCATGACTTTGACGATTGCGCCAGCGTCGTTGGTCAATGTGTACAGTTCTACATCCTTCCCCGACTCGGTTTTGCCAAAGCTCGTGGCCGTTGGTTTGGCAGCTAGGGTTAGGGAACAAGTTCCAAGTGCTAGTGCAATAGCGGTTAACATTCTGTGCATATTGGACGTGGGCTCTGTTGATTAGGGGCAGGTAATTGGGAAACGCTCCGGAAATGGAGCTGTAGCTCAATGATTGGGGCAGTGCACTACGCTTGGCAGCACGCACCGCATCGCCGGGGGATGCCTTTCCCTAGGCTAGCTCTGAGGGGCTCGATTCTAACACAAGTCCTAGTCCTCCTGTTTGGAAACAGGGGGAGTTCCAGAGGATTGTTTCAGGAGTGGACGGCCACCAGACCGCAGACGAGCTGCGGCAGTGGGCGGGCATACTACGCCGCAGCTGACAATGAATTGAATCGCCTGGTCAATGGTTAGCTCTAGATCCACAACGTCTCGCTTGCGCACATTGATAGTGAAGCCTGTCATCGGCATGGGAGAGGTCGGAATGAAGATGGCGACCATTTCCTCATTGAGGGCGTCTTTGAGTTGTGGCAGGCTGTCGCTGGTCACAAAGCCTAGCGACCAGATGCCTACGCGTGGGTATTCGACCGCGACCACTCGCGTAAACTCGATTTCCCGTTCGCTGAGTACGAAGTCGGTAACTTGCTTGACGGACGAATAGAGATTGCGAACGATGGGCAACTGATGAATGATGCGTTCAAACGCAGTGACGAAAAAGCGGCCAACTCCCGCAGCCAGAAATCGCCCCACAAAATACAGAACGCTCAGGAGTACCAGCAGTAGTAGGGGAATGGTAAACCATCGCGGCATGTACCTGAGTTTGATGTAGGCATGGTAATAGTTCTGAGCCGATCTTGGATTCTGCATTTCGATCGGCAGCATATCGAGGCGGTGGTTTACCCACTGCACCACATATTCTGGCAAGAACTTACCACCCAGGGGGGCTTGCACGTAGTCCAGGCCGCCATACTCGAACCCTTTTTCAGGTTGATCCTCCACGGCCAGTTGCGAGGGCTCCGGAGGGCTCAGCAAGACGTCGCTAGTTGTCCACACCAGGAGTGTGCGGGCACCCGATTCAAGGGGAAGCAGTACATACTGCTCCACCGCACTGGCAATCCAGATCAGCAGCAATAGGGTGACCAGTGGCGGGGCAATAATGCTCGAACCGCGCCAGATGGCTCGCTGCCAGCTTGAGCGTGGTTTGGGAATGGCTTCATCCAATAAATTGTCGCTATCCATGGCGTTCTCGGCTCAAGCAATTTCTGTGTATGGGGCCCACTGAACAAGTTTCAAGCAAGTAGCATAGGCGAAAATACCGAAGTCGCTAGCCTGCTGGAAGCGGTGCCTGGGGAACCTCTCGGGCCCCTGTTCCCCGCGCCACGACCGCCACATCGACTTGACGTGCCCCCCCTTTGAGTATGATTCTAGCCAATTCCGCTGCCGTAGCTCCGCTGGTTAGCACATCATCGATTAGAAACACATGTTTGCCAGCGAAGGCATCCGCCGTTCGTAGCTTGAACGCCCCTCGCACATTCAATTTGCGCTCGGTCCAGGACAGCATCCCCTGCTTGGCGGTTTTGCGCACGCGACTGACCGCCCGGGTGTTGAGCGGCCAGTCCAGGCGGTCCGAAATGGCTTGGGCCAGCGAAGCGGCGGTATTGGCCGTTCGGGCGAAGGGGTGACTCCAGTAGTTGGGAACTGGAACGACTAAGGGGGCGGCGAGTCCATTTGCCAGTTTCCCCTTCGGTTGCGCAGCCACCAGTTCGACCTGCCTGAGACGCTCAGCCAGCAGGCGGCCTGCATATTGCCGAAAGCGTTCCGCGCTGTTCTTTTTCATCAGGATCGCCGCCTCGCGCAATCTACCTCGGTAGGGGCCCAAGGCGATGATCTTTCTGAATTTCCAGTCCATGTTGCGACAGCGAAAACAGTCTCGATTGGGGACCACGCTCGGCAGGGGGGTCGCACAGCGTTGGCAATGGTAGTACTCCGCGACCAGACGTTGCCGGCACTCGCTACACAGCCCATCGCCACTAGGTACGGGGCATTGGCACCAGTGGCATTCTGGCGGACAGATCAGACCGGTTAGAGCTTGCCAGCCCACTTGCAGAGTTTTCCAAGTTGCATTGGATGTCGGTTGCATACAGGACTCGCTATAATTTCCAGCCTCTGTGCAGTACAGGTTATTCGATCGCCGGACCGTATTGTACCTTTCTGCCGTCAGCATTCACTTCAATTCTATGCAATCTCTTCCGCAACTTGATCGTCGTTCCATCGAGAGCTTGCGGCCGAGTGTCCTGCGTCCTGCCGCCGGTGCAACGCCCCTGGATGCGGTTTGGGAGCGTGAGGCCGCCGATAAACTCGGGAAGCAGGTCGATGTGCAAACGATCTTCCTGCGTGGCAGTGAATGCCAATTTCGATGCCTGATGTGCGATCTTTGGAAATTCACCCACGAGCAGGCGACACCGACTGGTGTGTTGCCAGCGCAAATCGACACAGCAATGGCACAATTGCAAGCGGACATGCAGGGAACTCCAACATCGGAACAGTGGGTCAAGCTGTACAACGCTAGCAATTTCTTCTCCACCTTCAACGTTCCGCAGGACGATCTCCCGCGGATCGCTGAGCAAGTGGCGCCGTTTCACCGGGTCGTCGTCGAAAACCACCCGCGTTTGATCGGTCGTCCGGTGGCCGAGTTTGCACAACAAATCAATGGCCAGCTGGAGGTTGCCATGGGGCTTGAGACCATTCATCCGGAGGTCTTGCCAGCGCTCAATAAGCAGATGACGACTGCCGATTTCCAACGCGCGTGCCAGTGGCTGCTGTCGCATCAGATTGACATCCGCACGTTTATTCTCTTACGACCACCAGGCTTGAGTGAAGAGGAGGGAGTTCAATGGTGCAGCCGCTCGATTGACTTCGCCAATGAAGCGGGAGTGCGACATATTAGCGTCATACCAGTTCGTGGCGGCAATGGCGCACTGGAAATGCTCCAGCAGCGTGGTATGTTCACGCCGCCCACGGCCCGCTCTCTCGAGTTGGTGATGCAGCGACATGTCGCTAATTCCCAAGCGATTCTGACGGTGGACCTGTGGGATTGGGACAAGCTTTCTGGACACTGTCCCGCTTGCTCACCGCTAAGACGGGAGGCGTTGTACCAAGCAAATCTATCACAAAGTTTCAGCTCCAAACTCTTGCAATGCGCGACTTGTGACTCGCCGTGAAACGCCTCAAAGCATCTAAGGGATGAGCTACGAATGCTGGGAGGGCAGATGAGCCCAGTTGGCGAGACGGGCTGCTCGGCAATTCAGGCTTGGGTGAGTCGTCGTGTCCGCCGGGGCAAGCCCGGAGCGGAGCACTGCATAGCCGCTTTAGGATATTTGTCTGGTAGTTGGCTGGTAGTTGGCAGTTGTTGGCTCCGCCGGGGCAAGCCCGGCCGGAAGCAGGAAGCCGGAAGCCGGAAGCAGGAAGCAGGAAGCAGGAAGCAGGAAGCAAGAAGCAAGAAGCAAGAAGCAAGAAGCAAGAAGCAAGAAGCAAGAAAGCAGGGAGTATGGCTGTGGAGGGCTGACTGGGGGAGAGAGTTGCGATTGTTATTCAATTCGTTGGTGCTGCTTGCTTCCGTTCCGGGCTTGCCCCGGCGGAGCCAACAACTGGCGGCTACCGTTGGCTAGAATGAAATCAATCGGACAACTTCTTTCTCCGGATCTCCGTCCCGGGCTCGTCCCGGCGGGATCAGCGACTCGGTTGGGCACACTGGCATGGAACCGATCTACACCGCTGAAAATACGTACGCAGCGTACCAGCTAAATTGGTCACTTGCATTGTTTGGCAAAAGCGAGCTTCCAGATCCAGCCCTTTGGCTGGATAGCTTGCGGGGGGCCACGGAGAAGGACCGAGTGCGAGTACTCTCCTACCATCGACGTTCCACCAATGTTCTCCAATTCCTAATAAGCACCCTCCCCCATACCTCACCTGCAGAAATCGTCCGTGTCGTGAAAGGACGCTTGCAGTACTTGGTTCGCGACTGTCTTCCCCATGCGTTCCGGCGAAATTATCACGTTCAGAGCACAGGGGCCGCAACTTCGAAGGTTCTCGATCGGTACGTCGCGGGACAGACAGCTAAACATCCGATGGCCGATGCATCGGTTCAAACTTGCCTCGAAGCAATCCAGTTTGAAGATGTAACGATCGATGTTTCCCGACCTGTGGTTGGTACTTATGGCCAATACCTGAATGCGTTGCAAATTGTAGTGGAAAATGCAGGAGCTTGGCATGAAATCCGGGAAACGCAATTGCGACGTGTACGCGATATGATCGTTCGAACTGCCGGCAAAAAGAAGTGGAGATTGTCGAGGATTGGTCTGTTAAGCAACCATGTCCATGTGTTGCTCAGTGCCTCAGTGACCGAATCACCGCAGTCGATTGCGTTGTCCCTGATGAATAATATTGCATTTGTGTACGGCATGAAGCCGGTTCTGAAGTATAGCTACTATGCGGGGACATTCGGCAGCTATAATCGCGGCGCAATGGGCTTGCACGAGCGGTGAGTCGCCGTGTCCGCCGGGGCAAGCCCGAAGCGGAGCACTGCATAGCCGCTTTAGGATATCTATCTGGTAGTTGGCTGGTAGTTGGCTGGTAGTTGGCTGGTAGTTGGCAGTTGTTGGCTCCGCCGGGGCAAGCCCGGCCGGAAGCCGGAAGCCGGAAGACGATTTGTGGCAAAAATCGAGGTCTGAACACGCATAAACGCTTGGGTTGTGCTACGGTAGAGGCCCAACCCACACAGGCTGAGGATTGCAGGTTGCTACCGAATTGCAACGCTTTATCCTGGGGCACATTATTCGCTTCCCGCTTGAATTCGGTGGGGTGCAGAAAGTGGGGCCCAGTCCAGCCAGCCTACCCTCCTTGAAACCATCCTTCCTGCGCTTGGAGTGAAAAGTGAAAGATTCATGCTTCTCTACCAGAATTTTCTGGTGCGTGTTTACAATTTTAACGGCCCAGATGCACCTGAGTGCGCAAGATTTAAGTTCCGATGCGGACTTGCCGATTTCTGATACATCTCCTGCAAACGTTCCGAACGCGGACTCCCAAGATGCTGCGACAACTGGAGGAGTGGACGCAGGTTCGCCAGCCGTTGCGGTCGTCGAAGTTGCACCGCAGGTTTTGCTGCCGAGTGACAAGGAGCAGTTTCATCTCTTCCTGCTGGCGGGGCAATCGAATATGGCGGGCCGTGGACCCATCGCTCCCGAAGACTTGGTGACGCACCCAAGAGTGCTGTCTCTCAACGCTGGTGGAGAGTGGCAACCCGCCGTGGCGCCATTGCACTTTGACAAGCCAGGGATGGTCGGCGTGGGGCTCGGACGCGCCTTCGCCTTGCAGTACGCCAAGGATCATCCGGAAGTGATTGTGGGATTGGTGCCATGTGCGGCTGGCGGTTCGGCGATCAGCTCATGGACTCCAGGCGGCTACCACCCTCAAACCAAGTCGCATCCCTATGATGATGCACTGTCACGTACCAAGTTGGCGATGCAGGATGGTGTGCTTCAGGGGATACTGTGGCATCAAGGCGAATCAGACTCAGGTCCGGGACCCTCGGCCACCTACAAGTCCAACTTGCTCGAACTCATCGGACGCTTTCGCCAGGAGTTGGCGGCGCCGGACGTGCCTGTCATCATCGGGCAACTAGGCCGTTTCCCTGGGAAGGAGTGGAATGAGGGACGCTATCTAGTGGATGCCTCCCATAAGGAAATCCCGCGTCTCGCCAACCACACGCAATTCGTATCGAGTGCGGGGCTAGTCGATAAAGGAGATCAAACGCATTTCGCCTCCCCCTCCGCACGAGTGTTTGGGCAACGCTACTATCAAGCATTTAAGTGGGAGCAGATGCTTCAACCCACCCTGACTCTGGCACCCAGTCAAGAAAATACTCGCAATAGTGAAGGGGATTTCATTCAGCTCAAGAGCGGTAAGATCCTGTTTGTCTATTCGCGTTTTACGGGTGGAATGAGCGATCACGCAGCTGCACAGCTTGTCAGTCGCAGTAGTTCTGACGGAGGCCGCACTTGGTCTGATACCGAACGCTTGCTGGTCGATCGAGGCGAGGCGCTGAACGTCATGTCGGTGTCACTTTTGCGATTGCAGGATGGACGCATTGCGTTGTTCTATTTGAAGAAGACTTCCCTGGCCGACTGTCGACCGGTCGTTTGCTACTCGAGTGATGAAGCCAAGACTTGGACGCCACCAGCTGAGATCATTCCAGCCGAACACGTCGCCTACTATGTGCTCAACAATGATCGCGTGGTGCAACTGTCCAGTGGCCGCATCGTTGTCCCTGTGGCCTTGCATGGAAACGTGGGAGAGAAATCCCAAACCGATTGGGCGGGCAAGTTGACGACCTACCAATCGGACGATGGGGGAGTGCAGTGGCACGCCTCCCAAACCCTGCAGCCTGCTCACGCACCCGATGGAAGTCGCGTCCACGCACAGGAGCCGGGCATCCTCGAATTGAATTCGGGACGGCTGATGATGTGGTTTCGCACCAACGCGGGCGAGCAATATCAATGCTTTTCCGACGATGAGGGGGAGACGTGGGGTGCGACTCAGCCGATGGGATTAGCCTCCCCCACCTCGCCTGCTTCCATCGAACGGATTCCCTCTACGGGCGATTTGCTAGCCGTTTGGAACGACCTTTCGCATTTGGAAGTGGAGCAACGGAAATTGCGAACTCCGTTGGCGGTCGCGATCTCGCAAGACGAGGGACAAAGCTGGACAACGCCACAGCCCATCGCCAGTGATCCCCAGGGCTGGTATTGCTACACGGCTATCGATTTCGTTTCCGAGCCATTGGCGGGGCACGATCGTTCTGTCCAGGAAAAACAAGTGGAATCCGTGTTGTTAGCGCACGTCGCTGGCAGGCAGCAAGCGGGACAGCATCTAGCCACCACCCAGATGAAACGCTTGTCCATCGCTGAACTGTATCGACGCTGCGGATTGCCTTGGCTGCTTGAATCCCGAAGGATTTGGGATGTGCCCAAGCATAGTGCGTTTACCGATTTAGTCCGCTTTCAGGGGCAGTGGTTTGGCGTGTTCCGCGAGGGAGCATCGCATGTCTCACCCGATGGTGCACTCCGCGTAATCTCCTCCGTCGATGGTCAGAGTTGGCAGAGTTCTGCCGTGCTAACTCACGCCACCGCCGACCTGCGCGACGCCAAACTCACGGTAACTCCCGATCAACAACTGATGTTGTCCGGTGCAGCGGCCTGGCACGATAGATCCCAGCACTCGCACCAATCAATGAGCTGGTTCTCCGGCAATGGGACGGATTGGTCGGATGCAATTGAGATAGGCGATCCCGACTACTGGATGTGGCGCGCCACTTGGGGCCCCAGCGGTGAGGGGGCAGCCATGGTCTATAACGTGGGGTACGCAACTGGAAAGGCTGATGGGCCCCAGGCGCGCTTGTACCGCAGTGCTGACGGCCGCAATTATGAGACGCTCATGGATGATTTGGGCGTAGAGGATAACCCCAACGAATCATCGATGCTGTTTGACCAAGATGGCACTTGCTACTGTTTGCTGCGCCGTGGCGCGGGGAGCCAGAGTGGTGTACTAGGAAGAGCTTCTGCACCGTATACGGAATGGACATGGAGCGATTTGGAGATTCGCATCGGCGGACCTCATATGATTCGAATTCCGGATGGACGCGTGGTAGCGGCGGTTCGTCTGTATGACGGACGTGTGCGAACTTCGCTGTGCTGGGTCGACTTGCAAGCAGGGGCTTTGACCGAGTTTATGGAATTGCCATCGGGAGGAGATACCAGTTATCCCGGCTTGTATTGGCACGAGGATCGCTTGTGGGTGAGCTATTACTCATCCCATGAGTCGCAGGACAACGACTTTCTTTCTGCGATCTACATGGCCCAGGTTGCCATACCGGGGAGTCACTAGTGAATTGCTAGCATTACTGGCTCAGTTCAATGCTCTGGGAAACCAGCCGAAATTCACTTTGAAGTAACCGAATTTGGCGTTTTCGAACAAACGGCGTTGGGGAATCCCAGTTCGTGGTGTTATGCTACTTAGCGGTGCAGTTGAGGTAGATGTTGATTTGCTAATTTGCCCCATATTCAAATTGGCTCAGTTCCAATAGATAGCGACTTGTTCATGGAGGAACAGTCAGATGATCCACACTCTTCCAACTCGCATTTCTGGCGTTGAAATTTTGCGCAGCCAGGCCACTGGCACTTCAAGCAAGGAGGCGTCAGCGTGGTTTTCTGCAATTTCCCAGCAGTTTGGCGGGCCACGCAGGGAACGCGTTGTATGCACGCGAGCAGGCCAATTGACGGCCCCCAGCTACTATCGACTGGGAGGTACCGATCGAACCTTGCGCTGCCTGTCGGGTGAGATGGTCGTGGTGGTGATCGACACTCGCCATGACAGTCCAACCTTTGCACAATGGCATAGTTTCCTGCTCTCCAGCGACAACGCACGTGGGCTCTGGATTCCTGCGGGAGTGGCTGTCGGCTGGCAAACGGTCTCGCCGCGGGCGCAACTGGCGTTCAGCCAACGACTGTGCCAAGGCCGCTCTCAACAGGGGTGGTTGCGATGGGATGATCCGCAGCTGGCCATTGGTTGGCCAAGTATCCCCCAAGACTTGCTGGAGCAACCAGCCACCGCATTGGATCTGGAGGAGATTGCGAATCCAGATTTGCCCTGCCTGGCTCAAGTCCGACGCACCAAGGTACCTCAGGCCAAGTGTAGCGTGTGGTATCCCGCTGCGGCGATACGCCGCACATTGCATCGCCAAGAGAAGACTCGAACTCAAATACAATTCGCGAAAGTTCAAGTTGATGCTTCGCGCACGCCGTTGCAGCTTCCGAACGAACTGTCGAACGCACCTGGAGTGGTCGGAGCACGTCAGCCTGGAGCAGCTGCGGGAATCACAAGTCGAGCGACGTCTGCGATGGAGCCAACCACTGCTAAGGATGTAATCCTCGTGATCGGTAGTAGCGGTCAGCTGGGACATGATTTGTGTCGCTATCTACGTCAACTAGGGACGGTCGTTGGTGCATGCCGAGATCCTGAGAAGCACGGTTTGCTACCGGTTCCGACCTTTGTGGACATTAGCCGTCCGGCCAGCATTCGGACGGCGATTCGAAAGGTGCGTCCCAAACTCATCGTCAACGCCACTGGTTTAACGAATGTAGACCGGGCCGAGAAAGATCCCCGCATCGCCCAATTGGTCAATGCAGCAGCGCCGGCCATCATGGCGGAAGAGGCTCGTGAGGTGGGCGCCGGCATGATCCACTTTTGCACCGACATGGTATTCGATGGCAGTGGTGAGCGGCCGTGGAATGAACGCGACCGGCCCAATCCCTTGAATCAATACGGACGCACCAAGTTGCTGGGAACCGAAGCGATTCGCGCTAGTGGCGTGCCCCATCTTATCCTAAGAACGGGATGGCTCTATTCGACACATGGTGAAAACTACGTCAAGAGCATTGTAGATCTTTGCACTTACCGAAGCTCGATTACACTGGCGTCGGATCATTTCGGTTCGCCCACCAGTACCGATTGGCTGGCTCGCACCTTGACCGAATTGCTGTCGTCTGGAACAAACGATCTCGTGGGTTGGTTGGCGCAGTTCGGCGGGCTCTACCATCTTTCCAATCTTGGGTTCGCTAGTCGCGTTGAGGTGGGAGATCAAATCATTGCCACTTGCAAGCAGCTCACCCTGCCTGTGGTGCTGCAAAAATTCCATTCCGCCAAGCAAGCTGAGCTTCCTACACCGACGCCGTGTCCACTCAACTGTCGACTGGACTCGTCCGCCATCGCGGTCAAGTTCGGAATGACGCTGCCGCGCTGGCAGGCTGAGCTGAATCTGCAGATCGCCAAACTCTTGGACTCGAGCATTTTGCCAGCCCAAAGTGTGGCTTAGCTGCCAATGGCTGCTGATTCCACAGCTCCGTCTAAGGAATCGACTGGGCGTTCGGCGGTTCGAATTACGGTTCGCCGAATCTGGAGGGTGCGGTTTGGCGGGAGGGTTATTGGCACCATTCGACCACGTTGACTTTAAAAGGCTGCATGGAAATGCACCTGGAGATTGCATGCGTACATCCATTGCATTGCTGCGTGGCATCAATATGTTGGGGCGAAATCAGCTGCCCATGCAAGAGCTGGTCGAAGCGCTCGAGACGCTAAAAGTCAAAAATATCTCCACCTACATCCAGAGCGGAAATGCAGTCTTTCAGTCCTCCCGTCCGCTAGGCGTGACCTTTGGCGAACGGCTCGCGAAACTAATCGAGGTGCGTCGTGGATTCAAACCGTATGTGTTGGTTGCTGACGCGAGTATCATCGAAGCTGCGATTGCGGAAAATCCTTTTGTCGTGGCAGAGGAATCTGCCAAAACGCTGCACGTCTATTTCCTGTCTGCTCCAGCTACGCGTCCGGATCTCGCGAAGATGGCCTTGATCCAACAGCCTTCCGAGCAATTCCACTTAACCGACCGCTTTCTCTATCTCCATACGCCCGAAGGTTTTGGCAAATCGAAGCTGGCGGCCAGGATTGAGCGATTGTTGGGCGTTCCGGCCACGGCGCGGAACTGGCGAACAACTCACAAGCTGGCTGAACTAATTCGCGGCTGCTGAAACAGAATTTGGCTGGCGATGTTGCACGGCGGCAATGGCTTCGTCAACCGCAATCACTCTGGCGTATCGATCCCGGAGTGTAGCCAAAGAAGCCTCGTGCAGCTCCGGTGTTACTGTAGCGCAGCAGTCTTCCACGACGGTTACCAGATAGCCCAGGTCGCAGGCATCGCGAACGGTCGTTTCCACACATTCGTTGGTATAGACCCCGACGATGAACAGTGCTTCGATTCCCAAGTTCTTGAGAACGTAATGAAAGTTGGTGGAGGAGAAGACTCCACTAGCCGTTTTGTTGATGACGATTTCGTCGCGGCTGGGGTCCGGCGCGATCTCTTCGAGGAACTCAGCCTCCTGTGATCCTGGAGCGGCCAGCAGGTTCAGTCGTTTGTGCCCCTTTCCACGATCGCGTCCGTCGCGGGTTAAGGACTGGATGCGAGTGTGAATGACTTCCAGTTCTCGGCTACGGAAGGCGTCTTGAAGCTTTCGGACGTTGGGCAACACGGTGGATTCTAGACGCCCGAAGTAGTAGGCTTGCGCGTCCGGTTCGACACCGCTGGATTGGTCGGGACCGAAGACCCCCACGCCCGGTTTGGCATCCAGATACTGCAGATCGATGCAGAGCAGGGCGGTTTTCCCTGAAATCATATATTCGCGATGTCCTGGAGTGTCGACAAAGGAGTCGAAATAGACATCGCGAAGCGGATCAATGTGTTCTTCAGCTGTTGGATCGGAATGCATAGGTAATGTTGAACTAGGAGCGAAAAGCGGATGGTGAAGACGCCATCTTAATCGTTTGAGTGGATCATCCAAAGTCCCGCAAGGTGCTGAGCATCAAATTGGCCCCAGCCTCGATATCGGACCAAGCGGTCCATTCTGCGGGAGAATGGCTTTGCCCGCCTTTGCTGGGGACAAAGATCATCCCCGTCGGAACCATTCGGCCCATGATTTGAGCATCGTGGGCCGCACCACTGTGCATCTGCTGGTAGTCCAGTCCCAGGGCTCGTGCCTGATGGCATAACCGTTCTACCAGTGGAAGGCTGCACTGAACGGGGTGGATGTAGCTTTTCTGCTCGAACTCAAACATCAAGTTGCGCCGCCGTGCGATGGCGGAAAGGGCTTTGCGAAACGCGGCGGAAAGTTCCTCGAGGGTTTCTTCGGAGGTGTCGCGGCAGTCAAGCGAAAATTCGACCAGCCCCGGCACGGTATTGGCCGCTCCCGGGAGAATCTGAGCTTTTCCAATTGTTGCACGACTGCGCTCACTGCCGTTTTCAGCGAGGATCCGGGGAATTTCATGCGCGAAGTCCGCCAGTCCCATAAATGCATCGTTGCGCATTTCCATGGGGGTCGTGCCCGCATGATTGGCTTCACCGCGAAGTCGCACTGTCCAGGTGAAGAGTCCTGTTATTTCATCAACGACCCCAACCGATTTGCCGAGACTGTCGAGCACGGGGCCCTGTTCGATGTGCAGTTCTAGATAGCCCGCGATCGATTCAGGATCACGAGCAGCATCGAGTGCGGCGAGCGGATCAAATCCTTGCCGTTCCAATTCGTCTTTCAGCAAAATGCCATTGAGATCCTTCATCGTGGCTAATTTTTCGGGATTGATCAGTCCGCAAACCGATTGCGAACCAAACATTCCACCAAACCGCCCCTCTTCATCGCTGAAGGCGATCAACTCAATGGTCTGCTGCGGTTGGAAGCCGTTTTCGTGCATGCACCGCAAACACTCCAAGCCGACGACCACCCCCAAGGTTCCGTCGAGTGCTCCGGCACAGGGGACGGTGTCAATGTGCGATCCCACGATCAAACGCGGTGCGTCGCTGTGCCCCTCAAGAATGGCTGAGATGTTGGCGGCACCATCTACCTCGCAGGGTAAATCCGCTGCAGCAATCTGCTCTTTCAACCAGCGTTTGCCTTCCATATCCGCGTCGGTAAACGCCATGCGGTAGATGCCGCGATCCGCTTGATTGCGTCCAATCTCTGCCAGAGTCAAAATATCCCGTTTGATTCTCTCCAAGTTGACCGTCATTGCAGCTCCCAAAATGCCTCGAACCTATTTGTCACTAACCTTTGATCACTCGCGTGCCCGCAAAGTCGTCGTGCAAACAAGCGCGGTTGGCACGGAAGATCAGGACTGAGTCGATTAAGCCGACCACGCCTCCTATATAGGGAATCATCGCCAACAGCCACAGCCAAAGATAGCGTTTGAGAACAAGTGGAGCGAAGGGGACTAGTTCTCCGGTCTCTCGACTCACGATGCGGGTTTTCATGACCAGCTTGCCTACGGTCCGGCCCTGCGTGGCTAATAAATAGCCATTGATCAATAAGAAACCACCAATTCCTAGAATCCCTCCTCCCACTTGCGAGACAATCCCGCTTAGAAAACCATCCCCCAATAACGCGCCCATTGCGAGGCCAAACACAACAGCGCAGGGTATGACGAGCAAAAGTTGAAGAATGCCATCAATGAATGCTCCCGCAAATCTTTCACTTCGGGTGGCATCCTGTCCCAATTCACCAACAGCCAGGCTGGGAGGAATGGAGGTATCGATTGAAGTAGGCGCGTAGGGGTTGGGTTGTTCCATGTCTAACAAATCCGTGAGTTGGAAGGCATCGGTTCTATGCAGCTGGTCCAACAGCATGCGACGATGTAGTGCCCCCATTCTCAGGGGAGTAACCTGTCAATGCAAGCTAGGGGGAAAGGCATTCTGAGCGCTTCGCCCCGGACGGGCGCTCCCAGCTACGACTTGCCAAAATTTTCCCATTTCTCAACTTTTGGCGCATGGATTTCTGCGGCGCGGGTCCTAAGGAATGGTGGCCAATTGTCGTTGCTTAGAAATGAACAACAGAACGGGCTTCTGGAGTAGCCCAGGCACTTGCGAGAGCGGAGAAAATGGTGCGATGGATGATCTGATATTGGGAATCCTTGTTTTTATTGTCGTTCTCTTCGCTTGGGCTGCACTGGGGCATTTAATCTGGATGGGGACAATCGCCCTCCTCAAGGCGCTGCTTGGAATTCGCTGTGCTCAGTGCGGGCGATTGACTTTTCAAGCCGCTTGCTCGACCTGCTCAAGATCCGTCAGCCCACCGCGGACATTTACGCCAGAGGATGACATGCAGGGCTTGCTGCGGTTAAAAGCACTGGCGCTGCATCACCGGTGGCTAGACCCCACGCAATCTGAGCAGCTGGAGCAATTAATCACTCAGTTGCAAACCTGGCTGCGAAGCCCGACTGGAGAAAAGTTGGTTCCGCCAGTGCAGCGGGTGGACCAATCGCCAACAATCCGTTCTGGAGAGCACGAACTCAATCGTCGGACAGCGCCTGAAGCGGGGGACTCGCCTAGGGGGATTGTGAACGCGTTAGTCACCCCTCACGCAGCAGTTGGTCCACCGCTCCACGCGGAGCTCGTTCGTAAATCGGAAGGTGGGGCTCCCAACGAAGAATCGAAGGAAGGGGGAACCGACCGGCCGAAAGCCATGCATCCACTCGATCTGACTTATGACGAAGATGGCACTGCAGATTTATCCCGTCCTTCTTCGCGGGCCTTGTCGCGGGAAGTTTCACCTAAGTTTGCTTCCTCGTCCTCTCTGCCAAGTAGAGAGGACTGGGATGCCTCCCCGAGGGCCTCGGGATTCTTCCATCTCCGCTCTGGCTTTCTCGAAGCATTCATGTTGCAGTCCAATATCCGTTGGATTGAACTCATTAGCGCTACGCTGATTGTTACCTGTTCGGTGGGACTCGTTATTAGCTTATGGAACACGTTGTCTCAAACGAGTCGCTTCTTTCCGTCGCTCGTATTTCTGATGGCCACTTTGGCAATTCATGGGGCAGGGCACTACACCATCCGGCGGTGGAAGCTACGCACGACGTCCCGAGGAATGCTGCACATCGGACTGATGCTGATTCCACTGGCCGTGCTTGTGGGAATACTGCTCTCGAGACGCGACGGGCAACTACCGCCGCTGAATATGTTGACGGGTCTGATGCTGTTGCTGGGAGCGGGAGCGTATGGAGCATTGGCGTGTACCGCAGCCAGAAAGCTTTTCCACCGCAACTGGAAGTTGGTGGCGGCGTCTACGATCACCGCAAGCGTCACACTAGTCCTGTTCCAATACGCATGGGACTGGAGTCTGATGCATCGAGGTGTCCTCGCGGTACTGCTAATTCCGCTGTGCGCCCTCAATTGGAGGACTGTAGTGGTGACAATTCGCATGGCATCGGAGGTTGCCATGAGTCCATGGCGCATTCGACGACTCGGTGGCATGGTGACTCAAGTCTTATTTGCCAGCCTTGTGGCGGTGGTGTTTTGGATAGCGAAGGCGGGGAGTGTCCACGCTCTGACGGGCCCCTGGTGGATTGCGCTCAGCAGTATTTTAGCTGGCTGGATTGCTTGGGGATGGTCCGTCAGCAACCCGCCGAGCTCAAGCCAAGCTAAATCGAACTCCGCTACGGCGAGTTGGTTGCAAGTGGCGGGAGTTGCGGTTGGCATCGTGGGCTGGCTGTTGTTGCTCGGGGCTGTTTTCCAAGTCCTCGATGCGACTCCTTGGGTGCTTTGCATGCTAGCCAGTGTGGGCGTCTGCTGGATTATGCAAGGATACTGGTGCCAGCGTTCGGAGATTCTACTGGCTGGCTGCACCGCCGCGATTGCTGCGCTAGGCTTGGGAATCGAACTTGCTGTGAACCCCCTGCCCATCGCGGCCGTTGCGAGTTGGGTGGAGTTCACGCGGGTGGCGAGTTTCACCGTGGCTGGACTGGTTCCCTGCCTAATTTATGGAACTCAGCGACTTTCCATGGGGGCGCGGGCGGTTTCGCTTGCCCGGAACAATGAAGCTCCTGCGGCAGTGGGAAATCAACTCCTACGCCAGCTGTTTTTCGCTGGCTTGGGATGCTTGGCAATGACAATCTTGATGATTGTGGCTGCTTTGCTAACTTCGCTGGGGACAACTCCCTACGGTGGCAATTGGGCACCTAGTGCCGCAGTCGTCTACGGAATGTTCGGATTGTTGATTGCCGTGTTCTGGGCGCATAATCCGCCGCCGGTTCACTCTCAAACCTCTCGGGCAAATCTCTTAGTCGGTTTCGCCTTTGCTTCACACCTCTTGCTGCTTCTGGGAGCAATTGGGGTTTGCCAAACGAGTCCCATGGCAGCCTTCCTCTTTTCAGACCTCCGACCGGAGCGTGCTTGGGCCGTCGGAATCCTTTGCGTTGGTGTGCTATCGACCTGGGGGGCAGCTTGGATTCGATTGGGGTTGGCAGGTTGGCGCCCCAGTGATGCCAGCGCAGGCCGTGCCGAGATTTCCGAGAGCAGCTGGCGAAACTATGCAGCGTGGGTCTGTCATTTCTCGCTGGTGTTGGCTCTCGCGAGCGCAGTTGCGTTGTGGACCGACCCAGACGGTTTGCTGTGGCCCAGTTGGCTAGGATGGATGTTACCGCTCACCTGTCTGGCGACCTGGTTTGCATCGCGCCAGTCCCGCTGGAGAGAATTAGCGCTGCTGGGGACTTGCACGTGGGGCGGGACGATATTCTTGGAGCTCGTCCTGTCGCATCGGTGGTGGTCGCAATTAGGATTGCCGAGTTGTATTCTACTAGGCCTTAAACAAGCGTACTCCACTTGCTTGGCGGAGCATTTGCGCATAAAAAAACTCGAAATATCCTGCAGTTTGTTGGTCTTTTTTCACCAGCCCAACAAGCCGCTCGCTAACCACGATGGAGATTTCGAGTGAAGACGATTAAAGCAGATTTGATTCGAAAACGCAAACGACGTATCAAGAACAGGTTACAGAATTCGGCTGCTCACGATCGCGGACACCCCATGCTCAAAGGGGACAAGATTGCGTATGAGCTGGCACAAAAAGCAGGCGGGACCGCCTACGGGGGCGTCGCCGCCATCCATCGATTCGCAAAGAAGATCGGACTGCCGAAACGGATCGACGATGCCTTGCACTTGTTCAAAATCCATCGCCCCTATCATGAATCCGATCATGTTTTGAATTTGGCTTATAACGCGCTCTGCGGAGGAACTTGCTTGGAGGACATTGAACTGCGCCGCAACGATGAGTCATTTCTCGATTCGATCGGAGCCGAAAGGATCCCCGATCCAACCACCGCAGGAGACTTCTGTCGCCGATTCGATCCCTATCATATTAATCGTTTGCAAGATGCCTTCGATCAAGTTCGCTTGGATATCTGGCAACAACAAGACAATGCGTTCTTCGATCAAGCGACCATCGAGATGGATGGCACGATCGTCGAAACAACCGGTCAGTGCAAAGAGGGAATGGACATCAGCTACAAAGGCATCTGGGGTTACCATCCGTTGGTGATAACGTTGGCCGAAACGGGCGAAGCTTTACGCCTGGTCAACCGTAGCGGCAATCGTCCCAGCCAAGAAGGCGCAGCCGAGCAAGCCGACACGGCGATCTCGCTTTGTCGCCAGGCAGGCTTTCGCCGAATCGTTCTGCGAGGCGACACCGCGTTCACTCAAACGATTCATCTGGACCGCTGGCACCGGGCAGGCGTGAAGTTCACCTTTGGCATGAAGGCCTACCCGGGACTCGTCGATATCGCGGAAAACGTGCAAATTGACGCTTGGAAGCAGTTGCCTCGCTCGCCCAAATACGCCCCGAATACACCTGACCGAGACCGTCCTGAGAACGTGAAAGAACAGATTGTCCAGCTGCGTGGCTACCCCAACAAGCGTCTGACTTCAGAGTGGGTCACCGAGGTTCCTTACAGCCCCACCGATTGCAAAGAGACCTACCGCTTAGTGATCCTTTGCAAAGAACTAGAAGTCACCAAGCAGGGTCGATTGTTCGACGACTGTCTGTACTTCTTCTACCTGACCAACGAAGCGGGCGATGTGCTCAGCACCAATGACGTTGTGTATGCCAGCAACGATCGCTGTGACCAAGAGAACATCTTGGCTCAGTTAAATCAGTGCCGGGCGCTCCACGCGCCGGTGGACAACCTGGAATCGAATTGGGCTTACATGGTGATGACGGCCCTGTCGTGGAACTTGAAAGCGTGGATCGGATTGAGCGTTCCGATAAACGGACGCTGGCGTGAGCAACACAAGCAAGAAGGTCGGGCTGTGATCCGCATGGAGTTCAAACAATTCGTAGAACAGTTCGTGCGACTTCCGGCACAGATCGTTCGCAGTGGACGGCAGTTGGTGGTCCGTCTGTTGTCATGGAGCGAATCTCTGCATGTGTTCAATCGCTGGGTTCGCTTCGCGCTTGAGTGAGTGCCGAAATCACGAAGCTGAGGTATGTAAGCCTCAGTACCGCCGCCAGCCTCAAACCGCCCGCAGGGCACCTGACCGACCGATGCCTGAAATTCACGACCGAAAAATCCCCCGCTGGTCCCGCCAGCAGATCGCCGCTGCGCCTCCACCAACTGCCCAAAACACATCCGGCATATACTTATTTAAGGACTAGGGCTGCTAGGGCTTCTGAGCATTGCCCTGCTATGGGAATTCATGCTTAAGAAATTGGGGGCACTCTCTCTTTGGCGTGAGGCTTCCTGGGTTCATTCGGGGACGCACTGGGCAGCGTGCCTATTGGTCGTCCTAGGCTGGGGCGCTTTGCCGTTGGTCTGTATTCTGCCTGCTAGTGACCACATTCTGCAGAGTCTGACCAGTTCCACAGTGGCCTTGGGGCCCCACGCGTTGGATTCGACGGTGACGACTGAATCGTCAGCGATCGCTCAGGGGTGGAGTGGTTGGTTGAGCCTACCACCGAGTCTGTTGCGCGTGCTGCCATCGCTCCTGCATTTCGAAACTCTCACACTCGGTCTTGCACTGAGCACCCTGATTGCACTTTGTGTGGGAAGCAGGTGGATGACCCTCCGACAGCATCTTAAGTGGGGCTTGCGAGCTGTGGTGCTGGCGCCGTGCATCACGGCTGCTATTAGCATCGCATTTCTCCCTCTCCCATACGCGTTACCCCTCGGATTGTTTGTTCTTGCTTTCTGGATCGTGCTCGGCGAAGTGCTTCTCGTGGGGCAATCAACCGGCTATATCTCCTCCGTAGGCTTCCCGGTCGAGTACCGAGCTCTGCTTCCATTCCAACAACACTCCGGGGGCAACGATTCGAACGACTCCCCTAAACCTGACTGGGGTGAGTTGGCTTACGCAATCACCCTGTTGTGTTTGCTGCTCGGCAGCTTTTCACTTTTGTTGAGTCAAGTGTTAGGGAGGCCTCTGACCGCCTTGGCGATAGGTGAGCCAAGTTGGTGGGGGAATCTGATACCGCTGGGCTGTGCCCTAGGGCCACTCTTACTCGTTGCCGCAGTTCGGTGGACTCGGGGAATCCTCACGCAAGATTCGGGGAATTGGCAAACACTCAGCGGGCTTTCCTGTGCGACACTCGTTGGTGCTGTAGCGGCACTTTCGCTATTACTGCAAGTTCCACCTGTGGTTTTAGGGATCGTTTTCTTGCAAACCTCGGCATTCGTGTCAGTTGGGCTGGCTGGGGGCGCCAACTACAGTAGGACGGTGAAGGTCTGTCACGGGCTTACGCTTTACGCGTGCGGTAGCTGCGTAGTCTTGGCGATGGCTGCAACCATGGCATCCCTGAGCCTACCCTTCGTCGGTCTGGGGCGGAATTCGGTAGAGTATCCAGTGGTGCTGCACTACCTGAGCAACGGGCCGCTGGCTGTGACTCTCCTCGCAACAGTGGGGCTTAGTTATTGGCTAGGGCGTCGCGTCGGCTTCGGCTATCTAACGCTAGGTTCTTTAGCGCTGGGATGCCTCGCTCCGTTCATCTCTGCCCAGTCAGCAGATCTACTCTTTCAAGAATGGTTGCAGGGGGCGGGGAGCGTTCCGCGATTCAATCCCGCGCGGTGGCTGTGCGTTTTATGGCTTGGCGGGTTGGCTACAGGGCTTTACGCAAGCGTGCGTCGCCCGGCGGGTACATCTCTGTCCGTGCAGCTTACAACGGTTAACTGCTTCGTCTTGAGCGGTCTGGTAGGGGCTGTGGGCATCGCGGGGATCGCCTTCGAGTCGAGCCCATTTTGGTCTTGGTTTGAACTGACTGTATTGGCTCTGCTTTGGGCCGCTACGGGGGCATGGGACGGACATCGTTGGAAGGGATACTTGGCTGCTTGCCTCGCTGGTTTGGCTCTGCTGAACTGGATCGACTTTTCTCCTTCCCGAACTTTTCTGCAACAAGTGAGCTTTCTCTTGTGGGGCCCGATTGGGATCGCTTGGTTGAGTCTGTTGGTTCAGGTGGCTCAGAGAGTCGTGGTATTTCCGGTTGGGTTTGCGGCTGGTCACATTTCTCGGGGATGCACCTCGAGGGAATACACCTCTAGGGGATTTACCGTACCGCTCATGAATGAAGCCGAAGTCGTTGGAAAAGACGCTGAGCATTTGTGGGAGGAACGCTGCGAAAATCCGCGATCGATCGAATGGGCAGTCAGTCTTACGGTTCCGGTGGTGTTGACTCTGCTAGGCTTCTTCGGGTTGATGCTACAACGCGGGCACATGTCGCCTCCCAATGCCGGGACTTGGGCGATCTGGGCTTCAGGCCTGACCACACTCGGCTTGGCGGTTGGGCGTCTCTGGGAGCGGTTACCCGCCCAGCGCGGCTTGGCCGTCTACTTGAATCTGATTGCTTGTGCGCTCATCGGATGCACTGCGTTGGCGGCAGTCGGAGAGTTACCCATGCTGCAGGTTTGGTTGATTTGGTTAGCAACCGGACTCGGCGCGATGGCAGTCATGGCGGGCTTGATGCGCGAATTCAATCGGGAAGCTTCGGTCTTGGCCCAACGCTTGCAATGGCACGCCGTGGTTGAGTCCACGGGGCTGAGCCGTGCGTTGGTGTGGATGCCGCAGGCGCATATGCTGGCTGCTCTGGCTGCTGCCATACCCAGCGTACTATTGGTGCTGGCGTTCGAAGAGCAGTCGTTGCGGATTGCGGCTACCGCGATTCCGTTTCTAGGTGCACTAGCGATCTTGCCTATCGCCACAGGTCGGCTTCATCTCAAGGGACGCTACCTGGGGCTGCTCTTAATCTCATTGGCCTACTGTCTAGTTTGGTGGGCCGATCTGCCGGGAGCATGGGCCGTGTCGGACGCGGTGGAGAGCTGGATGTTTCTCCAGCGAATGTTCGTGGCAATGGTGTCAATGGGTGCCGGGTATCCGCTGTTGGCCTCTGTTCTTTCCCGCCGTACGGATTGGGAGAGGCCCCTGGCAAATCTTGGCCGCGTTGCATTCGCCATGGGGTGCATGTGCGGAGGCGCGTTGCTAGCGGGACAGCTGTATGATCCCTGGCGAGCTGCAGCCTTGAACGCCGACATCGCGACCAAGGGGCTCACGTTGATCGCTTGGACGGCCTGCACTGTGCGGTTGCTGCAGTTCGCAATAACTCCGCTACGCTGCGAACAGTGGGTGACGGACCAGCAGAGGAAGGGAGCGGTTTTTGCGGGAGAATTGTGCTTAGCCTGCGGTGTTGCTGCAGGCTACTTTCACTTTCCAGCGTTGTTCGATGGGCTGGTTCTTCAGTGGTGGCCAATGATCGCGCTGGGCATCGCATTGCTCAGTGGTGGACTGGGAGAATACTTGCGACGCAGGCGGCAACCCATCGTTGCGGACCCCGTGCATCAGACGAGTTTGCTGTTGCCCGTGATTGCACTGGCTGGCGTGTGGGGCTTTGAGCCCACTTCTGTCGGCGCCCAGTGGTATGCCTGGGAGAACTATGCTTGGGTGCTCGCCACCGCTGCGGTGCACTTCGGATTGCAGAGCTGGTGGCGCGATTCACTGGCGATCCGCACTTGTTCGGCCGCACTGGCCCTCGGCGCATTTTGGGCGATGCTAGCAGGACAGACCTCGCAAAATCTCTTTCAGCATCCGCAGTTATGGTTGCTCCTACCCGCGGTGGCCAGCCTGATCTTTGTAGAGCTCCACCGCAACCGCCTCAACAAGCCCGTGGTGTTGGCCACCCGCTATCTGGCGATCCTGGTGGGGTATCTGAGTAGCACGGCTGAGTTGTTTCTGCCGGCGTTTGCCGGAGATATGTGGCCTCCACTCCTTCTACTGGTAACCGCGTTGCTGGGGATTGCCTGTGGCATGCTGGCCCGGGTGAAAGCGTTTCTCTACTGCGGACTCACTTTCAGCATGGTCGCTCTATTGGGAATGGTTTGGCACGCACAGCAAGCGATTGGCCAGAGTTGGCCTTGGTGGGCGTTCGGAATCGCCACGGGTGTCACGTTGATCGCCCTGTTGGGATACTTCGAACTGAACCGTCCCCGCATGCTTGGGTATTTAGAGCAATTTAAGCGGTGGGAACCCTAGTTCCATGGGCGAGGAGCTTAGTGTGTGGGATGTAGAATCAGCAGTACCGTCGACATGTCTTCGGTATCTGAGCTGGGCAGAACTCCGCCTGCAGCCCATCCCTGTTGTCGTTCGTAAGCCCCCACGTATTTCGTCGGTGGGCGCACCCCTCGCAAAACCTGCTTGTTGGAAACGATTGGCTCCTCAGCATCGGCAATGCTGGCCGCAAAGGAAGCATTCAGAGCGAAACGCTTTCCTGTGCTCTCCGCAATCCGATTCAATAGCCTGGTCTGCGGATTGTTCATGGCGATGTTGTATACGACTTGGGGAAAATAATCGGGGGTTTGCCACACCTGTTGGAGAGCCAAGTCAATCTGTTTCGTCTCCGCACGCACAAAGTAGACCAGTCCATCAGCGGCCGAGTCGGTTGGAGAGGCCACGATCATCTTGCTATTCTCGACAGCGGACTCGACTTCGGGAGTCATCAAAATGGGAGCCGACGTCGCGATGCCCGCTTGAGCCAACGTATTTTCGAATTGTCCTGCAGCCAGGGCGTCTGATGTAATCTGGATATCGACAACTAAGGCATAGAGTACCTCGAACCTTTGATCACTCACGTAGCGAACGGTCGCATCGGTGGCGGAAGCTCCAGGCAAGCCAGCGGGATTGGGTATTCCGCTAGGTGTCAATTGGTCTGGCAGGGAGGGGGCTGAGGGTTGGTGCACCAATTGCTGGCCCTGATCCGCTGGCCGCGGAAGGCTAAAGAACACTACGACCGCCGCCGCGCCCGCCAACAATCCCATTGCCCAAAGTTTGTGGCTGCGAATCGATCGCAGGCTACCTGGGCCCGCCTCCATGGTGGGCAGCTCCACGCTCGTCGCCGCGGAGCGAGCATTCGGTTCGGAATCCGACTGGGACTTAGCTTGCAGCGCCGCTGCCACCACGCGGTCTGCAAAGCCCTCGGGCAGCGGACCGCTGGAATGACGCTGGGCCAATTCGCCTAACGCGGCGCGATTCTTGCGAAATGCGGCCAGCGTGCCTTGGGCCGCAGCATCGGAACGGAGCGCAGCGTTGACCTCTTCTAGTTCCTCTGGTGTGAGCTGGTCATCCACCAGTGCGCTAAGTAGTTCGTCTCGATTTGGGCCGTCAACTGGCATACTCATGACTCCAAGAGGCCACCTCATTGTGGCCTGACTTGCCGGAAAGCATCGCTTGCTACGGGAACTAACCAACCGCTCAACCTACTCTGTTCGCCACTAGTGGCTGTGAGAGTCGTCTCTCGGATATAGGACGACTTGGTCAGGCTGAAGCTACGTTAAATTCCCTAGGGTGCCGAAATCCATTGCAGCACTGCACTGAAAAAGACCGAGAAGCGACGCGAAATTGGGGGCCCAACCTAGCGTCTACCTAAACTCAATCCAGTTCTGCGAACTCCACCAAATGCCAATCTTCGTTCTTACGGAAGATCTGCCATGGCTGCCCGCAGGTAATGCACCTCAAAGCTGAATGGACTGTAATCTCGGATGATACACGATAGGGGTTTGTTCCCCACATACCGATGTTCCGCCAAAAAATTGCGGAAAATACCGAGAATTGAAGGTACAAATCGCAACGCAGGATCTGCAGGGGTCAGTCCAGCGACTCATTTTGAGACTCGAAATGCTTTTGAGAATCTAGAAAGTGACTCAAAATGAGATGAGCAGCAAGTCCGTCGAGCTTGGCCTTGCGTTTTTGAGGACTGAGCTGGGTTTCGTTTAGCAGGCGTCGAGCCTCGGCAGTCGTAAATCGCTCGTCGAAGAGGGCGACGGGGAGCTGCGTCTGTTGTTCAAGCCAAGTGACAAATAGGCGAACTTCCTTCGATTTTTGACTTTCCTGGCCATCGCAGTGCAAGGGAAGGCCAACCACGAAACCCACCAATGCCTCGGATGCGACCAGCCGTTGGAAGTACTGAGCGTCGAGACGAGGGGTGCGGCGAGTATAGGTTTCCAGGGGGGTTACCCAAGTTTGGCTAGGGTCGCTGAGCGCGACGCCAATGCGGACAGTGCCAAAATCGATCCCCGCGGCCCGCCCTTGGTTCGGCCACTTCTCTTCCGGTAAATTCACGAGTCCCCCACTTTGCCTGCAGCTAGATCCGAAAACCACATAGTACTCAGCAACTCTGCAAGGTGCGGCAATCAGGTGTTCAGCCCCTTTTTTACCGCACAATGCAAGGTTGATCGAGGTGTGGTTGGCAGTGAAGTGCATGTCCCCCTGGTGGATGAGTGCCGCGGGAGCGGTTATCCGATGCGGTGTGCCCCCGGATGTCCCGTTTCAACTAAGAATTGAGCTCGGGTGGATGCCTTCCCACCAGGCTTCGTGATATCGTCAATGACCACATAATCGCTCTGCCATTGTTCGGGCGTTACGGTGCAGCGCACGTATCCGCGTTCGGTATTGTGGAATTGAACGCAGGGATTGTCGGCCATGATTGCCGGATGGGAATCGGGCTCGGGACGCCCATTGCCACCACTAGAGATGGAGGTGCCGACAAACTCGGTGGCAATCACCTCAGTCGTTTGATCTCGATCGTCGACACGCAGGTCATTGACCCAGTTGGAGTGGATGTCTCCGGTCAAAACCACCGGATTGGAAACGCGGCGATCGGCTAGGAATTTCAACAGCTCCATTCGCTCGAAGCTGCAACCGGGCCATTGGTCCATGGAGTACACCGGATCGGGGGAATCACCCGAGCGATCGACCATTCCCATCATGACCTGTTGCGCCAGGATATTCCACTGCGCCGTGTTTTGGATCAGGGAGGAACATAGCCAGTTGCGTTGCTCGTGTCCAAGGAGAGAATTGGTGGGAGACATGGCCGATTCGTTGAGGTCCGAGTGTCGATCTTGGTTCGGTTGGTCGCTGCGATACTGGCGAGTATCGAGCACCATAAAGTCGGCAAGTCTTCCAAAGGGGGCTCGACGGTAGATGGTCATATCCGCACCGCGTGGCATGGAGCTGGCCCGTAGCGGCATCATCTCATAATAGGCTTGATAGGCATTGGCACGACGCATCAGGAAGACATCGGGATGCACCGCCTGTTGTTCGGAAATGTCTGCTGCACAATTGTTGTCGAACTCATGGTCGTCCCAGGTAACTAGCCAAGGACACTGCGCATGCATGTTCTGCAACAGCTTGTCTGCACGATACTGGGAGTGGCGGACACGGTAATCGGTTAGCGATTCGATCTCTTCCCCCAAATGCTTGCGAACTCGATTCTCTTTCCCACCATATTCGTAGATGTAATCGCCGAGGTGAACTACCAAATCCAGGTCATCCTGCGCCATCTGCTCGTAGGCGGTGAAGTACCCTTGTTCGTAGTTTTGACAAGACGCGAAGGCGAATTTGAGTTGCGGGGGAAGAGTGTCGGGAGCTGGAGTGGTGCGCGTCCGTCCCACGGGACTCTGCGCATCGCCGGCCGTAAAGCGATACCAGTACCAGCGATCTGGCTTGAGACTGGCAACTTCCACATGGACGGAGTGCCCCAGTTGAGGAGTTGCTGTGGCGGTTCCCGACGCGACAATGCTGCGGAAATGCTCGTCCTCGGCGATTTCCCAGTGCACATTTACGGCTTCGTTAGGCATTCCGCCAAACGGCTCCAGTGGCTGGGGGGCCAAACGGGTCCACAGCACCATTCCGGTGCTGTCCGGATCGCCCGAGGCGACACCGAGCGTGAATGGGTCGCTGGCAAAACTTGGATTGTTGCGGGCCCAACTCGCCCGTGAAAGACAAGGAATGGCTGTTAGCGCGGTCGTGAAACTCAAAAAATCACGCCGCGAAAGACCGCTCTTGGTGGCTCGCAGCAATTGGTTGAGATGAAAATGCTCTCGCATCGGCTGGGGATCCCTCGATTGAATGGCGACGAAAACAACGTCCCGATTCTAGCAAGTCTCCTGAGGGAGATGCCGAGCCAACGATGTGAATTGCGTTAAGCTGACCGGTGGGCGCAGTGACCTGACCGGAGGGCCATGGACGGCCGGATGCTAGTCGTCTAAGGAGTCGCCGGTGGCGTACTCTTGCAACAATTCGAGGTCGAAGAACTCGAGGGCGGATATGTGGGTAGCACGCAAATTGACCAGCGGAGCCATTCCTGCCTCATACGCTTCGCGCCAACGCAGGAGGCACAGGCACCAGCGATCACCTTCCTTGAGACCAGGAAACTCGAATTGGGGAATGGGAGTCGACAAGTCGTTTCCCCGCAGCTTAGAAAATCGCAGGAAGTCGTCGGTAACCTCGACACAGACGGTGTGCATGCCAGAGTCTTCCGCACCTGTATTGCAGCAGCCATCACGGAAAAAACCGGTCATCGGCTCAGAGCTACAGGTTTCCAAATCGGTTCCGAGCACATTTTTTGCCACGGCAGTTTCCCATCGAGTATCTATTCAAATTCGGACGTATGCTTCTTATTAACTTGAAATCGTTCGGAATACAACTGCCGAATGGACTCGTTTTGTCACAATGGCTGAACCGGGGACTGCGGGTTGGTGCAATAATCTGTCTAGTGTAGGTGAACCGATTAATGAGACAAAATGACCGCAACCAGTTTCACTTTCCTCCGGAGACGCCATGCGAAGATTTATTCCACTAGTCGTGCTTACACTGTTTGGCTGCGACATTGCTGCAAATGCACCATTCTCGTCACGACCTACTGCGTCGCAAACACTCCTCGATGCGAGAGGTGGGTTCGAGACTACTATCGTCAAATCGGGCGAGCACTTTGGACCACCGAATTCTCCAGTGGGAACCGAGTTGGAATTGATTGAATATCCGTCCCCCGTCGGTCGATTGGCGGCGTATGTCACGATCGATCCGGGGGATGGCGAGAAGCATCCGGCCATCGTATGGATTACTGGTGGGGACAACAATTCCATCGGTGACGTGTGGTCACCGCAGGATCGGAGCAACGACCAGTCGGTACGTGCGTTTCGGGAGGCTGGCGTGGTCGTCATGTTTCCGTCACAACGAGGGGGAAACGACAATCCCGGCAAGCGAGAGGGGTTCTACGGCGAAGTCGATGATATCCTCGCTGCCACGGAGCATCTTTCCCAATTGCCTTACGTGGACGCGGAACAAATCTATCTTGGTGGCCATAGCACAGGAGGGACCCTGGCCATGTTAGTCGGGGCGTGCTCCGATCGCTATCGCGCGATTTTCTCATTGGGCCCCGTCGCAGTTGCCAGCCAGTATGGTGGTGACTACGTGTACTGCGACCCGAATGACCAAGACGAAATGCGACTCCGTTCCCCTCGTTACTGGCTGCACTGCGTCAAGAATCCTATGTATGTTATTGAAGGGGCTGAAAATGGGAATTGGGATGGTGCTGTGGAAGTAATGGCTGCCGAGAATTCAAACCCGAATATTCACTTTCTCAAGGTTTCTGGGCATGACCACTTTAGCGTGATTGCCCCGCTTGCAGAGAAATTGGCAAACCAAATCATGCGACAAGAAGTCCATGTAACGCAGCAGACAGTGCGCGATTTGCAATGACCCAGCCTCTTCCTCTTCCTCGTGCTCGTGCTCGTGCTCGTGCTCGTGCTCGTGCTCGAACCCAACTCGAATTCGCGCCAACCCCAGACTCACCCCCCACCGCATCAACCAATGCGTCCGGCTACACATTCGCCATCGTGGAACAGCGCTGAGATATACAGCAATTCGGCGCGTCCGCACTGCTTGCCGCGCGCCATCGAGTTCACCTTCCGCATTACGTCTCGGCGGCTGATCTGCCCCACGAGTCGACCTTCGTCGAGCACCGGTAGGCGTCTGGTGGCTTGATTCAGAAAGGTTTGGCAGATCTCTAGCAATTCGGTGTCAGGTGAAATGGTGGGAGCTTGGCGATCGACAAAGGGCATGAGTCCTGCGTCAGGCAGATTGTCGTAGGCCGCGTTGACAATCACACGCATACATGAGCTCTCCGAGAAGACTCCGAGGAATGACCCGTCGAAATCAACGACGGGCGCTCCCGAAATCCGCTTGCGAAGCAAGACATCGATGGCAGCGAATACATCGAGATCGGGAGAGAGTGTCACTAGATTCTGAGTCATCATTTCTCGTGCGAGAACGACTGCACCAGTCATAGGTCAAACTCCTGTAGAGCGGCAGAGAAGAGCTTGCGGCACGTCACGGCGCCCCGCATCCATGAAACGCGTCCATGGAGAGTGCGATTCAACCTAGCAGTCCGGCTAGGAGATCGCAATGAAATTCGCGGCCAAGTCGCTGTTTAGTTTGTGCAACTCTGCACGAGTGGTGCTTCTGCCTGTTCCGTACCGTGCCTTCTTGAGGCCGGTCATCGATGCCCCTACCCCAACTTGAGGTCGAGGCTGAGGCCGTCGTAGGCCAATTCAACACCACCCGGTAGGATCGCATTGGTGGCCACGTATTCGAGTTCATGGCTCACATGCGTTAGATAGGCTTTTTGCGGTTGGATTCTCTCAATTGCCGCCAAGGCCTGTTCCACATTAAAGTGGGTTGGATGCGGTTCGAGTCTTAGCGCGTCCACGATCAAGACTTCGCAGCCAGCCAATGTCTCAAAACTCTCTTCTGGAATACAGCTGGTATCGGTGCAATAGGCAATATTGCCAATTCGAAAACCCAATACTCGATAATTGGGGCCATGTTGTAAGCGGAGGGGGCGAATCGTTGCTCCGAGCGCATCAAAGGGGGCTGTGGAAATAGTGCGTGGCTCCAGCGCAGGAATTGCCCCAGGATGAGTTTGCGGACCGGTTTTGAAGGCGTAGTCGAAACTCTGGCGGATGCGAGATTCTACATTGGGCTCACAGAATAATGGAACCGGTGCATGGAGTTGAAAGGGGAACAGACGCAGATCATCCAACCCGAAAATATGGTCTGCGTGCTCGTGGGTGTAGGCAACGGAATGCACAATTCCAATTTCTTCTCGGAGCAATTGTATGCGCAGTTCCGGGGAGGTGTCGATCAACAAATTCCCCTCGGGCAGCCCCACGATGGCCGATGAACGCGTCCGCTTGTTGCGTGGGTTGTCACTGCGGCAGACTTGGCAAGCGCATCCAATAACTGGCACTCCCACCGACGTCCCTGTACCCAGTAGGATGAATTGTCCGGAAATGTCGCGTGTTTTAAATTCGTGGGGCAATGCGTTTTACCTGCCTGGAGGAAGGGGGGATTGCCCCTAGGAAACCATGGGAATGCCTTGTGATGTCTTAGCGATCGTCGTCTTCATCATCATCATCTTCCTCGCCATCAAAATCGGGATGCAAGGGATCGTCGGGATCGAAGAAAAAGTCGCCGAGTCCCAGTGGAATGGAATTTCCACGCAGATCGCGTGTTTGGCGTTCCGCCAAAGCTTCCAGATTTAACGCATCCTCGCCGAGGCAAAATTCCAGGGCCTCTCTCCAAGCTGCATCTTTAGCAACCGGATGCTCCGGATCTTGAGCTAGTCGCTTGAGTGCGAATCTCAATAGATTGAGGCCATCGCGGGCTGAGAAATCGAGTCGCAGTTCGTGGGAACGCTGCAAGAATTCGACGGTCATGGCCAGCATCTCTGGCTCGGCGAAGGGGAGGTGGTATTGGAGGATTGCCAATTCGTCCTGACGATTGGGAAAGCCAAGTGGCAGCGTGGGCTGCAGCCGACTGAGGATGTAGTCGGGGATCTCGTAGGTGGAATCGTCTTGGTTCATGGTCACCGCGCACCGGAACTCCTTATCGGCGGGGATGACGATTCCGGCCACGATCGACTCAACGTACCGCCGCTGATCGAAAAGGGGCGCCAAGCTAGCCCATGATTTTTCGTTCATGCGATTCCCCTCGTCCAGTACGCACACCGCGCCGCGAAGCATGGCAGTGACCAACGGGGAAGCGTGGTAGGCGATCTGCCCACTCTGGCTTAACACTGGGGTGACGAGCAAGTCTTCGGGTCGCGTATCGGCCGTGCACTGGAAGACGTACAGTTCTTGGTCTCGCATGGCCGCTGCTGACATGGCCAGGGCCGTTTTTCCGATGCCGGGAACGCCTACAAGTCGCGGCGTTAAGGGCAGATCGGCGTCATCCACCGTGATCCAGCAAGCGAGCAACTGCTTCAGAACTTCACGCTGTCCGATCCACTCGCTGCCGTTGGTGAGTGGTGCACCAAGTTTTAGTCGTACGCCGCCAATTTCTTGGAAATCCTGGGACATTGTGCAGGTTGCTCTGAAGGGGTTCGTGTAACTGGAGGGACTTGCTCAATCACGCAAGAAATAACGGACTGGGCTCATTGTCGCAGCAACGTGGCTTTCTCGACAGCACCTCAATCTAATGGCTCCAATTTCCCACGCCAACCCACCTGAAATCTAGCCGCGATGCCCAAGTCAAAAAAAGGAAAGAATTGGAAGCTTACTTTTGGTGACTTCCCGCCATCGGCTCTGGCGATCGAACCTGGATGCGATACCATCTTGTGGAAGCCATAAATACCCAACAGGAGCAAGTCAGAGGCGTTGGCCACCACCACTCGATTTTTGCAGTGCAGCCTTCTCCAGTAAGCCTCTACGAACCAAGGCCTCTACGAAACCAAGGCGTCGACCCGTAAGCATGGAAACGCTGGACAGTCTCTGGTCCGTCAGTAGGCACCACTCGATATGCGTTACTAGAACGCGAACCGGTCCGTGTTCGGGCGTCGCTTTTGCCTGCTGCACGCGCGGGGTACCATGGAAGGCTGCCCACTGCTAGCTTCCACCGCTGGCCTGCAGGGGATCAACCGCGCGACCTTTACTCCACCACAGTCCGATTTTATGCTCCAACCGCTACCGATTGATTCGCACCTCGATGCGTTGGCTCACGCCTTGGCTGGTCATCCATCGGTGGTGCTGGAAGCGCCCCCGGGCACGGGGAAGACGACGCGAGTCGCCCCCGCATTTTTGCCAGGCAGCCGGAATTCAGCCGGCTGGAATGCGCCTTCGAAAATTCTGTTGGTCCAACCTCGTAGAATCGCGGCGCGTGCCGCGGCCGCGCGGATCGCAAGCGAGCAGGGGTATCAGCTGGGGAGGGAGGTGGGCTATCAAGTTCGGTTTGACAATCGGACTGGGCCCGCTACGCGTCTAACGAGTTTAACCCCGGGGATTTTGCTTCGCCGCCTCCAGTTGGACTCCGTGCTGGAAGATGTCTCCCTCATTCTCCTAGACGAATTCCACGAACGGTCGCTTGAGTACGATTTATTGTTGGGAATGTTGCAACGCATTCAAACTGAGCTACGACCCGATCTTAGGTTGTTGGTGATGTCAGCGACGCTAGATGGCGCGAGCGTTTGCCACTACTTGGGGGACGCACCACGCATTGCTGTTGCTGCGCAGAGCTATCCGGTCCGCATTGAACATGCCAAATTCGGTTCGATGTCTGGTGGCCGCCCGCAGCATCCCAGTCGCCGGATCGTCGAGCAGACGACCGCTGCTGTGCTGAAGTATGCGCAGGCCAGGCGGGGAAGCGACAGTGCGGCCGAGGGCGATGGAGACATGCTCGTCTTCTTGCCTGGAGTCGGCGAGATTCGCCAGGTGGAAAGACAACTTGCGCCGGAAGCTGCCAAACAGGGCTGGAATTTGTTGACGCTCTTTGGCGACATGCGGCCTGCCGATCAAGACGCGGTGCTAGCCACGAGTCCGCAACGCAAGATTATTCTGGCGACCAATGTGGCAGAAACGTCGTTGACGATCGATGGTGTCACGACGGTCATCGATAGTGGTTGGGCGCGCGTCCAACGCGTTGATCCCGCCCTGGGGTTGAATCGCTTGCTACTGGAACCAATCTCAACTGCATCGGCGACCCAGCGGGCTGGACGGGCGGGGCGAACTGCACCCGGTTTCTGCTACCGCTTGTGGGATGAAGTGTCCGCGCGGAGTCGCCCTCAGCAACTCGACCCCGAAGTACTGCGGGTCGACATCGCCGGTGCTGTCTTGCAATTGCTGTGCTGGGGCGAAAGCGATATTGCTGCCTTCCCTTGGATTACCCCGCCTCCGACAGCGGCGATTGCTGGAGCCCTGCAAGTTTTGGAGTGGATCGGCGCGGTGCAGGAAGGGCGTCCGACGGAATTGGGGCGGCAGCTCCTGCATTTCCCCCTCCATCCTCGGCTGGCAAGAGTGGTGGTCGCAGGGCATGCCCTACGCATTCCACACGCTGCTACGTTGGCGGCAGCCATCTTGAGCGAGCGGGACATTGTGGACCGTCAGGCGGGAGCCTATGCGCCACGCAGTCGTGGAGGAGTGCCGACCATCCAGCAAGTGAAGCTGCCGTATCACTGCGATGTAACCCGTCGGGTACAAGCCCTGCAGCGACTGCAGGCTGGCAATCGAATCTCCGTTGAGCGGGTGGCTGCTGAGTTTTCACTAGGTGGAATCAATCTGGCCGCCGTGCAGCAGGTCCAGCGGGTAGCGGAGCAATTGCGTACCGTCGTAGACAGCCAGCTTTCCTCCACTGCAGAAGAGCCACTGGAGACGCAATTGTCCGAAGCACTCTTGGCAGGATTCCCGGATCGAGTTGCTCGCCGCCGATCTGCCAACACGCCCCGTGGGGTGATGGTGGGTGGTCGCGGTATCAAGCTCGATGGGAAATCGGCGGTAACCGCAGCAGAGCTTTTTTTGTGCCTCGATGTTGATGCCGCAGGGACCGAAGCGAACGTCCGCATGGCTAGTGCAGTGGAGCAGGCTTGGCTGACCGGTGCCAATCTGCAGACACGCACCGAACGCTTCATGAATCCAACGCTCGGATCGGTAGTGTCCCGGCGGCGGTTGTACTGGTGCGACCTAATGCTCACCGAAACGACTGCCGAGACTCCCTTGGATGCGGAGACCGCGAGGCTTCTCTCTCAAGCTGCGGCTGGTCAATTTGACAAACTCCTGCCTGCCAAGGACCGTGTGCTGCAGAGTTGGTTAGCTCGAGTACGGTGGTTGGCCCAAGCATTGCCAGAGGAAAATTTACCCACGTTTACTGGCGATTCCTTGGTTCCCATGCTTGAAAAGTGGCTTTACGGCCTGCGGAACCTTGAGGAGGTGCGGCAACTGCCATGGAGCAGTTTGCTCCCTGGAGAATTGAATGCTCAGCAGCGGAAGTTGCTCGATGGGCAAGCCCCTGAGGCGATGACTCTGCCGACTGGCCGACGCGTACTATTGACCTATGAACCGGGCAAACCGCCCATCTTAGCAGCCCGAATCCAAGAATTCTTTGGTTGGCAGGATACCCCGCGACTTGCTGGCGGCAAGAGCCAGGTACTTCTCCATCTGCTGGCTCCCAATGGCCGAGTGCATCAGATTACAGATGATTTAGCGAGTTTCTGGGCAAACACCTATGCCACGGTTCGAAAAGAACTCCGTGGCCGGTACCCCAAGCACGCTTGGCCGGAGGATCCGCTCAGCCAACGAACGCCGGTGAAGGGAAGCGGTAAGTCGTAGGGGAGTCTGGCTGGCCTTCGGGGGGATGCTTTTGAGGTAAGGTAAGCAGCGCGGCGGGGCACCTGTTTCCACTGGTTTGCTGGAAGACGCCTTTCCCCCTCGCCGTCGCCTTCTTGGCGAAATGACTTCTGTGTCTGACAAATACCTATGGCGCGAAAGATGGGCAGGGGGCATAATATAGGGTGTTCCTTTTTCCCCGTTTAGTGAGGAGTGAATGCCATGGGAAGTTCGAAAGTGGATCGCGAAGGTTTGAAAGCTACGCTGCAAGCCGAATTCGAAGCGACGCTCAATGCGGTAGTTGATTCGATTGATAACGCTCGCGATGGTGCTTGGATCGAAGACAGCGAAGGACTCAGTCGTCAGGCTTTGGATCGTTTCCGGCAACAGGTCTATGAGGCAGCCTTACAAGCGAAGATTAATGCGGTGGAAGCCGCTTTTTCCCCCTCCGAAGAGCGCGACGGGAGTTCGAGCACGGAACAAGGGACGCCAACTACGTAGCCTCTTGACTGAGAACGGCCGTGTGCAACTAAAGCGTGTTCGGTGGGCAGTTCAAGACGAAACCAGCAGCACACCGATCGATGCCTTGCTGGATGAAGCAGAGAAAAGCTTCACGTGCGGGATACGTGAGATGCTTTGTCGTTTGAATCAAAGTTCCTCCAGCTTTGTAAAGACTGCGGCCAATATCGCTCGTTTATCATCGATCGACATTAGCGGCGAAAGCGTACGGCAATTGGTCGAGTACGAAGGTCGCAAGGTAACCAACCAGCTAACGCGAGGGGGCATTGATATTGGCTGGTCGTCGGCAGACTGCACGTTGGAAAATGTTCCCCAGAAGTCGTCGGCCAGTTCATCAGCCGCATCTGGCGCAGTGAATGATCAACAAAAACCAACCCCAACTCGGGTTTATGTCGGCTGCGACGGAGTGAAGGTACCGGTCGTTACTCAAGCCGAGAAGACTAAGCGTCGCACTACGATCAAACTGAAACGTCGACGTAGTGGAAAGAAATGTCGGCCGTTGCCAGCAGCTCGAGCAGGTTCGGATCAACAGTACAAGGAAGCAAGAATCGTAGTTGCTTACAACGAATCTCAGACGCTCCGGCTTGTGATAGCTACCCGCGGTGATTGCGAAGTCACTGGGCGCTTGATGCGAAGTATGGCGACGACCATCAAACTAGATGAAGCGACTGAGTCCATTGCAAATATCGATGGCGCTCCATGGATACGCAACCAATTGGAGTTTCACAACATTGTGGATAAAATCAACTTGGATTACTACCACATGAAAGACAACGCACAAAAGGCGCGTCGCGAGATGTTCGGCGAGGATGAATCGGGAGCCACATGGTTAACGGCATTGACCAACATCCTGATGGAACAGGGAGTCGACGCACTGCTGAGTGAGCTGCTTACTCAGAAACTCACGTGCTCAGGTCGACGCCTTCAAGCCTTGGAGCAATTGATCGGATATATTTCGGAGCGTCGTGAAATCATTCGTTATCGCGAACTTCGCGCTCGCGGCATTCAGATCGGCAGTGGTCCGACCGAGGCCCAATGCAAAACTACCACACAACGGGTCAAAGGCCGAGGTCGCCGGTGGGATTTCGCCAATGCCGAGTGCATGATGAACCTCGCTGCACTCGAAGCGAGTAACCTCTGGGACAATTACTGGGGAAATCATGCAAAAAATGCTGCCTAAAAGTTGTCCAGAAACTTTGGTCAGACACAAACGCGGTTAGGCCTTAGGGCTGCACGAAGCCATCCGGCGTACCGGGAATGAGTTCATTATCCTCGGCGCCGAGCGGTTTTAGCAAACACAGGTAGGCGAACAGATCTCGCAGTTCTTGTTCCGTCATCTGGGCTTCGAGCCCCTCGGGCATCATGCTCTTATCGCTCACCTTCAACTCTTCAATCTCTTGCTCGCGGTCAAATTCGACAATCTTCCCACCCTGGAGCTTCAATTGAATGTAGCGTTCCGATTCCCCCACCAGAATGCCCGATAGCAGGTCTCCGTCGACGGTTAGCAACATCCGGGCCTGAAACGCGGGGCCGATAACCAGGCTTGGATCCAGAATATTGGAGGCGAGTTGCTCTAAGTTGCCGCGACCATTATTCGTAATGTCCGGCCCCACTTCAAACCCCTTGCCACGGAATCGATGGCATTGGGAACAAACCCGTTCGAATACCAGGGCACCTCTCGAAGCGCTTCCCGGGCTGCCAGCTCGCAGGTTCTGAAGCGCGCTTTGAACCACTTTCTGCCGTGCGACATTTTGAGCGACGCGCACCTTCCCCCACACCTGTTCCAATTCCTCTTTCAACTCCTGCTGAGACGAACTGGCCCACTTCTGCAGTTGATTGGTATTGATCAAATCCCGCTGAATCTTCCCATCCGCTACCGCTTGAACCAAGCGGCGCATCGACCCCGCTTGGCGCGTCAACGGTTCGATTGCCGACAACTGGACGCTGGCAGGCAGGTTGGCCCAGTTGGCGAGGATGGCCTCTTCGTATCGCGCACGATCGTAGGTCAGACCAGTTTGTACCACTTTGCCGATCCAAGCTTCATCTGCTTGTTCGCTGGCCAGCAAGTGCTCGAAATACTCCTTTGACCTGTCTGGCTGGACGCTGAACCAACTCTTCAAAACCAGTTCACGCTGGTCTAGTTCAGCAATTCGCTTGAGACGGTTCGTCAATTCAACCGTCGACCATTCGCCCTCTTGACCATCAATCATCAAGATCGCTGCAAGTGCAACTGCTTGCCGCACCTCTGAATCCGAATCCACTTCGACAACTTGCCTGGCGGAGGTCTCGAGCGGCAACAGAGCGACGCGCAGCTCTTCCACCATCTTGCGTTCAAGCGCTGTATTGATCGTCTTGGCCAACGAACTGGAGGCCGCCTGAGGATTCGCCTTCCACAGCAGTTTGGCGATGCGGACTGGTCCACTCAAGTTGATGTCGACCGCCGATGCAGCGGGCGATTGCCCCATGCTGGGTGAGACCAGCAGGACTGCCAAGAAGAACACCAAGCACACCGGCATCCACCGCAGATCAAATCTTACAAGTCTCATGCTATTATTCGGCCAACAATTTTTCGATAGCGGGCACCACATCTTGGGCGTAGGTCAATCCGTCACCGCCTGCGTTTCCTTCGGTAAAGCGATGAACCAACTCCCCCGCCGCATCGAAGACGAGAATGGCGGGAATCGAATCGATCTCCGCTTTGGTGAAGACGATTTCGTCAGGCTCCGAAGACACAAAATTCACGAGGGTTGATGCTCCCTGCTGATTGAGGAACTTCAACACATCCGGCACATAGCTTTCCGCTGGCTTGCTTTTGAGTCCCAGATAATCAACGTTGAGGGATAGGCAGACGACCTCGTCTGCGTGCTGTTGACTCAAGTCGACGAGATGAGGAAATTCTCGCATGCAGGGAATGCAAGACCGGCTCCAAATATCGAGTACCACAACTTTGCCCGCGTGCTGTTGAATCGATTCCATGACGCCTGCAAAATCGGCAAGAGCAACCTCGGCGGCGGCCTGCCCTTGCGCGCTACTTGCGGGATCCGCAGGTGGTTGGCTGGCAACCGCTGGTGCCTCCACTGGGGACGCGTCGGGCATGGAAGATTCGTCGGCTGTTGGGCCCGAACACCCCAAGGTTACCAAGCTTAAAAGCCCCACAGCCATGCTGGAGAAAAGTTGAGTTGATTTCATCATGCTTGCTTCTTACTCATCGAGAACAAACGGGCTTAGACAGATTTCACAGGCGTATTGATCAGTTCCCGCCCCCCTTTTCAGAACACAACTACCAGGGACGAGTCGTGATCACACCCTCTTCGGGGCTGCTGGCTTGGGCGTAGAGGCGTTTGGGAATGCGGCCAGAAAGGAATGCTTCGCGGCCCGCAATGGCCGCATGCTTCATAGCGATCGACATACGCACCGGATCGCGTGCATGGGCGATGGCTGAATTCAACAAAACCCCATCCGCACCCAATTCAAATGCGATGGAAACATCACTGGCCGTTCCGACACCGGCATCCACGATCACCGGATAGTCCGGGTCGTCTTCCTTCAGGTACTCCAGAATGATCTTCAGATTGTTGGGATTGAGAATCCCCTGCCCACTGCCAATGGGGCTGCCCGCTGGCATCACGCTGGTGGCTCCAGCCTCTTTGAGACGTCTGGCCAGAATGGGATCGTCGCTGGTGTAACACAAGACCTGAAACTGAGCGTCTACGAGCGTCTTGCAGGCTTCGAGCGTAGCCACTGGATCGGGCAAGAGAGTCTTGGTATCGCCGAGAACTTCGAGCTTGACCCAGTCGGCACCTGGATTCTCAAGCGCCCGCAGGATTTCTCTCCCTAATTTAGCGACCCGTACCGCATCGGCGGCGTTGTAGCAGCCCGCCGTATTGGGAAGCAGCACGTACCGCGAGGGGTCGATGTAATCGAGAATATTTTGCCCGCTGCGATCGTACATTTTCTCGCGGCGTATCGCGACAGTAATTGCCGTGGAGCCTGACGCCGTCAGGGAATCCCGCATTAATTCCAAAGTATCGTACTTGCCGGTCCCCACAATCAATCGACTGGGCAGTTCAAACCCGCCAACTTTGAGAGTCGAATCCGCGGCCGGTGTTTTAAAGGAAGGTTCAGTGGTCATCGAGGACTACCCACCTCCCACAAGGGTGACCGCTTCAATCACATCTCCGGCAGCCAACACATGCTGCGCGTGCGACTCGCGGGGGACAATTTCCAAATTGACCTCCACCGCAACTAGCTGACTGCGGATCTTGGCCAGTTCCAACAACTGCACGATGGACGTGCCATCCGGGACATCCATCGCTTGGCCATTCAACTGGATTGCAATCTGTTCAGGAGAGTTCACGTCGATTACTCGTCGAAAGCTGCATCAAAGGCGCGATCGCTTGGACTGAAATCCATGCGTTTGGTAAAGCTGCAGGCCTCTGCCGCTCCGAACTCACGATTCATTCCGCTATCTTCCCACTCGATACTGAGGGGACCTTGGTAATTAGCAACGTTCAACGCACGAATGATTTCTTCGAAATTCACTCCGCCTCGTCCTGGACTGCGGAAGTCCCAGCCGCGCCGTGGATCACCAAAGTTGAGGTGGCTGGAGAGAATGCCAGACTTTCCGTTCAAGGTTTGGATCGCGTCTTTGATATGCACGTGGTAGATGCGATCGGGAAAAGCGCGAATGAACTCGACAGGATCGATTCCTTGCCAGATCAGGTGGCTAGGATCGAAATTGAATCCAAACTCTTCACGGTTCCCCAAGGCCTCTAGGGCACGCTGGGCAGTGTAGATATCGAATGCAATTTCAGTGGGATGGACTTCCAAGGCGAATTTCACTCCGCACTCACCGAACACGTCCAAAATAGGATTGAAACGCTCCGCAAACAACTTGAAACCGTCCTCCACCATCTTTTCGGAGACGGGCGGAAAGGAGTAGAGCAAGTGCCAGATGCTCGAACCGGTGAAACCATTCACCACGTCGACACCAAAGCGCTGAGCAGCTCGCGCCGTCTGCTTTAGCTCCTCGATGGCCCGCGCATTTACGCCTGCTGGATCACCATCGCCCCATACGTAGTCGGGCAATATCTGCTTGTGCCGTTCGTCAATGACATCACAAACCGCTTGACCGACAAGGTGTGCGCTGATCGCCAGACACTGCAATCCATTGGCTTCCAGCAAAGCACGCTTCTGGGTGCAGTAGCTGTCGTCACTCATCGCCTTGTCGACTTCAAAGTGGTCTCCCCAACATGCCAATTCGATACCGTCGTATCCGAATTGACTTGTTAGCTTCACCATATGATCGATTGGTAGATCGGCCCACTGACCAGTAAACAACGTGACGGGACGTGCCATATTAATAAACTCCTGTGCTTCTGACTGTGGACAACTTTCCTAACGAAATCCGGCATGCATGCTGAACACGCACCGCACAACGGACACATGCCCTTCACTTCCTTGGGATTTCGCAATCGGCCTTGTGAGGGTTGGTTCTCGGCCAGCCCGGCGTGCCCATCAGATTACAAGGTCGAAGCCAAGCGGGGTAGTAGGGCCAGCGGACTGTCTCAGGAATCGCATCGCCCCGGCTCACCTGCCGGCACAATGTGGCTGGAGGCTAACGGTGGCCCCCCTAGCTCTCGTTGTTGCGGAGACAGGCCTCGGCGCAAACCACTAAGCACGCACACGGCCCCGTTCACGCGGCGAATTGCGACCTAGGCAAATGCTTGACTGGAGTCGCGTGGACCGCACAACTTATGGTCAACCGGGCTGGAGATCTTAGAATCGCAAATTTGGGGGCGCCGAAACAGACACGCTGCTAAGCACTGCTTGCTCGCCGAGCGCGGCGCAAGCTATTTCGCTTCATTCATTGCTTGAAAACCAGCCTTAGTTAAGGAATATGACCCCTTAAAAGAATCTGGAATGAGCAACCCTTCGGCAGTCATCTTTTCCAGGGCAGCCTTCATGGAATCGATATCCGCATTGCCCAAACAGAGCATTTGACCTGGTGTCATAAGATATTCGCGAAAGATTTTGAGCACTTTCATTTCTGTCTGGCTAAGGTCACCCTGTGCGGTGGGAGCCGAGAGCACTGGAGCTGATGTCTTCTTAGGATTCGATTTCTTTTTTTGAGTCATGGCCCGTAGCTACTTCCGCTTTCTTTCAAATATCTCGATCGAAGCATTGCTTCTCAACTGGCTGGCAAAATCGGTCCACTTAGACACTTCTAAGCCACCGAAACAGACGCCCCAAGAGGGAGCAATAGACTCGCTGCCCTCTTCAGAGTACGCCTTCACTCAATATTGCCGACTCTACTCAGGAGCATCCAGCAGATGCACGTCTTCGGCGCGCGGCCCCTTGGGACCACTGCCCGCAGTAAAGGATACTGATTGGCCTTCGCGGAGAGACTCAAAGGGAACTCCCTGGACAGCTGAGTGGTGGAAGAAGATTTCGCCACCATCCGCTTTCAGGAAACCAAACCCTTTATCTGTTACGAGCTTCTTAATTACACCGTGTGCCATGCCGTTGTTTCTCTTCTTAGGTAGGATTTGTAGAGTCGAAAATCAACCAAATTGCAAGAGTTGCCGCGGCTAGTCGCTGTCAGACGAAGAGATGAGGCGCATCAGTTTCCATTGATTGGTAAATTATGGAGTGGCATCATTCTACCCTCTTGCGCTCTAGAAAGCGAGCATGGGCGTTCGCAGGACCCGACGCCTCAGGGCCTAATGGCGCATGGCTTTGCGAGCCTATTTAGACTTAACGGAAGCGGTAGCCCCCTTAAATCACACGATATCGCCCCCCTACCTTGCTTACGCGGAGAGTTGCGGTGCCCAACCAGGCGTGAAGCCAGCCGCCGCGTCGTGCCCAACGATTCTCTTCGCTCGGCAAATCACGAATCCATGGCCGGCCTAACGATGCCACCAGCGGCTCCCGTTTTTGCTCCTGGGCTGTTTCCCCAACTCCCTGAGTTGATGCCAAAGGACCCGACAAAAAAACATCCGCTAATTGTCCCAGCACTGTCGAATATGCGTTGACCGAAGTGACATCCAGCGGATAGTCTGAGCTTCCATTCATCTACCTGCGGGTGCGTGCCGTCCTGAATTGAATTCGCTAGCACCAAGCCTGACGTTTCAATGCCCGCCAGCCCTAGCGGGACTGGCCAAGCGCTTGCCACACGCGAATTCCAATACTTCCAGCCATTTCTCAAGGTTAGTCAACCATGCACTCGGAATTAGACCTCGAACAACTACGCAATGAAGTATGGGACGAGATCTATCGCGCAGGCCCTCGCTCCGTAGCTCAATTGGCCAACTCCCGCGACCTAGAGGAAGCGGTTGTGCAGAGTGTCGTGGGACACGATTGGTTCGTGATCCAAGTCGATGGCATGGTGTGCATTGCGGAAAACTAACTTCGTGCCAACCTGAACGGCTTGTTGATTTAAGAGCATTTTCAGTTCTTCCGGGAAGCCAGCACCTCCCACTCCCTTGTAGCGTCCCCATCCTTGCTCACGTTGCGGTTTACTACTTGAGCAAGCCGCAATGCGGTGGGTAACGCTTTCAACGATCCCTGAAGCCTGGTTGGAAAGCTGCCGGAATTAGAACTGCAGTTTTTCGGCGACTTTGGTTAGCAACTCAGCCAACCCAGGCGCATTCTCTAAATCCAGTTGCTCGACCGCGGTCAACAGATTGGCCGCCGCCTCTCCATCCAATTTAGGATGGAGGTTTTGCCAAATGATGCTGGGGATAATTGGATCGCTGCCGCACTCTGCGGCCAATTGAACCCAATGGGCAATGGGGTCCATGCCGGTGTACTTCCCCAAGGCAATCGCAAGTTGCAATTGCACTTTGGGCGAAGCCCCCTCCAGCAGACCCAAGGTCAGTTGCTGCACCTTAGAGTCGCCTGCAAACTGATCCCCAGCAATCCGCACTCCCCAGCTTCGAAGATGCTCATCTTCCTCTTCCAGCAGTTGAGCTAAGAAGGCTGAGCGAATCTGCTTACCGGCTTGCAAGGCCCACACGGCGGATAACCGCTGTGGGGCAGCTTGCGTCCCCAACGCGATAGCCTCTAGCTTGTCGACGACTCCTTCGCAGTTCCGCTCGGCCAGCAGGCGTTGGGCCGTTTCCCGGAGAAAGATATTGGGATCGGCCAAACGCCGCACCAGCTCCTCGGAACTTGCTTCCGCCAACGACACAACTGCGGGGCGTCCCGTCGCGGTATGGACTACGCGGTAAAGCCGGCCATGCCCGCGATCCACCCCCTCCGGGTCAGCACTGGCGTCTTGATAGCAATGATAACGATCGTACCAATCTAGGACGTACAGGCAGCCATCAGGGCCAACCTTTTGGGCAACTGGCATGAACCAGACGTCGTTGCCAGACAGAAAATCGTCCTCTCCAAATCCAGCGTAAGTTGCGCCACGCTGCTCAACGCGATCAACGTTCAAGCAATTGCCGTGAATATTCCCCATCAGCAGTTTATTGCGATACTCGGCTGGAAACGCGGGTGAATCGAAGTATGTAATCCCGCAGTAGGCCGCCATTTGGTGCTTGTGCTTAACAATCGACTCTAACTTCCAGGTATGCGGTGGGTAGGGACCTCCTTGGCGGTGGTAGTAGCCCGTCTCGGTCAGGTGCCACAAGTGATCGATGACACATGCGCTGATAAAGGCCTCGCCCCACGGATCGAAGGCAATCCCCCAAGGGTTGCTCGTCCCTTCGCAAAACAACGAAAACTCACGCGTCTTGGGATCGATGCGGAACATCGCACAAGTAAACTCATGGACCTTACCATTAGCCTCAACTCGACAGGGGTTAAACACTCCGTTCAAGCCATACAGGCAACCGTCCGGTCCCCATGTCAGACTGTTGGGCAATTCGTGAGTATCCGCCCGCCCAAAACCGGTGACGACGACTTCCTGCTTATCAGCCTTATCGTCTCCATCGGTATCTTGCAGGAACAGGAGGTCTGGCGCGTTGGCAACCCACACACCCCCATGACCGACCGCAATTCCCGAGGGGATATTGAGCCCATCGGCAAAAATTTTGACCGAATCGATCTTTCCGTCGCCGGTGGTATCTTCGAGGATCTTGATCCGGTCGCGGCCGGGCCCCGGCTCGTGGCGCGGATATTCAAAACTCTCCGTAACCCAAATCCGCCCTCGTTCATCGAATGCCATTGCCACGGGGTTGAGTAAAGCGGGCTCCGAAGCCACCAATTCGACATGAAATCCAGGCGGCACCACCATCTTGGCCAGCGACTCTTGGGGAGAGAGTGGAGGTCCTGGTGGGCTAGTTTGCTTCCGAGGAATCAAGACCTTTCCCTCTTGCGCATGGCCCCAACCTCCGCCGAGAACCGCGCCCCACAGCGCAAGAGCAACGGGCAACAGGGATTGCAAGAGAGACTTCCTATTCAGATAACGCATAGCTCAGTTCTGGGAAAACGATGAATGGGTAAACGATAAAGGCCAGCTGCTTGGCCCGGGGGGGGCTAAGCGGCTGAGGGAGTCGGAGCGCACTTTCAGACCTACCACGATCGGGAGCCCCCCACAATCACGCTATAGCGTACCTCCCAATCTTGCTCGCCAAATGGTCCGCTGCCGAAAAGGGCCTCCTCTAGGCTGCGAAAAGAGCATCTAGAGCCAGCAGGCAAGCGCCACGCTCCAATTTGGTTCGCAGTATTGAGTAGGTGATTATTGACTTGATTCGCTCGACATTCAACTCCGGAGCGTCCATAATGCAAGCGTATCTGCCACACGGACAAGAGTTGAGGCGTACGCTGCCGCAATCACCGCAACGTACAAGGCTTTTCCGAACAGCTAGAACAAAGACCGCTCCGCAATAGTCAAGGCTCTCCCAATTATGATCGCTCGTCATTTGTTTCAAAACACTTGCGTCAGCATCCTACTCTTTGGCTTGGTCTGTATGGCCGGTTGTGGCGGGGGTGAAGAAGCTGCCAACACGACCGCAAGCAACGATGCCGCCGCAGCAACGGCAGCGGAGGCGAATTACAACCCGCCATCCGAGAGCGAATCCGAGTCTTCTGCCAGCTATGGTGGCGGCGAAACCTATGGAGGTGGATCGTACGGTAGTGGCTCCAATTCTGGCGGAGGTAGCGGTAGCAGTAGCGGGTACGGTTCTAGCGAAGATATGTACGCTGGAATGAGCTCAGAAGAGCAAATGTCCTACGAAAATTATGAAGGTAGCGGCAGCTCAATGAGCGAAGAGCAGATGTATAACGAAAGCTACAACAACTACAACGAAGAGATGTACAACTCCGGGAGCGGATCGGGTTACGGCTCTGGCAGCTCCATGTATGGCTCCGGCGGTGGCATGTACGGTTCAGGCGGGGCGGGCGCCGGCGCACCATTCGCCATCAACGCCGCCACCCAGCTGATCGGCCAGAACTGCATCTTCTGCCATGGCCCTCAGAAAGCCGAGGGAAATATCCGGCTCGACAGCCTTTCCGGCGATTTCGAGAATCCGCTCAACGCGAAGCTCTGGGAACAAGTCCTCGAACAACTGGAGGCAGGGACAATGCCCCCCGCCGCGGTACAGCGTCGACCGCAACCCGATCAACAACAAAAAATGATCGCCTGGTTGGAACAAACCCTGGACGAGCGCGCCGAGCAAGACTACCAAACCTTAGCCGAATTCTATTTTTCTACCGGACATGAGAAAAAGGGACTCGACTACTCGTACGCGCACATGCTAGCTGCAGATGATGCTCAAGCGGAAGAACTCTTCCAACAAGCGCGATGGTATGTAACCGGCAAACGCCCAGTTACAACCCTGCGTTTCGCGGTAGGAATCGAACTGTCGGCCCCTTCCGATTTGACGGACGTCAAACCCATCGGCGTGAAGCAAGCTAGCGGAGGAGGTGGCGGTGGTGGCTACGAAGGCGGCTATGGTGGATCGGGCTCCGGCGGCGGAGCTGGCGGAAACACCGCACGCTCCTTCGAATCACTGACCGGAGAGTTTGGCGAGGAGCTCGTTTCCGACTTCTCCGATCGCTGGACCTCGGGCGCCCTCGGTACGGTGTTCAATGAAGTTGTCGTCAAAGCCCCAGCCACTCCAACTCGCGGCGGAATGAATGCCGGCGGCATGAACGGGTCCTATGGCATGAGCGAAGAGATGTATAGTAGCGGCGGCAGCAGCTACGGAGGCGGAGGTTACGGAAGTGGCAGCCCCATGGGTGCAGGCACCCCTGCTGGATCTCCAGGGAAAAAGGGCCCCACGCTCCCAGACCAACAAATAACGCCAGGGCTGATCTATGTCGGTACCGGCTCCCACGTCGAAATGATGGCTAAAGCTGCCGAGGTGGGTGCAACCGGACTGTTCCTCTTTGAGGTTACTGCCAGCGTCAATCGCGTAACTCGCTTGACCAACAATGAAACTCGGCTCCGAGTTTTCCAAATCGATGGCACTCCCACAGGTAAACCCGTCGGTGCCACTCGCACGCTCAAGAACACCGAAATTGAAATGGCCGAGCGACGCGGTAACCCGAGCGACGATGTGGAAAAGAATATCGACCGCATGTTCGCCCAGTTCGACACCGCCTTCAAACTGGACAGCCTTCCAACTCTGCCTGCGGACATCGCCCGCAAACGCATGGTCCAACTACTGTCCACCCAGGACGCTTCACGCTTCGAGAAACTCTTCGAAGCACGCCTCTATCACACCAATGGTTGGCTAACTGACCAAGAGTTATCAACGATCTACCAGATCATCCTGGAAGGGAACGAGGGACAAGTACTGGCCCAGGGGCTCCCCGAGGATCGGCAGCTTGTGATGCAACTTCAACTTGAGCCTGCAGATATCGATTAGCAGCCCAGGGAAGATTAGTAGCCCAGCGAAAAGGTGAGCATCCACTGGGGACCGTTATCCGACACTTTCTCCCAGACTTAGGTGAATCTCCGGACTTACGCGAACGGCCAGGCTACCCAAGTAGCAAAACTCTGGCCTGGTGAGTGCCACTTAACTAAACATGCCCAAGCTCCGCGAAGCCCCTGCTCAAAGGATCGCTAGAGGATTGCGTGGCTGCTCGAGCGTCCCGCGAGTCACGCCGATACGATTATCGGCATTCAACTTGCGCCACACTTCCGCACCTTCAACACGACCCAATACGAGGTCGCGGTAGAGCTGAATTAATTCTTGCGTGAACTCTTGCGGTGCATCGCGCAACAGTTCGATGCGGAATTGCTGCACCCCCAACTCCTGCAGTGGCGTCACGGCCTCCGCTCCACTCTGGGCCGTTCCGTTGTACAGTGTATTGCGGCAACCAATATCAGCATGCAATACATGTTCGGCTCCGACTCGGTCTTTCAGCTTAACATCGTGTCGATCGCACGGGCGGCCACAGTCTGACTTGTTCTTGCCCGGGCTGAGCACACTGCAAAAGACACAGTGCTCCATATGGAACATCGGCATGTGCTGGTGAATCACCACTTCCAACCATTGCGCAGGCAAGTAGGCAGCCAGCTCGCAAAGCTGATCGCGATTCAAATCGTAGGATGCTGTAATTCGGCTAGCCCCCCATTCAATGAATTGCTGTGCGGTGAGTGGATTGGTGACATTCAAGGAAAAATCGCAGGCGCGCGGAATGTCATGAGCAATGCAATATTGAAATGCCGAAAGATTTCGGACCAACCAACCATCCGCAGCATTCTTCTCAAGTGCTCGAAACAATCCGTCCTCGCCAGGCTTATGGATCCGCAGGCTCGCTAATTCAATCCGAGCTCCTTGCGTGTGGGCCATCTGCACTGCCTCTCGGTACTGCCTCAGGTCGTGAAAATCGGCGATCACTTCCTTCACGCCGGCTTCCAACACAAACTCCAGTTGTTGCAGCGATCGACATAGCACGCGTAGCGTAGCGTCGGTTGCGGCTGGCTCGTCATCTTCCTCCAAATCTGCCGGCACCTGCTCCAACATCGCGACCGTGATCGATTCTGGCGCACACGCCAGTGGCTGCGTCACGCGAGCCTGGTCCAACGCTTCAATCAATTCCTTACGGAGACTCCCCATAACGCTCAAGGGGATCATCGGTTCGCCACGGATCTCTGCCGTTAACTCTTCGAGACGATAAACGGTTCCACCCAATCGGGAAAACTGCTCCTGCATCGTGGCCATGGTAACGGGGTGTTTGCGTGCCACTTCAGTAACATGCTCGCTGGTGAGCTGAATCACAACTCCGTCAGAAACCTGAGCCTCAATTCGAATCGGTTCCCCGGCAGCCACTTGAACATGCAGAAGCACCGCCACTCGCTTCACGGGATCGGCGCCGTCATAGGTGCGTCGCAAACGCTTTGTCAATTGTGGATCATCAGTCTTCCAGAGGCGTGTACCTGGTTCAATGCTTTGGGTCTGCAGCAAACCTCGTTGCATTCGCAGTTCCACCGCCCCCTGCTGCGCTCGATCGACGCTCATTCCCCCTTGCGCCATTTGATAGACACGCCCCCCTAGCTCCGTTCCGGCAAAACGATCCCCTTCGATGACAATTCCATCTCCAATGGCCACCGGCGCGACCAAATCGGCAAACAGGGAATCCTTCCGGATCTCCGTAATCGTGCCCAGTAAAACACCTTGCTTGGCGCTGGTCAGTCCTGGCACGAGTCGCTTGTGGTCACACCCCTCGAGCCAACCTGGCGAAAAGCCACGTGAGAAGCTCAACTCAAGTTCACGCTTTTGTTCGACCGAAAGTTTTCGGTGCTGATTCTCAAGCGCTGCATCAATGGCCTGACGATAGTGTCCACAAACGTTGGCCACATATTCAGGTGTCTTCAGTCGACCTTCAATCTTGAGAGAACAGATCCCAGCCGCGATCAATTGAGGCACGTAGTCGTGCGCGGCCAAATCCTGCGGACTCAGCAGATATTTCTGACTTCCCAGCTCGACCGGTTCACCATCCCGGAAGATGTCATAGGGAAGCCGGCAAGCCTGGGCGCATTGCCCTCGATTGGCACTCCGTCCCCCGAGCGATTCACTGGTTAAGCATTGACCGCTGTAGGCAACGCACAAAGCCCCGTGCACAAAGGCCTCCAGCGGCATCGTCGTCGCCTGCGAGATTTTCTGAATTTCCTGCAACGACAACTCGCGGGCCAGCACAGCGCGTTGAATATTCAGTTCGCGCACCCGTTCGATAGCATCAGCGCTGGTCAGTGTCATTTGCGTACTGGCATGTAGCGCCAAGTCGGGACACAATCGGTGAATGAATCGCGCCACCCCCAGATCCTGCACCAATACCGCGTCGACTCCCGCCTCAGCCAACTGCCGAACATTGGCTTCCAGCGCGGGCAGCTCATCGGTAAACACTAGCGTATTTAGTGTTACATAGCCTTTAACGCCTTGCCGATGCAGCATCTCCATCAACGACGGAAGTTCGTCGACGTGAAAGTTGTCCGCCCGAGCACGCGCGTTGAATCCCACGTCGAGACCGAAATAGATCGCATCAGCACCGTTCTCGACCGCCGCCCGGGCACACTCCCAATTTCCAGCAGGGGCCAACAGCTCAACAGGGGGGTGTGACATATTGAGTGGCTTTGCAAGGAATTCTAGTGAAGAACCGGGGGATGTCCCGGCAATGGGAAACAAGTGGCAGCGTCCGCTGGCCGCTCAGCACAAAGTGCGAGCCTACCCCACATTACGCAATTATCCCCTGCAATGAACGCAAGTCGATAGCTAATCCTAGCTTACTCCTGAAACGCACTTTGCCGATTCTAAGAGGTCGATCCCCGACGTCCACAGAGCGCAACGGGCTGTTGATTTAATCGCAATTTGAATTTTAATGCGGAGGCAGCACCCTTAATTGACTTTTAGCGGAGGTTATCTTCCCTTGCTCACGCGGCGGGTTACTATTTCAACAGCCCGGCAAGCTCGGCGACACAGAGCCGGTTCCAGGCCGACTTGTCGCTTCTCGTCTATCCATCATCCCCCGCAGGGCGCTCGCAGCTCGCCGCGAGAGCAAGGCCGAATCGACTCCCACTACAGGGACGATTGCGACAATGAACTCCACAGTCCCCCCCAAACGCTCCTACATCAACGAGCCGCAGGGTCCGCTGCTACGGGCACGGCGAGGGATGCTTCCTCCCCACGGCTACCGTAAGAGAGCCGAACGCTGGCGCCTCGCGGCTGATTCCATCGCGGCCTGGTGCGTCTATTGCATTCATGCAACGGCCCCCATTCTGCGAGTTGGGGCGGTCTACTAAGGGTCCGGGCGACTCAGCTTCCTCTCAACTACTCGCCCAACGCCTTGCGGCTTATCCGACCAACCCTAATAATTTCCGATTCCAACCTGGCACTCGCCCGCTTCCCTTCCCTGGCGAGAGAGCCCTGCTTGGCCATGCAATGGACTACCTATAATTGTCCATGCGTCATGGAAGCAAGATCCCAACGCCCCCCTGGAGACCTCAGTGCGAATATTGTTGACGAACGATGATGGAATCTACGCACCCGGACTAGCCGCCCTACGCGGCGAGCTACGGTCACTTGGGGAGGTTGATTTGATTGCCCCAGCAACGGAACAGAGTGGCGTGGGACATTCCATCACCTTTTTACAGCCCCTGGTCTGCAAACAAGTCTTCCAGGGGGATGAGTTGCATGGCATCGCTGTCGAGGGAAGCCCGGCGGATTGCGTCAAACTCGGCGTTTCCCAGCTGGTAAAGTCGCCCGTCGATGCCGTAGTGAGTGGCATCAATGGCGGTCTAAATGCTGGCATCAACGTACTTTATTCTGGAACGGTAGCGGCGGCCATCGAGGGAGCCTTCTTCCGCCTGAACAGCTTTGCCGTCTCCTTGGAGTACGATATCCACGCAGATTTTGCGTCGGCGGCCAAGATCGCAACACCCTTGATTCGCCAGATCTTGGGGCTCAAAGATGCTGCCCCCCAGCTTTACAATATCAACATTCCTACCGCTGCCGTTGAACTCTTCTGTAGTGGAGGCACCCCCGATGTGCACATCGTTCCCATGGGCGTCGAACGATATGGTGAGCACTTTATTCGACGCGAAGACCCCAAAGGTCGCAGTTACTACTGGGCCACCAATGATCCCCCACCGCGTCCGACCGATCACCCCACCGATTTGAACATGCTGGCCGATGGGCACGTCACAGTCACGCCTCTAAGCTTCGACATGACCGATCGATCCACTCTGGCCGTCATGGAGAACTGGGACCTGACGGTGCCCCACTAGCCGAGTCGCTGGTGGCCGATTGTCGCAGACCTACAACGGCACTTGCCGTACGGAGCATTTAAAGTATCGTTAGGCACGTGGAGAGTGAGCCGGAACGCAGTTCATTTACTTGATCCAATACGCTAGCTACCTTCGGGCCAAGCTAGGATGCCAATGTTTTTCCGGACACTCAAATTGAACAGCTCGATAGCGCGTCAAGTTACGACTTGGCTGGTGCTAATCGCTCTATTGCTGTCCGTGGTGCCCATTCCGCTGGCTCGCGTTCAAGTTCTGTCGGGTGACTCGGTTCCCTTCCCTTGCCAATCTTGCGCTTGTGGATGCGTCACTGCCGAACAATGCTGGACCAGCTGCTGTTGTTACTCTCCCTCGGAGCGTTTGCAGTGGGCCCAGGAAAATGGCGTGACACCGCCCGCGTATGCCGTCATCACGGAATCGCCCCCTCAAGTGGAGAGCTCGACAAACTCTCTAGCAACGGCCAACGGGTGTTCTACAGGTTGCTGCGCTGCCGGCTCCGAGAAAGCCGTTCAATCCAGAGAAACCACCCGTAGCGAAACTGCCGTGTGTCCCAACTGTGTCACAGCAGCTTGCGGGACGGATGCCCAACCGGCAAATACTTCCAGCATGGCCTACACCACTGGCGACTGCTGCAACCGAGCAACCTGCGGACTGCAGGACGAGTCACCCGTGGAGTCGACAACGGTTCCCGAAGCGGCGGACAAAGTCGTCGTTTCATGGTTAGCCCTCAAGTGTCAAGGTCGCAGTAGCGAATTCACGCTTCTACCATGGGCCGTGCTGGAATCCACCACCATTTCTTTACCACCGTTGCCACCGTGGATCGACACCTTGACCGTGTTCGATGTCTGCCGAGCAACCCTCTTTCGAGCGCCTGATCTGCCGCCGCCTCGCGTCTGGAACGCCTGAGTCCCCCAAGCCTGCACTGCTCCTCAATCCGTTCGCCCAACAGGGCGTCCACCGGACGGTAGCGGCTTGTCTCGACGCTAGACCATCCGTTGTGTTTGTTTTCGGTGCGCTGCTGCGCACTTACTGATTCACCACTGGCTCGCTCTCCACAATTTGCAGGTCGCTGTGTTTTCGGTAAGTGCGCTGCCGCGCATCGCAAGCTCAATCCACCGGTGCCTAGGGACGAATCCGACGCGGGAGCAACTGCGCTCCCAGAACAGCAATTGATCAGCTGCCGCCAGCGCGAGCTCCAGGGCTCTGCGCGCGATCCCTGCATGACAATAACTTGCCACTACCCCACACATTAGGAAACCCTCCATGAAATATCTTGCTAAATACCTTCAACCGCTGCGCACCTCCCGCCACCACAAGCGGAGCGCATTCACCCTGGTCGAGCTGCTCGTGGTCATTGCGATCATCGGCATACTCGTCGGCTTGCTACTTCCGGCCGTACAAGCAGCCCGCGAAGCAGCGCGTCGCATGTCTTGTTCGAACAATCTCAAGCAACTGGGCCTGTCCCTCCACAACTACGAAAGCGCCCATCGCAGATTGCCAGCCAACTACACCAACGGTAGTGGCATTAGCGGTAACTTCTCGGTGTTTGCTCAGTTAGCGCCTTACTTCGAGCAAGGCAACTTGGCCGACCTCATCGATTTTTCACAGCCGCTCCACGTGGGTTGTTGCCCGGGCAAACTGGTACCTCCACATGACGTCGCATCCGCCACTCCCATTCCCGTGCTGAGTTGCCCCAGCGAAAGCTTGGAACGCGTCTACTCCGTAGTTACCTTAAGTGGCTCGGGCCCCACTCAGTACTACACCGGTACCAACTATCACATGAATTTTGGAACTGGAGTTGGCACACTCTACGACACTCGCAAGCCAACAGACGGGATCCTATGGATCAATGCAAGCGTCAAATTTGGCAGCATTTCAGATGGACTCAGCAATACCGTCGCTTTTGCGGAATCCCTACTTGGCCAGCAAGACCAAACTGCTCAGGAGCCGACCAGCGACCAAGAGCGGCATCGCACGATGATGAACGTCACCTGCGCCTTTATCGATCGCTCAATGCCCCCGACGGTTCCCGGACTGACCGGCTATGTACTCCCCTCCGACCCAACTCTATTGGAACAGTACACGCACGGCAGTGGTTTGCACCGCGGCTGGTCTGGACAGCGTGGTGCTGGCTGGATCAACGGGCGCGAGTACTGGACCGGCTACTCCCACTACCACACCCCGAACAGCAATTCTCCAGACGTCGGAACGTGTGGTTGGGGCGTCTTTGCGTCGCGCAGCAATCATCCCGGTGGTGTCACCGTGGCACTCTGTGATGGCAGCATCCAGTTTGTGAGCGACAGCATTGATCTTGCCACATGGCGCTCCGTCGGTACCCGAGGCGGCAATGAGGTCGCCAGTGTGACTTCCCCCTAACAGACCATCACGCACGACCAAGCTGGGATGCCCCGCAAAAGGACCGCCTCCCTGTCCGTCGTTGCCTCTACACCTCACATCTACCTTCTACACCTCACATCTACCTTCTACGCCTCACATCTACCTTCTACACCTCACAATTACTTTCTGCACCTCACAATTACTTTCAAAAGACTCACGAGATGAACCATCCTAAATACTTTGCAAAATTGACAACTCTCAGCCTGCTAATTCTGGCTACATGCACTGGATTGAAGCCAACTCATGCTCATGACACCTGGGTCGAAGCGGGCTCCTTGGCACACCGTCAGGGAGATTGGCTGTACGTCGACCTACGACTAGGGAATCATGGCAACAACCATCGCGATTTTAAACTGGCCAGCCAGATTACGCTCGCGCCCTGCACGCTTGAGGTGAGCAGCCCCAGCGGTCAACGCATTGACTTGAAACCATCCCTCACCGATACCGGCAACGCGGAAAAGGAAGGATATTGGACCGCCAAGTACATACCGCAGGAAGCTGGCTTGCACGAAGTCCTGCATACGCTGGATACATTGCACCACACAACGCGAGCGGTTAAGAGCGGTAAGACCTACTTTGTATCAACCGACTCACTGAATAAGCTTCCCGCATCGGGCACGCAATACTCCACTTGCCACCAACTCGGCTTGGAATTGGTATTGGCTACACCTCCGGCTGAATTGGCAGCTGGACATCCGCTGCGACTGCAAGTCATGCGAAGTGGAAAACCATTAGCGAATGCGAGCGTTGCCTTTATCCCTCGTGGAACGACCCTAGCCAGTGAACGTGATCCCGATTACGAGCGGACCAGCGATGCGAATGGTTATGTCGAATTCGTCCCCAGTGAAGGCAATCTAATTCTGGCCGTGGTACACCATCTTGAGCAGGACGAAACTGGCCCGGACTACGACCAAACCCACTATTCGGCTACCATGGTTCTTCCGGTGCCTCAACGCGCCTTCGGCAAGTAGTCGGCTCCTAGCGTTTAAGCCGAAATAGAATAGTCAACTCCCCTGTTGCGATCGGATATCTTCTCCATGCTCTCTCCATTGCTGTTGATCCTGCTGGCTGTCGTCCCTGAAACAATCACGACTTGGCCTGCTTTCCTGGGTGCAGGTGCCCAGCGTGATGTCACGCAATCCCTGCCACTTGAATGGTCCCCCACCGACCATATTGCTTGGCAGATCGGCTTAACAGGCTACGGGCAATCAAGCCCAGTTCTGTGGGGCGATCGCGTATTTGTAACTTCAGTGGAAGGACCAAAGAAAGACACGTTCCATACGCTGTGCTTCGATCTAGCCACCGGTGCCGAACTGTGGCGAAAATCAATCGCCAACTCTTCACCGGTTGACAGTAGTGTGTATGTCAGTCGCGCCGCCCCAACCCCCTTGGTGGATGCAGAGCGAATTATCTGTCAGTTCGAAAGCGGAGACTGCGTAGCCTACACCCACACTGGCGAAAAACTGTGGAGTCGTCAGCTTGGTGAAGAGTATGGTCCCTTTACACCAGAGTTTGGACTTGGTGCCTCTCCTTGCCAAACCCAAACTCACCTGTACGTGCTGTTGGAACAAGAGGGACCAAGCTGTCTCGTCGCGCTCGACAAAGCCACCGGTGCGACCACTTGGGAAATCGACCGCGAGCCAGCGAAAAGCTGGAGTTCTCCTGCAATTGTTGCGGTCAATGGGGTTCCGCACGTTGTGGTCAGTTCCAGCGGACCGGTCGTCGGCTACGACGCTCAAACTGGCGATACACTGTGGAGTTTTGACGATGTTGCAGGTAATACCGCCACCACTCCGATCGATTGTGGACAAGGACGTTTTCTGATCGCAGCCTCACCGGGTCGCGGCGGCGAGAATGCAGCAGAAGCCAAACGCTCTAACGCACTCCTGCAAATCACGCAGTCGGACGGCGGTTGGTCCATTGAGCGCAAGTGGATTGCAGAGGATGCTACACCAAGTTGGGCTTCGCCGATCGTGCATCAAGGGATCGCCTACTGGATCAACCGCGTAGGGGTAATCTACAGCTTTGACGTAGAGACGGGGGAAGCGGTCTATACCAAGCGCGCTAAGCAATCGAGTTGGGCAACGCCCCTGGCAGTGGATGACCGCATCTACTTCTTCGGTAAGGAAGGGATCACCACGGTTGTTCGCGCAGGTCGCGAGTTCGAAGAACTTGCAGCGAACCAATTGTGGAACCCCGAGGACATCCCGCCCACGGCCAACACCCCTGCCGACGAATCCAATGAGGAGCGAAGGCGATCTGCGGCCATGTTCAGCAAGCCCACGCTGTATGGCTGCGCAGTCGCCAACGACCGCCTCTTACTTCGCATCGGCAATCGTCTCTACTGTGTTCACTAAAGCTGTGTTCACTAAAGCAGTCTGGTAGGCAACCCAATCCGCGGCTTGCAGCGATGGCCATGAAGATCTGCCCAGCGGAATTCGGCATAATTCCGACCAGACACCGCTACTCTCGACTCTCGGAAGGTATTCGCTCTCTCGCCGCCCAGCGGCGGGCGGATCGAGCCGCTCGGCGCGGGACCTCGGTGTGACTTGACGAGCATCGCTGATCACCAGATGAAGCAACACCTGTCGCCACTCCGGAGATCGGTGTTCGCGTGCCGTCACTTTGTTTGAGGCGTGATCGGATCGCTGCATTTGCTTCTTCTACCGTTCGGTATTTCCCGCTGTGAAGCGATTTCCGAATGCAAAATGAAACACTCTCCGCTTGGGGCTTGTGCGGCGACGCCGTTTCGGCTCTACTATTGAGACTGAATCTCAGTTGCAGCTACCAAGCAAGCTAGGACCTGCCGTCCCATCGACGGCTCAGCCCTCCGCCAGCCAGGAACGCGACGACTATTTGTTGTTGACCTGACTCTCTTGGAGGATTTCCATGCGTACCTCTTTACGCTACCGTTCTGCGCGTCCCGCATTCACTTTGGTCGAATTGCTAGTCGTGATTGCCATCATTGGCATCCTAGTTGGCCTGCTACTACCGGCTGTCCAGTCGGCTCGAGAGGCGGCCCGGCGACTGCAGTGCTCGAACAACATGAAGCAAATCGGGCTGGCCCTGCACAACTACGAATCGACCCACCATAAGTTTCCTGTCGGTTCCTGGCAGAGCAATTTCATCAGTCCACTCGTCGCCATCCTGCCCTACTTAGAACAGGGCAACAATTACCAAAACTGGGACTTTGGTCGGTCGTATAGCGATCCATACAACCAAGAGGTCTCCAGTCAGCAGATTGCCTCTTACCTCTGCCCCTCGATGAGCCTACCGCGTGAGGTCCCTCTGGGAGACGCAGATGAGACTGGGGGACCATCGAGCTATCTGCTTTGTGAAGGTACTGACGACTACATGGCAACGGGCGATGGCGTGTTTGGCCTCCATTGGCCCGGATATGGATTTTCCAACCCCAATCGCAGCTTTCGCGATCTGACCGATGGGACGTCCAACACGCTGTTCGCTGGCGAAACAGTCTACGACTACCAAGACTACCTCTGGCCCTCGAGCTCTCCAGCTCCCTACGCTGGCACCCCCAAGTACGGTACGGCTCGTTGGGTCGTGGGGTACCCCAAGATTGCACTAGGCACCACAGCCTATCCCTTCAATGTGCACACGGCTGCCGCAATGGGTGGCTTTGCAAGCATGCACACCGGTGGCGGAAATTTTTGCTACGGTGACGGGAGCATCCACTTTCTGAGCCAGAGCATTGACGTCGCAGTCTACAACGCGGCCGCCACCCGCGCTGGAGGAGAGTCCAAGACTGCGGGGTTGCACGAGTAGATGAACATTCAATCCTCATCGAGTACTGCTCGCAAAGTCTGCAGCTCCGGCGGTCAGCTACTGCGGCTGTTGATTGGCTGCGCAGCGATGCCCTGTCTGCTAGCCATGCCGATCTGCACCGGTTGCTCCCCCGCAGAACTACCACGATATGCGGTGGAGGGGCAGGTCACGCTCGACGGTAAGCCAGTCAACGGCGCCAGCATTATTTTCACTCCCCAAGGTGCTGGCCTGGCAGCTGCAGCGGACATCGTCGACGGTCGCTTCGCGTTGCCTGCCAACGTCGGTCCCACTGCTGGCGAATTTTCGGTCCGCATCAATCCGCATGATCCCGAATTGGAAGCGGCTCAAGCAGATCCATCGCTGCTGGTCAAAGCACACCGTAAGCCATCAATCCCCAAGGTCTATCGTTCCGACGGAAGACTTTCGGCAACCATCACATCACAACCCATGGAACCATTGGTCTTCCAACTAACATCTCGTTGAGTCCCATTCATTTTGGTGAGGCGGTTCCGCGCGACACGAAAGTGCGTCGTGGGCCGCCAAGCCATCCTGCCTAACGAATCCAATAAACATGAACATTATGATAAAACCCTTGCAAATTATCGTCGTTGCCGCACTGGCATTCGGTGTCCTCGCGAACCGATCTCAAGCCCATTTCCCCTGGCTAGCGCAAACCGCAGAAGGGCAGCCTTGCTACTTCTTCGGCGAGGATCCATCGGACCGAACTTACAAATTGCCCGACTCGGTCGTAAATGCAACCATACAATTGCTCCAAGCCGATGGAGAGCCGCAGACATTGAACTTTGAGGTCGTCGAGAACGACGATTTCATGGGGAAAATTTCCGCTGAGAAACTTCCCCCAAATGCAACCTTGGTGTCTCAAGTCACCTTTGGGATCTTCCGCGGCTCGCGGCTCAACTACTACACACTGCATCAGAGTGGTGCGATACCAACCAGTCGCGATGCTTACAAGACCATCGACTCGACGCTCAAACTGTCGTGCCAATTGGTGGCTACCGAGACTGGACTGGATGTCTACCTATTGTGGGACGGAGAACCTCTAGTCGACGCCAACGTCAATCTCTACAGCGAGGTTGGAAACCAAGGCCCAACGCACAAGTCGGATGCGGGTGGAAAAGTCTCCTATGCCGCCCAAGATCTAGAAAAAGGCTTGAATGGAATCATGGTCGGCCACACCATTGCCGGAGAAGCCGGCAAACTAGACGATCAGGCCTACGAATCGGCCATGCATTACTTGACCGCTACATTCGTTGCCCCCACAGCCTCCGCCTCCAAGCCGGCTAGCCCCGCGAGTGAAGGCCCTGGTCCGGAGCACGCGACGGGTCTGGAACGAATTCACACTCCCCTGCCAGAGTCTTTAACCAGTTTCGGTGCTGCCGTACAAGGCGACTATCTGTACGTCTTCAGCGGACACAGCGGCGATGCACATGGTTTTGGCGCCGATCTACTCGCCGAAGGATTTCATCGAATTAAGTTCGATGATCCCACTGCCCAATGGGAAGAACTGGCACAGCACGACCCCGCGCAAAGCGTGGCACTCGTCAGCGACGGTCAATACTTGTATCGAATTGCCGGACTCTCCTTTCTCAATCGCGGCGCCGATGAAGAGTCCAATTTCAATTCTACCACTCACTTTGCTCGTTACGATGCGGAACTCAACACATGGACCGATCTAGCCCCGTTGCCCGAGCCGCGTTCCTCGCTGGATGCGGTCGTCTTAAACCGTTCTATCTATGTAGCCGGCGGTTGGAATCTGCAGGGCGCATCATCCCAAGACGCTCCTTGGCATGACACCATGCTTCGCTTTGACCTCGATTACCCCGCGGCAGGTTGGCACACGCTACCCGGACCAGGCTATCAAACGCGAGCTATTTCCTTAGCTGCGTATGATGACAAAATCTTTCTGCTAGGAGGCATCCAGGCCACAGGAATGACACGTAAAGTCTCCGTTTACGACCCGGCCACCGCAGCCTGGTCAGCTGGCCCTGAATTGCTGTCGGATAGTCCCATGGCGGGCTTCGCAACCTCTTCCTTTGCCGCAGGGAAACACCTCTACTATACGGGTAGCTCGGGAATTATCTATCGATTGAGCGATGACCACCAAGAATGGCATGTCGCCAATCGCATGTTCTTCCCCAGAATGTTTCTACGATTGCTCCCCGCCACCCCCAATCGATTGCTGGCTGTTGGGGGAACAGGCGCAGACGGATCGGGCCGCATGGCGGTGGTCGAGTCCGTTTACGTTGGCTCCGACGACATCTACACATCCGATGTTCCTAAGCAAACGCGTTGGTCAATTCCCTTCCCCGGAAGAGCCGTTCAGAGTCAGAGCTTGGTACTGCAGGGTACCAAACTCTATGCCCTAGGTGGCAACGCCAGTCGCGCACCCCACGACTTCTCCAAAGAGGCGCTGGTCGATGAAGCCTTTGCCTTCGATATCGGCAGCCAAACTGTTGAGCAACTCCCGAAGCTTCCTCAAGCTCTCCAAGCTGGGACGGCCATAATCCAGTCGCAGACCAGCAAGCACCAACGACTGCTTCTCGTAGGTGGGCTTGGCTTTGTGGACGATGCCTTTGGTTCGCTATCGTCGGTTTACGAATACGCACACGAATCTAAAACATGGAGCACCGGCGTTCAACAGTTGCCCGAACCACGCGCCATGCTGCAAGGTATTGCTCACGAGGACGCGATTTGGCTAGTGGGCGGAAGCCAAGGACGCGAGCGAGGATTGGCCCATTCCATCCTACATTGGTGGGGCGACGAATCCCCAATCGCTCCTTTGAAAGCTCCGGGCATCCCAACACCACGACGCTCGTTTGGTGGCGCAGTGATTGGAAACGAGTTCTTTGCGGTGGGTGGGATCGGCGAAGGGAACGAGTTGGCGCAAACCGTCGATGTTTTCAGCTTCACCGAACGCACTTGGCGACAGATCACCGCCCCGCATACACCTCGTGTCTTTCCTAGCCTTGTATCCACAGCCGACAAGCTCTACCTGCACGGCGGCTTTACGAAAATCAATGGCCATTTCGCACCAGCCACATCGCTCGAAGTCTACGACGTCCATACCAACGCTTGGACGATCGTGAGCGAACAACTGACTGGTATATCTGCCAACATGACAATGCTGAACTACAACGGGAGGTTGCTGTTCTACGGAGTAGACGACCAACGGGCCGGTTTGGCGCATTTCGTACTGCTAGATCCGGCACCCAAGCAAGATCCGGAATTGGTCGTTAGCACCGGCTTCGGCAACCGAGCTTCGGGCGAAAGCCCAGCGGTTCGCAACTCGAAACTATTAATGCGACGCGATTCCAACAAGGATGGAAAACTCGGACGCGACGAACTGGGCGATCGCTTATCCCTGTTGATTGAGGGGGCTGATACCGACAAAGACTCGCTCCTAAATATGGCTGAGTTGCAAGCAGCACTCGAGGCGCAAGCAGCCGCTACCGAAGCCGACAACGCTGCCACCTCAACCTCCAATGGCAACAAGTCCTCAGCAGGCGATTCCGCCAACTAGGCCCCACCATTGGCAATAGGCCTCGCATCCTGCGCCACCGACATTCCAGAGCGCTGTCGACGACGTCGACGCGCTTGGGCAGATAGGGCGCGATTGGTTTTCAATTCAGCAATTCCAGGAATTTCTCTTGATGTCCCATGTAAATTTGGTGATGCACTCCCTTGCCTGGCTGTGCATTGCGTTTTCCCCTAGCGTGCTGTTCGCCAAGCCCTATCAACGCAATTTTGAATCGGTCTTGGGGACGTCATTGGAATTGCTATTCGAGGCAGATTCGGCCGAATCGGCTCAGCGCATCGAGCGAGTCGCGCTCGCTGAGATCGACCGCTTAGCACTTATTCTTAGTAGCTGGGATGCGAACAGTGAATTGATGCGCTGGCAATCGCAAACTCCAGCCCCAACTCGGCTCTCTCAGGAACTGACCGAGGTTCTGCGGCGGGCGGAATACTGGCGCAGCGCGACTCACGGCGCCTTTGAGGTTCGAGCAGGCCATCTAACGCAACTGTGGCGACAAGGCACGGTTCCATCAGACGCTGCAAGACGCAAATTGGTTCGTCAGTTCGCCGCTCAACCCTACAGCGTATCGAACGAGGGGCTCACCACTCGCTACAGTTCGCTCTCCATCAACCTCGATGGATTGGCCAAGGGCTATCTGCTCGACGCTGTCTGCCGAGAGATGGAACGGCAGTTCCCAGAGCTCCGCACCTTTACCATCAATCTGGGAGGTGACCTACGGAAGCTGGGGCACGAGCCACTGGCCATTGCAATCTCCGACCCCCAGCATCCACACGAGAATGCTGAAACGGTAGACCGGTTTTCCGTCGACCACCCCGTCGCCATGGCCACCAGTGGAGGCTATCGACGTTTCGTGGAAATCGATCACCATAAACATTCCCACATAGTCGACCCACGCACCGGCCTGCCCGCCAGCAATGTGCTGAGTTCAACGGTGCTCGCCCCCAATGCTATGGACGCAGACGCACTGGCGACAGCCCTCTCCGTTCTTAGCCCCAAGGCTTCCCTGGAGCTGGTAAACTCTCTGGATGCAACGGAATGCCTACTAATACTGTCAGACGGCTGCCACCTTGCATCAGCAGGTTGGCCTTCATCCGCCGCCACCATGCAAAACAGACTGATTGCCATCGAGGATACGCAAAAACCTCAATCGGGATTGATAGTCCACTTCACGCTAGAGCGTGCAACGGGGGGACGTTACCGGCGGCCATACGTGGCGATCTGGCTGGAAGACACCGACGGTTTTCCGGTGAAAACAGCCTTGCTGTGGATGCAAACCGAGCAACCCGGTCCCCGTTGGCACCGAGATTTAACGCGTTGGTATCGCAGTGATCGCACCCGGAAGCTGATTGAGAAGGAAGACTTAATTGGCACCATTTCCAGTGCTACCCGCGGACCAGGTGAATACTCCGCGCACTTTGACGGGACCGACAATAACGGACATCCTCTCCAACCGGGAAAGTACACGCTCTGTTTGGAAGTCGCCCGCGAACATGGTACCTACCAGATTATTCGTGAACCCATCGAGTGGAAAAACGAGGCGATCGACAAGCGTGAACTGAAGGGAAATGTTGAGATGAGCCATGTGAGTTTGCAGTACATTCCAGTGGGTAGCAAAAGTGCTAGTCCCCAAGACGTGAGTGTGCAATGAACACTGAGCAGACGGGGACACTCACCAACGGTTCGCGGAAGCCTCCTCACAAGCGAAAGCGAGGGTGGTACGCGCAGAGCGCGGTGGCATTTCGTTGGCTGCACATCTATCTTTCGATGCTCAGCTTTGCTGCCTTGATGTTCTTCGCATTTACTGGCCTGACTCTCAACCATCCAACTTGGTTTGGAGCCGGGGAACAAACGACCCGAGATGCTACTGGCGAATTGCCGTTAAACCTGCTCAATCCCACCGTCGACAAACTCGAAATTGCCGAGCAGCTACGCAGCCAACACCAGTTGCGAGGGCGCGTCGCCGAATTCGAAGTCGATGCCTACGAATGCATGTTGGTATTCAAGGGACCAGGCTACGCGGCAGATGCCTTTGTCACGCGTGAAAGCGGTCAATACACCCTAAGCGTAACCTCGACAGGCATGATGGCCATCATGAACGACCTCCACAAAGGGAGAGACTCTGGCGTCGCCTGGTCGATCGTGATCGATGTGTCCGCCATATTCATGATCTTAGTCTCCCTTTCAGGCTTTGGACTGCTGTTCTTCATTAAGAAACGCCGTGCGATGGGCTTCTTGGTCGCTTTCTTGGGAACGATTCTCCTTATTGCCGCTTGGCTCGCCTGGGTCCCCTAGCCCCCAGTCTTCCCATCCTTCCAAAAAGGTGTCGGACACCTTTTTGGCAGGATGGGAGAGATAATGACTTTGGAGCAGCTTAGGGAATATTGCTCAGGCTCGGTGCAGGGCCTTTCTTGCGGTCGTGAAAGAATGTTAGGATGTCTTGAGTCACCATTGAATAGATCTAAAGTCCTCGAACGTGCCGGTAACTCCTTACGGAACTCTTCAGAAATGCCCTCCTTTGCGCCAATACTGCCTGCCATGTGCCTCGCTCTAACGCTTCTATGCTGTGTCCCGTCTTGGGCATTCGCGCAGGATGTGGCGCGTCCCAACATTATCTTCATCATGGCCGACGACTTGGGGTACGGAGACCTGGGCTGCTACGGCCAGAAAGTGCTCCAAACTCCGCGACTCGACAGAATGGCTGAGGAGGGGATGCGATTTACCGACTTCTATGCCGGTAACACGGTATGCGCCCCATCCCGCAGTGTGCTAATGACCGGCCAGCACATGGGGCACACGCATGTCCGCGGCAACGCAGGCGGCGCGGATATGAGCAAGCAATCCTTGCGAGACGAAGATGTGACCGTGGCCGAAGTTCTCAAGTCTGCTGGCTACGCCACTGGACTGTGTGGTAAGTGGGGATTGGGCGACGCGGCGCCGGGCGGCGAGTCTGGCTTGCCACGTCGCCAAGGTTTCGACTTTGCGTACGGCTATCTGAATCAAGTCCATGCGCACAATTACTTCCCAGAATTTTTGTGGCGCAACGAAACGCAAGAGAAGCTCAACAACGTTGTCCATACTGTCCAGCGTGCCTCTGGTGGTTTCAGCGGTGGTTGGGCCACCCACCGCGTCGATTACAGCCATGATTTGGTAGCCGAGGAAGCGCTCGACTTTATTCGTCGTAGCGGAAGTTCCACTCAAGCTCCCAAGCCCTTTTTCCTCTACCTCGCTTTTACGATCCCCCATGCGAATAACGAAGGAACACGTGGGACGGGCGACGGGCAAGAGGTCCCTGACTATGGCCCCTATGCGAGCGAGAACTGGAGCAACCAAGACAAGGGGCAAGCCGCGATGATAACGCGGATGGATGCGGATGTCGGAAGACTATTGGACTTACTCGACGAAATGAATTTGGCGGAGGATACTTTGGTGCTGTTTACCAGCGACAATGGACCTCACGATGAGGGTGGGCATGACACCGAGCGTTTTGATCCCAATGGTCCGCTACGTGGCATGAAACGCGATTTGTACGAAGGTGGTGTGCGCGTGCCCTTGATCGCACGCTGGCCCGGAACGACTCCCGCCGGAGCCACCTCCCATCACATCGGCTACTTCGGTGACTTCATGGCCACCGCAGCAGAGCTTTCTGCGGCACAAGCACCGGAAGACTTAGACTCTCTGAGCTTGGTTCCCACGCTAACCGGCAAACCCGCTCAACAAGCGGAACACGAATATCTCTATTGGGAATTCTATGAACAGAAAGGGAAACAAGCGGTCCGCGCGAATCAGTGGAAAGCCATTCGCATGCCTTGGAAAACGGGCACCACCCAACTCTTCGATTTGAGCCAGGATATGGGAGAAGAACACGATGTGGCGGCACAACATCCCGAGATAGTCCAGCGCATGGAAGCCATCATGCAATCCGCCCACACCGAGCACCCCAATTGGCAACCACGTTAGTGGCGTAAATTTACTGTAACCGTTCACGACCTTCCTTATCCACTTACAATTTCAACCGTTGCTTCAGGTTGGAGTTTAAGTCGTTGACAACAACGGCGAACGGTTTCGAAGCATCCAGGCGGACTTTTTGACAGGAAGATGGGGGCAGGAAGATGAATTGCTCTGGCTATCTTCCTGCCAACATTTTCCTGCCACATACATTCTCTGCTGCACCCGACTCGCCCCGAGCCAAACTCAACAGCGCGGAGTAATACTAAGCAAGCTCACCGCTGCGAAGCATTTAGTCGGTCGTTCGCGACCTTCCTCATCCACCAGACAGCTTCAACCGTTGCTTCAGGTTGGAGCTTAAGTTGCAGACAACCCTGAACGGTTACAATTTACTTTTGAAGTGTGACCAATGCGACTCGCCCCCCTGTTAAGCTGTTCCATGGCGCTGGTCTTCGCCTGGTGCGGAGCTCAGCCTTCGCGCGGCCAAGTCCCTCCAATTCTAGTCCCTCCAATTCTAGTCCCTCCAATTCCAGCTTCTCCAGAAACGGCAGTGGCCAATCCCTGGCAGACCGATCGCCCTTTTGAGTGGAGCGTCTCCCCGCCACTGCTTTCGGTCGATCCTGAGCGCTTGCCTGCTTCGCCCTCTCATCCCTGGTTAGCCGTTAAAGACCCCAGCATTGTGCGGCACGAGAATCGCTGGCACCTATTCTGCACACTTAGAAAGCAGCAACAGGGTCATGGGCGAATTCGGGTTGGCCATCTCTCGTTCGAGAGCTGGGCGCAAGCGAGGAAGGCGGACTGGTCCCTCCTCGAGTTGACTCCGGGGTACCACGGTGCACCTCAAATTTTCTATTTTGAGCCGCACCACACATGGTATTTGATCTATCAAGCGGAGGACGAAACTCGAGGATTAAAGTACGGCCCCTGCTTCTCCACCAACGCAGATATTACCCGTCCCAGCGATTGGTCGCTACCTCAGCCCCTGTACGTTGTTCCCGAGGGTGTCAAAGCTGGACTTGATTACTGGGTAATCTGCGATGAACAACGCGCCTACCTTTTCTTCACAAGTCTCAATGGGAAACTTTGGCGAGCTGAAACACCTCTTGAACACTTCCCCGCTTCGGACTGGAGTGCTCCAGTCATCGCATTCGAAGCGGATATCTATGAAGCGAGTCATACCTATCGCTTGAAGGGGCAGGACCAGTACTTAACGATCGTCGAGGCGCAAGCGGACAGACGACGATATTTCAGAGGCTACGTAGCGAGGAAGCTGGATGGAGAGTGGACCGAGTTGAGTTCAGCCGGCCAACAGCCCTTCGTGTCACCAACTAATGTTTCGAACCAAAGCACTTCATGGGCAAATTCGTACAGCCATGGTGAATTCCTTCGTAGCGGCAACAACCAACTTCTTGAAATTAATCCTGCCCAACTCGAGCTGCTCTTCCAAGGCGCCAGCAATCGGGACTACCGCCAGGGAAGTTACGGGGATATTCCTTGGCAGCTGGGAATTCTAACCCCAACACCTTGAGCACTCTCAAACGCATGGGCTGCGACGATGCATTGCCCGCTAGCCAGCTGCGCATGCTTCAGCACCTGACGAGCTGCTCGACATCAGTGTTACTGGCGGTTTCCCCACCAATTGCCCTCGGATTTTTCTCTTCTTCCAGGACAATCTCTTCGAGCGATTTGACCACAATGCCATTTTTGGAAACGTTCTTGCATTCGTACATCAATTGGTCGGCTAGTCGAATAGACATTTCGAAGTCATGAACAGGCTTAGGGAAATAGGCGATGCCAATACTGAACGTCACTGGCCAATTGCGTTGCTGCATTGCTCGATTGAGTTGCGTTTGCAAGCGCTCGATCAGGTCTTGCCCGTCGGTGAGTGTCGTATTGGGCAGCATGGCCACAAATTCATCGCCACCGTATCGGGCACAGATGTCCGTTTCGCGTAGATTCTCTCGCAACTGACTGGCAACCACTTGCAGCAGTTCGTCCCCGGTCGCGTGCCCGAGAATGTCATTGACCGATTTAAAATTGTCGCAATCCAAGAACACGGTGAGAAACGGTTGCTTGGTATTCTGGAATTGACGCATACAAGCACTCCCTTCGGAGTCAAATGCCTGCATGTTTCGCAGGCCGGTTAAGCCATCGGTACGCGCAGCTCGGTGTTCGCGCAGCAACGCTACGTTGAGACGCGAGATGATCGTCGCAATAAACGAGAAGCATAGGAAGTGGAGTACACCACTGACCAAGCGACTCAGCCCCGGAGGCGAAATCTCAGATTGCCAAATATCATCGAACAGCCAGGCAAAGCAGCACATCAGCGACATGCCCACCGAGAACCCCAAACTTAGCCGCACAGCCACAAATGCAACGGCTGGCAAATACAGCAAGATGAGAATTAGTTCATCTCCGGCCAATCGATCGAGCCAGCAGACAAGCGGAAGATAGACGACGAGCAGAGACGCAACCTGCCAACCGCGCAGCGACTGGCTCCAGTGCACCAACCGCTCGGTGAATCCGCCCAGATGGGGCGCTTCTGACTCTGCGGACGGACTCCACCTAGTAGACCTTGCAATAGCTGATCCCTGTTGATTCGCGTTACTCACGGATGAATTCAATCTTGGCGTTGTGGTCGAAAGTGGGCGTTCCCAACTCTAGTCCCGGATTGCGTGTCGCGTGGGCCACTTTCGGATCGAACCGGCGAACCCCGTACGTCAAGCCGCTCCATTCCCTACAACGAAACCGATCCTCACAATTGAAGACTATCCCTAACCGTTAGAATCGCTTCAGTAAACAATTTCATGGAGTTCCTAAACGGCCTGTCCGGAAGAGTCGATGAGTTGCCTAGGACTACGTGGAGTCCTACGTAGGGACGCGTTGGATCATTGGCCGGTACTTTGGAGCAGGAGCTTCCCGTGGGGCAATCCCACCGACGTCCGGATAAAGAATTTCCCGCACACACTCGCGTCTAATATTGACCGATGGCAAGTCGTGCGAATTGTGACAGACACGTTGGAACGGACTATCGATGCAAACCCAGCCGGTACATTGGCACGAAGGCATGTTTCTTCGTCCACAGCACTTTCAAGTTTCGACACGCTACTCACAAGCGATCAGCGACCGCGGGGACAAATGGGACCAGTATTACAACTGGGGATTGCGGTCGCTGGAGTTTGATCGCGATGCTTTGTCAAACTATCGCTTAGTGGTCCGCTCACTTGAGGCTCGCTACCGAGATGGCACGCAGGTTGCCATTCCGGATGACCTCGTCTTACCCGCGTTTGATATTAAATCCGCATTATCGCAGTCGGGCTCCGTAATCGTCTACCTGGCGCTGCCGTTGCTTCAGTCGAATCGCTCTAACGTTGGCAACACGGCAGCCGAAAATCTAGCTCGATTCGTCATCGACACACAAAACCTCCACGACGAAAACACGGGAGTGAACCCACAGCCAATCAAGATTCGACGCTTGAACGTGAAACTCTTGACTTCAGATCATGATAGCTCGGGCTATGAATTGCTGCCGTTGGCGAAGCTGAAGCGGGCCGACCGAGCCGAGGCTCTGCCAGAGTTGGATGAGACTTTCATTCCGCCACTCTTAGCCTGCGACGCTTGGCATCCGTTACGTGCCAGCGTTCTTGAGCCGGTGTACGATCGCATTGGCAAGAAATTGGAGTTTCTATCGGGTCAGATCGTATCGCGAAACATTACCTTCGATAGCCAAGGGCAGGGTGACCGCCTGTTGTTCGAACAGCTGCGCGCGATGAACGAGATTTATGCGCCGCTCAGTGTGCGATTGTTTGCTCAAGGCCTGCATCCCCTCGACGCCTATCTAGCATTGAGTGAGTTGGTCGGCAAGTTGGCCATTTTTTCGGGAGAACGCCGAATAGCTCCACTGCCGCAATATGACCATGATGATTTGGCGGGATGTTTCTGGCGTGCCAAGCAACAGATAGACGCCTGCCTCGACATTGTCGTCGAACCTGAATACAGTGAGCGCTCGCTCATCGGGGCAGGGATGCGTATGCAGGTTGCCATGGAACCGGCCTGGTTGGAAATGGGCAAGAAGATCTTTGTGGGCGTGCACACATCGCTGACGCCGGATGAGTGTGAGCGTCTGTTGACTCGTGGTCTGGATATGAAAATCGGCAGTTCGACACGTGTTGACGAGATCTTCCGTACCGGCTCCGCTGGATTGAAATTCTCTTACTGCCACCATCAACAGCGCGCACTACCGCGTCAACCTGGCTTACTGTATTTTGAGATCGATCGCGCGTCTCAAGAACAAGAATGGACTGCCGTGAAGAAGTCACTCACGCTGGCACTACGGTTGAACGAGAATCTAATCGCCGGGAATATCCAGGGAGAGCGCACGCTGACAATCCGAGTTGGCGGAGAGACAACCTCGCTGAAATTCACCGTCTACGTCGTGCCCGAAGAGTAGTGTCCCCGAAGAGTTGCCGCTGAACTTGGGCGAAGAAGCCGTCCCTGGTCGCGGTCACTTGAGGTTCGCCTCGTCCTCAATACGGGCGATGGCTCCGGCTTGAACCGGAGCTATCGTCCTGCGTCACGGCCTGCCCCACCCATGTGCAGTGCCGTTACTTGGCTCGCTCCCAGATGCCCATCAGCCCTTCCGGGGTCGTGATGTTCGGCAATTGACTTTGCCGAAATTGCTCAAGAGTGCGACGCGCTTGCAGAATTTCGGAATTCGACAGGGATAACTCCTGCTGCGGAGTCACAGTAGTAACGCTGCTCTGAGTGTCAGCGATCAGCGGGATCGTTCTTGGGGGAGCTGCGGCCTCCACGGCAGACGCGGCAACGACGCGATACTCAGTGGAAGATTCAAAGCTTGGTGCCGAGTGCGAAGAGACTTGATCTCCGAGTATCGGGTACTCGGGGCGCATGGGCTGCCCTTCGGCCGCATCCGACGCGTCTGTTCTTCCTAGACAGCTCGCCAAAGCCATCGCGGCTTGATTGCGAATTCGTAGAGACAGCTCTCCAGGATTCCCGTCACGATCCGAGCCATCCACACAAGTGCGCAGCGCTTGCACAACCTGCGGGGTGCAACAGCTGCAACGCGACAAGATCTTGGCTGCCTCAAATCGTACGCACTCCGAACGATCCGCTCGCAGCGCCAGAGCTAGTTGTACGGAAGCTTCTGGATACCAGTGGCAATCGACTTTCCCAAGTTCCTGGATCGCGGCCATTCGCTGCGGAGCCTCGAGTTGATCCTTCTTGATTTTGGCTGCGACGCCTTGTGGCCCCGGTTTGCTGAGTTGGGCTGCGTTAGGGGTCGCTTCGGCGGGAACCAGACCTCCCGTCAGACTGCTCAGCGGCTTGCGTAGTCCGGCTATGAGTTTTCCCAGCGGTGAGGCACGCAACTTAGCTTTGCACTGGGCATGCGCCGCGGAAACATGTTGAAACCCAGCCAAACTGCGGCTCATCAATGAAGTCGGCGGTCCATTGGCTGCCCCTCCAGCACCACTGAATCCAGCGAACTCGGAGCCAGCGGCTGGTATGGCCGGAACCGCTTCCACGCTCGAGGCACCAAGATCACCTACCGGAGGAGGAGTTAGACTTTGACCGGTCGCTAGGCTCGGCAGACTAGCCAGGGTCATTAATGACAGCAATAGAACTCGCTTTAAAATACCGCTCATAATGCTCAACGAACAAGAGTAGAAGGTCGATAGTTGACATGGGCTGCCCGTGACGCCTGTAGGGAATGTATCGGCAAGTGCATACACAACCCCTACATTTTCTCAAAAGACGACGGAGTTCTTGTGCTACGAAGAGCGCGATCGAGTTTGAAAACCTTCGTCTTTGTGGCGGCAGGAATCTATCCAGCTTTTTCGATGGGAGAAAATCCCGCGTTCGAAAGTGCGATATCGAGTTCCAGCACTACGGTAAAGAGTCTGCCTGCGCCGCCTGAAAGCAACTTCACTCCTCTCGTCCCCCACGGACTCGCGCCAACTCCAGCCACCGCCCCCATCATCTCCGATTTACCACTCAGCGATTTGAGTCGAGCCGCTAACCGGTTGAAGCAAGTCGACTACACCCAAGCTGCCGATCCTCAGCACGAATCGAAGCCGATTGAAGGAGTCGTGCACTGGCAGCCACAGCCAACCTTTGCAGTAGCCGAGAGCCCACCAGCCACCAGCCTAACAACAAGTAGCGGCCCAACCCACAGCGCTGGCATGTCCTCCCAGCCCCCTGCAACTGCACCTCCGCTGCCGCGTCCCGAAGCTCCCGCTGAAGCCACTTCTGCTCCAACTAGTGCACCTGCTCCCACCTCGACGGAGTCGCAACACCTGCCAAGCATCAACGTGCCAGCGAATGCCGTCCCCACAGAGACTCCTCATCTGGTAAGCCAGAATAGTGCTCTTCTGCCGATCCCAGCTTACGAGGCTGAACAATCGAATACCTCGTGCCAGGCTTGCGGCAACAGTGGCTGCCTTGCCTGTGGCCGCAGCACTGCAGAAACACAATTCGGTAGATTCATCGAAGGAGTCTACGCAGGCGTCTGCTGTCCCGATCCCTGCTACCAACCTCGCTGGACCATGCTTGCCAACGCAAGTCTCTTCACCGATCCAGTTCGTCCGCAGTCGAGGCAGCAGTTTCGTTGGAGCTACTACGACGATTTTCGCCATCCAGATCGGTCTGAATATCTTTGGGCGCGTAGCGGTGTTCGCGGACCAGCGCCCGAAGCGTCTGTCGACTACCACGAATTGTCCATGTACATCGAAACCGGATCGGAAAAATTCTCGTTCTTTGTGAACACCCCCTACCGCTCACTCTATCTAGATAGTGGCGGGCACTATGCCGGTTTCGCCGATCTAACAACGGGCACCAAAACGCTCCTGTTCGACACCGCTCTGACGCAGGTTGCGTTACAGTTTGCCACGCACATCCCCTCGGCGAATCCCCGCAAGGGCTTAGGCAATGCTCACGTTTCCCTGGAACCATCCCTGCTATTCGGCGTCCAGCTGTCTTCCATCAGCTACCTACAACTTCAATTCAGCGAATGGATCCCCATTGCCGGAGATCGCGACTACTCGGGAGCCATGCTGCAGTACTCGACTAGCTACAATCGAACTCTTCTGGGAAGCGTCAATGGCACCTCCCTTACCGGCACACTAGAATACACCGGTACCTTCTTTCAGGATGGCGCCTACACGGACTCTACCAGCGGGCACGCCATTTCGGCTTCTAATCAACACGCAGCACAACTCGGTGGCGGCCTGCGATTGAACATCTGCAATAAGCTAAACATTGGCTTTGGAAGCCTGTTCGATATTTCCGGCCAAAGCTGGCCAGGAAGCTCCGTGCGAACTGAGATTCAGTTTCGACACTAGGGCATTGTCAGCACTAAGAATTATGGTTTAGCGAGCGTTCGGAAAAAGGTGTCCGACACCAAAAGTGCAAAGCCCCCGAAGGGCCGTTCCGGCTTTTGGTGTCGGACACCTTTTTCCGGGCAACCCGAAAATTAAACTTTGACAATGCACTAGGCAGTTTCGACACTAGGGGGCGAGCACTAGCAATGCCAAGCTGCGAATCGGCGGGCTGTTCCGTGGACGCTTCGCCCCGCTCAGAATGCATGGATCGCATGATCGCAATAGGGGCAGAACAACCGCCACCACAGGCGCGAAGTGCACCCAGGATTCCAGCATCCCAAGCCTCGCGTTGGACGCAGTGGTACGGTGGCGGCACAGCGCTCACATTCGATGGAGTGCGGAAACAAGCGATTGCAGTGGCACCACAGGCTTGGCTGTTCCTCCGGGTTCCCTAAGATCACCAGTACGTTGCCCGCGATCTCACTGCCACTCTTGGTTGGGAGCCACAGTTGGCCGAACTCTTGCCGTGTTTTTTCCACGCACGGACCATCGATCGGATCACTGAGGAAAACGGATTCATGATTGATCCCCGCCAGGAGGGAAAAATGCCCTTCCGGTGACGCTTCTGCCACGCGGTGGTTCAGAATTGCAGGTAGGTTATTCTGCCAGCACGACTCGAGAGCCTGAAAAGGAAGATGCGTTTGTACGACGACAGCTTCAAGTCCAGTTTGCAATGCGTGGACTGCTAAATCACGCGTGCTGGCTCGATGGAACCCTTCAAATTCATGGGCAATCTCGTCCCATACGGAGTTTTGGTCAATGTCGATGCCACAGCGTCGATAGGCCATCACCAGGGCCGCAGCCCCACACATCCGCTGCTTAGGCAGCGTCTGCTGTGGCTCATACCACCCGTCGACACCGCTGGTGAACGTAGAGAGAAAACTCAATGTCTGAATCCGTTTGAATGGGAAGTCCGCCTTCTCTGGCTGCTACTCTTGTTCCGCCTTGTTCCAGGTACCGTTCATCTGCCAATCTTGCCAGGCCTCTCCTAAGGGGAGCACCTCGGATTGTTGCACAGGCGCAAACTTTGCGAGCAACTCGTTCCGCAGAGCACTTCCCAATTCGGGCACCGCTGGCGGGACTTTGGGCAGCACGGGCTTGGCGGACTTCGCTTGAGCCATCCGCTTTTGCACCTCTTCAAATTGTTTTTCGAGTTCGGCCAACTTGCTGGCGTTTTGCTCATGCTGAGTTTGCAAATCCGACGCCTTCTTATGGAACGTTTCAGCCGCTTTGGGAACTACCGACTTAAACTCCTGAAAATGGTCATCGATCGCATTAAGCAGCACATCAAACTGCTGTCGCGCTTCACCCCGCATTTTTTGCCCAGCCTCACCTACCCAAGACCGCGTTTGTGTCATGACCTTGAGAAGGTCCTGGTAGTCGATCGGCGTTACCGTTTCAGAATTCATCGAGTGGCTTCCCTGGTTCAAACATCTGTGAAATTGAGAGCGGTTGGATTGCGTTTCCAACTTTTCCGGTCGATCTACTTAGCGTCGTCAGTCCACTGGTTCTGTCCCGCCAAGACTTCCCTTCCAAACTGGATCACCTGCGTGGGAAGAAGGGCTTCTGGACTATTGTGTTTTAGTGCGAGCTGTAGCTTGATGGCTGCTGCAGAAAAAATCGCGTACAAAAACGGCGGGGGGGGCACAGGAGGAACATCCGGGCCAGCCATGCTCCCGTGGCTGAAACAGGCCGCCTTGGCCAGTAAGCCCATCGGCACTTTGGTGGAAAACCATCCCTCGACCTGGACCAGCTCTCGTCTTTGGGACTCTTCAGGCCTTTGCAACCAAGCGATGATGAGTTGCATCGCTTCCGAGAAATGTGGCGGCTCCTGTTTACGATTGGCTTCCCACAGGGTAAGGCACCCCCACCAAACACTCGCTTGCGCTGGCATCCAATGAGCCAAAAGATCAATCGCATCGCCGAATTGACCTAGCTCCACGAGCTCATTGAACAAGCCAATAGCCGTCGGCTGCTTGGTTGCGAGCTCTTGTATCGCAGGAGGCGCGTGATAGCGGCTCAGCAGTGTAGAGACAGGGACGGGCTCGGGTGTAGCAACACGATCAATCGTAGCAGACATCATCAATCCTAGTATCTAACCAATTAAAACTAAGGGCAAACCCAGAACGATCGTGCCTCCATGAGCACAGGTGTCCCCCATCCGCGCCGCTGGCTTGCCACCAAGCAAAACCGTTGCGGATCCCTTCGCCACCGTATCTGGTGGGCCCACACAAACCGCGATATCCCCCATGACAGAGGCTGGCTGCCCGCCGATTAAAACGGTGGGGCAACCTGGACCTGAAATAGGACCACCCACGTGTGGAATAGGAGGTAATCCCGGTGTTACCATCGGGCAAACGTGCATATCTCCAACTCGTGCCGCGGGTTGTCCCATTCGTAATCTCCTGCTTTCACTGCATCCACCATGGGATGTCGTTGTAAGTAACCGGCGTTGTGTTCCGTCGCAATGTGGGCAGCGTTCAGCCCCCCAAAATATCCGACGCGGAGGGTGCCCCGGACGCTACTGGATCTGCACCAAGGCGCCCTTGATGGCAGCAATGCCTTCCGCCTCAAGATTCACCATCGCACCGCTGATTTCAGTCTGAGCTTCGCCTTTCACGGACACCATCAAGCCGCTGATCGTGACCCCCTCAGGTGTAATTTCAATGAAACTGGTCGGACCGGCGGAGAGCTTAATTCCCATTGGCGACATCTTGATTGTGGGCGACACTGGTAGACCTCCTGCACTGATTTCAATGCTTTGCGACTCTGCATCGAGCTTGATTAGTTGTGTCGCCCCTGGAACGTTCCCGTTGGAAATCTCAATGGACTGCGACATCGCGCTCAGCTCGATTGTCTGAGCGGTTCCCACCGGAAGACTATTGGCGAGAACAACTGATCCCAATGGTCCTCCATCCAGGATTGCCGAGGAGATTCCGTCCACCGAGCAAGCGAGTTGGAATGTTGCTTCACCTGCGTAGGCTGCGACTTTTCCGTTCGCATTGAGTTCAATGTTGCCGGTCCCCGTTCCCACCCCGCATCCCTGTGCATAGAGATTGATGGTCGAGTCTCCCAAGTCCACCTTGGAAGTAATCTCGACCCCGGAAGCAACGATCTCATGCGTGCCTTCTACTATGTGTGTATGGTCCATTCCCAATTTGCCTATGTTGAATCGACGTAAAAATGCATGTCATAATGGAGGTCAAAAGAACTATTTCGACTGATAGCTGCTTGCTAATTGTCGCTCTTGTTTGAAGTAAGTCCTTCCGCAGCGGCGCAGCCAACTATCCCCGCGAAAAACACGATTCCTGCAGCCAGCAGAATAAGCTCACGTTGATTTTTGACGATTGAATTCTTAACGCTTTCCGCTTTCTGCTTGATCCCGTCTCTTAGCTTGCTCCACGTTTCGACCCGCACAAGACCGAAGGTAATATTTTTTAAGTCGTCCACTTGCTTAGTGGTATCGTTCTCGATTTGAGTGGTGGCGGCAAAAACTTGCTCGAAGAGTGTTTCGAGCTTCAGTAGAACGGCTTCACCGCGCGTCGACCACACCGCCAGCGTATCGATATGCTTTTTCCAAGCGATCTCGGCGCTAGTGGGCTTTTTAGACGCTTCAGTCGATTCCGAAGTTTTCACTGACTCATTTTTTTTCGAGTCTCCAGCTTTGCTTTTATCTTTGTCGGAGTCTTCTGGTTTTTCTGACTCTTTGGGGGGCGTTTCCATCTCAACTTTGATGGCGATCGCCACGGCAATATCGAATAGTAGCAGCAGAATGGCGATGGCACGTACCGCGGAATGAGCGGTAGCTGACAATGCAGATCCATAGGTCAGCTTGTCATTCCCCGCGACAACGACTCGTACCGGGCCCCGTAGAAAGTGCTCTGCAGTGACTTTCATCTCGGTGCCGCGATGGATGTCGACGGCATGCCCGTAAACGATATCTTTCTTGGAGCCGTAGAATTGCTTCAATTCGCCGCCTTGAGTCCATTTGAGGAAATCAGTTTTTTCCCGTGTGACCGCCAGCGTGGCCAGAGCCACCAACAAACTCTCCACCAACCCCTCGAGATCCGCGACAACAGTCGTGCTTCCTGCGAACTGGTGTTTGACCTCTCCGCCCAGACCGATTTCCAACGAGTTCCCAGTAACCACGGCTAGCGAACCAACCTCATTCTTCATGCCGACCCGTTCGGCGGCTTCCTTCGCGTGCTCTCCCTGCTTGGGAAATCCCCCAGCACTTTCGATTACACCAGCGATCCATCCCCCACTTCCACTTCCCACCTCCTGGAATGCTTCGATCGCCTCAATCACATTGCGATCTAGGATTCCTTCGAATTCACTGAGGTTCGGGCCATTGGCCATTCCCCATGGCTGTTTGGAAGTACTTTCGCCCTTGGATTGTTCGCGAGCGCTGGCGGGAAGCGGCGTCGAGGGGCCCCCTCCCGCTCCACTGCCAAACATCTTCATCAGGTGATTCGAGCCACCCTGAAAATTGATCCCAGGGCCGGTAGAGTAATTGACTTTCGCCGTTTCGCTCGTCACACATTCATGCGTTTCTGAGTGCAACTGCAAATACTCCCTCCCGGGATTGTCGTGGAATATCACACAGCTGAAATTTTCGATGGGATTCCCCCCCACGGTGCACGACTTGATTCCGCCAGACTTCAATCCACCAGGCAGCTGAATGGGTGGCATATTTTTGGCGTTGTAAACGCTTCCCACAATCAGCGGCTGATCGGGATCTCCATGTTCAAAAACAACCACAACTTCATGCCCGACTCGCGGCCAGAAAAAGGCTCCCCACCGGTTGCCTGCCCACACCTGCGCGACACGGATCCAGCACGAGCTGTCAGCATTGGCTGCACTCTCGCGATCCCAATTAAATTTCACCTTGACTCGACCAAACTTATCGCTGAAGAGCTCTTCGTTCTCAGGCCCGACGACCGTGGCCGTTTGAAAACCGTGAATGCGCGGTTGCGTATGCACTTCAAGCGGTTGGTAGGGCAGGGATACTGCTTGGCAAGTGAATTGATTCTCGTAGCTGAGTTCCTCCTGGGAGTCCGCCGAGCGAAAATCGGCGTTCAACTGGGCAGCATGCTGGACCGCTAGCACGAAATACGGTCCCGTAGTTTTCCCCGAATGGCTTAGTTGGAAGCGATGCCCTGGTACCAAGTTTGGACAATTGCTCGCCCCATCGATTGCGATGCTGGCGGCTGCCTGGCGTTGCATCTGCCGATCGGCCACGAGAGCATTTTGGCTGAAGATATGCTTGAGTGAGTCGGGGCGTTGGTCTCCGCCTGGTGCAATGCCGTCGAAACACTTCGCATAGCGTCCAGGGTACGCAAAGATTTCTAAATCATCGTCGACGCACTTCAACTCATGCTGCACCCCTCCGACATCGACCGATTTTACAATTTCTTCGTTGGCTTCCAACGTTTGGCCCGGTAGCTGAAACGATTGGTCACGGACCGTACATTTTGTCGTTACCAATCGCTGTGTTCTATTCCAGCGTGTGATTCGTAGATCTTCGCGCGTTCCGCCATCGCTACGTTCATACTCCACAATGCCGTCAGCATGGTCCCCAGAAAGATCGAGGAGATCGGGATAGGATTCGATCAACGGCAGACCAGGCACAGCGTCAGTAAGGACAAGACGTTCCCCACGTTGGCGTTGTTCGTCATCTTGGCCCTCATACTGGTGTTTGAAGTAGAAGAAGATTCCCGCTTCGGCGCACAGACGTTTGAGAAACTCGAATTGGGTCTCGTTGTACTGCACGCAATAGGGGCGAGGGAGATATTCATCGTGGAGATGATACTCCACGTTGAGGCCGTGCAGGAGCTTCTTCAGAATCTCGGGAATGGTCTGCTCTTGGAAGATTCGGCAGTTGGAGCTTTGCGTCGAGAGCCACAAGCGTGGACAGACCGTCAGACGGAAATACCGAAAATCGTCATCTTCAAATCGCTCGGTTGCCTCCCGCACCATTCCGCAGAATCGGCGTGTCTTCAATTCGGGAACCTGCCCGTTGACCAAGGCCTGCACCGAGTCAGAGCGGGGCAATTCGATATCTGCCCGTACATCCTTGCCCAGCAAGGAGAAGATGTCGAACTGACGATGCCGGGGGGCTTGCACGTCCCACTCAAGCGAATAGAGCTCCGAGATTGCTTCGCGCCCATTGAGCTTGGAGATGAAGAGGCTCCCCTCCGGCAAGGGCGTCGTTAGACGCATTTTTCGATTGTGATTGGTTGGATTCAATTTTCAATGTCCCGCAGAAATGAAGCATCTCGCCGCTTACTACCTCCCTGCTTACGACATGGTTGCGTGTTGGCGCGCTGATTCTGATGTGGCTTGTTGCCGGGCATCCTTCCACGGTTGGCTTGTTTGCAGTCCAAGCATTCGCAACCTGGCAGCTATCGTCCGCTCCAGCCCTCAGCCTTTATCCAGTTTGCCAACAATCCGATTGTGCCCGATATAGCACTCGTAGGCTTTGGCGCTAGTTAGCCTCCCTATGATTAGAACGCTGTGTATTGCTTACGCCAGTGTCACATCCGTTTCATCGCGTCATCGAGCAATGAACAGAGGTCTCAAACTCCGAAACATTCCCCAGGACTTCTTTTTTCGACAGTCAGGAGCGCAGGGACAAACCGATTGTTCCTCCATTTCATGTCCTGCCGTTAGAAAGCAAGGCCTCACCGCACGGATCTGCCGAGCGTGAGGTGCGGCCACTGGTGTTAAATGAGAACGGATGCACAGATGAGTTCCAGCAGTGACGGAGCGGTTGACGGTGATCTGCTACCAGCAGATGAGTTTCCCATGCCGCTAGCCGCCCAACGACGCAATTGGCGGCCACGCACGGGTGCCCTATCGCAGCACCTGCAATCGGCGCGCTATATCGTCGCTTGGATCGCATTGGTGGCTCTGGGGGCTTCGCTGTGGTGGATGCTGACTTGGCTCAAGCCTTCCTCCCCAATTCGCTTGACCTTGGTCGGCGCTGCTTACCAGGAGAATTTGACGGTTCCTCACAATGTGCAGGGCTGGAACTCGCTATTGGCCTTGGCTGAACTGGTGGACCCCAGCGGCTCACTCGCCACCGGCTCACTCCCCACCGGTGCCCACTCGGAATGGCACCTACACCAACCACCGATCGTTTTGCAGAGCGGACAACCTTGGGATTTCGGTCTCGACCGATTTCCAGAAGAAACGCTTGTCCTCTATTTCAACGCGCATGGAGCCGCGGATCAGAAGGGGGCCTATCTCCTCCCCCATGATTGCGAGCCCACCGACCTGAGCGGACGCCTCAGAGTTCAACAGATCATCGCCACTCTCAGCAAGCTGCCCGCAGAAAAGCACAAGCTGCTAATTCTGGACGCGACCCACTTCGACACCAATTGGCGATATGGGATGCTACGCAATGACTTTGCGCGTTCGCTGGAAGAGCTTGAACAAGATATTGTGGCCGTTCCAAACCTAGTGGTGGTGTGTGCAGCCAGCGATGGCCAGTTGTCCTTGGCTGGGCCGCAGAATCAAACTCTCTTTGGGCATTTCATGGTTGACGCCCTTAGCGGCTCTGTCGAAGATGCCAACCTGGATGGAAGGATCGATGCCTGGGAAGTTTACGACAACACCAATCGGAACATCCACCAATGGGTTGCCGAAAACCATGTGGGCGCTCAACAGGCCTGGTTGCTGCCGACCGGAGCACTGGGACACAAGCGCGCTGCCGAAATCCAGTTGAATCTCCTCACTCCGTCGGCCCCCTCTGAATCCAACTTGGCAGCAAGCAATCCTCCACCGCCCTCGCTCGCCGAGGCATGGGAGCAGTATCACAAGATGCTTGCCCAACCCATCAAACCCTTTACGCACTCCCCGGCGCGTTGGCGTGAATTTGAAGAGATACTGCTTCGCTATGAAAGTCTGATTCAGGCGGGTGACATGGCCGGCGCCAATGCGGTTCACGCACGCATGCTGACCTTAAGCTTTCAGCTCCAATGGGATGCGCAGCAGGCCATAGCCGCTTCCCAAAATTCACTCGTGTTGGGAACGGCTCTGAGCGGCCATTCCGCCAATCCCAGCACGGCCCAATCCATTGCAAACGATTTGTGGAATGCGAACGAAACACAGCGCGATACGATTTGGCAAACGGCTACCGGAAAACTCAACAACGATTCCGTAGCGATCGCCGAAATGCGAATTGCCGTCTTCAATCTAATCTACGATCGCGTGGTGGCAGCCCCCACCAGCCTGCTTCCGCAAGCAGCCAAAATTGCACAAGTCATCTCCGACCCCTTGGTCTCGGAACCGACCGAGATTCACTTTTTGCGAATGCTGGAGAAGCATTTACCGCTCCAAGCGTTCGACGCGTCTGATAGGGAACGCCTACAAACGGCGTTTACGATTCGGCAACAGGCCGAGCATGCCGCCCTCGGGTTCACGGGAGTCGGCTACACCTATTCCGAAGAGCTTCTACCTTGGATTCAACAGGAAGTTCGGGAAGCGGATCACCAGAGACGTCTCGCGGAAGACCTGCTCTTCGCAGATGCGGACGATCGCGTGAAAGCAGATCCTCTCTTCGCGCGTGCTACCGCCGGCTACCAGCGGGCCATGCATGCCAGTGCGCAAATCGGTGCCGCACTTGCCCTTCGGAATGAAGTCTTCTCCCGAGCGCCACACTTTGCCAGTGCTGTCGCCGCGAACGCCAGTGCTCATCTTCATTCCCAACAGGACAGCCTCCTGCAACAGTTCGAAGCACTTTTGGAAGGCGCTCACCAACTGACCCAACTTCTCGATTGCCCGCCAGCAACAACCGAAGCGTCTGTCCCAGTCCCCAAGCTTGTTTCGAACTTGGAGCAGGTTGTTCGGCAGACCGAAATTGTCACGACTGCCTATTCCACCCTTTCTGATCGTCTTGCAACCTGGTGGAAGTCGCAAACCGACGGCCCGCAACCCGATTCCAGTGCCGCCAATTCGCTAATGTTGTCAATCCCGTATGGCGCACCCACGGTCCGACTGGCACTCTTAAAACATGAACGTCGTGGTAATCTACGCCACCTAGCCACACCCCACCGAACTCAGCAACAGGCCTCTGCCTCTCAGTCCTCGAAGGATTCGAAGGCTGCCTCCTTGAACCAAGTTTCACACCTCGAGCGCGAACAAGCGATCGGAACCGCAGTCGTTCAAGGACGTTTAGCTCTGTCGCTCATTGGCCGTGATCTCTTCAATTCACTTCCTTCGACAGAATTCGATTCTTACGAACAAACCCAATACCGCTTGAAGGTGCTCCCCACAGAAGATGACTGGAGAAAATCCTTCCATTTGATTTCTCAGCAAATCGCCGTGCGTCTCAACACTCTAGATGTTTCTTCCCCAGCTTCTGCAGGCAAGCCGGTTTCGCGCGAGAACATCCCCTCGGGGCTCACCGAAGGAGCAAAGGCTGCGGCCACTACAGGCACGGCGAACACCAAACCGGCGCCGACGTCTACGACCACGCTGGCGGCCGCAGCCATCCCCTCTTCAACAGAAAATGGCAACAATAGACTTCTCAATGCAGCCCGCATCTTTGGCGGTTTAGGTACGGCAGCTCCTCGCAATTCGGTCGGAATCGCTCATCGCGACCGAATGCAATCGCGTTTGCTCGTCGAGCTTGCTGCACGGGTGGAACTCGACCACTGGGCAGGCTTGGAGACGCCGCGTCCCTTTTACATACAGTCCGCCGAAGAACTTCTGCAAGCGGCCAAGCGGCTGTGGGACCACAACGACCAACTGGCCTCTGTGCAGCAACGCCTAGACCATCCCGCGGACCTCCAATTGATCGTCCCCAAGCAGCTCGAATTGACCACCGAGCCTCAACTACAGTTTGAACTCGGGGTGGAACTCGGCGAGAAAGACTCAGCCTTGAGCGGCTTTCCACTTCTGTGGGTCGCGGATCAGGATGCCTTGCACATCGAACGGCCGCTCCCCTCCCAGAAGTTGGTTCAGAAAATTGAGCTGGGCCATAAGGCTAGCCTGGAAGCCTGCTATGTTGGAAATCCATTCACCGAATCAGCGACAGACGTAGATCCCCGCCAACCCGCCAACGCACAATCGCCACGTTACGTGAGTCGTACCGCCTCTCCCGGTGCCACACCGAAATTGAACGACCAACAGCAGATAACCGTCAACAGCTTTTTCCGGGGAGCTATCGCAACTAAAAACATTCCAGTTCACTTTCACCCGATACCTGACCTCTTAACCACGAGCCAACTTTCCCTGGCACCTGCCATGCTCTCCGTACGGGCGGCCCACGATGTACACAGTACTTATGGCAAGGGAGCTGGCGGTGTGGCGATCGTCCTGGATGCTTCGGGCAGCATGGGATCCCCACGGGATAAGCCGTTCGGTCCATCGGCCAAGTATTATGAGGCAACACGAGCTCTCAAGTCGGTGCTCGAAGCATTGCCGAGTGGCGTGACCCTCAGCATCTGGATCTCGGGCCAAGCGGTCGGTCCAGAAAAAACAGTGCGCCATGCTGAAGAAACCATTCATCGTGTCGTTGCACCCGTGATCTGGAATACGCAGGATAGCGGTCGAATTGAATCCATCCTGCAAGAGATTGACTATCCCAATATCGAACCATGGAACGAATCCCCGATTGTTGAAACGATTCTGGCCGCCAAACAAGATCTGCTAGGAATTCCCGGCTACAAAACCGTCCTGGTCATCACTGACGGCATGGACAACCGCTTCGGTAAATCGTTGGGCGACAATCCAATTGCTGCTGGGCAAAAAGTTGCCAGCGTTGGCGAGGCTCTGAAGGCGGCATTCGACCACAGTGACATTTGCCTCAACGTGGTGGGTTTCAAAGTCGAGGCTGCTGAACAAGCCGCCGCACGGAAACAATTCGAAGTGACCCGCACCTTCACTCCTCCCGGAGCGTATGTCGAAACTCGCAATGCTCCCGAACTAGCGCGGACGCTAACGACTTTGCTCCACCAGCGTCTCCAGTACTGGATTGATAACTACGCCAATCAACAGCTCAGCCCCACACGCGAGAAATTTGACGCGGGTGAGCTGACCAATGATGACAAGTGGTATCCCAATCCCTTACCTGCTGGAAACTACAAATTATGGAATAGCGTTTCGGCAACACCTACGCAATTGTTCCTCCACGCGGACGATCGCATGATCGTGCAACTCCAACGCGACGGGGAGCAGCTTGCATTCAGACGCCTCCCTTACCTCCAAACAGACTTTAGCTGGAAACCCAATCAAACCGCCAAGAACTGGATCGGTACGGCTCTGGAAAATCGCATCGACTCAAGCAGCAAGCTAAGCCTGTTGTTCGGTATTGAACTAATTCCTGACCAGGGCACTTCGCTCCTTCAGCAACTGTCTCCGGCGGACATCTGGTTCGAACTCTCCGATGAAACAGGGCAGAAAATTTCGTCTCCCATGACCTGGACACGTAGCTATGGTTATCCAGTGCCAACTTGGAAGATCGATTCAACGAACTGGAAGCGTGCGCCAAAGACCAACCAACCGATACTTCCCAAGTTAAAGGTTTGGTTCAATCCGGAGCGCAAGACTCAGGCAGCCGTCCGATTTGAACTGCACCGCGACTACAACACGTTAACAGAGTTGAATGCTCGCAGCGTCGATGTGGAAGGCGGAACCGTCGTGATCGAGTCAGCTAGTATCGAAAAACGCACCATCGAGACCAGCGAGGGCAAGAGCACTCAGCAGCCATGTCTCGTCGTTCGAATTCGGCACACTCCGGGCGAGCAATTCTGGATTCGTCCAATAGGCCTAGAATTCACGGGTAAACAGGAATCGTACTTTGATGAAATTGGTAAATACACAGGCGTATTTTGGCCCATTTTACCTGAAGATGCCTTGCACAGTCTTTCCGGTATTGAACTGATTTCACTGCGAGATCTGAAGAAGACTGCGGAACAACAAGGCTACATTCTCAACCTGGACAGCCTGACGACTCCATCCTCGGACGATGTCGCTTTCCCGCCTCTTGTGGCGCCACAGTCCAACGCCGCTCGACCGTTGTAGTCGATCATTTGTAGCATCCAACCGCAGTCAATTGCAAAGAGCGAAACGTATGTCGCAAACGCCGAATGAGTCCCAGGCAGGATCTCCAGTGAGTCCGCGTTGGCGTGCGGAGCAAGATGCCCCAACGACTTGGCGGTCGATGCTGCTGGTCCGCGTATCGAAACTCTTGCTGCTCGCGTTCCTCGTTACCTCTGGCACGACGCTCGGTCTGCTGTCGCTTCTGAGCGTCAAACCAGTAACGCTCTTCTTTCCAGCCTGGATCATGATCGAAACCGATCAATTCAGTGGTGACATAGGCCCCGTCGCTGATGACCAAGTGGCACTCGAGGGATGTTTCCCTGAGCATGTAGTTCGCACATCACTCGATTCTCCCAAACAGCACTTCTTTGCCCAGCTACAGCAATTGCAGCTGGTGGATTCGGATACCCCCATCCTATTTTACTTCTCAGGGTGGGGCAAAGTAGACTCTGAGACCAATGTCTCACTGCTTCTCAACCAGCATGGCAGCCAGTCCGCCGACAATCGCATGAAGCTTTCCGATCTGCTCCTCAAGTTCAAGGCGTGTCCGTCAACGCAAAAGCTGTTAGTGCTCGACATCGCTTCGTTGGGGCCAGCCACCGTTCAAGAGCAGCAAGCACATGACTTGTTTGCGGAGGTGGAACGTGAGGTTGCAGCTTCTAAGGACGAACACCTTGTCGTGATCACCTCCTGTTCCGCAGGACAACAGCCTCAATTAATCTATGCTCCCCACCGGTCCATTTTCGGATTTCAATTCGAACAAGCCTTGAAGGGTAGAGCCGATGGATTCGAAGGTCAAACTCCCAACGGTCGAGTCGACACGCGAGAGCTTGCAGACTACCTAACAACGATGGTTGCGAACTACGCGCAGCAAGCTGGCGCCTCGCCACAAACTCCCCGTCGGCTGGGTGCCACCTCGGATTTCGATTTGGTCACCTACTCTACGAACGCCTCTCGAACGCCCAACCTGTTCAGTACGAAGAGCGGCAGTACTGCTCAACAATCCAACTCCGCAGCCAAGCCTCAAGCCCCCTCTGCAACCAAACTCGTTGCAAAGACCAACACTGGGGACACTGCGGACACTACTGCGCCGACGCCGGCCCCCCCTCAGTCACAGAAACCGGCACAGCACTCAACCGAATTAACTCATCCGGAGTATCCCACTTGGCTGATCGCCGCTTGGCAATCGCGAGACAATCTCGTCGCCAACCAAGCCTATCGCATCAACTCTCGTTTGTTAATCGAATACGAGAAAGCGATCTTAGACGCAGAGAACAACTGGAGACGAGACACGCTGGCGGAATGGATCGAGCCCAAACTTCAGCTCGACCTCTCCAAAATTCTCGACTCCTATGCAACCGAGCGAGATTCGCTCACGGACCCTGTGCTTCTCTTAAGCAATCCACCATTTGAACTTGCAGTCCAACTAACGCCGCCAGCCGCAGTGCCGGCATCTCCTGACGCGGCCGGTGGACCGCCGCAGCCTGCCGGAGCCCAGAGTTCTGACAAACCTCCCCAGGCTTTATCACGCTCACAACTCATGGACGCTACCGCCACGCTATTAGCCGCCATCGAAGCCGTATACACAGCCGGTCCAGAGCCACAGATTGCCGGTAAGATCTCAAAGCTAGTAGATGCCTATCTCGCCAAGACATCTGCGACTCCCACAGAGAAAACAACCGACGCTCTGTACGATTCTGTCTGCCAAGCCGCAAATTTGCATCCTCGTCAGCTGAGCGTTGTGGCCACAATCTCAGAAGCATGCGCTAGTAAGCCGCGTGGGACGAAAACGGCAATTTTGGTTACATTGGCTCAGCAAACTGCCGGGGATTCAGATTTCCCATGGCCGCTGCAGTATGTCCAAGATACGCTGCGACTCATTGCAGGAGACTCCGATGGCACGACCGAGCAACGCGTTTGGCCTTGGCTGGCCTCCCAATACGCACAAGCCGCAAATGAACGCTACGTTGTAGAAACGCTCTTCTGGCATCCTGCATTTGTGTCGCACCAATACTTTAAGAAACGGCTGGAGTCGGCCAAACAACTTCAAAGCGAATTGCTTGCCCAGTCGACCCTGCTGCAGAGTGCATTGGACCATATCACCCAAGCCCATTGGGTCCTTCCACAATATTTCCCCATACTCCACTCCCACCCTCACCGATTTGAACTGTGGAAGCAAGCATTGGAGGCAACGCTTGCTTTGGAAGAGAGTTTAAGTCTCCCTGACTCTGCACTGCGTAGCCAGGAAATCCCCATCACTCCCAGCCGTCAGCGGCGGCTCAATGATGCGATTGCTTCCGCACAAACTTTGGAGCGATTGCTGGGAGAACTCAGCTCCGTCTACTCGTCGGAAAACGTCGCTCAATTGGCTGAAGCCAGTTCGAAGCAAACCGCCGACACCTCGGTTCTAGCGGAACTACGCAATCTGCTTTCCACTAGCCTTCTCGAGACGCAGGATCGAGTGACGCTCTTCCATGCTGCCATCTCGCTATCGAAACGCTTGCACCACTCAGTTTGGAACAGCGAGAAAAGTGAGGCGTGGAACGCACCGCCGAAATTCAGCCTCCCAGCAAACTCCCTGCAGCGCGAAGTCGGACTCATGTACCAGCAAAGTCTTGCGACGTTTCAACCGCAGGCTGGAAATTCTTCCACCGGTCATAGCAAACCTAAGAACCATCCAAGATCGATGGAGTCGGACGTCGCCACACGCTTGCTGCTCGCGCAACACTTCTGGGCAAAGAGAGCTAGTATTTATCTGCAACTCTCCCAGGATTCGCCGCTCGCCGAGCACTATGCCGGCCTGGCGCAACGCTACCGCCGAGCCTCCAATGCTCCCTCGACTCCTCCACTCGTCGTAGCGGGACAATCGGCAAGCCCGCCACTCAGCCAAGAGACTCCCCAAGCAACGCTCCAGATTCCCTACATGGTCTCGGCACCGCACCATGTGACGTCAGCTCCCGCAAGTCCTTCAATTTCCGATTCACGGGCTACCTTGCAAGTCGCATGTTTACCTCCGACCAATTCTGAGTTGATCGCTCACCCATCCGTTGAGACCATTCGAGTGGCACCCGGTAGCTCTTCTTCACTACGGCTCAAAGTTGAAATCGGCGATTCTCCAGCTACGCCCCCTGGAGTATCACCACAAGGCTTCTTTGCGGAGATCAAGTTATCCGGCGCAACCTATCTCCATCGCGTCTCTGTCCATTCGCAACGAACGATTCAATCCCTGCGTTTACTCTTGACGGCGGCGGGCAAATCGGAGCCGTTGAATTCCCTAGATCTGCGTCCATCAGCGACACTGCAGAGCTATCAGTTGCAATTGCAAAACTTAGAAAGTCAAAAGCGAGTGGTGAAGATCGTGATGGGTGCTACCGCTATCCCCGTCACGCTCGGCCCCCTGCAAACCATTCCGATTCCCTTCACCGGCAAACGTCCCAAAACCGCTGACGAATTCCCCGATCTGGTCAACCCGCTGCATGTCCAAGTCCTGGATTCGGAATCGTCGAAAGTCCTCACCTCGGAAACCTATTCGATCAAGATAGCGGCACCGAGGGAATACGTGGAAATCCTGTCAGCCAGTTTCACACCGTTTGCGCAATCGCGGAATCGATTAGAAGTTTGGCTGCGCGGCCACGAAATTCCTGCCGGTCCTCCCTGCACGGCTGAACTCCGATTCCATTCCGACAGCATGCCGGGATTTATCTCCGTGTCTGGAGGCAAGGTTGAGACCGAACTGCCCACCGATGGCAGTCCAACTCTTCTGTACGCAGAGAATTTGCGGTTCGACGAAGTTGTAAACGAAGCGGGGCGATTCGAAATCGCGATCGATGGTGTTGCTAGAAGCTTTCTGTTCGAATCCACCTTCGCTTGCCAAGGGGGCCCTACCACTCCTCGGCTAGTCACCCGTCCGCAAATTCAGATCAAGGCCTCTGAGCGAAGGCTGGCCGGTCCTGAGTTTCCAGTCAGAGTCCAGGTAGACAACGCTCCAATCGATGCTCACCTCGACCTGAGCTTTGCCAAACCCAATTCCGAAGGTGCGCAACCCGACCTTCACGTCGCGCTTGCGAGTCCTCAGAAGACGCGTATCGGCTTCGTGGCCTTACCGGCTGGGGAGCTGCTGTTCAGCGTCTCCTGCCAGGACTGGGACCTCAAGCTGGACACCACCAATCTTGTCGGCCGACGCGACCTAACTGCAAATTTGGCACTCGGAGCCAACAGTCTCGCCCAGCAAACGCTTCCCATCTCTCTTGACAACCGACCTCCCGATTCGGTGCGATTCTCAGAGCTCCCTTCTCGGGTGGCTGCAGGCACTGAACTTAACATCCAAGTTTCCGCTGAATCCCCTTTAACTGGAATCCAAGCGGGGGAAGTCTTCCTCGGAGAAATGAAGGACGGCAAGCCCCCGGCTGGCGCACCCGTAACGCAACTAGTATCCACCGAGGATGTTTCCAGCTGGACAGGTCAGATAGCAATACCGAAAGCTCTAGGAACCGTGCAAATATCTGCAATCGTGACTAATGGCGCTGGCTTAACCACGGTTGAGACACAGTCCATCGACGTTGTACCTGCCAAGGAACTGGACGTCGGTAACATTGCGGGCCAAGTCTTCGAAGGTGTGATCCGTCAACCCAATTTAGAAGTCATCTTGCTGGGCAAGAAGAACCAGCTGGTTGCCAAGACGAAGACACGCTTTGATGGGCAATTTGAGTTCGAGAGTATTCCAGCTGGCCAATACACGGTGCATTCCAGCAAACCGGCCAATGGTCGCAAAGGGGGATTGATCGTCAACGTAGCTGCGGGACAGACTGCCCGAGGAGACGTCTCCCTGTCCCTGTAAGCCGGCGGCTTGCAGGGCTGGTGGATCCGCTACAGGAGGATCAGCAATATTGCGATGCAAGCCACCATCGATACGCTCACATATCCCAGGATCGACCAACGGCGGCAATCTCGGTCATGCAACAACGCCTCATCGGTCCACTGAACATCATTCTGCATGTCCATCAATTGGCTGACGATACCAGCCGCAAAGCCTTGCTCGCTGACCGTATCGCGTCCAGTGGCTGCCAAGTAGCATCCGCGGAGCAACTCTCCGGGCTGTTGATTGCCCAAGAAAGCGCGTCGAATGAGACGTTCCAGATTGCCGCTTCGCTGATGAATGCTGTACATGAAGTGGTAGAGGCGACGATTGCAAGAGCTAGCCGCATCCTGAGAGGTCCCGTTGGAACGCTCGGTTTGAAAAAGTCGGTTGATCAAAGGAGGCACCATTCGCTGGCAAAGCCACTTGATACCGTCCGAGATCATGCGATCCATGTCGGACGCATTGCAGCTCGGTACGCAAGGAAATTTCACACCTAAGCGGCGATGCCTCTGCTGTTCTGGAAAGCGGTCAAGGACATCGAGCCCTCCCTCTTCGTTTTGGATATCACAAATGACCGCCACGCGTGGCGCTCGAATTTGCAGCGAATCGGTAATCGCCTGCAAGTCGTACTCAATCAGCATCCCAGCGTGGTTTGCAACGGCGGAAGTCTCCGTGGCCGCCAATGGAATGAGCGTTACAATTCCATTAATTGGGCAATACGGATAGCGAGCCTGCTTGATCAAACTGCAAAGGTATTTGAGTTGCGCATTCGTCTCTTGAATCTCTTGAGCATCTTGCAACAATCTCAGTCGCTGCTTCAGCGCCGGTTGGTAGGTCGGCGATGGGCTAGCAGACGTGGCGTTCGTTGGCCCGTCTGCTGGTGCAGGATCTCCGAGCAAGTCGAGATGCGTCTGCAGGGTTGTCAGTGCTTGCATCCGATCTTGGCTACCGGCCGGGAGAGGCTGCTGCATTTCTAGCAGGGAGGGTCCTGCCCCCTGCGGTAGACTTCCGTTCGGCAAGGCGGGAGGTGTTCGTGACGATTCCACGGGATCGGCTCCGACGGCCGCTATGCTCAGCCCCTCGCTTCCGGTTGCCTCAAATTCAGCCGGACACACGGGCTCGGTGGGGCGCACTGCAGTCCGGCCCCTCAGGGCACTCAAACTACCGATGTTGGTTTCCTGCTGCGATTGGGCAATCAGATCTGCTTGCCGCCCCAGCAAGGAAGTCTCCTCACAGCATACATAGATGGCTTCCCTCCCCGCATAGATTTGCACCGGCATCTCAGAGTCTGGCGACGTGCAGGCAATCGCACGCTCTACTTGCCCCGCGTTGAGGAAATTTGCCGTACCACCCTGTGGCTTGCCAATTACTAAGAACAAAGGCGTGTTCGTGGGATCAATCTGCGCATTCTCTAGGGACGCCAGTGCCCGATTCCACGCTCGGAAGATAGCTGGATATGCGGCCGCTGGTTGCTGCGACGAGGACAATCGGAACATCCACCAAGCGATCCAGCTTAACGCATATACCTGCAAAAAGACCGCGGGTAGCCAATACTGACGCATGGCCGGGATTGGCGTTAGCAAGAGGGCATCCAGATGCAGCTTGATATTGAGGTAGGCTAACCCCAACACAATCCCTACAACACACACAAAGTGCAGGCTCCAACGCGCGATGCGCTGGCTTAAACTTGCCCCCTTCTTATCCAGAAACGGGAGGGCGAGGATCGCGCCTAGTTGCTTCAAATGAGAACCGATTGCTTGAGTGATCCACTTCATATTTCTATCAGTTCTCTAAACGTTGCTCAAAGGGGAAAGCCGACCGTCACGGTCGACCGTCTCGGAAGCGGAGCGCGGCAGTATTTGCCTAAACTTGCTTCGCGGTTGTTGATCTGCGTGTACTCAAGACTCCGTCCCTCAGCTCTAGCGGCCTACTCTCCGTCAATTGCCAATAGTCAATCGCCAAGTCGATTCATGAATGCAAATGCGATGAGAGGTATGATGACGAGCGTCGCGATCCAACAGGAAACCGCCATCCGATTGAACATGGTAGCACCGCGCAAGGGTGGCGCATTATCGAAATGATTCACTTCGGTCACATACGGAAATTGAATTTCCGAAACGCTTCCTAAACGCAACTTCGCTTGCTGGCACCACGTCCGCAGCTTGTCAGGTTGGTCCCGCAGTTCGCCGCGGAACCCAAGACTTGCACACAGATAGAAGCACTCAAAGGCGCTAAGCCCCGCGCGAGTCTGCGCCAATCGAGCCTGCTCCCAGAACTTCCAGGCGCGGTCGTTGGTACCGTATAATTGCGACTCTAGCTTGTTTTCGTTCCAAGCTTGTTCCCACTGGGGGCAATTGGTAAACAGCTCGTCTAGCCAACATACCAGTCCGTACCGTACCCCCCAAAACCGATTGGTCATTCTTCCGGGCGTCGCACTGAGATCAGTAGCCGTATGTAGATTTGCCGGTTGTTGGTCGGATCCGAACTCGGCATGCAACTGCGACTCATCTTCGGACAGGAGCAGGTCCCTTAGTCGCGATTGTTGATACTCCAAGTCCAATTCGGCTCCCGCATCGATTCGGGACTTAAGACTTAGGCCGTATTCGATTACCGGATGCACGATATTAGAAAACGCATCGTTCATGCTGGCACCACCGCTGATTGCAAGGTCTACAGGAATTACCGTGCCTATCTCATGCCTGCCAAACCAACAGTCATCGAATACATAGACGGGATACTCTACATCACGCTAAGTACCTGGCGCTGCAATTCAGCAAGTCTGCGCTGAATGCATTCTCACCGTGACCAGTAAAAGCCCTACAGTCAGCTCAGTGCACAGAATGAAACAATTTTGTTTGACTAGCATCAACTGCGAGTTATGTTTCCTCACCCCCGAGAAGCTTTCCCGTTTGCCTAAACTTTTTCGATCAGAGAAACATGACGGAATCCAGCCAGCTCATCCGTTTCAACATCGAAGACCTGCTTCTTCCGATTAGCGAGTCATCACCCAGTGGTGATCCTCACATTTACTCCCGAGAACTTCGCGAACCTCTGCTGAATCTCCGCAGACCGGAAGTGCCTTCGGGCGATGCAGACATGTCCTTCCGACGAACCCCGGATTGGCAAGCCATCGTCGATACGGCCCAAACGGCCCTCGCCACGCGCACCAAAGACATTCGTTTGGTTTGCCATATCATTGAAGCTGAAACTCGACTGAATGGTTTCGCGGGCCTAAGCACATCGCTGGAAATCCTGACCGAACTTTTGAGCGAATGCTGGGATCGGTGCAATCCTCCCCTAGAAGAGAACGATGTCGACAGTCGCATCTCCCCCATGGAGAACATGCTCGATGACTCAAGTCGCGGCATCTGCTTCCCCATTACCGTCCGCCAACTACCACTATTGGGCGCTGGCGATCAATCCATCTGTTTTCTGGACTTCCAGTCCGCGCTGAGTTCGAACGAGGCGGAGAAACAGGCCACTTTGGAAGCTGCAGCTACGGCCTCCACGTACGAGACGCTTAAACAGCGCTCCGAGGAGATCCAAGCGGCGCTTCAGCGATTGCAGGAATTGAAAACCACGCTGGAAGCCAAAATCGGAGAGCAAGCGCCGGGGTTCACCTATCTTCGCACCGCTCTTGAAGATTGTAATTCCGTTGTTTCGCGATACTTAGCAAAAACAGAACCTGCTCCCGTGCCCATGGAGGCAAGTGACTCCCCTTCGGTGGATGGATTGACCGACTCTACGGACTTAGCTTCCGTAAACGGCACATCGGGATTTGGCGCGGCCATAGCAGTGGCAGAGTTAGGTACAGAAACACACACCGTCTATCGGCTACGAACACGTGATGATGCATATCGGCTTCTCTCGGAAGCCTCCACGTTTTTGCAGTCCCTTGAACCACACAGCCCTATTCCTTACATGGTAAATCGGGCAGTGGACCTCGGACAACTTTCGTTTCCCAATCTGGTTACGAAGCTTGTCCGTGAAGAGAGTATTCTGAATGAACTACGTCGTGAATTCGGAATTCCAGAAGCTTGCTTAGAGCAAAATGAAACCGCGAATTGACTCTTGATCACCTCGAGTTCCTTCGTACTTTTTGTCAGTATCCATTCGTTCTTTGATCAGGAGCAATTTTATGAGCGAGAGTCTTCAGCACAAACTGGATCGAGTCCGCCGTCCGCGCGTGCAAATCAGCTATGACGTAGAAACCGGTGACGCACTAGAAAAGTGCGAATTGCCTTTCGTCGTAGGTGTCATGGCCGATCTCTCCGGCAATCCCAAAGAAGCCTTGGCGCCAATGAAGGAACGCAAATTCGTTCCCATTGATCGTGACAACTTCAACGAGGTTCTTTCGAAATCGGACACCCGCGTTGCAACGCGTGTCGCCAACCGTCTGACGGACGACAATACAGAATTGCCCGTCGAACTCTCCATCAAAAACATGGAAGACTTCGAACCAGCCAACATTGCTAAGCAGATCCCAGCGTTGAACGAGTTGCTCGACATGCGTGGCCAATTGGCTCAACTGTTGAACAAGCTCGAAGGTAATGACAAGCTTGAATCGCTCTTAGCCGACGTGTTGAACAACAGTGACGTTGCCGGAGTTCTGGCATCGGAAATGGGTGTCGAAGTGAGTGAGCCCGAGCCTGCACCAGCTGGCTAGTTGGCTGCGGCTGCAAGGCCATCCTCACTCGCGAATTGACTATTCGGGGCACTTTTGCCCGTACCATCATCTCAATACAAAACCCAAACGGAGCTCAACATGTCGTCAGAACTACAAGAACAATCGGATGCAGGCGGTGTCGCAGTCGAGGACGCCTCGCTACTAGACCAAATCTTGGTCGAGACCCGTGCTATGGACAGCACAGAACGCGATCTCAATCGCACCTACATCGAAGAATACCTGCGCAAGGTTACCAGCGGACAAGCGGTTTCCAAGGATGTTATTGCGAACATCAACTACTGGATCGCCAGCATCGACCAAAAGCTATCTTCCCAGCTCAATGAAGTAATGCACAGCGAAGCCTTCCAGAAGATCGAAGGCACCTGGCGTGGCTTGCACTATCTGGTGCATCAGTCGGAAACGGGATCTTCCCTCAAGATTCGAGTCATGAACGTCGCCAAGAAGGACCTGCAGAAGGACCTGGAGAAGGCGATTGAGTTCGACCAAAGCACAATCTTCCGTAAGGTCTACGAAGAGGAATACGGCCAACTTGGTGGCGAGCCTTACGGCCTTCTAGTGGGTGACTACGCATTTAGCCGCTCGGCAGATGACATCAACCTGTTGAAGTTGCTGTCGAATGTAGCTGCCGCAGCTCACGCTCCATTGGTATCCAGTGCTGATCCCAAACTGTTCAACATGAACGAGTTTACAGAACTGGCAAACCCTCGCGATTTGGCCAAGATCTTCGATGGCGTTGAATACGCCAGCTGGCGTTCATTCCGAGAATCGGAAGATTCCCGCTATTGCGCAATCACCCTGCCACACGTGCTCGGCCGCCTACCCTACGGAGCAGAATTCAAGCAAGTTGAAGAATTCAACTTCGAAGAATTCGTTGATGGCAAAGACCACGACAAGTACCTCTGGATGAATTCAAGTTGGGCTTACGCTTCGCGAATTACCGATGCATTCTCGAAGAGCGGTTGGATGGCCAACATCCGTGGCGTTGAGGGCGGTGGCAAGGTTGAAGGCCTGCCCGTTCACACGTTCCCAACAGACGATGGCGATGTGGCCATGAAATGTCCAACCGAGATCGCCATCACCGATCGTCGCGAATTCGAACTATCCAACCTCGGCTTCCTGCCACTATTGCATGCCAAGAATCACGACTATGCAGTGTTCATGGGTGCCCAGTCAGCGCAAAAGCCGAAGACCTACTTCGAAGCGGATGCCAATGCCAATGCCGAACTGTCGGCGAAGATCAACTACCTGCTGTGTGTATCTCGCTTCGGCCATTACCTCAAGGTGATGGCTCGCGACAAGATTGGCTCCGGCATGGAACGCTTCGAATGCGAGCGTTGGTTGAATAATTGGATCGGAAACTACGTCTGTGATCCTGAAACAGCTGGTGAAGAAATGAAGGCCCGCTGCCCACTCTCTGCCGCTTCGGTTGAGGTCACAGAGATTGAGGGTCGTCCAGGCTGGTATCAAGCAGTAGCCCATCTGCGACCTCACTTCCAGTTGGAAACGTTGACCGCATCGATGCGTCTGGTCGCTGAAGTCCCACAAAAGGCTTAAGCCCCTCGAGACTAGTGTACTTAGTCCACCTACATCTAAATTTCCTATTCGCTCCGATGTCTATCCGACATCGGAGCGCGACCTCTCTCAATTACCCCGGTTAGCTTAGCTACATTCCATTTAAAGGACACGATAATGTCAGTTGATTATTTCTTGAAGATTGATGGTATTGACGGCGACTCGCATGACGACAAGCACGCCAATGAAATTGAAATCATTTCCTATGACTGGACTGAATCCCAGAACGGTTCCTTCGCACAAGGCGGCGGGGGCGGAGCCGGCAAGGTCCACATGGAAGCATTCAAGTTTGTCATGCCCACGTGCAAGGCAACTCCCAAATTGATGCTGTTCTGTGCCAGCGGAAAGCATATTCCTTCCGCGACTCTGAACTGCCGCAAAGCGGGCGGGGACCAACAGGAATTCTACTCCATCAAGATGAGCGAGATCGTCGTCTCCAAATTCCGTACGATGAGCCATCCCAGCAGCGATAGCGTGACGCAAGACGATAAGGTCGAGGGCCGGCCTACCGACGAAATCTGCTTCAGCTTCGGTAAGATCGAGTTTGAATATAAGCCACAGAAAGCCGACGGAGCGTTAGACACTCCCGTCAAAGCTGGCTACAACTTGGTCGCTAACAAGACCGTCTAATTGTCGCTTTAAACGCGATCGATCGCCAATGAGCTCAGCCCATTGGCGATCGTCCGTTTAGGGCCTGAGAATCTGGGTCTGGCTGCAACACCTCCTCTCCCCCAATCACCGCCCCACCTCCGTCTCCCCTTCTTCCTTGCGAGCAATATGTACGGACCAGCATCTCAAGCGATGGTACCCTCCGTTTTGGATCGATTGGTCGATGCAAGCATGTATCATGATTCCAACGCTTGGTACGACGAGAAGGAACTCCTGGCTTCTGTCCAGCGCGACTTGGAAAATCTACTGAACGCCCGACAGACCAATACGGCCACGCTCAAGTATCCCAAGCTCAACGAATCCATTATCAACTTTGGGCTGCCCGATGTATCCGGCTTCGATATGGAGACCCCCGCTTCGAGAGCACGGTTCTTCAGAACGGTGGAATCGGTCATCCGTACTTTCGAACCGCGTGTCTCCGACGTGCAGGTTGCCTTTATTGAGAGTTCCGAACAAAGCCTGACCAAAATGCAGTTTCGCATCAACGCCAAACTGAAAGTGGATCAGGCCCGCGAATTTGCCTTTGACACAACGCTGCAGTTGAGTACGGGGCACTTTCACGTTGAATCGGAAGTCGACACGCGATCCCCCAAGCTCTAGCCCTCCCTCGTTCGACAAGAAACATTGCCATGAGCGATACGCTGTACCGATACTACGAAGACGAGCTAGCCAGCTTTCAACAGGAATCGCGTGAGTTCGCGGAACGCTATCCTTCCGCTGCTGGTCGTCTGCAAATCGATCAAGGGCAGACCGCTGATCCTCATGTTGAACGCCTCATCCAGTCTTTCTCGTTCCTGAATGCCAGGATTCGGAAGAAGCTCGATGACGATTTCCCAGAATTGACCGATGCACTTTTGTCGATTCTGTATCCTCACTTTATGGCGCCGATCCCCGCGATGACGACGCTGCAATTCCACGGTGAGCCAGCTAACTTACAAGCCAGCGGGATGGCGATCGAGCGTCATAGTGCACTGCACACGCAGCCCGTCCACGGTTTGCCATGCAAATTCCGAACCTGCTATCCTGTCGAATTGTGGCCTGTGGAGATCGAGAATGCACAACTCGTTTCCGCTCCGTTTGCCGACGATCTTGATCTGCCTAGCAATGCGATGGCAGCCCTTAAGTTGCAGATCAAATGCACCGGCGGGATGCGTTTTGAAGATCTCTCACTGGAGAAGCTACGACTGCACATTGACGGCGATTCTCGCCTTGTGGGAAAAGTCCATGAAATGCTGCTCAATCGTACGATTGGAGTAAGCGTCCGCGCGACGCACGACACCGCAGGAAAAAGTCAAATTCAATTGGATCCCGAAGAGTGTCTGTTTCCCGTCGGCTTCGAAGCCGAAGATGCGATTCTCCCCTTCCCCAAAAATTCGTTTGTTGGGTTCCAACTCCTCAGCGAGCTATTTTCCTTTCCCGGAAAATTTGCCTATGTCGACCTAGGAGGTTGGCAACAGGTGCGAGAGGCACAACTTGGAACTCAAGTCGAAGTGACTTTCTATTTGTCGGAAGCCCAAGAGCGATTAGAACGCGAAGTCAATCGAAACACTTTTCGACTTGGCTGCACACCGGTGGTCAACCTGTTCGAACGGATCTGTGAACCAATTCAGCTATCGCATAAGGATTATCGCTACAAGATCGTTCCCGATGTCCACCATCCCAAAGGCATGGAAATTTACTCAGTCAATACGGTCAAGAGTGCCGACCCGCACGTGGATCGCGATCTCAAACCGTTCTATTCATTCCATCGTCCAGGTAGAAGCAATGCGACCGAGGCGTACTGGTTTACCACTCGCACCAGCTCTTTGATCGCCGGTGATCTGGGTACCGATGTTCACCTACATTTGGTGGACCCCGACTTCGACCCACATCTTCCCGCCGAAGCAGCTTTGACGGTAATCGCTACCTGCACCAATCGCGACCTACCGCTGCAATTGCAGAGTTACCACGAGCGACTCTCCTTTGAACTGGAATCCGCAATTCCATTGCGAGGAATCACCAACCTTCAACATGTCACTTCGCCATTGAGAGCTCCCATGCGACGCAAGGCGCACTGGTCCTTGGTCTCTCACCTAACGCTCAATCATTTGTCGATTACCGATAGCGATGAAGGTGTAGAGAGTCTTCGTCAAATGTTGAGACTCTACGATTTCTCCGATTCCAATTCCAACAGCAAACTCACGGCGGTCAATCGCCAGATGGTGGAAGGCATTCTCAGCGTCTCGAATCGCAGAGTGACGCGTCGTATTGGCAAAGCCGATGAAAGCGCTTTTTGCCGCGGTCTCGAGATTACGTTGGAACTCGATGAGGAAAAATACATTGGAGTGGGCGCATTCCTGTTCTCGTGCGTGATGCGACATTTCTTCGCCAAATATGCATCCATCAATTCCTTTACCGAATTGCTCGCCAAGACTAAGCAACGCGAAGCACCGTTGCGACATTGGAGCCCATTGCTTGGAGCGGAACACTTATAATGGACAATCCAATCCCCTCAATCAGCCCTTCCCTGTTGAATGCAACTCCCTTCAGCACTTCAGGGATTGCACTAGCCAACCGTCGCACTCCCCCCAAGACCATTGCACAAGCACTGTTTGAAGATGGCTGCGACTTTGACTTCTTTCAAGCTGCGATGCTGCTGGAAACCATCTACCCAGAGCGAAAGCGCATCGGTGAAGTCAGTGAATTTGGGAAACCAGCTGCCGTCAAATTTGCCGCCCATTCCACCTCTCTGGGCTTTGCCTCAAGCGCCATTCATTGCATTTCCCCCGCCACGACCGAGCAACCGCTTGCTAAGATGACGGTTGGCTTTATGGGGTTGACCGGCCCTGCGGGCATTTTGCCCGATCACTATACCGAGCTGTTGCGGCGCATCGAAATCGAAAGCCGCTCCGCGCAGAAGCACGCACTGCGCGATTGGTTGGACCTCTTCAACAACCGCATCATTGCACTTTTCTATTCAAGCTGGAAGAAATACCGCCCGTACACCTCCTTCCATCAAGCTCTGCAGCCTGTCGGGCAACATGAAACCGTCGATCGCTTTACGCAGATTTTGCAGAGTACTTTTGGTGTTGGGCTCCCTGCAGTGAGCCGGCAAATCAGCCACTTTTCTCTGCCGCGAACTCAACCAACCATCACGGACGTCATTGCAGCGGAACAACCGACGGGGACTCCTACCACCACCGTGCGGCAATCGCTGCTGCGTTATTGCGGCCTCCTTTCGCAACGGCCTCGTACGGCGGCCAATCTCCAGGCACTGCTGGAGGACTATTTCGAACTTCCTACCCAAGTTCTTCAATTGCAGGGAAACTGGCTCTCGATCGACGAGGAAGCTCAAACTCAATTGGGAGTGCTCGGGGGCAATTGCGTGTTGGCTGAGAATGCCGTAATTGGCAATCAAACCTGGGAGAGGCAAAATAAGATCGTCGTGCGCATTGGCCCTCTTACTTGGCAACAATTCTGTGATCTCATACCAGATCGTGAATCGGCGCCCCACAAGAACCAATTTGAGTTGCTCAGTGAATTAACGCGACTCTTTGTTGGACCGGAATTTGATTTCGAATTCCAGATGACGCTAGCGGGCGACGAGGTCCCCGAGTGCCAAGTCTCGGATGACGACCAGGCAGGGCTCCGCTTGGGTTGGAATACGTGGCTTCCGAGCGACGAACAGGTGGAGTTGGTCGACGATGCGACATTCGTCGAAGCAGCTTAACCGAATAGGGCGGTGATGGGTTTCCCGAGATCGGTGATTGGCACCGGTCGATCTCCGTCGTACAGATACTTGCCGTAATCGATCCCCAAGGCAGCATGGATCGTCGCGAAAAAGTCCGGCACACCTACCGGGCTAGAGACAATTTTTCTACCGAGCTCGTCCGTCTCGCCATAGGCTCCCGCATGCCTCAAACCTCCTCCTGCCAGCACACAGGTAAAGGCGGATCCCTGGTGCCCACGGCCACCGCCGCTGTCAAATTCTGGCGGTCGTCCAAATTCTGAAGTAATGACAATCAGGGTTTTGTCCAATAGCCGCTTGTCCTTCAAATCGACAATGAGTGCACTTACGGCTTGATCCATCTCTTGAATCAAGGCGTGTTGCTGGAGAATACCTTCGTAATGGACATCCCACCCAGCTCCATTTAGGAAATTCAAGTTATGGGAAACTTCTACAAATCGCACTCCGCGCTCAATTAGCCGGCGAGAGAGCAAGCAGCGTTGGCCGAATTCGCCGCCATAGCGATTCCGCAAGTCATCAGGCTCTTCTTCGAGCTTGAAGCAACCGCCGAACTCTGGGCCACTCAGTTTCAAACTCTGTTCGATAGCTGCCTCATAGTCCAGGATCTGTGGATCCGCTTGCCGCAATTGAGCAGACCTCAGCCTACCAAGCAGAGCGTTCCGCCGATCTTGGCGCACCGCAGTGATCCCCTCGGGACGTGACAGCCCAGCGGGCCCCTGACTCGTATCGGTCAGGTAGAGATACCCCGCCCGCGAGCCGAGAAATCCGGGGCCGCGCGTAATGTTGGGGTATCCAATCAAGACATAGGCAGGGGCCCCATCTGCGGCCGCGCCACGCTCATGTGCAATCACCGAGCCCAACGATGGGTAGACGACTGTTCCACTGACCGGCCTACCGGTGTGCATACGATTCGTAGCAGCAGCATGCTCATCAATCATATCGTGATTGACGGTTCGGACCGCAGTTACATGCTCCATCAAAGGTGCTAAGTTTTTTAGATGCTCACAGAGTTGCACACCGGGTACCGACGTCTCGATGGGGTCATAGTAGCCGCCCGGTGTTTTGGTTTTAGGATCACCTTTGCGTTTGGGATCGAAGGTATCGATGGCTCCCATCCCGCCTCCGAGCCAAATGGAGATCACATGCTCCGCTTGCCCTTTTAAGGGCGTTGACGCTCCCTGGCAAACCGGCCCCATAGCTGCGAACGCCGCTGCGGTGGTACCGGCCTGCGCTAAAAAGTTTCGGCGTGGAAACATACTCATAATCTTCTCTCAGTGTGGGTAATGTGTTGCTACGGGACCCAAACAAACTCACTTAGGTTGACAATACTCCAGACCACATCCTCGAGGCGCTCTCGCCAAGCAGGGTTCAGGCGTGGATCCGGCAGAGGACCGCGCCGCGCTCGCATTTCCATCTCCAGAGCGATCTGATTTGCCTCTGGTCGCAAGTGATTGGACCAAGTGACGCGAGGAAGGACCTCTTCCCGCGGCGATTTGGGCTGTTGATCTGGTGGCAAAATCCGCGATTCAAACCCAGGCGTTAGTTGAGCAACGAGAGCCTCTCTTTCCGCGGTGCTGGGGAACCGACTGAGGTAGCGCAGAAAGAGACGCTCGACCACCTCATCGGGAGAACTGCTGTGGAGGGCCACTTCAGACAATTCTCCATTGGCTGTGATACGAGTTAGCCAGTTGGACGCCGTACCATTAGCGAGGACTCCTGGTTGCAGTAGATCGGGCATGGTCTCACGATTGGTGCGAGGATTCTGTCGGGAGCCCGACCAACCAAAGGCTTCTAAGACATCAGCGACAGCGCGGGCTGCCGGCAAACTAAGACTTGGTCGATCGCGTTCGTTCGCTAAACTCGCAAACATCCAGGCTCGCGAAGGCCTGCCTAGGGTCAGACGATTGTCGGCCGCTCGCCTCCCATCCGGGTCAAAGGTAAATTCTTCAACGTGCATCGGCTGTCCGGCGGAGGCATATAAGGAGTCCACCAGTTGCTCCGCCGTTAAACGTCGACGGTCAGGAGCGACGAAGAATCGCGCCACCGCCTCGCTACTTCGATTTTCTCCCACCGCTTGGCGTTGATAAAGATCGCTCGTCATGATCAATCGTGTGAGATGCTTGACATCGTAGCGGTGCGTCATTAACTCTTGGGACAACCAAGCCAACAATTCTGGATGGCTGGCTGTTTTCCCCTCCCAGTCATCCGGAGATTCGATCAGCCCGGCTCCCATCAAACGTCGCCAAACTCGATTGGCGATTACTTGGGTGAACCGCGTGTTCTGAGGTGCCGTTAACAAGCCCGCCAAGCGGTGACGTGTATTGCTGGGATCATGCAACAGTCGATCCAGTGAAGAGTCATCCTGGCATCCCGTCACCTCCGCAAATGGCCACACAGGTGCCACCTGCTCATTGGGCTGCAAGGTAACTTGGATCAACGATTCCCGCAGCTGCTGCTCGAAGAACTCTTTGGGAACACGGCTCGATTGAGGTACGACTACCGATTTCTGTTCGAACATGGCAGCCAAGGCATACAGATCACGCTGCAATGTGCTGTGATAGGGTGAGTCATGACATCTCGCGCACTGCAGATCAATTCCCAGGAACGCGCTAGCCACAATCTGCCCCTTGGCGGCAAAGGGGGCATCGTTATTCCCGGCAATTCCAAAACCAGCACTTCCCCCTTCATGGGCATCTCCACGCAATAGTATCAATTCTGTAACCATGCGATCCATCGCTTTGTTGTCGCGTAGCGCTTCGTACAGAAACCAACGAAACGGCCCTGTCGAATTGAGACTTTTGTTAATGATCGTGGGGTTTTCAGCCAAAACATCCTGCCAATAGCTGACCCAATGATCCGCCCAACGCGGGTCTTCCAACAAGCGGTCGATGGCGCGTTGGCGTTTGTCTGACCGCCTATCTGCTAAAAACGCCCGCACTTCAGCCTCCGTGGGCGGCACCCCGACAACATCCAGGTAGATGCGACGCAACAAGGCGGCGTCGTTCAAGGGCGGGCCCGGCTCTAGCGATTCTGGCGAAACCGGAATTGCTGGCCAGGCGGCCCCAGCTGCAATCCATTTTTCAAGCGTCGCAATCTGCGATTCGGACAATCCCTGGTCACCAGGCGGCATCCGTTCGTCGTCATCCTGCGCACGAATTCGACGAACCAACTCGCTGTCCGCCAAGCTCCCAGGGATGACAATCGGATTCCCTGAATCGCCTCCGCGTAGGAGGGCTGCTCGGTCGTTGAGCAACAATCCTCCTTGAGCCTTTTCGCCATGACAGCGGAAACAATGACTGCGTAGGATCGGTAGGACTTCCCCATGAAAACTTTCCGCTTGTTCAGGTGGGGTATTTCCCACGGCCTGCAATGTCTTGGCAATCTTCGCTTGCAGGAAAGCATCTATAGGATGCCTTTCTTGGCTGACGGGGACGGGCACGAGGTGTTCCTCCACCCATGTTTTGGCGGCCGCATGCCGCATTTCCCAAAAGGTGTCTTGGCTCTTCGAGAGGATGCGCCGCCGCTGATTGTCCAAGCTCTGAAGCGTGGTCTCGCTCTGGAGCAATGCCGCTTCGATCTGAGTATCCACTAAGGACACCGCCGACTCCCCGGCCGCGGGCAACAGAGTAAATGGCGCTCCGACGATCGTCTCTGCTGCAACGCACGTTTCCCCTGGATCTGGACGGAAGTCTTCCCCACCCACGATCATCTCCAGTACGATCTCACACCAGCCGTCTGCGGGCACTTCTGCCATTCCCAGGACTTGCTGTTGACGATGTTCGGCAATCCGCATGCCAGCAACTGGAACGTCGGTCACAGGCGTCAACGGCTCCTCTCCATTCGGAGATGCTAACAGCGGTACACTCCGCGCTACAACCTTTCCATTCACCCACAAGCGCCCCAGCCCACGAACGCGCATCATCAGCCGGCAGGGGCCGGGGGGCAATTGAGTTCGAGTGGCCATACGCAATAGCACGGGAGTGCCCCACGCAGATCGAATTCCCCATTCGTCATAGCGTGTGGGAACGCGATCGAGCAGAAAGCTATCCATTTCCCAGGAAAGAGTCTCGGGAGGGAGTTCCTCGTTGTTGTTCAACCAGCGACTGTGGCTTGGCATCCCTTCATGAATCGAAAATCGAACGCGATGGGAGGGCAATTCCGTGAGGCGAGGCATCACATCTTCAGCCGGGAGAATTGGTAGATCCTCTCCTAGCCGACGATAGCGCGCCTTCATCATTTCATCGTCAAAAGCGCTGCGAAAGATCGCAATTGAATCCAGGGAGCCACGAAAGCTGTTGCCTGGATTGCCTTGTTGAGACGAACCTATCCAGATCGCATCATCATCAACCATGGGGGCCTCAGTGGTGGGCCCCGCAAGGTCCCAGCTCCCCGGTTGTGGCGCACCATCAATCCACCCTCGCATACTCTCCGGTTCACCAAACCGATAAGTAATTGCCACATGATGCCAGCCTCTGCCAGGCTGAAAACCAGACTTCGTGGTCCAACGGTGCCAGAGAGAACCGTCCACATCGGAGTCCCCCAGCGTTGCGAACAGGAAGCTGACGCTGGCTAGCCCCCCGGATTCCCGTACTCGAAGCGCCCAATTTTGGTTATTCTTTGCAAAGCCAGGGCTTCCCGTTCGCCCCTTGCCAATGATATAGGAGTTCTCATTGCGATTTAAATCCTCTACGCGGACCCAAGCTTCCAAGCTGATGGTCTCTCCGTTAGTGAAATCGAAGGAACTCTGCTCCCCTGAATCTTCTAGTGAGAAATAAGCCCCACGGCCATCGAATTTGACCGCAGTGTTGCTCGCATCAAAATCGGGATACTCGGGCGGACGCGGTCCCGGCTGATCACGGTGCACGCCGCCATGCGGCCGCAAGGGCGTCGATTCCTCTGCACTAAACTCCCAGCTCGCTACGGGCTCTGGAGGGGGCGCAGCAAATGCCAGTACTTCTCCCGCAGTCCCACCACCAATTCCGACTACAATGAGCCCCCAAACGATGGTACGATGAATCTTCAAGAAATTGAGCATTGCATACCACTGGGAACGTGTGGCCCAGTGCCAAATAGCGGTAGGATTCGGGAAGGTGGGAAGCAGTCAACGCGGTGGGATATCCAGCAACTACCACCCGCAAGGGGTGATAGCAAGTTATATTCTACACCACGGACGAAACTCGTAGGAAGTTGAGGTGTTTGGGTCACTACCTCAATAACTGTTCAAGCTGAGCCCCTCCTCGGGCTGCTGCCATTCGAATGCAGGACCAACAGGATGTCATCGATGCGTCGACTGCCCATAACCGCTCTGGCGGCATTCGTTCTTGTGAGTTTGGGGACCACGGCTTTCTCGGCAGCAGATGTCGTTGACCAGAACGTGCTCTACGTGAACAACATCTCGTCTGGCCTGGTTTTCCTGGACGGTCAGCATATTTCGGCGCCCTACCGCATTGTTGCCACAGAGCAGCAGATCACCGTCAATGATAGGGTCTTCTTTGCAATCCAAGATCGAGAACTAGCTCAAAGAGCTGATTCCATTCATTTGATCAGTTCCTCCAGCGGGCATTCCGTGGATAACGCGCCTCCTTTGCGTGGCGATGGAAATCGGTTTGGTCGTTCGAGGCCTCAGAATTCTCGCCGCTTCGAGGGCGTTTGGGGGCGTCAGCGGGAATCCTGTGACAATCTGGCTAAAGTTCTAGCCAGCAACTTGGAACAGAACGCAATTGTCGTCTGTTTCGATCAAGAATCCCAATACCTAAGCTCCATGGGAGACCGCCATGATTTCTATTCGGCATTCTCTGATTCTCCCCCGTCGGATGAAGTGCTCCACGATTTTCTCGAACTGGCTCCCTCCGAACGGCGCTCGCAATGGAGCCAGTTGCTGAACTCATTCACCCCAGATGCTGAGACCCGACAATGGATGAACGTGGTGATCAACAGCTTTGATTCGGTCGAAGAGGCCAATTTGGATCACAATTCGGCCGTGTCACGACTGCGTCACGCATCGTATCCCCTGACGATTTTGGGGATGCTTCTAGGGGTGGTTGCATTGGGGCATACATTGCGTTGGCCAGCGGTCGTGGATCGCGACGCGGCAGAGAACGCCATGAAAATTGCCATCGCACTCATGCTGGGGATGAGTTGCTTAGATTTAGTGTGGACGATTTTGGCGGCACAAGCTGGAGAAATGACCGAGCTAAATCCCTTTGCAGCCTATTTCATCCACTCCCCCTGGGCCTTGGCGGGCTTCAAAGCCGTGGCCACCCTTGGCGCCTGTGGCATTCTGTACGCCATGCGACGCAATGAGAAGATTCAACTGGCAACTTGGTGGATGTGCCTGGTCTGTGTACTCCTCACTTTTCGCTGGGTGGTCGTCGACTCGCTCATCAGTTGAGCGTTCCTAAGTCTCGCGGATGCCAGGTGCACGACGCAACAAGTTCCAAGTTCCCTGTCGGTCGCGCACTTGGCCTAGCTCTACCACTCCGGCCGCTGGAGGTTGCAGTGATTCCGCCCCACTTAGGCAGCGGAACTCTGCAGGAGGGGCTTTTCACTACTAAGCCAGCTGCTAATTTGTTGCAACTCTTGGGACCACGCTGAACTGACTCTCCGCGCCAAGAAATGCTGAAACAGAAGGTCCACGGTCTCACTAAGCTCACGAATTCCGTCAATTCGGTCCTCGATACCATAGCCATCATCTTCGTCTACATGAATCTTGGCACCACTGATGGCGAACGATTCGGCTTGCAAGACTAAATCGTATTGCGTTCCGTTGCGGACCAGAGTCATGCCAGTCTTGCGGGGCAGTTTCCCAGCCCGAACGGCCTGCATGGCTTCGGAAAGCTTAACGGGGGACTCGGCCGAGATCGTCTCTTTGCCGTGTTCTCCCAGCGGGCATTCCAACGTCAGCGTCTTGGTCAACATAATCGTAACCTCAGATTCATCGGAAAGTTGAATCGTGTCGGTCTCATTCTCTAGCGTCCACCAAAGCCACAAGATAAACTCGTTGCCCAGAAAATCGGGATTGCTGGAGTCCACGTTAGCCCAGGCAAGCTCACCATGTGTATGGGCAGGGACGAATGCGGCAGGTCGAAGGTCTTCCACCTCAGCTAGCTTTCCAGCTCCGATCGCCCAATTGATGGCCACCGTACCGGCCGTCACTCGGCTAAGTTCCACGTCAAAGGCGCGCTCGAACAGGTCGGCACAATGTCCAGCTGCAGCTGCACCGGAACCACCAAAATAGAGCAAGCTCTGCAGGCGGTCCCACAGCACCGAAAAGCTGGACATCTTGCGATATTTCCCAGTAGCCGCTTCGGCTTCGCACCGCGCCTCGACCGCCTCTTTGGCCTCTAGTTTCTGCGTTTTGGTTGGACGACCTGAGGCATTGTCCTTGGCCAAGCCAGCGATTTCCATCTGCAACCAAGCTTTGCGAATGGCTGCTGGGACTTGATTGGTGTCTACCCGTACCCCACAGTGCAGCGCGTCGTGGATAATATTCTTACCGAAATCGAAATGTTGATCAAACAAGTGATCTCCACCAATAAACCCAATCGACGTATTCTCCGTCGACGAAGTTTGGAACTTGCCACTGGCGTGGTGCGACAGTTTTTCGATGATCTCTTCTTCGAAATGGGGCGCATCGAAACCCGTGACACTGAAACGTTCGAACCCAAGGCTACCAGACAGAAATGGCATACGCGATCCTGCATTAAATCGTGTGAAGAACGTTCAAACGCATCTCGTATGGTTCGCCCTAAAGTCCATCACCATCGACCCAAATCGACAGAGACAGTGCGAAACGTTAGCGTCCAACGCCCATGGAAAATAGTGGGAGGTGTCCTGGAGGTATCGTCGAACTCGGTCCCCAGAGTTTGCCAACAAACCTACGCACGCTACGGAAGCCCCACTTGTTAGAACCGCTCCGGCCGTTGCCTCGCCAACAGACGGCAAGGTCAACGCAATCAATCTGCTAGATCATCGGGAACAGCCAAGCGCCCAAGAGGGTCACTGCAAAACCGGTAAGCCCCATCAGGGTCAGTGCAACCGAAAACGACTTGAGAGTCTGACCAGGCGTCATACCTGTCATCGTCGCTACCTGCCAGAAACCACTATCGTTCATCCATGGCAACGGCTTGGAGCCACACCCAATCGCCAATGCGACATAAACCGGATGAAAGGGAAGCGGTACCGACGCAGCCACCGGCGCCACGATTGATGCTGACGTAATCATCGCAACCGTAGCGCTTCCTTGTGCCGCGCGAATAATGGTGGTCAAGAAGAATGCAGTGGCGAGCATCCCCCAAGGAGCGGTCAGCCCTTCGAATCGCTGGCCAATGGCTGTCGCTAATTGCAATTGTTGAAGAGCAGCGCCGAAGGCTCCACCGGCGCAGGTCAGCAAGACAATTGTGCCCGCATCGGACAGCCCACGCGTCACGGAACTCCCCACAACTTCCTTGCTGGAGTAGTATCGCAACATGGCAATGGAGAAGACAGCCGTACCAATAAAGATCAAATTGGGATCTTTGAACAGGGACAACCATAAACTGAGTTGCTGCCAACCGCTGGAATCCGTGCCTTCCGTCCAGTACTGCACAATCTCCGAACCGCCGAGCAGCGCTATGGGTATCGCAACGGGAATTGCGGCTAGCCACAAGGGCATCTTCCTCGTGCCGGCGGGAGCACTCTTTCGCGGAGCATCACTTGTGGGCAGTTGTTCGGGGCGAAGCTTGACCCAGCGATGACAAACCATTCCGTAGCTAAAGCCGACACTAGCCGCGGCACCGCCAACGATCAATCCAGCCAACATCATGGTTCCAACATTGACGTTCAGTGCAGAGGCAACCAGGAGCGGCCCTGGTGTCGGTGGCACCAGCGAATGCGCCATTGTCGCCCCCACAATAATGGCCATCACCGAGGCTAGAAAAATTTCTGGACGCACGCGTCCTGCGGCTTTGGCGAGCGGCAACAAGAGATAAAACACGTTATCGAAGTAGACGGGCACCCCTAACACAAATCCGCTAAAAGTTAGTGCTACGTTGGTACCTTTCACTCCGAACAGCCAGACTACGGCACCGACCAAGCGCGCCGCTGCCCCGCTCTCGAGCAGGCATACCCCTACAATCGCTGCCATCGTAACTGGAATGCCAAGCTTGCGGAACGTTTTCGCAAATCCTTCGGCGAGCTGGCTTCCGAGACCTGTCCACAGATGATCTTGTGCTTGTTGCACATCTTCTACAGCAACCAACGAATCGCCAAGCACCCCCGGAAACACGCCAACCTCGGGTGCCACCGACCTAGCCGACGGACCTTGTTGGGCGGTCTCCAGCGGCTCATACGATTCGACGTGATACCAAACCAAATCGTGATCGACTTCCGCATCGCTCTGTTCAGGTTCGCCCTCTTTGGCCAGGGTGCGAACCTCTAAACTCCCCTCAGGCGTCGCCACACGTTGCAGTTTGACTCTTGTTTTGGGAGGTATCGGACTCTCTTGCGGCCACCAATGGTAGTCCCCCGTAGCGACAGCCTCGGCAAGTCCAATCAGAGGCGAGTCGGTGGCAATCTGCAAGACTTGATGCCGCACGGAGCTCAGCTGATTGCGGATCTTAATCTCGGGTGGCGTAGCCGCCAGCAGAAACAGACTTCCGATGAGCAAGGCAATCAACGGGTGCAGTCGCAATAATAGAATCGCAACCAACACAACGGCTATTCCCACGCCCGCAACCGCCAATACACTCATAGAACCAATCTCGTTTGATGCCTCAACGCCCGTTTCCAAGATCCCTCGATTCGGGAACAATGGATCTACATACTTCGGGCTCGTCCTGCAAGAGTTTAACCTAGTGCAGTGGTCGGGACTGGCTAACTGGGAGCGACGGCTATATTTTTGTTGTCGATGGTTACCTCAACTGGTCAGGCTCCTCAGCAGCGAAGCCTCCCCTGAATTCAAGAACTCTGCCGCAATTTCCAAATGCAGCCCGTCCCGCCGGTCCGCATTGAAACCGTGAACCACTCGATTTCCCATTAAGTTAGCACTTGTCATGTCCAATCCTGAAACGACTTCGCGAGATCCCAGTCAACTTCGCAGCTCCCGCTGGTTCACCCCGGATGACCTGCGATCGTTTGGTCACCGCTCACGTCTAAAAGGAATGGGGATTGATGACGAAGATTTTCGCGACAAGCCAGTGATTGGAATTCTCAATACCTGGAGTGATCTCAACACCTGCCACTCACACTTTCGTGAACGGGCCGATGAAGTGCGACGCGGAATCCTTCAAGCCGGTGGCTTCCCGGTCGAAGTCCCTGTCATGAGTCTGGGGGAAATGCTAATGAAGCCCACGACCATGTTGTATCGCAATATGCTGGCCATGGAGACTGAAGAGGTGCTCCGTTGTCACCCCATTGACGCCGCGGTATTGATGGGAGGGTGTGACAAGACCGTACCAGGTCTGCTCATGGGAGCCATCTCAGCCGATATCCCAGTCGCGTTTCTACCAGCCGGCCCCATGCTCAAAGGCCGTTGGCGGAACGAAACGCTGGGGAGTGGTTCCGACGCATGGAAGTACTGGGCCGAGCGATGCGCGGGCAACTTGTGCGATGCCGCTTGGGGGGAAATCGAAAACGGTATCGCTCGTTCGGCAGGTACATGCATGACCATGGGAACCGCATCCACCATGGCCTGTATCGCCGAAGCGATGGGCATGACCCTCCCCAATGCCGCCAGCGTTCCAGCGGTGATGGCCGAGCACAGCCGCCTAGCCGTCGCGACCGGTCGACGCTGCGTCGAACTCGCTTGGGAACAAGTGACTCCTTCAAAAGTTCTGAGTGCCAAGTCGATCGACAACGCCATCACCACGTTGCTCACCATTGGTGGTTCTACCAATGCCATCGTCCATATTTTGGCTTTTGCACGACGCATTGGATTCCAATTGTCTCTCGACCGCTTCGACGAACTCTCGCAACAGGTACCCGTGCTCTGCGACTTGCGGCCCAGCGGTCGTTTTCTGATGGAAGATCTATTCAACGCCGGAGGCTTGCGCGCCCTGCTTAAAAACATCGACGACCTCCTACACTTAGACTGTCCAACCATCAACGGCAGGACTCTTGGCGAGCAAATCGAGCAAGGGGAAGTGATCGACGACGAAGTGATTCGGCCTCGCACGCGACCTCTTGCCACGACCGGCGGAACATGCGTCCTCCGAGGAAATCTCGCACCCGATGGTTGCGTCCTTAAAACGGTCGCTGCGGATCCCAAATTGTTGCATCATAAGGGCCCCGCGTTGGTGTTCGACAACTACCCGCATTTGAAAAAGATGCTCAACGACCCTGACCTACCAGTGACTGCGGACACCGTGCTTATTCTCCGCAGTGCTGGACCACTGGGCGCCCCGGGATTTCCGGAATGGGGCATGCTCCCTATCCCGAACAAACTTTTGCAACAGGGCGTACGCGATATGGTACGCATCTCCGATTCGCGGATGAGCGGCACCAGCTACGGTACCTGCATCCTGCATGTTTCTCCCGAATCTCATCTGGGCGGCCCCTTGGCACTAGTCCAAACGGGTGACGAGATAGAGCTGAACGTTACGGCACGGCAGCTCAACTGGAACGTCCCGCCTGAGGAGATCGAAAAACGCAAGGCTGCCTGGAAGCCCCCCGCCCAATCCGCAGTACGTGGCTACCAAGCTCTGTTTGGGAAACATGTGACACAGGCCCATGAGGGGTGCGATTTTGATTTCCTCGAAGGCAACAGTCCGGGCGAGGAACCCGCCATCTTCTAGAGCTGCAGACAGACGCCTTGCCCAAAGCAATGGGGAAGCCAGTTCCCTAAAGTTCATCTGTGAGGGTTTTGCGGATTATCGGGCTAAAATAAGGGGCGATGCGCGAGTTTCAGGTTAGTAATTGGATTAACCACTAGGCTGCTAGTTCAAAAGACTTTGCAGGTTGCGTAACATAGGTAATGAACTCGTGTCGCCTCTCTTCTTGCTAAGCCAACTTGGATGGTCCAACTCTCGTCACAATCGAAAATCGCACAGTTCGTGGGTGGGGCTCTGCACCGCTGTTGGGCCGCTGTCAGGGGCGGTCGACCACTCGGGATGCGGGCCATCGCCAGCGGTCCGCGTTCCTGCGCACCTCGATGGAGCTTAGCCTGGAGTAGCACATGGGCCATGCTCTTCTTTCTAGTCTGCCTCCTAGCCCCCCCGATAGGCCAGGCCCAAGAGGACAGCGAGACGGTAGATCGAACCAATAGCTCGTGGCCCAATATTCTCCAGAACGGCACCTTGAATACCCAAGCCCGGATCTGGTTTCGTGGAGAAGATGGCAAAATCGTGCTCCTGGCCAACAGCTCGTTGGAAGAGATTTTGAAATTGCGAGGCCAGGACTCCACCGCCGGACTGAGCAATGCCTTCCCCAACTACAGCTTTACGGAAGTTTCCGTTGTGGCAGATGCTCGCGGCGAGCTGGCTGAGGTCGAGGGCAAGTTCAGTGTCGCGTTGGGGGCTGCGGATCGGGTGGCCCAAGTGCCTCTATACTTCGACTCCTGTCGTCTTACGACGCGACCGGTCATGACCGGCGAAGCGACCAAGCAGGCCTTCCGCCCCAGTAGCGACTCGACTGGATACGAATGGCTCTTGATCGGAGATACTGCCGTCGATCATTCGATCACGCTGCAAGGAAAGAGCATTATTGAGCAAGACGCGGATCGTCGCAGCCTGCGGTTCTCCCTTCCGCAAACTCCTTGCAATCTAAAGATTACCCTGCCCTTGGGCGTCGTAGACGTTCGCGCCCGATCCGAGGACATTATCGAACAATCGGTTGGAGAACAATCCGTTGAACTGAAGGTTGCCAGTCGCGGCGGGGAATTTGTACTGAGCTGGCGAGTCGGGGGTGGCGGAACTCGCGTGGCAGCCGTGGAGGCGGAGAGTCAAACCAGTTTTGAGGTGGGAGACCCCGCGCTTACTTGGCAGTGCACGACCAATCTTGAAGTCCGTTGGTACGGTACCGACGCAGAAGACCAAGTCATCATTCGACTCCCTCCTGGGGCCCGCTGGCGGAATATTCCCAATTCTGATTTTGAGCGGTATCGCCTAACTCGCCGCGAGAGCTCGATCGCGCCAGAATCCGAGCAGAATCCAGATACCTCGACCGCCCAAGATCTACCTCCAGAGCAGAGTCCCCCTTCTCCTGGGCTGATTGTTGAAGAACTTCTCTTGGAGAACTTTGATATCAAGCAAAATCGTTCCATCGACCTCCCCTTAAGCTGGGAGTGGACGCCAGGGCTGCAGGAGGACAACGAGCTGTCGGTGAAAGCAAAGATCCCTGGTATTGTGATCGAGGGCGTCGACTCGCATCATGGAAGACTCGAGTGTCGGCTCCCGTCGTTGTATTCGATTGTTTTCGAATCGCTTTCTGGCGCCAGCCTGCTGCAACAAGGTCCCTCCTCAGATGATGGCTTTGCTGGAAAGAGGATTCTGTTCGACTTCGATCGCCAAAATTTTGATCTGGTCATTGCGTTTCGGCGCTCCCAGAGTCTGCCCATCGTTCGCCCCACTTATCACGTCCGAGTGGATCGCAACAAGCTGGTACTCACCGGTTGGCTAGATTGTTCGTTTGATCCCAACCAACTGCAACGCGAGATCGGCTTGGTCATGCCAGACAGTTGGATTCTACAGGAGAATACCGCGCGGACGCTCACCAATCCGGAAAGCCCTTTTGAAGATACAGGTGAGGTGCTCCGAGTCCGAAGTCCCGAGGACAACGACGGAACCTACATCTTGACCGCGCCTGATTCGTCAGCCAGCAACGCCAATAGCAACCGTAGGATCGAGCAGATTTGGCGGATCGTGGCCGAACGAGAATGGAAACCGGACAATGACAATGCGCTGGAATTCCGCATCCCGGAAATCATTCGAGGACAGCTCGACGGAGCCCCTTTGATCGACCCCGGTTCCGGGACGTTGTTAGTTAGTAGTGAAGATAATATTTTGCTTCGCGACTCGAGAAGCTCAGGCTTGCTAACCGACACCTTTTCCACCGAATACCAAAAATATGTCAAACGGATTGGCGTTCGCAAACCACTCGTTTTTCGCTTTCAAAACCAAAGTACCACTCCCTACTGGGCGGGTAATGTCGGACTCCTTCCCCAGCAAATTAGCCTCTCGCAAAACGCCACCATCGAAGTCCTCAATTCCCAGATAGAGATTCAGCAGATGTTCGATCTGCAAATTTCGAACGAACCTCTGGAGAAATTGCGATTTGCGGTGCGACAGGATGCCGACCAAGTTCACCCTCCCCAAGTCATCGTGGATGGCAATTCGACCTATGTTGAGTTGGTGGAAACCATGGGAGCTGCGGAATTGGCCGCAGCCTACCCGGGCGTCATGGCACCCGAGCCCTTGAGCAAAGAGAACGCGAAGAGCAAGTCGAGCGAAGCAACGCCTTCAACTTGGCAAATCTATCAATTCGTGGGCGTCCCAGAACTGTTGGGGACGAAGCGAATCCTATTGGAAACCAGCATTACATGGGACAATTCCGCCACGGCGCTTCCCGGTAACTCAGCGGAGTCACCGGACAAAGCAGTCGCTCCAGAACGCCAAACGAAGCGTGTACACGTGCCGCTGGCTCGCCTGCTGATCCCCGCCAATACACTGCGGCTCAAAGAGCAGTGGGTGTTGCTGCACAATCAACAACTCGGCGTCCAACCAGTAACGGGACAAAATCAGCCCAGCTTCAGCTTGGACGACGAGGGGAATACAATTCGGCAACTGCCTCCCCTGCAAACCGACATCGAATTGGAGCTGACCATCCACCAGCAACGAGAGGCAGCTTCCATCCGCGTTGAACGAAGCTGGCTTCAAACTGCAATCACCGGAGACGAGCGGCGCGATCGCTACGTCGCCCAGGTCTCAACGACCGCCAGTGAGCTGCGGCTGCAATTGCCTAAGTTTATTCGAAAGCTAATGGTTTACGTGGATGGAGTCCAACAGACGGATTTAACCTATCGCTACGACAACACGTCCGACACACTTGTTATCCAATCGCCTAGTGGCACCAAGCAGTTGCACGTCATCGAAGTCTCCTATTTCTTGCAGGAAAACCTCTCTTGGTTCACCAGAATTGATATCAAGGCTCCGCAAATCACAGGCGCCGAGTACCTAGACGTCTTCTACTGGCAATTGGTCACGCCCCAGGTACAACACCTTCTATGGCCGCCCGAACAACTGACTGCGGAATGGCTCTGGCAATGGAGTGGTCTCTGGTGGTTTCGAAGCAGCGGGGATACCGACCTAGAGCGTTCCATTGGCGCCACCAAACAGGCCAACTTGCCACCGGCGATGAACCGCTATCTGATGAGTAGCCGATTGAGTGGCGGCCCCAACGCGAGTGGTGCTATGCACACTTGGATCGTCTCCCGTTTCGCACTTTGGTTTCCAGTCGGTGTCTTCGCAATTGCCATGTCGTACTTGCTGCTGAATTATTCGGTATTCCGCCGCCCCGTGTCGCTCATGGTGTATGCGGTAGGCCTAGGTGGGTTGGCCACGATCGTCCCCGATTTGGCAATGGTCCTCGGGCAGACGTCCGTGATTGCCTTGAGTCTGGTTGGGCTCGTGTGGTCGACGCAAATCGCGATCGATTCTCGGGTCCGTCGGCGAAGTGTCTTTACGCACCGTCCCGCTTCCCATGTCGATTCCAATGCTCACTATTCGGGAACGCGAAACTCGGGCCCCGCTTTTGCCGCACCGGCCTCACCTTCGACAACCCATGGCGGCTCCTCCGTTGCAGCCAACGGAGGGAATTAGATGCCGTACGGTCCACTTAAGCCCTACATCGCCGTGGAGATCAAGCGTCCATCTCCGCCGCAATGCCAACTGGCTGGGCCTAGCGTTTTCTCGCTCCCCGTCCGAGTCGTGTTTTGGGTCGCTTGCCTCCTGTTTCAGTTCGTCAGCCTTGCGCCCTCCCTCCTGCCCGCTGCTCCTCCGGCCGGTTGGGATGTAATGCGCGTCTATCTCGAGGACGACCCCGATCTAATTCTTAAACTTGCTACCGATGATTACTCCCCGATCAAGATTGAATTGCTCGACGAATTGTTAGCCGAAGAGGCCCAGCGTCGTCGTGCATTCAGCCTGGAGGGTAGCGGCATATCGGATGCGAGCTATGTGGTTGTCCTCGAAGGAGATCGCTTGGTCTCCGAGAAATCGGCCTGGGTTACCAATGGAATTGAGGAGAGCCAGCCGATCCAGTTAGGGCCGACTTCCTTAGCATTGGGAAATGCCCGTCAGCTCGACCCCACACAACGCCAGCTGGTTGATTTTCTAAGCTGCGATGTTGCGGGCAACCTCTACATCCCCTACCAAAGTGAGACCCCAGTCTACTGGTTTGGCTTCACCGCTAGAGGAAAAACCGTCGGTTCAACGCGAACTTTTGCACTGGACCTACCAGCCGCCACTCGCGGCCGATTGCTTCTTGCGCTTCCGGCGCATTTACAGCCGTCGAGTCCAGATGTTGTCGTTGAATTGACTCCCACCCCCGAACAGCAGCTTCCAGACTACTGGAACGACGACACGCTCCCCATGTCCTCAGGGGGAGCCCCTCTTCAATGGTGGACCGTCTATTGTTCGGCAGTTGCCAAGTTTGAACTGGTGATCGCAGACGCTGCCGTCACCAACACTTTCGGTCTCAAGCATGTGGTCCGTTCAACTCGCGCCGACTACCAACTGCGGAGGAACCTCCTGGAGTTGACGACCCAGTTTGAGCTAGAGCCCAACGATGACAGCACTCCCTTGCAATTGCTGGTTGATCAACGTCTCAAAATACGCAATCTGACGTTGGATGCGCAACCGGTCGAATGGCGAATTGTCCCCACTCCGAGCACCACCGATTTTTTGATTGAGTTGGAAACCGACACAGAATCTTTGCCACGCCGCAGCCTGATCGTACAAGCCTTAGCGGAGGAAGACTTTCTTGCACCGCCGCAAACCAGCACAGACAATCTTCCGGCGGGTGAGCATGGACCGTCCACAGCCTCTCCAACTGTGTTGCCGCAAATCCAACTATCCCAAGCTGCTACGATCAATGGAACAACAACGGTTCAAGCTCTAGACAACCTGCTAGTCACCCGACTGGATGCCGCAGACAGCATTGTGGAGTCGACCAACTCCCCATCGGACAACACTCGCCCCGTGTGGACTGCACGGTGGTTGAATACATCACCAGCGATCACAGCACACATCGCCCAACAAACCCGTCAATGGCAAGTCTATGGACTAACACGATTCTCGATTCAAGCCGAATGGTTGTCTGCCAGTTGCCGTTTAAGGATCACCGGAAAATCCCCCACGGTCAATGAACTCAAGATGCGTGTTGGCGACGGTTGGTTCGTGGATAGCGTGCGAGTCGTTCAGGCAAGCGAAGCCAATCTGCGTGTAGAGCTAGGCGACTCAGTTGATACTGCCGATGCCTTAATTACTGCGGACTGGGATGGAACTCCACAAAACGTTAGCTTTGAGATCGAAGCGATCGCACACAGTCCGAGATCTCAGGAATCCGAACAATTTAAATTGATCGCAGATAGCATTGTCACCCTTCCCGATGCATTCCAAGTTGACAACTACGCTGTCGATGCACTGGGGCCGTTCGAAGTTCGTCCCACGGCTACTTTGGTACCTTACCAAATACAGCCAAGCAACCTGCCTGACTGGCAGCGAGAACTACTGCCCCAGGCGGGCAATGTCTGGCTCTTCCATGCACCTCAGGGAGCAATGCCATCCATCCAGATGGTCGCGTCTGGAGGCACTTTCGTCTCCAACGTGACGACCATCGTCCATGCTACCAACCAACATTGGCAGACCGATGTGTGGATTCAATGCCAGCCCATGTCGGGCGCCGTTGACAGCCTTCAGCTGAACTTTCCACCTGAGACCGATGCGGATCTCCTTGAGTGGCATTTCATTTCCGATGATGGAAACTCCAGTCCCAGTCCCATCACCGCGGTTCGGCAGGAGACCTTAGGCAATAGAGACGTATCGATCGAGTTGAAGCTACCGCAAAGCATGCAGGAGGCTTTCAAGTTGCAAGCGGTCTTGGGCACTCGGCCCCTATCCGCACAAACTTTGCGAGTTCCCATAGTCAATGTTCCCCGGGCCGCGTCGAGTGGTTCCCTGCTGATTTTGCCGAAGCAGTTTGCCGCTCCGTCCAATGAGCAGAGTATTGAATTGCTGTCGACAGGCTTGTGTTGCTCGGACGATGACATCGTTCAAGCGATTGAAAGCATGAGCCAAAAACAGGCGAAGAACTCCATTGCAGCCAGACTGGACACCAGCAGTAGTCAGTGGCTGGAATTCGAGATGGTCCCTCAATCGACCAACTCTCGCCTCTGGGCTTGGCAGCAATTCGTCGAACATACCATACGAGACGACGGCTCGCGTTTGCATGAAATCAGCTGGACGATGGAGTCCATAGCCGATTCCTCATGCGACATCTGCTTGCCCAAGGATTGGCGAGTCGACAACGTTAAAGTCGATGAGCAAATCATTGAAATGGCCCCCTCGACTAGTAAGACGGAGCAATTCAAGACACTCACCATCAAACTGCCCGCAGGCCAATCGACGGTAACTCTCCGCTGCACCAGTAAGTCCGATCCATTGTCATGGCTCGAAAACGCAGCCCTGCCAATTCCTCAAGTTTCGGTGCCCACGCTGAGCAGTCGGGCACGCGTGATGATTTCTCCGTCACACATTCCACTAACCCTACTACGTCAATCCCAAGTCACAATTCGACTTATCGACCGACTGAAGACCAGCAATCTGTGGCATTGGTTAGCTCCCAGCCAGCTCCAAGAAACACGTCCCAGTGATGCCCCTTTTTCATCGGGGTGGACTTCGATGCCACTCCTGGTAGAACAACCTGATGTCAGCAGCGGCCCGATTACGCCAGCCGTCGCAAGAGTTTGGATTGTCCATCGAACTGCCTTTGCAACCATGGTCTTGGCCAGCGTCCTACTTTGCACATCTCTCCTGAGGATCGTCAGCAAGCGACATCCACTGATTGGCTGGTATGCCATCATGCTCAGCGCCGCTTTCGTTGTTGCCGTTCCCAGTTGGTTACTCCCCGTAGCGCAAATTCTGCTATTGGCCACATTGGCCGCCGCGCTGCTTCAGCTCGTCGCTCCCGTTCTAAACCTTTGTAGCCAAGCTTCAAATGGCGTGCGCAGCGGGTCCCGTCTGCTTCGAGGGACGCTGCCAGCACTCTTGATCCTGGCAACTTTTCCAATCGCCAATGTCGGGGCGCAAGGCGTTCCGGAACGAACCACGACTTCCAGCTCCAATTCCGAAGAAAGCCCAACTATCTACGGTGTCCTTATCCCCGTCGACAGCAAGAACGAGGTGGCGGGAAGCTACATTTACGCGCCTACAAAACTCCTTCAGTTGCTGCAGAACCCGTCGTCCAGCGGTACCCAAGGGTTACCCCCTCAAGTGCTATCTGCAGAGTACAAAATGCGGATTCGGCACAGCTTGTCTGGTACGTACCGCGCTCAGGAAATTAGCCTGACCCTCCAATTGCGTTTCCACCACACCAACGCCGATTTTGAACTACCTCTGGCCGCTTCTCCGCTGCGTCTCGTGGGCAGCCAAGTTGGCGGACAGGAATTGGCGCTAGGAGGCCGCATCTCGCAGGATGCGGAGACCAATTCCGTCTTCTACCGTCCGCTAGCCGCAGGCACCATCCAATTGCAGCTGAGGTTCGACGATATTGAACCGACCTTGATCCAGGACAAACTGCACGTCAAATTCTCCATACCTCCGCTACCGAATGCCACGCTTCGTCTCCTGTCCGACAACCAGCAGAATTTTGATGTCGAGTCCATTGGGCAAGTTCAGAAATCAATGTCCAGTTTGTTCGCCAAACTTGGAGCGATTGATGAAATTGACATCGCCTGGCCAGCGGAAAATGCCGCTAGTTCCTTTGTGGGCCCGACCGCCACTTTCACGGCTGCTACCTGGATTCATTCCACCGGTAGCCAAGTGATTGCTGCGTGCCAACTACAGCTCCCAGAAGACGAGAGCTTCCCCAACGAATTTCGAATACTCTGTGATGCGGGCTGGGAACCGGTCGGCGCTAGTTGGGGCGACGGTGAATTGACGGGCGAAGCTTTGACTTCGATGGGCAGTCAGAAGAGCTACTCCATGCGGTTGCGTGCAGAAACAGCCTCCAACACTTCCCGAGTCATTCGGGTCTTGATGCTCCCTAAGAACGCCAACCTATCTAGCTCACTCAAGCTGCCGTTTCTGACCCTGCAGGGAATGACCCAACCCAAACGTACTTTGGGTTGGTCCAGCGAGCCCAACGCTCGGTGGCGACTGGAAGACATCGATTTCTGGCAGCGTGCTGCGGATCAACAGCAAGTCAGCTGGGGTGGCTTGAGTCTATCCACCCTATCTCCCACGCTCTATATCGTGAGTGATGGAGCCATTGCCACCAGCATACGCAGGTTGTCAGAGGCTTCCGAAGTAATTGTCAATGAGGTGACGAGAGTTCATTTGGCCGCGTCCAACGTTCGCATGAACTACCGAGCCCAGTTTAAGCAAGCGAGATCTACGCGAGTGCCAATTCGTTTGCGGCTGCCTAAGAACATGCATCCTACCCGAGTCGTTATCGATGGGAATCCGGCAACTTACACGCTTGGAGTCGAACGGGACTCGAACATTCTCTTGGTGTCCGCGCAACAGACTGCCGCGGCTATCGAGATCGTGGAACTGGACCTAACTGCAACGGCCCAAACCGGTTCTCGCCACCCCCTGCCCAGAATCACCATGGAGGAAGTCGAGGCTGAGAGCTCAAGCTATCGCCTGATGCGCGCGGCTGGCATGGAATGCGAATTGTTTGACGACTCTAATGCCGACATTGCTTGGGAACCAAGTAATGTCCGAAGTGCCGAGCTGCTTGAAAACTTAGAAGCCTTGGTAGGCGATGCGGAATTGGGCGGGGATTACCGTCAGGCCCAACTACCGATTGAATACCAATTAACAAAACAGACTAGAGATGCGAATCCCAGCTCTACACTATTCCTCGATCGAGGCCCTTCCGGTTGGAATTGTCGATTCGAGATACGGTGGGAACAACTGCAATCTCCATTGGATATCGCAAGCTTTGAAATACCACTTGCCATTCGTGACTCTCTTGAAATTGGCAAATTGACGCGTCGCCTAATCCCTACCGGCGATCCCTCTCGACTAAACCTATGCGTCGTGCCACCGAATCCAGTCGACGGAGTGGTCGAACTACAATTGCAGTTTCCCCTCCAGGATTCACCAGCGGGGCAATCCATTTCGATTCCTAGCATTCGCGTTTTAAATGAAGGGGTGAATTCAACCGTGGTCGCCCTGCCTAAGCAGCTCGATGGTCAATCAGTGCGATGGACTAGGCTAGGAGCTCCGATTTCGGATCAGCAATCGACCAATCTAAACAATGAGGATTGGAGCAATTACTTTTGCTTTAATTTCAGTCGCAACCAGACTCTAGCGGTCTGGCGTTCCGAGGGCAAATCAAAAAAGCAAGCTGAGATTCTGTTTCAGCGTGTCACGCTCGCCTCGGAAACCAGCGGTGTAATTTCGGGATACACCCAGTACTGGATCGCCCCCAATGGTCAGGTGAATCTCACCATTGCTCTTCCCGATGCCTGTCGCATCATCGGCATCGAAAACGGAGTCCAACCGGCGACATGGCAAGCTCGCAAGGATGGCAGTGTGAACGTGTTGTTGCAACCCAATTATCTGCCGATGAATCTCAGAGTCTTATTGCAGTGGGAAAAGCAGGATACTGGCGCTCTCGCAATCCAGCTACCAACATTCCCCAACGCGCTCCAAGCAACTGACGAAATTTCCATTTTGGATCAGTTGCAGGAATCTCGCTTACGCCTAGTTCCCGAGCATTTTACCAGCAGCGACGGGAGAGCCTCTCTAGGTGCAGAGCTGGCAGCAACCTCCGGCTCGGGAACCCCAACGGGTCGGCTGACGCCCCCCACCGCTTCCCTCGATTCAGGAACGGACAGCGAAGACAATTCTCCGACAGAAGCGGAGTTGGCAAGTCCGCAAATTCAATTGGAGAATGCGGAGCGTTGGGCAGAGGTCATTGTGCTGGCGACCGCAAATGTCAGCCGACTCTCGAACACCGAAATGGAAGCCTGGTTGTTGAGTTGGCATCCCAGCACCGTTGGAATCAGCGGTAAGCTTTTGCTACCAGAGCTAGCCCCCAGCTCACCTGCCATTCGCAGAGATGAGTCGCAGACTCCGCTCACAGTTGAAGATTTTTGGACAGCGACGTGCGAGTTCTTGGGTGCGAGCGACATAGCCAGTCAAAGTCCACCACAGTCGGCCCTCCCTGAGTTTTCCGCCCAGAATACGATTCCGATTCCCCAACTAGACGGAAACGAATGGCTGGTCGCACGCTCGGATTTGACGCGAATCCACAGCGGCCAGCAAATCGTGGTCGAATCGCAAGAGGATTTCGTATCAGCCACACCGCGGTTTGTCGCTGCCTTCCTTATTCTAGCGGTAGCAGTACTAGCCGGATTTCTTTTTCGCAAATTCACCCCATGGTATGCCGAATTGCTCTCAGCCCATCCCTACCTGTATTGGTGCCAACTCGGCCTGATCACGGGGCTGCTGTTGCCCATCTATTGGCCAAGCATGGTTTTGCTTTCCACAGCCGCGGTGCTGTTCGTCGCCCATTTTTCCGATAGGCGTCGCCGACAGCAATCGGCCTCGCGCGGTTAGCCAACACGTGTCCCTCGCCATCTACCGCTTAACTGCAATCATCGCAGTCTCGGAACGCGTTGCCGGAGAGCTGGCAGGCAGAATTTGAGTCGAATTACTACAGCTGATAGTCACGAACGGGTGCCGGACGACCAAAATAGAAGCCTTGTGCAGTTAAGAACCCCATATTGCGACAAACCTCTGCTTCGGCCTCAGTCTCGACACCTTCGGCCAACGGGTTGACCCCCAGCTCCAGTACGATTTGGACCAGGGACGCGAGCATCTTCTGCCGCTCTGGAGTTGCTCTATCAATCTCGTGAATCAGAGAAATATCGAACTTGAGGTAATCCGGCGGAGCTTCGACTAGTTCTGAAAGTCGAGTCTGCCCAGCTCCAAAATCGTCGTAGGCGAGGCCGATATTGAGCTCCTTGAGCTGTGAACGCAGCAATTGCATTTCACGCGGATCAGTAATGGCTGCCTCATGCACTTCAAGAATAATCGGAACATCTTGGGACAGTTGTCGAGCTGCTCCCATAGACGCAATCAATCCCTCACGTCGAATCTCAAGTGGGTGCGTATTGACAAACAGGGTCGCGTTTCCGTTCAGGTTCAACCCCTCCCGTACTCCCTCCCAACGCAACATGCGACTCAATTCGACTTCCATGTTCAATCTGGCGGCTGCATCAAACATGGCTGAGCATGACTCGAGCCCAAACAATCGGCTGCGGGCAAGTATCTCGTATCCACGAAATGCCCCCGTAGCCATATCAACAATTGGTTGAAAGTAGGGGGTGACCAGTCGATTTTCCATCAAGCGATCAAATTGCACTAAAGCCAATGCTTGATCGCACACATCCTCAGCCATCGTCAAACAGGTGTTCTGACGACTCTCGCTTCGAACTCGGAATGCCATGTCAGCGAATTGCAGCAAATCCTCTTCGCGGAGTGGGACACGGGCGTTAATCCGCCGCCCATTTACATAGGTACCATTGGTACTATTCAGATCGGACACCCACAGCTGCTCGCCTTCGAGTCTCAGTTCTGCGTGCGTTCCCGAAATTGTCTTGTAATTGAGCTGCAGTGAACATCCAGGGCGTCGACCAATCGAAAATGGAAAGGGTGGCACGACTTGGATGTGCTGCTCATCTGCCCCGTCCGTGCCGCGGACGAGCGTCCACGTAACTCCAGCTTGGGAGACCTCAGCAGTTTCCTGCAAAGCACTCTCAATGGTTGTGGGGCAATGATTTGAGTCCATGACTTACTTTCAAACTACGAACCATCGTTTTGGGCGATGATGATGGCGCGAAAATTCAACACCCAAAACTCTAGAACACAAAAATGACAAGTGTCTCCACTCGACTGCCTATTTCTCGACTATTGGCTGAGTTACTTAACGATCGTATGCATTACAGCTTCATCGAGAACACCCATTCGGGCTGACGCGTACGGTTCTGGGTGTGCTCGCGGCAGACGCGGTAGCTCCAACCAGCCCCGCCCCCCCTTGCCTATCCACTCCGACTGCCGAGCGCGAGGAGCCCAGTTTGCTGGAACAATCGCTAGATCCCTAAAACTCAATGACACTTTGCGAATTGCTTTCGCTCGTGGATGACCTCAGGGCCTCCTTCCCGTTCTGCGTGGGCTACGCTTCCGCGGCTTCCGAATTTACGTGCATGCGTTGGGAGTCCAATGCGCTTGCCCTGCTATGGTTACTCAGCCACGACGCTGAAGTAAAAAAACGGTGTGATATGTCCAATACATCCAGTCAATTCCACTCCCGCGATACCGCATCGATTCCCAATGCGGAATTACCGAGTGTATTGCATGAAGACCACTATTGGCCTGCAGAACCGGTCTCTCTAGCAGATGCCGGACTCAGCCAATCGTTTGTGGAGTCGCTGATTTGCCAGATTCTCATGGCTTCAGGAACGCTCAGCGGTCGACGTATTGCAGAATCGGCAGGCCTTCCTTTCGGCATTATTGACGAAAACCTTGCGATACTGCGAACACGTCAAATCATCGCACACGCGCGCTCAGCACCACTCAACGACTACTACTACAGCCTGACCGAAAACGGGCAGCAGAGAGCTATTCGACACCAGAAGTCGTTCACGTATACCGGCCCCGCGCCGGTTCCCTTGTCCGATTATGTCCTATCGGTCGAAGCTCAAGCCAATCAGTACGAGCCCGTCGAACGCGATCGCTTGCTGGAGGCCTTTACGGACATCTCCGTCGATCCAAGTTGGCTTGACTTTATCGGTCCGGCGGTGAACAGCAACGGCGGGATATTTCTGTATGGACCGCCGGGCAATGGAAAGACGACGCTCGCCAAATGCTTGACCGTCCTCCGCGGCGAGAGCATCTGGATCCCGCACGCAATCATCGATGACGGCATGATCATCAAGATTTTCGATGCAGCCTATCATCAACCCAAACAGGTCGAAAACGATTCGGGCCTGGTCAATATGCAGAATTTCGATCGCCGCTGGATTCGCATATCAAGACCCACGGTAGTAGTCGGAGGAGAACTCACTCTGGACAATTTGGAGATTCGGCATGATCCGAGGACTAATACTTGCGAAGCTCCACTTCAACTTAAGAGCAACTGCGGTAGCTTGTTGATCGACGACTTCGGACGCCAACGCGTTGCTCCCGAGGAGCTTCTCAATCGTTGGATCGTCCCCTTGGAAAGCAAGCAGGATTTCCTGACGCTCCCCACCGGCAAGAAGATCAGCGTTCCCTTCGAACAAATCGTTCTCTTCTCAACGAACCTTCAACCCCAAGATTTAGTGGACGAAGCCTTCCTCCGTCGCGTTCCGTTTAAAATCGAAATCAAGGATCCACGGCCAGAGGAATTCCTGGCGTTGTTCCAACGCGCGTGTGGAGCAATGGGATTTCCCTGGAGACCCGATGTCGTGAAGCAGCTCATCACGTGTTTCTTCCAGGCCAACAAACTTCCCCTAAGACGTTGCTACCCACGCGACCTGTTGAACCAAGTCCGCGCCTACTGCGTCTATCGCCGAGAACCGCTCGATCTTCGAATCGACTACCTGCAACACGCCTGCAGAAATTACTTTGGTACGCTCGGTGGAATACCTGCGGCAACCGCTGCAGTCGCCAAGCAGCCCCCAGTGGCGCGACCAGAGACTAGGGAGAACAAGAGTTCCGCTCAAGCCACGCCCGTACAGGCTCCTGCTCCAAGCCTGCCACTACCTGTTCCCATAGAAGCCACCCAGCAAGTCGCCTGCATGAATGCTTAGCAATCAGCGGGGCCTTTAAGTTCGTCGTTTTAAAGACCACCATCTATGACTCTCAATCCAGCCTCCGTAATCGCTGGCTACGAACCGATCCCAGGGTATCAATTGCGCCACCGTCTCGGAGCTGGCGGGTACGGTGAAGTCTGGATGGCAGATGCTCCTGGTGGGCTTCAGAAGGCGGTCAAGCTTGTCTTCGGAACATTGGAACAAGCCCAAGCTAGTGGAGAGCTGAAAAGTCTGCGGCGCATTTCGCAGGTCTACCACCCTTTCCTGCTGTCGATCGAGAGAATCGAAATTGTTGACGAGCAAGTCGTCATTGTGACCGAGTTGGCGGAATGCAGTCTGCTCGACCGTTTTGAACAGTTTCGACGCAAAGGGGCTCCAGGTATTCACCGTGGCACCTTGCTAGAATTCCTGCGAGATGCAGCGGATGCCTTGGACTTCTTATCCCAGAAACATTCCTTGCAGCACTTGGACGTCAAACCTGGGAACTTGCTGCTAATCGCCGATCGAATCAAGGTCGCCGATTTTGGCCTGGTCAAGGATCTGCACTCCCACACGCAGTCGATGATCAGCGGGCTCACTCCCAGCTACTCCGCGCCTGAAATCTTTGATGGCCGTCCGGACCACCGCAGTGACCAATATTCGCTCGCTGTTCTCTACATGGAGATGCTCACCGGAAAACTTCCGTTTGATGGAAAAACGACCGGCGAAATCGCGCGACAACATATTGCCAAAGCACCCAATCTAGAGGCACTGCCTCCCGCAGATCGCGCGATCGTGGGACGCTCTCTTAGCAAAAACCCCGTTGATCGATACGCTAGCTGCCGACAGTTTATCGAGCAGCTAGCCAAAGTCAAAAACCCTATCATGGTCGCGACGCATCCCGTCAAGTCGATCGCGGGGCAAGATTCAGTAGCCGCTTCAAACACAGAGATACAAAATACAGTAACGTCTCCTGCATTCAATGCAAGAATCAACTTCCGCTCGCCAATCGCACATCAAACACCGGACCATCAATGGAACCCAGCTCGTTGTCTGTTCATCGGTATGGGGGGCATCGCGGGTGACGTTTTGCTCAACCTACGCAGACGCATTGCCAAAGACAGTGAAAATCCATTCACCGTGCAAGACCACTGCTGGCGCGCAATCGATACAAACGTAGATGCACTGGAAAAATTGGTCAACGTAGAAGAGGATTGTGCCCTAACGCTCGAAGAAACCTGTGCCCTACCGATTTTCTCACCTAGCGAATACCGCAAGATCGATTCAACACTATTTTCCGCGCTGTCCAGACGCTGGCTCTACAACATCCCACGATCGTTGAAGACAGAGGGTGTCCGGCCACTGGCGATCCTCGCCTTCCTCCATCATTACGCACACCTCAAGAAGTCACTAGATGCGGCCCTCGACAACCTTACGCAACAACAGGGCACGTCCGAAAGAACTTCCGATCCGGTACGGATCTATCTGATAGCGTCACTCCATGGCGGTACCGGTAGTGCATTAATGTCGGAAGTCGGTTTGCTAGTCAACTCGCTTCTCCAGTCCAAAGGCATTCGCGATTTCCACACCTATGGATTCTGCACCGCAGCTGCGACTCTAAATGGCACCGGCGCTAGCCTGGCATCTGCCGCTGGATTGGCCTCCCTGGCCGAACTGCAGTTCATGATGTCCGGTGAACACATGTATCCATCCATTCACCCGGAGAACGCTTTGGAAGGCCCAGTGCGCGTTAAGCCGGTGACCTCCCTCGCGTTGCTGGACGGCGGATTGTATGGCGATAATGATGATGCAATCGAATGTGTAAATGCGTTAGCGCAAGCGGTTTTCCTGGACTCACAATCGCTGTGCGGTGCTACGCTAGATCCAGTCCGTCGAGACGATTGTCAGCAACCACTCGGCTGGTTACGCACCGTGCGTACCGGGAAACTCAACATTGCCAATTCGATTTCGCCGGTCAAATTAGCTCGCTGGTGTTGTTCAACCTCGCTGGCCAATACCCTTTGCTTCTTGACCGGAACAGGACTCAAATCGGACAGATGGTCAGCCGTCCAGACGCCCCCCGCCTCTGCCCAACAAGATCCTCTCTGCTCTGCCCAAGATTCCTTGCAGAGCGAATTGCCATTATCGCCTGCACGGCATCAGAGATTCTCGACGTTCTTACTCAGAGAATTGGGGTTTTGCACCAGCGATGATTTTAACGAATCCCCTATTTCGCAGGATTCCGAAGAACACAGTTTGGAGCTCTGGAGGAAACGACTCGAGCAGCGTCCCGACGCAGCCAAACTACTTATTGCCGAAGATCTCCGAATCTGGCAGGCTGCCGTTTCTAAACAAATAGGGCTCCGATTGTTTAACTGGAAACAGATCGAACAATTACAACTCCATGCCATTGAACAGATACTGGACTTCAGCGAAATTCACCTGAGCGCACTCATGCAGCACATTCAGCCCAAGCTGAAACTGCAAAACCCTCCGGATGATCTACAGGCCGCTGCTAGCCAATACTGTCAGACGCTCACGGTAGCCTACATGGAACGGCTAAAGCGGTACCAAGCTCATGGCAAGCAAATCGCTCAGAAGTTGGAAAAGTGGTGCGATTCGATTGTTGCCGAAACGGTCCTCAATGAATCCGAGCAAGAGGTTAGCTTCAATACCTTGCCGATCCCATTGCAGCGAGTTGCAGAGCGAGTCAACAATGCGTTGAACGCAAAGCTCCAAAAGCTTATCACTCCAATAATTGAAAGTATCGCAGAGCCAACAGAATTGGGAGTAGGCAACGCACACATGCACGAAGGTACCGTTGCAGAGATCAATCTGAAATACATGCTCAACTTGGCTTCCGATCTACTGAATCGGTACTCTCGCGAAGGTGATATTTCGGACGCAGTCTTTCAGAACCAGGACATCGAGGAAGAGTTTACCACGCAGCTCAAAGAGATCTCGTCCTTCGTTTCGAATCTATCCATGGTGGGAGGAGATGCCGATCGCATCGTGATCGGACCAGCCGATCAGCTGGAGCTGATCCAACCGTTTCTCCAGCGGAATTCACTCCATAAATCCACGACCCTGCTACCCACATCCTGCCGCCTTGGATTGCATCTATTCAGCGAAGCAACCCATGTAAACCTGCCGGCGCTGATTGCTACGCTGTGGCGTCCCTCTAGCGATACACTACGCTTGGCGGAACGTTTGCACACGCGCGTTGACGTCGAATGGGCCCCCGTCTCTGGGCTGCTCGAACTGTTGGCGGTGCCCGAGGAGACTTCCACAGATCCCTCCGCAATGGACACCTCAGACTTGACCGAAGGCACGATCCCTTGCCCCAGTGCACTGCCGCTACCAACCGGATCGATGACCGGGACGGTTGATGGCACTCTCCCGGTTCAGGCGCCTTAGCGGTTCGCCACGACGCCACCACTGCTGACGCAGTATTCGGTACAGCCTCAAGCCGCGTCGCCAGTTCCTAGAATCCAAGCTTGTAAAAAGAACAAGGCTCTAGACGTCGGTACGGCGACGGCGAGTTGGTCGCGTCATTGCGTTCTCGGCCTTGGGTGCGATGTGTTCAACGCGGATGCTGGTCGAGCGATTGGATGCAACGGCCGATCGAGCTGCTTGTTCCTCGAAGGTCGCGGGAGCCTTGGTAGCCGTTCGTAAATCGGCTGCTGGAACGGAAAACTCGTCACCGATATCCCCCAGGTACTCCTTGCGAACCACGGGATGCTGCCGAACCGTTTCAGGCGGTCCCTCACACAAAACCGCCCCTTTGCTGATCACATAGCAGCGATCGACGGTTTGGAGTATTTCACGCGCGGCATGGTCAGTAATCAGAATCGCAATGCCACGCTCTCTCAGCTTCTTGATGATTTCCTGAATGTTCTGCACTGTGACTGGATCAATACCAGCAAACGGCTCATCGAGCATGATGATCTGGGGATTGGATACTAGGCACCGGGCGATCTCCAAACGGCGGCGTTCTCCGCCAGAGAGCCGGCCAGCCTTCGACCGGCGAATATGGGTGATCTCGAACTCCTCAAGCAACTTCTGGGTTCGGGCCTTGCGTTCGCGCGACCCAACCCCCAGCAGCTCGAATACCGCTAAGATATTTTGCTCTACGGTCAACTTCCGAAAGACGCTCGATTCTTGCGCCAGATAGCCCATCTGCCCTTCCTTGGCGCGACGAAACAGAGGCCAATCGGTCACATCGATCCCTCCTAAAATGACTTTTCCGCGGTCGGGTCGCACGATCCCGCATGTCATTTTAAAGCTCGTCGACTTGCCTGCTCCATTGGGTCCCAACAGCCCCACGATCTCCGCTTCACCAACCGTCAGGCTTACGCCATTGACCACCTTGCGGCGGCCGTAGCTTTTCTCGAGTCCTTGGACTTCAAGTACATTCATCGTATGCCATCCATGACAAAGCGTTCTGGAGCGAGCAGTGGTCTGACAAGCGCTCGGCGGACATCGCTGCCCCAATCGGTCGCAGTTGAAAGACTATTGAATTCGTCCCATGCGCGCAATATTGGGAGTGTAAGGTACAGGTGTATTCCAGGTATGGGGCCAAAAAACCAGCAAGGCCTTACCCAGCAGGAACTTTTGCTCCACGAAATGATGACCGCTCCAGGCACGGGCGTCGGAACTGGCTGCACTGTTGTCGCCCATTGGAAAAAACTGGTCAGCTTCAAGTTCAAAGTTCAGGCGTCCTCGCAAATTGAACAAATTGGTCTGCGACCACCATTGGGGATGCGAGTAAACTTTCAAAATCGCTTCTTGGTCACTCAGCTGTCGGCGTTCTTCCGGGGCAGGAATGGAGGCCAAAATAGCGGAACCATGGTCCAAATTGTAATCGCAATAAGGCGTACCACGACGCATGATTTGCGGGGCAATGTAGTACAAGTCCCGGAAGACTTGGGCCCGACGGACCGTCATTTCCAATTGCTCTCCTCCGATGCCGACGGGCGCCGCATCGAGCGGGTCAGCTTCCGTCCAGTAGGGACGCCGATCTTTGGCGGTCCGGACCCGCTTCGAATCGAACGCGGAACTTCCATCGAAGGAGACGACCGAACCGTCGACCCACAAGGTAATTTGATCGTCCACATTCGCATATTCGAGGCGATAGCGGCCTGGCCCCTTTACTCCGGTCTGGCCTTTCAAGACTTCACCGACAAAGACAGGCTGAGGCAAATCTTGGCCTTTAGCCGTCAGCGATGCCTCTCCTGTGGCTACGTCGATCGAGCATTCATAATGAATCCCAAACTCGACTAAGTCCAACAGTAGTTTCCCGCTGGACGACTGGACTTCCATGTCGAACTCGCCGATCAAGTCTCCAACCCAATGGAAACCGCCGTTCAGCTCGTGGGCGCTCAGTCCGCCACGCCCACGCTCCGCCACGAAGTCGTAGGCGCGTCGTTCGGCTGAAATTCCCTCCTGCAATTTATCGTTGCTCCGGTCGGTGTAAACCAACCCCGACTCCACGTAGAACGAACTGTTGTAAGCGAGGAAGTCGGTCACGAGCTGTGAGGATGTTGGGGACACTGGTGGCAAGTCACCTCCCTGCCGAATCCCCTCCCAGGTCACACCATCGACGACTTTATGATAGTAGCGCAACCACTGCCGGTCGGTGGAGGAGGCCAGTTTGGCCGACCAAACCTCTGGCGTATGCTCTAATTCCCAGCCATTTGCTGCCCCTGTAGGGGAAGCCTGAGAGGTCCAGGGTTGCCATAAACTGGGCCAGCCCTTCTCGACCAAGATCCCCCCTCGGTGATCCGTATCCGAAACGATCTGCCGCATCGCTCGCACTTTATGCGGCGGCTTGCGGGCAATCTCCAGTTGACCGGTACTCTGTGCGTAAATATCTCCGTCCTGAATCTGCAGCTTTTCACCAGGCAGACCAATCAATCGTTTGATGTAGTTCATCCGGGCTTCATCGGGATACTTAAATACGAACACATCCCAGCGTTTGGGCTGGCTCAGCACGTAATCAAATTTGCTAACCAGGATCCGATCTCCATCAAAGCTGACGGCATTCGGGTTCTGCACGAAATCGTAGGCGTTGAGCCCACGGCAGGTGGAGCAAGTACTAGCCAGCGTGACGCGACCCACCAGTTGCCCAGTGCTCGAATCGAACTCTTCACTCGCACTAGCCTGATAGGCCTCACCACAGTATTCGCACACAACATCCTTGTGCGCCCCCATCAGGGTGGGAGCCATAGAACCGGTGGGAATCACGAATGCTTCGGCGACAAAAGCCCGAAAGAGAAATGCCAGGATGAAGGCGACAACAATCGACTCCACCGTTTCGCGGCCACTTTGCACCGCGGAACCTGTTGTGACATGACGGTTTGCACTCGATTTGGCCGATGGAGCGGCGGAAGCTGCGGACATGCAAAAAACTCTGAAGACGGTCAAAAAGTGGAGTGTGCCGACGCCTACTTGGGAAACCCGGAACGAGAATGCACCCGTTGCCAATCGAACGGAGATTTCAAAACTCGAGAAACCTCGCGAGGGTTGGGAGCGAAGGCCAGGATTATAGCCCAAGGGAAGTAAGGGGCGAAATGCGAACATCCCCCTACTTCTCTATTCCCTCCCGACTATTTCGTGCAAAATTAGCCGGTCTTGGAGTTTCCGCCTAAAACTGCAACCCGAGGCTCTTCAATCGCTGGGCGGTCTCGGCCATGAGCGCGTCCTCAGCAGCTTCATCTGCCGCCACATAGGTGACGGAAAATCGCAGAAATGGCCCCGCGTCGTCCCAAGGCACTGTTACGATGGACTGCTCGGTGATGAGGTGTTGGCTAGCCTCTTCCGCATTGGCGAATTCCAGCCCACCTACGGTACCAGCCGGTGTCGGTGTGTATAGGAAGTAGGTCCCGCCGGGCATTTCGCACTGAAATCCCACGCTCTTGAGCATCGCGACCAACTTCTGCAAACGACGACGGTACTTTTCACGCACTGCGTTGGGAATATCATCAGAATCCAGTGCAAACGCGGCCGCTTGTTGGATTGCTGCAAATTGCCCACTATCACAATTGTCCTTAACATCGGCGAACGCTTGGATTAACCGGGAGTGCCCACACACCCAACCAATCCGCCAGCCAATCATGTCAAACCCTTTGCTCATCGAATGAATCTCAACCCCCACTTCCCGAGCACCATCGATGGACAGGAAGCTCAGGGGCTCCTGATCGAATGAGAGCACCATGTGGGCAGCATCTTGGGCGACCACAAATTGATGCCGATGCGCCAGTTCCACGACCTCTTGGTAGAACTCGCGCGTCGCCGTCTTCCCGGTGGGGCTATTGGGGTAGTTGAGCACCAACAACTTAGTGCGTTCCCATGTCTCTGCCGAAATTTTACTGAAATCGGGGAAGAACTGGTTCTCAGCGAGCAGCGGCAAAGCGACAACGCTGCCGCCATAGTATTTGGTATGGGTCCCAGCGACGGGATAGCCAGGAGCCGTCATGAGCGTGACGTCCCCCGGATTGATCAGGCAGGCAGGCAACATGGAGAGCGCTGTCTTGCTGCCGATACAATGATTGATCTCCGTGACGGGATCCAATTGGACTCCCAAACGACGCTGCATAAAGCGAGCCGCTGCCTCTTTGAAACTTGCAATTCCATTGTCAGCATAGCCACGGTTCTCTGGTTTATTGATCTCTTCCGCCATCCGCTGGCGAACCGATTCAGCGGCCATGCTATCATTCTCGCCAATCCCGAAGTCGATAAGCTCGCGGTGCGGATAATCGGCGAGGGCCTTGCGTTTGGCGCGCTTGATCTTTTCGAACTTGTAAATGGCAGTCCCCTTGCCATAGTTCGATCCGCCGATACGGTCAGAAAACAACTGCTGAAAATAGGGGTCGGTTGCTATACCAGTACTCATAGTCAAAAGGCTAAAATTCTAGAGGTCGAATGGGGAAGTTGCGGGAAACACCCTGCAGGCTCAACAAGGCTTGTTGGCAACAGTTTTGGGCTGTTCAAAGCTACCCGAGAAGGACTCAGCCGACAACCACGCACACTCGATGGCTTTTGAAACGCGGGACACATGACTGCAGAATATCGAGGCGGCAACAGCCGTAGCTTGGCAAAAAAGCTAGACCAATCCAGCCATTGCGTCGCTATCCTCGATCAGAAAGCAACGATTCTGTTTGCGAATTCCTCGCTGTGCCGACTCGCCAAAGTCGAGGCCACGCAGTTGGTCGGTAAACAATGCTTGGGAAACATTGGCAGCGATGAGGAGCCGCTGGCTAACCTTCTGAGCCTCCTGGCACCACCGGCCAACGCCCGCCAAGGACAATTTGCCTGGAGACAGCTCACCACTCCCCCCGTCTTCGGCTCTTCGATCTCCGGCCAACTCTTCACCCCCCTATTGGGAGACTCCGGTGAGGTTTGGCTCACTATCGTCTATTTGGGGGAATGGGAGCAGATCAAAGGGCAAATGCTCTCTGTGCAAGGCACGCCAGCCTTGGGGCGGCGTTCCGAGGAGCAGGTGCTGGCCAATCTGCGCAGCCGATGGAAGACCCTTGCGCCTTTCACGCCATTGATTGGCGAGAGTCCGGCCATTGACTTGGCGATGACTCGGGCCCAATTAGCGATTCAGAACGACTGCAATGTATTGATCTCTGGGGCAGCACAGACCGGCAAGCAGGAGGTGGTGGAAGCCATCTTTGCCCGGCGCCTGCGATTGGCCTCCACACCAGTCCATTCCGGGCGTTTGTTCCCCATTGAATGTGGTGTGGTCGATGCCGAATTGCTTTCAGGCATGTTGGAAGTCTTCAGCGGCCGCCGTCTGGAGGGCGTACCTCGAGGCAGTCAACAACTGCTCCTGGACAATCTTCAGCTGTTGGACCTCGATTGCGTGGAAGTATTAACCGACTGGTACAGTTCCCAGCAAAACACGTGCAGCCTCGCCGCCACGTTGCAGACGTCGCACCGTCCGGCCGCCAATCCATTGCATTCGGTGACGAACGAATTCAGCCAGCGGGGAGGAAAATGGCCCAAATTGCTATCCATCTTGGGACAAATTGACATCCATCTCCCGCCACTCAGCGAACGCCGAGAGGACATCGCGCCCCTAGCAACCCAAATCCTGTCCGATTTCTGCAGTCGGCAGCAGAAGCCACAAATGCGATTCTCTTTGGACGCCCTAGATCTGCTGAGTGCCTACACCTGGCACCGAAATCTCATCGGCTTGCGCGAGGCCATTGAGAGTGCGGTGGAACGAGCCGTGCTTGTCCCAACCCTTCAAGTAGAACATCTCCCCACGGCTATCCGGACTTTCGCCAGTTCTGCCGGACAGCCCCATGCCAGGGTCCAGCCCATCGAGATGGACACTGTCTTGCTGGAATTGGAGACGCTCATGTTGAAGCGCGCCCTCAAACTCTCTCCACGCAATCGAGCCCAAGTCGCAAGACTGTTGGGAATCAGCCGGCCACGCCTGCTGCGGCGCATCGAGCAACTCGGACTAGAGCCCCCCCAAGATGCAACACCACAAAGCCCCCGCCCAAGTTCCTAGTTAAAGAACTGCAGCCTATTTCCTAATAATCTGCAATACGCTTGCTCTCTGCGTGGGATTGTGCCGATACCATTTCCTAGAAACGATCGTTCGCACAAGTTACGGGATGGACGCCATGCTGGTTCAGACAAGCCGATTCGGAAATGTGGAAGCGAGCCACGAAGACATATTGATTTTTCCGCAAGGGCTGATTGGCTTCGAGTCGAGTCGCCAGTGGCTGATCTTGCCAGATCCGGAGAATCAGGAAGTGGCATGGCTACAGTCGGTAGCCCAAACCCAAGTCGCCCTTCCCTTGGTGAGCCCTCGAAAATTTGCCACGGACTATAAGGTCAATATCGGCAAACGCCAATTGGCACCGCTGAAACTGCGGAATACCGACCGGGTGTTTATCTTCAATGTTGTCAGCAAATCGGGCAAGACGCTTACCGCGAATTTGCGCAGCCCCATCGTGATCAATCTCACCGCGCGACTGGCGTGTCAGGTCATCACCTCCGACGCTCTGCCACTTGCCTTGCCGATCAGTTTGGGAAGCACCCCAGCGATACGAATGGCCGCTTAGCGTTTCGACCGACATGCAATCCTGGTGTTGGATGAATCGGTTCGAAAAATAGAGGATAGACCGTTGGCGGTAAGGCGTGGCCTCGCGAAACGGTCTCTCAGATCGCAAAATGGCACGCATGGCCCTTGAAAGGAACCGGACCTTCTCGCCTGCTCATGCTTTGCGAATGTTTGTCGGTGAGCCCACGGCCCCAGCACCGCGCCCCGCAGCTATACCTAGCCTGCACCTCCGATGTAATGTGAATGCTACAGGACGTTCTGATTTAGATGGCATTAAGGGGACGATAGTTTCCCCATCAGTAGTCTCAACAACTACTTGAATGACTAGTTAGATCTCAACGGAATGACTCATAGTATTTGATTCGGAGAAGGAGCGAGTACATGTTGGTGCTGTCGCGACACAGAGACGAGAGCATCATGATCGGTGATGACGTAGTCATCACAATAGTCGATATTCGAGGCGATAAAGTACGGCTGGGGATCGAAGCCCCGCAAGACATCCCAGTCCATCGTCAAGAAGTTTACGAAGCGATCAAACGAGAAAATCAAAAGGCTGGACATATTCAGCCTGGTGAAACTCGTTCGCTTGGCAATCGACACCGATAGATACCGATCTTGGTGACCCAAGACAATATATGCAGAATAAGTGGAGGTGAGGGCTTGGGCACTCACCTCTAACTTTTTTGCCTTCCCATTGTCGATACAAACTACAACCCATCAACGACTGCTGCGAATTTGTTCGTACAGTTGATCCATTCGTTGCCTGTAGACGCCCGATACAAGCTGCGAATCCGATAGAGGCATGAAACGACACTCAAGACCTTGCGCCCGGTCCTGTGTTGTGAAGTGCTCTGCAGGGAAACCTGCAAGCTGGGCAGACTGCCCAAAAAGTACCGATCAGACGGAATGTACCACGTGTACAGAGTAGAGGGTGACCTAGTTAGCAGATTCTACGAAAGCTATGCACATACTCAAACCGCATGCGCAGGTTTTCAATGCTACTCTTCTCACGAACTTGAATACAGGAGGGACGTTCCCTTCCACAAGTTCCACAGAAGCAGTGCGATTCCGAAGAAAGTTCGCTGGGCGTTGTAGGTCGAGTCGACCGACACGCTAAAGGTTCAAATAAATCGGGTCGCGTAGGCGCCACCAAGTCCGACTTTTCAGCTGTCAGCAATCCAATTCACCAATAAAACCGTGAAGTTAAAACTCAGCCCTGACAAAGCATCCGACTTGGGCAGCGTGTTTCACGTAACCCGAACCGATCCTTGGGAGTAATTTACAGATGACTCGAATCAACACCAACGTTAGTTCACTTGTTGCTCAAAACCGATTGAACAAAACCAACGGCGACTTGCAAACTTCGCTCACGCGCTTGAGCACTGGTTTGCGAATTAACACCGGTAAAGATGACCCTGCTGGTCTGATTGCAAGTGAAGCACTGCGAAGTGACATCACGAGCCTCAACAAGGCTATCTCCAATACACAACGCGCCACGCAGATCATTGCAACTGCGGATAGCGCCCTCGGACAAGTTAGCTCGCTGCTGAACGATGTCCGTGGTCTCGTCGTAGAAGCTGCGAACAACGGAGCGCTCAGCGACGACGAAATCGCAGCTAATCAGTTGCAGATTGACAGCTCGCTCGAAGCCATCAACCGGATTGCTCAAACGACCACGTTCCAAGGTCGCCGTTTGCTAGATGGCAGTCTTGATTTCGTGACCAAAGCCGGTAGCGGCTTCAATACGGTCGCCGACCTCAAAATTGATCAAGCCAACCTGGGTGCCATTGGATCGATCGGTGTTGATGTAAAAATCAGCTCGGCCGCCACACGCGCCACTGCCAGCACTACCGGCGTTCCTGCCGCCACAACATCCGCCAAGTCGACTGGCACCATCACGTTTGATGCTCCATCGCCTGATACGGAATCCACTGCCAATGTCACCTTGACCAACTCGTTCACGGTTGGTGCCGAAGCTTCCGGAGCGGTAACTTTCGGAGCCGCCACGACGCCAGATACTGAAGCAACTGGCGTACTCACCTTGGGCAGTGGTGTCGAGTTGACAATCACGGCAGCCGACGGCGGACTAGCTGACGGAGCGCGAGGAAACGGCACAATCGTCGAAGTTCGGACCAATACAACCGCGTCCACCGCAACCTACGATGATACGACCCAAACTCTGGTCCTTGACCTCAAGGAAGGTGATGACGAGGCAACGGTTGCTGCAGCCTTGTCCGATGCCAACTTCACCTTCGCGGTCGGTGCGGGATCGGGTACGGTTGTGGCTGGCGATGCCGGCATTCAAACGAGCGTCTTGTCGACAGGGACTGATGCGGTAGACCCTCTGACCGGCTTTACCCTCTCCGCCCTGAACAATGGTGCAGCCGATGGAGCCAAGGGTAATGATACCACGATCGTTACCACTTCGGGTACAACGACGGGTGCAACCTACGACGCGGACACCGATACGCTAACCCTCACCGCAGCCGCGGACGCTACGATCGATGACTTGGTCAATGCCATCAACACCGACTTGGCAGGCACTTTCCAAGCGTCGAACAAGGTCAATGGCAGCTATAAGTACTCTTCCGCGGACAACGCCTCCACGGGCTCGCTATTGAGCGGTGGTCTCAGCCCCACTTTGGCCGGTAACTTCGATATCGAAGCAGTCAACGGTGAGGCTGCGGATGGTGCTGCGGGCATCGGTGGAACGCTTAGCTTTGCTGCTGGTGCAACCACTGAAGCAATTTACGATGCAGAAAACAACGTCCTGAACATCACCGTCGCAGAGGGAGCTACCGTCCAAGACGTGACCGATGCGATCGATGCTGAAGGTACGTTCGTTACCAAGAATGTCCTGAACGGCAACGCCATCTTCAGCGACTCGGATTACGGCGTCAATGCGGCCGCTCTGGCTGGCGGCACCGATGCGGTCGCCTCGGACGTGATTACGGTAACAGCCGATGAAGGATCGCCAAGCTTCGACGGTCGAACCATCACGCTCAATGCGGACAACTCCCTGGCCAGCGGCACCGCGAATGCTTCGCTGGACGATGATGGGAATATCGTTGTCAATGTGAGCAGCAATGGTGGGGTCAACGTCGGCACCATCGCTACTGCGATCGATGAACTCGAGGGCTTCGGCGCGACGGTCACCGCCACTGACGGCGACGGTTCCTACGATATTGACAACGACACTGCAGCCGCAACTACAGCACTCAGCGGTGGGCTCTTCGGTGGTGGCCTCAACGCTGATCTAGTTGTTCAGCTGACTGGTGCAAACGGTTCTGAAGTACTGCAGTTCCAGAAGGGTGCTGACATCGAAAGCATCATTCAATCGGTCAACTTGGTTTCTGACGCGACTGGCATCAAGGCCTCAAACGATGGTGGAAATCTCAAGCTGGATAGTACGTCCTACGGTTCAGACTCCTTGGTGGCTGTTGAAGTCATCAAGGAAGGAGAAGGTGGAACGTTCGCTAGCGGCCTCAGCACTTCCCGTGCGAAGGGAACGGATATCGTCGCGACCGTCAATGGAACTCTGGCGGACGGCAAGGGCAACACCCTGTCCTTGAACTCAGCCACGCTGGACCTTAGCCTGACCGTTGCTGATGGTTCATCCACCAGTGTTGCCTTCACGGTTACCGGAGGTGGTGCACAGTTCCAACTCGGCCCAGACGTGGTCAGCAATCAGCAAGCTCGATTGGGAATCGGCAGCCTCAATACTGCTAAATTAGGCAGTGCCAACGGCCGTCTCTACGAACTGGCCTCAGGCGGTGCAAAAGCACTGGCCACCGATGCCACCGGAGCATCACAGGTGATCGACGATGTGATCAATAAGGTTACCAACCTTCGTGGTCGACTCGGTGCCTTCCAAGCCACGACGCTGGAGAGCAACTTGGTTTCGCTGGGCGAAACAGTCGCGAACCTAACAGAAGCCGAAAGCTCGATTCGGGATGCCGACTTCGCGAAGGAGTCTGCCGCGTTGACTCGAGCACAAATCCTGGTTCAATCCGGTACATCAGTACTGGGGATCGCCAACCAGAATCCTCAAAACGTACTCAGTCTTCTACGATAAAACGTTTCGTTTAACTTGAGAAGATTCAATGATAGCCGCGTCAGGCAGATAGTCTGACGCGGCTATCTTGCTGTTCACTTTTGACAGACACCGTACTTCGATGCGGTTCCGTCGGTAAAAGTCAAGTTCTATCCACGGAAGGACGATGCCAAATATGATGCGCAGGGCGCGCCAACGCCTGCCGTAAAGCCCTAGTAGGCCCAAGGCACCCATCGCTCGGTGCACGAACAGAGGAAAGTCAATGGGACGAATACAATCCAGTGTAGGACTCGTGACCGGTGTAGCCATCGACGATACGGTCGATCAGCTAATGGGGCTCAATGCGGTCCCTCGTGACCGTTTGGTGAGCCGCACAACTCAGCTCCAACAAGAGCAAACTGCCGTCACCGAACTGATGACCCAAATTGTCGGTTTGCAACTTTCCACCGACCGACTTGGGCAGGATTCACTCTATTCGGCCACCTCCGTAACCAGTAGCAAATCCGATGTACTGACGGCGAAGAACACCGGCTCTGCCAAGCTTGGATCCTACAGTTTCATCCCTGTTCGGCAGGCTCAAAGCCAACAACTCACCAGCTCACTCTACTCCTCCAGCGCTCAAAAGTTGACCGAAGGTGAAATCGTCATCCACCAAGGTGGCTTTTTAGATGAATCGGTCAGCCTCGATGAGCTCAACGGAGGCGCTGGCGTCTCGCGCGGCGCCATACGCATCACAGATCGTAGCGGTGCAAGCCAAAAAATCGATCTCCGGTTTGCCGAAAATGCAAACGATGTGGTTGATGCGATCAATTCCAATGACGCATTGGGGATTGTCGCCAGCCTGGAAGGAGACCATTTTGTTCTCAAAGATATATCGGGCGCTACGCTCAGCAACTTGAAAGTCGAAGACGTTGATGGCGGCACAACCGCTCGCGACCTGGGACTCAGCGGCATCTCGACGACAGACACTACAGCTGAGGGTAGAAGCGTTCAAACACTGGCTGTGAACACTTCACTCCGGTCTCTGCTCGACGGGCGTGGAATCGATCTTCCAAGTTCTGGGGCCGCCCTCAAATTCAGTCTGAAAGACGGCACTTCTTTCTCGCTCACCTCAGAAATTGACACGCAAACGGGCAGTGTCGGACAATTGCTGGACGAAATCAATGCTGCTGGAAACGGCAAAGTTGAGGCCCAGATCAGCACCGACGGAAAATCGGTTGCAATCAACGATTTAACAAGCGGTTCGGCAAGCTTCACGATATCTAGCCCGCAGGGCGACCTCGCAGCCCAACTAGGCCTGGATGTCGCAGCCAGCGGTGGCACGATCACTGGCGACCATTTGATCGCAGGCCTGAGCGACACACTCCTCGATAGCCTCAGTGTGGGAGGCGGCTACCCGAGCCTCGGCGACCTGGACATTACCAATCGGGCTGGTAGCACTACGACCATCGACCTATCCGGTGCGAGAACCCTGCACGATGTGATTGACACCATCAACGATGCATCCGCCGGTGTCACCGCCCAACTGAATCGCACCAAGACCGGTATTGAAATTCTCGACACGACCGGCTCAACCTCCCATGATCTTGTCATTGCGGACGGCGATGCGACCGATTCGGCCAGCAAGCTTCAGATCGAAGGCGCGTTTGCGAAGAGTTCCGTAGATAGCGGATCGCTGAACAAGAAATACGTGACCCGCAGTACGAGCCTACAGGATTTCAACCACGGCCAGGAATTCCCCTTAGGTGCGTTCAAGATAACGGACTCCGCAGGCAAATCGGTTTCCCTAAATCTGAGTACGCGACAGCCAGAGACGATTGGTAATGTCATCGATGAGATCAATAAGCTCGGAATTGGCGTCGAAGCCCGATTGAACGAAACCGGAGATGGTTTGCTACTGCTAGACACGGCCAACGGCTCCGGCAGTCTCACGGTCAGTGACGTGGGCAATAGCTCGTCCGCGAAAACTCTCGGAATCGCTGGCACCAGTTCGGCATTGACCGTTGGTGGAACGGCCGCCGTTGGGATTGACGGCGCACAAACGATCCGCATCAAGACCGACTCCGAAACGACCCTTGCCAACTTAGCAGAACAGATCAATGCACTCGGAAGCAGTCCCGTCAATGCCAACATCCTCAACCTCAACAGCTCTGGCGGCGTGCGTCTGATGCTGAACAGCACTTCCTCGGGTGCTCAAGGTAGAGTTGCTCTCGATTCCGATATCGGCATCACGTTCTCGGAAACAACACGGGGGCAAAACGCACTGCTGGCATTCGGAGCGAATGGTACCAGTGGCGGCGTTCTCGTGTCTTCAGCGACCAACACCTTCGACGGTATTGTGGAGGATGTGCAATTCACCATCGCGGACACTTCCACCAGTCCAGTGACGGTGACGGTATCCGAAAATACGGAAACCATTTCGAAACAAGTCGAGGCCTTCGTCACCCAATTCAACAAGATGCGTGACAAGCTTGATTCGCTAACCGTCTTCGACGTGGACACCAACAGCGTTGGAGTTCTGTTCGGCTCCAGCTCCGCCTTGAGAGTCGATCTTGGCTATGGCAGGCTACTCTCCGGCGCGTTCCGCGGAGCTGGTGATATCAGCTCATTACGCGAAGTTGGTATCCAGCTCAACGAAAATGGCAAACTCGATTTTGATAAGGAAAAATTCTCCTCTGCAATAGCCAAGGATCCCGGGGCCGTCAAAGAATTCTTCACTACGGAAGATTCGGGCTTTGCCGCGAAAGCAAAAGCACTGGCAGATAGCTTGGCAAGTGTCGAAACCGGCTCATTGCTCAATCGCTCCAATTCCCTGCAATCTCAAATCGAACAGAACAATAAGCGGATTGAATCGTTCAACACGCGACTTGATAAACAGCGCACCCGCCTGTTGACTCAGTTCTACAACATGGAACAAACGATCGCCAAACTGCAGCAGAATTTGACCTCCATCAATGGCTTGCAGATTATTCCACCGCTTGGCAGCTAACCAGCAACCCGCCGAAATCCGCCTTTCCGCTCGCCGCCTCCCCTGGGAGGTTTTCCGCGGAGAGTAACTTCGCGTTTGCAGCTTTTCTCAGCTCACTCACGGACCTCGCGAACGCTGACCGCGTCAATCACTCCCGGGTCATTTTGCCCCTGCGAGGAGCGCTGTACCTGCCCACCACTGTAGCTCCAACTCCCCTCAGCTTGCTGGTTGGGCCACATCTTACCAAACGGGTTGGGAGCTCCACCTTGAGCGGCCGCCCCCATCGCTCGAACTCGAGCAGCCATCAACTCGGCGGTTCCCGCCACGAATACAAAGCCCGCTAGCAGCAGCAGGGTGAACTGCAGCGTGTAGATCGCGTAGATCGCCAGCGCCAGTGCCATCCAGCGTCCGATGCGCGCGGCAATCTCCGTCGCTCGGAGGTGAGTGGTCCACATGGCTAAAATGCTACGCAGCACACGTCCGCCATCCATGGGGAATACCGGCAGCATGTTGAACAGTACTAAGAACACATTGGCGGCGAACAAGCCCTCCATGTAGCTAAACTGCATCGTCTCCAAATGCGCCGGATCGACGGTTTCTGCCCGGACTAGAATCGCCACCAGGAGCAGCCCCGCGATGACAACATTGACCGCTGGCCCCGCTACGGCGATGACCAACTCCTGCATCGGTTTCTCGGGCATGCGCTCCAGCCGCGCAACACCTCCTATCGGAAGCAAAGTGATATCCCGAGTGCGGATGCCAAACAAAGCTGCCGCACCGGCATGCCCAAATTCATGGGCTACCACACAAGCAAAGATACTGAGCACAAACGCCACCGCAAAGAGTCCCGCGGCGAATCCTCCGTGCCTCGTTTCATTTATCAAATAAAAGGCGATCAACATCCAAAAAGACCAATGGATGTAGACCCCAATTCCTCCAGCGGTACCGATCTTCATAGCAAACTATTCCAATGAGGTGACAATAACCAACGGTCCACGGACTTCAACCACGCGCACCGGAACACCGGCGGCGATCATTCCGCCCGCTCCCACCACAGCTACGATGTCGTTGCCAAACTGTGCTTTTCCCGAGGGGTTCAGCCGCGTGGTCGTCAGACCAGACTGCCCCAGCAGATGCTCGCGATGTGCCAAGGACTCGCGATCTTCCAATTCGTCTAGATCACTATCTACCGTCGGCTCGAGTGAAATCCATTTCAATAAGGGGGAGCGTTCGAGTTGCTTGTGCATCACCAGTAGGCCAATCATTCCCCCTAACGCCATGCAGGCCACCCAAAACAGGTTCTCAGCAAACTCGCCCAGTTGCGCGGAAGTCGTTGGCCATATAAAGGTTTGACTGGCGAGCACGACTGAAATCAAGAGCATGAGCAGCCCCCCAATCCCAAACATGCCGAATCCAGGAATGACGAACAACTCAATTGCCAGGGCAACCAGCCCACCGATGAACAGCAAGACCTCCAAAGCTTCGACGTTGCCATTGAGTCCTTCGATCCAGAAGAAGCCCATGAAGCAGACGCTTGCCAAGAGTCCACCGACTCCAATACCGGGATTCCCCAGCTCGGCCATCAATGCCAAAAACCCTATGGTGAGCAACAGGCGTGGCAACCACCCTTGGGACAGGATCATTTCGATCGATGCGTCGAGCCAAGGCATTTTCAGCTCGCGCGGCATCTGGTCGACCCCTAGCCGGGAGAGCGCAATTGCCTCCGAGTCATCCACCGAGTCAATCAATCGATAGCGGAGAGCGATGTCTTTGGGAATCTCCTCTCCGCCTGCGACTTGATCTTTAGCCAGCCACAACTGAGCATCCGCTTGCAATGCGACTTGCCAATCTGCAAAAATCGCTCGCTGTCCGCTCTCTTGCTGGATGTATTCGTGGACCCGCACATCGCGATCGACCAGCAGCGAGAGCAGCGGTAGAGGACGTTCGGAGGTGGACGCCAGATCTCCCAATTCTCGTTGTACGGCGGGAGAGTCGCTCAACACAATTGGTCGCTCCGCATCCATGCCAAGCGTGGCAGTGGCCATCAGCACGGTTTCATCACAGGCTGTCGCCACTAGACCGATTGGGCCTCGCACATCGCCATTCACTAAGGCCAAGCTGTACAGAGTCTCCGACTCCTGCGATGCGATGTAGCTCGCCAGTCGGGCGGCCGTCGTGAAATCGCACTCGGTCGGCTCCAGACGCACGACCAGCAGATTAACTTGCTGTTGATCCACTTGCTCACTGACCGATCGAATCACCTGGCTGACACGACTATTGGACATTGCCCCCGATAGAGTCAGCATTACTGGTCGCCACTGGCGCGGCAGCTGCCGGGCGGTCCGCAGCGTACCTTTGAGATCGAGTGCTGCCATCAACTCGGTGGTATCGGTAACGGTCCGAGAAATCCAACGTCGCGATCGCAGCTGATTGCCGCTATAGAGCGCGAGAGCTCCCCCGGCCCATAGCGTCTCTTCCCGTTGCACCTCGCCAGCCGCTCTCAACTCGGCCAATTCGTCGCGTGTGGCGACTTGGGTCGTACCATCGGACAACGTGACGTTGTAGACTTCTGCCCGCGCGTCGAGCATGGACAGGACGACCGCCTCGGGCAGCGTGGCGCGGCGGGCTACGACATCGCGGTACGCGCCTTCGATGGTTGCGTCGAGTGGCTCATCGATAGCCGCTTTCCCCAATTCAGCAGAGGGCGCCGCCAAAATTTCCTCGCAGGCCAAGACGGGTAAAACGGCATGGCCCTCCACCGACTCGCTGAGATAGGCGATCAGCCTTACGCGCGACGCTTCAGGACTCGTCAAAAATCGGGCTAATGCCAAACAACGCTCAAATTGACTCCCACGGGTCCCTAGCCCACCCGACTCATCGGCGTTTGCTGCCCCTTGGGCGGTACTAGCTCGAAACTGCAACACGACAACCGGCCGCTGTTCAGCTCCCGGATGCGAGTCCGAAATCTGCGTAATTTGCCGTCGAATCTGCTCATCGCGCTGACCAATTAAGGGCAAGTCCACGGGCACGACATATCCCTGCCGCAGCTCCTCTGGAGCGGCGGGGGCAACGCCTCCCTGATCATCCACGGACTGTGCCTGGGCTGGTGCAGCGAGGCCCAACAGCCCCAACGCGATCGACAGACCCATCGTGACGATGAATTTCAATAGGGCAGAGAGTTGATTGACGGGCTTCACCAAGGATCTTTTCTGTTCGTGATTCGGACCTAAATGCACGGGATCTCCTTCCACGCAAGCTCTCCATTGTCGAAATCTGCTTGATTCCCCAATGAATTCACGGCATTCGTAGTCTACCGCTTTGGCAGTCCCCATGGGACCTGAGCAAATGCCATTCCACAATTGCAAAGCCAACCCGCCGCCAAGCGAACACGTCGCATGGTCACCCAAGCTGGGCGATCTGAAAAGCGGCCCTTAACTTCGGCCTCTTTGGTTCATGGCCCGATTCCCAACGCAACTTGTCGTCCACTCCTGGCTTCTCAGGAATCTTCCGTTTCCGATTCATCACTGGGAGCAAATTCAAAACTCAGCTGGTCACTAATCGATTCCGCCAAAGCCCCAATCTGTTGGCAAGTATAGAAGACCAACAGAGGGAGTAAGAATCCGGCAATCGCAGCCAGTATTGGCGACTTACCTTCTCCCAACAACAGCAACCACAGAAGCATGACAAAGAAATAAGCAAACAGGCACTTTAGAAAATAACCACCCCAAGCATCCGCTGCCGCTCGAAACGACCGCAATACCGATTGGGAAATGGGTTGGAAGAGGCTGCCATTGTCGAGCATCGACATGAGCACCACGGGGAATAGGACAAAACAGGTAACCATCATGCCGGTAATCATGATCCTCCCCCCACCCTCGCCATTGCCGCCGAGCAGGTATCCGACGAAAAAGCCGGGTACCAACGAGGCAGCGAGCGCACCGGCAATGGCTAAAACGTCGCCGATGTTGTCGAAAAGATTAAAACCAGGCCATTCGCTCACCCTGCGTTGCCCGTTGGCCACCGATTCAATCAGCGCCAGTCCACCGCTCAACATCGGCAGCGCGAACAGCACTCCGATAGCCCCACCACCCACACTCACCAGCAGCAGCATTCCTCGCTGCATGAATAAATCCTCGGAATTCAAGGCGAACTGGGCTACTCCAAACAACATCGCGAAGATGATTCCATAGCCCACGATTTGTCCCACCGCGACCGGATCTTTCAGAAACCCGAAAGTCCGTTGAACGAAATTAGCGTTGTCAAAGTCGCCTCGGTATAAGCTGTCCACCTCGTCGTCAGACAGCTCATGCATCTCCGCCTCCGCTTTTCGCAGAATGTTGGCAGCCTGCTGCTGGTGCGTGGGGGCGGTACCGGCCGGAACCACTGCAGCCGGGGCCAACCCCATTTCAGTGCCGCCGCCCCACTGCGGAGTCTCAAGATGGGCCTTCCGAGGCTTCCAACCGGGCGGTGGCCCGGGGATCCTAAACACCGCAAAACAGTCTGGGCATTTGATCTTCTTGCCTTTGCTAGAAAGCCGAACGTATTGGGCCGTATCGCAGTGACCGCATTTGATGCGGTATTCGGGATCGGCGACGGCTGCCTCCTCCGCATACAGAGGCTCTAAACCGTTTTCAGCGTGCCGTGGCGGCGCAGCTGCCGGGGGCAACGCTTTTGGCAACAGCGCATCGAGCTCGCTCCCCAGGCCAAACAAATCACCCTCCGGCTCGGTGGACGGCCCGCTTTTCGCGCTCGAACGCTCCGCTCTCGAGTGTCTCACAGGATGTGGATCAATCGCGGCCAGCTCGGGTAGATCCTCGTCAAAGATGGAGGCTGGTGGAGGCGCTCCGGCGGGAGACTTCGCCCCGGCCGCGGGTGGCGAGGGCTGCGACGGGGGGGAATTCGCCATTTCCGGCTGCAGGGAATACTCATCGGAGTCACCGCTAGCTGACCGGTCGACCGCGGCCAGCCTGTCGCCAGACGGACTCATTGCAGATTTGGCTGGGGGCGTGACTGTCGCCCCGCGAGACTCTCCGAGGGACTGCTCAGCGCGCTTGGAGGCCAGCACCTTTCCCTCGGTTGGGCGGGCGGCACGGACTTCCTCCACATGCTTTTGGCGTTCGGGAAGATCGGAGATCGCCGGTTCATCCAAGGTCAGCCATTGATCATCACTGACCGCCGCCTTGGGCTGGGCCCCAGGCACCATCACCGGCTGATTACAACTCGGGCACTTAACGCGACGCCCCGCAACATGACTCCCCGCCTTGAGGCGTTTGTCACACTTGGGACACTTGAACTCAAGGATTGCATCGCTTGGATCTGGCACTGAGAAAACCTCCGAAAGCCAGGTGGGCTGCTTCTCAGGCGACCGAAACCAGGGAGATGTCCTCAACCTTTTTTGCGATAGCAAGCACCAACCGAACTTAAAAAAGGGCCCTGCGGTTCACAGAATGCCGCAGAGCCCCACCTAAACCACGCTGATTGTCAATCCAAATACCGATTCCTACTCTTCCATCACATCCGCTTCACGATGTTTGGCGGATTCGGTAGCTTCCGCTTCGAACTTTTTGGTCAGCTCTTGGACTTCTTCCTTGAGCTTGTCGCGATCGTCTTCGCTAATCGCCTTATCTTTCTCGGCAGTATCAATCACCTTATTAGCATCGCGGCGAATACTGCGAATGGCGATCTTACACTCTTCGGCCAATTCCTTGATTCGCGCGACCATCTTCTTCCGCACATCGGTGCTGAGCGGAGGAATGTTGATGCGAATAATCTTACCATCATTTTGAGGGTTTAGCCCTAAATCGCTGGCCACAATCGCTTTTTCAATATCTTTGATCGTGGTCGCGTCAAAGGGCCGGATGACCAGTTGGTTAGGCTCCGGAGCACCGATGGAAGCCAGTTGCTTCAAGGGGCTCTGCGATCCGTAAGCTTCAACGCGCACACTATCCACTAATCCGGGCGTTGCCCGACCCGTTCGAATGCCACTCAGCGAATGTTTCAGTACGCTAGTAGCCTTTTCCATACGCTCTTCTGCATCGACTAATACTACGTCTACACTCATATGACCTTAATCCTCTAGTGAGTAAACAAGTGTCCTGGAAGCGACCTTCAAAATCTTCTCCATGGTTGGACGGGTGGCCGTCGATGGAACATCGCAGCACCCCTAAATACTACGCTATTTCCCTCTCCGGGTTGGTTTACACCGACCATAAAGCAGATTTTCTCGCCATGGGCAAGATGCTCTACTAAGCAAACGGCAAGCCCGAATCGCTCTGGTTAGGCATCGCTGAAAGCTGCTCTGAAGAACAACAGCTTAGGTTTTGGGAAAACTTCCCCCTTCGACCCGAGCTACAATGCGTGTTCCCACGCGACCACCGGAGACGGCCTTGACGATATTTCCGTCTTTCTTGAAATTGAAGACGAGAACGGGCATGCCGTGCTCGCGACATTGCGATATTGCGGTCCCGTCCATCACCCTCAAATTCTGTCCAATCACCGTTTCATAATCGAGCTCGCGGTAGAGCACTGCGTGCGGATTCTTCTCGGGATCTTCGCTGTAAACACCATCGACACGCGTGGCTTTCAACACGATGTCGGCCCCCAGTTCTAGAGCCCGTTGGGCCGCTGCCGTATCGGTCGTTACGAAGGGGCTACCCGTACCAGCCGCTAACACGACAATTCGCCCCTTCTCCATATGGCGGATCGCTCGACGACGGATAAACTGCTCGCAGACCCCGTCCATTTTTATGGCAGACATCACGCGGGTATTGCACCCCAAGGACTCCAATCCCGCTTGGAGGGCCATGGCATTGATAACGGTGGCCAACATGCCCATGTAGTGGGCCGTCGCCTCTTCGATCTTCGAACCACTCGTCGAGGTGAACTGGGCTCCCCGCAGAATGTTCCCCCCCCCAACGACAACACCGATCTGACAGCCCAAGGCGTGCGCCTGCACAATTTGGCTGGCAATCACGCCGACTTCCTCCATGCTGATCCCGCGTTCTCCGGGGCGACATAGGCTTTCCCCGGACAGCTTTAGGATGACGCGGCGATAGCGAGGTGTGGTTTCGGATGCTTCTTCCATTGGTTGCTTTTCTGTTGCCAAGCGTGATAAATCGGTCCTGTACCCTCTCACCACATGGTGGCAAATTATCGAACAATCGTCTAGATGTCTGCAGAATCGCTCGAATTGTGGGTTGAGTTTGCACCAGATTCGCTGTAGACGATATACTTGAGCGTGGATTACACCGCTTGTGACTAGCATCCAAGCTGGAGTCGCCACTACGCAACATGCTTCGCCACTCGCCCCTCAGTTCGCGCACTCTAGTCAGTCCATTCCCCACGAAACTCGTCATTTATTGGATTGGGTACGACCGATGGATATGATTCGACAACAGGCACGCTTGGCCAAACGTCGCTTAACCGTCACTCGCTTCCTCGGCTTTCTCCCCTGGACAATGCTGATTGCCGCTTGTGTGGTGTGCGGTGGCTTAGCACTTCCCAAACTCATGTACTTGCCCGTCGATTCCAATCTTTGGTTGGGAATTTGGTGCGGCACCTGCATAACGATGGCGTTCATCACCACCGCCATTCTGACCTACCTAGGACGCCCCAGCCTCTCCGAAGCGGCTGCTGAAATCGATACGCGATTTGCGCTGCGCGAGCGAATCTCAAGTGCCGTGGCACTCCCGACAAAAGATCAATCCACGCAACTTGGACAAGCACTGCTCAAAGACGCCAACCAGCACGCCGAGAAAATTGACATTCGCGACCGCTTTTCCTGGGGCTTCCGTCGCCAATTACTGCTCCCTGTCCTCCCCGCACTGCTCGTCGGACTGCTGTGCTATCTGCCCAACCGGGAGCCCCCCACGCCCCTAGTGAGTTCTACGGAAATTTCGCTGACGCAAGTCAAAAAATCGACCCAATCGCTGCTGGAACAAGTCCAGAAGAAACGCACGCAAGCGGAAAAGGAAGGGCTAGAATCAGCTGTCGACACCTACAAGAAACTGGAAGGCGAACTGGCGGAACTCCAGAAGAACACCAAACTGGATACCAAACAGTCCCTGGCCAAACTCAATGACATTAAGCAGCAGATCAGCGACCGACGCCGGGAACTGGGCTCCGCGGAGAACCTCAGAAAGAACTTGAAGAATCTGGAAAAACTCGACTCTGGGCCGGGTGAGAAACTGGCCGACGCCATGCAACAGGGCGATTTCAATAAAGCCCAAGAGGCCTTGGAGCAGCTAGCCCAGAAAATGCAAGCTGGACAGATGAGCCCCACGGAACAAAAGCAACTTCAGAAGCAACTCGAACAATTGCAAAAAGCCATGAATGAGGCTGCCGCTACGAATGAGGCTGGCAAGCAGGCTCTTCAGCAGCAAATCGAACAAGCCACTGCCGCTGGCGACATGCAACAGGTCGCGCAACTGCAACGCACACTGGAACAGGCGCAGGCTCAAGACGCCAATCGGGCGCAGATGCAAGAGATGGCCGAAATGCTATCCCAGGCTTCGCAGTCGATGCAATCGGGCGACATGCAAGCCGCCCAGGATGCCCTGCAAGAAATGGCCAGCCAAATGCAAGCCATGAACCAATCCGACGCGGAACTGCAAGATCTCGATGAATTGATGGATAGCCTCGCTCAAAGCAAATCCCAAATGATGTGCAAAGCCTGCAGCGGTGATGGCTGCTCCGCATGCATGGGCTCGTCTTCAGGACAAACTCCAGGTAAAGGACTGGGCGAAGGTCGCGGGGAGGGAGATCGCCCCGAAGAAGAAACCGACACCGACTTCTTCGATTCCAGAGTTCGCGACCCCATGAAGGTCGGAGAAACCGTCTATGGCGGAAAAGTGGGTGGAGAAAACCGTAAGGGACAGACGCAAGTGGAAGTCCAGGAAGCGGTCTTGACCGCCATCGCAGAACAACCCGATCCACTGGATGACACCCCGCTGCCTAAATTGCAAGCGGAGCATACTCGCAACTACTACGACTCGATTCGCGATGGCAAGCCATAGCAGCGCCGGCCACTAGCACAGCTTCCCCTCTCTGCCAGGGTGGCATTCGCTCTGCCCCCCCAAAAAACTGCCCCACAAAAAAAACACTCGAGGCAATCTGATTGCCCCGAGTGTTGAAATATTAGTCCTGCTACGGAAAAACTCAGTTGACCTTTGTCTTGGACCGCGCTTCACGCAATCCTCGACTGAGTATGTCTCGCAACATGGGTGAATAATCTTCGTATTTCGCCTGATCTGGCGCACCTGCCGAGAACTGAAAAATCGCATCGCGCGGCTTCGGACTCAGGGCAATCAAACTACTGCTGATCGTCCCATAGTCGCTTCCGCGTGAAACCATCGTGGGACGGCCTTGCGGCGTCGGACTGCGAGCAAAGACTTTGCTGGCAACCGCCAAAAACTTCACAGGTGAATCCAACAGTTGTAGCGTAAGCAGGCGATGGGCCAACTGAACACGCTCATCCGTCGGATCATTAACATTTTGATTGCCGATTATGTTCAACCCTTCTTCGAGTGGAACAACGTCAGGCTCTTGATCAGCATGGACTACCCAACCACTCTCCGCATCGCACACGATTAGGTTCAAACCTTCATAGCGATGAGTCATTAATTCCTCCATCGCTTTGTCGACACCCTTGCGAGCGTTGCCAGTGCGAAGAACTTCGCGAGCCAATAGACCGCGACTTCTCGCGCCCAGTGGATCGGTGTTTCCACGCCGACTACTAACTCCGACAAACATGCCGTGTTGATTAACACCTAACCAGGTTCCACCAGCGCGTTGGTCTAAGCCACACAACACTCGAGGTTTACCAGATTGAATTGACGGTGGTTGTGATGGTCGGTCGTAGTACTCTTCCCTATTTGCAGCAACTAGAATCGGGCTCTCTGGAACGAGACGGTAGAGAACAGCCAGTAGACACATCGATATGGGGTTTCTCTCTACGAGTAACTTGATGATTAAGGAGGGAGATTGCAGGAATGACCTCCTAACAACGTCAATCAATCTACCGGTGAGAGCCAGAACAAAACACCCCCTTCTGGGGCATAACAGCGGATATTTGGCCGATGGCAAACCCAACCGCAGGAATCACACAGTTCTGGTCGGCTTTTCCCCCGTTAAGAACGGGATAATCGGAAAAGCCCTCCATTCAACGCCACACGAACACCCTCTTGCGAGGGGATCTAAACAGCAAGATCAATCCCACCGTAGCCAAGCAAGCGGTGGCGAGCGAAACCCATTGAGAGATCGTCAAGCTCGTCCCTAGCTGCCCAGCCTCATCGCTGCGGACCCACTCCAGCAAAAATCGCGACAGCGCGTAGAGCAAAATAGCGATGCAGAATGCGACGCCGTCTCGACTGGGAAGGGGCTGCAGATGCCAAATCAACAGGCACAGCAGCAACGCGTTCAACGAGGCATAGATCTGCGTGGGATGCAATGGCAGACTCCAGTCGGGAGTGGCCTCACTGGCAATCCTCAGATGCTTGCCAGGCAATTCGATCTGCGTCATCAAAGGCGGTGGCAAGGCTGGGTCACGTTCTGGCGTGGGCTCCATTTCACTCAAGAGGATACCGTCGACCCAATCTCCCGCTTTCACTCCAGCCTGCGCGGCGGCGCTGTCGGTTGCAACGTGGTCTACCCGGCCTGGCGGATGTCGAGTCTGCGCAAATTCAATCCCCAGCACGCTTCCGTCCAGCAATTGCATTTGGTAGGGCCCGCTACCTTGGGGAAATGGGATACGCGGTAGATCCGCGGTGCAAATCCCCCCAAAACAGCATCCATGCAAGAGGCAGCCCACCCGGCCAAAGGAGAGTCCTAGGAGGAAGCCAGGGGCTACCAAGTCAGCCACGGCCGGCACATACAATCGATGGCGATAGCAATAGAAGGCACCGGCAACTAAGCCACCAATGACCCCACCGTAGATTACCAACCCTCCCTCGGTCAACTTGAAGGCCTCTGCCAGCTTTGCTAGCCCTTCACCTTCGAATTCCTGCCACTTTTGCACCACATAAAAAATACGTGCTCCCAGCACACCTCCAAGCATCATGAGGAACCCCAGGCCAATTACGGTATCATCTGGTAGTCCAATTTGCCGGCCTCGGTACACGGAAATGGCGATTCCTGACAGGAAGCCCAGCAGAACCATCACGCCATACCCACGGATGGGCAAGCCAATCGGTTCCCCCGTTCCGGTCACCTGCTCGATACTTGGTAGTACAAAGGCGATGATGGCAGCAGCCACGCACCAGACAGGCAGGGCGGATAACAGCTCGGCGATGGGCGTTTTCGTTGCCAACCTCCAAGCGATCCAAGCCAGGCACGCAAGCACTAAGCATCCCAAGAGCAGCCCCACACCAAACAGGGGAAAACCTGCGATTTCATGGGGAACATAAAAAAGTGTGCTACGCAAAGCAAAGTACCTACAGAGGATAGGATTGTCGTCACAGGACTCACGAGGCCCAGGCTCTACGATGCGTCCCGGTTGCGATGCCCAGGGTGCCCCTCGCGATGCCCTGTTTTTTGTCGGCGGCACCTACAGGGTTCAACGAGGGCTCCCTAACGCGATTGTTGCAGATTCTACAAGTGACGGGAACGGCAGGTGTTTCCCGTCGCCACCGCTAAGTAACTCTGATAGAATGTTGCGTTTGGAATACCCAAGAGCGCCCGCGAGCCCTCGTCTCGCAGTTCGTACTCACGACGGGCTACTGATGAAATCAGTTCCAAGGAAGCAAGAACGGATTTCGTGCTGCAAACTCAGTGCTGCAATCTCAGTGGTTCCCACAACTCCAAGAAGCCGCCAGTGCTGCATCGCCACCCTAACCATCAAGGTGCTAATTGCGCGATCGCCCCCTTTCCGATCGAGGGGCGCGCGGCTCACCAATTCACTCCTAACAGTATCGTGTAAAAGTACTGTATTGAAAATGTACAGTGTTCACCGAAAGAAACGGATATCATGGCCTTAGATCACTACGCTCCATGCCCATGCGGAAGCGGAAAGAAGCTCAAGTTCTGCAAGTGTGTCGACAACCTCCAGGAGCTAGAGAAAATCATCAAGCTCATGGATGGCGAACAAGAAGTTGCCGCCATTGAGCGCATCAACAAACAACTCAGCAAAACCCCCAACACGGCCTGGCTCTTAGCACTCAAGGGAGAGCTGGTTCTAGCTCAGCAAGACCTGCCCGCGTTTCATGACACGGCCAATCGTTTCCTCAAGCTGAAGCCCGACAATCCACTCGCATTGATCATGAAGTCGGTCCTATCCTCGATGGAAGAGGAACCACCCGAGGTCACCGCACGCTATCTCTTGGAGGGCATTTCCGAAGCGCGCGAGGGCTTGCCGCCACTCACTCTGCTCGCGGTCCGCTATCTTTTGCAACGCTTGGTTGCCGTGGAAAAGCCGTCGCTCTCAGGCTACTGGGCAAGCTTGCTAGCGGGTCTACTCGCAGAAAAAGGGCCACAAGAAGATTCGCCGCTGTTGGATCCTGCCCTAAACCTGCTGGCGAAAGCGTCGACGCTCATCCTGGCCGACCCAGCAGATGCTGGCTGGAAGGAACGGTTGGCCGAAGTCCATTCCCTGACCCGCAGCTTCCGCTTTGCCCAGGGGGAGGCTAAGCTTCGCTCCATTCTGCGAGATTTTCCCGATGCACCTGGTCCCTTGAGCCACCTGTTGCGCGCTCAGTTAGCTCAGCTCGACCAATCCGGCGCGCATGCGACCTGCCTGAAACTTGCCAATCATCCCGACATCAGCGCGGAAGAGCGTTACTACTTCACAGCCCTCGGCTTTGAGATCGAACCGAAGCGGACTTCGCTAAATGTCGAACTCTTCAGCCACTACTATGAAGTCGATTCTGACGACCGAATTTCGGAAGTACTTGCCGACAATGCAGCTGCCTACTGCTACACGGGCGAGCACTTCGAAACGGCCCGGCATTTCTACGCGAGCATCGTGGAAGATGAAGTTCCGGCGAAACGCATTTACAACATCTTCGATAAGCCTCTGAGAGGTGGCGAAGACACACAACGGGAAATTGCGAGCACCGTAGCCACCGTCGTTCTGTTCGGAAAGCAAACGGACAAACCGGCGCGCGTCTACATCACCGCGCATCGTCAATCGAACTACGGAAAAATCGTCGATGACTTGCTCGCGATAATCCAGCCCATTCGCGAGATGGAAAAACAGATTCCAGCCGATTGCACGTACCTCGACTACTTGCAGCGGCCCCGCTGGATTGCAGGCACGCAACAAGAGCCCCCCAACCTCGATGAATCCAGCCAAGCTCTCCAGGAAGACTTCTTGGCGCTGCCGTTTCCTGTACTCGGAAACCTCTCGCCGCGAGAGGCTGCCAAGGACGAATCGAAACGCCAACCATTGATGGGCCTGCTGTATCACCTCGAAGGTGCCCAGGGGCTGATTCTCAATGACGGGACCGTGCAAGGCATTTATCAGGAACTGGGAATTCAACGCCCAGCTCCAGCCTGTGACTTGAGTGAAGATAATCTTCGCGTAACACAGATCCTGGACCTTGATCGCCTGCCGATCGATGAGCTCAACGATGAGCAAATTAGCAGCCTGCTGTTTGCGACCATGAATTATGGCGCTTCGCGAGCCTACTACAATGCATCCAAGAATTTGCTGGCCCGCGATCCATCGCGGCTCGACCCTCGCTTGCGCGTGGCTGCCTACTCAGGCTTCATCGCCGTCGAGCCTACGCTCGAAGGCAAGATCGAGAAGTCTCGCGGATTGATCGCCGCCCTCGAAGCCGCCGGGGCAGAAACCGGGCGAGCCGTAATCAATCTCGTCAGCATGTTGCACTCTGCCGGTCGAATGGACGACGCGCAGGCTGAATTTTCAGCAGCGATGCAAAAGTACCCGTCGGATCCCTACCTTTTCAGCTTTATGCAGTACCTGATGAAGGCCCAGGGGCAGGGCCCCATGGGCGAGGGCCCCGCTTCCATGGGCGGTGGCACCCCAGGCATGGATCTGACCAGCCGGCTGCTCCAGAATGGAATCTCGCGTTCCGCGACGCGGGGCGAAGCCGAGCCAACACAGTCCCCAGCTGCGGGTGAATCGAAACTTTGGCTGCCCAGCTAACGAAAGCTCCGGTCTTGCAAGCCGCTCCAGTGACCGACCGTGGGCCAATCGTTCTCCTCGGAGAACGATTGGCTGCAGGGGACGGACATGCGGCCCGCCGCCCCATCGACTCCACTGAGGAGTCCAACTCGGGAATCTACGAACGCTGCTCAGCCATCCACTGCCAAGCATCGTTGAGCGAGACCTGCGGTTCTCGGCTGTGGTAGTTCAACTCCCGCGCAGCCTTGCTGGAATCGTAGTAGTGAAACAAGCATCCCATAGCGATGGACGCTCCGTTGACGTCACCTTCTCGCACCGGCAGGATGCCCAGCCCTATGTCAACCGCTCGAGCGAACCAACGCAAGGATGGCCCTAAGCGATAAACCTTGGTCGGTCGCCCCACCGCTTCCCGCATTAGATGCCATAGTGCCTGGTAGGTCATATTCGCCCCGCCTAGGATATAATGCTCTCCCTTCCTGGCTAAGCCGATGCCGTCGACAATCGCATTGGCAACATCTCGCACGTCACAAACACTGCAACCACCCGGTGGGGCCGCCACTAGCTTGAGTCTTGCCACCTCCTGAATCATTTTGCCACTCGAGGGCTTCCAGTCATGAGGGCCCAACATGAATCCAGGTTGAAAGATGACGGCATCCAAGTCTTTTTCTCGCACGTAGGCGTCCACCATCGCCTCCGACTCCCGCTTGCTGATAACGTACGAGCAGGGGGTGTTGGGGACACCTCGCTCCCCGCTTTCGTCGATGGGATGCTCCGCATCGCAAGCCGTGGGCAGGGCGTCGACACTGGAAACGTGCAACAATCGCGCCCCTTGCGCCGCACAAACCTCCGCTACGCCCCTCGTTCCCTCGACGTTAATTTGCCGCGACTTCTCCAGATTCTTCCAACCCAAATGGATGTACGCCGCGCAATGAATCGCTGCGTTGCACCCTTCAATCCCACGCTGCAACTGCTCCCGATCAGCCAACTCCCCCTCGATCAACTCCACGTCGAGGCCGGCCAAGGGGCGCATGTCCGAGCCCTTTCTCACCAGTGCCCGGACCGGCAGTCCACGCTGACAGAGTTCTCGCACTATATTGTTTCCTAGCAATCCAGTGCCGCCCGTTACAAAAATCACTAGCTATCCTCCTGAACCTTGAGCATTGAGCTGAAAACATCAGCTTGTTCCACCGCAATTGAGTCCGAAAAATTGAGCCCGAACATGAGCCCACCCGAGCGTCCCAACAGTCTAGATCGTCTCTCCAACTTATCCAGCCTACACAGGGTCCCCCTCTTCATCTTGGCCTGCATCAGTTGCATATCGACCACATCCCAAGCCCAAGTTAACGAGAGATTCGTTGAGCCGACACAGAATTGGATTCAGGACCAACTTCCGAGTCTTCTGGAGACCTACTACCACTTGCACAGGAATCCCGAAGTCTCATTCCAAGAGATCGCCACCGCCAAGTACGTTGCCCAAGCGTGGCGGGAAGCCGGTTTTGAAGTAACCGAGCAATTCGGAGGCACAGGTGTCGTGGCCATTCTGCGAAACGGCCCTGGTTCCACGGTCATGCTGCGAACCGATTTGGACGCCCTGCCCGTCACCGAAGTGACTGGTCTAGCCTATGCATCCCAGGCCACCGTCACGACCGAGAGTGGAGCCACCACTGGCGTGATGCATGCCTGCGGGCATGATATCCACATGACGAACCTCATCGGCGTCGCCAGATTCCTGGGGTCGCACCGCCAAGCGTGGTCGGGCACTCTCATGTTGGTGGGGCAGCCCGCAGAGGAGCGTGGCGCCGGAGCGCGAGCGATGCTCGAAGCGGGTTTGTTCGAACACTTCCCCAAACCAGATTTCGCCCTCGCCCTCCATTGCGATGCAGCGGGCGCCGCCGGAACGGTCGCCCTTAGCCCTGGTTTTTCACTCGCCAACGTCGACTCCGTCGATATCGTGGTGCACGGCCGCGGTGGGCATGGCTCGGCCCCCGAGTCCACGATTGACCCCATTGTCCAAGCAGCCCAGCTGGTCATGGACTTGCAAACTATCGTCTCCCGCGAAATCAAGCCCAGCGAACCAGCGGTCGTAACCGTCGGCTCCATCCATGGTGGCACGAAACACAATATCATCGGCGACCGCTGCCACCTTCAACTCACCGTACGCAGCTACTCTGCCGAAGTTCGCCAACAACTCCTGTCTGCCATCAAACGCAAGGCGTTGGCGGTTGCGGAGAGCTTCGCCGCTCCACCGCCGGAGATCACTCAATCCGAAGGCACACCAGCCCTAGAAAACGATGCCGCGTTGACTAGCCTCGTCTCGGAGAGTTTTCGAAAGGTACTCGGCTCCTCAAACGTCCTTCCCATGCCTCCAGTAATGGGGGGAGAGGATTTTAGCCAGTATGGTTTGGCAGGGGTCCCCATCGTCATGTATCGCTTAGGGGTCATCTCGCCGGAACGCTTGTCGAGATACGAATCACTCGGGGTAAATCCCCCTTCATTGCACTCTCCCAACTTCTTTCCAGACCCGCAGGAGGCGTTGAAAGTTGGAATCCTGACCATGGCGACTGCTACAATGGATCTCCTGCCCCGCCCCTAATCGGTTGCGCTAAACCACCCCCGTAATTCGAGCGAATGGCACCAACTCTCGTGTGCTTCCCAACAATCCACATAATCCGAATGGCTTTTCGAAGGGAAAGAAACAGCTCCACTCCAGACGGATGTTGTGAAAAGTTACCTGGGAAAGCAAAATAGGGACGTTACCTGCCGACCCGCTGCCAGCTTTGGGACAACCTCAAGATGCCGATCAAATTCAAATGCAATTGTGGTCAAATCCTCAGTGTTCCGGACGCAATGGCCGGGAAACAGGGTAAATGCCCTAAATGCAAGACCTCGCTGAAGGTCCCCGTACCTAAATCGCAGACAGCCGGTGCCGCCAAGACGGCGTCGGGCTCGCCGGCTGCTCGCCCTGCAAGTAAACCGCCCGCAGGCAAACCAGCCAGCCGTCCCGCGGCCAGCTCCAAGCCCATTGCCGCCCCGGCCGGATTGCTCGATTCACTGTTCGATGACGCGGGACTTGTGGAAAAACGAGGACCTCGCTGCAGCAACTGCTCGGCTGAAATAAAACCTGGCACCGTGGTCTGCACGGCCTGTGGCACAAATCTCGAAACGGGTGAAAAAGTCTCTGGCTACGACTTGGCCGAAGTGAAAGGCCCCGAGTTCACCAATGAGCATTTGCAACTCGCCTCGGACAACATGATTCGCAACTCCGCCATGGATAGTCGGCGCGACAAAGCGCAAATGCCGTGGTGGGTATTGATGTCCTTCTTGATCGGAGCGATCACCCTGTGCGCCGCTGGCGTGATTATCGTCGATGGAGTTTTTGGCGAACCGGCTTCGGATACAACCTTCATCGGCAAAATCCAACGATTGCCAGTCTTTGCAACTCTGGGAATTACCGCGGGTATAACGGGAGCCTCCATCCTCTTGTTCGCGCACTTGAGCATCTGCGCATTTGCGTTTGGAAGGAGTGTCGTGCAAGCGCTCGCCTGCTTCTTCCTCCCATTTCTCTATTCCACCATTTACGGGATTATGAACTGGACCGACAACAAGGCGCCAGTCAAAGCCATGATGATGGCGGTAGCCATCATCAGCTTTGGAGCCTTTCTCATCATGCAAGGTGGCGGATTTGGAAAGATCCAAGCACTGTTTTAAGCCAATATTGGTGCGTTGAAGCCCACCGAAATGGCAAGAAGACGACTTCCCCGCCGAATAGCCCTGACAACGCCCGATTGAGAATTCAGTCCACCCCATGCAAGGCAGCCGGTCGCTATGATCAACGCGGATAATTCCAGTGTTCCTACCAGCAGTTCTCCCGTCGCAGCCCTGCGCTATATTTTTAACTCTCCGAACTGGATCATGAATGTCGTGTGGATGTCGCTAGCAGCACTGTCTAGCGGTATCTTCGTTGGTCAAATCGCAGCTCTCGGATACGGCACAGAACTCATTCAGCGCAATGCAGCCTTCCGACGATCCGAATCGATGGACGTCGATATCGATCGACTCGGCGACTACATCTCCAAGGGAATTTGGCCCTATCTAGTGCATCTCGCCATAGGCTTCCTGTTCAGCATCCTGCTCGCTTTACCGCTTGCAGGAATTTTCGTGTTTGGCGCATTGGGCCTAGGGGCCGCCGCGGGTGAAGCAGGAATTGCTTTTGCCCCACTATTCTTTATCCCCATCGCTTTGGCCATCTCTACCGTGCTGAGTATCGCGTCCATTCCGTTCATCCTGCGCAGTATGGTCTGTCAGGACTTTCTTCCCGCTTTTGACGTCGGCTGGGCGTTGGAGTTTGTCAGCAAGATGTTCTGGGAGATCCTAGTCTCCGGCATTATCTTCGGTATCCTCTCGATGGCGATTCTCTTCGCAGGGCTGCTCCTCTGCGGCGTGGGCTACTTCCCCGCTTGCGGCATTGTGCTCGCCGGTGCCATGCACATGCTTGCCCAGTGGTATGAGATCTTCCTTTCTCGCGGAGGCACGCCTATCCCTCCCTCAGACTCGAGCATTGTCGAAGCTTCGATTCTTTAGTTCGCAATTCGACCAACACGATGGCTGCCATGATCATCCCACAGCCAAGATAGCCAACCGGCTGCAGGCGTTCGCCCAACAGGAGTGCTCCCAGCAATGCCGCGAAGAGACTTTCCGAGGCCATTAGGATTGCTCCTACACTGGCGCTCGTATAGCGCAACCCAATCGACTGCAACGTGAACGCCAGCGCTCCCGAAAAGACTCCCGTGTAGACGATCTCTGGCAAGCCGCGAAGCAATCCTGCGGACGAAATAAACCATTCTTCATAGCCCATCCCGGCAGCCACAGCATGGCCGAGGAACCCCAGCAGACTACAGACAAAAAATTGCACGCAGGTCATCGCTACGGGCAGGGTCGATTGCTGCCCGAACCGGCCCACCAAGATGACATGCACGGCCCATGCGACCGCCCCCACCAGGATCAAATAATCTCCTAGCGTCCACGCGCTGAACGCTCCAAAACTCAGGCAGTAAACGCCCAGCGTGCACAGCCCTGCCGCGGGCCAAATTCGCCACGGCTGAGGTTGCCTCAACAACACTAATAGGATTAGTGGCACCAGCACGACATACAGGGCTGTTAAGAAACCGGCATTGGTGACCGTCGTCCACTGCAGGCCAATCTGCTGAAAACTGAGCCCTAGAAAGAAAACGAATCCGAGCACTACGAACTGACGCCAGGCCGCGCCGGTAATGGCGCCACCTAACGCAGAACTAGCCCCCTGCTCTCCGTCCTGCAGCACAACCTCCTTGGCTCGCCTCCCGCCCGCTTCCTTAAGCTCGCGTCGCGCCCAAGGCAATAGGACGCAACCCGCCAGCAGAAAGCGAAGCGCAATGAAGAGCAGCGGCCCCATATCGCTCATCACCGTCCGCTGGGCGATAAATCCTAACCCCCAAATTGCCCCGGCCAGCAGTAGGAGAAAATTGGCAGTCGCACGCGTCACGTTGTTGGGCCGTCTCTAAGGTGTGGGAAGCGAGGGAGCTGGTTGAGTTTTCTACTGCGTCAGCACGATACGATAGCGGGGCGAGCCGTTTCGTAGCAGTTCGAAGGCTTCGTTGATCTGTGACATGGGAAAAACCTCGATCATCGGTTTGATGTCGTGGCGGGCCACAAAATCAAGCATGGTACGCGTGGTCGCAATGCTGCCGGTCGGCGACGACGAGAGCGATTTCTGCCCCATGATCATTGGAAAAACCGTTGCTTCAATACGGGGTGCTGCTCCCACCGTGTGCAGCTTGCCTCGCGGGCCCAAGGTGGCGATGTATTGGTCCCAAGGCAGCTCCGCATCGGTGGTGTTCAGGACCAGATCAAACCGCCCCACCGCCTGCTCCAGCGCTCCCGCTTCACCAGTAGCAATGTAGTCATGCGCTCCCAATTGCCGCGCTTCGTCCTCCTTGGATCGACTGCGGGAGATGGCCGTGACCTCACATCCCCACCCCTTGAGGAATTGCAACGCCAAGTGCCCCAGTCCTCCGATGCCCACCACTGCCACGCGTGAAGTGGGGGACAAGTCGTATTGAATCAGCGGATTGAACACGGTCAATCCACCGCATAGCAGTGGCCCGGCGGAAGCGAGTTCGACTCCGGAAGGGATTTTGTTCGCCCATCCCCAGTGACATCGAACGCGATCCGCGAATCCACCCTGCTGGTGAGTAATCGTTCCCTGAGCCTCCAGGCAGAGGTTGTGGTCTCCCGCCATGCAACGATTGCAGTGCATGCAACTGCGACTGGTCCACCCTAGTCCAACGCGATCTCCCTGGCTCAGATGCTGGACCCGCTCCCCCAGCGCACCGACGCGGCCAATGACCTCATGCCCTCCAACAAATGGATACTGAGTGATCTGCCACTCGTTGTCCAACATTGAAAGATCGCTGTGGCAAATTCCACACGACTCAACTTCGATCTCCACGTCCTCCGGGCCAAGCTCCCCTGCCTCGAATTCGTATTGCTCCCATTCCCCCTTGGGCTTTTTCGCTGCGTACGCTCGAATTGTCGTCATCGTCGTAGGTTTCCTGAGTTCGAATAGTCCGGCTTGGTTCCACGTCCCCAACAACGGCAGGCCAGTGCATGGAATGAATGTTGGCTAGCAAAGTGGCACCCCATCGCATCCACGCCGTCCAGTAGAGGCAGCGTGTGTTGCCAAAATTCTCCAATGCACTTCCCCCCGACGGCTGCCTACGGTTGATACCAAACTCCTCCTACATTCGCAATGCACGGCGCCAGCTTCCCGCGCTTTCAGCTGCGGCACTGCACCACGCCTCAGCCCTCTCTCACAGAGCGAAGAATACTGCAAAATGAAGTCGTGGACTCAATCGAGGCCCCTCTCAGGAACATTCCTCGCAATAACGCAGAGGAGGCCAAGCGAAACACGAGGAAGACCAGCCCGCATATCCGGGTGCCCTTGCGGGCCTTCCGTGCGATGTCAAAAATACCGTTCCGCAGGAAATTCCAGCCTGCCGACCCTGAGAGCTCCTGAAAAACATTAGGTAATGCAAGAAACCGCCCTACCATTCGTGCTTGCCCTCTACGAATACCAAGAGATCCAAGACATGACATGCCTTCTCTCCCTCACAACGCAATGACGGCTTCCAGCGGTCACCAAGACGCGTCCTGCAGCCGAATTGCTGCCCTGCCAGTGACATCCGGTCTGCTGGACTCCGTTGTTGCCATCCCCAACCTGCTCTCCCTGGATGCACCGCTGGTCGCGATTTCTTGGCAATGGCTCCTTTGGACTGCATTCCACAACTCGTTTACGTCGCTCCAGCCCTCCCAACAGACTCTCGCCAATAGCCACTTCGCTCCCCTCGATGCCCCTACCACGATCGCATTGTTTGCTTCCGTATGGCTCATCTACATGGCAGACCGCTTGCTTGACTGTCGCCGGCTGAATTTTGACTTGGCCGTCTCCCCACGCCATCGCTTTGCCCATCGCTGGTCGGCTGTTCTGTGGCCTCTCTGGAGTCTGATTTTCATCGCTGTTGGCTGCAACCTCCTGCTCCACCTACGTCTACCAACCATCCTGGCGGGAGGCGTGCTAGCGCTGGTCGTACTCACCTACAACTGGACCATTCATGGAAGTCGAACTGTCCGGCGTCGCGTTCCCAAAGAGATTATCGTCGGTTGCGTATTTGCGTGCGGTACGAGCCTTCCCACCAGTATCAATCAGCTCAGCCCCAGGCTTGTCGTGAGCACCTGCTTGCTGGCTGCACTGTTCAGTTTGAATTGCATGTGCGTTGCCATGGCACAGCGCCCCAGCGATGCCACCCAGGGCTGCACCTCGACCGTCTTAATGTTCCCCGGACTGGCGCACTGTTTGCCATTGTTCGCGACTTCTCTAGCCCTTCTAGCAACCTCTCTGTTCCTACTGGCAATCGTGCCGCAACAATTGGCGGTATGCATTGGACTCAGCGCCATGGCACTGGCTATTTTGGCGATTCAGATTCGTCGGGACACCGGCTGGATGAACGCAATGCGCTCCAGCCAACTAGCGGACTTTGCGCTCCTCACTCCGCTCATCGTATTGTTCGCATCACCATGAACCTCGCGGCGGAGAAAGGCTACGACCGCTTGGCCCCCTGGTACGAGAGCATCGAAAGACTCCGATTTGGCCAAGCATTGCAAAACGCGCGCACAGCGTTCCTACCAGAGCTTTGCAATTCACGTCGAGCCCTGTTCCTGGGCGAAGGCGATGGACGACTCTTGCAGGCCTTCGCCCGCATGAACTCGGCAGCACGCATGACGAGCATCGATCTCAGCAGCCAGATGCTGGCATTGCAGAAAAAGCGTTTGCAATCCGCGGGCCAAGCTCAACGGGCCGAGTGGCTTAAGGGAGACGCGATGGCTGCTCAGTTCGGAAAGGGGGATTTCGACCTGATCGTCACCCCTTTTTTCCTGGATTGCTTTGGTAGTCAGGAACTGCAAATCTTGATTCCCAAGCTGACGCAGTGGCTATCGGAGTCCGGCCAATGGTACCTGGTCGATTTCAACCTGCCCCCATCTGGACTCAGCCGCCATTGGGCCCAATTTTGGCTGAGGGCGATGCATCTTTTCTTCCGCTGGCAAACGGGGCTCAAGGTGCGACAACTCGTGCTACCAGACCCTGAAATTCATAGGCAGGGTTTCAAGCTAGTTCATCACAAAGTCAGTCGGCTCCACTTCCTGCGGTCCACGATTTTCCAGAAAGCCTAACCAACACCCCGCCGTGGCGGAGCTCCGTGCAAAAAGCCGCTAGGTGGGCGACCGCTCGGCTGGCGATCGCCTACCGCTATCTCTCCTCCGCCGGTTGGTTCCGCGCCGGAAAAAATTTCGTCGATTTCCGCTCTCACCGAGCCCCAGGATTCTTCGACAATTCAGAATCTACACAGCAATTCGATCCGGAAAAGAGTATGCTACAGGCGTGTTATCGGCAGTTGCCCTACGCCTAGGTGAAATCTCCTACCCGCAGGGCTCGCAGCAAATTCAATTCACTCCCCGCCAGCACCTCCTAGCCAGGACGCGGACCAGAGTGAAGAAAATGAATTCGAGATTCCCGCTTCCCTCCTTCAGGATTTCATGCATGTCCAGCAATCTTCCCAGCCTTCCGCGGCGGCGTTTCCTCAAGACAACCCTGGCAACGACTTCGGCCGCTCTCGTAGCACCAACGATTATCCCCAGTTCCGCCATTGGACGCGATGGCGCTGTACCGCCAAGTGAACGCATCGTGGTGGGTGGCATCGGAATTGGCAACCGAGGTACGTACGACCTAGGATGCTTCCTGGAGCAACCTGATGTTCAATTCGCTGCAGTCTGCGATGTAAAAGAAGCTCGACGCGTGGCTGTCAAGAAAAAGGCCGACGAAAAATATGGCAACCAAGATTGCCTCATGTTTCGTGACTTCCGCGAACTACTGGACCGCAGTGACATTGATGCCGTGTTGATTGCCACCGGCCCCAACTGGCATGCGACTGCAGCGATGAACGCTGCCAGAGCGGGCAAGGATATGTATTGTGAGAAGCCAGTCACCAAGAACATCTCTCAGAGCCTAATCCTGGCGGAAACCATGCAACGCACTGGGCGGGTGTTCCAAGCAGGGACCCAGCGCCGCAACCTGCCTCACTTTGCCTTTGCCTGTGAACTTGCACGAACCGGACGCTTGGGCAAACTCCAAAAGGTCTATGCACACCCAGCCGGGATGCAAGCCATGATGAGTGGCTGGCTCCCCGCCGAAGCCGCTCCAGATCCCGAGATCGTCGACTGGAATATGTATCTAGGCCCCGCTGCTTGGCGGCCGTTCAACCCCAAGCTACTCGATGGATTCAATTTTGAGAAAGGCGGCGGACTCGTTGGAGGAGGTGTGCTCGAATGGGGCTCCCACTGCGTTGATCTCTGCCAATGGGCCGTTAATGACTGCGCACCCCCGATCGAATACAACGCACCCCAAGATGGCCAGCTCGTCGCGCGCTACGAGGATGGTGTCGAATTGATCTTCCGTGAAGATGGCTGGATTCCGCTCGGTTCATGCCCGGTTCGATTCGAGGGCGAGTCTGGTTGGGTCGAAGCTGGCGACAGCGGACGCCTGGTTCTCAGTTCTCCCGCGCTGCTCGCCGGTCGCACAGTGGCAGAAATTGGGGGCTACCCAGCGACTTTCCATGTGCGAGACTTCCTCGACTGCGTTAAATCCCGCAGTCAACCCAAGGGCAATGCCCAAGCTGCTTGCAACGCTCACATCGCTTGCCACGCCGCGAACATCGCCCTGCACCTTGGGCGTCAAGTCAAATACGACAATCAAAAGCATGAATTCATTGATGACGAGCAAGCCAATCGCCTGCGTTCCGAAGCACTGCGGGAACCCTGGAGAGTTTAGATCCAGCAGTTGCTTGCGTTTGCTTAGTTTCACCAATACTATTCCCGGACTTACTCCATCATGTCAATTTACCGTTTCATCGCGCCGCTCTGCTCTGCCTTTACCCTTGGGGCCGTGTTGTCTGCAGGCTCCCTGACGTCGCTTGCCGTTAGCGCGCCTCCACACGACTCCCAGCGTGAACAACAACTCCTTGAAATCCTTCGCTCGGACTCCCCGGATGCCGAGAAGGCGATCACGTGCAAGAAACTGGCGATTGAAGGTTCGCCCCTCGCCGTCCCCGAACTGGAAAAACTCCTCCCCCATCCCCAGCTTTCCTCATGGTCTCGGATCGCGCTCGAAGCCATCCCCGGGAAGGAATCAGACGCAGCGCTCCAACGCGCTGCCGCCACACTTGAGGGTGAATTATTGGTAGGCGTGATTAACTCCCTCGGAGTTCGTCGAGCCGACGCCGCTACTGACGCCCTCGCGAAGCGATTGGGCGATGAGGATCGTGAAGTCGTCGCAGCAGCCGCGGTGGCCCTAGGGCGGATCGGCGGCAGCACTGCAATCGATGCACTGCGCAGCCAGTTGGCGAACAACTCGGAATCGACACGGGCTGCCGCTGCAGAGGGCTGCATCCTGTGCGCGGAAGGCCTCTGGAACGCCGGACAGACCGAGCAGGCCGTCGAGCTGTACAACTTAATTCGCCAAGCCGCCGTGCCGCAACAACGCATTGTCGAAGCAACTCGGGGAGCCATCTTGTCCAACGGTCAAGATGGTTTGCCTCTGCTCGTCGAGCAATTGCGTTCCAACGACAAGGTCATGTTCAACTTGGCATTGGGCACCGCCCGGGAGTTTCCCGGTACCGCGGTCGACGCAGCTCTGGCCTCGGAACTCGCTGACGCAATCCCATCACATGCCGCCTTGATCGTCCTTGCGATGGCCGATCGAACGGAGACGGTTTCGCTTCCGGCGGTCTTGCAAGCAGCCTCGAGAGGGCCGGCACCAGTAAGGGAGGTTGCCTTAGGCGCACTCGGACGAATCGGCGATGTGTCCTGCCTGGAAACACTACTCAACACCGCTTTGGAAGCCGACGCGGATCTCGCCCAAGCAGCCCGGGGAGCACTGGCCAATCTGAGCAGCCCAGCCATCGACGATCGCATCGCAAAATTGCTCACCAGCTCAGACGGAAAGCAGTATCAATTGTTGATCGAGCTGGTCGGGCAACGTCGTATTGCTGCTGTACCAAATCTGCTCTCCGCACTAGAGCATGCCGATCCGCAGATTCGAGGAGCGGCACTCACCGCTCTCGGCGAAACGATCTCCCTCGAACACTTGCCGGTACTCGTCTCGCAAGTGGTCCATCCCCAACATCCGCAAGACTCCTCGGGCGCCCAATTGGCACTGAAGTCGGCCAGCGTCCGCATGCCGGATCGAGAAGCCTGCGCCACCGTACTAGCTCAGGCTCTAGCTCCTGCTCAAGCTGCTCAGCAAACAGTGTTGTTGGAGATACTCAGCGAAGTTGGGGGCCCCACAGCGTTGCAAACACTGGCAACAGCTGCGAAAAGCGATTCCGCGAATATGCAGGATACCGCTAGCCGCTTGCTGGGCAAATGGAACAGCGTCGGTGCAGCCCCCGTGCTGTTGGACCTTGCACAAGCCGCGCCGACCGAAAAATACCAAGTCCGAGCACTTCGCGGTTACATCGGCTTGGCCCGCAAATTTGATATGCCGGAATCGCAACGCGTGGAAATGTGCCGCAAGGCCATGAGCATCGCTAAACAGGCTGCCGAGAAAAACCTCGTCCTGGATGTGCTAGAAATTCATCCGAGTCCAGAGGGACTCAAGCTCGCTCTGGAAGCACTTCAAGACTCGGAGCTCAAGTCCCATGCGACGGAGGCAGCGATGCAAATTGCTACACAAGTAGCCAGTGACGGCACCGATGTCAGCCCGCTGTTGACTCAGGCCGGCCTGGATGGCGTGAAACTGGAGATCATCAAAGCAGAGTACGGAGCTGGTGCAACGCGCAAGGACGTCACCCAGATCCTACGCAAGCAAGCGGGCAATCTGCCACTGATTCGCCTGCCGTCCTCCAGTTACAACTCGAGTTTCGGTGGCGATCCAACTCCCGGGCAGGTCAAGCAATTAACGGTACGCTATCGACTCAACGGGCATGCCGGCGAAGCCAGCTTCCGTGAGAATGCGCCCGTCATCCTCCCCGTTCCAAAATAGCGTTGTCTCCATCGATCGTGGCCGTTGCAATTCGAGTTCAAAGCCCGAATTGCCCAAATCCGTTATCCTGGAAGCGACACAACAAGCATGCCATTTCCATGGGGTTGCTCAAACCGAGCGACCTCAAAATCGCATCGCGGCGATTGTCGACCGTTTTGTCACTCACATTCAATTTTTCGGCAATTGCCTTCGACTTCATTCCCAGCGAGATCATCACTGCACATTGTTGGTCACGCTCCGGGAGCAACCGAAAGGCGGTCCAGTACTCCTCTAAATTCCGAACGGAAGAGTGGGGCTGCTCGTCGAAAAACTTCAGAACTTGGGTAATCCCCAAGATCGCTAGCTTGGGATGTCCGACTCCTAAGAGCGAATGCTTAATGGTTTGTAAATGCATCGAACGCCCGCTGGCATTCTCCCCAACGTGATCGGCGAATGCGTAGTTACTGCCTCTGAGTATCAGCATATCGGAGTCATGCGCCACCTTCTGCAGCGCGCCGTTCAGATAGGCCATGGAGAGCCTGCCTGCAGACATCATCTTGCCACCAAAAACCCGCTCATAGGCGGAATTGGTATACAGCATCTGCCCTTCGGAGGACTTAATGTAGACACACAAAGGATTGGGTTCGATCTCCGATTGAATATCCACCGAGCCCCGCACGCATTCCGTAATATTCCTCAGCAACCGTTGCCCTTCGTCCAGCAGCTCTGCTTCCCACAGCGGCAGCTCAGGCACCCATTCCAAATCGACAGCCGTCATACTCGCCCCCCAAGTAAATCCCTCAAACCAACTGGATAGCCCCCCTCTCCAACGCTTGCGTAACTGCAAACAAAAGTGGGGGCAATCTAGAGAATATCGTTTTGCTCTATCCTAACAACGTGCAACCGGTCGAATTGTGCGGCCCCCTGAGCCTGCCGAATGACTATCGCGTCCGGGGATGCTTCGCAAAAACGCGTTCCAATGCGATACAACCGCAACTCGACGGAGCCAGCCAAGCCTCTTCGACTGAAAACTCGATCCTCGACGACTCTTGGGATGCAACACCTCGCCGCGTTTGCGTTTGAAGAAACAGATCGTCCACCACAACCAATAAGCTGCAGGCCACCCTACAGAGGCATTTCGAGGCACCCCCTACCCCGTCTCTTGCAAACGAGTCGGCATGCTGTAAAACGCAGCAGTGACTCGTTCAGGATTGTGAGACATTTCAGATCGCAAGCGGCTGCGTGGAGGGCTTGCCGGCTTCCATGGCCTCTACGTACAGACTCGGTCTCACCAGGCGTGTATTTTGATTTTCCCATGAAAAGCTTGCGTTCCGGGCTTCTCACTCACTTGCCCGGTCGATAGAGTTGGACCGAAACCCAGCCACTAAAAAATCAGACTTTCAAACTTTCCGGAAAGAATTGCCATGAGCAATCAAGCTATTATCGACCAACTCAATGAAATCCTGAAGCATGAGTGGACCGGCGTCGCCCAGTACTCCCAAGCTGGCTTCATTTGTGAGGGTGTTTGGCGCGAAGTCTACGCGGAAAAATTCCTCGACGATGCCAAGGAATCGTTCGGACACGCTCAAAAGGTAGGCGCTAAAATCGTCGCCCTGGGCGGAGTCCCCGTGGCAACGCGAAACGAAATCAAACAGTCTCGCAATCTACAGGAAGTCCTGCAATTCAGCCTGGACTTCGAATCCAAGGCAGTCGAAATGTACACCCAGGCACTTGAAATGGCCGAAGGCAACCGCCCACTTGTCATCTTCCTCGAAGACATCCTGATCGAAGAGCAGGATGGAGTTGATGAATACACTAAGCTCCTTCGCAATACAGAGGGCTCCTCTGCTGCCACCAAGACGCAAGAGAAGTCTGCTTAAGACGATTGGAAGGTGGCGATGACGTCCACCTCCAAGCTCAAAATTCGCGAAGCCAACAACACGGCCTCGGTCCCTCCACTGCGAGACCGAGGCTCTCCGTGTATCGATTGAGATCTCCATCCCTTAAGGATTTGTTAGTTTCGCAGCCCGCCGCACGAGCTACCGGGCCTCTCCCCATTGCAACGCCGCGTGAGCAAGGAAGAGTGATTACCGCTACAGGCCGATCTTGGGCGCGACACGCGGGCAAAGAGCTCGCACAATCGAGACGCCGACTAGGCTCAACGACCTTGCCAACTTAGCTCGCTGCTTCAAACTGCAGCAGGACTGGAGCATTCGCAGATGGACTCGCGTTTTTAGCCTTGGCAACGGGGCGCGTACTGCGCGGCGTATTCCCTGTCCCATTCAACTTGGTGCCGCTTGGCGAAAGCGTCATCTTCAGCGCAGCGACCTGCCCTGGTTCAATAGCAACTTGGTTCTGAACAAACCATCCAACGTCGGGAGAATGCGTTTCCTGGCGCAATACGAGGTGCTCCAGGCCGCAAATAGTCCGAGTCTGCACCAACACCAATCGATTTTGGTCGCTGGCCCCAGGAAAGACATTCAGGATCGTTTCGTTGTGCACGAGGTATCTACCCAAATCTGGCTTAATGAAACTTAGTCTCAATAAAGGATAAACGGAAGCTGGGCCCCGTCAATCCTCCCTGGTGCTGGTTTGCCCGCGAATTGTCGAGTTCCCCCCCCTGATACATCGAACGGTCTGCCGCGATCTCGGAGCTTACCCGCCTGCCTCGGAGCTTGAGCCCCATGGGCAGCTCCACTGTATTGCTCTGGCTGCCCGATCACGCCAGAATCGAAGCTAGTTCCGCTTCCCGACCGCAAAGCGAACACTTCTCCCATAGGTGTCCGAACGATGCGCACTCTACTGCTAGGAATTCTCCTTGCCGCCAAGGCTGCCTTCGTCGACGCCAGCGAACCAACTTCTCCCAATGATTCTGATATTTGCTGATGATTTGGGACCTGGAATGCTGGGCTGCTACGGCCAAAAAATCGTGAAAACCCCAAACATCGACCGCTTAGCCACTGAGTGGATGAAGTTCAACAATTATTACGGTTCTGTATTTTGCGCACCTTCGCGATGGACACTACTGACGGGCATGCATGACGGACGCCTAGGAGGCTGGGCACAAACCAGAGCCGGATTGCCAATTCAACGTGACGCAGGAAGAATCACCGATGCCGAGTATCAAACGCGACTGGCGGCATTGAAGGAGCATGCCCACCCAATTGCGCCAGACGCGATTTTTTTGGGACAAGTCGCTCAGGCGGCAGGCTACAGCACCGCGCAGTTCGGAAAACTCGATCGCGGCTTCCTGACTTGGCATGAACGCGCCAAACGGTTCGGCTGGGATTTCTATGAGGGGTATTTTGACCACTAACGTTGCCATGGTTACTATCCACCCTACCTGTGGCGTAATGGTGAGCGATTTGAATTGGAGGGCAACGCGATGCCCAACTGCGGGAAGACGAGCGAGGAGGGTGACGAGCCGATTGGCTACGGCGGCCAGACCAATTCGCAGAACGTGTTCCTGGACGGTATTTTGAGATACATCCGCGAACACAAGCAGGAACCATTTTTTCTCCACCATCCCACTCAACTCCCCCACGGCCCAGTGTCGATCCCAGAGCTGCACGCCGACTTTGCCGACCAGCCAACAATGACCCTCGCCGAAAAAAAATACGCTTCCATGGTCAAGATGTTGGATGATCATGTTGGCAGGATCATGAAGGAACTGGAGGCACACGGACTCGACGACAACACGCTGGTGGTATTCAGTTCTGACAACGGGCACGAGTTGTACTACGGCCCCAAGCCAAGCTACCAACGGCAATTGCTCACCAATGGGGAACCAGCCGATCTCGAGCAGCACAAGTGGCGCACCTCCGAATGCGGAGATGTCTTTGACGGAGCGGGGGGGACGCGCCGGTTTGAAGCGTTCCGGTTACCAGGGCGGAATGCAATGCCCTCTGATCGTACGTTGGCCTGGCAAGATTGCACCAGGGACCGAATCGCATCTATTGAGCGCGCACTACGATTTCCTGGGCACGCTTGCCGATGTCCTAGGGGCCCAACTACCAGCCGGCAAAGACAGCGTTTCCTATTTGCCGACGCTGCTGGGTAAACCACAAACCGAAGCTCACGAATATGTGATCGTGAATACTCTCTTCCATCAAATGGGTGCCACCGCCATCATCGCCAACGATGGCTGGAAGCTGGTGGAACTCGACCGAAAACAGGACTTGTTCCAACTCTACAATATTCGAGAAGACAACGAGGAACGCCACAATCTGGCAGAGTAACATCCAGCGAAAGTTGCGGAGCTAAAAGGAATCTTGTTAAGGGAGCTCCATTCCAGTCGACCCGATCTGCAAAACTAATGGCGTTGATCCCCCTGGACCTGGCAATGCGATTGCCTTCCCCAACGCGGCAGCCAACGTCTGGAGACGCACTCGCTGCCCACGCACCGCAACGGCAGCACTTGTCATTACTTGCAACCGAATTCTGCCCGTATCTTAACTCCTTCGCGCTGATCCGGGACGCGACTTCTGTCTTAAGAATCCCCTTGGGCTACCACGATCGCAACCGGCATTGTGAATAAGTCGATGCGTTCTTGCTTCTGCAGCGTGAAGCCAGCCTCTTGGAGGAGCCTTTCCAACGCAATCGGCTGGCAATCGACAATGTGGGGAAAATGCTTATGCATCCACACGTAGGCGCGCTCGAGCGAACTCTCAGAATCCCCTTCGTCGACGGTCGCCATACTGACAACCCCCAAACGCCCACCTGGCTTAAGCACGCGGCGGCACTCTGACAGCACTTTTGGGATCGTATCCAACGGGAACAACTCCAACGTAAAACTCATCACAACCACATCACACGTCTGATCGCTCAAGGGCAGAGGAGGCGTGTCTTGCACAAACAGGTTGACTCGGTCGGCCACACCAGCCTTCTCAAGACGTTTCTTGGCGACGTCTCGCATCCCCGTGGAGATGTCGACCCCCGAAACGGTGCCCGTTTCTCCTACCGATGCCGCCAAGGCAACCAGCGAGTGGCCAGTCCCGAACCCGATCTCAAGCACAGCCTCTCCGGCTTGCACATCGAGCAATTCCAATCCACGCTCCCGCGCAATGTGTTCCCCACCGTCCGCGATGAGGTCGTAGGCGTGACTGATTCGGTCATAAAACTGCTGAGCATGGTTCGTCATCTTCAGTACTTCTATTGGAAAGGTTGGCGTAGCTAGGAAGCCCTCAATTTTCGCAGATGTGCATGCCTTTGATAATACGAGCATCTCTGCAAAATTTTTGCGCGAGCTCGCCCAGTACCTAACCTTTCCTCCACGGCTATAGATCGGGACATTTTGCCCCGCCGCGACTTTCCGTCCCAGGTCCCGCGCCGTCTTTTGCGGCACTTAGCAACAAAACCAGCGCGATTTGACTGTAGATACGCGTCTCAAGACGGATTTGTGGCGAACGGCACGGTCTGTGCTTTCTGGGAGTGTATCGGATGTTCGGCGTCCCGTTGTCGCCGCCGTCAACACACTATTCAGGAGCGCCGCTAATGGTCCAAGCCCTAGTCAAGCATAGCGAGCATTCTCAATCGATGCGCGGTTCCCGTGAATGCGGAGATCCCTCACACGAGGAAATTCGTATTCGAGCGGCAGCGATTCGGTCCCAATGGAGCGCATCCCAGCGACGTCGAAGACGCGTCTCCGCTGAAGTCGAATGGCTGCCTCCTCAGATTCATCTCAATGATTGGATGGCCAGTATCGCATCAGAGGAATTGGTTTGATGCTGTTCCCAAAAATATTCTTTCCAGCCCAAGTCTAACGATAGGAAACCGATTATGAAACTTTCACGCTCTGCGTTACGCGCTGCATTAATCGCAGCCCCCCTCACTCTCGCCGCAGCTGGATTCTCAATCGGCGCCGTACCTTCGGCACCGACAAAGTCCAGCAAGATGCCGGTTGTTCCCGCTAACACACTCGAAGTTGCGGACTCTCTGTCAAGCGCATTCCGCAACGTGGCGTCGCATGTGCTCCCCTCAGTCGTTGCTATTGAAAACCGCCCCGACAGTACTTGGCAATCCGCTCAAGACCAGTCGAAAGGGGGTGCGTTCGAAGGAAGTAATCCCTTCAAGGGGACTCCCTTTGAAGAGATGTTCCGCGAACGTGGGGGGACTACTCCCAGGAGAGGGCCCAACCAGTCTCCACCGTCTCACGGTGGCATCGGGTCGGGCGTCATTATTGATTCCGCCGGTGTGGTGTTGACGAACAACCACGTGGTTGCCGGAGGGGGAAAGGTTATCGTCAAAACTCAAGACGGTCGCGAATTCATTGCAACCGAGGTTCTGACCGATCCATCTACCGATATTGCCGTCGTCAAATTTGACGGTGATTCAAACCTAGTGGCCGCCAGTATCGGCGATAGCGATCAAATGGAAGTTGGCGACTGGGTGGTTGCCCTCGGCCAACCCTTCGGACTCGAAAGCACCGTGACGGCAGGGATCGTAAGCGCCAAGAACCGTGGTATCGGAATTACCGATCGTGAGAACTTTATCCAAACGGATGCTGCCATCAACCCCGGTAACTCTGGCGGCCCCCTGGTGAATCTTCGCGGCGAGGTGATCGGTATCAATACAGCAATTCACTCTCAAGGAGGTGGAAACAACGGCGTAGGATTTGCAGTTCCATCCAACCTGGCCCAGTGGGTCAGCAACCAACTGGTTTCCACCGGGAGGGTTCAACGATCCTACTTGGGTGTCAGCATTCAACCGGTAAGCTATGAACTTGGAACGCAACTCGGCGTGGCTCCCAAGAGCGGCGTGGCGGTGACGAGCGTCTTCCCGGACACACCAGCAGCCAAGAGTGGGCTGAAACCGGGCGATGTGATCACCAAGTTCGGTGGCATCTCCGTCACCACACCTCAGCAATTACAACTCGCCGTGGAGCGATCGCCAATGGGCGAGTCTTTGACGGTAAACATTGTGCGAGATGGCCAAGCAATGGAGCTGAACTACTTGCCTGAAACGGTTCCAGGGGACTTTGGTGCAGTCGCTACGAAGGCTTCCGTTCAGGAAGGTGTGAAGCTGAAGTCGCTAGGCCTGGAAATCAGTTCACTTTCCCAAGAGGTTGCCAAGCAACTAGGCCTGCAAGACCAGTCCGGCGTGGTCATCACTTCGGTGCAAAACGATAGTGCAGCACAATCCGCTGGTCTCGAACCGGGCCTAGTAATCGTTCAAGTCAATCGTCAAGATGTTTCGACGGTTGAGGAGTTCGAAAAAATGGTTGCTGCAGATGACGATGGCTCAATTCTGTTGCTAGTCCGCAATGGGCAAGGCTCACGCTTCGTCATCATCAACCAATGATGCTCTCCTACTTAGTTCGACTTTCGCACTTTTAAGCCCTTTGCTAGCAAATGGTTGTGAAGAAAGTGGCCCCCGGGTTGCAGGCTTTCGCCTGTGTTAACTAACCCAAACAAGGAGGCCACTTTCAATGGACATTACAACATCTTTCATGCCACTTCTGCAAGTCTTTACTGCCGCGATGACTGAGCCAACCGCACAGTCCTTCAAGCAATTCGTCGCAGGATGGATCTTCGCACCTCGCAGGAATATCACTGGGGCGCTTCGAGCGATTGATCCCACCAAACATCACAGCGCCTATCACCGTATCTTTGCCGGAGCGAGGTGGTCAATCGACCAAGTGGGACTGGCAATGTTCGATCTCGTCGTCAAGCTCACCGATCAGCAACATTGCTATCTTGTCGGCGACGATACCCTGATTCACAAGACAGGCTTGAAAATCTACGGCACAGGGATGCACCGGGATGCCAGCCAAAGTTCCAGTGGCTTCACGTCGTTTCGCTGGGGCCACTGCTGGGTCGTACTGTGTGTCTTAGTCCCTTCACGAAAAGATCCGACGCGAAAGTACGCGATCCCGGTTTTGATGAGGCTCTATCTGAACACCAAGACCAACAAAAAGCTACGTCGCAAGCATCGCAAGAAGACCGACTTAATGCTCGAGATGATCCAACTGTTGACCCAGCATGCGGGCGAGAAATCCCTGCATTTCCTGGGTGACTCAGCTTACACCGGTGGTCGCATGCTGGAGCAAATCCCCAGCGGCATGCACGTCACCGGTCGCATTGGCAAAGACGCCAGACTCTGTGAAGGTCCACGACCCAAGAAACCCGGGCGAGGCCGTCCACCACGACGTGGACCGGTGCTGCCCAAGCCGACCGAGATGTTAGCGACCAAGGGACTTCGTCGCACCACGATCAACCTGTACAGCCAATCGAGCTTTCATGTTCGGATCACGTCGGTGGTCTGCCGGTTGTACCTTGCCCCTGAACGAGAAGTCAAAGTGGTCGCGGTGGAGCACCTTCGCGGCGGGCGGGGAATCGAAGTTTTCTACAGCACCGATGTCAACTTGAGCGAAGAAGAAATCTTGCAGCGGTTCTCTTTTCGTTGGCCGGTCGAGACGACGTTCCAAGAAGCCAAGGGTCACCTCGGTCTGGGCGAACCGCAGAACCGAGTCCGCGCAGCGGTTCGCCGCACGACGCCATCAATGTTCTATCTGTATGGTCTGATTGTGTTGTGGCACGAACACGTCCGGCCAGAGCCTGGTCCATTCATACGAATGTGGCGTGGCAAACGCCATGCATCGTTCGCGGATATGCTCGCGACGCTGCGTCGCGATTCAGTCGAGGAAACACGACAATCTATTTTCTCAGCCGGGCGTTTACCGCCAGCGGCTCAGAAATTAATCAAGCCCCTGGAAGTTCTGCTGTCACTCGCAGCTTAAAAGTGCGAAAGTCGAACTTAGGCAAGCTTCTACTTAGGCAAGGATGCCCGGACTGACTGCGGCCGGTGTTCGTTTTACAATGGACACTGGCCGCTCTTTTTTACAGGCAAAATCGATCATGAAGCTCGCAGCGAAACTCATCCTTCTCTTTCTTTGGGGGGTCCTCGCCATCGTGGCTATCTTTACTTGGCAAACCGTTCGTCGGCAGAGCCAATGGGAAGACCATCGCCGCGTCCTACATGCCAGTGAATTGGTCGAAGCTATCAAGCCGGCGGTCGAACAAGCAATCCGCTCCGGTGGCACGATCACCATTCAGCAAGCGATTGAGTATTCTACCCGTGGGGTGAATGGTCCCCAATTGCGTTGGTTGGAGGAATCCACGCAGGTCACTGTGACCAACGACCGAGCGACACAAACCGCCTATGCCTATATCCCCTTGAGCATCGATGGACAGCAAACTGGGACGATCGAGGTGGCTACCCCGTTATCAGACGAAGACGAGCATCTGCGTGATTCGATCCAAGCGTCTCTGCTTTCCCTACTGGGTGTTGCAGCCCTGTCCGCGATGGTTATTTTCTTCGGCGGCGTGCTTTGGGTCGGTCGGCCTTTGGACAAGCTGGTCGACCAGGTGGAGTTGATTGGCGAGGGGCAATTGCCGCAGGCTCCCGCACTCTCCAGCAATGACGAACTCGGCCGCCTCGCCGGAGCCATCAGTCTGATGAGTCACCGCCTGAATGATCAACGCAACGCGATTCGACACACCGATCGTTTGGGGACCATCGGCACGCTAGCGGCTGGTATTGCGCACGAATTGGGAACGCCTCTGAATGTCGTTTCGGGCCGAGCGGGATTGATTGCCAGCGGGAGACTCTCGTCAGAGGAAGTCGCCTCCAGTGCGCAAACGATCAAGACGGAAGCGGAACGCATGACACACATTATTCGGCAACTGCTCGATTTTGCTCGCCAATCTCCAACACCCCATAATTCGATGGACATCGGAGAAGTCTTGGGCAGGACGTGTGAGCTGATGCGTCCGCTCGCTGAAGCCTCCAAGGTGAGAATCGTATACCAGCCCGTTGCAGCCCCCCTCACCATTGATGGAAATGCTACGCAAATCCAACAGGTTATTACGAATCTAATCAGCAATGCTATTGCCGCCATGCCTTCCGGTGGAACCGTGACCATCGCTGTCCAAGATACGCCCGACGACGCGATAAACATTCGAGTCTCGGACACCGGCTTAGGCATGGATCCCAAGGAGGTAGATAGGGTATTTGAGCCCTTCTTCACCACGAAAGATGTCGGACAGGGTACTGGACTGGGACTCTCGATTGCCTACGGAATCGTCCGTGAACATGGCGGGCAAATTCAAGTTGAAAGTCAGCTACAGGTTGGCTCCACCTTTACCGTTGTCCTACCGCACCACCAGCATTCGTAGCCGCGCGAAACCAACCGCATTTTCTCCCGACCAATCCCCCCGCCCCGAGCCAACCACTCCATGAACAAACCAACTCCGCCATCTCGTGTCCTGATCGTCGATGACGAACGCAACATGTGCGAACTCATTGAAACGGATCTTCGCTTAAGAGGAATCTCCAGCGTTTGGACCATTTCGGCAGAGGGAGCGCTAGACGCTATCCACCAGAGCGATTTTGATGTCGTCCTCACCGATGTGCGGATGCCTGGAACCACCGGGCTTCAACTCTGCCAGCAGCTCACTCAGTCTCGCCCCGATATCCCAGTGATCGTGATGACTGCCTTTGGAACACTGGATACCGCTGTCGCGGCCATGCGGGCTGGTGCCTACGATTTCATCACCAAACCGATTGAGATGGATCTGCTTTCCATCACCCTCGGACGCGCTATGGAGCATCGAAGACTCACCAAACAGGTGCAGTTGCTGGAAGCTGCGACCGTCACATCCGATCGCTTTGGTGAAGTGCTGGGACAGAGCGAAGCCATGCGAAAGTTGTACGATCAGCTACAGCAAGTTGCTCAGACCGACGCGGCCGTCCTCATTACCGGAGAAAGCGGTACCGGCAAGGAGCTCGTCGCCCGATCGATCCACGCCGGCAGCCGTCGCGGCGATCAGCCATTTGTAGCAGTCAACTGCGCCGCGGTCACCGAAACGTTGCTTGAGAGCGAACTGTTTGGTCACGTCAAAGGAGCCTTTACCGACGCTCGAGGTGAACGACGTGGATTGTTTATGGAAGCCAACGGGGGCACACTGCTGCTCGATGAAATGGGCGAAATGCCGCTGACAATGCAAGTTAAATTGCTGCGTGCACTCGAAGAACGCAAGGTTCGGCCCGTCGGCAGTGATCGGGAGATCCCGTTCGATGTCCGCGTGTTGACCGCGACCAACCGCGATCTAGAGACCGCGGTGGCCGAAGAACAGTTCCGCGAAGACTTGTACTACCGCATCAACGTCATCGGTATTGAACTTCCACCACTCCGCTCACGTGGCGGCGATATCTTGCGTCTCGCTGAACATTTTCTAAAGCAGTATGCCACCAGCGAGCACAAGCCCATTACTGGGCTAGCGGAGGGAGTCGCCGAGAAATTGCTGAGTTACTCTTGGCCAGGCAACGTCCGCGAATTGCGAAATGTGATGGAACGCGCCGTTGCACTGACGCGCTACGACCAAATCACCGTCGAAGACCTCCCCGAGAAGATTCGCAATTTCCAAGGTGGTACCGTGTTCATCGGCGGACTCGATCCCTCCGAGTTGGTCTCGCTCGAGGAGATCGAGCTACGCTACATCAATCACGTTCTGCAAGCCACCGGTGGAAATCAAACACAAGCCGCTCGTATCCTGGGCCTCGACCGGAAAACCATCCATCGCAAACTCAAATCGATCGATTAACGAGTCCAAAGGATTGGGGGAGTGTGTTCACCACAAGTGGCATTTCGGTGTAAGATAATTACGGAGCCAGAGCAGCTGCAAACTGGCATTCCCTTCCCCCCTCATGTCTCGTTTTAGATGAGCCCCAATGAGAAGCGCGATCCCCCTCTCCACAACGCTTGTTGCAATCCTTCTCTGCACCAATTTGCTACCCCTTGGGTTAACTCGCGGTAAAGCAGACGAGCCTCCGGTAGATTTCATCCATCCTGGAATTGCCCACACACAAGCTGGTATCGACTTTGTGAAAGAAAAGCTGGCGAGCTCAAGTGAACCATGGGCAGGAGCTTGGGAACAACTGCAGGCCTCCCCTTACGCGTCTCTCGATTGGAAACCCGAACCTCGTGCTCACGTCGAACGTGGCCCCAGCAACAAGCCCAACATCGGCTCCTCGGAGTTTACTCAAGACGGTACGGCGGCTTATACCCTGGCCTTGCGATGGACTCTCTCAGGCGACCAACGCTACGCGCAAAAGTCAGCCGAAATCCTCGGAGCATGGGCGAGGACTTTGGAATCCATTTCGAATCATGACGCCCGCCTCTTAGTCGGTATGGATGGACAGAAATACTGCAACGCGGCTGAACTACTCAAACACACCTGGGATGGCTGGCCCGAGGAAGAACAGGCTCAGTTCAGCGCAATGGCCCGAAAGGTATGGTACCCGATCATCAAGGATTTTTACCCTTCGGCCAATGGCAATTGGGATGCGTCAATGTTGCAAACCATGATCGCAATGGGAATCTTCTTGGAGGATCGCACCATGTTCGACCGCGCCGTGAACTATTTCCTGGAGGGGCAAGGAAATGGCGCAATCAGCATGTATTTCAATGAGTTCGGAGAATGCCAGGAATCGGGGCGTGACCAAACACACACGCAAATGGGACTCGAATATTTGGCGAATAGTTGCGAATTCGCTTGGAACCAAGGCCTCGACCTCTACGGAGCCCACGACAACAGGCTGCTGGTAGGTTTTGAATATACGGCCAAGTACAACCTCGGGTTGGATGTCCCCTACGAACCATACCGTAGTTTTGAAGGGCGATACCACTACAAGTCGATTTCGGAGAAAGGACGAGGTTCACTTCGTCCCATGTACGAAAAAGTCTTCAACCACTACCACCATCGATCCGGCCTAGCTGCTGAATTTACCGAGCAAGCGATGTTGAAGGTGCGCGAGCGATCCTTGCCCCGCGAGCTGGAAAGCGGCAATTCTCGTAGAGACCGACAACGCGGGCAAGGCGGAAGACGCCGACGTAGCGGCGGTCAATCGGGACTGCCATGGGACACGCTGATGTTCAACGAATTGTCCGCACCTGTCGCCCAAGCTCAGTGAAGCCCCCCATGCCATCGCAACCCGCCTCGCAAGCAGACCTACACCAACCATCGCCCCCTCCCCATCGCAACCCGCCGCACCTGCCATCGTCCTCTCCCCATCGCAACCCGCTGCGTGAGCAAGGAGAGAGCAATTACCGCTACGGCGTGAATGCGACTGCTGCCTTCATTTGATTCCAACTACGACGTTGGCATTAGCCCCCAAAGACAACTCGCGCAACAATCCGGCATCGGCCGACTCTCTTGATAGAAACACCAGGAACATTCGCCCTTGGATCCCCGAATTTAACACTAGGGGTGCAAGGGCGACTACGCTTGCAGGCCGCGAGGCAATTTTGAACATTGCTGGTATAAGAGCAACCTTCCCTCGATGCAACTGATTGCGTAGGAGCTAATCCTCATTGTTTGCTTTGGCCTCACCGCTGCTAACTGGCACCACTTCGAACAACTTCTCGTGCAATTTTGCCAACTCTTGCGCGGGAATCTTGATGACCTTTCGATCGTAGGTCATCAAACCGTTGACTTCCCCTTCGACGTCTGTCGTCTGTGTATAGACGCCCGCCGCGATCCCCTGCGCTCTCAACTCATCCAGCATGCGGATGGAAGTGGTGTAGCGATCTTTGTATTCGGCTTCGGTTTTCGGAATATCGCCATATCCCCAATTGCGACGTTGGCTGTCCCACAGGTGACCTTGCACCGGGAATCCATGCCCCCCGAACTCCCCCATGACTTTGATGAAGTCGTCAAAGCGTCCTTCAATGTTGAGCTCAAATGGAAAACCAGGATGGGGATAGCGGTGCTCATCGACGATGTCACCGACCGGCCAAAAATTTCCTCCGCTAGCCGCGTTGACCAATCGACTGGGGTCACGTTTCGCGGTCCATCGACCAATCTCCACGGTTTGGTGTTGTCCCCACGCTTCGTTGAAAGGTGTCCAAACTACGATCGAGGGGTGATTCTCCAATCCATCGATCATCTCCTCAAACTCGTTCATGAACTGCTGGTGCTGCGTTGCCGGCCACTCTGCGTCGACAGGATCGGGTTTCAGTCGTGTCCATTCGGGCCAGCCGTTATTGCGTCCTGTTCCGCCACTCACCTGATCCTGCCAAACCAACATCCCCAATCGATCACAATGGTAGTAATAGCGACGCGGTTCGACTTTGATGTGTTTGCGAATCATGTTGAACCCCGCCGATTTCAACCATTCAATGTCAAACAGCATGGCCTCGTCCGACGGTGGAGTCAGCAAGCCATCCGGCCACCACCCTTGATCGAGAGGCCCCCAGTGAAACAGGACGTCACCGTTGAGCGTGAATCGCCACTGTCCGTCCGCATCTTTGACTTTGCCAACGGTGCGAATGCCAGTGTAGGACTCAACTCGATCTAGAGTCTGCCCCTCGGAGTCCAACAACGCAACTTCAATGTTGTACAAATGCGGTGACGCGGGTGACCATAGCTTCGCATCCACAATTTCTAGTCGGTACGTCTGCTTGCCTCCAGTCGCTTCAGCAACCACGACATCCCCATCTCTCACGACGATCCGCACCTTGCCGGAACCTGTGAAGATGGGGCGCACGGTGATTGTCCCAGTGTTGGCATCCGAACCGATCTTCAGTTGTTCGATAGAACGGGTGGGGACCTCTTCCATCCACACCGTTTGCCAGATTCCCGAAACCTGCGTATACCAAATACCGCGAGCATTGAGCGTCTGTTTGCCGCGGAGTTGAAATTTTTCAGTCTCGTCTTCGACGCGAACAACCAACTCGTTGGCGCCATCTTGAACCGCGTTAGTCACATCTAACGAGAAAGGTGTATTGCCCCCAGTGTGGCCGCCTACGAGCTTGCCATTCACGAACACTTCACAGCGATAATCGACCGCTTCAAAGTTGAGCAACTGTCGCTTGGAGGCCTTCGCGGTCCAGTCGAAGCTTCGACGATACCACAGCGCTTCGGCTCCATCGAGCAACCGCTGAACCCCACCAATCTTTGACTCCAAGCAAAACGGTACTAAGATCTGCCCAGTCCATTCAGTGGGAGCCTCTTTTTCCGCGACAGGAGTGATGGCATAGTCCCACAAGCCGTTTAGGTTCGTCCAGTTTTCGCGAACCAATTGCGGGCGTGGGTACTCCGTCCAAGCATTCTCGGCTGTGACGCCCGCGCCCCACTCAGTAACTAGCTCGGATTGAAACGGCCTCGTCGAGCGAGCTGGAATCGGAAGCGTCGGTTCACTTCCACCATTCACCAAGTGCACGTCGATAAACTGTCCGCCTGTCGTTTGCCTACAATGCACGGAGAGCACGTTGCGACCGAGTTTCAGCGTGGACCGCTTTTCGAGGGGGAGCGGCAGCATTTCATACTTGCTCGTAAAACCTTTGACCTTTGCCACAGGCTGGCCGTTGATAAAGACCTCCGCGTCCTCGTCATGGTGCATCCAGAGCGCAGGATTCTCCGGGATAGCTTCTAGATCGAACGACTTGCGAAGCCAAATATTGTTGGTAGACCAGGTAGTGCCAACACGAGAACCAGGGGTGTCGCTCGTCCCGAATCCGCCTTGCCCTTCGGTCCAATCTGTCGCGTCAAACGTCACATTCTGCCAACCTTCGGAGGGCTGGCGGAGCGTGTACCGCCAAGAGTCGACAATCTCTTGCGAGAAACTTGCCGCGTTGAGCATCGTGAGCGCTAGCGCGAAGACGATAGCTTGCAAGGCGAGCCGACGCGGCCTAGACAATGGGTCTGACATTGAGTTCCTTTAGTGCTGGAAAAGCTTGCTGAGTATCAAAGGAGGAGGGCCCTTCTGTCGAATGGTCGCCTACCGTGTCAGCTGTTCTCACCGGACTTGCGGCCCGACTGAAGCTGATACCCGGACTCTTCGGAGCGTTTCAATGTAACATCTCCGGCTGCTGGTATTAACCGGCCTGCTTAGCGACGAGTGGTAGCCAAATCACCCAAAAACTGCTCGAGCTGTCGTATCGCTGGTTGCGACTGTGACACAGTCAAGCGACGACCACTGATCGAGATTTGTCCAGCGCCCCCCAAGCCCTGCCACTCGTCTGGCAAAACCGCTTTTTGGATGACCGCGGGTAGATACGACACATCGCGAACCGGCAAGCTGGGAATCGGGAGCAATCGCTTTTCAAGATTTCTTGCAGAATCTCGCTGGCTGACCACCGTGATAATCCCATCTTTCTCAACCCAAGTACACTCGATGGGATTCAACGCTAGGTCAAGTGCATCCGACGCTGAAACACCTGCTAACGAAAGAGTAATCCGCGGATCCACGAGACCAATTTGAGAGAGGCTATTCGTATCGATCGCGACTTCCTGGCCGATTTGCTCTTGAAACTGCTGGCAAACCTCCGACAGCGGATTGGATTTCGCCTCGATGGAGAGCAGGTACTCGTCCATCTCTGCGTTGTATCGATGCGGCAACGGTTTTATGCGCAACGAGGTCTGTAGTTTCCGTTGAAGATGGGAAGCTTGCCGTACGATCATATAGGGCGGAAACGCGAACACGTCTCCGGCTCCGCCAAGCGCAAGCCATTTCCGTGGCTCCAAAGACTCAACTTGTTGAATGAGTTGCGAGTAGTCCCGGACCGCCGGCGGCATTCGGTAAACGCAGACTTCGCCATGCTCAAACGCATCGTCGATGGTAGTAACGACTAAAACGGTACCGCGTAGATGCCACGTCAATTCAGCTGGTTGCAAGACGGCGTCCAATTGCTCGGCGAGCGTCGCCACCTTCGCACTTGTGGTCAACTCCAAACTATCATCGATTCCAATGCTTTTCAGTTGGGTAATGTTCAGATAGACGGGAACATCGATCAACGACAAAAACTGTTTGAGCTTCTGAGTCTTAGCGTCACTCACTTCTACGGGCGCTTGCGACAATCTCTCCCGCAGCTTTACCGCAGCTGCTTCTACAGCCTTCTTGTTGCGTCCCACAATGGACGCAGCTATTGCCGGCGACGCTTCAGAGCTCTTAGCCGGAGCTTCGGCATGTTCGCCTCCAACGACTTCCGGCTGTGATTTCCGTACTAGCAGCTGATCTGGAGTGTAACCATAGTCGCTGCCCTCTTTCAAATTCACCAGCAAGACGTCGGGGCGAAGTACCGCGGAGAGATACCCTCCCACTTCGCTTTCCCACACCACATGCGTAGGCTTCTCCAACCGCTTCAAGACCTCGTCACGAGAAAGGCTCTCATGCTGCAAGTTTTGGAATGTACACTCGCTCAACTCCAACTCATATTTCTCCATCCTCAATGCGGGTTGTGTTTGGAGTGTAGCGGTTGGAGATTTTTTGGGGTCTACAGTTGGAATCAGAAGCCATAATTTGTCGCTATTGGTCATCGCCACAGCAATAGTAGGCACCTTCTCTTCGCGAAACCACGGCGCACTTAATTCTTCGCGAGTCAAGGCAACAGAATTTCCTTCGGAGAGATCTGCTTCCTGCGGCTCGACGACCAATACTCTTGGATTCAATACCGCGCTAATATAGGCATCAGGCTGCTCTCCGTAGATCACGTGCGTTGGGTTGCTTAGGCCAGATAGTTTTGTCAGTTCTAGAATTCGCCCGTTGAGGTCCCGAAATGTTCGATCCCCCAATTCACAGGTCGTCCGCCTCATTTTCATTTCTCCACAGCGCGTAACGGCGATCGTTCTCGATCTCAATTCCACCCGGTTTTTTGTTACCGTCTTGTCGCCTAGTTCTTCCGTGTACGGAACGCTAATGGTGTACTGTTGCTCCACGTTTTCGGTGAAAATATCGTTCTTTGGAATCAGCATGGAAAAACGAGCGGACTCACTCGTATCGTTTGCCTTGGCCACAGCCACGTTGGGAAAACGCTGAGTCGCTTCCCAAACGTTTGACGATTTACCGGCTGTCCCCTCTTGCCCAAAGAGCGATGTCGAAGAATTGAGCAGCAGCGCTGTGCATAGGAGAATGAAACTGGCGCGTTGAAGCATAACCGGGACCTTCGAATGAGCAGATGAACCAAGAGAAGCCGTGAGCAGCTTCCTTGCGACTCAGTTGAAACAATTTTCCAATTCTGCGCCCGATCATTCAAGCCGCTCGATGGACGCCCGGGTTATTCTAATCCCCGAGCATCTTCGACGCGAAGGAATGATGGCCAACTCCGCTAAATGCAACTCCATCTTGCCACTTTCGAATTCTGCCGTGGAGCTGTTTACCAACGGGCAGCCCTCCTCAGGCCCAGTGTTGCTGGTGCAGTACTTTGCCTTGCAAATCAACGATGCGAATGTCCAGCGTTTGCTGTCCTCCTGCTTTGACAACATCGACGACCGTTAATGTCGCCTGCTCGGGCTTTGGGCCACCTCCTACGAATTGAAGAATGGGCGTCTCTTCAGTCGCCGCATCTAAGCGGTCACGGTGCATGTGTCCCGATAGGATTGCCTGCACATCAGCCTGCTCCAAAATGGGAAGCCACAGTTTTGCACCAAACCCGCTATAGCTAGCGTACCCTTCCAATGTCGTCCCGTCATTCTGGCCAGGAAGTCCCCGCAACGGAATGTGGCAAGCAACGATCTTGAATGGCGCATCTTTGATGTCGGGCTCTTCCATCACTCGCTTCAACCAATTCGCCTGACGTTGACGATACGGTTCGAAAGCCGCTGTACCTGCAAATACTGGATGATTGTCTGGTTTATCCTCACCAGTATCCAGCGTGATTAAGGCCAATGGTCCCAAACGCAAGGCTTGGTTGTAAGGCAACTCGGCGGATTCAGGGCAACCCGCAAAACTCTTGGCCACTTCGCGAGCGCGCTGCCCTCGCACATCGTGGTTACCATTGCTGAAGATAAGCGGCCGAGTACTAGCCCAAGACATCGTCATGTCTTGAGCGGGATTGAGCAAAATTTGCTCCGGTGCATCAGCCATATCAAAGTCGTTGCAGCTATCACCATTCCAAATCATCAAATCTGGCTTGAGTTTATCAACTTCACCGTGCAAAGCTTGAATGGTTTCTAGGTTTTCATGCGTGTCGTTGATACTGACCAAACGCAAGCGTTCCGCGGTGGGGCTCGGCAAACGAAGCGCGTAGGTAGTGGTCGACTGCGGTTCGCCACGCTGCAAAGTATAGGCGTTGGCATAGCTGAGCGATTGCACAACGACACGGTAAAAAATCGGCTGATTTTGCGGCAGCGACTCCTGGTGTTCGACGCGAATATGCAGCGCTCGATCATCAGCGACGATCAAACCGTGGTGGCTAGCCACCGCCGTAAAGGGCAGATCGTTCTCAGCGAAGCCAAACTCAACCCAAGCCGTCGCCAATCCGCGGACCGCGATACTCACGCCAAAACCATTGTGCCGCGGATTCTGCACCACGGGCGGACTGGCAATCAGCGTACTAGCTCTCTCCCCTGCTGCGAGCCTCTCTTGGGCCCCAGTCTGCTGCACGAGTCCAACCGTTGAAAGCGCAACGGCGCCTACGGGAATAGTCCCAAAAAATTGCCGGCGATTGTACATATTGTCTTCCCAAGGGTGCTTGTCTGTGAATACACGAGGATCGCCCCGAACTCTTTGAAAATCGATTCCTACCAACAATCGGGACGATTTCTGCTGAGGCTTCCTCCAATTTGATTTCCCGATCAGGATGGAACAGGTTAGGCCCGTTTTTCTCGTTGCCAGCTTGCATGGGCGTCAAAAACGATGTGGCCCATGGCTCAACGTCCGCGAGCGCAACGACTGGTGGCTCAAATCAATTCCTCCACACCTACGCGATCTACCCGACTAAGGCTTGGCTTCCTGGGGCAGGCCCCGTATACCGCACAAGCATGCCAACCAGAAATCGAATCGTGATAAAGCACTTAGGACCGTCGGAACAATAAGTGTCGCCAGATCGCTCCGCCGATCGGCATTTTCCCGAACGAACCGCCGGAGCGGTTCGGCGACTATCCGCCAATAACGGTTCCGAAAGTCCTTAAGGTCGCAATAGTTTAGTCGATGCATTTCGCTTTTGGGACTGCGAGAGATATTGGGACTAGTATTTGGTCAAAGCTTGACTTCTGGTTTGCATAGGAGAAAACGCAATACCCGCAGCCACGCGGTTTACGCCAGTGGGCCACATCGGCAAGCAGCCCCAAGCCGAGCGATACTAGCCGAGCGATGATTGCCGCCCAATTTGTAGGCCCACTTCACTTTGCGGTACTATGCCCCTCCCCTTCGCATCCAGGAAATTGCAAACGTTGTCCGCTCGTACGCGACGTTAGGCGATTGCAACATTTATTTCCAGCGATTCCCTCCCCATATGAGTAGGCTATCTCTCATGAAAACACGCTTACACCTCATGCTCTGCTCGTTGGTGCTGTCCATGGCTGTTCCCCCTGGTGCCTGGGCGGCGGAGGACTACGAATCGATTTTCGACGGCAAATCTCTGACAGGCTGGAAAGCTCTCAACATCAGTTACTGGTCGGTGCGGGGCGGCGCGATTACCGGCGAATCCACTCCAGACAATCCCTGCACCTCCAATCAGTTCATTGTGTGGCAAAAAGGCGACGTCAGTGATTTTGAATTAAAGCTCAAATTCCGCGTGCAAGGAAACGGCGGAAACTCGGGGGTCCAATTCCACAGTAAGATCAAGCCCGATGGTTTGCGGGCTGTTGAAATAGTAACCCGCCGCGTGAGCAAGGAAAGATAACCTCCGCTACAAGTCAATTAAGGATGCTACCTCCGCATTAAAATTCAAATTGCGATTAAATCAACAGCCCGTTTGGCCGTGGGCTATCAGGCGGACATCTACCAAAGTGGTCCCTACCTAGGTGGCGTCTGCGATGAAATGCATTCGCGGAACGGCCCTGAATTGCTTACCGGCAACGGCAATAAAACGGTCATTGACAGAGCCGGTAAACGCTCCGCTACTCCCCTTGGCGACGAGGCGAAAATGAAACCGCAGGGCGAATGGAATGACTACCACATTACCGCCAAAGGCCAGCACATCATTCTCAGAATCAACGGTCAGATAAGCTCCGAACTGATTGACGAAGAGGAAGGGCACTACGACCTGAAGGGTATTCTGGGATTGCAGCTAAGATCCGGTGAACCGATGACGGTGCAGTTCAAGGATATCTTTCTCAAGCAACTGTAGGGCGATCGATTGAGCGGCGTTCACCCTCCCCTCGTACTTCTCGATCAAGCACGTGCTGCCCCAATCAACCGGCAGCGTGCTGACCAATGCGTACTGACCAATGATTGACGTCCGGCGTCGCGGACTGACCACCGGTCCAGTGCAACAACAGCCGGCCCGCAGGATTGCCCACTGCAGCGAAGTTCATACACCGTGGATTTCAGGACTCGTGAGTTGGCTTCGAGTCTTGCCTCACGCCTCATTTACCTGAGGGTTGGTGCGATCCACGTTACTTCGCTCGCCCCCGTCTCGGGGCGACACCGAGCTTGCGCGGTCGAGGTGTTCGTCAAGCGGTTGCGTCATCGAGTTGCATCAGCGTCAGCTGTCGACTGGGTGCATCGTTACATTCCCGTTACAACTGGGGCGTGCATTTCCGCATAAACTAGACGCTGCTCATCCTATGCTCCTCCGCGGAAAGGAAATGTCATGAAGTTGCTTCAGTTTCAAGGTACTGTCGCGTTTGCGATCTATCTTACCTGGGTGCCGTGGGCATCCGGCCAGAGCGTCGAGAACATCATCGCGGGAAAACCCTCCCCGGATGGTTCGACGATGCTATTTGCTCGCTATGAAGACGGGCAGGGAGTTCGCGACACGGAGATCTATACAGCGCGTCCCGATGGTAGCCAGCAACGCAAGTTAACCGACAACACAAGTCTAGACGGGTACCCTGACTGGTCTCCGGACGGCAGGCACATCGTCTTCATCTCCAATCGCAGCGGAACTAACCAAATTCATCAAATGACTTCGGACGGTGATCAGGTCCGGCAGTTGTCGACGTCAATGCTTGGTGTCGGCGACCTAGTCAAGTATGGACCCGATGGAAGAATCGCTTACATCGCTCTACGCGAGCAGCAAGGAAAGATCAAGCTGTACGATCTTATACTGACGGATGGGACAGTCTCGAAGACCCTAGCACGACGAATGCGAGTTACCGATTTTGCATGGCAGGCGGACGGCAATTCCATTGCTTACGGCGGCGTTGGGCAAATCGTATTTCATGATTTGAACAGCGATGCTAAGACGATGATGAAATGCGAGGACATCGACGCGCGGCTCCACACGCACGCCGTGCGACACATCCACTGGCAACCGAACAATGAATCGATTACGTGTCGCATTGAATTCTTGGGCGGAAGGGCACAATCCGAAAATAGCCCCGCAACCAAACTCTTCGGCGACGATGAACTGTTCACCGTGACTCGGGACGGAAAGGTTAGTTGGGCACCGATTCAAAAGTAAATAGACTTGACATCGACATCGACATCGAGAAACCGCCATTCCGCTAACCAGATCGACCGCCGCTCCTGTCGAGGTAGCATCCACGGAATGTCGACCACGTGCGACCATCGTTGTCCGACTAACGAACCTTCATGCTTGAGAGATTGCTGGATGGGTAACTTGCAACGCGACTGCGTGTTGAAAAGTAGCCCGCGGGATCACGGTGTGTTTAAATCGCAACCCGCCGCGTGAGCAAGGAAAGGAGGTTAACGTTACAGGGCAATTAGAGACGTAAGCTCCGCGTTAGAATTCAAATTGCTTTGAAATTAGCAAACTGGCAAGGAAGGAAGCCTAGTTGCCGCTACTGGATGCTTGCAGGCACTACCTTAGCGGTACTATTGAACCCCCCTGCCACCCCAACAGGCCGGTGAGCGAGCCCAGACGAACCGTGCTACAATTTGCCCGAGAGAGTACTTTCCGCAAACGAATCGAAGACGCTATTGAATCAACCCATTCCCCTTTTAGCTCAATAGGCGTGATGATGAACAGAGTGCACGACCGACGCTTCTTCGGATTTCTTTTTTTCCTGTTTTTTCTCGGCTTCCTCGGATTTCTCGGCACTCAAAACTACAGCCACTTGGTCGCGTTGGCATCTCGTCGCTTGCGTTGACCACGGCACGTTTAGCGCCCACCGCTTTCGCTTCGCCGAGTTCAACCGCGTCCGACTCAGCCACCTCTGCCGATCCCAGGATCTCGGTTTCCTGGATCTCGCATTCCTTGACCGCACCGCTCGCGACATACGACTTGAATTGGCTATACGGAATCGTGTGGATGTTCAACGCCCGCGAAAAGTCCTGCCATACCCAAACCATCAGAAGCGCAAGCATCGCGAACCAGATCATCGTACGCCAATCCGTCGATGGACCGGGAGGCGAATCAGCCTCTGACTTTTGCTTAGGCGACTTTGAGGGTGTTGGTTCGTTTTTGTCCATTTCCCCGGTCCTGTTCCGTTCTTTTTTCAACATCCAGTACGTGGATGGTCGGTTTCAAAATCGCGTCAATTGCGGGTGCACTTTTTCTCCAACTGAGATCCGCCAAAGAAGATTCAGGGTCGCCTCACTCACGAGTGCCCCCGCATCCGCCCCCTGTGTTCCAACGGGACAACCAATTGGTGTTGCCGCTTGCGCGCAGCCAGCAGATTAGTCTGCCGGTTTCCTACAGGCTCTTTAGTAGTACGGATAATACTGCGTTGATTCGTATTCTCTGACTTTGTAATGCGATTCCAAGAAGGACACGAGATCAGAGAGTTGCGAGATAGTCAGTTCGTCGTTGTAGGTCCGCATCTTCGACTTATCTCCAGTCTTGATGTCCGTGTCGGAGTAGCCCAAGGCAAATCGGTGCGAAGGATTGATGATGGAAGTGACCAACTCGCCATAGGTGACGACCGAGAATTTTTCGCCTCCGAGGGCAACCATCTTCTGCTCAGAATTCTCAGGTTGCTCGAACTGGACGCCGTCCACGGTGTGACAGGCGGTGCATTGCAGGTCACTAAAAAGCTGCTGTCCGCGGACGGGATCGCCTTCGGGTAAACTGAATCCTTTGCCGGATTTTGGATCGGGCGCACATCCGCATGCGGCCAAGGTCACCAACGCCATTGGGATCACGAGAAGTCTCATGGGTAAGCCTATTGATAGGTTAATGGGTGGAAAAAACGCAACTTTAAACCATGTATCGCACCTTAATAAACGTATCCAGGCAAGAACGATGGTTCTAACTCAATTTCACCGAGCCGGTTCCGCTCGGTTGCTCAGCACCTAGGGCTCGATATCGCCGCATTTCTCAAGCTGCGCAGGAATCCCTTCGCGGACAGACTTGATCGGTTGTATTGCACCGTTGACGGGAATGATGATCGGAACGCCTGTGGGGATATTCAGGTTAGTAATCTCGTCATCGGAAACCTGGTCGAGATGTTTGACGAGTGCCCGTAGCGTGTTCCCGTGAGCAACGATCAAGACGCGGTTGGCGGAGCCAAACGCTGGTACGATCGTCTTGTGCCAGTACGGCAGCACCCGTTCAATGGTGTCTTTTAGGCTTTCGCCCAACGGCAGTTGTTCGTGCCGCAATTTGGCGTAACGCGGGTCCCTCCCTGGGAATCGAGTGTCGTCTTCGGTTAGCGACGGCGGACGAACATCAAAACAGCGACGCCAACGCTGGACTAGTTCTTTGCCAACTCGTTCTGCCATCTCGTCCTTGAACTCCCCCTGCAACGCTCCGTAGTGTCGTTCATTGAGTCGCCAACTACGCCGGACTGGAATCCACATCTGGTCCATCTCTTCCAGGGCAAGCCAAAGCGTCTTGATGGCCCGCTTCAACACCGACGTGAACGCGATGTCGAAACGCAATCCTGCTGTTGCGAGCCGACGCCCCGATTCGATCGCTTCCGCGTGCCCCTGCTCCGACAAGCCAACGTCTGTCCATCCGGTGAATCGATTTTGCAAGTTCCAGGTGCTCTGGCCATGCCGAAGCAGCACCAACGTCTTTTGCAATGAATTACTCATTGAACACGACAAGCGGTTTCAGAATCCCGTCCTCTTTGGTTTCCATCAGATGTAGAGCTTTGTCGACCTCATCGAACGCGAACTTGTGAGTTGTCAGCGAAGATGGGTCGACGCGACCGCGTTCGATCAATCCCAGTAAGCGTGACATCCGAACGTTTCCGCCCGGACAGAGCCCCGTTCTTATTACTTTGTCGCTCATACCGACGCCCCATTCCACTCGCGGAATCTCGACGCTGTCGCCATGCCCAAAATAGCCGGCAACGGAGATTGTTCCGCCCGGACGAGTCGCCTTCACGCAAGCCTCGAACGTTGCCTGCCCACCTAGACACTCGATCGCCGAATCCACTCCAGTGCCGCCGGTCAGCTTGCGGATCTCTTCGAGCGGATCAACCTGGGTGTAGTCGAGCGTCACATCGGCACCAAAATGGCGAGACATTTCTAGACGCTTGCCGACTCCATCGACTCCGATGACCAGTCCGGCCCCCAGTAAACGGGCACCGACAGTCGCCATCAACCCGACAGGGCCTTGAGCAAAGATGACAACCGAGCCGCCCAGCGGGATGTTGGCATGCTCAGCCCCCATAAACCCCGTCGACATCATGTCGCAGGCGTAGACTGCCGTGTCATCACTGATCGAACTGGGAATCGGGGTCAAGTTCGCATTGGCATCGTTGACGTGAAAATACTCAGCGAAGTTGCCGTCTTTGGTGTTCGCGAACTTCCATCCCCCCAGCATCGTTTCGCATTGCGACGAGTAGCCGCGTTGGCAATTCTCACAATGGAAACAGGGGGTGATCGCATTGACGGCTACGCGATCGCCCTCTTTGAACCCACGCACTTCGCTTCCCAGCTTCGCTACCACGCCCACCGCTTCATGCCCGAGGGTCAGGTTATTTCGATCGCCAATCGCTCCCTTGAGCGTGTGTACATCAGACGTGCAAACTAAAGCGCGAGTCGTTTTTACCACGGCGTCATTGGGCCCAGGGTCGGGAATAGGCTTGTCCATGAACGCTACTTTCCCGATTCCTTCCATCACGAATGCCTTCATCATCTTAACCATTGCCGTCTCCGTAAAACTGGGTGTAAGTGTTAAGAGTCGATTGTACAGACAGGCTCCTCGCAAACAGCGTGCCGAGAGAATCGGAAGTCGATTGCAACACTTCCTCCCTTCCTGGTCCTTGTCTCACCACCTGCGACTGAGCACGGGCCTGCCCTCTGCCGGGCAGGTGCTTGGGGAAGCCACGTCGTCCGTCCCAACCAATCTCCTGCAACCGGCCCCTGCGATCTAGAGTCAAAGGCTGGGGTAGTGCGTTCAAAGCCATCAGCCCCAACTCTACAGGTGGCCGCACCTGCGTCGCGTTGCGGACGGACACGGAGAGTTCACGCAGTGCTGCTGGTAAATTCCTAGACACTCAACAATGGGACACTCAACAATGGGCCCCCCAGCGAAGGAACGAACACGCCGGGAGAATGGTTAACGAGTGCTGAACTGCACTATTTGCGGTGCACTTATGGCACCAGACTGACGCGAAGCCTCACGCCCTCCTTTAAACAAAATCATCGTCGGGATACCTGAAATACTGAATTGAGATGCGGTCACAGGTGCCGCTTCTGTATCCAGTTTTGCCAGGATGATTTGAGGCGAAAGCTGCGCCGCAGCCTCTGCAAACGCGGGGGCCATCATTCGGCATGGACCGCACCAGCTTGCCCAGAAATCGACGACTACCGGCACATCGGTTTTAGCGATGAATTTTGCGAAATTGCTATCGTTGAGCTCGATTGGATGCGTCGGCAAGAGTGACTGCTTGCACTTGCCACAGACGGGCTTATCGTGCAACTTCGCGTCCGGCACTCGATTTACTGCAGAACATGCGGAGCAGACTAAATTCACGACTTGGATTCCTTGTTGAGGGAAGTTCTGGAGCAATACCGCTGGGCTTCGTTCATTGCAGCCCAACAGGGCGGAAGCAGTGATCGATCTTGCAAAGACTATTCCAATACGACATTCGAAGCGCCGCAATCGATACAACGTTAACGCTGCCCCCGTACTCAAAGCAACCGGAGTGCCAAATCAAAAAAGGCGAGTCGTGAGAATCTTAGGCGATGAGCACCACAGAAACCACGCAGTTGCAAGATTCCGCACGCAATGGTGCTGTGCGATATTGCACACTCTGCGCACTTCCAGGAAAAACATCCTCCAGCAGCGGTATGCAATTCCGGTTCCAGAGGACGCTCCCATCGAATGGTTTGTGCATGACTGGATTTCGTGAGTGCTCGGTACCACTCAGCAAGAAGCAATGCGAATTCCGCTGCGTAGCAAATATGACATCTTGGGATTTCACAGATTCAGAGTTCCTGAGGGGCTTCATGCAGCGAAGGGCGATGATGCGTCGGCTGCCGAAAGACGCTGCCTGGGCCTTATACTGTGTGTTGGCATAGTAAATGCAATCTGTGTGCGCCGTCGCGCGGACAGTTGCTGGGGGACGTCGACAAAGTCGTGAATACTGAACGTCGAGAATTTTGCAGCCACCCTGCGTGTGGCCTAGAGAGTATCGAGACATGCCGATCCGCAATTTAGACAAGATTTTCGCTCCCCAAAGCGTTGCCGTTATCGGAGCGAGCAAGCGCCCATCCAGCGTTGGAAACACCGTCCTGCAAAACCTCGTCAGTGGCGGATTCGCGGGAGCGATTTATGCGGTGAATTCAAAATACAAGGAAGTCAGTGGCGTAGCTTGCTTCAGCCGGGTTGGTGAAATCCCCGAGCCCGTAGATCTAGCCGTGGTCTGCACTCCGGCCATTACGGTACCCGAAGTGGTTCGCCAGTGTGGAGAAGCTGGCATCCGCGGTGTAGTGATTCTATCAGCCGGCTTCCGTGAAGCGTCTCAAGAGGGCGCGAAGCTGGAGGCGGAGGTTCGCGCCGCAGCAAAGCAGTTCGATGGTCTGCGGATCGTAGGCCCGAACTGTCTCGGCATTATGGCTCCGCATCATTCGCTCAACGCCAGTTTCGCCAGCGATTCGCCTCACAAGGGACGTGTCGCATTCATCTCTCAGTCAGGCGCGCTGTGCACGGCCGTGCTGGATTGGGCGATCCAAGAAAAGGTTGGCTTCTCCTATTTCGTATCGGTCGGCAACATGCTGGATGTGGGCATCGCCGATCTCATTGATTATTTCGCGACAGACGACAAGACCGAGTCGATTATCCTCTACATGGAGTCCATCAGCAAAGGCAGAGAGTTCATGTCCGCAGCTCGCGCCTTTGCTCGCGACAAGCCAATCATCGCCTATAAAGCTGGGCGATTTGCCGAGTCCGCGAAGGCCGCTGCATCGCACACCGGCGCGATGGCGGGTGTCGATAGCGTCTACGAAGCGGCGATGGCACGCGCCGGCATTGTCCGCGTGTTTGACGTCGACGACTTATTTGATTGTGCAGAGCTGCTTGCTAGACAAAAGACTCCGTCAGGCCCTCGTTTGGCCATTATTACCAATGCTGGTGGTCCTGGAGTGATGGCAACCGACGCATTGCTGGATCGGCACGGCGTCTTGGCAGAGCTTTCCGACACCACCATCGCCAGGCTCAACGAGAAGCTTCCGGCGACCTGGTCCCACGGAAATCCTGTGGATGTTATCGGCGATGCCCCACCAGAACGTTTTTCGTCTGCTGCCGAAATCGTGTTGGCCGACAACGCAGTGGATGGTGTGCTGGTCGTTCTTTCACCTCAGGCCATGACAGACCCAACGGGCGCGGCCCAAGCCGTGATCAAAGTGGCTCGACTTTCCCACAAACCGCTGATTGCCGCTTGGATGGGTGGCGACAAAGTTCGCGAGGGAATCGAGCTTCTCAACGATGCTGGCATTCCAACCTACTCCTCCCCAGAAAAAGCCATTCGGGCGTTCATGCATCTTGTGTCCTATGCTCGAAATCGCGAAACACTCTACGAAACGCCGCGCGAGGTCCCCATCGAGTTCTCGCTAGATCGAGCAAAGCTCCACTCGATGTTCGATACCGTTTTTAGAGAAGGCCAAGACATTCTAAGCGAGACGGCATCCAAGACGCTCTTGGAAGCATACGAAATACCTGTGACAAAGACGACTCTGGCTCGTTCAGCCAAGGATGCAGTGGAGTGCGCCGCTCGCCTTGGATATCCAGTGGCACTCAAGATTTTCTCCCCCGATATCACGCACAAAACAGACGTTGGGGGCGTCGAGCTGAATTTGGCGAATGCCGATTCGGTTGCCGAAGCGTTTCATCGTATCCTCCACCGGGCCAAACAGCATCGACCTAATGCTCGTATCGAGGGAGTCAGCGTTCAGCACATGCTGATTGCACCCAATGGACGCGAGCTGATTGTTGGTGCCAAACGCGATCCCGTGTTCGGCACCGTCTTGATGGTCGGGGCAGGAGGGACAAATGCAGAGTTGTTCCGCGATCTGGCACTCGAGTTACCGCCGCTGAGTGAACATCTAGCGCGACGCATGCTGCAGTCCCTACAAGCGTGGCCCTTGCTTGAGGGATATCGTGGCCGCCCGGGGGTTAATCTTGAGCGATTGATTGAGGTGCTAATGCGCCTGTCGTATCTAGTGGCCGATTACCCAGAAATTATCGAGCTGGACGTCAATCCACTCCTGGTAACCCCCGAAGATGCAATCGCTCTCGATGCTCGCATCGTGCTAGACCGTCAGGCGGTGCTGCATCCCGTTCGCCCATACTCGCACCTTGCCATCCGCCCATACCCCGATGAATTTACCAAGCTTGCGAAACTAAAAGATGGAACCTCGGTGGTACTGCGTCCCATCAAGCCAGAGGATGAACCGATGTGGCACGCGTTGGTGGCCAGCTGCTCGTCCGAATCACTGCACTTGCGGTTCCGCTACATGTTCAAGGCGACGACGCACGCAATGGCCACGCGTTTCTGTTTTATCGATTACGATCGAGAGATCGCTATGGTTGCCGAGACTCAAGAAAATGGGGAACGAAGGCTGATTGGCGTTGGGCGGTTGGTTGCCGATGCGGACCATCGCGAAGCAGAGTATGCGATTCTTGTCAGCGATCCTTGGCAAGGTATAGGCCTGGGATCAGCCTTAACGGACCTCTGCCTCGATATCTGTGGTCGCTGGGGCGTCCGGTCCGTCGTCGCCGAGATGGCCCAGCAAAACCACCGCATGGTTCATATGTTTGAGCTTCGTGGATTTGAAATCGATCGCAGCCACGCCCAAGATGCAGTGGTTGCTCGCAAAACGCTGACCGTACAGCAGGCCTCCAGCGACAAGGGTAGCGACGGAAAATAACCCAACCGACTCTGCGTCCTTTCTTGCCGTCTACGATTTCAAGGAGCGTCCAGGAGTTCTTCGAGGTGTATTGCAACGCAGTCCGTTAGGGCATGCGGGTTGTAACCTCCTTCGAGCACGCTCACCAGCCTTCCGTTGGCATGCTCGGCCGCAACATCCAGCAGGCAGCGTGTCATCCCTCGGAAGTCCTCATTCTCGAGCCCTAGCGATCCGACGGGGTCATCCTTGTGGCTGTCAAAACCGGCGCTGACGAGCACGAGCTGCGGCTTAATCTTGTGCGCAAAACCTTGGACTTCGCGTTCAAAGACTCGCATCTGATCATCCCTTGGCGTTCCCACCGCGACCGGCAAATTGAGTGTTGTGCCAATTCCATCACCAGCCCCTATTTCTTCTGCCGCCCCCGTTCCGGGATAGAGCGGAGAGCGATGCATCGAAAAATAGCCGACGCTAGCATCCTCCCAGAACATGGCTTGCGTACCGTTGCCGTGGTGCACATCAAAGTCGACGATCAAAACTCGCTCAATCCCCAGTTCACGCCTCGCAACTCGCGCACCAACCGCAATGTTGTTGAACAGGCAGAAGCCCATCGCGTGGTCTGGCATCGCGTGGTGACCAGGTGGGCGAACGAGGCAGAAAGCGGTCTTGTCCTCTCCTGCTACCACTCTCTGAACTGCATCACAGACAGCGCCAGCAGCCTGGCGGGCAACTTCGTACGATTTGGTGCTGACAACGGTGTCCTCGTCGAGGTAGCCACCACCCTTCAACGCAAACCGCTCAACCGAATCCACATATTCACGCGTGTGCACGTAACACAAGCGTTCGACGGAAGCAGGCTCCCATGCCGGGCGTCGACAACTGGTGTCCAGGGCGATAAAGTTCAGATGCCGAATAACGGAGAGAGTCCGTCCACCATTTTCGGGGTGGTCCCCCGTGACATGTTCTTGAAAAATCGGATCGTAGTAAAACAGGGTCATTGGGCGACAGCTTTCCTCTGGCTATATTCGCGGCCGGATCTTGGGTCGATAGTACAGTCTCCCTCACGCTTCCATCCCATGCCTCAGCTGAGCATCATGCGCGGGTGCGTCCCGTCTGTTAAGCCCCTCAAACGATCAACTGCTGGGTCGGTGGAACTCGGGCCCGCCAGTCATCCGATGCGTGCAAGCCCGAGTGCGCGGCCACTATCTAGCGTGAGTGACACCACCTTCTGCTCAATCTCTAGTCATTCGGCCTGGGCATTCAGTCAAGCTTAAGAGATTCCGCCTTAGTGGTATCGCGGATGCCCTGGCGAGAACCAAGCATTGCCACGAATCCACTGAACAGGATAGCCTAGACGCCACAGCGACGACAAGTCGATTCCACCTAGAGCGCAGCTCCTAAAGCGGCTTTCAGAATGGCCACTTGCGCCATCGCAGTATGATGGTGCTTCTTGATTCTCTCATGGGCCTCTTGCTGGTGTTGATGCAACTCGGCCTCCTTGGCATGCTGATCCGCTGAAGTTTTGTCGACGACTGCTTGGGCACCATCCTTCAGACTCTTCGCAAGGCTTTTCTCATGATGCTGCAGCCTCGCCTCGAGCTCTGAGAGCGATTTAGCATGGCTATCTAATGCCTCTCCATGTTCGGTGATACGCTGGAGAGCATCTTGCAATTGCACAATCGCAGCCGAGTGCTCGGCCCGCCAATTTTGGATATCATCTCGCCAGCAAGCCACATCGCTTTGCCAGTGGCGATGATCGGCGTGAGAGTCAGCAGCAGATAGAGGCGTCACGGTCATTGTCTTCGTTCCTTGTTATTGGATGGTTCGTAATCGCCTTCACCTAAAAGCAAGGCACATGCCAAATGGAACCGAATCCACTTTACTTCGTGGTGACGCCGGAAAACTCTACATCTGAACTTCCAAACGCTGGAGCAAGTCACCTTGCTCCTAGTCCACGTGTGCAGAGTATTCCAAGGGAGACTCCCCCTCTGAAAATTTCAAGGGAGGGAGGTTTAACCGTTTCCACGAGCGGTCTTCCGCGAACCGTTGTAGAGAAAATCCAGCAGTCCTGGAAAGCGACACGGTGTGAACTTGATCGCATGCGGTCAGTCTTTCGCGCAGATGTGCGTTGGTGTCTCACATTCTTGCCCAACCGCATCTGTAGACGGCTCACAAACTTTCGTCCTAGGCGATCTCATCGCGCGCAAAAAACTAAGCATTGCGATTGAGCGAATTCCGGGCTTGCCGCTGGACCGGCTACCGGTCCGTACCAGTCGCGCGGAATTGCCCATTCCAACAGGCCCCGCCCATGTAGAGAGCCAGAGATTGAGCCCGAAGAGTGGCAGTACCGCGTGACTCCTGCGTCAACCGCCGTCGATGTCATTGTCGCTGGCACGGGGTTTGCTTTCAGTACGTTTTGAACGAAGAGTTGTAACGCGGAACCAGTTGCCGAGTCTCTTCTTACGAACCGGCTAATAGAGGGAATGGATAAGATGAATGGGCAAGACAAGATCGTAGCCGAACTGATCCGCGGCTTGAAACATGAACGCGATGAATTAAAGCTACAAGTTCACCTGGCGTCGATGGAGGCTCGTGATCAGCTGAATGAACTCGATGACAAACTCGACCAGCTCGATAGTCGTTATCAACCGCTGCGCACCGCAGTGGAGACCTCGGCAGATGATGTTTGGGAGTCGATGAAGCTAGTCGGATACGAAATCCGTGACGGTTTGAAGAGAGTTCGCGAAACCCTCTAGCCACAGCCCAATAGATTTGCCCAATCGGTGTTGCTAGAGTTGCCCGAGTAGCGCGTACAGCTTTGCCCGCTGTTTCACCCGAACCAACCCCTGCGCAGCCTCCCTCGGGAGTGCGAAAACACCTGCGCAACTTGCTCAAGCAGGTTTGGTGAATTCCTATGCCCCCCGGCGACCGTTCGTTTACCGATGACCGCCGCGCATTGTGCCTGGGTTTGCGGACATGCAGCGAATAGCAACCATCCAATTAGCGGAACGAGCCCACCCAACGGTCGCGTGATGCTGGTGGAAGCAGGCAGCGGTTGGGAGCTCAAAACATTCGCGCAAACTCGGGCTGGTTGGATTCTTTACGGAGTTGCCCCGGCAGCAAACATGTTGCACTCGGCTTAGCAGACGTTGGGCACATCGCATCGCGGTGTTCCATTGCATCACGGTGAGATCGACGTTGCTCGAGCAGGCCTGTTGGACGCAGCCAATTGCATTCTCACCTTGCACGTTGTGGATTTTGAAGGGCGCACACGAATGGCAAGCGAAATTGAAAAAGCCAACGCAGCTCGTGAGGCGTTCGATTCGCAGTTTCCCCTCATCACTCCAGCTCACGATAAAACTCATTTATGCGAGGTGGGATTCTCCGACAGCAGCTTGTTCTAGGTCGGCTTCGCCTTTCTGGGTTGGGTAGCCTTGGCACAAATCGTTCCACGACAACCAATCGAATCCGGCCAACGACGCCCAACAGTTCTCCGGAAGATTCGTGTAGGAAAACACGGACAACATACACGGGTTCCTGGCGACGGGCTCTTGGCCGCTTGAACGTCATGCGTTCCTCCCCTTTAGCGTTCGAGAAGTTTCCCAACCAGCCCCAGCAAGAATCCCAGCACCGCACCTAGCGCTGGCAAGCTGCTGTTCTTGAGTTTGGCCTGGGGAGCAACGTCTTCAAAAACGAGATACATGATTCCAGCGGCAGCGAAAACCTGCATCCAGCCGAGGAGACGCAGTTGATCGGCCAACATCCAGAAACCCAACACTCCCAACAATGGCCCCAGCATGGCGGCCACGGTAAACCAAATCAGGATACGGCGTTTCGGTAGACCGCCGTGCCGGAGCTCTCGATAGGAATTAAATCCTTCGGGGAGATTCTGCAGTGCGATAATGGATGCCAAGAGGACGGCTCCAGCGCCGCCCGCGGCGATGGTTGCTCCAAGGGCAATGACTTCGGGAATAAAATCCGAGAGCATGGCGACCAACTGGGATGCCGACGATTTGGAACGATTGAGTAGAACTTGAAGTAGCCAGAAACCTACCCCGCCGGCGGCAAATGCCGCGACGGATTCCCAAACTGGCAAATGCCGCGTGCCTTCAGGAATCAAAACCAACGCGATCGCAGAGAACAGGGCGCCACCGCCAAAGGCGATCACCAGGTGCCGGAACTCACTGCGCAGCCAATCGCTGTGGATATGCTCCCACGACGCGAGAAAACCACCAATCGGAATCGCAGCTCCCGCAAAAGCTGTCAACACAAGCAATTCAACGATCGGTGCCACGAATTCAACTCCAGTCTGCTCTCGGTTAAAAGTCCCCCCGGATTGACTCTTTGAGTCCAGTTTCAACAACCCCAGGTCCTAATCTTCGACTTTCGCAATATGGTAGCTAGATGGGGCAGCCGTTGCTACGCGACGAAATTCCTCCCGGATGCTGAAGAATGGAGCCTAAAGTAGCTTGAGAAATTGTGGCTATCGCCCACGAAAATTGACCGTTCGATCCTCACGGCACGTCGATCACCAGCCACTCTTGTTCCTGAGTTCTTTGCCACCGAGTGGGGACTACGCATTAGGCTGCTTCGTCGCAGAATATTCAAGAAACTCTGGAAAAACACTTAACCCAGCCAGTAGGCAGGACTGGCTGAAAGCGACGACCGTTCATCGTGCGTTCCAATCCACTTCCCCTAGAGAATTCGCTTCGACTACAATTTTTTGGCCACACGTGGCTCACTCCACTCCATCAGCATAGCGAAGAAACTGGACCGCTCCTGCTTTCCAAACAAACCCTTCGCCCCCCTGGTACTGCAAATGAGGGCATTCCAGCACTCCCTTGATGGCCTGCTTGGCTGAATTTGTAAAAGTTTGCATATGCCGGACTCCGTTGCTGCCCCTACTATGGCAGACATGCACGGGTAATTATGCGCGAGTCGGCAAGAATGGCTGGTTCCGCAACGGAAACAACTTAGCGTTTCAACGGTCAGCGGCTCAAAGGTCGGATATATGGAAATCCATGAATAGGTGGTCGCTGGCCCATTTTTGAAACCAAACAGCAAATTTTCTCGCCATCTGCTCCTCATCCATAGAGCCTTGCTCAGCGACTTTCGCAATGGCTTGCTCAAGGCTGGCGTTCTCCACCAGAGCCTGTAGTAGAAGGTACTCTTCGGGTTCGGCAGGGACAGTGCGAACGACGTAGTCAATACGAGTGACCACCAAAAATGTCTCAATGAACTCGGGCAACTGCGGAGCAATCGTCGGGGATTTACGTACAGCGATCGCGTATTCATGGGCAGCGGTCGAGAGTCGCAGCAATCGAACGCAAGGAGCTGGCTTCAATCGAAGGGCCCCCACAGAATCTTGAGGCACCCTGGACAGTGCCTCCGCGCTCAGCGATTCAACGTCTTCTATTCCCGGACCAGTAAAGATTTCGCTGTACGTTCGCTCTAGCAAAGCAAGATCGATCATCAAATCGAAATAGCTCTGCCCACTCTCCACTGCGGTCTCGTCCCCTGCTTCGCGAACACGGCTATCAATCAAGAATCGATGGAAGTTCCGCCCCAGATCCGCCAGCGTATAGCTACTGGAAGGATTGGATTGCAAGTAGTCGAATGCAAAGGCGTGAAACGTATCCTCCCCTAGCAACGCAACCATGGCCGGGAACTCATCGCGCAGGCACTCGAGCAAGCGAGCGTAATATGCGTTCGCGTAAATCTCGATTCGCTGTTGGCTGCTAAGATTGCGAGAAGGGGCAATGAGGGCATCAATGCAAGTTTGCTCTTCAACGCCGCTCAAGGCTTGCTTCGCCGATTGCGAATCCGCTCCCGCTTCAACCCCATCGGGATGCGTAATGACAGTCTGCATCCACTCCTGTACGTTCCGCAGAGAATGAGTGCTTGGCTCCATTATTCGACCTCGGCAGTCGTAAACAACGCGGGCTGCGGGATTGGGCCACGTTGCTCGTTGCCCAACCTGCCTCTGGCGGCGGGTTCTTGTGAATTGCCTGCTCGCCGCCCTTTGCCTCGCAAATTGCGGACCAAATCTCGGCCGGCTGGCTGCACCTCTCCGACCTGCGCAGTAGCCAGATAGCTCTTAGCCTTCAACACTTCAGCGTGCACCACGTCAAATTCAGGAATACTGGCATCCCATTCCAATAGCGTCGATGCCCGGATGCCTCGCAAGTAAGCGTAGCGGAACAATTCCCACACGCTATCCACGACTTCGCCGTCGTGTGTGTCAATGCAGTGCGTCCCCAGATCAGTATGTCCAGCAAGATGAAACTGGACGACTCGATCCACGGGGATTGAATCGAGATATTCCAGCGGATCAAAGTCGTGATTGACACTCGACACGTAAACGTTATTGACATCCAGCAAGAGTTGACAACCGGTTTCTATTGTCAAATGGCGAACGAACTCCCATTCGCTCATCGTCGAATTGCGAAATGTCACATAGGTACTAGGATTTTCCAATACGAGTGGACGTTCAAGAATGTCTTGTACGACTCGAATTCGCTCGCACACATGCTGAAGCGTTTCCGCGTTGTACGGAATCGGCAATAGGTCATGCGTGTTCTTGGCGGCCACACCAGTCCAGCAAACATGATCGGATATCCAATGAGCTTTTACCTCTTGAGCGAGTCGCTTTAACCCCTGAATATATTTGAGGTCGAGCGGGTCGGTGCTTCCAATCGACAGCGACACGCCGTGCATCACGATCGGATAACGCTCGGCGATCTGGTCAAGCACGTATCTTGGCCGACCGCGGCAGTCCATAAAATTCTCTGAGATAATCTCAAACCAGTCAACTGAAGGCCAGTGTTGAAGAATGTGCGGGAAGTGGGCTGTCCTCAAACCGACCCCAAGTCCCAATCCATTCTTCACTGCTGGACTGCTTTCAATGGTCTCATGGGTGGGTAGTGACATTGTCTATCTTCACAGTCTATCTTCACAAAAAGCCAACAGCCCTGCGTCAGAGCTGAAAAATTGAGGCAGCCTCGGCATGAGCTCCAGTCGCCTCCCACTCCACGCCCCCCAAGACGGTCAGCACTTCTATTACGGACCAACCGTCGGGGCAGCCCAAAGAATACGATGCTGAGAACGGTCGCGCTACGTGGGCACTGGGCCGACTTTCTTTCCCGCGGCCTTCATGAGCTGCTCGAATTGCTTGCGAGCCAGCTTCCAAGCATCTGCCTTGAGCGGCACGCCGCATTCCCCCTTGCCTTTGCAGGTATTTTGCCCTGGATACCCGCCACATCCACCAGTTCCCTTGCATTCGTTCACGCCAGCGCAATCATGCTTCGCAACCGCTGCGCAAGAGCTTTGACCGGCACAATCATGCTTGCCTTTCCCCTCGCCCTTGCAGGTGTTCAACCCTTTGCAAGTGTTAGGCGCAGCAATTAGCAATGCGGGATCAAGTCCAAGATCGGGTTCCCCTTCCTTTTTAGTTTGGCCATTCGCAACTTGGCTTCCAGCAGCGAGACCACCAACTGCCACTAGAGCAAGGCGTCCGAAGTTGCGGCGTCCAATATTTGTGTGTTGCATCAATCATAACTCCAAAAACTTAGGTGCGGTTACTTACGAGCCGCAGGTCTACTCCTGACGGGCTGAACCAAGTCTAAGGCACAGCAACTTCTGCCAATGTGAGATTCCACACATTCACTTCTCGGATAGTCAGAAACACTGAGAATGGGTGAAATCGTTAAGGTTCCATACTCTGATTTGCTGTTCAATGACGGAGCAGCGCACGCGTTAACTCCAAAACGTCCATAGCGAAATAGAACCCAACCAGAATTGAGCAACCTACGCTCACGGCAATTGGGTAGTTCCAACCGGGCGCGTCCATAACTTGTGGGATCAAGCCTACCGCTAAAGCAGGAGGAACGTGTTGGTCGATGAGCTTGAGAATTGCAATGCCTAATGAAACAGTCAACATGGTGGAGACAATCCCCACACCAAGCACTTCAACTGCCCAAACGCCGCACAAAGCAGTTGCGGTACAAGCTAGTGGCAGCCTCCATGGTATTCTTGCCCACGGACAGACAGATGTGTATGCAAATATTTCGAAGGCGATAACGACCAATGGCGGAAATAGAATCAAGCGTTTTCCGGTGCAGTGAACTGCGACAAGCAACAGCACGACAACTGCAATCAGCTTGCAGGCCCACACGTATCTCAGTGGTAGCAAATCCCGAACATTATCCGTCGCCTCTACCCGATCGATCGACACGAGTGGACGATGTCGACGGCACAGCAAAGACTACGAACGAAATCCAAAATCGAGCGAGGCGATGATCCAAGTCACCATGATCACACTCATGCTCAAAAGACTGGAAAATGCGTAAACAACATTTTGAAGACACGCTCTTAGCGCACTTGGCAAGCATGGTGCGAGCCAGCAGGCTGCCCCCCTTGGTGATGCGGCCGTCGCGATCGGTTTCACCAAACTAAAACTGTCGAGGCACCATGCCAAAGTAGGCCGGCACAGTAGCCGAGTCTCGGATCATTTGTTGATGAACCAGAATCGCTGCTGGTTTTGCCTGGAATTGCCCGCGAACAATTAACAGTGGATCGATCTTCAGGGGAGTGATCGCCGATCGACGCGAACCGACGGATCCTTTCCGAACAACCGGCTAAGTTTGGCTCCGTTTTGACAGATCAATCGTATTGAACGACTTACATTATTCCTAGAAAGAAGAGCCAAGCGTAGGCAGCGAGCTGATTCGACGCATTGATGTCAACGTTGAGGACGACATTGACGCGTTCATCTTCCAAGTGAACGAGGCGCGGCTTCAAGCTAATGATTTGTTTCGCGGCCGTTACCAGCGCAGCGAATTCAACACGCTCAGACGGCTCACCAGCGAAATTTTCTTCACGGCACTGCTCTTCAAGCTCTTGGCTCATTTCCGCATAGCGAGTCTGAAGGGCAGACATGGCTTTCAAGGCCGACGATTCGTCGTCGCATCCAAGTAATATTTTCACTCGAAATCGATCGGAGTCGAGTGGGAAGTCAAAACGAACTCCGAAGGTACGAGCGTGCTTGAAGCAGTCCAGTCTTTCATGGTTCCAGTCCTGTGTGCCAGCGATCTCTTTATCAGAGCAAATCAAGCTAATTGTTCCGCCGCTGAGTTCCGTCCAGTCCTGGTTCCAGCGGTTTGCGTCCGCATCAATGGAATCCGATTTCCCAGCTAGGAACTCACACAGTTCTGTTGGAGCTCCAGCGAACTTCGGTTCAGACTCGACCAGGCGCAATTCGCTCATTCCGAATACGATGCTGGACTCGTCTCCAGGTAGCTGAGCAACGCAGACTGGCATTGGTCCCAATGCCGGGATCACTGGAAGCTGATAGTATTCCGCGCCCAAGTGCGATTGCCTTTCAGCGTCAGGAACGCACTCGCTAATCCACTGGTCTAGATTTCGATTAGTCTTCAACTGCAGGACGAACAGACGTCCGCCGAAAGCGATGCTGCCTGTTGTCTTCTGCGTGTCTGGGTCTTTTCTGTTGTGCACGGACAGAACCGGGCGTGCAGCAATAAACTCAATGTTTTCAAGTCCACCGAGTGCTTGGATCCAGTCCGCATTTGCATTCGGCCCCAGGGACGCCATCTCTGCCACCACCGCATTAATCATCGTTGCCAAGGTGGGCTGTTGCATCAATTGATCGAGTTGAATGACAAACATACCGTGCTGGTTGTTTCGCATGAGCCTCTGAGTGACCGGCTCATTGGAACCCGTATCGATTTTGATTTTACTCACTCTCGCCACACGAGCGACTGGTTCATTCTGGGGCGACTGCGCAAACGCTCTCAGCCCAACGACACCGCTACCGGACATCAGTAGCAATAGCGCAGCCATTGCACCGCCCAAATGCGAAGACGCAGACTTCCTTGAGTTCTGTTGATGGTTCAACATTTTGATCCTCCTGATCAATTCCCCTGAAAACACTGGCAACAGACTGCCTGTTGCTCGAATCGATGAATGGTCGTCTTGGCGTAGCGCCAGTTGCGTCAGAACACGAAGGTAGACGCGTGAACTGCCAATGGCCTCAGCAGCCAGGCGGTCGGCCGCCAGCTCTTGTAGCAACGCCAAGTGGCGTGAAAGCAGGTAGACGAGCGGGTGATACGCGTGGATGGTCTGCAGCAGCGCTGCGAAGGCCCGCCACCAACAGTCTTGCCGAGACAGGTGGGCTAACTCATGCGCAATCACTGCACTCCGCTCCTCGTCGGACCAGTGCGCCCAGGATTCCGGGAGCACGATTGCCGTTTCTCCCCAACCAAAGGCTGCAGCACATCGCAATTTCGGCGACTCTAGCAGCTTCACTGTGGCATTGATATTCATGCGAACGGCGAGCCTCCGTGCATGGTCTTGGAGCGAATCGTCTTTGATGGCTTTTGCATTCTTGCGTAGACACCAGACAAAGGAGGCTGCAAGAAAAAGACGGACGATGCCGATCAGAAGCGATAACAGGATCACAGTCGCCAAGAGCCAGAAGTATCCGCTCAACTCTGCGATTGGTCGGGCGCTCGAATTTGTCCCCGAAGAAATCCGAGCACGAATCCAATCGAAGTCGACCCAAAAGGAAGCATCTTGAATCGCAGCCGACGATTTGTGGTCCTCGCTATCCCCCGTCTCGCTTGTATTCTCTGATGAAGTGAACGCAGGGCTTGGAAGCGACGAGGGAGTAAGAGGCGCAATCACGCAACAAGTTGTAGCGAGCATAAGCAAAATCATGCCGTTACAGACGCGAGTGCCAACACGCGCGTCGCGACGCTCAAACCAGTACATGCCAGCCAGCGCGATGCTCGCAAGTACCGTTACTTGCACGACACACCAAACGAAAGCGATCGACCAATCACTCATTGGATTGATCCTCAAGAATTTGCGTCAAAAACTCGCGCTCTTTCTTGGTAAGTTTCTGCGTCTGACCAAGCAGTTGGACCAATAAGAGCTCTCGAGAGCCGCCATAAACTCGTTTCAACAGATCCGTGACGAGACTGCTCGAGATATCGTTAAATGAACGCACAGGTCGATAGCGAAATGGCCGCTCCGAATTTACCGGCTCGACGTACCCCTTATCGACAAGAATCCTTACGAGATTCGCGACAGTGACGTAGACACGATCGACACCGGTCGCGGCTAAGGCATCACGCACTTCGGTCGCGGTACAATCGCCACGCTTCCAGAAAACGTGCATGACCTCCAGTTCGCGCTGGGTCAGTTCTTTACTCGTCGGTCTTGCCATAATCCTTGCTCACCATTGTTACAACAACCAAATTTGGTTACTAAAATATAGGCAATGCGCGAGGCCACCACAACACCAGTCGTGTTCCATCCAGTTGAATTCCATGCAAGCCAACCTCAAACGGGGCCAGAGCAGGAGAGGTCATCGCGGCGACTGCGGTTTAGGGTGGGGAAGCTGGGCGGTGAATGGGGCGATTGAGTGTTTGATGTGCGCCTGGGTATCGCTTGCTGAAGTTTTTTTCACGCCTGTGGCGGCTACTTGGATTCCAAGCAGGTTCAGCGATTGGAGTTCCGTCACCACATGGAGATGCTCCAGCCCTGAGTCGGCTACCATGGTCCCCTGTACGGTAACCGTACTCCCAAATCAGTCGCTTGGCGATCACATTTAGGTAGGTTTCCACATGGGTAAGCGTACACCACAGCCAGTCGTCATACGTGGATGCTCAACTCTATGCGGAAGCTGCGAAGCAATGCCCTGAGCTGATGGAGGCCATTTTTTTCCGCGACGTTGGGCCAGAAGCCGCCTGCCGTCATGGAGATCTCGTGAGAGAATCGGTCGCTGAAACGCAACAGCATCGCGTACCACTGCACCTGATTGCCAACAGTCATACCGTTGCTAAGACCGCTTGTTAGGTGCGGCTGATACCGGAACAATGTCTGTCGACAATTACCTTGAACTTCGAAGCTGATTTCAAGAGAGACACTTATGCCCGATGAAGCCGGCTCAAAGTCAAATTCAGAAGCAAAACCATCAGGCTGGTTGATGCATCAATGGGTCGTTGCCGGAATCGTATCGTCGGCCGCACGGTTCATCCCCGTTCCTTTCGTCGACGGCTATGTACAGTCGCAGTGCCGCCGCTACGTAGTGAGACGTACGCTGGCAGCTCACGAGCGACCAGAATTGCTCCGTGAACTGACACCCTATTTCGACGACGGAAGCGGTTGCTTAGCAGGGTGTGTGGGTTCGATTGTGAAGGTGCCGCTCAAGTTGCTGCTGTTCCCCATTAGGAAAATCATTTCCATCGTGACATCCATTCGTGGTGTGCCACTGGAAATAGTGCGAACGGTATTGCTTGGACGGACACTCGATCGCTACTTGAGAAATGGTCCTGTCGCGATCAATGACTTGTCCGCTAAGCACATGCGAACCGCGTTCGACGCGGCATTCGCCAGAATGGACTTTCACGTCGTGCAAGCGGCAATGGCAGACGCGCTATCCAGTGTCGGTGGCTGGAAGTCCGCGGCGATCAAATGTGCGAAGAGCCTGGCTAATGGTAACGAATCAGCAGAGCCCCAAATTGAATCGGAACCGAAAGTCGACGACGGAGCGACTAACGTACAGCAAGTGCTGGACCGACCGGAAACGCTCGAACTATTCGCTAAGTTTGACCAAAGGTTTGATGAAATCCTGAACGGACTACCAACCGCAAAACTGTGGCCTTAATGGGACGCGTCCCAGCACGACCGCCCCGACAGTACACGCCGGAGCTCAGTTGCCGCGATCAATCGCATCGACGCAAAACGGCGGACTCCCCCCGCTCTGGACGATCAAATTTCTTGCCAACGGAAACTGATGCGAACGGCTTTCGAGGAAATGCATCAGATAACCGGCCGTGTTAGGGAAAATCACGAGGTCGCCGACACTGATGCCATGTCGAAATCTCATTTTCCGCAGCGACAGCTGTTCCGATTCCGTACAGTACGCTCCGACCAAATAGCCTTCAATCGCGTCCGAGGGTAGCGAGCTTGGTTCGCGATCGACAGGCACCACAATCGGATCGACAAGAAAATCGTCGCTGGACGTACGGCACTGCGTGCGGTTCATGGCGAGCCCGATAAACCAGTCGCCGGAGTGATGGCGTTTACGGAATTCAACGCGTGCGACCGTCATGCCGCAACCGTCAAGAAGGCTGCGACCAGGTTCGCTGCGAAGTTCCAGTTTGCGATGTCGGATCGCTGCCGCAATGTCCTCTCGATCGTCAAACTCTGCGTCCAAAATTCCTGCAAACCAGTCGGCACGCGTTGGGGACTGATAAAACGGATAGACGTGCGGTTTTCCTTGAATATATCCTTCGATATTCTGCAGCCCTAAGCCGTGCGAGCGATACGTGATCGCGGCGCTGTCTTCTCCAAGCAGCGATTGTCGCAACTGCTCCCAAAACGCGAACCACTGTTGTTCGTCGTCCAGGTAGCTTATCGGAAATCCTCCTCCGATGTCCAGGAACTGCAGCTCGTGGCCGCGCTCCCGCAGTTTTTCGATCAAAGGTAGCGTTTGCTGGATCGCCGAAATTCGCTGCTTCGCGCAGTATCCATCCAAATGAAAGTGCAATCCGCTGACGCGAGCCGCGCGCTTCAACGTTTCGGGCCAGCGTGAATCGATCAGGGGCAGCACGTCGTCGATGTCGAAGCCAAAGCGGGAGTGCAGCTTCTGGCCATCATTCCGAAAACCGCTCACACGGATAGCAAGTGAAATAGTTTGATTTGCGCATCCCGCCGCGAGTCGCGTTACGGAGGCAACTTCATCATCGTTGTCGATGGCGAGCGTTACGCTATGCTGCATGCACTTCGCGATCAGCAAATCCGTTTTGATGGCGGCTGTGCAAATGATACGCTGGCCGGCGATGCCTCGGTCCAGAACTTGCTGCAATTCTTCTTCGCTAGCGACATCCACACCAGCGTCCGCCTGCGCCGCAGCATCGACAAATGTCAAACACTTGTTCGCCTTCCGCGCGAAGAAAGTCCGGAACGAGACCTGTCTCCGTTCAGCCACGGCGTTCAGTTCTGCGATGTTCCGAGACATCGATTCTGAATGCAGCAAATTTACTGGCGAACCGAACTCGCGTACGGCAGCGTGCAGTCTCCGCCCGCCGTCCACCGTGATGGCATCTGTCATCCACGGTTCCAGCCGCGCCGATAGTGGTGCAAGCCCGACGCAGCGAGAACGCAAATCGTGTGCAGGATTGAGTGTAGCGTAGTTCATGGTTGTAAATACGAGGTGTGAGGTAATAGAATTCGAACGGCTTCCGCGTCAATCTGGCAGCGCCCCGTTTACCGCAACTGAATTCGTCAAGAATTCCGAGACCTTCCTAAGGATTTTGAAGGTCTGCGTGGACTTCCGCTACGGCAAGGCGTTTTTTTTGTGCATGCGATCCCCCCCCTTTACGACGGCAGCATCCCGTCGTGAAGAAGAGCTCAATGAGTGGTATACCGTCACGACAAAACAGGACAACCGCGTTGCACGACGCTGGCTGCCCAGTGATTGACATGCTGATGGAGCGTACGGCTGAGTGTATCGTTTCCGAGAATGCAGCCCTCTGTCGGCCGACCAAGGATTGCCAAGCCAGCTGTGTCGGTTTTGCCATCGTTCACTGGCTGCCCTTTGCTGTCGACTTCAATGCCCTGCGTTCCATGCAGACGCCGGATGACACCGCGCTTGAGCAATGGGGCGAGAGGACCATTCTGGCTGACGTTTAGCGGTGACGGAATGACAGCGTTCACGCAATGAGTAATTTCCATTTCAAAATATTCCGCGCGCAACCGCGGTTGCTGCTCCGCTGTCAATCCGAGTTCACCGCTGACAAATCGTAGATCAATAATACCGGCATCGATCAGGGCCAGAATTCGCCGTAGGTTCTCCGCCGGAGGGCCAAAGGCGATTCGTTCCATTTCCTGCGCGATCCGTGTAAACGCCGGCCAGGCCTCAGCTGACAGTCCGCCGTGGCTGATCTTCTCCACAGTAGCTGGATAGAGATGTCGCCAAGCCTCTGCCAATGCCCACGCAGCATCGACGGGATGTTGTCCCAGGGCGATGGCAACGGATCGCCGCATCGCATCCGCTACTGTTGCAGCGTCCTGCTTTCCGCAGCACCAGAGCTCGAAAAATTCGTCAATCGGTGAACCGTCGCTCGGTTCATGCCCATTCTGCCTGTTCACCAGCGACCATGCTGCCCTCGCGCACTGGCTAACGACAGGCCAGAATTGTTCGCCAATAGACAGGGCGTTCAACGGTGCAGCTATTTCAGAAATTTGCGTTCGCCCACGTTGCCAGATGCGGGCTAGATCTACGCCGGAGGCGATTCGTGGCGTCAACGGCTTAGCCAGCATCGGTCTTCCGCTGCGTGAAAATGGTATAATGCATTTCGGTTCGCTGCCGCTGGGATAGTACTTCAATTGGTCGCCAACCTTGTCAAACTTCCCCCCACGTCCAATTGTCAGCGACAGTGCGGCATCGATCCATGACAAACCGAATCCTCGCACGGCAACTACCGATGCAGCAGGAATGGTCGACAGATGAAGGCGTATGTTCACTGGAAAAACGGGCGTCAGCTCTATTCCCGAAACGCCTTCTGACGCCGCTATTGTCGATTCTCGCCAACCTTCATGACCAACCGTGATCACGACTTCCTCCGCGTCGACGCAGTAGCCTTCCGTACCGGTAATCCGCCAGCGACCTTCATTTTGGAAGACATCGGTTACGGATTGCCGCACGATGGAGATCTCAGCGATCAGACTCAGGCGATCGACAACTTTACAGAAGCAATCGTGCAGATACCGGCCAACGACAGCTCGCGGCATGAAAGCTTCGGGTTCCCCATGTCCGTCACCGCGATCAGCCAGCCAGTCCACGAGATTCAGTTCATCGTCAAACAGGGAATCGTTCCGGCACCATGCATCGATGTGTTTCGCGGCGAAGTTCATTCGCAACCAAGCGGGTTGGTCAAGATCATAAACGGCTCCTGCACCGCAATGTTCTGCCGGTTCAACGATCGTTATATGATGCGGCTGACAACTCGGCCCGGTGCCATTGCAACGAAAGAGCTCGTAACAAAGTCGCTCAAGGCAATACAAGCCTCTCGGCCCGCAGCCGACAATCGCGATTTGCCGACCGGTCACGTCAGCCGACGGTGTGGAATTGGAAGTCGTTTGCTGATTCATTACATCGCTTGAAGCATGTCGCCGTGCATGGAAACTCGCGCCGCTAGTTGTTCGGGCGCCACCCCCAGCTTCGACTGCACCCAGTCGTCGTTGTAGACCGTGTCCATGTATCTCGCACCAGAATCGTGCAGTATCGCAACGCACCGCCGCCCCATCAGTTCCGATTGCATTGAACGCACAACCTCCAGCACGCCGCCTGCGGAGCCGCCGACCAAAACAGCTTCCCGATCCGCCGCGCGACGGCATCCAACCACGCAGTCGAAATCGGAAACTCGCCGAACTTCGTCAAACGTCTGATCTTTCGCTAGACGCGGCTTGCGGCCAGCTCCCAGACCGGGAATCAGTCGTTCGCCCAACTTTCCGCCAAACAGCACACTGCCCTCCGCATCCACAGCCACGACCTTCACGTTGCGGCCTTTGCTCCGCAGGTAATCGCGACACCCCCGAGCGGTCCCGGTGCTACTGGTGGCCACAAACAGGAAATCGAAATCACCATTCAAGGCCTCGTCGATCTCTCGAATGGTGCCTTCAAAATGCGCTTGAGGGTTTTGCAGATTGGCATATTGATTGGGCCAAAAACTGGCTGGCGTTGAATGCAGAAGCTGTCGAACTCGCATCAATCGAGCGGACAAATAGCTGCCGCCGAAGGGTTCGGACACCTGCTCAATTTGCGCCCCGAGCGCTCGCATAATGGCGATATTTTGCGGCTGCGCATGAGGATCGACGACGCAAATAAGTTGCAGGCCGTAGTAGCGGCATGCCTGAGCCAAGCCGATCCCCATGTTGCCGGAAGACGATTCCACGATGGTCGTGCTTTCATCAATTTCACCAGCCGCGATTGCGTGGTTCAGCATCTGGAGCGCCGGACGATCTTTCGCACTGCCGCCGGGATTCATCGCCTCCAGCTTCGCAAAGAGTTCGACCGACGGCTCGTCCAGAAAACGACCGAAACGAACCAGAGGCGTGTGGCCGACGGTATTCAGGATTCCCTCTGCCACTGGAGCGTCTGGAAGCGAAGGCGGTATGATCATCATGGACGGGTTCTTTCTGCTCAAGGAATGGACCTGAGGCCTCAATCTCGAGTGTGTGTCACTCCAGGCCGATGAACCGAGGAAGGCAAAAGCTGTGCCGAATCCCACCATTTAGCATCGCAGCGATCCGCGTACTTGGCAGAATCTCACAACATCCGGGCCAGCTAACAGAATCATATGGGCGACTAGGGGTATGCGTTCAAGAGCAGCGGGCGAAAACGAATCGAAAGGTGCCTCGTTGGTCGGTCAGCAACCAGGCACGCATTGCCGTCGGGCGTGCAGGGCCGAATCGGGTTTGGCAAACGGTTCGCAGGCCCAATCTACGCGCTCTGTAGTTATTGGTTCAAGTGATTTTCGAACTGGAATAGACGAGCGTGGGCCTGCAATTGGGACTTACCAGTCGGCCTGGAGATCGTCTCGATAAACGGTCCTTCGAGACTTGCAGTGGCAGGTCGAAAATTGCTGAGATAAACACAACCGGCGGCTGTGGAGTAGGAAACTGGGTTCGCTCCTGCGACGAGACAGCCCTTCTCGTCGAAAAGAGTGTTCACGTCACCATTATTCCAGCCGCTTCTTCGCCAGTGCCAAGTCGCTTGAGAACTGCTGCAGCTTCTGCAAACGCAACGCCTTGTCCGGAGTTCGTAGAATGGCCGCCGGGTGCCACGTCGCGATCGTCTGGTTACAGCGTTCCGTCGAAACGACTTGTCCTCGCTGGCGAGTCACATTGAAGCCGGGGTCGATCAACGCTTTGGCAGCGGTGGCTCCCAGACAAACAATCACACTGGCTTCAGAAAGGTGGTCCAGCTCTGCTTCCAGCCAAGGCTTGCAGCAACGGATTTCGCGGGCGTTGGGTTTCGCGTGCAGACGCTTTTTCCCCAGAGGTGTCACAGTTGTCGTGTGTTTGAAATGCTTGACCACATTAGTGACATACACGGACGAACGATCGATCCCGGCCTGCTGCAGCGCGTCATTCAGCAGTTGGCCAGCAGGGCCGACAAAAGGAATTCCCGCGAGGTCTTCGCTGTCGCCCGGTTGCTCACCGACAATCACCAGTTTCGCGGTAGTGGGGCCGACCCCGAAAACGGTCTGTGTCGACTCACGAAACAGGTCGCACACTTGACATTGTTGAGCGAGTTCCCTGACGCCGTCCAATCTCTGCGATAGTTCCGGCTGCGATTGAATCAGATCGGTTGCAGTTCGCTGAAAGCCTTCGTTCCGCTCGATCATTTCTTGCACTCGGCGCGGCGCGTCCTCCAGAAGATCGTCGATGATCTTCGTTTCTGGCAATGTAGGCCAGTGTTTGACCGGCATTTCACTCTTCATCATGCTGGTCTTGATGCGAGCCGGGTTGAAGATCGATCCGTAGTACGTCAACCACAGTTCTTCGAGCTCATCGGAATCGGGCGCTTCGCTGCGAGCGACCCCCGAACCGTACTGCAGTGTTTTTTGATCCCACACAACGGATTCCGATGGCGTCAGAATTGTCCAGTGCATCGCCTTAAAGCGTCTGGCGAAGAAGGGCGCCACGCGTTTGACGATGCGGTGGTCTGGACGGTGCCAGGCAATGTAGTGCTCGACACCATCCCGATCAACCTTGCGAAACCGCACGAACGCTTTCATTTTATGAGAGTCCCGACGCACCGCCTTCTCCATCGTCGCCATCCGATGCATGTCGTCGTCCGTCGTGATCTCGAGCAGGTTTGGCTCTCCGTGCGTTAACCGCCACAGGATCCGATACAACAGATTCCAGCGTCCCGAGTCACGATGAAAGCTGACGGTTTCCGCCAGACTCAGAAACGGACGCGGAACGGCATTTCGCTTTACACTGCCCAGGGGCTGAGGCAAAGCGTTCACTCCACCGCCATCGAACAGCGATGGTTGGCCATCGATTCTATTAAAACGCAACGATTCCGGTGGAACTTCAGCCCATAAGAATCTTCTAGCGGTGTCGCGCCAGTCCTGGAAGTCTGTGGCTGTGACGATGTGCATAATCAGACGGGAGGTCTAGAACTCCCCTTTCAACGCTTCGCCGAACGCATCGAACAGCGTCAACTGCTTCGGTTTGGGAGTAACAAGCTGCCGTAGATCCTGCCGGTCGAGATCACCGAGCGACGGATTGTGATCGGCGGTAATGACGAAACTCTTCGTCCGCTTCCAGACGACTCGCATCTTTTTCAGATCTTCCGTCCGCAGTGCGTGGTGCCGACGAATCGAAAGCATGCGTTTCACATTGCGAGCGCCGATGCCGGGAATTCGCAGCAGTTGCTCTCGCGTCGCTCGGTTGACGTCGATCGGAAAATATTCACGATGAGCCAACGCCCACGCAAGTTTCGGGTCGATGTCGAGATCCAGATTACGATCCTCGCGGACCACGATCTCGTCTACGTCAAAACCGTAAAATCGTAGCAGCCAGTCGGCCTGGTACAGGCGATGTTCGCGAATCAGCGGTGGACTCTTACCCGGCAGTGCAGCATCCGCGTGAGGGATTGGGCTGTAAGCAGAATAGTAAACACGCCGAAGCTCGTGAGCGGTGTAGAGCTCGTCGGCTGTCGCCAAAATGGCATCGTCGGACGTTGCTGTCGCTCCCACGATCATCTGAGTACTCTGCCCAGCGGGCGCGAACGAGGGAGGTTTGTACCCGGCGTTGCGATCGCTCTTCGTTTCCTCAATCTTCTCTTGAATCCCGTGCATGGCTTGCGTGATTTCAGGCTTCTTCTTTTCCGGTGCCAGTTGCTTCAGGTCCAACTCCGTCGGCAGCTCGATGTTGACGCTTAATCGGTCGGCCCACATTCCGGCTTCTTCGATGAGTTTCTCGTTAGCGCCCGGAATTGTCTTCAGATGAATGTAGCCGCCGAATCGGTGTTTTTGACGCAAGTCTTTAGCCACTTGAGTTAGCTGTTCCATCGTGTAGTCGGAATTCTGAATAATGCCGCTACTCAAAAACAGGCCTTCGACATAGTTGCGTTTGTAGAAGTCCATCGTCAACTGGACCACTTCGCCCACGGTGAAGCGGGCGCGTGGCGTGTCGCTGCTGACGCGGTTCACGCAGTACTGGCAATCAAAGATGCAGTAATTCGTCAGCAGAATTTTCAGTAAAGATACGCACCGGCCGTCTGGCGTATAGCTGTGACAAATCCCCATGCCTTCCGTGCTACCAATTTGGCTACCTGCGCGAGTGGACTTGGAACCGCTGCTGGAGCATGATGCATCATACTTGGCCGCATCGGCCAGGATCTCCAGTTTTTGCTGAACGTCTCGAGACATTATTAGACGACTTCCAAATCTTGGCCTTGCTAGCCGGGAAGATGACGCTGAAATCCTATAAAAGCTTGACGGCTGGCTTCCTGAGTTTTATTTTCGCAACGTCTATTTCCGTTCATTCAGCGTGCTTGCGTCCAGACCACCCTTCCAATCGCCATCGTCGTCGCGTTGCCCATTGGCCCACAAATGAACTTCCAGCGCAACGCTTAGCTCGACGTCACCAAACGGCCATGGTGCAATCAGCTCTGTCAAATCCTCACGCTGCCAGTTTTCAACTTGAATGCGATCGCAGGCCGTCATGAGCTGCTGCCGACGCGACATCGCTAACAATCATCTCTGCGGTTTTCTAATTCTACGGATCAAAACAGGGATGGATGGCCTCAACCGCTGTACATTGGGGGCATCCCTGGCCCCCAGAGTTCACTGCTCAGCGTTTCGCGATTCCCCACTTCCACACGCCGGCCTTCGATTGCGCGACGAGAGCTCGCAGAGATTCCTCAAAAGTTAAGAAGCTCGAGGAATGGATGAGGCTGAGACATTCTACGGACGCAACAGATGACGATGCAAATGTGAAGAAATGGCAAAGCAACTTTCGTGCCGACAAAGCCTGGAACACTTAGAATTATGAATTCCCGGCGGACCTGGGCACAAGCGACCGGATAGTCGGCATCCAGGCATGGTCGCTCAACCACCAGTCCGCTCCATTTCTGCGCGGTTTCCTGTAGTTTGAACGACCGAATAACGGGGTATCCGTTGAAAGCTCTAGATGTGCCACAAAGCAGAGAAGTGGAACGCCAAGAGTGCTTGTCCGACGCACCGGTTTTAGGAACTTCCAGCTCGCGCACCGTCACGTCCAAGATGCGCGCTGAGGTACACGGATTGCTGAGCAAGCGTATCTCGGAGAAAATTGGAGAGCTAAAAAACGGCGGATTCCGTTAAACAGGACTACGACGGCATCGCAGTCTGCTCGTGACAACCAAACGGTTGAGTCGTCTTCGGGTGCCTTTGTTCAATCAAGTCGGGCTTCACAACGAAAATTCCTACGCAACGAATAAAAGTGCCACAGCAATCCTGATCGCGAGCGGCATCGGTCAACTGGCAGCGAAGCGGCATGAGAGCGGATCGAAGTAGTCGCCATCTCGGCTGACGACGCTTTCCGACACCGCCTTCCAACACCGCCAATGATCTAACAACGAAAAAAGACTTTAGAAATCGGAAATGGCAGTGGAGCAAATCGCTCAATTACAACCCGAACAACGTTGGCGCAAGGCAGATTTTTCGATGCCCGCTTTAGAGTGCGCACATCGATTGATCGGCGCAACCTTTCTGTGGGATGGATGTGGGGGCATCGTCGTCGAAACGGAAGCCTATGCCGAACATGGTGACGAGGCCTGCCATACATTTGTTCGTCACCGAGCACGCGATTTCGTGCAACAGCAATCTGCTGGCACCATCTACGTCTACCTGAACTATGGCGTTCATTGGCTGTTCAATGTTCTGACCAAACATCGCGACTCGAACGGCTTTATCCTATTGCGGGCAATTGAGCCGACAACTGGTATTGAAACAATGCAACGCCGTCGTGGACGCGAGAGCCTTCGAGAGCTTTGTTCCGGCCCCGGTAAACTAACTCAGGCGATGGGCATTACGCCTGCATGCCACACTGGGAGCATCGTCTCGCCGGACAAACCTGCCCAGCGAGGCTTTTTCGGACATGACGACTGTGAGGTAGTAACCGACACTCGAATCGGAATCACCAAGGCAGCGGAGCTCCCATGGCGATTTCTGTTGAAGGACTCACCTTTCGTAAGCCGGAAAATTCGCAGCTAAGTTGTCCCCAAGGTGTTCCCTGCGTTGTTAAAACTGCTGGCGGGGCATCGACACATTCCACCTTAATCAGATTCCTAGATAACCGAGGGCGGCACCGGAGTCGGGCTTGCAAGCATTTTTCCAGTGGCCCCTCCGAAAAAAACGATTGGTGGCAGTTATTTGCCCGCCAAGGCAGGTATCGAGGATACTTTTGCTGCGTGCCCAGCGAAATCATTGGCAAATGCTACCGCACCGAAATCTTTCCCGATGCAAGTCGCACTTGAATCAACATCCGCTTACAGCTCGGCGACGTGATCTTAAGAGTCTCAACACCAGTTCGGGCGCACACGACCTCGGTTTGCTACATCAAATGTGCAGAAGGACAAAGGAGTTGTTACTTTGCTACTCCTGCGGTTCTCCCGCAATCTGAGGCATTTCAGACGCAAGTAGTTCTTCGAGTTCTTGAGTGCGAAGCATTGTGATGTTGGCGAAGTGAGGGGAGTAAACGTCGCCGTGTTCCTTGATAAGCGATTTGATCTCATCGAGCAAGGTCTTAGATTTTTTAATCTCGCCAAGTTGGGCGCAAGCGAGCGCTTGAAATGCCAGTGCGTACGTCAACGCGGGACTGCTATTATCCTTAGCCACGGTGTTAACTAGGACATTGAAGTCATCAAGCGAAGCCTGCCAGTTGCCTAATCGATAGTATGCCATGCCACGCGCGAAACGGGAAAACGCTGAACTCGAGTCCAAATCGATAGCTTGCTGAGCGTATTCAAGAGCTTGCGGATAGTCATGAAGGGATTGGTCCGGCGAGGCCGCCAATTGCCTTGAGATCATTCGTAGGACAGCTGGGCTTTCTGGTATCAAGACATTAGCTCGGTGAAGTAGTGCTAGTCCTTCTTTGTACTGTTGCTCATCTAGATAGCGGAAACAAATCTCCACGAACAACTTTTCAGGAGCAATCGAATTGGTCTCGACGTTCAATTGCAGTGCTTCTTGGACTAATTCTTCTGCTCTTTCGAGGTCTCTAACCGAGGGCTTGTTGCACATTTGGATTGCTGCATTCAATCGGAATTGAGCCGAATCAGGCCACGCTTTCAATGTCATATCCACGAATTGAGTGAACTCGGTTTTCTTATCGAGATTCGCATAAGCGACCAGCAGACTTTGGCGAGCATTCTCGTTCTCAGGCAAAAGTTCGTATGCGCGCTGATGCATGGCAAGTGCATCTTCAAGCCTCCCAGCCCATGTATAAACGTGCCCCAAATGGTTTGCTAGAGACGCCGTTGGCAACGCCAAAGGATCAGCAAGTTCACCATATTGAATGGCATAGTTGATGTTTTTTGGGGATCTATCTATTTGCGAAGCACGAAAAAATCCGTTGAAGATGCCAATATATAACCGGCTCAACTCTCGGTCGTCATGTGTGATCGCTTGAAACAGTGCTTGCGGTACACCGCTGTCTCCCTCTTCGAGACACTTAATCGCATAATTAAGAACAGTCGTCTTAAATTCTCTAAACTCCCGGTGTCCGCTACTAGCCCAGTCACGCTCATGCAAAAAATTGTCGTAAATTTGCTGTGTTTGCTTTTGCAGTAGCTTCTCCTCCAGCAAGCGCTTGGGGTCAACTGCCTTTAGAAATGTCAACTGAGCCATTCCATCCTGTTCATTCAGACAGATTGCTATGGATGCCTGACGGAGAGCTTCATCTTTTCGCGGCGGGAAGCTATCGAGGTAGTACTTGGCGAGGTAGAGATGCGCCAGATAATCGTCCGGTCGATCTTGGACTAACGCAGTCAATAATTGTTCGCACGCCTGATTGGGGGCAGTTAATTCTTGCTTTAAAGGAGCAATGGATAGCCGAAACCTGCCGAGAAGTCCTTGATATGAGCTCGTTCTGTCCCAAGTGCTCGGAATTCCAGATGCTACGTGTAGATTTAACTGTTCGAAATTCGGTGCCGTTTTATTGAGAACCAAGAAGAAGGTGGGTTCATCTCCGAGATTCGGGAGCTCCACGTAGCTATTGAAATCATCATCAAATGCATTTCCCATATCGGTGGGAAAGTCATAGTCAACAACAGGGAAATCCAAAGCACTCAGAGGCCTGCTATCGTCGAGTTTGTCCTCGCCATTGTCAATTTGTCGTTGGTTTGTGTTCGGTTCAACGGCGACCTCTCTCAGATACGCACGGGAGCTTCCCGTCTGCCCTAGGAATATTGCAGTGTCGTCTGGATCGTATTTGAAAAGCTCTACTCGAAGTACGCTGTGCGGATCGTTTGGTGCAGAGAATGGTAATGTAAAACTTGTGATGGTGTCGTCATGCGTCTTAAAGAGGATCGAACCGTCGTCCAGAAGTTCCCACATCGTGTTGGCTGGTGTTTGCAGGGGCTCAATCGGGACTGGAGTCCAGTGGAGGTCTGAAAAGTATTGCGAGGCTATATCGCTGCCATTTAGCTTGAAAATCTGATTCAGGATACTTGCGAGTACGTACGTAGGCTGAGCCAGCGATTCCGCCGACTTAATGAGCTCAACCACCTTAAGCAGATCCCCCTCAGATCGAGCCACTCGCATCTCTTTTCGCCAAGGATCGCTTTCAACTTCTTGCACGATACTGGCAAGTTTCAGGTGCATAGCCCGGTTCCCATCTTTTCCCTTGGTGGACCACCGGAAGCGACCAAGTATCTGGTCCGCCCATCGGTTGCTCGTGTGTGCGACAGTGACAATTTTTACGCGAAAACCTGCCTTATCAGAAAGCTCGTGATCAAATTCGTAGTAGGCTTCATGCGATCGCCCTCCACCGTATTCGCCATGCCACTTGTCTAGGGTAAATGGCCAAGTTTCCGTGTAATAGGACGCATCACCGTAAGCCAGCGGCACAGCATGATAATCTTGCGGGTTTGATTTCGGTGCAACAAATACTCTGAGTCCTGCAACGACAAATGTCCCATCCTCTGAGCGCCCGGGACCGCGACCTGGCAGCGAGTCATGTGTCATCGCTTCCAGTCGTAGGCCGGAAATCTCCGTTTGCTCGGTTTCAAAAATAATTTCGTACCCAGGCCCTGCATCCTCTCCGCTGACGAGAATGGAGTCATCGTCCAAGAATTCGAATTCATCCTTGGGATTGCCGGAACTTGCTTGAACCGGTTTCATCGGAGTCCAATCCATGGCCATCCAGTCAGCTAGCCTATTTTGCTCAACTAGCAATTCGCTCCATCGGTCAAGTGAATGGAGCACCGGCGTTTGTAAGGAACTGGGCAACTGGCTAACACGAGATACGACCGACTCGTTTGAGTCCCTTTCGAGCTTGATGCCCCACCTTGCAAAGGCTTGCTCGTAGAGCGACGCTGGATTCGTAACTCCAAGACTTGATGCTTGGTCATCATCGCGCGGCTCATCGCCCAATTCATTCAGCGTATCGTTGGGCTCTAGCGGCGCCGTACTCCTAGAAGCTCTTTGAGCAAAAAATTCTTGCTCAATATCCCAAATCTCACGTAGCCGAGCGACAAGCTCCTGGTCAGACTTCGCATCGGAGATCGTCCTGGTTAGTCGAGTAATCTCCGCTGCTAGCTCTGGATCTACCTCTTTTTCTGCGGCGAGGTTTTTAGCTCTATGGGCTGCCTCGAGGGCACGCTGAAGTTGATTGACCGTTGGCAAAATCTCGGACTGATCGACAATCGCCTCTGCCGTCGCCAATTCGGAGCGGATTTGCTGATTCAACTTGGATTGCCTGGCGCTCGCCAGCAATTCTGCTTCGGATTTCATGCGACCGATTTCCGCTTGATTCTGCTGAATGAGAATCCAACTTCCAGCACCGATTGCGAGTGCGAGCAGAGCTGATGCAGCCAGAGCGAGTTGGACTCTGCGTCGCTTGCGTTCTTCGGTCGCCCTTGTCTCCGATTTAGCGCGTTCCAGTTCTGATTTTCGCAGTCGCTCTTCGACGGACTCCAGATAGGATGCCAAGCGGTTGCTAAGTATCTGAGCATCTCGAATGCGATCGGCAGGTTCAGCGGAGATGCAATCTCGCGCAAGTGCGCATACTTCGTCGTCGGCTTCGCATCGCTCGAGTCTCTCGTGCGCGTCATCCAGATTTGCGCGACTCGCCATCCGCAGTAGCTCCCCGCCATTCCTACTGAAGTACGCGGGACAGCCCGTTAATATCTCGCAGAGAATTGAGCCTAACGCGAACACATCGGTTCGCTCATCCAGTTGATCAATTTCGCCAAGTGCTTGCTCGCGGGACATGTAAGCAGGGGTTCCCATAACGCTGCCCATTCGCGTCTGCGAGCCAACCGAATGATCTTCGTCGACGGTACTTCCCACCTCGCTACGGATCGTCTGAATGACGCTGACGTCTTTTTGTGTCGCTCGCTGCTTACGTTCATCTGCAACGCCTCCTATTGCAAGAACTTTGGCTAAGCCCCAGTCCATTACTTGAACCTCGCCAAAAGCACCGACCATGATGTTGGACGGCTTCAGGTCACGATGGATCACTCCACGAGAATGGGTGTAAGCCACTGTCTGGCAAACTTGTTCGAAGATGCCGAGGAATTTCGCCCGATCTTCACTCGGAGAACTCCGGGCGGCCAACAATGCAGACAGTGTTTTGCCTTTGACCAGTTTCATAGTGAAGAACGGACGATCATCCATGAACTTGCCCAACTCATGAACTGGCACGATCCCCGGGTGTTGCAACTGGCCACCAATCTGCGCCTCCTCGATGAAACGCCGCATGACCTCAGGTGACTCACGATGAGTATTGAGCAATACCTTAATTGCCAGATCCCGACCAAGATCCATGTCTCGTCCCTTGAGAACCACGCCCATGCCACCGCGCGCGATCTCACCGTCCAAACGATAACGACTGTTTCTTGGCAATTTCGCCGATGCCAACTCCGATGATTTGGGAATGACAATTGCTTCAGATTCATCCGAAGGTCTCAAATCGACACGCGGCACTCCGTTCATCGTGTGCTGGAGCGATTCGAGTACGCTGCAGTGTATCGAATTTAGGGCGTCCCGTCCCAGGTGCGCGTCGGAGTATTCCGCATACCCGGTAATCTGTTCGAGTCGACTTCCCTCCAACGCGTCAAAGAGTGATTGCACTTGTCGAGCGAGTGCGGGATTCTCGTTTGCTAATTTCTCGAATTCCGCCCGTTGGTCTTCCTCTGACCTTGGCGACATACATCGCAAGAATGCTTGTTTTACTTGTTGAGTTTGGGGTTCTGGCGATTCAGGTTGTCCGTTCATGCACTTCCAAGCTCGTGTAAAATTGCGATCGAACGAGAAACTTTCAGCTCAATCAGACTTCGGCAATTTTTTGACTAAGCGTTGCCTAAGACTCAACGCTCGACTCTAGCAGTTTACTCAATCTTGCCTTTGCATATGCCCAGTTTGCATAAGCTTCGGTCGGAGTCACACCGACCAGCTCCGCTGCTTCTGCAATCGAAACACCAGCAAAGAAACGCAAACGAATCATTTCCGCAGCTTGGGGATCGGAGCCTGCGAGCTTCTCAAGAGCATCGCTGACGTCGATTATCAATGTAGGATTTGGACCGACACTTGAAAACGCATCCTGGTGGACGCTTTGCAAGGTATGTTTGCGATACTCTCCGCCTCGCTTCTTGCCAAGCTTCCGTCGAGCATGATCAACCAATATTCGCCGCATCGACTCAGCGGCGGCCGAAAGAAAGTGAGAGCGACCATCCCACTTCTGCGGATTAGGGTGATCGACCAAGCGGACGTACGCTTCATTGATAAGTGCGGTGGTTTGCAAGGTATGGTCCGAACGTTCCTTCCGCATAAGCCGGTCGGCCATTAATCGCAGTTCATTGTGCACGGTAACAAAGAGCGCGTCTGAGGCATATTGCTTGCCCTGAACCAGATCATTAAGAATTTCTGTTACGTCACTCATACTAATAAAGACTCCTGCATTTAGGGAATCCTTGTATCAAATCAAGCGACAGCCTGCAAGTTTCTCTGGCGTCTAAACACAAGGTACACTCCACTAGCGAGAACCGACAAAGCACCGGTTGGTTCTGGAACTGCAGTTGCACTATACAAACTCAAATGCGGTATGAAAACATTTGGATCGGTTGGTTGAAACAGTTGGAACCCCATTTCCGTTTCCAAGTCGAAGCCATAGATCCCTCGTTTTCCATCATTCCTTTCGCCCCAATAGAGAATCGAATCTTGAAGTACCAGATCGTCAACTGAAGACAGAGAATCGGTGTCTCCAAAATTGCCATTCAGGGAATAGAATTCCTGGAGGTCCAAAATACTGCTTGCGTTACTACCATCGGAATCAGCCTTATATATTGCATCGGTGCCACGATCGATCACAAACAGATTCTCTTCGGTGACCACGACACCGACAGGAATATGCGTTTCTCCACCTAAATCTGTTTTGAAGTCAATCAGCGTATTGACGCTCGATGTTGCAAGATCGAATTCGAGAACTGCATCAACGTTGTTGTCCAGCCAAACAACGCGATTGCGGAGTGAGTCCACCACTAAATCGAGCGGCGATTCGGTACCGGCAACCAGCGTCGTTGCGTTGCTTCCGTCGAGATCCGCGCGACGTATAGAATTAGATCGATCATCGGACCAATAGATCTCAGCGGTTTCCGGCGCGACGTGAAGAAACCTCAATTGCCCTTGTGTTTCACCGTTGAAAAGATAGCTAAATTCTGCCCTTTGATCAGAACCATCCGCGTTTGCCGAATAGATCTGGAAGTCAGAGTTGTCGCCCCAGTAGATTCGCTCGCCCGGGCCACCTTGCCCAATACCATTTATATTTGCAACGTTCGAATTCGTTACTAATGTTCCCCCCTCAGATCCATCCAAGTTGACAAGTCGAATCTCATCCTGGAATGCCACGCTGGAAACAAACATCAACTGTATTTCGGCATGTGCTGTACTAGCGACAAACCAGGCACAGGCGATTGCAAGCGGTACAGTCAAATAGGTCGTTTTCATCTGGTTGCTCTTTCAAAAGGTCTTCCGTCGTAACAATGTTTTCAGTGCCTAATAAATCCATTTACTGAAGCTTCGGTACCAGCAAGATGCACTGTGCTGCGATGTTGGTGTCGTCGTACGAAACGAAGCCAATTATCTCTGGCGTATCCTTTGTGGGCTCACTTGGACTCAATACATTCCGTTCGTTGAGATCTTTCAGAGAGAATTCTGCATTTGACCAATCTATTGCGTTCGTTGAGGAACGATCGATCAAGCTTTCAATACTGACTGAACGCCCCGTTGCACCATCGACTAGAAGATTTTTCCCTTGTGTGGAACTATCGGCGATGAAGTCCAGATTGTCATTCAATCCGCGTGGCTCGAATTGCGTTTCGATATTGGTAAGCTGGTCCGCCGCGACATAAACACCGTAGCTGTTGGTCGTGGTAGAAGAACGCCGCCTTCTTAGCGTTTTCGAGATGTACAGGGTTCCAACGACATCTCCGAAGCTATTAACATTTTGATGGTTGGAGAATATTCCGTACGAATAGGTCGTCGAGGAATTGGCATGAACATCGCGCCCTAATTGAAACTCTCCGACTCCCGGACTACTCAGATTAATTCGCGTGGGCGCATAGTATCCAGTTTCATCATACTGGCGCCCCACTAGCAACAGATCTCCGTTCAACTGTCGGTCCGATAAGGCAGCGTTGTTCATATTTGCAACCACGGCACCAGTGAGTTGCCAAGTCCAAGTGTCTGAATCAAAGGCAACGGGCCAAGTATCGAAGCGAATGCCCCCCTCAGGCTTGCGACAACCAATCACAATTGCAGCATCGTTGTTGTTGTTAAGAGTATACGAAAGGGACTGCGAACCAATTTCTGGAGGGTAGATTTCGGGGAACAGCTTTCGTGGATCAGGCAGTTCGTAGAATTGATAGTCGGCCGTATCGACGATTCCAGGGATGGTATCGTTGGCTGGATCGTACCGGCTAATCAATGGGTCCGCGACGTAGCTCACGTTCAGAAACCCAGCGTCACTTAGTTTGCCGGTCGCAACCAGTTCGTAACCGGCTGGTGCACCTTGGATTAAGTCCTTGAGATTTAGGAACTTAGTCGCATCAATTGTCGGATCGTAGATTCCACGCTCGAAAGCCCCGGATGTACCGGGATAGGTAATGCTCACTTTTCCCTGGTTGTTCAGTTGCGGATTGTAGCTGCGATGAAAACCCGATCCATCGACTGGCGGTTCGAGCGCAATTGCATCAAACTTGACGGACTGGGCAGGCGGACTAGTTCCGCGTCTTCGAGCAGCGAGTGTCGGTGAACTTGCCGAGAGTGCAAAAACGACCAGCAAAGCGAAGGCGATGCCTTCATTTTTAAGTGAGATATTCATTTCTCAGATTCTCCCCAACCTATGATCGAATGGTGCTTTCGAAAATTGGCTACATACGCAGCCTAGGAGCAGCAGGAACAAGCCTCACCGCTAGAGAGACATGCGCAAACAGGCGTGAGGATTTGAGAAATATTCTGTTTTTTTTCGAAGCCGACGCTCTGCTCGCCTTTCACCATGAGGTGGCACGCCGTCGAACCCGCTGCTAAAGAATATCGCCACTTAATTGAAACCGCTATTTTGCCTGCAAATCGGTTGCTCATTGGGCAAAATGACGCGTTCTGCATAAGGCGGAAGTGGTTGGACTAGTGCTAGATTCCTGATTTGCAATTTAGGAACTAGCCAACCAATCCATCAGACTGGAATTGCCCACCGAGTTTCCTGTGGCAGGCTGTCTATTGTCGCTTCGAGTCGAGAATTGGCGGTGATTCGCAAGCGCCCAGCAGTGGTAGGACGGAGAATTCGGCGGGGACGAGAGGAGTGGGCGGGGCTAGCTGTTTAGGTTGGCTTTCAGTTGTCCTCGCCTCGTGTTTGTTTCCTACAAGCGATCCAATGGGTAGCTCCGTCGGGACAAGCCCCACAGGAAGGCCGTTTGGCCGAGTGCGGGGCACTCACTGGTAGTCACCAGTTGTGCACTCCGATCCGTGGCAAGCCCGGCAGAAGTTGAGGATGGACGATGCTACCTGGACATGCTCAAGTCTGACGCGATCGCTACCGTCCGGCGTGCCCAGGCGGAGTAACAACTGTCGGCTATGTGGGACCATCACTAGGGAATCCGCATATCCCTAGGACCATCACTCAACGAAAAAACCCTGGAAAAAACCAGGGTCATGATGGTCACTGAGGGCTGCAGATTGCCTAGCGAAGTACACCCAAGAGGATTCGAACCTCTAACCTTCGGTTCCGTAGACCGCTGCGCGTCAATTCATGAATCGAGCGCTGCATGAATTATCGGCATTGTGAGAGAGGCGAGCGGATTGCAAACCCAACAAATCATTAGGGTTTGTAGCTCAAGCGTCAGCTACGAGCATCCGCTAAGGCGACGGATAATTAGACCGTTGCGCATCACGATCAATGGTGCTGAAAACCATGGGGTGATCCGTTCTTACTCCCCTGGGATTCGGAAGGGAAATCACTAACAAGTAAGTCTCAATTGAATTGTCGGCGAACGGTAGAAATCACGGGGAACGGGCTAACGACTTGCAAGCTGACGAGAAAACGGACCACCCGTTCTCCCGTGCATTTCATGGTTCTGCCTGCGATTCGGGTCCTAGTGGATTGGAGTCAGTCGGGACGTCATCCGCCCACCTCGGGTCACCGCGTTCATGAAGTATAGGCTCATCCGACACGGCGTTTACATACGTCGCGACGAGTTTGTCATAGTCCGCACGAGTCTCGTATGTTGGATGAAATTTGGAACGCAACGCACGCAACTCGGTCAGCACACGGTCGTCGTTGCCATTTTCCAATTCCACGATTGTGTTTTGAATCAAATCCTTCGTGGCGGCTCCGTACCAGATGTTCGAGTTGAGCCTGTCAAGCGAGCCGACGATCCACGCAACGCCGAATGCCATCGCAATGGCTGCGAGGCCAAGAGCGATGCGTATCTCCTTTCGGGATTGGAATTCGGATGCAAGCCAAGCGAGAGGCAGCACAACCACGAGAGTGAGGATCAGTCCGAGCATGGGAGCGAATTCGCTGCTTGGCGGTTGAGGAACAGCTTCAGTGGCAGAACGGCGGCCATAACCCAGTCGCCGAATTTGATGTTGATGTAATTAAACGCGCGACCGGCGACTTGGGTTCATGGCTTGGTTCTGCCATCTTTGAATTCACTATAGGCCCAAGAGTCAAAGACTTCGTGCGCTCCACGGAAATCCGTATACAGTTCGATAAATTCGGGAAATGTCGTTGCGAGTGGAATGGTTTCGTCAGTTTCTAGTACCCGCCAAGCCGTCGCGCCATTTGGTTTGATGAATACCGCGTCACCGTTCATTGAGTGGTATAGTAGCGTAGCCTCTTTCCAGTCTCCCAACGAGCTTTCTTCAGCATAACCGAATTCCTCGGCGGTTGGCCAATGGTCGTACGCAAATTGTCCGGCCATCTCGATTTCTTCGCCCGAGCCCGCAAATCGTTCTAAAAACTCAGACATCGTTGATCGCAATGATTCGTCAAAGAACTCGATGCGTTTCAGGACGACTTTCCTAGCAGGCGGCTGCGCGATGTAGATTGCATCGTACTGAGGCATATTCGATTTCGCATCCACATACTGCCTAACGCATCTCACATGCCCACGCCTGGATGCGAAAGCAACCTGAACCGGTATAAATTCTGCCATGCGTTCGACGAGAGACGAAAGTTTAGGATCGGCGGATTTCAGCCGCTCGCCAACAAGGCGGTTCGCTGTCGGAACATCGACGTCCAGCAAAGAAGAAGTCCACGGATCGATCTCTTCGCGATCAGCCGGAACGTTTGATGGTGCGTACATCGATTTGGGTGGCCATTGATCGCAGCCCAACATGAGAACCGCTATCAGCGAGAGTGTCCATCGATTCATCATCAGCTTCATAGGCAGAACGGTACGCGTAACCGGGCACGCGCGAAAGATTTTCCATTGCCAAAAGGCTCACTCGCGTGCTCCGGTTCACGCGATGGTTCTGCCTTCAGGTGACATCAAGTCCGACCGAACAGCAAATCCGCCGTTTGCGATCGTGTTCGTGGGTTAGTATTAGCGTCCATGAAACGGATGAATCGAAAACATAAATGTCTTCGGGTAGCTGTGGAAGACATTTTAGCAGAGTGTCGGGGTGGAAGCGAGCAACGGACAAGGCAGCGTAAGGCCACAATGGCGAGCCGATGACGCGATCACGGGAATGATCATCGGCGAAAACGAATACCTGATCAAACCGCACAATCGTGTCGGTGAAGCGTTTGAACGTGACACGTTTTGGCTGACGCAGGCAATCCCAGATGTACCCCTCATAGCGCTTGCCGTCGGAGAAAGTGCGTTCTGCTCGAATGTACTTGGCGTAGTGATCGCATTTTGTATCAACGAACGCATCGACGTATGCCTGACGCAGTAGTGCCGATTCATCCGTTGCGAGAATCTCCGGTTCTAGGTCCATGCGAGTTGCAGACAGCTTAATGGCAGAACGGTTACAATCACGAAGTCCCGGCGAGTGACTGTTTGTGTGTATAGGTGACCAACCACCGGGACTTTCGGCGAGTAGTTTGGAATCTCTCAAGTTTAGGTCGAGGTTTGTGTTCGCTGTTTCCACGAGTTTCCTCCACGTGGTGCCACAATATTACGACCGTGCTTAATTGATGATCCGCACCCTCTCAGAACCGGACGTGCGCAGTTAACGCATCCGGCTCCCAGCTATCACTTGTCTACCGATTCATTGTAGCAGCTAGTTGACGTCCACGGGCAATCAAATCCGTTAACCGTCGAGGTTCCGCCAGTGGATTGCGAGCCAAGTACTGTGCAAACGTTTTACGACTGATGCGGCCTTTCTGACTGCGTCGGCAGATCCAGCGGTAGGCGAATCGCTTGGCCGCTTGGCGGTACTTTACCAGGTACGGCCAATTGTCATTGATCCCGTAGTATTGGTAATGACCGCAGAGCTTGCGGTTGAGCGTCCGCCAGACCTCGGTGATCGGCTGAGTCAGATTGTGGCGTAGCCAGTCTTTGAGCGCTAGGTACTTAGCCCGTAGTTTCTTGGTGGCGGTTTTCCTCTTGAGTTTGAATTTGCCCGAGCGACTGTGGCCGCAGTAATGAGTGAAGCCGAGAAAGTCGAAGACCCCAGGTCGCCCACCGTTGCCGTAGCGCTTACTGTCGCGCTCGGCGAAGCGGCCAAACCTGATCAATTGCGACTTGTCCTCAGCTAACTCTAACGAGAATCGAGCCAAACGTTTCTTGAGCACCTCTAGGAATCGGCGTGCATCGTCCTCACGCTCAAACCAGCAGATAAAATCATCAGCATATCGCACAATGTGCGATTCGCCGCTGAGACGTGGTTGCACATCGCGGACGAACCATTGGTCCAATACGTAATGTAGATACACGTTAGCCAGTAAGGGACTGAGAACTGAGCCTTGCGCGACTCCGTCGTCTGTGTCATGACGCCGGTTGTCGATCATCACACCCGCCTTGAGAAAGCGTTGGATTAGCCACAACATGCGAGGATCGGAGACACGCTGCTGAACTAACTCGATGAGTTGCTCATGACAGACGTTGTCGAAGAACCCTTTAATGTCCGCGTCAGAAATCCAGTTCACTTTCTTAGTGGCGATGTCTGTGCCAAGCACACTCAATGCATCGTGGCACGACTTGCCCGGACGGAATCCGAACGAGAAGGCATAGAAATCCTTCTCGTATATCCGTTCCAGGATCATCACGACGGCTCGTTGGACGAGTTTGTCTTCCACGCATGCGATACCCAGCGGTCGCGTTTTGCCATTCCCTTTCGGGATCTCTCTACGCAGACTTGGGTGGGGACGATAGCTTTGACGGTGAAGCCGGGTTGCGAGATCCTCAAGATTGCTCTCCAGGTTGGCCTCGTATTGCTCCCATGTCTGACCATCGACTCCCGGTGCTTTGCCTCGTTCGAGTTTGTGGAACGCGTGTCGAAGTAAGGTCACGTCGAGCATCGAGAAAAGGTTGTTAAATGCCTCTTCAGGATGGCGTTCCGCTCGTTCGGAGATGCGAATCAGTCGACTTATCACATCGGTTCCCGCTCTGAGTTGGGGATGTGTTCGACTGGGATCGCGTGATAGCTTAGCCGCCTTCCCTCCACTGGCATTACCCAGCTTCGTTTCACGCACTCGGTCTGTGCGCTGCTGTGGTACTATTCGGCTATCCGACTTCCCAGCGTCATTTGCAAGCCTCTCCTCTTCGGATTGGGGATGCATACTCGCAGCGGCGTGATTGGTCTTCACGTCAAACAAGAACAGTTGGGATCTCACTGGTTGCTTTGATGACATAATGTGAAACGCGAATGGGCGTTCGACCCCGGGTCTCCAAACAACGCTCGCCATGACGCGGTGTTCGGTATTGCCTTCCAGTATGCACACACCTTGGGCAGAATCCGACAGTTACAATAATTTCGGGGCTCAGTACCATTCAGGGCTGGATAGCTAGTCCATACCTTTCATCCTCGCTTCCTTTCTGTGTACGCTTCAACTTGCCTGTTACCAGACAACCTGCAACACTCGATACTGGGCTCGTGGCTAGCGGCTACCCAGGTGGGAGTTACACCCACTTGTCGTCAACTCATTTCCAGTACGCACGTGCATTGTTTTGTTCTGCTAAGTGCCATTCGACTTGATCTGAATCGAAGACGTCGACACGGTTTTCCCTTCGATCTCTCTAGTTGCGACTTTAGTCAGCTTTCCAGCTCCAAACGGAGTTGCCCCGGCATCCTGAACTGTCGTCGTTACGCAGTATAGCCCGTTATCTTTATTGAAGAATGACTCAACAGGCTCGCCATCGGCTTTAACATCAAAGAGCAGTTTGAGCCCCTCAAACTCTAGGTGCGTTGATGGCAGCTCTTTCCCGATTCCGTCGTTATGCTTCATGGTGGCCGATGCTAATTCGATTGTACCTTCCGATTCTCGGACTTTGAGAACAAATTCTGTGTGCTGGTGATTTGCAGCGGTCGCGAAATCGAACACCAACCTTACTCTTGAAAAACCCGATTCACTATCATCTGCGAGTCGATGAAGTTTCAAGGTCCCTTGCGATTTCCGAGCTGTACCTCTCTCGTCGACACTAGTCGAGTATTCGTAAACAACACTTGTGCCCACTTGTGGAAGCTTAGCAATAAAGCTTTCCGCACGCGCCAAATCCGCAAATACAGCGAGAGACAAGATTCCAATCAGCAAATGGCTACGCATCAGTTCAATCCTTTCAACAGCAGAACGTCACCGATCACGGCGTCGGCGAGGTTGATTTGGTGGTAAATCTGGTTAACTGTCGCCGACTGCCGTGCATCGGATTGTTCTCGGGCCTGGATCGCTAGGGCCAGGAGTTTCGGTCCGACCGTGGTCATTATAGCAAACGTGATTTAGGATCGATCAGGACTGCCTGGAAATGCATGCATCTGCCTGGCGATCCTGGCGTGCTGCCGAGCGAGATCCCCTGACCGAGTAAACCCGCGTCGAGTTTGATCCTCCATTGTTTTCATCCGGTTGGACTACCGCGAAGCGAGTGCATTCATGCGATTCCCAATGTTGCATCCACTGCCCAACCACCTAATCGTCCGCCTGGCTAGTATGTCCGTCTGGCAATGCAACTTAACGATTAGACTTCGTTCCTCTCGGTGACTACTCGGCAACCGAAATAGACTCAACCGCCGAGCATCTCATTGCATCCGAGAACGTTTGAAATCACCGAGTTCCGGCGGACGAGTAATTGTGTAAAGTAGACTGGCCACCGGAACTTCGGTGCATTTCTTGGTTCCCCTGGATTTCGTTGTGTGTGGTGCCCGACCTGCCATCGTAGACAGTAAGCGGCACCTCAAGAGCGTTCTCCAATGCAGCAAGATCGAAGTTGCTGGGAAGCCCAAAAGCATTGCATTTCTTGTGATCTTTATATGTGTACCATATCCGCAGACGGATTGCATCATCTGCGAACACCACTATCCGAGCGGCACTGATACTTGATTTCTCAATCCGTACGGCAGTTTCTCCGTGCTGGATAAGCAAGCAGTCCTCGAAGACAGAAATGCGCTCTGGAATCGCGCGATAAACCCAGGACATTGCGAAGAACAGGACAAAAAGGCCAGGGATCTGTACGGTCAGCCACCAAAGATTCGCAAGCGGCATTAACGGGAAGGCGAGTCGAAAGATTATTACTATTAGAACGCAGCAGACGGTTCCAGCAGCGAGGATTCTTACCATGCTCTGCAAATTGAAAAGTCGCCGCCATTCACGTTTGGACTTTCCGCAATGAGCCCAATATGGTGTCCACCAACGAATCAGTGGCTTCGATAGTAAGAAGCGTTTCGCCAAGATGATCTCTAGAAGGGGAACGCTGGCAATCACGGGGCCGCGACCGTGAAAGCTAGCCAAAGGAAAAGGCGTTATCGCGGCTCCCGTGCATTGCGTTGTTACCCGCCGGCATTAGCTTCCGTCGGAAGAGAGAACAAGATGGGAGCTACGTGCAAATCGATCGAGGCAATCCTTGATCTTGGAATGATGCGCAGATTACCGCGGATTGCTTGCGGGGCTGGATTTGCTGTTGAAGCATCGTTGTATTCAATCATCACAAAATCATCACCAACCGAAACGATCTTTGCATAGATGGCTTGCTGTCGAGGCAGTACGAGCACCTTGCCTATCGCAGCCTGATCCAATTTCCTATCAGACGCAAATCCCTCAAGCTTTCGCTTGAGCCCAAAGTTCTCGCGGGCAGCATGTTCGGCGTTGACTCCGATCTTCTCCAGCTTGGTGTGATTCAAAACGCTTTGGTAATCACTATCGGTATAAATAAATAACCGGACATCGGAACTTCGGTCATGTTCGACGACACCAACGTGCTGACCAGACGCGAGCCACCCAAGAAACGTCTTGGGTGGCCTCGCACTCCCAGCTGCCGATTCGGAAACCCCCTGTGCAAAAGCGTTAAGCGGGAAGGCAAGGATTGCGACCGCAAAAATCAGGCGCGTCATTTGTTCTCCCGTAACGGGCTCAGTCGGGTAACGGTTAAATTCACCTGTTTGTGATGGGTAGACATTGTACCGCAAAGTGGTCATGGGACACAAATCAGGTGCAATTTTTGGTTGCACTATTGCGGAATGGCCGGAGGACTCTTTATATCTTGGAAATTGCTTTCCATGGCAGAGCCATTCGGTGTCGTGGGTGGGGCGTTGAGTCCAAGCTGGGATAGGTGGGGACGGACCGTCAGACAACTCTGCTTTGCTTGCAATGTGAATTCTGGCTTCTTTCTCATCGATTCCCCACTTCAACTGTGCAAAACACTGGCTTTGGCGGAGGGCGAGCACAGCGAAAATAGCCTTCCACCACCAACTTGGCTCCACAGTGACGACACACCGAAGCGTCCTCACGTCCCAGCGCGACGCAGATCTCTTGCCAGGCAATCGCTGGAGCAGGATGCTTGGGCAAGGCGGTTTGCCCGACTGCGACGCGGGCTATGTTGAGTTGCTCGCGTTGGCCGCCAGCGTACAGGCCGTAGCCACGCACTGTTTTCATACTCTTCGGCGGAACGTGGTTCAACAGCCGCGTGAAGAACTCATCGATGGGCAAGCGGACCTCCCCGCCTCCGGCCTCTTGACTCCCTGGACGACAGCGGAACCGCAGGCTGTGCGGGGTGAGGCTGATAAAGCGGCTAGGAGCAATGGGGCCGCCTTTGAGGTAGCGAGCCAAGTAGTTGAGCACCCCCGCGCCATGGTCGTAGCGATCAAGAATCTTGACATTCCAGACTTTTCGTCCGAGCATGTTCAGTAAGCTTCGCACCTGAGCCGTGGAGTGATCCGGTGGCAATTCAAGCTTGCCTCGGTCCAGGGCCGCCAGCAGCTCTGAGCGAAGCTTTCCTCGAAAGATAATCATCAATACCTTACGTGGCAGCAAGCACTGCCTGAGGGAGTTCTTCCATTTACCACTGGAGTCCAGCCCACCAGCGGTCACTAGAACATGCAGATGGACGTGGGCTGCTAGGGTTTGACTCCAGGTATGGAGCGCGGCTAACATGCCGGGAGTGGCACCGAGATATTTGGGGTCCGCCAAGAGCTTCTTCAAGGCTCCGGTTGCAGCGGCGAACAGGGCGTCTGCAAACAACTTTCGGTTGTACCGCCAGAGTACGTTGAGCTGGTGGGGAGTGGTGAACACCACGTGATAGTGCGGCACTTTCAACAGTCGTTCTGCCCATCCGGCAAGCCACTGTTCACGAGCTAACAAGGCACACTGTGGGCAATTGCGATGTCGGCAGGAATTGAACTGCTGCTCGCACTGGTGTCCACTTGGGCAGCTGAGATAGTGTCCACCGAGCTTGTAGGTGCGACAATCGGTAATAGAGTAAGCAGCCCGCCACATGTCTTTAGAAAGGCGGTGTGTGGCAGCGTATTGTTCAAAGGACTGAAGGAAGATGAGCTGAAGTGAAATACCCAATTTGCACCTCCAAATTACGCCAAAAACTCCCCTGAAAGGCTAGTGCAACGGTTAAATTCACCTGTTTGTGATGGGTAGACATTGTACCGCAAAGTGGTCATGGGACACAAATCAGGTGCAATTTTTGGTTGCACTATTGCGGAATGGCCGGAGGACTCTTTATATCTTGGAAATTGCTTTCCATGGCAGAGCCATTCGGTGTCGTGGGTGGGGCGTTGAGTCCAAGCTGGGATAGGTGGGGACGGACCGTCAGACAACTCTGCTTTGCTTGCAATGTGAATTCTGGCTTCTTTCTCATCGATTCCCCACTTCAACTGTGCAAAACACTGGCTTTGGCGGAGGGCGAGCACAGCGAAAATAGCCTTCCACCACCAACTTGGCTCCACAGTGACGACACACCGAAGCGTCCTCACGTCCCAGCGCGACGCAGATCTCTTGCCAGGCAATCGCTGGAGCAGGATGCTTGGGCAAGGCGGTTTGCCCGACTGCGACGCGGGCTATGTTGAGTTGCTCGCGTTGGCCGCCAGCGTACAGGCCGTAGCCACGCACTGTTTTCATACTCTTCGGCGGAACGTGGTTCAACAGCCGCGTGAAGAACTCATCGATGGGCAAGCGGACCTCCCCGCCTCCGGCCTCTTGACTCCCTGGACGACAGCGGAACCGCAGGCTGTGCGGGGTGAGGCTGATAAAGCGGCTAGGAGCAATGGGGCCGCCTTTGAGGTAGCGAGCCAAGTAGTTGAGCACCCCCGCGCCATGGTCGTAGCGATCAAGAATCTTGACATTCCAGACTTTTCGTCCGAGCATGTTCAGTAAGCTTCGCACCTGAGCCGTGGAGTGATCCGGTGGCAATTCAAGCTTGCCTCGGTCCAGGGCCGCCAGCAGCTCTGAGCGAAGCTTTCCTCGAAAGATAATCATCAATACCTTACGTGGCAGCAAGCACTGCCTGAGGGAGTTCTTCCATTTACCACTGGAGTCCAGCCCACCAGCGGTCACTAGAACATGCAGATGGACGTGGGCTGCTAGGGTTTGACTCCAGGTATGGAGCGCGGCTAACATGCCGGGAGTGGCACCGAGATATTTGGGGTCCGCCAAGAGCTTCTTCAAGGCTCCGGTTGCAGCGGCGAACAGGGCGTCTGCAAACAACTTTCGGTTGTACCGCCAGAGTACGTTGAGCTGGTGGGGAGTGGTGAACACCACGTGATAGTGCGGCACTTTCAACAGTCGTTCTGCCCATCCGGCAAGCCACTGTTCACGAGCTAACAAGGCACACTGTGGGCAATTGCGATGTCGGCAGGAATTGAACTGCTGCTCGCACTGGTGTCCACTTGGGCAGCTGAGATAGTGTCCACCGAGCTTGTAGGTGCGACAATCGGTAATAGAGTAAGCAGCCCGCCACATGTCTTTAGAAAGGCGGTGTGTGGCAGCGTATTGTTCAAAGGACTGAAGGAAGATGAGCTGAAGTGAAATACCCAATTTGCACCTCCAAATTACGCCAAAAACTCCCCTGAAAGGCTAGTGCAACTTGTTATTATCATTGGTCAATGAGAATAATGCGACTTTCATAGGTATTATCCCAGGGCGAAGTACGCAATTATCCTTAAACTGCTCCCAATTATCCACATCCTCGAACACAATTCCATCTGATTGCGGCAGCCGGATTCAGGAATCTTCAAATTGATCTTCCATCGGGTGGTGAGTAAATTCTGCATCCCCGGCATCTCCAACTGAGGATCTTCGCTCACCTGGACTGTTGGATTTGCAGACCCATTCGCATGTGCTACTGGAAAGAGTGGAGACGTCCCATGCCCCGCCGTCAAATGCTCATCCGGTTGGGCGCCCAAGGCGAAGTTTTGCGTTTCCGTTTATGAATTGATGTGTAGATAGTTTGGCGGGTCCCTTTGGGGAATTCGACGGGGGACCCCATAGGGAACAACCGCGCTGATGTGCACACTTTCTTTCTCTGCGCTGTGAGGCTAATTGCATCTCGATCGCAACGGGAAGACCTATTGATAGGGATACCGGCGATTGAGTGCATCGCGACGAGATTTGCATCCACATGGCTTTCCATAGAATCGGTGGTGCAGACGCTTGAAAACGTTGCCCCCAATGTAGCTGAACAATCGCTCGATCGTGTCACCGATGCCAACGTCTGATCGCGACTTGGCCAGCGCGAGCAACCGAGTCCAGGCGGGTGCATTAATCGCGGGTGGGCGTGGGCCCAAGGATCCAGCAACGCATCGAAACTTGGCGGAGCAGCTGGGGCATTTTACGTCGATAGCCGAAATCCCACGTAAACGAAATGGCCACCCGCACTCGCAGCGACACTCGAAATGGTTGTCTAGCATGGTGTCCATTCAAACGCAAACGGTCCCGTTCCAACGTAGCTTGTATAAAACGCTAGCTTGACTCCCAACGTGTGGCCGTCGCATTGCCGATAGGTGCATCCAGCTGGATCCAATGCATTGGGTGGAGCGCTGCCAGATACCGTTACTGCGTCTAGCGTGTATTCAATGCTGCAGTACACGCCGAAAACGCTTTCCTCTGCCACAGCTCGCACAAGCCACTTTTCATAGATCGAGCAGTCTCGATCTGCCTCCCCGGTTTTGCTGTAGGATTGCTCGCGCGTAAATTCAACGATGCCAAGGTCCTGCCCATCTGGATCCGTGCAAACGCTGATTGCTCCGACTGGACCGGAGACGGTATCGGTTCCACCGCCGGACCATCCGCCACAGCTCGTGGAATAGATATCGGTGCCGCTCGCAAACTCGATCGATCCGCAACAGTCGCAGCCGCCACACTTGGCTAGATGCCGAGGTCCTGTAGTTGTCCTCGCCAAATGTCCACCGATAGTTTGCAAGTGCCCCATCAACATTGGAAGCCCGGCACGCCAGTGTAGCGGATAGAAATGCATTACGAACAATCCTCAGCTGTATCGATGTTGGTCCAGTTGGTGCCGTCGTCCTTGGTGTATTCCAGGTCGGGATCGTCCCAACGTACTTGGGTGACGTATGGGCCAATCGCATAGTAGTTTGCACCTGACTTGATGCAAATTCCACGTTGCCCAATTGCGAGCCCATCGAATAGGCCAAGAGTCCCGCCCACAACTGCGCCTGTTTCAATTTCTTCTGAATCGGAAATGGAGCGAATTGTAGCTGTGCCGTAGCCACTGCTCATGGCAGCGGTGAGTGTGAATAGGTAGTGCGTGTCGCCACCACCGCCAGCAGCTCCCAGCAGGACGGGCAAAAGCTTTTCGACCGTGGTGCTCGGGGCTGCGAGCAGCTGCACAGAGCCCGAGCCAGGTGCTAGGCGCTTGTTGGCTGCTTCCGGAGCCGCGGTGAGATCGGATGTCGATGCAGCTGGGCCCACCAGTGCATAAGCCAACCCGTAGATCCAAGCACGGCCGCAGCGTTTGTTGGTGGCATCGTGTGCGATAGGCTCGGTCACAATTGCTGCTGGCTTATCGGGATCGGCAGCCTTTCCGGAGAAGATCAAATCGACAGAACCATTTGTCTCGAGTGCAAACAACGGATCATCGAGGGAGATGCATTGAAAAGCCTGCAGGTCCGCTCCGGTGTCGTTTTGCACCAACACCGTGGGAACGTAGAATCCAGCCCGTGGCGGTGGACGGTGCCCCACGCCACCGTTGATCGCATCTGCGATGTTGTTCCAATCCGTCGCGGGGATGGAGCGATCACCCGGCTTGCGTTTTGAAATTTGGGGCACTAGATAATCCCAAAACTTGAGAAAGCTGTCCGGCCGTAGATGCGTTCAACATAGGCCGCCAGGGGACGGCGAATCTTTTTCTTGGCAGTGGCGTCCGCTTCCTCTTCGTAGGCCACCCGCAGATAATCGTGGCCACCTTTGGCGACGCCTGTAATGTCGGCGATCGTCAGCCCGGTAACATCCGCAGAGGCTGCGTAGGAGTAGCTAATCGTGGTCGGTACGTTGGGGATTATTTCACCACTCGCACCCAAGAACAGCAGCTCGCCCGCTCCGTACGTGTCCCAGGTCGCGGAGTTAGTCATACCAACCAGCCCGGCCAATGCTTTTACATACGCGTTGTTGATCACGTTGCTGGGCCACTTGTAGCTGTAGCTCAGTTTGAGTGCGGGGACCGTTTTATCGACTCCCTCGGGATCACCATCCTTGATGCCAATCAAACTGCGGAAGTTGGGAGCAGTGCGACCAGGTCGCACGAACGATGCGGTATCGAGGGAAGTGAAAACGCGAACGGTACCGCCAGTGCTGTCGAACGATCTGCGGAGGGTCGATTCTGGCAAGCGAGCCGAGTAGTCGACGTTGACGATCAGCCGCAGGTTTTCCTCTTCTTCGCGCCAAGTGAACTTGGTTCGATCGAGTCCGTCAAACGTCGCAGGCGTTTCCGAGACCACGGCAGCACGCACAGCGGCCATGGAATCCGCTGCACCTTTTTTCAAGTCGAAAACTAACGTGGCAGAGGCTTCGTCGGCTCCTTCGGAACCGCTCATTCCTGCAATCTCTCGGACTAGGATGGCCATGGTTTATTCTGGGTTAGAGCTTTTCGGCGATGGTGCCAAACTTGGTGGACAACTCGCCCAAGAACTTTTTTTGATCTTCTAGCTGACGAGCCTTGGACGACATTTCCAGCCAGTAAGCATTGGCTATTTTCTTCTGTTCCTCAATGGAATTCGTCTGGCTTAGCACTTCTTCCCGCAAGGCTGCGTTGTCAGTTTCTGCCTTGGCGATGCGTCTGCGTAACTGCATCACTTCTTCACTGCGAGTGCCTAGGGTTTTAGTCAATTCTTTGATTTCACGTTCTAGTTTCTGCCGTTCATCGAAGTGACTTGCGATCGCATCGCTATGGGCATTGCGACACCTGGCGAGTTTGTTAAAAGTGTCTTGCTGCCAAACGCACGCACCGATCCCGAATCCAATGACAACGAGCAATGCTGCGATAATGCAAATGACCATAGGTGTCCGACTCCATTAAGTGAAAAGGGCTCCGCCCCGGTTGTTTTGGATCAGCTGCACAATCTTCTTTGTATTCTTGGCGGTCTGCTCTGCAGGTCGCGTGTCGAAACCGAGTGCCTGAGCTGCAGCGGCCGCCGAGAACGTCCCGGAGCTGGTGATCTTGGCGAGCTGTCCACCACCGACGCCAGCTTGCCTGCGCAGAGCTGCATTGGTTGGGCCGTTCCCTTGCGTACCCGCTTGGGCTTGCTTCTGTGAATCTGCAATCGCTTTCTCCAGATCATTGCGGGCCTTGGCAGCGACGTTCTCAATTGTTGGAGCTCCGGCGCCAGCGTAGGCCGTTGCAGCTTGCCTTTCAAGATTGGCAATTTCAGCCCGCAATTGTGCTTGCCGTGCTTGATTGCGGTTGTTGACGCCTTGCTCCGATTGAACACGTCCGGTTACGCGGCGATTCAGGTCACTGTCGATTCGGGCTTGACCTTCTCGCTGCGAGCGTCCGATCGCAGCTCGCTCTTTGTCGCTAGCTGCTTTGCGAGCGGCGGTTCTGGCTGCAAAATCACTGGTGTATTTGTCAGCCAAGTTCGAGTGCATTTTGCTCCCAGTCATCCATGCATCAATCCGTGCTGCAGTTGAGGCAAAGGATGTCCACAGCTGATCAAGTCGATCAATAATCGATGTGAAGACGTCAGTAATGATGAACACCGATGCGCGAATTGCTGTGGCAAGTGCATTCCAAGTACTTCGCAACCCGTAGATAGTGAAATCCCAAATGGTACCGATGCCCGTCATGGCACCAGCCCAGACGTTGGTAATCGCTCCCCAACCGTGGGCAACTGCCAACTTGAGTTTAGTCATAGCGATCGCACCAGCCAGATCCCACCGCCCGGCCAGGATCGATTGACCAATTGATGCGAATGCCCCAGTGATGTAGGTGCGTACGTTGTCCACGCCAGGAATCCACGCCTGAAAGAATCCTAATGCAGCATCAATGGCCCCACCCAGCTCGGCCACGCCCTGCCAGGCTGCAGCCACAAACCCTAGCCATGCGATACCCGCAGCGTTGCCCAGGTTCCCTCCCTGCAATTCGGCCACAATTGCACCGAACGTTTCACTGAAGATCTCCCACACGTGGCCTATCCCGTCTATGAGTGGGCGGAAGTACTCGGCCACCGAGGAGAATGCTGCAGCGAGTTGGGAACGAAACTGGTAGGCTGCGATGCCAAGGCCAATGAGCACGGCAACAGCCAGGCCAAGTGGCGAGAAGACGAAGCCAATAATCGACGCTAGAAAACTGATCGCCGTTGCCAGACCGCCAACGGCGAACGAGGCTGCCAGGAACGAAAAGCCAACGGTGGTCAGCACGATACCAACTGCAGCAATGCCGCCTGCTATCAACCCGATCGTTTTGAAAAGCGTTTGATTGCCATCGATAAACGCTGCAATCACACGCATCGACGTGGCACCGAACGCCAGCACCGATTGTGTGGGACCTTTGAACGCTTCCCCCAGTGCAACGTGAATCGCTTCGAACGCAGAGGTGAAGCCAAGCCAACGGCCCATGACCGAGTCTTGCATCTTGGAAGCCATCGAATCTGCCGCTCCGGTCGCGTTGTACAACTTGCCAGTCAGCTCTTCGAGAGCTGAAGCATTGTCCGAAAGAATGATCGCAGATTTTGAGTGCAATCCAAACAGCTCCTCGAACGTCTGCAGTTTCTTGAGCTGAGTCATTCTGGAAGTGGCTTTTTGCAAGTCTCCCATCAGCGCCGTGAGTGGGCGAATATTCCCGGCAGAGTCCGCCAGAGATACTCCCATGGAACGCAGCATGGCCAATGCGTCGGGCTGCACCAATCGCTTGAAAATGCCTTGCACTCCCGTTCCCGCGATGGATGCCTTGAGTCCAGAGTTGCCAAGTACTCCGAGGGCGGCCGAAACGTCTTCAACGGTTTGACCAGCTGCTTTGCCCTGAGCTGCAGCATAGGTAAAAGCCTCGCCCATTTGCTCGATCGACGTGTTCGAGCTGGTCGCAGTTTTAGCCATCACATCGGCAACCCGTCCGGTATCCTCGGCAGTCAGTCCGAACGCCGTCGTGGCGTCGGAGACGATATCCGCGGCACGTCCAAGATCGAGCATCCCGGCAGCCGCCACATTCAGCACTGGACCAATACCAGCGAGAACTTGTTGGGTGTTGAATCCAGCCATCCCGAGGAAAACCATTCCCTCGGCAGCCTGCGTGGCACTGAACTGCGTTGTGGCTCCCAGGCGTTTTGCCTCGGCACGGAGTTTCGCTAGTTCGTCCGTGGTGCCATTGGTAATTGCCGAGACGCGAGCCATGGCAGCATCGAACCCGCCAAACACCTGCATGACGCGGACCAGTGGACCGCCTGCAGCTGCTCCGAGTGCCAGGCCTGCAGTCGCGAAGCTACGTCCGAACTTGGCGAAGTTGCGTTCGGTTTTCTTGAGCCCGGCCGAAACTTGATCTCTCAAGCGAATTAGTACGTGAGCTCTACCCGCCTCGATGTCTTTGGCTGCCATGGTCGGTTCCTAAAATGCGGAGGCACTCCACACTCGATCGACAGTCCCTGCGGCGATCTCTTTGTCGAGTGCTGGGCCCATGAACGGGTGAGGCTTGTAGCGAGCAGTGACCGATCGCTGGTGAGGGGCTTGGGAATAGTTGCCGGTGTACCAAACGGAATTGTCAAAGGAGTATTTGGGAACTCGTGCCGTGCCACCTTTGGTCAACAGCTCAGGAATTGTTTTGGCGGCGCTCCCCTGGGGTTTATTGCCGTTGAGTGCTAATGGTCCGATCAAGACGGACGCATCGTCGGCACCGAGTCCAAACTGGATATTCCGCAGCGTCGCCACGGAATCACGCGAGTGAACGTGAGGCGGTCGTCCGCTCGCTGCGGAACTGCGCCCGGAGCGTCCCCGCGTGAATCGACCATTCTGCTTATTGCGGCCGGGCTCTTGAATCCGAGTGCGTCTGCCACGCCGGAGAATGTCAGTCCGTGCCCGTTGACGGACATAGGCCCCCATGCGTCCCAACCTGCGGACGTTCTCACGGCCAATCTGTTCAATCACCGTTTGCCGGTCGAAGAATCGATCTTTGATTTGCGAGGTGACTGTCAACATGGCTAGTTCTTCCGCTTTCGTCGTTTGTGCTCGCGCCTCAGGGCCGCAACGTCGAAGCTACCTGCAGTGCTCTTTCGCTCGCGGAATGGATTGTCGCGGAAGTTGACCGTCTGCCAGGCTGAAAGCATCAGGATGGACATATCCCAATCGTGGGCCTGACGCCCCCGTGCTGCGGCCAGCAACGCTCGCAGCGACAGCGGTCGCCAATCGAGCCCAGTTATCCCGGCGAGCTGCCAGACGAGCTCCCAGCGGTCTTGGGGGCCTGCAGTGTCGCGAGGGCTCGATCGAGTTCCTTGTCGAGGTCGGCGTCGGCTCGATCGAGCCCCGCCTGCAGGATCTTGCCCACCTTCTCCCCGCTCGCCTTGGCCACGCTGACCTGCATTCCGGCTTCCATCGCCTGCCAGGTTCGATCGGCGACGATGGCGAGATCTTCGCGGCCGGCTCGGCGGAAAAAATCGCTGAGTCCTCGTCGTAGTGCATCACTGGCATCGACAAACGTCGTCGGTCCCGACAGCAGCAGGTCAGCGAAATCGGTGTAGGCAATGCCAGCCTCTTCCCACTGAGGCCTAGCCAGCTCCCCCAGGACCTCGGTTCTACGGACGAGGTCGCTTCCAAAGATCACTTCGACACTCTTTGGATCCAGAATGTCGATGGCCATTTCTTGCTTTAGTCGCAGTGCGTCGGACAGTGCGATCGCAGTCGACCAGCTTTGGCCGCTTCCGTCATTCCACTTCAGGGGCTGAGATGTGTCCGCTGTCATCTTCAAGTTCCGGGGTTAGAGTTTGGACCAGGTCGACGAGCGACTTTGGCAGCTCGATGGTTTCAGGTGCTTCGTCGGGTTCGAGCTGAGCAGCTCGGCGATAATTCTTGGCGGCAATCCATACAGCACGCTCACTCCCAGAGCGACGTCTACCAGTGCGTAACCGTGCGGCGGCGATTCGCAACCGGCGGACGGCGATGGGAGTGAGGTACTGCATGGCTTGCTTTATGCTTCGGGGTCGTCGGCCGCATCGTCGGTTGCAGCCTCGGCAGCTGGCGTTGCAGCCGCCTTGGGCGTCTCAGGAATGTCGGCGATTGGTTCACTAGTAGCGGGGTTCGTCTCAGGAATGACCGGAGCGACGGTCGGTACCGGGTTGGCGTTCGCACTACCCGCTAAATGAGCAATCCGCTGAGCAACGGCAGCACTGACGTTCAGTTTCATACCGGGAGCTGAATCGCGATGGCAATCGGCATTGCGTTGAATCACGGTGTCAACGCTGCTTTCCTTGTTGAGTTGGCCAGTAGCTGCTGCAGCCAATACTTGTGCCACGCGGACGATCGAAAACTTGTTCATCTAACTTCCCTTGGATTCTGATCAAAAGACAATGCCGCAAACTGGACGATTACGGCTCGGTGGTTTCGTAGGCGTCGATTTCGACCAGGTCACCCGCTCCGTCGTACTCTTCGACCTCGACCAGTTCGACGTCGTAGGTGACAGAGTCCTCATCATCCTCTTTGCGGTCGAACTTGCTGACCTGGACATAGCCCCGCACGCCTACGGCATCCCCCGTGACGGCCGCATCCATGAAGCACACGTCAAGGATCGTTTCGTTGTCGAGCGAATCCTCCAGGGTCGTGATCACGGTGTCGGCCGCAGCCGCAGCGGATCCAGCTCGAGCGGGGACGTAAGTGAACGAGAATCCGAATTCTCGGTAGCCAGTGACCTTCTTTTTGTTCTTGGCACCGCGGTACATGCGATCGCTGGTCCCACGTCCCTTGGGACGCGCAACGTTGCTGATGCGCTTCATCTCAACCCACGTAGGTGTGGCGAGCGTACCGCCAATGTTCACATACGCCTTGCACGTTCTGCCTGTAGTCATGGTTCCATCCTTGGAGCTATTCGTTTTCGGTGCGGAATTCCAAACGAATCACACTGGTAAAAATCTGGTTATCGAGCAGCATGTCCGGTCGGTAAATCGGAGTGTTCTGCATTCGGAGGTAATTTGCCCCAGCGATCGCCCTGTCGCGCAGTGCACCATCGGGCCGGAACAGTTGCTTGATGGCATCGACCTTTTGCTCTTGCTCGTCGGACCAGGGGATGTTGTTGGCCGGATCCGGATTGGATTCGGTTGGTTCTGGCAATGCGATCTGGTACCCGAGATCCACCTGCAGGTCGAGCAGGTCAATCCCACGCTTGGCATTGGTGTCCTCGCCAATGCCGACGATGATGTATTTTCCCTCGCGAACTTCACCCGGAGTGAAGTACGCGATCTTGCGCCGTTCGATCACGATCGACAGCTCGGCGGCGATCGCACTTTGCAATGCGATTGTCAGCTCTTGGATCGGGGTGGGCATCAGTCAATCACCGTGTGAGTTCTACGCCAGGTCTGCAGGCCATCGGACCAACGCCAACAATTACGACTCCCATCACCAGACTGGACCCGGTAAACCGTGCCGTCGATTTTGGTGATTGCGTGACCGAGTTCCGGCTCAATGGGTGTCCCAGCCGGATTGACCAACGTGGCAGGATCGATCAACACGTCCCACTGTTTCGACACGAGCGAGAAGTTGTCGCTCATGTCTACTTGATCCTCGCCAGGGCGAGTAAACACCACCTTCAATTCAGCGATCAAAAATCCGGTAGCCTTGTAGGTCACCAGCACGCCCCGCGTTTTCAGCAGAGTCCGCCAAAGGAGCTTCTGCAAAGTCAGCGCGGGGGCGTTGGGCATGGTGGATGCAGTTCCTACTTAGGAAGCGGCGACGGCCGTTGTGTATGTGGAACAAGCCGAGGTGGTCACGATCGGCACCCCTTCATACTCCGTGGGCAATGGTGCGGGAGCTCCGGTGGCGTTGGTCGCGGTCCGGCTCTGCATCAGTTGTTTGCGGGCTCGCTTGTTCATCACGATGTGCGTGGGCGGCGCTTCCTCGGGGAATAATTCCATCAGGTTGGCCAGCAAATCGTCGGTCAGCGTGTTGGCCGAAGCCCCGTCGGCCAGATTGAGGTTGACCAGGCGGGCAACGCTCTTGGCCCCGCCAACCTGCAGGCCAAGCCATCCGTCGATCTCTTGGAACAGGGCTGGGAATTGCTTCCCATCACCATCGGAGACCAATTGCCGTTCCCAGGGCTCGATGGCAATGTTGCCACTATTACCCAGGATCACGGCACAGTTTGCGAAATCGCTCGTCGCTCGAATCATCCACACGTCGCCAAACACACCGGTGCTAGTACCACCAGCGGTGAGCACCATGTCGTCATCGATCTTGTTCAGACCAACGTTGTCCGCCAACCCCAGAAACCCACCGGCATCTTGGGCGGTACCGTAGAAGATCTGCCGTTCGGCAGCCTTCATCGCAGCTCGCAAGTGCATCATGGCTTCCATGGCCATCACGAAGGCTTCACCCTTGGGATTGCTCTTGGCAATCATAGCATCGAGGTGGAACGTGGCATCCAAGATCTTGAGCGTTTCGGTCACCCACACGCGTCCGGTCTTGCTGTGATCGCGCCCCGCGTTGGGAGCACGAAAGCCAACCGTGGGAGCGGTCACGTGCTTCAAGTACTTGTGGTCAGTACCGTGGCTCGCAGTCTGTGCGGGCAGGATCCGCAGCACGGGAGCATCCAGGAAAATATCCGTTGCTCCATAGTCCTCCACGCTGACATCGTTTAGTAACGCGATGTCGGCGAGCGTCATTAGTGAATCGGCCATCCTAGCCCCCGGTCCTTGTGTGAGTTGAAATCAGTAAGTTGTTGCCGCTCGACTACAGGTGAGAACTACTTCTTGCCTTCGGTCCCAGCTGCGGAGCGAAACAGGTCCTCGAACTTGGCCCCCTGCTTTCCTTTTCCGGTACCGGTATCCACGCCCTGCGTTTCACCGAGATCGAGTTTCGCCAGCTTATCCTCGGCGGTCGATTGAGCCACGGTCGCGGCTTTGAGGGATTGTTCGAGCTTATCGTTGTGCTTTTCGAGCCCCTGTTCGTAGGTCAGTCCCTGGCTGAAGTACTCGGCGCCGTCGGCGGCGCCAAACTTGGCAGTGAACTTGCCCAGCTGGGCCTTGAACTCGTTCTCAAACTGAGCTCGATCGACTGGAGTTCCTTCGGTCTTAGTCGCCGACGTTTCAGGCTTTTGAGAATCGGTGGATTGCTTGCCCGCTTCAGTCTCTTTGCCATCAGTTGCGGGTGTGGTTGGAGTGGTTTTAGTCATGGGTTTATCAGTCCAATTGAGGGAGAACAGGGCGGGTGAATCTTCCCCCGCTTCGAAATTGGCTTGCGATCCGCCATCCACGCCGGTCAAGCAAAACGCACAGCGGAGCAATTCCCACTTGCGAACGATCACCTGCGGACCTGCGATTTCTTGCCCGTTGACCGTGGTGGTGAATCCCTCCGGGAGGTACTCCATCACCGCCGTGGCAGGGTTGAAGTGAATCGAAGCTTCGTAAGGAATGCCAGCGGGACCAAGATCCATGATCTTGGCCGCTTCGTCCTTGGGATCACGACTAATCAACTCGCCATCGAGCCACAGTCCCGCATCGTTAACCGAGAACTTGTCGGCCACGCCGATCGGTTCGTTGGGATCGTGCCGATAGTCGAACGCGATCTTGGGCTTGTGAACCAGCCCCTCGAAATCGTGTACGATCGAATCCCAATACCAATGGTAAACGGGTGCACCGGTACGAGCCAACACGTTGACCGGCATACGTCGCAGGCCGTCTTTGCGCTCGGTTGCAGCTTCCCATTTGCACTCACTCGCAGCGAATGCAAACGCATCGGCGGGAGCTTGGGTCGGATTGGATGGGTCGAATTTCTTCATGCGGACCAGTGTGCCGTACTACCCAATCCCTTCGCTAGATGCAATTGCCGAGAAAGAATTGGTAACGCGAGTAGTTGGCAACTACACCGCCGCCTCGGGTGCCCCTACACCGAAGTCTGCGGAAAAATTGAGCTTGTGCTCGTAGTCCGGGCCAATGACTGCCTTCCCCTGGTCCATCGCGTACTTGATGATTTCCAGCGTGGCATCGATGTTGTCGCGTGGATCACCTCGATCGCGTTCGCGGCAGACGCGATCGGGGTTGTCGAATCCGGCGCCAATGGCCTTGATGTCCCCTACGATTTCCTCGCTCGGCTTCCACCATGGCATCCCTCGGGGAATCCATTCGAACTTGATGTCGGCAATACTCTGGCCACTGGGCGGAGTCCAAATGCCATCAGCAATCCACCGCTGCAGCTGCCATAGTGTCCACCGCCTGCGAGCTTCGATTTGATCAGCGCGGCGATCCCCACACGACCGTTCGTAATGAAGCCAGGCGGTCCTGGATCCAGAGTAGTTGGTAAATCGCTCGTTGTAGAAACTGTAGGGGATGTCCAGCGACTTCAGACCCACGGCCAGGACAATCTCAATGAAGCTTTGGAATTCAGTAGCGGGCGTGTTGCTCTCGATCACTTCCACACTCTCGTCGGTGTCGAGATCGAGTACCGTTGGTCCGCCCGATAGATCGAACTCCCGGGGCCTGGAAACATCCTCTTCGCAGGCCTCACCATCGAGTACTGCCTGTTCCCCAGCGGTTGGCAACGCTTCGTTGAGCCCTTGGGCTTCGCTCTTCCGCAGCAGTGCCAGGGCGAACAACTGCGTGATCTTCATTTTCACTTGGGCGTAGTCGATGTTGTCATAGACGTCGCGAAAGTTGTTGAGAGCGGCCACGATGGGCGAGATCCCACGCACTTGGTCCGAAGCGGGACGGTCGAAGAACCCGTACAGCAGAAAATTCTGAGCGGGCACCGTGCGACGGAATTCGTAGCCACGGCCACCCTTCTTGCGACCGTGCACGGAATACTGACGAGGCAACCCGGCATAGTCGACCTGCACACCGTCGACCCACTCGAATCGATCGTCGCTCCGTTTCTTCTCACCGGCATCGGGATCTCGAACGCAATCCGATTCAATCAACTGCGTATGGCCCGAACGCAATCGCAACATACCAATGTCACCGTCGAGTACTCGGGAGGCCTCCACCTGGCGGAACATCTTTTCTCGAGAGAATCGCCCCCCGCGATCGCAGGCCAGCGGACGGGATTGGATTTCCATCAATTGCTCGATGGCTTTGTTCAATCCGCGATCGCTCGTTTTAGCTTGAAAGGTAAAGCTGGCGCAGTAATCCAAGTGCCGACGGATCATCCAAGCGGCAATGGAAAAGTTCTTAGCCAGGTCGCGGGCACTCGCCTGCAGCTTGGTTCGCTTGCCCGCACTGACGTGGACATCTTCCCGGACGATTCTATTGGGAGCCGCCTTGCGGCGCCCCTTGGCCTCCAGCGCATCGTAGGAGAATTGGCCACCACCGCTGCCACGTTCGACCGGTCCGGTGGATGGGACGTCGTAAACGAAATGAGCGGCGTTCGCAGTAACCATGGCAATCTAACTATCTATACGGAAGGCTGTGACAAGAAACGAGGGTCTAGCCCAAGCGAGGCTTGAGGATGAACGGACGTCGACGCGTCTTGGGGGACAGTTTGCGTTCCAGGTCCCCACGCTCGCTGCGTAGGCTGTCGTGATCCCAAGTAGTCGTCACACCGTCGACCGTGACCGATTTGGCACCCGACTGCAGGATGCAATCGATCTCATCAATGCGAGCTTTGATTTCGGTGGGGCTCATGATTGTTTTGAAACTTTCTTGGGCAGGTTTTCATAACACTTGTCGATGCGGTGTTGTCCACAATCTCGACACTGAGTCCGGCGCCACACGATCTGCGTGTAGGGCTTGCCCGTGATGGGATCCACCCCGGGGTAAGCCATCCGCGTTGGATCATTCGCATAGGGAGTCCGCAGGCTGGATCCACATTTTTTGCAACGCGATCCGATGACGTCGACCTCGTCGCGTTGGATGTCTTTTGACCCTTTGGGCCTCCCGTTGCGGCGCCGAGGAGCGGTCGGGTTCTTCGGCGCGGGTTTCTTGCGAGTAGCCATGGGCATCCTTGTCTAAGCTGAAAACAAATAGTGGTCTGACTACGGGGTGCTGAACTCTTGCAATCGCTGAATGGCAATATCGTGATAGTGCTTCACCGATTCGATACCGATGTACCGGCGATTCGTTTGCAAGGCAGCCACACCCGTGGTTCCCGATCCCTGGAACGGATCGAGCACGATTCCCTCTGGAGGTGCCAACTGCATCAGTTCATGCATCAATTCAAGCGGCTTTTGCGTCAAATGCAGCTTATTGTTCCGCATCGTCGGATACTGAAAAACGCCGTTGAGGTAGATGTCTTTCTCACGCTCGACCTTGCCCGATCGCCGCGCGTGGAGGATCATTTCGACTTGGTTCCGCATGCCGTTTCGATTGGGGCGGGAACAACGTCCCTTGTCCCAGATACCAACGCTGCGAACATATAGTCCAGCCGCCCCGATCACTTCGATAAAGCGAGTGAGGCTCATCCAGTCACAGAAGACGAGTAGATCGGCACCTGGCTTGCAAGCCCTGCGGACCTTGTCAAAGATGGTGGTCATCATTCGAATCCAGGCCTCGGGCAGCATGGCATCGCCATCGATGTCCGGGAGTTTTTCCTTTCGATCGCTGCTCTGATACTTCTCCGAAGAGGGACGCAGTCGTTTGGCAACCGTGGTTCCTCCCGATCCGTAGGGAGGATCCGTGATCACGGCGTCGATGGTACCTTCCTCGATACAGTCCAGAGCGATCTCGGCGCGTGAGTGGTAAGAGTCCCAGCGGTTGCCCGTGATGGGAACGAGAACCGAGGATTCTTTGCATTTTGGGCAGAGTTGATTGGTATTCATGGGAGTCCGTTCATCATGTTGTGCATCAAGTGAGTAAGCTAGCGCAGCCGCTCGACAATCCATTCGAGAAGCGGCTGCGATACCACATTCAATTTTCCGGAGGCGAGGTGTTGCAACACCTCCTTGCCACCACTGATCGGAATCTCATAGTCGATCGGTAGTGCGTTTGACTTGGCAGCGTCGGTAATGCCACGCCGTGGTGTTGCGTAGTAGGCCACGCTGCGCTGTTGCATTTGTCGTAGTAGATTCTGCAGTTGGGCTATTGCTTCATGATGTGAAATCTCCTCGTGCGTTGGGGGAGCGGGTTTGCGTTTTCGGGGTGCCGCTTTTTTTGCCATCGCTAGGCCTTGATTGTGGTACGTCGTCTGGGGCGTTTTGAGCTGCTCGCAGCTCTTCGCACCGTTAGATCGGCCAATTTGGCCCCTTCAATCCCGGCCATTGCCATGGCTCCGGCCGTTGCATCGAACAAATCATTGTCGGGTTTGTTATCGGGCAACGTCCAGATGTGTACCACGCGACTACCGTTGCTCGTTTCCGATCGAGTCTCCGACCGATAGTGCTCAGCAATCAATCGATGCGTAGTGATCATCTCTGGTTGGAACAAGGACAAGCTACCGGCATCGCCCATCGGTACCGCCAGGCGTGCATGCACGAATGACTTCCAATAGTTGCTGTCGAGCAGTGCATACAATCCACCGCCAGGCCTTGGCCGGATCGCGTAGCCCACGCCCAGCGTTTCACCCGGTTTGGCCGTCCAAAACTCCATGGGCATTTTCATCGCATCCAAGCCACGGCCAAACGTGGGCAGCATGATTGAGCGGTGAGGCGACTCGATGGCGCACGCGTAGACGATCGGGCTCGACTTGCCCCAGGCGGCATCAATTCCCAGACGCTTGATCCGCATCGATGTGCGGCCATCGGGCATCGTGTAATCAGTGGTAGCCAGATCCGCGGTCAAATCCATGATCCCTTGTCGGATGCGACCCTCTTGGCCACGCCCCTTGTAGATTTGGGAGAGACGTTTGCCGAGTTTGCGTTTCGAATAGTACTTGGCCGTTTGCCGTGGCCAGGTCCCATAGTCCAGCAACCAGGCGTCAAAACTCGATCGAGCTGTCGCGATGACAGCATAGAACAGGCACTCACCCTGCACGTCGATGAAGCCCGTGACCAGGTTGGCCACCGGTGGCAGGATCAAACGTGGGTAGCCATTCACCTTGACCTGGATCTCGTCGACGCTGAGCAGGTCCTCTGCATCGTCGGCCCCCTTGGGCTTGTTCTGGTATTCCTGCCAAAACATATCGCCCAAACGCAGTAGCAAATTGTAGGCATGCTGCAGCGGTGAAACTTCGTCCTTCCGCTTTCGTACTTCCCATGCCACGCGAGAACCGGCATGCAATCGCTTCCAGTGCTTTTTCACAAAGGTATTGCAGGGGGCCATCCCCAGTTCGGTGGCCATCGACTCGCGATAGACGTTGCCATATTCCTCCCACAGCTCGGTCTCCGTTGGCCATTCGTAGACCAATTGAAAACGCTCACCATGGAAGTCTGGGAATTTCTCGGGATTGAGCAGCTGGTCCGCCACGTCGTCGGGTTCAATGACTGTGCAAGTGCAGAATCCGGAGATCGATTCTCCCGGTCCAGCCAGACCGGGACAAGTTCCCGTGATCACATTCAAACGGGAGTTCACCTGCGTCCGAGATTTGGCCGAGGTGTCGGTTTGCGGATCATCGACCACGAAACAATCGGGACGAACAATCTCACCGGTGGGCAAGGCCTGCTGCATGCCACGGATCTTGCCACGGATGCCTGCCGTTTCCACAACCGCCATGCTGGCGGTACGTCCACCTTCAGGAACCTCGCCACGCAGGGGAACGTTCGCAAACTGAATGTGCTTGCTAGTCCAGCGGATGTAGGTTCGATTGCCTTGGTACAGCTGGCCACGGCAGCGGTTGGCAATTCCCTCGAGGCGGCGAATCGGATAGGCAGCCTCCGGGAACAGGTCGAGCAGACGATCGTTGGTTTCGAGTTCGACCTTGATTCCGTCGAGCAGCTTCGTGGCCGCATCGCGATCGGCGCCAATCAGAGCGATATAGCGTTTATGTCCGGAGACAATGGCCCACAGCACGGCCGCAATCACCAGCGTTGTCTTGCCGGTACCGCGGGGCATCGCGATCGCAAAATTGTCACCCGTTAGAATGGCCCGTTCCATCTTCTTGATGGCGGTCAGGTGATCTTCGGACCAACCTAGGTGGAACCGTTCTGGTAGAACTTCGTCGCAGAATTTGCGCAGCGACTTGGAGACGCGCGCCCGGGCCTTGGGATCGGTGACCTGCGGCATGTCGCCAGCGATGTCCCGACCATCTTCGGAGAGTTGCTTTTGCCGCTCACCGGCTCGTTTCTTGTGACGGGCGTAGGCATCGGCTGATTGAATCCACGCATCGTCGGTGGTGGCGCCGGAGAATACCCGCTTGGCTCCAGCCCGCTTGGTTTTTTTAGACTCGCTCGCAGCGGCTTTTTTTCGAGCCGCCTTTTTCGTAGCGGCCGTCGTCTTGACTTGCTCTTTGGGCGACGGCCGTTTCTTGGGAGTAGGCGTGCGAGATCGCGAGGCTACCTTGGCAGGTGCCTTCTTGGCCGCTTTCGCGGGGAGCGTTTTGACGGCCGCCTTTTTCTTGGCCATGCAGTTTCATTGTTGGTGGATCCGCATCGCAACAATTGTCCAACCGATCGATTCCGATTAGGCGGTCGGTTTGACGGGAGCCACGGTGGCGGCTGCCGGAGGTGCTGGCTGAGCAGTCGCAGCGACATCGACCGTGGGGCCAGCCGCTTGCAGCAATTTGTTCCGCAGTCCGACCTCGATTTCGGCTTGTCGCATTTCTTGAAAGATACGCCGCATGGCTTCGATCTCCCGTGCGTCGAGCCCATCGAACGGATTGACTCCGGCCGACCTTGATCTCACAACGAACGAGCGGATCGCGATGACGGCCACGCCGACTAGTAACAGAAAACCAAAGGCGAGTGCAGACCCACCAACTATTAGGGACGTCATGTTATTTGGGCCTAACAAGAAAGAGGACAATGGCACTGACTACCAAGACGAACAACAGAAATCCGCAGGCGAGTACTGCGAACAGCGTCGATACACCACTCGCCATGGAATCGCGCACGGGCGTTTTAATTTGCAGGAAATCGGACGAATCGGGCAGCTGCGGATTGACGTTGGGCAGCCAGGTATCGGGCCGAGGAGGACAACCGTCTGGACCGCATTGCTCGTACTCGTATCCGATCTGCGTTTTGAGACCAGACTCGGCGGTACCGCTCGGCGGATTGAGCTGCGGATCGAGAGCCACGTAGTACTTGATCTCGTCGAGCAACTGACGGCCATCGGTCGGCACCCGGTTCCCGCTCGCCTTGTACCAATACGCCCCGTCGCTTCGCTGGACGCACACGATTGGGAAAGTGCTGGTCGGGAACATCGTGGCGAACCGGTCGCGGTAGATCGGATCGGACGAGGTGTAATGTTTGAAGTGGCTCGACTGGGCGAACCGCAGCAGCTCGCCACCCTGCACTGCTCGCACTAGGGCCGCCTCTTGGGGGCGGGCCGCGTAGTCGGGATGCGTGAAGATGGACAAATACGGACGCGCAGCATCCGCTGGGTCGGCAGGCACGTTCTGAGCCACGACAAGGCCACACTGCAGCGACATCAGCAACAATGCCACGATTCGGACGAATACGGTTTTGCAATTGAATGGGGGACGCATACGGCGAATCCTGTGATGGGGGAAGTTGCACGATCCACGATCGCCGCAGGGACCGTTATTTACTGGGCACGATCCGCAGTGCTGTCGCCGGTACCGGCGGACTGTCTGGGATGCCAGAGGCAACAATCGGCAATCGTTCTAGTGGTGGCAAGATCCCCGCTTCGGCGACAAGTCGCATCGTGCCGTCGGCGTTGGTTGGATTCGGCAATTCTGTCGACAGGTAGGGCTGTTCCGCCTCGGTGGGCTGATACAGCGGTTGTCGATCGAGTGTCGTCGTTTGATCCACCCGTGGTCCCAGACTGCTGGGCAGCTCGCCCACGTCTCCCGGATCGCTTAGCAGGCTGGTGACCGTGCTTTGCTTCCGCTCGCCTAGGGCCGCTTTGTTGAGTGGACCATAGGTGTCCTCGATCGACTCGCCTCGAATGTCCGACGGCGATCGACTGGGAGCAATTTCCAGTGGGCAGGTTGGACAATTGGGCGCGTTGAGCGGCTGCCGGTAAACGGGCTGAGTTAGTCCCGAGGGGAGCGGTACCGGGTTACTCGAGTAACCGGGCCCCGTAATCACGTAGCGAGTCGCCACGTACTGGATTGCCTGCGACTGCGGAACGCAGCAACTGTTCATCCGGGAGGTTCTGCGAGCTCGCACGCGATCGAACAAACCCTGCTTGGCTTCGTTGAGAGCCCCTTTGTTCACTGGACCATAGGCCGCTTCCATCGAATCGTTGGATCCAGCCAGGCCGGTCACTCCCAAGCGAGGCAGTACGCCAGGTCGCGAGTCTTCGCTCGTCGCCGGTTGGTAGGCCGATGCGATGATGGAGCCACCGACGATGATCGCACACAGTGCGACCGCCGTGGCAGCTCCGATGCTGAGATGGATCACGTTGTGCTGTTTCGGATAACCGTTCATGGACTCAGGTTCCTTTGGGAATGTAGGCGGGCCATGGCAATGGTCCGGTAGGTGTGAACACGGCGATGGCGGCGAAACCACCGTAGCTTCGCCAAGCTCGGAGGAAAGCATGTTTTTCAATCGCCAGAAATTGACCAGTGCGGTTGTTGTCGAGAATGAACGCGTATTCGACACCGTTCATTTCGGAGAATCCGCAGAAGGTGACGCAGTGCTGCGGGTAGTACCAGATGATGGCACCACGGCGCGTGTCACTCGCCCACTCCAGGACGCTCGGTTCGCCGTTCTCGGTGAACACAAACGGGATTTGTTCGGCTCGCCATTTAGTGAGAATCGAATAGGCCGTTTCGCCACCGGCGTACTCTCGACGCCAGGCCGCTGCGAGCGACTGCTTGCCCTGCCAGCGGAAGTGACTGCACGAGCTCGCGTGTACGCAGGATCCTTGGCCGTTGCCGGAATGCTCCCAGTTCGTTTGCCGCAGACTGGCTGGAAGATTGGCGACCGGGATTTCCGGTGGAGGCGCTGGGTAGGCCACCATCTCGGGAACTCGATCGACATCGCATCCAATCGAGACAACCAGGATCAAGGCCAACAACGCTCGCGCTGGGAATCGCATTCACTTACTCGCTTTAGCAGCTGGCTTGGGCTTGGGCTTGTTCAAGGCGAACGTGACTGAACCTTTGACCGTGGCCATCGTGCTCGATCTTAGACGTTTCAGGAATTGATCGGCTTGTTCGATATAGGTCTCATGCACCGAAGGTAATTGTGATGTGCTTTCTTTCACCGCAATGATTCCGGCAATGACCTCCGCTCGTTTCTCCGTCGGGACTTGAGCGAGCAGCAGGGCGGTCACACGCACCGGATCGGCCGCGCTGGTGGCCGACCGTTGGCCATCGGTTCCGAGATTCAGATATCCGATAACCCGCTCGCAAATCTGCTTGCGTCCGATCTTGCCCTCGATGGTGACGTCGATCTTCGTCGGAGTCTCAACGGGCAGTAGCGATTTGTCGGTGCGTTTCTTAGCCAGAAAACCCAATGCGGCCCAAAGAATCGTTGATAAATTGGCAGCGGTGTCGGCAGAACGTTTGACCATTGCGGCATCCATGCGTGGCAATTGAAGGAGCCAAGGCGGACGCATCCTTGCGTCTGCAACTAAGGAGAACTTGCCGAACAGTCTTGTCCGTCGCCTTGGCGTTTCGAAAAGGGCTCGGGGTGCAATGTGAATCCTTCACAATTGCAGTAGCGAGTTGAATCGCATCCGTGCAATCTGTCGCATCCTCGCCCTACTCTGGTATACAGCACTCGTTAGTAAATACGCAAGATACCCACAAACACCCGAAGTTTGTCCAGATGCCCGACTACAGCGACCTTGATCCGAATCGTCTCAAACCCGGTCTAACCGACGGTTCGGGCAACCTCAAACCGTCACTCGTTACGCCCGACTACACCGGCGGCACACCTGGCAGTGCGAGCGAAGTTAAGCCATCGCTGATTCAACCGAGTGGCTCCCTACGTCCAGGGCTGCTGCTCGGGAATGAACTCAAACCCTCCTTGCTCGGCAATGTCAGCTCCCCCAAGGTGTCCGCGACCGGGGGAACGGTCACAACCTCCGGCGGTTACAAAATTCACACGTTCACATCGAGCGGTTCTTTCGTCGTCACCGGCGGTGGCGAGATCGAGTATCTAGTCGTCGCCGGTGGCGGTGGTGGAGGCGGACGGCAATCGGGTGTAGCCGCCGGTGGTGGCGGTGCTGGAGGGCTGTTGGCGGGCTCGACAACTGTGGCCGCTGGCAGCATTGCAGTCACGGTCGGTGCGGGTGGTAACGCTGGTAACACAGGAGTGCCTCCAGGGAATGGGGCCAATTCGGCAATCGCTGGTATTGTCACGGCCATCGGTGGCGGCGGTGGGGGCCAGTACGGTACGTCCGTGGGTGGCAACAACGGAGCTGGCAACCTCGGGGGAAGTGGCGGCGGAGGCACTTGGGGTGCTTCCCCTATTGGTACACCGGGTGAAGGAACTGTCGGGCAGGGAAACGACGGTGGATCCGGTCAGATCACTACGCCCAACGTAGCGGGCGGTGGTGGCGGTGCTGGATCTGCAGGGGCTGCTGCGGTCGATGGGGCTGCGGGCGGTGTTGGTCTTCAGTCGTCGATCAGCGGAACGCCAACCTACTATGCCGGTGGTGGCGGTGGAGCTGCTCAGAGTGGAAGTCCCGGCGGGGCTGGGGGCCTCGGTGGTGGCGGCCAAGGTGGAGGGACGATAACCAGGTCCGTTGGAGTTGAAAACACCGGCGGCGGTGGCGGTGGTGCTGGATCGTTCGCTAGCGGTGCAGGTGGTGGCAGTGGAATTGTAATCATTAGATATCCGGAATAGGCAATGACCAAGCGATACAAAACGATCACCATTCCTGCTTCCAAGCAGGCAGGCAAGTGCTCCGGGGTTTTCCCAATTGACCTGAGTCGGGACGCCCAAATCCAGGCGGGAGTTTTTCCTACTGGTCGCAATGTCTATGTGACTGAGCAAGACGGCGTGACGCCCGTGCCCGCGTGCTTGATTCCGAACAAGCACGTGTGCGGATCCAACGGTGGGTGGACGTGGTTCACACAGCCGGTGTCGATCTACGATCCCGTCGGCCGCAAGACGCTCACCGGTTGGGTAAACCAGCAGGGAGCCAGGCATGTATCGGTCTATGATCATGACACCGACACCCAGCAAGACATTCTCATCTCGACGACAGATCTGGAGGGGGACGATCACAACAATCCGTCCATTTGCATTCGATCCGATGGACGCTACTTGGTCGCGTACTGCGAGCACAATAACGGAAACACCGTCAAGTTTCGCGTGTCGACCAATCCCAACGATGGCAGTGAATGGGACGCCGAGTACTCGATTGAACCTACCACGCAGGGAGTCCTGTCGTACTCGCAACTTTGGAGGCTGAGCGGCGAAGATAAAATCTACCTTTTCGGTAGGCATGACGGAGCCGACAAATGGTACTACGTGACTTCGGACGACGATGGTGAAACATGGTCATCCCAGGTGAACTTTATCGACCATGGGACGTTCCAATGCTATCCGCGGTTCTGGACGAACGGGATCGACAAGTTTCTGATTATCTGCACCAAGAAGGAAAACAACGTCAACTCGTTTATTGCCAACGACTCCGCAGGTGTGGCACTCGACTTGACGGGCAACCGGCCAATCTACGCGCTGCAGTACACAGGGGGTGCATGGAAGCAGATGGACGGTACGGCATTGTCCTTGCCGATCGTTCACACCCACTACGGAGCGTCTAGCATTATCGCCACGGATGAGGGCATCGATTCGCGATGGGTGGGCGACATCACGCAAGACGCAGACGGAGTCGTCCATGCGCTGTACTACGTTTACCCTGGACACGATGAACGCAACCACGATCTGTACCACGCGAGCTACGATGCCGATGCTGGCACATGGTCTAGCGTCAAAGTGATGGACGAGGGGGGACCGATTGTCTCGTACTATTCGCCCTCTGTTTCCTATCCCGGGGTTGCTGTTTTCGATCCCCTGGATGCATCCAAGATTGCAGTCGCACGCGAAGTGGCAGGCATTCGTGAGATCGAAATTTGGCAGCGTACTGGCGCGAGCTGGGCAAAGCTGCAGGAGATCACCTCAGGCAGCCTGACTAACAATTTTCGGCCCAACTTCGCACACGGCCGCGTTGCGGGAGTCGCGCCCTATCTGTTCTGGATGGGCTGCGGCCGGTACGAAGGTTACGAGGACTTTACGCTCGCGATGCTGCAACACCCGGCACAACCAGCCAGCGGGCTGTTGGTCCGATTAGAGCTGGACGGTGTGACCGATCGCGTGCTGCGCGTTTACTACACCGACGAAAACGAGGACCGACTGCAGGCTCCCCACGAGGTGGCCGCAGGCATGGGAGCGCTCAATCTGTTTGTGGGATCGCTGCAGCTGGCCGACAATCGATTCAACCGTACGAATTTTGCACCGGGTGGCAGCAAGGCATTAACCGTTCTCAACACTCAGGAGGACAACAGCCAAACGTTCGGCGGAATTAAATTCGGGCCGGTCGGCGCCGACGTAAGCAGCAAAATGCTGATAAGCCCCGCAGTCGAGAATTCGTTTCGGGTGGCCATGGTGGCGATCGTCAATTGGCAACCGCATTCGAGCAACCCACTACAACAGTCGATTCTCTCCAATAATACGTTGGGCCAAGGCGGGATCATTACGAGAATCACCACGGCCACTGGGCTTTTTCAATTCTTCGCGGTGCTCAGCTCGGGGGCGGTGTCGATCACCTCGGATGTTGCAGTGCCGCAGAATGAGCCGGTGTTGCTGTATGGCGAATATGATCGCTTCGATGCGGCACAGCGGTTGAAGATTCGCGTCGGTGAAACGCAGAAAACGGCGGAGAGCGTTAGTGCGAGTATGTCAAGCGCGGCGGCTCCCTACCATGCCATCGGGCAGGAAAAGGCGAGTGGGGCAACCTATCCGCTAAAGGGCACGTTGAGCATGGTTGGAATCTTCGAGCGAACGTTGCCCAAGGCCTACACTGACACGCTAAGCAGGGCATTTACCTCTCCCAGTACCTTTGCGACTATCGGCACCGAGATGCTGGATAATGCCTCTTTGATTGCAGACATCGTGGCAGCCATCGATGGGAGTACTACTGGAGCTAATGCGGCTGCAGCGGCCAGTCAATCCTTGACAGCAGCAGAAGAGATCACGAAGGTTCCTCGAGCGGAGGAACCCGTTGCGGCGGGTGCTGCCGTGCGACGACGAAACCAACGCGATCAATACGTGGACGAAATCATAGAACCACCAGGGAGCTAACATGGCGGACGAAGTATCGTACGGGGAATACTATGACGATGCGGGTGAAACGACCATCTTGATCAACAATCGATCGACGGGCGAACCACTCGAACAGGTCCTCGCCAAGGATGTCGATCTGGAGATCCCGGCGGCCACTGTGGAAACGTCGACGCTGGTGTGCACTCTGCGGCGCTGCGTCAACAGTCCCACGCCCTGCGTGGAGCTCGATTCGGTGGCAGGGCTGTCGCGCGTGGTCGGGGTGGTCTCTCCGGATCCAGCGGCTGCCACGTTGGTCCGAACTAGCGATTCTCTTGCAACGCTCCACATCGACGCCAGTGCGATCGCACACCTGCGACCGGGGGAATATCAACTCGACCTTACCGAGCTCACCACTGACGGCTGCACGCATCTGAGGCACACGGTTACCCTGTTCCTCGTCCGCAGTGCTGGCAGACGGATGGCGGAATAGCAGGGATTGGGCATCTAACTCGCTGTCAACTTTTGCATTTCATGCCACCATTGGCCTGATTGCGTTGGACATGCAGGCGGTGCCGCGTGATAATAGCCAAATTGGTCTGATATCCCCGAAGCTGTCTGCGATGAAACCACTGACTAATTTGGTTCGTGGTTTTGTTGATAGTGCGGGCATGGCGGTGTCAAATACGACCAATTATATTCCAGCGATGACGCGATCACTCAAGCGGAACAAGAAGTTGTCCACCACCACGAAACTGCACACAGCCGATTCTAAGCAAAACAAGGGCGCGGGCCGACTATGAAGAAATGCATGCTCATTCCGCTTTACGGCGATGGAAACAACCACAATGTTGAGTCTCAACTACCAATCATCCCGCGTGTAGGAGACCATATAGAATTGGATGATCCACACGATCCCGGTAAGGCGGTCATGTTTCGTGTGGTCGCCGTTGCCTTTGCGAACAGCGAAAACGTAGAATATGTGGATGTCTATCTTCGGCCCGATGGGCCGTTGCACGACATGATTTCCCAGTGGTCCAAGGCGTAGGCTGCGGTTGTCAGCCACATGAAACACTCGGCCCTACTATGCACCGGAGTGGTAGTGGCCAGCGTTCTCTTAAATCAAACTTAATTCCCGCCTACCGGTGCTGTCGGTCGTTAATTGAAACGGAACGAGCTTACATGAATATTCTTGACTGGATCAACGTCGGCAAGGTTTCGGCAGAGCGAGACGACGATCTTGTCAACTACTTTTATGACAACGGAGTACTCCGTGCCGTTTTGGCTAGCAATTCCTCGTTCTTGGTTCTCGGCCGAAAAGGGGCTGGTAAGACTGCAGTCTTTCGGTATCTGCAGGAGAATCCACACGAGTACCTCCGAGATACCGACATTCTCGTGTCGTTGTCGTTTGAGGACTATAACTGGAAGGTACATTCGCTATTGCGAAATACGGAAACTGCTGATTCCCTGGCTTACAAGCAATCATGGCGTTTCGTGATCTTGGTTGAAGTGATAAAGGCGCACGTCTCTCGCTGCAAAAAGGATGGCGTTGCAGTTCCAACGCCAATCGCAAGTGCGCAGAAGCTCTTGGAAAAGCTGTTCGACCATCCGTTACCGTCGATTTACCAACTGATTGGACGAAAATTACTTGGGCTCTCGAAGGTCAAGTTGCCCAAGGCAGGTCTTGACCTTGAGGAAGGCAATTTTGATTCTTTGGAAGTTTCCGGCGGTGAGATTTCATTTGACGAAGTTGAATCCGACAATGACATTCGAACTTGCTTAGCGCAAAACATTGGAAACATTATCTCCTACATGGAGAAAGCGATCGCACAAACTACTCCTTGTAGATACCGAACTATCATTTGTTTTGACCGTGTTGATGAGGCGTGGGATGACGTCTCACTGGAAGTTTCAAGGCGAGTCCTGTCAGGATTGGTTTCAGCAGCTGACTCACTAACGGCAAAATATAGTGAAATCATGCGACCTATCGTATTCCTTCGCGAAGACATTTTTTCCGTCCTGCCACTTAACGACTCAAACAAACTTCGGGAAGATTGTGGCGCACTACTCAAGTGGGGGCGAGACGACTTATTCAAACTCCTTATCCGCCGCTTATCGTACTTTGCTGAGTTGAATGGCCAGCCACCTGTTGATGATCTCGAAGCTTTATTTGATAAGAATGAAATGCGGCAAAGGTCAAAACCCCCTAACTATCTTCTCAAGCGGTCAATGATGAGACCGCGAGACATGATCTGCTTCCTAAGTCGCACGATAGATGCTATGCATGACAGCGTAAATGACCCATTTGCAGATACGTCAAACGTTTTCTCCCAAATTGCAGTCGAGGCGATATACCAAGCGGAATCCGGCTATTCAGAGTGGTTGAAGCAAGAACTCCTCGATGAGTGGTCGGTGCAACGGCCGTCGATCATTCAGTTGCTTTCCGCAATTCAGAATCATGCTTCCACGCAGTTTTCGCGCGCAGATTTGGAGGCCCAACTTGCGAAGCTCGAGATCGAATTTACGCCTGCTGGAATGCTTGACGATTTACGATTTCTCTTCGCCAACTCTGTAATTGGATTTAAAATCGGCGATTCAACAGCTTGGCGATACCGATGTTTTTACCCATCGCAGGGTTTTATTGAATCCGATACTTACAAAGTGCACGATGGTCTGATTCGTGCTTTGAATCTCAAAGAACCGCGAGATATTGCGTAAAGAAGTCGAGACGACACTTGAGTGCACCGGCTTGAACGGCAGGGCGGTATTGGAATCTACGCAACTCTGGATGTCATCTTTAGTTCCCTTTGCAGTTTGCAGCAGCAAACTTCCGAGGTACACGTCCTAGTCCAATTCGTCAAACATCGTAGCTTGTCCGCAGTTGTCGAGCAGCTCGTCGAGCTCTCTTTCGAGGGCTGCGATTTGCGTGCGGAAGCTGGGTGCCCTTTTAGCACGCGCTTTACGTTGCAGCTTGCGTAGCGCTCGCGTGACTGTGGCGATGCGCGAGTGGGCTCCGTGCATTTCATCACGGCGTGCTTTGGCGAGCTGGATCCCCAGCTCGCGAATCATGGGAATTGCAAAGTGCCGATTCCAATCGTGCGTGCGTTGCTCATGGGCCGTCGCCTCGCATGATTCCGCCAGTTTGAGCAGCTCGGCTGTTGTCAGCCATTCCGCTGATCCCCGCACCATCACCGCCGTCTGCAGTCGCCAAAAACATTTGCCAGCATCGGAATTGGCCGTTTCTTGCACCGCTGTCATTCGTCGGGATTCTCCTGTTGTTTTTGTCTGCCAATGGCAAGCAATTCGGACATTGACGGGCCGGACAACGCGTCCTGCCTGGCACGCACTTTTCGTTGCTGGAAGTCGTCGCGATCGATCGCCGAGTGTCGACGAGGCGGTTCGCCAGGTGTCCAGCACTTCCAAGCCGGTACCGTGGGCCATGCGGCTGTGAGCCGAATCATGAGCACGCTAGACGGCTTTCGCCATCGCGTTGGGTGCCGACGCTGTGAGCGTTCGTACCAACGGGCAATGGCCTTCAGGCTGCGAGTGTCGCAGCCCCGCCCCAGAGCTTGGGCAACGAGTGTCGCTGCCCTCAAAACTCCAAGGTTCAAAAAAACACTCACCACCTCCCCCTCCGTGAGTGGAGGCCGACGAACGCTCGTGGAGTCGTCCGTTGAAGTTGGCGCTAGGGGAGAGTGTGGGTGTGTATTAATACTTCTGGTAATGGTTCTGGAATGTTCCTTATAGGGGTGACCGCTGGGGTCACCCGCATGTCCGCTACGGTCACCCGGGTGCCCTCTGCGGTCACCCGGTTCCTGGGGGGCGGGAACTTCGCGATGCTGTTGAGCGGTCCGTTGCTCGGCCCATGGATTTCCATCCTCAACACCATCGCGAAGTGCTCGCACTCGCAGCCAGTTGATCGAATATCGATTGGGGTTCTGTCCTCCTCGCTCATACCGTGATTCGGTAACCACTAGCAATCGAAACTCTTTAGCTGCTCGGTCAATCACACGACGTGCCGAGCGCCCGCTGGCCAGCTCCAGGCGATCCGCGATCTCGTCGTAGCTCTTCTGCACTCCTTGCCCTGCCCTGTCCAGGGCCATGATCCAGAACAGCAGCTCCCGCACATGCAGATTGGTGCTATTGGGCTTTCGCCAGCCCGCACAGCGTTTAAATGCTAGGTATAGATCACTCCGGAGGTCTTGATCGCGACCTTCGGCCAGATCGATTAGCGGGCGTTCCTGCCTACCTCTCTCGTTTCGTGTCATTGTCTTCCATGCCGTTGAGTTTCAACCTATGCCGCTCGCGCAGCGTTTTCCTTCAATCTCGGTCGCAGTGCCGTCATCATTTGACTGACGCGCGATTCGCTCAATCCAATGGTTTCGGCGACTTCCTTCATGCGGTAGCCATGCATGAAATACAGCATCACGACCAACCGCTCGCGTTTGTCGAGTCCACGGAGCAGCTCGCTGCAGTCGCTTACTTGCTGCGGTGTATGGCGATCGGCAACATGGTCGCGCAGGGTGTCCCCCCTGCCCCTGCCCTTCGAGCTGGAATCCGATTCGGCCTCCAGAGACTTGATCTGTACAGCCGGGATAACGAACCCTAGATGTTCTTGCACCTCGTCGTCCGTGGGCTCATGCCCCAACTGTTCTGACAATGCCCTGCGTTTCTTAAGCTTCGCACGGACCGTACGGCTCACCGTGTCCAACTTGCGCAGCGAATCGGTGATCGAGAAATGGATCCGCGTAGGCATGTAAGTATTGGGCCCGATTCCTCGGTCGGGATCGAACCTCGTGACTGCATCAATCAAGCCCAGGTAGGCGTGCGACAATAGCTCTTCGTATTCAACGCCGAACGGAATCCGGCGGGCGGCACGTCGAGCTGCAGCTTCGGCCAGATGTTGGTACCGCTCAACCAATTGATTCCGCAGCTCGAGCGACTCTCGAAGTTTCTTGGGCGAGCGGCCACGGCGCGCGACAGCGTACCGCTGCCAAAGGTCCATCTCTTCCTGTTCCATCGGGCGTTCAGTCAAATAGGGATAGCTGCCGGGTTTCCAGGTCACAGCTGGGGGAGGCGTCGAGTGGGGCTGCAGCAGCAACGGCTACCGTATCCACTGGATTAACAACGATCTTGGTGGCGGCGACAGATGTTGCCAGGTGATCCTGGAGCTTTTGAACGAACTCCACGTATTGTTCTGGGCTTGCCACGGCGCGGGCAAATCTGCACCAGGGCACCGCGATCTGCACAACCCAACGATAGTATTCGGTGTGTTGCTGAATGCCGATCACGCGAAAGTGCCCTTCTGATTCAATGCGAGCCCACAGCCGTCTGCACTGTTCTGCATCGCTGGGCGTGGCCGTGGCTAGCTGCTCGCTGTGCATTGGTTGCCCATTCCAATCAGCCGTTCGTGGGCCGCGATGCATTCATCCACCACAGCATTGCAGTGGGCGAAACTGTCCCCATGCCACTTCATCAACGCATCCAGGGCGAGGTGCCTGTAGCGTTCGTAGCTGCGTTCATCCGTGCGGTTGTAGTCGCTCGGGAACGGGCAGTGCCGCTGCAGGCTTGCCGCTCGCGATCGGTACCGCTTGGGCGTATCGGCCATGCGAAGTGCTTGGGCTTGTTCCGCCGGGGATGGGGCGGTGCGAACATATTTGCGTACCATGGCAATCCTTCTAGGTAGTAGCGATTTCCGGGGTGGGAAGTGGAACGTTTTTCACGAGCGTGTGGATCCGAATATTGCGTTGGACCTCTCCGGAGTCCCACGCAGCCAGCAGGGCACGCTCTTGCTTCTGCGGCATTCCAGTCGTTTCGAAGCGACGGATCGCAGTCACGCAATCCTCGATCGTCAAATAGCGGCCCATCAAAGTCATGGCGTACCGTTCGCCGATCGAGTTGACTCCAGGCATGTTGTCCGATTTGTCTCCGACCAAGGCTCGGTACTGCGGCCACTGGACGGGCACCATGGCCCAGCGTGTTGCGAACGCGTCATGGTTGAACCAATCCTCTTGCGTCACCTTGCCCACGCTGGTGCGGAAACTCCGCAGGATCACGTGCAAGTCCTTCCGCAGCAGCTGGTAGAGATCCTTGTCGGCGGACACAATTACCGCTTGGGTGCCGCTGAGGTTTGCCCGATGGCACCAGGTTGCAATAATGTCGTCCGCTTCATGACCAGCCACGCTGGCGGTGCACCAATCGCCCAGCAGTTGCTCGGCTGAGTTCAGCAGGGTCTGCAGTCCCTCGGGTTTCTTGCCTCGCTGGGCTTTGTAGGTGGGCACTAGCTCATGCCGCCAGGTCCCGCCCGGTGCGTCGAGTGCCACGCGCAGGAAGTCGGGCTTGTATTCCCGTTCGATAGCGCTCAACTGCCGTTGCATTCCGTTGGCTACTTGGGTGACGTTCTCGCACACGTGCCACAGCTTGTGAATCAGGTTCGAACCATCCACATAGATCTCCATCCCAGCCCCTTCCCTGCGTTGTGTGATCGCCTCGATCAACTAAAGCGAACCTCGCTACTCGATTCCTCGAACTCTTTTCGGTGCTCATCGCAGAACGCCGCCCGCATCCAACGTATTTGTGGATGCGGACGGTCCAAGCAAAACAGATGCTTCGCCGGTTTTCTGCAGCGTTCGCACTCGACCGGATCTTCACCGGCTAAGAGCGAGTAACAAGCTACTTCGACCTCGATCAACGCCATGGCACTAGGCCGCTCGTCGCATCGGTTCAAACTGCGTGACATGGTCACGCACTGGGGCACTCGGTGTGGCCACGAGCTCCGGATGCTTAGCCAGCTCGCTACGCAGGATCTTGACCTCTGCTGGCGCTTCGATTCCGATCGAAACATTGCCACCGGAGATGCGATTGATGATCAACCGCACGCCCCCTTCGATTTCGACCGATTCGCCCGGTTTTCGTTTGAGCACTAACATGCCGCATTCCTTCGCTTGTGGTTGTGTAAAAACTGTTGAGAAACATACGAACAGAGGCTGCGGCGGGAGTTCAACCCGCCACGGCATAGCCATGAAAATGCCGTTCACTCAATGCGCAGCCTGCCCCCGGCTGGGAGTTGGAAAGCACTCTTGGATCGAGAGTGCTAGGTGGTATTGGTCAGCTGTAAGAGCTTGCGATGCCAAGCGTCTGTCACAGCGACGGCGGTTAGATTGACCGCAGAAACGCGTCTACTGACGCAACGTGGTTTGGATCGACCCACTCGCCGAAACATTCGGGCAGCGGGCAGAGCGACAGTTTGCGGACCAACAGCGGCTCGGGCTGCTGGTAGTGCTTGTTCTTGATCCCGCCACCACCCCACCCGCAGAGTGCATGGGGTAGATCTGTATCGATCAATCCGGAGTAGGTCGCCACGGTCTTGCGGAAGTCTTCGAGCTCGTAGGGAGCGCCCGATCGCGTTACTGTTCCCGTCCTCCTTTGCAACGCCTTGAACTGCTCGGTCAACCCGTGCGACCGTGGGCATTGGAACACTTGAGCATCGCGTGGAACGCGTCCACCATGCATCGCAAATGCACCGGCTCGCATGCGATCGATGGCACCACGTGCGCAGGGTGTGATTGGTAGGAAATATTCGCGTCCCGAAGAATCGGCGGTCTTGCTCGCTTTGTAGTAGATCCAGCCCAGTGGCCAGGTCTCCAGAGATTCGGGGTTGGGTGACTGTGTTTCGAGAGTCACGTCCGACCAAAGCAGCGGCTTCTTTCCCGTGCCATACGCGGCGAGATCCTGCACCCGCATCCCATAGGTGCGAAGCAGCACCAACAACGCCCGCCAAAAATCGACCGGCGCGACGCCCGAACCAGCGAACGTACTCCCTGCTCGTGGCCGATTCAACCGCGCCGGCGGCCAATCGCATTGGGCTGCACCAGCCCAAAGACGATTGACTGCTGAATCGTCGAAGTAGTAACGTGGGCGAGCCTGCACCGGCAGCGCCTTGGGTGGCCGAATGCGTTGCACCTCCAACCCCTCGTCGGCTGCAATTCCCAGGACGCGAACCACTTCCTTCATCGCCTTGTTGATCGTGGAAGCTCCCTTGGGTAACGGGTAACGTGCGAGCTCCTGAAGCCACAATTGAAATGCTTTCAATTCCCGCGATCCGATGTCTTTGATGCGCAACGGTCCGGTGGACCGTTGCGCATGGGCTAGTTCTTGCTCGAATTCGCCCCATAATCGCATGAACCGCGGTCCGTCGCTGGCGCTTTTGAGTTTCTGCATTTCGGGCCAGCGGAATTGATCGAACACTCGTTGCAGTGTCCAATCGGCATCGGGAAGCGTCTCTGTTTCCGGATCGAACAAACGTAAGAATGGGCGATCGATAATCTGCGCAGGTGAAGTCATTGGGGCGGCTCATGTGGTTGGCCTCAACGCGCGACTCCGTTTTCGTCCTTCGCGTATTGGCAGTGATGTTGTCCGTCGATCGATTCACGTCCCGTGAATCGCTCACAAACATTGGGTGCCGATTCCCGTTTGCGTTGTTTGCTGTACCTGCAGGTGTACTAATTCTGAGTAATCGCAGGCAAGCTGCCTGCATAGTTTGAAAAATCCTAAATGCCATTACCATGGCTTTGACCAGCCCGCCTTTGTCGGTAGCGTAACCTGTGCAATTCGCAAGTTGCGTTGTTCTCATGGCTATTCGCCTCCCACGTTGTAGACGTAGTCGCTGAAAATCGTTTCGGGCTGTTCAACGCCTGCCACGCAATAGGCGTAATCCACGATCTCTGCTTGATCGGCGTCAGAACACATTGCGAAGACTGGTACGATTTTCACCCAGCGAGTGAGGCTGCTTTCGAATTGGCAGAATGGGACGGGCACTAGGCGGTCTATGCCTCGCAGCGATCGCGAGGCGAACCCTGTAGTCTGGCGGACTAAGTTCGATTGCTGAGAAGCGGGCACGCGGTCCCAAACTCTCTGCAGCTGCATCACGCGGCCCATGCCCGGATCAGAGAGTGCTGTTTCAACGAAGCGGATAATCTTTCCCATTATTTCGCCCTCCGCTTGATAGCGGTTTGACGGGCTTTTTTCTGGGCGTCAGTTGCGTAGTAGCGATCGACTTTAGTTGATAGCCCAAGAGTTTCGAGAATGTGTTGATTGACGCTCACATCTTCGGGCAGCTGGTTGACGAGAGTGGACCACTGGTCCTGTGTCATTCGAAGCGCGACGTTCTTATTTTGTCTTCGTCTATGGATACGTGAGGGGGCATCAGGCATTGAAATACCTTTCCCAGCCGTTTCCCGGTGAGACCTGCGCAAGTACATGCGCAGCAATTCACAATCCTTGGAAACTAAAGCTTGGTTTCAGAGGGTGCGTTGGTTGTATTAACCGACGCCCTTGGCGGCTATGAATCGGAACGGTGATTAATCGGCCCTGGTAGCTCGCACAGACATCGGTCTTTGTGTTCAGCGGCCCAACCTAATCCAAACCTGGCACGCCTGTCAAGCGAGCTGGAAAAAAATTTCACGTTGCCGATTTTCGAAGATACGTGTCTTTTGCAGGACGTTTAACGGACCAGACGACACTTGCGGAGGGTTGAATCGGAAAAGCTAGATAGTCGCGTCAGACTTCAACGACTTGGTTTACCTAAAGTAAACAATTCCGTTTCTAAGAAACCCGAACGTGCGTTTCCCTTGAAACGCGATTTATCGGCCATATAGCTCGTGGCATCGTCCGAGGCTGCTCACCTGCTTGGGAGGCCGATGGGAACCTGGCATTAGCGACATCGGATCCATCAACCCCGAACTATTAGAGCGCATAAAAAAAGTGGAGCTCCTCATCGGCTTTTTTGAACACAAAGACCGTTGATGAGAAGCTCCACTGTAATGCGTACGATTGCTCGTGAGCATTCGTACTCAGCTTCCAGGTAATCACTCCCGAAAAACTGAGTACACCCAAGAGGATTCGAACCTCTAACCTTCGGTTCCGTAGACCGATGCTCTATCCAGTTGAGCTATGGGTGCAGTTGTTGGGCTGACGGCTGAGCAATGGGAAATCTCTCAAAGCTGGCTGTCGTCCGAACGAGTGCTATTTTGCTGGAAAGTCGGTTGGACGACAACGGGTGTTTGAGCTTTTCCTGCAAAGTTGTCGATTTTCGAGCTCGGCGATTGCCGGCTGCCCCATTTTTTCCTTAGTTCTCGCCCAAATCCCCAAACGGTCCCCTTGCGGGCTCTCCCTCTCTAGGTGTTTTCGGCCGCGAGAGGCCAGGCGGTTGGCCCCGTCTCGGATGCTCGCTCCCTCACCAAGGAGTCGTAAGGGGGCCGATACTGGCCCGCATGCTGGCGGACAGGGGCAGACCAACTTGAGGGAAAATCACCTCCGTGTTGCGAAGCTGGCTAGGCGGTGAGACAATGGCCCGCTTGTTGACAAAACCACGAACGACTCGCATCAAACGGCGGCCCCAATGAAAGCAATATCCCCCTCCTCAACGCGCATCGGTTGGATCGGTACTGGAGTCATGGGTGCCAGCATGTGTGGGCATCTACTCCAACAAGGCTTTGCCACCACGGTCTACTCGCGGACCAAGGAAAAAGCTCAACCGTTGCTCGACCTGGGGGCACAGTGGGCCGCTTCCCCTCAGGCCGTGGCCCAACAGTCAGACCTTATCTTCTCGATCGTGGGCTTTCCTCAAGATGTACGGCAGGTCTTGCTCGACCCCGATACGGGAGCTCTAGCAGGCTGCCAGCCAGGCAATGTACTGATCGATATGACGACCAGTCAACCAAGCTTAGCCGAAGAGATTTACACCACTGCTAAACAGCGAGGAGTCCACGCATTGGATGCCCCAGTCTCCGGCGGTGACAAAGGTGCTCGCGAAGGAACATTGTCGATCATGATCGGTGGCGATGCCGAAGTCGTCAGCGCGCTACAACCCTGTTGGCAAGCCATGGGGAAGACGATTGTGCATCAGGGGCCCGCCGGTTGCGGACAACATACTAAAATGGTGAACCAAACGCTAATCGCAGCCGGCATGCTGGGCATTTGCGAAGCCCTCGTCTACGGCTACCGAGCAGGACTCGACTTGGAGACCGTCATGAAATCGGTCAGTTCGGGAGCCGCTGGTAGCTGGTCGTTGACCAATTTGGGACCCAGAATCATGGCGAATAATTTTGATCCAGGCTTCTTCGTCGAGCATTTTGTGAAAGACATGGGAATCGCTTTGGCAGAGAGTCGCCGCATGGGACTCTGCCTGCCCGGCCTAGCACTTGCCGAACAACTTTACCAGTCGGTGCAATCCAAGGGCTGGCGGAAAAATGGAACCCATGCTCTGACCCTCGCCCTGGCTGAGATGAGTGGGTTCAATTGGCTCGAGCGCCAGTAGCCAGTTACCGAAATTCAGCCTTCCTCTGTTCCAAACGATCCGACAAGAAAGTAGATAAACATCATGGTATCGCAACTAGCTCCACGAGAACGGATGTTGATGGGCCCCGGACCGAGTACTGTGCCAGCCCGGATTCTGCAAGCCTTGAGTGCGCCGACGCTAGGCCACTTAGACCCTCAGTACATAGGCTACATGGACGAGACGTGCCAACTTCTGCGCGACACGTTTCAAACGGAGAATGCCCTAACCTTCCCTGTTTCGGGGACAGGCATGGCCGGCATGGAAGCGGTGGTGGTGAATCTCATCGAACCTGGAGATGAGGTCATCGTTTGCATCAATGGCGTCTTCGGCGGTCGCATGAAGGATAATATGCAGCGTGCCGGCGCCACGGTCCATACGCTTGAAATCCCCTGGGGCAAATCGTTCTCGCTAGAACAGATCGCCGACGCGGTTCAAAAGCACCCCAAGGCTAAATTGCTGGGGATTGTGCATGCTGAAACGTCCACCGGCGCTCTCCAAGATTTGACCGGCATCGGTGACCTACTCCATGCGGCAGGAATGCTGCTGGCGGTCGACGCAGTGACTTCACTGGGAGGCCACGAGTTGAAAGTCGATGCCTGGGGTATTGATGCAATCTACTCTGGCACTCAGAAGTGTTTGTCTTGCCCTCCTGGATTGAGCCCCGTTTCATTTTCACCACTCGCTCTGGAAAAAATGGATGCTCGAAAAACGAAAGTTCAAAGTTGGTATCTCGATGTCTCGATGCTGAAGAACTACTACACCGGTGGCGGTGGTCGCGCCTACCACCACACCGCTCCCATCAATATGGTTTACGCACTCCGTGAAGCATTGGCCATTGTTCAAGAAGAGGGGTTGGAAAACCGCATCGACCGACACCGCGAAATGCATCTACAACTACGCCAAGGCCTGGAAGCATTGGGCATGAGCTATGTTCCCGACCACTCGCTTGCAACGTTGAACTGCGTGACCCTGCCTGAGGGAATCGATGATGCGGCAATTCGCAGTCGCCTGCTCAACGAGTTTGATATCGAAATTGGTGGTGGATTGGGGCAATTTGCTGGCAAGGCATGGCGTATCGGGCTCATGGGACACGCTGCGACTCAACGCAACGTCACAACACTCCTGGCAGCACTACGCACGTGCATTGGCTAATCGCACGCCCAACCACCGCTCCAGACGCTAGCTAAACACAATGAGCGACAGGCCTCTCCCAAGATTGCCAACCTTGCAAGGCCCGGCACAACGGGCATGCCTAGCGACGCGTTGATCTAAGAGTCGGGTCCGATTTGCCGTGAAGGCTGCGTTCTAAGCAACCTGAAGGTGGGCGAATGGAGAAGGCTGCATTGCTGGCAATTGATTGCTCTTGGCTGCTCGGCGCCGCTTTCCTATAAGCAGTCGGGGAAAACCTTTTTCGGAGATGCTCTGCGCACTCCGTAACCGAGCTTTATTCATTGATGTCGTGAAAGCCTGCCGGTGCTTGGCAACGGACGCCCAACCGCGAATTTGAAGTACATTGGTCAGGAGGATCGGAATCGAACCTTCTGCCGTGGAAGGCTGCGCGCCGTTGGACTGGCGACTTGGCTGCTGTGCTGCGTGCTCCAGTGCCTTGGAACCGATCGAACCGATGCTGCAGAAATCGCTTTCCTGCCGATTGACCCCGTATTCCGCATTATTGTCAGTGGCGAAACGGTGGGGGAGGAAATACGTGGCAACTATCGCGTCCTGGCATTCCAAGGCAATTGCCACTTGCAGCAAGGAGTGTTCGAGGCATCGGCCGACGAGATCGTATTGTGGGTCGACCGCAATGGCGCGCAGGGACGAGACCAGCCAGGACAGATCATCTGCTATCTGAATGGTAGAGCGCACGCCGACTGGGGGAACGGAAGAGTCATCAATGATCATCAGTGGACTGGTCGACTCTTCAGTCTGTACCCCATTGAATCTTCCGGGCGTTCGATCCCACGGCATGACATCCCCAACTTAGACTGGAGTCGCGAACCCACTTCCGCAGTGCAGATGGCGCAGTACGCGCAATCGGCACCTGGATACGGGTTTACCCCCAGCGGCACGAATGGCGCCATGACCGCTCCGCCACTGCTCAACCAAGAGCTGCCACCGGGCAATATCCAACTGCCTCCGACCGGCGGGGCGGGCAATCCCCAATCGCTAGTGCCCCCGATTGCTGGAGCAACGCCCTGGCAACCGCAAAATTCCAACTTGGGTGGTACCCAAAGTAGTTCGCTTCTACCGCAAGCTGGTCTCGTCATTCCCCAGGACGGTAGTGCTCCCTACGCGGCTGCGGGCCCCGTGCCTTCGAATTCACCGCCTGCCTCCGAAACCATTTATCCACAGGCACAACCACAAGTCGTGCGGCAGATCCCTGCGACCAATGGCTTCACCCTCAAGAACATCCAATTCCTGCCGCGCAGTAGCAATGAGCTACGGTACACCGATCTGACGACCGCGACGGAGGCGGTCGGACAACTGACGGGCGGATTCAAGTTGATCATCAACGGTGCCAGTCTCAGGGACGCGAACGGAGCCACGACCGATTTCGGCACAATTTCGCTCGAAGCCGACAACGCGATTGTTTGGGTCCGTAACAACGGCACGGGAGGTGGCACCTCGATCCTGAGCGGTTTAACCTCCAGCCCCGATCGCCCAGTTGAGCTCTACCTGGATGGGAACATTGTATTTCATCAGGGAAATCGAGTCATCTATGCGGAGAGGATGTACTACAACGTCTCGAGCGAGTACGGCATGGTACTCTCGGCAGAAGTATTGACGCCCGTGCCACAATACCAAGGGTTGTTGCGTTTGAAAGCGGACGTCTTGCAGCAACGCGACCGCAATAACATGGTTGCTTATGGAGCGGCTATCACGAGTAGTCGCTTGGGAGTACCTCGCTATTGGTTGCAAGCCGATGAAGTGGAGTTGACGGACACTCGCAATGAAGCCGATCTATCGGCCTACGCTCCCTCTGACACGAATCGTCCGACGAACATGAGCGTCTCCGCTAAAAGCAATTTTGTGTATCTGGGCGGCGTGCCGGTACTGTATTGGCCCAAATTCAAGACCGATCTATCGAAGCCGAACTTCTACGTGTCGGGAGTGAAGTTCAAGAATGACAGCATCTTTGGCTTTCAAACCTACGTCGACTGGGATCTCTATCAGTTGCTGGGAATCAAAGGGTTTGAAGGGACCAATCTAGACTTGTCGACCGACTATCTCTCGGATCGAGGGCCAGCGGTAGGGGTCCATTTCGACTACAACCGCCCCACCTATCTCTTTGGGATCCCCGGCGTCGGTTCAACGGATGCCTGGTTCTTGCACGATGAAGGACTCGATTTCTTAGGTAGCGACCGCAACAAACTGACTCCGGAAGAAACCGTTCGCGGACGAATATTGACCCGACATCGATTGTTCGCAACGCCCAACACGGAGCTGCTGTTTGAGAACGGTTGGATCAGCGACCGAAATTTTCTCGAACAATTCTTCGAGAAGGAGTGGGAACAAGAGAAGGACTTTACCACGGCGTTGCGAATGCGCAACTACAGCGGCAATCGCTACTGGGAGATTTTCGGACAAGCGCGTCTGAACGACTTCTTTACGGACACGGAATGGCTCCCCAAACTGGATCACTACTGGCTCGGGCAAGATCTCCTGGGAGAGCGATTTACCTGGAGCGAACATTCCAGTGTGGGCTATGGACATCAACGCGTAGCGACGACTCCCACCGACCCCGTCGATGCGGCCACTTTCGCCTTGCTTCCTTGGGAGAGCGATAGTGAGGGTGTGGTTGCGAACACGCGTCAGGAGTTGAGCATGCCCATTGCGTTGGGAGCGTGGAAGATCATTCCATTCTTATCGGGAGAGGCCGCCTTTTGGAATGAAGACGTCAATCAAGACGACCTAACACGACTGACGGGGCAGGCCGGTATTCGCACGTCCCTCCCTTTCTGGCGGGTCTACCCGGGCATCGAAAATCGCCTGTTCGATCTGCGTGGGATCGCGCACAAGGTCACGCTAGATGCGGAGTATTTCTATGCAGATTCCAACCAGAATATGGACCTCCTGCCACTCTACGATCCACTGGATGACAATGCCCAAGAGCACTTCCGGCGGCGTTTCATTTTCAACACCTTCGGTGGCTCGCTGCCAGACAAGTTCGACGAGCGCAACTTTGCGCTTCGAAATGGCATGCAGCGGTGGGTGACGGCCGGCAGCAGTGAAATCGTGGATGACCTTAGTCAGATGCGTTTCGGCGTCAACCAGCGATGGCAAACCAAGCGTGGCTTGCCAGGGCGTGAACGGATCGTCGACCTGGTTTCGTTTGATGTGGACTTCATCCTATTCCCTGATGCACAGCGAGACAACTTCGGCGAGGACCTGGGAGTCATCAACTACGACTTCCGCTATCACGTAGGAGATCGTCTAACGCTCCTGTCCGACGGCTACTACGATACGTTTGCGGACGGTTTGAAGACCTTTTCTGCAGGCGCCCAGATGAGTCGTCCAGGGCGTGGCGACGCCTACATTGGCATGCTTTCTCTAGAAGGCCCGATTAGCGCCACCATCTTGAACGGCTACACGAATTACCGACTGAACGAAAAATGGATTCTTACCGGCGGAGCCCAATTCGACTTTGGCAACACGGGCAGCATTGGTCAATCGCTGGGGCTAACGCGCATCGGAGAAACGGCCTTGGTGAAGGTCGGCATCGACGTGGACAGCGGGCGTGATAACGTCTCCTTCAACTTCAATATCGAACCACGCTTCCTCTCCAAGCGAGTGCTGGGATCCGTGGGTGGGGAGTTGATTCCGCCTGCCGGCTTGTACGGCGTTGAATAATAGTGGTTGCCGTCAAGCTGCTGCGGCTCGCAAGCCGCAAGCGAAACGCTGCACCTTGAACCAACAAAAGTGGTCTTTTTTCGTCTTCTCAATGCCCACGACCATTGCTCCCCTACCTCACCAGCGATAGCCTTACGGGCGGTGATTGCACACACAGACATTTACAAGGGGTGGGGCATGCGTTGGGCAGGACGAGAGGGAAGCAGCAACGTCGAGGATCGTCGTAGCATGAAGAGTGCTGGAGCTGTTGGCGGAGGCGGTTTGTTAGTCGCTCTGCTCGTGGTCGTATTCAGCATCATGCGTGGTGGCGATCCAGGACAAGCACTTCAGGACGGTGTTCGGCAACTCCAACAGCAGGCGGCCCAAGGTGGAGCAGGGGCCCAGGCTGGAGCCGGACCAGTCGTCGCCAGCGAAGCGGAACAAGAGCTCGCCGAGTTTGTGAAGGTGGTGCTCAAAGATACCGAGGACGTGTGGAACGATCTCTTCCCACGATTGGTGGGCAAGGAATACCAAGAACCCAAACTGATTCTGTTTCGCAATGCAACCTCCTCCGGCTGTGGTCACGCCTCCTCCGCCGTCGGCCCGTTCTATTGCCCAGCCGATTTGCAGGTCTACTTGGACCTCGCGTTCTTTGAGGAGATGCGAACCAAATTCAAAGCTCCAGGGGACTTCGCCTGCGCCTATGTCGTAGCTCACGAAGTAGGCCACCATGTCCAGAATTTGCTGGGACTCTCCGCCGAAGTTCAGTCGCGGCAGGCACAATTGAGCAAGGCCGAAGCCAACAAACTCAGCGTGCGTCTTGAGCTGCAAGCCGACTTTCTTGCTGGAGTATGGGCGCATCATGCAGATCGCGCCAAACGCATCCTTGAAGCAGGGGATGTGGAAGAAGCGTTAAACGCCGCACAACAAATTGGCGACGACACCCTGCAGCGTCAAGCCACCGGTCAAGTCATGCCCGATTCGTTCACGCACGGCACCGCCAAACAGCGGCAACGGTGGTTCAATGAAGGATTGCAATCCGGAGATCTAAGCGACCTCAACCTCTTGTTCGAACTCGACTACAACCGGTTGTAGTCGAGTATCAGAAAACGACTAGAACGAGTCGCTGTCGATTACAGACGCAAAGTGCGCATCATCGTCTTGCTTGGCACCAGGCACGATTGAGGTCACGTTAACTTTGCTGCGTTTTAGCTCTTCGATCTGTGCAGCCATGCGTTGAATCAAATTCGCGATTTCATTGCCAGCCGCTTCGCCAACATGCACCGAAAGGGCTTTGCGGGCACTGTAACTCAAACCAAGATTATTGCTCATGTGTGTAGATCTCATAGGTGAAAAACGCTGGAGCTGGAATTGAGGATGAAAAGGAATCGGATTGCTATCAACAGCCGCTCCGTTCCAACTCGCTCTCGATGCTCCGAAGCATAAGACGGGAAGAGGGAATCGCTCTCTAAGGCACTGAAGTGTTCTCAATGCGTTGAATATCCAGTCTATTCAACGGTAACACTTTTGGCTAGGTTTCGGGGCATATCTACATCACATCCACGTAGCAACGCGATCTCATACGAGAGCAATTGCAGTGGAATGGAAGCCACGATAGGCTGCAAAAAGTCTTCAATTTGTGGAATCATGATGACTTCATCGGCCAAATTGGCAACTTGTGGGTCTTCATGATCGACAATTGCAATGACGGGCCCACCCCGTGCCTTAACCTCCTGGAGATTGCTTAAGACTTTATCGTAGACCGTCCCATTGGGCACGATAAAGACGCTGGGCGTGTGCTCATCGACCAGGGCGATTGGGCCGTGCTTCATTTCGGCTGCCGGATAGCCCTCGGCATGGATGTAGCTGATCTCCTTCAGCTTAAGAGCCCCCTCCAGTGCCGTGGGAAAATTGTACTTTCGTCCCAGGTAGAGAAAGTTCGTGGCGTCGGCATAGCGCGCGGCAATATGCTTGACATGCTCGTGGCATTCGAGCGTTTTCTGAATCACTTCCGGCAGCATTTCCAATTGCGCGATGATGCGTTGGCCTGCTTCGTAGCTCAGGTGTCGCAGGCGTCCGAAGTAAAGCGCCAGCATACTCAATACGGTCAATTGCGACGTAAAGGCCTTGGTGGACGCCACTCCGATCTCAGGGCCAGCGTGCAGGTAGATTCCTCCATCCGCTTCCTGGGCGATGCTGCTGCCAATCACGTTGCAGATTGCCAATGTGTGGTGCCCCTTGCGTTTCATCTCGCGGAGGGCCGCCAAGGTATCCGCCGTTTCACCACTTTGAGTAATACCGAAAATCACCGTATCGCGATCTGTGGGAGGATTGCGATATCGCAGCTCGCTGGCATACTCCACTTCGACCGGGATACGAGCCAATTCTTCGAACAAGTATTCCCCGACGAGCGCCGAATGCCAGCTCGTCCCACAGCCGGTCAGCACGATGCGTTCGACGCTGCGCAATTGTTGAGTGGTGAGATTGAGTCCGCCGAACTTAGCCGTGGCATTGTCCTTGTCGAGCCTGCCGCGGAGGGCGTTGGTAATCGAGTGTGGTTGCTCGTAGATCTCCTTAAGCATGTAGTGGGCGTACCCCTCCAAGGTCACATCCACTGCGTCCGCCGTCAACTCCTTGATGTCTGGGCGAATGCGCCCCTGATCGCGATGCAAGACCTGGATATTATCGGGACGAATCACTGCAATTTGATGGTCAGCCAAGTAGATGATGCGATCGGTGAAGCCGATCAACGGGGACGTATCGCTAGCGACATACTGCTCCCCCTTGCCGACGCCCACCACCAGCGGGCTTCCACAGCGCGCTGCGATCAGCAGATCGGCCTGATCTCGGAACACGATCACCAATCCATAGGTACCTCGCAATTGAGAAATTGCGTCCTGCACCGCCTCCACGTAGCAATTGATGGAAACTTCGCCAGCATGTTTGACCATCGACAGCTTGAGGCATTCGGCAATTAAGTGAGCCACCACCTCGCTGTCGGTTTGAGAATGAAAGACGTACCCCTTGGACTGCAGCACACTCTTGAGCGATTCGTAATTCTCGATGACGCCGTTGTGAGCCAACGACAACACGCCGTTTCCGCCACTGTGCGGATGCGCGTTTTCAGCGGTAGCCGCGCCATGCGTGGCCCAACGCGTATGCCCAATACCAAGATTACCGGCCATGGACTTCTTCTTGACTGCAGCATCGAGATCCGCCACGCGACCGGCAACTCGCGTCACTCGGATCTGATCCGAGGGTCTGAGCGTAGCAATGCCAGCGCTGTCGTATCCGCGGTATTCCAGGCGTTGTAAGCCCGCCAGCAGAAAGGGGCAAGCGTCATTGGCACCGATATATCCGACAATTCCACACATTGAACATTCCTGAACATGCCCCTTGGCGGGGCGGGCAACGTTGACTCCATACCAACCGATCGCCACTCGATGAGAATCTGGCGAGCCTAGTGGCAGGTTGACAAGTGGAGCCTAGCTTAGCCTGACACTCCACTGCCAAAATTTTACGTCACAGCCGCAGTTTTGCCTTCGGTATGGGCCCTATAATCGGCGCAATTTCACCATCCGGAACGACCGCAGGCAATCCCACCGCCTTGTCCAATCTCCCCCTCCATGCACTGAGCAGGCTAGTTCGCGTTCGTCTGGTTGCATCCAGAAATCGTGCGAAGTGCCGTGCGTTTGAAGCGGGGAGGACCCAATTGCCACTCGCGTTGGACGTGCTGCTTAGCGAACCGGCACAGCCGATTCTCTGGTTAGCTGGGGTGGCGGGGCTTCAGCATGCCGGCTCAGGATCCGGCGAACGGTTGCGATCTCTTCAGGATTCGGAGCCCAAATTCCCCGCAAGGGCAAGCGAAACGAGCCATGCAGCTGTGCACAGCCGGTCTTCTTAAGTATTTCAGCAGCATTGTCCGCCGTGATTCCACTTCCGGGCAGGACCTGAATTCGCCCGGCAGCCAATTCGACGAACTCTTGCAACACCTCTAATGCGTCCATCGCTTTGGGGCGCCCGCCCGACGTCAGGACGCGAGCAATCCCCAGATCAATCAATTGCAACAATCCCTTATGCTGATTGTGCAGGTGGTCAAAAGCGCGATGCATGACGACGTCTTTGCCTGCGCACAGCTCAACCACTTGCGCAAGAAAATTCAAATCGAGCTCTTCGTCGTTGCGGAGCGCTCCCACAACAATTCCATCGACACCGGAGGACAGGAGCAACTCGCAGTCGCGAAGCATGGCTGTCTGCTCAGCCGGACTATAACAAAATCCATGATTGTGCGGACGCAGCATGGCGACCACTGGGACGGGGCAATGCCGGCTGAGCCAAAGACACGAGCCAACGGTTGGAGTTAATCCCCCCAGCTCCATCCCTTGGTTAATTTCAATACGTGTTGCGCCTGCTTCTGCAGCGATAATCGCATGTTCGATACGGTCAACACAGACTTCCAACTCAAACAGCCGTTGGCCGAGTTGTTCATCACTGGGTTGTTCACTTCTTGTTTTCAACACAGGTGCAAATACCTTCCAAAGCGGAGCGAAGCAGGTTGAGGAAAATCGGTTCGTATTTGGCGATCGCTACCAACAACACTCCTGTAAACGACACTAAACCAAGTGGTAACTCGCGCGACAAATCGGCGAGCCAAAAAAACGTGCTACTAGGTGGAAAACCACCAGCCTTCGCAGGATCGCCTCGGAGTTGGCGGCTCAGGATTGGCTACCCAGGATTGGCTACGTATAGGCTACAAAACCAGCAGGACGGACTGGTGCTTTCGCCATTCTTCCCGTGAGGGCTAGAGGCCGTGGTCGAGCCGATGCCACCAGCGCCCCAGGTTCACCGAAGCGTAGGGAGCGTGCCCTGTCGACCACCTAAAACTTCCATTCTGGACGAAACGCCCGCAGCTCCTGTTGCACCGGCCATTCCATTTCCAAGAGCGAGATCATTCGACGAATTTCAAATAATCGGCGTATCCTTCGGACTCCATTTTATCTTTAGGAATGAATCGCAGGGCGGCCGAATTCATGCAATAACGTTTGCCGCCTCGTTCCACCGGTCCGTCATCAAAGACGTGCCCCAAATGCGAGTCCCCGTACTTGGACCGAACTTCGGTACGCACTGAAAATAGGGTGCGGTCCAATCGATATTCAACCGCATCGGGCGAAATGGGTGTGACGAAGGAGGGCCACCCCGTGCCCGACTTGAATTTGGCGCTGGAGCTGAACAAGGGTTCGCCAGAAATGATATCGACGTAGAGTCCTGCTTCCTTGTTATCCCAGAATTCGTTGCGAAATGCCGGCTCGGTACCATCTTCTTGGCTGACTTTAAACTGAATTGCTGACAGAGTCTGCTTGAGTTCTAGGGGGGAAGGCTTGCGGAAGCTTTGCCATGGACGAGGTTCGGCGGATTCGGTCGCCTTCACATCCGCAACCGTGTCTGTGGCGTTCAGTGCGCCTTCCGGTCGCGCTCCGGGCAGTTCCAAAAACCCGGCTCGGCTGCCCCAATGGGAATTCACGAAGGCATCTCGGCCCGAAGCAAGCCGGAAGAAATTGTACTTAATCGTGTTCTTGTGATGGTAGTCTTGATGGTACTCTTCCGCGGGCCAAAATTCAGCTCTGGGGATTACGTCCACACTCAATCGACCACGAAAAACCTTCATCTGCTCAATGGCCCTGATGACGCGCTCGGCATCTGCCTTTTCCGTATCCGTGGCGTAATAGACCGCTGGTGCATACTGCCCACCACGATCGTTGAATTGCCCGCGACCGTTCGTGGGATCGATATGCTTAATTAACCATTCCACCAAACCGGCATAGGTAATTTTGGAATCGTCGTAGGTTACCAGCACGACCTCACGATGGCCGTTGGATGCATAGTTCTCGTAGTTTGGAGCCCGACGACGGCCACCGCTGTAGCCGGAGACCACGTCTACAACACCGGGCGCCTTCTCAAAATCGGTTTCCACACACCAGAAACACCCTCCGGCAAAGATCGCGGTCGCCGGCTGGCGAGCCTGAGTTTCCTGGTTGGCGGGAGGCTTTTCGGGACTAACTAAGACTTGGGATTGGACCTGAGCACACAAGAAACCGCACAGCAGCCCCATCGCTCCTAGGACCGTCGCGAATTGAAAAGTCTTCATCGATTGCTTCCCCCAAATTTAGGAATCCTTTGCGGAGGCGGCACTGTGACCTCGCACCACCAACCACGAATTAAGAAATCGTGTCCACAAAGAACCCAATATTCACTGCGTCTGAACGCGTGCCCGAAAAATCGAAGCCCGTTGTACCCAATGGCCATTCAAGCCCAAAGCCCATTTAACCCTAAGGCACATTGGTTGTTCTGTGGTTTAGCGTACAGACCGGCTCAGATTCGAAGGCACGATTCGCAATAGGTTGATCGACCTGTCGCAATAGGTTGATCGACCTAGAGGCGTTCGCCAATTCCGGCGCTCCCCCCATCCAAACACCCTGCCGACAATTCGCACCCCATCTGAGACACGAGCCAGCACATTCGTGTTCGCGATACTAGTTTACGCAGTCGGTCTACGCTGGGCGAGCCTTTTGAGTTCAACTCGTCTCCACTAAAACATGAATTCTGGTACTTTGTTGGTGGCCAGGGCAGGCCGGTGCCCCCCCGCATCCCCCTGGAGAATCCCGGCTGGCAACGTGGTTCACCCCCTTTTTGCACCCTCTACTTCATACCTGATCCTCTTATATCCGCTGTCCAACAGCCCCCTTCCATGGCGAACGTCCCCCCAACAGAACTCGCTGCACAGCCCTTTTCCCTGCGTTGCAATCAGAATCTGTGCCGGTGGACGGCCACTTGCCTTCTCGCCCTGGGCTTGGCATCCCATGCACTCTGGTTACCCTCCACCGGGTGGTCAATCGCCTCCTCTGCGGACTCCTATCCCCAGATCCCTATGCTGGAAGTCCTGTGTGGAGTCCCAGCGCTGCTAGATAGCCTGCTGACCGCTTGCCTAGTTGTCAGTCTCCTGGGCTTGCTTTTTGGTCCCGCCGCACAGGTTCAGCGATGGTCCGCTGCAAGTTGCTTGGCAGCCATGACCTTGGTGGCATTGGACCAACAGCGTCTACAGCCTTGGTTCTATCAGTGGATCCTATTTACAGCAGTCTGGACCCTGGGCGGATATCGACAGGCCGGCTTGAAGCTTATGCAAGCCTTGGTGATCAGCATCTATCTATTTTCGGCTCTGGGAAAGATTGACTATGAGTTCCTGCACACGGTTGGGCTGAACTTCGTTCGTGCGCCCCTGTCGGTCCTCGGAATTTCGACCGAGGACTGGCCATTGGGATCGCAGCTGATGTTGGTCGGGGTGCTCCCAGTTGCGGAACTGTTACTAGCGATTGGACTATGCATCCCCGCCACTCGGCGGATTGCTGCCCTCGTCGCTTGTCTGTTCCACATCCTTCTCATGCTCTTATTCAGCCCACTGATACTGGGCCATTCGCTGGGGGTCCTTCTGTGGAACGCCCAGTTTGCGGGGCAAGCGATCTTGCTGTTTTATCTTCCCGGCCGGCATGGTCCTCTCGTTCAGCGAGGGCTTCCCAGTCAAGACACAGCCCCCAGCACTCCTCAGTCCTCCGGGGCGTCCTTGCCTCAAACCAAGAGTCTCAGTGGGCCCGTGCGTGGCGACCGAGTCCCCATGTGGGCCTGGGCCGCCCGCTTGATCGTAGGTGCGGCCATCTGCTTACCGCTGCTAGAGCGATGGGGCTACTGGGATCACTGGCCGAGCTGGGCTCTGTATGCTCCACACAGCAGTCGCGTGGAGGTCTATGTTGCCAAGACGGCCTGGGATCGGCTGCCAGCCCAAGTCGTGCCCGCTACGCCCCTTGATTCGGAAGCGGAAGACGATGATTACTACGAGACGCTGTGGGTGCGCGTGGCTACTGACCGCTGGTGCCTCGCCGCAACTCGCACGCCAATCTACCCACAATCTCGCGTGGGACTTGGCGTTGCCCGCTATCTGGCGGAAACTCTCGACTCCGAATTTGAGATCCGAGTGAATGTAAAGAGTGTTGCCAATCGCTGGAACGGAAAACGCGACGTCAGCAGCCTGGAGGGCAGGCGGCAGATTGAGAACTTCGGCAAGACGTTTTGGCTCAACACTCGCCCTCGCCAGCCCTAAAACACGGCCTGCAGACAGATCGGCAAGCGGTCCCAGGTGTACAGTTAGCATGCCCCATTGCAGCGGCTCATCAATGGTCGATCGCTCTTTACTTACATGGTCGGAAAACGCGGTAGGAACCCAATGTGACTGGTACAAACTCCCTGGACTTGCAACTCCCCACCCTGCAAGCAACTCGACAACTTGCCCGCTTGATTTCCGAGCACTGTCAGCCCCCATTCACGCTCGTACTCAACGGAACCTTGGGAGTTGGAAAAACGCAGTTGATCCGGTTCCTGGCCGAAGCCTTGGGGGTGCCAGCTGAAGATGTCACCAGCCCGACCTATGTATTGCTCCAACGCTACTCAGCCACCGTACCGATCTACCATTTCGATTTCTACCGCCTCGAACATGCTGCTCAGGTGTGGGATTTAGGAATCGATGAACTGTACGAGCAGCCAGCCATCACGGTCATCGAATGGGGAGACAAATTCCCGGAATGCCTCCCTGAGGTGTTTTTGGAATGTACCATCGAGCAAGACGCCAAGGAACAGCGGGTCGCGCGGCTGGTTGCCCACGGCGACGCACTCGCCCCTATGCTGCAACACCTGAAGCTCTGATCAAACCGAGATCGAATCCTGCCCCCTCTCAATAGGCGGGGATCGCTTCAGCCAGCGCGGCTTGGCCAACGCGTGCTGGCCATCAGGGCATGGGAGCAGCCGAAACCGTAACCACACTTCCCGACAACTCGGCCCGCAGCTCAGCGGCTTCTGACCAAGAATTCAAAATGTCAGTGAGCGATGCGTTTTTGACATCGAACCGCACCTGCTTCTGCTTCTGACGCTCGGTACAAGTAGCATCCCAAACGACTTCGAGTTGTTGGGAGGCAGCAAATTGCGTCAGTACCCGCTCGGCAACCCCACCAATCTCGCCCGTCCACCGAGCTGTCATCGGTGGCGAATTCGCAGACTTGTGGTCGACACTTGTGGCTAATCCCAACAGCGCAAGATGAGCTTCGGTGACGGCGGTCACATGCCACTGAGGCCCGCGTTTGGCAATGGAGCTTCCCCGATACTCGGATTTAATCTGCTTCGTCTCTTGGAGCGACCAAGGTTGGTCTTCATACAGGCAGGACCATTTCTCTTCCCTCTGCAGCGGCTGTAGCTGCAGCCTAGATCCGGTGTCCCATAAAACTTGCTGCTCGAATCCACCACACACCACCGTCAGCTGCGTGGCCAGCGTACAAGGGGTTGCCAGAGTTGCAGCATGCCACAAATCATGCGGCAGTTCTCCGGCGACGGTGACTTTCCAAGTCTCCGCAATCTCCAATAGAATCGCGTTGGGAGTTTTGACTTCCTCCCATTGCAAGGGACGCATGTTCGCTGTTGCCGGGCGTCCGTCACGCACATCCCTCACGCTAAGAGCATCATGCAGCTGGGTGGCCGCGAGTTGCAAGCGCGACAATTCGCCCGCAGGTGCAAAATAGACGACATTCTCGATCAAGCCCACTTCGGCCCCCACCAGGGCAGCAATTTGACGCAGGGCTGAATGCACCGTCGCGCGATTCGTTGAACCCACCTGGAGGTCTATCGTCTGCGTCGGGTCGATTCGGCGGTCAATCCAGATGGAGAGCTGGTAGGCATTGGCGAGATTCCGCAAACCATCGCGGAGGGGTGTCAGTCGCCAGGTGAACTGAGTCTCGCGTTGAAGCTTGGCCTGAGCCTGCTGCGACGAGGGCAATTCGTGCAAGTTGTAGTGAATCACCGGCGGCGCCGCAGCGAGCCTACCGTCACTCATGACAGCACAGCCTAACAGGACCGCGACTAGGCCCAACGCACCAACACGTCTTGAGAACGCGCGGCACGCGAGTAAGACAAGCGGGATAGGCCACCCGTCCAGCAAGCTGAAAAACAGAGCCCCAAAGTGATTCCCCCACTGAAACACGGCGTGGATCCTCTGTTGCAATGATGGGGAGGGAGTTTCAAACAGACATCCGCAGCTGCGCGAGTTTCCGTTCGCTCGCTTCAGTGTAAGTGTCTGCTGCATTCGAAAACTCCGCCTAAGAATCGAACCGCCGCGCAGGTTAGTCACAATGGGAAGGCCAGTCAACTTGCGTCGTCCATTCTTATCGAAATACCGGCGAACTGGCTACTCAGCTGCCAGTAGAATCACTACGCAAGCCCCGCTGTTGGTGAACATTTTCAGCAAGTGCGCGCGACGAAATTGCCTCCGACGCGACTCTGATTATACTGAACCGAGCCAACGACAGCGGCAGGCATAGCTTTTCGGACGGTGGATTCCTAGATTCCCTCTCTCACTGGAATGCAGTCGGGTAAGCCAAGACAGACCGCTGGCCGCAAGGCGAAGTTCGGTTCAAGCTCCCTGGAATTTCTAGATCATTTCAATTGTCCTCAAGTGTTAGGAAAAGTGGCGTGGAAGAACGAGCAACTCAATACGCCCTACTGTTGAGATTCTACCAACGGTATTTGAACGACGCGGATACCGCGCGTTTCATTGCATCGGTAGCGGGGCATTATTCCCTGGGGACTCTCGAACGCTTGCTGCAATCGGGCGACATTTACTCTCGTCGCGCCGCCGCTTTATCACTGGGGCTGATTGGGGATGCAAATTCCTACTCCATACTTGGGCCACTGTTGCGGCACCACGATCGCAAGCTGCGGTTGGTCGTAGACGATACGATGCGGGCGATTAGCGGACGTGAGGGAACGGCCGCGCAGCGTCAGACGCTGGAGAGCATCGTTCGCTCCAATGAATGTGGAACGTTTGAGAAAACGATTGAACTGGCTTCCGAGTTGATTGAAACCTCCGGGGCGAGTGCGGAGGTGTATCACCAGCGGTCGCTAGCCCTGTTTCAGATTGACGCTTTGGAGCAAGCCATAGAAGATTGCCGCCAGACGTTGAAGCTCAACGAGTTCCACTATGCAGCGATGGTTGGATTGGGGCATTGTCACCTAGAGCTGGGCGACTTGTTGGAATCGCTCTTTTGGTTCCGTCGCGCACTCGATGTCTATCCCGACTTAGAACCGGTACGGTTGCAAGTCCGCCGGTTGGAAAAAGCCATCCAGGAACTGTAGATCCGCGCTTGGCCGCGCGTTTTACGTCGCATGCAAACCACGGATAAAACGGTAGAGAAGGGCGGGGGACGAACCATCCGGGGTCGGTTACGCCGTCTAACCTAGAGTGTTCTTGGGGTTTAGCTCCCAGCTTCTGGTCTTGCCGTCGAGGTAGCGTCTCTATCCGCCCTGTAGCCGTAACCACCTGTCCTTGCTCACCGGGCTGTCGAAATAGTAACCCGCTGCGTGAGCAAGGAAAGATAGTTGCCGCTACAAGGCAGTTTGGGCGCAACCTCCGCGTTAAAATTCAAATTGCTATTAAATCAACAGCCCGTTACGCAGCGGGTTGCAATTGCAATACGCCGTTACCGGCTTGTTGAGTTAAGAGCGATTTCGGTTTTGCTGTAGGGGTGGCGACCGAATCAAACTGTAGCCGCAACCGGCTGTCCTTGCTCACGCGGCGGGTTGCGATTGCAATACGCCGGCTCCGGCTTGTTGAGTTAAGAGCGATTTCGGTTTTGCCGTGAGGGTGGCGACCGAATCAAACTGTAGCCACAACCAGCTGGCCTTGCTTACGCGGCGGGTTGCAATTGCAATACGCCGGCTCCGGCTTGTTGAGCTGAGAGCGGTTTCGGTTTTGCTGTGGGGGTGGCGACCGAATCAAACTGTAGCGGCAACCACCTGTCCTTGCTCACGCGGCGGGTTGCGATTGCAATACGCCGTCTCCGGCTTGTTGAGTTAAGAGCGGTTTCGGTTTTGCTGTAGGGGTAGCGACCGAATCAAACTGTAGCCGTAACCACCTGTCCTTGCTCACGCGGCGGGTTGCGATTAGGGCAAGCGTCTGGCCAGCGGGACGTCCCGCTTCAGTTAGTCCGATCTCTCGCCTGGCACCACGTCCCTGGCCAGCCAGGGATTCCCGGGCGATTTCCCCGCTCGGTCGAACATCCTCTGCTTCTGCTTGCAGGCTGGACTTTCGAGTCCGTTTCTGGCGCGGTGCAGGCATTGCTGTGCATTGCAGAATCCCGGCATTTCTGACCTGGCCACACTCACTGGCACACACTCAATTGCCCCAAACTGACAGCCTGACTGATGCGGCAGTCCCTGCCCTCTGCGGACCGTGGGTGGGAGGGACTGTTTTGCGAAGCTGCCGCTCGTCGCACTGCCCCCTCGCACAGTGATCGGGCACTGGCCACTGTGGGAACTTGGATGAAATGAAAAATTGGTAGCCGCAAACTCTTGACATGGCCTTGCCAGTCCTTCAGGCTGCTGATGTATGGTATTGATACCGTGACTTAGCAAGTGAGTTTGCTATGAGTATTGTGTGTCGTGATGCTCGGATTACGCTAGGCAGCTATCCGTTCAATCACATGGTGATCGAGAACGTGTTTCCAGCCGCGTTAGCTTCCAATCTCGGGCTGCTCTTCAAGGAGCTGATCACACAAGCCAAGCCGATTGGTAAGGTGGGCGAAGTTGGTGAGCTGAAATACGACGCACTCAACTTCACCCCTATGTTAAGCCACGTGCAGCAGACTAGCATTGCTGCATTCGTATCGACGGAATTCCGAGAATTCACGGCCAGTTCTTTCTCAATCCGGTTGGATGAGAATGTGATGATTGGGATGCATCGCCACAATGCTCCGTCAAAACCGGGTTGGCCGCATACCGATTTTGCGGTTGTGTCGTTTCCCAACATCGCCCCGAACTACCAGGGAATGCGTCTGTTCCAGGCTGGTTGCCAATGCAATTACTCCGACGACACCCGCGATCGCCAGCCGCAAGCCATTAAGACAGCGCGGGCAGTCGCTTGCCTCTACTACTGCGCGAATCCCCCGTGGCAACCGGGGGCTGGGGGTGAAACCGGATTGTACGCGGAACTGGGAAAACGGCTAGTTCAGCGAATTCCGCCGACCAATAATTCGCTGCTGATCTTCGAAGTGTCGCCCGTGTCCTACCACGCGTATCTGGGATCCCGGCTAGCACAGCGCAATGCCTACGTCTGGTGGTACCACGCTTCACCGAATTATCTATTGGCGCGTTACCAGTCGCATGTCGCGTTTAAGCAGAGCCTCGACATGGATCCGTGGGATCGTTGGACGGACAAATCGATTGCAAAATTCCAGACGTCGACAGAATTGCAGAAAGTTCCATAGTGCGCGGCCTGCAAGGCTGAAACGAGAGTCGAAAGGAAAACCACAATGGCGGCACGCATGCTAGTTCTCGGAGGTACCAATTTCATAGGTCGCGTTTTTGTGGAACGTGTCCTTGAGCAGACGACACTCGAAGTCACTTTACTCAATCGGGGCGTTACAGCACCGGATCTGTTCAAGACAGTTCCACACCTCAAGTGCGATCGCCACGATTTCAATTCCTGCTCGACCCAATTAGCCGGTCAACATTGGAATTATTTGGTCGACTTCTCAGGGCATTCGCATGCACACATTGAAAACATTGTGACGAATTGTCGATTCGACCACTACACTTACATCTCCTCATCAGCAGTCGAACTTTCCTGGCCTGAAGATCAATTATTCTCAATGGCGCAAAACAAACTTTGGTGCGAACATTTGATTCAATCAGCCTGCGCGGAGGTACTCATCTTTCGACCTGGATACGTTGTCGGGCGGCACGATCCCACGGGGCGATTTGAATTTCGCAACGGTCGCTGGGGCTGGCTTGGGACTGAAGAACCGGTTCAACCAGTCGTAGAGGTGGAGTTCTTAACCAACCTCATGTTGGTACTAATACTGCGTGGCCAAACTGGAATCGTGCGGGGCGGGTACGCTCGTCCGAGAGTCGAACAAAGGGCCCACCCACCTGTAAGTACGGAGCCGGATTGGGCCGCCGTTTCCCCGGCTTCCACACTCTAGTGCAGCCTGCCTGGAGCCGGAATTTTAAGCAGCAGACCATTGGATAAAAGGAGCACGCGATGGAGGTCCAACCTGTCGCCGTTGTCGGCACCTACCGGTCGGGGTCAAGCATGATTGCGGCAATGCTGCATGAGCTGGGGGTTGATATGGGGGCACCGTTTTGGGGAAACTACTACGAACCGCAAGATCTTGCTCAATCCCTTCGACGCTGGTGGACAGAACCGCAGCTTATCGCCGCAGAGCCAGCGTCCAATCGCATCTTGCTACTGCGGCAATGGTTCTGCAACAGACTTTCCGCAGATTGCAAGGTCGTGGGTGCCAAACACCCTCTGTTGACCTTATCGATCAATGACCTCATGCGCGCCTGGGGCCCACACACCAAGCTAATTTGGAGTCGTCGAGAACTGGACGATTCGATCCAATCGCTCAAACGCACGGATTGGTGGCCCTCTTCCGAGAATATTCAACAGCAACTATGGACGAAGCTCGCAGCAACCTTCCCTCGCCAAGGTAGCTTGATCATAGATTTTGAAGAGACGCAGAACGCCCCAGTTGTAGTGGTAGAGAAGCTGGTAGACTTTCTCAAGCTCGCGCCCAGCCCAGAAGCCGTTTCCCGAGCGGTCTCGGTCGTTCGGACCAATCCGCCTGCTCCCAAAGTTCCACTGCCGAAAACGTTAACCCGCAGCGGACGGACTCGAATTGCGTGCACGGTCCTCGCAGGTAGTTGCGAAGAATTGATCGGTGATGCGCTGGAGTCGGTGGTGGATTGGGTAGACCAAGTCCTACTGATCGATACAGGGATCGAAGATAAAACGCTCGACGTGGCGCGGGCCGTGGCAGGAAGTAAACTGCAGCTTGCAACCTTGAACTGGTCCGATGACTTCGCCAAAGCTCGCAACCTTGCACTTGAGCTCGCGCAACAAACCGACGCCACCTGGGCCTTGACACTCGACACCGACGAACGACTGCGCAGCACGTCGGACGCGTTCACCTTCCACCAATTGATTGAGCTGCTTGAAACTCACGACGACGTGGACCTATGGCTGGTGGAGTCAAGCGATGGTCAATATAGCAAGGAGCGTTTGATACGCTTGCCGACCACTCTACAGTGGCAAGGCAGGACACACGAGGCTTTGGTCAGCAAGCATCAACAGTACCATCGCCGAGTGCTCCCCCACCTCGTCTTCGATGAAATCCCCAAACCTCCAGAGGCGATGCGCCGCAAGCTTGAGCGAGATCATCGCATTCTGCGTGAAGACTTGAAATGGAGCCCTGAGAACGGGCGAGCATGGTACTACCTGGGGCAAACTCTTGCCAATCTCCTACAACACGAGGGAGCCATCGCAGCTTTTGATCGCTGCGCTTCAATTCACCCCGGACATGAGTTAGCTGCCTGGGCGTGCTATATGGGAGCAAAATGCTGTGTGGAGCTCGGGCTCTTGGACGAGGCGATTTCTCGTTGTGGAATCGGTTTATCCATCGATGCCTGCTTTCCCGAACTGGCTTGGATGAGTGGCTGGTGCTACTTCAAGCAGCAAAATTTTCAACAAGCGGTTGCTTGGTCGCATATAGCGATCTCACTTGGGTGTGTCGAAGGCATTGGCGAGCAGTTCCACCGCATCGGCTTCAGAGATTTGGTGGGTTGGTACGAAGGGCCCTATGACGTACTTCGCTTTTCTCCAATTCCGGCGGGGGGTACCGAAGCTAACGCCGCCGCCTCGTCGAAGTTTGAACAGGCAGCTGCGCTTAGAAAACGCAAGCAAAAACAGCAATCCTCTGCATCTACGCCTTCGCTCTAAATTTTTCTTAAAGATATTGTTAGTAACATGTTGCATCTGTATTTCAGCGCGTTAGTGTGAGGCGGTAAACGCCATCAAAACGGTGACAATTGGGTTTGCGTTTTGATGGACTTTCCTCTTGGCGTTTCAAGTGGAGACCATGAAATGCGACACGCGGCTCTCTTTCTCACTCCTCATGCCACGCGTTCTAGGCATCGCATCCTGAATGTCGAGCCACTCTCGCCTCGAGTTGTATTGGCTGGCGATACGATCGCACCGACCGACATCCCTGACGAGTACAGCGTACTCTCTTCAGAAGCCCGAATTGTCGGTAGCCCCAAGCTTTCGACCTCGGGGAAGGCTCCTGCAGCCCCTGGCGATTCGTCAATCCCGATGGGGTCTGCAATCGCCTATGAGGCTGAAGCGGTCGCTGAGTTCACAGGGGCTGACGATCGGTCCAGGAACATTTCGACGCAAGCCCAGCAAGCTTCAACCTCCCTTGCTCCCGTGGAGCCAGTCCATGCAGCCAGCATTCTGTCCCCCACGTCCGTTGGCAACGCGACTGCCACCTTCGCCACTCAGCCGGAATTCACGATTCACCATCAACTTGCAGATTCAAGCCCACTAGAATCCGAAGAGCCGGACGTCAATCAAACCCATGCTTCTTCTGAGGCGACGGAAGAGGATTATTTGCAGGATCGTTACGCAGTAGATCAAGTACTAACCGGCGAAGGCGAAGCGCCCACAGGCGACTCTGCAACAGCAACCGCTGTTGACTCGATCAACGAAACCGCAATTCGATTGTGGAACTGTGGAGATTCCATTCCTGAGGATTGGATCGATCGAGCGTTCAATGAATTCTGCAACGAGAGTGGTTACCCCATTCCCACACCGTCGGGGACGTTACCCATTGATCCGCCCGGCAGTACACCTTCAACCCCAACCCCATCAGGTACCATTCCGTTCGACCCTCCATCTCCATCTCCATCTCCATCTCCATCTCCATCTCCATCTCCGTCCCCGTCCCCGTCCCCGTCCCCGTCCCCGTCTCCATCCCCGTCTCCATCCCCGTCTCCATCCCCGTCTCCATCCCCGTCTCCGTCCCCGTCTCCGTCCCCGTCTCCATCCCCGTCTCCGTCCCCGTCTCCGTCCCCGTCCCCGTCTCCGTCTCCGTCTCCGTCTCCGTCTCCGTCTCCATCTCCGTCTCCGTCTCCAACTCCTTCCTCGCCCTCGCCCACACCTTCGGGAACGACTCCATATATTCCACCGTACGATCCACCATCCTCTGGCCCCAGCCCAACAGGAACAGCTAGCTTCGAGCCGGACGAACAGCCATACAAAATACGGAGTGTGAAACTCTACGATGGAGGAACATCCGACTCTAGCCGGCGCGTTCTAGAGGGACAGGAAATTTCCATTACTATTGAGCTTGAGGGATCTTCCTCAATCCCTCAAACGCTCATCATCTTTGCCGATCTAAATTTCAACGGCAAGCTTGATCTTGGCGAGCAGGTCCACCAGCGCAACATTCTGAATGCCAATGGAGTGTATGGCGTTTCGTTCCACATACCGGACGACGGACCTTGGCCGGGCAATGAAACGCCGACCGACCCTCTAGAAGTAGAAGTGGACTTCGCGGGCGAAACGGACTCACTGACTTTGGAAGTGGTGAATGTACCACCTCGACTTGTTGGCCGGCCACAGATCGGTCACGAGGTTGACTCCCACGGAGATGCCTGGACCGTGCTCCAAGCAAGCTTTCTAGACCCTGGCATTCATGACCTTCATACAGCCAGTGTTACTTGGGCCGATGGGACCACGGCCAACAGCAACGTGTTCAGCCAGTTCTATACCTGTTCCAACACTCCCGCTAAGACCGTTGAGTTCAGGTTGCCGCGAGTCTATGGCGATTCACTCTATCCCCTAACTCTGACCGTCTCCGACGATGATCAAGGGGCAGTTACTTACCCAATGCTGGAGATGGACGTATTGCGCAATGACGACGACGATGACGAAAGTGGTCTGAGTGATCAATTTGAACGTGGATTCTTGGACGACGATCTGCTTCCAGTGGACTTCACCCCGATGTTGACCGAGGAGATGAGTGCAGACGATGGTCGCTTTTATTTGAGCTACGATCTTTCTACGATTCGACTTTGGGATTCGCCGCAGAAGAACAATCTCGTCCTTCCCTACATGTATTATGCGGGTGGTCCAAGCGACATGCTCACCGTCCCCACACTTCCCTATACAGGTCAAGAGACACTGTATGTCGAGGGCATCGCGTTGCATCGCACCCCCATCAATCTAACTTGGGCCCCCACACAACAAGACAACAGTTCTCCGTTCGACTCCTGCAATTTAAATAGCATTCAAGTAGCTTCGCTTGACGTAATGGTTTGGGGAATTGATCTAGATATCGATAGCGACAACGACAATGGCACATTTTTCCCTGAATTGGACGATTGGGAAGAAGAACTTGAATCCAACAGGTTTGCCATAGGCAAGATGCTCTACAAGGACGCTAATCAATTTACACCACTTGTCATACAGTTGCCAACACATATCCCTCCATCCGAGATTGTCATACGCTTAGAGGAATTGAGGAAGAACAAGCCGTCTGGCACGATCAATATTTGGGACGCGCCAAAATACAATGCCAACCGACGTCTTTTGGGTACGCCCGACGGAGATTTGATTGGTGACTTTACACTCTCAGAGCTGAACTACAATCCGTATAACGGAAGAGTAGTCCTCTGGTTAGAGGCAATTCAGATTACCACCGGCCATGACGTTAAGATTGATGTCGATACTCTCCACAAACCGGATGATCGCATCAAGGCTACCATTTGGAGCACATCAGAAATTGTTAAAGCAACTGACGAAGTTAAATATATGGCAGTGAACGCCAATACATTCTTCCCAGCGCTTAATTCAATGCCGGAATTGCGTAGTGCAGCTGCTGCAGAAGCGGTCTACGCTAAGGGTTCACACCCGGACATGTCGCTGCAGTACATCGATCAAGAACAGGTTGAAAAATGGCTAGAAGATTCAGATCTGAATCAGAGCTTCCAAGCCTTAATACTTACGTACTTGTTTAATGCGAGAAGAGATATTGGCAGTCCGATATTTCCACTTGGATTCAAAGCTGGTCTCTACCGAGATTATGTATCCGGTGGCTACATAATCTCTTTTGCAGGGACCGACCTCGATACACCAGAGGATCTCATATCGAATGTTCGACAGCTCCTCACAAACGGTGAGCCGCAGTATATCGCAGCAATGGATCTAACCTACTATTTGGCACAGCTTTCCCCTGTTGAAAGTAGTCTTTCGATCAGCGGGCATTCCCTCGGGGGGGGCATGGCAAGCGCGGCGTCTCTGTTGACTGGAATTCAAGCTAGAACCTTCAATGCCGCTGGTCTCCAACCACATACGATCCCATTGATACCTGCTTACAGAGCAGCAATGTTGAACTTTGACAGAGCGGAATCACTCATTACCGCGTACGCAGTAAATGAGTTTGTTAGCACTGAACGCTCATTGCCGGATTTATTGACGTTCTTACAAACACACGTCACTGCTCTGCCTAGAGCGGTAGGACGGCAAGTATCTATTGAAGGTCACTTCAATCTTTTTGAATCTGAACGAACACAGTTTGATGAGGCTAAGTTGCTCCTAAGAAGCCTTCCTGATGATTTGGACGAATGGAAAAATCAGTTCTTGACAATCGCTGCTAAGATCTCGATAGCGTTGGGCAAGATCCCCCTTGCATCGTTCAAGATGTTCAGGTCACATCAATTTGATGCAATATACTACGGAATTCTACATACCGATCCCAATTGGAATGTGTACGACCATGATGCTCCCCGGTAGGAATCTGCTATCAGTGCTTCTACTTACTTTCTTGTATTTGCTTGCAGCAATGGCACCTGCTATTGCGCAGACCAACGAGCTTAGACTGATTGATCGTAGTGCCTTCGAATTGTTCTCAACGCCGTACAATTTGAGAATCGCAGAGACAATTTCGAGGAACAACCTCTCTCTACTTCGAGAAATGCTCGACGAAAATGCTGACATCAATTCTCCCGAACTAAATGGAATGACTTTGTTGTTCTGGTCGATGATGGAGGGAAATGTAGAGGCGTTTGAAATGCTATTGGAATACGGTGCCAACCCGCATATTCCGTTGAAAACGACCATTGCTTCTACTGAGGGAGCCGAAGTTACATTTCAGCACTTTGCTGGCGACACAGTCCTCTTCTCGATCGTCGGCCATGCCTACCTGCGGAGCGAATTCTTTTGTGTAGCGATGAAGTACATCCATCAGCCCAACCAAAGAAACAGTGATGGAATGACGCTCCTTCATGTGTATCTAGGTGTCAATTCTGGATTGCACAATATCAAGAAAAGAGATTTGCAATTACTAGTTCTGATGGGGGTGGATGTCAATGCGATGGACAAGAAGGGACTTACCGCATGCCGTTACGCGATAAAACGGGATATCCATGGAGTCTTCGCAATTCCTGTTTGTCGATGGTTACTTGCTAAGAACGCGGATCCGTCCCTCACTTCCGAAGACGGCACTAGGCTGCTGGACGACATTTCCTTGGCAATTCAGAAAATGGCCGATCCAAGCGAATTTGTGACTTTGCAAAAGGAATTGCGCCTCCCTAGTAATCAGAATGGACGTTTCCACTCCCCAACGCTTCCAGATTTCCCGATCGCATGGAGTGAATCACTTCCCAGTACAACCTTCGCTAGTAACACATCTTACCGAGCTCACTGCGATACAATTGCCAGCAAGGATGGTGCAGCTTCCGTGCGTTCAGAAATTGCACCAACACTGGATATCAACTACCAATCTCCAGCAGGTATGACGCTGCTACTTTGGTCCTACCTCGCTGATAACCAAACAGCCTTCCAGGAACTACTTGAACTGGGTGCAAGCCCGGACGTCAAGCTCTCGGAACCTCTGAGCAAGTGGATGAAGCTTGGTGCATCATTCGCGCCCGAAAAGCAGGAAACAGTGCTCATGACCACAGAATGGAACCCGGACTTCAAGGAAAATTTCTTCGAAATGGCGTTGGGGTATACGGAAGCTCCGAATGCAGCAGACTTACATGGTCGCAACATTCTTCATCGCTTCCTCTACTATCCACGTCCGGAACAAACACATTTGCTGCAAAAGATCATTAAGACGGGCATCGACCTTGACGCAAAAACCTTAGCTGGCATGACCGCTTGCCATCTGGCCGCGCGACACAACCCCCGCTTCATACCAGTGCTAGTTGACGCCGGAGCCGATCCGCATATTCGTAACCGCCTGGGAGAATCGACGCTGCAGCTGCTCAGCCAGGTTGACCATCCCACGGAAGAACATCAACGCGTTCTGGAGTGGCTAGTGGAACGCAGTGCACGTGAATAAACCGCATCTTGGAAGATTAACATCACGCTCCTTTTGCATCGCGGTGAAGTCTTGCCTGATTCGAACGACAATGATTTTACACAACATCTAGAGCTTTCCAACAGATCCTCACCCAAACAACTTGCTGCACCACTAAGAAAGTCTCCACCTGCAAACCGTGTAATTCGATGCATGCTAGGAGGCTTTGTACTGTCCTGCTTCACTGCTTCAGTATCCTATGTTCTACTTCAAATGGTTTTTCACCTGGCAAGACCGAAAATTGCACTGACTGTCAGCCGGCCCGCTGTAACCATGCGTGCTAAATCGAGCTGGAATCCGATAGACTTGTTTCACGACTCAGCGACTCTTGAACTCTGCGCTGCGATCTCGAGTCGCGACTATTTAGAATTGGATCGACTACTAAAGCAACCAAGAGATCTCAATCAAACGGGAAAATCTGGCATCACCGTTCTCCACTGGGCGTATTTCGAAAACGATTTGGTCGCGTTTACCACACTCCTGAAAGCAGGCGCATCACCCGATATCGTTTTTACGGAGAATGTCGAAACGGATTTCTATGGTTTCTTTAAGGACAGCACACTACCGCTGGATAGCGCGCAGCACCGTGGGTATGGGATGCCATTCTTCGAAGCTTCCCTCCCCTATATTCGAACCCCCAATCATCTCGCGCCGTTTCTCGGACGGACAATTTTGCATGCTTACATAGCCTATTGCTCTGGAGCTTCAGGACCTCCAGTGATTGAAATGATGGGCAAAATATTAGAGACCGGTGTTGATCCCAACATCGTAGATGCGGATGGCGCAACCGCGGCAGGAGTAGCTCTATATTTGAATATGATTGACGAATGCATATTTTTGTTAGAGGCGGGAAAGAACACCCCCAATGCACAAGCGACCAATGCGGCTGTTCGAGAGTTGCTCATCACGAAGTTGAAAGGAAACCAAATTGCAAAAAATGGTCGAGCAATTACAGCTGAACTTCACGCGTTGCAGGCATGGCTGGATGCAAACCCGCCCCCCACTCCTTGACGCCATTCGTTGCGGCGTGGCTTCAGAGTGCCTCGGTAGAGCGCCGCTTGGTATTCGATGTCCACAGTAGACAGCAACAAGGAATCGGTGTCTAAGAGGGACAGGGAAATGAAGCGATGTTTGCTATTATTGGAGAAGATCCCAAATTTGATAGAGTTCTGAATCGAGACGCTCCCCCCCCACTCGCCCTCAACGGAAGAGTCATTTCCGAAGAAGCCCAAGTCGTGAAATTCTGGATGGACGAAAACGCTCCGCTCCCAAGTGAACCGTAGCACGAAATGGATTCTGGCAGCTCCCATACTGTGTGAAAACGGGTGAAAGTGTGGCTGGGTAAGCGAATGGAAAAGAGCGGGACTTGCTAACCAATTCGTGACCGTTCACGGTTGTCAGCGATTCAAACTTAAACTCAAACCCGAAGCAACGACTGAGGCTGCCTGATGGGAGAGGAAGGTCGCGAATGAACGGATGAAATTCTTCGCATGGGTGAGCTTGCTTGGTATTACTCCTCGCCGTTGAGTTTGGCTGGGGTGAGTCTGGTGCAGCAGAGAGTGTTGTTGGCAGGAAAATGTTGGCAGGAAGATCGCCAGAGCAATTCATCTTCCTGCCCCCATCTTCCTGTCAAAACGTCCGCCTGGGTGCTTCGTAACAGTTCACGGTTGTCTGCGACTTAAACTCAAACCTGAAGCAACGCTTGAAGCTGCCTGACGGATAAGGATGTTCGTGAACGGTTGCACAAATTCTTAGTTGGGAATTCGGGGCTTTTGCCGGAGCCATAGACAACGGACAATGCGTCAGCGGATAATACGCCAGCGGATGGGCAGTCGTGTTCCGATTTCCGTTGGACTGCTGCCGAAGGACTCTAGCCATCCGTATTGCTTCGCCCATCGCCGTTCCTTGGAGACCTACCAACGTGAAATCAATCTACTTTGCCGCTATGTTCGCCTGCGTTCTTGGGAGCGTCTCGGCAGGAGAGAGACCGAACGTCCTGCTGTTCACCGCCGATGATCTGCATGCCGAATCGCTGGGGGTCTATGGCGGGAAACCTGCCGATTTGACGCCGAATCTCGACGCCTTTGCCACCGAAAGTCTGCTGTTCAATCGAGCCCATGTGAACGTCGCCATCTGCGCACCCTGTCGCGCTGTCATCGCCACCGGCCGTTACAGCCATCGCTCCGGGGCCATGGGCTTCATGCCCGCCAGAGAGGACGTCCCGGACATCGTGACCACCTTGCAAGCGGCGGGATATTACACCGGAATCCTTGGGAAAGTCGGACACTCCACGCCCAAAAAATCAATGCAGTGGGACTACCACTTCGACCAACAGGAGCTTGGCAATGGACGCAATCCCGAACTTTACTACCAGCGTAGCCAAGCGTTTTTCAAAGAGTGCCAGACCCATCAGCAGCCGTTCTACTTCATGGTCAACTCCCACGATCCACATCGCCCCTTTTGCAATCCGGCCAAGCTCACGAAGGGCGCCGCGATGCCCTCCCAAATCTACGCCCCCGAGGACGTCGACGTGCCCGGGTTCCTTCCCGACCTGCCAGGAGTCCGCGCTGAACTAGCGACCTATTTGAACTCCACCCGCCGGCTGGACGATACCTTCGGCAAAGTGATGCAGGCGCTTCAGGAAGCGGGCGCGGCCGAGAACACACTGGTCTTGTTCATTACCGACAACGGAATCGCCGTTCCCTTTGCGAAGTGCAATGCATGGTTCCACAGTTCGCGAAGTCCACTGCTGGTGCGCTGGCCGAGCACTATCAAGCCAGGTACTCGCGATGACCAACACTTTGTATCGGTCGTTGATTTCTTTCCAACAATCCTGGAAGCTACTGGAGTCGAGGCGCCCAGCGGATTGGACGGACGATCCTTCCTCCCTCTGCTCCAAGGAAACTCCCAGGAGGGACGCGACTACGTTTACACGCAGATCGATTCGAAAGCGGGCGGTGCCGCCGTGCCCATGCGCAGCGTTCAAAATGACCAGTTCGGCTACATCTACAATCCGTTTAGTGATGGAGACTACTGGTACCGCAACAACAACGAGGGGCAGACCATGGCGGCGATGAACCAGGCCGCTCAAACCGATCCCACCCTGGCAGCTCGCATCGATCTTTTTCGCCACCGCGTGCCGGAAGAATTTTACGATTTGAGAAACGATCCCGATTGCCTACACAACCTGATCGATGATCCAGATCAAGCCGAGTCTGTAAATGCCTTACGCGACAAATTGGTGGAGCAGATGAAAAGCACCGAAGATCCAATGCTGGCTGCATTTCTAAATCGGGACGACCGCGTCAAGGTCGATGCAGTATTGCTCGCAACCTATGGCGTCCGAAAAAACGAACGCCCCCTGGCGAAATGAGAAAATGGGGAGTCGTTTTCCAAACCACAACGCAGCACATGCTCTCGTTGTATACTGCTCCAGATGCCCAGCCTTGAACAATCCGAGTCGAGCGAACGATCCGCGATTCAACGATCGGCAATCCGCCGATTGGACGGGGGCCTGCGCGCCGTAATTGCGATGGAATGTTTTGGAGTAGGCGGCCGATACCTCTTTGGCTCCTTCGAAACCGAGAGCGACATTTACGGCTGGCTCTACTTTGATTGCCAGTGGCCCGAGGGACTCGCGCAAGGCATCGACACCTTCGGCGCGATCCTAACGCTGGCAACAGGCCTGCTCCTGTGTTTGACCGGTTGGGCCAAGCGTTGGCAGAGCTCCCAATCGTCCTGGACCGGGCTGGTGCGAAACTTGGATGGGCCTGCGGCCGCTTGGATCGCCGCGTGGATGTTGCTGCTCGCCATGGCTCACATGATGAGAGCGGCCGTCTACGCTGAAATATCTCTAGCCGAACATGCGGTGCGCTACGTCGCGCCAGTGGCGTTACTCCTGCTCGGCCGCGGCCTGGTGCCGGATGTTGCTGCCGAAAGACGTAGCACGCCCTCTAAGCTGGCGATTCGATTGCTGCTGGTCGCTACCTCGGCCACCTTCGCCGCGCATGGCTATAAGGCCATGGAACACTATGGTCCCTTCACGGACTTGATTCTATTGTCCGACCTACAGTGGCCCCAATGGAATTTGACACAGGAGACTGCGGAACGCCTGCTGACTACAATTGGTGTGGTTGACCTGGTGGTCGCATTCTTGCTGCTAGCCAGCCAGTCTCGTGCGGTTGCCTTGTATATGGCTGCTTGGGGCTTCATGACAGCCGCCAGCAGAATCACTGCCCTCGGCGTAGACGCATGGCCTGAAACCGTCGTACGGATAGCCAATGGAGGCGTGCCGCTAGTCATTGCCGTCTACTGGTTAACGCTTCAAAAACGCCCCCCTCCCACCACCGCACCCGCGAATCTCACCTCAGAACTTTTAGGAGATGATGTCGAATGAAACCGCTACGGAATTCCCACCTCTTTTTTGCAACCCTCGCGGGGCTTTGCCTCCTGGGCAGTTCCCTGGCGGTTGCAGACGCTCCGCTGGAAGGCACCAAGCCAGCGCAATGGCGAGTCCTGTGGACGGATGATCCAGCCACCACGGCGACCGTTTCATGGAGTACAGCAGCACGCGGGGAAAACCATACGGTTCGCTATCGCAAAAGGAACTCCGATGAGCAAAACTCTATCCAACTCGCCGATTCGGGCCGGTACACCGGAGGTGAATTCGAACTTTATTATCACCATGCTCGGTTGAGCGAACTGGAACCCTCGACGGCCTATGAGGTTCAAATGGTCAGTGACTCGGAACAGTCGCCCGTATTTTATTTCGTGACTGCACCAGCCACCACGCGTCCATTCAGTATCTTGCACGGAGGGGATTCGCGTTCGGACCAAGATGCACGGCGGCGGGTCAACACGATGATCGCTGAGATGGTAGCCTCCTCGTATGACAACGACGATGAAGCTGACGACATCCTGGCATTGGCGCATGGCGGGGACTACATCGTCAGCGGCACGAAAATGGATCTCTGGTCGATGTGGCTATCGGACCATGAACTGACCACCGGACCGGACGGGCGCTTGCTGCCGTTGATTCCAGCCCGCGGAAACCATGACAAGGGTAAGCCGTTTAACGAAGTATTTGGATTCCCCGAAGATGACTTGAATTATTACAGCATCAGCATCGGACCCGACGTTCGATTTGTCACGTTGAATTCTGAAACCAGCACCGCAGGCGATCAGGCCCAATGGCTCGCCGAAGAACTTTCCCAATCGCGAAAGAGCCATTGCTGGCTGTTGACGCAGTACCATCGTCCGGTGTATCCCGCCGTTAAGGAACCGGGAGCGGGACTAAAGAGTTGGGTTCCTCTCTTCGAAAAATTCAATGTCGACCTTGTCTGCGAAGCGGATGGGCACAACATTAAGCGCACCGTGCCGATACGCAATGGCAAGCATGATGAAACTGGAGTCGTCTACATTGGCGAAGGGGGCATGGGTGTGCCACAGCGGACGCCCAAGCCGGAACGCTGGTTCTTGCAAGAGCCAGGCATGGCCGACCAAGGGCACCACATCTTCGTCCTTACGTTCCAGGATGCGACGCTCACGGGCAAATGCGTTTTGGAAGGAGGCAAGGTCCGCGACGAATTCTCGCGCACCGCCCGAGCTCAGCCGCTCACGCAATAACCTGCGACGAGTTCAAGTTCCTTCACCTCCTGCCTACACGGAAGGATCGCCATGGTTCCGAGTTTCCAAAGCCAAATCTTCAAACCGCAAGAGTTGTCGGAATCGTGGCATACCTGCCCCGGGTCGCTTGGCAGGAGGCCGCAGATGCAGGCCGAATTCATCGCGCGTCCTAGGGCTGGCGGGAACGCTGCTCCCGCCTACTGAAAAATCGCGACAGTTCAGCCGCCCAGACCGAATTAGAGACTAGCCTAAGCCATCCAACCATCCTACTACGGAGACCTCACGATGCGGTTCACCACCATGCGGACGCTGGCATTCATGCTGGTCGCAGTTGCCGGCCCCTCCGCCGTGGCAGAGGACGGGCTGGATCCGCTGAAACCGACGGACATCCCCTGGCCGCCGGTCCCCGAAGCTCAGGTCCAACGCTATACGGCCTTTCGAGCAATTGCCCCAATCACAATCGATGGCAAGCTGGACGAAGCGACCTGGCAACAGGCACCTCGCTCGCCGCGGTTCGTCGACTTGATTCGTGGCCATCGGACAGTGCACGAGACGCGAGCCGCCGTCACATGGGACGCTCAGAATCTGTACGTCGCCTATTGGGTCGAAGAGCCTTTTGTTTCCGCCAAGATTACGAAGCGAGACGACAACGTTTACAACGACAACGACGTCGAGTTCTTTTTGGCATTCGACAACGCCTACTATGAATTCGAAATTAATGCTCTGGGAACGATCTACGAAGGGCTGTTTGTCTGGCAGAGCGAGTATGAAAAACAGGGCTTCTCCAGGGAGCCGGAAATTGACCGCTCGCGCGACGGTGTCAAATGCATCTCTTTCAACGGCGTGGGCTTCAAAAATCATCCTCGAGGATTGCGGCACGCGTTTCTGAATTGGGACTACCCGAATGCTCAAGCTGCAGTCGCCATCGACGGAACGTTGAATGACGGCGAAGATCGTGATCGCGGGTGGACGGTCGAACTGGCATTTCCCTGGTCCGGCATGAAGATAGTTGCTCTCGGGGACGAGCGTGCGATTCCCCCGAATTCTGGGGATATTTGGCGGATGGACTTTTCACGGTTCAATCAGTTCCGAGAAGCTCCGCCGGTACGCGATTCAACCGGATGGGCATGGAGTCCTCATGGATGTTGGGACTCGCACATCCCAGAAGTGTTTCCGTTTGTTACATTTTCGACCGATGCTGTCCCCAACCCAGATGTGAAGATTGTAGAATAGTAGACTCTGCAGCCCCCCTTGCGTTCAAGACGCCATTACTGACCGTCGCACCTGGTATTTAAGCAATGTTGTCTTTCGCCGCTCTCCAACGCAACTGCGCATCGGTCTTTTTCTTTGCAGCTTTCTTTTTTCAGTTGCATGGTGATGCAGCCGAGCCAGGCCGAGTGCTATGGACGGAATCGCGCGTCGTTGGTTTTCCGGATACTCCGCCGCCATTCCGAGTCCAGCGGGTATTCGAGAATCTGGACCTTCAGAAACCGCTGAGTGTTACGGCGTTTCCCGGAACCCAAGACTTACTTATTCATGTTCATCCAGGGGACTACGGCGGGCCGGGACGGCTATTGCGTTATAGCCCTACTAGTCTTAGCCCTACGAGTCTTAGCCACACGAGTGCAGGCACTGAGCTGTCAGAATTTCTGGTTTTGGACGACATCATCTACGGAGTCGCCTTCCATCCAGATTTCCTTCGAAACGGCTATATGTATATCGGCTGCAATGGGCATTCCGATGTGTTGGGAGAGGTGTGTACCCGAATACTGCGGTTTCACGTCGCCCGAACTCCGCCGTTTGCGTGCGATCCGACGTCACAGACGACGATCATTGAATGGGCATCGAACGGCCACAATGGTGGCGATCTCGTCTTCGGGCACGATGGGATGCTGTACGTTTCGGCGGGCGACGGCACGTCTGATTCCGACGCCAATCTTGCGGGGCAGGATCTCAGCACCCTCCCTGGTTCCATGTTGCGAATTGACGTGAATCGCCCCACAGTGGCCAAGCCCTACTCGGTGCCACGGGACAATCCATTCTTGGATCTCAAGGGCGCTCGCCCCGAGATATGGGCTTATGGCCTTCGCAATCCCTGGCGCATTTCAGTGGACTCAAAGACCGGTGAATTGTGGGCTGGAATCAATGGGCAGGATCTCTGGGAATCGGTTCAAGTCGTCCGTCGTGGAGAGAACTACGGGTGGAGCATTACTGAAGGGAGTCATCCATTTCACCCCAATCGCGTGCGTGGTCCGACGCCGATCATCCCCCCCACGATTGAACATCCCCATTCCGAAGCGCGATCGCTGACCGGCGGCCACGTCTACTACGGTACGGAGCATCCGTCCCTTTACGGACACTACATCTACGGGGACTACTCAACGGGAATAATTTGGGCTGCACAGTATGACGGCACAGCCATTGTGTCGCATTTCCTAGTTGCCAGAACTTCGCTGCAGATCACAGGTTTCGGTATCGACCACGAGGGTGAACTTTTGATTGCGGACCACGGAAGCGGGCTCTATCGCTTGGTTGCTTCGACGCATGTACCCACGCATGATTTTCCGCGGCTACTCAGTCAAACCGGCCTCTTTGAGTCGACGGCAGACAATAAGCTACATCCCGGTCTCATTCCCTACAGCGTCAATTCCCCATTATGGTCCGATGGAGCGGAAAAGGAGCGTTTCATCGCATTGCCAGGCGCTCAGTCGGTTGAATTCCAGACATCCAAATGCTGGAACTTCCCGGATGGTAGCGTGTTGGTGAAAACGTTTTCCTTGCCTATTGCGGACAGCAATCCCCCAAATTTAACACGCATCGAAACGCGGTTGCTGACGCGTCAGCAGGGGGAGTGGCATGGATATTCCTACGAGTGGAACGAAGAACAGACCGACGCAGAGCTGGTCGCTGCAGCGGGTCGAAATCGAGAGATCCTGGTAAACGCTTCTTCCACCGAGGGAGGATTGAGGCATCAAACATGGCATTTCCCGAGTCGGGCTGAATGCATGGTGTGCCACAGCCGCGCTCAAGAATATGTGCTGGGACTTTCCGTTCAACAGACAAACCTCGATATTGCCATCGACGGTAAAACTATGCCACAATTGGAATACTTTAGACAACTGGGGCTCTTCCACCAAGCTTCGCCCCCTAATGATGGCGGCACGGAGAAATCGCGCGAAAGCTCAACATTCACGTTCCCGGCTGCCTTCAGCGAGATGCCGAGGCTACCGAATCCAGCGGATACGACGCAACCGTTAGAGGCTCGGGCACGTTCCTATCTGCATTCCAACTGCGCGAATTGCCATGTCAAGGAAGGCGGCGGCAATTCAAAAATCGATTTGGCATTCAACAGCCCACTGGACAAGACAGACCTGGTGAATGCGGTCCCCCTTCATGGATCCTTCGATCTGGACGATGCAAAGCTGATTAAGCCCTCCGATGCCACAGCGTCAGTGCTCCTACACCGCATGCGACACCGCGGACGCGGCCAGATGCCTCCGTTGGCGACTTCTGTCATCGACCGAGATGCCGTGGAGATTATTTCACAATGGATTCAGTCGATGCCGCCAAGCGAGCGCGAAGGAAGGCAAGCAACCTCCGGCACCCCATGAGCTGCCTGCTATCGAGCTCAATCACTGGACCTTTTCCAACGGTGTCGAATTCTACTGGGCCGCCGCGACAACAATTGCTGGCCAATAAGAACGGCAACTTGCCGCTTCTTTTAAGTACTAAACTGGTGCTTCAGGTAGAATGCAGCCGGGTCTGCCGCGGTCTTGGTTCTCGCGATGAGCCTGATGCGAGCTGCCGCAGAACTGCCGGGCTGGAACAACCAGCACGAATGCTTCCCCCAATCTCTTCGATGGAGAGAATCATGAAAACGATTCTTCTTGTATGCGTCTCGGTAGCCAGCGGTTTAACCGCAATTGCCGCCGAAAAACCCAACATTCTTTTCATTGCCATCGACGATCTACGTCCCGAGTTGAAGTGCTATGGTGGGACGCAGGTGCGTACGCCGCATCTGGACGCCTTTGCCTCCCAGAGCATGCGGTTTGACCGCGCTTATTGCCAAGTGCCAGTTTGCGGAGCATCCCGCGCGAGTCTAATGACTGGCATCCTACCGACGGCAATGCGATTCATGAACTACACCACGCGCGCTGACCGAGACGCACCTGGTGCCGCAACCCTCCCCGAGACTTTCAAGAACGCTGGCTATACAACGCTTTCCAACGGCAAGGTGTTCCACACTCGGGACGACTCCGAAGAGGAGAGCTGGAGTGAACCGGCCTGGCGCCCCGACGCCGATTCAATGCTAAGCCATGATCCAGCAACCACGCAAAGGCTGTCGGAAAGCAAGCAGCGAGGGCGTATCTACGAATCTCCCGACGTGGAGGACAACGCGTATGCTGATGGGCAAGTTGCCGAAAAGAGCATCCAAGATCTCCAGCGTCTTAAACGAGCTGGCACTCCGTTCTTTCTGGCCTGCGGCTTCGTCCGTCCGCACATGCCCTTCTATGCACCTAAGAAGTATTGGGATCTGTATGAGCGGGAGCAGGTCGAAATCGCCGACAATCGCTATCGGCCGACGAAGGCTCCCCAGGAACTTCGCGGTAGTGAAGAATTTCGCTCCTATCACTTAGCTGATTTCGACTCCGATTCGAGGGACTTTCATCGCATGATGCGCCACGGGTACATGGCCAGTGTGAGCTACGTCGATGAATTGGTGGGGAATGTTTTGGCCGAACTCGAGCGTCTTGAGCTTTCGGACAATACGATCGTCGTGGTCTGGGGGGATCATGGCTGGCATTTGGGGGAACACAACTTCTGGGGAAAGCACAACACCATGCATCTAGCGACGCGTGTGCCATTGATTGTGAGAGCCCCCGGCAAGCAAGCTGGAAGAACAGCAGCCTTGGTGGAAACCAGCGATATCTATCCGACCCTATGTTCGCTGGCTGGCATTGAGATTCCGGAAACCGTACAGGGCCGCAGCTTCTCCTCCCTCCTTGACGCCCCCCAGGAAGCCTTTCGAGACGGTGTCTACAGTCGAATTCGTACGGGTGATTCTCTCATCACCGACCGATTTACGTACACCGCCTATGACGGTGGAGCATCTGAAATGCTGTATGACCTTCAGGCAGATCCGAGCGAAAACGAGAATGTGGCAGCTCAGCCCGAATACGCTGAAACCGTAGCAACCATGAAACGCATGCTCAAGCAGCGGCAGACCGAAGCGGCCGCCGCGAAGCTTGTAGCGGCCCCGCAGGCGGTCCCCGCGCAGGCCGCAAGCAGCCCACAGGCTGTTCCGAAGCAGCCGCCGGTCCAGCCTCAAAGCACGGTCGAGGCTCCTGCCTACGCAAGAGAGATCCCACTGCCGACCTATTCCGAGGTGAAGTACGGCAAGCACCAGCGGCACGTTCTCGACTTTTGGCAGGCTGATTCCGAGACCCCCACGCCGCTAGTCATGGTGATTCACGGCGGTGGCTGGAATGGCGGCAGCAAAGAGCGGCTCAGTCGCTTCGCCGATGTACCAGCCCTATTGAAAGCAGGGATTTCAGTTGCCGCCATCAACTATCGCTTGATGAAGCATGCCCAACATGTCGAGCCACCGGTGAAAGCCCCGTTGCATGATGCGGCCCGAGCCGTGCAATTCCTGCGCAGTCAGGCGGGCGCATGGAACATCGACAAGGCACGCATCGGAGCTTCAGGTGGTTCCGCAGGTGCCTGCTCCAGCCTCTGGCTGGCCTATCATGACGATCTGTCCGATCCGGGGAGTGAGGATCCAATCGCGCGGGAATCGACTCGGCTGTGGTGTGTTGCTGTTAATAGCCCCCAGACGACACTCGACCCCAAGCAAATGGTCACCTGGACGCCCAACAGCCGCTACGGAGGTCATGCTTTTGGCAAAAAGAACTTTGCTCAATTTTTGGCCGAGCGGGAGAGCATCGCTGCGTGGATTGCCGAGTATTCTCCCTATGCACTGGTAAGTGCCGACGATCCTCCAGCTTGCCTCTTCTTCAGCAATCCGCCGGCCATGGGTCAGGATCAGAAAGATCCCACCCACACCGCGAACTTTGGTATCGGCTTGCAGAGACATTGTGCCGAGTTCGACGTTGAATGCGACGTGGTGTACCCGGGTGCGGCTGGCGTGAAATACAAAACCCCAACCGACTTTCACATCGCGATTCTTGGGCAAGCGGAAAAACCATAAGCAGCCCCGACAGCAAGCTCCATTCGGCGCGTGCGGCGCAAGATCGTTTCGGTTTGAGGGCAAGCCTCGATACTGGAAAATTATCATTGCCCCGTTCGACTCCCAAGCAAGCCCGGATCACTGCTTTCACAATTGGAGTTGAACGGGCGACCTGCATTGCAGATTTCACATGGCAAAGCACCGCTCTATTCCGGCTTGGACAGCTGTTCCCAACACCTCACATTCGTCGGGGATCGGCAGAAAGTAGCACGGACTTCTTGCGCGAGCGGAGAAAGCCTATAGCAGGAGTTCGAGATGCGGCGTCCGACACACAGTCGCTCGTCACCAGCTAGGAATCCTCCACTGCTTGACCGATCCCATAGCTGATCGCCAGGAGGGCGATGCAGCACGCGAGCAAGCCACTTTGTTTAGCCCACTTTATAGCGTGCCAGCTAAACTCGGAACTCGGAACTCAGAACTCAGTGAAACGGTACTCGTACTGAATACTCCCCGAGAAGGAATGTCGAATGTCGAACTGTGAACTGTGAATTGTGGACGAGCACGAGTGGGAGTGGGAGTGGGAGCCTTTGATGTCCTGAGGTTTAATGCATGGAATTGTGGGCAAACCTAAGGCAGATTCCCCTTACCCAAGAGCTGTGTTCTCCGAACGATCGCTAACCCCTAATTCTTAGTGTTGATGATGTACAAGCTTCGAAACATGGTACCCTGGAATTTCAGTTCGTGACCGACTAGGGAGGTAAACAAACCATGCGAGTTTTTCTCAGGCAATTTTTGGGCTTGGGGGCTGCTTCAGCAATTCGACTTGCGCGGGCTGCGTCGTGCTTTGGACTATTGGCTACGAGCAGCTGGGCTGAAGTGTGGGAGATGCATTCGATCGATAATAGCGGGCAAGGCGCTGACGGCGTGCGACTTGCCGATTTCAACCAAGATGGGCTACCGGACATCGTTACCGGTTGGGAAGAGTCAGGTGTCGTACGCTTATACCTCAACCCTGGCTACGACCAAGCGGAGCAAGCGTGGCCAAATGTGACCGTTGGAAGCGGAGATTCTCCGGAAGACGCGGTCGCCTTCGATATCGATAGCGATGGAAAACTCGACATTGTCAGTTGTCACGAAGGAAAGCAGAAGCAGTTGCTCGTTCACCGTTTCAATGGAGAACTCACCGATAACGCCGCACTACTCGAACCTCAGAATTGGCAGACCTCGGCTTTCGACCAACTGAATGGTCAACAATGGATGTTTGCTGCTCCAATCCAACTGCGGGGAGGTCGTTCGGCCTTGGTAGCTGGAGCTAAGAATTCGCAGGCGACTCTGACACTGCTTACGCAACCGGATCGTGATTCAAGCGAGCTTTCCAATTGGCAGACGCAGAAACTGCGAGACGCAGGGTGGACGATGACTTTGAGCATCATCGACATGGATGACGATGGAGACGACGACATTGTGTTCAGCGATCGCAAGCGAGGCGGCCGTGGTGTTGCTTGGTTGGAACAGCCCAACGATCACGCGGCCCTGAGCGTATGGAAGGAACATTCCGTTGGAGGTCACGAATACGAAGCGATGTTCCTGTCAGCTTCCAAAGATGAAATGCTGCTGGCGACCCGTAATTCCGTTTGGCTTGAGTATCGACGAACCGCCGCCGAGCAATGGCAAGAGACCGTGCACCCCAACCCTCCGAATATTCCTTTTGGTAAAGCGATCCGGCGAATCGATAGTGAGACTTTGATCATGACCGCTAATTCGAGTGCCGACGGAATCAAGAGTCACCGTCAAGCCATTTGGATCAAGCGAGCCGACACTTCCTGGACACCGATCGCTAATGCCACTCGAGCCAAGTACGACCGAATCGAGTGTCTGGACTTGGATGGTGACGGCGACCTCGATGTGCTCACTTGCGAAGAAAAGCAAAATCTTGGTGTGGTCTGGTATGAAAATCCAGCTCTCGATAAATCCTGACATTGGCCATAGCGTTTACCGAGCAACCTTTCAATCCTCCCGCGTTGGTTCATCTTTGCGACTCGGCTCTTGCCAGCCGTTTCGTGACGGGCTGTTGATTTAGGGTAACCGTTCACGACCTTCCTTAACCATGAACAAATTCAACCGTTGCTACAGGTTTGAGTTTCGATTGGATTCGCTGACAACCGTGAACGGTTGCGATTTAGGAGCGATTGGAGTCCTAACGCGGAGGTAGCATCCAGAATAGCCCTGTGGCGGCAACCACCTTTCCTTGCTCACGCGGCGGGTTGCGATTGTAGTCTGGAGCATCAGTGAGAGGGGATTCGTAACCCGCTGCGTAAGCAAGGATCGTTGCACTGCAAGCACTCCAACCAAGCTCGAACCAACTTGGCCCCATGGGCAATAGCCAATGCATCAAACGGCATGCCGAACCGGATTGTGGAACCCAAGCGTTTTCAATCCTGCTGAAATGGTAGCATCCAGAATAGCCCTGTAGCGCCAACCACCTTTCCTTGCTCACGCGGCGGGTTGCGATTGTAGTCTGGAGCATCAGTGCGAGGGGATTCGTAACCCGCTGCGTAAGCAAGGATCGTTGCACTGCAAGCACTCCAACCAAGCTCGAACCAACTTGGCCCCATGGGCAATAGCCAATGCATCAAACGGCATGCCGAACCGGATTGTGGAACCCAAGCGTTTTCAATCCTGCTGAAATGGTAGCATCCAGAATAGCCCTGTAGCGCCAACCACCTTCCCTTGCTCACGCGGCGGGTTGCGATTGTAGTCTGGAGCGTCAGTGAGAAGGGATTCGTAACCCGCTGCGTAAGCAAGGATCGTTGCACTGCAAGCACTCCAACCAAGCTCGAACCATCTTGGCCCCATGGGCAATAGCCAATGCATCAAACGGCCTGCCGAACCGGATTGTGGAACCCAAGCGTTTTCAATCCTGCTGAAATGGTAGCATCCAGAAGAGCCCTGTAGCGGCAACCACCTTCCCTTGCTCACGCGGCGGGTTGCGATTGTAGTCTGGAGCATCAGTGAGAGGGGATTCGTAACCCGCTGCGTAAGCAAGGATCGTTGCACTGCAAGCACTCCAACCAAGCTCGAACCAACTTGGCCCCATGGGCGATAGCCAATGCATCAAACGGCCTGCCGAACCGGATTGTGGAACCCAAGCGTTTTCAATCCTGCTGAAATGGTAGCATCCTGAATAGCCCTGTGGCGGCAACCACCTTCCCTTGCTCACGCGGCGGGTTGCTATTTCAACAGCCCGTCACGTAGTGGGTTACTATTTTGATGAGACAACGAATCCGAATGAGTCTGTGAAACGGTGGGATTCGTTGCCTCATTCACTAACTTGCATTCCAAAGTTCACTTTGGAGAAGGCACCAGTAGCTTGTAGCTGACTCAATTCACAAAAGGTCAAGGCGTGGGTTGGAATGCAGGGGCCTCGGCATTGCCATCGGTCAGGACGTAGGCCAGCAGATCGAGGATCTGTTCCATCTCCAACGTATTCACAATACCGGTGGGCATAATGGAAATGGGGGAGGGGCGGCGCGACACGATATCACTCTTGAACACTCGCTGTGCCTGAGCCGCGGTCGGTCCATTTTGGACCGTCACCGTTTTGTCATCCTCGGCGACGATATTACCGCTGAGGTAGATATCATCCTCGAGTTCAAACATAAACTTAAGGTACTTCTCTTCGATATTGCGGGAGGGTTCCAGGATTTCCCGTAGTACCATTTGTGGATCCCCCTTGTATTTCAGGACAACATCCGACAGGTTCGGTCCGACGGCAAGGCTCGGGCCGTTGGTATGGTTCATTGCGTGGTCCGCTCCCGGAACTTCGCTCAAATCCGCAGCAATTCCCGGTTTTCCCAACTGATGGCACTGGGCACATGCCAGGACGGTGAAGAGCTGTTTACCTTGAAAGAAGTTTCGCCCCTCTTTGACTCGAGCGAACTCCTCTGCGAAATCGCTAATCTTCCAATCGGTAATTTTCGCCACGGGCTCTGGATTTTCAGCGCGAAAGACTTCGAGATCATTGGTGACATACAACATGCCACGCATCAGTAGATGGTGCCCAGGGAAGGAGCAGATATAGGGATAGGCTCCCTCTTCGGTCGGAGCAGTAAACTCGATGACTTGTTCTTGACCATGATCGACGAGTTTGCTGGCCCAGAGGATGTCGGGAGAGTCCGGTACGTAATCAACGGCGAAGCCTCCAGCGCCGAGTGCAATTGCTTGCGCGCCAACACTATCGGCCGTTCCTGGTTTTACGAGCAACAGATTGTGTGGCATGAAATCAGGATTGGCAAACGTCAGCTTCACCTTTTTGCCAGGCTTCACCGTCAATTCCTTGACGTCGTACATCATCCGTTCTGGAATCGTACCGACGCGAATAGTCGTCAGCTCGGGTGTATCACTGAGAATCCCCGACTTCTCTACCGCAGCCAACTTCTCCGCCGCGATAACTCCCCCATGCATATTGCTGTCGATATTAAACCAAAAGTGTTTTACGGTTTTTGCCGCGATGCGTGCTTGCGGTTCAGGCGACTGCAACAGTTCCTCCAGCAGTCGGTAGTTCTTCACGTTGTGTTGCTGGTGGAGCCACAGAGCTTCCAGTAGATGGTGCGCGTCGGCGCGGTCGTGCGGATCAAATTGCTGGATCCATTGCTTGGTAGCCGCGATGACCTCTGCGGTATTTCGCTCGCTGAGTTCAACACGAGTGCGATGCCGAATTGAGTCGACGGGCGATTTCAAGTTTTCGAGCAAGTTCGTGATAGGCTGCCCATCAATAGCGACCGGCTCCTGCAGTGGACGATCGATAGCGGTCAAGCGGTAGATACGTCCATGAGCGTGGTCTCGATTGGGATCACGCACATTGTGTTGCATATGGCCGATAATGGCATTGTGCCAATCGCAAAAATAGAGCGAACCGTCGGGCGCAAAGATAGCATCGGAGGGGCGGAAGTTTTTATCACCGCTCATCAATAACCCGCGAGACTTTTCTTCGGTTGTCGTGCCATCAGCATTGATGGTGTTGACCGTAAGTTCATCCCCTGCAGGCTCTCCCCAGACCGCACCGGTATCGTTATTGCGTTCCAAATGGTAGTGCTTAATCCCCAGAAAGCCGATGACGTTGCAGATCAAGAAATCGTTTTGCATCGAATCGGGAAAGTGCGTACTGCTGATCACTTCGTTGGCGGTAACGGGACGGACTTCCTTCTTAAGCAGTTCGTACATTTTGAAGCTGTCGCCTTCAGGGCGAACTTGGTAGGCACGCCCACCGGTGCCGTCGGTGGCATACTGGTATCCCCAGCGATCGAACGAGATCCCGTGTGGATTGGGGGAGTTGTTGGCGTGCATCGAGATCGTAAAGCTTCGTGGATCGAAGCGGTACATAGCCGAGGCTTCCGTTTGCAGCGAGGGGCCCCAAGGATGCTCGTGATTGTGCATCATGAACACGCCACTCTGCCAATAGATGCCACCGTCGGGGCCAAAGACAAAATTGTTCGCTCCATGATGCGTATCGGACGAATCAAGGCCTTGTAGCATGATGGTGCGAACATCGGCGATATCATCCCCATCGGTATCCTTCAAGAACAGGACCTCCGGAGCACAAGTAACGATGACACCTCCGTTCCAGAATTCAAACCCGAGTGGATTCTGCACGCGAGCAAACTCCGTTACGCGGTCCGCCTTTCCATCTTCGTTATCGTCATGCAGGATGATGAGTGCATCGTTCATCTCTTTGAGCGGTTCCCATTTGGGATAGGTGGGCCAAACGGCAGCCCACAAGCGACCTTGAGTATCGAATTGCATTTGAACAGGATTGACAAGTTCGGGGAATTGCGATTCATCGGCAAACAGGCTGACTTCAAACCCCTTCGCGACCGCCATGTGCTGAATCCCCTCCTCACCGCTGATGTAGTTCAGAGTGCCTTCTTTCATCGCGCTAGAACTCTTGCTACCGCCACCAACATTCGAGACGACTTCAACCGGCGGTGGGACGTTGCTGTCATCAACGACCCATTCTTGGCCATTGGCAGCCGCCCATACGCGAGCATCGCGATTCAAGGTCATTACATCGAGCATTGAAAGTTCATGCTGAAGAACGGTAGCATTGCTTTGGTCGTTGGCGAAGGTCAACGTGGAACGTCCGCCCCAGACATCATTTCCATCACGTGCACGGTAGCGATTGTTCCAGTGATTGTCTTTATCCAACACGGCTGAACGCAGTGCTTCCATGGCCATCGAAGCGGTAACTTGCTCCCCCACGAGCTCGGTGGCAATCACTTCGGCGAGTTGACGATTGCCCTCTTCGGTCAGGTGAATGCCATTGATGGTGAGCGGTTGATTGGATGCGCGGAACAGCTCGAGCGAAGGGTGGAATAAGTCCACAAATCCCACGCCGGCTTGCTCGGCTGCGACTCTAGTTGCTTGGGTATAGGCCTCGAGTTGCAGATTGTGGGCCTGCCCGTCTGGCACATTGGGATTGTGTGTATCCTCGTGCGCGATGGGACTGAACAAAACGATACGCGGGAACGACACTCCGTTCGCTTTGGAACCCCGCGTCTTCTCGACAAATGCAATCAGTTTCTGGCGGTATTCGTCGGCCTTCTCAATCCCAGCAAAGGATTCGTTGTAACCGAAGAAGGCAAGGACCACGTCGGCTTTGACATGCTGCAGATACTCCGTTAACGACGCAGCGCCTTTGCTGCGTGGAAAGGAATCGGGCCGATCACCACTGGCACTCAGATTGCGAAAACGGAGTTGTTTTCCCGGCAGAGCATGCTGCAAAAGGGTTTCTAGCCAACCATCATGCTGCATGCGGTCGGGCAAGCCGTTGCCCACGATGGCGACAACATCCTCGGACTGGAAAGCAAATGGGGTTGGGTCACGATAGTTGGCAGGCACGTCGGCGAGCGGTGGCTCATTGTCGGCTTCCGCCTGATTACGCCCGTTGTTAGAACCGCGGCCACCTCTACCTCGGCTAGCCGGGGATCCGGCCTTTCCAGCATAGGTGAGATAGCTCAGTTTTCCACCATTCTTGATATTGATTTGCAGAGATTGTGGTGCAGCGATGCGGCGAGCTTGAAACACCACGTTACGATCGGAATCAAGCAGCGTGATCGTGAAGCCTTGCAGCCGATACTCGAATCCCGCCCGGTTCCAAATACCGACCTTCTCAATATCCCAAGCTTGTCCCAGATCAATTTCCCACCACGGATTTCGGGACCCTGAATTGCTCGTATGCGTTTGCCCCAACTTTTGAAAATCGGCATGTTTGTTTCCGTCGATCGCTCTGGCCGCATTTGCATTTCCATGCGTACTGGATTGAGTCGCTTTCCCCTCGGTGGCGATATTTTTTCCACCGCTTATCACCTCAACTTCTGCGAGTGTCAGGATGCGATCCTTCCCCGGAAGTTCGATTCGCAGGAAGCGAGCCGGTTTGCCAGTGGCGATCGTACCAGCGGGAGGGGCAGGTGCCTCTTTCGCCGAAGATTTCTCGGCCTTGTTACGATTGGGTTTCTGAGTGTTGTTGCTGGCGGGGATCGGGCTTTCATACCCTTGATACATTTCCGGCTTGACGCCCCGAACATTGGAACCATTTCCAAAGGTGTTGGGGTTGAAGGGGCCGACGAAAGCGATATTGGCGTCCGACGTGATCGACTCCTCCAGCCCCAATGCCCAGAAACAGCCATTGATAAGCAGCCGTCGATAGCCATCGTTCAGAATATCTTCCGGTGTTCCGTACAGGGAGGTAAAGACGCGGCCCGTCTTTCCGGAAGGGGAAGTGTAGCTGCGGGTCCATTCGGAAGGCTGAGGAGGCTTGGTCGCATCGGCGGGCGAATCAGGTGTCATGCCGTTCAGAGGCTGAGCGGTCGTTAGCAGTTCGCCATCGGTGGGTTTGCCCACATAGCCCCCCGCTTGTACCCAGACGTCTTTGACTCCACGCAGTATGGGGTGATTCTGCTTGTCCTCTACAAGCGTAATACGAGTGCTTTGAACATGGTTCTTGCCATAGTGTCCAACCCATGTCTGTCCCAAAACTTGATGTCCAAATCCGAGTTCGTAGTCGGCTCCCTTGTAGTCATACGAATATTTGGGGAACGGGGACTTGTCGTTCAGCTTGAAGGCATGCGTGGAGGTTCGCAGGCCGACCACCGGGCCTCCCCGATTCAAGTAGGCGTCAAAGTGTTTCATTTGATCAAGAGGAAAGTCCTGAAATCGCAAGAAAACAACCGCGAGATCGGCACTATCTAATGCCTCCATCCCAGGCATGTTGGAATTGCCAGCCACGATCTCGCCCGTCTCTGGATCGATGTTAAACAGCACCGTGCACTTGAACCCATGACGCTTGGCCAGAATACGCGCCAGTGCAGGCAAGGATTCCTCAGAGCGATATTCGTGGTCACCGGCCAAGAAAACAATATGCTTTCCCTGTCCGACACCTTCGGTCCCCTCAAAGACAAGTGGTTGAGCTAGGACGGAATGCCCAAGCGTCGATAATCCCAGCAATAGGACGACTGCGGACTTCGTGCAAAATTCTTGTAAAGTTTTCATAGGGCTCTCTTGGATTTGAGCATCGGAGCGTCGCCGCAGGGGATAGGGAAGCTGGCGGAGCTTGCTGTCGGGACCGGAAGCAGTTGTAGGATTTTCTGTCTGTTACTTCTTGGAGGAATTGCCACGCACGCGTTTCTTTTGGGGAGTCGGTTCGGCTGAAGGAGTGAGACCATCGTCGGGTTGTGTCCACATCCGATAGGGATCGTCTAAACGACGCATTTCGGCAAGCAGCAGGGCTTCCATTTCCGCCAGTTTTTCGGCGTGTTGCGGGTCGTTGGCAAGATTGGTTTGGTTGGCCTTGGGAGTGACTCCGGTCTGGGCAATGACCTCAGGAGCGTGATGTTGGTCGAGGAATTCCAAGGGATTCTCCGCGAGATTGAAGAGTTGCTTTTCCTGGACGGTGTGATCGAGCACGTCGTATTGGATCAGCTTCCAATCCCCCTTTCGTACACATCGCATGCCTGGTTTGGTACCTCCACAATAAGCGCCATACAGCACATCGCGTACTACGTCTTGCTGGCGTTCTAGCACGGGCTTGAAACTGATACCTTCATTGCTGGCAGGTGGTTCAACCCCAGCCAGATCGCAGAGTGTGGCGAGCGTATCGAGCAAATAGACATTCCCAGGAGCACGTGAGCCGGGTTGGATGCCAGGACCTTTCACCACAAGCGGGACGCGCCACGTGTGCTCGTAAAGATTCTGTTTGCCCTGCAAACCATGGCGACCAACGGCCATTCCATGATCGGCCGTGTAGATGACGTAGGTGTTGTCGAGTTCTCCCATGGCGTCGAGTTTATCCAGCACACGTCCGATCTGAATGTCTATATTCTCGCTGCAAGCATCGTAGCGTCCAATTTCATTGCGGATGGTTTGTGGATCGCGCTTGCCCCATACTCCGCTAACAGCAACTTCATCGCGCAGGCCGGGGTGCCCATGGGGAAAGGGGTGCGTGGGAAGATAGTTTGCCGGCAGCGGAGGTTGATCGGGATCCGACGGCGGTAGGGAATTCTTATCAGTGTGATTGACTGCACCGTATTTCTCCAACAACTCCGGTGTACCGTCACGAGTATCATGCGGGTGCGAAAACCCGTAATAGATCAAAAACGGCGAGGAGTCCTTGTTCGACTCGCGGTCGTTCAAGTACTCCAGCACCTGTGTGGCATGCCAAGCACTGCCCGTTTCCTCCGTACCGCCGCGTTTGGTAGCATCCTGGCGGACCGTGAACTGCTGATTGGCCGCTTCGTAACTGTTGCCGCGTTTGCAGGTTCGCATCGTGGAATACCCGGCACGATTGAACACAGCCGCCAAGGTATTCGTTTCCAGATTAGGAGGACAATGCGACTTTGCACCTGGTCCAATGGGAAGATGCCAGACCGTGCGGCCACTCATGATCATGTGACGCGAGGGAGTGCAAACCGCTCCGGAAAACGACCCCATGTGATAGGCCGCGTCAAAGACCATTCCCTCTTTAGCAAGTTGATCCAAGACAGGAGTCTGCAGGGATGCTTCTGGGTTGTAGAAGCCGAAGTCCATGGGCGACTGATCATCCGCAAGGATAAACAAGATGTTCGGCTTGGACGGTTTGTCCGCGTAAACTGACGCTAGCGGAACGAGAAGCCAAAAGACGAGTAGGGCGAGTTTTGGATTCATGATGACTCAGCTGCTTGAGGAGGATGGAGAAAAGAATCTCTCAATGGGTTTGGGATTGGATTGGATCCCATCGCTGTTCGGAACGGCTTGTGAATATTGCAACCCGACACGCACGCAATGCCGCATTCGCTGCCACCACAATGCGATTCGGGATGCGAATCCAACATTCGAATTGAACATGAAATTCGACCAGCAAGCCATGCAGTAAAGGGAGGTAGCATGGTAAAACTTCTGTGGTTGAGCAAGGACTGCTCCTATCCTCAGATTACTCCCCCCTGCCATGGTAGCAATAAAACAACTGCATATGGGGTGAGTTCCGCCCGTTTTTTCGGTCGCGTTCCATTGCGCGTCGCTGATCGTCTTGCGAACCAGTAGCTCTGTTGCTCATGCCCGACGTCGCCTCAGCTCGCCACTGCTCTAGCCCGCATCGGTCGCCTGCCTGATCCGAGGGGCTTAAGGAATTACGCCACGGGTTAGGAGTTCAGAATCGAGCGCCCGCGAAGTCGAAAGGTTAATCCCATCGCCAGAAAAGCCTGGGGGAATACCGCTCGACGACTTTCCAATGGTACCATGCAAGAGCACGCATCTACTTCCCTCAACACTCCCAACAAGTAAGGTTGATCCCATTTTTCTTTTAGGCATCTACGCAGGGTGGATTTTGTTGGCTAGCAGCATGACGGCGGGTTTGTATGCCTGGGACAAGAGTGCGGCGGGCAAGGATCGCCCCCGGATCTCGGAACGCACGTTGCTGCTGTGGTCTCTGGTGGGCGGATGGCCAGGAGCGTGGCTGGCTAGTCGAGCGCTGCGTCATAAGACCTACAAGCTCTCCTACCGCATTCGCTTTCTCGGCTGCGTAAGCCTGCATGTTGCGGCGGTGGCAGGCGTCGTTTGGTGGTGGAATCGCAGCTAGCTGGGGCACACGGACAACTGCCTACGGCAAGGCAGCAGGCATGCAACGGCCACTAGCCGTCTGAACCAGCCTGCACACGGGAGGGCGTACACGTCAGCCGCGCGACTCCGCGAGCAAGACAACACGAGCAAGACAACACGCTTTGCGGGATTGCCTGGGAGTCACCGCGCCGTGTTTCTCCGCTGCTGACCTACCGCATCGGCAAAACATGAAAAAACCCTTGGAATTAGCGAAATCCCAAGGGTTTGCAGTTTGCTCTAGCACCCCGTAAGGGATTCGAACCCCTGTTACCGAACTGAGAGTCCGGCGTCCTGAGCCACTAGACGAACGGGGCTGGTGACGTTGTCGACAAACACTGCTAAGCCGTAAACGGTTTATTAAAGTTTTTATTATTAAAGTTTAGTTGATGACGGGTCGTTGGCTATCCCCAGTGCTTGGAGAAGCAGTGAATCGGTGCTTCATTCCCAGGAAAAGCGGCAGCTGATGTGGGTATCGGGGCCCGAGGGTGTTACCCGAACCGAGCTACTGTGCGGCCCGTCGGCCAGCATGGCTAGCCCCAGGCCGGCAATCGGAGAGGGAGCAGTCGCTCCTCCAATCAACTTGGGGGCCACGTAGACTTCGCATTGATCGATTTGTCGCAGTTCCAACAAACTACCTAACAATCCCCCACCACCCTCCACCAGTAGATTCGTGACATGGTGGTCTGTTACGAGGAATCGCAGCAGCGCATCGAGACGCGCTGCACGCGAGGGCTCCGGGCAAACCTGGACGATGCAGCCTGCGCTCCGCAATTGGGCGACTTTTTCAACAGGTGCTGTCGGACCAGCCCACAGAAGTGTGGGAAGTTCACGAGCCGTCTCCACCAAGTGGCTTGTCAATGCAATCTGGAGGTCGGAGTCGGCTACGACGCGGAGGGCACGTCGAATTGGGGGCGTATCGCCGCGCGCGGTTAAACGAGGATTATCGGTGACTGCCGTTCCTCTACCAACCAGGATGGCATCGACGATGCCCCGCAAGCGGTGAACCTCGGCGCGACTCTCCACCCCCGAGATCCACTGGCTATCTCCAGTATGCGTCGCAATCTTCCCATCTAACGTCATCGCCCACTTGGCAATCACCCACGGTCGTTGCTGCTCAAGGCGTTTGAGGTAAGGCGCGTTCAACTCCCTCGCTGCCAACTCTTCGACTCCCACACTTACGGCAATGCCCGCGGTCCGCAGTTGTTCGGCACCTTGCCCACTAACTTGTCCAAAGGGGTCGAGCATAGCGATGACGACTCGATTAACGCCAGCTTCAATCAGCGCTTCGGTGCACGGAGGCGTTTTCCCGTGGTGGCAGCAGGGTTCGAGTGTCACGTAGGCGGTTGCCTGCGAAAGCTCGGCCGCTTTGCCGAGCTCGGCAACGTGACGCAGCGCGTTGCGTTCGGCGTGAGCTTGACCGTACTGCTCGTGATAGCCTTGCCCAATCATCTGCTCATGAGCAACAATCACGCAACCCACCATTGGATTGGGTTCGACGTGTCCAGCTCCCTGTGCCGCCAATTGCAGCGCTAGTCGCATCCAGTGGGCATCGTCGAGTTGAGAGTCATTAGATGACAAGGTGAATCCTGCTCTACGAATCAAATTCTAGCAAACGTTAGATGGATGGCGGGCTCGGTTGGAATGCGAGCAGGAGGCGGAATGAAACCAGGGCTCGGAGTGATTCGAACATCTGGCGAGGAGGCAGAGTTTTCAAATACCCTTTTGCGGTCTTAGACGTGGCCTCCCAAGCAAGATAGAACCGTGTGAAAGCTGGCAAACCATGCCGAACGCCATGTCCATTCAGAAAAGCGTGCTCCCTCTTGTCGCCAAGGTAGCTCTCTCAACCGCTCGCTAGCGAAAACCACTCGTGCCTTGCTTAGGCGGCTGTTGATTGAATAACAATTTGAATGTTACCGTGGAGGTAGCATCCTTAAACTGCCCTATCGTGGACACTACCTCTCCTTGCTCACGCGGCGGGTAGCGATTGCTACAGGCCGTTGCACTGGGGAGGGGGTTTGAGGAGTGTTTTAGTTTGACTGTGGAGCTAGCTCTTTGTTTGCGTTGTAGCGGCGATCAACTCTCCTTGCTCACGCGGCGGGTTGCGATTGTAACAGACCGTTGCACGGCGGGAGGAGATTGCGGAGTGTTTTAGTTTGACTGTGGAGGTAGCTCTTTGTTTGCGATGTAGCGGCGATCAACTCTCCTTGCTCACGCGGCGGGTGGCGATTGTAACAGACCGTTGCACGGCGGGAGGAGATTGCGGAGTGTTTTAGTTTGACTGTGGAGCTAGCTCTTTGATTGCGATGTAGCGGCGATCAACTCTCCTTGCCTACGCGGCGGGTGGCGATTGTAACAGACCGTTGCACGGCGGGAGGAGATTGCGGAGTGTTTTAGTTTGACTGTGGAGCTAGCTCTTTGTTTGCGTTGTAGCGGCGATCAACTCTCCTTGCTCACGCGGCGGGTTGCGATTGTAAAAGACCGTTGCACGGCGGGAGGAGATTGCGGAGTGTTTTAGTTTGACTGTGGAGCTAGCTCTTTGTTTGCGTTGTAGCGGCGATCAACTCTCCTTGCTCACGCGGCGGGTTGCGATTGAAACCACTGGGGCGCGTGGTGGGCTTTGAACCTGCTGTTGGCGGAACAGTGACTCCCCTCATGGGGAAGTCACTGGATAGATCATGCCAGCGAGTTCGGGCTGAAAAAAACTCGCTGGCGAGTTCGGCTTGTGTCGCTGAAGACAGCGGTGGCTACAGCTCCGCGTTGGCTGGCACGCGGATCAATTGTCCCTTACTGTTGGCCTCTTCATCGGCTTCACCGATAACGGTAATTAGCAGAGAGCCATCGGAATCAAACGCCATCGCGGTTGGCTTGTCGAGCGACAGCAATTTCTTGGTGCGAATCTTTGATTCGGTCGATTCATCTTCGAGAACTTGGAATAGTCCCCCTTGGGTCGAATCGGCCCATGCATAATCGATGACGTACATTTGGCCGCGACCGCTGTAAGCGATGCCGCTGATGTCATGCAGACCGGTGGGGATATTCAGCAGCATCTTTTTGCTGGCAGCATCATAGAAGGTGATCAAGCTGTCACCAGGGACATTGATCTCTCCCATTTGGCCCACGACGAGATACCCTTCTGGGCTGAACGTCATTCCGACAGGTGCATCGACATCGGTAGCTTCTTTGGTAGCCAAGTACCGTTCGTAATCCGCGATGGTGCCATCTTTAATTGCTGCACGCGCGACCCATCCCTTGGTATCGTCGCCGTTGCAGGAAACGAAGATCGCTTCGCCGTTGCTGGCCAGGGCGTAGAAATTCCCTTCGCCCTTGACTTCATCGGTTTCAGCCAGCTTGAAGGAGACGCTCATTGCATCGGCTTTGATCGCCGAGCCATCTTCGGGGAGCTTGTAGGCACGCAGAAGCTCTTCACCATCGGGCATACCTCCACCACCGACGATGAGAGTGTTCTTATCGAGGAAGTGCATTCCCAATGGTCCGATGTTGACCTTGGGGCCTTTTCCGTAAACGTCTTTGGGAAAATCGGTAATGACCGCAACAGCTTTGCCGTCTTCGATTTTAACAATTTGGTGATTGCCGGAATCGGCGACAAAGATGGTGCCTGTTTCCGGTTGAATCGCCACGCCACAAGGGTTGTTGAGATCCTCCAAAATGACTTGAGCTTTGAGCAGGTCAGGAGCAGCTTCCTCCTTGGCGGGTTTTTCCTTAGCAGCTTCTTCCTTAGCGGGTTCGGCGGCTTTCTCTTCCTTTTCGGCAGCTGGTTTTTCCTCTTCGGCTGGTGCTTCTTCCGCAGGTTTCTCTGCAGGCTCGGCGGCAGGTTTTTCTTCAGCTGCAGGTGGTTCCGCGGCTTTCTCTTCCGCTGGAGGAGCTTCTGCCTTAGTTTCCTCGGCAGCTGCAGCCGCAGGAGCTGCTTCTTCTTGAGCGAAGGAGGTGAGAGGAAGCAGGTTGGAAGAGAGTGCTATTACAGCGAGTAGGGCAACAAATCGTGAAATCTTCACGTGCATATTCTCCTGAAATCTAGTTGTTGTGACTAAAGGACGTCGGTTCGTTCACTCAAGGAATACCAAGGCAAACAGAAGGTTTGTGGGGGTCGGTGCAACTGGTGGAATTGCGGTGAGCCATCGCGGCGCGACAGCTTCTCGGATCTGCGATGCTATTCAGGCAGGGTGGGAGGCTCATGATCGGGGTAGCTATCGCTGGTCAGCCCCTCACGCATAAAAGCAACGAGTGCGGCTTTCTTTTCGTCGGTGAGTTTGAGCGGGAAAATCTCTTCGTCCAGAAACTCGTTGGCCACGGCGCCGCGATTGTAGTGCTCGACGACTTCTTCTAGCGTCGCTAGGCTTCCATCGTGCATGTACGGTGCAGTGCGGGCGATATCGCGAAGGGTGGGTGTCTTGAAGGCACCCCGATCTCCAGCCAGCTTACTTATCACCTCTCGGCCTAAATCTGGAGTCTCCCCATGAAAGTTAACGCCCAGGTTATGGAATCCGTTATCCGTAAAGTTGGGGCCACTGTGGCAACCGGAACAATTCGCTTTGCCAAAAAACAACTTCATCCCTAGCTGAGCCTGTTCGGATAGCGCGGTTGTATCGCCAGCCTTAAACCGATCGTAGGGGGCATTGCCGGAAAGAATGGTGCATTCGTAAGCAGCGATGGCTCGTGCAAGATTCTCCCGAGTCACTCCCTCTCCGAACACTTTTTTGAATTGAGTTTGATAACCCTCAATATCGGCAATTCTTTGGACCGCTTCCTCAATGGGAAGATTCATTTCAATGGGATTCTCGATCGGTCCTAACGCTTGTTCCTCCAGTGAGCCCGCGCGGCCATCCCAGAACTGAAATTGCTGGTACGCAGTATTCAGGATCGTCGGGGCGCTTCGTCCACCGCGCTGGCCATCAATGCCCACCGCGGTTGCATCGCCGTTGGACCAGCCCTTTTTAGGATCGTGGCAGCTCGCGCACGAGACGGTCATGTCCGACGAGAGACGTGGATCAAAGTACAGCTGTCGCCCCAGTGCGAGCTTCTCCGGGGTGAGTGGATTGTCTTTAACATTCGGGAGCGGCTTGAGCCCCAGCGGAACCTCCACGATGCCGTCGTTGTACTTCTGAGCATCGTCTTCTGCAATCAATGGCAGGGGGAGCACGGAAGAGTGGGCGAGAATAATGGTCGCGAAACCGAGTCCACTTTGAAGCCAGCGTTTCGTGATCAGAGTGCATTTCATGGTATTTATCGTCCGGCAATTGTTCATATTCGGATAAAGTTGGCACAGGCGGAGTGCAAGGGCAGGAGATCCTGGTAGGGCTCGGTGGGAGCGTCGCAACTGCGACACCAAAGAGTCGTTGCCCCTATCTTTCCGGAAACGCATCGGGCGCACAGCCTGAAGGAATGGCATTCGCGTGCCCGATGGCCCAGTAGGGTGGATCAGTATGGTGGATCAGGATCGCCGAACGATCCTGGCGGATTGCTGGCCGTTCCCTATCGCCGTTCCATTGGATCTTGTGCCCCCCATTGTCACGCGCAGCAGTGGGTGGGGCAAGCGGTATCAGGAAAAGGAGGGGGAAGAGGGGCAAAGCGTCCCACAGCAGCGGAGGGTCGGCCTGAAATCAGTCCGCCAAGAACCTCAGATTGGTTTTTAGCCAGTCGATAGCAAGGGAAAACACGGTTTGTGAAGGTGCTGCAAAGACCGCATCCACGGTCGCCCCCGGAAAGGGGCGCTGCTGCGGACTGTCCCAAGTGGGCATTTCCACGATGGCAGCATAGCTATTGCCAGATGTCCTAGACTGAATGGACTCCTGGGCGTGGAAAGCGGCGTGATCGTCCGAGTTGGCGAGAAAACCGACTTCATCGCGTTGAACGACTGCCGCGACTCTCCCTTGCACCACCTTTCCAGCGGGATTGGCGACCCGCAGTTTGACCTGGGTACCTGCAGCAACGACCGACAGCTGACGATCCGTCAAAGGAATAACCGCCAGCATCGCTTCACTGCAGATGGTGGCCAACAAGGCACCTTCCGGGACAACCCGTCCGACTTCGGCGGGGCTGCACCACGTTGCGTCTGGTACTGTTTGGTCGGAGCGCGACGGACCTTCGGCGTTGGGAACAGTCTGGGCGAGAACATATCCAGGAATCCGAGCCGACACGAACAACGATTGATGTTCTCGCTTTGTATTTTCATACAGAATCTGAGTTGTCTTTCGATCCGCCTCGTAGGGAGTTAGGTCCAGGTCGAAGCCGTGCATGTCGCGTTGCCGACGAATGGAGGACTCTCGAGCGACGGCCTGCTCCGATGCAGCGCTGCGCTGCGTCAATCGCATCGCCAGCTCTTGATTCGACAGTCGAAATAGAAGTTGTCCCGCTTGCACCTGTTGTCCATCATGGATGCGGCATTCCATCATCTTCGCTGTCGTGCTGGCAAACACGCCTTGGGTCTGTGCGGGTTGAATCCATCCACTAGCGAACTTTCGAGTTGGCACCGGCAGGGCCGCCAACGCCACCAGGAATACCGCCGCCAGCAAAAACAGACGCCACCGCCGCTGCATTCGCGAGGCTTCCTGGTAGAGGCTGTGGCTGAAACGGGAGATTGGTAAGACCCACCATGAGAACAGAATAATTGCGGCCATCGCACGACCTCCCCAGGCAAAGTTCCAACTGGCGTAGATTGAAACAATCACTGCCGCAATGGAGAGTGACAGACCAGCCCGATAAAGCCAACTAGCAAAACTGAACACTAGCAAAAGAGACTTGTGGGCGAAGTGCGGTCCACTGGCCCCAGCAATCTCAGCAGTGTGGCCCGCTTCCCATTCGGAAACGCGTGTGAGATGCTCTTTCTGGGGAAGTTTCCCCTGCTCCGGCGAGTGCCCTGGCATGACAGCGGGCCGATTCGAACGCCCCAGCGCAAGGGCGTGGAGCCAGACCAGCGCGAGCCGGTCAGCCTTGCCACGCAAATTCACCTCATCGAGCCAGTCAGCGAGGAGGTAGTACCCGTCGAATTTCATCAAGGGGTTTGCGTTGATCAACAGCGTGCTGATGGAACAGACAAACATGGTTTGCAATGCGAGTGTATTCAGTGGGCCCTCGATCGTCGCCAGCCAGACGCATCCGGCCAGAGTTGCCACCAGCATTTCGGAGTACATCCCGGCAGCAGCGACGGCAGCGCGTTGCCAGCGATTCGCCAACTGCCAACTCTCAGAAACATCGCAGTAGACACAAGGAGCCCCCAGAATGATGAACAACCCTATGTCAGGGACGCGGACGCCGTAGCGTTTGCAAACCATCGCATGCCCCAATTCATGGATTGCTCGGGTAGCGATGAACACGGCGACCAACAGCCCACCACTGGCAGGACTTAACAACCAATCCCATTGCCCCGCCTGACTCTTCAAGCGTTGAAACTCCATGGCCACGCCGCAGGCAGTCATCAATGCCGCAGCGATCCACAACAGGACAGCGTTCCGAGAAAACAGGATGTCCAAGCGGGGCGCAAATCGCGACAGGATTGCGTCCGGTTGAATACCGCGAATCTGCCAAGCGACGGTGCTGGATAACCAGCTTTGAAATCCATTGGATTTAGGCTTCAGGGGTGTTGGCGTCCCTTGAACTCGAAGCAGTCCTAATTGTTGGAAGTTGGCTGCCAACGACAGGAACTGTTCGGGAAGTATGGACAACTCGGGGTATTCGCGGCGGAGCATTTGGTAGAGCTGCTCAAGTGAGTGCGAGCGACGAGGACGGGTCAACAACCACCGCTCAATCCAGCCGACGCGATAGCTCTGACGCGTTATGGGGTCGAGCACATTCCAGCAATCGGTTCTACCCGGAGCGTGGGAATGCCCCGATCCGTTGCAGGCCTCAATCCTAAGGTCGCAGCGGGCAAGCAGTTGGGAGTGTTGATTCAGTACCGGGCTCTCTGCTCTCGGTTGACTCATGGTTGGGCTACCAACAGATCAATCGTCATGCCGGGCAGAACTTGCCATTGCCCTGCTTTTTGAACGTTCTCAATGCGGGAATGGATTCTCACCAGCCCTTGCCCGCTGACCTTATGATCAAAGGAGGTTACGCGTCCCTTGAACTGCAGCTCTCCCTCGGGGGTTGTCATGCACGCACGGACTTCAGATCCCACGATAGTGGAAAGGTCCACGTCACCGATTGGAACGAGGGCATCTGCAATCAATTGACTCATATTTTCGACGCGCACGATAGGCTGCCCAGCTTGCACCCATTGTCCTGCATGCATATGAATAGCAGCCACGACTCCGTCAATGGGCGACTCAACGCGTCGACGTTCGAGACGTTTTTGAGCCGCTTCCACCCCCGCGCTTTTCATTTCAGATTCCAAGCCGGCTCTTGACAAAGCCTGTTGCGTCCGGAGGAGTGCCAAGCGCGCTTTGCCAACTTCCATCGTCTTGCGTCGAATCTCCGAGTCACTCACGCTGGTGCTAATCTTTTCGTAGCTCGACAATTCCTCTTGTGTTTCTTGCAATGCCACCAGGTGGAAGTCGACGTCAGAATTATCCTGTGCCAAATTCATGGCTGCAGCGTGTTGCAATTTGGCCAGACGCAATTCCAGCTGCGCCAATTCGCTGTCGAGCTGCGCCACAACCGCTCCGCTTGTAACACTCTGATTCAATTTGATGGGGAGCGATTCGACGACTCCACTCTCGAGCGCCGGAATGTCGACAGCCTGTTCCACCAGCACGGGACATTGCTTGAAGCGAAGCCAGCTACCGGTCGACGGCCCTACTGCAGCGTCCGCTAGGGATCGGGCGCTAGCTACGTCTCCTGGAAGTGCGTTGGCAGGAGTGCTCGTCGTTGAGAACTCGAATTCGGGCGTGACCTCTGCACCGGGCCGGCGTTCCTGGGCCACTGCATGTGGCAAACCATCCCCTGCGAGGAGACAAACGCTCCAGAGTGTGAGGGAGACCACGAGTACGCGTTGTGGTGGGACCAGATTCTCATGTTTCATGTGCAGTTTTCCTGAATAGGCCGTGCCCTTGGGTTACCACAGCATCTGGAGGCTTGAGCGAGTTGCTAAATAGGCATCGCGAAAGACAAGCCAAGCAGCCGGAACTTGACCGCAGTGAATGCTGGCGCGGGCGATAGCGCCATCTTTCTTGAGAGGCAGAACTGCCGAAGAGACAACGGCATCGGTATAAATCACGTGTTGCGGTGGAGTTCCACTTGGCGCGTTTTCCCTGTCGACGACTGCCTGAGCGGCCAGTCGATGGACCAGTCCCTCGCAGAGTTGATCTGGATGGCTACTCAGAGAAAACTCCACCCGCACCCCTTCTGCGGATGCTTCCATGGCATCCGTGACAAGCCCCACTCGATGGTCGGGAATGGCGATGCGGAGGGCCCAAGGTGACTCGGGAGCGAAGGAGGTCAACAGCAGATCTCCGGCTCGAATAGGACGGTTTAGTAATCGATTGCGGACATCCCAGGACGCAATTTTCCCATCGGCTGCTGCGGTAACGACCAAGCTATGGATCTGCTCGCGAACGATTTCCAGTTGCTGTGAGAGCGAGCCTTCGGAGATCCGCAACTGCTGCAACTCCCCTTCCAATTGGTCGCTCTGCTGAGCCGTGAGATCCCTCCCCAGACTCAATTGATGGTTCTTCTCGGCAATCCGCTCCCGTGTGACGAGCCTCTCTCCTTGCAGCTCATCAAGCTGGCTTTCAAGATCCCGGTTGGTCAACCGCAAGAGTATCTGCCCAGCAGTCACCTCCTCCCCTTCGCTCACTAGCACTTCGGTAACGATCCCCGCGAGCGGAGCGTAGTAAGCCTGTTTGTCCGCGGGGTGGAGTGTCGCGGTGGCGGTTACATTTTGCGATACGGGGAAGAGCCCCACGGCGAATAGCAACCCCACGCACGCGGCCCGCATTAGCCAACGTTCGGCAACCTGCCGACGACTTTGAACCTGAGCGTTTCCGATGCCCAATAGCTTCCGACAGATGGTGGCCCCCCAAGCTGGACGAGTAGTACCTGCCAGGATTGCGCCGAGCGATTGCAGTACCTGTTGGCACCTTGCTTCACGGGCCTCATCAGTAACGTCTTCGGTAGCCCCATGACTAGATAGGGTGACGAGCGCGGACCAACCAGCCTGCGCATCGATCGTGGTGAAGATCGCCGACTGACAGCCTGTCGATTGGCAGAACGCATCGATCAGACGTTGGTGCGGTTCGGAGCCAGAAATCGGCTTGGCTGGTTGCCGCCGGTCCGAAGCAGTAAGTGTCTGCATTGGAGGGCAGGACTCAGGGCTGGGTGACTTGCCAGTCTTAGTTGGGGGATCGGCTGGCGGTTTGAGGAGGCATCCTACCAACTCTTCAGCGGCAAGTATCGATTGGCTGCGAGGGTCAAAGGCTGCGATACCGCTCACGGCTCGGACTCGCGGACGCCCCGATTCGAAGAGCAGAAACGCTTGCTCGCCGTCGACCAATTCTAAAACGGCATCGACGGTTCGTTGTTGTCGCTGCTGTGCAGAGGATGCTCCAGCGACTTCAACCAACAAGGACTCAACGCGGTGCACCAGAGAGCGTTCGTTGGCGTACTCACGCAATTGTTGACGGCGCAAATAATCCGACATCAGGTCGGCCATTTGAGCAACGAAACGCAGGTACCCACGCTGGGCTGTCGGCCCGCCTGCAGGACGTTGTACGACTTCCAGCAAATACGCGACCGACTCCTCAATGCGAACCGGCACGATAATCAAAGCATCGTTGATCGGATTGTTCGGCCGATCGGCTTCCAGTGAAACGTTACCCGGCGGCACCAGAACGGGTTGGCCTTCTGCGACCACACATTCCAAAATTCGCCGATGGCCGGCTGTAGGGACTGTGCCATCCCGGAGGGAGGCAGGGATAGCGTGCTCGGCGATACAAACGAACGATCCGGCCGAATTTGAAAGCTGAGGCTGAGGTACCGTCGAGGCCACATCAGGCAGATGGAGATTGTCGGAGTTGGGACAGCGCCAGGCAGCGGCTGCCTTAGCCCCCATAGCGGCGCATAGCCTTGGTAGGAAGCCTGCAAAGAACTCATCCAAACTTACGGGGGAATGCGCAAGTTGTGCAATTTCCGCAGCCAGCGTTCTAATCTCGGACTTCGTTTGCCGCAGCAGGGGAGTGTCGAGCGAAGCGACTGCTGAATTCTCGACAGGCCAACCATCTACGGGTGGGAAGGCAGTTGCTGCAAAGTTGTGATCCGGTTGGAATCCGGAAGGCGGGAGATTGCTCGTTGTTCCATCCATGGATAGCCAGCCAAGACGTTGTACGTTTCAGGAGATAGGCCTGAAGGGGGGCGTTTCGGGAAGACTGCAGCGGCAGCCTGCAAGCCGGCTTTAGTTCTCAATACCTGAGTTGTAGGAGGCGGGCGTGACTGCGTTATTGTTCGAGCTGCCGAACGTGGGAGGATCCGAGGCGATGGAATCCTTTGTATCGCTAAAAACCGAGGAGCTTGCACTTGCACTCACCGGGTTCACTTGAGAATTGCTGCTCGCAGTAAGGTTCGTGGTCGGCAAATTTCCACCGACGGGTGCCAGTGTTGCACCCGCGGACTGCCCATTGGAGGAAACGGGCACGGCCGACGTATTATTGTTGTAGTAGTCGCCAGAGGTTTGGTACGTCCCCGTTCCGGGAGGTGGCACGCGAGTCATATTTTGCATCGGAAAACCGCTGGCTCCCGCTTGGCAGCCACACAACACGCAGAGACTGAGTACCAACAGGCTGAGCGCAAAGATCAACTGCCGTTTCGCTAGCGATTCCAGACAGGAATCGACGCGAGCAGCCGTTTGCAGCCATGCCACCTGCAGACTTTCCTCTTCCCTATTCATGTCCATATTCGATCCCTGACTTCTCAGATCGTATCATTCAAACGAATACACCCTTGACCATTCAGGCTTGCCGACTCGGCAACCTCGCCCAGCTCTGGAAGCGAGCCTTCTGCTAGGCTGCATTCGTAAGGGCGATCGCTCAGCGCGCGGTGCGCAAGTGAACTCGATCACGCAACCTGCGTCCCGTTCCCAGTCTCTGCCTGGGGACAAGTCGACTTAGCGCAACCCAAGGGATGGGGCACTAAACCACTAGGCCATATCCGCGAAGAGTAGCTGGTTTGGGCCAGAATTCCAAGAGCATTCTCAGTGACAAGCAAACGAGGGTAGAAAGTGAGTCGTGGGGGCCTGAGCTATCGTGGACCACTCCTCAACAGCGAAACGCGTTTAGAGGCCGGTCATGGTACCCGTGCTGGATGCAAAACGATCCGCCTCGATCCCCATTTCCTGGATGGCAGAGACGAATAGGTTAGGCAGCGGATAATTATTGGTGCGATCGAAGGCCAAGTGCTTACCGTGTTGATGCCTTCCTCCAGCAAACAAAACGGGCATGTTCTTGTTGCTGTGATTGGATGCATTCCCCAAATTGCTCGTAAGTAGAACCTGGGTATTGTCCAGTAGACTACCGTCCGCTTCATCCGTTGCCGCTAGGTCTCGCAGGAAGTCGGTCCAGCCGGCAATGAGAGCCGTTTCGACCAGCGTCAGCTGCTCAATTTTTTCGTCATCGAGTCCGTGGTGACTCAAATTGTGATACCCCTCGTCAACTCCTTCAACGGGAACGATGCCACCCGCACCACCAATATGGAACGTGATCAACCGAGTGGAATCGGTCTTGAGGGCAAGTCGAATCACATCCTGCATCGTATGCTGCCGGGCGACGAGATCGTTCGGATTGGAAACATCCACTGGAGGACGCTCGTCGATTTTCGGCTTGGGGCGAAGAGCCCAACGCTCGGATTCCGCCATGCGTTTTTCTAAATCGCGAACGCTCGTAAAGTAGGCGTCGAGGCGATCGCGATCTATCGCTCCCAATTCGCGTTGGAGCCGGCGGGCGTCCTCTGCCACCAAGTCCATGATGCTGCGTCCCTGTCGCACCCGCTCGGCTTGTTGCGTTCGCTTCGCTTCGGAATCGTCCACAAAGAGTTGGTTGAACAGCTTAGCGGGTGACGACTCGGCGGGGATCATTGATCCATTCTCGGTGTAGGATGGACTATTGCTGCCGCCCGCGCTGAGTACGAGCGAAGAGAACCGCGTTGCCTCGCCCAATTGCTTCGCGAGGTACTGGTCGATGGAGATGGTATTGCGGGCACTTCCGGAGCTGCCAATTGGAGCAGCGGTTAAGATACTGGCCTCGGCGCGGTGTCCCCCAGTCACCCCAGGGTGGGAAGCACCGGAGATGATCGTAACTCGATCACGAATGTCTTGGAATTCTCGAGCATAAATACTGGGACTGTAGTCGCGGCCAGCTTGCTCGGGAACCAAATTCTCCTCGTGCAACCCCAGGCTGAGTGACATGGCCACAAATCGCTTGGGAGTAGCTGCTGCCGGGCGAGCCACCGCCCGTTCCATGGCACTCAGCCAAGGGAGGGCAACCGCTACGCCAGCACCACGCAGGATGGTGCGGCGGGGCAATCGGCGGTTCACGAACGTTGGGGGCTGAGGCTTCATTGCGAAGAGGTCCTGTTTATTTGGTCAAAAAGGGTTCGCTACAAACGACCGCTTCTAAAATTGAACGCATGCCGTAATCGTGCTGACTGGCGTCTTGGACGATGCCTTCGACGGCGGCACGATCGGCAAAGGAAACAGGCGCACCGGAACCGTACGTCAAGAATTGACGCGCCAAATTTCTCGCTACTGGAATCGGATCACGCGATATGATCCGTCTGAATGCTTCGAAATCGTCAAACGGCTCGCCCTCAGCAGTCACGTAACTCGGATCGACTTTGGGCCCCTTTTTCGAGCGTCCCTGGCGCGGGTAAAACTCTCGCCATCCGCCTGCTGGATCAAAGTTCTCAAGGGCGAATCCAGGCGGATCGATCTTCCTGTGGCAGGAGGCGCACTCCGCGTGATCGCGATGCTGCGCCAGTTGCTCCCGGATTGTGGTGGCACCACGAATATCAGGCTCAATGGCCGGTACACTCGCCGGTGGCGGTGGAATGGTATTGCCGAGCAAGCGATTGGCAATCCAAACGCCGCGCAGCACCGGTGACGTATTCGTTCCGTTGGCAGTCACCTTGAGCACTGCTCCTTGGGCCATCAACCCACCACGGTGGTACTGCGGCAATAGTTCAATCCGCCGAAGGTGATCGTGTTGAACATCCGGGATGTTGTAGAAGCGAGCTAGCCGGCTGTCCAGGAAAGTGAAATCGCTGTCCACCAGACTGCGAACATCAAGATCTTGTTCCAACAGCTCTTGGAGAAACGCATGGGTTTCTCGGAGCATTGAATCCTGGACGATCGGATCAAAGGTTTTGTACATGCGTGGATCGGGCTCGGTAAAACCGATATCGCCTAGCTCAAGCCATTCTCTGGCGAAATTGACGATGAAGTCCTGCCCGCGAGGTGTTGCCAGCATGCGGCGGACCTGCTGCCGGAGGATCTGCGGATTCTGGAGCTCGCCAGCGGCTGCTAATTCCATCAACGTCGAATCGGGCATGGAGCTCCAAAGAAAATAGCTCAACCGATTTGCAATTGCGTAATCGTCGAGTCGCCCGGGCAACTCTTGCAGATAGAGAAAGCGAGCTGAGCAGAGGATGGCTCGATAGCTGGCGCGTAGCGCTGCAACGAAATCACTCTTCGCGTACGTGGTTTCAAAGATCTGCTCGTACAGAAGCAGGTCCTCAGCATTCACCGCTCGGCGAAAGGCGCGTTGGGCAAATTCGAACAGGAGCGGACTCGCAATTTGAAGAACTTCCGCGTGATCGGAAGTAGGAAGTCGGACGACTCCAGCGGAGTTTGTTTTTCCAGGCTTGCCGGGCTTGCCGGGCTTTACGACCAAATCTCCGAACAGAGCCTTTCGGACTTGCGGATCATCGGCGTGTCGGTGAATGCGTTCGACCACCATTCCGCCCAGTTTGATTCCAGGGACATTCTGCTTGCCCCCTTCTCCGTTCGCCGCCTGCCCTCCCGCAAATTTTGCCAGTTTCAATGTGCGGTCACCCGGACGAATCTCCAGCATGTGTCCAGCAGGCAACCATGCCTCAACCGTGACCTCCCTGGGAGTTTCCTCCGCCTCGAAGGAGGCCACCCAAGACATCAGCGGGGAACTGGAAACACACGCACCCGACCGAACCGTGCACCAGACACCATGCTCGTTCGGTTTGTTTAACGAGGAAACCTCGAAACGAAAGCGGTACCATCCGTCAACCTTGGCGGTGGTGGCTGGCACTCGACCGTAAAATGCAAGTCCCGAGGACCAGACAACCGCCGCTCCGTCGATGTATTCAGGCTCTCGAGTTCGCGCGCGGGTTCGCGATATCTGTTGCGCAGTTAGCTCTCGCATCCAGTAGTCATCGAGAGACAGTGCGCGGCGGAAGGCCTCGTCTAAGGCGAGATCCACGATGGCAAGATGCTGCTCCAAGTCATAGTGCGACATCGACTGATACTCGGCCAACGTACTGAAATGACCAGTCCGCGCGGGCTCCGGCATGTGCGATTGCAGTGGGATGTCGATGCCCAGTAAATCCTGGAGCGTTAATTCCAACTGATGATTGGTCAGCCGGCGGGCGGGCACTCTACCAGCCGCGCGATGTTGCTCATGGAGCGTAGTTGCAATCCATTGTTCAGTGGATATGAGAAACAACTCAGCCTGATCCTGTTCAACGGATCCGTAGTCGGCAGGCGGCATTTCCCCCGATCGCACACGATCGTATATCCGCGTCCAGCGACTGGTCGCGTCTGCCGCTGTGAGGTCTGGTGGCAATTGCTGCAGATCCAATCCGGCCTCCGCACCTTCGCCCGCATGGCAGTCGTAGCAGTGCTCTTGGAGAAACTCGACGGTTGGGATGGGTGCCGCGGCCCAAACCGCTGCCAGCTCGCCGAGAATGGGATACACAGCTAGCGCTAGGGGCAGCATGAAACGGCAAGCAGATGGCATGGACAAAGCTCTCCGTAGAGTGGCGGTTTTGCCAAATTGGGAGGTGTTGGGAGGGAGCACCCTTCCATTGTAATGCAGGCCACCAAGACCAGCGACATGGAATATGCCGCGTCTTTCGGGGGGTATTCGGCAACGCTACGTCGCCCAAGCCGCCCTACAGCAATCGCGAATCGTCGATTCGCTGAGTCTCGACGCGACATTGGTCGTTACGCTTCGAATTCGCGCAGGGGGCTGCTCGCATCGGCAAAGCCAGTGAGCGGCAGTACCAAGATTTTCCCGTCTCCCATCCGTCCGCTGCGGGCCACGTCGTTGACCCGTTGGATCACTTCTTCCACGCGAAAGTCCTCCACCCACATGGTGATCTCAACTTTGGGGAGGAAGGCTTGGCCGTACTCGCTGTCATTGTAGTTCTGCAAATAGTTCTTTTGCCGCCCATAACCTTTGACTTCACGGACCATCAATGCCTCCAGCGGAGCCATGCGCAAATTCTCAAGAACGCGTTCAGCCAGATAGGGGCGGACGACGGCAATTACTTGTTTCATAGAATTCATGCATGTCGTTGAAGTTGGAAAGCACAAGTCGCAAGACTCTGGGGAACTCGCACATGCTTGCGATTATAAACAAATGCTGTAACTTGGCAGCGGAACGCCTCACTTGAGACCACTTATGGAAAAAACTCCTCCAAGATTAACAGATATGCCACGATTGGGTGGAGCCTACGTCGTGACTCTGCCGCTTCACGTGAGCGATGCGACCTATTCAGAACTTGAGAGCAGTTTATCGGCCGAGGAACGATCGCGAGCGAGTTGTTTTTTATCCGATGAAGTTCGCCGGCGGTTTGTCGTCTGTCGTGGTCGGCTACGGCAAACGCTAGGAACGTTGCTTGGAATTGCCCCGCATGCCGTCCAATTCCACTACGAGCAGTGGGGAAAGCCCAAGTTGGCTGGCGTGCAAGCGGCAAAGAGCGGAGAGCCCCTCCATTTTAACGTGACGCACTCCGGGGATTGGGCGGCAATTGCGATCGCTGCCACTCCGATTGGCGTCGATCTTGAAATGCTAAAACCTTCCTTCCGCCATCGCTCTGTGGCGGGACAAGTCCTCTGCAAGCAAGAGCTGGCTGCGTGGGAAGCCGTAGCGGCGCGAGAGCGTGACCACGAAATGCTGCGGCTGTGGGTCTGCAAGGAAGCACTATTGAAGGCGCTCGGACTGGGCATCGCCGAAGGCTTGCAACAGATCGAATTCCCATTGCCAATCCCCACTGCAGCAAGCTTCCATCCTCAAAACATTGATTCAGCGTTACAATTGCATCTCGATGATGATGGGACCTGCCGCATGACTGCGTGGACCGACCGAGCGTCATGGCGCTTGCAGCTCTTGGATCTCATCCCGGGCGGAGTGGCCGCAATAGCCACCTGGCGCAGCGTGACACAGTTCAGCTGCCACTCGTATTAATCACCCCGAAAGATGTAGTGTGAGCGAACGGATTGCAAAGCTACTAGTCCAGTTTCATCTTCCCATTTTGCTCCTGGCGCTGATCTTTGCGTTGCTGAGTTGGCCCATTTCGCGCCAGTTGCAGTTGGATTGGAAGGTGGACGGCATGTTCCCACCAGGACATCCACTGGTAACCTCCTATTATCAATTGCAAGAACGCTTTGGCGGGAACCAAGTTGCGTTGGCGGTCTACCGCGATCCAGAGTTGTGGGACAAGTCGGGGGCTGGGCTCGAGCGTTTGGCGGCGATTAGCGACCGGGTCTCCAGCGTTCCCGGGGTTTCGGCAGTCCTGAGCCTAGCTGAGCTCCACGAAATTCTTGAGACCTTGCGAGGTCCGCTCCAGTTGTTGAATATCGGTGGGCCGCGTCTACCGCCATTGTTGGATCCAGACGACGAATTGGCGCAAGCGTTTGCCGAAGTTTTCGCTGGCTATACGCATCAGCCCAATAGCGAATATGTGGCCATTGCCTGTTTGCTCGCCCCGCCAGACACCCTGGAAGAAAGCTCCACGCAAGGCTGGAGTTCCCGCTCGGCACCCCATGCACCCGCGGCCGTCGATAGCAAAGCCGGCATGCAGCATCAGCAAACCATCGAGTCCTTGCGGGCTGTCATGCTCGATCTCCCCTCGCCCGCCTCCGAGGGTTTAGTGACGGGGGAACCGGTGCTCGTGCATGACGGTTTTCAAATGGTGCAACGCGATGGCTGGCGACTCGGCGTAATCAGTTCGTTGCTGTTGCTGGTGGTGCTGTTGGTCTGCTTTCGTTCGCTGCGTTGGACTTTGATTCCCATCGTGGTCGTGCACTGGTCGTTGCTGAGCACTCAGGCCATTCTGGTGTTGCTTGGTCTCAACCTAACGATGGTCAGCAGCACCTTAACGGCAATCGTCACGGTCATCGGCGTGGCCACCTCGGTGCATCTCCTCTTAAAATTCCAGCAGTCCCGCCGCTCTGGGGCAACTCGCCCAGAAGCCTTGACGGCTACCTACGCAACGTTGCTCGCCCCCGTCGCGTGGGCTTGCATCACCGACGCAGTTGGTTTTGCATCGCTCATGACCGCCGATGTGGGCCCAGTGCGAGACTTTGGGTTGATGATGGCTATCGGCTCCCTCATGGTATTGGTTGCCATTGTGCTCGTCGTACCAGGCTTGGCTTTGCTGGGACGCTGGGATACCGATCCGCATACGCCCAAGCTGGATCTGTGGGTGCGCCTAATGTTGCGCAGAATCCTAGAGTGGATCTTGCCACATCGCCGAGTGGGAATCGGGATATTATTGGCCATCACAGCCTTCGGACTGTTCGGCAGTTTACGCATGCGAGTGGAAACCGATTTTACAAAGAATTTTCAAGCGAGTAGTCCCATCGTGCAGGGATACGAAGTGATTGAGCGAGAACTCGGGGGAGCTGGCGTGTGGGATTTAATGCTCCCCGCACCTCGCGGTATCTCGAATGAATACATTGCACAGATTGATGCACTTGAACAGGAGTTGCGAGCGTTGCGTGTGGATCGCCAGGAGGAATCGCTGGCGCTGACCAAGGTGCTGAGTATCGCCGATGCTGACCTCGCCAGTCTTTCGGGCGCGCTGCTCAAAAATCTACCGATCAGCGCTCGACTCGAAGGCATGCGGCGAGCCATGCCGGAATTTACCGGCGCGTTACTCTCACCACTCCCAGATGCGAGCGGCCATCGTTGGCTAAGGATCATGCTGCGCAGCCGCGAGCGTGCATCGGCCGCGGCTAAAGATGAACTGATTCACGCGGTTTCGAGGAAAGTCAGGGATTTCACCCATCGCCCCGCTTGGTTGGAATTGTTCGATGCACCTCCGCCGGAGTCCGTCGTGGCTGGCTATCATGTGATGTTGGGCGCACTCGTCTCCAGCCTCTTGCAAGACCAATGGACTTGCTTTCTGTATGCCACCCTAGGCATCTTCGCGGTGATGACTCTGGCAACTCGCTCCCTGGGGCTCGCCCTGGCGGCCATGGTTCCCAACGCGTTGCCAGCTCTGCTCGTGCTGGGGACAATGGGATGGTTGGGGATGCCCGTGAACATGGGAGCTGCGATGATTGCGGCGGTATCATTAGGATTGTCGGTAGATAGTTCAATCCACTATTTGCTCCACTACCGTCGCCGGCTGCGCGCAGGCGACAGACCGCTGAAAGCACTCCGTTCGGCCCAAGAGAACGTCGGCTTGGCGGCCGTCTTAGCAACTTTGGCGTTGATTGCCGGGTTCGTCAGCCTGACGACCAGTGAGTTTGTCCCCACGGTCGTTTTCGGGACCCTGGCTAGCTTGACCATGCTAGGCGGGTTACTTGGTAACTTGGTAGTCCTGCCAATCTTGATATCCCCTAGATCTTAGCCATGAAGGAAGTCCATCACATGTCAACGCTTGAGCAACGGCAGCTGGGAAAAACGGGATTATGCGTGACACGGCTAGGCTATGGGAGCATGGGCCTGCGTGGTCCGAACACCTGGGGTATCCGGACCGTCTCCGATGAGGCTGCAGAGCGAGTGTTGCATGCCGTGTTGGATGCCGGCGTGAACTTCATCGACACCTCGCCGGACTACGGTGTGAGCGAAGCCAGAATCGGACGTTTTCTTAGTTCGCGGCGTGGCGAATTCACTCTGGCAACGAAATGTGGCTGCGATCCCATTCAACATGCCGACACCTTAGAAATCCGACACACCTGGACTGCGGATACCGTGCGACGCAATCTGGAAACCAGTCTCGAACGCTTGCAAACCGACCATATTGATCTCCTGCAATTTCATGGTGGAGATGCTGCCACCCTGAAGCAAAACGGCCTGATCGAGGTGTTGCAAGGATTCCGTGAGCAGGGAACAGTCCGCGCGTTGGGAGTGTCGACGAAACTCCCGGAGATTACGGATTTGCTCAAATTGGAGATTTTTGACGCATTCCAACTGCCCTACGCCTGTGTTGCCCCGGAGCATGCGGCCTGCATGGATGAAGCCGCGAGACAAGGGGCAGGTGTTATCGTCCGTGGTGGGATCGCCCAGGGAGGCCCCGATGCAGAGATACAACGTCCAGCAGTGAATGCCGTCTGGGCCGCTGCAAAATTGGATGAACTCTTGCCCGCCTCTATGTCGCGAGCAGAATTCATCCTGCGTTACACCCTATCGCATCCGCATTGCGACACGGCCATCGTGGGGACTTGCAATTTAGAACACTTTGCTGAAAACGTGGCGGCGGCCAAAGCGGGAGCCCTCCCCGGGGACTTGTATGCTGAAATCACCCGGCGAGTGCAGGAAATCACTGGGGCCGGAAGAGAGTCCTAAACGCAAGCCGTCGCATCCGCTAGGTTGGGTTTACTGCGTCGGGCTCTTCAACTGGTATCCTCAAAGCAACTGGCATGCAAGTACGCCGCCCTTGGTGCAATCCGTGGTCTACTTATCACCGCGGGGATCGACCCGGACGAGCTTCATAATGCGTCCCGAGACGTTCCAGTCCTGGACATAGAGATTGCCTGCTTCGTCCCAGTAAGAGCCATGGGTGCCACTGAAAACCCCTTCGACCCATTCGGCTTGAGGCACATTGAAGCTGCCTCCCTTGGCCGGATCGGGGTTGTGTCCCAACACGGCGATGATCGTGTTGGATTTGTCCAGAATCACCAGTCGGCCTTGCAAGTCCGGAACCGAGACGTAGTCCCCTTGGATGGCAACCGAAGTTGGCATGCCCAACCCCGTCACGACCTCTTCGATGAACTGGCCATCCAAATCGTAATGCACCAAGCGGCCTTTGGGTTCATGATTGCGATCACAGATGAGCAAGCGATTGGGTTCGTAGCGGGTATCAAGGGTCATTCCGTGAGCGGTGTTGAACTCCCGGGTCTTATTGCCCTTGGTGCCAAAATGCATCAGGTACTTGCCGCTCTTATCGAATTTGAAAATGTGGTTGCTGGCGTATCCGTCCGACAGGTAAATATCACCATTCTTGGCCACGGTAATGGCAGTGGGGTTGAATTTCTTCAGCTCCAACCCTGATTCTCCCGGGAAGGGAAGATGGAGGACGATTTCACCAGTGCTAACCTTGAACTTGATCCCTTCAGCGTTGGCATTGCGCGCTCCATAGATGTACTCTCCATCCTCTTCTTGGCGAATCTCCATGTCATGGATGTTTGAATACTGATCTCCCAGGTAGGAATGGATTACCTTGCCGTCGGGTGAAAAGACGAACACGCCCGCCTTTGCACTGGTGTAGATATTGCCCGCTTGGTCGATGACCACCGAACCATGGGTAGAGCCAATCGCAGAAGCTCCATCGGGACGCAGGCCCCAACCTGGGACCGTATCAAACGTCATCGCACCACAGCCCATTCGCACGGCAGCAACAGGTGTGTCTGCAGCCCTAGCCGGACAGCTTAGAACCGCTGTCAAGCAAGCGGCAATTAGAGTTGATGAAATTCGCATGGCGATCGCCTCATTGGTGATGGAATTGGGAATAGTTATAGGTTAGGAAGATTGACAATGGATGGCCGACCGAGCGGCACAGGCGGCCCGAGTATACGCGAAAATGGCACTATCCGTAGCAACGGAACTCTTCTTCTTCCCGGGGGTGTGGCGCAAAAGTCTCGAATACCACAGGGAATTGGAATACAATTGAGGACCTGCTATGCCATGCCAACTGGATAGGATCATAACATGCATCAATTGCCCCAACACTACCTTCTCTGGTTGCTGGTAGGCCTCACCTCGAGCACCGCGGCTTTCGGACAATCCAGGAGCAGGCGGTTTCGCGAGGGAGAAGAGGTGCAGTACCAGAGCGGCAATTCATGGCGCGAAGGGGTAGTGCTGCAAGTTCAGGGGAAGAAGGTTGGCGTAGAATACTTTCTCGGCAATCAGACGCGACAAGTCGTCGTCGATTCGGGCAGTGACAAGTTGAGATACCCATGGGAAGAGAAAGTGATCTCTCCCATGCGATTATGGAGTGACGAGTCCAAGCAGTTCTCGGTTCGCGCCGCAGTCATGGCCTTCAAGGGAAAAGATGTCTTGCTCTACAAAGAGGAAGATGGCGCCGAACTCGCCGTCCCCATCGACAAGCTGAGCGAGTCCGATCAGACGTTTCTCAAAATGCTGAAATCTAAGGTGGGACCAGAGATTGCCTGGCTACCAGATCTAACGGTGTTTCAACAGAATGCAACTGCCTTCGGAGCAGCGGTGTGGAACGAAGCACAGGACTTGAGCGAAATTCCTCCCGATGCTCCGCCTGGGTTTGCCAGCATGCCGATGAAAGGAGTCGCCTTTCCGAAAGCACATTTTTTCGAATCGCTTGTGCGGCTGGAACCGATCGGCGGAGCGGATGGCTGGATGGTTGCTGGAACCATGGACAGCCATGGCGATCAGCCAAGCCGCGTACTTTGGGCAGCACTAGCACAAGAGAAAATCAACCGCCTGCAATTGCTCCCCAGCGGGGAACGCGTGGCAGCCGTCGCCCCGAGGAATCGGTCTTTACTGACGACCAATAAGGAGGGAACGCGTCTCACGCTCTGGACTGCAGACCCAACTCTCGAAGTGCCGGAAGCTCGAGTCTCCTGGAAAAGCGAAGTGGAACGCATGCACGGCAGTCAGGGCACCCTTGCCGTAATTGTCGCGCCCAATCGGGTGTTGCATCAATGGGGAAAGCAGAAGTTCGTCGTCTGGGATACCGATGCCCATCGTGAATTATATCGGGTTGAGCAAGAGTCATTCTTCGGTGCTCAGCTTGTACTGAGTCCTGGTAAAAAGTACTTTGCCTTGCCCGAAGATGAACGTGTGCGAATTATCGAAGCCGCTACGGGCAACACGCTCGCAGCGTTACCCGTGGAAGGTGGTAGGACCGCTGGTGTCGGATTCAATGCAGATGGTACGAGACTGGCTGTGCTCACGCGTTCACAGCTAGCTATCTGGGAAGTCGGTTCCTCACTTCCACCCACGCGACTGAGAGCAGACGGAATTGGCACTCCGTTCTCAGCGACGGTGGAATGGGTGGACGATACGACCTTGTTGATCGATCGTGAAGTTCTGTACGACACGCGCCATCAACTGCCGGTCTGGAACTACAGGATTGATACTAGCCAGGTCCAAACGGATTCGTGGGGAGCAAAGACCCAAACCGTCATGGGAGACAAGCTCTGCTACGCGGTCAATATTCGTGGGCAACAAGCTCAGTTTGTCATCGGTGCTGTAGAGCTACCAGGGCCGGGGGTCCGGGAGGCGGTCGAAGGACTCGATCCGGAGAGCCTCTATATCATTCGCCCAGGGCACGCGGTTGGCTTGTCCATTCAGTGCGGTGAATACGATACAGAAGTTCGAAATGCACTGATGCAACAAATTGAGGACAACGACTGGGTTTACGATGCAAATTCGACAACGATTCTCAAAGCTGAAATGGGGCGCAGCAAACCACAAACAGTAACCTATCGCTCGATGATAGGACGTGGCGGTGGCGAACACTCAATTTCCGTTACGCCCTATTTTAGCAAACTAGAAGTGATGTACGGAGATGTGGTTGCGTGGCAAACCGGCGGCGGTTCGGGACTCCCCCAAACCATGTTCTTAAAGGATGGCGAATCGGCACAGCAAAAAGCAGACTCGATGCAAAAGCCGATGCCTCAGCTGTTTAGCACAACCGACATTCCCGAAAAGCTATTTGATCCCGCCAAGAAAAAAGGGATTGGTTCGAGTGTCCTGGGCGCCCGCGGCCTCGTCCCCCAATAATGCAATCGTTGGCGACCATTGCTGGTGGATATTCCACCAGCGGATAGGGCAACGCTGGCCTTGAGTCCATGCTCAGGGCCCAGCGAACGCTAGCAGAAATCACGTACGGTCCGCCGACGAGGACTTACCGCCCGCATGCAATGCTGGAAAACAGCGAACGCCCCGCACGTGCATTATCTGGTACAGGCGATGAGATTCGGAATGCGTGCAGATGGTATCAGGAAGTGCGAGAAAGTCAGCCTAGTCGCGCATTGTGGCCAGCTCCAGCTTGGATTCGACCTCGTTTGCGGTCTGCTCCACGACAGCGTTGGGCTCGCCCGCAAATGCTCCGCAGCTGGGAGCCATACCTCTCTTTACACGCGTTTTAGCCAGAGCACCTCGTAGGCTGGCAAGACGATGTCATCACTCGTGCCCAAAGTTCGACTCGAGAGCACATCCTCAAAGAATCTTCCCATTCCCGCGGTCCGCAGCAGATTGCCGTGGAGGGTCTGAGGTTGCTCTGAAAAATTGGCCAGAACCACCATGCGATGTGCCTCATGGGTTCGCACGAAACCTAGCACGTGTGGATTTTGGGTTGCCAATAGCTCCATGTTTTGCCCAGCCAGCGCGTGGGACGATTTACGGGCTGCAATTAGCTTTTGTTGGGAGCGAAAAATGCGTCGACGGATCGAGGAATTGACGGCGACCGACGTGTCATCGAGCTCGTCCAGGAATTCCCATTGCATTTTCGGCCGATGCACCCAGCGTGTATCCCCGGCCTTGGCGGGGTCTTTGACGAAGTCGTAATCATTGAGCATGCCCCACTCTTCGCCAAGGTAGAGCAACGGAATTCCTCCGATGCTCAACGTAATACTCTGCAGCAACAACATGCGCCGAATAGCCAGCTCTTTGGCCTCTTCGTCATCGTGTTCGATCGCCTGCTCCAGTCCGGCGAGGGAGGCCAGCGTGCCCGCAATGCGCATGTCACCGGTATCAGTGTTCTCTTGGAAGGGAACGCCCCGAGCGAAGGAGCCCTCGAATTGTCCCGTATAAAATTGATTGAGAAACTGCCGGTGGTTGTAGGCGTTGATCCCAATGGCGGCAGCATCTGCGTCATCGAACGTCCAACCAATATCGTCGTGACATCTCAGGTAGTTCACCCAAGCGGTACCCTCAGGCAAGCGATGGCGGTGACTCAACGTGCGATTGAGCAAGCGGACTTCGCGAGTTGCTAACGATTCCCATAGTAGGGCCATCAGAGTCGGATTGTAGGAAACCTGGCATTCCTCAGGTGCAATGTACTTCACCACGTCGTCGGGATGTACAATCGCTTCGGATTTGAAAAGTAGCCCGGGCGTCGCAATTCTCGCTAGACAGTTGAAGGCTCGGATGAGGGTGTGTGCTTTAGGCAGGTTCTCGCACGCCGTCCCCATCTCTTTCCAGATAAAGGCGACGGCATCGAGCCGCAGCATATCAACCCCGGTACTGGCGATGAAATACATTTCTTCCAGCATCGAGCGAAAGACGGAGGGGTTGCTGTAGTTTAAGTCCCATTGGAAGCTATTGAACGTCGTCCATACCCAGCGTTCCATCGCGTCGTGCCAAGTAAAATTGCCACGGCGCACGGCGGGAAAAATCTCCCGCAGTGTGTGTTCATATTTATCGGGCTGTTCACGGTCGGGGAAGATGAAATAGTACTGTTGAAACTCGCGATCCCCTGCCTTCGCATGTTGCGCCCAAAGATGATCGTCGGAGGTATGATTGAATACAAAGTCCAGCACCAGGTTAATACCGGCGCTGCGTAAATCGTCTGCCAACAGCCTCAAATCATCGATCGTGCCGAGTCGTGGATCTACCGAGCGATAATTGCTGATCGCGTAGCCACCGTCACTGTTACCTGGGCGAACGGCGAACAAGGGCATCAAGTGCAGGTAGGTTAACCCAAGCTCCTTGAAGTAACCGATCGACTCTCGCAGTTTTCCTAGATTCTCGCTGAAGAGATCCACGTACAATGCGCCCCCGACGATCCGCTCCGAAGCGAACCAGTTCGGTTCATTGATCCGATGCCGGTCCACGTCGCGCAGCGTTTCAGGGCGCTGGATCCACGCCGTGGCGGCGGTAAGTAGAATCTGCTCGAGATGGTAGAAAAAGTCGTACCGCGAACCGTAAAGCTCAAATAGCAGTTGAAACAACTGCCACCAGTATTCCTCCAAACGCTCCTCAAATTCTTGACGCAATCGGGGTTCGGCTGAGAGCGCGTTCCAGTGGGCTTCGAGACGCGGTGCGAGTCGCAACAGCGTCAACTCAGCTTCAAAACGCAAACCCTCAGCGGAATTCAATCGACCACGTAATCCCGAGCCACTGGGCCTCCCACCGCTAGTGGTGGAGTTGGCTCGGTTCTCTTCAGTTAGATTCGACGTGATCATTCGGAATTACGATATTGCTTAGGAACTGATAATAATGAATGCCCTCAATAATGCCCCGTGCGTGCGCGCCATCTGCAAAATAGACGCGAGGACGATTGCGAAGTTTGTTGAGTTCGGGACTGTAATTGCCAACGACGACGCCGAGCGTCCTGCCTAGGAGCATGCCTTCGTCATTTCCAGAATCGCCAGCTACGAGTACCTTCTCAGGAGAGAACCCCCATTTCCATAGCAAATGTCGCATCGACAAGTCACTCCCCCCACGGACGGGGATAATGTCGATATACATTCCGAGAGACTGAACAACCTTAGCACGCAATCCCGCCTCGCGCAGACTTTTCTTGATGGCAGCTAGATTTGGGGCAAGGGTTTGATCGATCTCAAAACTGATTTTGTACTTCGACTGGTGAGATTCTTCTTGCTGGAACACGCCCGGCAAGCTGGCCATGGTTTCGCTGATTTTTTCTGGTTCCCAGGCATACCCGATTTGCTTTTGCCAGCTGGAATCCGGAGTCAGCTTAGCACCATAGTGCAATTGCGTCCCCGAATCGGTATCGATGACGTCGGGGCGCGGCAGGCCAAGTTGCTCAATCAATTCCAGAGCGCTGTCGAGACGCCGGCCGGTTGCGATGCCAAAGCCGATGTGACGATTGGCTCGAATCAGCTCCTTGAACTCCTCCAAGGCTTCGTCGTCGCCAGTCAGCGTATTGTCCAAATCGGTCACAATAATGCGATCAAATTCGGGCAGTCGCCGCATGGTTGGGTTGTCAATCAACTCCGGAGTCGCCGAGTGATTCAGAATATCCGAAAGGTCACGAAGGTAGCGGTCGGCATGATTGCGCCATGAGTAATGTTTTCGCGTTCCATCCACGCCGGCTTGGGACCAAGCATCCCATTGCTCGGGTTCGGTCAGCACGCGGAGCAGCGCTTTCTCAATTGCCTTGCCATCCACGGGATCGACCAGCAAGCCATTGTCGCAGTTGGCGATAATATCGCAGGGCCCGCCATCGTTGGTGGCTACGATGGGTAGCCCGGCCGCCCCCGCTTCCAACAGGGTCAGACCAAAGGGTTCGGTTAAGGCGGGATTGATAAATACGCCGCGTTGCCGTACTGCCAAGCGGTAAAGCTCTGCAACGTCGTGGGGGCGATGGCGCTTGGGGTAGGCCACTTTGCCATACAGGTCGTATCTATCGACCAGATGAAGTACATTGTTAATAACTTGTTGCTGCCCCTTGGGAAGTTCACGGAGGTCATCTCGACCTCCCATGATCATCACCAGGTTCGCAATTTCCTGGAGCTGGCTACTTTCCCCGTAGACTTCGACGAGCTTTTCGAGATTCTTGCGTTCGTCCGGTCGTGCCATCGCCAAAATGAAAGGTTTTTCGGGTTCTCGCAGAAACCTAGCTAACTCATCGGCAAACTCGGGCCGCGCCCAATCTTCTGGCGGCGGAAAAAATGCATCGAGATCGACCCCTGGAGGAATGACTTCCATCCGCGACGGATCGTAGTGGTCGTACATTTCATACTGCTGCTCGACCTCTTGTCCGGTGCTGGTGACGACCATCGAGGCGGTTTCCAGTGCCGTTTCCTCCGCTTCATAGCGAATGCGAAACTTATACATTTGTTCCAAGGCATCGACCCGCTCTTTGCCCAACTGCAAGCGCTGCGCCTTGACTCGACCGAGCGAATGCCCTGTAAAAATGAAGGGAACGTGGAGTAGATTGGCGAGCTGCGCGCCGGCCAATCCTGCGTCAGCATAGTGCCCGTGAATAACATCGGGAATTCCATGTCGACGGAAGTGGACGAGCGTTTGGTCAACAAACAGCTCAATGTAAGGCCAGAGGGCTTCTTTCTTCAAATAGCGTTTGGGGCCGAATGGAATCCTGACGATCCGAGCCTTATCGGACAGTGGCTCTTCGGGTTGCGCGTAGTCCTTGCTGACCTTGGGATCGAATATCTGCCGCGTCAGCAACTCGACTTCGCGTACGCTAGGGTTCGCAGCCAATTCTCGCGCTAGCTCCAGCACGTACTTAACTTGCCCCCCCGTATCCGCGTCGGCCCCCAACTCAGGCTCGTCACCTCGGATGAGTCCGTGCAGACTAATGAGCGTAATTTTAAGTCCGTCTTTTTTATTAAGAATTCCCATGGTCGGAGTCTTCGTTGGAGTTGATGTCATCTTCCCGGCCCTCGAATTGGTAAAGGTTTCGAGCGGTTGTCGTTGCCCCGCGAATCGCACACACCTGGGCAGCAAATTGGACGGCTAACCGGATTGCCGATTCCGAGGGCACTTGACGTAACAGTTGATGAAGGGTGGCGGCCGTAAATGCGTCTCCGGCCCCTACCGTGTCTTGCAAATTCTGGACCACAGGCGACGGGGCGAAGTGGATTCGATCCTCCACCAACGCATACGCGCCGGCGGCACCGCAAGTCACGAAGTAGACCGAGCCCCCATATTTCTCCCGCATGATCCGGACGCTGCACAAGATGTCTATGGCGACCGTGCTGTGCGGTTGGCCCGAAAGTTCGGCCAACTCTTCGTCATTGAGTTTTACCCACTCCGCTCCGTCGAGTAACGGTCTTACCAATGCGTGGTCAAACCAAGGCTGGCGGATGTTCAGATCAACAAACCGTGGGAGCCCACTATGTTGGACCAAGTGCAAGAGGGTGGATTGAGAGATGGTGTCGCGAGCGGCCAGCGTACCGTAGTACAACAGTGAGTAATGGGCTGCGTCGATTGCCTGCTCCGGCAGCTTAATCTGATCAAATGCGCAAGGGTGGAGAATCTCGTAAGTTGGCTGCCCACCGGCCAGCGTGACCACGACGCGACCGGTAGAGAGTTGCGGATGGTGTTGCACACCGCCACGTTCCATTCCCCAGTCCTGCATTTCCTTCAGGACCAGTTCGCCTTCAGCGTCCTTGCCAACAGCGGTCAACATATGGGGAGAGTTGCCCAGACCTTGCAGATTCCAGGCCACATTGAACGGAGCCCCCCCAAGTACGGAACGACCATCTGGAAAGTGGTCGAACAGCACTTCTCCAAAAATCAACGGCGGCAAACGGCTCGGCGGGCCAGCATTAGGCATTGTAATAGAGCGTACTCCCAGCACGTGTCACTCGATGCATCCAAGCACTCAAGATACCATATTTAGCCTAATTTCTATACTGGGGCAGAAGGATCGACCGGATCTCGCCATGTTTTCCGTTCTGGGTACTTTCACTTTTCGCTGTCTGCTCACGGAACCGAATGGTGTTCCATCGCTGGGGGCTACGTCCAGTTTCCAACATTGCTCGGTTCAGCTCACAGGAGACGCTGAAGCAGCGACGAAGGGGGGCTCAGAGGAGGAGCTTTTCCGTCAGACACAGATTAAACTTTCCATAAAATCGTAATCTATTGGCTTGAGTCGTTTAGCAAGTTTTTGAGAGAGTACGTCATCGAGGACTTCCGTCGGGATCGCTGCACGAGAACGATAGTCATGAAAAACCAATTGCGGGTATTCACGCAGTTTTTCTATTTTCAATTCTGCAGATTCTGCTTCATCATCAAGCAAGCAAATGCCAGGCACGCCCGCGAGAATCGACTCTGCTAGGATTGACGATGCCGCGTTGCATACCACAAGGTCAGACTGCGCGATCAGACTCGCAGACGAGTAGTGGGAGTCAATCACCTCTGCCTCTGTGTGATTCCTGATAGCCTCTTCAATTTGCTCTACACCACTCCAAACCGGCAGCTTCACGCGGACGCCTTTCGTCAGGATCGATTTGTAGTACTGTACAAGCCCTGCAGGACCGTACTTGTCTGTCAAAAACTGAATTGAGCTGATCATGAAGCTAATTCGCGGGTAGGGGAGCGCGTCCAGATGAGCTTCCAGGGGTTGGTCGACGGGGTGCGCTCGGTATTTGATCCAGCCAGCACTGTGGACCTGTGTTCGTTGCCCAACTTGTGTCTGAAGTTCTGGAAAATCTTGAGGAGCGAGAAGGTGGTCGAATAAATCGAGAAATCGATACTCGTCGAGGTTTCTATCACCGAAGGGGCTCAGCAAGTCGTGCGGTACATAAACAGATACTTGAGGCTTGAGAATGGGGAGGATTTCGAGCGGAGCTAAGTAGTTCGGATACTTCTCCCAAAAAAGAGGAGTAATCATGCGCGCCGTTCGACTTGTCAAATTGGCGTGCGAAGAGGTGACGAAGGCTACTTTCGAAGAACTCAAGCTCTCAAGCAGAGGGCGAAAGTCTGCATTGCTCGCGCCAAAATCGATTTCGTGGACAACATAGCCCTTGGACCGCAAATGTTCTGCGAAACCACCGAGAACATACTCCGAGTCAACGCCTGAAGTCACAACGATAGGATGCATCACGAGTAGCTTTGACGTTAGTAGACAGTGGGATAGAGCTGGAGGTGGCTAGCAAGCGCACACATCCCCGGCAGGGACCGACTCCAAGCCAGAAGCAACGCGCCTCCCTGCTCGGTTCTTAGATTTCAGAGGCAGTAATTTGACTAGCCTGCAGCTTGCTTCCCAGCAACCTCGCACCGTAGTTGCCATTTCTCGGTAGGGAATCGTCCGCGACATTTAGCAAACATTCTGTCTCGCAATACAAACGCAACTCATCGGGAGTGATCTCGAACACAATTTCTGCTTGCAATTGCCTTGCGTTCTCGAGTCCAAACTTCTTCGCATCTAGCATCTCCGATGCAATTTGCTCCCATTGAACGAGATGCCGCCATATCGAAACACGAAGTTGTCCATATTCTTGAGGCTCCACCATTGCTAGGTACATACGCGAGTCGCCAGGACCGTGGTAGCAACCGACCAGCGATCCTGACACGGCGGTGGAGAAATGTATGGGCCAGCTAAACTTGCCCGAGACGCGCATGCTGGGCACATCGTGAGACGAATACTTACTCAGACGGATTGTGAGCAATAGATCGGAGTCCGCTTCCGCAGACAAGCTTCCGTCTGAAGTGATCCTCCCCGTCCCGTGAATCCAGGTCCATGGCAAGGCTTGCGTTTCCCGCAGAGGGACTCTACTGGCAATCAACCAGTTGCAGCTGGCGCCAATCTCTACAGCTGGCACTGAGGCCTCCATTTGGAAGTGACCGTCAGGAAGCAGACCAACCGAAGAATAGTCAAAGCGAGGAGTCGTACTATCAACAAGCCAGGACACGATTTCATAAACCCCAGCACGATGAAGTGCCTTCCGCGTTGGTCCCGCAACCAGCGGCGCTGCATCGCATTCCAACCATAGCTTCCCAGAGCAACACCTGACCAATCGCCGTAGCTCATCTGGCTCGCTCAGCAACTCCTGCAACATCGCTGGCTGCGTCAGCAACAACTCTTCCGATTTATGCTGAAGCCCTGAGAGCAAACTTGAAAATTCGCGAGTCGCATCGCACGCAATAACCACGTGGCGTGGCAGAACCTCTCGAATGGCCCCTTCAAGGGACGAATGACAAAGCACGATACAGTGCTCGGCAATTGCTTGCTTCACCTGCTGGATATTTGCCAGCGTTGTCGAAGTCGTGCTGGGAACGAGGGCCCCAGAGCTCAAGGCTTGCGTAGACACCGATTTTCGGCGTCTGAAGAGTTGCGAGAGGAACAAGGCTTAAACCTTAAAAGCAGGCAGCTTTCGAATTGCAGGGAGCCCAGTTACCATCAAACAGGTGGCTTCCCTGTGCAGACAAAGGCGTAAAAGTGGGTGTCTTCCCAACGATTGATCTCCGGCGGATAGATGTCCACTGGCGAGACGCAGAACAATTGAGAGAGAAGTTCCAATTGGGATTGGAATGCAGGATAGCGAGCGTGGTAATGTGTTCCAAGTTCCTCAGAGAACTTGTCCACCACGCGTTCTTCTTTGATGCCACACTGGTTCTTAACGACAAACGAGCCACCACTGGCAAGCATATCCGCGCAACGCTTATAGAGCTCTATTTCATCATGAACCGACAGATAGTTGACGACGCCGATTAAGAGAATGAGATCAAACAACTGTTGACTTCTGAACTCCGTTACATCGGCACAAGCGGTGGAGAACTTCTCAGTCTTCGGTGCATGTTCCAAAAACCGGGGATACTTGTCCACAGCCAGAACGGATGCAACGTAGGGTTCAAGCATCGCGCTCAGGGTGCAAGTCCCCGCACCTAGATCCAGAACGCGTGAGGAGGGAGTTGCCAGGGACTGGACCAAATCGCAGTCAAACTGAAGGCGTCCATCATCACGATAATTGGTGGCAATGCGAGGATCGGAAAACTGCGTTCGTTCTTGCCAAAACTTGTCGATTTTGGTTTTATCCAGCGTAGCGCGCGACATAAGTGCTCTCCATGGTTTGAGCATAATCCGGCCAGATGCGGTTGGCGTAGAGGAAATCGGCAGGGGTGTCAACCTCGCAACAGCGAATCTTAGCCGTTTGAGTCGGCAACAAATCTTCAATCATCTCAAAGACATTACCCTGGCCGGGAGCTACACTGCTCGGCAGAAAATTGACCAAACCAGTCCATTCGTATTGCGAAGTTTTGGTGTAAGACATCTCAGTGCACGCGTTCTGATCGTTGACAACGGCGAATACTGGATGAGAAGTGCTGACATCGGCAATTCCGATAACATCTTGGTCAGCTGTGAGCACCTGGCTAAAGTCAGCAGGATGAACGAGCAAGTCGCCATCCAACGAAACACAACGCCCCCGTACTCCCTTCATTCCAAGGGACAGACTAGCTGCAGTCTTAGTTGTTTTCCATTCTTCATTTACGATCACCTCAATCGATGGCCGCAGGCGACGTGCCAACGTGGCCACTTGGTCTCCCATGTATCCCACAACAATTCGCACTCTTGGCGCCGAAGGACACAACTCACGAAGCTGCCACTCCAAGATGGGACGACCCGAAATTTCGACAAGGGATTTTGGAATTTGCATCTTTAGACGCGATCCACATCCGGCCGAATTAATTACAACAGTTGCCTCGTTCATGCGCATGGCCTGCGGGTGGGAGGTAATTTGGTATCACACGACCCAGGAGGAGTCACAGCGAGTCGCGATGGTACTAAAATGGATATTCTTGAGTCAAGTTGGAATCAGAGGCTGTTCCTATGAGCCCAATATCACATCCCCAGACCACGTCCCAACCTTCTCCTTGCCTGCTGGACTACCGCCTCCACTTTGGATCCTCCTCCTTTATACATGCCTGCCCTTTACAGGCGGCCCGCAGCCACTTTCATTCTCAACATGGAGACGATCTCGAACGCGGCGTGCATCGACGGAGCGGTTCAGCAAAACGTCCCATTGTAACGGGCAGTCGTACTTGCTAGAGTTGGACGCGCTTGCGAAATAGCCTAACGTGCAATAGAAATGGTGCGACAGACTAATGATTTCCCATCGAAGCAGAGTTGAAGTAAATGTCGCAGTATCACGGTTTGCTCCGGAGCAACGTGGACAGGGAACACACGCTATTTCTTTAGGCGGCCTCTCCCCCAAGACAAAGAAGCCTATTGGTAAACGAATTCGAGATGAGTGGAAGCGTTTCCGCCGCAAGTATTTACGCAAACAACCGTAGGCAGCACTTTGATTCCCCAGCCGCTTACATCCTGGGGCAACGGAAGCTGGCTAGCACTTTCAAGTGATGTTTGATTTCATAACGCTTGGCCGAGCGACTTGCTGTTATTGAATCTCGACCAAGCCTATGAACGCTATCATGCTGGAGTCAAAGCGAATGGAAGAACTCGCTTCCAAGGTGGTTGTGGTGGGAGCCGGCGGTCACGCAAAAGTATGCATCGAGTTGCTCCGTTCCATGGGACAACAGGTCAGCTACTGCGTTGGTGCTTCAGGCGGTCCGAGTCGATGCCTCGACGTGCCGGTTCTCCAGGGGGACGAGCATCTGCAGCGGATGCGGCAGCGGGGTGCAAGTCGAGCATTTATCGCAATTGGGGTGAATGCGACGCGACATAGGCTAGCCAATGAGGTACTGCATCTCGGATATGAGCTGGTAAATGCGATTAGTCCACATGCAGTGGTTTCACCTTCAGCCATTCTAGGTACTGGCGTGGCAGTGATGGCCAATGCGGTGGTCAACGCGGACACGAGAATTGGAAATGTGGCAATTATTAACACTGGAGCAACCGTCGACCACGATTGTGTCTTGGCCGACGCTGTTCACGTTGGACCGCGATGTGGAATTGCAGGTGGAGTTCGAATTGGTGCGTTTAGTTTTTTGGGGATTGGATGTTCTGTGATTCCAGATATCACACTAGGTGCGTCGGTTAAAGTGGGAGCAGGCGCTGTCGTAGTAGGCGACATTCCTGACTCTGTTACCGCTGTTGGAGTCCCTGCAAAAGCGATCGGCTCTCCCATAACGGGGAATTGCGTGACATGAAGATTGCGATTTGCTCAACATATGTTCCGTTCATATATGGTGGAGCGAGGAATATCGTGGATTGGCTGGGTAGCATGCTTCGTGAAATGGGGCATCAGGTAGAAATCGTCTACTTGCCGGAGGTTGACTCGCCTGACACTCTGTTTCATCAGATGTGCTCATTCAGGTGGCTCCGTTTGGAGAGCGCTGATCGTATTATCTGTACTCGCCCTCAATCCCATGTTATACCGCATCCATGCAAAATCCTCTGGTTCATTCATCATATTCGATGCTTTTACGATTTATGGGGACATCCGGAGTATGCGAATCTACCGGATTCAGCCCAGCTGAGAGGATTTCGAAAGTCACTGTTTGAGATTGACACCGCCGCTTTGAAAGAAGCTAAGGCCGTATACACGAATTCGAAGGTCGTGTCGAAACGTGTCAAGGATTTCAACGGCGTGGACAGTGAGGTCCTATACCCGCCGGTTTATCAACCAGAGCGGTATACCAAACTCGGTACGAATGACGAGGTGGTTTGTATTTGTCGAATGGAGTCGCATAAACGCCAGGCACTGTTGGTCGAAGCAATGGCGCATGTCACCACTCCTGTAAGACTCCGACTTTGCGGAGCAAGCAGTGGAAGATATGCGAAGACACTTCGCCGAACGGCGAAGATGCACCGGGTAGAGCAGAAAGTAATTATTGATAGCCGTTGGATTGCCGAAGAAGAGAAAGTAAAAATCTTTGGTGAATGCTTGGCATCGGCCTACTTGCCTGCAGATGAGGACTCGTATGGTTATCCAACTATCGAAGCCGCCTTGTCTTCTAAGCCAACCCTTTCAACATTTGACTCAGGCGGAGTGCTTGAGTTTGTTGAAGACGGAAAGAATGGTTATATAACCCCCCCGAATCCTAAAGATCTCGCCCGCGCGATAGATCAACTGTACGAGGATCGAAGCAAAACCGAAGAGATGGGGCAAGCCGCAAACAGAGCCGTGGCGGACAACAACATCACTTGGGAGTTCGTTTTAGAGAAATTGCTTTCATGAAGGTTCTTATTGTAAACAATATGGCCCCATTTATTTGGGGTGGAGCGGAGTTCTTGGCGGAAGCTCTGAGGACCAATCTACAAAAGCAGGGACATGAGTCCGAAGTGCTTCGTATTCCGTTCGAGTGGGATCCCCCCGAGGTGATCTTATCGCAAATGCTGATGGTTCGCGCTCTGGAGCTCCCCAATGTTGATCGTGTCATTGCACTGAAATTCCCAGCCTATTTAATTCGTCACCCACATAAAACGCTGTGGATCATGCATCAATATCGGCAAGCCTACGACCTGTACGATACCGATGGTTCCAATTTGACGGGTGAGATGGGGAAGGACATTAAATCGGTGATCGAAGAGGCGGACCAACAAGCCTTTGCGGAGTCACGCAAGCTATTCGTCAATTCTCCCACGACCCAGTCGCGGCTCCAAAAGTATAGTGGCGTGGAGTCACGTGTACTGATATGCCCGGTCAACGACAGCGAGCTATTTTCGAATGGGAAACACGAGGATTACATGTTTGTCGGCGGACGGGTAAATCTAATGAAACGCCAGCATTTGCTGTTAGAGGCACTCGCCCTAGCAGACTCTTCAGTAAAGCTGATCATTGCAGGCCCTCCAGACCATGAGTCCGATGCGCAGAGGCTTCAGGAAATAACCTGCCGGTTAGGGCTCCAAGGCCGAGTGAAGCTGGATCTTAGAATGCTCTCTCGCGAAGAATATGCAATCTACATGAGGAATTCGTTGTGCGCCGCCTCTCTCCCGTTCGACGAGGATTCGATGAGTTACGTGGCTATGGAAGCAGCCACAGCTCAAAAGTCGATCGTGACAACTACCGACTCTGGCGGTGTTCTGGCGCTGGTCAAATCACACGTCACCGGTTGGGTCGCTCCCCCCGATCCTCAATCGCTTTCTGAGGTACTCTCCGATGCGTTCCGCAACCGAGCCACCACGATCGAATACGGACAGAACGCCAAACAGCAGCTGGACCTATTGGGGATCAACTGGATGAACACTATTGAGACGCTACTGCAATGAAATTTGCTATGTTCACACCAATCGCGGCACAGTCGGCGATTGGAAAAGTTGCAAGCTTGACCGTCAATGCTCTCCTAGCAAGGGGGCATGACGTGGCCGTCGTTGGTGCTGATTCTTCCCTACCGACGAAAGAGCTCACGCATGATTTTCCGGTCCCCCTGCTCAGCTGGCAGGATACAGCTAAGGTGGAACGGCTCTTAGCCAACGTCGATTTGTGTATTTACCAAATTGGAGATTGCCTAGGATTTCACAGAGGGTGTCTCGAATGGCTGCCGAAGGCGCCGGGAGTGATTTGTCTCCACGATTTCTTCGTAGGCAATCTATTCCAAGGCTGGTGCCATGCTAGCGGAACTCCACCTCAATCGATAATTCGCCATTGGTATGGGAATGAAGTGGTTGAATTAGTCCTAAAATCAGTCGCCAGTGAGTTGTTTTACCAAGAAACGCACAGTATTGCTCCCATGACAGAATGGGTTTCTTCACTTGGATTGGGCGTTCTCACGCACAGCAGCTGGGGAGTGGAATCTGTATTGCGAGGGTGTCCAGGCCCCGTTGCAGTGACTCCCCTTTGCTATGAACCGCACCTGACCATCCAGCAGGAGCATGAGAAAAGCAACTCGGATCAAGTTTTTCGAATTGCTACTCTAGGAAGTATGAACCCGAACAAGCGAGCGTCGAGTGTGATTCAAGCCATCGGACAAAGCACTAGGCTGCGAGACTCGACAGAATACCGACTGGTCGGAGCGATTTCAGACTCGATGCGACAGCTCTTAGTCAGCCAGGCCCGTTGCCAGAGGGTGTGTTTGAGAGTGGATGGTGCAGTCGACTCCGATACATTTTGCGACGCAATCCAAAATACTGACGCCATTTGTTGCTTGAGGTGGCCAGCACTCGAAGCTGGCTCTGCTTCCCTCATTGAGGCAATGCTGCATGGTAAGGCCACGCTTGTAACCGATACTGGTGCCTACGCGGAAGTCGCTGATGATTGCGTAGTGAAAATTAGCCAAGAGCGTGAAATCGATGAGATCCAAGCTGCATTGGAGCGCCTTTTCGAGAATGCCAAAGCGCGAGAGGAACTGGGCGCAAGGGCCCGTGCCTATGCGGTCCAAAATTACGCTCCTGAAAAGTATGCAGATTCTTTGCTCCAATTGTCCGATCAGGTTCTCGCTTCGGCTCCAAGGTTAAAGGCACTCACAGCACTCAGCCAAACAGCGTTCTCATGGGGAGCTACTTCAGAAATGTTGAGACATCCTAAGCTCACCGAACCGCTGAGGATCCTAGAGCGAGACTAGCCCGGATATTTCACCAGTTGCCGGTTGGAGGGGTGAGTTCGGCGGTGGAACGTGGTTTGAGTCCGTAGGGGTGTTTTTGTTTCTGACGGCACAGAGGGCCCCCTTTCCTCCGTAACCTGAGTCAGTTGAAATTCCGGCTCGTAGAGTATTTCCTAGCCGGTATCGAGGAGAAGATTGGTGGCAAGGGTGCGGAAGATTTCTTGCCTGGGAAATCTGCTTGCGAAGTGAAACACAAAGCCTCGTACGGAAGTGCGAACGCGAGCTGCTAGTTTGAGTAGCCTGACGCGAATGGTGTCAGCTTGAGCTTTCGCAAGCTCCGTTCCCGATAATTGGTCGCGGCGCAGGGCCTCCACTAAGACATAGGCGAATGTCGAAAGCAACAGTCGGAACTGATTTGCTTGGAAGTCGTGACAGCTGGTGCAATCGGCGAACAGCATCAGCTGTTGCTCTTTGATACGATTTTCCATGTCGCCACGAATCACGTACAGTTGATCGTAAAGCTCCTGAGGTTCACCAGGAAAATTCGTAACAATGAAACGCGTGTTAGGACCAGCCGGCAAGTACTCGGCTCTGACAATGACACGACGCTCACGGTCCCACGTTCCAGCCGTGTACTGGAACTCGCCAAACACGCGTTGTTTCTCACAGCTAGCTTCGGTGCAAGATTGATCGAACTGATTGGCCGCCTGAGTACCCCATCCATCCGCTAACTCGCTCAGTCGCAAGTTCCTAGGCAGTCCAAGCACGTAAAAGACTTGGTTTTTTATCGCACCAGCGCATCAACCACCAACGAGCGAACCCGCCGTCGCCGCGCAGCGTGACCTTCACTTCCGGCCAGTGCTTGCGAAGATACCTAACGAGCAACTTGAGAATAGCACGTGCGTGCTTCGCTCCGTCAATCTTGCTCGGCCGGAGGTAGGCGTCTAACGGTTGGTCACCGCAGAAAACATACAAAGGCAAGAAGCAGTAGCACCTGTAATAGCCGTGAAAGAAACGCCCGACTTGCGTACCGTGAACCGGGTCGTCGGTTGCGTCAAAGTCGAGAACGATCTCCTCAGGCGGCGTCTTGTGAGGAGCAATAAATTGATCGACTAATATCTTCGACAGCCCGACGTTGGTCTGACGCGTGATGCGGTTCTCCAGGCGACAGAGCGTGGGAGGCGAAGCCATCGCCTGGGCCTCCTCGGGCGCTACGCCGGCTGCTACCTGGAGGGCTGGGTCGATCCGCATCGTATGCTGGTCGTTCAAGTCTTCGTAGCCCAAGGCGATCGAGAAAATCCGCTGAGCTAACATCGTTCGCTGCGAGTGAACGATAGACGACGGTTCTCGAGGATCTGGAATCGCAGCATCGATCGCGTCGAGCAAACCCAGTTGTCGGTTCATCTCACGAAGCAGTAAAACGCCAGCATCGCTGGTCAGACGCCCGCCCGCAAAGTCGGCCACAAGTTTACGTCGACCAGTGGCTGTAAATTCCATCGTATTGGTGTTACACTCTGTCACTTGGGAAAGCCTTTTCGTCGCTGTAAAGAGTGTTTGTTAGCACTTTACTTTTTACAAGACAAAAGGATTTTCTCATATCTACCGATGAAATATCCGGGCTAGACCGAGTTGCGTCCCCATTGCAATGCGCGCCGACGGCTAGGCCACTAGTCGCAATGCGCGTTTGGATCGCATGTCTCGTATGCAGCCGACAACTTCTTCGATTTCGGCCTTCCCTAGAGTGTTGTAAGTTGGCAGCATGATGCCATTTTCCCCCAAGTCGTCAGTGTGAAGCATCGGACCTCGGACAGGGCACTGGCGGTAGGGGGGAAGATGATGTATGGGGACAAAAAACGGACGCGAGTCGATGCCCGCTTCAGCTAAATATGCAATCACCTCATCACGTGTGAAACCAAAAACTTCTGGTTCGATTACAACGCTGTACATCCAAGGGCTGGGAGTGGCCCAACTCGCCGCTGGCTGCTGGCGTATTCCAGGGATCGGCAAGAGTTGTTCATCGTACTGCTCGTAGATCTCTCGACGGGCTTGAAGTATCGACTCCTTACGATCAAGTTGACCACACAAGATCGCGCAGGCAATGTTGGTCATCCTGTAATTGTATCCAACGACAGGAAAATAGTACCGACGCTTCGGATCCATTCCCTGTCCTCGCAAAACCTTGAGCCGCGTGTGCAATTGCTCTTGGTTGAACGTCACTGCTCCGCCTTCTCCGGAGGTGAATACTTTGTTGCCAAAAAAGGAAAAAGTCGCTGCATCGGCGAGGCTCCCAACCTCCCTCCCTTTGTAGAGCGCAAAGGGAGCCTCAGCAGCATCCTCGACCACCCACAAGCCATGGATGGCAGCAATCTCGTTAATGCGATCCATGTCGGCCGGATGCCCCAGCAAATGAACTGGAATTACACCGCGAGTCTTGGGAGTAATGGCAGCCTCGAAAGCATCGGGACTCAAGCACCAATTATTGGGATCAACATCGACAAAGACAGGCGTTGCTCCGCAGTAACGAACGGCATTGGCTGTGGCGATATAGGTCATCGATGGAACGATCACTTCGTCCCCCGGTTGGAGTCCCATCCCCATCAATGCCAAGTGCAAAGCCACGGTTCCATTCGTGCAACTCAGTGCGTATCGAGTGTTGCACATCTCTGCAAACCTGCTCTCGAATTGGTCCACGAACTCTCCATAGGACGAAATCCAAGTGCTCTTCAATGCAGCGGCTACAAGTTCTTCTTCACTGCCTGAAATGTCAACTTTGGCAATAGGTATTTTCCACATAATGGGTCGGGCTCTGCGAAAACGTGTGTTTGTGGTGCCGCCATTGGATTTGTCGATGATGCCTGACAGACCAAGCAAAGTTGACCACTTCTACAATTGAGGCATGGAAACTGCACAGCACACTAGCAATGTTTTCTATCCGTTGCAAGCGAGATGCAGTTGAAGTTCCCGTGCCTCCCACTCGCCCTGCCTTGGCCCTGCGAACCACGGAACAGTAACCTACCCTGCTTCCTACCCAAGCTGTCCACTGCTCTTGACTCAATGGAGCCTATTGCTGTATTTAACGCCCCGTCAGAGGTGGAATCAGAGGAGGTCCACCGTGAACACAAATCGGAGATCGGGAGTTAAGTGCATGCAAATTGCTAGCAATTTAGATCATAAAGGACTTCTTCGAGAATTTCCGATTCCCCAAACCTGCTTGGAGCAACGATACAACGTTGTGTGCCAGAAGCTAGCATTGCCAGTTGTCAACACTCCCGATCGCTATAACGCTCTCGTCAAAGACCTGAAACACAGTTGTGCCTCTCGCGAGCAGATGTTCTTTGTGTTGCACCAATTGTTCTTAGCGAGATTGCCCACAACTTCGGAAATCGATCAAAGTGTCTTTCGACTCTCCCATGAAACAAGCGATCGGATAGCAGCGTTCTTCCTCAACTCCAAAGAGTTTCAATCAGGGAGGCAGCGTTCGACGGCCTTCGAGCCGACGCCGTCCAAGGTATTGCTCGTCGATGTAACCGATACGCTTCGCTTGAACTACAACAGTGGAATTCAACGAGTCGTACGCAGTCTCACCCACCAACTCGCGCTCCAAAGCCTATCGCACCGGTTGATCGAATTCGATACTGATCGGAAAATCTATCGGGCTGTCGAAGAGACTTCCGCAAAACGGATGACTGATTGGGGAACGCAAAATAGGGCAGACATGAATCCGTTCGCCAAGTTTGCCAGTGGCTGCACGAAACGGTTTTCTAAATTGGCTGGTCGTAGGCTTCGAAAACTTACCCGGAAAGCTCAGGAACGAGTTCTGTCCCTCAGGAAGCAGAAGCCGCAAATTGCTCTTGGTCTCGAAACTTCGAGTGTTCCAGCAACCACCTCCGCCCTATTCGTATGGGAAAATGCACTACTGCTTCCAGAATTGCAGACGGAGCGAAATTACCTGGACGCAATACTGCCATTTCTAGTCCACGCTAGAGTCCATTCGACGCTCATCGTGTTTGACATGCTTCCCATCCGTTGCCCTGAATATTTCACCTCCAGTGAAGGCTACGTGCGATATTTGTCGTTATTTCGTTGGGTGGATCAAATTTCATGTATTAGCAATGCTGTGGAGCAGCATGTCAGAGACTACATGCGATTGGTGGCTCGAAGCAAGCCTCCAGCCACGCTAGACACGCACTATCTAGGCGGTAATTTTGCTCCCAGACGAGTCGCGACTAACCCACCGGCTATCGAAAGCAGAGCTAATTCCGCAGACGAGTTACCTACCGTACTTTGCGTGGGCACGATTGAAGTCCGAAAGAATCACCGCCGCATTCTGCAAGCAATGGTGGCAGCACAGAAGAATGGCAGCCAATTCGAAGGCGTTTTCATTGGCAACGCTGGTTGGCTGAGCAATGATTTTTTGAACGAGTTACGCTGTTTCCAATCTCGTGGTTTCAAATTGAAACTGCTGCGGTCGGTGGGGGAAATCGAGTTGGAAGAGCACTACCAGAAGGCAGCATTCACGATGTACTGCTCGCTCGAAGAAGGTTTTGGCCTTCCCATCGTCGAATCGGTGGTTCGTGGAGTGCCGTGCATCACGAGCAATCGAGGGAGCATGAAAGAGGTGGCCGACCAGCTCGGCGGGTGCATTTTGGTCGATCCCGACTCCATAGAGCACATGACGGAATCAATCCAACATTTACTCACGGATCGAGATGCGTTATTGAAGTTATCGGATGAAGCGAAGAACGCTTCCTGGACAAGCTGGGAAGAGTACGCAGCGGGAGTCTACGAATATGCATCAAGCCCTCCATCAAAGATTCCTACCATCCCCGCCAATGCAGCTTGATTGTCCTGTCGGCCTTGCCTTAAATCCAATCCCTACAGTTTTTGTTCTATTTAGTTTGGTTCTAGCACATGCATAACTTTCGACGAGCAACTAAAGAAGCGCTCCGATATTGGAAAACGCTCGTTCTGGCTAGCATCTGTTCCTTTGCAATCGCTGCACTTTGGGGCGCTAACGTAGGCGCCTTCTTTCCAATCCTTGAAGTGACCATCAACGGTAAATCTGTCCACATGTGGATGGATGAGGAAACGGAAGAAGCACGAGAACGTGTTGAGTCCACCAAAGCAAGTATTGAACAACAGGAATTGGCCCTCACGGCTCTCCCCGAAGATTCGGCCAGCTTCACTGCCGCCTCGACTGCATTGAGTGGTCTGCGCTCTGAGTTGGTGGCTCACGAGGCCAAGTTCCTGAGTTGTCAAAAGCTTGATCCCTGGGTCAAACGATTTGTTCCGAGCGACCCCTTCAGCACAATCGCAGCCATCGTGGGAGTCTTGATCCTATCGACCTTGGTCAAGAACGTGTTGCTAATCACCAACGAAGTCCTCGTTGGCCGGGTGGCACTCAATATCTCTCGCAATATTCGCCAGAATATCTTTGCCAAAGCAATGGGGATGGGGCGAGCCGAGTTTGCCAAACACGGAACAAGCGGCTTTACCGCCAATATTACGCACACCACCGAAATGCTTTCGAATGGCTTAATGAATACGTTTGGTGCTGCCGTTCGCGAGCCCATGAAACTCGCGTCCTGCTTGCTCGGTGCTAGTCTTATTTGTTGGCGATTGCTATTGATGAGCGTCGTGATTGCTCCCCTGGTAGGAGGCATGCTCTTTTGGATCACTAAACGTTTGAAGAGTATTGCCAAAGGTGTGCTTGCCGAAGCCGATGGATTTCATTCGGTGATGCTTGAGTCCATTGGAAATATCCACACGGTCCAATCCTTTCGTCAAGAAGAACACGAAAAGGAACGATTCGGGCGGGTCACCATGGCAATGCGAAATGTAAGTTTGAAGTTTATTTTCTTCACTTCGCTTTCGAAACCGGTGATTGAGTTTTTAGGATTGGGGATGCTGGGGACGACTATTATTGGCGGTGCTTACCTCGTGCTCAACAAGGAGACCTCTTTGTTGGGAATTCAGATATGTGAAGAACAGCTTAGTGTATCTGCTTTGCTAGTCTTCTTCGGTATGCTGGTTGCAGCCAGCGATCCACTACGGAAAATGTCAGCAATCTATTCGTCAATCTACGCTGGTAGCATGGCGGCAGATGCTCTCTATCCCCTGCTAGATCAAGTCGAGAGTATTCGTGATCCCGAAACTCCCCAGAGCGTTACTTCGCCTCACAAGATGCTGAGTTTCAAAGACATTTCGTTTGGCTACACACCCGACCAACCGATCATTCACCATGTATCACTCAACATTCCTTTCGGATCCACGGTGGCTATCGTCGGGCATAATGGTAGCGGCAAGTCAACGCTCATTCATCTATTGAGCAGATTCTACGACCCGGTCGAAGGTGTCGTAGAACTAGACGGCGTCGATTTCCGTGACATGCTGGTGGACGACGTGCGGAAGCGTTCGGCCCTTGTCACACAGCATACGGAGTTGTTCAACAAGTCCGTGGCTTACAATATCCGCTACGGTAATCCCCACGCCACCGACGAAGAAGTCGAACGCGCGGCAAGGCAAGCCCATGCTCACGAATTCATTTCGACGGTCCTCCCCGAAGGCTACGAAACAGTCGTGGGACAAAACGGCAATCGTCTTAGCGGTGGGCAACGGCAACGCATCGCGCTCGCGCGGGCCCTACTGTGCAACCCTGAGATCTTGATTTTGGATGAAGCCACAAGTCAGATTGATATGAAGAGTGAGCAACTGATTCGTGAATCGCTGTCCGAGCATCGCGGTGAACGCACCATGATCATTATCACGCACCGAGAAAAACTACTTGAACTCGCGGATGAAGTCTACGAAGTCGCCGAAGGCCGTTTAGTGCCACGCCCCCATCTGTCACGCAACGCGGCATGATAACAGAAGAATGGCTCGTTCCGTTTCGAGCAGTAGAAGCAATTGACTGGAGCCAACAAGCGTGAAACAGCTAACAAGACCTGGAAAAGCATTGCCCAAACGGGTATTCATCGATGCGACCTATACCCTCAGCTCCAGTAAGAGCTCCGGTATCGAACGGGTTGTTCGCAACTTGTCGCGAGAGCTCCGCAGCCTCGGGCAAGAAGGGGAAATCCCGGACCCCATTTTGGTGGTCAACCAGGATGGCAAGTTCTATGCTGTGGATGATGAGTTCACCTCCAGCTACCAGCATTTGCGTGAGTCGCATCAAAATGTTCTGTCCAACACGTCCGGCGCCTATCGGTCCGCGGCTCAAGCCGTGTGCACCGTCACGCGTTTGCGGGTGCTGCGGAAGTGGCTGCTACCGCAAGCAGGACATCTGGGAATCTTCAAATTGCCTCACAGCCTGCGAGCAGCCAAAATCCGAAAGGGCTTGGCAAGCCGCAATCTTCCGATCGATTTAGGAAAGGAAGATCTGATCATTTTGCCGGACGCCTATTGGATCAATCGCTTGCGTAGTAGCGTCTGGCCCGCAGCGGAAATTGCTCGTCAAGCGGGCGCCTGCGTGGCCACGGTGCTCTACGATCTGATTCCGTTGACGCATCCAGAGTTCGTGGGCATCAAGCGGCGTGATGCTTTCCTGGATTACCTAACTAAGGCAGCTTTGAACTCAGATCTGCTGCTGGCCATCTCCGATACAGTGCGTGACCAAGTCCGCGAATTCCTGCCAACGCTCGCACCGCAGTCGAGCGAATTCTGCAACGACATTCGATCGTTTCAATTAGGGGCCGAACTCGAGGATGTACGAGGCGAGACCCGAAGCCACGTTACGGAGCTGTTTTCTGAGACTGAAAAGCGGCCCTATCTAACGGTTTCCACATTCGATCCACGCAAAAACCATACTTACCTCCTCAATGCTTTCGATCGACTGTGGGGACAAGGTGAAGACGTGCGACTCTGCCTCGTCGGGCGTATCGGCTCGAGATGTGATGATGTGGTTGCAAGAGTTCGCTCCCATCCTGAACTTGGCAAGCGGCTGTATCTGCTGGACGATCTCAGCGATTGCGAACTTCAATTTTGCTACCGCAATGCCCGAGGGGTCGTCTTTCCGTCGCTCGTCGAGGGATTTGGCCTCCCCATCGTTGAAGCCTTGTGGTTCGGCAAGAAGACGTTCGTCAGCGATACCCCTATCCACCGGGAGGTCGGTCGCAACGACTGCACGTATTTCGGTCTGTCGAATCCCGCAGCACTCGTTGAAGCGATCCAAGACTGGGAACAAGCCCTGATCGCTTGCCCTTCCCCAGAGTTGCCCGTGCGTGTTCCTACCACTTGGGAGCAAAGCAGTCGCGAACTCTGCGACCACTGCTTAGAAGCCTTCACGCAACGCTATCGCGGCCCCCGCAAGTCGGCCATCGCCGCCTAGACTTGGTTGCCTAGATTTTGGTGCCTCCCTCCAGAACCGCTTTCCGGTTTCACCGAGTCGGGTATCCTAGATGTCGACGAGCTTGCTGTCGGCAGAATAGGCGCCGCCAGCCGCATGATCGCTAATACACTAGCGCAAATACTTGTTGAAGGCGGCGATCGTTTTGGCTGCCGCGGTCTCCGAATCGGGAATGGGAAGCGACTCGGCTGACGCATAGCCCGCGTACCCGATCTCCTTCAGAGCAGCCGCGATCGGTGCATAATCCATATGCCCCAACCCGGTCGCTTGTCGATTGGAATCGACGAAGTGCACATGCCCGATGTGCTTGCCTCCGGTGCGAATTGCGTCAGCGATGTCGGACTCTTCGATGTTCATGTGAAACAGGTCGGCCAGCAGCCTGACGTTCTGAGTGCTGAGCGATTCTAGATACTGCACCCCATCCGCCATCGTCTTAATCAGATTTGTCTCATAGCGATTCAGTGGTTCGTATATCAATGGAACCTGGCTGTGCAGTGCGTGTTGGCCGAGTTCCTCGAGAGCTTCCTTCAGCATCTCCAAGGCGGCATCGCGTGAGAGCGAGCCTCCCCAGCGACCTTGCATGGATCCGATAATCGCCGGCGCGGCAAACTGCCCTCCGAAGTCAATCATTTGCTTGACGAACTCGCGGGCCGCCTTTCGCTTCCCGGCATCTGGATCGGTTAAACTCAGCCCGAGTTTGACCATCCCCGCCCCGGTCCCTACGGCTGCGACCGACAGTTGATGGGTGTCGCAGAGTTGCTTCAGCTCTTGCGGATCAACGGCATCAGGCCCCGGCGCGAAAACCTCAACAGCGTCAAATCCATGCTTGGCAGCTTGCTCAAAAGCATCTTGTAGACCGTTCCAAAAGACAAAGGGACCACCGCGGGCCTCTTCAACGAGGCTAACTGTGATAGCTGATTTGATCATGCGTATTCCATCGATGTTTTTGAAGTGAGCAGAAGGGGCGGTGCATAGCGGCGGAAAACTGTGGAATCCTACAGCTCAATCACAGCCTTGATGACGCCAGATTCCGGTTTCGTAAAAGTCTCAAATTCACCAATCACATCGTCAAAGCTGGTGCGATGGGTGATCCACGGAGTGGTGTTAATGGTTCCATCTTCGATCAGTCCAATAATCCTGGTGAAGTCGGAGGGTAGCGCGTTGCGGGAGCCTTTCAACGTCATTTCTGGCTTGTGAAGCACGGGATGCTTAAAACAGATCTCTTCGGTGGTGATCCCAACGTAGACCAACGAACCAGTATGGGCTACGAAATTCATCGCACCCGCCATGGAATGCTTATTGCCCGTCGCATCGGTAACCACAAAGTACTTGTCGCCACCGGTGATCTTGTTCATCTGCTCGAGCTCGCTGCCATCCCCTTTAAAGTGAATGGTGTGCGCGACTCCGTAGGTTTGCTTACAGAACTCAAGACGCGATTCGACCATGTCCATGACGGTGATCGTGGCTCCCGTCAGTCGCGTGAATTCAAGCGTCGCGAGACCGATAGGCCCCGCACCGATCACCAGCACATGATCGCCCGCTTGCGGTGCTCCTCGGTCACAGGCATGGCATCCGATCGCCAGAGTTTCTACCAAGGCAAGTTGCTCATAGGAGAGCGTCTGGGAGGGATGGAGCTTGTCCGCGCGAATCAAAAATTGTTCGCAGAGTCCTCCATCAACCATCACGCCAATCACATTTAAAGACTGGCAACAATTGCCGTTCCCTTTGCGGCAGGCAAAGCACTCACCACAGTTCATGTAGGGTTCCACACTGCATCGCTGCCCCGGTTGCACATTCGTTACCCCCGGCCCAACCTCGAGCACCTCGACACCCAATTCATGGCCAGGAATCCGTGGATAGGAGAAGAAGGGCATTTTCCCAAGATAGCCGCTGTAGTCGGTTCCACAGATTCCCATTCGATGCGTTTTCACCAAGACCTGACCAGCACCTGGTGAGCTAGGTGCGTCAATTTCCACTTTCACAAATCGCTTGGGTTCTTCTAGTCGAATGGCTCTCATTCTGGGATCTCAATTCTGCAAACGAAGGTTCATGTGGAGAAGAAGGGATTGGGTGCAGCGGGCTGAGGCAAACCGCTGGGAGGTTTCGGCCCAGGTGCATCATAGAGGACTCGGCCTGGCAGCAAACCTAAGGAACTTGGATGCTCTTCAGATACGCCATAATCTCGTAGACCTCGTCGCGACTAAATCGATCCAGCAAGCTTTTCGGCATCATTGATACCGAGGTTTTGACCATTTCATCGATATCATCGCGATTGATCACGGTAGGTTCTTTGGCATCCGGATTTTGCAGGATGGAGATGGTGTCCTTGTCCGACTGCACGATCAAGCCCGAGAGCGCGTCACCATCGATCGTCAGAATTTGGTGGACGGCATAGTTCTCATCAATGCGGTGGGAGGGGTCGATAATCTCTTGCAAGATCGCGCGACTGTCACCCTTCCATTTCGCAAACAACTGGTTGAGCTCTGGTCCCACATTTCCGACGGTATGTCCGCCAGCTTTGTGGCACAATGCGCAGGTCGCTTCCACAAACAAGCGTTCACCGATGGCGGGCGAACGCCCCTCCAGCCCCTTGGCCAGCGAGTCGTTGAAATCACTCATTTTCCAGCTTTGGACAAACGAGCGGTTACTTCCGATAGGATCTTTGGGGACGACTGGATCTCTCTGCCAAGCATCAAGGTCTGCGACGACCACCATGACTCCGTACATCCGCATCCAGTGGTTGGGAAACGTACACACAAAGGGATATTCCCCAGGCACTTCCGGCGCGGTGAACGTCAAACGCTCCGACTCTCGTGCGCCAACCATGTTGGTGGCAAACAGCACATCAGGACGGTCCGGCACGTATTGCTTCCCATCGCGACCGCCATCGGGACCAGCCAAGAGGGCGGCATCGGCGACTTCCTTGAGTGCCCCTGGAGCGGTAATGACCACGTTGTGCGGCATCAAATCTTCATTGATCAGCACCAATTGGACCGGCCGCCCTGCCTCAACCGCAAAGTACTCTATGTCATATCGCATCTCCTCTTCGACGGTATGGATGCGCACAACTCGCACCACCGTTTCTCGCAGCCGCTCGCGAAATGGCTTAGCCGATGCGGTAGGGACTTGCCCTAGCAATTGGTCGACCAACTCCAGCGCGTCCAAGAAAGCGGTTCCCGTACGATCGGCAGGTGGGGTTTGCTCGGCATGGTCCACCAACCATTCGATCAACTGCAGACTGGTTCCCGCCGCTCGATGCTCTCGGGGAACCGACAGAAGCGTCCGAATCGCTGCATCTTGCAGTTCTGGAATCACAACGAGGTCTGCAACGGAAGCGAATGTATTTTCTTGTTGAATCGCGATAGCCGACAAAGCCGTTACCGCAGCCAAACGGACCTCGATGGGCTGAGAAACGTCCGTCAACTGCATGACTTGTTCATGCATCGGCAAACGCAAGTCGCCATTTGGCACCAACGCGATACTCTTAAGCCAGGGAATCACTTGCTCTCGGGAGAGAGCATATTCCCAAGCAGCCGGCGGCGTAGCAGTCCCAGGGGAATCGGATGGAAGCCTCTGATCCGCCCCCAGAATCATCGCCGCGTAGCCAATCGGTGGCAGCAACGGATTAGGGCTGTCGGTTAATTGACCAATCACGTCGGACTCTTGTGCCAAATCGCTGGCGGGTTGTTCAAACAGAATCTTGGCGATTCCCTTGATGATGCGTCCGCCAGCCTCGTTGTTGGCAGGCACTGCCAACAAAACCTTCACAAGCTCGGTAATGGAAGTTGTTTGGTTGATGGCGACCAAACCGGCCAATGCTTGCTCGCGATCGGCCGGAGACATCCCTTCACGCGACAGGATGGCTGAATAGACGGGAGCATATTTACCATCGTCCGTCTGCGTTTCAATCAACAATAGCTGAGCATTGCTCAACCGCTTCAATTGATACTCGACGATGCGCGGGGACTTGTCCAGAAAGACTTTGGGGACCTCAACCGCCTCGGTTCCCGCGTGTCCGTGATCGTGCTGTGCCCAGACTGAGGTGCTTAAGCAAAAGAGGAGCCCAATGACGCAAATTAAATGGACGAGGTTCTTCATCACAACTTTCGGAATACTTCGTTACAGGAAGATAGCATGGGGAGGGAACATCGATCCCAAAGCGAGTCGAGGCCTGCTCTCACAGAAACCTCCACTCGCTAGTATTCCCATCTTCAGAAATCAACCAGAGACTGACCTACTGCTCCAGGACTCGCATGGTCTCGTCGAGCGTGTACTGCAGGAATTCATCCATGTCGTAGCTGAGTACATCCAGAGCAACTTCGATGGCCTCGTCCCCTTGCAGAAAGCTCAGCGCCCGTACCGCTTCCAAGCGAACGCGTGGATTGGCATCTGCGACGCGTGCCCGTAGCAATTCGAGCGGGTTGTCAACTTGATCGAGCCAGAAAGATAGAACGCGTACCGCTGCGGCCCGAGCTCGGAAGTCTTCCGCATTGAGCAGTTTATTCAGCAGTTCGACATTCACAACATTTTGAGTTTGGAAAGCCCACAGTGCCTCCAGCAGATGGTGCTCATACTCAGCCTCTTGGGGATCAAGTCCAGCGATCCACTTGGAGGTGGCTGCCACGACTTCATCGCTATCGCGGTTTGCCAATTCTCGGCGAACATTGTAGCGAATGCGGTCTTCGTAAGTCTTGAGTCCTTCGAGCAAGCTGGCAATTGGGGCACCTTCGATTTGCGGAACTTCCACAAGTGGACGACCGGTGTAGGTAACCCGCCAGATGCGGCCGTGGCTGTGATCTCGATTGGGATCGCGAAGGTTGTGCTGCAAGTGGCCGATCAGGGCATTGTGCCAATCGACGATATACAGAGAGCCATCGGGAGCGAATTGAACATCGACCGGTCGAAAGTTACCATCTTCGCAATAGACCAGCGGCGAGACTTCTTCTCCCTTGATCGCAGAGCCGTCGTCAAAGACTTTGTGACTCAGGACGGCTCGATCACCGATGCAATTGGTAAGCAAGAAATTGCCTTGCACATCGGGTGGGAAATGACTGCTTGAGACGAGTTCCGCTCCCGCCGAAGGGCGTGTGCGTTTAGGGTAGAAAGTGGTTAAGCTAAACTTGGGGTCTCCGCCAGTCCATTCGGCCACGCGTCGATGCTGCGAACCGCCAGGGTGCTTAGCTGGATACTCAATATGCCCGGAAATGGGAGCCGCCCAGTAGCTGAACCCCGGTGAGGCGTCGGCGATGAAGTCTTGCCCCCAGCGGTCGAATACGTGTCCCCAAGGATTGGCAAAAGCCACTGACGAGTGAACTCCGAACTTCTCGGTCCGTGGATCGTACTTCCAAACTCCAGCTTCGGCCAAGCGTGTCAGACCATAGGGGCTTTCAACTTGTGAGAACTTGAACGTTCCCTCGTTGAAGTACAGATTACCGCCAGGCCCCCAGGTAAAGGCAGAGATACCATGGTGAGAATCGGCCGTATCAAAGCCGACGAGTCTCCGCACGCGGGTATCTTCTTGGTCGTCACCATCGGTGTCTTGCAGGAACAAGATGTCGGGTTGTTGGGCAACAAACACCCCGCCGCGCCCGATCTCAAAACCGGTCGGTTGGTGCAGCCCATCAGCAAAGACCTTGCACACATCGGCGGTCCCATCCTGATTATTGTCTTCCAAAATTAGGAGTTTGTCGTTGAGGACGGACTTCGGTTTCCAGTGGGGATACGACTCCATCGTGGCAACCCACAGACGCCCCTGATTGTCAAAATCGAGCGCGACGGGATTGGCCAGTTCGGGAAATTGCTCTTCGGAAGCGACAAGTTGAATTTGGTAGCCATCGGCTAGCTTAAACAACTTTTGTTGCTCGGCGGCGTTCAGGTAGTCCAGTGTGCCGAGCTTTCCAGCCTTGGCCTGCTTGTCGTCAGGTCCTCCGACGTTGGTCCGCGGCTCAATAAAAGGTAGAGTCTGGGAGTCATCGGCATGTTCGGAGACCGTTTCTCCACTCGCCAATGCCCAAATACGTTGGTCGCGGATGGCAGTCATCTGGTCCAAGATGGCACGCTCGCGTTCCATTACATCGGTGTTGTTGTAGGTTCCATCATTCCCAGCAGAACCGCGGGCACCATAGATGGAATACCCGTTGACGGCGCGGTAGCGATGCCACCAGTGAAAGTTTTTGTCATCGATTTCCGCTTGGAGCCTTTCCAATTTTAACTCAGCAAGATCACCACTTCCGGTTTGAAACAGGCCCTCCATCAGAATGTCAGCTAGAGCTTCGTAGCCGGCATCGTTCAGGTGCACTCCATTGAGCGTAAGGCGAGTGTCAGTGTTCGCGAAGAGCTGCTTGGTGGGGGTGAAGAGGTCTACAAAACCGACTCCGGCAACCTTGGCAACTCGTTCCATGGCTTGGCTATAGGCAGCTAGCTGCACATTTTCCGACTCACCAGTCGGCAGGTTTCGGTCCCCGGTGTTTTCGAAGGCTATGGGAGAAACGAGCACGATTCGAGGCGCCCCCCGCCCACTGAAATCCTCGGCCAGCGTGTTTTCCACCATGCCGCGCAGATCTTCACTGAACTGAGCTAGTCCCGCTTCTCCTGCAAAAGATTCATTGAAGCCGAAGAAGTATAGGATGACCGATGCGCCGCTGTGCTTGAGATGCTGCTCCGGAGTTCCGAAGTTCATCGATCGTATTCGCGTGACCACTTCGTCCCCTGGAAAGCAGAGGTTGCGAACGGTCAATTGCTTGTCATGGAATTGGTGATGCAGCAGCGTTTCCCATGCGTTGTGATGCTGCAGGCCTTCGCCCAACGCGTTGCCAACCAAACAGATATGATCGCCCTGTTCAAGCTCAAGTGTTGCCGCCTCGCAGTTTGCAAGCGACATCCAGACAGCGAACATTGCTATCCCAAAGTGTCCTAAGTGTGCATGCCGTATCATGAGGGTGGGTCATCCTAGGGGAAAGAGTCTGCGAGGTGCTGGCGCAGCCGATTGGGGAAAAGGGGAAAGTGCGGGGAAACATCCATTCCCCCTCAACTCTCTAATCAAGTGACAAGTCGTCTCCCCGTTGCAGTGTCTGATGCAGCCAATCACAACAGGGCATCCATCGACTCACCCCACATCAGTAGATTGGATCGGGACCTCGCTTTTAGTAAGGTCAAGTTCGGGAGAGCAGCGATCGAATCGATGTCGGGGAAGGCACGACTCGCCCCAATCTAGCAAATTGGAAGCACGTTTTAAAGTATTCAGACGGCTGGGTAAGGGGGCGGATTGTACCAACGGAACCCATCATAGCCAGGATTTACGCAAGTATCTTGTATCCATCGGACTTTTTTTGTTGAATGTCAGGCATCCGGAAACCTCCCTCACCGGCGACCTGGGTGTCCGGCCGCTCCCGAGGTGCGGCACTGAGAGAGCAGCAAATTGCCCACTCCGCAACGATCCATCAACCGCTCAGATACTTCGCAAATCGTTACATTTTGACATTGTACGCGAGGATTCAGTCCAGAAGGACGTCTGCCCGACCTTGCATTAGAGTGCTGTAAGCCTATCCTGTAGGTTTCCGCCATTTGGGCAGCAAACCCAGCGGTCCTTTTTATTGCGCTCAGCCTCGTTAAATTTGCTGCCGGATAGGGTCTGGAAGTTTCTTCAGACATGCGGGATACCCTTATAAGATGAGTTGCTTGCCGCTGCATCTCCTATGAGCCACCTCCTACTTTATTACCAGCGACCAGAACCAGCTACTTGGGTTTTCCTGGCTACGTTTTTGTTGCTGAGCATCTATTTCGTATTCCATCGCTTTTTCAGCATTCGGAATTTGGATATCGCTCTGCTGGTACTGCTCGCACCAGGCCTGATGATGGTCTACGAAGGTCGGCAGATGCGCGTCACCAACTTTGAAGCGAGCGCATTGGAAACGCTGGCCAGCAGCGAACATGAGCTCGACGAGAAAACCGAAGCGGTCGCAGCACGCCCGGCTCCGAGTTTCACGATCGCCGAGAAACAGGCCAGTTCCACAGAACAGGCGGCCGTTTCCGCAAACGCCGAGCAGCGTCGCCGCACCGCGCACAATTTGGAATTCTACGGCTTTGTGGCACTGCTGATCGCCTGCGCATTGCTCACCCTGCGCATGCTGCTCGACCCCCTATTGGTGCGGCGTCCCCTGCTCGTTCCCAACCTCTCGATCGGTGGATTGAGCTTCATTGGGATTTCGCTGTTCTTGTTCCTGATGTCGAACGTGATTACCAGTTCCCCCCGTGAATTGCGTGTACGCGGCCCCAGCCTTGGCCCCGGCTATGCAATGCTCAACATGGTTCCGGAACTACCCACCACCCCCAGCGAACAGGAATTCGAAGCCAGCCGCGAGGTGGAGGCACCACCATCGACTAAACGCTGGCTCCCCAATCTCGCCCGGACCCTAGCGATCTTCTCGAACATGGCCATCGTGCTGGGCATCATTGGCATCGGCTATTGGCATTTTGATAACGTGCAAACGGGAATTGGCTGTGCGGTGATGTACCTGCTGTTGCCCTATTCGGCGCAGATGACAGGTAACCTGCAACACGCCATGCCAGCCGCCCTCCTCGTGCTAGCCATGCTCGCCTATCGCCAACCCTTGCTGGCAGGGATCCTGCTAGGGGCCGCCTCGGGCTTGGTCTACTACCCCCTATTCCTGCTTCCCCTATGGATCAGCTTTTACTGGCACCGCGGGCTGACGGGACTGCTCGTCGGCGTGTGCACCAGTCTCCTCGTGATGGCTGGACTCCTGCTCCTGCAAGGCTTTGAAAACTTTTTCGACCACTTTCGCGAAATGTTTGGTCTGTGGGTGCCTCGCATGGAGCGACTTGAAGGCATTTGGGGCGCTGGTGGGATTCAGCCGGCATTTCGCTTGCCCGTATTGGTAGGCTTTATCCTCCTGAGCCTCTCGTTCGTGTTCTGGCCGTCGCTGAAGAATTTGGGAACGCTCATGTGCGGCACGGCGGCAGTGATGCTGGCCGCCCAGTTCTGGCACGGCAATGGCGGGGGCCTTTTCATGGCCTGGTTCCTCCCGTTCGTCCTGCTCACCATTTTTCGCCCCAATCTGGACGACCGGATTGCGACCAATATGGTTAAGGGTGGCTGGCTCTCCCTGGCATCCAAGCAACCGAAGCCACGCAGCTAGACGGTGACTCCCCCGCCCAATCGAACGCGGACGTGTAACGGGATGTCGTTTAAGTAGCCGATTCCGTTATGCCGTAAGGCTGCCCCCCTAACTTCCCTGGCGCAGAAACCACTCTCGCTTGCTTACCGGGCTGTTGATTTAATAGCGTCTTGAGTTTTAGCGTGAAGGTAGCGTCCCTAATCGCCCTGTAGTGGCGACCACCTATCCTTGCTGACGCGGCGGGTTACTATTCCGGCAGAGCAAGGACTGGTGACTACCCCAGCCACGCGACTCAAGCAGCCACCTGGACAGCAAGCCAGCAATCGCTTTGCAAAAAGTACGTAGCATCGGCAGGTCCAGATTGCCTGCGTCTAACAAGCGGTCCGCTGTCCGATTTTCGCGCTATACGTGACGTCGACATGATGCGCGCGGGTAGAGCGCACGGCAAGGAATGCCTTCTCGCGGTTCTCGCTGGGTATTGTTCTACGCAAACGCGTCGGCTTGTAGATAGCGCATTACATTGAACTGACTGGCCACCACAAAGACTTGCTCAGCAGATTGCATGGCCGCCATCGACCACTGGCCACTGGTTTGCAACTCTTGCAAGGCCCCGCTCAGCTTTGCGGGTGGGACGGTAGGGGACAATTCCAGAACGTACAAATCCTTCCCAGTTCGCTGAGAATACAGCTTCCAGGCAGTGCACTCTCCCCAAGGACTCGGTAGCTCCAGCGATTGCCCGCCGAGAAGTTGAATGCGATTCGCTTCCAGCTCCAGTTGCGAGAACACGGGCTGCAACCGCTGCATTTCGCGGAGCAGATCTGTGCTCCAGGGGCTGGGCGATTCCAGGAGTCTATCTAGCGTCGCCGAGCACCGCGCGGCCAGCTCCTGTTGAGTGGGGGGACCTGTGGTGGGTAGCACCTGGCTCATCCACAAGCCACCAATTCCAGCCGCGACAGCCAAACTCAACCACACGCGACGCGTCCGGTTCGCAGGCTTCACCAGTTGTGGAACGTTCGCTGCTGCATCCAGCATTGGTGCTGAGGAATGCAGGCCATGCGCCGGAGACACGACGTAGGCCGCTGCATCCGGGGAGCCGCTCGTCATTGGCAGATCGAGGATTTCAGGCATGTCGGAGCACCGCCTGCGTAAACCGGCGCGCAGCCGCTCTTTCAATTGCAGAGGAACCTGCACTTCATGCAAGGCCGCTCGAATTTCTACATCGAGAGGATCGTCGGAATTGCTCGCACGATTGTTCATACTTCACCATCCTTGGGAGATTGAAAAGGCCGCTCCAGCCTCTCGAGTGCCTGTTTTAGATTTTGCTTTGCTCGACTCAAGCGACTCATCACCGTTCCAATCGGAATCGCCAATTTTTGGGCAATTTCAGCATAAGTAAAGTCTTCAAAATAATACATTAACATCACCAACCGATTGTCGTCGGGCAACTGCTCCAGCGCTCTTTGGACCCATTCCTGACGCTCCACTTCGCCACCGACCGAACTGCCATCGATCAGTTCCTCCATCAACTCGGTGTTCGCAACGACTTGCGCAGGGCGTTTACGGCACCACCGCAAAAACTCATTCCGTGCAATTGTCAGCAACCACCCCTTGGCCGCGCGAGGATCTTGGAGTTGGTGGACCCCGCGAAACGCTCGCAAAAAAACCTCCTGAGCAATGTCCTCCGCAGCCGCGGGACACCCCGACAGACGCAGGGCATAGCGGTAAACGGAGTCCGAATGATCATCCAACAGACCTTCCGTACGCTCCAAACGCTGCGTCTCGCTCAGGCCCCCCTCGGTTGTTTCCCCATCGCTTGCCCCAAGTGTGGCCATCTCCTCGATTCCATCCGCCAATTCAAGGACAGCCGGTGCTGGGTCGGCAAACATGGGAGCTCCAGGGATCAACATTTCTGGCCGCGCATGGCCGGACGAAGCTGGATCGGTGCGTTCCAAAGCACCAGGCTGAGGAGGCTCGGACTCCGGACGGTTCAATTCAGGTTTGTTCACATCTCAAGTCCTACAGGAGTTAGACCACTACCGCTAAACCTTTATTCCCAATACCGCTTGCAGTTTTGGTAAAGTAAGCAACTTAAGCGGAAAAAAAGCGAACAAACCGAAGCAGCCCCCCTCCCAATGAGCGGAACGACTAACCAATGCCTACTAACAACAGCCAGGCAAGACCTTTTTCCTATGCTGGAAAGCTCTGCTTCTTGGTGCTCCAGATGGTTGCCGCTTGTGGGCTTGCGCAGGATCCCCCCACCATGACTCATGGTCCAATCCTGGGTCGAGCATCTCATGATAGCATGACAGTTTGGGCGCGAACCTCACTCCCCACCACTTTTGCCGTCCAATACGGTGTCGAGCCGGGAAAATGGACCCACTCAGCAGAGTCCGCCCGCACCTCGCTGAATCATGACTGTACCGGCATTGCAACGCTGACGTCGCTGGAGGCCGATACCGAATACCACTATCAGGTGTACATCGATGGTTCGCCTCAAGGAGGAGTCAATCGTTTTTCGACCCTCCCCGATTCTGCCAAACTAGTCGATCCCCAGCTGAATCCTAGCGGCTTGTTCAATTTCAAGTTCGAGATTGGCTCCTGTGCCAACCAAAACCCCTTGCATGGAATTGGACACGCCCTCCCGCTCTACCAAACCATGAATCGAGAGATCGCCGATGACATTGATTTTGCGATCATGAACGGCGACTGGCTCTATGAAGAGGTACGGGATACGCCGCCGGAAGCCTGGTTGGCCAATCAGCGTCTGACCGCTCAACAAGCTCCCGCAGCCGTCCAAGTGATGCCTTCCATCGTTGGTGTGTGGGAGAATTACAAACTCTACATGTCACGCGGTGTTCCGCTGATGAAGTGGCATCGCCGTATTCCCAGCTATTTCACCTTCGATGACCATGAGCTTGTCAACGATATTTGGGGGGCTGGCTCTGCCGGACGAAGGCATCGAAGAACCGTGTTTCGCGATATCGGAACTCAAGCATGGTACGACTATTTGGGATGGGCCAACCCACGCCAGTTCCAGCCACCGATCCACTTCGGAAACGCACAGTTAACGGCAGGCAGTGACCTGTTGGTGGACCACCAAGCCGACTTCACGCAACTTCCATTGCAAGAGATGGCGAATCTTCATGTGCACTGGGGAACGCCCAACGCAGGCGCCAATGACATGCGTTTTGATGATGACAGTGGCGATGTCAACTCAAAAGTCTATGACATCGTGCGAGTGGTCGATGCCCACACCTTGCAATTGCATACACCGGCGATTGCCGATACCCAATCGGCCTATTCGATTGGCTGCCGAAGCTATGGGAAATTTCGTGTTGCGAATTGTGAGTTCTATCTGCTGGACACTCGTTCTCACCGCGAGATGCACGATACGAAGAACCCGAGCAAGCCTGGCTTGACCATGCTAGGGAAACATCAACGCCAGTGGTTGGAGGAATCGATGCAGGAGAGCGATGCCGATTTCTTCTTTGTCGTATCGAGTGTCCCCATGATGATCCCACACTCCGGCGCCGGTGGGTTCGAGTTCGAAGAGGGAAACAAGGAGGAAGCTTGGGTTGCTTTTCTCGATGAACGAGAAGGGCTAGTCGACTTTTGGGATCAACTCAACAAACCGGTCATGGTGATGACCGGTGACCTTCACAACAGCTTTGCCATCCGAGTTACCGATCGTGTGTGGGAGTTTTGTTGTGGTCCGCACAATTCAGTGAATCACGTCCCGAAACTCGATGAGGACGACCGCCCCATAACGGGATGGTACGATTCAGGGCCAAGACGTTGCGACATTCGGTGGTCGAGCTACATCTTAGAGGACATCCCACGCTTGGACCGCTGTTATCCGTACTACTGCGTCGTCCAAGTCAATAACGTTTTCAACATGCCTCCCAAGTTGGGCGGCACGCGCGCGGTTGCCTACCCCCACCCGCAAGTGATCCTGCAATACTTCGATGGACGCACCGGTGAACTTGCTTATTCGGAGACGATTTCCAAAGACCATGGCTCACGCCCTTAGGCTATCGAATTAACCGCATGCGATCACCGGATCAATAGACTTGATTCGCATTGAGCGGCGGTGCGATGCGCCCCGGCTCAGCGCCCTCACGGATCGAAAACTCTGCCCAGACCGGCATGTGTCGACTAATCTCACTCGCCTGTTCAATGGACAGGTTGTACTTACGCAGGAAATCGAAAGCTCCCGCTCGTCCGGTGAATTCAAGGGTGGCCAGCGCGGGAAAGAAGATGGAATCGAGCATTTGGCTACCGGTAACCTCCGTAGGAATATCACGAATGGCAAAGCGGATGTTTCCATCGTCAAGCAGACGCAGTGCGGCCATTCCTCCACAGAAATCTCCGGTCATGATCCAATCGTCTTCGTTGCGCCCATCGACCTGGATCGCCTGAATCAACCCCGGTAGTATGGCCTGTTCAGCACTGGAGAAATCGGGATCGATGCGGACATTGACCACGGAGAAGGTGAATGCCCGCTCGACGGCCTCCCCCTTGCAGCGAAACCAAGCGACCAGAGGATCAAAATTGATCAAATCATCGGGATCCTCCACGGTGTACAGACGGTATCGATCAGTTTCAACACTGGCGGTATCAAAGATGAACGCATACTGATCATGCGGCGCAACGCGGCCCACTCTCGGTCCAATCAGATAGTCGAAATTACCGCCCGACTGATTCAAGCGTTCCACCACCATCGGCAGAATATCATCGCGCGGGCTCTGCACACCCTGGAGTGCAACGATATCATACTGCCTCAAGATACTGATCAGCGTTTGCATAACATGGGGTTTCGCCAGTTTTGCCGGCCCCAAGGATTCAAGGTTAAAACTCGCCACGCGAATCGACCTTCGGGCCGTCCCCGCCGACGCTTGAAAACTTCCCGACGCATTGGAACTGGCCGAGGAGTCTGCAGAAGCAGCTGTCCCGACTGGCACGCTCGCTGGCGGCGGATTCGTCGATCCAAGATTGGGATTGAAAGCTGTCGACGGCAGCGAGCCATTTGGGGGAGCAGGCGGTAGCCCGCTCCGATGGGGCTGGACATTCACAAAACTAGGAGACACCGCTAGAGGTGTCGAGATCGCCAGATTCCCCGCCGCCCCTCCCACCTGCTGCTGCTCTCTGGAATTCGCTTGCATCTGTTCGGCCAGTAGCGTGAACTTCTCGCCAGCGTTCAGCAATCCCTGCCACGGTTGGTTCTGCGCATTGGAAGAAAAGCTCGCCGAGGGCGAGCCCATCGCTGCAGCGGAAGGCACTGTCTGAACGCCATATTGCGTCGGGTCGAAGGGGCGATTTGCCGCGGATGGATAGGTCGGATTGCCGTAGATATCCAGTGGGGCGGGAGAACTCTGGGAGAGTTGCAGAGGAGAGTTCTGCGATCGAGCCACGAACTTCAGCTGCTCAAGCCCCGCGATTTCATAGTGGTTGAAGGCGTAGGTTAAGGCAGCCACAATGCCGGTGAGAATGGGCCAACGACGTTTGATCGGAAACATAGCATGGATCCTGTGAAGGTCGCTGATTTTAGTTACAGCGAGCTGTCCAGCATTCTCCGATCAAGCCACCATGCTGCAAAGAATGCGAGGCGCAACTGGACTAGGATCCTTCCCAGAAATACGCGGTCTCTAAGAGTTTCGACCACGTTGCGAACTTCGCTCGATGCAATTTCCCTCAAACCATCCACTGCGGTGCACCGCGGTACCAGCTGTGGGGCTCAAAGAAGCTGTCGGGCTCAAGGAAGATGCCCCACTTCGGCAAGGCTTGCTGGCTGTAGGGTAAACCGCATCCTACAGCCTCCCCCGTCCGTCCAACTAGAACTTGACTGGCGAGGTGATCTTCTTGACCGTTTCACGCATGAGTTTGCTAGGTGGCTCCAAACCGGTAAAGAGCTTGTACTGGTAGGCTGCTTGCCGAACGAACATGTCGAGGCCGTTGACCACAAAACATCCCGCCGCGCGCGCATCTTTGATTAGCAGAGTATGCTCCGGATTGTAGACGGTATCGAACACGATCGTTTCGTTTAAGAGCTTGGCTTTGTCATAGGGAGTGCTATCGACATCGGGATGCATTCCAATCGGCGTGCAGTTGACGAGGATGCCGGGTTGTAGGGAATAGCGAGCCTCCCAAGAGATGGCTTTCCCGCCAATATCGCGGGCCAATTTTTTGGCACGCTCTTCGGTTCGGCTAGCAATGGTAACCACCGCGCCACGTTGGCGAAGGCCGTAAGCGATGGCCCGAGCCACCCCTCCGGCACCCATGATCAAAGCGCCTCGTCCCCTGAACAACTCTTCTGGCTGGCCGGGAGGGGCCCCCTTCTTCTGCATGGTATTCTGGGTACTCAGGGCTTCCTGCAAGCAATCCATGGCTGCCCGGTAGTCGGTGTTGTAGCCCGACGCTTCGTTGCCATCGATGGCAACGGTGTTGATGGCCCCAATATTCGTGGTCGCCGACTCCGCCTGCGACATCAATTCAAGCATCGCTTCCTTGTGCGGGATGGTTACGCTCAAGCCGCCGACGCCGGTCTCTTTACACCACTGCAAGAACAGCGGCAATTCGTCCGCAGCAATGCGGAAGGGGAGGTAGCGGTAGTTTAGGTTGTCATGCTTGAAGGCCGCATTATGGATTTGCGGGCTGAGCGAATGGGAGACAGGATCTGCAACGACACCGAACAGCTTGGTATCCGCATCGATCTCCTTCGCTCGATAGACGTCGCGCATCGTATCAAAGGTCACTTGTCCCGGAGCAATCTTGCGCTCTGAGGACATGGTCGTGTAGGTAAAGGGAGATCCATAACGCAATCCCAGCACCCGGGTAATAACTCCCGTGTCGCCCATACACAATCCAATGGTCGGGACCTTGGCCGATTCCACCAAACGCAACATGCGAATGCAATCGGTGAAGGAATTTGCCATGGTGGCAATTTTCACCACGTCGGCATCTAAGTCGGCGAGTCGGCCATGGATCTCTTCCAAATTGTTTGGCGTGAACTCGAAATTATGGAGGCTGACGATGCGTTTGGTGGCTCCATACCGTGGAATACTACCGGCCACGTCCTCTTCCAAATCGACAAAATCGACCCCCGAAGCAATCGCGTTCCGCAAGATCATCAGCCGCTCCTCTTCCGATTTATCCCAGCGTCCCCCATCTTCCTTGCGACGACAGGTCACGACTACCGGACAGGGCCGATTTGCAAGCAGCCGCGTCAAGTCAATATGGCGACCGATGTAGTCCAGTCGCATCTCCACAAGATCCGCCCCTTTTTCGGCCAGGAATTGGTACTCGGCAATCATTGCCTTATGGCGACTTCGACCAATTGTTACACAGAGCATATTGAGCGTGTTTCCAGGAGTTGAAGAGCGAGCGTGTCGCAGGAGGGTGTACGAGCTCGGAGGTAGGTTCAGGACGGGACCGCAACGTTCCAATTAAGGAATCGACGCAGCAGTTCAATTCCAGGTTCGGTTAAAAAGCTTTCGGGGTGAAATTGCCAACCTTCAATGGGGTGGACTCGGTGGCGAACCCCCATAATTTGACGATTTCCCTGGCTGTCGTCTACCCACGCAGTCAACTCCAGTTCAGACGGCAGACTGCTGGGCTCAATCACTAAGGAATGGTAGCGGGTAGCGACGAAAGGATTGGGCAATCCCTCAAAAAAGCCGCGATTGTCATGGTGAATTCGATCGGTTTTGCCATGCATCAACTCCGGCGCCCTGACCACTTTTCCCCCCAAAGCTTCGCCGATCGATTGATGCCCCAAGCAAACCCCGAGGATTGGAAATTCGCCCGCCAGCTCTTTTACGATGTCGACACTGATCCCAGCATCACAGGGAGAGCAAGGGCCTGGCGATATCAAGATGCGGGCAGGCGCAAGCTGTCGAACCTCGTCGATCGTGAGCTTGTCATTCCGGACGACCTTGATCTCGACCGTAGGGTCGATCTCCCCCATGCGTTGCACGAGGTTGTACGTGAATGAATCGTAGTTATCTAAGACTAAAATCATCCCAAAACTTCCTTAAGTCGAGCGGCAGATACCTATCTACCTCCCAGGGCGCCAGGTCGCGGCAACAACCGCTGTGGGCGAGGTGAAGGAGTTGAATTATGAACTGTCGCTTGCCCGGCGGACACCGCAAAAAACGTGGATTTCGCTTTTTCCGCTCCTAGGGCTTGCAGCCACCCTAAGGGGCCAAACGAATGGGGGATTACGTGCCAGCGGACAACCAGATTCAGGTCTTCCCGAATCGCAAACTCGCTGCGATACGTCTCGTCGAGATTGGCACTCGCTGCATAAACAAGGCCAAATGGGCTACTGCTGCAATTCGATGCGGACGCGATCTTAGCAGGGGAATTGCAACTTCGACCAAATCAAATTAGCCGTCGCGCTACCGCTCACTGCTCCAACAAGCCACGTGTCAAAGGCTCGCGGAATGGCAACCATCACCCAAATTGGAACTGCTGCGTTTGATGCAACCTCGCACACGCCAGCCACCCCACGAACTCACGCGTAGGGAAAAAACGGCAACCGCACGTTCGGCTGTGGCCGGGCTGACGCCCCCCCGTGCCGAAAGGAACTGTCGTGACGACAAGTCCGGTCGGATTGATCGTCGTGCTGCTCTTTAGCCAATCGACACGTTTTTTGGCGAACCTGCCGACGGATACAAAGCACGGGTGTCGATGGTTGGAAGCATCGCCGCTCAGCACAGGAAGCTGGAGCGGACTCCCTAAACGAGAACACCGCCGAGCATTGCTTATGCTTGGCGGTGTTTTTTTACATCGCGTCCGGAAGCCGCAGCCCGTTCACTAGGCATCGCGACTGCTGCGGCGGACTAGCGACCTGAGGAACGCATCATCAGCAGTTGCCCCCCACGCTGAATAATCATGCGGAAGTTGTCTTCGGGATTTTCCAACTCCTCGACAAGCTTCTCTGCGTCGGTGACTTCCCGACCATTGACTTCGATAATGATATCGCCGGGACGAATTCCCAATTCCGCACCTCGCCCCGAACGCTCCATCTCCGTCACCAACACCCCTCCAGTCTCCAGATCCGCCCCCAGGCGATCGGCCTGCTCGACCGTGATCGGTTCCACCGTCATGCCCAGCGATTCAATAGTGGTTTTGCCAGACAATTCGCTCAGCTTCTCTTCGGTCCATTCGCCCACCTCGACTTGTGCATTCTCCAGTTTGCCATCGCGGTAGAACTCAAACTTCAAGTTGGTTTTTGGGCGCGTCATGGCCACCATATTGCGCAATTGCATGAAGGAGGCGATGGGACGTCCATCGACTTTCACCACCACATCCCCTTCTTTCAGGCCACCTCGATCCGCAGGTCCCCCTCGCAACACTCCCGCGATCAACGCTCCCCGCAGAATCCCTTCGGGCAACTTGAGCTCCGCTGCGTTTTTTGCACTCACCTCCCCCAGCTTGGCGGCGATCAAACCACGCACAACGCGTCCGGAAGAGCGCAGGTCCTCCATGATCCTGGATGCCATGGTGGCGGGAATCGCGAAGCCAATCCCAGCGTTGGAGCCGGTGCGTGAATTGATGGCGGTATTGATCCCAACCACCTCCCCGCGGAGATTGACCAAGGGACCGCCTGAATTGCCAGGGTTAATAGCCGCGTCGGTCTGCAAGAAGTCTTCGTAACCGTTTCCCAAAATTCCCGTCTGCCGATTCATGGCAGAGATAATGCCAGCGGTCACCGTTTGATCCAAGCCAAACGGGCTGCCGATTGCTACGACCCAGTCGCCGACTTCAATAACCGAGGAGTCGCCCATCGTAGCTGCGACAAGATCCGTTGCGTCGATTTTCAGGACCGCCACATCACTCAAGTCGTCGGTTCCTACCACCTTGGCAATGTACGACCGGCCATCGCTTAAATCGACTTGCAATTCATCGGCATCTTCGACGACATGGTTGTTGGTCAGGATGTAGCCATCAACCGAGACGATGACCCCTGACCCCATACCCGCTTGGGTTTTCTCGACCTCTTCTTCCGATTCTAGCTCTTCGAGCTGGGGCCCCTGCCTGGGAAAGCGTGGATTGCTGCGTTTCTGGAGCTCTTCGTACAGTTCGTCAGGCAGCATGCCACGCAATTCTGGGGCGAGAAACATGTCACCTAAACCATGGATTCCCCCCCTCGCTCTGCCTGTCGGACGCTCTACCAGAGAAGTGATCGTCACCACACTCGGCCGAAGCTTCTTAGCCACCGCACGAAACGCGTCGGAAAGTCGTTCCGCACCTTGGATTGCCTCTCGATGGCTCGGGTCCGCTAGCACGGGGGCTTGGGCATAAGCAGATTGGCCAGGACCATGCTCTGCCGTCCAGAAATTAGCCATTCCGACGCCCGCTGCTGCCAAAACGACAGCTGCCATTCCTTTTACAAACATATTCTTAATCACCTAGTGTTCCTCCAACAAGAAAAACGCGAGTAACCATGGTCGATGTCCTCATCCCCTAGTGCAAAATCCAGTGCAAATCCCGAACCATCGCCAAGGGGTACAGGGAGATGAGTTGCCAGACCTTTCCGAATCATTCACATTTTTTGAGCCCGAGACTGCACCGCTACAATCGGTGTACCGATGAGGCAGGAGTGCTGGCGACCTTTAGGGGCTTTGGGCAACTTGCGGCCAGAGTGACTTAGGCTAGGTATTGCTGATTGGGCTACTTGACAAACCGAGCTTGTCGCCGACAATCTGAGCCTTCAAACCACATGCGGATGTGGCGGAATTGGCAGACGCGCTAGGTTCAGGTCCTAGTGTCCGATAAGGACGTGGAGGTTCAAATCCTCTCATCCGTACTACGGCAGAAGGCCGCTTGCGAAAGTTGGGGTCGATCCTAATCACCAGGATTTGCTGTGCAACCCCCTAGCCTGCAGGCCTCGGCCCGCGCTCACATGGCCAGGAAAAGAAAGTGTGTCTAAGTAGTCGACTGTTCCCGTAGGCATGCCCTGACCGAATTCCCTGGGAAGGACCCAATTCAGCTTTCCAATCGTGACCCAACTGGGTTTGCAAGCTTTGGCAGCAATACGGTGGTGCCCCGCCCTACTCACCGTTAGTGCGAGTTCAGCGGGAACAAGGTGGACTGAGTCATGTGGCTGCGATGTTTCTTCGGAGTTCTCCTCTGTTGCTTCGGGGCCCTCACTGCCCAAGGTCAAGAGTTGCTTCCAGCGCATGGGAGTTCTTCGGGATCTCGTTTGGTAGTTCCCGATTTGCCCGAACAGGCGGCCCGGGTCTGGACTGATGCCACTGGAAAGTACCAGGTTGCAGGGACTTTGAGTGCAGCGACCAGCGACACAGCGACGCTGGTTAACTCTGAGGGACGCGGAAAACCCGTTCCTCTTGCCAGCTTGAGTGAGCTGGACCAGATCTACGTTCGTCAGCTCATCGCCCCGCGAGTCGATGTCACCTCCCGAGTGATCCTCGGCAGGGTCGTGAAAGTCCTAGACGGCGACACGCTGAGAGTCGCAAATGCTCTGGAATCCGTTGTAACTGTTCGACTCAACGGCATTGATGCTCCTGAAAGCAGTCAAGCCTTCGGGCATGAAGCGGTTGAGAAGCTTCGTGACTTCTGTATGGACAAGATGGTCCGAGTGGAAGTGGGCGAGGTTGATCGCTACGGCCGTTCATTGGCCCAGGTCTATGTAAATGACGCTTGGTTGAATCGCAACATGGTTTCGAGCGGGTTGGCGTGGCACTACGTCGAGTACTCGAAAGACGAGAACCTGCACAAAGCGGAAGCACTGGCGCAAGCCGGGAAACGAGGTATTTGGTCAGAGGCAGAGCGAATAGCCCCTTGGGATTGGCGCAATGGTGTGCGGGCAAAGACCGTAGCGCCCGTAAACGTTGAATCTACTCGAGAGACCGACGTCACTGTCTACCTCACGAAAACAGGAACCCACTACCACTCTTCAGGCTGCAGGCACTTGTCGAAGTCAAAGATTCCTGTGCCCTTGAGTAGGGCGACATCGGCATACACGCCATGCCAGCACTGCTCTCCGCCACGGTAGCAAATGGAAATCGCACTAGGCAAATGATTGCTTGGAGATGGGCTCAATAGAGTTGTTTTTACTTGAAACATAAGTATCATCGAGGGGATGAACATGCCTACACTAGTCAGTCAATCCACCCTTTGCGAATTGGGACGCTTAATCGCTGAGGCTTGCGTACAAGGCGATAACGTTTCGGCTATTGCCGAGCGTGCCGGCGTTAGTCGAACACTGGTGTCGCAATTGCGCAATGGCAGCTGTGTCGGCTCGCCTACCATAGATAAGGTCGTGGCAATCCTGGAGGCGATTGGGGAAAGCATGCAGATCCCCCCTCACTCCTAATCTGAGATCTTGAGCTGCAATGACGCCACCCCTCCCCGCTCCGCAGCTCCCGGCCACTTCTCTCCCTCGGCAAGTTGAGCTGTTTTTACAGCTGCTCATTTGTCTCTCGCTAGCTGCCTTTGCGATTGAGACTCTTCCCGACCTTTCTGCCCAGACTCGCCTATGGTTAGACCGCTTTGAGGTCCTCACTGTGGCAATCTTCTCGGTGGAATACATGTGGCGTTTGGCTATTGCAAGAAACCGGGTTGGATTTGTCACTAGTTTTTTCGGTGTCACGGACCTGCTATCAGTCCTCCCCTTCTACCTGTCGTTGGGAGTCGATCTGAGATCTGTTCGAGCACTGAGACTGCTACGACTATTCAGGTTGCTCAAGCTTGCTCGTTACAGTTCTGCAATTCGTAGGTTCCATGTTGCCTTTCTAATTGCGCGAGAAGAGTTGGTACTATTTTTCTGCGTTACATGCATCTCGTTGTTCTTGGCAGCTGTCGGCATTTATCACTTCGAGAATCCCGCACAGCCGGAAGTGTTTGCATCCATCTTCCATAGTCTTTGGTGGGCTGTCGCCACGCTAACGACCGTTGGGTATGGCGACATTTACCCGATTACCGTGGGTGGCAAGATCTTCACTTTTGTCGTTCTCATAGTCGGCCTGGGTATCGTTTCAGTTCCGGCCGGCCTAGTTGCATCCGCCCTATCGAAAGCGCGAGATTTAGAGCCATAATTGGCATTTCTGAGAAAACAATCCCACCCTATTGACGCAAGTGTTTAAAAGTTTGTACACTCAGCCAATCGCATGAGAGATCATGGGAAGGGGCTTGCGGGTGACAATTAAGCCTCATGCGATCGTCACTCCAAGCTGGGCAGTTTGGCATGGTGGCGACCCGATTGCGCGCGGCTAGTTCGCGTGGGTTCTTATTCGGGCGCCACCTTGCTATTCACGGAGGCAGCAATGCTAGGACTGAGTGAAGCAAGTGGTCGCATTGGCACAGTGCAAACTGAATCGCTTTCCCGAGACTCTCAAGAGTATCGGGACTTTCTTACGGATCTAAAGACGGCCTGGGAAGTTCTCCCAAATCGCGACCGTCGCGAGTTCGTGCAAGATGTACAGATGGCGAGTGGAGTGTCCAAGGACTGCATCATCTGGGCATGGTCCCAAACGGACCTCAACTCGGCAGCATTAGCCGGCATCGTTCAAGAACGTTGGCGCGATGTTCCTACGGAGACGCGTCGCGCGATGCTTCTCCGCCTAATGAGCGAGCAGGATCGATCGAGGGACCGCAAACGCAAGTCTGCCAAGTAATCACAGCTACACGAAGCGGATGTTTCGATCGGCGATCGCGTCTCTCTTGCCGTCGACGTAATTGCCACATTTCTTAGACGGAATCTACACAAAACGGAGTTTTTAGGATGCTTGTAGTATCACGCAAGGTGAATCAATCGGTAGTGATCGGCAACGGCGATATGGGCATTGCCCAGTTGATGGTTGTCGAGATTCGTGGTGATAAAGTGCGGTTGGGATTTCAAGCCCATCCGGCTGTTCCTGTGCATCGATTCGAGGTCCATCGAGCCGTTCAGCGCGAAATGGCACTTCGCGGTGAAAAGTCGTTCGCTCAAGTCGTGTCCTATGTTCCTGAACCGACGCCAGCTCCCACGCTGACGCTGCAGTTCCCATCGTATCAATTGCTGAGTGCTGCTCTATCGAGCGGCGTTGTACAGTTCGAACCATTGAACTCGGTGGAAGGGGCTCAATATGACGCAGCCTAATCCAGACGGATCTCAACGTTGCCGCCATCCTTGGTGGCATGAGGATGATCCAGCGAACAGCGTCGGCTATTGGGTTCCATGGCGCGAACAGGGGGCGTGAAGTGAATCACACTGTGGACGCATCGCTGGTTGGTGAGGCAGAGCACGCGGTGTCGTTGTACGACATGTCATGTGAACGCTGCGAGCGCCAGCCGGCTGAAAGGTTGCTGACTTTGCCACGGGAGAGGTTGCCGTTGAGCAATTGTCGCTCGATTCAGCGATTGTTCTTATGCACCGATTGTTGTCGGGAAATGGTATGGAGGGACGGCACGGATGCGCAAGGATGTTGACATCAGGGACTTGCTAGAGGGATTTGATCATGAGCGATACGGAGTTGTTACGCGCAAAATCGTAGTCTGCTGCCTACAACAACGATTTGACGCAGCTCGCGGGGCACTGAACGAATTCATACAGGACACCCAACGTCCAACGATCACCCATGAGAGCAGCGTACACGATTGCGTTCGCGCTCAATATGCGGTGCCATTGGATACCAACGGTTATTCAACAATTGGATCCGCTGCAAAGGCTACTGATGAGGAGCTGCTGTGGATCAGTGGGTTTGGGACCGGTGGAGTTGCTGCAGTGAGGCACGCTGCCAAGTGCATTGGCTATGGCCGGCTAGACCCTCCGCCCATCAATGGGGAAGTGGAAGAGGATGAGATCACCAAATTTATTGAGGAGTTGAAATTGCAAATGAGCAATCTACCTGAAGCACCGCCAAGGAGTCTCCAAATGCGGCAACTACAAGGGCCGCAACCAGACTCGTCACCACTATCACTGGATGCTGCTCTCGATCGGCTGCTGGGATCCGGTGAGGAAGCAATCGCGGAGATCGATGCGAAGATTGATCGCTTGCAATCGCAAATAACAAGACTGAAACAAACGAGACGTCTGCTGCAGTCTGCAAGCGCGAATTCATCACGATCCGACAAGCTCCCCGACAACTGGCAGGAAATCGAGGCGGAACTCGTGCAAGCACTAAAGATGATGGGACAACCAATGACCGCCACGTCGCTTTCGCAGACGCTCGACGGTCGGGCTACGAAAGCGGTGATTGGGGAAATCGTCAACCGGAGCTCAAAGCTTGATCGCCACTCGTCTAGCAAACGCATTTGCCTCGTGAACGCGTAGACCAGCTGAATGCGAACGGAGTAGGGATCATGGCATCACTTGAATTTGACGGATACGGATATCGATTGCGGTTTTCGGTACCGGGCAAGCGATTCCAACGCGTTCGCCTGGGGGACTGTGGTCCGGAGGCGGCGGAACGCGCAAAACATCACGTTGAGATGGCCATCCGCGCACACCGGCGTAGGCAACCTCTGCCGGTACCGACGCTCGATTGGCTCTACCAATCGGCTCCTCGGCAGCTGCTCAGCGAACTCGCCAAACTGGGCGTGGTCGACGATCGCAGACTGCTGGGGGACGCTCTGCGAGCCTGGGTAATGACAAAACTATCGTTGTCTGCCAAGAGGCTGGAGCAGGTTGAACGAGTGAGCGACAGTCTGCAGGGAGCACTTGGGGACGTTGAGCTGGATGCGATTACTCCGGAGAGTCTCACGAGCTGGGGGGAGCGACTGTCAGAAGAGTATGCCGAGAACACGGTGGCCGGCTACTGCGGGATTGCTAAGCAGTTTTTTGGATGGGTCGTCAAGGAGCGTCTGCTGGCCGACTCTCCGGCTGCCCGGCTGCCCAGTCGCTTTGTGCGATCGGAGCGGTTGATGGAGGTTGCGAGCGACACGGTTGAGCAGTTGTGTCAGGCCGTGGCTGGAGATGAGCTAGACGTTGCACTGCGTTTGGCGCGGTGGGGCGGTCTACGGGCCGCTGAGATTTTGCGAGTTCGGTTGAGTGATCTCAACGTGAGTGCTAGCGAATTGCGAGTGCGAGACACGAAACGTGGTTGCGTACGCATCGTGCCTTTGTTTCCGGAGCTCGGGACGCTCAAGGCCATTGCTCTGCGAAGACGTGACGATGTCACGCACACAGGCCGGCAGGGGCTGCTGATGCCAGACCTTGGGGCACGCACAACCAGTGCAATGGCCCAGCGGGCCGCGCGACTCTGCGAGAGGTTGGATATCGTTCCATGGCCTCGATTCTGGCAAAACATGCGGGCCACTCGTGAATCCGAGCTGATGGATCAATTCGCGCTCAAGGATGTCTGTGCGTGGATCGGCAACTCGCCGGCTGTGGCCATTGAACACTATGCCATGGTTCGCAAAACAGAATTCAACCGAGCGATCGGCAAAGCGTCCTAATTATTCCGTCACACCGACTTTTACCCAACTTTTGCCCCTTTTACCCAAGCATGGACGAACGATGCAAACTCCGGATAGCTTTGGCACCATTGGCAGCACGATCAAGGTTGCGGCTGGCCATTATGTTGACTTGGTCAATCCGGATCCTGCGACCCTCGATTTGGAGACCATTGCGGCGGCTCTTGGCAAGCTGTGTAGATTTGGCGGGCACACCTGCCAGTTCTACTCGGTGGCCGAGCACTCTTGGATGTGTTGCCGCTTAGCGAACTACGACGAATGCCCCGAGGAAGTAATGCGGGCGGTGCTGTTGCACGATGCCGCCGAGGCATATTTGGGAGACATCGTCAAACCGTTGAAATTGCTCTTACCGGAGTACTGCCGGCTGGAGGAACGCATGGAGCGGGCGATTATGGAGCGTTTCGACGTCGACCTAGTTGGTCATGCCGACAAAATCCGTGCGTACGACCGGCAAATGCTGAAAGTCGAGCGCAACGCATTGTTGACCGAGGATAACGAGCCTTGGGCGGATTTCGATACGATCCCCGATCGCAACGTGGATTTGGCGTTTTACTCGCCGATTCAAGCCGCCAGTCGGTTCTTATCAGTGGCAGCCAGTTTAGGAGTTGAATTGGGTGAGTAGATAGTTTTGTGGCGTTCGTCTAATCGGAAAGACGCTAGGAGGTCATCGCGGAAGTAGCTCACGGGCCGTATCCGGCAAGCGGTGACCTTCACCTCCAACTAGAAATGTCGGTTCGACTCCGACGCGCTGCACTGAAGTGAACAACTAGCCCACGTACGGGGCACCCTAACGATTTTTAACTACCGACCGGCGTCCATGCAAAAGATGCTCGGTGGGTGGAATCGGTCGCGGTGCGCCTGGACAGGACTTGGTTGTGTGTGGTGGCGGGCGATTTCCCCGCCGCTGCATGTGTGCGTTATTTCCTGGGTGTGAGAACCTTACTAAGGTTCTCACACTGCGTTATTCCCTGGGTTTGGCGCGCGTGCTGGTACTTTTCCGGGGAGGTGAGTTTAACACACCTATGCGACTAATACTACGCATCAAGACCGACCAGGGGACCGTGATCCTTTCCAAGAGCAAGCCGATCGATCCATGGTCGGTAGCCTGTCCAGATGGCCGGCTATTCACTTCCCAAGGAACCAAAGCGAAGGCCCTTATGGCAGCGTCCAAGCCGGAGGCGAACATCAATGAGTGAACGATGTTTCGTGCAGTTGCAAGCTTACGTCATGGCTCGGCAATCGGCAGAGTGGCTGACACTAGGGGAGCTGCTCAAGCTGGCTGAGTCGTGCGAGGCGACGGCCCACGTCGATCGCACCCAGGCCTGGGCGGCAGACTTTGCCATCCCCATGATTCGGGAGCTAGGCCAGCGACTGGAGCGATCCGGAGAGTCTCCCGAGGGAACGAACCACAAGGACATCATCGAGACGGCCCGGCAACTGCGTACCTCACAACGGGCATTCGAGTCCGCTCGCCAACTGAAGATCGTCAAAGCGAATGATCATCAGAGTGAAATCAAACGTTTGCAATACAAACTGGACAATCTGCTGGCCAACAGCTCACAGACGTTGTTGTTCACTGACACCGAAGAGCCCGAACTCAAAAGGAAAGCGTAACGGATGACCTATCTGTTGATTGATGGAAACAATTGGTTTGCTCAATGCCATTATGCCAACGCTTCGGGGGCTGCCGTCACCTTCCAGCGGCGGCTGCTGACGGTCCTAGAACAGGTACCGCATGTCCTGGCAGTGGTCTGTTGGGACGCCGGGCCCACGTTTCGACACTCGCTGTCGTCGCGCTACAAAGCCCACCGCAGTGCCAAGCCTGATGACTTCTATGCCAGTTTGAAGAAAGCCCGCAAGCTGGTCGACTCGGCACCTGGCGTGGAGTCGTTCGATTGTGAAGGGTACGAAGCGGACGATTGCATTGCCTCCATGGTCCGGATTGCTCATGACGAGGGAGAAAAGGCGATCATGTTTTCCGCCGATCGCGATCTGCATCAACTGTTGGTAACCGGCATGGTGAGCCAGGTGATTGGCATCAAACGCGCTACCCCGTCCCGATTGATGTTCGATGCGGTAACCGCAGATCGTCTAGAGCTCAAATACGGAGTCAAGCCAATCCAGTGGATCGACTATCGGGCCATTGTGGGTGACACGAGCGATGGCATTGCCGGCTGCGAGGGGCTGGGCAAAGCCGCGGCGACCGAAGTGCTCACCCAGTGCAAGACGCTGGAGGGATTCTTCCGGACGCCCTTCGCGGCCAAGATCCAGCAGAGACAGCGGACGGCTCTCACTAACTATCGCAGTGAATTGCCACTGAAGCGGCAGCTGCTGACGTTGGTGAGCGATGTTCCTGTTCCAGTCGCTGTTCTGAATCGCATTCATTCCTAGGTCCCTTCGATGAAACTTGACGAAGCCACAAAGTTGGCCCAAGAGATAAACGACAGTCCGCTGGTAGAGCTGATAGCCATCGCGAAATTCAAGGCACCGGATGCGATCACTGCCGATTGTCCATGGGGCTGCGCGATGCTGATTAAGGGCCGGCAACTCGATAGCCCCGGTGGCCGTCTACGTACCGCCTGGTCCCCGGATGACTGGCATTTGGTCCGGGATGCATTGAATGCAGTGCCCGAGCCTGAGGAACTTGTGCCAGCTACGACCAAGCTGGCAGATCTCCCGCCACCCGCTGATTCACCAAAGCTTCCACCACGCGATGCAGCTCATCGCGCTCAACCCACCCTATTCTGATCACGCACGAGAACGCTCCACGCCGGAGGCAGGACACAATGAGCAATCAACAGGAATTGGATTTCAGCGATCGTGGGTATCGACGTCGCTTGCTGCAGGACTTCACGTGCCCCAACGTAGCGATCATGGAGGGTGGCACTCGGCGCCGTATGAAGGCGCGGGACCTGAAGGCCATCCTGAGAGTGATCGAGGATTTCGGATCGATCTGTTTTGCTTCTCAGGCATCGATCGCTGAGAGTGCGGATTGCGATCGCACACACGCCAAACGCTGCATTCGTGCCCTACGGGAGATTGGGCTCCTAGCAGAGTTGCGGGAGTCCCATGGCATCGAATACAGGATCGTTTATTCAGAGATTGAAGCGGCCATTGCTGGACGATCTCGCCGGAGTGATAGACCCACTGATAGACCCACTGATAGACCCACTGATAGACCCACTGATAGACCCACTGATAGACCCGCTGATAGACCCACTGATGGACCCACCCCGGGTCTACAAACAACAACATTAACAGGGAACGTTAAACAAGAAACAACAACAACAGAGCCAAACCACTCGGGGGGCAGCGAATCACTCGATCCCTCAGTCCAGCGAATTGTTGTTGTTGTTTCTCAGATGGGCGTTGGAAGAGCCGAGGAGGCGGTCAGACGGGCTCTCTCGCACGGCCTAACTCCGGAGGCAATCGAACATCGTGTAGCTGCGTTTCGTGCCATGCCGGCAGAATCTCGACGCGGAGGGACCCTCTACAACTGGCTGGCGATCCCCAAATCGTTCGACTCGGCTCAGTTGGGCGGAGGCGAACCCAAATTGAAACTCGCCAAGCTCAGTGGCGACGAGGAACGCAAGCGGGCGGATCTCATTCGGTACGGTCGCGGTGAGGGGTGGTCTCACGAGCAGCTGCAGCATGCGATCGCGAGATTCGAAAAACTGTCTTTTACAAAGTCCGCTCAGGCATGAAGATTACGCAAGCGTAATCTACTCCGATGATCTCAAGTAACCCCCTTCGCTTGCCGATCTTTGATGCCAACTTTCGAATTTGCATTTTTCGGATGCATTAACTTGTTTGTTCGTTCCCTCATTTGCGTGCCTCAGAACGCGCTTTACCGCCCGTAGATATTACAACTTATTCATGTCCTTTGCCCTTAATCCTCGCTATTTGTGGCGATTTCCCATCCAAGACAATAGGTATCAAGTCACTCCATTACTAATCGATTTCCTCCCGGTATATACACAACTTTCGCTGACGAATCCAAAGCAACCGACTGGACCACCCGTAGGCCAATTTTTCTGCCGACAAATTCTCTTATTTCCAGATTTGGCAAGTCAAAAAGTTCTTGACTTCCCAACTGCGGGCGATATGCTACCCCTCGATGTAAGTAGCTTCAATCCTAGTCTTTCAAGTGGAGAATGTTGAATGAAATTCGATGTAAGAATCTGTTCGAACCGATGTCTTCTGGAAGTATTGCGGTGCACCACCTTGCTGGGAGCGATTGCAATCTTAACGCCAAACGTCCAGGCTCAGAGTGCTGTCGTAACCGGAGGCAGCATCATATGCGATCCAGGAAACGGAAAGGAAGTGACATGGTCTGGTGGCTCCTTTTCAGGAGTGGATGGTTATACAGTTGTCGGTTGTTATGCGCCTGTCTATTACACGAGCCCAACAACATATTACTCTCCCGGTTCAGGAGTAGGCGAGGGTTACCCCACTTCAAACCCAGGTTCGACATCTGGTTCTGAAGTGGTAAATGTGCCGCTGAAGGGGCCTGGTCTATATCCTCTCCAGGGGGTCTACGTGTGGTTTGAGTATGGAGAGTGGAATTACAGCGGCGGATACTACCATTGGAACAGTTATGGAGCACTTTGTAGTTGGTATTGGATACCGAATCCCGGTGGGGAATGTTTTTCTGCAGAGACTCAATTGTTGACCCCAGAAGGATTCAAACCAATTGAGCATCTTTCTGTCGGCGATCTCATCTATTCTTCACCGCGCGACAAAATTGCGACGACTCCTTCAGTGCAGGAAATCAAGAAAGTAGAGGTCAGTCGCGCGAGATTATTTAACGTTGTTGCCGGCGGTCATGTCATTCAGACCACGCAGCAGCACCCTTTTTACGAAAAGGACAAGGGGTGGATACCTGCGATTGAGCTGGTTGCTGGTGACTCTTTGCGAAGCCATACGGACAAGTGGGTTACGGTTGACTCATTGCGCATTGGCGACGAGGCAGACGTCTACAGTGTTTCTGTGGATGGAAAAAGTAGTATTTTCGTGGGTGAGAGCAACTGGGATTTTTCAATCTTGGTGGCCGATTCATGTTCAATGAATCCGTCGGAGCCAGGGTTCCTGAAAAAATCGCCTAGTCAAAGGTATGTGAAAGTCGTTCCAACAAAGTAAATCCCGTTTTTCGCAAAACAGCGCTGATGTAAAACTCTGGTAACAACCGTGCTTGACAGTTTGGATCAGACAAACCTGTCGCTCACACACAATTTCACTTCAGGAGATATAATGCTCCTGAAGTCATTCTGGTTGGCGCGCGTTGCGCCTACCAACAGCCGCTGAAACTCAATCGCTTAGGGACTTAGAAATCATGCTGCGCGCTATGCTTGTTTTTTCGATCGTATGTTCTGCTATTTTGATTGCAGGATGTAAACCCAAACTCACTGGCGGTACTACACTGGAGAACGCTACGCACTTGACCCTTCCCCAGCTTAGAGAAGTAACGAAGGGCATGGAATCCTTCAGCTGGGTTGGTAGTGACAAAGACTATTCTTATTTTCAAACGCAGTCTGGAATATATCGGCTGCCAGCTACAGCTACATCACTAAAGCCTCGCCCGGGTGTGGATACATTGCCCGAGCTTGGTACTCATAACGTGGAAGTCGTTTTTCTAGATGACGGCACAGTTAGCCGCCTGCACGCCGGGCTCAGGTCGGAATGATCGCATAACAGCGGAGCTGCCAGCTAACAGCTTACTGAAATTGAATACCCCATTTTTGAGATGTGTGGAATTTGAATTGTAGCTTGTGCATGCACGATGCATGTATTTGTGTTACACGAGTTTTGACGCAGTAAAGTTCGGCTGCACGAAAGCAAGCTTGTTCCAATTCAACACTTATCATTCGCCCTCCTGGCGGTAGTGTTTTGTCAATTGCTTTGCTACCGTCCAGGAGATGAGCAAATTCTTGATGGGGTTGGTTACGCCGGTGCGAATCCGGCATGTTTACTCGGCTGAATTGATTTCAATCGAGCTGCTCGATGGGAGTAGGGACGGGGCGGAGGGACAATCTCCACTTCGCCTACCGTTACGCCGGCCTTGCTGAGTAGACGCGAGCCACCAATCTCAGCTACGCATCGGCTCCCCCTCACTGCAGTCACACAGCTCCGACCGTTCGCTGCTGGCCCCTCCAATCGCTCGCAAATTGACCTCTAGCTTTGTGCGAAATGGCACAGCAATTATTGCGGAGACCTTCTTTCAACGTGCGGTTCTTGAATTTTCCCCAGTCGTTGGTTTAGCCCACCCCACCTTGCCCAGCGGACTAGACTCCCGAGAAACAAGACTCGCGGAGATTCCACTACCGCTAAGTTGCACGCGCTCCATCCGCCTATAATAATGCGACAGTGTTCTGTAGGTTTCCGACTGAGCGCTTGCATCCGGACTTTCCACTCTCGTACTGAATACCAATTTAATGAACACTGACTACACACACGAATACTTGACCCTCATCGAAGAGGTCGCTGAAGATGGTGAGCTAACTCACAGGGAAATTGTTAGATTGGCCAAATGGCTTAACGACAACATGGACGGCCGCAAGACTTGGCCGGCTAGTCAATTCTTGCCGTTGTTGAAAGATGTATTTGCTGATGGCAAGATAGATGAAGCCGAAGCAATTCAGGTAGGCAGACTTATTCAAAAGGTCCGGCGAGAATGGGCACGGGAGCATGCCCTGTCAGGAGTCAAACCCTTTGGTGTTAAACTCGACGATGCAATAGGGTGCTTCGATGATGGGGCGCCCAGACTCATTGCAATCCCAACAAAACTTCAAGTAGCCTCTTTTAGGGAACCAGATCTAACGTACGACCTGGACTTGACGGCACCTTCATGCAGTTGTCCTGATTTTCAATCTTACCGCCAACATCTTCCTGTAGGGCACATTTCTCGATGTTGCAAGCATATCATGCAGGGCTACGCAGAGATTAGGCCGTCAAGTGGCTGGCCGAGTTGGCTCGAGCCATTCCTTGAAGCCGGCTTCCGTCCCCATCCTGAACAAGAGTGGTGTGTAGTTGAAGTTTCAACTTGCAATTACCTCGTTTCCTCAGCCAGTCCTGAATGGGGCAATGTATATGCTCGAATCGATGGGGTTAGCGAGAAGTACGGCTTCAGTATCGACGAGCACCGATGGTCCTACGGGAAAGAGCCAGCTGAACCTGCCTCACTAGCAAACGCTATTCGGAGACTGTCGACTCGCTGATTCTAATTTGAAAACATCTTGTCGCGCATGATGGATTTAGAGACCTCCCAGCCTTACCAACTGACTGCCTAAAATCGCCGAACAGTTCTTGCCCTCCTCTCTCATCTTTACCATTAGATGCCGAAGCTATCTATGAATACTCCCGCTCCCAAATGTTTCATGTCATACAGTTGGACAACAAAACAGCACGCAACTCGAGTACTTGAGCTATCGACGGATCTAGTTGAAAATGGCGTTGATGTTGTTTTAGACAAGTGGGACTTGCGAGAGGGACACGATGCCAATCATTTCATGGAAACGATGGTAAGTGATGAAGCAATCAGGAAAGTAATACTGGTTTGCGATCATGAGTATGTGAGAAAGGCAAACGAACGAACAGGTGGAGTGGGGACAGAAACACAAATAATATCACCAGAGGTATATAGGAAAAGCCGGCAGGACAAGTTTGTCGCAGTAGTATTCGAAAAGAATCCAGAGGGGAAGCCCTTCTTGCCTGCGTATTACAGTTCTAGAATCTACATTGACCTGTCCACTCCGACGAGTCACGCGGAAAACTTTGAACAACTTATGCGATGGATATTTGACAAGCCACTCTACAAGAAACCTCAGTTGGGAAAAATGCCTGAGTATCTTAAGGAGGACGCTATTGCACTTGGGACCACTAGTAAAGCTCGCAGAGCAACAGAGTCGGTTCGAGGAGCCCTAGCTAACTGGCGTGGGCACGTCGCAGAATATTTCTCGGCCGTTTCAGAGAATCTTGAACGCTTCCGACTTGATGCCGATGATTGCAATCGCCTCGAGCAATCAGCCAACACGGATCGGACGTCCAAGAATGTCGAGACTTTCTTGCCGTATCGCAACGAAGCGATCGGCTTGATTTCGACGATGGCCATGCACTTGGAAGACGGGCAATCTTCTGAACTGTTGCATCGCTTTTTCGAAGATCTTTTGCCCTTCTTAGACAGCTCGCAAACCGTGGCGAGTCATCTGGACACTGACTTCGATAATTATCGCTTCATTGTTCATGAACTGTTCTTATACACGATTGCTATTTTGCTAGGTCGCCAACGATTTACGGATGTCTGCACATTACTACAGACGCAATACTATGTTCCAAACCTCAGAGTTGATAGTTGGAACGGCATGGTTTCGTTTGAGTACATGTATCAACCTATTGGATTTGTAGCAAAGGCAGTCGAGAACCATTTAGCCTCCTCCCTTCACCCCCATTCCGATTTGTTGGAAAAAAGGTCACACGAATCAGCCGTTGAGTTCCCCAAACTCATGCAGGCAGATTTTGTTCTATACTTGCGTGGTGAACTAGATCGTTTACCTGAAAACAGACATTGGCCTAGATGGTATCCTGTAACTTTAGACGGTTCCTCGACAACTGCGGGCAATATGGTTTTTGAGGTATTTGCACGATCGCAGTCAACGCGATATTTCAACCAAATCCTTAAGATACTAGGCATTCAATCTAAAGAAGAATTAGACGCATTGATGCATAGGTATGCCGAACGTAGTTTTCGTTTTCGCAATTGGCATTCACCAGCTCAAATGATGGGCTACGAGTTCATCGCAACCCGAGATTAGTGGGATGCGACGTAATATGTTTGGACTGTTAATCCCATCCTTCAAGCATTTGCTAGACTTGGATTCGGTGGCTCCGGGTAGTGCTTTCTCGATAGTTTTGCTACTGTCGGGTGGATGAAAAGATTCTTGATGGGGTTGGTTACGCCGGTACGGATCCGGCATGTGTACTCGGCTGAATTGATATCAATTCAGCTGATCAACGCCAGTGGTGGCGACTCGGGGGATGATCTCACGATTCGGCTGCCCGTTGCATCGCGGACGCATCTCCGGCGCGGCGATCCTCCACCGTCTGCGTTGCATCTATTCGATCCACAGGCCGCAGACGGACACACGTCGATGGCTCTGGGACCGTGCCCGATCTCTCGGAGGTGGACAGATCGGTATCTACGGGATGCGACCGCTGTGATTGCTCACATTCCCATTCCATGCCGGCGTGATTGGCTGCAATCGATGGTGCCAGGTGCTATCTGCGATGGGGAGCTGTATTTGGCGAGTGATGATCGCCCGACAGAAGTGAACAGTTTGTGCATGCTGGCGGGTTGGCAACAACTCTCCACGGCCCTGGTAACCGCCGGACACGCCCAATTGCGAGACGCCGATGATCTGCCTAATGAAGTCGCCTAAGCCGTCGACCAAACTACGCAAGCGAAAATCCAAACCGCCGTTGCCACCTCGCTACCGTTGGCCGAGAGGGACACAACCTCCCACGGCCCGGCGCCCGTGCAAGCACTGTGGCGAGCTCGATCGGGCGGTGAGCTCCCGAGAGCTGTTGACGTACTACGGCCCCACACGCTGCAGTTGCGGAGCGGAGAGGCCATTGCGGAAGGTGGAACGCCCGATCGATTGGGCAGCTCTGCGGGCACAGTACGCAATCCCTCGTGATATGCAGCTCGGCTAGCCGGCAATCTATGGCGAAGAAAACTACCAAGCCAGCTCCCGCAAAACGCACTCCACCGCGAGCTGCTGCCAAACGCAGTCCGGGCAAGACTGCGCCAAAGGTAGCCCCTGCGAAAAAGGCTAAGCCGAAGCCAGTTGCAAAAGCCAAGTCAGCGGCCAAATCCAATCCCAGTAAACCGCCTGCAGTAAAACCTGGCAAGCCGGTCACTATTGCCAAGCCGGCGTCGCCAGACAAGTTGTCGCCCAAGGCCAAAGAGAAAGCGGCTTACACCAAACATCGCGAACGGGCTGCAGCTCGAGCTAGATTCCAGTCGTCCGGTCAACGCGAGATCGGACCATTGCCCCCAGTGGCCGATCCGCAGCGTCGGCACGACTGCGGTGAGGATCTGCAGTTGGCACTGGAGACCTATTTCCCGGATGTGTTTGCTCTGGGGTGGTCAAGCCAGCATGTGGAGGTGATTGACGCTCTGAACCAGGTCCTGCGATTCGGTGGCCTGTATGCGCTGGGGATGCCACGGGGGAGCGGGAAAACATCGCTGTGCATCCATTGTGGGGTGCTTGCGATGCTCTACGGTTGGCGGTCCTATCTCGTGCTGCTGGGGGCGGCGGCCGAAGCGGCTTACGAGATGATGGACATCGTCAAAGTCCAGCTCGAAACCAATCCACTCTTGCTCGCCGACTTCCCGGAGATCTGCCATCCCATCTGGCAGCTCGAAGGAATCCCGCAGCGAGGCAAGGGGCAAATGGTCGGTGGCGAACCGACGTTGATCTCATGGTCCGGACGCAAGAAGATCGTCCTGCCAACGGTCACCCACAAAGATGGTCGAGTCACAGGCGGGACAGTTCTGCAGGCGGTGGGACTGCTGGGGCGAATTCGCGGGATGTTGCACCAACGTTCGGACGGCAAATCACTCCGACCTGATGCGTTCCTGGGGGACGATTTGCAGACCGACCAATCGGCCAAGAAAGTCGCTCAGGTGGAACGACGCGAAACATTGCTCAACGGTGCAGTGATGGGCCTAGCGGGACCCGGCAAACGCATTGCAGGCCTGTCCACGGTAACGATCGTTCAGAAAGGGGACCTTGCTGACAGGTTACTCGATCGCACTCTCAATCCACATTGGCAAGGCCGCACATTCTCGCTGGTCGAACGTTGGCCCACCAACACCGCCAAATGGGAAGAGTACGCAGAGTTGCGGGAGGTTGATCTCCGGGCCGGTCAGACGTTGCTGCCACGCGCAACAAAGCTTTACCGTGATCATCGCAAGATCATGGATATTGGTGCCGTCGTACCCTGGGCACAACGGAGGTTGGATCACGAGCTCTCGGCACTGCAGTCCGCTCAAAACCTGCGACTGGCGAACCCCACCACATTCGAGGCCGAGTATCAGAACAATCCACAGGTTAGCAATACCGCCATTGGCCAAGTGGCGTTTCCGTCGAGTGATGACATCGTCCAGCGTGCCAATGGCTACGCGCGCGGGGACATCCCAACCGGCGCAAATCACATCTTCACGGCGATCGATGTTCAACAGGATGTCTTGTATTGGTTGCAGTTGGCGTTGGCCGACGACTTCACCGGGTGGATCATCGACTACGGAACCTACCCAGAGCAACCGCTGGGTGCCTACTGGACACTCGGCCAATTGCAGATCTCGCTGAGACAGAAAACCAACATCCCAGACATTCAGGGTGCCTGGTTTGCGGGGATCAACAATCTCATGCGTGATCTCTACGCACGCTCCTATGTGCGTGACGATGGCGCAGAGATGTCGATCGATCACACGATTATCGACGCCAACTACGGTGACTCCAAGAAGAGCGTCTACAACGTTTGCCGGCAGAACCCCAATCGTCCAATTCCATTCCACGGCAAGGGGATCACGGCTAAGCAAACACCACTCGATATGCGGAAGAAAAAACAGGGGGAGCGAGTCGGAGAGGAATGGTTCATTCCATCGACCAAAGGAACCAAGGCACCACGGCACGTGATCAGCGACACCAATATTCTCAAAACGATGATTGCCCGACGGTTCTTGATTCCGCAGGGGGCGGGGGGAGATTGGACGTTGTTCCAGGCCTCAGTTGCCGCTCACCGCATGTTTGCCGATCAAGCATCTGCAGAATATCCGATCGAGACCGAGGGCCGTGGACGGAAGCTGCTCGAATGGATGTTGTTGCCCGGCCGCGACAACCACTGGGGAGACTGCCTGGTCATGGCCGGCACGCTGGGATTGATGGCCGGCTGCATGCCCAACAAAGAACGCTACTCCAAATCTCCCGCCGCCAAACGCACCAAGAAGAGCCTGCAGCAGCTGCGGGCCGAGGCCCAAGCCAAACGCGCCGCTTAGAATAATTATCAGATTTTTCCGGTCATATGGATTGCAACTTTAAACCGCTGCGGTTAACTTTAAACCAAGGCGGTTCAAACCTTGGAGTCAGCTGTAGTTAGCAGACGGTTCGGACCACACACAAACTCAGGAAAACTACGATGCAGACCAAATTTGGATTGGCACTGCGGGAAGCTCGTAGGCGAGGCAAGGATAACCTCCTGAAGCTGGCGGAGGCAGCTGGCGTATCGGTAGCATACGTTTCTCAGGTCGAACGCGGTACGAAGAATCCCCCTAACGAAACGACCATTCGCAAATGGTTGCAAGCTTTAAAATGTGAGGACCGGTTGGAAGAGTTTTTGCTCCTGGCAGCTCAATCTGTGCGACACCTCAACGTAAGTACCAAAGGCAAGAGTTCAACATCCACCAACGTTTTAGCTTCGCTTGCTCGCAGCTACGAGCAGGACGAAATCCCCGATGATGTATGGGAGCAAGTTGAGAGATTTATCGCAACAAAAAGAAACGAAAGGAAGGATGAATGACTTATGTGCCCCAAGTGGAACCTTTGAGCTATCGCGAAATCGAAGAGATTTCGTTGCGTCAGCTTGAACGCCACTTTCCTGACCTGCTCCTGGCACCAGGACCGGTAGACGTGATTGAAACCTGGGAGCTGCTACACGACATATACAAATTCGACACATCGGTGACCAGCACCCTACCACATGGCGTAGAAGGCCGAACCTGGCCAGACCATCGAGTTGAAGTGTCTGATGCCACCTACACGCTTGCTTGCCGAGGAGATCCGAGATCCAGATTTACAGTGATCCATGAATGCGCACATGTGTGGCAACACGCAAGTCAGATCCGAAATGTACTAGAGAGCGGATCCACACTTCGGCTAAACAGAAGGGATTCGATACCAACTTTTCGCGATCCAGAATGGCAAGCAAACGCAATCACCGCCGCATACATGATGCCAGCATGCGCATTGAAAATCCTTAAGAAGAGACGTCCATTGTCAGCGCGTCTATTGATGCAAGTATTCAATGTTTCGTATTCGGCAGCAAACGTTCGATTGGACGTAGTAAACAGGAAGAATTTAATATGAAAGTATTTCTAAAGGCCGTAATCGTGTTACAGCACGACACGGCCAAAGAGCTATCCGGGAGCTTTCGCCCTGCTAGGATCACTCCTCTGGTGAGTAGTAATCCTAGCTCCCGGAATCGGCTCTGTCAATCTCAGACGCAGGGCGGTAAAGGGAGCGGCAAATGTCGCAATTTCGGTTTTCCTCGGGATGGACCCCATCTCAAAAGCGTACTTTTTCGGCCTTGGTTGGCTGGGTTTATGTGCGTGAGCACTATCGAGCCAGACCATTTATGAAGTGGACTGGCGTTAAGGATGTGCGGGTACGTGAGTACCTGCGTAAATATCCAGGACGCCCACGTCCAAGCTCACTAATTTAATTTTCCACTTCGCCCTGCCATGTTAACCATGGCAGGGCTTTTTCGTGCGCGCAGCCTAGGCAGGCTGTAACTCACAGGGGGCCCCAACGTCTAATTTGGACTTGGCGGAGAATGCTAGGGGCATTCCGATGGCGAACTTGGTGCCGAATCCTGATAGCAATGCAACTGGCTTAATGCGAGCTGTTGAACGAGATATCGAGAAAAGTCCAGTTGGTGGTGTTGATCGATAGCAATTAGAAAGCAATTAGATGGCCGTGTTAGTTAGCCTGCGATCCTTACACCGCGGAAAGATCGAATACGATGATGCGAGCCCAAACGTTCCATGGGCGCTCAACGGAAGCCCCTTGCACACGACCGGAGATGCCACCTACGCTCGTTGCTTGACGCTGGCAGGGGCTGAGTCGTTGTACCAAAATTCAGTTGCATCGCTCAATGTAGACGACGGATTCGTGGCAGCCAATTTTGCAACGACATCGTCCGCGAAGCAATCTATCATCGGAGCGTCCCACACAACCTCAGCCACTCCGAGCTTGCTGGAAATCTGGATTGATGCAGGAAAGATACGCGCAAAGCTCCAACGCAATGGCGTATTAATCTGGCAGATTGCATCAACGTCAAGTGCGTTTGCTGACGGTACATGGCGGCGACTCGCTATTAGCGGTGGTTCCGATGGTCCAAAGATGTGGACAAACGGATCAGAAACTGCGATATCCTACGAGTCTGGCACCGCTTCTGACACCGAGTGGTTTAGTAACCTTTTCGGAGTAACATTTCCGGTCAACAGGATCACTGTAGGTGCCGTCCGGCTGAGCGGCGTAAACGTCGAACCATTCATCGGAAAACTGCGTCACGTGGTTATCTCCGACGACGTCCCAACATCTTCGGTAATGCTTACTGACTACCTGGACAATCAACAGGGGTACGACATAATCCCTCTGCCCGGGCAGTCAAACCAGATCATTCGCTACGGGCCAATAGATTCAACGCTCGACGCGACAGACATCAGGATCCAACAATGGGGAAGGTTCTCTCCGAACGCCAATAAGATCTTTCTCGCTGCGGATCCGCTCGATCACATCGGCGGGACTGCTGACACGGTGGGCCTTGGATTGTCGATTGCTAAGGAGTGGATACGTCGACGACTTGAACCGGGGCGCAGGGTTCTGCTCGTCCCCGTGGCTGAGGGTAATACCGGGTTCCGCAATGACGACTGGAACGTGTCCTACACTAACAATTACAGCGGCATGCTCACTCGCACACAACTAGCGATGGCAACCAGCAATAACAATCGCTTGGTTGGCGTCTGCTGGCAACTGGGGGAGAACGACGCCGCTGGAAACACTGCCCAGCGGAATGCCTTCACAGCCGAGTTCCGCGAAATGACTGCGGCATTTAGGGCCGAGTTCCCAGGCGAATCTTTCCCAGTCACCCTTGGTACGATGCCCCAAGAATGGGTTGTTACCGATGCAGGCTACCAAATTGTTCAAGATCAGATTCTCGCGATCGAGGATACGGTACCGAACACGATCCTGATTGACCTCAGAGACCTCCCTTCCGAGCCGACCGAGTTGATTCACTACTCTGCGGCCTCCGCTCGAATTGCCGGCACAAGGCACGGAGCGGCGCTATCGCTGTACTGGGAAGACCCTGGGAATTTCACCCTACTGCAGCGTTCGACGGCAATCCTGAAAGACACCTCGGAGACTCTGCCTGCAGCAATTGGTGACATCGAACCAAGTGGACTGACAGAAGAGCAGCAAGCGGTGCTGAATCAGGTTCTAAACATACCTCGGGCCGATGAAGAACTCGAACCTGGCGGTGCAGTTCGCAAGGTCAATCAGCGCAATCAGTTCATTGACGAGACTATTCAGAAAAAGGTGTCCTAATATGGCAGACGAAGCCTCCTACGGTGAATACTACGGAGACTACTCCGGAGAAACCGCAGCCAACGCAGAGAGCGACCTGGCTGGGGAGATCGCGGCAAATGCTACCGACCCGCAATCGATCACGGTCGACGGTGTGACGGTTTCCAATCGCAATTTGAAGGATCAAATCGAGGCGGATCGCTACCTGGCCGCCAAGCGCGCCGCCAAGCGAGCTCCGTTCGGAGTGCGGTTCGCTCGAGTCAACCCCGGCGGGGCTGTTCGGGAGTAGAGAACTGGGCCTGTAATGTCGGCTGAACTGCCTGGCATAACGTGGGCGGCATGAATGCACTCATCCACACCACCGCCGCGGCTACTCGACTTGTCGACCCTTACGGGAATCCTCTCCGGACCACGCGCGAGCGAGCGGCGGCCGAGGCCCGTGCCAAATTCCGCACCAAGCTCCGAGCTGCCTACGATGCGGCCCAGACGACGAGCGAAAACACCAAGCACTGGCGGTTTGCCGATGACCTGTCATCCGCAGAAGCGAACTCGCTCGATGTTCGACGAACACTTCGCAGTCGCTCACGTTACGAATGCCTGCAGTCGAATAGCTTTGCCAAGGGTATCGTCTGCACACTCGCCAATGACTTTATCTCCACGGGCCCCGGACTGCAGATCCGTCTGAAGGGTCACGAAGACATGGCGCGTCGCATCGAACGCGCCTTTCTATCCTGGGCTCGGCAGGTGCGGTTGGTGCGTAAACTCCGCACCGCACGCCTGGCCAAGTGCGTTGACGGCGAGGCATTCTTGCTGGCTTCGACGAATCCCCGTTTGCGTGGGCCGGTAAAGCTCGATATTCGTGTGGTCGAATCCGACCAGATCTCTACGCCAGGTTGGGCAGACAACCAGCTCGACGCAAACAAGGTCGACGGTATTCACTTCGACTCTTGGGGTAATCCAGAACTCTATCACATGCTCCCGTTTCACCCTGGCGATCGCCGAGGAATGGGGAACTGGGGAGAACCGATTGATCTCGATCCGGACCACGTCATTCACTTGTTCAATCACGAGCGTCCGGGGCAGGTGCGGGGTATTCCCGAGGTGACGCCCGCTCTACCGCTGTTTGCGATGAGCCGCCGCTACACACTTGCAACCGTCTTAGCGGCAGAAACAGCAGCCGATTTCGTGGCGTTGCTCCACACGCAAGCGGGAGCATTCGAGGATGGACACACTCCGCAAGATCCCTTTGAATCGGTGGACATCGATCGCGGCATGATGACGGCTCTGCCCTATGGCTACGACATGAAGCAGCTCAAGGCAGAGCAGCCGACGACTACCTACGTGGAGTTCCGCAACGCGCTCCTGCAGGAGATCGCCCGATGTATCCACATGCCCACGAATAAGGCCCGTGGCGATTCGTCTGGTTACAACTATTCATCTGCGCGGCTGGATCATCAAATCTACTACCACGCCCTGGACGTTGAGCGTGTGGACTGGGAGATCGAATGCCTCGATCGCATCTTTGAATGGTGGCTTGACGAAGCGTTGTTGGTGAACAGCGAATTCCGATACTCCCTGCCCCCGGTCGAAGAGCTGCCCCACCGCTGGACTTGGAAGCCTGCTGCGTCGGTCAATCCCCTGCAGGATGCCAAAACGCACATCGCACTGATTGACGCCGGGCTTGAAACCGAGCGTGATTACCTGATGGAACAGGGGATCGATCCGGAGCTGCATTGGGAGGAAATCGAAGCGCAACGACAACGGCGGATGGCTGCCAACCCTCAGCCCACCACTGGACCTGCACAGGCTTCCGCCCAAGATGATGCCCCCAACGATGATGCGAACACGGATGACGCTGGGAATGCATCAGTGGCTCGACGGCAGCCCTCCCTGTAATGGAGGGCGATCGCAGCGCAGTACGCTGCGCGAATGAGCAAACGCAAATCACGCCGATCTCGGCCCGCCAAATCTCCGACCTCCATCGCTGTGCATCCCACCCCCGAGCGATTGGGCCATGCACGCCGCACCCATTTACGGACGCTCCTGCAGGCTGCAGCCCCGACCGTGGATGGATCATGCGCGTTGCTCTCCAGTCGACGACTGACACTGACGGCTGAGGCGGTGATTCACGCGGCGGCCACTGAGCAAGATGTCGGCACCTTCGACTTGGACGCCTACTCCGGTGGAGTCATGTTTCCCCTGCTGAATGGTGTCAATTGGAATGGTCCGGTAGTGGTCAACATTGCCGGACTGGTCGCCAATGCCACGCTGCCTGTCCATCGTGCCCATGATCCCGAGCGCCCGGTGGGTCATGGAACGGTATCGCTCACCGATCGCATTCGCGTCGAGGGCGCATTCTCGATCGACAACAGCGACAGTCGGGAGATCCGCGGTGGAGCGGCAAGGGGCTTTCCGTGGCGAACTTCGATCGGCATGTCTCACTTGCAACACGAGATTATCCCGGAGGGTCAAATCCTTCATGCGAATGGCCAAGAGTTTGTCGGGCCGATCCTCCATGTAATGGCCGGAGTACTCGACGAAGTAAGTTTTGTAACCATCGCAGGTGACAACAACACCCAACCGGCCATCGCGGCCTCTAAAAACCAAAGCGGAGTGCAGGTAATGAATTTTTCGCAGTGGCTGGCCGCCAAAGGCTGGGACGAAGCAACACTCACCGACGCTCAGAAGTCGCAGTTGCAAGCCGTGTTCAACGCCGAAGTGGCCGCCGGTGCCGACGCGGCGGGGGAAGTTTCCGACGACAACGGTGCCGATGCGGACGGTGCCGATGTCGACGCAGGGGAAGGAGCCGGGGAAGTCGCCGGTGCCGATGCCGATACAGCCGACGCCGATGCGGACGCCGCATTGGTGGCTGGACGTGGCGGTAGCAGCCTGACCGCTGGAGCCAGACAAGCTACCGGTGCGCAGCACACGGCATTGTTGGCACAGCGTCGCGAGGCGGCTGCCGAAGAGGATCGCATCGAGGGCATTCGCTCAATCACAACCAAATTGGGAAATCTCAGCATCAAGGCCGAAGGGCGTGCCGATACCACCCTCCGCGCCCATGCCATTCGAGAAGGGTGGAGTGTGGATCAAACTGAACTGTACGCACGAAGAAACCGACGTCCTAGTGGAGTGGGGATTCACAGCTCGAGCCCGCAACAACGCGGATCGCTGGCAGCTTTGCAGGCTGGGATTCTTCTGCGGGCTGGTCGAAATATCGATGCGGTATTACCGCAAAACAACGCAACGCCCGAGTGGATGAGCCTCCCGGTCAATGATCCCGGCCGACAACGAATCATGAACGATGCTCAAGCGTATCGCGATCTGGAAATGATCGACTACGTTGCACAGGGATTGCGTGCACAGGGGCACTCTCTGCCAGCAAACCATGTGGGGCGGTCGGGACGCTTGGCAACTCTGCAGGCCGGTTTCTCGACTGGATCCACTGCAGTGATTTTCACGCAGTCCATAGGTGCTATGGCGATCGATGCCTATGTTGAATCGGGTGACTTTTCACGCGGTTGGACAAGCGAAGAGGATGTACCAAACTTGCTTGAGACCGATCGCCCACGCATGCAAGCGGCTCCGGATCTCACTTTGCATCCAACTGGCGATGAGGCCGATCACGCACATCGTGATGCGACGAGTGAGAAAGTGCGTGCCGATCGCTACTCGCGTACTGCTGAGATTGATGAGAACGATTTCATCAACGATCAATTCCAGTTGCTACGCCGGACTCCACGTGAATTCGGTCAAGCCGCAGCTCGCCTACGACCTAACATGGTCGCGGCGGTTCTGCTGGCCAATGCGGCCCTGAAGGATGGAATCGCAGTATTCCATGCCGACCACCTCAACCTCTCCGGATCCTCCGCGTTGAGTCAGCCGAACCTGCAGAAAGTTCGGGCGATGTTGTCACGGCAGAAGGATGGCGATGCGTCACTCAATCTGCAGCCTACGCACTTGCTCACGCCAACTGGCCTGGGTGACCTGGCGATCCAACTGACCCAGTCCGCTGTGATCAGCAACGACAGTGGTGCAGGTTCGACGAATCCTATTCGTACCCGCAACATCATGCCAATCGAGGAAAGCCGCTTAGACAATGGCGTGGTCGATCCACTCACGGGATCCACTTTGGCGGGATCACTCACCACTTGGTACTTGGTTTCCGCCGAGGGCCATACCATCGAAGTGCAGTTCCTCGAGGGAACGGGCCGAGTTCCACAAGTCATCGTCGAGCAGCTCGGGCGTGGCAAATTCGGATTGTCGATCACCGTCAAGCACTTCATCGGTGCCAAGGCTCTCGATTTCCGATCGATGGCCAAAGCAACTGCGTAACCCACACTGACACAACCCCGAAGCAGAGTTGGGAGCCACGGTTCCCAGCTCTGCCCCCATACATTCGCTGCCTATCACCTGCCGGAGTTTCTATCGATGTCGAACCAGGTCCTATCGCGGCCCGTCCGCTGCTCAGACGGGGTCACCTATCCCGAAGGCACTCCGCTCGATCGACTTCCTGACGAGAATCGGGAATCGGTTTCTATGTCTGGCTGGACTCGCATTCGTCGTGCGACACCAGATATTCGCCCCGTTCTTGAACCCGGTGAGCCGAACGGCTCGCCTGATCCGGAGAGAGAATCCTCCAACGCACCTGGTGCTAGTAGCGACACAGTTCCGGCCCCCGGCACTGGCGGCAGTCCAGAACCGGACTCCGGAGACTCAAGGACGACCGAGGACAACACTCCAGCGATTGCGGACCTGGCGTTGGAACAGAAGTTCGCAGATCTCTTAACCAAGGATGAAACAGCCAAATTTCCAGACGGTCGATCGATTAGGACCGTCGCCGACGCTCGGGAGTTTCGCCAACTCAACGGTTCATTCCGAGTGATCAAGGGCATCGCGAAAGCTGGCGACGAAGCGATCAACAAAGCGATCGATGCGATCAAGTAGCTCTCATTAGCCCAGTTGCGTTGCACACCATCAATTAAACAGTTTCGGAGTTTGTCAGATGAGCGAAATTAAGTACCTGAACAGTGGCGAGTACTTCAAGGGGGTGACTCCCTCCGGAGGCCTGGTCAGTGGCAATATCGTTTTCGATGCAATGAACCGTGCTGGTGTGATCACCGCACAATCGGGTTTTGTCGAAGGGCAGACCTATACAGCTCAGGCAGTTGGTCGTGTCGAAGCGCCAGCCAAGGCATCTGACGAGTGGATCGCAGGTGCACTCGTCTACTGGGACGCATCAAACAAAGAAGCAACCGACACAGTCGGTAGCAACAAGATCATGGGCCGTGCCGATGTGGCAAAGGTTGCCGACGAAACGACGAACGTTGTATTGCTCAACAGCCCCGGACCGTCTTTCGTAGACACCAACACCTAATTCTTTCAGACGAACACCGATGTTCGTTCTCGCTTCAGTTCCCAATTGCTCACAAGGATAAAGCCGTGAAACAATTCGCATTTGCCGTGATTGCATTGTTCGCAATCTCGGAGACCGCACAACTGGCGGAGGCCCAGCTCTTGCCATGGCGCCGACAGGCACCAACGAGTAACGTTGTGCAATCCAACACCTGCCAGCCAGGAACGGTTTGCCCCGCCCCTGGAACCCTCAACGACGCGGGTAGCACGCAAGCAACTCAGTTCGACCCGGGACCGTTAGTGTCGGCTCCGAGGAGTGGATCCACACCACTCACTGTTCAGACCGCTGATGTTCATGCTGATCACCCACATACCCGATGCATCTACAATGGTAGTTGTGGATCAGGCACTATTTGCGGCACCGACGGCAACGGCTCTTTCGTGTTGACCAACGCCCACGTGACTGGCACTCAGCTAGGACGCGTGGTTTCTGTCGATTGCGTGGTCAACGGTGGTCAGCAAAGAGTTGCTGGCCGCACAGTGATGACCGGCTACTCGGATTCTCGCATGGTGGACTTCTCCATCGTCTACGTCGAGGGGCTCTCCAGTAAGCGATATATGCAGCTACTGAAGACCGAACCCGATAGCCCTCCATTCGGCACTACGGGCTCGCCTCGATGCGTGTGGCCGCTGGTCGTCAAACAGTTCAATGACGCGCGAGGCTACGGAGATGGGCTCATCACTGGGACGCCCAACGCTATTGGCGGTCAGTCGGGATCGGCCATCTACAACTCCAAACAACAGCAAATCGCCCTACTGACATGGTCGATCGGCAATCGTTGTGCCGGGCAGAAGACCAGCAAGCTCTGGCAAGTCGCCAGCGAGCGCAACATGCAATTGGCCGACATGCGTCCCCAAGGGCTCGTTGAGCTATGCGAAGGCGACGGCGAACGTCCCAAGACCGAGGAAGGCATCTTCGGTGATTGCGGCTTGATCGAGACCTCAAACAACGTGAATCGTCCCGAGACTGTCAGCGTCCTGGCGTCGATCGCTGGGAGTGCGATGGCAGACATGCCAATCTGGGTTGGCTCAGGTGGCGACGTTCCTGATCCCCCCAAGGATCCGGACTGCCCTCCATGTCCACCATGCCCCGACTGCAAGCCAGACTGTCCCCCCGCAGATGATTGCATGGCTATCACTCAGAAGGAACGCGAGTTGATTGAGTTCCTGCGATCGCAGCAAACTGCCTTTGGAAATGGTGAGAAGGCCTTTGATTGGGCTCGAATCATCAGCCTAGTATTGGAGTTGATTCAAGCCATTCAAGATGGTCGCGCGTAAGTTCCTCGAAACGATAGATTCCAAATGGTGAACTCGCGATTCTCCCGAGCACTACAACGAGGCATAGCGTCAATGGAACGCTATGCCTCGGAGCCCGTTGCGTATCGACGTGGCACCGCTGCAATCGAGATAATGGCCACGCGTGCAAGCAAGGCCGCGGACGAACAGCAGACCGGCAGTGAGAGCACTGTGCAAGGCATCCGCGTCGACTGGCTCGTCCGAGCAAATCAAATCAAACGTACCGAAGGGGACATCGTCCCGATCGATGGAGATACGTTAACCGACTTGGCTGGAGTTGAATACCGCGTGACCAAGAACCCGGTAGATGGAAAGTTGGCACGCTGGATGCCCCAACGCGTGGCACTCCGTATTCATACGATCATCGTGAAAGGTGAATAAGTGCCAGGTCGCTACACACTACTGAGTAAAGCACTCGCGACTGAGCTGGCGACACTACTCTCCGACGTGTCAGGTCTGAGCGTTGCACGTCGATTGCTACCACTGAGAGACCGCACGGAGTTCGTCCAAGGTGAGACCTATGTCTCCGTGTTCGCGGGCGATGCAGGGTTCGAAGTACTTGGGCGTCATGGCAGCGTTGATGATCACGAATGGGAAGCCATTGTTTGCATCCAGGCAGCCGGTCCAGCCCCAGAGCCAAAGTCAGGTAGCAATGCATTCGGAGCTGTAACGCAACTGGTCGCCGACGACGTAGACTGGGGCGATTCTGTGTTTGACTTGGTCGAACGCATCAAGGGATTCTGGCGAGGTGAGACGGACGAAGCGCCCGAGGGGCCACTGCGCGACGTGGCACTTGCGGGCTGTGTGTTCACGGGACTCGTGCACAGCCCTGTGTATGTGCCCTACCACCTTGAGCAGCTGGGGATTCTCAGCGTGATCCTACAATTGACGTACCTAGAAACAACAGAGGGTGACGAAGATGAGTGACAACGTCGGTCGGCTAGCGAAACTCTACATCAATGTCGGCACCTACGACTCGATCTCCGCATCCGAGGTCAAGCGAGTGAGCGATGTGGATATCGACCTCGGCAAGGCTACCGAGGAGATTGACACTCGCGAAACGCCCAACACCAAGACGGTACGAGGCAACAAGAAACTCAAAATCTCGTTCTCTTACTACGCTGTCGATGGATCCACAGACCCCGTGTTTGCTGCACTCAACACCAGCTTTTGGACTGATTCCAATCTAGACATGTTTGCCATGGAGGCAGCAATTGCGACGGTAGGAACCAAGGGGATTCGCGGACCGTTCGGTGTAACCACGTTCGATCGCAAGGAACCGGTCAACGGGAAAATCCGCTACGAAGTGGAACTCGAAGAGGTCTGCGAAGAAGATGACGACACGCCTCTCTATGCGGATCAGTATGTGGTGCCTGGCCCATAAGCACTGCCTTCCAATTCGTCTAACTCACTTTGCATTTGCCTTCGCCTTCGCGGGAGTCTCCGATGTTACCCATTTCCGACCAAATCACAATCTTCACCGGAGCCGTCTCACGGTCCGCACAGGGATTCAATCGAATCTCCGGCAAGCTGCTCGATCACCTGATCACGCTGGCAGGCGGTCCTGGGAAGCTGGGGGACAATCCAGATGCTGAGTGCTTGCGTCTCAGTTCCCAGCACGCAGGCACCAAAGGTCGCACCGTGGAACTCAATCAGAGTGCATCCGTGCTACTGCTCAAGAAGGCAGGCGTGAAGCTCGAGGCATCCTCTGCAGCGACAGAAGCAACCTCCAAAACGTCGACTCAGCCACCTAAGTAGCCTGGCCATCGTACGCATGCGGCCCCCTGTTTGCTCACACACCACTAACACCCGAGGCGTTTCCCAGTGGCGCGTTCATTCCGCGATTCCAAAGATACTCTGTGGCATGTGATGGTGAACGTGTCGGTAGCCCGGTCGTTGTTGCGAGGCGAGGAGCCAATTGACATCCTCAACGCTAAGTCACTTGCCGGAGTGATGGACGATCCCTACCAACGCTTTGCGGTGCTTTGGGCAGCGTGCCATTCGCAGGCGTTGGCGGTCGGTCTCGCAACACCCGAGGAATTCGACCGCTACCTGCTACCCGGAGAGCTCTCTCCGGAAGAGGCGGAGCGGATTTGGGCTGAAGCCGAAGTTGCATTGCGTGAGGCACTGATCGATTTTTTCCACCGCATCGGCCAGAAGGCACTGGCCGGGGTGATCGCACAAACAATCGCCGCCCGAACTCGACTCGACAACCTGTCAGTGACCAAGCTGCAGGGAACGAAGGTTCAGCGGCTGATAGATCACGCCGCCGAAAAGGCGGATCAGCAGATGGACGCCGAACTAGATCACGCAACCGCGGAGATCGATCGACTGATCCTTGGCAGGACGTCTGGGAACTAGCTGGTTTGGTCGGTGTCGATCCTGGCTCCTACACGCTACGCCAGCTCAACTGGATGGCTGAGGGACGGCTCCGGGCGATGTGGGATCAGACGGCAACACTGCAGGCACAGATCATTCACGTAATGCGATCGGAGGGCCGGAGTGCTGTTCACCCAGACTCCCTCAATCCATTCCGCGGTGATCCAGGTCCTATATCAAAGGGGCATCCGCTCACCGTGGGCACGCTGCACGCAGTGCGATCGATGCTCACCCAACGCAATAGGCAGTTCAAGTGATGGCGAAGTCTGGATTCGACATCAACTATTCGGTCAAGGATTTCTTTTTCGACCGAATGAAGGTGCAGGATAAGATCAATCGCGGGGAGCGGCGACAACTATCCCGTATTGGATCGTTCGTTCGGCGTCGTGCACGCACGTCCTTGCGCCGTCGCAAGAAGGTCTCACAGTCCGGATCACCTCCGAGCGTCCACAGTAGAGACAAGGTTGCGACGCTCAAGAATATCCTGTTTGCTTACGACGCTACGAACCATGCAGTCTACATCGGTCCAGTGAGGCTTAACCAGGTCAATCAACGACCGAGTGGCCAGAGTATTCCGATCACATCGCTCCATGAATTTGGCGGGTCGGTTCTAATCCACGAAGAGCAAAGCAAGAACGCTAAGAATCCCAGCGTGTGGTTTCGACGAGATCTACGATTCACTGCTAGGGAATGGAAGCGATATCGAACTCGTCGGCTCTCCTATCCCGCGCGTCCCTACATGGGGACTGCACTGGCTGCGGAAGTTGCTGCTGGTACGATCGCTGACGTGTGGGCAGGCTTTCTCTCAGGAGCAGCATAATGGCAGGTAAAGACGTCAAAGCGGGAGAAGCCTTTGTCGAGGTTAGTCTGCGTTCGAAAATCGGTGCAGGGGCCAAGAAAGTACAGGATCAACTGAAGTCGGTATCCCGGTCGCTGGGAACAGCAGGGGCTGCACTTACCGGGTTGGGCGGTGCCGTTATTGCTCCGCTCTTTGCTGCAGCTTCGAAGTTCGCATCTGCGGGCGATGCAATTGAAAAGATGGCCGCACGTACTGGGGTCGCTGCGGAGACGTTGAGCGAACTGCAGTTTGCTGCTGGCCAGTCTGGCTCGTCAATCGAAACGGTCGAGAAGAGCATTCGCAAGATGCAGCAAACACTGGTCGAAGCGGCAGACGGGTCGGCATCGCAGATCGAGGCATTGAATGCAATTGGACTCAGTGCCGAAGAGCTCGCCGGCAAAACGCCGATACAACAGTTCGAGATGTTCGCCGAAGCGATCAGCAAGATCGAGGATCCTACCGAACGGGCTGCCAGATCAATGGACATCTTCGGACGCAGCGGAACGGAACTACTACCAATGTTCGCCAACGGGGCTGCTGGTATTCGCGACCTCCGTAAGGAGGCTCGCGATCTAGGTCACCAGCTAACAACAGAAGACGCAGCGGCCGCGGCTGCTCTGACAGACGCTTGGGGTCGCATCTCCGCAACTATGAAGGGCATCGTACTGCAACTCGGCGCTGCTGTTGCTCCAGCGCTGACAACGGTTGCGAATGCGGTCAAGAATGTATTGGCAGTCGTCGTGAAGTGGATTACCAACAATCGGCAATTGGTGGTGATTCTAGCTGCCGTCGCTCTGGGAGTTACTACCACCGGAGTAGCATTGCTTGGCTTGGCTGGGGCCGCTTCCGCTGCAGCGTTCGTGATTGGTTCTATTATATCTCTAACAAGCATCCTGGCTGGTCTGCTCAATCCAGTGACGTTGATCATCATCGCAGCGGGGGCAGCCTATCTCGCGATGGCTGGGGCAATTGTCTACGCAATGCATCAGACGGGCGCGCTGGAGGCAGCGATCAAGTACTTATCATTCACATTTGGCCAAATCGTCCAGGTAGCGAAGAAGGTTTCCGTAGGGATTTCGGCTGCGCTGTCCGCAGGACAGCACAAGTTGGCTGCAAAGATCCTATTCGCGGGATTGCAGGTGATTTTCCTGAAAGGCTTGAATGCTCTGCAGACGGTCTGGCGACTAGCTCTATTCAGCATGGCTAAGTACATGCTCGACTTGGCTAAGCGGTTACCGGGGCTTTTACTCAATGCTCTACGGGGTGTGAATGGCATCTCCGGATTAGTGAGTGGTGCACTGTCGAGCGTGAAGTTCGACGGCTTTGACGTCTCCAAGCCGGAGGCTGAATTAACTCGCCTCCTATCGCTTGCAGATCAATTGCAGAACCAAGGCTCTCCACGCATTCCAGGCGGTGCGCCCGCACGTCACCAACCGACACGCAGACCACTTCCACGCATTCCACCGCCGGCAACCAACCGCCTTTCGCCTCAACAGGCATTCAACCTAGCTCGCCAGTCGCAGCAACAATTGTCCGCGACTCGCAATGGATTCGCGCAGACCGGAGCTAATCCGGGAAAGGAGGTAGCATTCTCCACAGCGAATTTGGAGAAGCTAGCCCAAGCTCAATTGGGCGTTCTGCGTCGCATTGCTGGACTTCCGCCAATCGTACTTCCGGAGACTCGATTCTAATGGCACTTGTACGAAAACAGGTCCTATCGGTCACGGGGGGCGAAGATGCTAAGGGACCTCACTATACGATCGTTTATGCGATTACCACGGATGACGCCGCGGATGGGCCCGGAAAAGCACGGGACTACAGTGGTTGGTCCTATGGCGACTCGTATACATGGGGAAACGAATCCGACTCCAGGGCGGTAGCAATCCGGATCCAAGAGCAGCCTGTCGGTTCAAGTAAGTTGGATTGGCAGGTCACGGTAGAGTTTGGTGATCCGGGATTGCAGCGTCCAGACAATCCGCTCGCTGAACCACCAACAGTCGAATGGGGCTATGAGGATCGGCAATTCGAAACGGTTTACGACGTGAACGGTGATCCAATTCTCAACGCGGCCGGCGATCGCTATGACGAGATTGTGTATGCCGATGACTTCCGTCGCAAGCTGACGATCACCCGCAACGAAGCCAGCTTTGACCGGACCACTGCAGATGCACTAGGTAATCGACTCAACGTTGCAGCCTGGCGAGGATACGCCGCTAAGACTGTCAAGCTCAAGCCAATTATCGCTCGCGATGCCTATAACGCGTTCATCGGGCAGTACTGGGTAGTGACTTACGAGTTCACGTTCGCTCCGATCGCCAGCGATTGGAAACGTCCAATACTGGAAGCTGGAATCTATGAGCTCGTCAGTAGCGCGAAGAAACGTATCATCGTTGACGGCAAGCCGGCAGCTTGGCCGGTTCCCCTGAAGGCAAATGGGGAGCACTTACCTGCAGGTGGAACGCCAGTCTATCGCCTGTGGGAGCTGCTCTACACTGCAGACTTTGATTTGCTAAATCTAGGATCCGTGGCACTCGACTGATGAGCACTTTACTTTCGAACAAAGATGCGGCAAGAGTCGGGCGAGTTGTCCGAGCCTACGAGGCGGAGGTGAAGACACGGGCCTCGCGCAGGCCTCCGCCAATTCCGGACGAAGGGAGCGGCGACAACCACTACCTCTACACTCTCACGGCAGCGATGAGTAGCGGATCGGGCACAGCAACGATTCGCAACATGGCCGACGACGAAGAGATCGAAACGGGGGCAATCGTAGTCGACACTCTGGGCATGTTCGATGGTCTGGCAATCGGGCAACGAGGGATCTGTATCAAATCCGGGGAAGCCTACTATTCGATTGGTCCCTATGTTACTCGAGTACGTTGGGCCGATCCGGATCTGGAGTACACGAAGGATGGCACAAACTGGACGAACATTGATACCGCTGAGGACTGCAGCTAATGAGCCATCTGTTCACGACGGGCGGCCACTTGCTGAGGAACAGCGGCGGGCATCTAGCCAAGTGCGGTTGCATTTGTTGCGGGTCGATCGAGTTCCCTAGTGGAACAGACTACTTTGGCGGGTGTGGTGACTGGACTGGTGGAGGATCCAACACCTATACAAGTCCTGGAGTGGTCGAAGTGTGCGTGGGCACCACACCAGAGCAGGTGGCGATAGTTGAACGAGCCCGAGAAACGTCCTATAGCAAAATAGGGGAGCCTGATAAGGATTGCAGCTATTACGAGAAGTGGAAGGTTGAGATCTTCGCCTATGACAGCGGCGGCGGCGTTATGGTTTGTCGAATTAAATATACGCTTCTCGAAATCTCAGCCACGGGAGACGCGCCTATTAACGATTTGGCCCCTGGCGGGTGTACCTATCCGCAGTGCACGGTAGCACTAGCACCCGGTTTCTATCAAGAGTTTGGAACCGGCGGTGGTGGTGGGGGAGTGTTTGATTTCGAGTGGACACCGTGCTAGATAGGCATGCTGATTGCCGCTGTGAATGTGGGCACCCGTTTAGGTTGCATGGCATTGAAAGACGTCGAGTCAAATGCCCATCATGCGGCATGGAACTAGACTGCGTTGCAGGCTCAATGGGTGACAGGCTAATAGCGTCACCTCGGGACTGGGACCACACTAGCTCTGTGCAATCCAGCCTCACACCCCCGCGATGGGTTCTAATCTTATCAGCATTCCGCACGCCCACCGACAGAGGTCCTGGCGACACCATTGACCGCCTGCTTTGGTTCGCGGGCGGTGGTATCTACAAGAGGCTGGTGGCGAAGGTTGCAGGGCATCAGTGTGGCTGTAAATCCCGCAGACTGCGGCTGAATACCCGCTACCCTTACCGTTGAAGATTATACGATGGTGTGTAATTCCAAGGGGAGCGGAGAGCAAGCGTGATTTAACATCTGTTCGCCATCTAGGTAGTGACGAACTGTCACGTCTGGGCTGGCATGACCGGCATGCAAGTAGCCTTTCCCAGGAAATTCTAATTCGACGTGCGTAGTGCTTGCCCTGCGAAGAAAACGAAAAGTCCCTTTGCGAACTCCCGAATCTGCCACGATTGCCCGAAACTGTCGATAGAAGTTTTCCCGGCGACACCACAGCGGCCAAATCCTCCTTCGTTCGCTGGTCGACATCAGGCGATCAATCAATAGCATAGTCGACGGGTTGAACCGGCATGGAACGAACGTTCCCGTTTTGGATTGCTCAACATTGATCCACCCAGCACCGTCGGTATCGACGCGAATCCACTCACGCTCTAAGCTCAAGAGGTCACCCAACCGCAACGCCGTGTCGTAGCCTGCTGCTATTAGCGATGCGAAGAATAGACGTGGAGGCAATTCCGTCTTAGGCAAATTTCTAGGTGGCAACTCTGTGAGCGCATAGGTGAATAGCTGTTGAATCTCGGCTCGATTCCACGCGACCGGGTTCTGTCTGCGCACCGCAATCTTCCGAATCCGAATCGGACTGTGATCGATTTTCTCCAATTCGTGCGCTCCGCGCCAAATCGCGAGCAACGCTCCCCTTCGAGTTTTTATTGTCGAACGGCTCAGTGTTGATTCTGCCACCCTGCGATCGATCCAATCGTTAATACACTCTCGGGACAGATCAGTAATACAGGGATTCCTACCCAGGAATGCTTTGAAATCCGCAATCGCTGGAAGATACCAGTTGTTGCGAGTTCCTACTGTTACGGGGAGTTCTTTCTCTTTGAGTATTAGATCGATTAGTTCAGTTAAAAGCATTGGTACACCCTCAGTGATGAAGTCTTGTAAGCCACAAGTATTGCTCACCCATAAGCGTTAGCCCTTCATCGCGTGAATTCGCGTGCTAATTCCTCTCCCGATCGCTTCCATTGATGACGCCGAGATCGAACCGCGCTAGGTTCAGGTCCTAGTGTCCGATAAGGACGTGGAGGTTCAAATCCTCTCATCCGTACTAGTTTTTTCTTGGGTCAAATGCGCTTTTGCTTCTCGCCCCGCCCCCTTCAAAATCGGCCATATTGGGATTTTGGGGACAAAACGGGGACAGCCCTTAGTTCACGTTGGGTTTGAATCGCTGGTCCTTTCCGTAGCCTTTACGGAAAATGAGAATCATGGCATCTCTCGAACTCAGAAACGGTACTTACCGCGTTGTCTTTCGCTACGGCGGGCAAAAGTTTGCCCGCTCCCTGAAGACAAATCAGCCCAGTGCAGCCAAGCTGGCTCTGGCGAGGCTTGAGGATAATCTACGGCGGGTAGAGCTTGGCACACTTGTCCTCGACTGGCGTCGATATCGCTACCGCTTTGCTCACCTCTGGAGTGCTCAGGCAGAAGCCAAAGCTTGAGAAGGCTCCCCTACTAGGAGAGCTTCTCGACCTCTACATGAAGAGCATTCCAGAGTCAGCGATTGAAACCTCGACTTGGAAGATGCTCCATAGCCGCAATCGTACGTGCTGTGGTCGTGCCTCGTATCTCTTCCGGCTAACACTCAAACGAGTTTACTTTTGTGAGTGTAACCCAAACATATTGCCCTCGGTATCGACCGCCAACACCATGAAGCCGTACTCGCCGATTGACAGTTTCGCTTTGTGGATCTTGCCTCCAGCGGATTCGATGCGTGACGCCTCGGTTGCACAGTCGTCGCAAGCGAAATATACCAGCGTGCCGCCACCACCTGATGGAACACCATCCATTTTGACCAACGCGCCCGCCGCTCCAGCACCATCCATTTCCATCGGGAAAGCCAGCATTTCGAGTTCAGGCACAGGTGCGTCCAGTTTCGTGAGTTCTGTGCAAAGCACTGTCTCGTAGAACTTCTGTGCGCGGTCAAGGTCTTGGACGTAAATTTCAAACCAGCATATTGGATTCGTTTTCATTTCTTTGGCTCCTTTGTGTTAACACTAGATTCGATGACGTTGCGAAACGCCGTTCTCAAACTGCAAGTGATAGGTCATGTGCCCATTTGTGACTTCTCCTCATTGGGGGCAGGAATCGGTTGGGCGTGATAGGCCAGTTGAAACACGCGCGGGTCACGCAGGCCCAGCGCGATCCACACCACCCTAGCGATGATGATGGCAAAGAAAAACGGATCACCAACTCGTACGTGGGTTGCTGTTGCTTCCCCCAAGTAGGCCGTCAACAGAGTTGCGCCAATAAATCCAGCTCGAGGGATCAGGTACAATACTGCCAACGCGACTTCAACGATGCCGATTTTGAAAATCAGGCTGTCGTTCCATCCAAGATGGCCGAACATCTCTGCTTTGGCGTCCCAGTCAGTGAACTTACCGCTCGCGGTTGCAAATACGAGGAATGCTGCCAATAGCGCACTGAGTGCCCAGCCTGTGATTTTTGATTTTGGCCTGGTTACTTGCTCCGCTTTTCGCAAAATCCGCCCGCAGCGGCACCTACCAAGTTCAACAATTCGGTGCTGTGCGTTCTGTCCAACCCGCTTTCATCCCCAAGTCTCTGAAATTCCTTGAAAGATGCGGCGTTAAGGACTTCATCTTGGATGGATTTGTCAGCGTACTTGAACAATGAACGAATGTTACGCCATCAGTTTTTGTGAACACTTCGAATCGAAACGGCGTCGTATTCAATTCTGCAAAGTCCTTCAGAAATCGCTGAATATTAGCGTTGTTGTCGTGGACAAACTCAGGCTTGACCTTGTACGAAACCATTACGTTTATCATTTGGCCTCCGTTTGAATGCGCGAGGTCTGATTCCGTTCCGATAGAGTTTCAATCGGGCGAATCTCGGCGGTTCCTCGTCGTGAGCCGGCTATCTTGGCGGCGATGGCAATTGCTTCGTCGAGATTTGCAACACGGATCAGAAAATAGCCGCCGAGCTGTTCTTTGGTTTCCGGAAAGGGGCCATCTACGACCGCACGACTACCGTTGCGAACACGCACACAGGTTGCTTCTGCCGGCGGCTGAAGAGGCGCTGCCGAAACGAATTGACCTTTCGCATGCAGTTGATGGCAGAGTTCGACCGATTCCGCCAACGCGGGAGCATGTTCCTCGGGCGGCCAAGCACCTTCCTCGGCATACATCAGCAAGATGTAATTTCTCGGTGTTTCCGTATCGCTTGGTGCCTGACTAATTGCCTCTGTCTCGGGCAACGACAACGAATCGGGCAACGGAAGAAGCGGTCTAATCTCGACCGTCCCTTTCTTGGCTGGCGCTAATCTGCTGGCGATCTCGATCGCTTCATCGCGGTCGTTGACATCAATGATGTAGTAGCCGCCAAGCTGTTCCGTTGTTTCAGCGAAGGGGCCGTCGGTGATTTGACGTTTGCCGTCGCGGACTCGAACGCTGGTGGCCGTCGTCACGGAGCGCAGCGGCGAGGACGCAATCCACTTGCCTTCCTTTTCGAGCTCGTCGCAGATCGCCATGGACTCGATCATGCACGTATTGCGATCGTCCTCGGTCCAACAATCCTCAGCACCGTAAATCAATAACATGTACTTCATCAAAAACTCCCATGCGATTATTCAATAGCTCTGAATGCTGGCGACTTTGTCGCCCTTGGTACTCGTGAATTCCACTACATAACAGAAGCGCCGCTTGCGCCCGTTAGCCATGACCGTAACCCCGTTGGTAGCGCCGACCTTGCCGTGCGTAATAGCGTGATCCACGGTGACTGTTTTCGGTGCGGCCACGTGTTTCATCGCGGCATGAATAGCGTCCTCGCCGACAATTTCCTGACCTCCTGCTTGCCGCCAAACTGTGTTCTCGCCAACTCCGGTAACCGAGACTTTTCCGGTCTCGATCACGATTGCGATATTTTGCACGAACCGGTTCTTGGGCGAGTGCTTACAATCACCACTCTCCTTCACTCTAGTCATTTCAAATCCTCACTCGTTGCTGTTCATTGCCTACGGCTGTTCCCCGGGAACCATCACCATCCAGCCAATTCCAAAATTGTCGGTGACCATGCCGTATCGTGGTGACCAGAACGTCTTGCCCAGCGGCATGTCGATTTTGCCACCTTCGGCAAGGGCCGCGAACAGGCGATCGCAAACTGACTCGTTCTCCACCGACAAAGCCAACCGAAATCCTTCATGGCTTGTCGCGTCTCCACAGCCATCGGACGCCATCAGTGTCATCTTGCCAACTTGGAAGGAGGCGTGCATCACCTTGTCCTCAAATCCCGGCTGTAGCATTCCTTCCGGCACAGGATCGGGACTTTCACTGAATTTCATCTTCATCAAGACGTTTGCCCCCAGTGCCTGCTCGTAGAAAGCCAACGCTTCGTCGCAGCGACCGCCGAAAAAGAGGTACGGCTGAACCACAGTTTGCTGCATCGTAATCTTCTCACGAAGACTGCCTTCTTGATGGCTCAAGTCCAGCGTGAGATCCGTTTCAGAGAAGTCTTCCATTGTGTACAGCGGACGAATCTCAATGTCCGAATCTTCCATCATCGGATTGGGACATCGCTTCACCCAATCGATTGCTTCCTGCATCGAAGCGACTTCCCACAACCAATATCCCGCTACAAGTTCTTTGGTTTCGGCGAACGGGCCATCAGTCACGCTTCGATTCGCACCACTGAAGTGAACTCGAACACCTTCGGAACTCGGCTTCAATCCTTCGCCTGCTTTCATGATCCCAGCTTTGACCAGTTCTTCGTTGAACGTGCCCATGTCCGTCAGAAGTTTTTGGTCTGGCATTTCTCCGGCTTCGGAACTCTTGGTTGCTTTGACAAAGACGACTACTTTCATTTGTTTTCCCTTTCGTTTGATGGCTTGTTTGAATGGTCTCTATTTCTATTGAACTTTTTCATCCGTACGAGTCCACTGAGCGACAGGTCGACCATCGCGATTCCACTACGATGCTGACGCGTCTTGCGGCCAGCCGTCCGGCGAATCCTCCCACGTCTCCTGCCTGCCGAACGCGGTTAAGTCAAGCAACTGGAGAGTGGGCAACATCGCCTCGACTCCTCGCCACTTTGTCTCGCATGTCTAGAACACTTCGTCACCGCTCCGAAGGTACGAGTCCTTGCGTTGTCGATAGAAGCCGAGGACTCGTAACCTCGTCCACTACCAAATTTGCTATGCCCTACCTCAACCGCGAACCGCTGCTTCTATAGCTGCGATGTCGATCTTTTTCATGGTCTCCAACGCGTCGAAGACTCGCTTGGCAACGTTTGGATCGGGATGGGTCCAGCCTTCTGTGAGAGCGATTGGCGTTATCTGCCACGAGACACCCCACCTATCTTTGCACCACCCGCACTGGCTCTCCTCACCGCCACCCATGATGATGGCGTCCCAGTAGCGATCGGTTTCCGCTTGGTCTTCGGTGGCGACTTGAAACGAGAAGGCTTCGCAGTGCTTGAACATCGGCCCGCCGTTGATGCCGAGGCAGCGAATTCCCATCACCGTGAACTCGACGGTCAGGACGTCTCCCTTCTTCCCGGAAGTAAAATCGCCTGGCGCTTGATGCACCGCGCCGACAGACGAATCAGGAAAGGTCTCGGCGTAAAATCTCGCCGCCTCCTCGGCGTCACCGTCGTACCAAAGGCAAATCGTGCTCTTAGCTGGTTTCGTCATTTTCAATTATCCTTGTTACTGAATACTGCATCCCGTTCCGCAATTAACTTGTTGATCTCTTCGTCAGCGGGACGAATTTCAAACGGCCCCATCTTCACTCCCGGATGCTTCGACATCAGGGCAATGGCGTGGTTCAAATCTCGGGCTTCCAGCAAAAGAATACCACCGAGCACTTCCTTCGTTTCTGCGTAGGGCCCTTCCATCACGTCGACTTGGCCGTTCTTCATCCGCAGGGTGATGGCATTGCGAGACGAATCTAGAGCCTCGCCGCCCACAACATGCCCGCCTCTGCGTAATTCGTCGTCATACTGAAAACACTCCTCCAACATCCGCTGCGTCTCGGCTTCCGACAACGAACCCAAAGCTGCTTCCTCGATATAGCCCAAACAGACATATTTCATATGTTTTCTCCTTAGTTTTCGTTGTAGAAAAGCAGGTTTGGCACTGCGGATTCACGTCCTAGTCGAATGGGAAGATCTCAAATCTACAGCCGCGAAGCATTTTCTTTCGAATTTCTGCGCTTCACCAAAGTAGACAGGTGAAGGTCGAATACGTCTGTCGCACAAAATATTTCGGTTCAACCCAACCAGAACTCGGAGGGAAACCCTGCCGATCATCTTTCCGAACAAAGGAAGTTGACAGGCAATAAGCGCTCAGCTAATATGCAACCCATGGGTTGCATAAAAGAATGGGGACGGAAGATCAACATGAAGAAATCAGAAACTGACAATATTGAGAAGGCAATCGAGATTGCGGCACCGCTCGAACGCGTTTGGAAAGCGGTCACAGACTATCGCGAATTCGGCCAATGGTTCCACGTGAACTTGGAAAGCGAGTTTGCCGTTGGGGAAAGAACAGCGGGACAAGTCTCGCATCCTGGATTTGAGCATGTGCGGATGGAGGTGATCACCACAGCGATTGAACCGATGACTTACTTCGCTTTTCAGTGGCACCCACACGCCGTCAACACGGATGTCGACTACACACACGAACCACTCACTCTCGTGGAGTTTCGATTCCGTTCAAACGGCAACGGCACATCGCTGCAAATCATCGAATCTGGCTTCGACGCTTTGCCGCCGGGACGTCGCGATGAAGCATTCCGAATGAACGAAAAAGGTTGGGAGGGGCAAATCAAGAATATTGCTCGCCATGTTGCTACCCATGAATAAAACTCTCGCACGTCAATTGAGCAACCAAGCGCCGCTATTTGCCGCTCTCGGAGACAAAACCCGATTGTTGCTACTAGTAAAACTCGGAGGGGGCGAACCGTACTCCGTTACGACGTTGGCCGAGAAGTCGTCATTGACGCGGCAAGCAATCCGCAAACACCTACACGTTCTGGAAGAAGTCGGGATGGTGAAGGGTGTTAAATGTGGTCGCGAGAATTTGTTTCAATTCAACCCCAAGCCCATACGAGAACTCAAATTGTCCCTCGAAGACATTTCACGCCATTGGGACGACGCATTGACGCGACTGAAGCGGTTTGCCGAGGAGTAAACACCAACGACATGGGCAAGTTCCCGCAACGGTGGCATTTTACGAATCAAGCTGTGAGCACCATCGCGCATAGCCAGAATTAGGGAACAACCCAAAATGGTAGACATCATTCACAGAGTCGGAGTTAGAGCGTCGGCGTCCAGCGTGTACACAGCTTTATCGACCACCGATGGTATCGCAGGTTGGTGGACGAAGGAAACGACGGGAGATACTCGCATAGGCGGCACCCTCAATGTTCGCTTCCTCGCCGAGAGCGGGCAGGAGATTGGAAGTATGAACATGGAAATAGTGGAGCTTATTCCGGATAAGACGGTTCACTGGCGATTCACTTCGGGACCGGATGAATGGATAGATACGGATGTTGTTTTCGACTTAGCCGAGGACGGCGATTATACCATCGTCCTTTTCAGTCACAAAAACTGGCGTGAGGCGATTGAATTTACGGCGCACTGCAGCATGAAGTGGGCCACGTTCATGCTGAGCCTGAAAGACCTTGTTGAAACCGGCATCGGAAAGCCTTCGCCGACTGACATCAAGATTGACAATTGGAATTAGCCTCACCGTCCCCTTGGAGCCAAGAAACATCAATATCCACGCAGAATTCCCAATCGCTTGGCGAGGAAACGACGTTCCGGTTCCTGTTGCGTAAGTTCCAACGCTTGCTCGAAAGCCGTGGCCGCTTCGGCGGTTCGACCGGCTCGACGCAATAGCTCGCCGCGCGCCGATTGAGCGAGATGGTAGCCAACGAGTTCGCCTTGCTCCAGAATTGCGTCGATAATTGCGATTCCAGTGTCGGGAACGTCTCGCATCGCCACTGCAACAGCCTGGTTCAACTCAAACACGGGAGTCGGATCGACCTGAATCAAAACCGAATACAGGGCAACGACTTGATTCCAGTCGGTTTCGGTTGACGCCCGCGCGTCAGCGTGCACTGCCGAAATCGCCGCTTGCAATGTGTAGAATCCGAACCGCCGCAATTCGAGTGATTGCTCAATGAGCCATTTACCTTCGTCGATCAAGTCGCGGTTCCACAAACTGCGATCTTGATTCTCCAGTAAAACGATCTGACCATCGCTTGAAGTTCGTGCTGTGCGTCGCGACTCGCGCAACAGCATCAATGCCAGTAGCCCCATCACTTCGGCATCACTGTGCAACTCCAATAGAAGTCGACACAACCGAATCGCTTCATCCGACAAGCCACTACGAACCAGTGAATCACAGCTGGACGCCGAATACCCTTCATCGAAGATAAGATATATCACCGAAAGCACACCATCGAGTCGCCCCGGCAAATCACTCAGTCCGGGAATAACAAACGGAATTCCCGCGTCTCAAATCTTCGCTTTGCCTCGGACGATTCGCTGAGCCATAGTCGCTGGTGACGTCGGAAACGCCTTCGCAATCTCTTTGGTTATCAGCCCGCATACTTCTCTCAGAGTCAGCGGTACCTGCACTTTCGGATCAATCGCCGGGTGACAGCAGGTAAAAATCAACCGTAACTGATCGTCTTCGATTTCAGTCTCGGCTCGCTGAACATTGGCTCCACAAACTTCTTGAATGCGTGTCGTGACTTCGGGAGCAATCTCGCGAGCATTATCACGACGGCGAATGATGTCGATTGCCTTAAATCGTCCCGTCGAAATCAACCAAGCACTTGGATTCGCAGGTGCGCTAGTCGGTGCTGCCAGCCAGCTGGCTGTATCAGAATGTCTTCAATGTAAAGTCGTGAATCAAGATCATGACGACGAGCAACTTGCTGTGCCCTACAGTGAACTCTACAACCAAACAACCACGCATGCCGACTGGCTATGGTGTACGCTTACCTTGGAACGTTACGTGCCGTGCAAAAAATGCTCAGGCAGGAGTACTCAAGCCCGCTTTCCGTTATATAGCTTGGATATCGTATTTTTGGAGACGCCGAGTTTGTAGGCGGCGATGCACAACTGATTTAGAAAAGTGGTTCGAACGATTCCATTTTTTTTCCATCGACGGCCAGATGTCGAAATAGTCTGATTGAGCAGTTGAATCCTGCCACGTCGGCGCAATCGCTCGACTAGCTCATAGTCCTCCATAATGGGCATTTTTCGATATCCGCCCATATCGAAAAATGTACTTGTTCGCATGAATACTCCTTGATCGCCGTAGGGAAGCTGCAACACCCGTGAGCGAACATTTGTTCCCCACTCGACAATTCTTAAGCCAGGAGAACTACTTGCAATTCCCAGTCGAAATGCGCCTGCGATGCTATTGCCCGACATGCATTGGCGAATCGATTCTCGGTAGCCTGCCGGCAGAATTGAATCTGCATGCAAGAAGAGCAAGTGCTCGCCTGATGCGATAGCGGCCCCCGCATTCAATTGAACCGCGCGGCCTGCATTTCCAATAAAGGTTTTAGTCGCGCACTCTTTAGCGATTGCAACGGTCTCGTCGAGGCTTCCAGCATCTACCACAATTATTTCTAGCGTATCGTCGAGGGGCCCTAGTGCCGCCATGCATTCACGTAAACAACTAGCTTCATTGAGTGTTGGAATGATAACCGACAGACGACCTGGAACGGTGTTGAACAATCCACTGGAGTCTCGATGGTCCTTGCGCCGCAAGGGAAGCAGATCTTCGGGGTGATCAACATCAGCCAAAGGCCTGAGTTCCACAATGGAACTGGAGCATTGCTGGGCGATTGCTTTCGTCTGTGCGAATACGAACTCACTCCCCCAATCAATATGCTGAAAGATGAGTGGCTGGAAGTGTTTCAAGCCGATAAGGTAGTAGCCACCGTCGGTGGCAGGGCCAAGAACGACCTCGTTCGTATGTAACGCATCAAATGCGACCTCAAGGTCTTCCTCTTCGAGTTCCAGGCAGTCGGTGCCAATTACGACGACGCGGCTCGCGCCTGTCGAAAAGGAGCGTTCTGTCGCATGCTCCAACCGACTTCCCAAACTACTTCCCAGCTGCACGACGTAATCGGATTCTGCGCCAAAGGCTTCCCTCATGGAGCGAGTATCTCCACCAGAAAAGTGAATTGTTACTTTACAGCCGCGCGAAGCTGCGAAACGATTAGCCGTCCGGATCGTCTTTTGAGTAAGAAACATTGAAATGGCAGCAGCAGCATCTGCACCACAGGCTGGAATAAGCCGCGTTTTCGTGTTCCCTGGCTCTGGCATCCGAGCGAAGACGAGCAAGTGCTCCTTGGCAGCCAGCGACACGGAGTCGCCGTGGGACTTTGCTGCTGAAAATAATGAGACTTCTTGCACAATGCACCTAACTTGCCAAACCTAAGAGTATCCACGTCAAACTTCCGAGGATGGCACCCAGGGGAAGAGTGATGATCCACGCGCCAAAAATCGATAGTATTACCTTGCGGTTTGCACTGCCGGTTACGGAACCGATGCCAAAAAGGGTTCCACAACTTACGTGCGTGGTTGAAACAGGCATTCCGAATCGGCTCGCGCCGATCACGATTATCCCAGTCAAAAGATTTGCCGTAAACCCTTGGCCGTGATTCATCGCTGTAATTTTATGGCTCATCGTCTCCGCCACTCTGCGTCCGTTCAGAAAGCCGCCGATGGCGATTGCTGTGCCTACGAGTGCAAGGGCAGAGATGGAGTCAATCGCGGGTGTAACAAGAAGTAATGCGGCCATCTTGGGAGTATCATTGAGCCCCCGCGCAAAGCTCACAACGCCAGAAGACAGATAGTGCATCGCATTCAGAGTCGAGTCCGCTTCAATGCCCAAAACGCTTCCGGAATACTGACTGCGACAGTGCAGCGAATCGCCGTGTGTAACCGTTAGTGCCTCGTGACGCAGTGCTAGTTGCGCTGCATCACCAACTGCAACCGTTTCAACGACTTGTTTACCGACACACAAACAGGTATGCGCATTGATCTTCAGCCTCCTTCGAAGAAGCCGCAGCAGTGGATAGATTGCGATTGTTGCTGCGATAGCCAGGACAGGACTGACGAGCAGCGGAACCACGAAGGCAGAAAGTAGCGTAGGAATCGCGATCGACGAGCCTGCTGCCAAGCCGGCACCCAACAAAGCGCCCAGGAGTCCGTGCGTCGTTGAGACGGGCAAGCCCAGGCGTGTTGCAATCAAGACAGTCAATGCAGCCCCCAAAGCAACAGCTGCAGCGAAGCCCGCCTGGTCGACCAGGGCTTCGTCTACGAGCCCTTTACCACTGAAGGTTTTCAATAAAGCCCCGGCTAGAGCTATGGCGACGATCGAACCGGCTAACGTACATCCCGTCGCCCATAGGATCGCTTTGTTAAAATTCGCAGTACCGCTGCCCAGGAGCGTGGCAACTCCCTTAAAGTTATCGTTAGCTCCATTGGCATATGCTAGGCAGGCTACGACTAAGATCAACACGGTTAACATCTGGAAGAGACTCATGCATGCTGTTGTAGGGAGGTTGATGTAACTTCGCTGCCATTCCTAGTGACGAGTGCCCGAAGCATTTTGCTTCGAGCCATTCCAAGAGGAACGGCACCGAACCAACCGCGAGGAAACCATGGGCACCACCCGGGTACTGACTAAATAGCTCTTCAAAAGGGCCGCAATTACTGAGGATCCAACCGCAAGCAACGGAACCTCCTTACGGCGAGAGGTGGTTGCAAATTCCTCCGAAACACCGAAAGTTCTGCAACACCGAAAGTGTTGTCCGCTTCTGCCCAGCGCCAAAATCGCCGTTTTAGTCCAGCCAACGGTCGAGACACAAGGAATTCGCTCGCATCCGCTCATCGCGGCCAATATCCTCAGCGATCAATATCGTAATTGTGGTGCCATCGGTCATATCAGCGAGACGGTGACCAGTTTTGACCAATGCCCCCTCGGCTTGCGAGGCCTTATTTCGGAGGCGGGAGACCGGAGCCCGATCACCGTTGTAAATGGGGCCATAGCCGGTACAGCCTGTGCCTGCCGCGTCGCTGGGGGTCGGACGCCAAGCATCAGACGGTCAAATGAACGTAGTGACGACCTGTTTGGCATCAGCGTTATTGGTAGGAGTTGCGTTGCATGCCCCCTCAGGTCTATTTGCTTGTAGAGCTTTTCCTGCTCGAGAATCGGAAGGATTGCCGTAAACGATAAATGCGTGTCGGATGCCGTAGAAGGTGAAGACCTCGAAAAACGGGTGCTTGGGCCTGCAGGGGGCATTCGTCGATGAGCGATTTGCTAGTTGTGCGAAGCGATTCCCAACTGCCGCGAGTTATTGCTGCAGGACATGCCGCGCGCATCTTTGGGATGCTGCGTATACGGCTGGCAATAGCAGTTCGACCAGGACACCAAGAATCGCTATTACTAGCAGTGATTCCACTAGAGCAAACGCCCGCCATCCCATCTACGCTTTCCTAGAATGCAGTTCCATTGCTGTTGCTCTGCCCTGGGTAGCTGAGGGATTCGGAGGACAGTTCAAATTTTGCAATTTAGGCTAAGCTGCCGGTACAGCTGGAGCCACATCCGGCGGTGCAGCCAAAGCAATGATTTGCCGTCTTAACCTTGCGGTCGACAAGATCAGAATCCTGCAGTTCCGAGATATGCAAGCGACGCTCATGTTGGTCCAGCGGCAAGTCAAGCATCTGATTGAAATCGCAATCGTATAGGAACCCGTTCCAATCCACTGAAACCAGAGAACGGCACATCAGATCGTCGATAGTCTGTGGATTGAAGGCCTCGATCAGCTTCTGCATATAGACCTCGTATTTCTCTTGTCTAAGCAGGTCGTGCAAGAATCGGCTGACTGGCATATTGGTGATCGTGAACAACCGATTGAAACAGATCGAGTAGCGTTCGTTCAGCTGCTCGCGGTAGTCACGCTCTAGTTGCGACTGTTCTGGAGGTAGGCCGATACCAACTGGGTTATAAACCAAATCGAGTTTTAGACCGGAATCGGGCCGACCATACCCAAGTTCGTTGAGAGCACGAATCGCTTCAATCGACTTCACGAATACGCCGTCTCCGCGTTGAGCATCACAGTTTTCTTCCAAATAGCAGGGAAGCGAAGCGACAACATTGACGCGATGTTTCGCCAGGAATTCTGGTAAATACGTAAACCCGTTGGCCATTAGAATCGTGAGATTACAGCGATCGATGACATTTTTCCCCAGCGCTGTCGCTTGCTCGACCAAGGAGCGAAAGTTGGCATTCATCTCGGGTGCACCGCCGGTGATATCCAGCGTTTCCGCCTGCGAACGCGACAAAAAGTCGATCACCTGCGCAGCGGTTTCTTGAGACATGCTTTCGCGACGGTCCGGACCTGCGTCGACGTGACAGTGGGTGCAAGTTTGATTGCAAACTTTCCCCAGATTAATCTGCAGCGTCTTAAGGCTGGTACGTGTTATGTCACTCCAGCCCAGCCTATCGAGGCTTTCTTGAAAGCGGCCGGCCACAATGCGAGCTGGGTCTCCGAGAACTTCCAATTGCTGGGCGGGCGAAGCCAACGCGTTTCCGGCGCGTTGGAGTGTTTTAAGTATCATCTTAGCTACATCCAAAAGGTCGAGGCTTAAAAGTAGAAATGAAGGGCGCCGAGCGGGCTTCACGCTGAACATGCTTGTCCGACGTGCCACTGAACCGGCGTCATTCGCCCGTTCACAACAGCTCTACCACTAACAGCAATCCGAGTCGCTTCCACAGCACGGCCCTTGAGACTCGGTCGTAGCGCGATAGTCGATTCCCTTGGATTCGTGGGGGTGGCGAAGCTTGGATCTTCGGCAATCAAAAGGCTCGGCGTCGGCCAACGGAACTTGGCTAAGCGGTTCGATTGCATCAAACATGCCTTGGTAGGGCTTTTGTCCGAGCAATTGAAACGTCTTGTCGCAAACGGCCATTCGCTCCCCACGGCGATAGAGATGTCCATCGTCGTCTTCAACCTTCTTGAACGGACCGCGGTAAACGACAGCTTGGTTTCGCTCCAAGCAGGGGCCTTGCTTGCCCTTGTAGGCTACCACGGTCACCGAACGAAACTCAATTCCGTTGATGGTCTGCCAAGGAGCCTTTGCCCGCTTGGCCACTTCGATGCCGTGAAACCCAGCTTCTTCGAAAGCCTGCAGGAACTCGTCTTCGCGAAAGGCTCCCGACAAACAGCCTGACCAGAGTTGGGGATCATGCTTCATTTCCTCCGGCACCGTCTCGTCGGAAACAATATCGCTGATGGCAGCCCGTCCTCCGCGTCGTAGTACACGAAAGAGCTCTGCGAACAATTGCGTGCGGTCTTGTTGACGAACCAAATTGAGGACACAGTTGGAAACAACACAGTCGATCGAGTCGCTTGCGACCAATGGATGTTCGCTACGCAAGTGCTCTTGCAGGTGCCGTAGGCGAAGAAAGTCGTCAGAATCTTTGACTGGGTGTTTCGTCAGCTCGGATTCAAGCCTGGCCAGGTCCAACTCGAGGTCTTGGATCATCCCGTAGCGAAACTCAACGTTGCTAAACCCTACTCGCTCGGCCACCTTAGGAGCCGCACTACGGGCCAAGGTCAACATTTCGCGGTTGCAATCCACACCAATGACGCGACCAGATTCACCGACGACTTGGGCTGCAATGAAGCATAGCTTCCCACCTCCCGATCCGAGATCCAAAACCGTATCCCCAGGCTCAACGTAAGGCGTTGGATCCCCGCACCCATAGTCGCGCTCGATGACTTCATCGGGAATGACTGACAGGAAATCTGCGGCGTATTCGACGGGGCAGCAGAGGGCTGGTTCAACTTGCTGCGCAGCAGCAGCGTAGCGGTCATAGACGCTAGATTCCACCGCTTTGTTCGGTTTTCCGTTGTTTACCGTCATCGCTGAGCGCTCTCCGTTGTGAGTTCAAATTCATGCGGCGAAGCAGGCCATTTGCCACCCGTCACAGTGACTATCGTAGTGCAAACGCAGACCTTACAAACACGACTCTAAGTTTTTGGAGTTTTCTCTAGATCGCAGGAGCTGAGGCTAAGAATTCCCCCACCGATTCGCAGAGTAAAACCAAGACTTTATTAGAATAGCAGAAGCAGGACCGGAATCGATCCAAGTTCCAACGAAATCAAAGAACGCCACTCCAAGCTAAGTGGTACCTAAAATCGGAGTGCTGGAATCCCCGTACAAAAACCCATTCGCCCCCAGTACAGCAATGACAGTCCACCGACCGACAGCCACGCTGGATTCCGAGCAAACGGGAGCAAGCAGAGAGCCCAGATCCAGTTCCAAGGATTTGGCGTTGGCGCGAGTAACCAGGCCCCAGCTAGGCACAAGAATCATCGTTGCAGCGGTCTTGCTGGCTCGCGCCAAATTCTACGACAGTGCTCAATCCCGGTCAGCGAGTATGTGCGCAGAGAGTGAATGACCATCCCCAACAGATGCAATACGTTCACCTCAGCGTCCAGTATTCGTGGCAACGCCCCCATTAGGCTTCCTCAGCACGCGCTGGGAACGATGACGAACCATAGCGGTGGCTAGTTTGCAACCGCTTTTTCTGGACGAAGATTCTCTACCAAGATCCGGAACAGCAGGTCATTCATTTCCCATCGCGTGAGGAAAGCACTCAATCCACTCGGTTGGCTTGCACTCGAGTCGACGGATGCCCCTTGTGGCGAGTCGGGCTCCCTAGATGATCGCGAACTTCATGACTCAAAGTCGCGATTCAGCCGATGCATTGGCGGCTGGAAGCCACCGAACGATCTGAAAAACAATTTGGCTGGTCGGCGAGTACACTGTTGGCATTTCAGGCAACTGGACACGACGTGGGGTTTTACGAATTCCAGAAAATCTAGCGACGCAACTTGTCAATTCAATCAGGCAAGCGTCCCGGCAACCGAAGACACTTACGACGGCAAACGGCCTGGAGAACGCAGCAGTGCGTACTTGCCAATTGTGTACAGGATTTTGTAACCGGCTCGGAATGTTCCAGAGATTGTCCCGCTGATCTTACTTGTACCGATACGACGGCGATACGGCACAGGGATTTCGAGCGTTCGCAGACGGTGTTGAACCGCCTTGATTTGCATTTCTACGGTCCAACCGAAGTTCGTGTCCTTCATCTGCAGAATGTTGAGGCGTTCCAGGGCAATCGCTCGAAAAGGGCCGAGATCCGTATAACGCCCTCCCCAGACAATCCGTATTAGGAAGCATGCCAACTTGTTTCCCAGGACACTTTGCACCGGCATTGCTCCCGGTTCCCTGCGGCCCAATAGCCGAGAGCCAAGCACGAAATCAGCTCGCCCCTGATGAATCGGCTTTACGAGTTCGGGCAACAATTCGGGGTGATCACTGTAATCGGCGTCCAAGAATACGACATATCGAATCGGCTCGCTGAGTCGTGGAGAATCGACAGGCTCGCCAGCACCGCGGTTCTCTCGACTACTTCGGTTGATAAAAGTTTTAAGCGCGTACAAGCCGCGACGACAGGCACGACCATAGCCGGCCATGTCCTCATCGACCACAAAGGCACCTGCCTGTTGCGCAATGGACCGTGTCGAGTCGGTAGAGCCATTGTTTACGACAATTACTATTGCAACAGGGGGTAAGTCTGCGAGCACCAAGCCAATCGACGACTCCTCGTTACGAGCCGGTATGATCACGACGGTTTGGCGCAGCATCGCATCGTTTTCGGAGTTAGGCAATCTACACTGGGAAGAAGAATTTGCTTCTAAATTCATGATCATACGGGCCCTCGGTGCTTGCCATCGGTCGACTCAATCAAAGAACGCTTCACTGGGGCAATCCAAACTGCGGCCTCCCCAGTGCGGGGCGATCCGCACCGGGAAAGCCAATCAGCCTGCCAAACACCCAACCAGCCGACTGCTGCTCATGGGGAGGAACTACGGCAGCAGGCTTAGGGAGGTCTACTGCTTGACGAGTCGGCTCACGAATCTGCGATGGAACGTTCAATTTCCAATTGCAAACCAGCCCAGTACCGATCGCCAGCAACCACATAACGCTCCAGAATTGTCTTCGATTTACCACGTAATCTACCTCGAGCCAGAACCTTGCATGATGGGAGCTGAGCGAGTCCCAGAACCACTCGGCGCCGCGTGAGCCTGCGCACTGTCCGAGTACGTATCGGGCGATCCGTAGCTCGTAGATGCAGGGGCAGACATTGCGCCATAGGCAGGAGTGCCATAGGAAGGAGCAGCGCAACTTCCACCGACACAACCACGTTGATGCTGACATCCCACAAACATAACGCTTGTGCCGATTACCAGAAGACTTGCTGCGAGCACTTGCTTATTAGTCATAAAATCCCTTTTCGATGGCGACGCGTCTCAGTAGCAAATGCAACTGCCTTTACTCGCAGATTGCACGTTTGCAATTGATACAACGTCATCGTTTGAGTTGGTTCCATCCTTCTCATCGGCACAACCGATTCACTCCGATTGTGCCGGAACTCACATTCACCTGGGTTTTCCAGCAAACTATTTGCGATCGTTTAACCCCCAGTCATAGTCCATGAACGCCATCTTACCTCTACCGGTAGACGCAGCTTGCTGAGATGTAATATCTGGTAACCAGCCGGAGATTTTCTGGAGCTGCGTTCCAGGAGAGCTGCCGAAGTCTTCGCCGAACCAATCGAGGATGGGAGAGATAAAAAACGTACTGCGCGTTGCGTCGAAACGAAACTTACTCGGGTCGGCGAAAAAGGCTTTTGCATTCAGCGTCAACTGCGCATCAAGACGCTCAGCAATGTAGGCTTCATTGAGCAGGCGCGGACAACCGATGGACGCACAGACTATGGCAAAGTGAATCCTAGGCTCGCCCATTTTCCGAAGCACCTGATGCTCCATGTCGTCAAGCGAGATTGGCTTGCCGCCCACGATCAGCTTCAGATTCTTCCAAATGTTGTATCCAAACAACTTTGCGGTATGGTTTCGAATGCTTGATGTTGGATACTCGTTCAAAATGCCTTTGATCGTTACCGCATTGTAAGCGTTGATCCAAAACGCAAGCTTTTCTTCGCGGCTCCCCTGACTATTGGAATACGACAGCAACTGCAGATACCCGTCCAAGGTTTGCAGATCCTCGGCGGACTGCTTCCAGGCTGCATAATGGACCATCCCGCTCTCGTCAACGTACTTGTTCAGCAATCCGTTCCAGGCGGAGTGGTCAATACGATTCAAGGGCAACTGCTGTGCAGCAGCCACGTTTACACCTATTTGGATATCTTTTGCATCGGCTTGCAACGACATCATCCCCAAGCCGCAGATTCCAACTAAACAGCCGACTGTCATTCGCCGAAAAAAATCCGTTCTAACCATTTGATTCTCCATCTTGCCTCATCCATCGCATTATTGGGGAACACAAGGGAACCCCAGAACTTTCCAGTCACGATTCGACCGGAATAGTACGGATCGCTTGCTTCTGGCTCAGTGTGATCGCTCACATCCGAAGCAGTCACCAGAGAATCTGTCGGATTGGAGGGAATGACCTTACGGATAACTTCAGAAAATTCTTGGCGTTGCGTCCAACAACCTCTACGTACACGAAATTCCCAGTGCGTCGGGGAATGCTCAGCCATTTTGGCATAAAGCACATATCAAATTGCCACTCAGTTGTAAGGAAACAGGGCTAGGTCCGACGTTTGAATACACAAACGATTTGGGACCAGAAATTTCCTGCGAATTGATTGGACAGCACTATGGTCGACGAAACACAGCATTCCCATGGCCTTCAGCAAAGCAGTGGCTGGTTGAAGAAACCCCTTTTGCTAGCAGCTGTGGCGGGGGTTGGCGGTTCCCTTTACTGGCTTCTACGCGACGTTCTTTCGTTGGAGTATTTAGCCAGCCAGGAAACGCAAATGCGCGTTTGGCAAGTTGATTTCCCAGTGATTACGGCGATCGTGGCACTGGCGGTATACGTTGCCGTGGCAGGTTTGTCTCTGCCGGGGGCATCGGTGTTAACGTTAGTCTGCGGATGGTATTTCGGTTTTTGGGAAGGCTTGCTGGTCGTCAGCATTGGTTCCACAGGCGGGGCAATGGTTGCCTTTTTGATCAGTCGATACCTTCTGCGGGATTGGATTCAACACAGAATGCAAGAGCGACTTAGTCGCATCGACGAAGTGTTTGAACGCGAAGGCGCGTTCTACTTGTTCACGCTCAGACTCGTACCAGCCGTACCATTCTTTGTCATCAACGCCGTTATGGGGCTGACCAAAGTTCGCGCAGCAACGTTTTGGTGGGTTAGCCAGCTTGGCATGTTGCCGGGCACCGCAGCCTATGTGTATGCCGGTTCGACGGTCCCCAGCCTACAAAGCCTCGCCGACAATGGGGTAGGTGGTATTCTCAGCTGGCAAATGCTGCTGGCATTCGCCATCTTGGGTATTCTGCCCCTCGCCATCAAGAAAGCTGTCACTCTGCTTCAGGCCTATCCGTGTACCTGCTGCGCCGAAGATTTAGATGCCGAGCGCGCTGCCGACGCACAACTTCTGTCCGAAGCCGGCAGCCCCGGCACGCCAAGCCTATAGAACGCGTATTGAGCTGGCACTCTTCAGCTCAGATCTAAAAAACATTTTCGTGATCGACCAACACCACTAGTGAGAAACCATGAGCTATCTACAGCAGCTTGAACCACTTGATGAATTGAACCAAGCACTTCAAGCAAATGTCCATCCGCTGGAATGGACCAATCCCACTCCAACAGGACGTTATAATCTCGTGGTGATCGGCGCGGGAACAGCTGGACTAGTGACCGCCGCCGGAGCAGCAGGACTGGGCGCTAAGGTCGCCCTCATCGAACGTGGTCTCATGGGTGGCGATTGTCTCAATGTTGGCTGCGTGCCATCCAAAGCCCTAATAAGCGCCGGCCGAGTTGCTGCGTCGGCGCGGCATGCAGCGGGATTTGGGGTGCGTGGAACAGACGCTGCCGACGTCGATTTTTCGGCTGTCATGGAGCGGCTGCGTCGCTTGCGAGCCCAAATTAGTCCCAACGACTCGGCAGAACGGTTCAGAAAGCTTGGCATCGACGTCTTTTTCGGTCAGGCCAGCTTTGTCGACTCCAGCACAGTGGATGTGAACGGGACAACGCTCAAGTTCAAGCGGGCGGTAATCGCGTCAGGCGCGCGCGCCGCCGCCCCCCCTATTCCTGGCCTAGACACTGTCGATTACCTAACGAACGAAAATCTGTTTTCGTTGACAGAACTTCCCAAACGCCTGGGAGTCATTGGCGCCGGCCCCATCGGCTGTGAGATGGCGCAGACGTTCGCGCAGCTTGGGGCTGAGGTATTTGTGGTCGAATCGGAACACGGCATTCTACCTCGCGAAGACCGCGATGCTGCCGAGATCGTACAAACGTCGATGCTTCGCGATGGTGTCAAACTCCTCTGTTGCGGCAAGCAGTTAGCTATCAGAAACGACAAGGGGATACGATTGTCTGTCGAGTCTCACGGAACCGTTTACGACGAGCCGGTAGATCAACTACTCGTTTCCGTGGGACGAGCTCCCAACGTCGACAATCTCAATCTAGAGACCGTCGGGGTCGAGTTTCATAAAAAGGGCATCACCGTCAACGATCGCTTGCAAACCACCAATCCGATGATCTACGCAGCGGGAGACGTTTGTTCGCCGTATCAATTCACGCACGCAGCTGACTTCATGGCGCGCATCGTCATCCAGAATGCTCTTTTTAAAGGTCGGAAGAAGGCCAGTTCGTTGGTGATCCCCTGGTCGACTTACACCTCGCCTGAAATCGCACACGTCGGTCTTTACGAACATCAGGCAAAGGAGAAGGGCGTCGAAATTGACACCTACGTCCAAAACTTTCAGGAGGTGGACCGAGCCATCTTGGAGAGTGAAGAAAACGGCTTTGTCAAAATTCACGTGAAGAAAGGAACGGATCAGATCGTCGGCGCAACGATCGTTGCGCGCTCAGCGGGCGACTTGATATCGGAGGTGACTCTGGCGATGACTAACCGAATTGGGCTCGGGACAATCGCGTCTACGATCCACCCGTATCCGACGCAAGCTGAAGCCATCCGAAAACTCGGCGATCAATTCAATCGAACTAAGCTAACGCCCTTTGTGAAGTCACTATTTAGCAAGTGGCTTACCTGGACCAGGTAGACAAGGAATCGATGCTTGGACGGAAGAGCAACATCTCTAAGCCGCCAGACTCAGTGGTCCTACCGCTCCGAGTTGCGTAAAAATCTTGCGAAGCGAATTGCTACCAAGCCGGTCGACCGACAACCCGCAATCCGAATGCGCACTCAAGCAAGACTTGGTGCGGCAGGAGGCTTAGCCGATTGCGACATAATCCAATTGAGAGGGGAGACCATGCGAGGAATGCTACGGAATTTTGAACTGCTTGGACTGCCTCTGCTTTGGGGAGTGGCCGTGTATGGTGCGATTTCGCTACAGAATCTGGCGGTGGCTGATGAGCACACCATATGCGGCCCCTGGGGCTGCGGCCCAGCAACCGGCGCTCTTTTGGCCATGCATATCGGCTGGCTTGCGGTGTTGGGACCGCCGCTGCTCTATCTTCCTGGGCGAATCGGCCTCAGTCCCCAAGCAGTTCGTAGGTTGGGTGGCACTCTTGTGACCGTCGGCGTGCTCGGAGTTACCTCTATTGTCGCTTGGCAATGGCTCGTTTGGTTGCCCAATTCAGGCGATTGGTCGCGCTCGTATATCTGGCAACGGTGTGGGTTTGCTGTCGCAATCGCGATTGATTGGCCACTGGTTCAGTTGACGCTTCTTGGAATAACGCTGCCCATAAGCAGTAGAGTTTGGCAGCGACGAGTTGCCAGTGATTCGGCAGTTGTCCCTCAGAGAGAACTTCCGCAGCAATTGGATCGACTCGCGCCGGAAAGTGCAGAGCCAAAGCATTCAGCAGTATAGATCGCCTTAGTTGCGGCGAGTCAAATCAAGGAAGATTCGATGTTTTCTCTACCCAACCATGACGCGATGCAAATGCGTATTGGGCTGACTGTTTTATCAATTATCCTTGCATCTGAGCATTGTCTTGCCCAGAGTTCCCCCAGCGGCAGGTTAGCTCGATCTCCAGAGGTCGAACAGAACCCGGTCATTGTGATCCACGGGATACTGGGGTCGAAGCTCGTCGATGAAGACTCCGAACAAGTTGTCTGGGGTACTCTGCGACGATTTCAGTTTTGGACACGCAGGTCTCCGTCAACCAGCATGGCTCATCCCATGGAGTTCGGCGTACCACTGAATCTCCTGCGGGACAACGTGCGGAGCGCGGGCACTCTTGCGCACCTGGACCTCAAGGTTGCGGGGCTGCCGATTGAAGTTGAAGCCTATGGTGGGCTGATGCAAGCTCTTGGGATTGCCGGTTATCGAGATTCGAAACAGCCCAGCGTTTTGGATACGGAGCAGTCCGAACACTTCACATGCTTCCAATTTGATTACGATTGGCGGCGAGACATCAGCGAAAATGCGGCGCTACTCGACGATTTCATTTCCGAGAAGGACGACTACGTCGCTCGCGAATATGCCGTTCGTTTCGGAATCGCGCAGCCCTCTATCAAATTCGATATTGTCGCTCATTCCATGGGCGGCCTGTTGGCTCACTACTATTTGCGCTACGGTCGACAACAACTTCCCAACGACGGATCGCTCCCCGTCCTGGACTGGAATGGCTGCAGAAAGGTGGAGAAAGCGGTTTTCGTTGGCACTCCGAATACCGGCTCCGTTTTAGCGCTACGAGATCTGGTTAACGGCTATCAACCTTCAATACTCGTACCGTTCCAATCACCCGTAGTTCTTGGAACCATGCCTAGCGTATACCAACTGTTGCCTGGTGACAGTCAGAGTACGCTGGTGGATGCAGCTGGACAGCACGTTAATCGCAACCTTTTTGACCCGGCCACTTGGGAAGCTTACCAATGGGGGATCGTCGCGGATGAAGCCGAGCGTTCGCTACAGCAATTGTTGCCACAAGTTGCCGATGCGGCAGAACGCCGTGCCCTAGCCAGAGACCACTTGGCCAAGTGTCTTTACCGCGCGGCGCAGTTTCGCCACTCACTGGAGATTCCAGGGCAACTACCGGCGACAACAGAATTGCATCTCTTCGTCGGAGACCAGGAGAAAACACCCTCGATTGTGCAGATGGTTCCCAGGAAATGTACGCTAAAAGTTATCGCGTATGAAGCTGGAGACGACACCACGACACTTCGCAGCGCATTGGCCGCCCGCAGCCTTCCTGCTGACCAGCAACACATATCGTCGGCTAGATGCGCTATTCCCTGGACGACGGTGACCCGAGTCAACGCATCCCATCGGGAATTGCCGCTTGCTCCCCAGTTCATCTCGGCCCTGATAAGAATCTTAAGAGTAGCTCCAAATTCGAATATCGCCAGAGAATGAAACGCAGAAGCCACAGAGCTCTGGCCCCACAGCGGTAGTAAACGTAGTGTTTCCACTCGGTTAGCCGCACCAAAGATCAAACGCAGCAATTCTCGCAGAGCATCTCTTCAACGACTGGCTCGCCCTCAGCTCCAGGGCCAAGAGGCGTTTCGAGGTCGTTGCCGTGGGCGAATGGGAATAGTGAACCGCTGAGCCCCAACTCTCGTGAATTCCAGTTATCAGTTGGCCAAACCTTCAACTCATTGACCTGCCTACACGATGCAATCCAATGAATCGTTACAGTCGATTGCACACGTTTTACCATCGCGGTTAAAGGCGCAGGCTATTCGGACCTGAGCATCGCGTGCGGCTTATGCTTCCCAGACTTGCAAAGTGGAGTGGACCAACCGGAGCGGGAACCGTAATGAATCTAGTCATTCGCCGAAAATCTTGGCTCATCATCCTGCTAGTCGGCTTCCAGCTAGCAGTATCGCTTGTAGGGGTCAGCCTGTTTGCGAATTGGGGACTTCTCCAAGTGACGAGAATTGTCCGCGTTCAAGTCATGAAGGACAACGAGCAAATCGCTGCCCAGATGGCACGCTTAATTCTGCAGTTACAGCCTAAAGCTCCCAGTAAAGGGCACCAAAACTGGGAAAGGGTGCAAACGTTAGTTGAGAGTATCTCGCTCCCTAACGACGGCTTTCTCTGCATTATTGAAAGTGATTCTGGACGACTTCTCTGTCACCCAGACTTGCGAACAGTACCTGACATGATGTCGCCCGCGATGATTCCTTTAAATCAATCGAAGGGCCAAGTTTCCCCCATCATGAAAGCGGAGGGTATGGGGTGGGCCACGATGCCGGATGGCAACCACTTAATCGCAGTACATGACATACCTAGCATGGGGATTCGAGTACTGGCGCATCAACGCGAGGCGGGGCTACTCCATGCGGCGAGCAGTATTATATGGCCAATCCAAGTGGGCGGATCAGTCGTTGCCGGTTTACTAAGTTTGGTGGTCTTGGTTGGTGGTATCTGGATTGTCTCAGGATACGAAAATCGCCTGGCACTTATAAACGCGGATCTCGCCAATCTCGTTAAGGCTCGTACAAAGTCTCTCATGACTACCCGCAACGCAGTAATTTTTGGGCTGGCAAAACTTGCAGAGTCAAGAGACACGGACACCGGGGAGCACTTGGAACGGATTCGCGTATTCTCGATGCTGCTAGCCCGAGAATTGCAAAAGACTCATCGCGACATTACAAAGGACTACATTGAAACGCTTGGACTGGCGTCTTCGCTGCATGACATCGGCAAAGTAGGTATACCGGACAAGGTGCTCTTGAAACCGGGCAAGTTCGATGCTGAAGAACGCGCAATCATGGAGACGCACGCCCAACTCGGCGCAGAATGTTTACACGCCATCGAAACACAACTTGGTGAAGACGATTTTCTCTCAATGGCACACGAGATTGCACTTTGGCATCATGAGAAGTTTGACGGAACTGGCTATCCGATGCAAATTGCTGGAGAATTGATACCGCTGAGTGCTCGAATAGTAGCTGTCGCAGATGTCTATGACGCCCTGATCAGCCCACGAGTGTACAAGCGGCCAATGTCGCATGAGCAAGCAGCCTCCATTATCCACAAGGGCTCGGGCCAGCACTTTGATCCAGAGATCGTTGCGGCTTTTCGATCTGTCGAAAAAACGTTCATGCAGATCACGCAAGCGTTTCATACCTCTCTTAATGTCAAGCTTCCGCCGCCCACAAAGGACTCCTCCACGACTAGAGATTGCGCATGCGTCTAGATGCAAGCCAAGCGTGAACAGGATCCGATAGAATCTCTTTCTGAAAAATGCCGTTGTGGGCGAATTGCTGTACGAATCACTGGAGTCGTAGCAGTCGCATTGCTTCGGCTCGATTGGCCGCACCAAATACCAAGAGCAGCAATTCTTGCAGAGCATTTCGTGGGTCGATCAACACGACGGATTCTCCTCCACCGACGTGGGCAATGCTCCCAAACTCGGGGAATGTTGATGCAGCACGTACTGACAGCGTGCTAACGCGAGCCTTGGTTAGTAAATGGAACTGGTGAGCCATGAATAGGGAGTGGGGCAGATCTGCCCGACGTGGCGGCGCATCGCCGAGGATGATTACAACTTTGTGCGCATCATCGCGAAACTGGTAGCCGGAGATAGCTTGTTGTAGCCCCAGTCCCACCGCTTCCTCAACGTCGAAACCACCACCCACTGGTTCGACAAACGACAAGAATCGAAGAAGGGACGTAAGGTCGTTCGTCAATTCGGAGAATGCCACAGAAGGCGAGTCTCCTATGTCTTTGTAAGTCACAAAGGCTACACGTGTTTCCGGTAGAGCTTGCAACATGACGCGTCCCAGTTGCAAGATCTGAAGCTTCAGCGAGGTGATCTCGGCCCCCATGCTGCTTGTACTATCAAACACAATCACTAGGTCCAGGCCTTGGCGGAGTTCCTTCACCAACGCCCCAAACGGAGTCTGGTACAGCCCCATGCCTCCGCCAGCGTTTCCGGAGTCGCGTTCCGCTTGTCCGCTTCCCTGCCCCGTGCCATAAGTGAACAAACCAGGCATCCTCAATTGGTGGCTCACAACGCTCGAGTTCTCATAGGAATAGCTCCCCGTCGCTCCCCCCAAACTGTCCAGCATTTTCGCCAGGCTAAATTGCGGGTCGGCAATTTCAATGATCTCTCGTTGAAGTTCCAACTCAACAGGAGCTCGAGGGAGTAGTTTTACTGGCTGAAGTTCTTGGATGACGACCGCACGCAGCGCTATCGAATGCAGTTCCGGTTGACCGCCGCCAATCTGCCACAAACCAAGGAACGCCAACAGACAGAAGTGCAGTATGAAACTAAATCCCAAGGCGTTGTAGGAGCGGGTTGGAAACGGCTTGATGCCCCGCTTGGTCTCCGTTGCCATAGCTCGCATAGGTTGGCCTCCTTTACTGCGTCTATTGTGGCGAACACACGCGCATCTTTCTGTGTGCATGAGCACACACGGATGGTGCGTAAAGGATCCAAGCATTTGCTTGTGTCTGAGTAGCTTATTGGCGGGCTACTTGAAAATCCACAAGCAGACGGTCGATAGGCGATTTTGCGCACCACCGTCTGAGTTCTCGGCATTGGGGTTCTCGGCAATGGCTCCTCGTCCATCGAGCGCATCCCAGCGACGATCGACAAGGGGCGAGAGCTAAGTTGCTGGTTCAATTACGCAAATGACGGAACCGAGCGAAAGTTGGCTTCAACGCCTCTGTAGCGAAGAAGAACGCAACCAGTACGGAGCATCCTAGGCCAACAGCAACTGGGTAGTTCCAGCCGGGCGCGTTCATGACTTGCGGGATCAAGCCTACTGCCAAAGCAGGAGGAACGTGTTGATCGATGAGCCTTAGAATTGCGATGCCTATCGAAACGGTCAATATCGTGGAGACCATACCTACGCCAAACACTTCAACTGCCAATACGCCGATCAATGCAGTTGCCGTACAAACAATCGGCAGTCTCCAAGGTGTCTTCGCCCACGGACATCTAGATGTATAAGCAAACATTTCGAAGGCGATAACGACGAGTGGCGGAAATAGAATCATCCTTTGACCTGCGCCGTTAACCGCGACGAGCAAAATCACGATAAGCAAGAGCAATTTGAATGCCCACTCATAACCGAGTAGTGGCAGGTTTCGATTGCTATCCGTCGCCTCCACCCGCTCGATCGGCACGCCAAGTCGACTCCAGGACCGCCACTGCACACTTAAGAGCGCTAGTATCGATGTCCCTAATAGAATCGCGAACGGGTACATCCAACTGTCCACTGCCATCACCACCGGCAGGACACCGGCAGAGATGGCTGGAGCCACTGGTGAGCGAAGAACGATTACAATGCCCAGCGAACATCCGATTGCCAACAGCATTGAAACGTACCCGTATGGCAACGCAATAGCACAAGCTACGCCAGCTAGGCCGGCGATGGCTGGTGTGATGGCTAGATACCATGGAGATCGAGCCCACTTACCCCCTGGATTTGTGAAAATCTCATACGCTAGCGCCGCGAGTTCTGGAAAGAAGATCAAGGGTACCCCTGTGACGGTCGCCAATGCTGAAATCAATGCGAGGAAAAGGACCGTGAGGGTTTGGGGCAGCATAGATATCACGTTGAGTAACTCTGTCGAACTATTTTCGGTTGCATTCGCGATGTAGCACGCAGAGGCATCTCTGCGCCCCTTCGCCGAGGGTCCATTCCTGGACAAAAATCCCTACGTGTAATCCGGCGCAGCGGGTTGGCAGTAGCAGCCGTATTGGGCGTCCACAACTCCACCCCCAAACCTCTGCAGTCCCTAGACTGTCATAGTATTGATCGCGGAAGTTGTTGTTGTGGAACTCGCACATGCTCAATAGTCGACCGTTTGCTGCTGCAATACAGAAGACACAGTTTTTCAACTGTTCCTGCCCGAGTGGTGTACATGTTCTGCCTGCCCCATGAAATGATTAGCCACTATTGTCAACCGCTTTCCCCCTGTTTCGCCCCTGATCGACCTCCAGCAGAGCCTCACGCTCGCCCCAAGTCGCCCACGTTCGGGTACTCAGCAATTCGATCCATTCATGGACCGGACGCTAGGTAACCTCGCCGTCGGTTAGCTGCAAAATCCCGCCGGGTCCAAGATAGTCACGCAGGGCGAATAGCTGCCGTTTAGCTTCGCCCATCGAAGCCGGTTTGGTACGATTCGGACCTGTCCCCAAATAGCAGGCGGTACAGGAAAAATCCCAGCGAGGCAAAATCCCGACCATCGCTCCGCATCCTAACTCTTGCCTACCAATCAACTGATTTTCAGTTCTCAAGTTCGCCGGTAAACCATTCCAGCTATCATTGAGCATCTGCCTTCGCGCTTGAGCATAAGACTCGCCGGACCGCATCGCCATCATCTAGCCCCGCGATTACTCAATGAGTTCAGAGTCCAATCGTATTCCAGCCAATCTATCCCTAGGTTTTTCCCACTATCCATTTCTCTCTTGAGAGGCACCGAGCATGTGGCGACGAACTTAAGCACCGAACCCGCACTTTGTTCAAAATCGTTTCCGTACCAGCTGTAGAGCTGCGTAAGCTTCACCGCTGAAGCACTGGGTTCCAACTGAAACCAGGTTTGGTGCTGGTGCATATACTGAGTCTGAGACTGCAATTGCTCTTCGAGTTGCGATCCGACATAGGCTTCCCTCCTAAGTGGTGGACAACCGATTGCAGCACAGACCAGCGCGAAATGCACCCGAGGCTCCTTGAACTTGGGGCGGATCTGTTCATGTTCGATTTGCGAGAGACTCAACAACTTACCGCCCAGCTTCCATCTTGCATCGTCCCAACGTTGGGCAGTTGGAATATCTTGAATGCTATCCACTGGATAGTGTTCGAGAATCAATTCCAAGGTGAAGGCGTTGTAACCGTTGATCAGCAAAGCCAGTTTTTCATTGCGTCCCAGATCATCGAACGGTGCATCGGCCAGTGTTTCGATATATGTCTGTAGTTCCCCTTGGCGGTCCTTTAGACTCTCGTAATCTACCCAGCCAGCGTCGTCTACGAATTCGCTCAACAACCGATCAAGGACAGAATGATCGAATGTCAAGTCGCTTTCCAATGGGCCATAGGCCTCGACAGAATCTACCGTCGGCGGACCATATAGTTTGATGGCGATTGTGCGCCGATTGGATACGACGGCCCAAAGAAGTCCAGCCACAAGCAATCCGGCAGTTATCAAAATTTTCGTCGACATCGTCGCCACCCCGTTGGAAAAATCCGCTCAGAAGTTTGTTACTCTGAGGCGATTAGAGCAGCGATTTCATCTGAATCGGCCACGCCTAAATGCGTTGCCTGCAGCTTTCCGTCTCGGAATACTAGGAGTGCTGGAATTCCAGTAATCTCAAACTGTCTGGCAAGTCTCGGACTCTCGTCCACATTTACCTTGACAACTGTCGAATGCTCAAGCGACGGGACGAGCTCTTCGAGGATTGCGCCTTGAATCTTGCATGGCCCGCACCAATCAGCATAGAAGTCAACCAGCACTGTACCGGCCTCTGCATGAATGTGTTCCTCAAAGGTATCGTCGTCCGCGAGCTTGATTAGACCGCTTTCGCGTCCCGTAACCGTGATTTCCCCTGGAACAACCGCTCCCGTCGGGTGTAACAGATCGCTCGGTTCAGAGGCACAAGCCGAGCAGGCCGGTGCCTCACCGTTGAACTCGAATCCCTGCCCTGTTTTCGAGCAGGCTGTAGCGCACGTCAAACAGTCTCCTCCAGTGCCGGAGTCTACCGAGCAAGCCAAGTGGTCCGCACAACTCGAGCAAGACTCAGATTCGCATCCCTCACACGCTTGGCTATGAGCAACACCCTTCGACTGTTTTAGGACTGCCCCGGCAGAAAACAGGCCGGCCAACACGCCCCCTAATATCAACAACTTGAACGTAGACATGGCGCATACTTTCTTCGTGAAAACTGTGGGGAATCGAAATCTCTAGCAGGTTTAGCCGTGGCAATCAGCAGCCGACAACAGAATGTCGCTTTGAGCCCAAAGTCCTTACAAGCCAGGAGTAAGATTTCACCGATTCCAATCCACTCAGCCGCCAAGAAGCAGGCCATTCAGCACCGGCAGGAATTCAAACCGTACGAAAATCTTGTCGAAAAACGCGGACCCAGCGTATGGAGTCCCCAGCAGCGGCCCCCGGGAATCCACCCACGCGGACCAAGATTGCAAGTAATAGACCAATGCAGATCCGCTCACCAAAATCCAGACGCGATTACGCACCACAGCCAACATGGGCAGCATCTAGATCCGGTACCAAGCGTTCAGTGTGAGGCTTAACATTCAGAACCAGGCGATACTAAAAGGCTTGCCTCGACATGCAACCCACCCGCTTTTCCTGAACTTGGCTCGTTAGAATTCTGTGGGACTCGCGTCTTGCTACCTGACAAACGAGCCCAAACGACCAGGGTGGCTGCCCCCCCAGCAAATTGAGGTAAGCCCGTTCGCTGACCACCTTGAGAGCTGACTTGGCGGAAGCGTCGTCCAGACCGAGATTTGTCCGACAATCGCCTCCCGCAATCGATTCGGCATGAGCGCAAGCACAAGCTGGCTGACCGGCGGGTAGAGCGCAATCGGCTCTGCGAAGTAAATTCAACGAATGCTTGACGCCAGACCTTCAGAACGGCCCTCGAATACAACCAACTTGTCGAGCGAAGTGTCGCCAGTGCCGCTGACATCAGCCTGCAGCACTTGCTGTGGACGATAGAGAAACAGACATTGGGTCCCATCGTCGGTCGTCTATGCGAGGGACATCATGTAAAGCATTTCGCTACAGATTTGAGCGGAGCGCTCGTCGTATCGCTGGGCTTCCAACTCAGTATCGTCGGCTACTTTCGGGTCTTCATATCGGATCGGCATGCGAAGATCGCAGCCCATTACAACCGGACAAGCGTCATCGGCCTGCGAACAAGTCATCACCGCGCAATATCCTTTACTTGGATTCGGCGGGTCGCTATACGCCTTCGAGAAACAAACTTGCGGTGTGGATGAATCCGAGGTGGTGACGCTGTAGCGCGGATTGGTCGCGGTCGGATCATCCGCCACGATCTTGAGTCCACAGCGCTGCATGGCGGCGACAGCCCGCGGGTTGAAGGCCGTTGCTTCAGTGCCGCCAGAGAACGTCTCAACACCCTCCAATCCATAGTATTCGGCAGCTACCTGCGCCCAGATCTGGGACAGATGGCTACGTCGTGAATTGTGTGTGCAGATAAAGGTCAGCTTAGCTGGTTCGGACTTCGAAAGGCGTTCTCGCACGTAGTCTGCAACTTTGGCGAGCTCCCCCTTGCGATCGTTAGGGATCACCTCGAAACGAGTTATTGCTTCCGTCAAGTAACGCTTTAACTCGGGGTAAAAGGTAGTCGAATTACCTTCAGTTTGCTTCGATGTCATTAAACGTATTCCTTAATATAGGGTTATTGGAAGCCACAAAGGCAGCGGCTTCTCATCTTCTTCGAAGAATGCCATTCAGCTTGGTACCAGGGTTAACGGTGCTAAACACGGTGCCATATTTCTTCACTTTCTTGTGCAGTAGCTCCTGGCGGTCGCCGCCCTCTGCATGGTGATCGGAATGCTCATGGGTAAGTTCGCACCAACGGTCCCCCATTACGCTACTTTAAATTCAGACCAGGCTTGATTGATGAAGGCCATGCAATCTGCTTGATCGCTGGTGTGGTTCCAGACTTCTTTAGGCTTCTTCCATCGGACAGCCTTGCCATCTTGCACTTCGACTAAGACGAAAGTCGATGTGAACACCTTAAACGGATCGACAAACGCTGCGTTATCATCAGCGGTGTAGTCTGCGATTTTCCAGGCAAGTTGGCCAGCTTCGATCTCGATTGGTTAAAGCTTCATGCAAAACGCGTTCAATCTTGCGGGTTTTCAGGATCACTCCTCCACTTCTTGCGACTGTTCAATAAGCTGTCTAATTTCAGACGGTGATGGTAGCGTTCCCACAGTAACGACTTTGCCGTCGATCGCCAGAGCGGGTAGCGCTGACGGGTTGAACTCGTGGACTTGCAGCATGTCGTCGAGCTTCTCGACCACATCGCCAGCCTGTCGCTCGTTTGCAGCCACCTGTGCATTCTTGAGTAGGTAGCCGCATTTCGCGCAGCCCGTACCGAGCACTTGAACTTTGGCCATGCTCGTCTCTCCTTAGGATCCCGAAGCTGTTAGTCCGGAGTGAGTCAGCCGGCTCAGGGATTGAAGACCGGTGGGAGGTTCAAGCTGCCAAGGGATGATCGCCACACGGCTGGCCAGTACTTCTTTGACTTCGCGTAAGTACTTCTGTTCATGCGATTGACGCTGTTTCATCAGCGGATCAGTAATGGGTAAGGGACTGAGGACTTGATTGATAACCCATGCATAGGGCTCGATCTCGGCTCGTCGTAGATCCCGCTGTAAAGCGGCCGCTTCATGCACGGGAGTCGCTTCGGGAAGCGTCACGATCAACACGCGTGTAAAGTCGGGATCGCGCAACCGCGGAAGCAGGTTTTCTACGGCTTCTGGCATTTCGCTCGACTGACGTGTCACCTCGCGATGGTAGGCAAGTGCCGAATCGAGCAACAGGACCGTGTGCCCAGTGGGCGCTGTGTCAAGCACCACAAACTTGTTCGTTCCAGCGGCGACCGCATCAGCAAAAGCACGAAAGACGGCAATCTCTTCGGTGCAAGGCGATCGGAGATCCTCTTCCAACAGTGCTTTGCCTTGAGCGTCAAGGTTTGCGCCGGCTTTCCCGAGAACTTGCGCAGAATACTTGGCGGTCTCCGCTTCAGGATCGATGCGACTGACCGACAGGGTCGGCAAGCTTTCGTCGTTCATCGCAGCAGCGATATGTGCTGCTGGGTCGGTGGTGGATAGGTGCACTTCGTAACCACGCTGAGCGATTGCAACCGCGATGGCTGCCGCGACGGTGGTCTTGCCAACACCACCTTTACCCATGGCGAGAATGACGCCGTGCCCCGGCGCAACTAAGTCGTCGATCAGCTCCGAGAGCATCGGCAGGCCTTCAACCGGTTCGACTTCTCCAGCCTCCAGTTCTGCAATAGCAGTCGAGTCGACGTTGCCGAGGCGACGGAGCGACTCGATTCCGAGAATCCCACCGGGACTGAGCGGCACGATCGTCTGAGGAAATGCTTTCAGGCTGTCCGGAGTGCCGCTCAGCGCCACAGTGCCTCGCTCTTGCAAAGCAACGGCGTAGGGATCACTGGTATCCATTGCTTGGAACACACCGTTGACCACGAGGTGTTGATTGCGCACACCAAGCTCTGCCAGTTCCCCGCTGGTCCGCGCTGCTTCGCGCAGAGCACTTGCTTCGGCGCGGGCCACGAGTACGAGCGTTGTTACTGAGGCATCGCCCAATGCCTTTACGGACTCTTGATAAAGTTTCTGTTGAGCTTGCAAACCAGCTAATGGCCCCAGACAACTCGTACCTGTCGTATTCTGTTCCATAAAGCCATCCCAGGCCGATGGCAGTGTGAGCAATCGCAACGTGTGCCCCGTGGGCGCTGTATCGAAGATCACATGATCGAACTCAGCGGTCGCGGTTGGATCACCAAGCAACCGTGAGAATTCGTCAAAGGCCGCGATCTCCAGCGTGCAAGATCCCGAGAACTGTTCCTCCATGCTCTTGACGGCTGCTTCAGGCAACAAGCCGCGATAGGGGCCAACCATGCGTTCACGATACTCGGCCGCCGACTTCTCAGGATCGAGATTCATGGCGAACAGAGTCTGCATCGCTGGAATCGCCGTCGGATGGTTTCCGAGCGTGACGCCCAGCACTTCATCAAGGTTAGACGCGGGGTCAGTCGAGACAAGCAAGACCTTCTTACCAGCATCGGCAAGTTTCACAGCGGTCGCACATGCCACCGACGTTTTGCCAACGCCGCCTTTACCTGTGAAGAACAGATTACGTGTTGGATGGTCTAAAAACTTCATGATTCATGTTCCTTGAATTGGGCGTCAAACGTCAGCGAAATGTCAGCGTTGTTTTGCTCCTAGCAACAGCCGCTAGTGCCACAGCATCCGCCGCTTGGCTTGGCAACGGGCAGGAGTTGTTTCGCGGGTACACCGGCGACCCAGCCTGCGAGATCTTCACGTGAGGGGTAGACGGTTTGGCTGACGATTTCTCCATCAACAGCCACGACTGGCAAGCAATCGGTGCCAGCGGTGCTTAGCAGATGGTGAATCTCCTTGTTCTCGATGAAGGCTTGCGGCTGTTGAGCTAGGTTGTATCGCTCGACGTTGTGGCCTTGGTTCTTAAGCCAGTCGAGGTCCGCTGCAAACTTTGGCAAAACGGGATCAACGTCTGGGCCACAAACGCCGGTCGAGCAGCACATTGGTTTGTCATAGACTTGGACAGTCTTCATGGTTTTCTCCTTGGAAATCGGTTGAACATTTAAAACGGGAATCGTATTCACGGAGCCGGTCGATGCCTGCTTCAGCGCATGGACTCGTACGCTCGCGGCATAAGCGTTGGCGTCAAACGATTGCATGACCGACGCGAGACCGTCGTGCAAGGACTTTCCTTCCGAATCGCACGCACCACCGCAACATCCGCTATCACTGGCCATTGCATAAGCGTTTAAGTCCGCTCCGGTGTCAGTTACGACAACAGAGCCAAAACCAGCTTGCTCTAATAAGCTTCGGTATTCTTCGATGAGAACTGCACCAGAGATGCACCCCACATAGGCCTCAACACTTTGCTTGACTTCACTTGGCAGCTCTTGCTTGAGTGCGATATCGCTTAGGGCAACACGGCCCGCAGGCTTGAGCACTCGCAAGATCTCGCGAAATACAGCCAGTTTGTCGGACACTAGATTGATCACGCAGTTGCTGATCACGCAGTCAACAGAGTTGTCAGGTAGCGGCAATTTGTCGATGGTGCTTTGATGGAACTCGACATTCGTCAGACCAAGCTTCTGTTGACCGGCACGAGCTCGCTCGAGCATCTCGGTGGTCATGTCGATACCGATAACGCGCCCCGCTGAGCCCACACTTCGAGCGGCCAGAAACACATCCATGCCTCCGCCGCACCCGAGATCCACAACCACTTCGCCCTCACGAATACCGGCTAGCGCCAACGGGTTGCCGCAGGACAATCCCATGTTGGCTTCAGCAGGCAACTGATTCAGTTCGTCCTGTGAATAGCCAAAGGCAGACGCGATGGACCTGACCGCAGTTGACTCGTTGGAAAGAGCGCCTTTGGCGACGCCGGCGTATTGGTCTCGCACATCATCGATCATCATTCGCTTGCTCATTGTGTACTCCTTTGCACGCCATCGCTCATCGGCGAAGAACGATAGCTTGAGGGAAATTTTTTTATTGGAACCTAAATTGCACCAGGGAGTGCTTAACTGATTGGCTTACAAGTCCGCGATTAGCTGCTTCAATTTGGCCATCGCCTCTTCGTTGATGCAGTAGCAAACGCGGGGGCCGTCGATTTCACCTTGCACCAACCCCGTCTCCTTGAGGATCTTCAAATGTTGGGAAACCGTCGATTGAGCCAGTGGCATTTCTTCCACGATCTCACCGCAGACGCACGAGGTGCGGTTGAGCAGCAAACGCACGATCCGCACTCGCGCCGGATGAGCCAAGGCCCAAGTCAACTTGGCCATGTCCTCAGCCCAAGCGACATCTGGAAGCGCCAGCTTCTCACTGGGGGAGCAGCATTTCTGAGCTTCTGCCTTGGTTCGAACCATCGATCGATCGCCTTCAGGATTGCACTATTGATCGCCACTAAATTGTTTATCGTCGATTCACGATACGCTTCTCCACAATTTTTGTCAATGCCCGCATCTCGCGATTTTGCTTGAGTGCCCCTTGAGGTTACTGAAAAAATGGCCTTCGTTTCGCTATTCAATGGCAATGAGATAGCTTGGTCCACCTAACTGTCGCATGCACAGTCTGCCCGGCTTGCGAGGCTCAAGCAATTGCTGATGGACCGAGTAGCTGCCCTTTTGGCTTGCGGACGCTCGCCCGCGCAGCCCCCCCCTCTTTGCTTGGTGTGCGTCTGCCGAACCACTTGTGCCTGAGGGGAACGATTACTGCGAGACAGAGACAGAGACAGAGACAGAGACAGAGACAGAGACAGAGACAGAGACAGTGACAGTGACAGTGAACAGTGAGCAGCGAAGCCTGCTATCCGCCAGCCAGTAGCCGTTTCGGCATGCTGACAGGCAATAAAGCCAGGCTGCCGGGCGTGCTGGCAATCGATGGTAGCTTCGAAAATGGGGAAGCCATCGTCGGCAGTAAAATCAGTTCCTCTGTCCTGCAGGATTAATATTCCAGCTGTTGGGAACCGGCTGAATGTGTGAGTGCACACAGAATCAGACAAGACGCCTGTCGATAATTGGAATAATCATTTCGCAACCGATTACCAGGTGTATCAGTTGCCGTGCAGCCCTTACCCAATGGAGTGAAGTATGTTCAATCGTTTTCGAGCCGTTGCATTTGCTACGGTGCTTGTCGGTGTGTTGTCCACGAGCGAAGCATTTGCACAATCAGGAACACGCGGCGGATATTCCGCGCCCGCTCCATCGGTGGCTGCGCCGTCCTATGCCCCCAGTTACACTGCACCGACAGGCCAGGCCTACAGTGGAGTACAGGGAGTTGTTAGTCAGCCCTATGAAGCTCAAGGCGTGCCGTCTTACGGCGTTGGTGTGCCACGAATCGCTGCGTCGCCAACCTATGGGGCCCCCTGCGGTTCATCTGCGATTGCAGCCAAGCCCGCTTACACTACCTTTCGTCCAACCTACAGCTTCCCGCTGGTAAGACGATTCTTTGGCCTACCGTACTAATCGAATTTGAGGCCCAAACGCTGCTTCCCCTAAGTGTCGAAAGGCAGGGAAGCAGCGTATCTTTTGCTTGAGGAATTGGCGTACTTGAGACGCCTCGGGTGCGCATCGCTGAAATCTCCCGACTTGATCATTTCCAGTGTCTCATGCATTGCTGGGCGATGGCCCTCCTAAAGTCCCGTTGGAGGCAAGTCGCACGCGGCCCTGCGGATCACTTATGATCGTGGAAGGCCTGTTTACGCATTCGGCGTGTACGGCAAATGACGTCGGGCCACGCCATATGGAGCATCAATCCTGCCTGCCCAATCGATCGACGACGTCATTTGGTTGGCCAACACCTCAGTGCCCTCCCCCCCAAGGCAATCGTTACACAAAGCGGCACACGAATAAATCGCACGCAAACTCATGACTAAGGTACCCGCAGTGCACTCGCACCTTCAATACTGGTCTTACTTGGTTGCAGAGCCTGCCGGTGGGAGTGAATCCTCTCTGGTCGACGAGCCCGCATCGACTGCAGCGTCCTGATCTCCGACAGCCGTTTCGGAGGAAGGCGTAGTCGTCGATGGTTCGGTTGCCGGTTGATCACAACCGACCGTCAAGGACGTAACTGCAATCATTAGTCCGGTCATCCCCAATTTCTTTAGCATTTTCAAAGCTCCTGTTTTCAATTCGAGTCAGGTAATTGCATTAGCACAGCATTGATTGTACACCACTGTCGCCCGGTCACTCTGTGTGTACGCTCACAGATTTTTACTCGTCAACCAGATAGCCTTTGGGGAGAACCCACTCGAATCAACAGACCAAGCATTAGGAGTTGAGCATGGAGATCAAACGGAGCACCGGCCGTGAGAAGAGCTTACCGGCCCTAGTAATTCTCGCATCGCTGGTGTGCCTAGCATTTCTGCTGATTGGCTCCACTACAGAGCGAGAAAAGGGAAACGTGGGGCATGCACTGTCGACGTCACAGTTGCATCGGATACAGAATCGACAAGCACTCACCTTCGACTTGTCCCGCGCGACCATTCCGTTGAACGAAATTCATTCCGGCGGTCCCCCCAAAGACGGAATACCGGCTATCAGCAATCCGGCAACGATGCCCCGTGAACACGCGGATTTCCTGAAAGCGAATGAGCGAGTTATCGGAGTTGCCATCGAGGGACGAGCTCGGGCCTATCCCATTTCGATCCTCAACCAACACGAAATCGTAAACGATCGACTTGGCGACATTCCCATTGCGGTCACCTACTGCCCACTCTGCGATTCCGCCGTAGTTTTCGATCGACGGACGCCACTGGGTGAACGTGAGTTCGGCGTCTCTGGCTTGCTTTACAACAGCAATGTGCTGATGTACGACCGCGCCGACTCGGAGAGTCTCTGGTCGCAGATGAAAAGCGAGGGCGTTTCAGGGCCAGGCGCTGCCCAAAAGCTGACGGTGCTTCCCATGGAACTGACGTCGTGGGAAGCCTGGCAAGCTCGCCAGCCGCACACCGATGTGCTCTCGCCTGAAACGGGATACAACCGCAACTACAAGGCCAATCCCTACGCGGGCTACTTCCGCCAACCCAACCTGATGTTTCCAGCCAGGCCCCAGAGCAACGCGCTGCCGCTGAAGGAGCGAGTGCTGGGGATTTGGGACGCAACCAAGGCGTTTGCGATTCCAGTGTCAGTATTTGGTCGCCAGTCAACGCAACTGGAAAAAGAAATCAACGGCAAGAGGATCGTCATTGCGTTCGACAAGTCAGATCAAACGTTACGAATTGTATCGGCAGACGACGGACTTCAGTGGGTCAATGCGTTCTGGTTTGCTTGGTATGCGTTTCGACCGCAAACGGAAGTTGTTACACGCCAGAGCATTCCGTAATGCCTGAATCCAACTAGAAAATCGCCAACCGCACACATTTTTTGTGTCATTGCGATAACGCCCACAAACATCGCAAAGCAAAATGGTTCTTCGGAAATTTTAGTGGCAGGTCGAAAATTGATGGGCTTTTAGTTATTCTTTGGGAAGGAAAGATCTCAACGAACACTATAACGCGTTATTGGACCTTGATGATTCATGGCGGATGGAAAACGTCATACTTTGGGATCTCGCGACAAAGTATCATAGAAGTTCCCCCGGATTGGGTGGACGCTTCCAAACGTTTCCAAGATCGTCGACGCCAGCAAGGAGTTTTTCGGTGACCGCCAATTTCACCGTTCGCACGATTGCTACACTCTCATTGCTCATATGCTGCGCGCAGAGTCCACTCAGTATACCGATCTGTGCCGATGAATTGATTGATCGCCAAGTCGAGGCGGACGTTGACTCTTTCGCGTCATGCAACTGGCCGGCGGTGGTGCAGCACTACCATGAATGCCATTCGACGGCTCCAACAATCCATGGTGCTGGATTGCAAGCTGATGATCTTGACGCGATTCGATGGGCTGGAGACAGCGGCCCGCCCTTTGAACCCGGCAATTCTAAATACGGCCTGCTCAGTGAGTCGCTCGAGCACGATCCATTGAAAATGCAGGCGGACAAATCCACGACCTTAACGCCACGATTCTGCGCCTTCAGGGAATCGCCCACGAACGACTCAAGTACGTACTACGACGAAGGCCGAGCTTTTCGGCTAACGGACGTGGACTGTCGTGTCCTTGACTCCATTTTTGCCTGAATCCCATGAACTTCCAATTGACAACCGTCATGATCTTGCTCGCTAGCTGTATCGCTGGCGCGCAAACGCCGAGCGTTGCGATAGCCCAACAGCCCACAACGTCAGACGCACCAACGCTCGAAGAAGTGAAGACCGCAGGAGCGCTGCGGTCGAGCTACCGCAAACCAATTCCACAATCGCAGACGAATGCGGCACCTCAGGCGAATCTGAAGACGTTTCGTGCAGAGATCGAGCCGGCGCTACGCAAGGTCTGTTATGTGTGTCACGGATCCGCGATTGCCGAAGGCGAGTTTCGAGTCGACACGTTGGACCCCGATCTTCTCCACGGAGAAGATGTCGATTGGTGGGTTGAGGTGAGGAACGCGCTGAGCAACGGTGAAATGCCGCCACCGGACGCTGACATCGCCATGGCAGACGCGGATCGAGGTAAAGTCATTGACTGGCTTTCCAGCCAGATCCTTGTTGCCTCTCAGGTCAAACGCAGTGAAGGCCCGCATTCATCGTTCCGCCGCATGACGCGATATGAGTTCAACTATGCGCTGCAGGACCTTTTCGGTCTGTCCCAGGACTTCGGCAGTGACCTGCTTCCGGAAACGGTTTCTGAAGATGGCTTCCGGAACAGTTCGGAGATGCTGCAGATGACCTCCCTGCAATTTGCGACCTACCGGGATGCCGCGCGTGAGGCCTTGGAGTTCGCGACCGTCCGCGGGCAGCGGCCAGAGCCGGTCTGCTTCTCGATCACGATGGATAAAGCAGGGCCGTATTACGAAGATTGGGTTCACGAAAATATCAGGGAGCTCGAACGGGAGTTGGAGACTGGGCTGGATCCCGACGTCAATATCCAACTCCACCAAGATATCATCGGTGACTTCAAGAACGCTCGCGAGCGGATGGGGAGGACCAGCAGTCCGAGAAGTGGCGGCCGAGGTAGTGGCCGCTCGCGACGCGGTGCGACCTTCCTGAATCGCGAGACTGGAGAAGAGTGGAGCCGGAGTTTCCCGTATGGATTTTCTCTCTGGAAGCCGACCGACCTAAAGCCCGTTCCCCCCGAAACGCTACCCTTCGTGCTGGTGCTGCCGCATGGTGGAGGGCAACAAATCGATCTCGGAAACCACCTGCCGGACCGCGGAACGGTGAAGCTCCGGTTCCGGGCTAGTCGAGCGAGCGCGGAGGGCGACAGCTTTCCCAGCTTGCGTCTCTCTTTTGGTTATCGACCGAGCAACAATTCCAGCCGTGAATATGTCCTGAGCGAAGAGGATATCGCCATCACAGCGTCACCGGATGCGCCACAGTTTTATGAGTGGTTGATCCCCTTGGACGGTATTGAACGCAATCCGTATCTACGAAAAAGTCGGTTGGGCATGAGGCCGAACCCTTCGGAATATTTTTCCCTCAGCAACGTCCACCAGGGGTCGGAACAGACGGAGCAGGCTACGGTTCACATCGACTACATCGAAGTCACCGCCCCCTTTGTGGACGAGTGGCCACCGAGATCCCATCAGCGTGTCTTTCCAGAGCAAACGCAGTTTAGCGATGAGGAAAGCAATGCGCGTAAGGTCCTCGCGAGCTTCATGCCGAAGGCTTGGCGGCGGCCAGTGAGCGAGGAGGAATTGGCTGGAAGACTGGAGCTGTTTCAGAGGATTCGCCCAGCCTACGGTGACTTTCAGGAGGCGATGATCGAGGTGTTGGCAAGCGTGCTTTCCTCACCCCATTTCCTCTACCTGACTCAATCCAGCGAAGCTATCACGGATAGCGAACTGGCCTCTCGTCTCTCGTTTTTTCTGTGGAGCAGTCAGCCGGACGAAGAGTTGCTGGAATTGGCCGCCAGTGGCCGCATCGGTGATCCAGGGACTCTTGCTCATCAAGCGGAACGCATGCTGGCCGACCCGCGTGCGGAAAGGTTCACCCGGCAATTCCCCCATCAGTGGTTGGGCATGGAGTTGCTCGATTTTCTTCAGGTGGACCGAAGAGCCTATCCCGACTTTTCTGAGGAACTCAAGCAATCGATGCAGCGGGAGCCGATCGAGTTTTTTCGATATGTATTAAACGAGGACCGCTCGATCATAGATTTTCTCCACGCGGACTATGCGCTGTTAAACCAGAATCTGGCGGAACATTACGGGGTGGAGCAGGTGTTTGGAAATCACTTTCAGAAAGTCAGCCTAGCTCCTGAAACAAAACGCGGCGGTTTACTGGCTCAGGCGGGCTTACTGGCAATGAATTCCGATGGCAAGGATTCGCACCCGCTCAAACGTGGTATTTGGGTGCTCGAACGCCTCCTTCACGATCCGCCTCCGCCTCCGCCCCCGGCGGTGCCGGAGATCGATCTCACCGACCCCGAGATTCTCAAGATGACTTTGAAAGAGCGCATCGAAGATCATCGGAACAAGCCAGCCTGCGCTTCCTGCCACGCCAAGATCGATCCATGGGGCATTGCTTTTGAAAACTTCGATGCCGTCGGCGCCTGGCGCGATGATATAAACGGGAAACCGGTTGACTCTACCAGTTCTCTCTATAATCACAGTGAGCTGGCGGGAATGGAGGGGCTTAAACGCTATCTCCTCGAAAATCGGCAGGACCAATTTGCGCGCGCCATGGTCCATAAACTGGCCAGCTACGCCCTCGGCAGACCGCTCAGTTTTGCTGATCGCGCGGAAGTGGAACGCATTGCCGCAAGACTCCGACTGGAAGGCGACGGCTTGCGAACATTGATTAGGTTATTAGTAGAGAGCGACCTGTTTCGAACAACTTAACCCCAATGAAATCTAATTCAGCACGGGTACTAAAATGAACTTTTCCATATTAGATCGCCGAAGCTTCCTCCACGGAACCGGAGTCGCGCTAGCGCTGCCCTGGTTCGAATCCTTTGCCGCCGACCTGCCATCAGTCTCGACGCCACGGAAACGCCTAGCCTGCTTTTACGTTCCGGATGGCGTCCCTATGCCGCGACGGGAAGATCCAGCGTTCGAGGACTGGAGCTGGTTCCCGCACACCGATGGCGACGACTACCGCTTCACCAAATGTCTGGAGCCACTCGAAACTCTGCGCAAAGAAATCACGGTCTTCAGCGGACTTTCACACCCAGCCGTGCGGAATGTGCACGGGCATTCGAATGCCGACCAGTTTCTTACCGGTGCTGATACGGGAGGCAGAGGAGACTACGAAAACAGTATCTCGATGGATCAAGTATTCGCGGCTCAGATCGGGGGCCAGACGCGGCATGAGTCCCTCGTCATGAGCACCGATGGCGGAACCGGCTCACCCCGGGGCATTCAAACCATGTCGTTCAATCGTCAGGGACGCCCCATCCCTGCCGAGAACCGACCGAAGCGGGTTTTCGACCAGCTCTTCGTGACGAGCAGTCAGCAAGCGGCTCGCCAGCTGGCGGCAGAACTGTCCGCCCTCGACCCCCTTCTGGAAGATGCCCGCTCCCTAAAACGCAGGCTGTCCCAAAACGACCAGGAGACCCTTGAGCAGTATCTGCAGTCGGTTCGAGAAACCGAGCAGAAGCTGGAGAAGGCTAAGGAATGGCTCAACGTACCTCTCCCAACAGTCAATGCGGACCACCTCAATCTGGAGATCACGCCCGAAGATCCTCGGAATTATTTAAGGACGATGTTCGAACTCGTTTTTCTCGCCTTTCACGCCGACATGACGCGCACGGTGACCTATCAAATCGGGCGTGAAAATGGGGTTGGAATCAGCGATGGACTCGCGCGGGCGGTGGGCCACAATCTCACCCACATGCTCTCTCACTGGGTCAAGAAACCGGGCGGATGGGAGAACTTCGGTACCTACCACCGATTCCTCTGCGACGAGTTCGGGCGGTTCCTGACTCGCTTGAAATCGACTCCCGAACCCGGAGGCCATGGCAGCATGCTGGACAACACCTTGTGCCTCTATGGTTCGGCCTCCAGTGCATTTCATATGTCCCAAAACTACCCTCTCATCCTTGCGGGAGGCGAACGGATGGGAATCCGCCAGGGGCAGTACTTGCGATATGGCACAGTAGATCAAGAGGCCATTTCCGGATTTGCCTCCGATTCTGTTTGGAAGGCGGACATGAAACATGAAGAAGAACCGACGGGACGGCTGCTGCTGACGATGCTGCAGCAGTTAGGCGTCGAAATCAAGGAATTTGCAGGTTGCAGCCAAGTGCTTCCTGAAATGCTGGTTTAGTGCATCGTCAACACGAACAATTAAGGTTTAGCGAGCGTTTGGAAAAGGTGTTCGACACCAAAAGTGCAAAGCACCCGGCAGCATCCTATGCGATCCAGGAAACGGAAAGGAGTTGAGCTGGTCTGGTGGTTCCTTTTCAGGTGTGGATGATTATACAGTTGTCAGTTGTTATGCGTCCGTCTATGGCACGAGCCCAACAACATAGTAACCGTTCACAGTTGTCTGCAACTTAAGCTCCAACCTGAAGCAACGGTTGAAGCTGCCTGGTGGATGAGGAAGGTCGCGAACGACCGACTAAAGGCTTCGCAGCGGTGAGCTTGCTTAGTATTGCTCCGCGCTGTTGAGTTTGGCTGGGTGCGAGTCGGGTGCAGCAGAGAATGTTGTTGGCAGGAAAATAGCCAGAGCAATTCATCTTCCTGCCCCCATCTTCCTGTCAAAACGTCCGCCTGAATGCTTCGAAACTGTTCGCCGTTGTCAGCGACCGACACTCCAACCTGAAGCAATGGTGGAAATTGTAAGTGGATAAGGAAGGTCGTGAACGGTTACACAACATATTACTCGCCCGGTTCAGGAGTAGGCGAAGGTTACCCTACTTCAAACCCAGATGCGACATCTGGTTCTGAAACCGTAAATGTGCCGCCTAAGGGGCTTGGTCTACATCCTCTCCAAGGAGTCTACATGTGGTTTGAGTAGGGAGAGTGGAATTACAGCGGCGGATATTATCATTGGAACAGTTATGGAGCACTTTGTAGTTGGTATTGGATAACGAATCCCGGTGGGGAGTGTTTTTCTGCAGAGACTCAATTGTTGCCTCCAGAAGGATTCAAACCAATTGGGCATCTTTCTGTCGGCGATCTCATCTATTCTTCACCGCGCGACAAACTTGCCCAAGCTCGCGCAACAAACTAGATTCAGACATGGTGGTCTCCCCGTCGGGGGCAACCGACGTAAATTGAAAAGTGCAGAAGGCAATATATTGCCTTCTGGGAGACCACCTTCCAACTTTTAACAACGATTCGGACGCTTCCCTCGTTGACTTGCCAACGCTTTGCTCGAATTGGAAAAGATCATCCATCGAATTCGCAGTTACCAAGATCTTCCCGCCCCTTGCCACAGCCTTCAGGGAGGAGCACTGCGGTACCCCCGCACCAACCCAGTTGACACGGACTTTTCCACAAATCGTTTGCGAAATCGACAACTTCCCTTAACTTGCTCAACAGCGAGATCCCCAGCAGTTTCAACAACTGCAGAGGCGCCGCGGCGCTCCTTTTTTTCCGGCTAAGTGGACAGGAAAATAGATCGCCGTTCGGTCCGAGTGGACAGAGACCTCCCCCAGCTCTTCTTCATTTACGGACCTGCAAGACAAAGGTATGGAAAATCGATTGCCCCGAATCGTCGCTGAGTGACACAATGATCGTCTGTTTCTCTGGCGCAGATTCTAAATCTGTTTCCCAACGAATGAATCCATCTTTTGTTAGAGTCATTCCGTCGGGTCCGGATTCCAAACTGTAACGCACACCACCACGCTTGGACTTAACCTCCAGCTGATATTCCAAGACCTCGCCAGCGGAGATGAACTTGGGCGGAACAGAGTGTATGAACAAGTAGTCCAAACCAGAAGAGTCCAGAGTCGCGTCCAAGTCGAAACGGACAGCCTCTAGTTTATCCCTAGTTTCAACCAGAGTTAGAATTACCTCTGCACGCGGAATTAGAAAAACACGCTTGTCAATTGTCATTGGATCCCGGGACCAGATATCACCATCTACGAGATGCAACGGAATAGCAGGTAACATGACGAGAGGAGTTTTTTGATCTATGCGGCACAGGAAGACCCTCGGCTGTTTTGCTTCACCTTGACGGCTGCCTTCGGGAATTCCAATCGACAGGTAATAGTCGCCATGTACGGCTGGCACCGCTAGATTCGCTTGTCGTCTAATTGAGCTCGCCACTGCTTCAACTTGATTGGTGAATAAACCGTTGGCTGTGAAAAGCACAGTGCCGTTAGAATTGGGGACAACGTACCCCGCGCTATCGTGCTCGTAGTACTCAGTTACCTCGTTGCCATTGAAATGGAGGGCCTTGATTCCTGAAGGTGAAACACTTGTACGCCAGACTCCGAATACACTCCCATCGGCAGATGCCCTAACCTGTGTGCCACGATGCATATCCGCTCTATCGGGCGCCTTATCCAACTCGATTTGCTCCAGCGTTCTCAAATCAAAGAAGTCGACAGACGAAACCGAACTGCCGCGTGCCGACCCAATCAGGATGGGCCCACCGGAAGCCGCGCCCATACTAAATGTTGTCGCTTCGTATGGAATCGGAACTAGCTTCGTGAGTTCTCGCTCGAAGGTTTTTAGACTCCACCGAGTGATGGTGTTTTTCTCCGCCATCAAAGCCACAACATGTTCCGCACCAGCGGCAAAGAACACTTGCTGATCATCGACGGGAAAGTACGTGACAATCTTCAACTCTGAAACGTCGAATACCGCTAGTTTTTGCAGCGTTTCGAAGTGCATCACCAGAAATCGCCCGCCCCCGCCGACCACGATATCCTTAACGGGCCCCGGCAATGCAATAGTCTTGCCAGTATTGTTCATTTCTACTGGCTTTATCTCAGGTGCATCGATCGCCATGGCAACCGGTGTCTTTTTCGGGGGTGTTTCCAAAATTTCAAGGACCATTGGGCGGGTCCAGCTAATTCCCCCATCTCTGCGTAGCATCTTGATTTGATATACCAATGCAGCATTGGGCGCTGCAACTGTCACTCGCTGGGAGTTCTTCGAGCCCAACTTGAGCTGAGACTCGGCCATAGTGGGGCTCAATTGAGGCCACTCTATCAAGCGATTGGCTATCGCGTTTTCCAATTCGGATTCGACCCCTTGTTTGTCGACAGTCATTAACTTTACGGATTGGATGTTATCTTTGGGATCGATGGTTTGAAGTTGAATGCTCAATTGACACTGGTCTCGATTGATCTTGCGACCAGAAATGTCTATTTCAGAAACGTTTCCACGGAGGACAGACGTTAGAGTCTCGGTGGGAATAGCGAAGCCAATTTGGGTGCCTTTCACCTTGGCGGTTGCAACTCCGATGAGATGCCCTGCAGCATCAACCACTGGTCCTCCAGAGGATCCTGGATTGATGCTCCCGTCGATCTGAACCAGTTCGACGCGGTTTTCCGAATCCCTCCGAAAACTTGCGACATTGCCCTCGGCGACGGTAATTGCCGGATGATTCCCCTTCGTCGCTAAGGATTCTCCGTAGGGATAGCCCAAAATATAGACGGATAGCGTCTCTCTAATTTCTACGGGGAAGTCGATATCAACAGGCTCGGGGAGATCACGAGCAGACACCTTCAAGATCGCTAGATCCGACGTGACATCGACCGCAAGGACATCGGCAACCAAGACGCGTTCCTCAGTCGACCCTCCTCCAAATACAACGGACGTATGCTCCCAAAAGTTGTTGACGTTTGATGCAACGACATGAGCGTTGGTTGCTATCAGCGCAGAATCAGCTTCACGCTGCACTACGAAGCCTGTTCCGGTTGCATCGCCAACCTCGACCATTACCGTCGCGTTCTTGAGTCGAGTTAGCACATCCTCGGATAACCCATCAGCTGCACATGCAACCGATTTGCCGACTAGAACCAAGACTGGGACAACCAGCAGCCAGAAGGACAGTTGTGAGCGCAGCCCTTCAAGGACTGGAGCGGGGAAGCTCCTAGTTTGACACGCATTTTCTGGTACAAGAGAGGAGATATATCGCATTTCACAGGTTTTCCTGTTAGCTGGACGCGATCGACGGATAATCGACTCAGCGAGAAAAGAGACTGGAGCTCGGGGATATCATATCGGACATAAGCGACGTTTTCCACTTGCTAGGCCAGCTCGTAGCATTCCCCCAAAGCTCATTGAGCTGGCTGCTTAAGCACCCAGCAGCAATAGAGTGGCAGAATTCGGCGAAGAGGAGTGGGCGAGGCAAGCTGCTTGGGATGAATGTCAGAAGACAACGACATCCGAGCCTTCAGGTTACTTAGGTGGCTCACGAGAGCTGCGGGTCTTTGTTGCTGTTTCGCTGTCTTTGCTGACATGCGGTCGAGGTCCAACGGACCCGATGACAGTGAGTAGTAAACCGCAATCAGCTATGATAGCGTTCTCAAGAGCTAGGATACCAACAGAGCCGTGTCGCCGCTGAGTCTCACCGGTAGTCTGCTGGAGCAAGCGATTCAGTTCAACTTTGCCGCACTCAAAGGAAGAGCGATCCTGCTACGCTAAGCTTTCAACTCCGATGCGAGTTAGGCAGGCTTAACGAACTGGTCATGGTCGTCGAGAACTTCCAGCATTGCCTAGATCCGTAGCCGACGAGCAAAGAGTCAGCAATACAAACTTGGCTCCCTGCGAAACGGCCTGATGGGAATTCGCCAAAACTTCCATGGGTACGCCCCCCAACCGATCCCACAACCGATCCCACGACCGATCCCACGACCGATCTCACGACCAATCTCAGGCAATTCCAAGAATCCCAGCCGAATCAAACTAGGGCAAGTCTTACCGACGGATTCCGCATAAAGCGTCCATGGACACTGGTTGTGAATGTGGAACGATAGCAAAGCCTAGTTCACTCCCTGTTGGAATTGAAAGCTCACGCGTCCTTCAGATGCATCTACCTGTCAAACCAGGCAATCCCACCACGAGCAAAAGCATGCCTCATGCCTGCCGCAGTTGTGGAGTGTATTTCAGCCTGAGCCGCACCTTACAGAACCAACATCGTATAGGACCAGCACCGCAATTCAGCTCCGAAGGACCATACCTGCTTGAACCGGTCGCCTTCAGAACTGAAATGAACCTGGCGTTTTTAACGCAGCCGAGGATTTTCTGATGTTTCCAGCTAAGAATGTTGACTGAGAACCAAAAACAGCTACCATGAGGGGCTCGCCATAACACATTGGTGGCACCTAGTTTTAGGGACCCCTCTAGGAATCGGGTACCAGTGTGCTTTTTTCACTGCAGTTTTGTGATTCTGTTTACCAAGGGAAAATGATGCGAAGCCTCCTCTGCGGATTTGTGATTGCCTCTTGTGGATTGATGCCTTCCCTCAAGGCATTTGGCGCCATTGTGATCGTTGAGAATTTGATTCAGGCGGATTTCACTTTCACCGCCACAGATGCCGGAGCGCAGATATTCCCTGCACCCGCAGGGGTTCCGCTTGCTTTGCGAGCCCGAGGAAACATGGCCTTTGCAATTGACGACGACGGTGTTAGCTCCACGGCAGCCTTCACCAATGCAACGGGGCAGTTGACGGGAATCTCCCCCACTCCACCCGATTTACTGCCTTTCTACATTGAGCCGGTGCGTTTCGACGGTGGAACGCTTACCAACATCACGCGAGATGGCAATGGCCGGATTGCCAGCGGCACCGTCACCGATCTTGCAATGCCGTGGGAGATGATCGGCACTGGTGCCAATGCTGGGGTCGTACTTTACGGCGATCAAGCTACGACACCACTTCTGTTTAGTGGAACTTTCAACATCAACCACAACACACCGACACCTAGTCTGACGCTTGACGATCAAGTGGCGGGCGCAGATCCATTCAACATTTATCTTTTGCAGGCCGGCGATCGAGAGAACCAAGTCCCGGGTGCAGATCCGCTTGTGTTTGTAGGGAGCAACCGCTTCTTAACAGCCGTTCCTGAACCCAGCTCAGCATCCTTGCTGCTCTTCGCCGCTGGATTAGCTGCGTTTCGTAGACGCCGTTCGGCCGCAGTAGCCGTCTGAGGCGATAAACTGAAGCTGGTTTATTCCCGCCCGGCCTCTGGGGCGTATGCTGATTCGAAGTGGCACATCGCAAGTTTCTCTGCCGATGTTGCCGCAGGGGATCGCAGCGTGGGATTACGCGTTGACCGCATTGCTCGGCGATGCGCGCAGCCAGAGCGGCCACGATGACTAGTAGGCACCTTGGCAATCAAGCAGGCAGTATCCCTACTTACCAAAGTTTTGACGCAAGGTGGGAGTTCGCCCACAGCAGTGGCGAAACGCTCGGCAACATTCGATCCGCATTCATGCTGGAATTCTGGTCGAAACAGGAGTCCCACGAGGGCCTGCTTTCCGCCTGATTCCTACCGTCTTTTTCTCGATTGGACTGAGGATCGGGGAAAGTTCATCCAGTGCACACGGCCCCAGGCCGACTCGCCATGGCGTAGCCGACCATTCTTTTCCGGTTCAGTGTAGGAGAGCATCTCCGTGGCTCGTCAGTCTCAGGGAGTGAGTGCTTCGAGTCGGTGAACAAGGGTGAGCGAGCGCGGCCATCACCTGTCGCTCACACAAAATTTGACTTCAGGAGATAGAATGCTCCTGAAGTCATTCTGGTTGGCGCGCGTTGCGCCTACCAACAGCCGCTGAAACTCAATCGCTAAGGGACTTAGAAATCATGCTGCGCGTTATCCTTGTTTTTTCGATCGTATGTTCTGCTATTTTGGTTGCAGGATGTAAACCCAAACTCACTGGCGGTACTACACTGGAGAACGCTACGCATTTGACCCTTCCCCAGCTTAGAGAAGTAACGAAGGGCATGGAATCCTTCAACTGGGTTGGTAGTGACAAAGACTATTCTTATTTTCAAACGCAGTCTGGAATATATCGGCTGCCAGCTACAGCTACATCACTAAAGCCTCGCCCGGGTGTGGATACAATGCCCGAACTTGGTACTCATAACGTGGAAGTCGTTTTTCTAGATGACGGCACAGTTAGCCGCCTGCACGCCGGGCTCAGGTCGGAATGATCGCGTAACAGCGGAGCTGCCAGCTAACAGCTTACTGAAATTGAATACCCCATTTTTGAGATGTGTGGAATTTGAATTGTAGCTTGTACATGCACGATGCATGTACTTGTGTTACACGAGTTTTGACGCAGTAAAGTTCGGCTGCACGAAAGCAAGCTTGTTCCAATTCAACACTTATCATTCGCCCTCCTGGTGGTAGTGTTTTGTCAATTGCTTCGCTACTGTCCAGGGGACGAACAAATTCTTGATGGGGTTGGTTACGCCGGTACGTATTCGGCATGTGTACTCGGCTGAATTGATTTCAATCGGGCTGCTCGATGCCAGTGGTGGCGACTCGGGGGATGATCTCACGATTCGGCTGCCCGTTGCATTGCGGACGCATCTTCGACGCGGCGATCCTCCACCGTCTGCGTTGCACCTGTTCGATCCCCAGGCCGCGGATGGACACACGTCGATGGCTCTGGGACCGTGCCCCATCTCTCGGAGATGGACCGATCGGTATCTACGGGATACGACCGCTGTGATTGCTCACATTCCCATTCTCTGCCGCCGTGATTGGCTGCATTCAATGGTGCCAGGTGCTATCTGTGATGGGGACTTCTATTTGGAGAGTGATGGGCGCCCAACATAAGTGAACAGTTTGCGCATGGTGGCGGGTTGGCAACAACCCTCCACGGCTCTGGTGACCGCCGGACACGCCCAATTGCGAGATGCCGATGATCTGCCTAATGAAGTCGCCTAAGCCATCGACCAAGCCCCGCAATCGGAAGAACAAGCCGCCGTTGCCACCACGCTACCGCTGGCCGAGAGGAACACAACCTCCATCCGCTCGACGTCCGTGCAAGCATTGTGGTGAGCTCTATCGCACGCACGGCCTGATTCCGGAGGCAATCGAACATCGCGCAGCCGCGTTCCGTGACACAACTACAAAATGAGCAACACACAATTGAATCGCGACTTTTACGCTACAGTGCAGATGTTTTTCAATATTAGTGCTTAAAAGCGTGCCCCAATCGGCGCCCTAATCGTATACAACTAAACTTCAGGAGAGCCGGCTCTTCTGAAGCTATTTTTTTGTCGGTTTGTCGCGCTGCCCGCATCGTGCGTTGCTGAGCTGCCAAGCACTAAACACTTATGGGAATCGGTCTAGAGATCATGCTTCGATTCATGTTTGTTTTCGCTATCCTCACCTTCGCTCTCTTATCTGCGGGATGCAAACCCAAGCTTACTGCAGGAACTACAGTGAAGGAAGCAACGCCAGTGTCCGTAGCCCAACTCAGAGAGGTAACGAAAGACGAGGATTCTTTCGACTGGGTCGGTGGTGACAAGGAGTATGCTTATATCCGAACGCAGGATGGATTTTATCGGTTGCCAGCCGATGCCGTGGGAATAAAACAGTACCCGGGGCATGAACGAGAGCTTGGCACTGTGGCCGTACATTTGGTTTTTATTGATGACAATACGATTGGAACTCCGCGCACTGGAATTAGAGCCAAATGATCTAAAGTCAGCAGGGGCTGTCAAGCAACAGGTCACCGGTACCGCACACCTCAGTTTAAAGGTGTTTTGGAGTGATATATCCGTTTGCAGTTGGGGTACATCCTCTTAAAGATGCACTGGTAGCAAACAAGTTTCGCCTCAACCACTATCTGTCGCGCAACTGCCAACAGGCTCCGCTTCCAGAACGACTCTCGCCTCGAAGAGTGGTGTTTTCCATGCAGATCAGCTACTGTCGAGGGGATGAGCAAATTCTTGATGGGGTTAGTTACGCCGGTGGGAATCCGGCAGGTGTACTCGGCTGGTAGAGCCAACATGTGGAAGTGATTGACGCACTGAATCAGGTCCTGAGGTTGGGTGGACTGAACGCTTTGGGAATGCCCCGCGCGAGCGGCAAGACATCCTTGTGCATCATTGCGGAATACTGGCAATGCTCTCTGGTCGGCGATCGTATCTTGTATTGCTCGGGGCTTCACCCCCACCGGCGCGTGCATGAGACCTGCGTTAGATACCCAAGTTGAGGCGGGAATTATCGCAGACGTCTAGACTGGTTTTCTTGCGGGTGCAGCCCAATGGCAGGCAAGGACGTACAAGCGAGGGAGGCCTTCGTGGAGGTCAGTCTGCGCTCGGAAATAGGCGCCTGCGTAAAGAAGGTGCAGTCACAATTGAAGGCTGTGTCTAGATCATTGGGTACTGCCGGTGCCGCTCTCACTGGAGCGGGAGGAGGAGGGGGTGGGAGGAGGAGTCTTGACACCTCTCTTTGCTGCGGCTGCGAAATTCGCATCGGCGGGCGATGCTATTGAGAAGATGGCGGGATGTAAAGTGGACTGTCGCCATCAGTTAATGCCGCAAAGCCATACCGCGACTTGGAAGCTCGCCATACAATGGGACAAGAGTGGGTTGTTGTAATGGCAAAAAGACAACCATTCTGGCCAGCACTTTGTTCGCTACTGATCGAGCCAATCACCGCACCTAGGTCGAAATGGTTGAACGATTTTACAGGCATCCACTTCAGCCCCTTGCAGGGCACTCAGCAGAGAGATTCGACAATCGCCAAGAAGAAAGCCCAAGACGTTCCTTGCGCCCCAGACCACTGCATTCAGGTGCGGGGTGCGCGCGTTCACAATTTAAAGAACATCGACGTCGATCTGCCACGCAACGCACTCGTGGTGTTTACCGGCATCTCGGGTTCCGGTAAATCGTCGCTCGCTTTCGGGACGCTGTTTGCTGAATCGCAACGCCGCTTTCTCGATTCCGTTTCCCCCTACGCGCGTCGCTTAATCGACCAAGTTGGGGAACCGGACGTCGATGCCATTGATGGGCTGCCTCCTGCCGTTGCGCTTCAACAACAACGGGGAACGCCGTCCGCCCGTTCATCGGTGGGAAGCGTCACCACGATTTCCAATGGCCTGCGCATGCTCTACTCGCGTGCCGGAAATTACCCGCGGGGCCAAAGCATTTTGTACGCGGATTCGTTTTCTCCGAACACTCCGGAGGGAGCCTGCCCGCGGTGTCACGGCATCGGTCGCGTGTTTGAAGTGACTGAAAAATTGCTCGTGCCCGACGATACGAAGACGATTCGGGAGCGAGCCATCGCCGCATGGCCTCCTGCGTGGCAAGGCCAAAATCTGCGTGACATTCTCGTCTCCCTCGGACACGACATCGACAAACCGTGGAAGAAGCTGCCGCGAGCAACACGCGACTGGATTTTGTTTACCGACGAGACACCCGTCGTCCCAGTTTATGCAAGGTTCGAATTTGACGAAGTCAGCGAGGCGAAAGAACGTGACGAACCGCCAAGTTACATGGGCACGTTTACGAGTGCCCGACGCTACGTGCTGCATTCGTTTGCGACCACGCAAAGTCATCGGACCAAGAAACGCGTCTCCCAATTCATGCAGATTTCGGAATGCCCAGATTGCGAAGGCAAAAAGCTAAAACGGGAGTCGTTGTCCGTCAAGTTTGCTGGTTTGGACATCGGTGAATTATCGCAATTGACATTGACGGAACTCGCCCGACGGCTGCGCGATGCTGCCCGTTCCAAACCGCAGGCAAGCGACCTGCAGCGAGAAAAATCGATCGTTGCTCAGCGAATTGCCAGTGACATTCTTGCGCGAGTCGAAGCGCTCACGTCTCTGGGCTTGGGATACCTATCGCTTGAACGCAGTACGCCAACGTTGTCTCCGGGCGAATTGCAGAGATTGCGATTGGGCACGCAGATTCGTTCTCAATTGTTTGGCGTGGTCTACGTCCTCGACGAACCGTCAGCTGGGTTGCATCCTGCCGACACTCAAGCTTTATTGGGTGCACTGGATGAACTCAAACGAGCCGGCAATTCGTTGTTCGTCGTCGAACATGACGTCAGCGTCATTCGCCACGCTGAATGGATCGTAGACATCGGCCCCAACGCAGGAACCCATGGCGGTGAGGTCATTTACAATGGTCCAATTGAAGGCCTGCGCAACGTCACCGAGTCGCACACCAGCCAGTACCTCTTTTCAGACGATAGGGCGACAGAACGCGTGCCTCGGCAGCCGACAGGCTGGCTGAAGCTGGAGCAGATCGAGCGTAACAACTTACAGGGGTTGGATGTTGAGTTCCCGCTGGGCGTGCTAACCACCGTTACAGGCGTGTCGGGATCGGGGAAATCAAGCCTTGTCAGCCAGTCATTGGTCGAACTGGTGAGCGAGTCGCTGGGACAGAAGAAATCTGTCGAGGCTCCCACTGGAGAAGTCGATCTGTTAGAACGCGAACTGGAAACAGCGACTGGCGGACGGATTGCTGACGGCATGCATTGCGTCCGACGATTAGTGACCGTTGACCAGAAGCCGATCGGTCGCACTCCGCGATCCAACTTGGCAACTTACACCGGCCTGTTCGACCACGTGCGCAAGTCCTTTGCGGCGACTCGCAAAGCGAAGGCACGCCGCTACGACGTCGGTCGCTTTTCGTTCAATGTTGCCAAAGGACGTTGCCCGAACTGCGAGGGAGCCGGTTTCGTTAGCGTCGAGCTGCTGTTTCTTCCCAGCATCTATACCCCATGCCCAGTGTGTCAGGGCCGGCGCTATAACGACAAGACGCTGGAGATCACCTACCGAGATAAGAACATTGCCGAAGTTCTCGATTTGACGGTCGAATCAGCACACGAGTTCTTTACCGATGAGCCGCCAGTACAGCGTGCTTTGGAAGCGTTGCTGCAAGTCGGCCTGGGCTACCTGCGGCTCGGTCAGCCCGCAACGGAGCTGTCGGGCGGTGAAGCCCAACGGATCAAACTTGCCACTGAGCTGCAACGTGCCCAACGCGGCGACACGCTCTACGTCCTCGACGAACCGACGACTGGACTGCACCCAGCAGACGTGTCGATGCTGATGAACCAATTGAATGGGCTCGTTGAGGCAGGCAACACGGTCATCATGGTCGAACACGATATGCAGGTCGCTGGGAGTAGTGACTGGGTCATCGACATCGGCCCGGGAGCTGGCGAGCAGGGAGGACGTGTCGTAGTCCAAGGCCCACCGGACAAAGTCGCCAAGTCCCGCACCAGCCGTACCGCCCCGTTCTTGGCAGCCGGCCGTTCAGGTTCGATTTCGAGTTCAAGTTCCGACTGCGTTGCTAGGCCGTGATTTCCGGCTGGCCAATCTGGTATCTTGTTTAAACCCATTCGCCGCGGAGCAGTTTTAGCAACTCGGTGATCACGGCGAGATCCGGCGATGCCTCTTGGCTCTTTTGGGCGAAGTGCGATCTTTGGCGATGTCCGGTTCCACCAACAGCATAGGACGCGTGCCTTGAGCGCTTCGGCAAGGGCAAGGAGTTCGCGGTAAGAAGGCCAGAGGCAGGCGAGTTCACGGCCCCTTTTCGACTCGCAACTGCGTCTGAAATCACTACGCGACCTAACGAATATTCCGCCCCAGTCGTGCACGGTGATAGGCTCCGCGTTGTGACATTTGAACAACGAAATCGACTCCTTTGGCAATAGGCAGCAAGCTCCATGACAAACTCGGAAAATCTTCAAAAGTCCTTCGAGCTGGCTGTTGAACAATATGAGGCGTTGGGCGTGAACGTTCCGCGTGCATTGGAGCGGTTACGCAAAGTGGCTATCTCGGTGCATTGCTGGCAGGGCGATGACGTCGTCGGCTTTGAAGGCAACGTCGGTACACTTGGCAATGGACTTGCGGTAACGGGCGACTACCCGGGACGGGCAAGAACCGCATGCGAGCTGCGAAGTGATTTGGAACTTGCCTATTCGCTAATTCCAGGGAAGCACCGACTTAACTTGCACGCACTGTATGGCGAGTTTGATGGTCCAGTCGATCGGGACGCAATCGGTGTCGAGCACTTTCAGGGCTGGATCGAATGGGGACGCAGTCAGGGGGTGAACCTCGATTTCAACCCCAGCTACTTCTCGCACAAAAACGCAGCCAATGGATTCACGCTTGCTCACGCCGAGAAGGGAATACGGCAGTTCTGGATCGAGCATGGTATCGCCTGCCGCAAAATTGCTTCAGCGATGGGGCAGGCGCAAGGGAATCCCTGTGTCAACAATTTCTGGGTGCCTGATGGCTTGAAGGATTCTCCAGCAAATCGAAAGGCTCCTCGCGAACGCTTGGCGGAATCGTTGGACGAGATATTTGCAGAACAACTATCACGAGATTACACGCTCGATGCCGTGGAATGCAAACTGTTCGGAATCGGTAGCGAGAGCTATGTAGTTGGCTCACACGAATTCTACCTGGGCTATGCAATATCGCGGAACAAAGTCCTCTGCCTTGACGCTGGACACTTTCACCCCACCGAAGTGATTTCCGACAAGATCTCATCCGTCATGATGTACGTCCCCGAGCTGCTATTGCACGTCAGTCGCGGAGTCCGTTGGGACAGCGATCATGTGGTCACGTACAGCGATGAGCTGCAAGCAATCATGCAAGAGATCGTACGTGGCGACTACTTGGACCGCGTACACATCGGTCTAGACTTTTTCGACGCCAGCATTAACCGTGTGGCGGCGTGGGCGATCGGAACTCGAAATGCACTCAAGGCAATGCTGGCGGCATTGTTGGAGCCGACCGCACAACTGCAACAACTTGAGCGTGAGGGCGACTACACCGCTAGGCTCGCCTTGCTGGAAGAGCAAAAGACAATGCCACTGGGGGCCATTTGGAATCACTATTGTCAGACATCGGGCGTGCCCGTGGGAGCGGAGTGGTTGGAAAAGGTTCGAGAATATGAAATAGACGTATTGCAGCTCCGAGAAAGTGAATCTGCCGCAATCTAAATTAACCATACATCACGGCCGCAAGCGCGTCCGGCCCTCCCACACCGCCGGCAAGATGACTTGAAACGACAGGGCAACATCTCAATGAATCAAGACAATTCCAATTCGGGCGGTGAGTTTGAGCGCGAGCCAGTTCCGGATGCAGCGTTACTTGGATCGGGAAAATTCTGGGGAATGTACGCTGGTGAGCATGCGGCAGGAACGGAGTTTATGATCGGCCCGTTGTTTCTGGCGGCAGGTGCAAGCCTGCAGGACTTGGTCTTAGGCTTGCTGCTAGGGAATTTCTTAGCAGTCCTCACTTGGCGTTTTCTGGTCACTCCCATCGCAATGGCCAAGCGAATGACGCTGTATTACCAATTGGAACGGATTGCTGGAGGGAATCTCGTCAAGTTCTATAACTTAGTCAATGGCCTGCTGTTCTGCTTTCTTGCGGGAGCGATGGTCACGGTGTCGGCCTCGGCCGTCGGGGTACCGTTTGGCATTGCGTTCGATGTTCCAGAGTCAATGTTTGGCTTAAGCAATCCATCCTTTACCGGTCTGGTGGCTATCGTAGGAGTTGTGATTGCTGTCGTTGCTGCTGGAGGGTACGAGCGTGTTGCCCGCGTCGCGAATATTGCAGCACCGTGGATGATTGCCGTCTTCGCTGCCTGCGGAATCGTGTCGTTGGCACAAATGGAGGCCACCAGCCTGGCGGCATTCTCCGAAGGAAAATTCTGGATGGATGCAGTTTCCTTTGTCCAAGACAAGAATGGACCTCAGTCGTTTGGATTCTGGCAGATCGTAGTCTTCGCTTGGTTGTGCAATGGAGCGATGCATTTTGGTATGGCGGATCTTTCGATCTTTCGGTTTGCGCGCAGCAAGGCTTCTGGCTGGGCGCCTGCGATAGGAATGTTCCTCGGGCACTACATGGCCTGGATCGCAGCGGCTTTGCTGCTGGCGGCCCTCATCAAACTTACGCCCGAACTCGCGCTCGGTAGCGACGGAAAAGTCGCAGCCAATCCAGGGCTACTCGCCTTTCAATCGCTCGGTTGGACCGGCATCCTATGCGTGGTGATCGCAGGCTGGACAACGGCCAACCCCACAATTTATCGGGCGGGACTGGCGTTCCAGGGAGTGCTGCCCAGCAGTTCGCGGACAGCGATGACGTTGGTAGCCGGTGCGGTAGCGACCATCGCCGGAGCCTTTCCCAATCTGTCCGCTCAGTTGCTGGATTTCGTTGGCACCTACGGAACGATTCTGGGCCCCATGGGAGCGGTGATCTTCGTCGACTTCTACTTGATGAAAAAGTTTGGCCTCCGCGACGAGTATGCGGTCCATAGCGGTACGAAAGTGAATATCGCCGTAATGGTGTCGTGGCTTTTGCCCGTCGCCATCGGCCTCTATCTGATTTTCCAGCAAGGGTTGTTTGCCGCCTACGCCGTGGTTCCATGCTGGGTTGCTTGCGGAGTGCTCTACCTCGTGCTCAGTAAGTTCACTCAAAACCACGCCACTAATGAAGGAACCACCGCATGAATGCTCCGACAAAAGTTGTTTCTCTACTCGCGTTAGGCGCAGTCATTGTCCCTTGTCTACTCTTCTTCGCAGGCGCCATGGAGTTGGACATCGTGAAGTGGTTGGCGTTGGGCGGCACGATCGCATGGTTCATCGCAACCCCGTTATGGATGAGCCGCAAACTGCCGGTGGACGCGACCGAAGTCGAGATTTAGTTTGCGTCGGGCAGCGCATCTCCCACTCATACTTGGGAATGCTAGAAACCGGATCCTCTGGGAGTCCCCCCCGAGTTGTCTCGACGGTAGCGTTGAGCGAAATAGAGGCTGAACCAGCACCAGACACAGCCCCCGTCACCGTGCTTGGTCAACAGGGAAACCGATGCGTCGTGCGTCTCACCCCCAGCCTTAGAACGCGCACCTGTTTCATCCGCGGCCTCAGCGTTGCGCACAAATCTCAAAGGCAATTGGCCCTCCCATCAACGGCTTTACGTGTTTTACATACTCTGCAGGGACACCTCGGCCACGCTCCCCGAGCGTGGCGATTCAGTTTGTTTGGTGAATTCCCAGTACGGTGTTCGTTCCACTACCAAGCCCGTTTGTCGTTAAGCTTACCAAGAACTAAAAAGTCGATGGATTCGACTCGAGGAACTGACAGGAATAAAGCGTCGACGATGTCGGCGAATGTAACGATGCTGTTCGTCGGGGCGTCCTCTACGGCAGCCAGTGCCATGCTCGTCGATAGACGTCGGCATTGGAGGCGTTGTAGCTCTAGATTTAGCACGCGGACGTGCCTTTCTGCGAGCCATGCTTTTAGGCCTAGGGAAGAATTGCTGTCATGCAGCGGATGGAATGTTGTCTACCCTTTCAACAATTCCACATATTTCGATCCTACCGTTTCTAGCGGTCGCGCTGGAAAAACGATGCTTGATCAACGACTGTACTGATAGAACAGCACGTATCTCCCCGCATTAGCTTAGTAGTGCCCTATGTTTGAGGGGATTACACCAGAGGGATAATTGACGCCAACAATCGCTACGGGGCAAGACATGAAAGACGGTAACGCCAGGCGGCCAAGTACGACCAAGATCGATTCTTTGGCAACAGGCTTGCTCCAACGCTTGCAGAGTCTTCGTCATAGTAAAGAGGCACACTACCCATTGCCGCTGGCCCAATTGGCCAGCCAAGTTGATGCGACCGCGCGCCCCAGCGAAGTCCTCAAGGCTGCACGAAGCCGCAGCTTTATGAGTAAGACAATCTCCGTGCAGAGTAGCGTGCCTGATTCCCCTATCGCATTGGTTGAAGACCTTGCAATGCTTGCGAAGTCCGAACATACGCTGTCCTATGTGCTGGAAGTCTGTTCTCGTAAGAAGACCAAAGCTCATACCGTGGCCGAACTGGTGAAAACGGTGACGACTCGTGCTCATGGAGAGCTGCAACGACAGTTTCGCGCCTCGGTCGAAGAACGCATGAAAAGCGGCACGCTTCCGAAGCAAATTGGATTTATTGCCATGAGGGGTGGCCGATTCCGTCTGTTTCGACTTGAGGACTTGGAGCCCAAAATTTGGCGCGACGCTATTCGCAAGACCTGGAATGTACAGACGCATGGTCCGGTTGTTATTGAGGCTGCGCAGCCAGAAGAACAACCTAAGTCAGGCTTAGCCCGCCTCCATTTTCATTCAGTGTTCGAATCCGCATTCACCCAGCTGGATCAAGCTCAGGGGGGATACAACTTTGTGTCACTCGACAACTTGCGAACTGCGTTATCAGCGTATTCGCGTGAAGAATTCGATGCGGAGCTGCGCAAACTTCGCCTTGCTCGACGCTACCGATTGTCGGGAGCAGAGAATCGCAGCGATGTTTCTTGCCAACAACGTGAAGCCGGCATTGTTGAAGCCGGTTCATTGCTACTATACGCCCAAAGGATCAGCTCATGAGTACTACTATTTCGCCGCAATCCGAGATGACCAATTTCGTTCGGCACTTACAATTCTCTAGCCCATTTGCAGTGAATCGAGTTAGTGAAGCAGGATCCCAACTACCTTCACACCATGTCGAAGCGATTCATGCGGACGAATACGAAGAGATCTTACACCTCGTAAAGCGGGCCAAGCGTGCGGACGGAATTGGAGCAATTCTGTGGGGAGAACCTGGAGTCGGCAAGAGTCATCTGATTGCTCGCCTTGCCAGCCAATTGCAAAAAGATGCCTGCGTAACTTTTCTTCACAATGTACAGGTTCGTGCGGAACGCTTACCAAGATATGTGTTGAAAACCATCTTGAGTCAGCTCGCTCGATCGCGAAATGGTGGTCTGCACGGTGGAAAGCTCAATATGCTGATGGCTGCTACGGTTGAGCGTGCGAGGGGCACTGTCCCTAAGTCTACTTTAGCCACCGTCTATCAGTCGTACAGAAACGTCTACATTAAACCTGCAATCGAGTCTGGTAATTCAGATCAAGAGATCATCTATGAAATGCTGTTCGCCTACTTCCTAGCGATCTACCGTGGGCGAAAAAACGATAATTCTAGTCCCCAGGCTGCGGAACTCGCCTTGCGATGGTTGACTGGCGATAATCTCGACAGAGAAGAAGTTCGGGCTATTGGTCTACCTGAGGATGTTGCCCAACGCGTTGCCCCACTTATTCCTGACGACCAAGGGGTGGAAGCAGTCATCGCTGCAATTGCCAATCTGGCTGCTCAAGCGAATATGACTTTCGTAATGTTTTTTGATCAAGTCGACAATCTCAATGAGGAGCAAGTTTCAGCTTGGGCACGGTTCGCCCATGGGATGATCGATCACATCTCCAATCTACTGGTTGTGACCTCTGGAGTGCGTGGGCGTATCCTAGAATTGCAGCAGTCGACCGTGGTAAACACCGCCAGTTGGGATCGCATTGCCCAAATCCGTATCGAAATTGGGCGGATTTCGCCCATCCAGGCAGAACAGTTGATTGCCGTTCGTTTGGATTCCTTCCTGGCCCCCTTTGCCGACCTGCCGCAGATCCAAGAGTTGACAGCAATGGATCGACTATTTCCGTTGGGACGTCGCTGGTTGTCTGGGCGAATTGGCAACGCACTCGAACTGCGACCTCGGGACGTGATCAATTGGGCACAGGAGCGCGTCCGCAGTCTAGCTGGCGAGATTAAGTCGACATCACCCGAAGAGTGGTTGGCAGCATGGCCGGCATCGAGCCTGTCCCTGTCGGAAGAAAAACACTTGTCCGAACCTCAAGCACCCCTGACGTGTGAGAAGCGAATGCAATTGATCGACTCCAAGATTGAAGGGAAGTTGATCGAGCAGAGTCGCCGACGCAAATTGGATCCAGAAACGCTGCCTGCAGATGCCGAGAATTTGTTGGGACTGACCGAGCAATTGCTTGCCCAGTGCGTAGCAGAAGAGTACGGATACAGCTTGCAGAATTTTGAACGATTATCTGCAAGCAATCGTACAGGTACTCCTGCATACGATTTGCTAGTTGAAGAAAAGACACCGGACGGTGAACTCAGAACGACTGGAATTAAGTTCCTCGGCACAGGCAGCAAATCCTCGACAGCGGTAGCACTTCGTCGGATGCTGGAAGATCCACACCCACCACAGCACACCTTGGTCGTCACCGAAGAACGCTTGCCCCTGAAAATTGGCCCTAAGGGAGAGGAATACTTAAATGGGTTGAGATTGCGTGGCGAGAATGCGTTCGGCCTTCGACAGTTAAGCTTCGGCGCCCATGTTCAGCTGGATGCGCTGCAGTCGCTGGTTGGACTCGCCCAATCAGGTGATATTGAAGTCACGCTCCCCGACGGAAATACCCAACCGATTGACGTGGACCAAGTCATCGAATCGCATCATCGAGTGGATCGCTATCGGAACCATGCGTTGTTGGGCGAGTTGTTGACCGAAGAATGCTTGCCCACGTTGAAGCCCACCTCCGATACAGAGGAAGACCAGAGCCTCCGCCTGCAGCTGGAGCAATTCCTCCTTGGCGAACTATCCTTAACCAACGGAGCCACTACCAGCGAGCTGGCAGACAAGTACGTGACCGGACAGGGATTGGATTCGGATCAAACCGATCACATTCTGGATCACATTGAGCAAGCAGCGTTGGCACTGCATCGCAGTGGGCAACTTGTGGCTACTCCTCAAGACAACCTTACATTCGTCAGTTTACCTAGAACAGCGGACGAACCAGCACCATTCCCTAGCGGCCAGCTTCCCTCAACACTACCAGTACATTTCAGTGTAACGCAAGTTCGTCAAGCCGCCGCCTGCGCGAGACTATTGCATCTGGATGCATCGGCTACCCGCTCTCAAAATCTCAAGAAGCCACGTATTACGCGAATTTGGCAGTTTGATGATTCCTCCGAGACCAGTGCTTTAGGAACTCTATTCCACCGAGCTGTAGAAAAGTTCAACGATTCCGCTCATCGATCACCGGACCTCTACAAGATACTGGAAGCTCGTCCTTCAGTTCCGGCGCTCGGCCGTGAGTTACAAAGGCTCATCCAGTACTACGTTAACAACGCACATTTGATGAAGGCCCAACCACAGGAGTTAGAAAACTTTCGACAAGCCTTGTCCGCCTACAGTTTGGAGGTTGCGCATGTGCTTAATCTAGGCATGCAACGACAGCCAGCCCTGAACAGCCTACTGGCGGAGGTCTTTGGAGATCGACGGCGAGATGTTGATGTAACGTTCCATGTTGGCCCCAACGCTCGCGAAGTTCATATAACCGGCAAGTTGGACTATGTGTTCTATGATTGGCGGCGAGATAGTCGTCGTATCATCGATTACAAGCTAACTCCCGGAAAGAGTATCGAAGCCGATCTATTTCAAGTTTGCGTGTATGCACTCATGCACCATCAGCAACATGGCACACAGCCTGATGTAGCACTACTTTACTTGCATCCTGAGCGAAAAATGGTCGAGTTGACCTGGGAGCAGGTACACGCTCGCCGTCACGAAATCTACGATCTCCTATCTTCCATGGTCGATTGGCAAAATTTCGATCCTCAATCACAGCAGGGAATGCACCCACCGGGAAACGCATCCTACTGCTTGAGCTGCCGCTACAAGGATGTATGCACAACACGGTTAGGCCCCACCGAAACGGGAGACCAGCAGACTCTATGGAGAGACCAAATTGCTAAGGGTAATCTTGCGGAACCCATCGTGGAAAGGCATCAACCCAATCGAGCAGAAGAAACGCAGCAAGGCCACGAAAGCTCGGTTCCCTGTTGTGAAACACAGATTGAACCAGCAAAATGGCGACCTGCCCCGACAACAGAGAAACGCACCCCAGAGTCGCTTCCAACTTATAGCGATGCGGCCAACTTCGCAACAGACGGCGACAGCGCTGTCCCTCCGCCTGAGTGCAAGCCGCTCATCCCTCACTCTCATGTACCTGCAGAAACCTTAACGAGTACAGATCTGCGGTTGGGACAGACGGCATCCGGTGTTACGGTCAACCTTCCCTTGAAAGTGCTTCCATCCCACGTAGCACTCGTTGGCGCAGCAGGAAGTGGCAAGACTTGGATGGCTAAGGTAATCGTCGAAGAGGCTGTCCGGCAGGGGGTGCCGATCTTGGCGATTGATCCGCAGGGGGACTTGGTTCAATTCCTACATGCCACACAAGATTCTTCGCGCATTCCTGCTGATGAGCTAGCTGAATTCCGGAACCGAGTCGAACCTCGCATCTACACCCCAGGGTCCTCGCACGCGACGCGTCTGAGTATCGATCCAATTCGTTTCCCATCCGAGATTGAACTAGCTAGTATTTCGAATCCACTTCGTCGTAGCGAGGAACGTGATGGAATGCTGAGTTCCACTATCTCGAATTTGATCAGTCTTGCCAACGCTGGCGGAGATGCAGATTTGCAGCGTACGTTTTTGATGAGACTCATTAAACTCATGTTAGTCCAGTGTGATGGCCAAGGGGCAGAACTCGCATTAAAAGACTTAGCCCATGCAGTCAACTCCCCCGCAGATGTCGGGATGGAGGATCCCGATTGCTATCTCCCCAAATCGCAGCGAACTCGACTTGGGCGGAAATTGCGGACATTGTTTGATGGTCCTCGCGCCAAACTATTTCGCGAGGGAACTCCCTTAAATATTGACGACTTTTGCAAACCTACGCAGACAGGCAAAACGCCACTCAACGTGATCTACTTGAATGCACTTGCCAACGACGAAGAGAAACAGTTCTTCGTCGCTTCCTTAGCCACCGAACTCTATCGCTGGATGGTTACGGCACCTTCGAACAACGGTCAAGCCAAATTGTTGGTATACCTGGATGAAGCACGCGATTTCGCTCCGGCAGGAAGCAGCAAACCACCGGCAAAGGATCCGCTCATCCGACTGTTTGCTCAAGGGCGAAAATTTGGTGTCTCAGGTTTAATCTGTACCCAAAGCCCGCGTTCCGTCGACTACCAGATTTTCAGCAATTGCAGCACCAAGTTCATCGGACGTTTAGAAAGCTCGCAGGATGTCGAGCGGGTAAAAGAGTGGTTTGGAAAGGATGGTGGAAGTCCTGCATGGCTAGCAGGCCGCAAGTCGGCGGCACGGGGCACCTTTATTGGCCGCTGGCCCGACATCCGCCCAGAACTGGACGGCCAGGCTTTTAAGGGGCGCCCACTTTACTCATTGCACGAAGGTGCCTGGTCGCCTGACCAAGTAGAAAACGCAGTTCGGAACAGTTAGCCGTGTCGTGGTTGTTCCAAGCCAGCTAGAGCGGCTAGGATCGACCAATCGACTGTTCGGTATTCCGCTTGCAAATCAGGATTCTAGAGCGGCACCGCTAAGGCTCGGATATTCATAAGTTGGATCTTGCGTTTCAGAACGCCTTCGGAGAATAGGTACTAAACCATCTACGATACCGGCGGCGTGTTGTTTCGAGAAATCATCGTATTGAGGCGCTGGCCGAATCCGGTGGTTCCGGAAGACAAGGTTTCCCTATTTATCCAGTAAATCGTGCCCTACTCGCAAACGCCGTCTCATAGGCAAGTGGAACTGAACGGCGTCCTTACGTAGGATAATCTGTTGTGTTGGCGCGGGTGTGCGGGTTTTGGCGGTGGCTGTTGGTATTCAATGCGTGTCGATCGACAAAGACCTTAAGGTTACCGGTAGACGGTTGCCGTTTGCCCTTATCTAATCAGCGATCGGCGAACTGGCGGCAGGGCCTTGGCGCTGCTGCCCAATGGAACGCATTCCCTATACCTCGTTGATGATTCGCCTAAGGGCACTGGTTAACTGGTGCCCAAGTTCTCAGTCCCAACTAGCCGCCCCCAACAGAGAAACGTGACGGATGGCCTATCTGCTGATCGATGGGAACAATTGGTTTGCGCAGTGCCATTACGCCACCCCCTCGGAGGCGGCGGCTACGTTTCAGCGACGACTCCAGACCGTCCTGGAACAGATACCACACAGCCTGGCTGTCGTCTGCTGGGATGAAGGGCCAACCTTTCGGCACACGCTGTCCACCCAGTACAAGGCCCATCGCGGCGACAAACCGGAAGGGTACTACGATAGCCTTGCAATCACACGGCAACTGGTCGACGACGAATCTGGCGCGGAGTCGTTTGGTTGCCAAAGATTCGAAGCGGATGATTGCATCGCTTCCATGGTCCGGATCGCCCACGATGAGGGGGAAATGGCGATTCTGTTCTCTGCCGATCGCGATCTACATCAATTGTTGGTCACCGGAATCGTCAGCCAGGTCGTTGGCATGAAACGCGTCACGCCAAACCGCCTGTCGTTCGACGCCATCACCGCAGAAGGACTGCTGGACAAATATGGCGTGAAGCCGATGCAGTGGATCGACTACCGGGCCATTGTGGGCGATACGAGCGATGGGATTGCAGGGTGCTTTGGATTGGGAAAAGCGGCTGCTGCCGAGGTACTCCGGCGGTGCAATACCCTCGAGGGATTTTTCCAAACTCCATTCGCAGCCAAGATCTCGCAGCGTCAGCGAACCGCTCTCACGAATTACCGTAGCGAGTTGCCATTGAAACGCCAATTGCTAACGCTGGTCAGCGACGTTCCCATTCCAGCCGCCGTGCTGAATCGCATTCATTCCTAGGGCTCCACTCATGTTCGCTGTTGGACAGTGGAAGGGGCCATGCCCCTGACTGACTGACTTGACTTGACTTGAACAAAAGCATTGGCTCTGCCTGCGGATGCTTCTTCGGCATCCTCTCAGATGGTTTTCGCAGTCGGGAGGCCCGCGAATCGCCCAGAGCAACCTAGCTGCCTGTAAAACATTTAGCCTCGATTCTGGTCGAGGCACAGTCTGCGGTTCAATTCGTTCACCGGGAGATTCCCCTTGCGTACATTTAGGCTCGCAAACAGCTCAGCGGAGCGAACGAAAGCCGGTCCACCTATTCGTGGTGAATGAGCATTTCAAATTCAGCTTGCCCTAAGTCATTCTTGTAACTCCTTACCTCTCCGGTTTGAAGGAGCAAGAAAAGATGTGAGTCGTCTTGGAATAGATCCTTCAACACTGTTGGACTGGAAGAATCGAAGTCTTGTGGAGCCGTCCACGGAACGGCTTGTTGCGAGCTCGTCTCCAGAACAATTGCATTTCGACCTTGAGGCAACTGGTCGGGTTCGGTCGCTTCCATGACGGTATCCTTACCGACAATTGCCTGGTACAAAGTGCTCCCTTCCCTCACCCTACGTTGGCTGTGCGTGCTCTTGCAAGCGTAGATTGCGGGCGTTTCCTTCAACAGCATGAGGTTGTGTTCGCTATTCCAAGGTTGATCGAAACGAAATTTGTCGAACAATTTCTGCTCACCAAGCAGCGGCAGAATTGCCACCCGCCAACTGAATGCAGGTCGGCCGAACTCGTCGTTTAAGACAGTCGACGGAAAGGCTCCATTCATCTCTTTGTAATGCAGTAGCGCTTGGCCAATTTGCTGCATATCCTCATAGACTTGCCGAGTCCAATGCCCGGAAATCCTAAGTGCAGGTTGTGCGCTGACGAGATCAGCGATTGAATCTTTGTCGAAGTACTGCGGCAATGCAACAGATTCAAGCTTCGTCAGCTTCGTCAGAGCCGGTGTGCTTGCCTCCGTCATGTGCGTTCCGCTAATGAGCAAGCGGCGCAAGTTCGTGAGCGATCCAATCGTCCCGGCAGAATCGTCCGTGATCGGCGTATCGGCCAGGCCGAGGCTTAGCAGATCCAAGTCCGCCAGAGCCGCAACGCCCGCATCGGTGATCTTCGCTCTGCCCAGCCAAAGGTCTTCGAGCTCTGTCATTTGGCCGATATGAACTAGAGCGGCATCGTCAATATTGCAATCGTACAGAAACAGTGAACGGATGGGATTTCCAACAATCCTCTCTAGTCCTCTTGCAGACATGCTGGCGGACGCAAGGTGCAAGACCTGCAAGTGTTTTAGGCGCGAGATGTGCTCAAGGCCAAGATCCGTAATGGGACATCCCCTCATGTCAATTTCTCGGAGCGCATCGAAACCGCCTAAGATTTGCATGGACGCGTCGGTAAGGCGGGTATTGGGGGCATGAAATACCTCCAGTTTTGTGAGTCCGGCCAGGTGTTGTATTCCCGCATCACTGATGGTCGGCGTAGAGCGGCCAAAACGATACTTGGCGTCCACAATTTTAAGCTCTCGCAGATGCAGCAATTCCCCGAGATGCCTTAAGCCGTCATCCGAGACTTGCGACGGACTGAGTAGAAGTTCTTGCAGCCAGACAAAGGGAGTGAGAAGTTCGCAGGCGGCATCAGAATCCAATTTATGATTTGTGCTCCTCACTCCTAGCGAACTGAAGGAATATGCCAAATTGACTTTGCATACTCGCCCCCAATCATCGATCTCGCATCTGCCACCCAACTCGACAATCTTGGCAATCGCCGCTCTCTCTTCGGGTAGAGGTTTGAGAGAAAAATCGGCTGCTGGCAAGTGGATCGCAAATGCGAGTACGAGCAGGATGGCAAAAAGTCGTCTTAGCAAAATGGACCACTCCATTGTTTGTCCTCCCCGGTTTCGTTCGGCTGGTCGACAATTTGAAAGAGCCAGGCACAGTGGCAGCCTGTAGCGCGTCGCCCCAGCGCATCCCCTCAATATACAGGAATCCGAGCCGGACAGTGGAGTGGTTTCCCTGAGGCTCCAGTCCCTACACGCCACGCCCGCTTTGATTGAGCGTTGGTGTCCCTCACGCTCCCGGGAATCTCGAACGACGCCCGCGGGAGATCGCCCCCGCCATTTGAGCCCTCGCAGGATAGGTCGCATACGGCCAGGCCCCAGCGGCCTGTCGATATTATCGATGCTTTTACTCGATCAGGAGCGATGTTTTGCAAGCGGAGGCGATAGGGTCTGGAGGTTTAAGTTTCTCCACTTATCCATGTGATTGTTCTAATTGCACTCGCCACTCAGCCAACCGGAACCCGCAATCAAAACTCCTCGAGTAAGAATGCTGGATTGCGGACGAGCACGAGCACGAGCACGAGCACGAGCACGAGTAGGAGTAGGAGTAGGAGTAGGAGTAGGAGTAGGAGTAGGAGTGGCTGTGGCTGTGGGGAAACTGTGATTCTCGAAGATTTGTCAGTTAGAATTTTGGGAAACACTCAGGCTGGACGTATTGTCATTTCGCTTGCAATCTCAATCCTTAAATCGCCCCCGCCGAAACGATTTGCAGCGACGATTGGTCCGGCCTTGCTGACCGGCAAGTCGATTTAATCGTGCCAGCCTTACCGAGCTCCCTCCTAATTGACTTGCAGCGGTAGCCAGATTGCCCCTGCTCAAGCTGCGAGTTAATATTTCAACAAGCCGAGATGCGGCGGGTTACGATTCCCACAAGCCGTGAACGGATGGAGAAACTCTACTGTGGCTAGATCCTCAAACACTCCGATCCCCAATACAGCGAGACAACCGCTTAGCCTGTTTGATCTGTTCGTCTTGCTGAGTGCGACCGCCATTGCATTTTCCTTCGGGGCCCCGTTCCTCCGGGAGTTGAACGCCACGCAGTGGTATTGGGTGACAACATTAGCAGCATTCCAAGTGGGAGCGCTCTGCTTAGCATTCTGCTGCCTAAAGTTCTTGCGCAAAGCGAAGATGGTACAACGCCAACAACTGCTAGCTGTTTCTGGCAGCTTGATTGGAAAGTTAGAAGATGAATCAGAAAACATCCCAGGTGTGAAGAAATCCTCCAGATGGTTCGAGTTCGTTCACTTAATCGCTCTGCAGGCACTGCTCGTGGCGACGACTGTAGTAGGAGCCAAAATAGATCTTCCGAATTTCTTGGTTGTATATAGCCTGGTGCCTTATCTACTCTTCACCGTCGGTTTTATCGCACATTGGGTTGGCGTCGACTGGCTAACGATGGGAGGGCAAATCCAGTTCTTTGAGGCAGGCATGTCGATCGATGGAGTGACTTTGATCCCTTGGGATCAAGTTTCAATTCGGCCGCGCAAGCTCCAAAGTAGCGGGATAGCCATTGTCTATAGTGACCGTCGAGGACTCAAAAACACCGTTTTTGCAGATTGCTCGGATGCCCTACGCCAGCAACTACTGGAGCGGCCCACTTAACGCTGTTCGCTTACTCTTGAACGGTCGGCGTGACAGCTGGGGAAAGAATCGCGTCGACTCCAAAGTCGACAAATTGTCCCCCAATGGTTTGACGACAATGGATGGCAATCACGTTGTCGCCCGTTTTCAATGCCGAGGCAGGAAGCTGATGCATAGCGTACTCGGTCGTGTAACCGGACAACTTCAGCACGAATTGGCCGTTGATGTAGACCTCTGCATCCTCGTCATGCCAGATACGCAACGCAATTTTCCCCACAGGAAGTGATGCGATTTGAAACGATCGGCGAAGCCAGATATCGGTGCCATCCCAGTTGGTATTGACGATGGTACCGGGCGTCTGCTGGGTGCCCAGCCCGCCACGCCCCAGCTGCCAATGCTGCGCATCAAAGTCCTCTGCGAACCAGTCACCTTCCGGACGCTTGGTAGTGTACCGGTAGTTTGTTTGAGCATTCTCACTCGTAGCGACTAGTGAAAGCGTCTTGGGGGGCCGAGGCATGGGAGCCCAATCGGAAGATTGAGTCACGTCACGCGTTGCGTACTTCTGCCAAACCGGTGCATCGTACAGCAGCTTCATGAAGACGCCGCCAACGACGGGGCGGGCGGTGAAACCGCGTTTTCTGGCGGTAGAAGTAAAGTACCAGTCTGTCATGGGAGAACGATCGGGTGTGGCGTTGAGGAAGTTGTGTACCGGACGCACCAGTGCATCGAAGTCGTTTCGATTTTCCGTCAAAGTAGCCGTCCATAGAATCCAATCGAGCTTCGTGTAGTCCGACCGATTGTCCAGCGGCAATCCGAACGCATTCTGCGACTTGCGGTAGTAACGCATTTCGGTTTCGTAAACATCTTGAGGAAAGAGTTCCAGCATCAACAGGCGATCCCAAACGAGGTTGTATTTTTGGCTCCACGTTCCCTCACGATCGAACGCTAATCGAAAATGGTCACCATCCCGCGCCGCAGTGACCCACTGGGCGGCAAATTGTTGAGCGATATCACGGTACTTGCTCGCTTCATCCTTTAGACCACGCATGTCACACAGCATGGCATAGGAGCCTAGACCACAGATGGCTTTGGCACTTAGATTGACGTTGTGGGCCATGTGGCCCGCAAAGTCGTCGGTGCAGAGCTGATTGTCTGGATCGAAGCCTTTGTCTTGAAGGTACTCTGCCCACTGGCTGAGCTGTTCCCAATAGAGGGCCGCGAAGTCTGCGTTGCCTTCCATCTTGGCTTGGGCGCCGAAGAGTGCCAGCAAGTTGCCACATTCTTCAACGGGCATTTGATTCTCTTCACTTTGTTCGCCCCCACCGTAACGTTGTCCGTTTGCCAGTGGATAGGTCCCCAGATCGTGAGGCGCAAACGGGAATTTCCAGCGTTCGGAGGCTGCATAGTCCATGAATGGAACCAGCATCGATTTCGTCAGCGTGGGTCCAAACAACAGGAACTGTGGCGCCATGGGATAGAAAACATCGGATGTCGCAATGCAGCCGTTGGAATGATTCTCCTTGCAGAACTGAAGCGGCTGACCGTTTGCATCGGCGACAAACTTGCCGGCAGCAAAACATTGACGATACGCCAAGGCGGCGATTTCTGCGTATTCGCGGCCGCCACTTCGTTCGAGGTCTGTCATTAACTCGGTATCAAATTGTTCGCAACGTTGTTCCAACGTCTCGTACTCACGGATGGCGGCGACGATCAAATCGTCTGCTTCCCAGCCGTCCTTGCGCCAATACGGTCTTAGCTTTTGCTTCATGTATTCGATCGAGTATAGATCGTCGTACGCGACCAGCACGTATCGCGAAACCGGGCGATCGCCGATCTCCCCCATGGACATCCCGACAGCTGCAACGAGGCTACCCGCTTGGACGGGAAACTGCGGGGCTTGACCGGCGAGTGCTTGACTTCCACTGTCACCGAACGCTTCGCGCAGCGCATTCGCATCTCCCCATGCCACACTGGGCTTGAAGCAATTTGCGGCGGACAGATAAAGGTAGCCCCAGTCGATGCGGAGATCGTCACCAGACCGCCCCAATACGTCTTGGGATATCGTCCCCATCTTGAGCGCTGTGGCGTTGGGAAGCGTCACCGACGAACCGGTCACTTCTTGGTCTAATACGTCAGTTGACAGTTCTCCGCCTGCATCGAAGTAGAATTCGACTTCGTGCGTGCGATCACTGGCGGATGCGACTTGGCAAGTCACGTAGGTTGTGGGGCGGCTCAGGATCGCAAGGTCGTCAGGCAGCGCTGGGGTGGTGAAAACCAACTTTACACGCACATCTGCACCGGCAAATTCGTAGAGGGTTCGCGTGGGCAGAACGGTCACCGACGTTTGCTTCAAAGCGGCAAGCGTCTGAGGCGTGGCGCCCATCAAGCGATACGCCTGTCCATCGACACGCACGATCGCCGCCATCCGATGTTGCTTACCGGTCCAGTGTGTCGTCTTGGACTCCCACAAATTATCCGACTGCGACCAAACGCTAAAGTACGGGTCACAGGCAATCAGCGGCACTGCGGGTGGGCGAAAGGAGTCTTCGGCCAGTGCTGGAGCCCCTGCAGCTAACGCTATCACCCCGTAGAAACTAAGGAAGAACAGTTCGCGAAATATGCTTGCCTGAATCATAGGAGAGGATTTCGACTTTCGTATTGAGCTAGGAAAATTGTTCAGCCCTCAAGACGGTAAGGACCGTCGGAACAATTATTGGCGGATAGTCGCCGAACCGCTCCGCCGGTTCGTTCGGGAAAATGGCGATCGACGGAGCGAGCTGGCGACACTTATTGTTCCGACGGTCCTAAGCCCCTGGAGGGGATAGCTGAGGGCAGTCCGCGTTCTTCGAACACAAGGCGACGGTTGCCGACCAGCGGTTCCAAAGAGACGACTTGGTACAGGGGATTATTGTGCTCTCGCCAGCGTCCGTTGGCTTGTGACTTGTGGCCAATAAATGTTACAATCTGGCCATGCTGCACACCGACTTCCAAGCCCAATTTATCGACCAACTAGCTGACGCCTTGGTCATTCGCACCATTTTTGAGCATCTGCCCGAGATTTCATTTTTTGTGAAAGATTGCCAAGGCCGCATTGTGACGGTCAGCGATTCGGTGCTCGAGCGATTGGGGATGAAGCACGAGTCGGAGTTTGTGGGGCGGACCGATGCCGAGTTCTATCCCGCACATTTGGTGGCCGCCTACCTGGCGGACGACGCCTGGGTATTTCGAACCGGTAAGCCTCTCGTGAATCGACTGGAGATATGGCTCGATGAGAAGGGCAGGCCGGATTGGTCCCTAACGACGAAAGTCCCCTTGCTGGGAAAGAACGGCAAGGTGATTGGACTGATGGGAGTTTCTCGCCGGGATTTGAACCAAACGGTAGTCGATCCCAACAGTGTTGGTACGCAGGCGGTAGCTTACTTGCGGCAAAACCGGAATCGCGTCAGCACCACCGAGGAGCTTGCGAAAGGGATTTGCGTTTCGCAACGCACTCTCAACCGCAAAGTAAACCAAGAGCTTGGAATTTCTCCCTATGAACTCATCCTGCGAATTCGAGTTCAGGCCGCGGCAGAATCACTATTGAAAATAGGCGAGAGCATCAGCAGTATTGCACTCGCCCATGGATTTTGTGATCAGAGCCACTTCACTCAGCAGTTCCGTAAACGCGTGGGGATGACGCCCCGGCAGTTTCGGGTTGCCCACCGCGTCCCCGAAAATCGCCATTCCTAGCAAGGAGCAGCCAATCTTTGAGGAGTGTGAACAAAGCGGCAGAGATAATAATTCAACCTAAATTGACCAGGTCCTGTCTGTCCAGCCAGAAACGTCGGCTGTTGCGGTCTAACCAGGATGATAGAATCCAATCAATCGCCCGAACTGCCCGCTTGCCACCAAACACGCCAATGCTTGGTGTAGCCATTCTCTAATTTTGAGTCTTAACGAGCCAGCCATGCTGCAATTGCACAAGTTTTTAATTTGGAAAATTTCCATTTGCGTGATCCTGGCGGCCCCACAGTCACTTGGCTATGGGCAAGTCAGAGCGGAGCCTCGCGAAGCGGAGATGGCGGGATACTTATTGGTGCCGCACGAGCGCGTTGACGAGAAATACGATGGTGGTTTCTCGGTCTACGTGACCGCCTGGCCGTTGCTAAAAAATTATCCAGGCCGGAGGTTTCAGACGGGCTTGTTCGGAACCTGGATGTTCGCACAGTCCGATTCTCCACGTAGCATGGAAACCTATAGCGATATTGAAGGTGGATTGGGTTGGTGGCGCGACACTCGATTTGCCACCGAGACCCCCAAGTTCATCATGGGGGGCGTGGCCAAGAGTTTCAGCGAATGGGCCAACGGTCCGGGAGCCGGCAAGGGACGAGACTGGTCGAAGCCCAATGGCAAATATGGCGTGGCACAATTGAGCCAACATGTCGTGTGGCCACCAGATGGTTTGAATCTGAAACAAGGCACCAGCGGCGAACTGTTCGGTTACGGGTACTTGCCGTTGCCATTGGCCGATGCCAAAGAGACGACAGCGGGCCAACAGGTACCGACCGGAGATCAGTGCTGGACACTATTCTTGAACACGGGCAATTTCAAAGGGCCCGTGGCTTTCTTCACGCCTCACTTTTGGACCAAACCGTCGCTGAAAGACGCTTCATTGGCCGGACAGTTTTTAGACTCACGACCGGCCAATCCGAACAAAGCCATTCAGATGGAAACCCAGTACATTCCCGCTTTTCAAGCAGAAGATGCGAACGGATTGACCTACGCAAGAATTGCGCCAACCTCCTTCCCCAGCGATCAAGCAGGCAACTCTCCCGTCGTGCATCGCGTTGTCGCTTACCAAAAAAATGCCCTCTGGGATGCCGTTCAGTCATGGTTTGACGGTGGCGTTCCCGCTAGCGGCCAAGTCGATAGCGAGGCTTCCGTCGTGCAAGCCTTCGAACCACGCGGTGGATCGACGTGGAGGCTCTACCCTCAGGGCACTCCCAAAGAACAAAAGATTGCAATTGACTGGACGGGGTTTGCGACTCCCATCAATCTGGATTCTTCCACCTACGGCTATCGTTGGAACCAAGACCTGGTCACGCAGACGAAAACCTCGGACGGCACGCTTACACAATTGCCGGAATACTTCCGACTGACTAAGAATGACAAAGGCGATCAGCAATGGGTTGCGATTCCCCCCAGCGATGTCCCCCTCGAGACTGGCCTGGCGAATGTCCAATTCCCACGCTCGGTAGATCTTAGTGCGGAACCCTATGTGACGCCCGAGGACCCCACCAGTTCGTGGCAGACTCCCGGTCCCGCTGCGGGCCCCTTCCAGGCTCAACTCGGGGACGGTAGTGTCCTGACCTATTCCTGGTATCGTTTCGCGGACCAACCTGCGTTGCTCAATGCAGATCTAACGCCAGAGGAACGCGCGGAGATGCAGAGAAAAGTTGAAATGATTCACCGGTCGTGGACTCAAGACGGCGAGTATCTCCCGCCCCCAACGCGAGGCGAACTTGCAGATCTCGATCCGGCACTTCTCGTTACGCCTCCGCAGGGACTGGAAATCGGCTTTGTTCCCATCGCGACCCGACAAGAACGGGCCGCGTCTGAAGAGTAGCTCTAACCGCTTACGGCCCTGAGCCAGCGTTGCACATCGGCTGCCTCAACCGGTCTATTGATTGGAACGGGTGGCATGGCCGGCGAGATTCTGACCATGTTGGATGGCAGCTTTCTTCAGCTCCTCGACAGCGGCGAGCGTAGCTGCCGGATTAGACCGAGCCTTCTGCGTGCAGCCAGCACAGCACAAGTAGACGGGCTGACCGTCGAGCTGCAGTTTGATGGGTTCCCCCATGGAACCGAGGATGCTGCCACTGGCGATCGCACAATACTTCTGAGCTTCGATCGCAGTGCGTTCCGCAGGGTCAAGTTTGGCCAATTCGGCCGATGCAGCAATCAATTTGGCCGTCAGCTTCAACGTCCCTGCACTATCTTTCTTGACTTGCGCAATACACTCCTCACAGCACACAAAGACTGGCTTGTCGCCAATTCTTAACTTGATCGGCGTTCCCATCGCCCCCAAACGACCATGAGGCATCATGGGGCAAAATCGTTGAGAGTTGACCAATTTTTGGTCGGCGGGGGAAAGCGTTTTCAGGGACTCCGCAACTGCTTGCTCCGCCTTTTTCATCGCCGCATCGTTATGTACGGCAGCGCGCTCATGGTTCTCTTGAGCAACGCTCTCCGTACCGTTCAGGCTAGCTACCACTACGATGAGCCAGACAACGGAACGAGCCAAGATCTTGGCAATTTTCATAGGAACATCCTTACTACTCTTCGTTGGAAAATTGAAATGAGGCCTAACGGATGCGCTTCGACTAAGGCGTCGCTCTGCTGGCTAACTGGCAATCCAGGTGCCAGTGGTTTACGCAAGTAGGCGTAGACGGAACAGAAATTGAACCACGAGGGGCGAACTCCAAGTTGCCAGGGCAGGCCGCCGCGCCCCATTGGTTAGCCACCGAGAGCTTCGATGCTCCCCAGTCAAACTTCTTCACAGAAAACAGAAAATTGAGCTGGGCAGCGGGTGAGAGAACGCAATGGCGGGCGGGCTGCAACCGAAAACAGGCAAACGGCACCGCCCTTGGATACCCCGCCAGGGTATACTACCATAAAGCGGAACGTAGGAATTTTTTCAGCAAAACAGGGGACAAGAACGGCTTGCGTCGCGCGAGTTCGATCTTAGGCAAAGCGTTTGCAACAGCCCTTTTTTGCTTCGAAGGAGACTCGATTTCTAATGCGCATTCCTTTCCCTGTAATCCTGAGCAATGGGTATTTTCAATGGTGGCGTCAGGCCGCCCAAGCCACGATCGGGCGGATGAATCGCAAGGTAGCAAAGAGACCGGCGGAGTGACTCACATCGGCAAAGCAAACTCGTCAGCCCAGTCTCCCCATCAACTGTCCAGCGAGGCGACGAGGCAACTGGTTACAGCGAGCATTGCCGGTGATCGCTCAGCGATGCAGAGGCTCTACGAGCAATGCAGTCCGCAAGTCTATGGGCTGATGCTCCGCATGGTCGGACCACAGGATGCGGACGACTTAACGCAGCATGTTTTTCTGCAGATGTTTCGGAAGTTGGAGCAGTACCATGGACGCTCGAAACTCGAAACTTGGCTTTACCGACTCGCGTCTAACGAAGCACTACAACATCTGCGTCGACGCAAGCGGCATGCGACCATTTCACTGGACTGGGAGCCGGAGTCCACTGAGGACCGTGAGAACACCTCCCACGAGATATCGCGTTTGCTTGAGGCGGCGTTAGCTCGTCTCGACTCCGAACTACGGTTGGTGTTCTTGCTCAAGGAAGCGCAAGGTCTATCGTATCGCGAGATCGCAGAAGCGGTCGGTATTCCCGAAGGAACAGTCGGCTCACGACTGAACCGTGCACGCAAGGAACTTCGCGACGGGTTGCGAAAGCTCGCCGATGAGTAGCTAAAGATTTATGGGTTGCTACTGAATGCGGTGCTTACAGTGCTTGGCAACCAACGGTTCGCTCTATCTGGGCCAGGGTGCCGGCCAGCGTGGCTTCAAAGCGCGCCAACTGCGTCTCTAGCATGAGCAGTTCACGGTAGGTCTCAATCAGGGTGAAAAAGTCGGTGCGTTTCCCGCGGTAATCGGCAATCGAGAGCTTAAGGGTGTCTTCGGTGCGAGGAATAATGCGCTGCTTGTAGATATCTTGTTGTTGGATCAGTGCATCGGCTTGTACGACTAAGCGTCGCAGCTTGCCTCGAATCGCATCCCGTTCGGCCTCCAATCGTTCGGTAGAACTGCTGGTGCGATGAGCGGCTTCCCGGACACCGGCGTTAATTTTATCGCGCCAGATTGGCAGAGTGGTTCCCAAGGTGATTCCGATGTTGTCGTGCCCGTTGGCGACAGGGCTGATGGCGCTACTGTTGTCACTGATAATCGAATAGTTCAGTCCGATTTGAAGATCGGGGAATTGCTGCAAGTCGGCCAGTTTTTGTTTCTGGCGATCGCGTTGGATCTCCCAAGCGATAGCGCGTAACTCGGGGCTGCATTGCTCAGCTAAGGCCAGGAGTTCGTCGAGGTGCTCGGGAGTATTCGTTATCCCGAGCTCTTCACTCGCTTCAGGCATTAAGGTAGTGGGTTGCTGCAGCAGCGTAGCAAGATCGGCCTGAGCTTGCTGCTTTTGCTTTCGCAGCGTGATCGTCTGATCCTCCAGTCGATCGGCTTCCAACTGAGCTCGCAAGACATCCTGTTGCGTTCCGCCACTTCGATAACGTGCTTCTGCCACCTGGGTCAAATCGTCGATCAGCTCTCGCGTCTCCTCAAGGATCGCGATGGCACGAGTTGCGTACCAAACTTCATAGTACGCCAGTCGGACTGCTTCGGTGATTTCGCGCTCGATGCGGTCAACCTCGGCCTGTGCCATTTGAGCCTCTTGGTTGGCGATGGCTGCCCGGGTTCTCCTCTTCTCGGGCCACGGTACCCCTTGAGACAATCCAAACTGGTGGCTAACGCGCCCCCCCGCAGTCTGCAATGCCTGGTCGTGGATCGGCCAAAAGGTGTTGTTGAAGACGGGATCTGGCAAAGCGCTGACCTGGGGCGCTACATTGGTAGCTGCAGCCACGCGTTGTTGTGCAGCGCGAAGCTTGGGATGCCCGCTTAAAGCCAGCGACACAAAGTAATCCACAGGCTGCTGGGTCCCGACCATCAACGGAAGCGCTGCATCGACAACGAGTTCCTGGTGGTAACCGACCGCCGTCACCGACTGGTTGGACACCTCAGATGCATCCGGAGGACGTTCCCAATTGCGGCCCTCACTACTGGGGGGAAGGATAGTTTTTTGCGAGTGATTTAGCCGTATTGAATCGGGAGCCGTAGCACATCCGCCTGCGGAGAGAACCGTCAGAAGGGCCGCTAAAAACCTCCACCGCTGGCGGCCAACTCGCTCGTTTATTTGCTGGTTTTGCATAAGAAACTGCTTGGTTGACTACAATATCATTGGCAAAGCTATCCGGGTGCGCCCATTTGGACTTGCCACAATAGGCCGAATTTCCGATACACTTGGTATACCGTCTCGGGGTATATCATCGGAACGATCCACAGGAAACTCCCGCACAATTCTCATGGCCCGATCAATCCATACTGCCGTCAATCTTTTACTGATCGTTGCGATAACGACTCAGCCGACGATGGTATGGGCCATGCAAAAGGGGTGTGCGGCTGCTGGTACAACGCAATCTGCCTGTCAGGGATGTGGTAGTTGCCAAGTCGAAGCCACGAAGGTCCGCTGTGGATGTTGCAGTGAAAACTCAGAGGCCGCGCCGGAGGAAAGCCGCACAGACTGTTGTGGGCACGAGGTGGTTGAAAATCCACAAGTCGCCGTAGAGTCGACGATAGCTGAAGACTCAGGCTCTTCCCATTCCAAGGCTACCGAGACGGCGGGCGAATCGGTCCCTTCCGATAGAGCTGAGACAAAACATGCAGCAGTCCCTCAAGCACAGAGTCGTCGAGCAGCCTCTCCTGGAATTGCTGCGAATTGTAATTGCATGCACGCACCGGGGACTCCCTTCACTCCGGCACCTCGCTCACATCACAGCGAAGCTTTAGATCTTTTATTGCTAGACGGCACCTGCAGTGTCGTCTTGGCCCCGAAGGCCCCCAATTTTCGGGCCCCCGCCATCGGCGGATTTTCTACTGTTGCAGATTCGCATTTCGCGCAGGTCGAATTCGGCGTCTGGCGTTTGTGACATCTTTTCCTAGGGAGTGATGCGTTAGCAACACGCACCTCCGTCTTTCGGTTCGCCTTCGAGTCGCTACGCCGTCCTGGACGATTGCATGCGCCGCAGTTGAGCTGAGCACCGGTTCGAGAATTTCTGCGCTGGGCTTGCCTTAAAGCCGATCCGCGAAATTCGGATCTAGCAAACAACTTGCAAACGGCTCTTATGGCGCGGTGGTTGGCTCAAGCTGCGGCAGCGCTGGGAAACCACCCTGCCTCCTCCACCAACACTTTTTTGCGGACAGCGTCTCAGGGCCGGGCAAGAAGCATCAGTTGGTAGAGGTCGGCAGAAGCACATTGACGCAGACGAAACACATGGTGACTTCCAACTGGTTGCAGAGGGGGCCCTAGATTCTTCTTTGCCGAGGATCGAATCCAACCAATGATTTTCGCAGGCAATTCGCCGTGCAAAACGGATGAACGCTTTTGAGAGCATGTCGAATGCAGCCCAACGATACTCCCTTATCCCAGGAAACAGGCGACTCAGACATGGCCGGAAACCAGAAACAACCCGCCGGCGAGAAATCACCGGTCGATGTGAAAGAGACGGATAATGTGGGAGAGTCTGTGGCGGAAGGCCCGGTGTTGGAGACAACGCGTGTGCCATCGTCCACCACGCCGGAAACAGCCTCGCCGGAATCGCCACCTCCGGCAGGAGCGGTATCTAGCGTGGTCGCCGAATCGCGGTTGGGCGGCTGGACGTGGTTGCTTCATTTCGGTTTAAAGTCGGCAATCCTCGTGGCGGTTGGAGCAATCTTGCTGACCATGGTAGGTGTTGCGCAACGTACGGGCTGGATTACCGAAGGGGGATTCTTGGGTAGCAACGGCTCGTCGCAGAGCGGGGCAAGCGAAGGTCAGGACGAAGGTAAACGGTACATCTGCCCCATGATGTGTACACCACCTTCGACAGAACCGGGACGCTGCCCAGTGTGTGGGATGGAATTGGTCGAATCCACGGCGAGTAATAATGGGGACGGAATCTCGGTAACCATCGAAGCCTCGGCGCGTCGCTTGGTTGGCATTCAAACGGCTCAGTCCAAGTTGGGCGATATGACGCGCACCATTCGCACGATTGGTTCGATCGACTTTGACGAAAGTCGTCTCTCCACAATTTCGGCCTACACCGACGGGAGGCTCGAAAAAATGTACGCCGACTATGTGGGAGTGAAAGTTTCCGAGGGAGACGATTTGGCATTGCTCTATAGTCCCCAGCTCTACACCGCGCAAACGGAATACGTGACCAGTTTGGAAAGTCACGCATCGAGTCGTTTCAATATTGGCAACGGTGACATGACAGCAATGGCGCGTGAAAACCTGAGCGAGTTGGGAATGACTCAGGAGCAAATCACGTTGCTCAACGAGAGTCGTCTGCCGCAGTCACGCATTCGCATCAAATCGCCTCAGAGCGGTACGGTTATCGAAAAATCCGCCGTTGAGGGCGACTATGTGAAGACGGGGCAAAAGTTGATGCGCATCGCAGACCTCAGCTCGGTATGGTTGATGCTGGACTTATTCCCAGACGATGCGATAAACGTTCGCTTTGGACAGCAAGTTGAAGCCGAGATTCAGTCGATGCCTGGCGAGGTATTTACTGGGCGAGTTGCGTTCATTGATCCTACGGTCAGCAAACGCACCCGCACCATAGGAGTCCGAGTCGAAGTCTTGAACTTCGATGGAAAGCTGCGACCAGGCGACTATGCAACCGCCAAGATCACGGTGCCCGCGATTCCCGGTAAGCTGGTCTACGACCCAGCCTTGTCGGGCAAATACATCAGCCCCATGCATCCACAGGTGATTCGCGATGGACCAGGAAGCTGCCCGCTATGCGGCATGGATTTGATCTCAACCCAGCAGCTTGGCTATGCGACTGAACCGCAACCCCAACAGCGCGTGGTCACAGTGCCTCGCGATGCGGTTCTATTGACCGGTGACATCGGGGTGATCTACGTCGAAACGGAACCGGGACGCTTTGAGATTCGCCGCGTCCATGTTGGTCCGATGAATGAAACCGAAGCGGTGATCGTCGAGGGTTTGGCAGCGGGCGAGACCGTGGCCACGGGGGGAAACTTCCTGATCGATTCTCAAATGCAGTTGGCTGGTAACCCATCGCTCTTGGATCCGAGCAGAGCACCGAGCTACGCACCTGGGCCGCTCGAACTGCATGCAAGCCACCCCTTGATCTTGACTGAAAAGGCGGGGCAGGAGTTCGATCGCGCCTTCGACGCCTACTTTGAGATCCAAGCCGCGTTGGCTACCGATTTAGCCCCACCGCCGGTCGCACTCAATACTCTCCTGGACGCGCTCTCTGCGTTGGAATTGTCTGCACAAGTGCCGGACGAGGTCCAAAAGGAGATTGCCAAAGCGCGACGTTCCGCCGTACGGATGGCTGGCACGCTCGAATCAGCTCGAGTTGCATTTCGCAGTGTTAGCCATGCCTTGCTCCGCGCCGCAGTAGACGCGCGGGGCCCCAAGTCCGCTCTCTCACTGACACACTACTACTGCCCAATGGTGCCTGGCGGGGGTGGAGACTGGATGCAGCCGGGCGGCGAAATCGCAAATCCCTACTGGGGCAGCGCGATGCAGGATTGTGGTGAATTGGTGAGGCAGATGGGCAGCGTCGAGGGCGCAGCTCCCCACGAGCACCCCGAAGTGGAGTTGTGGACCGAGGATGTGAATGAAGGGGATTTGAGCGGAGGGTTGCTTCAATGAGTGAACAAGCCTTCAGCCAGCTCACGGAAATCGGCTCCGCAATTGCGTCCTTAGCCAGTTGGGAGGGCAGCCATGCTTAACCTCGTCATTCGCTTCTGCGTTAAAGAACCATGGTTGGTGCTACTGCTGACAGTCGGTCTCAGCATAGGAGGATGGTTCGCCTACCAAGCCGTTCCCATCGATGCGATTCCCAACGTCGGTGAAAACCAAGTCATCGTGCTTACACCGTGGCCGGGGCGTTCTCCGAAAGACATCGAAGACCAAGTTACCTACCCACTCAGCGTCTCCTTGCTCGCTGTGCCAGGTGCCGAATCGGTGCGGGGCAAAAGCATGTTTGGCTATAGCTTCGTGCAGGTCACTTTCAAGGACGCGATTGACTTCTATTGGGCACGCAGCAGAGTCTCCGAACAACTCGGCACTGCAGCTTCGCAATTGCCCGACGGCGTTGTCCCGCAACTTGGTCCCGATGCGACGGGGCTGGGGCAAGTTTACTACTACACCTTGCAGCCACCGCAGGATGGGATGAGTCTCGCAGAATTGCGAAGTCTGCAGGATTTCGTGATCAAGTACGAGTTGCAAGCGGTCGAAGGGGTGAGTGAAGTCGCTTCCATCGGTGGCTATGTTCGGCAATACCAGATCGAAGTCGATCCCGATAAACTTCGATTCCATGATCTCCCGCTGGATGCCCTAGCTGCGGCAATCAAGGGGTCCAACTTGGATGTAGGAGCCAAGACGGTTGAGTCGACGGGAATGGAGTACATTGTTCGTGGCAAGGGATTCCTGGGAAGTGACGGTGACAAGCAGCAGGCAATTGCGGACATCGAGCACACCGTTATTCTGCAGCGCGATGGCGTGCCGGTGCGGGTCAGCGATGTGGCCGACGTACAGCTTGGTCCTGACTTCCGGCGCGGTGCGCTCGACTACAACGGGGCTGAAGCCGTCGGTGGTGTGGTGGTCATGCGGTACGGTGAAAATCCTCGCATCGTGATCGAGCGAGTTAAAGACAAAATCGCTCAGATCGAACCAGCGCTCAAAGGGGTGACCATCAATGGAGTCTATGACCGAAGTGGATTGATTGATGAAACGGTGGCGACGTTGACGCATGCCTTGCGCGACGAAATCATTATCACGGCCATCATTATTCTGCTTTTCCTGCTGCACATTCGCAGTAGCTTTGTGGTCGCGATCTGCTTGCCCGCTGCAGTGCTAATGTCTTTCATTGCGATGCATGTTGTTGGTGTCGGCTCTAATATCATGTCGTTGGCCGGAATTGCGATCGCGATCGGCACGATGGTCGATATGGGAATCATCGTCTCCGAGAATATCTACCAGCACTTGGCCGAATGGGAGAGGGAGGTTGAGCAGCTGGGGAGCGAGGATCGAGCCGGGGGACAGAGTCGGTCAAAGTCGACCGCGTCGAATCCAGCGCGAAGCGAGGTCGTGTATGGGGCTGCCATTGAAGTAGCACCTGCCGTGGTTACGGCCGTGGCAACGACAATCGTCAGCTTTCTGCCCGTGTTCTTTCTGACCGGACGCGACTACCGCTTGTTCTCCCCGTTAGCCTTTACCAAAACTTTCGCCATCGCAGCGGCCATGATTACTGCTGTGACGCTTGTCCCCGCACTAAGTCGGTTGTTGCTGCGTAGTGCCGGATATCGCAAGCGAACCGCTTGGGGAGCGGGACTTGCGCTGGCGGCCCTGCTGTCGACAACCGCCCACTACATGTGGGGCTGGCGGCTGGCAACGCATTTCGCCTTACCGGCCTGGAGCGTAACGCTTGCTGCTGGACTGGTCGGTTTCATTGCAGGCTGGCAATTGATGCGAGAACGCATCCGTCCCATCGAAGAGATCCCGTCCAGTCGTTTTGTACGTTGGATCTATGCTGCTCGCTTGCGGCATGCACTCAATCACAAAGTCCTAGCCCTCTCCTTTCCGGCAATGCTGTTGATCCTGGGAGTCGGTGCCTACGTCGGGCTGCCCATCGTCCTGCGACCTGTCGAACGCATCGCCAAGTTCTTTGGAGCGGAATTGAACCAGTTTCCTGGCTACGTTGACGCCAAACACGTTTTCACGGGGCTGCGCAGCGATGATTGGATTGCGCTCGACGAGGGGAGTTGGTTCTACATGCCGACTTTGTATCCCGCCGCGAGCTTTTCGCAAGCGATGCAAGTTCTGCAAACTCAAGATGTCTTGATTGGGCAGATCCCCGAAGTCAAGGACGTGCTCGGCAAGATAGGACGCGTGGAATCGGCCTTGGATCCCGCGCCAGCGGCGATGGTAGAGACCTACGTCATGCTCAAGCCTGAGAAGGAATGGCGCGAGCATGTGACGGCGCGTGATATTTGGGATGAAATCAATCGGGTGGCGACACTTCCGGGCGTCACTCCCGCCTCGGCACTACAGCCTATCGAAGGACGTGTGGTAATGCTGCAAAGCGGGATTAAGGCTCCGATGGCGATTCGCATCTACGGTGATGACCTACAAACACTAGCTGTTGCGGCCATGGATGTGGCGGGCAGACTCAAACAATCGCCGCTGGTCAACGCGGGAACCGTCAATCCAGATATCGTGCTGGGGAAGCCCTACATCGAATTCAGCGTCGATCGTGAAGCCGCCTCCCGCTATGGCATGAATGCTTCAATGGTGAACCAAATCATCGAAACGGCCTTGGGCGGTATGAATTTGATCAAAACGGTTGAGGGGCGTGAACGCTATCCAGTTCGCCTGCGTTACAACCGCGACTTGCGCGAACACATCGACCAGCTGAGCCGTCTACCGATCGTGACTCATAGTGGAGCTGTCGTGCCACTTCAGGAGCTGGCGAAGCTCGAGACGACATGGGGACCAGGAGCCATCAACAGCGAAAATGGACGTCTCGTGGCGCATGTCGCTTTTATGACGAATGGAGCTATGGGAGATCTGGAATCGGTCACTGCTATCGAAGAGCAACTGCGTGACGCTCAAACCCTGCCTGAATCGAATCCTCAGCGTCTGTCCTTACCTGCAGGATATTCCTTGGAAGCGGTCGGTAGCTTTCGGAATCAAATTGAGGCCAATCGACGCTTGATGTGGATCATACCTGTTGTGATTGTCATCAATTTACTGCTCATTTACGTTGAATTCCGCAACCTCCCCATTTCCATGGCGGTGTTTACAGGCATTCCAGTGGCTTTCGCCGGAGGAATGGTGCTGGTCGCATGGATGGAGGTAGAGCTCAATACCGCGGTGTGGGTGGGGTTCATCGCTCTGTTCGGTCTAGCGGTCGATGACGGAGTGGTCATGGCAACCTACATTCACCAACTCCTGGAGCGTCGCAAGATCCGAAGCGTTGAGGACATTCGGAACACGGTCTACGAAGCTGGCTTAAAACGCATTCGCCCCTGCATGATGACGACCGTGACAACCCTAGCGGCGCTCGTCCCCGTCCTGCTTGCAACCGGACGTGGGGCGGACGTGGCGCGCGCGATGGCGATTCCGGTGTTTGGCGGAATGCTGGCGGAACCCTTCACTTCGTTTATCGTGCCGACCCTCTACTCGGCTTATCTAGAACTCAAAATGCGATTCGGATTTGCTGACCCACTGTGGGACGGCACCGAAGAAGTTGCCGCTTCGCAGGCAGAGGAGATACCTCATGCCGCCTAACTCTTTTTACTTTCTGGTGAAGGAACATTCCCTTCATGCATCCAAGGAGCACGGAAGCCCTTGGAGGAATTTTGTCTCAAGAAAGATCACTTGGAGAACAGAGATGAATTACGGTTTCATTAAGCAGTTTGTCCTGGCAGGGATGCTAGTCACGATCTGGCCCATCGCTGCAGACGCTCAGCCGCCCAAAACTGCGCAACTGTATCAGCAAGCGGTTTCAGCTCCCCCCCACTCCACCGCTCGACCACAACAGGGTCCGCATGGCGGAACACTGAAACAGGTGGGCTCTTTGCAGTTGGAAACGGTATTGTCCCAAGGCGGCATCGCGTTGTTTGTCTTCGACCGCGATGGTCAACCGATGTCCGTGGAGCAGGGGCGCGGTGCGGCCTCTCTACGTATCGAAGGCAATGCCAAACGCTATCGCTATGATCTCTTGCCCGATGGCAAGGGAGGACTAACGGCTCCCGTTAACCTGTCCAAGATTGCGGGGCAACAAATCGAAATTGAACTGCAATTGATTGGGCTTTCAGGCATTGGCAGCCTGCCGCTGACACTGCAAGAGGTGGCGACCGTTCCGGTTAGTGAGCTGCAGCTTGCGTCAGCAGCCATCGCACGTCAAAAAATCTGTCCCGTCAGTGGTAAGCCACTTGGCAGCATGGGCGATCCGCTTGCCGTCAACGTGCAGGGAAAAATCGTGTACGTCTGCTGCGCGGGTTGCACTGACGCTATTCACTCGAATCCTGCCCAATATGCGGCAGGGCGCCCCAAGATCCTGATCAGCTCGGCGACCGCTGCGGACGCAGCTCTTATCGCACAACAGAAAGTTTGCCCGGTGATGGATGAACCGTTGGGAGGCATGGGGCAGCCGATCAAGGTGTTGATCGGAGAACACCCCATCTACTTGTGCTGTAAAGGCTGCATCAAGAAGGTGCAGGCGGAACCGGCCAAATATTTGGCGATGGTCTACGGAAGTGCACCAGCGGTTGTTGCTGAAGGTAGCGATCAAGTCCGACCTGGCATCTTCAAAGTCAGCGCAATCGATGCCCCCTTTGTGGCTGCCCAAAAGCGGTGCCCTGTGATGGACGAGCCGCTCGAAGCGATGGGAGGTCCCTTTAAGGTCAACGCAGACGGCAGGGCAATCTACATTTGCTGTCCAGGCTGTGCAAAAAAGATTGCTGCTGAACCGCAGAAATACTTAGCAATCCTTGCTGAGCAGGGAATAAGTGCGCCCACCATTCGATGAGATGCGGCAGGGGAAACCGCTGAACGCATTGTTCTCCGTTTCCCACGCCCATTCTCAACCGCACGCGCGGGGGAGGTGTCCTGTGGATTCACACCCTTTGGGAGTGATGAAGCAACACGCCTCCCCCGCCCTTCAATCGCCAGTAGGGATGCCAGTTCGGATGTCAGATTCTTATGCCACTATCGAATCGGATTGACGACGGCGGTGGCGGGTTGCACCGATGCAGAGTGCAACCAGTCCCGTTCCTAGGAGAGTGAGGGAGGAGGGCTCAGGAATCGCGACCGTGGCGGGGTTCAACGTGATGTCGTCCACCAAAAAGAAATTGCCAAGTCCCAATCGCAGTTCATCAATCGCACCGCCTTGCGCTTCGTAAAAACGGTAGCTGCCGTTCAAACTGGTGGGCACCGACCAGACCTGCGTCCCGTTGTTGTAGCCTTGCAAAACACCTGACAAAGAATCTAGACCACCGGACTCAGGCGAGGTGAGCCACTTTTTTGCCCACAGTCCCTCGAACACGAAATCGGTTCCATCAACCTTGGAGATAAGCCCCACCCCGGTATCGCTATTAAGAATTGCGAACTCTCCACCGTGGGCCCCGTAGGGCCAGGTATTGCCGTCCAAGTCGATCCAATCCAAATTCCTGCTGAAATTGTACCCTCGGTATCGCCCCACTTCTCCGCTCTTGTTTTGAAGGCTGCCTCCCGGGACATCCTCGAATGTCATAAATTCGGCACGCACCTGTCCTGCGGTGGCGACCAGAATAGCCGCAAACGCGGCAGTAAAGTGAATTGCTCGAATCATCGATCAGCGTTCCGATAGGAGTTAGAGGAGAAGATCAAGGTGGACCATGGGCAAAACAACTGTCCGGCATGAAGCTAGGGCAGACAGTATAGCGGGTGTGGTAAAGAGAGTGGACGCCGCCGAGTTGCAGAATTCCTGAGACGTAATCCAGACGGAAATCGCCTAGGCAACCAGTAAGTGGGCTCGGATTTCTGCCACTGGACTCGCATCGATACGGCTGGTAGCGAGCCCACCAAAAGAAGGTTTTTCAAGAAGTGTGGCTGGCTGCCCATCCCGCTGCTTGAGTGCAACGGCAACTTCTTCTTAGTCCAAGACACCAGCGTACTTGCGAAAGACTTGGATCAGCTCTTCCAGTTTCGCATCGCGATCTTCGTCATCGCTATTTTGCATGGCGTTAGCGACACAGGTCTTGAGGTGATTTTCCAGCACAATCTGTCCGACCTTGGCAAGCGCACCGGTAGCAGCTGAGATTTGCATTAGCACATCCACGCAGTACTCGTCATTTTCGAGCATACGACCAACGGCATCGACTTGTCCGTTGATCCGCCGAATGCGATTGAGTAGTTTCTTTTTTCCATCTTCGTTAAGCATCGGTACTATCCACGCGTTTGACATGCCAGCCCCAGGGCTGGCCAGTGTGCCAGGCAATCAAGAAGGCGAGGAACAAACGCCTAGCGCATGTCCGTTTCGAATTCCATTGAGCCCCAATGTGCATCCACGATTGCAAGCCGATCGAATGTGAACGCTCTCACCTGAAGCGTCTGGTTGGCCCATGGTGAGAGATGGCTCGCTTGGGTATACCCGATTGTTGGAAATCCGACAACGTGGTGGGAGAATGCTGAAGGCCTGCCGCCGGGTAACATGAGTAGCAATCTTTAGGAGAGCTACGCAATTTTTTCAGGAAGGCTGCGAGATTCAGGAGAGCCTTGCGGTGCGGAGCCTCAATGCATTGAGGATGACGGACACGCTACTGAAGCTCATGGCTGCTGCAGCAATCATGGGGCTAAGCAGGACGCCGAAAAACGGAAAGAGCAGACCTGCGGCCAAGGGAATGCCAAGCGTATTGTAGACAAACGCAAAAAACAAATTCTGGCGAATGTTGCGCATGGTCTTGCGACTCAACCGGGCTGCCGCTGCAATACCGCGCAGGTCACCTCCCACTAGGGTGACGCCCGCAGACTCCATCGCAACACCGGTTCCGGTCCCCATAGCAATGCCAACGTCGGCTAAGGCGAGTGCTGGAGCATCGTTGATTCCGTCACCCGCCATGGCCACGATCTTGCCCTCACTTTTTAATCGCTGCACAAACTCATATTTATCTTGAGGGGAGACACCAGCTTCAAACTGATCGATTCCCAGCTGCTGTGCTACGGCCCGGGCGGTCGATTCAGCATCGCCGGTTAGCATGACCACTTGCAGTCCCAGTTCGTGCAGCGCCCCAAGTGCGGCCGGGGTACTTTCTTTGATCGGGTCGGAGATCACCATGAAGGCAGCGAGCCGGGCGTCAATGGCAACGAAAATGACTGTTGCCCCGCCTCGCTGATGCTCTGCAGCGCGTTCTCGACCAATCGCAAGATCGGTGACATCCTGCGCTTCGAGCAAGGAGGCTTTTCCGATCAACAGCTCGTGACCGTCAACGGTAGCGCGGACACCACCGCCAGTAATGCTCGTGAAATTACTCGCTTCGGGTATCGAGAGCGCATCGGCCTGCGACTTCCGAACGACCGCCTGGGCCAGGGGATGTTCGCTTTGCTGCTCGACGGCTGCTGCCAACCGCAGTATTTCGCTGGCTCGCCAATCCCCCAAGGTTTCAAGTTTGGTCAATTCGGGCCGCCCCTGCGTAAGCGTCCCGGTCTTGTCGATAACGATGGTATCCACCTTCTCCAGCACTTCCAACACGGCGGCGTTCTTGATCAAAACTCCTTCTCTCGCACCCCGCCCGACTCCGACCATCACTGACATTGGAGTTGCTAGTCCGAGAGCGCAGGGGCAGGCAATAATTAAGACGGCCACTGAGGCGACGAATGCATAGGCCAAGCGGGGTTCTGGGCCCCACACCGCCCAACCAATGAAGGCCAGGATGGAGCACAGGATTACCGTGGGAACAAAATAGCGAGCGACGACGTCGACCAATTGTTGGATTGGAGCGCGGCTTCGCTGCGCTTCGGCTACCATCTGCACGATGCGATGCAAAACCGTATCGTCACCGACGCCAACGGCTTTCATCACTACCGCACCAGTTTGGTTGAGGGTGCCGCCAGTGACGTCATCCCCTTCCCGTTTCTGTACCGGCAGGGGCTCGCCGGTCAACATGGATTCGTCAACGCTGCTCGAACCACTCAAGACCCTTCCATCCACAGGAATCTTCTCACCCGGCCGGACGCGCAGCCGATCCCCTTGTTGAATAGCGTCCAAGGGGACATCTTCCTCACCGCTATCGGCAATTCGGTGCGCCGTTTCGGGAGCGAGTTGCATCAACTCCCGGATGGCACCGCCGGTCTGCTGTCGAGCTCGAAGCTCCAATACCTGACCGAGCAATACGAGAGTCGTGATGACTGCCGCAGCTTCAAAGTAGAGTGGCGGTTTGCCATCTTCGAAGAAGGCCGTGGGAATCCAACTGGGAAATAGAACGACAAACAGGCTAAATAGGAACGCAGCCAAAGTTCCTACGGTGATCAGCGAGAACATGTTCAAATTCATGGAACGAAACGATTTGATGCCGCGGACTAAGAGTTGCCAGCCACACCAAAACACCACCGGAGTCGCAAGGGCAAGTTGCAGCAAGCCGAAGCTCCGGTCCGAAAACGCGTCAGCGATTCGCACTCCGATCATGGGGCCCATGGCAATCGCGAGCAACGGCACCGACAGAACCACGCTGCCCCAGAACCGTCGCCTCATCTGGAGGTATTGCTGCTCATCCTCCTCGGCCGCGGCGCTAATCACCTTCGGTTCGAGGTCCATTCCGCAAATGGGACAGTCGCCTGGACCGACCTGCTCAATTTCTAGGTGCATCGGGCAAGTGTAAATGGCACCGGTGTCCACAGGTGGAAGGCCTTTGGCGGAACTCTTCTCCCCATGGCAGCAACTGTGCAGCGGCTCACCTGTCCGCGCGACCGAGTTTCCAGCCCGCTGGGAAGCGCTCGCTAGCACGGCGTCCGGCGATGCCTCAAATTTCTTCTGACAGGAGGCGCTGCAAAAGAAATACTCTACACCCTGGTGGGTAGACGAGCGGGCTGATTCCACATCGACCGACATGCCACAAACAGGGTCGATAGTCTGTGTCTTCGCTTGGTTCATTCCTGGTCCTCAATGAAAAATCCAGCTGTGCAGTACAAGACGAAGCTAGATTCGAGCCGCATACCCCTATACGGTATACGCACTCCCTGAAAAAGCCAAGAGCCCAATCTGTCTGGTTCCTCCCAATGAGTCCCTCTGAGGCAATTCCCATCGCTGAAGTTGCAAACTCAAGCCAGCTGGCAACACTCCTCAAACAGGAGCGTGTCATAGCCACACTCGGCAGAGATGACTCGCGCCGCGACTGAGTGAGAAGAATGAGAAAGAATGAGAAAGAATGTGGAAGGACAGCGGCGAGGGCTGTACAGCGACTGCGAAGTGTGACACCTGGTAATCGACGCAATCGACATTGAGAGCACCTAGCCACTCACTCCCCGTTCCCCATTCCCCCCCCAGTACCAATTCGGCTGAGGTCCCGTTCGGTGTCTCGATTGGGTCAGGGTGGGAAGGCTGAGCTCCCCACGGCCCAAGATGCTTCTCGGGTCTTGAGCCTCGGTTACTAACGGCTGGCTCGTCCGCCAATTGGCCCGACGGACAGCACGGTGGAGCCATCCGACAACACCATCCCTGGCCGCAAATCGGACGTGGGAGAAACCCTTGAGCCAACGGCGCGCTGATTTGCCGTCCCAGAATGCGAGTAGTTGCCATAACCTGCTTGACCGCTGCTGGTTCGACCGCGTAGCGCTGGTTGGGCATACGTTTGGGGATAGCGGGAGGCTCTAGCTCGATAGGGCGAGTAGTTTCCCTGGGCGGCAATGTAGGGATAGCTGGAGCTGCGATAGCCGTAGCCCCCGGAACCCACGCGATACCCTCCGCCCGAATAGCCCTGGCCGTAGCGGAATCCACCATACCCCGCACCATAACCCAGGCCGTAGGGCGAGCCACCACCGATCGACAGACTAATACTAGGTCGGTTGTAGTTGCCGTAAGCGGAACCATAGCCACCGGAGCGTCCGTATCCGGAATAGCTGTGGCTAGAAACACCACCACCCATGTAGGACATTCCTCCACGCGCATAGCCGCCGCCACCAGCGCGTTGGGCCAGGGCGACAGCCGAAGTGGAAACGAATGCGGTAGCTGCGAATCCAAACACGAGTTTCTGAACAATCTGGAGTAACATATGAAACGCTCCTCCGCGCCTGGCGCGGTATTGGTAGCTGTGAGCAAACACGAATGCAGTATCGCCAAGTTGCGACAGAGCTCGACAAACGTTCCGAGCCCTAAGTACCATCAAGTGTCCCCAAGCAAGGCAACCATGCTGCATTTTTGATACCGCAATTGACTTGGCGAACAAAATTTACCGTCCTACGCGACGCAACCGCTGCCTCGTAATGCACTGGCTCGCTGCTCCCGTTGCGCAAAGTTGCCCAGACGAGCATTGCCTGGTCAACCTGGCCACTCCTTGCTCAGCGCCCCAGGGGCGGAATTCCACTCATGGGCAAACGCTTAAAGGCCATCCGATGCGGTGTTCGGAGAGTGTCTTTTATTGGCACTGCACTTGAGATTTTTGGCACAGCACTCGTGACGTTTCAACACGTTTGGAGTCCTACCAGTCTGGGGGCACCTCGACGGATTGGATTCTTTGATTGGGTGATGCCTGCAGGAGTGCAGCTCTCACTGTCAAGGATCTCGACGTGCTCCGATCTTCTCATCTTTTCGCGGGGCTTGACCATGTCGCTTTTGGAATCCACTACTCAGTCTGTTCAAATTCTCCTACGGAGCCTTGGGCGTAGATTGCGCCGCAACGCGCTGAAACGATCTCCGCGAAAGCGGTACGCGAGACGTCTGCGGGGCGAGACGTTGGAAACGAGGAGGTTGTTAGCGGCTGACTTTCAACCGTTTCACCACAATCGCTTTGATGCCGAGGACGTCAACGACGACGGTCTTGTTACGCCCATGGATGCATTGATTGTGATCGATTCCATGAACCAACAGCGAGGATCGGATGCTCTGCATTTCATCGACGTCAGCAACGACGGATTTCGGTCACCGCTCGATGCATTGATGGTCATCAATCGTCTGAACCGAGGCGAGCAGGGGATGCATGGGCAACAGCCGACAATCGAAAAAACTATCCCCAGTGCGCCCGACGAGGTTCGATCGATTGATGGGACCAACAACAATCTGGAATCCCCTGAGCTGGGAAGCACGGGTGAAGAGCTGTTGCGAATTGCGGATGCCGAATATGACGACGGTATTTCGACCCCTGCTGGTGCGGACCGCCCAAGCACTCGGGAGATCAGCAACCTACTTTCCGACGCTGATCCTGAGGGGACGACCAATGACCGGGGACTCTCCGCATTCATCTATGTCTGGGGGCAGTTCATCGATCACGATATCGATCTAACGCTAAACCAAGTCGAGGACCCCGAATCGCTTGAAATTGAAGTTCCCACCGGCGACCTCCAGTTTGACCCCACTTCGACGGGCGAGGTGACGATCTCCCTGACGCGTTCACAGTTTGCAGAGGGGACAGGCACTTCAGAGGAAAACCCGCGGGAACAAGTGAGCGAGATCACTGCTTTTGTGGATGGATCGCAGGTCTACGGCAGTGACCTGGAGACGGCAAACAGCCTCAGGGAATTCGAGGGGGGCCGGATGTTGATAACCGACGATGGTCTTTTGCCTACCGATGCGGATGGCCAAATTATGGCGGGTGACATCCGAGCCAGCGAGAACGTCGCACTAACCTCGCTTCAGACCTTGTTTGTCCGTGAACACAATCGATTGGCGGACGCCATCTCCGCCGGCGATACGTCCCTCACCGACGAGGAAATCTATCAACAGGCACGCGCCATTGTCATCGCAGAGATCCAAGCGATTACCTACAACGAGTTCCTTCCAGCCTTGCTGGGAAAGGACGCACTTTCGAGCTACGACGGATACGACGCATCGGTTAACCCTACGATCGCCAATGAGTTCTCGACAGCAGCATTCCGTTTCGGGCACAGCACGCTCAATGATGACGTGGAATTCTTCGACAATGATGGCAGACCCGTTGGCGAGGAAATCCCTCTGACTGAAGCGTTCCTGAATCCGCAGCTGTTGGAAGAAACCGGGATCGACTCGATATTGAAATACGACGCGTCCACGTTAGCCCAGGAAATCGACCTGGAAGTAGTCGATAGTCTCCGAAACGCGCTGTTTGGCCCTCCTGGCTCGGGAGGGCTTGATCTCGTCGCGCTCAATATACAACGCGGTCGCGATCATGGTTTGGCCGACTACAATGCCACCCGTGAAGCCTACGGATTGGAGGCGTTCGACTCGTTCGATGACATCACCAGCGACGTCGAATTGCAGCAAAATCTTGAATCCCTTTACGGCGATGTCAACAATATCGACCTGTGGGTCGGACTGCTAGCGGAGGATCATGTGCGCAACGCCTCCGTGGGAGAACTGGCGCAAACGATCATTGCGGACCAGTTCGAGAGACTCCGCGACGGAGATCGCTTCTGGTACGAGACTTCGTTCCAGGGATCGGCCTTACGGCAGCTCCAACAAACTTCGCTGTCCGACATTATCGAGCGAAACACTGAGGTAGAGGGCTTGCAAGACAATGTCTTCTTCATGATCGCTGAGGTGAGCGGGACCGTGAATCTGCAGATGGACGCTCCTAGTTCCCAGAAGGGGGCCAAGCATCCCCAATCGTCCACGGGAGTTGCTGGAGTGACGCTCGAACTTTTGGACGATTCCGGAGAGGTGGTCGACTCCACCACTAGTGATTCTCGTGGAAATTACCGCTTCAATTCGTTTGCGCATACTGGCGACTATCAGATTCGTCTAGTTGGTTCGGATGAATACCAGCCGCTCTCCTCGGATCTGGTCGACTTGCTGGTTAGCAATGGAAAGACGCGCCTGCGCGGGCTCGACTTTACAGTTGCGAGTGTTTGACCCTGGGAGCGTGACGCGGGGCGGCTGAAAGAGTCCTAGAGAAGTATGCTACACTTCCCAGGCTCGAGATCGACGACCCACCACTAGGCGAATCGAACATGCAATCCATATCGGAGACGAAAAATATTCTGAGAACGCCACCACCGGTCGTTGGGCGTATCGTGGCATGTCCCGAGACTCCAGTAGAGCGCGACCACGTGGCACACAATGTGGCACATCGGGCGGATAGTCCTCAGGAACCTCCAGCCGCCAAACTTGCTAGAGGGGCGCTCACCGATCAACGTTTCAAGCCAGTGGCTTCCGCCGTAACAAGACGGCGGAAACGCAGGAGCTGGAGGAGTTTTCTGGCGACGCAACGGCGGCATGTAACCTCGCTCAAGGACGCGCCACCCTGGCTGGTCAGCTTGATACTTCATCTAGTACTCATGATTGTGTTAGCACTCATCACCTTCCAATCGAAGGTGGGGAGCAGCCTCTGGCTGACCTTCAAGCAGGGGGATGGGCCAGCACTGACTGCATTGACGGAATTCACCCTACAGTCGCTGGAATTGGATTCGGTTGCGCTCGCCGAACCGTTTATGCCCGATCTAAGTTGGCAACCAATCCGGATGGATGTTCCCATCGAGTTGCCTACGCTGAGCAGCCTTTCCGCACCGCGGGAACTGGCTGCACACCTGGAGAAATCTCTGGCGATTCAGCGGCTAGGTGCGGCAGAGATGGGACCTTCCACGATGTTCAGCGGGCGTACCGGTGCAATGAAACAAGCGCTCCTCAGAAGTGGAGGCGGGACCCAGGAGACCGAAGCTGCAGTGGCTCTGGGACTTGCCTGGCTAAAGCGGCAGCAACGGCCTGATGGATCGTGGAGTATGGTGGGTCCCTACGACGGAGGATCGCGATCGGAGAATCAGACCGCTGCGACTTCCATGGCAATGCTCGCTTTTATGGGAGCAGGCAATACGCACAAAAGCGGAGAATATCGCCAACAGGTTCACAAAGCAATTCGGTGGCTAGTGAAGCAGCAGGGCCCCAATGGTTTTATGGCTCAGCGCGCCCGTGGCAACGAGAAGATGTATGCTCAGGCGCAAGCCACCATTGCCGTGTGCGAACTGTATGGCATGACGGGGGACTATTGGTTGCAGCCCTACGCACAAAGAGCTTGCGACTTTGCTTGCGAATCCCAATCCCCGCAAGGTGGTTGGCGGTACGAGCCGCGTTCCGATTCGGACACTTCCGTAACGGGTTGGTTCGTGATGGGACTCAAGAGCGGAAAATCCGCTGGACTGGAAATCAACGGTTACGTCTTTCCGCGAGTGGAAGAGTATTTGGAAAGCGTTGGCAGCGACTACAACGCGGGATACGCCTACCAGCCCGGGCGGCCCGCTTCACCGTCCATGACCGCTGAAGGATTACTCTGCCGGCAATACCTAGGCTGGCATCGCAACATGCCTGGGATGTCCCAAGGACTTAGCTCCCTGGTTGCCAACCACCTCCTCAATGTCGATCGGTCGGACGTCTACTACTGGTATTACGCTACCCAATCGCTTCACCACTATGGTGGCCCATTGTGGGAAGAGTGGAACGCGAAACTGCGCGTTGACGTGCCTGCGAAACAGGAGAAGCGAGGGGCAGAACGAGGGAGCTGGTCCCCGAACCGAGACGCCTGGGGGGCCACTGCTGGCCGGCTGTACACCACTTGTTTATCGCTGTACTGCCTGGAAGTCTACTATCGGCACATGCCACTGTATGACTTGGAAGACCAAGTAGCTGCAACCCAATGAACTCGCTTAGAATTTTTTTCCTGGACCGTGACATTGGAGGTACGAAAGAGTCCTATACAGTAGCGGCAGTAAGCAGAGGAGACTCACGCCAGAGCCACCGGTATGGCTTATCCAATCGTGCCGAAGAAACTTGTCTCTACACTGGGAGGTGATCTATGGTTAAGAAGTTCCATCATCTTGGGCTGGCCTCAATCGGGCTAGCAATTGCGTTGGCGACCGCCGGCGACACCTACGCACAATGCTCCGGAGGCCGCGGGGGGCGTGGCGGAGGTGGCCCCTCGACGAGCTCGCCCACTTCCTTCAACTCAATTACCTCGTCGAGCACCCCCGGTAGTTTTGACTACCAACAGGCATTGATGCAGCAACGGCAACAAATGTACGCCATGCAGCAGCAGCTGATGCTGCAACGCATGCAAATGGCTGCTCTACAGCGACAATGGATGCAGGGCAGTGGTGGGGCAGGCAATCGGGAGCTTCCCGGGACGGCAAGCGAACAGGAAGTACTGATTGCACTCCGTCGGGAGCGGGCCGAGGAGCAACGGGCGGATCGAGCAGAGCGAATTGCCGAATTCAAAGCGAAGCGCGACGCAGAGAATCGTGATGCTAGCGAAACGCATTCGCCAGTGCGACTTGCCTCAACCAAGGCGTCCACGCCGGTTCTAGCTCAGATCGAGTCGCCCTATCCCAATTGACTCAGCGGCCCAACAGCCAAGGCCGGCTGTGCAGGCCGGATTTCATCCAACAACCTAGTGGGCAGCGACACGGCGCGGCGGGCGATCATTGACAGGCAAAGCCATAGCAGGCTGCCTGCGGTAGGTCGCATCGCTGCTTGTTGCGTTGTGTCTTGGCCTACATTCCAGACACTTTATGGCCCCCATCCCCCACAGGAAAGCAAGCTATGCGGCATCGATCCCCTCGCTCCCCACGAAGCAATCGACGCAACCGAAGCAGATCCCTAGTCCATCGCGTTCCTACGATTCAACCGCTCGAAAATCGTTGCGTGCTGGCGGCGAGTCTGGGGTGGGATGGACCTGGGCTCGGGAGCGCGGAATTGACCTACCACATTGAGAACGCTCCTAGCTCGCTGTCTCAAGCAGACACCACCGCCGCCATCGAAGCCGCCTTGGCAATCTGGGAGAGTGCAGCAGATCTTACGTTTACGCCGACAGACCAGGCTGGACAGCGTGATTCCATCGACCTTTCCTTCACCAACATTGATGGACCTGGAGGGACGCTTGCTCAAGCCTATTTTCCGGATGACGTGAATCCCGCCCGCATTGCCGGAGACGTCCAATTCGATGCATCGGAGGCATGGGAGGTGGGCAATACGCTCGGGAGCGCGGCTTACGATCTAGTATGGGTAGCCGTGCATGAGATTGGCCACGCTCTGGGGCTTGACCATTCCGACGCCGAGTCCGGATCGGTGCTCGCCCCTTTCGTATCGCCCAACCAAGCGTTCACGAACCTTTCTGCGGCAGATGTAACGGCAATTCAAGAACTCTACGCTCCGCCAGTTGAGCTGACACCGGTTCCAGACATTGAGCCCATGCCGGAGGATAGCCCAACTGCAGACGACCTCCCAACGTCAGCAGACACCCCCACGGATTCAGTGGATTTCAACGAGCATTTTTCTCCACAAGAGCGCTGGTATCGCAACGTTCACTGGCGCCGCTTCGGAGATTGGATGGACACGCACATTTCCGTAACGTTCTACACCCGTGGCGAGAGTGATGCGACAGATGCAGATCCGGAGAGCACCGTAGAGCTAAACTATCGACACCACCTTCAATGGGTAGATGCGGTATTCGCGCAATTTTCTCATCGATCGTTTACACGTTACTATTAAGAGTGTCCGACAGCGACCGGGCGAAGGCTAGCTTGCACCGCCCCCCTAGTCAGGCATGCAGGCACGCAGAATGACGGCCCCTCCCGATTGAAATTCTCGGGAAAACTGACCAGCATTTCCCGCCCCATTCCAGTCAATTTGAGGGGCTTCCCAAAAAACAGATGAGAAAGTGTGGCGGTTTTGATTTCCATCGGTGACTACTCTTATGAGGGCAGAAGTCCTGCCTCTCATCCGACACTGGCCTATCGATCGCCTTTGTACACCGGCAGACCGCTATCCTAAGGAGACAACCATGATTGCCGCGAATTCGTCTCACTCAACGGGTCGATTTAGCCAGGACACTCGTGGCGAAGACTTTCTACCTCTGTTGGCTGAAGCTCGCTCCGGCAATACGGTCGCGCTAGGCCAACTTCTGCAGTGGTATATCAACTACTTGACGGTCCTGGCCTCTACCGGCTTGGACCGCAGGCTTCAGCGTCGAGTCAGCCCAAGCGACCTCGTCCAAGAAGCCATGTTGGCAGCCCATCGAGACTTTGGCGATTTTCGTGGGCAGAGTCAGGGCGAGTTATTGTGTTGGCTGCGGCAAATCTTGGTCAACACGCTCCACCGTGCAGTGGCCCGCCATGTGAAAGCGGGAAAACGCGACATTCGCCGTGAAGTCTCGATTGACCAAGTCACCAAGCAGCTCGAAGAATCGACCTGCACGTTGGCCAAGCTCTTGCCTGCGCATGGTGACTCCCCCAGTGCGGCGATTCGAGCTCGCGAGGACGCAGTCGACCTAGCGAATCAGCTCAGTGGACTGCGTCCCCAGTATCGAGATGTGATCATCTTCCGCGTCCTGCAGGGCCTCTCCTTTGAAGAAATTGGGAAACGGATGGAGCGTTCTCCCGGGGCGACGCGGATGCTGTGGTTGCGCGCCTTGCAGGCCTTCAAACCTCAGTTGGAGCCCAAAGACGATGAGGCCCCTTCATGATCGAATCGCTTGACGTTAACGTCGATGACAGCTTGGAACCGGCCGAGCTGCTCGCACTGGACGAAGAACAAAAAACGCGGTTGGCCTCCATCCTGGACCAAGTTCTCAGTGGCTTAGAACAGGGGGAAGCCCACGACGTCCAGCAATTGGAGTTGGAGCATCCCGACCTGGCCGATGTTCTCGTGCTGTACCTTGAGAAGCTCAGCGCACTGGTCCCGATGCCCACTGGAGCGAAACAGGAAAACGCTCCTCTGATTGACGTTGAATTCAACCAACAGCTCGGTGATTTCAGGTTGTTGCACGAGATAGGTCGTGGAGGCATGGGGGTGGTTTACGAGGCGCGACAAGCGTCCCTCAATCGGACCGTGGCAATCAAGTTGTTGCCCCTCGCATCAATGCTTGATGCGCATCAAATCGCTAGGTTTCAGAACGAAGCGCACGCCGCAGGCTTGCTCAACCACGCAAACATTGTTCCGGTGTACTGCGTTGGTGTCGAACGAGGCATCCATTTTTATGCGATGCAGCTCATCAACGGGCTGTCGATGGAGGCCTGGATTGAGGAGCAACGGAGCTACCGCCATGAACAGTGGAATCCCTCTGGCTGCGTCGCTTGGCAGACGATCGTGTCGTGGGCAGCCCAAATTTCCGAGGCACTGCATGCGGCGCATGAAGCTGGAGTGGTGCATCGCGACGTCAAACCCTCCAATCTAATGTTGGATGAGGCTGGCAAGGTGTGGATCACCGACTTCGGTCTGGCACGGGTCCAAAGCGATGTCTCCCTTACCGGATCGGGGGATTTGCTGGGGACGATGCGCTACATGAGTCCCGAACAGGCATGCGGCGAAGCAGCTTTGGTCGATGGCCGCTGCGACATCTACTCCTTGGCTGCCACCATCTATGAAATGCTTGCCCTGCGGCCAGTTCACGAGGGGAGCGATGCGGCAACTCTGCTAAAAAAGATTGATGCCCACCAGCTGACTCCTCTGCGGCAGATCTGCAGAGAATTGCCTCGCGATTTGGAAACGGTCCTTCATAAGGCACTCTCCAAGTCGCGTGACCAACGCTATGAAACGGCTCGCGACTTTGCGGCCGATTTGCGACGGGTCTTAGCGGAGGAGCCAACGGTCGCGCGACCTCCCACGCCGCTGGACCGAATCGTCCGCTGGGGCTCCAAACATCGACGCAGCGTACTGGCTTCGCTGCTCATTGCCGCCCTCGCCGTAATAGGACTCGGGGTCGGTACTGCCATGCTGGCGGCCGAGAAGAGCATCTCGGATGCCAACGCGCGTCGCAGCGATCGCAATTTACGACTGGCACGGGGGGTCGTCGACGAACTGGGGACACAGATTGCGGAAATGCTGGACGAAATCCCAGCAGCCGAACGTGTGCGAGCGCAGCTCCTGCAGCAGACTCTCATGTACCATCAGCGGTTTGCGGCGGAAATCGAACGAGATCCTGAATACAGCCAAGATTTAGCGATTACCTATGGAAAGATCGGTGCACTGCACAGTCAGCTGGGCGCCAACGATGAGTCGTTGGAAGCGTTGCGACTCAGCGAACGGCTCTACGAACAGCTGGCCCATCGTGAGACAGACGATGCGATCCAACTTGCATGGTCAATCGCTCAGAACAATTTAGCCAAGGCCCAGCATGCGAGCGGCAATCTGCAAGATGCTGCGCGGTATTTTTCCAGCGCAGTCGCACTCCAGGAGCAACTGCTGGCAAGCTCGACAAATTCCAGTGTATCCCCGGCCGACGATTCGCAGACGCGCGACGGGACCGCATCGCTCATCCTGCAGCTGACAACCTCTCTCAACAACTTGGGACTCCTCCTGGCGGAATCTGGCGCTTTCGACCGAGCACAGGAAATCTACCAGCGCGCCGTCGAACTCCTGATCGAATCCGATGAAGTGGACCACGAGGGAGCACTCAGCGGGCAACTGGCGACGGTTCGTACAAACCTCAGTGCGGCCCTTCTCCCCCAAGATCCGTCGCGGGCCATTCGCGAAGCTCAAGAGGCACTGCGCGGGCAACTCCAGGCTCTTGAGGCGGCCCCAGGAAACGCTCGACTTGCGCAACAGACAATCGCTACGCTCAATACACTCGGTAGTGCTCAAGCCGCATACCGCCAGTACACGGCAGCGGTCGCCTCGTATCAGCAATCCGTCGATATTGCACAACAGTTATTGCAACGCTTACCTGAATACCCTCCCTACCGCCGCGATCTCGTATTGAGCTTGAATCATTTGGGATTGGCCTATTCACGCGTGGGAGACCTTCCGGAGGCTCGCCAAGCCTTCGAGGAGGCGCGGGCCCAACAACAGAGTCTCTGTGAGGCGTTTCCAACCAATGCGGAATGGTTTAGCATGCTGGGTGCCGTTTTCAACAATCTTGGTTTTTTGCACCGGCAACTGGAGAGTTCCGACGTCGCAGCGGAATGCTTTCGGTCAGCCATAGCCGCCCAGGAAAAAGCCATAAAACTGGCTCCAGATGTTCAGCGTTACCGTGATTACTTGAAGAAACATACTGCCAATCTGGACCCCTTGCCTACCGGAGGGAATGCAACATGAAGAGGGCAAGAACACGACCGGCGAAGAGTCCAAGGTTACGGGTTGCCTCTCAGTTAGAGCGACTGGAGGATCGATGCCTGCTCTCTGCAGATCTTTTCTCCAGCTCCTGGACGATGCCACCGACCTCGCAAATCACGATGGCAGCGGAAGTGTCCTGGCTTCACCTCGGCCAATCGGGCCGGACTGGAGCGTTTGAGACATCGGGTGAGACATCGGGGCTGGCGGCCGGCAGCGAGCGAACTCCCAACGGCCGTGGAGAGGCTGAGATGCGGGGCACGCCAAGGGGGCAACACGATTCAAACGGGGCCTTGCGCGTCCCCATGAATTTTTCGGTAGTGCGGCTGCAACGACTGGCCGGCGAGGACTCGGCCTGGACAATTCCCATTGTCCTTCAAACAGCACCCCATGCTAGTTCCGCCCCCATGACTCCGAACCGCGAGCTCGTAGGCGTCGTGGTCAGTGTGAACACCTCCCCCACCGCATCGGCGCGGCCTGAGGCGGTAGCGAGTCGCCCAAGCACGGCTCAGCCCCCTGAGCCATTCTTCGGCATGGTGGGCGCCGCGGACGATTTGGCTTCCTCGATTCTATCGATGGCGGGTGAGGATGAAAGAACCGAGGCGGTGGAACGGACCGAGGTGCAGATCGATGCGCAGACCGATGCGCGGGCCCATAACTACTTCAGTGATTCGAATCGTTTTGCGATTTTTGCGTCACCATCCCTTGATTCCAACGGGGAGACGCCGCACGCATTCTCTCGTTCTTCGCAGCCATTCCCTGCTGACGAACAGGCAGCCGTAAGCGATGAAGCTCTCATCGAACTCTTTCCTTTTGCCGAGCTCAGAATTGCTTCCGCGGAAGAGCCCCTCAGCGACTGGCAACTGGAGACGGAGCTTCTCCAGCATCTGCGAGAGTCGGTCGAGACTCAGGGAGAGGAACTCGTGTTTAGCGATGCGATGCGTGCGTCATGGTTCTCTGGCAACCAAGGTCTGATTGCCCTAGATACCAATGCTCCAGCCCATCTGCCGATCGGAACCACCCCCGGTTTGCCCATCAACGTTCGATTGGAAGCGATTGTGGGCCTCCATCGTCACATGGCAGTAGACGGAGCGGCCGACTTCGTCCCGCCGCTTGGGGACAACCCGCTGCTGGCCATTGTGGACCATTTCCTCAGTGAACCCTCGGAGGCGACTGAGGAAACGGTTTCGGACCGCGAAGGGATAACTCCCGTTCCCTATTCGGGCATCGCCCTCGTCGCGAGTGGCGCCGCGGCCGCCATTCGTCTCCAGCAGCGGCACCTGGGCACGGGATACCTACTTTTTAAGAAGCGGTATCGCTCGCTGGATTGATGTTGGTTGAGGGCGTCTCCGGTGCAACGGGTGCATCGCGAGAGATACCTTGAGTTCCTGGTTTGAAGCGTGGACCGGGGATAGTCTCATCAATGAGACGGTTGAGTTCCTCCGCATCCATGACTTCGATTTCGATCAGACGATCGGTAATGCTTTCCAGAGCTTGCCGGCGTTCGAGTAAGATCTGACGAGCCTTCTGCAGCATATCATCGACGATGCGGCGAACCTCTTCATCGATTTCACGGGCGGTTTGTTCACTGTGATCACGCACACCGGCCTCTCCGCCACCGCGTCCCAGGAATGGCGTACGACCGCTTTCGCGATAATTGACTCTCCCCAGGCGGCTCATGCCAAACTCCATGACCATGCTGCGTGCAATGGCTGAAGCGCGTTCCAGATCGTTCTGAGCTCCGGTGCTAATGTCTTTAAACACAATTTCTTCGGCCAGCGTCCCAGCCAACAAAACTTGCATCTGAGCTTCCAGCTCTGCCTGGGTCATCAGGAAGCGTTCACCGGCGGGGCGCTGCATGGTGTACCCCAAGGCAGCTAAGCCGCGAGGGATGATCGAGACCTTGTGCACCGGATCGGTATCGGGCAACGAGCAGGCGACCAGAGCGTGAGCCGCTTCGTGGTAGGCCACACGTCGCTTTTCCTCCTCGTCCATGATGCGACTCTTCTTTTCCAGGCCTGCCGTAACACGCTCAACGCCTTCGTCGAATTCGGGCTGGCCCACCGTATTCTTACCCTTACGAGCAGCCAACAACGCCGCTTCATTGACCAGATTGCCGAGGTCTGCACCACTGAACCCGCTGGTAATCGATGCGATATGTTGCAAATCAACGTCCGTGCCCAGTTTGACGTTCTTGACGTGCACCTTGAGGATATCGGCTCGGCCCGATTTGTCGGGGCGATCGACTAGCACGTTGCGGTCAAAACGGCCTGGTCGCAAGAGAGCAGGGTCTAAGGTTTCGGGACGGTTGGTTGCAGCGATGATAATGATGCCGACATTGGCGCCAAAGCCATCCATTTCAACGAGAAGCGCATTGAGTGTCTGCTCTCGTTCGTCATGCACCCCCACACTGTTTCCACTGCGACTCTTGCCCAACGCATCGAGTTCATCGATGAAAATGATGCACGGCGCCTTGGCACTGGCTTGTTGGAACATGTCCCGAACGCGGGCAGCACCTACGCCCACGAACATTTCGACAAAGTCGCTGCCGGATAGGCTGAAAAATGGAACTCCCGCTTCGCCGGCAATCGCCTTGGCAAGAAGGGTTTTACCGGTTCCGGGTGGGCCGACCAGCAACACCCCCTTGGGAATCCGTCCACCTAAACGCTGATATTTTTCAGGATACTTGAGGAAGTCCACAATTTCGCGGACCTCTTCTACCGCCTCTTCGACACCCGCGATGTCTTCAAAAGTGATGCCAATATCGTCTTGGGCGTAGAGCTTGCCCCGTGAGCGACCGAACGACATGGGGGAGCCGATGCCAGACATCCGACGGGCGGCAAACATCATAATCAGGAAAATCGCTCCGATCATGATCAGCACCGGTCCATACTGGTTCATGAACCCGGGACCATCGGAGAATTCCCAGTTGACTTTACTGCGATCTAGAGCGTGCCGTAGCTCATTGGCCGTTTCGTCAGAACTGTCCTTGTTGGAGCGAAATGGCGTATCACCACTGGAGGTCTCTTTATCCCCCTGCCTGACGACTTGGTGCACCATTCCTGTAATGGTCGTCTCATCGATCCGCACATCGCGAATTTTGGAGAGAGTAATCGTGCGATCTGGCTGAGCACTATTGCGAATGACGACCGAACCGGTCCGCGCAACGGTTTGGCCATCCTCGCCAGGCGTGGTTAGCAGGAGCTCGGTGGAGCCTTTTTCGACGTATCGCGTTTCGGACAAGAGCCGCATAAGGTCGGGGTATTTCAGTCGCAGAATGGAATTCTGCACGAAAAAGACTCCTACCGAAAGCAAGATGATGCAAGTCAGTACGAGGTACCATACCCAATTGCTAGCTTTGCCCTCGCCCTTCTTTTCTGGATCGTCTTGGTTCGACATGCTGCACCTGTAAGTCTGCGTTAGTTGAGGGGGATTGGCAAAGGCTGCACGCTATACCAAAGGGGGGTAAAGTGAACGCGATGCGCGGCCTACGTTACAAGAGTATACGAATCGTACGTTTTAATGACGGGACTGGGTCGAAAGTCTGAGCGGAAAAGGCCGCATTCGTTACGATTGTATTGCTCCCATGAGTGGCAGGCTTTATAGTCGCTGCGATCAAACGAAGATTGGCACCAATTGGGTGCGTCGCACGCACTGCCGGAATACGACAGAACCAGGCAAAAGTTCCTGGCGGAGTTGTCTCCAACCACCCATTCCTCCACTCTCCAACAGCCATTAGATAGCCACTCTCCTTCGTGCTCAAACCCATTTCTAGTTCGACCAAGCCTAAAAATTCGATAGCCGTGCTGGGAGCGACGGGGAGCATCGGTGCGGCGACGCTGGAAGTGGTCCGCGAGCTGGGGGAGCCATGGCACCTGTGGGGTGCATCGGCCCACTCTCGCATTTTAGAACTAGCCGGCACGCTGCAGGATTTCCAGCCGCATTATATGGTGGCGACCTGTGCCGAGGCGGCGCGTGGTTGTGACCGCTCGCGACTCCCGCCAGGCTGTGAATTGCTGGTCGGCCCCGATGCCTTGGTACGCCTCGCCCAAGATCCGTCCGTCGACACCGTCGTGGCGGCCATTGTCGGATCGGCGGGATTGATGAGTACCCTGGCGGCCGCTCAGGCTGGCAAGCGTCTGGCCCTCGCCAACAAAGAGACATTAGTGGTGGCTGGGGGACTGGTGACAGACGCACTCCGCCAAAGTGGGGGAGAGATGGTCCCGGTCGACAGCGAGCACAGCGCCATCTTCCAAGCCTTGCAAGCGGGCTCCAAACGCGAGGTGGAGCGCATCGTGCTAACCGCTAGCGGTGGCCCCTTTCGAACCTGGACCTCCGCTCAGATGGCCGACGCCTCGGTCGAAGATGCCCTGGCCCATCCGACGTGGCAGATGGGGCGCAAGATCAGCATCGATTCTGCCACGATGATGAACAAAGCCTTGGAAGTGATCGAAGCCCGCTGGTTGTTCGATCTGCCTGCCGACAAGATCTCGGTCGTCGTCCATCCGCAATCGATCATTCATTCCTTCGTGGAGTTCACCGATGGCAGCGTCCTGGCTCAACTCAGTCCGCCCGATATGCGACTTCCCATACAATATGCGCTCACCTACCCTGACCGAATTGCCTGTCCATGCCCTAAAATGGATTGGCGACAACCCTGGACGCTGGACTTAGAGCCCGCGGACGAGGAGCGATTTCCCGCCCTGGAGCTTGGCTGGGAGGTCGCGAAGCGTGGAGGAACTTGTGGCGTGGTTGTGAACGCTGCCAATGAAGCTGCCGTAGAACTATTTTTGTCTGGTGAACTTCGTTTTCCAGAAATAGTCGCCGGGTGCCGGCGAATATTAGATCAACACCATTACACCCCGAGTCCTGGACTCGATGAACTGATGCGCTTAGACCGATGGGCGCGAGAGGAGACACTCAAGTGGGCAGCTCAATGCTAGTCGAAGGATTCAACTTGTTCCCATCCCTGGACTCCCTGCCATTATTGCTGGCAGAGAGCGCATCCATCGGTGCAACACTCGGTGGTTTGGTCACCAAATTTTGGCTATTTTTTCAGGTGGCGCTGGGTCTGGGGTTCGTGATTTTCGTGCACGAACTGGGACACTTCTTGGCGGCCAAGACCTTTGGCGTCCGGTGCGACAAGTTTTACGTGGGGTTTGATGTTCCAATTTCTATTGGCCCTATCAAACTGCCACGAACGCTCGGGAAATTTCAGTGGGGGGAAACCGAGTACGGTATCGGTATCGTTCCCTTGGGCGGTTACGTCAAAATGCTGGGACAGGACGACGACCCTCGGAAAGCGGCCGAAGAGAACGAGAAGATTCGTCTAGGCGGAGATCAAGAGGGGACGGACGAACCGGAGCTCGATCCTCGCAGTTTTCCAGCCAAGCCCGTGTGGCAGCGGATGATTATCATCTCTGCTGGCGTCGTGATGAATCTTATCTTCGCCGTTTTGCTGGCTGGCGTGGCCTATCGCTTTGGCGTTCCCTACACCCCCACCATCGTCGGTTCGACCTATGGCGGCAGCCCCGCCTGGTCCACCGGCCTGCAAACGGGCGACCACATCGTGCGCTACGGCGATCGGCAGGAGGACGATCCTCAAGTTCGCTATTCCGATTTTTCCATGTCGGTCGTCATGGGTGGTTTTCAAGGGAAGAAAGAATTCCCCATTGCCGCTGAGCGAGACGGAAAAAGAATCGAAGTGGTGGCAATTCCAACCGCTGACTACAGCTTGGATCACGACGTCTATCGAATTGGGCTCAATTCCCCCACAACCCCCGTCATTGGAGGAACCCCCTACTCTCCAGTATCGCTACTGGCGTCGGTGAAGCCCGATCTGCAAGCTGGAGATCGCATCATTGCCGTCAACGACGAGACCTTGCCGGTCGACCCTCGCGTTGACGGCATCTTGGGCTCCGAGCTGACCTCGCGTCTCCAAGCTCATTTTGAAACGCCAGTTACCGTCACGGTAGAACGCCCTGCAGAGGGAACCGAGGGTTCTCCCCAAACGTTGCAAGTCGAATTGCCTGCCGTTCCGGTCAAATGGTTGGGACTCGGTTTTGCTCCGGGACCGGTCGTGGCCCTGCAAAAGGGTTCGATCGGAGAGGCCAGCGGTATAAAAGTGGGAGACGTCATTGAAGCGGTTAACGACGAACCAGTCGTCAATGCGCTCCGTCTGCCAGCCCAAATTGCAGCCCTGAGCGGGCAAGAGATTCGCTTGAAGGTACGGCGCGGAAGCGCGCCCAACTCCATTGCGGAAGCCATCACCCTGGATCTTAAAGCCGCAGAGGCGGAGACCGACGAAGACGAGGCGGCCACACCCGAGAGCGACCAATCGCCAGCGGAAGACGAACAACTGGCCAGTCAAGAATCGTCCGCCGGAGAAGTCCTCGAAATCACACTGGCTGGTCCGCAGCAAGCGGAATTCGATCCCATCGCAAGCTTGAACGGAGCTCTGACGTTGGGAGGACTGGGAATTGCCTTCGAGGTCACCTCCAAGATTAGCTACGTCGATCCGGAAATTTCCGGCGAGCAAGTTCGCGTGGGAGATCAGCTGGAGCAGTTCTTATGGGTCGCCTCCGACGAGGACAAGGAAGAACTCGACACGATGTTCAGCAAGCAGGCCTTCAAGAAGCAAGCCATCGAGCAAGGCAAGTTCAATGTGGCCTGCCTGTATGATTTTCTGCAAGGCGTCCCGGAAGGTGCAAAGTTCAAGTGTTACATACGACGGGAAGGTAAGATTCTGGAGCCTGAACTGAAAGTTGCCAGCTCCCAAGATTGGTTTTGGCATCAACGAGGGGTGGGCCTTTCCCCGCTCATGGATACCATCACGACCGACAGTTTCCTGAGCTCGATTCAGTTGGGATTGGGGGAAACGGCGCGCCGATTTACGGACGTGCTAGACTTCTTGCAATTGCTAGTCACCGGTCGCATTGGGGCCAAGGGAGTTGGTGGCCCCATCGCCATTGTGCAAGCCGCATCGAGCGAAGCCAGCTTTGGTGTTTCCCGCTTGTTGTTGTTCCTCACGCTGTTGAGTGCGAACTTGGCCATTCTAAACTTCCTGCCGATTCCGGCGCTCGATGGGGGCCACATGGTATTCCTGCTGTGGGAGTTCATTACTGGTAAACCGGTAAACGAAGCGGTGCAGATTCGGTTGACCATGCTGGGCGTTCTGGGGCTACTGAGCCTCATGGCCTTTGTGGTTGTGAATGATATCCTGCGCAATGTGAGCTAAGAAATCGGGCGACTCACCGACTGGGTGACTCGCAATCTGCACCAGAAGTAGCTAGCATGCAGAGGGGAGACGTCGCGTCTCCCCTCCCGCCTTTCCGCCTGCATGCTTGGATCTTCTACGATGTATATTTTCTGGCGTTCTATACTCCTCGCCGCTGTCAGCCTCTTTTTCCTGTTCCCCACGGTGCTCTACGCGGAATTGCGTGTTGGGGCAGCTGCCGTCGATATCACGCCTGAAAAATTTCCCGTGCTGATTAGCGGAGGAATCCTGAGTCGGACGGGCGAACCGCGGGACATCTACGCGCGAGCCATCGTGATAGGCGATGGGCAGCAGCGCCTGGCCATGGTCGTGACCGATAGTTGCATGTTGCCCCAGGATCTAATCGATCAGGTTAAGGCGATGGTCGTGGCGCAATCCGACCTCCGCGCTGATCGGATCATGATCTCCTCCACGCACACCCACACGGCTCCGGCTGCGATGGGCGCGCTTGGGACCGAGGCAGATGCTAGTTATCTCCCTCACCTGCGCATCAAATTGACCGAAGCAATTTTGAAAGCGAACGCCAATCTAACTCCAGCGAAAGTCGGTTGGGGAGCCACCGACGCGCATCAATTCACTGCTTTGCGGCGTTGGATCTTACGACCGGATCAGATGCGATTGGACCCCTTTGGAAATCAGAATGTGCGCGCAAGCATGCACACGGCGCGCGACAACTTGGAAAATGTCACGGGGGAGTCTGGTCCCGAAGATCCCGAGCTATCGATGCTCGTCTTTCGCACCTTGGAGGATCGCCCCCTGGCACTACTGGCCAATTTTTCGATGCACTATTACGGCGGTGGTGGCGCAGCTGATTACTTCGGTGACTATTGCCAACAATTGGAAACGAGTCTCAGCGATACCGGTGAGTCGACTCCGCCGTTTGTCGCCATCATGTCCCACGGTTGTAGCGGAGACATTTGGCGGGTGGATTATCGCGACGGAACCAATCAAACCTACGATGGCTTTGTCGATGGAATGGTGGAGCGAACACTACAAGCCGTCGATGGGATTGAGTATCTAGCGGATCTCGATATCGCCATGGAAGAAACGCGGCTGCATTTGAACTATCGCTTGCCGTCGCAAGAGCGGCTGGCCTGGGCTCAGCCTTATATGGAGGCAATGGAAGGACGCCAACCCCAAGATATCACCGAGGTCTATGCCCGCGAGGCAGTGTTACTGAACGAATTGAAATCCACCGACGTCGTCGTTCAAGCGATACGTATCGGACCATTCGGAATCGCTACTACGCCCAATGAGACCTACGCCTTGAGCGGTTTAAAGCTCAAACGTCAAAGCCCCTTAGAGCACACGATGGTCATCGAGCTGGCCAACGGTAGCCTGGGATACATCCCACCTCCTGAGCAGCACTTACTAGGCGGCTACAATACCTGGCCAGCCCGTTCGGCGGGGTTAGAGACGACTGCGGAACCCAAAATTGTTGAGGCAGCGCTGGAATTGTTAGAACGGGTTGCTGGCGAGCCGCGGCGCCCCTTAGTGCCCCCTGCCAGTTCCATGGCCCAATACATCCACAGCCTATCTCCCACGCGTTACTTTCCGTTGGATGAAATGGCCGGTCCCTTAGCTCACGACGCGAGTGGCGGACAACACGATGCGGTCTTTGAGCCCGGTGTGGTGTTCTATCTAGAAGGCCCTGATGGCGAAGAATTCTCCGAGGGAGCCGTCTTGAATCGCGCCCCTCACTTTGCAGGCGGACGCATGGTGACTAGCGTCCCGCAAGAAATGGCCAGCTCCCCCAGCCAGACCATTAGCCTATGGTGTTGGAACGGGTTGGCGGAAGATGCCCGCCCACTGTCGGGTTGGCTTTATTCCTCAGACCGTCCCTTCGGCCTCACCGAGCAAGGAGTTCACCTGGGAGTGATCGGGGCGGGGGAACATGCAGGAAAGCTCGTGCTCCAATTGGGCCCCAACGAAAAGAACCGCACATTCAGCAGTTCTAAGGTCGAGCGGTGGAGCTGGGCTCATGTCGCCTTGGTGCGAACCGTCGACCAATGGCAGGTCTACCTCAATGGCCAGTTAGAATTGAGCACTGACGTGCATCAGGCCTCTGCCGCGTCGGGCAGGCCGGAGCAGCCCAATCTCTCAGGCAATCGTGGCACACAGCTATTTTTAGGAGGGCGCAGCGACAACCGGGATAACTGGGAGGGGCGGCTAGACGAGATTGCCGTCTTCAGTCGAAGTCTGAGTCCCGAAGAAATCACGCACCTAGCCAATCGCGCTGCCCCCGAGGCCGGAGATTCGACCTCAGACTCCCTTTCGGAAATCGAGAAGACCCAGGGGGGACGTCATTGGGTCGACGATGAAGAGAGTCAGCCTCAGACTCCCCAACAAACGCTCGAGTCGTTTCGGGTAGAACCCGGCTACCATGTTGAGCTCGCGGCTGCCGAGCCGTTGGTGATGGATCCAGTTGCCGTTGCATTTGACCGGCAGGGGCGATTGTTTGTTTCGGAATATGGAGATTATCCGATCGGCCCTACCGAGGCCGGGGCGGCTCCGCTGTCGCGGATTGTGTGGCTCGAGGATTCGGATGCCGACGGGGTGCTCGACAAGCGGCATGTGTTCGCAGATGAACTCAACTTTTGCCACAGTCTAATGCCCTTTCGCGATGGACTCCTGGCTTGCGCCCAAACCCAGATCCTGATGTTGCGCGATACCGATGCCGATGGTCGTGCGGACCAACGCGAAGTGCTGTTCGACGGCTTCTCTCCCGCTCACCCGCAGATGCAAATCGGCAATCCGCGATGGGGCTTGGATAATAAGATCTACTTCAATTACGGCCCGGGCGAAGTGACAAGTACGGGGAGCGAACAGGCGGTCAAGTTGCCGAGGACAGAATTTCAATTCGATCCACGGACGATGGAATTTGGCCCAGCGAGCGGATTGGGCCAGTATGGAAACACCGTGACCGAATGGGGCGAACGGTTGTTCAGCACCAATCGCAACCCGATCATTGCTGCTCCCCTGTCCTATGCCGAATTGCAACGCAATCGATACTACCCAATCGCCAAATCGCAATACGATGTAGCGCCCTCGGGAGGTGAATCTAAAGTCTTTCCGTTGGTGGCCATGAAGAGCAATTGGTTGTCCCATGCGGGAACTCACACCTCGGCCTGCGGCACGACAGCCTATGTGGGAGACGCATTAGGGGCGGCCATGCAGGGCAGTGTGTTTGCCTGCGAGCCGATTGGCCACTTGGTGACCCGGGCTGTTGTCCGGCGCGATGGAATCGCGCTCGCCTCCCATCGCGGCGAAGAAAATGCAGATTTTCTAGCGTCCAGTGATACTTGGTTTCGACCATCCAGCTTCGCGAATGCGCCAGATGGAACGCTGTATCTCGCCGACATGTATCGCTTATGGGTAGAGCATCCAAAGTTTTTGCCGCCGGAGATCGCTGCCAAGCTGAACTGGAGAGCGGGCGAGGATCGTGGAAGAATTTGGAGAATTGTCGCCGACAACCCTTCAACGGCGGCAGCCTACTCTCCGCCGAATACGGTCGCTGAGATGGTGCAACTTTTGAGCAGCTCCAATGGTTGGCAACGCCGTATGGGGCAGCAATTGCTGGTGGAAGAGCAAGCCATCGGCGCGGCGCCCGCCTTGAATTCACTGGCGACCACTTCAGACTCCCCACTCACACGACTTCACGCATTGTGGACCCTGCAGGGGCTCGACAGTCTGAGCGTTGAAACGCTGAATCACAGTTTGAAGGATAGCCATCCCGAGGTGCGCGCCGCCGCAGTCGTGCTGGCAAGTCAGACTTGGCAGGACACTCCCGAACTGTTGACAGAAGTCCTCGCGCTGGCAGCGGATGCCAGTCCGCTTGTCCGGTTTCGCGTGGCCCTGGCCCTAGGAAAAACCGAGGATCCACGCAAGCCAGCCGTGCTCGCCAAAATCGCGGAACGCGCAGACGCGGGCGACTTGTCGGTCGATGCCGTGCTGACATCGGTAGAATCGTGCAGTGGAGAGGTACTATCCCATCTGGCAGACGATAGCGCGGCGCCCCGTCCCCTGCAACGCAGTTTGGCTTCGATCGTAGGAGCGCGTAATCATCCTGCAGAGGTGGAACATGTGGTCCGCTTGGCCACTCGACCTGAGAACAGAGGGCGGCAAGCTCTCCTGCTGTTGGGATTGTCCGAGGGACAGCGCCGGGCCGATTCGAAAACGCGGAAAACCTTGGAACAACTTCTGCTCGCAGCACAGCAAAATGTAGCGGTGTTCGTGCAGGCCACGATCGATTTCGCATCGGACACGCACCAGACGCTAGCCGCCCGGCAAGAGGCGATCGCCTTGTTGGCCGAATTACCCGTCAGCGATAGCATGGCGCAGGAGCGTTGGATGCACGCCGACCAACCCCAAGAAATCAAGATGGCCCTGATCAATGCATGGGGAAGTCGCCTGAACTTGGCAAGGGCCGAAAGACTGCTGGAGAGTTGGTCCATTCTATCTCCCCAGGAAAAGCAAACATTGCTGGCGCACCTTTGGAGACGATCGGACACCGCACTCGCAGCGCTCGAGGCTATCGCAGCGGGGACGATTGCGCCCAATCTCGTAAGTTTAGATCAACAGAAGGCATTGCAGGAACACAAGGACAAACGGGTTCAGAGTCTGGCTGTCGCAACTCTCGGCAGCGCGAGCAACCCCGACCGTGACGAGGTTCTCGCCAAGTACCAAACAGCCGTTCAGATGATTGGCAGCTCGCGGGTGGGGAGCGAAGTGTTCGCCAAAAATTGTGCCAAGTGTCACCTGCCGAATGAGGCTAACGGACAACGGGTAGGTCCCGACTTGGCTGATTCTCGCAATCGTCCGCGAACCGCACTTCTCTACGACATCTTGCATCCTAGTGGCAAGGTCGAACCGAAGTACACCGCCTACCGCATCCTAACAACGGACGGACAAGCGTTGACTGGTCTGATTACCACCGAAACCAGCGATTCGGTAATCTTGCAATTGGCGGACGGAGTGCTGAAGACGATTGCTCGCAGCGACATTGAACTGCTGCAGGCGAGTCCTCTGTCTCTCATGCCCGAGGGGGTGGAGAAAGAAATCTCCCTCACGCAAATGGCCGACTTATTGCAGTTCCTTCAAACAACTGGTCCGCAAAGCTCGCCACAGCCGGCACCTTAATCGCCTATCAGCGTTGGATTGGCTGGCAAGAAGAATTCGGACTCTTGGCTCATATCCAGGGGCGAGGCTGGCTTAGCAACTGAAGGGTCAGCAGACGTAGCGTCGACGCCGCTAGGAACGTATTCCAGCGATGGGGTGCTTGCGTCTCTTCCATTTTTGCTTGGCAGAGGGAACAAGCCGAGAAAGCCCCCCATGCGATTGCGGTACCCGACGGAGGCGGGATCACACTCGACACAGCGGCTGCCACAACATCGCTCGCAGCTGCTAGTTTGCCTCCAGAAGGCCAACTCCTCGCACAGGGTGCGGGATCCCACGACCACTCGATCCCCAGGCTGCAACTGGTAGTTAGAACGAACGTCCCCTAGCTGAGTAATTTGACGGTAGCATACCGGCAAGACGACTCGGCAAGCATTCGGTGAAGTGGGTCTGACGAGGATCATATCGCAGGGCGAGGCCTTGGAAGTCAAACCGCCGGCGCGCAAGATGACGTCGAGCACCGTCTCGTTGCCATCGAGTGCGTAAGCTCCGGGGGAGCCGACCTCCCCCAGCACGTAGATCTCGGAGGCGTTGGTTTCCTGGAGCTGTACATTGATCGATTCCCGCTCAGCGCCCAGTTCCACCATACGATCTTCAATAGCCAGCTCGATTTCTTCGACGGTCAAGCCTACGACTCGCAAGCGTCCGAACCGACCGAGATCCAGGGAACCGTCGACCTTCACCTCCTGGTCGCCAATCGAACGGAATTCGGAATCCAGCTCGATCGGCTCCAGCAACAAGCGATCTCCAGGTTCGACGAAGTAGTCCATCACGACTTGCTTAGCCAGTTCGTTGGGAAGACCGCTAGGCATCGGGCTCTTCGCAGCAAATTCTTTGGTCTGTGTCATCAAGGGGAATTGAGCTGGCCAAAGGCTAAAACCGAGTGTGCTGCACCCACTGAGACTGCAGCTCAGCAGGCCGAGTAACCAAATCGTTGGACGTGTCAGCATGTGCATGTTCCCACAAATGTCTTTAGATGGTTGCTCTACTCAACCGTCCAAATAGCTAGCATTGATACATTGATTGCAATCCCTACATTGGTAGATTTCGGCATTTAAGGAACGGCCTCCGCATCACAATGAGTTTGGTGTGAGCATTCCGAACAACCCGAAAAGTCTTTGGAAAGCGATTTGCTAGCAGAGCGGCGAGGCTTGCGGGATACGGAAAGCTCAGTGGCTAGGCTGTATGGAAGGGTCGCAATTTGCCGATACCGATTGACGTACGAGAAGTATTCCAGCGCGAGTTCGAGTAGAACGCCGGGAGCCGAAGCTTCAGAATCCTTGAGGAGTTGGGCTGTCGGAGGAACGTGTCAATGATGAGGAATCCCATGCAAACCAAGTTAATCCACCTCGCCCTCCTACTTGTGATCGGAAGCATCACCGGATGGGGCCCGAATCTCGTTTCGGGAAGCAACGCTCTTTACGCCCAAGCGGCATCCACGACGGGCGGCAGTGAAGATGCCGCGGCGGTGGACTACACAGGCGACCTCGACATGAACTTCGAAGTCGACGAATTCGAAGATTTTGGGTCGGAAGACTACGATCCTGGTCCTGAAATGATCTCTCTAGATCAAGCTGCAACGGCGGCGCGAAATATGGGATTGATCGGTGCAGCGGTGGCCGGTATTCCAGCCCTGATTATCGGACTGATCCTCGGTCGCCTGTCGGTTCGTCGCAAGTCTTAGTTGCACCCGTCGACTGCCAGGCGGTATCCCCAACTTGCTCCATCTCCCGCCTGTCAGCGCGGGCGGATGACCAGCAGGGCGAGGGTCGAGGGGCAAGTCCTGGAGAATCTTGCAAGGCGCACCATGCAATAGCAGCTCATCCTTGCGGCCCTCCGCTAGCGTGAGCCCGCTGGCTCAACGGTAGAGAGGAGCATTCCTAGTGGGGCTGGTGGTTTGCCCCATCGGTGCCCTTTGAACACCGGGTACCGGAGCGGAGTTTCCCCAGTCGAGCACTTGGATCCCTGGGGAATGGGCGGGCATGGGCCGCGCGCTAGATTGACGAGGCAGTGGGCTCGGCCCAATTGCCGCCTGGAATGCTTGTGGATTGGAGGGCGAGACCGCACCCGCAGCGTTTGCGGCCACCGTTGTGGAACCGATGGGCCGTGCGTTGCCAGGGCGACCGTTGTACGGAGGTGGCTCTTCCCCGGTGACTTCGCGGAACTGCCGTTCGTACCAGCTAACATTCTCTAATTCCGGAGTGCCAGCACTGCGAGCTGTCGTCGATGCTACAGAGGGCACACGGGCAGTGGGCCGGTCCATTGCCAGCGATTGTGGATCTGCGACGATTTCGCGAGTGGACTGACTGACAACAGGCTCCTCAGAGGCATGTTGTGCCAGGCTGACCGGAGCGGGTTGAGCATTGTGGATTGCAAAACGCGTTTTATCGCTGAGCTGCCCACCACCCGGCAAGAGGCTCGTTTCCGTCGAGGCAAGCGATACATTGGGCTGGGAGGTTCGTAGCACAGGAGCGTAGGCCAAGAGGTTCTCAGGGCTCCCGTCGGCCAACCAGTGGTTCCACTGTGTTTGGAAATCACCGATGGACTCGTAGGCATAATGTTCATTGATAGCGGCCGGCCAATTTTCGGTTCGCATTCCCATTTCCACAAACGCAATGAACTTCCGCGAGCCACCTTGGTCGAGCAGAAATTGCACGGCAGAATGGCCCTGCGCGTAGAGTGGCAAAATGTCTTGTGGATACTCTTTCAGGCGAAACATTTCGTTAAACGCCAGGCCACGTCCGGTTCGCAAGAATTTCTGCAGAAAGTCTTCGTGCTTTCGCTTTTCGGAGACATGTTCGACCGTCGTGCAGGCGCCCTCATCGGCCCAACGAGGCATGTATTTATGAAGTTTCGCAAAATGGCAAGCAAAAATGGTGTGCGTGATCTCATGCGGCAGGACACTGTCCAAGACTCTCTCGGGAGTTCCGGTGACGGTCATCATCCAGGCGCCAGCACTACCACCCATCAAGGTGTAGCGTGTCTCTCCGCCCGCATCAAGATTCGGGCCTGCTTGCACATGAATCGGGCAACGCTCTGACCAAGTCGGTAGTTCAGAGCCAAGCCAATAGATCGCTAGGTTGCGTCGATGTTGCTCGGCGACTTGCCCAACCTGCTTAGCCCATTCAGGCGACGAGGCAAAGACAATAAAGTTCTCTGATTGCGCGACATGTTCACGAATCGGACGAAACTGAGCATGAGAAACACCGGCCCCAACCACCGCGAGATAGAGGCTAAGGAAAAGGATGTGTCCATGCGCAAAGCGACCGCAAATACGAGCTTCCATGCCCGAGGCTCCTTCGTTAACAACCGTGCACTCGAGTTGGGTGAGCAGTCACAAGGTCTGCTTCTGCAACCCAGCGCATTGCCGAATCGTAAGTAAGGTCCAATTCCATTGCTGACGTATCCGCGATGCAACATCCAATCGGAAACGCCAATCCACCTGTTCCAGGGACACTCGCTGTGGAGCATCTGGCAACCGATGGTACTCACTGTGCAATCCATTGCATGCCTCGAAAGGCTCAGCGAGTTGCGGAGTCTAGAGACCATGGCCAGCGACTGGTAGGGCAATTGAGCCAGCCCATTCGCTTCAATCGTTTTTTTCGTCAAACTACGGCGAATAGCTCAAGTTCCACAGCCATGACCGTTGCGAGCAACGCGTCGAAGCTTTGCTAGCGTGCTAGCGTTGCAAGTCGTTGACCAGCCCCAGTCCTTGATTCTGCCGAGCCCCCAAACTGATGCGTCTGGAAAAAGCCTCTACAACTTGCCGTGAACGCTGCGCGCAATTTGTGGCTCACAATCTACACCTGGGCAACACTCACGACATCGCGCTGGCAGCTTGGCTAATGCTAGCACTGGCCAGTAGCTTTCTGGCGTTGACGACGCGACTCAATGAGATCACCCACGATTCCTTTCACGAGATGTCATTGTTTCGCGAAGCACTCATCGCAGGGGCGCTTCCTCAAAACGATCTATTCGCCTACACGCCCACCGTGGCTCCCTCGGTACATCATGAATGGGGAACCGGTGCAATCCTGTACTTTGCCACCGTGGGAAGTGGTCTGGGCTGGATCGGCTTAATCGCGCTTAAATTGCTGTTGATGGTGAGCCTGTGGTGCCTGTTGTATCGCGTGGCTCGTCTGCGTGGGGCGCACCCCATCCTATTCACCTGCCTCTCCCTGCTTGTGTTCCCAGTGCTGTGGGTAGGTTTCTCAACAGTCCGAGCACAATTGTTCACACTCGTCTTCCTAGCAGCTCAGCTGTACATGCAGGAGCTCGATTGGCGTGGCCGCCGGGCTTGGATTCTGGTTTGGCTGGTGATGTTGGTTGGCTGGCTGAACATGCATGCCGGTTTTGTGGTGGGACTTGGCTTGATTGCGTTCCATACGCTCGAGCGGATGGTGGCGGCTTGGATGCAGAAGGGGCGACTCTCCGCCGTCCTGCACGACACCTGGCACCTCATCCTGGCCGCTCCTGTCGCTTTTGCTGCGCTGTGGGTGAATCCCTATGGCTCGCGGTACATTCCGTATCTGGTACATGCAATCGGCATGTCGCGACCATTGATTCGCGAATGGCAACCGATTTGGTACACCTACGCACCGGTCATCACCATTGTGCTCTTGGCTGCAAGTATTGGAATGTTCGTTTACTGCCAACGCCACACTCGGTTGCGTCGACTTCGTGGAACCGCATTTTTGGCATTGTGCATTTACATGGCCGTCAAGCACATTCGACACGGTTCCCTCTTCGCCATCGTATGGATCGCTTATGTACCCGCTTGGTTCAGTCGCACGGCGGTCGGGAAGAGTTGGATTCACTGGATCGAGGCGCGACGCACGCAGGCCATTCGCCTCTGCCAAATCGTGGTTGTTACCACCCTAGCCTTTGCGGTTGGGAATCAATTCTGGCATCCAACGCTGTCCTCGACCCCCAAGCACTCTTCGGTATGCTATCCCGTGGGCGCGGTCGAGTATTTAAGATCTCAGGGCTTTGAGGGGAATCTGCAAACCCCCTTTCACGCTGGCTCGTACGTTTCTTGGGAGCTCTATCCAGCAGTGCACGTGAGTTTGGATGGTCGCTACGAAGTTGCCTACCAGGAGCATGTGATGGGGGAGCACCACCGGTTTGTCAAAGGCGAAGCCGACTGGTGGGAGATCCTCGACAAATATTCGACCGACGCGGTACTCGTCCAGAAAGGGACACCGGTTGCTGAATTGCTCGAACCCTTTCGAACAACCTCTACCGTAGCACAACCACCCATCCAATCGAGTTGGTATTTTGCTTACGAGGATGACTCGTATTTCATCTTAGCCAAACCTGCTACTAGGTTGCCGCCGATGAGCCGAATCGGAGAGGCGATTGCAGATGGCGTGCGAGAGGCATTGTCTCCCCGACATACCCATTGGAATCGCAAGCAGACGCGTCCCTTCTACTCGGTCAACATGTGTTCCAAACGCCTACGATTGTAGGCCGCGATCGTTTCTTTGCGCCGTAAAATCCCGAGGATTTTTTGCGAGTCTTCGGGGGACACCACCGGCAATTCGTCGATATTCAGGGCGGTAAAACGCGTTAATGCTGCGTTCAGATCATCCTCGGGGGTGAGAGTAATGACGCGTGTGTTCATGACATCTCGCGCATTGGCGATTTCCCAAATAGTGTCGTCATAGAGGTACGATCGCACGTCCTCCGCAGAAAAGATCCCGAGCAGCTTTTCTTGGTGATCCACGACGGGGAAATAGCGTTGGGGCGTCTCCGCGAGGAGATGCACGATGTCATTGAGGCTGGTCCCCTCATGCACTAAGTGAAGTTTCCGATTCTTTTGATACACGTCATCGACGTGCATTCCCTCCAGAACGTCCACAATAAAGTCCCCCCGGTGAGCGGGAGACTCGAGACGCGTGGGAACTTGCTTGGTATACAGCGTCCACCGCCGCATGAGTAGAAAGCATAAGGTGGAGACCCACATGGCGGGAAGCAGCAGGCGGTAGCTGCCGGTCATTTCGGTAACCATGAGGATGGTTGAGAAGGGAGCACGAGCGCAACCAGCGAAAAAGCCGGCCATGCCCACCACCGCAAAGGAGCCGGGCTGATGGATCAAGGCAGGCCAAATACTATGCAGTTGTTTGCCAACCGCACCGCCCAGGCAGCCACCAATCACCATCGAGGGTCCAAACACACCTCCAGAGCCTCCGGAGCCGATCGTCAGGCCCGTCGTCACTATCTTGGCGAGAGCCACCGCTAGCAATGCGCTAGTCGTCACGCTGCCTATATCGGAAAACGCGGTTTGCAACATTCCATAGCCGCCGCCTAAAGCGGACAGCAATGCGACGTCGCGATTCCCGGCAAAGTAGAGGCCCAATCCGACTAAGCCTGTGGCCAACCCTCCCAAGCAGGCTTTGAGGTAGCCGGGGCCTGGCATCTTGTGAAACAGTTTCTCAATACCGTAGAACACTTTGATGTACAGAATGCCTCCCAACGACAGGATGATCGCCAGCACTGTGTAGGGGAGTAGCTCTGCAGGGGATTGAAAATCGAAATGCAAATCTTGCCCAAAAAGGGGCATGAATCGAAATTCGGGAGGTAGCGAAAAGCAGAAGATCGAATACGCCACGGTAGAGGCCACGGCGGCGGGCATAATAACGTCCGACTCCAACTCGGCTTCGGAGTACAGGATCTCTCCGGCAAACAGTGCCCCGGCCAAGGGGGCTCGAAAGATCGCTCCCACGCCGGCCCCCATACCGGCCGCCAACAAGATCCTGCGATCTCGGGCGGACAGCTTGAGGGCTGTCGCGAGACAGGATCCGAAACCAGCACCAATTTGAGCGATCGGTCCCTCTCGCCCTGCCGAGCCGCCGGTCCCCAGGGTAACTGCCGACGCGATGGTCTTAATGATTGGAGTGCGGAAACGGATTTCGCCCCGCTTGTTGTGGAAGGCATCAATGGCGGCATCGGTTCCATGCCCGCTGGCCTCAGGGGCAAATTGCCAAGCTAGCCACCCCGCCACCAGGCCGCCGACGGTCAACACCAGCAATAGGTACCAGGGGGAAAAAATCCCCTCGACCTCGGGAAATGGAGAATAATCGGCGTGAGCGTCATGGGCCGGGAAGCCAGCGATGTGGCCCAGACAAAGAAATTGGACAAGCTGCACCAGGAACTGAAACGTAATCGCTCCAACTCCGGCAACGATTCCAATCAAGGCAGACAAAAGAAACCATTTTCCGGCGGAAGGCATTTCCAAACCGCGAACCAGCGAGAACACTTTGAGCAAGGGACAAGTACTTGAATTTCAAGAGAAACGATTGGTGATTGCAGGCTGTCATCGCAACATTCGGTGAACTGGTTGCAACTCGAAAGCAATCAGGTCCGCCAGCGGACTGCCGGATTCTAGGTTGCAATCACCAATGCAGCAATGCGAAGCGGTTGCCGGGAGGCTGACCTAGCCCGCCCTCCCCTCAGAAGAGCCTGTTACGCGTTGCCTCGACCTCCACTCGCTCCACTCAACCCGGCAGGCGCTGCGTCTATACATCGAGGTGCAGCAACGCGTTCCGCATATTCTGCATACTTTGTCGCGCAATGGTTTCGATTCCGGGACTGTAATCAAAGACTTCCACACTGACCCACCCCTCGTAAGCCACCTCCCGAAGTGCTGCGAAAATGGGCTCAAAGGGCACTTCCCCCATCCCTGGCCCAAGCAGGTTGGGATCGTTGGCGTGGAAATGGACCAGATGTTTTGCCGACTCCCGGATGACATCCGCAATCGGTTTCCCTTCGCTACTCATCGCTTTGACGTCGAGATGCAAACGCACCCAGGGGGAATCCAATTGCTCAATCACGCGGATGGTTTGAGCAGCATGGTTCCAATAATTGCCCTCCCCAGGCCCAAGTGGCTCAAGCGCCAGGGTGACTTGGTTCTTTTCCAGGTCCGGTAAGACCGCCTCTAGCACCGACAACGCATTCTCATCGGCTTGCTGATGCGTCATCGTCTCCGGGAAATTGCGCTGTTGTGGACTCCCCAGCACCATCACGGAGCCGCCCAGGTCGCGGCAAAGTTGGGACAATTGGCCCAGGTATCCTGCGGTGCGCGTTCGAACTTCGCTCTCGTTCGTCGTCAGGTGGTAGCCCTCAGTTTTGGCTAACAACCAATGCAGCCCCACAACTTCAATCCCGCTCCGCTGGATCTGGTCGGCCAATTGCCTTCGGCGATCGGCCGGCAACTGCTCCGGGCGTCGCCCGAGGGTAAAGGGCGCGATTTCCCAGCCGGTGTAACCACATTCGAGCGTCAATTCCAACGCGCGTTCCCAGGGCCAGTCTTGGAATAGTTCGTTACAAATCGCAAATCGCATCGTCGCTCGGCTAACTTAGAAGGAGGGAGGAGTCTGGAAACGCTCAAGCCAGTGCGTTGACTCAAGCTAGTTGCGTTATTATAGGGGGCTGAGCGGCGCGCAACAAACACGCAGCGGGAAAACACGTTGGAACTCGCACCGAAAACCTCCAGCGGTGCATTCTAAATTCCGCCCGGAGCGAAGCCCCCCGGCAAAACCGCTCGCCATCGTCCGCCGTGTCGCTAGAATAGCAGCGCACGCGTTGGCATGTTAAAAAAGGCCATTGGTGCGAGGCCCCGGGCGGCGTCTGCTAGGCAATTGCTTGGCCGCGTTCCACTGCCCTCGGTTCTCGCCCCCCCCCCTTTGCCGCCAAGCCTCCATCGCCATGAAGCATTCCTAGCTAAGTATTCCTAGCTAAGCATTGCCAGTTAGTAGCAGTGGTGGTGAAGTGGAGGGAGCACTGGTACCCTACCCACGCGGGACAAATTCCGAATCTCCCCGAATCACTTGGATCGACAGAGTCCGAATCGCCATGATCTTGCCGTCTGAAAACACCCCCGAGAATTCCCCATCAGGCGAAGAGTCGCCCCTGGATGGCAGCCCTACGGAATCTGAGGCTCGCCCCCCAAAGTTCAAGGCGATCGACCAATTTTCCACTCCGCAGCAATGGGACCAACTGGTCAGTCTTGAGCGTCCTGCCGAACTGGAGATTGGCTCGGGCAAAGGGCTATTCCTCCAAAACGCGGCCACCGCTCAACCCGACCATGATTTTGTAGGAATTGAACTGGCAGCGAAGTTCGCCAATCGAGCGGCTGAGCGGCTGGGGAAACGGAATTTGACCAACGCCAAGATGTTGCGTGGTGACGCGCAGCGTTTCCTGCGCGAGGTGGTACCCGATCGCTCCTTGGTTCGCGTGCACGTCTACTTTCCCGACCCCTGGTGGCGCAACAAGCACAAGAAGCGCCGCGTGTTGAACGAGCAGGCATTGGCGGATATCGAGCGGGCCCTGGTCCCTGGTGGCGAATTCCATTTCTGGACTGATGTCTTGGACTACTACGAGCACATTTGTGGTCAAGTCATGGATCTGACGAAGCTGGCTGGCCCACGCTATGTCCCTCAGCGAACCGCCGCCCACTCCATGGACTACACGACGCATTTTGAGCGGCGCGCCCGCACCCATGGACAGCCGGTCTATCGCGCCATTTTCCTGCAACCTTCCTCCTAGCGATTGAAACGATGGAATCCCTGAACGATCATCAGACGGTGGATGCTGCGATACGACGTCGCGCGACCATTAAGGTTTTGTCGCCCACCGAACTTGCTATCAACGACATTCGCGCGACGGTAACCGAGTTGTTGGAAGTTGCCGGTTGGGCTCCTTTCCATCGCCCCTGTGATGCAAGCCATCAGCATTCCAGCCAACTCGACGGGATGGTCCCCTGGAGAATGTATGCTTTGGATGCCAACGGTTGCCGGCAACTGCGCGAACTGCTACCGGAAGAGAACGCGGGGAAGCTTCCCTCGATGCTAGCGTCCGCCGATGCCATGATTCAAGCCACTTGGCTCCCCAATCCGCCAAGTGATGAATTTGAGCTAAGCAAAACTCACCTATTCGAACCCACCCTGGCAAATATGGAGCACTTGGCAGCTGCCTCGGCAGCCATCCAGAATCTTTTGGTCGCAGCCACTGCCCGAGGAATTCGCAATTATTGGTCCAGTGGTGGCGCCCTGCTGCGTGGCGAGCAAGTTTTTCAGCAGATGGGCATCCCAGACGGCGAGCTCTTGCTGGGATCGCTATTCCTCTTCCCGCAGGAAACCGCCAACGCTCAGGTCGTAGGCAGTAAACTTCGGGCTCAGCGTCCCGCCCCCGGGCAATGGACCCAATGGGTAGAATTGAAGTCTTAGAAATTCATTGGGAAGCTCCGTGAATTCACGAATCCTATAGAAGGCCAATCGCATGCGATTCCTACTGTCCAGTAAGATGGCGAGCGCAGTCCGCATTGCGAGCTGTTTTTTTGCACTGCTGTCCACCGGAGTGGCGGTAGCGGCTCCGCCCCATCCCAATATCGTCCTTATTTTTACAGACGACCTGGGCTATGGGGACATCGCCTGTTTTAGCGAAACACGAATTCGAACGCCAAACATCGATTCACTGGCCAAACAAGGCACACAATTCACCGACTTCTACGTCGCTCAAGCGGTCTGCAGCGCCTCGCGAGCTGCCCTAATGACAGGGTGCTACGCCAATCGCGTTGGCATGGCGGGAGCGTTGAACCACACCAGCCCGACAGGAATCAATCCTCAAGAGGAGCTCTTGCCTGAAATTTTGCAGGCCCACGGCTACGCGACGGGCATGTTCGGCAAATGGCATTTGGGACTACCTCCGTTCTTTAGCCCCTTGAAAAATGGCTTTGATGAATGGCTCGGAATCCCCTACTCCAACGACAATACCAAATATCATCCCGTGCTCGCCGATTCGATGCCCCCGTTGCCGCTCTACGATGGCAACCAACAACAAGGCGACCGCATTGTGGAGACCGATATGGATCAAGCGCTCTTCACGCGCCGCCTGACCGAGCGGGCGGTGGAGTTTATCGAACGCAACCAAACGCAGCCATTTTTTCTGTACGTTCCGCACGTGATGCCCCATGTCCCGATTTTCGCGTCGGATCAATTCCGTGGACAATCGAATTTTGGCCTCTATGGCGACGTGATTGAGGAGATCGATTGGTCCGTTGGGCAGATTGTTGAAACGATTGATCGCTTAGGTTTGACCGACAATACGCTGGTCATCTTCAGCAGCGACAATGGTCCATTCCTGAGTTACGGTTCGCATGCGGGCAGCCCTGGCAAGCTGCGGGAAGGCAAGTTGACGACCTTCGAGGGTGGGGTACGAGTTCCCACCATCATGCGTTGGCCTGGCAAGATCCCCACGGATCGATCTTGCTCCACCCCGTTGATGACGGTGGATCTATTGCCAACCGTGTGCCAATTGATTGGCGCCGAGCTGCCGTCGGCACCTCTCGATGGAGTCGATGTGGGGCACGTCCTGCGCGGCGACGCCGAACCGGGCGTCCCTCACGAATCGTTGGCTTTCTACAGCGGTACCGAATTGCAAGCCATTCGCAGTGGAAAATGGAAACTGCATTTTCCGCATAAGTATCTCACACCTCGCGAGGATCTCAGGACCGACGGCAAACCGGCTGGCTATGGCAAGCTAACGCCTAAATCGATCACGGAAAGCGGGGTGGAAGGGATTGCCAGCCGGCATGGTTATCGCGTCGCGGACTTGCCTCTGTCCCTCTACGATCTGGAGGCCGATCCAGGTGAACAACAAGATGTATCTAGTGAACACCCACAAGTGGTGAAGCGTCTGCAGGCTATCGGGCAGGGGTATCGACGCGACCTGGGGGATTCACTTACTGGAGTGGAAGGGGCGGGCGTTCGTCCCATCGGGCGCAATGATCAATAGTTTGGCTTGAATTCGAAGGGGAGATGCCTTCGCCAATTCTCGTCATTCGTATCCGGGAAGTCTTTCCGCATGTGAACGCCGCGTGATTCGGTGCGTGCCAATGCCGCTACAGCCATTAGATGAGAGACCGTCAGCAGATTCTGCAATTCCCAACCTTCCTCTGAGCTGAACGCATGGGGAAGCACGTATCGCGCGTAGCTTTGAATCTGTTGCAAAGCTTCTTGCAATCGGTCTGCCTGGCGTTGGACCCCCACCATCCGCCACATCAAACTCTGCACCGAGTTGCGAATGTCGGCGATATCCAACGGCTCAGTCAACCGGTAGTCGTGTTCGGATTGAATGGGCAACGCTCGGAAATCATCCGGCATATCGAGCGCGGCCTGGCTGGCGAGTTCGCCCGCCCGCGCACCGTAGACGAGCCCTTCGAGCAAGCTATTGGATGCGAGGCGGTTGGCGCCATGCAATCCAGAGCTGGTCACTTCTCCGGCCGCCCACAATCCTCCCAGACTGGTACGTCCATCGTGATCCACTTCAACTCCCCCAATCATGTAATGAGCGCCGGGACGAACAGGGATGGGATCGATGGAGGCATCCAATCCAAATTTCTTGCAAGACGCCGTGAAACCGGGAAACTCTTCGTGCACGCGGTGGGGATCTAGGTGCCGCAATGCCAAGTAGACGCAGGGATGCTGGGTCTTTTCCATCTGTTTGACAATCGCTTGGCTGACAACGTCGCGAGGTGCCAACTCCAAACGCTCGTCGTAATCTTTCATAAAGCGATAGCCATTGCTATCGACCAAGTGGGCGCCCGCACCACGAATGGCTTCGGTAACTAGCGTCCGCGAGCTGCCGGCAATGTACAGGACGGTTGGGTGGAATTGCATGAATTCCATATCTCGCAGACGGGCACCCGCGCGATAGGCGAGTGCATGTCCATCCCCGGTAGCAACGCGTGGATTGGTGGTTTCACGGTAGGCTTGGCCACAACCACCGGCAGCGAGAATGGTCTGCTTCGCCCACAGCAAGAGGGGAGGTTGCTCTTCCCGGGAAATGACCGCTCCATAGCATCGTCCAGCGTGGGACAACAAATCGATCGTGAAGGCTTGCTCCCAGATCTGAATATTGGAGCGGGCCAGGGTCGTCTCGATCACCGCGCGCATGATCTCCTTGCCAGTCGCATCCCCCAAAGCATGGATAATACGCTCGTGGCTGTGCCCACCCTCACGCCCCAGCAGCAATTCGCCTTCCCGGGAATCGAAATTCGTTCCCCAGCGAATCAATTCCGAAACACGTTGTGGGGCATCGCGAACGACCATGTCCACCACGTCGTCATGACATAGATTTCCACCGGCGGCTAGCGTGTCACGCACATGGTCTTCAAAGCAATCCTCAGGATCCCAGACGCTGGCAATCCCTCCCTGCGCATAATTGCTGTTGCTTTCTTGAAGCTGATCCTTGGTAACCACAACGGCCTGCACTCCATCGCTAATGGCGTTGGCCGCCCGCAGCCCAGCCAATCCTCCACCGATGATCAGCACGTCGGTGAAAAAATGAGACTGCCCCTTGGGGTGGAAGTCAACCAAGTAGCGTGGTGTCTTCGGGCCCTCAAGGCAAGCGGAGGAATCGATGTCATCGGGCATGTGTGTTTACTTAGAAGCGGTGCTGTTCTGCGCGACCAATTGCTGAAATTCGCCAAACAAGTACTCACTATCATGCGGGCCAGCGGAAGCTTCCGGATGGTACTGGACACTGAACGCGGGAGCCGACTTGTGGCGCACTCCAGCGATCGTATTGTCGTTCAAGTTGCGGTGCGTAATCTCCAGACAATCGGGAAGAGAGCTCTCCTCGACCGCAAAGCCGTGATTCTGCGACGTGATCTCCACCCGCTCGTTTAGCAGATTTAGTACCGGCTGATTGCTGCCACGGTGCCCAAACTTGAGCTTGAAGGTCTTGGCTCCTGCCGCCATGCTCAGGAGTTGATGCCCCAAGCAAATGCCGAAAATCGGACGCTGGCCAGTCAGTTCACGGATGGTATTGATGGCATACTCCAGCGGTTCTGGGTCGCCGGGGCCATTGGAGAGGAAGATTCCATCCGGATTGAGGGCCATGACTTCGCTCGCTGTGGCGCTGCCCGGCAGAATCGTGACGCGATTGCCTCGATCATAAAGGTGGCGGGCGATATTCCATTTCATCCCATAGTCCAAGCAGACAATATGGGGGGCTGATGGATCCTCTGTTCGCGCAGGATCTTGTTGACCGAGTTGGTGCAGAGCTTGATTCCAGGCTCGGGCGCGAGCGGGAATGACTTCGCGAACCAAGTCGCGACCGACGAGCCCCTGACTCTCCTTGGCCTTGCGAACCAAGGAAGCTTCATCCAAGTCGGAGGTCGACAGAATCCCCTTCAAGGCACCATGGCTGCGGATATGACGGACAAGAGCCCGGGTATCCACGCCAGCGATCGCTACAATATTGTGGCGTTTCAGATAGTCGGTCAGTCCTTCTTGGGAGCGATAGTTGCTATGCACGCGACTTTCCGAACGGACCACGAACCCCGCGACGCGCGGCTGATCGCTTTCGACATCGTCGTTATTGGTGCCATAGTTTCCTATTTCAGTGTAGGTCATTGAGACAATTTGCCCACAGTAGCTGGGGTCTGTCAAAATTTCCTGATAGCCGGTCATCGAGGTGTTGAACACGACTTCGCCAGCTTTTTCACCATCGGCCCCGATTGACCGACCGCGGAAAACCGTACCATCTTCAAACGCCAGCAATGCGGCAGCATCGGATCGGGTCAACTCACTCTCCTCACCAAAGAACATCAGCCAAAATAAATTTCGGCCAGTATACTTGGGATTGGGAAAGCCTGATAGGACCAGCCTACTTGAATGGATCGTCGTCCAGAGCCGCGACGGCGTCGCCATCCTCCAGTTCGAACCCGGCCACCGGGTCCTGCTCACCGAAACCTTCACTGGCTGGATCCGCCAGTCCTCCGGGAGAATCGGTCAGGGGCTGAGGCGTGGTGGGCTTCGCCAACGCCAGGCGGGCCTTCTTTTCTTTCCGAGCCACCACAATGGTGGCTACGATCAGTCCGACCATGAAAGTAAACCAGACGATAGGCCAGAACATAATTACCACTCGCGATTAGGGTCGATAAGTCGATTTTGGAGGGAAGGTGAAGGAGCGTTACTCAGAGACGCCTACAAGCCGGTGCCAGCCTCTAGCCTAGTTCGAGAAGTGGCCGCGCGTCAAGTTTTCTGCTGGTCCCCCGGCTAATGCATCGTCCGCAGCAACGAAATCTGTCCAATTCAGTCTCGCTTGCGACTCCTCGACGCCCATAGGGTATCTATCTACTAGAATTAGCATGGAAGAGGACTTGCTCAACCCCTTTCGGCGGCACCTGCCCTCGAAAAAAGAGTCCATTGGACGTGCCTCCACTTGAGGGATGCTGTGCCACCACGATTTGGGGAACCGACGTCATTGCGCAGCTGGATTGACGAGGCTTAGGAGGGTGCAAAGTTAGTGGCTATTATCGCTCAAGCTCTTGCGGTACCGACCGGCGGAGTTCTGCAGTCGGACAACGTGAGTCTCCCCACCAATGCCCCCTTTAGCGGTCCCTGGTTTAGCTTCGCCGAACTCTCCTCGGTAGGGCTGTCCATTCTCGGCTTAGTGCTGATTTTCAGCATTTGGTTAATCACGCTCCGCATGCAGGTCCGCCGCAAGACGAAGAGTTTGATGCGCATGTCTGCCATGCTAAATTCCTCTTACGAGGCCATCGGCGAAGGAATTCTGATTGTCGGGAACGACGGCGAATTCTTAAATTGCACCCGCCGGGTGTCTGAGATCCTCGATCGCCAAGTGCCGGAGGAGAAGATTCCGCTGCGGGAGTCGCTCGCCAAGTGTATGGGAGATCGCCTGGCCTTCCAAGAATTATGGAATGGAGTTGGTGCTACCTCGCGGACCGAAACCCAAGAGTTTCCGCTGCGTGGCGGACGCGGTTATGTGTCGGTCTACACCTCGCCGGTCCTAGACGATCAAGGCGTCGCCATCGCGAGGTTGTGGGCCTTCGACGATATCACCAAACGCAAAGAGCTCGAAGCTTCCTTGTTGCAATCGCAAAAAATGGAAGCAATCGGTCGACTCGCCGGAGGAGTCGCCCATGATTTTAATAACATCCTTATGGAAATCTCAGGCAATCTTGAGCTCATTCAATTGACCCCCGAGCAGTCGGTGAGCTCGGTTCGCGAATTACTCGAGAAAACCGAACAGGCATCCGATCGGGCTGCCCGGCTGATAAAAAACCTCCTTGGTTTCTCGAGGCGTAGCGCGGTTGAACTGCGATTCGCCAGTGTCTTACCCGTAGTGGAACGGCTTGTTCAACTGCTACAATACACGCTTGAACCCAGCATCCAGCTGGAGGAGACTCACGCGCCGGATCTGTGGTTCGTTGAGTTTGATGAAGCCCAGCTGCAACAAGTGCTGTTGAATATCTGCCTCAACGCCAGAGATGCAATCCTGGATAAGCAGGGGACGATCACGATTGCCACCGAGAACACGACTCTAGAAGGGCAGGAGTACGTCAGCATTTCGATCACGGATAGTGGTGAAGGAATGTCCGAGGAGGTGCGTAACAAGATCTTTGAACCCTTCTTTACCACCAAGGCACAAGGTATGGGGACCGGGTTGGGACTGGCACTTTCCTACGGTATTATCCAACAGCATCGCGGACAAATCGAGTGCACGAGCAGCCCCCAACGGGGAACGACTTTCCGAGTCATGCTCCCGCGCGCCACGGAAGCTGCCAAGAATAAGCAGCAACAGGTGCCGCAGACCGACGCGCTCCGTGTCGATCGAGATTTTCACATTCTACTGGGCGACGACAGTGACGCAGTCCGTCACTACTGTGCCGCCATTCTCCGCAGCGCTGGCTACCGTGTTACCGATTTTTCCAACGGTGCCCAAGTCCTGCAAGCCTTCGACTCCGGACCCAAAGTGGATTTAGCGTTGATTGAACTCACGATGCCGGTCATGTCGGGGCGGGAAACGTTTTGTGCGATCCGTAGCGAGTACCCCAATCTGCCGATTATTATCTACAGCGGTTACGCGTTTGACATTAACGACTTCATTGCGGCAACCGGTGAAGCTCCTTCAGCCTTTATTCAAAAACCCTTTCGTCGCAAGCAACTTCTCTCAGTGGTGCAGGGAGCGTTGCAAAGTGTGGAGCCACTGGATTAATGCCCTCCTCGATATTAATGCCCTCCTCGATAGCTCAAGTGATCGAAGTCGCCCGTCAGGCACAGCGACAATGGCAAAAGCAGATGCCCAAAGTGCGGCAGCGCGCGATTCGGCAGGTGGCGGGTCTGCTCGCCGAGGAATACGCTTCGCTACTTCCGCTCATACCGCGCCCCAACGCGTCGGCTGCAGATAAGATCGCCTCGGAAGTCTTCCCTCTGGCCGAGGCCTGCCGGTTTACTGCCGCAGTCAGCCGCAGGACCCTCGCTCCCCAAACCTATTCGATGCGCGAGGGAGCCTGGTGGATAGGACGCGTCCGGGTAACCGTATCCGCCGAGCCCTGGGGCATTGTCTTGATTGTCGCTCCAGGGAATTATCCCCTTTTCCTGCCCGGTGTCCAAGCAATCCAAGCACTAGCGGCCGGGAATGCCGTGTTGATCAAGCCAGCGCCCGGTTGCCAGCCCCTGCTGGCCCGTTTCAAAGAGCTGCTCATAGCGGCCGGCGTTCCAACTGACCTCGTACATATCCTGCCAGAAGAGATCGCTGCCGGACGTGAAGCGATGCAGCTGGGAGTCGACAAAGTCGTCGCCACGGGATCGGCTGCTACAGGACAAGCCATACTGCATGACCTAGCCACGACACTGACACCAGCCACTCTAGAGCTGAGCGGTTGCGACGCAATCTTCGTCCTACCACAGGCTCAAATCGAACAAGTGGTACCAGCCCTCATCTACGCCCTCAAGCTCAACGGTGGTGCAACTTGCATTGCTCCTCGTCGCATTTTTGTAACCCCTGCGCATCGCGCTGAATTGGCTCAAGCGCTGGACGAAGGGTTGTCTGACGCTGGAGAGCCGGACGCGGTGGTGCCACCGTCGGTGCTCGAACACGCTTTACAGGTTGTCGGCGCAGCCCTGAGCGAGGGAGCCGAAATCGTCCATGGAAAGCTGCCTGCCAAACCTGCTGCAGGGAAGATGCGGCCTCTGGTGCTGCAGTCGGTGACAGCCAAGATGGCGATTGCGCGGACCGATCTCTTTGCCCCGATTGTGTCTATCATCGAAGTGCCCGATATGCAGACGGCGCTGGCCGCCGATCGCCATTGCCCCTACGGGCTGGGGGCAGCCATCTTCGGCCCTCGCTCACTGGCTGAACACTGGGCGAATGAAGTCAACGCCGGATGCGTAGTCATCAATGATGCGGTGGTTCCCACCGCAGATCCACGCGTTCCATTCGGTGGTTGGGGAAAGAGCGGTTGGGGGCTCACACGGGGACGCGAGGGCTTGCGCGAGATGGCAAGAACTAAAACGACTTGCACTCGGCTGGGGAATTGGAAGCCTCACTTAGACCGCTCCATCTCCGGCAACGAGGTATTGATGAGCAGCCTACTGGCGGTTTTCCACGCGTCTAGTTGGAGAAAGCGATTTCAGGCGATGGGGCGAGTCCTCTCCCAGATCCGGCGTCCCTCGCCCCCATAGCGGAGGAGTGCGGAGCGACCAACACGACTTGGAGGATCCTTGAGATCTCGCTCGGCTTGCCCAAAAAATCAAGCAGCCATACGCATTGGGAAGGTGATTTAGCCTATGATATCTAATCCCCTACCTCCCTCCCCCCGCCCGCCAGTTCGGAACCGCACTATGCGATTGCAGCTGCTCTTAACCTACTTCCTGATCATCCTTGGGGTCGCGTCGAGCGACAACCAGCCAGGCGAGGTGCGAGCGGAAGCCCCGCATTCAGAGGAGGAGGCGGTCGACTATCTGCGAGATATCAAAACGCTCTTAGCCGAAAAATGCTACTCTTGCCATGGCGTGCTGAAGCAGGAAGGGGGGCTGCGACTGGACACCCGCGACCTCATGCTCGAAGCCAGCGTGCTCGATCTAGACGATCCCAACGCGAGCGTGCTCCTGGAACGCGTGACCGCCTCAGATGATTCCCGCATGCCACCGCCCGATGAGGGTACAGCAGTGGATGCAACGGGAGTCCAGTTATTGCAGCAATGGATGGCGCAAGGGGCGCAAGCACCGAAGGAAATCCCGCCGGAATCCCCTATGGAGCATTGGGCCTTTCAACCCATTGCCGTTCCTACCATGGCAGCCGCGACCAGCGTCAATCCGGTCGATGCCTTGCTTGAAGCCAAGCACGAGCCGTTGCATCTACAACCAACCGAGCTGGCTCCGCGATCTCTGCGACTGCGGCGGCTGTATCTAGATTTAATTGGCTTGCCTCCCACCCTAGCACAATTGCAGGATGATCGCCCCTGGAACGTCATCGTGGAGGAATTGCTCAACAATCCACAACACGGTGAACGCTGGGCGCGGCACTGGATGGATGTCTGGCGTTATTCTGATGACTATGGCCTCGGTGCACAATTGCGGAACAGCCAGAAACACCTCTGGCATTGGCGTGACTGGATCATCACGTCCCTGAATGAGGACAAGGGCTATGACCGCATGGTACTGGAGATGCTCGCCGGCGACGAATTGGAACCCGACAATCCGGAGGTGGTCAGCGGCACTGGTTTTCTCGCTCGGAATTATTACCTGTTCAATCGCACTACCTGGCTGGACGAAACGATTGAGCACACCAGCAAGGCCTTTTTGGGTTTAACGCTCAACTGCGCCAAATGCCATGATCACAAGTACGACCCGTTGACACACGTCGACTACTACCGCTTCCGCGCGATATTCGAACCGCACCAGGTGCGACTGGATCCGGTACCGGGTGAAACCGATTTGGCCAAGAATGGCCTCCCCCGTGTCTTTGACGATCATTTGACCGAACCGACGTTTCTACATCTCCGTGGAAATCCAGCTGATCCCGATCCCGATACAGAAATCACCCCTGGCGTTCCAGCGATCTTGGCCAGCTTTGAACGCGACATTGAACCGGTGAACTTACCTCGCGTTGCCTTCGAGCCTGGGACGCGAGAATACGTTGTCCGCGATCGAATTGCCGTCGCCGAGGCAGCGGTTCAAGCTGCGGCGAAGGCGTGCGACACGGCAAAGGCTCAGTGGACGGCAACGCAGGCGGGGACGTCGCCGGTGGCTTCCCCAAGCATTCAGTTTTCCGACTCCTTCGACGCGCTCAATCCGCAGGCTTGGGAGTTGAGTGGCCCAAGTTGGGAATACCATGACGGCCAGCTCCTTCAATCGCAAGCCGATCGCGACACGCATTTTGCAGTGCTCCAACCGCCCTTGCCTGAAAATTTCGAACTGACCTGCCGCTACACCACAACCGGTGGCAGCACCTACAAGTCCGTCATCTTTCGCTTCGATGAAAACGAAGACCGAAGCACTTACAACGCCGTCTACACCAGCGCCCACGAGCCCTCGCCCAAGCTGCAGATCACCTTCTGCCGCAATGGGAAACAAACCTACCCTGCACAGGGGCAACTTGCCCGACCGATCGAGGTTGGCCAGGAATACCATCTGCGTTTTGCCGTACACGGGTCCCTCGTGAACGTGTGGATCGACGACGAATTCCAGCTCGCCTTCGAGTTGCCGGGGCGACTACCCGGCGGAAAGCTGAGCTTGAGTGGCTTTGACGCCACTGTGGCTTTCAACGAATTGGAGGTGAAGGAACTCGGACGCGATACGGTCTTGATCCCCGCCGGCGCACAGACGCCGTTAAGTCTGGAAGCTGCGCAACGGGAATGGGATATCGCTGAAGCGAGGCTAGAGGCAAACCAAGCCGCCGGAGCAACACTCCAAGCTCACTTGGAACTCTTGCTGGCGAGGCAAGCCAATCAGGGCGTGGAGGAAGCCTTGAACTTGACGATTGTCAGGCAAGCGAGTGAGGACCTTGCCAAGGCTGAACTGGCTTTGCTCGAAGCCGATCCCAACGACTCCAAACTGGCAAAATCCACCCACGAGCGGCTCGCCAAGGCCCAGGCAACGCTGGCAGAGGCGAAACTGGGCAACGGCACCTTCACTCCCTTGCGGAGTTCGCTGAAAGCCTTGGAGACTCCCGAGCATACCGAGGCAGACTATTCGGCCGTCTATCCATCCACCAGCACCGGCCGGCGACTGGCCTTGGCGCGGTGGATCGTCGCTCCGGAGAATCCGCTGACGGCCCGCGTGGCAGTCAATCACATCTGGATGAGGCATTTTGGGGAGCCACTGGTTGAGTCGGTATTCGACTTCGGTCTACGAGCCCCGCAACCGATGCAAGCAGATGTTTTAGACTATTTGGCCCATGAGCTTGTCAGCTCGGGATGGAGCATGAAGCACGTGCATCGAATTTTGGTCACGTCCCAGGCGTACCAGCGCAGCTCTTCCAGCGTGTCGGCCGATGCGAACACTGTGGCCACCGACCTCAATAACGCTTACTACTGGAGAATGAATACCCGACGCATGGAATCGCAGGTGGTCCGCGACAGCATGTTGGCCCTGTCTGGGCGGCTCGATCGGACGATGGGAGGGCCCTCGCTGGCAACGGATGGCAAAAGTCTCCGGCGCAGTTTGTATTACTTGCATTCGCGTGATGAACAAGATGCATTTCTGGGAACCTTCGACGATGCGGATCTGCTGGGCTGCTACCGGAGGAACGAGAGTGTGGTACCGCAGCAAGCACTGGCACTGGCCAATAGTGGCTTGGCTTTCGAATCCGCCAATCAGATCGCCGAGAGGTTGTACCACGACTCGCAAATATCAAAGCGGGAGTTTGTTGAGCTGGCATTTGAGCAACTCTTGGCCCGTCCGGCCAATCCAGAAGAGGTTGCCGCTTGCCAACAATTCATGGACCAAATCTCCGAGTGGCAACTCGCTAGTGAGCCACCGATCGCGGCGCAAGAAATCTCCGCGCGGGCTCAAGCCCGATTGGTGCACGTATTATTAAACCACAACGATTTCATATCCATCCGGTAGGCAACAACGTGAAACACTTCAACTTGGCCACTCCCTCACACAGCCACTCCAGCTAGGAATAAAAGCGATGCTTGCGAATGGCTTAAGTCGTCGACACTGGTTGAACCAAGTAGGTCTTGGCTTTGGAGGTCTTGCCCTCTCCTCCATGCTTGGTAAAGAGAGTCTGGCGGGACCACAGGGTTTCACTCCGCCCACCGGGCTGCCGCAGTTTGCGCCGAAAGCCAAGAGCGTTATCTGGCTGTTCATGCGTGGCGGCGTAAGCCACATGGAGAGCTTCGATCCCAAACCTGCGCTCAACCAGCTTGCGGGCAAGTCGATCTCCGAAACACCGTTTGCCGATGTGCAGAGTCCTGAAAAACTCAAGAAGGTACGCGTGGTCGTGGTCAACGATGCCAATGGCCAGCAACGCACCGAACTCTACCCACTGCAAACCGGGTTTAAGAAGTACGGTCAAAGTGGTATTGAGATTAGCGATTGGTTTCCCCATATCGGTTCTCAAGCGGACGACATCGCATTCATTCGATCGATGTGGACGACGGATGATAATCATGGTGCCCAAGTTCAATTCCACTCGGGCCGGCATATGCTGGAACCCCGCGTGCCGACGATCGGCGCCTGGGTGAACTACGGCTTAGGATCGCTCAATGATAATCTCCCGCAATTTATTAGTATTGGTCCTCGATTCTTTGATCGTCGGGATGGCCATTACCTAGGCCCCGCCTACGACGCGGTGCCGCTAAAGATTGATCCCAGCAACCCACTCGATTATGCCAATCCGGAAGGTGACATCACTGGAGCTGAGCAGCAACGCTCCTTTGGCTTGGTCAAGGAACTCAATCAACTCGCCTCCCAACAGTACCCGCTGGATGCCACACTGGAAGCTCGCATTAAGTCGTATGAACTGGCGTACCGCATGCAAACTGCCGTGCCCAATATCATCAACTTTGACGACGAAACGGCATCCACCAAGAATCTCTATGGATTCGATCAAGAAGAGACGCGTCCCTTTGGCGAACAGCTATTGTCGGCGCGTCGTTTTGTCGAACAAGGTGTCCGTTTCATTCAGATCATGCATGGAGACGGCGCTGCGGGCGCCTGGGACCAACATTCCAACCTCAAAACCATGCACTCCAAGCTGTCACTGCAAGTCGATCGACCGATTGCCGGATTGCTCCAAGATTTGAAGCAGCGGGGATTGTTCGATGAAACGCTGGTGGTGTTTGCTACAGAATTTGGCCGAACTCCAGGCTCGCAAGGTGCCGACGGGCGCGACCACCATCCCTTTGGCTTTAGCGTTTGGATGGCTGGCGGGGGAATTCAAGGTGGGATTGCCCACGGCAGCACGGACGAGATCGGGTTCCACGCAGTGGAGCATCCGCATTACGTCACTGATATACACGCCACCATATTACACCAGCTTGGCCTGCACTCCCATCGCATGGAAGTGCCAGGCCACAAACGGCTCGAGCAGGACTTTGGACACGTGATCCACGAAATCCTAGCCTAACCGAGCCGTGCGATCTGTTCGTGACCACTTCGGCAGCTCGCTGGTTAGGCTTCCACGACAACCGATTCGATAAGCACGGTTTCGTTGGGCACGTCTCCCATCCCAGCTTTGGTGCCAGTGGCTACTTTCGCAATTTTATCGACGACTTCCGTTCCCTCGACCACTTGGCCGAACACAGCGTAGCCATGTCCATCTTGGCATTCGCCGTGATTGAGAAACCCATTGTCGGAAACGTTGATGAAGAACTGGCTAGAGGCGCTGTGAGGATCACTGGTGCGCGCCATGGCTAGCGTGTACTTGTCGTTTTTCTTGCCATTGTTGGCTTCATTCTTGATCGGGGCCTTCCCTTTTTTCTGCTGCATTTCGGGGGTAAATCCACCGCCTTGCACCATGAAACCATCGATCACGCGATGGAAGATGGTTCCATCGTAAAATCCTTCTTGGGCATATTCCTGGAAGTTCTTGGCCGAGATGGGAGCCTCGGTTTCAAACAATTCAACTTTGATGTCACCGTGATTGGTCTTGAGTGTTAGCACTGGTTACTCCGAGAGGACGAGAGAGGATGAAACGCTTTCAACCAACTATTTGGCTTCTTTTTGAACTTCAACTTTGGTCATGATCACATCTTCTACCGGTACGTCTTTGACGGCGAAGCTGAGGGATTGGGTTTTGACCATCTTAATTTTGTCGACGACATCCATCCCTTCGATGACTCGCCCGAAGACCGCGTACCCCACTCCGTCTTGGCTTTCAGCACGGTTCAAAAACCCATTGTCTTTGACGTTGATGAAGAACTGGCTGGTCGCACTATGGGGATCGCCGGTTCGCGCCATTGCGAGCGTGTACTTTTCATTCTTGAGGCCGTTGCCCGACTCGTTCTTGATGGGTGCATGCGTTCCCTTCTTCTTCATGCCTTTTTCGAAGCCGCCACCTTGGATCATGAAATCCGGGATTACGCGATGGAAGATCGTCCCGTCGTAATATCCAGCCTCAGCGTACTTCAAGAAATTCGCCGTCGATAGCGGCGCCTCATCCGCAAACAACTCGACTTTCATGTCACCATGGTTGGTTTTGATGACGACTATCGGATTGTCCTTGGCCAAGCTTTGACCGGCGGACAGCGTCATCATCGTTAGGCATATGGAGAATGAAAATACGTTCAATATCGTTCTCATGGAGTTCACCTGTCTCGTGTAAAAGTGGACCTATTCAACAAACTTGCTTCATTTTAACGTGTGCACCCCAGTGGAAAATGGGACTCGCCGACTTAGAGGTGTCGAGTCACCCGCGGAAGACGGTATGATGGGGTGCACTACCTTTGGGCAGATTCTGTAATCCAATAAGATTAAAAAAATGCAAATTTGTTTTCGTTCCTGGGGACTGTTTGTCTTCCTCTGTATTCTTAGCCCACTGCTAGGCCACGCGCAGCAGCGTTCACCCGCTTTGCGGCCCAATATCCTATGGGTGACTTCCGAAGATAACGGGCCGGAAATTGGTTGCTATGGTGACGAATATGCCGATACGCCACACATTGATGGCCTAGCCGCGCGGGGCTTGAGGTACACCAACTGTTGGTCCAACGCCCCAGTCTGCGCCCCCGCTCGCACAACGATCATATCCGGCATGTATCCCACCAGTCTTGGTGCTCAACACATGCGGAGTCAAGTCAATCTGCCAGAGGTGTGCCGACTCTATCCGGAGTACTTCCATGATCTAGGGTATTACTGCACCAACAACTCGAAAGAAGATTACAACCTGTTCACCCCGAAGGATCTTTGGGACGAATCGAGCAATAAGGCTCATTGGCGAAATCGCAAGTCAGGACAACCGTTCTTCGCGGTGTTCAATTTCACCATCTCTCACGAGAGCAAGCTGCGCACCCGTCCGCACAAGGCGATTCACAGTGCAGAGGATGTCGTCGTCCCTCCCTATCATCCTGATACACCCGAAGTGCGGCAGGACTGGGCTCAGTACTATGACCGGATCACCGAGATGGATCAGCAAGTCGGGCGAGTCCTGGAGCAATTGAAAGAGGACGGGCTAGAGGGGGATACCATCGTCTTCTACTACGGTGACCATGGCAGCGGCATGCCACGTGGCAAGCGTTGGTTGTATCAAAGTGGCCTGCACGTCCCATTAGTAGTCCATGTGCCCGAGCGATTTCAGAGCTTGGTGGCCGAGCAATACACCGAGGGCGGGCAGAGCGATCGCCTCGTCAGCTTTGTAGATTTGATGCCGACCGTCTTAAGTTTAGCAGGCACGCGTCCACCAGCTCATTTGCAAGGCAATGCCTTTCTTGGCCCTTATGCTACCGAGCCTCAGCCGTACATCTATGGCTTTCGCGATCGCATGGACGAGCGCTACGACCTGTCGCGTGCGGTGCGTGACGAGCAGTACTTGTATATTCGAAATTTCAATCCCCACCGACCACAAGGTGCGTATCTCGACTACATGTTCCAAACTCCAACCACGCAGGTCTGGAAACGCATGTTTGATGCGGGAGAGCTGAACGAAGCACAAAGTGTATTTTGGTCGCCCAAGCCAGCTGAAGAGCTCTTCGATATTACTCAGGATCCGTACCAAATTCATAACCTGGCAGATTCCGCTGAACACGCAGAGACTCTAGTCCGCATGCGGGAGGCCAACCGCGATTGGATGGTGAAGATTCGCGACGTCGGGCTGATTCCTGAAGGGGAGTTGCGGGAGCGTGTGGGCGAAGACAATGCCCCCTACGACTTGGGGCACGATGCAGACCGCTATGATGTGTCGGCTCTCTATGAAATCGCTGACTTGGCGACGCGCCCAACCGATGGAGATATTTCCGAACTCCAAAAACGCATGGTGACTCCCGACAGCAGCAGTCGCTACTGGGTCGCCTGCGGGCTCTTGATCCGAGCGACTCAAGATCGACAGCGCGACGAAGCGGTCAAGTTGGCACGCGGCATGGCCTCCGATCCGTCCCCCTACGCGCGTTCGCTGGCTTGCGAAACATTAGCACGCTTTGGCAGCAAGGTAGATCGATTGGTGGCTTTGAAAGCTCTCCTACGCATCGCTGAGCCGAGTGATTCCGGAACCCTAGCAGCGATGACGGCATTGAATAGCTTGGATTGGTGCAGCCCCAGCCGCGAAGAAATTGGCAATGCGATCGGGAGCATTTCCGACACCAATTCGCAACTTTCGCCTCGCTACCGCAGCTATCTCCCCAATCTGGTGAAACGGATCGAATCGATTGCAGATTAAGTTTTCAGCCTGAGTTGCTCCGCGTTCGAAGCCTACCCTCGACTATCTCTAGAATTGCGCAGGCGACTTAAAACTGTGGAGCAGTTCAATTAGAATGATGGCTTGGAATACTCAGCCTGTTTGGTAGACAACACATCCTATGCACTTGCCCAGCGTTGAACTTTGGCAGCGAATCACCGACGCTGGACTGGCGACCGCAATTGAATGCCGCCAATGGGCTGCACAGGCGGCTAAAGTTCTCAAGACGGCCGAGCTCAGTGATGGAGTTCGACTGGCCAAGGAGTTGGTCGAGCAGAGCAGACTAACGGCATATCAGGTTGAAATTCTCTTTGGCGACACACCGAGCGCGCTCAAGCGGGGAGACTGGATCGTTCGCATGCCAGTGGACGATCCGATGTGGCGGAACTGGTTTGTAGCCGAGCGTTCCGCTAAGGGGCTACGCTCCCCTACCACCCCATTGACGACGACCCGCTGGGTACGATGGCTGGACGAGCGGGCACTTCTCCAGCTCCAATCCAACGGGCCGTCCCTGAAACGCTTGGAGCGGCAATCCCAAGTTCGAGCCACGCATTTGCAGCCAATCCATGGGGCAGAGGTCGACCACGGACAATTGGCCATTGCTGTAGATCCGCTGACGGGCAAGTCACTTGCAGTAGTGGGGCAGGGGCACCGCTTCACCGTGGCACAGTCACTGGAGATCGTGCGGCAAATCGCAGCTGCACTCTCCGCTCTACACCAGGGCGAAATCGTCCACGGTCGCGTTTTTCCAGACCGAGTCTACCTGGCCGGCAAACAATGCACGCTGGCACGCGATCCACTCTGCGAACAGACCGCTGGGCTGGCGCATGGCCAGCGAGAGGCCACCCTGCAGGGGCTGATTGGCACGCAGCTCGGCGACTTACGGGACTGCCATTTCCTCGCGCCCGAGTTCCTAGCACCGGGGCAGACCGCAACCAAGTCCACGGACGTCTATGCACTTGGTTGTCTGTGGTGGTGGCTGCTGACGGGCCAAGCTGTCACACCAGGAGAGAGTGATAGCCAGTGTATGGCCGGACACGCTCGCCCACTCCGCGAATTGCCTGAATCCATTGAGCTACCAGAGCCGCTTCGCCGATGCCTGAGGCATGCCCTAGCCAAGAATCCACAAGCTAGGTTTGAGGATGCGACCCGCTTCTGCACCGCGTTAGATACCGCGCAACAAATATCGGTGGAGGACGCGCAAAGCGCTGTGCAGGTAGCAAGCTCCGGGGACGCGGCCGTTCAGACAGAATCCAGCCAAGAGGAAGTTGCAGCTCGTGCGAACGAGCCCATCAATTCGCCGCGAACTTCCCCCGAGCCGGCTCCAGTGTCGAAAAAGCCCTCGGCTCCTAACAACCCGCAGGGCAAACGAAACTCACTAACATCCCAATCGTCCAAAGTTTCTCCTAAGAGTTCTCCTAAGACTTTTGTAGCTGCCGCCGCCAAGCCAGCTCCGCTCGATGCGGGTGCCAAGTCGCGCACCAGATCACGGAAAGCTAGCAACAAGTGGTTGATCCCAACTGTGGGAGGCGCACTGTTTGCCATTGTGGCGTTGTTGGTGCTTAAATTCTCGGGCGCTCTGGAGCCCAATCCGGATCAACCACTTGCCAAACGCAACAATTCGGATCGATCCTATGTTCCCCCGCAGAATGCCACCTCCACCGCGCCACCAATAACCCTGGCGGCCAAGGGGCAGGAGACTGGCATCACGAGCTACCACGTTGTGCCGGAGAGCGAAGGAAGGCTGTGGGTCCCTCCCAGCGATCCGTCGAAAATCAATCTTGAATTGTTGCCTCCCGGTGGGCAATTGTTTCTTCGCTTTCGCCCCGCCGAAATTATGGAATCGGCGTTCCAACGCAAATTGCTGAAAGCGTTTGATAAAGAGGTCTCGCCCTGGTTGGATCGCCTCGCGCAGTTCAGCGGGCGACCCCTGGAGTCTATCGACGCAATCACGATCGCATGCTATTCGCCTGCCTCCTTGGGCAATGCGCCCCAGTATGCGTTGCGCGTCGACCTGAAAGCAGCAACTCCACTGTCCGAATTGAGCGAGAGGTGGGGCGTAACCACCAGGGAGAGTATCGGTGACCAAGAACTGCTGCTGGCTCCCACGACTGAACTTGCGTACTACGTCGCTGAACAGCCTCTAGTGCAAGCGGCGAGCGTTTCCCATTTTGCGGTGGGACCGGCGAGCTTGATGCGAGAAGCAGTCGAGTTGGCGGGAACCGCAGCACCACTTGTCTCTCAGCTCGAGAAACTTTGGAGAAGCACTAATTCGTCGCTCGACGTGAATGTACTCTTCGCCCCCACCTTCCTATTCTCGGATGGTCGAACCCTGCTCGAAAGCTTTCCTGCGCGGTTGGAACAGTTGTTGCGCGACCAGCTATCGGGGGACAAGCGAGCTGCAGCATTGCAGGTTCAGTGGCAGCCTCAACTGTACGTTGAATGGCAGGTTATCGGGCAAAGCGACCGCGATGCCGGAAAAATCTCAAGTAAACTTGCCGAGGAGATTCAAACGCTAGGCTCGCGTGTCGAGACTTGGTTCGTGGACGAGGCACCGCATCCTCACTGGCGTGCACTCGCCTTACGCTATCCACAAATGCTGCAACTGGTGAGCAGGTACACACGCGTCAGTGTGGAGGATGGAGTTGCTATCGCAAACCTTTATCTACCTAGCGACGCGTCGATCAACCTGCTGCTGGCTTCTTGGATTGCCTTGCAGCAGGGAGCTACGATCAGCGAGGGAGCAACTCAGGTATTGTCCTCCCCTACGGTTGGCAGTCCTTTCACGGTAGACCAATATTTGGAGCGGCCCATTCGCATACGATTTGACCAAGAGCCCATTGAAGTCGCGTTGCAACTGGTTGAGGAGGAGGCCAATTCGGGACTTCCCCCAGGGGCCTCGCCCATGCGTTTCGTTTTGGACGGAGATGCATTCGAATTGGCTGGAATTACGCGCAATCAACAATTGCGAGACTTTCAATTCGAATCCATTTCCGTACGTGCCGCATTGACCGAGATTGCGAAGCGCGGCAATCCAGCCACTCCTGGAACGGACCTCCGCCATCCAGACCAAAAATTGATCTGGGTGGCCACTCCCGATGCCACATCTCCCGGCAATACCATGGTATCTTTGACCACGCGTGCGGCGGCGGCCGCTGCATCGCAGAAAATACCTCAAGAGTTCGCGGCGCCCTAGGACATCTGAATATGGCTAAGACTTTGACAACAACAAGAAGCTACTGTGCAAGCTTCGCTTGCGGGATAGGATTCGTAATGGCACTCCCCATTTCTGCGGCCGAAATTGACGTCTGGATCGGCACCAGTTCGCATCCCTCCAGCCAAGGCATCTATCATTGCCGCCTGAATTTGGAGAATGGAAAACTTAGCAATTCCCAACTTGCTGCCGAGATCAAGGGCCCCGGCTTTCTAGCGATGCATCCCAAGTTACCCATGCTTTATGCGGTGGGAGACTTGCAAGGTACCCCCGTAGTGGCAGCTTATCGCATCGATCGGCAAGATGGTAAAGTGTCTTTGAAGTTGGACAGCTCACTGCCCATCGGGGATGGAGGCGCAGCTCACGTTTCGGTGGAACCAAGTTTGGGGCGGACGCTGTTGACCGCTCAATACGGCGGAGGTTCGACCGGTGTTTTTAAGCTTGACGAACACGGCTCCTTGACCGAACGCACACAGCTCCTTGAGCACACCGGGCAATCTCCGTCGGGTTCCGATCGACAAAGTGCTTCGCATGCGCACTGGTCCGGCTTTGCGCCCGATTCGCGGTTCGCATTCGTTCCCGACCTCGGCCTCGATCAAGTCGTCATTTACCGCCTGGATGCACCCGAGGCCAAGCTGGAGCCTCACGGGGCGGGGCAATTGCCTACCGGAGCGGGTCCAAGGCACATGAAATTCCATCCCAATGGACGCTGGATCTATGTTCTTAACGAGCTTGACCTCAGCGTTTCCGTGTTTGACTATGCGGCCCAGGAGGGAAGAATGAGTCTGAAACAAACCATCCCAACGGTCGAGAAATCGGAATTGGCCAAGGAGCAGACTTCAAGTTGTGCTGAGATTCGAGTTCACCCCAATGGCAAGTTTGTCTATGCCGCCAATCGAGGGCATGACACGTTAACGGTATTCCAAGTCGACTCGGACACTGGTGAGCTGACCGTTGTAGAACGGGAGCCCGTGCGAGGGGCCACGCCAAGGAATTTCAATCTTGCGCCTGGAGCAAAGTGGCTGTTGGTGGGTGGACAAGACTCCCACACATTGGCCAGTTTCGAAGTCCAGGGAGATACTGGAGAATTGACCTACAATCGCTCCATCATCAATACTCCCGCTCCGATCTGTGTTTTGTTTGGCCCTGAAGATTGAGTCCACGTCGATTGCAGAATCACTCTCCCACCGCCAGCCAGCGTCTCGTCTGGAACGCTGGCGGCCCTCCTTTCCCAGAGTAAGGCAGGGCTCTGCCCCGCTCTAAGGAACGAGCTTCGGTTGCCTGCCAGTAACTGCTGCCTTGACCTCCCCTCACGCCGCCCCATGCGATTTCCCCTGCGTGGAGCCCTTCAATAGCTATTGAAGGAAATCTCTGACGGAGATGGCTGCGTCCTAGCTCGCGCGATGCCTCCCCTCCGGTCAATTCTGATTCTTTCAATGCAGAGGTCCCCACCAACACTCGCTACCGACGAAGCGGCCACCAGTGAGGGAGCATCCTGACGAGCCCGGTCTCCTTGCGAGAATTGAAGCGTTAAGCGTTTCATCGGTGACGTAGGAAGCGAGGAAGCAGAGGAGGACGGGAGGACTCCAGCGAGACCTGCGGCGTGATGGATCTGCGGTGCAAGTCCTGTTGCCCATCCCATGGATTACACAGCCCAAGAATGGCAGCAACGCCAATCGAAGATGACAGAGTGCATGCCGATAACTCGGCTCGTCGAAACCAGCCCAGCTCCCCTGGCAATGTTATTAGGCGCTGAAACTCGAGACGCGACGCTCGCACATCGGGCGGCTTAAACTGAGCCCAACCTTCCTTAAGGGAACAGAACCACCCCTTTGCTGTACATCTTCATCTCAGACTACCTAACATCTTCTGTAGACCCGTTGCAAGTATACTCCCTACAGGCTGTAAATCCGTCAAACTTTGAGACTCAGTTGAGAGCTGACTGCGTATTTGCGGAGAGATTCTTTGACTTCGATGGCGGTTAACGTACGGTTGCCCGCAGAGTCATTCGGATTCTGTGGGGCAAATCATTCAGGCATTTCTTTCTAAGGATGCCTGCGCTGGGACAAAACGTTGTTCATCCAGCCACCTAATTTCGTATTCACCGGGCCCCACTACGTAATGTAGTGACCGTGGAATGCGACGTTCTGATGGGGAACTGGCGAAAGCAACCAGGGCAGTAGCCAGCAATCCTCACAGCCACCCATGCGCGTTCAATGAGACGCATGCGGTACTCGCATTCCAAACTGGCAGCGTTTGGATGCGACCGAAATTGACATGCCTTTCCGATTCGTAGGATGACGTGCAAAGGTATTGGTATGCGTGCAGCATCGATTGTCATTGCGGTAAACACCGCGCATTCAGAAGCTTTAAGAATCCGACTCACCGCCTCCGGTGTCGTCGTTTCAGAGGTTTTCGACTACACCCATGCATTCACGCACCTGAAGTCCAATGCGGTCAATAGTGACATCCTCTTCTATCACGGAGAGAACGATGTCGCCAAAGACACGCTGGCGGTTTCGAAGCTATGTGAAATATCGACCCTGCCCATCGTCGTGGTGGGACAGATGTCCGACCCGCGCTACGTAGTAGATTTGGTGCGTGCTGGTGCATTCGACTGTATAGATTCTTCGGATCGCTTCGAGCAAGAGATTGAAGCATGCATCGTGCGTTTAAAGCGCGACATGCCCGAAAAACAAAGTGGAAAAGTCATCTCAGTCATCTCCCCGGCTGGCGGTTGTGGTGCGAGCACCGTAGCTGTCAATCTGGGGGTTGCGCTCAGCAGTTCACCTTACAAGTCGTGCTTATTGGAACTCGACCCCTTCATGGGGACCGCCTCGCTTCTGCTCGATCTCGAACCGCAACACTTGATCCAAGATGTCTACGACCATTCGGACCACATGGATGAGGAGATGCTTGAAAAAGTGTTTGCCCATCACAAGTCAGGCCTAAAACTGCTGTCCAGTCGCAGCAATGAACGCCGGCAGTTCAAGTTGGATCTTAAGACCAGCGCAAAACTACTGTGGTGGACTGCACAGTCCAATTCGCATGTGCTGGTGGACTGCCCACCACCGCATCACAGCGAATACATCAACATTCTGCGGTTCAGCGACATGATCATCATTGTCCTGCGGTTGGAATTCCCGTGTCTTGTACAGTGCCGCAGCTTGATGATTCAACTTCAAAAGGCGGGGATAGCCGAGGACCGCATCTTACTGGTGGCCAACCGATGCAATCGCAAGGTGGATTTGGAGGCTCAACAGGTCAAACAAGCCCTAGGACGCAATGTCGATTTCTCGCTTCCGGATGATTCCATCGCATCCCTGGCCTGCAATATCGGCAATCCAATCGTGAGCGAATTCATCGGGTCCAAACTGGGCCAATCCTTATCGAAACTCGCCAAACAGATCACTTAGTAATTCAACACGTGAAGGATTTGAGATGATAGGGGCAGCGACAGTTGAAGGTACTCCTAGATTTGCTTCCAAGGCGAATCCGGGGAACGTACTATCGAAACCCAAACGCAAAGATTTGCATCAGTTGCTGATCAAATCACTGGACCGAGGACTGGTTCAGAAGCTGACCGACAGCGAACTGCGGGTAGTCCTACAGCGCTCGGCGGAGGAGATTTGCCGAGGGTGTTCCGAAATCCTGAGCCCCGTGGAACGAATTGCCCTGGTCGAAGAACTCGTCGACGAAACACTTGGCTTTGGCCCACTGGAACGGCTACTGAGAGATCCATCGATCAGTGACATTCTCATCAATGGCCCCGACAACGTATTTATCGAAGAGAATGGCGTGCTGCGCGAGTCGCATGTCAAGTTCCACAGCAATGAACATCTGCTAACCATACTTCAGCGGATTGTCGGCAAGGTCGGACGGCGTGTGGACGAATCGAGTCCAATGGTCGATGCGCGTCTGCCGGATGGTAGTCGAGTGAATGCCATCATCTCTCCCTTGGCGATCGATGGAGCACTTGTATCCATTCGGCGCTTCCGACCCGACGCCATTACGGCTCAAGAGCTGCTTCAGAGCGATGCCCTCACCAACGAGATGCTGACTTTTCTAGCCGCCTGCGTGCGCGCCAAAGCAAACATCTTGATCACGGGTGGCACAGGCACAGGCAAGACCACCTTCCTGAACATCCTTTCGTCCTTTATCCCCCCCAACGAGCGCATTGTCACGATCGAAGACACTGCCGAACTACAGCTGAAGCAACCACATGTTGCGAGACTGGAAGCTCGACCACCCAGCCTGGAGGGAACTGGGGAAGTCAATGCTCGCGATCTCCTGCGGAATGCCTTGCGGATGCGCCCCGATCGCATCATTCTCGGTGAATGCCGAGGTGCAGAGGCGTTCGATATGTTGCAAGCCATGAACACGGGACACTCAGGTAGTCTTGGAACCTTGCATGCCAACAGTACTCGCGACGCAGTTTCACGCCTCGAAATGCTGGTCGGCCTCACAGGCTTCCAACTGTCCGAAGGTCAGATCGCTCGACAGATCGCTTCTGCAGTTCAGATTATCGTCCAACTCGCCCGAGCCGAGGATGGGCGACGCAAAGTGGTCCAAATCTCGGAAGTAGCTGACTGCGTCAATGGAATCATCGAACTCACCGACATTTTCTCGTACGACGAGCATTGGGATGATTCGGCCAAGCGATTCAATGGTCACTTCAAACGTCACAACCAACCACCCAAAATATTGAACAAAGTCAAGGCATTCTGCGGCGATATGCCGTTCGCTACTCCACCGGCTCAAAGCATCTAAAGTAAGGAGTTTCCCGTGACAGGATCTGTTACCTCCGCAGCTGTTTTCGCTTGCGTTGTTTTTGGCATATTGTGCGTAGGCAGCTTTGCGTACGACTTGGTCTATCGTCGCCGATGGGTTACTTCGGAGCGATTGAGACGCAAATTCCAGCCGCAGGGCCCGTCCGCCTTTGCAGCCTCCGAAGAGACGTTGCAGCGAGATCAATTTATCCTGCAAGCCGTCATGAATCGCCTCAACTCTACCGGCAATCTGGCGACTCTGATTACCAAATCAGGCGTGCGTATCCAAGTGACGCAGTTGCTGGGAATCTGCTTACTAGCGGGGCTGCTGGCGGCTTGTCTGGGAGTAGTACTGAGCGGGGACCTGTTAATCTCCATGGCCATTTCCATTGCTGCATCCATCTTGCCGATCTTCTATTTGATGTTCAAGGTCAAGCAGCGTAGAACGAAGCTTCGCAAACAACTGCCAGATGCGTTCGAATTGATCAGCCGTGCGTTGCGTGCTGCCCAATCGGTGCCAACGGCATTTCACACGGTTGCAACAGAGTTCCCCGCGCCCATTTCCGAGGAATTCGCCTACTGTTCTGAACAGCAACATTTGGGGGTACCGTTTGCGACGGCCCTGCGTGATCTAGCCAATCGAACCGGTTTGATCGAAATGCGAATTTTCTCCACGGCGTTGATCCTCAACCATCAACTCGGTGGGAATCTAGCGGAAGTCAATAATCGCTTGGCAGTCGCCATGCGCAAGCGAGAGATGTTCAACGCTCGCGTTCGAGCGATCACTGGAGAGGGGCGAATGCAAGCCAACGTTTTAACCGCTTTACCTATCCTGGCTTTCATTGGCGTCTATTTTGTTGAGCCAAACTATCTTGCCGTACTGCTGGATAGGCCCTATTTGTTGATGGGCATGGCCACATCACAAATCATTGGCACCCTAATGATTCGTCAAATCGTCAACGTACGATTCTAGGAGAAATTGATGCTTGGTACATTCGAATCACAATACATGATTGCCTTGGTTGCATTTATGGGTGCGGTAGCCTTCGTGCTGTTCCTCGGCACCTATGCGGTGCAAAGCTCTCATGGGAAGGTCAGTCAGCGACTGAGGAAGTTGGAGGGTCGCGATCCCAGCGATGGACAATCCTCGCTCGGTGCGCTCCACGACTACATGAACGCGAGCTTAGCTGGTTACATCCTGCCCCAACAACCTCAGGTGGCCACTCGATTCAGCGATCAACTCGGTTATGCGGGAATGTACAAGCGTAGCGCGTTGGTCGGCTTCTTTCTGGCTCGCTTGTTGGCCATTACCTTTCCGCTTGTCTGCCTCCCCTTGGTCGTCTGGTCTGGAACTCTCAATTTCCAGCAAGCCATCGCCGTCTGTGGGGTGGGGTCTCTGATCGGTTTTGTACTCCCCACGCTGTGGCTGAGAAATTGCATTTTGGAGCGACATCAACTACTCCGCAATTCCATGTCGGATTTCTTAGATCTATTTGTCACGTGCATCGAGTCGGGAGTGTCTCTCCAATCCATGATCTCCATCGTGAGCGAAGAACTCAAGCCTGCGCACCCCGAACTATCGGAGGAGTTTCAGCGTTGCGATCGCGATATGCAATTGGGCGCCACGCTCGAAAAATCGATCGACGATCTTGCCGCGCGTACCAACCTAGAGGACCTGTTGGCGTTCAGTACTTTCGTTCGGCAATCCCAAAAGTTTGGTGCCACCCTAGGCAGTGCCATGCGTGAGCTTTCCGATCGCCTGCGTTCCCAGCGTGAATTGAGGGCCGAGGAAGCCGCCCAGAAGGCTTCGGTCAAAATCCTGCTACCGACCTTGATCTTTATCTTCCCCGCAGTCTTCATGGTCTTGGCTGCTCCCGCTGCAATCACCATCTACGAGAGTTTCTCCAATGCAGGCAACTAAGACTCGGCGGACTCCTTCCGGAGGGAATTCCCATAACTCCAGACGCAAAGGCCGCTGCGGTGTGGCGGCCACTGAACTCGCATTGCTACTGCCAATCATCATCGGTACCGCAGTTACCTCCATCGACCTGGGACGCATGCTGCACGTCTCGCTGGTCCTCGGCAACTCAGTACGGATGGGGGCAGACTACGTTGCGACTCGCGGCGTGACGAGTGATTCCCAAGCAGCAGTCTCCAGCGAAATTGCCAATCAAGTCACCACCATCTTTACCGACACGGTGCGAAGTGAAGTCGAGCAACTCGAAGTTGTTCCCACGATCTCACTAGGCAGCGGTAATTCACATACGACGCGAATCCAAGCAAGCTGTGTCGTCCCCATCCTATTCTCATGGGGTGGTCTATTCGAGGACGTTACGATCGAACGCTCTCTAGTGGTCCAGCGCTATCGGTAGATTAGACACCAGTTGAAAACGCCGATGAGCAGCATCTTGCACCGCGAGTTTGTTCAGTACTGACGTCACCCGACGCGTTACGGTCGAGAGAAAGAATGACAATGAGCAGCCAATGTAGAATTCGACAAAAGTTGCGACGTGGAACCACCATCGTTGAGAGTTCGATTGTATTGTCAGTCGTGCTCCTGATTGTGATGAGCTTTCTAGAGCTCTCGCTGCTCGTTGTGCGCGTGAACTCGCTGACCGAAGCCTGTCAAAATGTCTCCAGGCTAGTCTCCGTTTCAGGCGACTTGAGCAGCGGAGCCAATACTCTCGGTCCCGCAACGATTCAGTGCAACGCCGAGGCCAACAACTCGGTAGCCAACGCGGCCAGACGCGCTCTGACCATGGTGGATCCTAGCAAGGTGGAACTCGAGGTAGTGTGGAGTGATGGAACGAACAGCCCGGGTGACCTGGTCGTGGTGCATTTGGATTATCAGAACGCGTCGATCATCCCCCTGGTGGACCATCTAACCGATAAGCTTTTTCACTATACATGCCATATTCGTATTGCACACTAGTTTCCTCTATCCATTGCTGTAGCGTCATTTTGAGGGGTAACCAGCGAGGGCAGGTTTAGAGGAACGACGAGCCGTGTGAAGTGCTGCGTGTGGGGAGCAGCATGGGATCTGCACAAATCGAAGAGGGCGTAAACAGAGGACTTGAGGAGAACATCGCTGGTACGGCGTAAGATCGAACGTACCTTGTTTCTATGGGGCTGCATGAATTGGAGATACACGATGAATAGGCGAATGCGAGCAGGACAAATTACTGTTTTCTTTGTGGCGATTCTGCCACTCATGTTGGGCATAGCAGGTCTAATGCTCGATGGTGGAAAACTGTTGGTTGAATCCCGACGACTTCAGGATGTTTGCGATGCGGCTGCCACGGCGGCGGCTGCCGAATTGCAAATGACTGGGGATCTATCGAGCGCTCGATTAGTCGCAGAAAATGTGATTGGCAGCTTGAACTCCATGACGCTAGCCGTTTCGAGTATCGCCTCACCACCGACCTCAGGCGAGTATACAGGCGACTCTCATTTCGTCGAAGTTCAGCTTGAACAATCGGTTACAACCCACCTCATCCACCTTCTCAACGTCTCGCACAGCAATACCGTCAGCAGTCGTTCCGTGGCCGGCTTCGAACCGAGCAACATTGACGCGGCACTCGTCGTTTTAGATCCATCCCCGGATCCCTTCTCCATATTGGGGTTGCCCGTCTTACTTCCACCTCTGCACAGTCTGTTGGGTGGCTTGGAAGCCTTGGGCGTGGGACCGGTGATGGTCGATGGTGCTGTGCAAGTCAACACGCAATGGAGCGGAGAGGATGAATTTGGGGAAAGCGTAGGAGTGGACGGCCCGCTACTTACGCATTCCATCTCGTGCACTCCCCTGCTCGGCTTATCTCATTTACACGCACCCGAGATTCGATCGGTCGGTGGTGTCGACGATCTTGCTCTCTATCATCAGCTTGATGGTGGCGGTAAATCACCGCTGCAAGCCAATCGCTTGCCAGTACCCGATCCGCTAAGGGATCTACCAGTCCCCACGGTCGCGATTGATCCAACCAATGTTTCCAATGTGTACCGTGGCACTAAAAATATCGTTATTGCCTTGCCCTTGCTCACGCCCCCGATCGTTCTTTCGCCGGGAGTCTACGACTGGATCAATATCGTGACGGGCCGGGTTACCTTTGAGCCGGGAATCTACGTGATACGCGGACAACATCCGGTGACCGGCCATGGTTTGTTGATCTCGGGCCTGGCCAACGTGGACGCACGAGGGGTGATGTTCTACTTAACCGATTCCGCGAGTTACAGCGCTAGCAGCGGCATGCCTGATGCGAGTGACTCAAGCACCAATCCACCGCCAAGCGTATTGGCGAGTCAGATCCCTAGCGCCATCATTACGTTGGGATTGTTGGGCACGCGCATCAGCCCGCTCAATTCGCCAGGCAGTCCGTTTGACGGTATGACGATCTTTCAGCGTCGCCATGACCGACGCCCAATCGTTCTGGTCCAGGAAGATCTGCTGGGTGGCGGGTACCTGGAAGGCCGCGTCTATGCCAAGTGGGGCCATACCTTGATTGCAGGCAAGGGGGACATCGATGCCGCCTTTGTGTCAGGAACCATGCGTGTCGTGAATCTGTTGGGCCTGAGAATCTCCCCCAGTGCACCATTCCCTCCGGCGAACGACGTTTACCTTGTCGAGTAAGGTCACGCTGGTTCCCTCTCACAGAGGTTACTAGCTATCAAACTGATTCTTGCTTCGCAGGATATGGTGGTAATGTTGCGCGAATCGATGCGCCTCATCGCGAACATATTGCAGCAGTCGTAGAGCGAACGCATGACGACTCAGACGCAGCGACTCGGATTCTCCCGGAAGGAAAATCTCTTCCTCACGCTTGGCTAGAGACAACAGAGGGGGTGGTGTAATCCCTTGATCCCGGAAGGCAGCCAAGGCGGCGTTGAGTTGTCCCTTACCTCCATCGATCAGTAACAGATCGGGAAAGGCCTCGGAACGATCGTGCAGGCTTCGAAAGCGTCGTGAAACCACTTCATGAATGCTGCGAAAGTCATCGACGCCCTTGACATCCTTGATGCGGTAGCGGCGATACCCCGGCTTGTTGGGCAGCCCGTCGATGAACTGGACAAGACTTGCCACGGTCTCCTTGCCACTTAAGTGAGCGATGTCGACCCCCTCGATAATGCGTGGAGGAGTCTGCAGCTTGAGCACTTTTTGGAGCCCCAGCATCCCTTTCTTAGGATCGATGTAAAAGACTTCTGGCTGGACGTGAGTATCCAATTCTCCGCGTTCATCCAGCTTCTCGAGCATGGTGATCTCATCGCGCAGCCGGGCAGCTTTCTCAAATTGCAACTCCTTGGAAGCGACTTGCATCTCCTTCTTCAATTGCCCCAGCAAGCGAGTTTTTCCACCTTCGAGAAATGTCTGCAAGCGTTTGATGTCGAGTCGATAGTCCTCTTTCGAGATCCGCAAATTGCAAGGTGCGGTGCATTGCTTGATCGAGGCGAGTAAACAGGGCCGAAACCACTTCCAGGCCGGATCCTCCGCAGTAATGTCCAAGGAGCATGTGCGAAATTTGAAGATGCGCTGCAAGACCTGAATGGCTCCACGCAGCGCTCCAGCACTGGCAAATGGGCCGTAGAGCTTGACTCCGCTGGTCGGTGGCGTGCGCGTCAACTCAACACGCGGGAAATCCTCTCGCGTGGTAATCATTAGATACGGAAAACTCTTATCGTCCTTCAGGTCTTTGTTGTGCTTGGGCTGCACATCCTTGATCAGCCGGCTTTCGGCCAGCAGCGCATCCACCTCACTCTCACAGGGCAGAAAGTCGATGTCGCAAATTTCATCGATCCAGGTAGCGGTACGCTGTTCCTGGCGGGCGGCTTTCAGAAAGTAGCTTCCCGCCCGACTACGCAGATTCTTGGCTTTGCCGATATAGATTACCCGGCCAGCCTCGTCCTTCATCAAATAGACCCCGGGGGTCTGTGGGAAGGAACGCACTTTTTCGGCGGCGCGGCGAAATCCAAACGAAGTTCCCTCGGGTAGCTCGGAGGGATTGGGCACGCTCGATCCGGTCTCCAACTGAGACTCAAGAGCCTCTGTTGCCTCGACGGGAACCGGTTCGTACGAAGTTTCTTCCGGCCGGTGCTCAGCAGTTTCGTCGTCCGCCATAGGAGCCTTTATGCTACTCAGTACTCGACAAGGCTGTAGACCGAGTGGGGAGCTAGCTTCTTCTCACCCTCTAGGCCACGTAGGTGAATGCAAAAGGCGCATTCCACTATCTCAACCGAAAAATGCTCAAGCAGTTTCAAGCACGCCTCTACTGTACCACCGGTGGCAAGTAGGTCATCCACAATTAAGACCCGTTGGCCAGGCAACACGGCGTCCGAGTGGATTTCGAGTGTGTCCGATCCGTATTCAAGGTCGTAAACATGGCTGTGGGTCTTGCTCGGCAGCTTTCCCGGCTTGCGAACTGGAACGAACGCAGCCCCAATTTTGAGCGCGAGCGGCGCGCCGAAGATAAATCCTCGCGCCTCGGCTGCCACAATCGCGTCGATCTTCCGATCGGCGTAGCGTTCAGCCAGTCTGTCAATGCATGCCTGAAAGGCGGCGGGACTGGATAGGACGGGGGTGATGTCGCGAAAGAGAATGCCCGGCTTGGGGAAGTCGGGAATGTCGCGGATATAGTCTTTAAGGTCGATGTCACTCATCCAATGGCTCACGTGAAATGTCCTAGGAGGCCACTCGCGTGAGGATTGCGACTGCACAGAGTCGGTCGGCTCGTGGCACTGGGCCACCAGGGAACGCCGGCAGCGTCCCCATTCTTAACTGCCGGTACCAAAGTGCCAACAGCCCAACCTCAAAAGAGGCTAATAAATCGAAATTCCCAACAGCTGCTGGATCGCTTGGGAACCATTTCGCAACGCTTCTCGCGTCCCCAAGGTATCTGACATTCCCGGGGTAACGAAACATGCAATGACAAAGGCGAGTGTTAACCACAACAAAATCTTAGAATCCTTCTCGCCACTAGCACGCGCTCGACGCGGGACCCCTCCCGGTAGATTGCAAGCCAAGTCCTGCATTCGCCTTAGGCTTATCTGACAACTCTTGCTGTCCGATTCGATCATCTTCTCCTTGCGAACAACCCAATGCTCGCTGCGGAATAGAAGTTCGGCAGTACGGGCTCGATCGAGTCGGGCAAGCAGCCAGGTCGGCAACTTGACCGTGTACATGTCGCAAGTCATCGACAGAACGCAGATGTTGTACTTTTTACCGCTAATTTTTAGCTGTGCAGCCGAATACTGCTTAGCTATCGCGCACCGAAAGGGGGGCTTCTCTTCGATAGTGTGCGTCATGCTCTTGCTCCAACTTATGAGAGGATTCGCTTTAATAACCTAGTACACCTGCAAGGGGCGGCCGCCTTCTTGATTCCTATTTTCAATCGAGTACCAAATAATTCTGCCGAGTGAGGGCAATAGGACGTCTGGGAGAAATGGAGCGATTGAGGCGGGTTGGATGGTTGTAATCTCTGATCTGGTCTGAACGAATTTGCGAGCCGATATCAGTCCCATGTGGATCTTCGTGAACTCCCTGTTCGATGTATTTGAGGAATGAGCATGGCTGCTCGACGGACGCGTAAGCCAGTCCAAATCCGACGCTTCTCTGCTGGCATGCGCAGTGCGAATCGGCCGCTTCCCTACCGAGCTTTGGGGGTTTTCAGCGGGCTATTCATGATGGGGCTAGGGACTTGCGTCGGCCTAGCCGTAACTCCTGCCGACAGCACGGTTAGCGGCAGCACGCTTCCTGGCACGCCCACATCAAAGTCATCCTTCCAAGTCCAAGTTGCTACCAAGCCCGTCAGCGGAGAGTGGCTGCAACTCCCCAGCTCGGCGGAAAACAGCCCCGCGAACCCCGTGGTCGAGCCGGAGAATTCCACCCCTCAGCCGCGCATCGTCTCCTTGCCTGCCCCTGCAGCTCCAACCGCTCGAGAAATGTTGCGTGCCTACCCTGCAGCGATGCAGCAAGTGCTCGGAGCGGCCCATCTGTCGGAGGGCCAATCCACGCGACAAGCGGTAGACGCCTTACTCGAGGGTGATCTGCTCAGTGGTGATTTGTTTAGCAGCGAGGCACTCGACCGCCACGCACAGCCGCCAGGCCCCCTGGAGTCTATCGGCCCAAGCGCACCATCGGCCATTCCCGGTGCAGGACATGGCACGGATGCTCCCTCCCGCACGGGACTTGCCGATGGAGAAGATCCGCACGCAGAGGTATTCGCTGAGAATTGCTACCCCTCGGCGGTCACGTGCGCCAAGTGCCACCAAAAGATCTATGACGAATGGCGAGTGAGTGCCCACGCCTATGCCGCAATCTCTCCCATGTTTCAGAAATTTGAACAGGCGATTACTCAACTCAGCCAAGGTACGATTGGGACCTTTTGCATGCGCTGTCATGCACCGGTGGCAACCCAACTGAATTACCCTCGCCAAGAGTCGATTGTCGATGCGCCCTACGTGTATCGAGAAGGGATCACCTGTGTAGCCTGTCACCGCGTCAAAGAAGCTTACGGACGTGTGAATGGAGAACGCCGCATCGAGCCCGGCCCCATTCAGGCACCGGTCTACAGTGCCAGTATCGGTGGTGATGGCGTAGCAAAAGCCATTGCAGAAAAGGACAACTTTAAGATCAAAGTCGATCCAAACGACAAGGGGCCAGGACAGCAAATTCACTTGCGAGGCATCGAATTCGAACAGTTGGATCAGAGCGGCTTCTGCCAATCGTGTCATCAAGTGGCAGTGCATCCCGGAATCGCCTTGGAGGTTGTTTGGTCACAGTATCGAGCAGGCCCAGCTTGCAAAAAGGGTGTGAGTTGCCAGGATTGCCACATGGGGACAGTGCCTGGAAAACCGTTTGGCTATAGCACCGGGCCCGCCGCGGTCGTCAATGGCAAGAACGTTAATCCCGCTCGCAAGCATTCTAATCACATGTTTTTTGGACCTAGTAATTCCATTGCCCATCCCGGCATTTTCCCGCACAACGAAAAGGCGCTCCGCTGGGATCTCGATCAATGGATGAGTTTTGATTGGCGCGCGGGTTGGGGAACGAAAGAATTCGAAAAACGCCTCAAAGAAGAACAACTCCAGATAGCGTTCCCCGCACCATGGGATACCGTCGACGAACGACGCGATGCGCGCAAGATTCTCGATGACAATTTCGAACTGCTGCAAATCAAAAAGGAATCCTCCATCGCCGTCATGGAAGCAGGCTCGAAGGTGGAAGGCCCATTCTTTCGCGAAGAGCCCAGGTTGGGACGCGATCTAAAGGTTGAATTCAAAGTCCGCAATATCAGCGAGGGGCACAACAACCCCAGTGGTTCCCTGGGAGCTCAACCACAACTGTGGATGAATGTCGTCCTGACCGGACCAGATGGCGAATGGTTGTGGGAATCTGGCTATCTAGATGGAAATGGCGATCTTGCCAATCAACACTCACTCCAAGTGCGCAAGGGAATCATCCCTTCGGACTTCCAATTATTCAATCTGCAAACGCAATTCATGATTACCGGCGTCAAGGGAACGGATCGCGAAATGTATTTGCCGGTAAACGTTGATTTCGATCAATTGCCCTTCTTGCGGCCCGCCAATATTCCGGTTTCGGTCATGAATCACCCTCCCTTCATCCGCATGGAGCAGAAGTCGATACCGCCGCTGGGACACAAGATGGCGAGGTACAAGATTCCTGGGCACTTGCTGTGCAAGAAGGGGACCTATCGCCTCAGTGCGCGGATGCGGAGTCGCATGGAACCGATCTATTTCATGCGGTTCTGCAATGCCACGCCTGAAATGGAACGCAGGATGCTTGAGCAAACCATTGATTTGCACCCGCAAACCATTGAATTCACGCTTCGCTAAATCAATTTTCCACCGACTATTCCACCGCACATCATCATATTCGATCGCATGCAATATTATTTATTCAACTTCCGCTATTGTGCTCTGATTGCGATCGCATGCATCGCAATCCCGAGGCATGCGGCGTGGGCGCAGCGGATCGTCGTGAACCCGCACTATACCACCAGCTCGGAGTCGGTTCGCTCCATCCCGCCTCCGGCCCCGGTGCTGCCCAAGGCGACCTCGAGGCCTGAGCGGCAGACAGTAGGCGGCATCCAAGTCCTGTACGGAAATTCGCCTTGGGTGCCAGCTCGACTGATTGGCGATGATGGCACGTTAGCCGACTTGGCAATACCAGGTGTGGAGCCTCCCACCGACACCGCCGATGCGCAGCTCACCGAGTTGCCTGCGCCGCCCCGACCAACATTGCCTACGCCGCCCCGACCAGCTCCGCAGGATCCTTCAACTGGCGCGGATGATCTCTTGGAATTCGAGGACTTTGCGCTCCCCAAGGTCGATGGCGCCAGCCCGTTTGAGAGCTCCCCGCTAGATTCGCCAGGTGAACAACCCGACGACGAGGCTCTCATTTCCTCCGATGCCTTGCTGCCCGCACCTCAAGCTTCGGTACCTGCGGAAAGTGTGTCCCCTAAACCCATTGGCCCAGCATTGGAGGTGTTCGATCCTCTCGACGCATTGCCACCGTCGATGTTCGATGACGTCCCCCTGCTGGACCGAAAGCGGATCGAGGAAACTCCGCCCGCTCTCGTTTCACCGCCCAGTGCCTCCGACGCAACACGCCCAGGCGCAACGAACAGTTCCTTATTAGAACCTTCCTCGAACGCGAGCGATTTCTCAGGAAACTTCCAACCCTATACGGCGGGCGGAATTTTTTCCAGCGGTGCGGAGACGCGTCCCGCCGACTACAGTTCGGCCGATTTCTTGCCTACGCCCGATTCTGGCATTCCAGCCAATCCGGAAGAAGAGGTCGCGATTTATCGGGATCGTTTTGCGGTTCCCGTCCAACGTCCATTGATCGAATTGTGGCGACCTCTGTACACCGGTGGGACCTACAAACCCGGCAAGGATTGGTTCGGTAAATACAATTTGGTCATGCCCCATTTCATGGTCTACGGAGACTATCGCACTGGGGTGGGGGTCAACCGCAACGTCAATGGTGACTTCAACAACTGGGCCTCCCGTCTCAACCTCGATATGGATTTAGAAATCACGGCAACCGAACGGATCCATGCGTTCATGGGGCCGTTGGACCGCACGGGAGACTTCACTCGCCTCGATTTTACCAACCAGGCTGAATTCGTAGATCGCACCGACATCCGGCTCGATAACTTGTTCTTCGAGGGGGACGTAGGAGCCATGTGGGGCGGAGCAACCGGACAGGATGCCCCCTTCGATTTGCCAGTTAGCTTCGGTTTTCTACCGATGTTTTACCAAAATGGAATCTGGGCCAATGATGCCGTTATCGGAGCCGCCACGGCGATCCCGGCACGACACAATAGCTGGCTGAAGTGGTCGAATTTCGACGCGACCTTCTTCATGGCAACTGACCAAATCAATTCCGACGCGTTTCAAGGAGACAACAACGCGGCCGAATTCTTAGGAACCGCCTGGTTTATCGAGGCCTATGATGGTTACATTGAAGCGGATTACGCTTTCGTGCACGACGACGTTGGCTTGCATCGCAGCTACCACAACTTTTCGGTGGCCTACACTCGCCGCTATTTGAATCGCATTTCCAATTCGGTGCGATTCGTCACCAATTTCAATCAGAGTTTGCCCTCGGAACAGCGCACTGCAGATGGGCACTTGCTGTTGATTGAGAATTCTCTGATTACTTCGGCCCCCAATACTCTGGTGCCCTACTGCAATTTCTTCTACGGACAGGGACGCACCCAGTCTCTTGCTCGTGCTGGAGGTGCAGGGGGCATTCTCAACAACACCGGTATCAATTTCGAAACAGATGGATTGACCGGGTATCCGACACTCGACCCCACCGCTGTAAATACCGTCGGCGGTGCGCTCGGAGTCAACATGCTGGGGGCGAACTTTAGCCACCAACTCATTCTCGAACTAGCCGCGTTGTCCGCCAATGGTAGCCAGCAATTCCGCAACGCCGACGGTGACCAATATGCCGTGGGGATGCGTTATCAAAAGCCACTGACCAATGCTTGGATATTTCGTACCGACCATATGTATGGTTGGCTCCGCAATCATGAAGACATTCGCGGATCGCGAATCGAACTGCGTTTCAAGTTCTAGACGCCCCCGGTTCCCGACATCCTGGTGGCCCGAGACTCTCCGGGCTGCTGATTTAATAGCGTCTTAAGTTTTCACCTGCAGGTAGCACCCCTAACCGCCCTGTAGTGGAGACCACCTACCCTTGCTGACGCGGGGGTTAATATTTCAACAGCCCGTCTCGCTGCATGAGCTGGCCCTTGCTGGCATACGCGGAGTGCTGCGACAAGCATTGCGTGTTTAGCTGCCACCTCCGCTGTTCAGCAGTGGATGGGCACTGGGGAATCCGCTGGGTTTCTCAAAAAATACAGCAGCAAGTCAAAACTTGTCGGGTTGCGCGTGGTTTAGCTGTCTAGCGGATGGGCCGTACAGGCAGCTTCTGATTGGCCCACGCTTCTTTTCTTGCAACCATTTTGTTCCTGCAGCGGTATCTAAACATGATGATTCTTCGTCGACGCATTCTTCGGTTGGCTGTTTATGCAATGACCATTGGCTGTGCTAGTGGACTAGCAGCTGAGGATTGGTCTCGATTTCGAGGTCCCAACGGCGACGGAACGGCGCGTGACTCGCAGCCGGTACCCTCTCAATGGTCCCCCCAAGAAAATTTGAAGTGGAAGGCCGAACTGCCGGGAGCCGGGGTGTCCAGTCCGATCGTGGTGGGCGACCGCGTCTTCGTTACCTGTTACTCGGGGTATGGGGTCGATCGCAATCAAGTTGGCAACATCGAAGACCTGAAGCGCCACTTGGTCTGCGTCGACAGCCAATCGGGGCGCATTCTGTGGGACAAGTCCGTTGCAGCGGTGATGCCCGAGGATCCGTATGCGGGAATCGGCGTCACAGCTCACGGTTACGCCTCCCACACGCCCGTCTCCGATGGAGAGCGCGTGTATGCGTTCTTCGGTAAATCTGGCGTGCATGCGTTCGATATGGATGGAAATGAGATGTGGCAGGCAAGTGTGGGTACAGGCTCCGATCCATGGCAGTGGGGATCCGCCTCGAGCCCCATTGTGCATGACGGCTTGGTGTTCGTTACGGCTGCGGCGGAGAGCCAAGCACTGGTTGCCCTCGATGCCAAGACGGGCCAAGAGGTGTGGCGCGAGAGCGCCGAAGGCTTTGACGGGATGTGGGGGACTCCGACGCTGATCCAAGTCAGCCAATCGCGGACGGAGTTGGTGATGAGCGTGCCATTCGAAATCTGGTCATTTGCTCCTAAGACAGGCAAATTACTCTGGTACTGTGAAGCGAGCGAGTCGGAACAGGCGCACTCCAGTGCCGTTGCCAGCGACGGAGTCGTCTACGCCTTCACCGGCCGCGGTGGCGGCTCCATCGCCGTACGGGCAGGAGGTTCCCAAGACGTTGCCAAATCGCATAGGCTGTGGACTGGAAGCGAGTCCGACCGGTTCGGGACGCCGGTCGTGTATCAGGGGAAAATCTACTTGGTGGCGGGAGGCATTGTGACGGTCATCGATGGCACCACCGGCAAAAAGCTGTCGCAAACACGTTTAGAGAACGACCGAAGTTCGGCCGCTACAGCTCCATCCACCAGTGGAAGAGAAGGAGGCCGACAAAGCGGACGCGGTGGTGGACGCTCTTCAGACTACGCCTCACCGGTCATCGCTGATGGAAAACTCTATTTTGTGAATGGCAGCGGGCAAACTTTCGTATGGCAGCTGGGAGATGAGCTCGAGCAGCTGTCGGTCAACCGAGTCACCGATGAGAGCGAATCGTTTGGAGGCACGCCCGCTGTCAGCCAAGGTCGAATCTTCCTTCGCAGCGACAAACACCTCTACTGCGTCGCCGCAGAGTAAGAGTAAATGTCGAGCGAGCGATGACGAAGCTACGTTAGGCAGCGTCACTTGAAACCAAGTGGCTCGTCTATAGCCTGGTTGCTGCTCCTAAAACGTGCCTTCAGTACCGCTGGATCCGGGGAGCTAAGGCAGGCAAACTTCGGCAAGTCGCAGCACTTCCACAACGTGCTGCGACTTTTTTTCTGCGCAACCCAACCTAGCGGGCGCGTCGCCGAGCCATGCCAGCGACCAAGGTCAGACTCAACAGCGCTAAGACGTTGGGTTCAGGTACGGAGGCTAGATTGTTGAGGACGCCGACACCTTGACCAGCCGGCAGGCGGAAGTCGAATCCTCCCGAACCGGTCCCCATCCAGGTATCTAGGATCGGGTTGCCTTGGCTATCCAGAAAGCTACCGTTGCCTGGAATGTCGACCAACCGTAAATACTGGATGTCGTTCAGGTCGACTACCCCAGCTAAGACTTGCTGGCTGGAGCTCAGGTCATCGAGTTCAAATGGTGTTCCAAATCCCGCCGCGTGCTTACCGGCCAGATTGTAGATTTGCGTCGTGTCAAACCCCGCAAAGGCCTGGCCGAACCCGCCGGACCAGGTCGTGTTGGTAGACAGGGAAGGAAACCTCGCAAAGTCACTTCCGTTCGAGGAGACTTCGACATACGCCAGTTCCGCAAAGAGGTTGGTTCCGCCACCGAATTCGAAACCGTTTTCGAAAACGGCGAAATCATGCCCATTTCCATTGGCAATCCCTGTTGGAAAAGTGACAGTGAGGTAGCCTGGCAGCTCACCACGATCAATCGCATCCGCCGAGAGATCGCCCAGGCTGTTAAAACCAGTCGAGGAGATGGCAGTGCTGCCGTTGGGGGCAAATTGAGTTCGCGTAGCGTCAATGGCATTGGCCCATTCCACGAAACGCGAACTGGTGGAGGGGATGGCTGGGTCAATAGCATGCCCCGTTTCCCTGGGTCCCGAGTAAACGATCTCAGCTCGTAGCGTTGAATGGGTGAGAATTGCCAAAGTAAACAGGGCTGTTCCAGACAGAACAAATATACGCATCGGTGCATCACTTTGCAGGATACGGTTCCGCGAGTCCTTCCAATGCGCGGTGCTTCACGCGGTGCCGGTTCTTGCCGGGAAACAGGAATCCGTTCGCAGCACGGTGCTGAACGCAAGTTACAATTTCCGCACGGCAATGCAGGGCATGCACGATGCACAGCAGTGATGGGGAACGCAGATACCAGGGGGTTCAAAACTAGGATCAGCCGCTACGTAGAAAGCGGCTGCAACGATCGCCCCAAACCTGGAGGGCACAAAACCGTCTTGTGCCTGGTAGGTCTTCTGACTCTCTGCAGCGTCAACTCACAGCCTTCTCGTCAGGTCTCCCAAGGGTGGAGATTCTTAGACAATGGCTCTTCGGATTAAGAAGGAGTTACGATTCGCAAAACACGATGGATTTGCGGGCAGATTACAGCGGCCGGACCGTCCCGGATTTCCACCGGAGTTCCCTGTTCGCGAGGCGTAATGCTACGCTCGCCACCAAGCACCCTCAGATAGTAACTCGGCGCCCCAAGATGTCAAGCAGCCAGTTGCGGCAAGTCGAGCTATAGCTCTTGGATGCGGATTTTACGGTACCACGCTTCGGTGGGAGGTCCAGAGTGGATTTGCAAGCCAATCACCCCCTTGCGGGCGATGCCAGCGTCGGCTTCGGTGTAATCGATTGTTTGGTGCCCGTTGAGGAACAGCCGCACGCGTGCTCCTTCGGCCAGGATCCGCATCTCGTTCCACTCCCCTGCTTTCAGCCACTTTGCCAGCGATTCAGGCGGACCTTCAGCCAACATTTTGCGGCGGCGCGATTCATCATACAGCGCACCCCACACAGGCCGGTCCCAAGCCATGCCAGCATCGCATTGGTAACCGCTGACCTCGGTCTCACCTGCGACGCGATGTGATCGAAACTGGACACCGGCGTTATTCCCTTCGCCCAGGATGCGCATTTCGTAGCGCAAATCGAAATCACCGTACTCCCTTTCGGTGCACAGGAACTCGTTATGGGGGATCTTCCGTTTAAGAGAGCCGGCTACGATAGAATTTTCTTCAACGCGAAAATATTCGGAATTCCCCTCCCAACCGGAAAGTGAGCGTCCGTCAAATAAGGGAGTAAAGCCCGATTCAATCGGTGCGGCAGCCTCCAGGACTTGGGGGGGCTGCGGAGACTCTTGGGCCCACCCCATAGGGCAGAAGAATGGCATCAGGCATAGTATCCCCTCAGCTGCCCGGACGCTAAGGAGTTGTGGAATCAACATTCGCTAACTGTCCTTTTTGATGACAAATGTGTTTTGACCGCTGTCCATCCTACCCACTGCGGCGGGGCAAAAGTAGACTAGAGGCTTGAAGCCAAAGGGACATTTACTTTCAATGCCTCAGCGATCGGCAAGAACGCATTCAGAATGCTTTTACCGAAACGGCCTGGGCAGCTGTCGATTGAGTCGGTTTTCAGCTCTAGCGGAAAATCGCGATCCGACCTGCCACGGTGCGACAGCCGCCGCTGCCAGGCTCTCGCAGCAGCCGATGGCGAGATCGACAGTCCGGCACACTGCGGGTTAGCATTTGAACAATCCGCGGGTGCGTGTTCCCACGGCCACACCGCCTCCTTTTGGCCTTGCATTCCCTCACCGTTAACCCTCGCTCCAAAGTAGCCATGACAAACCAACTCAACAAGTTCAGTAGCCGCATCACTCAACCCCGCAGCCAGGGAGCCTCCCAAGCGATGCTCTACGCGACAGGCATGCAGCCTGAGGATATGAACAAGGCACAAGTTGGGATCGGTAGCGTGTGGTATGACGGCAACTCGTGCAATATGCACCTTCTGAAACTGGCGGACGCCGTCAAGGAAGGGGTCACCAAAGTTGGCTTGATGGGTATGCGATTCAATACGGTCGGCGTAAGCGACGGAATCTCGATGGGCACCGAGGGGATGAGCTTCTCTCTCCAATCGCGAGATCTGATCGCCGATTCAATGGAAACCATCATGGGGGGGCAATGGTACGATGCACTTATCGCCTTGCCGGGTTGCGACAAAAACATGCCCGGCTGCCTGATGGCCATGGGCCGGCTCAACCGTCCCGCATTGATGGTCTACGGCGGCACCATTCGGGCGGGCAAGTGGAATGGCCAATCCCTCGATATCGTCTCGGCATTCCAGTGCTACGGGCAATACCTGACGGGAGAGATTACCGACGAGGAACGCCAGGAAATCGTCCGTCACAGCTGCCCTGGAGCTGGAGCTTGTGGGGGCATGTACACAGCCAACACCATGGCTTCGGCGATCGAAGCCCTGGGAATGAGCCTTCCCTACAGCGGTTCAATTCCAGCTGAAGATCCCGCGAAGATCGATGAGTGCCATCGCGCCGGCAAGGCAATCCTGCACCTGCTCGAAAAGGACATCAAACCGCGCGATATCATGACCCGCGCGGCCTTTGAAAACGCGATGACCGTCGTCGTGGCACTGGGTGGATCGACCAATGCAGTGCTCCATTTGATCGCCATGGCGCGCAGCGTCGAACTCAACTTGACCATCGATGACTTCCAAGCAGTCAGCGACCGGGTTCCATTCTTGGCCGACCTGAAGCCCAGTGGCAAATTTGTCCAAGAAGATCTCCACTCGGTGGGCGGTACCCCGGCGGTCATGAAGTACTTGTTGGAAAACGGCCTGATGACCGGCGATTGCATGACCGTCACTGGCAAGACACTCGCTGAAAACCTGGAATCGGTGCCCGGCCTCAAAGCAGGCCAAAAAGTGGTGCAACCGCTAGAGAACCCGATCAAAGCGACCGGTCACCTTCAGATTCTGAGAGGAAATCTCGCTCCTGAAGGAGCAGTTGCGAAAATCACCGGAAAAGAAGGCCTGCAGTTTTCAGGGCCCGCCAAGTGCTTTGACAGCGAAGAACTAATGCTCAAAGCCCTGGAGGACAAACTGATTACCAAAGGCGATGTCATCATTATCCGCTATGAAGGCCCTCAGGGAGGTCCTGGAATGCCAGAAATGCTGACCCCGACTTCTGCGATTATGGGCGCCGGACTTGGAAAGGATGTCGCGCTATTGACCGACGGACGATTCTCTGGTGGCTCCCACGGCTTCATCGTCGGCCACGTGACTCCCGAAGCTCAGGTTGGGGGGCCGATTGCGTTGGTCCAAGACGGCGACGTGGTTTCGCTCGATGCCAATACAAACAGCCTCGACGTCGACGTTTCCGATGATGAGCTGGCGCGGCGGCGTGCGGCTTGGTCGGCCCCACCATTGAAGGCAACCCGCGGCACCCTCTACAAATACATCAAGAACGTGAAGAGTGCGTCGGAAGGATGCGTTACCGACGAGTAGGTTTGGCGCTCGCCGGCATGTCTCGCATGAACTAGACTCGCGCACCTAGACTCGCGCACCAAGCCTCTGCCAAACATAAGAAGAGAGGGGCGAGAGTGCGCGAGCTTCGCGCTGGTGCGCAACGCTGGTCATTGCCCCACGAATGCTTAACCAACGCGAACCATGGCTGAAGGGAGCCAACCGCGACAGAGCGTGCTTCCCGCCGAGGCGTTCTGCGTGTTGCGGTCAAACCGCTTTTCTTCCCAGAGGCTTCAAAAATTGAGCATCTTCAGCGCGTCAGTGCTTCAGCGACATTGGGCTTCGGGTCGATGCGCTACGGGCCAAGCCTCTATTTTTTTCTTCCGGACAGCTTGCACGCTCAGCCCGTTACCGCGAGGGTGATTGTTCGAATCCTACGGCAAGCATTCAGCCTGCAAGCTACTGGAGTCCTCCCCACGGGCTGGGCCCTTGCCACACAAGCACGCAATCCAAAAATTCGATCGAGACGGAGCATTGAAGTGGTAGCGAGGGGCAATATTTGCTGTCTTTTGGATAACAGGTTGATGTCCAATTGATCCCTCAGCTCGCGAATACGGACGGTTTGGGCAAAATGCAACTTTATTGCTCAAGTTGCAGGCAAATATTGCCGAGGTCCAGCCTCGCCTCTAAGTGGTTTTCTAGCAACGACTTATGAGGAAAGCTTGAAAAACCAATTGCTTTGAGTCGCTGGATTGCGTTTTTTTGGTGCGGCATGTGCGGTAAATCAAAGAGTCGGCCAAGCGGGCCAGCGCTCAATGCAGCGTTTGAAAAGCATTGTTACAGGAGGAATAAAATGAATCGACTTTTGAAATGGGCTGTGGCCCCCGTCGTTGCTATCGCAACTCTGTCCGTCGCAGGCTCTCAGGAAGCGAGGGCTCAATTCGGGATCGGTATCAATATCGGCAGCTACGGGTATAGCAACTATCAACCCGGCTACCGCTCTTACGCTCCTATTGGGCCTGCCATTGGCTACGGCAGTACCCGTTCGTCGTATAGCCATCGGCAGCATTACCACGGTTATCCGTCGGCATACCCAAGCGTAGGTTATGGCAATGTGGGGTATCACAGCAGCCACTACCGCGCCCCAAGCGTTCGCGGTTATCGGGGCTCGTACGGCCCCATCGTGCATGGGCATCACCATCATCACCACTGCGATTAGTGGACGGTTGGACGGGAATTTGCAGGAGGCTCTGTGGCCGCGGCAATGCGGCCCTAGCTTCCTCGTGGCCAACGGAGTCCCCCTGCCACGTAGTGGATGGGGCACCGAGCCGCTCGCGTTCCCTGGGCTTCGAACCGACTCGGGCTTACATCCGCTGCTTCCGCAGCCTAGCGCTCGATCCCGAGCAATCTTACGTCGCTTGGACCGTTCTCTCCACAGCGGAGCTGGAACAGGCAGCTTATCAGTCTGCTCAACAGGCAGCCGTTTGGCAGTGTTTCTGCGCGTAGGCGGCGATGCCTTGCGCAATCTCGGAGTCGGTAATGCCGTAGCCTTTGAGTAACTTCAACATGGTGGCGCCGAGTCGTACAGGTTGCCCAGGCAGTGGTGGCCGCCGATCGAGGCTCAATGGTTCTGACGGGCCGAGCTTCTCACAAGTGCTGTCGGTGGATGTCGCTGGCTGATCCCACAAATCTCCCCCTCGCACTTCGCGAGGTGCCGTTGGCTTGAACGGCAGACGCGTCAGCTTGCGCACTCGAATGCTCGGGGCTGGCAGTGAGGCGCTAGCCGCCGACGCGTCAGAGCAGCGGCTATTCTGAAGCCCAGCATGCGGCGTATCGCTGTCGGTGTCCTGGAATGGAAAATGCAGTTGTCGAACGGGAGCCAAGTGGTACTCAGCGGGGGCCTTGGGCGCTACCGAGGAACCCAGCAAGTGGAGTTCTACCGGTTGGGTTTGTGGACTCAGAGTTGGGATGTTGTACATATCTGCAAGGCGAAAACGCCTCCCCTTTCCATGAACGCGAACGTCGATGTTGTGAACGACTAGAGTTAGTTTCGCGAGGGGCTGGACACCTTCGGTCACGAGACAAGGTGCGTCGAAAAGATTTTTTGGAGGCTGCTCTCGAATTGCCTGCTGGACTGGCCCTCAGATTTACCCTCTGCTCAACGCAGCAGTCGTTCTCGGGCTCGTACCGAGTGGAACGGTACTTGTTCACGAGGCTCCTTCTTGAAGCTCCTCGAGTAGGAGTAAGCAGTGGGAGTGGGAACCGTTGATTTCCGCGGGTGTGGGCTGGGATTTTGGGGAAGCCTAAGGACTGACCTTCCCTGCACTGCGAAGCTCAGCTGGCAGAACTGTCGACAGGGGGTAAACCGAGTTGCCTTGCTAGCTTAGAATCAGGATGGCAAGCTATAGCGGTGCTTGCCGTTCCTTGTTGACCGGTCTGTTCCGAAAGAAACGATTGTGAAAGCTGCCTACCTACGACAACCTGGACCTCCCCAAGCCATCGAATATGGTGACCTTCCGGAACCGGTCCCCCAGGCTGGCCAAGTGCTCGTGCGCATGACTGCCGTCTCGGTAAATCCAATCGACACTTACATCCGTGGAGGTGCCAAGTACTGGGAGCTACCGCAACCGTTTATCATTGGCTGCGATATTGCTGGGCAGGTCGAAGCCCTGGGAGAGGGCGTTACGCAATTCCAAATTGGCGATCGGGTTTGGGGGAGCAATCAGGGGTTATTGGGACGCCAGGGGACCTTTGCAGAATTGTGTGCCATCGATGCGGAGTGGCTGCACCCGACGCCCGACGAGATCGATGATAGCTCAGTCGCCGCCTCAGCCTTAGTGGCCATCACCGCTCACCTGGGATTGATCGGCGAGGGGCAGTTCAAGCCTGGACAAACCATCTTTGTACGGGGAGGTGTCGGAGGCGTCGGATCGATGGTGGTGCAGATGGCCAAGGCAATTGGAGGCACAGTGATTGCCACGGCTGGCAGCCAGGCCAAGGTGGAGCTCTGCAAGAGCCTGGGGGCCGACCACGTAATCGATTACTCGCGTGAAGATGTTAGTGCGCGGTTATCGGAACTAGCACCACAAGGGGTCCACCTCTTTTGGGAAACGCTGCGAGACCCCGATTTTGATATGGCGGTAGCCGCCTTGGCCCCCCGCGGTCGCATGATTTTAATGGCGGGCCGCGATGCGCGCCCAGAATTTCCGGTTGGCCCTTTCTACGTCAAAGGATGTTCGTTGCATGGGTTCGCCATGTTCAAATTTTCCGCTCATGAACAACAGGTGTGCGCTGCAGATATCAACCACTGGTTTGCCACGGGGCAATTGAACGCCCTGATCGATCGCACTCTACCCCTGAGCCAAGCTGCCGAAGCGCACCGTTTGCAAGAAGAGCATACGCTAGGCAAGCAGAGTTCATTGGCGGGTAAAATCGTGCTGACGCCTTAGAGGCACTGCTCGTCGAATCCGTACCGCGCCAGGCAACGCGCTGAGAGTTACTTGTCGAGATACTCAGCATGCGACTACGAGCTCATAATTGTCGCATCTGCAGCGCTGCGCGAGTCGTTTTCAGCTGGAATGCGCGAACGAGAGCAGAGCATAGGAGCTGACAGAAAGATGCAGGCAGGAGCACACAGAAGGCACCCCGCAGGCGAGTGCTAGAGCTCGTCCGCCCATTGATCCTCCTGCATATATCTCCCGATCCGGGCTCAGGCTGCGGTTTGCAATTTCAGCCAGCCGATGGGCTTCAAGGCGCGAACGCTTCGCTTGGTCCCGAAATGTCGCCAAATCGAGATGCCGCTTGGAGACCACCGGTGCCAAGACTTCGGTTTCGAGCTGGGCGCCCCTATTCCCAGTCCTCGGCGTGAGGGAGATCCTCCAATGAGTCTAAACCGGCAAGCTCTAGCAATCGCTGAGTGGTGTAGTACTCGGTGGTTGCTTCCTTGCCCTTTCCTACCCGTCGAATTTCAAGCAATTCCCGCCGCACGAGTTGATTGAGGACGCTACCACAGGGTTGGCCACGCTGCTCTTCGAGTTTGTCGCGGGAGATCCCAGGTTGGTAAGCGATAAGTGCCAAGCAGTCGATAGCCGCTTGGTTCAAACGGACATCGCGGGCACGACCGTAGAACTGGTCTTTCACGTGATTCAAGTCACGGGCCAATTCAGCTTTGTAGCCGTTGCCAAGCTGGCTAATGCGGATCGCCCGTCCGGTTTGTTCATAGAGATCATTCAACTCTTGAACCAACTCTTCGACTTCGGCCTCGCGCACACCGCGCATCAAACCGGCAATTTCGGCAGCAGAAATTGTCCCATTGTCCGGGCGGCCGACGAAGAGAATCGATTCCAGGATGGACATCGGGGTGACCGGGCAATTGCCCGTTTCGTCTAGATCTTCCTCGAGCGGATCGAAAATCCCGATTCCACCCGCCTGGGCATCATCGGAAGTATCCTCTGCGACATCTTGGTAGGGCGCGACTCCTTGACCTACGACATTCGCGTAAGTCTGGCTCAGTTCCTCAAGGGACAGCCCTGCTTCTTCTTCGTACTCGGAGCCGTCGAGCTCATCATCACCGTCATCCTCTCCGCGAGTGGGCCGTGTTGATGACTCGTTCATGAGAGACAGTCCCGAAGAAAAAATTCAGCCCCGATGGAATTCCAACGCAGGGGCAGAACAAGACATGGAATCTGCGGCTAGATCAATCTGCCGTAGCGGCGGGTTGAGCGACTTGAGCTTCGTCAGGCGTTGCTTCCACTTCAGGTTCTTCGTGCAAGATGCGATCCAACACTCCGTTGACGAATTGCCCAGATTGTCGCGCGCCGTAGCGCTTGGCCAACTCCACCGCCTCATTGATCACCACACGGCCCGGTGTTTCGGTCATGCGAATTTCATAGGTCGCCAACCGCAAAATATTCCGATCAATCGCAGCCATACGGCGGAGCGACCAATTCGACGCCTTGCTGGAGAGCGCCTTGTCGAGCTCGCGGCGGTTCTTGACGACATTCGTAAATAGGTCGCGAGCAAAAAGAACTAATTTGCGGTTACCGTGCAGTCGCTTAACTAGAAAATTGTCAGCAACAGTGGGGTCTTGTTCCGGATGCAAATCCTCTTCATATAGGAGTTGCAGGACAATTTCTCGGGCGCGACGGCGAGTGGACATCAGCAGGTCGGGGGCTCAAGTAGCGAAGTGTAAAAGAACAGCGTTTCTGGCGGGCAGGTCACCAGCTCCGCCAGCAACCTGCATCCGCACGTAATGTTAACCGGTTTCTGAAAATCGTCTAGTTTGATCCTCGATTATTCACCCACCGGAGAGCGATGCGGCTGGGGGTTTGGCCATGCCAACAGCAACCGTTCGGGTGGCTTGTGCCCTACTTCAACCCCATGTCTGGTGACGCAGCCTTCGCTGTGTGTCGCGTCCCGGCGGAACCAAAGACCGCATTGAGGGCCCCCCAGCACCCCGCCTGCATGTGGCTTCAGGAAGCTCGGCGACTCGGGAGCGGAGCGCGTAGCGTTCGCTTGTTGCCTGTTAACCGAGTGGCATCGCACGGCATGTCCCCCTTAGTCCGCGATTCGTAACAACCTGGCCGTCCACGACCGCCAGAGACCAGCACTCCGTACCACTCTACTGTGATGTGCTTGGGGTTTCAGCAGCCTGCCAGAGTGGGGACGGCTATGCCGGGGTACTGCGCTGCTTCGGGCAAACTTCTTGCTTCACTTCTGCTTCCCTAGGGGCCGTGAGCCACGGTCTGAATAAAACAAGTTTATCCTGCCTGCTCGACGCATTCGGTCCCCCCGCATCGCCTGGGAGTGGCCCGGTGCAAAGCGTTCCGACATGCTGCATTCAGCTCTAGCCACCCAACGCCACCTTGCGATCGCACCCCGCAGCGTGAGACAGGGAGAGTGATTGCCACTAGAGGTGGATCGTCGATGCTACCACTCAAACTAAAACTGAAACCTCTTTCCAATCGATCCGCACGCGGGCAAGGCAAAGTGGCTGTCGGTACTCGACAATCAAGGGACGACCTCCACTTAAAAAGATGAAAAATGCCCTGTAAATCAACAAGCCAGTGCAAAAGGTGTTTTCGTCCGGCCACCCCCAGTATCCGACGGCGGGAGGGCATGCAGCAACCGGAGCAGAACGCTGTGGCACACGACGTGCATTCCCAATGCACGGCTCTTAATTTGTCTATACGGAGGATGAAGATGCAATTCCAACTACGCCGCAACCGAACCGCAACACTAGAACCTTCCATTCCAGCCGTTACCCTGCTCGATCAACTCAACAGCGTGCGAGACACGGCACGGCGTGAGCTATGCCCAGAAGTGGTGGTGGACCTGTCTTCCGTTGAAAAAATCAATAGCGCCGACGTTGGTGAGATCGTGCGATTGCATTTGCAATTGTGTGCAACAGACCGACGACTGGTGCTGGAAAATGCGCAGAAGGCTGTTGCCGAGATATTGGAAATCACGCGTTTGTATCGTTTGATCGAAGTGCGCAGCCCGCAGACGGTTTGATTTTCCGAACCGGAATCTGCCAGAATACTGGGCAGGCCAGCAACGGAAGTTGCCTGAGTAGTGGGCATGCTCGGCGGCTCCCAATGCTAATTTCTGAGAATGAACAATTTTTCTCTGAACCTCTGCGAGGGTAAACGGAATTGCCTCATCGCAAAGCTACGGAGTGCCGCGTGCGGCTCGGCTCCTCGAGAGCCCTGCAGTATGTGCAAGGGCAACCTCAGCCGAGTAAAAGTGAACAGCAGTTTCGCGCGGTCGATTCACCAACCCACAATCGCCACCGCCCACCGGCCCGTCCCGACGATTCAACCCACAGGCGTCCCATCGTCCACCACTGCTCGTCCCCGAAGTGTACAATCGTCATGCTCCTCCTCCGTGTGGGGTAAGTCCTTCGTGGAATCACAATCGTGGGTGCAGTGGGGAATGGGCACAAATATGACGTGTTGTTGGAGTTCTGGAATCTTGGCTTGGCTGACCTGTGGACTTGTCGCGTTCTCCGCGCAAGGGAGCATGGGAGCCGAACCGGCTGCACGTGAGCTGACCTACGCAACGGTGAACGGAACGGCGCTCCGGCTCGATCTGTATATACCAGACGGGGCTGAAGCGAAGCGTCCGCTGATCGTCTGGGTGCACGGTGGTGCATGGCGTTCTGGCGACAAAGCCGACGTGCCCATTCGTTCCCTGTTGAAGCGCGGCATGGCCATCGCGAGTGTCAACTATCGCCTTAGTCCGCAGGCAATGTTTCCAGCCCAGGTACACGATATCAAAGCGGCGATTCGCTACTTGCGGCACCACGCGGCGGATTGGAATCTAGATGATCGACGGTTCATCATTGCTGGTTCATCTGCGGGCGGCCACTTAGCCGCGTTGGTCGGAGTCTCCCACTCGGTGCCCGAATTGGAAGGCCAAGTGGGCCAATTCCGAGAGGCTTCGTCTCAGGTCCAAGGTATCATTTCATTCTACGGAGCGTCCAATCTCGAGACGATCCTTGCCCAATCCACCCCGCATGGTCTTAACGTGCGCATCCCCGCCTTAAATTTGCTGCTGGGGGGACACCCCGAGGAGCATCCAGAGCTGGCGAGATTGGCCAGCCCGGTAGCGCACGTGACCGCCGACGATCCTCCGCTATGGTTGATACATGGGGATCAAGACCCGCAAATGCCGATCAATCAATCGCACGAGTTAGTGGGCGCCTATGAGCGGCTCGACTTGCCGGTCAACTTGGAGGTAGTTTATGGAGGGAAGCATGGCGGCGATCTATTCTTTACGGATCAACGCTTGGATAGGCTAGCAGACGAAGTGCGTTGATGACGACCGCTACGGTTGAGCCTTCATGGAGAGCGACGGCAGGGCCCATGTCCAGCCCCAGGATCGCCGCAGGAACCAAGAAGACGACCATCCCCATACTGAACCAGAGATTTTGGCGGACGATGCGACTCGTCTGGCGACTGAGTCCGACAGCAAAGGGGAGATGACTGAGATCATCGGACATCAACGCGATATCGGCGGCTTCCAAGGCGACGTCGCTACCGGCGGCTCCCATGGCAATCCCCACCGCAGCATTGGCCATGGCGGGCGCATCGTTGACGCCATCACCCACCATGGCGACGCCTCCGCTACTTTGCAATTTCCTGATGGCGTCAACTTTATCTTCCGGCATCAAATCGCCAAACGCTTCGTCGATTCCGATCTCTTGCGCGACCGCGTCCGCCACACTTTGATTGTCTCCCGACAACATCAGCATCTGCTGGACGCCCAGTTTGCGCAGACAAGCGATGGTTTGCTTGGCTGACTGGCGTGGAGTATCCATCAATCCGAGGACTCCCAGGTAACGCTGGCCGGCGCGTACGACCATGGTGGTGCGACCACCGGTTTCCAGACGGGTGATCGCCGCGGCGAGCTCGGGTGGAATCGGCGGTCCCGGTATCTCTGAAAACAAGGTGCGCTTGCCGATGGCGATGGATTGCCCCTCGAAATCAGCCTGGACGCCTCGGCCGGTGACGCTGCGCAAGTTCTCGGCTTCAGCGCTGATCACCTGACCGAGGCGTTGCTGGCCATCACGGACAAGTGCTGATGCAAGCGGGTGATCGCTCAAACTTTCGACGGCGATCGCAACTCGCAGCAACTCCTCTTCGGCAATCGAATCGGCCGTCAAGACATCGGTCAGCTTGGGATTTCCGGTGGTGAGTGTGCCCGTTTTGTCAAACGCAATTGCAGGCACCTTCCCCAGACTCTCCAAGGGACCGCCCCCCTTAATCAAGACACCACCGCGGGCAGCCCGTGCAATTCCACTCAGTGTGGCACTGGGGGTCGCGATGGCCAAGGCACAGGGACTCGCGGCCACTAAGACAGCCATCGCACGATAGAAAGAGGCCGAAAAGGGTTCCTCGACTACCAACCATGCGAAATGCAACAGCGCGACCAGCCCCAAGACGATGGGCACATAGTACAACTGAATGTGCTTGGTCAGCTGTTGGGTGGGAGAAATGCGAGTTTCGGCCTCGGCGACCATCTGTACCACTCGGGCCAACGTGTTGTCGGACGCAAGTTTGGTGACCTGGATTTCGAGCGCTCCGCTTCCGTTGACGGTGCCTGCAAAGACGCGATGCTGGGCGGCGAGCGAACTTGGCTTGCGACTGGCCTGGCCGGCGTCGGGTACTGGCTCCTTGTCGACTGGGACACTTTCGCCAGTGATCGGCGCTTGATTCACGCTGCTCGTGCCCTCGATGACAAAACCATCTGCCGCGATGCGTGCATTGGGTTTGACCACGACGATGTCCCCCACGCGCAGATCGTTGACCGACACTTCCGCAGTGGTGCCACCGCGTTTGACGATGGCAGTGGACGGAGCTAGTTCCGCCAAAGCTTGAATGGCCCCTGTCGCTCGCCCCATAGCGTAGTGCTCCAGTGCATGTCCCAAGCTAAACAAAACGAGTAGCAAGGCTCCCTCGGCCCAGGCGCCCAGCAGGGCAGCACCAACGGCCGCCACCAGCATCAGAAAATCGATCTCAAAGCGTCCGACAATCAGCTCTCCAATCGCCTCTTGCACCATGAACCAGCTGCCAAATCCATAGGCTGTGACGTAGAGCCCCCAAGGCCACCATGGGCTGATGCTGTGGACGAACGAAAGGGCCCACCCCAGCCCGAGACAGACCGCTGCGGCAAGTGCAAAAGTGAGTTCAGCGTATTTTCCCAACAGGCCATGCTGATGGCCGTGAGATTCGGAATGCGGCCCGTGCCGATGGTGGCTGCGCTGGGTTGGTGAGGAGGCCAATATTGAGTTCCGTGGTGGGGGGACAACGCCCGCGTGTGTAGATTGGTGACCAAGACACTAGGGACAACCATAGCGGCAGACTGCATCGCGAGCAATTGGCGAATCAATGCCTTTGCTACTGCAACGGCCCCCCCCCTTCGTAACCAGCCCGCGGAAGCACGGTGTACAGCCCTGACAACGCGGCGGCTGGGGCGTCTTTCTTGGGAAAACGATAACCACATTCGGGGAAAAGTGCTCCTAAAGTGATAGAATGAAATGGTAGGAACTGCGGTATTCGATTCGCAAGCTGCCGGTCCATGGCGGGGCTCGCTGGCAAAATCGCATGCAATCTTCGCACCTACGTTCGCACTATTTTAAGGGAGCAGGGAATGAAATCCGTGTTTGGATGGGCGCTGGTCTGCGGGATCACTTTTACGGGCATGAGCACGCTCTCTGCACAGCACTTGCATCAGCATGGGAATCATTTTGATGTTCATCAAAATGTGCAACATGGTCATGATCGAGCTGGCCATTTGACCGATAGCTTGGGGCACCACATTGATGGGCATGGACGGCATACTGGCATGACCGGCGTGTACGAAAACGGTGCCCGTGACCACCGCCTCAATAGCCACAACCTGCGATATGGAGCCGGTTACGGCCTGAACTACAGCTCCGGCTATGGCGTTTACAACAGTCCCTACTCTGCGAGGTATTACTCGGGTGGGTATGCGACCCCTTACTCCCTCAATTCGGGAATTGGCTATTCGGGGCTGCGTTTGAGTATCGGAAATTCGGGAATCGGCTATTCGTCGTCCCGCTTGCCGTACGTAGCACCCAGCCAAGTGTTCATTGCACCTCAACAACAGATGCTTGCGCCAGCGATCGTGGCGAGCCCTGCCGCGCCGCTGGGGAATCGCGTTGTGGTCAACAAGATCCCTGTGGTCAAAGCGGTCCCAGGCAATGCCGCCAACGCACCCCAGGGTGGAATGATTGTCTTACGAAACCCGAGCACCAGTGGTGGTAACGTTTCCTACGTGCTCAACACTTTCAACTACACCATTAAGCCGGGCGAGTCGCAGAAAATTGCTGCGGATCGAGAGTGGAAAGTCCAGTTCGACAATGGCCTGGGGCAAACCGTTTCCTATGACCTGCAACCCGGGGTTTTCGAATTCAACGTCTCCGCACAAACCGGTTGGACCGTCGAACAGGTTGTGGAACAGCAACCGGAGACACTCGGCCCCATCGAGGTCGATGCCGAATAAACATCAATCCGATGTCGAATGCCCAGGTCGGTGTGGTACCGGCCTGGAGAGTAGCTTTCCCAGTGGTTCCCTACGTCGCGAACTTGATCGCTCTTAAAAAGCAGGGGTGCTAGAGCCACCGGTTCTTCCACCGCGAGGGCTGCTTGGCCTAAGGTAGGCAGCAAGGCGTCGAACCTACAAGCTGCAATGGCCCTCTCCCACCCGGGCTGTTGAAATAGTAACCCGCCGCGTGAGCAAGGAAAGATAACCTCCACTACAAGGCAATTAAGGACGCCACCTCCGCATTAAAATTCAAATTGCGATTTAAATCAACAGCCCGCACCGGCAGGGGCCATGCCACACAAGTTTCCTCTCGCAAACTTCGATCTACAAGACGGACGCCTGCTTAGCTGCGACAGTCGCGACGAACGAGGGTTTCCAAGCACAATCTGGAAACGCTGTAAAACGCGAGTCGCAAGAAGCACTGCAGAATGCAACAGGCCGCTAGTGCTGCGAAAAAACACTCCGCAGCACCAGACTGAAAGTTAGCCTTCCAATCGGCTATCGAGCCAGTCGTTGTCATTCGCGTCCAAGCAGGCGGGGATCGGCGGAACACCGGAGGCCTGCGTGTGCACGGCTGGTTGCATCCACAAATCTCCGATGGGCATCCTTCGGCTCAGTGCAGAACCAACCACCGAGCCTTAAACTGCTACAGGGGTTTCAGCAGGACGATCGGCCGATTTGTCATGGAACGTTGCGAAGAACAGCACGGCAACGGCTGCCGCCAGCCCCGCAGGCATTAGCCAGAACATCTTTGCACCAGCCAGCCAGCCTTCAGCACCGGTTGGGTCCAGCTCAATGTAAGCACCCCATTGGCCAGACAGGTAGTTGCCGACGAGCATTCCTGCACCGTAGGTTAAAAGCCCCACGAAAGCCTGGGCACTCGTGCGAATTCCTGGAGGTGCAACACGGTCGGTGTAGAGTTGTCCCGTGACGAAAAAGAAGTCGTAGCAAATACCATGCAGCACGATTCCCAATACCAACATCGCTGCGGAAGAAGGCATGAAACCAAACAATGCGTATCGCAGTGCCCAAGCGAGCATGCCCACCAAGAGCATTTTCTTCACCCCTAAGCGACTGAGGAAAAACGGAACGGCGATCATAAAGCCGATTTCGCTAACTTGCCCCAAAGCCATAACTCCAGCGGTCTTGCTGCCGAAGGCCATGGCGCTGGTGAACTCGTAGGTTCGAGCGTAGTAAAACGCCAACGGGATGCAGATCAAGAACGAGCACACGGCAAATACCAAGTAGGACGGGTTCTTAAAAAGTTGAAGTGCATCGAGCCCCAGAATCTTGACCAAACTGATGGGTTGGTCTCGACCTTGCGGCGGGGAGGCTGGTAGGAAAAAGCTATAAAAACCATACAAGATACTGACGGCGGCAGAGAGTTTCAGTGGAAAACTCGTACTGCCCGCGTTCTCGAGCCAAGGCAGAACAGGAAGCGGAAAGATGCCGAACATCGATTGAGAAACCACCAAGCCCGAGACGATCCAGCCGATCGTTCCCCAAACGCGGATCTGCGGAAAATCTCGCTCAATCGACTCGACGTTTTGGAAGGTGATTGAGTTGGCCAATGCCAGGGTGGGCATGTAGCACAAGAAGAAGGCGAACATGATCCAGGCGAATTGCGCCGAGGAATCGGTAACGGTCGCGCACCACCACAACAGGCCTCCGCCAAGTAAATGGAGTACACCGTTGACCACTTCCTTGTTGAACAGCCGATCGGCAACAAAACCGACGACTAAGGGCGCGAACAGAGCCGCCCACGTTTGGGTTGCATAGACGCTACCAATGATTTGGTTGATCTCCTTATCCCCCGCGAAGAGTACGCCCAAGTAGGCTCCCATCGGGACGAAGAAGGCTCCCCAGACGAAGAACTGGAGAAACATCATGACGCACAATTTAAATCGAACGCTAGACTGCATTGGGATTTCTACATTGAGTGAAAGCGAGGAAAGCACTGCTAAGCAGCGGAATATCGCACCAGCTGTTGCTAGCAACAGCCAAATTCTAAACGATGCGCAGGCGACAAGAAACTAGGTGTCTATTCGCGGAGAGCCTCGGCGGCCTGCAGCGCAAAATAGGTCAGGATCATGTCGGCGCCCGCGCGTCGGAAGGCCAGCAAACTCTCTAACATGCAGGCGGTCCCATCAATCCAGCCATTGGCCGCTGCTGCCGAGAGCATCGCATACTCTCCGCTGACCTGATAAACGGCGGTGGGGACGGAAAATTCGGACTTAATCCGTTGCACAATGTCTAGGTAAGGCATGCCAGGCTTGACCATGACGATGTCCGCGCCTTCCGCCAGGTCCAAGCTGACTTCGTGCAGGGCCTCGTCCGAAGCAGAGGGCTGCATTTGGTAAGTCTTTTTGTCGCCGCTCCCCAAATTGCCCTTGGAGCCCACCGCATCTCGAAAGGGACCGTAAAAGGCCGAAGCATACTTGGCGGCGTACGACATGAGTAGAACGCCGTCGTGGCCTGCCGCATCCAAGGCCGTTCGAATGGCACCGATGCGACCATCCATCATGTCCGATGGAGCAATGACACTGGCCCCGGCCGCTGCCTGAACCACCGCTTGCTGACTGAGCACTTCCACCGTGGCGTCGTTGACGATCTTGCCGTCTCGCAACAATCCGTCTTGTCCATGCGTGGTGTAGGGGTCGAGGGCCACGTCGCATACGATTCCCAATTGCTCCCCAAACTCGGCGCGAATCGTCCGCGTCGCAGTACAAATCAAATTGTCGGGATTGAGCGCTTCCGCTCCATCATCGCTCTTGCACTCCGCAGGCGTGACCGGGAACAGAGCGATGGCGGGAATCCCCAATTCAATGGCGCGATCAATTTGCGGAAGGAGCCGGTCGACACTCATCCGGGAAACACCCGGTAAACTGACCACCGGTTCTTCCTTGTCTTTTCCAGGCAAGACAAACAAGGGCCAAATCAAGTCTGCCGCGGTGAGCGACGTCTCGTTGACCAATGCTCGCGACCAAGGGAATTGCCGGAGGCGACGCAAACGGGTGGCGGGATACGGTCCACGTGAGGAATGGAACGTCATAGTTCGATGCTTTGGGTGGGAAGAAAAATACTTGGAAGGTGCCTGGCCGACGATTCGATACAAACCAAGCCTGGCAATGCGTGCATGCTGGGACAGCTTGCCCCGCTATTGTCCCTGCTCACCGGCTAGTTGCATATAGTAGTCCGCAGCGTGACGGTTTGTCGAACTAGTTACCCGCCCGGTAACGGGCCGTAGAAAATAGTAACCCGCCGCGTAACGGGCTGCTGAAATATTAACCCGCCGCGTCAGCAAGGATAGGTGGTCGCCACTACAGGGCGATTAGGGGTGCTACCTGCACGTTAAAACTCAAGACGCTATTAAATCAACAGCCCGGTGAGCAAGGAAAGATAACCTCCGCCACAGAGCGATTAAGGATGCTACCTCCGCGTTAAAATTCAAATTGCGATTAAATCAACAGCCAGGTGAGCAAAGTTAGCTGGTTGCCGCTGCAGGCAAATTAGGGGCACTACCACCACGCTAAAACTCAAAACGTGATTAGATCCACAGGCCGGTGAGCCAAGTAGAGGTTTTACCGCTGCAGCACGATTTCTAGGGATAGCACCAGCCTAAAACTGAAATCGCACTTAAATCAACAAGCCGTCACGCTGTGAGTTGCGATACCGACAAGTCGGTGAGCGTAGGACACCAGACCGAACTCGTCCTGATCTTTCCTAGTGCATTGAGCGTTCGGAAAAAGGTGTCCGACACGAATGGCACTTAATCGGCGTAAGTCCTATGCCTCCCCGGGTTTGTATTCGCTTCTTGGCTTTTGCATCAGCTTGTATTTCTTCGGTCTTCGCTTGAGCACCCTGGGCTCGTAGCGGTCCGGTCGATTGCCAACTGCGTGTTGCAAGCAGCAGCGGTACAACACCGTGCATAATTCATCGGCGTTGCTGATTAGGCCTAGAACCGGAAGCATATCCGTCACCGTTGTCAGTGTTGACTTGAAACTGATATGCCAAGGTTGAACGTCGCCTTCGACGGCCGCTTCAGACATCACCCCGCGAATCAAATTGTAAGCCAACATGTGCGTCCGAATTTCGTTCCGCACTCGATGCGGCTTTTTACAGCGCAAGTGTTCCATCTGCATGACCGTTTTCAAGCTCCGTAAATGAAGTTCTGCTTGCCACCTTCTACGGAACAGGGCCGCGATGTCCTCCCTCGTGTACTCCGTATCGTCCGACAGCGATGTGTGAACGATAATCTCGCGAGTGCGAAATCCGTTGTTCTCAACTCGGATACGGATCTCGCGAATGGTGATGAAGTCCGGGTACGTCTCGTACTCTTCAATGCTCATCCAGTCGGGACGAGCTGGCTTGTCGATTTGGATGGAGTGATCGTCTTTGCCGTAACGAATTCCAGTCCGAAAATCTGACTTGCGCAACTGGTGTTTGCGAACAACGACGTGTGCACCACGTTGAATCATCCTCGCCATCTCGAACCAACCCGCATAGGCGCGATCAGCTAGGAAAACATCGGTTTCTTCGATGATTGCGTCGATCTGACGAAACAAACTTACTTCGTGAGTGAACTTACCTTTGTATCGGCCCATCGCCATGTCGAGCACAACGCCAGTCGACAACGCGAACAGTACAACGACTCGCAAGATCGGAAATCCACAACCGGGTGCTTGACTACTAAGTTGCGGGTAGGCGGCTTGATTCTCCGACGTGTCTGCCATCGTGACGGTGGCACCATCGGCGGTGATCACGCGGTGCCCCAGCCATCGCCAATGGTCGGGACTGCTGTCTTCAATCGCAAGTCCGCTGGCCGTCACAAGACGTTGCATGGATTGCTCGTCGATTTTGTCTCGAGCAATGCAGTAAGCACCGGTTTCGGCAGAGCAAGCAGTTTGGTTGTTGGCGACTCGATGGGTGATCAGCTTGGCGACCGCAGAGACGCAGCCGTGGTGGATGCTCATGACTTGCGAGAGGAAGACCCACAGCGTGACCGATGTGTTGTAAACTCTGGCCGAATCGAGAATGGCACTTGCATTGCCAAAGACTGACGCGATAGTCTCTTTGGAGATCAAGGCGGCGAAGTAAAGATCGCCGTGTTGGCGCGCATGTTGGACTCGACAGCGGAACGAATCAAACGGATGATGGCACACGGGGGCTTCCTTGCTTGGTGTGTTCGGGAGGTAAGATTACCCAAACTCATCGCAAGTGAAGCCCCCTGCTGTCAATCGAACTTAACTCTAGAAGCACCAGTACCTTAGGCCGATTAAGTGCCATTCGTGTCCGACACCAAAAGTGCAAAGCACCCGAAGGGCCGTTCCGGCTTTTGGTGTCGGACACCTTTTCCCGGGCAACCCGAAAATTAAGCTTTGACAATGCACTAGTCTTCGTCTTTACCGGCCAATTCGAAAATCGGTTCAAAGGCGCCCGCAAAATCGTAGACGTCGTTGAAGTCCTCGCGTCGATCGGAATCCGATTTTTTCATGTGCTTGATACGGATCAGATTGTATACGATCTCACCAAAATCGCTGGTCGAGTGCACGCCCCAGCTATTGAGAACCGTTTTTGCCATGAACCCATACTGTTCGACACAATACTGACGAATTGCTTCGCACAACTGTTGGCCGGTCAAATGGTGCTCGCCCTCCTCTCCGGCCGTCGGCATTTTTAGGATTTCTTGCGCATAGGAGAGTGCCTCGCGGACAAATTGGTAGGCCTCGATATGAAAGCGTTGATCTTGTTGGAGTAGTTCGACGATTGGGTGGATTTTTTCAGTCACGCTTGGCTCACTCGCTTATTCGTTATCCGCTGAATGGCGGTCTTTATTTTTTTCTTGAAGCTCGACTTGGGGATTTACGGAGCTAGAGGAGCTGCCTGTTTTGGGTCGTTTGATTACCGAGAGAACATCGTCGGCATGGACCATCAAGCGTCGGTTGTCTTCCATTTGAACCAGCAATTGTCTTGACAGGAGCTCCTGATTCAAAACCCTTCCTCGCCCATTGGCCGTCACCACGTCCACCCCGATCTTGGGGAGCATTTTTCGGTGTTCTTCGTAAATATCATACTCGTATCGCAAGCAGCATTTGAGTCTTCCGCATCGCCCCGAGATCTTGTTGGGATCCAACGTCGCCTTCTGTAGCTTGGCCATCTTCATAGAGACTGGGGGCATTTTCATCAAGTGCGTATTGCAGCACACCGGCTTTCCGCAGTCGCCATAGTCGGCTAGTAATTTGGCTTCGTCGCGAACCCCAATTTGTCGCATCTCGACGCGAGTTTGAAACTCATTTGCCAAGCGTTTGACCAGCTCCCGAAAATCGACTCGACTTTCGGAAAGGTAGTAGATCACCATGCGTTCACCACCAAAAATCCGTTCAATGTCGACCAAATCCATGGGAAGCTCAAGTGCTTGGATGGCCTCAAAGCACTTGTCCGCCTCTTCGACACTCTTGGCAGCGAGATGCGCCAGCTCACTTTCGTCCTCTTCCGTCATCTCGCGTTGAATCGTGCCTCCAGGAGGACTATCCATTTGCTTCAAGACCCGCTCATCCGCCTCGCTCAGTACTTCGCCAGCCTCTAACCCGCGGGCGGTGCGCGCAATGACTCGCATGCCTCGCGCATAGGACAGCCGAGCCTGCATTACGTGCAATGTGCGCATCGTGCCACAGCGTACTACGTAACTTGCCATTCCATTTCAGTCAGAAAAGATGATTTGAGTAGTTGGTTTTGCGAGTCAGCCCCATTGTAGCCAGAATTGACTAGAAATGGGGCAGGGAGGCATGGAGCCCCCCGCTGTCGGCCTATCGCACGCTGTCGGTACCTACCGTGACTCTCCCCAAAGTAGGTCGCTGACTGCGTAAATTGCCTTGGTTGCCTCCAAGATCATTCCGCCACTGGGGATTTAACCAGCCGCACCGCTATTCCAGTCTCGACGCAAGGATTCTAATGCGAAGGGCTTGAACCCCAGCGGCATCCCGCGTGTCGCACTAGTGCTTTGGCCAACTTAGCATTTGGGATACGGCATGCATTGGGAAAAGGTGTCCGACACCCAAAGCCGCAACGGCCCTTCGGGTGCTTCGCACTTTTGGTGTCGGACACCTTTTCCTGGGCAACCCTAAACTCACATGTGGACAAAGCACTAGCCTGGATTATTCATGCCCGCTCAGACAGAGTTGTGTTGCACCTTCTAGCTGACCGGAGGGACGCGACGGGCACCGAGATAGTTGGTCGGCGAACGGGGAGGGCTGTACAGGTAAATAAGTGGCGGACACATTTTTTCCTTGAGTGCCTCCAAAATACTGAGCGCGAAATTTCATGCATTGGACAAGTTTGAGATGGGACATACCGTTTCTGAACCGAATCGTACATCAACGTTAAGTCGTCGGGCAGGCATGTCGAGTGGCCAGCCCATTGGGCGGCTCATGGCGTTGGCACTGAAGCACCCCAATCTCGTTTCTTTGGCTGCTGGCTTCGTGGACAACGATACGCTGCCATGCGAGACGACCGCCGCAGCCCTGCGTCGATTGGCCGATCAACCCGAGCTTCTTCGCAAAGCGCTGCAATACGACATGACGGCAGGCAGCGGTATTCTGCGCGCCAATATAGCGGAATGGAACTACCGTAGATTCCCAGCCGGCCGCCCCGATCCGGAACGCATGATCGTCACCGCTGGCAGCAATCAATTCCTGCACTTGGTCGCAGAAGCCCTGCTCGATCCAGGCGATATCGTCCTTGCAGCTGCTCCAACCTACTTTGTCTTCATGGGCACGCTCAAGGGCGTCGATGCCAGAATTGTAGGTGTCTCTTCCGATGAATTCGGAATGAGTATCGATGCACTGCAGGAGCAACTGCAGAGAATTGCTGCTGCCGGAGACGCCCATCGCGTGAAACTGATTTACACCGTAACCGATTTTGACAATCCGGCTGGTAGCACCCTGTCGCTCGAGCGCCGTGAGCAGCTGTTGGAAGTAGTGCGTCGCTGGAGAGCCGAGCAGGGGCCCATCCACCTGTTATCCGACTGCGCCTACCAAGAACTCCGCTATGAGGGCGAGGACCTGCCCCCTCTGTTAGCCCTAGCCGACGATGCTAGTGAGTTTGTGATCGAGGCCGGCACGTTCTCTAAGTCCTACTCACCGGGCATTCGCGTGGGCTGGGGCGTCGTGCCCGAATCGCTTGCGCCAACGCTGCTGGAAATGAAGTCCAACATCGACTTTGGCTCGCCCCACTTCGCTCAAGTCCTGATGAATGATGTGCTCACCTCTGGAGAAATCGACTCGCACCTGCCAGTCATTCGCGCAGGCTATCGGGTCAAACTCGACGCCATGCTCGACGCGCTCGACGCCGAACTGGGGGAAACGCCGGATGTCGTTTGGCACAAGCCAGCGGGAGGATTGTATGTGTGGCTCACCTTGCCAGAGCATATCGATGCCTCCGAGGGCAGCCCACTGTGGCGGTGCGCCATGGAGCAAGGCGTCTTGTATGTGCCTGGATATTATTGCTACCCCACCGAAGGGGAACCGATCGCTCTCAACACGATTCGCCTAAGTTTCGGAGTGCAAAATCCGGCGGGAATCCGCCTGGGGATTGAACGACTAGCAGCGGCTATTCGGCAGGTAGCTCAGACTGGATAGGCATATCCGAATGCTCCTGGGCTTGCTTCAGATTGTAGAGCTTAAGCACCAGAGGACTGCGACTTGCGTGCGTCAAATAATCGGGAATCTGCATTCGCACTGTTTCGAGTTGATCGGCAACCAATTGAGCTAGTTGCCGCTCTGCGTGCCAACGCAGTGGTGGGAAATAACTGGAGAGAGGGCGTGGGGCAAGCCCACTCAATTGGATTGGCAGTGAGGGCTGCTCAGCCTCCGCGCGGTCGTGCGGCGTGGGTGCTCCCAGCGGAGGGGTTCGCCGCAAAATTCTCCTTTGAGCTTCGGCGCCTAGACGCAGTGTTTCAATGGCCGCATCGCGTTCGTTAGACTCTGGAGGAATGAGCGCTGCGAAGACGTCCGGACCACCCAACGTTTCAATCTCAGTATCCGAAAGAGTTGCCAGAATTTCCATCGAAGTTGCGCGGCCGCTGGCGGTGGCCACTGCTAAATTCTGGCTTGCATAGCGTTGAAGGTGCAGGTTGTCCTCCCAAGCTCTGTAGGCCAATTCGGTGTCGCCGCGCACACATGCCCATTTGCCAAGAACGGCAGTCGTTTCCAGCAGCGCATTCAGCTCATCCAGCTTCGAGCTGGACCATAATTGCGATGATTGGGGTTTGGTAGGCGTTTCTAGACGCTTTTCCAGATCCTCTAAACTAGTTGCGAGCTCTGCGAGCCCCGTGGCTAATGGTTGCGTTCCATCTTGGGTGAGATAGCGGCTGGTTTGGTCGAGCCACGAGTGCAGCTCATTCTGGATGCGGGGCGCCCCTGAGTTCTGCCGAAACGACGAGGCGAGCCAATGAATCTCACTTGCCGCTGGAGAATACGAGCGGATCCTCAGCCGATTATCGAAGACGGGTGGAGCCAGCTCTAAATCGGGGCGTTGGGCCAACCTTGCTTGATACTGCGCATACTCTGCGTCCGACATTCCTGCCCAGGGCGCATTTCGAACCCCCAGGAAGGAAAAGCAACAAGCCAAGCAGATGGGAGCCAACACCGCAATACCGGCTAACCACCAATAGTGTTGAGTCAGTCGCGCGCCGTCGCTGGTGAGCCAACGCCTAGCCAGCCAGTAGATTCCGATGATCGGAATGCATCCACACAGTGCCCCCCCAAGCATCGCTGGCGCAACCAACTGGCGGGAGAGAAGGAACAGACTGGTGGGCCCGTCCACTTGGATAATCGTTGTTGTAACTACAGCTCCCAAGCCAAGCATCACAGCGCACAACGTAATCGCCACGATGGTCTGCCGGACACAAAGTGAGGTCAGTGCGGCTACTCCGAATGCGATCCAGCAGGGGACTAAGAAAACAAGGACGGGCACATTGCTCTTTGCTGACCCAATCCGAAAGAAAACGAAGAGTGTGAGTAAAACGACAAGTGCGATCCCTCCGCTGACTAGCAAGCGGCTGGAAACGAGTTTACGTGGTGAAATGCCTCGATCTGCCAGAAAGCGATACCGCTCCAGCGTTTGATCTCCTTCGAAAGTGGTGACACCGAGCAGCCCGATGGTCAGGATCGCAATGACCCCCAAGTCGGTCGAGTCTGAATTTGCATTCGCCAGCAGGCTCAACAGCAAAGCTCCGAGCAAAATGAAAATTCGCAAGTAGAACGAATTGAACAGTGCATGCACCAACAGTGAGCGGCGAAGTGTGGGAGCAAAGGCTTGGGTGCGTATGAAAAACGCTCCCGCCTCCCTCTCGTCTTGCACAGTGTTGCCGAAGCTAAAGGACCACGTTTGCCCGGTCGTCCAGCGCCAACGGTAGAGTAGGAGTGTCGCCATGCCAGCGAACACCGCAATGGCGGCAGCCAGAAAATAGTTGTACCAGCCCTGACTAACCAAGGAGTCCATTGAACGCAACTTAAATATCTCCGAGGCCCCTAGCAAACCGACGTGCGTAGAAGTTACAGCAATCGCTCCCACGACAAGTCCCGTAAGCGTGTTTTGAAAGAACAGGACGGTTGCACAGCAGGTAAAAAGAAATTCGAAGAAGACTAGCAAAGCCAAACCACCGGCGTAAATTGCCGAATAGATCTGCAGCGAGTCGGGTGCCGCTTGAAGCTGGACTTCAATCGCGCCGGTCGCCAAGAGACTCGCCGGCACAATGCTCAACGCGAGTAGAATCAGGAGGCAAACCGTCAAGGTCACTAGCAACTTACTTGCCAAACTGGCCGACCAGGAAATGGGCAAGCTACTCGACCAGTTCCAAGATCGCGATTGCCGTTCATGCCCCAGCAGCATGCCGATGCATCCGAGCGCCGCTAGGAAAGGTCCGAGCGCAGGAAAGGAAAAAGTTCCTCCCAAAAACCCCTGGCGCTCATGGATGGGAACCAACCATAATCCGGCTGCGGCCAAGACCAGCTGCAATCCACAAAGGCCCGCTATAGTGGCCACCGTCAAGTCGCGAACCTGTTGGACATCTTTCCATAACAAGGCGCTGGTTGCAGAGGGACGCGGACGAGCAACGATCTCAAGTATAGTTGGATTAGCTATGTTCATGGTTCATTCACCAAGTCAATGAGTTGGACGAGGAGTTTCAAATTGATGTCGCAGGTGGAATTCTCTTATTCGTAGCATGCCGCCCGGGGAGCCCTGATTGGCCGCCCCTCCCGCAAGCGGAAGGATGATTTCATGGGGTCCTTTGTTTTGCTGGGGAGCTACCTACCAGCCCCCTGCAGCGGTACCGTTCCCTACCTTGCTCAACGGCTTGTCAATCGACGAGCTTTTTCAGTTCTACCGCGAAGGCAGCACCTCAATCCACCTATAGCGGCGACCACTCTTCCTTGCTCACGCAGCGGGTTACGATTTCAACAAGTCGCCAGGCTGTGGGTTACCATTCCGCCCCTCCATCCGGCGGAAGGGTGAAGTTTAGTGACGCTCTGCGGACTCTTGCGTTGCTGTCGCATCTCGGCGGGGGCGGTAGTGAAGACTTTCTCGGCTATAAGCACTCGGCGGCGTGTCTGCCGGAGGTGCCATGTAACCGATATACAATTCTTCTAAACTCGGACGCACCGCTTTGATATCAAATAGATTCTCGTCATGTCGCAGGGCTTCGAGCACCGCAGGAGTACAACCGCGAGCCAAAATGGAATAGGAACGACCGCGCAACGACTGTGAAATGAACTCCAGTTGATCAACGGACGGAGGTAAGGCCAGCAAGGAGTCGCGGACGGAAAAACTGAGGTGCGTGACGCTTTCCTTCAGTTCATCGAGTGACGCAACGACTTGGAGCTTGCCATGGTGCAGGATGGCCACCCAATCGGCCACGCGTTCCACCTCGTTGATTTGATGCGAGCTCAGGAACACGGTCTGTCCAGCCGCAGCGCGGTCAATCATACTTTCCAAGAAGGATCGGCGAACGAGCGGGTCGAGTCCGGAAGTGGGCTCGTCGAGGATCAGCAGTTGTGGGTCGAAGGCCATGGCCAGCGACAACGCCACTTTGGCCCGCATCCCCTTCGACAAATCGCGGATTTTGGCCGACTGCGGCAACTGGAAATCTGCAGTCAACGTGTCATAGGCGCGGAGAAAGCCAGGCGGATAAAATCCCGCAGCATACCAACCGGTCTGGGCGACGGTCATCCATTCGTACAATCCTGGGGCATCGGATACGTAGCCTACTAAACGTCGAACCGATAGCGGATCGGCCGCGGGATTGACTCCGCAGACGGAAACCTTGCCGTGATCGAATGCGTGATAGCCCAACATGCCGCGAATGAGGGTACTCTTACCTGCTCCGTTTTCACCGAGCAGGGCGAACACCACCCCCGTGGGAACCTCCAAGGAGACATCGTTCAGAACCGCGTTGCGCCCAAATCGCTTGGTAACACCGTCAATCGTGATTGCCTGATTCATGATTGCCCCTCAGATTTTTGGGTTGCGTTTCTCAGTGAGTTTTCGAACATCTCTCGCAAGGGATCGGCGGCCAGTCCACTCCGCACCCCTTCGTCCACCACGGCATCCATCCGTTCGGCCACCATCTGCTGACGGTCGGAGACACATCGCAATCTGGCGTTCTGGCAGACCGCCATTCCTCGGCCGCGAAGTGCCTCCAGGACGGTTTCATCTTGAAGCTGGAGATACGCTCGCTGCACGGTGTTGGGGTTCACCGCAATCAACTTGGCCATCTCGCGGACACTGGGAATGACTTGTCCCGGGACAAGCACCCCTTCCGCCACGGCATACTTGACTTGCCGAATGAGTTGTTCGTAGATGGGGATTCCATCGTTCGGATCGATTTGAAGCTGCACGGCCGTAGCCCTCCTGCGTTCGTGTGTACTAATGCGATGGTACACCGCGGCCGAGTGCGAGTCAAGCAATATTTTTGTAGCCAACAAGAGTTGTTGTTGAGATATCGGGAAACGTCCTACGGCCTGGGCTGCGACGTGACGTAGCTTCATCGCCGGGCGGCCGATGGTCTTGAGCGATTGGCTGAGCTGCCCGCGCCACCTACAGATACTTGGCCAGCTCGCCACCCCGGGCAGCGCGCGCGTCAACTTTGGAAAGAGTCTCAGGATCTTCGATCAAGCCCGATGCATGGTGCGGCTTGGAACGCGCGTCGATGATTAAGCTGCCCTCGCAGCCAAAGTGCTTGTCCACTTGGCTAGCGCCGACACCGTACACGTCTACAGCTGGATTGCTTCTCGTGAATGTGGTCCACAAAAAATTATTGAGATTGCGGGCCGCAAAGCGGCTATCATCGACCACCACGATCAAGGGAAACGCGTTGAGCGGATCGGTGATCGAAACTTGGTCACATTCGGCCTGCAACGCACTTTGGCTGTGCCGCGAACGGTAGGAAGAGGCCTCAACCACCAGCACTCCAGGAAGAGCGACTTGCGCGGCGCGCCATGAACTTGGAAGATTGCAATCGCTGGCAATCTGAGTGGGCAGCTCACGAAGCGGAGGTCCAGAGCTAGCGATCACCAGTTTCGAACCTTGGTTCAGCCCATCTCCGGTGTAGTCGAGTGTGTCGATGGTTGTGCAGGTATGGAAATGCAAATCGCGGCGCCAATCAACGCGTCGCAGGGCATGCTCCAAGAAGGCTTGAATATCCTCTGCGGACGGCGTGGCCGGGTCGTTGCCATCGATAATCCACAGGTATTTGGCAAGCGACAACTGCCCTTGTCCCAAAATGGCGGAGGCCTGTGTCAGCAGCTCCTGAGGCCGCGATTGTTTCAGGTACGGCGTGTAGCGCTCACTCCCTACGGCTAACAGAAGCGGATGGACCCCAGCGGCGTCGACTGCGTTGACTTGCTTGACTCCCGGCAGGACGCTGGGGATCACGGGGCCCGTCAGCTCATGGATCAACTGCCCAAAGGTGGTGTCTTCTTGGGGTGGGCGTCCTACGACGGTCATCGGCCAGACCGCTCCGGTGCGATGGTAGACGTGCTGGATCTGAAGCACGGGGAAATCATGAACTTTGGCATAATAGCCCAAGTGATCTCCGAACGGCCCCTCCGGCTTCAAACCGGACGGCATGATCTGCCCCGTGATTGCGAAATCTGCATCTGCATAGAGAGGTGCCATGCCTGATCCCGTTCCGACAGAGTGTCTGCAGAGTGGAATACGGTAGCCGGCTAGAGCGCCGGCAAACATCAGTTCACTCATGCCTTCCGGAAGAGGCATCACGGCGCTCAGCGTCATGGCAGGGCTGCCCCCGACGGTAATATTGACCGGCAACGGTTGCCCGCGTTCGATGGCCTGACTGTGATGCACACCAATGCCTCGATGAATCTGATAGTGCAAGCCGCATTCTTGCTCTGGCACGTAATCATTGCCATTGAGCTGGACACGATACATTCCCAGATTGAGACCTGAAAACGACGGGTGAGAAACGGATTGGCTCATCACCTGCGGGAGCGTGACAAAGGCACCTCCGTCCTCGGGCCAGCACGTTACGTGCGGTAGTTCGGAGAGCTTGCAGGCATTCTGCATGACCGCGGCGTTTCGGACGCTTCTTGGCCGCATATTCCAGCCTACGAGCGGCGCACGCCAAAGTTCCCAAGGGTTTTTGAGTGCTTCGCTGGGATCTACTTTCCAACGCACCGCTTGCCGCACGGATTGAAGGGTATGGCGAAAGAGAAATCTCGCCTGGTCTAGTGTACCGAAAAGGTTGGAAGCGACCGGGAAGCGGCAATTCCGCACGTTGTTGAATAGGATGGCGGGTCCACCGGAGCGGTAGACTCGACGGTGAATCTCAGCCAACTCTAAGTGCGGGTCAACTTCCTCTTCCACAATGAGCAGCCGCCGATGGCGTTGCAAATCATCGACTAGCTGCCGGGTACTGCGATATTTCATGAACGATCGGTGGCGAGAGGTGATTCAACGTAGACGAACCACCATTGTACCGAACTCTTACTACTTGACGAGATCGAAGGTGAACTCGTTGTCGCCACTGACAACTTCGGCGGTCAGGCCGGACGTTCCAGGCAACGCATACTTCTTGGGCAGCGTGTGCTTGACTTTAGGTGGCGGAGTGAAACCAATCGATGGCTTGTAGTCGTCGCCATCGACCGAACCTTCGTCCTTGACCACTCCGTCGAACTCTTGCTTGGTGATCGTGATGGTATGAGTTCCCAGCATCGCTCCGTCGCCACTCTCAAATGTGGTCAACTGAGTAGAACCCTGCGTATCGGTGCGACCGAAGGCAGGTGGTGGGGTGCCAGCAATCATGAAGGTGACCACGGCTCCTTCGACTGGCTTTCCATCGTAGGTGACTTTCACATTCACCGGCGCTCGCGCTGGACGATCATCCGATGGAGCACAGCCCACCAATCCGCCTAGGCAACTCGCTATCAATACTCCGGCAATCATGCATCTCATGCGATTCGTCCGCTTCCTAAAGTTTTATAACGTTCTGTGTTGCAGTCGGGCTTGTACGTAAAGATAGGCAGCCTGCTCAGTTAGAGCAGGCTGCCTGAGGATCCATTCTAATTTTTAGTCAATCGAAGTGGAAACCTCACCACCGTCGATAGTTCCCAGCGCACCCCATGCACCGTAGGGACTTGGTCCCGAGGTGACCGGCGGCATCGCTGTGTTCCCCGTGTCAATGCTGTCCGAGATAAAGTGAATCGAACCGTCCATGAAGCTAGCGTTCACACCACCGGTGTGGTTGCTGCTAGCACTGAGGATTCCACCATTGGAATCGGCGTTTGCATTGGCGTCGTTCACGCAGGAAGGTTTGTTAGGGCCCAGGATCGTAGTGAAACCAACCCGCTCCGCTTGACCGTCCGTCCAAAGTGCTCCGAAGCGACCTTTGACCTGGATCGATGGCGAGTAGTACCGTCCCAATGCAGTCGATAGACAGGCACCTGGATTGGTATTTACGTCGGCCAGTACTGCGGTTCCCTTGCGGATGTCATCGGTACCGGTGGACCGCAGACCAAAATTCCCGCTGTAGATTCTTTCGCTCATGGCCACCGTGTTGCTCAAGCCGTCTGAAATGCTTCCAAACTTCTTGACAGCCAACGGGGCGCCAAACGGTCCACGCATATTGACGGTGTTACTGTTGTGATTAATCATCGTATCCCCCAGGCTAAACGCATAGCTGTTGTTACCGGAGGCGCTTTGCGCCGGAGGGGTGTCCGAAGGGCAGATGGCATTCGGATCTCGTTGGTACCACGGCTTGTAGGCGGTGGTGCCAATTGTGCCGGCATACCAGCCGGCAGGGCCATCGGGACCGATGACACGGCTTCCATCGTCAGAAAAACCACCAGCCGCAATTTGATTGAATCGAGCGCTCTGCTCAATGAACGGCATGAGCGGCACGAACGGGCTCTTGCGATAGTAGTTGGCGAACTGCCGATTCGGGTCAGCGTTGATATCGCCAGTCGTTCCACCACGGCGTGGGGCAATGGCGTTATAAACATCGGAATAGTTGTGAATTGCCAGGCCATACTGCTTGAGATTATTGGAACACTGCATGCGCCGTGCCGCTTCTCGGGCCGCTTGCACTGCGGGTAACAATAGACCAACCAGGATGCCAATGATGGCAATCACAACTAACAATTCGACGAGCGTGAATGCTTCTCGTCTTTGAGAATACGAATTGGACATACGTGACACCTTTTCCCTAACTGAAGAAAATATGCGATAAGAAAACAGAACAGGAATTCATGGAGGCTAGAACGCAGCGCTTTCGCACCTTAACCGCATGCTAACGCTCAGATTACTGTCGGCAACCGGAAATCCGTTACAAATGCTTCACCTGAGCCGGTACCGAATTAGCGAGTCTTCAGCCAGCGGTGGGGGGGGCGGTCAATGCTGGCAAAAATCAGCGCTCGCATAGTTCAATTAATGACTGCATTGAACGAGGTGGTATGGCCGGCTACTGGGAGGAACAATTGAGGAAACGTAGCGATTTCCAGGAGACGGCTCAGGTGCGCCGATCTGAGACGGTCACAACGCACTCAGCTGCCGGGAGAATTGCGAAAAAGTAAGGCACGTCAGGCGTAGATAAAGCCGTCGAAATAGCGGGTTGTCGCGAACTGACGCCCCATGCGTTGCGGCGTGTAGCAGGCTTAATCTTGACGTCCAGGGAGAGGTTTTGCTATCCAGCGAGTTAAGCACCTGAGCATGGAGGACTGCCGACAAGCCGTCCTCACCACGCGCGCCAGGCAAAAGCGACTGCTGCTCGTTCACAGGTCGGGTAGCTAGCTCCTCCGTCGCCGCTGAAAAAGTGGCTAATTAGACAGAGCGAGAGGCCTTGGACCTGTCCCCAACAACTATGCAATTGGGTCGAATTAGGTATGCAAACCTCCCTTTCCGATGTCAGTTCCGCACCTTTGTCCTCGGGCGGGCAAGCCGAGCGATCACCGCGCATTCTCATCATTGGTGGCGGCATGTCAGGCCTGTTGATGGGAATTCGCTTGCTCAAAGCGGGTATACGCAGCTTTACCATTCTGGAAAAAGCAGAGAAGATTGGTGGCACGTGGCGCGAGAACACTTATCCGGGCCTCAAGTGCGATGTGCCGGCGCACATGTATACCTATTCTTTCGAACCCAACCCGGAATACAGCCAGCGTTTCGCTTCGGGAGGGGAAATCCAAGACTATCTGGAGAGAGTTTGTGCTAAGTACCAACTCGCTCCCTACATTCGATTCTCAACGGTCGTTGATTCGGCGACTTTCGAAGCTGATCGCTGGAACGTACGAACCCAAGACGGGGCAATTCATTCGGCCGATGTGGTCGTGTCCGCTTGCGGTATATTGCACCATCCCAAAATGCCCGACATTCCGGGGATGGACGACTTCCAGGGCGTCCGTTTTCACACGGCTCGCTGGGATCACTCCGTGCCGCTCCAGGACAAGCGTGTGGCCATTATCGGGACCGGTTCGACCGCAGTACAAATTGTGCCGGCCATTGCCGATTCGACGAAGCAGCTGAGTCTCTTTCAGCGGACTCCGCAGTGGATCTTCCCCATGCCCAACAAAAGGTATGGCAACCCGCAGAAAAGCCGGCTGAGAAAGTGGCCCGCCTACGCCAACTGGCTACGGTACAGCTACAGCAAGCTCTTTCAGTGGACGTTCAATCGCGCCGTGATTGGCAATCAAATGTTGCTGAAGATGATTCAGTGGCAGTGCGAATACCATTTGAACAAGAAAGTCAAAGATCCGGAATTGAGGAAGCGACTTCGCCCCGATTTCAAAGCCGGTTGCAAGCGTTTGATTTTCGGGAAAGGATTCTATCAGGCGCTGCAGCGCCCTAACGTTTCGCTGGTTACCGAGGGGATCGACCGGATTGTTTCCGATGGCGTCGTAACAACCGATGGCAAGCATCATCCGGTAGATGTGCTGGTGTACGCCACCGGTTTTCAAGCCCATAACTACATGCGTCCCATTCGCGTCACTGGAGAAAATGGCCTCAAGCTAGACGAAGCTTGGAAGGAGGACGCCTACGCCCATCGCTCGGTGGCTATCCCAGGCTTCCCTAATTTCTTCACGGTGTTCGGCCCCTACAGTCCGATCGGAAACTACTCGGCCATCTCGGTCGCGGAAGTACAAACGAACTACCTGATGCAATTGATTGAGAAGATGAGAGCTGGGGAATTCGATTGCGTGACGCCCAAGCCGACGGTGACGATGCAATTGCTTGACAAGATGCATCAGGCAGCCAAGAAAACCGTATGGGTTTCAGGGTGCAAGAGCTGGTATCTAAATTCGAAGGGTTTACCACCGATGTGGCCCTGGACATTCGAACGGTATCAGCACGAGATGAAGACTCCGGATTTGTCAGAATTCCGCGTCTTTTCCAGAGCTCCAGATGTGGTATCTAAGCAGCCACACGTTGCTAGAGCACCAGTTGCTAGACCACCAGGGCTAGTCGGTGTGGTAGATGGCCAAGTGCCGGTAGTAGACCTCCAGACAATAGAGGTTTAAGCAAGTGGTGTAGAGCCGGCCACCGGCTGCACCGTAGCTATCGCGCTGCGAACTCCAACTCCCTCGCTCGTCCCCTTCCTTTTCCTGCAACGCCGGCAAGACTTTCTTCATCGCCGTATTCCATTTGTCCCAGGCCGGTCCGCCAAAATGGTGCATGACTTGCGTTGCGTAATACCAGAAGTAGACGCTCTGCTCCTGCGAATCCAGGCTTGGAGCCGCTGGTAGCAACACATCCTGGATTCCGGCAATCAAAGCGGGATGGGATTGAGGCCAGCCAAGGAAAATACGGCACAGCAATCCTTCAGCCGTCATGCTCAAACTGGGTGGTTGAAAATCGGTGTACGCGTATTGCGATAGTTCTTTGGAGGAGACTTGGTCGAGGAATTTTGAGGTTTTGGCGAGCTGTTTTTCATCGACTCCCAAGCCTGCCATACGGGCGGTTTCCAGGGCCATGACATACCAGCCCGTGACGGACAAATCGGCATCTTCGCGCGGCTCGTAACGCCAACCGTGTAGGTCGCTTTTGGACCACTCTGCGTACTTGACCGCTTTGAGCGCTGCCATTTTAAGCTTGGAATCGCCCGTCATTCCGTACGCTTCGATAATACTGATCGAAGCGATGGCCTGCGCGTACATTTGCTGCCGCGACGGTTCGCGATCGGCAAAAAACCCATCTTTATCCTGGCGTTGCACTAGGAAGTTAATGGCCAGCTTTACCTCCTGTTGGTACTTGCCTGCAATCGGCGTATGCCCTGCTCCCAGGAAGGCATTGACGGCCATGGCGGTCGCTGCGGTGATATTCTCATTAGCACCACCTCTGCTATACGGTCCAACCAAGCTCCACGAACCATTGCTATTTTGCTGCTGAACCAACCAAGCCAAGCCCATTTCAACCGCCTGCTCGGTTTCAGCGCTGCCTCCGAAACGATCCAGTAAAGCTTGCTTCAGTGCTCCAGTTCGTCCGGTCAACCCGTCTTGAATCCCAATTGGAATACTAACGGAAGTCGACGGCGACAGTAGGGGTTCGACCGCAGGCAAGTCGAGCATCTTGGGCAAATTGACTTGCTGCAACGGACTGGTGTTAGACAGCGATTCTAGATTTTGTGACTCCGTGTTCTCCAACTCGGTTTCCAGGGAGGATTCGATCCCCAGCAATTCGAATTCTCCATCACCCGAGGAAGAGGGTTGCCCAAAAAACAGGGTCAGCGGGCCGCGCGTAAGATCGGCAATCGGAATGACGGCAAGAATCAGGAGCAAGACCAAATGAAATACAAAACTGAATAGCCAGGAAGGAGTGCGACGAAGCTGTGCCGTTTTCTCCGCTGCTTCATGCTGCCGCTGAATGCGAACTTCAGAAACCAGATGCTTCCCCGCAACTCCCGCACGGCCGGAGCGCTGGAGCTGCACTTTCGGGGCTAGCACGCCTCGAGCCTGCGCCTTGGCCGGAGTCCGCAGTTGGGGAACAAGTGCCTGGGGCGCTGCCGGCGGCGGCAAACTGGGATGCGATGGGACCGTCCCTGGGCCGCGTTGTGGCCGGCCTGAAAGCGGGGGGGGAGGAGGTGTTGCGGGCGGCACAGCAGGCGTCGCTCCCCGCGGGGCACCCATCGGTGGACTAGGGAGAGGAGGCAATACAGGAGGCTCCACTTCACTGCCGACAGGGGCACCTGGGGGAAGTTTACTGTCGCTAGAGTGTGCTTGCCTGGTCACTCAAGATTCCAAAGATTAGATGAATGGCTTTGTCCGTAGTGCTTATTGCGTCTTTTTGCGAACGGATCCATAGCCAATGGCGATCGCCCCCCGGGCGTGTGGGCACCTGAAAGCGGTAGCAGGCTGAAGTGGAAGGTGACGTGGTTTCCCCCAACTTCATTTTAGCTTGTTCTGAGAGTACTAGCCACGCATGCTGCGGAAATCAATACGATTCGTGGATCGGGGAGTGCTATACTACGTCCTTCTTGCAGCCTCGCAGCTTGGCGATGGCAACTCCACGACAAGCGGCAATTCGATCTCTTCAGCTTAGGAATCCTTCAGCGATGTGTTCTAGAAGTGCTCTTGTGCTGAAAGTCATGATGATCTCGCTGTTTCTGGGAATGTATGGAAGTATGGCTGGGCAAGCTGCGCAACGGCACCCCAACCTGTTGATTATTCAGACCGACGAGCACAACTTTCGCACCTTAGGATGTTATCGCAACCTATTGCCTCCCGAGCAGGCCTTTGTGTGGGGCAAAGAGGCCATTGTGGAGACCCCGCATATCGACTCTCTGGCCAAACGGGGCGCGCTGTGCACAAGTTACTATGCAACTTCGCCGGTTTGCACCCCCTCCCGAGCCGCCTTGCTCACCGGGCGTTATCCGCAAAACACCGGTTCCCCCTCCAACGATTTACCGCTGAACGATGACATCATCACCGTGGCTGAACGCTTGCGTCAGGTCGGTTATCGAACTGGGTTTGCAGGGAAATGGCACTTAGACGGCCCTGGCAAGCCTCAATGGGAGCCCGACCGGCAGTTTGGATTTACCGATAACCGTTACATGTTCAATCGCGGGCACTGGAAAACGCTCGAGTTGACCGAGGATGGACCGCGAGTCGCTTCTCAGAACGCGGCGGGGCAGCCGGACTATGGAGTTCGAGGGGCTGATGCGACAACCTTCACCACCGACTGGTTGACCGACCGCGCGCTAGAATTTATTCGGGCGAGTCGTGATCAACCATTTTGCTATATGTTGAGCATTCCGGATCCCCATGGTCCCAATCGGGTTCGCGCCCCCTACGACCAGATGTTCCAGGCGTCAGCATTTTCGCCTCCAGCGACCTTCGATCAATCCAAAGACCAAACACCCGCCTATGTAGGCCCACCATCCAAGCAATTCAATGCTGATCAAATGGCTCTCTATTTCGGGATGGTGAAATGCATTGATGACAACGTCGGCCGCCTGCTTGCTGCCTTAGAAACAGAGGGAATGCTAGAAAACACGGTGGTGGTCTTCACCAGTGACCATGGTGATCTCTGCGGTGAACACCACCGCGACAACAAGGGGAATCCCTACGAAGCATCGGCGCGCGTTCCGTTCCTCATTGCGGCCCCAGGGAAGATTCAGCCGGGGACGGTTTTGGATGCTGCCATGGCGGGGATCGATTTCACTCCAACCATTTTGCGTTTGCTGGGGACGCATGCAGCAGAGGCTGAGTTAGATGGCGTGGAAGGCCGCGACCTCTCCCCTCTCTTTACCGCCTCCACCACCAACAACACGCCCCAGCCGTCCGATTACGTCATCCTCCGTCGCGCTGGAGTCGCTCCCGGCTGGGTTGCAGTGGTTACCGACCGCTATAAGCTGGTGCTGTCCCCTCAAGATGACCCCTGGTTGTTTGATTTAGAGCAAGACCCCGATGAACTGACGAACTTCCTCGACTCCCCGCAGCATCGCGACGTTCGCATGCGGCTGGCGCAGGCCATGGCCGCCTATGGCCCTGCACATCAAGATTCCCATTTGCGCCATCCGAAAATGCTGTCGGACCTTGAGTTGCTCCAACGCTAGCAGCCTGTCGCTGAGCTCAGCTGCCCGAGTTTTTCATGGAGCGTTGTAGCCTCAACGACTGGCTTTCGAAGAAGCGGTGCCGCAATCACTTCCGCACACCGCACCTCATCAACTTGAGATAGCGATCCCCCATAGAAGACCACCGACTAGGTGTCCCGATGACTGCACGCCCGAAATTCAGTGACGAAGAAAACTATCTAGTAAGCTACATGAAATCTAAGGCAGCGATTCGCAATTCGCGGCTGTATGCATTCTCGTACCTGCTCGTCGGGGGAGGGTTAGCCGCTTGGGGGCTGGCCTACGAAACCTCCCTAATCACCATCGCAGGGGTGATTGTAATTGTGGTCGCCCGACTGCAAGAATTGGGTTTGGAGAATCAGTGGGCAGGGGTTTGGCAATCCATCTTGGGCAAATATCAAGCCGCGGTGGAGGCTTACGAAGAGGAAGTGCAAAAGCTTCGCGAATCGCAGGAGTGAGCCGATTGGAGAAATCCCAGACGCGTTTCTAAAGGGGCAGTAGGAGGAATGCTTGTGAATTAGGGGACGTCCCAGTGCATCTGGAACAAAAAGCTACAGCGATTAGGAGAAAAATAGGAGGGGACATACGCCGAATGCTAAAAGCGCTCGTACCTTTACGTGTCACTGAATTGCCAAGCCAACCGGTCCGTTTCCATTTCGTAGCTCGGTGACTTTTTCTTAAGTCATTGATTGATACGTTGGAACCATGCGCAATCGCACCAAGCCCTATATTCCCACTGTCTCCCCAGGCTTGGCAGTAGGTTTGCTACTGTTGGTCCAAGGGATATGTCCGCACGCTGCGTTGGCTCAAACCTCGAGTGCTCGTTGGACAGCCTCCAATCCACCGACCTCCGCGCTCTTTCAAGGCGTCGGTGTTTCCCTGGCTGGCGCCGAATTTGGTGTCGAGGCAGACGGTTTTAGCAATCTACATCCCGGCCGCGTTGGGCGAGACTATGTCTACCCCTCTGCGGAATCCGTTGAGGGCCTAGCTGCACGCGGAATACGGACGTTTCGGCTTCCCATTCGGTGGGAAAGGTTGCAGCCCAAGCTCGGCAAAGCCTTGGATCCTCAGGAGCTGAAGCAGCTCGATCAAACCTTGGAATTGATCGCCAAGCACCAGGGGAAGGTAATTATCGATTTGCACAACTACGCGCGCTACGCCTGGGCGACCGGGTCGCGTGTGCAGTCGTTGAGAATCGACCAACGCTGGGAGGGAAACCGCCCCGTCACCTCGGAGGATTTGGCCAATTTCTGGCAATTCTTGGCTCGGAGGTACCGCAACCATCCCGGTTTGTTGGCTTATGGAATCATGAATGAACCGCATGACATGGACGATTCCAGCTGGCAGCGGATTTCTCAAAAGGTCGTGGACGGCATTCGCACGGTGGATCTTGAGAATTGGATTTTGGTTGCTGGAGACGAATGGTCTTCCGCCGAACGCTTTGCTGAGGTGAATGGAGATACCGCCTGGATTCGTGACCCAGCCCAGCGAACCGCCTATGAAGCGCACTGTTATTTCGATTTGGATGCGAGTGGCAAATATAAATTCAGCTATAGCTACGAGCAACGACTCGACCCTGCACTCAAACAAAGACCGGCGAACCGGATCAAGCCGTTTGCAGATTGGTGCAGAAAGAACCAAGTGGTCGGATTCATCGGAGAATTTGGCGTGCCCAACAACGATCCTAGATGGAATGCCTTGTTGGAGGATTTCCTGCATGAACTGCGCCATCAGAATCTGGCCAGTTGCTATTGGGCGGCTGGGCAATGGTGGGGGGACTATCCGCTATCGGTACACCCTGGCGCTCACCCACACGATGATCCAGCCACCCTAAAAACGCTGATTCAGTTTCAGTAGCCAGCTTGAGACAGACACGGCTTTCTGCTCTCGTCCCCTGCGCCTCACTCGACCACTGAATTGATCTTATTATGTTGAATACCCACAGTTCAAGAGTGCGACACGCGTCGATGATCCTGGCGGTCATTGCCACGTTTATCTACATCAGTTACCGCGCCTTCACGCTCAATCTCGATGGATGGTATGCTTCCTTCGCTTCGATCTCGCTTTACCTAGCGGAGATTTACGGATGCGGATTGATGTTCCTCTATTTTTTCCAAATCTGGGAAATCGTGGAACCCGAAGCAGTGCCACCTCTGGACGATCGATCGGTGGATGTCTTTATTCCAACCTACAACGAGGATCCAGAGCTATTGCGGGGGACCATCTCAGCCGCAATATCACTCGACTATCCCCACAAGACATACGTCTTGGATGATGGGAACCGGGCAGAAGTCGCCGCCTTAGCCATGGAGTTGGGCGCCCTCTATATCAATCGCGAAACGAATTTGCACGCCAAAGCGGGCAATCTCAATCATGCCATGGAAATTACCCATGGTGAGTTTGTCGTCATCTTCGATGCTGACCACGTGTCGCGTCGAGACTTTATTACCCGGTTGTTGGGCTATTTTTCCGACGACAAAATGGGGTTCGTGCAAACGCCCCACTCGTTCTACAACTTCGACAACTTTCATGGAATTCTGGATTACAAAAAACAGCAGTACTGGGAAGAAGGCGAGCTGTTTTACAACGTCATTCAACCCGGCAAGAACTATTGGAATGCTGTTTCCTTTTGTGGTAGCGCCGCCATGTTCCGCCGTTCTGCGCTGGAAGACGTTGGCCTAGTTGCCACTGAAACCATTACCGAGGATATGCACACGGGCTTGCGAATGCACGCCCGCGGATGGAAGTCTCTCTTTGTCAATGAACGGATGGTCAGTGGCCAAGCAGCCACCGATGTGACCACCTTCAACACTCAACGACTGCGTTGGGGCGAAGGCAACCTGGGCGTATTTGCCTACGACAATCCCATTACCATGCCGGGCCTGACATTGGCGCAGCGATTGGGGTACGTCGGTTCGATGCTGAGCTGGACCACAGGCATTCAGAAACTGCAGCTGTATATCGCCCCCATGCTGATGCTGCTCACGGGCGTGCCGCCCGTGGCGGAGTTAAGTTGGACCCTGGGAATCATCACTGTAGTCTACATGATGACCATTTGGACGGCGGTCAAGATTACCGGCAACGGTCACGGCCACTTGATGGGAACCGAGCTGACGCATATGGCGTCCTTCTGGACCCAGATTGTCTCGACCTATCGAGCTATTTTCAAACGCAAGAAAACCACGTTTGTGGTAACCAGCAAGCGTGGGCGGCAAACCAACCGTATTCGCAAATTCATTCTACCTCAGTGTCTGTACATCGCTGGCAGCGCGCTGTCGATCGCTTGGGCTTCCACCATGTACAGCGTGGGGCTAAGCCATGATCTCAACGGTTTGATCGTTGGCTCCATTTTGCTCCTGATCCAATCCTGGTTTGCATGGCAAGTCATCCGTCGTGCGCTAAGAATGATGGATGAAGTTGGACGGGCCTGGCGCCACCCTTGCGCAGTCAACGTTGAGTACACCTATGTCGATGAAGAGGGGGGTTCCCATACCGGCCACGGTGTGAGTTGCGACCTTAACGAGCAAGGCTTAGGCTTCCATGCCTTCGAAGTCATCCCGAATGAACACGAGGTCGAGGTCGTCATATCAGCGATGGGGGTCGCCGCGCACTGTCGTGGCAAGATTCATTACAAATCGCAAATGATCAAGTCGGTTTCGCGTCGCGATGGAAATGTCCAAAGCTGGCGATACGGATTGCAATTCATCGAACCCAGTTCTGCTTGCCTAGCTTCCGTGTGGCGACTCTGCTCCGATTATGCAACCGCTCGCATGTATGATCAATTCGAAGCTCGCAAACGCCACAAGTCCACCGACTCGATCGAGCGAGTTTTGGTCAACAGCACCTTTGCCGAACAGCGAGTCAATCTGCCTTTGGTGTTGCAGCTCCCCGACGGGGAAAGAATTTCGACGGTCACCGAAGGCTTGTCCCCCAATGGCTGCATGTTTTTAATTGACCGCAGTCCCGCCGTCGGCCAGGAATTGAATCTGGAACTCATTACCCCGCTTGGAGTCGTCACCAGCACGGCGACGGTGACGGGAATTAAGCAAGTGTGCCTGGGTGCCACCGCACTTGAATTTCCAGAGTTGCAGTTTGGGAAATTTGTGGCTGAATCGCGCAGCCTGCTCCTCTCCCTGTGCACCGCTAGCAAACAGAATGCTATTGCTCAGGTCGTAACCCTGAGGCCCCCTGAAAAGCGATTGCCGAATGCGCGACCAGCGATTCTAACCGGGCTTACGTCGTTGGCTGCCGCCATATTGGCAATCGTCTTTACCCTCTCTTGGCATCGAGACGCGTTGCTCATCTCACGCGCAAGCCACTCGACCCAAGTGTCGCCCGGAATGCGCGACAAACTAGCACAAATGGTCAATGATTTAGTCAACGACCCCGCAGCCGATGAGGCGCGGATTGTGGAGCTGCACGGGATTCTGTGGCAACTCAAGGACAAAGAGGGCTTAGCAAAGTTGGACGAGCTCTTGCTTCAGCGCGAGGTAGAAACGTTTTCGGCTCGACTTTGCCGTGCCCAAACGCTCGATAACGTGCGACGCTACGCGGAAGCAGAGCGAATCTACAATTTGATGATGCCCGTCTTGGATGCACCCAAAAATCGAGAACACCGGCAAGACCTCTTGCTCTCGGCGGCCAGGAATCAAGCCAATCTCAACAATACTACGGCGGCCATTGCACTGCTCGATCAGATCGATCGCACAGTGCTGACGAAGAACTCAGCCTTGCGGCGGGAATATGCGGGGCTACTCGTCGAAGGGGATCGACCAGCACAAGCCATTGACCTGCTCGCGCAGAATCCACATCCAGAGCTTGAAGAGCTACGGATGCTGGGAACGATCTACTCTTCTCTCGGCGAATTCCCGAATGCAGTGGCAGCCTATGAGCAAATTTTAGCGAGTCACGAGGGTGGCATTGAAACTCAAGTCGCCTTGGCTGAGAATGCGATGTGGGGGAAAGACTACCCCCTCGCGATTTCAACCTTCCAGGAAGTGCTCCGCCAAGACGCTACCAACCATCAAGCTCTAGAAAACATCGCCTTTGCGTTCCTGTGGAGCGGCGATGGAAAACGCGCTTTGGACGCCTGGGAGCAGCTGCTCGCCAAAGTCCCCCACCGCCTCGACTACCAACTCGCCTTCGCCCAATCGATGCAGCTGGTTGGCAGCGGCTTTACGGAGCAGCAGATCGACTTGGTGAAGTTTATCGCGGGAGAAGTTGTCGCAACCCCCAACAACGAGATGATGACGGAGACACTGGTCAATGTGCTTTCCCAACTTGGGCAACCACAGCTGCTCATGCCGCTGTTGACCAGTCTCGTCGAACGGCAACCGGACCGCATCAAATTGCGTCTGCAACTGGTCAACTTACTGAAGGCCTCTGGACAGTTCGAGTTGGCAGATCAGCATCTGGAGATGCTGGTGTCCGCTACCTCGGGCGTCGAAGCTGCCCCAGCTCTACGGTATGTCACGACTCCCGCGCCAGGTTTCGAGCGGGCTCAATAGCGGAATCTGACTGGTACCAGCCCAGGGGCTGCTGTAAGGCAGACACTTGCTGCTATGGCATGCGGATTGTCAAGAAACCTTGGACTCCGACCGATTCGTAGACGCTCGAAAAGATCCCAGCGGTAGAGACGTCAGCGCTGAGCCAGTCGCGGATGTCTCGATGCCCTCGCAGCTCGAACAGACCAAATCCCACGCTCTCGGAATCGACACGGGCTCCCCCACACATGGAGAACCAGTGTTGATTTGCCCCGTCGAACGTATGCTGACTCAACCAGAACCGCTTTTCCATCCCCGCCGTTAAGAATACATAGCCGCTGGGACTAAAGTAGGGATGAATGGTATCTTGCAAGACTCCCGGTGTTGGTCCGAATTCGGTGGCGTTGGCATAGCTCAGCAAGTTGAAGTCCAGTTTGGCCGTCAAGGGACGGCGACCTACTGCCAGTGAATAGTTATTGTGGATCGATAATTCATGCAGAGAGTTGTGGTCCGAGTAGGCTGCATAGCGATACCTGCCATCTACCTGCCATCTCCAATTGAGGTACGTTGCCAGGCTTAGATCAAACCCGCCACGATAGATATCCTGGCGTATCGACTCGCCATTCTCGGCGACATTGTCCAAGAAGCCATCAATCCCCAAGAGCACGTCTGCAGAGGTCCGCCAATATGCGCCGGTGCGAAATGTCGGTCGAGTCGAGAATCCGTAGTCGTACTCCTCGACCTCAGTGACGGCGAACAAAGTGAGCTGCTCTAGGGGTTGGGAATGTATTCCTAGAATCGCGACATTGCCATCTGCATCGGTTCCGCGATGCGGTCTTAGAAATCGGTGCGCGTAACCAATCGTCAAATAGTCTTGCTGATCCCCCACCGGCATGACAGCCAAGCTCTCTAGACGCAAGGAGGTAATACTGGACAAGCCATCACGGCCAGTCCGATGCTCAAATTCGAACCGGTTCCGAAGCTGAGGACGCAGCTCAAGCTGTTTGCGACGACGCGCGATGGCGGCTTCGCGATGGCAGGGATTAATGGCTAATAGTTGGTTGTATTGGTCGATGGCCTGATGGGTCATCCCTAGTTCGGACAAGACTTGCGCCAAATCGAAATAGGCCTCTTCATTGGTGGGATCGATTTCGATCAAATTACGAAAGTGGCACAACGAGGATCTCGGCTTCCAGTTTTTCCAGTATTTGCCCGAACGCTCTTCGACCACCGCTTGCAGGCTACGATTGGCTTGTGCGTTGTCGTCCTCAAGCGCCTGGAGATTTCTAGCGTTGAGGTTGGCATCCTGTGTAAAACGTGGCTGGGACTGGAGAACCTCCTCTGCCTGCCAGTAGGCTTGATTTGCTCGGTCGACTCCCTTCCATGCGTACCAGACTCGAGCCTGCTCCATCGCTGCGAGAGGGTACATCGGCAAAGCGACCAGAATTTGTCGATACAGTTCAATACTGCTGGCGTAAGCATGACCACGTGCCGCCCCGCGTGCCAACCCCAGTCGAGCACGCGTATTGCTCGGGGACAGGGCGAGTGCTTGCTCAAAATGCGCCTCGTCCTCGCACTGATTTGCACAGGCGTCACACATCGCTTCCGCTTCGCCAAGTCGAATCAGCAAGTAATGGTTGTCAGGCTCAAAGGCCAGGGCTTGGCCCAACAACCTTGCGGCAAGCGCGCAGTTGCAGTCTTGCAAGGCCAGATCTGCCAAGACCACGCGATTGTACGTACTAGGATAGAAGAGACTCAGCTCTTCGCTCAGCTCAGCCTCCGCCGCAGCAGACTGTCCAAGCTCTCTCTGGCAGCAATAGATGCCGTACCTCAGCCTCGGAGAATTGGTGGCATTCTCAAGGCGGGTCTGATTGAAGGTCTCCAACGCTTCACTGGGACGTCCCAATCTAAATTGTGCCCACCCCAGAGAAGTCCGCAGGGACAGTCGAGTGCTAGCTGAATGGACAACATGCAGCTCTTCCAAACATAATGCTTCCGCAGCAGAATACTCTTGGCCTCGAACGAGCATATCCGCAATGGCGCCTGGATCGGATGCGACAACGCCCACCGCATTGGCGGCGCCAACAGAGGAATCGAGGACGTCGATGGCCGAATTAAGCCTGCGTTGCTTAAGCAGAGTCTCTGCGAGCTGTTGCTTCAACTGGGGATCATTTGGGGCATTTTCCAGGGCGCGACGGTAAACCGTCTCGGCCCGTCTAAAATCGGAAATGGCATGCAGCAGTGTCCCGAGTCCTTTGAGCGCCTCGACCTGCTGCGGGTTCTCTAGCAGAAGCGACTGATAGATCGCGTAGGCTTCCGCCAGTTCACCAACGGCGGTCTTATAATTGGCCAATTCGAGTCGGACCAGCACATCCGTCTGCCGCTCGGCAAGCCCCGCCAATGTGGCTGCGGCGGCGGGCATGTTGTACAGCCTGACGTGCGTGCGAATGAGCTTGCACTGCGTATTGATGTCCCCTGGGGAGTGTGCCAACGCCTGTTCAAAGAGCATGAGTGCGGGACGGTAGTAAGCCTCACGGTACAGCGTGTCCGCCAAGGCAATCCGCTGGGAGGGTTGTACGCCGGGATATTCTGCGATGGTGCCAAGCAGGTCGAATACAAGAGCCTCATGGCCGAGGCGCGCATGCGCAAGTAGGAGATCAAGCGTAAGCTCAGGATCATCCGATTGCATCTCAAGCAACCGTGAAATAATGGCGATTGCCTGTTGAGGACGATTGATCTCCATCAAGAATCTAGCGAGTTTCGCTTCCAGAGCAGGCGGCAGATTGCCGGCGCTCTTCAAATGCGTGTCGTACAACTTGGCCGCCTCGGCGGTCTTACCTTGCCATACGAGCAACCGGCCCAGCACAATGTAGGCTTCGGGTTCACCCGGTTGCTCTTCCAGCATACGCTTCAGGGTGCCTTCAGCCGAGACAAATTTCCCCTGCTGAATCAACAAGTCGGCGTAGCGTGAATAGTAAGCAACCTCGGAAGGGTGCATCTCCAAGAGTTGCTCGAGCTGGACCTGCGCGTCCGCCCAAAGCCCACGCTGGCTAAGGATCCCAACGTATTCCGATCGCGCCTCTTCAAATGCGGGAAACTCAATCAGCAGATTTTCGAAACGTTGAGAGGCCAATTCAAGGTCCTGCAGGGCGACCGCATTCCGAGCCGACTCGACGAGCACATCGCGACGAAGAGAGCTCGCCGGATTTTCAGGTTTCGGGAGAACGGCATTGGAGAGTTGGTCCGCCGCGCTGGACTGCTCGGGATAGAGCCTGGGAGACGCAACTGCCTCAGTTGCACTCCGACTTGAACCTGGCAAGACTTCTCGGGAATGCGGCGGCCTTGGCTCAGCCCTCCCCTTGGACTCACTCGCCGAGGGAATGTCCTGGGCTCGCGATTCGGATATCCAGGGGCTTATGCCGGTTGTTCTCGGGCGCTGCGCAATGCCGCCATTGGGCGGAAAATTGTCAGCTAGCGGCCCTGCGCGCTGCAGTGAATTGCTCGGCGGTGTCAGAACGATCTCAGCGGCTTCCACCAGCTCGGACTCCGTCGCGTTCGCCCCGAATTCTCCCGGGGAGCTGTAGGATGCAATTCGAAAGGGACCGGTGGTGGGTGGAGGAGTTACAGACAGATTGGCTGGCGGTGGCGTCAGGCTCGCAATCGAGTAGACGAGCAGCGGCTGCGCAACCAGCGGCGTTCCCCGATGTTCGAGTCCAGGGCGATCTAGGCTAGCCGCTTGAGGTACACCGAATGGAGCGAGTTGGAGGTCAGTCGCGGACGACTCGCTAGGCGACACAACGAAGGGCGCTGCCGCGATCGAAGCATGCTCACGACGCCATACCTGATGCACAAGCAGCCCCACAGCAAGAACAACTAGCAAACAGATTGCGGCTCGTTTGACTACTGTTGGAGTGCAAAAAGAATCCGCTGGCGTGTTGAACTTCAAGGACGGCTCCACACGTTCGCGATAGGATAAGGACGTAGATCAGCGACGCGATTCTTCATCGCGCAACGCCCTTCCGGTAGTGACGACGCGCATCCGGTTCAAGCCTACTGAACCGTTATCCACTGGAACCGCCATCGAAGAGGACGAAACGGTAGCACCCAAACCTAGAACCCAACAGACTTCCACATTGACGAGCGATGCCAATGTGTTGCCGGATTCAACCGATGTCCAATTTTCCGGAGTTGGTCCGCTGGCCGAATTCCGGCTGCGCATGGGGCAATGCGACTCCAGGAACCTCGACTCAGCGGATGATAATCCGTAAGGCGCTTCTTAGGGTTGGATCGACAACCGCGACCAAGAAGTTTAGCTCGGTCGCAACGATTCTTCAGATTGCACCGACGCCCCTGGCAGATAGGTTATGATAGGGGCGCAAATCGACTGCCGTTTTTCCAACCGCCCAATGCCGCCACAGTCTCCAGCCTCAAACGCCAGGAGGCTCTAAAGCCAGAAGAAGCGTGTCTGCAGGAGGGGTTGGCGCAGTGGATTCCTGCAGCCTCACGTGCATTTCAGCGTCCGTGCTAGGATCTCACGATTTTCATCCAACCTTGTTCACTTTGCAGAGAGTTTTCACTGTGTTTACCGATTCCCCATCGAACAACTCGGCGATCGGCAGGCCGTTCCACTGTTTCGTAATTGCTGGAATGCTCGCTTTTGGTTGTTCCACTCTCGCAGCAGTTGAACCCCAGTCGTCCGCATCCCCTGAAGCGGTGGCTGCTAAACCCAACGTACTAGTCATTTCAATCGATGACCTGAACGATTGGGTTGGTTGCTTAGGCGGACATCCCCAAGTTCAAACGCCCAATATGGACGCGTTGGCTGCCAGAGGGACGGTGTTCACCAACGCGCATTGCCAATCTCCACTGTGCAATCCCTCTCGCACCAGTGTCATGACAGGGTTGAGGCCAACGACGACCGGCGTGTACGGGTTGTCCCCCTGGTTCCGCACACTTCCTGAATTTAAGGATTGGGTGACGCTCCCGCAGTACTTTCAACAACATGGCTACCGCACGATCACCGGTGGGAAGACCTACCACGATGCTTACCCACCGCGAGACCAGCGGGAGACGGGGGTCGAGTTTGACGTGTGGGGTTACCACGGTAGTGGTGGAAATCCCAAGCCTGCAAAGAAGATCATCAATATGCAGGGAGGGCATCCGCTGATGGACTGGGGAGTTTTTCCAGAGCATGATTCGCAGCAAGATGACTACAAAGTAGCCACCTGGGCCTGCGAACAGTTGGATGCTCTGGCCCAAGAGGAATCGAGCCAGCCCTTCATGCTTTTCTGCGGCTTTCGCCGCCCTCATGTCCCCTGTTTCGCTCCTCAGAAATGGTTTGATCTCTACCCAGAAGAATCGCTACTGATGCCACCGATTCTGCGGGGTGATCGCGATGACACCCCTCTATTTTCTTGGTATCTACATTGGCAACTTCCCGAACCACGCCTGAGCTGGTTGGAGCAAGCTGGGGAAGACCGATCTTTGGTGAGGGCCTACCTTGCATCCACCAGTTTCGTGGACGGCATGGTCGGCCGCGTCTTGGCTGAGTTGAAGGCTCAAGGTCTAGATCAAAATACCGTTGTCGTGCTTTGGTCGGACCATGGTTACCACCTGGGCGAGAAAGAGATTTCGGGAAAGAACACGCTGTGGGACCGCTCGACGCGCGTTCCCATGATCATCGCCGGCCCCAACCTGCCGGCGGGTGCACGAAGCTCGCAACCTGCGGAGTTATTAGATATCTACCCCACGTTGGTGGACCTCTGCGACTTGCCCGCGCGAACGGGCCTGGAGGGGCACACGCTGCGTCCGCAACTAGAGAGGGCCAATGCCCCGCGTCAGTGGCCAGCAATCACTTCACACAATCAGGGCAACCATGCCATCCGCACCGATCGCTGGCGATTCATTCGTTATGCCGATGGAAGCGAGGAGCTGTATGACATGCAAGAGGATCCCAATGAGTGGGACAACTTGGCCAGTCATACCGAATTTCGGGAGGTGAAGGCCGATTTAGCAAAATGGTTGCCGCAAATTGATCGCCCCTTGGCACCAGGTAGCGCGCACCGCGTCCTGACGTGGGATGGCAAGACTGCGGTTTGGGAAGGGGAACCGATCGATCCCGATGCGCTCGAACGATAGCGGTCGGTAGCCGGGATGAGGTCGCCACTGCGACTGCTTCCCATCACTGCAACTGCTGAAAGCGAGGACTCGCTAGCAGAGTCCCGCGGGGCCTGTGGCGGGCTTCCCCCTCCAACGCCAGGCAGGCAACCTGAGATGGTGCGGAACTCAGCCGCTAGGCACCTCGAACCCAGTAGCGTGAAAGAACCCAGTAGCGTGAAAAGGGGGTTGGCCGCTAAGACCGGGGCTGCTCAATCGCCTCCCGAGCGGCAAACAGGGCGGCCAGCAATTTCAAGTCCGTTGATTGCTTGCGTTCGCGAAGCCAGGTGAGGATATGGTCCATGGGGATTTCGTGAATCTGAATCGATTCCCCCTCCACGCCTCCACCTTGAGAAATTCGCTCGAGCCCCTGGGCTAAGAAGAGCGTAATCGATTCGTCCGTCAGGCCTGGCGAAGAGTAGCCGTGCACCAGCAGCCTCCACTCGGCGGCTACGTAGCCGGTTTCTTCGACGAGCTCCCGCTTGGCGGCGACAATCAAGTCCTCGTTTTCCGCCCCCACGATATCCCCAGCCAAGCCGGCGGGTAGCTCAATTAAACGGCGACCGACGGGAGGACGAAACTGCTCCACCAAGACAACTCGCAAATCTTCGTGCACTGCCACAATGCCAACCGCGGAACGTCTTGAGTTGCGGGACACGAATTCCCACGCTCCACGACGGTTTACATGCAAGTGCGCCCCTTGCCATGCCAATTCTTCGTCTTCGCTAGGATCCATGGCACCCAATCTTTCAAAAAAAAGTCCAACCCGACTTTCTATCGAATTCTGTCTTTGACGAGCTAGAGTCAAAATCTACCTATGCTAAGGTTGTTGCTCGGTCACCAAACGCTGAATAATGGGGGAAATGTTGGGATTCTGCACTTCCATGGCTCCTGAAGCGGAAATTGAGGAGTCTCCAATTGGTTCCAAGCCAGCCGATGCCCTACGGGTTAGCCCCTTGGCAATAGTGCGAAATGCATGATATTCTTGGGAAATTTTACTCAGCGGCCCTAGTCCCGGTGGGGTAGTAGGTTTGCACTGTTGGCTTTCGAAACATAGGCAACAGACAACTGGTCTGCGGGTAGAGTCTTGCGAAAGTCTAAATTCCATCATGCAAGTTTGGGCGTAGAGCCTTGGACGTTCGGGCTGTTGAGATACAGCTGAAACGTCGCTCAGCACCAATCAAGACTTGCAGTACGCTAAATTGAGAGTGAGACGCAGTGCCACGGCGAACTGACATCAAGAAGATCATGATCATCGGCTCGGGCCCTATTGTGATTGGGCAAGCTTGCGAGTTTGACTATTCCGGCACGCAGGCCTGCAAGGCATTGCGCGAGGAGGGCTACGAAGTTGTCTTGGTGAATAGCAACCCAGCAACGATCATGACCGACCCCAGTACTGCGGAGCGGACCTACATTGAACCGTTAACTTGGGAGGTTGTCGCCAAGATCATCGAGCGGGAGCGTCCCGATGCATTGCTGCCAACCCTGGGTGGGCAGACCGGTTTGAATGTGGCCATGGACCTGGCGGCCAACGGCGTCCTCGAAAAGTACTCCGTGGAGATGATTGGTGCCAATCCGGAGGTGATCGCGAAGGCGGAGGAACGCGATCAGTTCAAGGAGGCCATGGAAAAGATCGGGCTGGATGTGTGCGATGGCGACGTCGTAACGACCTTGGAAGAGGCGCGCGAGACCCTCAAACGCGTCGGCTTGCCCTGCGTGGTTCGCCCAAGTTTCACCATGGGCGGGAGCGGTTCGGCGATCGCCTACAACCGCAATGATTTCGATGCCCTCGTCCGCAATGGACTGGTGCAATCCCCGGTCCATGAGGTTCTAATCGAAGAGTCAATCATCGGTTGGAAAGAGTATGAGATGGAGGTCATGCGCGACCGAGACGACAACGTCGTCATCATTTGCGCGATCGAGAACTTCGATCCCATGGGAGTCCACACGGGGGATTCCATCACGGTGGCTCCCGCTCAGACATTGAGCGACAAGGAATACCAGCGAATGCGCGACGCCTCCTTGGCCGTCATTCGCGAGATTGGCGTGGAAACGGGTGGCTCCAATATCCAATTTGCCATTGAGCCGTCGACCGGTCGTATGATCGTGATCGAAATGAATCCCCGCGTGAGTCGCTCCAGTGCACTTGCGAGTAAAGCGACCGGATTTCCCATCGCCAAAATCGCAGCCAAGCTGGCTATTGGCTATCGCCTCTGGGAGCTCCCGAATGACATTACGCAGAAGACCAAAGCCTGCTTTGAACCGACGATTGACTATGTGGTCACCAAGATTCCTCGCTTCGCGTTCGAAAAATTTCCCGAGGCCGACACGACCCTGACCACGCAAATGAAAAGCGTGGGGGAAACGATGGCCATTGGTCGCACCTTCAAGGAATCGTTTCAAAAGGCGCTCCGAGGACTCGAAGTCGGAGCGTTCGGTTGGGGATGCGACAGCAAGGATCTGTGGGGAACGGAACTGCAGCCCGATGAGGATGAAATCCGAAGCAAGTTGGCGCGTCCCAATCCCGACCGCGTGTGGTATCTCCGCTATGCCCTCAAATTCGGCATGTCGGTAGACGAGATTCACCGCATTACCTTCATCGATCCTTGGTTCTTGGACCACCTGGCCGAGTTGGTGGAACTCGAGGAACGCCTCCGCTCAATCGGCTCACTCGACAAATTATCGGCTGAGGAAATGCGAGCTGCCAAACAGAGCGGCTTCTCCGACCGCCAGCTGGCGAATCTGTTGGTAAGCGATGAACTTGAGGTGCGAGCGTGGCGAAAATCACACGGAGTTGTGGCTACCTACAAGTCTGTGGATACGTGTGCCGCCGAATTCGAGGCTTACACGCCCTACTACTACAGCACCTATGAACTCGAAGACGAATCACCCACCAAGAATCCAGACACCAAGCGCATCATGATCTTAGGGGGAGGCCCCAATCGTATTGGTCAGGGAATCGAGTTTGATTACTGCTGCTGCCATGCCAGTTTCGCCTTGCGCGAGATGGGTATTGAATCGGTCATGGTCAATAGCAACCCAGAAACGGTCAGCACCGACTACGACACCAGCGACATCCTGTTCTTTGAACCGTTGACCGCCGAAGACGTGCTCAACATTTGCGACCGCATCCAGCCAGATGGAGTCATTGTTCAGTTTGGTGGACAGACTCCCCTCAATCTTGCACGGGCTTTGGCAACGGCCAATGTCCCCATTATTGGCACATCGGTCGATACGATCGAAGCGGCGGAAGATCGTGAAAAATTCCAAAAGCTCTTGCAGACCCTTGGCCTCAAACAGCCTCCCAACGCCATCGCTCGCACTATGGAACAGGCGCGCGCCGAAGCCAAGAAGGTGGGCTATCCCGCCTTGGTTCGCCCGAGTTTCGTACTCGGCGGTAGAGCGATGGAGATCTGCTACGACAATGCGCAATTCGAGCGGTATGTTGCTGAGGCCTTCATCGTGGCCGAAGGCCAACCGGTGTTGATCGACAAATTCCTCGAGGACGCCATCGAAGTCGACGTCGACGCGCTCTGTGATGGTGAACATGTTGTCGTGACCGGTATCATGGAGCATATTGAAGAGGCCGGTGTCCACTCCGGTGACTCGGCTTGCGTACTTCCTCCCTACAGCTTGTCGGCGGAAGTCATCCAAGAGATTCGCGAAGCAACATGGGCCATGGCCAAACGACTTCGAGTCGTCGGGTTGATGAACGTGCAATACGCCGTCAAATCCGAAGATGGCAAGATGAACGTTTATGTCATCGAAGTGAATCCAAGAGCGAGCCGTACCGTCCCATTTGTTGCCAAAGCAACAGGCGTCCCCGTTGCCAATTTGGCCGCTAAAATCATGGCGGGCAAGACGCTCGCAGAACTGGGTCTCCTCGAGGAGCCCATTCCCCGACATGTCTCAATCAAGGAGAGTGTCTTCCCCTTCCGCAAATTTGCAGGCGTCGATATCGTCCTCGGGCCTGAAATGCGGAGCACCGGAGAGGTCATGGGCATTAGCCCAGAATTTTCGATTGCCTTTGCGAAAAGCCAACTGGCGGCTGGGGTCGTGCTGCCCCAGAGCGGAAACATCTTCATCTCGGTCAATTCGCGCCACAAGAGCGGCATTCCTGACTTGGTCAAACGCTTGCACGAATTGGGCTTTCCGCTACTGGCCACTCCCGGGACCGCCAAGATCATTGAAGATGCTGGGATTCCAGTCACACGCGTGAAAAAGGTGGCTGAGGGATCTCCCAACCTAATCGACTATCTCAAGAACGAAGAGGTTTCGTTGATCATCAACACTCCTAATGGCAAGGGAGCGCGCACCGACGAGGGCCGTATTCGGGCTGCGGCAGTTCAGAATGGTGTGCCCTGTATCACCACCATGGCTGCCGCCACGGCTGCCATCATGGCGATGGAAGCATTGCGAACCGAAGAGCTGTCGGTGCTGTCACTCCAAGAGCGTTTCCAGGACTCCTGAATGACCGCCAGCGAGCGGCCTAGCCAGACAACCTGACTTAACTAAACCCTGCCCAGCTGAACTTGCAGGGCAGGGGGCGGGGGAAACGACGGAAGTTTGGGCAAGTCATCGCGGCATCTCAAGTGGCCGCCGCAAGCAGTGCCGAGGAGAAATCCGGTGAGCTTTAGCAGCGGACCGTGGACATACCACCGTCGACGTTCATCACTTGCCCTGTGATCCAAGCGGCGTTGTCCGATAACAAGAATTCCGCTACCGCAGCAACGTCGTCAACTGTTCCGATCCGTTTCAGGGGATGGCGTTCGGCCATCGCTCCGCGTTTCTGCTCATTCGACAGCAAACGTTCTGCCAGCGGAGTGTCTGTTAGCGAGGGCGCAATGCAGTTAACGCGAATCTCCGGCGCCAGTTCAGCCGCGAGCGAACGCGTCAGACCTTCGACAGCTCCTTTGGAGGCAGCCACCGCTGCATGCAGCGGTAGGCCTTGACCTGCTGCCACCGAACTAAACAGAATCATCGACGACGTACCGGCCGCTTTCATGGCTGGTAACGAAGCCTGCAAACTCTTCACCGCGCCCACTACATTCAACTCAAAATCGTCTGCCAGCGATTGCGGCTTTAGAGCTCGGATAGATGCAAAATTCATCGAGCCGGGACAATAGACCAAACCGTCGATACATGCCGGCAGCTGGTCCGAATCGATCTCTGCCTGCGTGACGTCCAGCGGTAAGTGGTTGATCCCCGGTAGGCTAGAGAGTTCCCCGATGGTTCGAGATATTATGGTAACGGCAGCTCCACTAGAAACCAGACGTTTGACGAGTCCCCAGCCGATGCCGTGACTTCCACCCACGATGACGTATGTCTTTTGGCGCACAGTGCTGAGCTCCCCATGCTAATTGGCTGTGAGAATTGAGAAAAAGTAAAAACGCTGCAGCGATCTTCTCCTGCCAGCCCACGTGACCAGCACGTGAGTCGACCCGTTTTAGAAGTGCCCGAAACACTTCCTTCCTCTGACGGATTTTCCGCACGGGACTGTCGCCCGACGTACGGCAGCCGACAGGCGTTGCATGCGTGCGGTTCGCAACACGAACTGGAAATTTGGCAAGCCGGTGTCCAGTTGGCTTCAATGAAACTTACGCTTCGCATCTCCCCTTAGCATCCGGTGCGGCGTTCAGCGTTCGGGATTGCTTGGCAATTGCGAAACGGCTGTGCTCCCCAGTTAATCAAGGCGAGAGCTACAAGGACGTTCGGTCGTTGGCACCTCGAATAAAGCGGAATGGCGCCAGAAAATTGTCTCGCAGTGAAACGCGTGTAGGAGTCACTCTGCTGAGCATGACTGTTGCATCCTGCGTGCACAAATTGTCTTGATGAGCGTCTCGAATCGTAAGGATCAATTCGTTGAGCGCGAGTTCCGGGTTGGACGACTCGGACAATCTCTGCACGAGGCTGCGAATCCCTTCAACTCCCATCATTCTCCCGTTGCTTTGACGACACTCCGTTAGGGAGTTGCTGTAGCAGAAGAACATATCGCCAGCGTCTAGCCTGAGCTTAAAATTCTGGTATTCGGAAACATCGACATTGCCAGCGTAATCTGCGGCTGGTGGGAGTTCACTAGACAGCGGTTTGAGCGCTGCCCACTCCCCCTTAACCGATTGGTAAAGCAACGGTGGTGGATGGCCTGCATTGCAAACGGTCCACGACCGAGTCGGTGCGAAGAACGTACTAAGAAGTACCGAGGCGAAGCCTCCCTGTTGAGAAGTTGAGTCCAGCTGGGCTGTCATCTGTCGAACCGCCGAGGATTGAGCGATCGCGTTGATGTTCCGCACCATCACGTCTCGCAAGCGACAGGCAACGTCGGCGAAATGGTTGTTGACACCTCCAACATCAGCCATCAGCATTCTGGTAATTCGTCCCGAGGCGCAAGAGGAGACGTAGTGGATGTCACCGCCTTCCACCTTGGCGTCCTGCCGAGATTGATTCCAAATCCACACATCGAGACCGGGGCGCCTAAAAAATTGGGAGTCCGTACCGTGTCCGCCTTGGACTTCCATACAGTGAAGCCGATTTCGTGGATCGTGTTGCTCGGTAGGCATCGCGTTCTACTTCCTGAAGGGATCATGCCAATGCGATTCACAAGATGGATTCGCGGTATTGGAATAAGTTAACAACAGTGGCTCTCGAGATGCCACGTACTCACCTCATTGTCCTCGGCAGTGTAGGCGCCACGTGACCGACGGCAATCACACAAACGCGAGCTTTCCGAGGAAACTCACACTCCGCCTTCTTGGACCAATGCAGGCTCACCGCGGTGAGCCTGCGGACTACCGGACTCTTGCGGGGTAAACAGGTAATGGGCGACAAACCATTCCATGCCGTCGCGGTAGCGGAATAGCTCTGCGCATGCCATGAAAAACATCCTCCATCGCTGCAAGGCCTTCTCTGCGTTACCTATCCCTACGTTTTTACTCAAACTTTCAAGGGCACGCGACCGGTTGGAGTCGAGATTTCGAAGCCATTCCTCACAAGTTCGCCAATAGTGCAGGCCATTCACCGTCCACTGTTTTTCGATGCCCAAACAATCGTCAAAGTGGCTAAACAAATCTACCGATGGCATCATGCCTCCAGTGAAAAAGTTACGCCCCATCCAATTGTCCGCGCCCTCGGTTTCAAACAGATAGGGGGTACTGCGGTGGCAGAAAACATGAACGAAAGCTTTGCCCTGAGGGGCGAGCCAACCCGCAAGGCGTGAGAACAACAGCTTGTAGTTACGCATGTGTTCGAACATTTCAACGGATACGATCCTGTCAAACTTTTCGTCGGCAGAGAACTCCGTCATATTAGCCGTAATGACGCGAACATTCACGAATTTCCTCTGTCGAGCGGTTTGTTCGATGAACTCTCGTTGGCTGTTTGAATTAGTGAGTGCCGTGATCGTACAGTTGGGAAAATGTTCAGCAATCCACAGGGTCAAGGAGCCCCAGCCGCAGCCCAGCTCAAGCACGCGCATCCCATCGGAGATCTCAGCCCGCTCACAGGTCAGCCGCAGCATTTCCTCCTCTGCTTCAACTAGCGACGTTGAGGCATGTGGAAATAGACAGGCACTGTACTTCATACGCCGCCCGAGGCAGGACTCGAAAAATTGGGCTGGTACTTCGTAGTGCTGTTCATTGGCCGCCTGAGACTCTAGTGCCAAGGGCCCACTGCCAATCTCTCGCGCAAACGCTGCTACGTCCACTGAATGCGAGCCTTGAATCCGCTTGGACAACAAGCGTCGAATTCCGATCCGTATCAGCCAGTCGGGTGCCACACCAGATTCTGCAAGGTCGATCGCGTTGAGCATAATTTTCTGATTCCTGGTAAAGAGCTCCGACGAAACGGACTGTTTCAAGGAAAGCAACTGTTCAATTGGCGGAAAAGCACTCCGCCCTGGCCCAAGGGCCGTGACTTGGCGTTTGGTGGCCGGGTGGGGGCCTACGCCCAAGCCAGCCCACACGACATCCCGGAGCCGCGAGGCTTGTTGCTTCAATTGAGTTGGAAACCCAAGGGTTCCCTGCCAGCTACGATGATAGAGTCGAGTCAACCCCTTCAGACGTTCACCATATTCGCATTCGGAATGAGTCTTATGAGCCTTGGACTACTCTTTATCTGCAATCTAGCCGCGCTGGCTGCAGCTTTGCTGTTGCTCTGGTTGATCAGCCTAGGCTTAAAAAATGCAAGTATCATCGACATTTTCTGGGGCCTGGGCTTCGTAATCGTCGCCTGGCTATCGCTGGTCCTGAGTGGAGAATGGATGACCAAACCCATCCTGCTGACACTCTTGGTGTCGATTTGGGGCATGCGATTGTCTGGCTATTTGGCTTGGCGCAATGTGGGAAAACCCGAGGACTATCGCTACGCGGCCATGCGGGAAAAGCATGGACCGCGGTTCCCCATAGTCAGTTTATTTACCGTATTCGGCTTGCAAGGACTTTTGACGGCAATCATCTCCCTGCCATTGCAAGTGGGAATCCGCCAAGCTGGCGAGCTGAACGCTGTTTCCTGGCTGGGGATCGCGGTTTGGTTCTTCGGCCTGGCTTTCGAATCCATCGGCGACTACCAAATGGCCCGCTTCAAAGCACAGAACTCCAATCGTGGCAAAGTCATGAATCAAGGACTGTGGCGGTATACGCGGCACCCCAACTATTTCGGAGATTTCTTGATTTGGTGGGGCTTTTACCTCGTTGCTGCAGATTCAGTCAACTGGTGGTGGACTGCAATTGGCCCTCTGCTGATGTCCTTCCTGCTCATCCGAGTTTCCGGTGTTCGGCTATTGGAAAACTCGCTCCGCAGTCGCATCGACGGCTACGAGCAGTACCTGAAGAGTACCAGCGCATTCCTACCGCTCCCGCCGAAACAGAACTTCTAAGCCGAGTGCATGCTCTTTTTTGAAGATCGGTCACTTGACGATTCGCCGAGGCTCTCTAGAGCACTGGTAGAGATTCCTCGCTGGCGTATCGGTCCCCCTCGTCCACAACGGCTCACTCATGACGTCCACCGGTCAAGTTCAATGGTTCCGGGTTGCCCCCTTCTTCTTGCTTCACGCTGCCTGCCTCATGGTTTTTGTGGTGGGCTGGAGTTGGATTGCAATTGCAGTGGCTGCGTTCGTCTACTTTGCGCGAGTTTTTGGCTTGACCGCCTTTTACCACCGCTATTTCTCCCATCGGGCCTTTAAGACGTCTCGGGCAGTACAGTTCATGGGAGCCCTGTTGGGGAACAGCGCAGCTCAGCGTGGCCCCATCTGGTGGGCAGCGCACCACCGCCATCATCACCGCGCCTCAGACAACCCCAACGATATTCATTCGCCTTCGCAGCAGGGCTTCATCTGGAGTCACATGTTGTGGTTCATGACCGACGAGGGATATGAGACCAACCACCGCGTAGTCAAGGACTGGCTGAAGTTTCCAGAGCTGCGGTTTCTTGAGCGGTTCGATTTCTTCGCGCCGGTCCTCCTTGCATTCAGCATGTATGGATTGGGAGAGTTCGTCCGCATGGTTTCACCACAATCGGGAACGAGTGGCGTTCAAATGTTGGTCTGGGGTTTCGTAGTCTCAACCGTCGCTCTTTACCATGTGACGTTCGGCATCAATTCGCTTGCCCACACCTACGGAACGCGCCGCTATGCGACAGGGGATGACAGTCGGAACAACCTGTGGCTGGCTCTGTTCACCTTCGGGGAAGGCTGGCACAACAATCATCACCATTTCCCAACATCTGCTCGGCAAGGCTTCCTCTGGTGGGAGATCGACGTGTCCTACTATTTACTCGTCGTGATGTCATGGCTGGGCCTGGTCTGGGACCTCAAGCCGGTCCCCAACCACATCCTAAAGCGCAATCTTGTCGATTCCTCAAGCCAGGGAGCCTAAGATGCGTATCGCAGTCATTGGTAGTGGAATTTCAGGGTGTCTCGTTGCCAGAATTCTTTCCACGCAGCATTCTATAACGGTATTCGAAGCCAGTCACTACGCAGGCGGTCATGCCAACACCGTGGACGTTGAACTGGAAGGCGTACCCTATCCAGTCGACACTGGTTTCATGGTGTTCAACCGGAAAACGTACCCCAATTTCTGCCGTTTGTTGGAAATTTTAGACGTTGCTTCTCAACCGAGCGACATGAGCTTTAGCGTGCGATGCGATAGCAGCGGTGTGGAGTATCAAGGGAGTTCCCTTAACGGAATCTTCGCCCAGAGAGCAAACCTCCTCAGTCCTAGCTTTCTGCGGATGCTGCGAGACATCGTGCGTTTTAATCGAGCCGGCATGTCGGCGGCACAGAATGCACTACCTCAGGACGAGCAGAGCGTGGGCGAATTTCTCACTGCGTGCGGTGTTGGAGAAACCTTTCTTAGGCAGTACTTGGTTCCGATGGCCGCAGCCATCTGGTCGAGCACTCCCCAGTCGATCCTGGATTTCCCGGCAAGTTTCCTGGTTGGATTTTTTGCCAATCACGGGCTCATGCAACTTCGTGATCGTCCGCAATGGCGAACAATTCGTGGCGGAGCTCGGGAATATGTCGATGCCCTGCTCAAGCCCATCGCGGATCGGGTTAAGTTGAATTCGCCTGTGGACACGGTAATTCGCTCAGGGGAGGAAGTCGCGGTAAAATCGGTAGGTGGAAGACTGGAGGTGTTCGACCAAGTGGTATTCGCGACTCATTCGGACCAAGCCCTCAGAATGCTCGCGGCTCCCACTCCGGCCGAACGCGAGGTGCTCGGTGCGATCCCCTACCACGCCAACACCGCCGTGCTGCACACGGATACGCGAGTGTTGCCAAGCACACGCCGTGCTTGGGCGAGTTGGAATTATCGCATTTCGGAGGATGACAACCAAAACGCTTCGGTGACCTACGATCTCAGCCGGCTACAGAACCACCATTCGCCGACTCCAATTTTGTTGACGCTGAACCCATCGGTTGACATAGCCGCCGGGAGCGTGATTCGAAGTTTCCATTATCAACACCCGGCCTATTGCGTAGCCGCAATTGCCGCGCAGCGTAGGTTGCACGAGATCAACGGTAGGAATCAAACTCATTTCTGCGGCGCCTATTGGGGCTACGGTTTTCACGAAGATGGTGTCAACAGTGCGCTGGAGGTTACTAAAAACTTTGGACTCAATCTTGAATCATGCATAGCTGCATCTACGAGGGGACGGTCAGCCACCGCCGCCATGTGCCTCTAAATCATCAATTTCAGTACCGACTCTATATGGTCTACCTGGATTTGGATGAAATTCCCGCCATGCTCGGTAGCAGGGCGCTGCTGGGCAATCGTGCCACCTCGGTCCGATCGTTCCTGCGAGGGGACCATTTGTTCAAGCCGGACATCCCCCTTGCAACCGAGGTGCGTTCCCTAGTCCTCGAGCAGACAGGCTGTGAAACGACAGGCCCGATTCGTCTACTCACGCAACTACGTAATTTCGGCTACTACATGAGTCCGCTGAATTTGTACTACTGTTTTGATGCTGAGGCCAACCGCGTCGAGGCCGTCGTGGCGGAAGTCAATAACACTCCCTGGAAAGAACGCCATTGCTACGTGCTTTGGAAAGGAAACCAATTGCAGGAATCCCATGAGCTCACCTTCAGCCACCCTAAAGATTTCCATGTTTCGCCCTTCATGGACATGGAGATGCAATACCGCTGGCGATTATCGCAACCGGAGGCGACTCTCCAGGTTCGCTTGGCCAACACTCGGGACTCCTCGGTCGAATTCGAAGCAGATTTAGCGCTCCAACGGCGCTCACTCGATCGCCAGAATCTCAGGCGAATGTCCCTGCGTTATCCCATGATGACCGCCAAAATCTGCGCGGCGATCTACTTCCAGGCTCTCAAACTTTGGTGGAAAAAATGTCCTTCCCATACGCACCCGAAGAAGCGAAGCAGTTCAACTCAAACCACTCAGTGCTCGAGTCCTTTGCGTCCGGCCAAAGAATCCCGAGTCCAGTAGCGCGCGACCGTTGGTTCGAGAGTCGAGGCAATCAATTCGCTCGCCACTTGGTGCATAGGCAGCTGCAGCAGTTTCAACGTGGGCAACTGACGATCCAGGACCCCATCGGCGTGAATCGCTTCGGAGTCCGCCTCCAAGCTGCCCCGTCCGCTTCGATCCAAGTCCATCGTAGCAGCTTCTATCGCCAGGTAGCCCTGGGTGGCAGCCTGGGTGCAGCAGAGTCCTATATTCGTGGTGACTGGGACTCTCCGAACCTCACCGAAGCGATGCAAGTGCTGGCGGGCAATATGGAAGCGTTGGCGAGTGTCGAACGAGGCGGAGCAATGCTGATGCGCCCCCTTCGCACTGCTACGAATTGGCTGCATCGAAATACCCGGCGTGGTAGTCGCCGCAATATTTCGTCCCACTACGACTTGAGCAATGCGTTCTTTGCGTTGATGCTCGACCCTACCATGACCTACTCTAGTGGATTTTTTGACCGGGCAGAATCAACCCTGGAAGAGGCTTCGATCGAGAAATACGATCGCATCTGCCGCAAACTACAGCTCTCCGCCAAGGATCATGTCTTGGAGATTGGTACAGGGTGGGGCGGCTTCGCGGAACACGCTGCCAAGCAGTACGGTTGTCGAGTTACAACGACTACTATCTCCAAACAACAACATGCCTACGCGGCTGATCGATTCCGAAGTCAAGGTCTTACCGACCAAGTCACCCTGTTGAATCAAGACTATCGAGATCTTTGCGGCTCCTTCAATAAACTAGTCTCCATCGAAATGATCGAGGCAGTTGGAGAGCGGTACCTCCCAGAATACTTTGCGAAATGTTCTCAATTGCTCGCCCCAGATGGAGCAATGTGCCTACAGGCGATTACCATTCCGGACCACCGTTACGAGCGTTACCGACGATCGGTGGATTTCATTCAACATTATATTTTCAAGGGTGGATTTCTGCCGAGTATGGGAGCCATTGCGAATAGTGTGGGCCGGAAAACGGACTTTCGATTCGTGCACATGGAGGACATCGGAAGTCATTATGCAAACACACTCCAAATGTGGCGAGAGCGGTTTGAGAAGAATCTCGAAGCAGTCCAATCGCTGGGTTTTGACGAACGCTTCATTCGCACCTGGCGGTACTACCTGAGCTACTGCGAGGCAGGCTTTCGGGAACGCAAAATTGGAGTTTCTCAACTGCTGCTGTCTAAGCCAGGCTGCAAATTGGACGTCTCGACGCGGGCGTGATCAGCCGGCGTAATGCCGCTCCAGTTTTTCGCCGGAAAACTGCAGTTTCAGTGTGCCTTTACCGAACAAGCAAGCAAACGCTGGCCCTGCCTCGCCTCACACCGGAAATTAATACCCTGCGGTTCCAGGTCTAGCAATCGCACACGTTCTGCATGTCAGCGGAATCATTGATTGCCCGCTGCCACTGCGAGCGGCCCGCGCCCGCTGGGACGACGAGAGCTGCCTCCGATAGATGGTGCAGGCCAGTTGGCACGCTTCCCTAGAGCGACTTCTTTTCAAGTGCTACCAAGAGGGTACGCGCGAAGCCTTCCAAATGCTGCATGTTGTCGCAGTACGCAGAAAACTTCATCTTCCGCCGCAGTTCATCGGTCAGCGCGCGTCCCCCTACCACAAACGCAATCTCCGAGTGGAATCTTTCGTACAGTGCAGAGTAACTCGCCAAGAATTGATTGGGATTAGCGATGTGAGAACAACTAATCCAGAAGAGTCTAGGGCGATTGTCCGCAATGGCCGACTCTAGGGTGCTAAACGGCAGATTGTCGCCGAGCGAAATGGCGTTCCACTTGGTGTCGCGTAGGACGAGTTCGGCCATCTTCGTACCGAGGGAATACTGATCTCCTTCAGTGGCTCCTCCGAGGGCCAGGTAGCTATCTTCCAACGGTGGTGGGAACAGCGTTTCCAACTCATGCATGATGTGCAAAACGATTTCGCACCCGCGTCTTTCCTGATAGACCTCGGCTTGGCCACACGACCACCTTTCGCCGATATCAGCAAACGCCGGTGCCAAGACTTCATCACAAATCACACTCAAGTGCTGCTCTGCCAAGTACAAATCGAAAATCAACTGGCGACAGCGCGACGCGTTTCCTTCCAGGAGTGCCTCGGTCAGTGTTTCGCGAGCATGCGCGGTGGCGTGCGCCCCTCGCCCACTCGTTGCAGGCAAGCCCAATGCGTCTGGTGCCACCAGCGTGTATTTGCCCGCGCGCACCAAATCCAGCACGGTGGAGATGGCAATTCGACGATGCCCGCCCGCGGTGTACTGCGCTGCAATCTCGCCGTTATCACACCATCGCTTGACCGACGACTCGCTCACGCCGAGGGACCGCCCCACCTGTTTGGGGGTGACAAGCGTTTTCATAAAATCTCCCATTGAACGTTTTGCATGTTAGCGAGATCCGCGCAAACACTGGCTCTCCGCTAAGCATATCACAAAGTTTGCCAAGAATAAGCTGAAATCCCTACCATCCATCGTTTCGCTCTTCAGACAAACTCTCCCAAAATGCACGTTTTGAACGAATCCTCCATTGCTTCGCCGCCCAATTGACGATACAAATAGAGAAGTGAACGTTTTGAACGATTTATCTTGCTCGAGGACAATTCAATGTCGAACTCAGTAGTTGCAGAGAATCCCCCAGCGAATGGGCTTAGCTCCGGCGATTTGGCGCCCTCCTCCGCCACCTCTCAGAATCATCCCCTGATCGACTACGTGCCCAACGCAAGCTTTGTTTTCTCAACAGATCACACGCTTAACCTGCTATCCAGCCTAAGCATCCAAAACAATGCTGGTGACGGAATACCGACAGACTTGCCGGCCTACTTGGGACGTCTGTGTGAGGCAGAACTTCTTACCGCTGAAGACGAGAAAATCCTGTTTCGGCAGATGAACTATTTGAAGTTCCTGGCTTCCGAACTCCGCGACCGCCTGCCGCCCCACTCCGCGGATCACCACGCATTAGAGGCAGTCGAGGATCTGTTGAGCCAATCGCGTCAAGTTCGCGACCACATTATCAAAGCCAACATGCGTCTGGTGATATCGATCGTCAAGAAATTTGTGACTCCGTCGCAATCCTTTGACGAGATCCTGAGTGAAGGCACGATCACACTAATGAACGCCGTTGAGAAATTCGATTTCGACCGTGGCTTTCGCTTCAGTACCTACGCCTATCGCTCGATCTCGCGAACTGCCTACCGCTTCGTGGCGACCGCTCGGGAAGAAGAAGCCCGCCTGACTCGCGGAGCCGATGAATGGGCCTTTGGCCAGACCGACGAAACACAATCATCCTCCAGATCAGATCAGCTGTGGAAGGCTCTACGCGACTTCACCTCGCAAATGCTGCAAAGACTTGATCGCAGGGAGCGGTTCATTATTCGTTGTCGCTTCGCATTGGGCTCTCACCACCGGGTTCGCAGCCTCCAAGAGCTGGCCAACAAATTGGGTGTCTCCAAAGAACGCGTCCGACAACTGGAAGGTCGGGCCGTTAGCAAACTGCAAGCCATGGCCAATGAACTTGACTTAGACCAAGTCAGAATCTCTGCCAACTAGTCGACTCAACGGTGACCTCCCCAGGCTTTCCCAACACGCTCCACATCTCGAGTAACAGGATTGACAGATCATCCGAGTGCCCCAAGATTCACCGATGTTTCATTTCAGCGGCATAGGAGACCAGCCGCAGCTTTCCAGACCGAGCAAACCAACAAGTCCAGCGAAACGCGGGCCGAGTAACGACTCTTGTCCTTCACCATATGAGGCTCCTGGATTCACTTCCAGCGCACCGACGCGGCAGCCTCTGTAGCCTGCCGATAGCCTGGGCGAATGCCATGCGTCCCATCCCGCAACAGGCCCCAGTTGCACCTCACGACCTCCGTCATCCCCCCGGAAGTTGAGCCGATCGCCGGATAAATCTCTCGGGAAGGCAGTCGAAGTTGAGCGGCTTTTTCCAGGCCTAAAATTCAACCGCGGTCCGGCAGCGTTTCTTTGATTGCCCCCCCATTCCCCCACTGGTCTGTGCGACTTCTCTTTCGTCCCAACGGCGCATTTCTGGTTGCCCACTGGCCCCGGCAGCTCGCCAATCTTATCAGCGTTTTACATTCGCTGCTGTGGATCGATTCTTTACACACCACGCTTCACCCGTGGAACACCGTACGCCTCACTGATCGAATCGTTGAGTCTTGCCGCTTCCGGATTTCTTTTTCGCTCCCGTGAGCAGCTGGCTTTGTTCGGCGCGTCCTTAGTAACCCATTCAACCGATTGTTCTAAGATCGCGAGCGTTGAATTTCTCCACTGTGGAGCGACCGCAATTCACTAGCCCGTCACCTTCTTAGAAAAAGAACGAACGAACTTTTACGATTCACACTTGTCGACCGGATTCCCCTTTCTAGAGTACGCGTAGAGATTGCAGTGGCCACCAACGTCTCGATCGATTCGGAACCATACTTGAGTGAGATTTCTTACCAATAGGAAGCTGAAAATGAAACGCCTAATGAAGAACATGTTGACTGCATTGAGCACCAGCGCAGTCCTGCTTAGCTCATCCATCTCAGGAGCGGCTGAGAAAGACATTGTCGACACTGCCGTCGCGGCAGGATCCTTTAAGACGCTCGCTGCGGCTCTGCAAGCTGCTGACTTAGTCGACGCCCTCAAGGGAGATGGCCCCTTCACGGTCTTTGCACCGACCGATGCCGCGTTCGCTAAGCTGCCTGCCGGCACGGTTGAAACTCTACTCAAGCCAGAGAACAAGAGCCAGCTGGCTGGTGTGTTGACCTACCATGTTGTCGCTGGCAAGGTTGCGGCCCAGCAGGTCGTCGGCCTCAAGGGTGCGAAAACTCTCAACGGCCAGCGGATCGATATTGCCGTAACCGATGGCACTGTATCGGTCGATAAGGCGAAAGTTGTCACGACGGAAATCGAGTGTTCCAATGGAATCATTCACGTGATCGATAGCGTGATTCTTCCGAGTAGCGACAATTTGGTGACGACGGCTGATAAGGCTGGCACATTCAAGACGCTGCTCGCCGCTGCCGAAGCCGCCGGGCTGGTAGAAGCACTGTCTGGTGAAACCGAGTTAACCGTCTTTGCACCGACTGATGACGCGTTTGCTAAATTGCCAGCCGGGACCGTAGAGAGTCTGTTGAAGCCAGAAAACAAGGACAAGCTGGCAGGCATTCTCAAGTATCATGTAGTCGCCGGCCGGGTTTACTCTGAAGATGCACTGGAAGCCAAGGTAGCGAAGACCCTCCAGGGAGCAACGGTTGCCATTACCGTCACGGACGGCAAGGCTCGCGTCAACGATGCCAACCTGATCGCCACCGACATCGACGCCTCGAACGGTGTTATTCACGTCATCGATGCTGTAATCCTTCCCCCGGAGCCCAAGAAGGTGTCGGCAACGAAGGCCAGTCAAGTAATCGTGGACGCCATTGCACAGGGTTCTTCGACCTACAATGCAGGGCACCACGAAGCATGTGCACAGCTCTACATGACCACTACGACCAACCTTCTCGGCGACCGTAGCTTGCCGGTTCATGTAGTTTCCAAATTGCAGCATGCCATGACTCAAGCTCAGCACACCTCGTGCTCAACGAGCCGCGCCTGGACATTGCGAAATGGTCTTGACCAAGCCTACAGCAGCATTGTGAGCACTCGCTAGAATTCCGCTCGAAAGTTCAGAGTTCCGAAACCCGTTGCATGCTTCCCATGCGACGGGTTTTTTCGTGCCAGCACCTAGGTTGTGGAACGTAGAAAGAGAACTGTAGGCGAGACGTCATCTTGGCAACCTGTTGCCGTCAGCAACAATCCGCCAGCAGATCCTATTTTCAAGCAGCATGCTGACAGATTCCGCCTGATTCTGAGGCGTCCGAACCGCGTCTTAAGCGGCTTATGCATATCCTCTGCCGTCCTCTTCGCATACCTGCCCCGTTTACACGAACGATGCAGGCGCGTGCCACGGTATCAGCAGGCTACCAAAAGACCTTCGACCTACAGATACCCGCTTTCAAACTTATCGAAAGATCGCGGAAAACCACCAAACGGCACTTGGCGACTAGTGCCTCAGCTCTATTGTGGGGGAGGTATGTCGCTCCGTTTATCCCTGAGAGTCCACAGATGTTTCGTTGCTCTACAACTGCTTTACTTGTTGCTTGCTTCAGCCTGTTATCGACACATCAAGCATTCGGGGATACGCCAACGCATTCCAGTTGGTCGCAATGGAGAGGGCCACAGCGAAATGGACTCGTTTCGGCAGCCGACTGGCCGTCCTCCTTGAAGGACCAGCACCTCGTCGAACAGTGGTCAAAATCTCTCGGGCCGAGCTACTCAGGGCCAATTATCTCGATGGATCGCGTGTTTGTCACGGAGACCCAAGACAAGCAATTTGAAGTCGTGAGAGCTTTGGACCTTAAGACTGGGAAGCAGATTTGGGAGACGCAATGGGAGGGCTCAATGCAGGTTCCCTTCTTTGCTGCTTCCAATGGCTCTTGGATTCGAGCAACACCATCTCTGGATGGAGATCGCTTGTATGTTGCTGGAATCAGAGACGTGCTGGTTTGCCTCGACGCCAGCTCGGGAGAGATTCTGTGGAAAGTTGACTTCGTGGCCGATACAGGTTCGCCCTTACCCCAATTTGGATTTGCCTCATCCCCTCTCGTGCACGGAGACCACATCTACGTGCAAGCCGGAGCTAGTTTGGCCAAACTGGACAAGCTGACTGGCAAGATCGTCTGGCAGCGGCTTAAGGACGACGGTGGAATGTACGGCAGCGCCTTCTCGTCACCGATAGTCGCCACGATCGCAGAGGTCGAGCAATTGATCGTGCAAACACGCACCAGTCTTGCAGGCGTCTCCCCTTCGGATGGTACCGTCTTGTGGACCCAGGACATCAGCGCATTCCGTGGCATGAATATTCTTACGCCAACAGTTGTCGGCAATTCGGTCTTCACGAGCTGCTACGGCGGTCGTTCGACAATGTTTACCATCGACAGGCAAGACAACGACTGGAAAGTCACCGAAGCGTGGAGTCACAAATCCCAGGGCTATATGTCTTCCCCATTGGTCATCGGGGATTACATCTACTTGCACTTGAAGAATCGGCGATTCGTTTGTCTCAACTCCGCCACCGGGGCCGAACAGTGGACGACCACTCCTTTTGGCAAGTACTGGAGCATGATTGGCAACGGCTCCACGATTTTGGCTCTGGATGAATCGGGCGATTTACTCTTAATCCAAGCCTCGCCTGAAGAATTCAAGCTTCTTGATCGAGTCACTGTAGGCGACAACGCATGGGCACACCTTGCCGTTGTGGGTGAGCAAATATACGTCCGCAATTTGGATTCGATCAAAGCGTTTGCTTGGAAATAAGCTGCCCGCAAGTGAACCAAACTTTGAGTGAGGTTGCGACACGCCTCGCTAGCCATCACTCTCAGACTCGACACACTCTCTAGTCCAAGCCCAGATTCAACCTTGAATAATCAAAAGCAATCTGGATGAAAAGTAGGCCTACTCCAACCGTGTCTACCATCCGGTAGTTCGCTGCACCACCAGAGAATCACTCGGTTTCTCGGCTGCCGCTCAATGGCGGTGGGCAGCATAGCACCCAAGTAGATGGCCCGAGGAGATGGCTCGAGGAGAAGAGCAGTAGCCGCACCGAGGGCAAGAGCTGCAGCTTGCATCTGGCTACGCAAAGTTGGCTCTCTGCGGCGTACCTCCTGGGGACGGAGCTGCTGGGAACGCGGATGGTTTTCTTAGACTGGGCGAAAAGTCTTGCTAAGCTCTGCTATCATACGATACTGAAGCTATTGCCTCGCAAAACACGGCAAATTAGGGTTCGTCGCACTTCTGTGGCTATACCGTAGCGACGGATGCGGCATTCAGTGCCGTAGGACAGCTCGATTTTCGCAGGCGAATAGCCAATTCCGATTGGTACCTTTTCTCGGCTCCTCTATCCGGTCACGAAAATCATGACACCTAACTTTCGCATTTACTTGCTCCTTGTCGGACTGTTCATTTCCGGCCCCGTCTCAGCGGCTCCCACGAACGTAGTGTTCGTCATCTCAGACGACCAAGGTTATGGCGACCTTGGATGTACGGGAAATCCCATCATCAAAACGCCAAACATCGATCAATTGGCAACGGAAAGCTCTGCTCTGAGCGATTACCATGTTGCCCCAACTTGTTCCCCCACACGTTGTTCGCTCCTAACGGGACACTGGACCAACCGCACTGGGGTCTGGCACACCATCATGGGGCGATCGATGCTGCGAGAGAATGAAGTCACCGTCGGACAAATGTTTGCAGACGCTGGCTATGCAACCGGCATGTTTGGCAAGTGGCATCTTGGTGACAACTATCCGTATCGTCCCGAGGATCGTGGCTTCACCGAGGTCTACCGGCATGGTGGTGGCGGTATCGGGCAAACACCGGACCTGTGGGACAACGCCTACTTTGACGGTTCCTATTATCACAATGGTCAAATCGTTTCTGCGAAGGGCTTTTGCACCGACGTCTTTTTCGAGCAGGCGAACAGTTTCATCCGCAAGTGCGCGCAGCAGCAGAAGCCGTTCTTGGCTTACATTTCCACCAATGCCCCTCACGGGCCACTGCACTGTCCGCCGGAATACATGGATATGTATAAAGGGCAGTCCGACAATATCGCTGCCTTCTACGGGATGGTTACCAATATCGACGACAACGTCGGGAAAACCCGTCAGTTAATCGAAGAGCTAGGAATCGAGCAGGATACGATCTTCATTTTCACCACCGATAACGGCACCGCCAGTGGCGCCAAAATCTACAATGCAGGCATGCGAGCCGGCAAGGGCAGCCCTTACGACGGAGGGCACCGCGTCCCATTCTTTCTCCATTGGCCCGCCGGTGGCATTACCCAGCAACACGACGTCGCGGTGCTGACGCACGCTGTCGACATCGTTCCGACGTTGCTGGAAATGACCGGCGTTAGGAAGCCTCAGGAAGTGAAGTTTGATGGTGTCTCCATCGCCGACTTGTTAGATCCAGCAAAAAGTGTGAAATTTCCTGAGCGGTTTGTCATCAGTGATTCTCAACGCGTACGCGATCCGATCAAATGGCGCAGCTCGGCGGTTATGTCGCAAAAGTATCGACTGATCAATGGCAAAGAGCTCTATGAAATCGCCGTCGACCCCGGGCAAAAAAAGAACATTGCCAAAGCACATCCTGAAGTCGTGGCTGAGATGCGACAGTTTTACGAAACATGGTGGGCCGAACTCCAACCCACTTTTTCACAGACCACTGAAATCTATCTCGGACACCCCCAGCACCCCGTCGTCAGCCTCACCGCACACGATTGGATCCAAGAGGTCTATCCTCCCTGGCATCAAGGCTCCATCCGCGCAGCCGACCGCAAGCAGCCCGACGCTCCGAAACTAACGCACCAGGGACACTGGGCCGTGAAGGCGATCCGAGATGGCAAGTATAAGATTTCACTCCGCCGATGGCCCGTGGAGTCGGGAGCCGCAATCAACGCCTCCCTGCCGGCAGGCAGCAATGTTCCTGGAGCTACCAAGGCCTTCCGCACCACCCCCGGAAACGCCATCCAAGCAACCCACGCGGTGCTTCGCATCGACGGCAAGGATCTCCAACGGAAGCCCATTGAAGCGAACGCGGAAGAGGTCAGCTTCGACACAGAGCTCAAGCAGGGATCGTATCGCCTTGCACCGGTATTCGAGATCCAAGAAGGTGAACTGGGTGCCTACTATGTAACTGTCACGCAGCTTGAATGAGCCGATGACTGCGACGCGCCGTGCTCGGGAGATGATCGAAGGGCTGGCATGAGAAGTGATTACGGCGAGCCACGCTCGTGGCTTGTCGGGTGATGAGTAATTTCAGTTGCAGCAGTGGAGGTAGTTCCACGAATTCCCGCGTAGCACAAATCACCTTTCCTTGCTCACGCTGCAGATAACTATTTCAACAAACGATGCCCAAACCAGACGCCTCCTCAGCACATGTTGGCTAGCATCGATGGTTGAAGCGCGCGCTCGGAATACCGAATGCACAGCTACTCTGCATCCCTCAGTCTTCGGTGAAAGCGGGAATAGTCCAGACGGGTTGCCATCGAGCCAGCCTAGGCACCCGCTAAATACGCTAGGACGCCCCACTCAGGGTGACCGCAGAAGGGCTGCAGCGAATCTTTGCTTGCGAGGTTTTCTGGCAGCTGCACGTACTCGACCAATTGCGCGAGGTGCATTCCCATGCTAACTCAATCTTGCCTCAGCTCGAATCCCATCAAAATAGTTGCGCCATCCCTGATGGGCACGTCCCGCCGCGGCAGCAAAGTGGCTTTCGTTATTCAATGCGCCCTGGCGGATTCCTTCGTAAATCCCCGCAATCACACCTCCCAAAAACTCGCCAAGCTCGGCGACTCGTTCTTCGCGATACTCCGCGACCGACATCGATCGGTACTTCAAATTCAGATCAAAGGCGTAGTTTAGGTACTCGGCCAACTGCTGTTGCCCGATCGCTTCTCCGTGCAGATTGTACGTATTGCCATCGTGTTTTGGATCGGTGAGCAAACACGAATAGGCATAGGCCAACTCGTGACGAGTGGTATAGCCGCATTTTTCGTCGCCCGCACAATTTGCGATTTCGCCACGCTGTCGATAGGTATCGATGTACTCGACATCAGGTTCGATATAGATGCCGTTGCGACCAATCGTCCACTGGAGACCACTATTACGAATATCCTCCTCCGTTTGACGATTGCTTCGTACGATTGGCGAGAACGCGGTGTTCTCTTCAGCCCCCTGGATGCTCGTGTAAACAATCCTACGAACTCCAGCTTGCTTAGCAGCTTCGATGACGTTGCGGTGTTGACCAATGCGTTTGTCAGGCGCATCCATGCCCGAGACAAGGAGCACCGTATCGACATTTGCAAGCGAATTTTCCAATTCGTTGCAAGCCTCGTAGTTGCCGGGGCGCACTTCGACGCCCAGCGCGGCCGCCTTACTCGGCGTCCGCGCAAGCCCGATAACGTTCTCCTTTCCCACGATCTCTCGGGTGGCCTGAATGACTTGTGAACCAAGCTGCCCACTCGCGGCGGTTACTGCAATTTTCGTCATGGAAGCTCTCTTGCTTTCTAAGGTGTGGGGACGTCCCAATCGTCCGAATTTCGTTCACGGCGGCTATTGGAACTTCTATTGCCAGCCTTCGATTACAATCTTGCCGATGGATCGACCGGCTTCCAGGGTAGCATGCGCCGCACGCAGATTCGCGGCGTTGATCGGCGACATCACATCACTCGCTGTAACTTGAATACGGCCAGCGTCGATCCATGCGGCAATACGGTTCAGCAAGCGATGTTGCTCAATCATATCAGGGGTCTGATACATCGAACGTGTGAACATAAACTCCCACGAAAATGTCGCTGCCTTCAACTTCATTCCGCTCTGCTCAAGCGGCTCGTTATTCTCGACGATAGTGACGATATGACCTTGGGGGCGAATTAAATCCACTGCCGCCGGCCAATGGCCATCGGTATCGTTGAATAGGGCAATGTAGTCGACGTACTTCAACCCGATCTTTTCAATCTGCGGTCGCAACGGCTGACGGTGATTGATGACATGGTCGGCACCGAGCCTCTTTACCCACTCAGAAGTTTCCGGTCGCGAGGCGGTGGTGATCACGGTCAACCCAGCGATCTTGGCGAGTTGGATTGCAATGGAGCCAACACCTCCAGCCCCGCCAACAATGAGAATGGTTTCGCCTGCGTTCCCACCATCAATATCGATGCCAAGCCGTTCGAAGAATGCTTCGTAGGCCGTGATTGAAGTCAATGGAAAGGCAGCAGCCTGCGCAAAGCCCTGCGATGCGGGCTTGCTTCCAACGATTCGCTCGTCAATCAAATGGAATTCACAATTTGCACCTTGCCGGGTGATATCGCCGGCGTAAAACACTTCGTCCCCTGGCTTGAACAACGTAACCTCTGGGCCCACTGCTTCGACAACTCCCGCCGCGTCCCAGCCCAGTACTTTAGGGGGCGTTTCGACAGTATTCCTATTCCCGTCATTCGGTTCCCTAACTTTGTAGTCCACCGGATTGACCGCAATCGCTTTGACCGCGACCAACAAATCGCGTCCGATTGGATGTGGCTTTTTCAGCTCGATGTCGATTAACGAGTTCGGATCGTCGATTGGTAGGTAGTGCGTAAGTGCCACGGCTTTCATAGACTCTTTCCTTGATGGGTTGGAGGGCGATTGCAGCGGCTCGTGCTACGGACAGGTCTTATCCACGTTGCCAACACACGAGGCATACGTTTGATCCTCGAAGCTGTCGCCTACTTCCGAAGCAAGGCACACCTCCTGAACAGCTTAGGGATCAGCTCGGACTCACTCATCGTTTGAACTCAAGATAAGGTGGTGATTTTGATTCCGCCACGTTCGCACTTTGTCCATGAAATGCGAGCGCTGAGTTGGGTCTCCAACTGCATAGCTATTAAGTGAAGCAAGCTTCGTACCGGAGCAAGATCATTCCGCCGGCAACTAATCCCTCAATCCGGGAATTTCAGATGAACGCCTGCGAAGTGCAAGAAAATCTTGACAAGCCTTTTTGTTCCTCGACAACTTTTTGTTCCTCGACAAGTAGTGCAACTGCACTCGCCAACTGCTCTCGAGTCCGAGCAACGTGTTACCGGTTTGCGTTCGTGCGTTCAGCATCTATAGGGTAACGGAATTTCAACACGCGTCCAACGCAGCCACTGAATATCCTAAAAAGCCTATTTCGTCAGCCGTATTGGAGGAGAATACCGCAGCGAATATCTCCTAGGGCCCAGAGTTTTCCAATCCGATGAGTTGCACACCATGCCCATAGCGTGGCACGCGAGCGTCGGTGCTGGTACGATGCCAGTTGCCCCAAAATTCATCGAGATGCAACCTGCCGCACCCAACGATATCCACTCTGATCAGGGTTTTGCGAGTGGCTGCTGTTCGATTCAAACGGTTTAACAGTTGTCAGGATTAGTAAGGAACCAAACATGACCGGATGGGAAGCAAAGATCGTCGTGGTTGCAATCGGACTCTCGATTTGCGCAACCCATGGGTTGGCGGAAAACAAGTCCGACAAAGACGTAGCGTATGGTACCCACGAGCGACATGTCCTGGATGTCTATTGGAACACAGATTACAAGAACGCGCCCATCGTTTTCACGATTCATGGCGGCGGGTTCACGAACGGTAACAAGAGCTACTGCAGCAAAAACATTCAAAATTTCTATAGGGAAAAAGGCTGCATCGTCGTCTCGCCGAACTACCGCTTGAGGAAGGAAGGCACGCCAATCACCATCGCAGACTGCACCATCGATGTGGCCATGGCTGTCGCTTACATGCAGGCCAACGCTGAGAAGTATGGCGGCGATCCCGAGAAGATCGTCTCAACCGGATCCTCTGCCGGGGGCTACCTAAGCGCCCAAATCGCCTATCGCAAACAATGGAACTGGCCCTCCGATGCCATGCACCAACCCGAGGTGCTGAATGTTATCGCCTGGTTCGGGGATTCTCCCTACTTGCCCCCTTACGTCATCCAGCAAGTCGCCGCCAATGATGCGCCTGGCTTCATCATGTACGGCGGCGACGACGAGCATCCTTCCACTCCAGCTCAACAGGGCCATGATATGCAGGCCAAGCTCAAGAGTAAGCAGATCTGGAATAAAATGGTGTACGTCGATGCTATGGGACACGTGCCAGCCCAACGTATCCTCTATAGCCCCACCTCACGAGACCAGGAAACCTACGAGGCCTTCAACGAGTTCCTCGACATGGTGTGCTATGGCAAAGGAGAGCCCCAAGGCGGCGATGTGATCGAAGTAGGCAAGTGAACTTGGAAAGACACCCGGCTGATTCAAACGTGGTAATCACGACAGCCACGGCATTGCGGCAGTAACCTCACAGGTCAACACATGCAAACAGCCTCTCAGTTCCGCCGCTTGCAAAATCTCGCCTGAATCAGACAAGTTCTCTCTCGAAGTGAAAGACATCCCGCCGCAGGCCTTTCAGGACGACAGTCATCCGATGTGGGTTGCGAGTGGTGCGCGTAAGCGCAGCTTCCCCCCTGCGCAGGATTATCTGGTCAAGGGATCGGGACTGGACGAACCTGTCATGGGCGGCCTCTACCGCCCCCCCTGTTGTCTATCAGCGACCAGTCTGACTGGTTGGCCGCCAGCTAGAGTGGAGCGGCCTCGCTTTGCCCCCTTGGAAATCGCTCCACGAAGCGTCTCGGAGCAATTCAGGTAATTCTCTGGGACACTAACGATGGACTCGCTCGCTGGCCCCAGCATGCACGCTTGTCACGGCATACTCGGCCTATTCTCAAAAGTCACCGGGACAGACAAAGTACCAAGCATGTAAGCGCGACCTCCGAGCTTGTCGCATTCTCACCGTACTTCGGCGCGACGCGTCCCTTGGGTTTGCAGCCTCACGGCATAAAACTTGCTTAACAGTTTCGGTGCAAGCGCATCGAGCACTGGTAACCGTTGAATGCTGAGTACTGGAAAACTATGAGCCTCCCTCTCTCTGACCGATGCCTCTTTCGCCCCCTGGTTGGGTTCTTGACGTTAGTTTGGGTAGCTTTCATTTCCTCGTCTATCTTGTTTGCGCAGGAAAAGACAGCGGGCGAGGTGGCTGCGAGTCCGCCGTTGGGCCAGGAGGAGAGCCCTGAAGCCCCCAGTAAGGTCGATGTCAAGCCAATCGCCCGTGACGATGAAATAGCGCTGCGGCTTACCAGTATCCTCGATTCGACCCAATACTTCGGCTCTCCGGCTGTGGCGGTGGAAAACGGCGTTGTGTTCCTGTCAGGCGTGGCGGCAAAACCCGATTACAAGACGTGGGCGGGCGATCTGGCCCGGAATACACAAGACGTTGCTGCCGTAGTAAATCGCATGACGGTTGCCGAAAAATCGATTTGGGACTTCAGCGCGGCCTTTGGTGAACTGCGGAACTTCCAAACCTCAGCCGTTCAGGCAATCCCCCTCCTCATTTTTGGACTCGTCGTTCTCCTCCTCGCTTGGTTGATTGCCAAGCTTACTAGCTTAGCGGCAGGCAGTCTTTTGGTTGGGAGTGTTCCTAACAAGCTGCTGCGGTGGGTCATCTCGAAAGCAATCATGCTACCGATATTGATCTTTGGCATCTATCTCGTGCTGCGAATCTCAGGGCTCACTCAATTGGCGCTCACCGTGCTCGGTGGGACTGGGCTGATCGGTCTGGTGATTGGTATCGCATTTCAGGACATCGCCGAAAACTTTCTGGCCAGCATCCTCATCAGCATTCAAAAACCCTTCCGCATCGGCGATCAGATCGAAGTTGCCGGGCACGAGGGAATCGTGCGCCGTGTCACCACGCGTGGCACCACGCTGATGTCTCTGGATGGAAATCTCATACAAATTCCAAATTCTCAGGTCTACAAATCGTTAATTGTCAATTTCACTGCAAACCCAACACGCAGAGTGAGTTTCGATGTCGGAGTCGGCTATGACGATTCGGCCTCCAAAGCTCAACAAACCATTCTCGATAAGATCAAGCAGCATCCATCGATTCTAGAGGAACCACCCGCCAAAGTATTAATCGACTCGTTAGCTGCTGCTACCGTTAACCTCCGCGTCCTGTTCTGGATCGATGGTGAGAAGAACGATTGGCTTTCTGTTCGCTCGTCCGTCATGCGACTTGTGAAACAATCACTCCAGTTGGAAGGGATTTCCCTACCCGATGAAGCGCGGGAAGTGATCTTCCCCAAGGGTGTGCCGGTGCTAATGAGCCCCAACGGAATTGCAAGCAGTGGCACCGAGCCTGAGAATCCGAGCTCAACTCACTCAACAACAGAAAGTAGCCACCCGTTCAATCCTAAACCACTGCCTCCGCGCGACCAACCTGACGAGCCAGTTGTCAGCGAGGCGGAGGGGGACATGAAGAGCGAAGTCGCAGATCTACAGCGACAAGCCGACAACTCCTGGCTTCCAGGCGCAGAGGTTGAGAGTTTAGTGAGTGAGTAAGACGCGACACAGGACCCATGGACTAAGTGCTGCCTCGTTGAGGCGCAGAATGATACTAGCCCTTCCAGAGAAAGACGAATCATGCAGTTGCTAACCGCACAATGTCCCTACTGCGGACGAGATGTTGAAACGACCATCGCTCACACCGCAGAACCGATCATCTGCCCCAAATGCGAAAAGCCGTTTGAGATGGAGATCCCAACTGCAGAGGTAACGTCGGTTCGCGAAGTCGAAGCGGACGAAACTCAGAAAATCATCGCTACCGAACCTGAGGAGCGCACACTATTTCGCGTACATCCAGTTGTGTTCCGCGCTCGCCCGCTGGGATCCATGGTTGTATTGATGGTTACAGTGGCAGCGATCTATGGGCTGTGGCGCTCGCTCGCCGGGGACGCTCCCTCTAGGGAGCCAGAGTTGCTCGGCTCAACCACACTTGCGTCGATCGACTGGCTGCTCTGGATTTCAGTAGCGGGGTTGATTGCGGTGGCCGGCATCCTGTTCTACTGGTTCACGCTCAGCTATTCGACGACGCTTACGATTACCGACAGCCGTACGATTTACAAGCAAGGAATCCTCAGTCGCGACGCCTCGGAGGTTCAGCACGACGATGTTCGCAATATCCAATTGGATCAATCACTTTTCCAGAGGCTCATGCGCATCGGCCAAATTGGCATTTCAAGCTCAGGGCAGGACGATCTTGAAATCGTCGCATCGCGTATATCTAGCCCAGGGTTGATTGTGGAAACGATTCGCCAGAACCAACGCAGTTAGACGCCGCCTGGATCATCAACTCCACCGCCAGCCCACGCGAAAGCTATGTTTCGCTGTGGGAGACAACTACGACGGTTGGACTGCACAGACTCAGTAGACGATTCTAAACACGGTCAAGCAGTATCCATTGACGTTGGCGGCGAGGAACATTCAACGGAGATGCTGCACACTCGGCCTCTCACTGAGGACGGCCACGGCCACGACTCCGAGAAGATCCGGCTGAGGTTCGCTCCGCATTTTCCGGTGGCGTGGTTGGACGAGGCAGCGCGACCACACGAAGACTCTCGTGATCCGTGTAGACATGGCCATCCATGTCGGTTGTTTCGACTTCCACCATATGAGTGCCTACTGGCAGAACTGCTGGCAGGAAAGCCCGCCACAGGTGATCCGTGATGGATGGTCCTGGGAGCGGAGTACCAGGTAATGGAAAAGGCCCTGCTTCCAGCTTCTTCATGTCGGTGTAGAACGGATCAACTCCGTCGACACGTTCCATGGGTTTCCATTCCCCGTCAGGCAGAATTCGCATTCGTGTAGTCGACTTTTCCGAACCGTTAAAGACGTTCACAACAACAGCCGTAGTTATTGCATCTATCGTGGCAATTTCCTGCGGCAAATAGATGTTCATTTGGTGGTTTTCTGGACGCCGTGCTGCTCGGAACTCTAAATCATAGTCCGTTCCATCAAAGGAAATAATTGAGTACCCATTCGGCCCCCCATCACTCATCGTTGCATTCGGAATCCCAAGTTCGTCTGGGGTTCCTCGCCACCAACTACCACAAACAGTGACATTTACCAAATGGTGGTGCGGCTCTGGTCCCATCCAACCATCTTCCTGGCCAATGAAGCGATGCCTGAGATAGTGGGTATGGGCTGACATGGACATGGCGAATGGACGCTGCTCAATCAAACGGTACAATTCCTGGCGATCCTCGACGTCGACCAAAGGTATATGCATCATCAGAACAACCAATTGATCTTCTGGAATCATCTTCAGATCATTGCGAATGAACTCCATTTGAGCCTCACCCAAGCCGCCGGTGTAATTACCGCGACGTCCTTCTTCAGGTCCGTGCCACATCACGTCGTCGAGTGCCAGAAAATGGACAGTCCCATAGTCGAACGAATAGTAGCTCGGTCCATAATGGCTTTCAAAGGTTTCGTCTGAGTGCCTGTCGTCCGCCGCGTCTAGATTGATGTCGTGATTTCCAATCACGTTGAACCAGGGAATACCGATTAAGGCAACTGCTTGATTGTGCGGACCAAAAACGCTCAAATCGTTGAAAACGATATCGCCTAGCGTCACACCTAGCGAGGCACCGTGTGCATTCTCAGCCACCACCTGTTCGACAATGTCATGCGCCATGTACTCAACTTCTTGAACGTTGCGTGGCTGCGTGTCACCAAACAACAACGCCTTGAACTGCGAGGGTTCTTCGTTGGATTGAAGCGCAAAATCAACCGACTCAGGTAATGCTCCTGTCGGAGATACACCAGGAAACGCACTTGCAGGTGATCCAGCCGGCTTGTGGATGTAATAGAACTGCGGCAAGTTGAGTTCGTTAAGCGGAGAGATGAAGCCACGTGGCTTGATGACGAACACAATTGTATCCTCATCCACGCCAATTTCGTACCGACCTTCGGCATCAGTGGTGACAATGTCTCGACCGTTCGAAACTTTGATGCCTTCCAACCCCACTTCGCCTGCCTCACGCGTTTGGTTACCGTTGAGGTCGTGGTACACGTACCCGGTAGCATGCTCGTGTGGATCACTACTCGCGGCCCCTCCCGTTCGCAATTGCGGCTCATGTGCATGCAACGCAGGTAAATCTCCCGCTGCACTAAGACCTCCAGCAATCGTCAAGCATCGAAGCCAACCTGTCAGACTCATCGCATTTACTCGTTGAAAAGGCATGTTAGTTTTTCCCAAGGCCTCAAGATTGTGTTTCAATCCCATCCAATCTCGAGTTGTTCCGCAATAGAACGTTGATAATGGACTTCCACTCGTTACAAAATTCGCGCGAGTGGTACAAAAAAGTTGAATTCCAAACGATAGCTGGCTCCCATCATTCAGCGGTTTTCTAGCAAAACGGACCATGGACGAGAGGTCCAGGTCTCGCTTCTGCCGCCAAGCTCCAGCGAAACTCCGAATGAACGCTATTGACTATCGACTGCTGCGCGCCCCAAGTCGGGGAAGTCGGTGAAGAACCCATCGACCTTCAGCTCGTTGAGCAACATGTCATGCAGGCTGGCGACATCGTCACACCAGCTTGGCAAGCCGTCCTTGCGGACCGTGTAAGGGTGCACGACTAAGCCTGCCGCATGCGCTGCCTCGACAAATCCATTCGACTTGACCTTGCCATCTTCCAGAGTGACGAGCAATGGGATCGACGGGCCGATTCCATCCGCATATTTAGCGATTTCGCTTAACTCCGCTTCTAAGGTAGCCATTCGATCGGCGCTCGATGCGGCTCCGGGCAACAACCCAAGTGGTCGCCCACCAAGCAGCTGCACCAGTGGGAATTCGCAATGATGGGTATCCCGCAAGTATTGCAATTCGCCTGGCTCGAAACATTGGATGAAGCACAAATTTCGCAGATCTGTCAACTCTTTCTGATTTAGGACTTCCATCAGTTTGTCAGCCATGTGTGCGCCAAACTCCTTCAGGTGCCAACTAGGCGACTTCAGTTCGATGTGAAAGCCAACCCTCTTGCCTAAAGTTTGATTGAGCCCTGTAACAAGGGCGATTTCATCCTCTAGACGCATAATGCGACTCGCCGTCGCATTGGGGAAACGGAGGCTTCCACCGCGACTTTTCAGCGTGCGTTCACGCAAGGAAACGTTGCTCAGCTCCGGCCAATCGAAATCAGCGTAGTAGAAATGCCCATCTTCACGAGCTCGATTCGGATAGATTTCACCCACGTTGGTCGTCGCATCCATCGTGATGTCGTGGCTAATGACCATAACTCGGTCGCGGGTCAATACCACATCTTGTTCGACAACGTCCGCTCCTTGAGCGATGGCCAGCACCTTAGCACCCTCGGAATGTTCAGGCAGATAGCCACTCGCCCCTCGGTGGGCGATCACCAGAACGTTGGATTGCAAGTCAGCCCCATTGCCCGACAGTCCTTCCCCTTCCTCTTCCTCTTCCTCTTCCTCTTCCTCTTCCTCTTCAAGCTCAACCTCGGCGTCGTCGTCGTCGTCAGCACTCAAGAAAACAAATGCAGATCGCACGGGAGCTGGCATGGGAGAATCGGCACCTCGCACACTACGCCAGACGATGTCACCGAACAACAAGTCATCGGCGGCGTCCTCAGTGCTGAGGTCGAGTTGTTCGGAAACTTTCGCGCCCCATGCATCCGCCAAATTGGTTGCAGCCAAGTCAACTTGCGCAGGCAGCGCTTCGTAGGCCGTTAAGTCCGGTTCAGAGTGGAACGCCGCATACATTGGCGTAGCCGCAGCATCGAACTGCGTCATCGGATCGAGCCCCAGAATCAACTCCATCGTCCGCAACATGCTCGAGGTCGAGTACATGGTTGAATCCAAACCACTCCCACGCGTATAGGGACTGATGGCTAAAGCTACCGTGCGGTGTGCATCGACGTGGTCGGAACCGTTTTGTGCGTCATCTTGAACAACAAAGATAGCAGTCTTCGCCCAAGCCTCACTCGTCGACACCGCCTCGACGATCATACCAAGAGCGACATCATTATCGGCGACCATGGCCGTCGGAGTAGGTTTCCCGACCCGTGTTCCGTAGGTGTGATCATTCGGCAGTCGCAAGACAATGAGACCAGGTAAATTATCTTCGGTCTCGAATTGCTTCCATCGCTCGATAAACCGCTCAGCCCGCATGACGTCGGTATAGTCCAAGTCATACGATCGAAACATTGGATCGAAGTGCCCTTGCAAAGCTTCGATGTTAGTGGTGCAAGGATCCGCAGGGGTCCGCCCGTTGTCAACGAATTCTCCAAAGCTGAAATAGCCGACGCCACGTTCGGCACATCGATCCCACAGATATCCGCTCGACGGTTCTGCAATTTTGAACTTTCCTTCCGAGGGGTAAGTCAACTTTTTGCGACCACCTCGGTAGCTGATTGGCCATGTTTTTTCGACAAAATCGGTGGCGTAGGCTGCCATGGTCCACTCGTGCCCATCAGCACTCACTTCGCTTTCCACATAAAAATTGTCTAATTGAACATATTGCCGCGCCAGAGCATGATGATTGGGCGTGACAGATTCCGGAAAGATGCATAGGCTCGGATCACCGTTTCCAGTAGACATATCTCCCAAGACCTGATCGTAGGTCCGATTCTCTTTAATGACATAGATGCAGTGCTCAATGGGACTAACCATCCCTGGTTTGCTAGGAATAGGGTGATTTTCTGATATTTGAAAATTGCGTCCCTTCGCGTCCTCTAAGGGACAACAAGCAAACGCCAGACGTGTCATTTCGGACATCTCTGCTGGTGAAGGTGACGGGATGAACGAAAGTGTTCCCTGAAGCAACCCTCCTATATACTCGCGAACGGTCTTGTCTGCCGTAATGTTTGGATTGGCTCCATGGACATTGGAACGCGAGGTCAGCCCTTTTCCGTTGGCGACAAGAATGGTCCGTCCGTCGTGGGAAAAGCGGACCGAGGTTGGGTACCAACCCACCGGAATAAACCCAAGGGACTTGGATTGCCCACGTTGGCTGATGTCGAACACGGCCAGATTGTTGTTGTCCGAGTTCGCTGCGACCAAAACCCGCCCGTCTGGCGAAACGGCAAGGCTAGCCGGTGTGCTGCCGTTGGGGGCATGGGGAAAGAGTGCGGTTTGGATGACCTCCAACTGCTTTCCGTTCTGCGTATCTATTACGGTAATGCTATTTTGGTCTGAGCAGGCGACCAGTAGCAGAGCGCCCTTGTCAAGCAGTCGCATCTCGGTTGGGTGACTCTGAGTTGCGAAACGCTGCATGACTTGGCCTGGATTCAAGTCAATGTGAGCCACACTCGAACTACCCCACAAGCTAACAAACGCACTTTTGGATTCCACGTCGAGACAAATCGCATAGGGGTACGCTTCTGCCCCTAGGTCGACTCGGCTCTTGGTTTCTCCGGAAACAGCATCAACGATTCGGACTTCATTAGCCAGCAGGCCGCAGACGACCAGTTCTCGATCGTCGACGCTCCACTCAACACCCGCGACTACAAACTTTTCCTTGGCCGGTACAACCTGAATGGTCCGCCCTGCTGCTAGAAAGCCCTCGGCGAATGGGAACACATAAACGCATTCGTCCTCCCCACCGCTGACGGCCAACTGCGCTCCGTCACTGGAAAAGGCCAATCCGTAGAACGCCTGAGGCACCTGCGTCGTAGAGCGGACCGTTTGCGTTTCCAAGTCCACAATTCGGATTTCATGAGCGCCGTAACCACAGTGCAAGACAGCCACATACTTGCCATCCGGCGAAACACGCAGCATGGCCGGAAAGTCCCCCATTGGAACGTGCTCGCCCTGCGCTTTTAGCGACCAACCGTTCGGCAACAGAGTCGTCGCGTTGGGCTGCAAGCCAGGCAAACCGAGCCGATTGGTTGCCGGAAGGGGGGAGGAAGGAGGCTGCGAATGCAGGGAAGCCATAGGCAGGAGGTAGAGGGCCATCATACCCCAGCAAGCCATTGCGGAGAGCCGACAAATCACGAGGTTTTTCCTTTGCGCGGAGTGCTCAAGAAACGAGGCATTCCTTGGGATGCTACAAGACCATAATTCAGAGCCTATTTTAGACGTCCCAGCACACCCACGTTACTCCTCGTTGGTTAAGACCCAATGAAATCCGGCGTCGGAATGTCCCAAACAGTCTCGGCGTAAATCTGGAAGGCTAGCTCCCCTCCAGCCGACGAAGGTGTTTGATCAACCAACGGCACTCGCGGACCACGGCCTCCGCAGTGCTTCCCTGGACCAAGAGTCGATTCGCAATCTAAGTATGAACCAATAGAAACTGAACACATCTTGTTCATTTCGATGGAAACGATTTGTCCACAGGATTCACTGCAGCACGTTGCCTCACTGCTCTTCCAACAACCGCAGCTCCATTGCCCCCGATTCTACATCGGTACACCGATTGCTTTGGCTATAGGCCTGGCACGAGATAGCGGTTGTCTCGACCTCAGCTCCTCGGCTTGCTCAGTCTAGCTGCAGGCCATTTTCGACGAGATGTGCGGTGTCCAATTTGTTGGTAGAATCGTCGGCTGGAAAACGAATAGATCAGGCAGCGGAAATTCCGGGAGAAATCCCCACTCGCTTTCCTGGCGGGCGTGCGGCTTGTTCCCAAGACTCCTCGTCCATCAACATCCCTCGCATGGATCAGTTTTGGCGCATGTCCAACCGAGTTTCAGCCCTGTCCTCGATCTTGCGGTCGCCCGCGCGGATTCTGGGCATCGTGCTGTTGCTAATGTTCATCGCAGAGGTTGGCGTGATGTTCGTGCTGCCCCATGTGATGCTAGACTTTTTCGGCGAAACCGGTATGGCGGTCCTAGACGCCGTGCTACTGACCCTGGTATGCGCTCCAGTGTTATGGTGGGTGATCATTGGGCCACTTCGACGAATCGCAATCCAAGAACACGGACGCAGCGAAACAATCGTGGCCAACGCCAGTGAAGGCATCGTCACCTTCAACCATCAAGGAGTGATCCTGTCGTGCAATCGAGCTACCACCGATTTGCTTTCAACGGATCTCGACGAGCTGTTAGGAAAAACGGCTGGAACGTTCCTCAATGGACTGCCTCCCGTGTTGGATGCGTTGCCAGCCTCGTTTCGTCTGACGGCCAAACGCTCGGACGGCAGCCACTTTCCTGTCGAAGTGTCAGTCAGTGAATACCCATCCGAATCAAAGCCCCTGCGCATCGCGATCATTCGAGATCTAACCGCCGCCGAGCAGGCTGAAGCCGAACGCGTAATGATGGCTCGCGAGACAGAAGCGTTGCGGGCACAACAAATGACGACACTCGCTCAGTTGGCAACTGGTGTCGCACATGAGATTCGCAATCCGCTGACGTCGATCAAAATGTTGATTCAGGTTAACCGCAGCAAATTTGCCGACGAAGGTTTTCCGACCGATGATCTTCAATTGGTCGAACAAGAAATTCGACGCATGGAACGCAGTGTCAACAGTCTGCTGGAATTCGCTCGTCCCGAGCAGGGCGTACAATCGGTGTTTCCCATCCAAAACGTAATTCGAAAAACAGTTCAATTGATCGAAGGTCGTTGCGGACAGCAAGCGGTCAAACTCGTTATCGAATGCAAAGACAATCCGATCATGATTGCGGGGGATGCCTCACAAATCCAACAATTGCTCTTGAATCTTGCCCTCAATGCACTCGACGCCATGCCCGACGGAGGCGAAGTGACAATCAGTGTGGTCACAATCGACGACCAACTTGAATTATCGGTGGTAGACAACGGCGAAGGAATTAGTGACGACATGCTGGCCAAGCTGTTCACTCCATTCTCGACCACCAAAGCCTCCGGCGTAGGCCTAGGACTGGGCATCTGCAGACGGATCGCCGACGCGCACGGCGGAACATTGACGGGACAAAACCGAGCTTCCGGAGGGGCCGTATTCTGCCTAACTCTACCATTAGTCGATCCATCGGCCATTGGTACCGATGATATCCCCGTACGTGAGGCGTCATGCAAACCCTACTAGTCATTGATGACGAAGCGTCCATATGCAGAGCATTCGAGCGAGCCTTTACCAGCGAAAGCGTCACAGTTCTCACGGCCAAAAGCGGTGCCGAAGGTGAGCGATTGTTTGCCGAGGCGAATCCGGATGTCGTGATACTCGACCTAAGTCTTCCGGACACGAGTGGGCTGGAGTTGTTCAAACGCCTGCTCAAACTCGATTCGCGAGTTCCATTCATCTTCATCACCGGCCATGGGACGGTTCAGTCCGCCATCGAGGCGACCAAACTGGGGGCCTACGACTACCTATTTAAGCCGCTCGAGCTTGACGAGATTCGAATGCTACTTAACAAAGCATTCAATCTCAGCCGGATGGTCCGCGTTCAACCGGTCCTCGCGGAATCCGACGCTGACGAAGTGTCTACCGGCGATGCGATTGTCGGGCGCTGCAATGCGATGAAGGAAGTCTATAAAGCGATTGGTCGGGTGGCTTCGCAAAACTTGACGGTACTGTTGCTCGGCGAGAGCGGAACTGGCAAGGAAGTAGTTGCCCAAGCCATCTATCACCACAGTGCCCGTTCCACCAAACCGTTTCAAGCGATCAACTGCGCCGCAATCCCTGACGCGTTATTGGAAAGTGAAATCTTCGGCCATGAGAAGGGAGCCTTTACCGACGCCTATCGACAACGAATCGGGAAACTTGAACAGGCCGACGGTGGCACGTTGTTCCTGGATGAAGTTGGCGACATGTCGCCGATGACCCAGGCGAAGTTGCTGCGAGTCCTGCAGGACCAAACGTTCGAACGCGTCGGAGGCAACACACCGATCCAGGTCGATGTGCGGATCATCGCGGCAACCAATCACGATCTCAAGCAACTCGTCTCCGAGGGACTCTTTCGATCCGATCTGTATTTTCGGCTCAGCGTGGTTACCATCCACCTGCCGCCATTGCGGGACCGCGAGGACGATCTACGTGTATTGGCGGAGTACTTTCTGCGCAAATACAGCAATGAGTTCGGCAAAAACATTCGCACAATTGTGCCAGAAACACTTGAAGTACTGGGAAGCTACCACTGGCCGGGCAATGTGCGTGAACTCGAAAGTGTCATGAAACAATCCTTGCTGACCGCCCGCGGCAACATCTTGCTGCCAGATTTCCTGCCCCCCCTGGGGGACGTCCACGATCATCCGCAGTCACCGAGCGATCCTCAGTTCCTTGCCGAACGATTCGTTGCCGAACGGCTCGAGGCCGGTACGGACAACCTATATTCCGAAGCCATCTCAATTGCAGAACGGCAACTGCTCCGTTTAGTGCTCACCCATACCAGCGGTAATCAACTCAAAGCCGCGACGTTTCTAGGAATTAGCCGAGTTACTCTGCGCAGTAAGCTCAAGTCCCTTGGCATCGAAGCAAGCGATTTCAGTTCGCCGCATTGATTTCCGCGAGCAATGTTTCCTGCGAATTGTCGGCCGCAAGCGATTCCCCACCTACCCTGGTTCGTTCGTCTGTTGCACGAACTTCTCGTCGAAGTCTCGTTCCACGGCTTTACGGTCGTCCATTCGATCAGGTCGATCCGACGCGAAATCAGCTCCCCCCAGTCTCGCGGCGAATCAAGCAGAGGTAGTGCACCGGGTTTCCTCCTTGGGCGTTGCGCGAGCAACGCTCCCGAAGGCCAAGCTTAGCACTCCTGCTAAGACGCCCTCCCTCCTACCACCACTCGCCACGTGTCGATTGATGACTTCTTGCGTGTGACCGGGCAGACTTGATTCCCACGGCTATTTCATGTTCAGTGGGGAGCAATCCTCCGGCCAGAGCTCTCATCGCGACTCATCTTCGCTTGCCATGGAAGAGAATCGTCTTCGAACGATGGACTGCTGCGGTGGACCCACGCGAACGGTGCATTCGAGCGATGAGAAGGTTACTGCGGATAGATCTCCCCTGCGATGCCCCGCCTGGTGATTCGCTGGTGATACGCGCGGGGAAACAGCGAACGTTGCTAGCAAGCATCGACACGGCCTTTCAGACTGTCTCTGGGACGCCGCCTACCGATGCTTCCTCTAAGTCAACATCGGATTGTGATCATCGTGATGGACTAGCGCAACATCATTCAGGCCTCGGGCGAACCAGGGGTAGATCGTGGGAATTACCAGCGACGTCAACAGCGTCGAGGTAATCAGTCCACCGATGACGACGGTCGCCAACGGTCGTTGCATCTCGGCACCATCGCTGGTGGACAGGGCCATCGGCAGGAACCCGAGGCTGGCAACCAGTGCCGTCATCAATACCGGTCGCAAGCGGACCAAAGCCGTGTCATGGCTGACGTCTTGGAGCGGCATACCCGACTTACGCGAGTGCTCCGCGGCGCTCACCCAGACCAAGCCATTCAAAACCGCGACACCGAACAGGGCAATAAAGCCGACGCCCGCAGAGATGCTAAACGGCATCTCACGCAAGTACAGCGCGATGATGCCCCCGGAGGCCGCCATCGGTACAGCAAGGAATATCAATAGTGCCAACCGCAACGAACCAAGACTCGTATGCAACAGCAGCATGATGATCATCAATACGATGGGGGTAATGATTGCAAGTCGCAGACTGGCCGATTGAAGATTCTCAAAATCGCCGCCCCAACGAATTTCATACCCCGGAGAGAACTCGACCTTCTCTGCCACCGTTGCTTGAGCTTCGGTAACGAATGTGGCTACATCGCGACCGCGCACATTGGCGGAAATAAATGTCCGGCGACGATTTCCTTCGTGCTCGATTGTAGGCGGGGTCTCTTCTAGACGAATATCGGCTAGCTCCTTCAATGGAACCGCTTTGCCATTGGAATCAGCAACGGGGACTTGCTCCAGAAGCTTGAGATTCTCCCTCCATTGCACAGGGACGCGCACCATTATCGGATAACGCGCTCGTCCCTCAAAAATCTGGCCCACTTGAAATCCGCCCATCGAGGACACGACATCCAATACCGTTTGCGCGTCAATTCCATATTGAGCTAGAGCTTGCGGCTTCGTCTTAATCGTTAGCGTTGACAAATTGGCTTGGTAATCGGCTTTAACATCGACCGCACCTGGGATTTCACGCAAGACCGCTTCAATCTCCTTGCCTTTCGCGCCCAGCACTTCCATATCGTCGCCGTAAAGCAGCACTGCCACATCGGCTTTAACGCCAGCCACCAGTTCATCCACTCGCATTTCAATGGGCTGAGTGAACCCGAATGCTACCCCCGGAACGTTGGCGTTGAGCTCTGCCGACATTTGCTCGATCAACTCATCCCGTGTTTTGTGACTAGGCCAATCATGAACGGGCTTCAACAAAACCCACACATCAGTCTGATGAACGCCCATTACGTCATTGGCGATTTCCGGACGCCCAGTCTTTGAGAACACCGTCTTCACTTCAGGATATTTCTTGAGAAGCTTCTCGATCTGAGTCGACATGGCGATCGATCCTTCAAGCGTGGCACTTGGCAAACGCAATGCTTCGACCAACAAGTCTCCTTCTTCCAGACGCGGCATGAATTCCGCACCAAGATGGCGCCCCATCGGCAGACTCATCGCGAATACGGTGAGTGCGATCGCAACGGTAGCAAAGGGGTGCTTAATCGCTCGCGTGACCAATGGCTCGTAAAAGAATTTGACGATCCGCACCAGCAATACGTCCTCTTCCTTCATCTTCTTGGGCAGAAAGAGCGACGCCATCGCAGGCATGAATGAAAGTGAGAGAATCATGGATCCGCCGAGCGCGAATAGTACGGTCAGAGCCATCGGCCGGAACAGCTTTCCCTCCGTGCCTTCGAGCAGGAGGATTGGTAAGAACACGACTGCAATAATCAATTCACCGAACATCGTTGGCTTGCGGACTTCCACGGCAGCGTCGCGAATGACATCTTGATGTTTCGCGTCCCCATTGTCGTGTGAGAGTTTACGGATGCAGTTTTCGACCATGATAACGCTGCTATCGACGATCAATCCAAAGTCAATCGCTCCCAGGCTCATCAGGCTGGCCGTCACGCCGGTGTAGGCCATCACGTTGGTGGCAAACAGCATCGAAAGCGGTATTGCGAGCGCCACGATGATGCCAGCACGAAGATTGCCAAGCATCAGTAGCAGCACGACGATCACCAACATGCCGCCTTCGGTCAAGTTGGTCAAAACCGTATTGAGCGTCCTGGCAATTAGTGCCGCTCGGTCATAGGTCACTTCCAGACGCACCCCCACGGGCAGCGTAGCCTCAATATCCTTGAGACGCTCCTTGGCCGACTCAACGACCTCCCGCGAGTTCTCGCCAATCAACATCATCACCAATCCGGTTACCACTTCACCGCGTCCGTCACGAGTCACGGCGCCCTGCCGCGTCATCGGTTCGATGCTAACTTCAGCAATATCTCGCACTAGTATTGGATTACCATCGGCTTCGCGACGAATGACGACATTCTCGATATCATTCTCGTTTTCGAGCAGCGACACGCCGCGAATGAACCGCTGTTCGCCGTGGTGAATCACGTAACCACCGCCAGACGTGTTGTTATTCGCCTGCAGCCGTTGAAATAGCAATTCCATTGGAATGCCGTAGCTGGTCATTCGATCGGGATCGGGCTGAACCTCGAACGTTTTGTAGTAGCCACCATGGGTATTGATCTCGGTGACACCGTTGACCTGCCGCAGCTTGGGCGAGATCTCCCACTCCAGCATCGTTCGCAGCTCCATAGGCGAATGGCGATCACTGCGAACTTCGAACTGCAATATTTCGCCGAGAGCCGTGGTCAATGGGCCAATGGTGGGTGTCCCGTATCCCTGTGGAATGTTGGCGGCCGCGTCTCCCAGTCGCTCGGTCACAAGTTGCCGGGCGCGATAGATGTCGGTGCCTTCCTCAAACACGATCGTCACGACCGAGATTCCAAACTTGGATACGCTGCGAAGCTCTTCCACATCGGGCAAGCCGCCCATCGTGTTTTCCACGGGGTAGGTCACGTACCGCTCGACTTCGACCGGCGACAGAGAGCCGGCGTCGGTCACAACCTGCACTTGGACGTTCGTCATGTCCGGAACGGCATCGATTGGCAGATTGAAAGCGGAATAAAATCCAGCTCCAGCCATCAATAGCGTCAAGATGATTACGAGCCCACGATTGACGAGCGAGAATTCAATGATTTTGGTAAGCATGTTGTCGCGATCCGAATTTCTCTATCGCTGGCCAGATGCTCAGCACTGTGTTTTTTGGGGAGGACGAAAGGGAGGCAAGAAGTTGAACGAGTGTGGAAGCTATTCGCCCTCTCCTTGTAGCAGGAATTCCGACTTCAACAGGAATGCGCCACTGGTCACGACCAATTGTCCTGGCGACAGCCCCTTGGTGATCTCCACCCAATCGTCGGAAGCCTGGCCAGTGGAGACGTCGACCCGTTTGAATACACCGCCGCCCACATCCACGAATACGAACTGTTGATTCTCGTGCTGCAACAGCGACTCAGGCTTAATGGCCAACACCTGCCGAGCTTCGCCGATCGGTACTGTCACTCGAACGAACATGCCGGGTCGAAGCAAGCTCTCTTCGTTCTCAATTCGTGCAACCAGGGGGACCGAGTTCGTATCCGCCTGAACCTCACGGCCAAAGTACCGCACCTTGGCGAAAAAGATTCGATCGTTGAGAGCCGGAACCATCACTGACACCTCAGCGTCTGTCTGCAACGCGACAACCGACCAATCGCTTTCTCGAATGCTGGCTTCCACCGTCAGGGAATCCGTGTTTGCCAGTACGACGAGCGAATCACCACGCATAACTCGCTCGTTCTTAGCAAAGCCCTGGGATTCGACGCTACCGGCAAACGGTGCTCGAACTTCTAGTCGCGACAGCGAGTCTTCGCTGGTCAAGTTCACGACGTCTCGATCTTCTTTGTAGCCCAAAAGTGTTTCGAGCGATTGCCACGCCAGATTCAATTGGCGATCGGCTTGGGCAACACTCGCTTCGGCTTTCATCATCGCTTGGTTCGCAGCAAACGTCGCTTGATCGCGTGCAGTACGGAAGGCTGTTTCGGCCAACTGCCGCTCGCCTTCGCGTTCGAGGACTGCTCGACCAGCGACTGCGCCGGCATCTACCAGCGGTCGTACTTTTGCAATTAACTCATCGGCCAATTGCATATTTGAGTAGGCTGACAAAATCTCTTGGCGATAACTACCCAGGGCACGATTGGAAAAAGCCGTCTCGATCTCGTCGACCGGCTTCCTTTGATCGAGCATTTCGCAAACTTGATTCAAATTCTCGGACAGCGTCATCTCACGCTGCAAAACCTGCTGAGCAATGTCGCGTTCCTTCTGCCTTTTTAGAATCTCGGCGCGAGCTTGGCCGATTTCAGGACTACGAAGTACAGCGATCAAATCACCGGCCGCAACATGGTCGCCAGGTGTAACGACGAGTTCGGCCAGAATCCCATCCATCGGCGCCTTCACATCGACATGCTTGGTTTGGTCATAGCGTAAACGACCTGGCACCGTGTGCATGTGTTGAATAGCCTGTTCTTGGACTGCGACACTCTTGAACTTCGCGGCATTGAGCTTGCCTTCAGGCAACGCGAGCGTGTCGTTGGGCCCAGCATCTTCAGCGATGTCAACGGCTTCGCCGCCGCTGCTACCGCCTGAATTGATGTGGTGCATCACCATCCAGCCGCCTCCCATGACAGCCAAAACCAATAACGTCGGCAGGCGTTTAAGCAAGGATGCAACCACACCAGGCTTGGCTTGGCGTGCGCTAGCGTGGGGCTCATTGGGCGAGGATGATAGAGCTGGCGTTTGATGGTCAGGCATCGTTTGTGCATTTCGAGGTTGGCGAGCAGGCGGTCGGCGTCTTACTGTTAGCATCAATTGTGCCAACCAGCAAAAACGAAGGTTTTCATTGGAATTTGGCGATGCAAAGCGCCCTCGCGGACATCCCGCGGATTCTCCAAGGCAAAGACATTCACCACCCCAGTGGACAGAATCTGTCCACTGGCCACTTCTGTCGAAAAACAATTGGACTCAGGTCGCCTCAGAAAGCCTGCAGAGGTCGCAGACGGGGCCCAAACGAACCAGAAGTGCAAGAAGCTGGGGGCATTCGCCTGCCATCGCTCGCCCATGCCCGGCTCCCCCCCTTCCCGGGCTGTTGAAATAGTAACCCGCCGCGTCAGCAAGGACAGGTGGTCGCCACTACAGGACGATTAGAGATGCCGCCTCCACGTGAAAACTCCAGACGCTATTCAATCAACAGCCCGTGGGGCGAAGGGCTTATAAATGGGCAAGCTGTGAAGCATGCAGCAAGATTCTCAGCCGACTCGGCCCGATGCCCCCGCCAAGGCGTCTCCAAACGCGAGCAACGGATTGGCAGCGCCGGTAGTAAGCGGCTCAACCGCAGCCGTTGACCTGCACTGGCGTTGGCCGGGGCGTCAGCTACGGTTCAACCAGTGAGAAAAATCCGCCTCGATCCTGCTTGAGTTTTCCCTGTTTGGCTAGTTCCTGCCAGACAGCCTTGGGAAACTGGTTGGGCGGTGTAATGGCGACGATGTTCGATTGCTGCCCAGAGGACGTAGGCCCATAGCCCAGCCCCGATTCGTCGTCCAATCGAGTCAGCTTGAGGCGTTTGCGGAATGCCTTCATCGCCAACCGCAGCTCCTCCTTCGAGGGTGGTTCGGGCACAGCCGTGGCTTGGGGCTCTTCCATAATTCGTTCCTTAGTAGATCAGTGGACACTCGTTGGGTCTTGTCGACACAGTTGGGAGTTTACTCGGGTTCAACGCCACAAGCGAGGCTCTTGCCGGAAACTCTGCGCAGAAGCAGAATCGACCAGCGGGAGGAGAACGAAAGGGACAAGCTGGATCGTTCTCGTTGTGCATCGTTGGACAAGTGGAGCGGCGAACGAGTTGTCCCAGGGCGGTTGCGGATGAAAAGCAAGTTTCATCCTAGCCTATCCCGCTGGTCGAATCGGCTATGAAAGCCGTTGCGTCGTACTTTCGATCGGAAAATTTCGTCACCGCTAACGACGCTTACCAGCATTCCCCTGTGAGGTCGCGCCAGCCCCGGTTGGCTTGGGATGGTTCTGCGAGCAAGCGGTTTCCTTCGGGCTGGTCGATCTGGTGCGTCCCTTTTTGCAATCGCAGTAGCTCGCGTAGCCGGGAACCAACCTCGAACCCACCCAGCGAAGCAACGAGATTGGTAAATGGTCGATTGTTCATGAGGTTTTGCTATCTTCTCCGTCCGGGGCGGTTCAGCGTTTCGAGCTGCCCCCAGAACCCTCCGATGATGTGCGGATACTCGCCCGGCGTGACGTGATAGTGCGGACCACGATCGGGATCTTCGTGAAGATTGAAGGCGTTGAGCGGATTCCTGGTGTCGTCTTTGGCAAGCAACCCTTGGGATTCGTAAGGCCCGTAAACCGGAAAGCCATCGAAGGCAAATCCGATTACGCTGGAATGAGCTTGGCCCTCGTCGCTCCAAGGTGTTTTTACGCACACGGGATACTTGTGGTAGTGGTATTGTTGCTGAGGACTTGGGTGCCCGCAACAACGATCGAGTCGCCAAACTGCATCGGTTTCAAAAATGTGGTCGAAAGGGTTGAAGAAGATCACACCGTTGGTCGCCACGCCAATCGCCCCCATGGGCAGTGCTTGGTTGGAATTCTTTTCGTCCATCGCGAATGCGGTGGGATCGCGTTTAGGTTTAAGCGGAAGATGCCACGTATTCGCCTGCTCCTTGATGTACGACGGATTGCCGTCCAGCATCCGCCAACGATCGGGGAACGTGGCTGTTGGATGATTCGGCAGATTGCGACTTCGCATCACCAAATGCTTGTCGGTGAAGGAGATGACAACCGCATACGGTTTGGGCTGGTCTTTTTCAACAGCTTTGCCTTCGAAGTCCAGATAGCCAGCTCGCAGCCACGAACTCATGTTGTCGGCAAATGGTGCTTCAAACCGATCGGATTTGTACAGCAATTGGTTTGAGTTCGTGTAGTCGAACTGCTGGGGAGGCTTCCGCTCGCTACCTTTCGGGTCAAAGTACCAACGTCCGCCGAGTGCCACAAGCGTCGCGGCGTCCGGTTGCGGAAACTCGCGGATTGTAGGTTTCGCAGCTACATACTTTTCTGGTGTATCAATCGGCTTCAGGTCCATTGAATTCACCCAAAACTCGCTGCGTCTCTGCTCGCCCTTGCCATTGGCAAAACCGACACTCAACTTCACGGTATCAACTTCCGCGAACGGCGTGCGAAAATCCATCGCGTAGGTTCGCCAGGTCGAGTGGCCCAAGCTTTCGTTCGTATCTTTATCGAAGAAGTCCTTCCGCTCCTGCGACACCTGTGTGTAGATTCGCTCTTTGATCAGGTCCAGAGAATCCGTGCCGCCGTTTTGAAAGAACTCAACTTTCAAGTACAGATCGTCTTGGTCGACAGTGAAGTTATCTTGTGCGAGTCCGGAGATGTAGAATCGATACCAACGCTGAGCTGGCGAGACACTGCTGCTAATCAGCGAAGCCTCACCAGCATACGTACCGTTGCCATCGAAATCTTCCCCCGAAAGCAAACGCACACCGCGTCCATTGGATTCAACTCGCGGATCCCCCAGCACACCATATTTCGCATCACCTCTGAGTGTGGCCGTTGCAAGTGACTCGCCCTCTTGCAGATGTTGGGTTGCTGTTACGGCAAGCGTGTGTCGGCCAGAAGCCACGCTTTGGCGAGCGTAGCTACCGTCGCCAGACGGTGGGACGGGGCCATCGGTTTGCACGACGACTTTGTACTGAGCCAGCTGGGACAGCAACTGCGAGACGAGCTTGGCCTCCGAATCTGCCAGATCTTTTGCCTCAGTGGGATCAGACCGCAGGTTGTACAGTTCCGTGCTGCCGTCGGCCAACTGAATCAATTTCCAATCATCGCGAATGATCGCATGATCGTTTTCGGCAATGACGATCGCTCTTGATATCGGCTTGTTGCTGATCAATTGTGACCACAGACTTATCCCGTCGAGCGGCTTGGTGGGGGTAAGCGTGACTCCAGCGGCCTCGGCCAGCGTCGGAAACAAGTCATGGATCGCAAAGAGTTGTTCGTTCTCGGATCCAGCTTCCAATACTCCCGGCGCGCGGACAACGCAAGGAACATGAATTCCACCCTCGTACACTTGACGCTTCTGGCCGCGAAATGGAGCGTTGGTTCCCGCCCGTACCGCGCCGTTATCCGAAGTGAACACGACGATGGTATCTTGGCGAAGGTTTTGTTTGTCAAGCGCAGCAAGGATCCGGCCGATCCCTTGGTCCAGCGAGTCAATCATCGCGGCATACGTCGCTTCACGCTCATTCATTCGACCGCGGTACTTGGCAACCAGAGTTTCGGGTGCCTGAAACGGCGAGTGCGGCGCACTGAACGAAACGACCATGCAAAACGGCTGGCTGGAGACGCTTCTATTAATTTGACGCACCGCTTCGTCGGCCAATAGGTCGGTTACGTAACCCTCTTCGTGAATCTTCTGTCCGTCACGCTGCCAATCGACTTGCCCTTGGCCCGCCGTATGCCGGTAGTAGTCGATGGACGCATCGAGAAAACCATAGAAGTGATCGAAGCCTCGTTGGCTGGGTTGCGCCTCTTTACCGGCAAGCCCGAGATGCCATTTGCCAATCAGACTCGCTTGATAGCCTGCCTGCTGAAACATGCGGGGGAGTATTGTCTCGCTGCTTGGAAGTCCTTCGTCACGGGGACGAACGGGACCAGCAATCCCGTAGCGTTGAGGAAAGCGACCTGTCAGCATGGCGGCACGAGCCGGACTGCAAGCAGGGTAGGCGTAGAACCGATTCAGCCGGACGCCTTCGGCTGCCAAGCGGTCAATGTTTGGCGTTTGTACGCTTCCGCCATGAAAGCCGACATCGCCCCAGCCGAGATCATCAGCGACCAAGATGACAATGTTCTTGTGAGTTTCAGCGTGCGCAATTGAAGCAACCGTCAATACGGCGGCAGTCAACAACACCAGCGCGTTACCGACAAGTCGAATAGGCCGATCATTCAATAGGGGCATGACAAAATTTTCCAATGCGGGTGTTTGAGTCAAAGCGGGGTGTATTCTTAGAAACCCTGCGCACCGAAATGATCTACAGGCCTATTCTCAAGAAAAGAAGAAAAGGGCCGCCACGGAGTACTATTGGGACCACGTCTCGAACAGCCGAAGAAGGGACATCATTCGAGGGGTGGCATGTCTCGGCAGGGTCATTTCCGCTCCTCGCACCGGTCGGACTAGGTTGTGACTCCCGCCCACACCGCCTTGCGGGCCACGGCCTTGCAGAACCTGGGATAACTCGACATCCATCGGAGGCTATTCGGAGGCTATATTGTCCCCGTACCATAAACGTCCAACCTAGGCATGCCACATGTGAATCCGGCTTCCCTCCGTGAGGCTGGCCAAACGAAACAAAGCAGCGGCGATTCCGCCAGGAATCGGACGGATCTGCAAGACGGACGGGTTTCAAGCGATAATTCTTGTAGATTAGAATTGAATCGGTGCCCTCCACTCCAAAATCCGACAGCCATCACCTGTCAGCCTGTTTCGGGAACGGTTGGGACGATTTCACTGGTTGTGGGGGCACCCCACTTCAAGAGAAACTCCGCTGAATGTGCCCAAGCAGGTGATAGCACAGCCAATGCTGCATCAGGCTTCCCAGAGGAATTGACGCAACGCTACTACCAACGACTCATGAGCCTTCCCTTGAATTTCAGCGGCGGAGATGGAAATGAAGACATCGAGCGGCAGCTCAAACATGGCGATTTGTCACTGTTTGCCGATGCATTTTCGCGCCATCGCCCCCGCTTGTGGCAGATCATCCATTTCAGGCTTAGCGACCAGATTCGCGCCCGTGTTGATGCTGATGATGTATTGCAGGAGGTCTACCTAGATGCTGAAAAACGGCTCAGTCACTACGTCGAGGGCAATTTCCCGTCACTGTTTCTTTGGCTACGACTCGTTACCGGGCAAACACTGAGTCGAGTGCATCGCCGACACCTGGCCACCGAATCCCGCTCGACCTTGCGCGAAGCTAGCCCGAACGACGGAACCCCGTGGGGCAACACGTCGTTGTGTCTTTCACAACGCTTCATTGCGCATCTGACTTCGCCTAGCCAAGCGGCAGTAAAGGTCGAGTTGATCGCCGAAGTCAAAAAGGCGTTGGGTGAGATGAGTGACATGGATCGCGAAGTCGTTGCACTGCGCCATTTTGAAGAACTCACGAATCAGGAAGTTGCGACCGAGCTTGGAATCTCCCCCAAAGCAGCCAGTATTCGGTATGTACGAGCGTTGGAACGATTGCGGTCCGTGCTGGAAAAGCTGTAAGGCAGGCGATCTGGAAAACTTCGCAAATTTTTCGGTAGAAGTCTCTCAGCGGCCGGGTTTAACCGAGTGACACCAACTCACACCAACCTCCACAGGCCCAATCATGAAGCGTTTGTTTTTGCTCACGGCATTCTGCGTGTACGCCTTGTCATTCAGCGATTCTTATGTCAATGCTCAGCCTCCCGGTGGCCGTCCCGGTTCAGGCGGCGGAAGACAATCGGGTCCCGGGGGCGAAGGACCGGGAGGTCGCGGACAGAAGATGAGTAACCCTGCAGCTCAACAAACGCCACCACTGCTGCGAATCTTTGATGCAGATGGCGATGGTGAACTATCTTCGGAAGAGATCGACGCGGCCGCCAATGCCTTGCGGAAACTTGATCAAAACCGCGATGGAAAGTTAACCGCCGAAGAATTGCGTCCCGCGGGTGCCGGGGGACGGGTGCCGGGAGGAACAGCACCCGGAATGCGACAAAGCCGCGAACGTCAAGGACCGGGAGGCCCGCCGGGCGGCGGATCTCCTGGAGGAGGACGATCCGGTGTGGGTGCTGCCAGCGGGCGTCGCGGCGGCGATCTTGCTCAGACCGACGCAGCGTTTGCGGAGGAGATTATGGCCTTTGACGAAAACATGGACGGTGCGCTCGGCAAGTCCGAATTGCCCGAGCACATGCACAAAGCCTTTGCGAGCGCCGACGCCAACCAAGACGGCGCGCTGGACGAAGGAGAGCGACTTGTGCTGGCGTCGCAGTTCCATCGCAACTCTCTAAATCGGACCGGAGACGCTCCAGTGAATGTGCCAACTCAAGGCCGACGCCCGCAACACTAAAGTTGAGTTGAAAGACCGCCGCGCCGGGAGCCAGCTTATCTTTCGGTGAGCGGCCGGACATCCCGAAATCGTGGACGGATGGTTGCATAATCGGGCGCGTAAAAGAGGGATAGGCTTCCCCCAGCAAATAGCGTGCATCGACAGACTAGAAGCCTATCCCACGATTCAGCCAATCAGACCTCGACGAATTCCGTTGCCTCCCAATCACCATCTCATCAAACGAGTCGACTCATGAAACGCTCCAGCATTCCAGTTCTGTTCAGCTTCGCAACTTGGATAGCAATCGTGCTGATTTCCGAGACACTGGAAGCACAACCCCCGCAAGGTCGAAGGCAAAGCGGCCAAGGGTTCGGCCAAGGTCTACGTGGTGCTGGGCAAGATCGTCCAGGGCAAGATCGTCCAGGGCAGGTCCGTCAGGGGCGTGGACAGGCCGGAGGCCAGCGTGGTGGGCAAGCATCGCAGAGTGGTCGTCCGCGTGATCGCGAGCGTCCACGTGACATCGAATTCAACCAAAAATTTCCGATCGGGGCCGAACTTCCTGCGGAACTTGAAGTCTACAATGTCGATCGGGAGTTGGTGCCAGTGAATAGCATCTTCCAGGCGAAGTACACCGTGATCGTAGGTGGCTGTTTGACATGCCCCGAGTTCCGAAATTCCTACCCCGAGATCGAGGCGGTTGCTCGCGATTTCAAGGATCGAGGTGTTGACTTCTACTTCCTGTACCAATCCCTCACACACCCAGAGAATTGGGGATTCGTGCAGCCATCGTCGATCGAGGACCGGTTTGCTCAAGTCGACCATGCCAAGGAGCTGTTGCAAACTCAAATCCCGTGGTTGACGGATCCAATTGACAACCGCTTGAAAACTTACTTCGTCCTAGCTCCGAATTCACAGTTCGTATTCGACCAAGCGGGTAAAGTGGTGCATCGCAATTCATGGGGACGCGGCTCAAGCCTTCGCGAATCGCTGGAGACGCTGGTCGGCAAGCCGGAAACACTGACCGTCGCCCAAGACTTGAAGCTGCCTCGTTTCGAACGTCACATCACGCCCAAGAGCGAAATGCTTCTGGAACGGGTTCGCGTGGAAGGGGTGGCTGTTCCGTTGCGTGTTGAATCTGGCGGGCAAAGCAATCCCGTCTCTGCCTTGCGCTCAATCAATTTCAATCCGTCCAATCGTTATGTAAAACTTCGGCCAGAGGCTGACCAACAATTGATAGAGACCGGAACTGGTAAGCTGTATCTTGGCTTTCGGCAAGACCCGGTACTGGGAGCGAGTTGGAATAACTTGGCCGATCCACCGGAGTACAAGATCGTTGCCGAAGGTGCGACAATCTCAGCTGCAACAGGGCAATCGAAACCTTTAGAAGCTGAATCAGACAATGAGCCCCGCGAGTTCTTGATCGATGTCAAGGACTGGGACGCGGACCAACCAATTTCGGTAAAGATCCAGTACTTTGCGTGCAACAAAGAAATGGGGTGGTGCACAGCGGTACAACAGGAATTCACTGTCTGGCGGGACAAAGACGAAGCGGCAGGCATGGTCAACGGGCGAAGTCACTTTCCGGGCGGTGCAAGTCAGCGCGGTCAAGGCCGGCCCGGTGCAGGACAGAGACCACGGGGTCGGTAACGGCGCAGCCGACGTAGCTACGCTCGCCAGTGCGTGGCCCCAGTTGCACCGTCTGGCAACGATAGTTACGCTCGCAGCAGTCGCTCCACAGCCTCCTCCCAAGACTACTTACCTTTACTTTGACACCGCATGCAACTTCCCGATCCAATCGACGACGACACCTATTCAAGGGTCGATATCCTCGCCAGCGATTTCGTGGCTCGCTATCGCAACGGTGAGCGTCCCACCATCGAAGAATACGCGAGTCGCCATCCGGACTTGAGCGAGCCAATCCGACGTGTCTTTCCGCTGGTACTTTCGGTCGAAAAAGTTAAAGTGGACCAGCAATCCGAAAGCGACGGCAGCGCAACACTTGCAGGGCGGGTCTTTGAAAGACTCGGCGACTTTCGGCTGGTGCGAGAGATCGGGCGAGGCGGGATGGGGATCGTTTACGAAGCGGAACAAGAGTCGCTCGGGCGCAGTGTCGCGATCAAAGTGCTGCCCAAGCAATCTTTGCTAGACGACGATGCGCTACAGAATTTCAGGCGAGAATCCAGCACTGCGGCGGCGATGCACCATTCCAACATCGTGCCAATCTTCGGCACAGGCGAATGCGATGGAACTCATTATCTGGTAATGCAACTCATTCGAGGCCAGTCGCTCGATCGTCTCATCGGCCCCGTAGCTACGCTCGCCACAGCGTCGCCCCCACCGTCTGGCGACGGTAGCCACAAGTCGAACGACCAAACGACAATCCAAACATTCGCTTGTCGCACCGCAGCTGAAATCGCCAGCCAGATCTCCGACGGACTTGCTTACGCTCATGGAAACGGCATCCTCCATCGCGACGTGAAGCCGGCCAATATCCTGATTGACGAAGATGGCGTCGCGCAACTCACCGACTTCGGACTTGCGCGGAACACGCTAGAGGATCCGACCATGACGCACGCACTCAGCGGCAGCCCTCGCTACATGGCACCGGAACGTTTTCAGGGACAATCCGATGAGCGGTCAGACGTGTACGGTGTTGGATTGACACTCTACGAAATGCTGACTGGTACCCCCGTTTTCAAAGACCTGACTCCGTATCAACTGCCAGAGGCCGTAAAGCTTCATCTCATTGAGCCACTGAGGGATGTTCGCACGGACGTTCCAGCGGATCTGCAAACAATTGTCGCCAAAGCGATCAATCCTGAGCCGGCGCATCGGTATCAATCCGCGTCCGATTTACGAGACGATCTGAATCGTTTTTTGAACGACGAGCCTATTCTTGCTCGACGCACAACGGCGTCTCAGAGACTTGTGCGTTGGTGCCAACGCAATCCGAAGCTGGCTGGGGTCAGCGGCATTGCCGTCATGTCGATGCTGGCGGCAACAGTTGCGTCGTCGGTCGGTTTTGCAATGACATCTGCTGCCAACCAGCGGACCAGCATGGCACTCGCACAATCGGAACAAACGGTCGACCTCGCACTGCAATCACTCGACGGCGTTGTGGACCTCGTTGCCATTCCAGCATCCGCGATGGGGGATATGGATTTGGGAGAAATCGATTCAGCACAATTTCTACTGGATCCCTCACCGCATGCTGCCAGCATGTTGAAAAACATCCAACCGCTGTATGAACGCTTGGCGAATCAGTCGCCCACTCGGCCCGATATTGTTCGCCAAATGATTGAAGCGAGCCTTCGGCTTTCTCAGATTCAACAACAACTCGGACAGACCGACGCCGCGATCACAACTCTCCGCCAAAGCGTTGAACTCTTGGAGACACGCGGCGAGTTGGCCGGTTTGCCAACCAATGAGAAAAGAATTCTCATCGCGCGGTTGCACAACGAGCTTGGCAAAGTCTACGGATCGCAACTAGACTACGCGAAATCGGACGAAGCCTACGCAATGGCAATCCAGTCCGGCGAAGCTGTCGTCGATCCCGACGATCGGCTGAAGTTGCAGCTGGCGTATGCACTTGTTTCACTTGGCGATCCACCTCCGCAACGTCGCCGCGACCAAACCAGATCGCCGGATGAATCGCGAATGGCCCGCGAGCGATTGTCGGCAGCCAAATCGCTACTGAGTGAACTCAAGCCGTCCGTACATGACGCGAGTGAATTTGCCGTGCTAAGAGCCAGGATTCATTTTGCCGATTCACGTCGAGCAAAGCGGCCAGCAATTCGACAGGCAGAGTTTCGATCAGCTACCGAAATACTACGAGAACGACTGACTCAAACCCCAAACGATTCCCGTGCTCGATTTGCCTTGATCGAATTGCTCGCCAGCGTACATCTTCGACGGCAGTTCGGTTCGGAACGCTTCGTCGACGACGCAGACGAGCGACTTCACGAAGCGCTCACCGAATTGCAACCGCTGCGATCGCTCAATCCCAAGACACAACTGTTCGCCGTCTCCGAAGTCCACATCCTGCACAAGCTATCGAGCCTCGCCCGTTCGGCTGGCGACTTCGCCCTTGGACAGAAACGCCTCGAGCAGGCCATTGCCATCCAGTCGTCTTTGGTCGATGCATCGCCCGCCAGCATGCCCCACCGATGCTGGAGAGCCCTGCTGTACCGAAGTCTTTCCGAGATCCATCGCCATCAACGAAACACAAACGCGGAACGTGTTGCAATCGCCTCAGCAGTCGCGGACGTAGAAGCCATCGACGCGGAGTCTAAGCTACATCCCTTCGCAGTTCAAACACAACAGATCATTCACAAGCTGGTCACCGAAGAAAAAGACAGTGCAGCCGAAAATGCCACAATTGAAAATGACACCATGTAGTCCAGAAAAATCAGAGATTCGGAATCGACGGTCTAGCTGCCGCTGCACTCGATGGCTTGCTCCCGCAGATCAAAAGGCCCGTCTTCTTCAGCGGTAGAGGTCGTCCTGAGTTCAATCATGCGAAGATTATTCAGCGCAAGAGATGTCACGTCTACGAAGCGACGGCAGTTGATGTGCTCGAATGCTGCAAGCTATGTGAGAACGCATCAAGGGGTTCGAAGAGCTTAAGTTCACGGCTTGAGCCGTTGCCGAATCGGTCAGGAATCGGAGCAACAATGCTCCTGTAAACATCGGCCAAATTCTGACTTGCCAGGTTTCCAACTGGGGCAATTCGGTGGTTAGCAGCACCAGCGTTTTAGAATGCAACATCTTGCATATGAAGGCAAAGTTTTCGGAAATTCAAGTCGGTTCGAGTCACATGCCTGGTGGACGGTTGGACTCGAACCGTAACCGTTGCAACAACGTCGCATGTGGCCACGCAGGTGGACTCGGCGGTCTTTTTGATCGGTTTCGAGCGTCTTGGGTAGAGCGGCTCATGGACAAGCAGCGAATGACCGAAGAAACAACTAGCCGAGTCTTGACCGGTCGGTCTAGACCATGTACACTTCGCTAAAGAAGGCACAAACTACGCGAGATAAAACAATGCCGTGGGAAAAATCATTTCAAGAGTCGGACGTGATCGAACAGGCGATGAAAGTCTTCTGGGAGAAGGGATACGCTGCGACATCGATCTCTGACATAACCGACGCAACAGGAATCAAACGAGGCAGCCTCTACAACGCATTTGACGGAAAGCGTGACATTTTCGCACGGGCGCTGCTGAAGTACGGCGGTGATCGACGGACGAGTAAGTTGCAGTTGCTGGAAAAGGTTGATGATCCGCGCAAAGCGATCGCAATGTTTTTCGATTCGCTGGTCAAAGCAACGCTGGACGATCCCGACAAGAAGGGGTGCTTGCTGTTCAACACCGCGCTCGAATATTCGTCGCATGACGAAGACGTCCAAGAACTCGTGTCAGACGGGATCAAAGAGGTCGTTAGTTTTTTTGAAGGACGAATCAACCGAGGAAAGGAGCTTGGCTCCATTCCCGACTCGGTTGATACTCGCTCCACTGCGAAGGCTCTCGTTGCATTGGTGGCTGGAATTCGCGTGCTGGGTCGCGGCGCGTTCGGGAAAACGGCCTTGCGACAAATCGCCCAGCAGGCAATTGCGTTGATTTCATAGGCCAATAGGTGAACCGAAAGCTAGTGGAATTCACGGTAAGGAGTTCCGCCGCGAGTGCGTCAAGTAATCCAGGGGGGCACGGCTCCCCATTTCCCAACACCAGTTTTGACCGTTCAGTACAAATTAAGCAAGGGAAAAGCGATGACTAACTTTAGTGTTCATACGATCGAGACCACCAACCCCAACCCCATACGCCATACGCCATACGCCATACGCCACTCGATCATGAGTTTTCGAGAAACGACTGGAGTGCCGCAAGCCACTCCACGAGCTAACGTGGAGCCGAAGTAGCATCACGTTGGATAATCACACATGCCAATCGGCTGAAGCCAAGAATTCGTTTGCAAGGACTTCGGCCGGGAATGCACCTCACTAACTGTCACTTGTTTAAAAAAGGAACTCCAATATGAAACCGCTATTGATCGCGCTGAATTCGATTTCAGGTCTCATGCTCATCCGGTTTACCATTTCGAAATTTGCAGCATGGCCGGTATCCGTTGCCGCATTTGTGGATATGGCCAAACCACTTGGAATTGATCCAACGTTTTTCAGAATTAGCACAGGCTTCGTTATCGGTTATGCCGCGATATCGTTCTTTACGAACTCGCTAATCCTGCTCCTGAAGCAGGAGCGAAACGAAAAATTCAAGCTCCTTTTCACTTTCAATAGCCTCTACGCAACGGGTGCCATGACTGGTGCTCTATTCTCGGAGTTTTTTCTGCGGTCGAACCCTAAGTGGCTGCTAGTCTACATCGCGACCGGAATCGTGAGCGTCGCTGTCGTGAACCTTCTCTCCCGCTATAGCAAGATCCCACAACTCCTACGAAAGAATAGCACTAAAGTGCACCTCAAGGCCCAGAGCGTTGCTTAACCCAGGACAGCGACGTAGGAAGCTCATCGACAAAGCTGCCACTGAATGCAGCCCAGCATCGATAAAAGGGGAAATGCCGGAACAAGGTTGGATGTTTTAGCACCAGAGCTGTCCGAGCAAGAGCAAGAAACCGCCGGCGCGAGGCTCCGGCTATCGTAGCATCGCGCGGCGCAGGCAATGCAATCGCGTGAAAGTAACGGCTCATGCTTAGCCTGCCCAAACCGATCGTCTCGGCACTTTGCGTCAAGCTCAAACTGTCTGACACCAACACCAACACCAACACCAACACCAACACCAACACCAACACCAACACCAACACCAACACCAACACCAACACCAACGGCAACGGCAACGGCAACGGCAACGATATTATGAAATTGCCATTTGCTGCAACGTACGGCATGAAGCAATCCGGCAAGCTCACCTACGCTTTCTTCGACGCGGACAGCAAGAAGTGAGCTGAGCCAGCCGACGTCATCCAAGCAGTCGAAATCCCGGCTCAAAGGTCGTCGCGCTGCATGGCGACTCGCGACCTTGGCACTGATTTGCGAGCATTGTCTCAAGCGTGACGAAGTAGAAAACACCAGACCGCAACTTCACGATGAATTCGGAGAGACCATTCATGTCCAGTAATCGAACCGCAATTGTCACCGGTGGATCCGAGGACATCGGCAGCGAGATTTCTAAGCGACTGGCTCGTGACGGATAAAGGGAACGCAGAGGTCTAAGCGAACCTCGTCATGTACTCATAGTAGTAACCGAACGATGCGCGTTCTCCTGCTACCTGCACGCGTGGCCCCCCTTGCATCTAAGCTTCCGTCAATGCCCCAACGAATTCTCCAATGGTGCTGGATTGGAGCGATTGTGGATCTCTAGCGTTACCCAGATAGCAACATAAAGGCGAATGAAACAGACATCCGATAGGGCAATTGAAAGCTGCACGACCCTACGGAGAGCTCCCGAGGTCTGATTGCCGATAGTGGGGCCGGACATCGCCCCGCAGCAACTCCAGGCCGATCTGCGAGGAAAAACAGGGCAAGCATCTTCGCAGCCTCACTGTAGCCCCCAGGGCTCTCGGCAGGCAAGAACAACGTCCTTCGCAGTAGCGAGATTGAGAGAGGTTCCGTCGGGCGAGGAAAGCGTTCGAGGCGCGTTTCAACTTACAATCCCAAACCGGTTGATTCCATTGACGCTTCGTTTGAGTCGCTTGCGATCGTTACAATCGCTGTCTGGGCAAACGTCCGAGTCAATTCACGATCGCGTGCTAGCTCGGCCTGCAATACGGGTAGGCCTCGGCGGGCTTCCTTACCATATTCGCCCAGCAGTGTGATTGCGAACTGACGCATCTTTCGAGACTTAAGCGTTCCATTCGCCGGAACACGGCTCTCAATTTCCAACCCCCACTCGGGATCACTCAACAGCAGAATTAGCGAGTCAATCGAATGCTCGCGCCGCCCCTCATTGCTTGGTTGCATCATGCAAAACATCGCCTTTAGCACGGTCTCCGGATCTCTGGACTTTGCCCACGTCATCAGTTTGTCATGAATCGCATCCAGATTTTTGTTAAGCGGGTAGAAGCAATCGATCAAGAATGACTGAACATCAAGTGATGGATCTGACTCGAACGCCTCTTTCATTCGTATCGAGACTTTGCCGTCGACCGTGCTCCATGACTGCAGCATCAACAGCGAGTGCAACCGCACGCGGTCGCTATCGTCGTGAGATGCAATAAGCAATGCCGGCAGAAGGAGCTCGCGATTGGAACGTATCCAGCCTTCATCTGCCGCGGAATCTGGGGCGGTTTCCTCCATGCCCGACTCGGTACCGATCGACAACTGCAAGGCGAGTAGTCGTTGATTGGTACTTCCATTTCGAAGGCGATCTGCGATCTGTTTGACGAACGCTTCATCTCTCAACGGGAGTTGTTTACAAATGAGGTTCCACGGATTCCCTTCATCGTAAAAATCTTCGATCAGCTCCTCGGTCAATGTCAATTCAGAAATCTGATCGACCATATTGAAGAGGTAGTCAACCGCCGATTTTTGGTGTCGCTTCCCGGAGACAGTGGCGATGCAGTGTGCGGCAACCGTCAGCGTTTTCGCGTCCAATTCATGTTCAATCTCAGCGAACCACTCAGTCATCGCGGCAGTGATCACATCATCGCAAGCTGGGATCGAGCGAAACCTGACAATCGACTTCAACGCACGTTCGTGCTCGAACCCCGTTTGGTGAGGGGCAACATCAGTGTTCATGTATTCCCAGTAGTCGTCCAGCCACTTTGAAACCGGCTGGCCAGCGAACTGCGGTGCTGAAAACGCTCCAGAGTTTTTTTCCGTAGCAACATCCGTATCGCTAAAAGGGCGGAATAGTACATCGGATATTTTTCCGGTGGGCGTGCTCTCGGACTCGCCAAAAAAGGCGTCGATCTGAACCGTTGCCTCGTCGCTTGGTTTCAGTCCGACATCTTTTCTCAAGAGGTGACCGAGGTGAGTTTGATCCTTCCGATAGGGTGACCAGTCTTCTATATTGAGAAGCCTGGCAAGCCATTGAGAATTCTTTTGTAGACTGATTGGCAAGAAGCAATTCATGCTTTCAGTTTCAGCGATGCCCAGTGCGGATTGCGAATCCGCATTTGGACGCCCATAAATATCCGCAAGGTAAACCGTGAGGTTTCCGGGCGGATGGTTGATTTTGTGCGGAACCGTTAGCGGCTCGCCGAGCTGGAATAGGTAGTAGCCAACACGCATCAAATCATTGCCTGATTTCATGAAGAGGCCGTCATGGTTGGTGGGTTCCACCGTAACGGAGCGAAGGGCAGAGTGTTCATGGAGTCCTCGCCGTGAGACCATGAATCTCGCGGGGAGCTTTTGCCCATTAGGTTGCCAAGTCCACTCCAGGGAGGTTGTTCCATCCACCTGCAGCACCTCTCGGGTCAAGTGGAAACGGATCGAATAGATCAATTCACCAACTCCATTGGTTGGGGTCGGAAAAGAGTGAAACTCGCCCGGCGGCGCGTCCGGCTCCGGCACGAATGGATTCCCATAGGCCCCGCTGATGAGATTTCGCTTGGTCATGTAGTCGCGAGCTTCTCCGAAACGAAGGCTCGAAATCGAGTCTGCCGACGCCTTGGATTTTGAATCGATAACCGTGACGCAGTTCTCGTCGGATGATGGTGCCACAATCGTCAGATCTAACCCCTTCCCAAACTGCACGATCTGCGGCAAGTACCTGCTACTCAACTGCCAGCTAGCGGGCGTCGTCACTTCAATCTGGTATTTTCCGTAGGGCAGTGCTTGATCAATCGCAACACCGTCTTTGTTGCTGACACCCTTCACCTCTACTGGACGATCTGAACTGCCTATCATTCGGATTTTGACTTGAGTTCCAGCTAGTGCGGTCCTGTTCTCTCGCAACACCTTGACTTTAACCGATGCAAATTCGGGTGAGCGTTCAAGTGACAACTCTGTGCCGCCGGGCAACTTATCTGGTGAGAGCTGAGGAGTGATTTCCGCGTTTTCCAGGACGGCGTCAGGGGTCTCACTGATCGTCGCGAGCCAAGTGCCACTGCGGCTCAGGGTAACTTCGTTACCTTCAATCGCGAAGTGTATACCGTCACCTTCGATTTCGAGAATGTACTGACCGGCTTTCAGTCGAGCAGTCGCGCCGTCTCTTGAAATCGTCAGATGTTTGACAACTTCGTCACCCTGTCGAATGACAATGGGTACGTCGGTATCGCAATTGGTCTCAATGCGAATTGTGCCTTTGCCCGATTCCAGAAAAATGATCGTGGCCGCAATGGTGAAGAACGCAAATGCGGCAGCGACAATGAGCTTGCCGATCGGAGGGAAGCGGGAGCCAACTAGACTACCGGTCATGTTGGCGGCACGACTGCCGGTACCGAAACTCTCGACGAGTTTCGCTGCAGACGCGGGCAGCGACGTGGTCGTTGGTTCCTGAACATGAGCGAGACAGCCTTCGAGCAACTCGGCGACCTGTTCGGCTGAATCAAATCGCTCGACAGGTTGCTTGGCCATGAGTTTTCCGATGATCAAGCACAGCCACTCCGGAATTTCTGGATTCAGTTCTCGTATCGGACGCGGTTCTCTGTCGGTGATCAATCGCAGCACGCCATAGCTGGATTCGGCTCGGAAGGGCGAGTGGCCGACGCACATCGCGTACAGGACACTGCCGAGACTGAACAGGTCGCTGCGGTGATCGACCGTCTCGGCGCTGGCCTGTTCCGGTGACATGTACTGCGGCGTTCCTGCGATGATTCCGGTGCGCGTGATGCTAGCGTCATCGACCGCGCGAGCCAGGCCGAAATCGGTCAACATGACTCGTTCCACCGACCCGTCGAGCAACATGTTGGACGGCTTCACGTCGCGATGGACGAGGCCTTGCGCGTGTGCCGCGGCCAGACCGCGAGCGGCCTGCATGCCGATTCGCAGAATCTCTTTCACCTCCAGCGGACCCTCATCGTCGATCCGTCGTTGCAGGTTTTTTCCGGACGAGTACTGCATCACCAGATACGGAATGTTCTGCCACTGGGAGACGGCATAAATCGGTAGGACATGGTCGTCGATCACGGCTGCCGCCGCCTGGCCTTCGCGCTGGAATCGCTTTCGCGCAGCGCCCGATGCCGCCAGATGCGGTAGCAACATCTTGATTGCGACATAGCGATTCAACGGAGCATCGAAGGCTTTGAAAACGATTCCCATCCCACCTCGACCAAGCACGCCCAGGACTTCGTACGTGCCGATGCGTCCCAGCATTAGCGGGTCATCGGTCGGCCCGAGCAGTTCTAATAGCTCGTCGGTACTCTCACGATCATCAGTTGCATCGACGCAGAGATCGCTCCCTTCTGCGGTGACCTCACCCTGCAATGATCGCTCGGCTTCATGCCACCATTGCAGGTCTCCGACTCGGCTAGCCATCGCCACGCGGCAACTGTCACAGGAAGAAATGTGCTCTTCCCACCGCTGGCTTTGCGATGTCGCGTCGTTGCCGGTCAGCAACGCTTCGATGTCCGATTCCTGTAGACACTGAGATACGGTTTTCATGATTCCATATTCCAAAAATCGGACACTTCGTTCACTTTGTCTTTGATGCGTCGCATCACGCGACAGCGAGCGATGTAGATCGCGCCACTGCTACTGCCCAGTTCCGCCGCAACGTCCGCGATGCTGCGACCGCCAATCGTTGTTTCATGGAACATGGCCCAAGTCGAAATGTTGAATTCACCTTGAACTTGTTTCGCCGCCCAACGGAACGCTTCCATACAGCTCTCGTTCAAAATCGCCGTCGTCAAGTCTTCGCCGTCCGGTATTTCCAGCAGCAAATCCGCCGCGCTAGAGCCCCCCGCCGCTCGATCCGGCTTCACACGAGTGAGCGCATTCAGGATCGCATTGCGAGTGACTCGACCTAGCCAATTGCGAAACTGGGGGCCATCTTCTTGAACTTCCCAGTCTTCAACGGCCCTGGCTACGGACATGAACACGCGCTGACACAGATCCTCTGCATCCGCGTGCTGCAACCCTCGCCGTCGGGCAAGCCGATAAACCACCGGCTCGTAAATCGCCATGAACTGTGTCCATGCGAGCGCATCGAGCGAATCACGAATCCGCAGAATTAAACTCACGCTCGTTTCCGGCCACTGGCTCATGATCGCTCACAATAGAATAATGAATAGCTCGGTGGTCCTGCACCGAGAGGTCAAGGTGGAGACCGCGGTGTCATGCTGGCATTATGGACTAAATCTCTCCCAAACGTCCCGCTCTACAAGGTTTCACACAACCGCGTGTAAAACCTTTCAGCAGATTCTGCAGAAACAACGAACGGGGACAGTGAATATTTTGCACTTGCTAGGCTGAGATGGTACGCCGCCCCTAGCGGTGCCGGCGACTCTGCAAGCACGAGCGCGCGCAGCGACCGCACTGGAGGTCGGGCGTCGTGGAGCACTGGGAGGCTTTGAGGATTCATCTGCACCAGCGGGCTGAGAGAGAGCCCCCGCCTTCCGCCCATCGGTTCGATGGCTGTGGGCGCTGGGCAGCCAGCCGCTCCCGGATCTCCCGGCAGGCGTGCTGGCCAAGCTGCGTCTCACAGCGACGACCGTACCTCCTGTGTCGTTCCGCGTGTTCGGCAAGATTCACCGGCGTGCCGTCAAGTCAAACGGGTGGTTGCAGTTGGTCTCTGGGCAACTCCTCCGAGCCGTCGAGCGAATCGGTCATACCGGCTCACAACGGGTTGCGGTCCACGTAGTCCATGCAGGCCAGCGCGTCGGCGGCATCCTCCAATCGCTTCGTTTTGAAGCGTTGTTCGAAAAAGTGTGCGCCGCACTGGTCCTCCAAAATAAATGTGTTCGCTGTAGCGATCGGTTTCGTTGCCGGCTCCGCATGAAATACGCCGTCTCACTAGCAATTGAACTAGGCTCAGCTGGTGGTCGCTGCCCCCGTCTTCGTATTCTGTACGTCCGACTGCGGGTCCTGAGTCAACGACAGTGCGGCTTTCAAGCCTTCCGCTTCGATCTACTACACGGCGGCTTGTAATACGGAATGCGTGGCGACAGCAGGAAGCCCGTATGTCTCATGCCCCTTTCCTTCGGATGCCCAAGTCCGTACTTGCCGTTAAGTCTGCCACGTTCATTGACGGTGAAGGCGACGGATACGGGAACTGAAGGGCAGATAGCGTTCATCACCCCAGCACCGTTCAGGTTGCCTCTTTAGACCGCGACTTTTTGTCGATCTTTGAACAATACAAACTGCGGTCTTTAGAACCAGCGTTCGTGCCTTCCTTCAACAGGCCAGTAGCAGGGACGCTCCATGGTGGTGCGACGGGAGGCTGCTCGAGCAACTGGGGCTAGGAGGCTTCCGTGACCTTTCTCGCCACGGATAATTGCTATCGACTGCTCTCCGATTCGTCGTCGAACACCCGTAGCACAGTGCCGGATTCAGGAACTAGTTTGTCGAGGTCATTCGCGGTTGCATCAATTGACATGGAGTTACTGCATGTCTAGAATTGCGTTCGGTCGGACCGCACCCGTTTGTGCGGAGTTCTTAGTTGTTCTCTCAACGTATCGTCGCAATATGCTTGGTCGCACTCTATGGAGTGCCAGCCGCGGTTGGGCCTCATTGGCACCAACACGAGCATGCCTGCTCACATAGCGACGCTTCCTGCGAAGTCGAAGATGATCCGTCAAGCGTCGCAGGCCACTCGTCGCATTGCTGTTCGCACGTTGAGCATTCATTGGCGCGACGGACGTCGGGGCCGGGCGACAATCCACAGGTTGTAGCCAGCCATGGTGCTTGCTCGATCTGTGCCTTCTACGCGCAAGCTCAGTTCGAGCATTGCTTCATTCTCGAAGTCTACAGCGGCCAACTGATCACCTCAGTTGCTGTGGCGTATCTATCAGCCGAATCGATTCGGACTGTCTACCTTAAGGCCCGTGGACCTCCCTGCCTCGCCTAGGCGTCAACACAGTAGGCATTGCATTGTTGCATCACCGCGCTGGTCAGCTTACTGGCGTGATGTGAGATCGTGGCCTACCTACGCGCCAACTAGCCTCCTAACGACGACTGCTGCAGCGCATGCGCTAGCGGGCCAACTAGTTCCGTGTGATTGAGCAGTGTGTCCGCGCGATTGCGTTGAGTGGATGCTCGCACATCCCATCAGGCTTTTTTGCAGTGGCAATAGAGTTGGCCCAAATTCGCTTTGGCCAATATTGGCCGCGATGTCAATCAATTGTCGGTGGTAGTGCTAGTAGCTCATCACCGGCATAGGTGGGACCGCTGCGCGCACTGAGTGCGTGTTTACAAATCGAGTGCACCTCGCAAAACAAGCATACCCAAGCGTAAACATCATTAAATATAGAAAAAAGCAAATGCGAATACCTCTACGAAGTCTCTTGACATTGAGCCTAATGCTCCTTGGTTTTACGTCAGCGCACGCCCAAACCAACGAGCGGATCATCGCACGTCTTTTCTGGCAGGACGCTTCCGACCAATCGCTCAAAACTGGTGATCTTAAGCGAGATCAAGCATGGAGCTTGAAAACCGCCAAGGTCGATGGCTTTCCAATTCTGGAGCCAGATAAGCAGATGCATGTCCAGATGCAACAGGCAAATGGAATCGTGCTAACTGGAATTCATGATACGGAAGAAGGGAAGTTTCAGAGTGGATGGGTTGCGATCGAGTCCGGTGTAGTGCAAGAAGCCCATGGAAATCATTTCCATTGGAAATACACTGCGCAGCCCAACCTACTTGTCACGAGGCTGGATGATCAACAAGGCAATCCGGCGCACGTTTATCTTTACGATGGCATGTTCTACCTTGCGAATGACAAGAAGAACGGCTTTACGGTGGTCTCACCTGCGCAGCTTCGTATCAACCAAGGCACAGGTGCGGATCATTTTGTATGCGCCGGTGGAGGACACATCACGCTGGCGGCGGTTTCCGGACAAGTTGCCTATTCGACTTGGATCGACCGCGACGGCGATAATGTTGGCCGCGTGGATGTCGTTGGACTGGGAAGCCATGCCAACCGTCGCTATCAGTTTCAACTTCCCAGTGGTGGCATTCACGGAGCAATGCATTGTTCCGGCAAAGTATTCTTTGCCCCTAGCGATGGGATTTGCTGGGTCGAAGCAGATATCAGTTTGAGCAAGCAGGCGACGGCTGTCGTTGTAAATCATGTTTCGCTAGGAGACGACACGGACGGAACCCCAAGGCGAACGGGCGCCTTCGTGACATCTGCAAACCATGTGCTGTTCAATACCGGGCGTGGTTCGGCTGCCGAGCTGTGCATGCTGGACGCATCGAGCTCCAAGCCCGTGTTGGGCACCGTTGGGCTGTCCGTGGCGGAGGGCAACTCAGCTACCACCCCCACAGTTGTCCAATCACGAACCGGCGAACCGTTCGCTCTACTTTTCGAAGAAAGCCATAGTGGCGAACTTCCAGAAAAAATGCATGTGATTGCACTGGATCCGAATCGCGACGGAAACTACTCCGATGCGAATCTCAGATCGTCCATCGTTGTGGGCCGCAGCTTGATTGAGGGACACAGTGGGCACCACGAAGCGACCGCCATCGGTCGCGCCTACGTTGCGATCACCAATCCAGGATCTGGAACCATCGCGATTCTCTCTACCAGCGATTGGACAGTGCAAACCACACTCCAGGTTGGCGGAACTCCCACTCGCATCATCGCAGTAGGAGGTTAGGCATGTTTTATAGAAGCATTCGAGGGTGCTGTGTTTTGAGTATGTCTTTGATCGTTGGTTTTGTTGGATGCCAAGGGCAGCGCGACGCCACACCTAACCAAGGAGAGTACGAACATGGCGAATCACAAGGCCATGAAGTGTCTTCGGAGGAGCATGCTGAGAACTTTCGAGAATTAGTGCAAGACATTGAGGCAATGACGACGGAAATCTGCCAAGCGTTCGTGGATGGCTCACCCGAGGATGTTCACGACACGCTACATGGAGTTGGACACTCGCTTGAAAAGTTGCCCGAACTGGCTGCAAAGGAAGGCAAACTCTCGCCGGAGCAAATGACTGCGGTCAACGAAGCTGTAGAAGCTCTGTTCGATGGCTTTGGAAAGCTCGATAACACGTTGCATGGCGGAGAAGATGTCGACATCCAAGCGATTGAAGCACAACTCGTTAAAAACCTAAAGAAAATCAAAGAGGTTTCAAAATGAACTTGGAACGATTAACGAACCGTCGGAATTATTTGAAGCTACTCGGCACCCTAGCCTCCAGCATCTGCCTTCCAGTTGCTGCAGGCTGCCAAGGTGAAAAAAAACAGTCCATTGCCGATTTGAGGGCCAAGGTTCTAACGCCAGAGGCACCTGCGGATGTTTCCTCGCTATCCGAGGCTTATGCGACCTTTGAAGAAGATAAGCGAATACGAGTTGTCGGCCGCATTTTCTCAAGCCTTGGATCTCCCTTTGATCTCGACACGGCAGCCTTCAATTTTATCGAACTTCCCAAGCCGGGTCACTCACACAACGACCCTGGTGATTGTCCGTTCTGCAAACGCGACATGGAGAATGCCGCACAAGCCATTGTCCAAGTGGTGCAGGAATCTGGCGAAGTTCTCAAGCCGTCCGCAGAAATCCTCTTTGGCTTGAATAGGAACCAAGATTTGGTCGTGGTAGGCACTGCAACCAAAGTCGGCGACATCATGCTGATTAGCGCCAGCTCGTTGCATGTGCTATCGCCGGAGAAAGCAGCAGAGTTCGCTGAGCGTGTGCATAGCTAACGCCATGATACCGCGCTATGCATCCGACCTAACTCAAGCCTCCAAGGTGCGAGGTCTGACCGGAACACCTGCGCGCACTAGAGCTTCGCCCATCACTATTTCGCTCAATACATACAACTGAATCCAATGCACACAACTACTACACCTCTCGACCACATACCATCAACTTTAAACAGAGCCGCATCTATGCCAACAGCAGACTTATCAACCAACCGACAAGGGGGATGGCAAGATTGGCTAGGCATCACTGCATCAGTGGCTTGCGCAGTTCACTGTGCAGCGATGCCGTTTGTAATTGGGTTCCTCCCAATGTTTGGATTGCAATTCTTGTCCCACGAGTCGTTTCACGCGACCATGGCGATTCTTTGTTTTGCGATCGCAATCATCGCATTTCTTCCTGGATGGCGGCAACATCGACGGATGATACCAGCAGCCATCGCAGGAGCGGGAATCACCGTGATCGGTTTTGCTGCGTTTGCAATGGACGATTGTTGCGCGTCGTGTGTTGCCTTGCCCACCCAGGATGCGCATACAACGAACGCTGCAACCTCGCATGAGACTGTTAATTGCTCAGCAAGCTGTTGCGCGTGCTGTCCGTCTGAAACTACTGCCGACGCTGCGATGAGTTCGGGCGAAGACGCGAGCGATTTGGCGCCCTGGTATCAGGCTGGCCTGACACCTCTGGGTGGACTCTTGCTCGTTTCCGCACACCTCTACAACCGCCGCTTGCTGTGCCAGTGTGCTTGCTGCAAAGCGTAGGAATCGTTCGCACTGCAATCCTCGAGCGCGAAGAACTAGCGGTGGTTCACCTTGGTAAACAAGCGCAGGACTCCTGCTAAGTCAATGCTTGAGGCACTTTTTGGAGCAAACCAGCCACATCAGAGGAGCGACACGCTCGCGGGAGCAGAGAGTTCCCATTTCAGAAATCATTCGATCCACTTTTTGGAAACACAACCATGAAACATACAAAAAAGAGCAAGGCGTTTACTCTCGTCGAACTACTGGTAGTCATTGCCATTATTGGCATACTGGTGGGCCTACTTTTGCCAGCCGTCCAGGCCGCACGTGAAGCTGCTCGCCGAATGCAATGTTCGAACAATCTCAAGCAGTTGGCGCTGGCGGCGCACAACTACGAATCAGCTCACAAGAGATTCCCTGGCCCCGCCGAAGATTCGCTTTACGGCTACTCGTTCCAAAGCAAGTTGCTTCCGTTCGTTGAGCAAGCCAACCTTCACAACCTCATTGACTACCAGCAGCCGCTGCTTACTGGTGTTGCATACAATCCTGATCTCAATCCAAACCTAGCGCCGGTAGTCGGTCAACTACTTGCGGTGTTTCTTTGCCCAAGTGATCCTGGCAATCCATTCTACATCGAGAAAGACCAAGAGTGGGCTGGAGCTAACTACATGGTGAACGCCGGACCAGGAAATGGATTCTCCTACTGCAGCCGTGAGGATACATTCGGTATCGCTTGGCGCGGCTCGAATGTGAAGTTTAGCGAAATCACTGACGGTACAAGCAACACTCTGATCGTGGCCGAAACACTGTTCGGCATGAGAGGGGACGACACTACGGATTTGGTTGACTATCGAACGCAAATCAAGCGTGTGAGCGGCGGTGGAGCGTGTTCCGCGACCGCCGAGGATCTAGTTGCACGTTCAGCCATGCGTTACGAGGGGCGTCGCGCTGGACAATGGATTCGAAACATCACTTACCAAACATTCATCAACGGTTTCTTTCCACCGAATGCGAAGCAACCTGATGTCTCGCACCACGGCGAATGCGTTTCCGGTGCAAGGAGTCAACATACCGGAGGAGTCAACGCGGCCCTAGCGGATGGAAGCGTCCACTTCCTGTCCGACAGCATCGACTTAAACACTTGGCGGATTCTACACGATCGCCGCGATGGTGAGGTTGTACAAAATGGTTTGGATTAGGTTGATCGTGACACTAAATCTCAGCTCGTTGACTTCTCCATCGCGGGGTTCCCAATGGTTCTAATTTGCACTCGTAGAAGTCGCATTTCGATTTTGGCATTGTCAGCCAGTCTTTGGATGGCCGGATGCAACCGATCCGTGCCCAGTTCGAGTCGCGAAGTCATTCAACCAGACGCCATTCAGGCTGATGGCAGCGAATGGGTGAAACAAACCTGGGACAAGAAGCACGATGCGCAGCTCGCGAGATACTTTCGGCGGGCTGCTGACGTAGCAGATAACCCAGCCTTGCAGGTAACTCCCGTTTGCTACAGCAGTGGATCGCGGCAGCGAGTCTACTGGCTGTCACCAATGAAGGACACCTGCCGCTGGGCGATGGTTGAGTTCAAAGGAACACGAGGCGACGAGATGGTAGAAGGAATCGGTGCACCGTTTGATGAACTTTCAGGAGTCGAGTGAAAATGTCGAATCTCATTGAAATGCTCTTAGCAATAGGCGGAAGTCACGAAGCAAGCCTGTTGGCAGCCTGCTTCCTGATTGCGCTAGTCTGGCAAGTGTCTGGGCTTGCCGTTTCGAGGCAGTGGTATCTGTTGCCGCTGGTCGTCGGCTTGAGCGCGCTTGCCGTGTTCTTGGTGAATCCAATTGCTGACGCGAACTCAATGTCTGATCTGCAAGCCCGATTCCTGCCGATGGACAATTTAATAAATCTGGCACTTGTGGTGGTTGTCGTTACGGGAGTGTCATTCTACGGCGGAATAAGAGTCGCTGGCAAGGATCGCGTGGATCGCTGGCGGACACTGCTAGGAATCTTGCACACGCTCCCAGCTATCCCAATAGTGATCGCGATCCTGATCGTACAGCAATCTTGGTTAGCGCGGCAAGTCGGAGCTAGGCCTGAGTGGGTTGGGATGGCGAGTGCAGGCCTAGTCTCAGCCCTGCTACTTGCGACTAGCTTGGCCGCCAGTCTTCTCTCCGCGTCACAGCGTGCCCAACTACATTTCATCTGCTGCCTGAGCCTTCTGACCGTCGTCTGCGTAGCACCCAGCTTAAACAACTCCATGCCATCGACAAGCGACGTGGCGACGACGCAGGCAGCCGCAACCTCCCTTGTCCCTTTCACCGTTCTCGCTGGCGTTTGTCTGGTGACGGGCTGGCTGTTGCAGCGGCGCCAAAACCAACGTATCCAACTCAATTAGCAAAGCAATTCCATGCAACTGTTGACCGAAGTATTCTACATTTTTTCCAACGCACTACTTATTCCTGTTCTAGTCGTACTGCTTGTATCGGTCGTTAGGACGCTTATTCAATCCGGACGCGTACTTCAGGAATACCTAACTCGATTACAACAGAAAGACTCTACTGCAACTCTGGAGCAAGCTTTAGTGCAAGATTCCGCGATCTTGCCAATCCAGGAACAGCGATGCGAAGTGCAACGAATCGTCTTCCAGATGTTAGCGGCGGCGAACGACTTGGCGCAGATCGCATACCTCGCCGAACGAGCGGAATTGGGGTGGCGACGACAGCTCGAAAGCTTACGAGGCCTAGTAAAACTTGGTCCCGGCCTGGGCTTGATGGGCACGTTGATACCGCTGGGGCCGGCACTGGTGGGTTTGGCGGTCGGAGACATACAAACGATGAGTAACAATCTGGTCATTGCATTCTCCACAACGGTACTCGGGCTTTTCGTCGGACTCGTCGCGGGTTACCTGGTGTCTGTGAAAAAGCATTGGTTCCAAGTAGATTCGGCACTGCTAAATCTCTGTGTTGATCGCATCAGTCTTCGTGCAGCTGCAGGTCGGCCACTAATTATGGAAGAGATGGAATCAACCAGCCAGTTGGAAGTCCTGCAAGCCGCCTCGGACGAGATAGCACAACAGGCCGACGTCGAGGAGATTTCCCATGTCTGATCCACTAGCAACTCAGAGCATAGATCAGCGAACACTGCTCAATGACTTGCGTTTGCGGCGACTCAAAAGAGCCAGTTCATTTGAAGAGGACGCGGAAGTGGAGCCTCTCTCTGGTTTGGCCAATCTTTTCGACGCGGCCATGGTATTCGCTGTGGCCCTAATGGTTGCGCTCGTCTCCTACCTACAAGTCCCGGCCCTGTTGAAGGAAAGCGATTACACCATCATCACCAACCCGGGAACGCCGGACATGGAGATCGTGGTCAAAGAAGGTGAGGAGATTAAGCACTACGAAGCCTCAGAGGCCACCGGCGCTGGCCAAGGCGAGCTACTCGGTCAGGCGTACCGCTTGCCCGATGGACGTGTCGTATATGTACCAGCTGAGGACGAGGAATAAAACATGACTAAACGACTTCTGATTTCGCTCGGTGTGCTGCTCGCGTTCTTTGCCGGAGGGCTATGGGCATACTATGAGTACTTGCGACCATTCCGGATCGCGACGATTGGATTCTCGGATACCGACTGGGCGAATTGGGAAACTGCGATTCAGCAAGCCGGCTATACCATTCATCGCTACGAGGACTCAGGAATAGAAACCGCTCGGTTGAGCAACTACAACCTTGTTTTCATTCGCGGTCAGGGACTTAATCTGACTAATGAGCAAGTCGCACGAATGGATGCTGCGAGGGAGTCGGGCACGCATTTCTACATTCGCACGGCCACCAACGCGCTCTCCGAGCAGCAAACGTCTGTGCCTGAGGAGCATCGCCTTGCAATCGCCGAATACATGCAGAATGGTGGCGAGGCGAATTTGATTGGTATGACTCACTATGCCGCTCATCACTTGGGAGGCCGCGAGGTAAAAGTGCCTCCTCTGATCGAAAATCCGCAAAGCGGTTTTTTTCACCATGATGACACGGTGTTCGAGACACTGGATGAGTTTGAACAGTTTCAATCGCAACGTGGATTGGGGGCCGATAGCAAGTCTCATAAAGTTGTCTTGCTGGGGAGCTTCATGGACCCGCAAGATACGCTCAATCGTGCCCCGGTCGATGCACTCCTCACAGCACTCGAAGACGGAGGTGCGAAAGTCTATCCCATGTTCGGTCGTTCCGAGATGCTTCCATTGCTGCGTGAAATTCAGCCGGACCTGATCCTCACGTTTCCCCACGGCCGCCTGTCGCGCGGCGGCGAAGGAGACGCACTCTTGCGAGAGTTGGATTGTCCGATCGTCAGCGCGCTCCCGCTACTCAGCAGCCGTGATGTTTGGTTGGCCGACGAACGCGGGATGGAGGGCGGTTTTCTGGGACAGTCCATCACGGCACCTGAACTGGACGGCATCATCGAGCCCATCGTCGTTACGTCGATGGAACCCAACGAACGCAACTTAAGCGTTCGGACACCAATGGACGACCAAATGACGGCACGGGTCGACTTGGCAATGAATTGGTTAGAACTTCGCAAGAAGTCCAACTCCGAAAAGAAGCTGGTCATTGTGTACTACAAATCGCCTGGGCTTGCAGCGCTCTCAGCTGGCGGTTTGGAGGTCGTCCCGGCTTTATGGAATACGCTGAAGCGTCTTGAAGCTGAAGGCTATGATTTGGGAGACGGTTTGCCTGAATCTCCCGAAGCGCTTTTTGACTTGATTCAGACCAAGGGCAAGACTCTCGGGCAGTGGGCGCTCGGCGCCTACGAAACATTCTTGCGAGAAGCTGACCCCGAATTGGTTCCGGCGAAGGAGTATGCGCGCTGGTTCCAAGAGGCTCTTTCACCGAAGCGTCAGCAGGAGACGATTGATCTTTGGGGAGATCTCCCTGGCGACAAGATGGTGACCAACGTCGAAGGCAAGCCGCACCTTGTCATCAGTCGTATTCGATTCGGCAACGTTGTCATCATGCCTCAGCCGACGGTGGGCGGCGGCGAGAACGAAAACGAAATCAGCTCGATTCACGGTACGGACCAAGCCGCTCCCCATTTCTATCTAGGCTCCTACCTGTGGGCCCGCTATGGATTCGGTGCTGATGCCATCATGCACTTTGGCACGCACGGATCCCTGGAGTTTACTTACGGTAAATCCAATTGCTTAAGCCGTGATTGTTGGCCACAGATTCTCATCGGCGACGTGCCTCACATTTACCCTTACGTGATCAACAACGTCGGAGAAGCCTTGGTAGCCAAACGACGTTCCAATGCCGTCATTGTATCACACCTCACGCCACCTTTCATGGAAGCCGGATTGTACGGCGAACTGTCGCTGCTGCATGACAAGATTCACGATTGGGAGCAAGTCGAAGATCCGCTGTTGCGTGAAGAGACGCTCCGTTCCGTCACGGAGCTGGTGCGTGAATTGAACATCGCGACCGATTTGGGACTCGATGCGGAACATCTCGCGGGGCGAATGCTCAAGGAAGACGAGCTGACAGAGGTGCACAATTACATCCATCAATTGAAGGACCAAAGTGTGACCGATGGCCTGCACGTAATCGGGCGCGAGCTCGCCCCCGATCAAGTTCAACAAACAGTCACCGCCATGATGGGCGAACAAGGAGTCGATCAACTGCTTGCCTCACTCGGCAGGGCAGACGATCCCGCAAAGCTTGAGTTCCAACAGCAATGGGCCGCGCAGTTTGTGGAGTCCGTGCTGTCTAACGAGTTGCAGGTTGATGAGATTTTCACACCCGAGCAACAACTGAAGATGACGCAAGCGATCGAAGCCATGCGCGCCGCTGAACTCCCCAAACGCGGTCAAGAGTCGGACGGTGTCTCGGGCGCAACCAAGAAGGCGCCTTCATCCGACGAAACCAAGGTGTCTCCTGCTCCTGTTTTCGAAGACGTATCGGGAGACCAACCCTCAATCCCTTCCGCAGCAGCACAAGCGGATGGAGGTCTTTGGAAAGACGTTAATGAATTTCAATCTTGGGTTTCAAAGCGTCCACAAGACCAACAGGCACTCATCGAACTCATCAACTCTGCCAAGCAAAACGCTGCAAACCTTCGCAGCTCGCCTCAGACCGAACTCGACGAAATCGTGGCAGCGCTCAACGCGGAATATATTGCACCATCCAGCGGTGGCGATCCGCTGGTCAATCCTGACGCAGTGCCGACAGGTCGCAATCTCTATTCGATCAACGCAGAGCAAACGCCTAGCCCCGAAGCTTGGAGAGTTGGCATGAAACTCACCGATCAAATGCTTGAAGCGCATCGGGCGAGCCATGGCGGACAATACCCTCGGCAAGTGGCCATATCTCTTTGGGGCGGAGAGTTCATTCGTGGTAAAGGAACCGGACTGGCTCAGATACTCTACTTAATGGGCATGCGGCCAGTGTGGAACTCGCGCGGCGTAGTTTATGACGTAGAGGCCATTCCTGCGAGTGAATTGAATCGGCCAAGGATTGATGTGTTGGTACAGACCTCTGGGCAATTTCGCGACGCCGCCGCTTCTCGCATCGCATTGATCGACAACGCGGTTCAGATTGCGAGTGCGATCGAAGCAGAGGAGTATCCGAACTTCGTCCGTGAAGGGACCGAACAGACAGAACTGACACTTAAGTCCAATGGCATCTCCGCCAAAAACGCGAGGGATTTCGCGACAGCTCGCATCTTCGGTTCCGCAAGCAACAGTAGTTATGGCACGCAGATCATGGGCATGGTGGAAAAGGGCGACACTTGGGAAGCAAGCGATCGAGTCGCCAAGCAGTACATCCAGAATATGTCTGGCGTCTACCGCGATGGCGATCGCTGGGGGACGGTCCTGCCTGGTTTATTGGAGGCGCAGATGCAAGGCGTGGACGCGGTGGTTCATCCGCGTAGCTCGAATACCTGGGGACCTTTGTCGCTCGACCACGTCTACGAGTTCATGGGTGGAATCACTTTGGCGGTTCGTGAAACGACTGGCAACGATCCCACTGGATATTTCAGCGATCTACGCCAACCAGGACGCGCGAAAGTGACAACGTCGGTCGGTGCGATCCGTGAAGAGGCGCGCACCACGATGTGGAACCCGAAGTATATCCAAGGCATGCAACGCGAAGGCGCCTCGGCGGCAGCCTCTCTCACCGAAAGTGTTCGCAATATGTATGGCTGGAACGTGATGCAACCCTCTGCCATCAAACAAGACATGTGGGACGAAACGTACAAAGTCTACATCGAAGACAAATACAACCTAGAAATGCGTGAGTATTTTGAAGACAAAAACCCGTACGCATTACAAGAAATGACCGCGGTGATGCTTGAGACCGCACGCAAAGGGTACTGGAATCCCGCTGCTGAGGTCCTTCAACGCTTGGCCCAGGTCCACGTCGAACTTGTTGCCGAACATGGGGCCGCGTGTTCCTATGAGACTTGCGGTAACGCAGCTTTCCACGAGTTCCTAGGTAAGCAACTCAATGCCCCCAGTTCCGGCGCGACCCCGCAAACCGTCAGTGAATACCAGGCTGCCCTCGCCGCTGCCATCCAACCCAACGAATCGCCTGCAAAGGTCGAAGGCATCGAGATGAAGGAAATTCGCGATCAGGTGGTTGAACAACCGGCTGAAAACGAAACCCAGCCGACAAGGGCGATCTGGCTGTTCCTCGCGATTGTAATCGGTGGTCTTGCAGCGGGTTTTCGCAGGTCCTGCAAAAGCACGCTCACGACTTCACCAGCTGCCTAGTTACAATCAATTCTCGTTGCCAGGAAGAGCGCTAGATCGTTTCGGTGTCAGGCAGCTCAACAAAATTAAAGAATTGCTGTAAGATATCGGATGAAAGTTTGCTGCGATTCGTCGTCGCGAAAGTTGACATGACCGCCGGTTGTGTATAGACTTACGCTCGGTCGGACCGCACCCGTTTGTGCGGAGTTCTCAGTTGTTTTCCCAACGTATCGTCGCAATATGCTTGATTGCACTCTATGGAGTGCCAGCTGCGGTTGGGCCTCATTGGCACCATCACGAGCCTGCGTGCTCACATAGCGACGCTTCCTGCCAAATCGAACATGCTCCGTCAAGCGGCGAAAGCCACTCGTCGCATTGCTGTTCGCATGGTGAGCATTTATCGGAGCACGGGGCGTCGGCCCCAAGCGACCGTCCCGAAATTGTGGCCAGTCATGGTCCGTGCTCCATCTGTGCCTTTTACGCGCAAGCTCAGTCCGAGCACAGCTTCGTTATCGAAGTCTACAGCGGCCAACTGATCACCTCAATTGCTACGTCGTATCTATCAGCCGATTCCATTCGGACTGTCTATCTCAAGGCCCGAGGGCCGCCAAGCCGCGCCTAGCTGTGCGGTATTTCTTGAGCTGATTTCGTCTGCATCCTCACGCGTTGGGTTCGCCCGTTCGTGTCGCTCGCGATTTCACTTTCTTCGCCCATGCTTTCGATCCATCAAGGCTCGATCCCTCGCAATCTTGTGTCCGTTGGGGTCAAAGTGTCGCCGTGGCATCGAAGTGTGAACGCGCGTTGTCAACGTTTTCGACTAAATCCAAGTGCACGTTTGCCCGCGGTATGCGCGGCGCGCCGTAAATGGTCCGACCAAACCTTTGTCAGACGCCAACCGCGCTGCCCGGGCGACTTGTACTTGGAACGAACAATTTCAACTAACGGGAATTTCCATGTTTACGGAATCGTCGAGCGCACGACGTGGTTTCACGCTCGTGGAGCTGCTGGTGGTGATCGCTATTGTCGGAGTCCTTGTCGGATTGCTTCTTCCGGCGGTGCAAGCGGCACGCGAAGCAGCCAGGAGGATGCAGTGCGCCAACAATCTCAAGCAGATGGGGCTGGCCATCCTAAATTATGAAACGCTCCACAGATCGCTTCCACTTACGACAACCGGGCCAAGCCACGCGAATCCACAGTTGGGGAGCGGTTTTGCGAGTTGGATGGCGAGGATCCTACCGCAGATTGAGCAGGGGCCACTCTACAACTCGATTGACTTCTGCCAGTCGATGGTTGATGACAAAAGCTTCTCAGGCAGTTTTGACTACAGGCATTTAACCATGAGTGCTACGCATCCGAACGCTCGAGCTGCTGCAACAATCGTACCCACATTTCTTTGCCCATCCGACCCAGTCCTTCAGACACCAACGCTCGGTACTGCCCAGCCCGCCCCTGGATCGTATGCAGGAAACCTAGGATGGGTTCGTGGTGCAACCGGAATCGAAGGATCGGGGGCACCACTCAAAGTCGCGAATGGCGCGATGCCAATCATCAATCCCCTCCAGCCTGATGCTTGGCAAATACCCAAGATCAAGTTACGCGACTTCACGGACGGCACTTCGAGCACCGCTCTCGTAGCGGAACGCCTCATCAACAATGCGGTGGGAACTACCGGACCTTTTGGAACCACCATGCAGGGCAGTTCCAAACCTGCAACCACATCATTCTGTGCTGGAGCCGGCAGTAGCAATCGACGGCTCGGGGATTGGGTTACGTACTGCAATGGAGTGTCGGTAGCTGATCCCACCTATTCTCTGCCGCATGGCCGTAGTTGGATCTCAGGATGGACGCTGGCATCGAACTTGTACATGCACGTCATGCCGCTGAACACGCGCAACTGCCACCTGTATGGTGGCGAAGACGACGGCAGCAACATTGTGACTGCCAGTAGCAATCACGTGGGAGGAGCCTTGCTTTGCTTCGTCGATGGCCATATCCAGTTCCTGAGCGATAGCATCGACAACCAAGTGTGGTGGTCGATTGGTTCTCGCAATGGAGGTGAGGCCGTCGGTGAAATACCCTAATCGTTTTTTTGCATCCAGTTTTAATGTACTCACCCGTACTCAATCCTTACCAGGAAACGCATCCATGAAGACATTTGTTTTTGCATTGACCATTTGCGTCTTGCACTCAGTAACTAATTCTATTCACGCAGAAATCTATATCTCCGGTCACTCCGATCTTGGAGTCGGCTTCGAAGATGGAAATCTTCATTTGCATTCGCATAACGAAGATCCTGTAGGGCTCTTTGGCGGTGGAACGGCACCGGCCGGGGAATACGATCCAGGCGATCTTCTCATCGGGGTTCCCAATCCGTCGATTGCTCGCCCAACCGGCTCGCAGTGGGATTTTTTGTCAGCCAACGCCGGAGATTCGGTTTGGTTCCTTCCACAGAGTTCCAATCCGCAGAAACCCTTTCTGGGCTTCGGAACCGAAGAGCTAAACGCCTCTGACGGTTGGTCGACGCCGCTCACTTGGACGTTTAATTCAATCACCACTTTTTCGGGTGCCCCTTCTGAGTTTGCGTTGTGGCAAAGCGACAGTTTGGGGAATCCTGTTGTATTCGCATCTACTCTGGCGCCAACGGGGACAGACAATAGTTGGACGCAAAATCCTCTCAGTCACGATCACTACAACTTTGGCTTCACTGGCGAAGGCATCTACGACGTCAGTCTATCGATTAGTGGAACGAACTCTGGCGCCGGCTCAATTGCCCAGGGATTGTATTCCGATACTGCCTCGTTTCGCTTTGTAACCGGCAGCGAGATTTCCGCAGTGCCAGAACCCAGCAGTCTGCTGCTTGCTGGATTCGTCGCGGCAGGTGGGCTTTTCCATCGCCGACGCATCGGCACCTAAGAAGGCATGCACTGGGATGAATTTCATTCACTTAGGCCGGTTGGTTGACCGCATCTACGCGCTGTCCAACCGCGACTTTTGTCCGTGGGCGAATCGGTATGTCTACTGGCTAAAGGAGCCGGTGGGTTGGTTCGCACTGGCGCTGGTCGCGAGCTTGCTGGTAGGAGCGTTCTTAAGCCCGCTGGGCTGGAGCGTGGCGGCGGGTTTGGCAACAGTAATTGTCCTCGGACTGAGCTTTCCCTGGCTGGCAACGCGTTGCGTACGCTGCAAACTACGGCCGGTGGACTTTGAGCTGCGGGAACGACAAGACACGTTCTTGAGCTTTAGCGTAACGAACTACTTGCCGCTGCCGATTACTGGCCTGCGCATCGAAGGATATTTTTCTCAAATGGGCGATGCAGAGGATGATAGGCAAGCTCAGGCTGATGGCGTGCTGGGACTGGTCCCAGCCTTTAGCCGAGCGACCTATCGACTGCCTCTGTGTCCAGAGTATCGAGGCCATTATCCAACCGTCCCCCCAAAGATAGCTTGTTCGTTTCCATTCGGCATTTGGACTGCTCGAATCGGAGTAGAAGACGTCGTCCCTGTACTGGTGCGGCCGTTGTACATCCCTCTGCAGTCCGATGTTGAACGCGTGGGTTCAAAGTGGTCCGATCATGGTCCCGGAAACAGGCCTTGCAAGCACGGTGAGTTTCAAGGTGTAAGAGATTTTCGCGATGGCGATTCTTTGAAATCCATTCATTGGGCTCAATCGGCGCGGAATGAGCGACTGGTTGTGTGCGAACGTGGCGGCCCCCAACAGGAGACGATCAATGTGCAATTGTCAACAGCTCGCAGCTTAGGAACAGCGAGATGCGCCAGAGAGAATTTGGCCTGGCGAGTACGATTGGCGGCTAGCGTGAGTGAACTACTCTCTGCACGCCATATACCGTTCCGATTGTGGATCGACGACCAACCAATTTGCCTGCCGCCTGGCCCACATGCTTCTCGGCGGGCAAGAGATTTGTTGTCGGACGTACCGCTGGACAGTAGTCCAGAGAAATTACAGGCCACATCGCACGTGGAGCCGAGCATGCCAACGATTCGAATACATGCTTGGGACGAGAACGGACGCCCACATCGCGAGCAAACCATCTGCTTCGAACTGATCACGCCAGGTCGAGGCTTTCGCAGCACAGACTGTAGTGGCAGAGGAGAATCTGGCCGAGTTCACAATGGCGGTTTGATCGACCTGGATCAAGATATTGCTTCGCAACTGGAACAACTGCTTATGGAGGCCGATCTTGCAAATTTCGCCGCTTAGTGCAGCACCGCGATCATCGCCCAGCACCACCGAGAATTTTCTGCGGCGACAACCACTCGTGCAGCGAGTAGAACACTCGCTGACTCGTCGACGTTCCGGTGCTATTGCCATGGCTTGCGTGGCACTAGTAACTCTAGTGCAACGTAGAGCGAATTATGACAGCGTGTTGTTCATGGCCTGGGAAGCAATTCTATGTGCCGGGGTTATCCTCGCGGCAGGCTGCTGCCATCGCTTGCGTACCTCGCTGGGACAATTGCCACTACGGCAAGGCTTGGAACAACGACTCAATGTAGCGACGGTAATATTACTACTTGTCGCTTTCGCCTCCCCTTGGGCCATCAATTTTCTCGCCAAACGCTGCGGAGTTGGCAATGGATCGGAAATTGTCATGCTCGGAACTCTTGGTTGGGCGGGATTGTCGAGTGCTTTATTGGGGACACGGTCACGTACCGTTAGCCTATCCGTCGTGTGCAGCGGTTTCGTAGCTCTATTTGCAACACTCATCTCGGATGTCGCATCGGCAACCTGGTTTGCTTATGCCTGGGTTGCGCTGTGTATGTGGTGGTTGGTAGGCAATCATTGGGAGGGCCTGGAATCGAGGTCCGCCGAGCACATCGATAGGTCTGTGGGCCTCCGTTGGACTTATCTCGCGCTAGTTCTTGTTGTGTTCGTCGGAAGTACTCTAGCGATTGGCCATCGAGTGCCGGTATGGCAAAGGTTGCGAGCAGAGCTGATGCCGACCAGCGGTGGAACAACCGGCAAGGACAGCGCGGCTCGATCAGGAGTTGGCAATGGCGACGCATTGATCGCCGCCAAGAACCACGCGACATCCTTCGGCGCGGTGGAAACCGACATGTTCCTCGATTCGGAGAAGCCTAGTCTGTTCGATGTGTTCAGCGATGAGTTTGGCGAGCCTAAGCCAAAGGAATCGGTGGAACAAGCTCAGGCATTGTCGCCACAAGATGTTCAAAGCGATGAAGGGAAATTTAGCGAAGCCAATCGCTCGTCCAGTGCAAGCGAATTCGGAATCGAGCGCAAGCCAACTGAACGCAAGGCACTGCCCGAGGACCTAGTTTCGAACGCACTATTCTTCTGGCAAGGCGGAGCGCACGCACACTTGGCGGTCGAACGTTTTCATCATTTTGACGGAGTAACTTGGACCGGGGCACCAATAACGAGAGCTGAAGCATCACGCGCAGCCAAACCTGGAGCGATTGAAGTCGAGCAACAAAGTTGGTTTTTCGCGCCGGGCAACAAATTTGCGAGTTCGCTCAGCCCCTTTCGCGGCGCAGTGGCCGAAGCGGCCAAGTTCACGCGATACGGATCGCCGATCATCCCGAGTCGCTGTGGAACCAAGCTGTGGAGTATAGATCAAATTAGCCGTGCCGACTTCTTCCACTACGATGCCTCGGATTGTCTCTCGATGCCGGGACGCGAGCGCGTCCCCGACTATACCATGGTGCGTTTCGTGAACGGGGAGATCGACCTCGAAAAAATGGAGCAGTTGCTTCAACATTGTTCACCGGGAAAGGAGCACGTGGGTGGCGCGAAGACATGCCAAGAAGAACTGGCGGAACTTGCACACAGCTATGCAGACGAAACGTCAAGAGGTTGGGAGCAAGTCCGTTCTGTCGTCGAAGGCCTGCGCAGAGAGTTCCGACACAGGCAGGGCAACGTGGATACTAAACACCAGACAGCACTTGAGCAGTTCTTGCAAGTACGATCTGGGCCAAGCTACCTGTTCGCAACTGTGGCAGCTTTGATGCTCGAGCATTTGGGCTATGAAACGCGTCTGGTCACGGGCTTCTATATAAATCCCAAGCATTACGTTAAAGCCGACAACGAGTACGCGGTTCAAGGCAGCGATGTCCATGTGTGGCTCGAAATCAACGCCGGGCACGGTTATTGGATTCCACTCGAGCCTACACCTGGCTATCGTGCTCCTCGTACCACCGCCAGCATCTGGTATCAGGCCATGCAAGCACGTTGGGAGATTGCTGGCTGCTGTCTTGTTGCATCAATCAGCCTCAGCATCTTGTACCTACTACGAGCTTGGATCTTCGATTTACTTTGCTGGTGTTGTGCTCCTGCCCTAGTCGTCCTCAGCGACAGGCGTCGGGTGCGGTGGACGGCTTGGATATTGGATGTCCGTCTATCGCTTTTGGGCAGAAAGCGACCACGCGGTGCCGTACTGCGGAAACATCTGTCGGCATCATTGAATCTTCCTGAATGCCAAAGTAATAAAGTTCGTACCGTACTCGAAGCATCGGATTGTCTGCTATTTGGCAACCGCAGCTCGCTATCGGCAGAGCAACGCACCTCTATTCTGGAACTTTGGAGAGAACTTACCGTGGCTAAACTTCGCAAGTTACGCATCGTCGAGAGCCCTTCATGAATTCAATTGTACACACCGAACGAAGAGACACCGTGGAAACAACCGCGAAGGTCATCGATGTCCTGCGGAAACAGCTCAACGAAGCGTTACTTGGCAAGCGAGATCGGATCGAATTGGTGATTGCTTGCCTGTTGGCCGGAGGGCACCTGTTGTTGGACGATCTTCCAGGATTGGGTAAGACAACCCTCGCGAAAGCGGTCGCGTCTAGTTTTCAGGCCAAGTTTGGGCGGATTCAATGCACGCCGGACTTGCTGCCTACTGATATAACTGGATTCAATTTGTTCAATCAAAAATCGCGAGAATTCGAGTTTCACCCGGGGCCAGTTTTCGCGGACATTTTGCTAGCCGATGAAATCAATCGCACCACGCCACGCACGCAGAGCGCTATGTTTGAAGCAATGGCTGAACGACAGGTCACCATTGACGGTCGCTCGCAGCTGTTGTCCCCGTCCTTCTTTGTGATCGCGACACAGAATCCGATCGATAGTCACGGAGCCTATCCACTTCCCGAAGCTCAACTCGATCGCTTTGCAATGAAGCTCGAAATCGGCTATCCGGATCGCGAAGCACAATTGTCGATTCTCAAACTCCAGACACGCAGCTTCACTTCTGGCGGCGCGACTCCACTCTCCGTCGATGATCTTGCACACGCGCAGTGTCATGTTAGTGAGATTCTTGTCGCCGATGCAGTCCAGCACTACATCATCTCCCTATGCGAGCAATCGCGGCAGCATGCTCAAGTAGTCCTCGGTGTCAGCCCACGTGGAATGTTGATATGGCAGCAAGTTGCTAAAGCCTGGGCATTGCTGCACGATCGCGACTTTGTCATCCCCGATGACGTTCAAGCGGTCGCCGAACCAGTGCTCGGAGTGCGACTGGTGGTTCGCAACGCTAGAACCAATGATGTGATCCAAAGTATCCTGGAGGCGGTCGACGTACCGAACTATCGATGATCAGTGTTCTACGTTCTCGGATCGTCAGCCGACAAACGCTCTTGGCCGATTCGTGCCCAGGCAATTCGCTCGTATGCCAACAGGTCTTTGGGGCATGCCTATTGATTTGCCTTCTGCTGACGGGCTGCGGGGTGGAAAAGGAGTCTTTGTTCGAAGAAGAACATGACTTGCCTGCGCACTGGCCAAGTGGCCTAGTCGACGCAGCCACAAAGATCGATCAACGCATAAGCCGATTGGCAAGCGTAGTGGGGGAGTCGAAGCTTGCAACCGAAGAAAATGGGAGCGAGCAATGCGAATCTGAATTGCGGGATTTGGTGGAGTGGATCCCCGAAGTAGCCGCCGACACCGACTTGAGCGAATCGCAGTGGTTACCCATTTATGAGTTATGTGAAGTTATGCGTGAGCACTTGTCGCGCAGCGATGTGAGTGCGTCCGATATTGAAGAAGATTTCCGCAGGCTCCAAGCTCTCTTAGTAGAGTCCGCCCAACTGCTGCCGAGTTTAACTGATACGCCTCTTGCGGAAGAACCGGCTAGCGTTTTGCAGGACGCGACGGAATCAGCCTCTAGTGACATCATAGAAGCCCCAACACGCCCGGGAGACAAAACATGAATGTGATGGTAATGGGTGGCTTGGTGCGATTCGTACAAGGCATCGCGGCAGCCGCACCAACTCTAGCTGTTGGATTGTTCATTGCAGCGGTGTTGAGATATTACTTGGGGCAATCGGGCACGAAACGATTGTTTGGCAGTGAGTCGGTGTGGGCCCTGCCACAAGCCTGGTTGGTCGGCATGCTGTTACCGGTTTGCTCAATCGGTGTGATTCCCATCATTCGCGAGTTGCGACGGATGGGTATTCGTCCCGGTGCGATCACTGCTTTTGCACTGTCTGCACCGTTGTTCAACCCCTTGTCGCTACTCTATGGACTTACGCTTTCTCGACCTTACGTGATTGTGGGTTTCGCTTTCGGATCGCTGTTGGTTGTCACCATCCTTGGACTAATCTGGGATCGATTCGCAGCTCCCCACAGCGATTCGGCCAATCGCGTCGGAGCGCCGATTGGCTTGCGAAGACTTGGGGTTTCTGCGATTTTCATGGGGCGTGAGCTGTGCGGACCAAGCGGAGTTCTAGCTTTGATTGCGCTCGCTGGCTTGTGGTTCCTGGGGTCACTCTTACCACACGGAGCACTGCAGTCCTCGGTCGAACAGGGCGATACCTTAGCTCCCACCATCATGTCGCTAGTTGCGGTACCCATCTACGCAACACCGATGTTGACGATGAGTCAACTTGGGATGATGTTCGCACACGGCAATTCACCTGGAGCCGCCTTCGCGTTGCTATTGTTGGGGACTGGTGTAAACCTCGGCACGCTGTGGTGGATTGGCCAGAATTTCGGCTGGCGTTCAACTGCGATTTGGTTTGGCGTCTTGTTCGCCGTAGTACTCGGCGTTGCTTATGCCATCGATCGCCCGTTGATACCGCCTGGAGTTGAACCCGCAGGACATACCCATGCATTCGATGTGTATACGAATCCATTTCACAGCGGCACCCCGCTGTCGCTTGCCACGATCTGGGACGCGATCGTCAAGAATCTCAGCATCTTTGACGCTGCAACCACGGGGTTGGTCGCCGTAATGCTTGCCAGTGGAGCCGCCAGTCTCACTGTTGCCCGAAGTTTTACTGATAGAATGCTAGAGGCAGATTTTAGGAAAGCATCAGAAAACGTGGAGGATTCCCTCGAATCCCCAAGCGTTGGAAGTGGTTTGAATCGACAGGTATCACCGCGCATCGTTGGTTTGACTTGCTTAGCTGGCCTTGTCGCTTTGAGTATTGTCGGTTGCTACGCCTACTATCCGAAACCAAGAGAAGTCCTCGAGGAAATGAGCTTAGCGCGCGTGGAAGTGCTCACCGGCATTACCAGCCGTGAGTACGATCGCGCACTACACTGGATCCCGATCCTGGAGGAATGGTCTCGGAAGCTGGAAGTGGGCTACGCGTTGCGGCACTTCGAACTGCGTCCTTACCAGCAAATCCAGGCCTACCTGTTAAGGAAAAAACTCGAAAGCCTCGAGCATGAATTGGAACATGAGCAGGAAACTCAGGAACTACGTAGTGAGACCGGCGACTCATCGCACAGCGAGGAGTTGGACGCACTGCGTACTCTAATTTCAGAAAATGGCCGCAGATTGAGCGTGGCATTTGAAGAAAAGTAAACGAAACTGCCAGACAATCGACAAAACCGCAACAGTTTTTTAGACCGTGCCGCAGAATAAGTGAGTCGATAGCACATTTTCGAAATGCCCCAGGTAGAATTGAGGCACACAAACTGGGCCCCAATGGCTACAACAGAGGGTAGAAATCGATTTTGAGTAGTCGTATTAAGAAGGCGTTTACGCTAGTCGAACTGTTAGTTGTTATATCCATCATTGGCATCCTTGTTGGATTGCTGCTTCCCGCTGTCCAAGCGGCCCGTGAGGCGGCTCGTGCAATGCAGTGCCAAAACAACTTGCATCAAATTGGTTTGGCGACGCACATGTTTCATGACACGCTGAAGGCGTTTCCGCCAGCTCGCTATCAACCGCGTCCCGATGCTCCGGCAGACCGAGCGTGTGGGGGAGAGCAAACAACTTGGCTTGTGCGCATCATGCCGTTCATTGAACAGGCATCAGCCGAGGCACGGTGGGACTACTCGATCGCCTATGCCGATCATTCTCCGGAGATTCGCGAATTCACGGTGGCATCCTATTGTTGCCCTTCGCGCCGAACAGCTTCAAGTGCAAGAGGTGAAGGGGTCGTGGTAGCAGCGACCACGACTTGGATCACTCTACCTTGCGGCTGTAAAGTCCCTGTGACAACTAGCGGCGTTGAGCAAATCAGCGGCGCAGTTGGCGACTATGGCGGCAACCATGGCGACCTATCCCCTGGATCGTCCGGTCTACCAAGCGACTTCTACTATGGCGGGAATGGCAACGGAGTCATTATTTCTAGTCACGCCAAGTGCAATTCGGACGTTCCGCTTGATTGGACCGACAAGCTTCGCATGAGCCATATTACCGATGGATTGAGCAGCACGTTTTTATCAGGCGAAATGCATGTGCCACTTGGAAAGCTCGGAAGCTCACCAGAAGATGCATTCATTTTCAACGGCGATCATGTGTTCAATTCTACGCGAGTCGGCGGGCCTACGGTGCCAATTGTGCAAAACAATCGGGACGAAGGAAACGGCCTCGTGAGTTGGGGAAGTTGGCATCCAGGCGTTTGCCACTTCGTGCTGGCTGACGGCAGTGTTCGTGGTATCACCAAAACGATCGACACCGAGACACTCGGAAACTTATGCAACCGCGCTGACGGAATGGTCGTGAGCCATGCTGAGTAGACGCAGGATTCATGGTGCAACACTTGCGTTGTTTTTTTTAACAGCGGTGGGTTGTTCGGACCATTTACCAACTTACCCCGTTGCCGGAAAAGTCGAGTTCACTTCGGGTGGCCCCGTTCACGTCGGTACAGTTGAATTAAAATCACGTCAGCACGGCGTACAAGCTCGCGGACAGATCCAACCCGATGGGAGCTTTACGCTCACCACGTACAAAGACGGGGACGGCGCAGTGGCGGGAACTCACGACTGCGTCGTCGCTCAATTCGTGATGGCCGAAGGAATAGCAGGACATCGCCCAAGCACTATTGGAGTCATCGACCGACGCTTTGCCAGCTATTCAACCTCCGGGCTAACCATCGAAATTTCGCCAGGTGAAAGCAATCACCTACTTATTGAAGTTCAGGGAGCCTTAGAGCACCAGCCGGTCGATCACTCTCACAACTAGTCCTTAAACAAGCGTACTCCACTTGCTTGGCGGAGCATTTGCGCATAAAAAAACTCGAAATATCCTGCAGTTTGTTGGTCTTTTTTCACCAGCCCAACAAGCCGCTCGCTAACCACGATGGAGATTTCGAGTGAAGACGATTAAAGCAGATTTGATTCGAAAACGCAAACGACATATCAAGAACCGCGGGGACGGAAGGCGGCCTCCCCTGCGGACTGATCCGCCACAACACTGCGCTGGTGAGAACTCACCCCAGGAGCGTGTGAAGGAAACTCACCTCGTGGTACGGATCAAAATTCGGCCTGAAGCTGACTTCGGAACAGTATTCCATCGTCACCTACCAATATGTCGCTCGCGGTGTTTTGAAGCGGACTACCGTCCAATACCGTAACGTCAAAGGATGCCTTCAGCTGCGGCTTGCCAAGCGGATACCAATTGAATCCTGCTGCATACTCAGATGCCGTTCCCTGCTCGCCTTTCACTTGCGAGTAGCGGGCATTGACGTCGAGTTTCTTGGGGATCAAGAAGTAGCCACCTTCCGTGTAAAAGCCATACTGTTCCAGGCTATCATCGGGCAGCGGTGCGTCCGCAATGATGTTATCGATCCAACGCATGAAGACTTCTGAATCGAAGCTCCACCCTCGCCATTTGAAGATGGCGTCGAGGCCGTAGAAAACGATGTCGTACTCAGACACAGTTACTCCGGCAGCAAGTGCTCCCGTCTGCGTAAGACGCGTTCCATCGGACAGTCGGAGAAAGTCGGCCTCTCCCAAGGGAATGCCAATTGCATCGGACGTGTTTGGCGAATAGACAAAGGAATGCCCGAAACGCACCAACGGGTTTCGCGTGCAATCAAAGTCCACGATCTGACCACCAATGTTGCCGCGAGAATCAAAATAGTTGGTCGCGGCGAATGTGAATCGGTCGTCGGTGATTAGGTTCGGCAGATTCGCAGTGTGATAACCGTTGCCGACCATTAACTCATAGTGGCCATTGTCACCAATCGTTCCAACTCCAAATATCCCGACAGTTCGATCTGGCCGGAAAAAGTCATTGGCCATGGGGCGATCGATGAATCGGGTTCGTCGAGCGCCCAATAGCCACTGGCGGCTTGCAGAAACTTTGCGTTTCCCGAACTGCAACTGAAACGAATCTGTCAGTTGCCAGCCCCACCAGTAGTCAAAAAAGTCGACGCTATGCGCCCCGTCCGTATCCCCATCTAGTTGAAGGAAGTAGGTGAGTCGCTGATCAACGGCAAAGCCGGAAAACACGAGGCGCCCGCGTTCGATGTCAAACGCATTGCGGTCTCGTACTAGCCTGGTCCCCCCTGCGCTATCTGTCCACGACGCTACATCGCGGTCAAAAGCGTGGTGGCGAAACTGTATCCAGCCACTGACGTTGAGCTCAAAGGGATGCTTTGGGGGATCGAACGCCCGGACTACAAACCCTCGATCGTAGTCTGCGTAGAAGTTTAGCGTCGGATGACTCCCGCTAGCGTTACTACTGTTATCGCTGGTCACATCAGTCGGCTTTTCCAAGATTAGCGGATCCCCCAGCACGCTTCCAGGCATACGCGACTTGTCCTCCCTGCCCAGAGCTGCGCCAAATGGTGATGCAGCCGCGGCCTGCTTGCCTCCGAGCAGTTTCGTCAATTCGTCGATTTGCGCTGCCTGATAATCGATTTGCTGCTGCAATGCAGTAAGGGAGGGGGAGGCTTCCACATTTTGAGCTAAACAGTATGAAGCGCTCACCGTAGTCAGCGCGGCGAATACCTCCAGCATTACTTGAGTTAGTTTCGCTAGCATTTCCCTTGACCTACGTCTCACGGAGCGGAATTAACATCCATTTCGACTATTCGTAATCGGTGGGTTCTGGCGTCTGTGCCATTGAATACGAATAAATCGATTAGTAGCTCTCCGAGGTGCTGCGGAAAATGCAGTCTGGAACGGTATTAACGCCCGCCCCCCTCGCAGAATCGATCTTCTTGAAGCGTTGCCTAGAGACTTCCCATGCAGTAATCTCAAGATTGCCTGCTAGACGAAGTGCACCGCGATGCTCCAGCCACTATCAGTCTCGGCAACAACGATGAAACGGACTCGTATCCAGGTGCAGGACGCTCCATGGCGGTCGATGGCTCGCTTGGTTCGAGGCGTTTGAGTGCGAAACCGCCATGACGAGCTATCAAATCGACAACGTCGGGTCAGATCCACTGAAAGGACGAATTGGCTGCACTTCACGATAAAGGTGGGCGTGGCATGCATCGTCACCTGCACATGACGCTCTCGGTCGGTTCGACATGGGGCAAGAACAACGACTGCGGTCGGGCCTGAATTCGACGATTCTGCGAGGCCAAAATGATATCCGCGTACGCTGCGATGCCATCGCAGAGACGACCGGGAGCAACCCGTCCAAGCGAGCAAATGCCATGCGACGAGACGGTATCTCGGTCACGGGTGGGCTTGGCGGATTCAACCATTCTGCTCGCGGTGGCCCGCGAAGGCTGCACTTGGTGGATAGAGTTGGTTACTGCAAGGGGCCAATTGCTTCACGCAGCCCCTGCCCCCCCGATCGTCGATTGACCAGCAAGCGTTTTATCCTCGTGCATAAAGCCAATCAGTACCCTTGTAAATGACGAGAGCGGAAATCTTGAGAAACACCGACGTCTTTAAAGTGCTCGGTTTTCGATCGTCGGAGTCGTTGCCTTGGCAGGTGGATTAAATGCCTTCAAACAATTCCTGAGTTCAGTTCCCGTCGACAGCGAAGTGGCCTTCGTGTTGGTTCCTCAGCTCGGTCCATCGCACGAGAGCCAGCTGGTGTCGCTGTTATCCAAGGTCAGCTTGCTCCGGGTTTTCGACGCCAAACAGGGATTTTCGTTGAAGCAAATCACGTCTACGTAGTCCCCTCCCACTACTTCCTAACAATTGTCGCCTGCGTTGCTGATTCGCTCGGTTGCTTCGTCTTGCGATAGCCTGAGTGTCGCGCGGCGATTCCACGGCGGGATCGGCGGCTCGGTACGTTCTTCGTCGGTTGCAGCTCTGGCTTGCTACAGCTACGACACCGCCTTTGCCCGATCGCCAGCAGTCGCTTTGTTCAACACCAGCAAGCCAGAGCACATACGGTTTGGACGTGTCTTCGTCATCCAAGAAGCCAACGCTTCTTCAGCTCATCGCCTAGGAGGAGACAACGTCTGAACACGCCAGAAAAGGCGTGAAGGACGTTGAGCGCAGCCGGATCGAGCGCTATAGCACGAGCCATTCGGGCCATCTTTGGACTTCCATCGCATAGGGTTGAGCATAATCACTGAAACCAATGTTGCCGCAACATGCCCAAAAAGCACCCTCGAAAAATTTGTTCTACCCCCAAGTTTCACCCCCTGAGCGGCAGATAGTGTTACTTTAGAGACAAACCACGATGAGCTGACGACTGATAAAGAACTTCCATGGAATCAACATCACACACGTCGGCTGATGACGCCGACATGGGACCGAGCGCCCCCGAGGCCCCTCGCAAAGCCATGGTTGGGCAGAGCAACGGCGACGAGGTGGTTGACGTTGTCGTCATCGGCAGCGGGTTTGGGGGCAGCACCGCGGCGCTCCGTTTGACCGAGAAAGGATACCGCGTGGCAATACTCGAGGCAGGTCGCCGATTCGATGAGCAGAGTTTGCCAACAACTTCTTGGGACTTACGCGCGTTTTTATGGGCTCCGTTGCTGCGATGCTTCGGCATCCAACGCATCTCGCTGCTTAAGAACGTCATGATCCTTTCCGGCGCCGGTGTGGGCGGCGGATCGTTGGTTTATGGAAATACACTCTACGTTCCTCCTCCGGCGTTCTTCGCCGATCCCCAATGGGCCGATATCACCGATTGGCAAACCGAGTTGGCGCCATTTTATGATCTGGCCAGTCGTATGCTGGGAGTCGTATCGGCACCAAGCACGTCGCCTGCGGATCAGGTCATACGCGCTGTGGCCAAAGAGATGGGAGTGGAGGACAGCTTTCGACCGACACCAGTGGGCGTATTTTTTGGCAAGCCTGGGGTGGAGACTGAAGATCCTTTTTTCGGCGGCATCGGTCCGCCCCGAAGCGGTTGCACCGAATGCGGAGAATGCCTGACGGGTTGCCGACACAACGCGAAAAACACGCTGCTGAAAAATTACCTGTTCTTGGCAGAACTCGGCGGGGCCATGGTTTACCCGTTGACCACCGTCACCACAATTCGGCCGCTGGACGATGGTCGTTACGCCATCGACACCGTGCCAAGTGACGGGCTGTTGGGATGCTTGGGCAAGCCCAAACGTCGCACTTTTATCGCCCCTCAAGTCGTATTGGCTGCCGGAACGATGGGCACACAAAAGTTGTTGCATCGAATGCGTGACGAAGGTCACCTGCCCGATCTATCATTGCGGTTGGGCTTACTGACGCGGACCAATTCCGAGGCGATCTTGGGCGCACGCAGCTTTGACACCGATCAAGACTTTTCCCGCGGCGTCGCGATCTCGTCTTCATTTCATCCTGATCCGCAAACGCATGTCGAGCCGGTACGATATGGTAAGGGGAGCAATGCCATGGGTCTGCTGACGACGGCGCTTGCCAAAGGAGGTGCGCGATGGCCGCTGGCAAATTGGTTGTTTGAGCTGCTGCGACACCCGGCCAGAGTGTTGCGCAACTTGAGTTTGAAAAAATGGTCGCAACAGACGATGATCGCTTTGGTAATGCAAACCCATGACAACTCCATCACCTGCTATACAAAACGCGGTTGGTTCGGGCGACGCTTTACGAGCAAGCAAGGCACTGGTCTTTCGAACCCGACGTGGATCCCGATCGGGCATGAAGTGGTGCGGCGAATCGCCAAACGCATCGGCGGCGTCGCGTATGGAGGATGGAACGACGTTTTCAATATTCCGATCACTGCGCACTTTCTCGGCGGTGCCGCGATTGGCGATTCGATCCAACGCGGAGTGATCGATCCTTATTTACGAGTTTACGGCTATCCCGGTCTGCACGTGGTCGACGGTGCGGCGGTATCTGCCAACCTTGGCGTGAACCCCTCGTTGACCATCACGGCCCAGGCCGAGCGGGCGATGTCATTGTGGCCCAACTTGGGCGACGAAGATCCACGACCGGCCATGAACGAAGCTTACCGACGATTGCCAGCGATCTATCCGAGGAACCCCATCGTGCCAGCGGGCGCGCCGGCGGCCCTGCGATTGCCAACCGCTGGAGATTCCTTGGCAACGCCCGCTGACGGAAAGTCTTCCGAGACAGTGTAAACACGGGCTTTAAAACATGAACGATCCGAAATCGATGTGCCAACTGCAACGCTTGCTGCTAGCCCAGCAAGCAGAATTCAGGCGCCAGGTTCCCGATTATCGCAAGCGACTGTGGGCCTTGGCCGAATTGAGGCGAGTGCTACGCCAGCGACAGAACGAACTGGTGCGGGCAATCTCGGAAGACTTCGGTGGCCGATCTCCGGAAGAGACCTTGGCATTGGAAATGTTTCCGCTTTACGAACAAATCCGCCACACGCGAAGTCATCTGAAAGGCTGGATGCGTCAGAAGCGGGTTCGCAGCAGTTGGTATTTGATGCCCAGCCGTGCCTTTGTTCAGTACCAGCCGCTCGGAGTCGTGGGCGTCATGGGGGCGTGGAATTATCAACTCCTGCTTTCGCTCGGACCGGTCGTCGAAGCGATGGCCGCGGGCAATCATGTCATGATCAAACCCTCTGAAGTCACTCCACGTTCGGCCGAATTGATCCGACAGATCATCGCCGAAACGTTTGCTCCCGAATACGTCACGTGCGTGACCGGTGACACCAAGATGTCGGCACGATTTTCGAGTCTGCCTTTTGACCACCTGTTTTTCACTGGCTCGACTCGAGTCGGAAAGATCATCATGCGAGCCGCCGCCGAGAATTTGACGCCGGTGACTTTGGAACTCGGTGGCAAGTCGCCGGCGATCCTTCACGAAAGTTATCCACTGTCGCGAGCGGTGCCCCGACTGATGACGGGAAAACTTTACAACGCAGGTCAAACGTGCGTCGCTCCGGATTACCTGTTTATACGAGAGGGACAAGAGGCTGCACTGGAGGACCAAGTCCGTCGAGATGTGGCCAAACTCTATCCACGATTAGTCGACAATCCCGATTACACTCGGATCGTCAGTCGCGACCGTTATCGGCGTTTGAAGTCTTACGCGGACGATGCGCGTGCCAAGGGCGGACGGTTGGTGGTGCTCGCGTCGGCCCAGGAAAGAGGAACGCCCGAAAACAAAGTCTTTCCGCCAACCCTGATCTTTTCCGCCACTGACGAAATGCTGGTGATGCAAGAAGAGATTTTTGGGCCCATGCTGCCGGTGCTGACTTACAAAACGATCGATCACGCGATTGCCTATGTCAACGACCATCCCAAGCCACTCGCCCTGTACTATTTCGATCAAAATAGAAGCCGCGTGAAGCATTTGCTCGACCACACGTTCTCAGGCGGCGTCACGGTGAACGACTGCATGTTTCATTTGGGCCAGCACCATTTACCCTTCGGCGGCGTGGGGGCCAGCGGCATGGGGCAGTACCACGGCCATGACGGGTTCGTCACGTTTTCCAAGAAACGTGGTGTGATGGTGCAGCGGGCGGTCGCTAGCACCTCGCTGTTCAAAGCCCCTTTTGACCGCAGCAAGAAAACAATGATTCACTTGCTCCTTCGGCTGGCCATGCGGTGATCCTTGATGCGACATTGAATCTCAGTTGACGAGGCTCTTTTTCGTCACCGGTACAGCTTAAGCCCGCAACGGTGCCGATTTCGCGATCAACCCAAAAACTACTTCCGTTGGACAAACCGACTTAGGTCGAAGTCCAACAATGAAGCCCCGGGGTGGTTCGTGCATTTCGCAGGCACTTGGATGACAATCATGATTTGGCCAGCGCGCACAGGAGGGCGTGACCGAGGCCGTCCTGGGCGTCAAAAAATCGAAGTATCGTTCAGGTGCTCCAATTATTCGGCTGTCCCACGAAATGAGTGGGTGAGCCTGTTGGTTTGCCCTTCGCTCGGGCTCCGCGGAAGGGGCTAAGTCGATCGAATTGTATTAATGAAAGGTGCATCTGGTGGAGAAATCAGGTATTGGTTTTGGTGCTTAAATCAACTCCAACAACCTAATCCCCCACACCAGATGCAGCTAAAGACTATCCTAAATCATCGCTATCGACTCAAGCGGTTTGTGTGCGGCAAGGCAACTTTTTCGCAAGATCGTTTGCTGGTTGAAGTCAAACCCCGTAAAAACAGTCGTCCACGGTGCGGTAAGTGCCGCAGGCTTGGGCCGATCTACAATACGCGATCACCGAGAGAATTTGAGTTTGTTCCTATCCTGGGGATGGCTGTATTTTTCGTGTACGCGATGCGGCGGGTTGATTGCCCGGACTGTGGTGTGAAGACCGAGTATTTGGAGTGGTCCAGCGGCAAGGAACGGATGACGACCGCTTACAAGTGGTTTTTGAGCACTTGGGCTCGGCGTCTGTCTTGGAGCGAGACGGCGCGGATTTTTGGTACGAGTTGGAACCGAGTTTACCGCAGCGTCCACCATGCTGTGAGCTGGGGGCTCATTCATCGAGAAAAGCCCCAGTTTACTGCAATTGGCGTTGATGAAATCGCTTCGCGGCGAGGTCATCGTTACTTGACATTGGTGTACCAAATCGATGCAGGTATGCGCCGCCTATTATGGGTTGGAGAGAACCGTGAGGAGAAGACGCTGGATCAATTCTTTGAGTTATTCCAAGGAAGCATACACGGGCTGCAGTTTGTGTGCAGCGACATGTGGAAGCCCTACTTGAACGTGATCGCCAAGCGAGCGCCCCAGGCGCTGAATATTCTGCACCGCTACCACGTGATGGCGACGATGAACAAGAAGGTCGATAAAGTGCGTGCCGAGGAGACTCGTCAGTTGCAACAAGATGGCTACCAACCGATTTTGAAGCACAGTCGTTGGTGCTTGCTCAAGCGTCCTGAGAATCGCACTGCCAAGCAGACGACTACACTCCGGGAACTCCTGAAATACAATCTGCGGACGATGCGAGCCTACTTGATGAAAGAAGATTTTCAGCGGTTCTGGAACTACCGCAGCGACTACTGGGCTGGCAGATTCCTCGATGCTTGGTGTACACGTGCAATGCGTAGTCAGCTTGCGCCGATGAAGGAAATGGCTGGCACACTACGTCGCCACCGAGGCTTGTTGCTGAACTGGTTCGCCGCCAAAGGTGAGCTATCCAACAGCAGTGTCGAAGGCATGAACACTAAAGCCAAAGTCGCACTCAGAAAATCCTATGGATTCAAAACAACTAAAGTCTATAAAACCGTTTTATATCATGAGCTAGCCAAGCTCCCCGAGCACGAACTCGCCCACCAATTCTGTTGACGAGGCGAATTAATAGACCTCAGCGTGAAGGAAAGTTCGAACCGTAAAGCGACGTCCGATGATGCAATTGCCTCGGAAGCAATTCCTCTTCAGCAACCAACGCCGAAGGCCACTTCCCGACTCCGGCCATCTTCCCGAAATCTTGACTGCCGCTACTCCAATCTCCAACTTCTCGGCAAGGGCGAGCGGGCTACATGCTAGCCAATCCGTCTCTACTACAGCGACACGAGGCCAACAGAGCCTGGAATCCCATTGACGCTTGCGTCACCCCAGGCACCGCTAAGCCCTCGTTAACGGGAGGGGTTGCGTAATTATTCGAAAAACGATCGTTAAATCGTTCGAGCAGGAGGAGATAACACATAGGCGTTTTTAAACTTCCTAGGTTGAGGTATTCAGTTGTTTTTTATTGGGAGCTGAAGATGGTGATAAGACGGTCAACAAGTGGTTTCACGCTCGTCGAATTATTGGTGGTAATTGCGATAATTGGGATATTGGTAGGTTTGCTATTGCCTGCAGTGCAAGCGGCTCGCGAGGCGGCCCGCAGAATGCAGTGCTCGAACAACTTAAAGCAAGCCGCATTGTCACTGCACAACTATCACGACACGTACAAGACTTTTGCGCCCAGGGCTTACCCAAGGTGGCTGCCGGGTGATGACACACGCGGAGGATTTACCGGAATCCTTGGTTTTTTTGAGCAAGGTAATGTTTACAATTTGATTTGGACTCCCGGGGTATACGAAGGAGGGGCATGGCCGGCAGGAGGTTGGAAACCAACCTACGGGCCGTCAGCGGCGGCGGACCGCGCTTGTCCCTACACGTCGAGGATGGCAAGTTTGCTCTGCCCCAGCGACCCTGCCAGCGGACAACGTTCACCTTCGATGTGGAACCTCGAGTATGGGAAAACGAACTATGCATTCTGCGGAGGCGATGATGCCAACAGCGTTGAGCAGTCACCGCCCGCACAACCTCGAGGGATTTTTGGGCGAGAAAATGGCACGAAGATAGCCGGGATCACCGACGGCACTAGCAATACAGTGCTCTTGGGCGAGATCGTTACGTTTAGTCAGGCAAACCTAATAAAAGGCGGTATCAAGTCCGGTGTGACGATGAATAATACCACGCCGCCGACGAACTGCATGGCATTTGCTGGCCCCGACGGGCGGTACAACCCTCCTACTGGCGAGCAAGGTTGGCGAGGCCAGGGATGGTGTCAAGGCCTCATGGCTAATCTGGGTTTCAATACAATTCTCCCTCCAAATGGACCGTCCTGCGCCAATTGGCGCGGCCAAACCGGATTCTATTCCACACAGAGCTACCATACCGGCGGCGTAAATCTTGCTTTGGCAGATGGCTCGGTACGATTCATGAGTCAGTCGATCGATACTGGCAACTTAAGTCTCACGCACCCAGGTACCGGAATGAGTCCATACGGCGTCTGGGGCGCATTGGGCTCTAAAGGCGGCGGCGAGGTATCGTCTTTGCAAGACTAAGTGTTTGGCTGCATGTGCAGCCGAAAGCTACATCAAGACACTGGAAAAAATGTTCCGCTGCAGTCCGACGTTCGGACTGGGCTCGGTGAACGTTGAGACAGCGAAAGACGGGGAGTGTTAAGGGATGAGTGCAAGAATAGGGTGGTGGCCAGCAAGCGTAGGATTGCTCTTAATTGGATTCAGTAGCGGGTGTGGTGGCAATGCGCTTGGCACGGTAGAAGCCGGTGGCCAAGTAACCTACAAAGGCGAACCGCTCGCAGGGGCTACTGTGACCTTCGTTCCCCAGGCCGGCCAGCGCGCGGCCTCGGGGGTCAGCGATGCATCCGGTAGATTTCATGCCACCACCCTCGCAGCCGGCGATGGGGCCATGCCCGGCCGCTATAAAGTCACGGTCACCAAGACTCAGGAATCTACGGTGCCAAAGACTACCGCGGAGATGAGCGCGGATGACATGCGAAAGATCGAAAGGGAAATGATGAACCAAGCGCCGCCGCCAGGGAGAGAACCAGTAAATTTGTTGCCGGCTAAATACAAGTCAGCCGAAACTTCCCCGTTCAATTGCGACTTGCCAGACTCCGGCAAGGGCGATTTCAAGTTTGACCTGGAATGACCACCAGTCAGACACCTGTTTTTTCTGCGCAAGTTCACAGCTGACGAAGCGGTTATTCAAAACCAAATTTTCGGCGAAGAACAGACTATTGACGCCAATAGGTTTTCAAGCCCCATGAGATCCTGCACCATAAAACCCTATCTTATCCTCCTTGTCGTTCTCACCCTGCCTTTCGCTGCCAGCTCCGTACTTTGCCACATTGGCATCGCTGCTGACGAACCGCCCGCGAAGCCCATCCCTGCGATCACCCCTGGGAGGGTGATCATCCCCATCGAGAAAATGCGCCGCATATGGGGGGAACTTATCAGCATCGATTTCGCCACTCGGACGGGCAAGTTTCGCAACGAGAGCACGGACGAGGTGATGAGTTTCACGGTGATGCCTTATGCCGAATTGCTGCATCATGCCACACTTGGCGACTTGCAAGATTTCAGAGTCGGTGAGCGCGCGATCTTCCGACTGCATGTAAACGAGCAAGAAGAGTGGGTGTGGCTTACCTACATCCAGGACGAGATGAACATGATGAACGGCCACGGCGAATACTTCTTCGTGGATCAAGTCGATGCTGCAGCCGGAAAGATCACCACGACGTGGGCCAAGGGCGACATGACCTTCGTGCGTGAAAAGGGCGTCGTCATCGAGACCGACAAGGACACGCGCTACTGGAAGAACGGACAACCTGCGAAGTTCAGCAACATCAAAGTTGGCGATAAACTGCGAACCCAAACGCACGGCACCGGCAGCGGGAAACATAGGGTGCCCTGGGAAGTCTTCCTCGACGAAGAAAGCCTACTCAAATTCCAGACTGAGCAGAAGACCGTCCACGCCCAACGCATCCTTGAAGAAGGCGCACCCGGTTACATTGACGAAGCCAGCGCCTCCCAAGTAGTCCTGACACTCTTCAACGAAGGCGATGCGCAGATCAAACTCCTCAAACGCGGCGGTATAGTTCGCATTGCGCCCGCAGGAGAAGATCGCAAGCCCACCTCAGCTCCGGTTTCCGCCAAAGTCAACATGATCGGCAAGAATGGCCGCCAAACTAAGGTAACCCTTGATCTTAAAGCTGGCGGCGATGCCTTCCATCCTGTTGGTCTCGTGCGTTTGTGGGTGGACTGAGCCAACGCCATTTATTTGCTTCCAATCCACGGCCCACATACTTTGGGAAGAAAATGTTATTGCTTAAGTGCCCCCGTCCCTTTATCCCAGCCCGCCGTTTTCTGCCGCACTATCAGTTAACAATTGCCACGCTACACCTACAGTGTTTTACTCGCTCATGCCTGCTCCTCGTCGCCAGCATGGGCGTGCCAAGTGCCCTCCGCGCAGAGGAACCGTTGGAAGCGTTCCTTACGAAGCATTGCATCAGTTGTCATAGCGCCGAGCAGGAGACAAGTGAACTGCGAATCGATCGGCTCTCGCGCGATTTCAGGTCGGATTTGGACACACATAACTGGGCAGAAGTAATCGAACGGATCAATTCCGGAGAGATGCCGCCAGAAGGTGAGCCGCGACCGACGCAGGAAGAAATCGCAGCGATCGTAACGCAGCTCGATGCCCTGCTCAAAGAAGGCCGGGCGGCACGGATGGCGGCGCGGCCGGCGGTGGCGCATTATCGGCTGAGTCGGAAAGAGTATCAGAACACGGTCTATGATCTGCTCGGTGTGCGTTACGATCCTGCCAAGCCGGGAGAGCTGAACGAAGACACGCTGTGGCACGGTTTCGAGCGCATCGGATCCGAGCTGTCGCTTTCGCCATCGCATGTGGATCGCTATTACAGCGCCGCGGAGACGGTGCTGGCTCGCGCTTTTCCGACAACGGCCACAGTCGAGGCCCGCAAGGTCCGCAAGACGGCGGCGGAGCTTTATTACGGCGGTGGCAAGAGGCAACAGGAGGTGCTGGACCACTTCGGCATCGAGCGGTCGTTGCGTAAACTGATTTTCCCCGGCACGGTGCAGGGCGCGCTCTCGGGCAATTGGCTCGGCAAAACGGGACCAGAGCACAGCGGGCTCTACAAGTTACGCTTCAAGGCCAGCGGCAGTCGTCCGCCAGGTGGTCAGTCGGCACATTTGAGCATCGGCACGCGAACAGGCCCAGAAACGGTCGATGGACTCATCGAGTTCGACATCACGGCACCGGAGGACAGCCCGCAGGTTTATGAAGCCGAGCTGTTGCTGGAGATGCCTGCGACGCTGCATTTCTGCGTCGTGGCCACTGATTTGGTGGATGGACGGTCCGGGGGCGCCTTCCGCAATGTGCTCGGCAGTGGACGCGGATACATTTTCACACACAGCAGCGAGACATTGCTGCTGAATCCGAATGCGCCACAGATGTTCGATGACAAAGGGAACGGCATCTTTTCCACGGTGCTCCTTGATTGGGTCGAATGGGAAGGTCCGCTGCTGACGGCCGCAGAGAAGTCGCGTCGCAATGGCTTGGTGCCTCCCGATAACGCCACACCCGAAGTGGTTGCGGAGCATTTGCAACGCTTCGCCGAGCGGGCCTGGCGACGGCCGGTGAAAACGGAGGAGCTGACAGATTATCTGGAATCTTTCCGCGTCGAATGCGAGGCTGGCGAAAAGACGGCTGATGCCTATCGGTTGGCGATGCTGAACGTGCTGACCTCACGAAACTTCATCTACATTGTTGAGGGCGAGCCCGATGTCCGCGAGCATCTCACAGACTGGGAACTCGCCTCGCGACTCTCGTATTTTCTGTGGAGCTCAATGCCCGACGACCGCCTCTTCGCTACAGCCAAAGGCGGCAACCTGAACGGTGAGGGTCTCGAGAAGGAGGTGGACCGAATGTTGGTAGACAGTAGGATCAACGCCTTCATCGACGATTTCTCGCGGCAATGGCTGCAACTGCACCGCGTAGGCATGTTCCCGCCCGACAAGAAGCTTTACCCCAGATACGACGAGTGGCTGGAAACGAGCATGCGGACTGAGCCGGTGGAATTTTTCCGCGAGATGCTGGTTAAGAACCTACCGATCGACGGTTTCCTCGATTCCGACTGGACCATAGCCAACGCTCGGCTCTGCGATTTCTACGGATTGCCGGAGCCGACGACAGGCGGTTTCCAGCGCGTGTCGCTCAAGCCCGCGGCGCATCGCGGTGGCCTGCTTACAATGGGCGCAGTGCTCGGGCTGACTTCGGACGGCACGCGGCACCGCCCGGTGCACCGCGGCGTGTGGGTGAGTGAAACGATCTTCAACAAAACACCTCCCGCACCTCCGGCGAACGTGGAGCCGATCGAACCGATTCCACCAGAAGGGGACAAAATCACGATCCGCCAAAGATTAGCCGCTCACGCGCAGAACACCAGCTGTGCGGCCTGTCATAGAAACATCGATCCTCTTGGCTTTGCATTCGAACAATATAATGCCATAGGTGAATGGCGCACACGCGAACGAGTTGAAGGTGGTAAAGGGGAAGATCCGCTGGTCGATGCGTCGGGCGTCCTGCCCGCTGGTCGTGAGTTCGGCGATGTCAGTCATTTCAAACAATTGCTGGTCAAGGACCGCGACAAGTTCTCACGTGCTTTTATCGAACACCTGAGCACCTATGCTCTTCGCCGCGTGCTCACGGTGGATGACTCGGATGATATCCAGTCGATCTTCGAAGAAGCGAAAAAAAACCAGTATGGCGTTAGAGACATCGTGCGAGCGGTGGCGCTGTCTGATTTGGTGAGGAAGAGATGAAGCAAAAAAGAAATTGCTACCCATGATGAACATTCAGAAAATACCAATGTCAAAATATAGTTTTATACTCTGCCTCGTTATCACGTTGAGCGTAACTTCTTCAGCGCTGGCAGACGAACCATTCCGTCCTGAAGCGGGGAAGTTCCCTCCCATTGAAAAGGCACACTCCTACCGGGGCGAACTTGTGTTCGTGGACCATGCCAACCGTCGCGGTAGCCTCCGCGTTGCGAGGACGGGTAAATTTTACCGAAACGATCCACATCCCTTTGCCATGCTTCCCTACGGCGTCATCTGGTATCACGGCGCACCGGCGGATCTGCGCGACATCCCGCTTGGCACCATGCTGCACGTCCGGGCTTTCCTCCCACCCGACCCGAAGATTTCCGCCGTGCCGGTGCTGCCGGTCAACAACAAGGACGTGGACGCCGGCCATTATCGTGGCACCGGCATCGCACCTGCCGAGAATCACGTCCTCCTCCTGGAAGACGAGCCCAGCCACTGCCAGCGCGAGGGATTGGTCTGGAAGCTCAAAGAAGTGACCCTGAAGAACAACCAGGGGGTGATCGTCGCCAGTCGCGAAGCGAAGACAGACGCAGACGACAAGTCCAGCGAGGAAAAACTGACCTTCGATGCCGCCACCCGCCTCTGGCGCGGCCGCGAGCGTATCGTAATCGCGGACCTGATCGCCGAAGGTGCGTGGCCCGCCGTCGGGAAGAAATCCCTCGATGGGCAGCCCGTCCAACTCGGGATCACCTGGCGGCCTGCACCAGGCGATGGTTTGAATGGCGCTTTCACCCAATTTCATATCTCGGACATTTGGCTGGACGACGCCGCCATCCAGCACGCCGCCCAACTTCAGACCGAGACGCATAAATGCTTCATTCGGAGCCGCTGGATGCCGGCATGGGTCGATACCGTCGAGTATGGCAAGTTCGGCCACGCCACTGCGACTGCGACCCTGTTCGGCGGTATGGCCCCCTCCCTCTACGCCGACTTCCAGAAAGGCAGCGGGGCACAAATCAATGGAGCCGAGAATACCTTGAAGCACACGGGCGGTCACTACGGTCCCGGCCAAATGGCCGCCCGTGGCACCATCGTCGATGTCATCACGGCAACTGGAGATATCCCTCTCGGTAGCAGCGGCGTCCAAATCCGATTTGAGACCGAACTCATCATCGAAGGCATCCGCCCCGGGCGAGTCGTCCGCATCCGGCCTGAGAGCTGGCCCCTGATGCAATTGCCTCGGGAGGAATACCTCTTCCAAACCAACGCCGAAGACCGCTTCCCGACTCCCGACATCTTCCCGAAATACTGAGGCTACCAACTCATCCTGGCATGTGACGTGTAGTATGTGCCTCGCGAAACTTATGAAATAACGAACACCGCACATATTGAAATCAAACGCACGCTCAACACCTTCCTTCAAAAGCTCAGAGCTGCCCCTACCCCCTAAAGGCTTCCCCATGAACTTCCTCTCCCAGTCCTGGTTGATCAACCGCCGCCACGCCCTGCGAGCAATGGGCACCTGCATTTCCTTGCCCATGCTGGAATGCATGGTCCCACTCCGGGCTGCAGAGGCGAGTGAAACGCCGCGTCGCAGCGCCTTCGTCTACCTGGCGAACGGCGTCCATTCGCTGAACTACCAGATCACCGCGTCAGGCAAGGACTACCAGTTTTCGAGGTCGCTGAAGCCTCTGGAGAAGCACCGCCAAGTCATCACGCCCATCAGCGGTCTGCATCACCCGGGTGCTCTCGGGCATCACCACAACTGTATTAATCTTTGGCTGACCGGCGGCAAGCTCGGCCCTTCGGACCGCAATACTATCTCCGTGGACCAGAAGATGGCCGAAGTCACCGCGCAGCACACGCGAATCTCTTCGATGGAGGTCGCCATCACGCAGGAGTCACTCGCCTGGACGGCAGACGGGGTCAAGCTCCCCGCGATGCGCCGCTGCAGCGAGATCTTCGCATCGCTGTTCGCAGAACCGAAAGGTGGCATCGCAACCCAGCGGCGAGCCTTGCGCCGCAAAGCCAGCGTGCTGGATGACAACCTGGCCGAAGTGCGCCGGCTCGAGCATAAGATGGGCGCTGCGGACAAAGGACGCATGGAACAATACCTCACGTCCGTGCGTGAGGCGGAGATCCGCACGCGACGGGCCGATGCGTGGCTCGATACACCGCTGCCCGCCGTATCCGACGCTGACCGTCAGCGGACCAACCGCGACATCGCCGAAACCCAGGCGGGCGACTATTTCCGCACGGTCTATGACCTGATGGTGCTTGCCTTCCAGACGGATGTGACACGCGTGGCCACGTTCAGCCTCGGCGGCGAGGGCCAGGCCATTGCCATTCCTGAAATTGGCATTACCGAGTCACGCCATCAGCTCAGCCACCACGGCGGCGACCCGGGCTACATGGAAAAACTCACCAACTACGATACCTTCGCCATCGAGCAGTTCAGCTACTTCCTCACCCGGCTCGCCGAGACGAAGGACCTCAACGGCCAGCCGCTCCTGGGTTCGACGATGGCACTGTTCGGCAGCGGAATGTCCTACGGTCACAGCCATGGCAACGCCAACCTTCCGTTGGTCCTCGCCGGCGGCGAGGACCTCGGGCTGAAGCACGGCAGTCACCTCGACTTCAATAAAGAGGCCCCCGGCTTCCAAGGCTACTCGCTCGGACCGGACGGTACCCTCACCACCGCGCATTACCAGACGTGCAGCCGCCCGGTGAACACGGACGCCCACATGAGCAATCTGCTGCTCATGATGGCCCAACGCATGGGAGTGGAAACGAATTCGTTCGGCGACAGCAACAGCTTGATCGAGGTATAAGAAGTGGCATCACGCGAACTGAACGCCTGCCGAAGTGAGCCACCGCGGCATTGAATTCTGGTAAGAGTATTTTGTTTGAGGACGAACACAATAAAGGGTGTTTGTTGTCTGCGTAATGGCTTGTGGCGATTTGCCTGGGCCTCTCCCTGATCGTATCCAACGCAAGTACAGACGAGCCGTTCCGCCCCGAGCCGGAGAAATTCCACCCGCTGGAAAAGGCGAATTCCTATCGGGGCGAACTCGTCTTCGTGGATCATGCCAACCGGCGCGGGAGTATCCGCGTGCAGGGGACCGGAAAATTTTACCGAAACGACCCGCAACCCTTCGCCATGCTCCCCCTTTCGCTATGCTTCCCTGCGGTGTCATCCGGTACCAGGGCGCTCCAGCGGACCTGCGTGACACCCCGCTCAGCACAGCGAACAACCTGAACCGTTACTTGTTTCCTAAACAAACCTTTCATAACCCTTGGTACAGCAAACGGGGGCATTCCAATTCAAGCGTTGATGTCTGGGGTCAGCACTCGACAAATGTCTGTGGTGAAGCCGAAGTCGCCAGGCGTAAGCCGCTTGAGCGTCTCGCGTCTATGGCAAGAGGCGAGTAAATAGCGACCACTAGATTTGCCGGACGTGTTGCCTCAATCAATGAAGATTCCGAAATAGGACACTCTTCTGAGTAATTAGGGGATTGGGAAATCGCTAAGCGTTGCCTTTGTTAGAAGGTCATAGGGGGCGAATTCGGTATCTTTCTGTTGAGGCAATGCGTCCGGCAAATCTAGTGGTCGCTAAACAGAGTCGCGATTAATCTCTTTTTGCAGTTTGTCACACAGATCCTTCGTAAGACACTTTTGCCTAGCAATTCTGATGGAACCAAGTCGCGTTGCCATTCTTCCAATTGTATCGACTGAGATAATCACACGAACCTAGGGTATTCTCGATATGTCTTGCCATTCTTAGCAAAGCTGAAATGCACGAGAGGATCGAAATGAAAACTCAAGACGTTAGTGTCCTCGCCGAATTTGACGACTATTCCGCCGTTTCCAACGTAACGAATTGTGTTGCCGCGAAGTGCCTAAGGAGGCCGTGACCGAGGAAATCCTGAGTATCGGTTTCTGAATCACCACTGTTGGTTCAACCTTGGTCACAATTTTTGACATGGGACGGCAATGAGCTAGAATGTTCCACTTATCTGGCAACTGAGCCAACCAAGTCTGGGGCACAATACAAAGCGACTTTCAATGCTCATGCAAGTCTTTCGACCTATTCGCCTTGCGTTTGTATTGCTGCTGACTTTCGTTGGCGTAGCCCGCGGCGACGATTCCGAAACAATCAGTCCTGCCGATTCGATGACCGAAATTCGAGTCATCCTGCGGGGGGCCGACGGGGAACCGGTGATGGGTGCCGCCGTCAGGCCGTATGCCATGCGGACTGTCGAAATCCAGGGGCACGGCTTCTGGGATGAGAAGCTTTTAGGGCCGACTAAGGACTACTTTAGCGATGCAGCCGGCGTAGCGGCCATTCGCTATCCGGCGAGACTCCAAATCGGAACCGTTTCGTTGACTACCAAGCTCGTCACATTCGTGGTTCGGCACAGCGACTACGTGCAGGAAGTCGTCGACTTTGAGCTTGGCCCAGACTTGGATAAGCCAGCTGCTGAAGCGGAAGTGCAACTGAAAAAAGGCTGTGAATTGCAGTTTTGGGCCGTGGACGACGACGGCGGGGCTGTGACCGATTTCGGCGTCGTGATGGCCGGTCCGTATGCTCCCGAGTTTTGGGCCGCTACAGGAGATGGCGGGCGACGGACGAGCGCCGTCAATGATGGGATTTGGCAGACGATGTTGGTGGCACCGCAGGAAAATGGCCCGACCCAATTCAGCGGATTGCTTCCGCTCAGCGTCCGCCCCAGTCAGGCCGTAAAACTGCGAGGCGTGCAGCTTTCCCCCGGAATCATTGTCCGTGGTCGGATATCAGAAAATGTGCCGAGACCGGTGCTCAACGGAAAGATCATTACCACCACCGCACCCAAGCCCGTCGGCGACGCGTGGGGCGAAAAGTCGCCGTCATTGGTCTGGCATGAGTGGACGACAATCGCCCCCGACGGGACGTTTGTGCTGCCATCGATTCCGCGCTCCGGGCAAATTCAAATCATCGCCGTCTGTGATGACTTTGTGTCGGAGACGACGCTCCCTGACGCCGGACCATTCGTTATGGGACAGCTGTTTGATATCGACGGACTGGAGCTCGAGGTGACTGTCAAGATGGAGCCTACCGCGACGGCCGAACTTACCATTCGAAAGCCGGATGGAAGTCCGCTCGACTCGGGCACTGTCTCCTCATTCCCCAACATGCGATACTTCAAAGGAGGTTCGACGCATTTAGGACAAACCATGAACTCTGTCGACCTTGTCAGCATCCAGCTCTTGCCGCCCCAGCAGTGGAAACCGAGATTTCGCCGCGAGACGGACTTGCCGTTTCTCCAGCGACCCGTCGTCAACGGCGTAGCCATTCTACGCGGAATTCCAGTTGATGCTATTGGCGGTAACTCGGCCGTCTTGCAACACCCCGACTTCCAGTTTCCATCTGCCGAGGGCAACAATTTAGGCGAAGTTGGCTTTGAGCGCATTGCGGGACAAACCACCAAGCTGTCCGTGACCGTCGAACCCCACCAGCCAACGCTGAAATAGTTTGTTACGCAGGCCGTTATTAAGCGTGCTCTTTGGCTACTGGTTTGACTTTGGCAACAACTGGATCTATTAAGTCCAGGTGGAACCTATCGACCAAGCTATTACCACCGTAAGCAATCCGCTAATAGGTTTCGTAGAACATAGCTATCTACTTCCCTAGTATTGGCAACCGATGCGATTTCAGAAACTGGGTTCGTGCTGTCGGATGCATCATGCTCTCGAAACTTTTGTCGTGGTTTAGTTGCGTCGATACGCGTAATACGGAGAAACAGAAGCATCGCATCGTTCGAAAAAAACTTCGTTTTCGACAGAAGTCAAATGGATATAAGCATAAATTGTCCAGCGCGCACAGGAGGGCGTGACATGGGCTTTCAGTGAATGACGGTTCGTCATGAGTGCGCAACGACGTCGGATTATCTAATGCCGGGGTTGTCGGTTGTCGACCGGAGTACGTTTCGGTACGCAAGGCTGCGGGACGAAAAGCGTCAGATCACGTCATCAGAGTGACTTCATCAGCGGTTTCGGTCTTACATGCACACACTTCTTTCGGCCGATCAGACCTACACAGGTTGGATTGAACGACCGATGCTACATGGCGTTGATCAGGTAGTTGAGCTCGTCCTGAACTTCCACGGGGTCGTCCACAGTTGTAGTGATTCTCGCGACGACGACCTGACGAAATCGCTTGCGCAGACGGTGGACGGCAACTTTGAAGGCTCCGTCTGACAGGTTGAGTGAGCGGGCGGCGTCGACGGCGGTGTGGTGATTGGACGGAGTTACAAGCCACCTCTGCAGCACGTCGAATCTCGCGAGCTGCCCGTCTGACTCCGCTTCGGCTCGGAGCGTGTCGATCGCCTGCTGCACAACCGCAAGTGCCCATTGCTGATCGAAATACGCATCCGGTGGAAAGCCGTCCGGGTCGGCGACGTCGATCGAGGATTCCGCTGATTCGGGCTTCGACGAATCGGGCGACGTGGACAGCGACTGAGTTCGCTGAGCTCCGCCGCGTTTGAGAGCTTGCTCACGGTCTCGATAGTCGGCGAGAAAATGCTTGACTGCACCGAGCAGGTAACTTCGAAAGCGGCCTCGCGTGCGGTCGGCGTTGTCGAGGCTGTGCCCTTCCAGCAGTCTCGCAAAGAACTCGTGAGTCAGGTCGCGGGCCTCGTCCTTTGGTGTGACAACCGCCTTGGCGAAGTAACGCTGCACGAACATTTCAACGGGTGCGTAGTAGATCTCGCACAACGAACGCAACGCTTGCCTGGCTTCGGGAGATTTTCCGCGAGCCGCGACGACCTGAGTCCAGTGCGTTGTTTGAAATTGGTGAGGCACTTGTTCCTCGTTCAATCTATACCTGGTGGGTACTCAGTACGTGCTGTACACTTCGACGTTCGTACGATGGCCTAGCTGCAACGAGACGTTCTTGAATTCAAGCCATTCGTATCGCCGGCACTGAACATGGAACTCCTCGATGCTTTCAAATTCGTCGACACGGAGAGTCGTCAGCGAGTTTGTCAATCCATGCCCGCCGTCGGTACCATCGCCCTTGAGCGGGACGATGGTGCCATCTGTTTTTTCGTACACAAGTCTCGTTTCATGGTCGTCTCGATTCGAAAAGCTAAAAGCCAGTGGCACGGAATCACCGGACGACTCCGTGGTTCGCACGACACCTTCCCACAATCCATCCGGACCGCCGGATTGAGATCCGCTGAAGTGGTGCTGTCTTGGATGGCGAGCGAACGTCAGCCTAGTTTTCCAGTCGCCATCCGCAATGCCGACTTCGACGTTGGTTTCCAGTGCCTCTGGCGGGCAGGCAATCGTTTGAATCAGCATGGCGTGTTCTCGCTTCGTGTCCGGCGGGAAAAAGGAACCGCCCATTGCGGCGATACGTGCCTCTGGCGCGAATCGGAGGCGAGGTTTCGAGGCGAGGTTCGTTTCACTTCGAACGCGAATCGCAATTTCCTTGATGACCTTACCAGCGGCTGAACTCGATCCTCCGCGTTCCGGAATCAATTCGTCAGTGCATGGCTCGCCATTCGCCTTCCAGAGGGGCTGGGCACTCGAACCCTGCAGACACATTGCGACAAGTTCGACTTTGCCCAGACTATAGGCTCCTTCAAATGGCCCCAAGGTCGGTCTGGCTGGTGGCACGATCATGACAAAGCGGACGGTTTCTGATGCCTGAGTGTCAAGCAGCGAATCCGGACTTTCTCCCTCAGGGAGGATCTGGAGAATCGCCCAGACTCGCATCAGCGATTCCGTCGTGTACGTCAGCAGGCTGACGTTGTAATTCGGACTGAGATCACTGGCATATCCATCAGCCTGCCCCAATGTCGCCAGCATGATGTTCCGCGCTTCGTCGGTCGACGGCAGATAGTCGAGCGGAATTCGCATGCGTCCCTTGCCTTGCAGTTTCGCCTGATAGCGTTTGACGAGATTCGGCTCCCACGGAGTGTTGTCTTCCGGGCGATTCATTCGCAGTTGAACACACTCAAGGGTCAGCCAGACGTTCCAACCGTCAGGGCAGTCGACTTCGTGGTGAAATGAAAAATGGCCCTGATGAACCGTCGGGTTTCGAGTGATGACTGTGGCATGAGGAGTCTGATATTCGAACAGAATGCTCGCGCCGACGAATACCGCCACCGGAGAGGCCAGTACCAGTGCTGCAATAATGGAGACAACTTTTAAGTGAGGGTGATGACGATACCTCGCTCTGAATTCGAAGAGTGTCGCAACACCGATGAATCCAAAGAAACCATACATTCCTGCGGCTCGTTCAAGCCCCGGAAGGTTGCGAAGGAACCCAAGAAACCCCAAGTGGGCGATCATCAGGAAGCGAAGTCCCCATACGCTGCGGAGTCCGAAAAGCTGAGCGAGTGCTCCACTCGGCCGGGCCTCATCTGAAGTCTTGTCAGGCTGTTCGGTTGCGGTCGTGTAAGAACTAAACGATGAGCGAAACGGCAAGTGGAGTAGAACTGGCAGAAGTCCAATGAGTGCCAGTACCCCCAGTATTCCCGACAGCGTCCAGCCCATCGTGCCTGATGGAGCCTCAGTGCCTGTACGCGGACCCTCAAAAATGAGCCACACGAGACAAGCCACACCAAGGATCGGAAGCAAAAAAAGTGGAATAACCGCAAGTCCCCATCGAGAGGTCCTCGCGAGCCACACTTCGTGCGTCGGTGTCGTTACAGGTGGGCGTCCCGTCGCCGCCGTCGTTGCCGCTTGAAGATGCTGGAACCAGTCCTCGACGTCGTCATTGAAGTGCGATGGCAGGCCGATCAGCCCCTGAGTGGGGGAGACGATCAGGCAGTTCGTCGAGCCGTCGACTTCGTACGTAAAGCGAATAAAGTTTAGTCCGGCCGGATTCACCAGCATGGGATAACGACCGAGGCTGAGATCGCAAATCGAATGCAACGGGATTTCGTAAATGCGAGGCCCCTGTGTGATCGTCAACTGGCGGTCGTCGAGCGTTAGCCGGCCGTGGCTCCGCCAGAGAAACAACTGCCCCACGAATGTGGCAAGACGCTGCGGAGTCGTGACGTGACACCTGGTCGATCTGGGGACGCTTCGCGCGAACGACTGATTGAGTTGTGAAGGATGATCCGTCGGAGTGCTCACGACGGTTTCCACTTCGTGCTGGAATTCGGTCGCCGAGCGGTATCTGTACTCCGGATTTTGATCCAGTGCTCGCAGCACGATCTCGTCCAGACGAACGTCGATTTCGACTCGACGAGACGGCGGCTGCAGGGTAGCTCCCGGCAGTTCTCCAGTCAGCATTTCGTACAGCACGACTCCCAGCGAATAGATATCCGCGCGATGGTCGACAGCCGCTGGCTCGTCCCGCTGTTCGGGGGCCATGTATCGCGGGGTCCCCAGCACGGCCTCGCGAGTGATTTCTTCCGAACTCGTCCCGGCTTGGGCGTCGACGGCCAAGGCTGCGTCATCGGACTCTGGCAACGGCATGTCGCCCGCACCAGTCCGCAGCATCCGGGCGATGCCGAAGTCGGCGATCTTGATCCGTCCGTCTTTATCGAGCAGCAGGTTCTCTGGTTTGATGTCTCGATGCACGATGCCACGGTCATGAGCGAACTGCAGCGCTTCACAGATAGGCGGAACAATGGCCAGCGCTTGTTTCGGAGTCAGGCGTCCGGCGGTCATCGCCTGCCGCAGATTGACTCCGTCCACGTATTCCATCAGCAGGAAGTAGAATTTGCCGGCCCGACCGAAATCGTGAACCGTGACAATACTAGAATGATTCACTTCGGCGAGAATCTTCCCTTCGCGCGAGAAGCGTTTCGCGAAATCCGGATTGTCCGCGTGCTGCGGAGCCAGAATCTTCAACGCGACCAGCCGACCGAGCGACTTCTGCCGAGCCTTATAGACAGCTCCCATTCCACCGTGCCCGATTAGTTCCATGATTTCGAGCTGCGTGAACTCGCTGGCGATCTCTTCGACAGTCGGCGGCCTCCAGGGCGTCGCTGGAATGCTGTCGTCGGCAGTTCCAAGAGCGGCCTGTTTGAGCAGACAAGTCGGACAAATCCCACTCGCAACCGCCGCACCCACCGCCGCACCGCAACGAGGGCACGTCAATTCCGCAGCTGATTCAGTCATGTTCATCCAATCCTCAGGTCAAACAGCAGGTAGCAACATCGACTCTATTTGATACCTGAGGCATTCAGCCCGACTGGTTACACGCAAATCACTCAGGCACAGCCAGATTGCATTGCCCAGCCCGAAGCATGGAAACCGAATCCAGGTTGATTGTAACAGACCGCCAGACTCAATCCTGGCGATCTGCACCTCTCACGCTTCCGTTTTCTGGCGTCCTGACTGAACCTTTGACGGCTGAACGAGTGCCGGTCAATGACAGTCCGATGCCCGTGCTTGAGCCAGTGGCGTCGTGGTGCCAGGTCAACAGGGATATTACCGCTGTTCAATCCACTCATTCGGGGATCGCTACCGACGCCTTGGACCGGCTGATTCGTGCGCGTCCAGGTGGGCATGGCATGGGTTGCGAAGACTTGTGCGAAAGGACGGTTCGTCCTGGGGCACGAACTGAGACATTCGCAGGGCATTGAATGCAGTCAGATTGGCTACGGTTTGGACAATCGAGACCTAAGGTCGGGGGATTCTACGGCAGCGGAGCTCAGTGATCCCTCAGCGGGTGAAGTCGATGATCCGCCGCAAGTTCCGCACAGAATTGCCGATAAGGCTAAGGGGATTTCGAGCCCCCTTGACGATCCATGGTTTTGTCTGGTCGGTCGCCTCCCTTTGCAACTGAAACAGGTTGGTCCATCAGGTTCAGGGGGCCCCGCTGAAGTCGATATCCCAGTGCTCTCACGCTTGCGATAGACACGTGAAAACCGGACAGTCATGGACTTTATCTTCTTCCTGCTGAAGGAACACAGCGTTATAGACCACTGAATGAATGGTGGATTGTTGCGTGTTTACTAGCAAGCTGCATAGCCTTTCAAAATTCAAGAGTTCTCGAGAGTCGCCAAAGCAACGTAGGGACGCCACGCGCTGATGCCGCTCAATCATTTTTCGAGTGGAGTGGTAGAGGGGTCATTTTTCTGTCTCTGAGAGTCTTGCAACCTCGTCCTCTCCAGGCAATCCGAAAGAGTAGACTGCTCCCGTTTGGGTTAGGGGGAGGCTAAAACCCTTTGGCCTTTGCTCCGCCTTCTCCGCGTTCCATGGTCGAAATAGGTCATTACCACTCCCCACGTAGACGCGGCCCCTGGATACGGATGGACCGCACCAGATGGGGCCGATTTCAAACTCCTTGATCATTTTGCCACTAGCTGCGTCTAGAGCGGTCAATTTTCCGCTAATAGTTGTCGTAAAAAACAAAACTCCATTGGCAACGGCTATGCCCGACGCAACCGGATCCCCCGAAAGGTATTCTCTTTCGTCGGCCACGTTTGCATATTGAACCTTGGGACGCTCATGCCGCCAGTTCTCAGCTAACGCGTTCGATTGCAGCGACGTGACTCGCCCGCCGGTGGGCGCATCCATAGCGGTCAGGCGTGAGAGCGAAAGAGAAAGTGCCGGCCAATCGATGCCATTGACGTAGATGCTTGAGCCGTCGTAGGCACAACCTGTTTGTATGCCGCCGATGGCACTTGGAAGGGCTAAGATGTTATCCTCCGCGGAAGCTGATGCACCTGGTGTTGGCGGCCCCTGGTAGGTTGGAGTTTGAGTTAAGATCTGTCCCGTGTGCCGGTCGATCACATAGAAGCTGCCGTTCTTGCAACCGACCCCTAGCACATCTCTAACTTTGCCTTCAATCTCTAACGAATAAAGTTTGGGCGTATCTCCAATCGACAGATCCTTGTATTCGCCAGTGGATTCGCTGTATGCTGGTACTGCATTGTTCCATACGTCATTCTTAACAAGTTGGCGAACCCATTTTTCCTGACCGTCGGTGACTTGAATGGCGATGATGGCCGAGGAGTATTTGTTGTAGAGCCTGGAGTCATCAGCTGTTGGACGGCGGGGTGCGTTGTGCGTGTCCGTGCCGAAGTAGAGAACCTTTGCCGCGGCGTCATAACTGGGAGTACACCACACGGAGCTCGTCGATGGTCCGGCCACAAATTCAATCTTGCCATCCACCGAAGTCATCGCTACAGGCTCATCGAATTGCTCAGGTTCCGGGCCAATATTGAAAACCCAAATCTCCTTACCTGTAGCGGGGGCGAAGGCAGCCACGAAACCTCGTCCCGAACAGCAAGGATACTCAGGCACCGCACCCAAGCTGTGCTCGAATCCTCCGCCCGCCACAATCAATTTGCCGTCAGCTATGATGGGCGACGACATGATCGTGTTCGCCCCGTGAGCACTTGTGAAGGGCGGTTCCTTGGTCAACACTCGCCACTTTAGTTCTCCGCTGAATCGATCAAGACAAATTAGCTGGCCGCCGAAGGTTCCGAAATAGACACTGTCGTCTGTCACCAATGCCGAGTTCAAAACGCCGTCGACAGCGCTCTCAGAACCATAAACAATATACGGATCCTGCTTTTCAGCCGTTATCACGGATTCAATCGGATATTTCCAGCAGAGTTGGCCTGAGGGAGTCAATTTGTAGAACGTTGGGTTGGTTCGCGTCGTCCCAAAGTAGACGAATCCGTTCACTACGATTGGCGTCGCATGGACAATGCCGATCTCAGTATCTGAGTTGCGTGGTGGGAACCGCCATTTCTCGACCATGTATGAAACCGTAGTGGGATTCAGGGTCTTTTCCGATGCGTTGAATCGCCAGCCAACATTGCCATGGTTGTATTGTTTCCAATCTTGCGGATCCTGCGCAAATACGGAATTTGTTAGCAGCAGAAATATGCAGATCGCGCGCGGCATGGATGTTCTCCGAGTTTGAGTTATGGGGTGCGCCGTTTCCATTGTGAATTCACTTCAATCGGCTGCCCGTTTTCGTCCTTGCCGTCGGTGTGCAACTTGACCGTGTTTTCGTCGACTTTCTCGATCGTCATGATCCCTTCGACACTGCTCCCGTCGGGATAGACGACTTTGCTGGGGCCGCTGCACTTCTTGGCACCGACGGTGGTGTATTCCACGTGCCAGTAGTTGCCCGATGTTCCGTAGCCATCGACAACCAGACATTTCTTATCGGTGTTCCAACCAACAGTCTCGATCGCCGCCTTGCCGTCGTCGGTCATCCAGTGTCCGATACTCGCCATTCCACCAGCGACCGTTTCGAACGTTATGCTGGCTTTCAGGCCCTTGGAGTTCGTGAACTCCCAATCGCCAACCAGATATTCCCAAAGATGCGGTTTCTTGGCTTCGTTTGCCATCTTTCCAGTGGCAGCCCGAATCCACTCTTCGTGAATTTCTTTTTTCTCTTTGCCCGACGTGTCGATGACATGGGCGTGTAGCTTTCCGTTTCCGACAATCTTTACGGACACGCTCTTCTTCGTCTGGCCATCAGCGCCAACGTTGTCAGCCACAAACACCCATTCGTCGTCGGTGAATTTCGTCAGATAGATCGGTCCCGCTTCGCCAGTCGTAAAGAAACCCCACCAGGCCAGCTTACCGGACTTGGGTTCGATTCCAACGAAGCCGTCCCAGGCTCGGCCAGGATCTTGCGTGCCGTTGGTGCGCATGAATTTTCCATCGAGCGTCCATGAATACACATGCCGGATCGGCCGTAGTGCATTGTTTTGTTCAGCAGGGGTCCAGCTACCTTCCATGAATTCGGCAAATTGCTCGAAGGCTTGGTGATGGTCCTGAGCTACAGCAGGCTGCAACGCGAACGCTGTCAAGAAAATAGCCAAAGCCAGAGTTGATCTTATCATTTTAATTCTCCGTTGTGTTGAGTGATTCTTGAACTCTCATCTCGCGTTTGAAGGGCAAGCTGTAGTCCAGTACTCTGGCTAGCGTTTTCGTTTCCAAACATCTGAAAGCGTTTGTTCTTTACCGTCGATGACAGCCGTTCCCGTGAGGTGAATTTCATCTTGCGAAGTGCGGGTCAACGTAAGTTGCAAATCTTGCTCGCCATCTGGCGCGTGATAACGTCCGAGCATTAGCCAGGTGTTCTCATTCGACTGCAGCCATACGGCACTGCCGGTCGAGCCGTCGTCGTCAACATCCATGCTGCGGACGCATTGCGCAACGTGGTCCACTGAGAGAAGACTTAAGCCTGGAAAGCGTCCTCCCTGCCGATCCCACCACAGCGTCTTGTTCCCCGGTCGCCAATGATAGGTATGTTTCGAGATTGGAGTTTGAGTCTCACACACCCACGTTCCCCCGACCACGAATTTTCCATAATTGGCCAGCGCGGCTTCCGAGGCTTCGATTGGTACGCGGGTGTATTCTGCCTCAAAGGACTGCCCGCCGGTTCCGCCTCCGATAAACCTAATATTGTCCGCCGTGAGATACTCGGACCGGGTTGTACCAACGGCCGTTTCGCCATTGGGCAAGTACAGCATGACACGCCCATCACCGACGGTTCGATCCGTATTAGGCTTAATGCGCAATGCAACCGATAAATTGTCGACGACCCATGTCTCGACCAGTTCGCCCGTCGTGGCATCCCAGAATCCCACGCCATGTGTCAGTCGACTTCCCTCCCGGCTGCAATAAATTAACCCCGTCTGGGCGTCATTCCAGCGGACTTGCAACAGCCCCGTAAACGGCTCGCCATTGCGAAGACCTTGCATTTCCCAAGTACCCACCAAACGCGACATAAAAGTCCGAGCCTCGGCGGGTAACGCTGGATCGTCGCTCTGTCCAAAGGCAGAGACACTCGGAAACAGAAGTACGGTATAAACCAATATCGCGGATTTCATAACGGGCTCTCCTGATGGTCGTGATCTGTCGTGGACTGAAGTAAGAGAAGCGACTAGCGACGCGTCATACCGGCGTGTGGCTAACTAATGGTTCGTGGATGTCGGTGACGGCTACGTCGCTGGATTTCGCGTCGATGACTTTCAAGGTATGGGAGCCTCCGCGGAAGCAACTGCAAGATAGAGTGCAGTGGTCTGGCTTAGAGAAGTCGCCTAACCACCGAGTTCTATTGCTTATAAACCCGTTTCCAAACCGTCGCCCAATCGTCGATCGCCTTACCGTCAACCGTGCCTGAGCCTTTCCACGTATGCGTTTCACCATCGTCTGTGGTCGTCAGCACTTGTACTGCCGTGGTCGGGCTTCCATCAGGCCTGGCACCCTTGGTTCGTTCCGTCCATTTGCCGTTCTCCTTGGCGATCGTCCCCTCAGCGTAGTTGCCTCCCGAGTTGGTCAAATGGACATTGATTTGCTTAGCCCCCGGGTGATAGCTTAGAATCCAAGTAGCGGTTCCTTCACCGGCCTGGTAGGTACCGATCAACATATGCCCGTCGGCCGCCATATACGAAGAGAAATGAGTGGTGACTCTGTCCCCTTTTTTTCCAAATGGAGAATCTTGCACTAACGTTGTCGATCCGATCCAACGTCCCTCCACGGATTTGCAGAACTCTTGAAAGTCCTCGTGCGAAGACTGCTGCGAGAAACAAGTTGATATTGGAACGACCAGAGCACTTAGGAGAAATAGGCTAAGTAATTTCATGATTTCACCTCTTGGTTGATTTGAATTGCTTGAGTGCCGAACGTGGGCAACCGGCGTAAGGAGTCTCTATGAAGTAGAAGGCGCGGTGGCGCGCGAAAATGACTCGGTACATCAAATGTTTTGATAGATTCATGCGAATTTTGCGGCCTAGCCTACAGAGTGGAACGTTCCCCCCCGCCTAGTGCCTCGATTTGCAAAGTGCGGCGTGCTGTGCTACCAAGGTCCCATCGCGTTCGAAGATCCAGAGCTGGCTGAGCACACGATGACAATGACAACTTCCCTGGACCTATTGCACAAGGTCAAGTCGATGTCCGATGCACAAGCTTGGGGTGCATTTCTGCTCAAGTACGAACCGTTTATTGAGAGCTGTTTGACGCGTTATGGGCTTGACGGCCATGCAGCAGCCGATGTCCGGCAAGACGTGATGTGCGTGCTACTGCGTGAACTTCCGCGCTTCGAGCACAGTGGTAATGCTGGCGCATTTCGGACTTGGTTGCGCAAAATCACGGCGAATCGACTTGCGACGTTTCTGCGGCGACAGACTCGGCTACGTGGTCCGCAGGTGATACACCTTGAATCCGCCGTGGAGCAGTTGGTGCGTGACGATAGCGAGCTGGCGCAGCGATGGGACCGTGAACACGATTGCTTTCTGATAGGACGCTTGTTAGAGCGGATCGCTCCGGATTTCGCTCCGCAGACGATTGCCGCCTTTGAAAAGCAGGTTTTCGGCGAGCTGTCTGCAGACGAAGTCGCTGAATTGCTGTGCATGCCGAAAGCTTCCGTGATTACCGCCAAAAGTCGCGTCTTGCGGCGACTAAAGCAACATGCGACGGAGTTGGAGGAACGGATATGACCGGTCACCCGAGCAAAGAAGCCTTGCGCGCCTTTGCGGCGGGCGATGGGGACGACTCTGAGTTTCAGTACATTGAAGCTCATCTGCAAGATTGCCCGCAATGTGTCGACGCCTTGGAACGACTCGCGGGCGCTGCGACAGTGCGTGCGCAAATCGAAGCTATGGCGGGGCAAGAATCCCTAAAGGATCCTCAACCGGACGGGACTTGGCAGACCGCGCCGGACTCCAATTGTCCGGCATCCAATTCTGCCCAACTTGTACGGCGGGATTCAACCGGCGCCGACGCGGCATCTGCTGGCGCAACCACGTGTAGAAGCACTGCGAACGGAATTCCGCGCCAACTGGACCGCTACCAACTGGAGAGGGTCCTTGGGGAAGGCGGTATGGGCGTTGTTTTTCGAGCGCGTCAGTCACATCCGGTCCAGCGCTACGTGGCCCTGAAAGTTCTCAAGCCTGGCGTCGATCACGATTCGGCCATTCGTCGATTCGAGCTGGAGCGTCAGACGCTTGCTTCGTTGGATCATCCGCGCATTGCCAAGTTGTTGGACGCGGGCACCGCCGAAGGCTTCCACTTCTTTGCCATGGAGATGATCGAGGGCCAGTCGCTGTGCGACTACAGCGATGACAAGGGGCTGAGCATCGAGAGGCGACTGGCGCTGTTTGGCGAAATATGCGAGACGATTCAATTCGCGCATCATCGCGGCATCATTCATCGCGATTTGAAGCCATCCAATATTTTGGTCGCAGCCGTCGATGGACAAGCTCAGTTGAAAGTCATCGATTTCGGAATCGCGAAACTGGTCGATCAAACAGCTCAAAGTACGATGATGACCGAATTCGGCCAAGTGCTGGGAACTTGGCAATACATGAGTCCCGAACAGTTGAGCCTTGATCCTTCCGCGATCGACACGCGCAGTGACGTCTACTCGCTGGGAGCGATTCTGTACGAGCTGCTGACTGATGTGCCGCCGCTCGATTTGTCAGGACATGCTCGCAGCGAAGTCGATGCAATTTACAACACGATTCGTCACCAGGAACCGAACCGCGCTTCGAGACGCTTGTCCGAAGCTAGCGACTTGCCGAAGCTTGCTAAACTACGCAACGAGAGCGTGAAACGCCTTGTGGGGCGGGTGGCTGGCGAGCTGGATTGGATTGCTGCTAAGGCTCTCGAAAAAGATCCAGCGCTACGCTACCAGTCAGCGGGCGAACTGGGAGAGGATATATTTCGGCACTTGCGGGGCGATCGACTGTCGATTCCGGCGCCTTCGAAGTACCTCGCGGTGCGCAAGTTCGCTCGACGGCACCGCGGCGCATTGACGGCGGGACTGTTGGTCATGGCCAGTCTGATCGTTGGAGCTGCTTTGTTCTTTTGGCAGTTCGAAAAAACTTTGGCCCTGAACGACACGCTGGCTCGGCGAACCTACATCGCTGAAATCCGCAGCGCGCAGGATTACTTCCGGCAAGGCAATTTTGACAAGGCGCTGGCTTTGGTCGAAGCGCAGATTCCGCCCGCCGGCGCTGCGGACTTCCGCGGCTGGGAATGGTATCACCTGCGGTCACGCTGCAAGCCCCAGGAGCGAATCGGCTCGTTCACTTACGGTGTCCATCAGATCCAGGATATTGAGTATTCGCCCGACGGGAGCAAATTGGCCATCGCTCAATCGAGCAGCCTGTGTGCGGCGGTGTTGGACGTTGTGACCCAGCAAATTATTGCCGAACTGAACTGCAATCACCGCGGCGTTTCTGTCGCCTTTACGCCCGACGGAAAACGGCTTGCAGTGGCGTGTAACAATGGCGAGCTGTATGTGTGGGACTATGCTCAAAATGAAGTGATCTATCTCTGCCAACCTTCAACACGCATGCTCCGCTGCGTTGCAATCAGTCCCGATGGTCTGCAGTTGGTGGCGGGAGGCGACGAAGGGCTGTATTGGTGGGATATGCAGGACTTGGAAAAGGGCTACTCACAAACACCTAGCAAGAAGTTCATCATCGACTGCGATTTTTCGCCCGATGGGAATCTGTTGATCACCGGGGATCGAACGAGGGAGACCAAGGATGGGCAACTTGTGGCGGAATTAGCTCTGTACGATGCTGCCTCTCGTGAGCGAATGGGGACGACGATTGCGGTCCGGCCAGGAAATCATGCGACCGAGGTGCGCAGCGTGGAATTCTATCGCGGCAATGAACATGTCTTGGCAGGACTGTCCAACGGCCTAATCGCGGTTTGGCAGCTTGGCGACCGCGATCCCGACAGTGGAGCTTACGAATTCCCCACCTTGAAACCGGTGAAGTCCGTTGCCACTGGAGGCGTTTTTTCTGTCAAACAATCTGCCGATGGCGCGTTCTTTGCCAATGGAGCGACCAACAATCGCATTCAGCTTTGGCGATGTATTGACGTCAATGATTTCGAAAACGACCCTGAGGAGCGGTGGCACCTCAAAGACCTTCGCGCTCACAGTGCAACGGTTCGAGCGGTGGATTTTTGCCCCAGGACCGGGACGCTTGCGACCGCGGATACTGACGCGCTGATTAGGTTTTGGAAGCCAACCTTCAACAAGGCAACCCTCGATACCTCTCCAAGCAGTCCGGTCTGTATGGCCGTCGATACCAACGGGAATTTTCTCGCTTTGGGCGACAACGCCGGCAACGTGAGCTGCTGGAGAATGGGCGACGAACTTGTGGGCTTGCTACAGCACTCCGTCGGAACCTCTCGGGTAATTGACATCGAATTCTTGCCATCTAGTGATAAAGATCAGTTGCGATTGGCCGTCATTGACCGTTCCGGTACTCTTTCGATCATTCAGTCTTCCAAACTACAGTCGACACTATCGTCTGCGGCCACAGATATCGACGCAGGAGTCGCGGGAAGAGTCGAACTACAACACTTCGACGGCCCCTTCCAGCGTTGCGTACTCGATCCGAAAGGCTCATGCCTATGGGTCGGAGGTTGCGACGGCAAAGTGTCACGTCTCGACTTGAACAATGGCCAGATGGAGGCTGTCTATCAGCCTTGCAACGATCCCATCTATGTGATGGAATTATTTCCAAAGTCCCGCGCGTTGTTGACCGTGAGTGAACGCCGACAAGTGACCATACGCAAATACGATGGTCATGTTTCCACCCCGTTGCGTCCCGAGTTTCCAGTCCGAGAAGTAGCCATTTCTCCCGACGAACGTTACCTGGCTATTTGCGGTGAGAGTCGAACGATCTTGGTTTACGATCGGCTCAATGCGAAACAGTTCAAGCTCATGGGACACTCTGCCCGAGTTCTCAACCTTAAATTTTCAAGAGACGGAACGCGCCTAGCCACATCTGGGCAAGATCAAACCGTGCGTTTATGGGAGACTGAGACTTGGCAAGAAGTGTTTGCAGGAGATGCGCCCGGCGAGTGGGTTGTCGACTTGGAATTCTCTATGGACGATTCGCAGCTGACGTGTAGCTGTTCCAACGGCCGCGTCGTTACTTGGCGATCGCCCAAGCTGAGGACCGCAGGTGAACGCTGATACCAAAGACCGCAGGCCATACATTTCTAGGCCTGGGAGGGCATCGCGACGACCGAGCACCTGCCGATAAATCTCGAAGGAGGTCTGAGAAGCGGCCCGGGCGAGTTTGCCGATCAGACTGCGGGCGCGGCGACAGCAGACCTGCAACCGTTTGGGAATCGTTACGACGAGTTGGCGATGCGGACCGGGCGCAGATGGTCCCGGCAATCGTCCCGGCGGTCACCAGAGTCCGTTTCTTATGGCAGCTTATGCAGTGAAGCTCGTTATGAGCAGCGAGGTTTTGCGCATTGCAGATCTTTGGTGTTGAGCGGAAATACAACCGAATTTGCCGCACCTGCATTTCCCTGGACGAGCTTATAGACGATTCATCACCGTCTGGGCCTGCGGGGAGATAAAAAGCTGTTTGCGTGGGACACGATGCGGTCCCAGCGGGAAACGTGAACTAACGGAATTTACGTCGCCGTAAAGCAAGATACTCGATCACTCACGACGCCGCGGCGGCTGGACAAACTTCTCGGGCGAAAGCACGTGCTCGAATGAAAGCGGTGACGTAGACCTCTGCAGGTGGCGCCATCAATTTGACAACAGTCCAGCATCGCCGAAGGCAAGCCTGCCCGATTGCAGTTAGTGCGTAAGACATTTGAGGTTTCCGCAAGGGGTTAATATTGGAATTGGTCAATTTTCTGGGGCTAGGTATCGAGCAATCTCCGGACAGCGTTGTTTGAGTTGGGCGATGTATCGATCGCAGTCGAATGGCACCTCGGTTTGCCACACGCGGAACAGGATTCTGATCCAGCTACGCGCGAGTTTTCTGATTGCCGCATGATGCTTCATTCCTCGGTCGCGTAACATGCAGTATCGTGCCTTGGTCCATGGGCAGTAGATGTGAGCGCTGTCGGCGAACTCATGGAATGTTTGGCGAAGGAACTTGGGTCAGGCATACCTCCGTTGAACCTGAAGCTGCTTGCCGCTTTTACGCGTCACGGGTGCAAGCCCACTGAACGCAGCCAGGCTATCTGCATCTTCCCAGCGGTCTTTCTGTGCCCCAAACGCACAGAGCAATCGCGGCGCAAGAGCAGGACCGGCGCCTCGTAGGCTATTGAAGAGGTGTGCATTAGGATGCTGCTTCATTGCTTCGGCGATCTTCTCATCGAACTCGCCAATCGCCTGACCGGGAGCTCAAAGAGTCATCACCTTGGGGCTGGCTCTACTATCGGCGCGTGAAAACAGGAAAAGCCTTCTGGCGTCCGATGAATCGCACAGTTCGGCTCCACTTGAAGAGCCTTTGCCCCGACGAGCCAGAGCCCGATGCCCCGTCTTTCTCGGAGGTGGAACTCGCCCAAATATTCGATTCCAGCAACGCTGCAAGTTGCCCGGCATGCTCTCCGAAATGCGATATCGAGTCTGGGGTAGAACGCACTTGGTTCCTGAAGGACCATCGCTAAACATGTGCGACTTTCTTTGACAGGGATGTGGCTAGATCATCGGTCGAGGTCCTAGGCACTCGGCAGGTGGGATCACCTATTGTCATTATGCGTGCCGCGTTCCACTGACATTTCGGACTAGGTTAAGCCTACCGCAGCCTTGGTCGTTGAAGACGCTTGCTAAGGAACTCAAGGGATAATGCCCATGTTGCAAACGCAAGCTCGAGGAAATCTGTTCTCAGTGAACCAAACACACCGCCTCCATGGACTGGCTCTGCCGATTTGCCATAGGTTACCGACGTGCACCGTCATGGGGTCGCCCTATTGGCACTCTTCGCGTCTAGGTTTGGGCTATACCGACGAGTGCATTAGGATTCACGGGAGCTTCCTGATTAGATTTGGAACTGCGCAACTTGAGGAATCGCGGGGGACTAAGTGCTGGAAACTGCGAATCCTGAGAATAGGTACAATATCCATCACTTGCCCGCCGGAAGACTCAAATGTCGCTTACGGGCAGCTTCACATCCAGTCAGTACCTTCCAGGAAATCAAAATGAAAAATTCACTCAAATTATTTACCTTCGCATTCGGTTTCGCGATTCTTCAATGCGGACTCATGGCATCCAGCGTGGTTGCTCAGATTCCAACTGCTGGCCCCGAATACGAGATTCTTAGAGACGATGCCGGCGAGTGGGATGTTGAAATCACCAACTACGCAAGTGGCACGCCTGAAGTCACCCAAGGCACTGAATCCAACAGGATGCTGGGCGACTTTTGGCTGATCAGCAACTTTGAGGGCGAAATGTTGGGATTACAATTCAAAGGGCACGGGAGTACGGGCTATGACGCCGAGGCGAAAAAATACGTTGGAACTTGGGTGGATTCATTGAGTCCTGGAATGATGCACATGACGGGTGAGTACGATAAAGAAAAAAAAACAATGACACTTGTCGGAATGGCACCTGGCATGGACGGAAACCCAGCCAAACACAGATTGACCACCGTCTATAAGGATGGGAAACGTGTGATGACCATGTACATCACCCTCAAAGGCGGCGAGGAAACGAAATTCATGCAATTGGCTTACACAAAACAGAGAAGTAGATGAGCCGAGCATCAGCAGTACAGAGGATTTTAATCTGCAGGCGTTTCTAACGCTTGCCTTTTTATTTGTGCGGCAATCGTTGCCGCTTCTACAATTATGCCGGCAGTAAATTACCTGAACTGCATTGTGAATCCGAGCGAAAACGGTCTGCGCTATTCACGCACTCACAAGACCTCGACCGAAATCCGGAATGGAATAGGACAGGTTGCGTCAGAGTGAAACTTCAAAAGTACGAATCAGTGCCAGATGCAACTAACAGAAATGTGTGGGAGGGCGTGACCTTCGCACTGATTTGCGAGCATTGTCTCAAGCGTGACGAAGCAGGCAACACCGGACCGCAATTTCACTATGAATTTTGAGAGACCATTCATGTCCAGTAATCGAACCGCAATTGTCACTGGTGGATCCGGGGGCATCGGCAGCGAGATTTCGAAGCGACTAGCTCGTGACGGATATCGCGTGGTCGTTCACTACGGAAACGACCGGCAATCCGCAGAAAGAGTTGTCCGGGAGATTACCGACTCCGGAGGCGTTGCGGTTTTGCGCTCGGCAGACATTACGGACGAAGATGAGATCAGAAACTTATTTGAATTCGCGTCCGACGAATTTGGCGGGTTGAATGTCGTGGTGGCAAACGCGGGAATCGGCGGTGGCGGCCCGATAGAGCAAGTAGAGTTGGCTGATTTTAAGAAACTGGTAGCAGTTAACCTTGTCGGTGCCTTCTTGACCCTTCGCGAATCCGCACGACGCCTGAGCGACGGTGGAAGGCTGATTTTTGTTTCTTCGCAACTAGCTGAACGCCCCCGTATGGGAACCGGCGCATATTCAGCGACAAAAGCGGGAATCGACGCGATGCTTGTTTCGCTATCACACGAACTGGGGACCAGGGGAATCACCGTGAACAGTGTCCGTCCCGGGGCCACCGAGCCTGGCATGTTTGCCGGAAGTGACGAAGAACGGAAGGAGTTTTTTCGCAACCTCTCTCCGTTCAAGCGACTCGGTCATCCCAATGACATCGCCGCAGTCGTTTCGTTCCTGGCCAGCGACGACGCGGCCTGGGTTACGGGACAACACATTCGTGCCGATGGTGGTGCGTCGAACTGAGGAGTACACACCGCAGTGACAGTGAACTTAACGCAAATTTTTTCGCCCAATCCTGTACTCCTGGATTTCTTGAGGCGCCGCCGGACAGCTCCGATCTGATCCGCTGTTGACTAGCCTGCTGTATGAATTGCAGCCCTTTGCCGACAACAGCCGCGCCGCGCTAAGTCCGGCTGCACATTTGACTTGAATCCCCAAAATGCAAATCAACCCCAAAACCGTTGCGATGGAACGAAAAACAGCTCGCCGCAATTGAATGCGACGAGCTGTTTTTTAATTGAAAGTCGGGGCGACAAGAGTTGAACTTGCGACCTCCGCGCCCCGAACGGAGACGCTCTACCAAGCTGAGCCACGCCCCGATGTTGGTGTGAGCCAACAACTATTGTAGCATGCGGATCCCTACGATTGAAGCGTTAACGGCTGACGTTCGAATCGCTTACTCTGGGCTCGGTTGTTTAACGCCTTCAGCGTATTCGAAATTCCCAATTGATTGATCGCACGTCGCTGGTCGGCGAGTGGGTGCAGAAACATTTTGACGGTGTCTAAAACTTCGAATACGGTTTGGCTTTGAGGACGGACCGACGCGAGGACGGACCGTCGCGGGGACCGTCGCGGGGACAGGGACCGACGCGGGGACAGTGCATGCTACTTCGGTGGGGAGGAATCCGCCTGGTAGGAGAAGTGGTTTGCTAGCGTTCCCGGCTCCACTCGCCAGCTAGCATCCGGATTGCGCTACAATGTCAAGCACGGTCCCCGTCGGTTCAATGCTGCGGACCGTAACGAAAACAACCGCCTGTCGTTTTTGACTCAAGCGATCCCTTGGAAGTGACCTGATGAACGCGAATCCTTCAATCAAAATTTGCATTCTGCTTTTGGGCATCCTACTGTTCGGTGGATGCCGCCAGCCCGACGATGCCGTCGCTGTCGTGCCTTCACCGGACAATGCGACCGCCGCTGCATACGAAGACTTGCCGAGCGATGTCAAGCTGACGCTCCCGGATGCTGACAGCGGTTCGACACTGGTCCTGCGAGCCGAAGGCAAGTTCGATCCTGCCGTTCATGATTTCACCAAGCCGTTTGAATTTGAATTCAAGGGACGAACGCACTACCGCGTTCGGATCACTTGTAAACCTTTTATGAAAGACGACTGGGCCATCAATCCGCTGGCCGACATTACCAATGAGACGGACTCAACGTTGTACGTCGCTTATTACGCAGCCTTTTTCAATCAAGAGGGTCATGTTGTCGGCGTCTGTCACCAAACGCTCGACGTCGAACCTTCCGAGCGGCCGATGCAGCTTGCTAGTCTCGTGATCGATGGTCCGAAAGAGAGATTGCTAACCGCAACCCACTTCAAGATTGTCGTCTACGAGTCGACTCAGCCGATCGGAACCTTGCCCATTTCACCGGAACGTGCGGCCACGATGGTCGGTCGATCAAGCAAAGTTGTCGCAAAATTGGACGAAGTCCAGCCAGTGGTGACTGCCGAAGGCGCGGACTCGGTGGTTCGGTTTCAGACGAAAGTCGCCTTTGTGGATCAAGTCGGCAAGGATCGCAACACGTATCTAAAGTTCGAGAGTGTCGAACCGTATCAATTTTCTATCGATGTGCGCAAACGCGACCTATCGAAGAGCAACGGAGAAGGTAATGTCCACAAACAGTACAGCGGATGGGAGCTGGACAGCGATTTTGAACGAATCAAACGAACCAAAACTGTCTGGCCGAAAGGTCACGTCGTGCTTCTGGATGCACAAGGCCAGTTGATTGCCTGCGACAGCGATATGTTCACCTTTGTCGCCGTGCCAGAGGACGCAATTCTCTCTGCCACGCAGATCAACTTCGTACTTTATGAAAAGAAGATCGAACGCAAATGAGTAAGACCGACGCGGGGACAGTGCATGCTACTTCTGTGGGGAGGAATCCGCCCGCTAGCAGAAGTGCTTTGCTAGCGTTCCCGGCCACATTCGCCAGCTGGCATCCGGGTCGTGCAAAAGCGTCATTCACTGTCCCCGTCGGGTTGGTCCGTACCGAGCGTTGGATCCAAACGGACGCAGCTACACGCTTGATACCGATTCCCGGTCGGACTTAGGCTGGGGCAAGCTCATGGGTCGCCCGATTGAGGTGATCGACATCGACGCCGACCATGTCTCCATAATCGCCGGCGACGAAGTCAATCAACTTGCAAGAGATCTTCGTAGGCGCATCAGCCCAGAACCCGTTGCGATCGAGGCCACAGATTCCCACTGATCGATATCTGGCGATGGCCAAAGTGTGTCAATGCGTCAACGATGAAGAAACCATGAACCTCAAGCCGATCCTGGAAATCATCTTAAGGGATTACGTCCTTCCACTGGGTGGTGATCATGGCGTTGCGGACTGGGCAAAGTTCAGTCGAGCAAGTTCAGCAGCTGCCATCAATGATTTCAGGCATGCCTAAGTTTCCCTGGGGCTTGACCGCACCCGCACCGACATACGCCTCGACACCGTCCTCTGATTTCACCAACACATAACTGCCTGCCTCCTCGACGATGCTGACCTTCGTGCCTGCCGGAAACTTTCCATCTGGTGGTCGGCCCTGTTGTGGGCTGGTCGTGTAGTATTCGGTTTCGGCGGCGATAACGTGCGACAACTCCGAGTCAGGCGACTCGTGCGTTTCGTGGTAATTCTTTAGAGCAAGTTCGATTTGTTTAAGATTATGCTGGGTGGCTTTGCGACGAGCTTCCTCGGCACGGTTGCAGCCAAGACACAAAACGAACATCAGTAACATGCCGGTACGCGAACGCATCGCTCACTCCTCTTCCAAGATGGTTGGTCAGTTTCTATTGTCCACTTTCTTCAATATGAAGGAACGCAATTGGGGAACGCAATTGGTGCCACGCATCCATTTGTAGGCGATAGTTTTACCGGCTCTGTTAGCGACGTGTTGTTGGATGGCACGAGAATGCTCCCAGGAAAGTTAACGCAGAGTCGCGGGAGTCGGGGAGACGCAGAGAACGAGCGCGGACAGTGCTTGCAGTCCGCTCCAGCCGAATGCTAGCAAATGCCGATTTCCGAAAGCTCTAACAAGCCGTGGTGACGCGAAGTCGATTCTTTGTGTTCGCTGTCCCTGACGTTCGATCGGTCAGTACGGGTTATCAGGAAAGAAGTAATCATGGTACTCGGCTCCTCGGCTGGATGTGAGCTATCACTACTTGATGGTCGCGATGACCTGGTGTACTATGTCAGCAGTACACGTGCCCATTCTAAGCGATCGACAAATCAGAAGTTTCAGCAAAACCGGTGATTTATGAACCAGCACGGCTTTTGTTCTCACGACCAGCCCCGCAGGCGTCGGCATAATGGATTCACGCTGTTGGAGTTAGTGGTTGTTATTGCAATCATCGGGATTCTGCTGGCGCTCACCCTTGTCGCAGTGCAATCTGCTCGCGAGTCTGCGCGTCGAATGCAGTGTCAGAGCAATCAGCGTCAGGTATTGCAGGCGGTTCATTCCTTCGAAGCTTCTCGGGGTTCGCTTCCGTCGCTTTACAACGGCACTTCGCTAAAGTATCCGCTTCAGGAGTGGGATCTCTTTCATATGCATTCGTGGCGTGTCGAGCTTCTTCCGTACTTGGAACAGACGAAGCTTCGAGATTCACTTGACTGGTCGGCGTTTGCAACTGATGCAATCAACGCACCCATTGCTCAATCAGTTGTTCCGGTTTTGGTCTGTCCGTCGGGCCCCGATCCTCGACAAAACATGGGTTCGGGGCGATCGCATGCATCGCCACCAGTTGGACTACCGCCCGCCCCTGTTGCAACAACGTACTTTGCGGCTCGAAGCGATTACGATGCGATGGCGGGGATTCAAGTCTTGGTGCCCAACCCACTCCCCAGTGGAAGCAACGGATTCGAAACCGTTTTCTTTCGCTGGGGTGTATGGGGATGGCCAGATTTCGGCAACGGAACAATCGCTGGTACACAATTGAAACGCTATCGAGCGGGAAAATTCAGCGACATTACCGATGGTTTGTCGAATACGATCGCGGTGGTTGAGCGTGGTGGGAAGCCGATTGACCTACTACGTGGCAAACCGCACGTCACTCCGTACAATCCGAACGCAGACTACCCCGGTCAACCCGGCTGGAACGCAAGTAACACCTTCGCGTGGTCGATGAGTCATCACCAAGTTGGTGTGAATCAGTCGAACTCGACCGGCATCTATTCGCTTCATTCCGGTGGTGCCAACGTCGCAATGGCGGATGGTTCAGTCAAATTCCTTTCCGAATCTACTGACTTCAACACATTGGTCAAGCTTTTTAGTCGTTCGGGCGGTCCCAATGATTAGTCGACATTGCCTTCCTGCATCGAATTACAATCCTGGGCTCGTCTGACAAACTAGTGCCGGCAAGGCTGCGCCGGGGTCAGCGGCAAGGCTGCGCCGGGGTCAGGCTTTGTGTTCGGTGTTCAGCCGAATAAAGAAATGCCGCACGTTCCATTGACCATGAGGCATCGTCCAGGCAGCCATTTGAAATTGCTATTCAGCAAAAAATAGCCCGTCGCAAATCAATGCGACGGGCTGTTGTGATCCTAAAGTCGGGGTGATAGGATTCGAACCTACGACCCTCTGGTCCCAAACCAGATGCGCTAGCCAGGCTGCGCCACACCCCGAACGAGAAGAAATTTAGCGGATGACCGAGTTTGCTGCAATGCGTTTTCGCTCGCATTTCGCTTCTATTTTCTACAAACTTACTTTTCAAGACTCGAGCACTCGTAATTTAGTTCTGTCGAGGTGCCGGTAGATGTAAAAATCCCGCCAGTTTTCCACTAAAATAACTCTTCTAACCCCACGCTGGGGAGCATCGCGTGGATCCTATGCGGCCCGCAGGATTTTGTCCGGCCCGAGCATGCGATGCTTGCCACCCCAAGAGCGAACTTCCCCATCTTCTTTTTTCAATTTTGCCAGGGTGTTCCCGCTAATGAGTCGGAAAACTAGCTATGCCATCCTCGGTACGGGAGCCCTTGGTGGGCTCTACGGTGGAATGCTTGCAAATTCTGGAGTGGGAGATGTTCATTTTCTGCTCCGGAGCGATTTTCAGCAGGTAAAGTCGGCAGGATTGCGGGTGGAGTCTATTGGGGGGGATTTCCTGCTCACGTCCCCTCAGGTCTATCAGTCCCCCGCGGATATGCCCAAAGTAGATGTGGCAATTGTCTGCTGGAAGACAACCGCCAACGATGCATTGCCAGAGGCATTGGCCGCGGTCTGTGGACCGCGAACGCTTGTGCTGGTTCTACAAAACGGCTACCAGATCGAGGAGGATGCCGCTCGCATAGTCGGGGCGGAAAACGTCCTGGGAGGCTGCTGCTTCCTGTGTAGCAATAAGATAGGTCCGGGGCATATTCGACACATCGACTATGGGCGGATCGCTTTCGGTGAGTATTCGCCCAAGTTGGCGGGCAGCATCACCCCTCGCATGCAACAGCTGGCGGACGAATTTCGGCAAGCAGGGATCGACATGCAGCCGGCCGAGGATCTGCAGACGGTGCGGTGGCGAAAGTTGGTATGGAACATTCCCTACAACGGGTTGAGCGTGATCTTGCAAGCGGACACAAGAGCGATCATGGATTCTCCAGCGGCAAGTGCGTTGACGGAATCGCTGATGCGCGATGTCCAAGGAGCTGCTGCCGCCTGCGGGTCTGCCGTGGAGGACGAGCACATCCAAAAAATGCTGGGAGACACTCGAAAGATGGTCCCCTACGATAGCAGTATGCTCTTGGACTATCGGGCTGGCCGCCCGATCGAGGTCGAAGCAATTTTTGGCAATCCGATCCGGGCCGCGCTCAAAGCCGGGTATCGGTCTACGAAAATCGAAGTCCTGTACGAACAACTTCGATTTCTGGGAGAACGGCAAACGAGAAATCTGACGCCCGTGACCTAACGTTGCCTCACAGCAAATCTTCGCAGGGGCAGCAACAGGCTGTGCATGGCACCGCCGAATCTCAGGCATGCTGTCAACACTCGAGGCAGAGTCGGCTGGCGAGGAGAAGCAGGGACCAAGCCAATCCAGCCAACTCGAAGCGCAATGAAGCAATAGACCGCTGAGAAGCGTCGTCGACGAATCGCGCAGTCGTAGTAGAAACTCGGGCCTCGTTCGCGCGGCTGAGGATGTTGGATGAATCTTCGAATTGGTGCGGAGGTAGTGCCCCTGGCTGTCCTGTAGCGGTGACCACTCGTCCTTGCTCACGCAGCGGGTTACGGTTTCGATGCGTGGCAGGTGATGGTGATGCACTTTCAGTTGCAGGATAAAAGCCACGCGACGAATCGCGCAGTCGTAGTAGAAACTCGCGCCTCGTTCGCGCGGCTGAAGATGTTGGATGAATCTTCGGTTTGGTGCAGAGGTAGTGCCCCTGGCTGTCCTGTAGCGGTGACCACTCGTCCTTGCTCACGCAGCGGGTTACGGTTTCGATGCGTGGCAGGTGATGGTGATGCACTTTCAGTTGCAGGATAAAAGCCACGCGACGAATCGCGCAGTCGTAGTAGAAACTCGCGCCTTGTTCGCGCGGCTGAAGATGTTGGATGAATCTTCGAATTGGTGCGGAGGTAGTGCCCCTGGCTGTCCTGTAGCGGTGACCGCTCGTCCTTGCTCACGCAGCGGGTTACGGTTTCGATGCGTGGCAGGTGATGGTGATGCACTTTCAGTTGCAGGATAAAAGCCACGCGACGAATCGCGCAGTCGTAGTAGAAACTCGCGCCTCGTTCGCGCGGCTGAAGATGTTGGATGAATCTTCGGTTTGGTGCAGAGGTAGTGCCCCTGGCTGTCCTGTAGCGGTGACCACTCGTCCTTGCTCACGCAGCGGGTTACGATTTCGATGCGTGCCGGGTGATGGTGATGCACTTTCAGTTGCAGGATAAAAGCCACGCGACGAATCGCACAGTCGTAGTAGAAACTCGCGCCTCGTTCGCGCGGCTGAAGATGTTGGATGAATCTTCGAATTGGTGCGGAGGTAGGGCCCCTGGCTGTCCTGTAGCGGTGACCACTCGTCCTTGCTCACGCAGCGGGTTACGATTTCGATGCGTGCCGGGTGATGGTGATGCACTTTCAGTTGCAGGATAAAAGCCACGCGACGAATCGCACAGTCGTAGTAGAAACTCGCGCCTCGTTCGCGCGGCTGAAGATGTTGGATGAATCTTCGAATTGGTGCGGAGGTAGGGCCCCTGGCTGTCCTGTAGCGGTGACCACTCGTCCTTGCTCACGCAGCGGGTTACGATTTCGATGCGTGGCGGGGCGGGCTACTTTTAGGCAGGGCGCTCGCCTGTTAAGGCTGCTTGCAATAGCGATCTAGCCAGTCGAAGAAGACGCGGCCCCACACCACTCCATTTTGCGGCGACATGACCCAGTGCCCTTCCTCGGGGAAATAGAGGAAACGGCTGGGAACGCCCTGGACCTGAGCGGCGGTAAAGGCTTCCATTCCTTGGGTTACCGGAACGCGGAAATCTTTTTCTCCGTGGATGACCAGCAGGGGCGTCTTCCAATTGCCCGCAAACTTGTGAGGGGAGAAATCGGCGTACTTCTGAGCAATTTCTTGGCTTTGCCAGTAAGGGCCGCCCAGATCCCAGTTGACGAAGAACAGCTCTTCGGTCGATCCGTACATCGATTCCAGGTTGTAAACTCCACAGTGTGCAATCATGGCACTGAAGCGACTCTCGGCGTGTCCCATGAGCCAGTAGACGGTGTATCCACCAAAACTTGCCCCGATCGCGGCGACCCGTTGTCGGTCGATTTTGGGATCGGCCAACATGCCGTCCGTGGAAGCCAAGATATCCTGCATGGCTTGCCCCCCCCAGTCACCACTAATCTGATCGTTCCATTCACGTCCGAAACCAGGCAGACCGCGACGGTTCACGGCAAGTACGACGTAGCCCTTGGAAGCCATCATGTGAAAATTCCAACGGTAGGAAAACCACTGCCCAATCTGTCCTTGGGGACCACCTTGGCAGTAGGTTAGCATGGGCCATTGCTTATCCGAGGCGGGGTCGTACTCCGGCGGCAAAATGACCCAGTTCTGAATCTGCTTGCCATCGGTCGCCGTGAAAAATCGCTCTTCCACTTTTGGCAGTTCAAGGTTGGCGTAGATCGCTCCATTCACATCCGTAATAGTCGTCACCGCGCGCGTCGTGCTGTCAATCATCGCCAATTCGACCGGGCGCAACATGCTCTGCTGGCGGACAATCACCCGGGGAGTGCCGGGAATTGAAGCGACCAACGCAAAGTCAAATCGCCCCTCTGAAATCTGCTTGACGCTCGACGTGGCGACGTCGATTTGAAAGACTTGGGTGGTACCACGCGTCTCACTATAAAAATAGAGGCTCTGACTATCCGAAGTCCAGGTTGCGTTGTGCGCGGTTTGGTCGAGGGCAACCGTCAATTCACGCAAGGAGTTGGCTTGACGGTCGTAGAGCATGATGCGATTGCGATCCGATTCGAAACCGGGGCGTTCCATGGAGTGAAATGCCAAGTAGCGTCCGTCGGGCGAATAGCGAGGCTCCATATCGTACCCAGGCATGCCTGGGGTAATGTTCTTTAACGCTCCCCCCTCGATACTCGTCAAGTAGACACCGGTATCGGTACTCTCCGCAGGATTGTTGACCAGCTTCAGAGTTAGAGCCAGCTCCAGCCCATCGGGCGAGAATTCGAACTGCTCCGCGCCGCCAAACGGAGGCACTGGGCAATCCGCCTTGAGTGAAACCATGAGGTCGACGACTTTGCCCGGCTTGAGCTCCGCGTCAATCGGCATCACATGGACATGGCTGTAAGCATAATCGTGCCACTCATTCCAGTGACGGTAGAGGAGCGCATCGATGATGCGGGCGTCCGCTTTGGGGAGATCGGCATAGATCTCCTTCACCGACTTATCCATTTTGACGTCAGCGGTAAAGGCGATGGCGTTGCCCGCTGGTGATGCTTTTAGGTTGCCAATGCCCGCTTCCAGCTCGGTTAACTGCTGAGGCTCTCCGCCTTGGGGATCGAGTAGCCAAGCTTGAGGCTTCCCCTCTTCCCCCTCGGTGGGAGCGATATAGATCAATTTGGCACCGCCAGGGTGATTGAGCCAGCCTAGAGAGCTCAGGCCCTTGATATCCTTCAATACGGTGCGTCCCTCCGGCGCGCGGAGCTGGGTTTCAAAAGCACGGGCCACTTGAGAGGCTTGGGAGGATGCTCCAGTCTCTAACGTCTGTAGCACCAAACTGGCGGTTCCCGCGTTCTCCTCCAGATCGTAGCGCGTCACCAGGTAGGCCAACGTCTGTCCGTCGGGCGAGACGGCAGCATCACCAATCCGAGCCAAATCCCACATTTTCTCAGGGGTTAATCGCTCAGCGGCGCCAGCCATGGGAGACGACAATACGAGTACTCCAATGATCAAACAACTTATTAAACGACGATTAAGAATCATCTCAAATGCTCCTGATGTCCTAGCTAGTTCGCAACAACCCGTGGGAGACGCCCGGCGGATTGGTGGGAATATTGGCAGGTTCGGATTTAAACCCGCGACAGTATAATCATACCCTTCGGTCTGCGTGGTGGCGGCGAAGTGAACAATCCCAGCTGCTTTTCGATCCTGACAGCCTGTTTCGCTAGCCAAAAAACAAGTCGCCGACTAACTTAGTGCCCTGCGGCAACGAAGTGCCCCTTCCCCTGGGTGCAAGTGACAACCCACTCTAGAACTCAATTAATTTAGCTCAGATTGCTCAATTCATGCCTGCCAATTGGAATATTGACTCTTGGAAGTCTCGCCCCGCCAGCCAACAGCCCAGCTATCTCGACCCTCAAGAGCTGAATGAAGTGTTGGCGGCGTTGCGTCTGCTTCCTCCCTTGGTAACGAGCTGGGAGGTCGACAGCCTCAAACAGCAATTGGCCAAAGCGCAGGCTGGCGAAGCTTGGTTGCTGCAGGGGGGAGATTGCGCCGAGTCGCTCGATGATTGCCAGTCAGAGTCGATTGCCAGCAAGCTCAAAGTCTTGTTGCAAATGAGTTTGGTGCTGATCTTTGGATCGGGGCAGCGCATTGTTCGATTGGGACGGATTGCCGGTCAGTACGCGAAGCCACGGTCGAGCGATACCGAGAGTCGAGACGGTCAAACGCTCCCTTCCTACCGCGGTGATTTGATCAACCGCGCTCCATTCTCCACGGACCATCGCCGTAATGATCCCCAGTTGCTGCTTCGCGGCTACGAGCGCTCGGCACTGACCTTGAACTTCATTCGCGCGTTGAGCGAAGGGGGATTTGCGGATCTACATCACACCGAAAATTGGAAATTGACCTTTGTCGAGGATCGACCTGAGTTTGAGCGTTATCGCGAGCTCGTGAATTCCCTTGGTGATGCGCTCAAGTTCATCGATGCCATTTCAGCCAAACCCATCGCGGAATTAGGGCGAGTCGATTTCTTTACCTCGCACGAAGCGCTTCACCTAGATTACGAACAATCCTTGACGCGGGAAAGCGTGCGTGGCACCGGTTGGTACAACCTCGGCACGCACTTTCCGTGGATTGGTGAACGCACCCGATCCATCACGGGGGCGCATGTTGAGATGCTGCGAGGAATTCGCAATCCCATTGGAATCAAGATCGGGCCCACCGCCAAACCTGAAGAAGTCGTCGATTTGGTGCGGCTCCTAAATCCCGAGAATGAGCCAGGGCGAGTTACCCTGATCCACCGCGTGGGGCAGGGCAAGGTGGAAACGATCTTACCGGCCCTGATCGAGGCAATCCAAGATTGCCGCTCCCAAGTGTTGTGGGTCTGTGATCCGATGCACGGCAATACCGTTTCGACAACGTCAGGGCAAAAGACACGTCGCTTCGATGATGTCTTAGCTGAGCTGCGTTCTGCCTTTGCAGTGCACCGCAGTTGCGGATCACGACTCGGGGGTGTGCATTTGGAACTGACGGGTGAAGACGTCACCGAGTGTGTGGGAGGATCCAGCGGCCTAACCGAGGACGACCTTCACACCGCATACAACACGCACTGCGATCCGCGATTGAACTATGAGCAAGCGATGGAAATCGCCTTTTCCATCGCGAATGAAATCAAGCCGTTTTAAGACGCTGGCACGGGTACGAGGTGGACGGCTCGGACATCCATCAAGGCGGCCTTGTGGATTTTCTGAGGTGCAATTTGGAGTTGGTACTTGCCCGGTTCTAGGACTTCGAGCACTCCCACGTGACGCCACTGGAAATTCTGGAAGTGGCCTGTTTCGAGGACTTCGAAGTCGACCTGAGTAACGACGTCATCCCCCTTGCGCAGGAGGCTTAAGCTCGCCTGACTCCCTCCTTGCCCGGCGCCACATCCTTGAAGAATCCCGACATTGAACTTTCCTGGTTCGACGATCAAGATCTCCCAACGCGCACTATCCTGCTTTCCGACCCAGTAGCCCACCGTATTCTTAAACGTCTGGGGTTCATAGCGGATTTTTTCGCCGCTCGTTCGAGCTCGGTGTGCGGGCAGCATCAGGGAGCCATCACCGGTGGCAATAATAGGCCTTACTTCCGACGCTAGGACTGGCCGCTGATCAAAATGCAAGGCAATCGCCTCTGCCCCAGCCGGTCGTTCCTTCCAGCTGATAATCCAGCTGTCGAGCTCGGGCTGAAGCTTGAGAGTCGTTTCTTGGGAGGACGAGTCGACCGCCGTGATCCACTCCATCGCTCTCAAGCTGGCATACATTCGCGGAATCGTGATCGGCTCCGATTCCTTTCCAGCAGTGCTCGATAGGAAGAGAGTTCGCCCCAGTCTAGCAACCGTGCCGCCAGAGATGGCAGGGTCTTCCAACGACTCTGCCTCACTCGGCACCCCCGCCGCAGCCTTCTGAGCGAACCCGACAGAGGGCACAGCTGCCCCGGTCAGCCACATCCCAACGAAACATCCGGCAACAGCTCGAAGCAATGGTCTGGTTTGATTTTGCCCAACTGGCATGGTCGTCTTCCTGCAGTTTAGTGTGGTGCGATAACAGGGTGAGGAGTTTGCAAATATCGGCAGCTACTAAATCTAGCGAGCCTGCTTAAGGGACGCCTCGCGTTGGGCCTTAAAATGATGGGAGATCTCAACGGCGTCCAGCCGATCTTGCTCATCATAATCCCAATACCGCCGGACGACAGCTTCGCATTTCGGATAGTGCGTTCCGTCGTCCCCGACCTGCCTGCGCAGTTCGGCGAACTGTTCCTTCAACTCATCGCGCACCGGTGCATAACTAGGATCGTGGTAGACGTTGACGAGCTCCTGTGGGTCTTTGGTCAAGTCGTACAATTCCCAGCCAGGAGGTGTGGGAGATCCACCTTCATAGTCGCAACCATAAAAGTAGATCAGTTTGTGAGTCTTGGTGCGAATCGCCATCTCTCCAGGATTGTCATGGTGAGCCATGTGCATCCAGTAGCGATAGTAGGCCGCTTGTTTCCACTCGGGCGGCTCCTGGCCTGTTTCACAGATTGCGCGAAACGATTTCCCTTGCACGTCGGCTGGTACTTCCGCCTCAGCAAAGTCCAGCATCAGGGCGGGGAAATCGACATTTTCAACCATGGCATCACTTCGAATTCCGGCTGGAATAGTTGGCAGATAACGCACGATCAAGGGCATGCGTTGGGAAGGGTCGTAGGCCCAACGCTTGTCCTGAAAATCATTCTCTCCCAACCAGAACCCCTGGTCGCCGGTGTAAATAATCAACGTATTGTCGTACAGCCCTTCTGCCTTCAGGTAGTCGAGAATGCGTTTCAAATTGTCATCGACTCCCTTCACACACCGCAGGTACTTCTTGAGATACGCTTGGTAGGCCAGCCGTGTCGTTTCAACTTCGGAAAATGTGTGAGGGTTGTAGCCAGCCGGAAACTCCTCGGGATAGCGTTCGTACAAATCGACGGCGTAGGATCGGCGAGGATTGCGAGTTCCGATTGAAGTACCGATGTGAGGTCGCAGTTCGTCCTGATCACCACGCGTCGCTAGGGAGCCCCAGCTAGCCGGCACGTCGTAGAGCGTATCAGGCTCGGGGATAGTGACATCTGCTAGGTACGATTGATAGCGCGGTGCATTTTCAAAATAGTCATGGGGGGCCTTAAATTGATGGCATAGAAAAAAGGGGCGTTGAGGATCGCGAGTCTCGCGAAACCATTCGAGTGTCGCATCGGTAATAGCATCCGACGAATGCTGCCCCGGAGACTCGACCACGTTCTTCGGCCAGGGCTGATCTCCCTGCACTCGAAAAGTAGGGTCAAAGTAGCTCCCCTGCCCTGGTAGCACCTTGTAGTAGTCGAAATTGGGTTCGGTCTTCAAATGCCATTTCCCAATGATGGCAGTTTGGTAGCCGGCCTGTCGCATTTGAATTGGCAACATTTGTTTCGCCGGCGCAATATTGCCATTCAGGTCAAAGACCCCGTTGATGTGGTCGTACTGCCCAGTAATGATGCAGGCTCGTGAAGGAGTGCAAATTCCGTTGGTGCAAAAAGCATTCTCAAAGCAGATCCCTTCCCGTGCCAGCGTGTCGATGGTCGGCGTTGGATCGAGTTCTTTAAGCAGCGTGGCATAGGCGCCTACGGCTTGAGCGGTGTGATCGTCCGACATGATGAACAAGATGTTGGGGCGTTCCGCCGCATGAACAATCGTAGCGCAACAAGAGATCCAGATTAGAACAAGAGAGGGAAGAATAGTTTTCATACTGAAAATCCAAGAGGAGCGACAACAGGTTTCATGGGGTTGAGCTCGAAAGCGTTCCCGGACGTGCGATCGATGAATTTGAGCGGGGCACGATTGCCGCTATTGCCAGACTTGTTGGCGCACCGAAGCCGAACTCGAGCGAATCGCACGAGGGTGGGCTGCCACCTGCCACTCGCCGCCTAGCCCCAGAACTTCAATGGAGCTTGGCTTCCGCTCCTTGAAGCAGTCGCAGTTCATCTGCGAGGGCTATCCATCCGATCATCCGCCATTGTAACAACTGGCCTGATACTATCGTAATCGATTGGGGAGGTTTGCGTTGATTGGCTCAGCAAACCGCATGGCCGAGAAGGACCAGTGCCCAGAATGCCTGCGAAAGGCGTCTCCAAGACATTCCCCGACGCGTTGAGCCAGCACTTGGAGCTAGCCTGCGGGCTGGCGAGCAACGGTAGGCTAGCGTGTGGGAGCCGCTGGGAACGGAGATACGAAGGCTTGTTGTGGTGGGAGAGACTGCCCGTGAGGTGGCATGGGCTGCGTCAGTTGCCAATACAGCATTTGCTGGATGGTGTGCATGGCTTGGAGATGACGTTGGGCGGCGGGCAGACGGTTTCCGAAAATACCGTACAGGTCACGCAACATCGACTCGCTGTCGCCGTAGTAGCTGTGTCCCAACAGACTCAGATCGATCCCACTTACATCAATGGTTTCAACACCAGGGACGACCGTTAGATTCGAGCCGCTTTCGCCAGCCCGCGGATGTCCGTGCACGCGTTTGGAAGCGAGTAGTGCGCGGTCGTCGGAAGACGCATACAGCGTTACGTGCTGGGAAACTTCGAGGAGAGGTGGAGCAAAGTCGCGAGAGAATCGCTCTGCATCAACATCGGGTGCGGCCAAAACGACACGGTCGAACATGGGAGGAGCATCCGGCGATCGCTGCGCACTGAGCTGTTGGATCGCTAGTGTCATCGCGCGGTTTCCCATGCTGTGTGCAATCACATTGATCGACTGAGCGCCACTCTCCTCGACTAACTCGAGCAGAAATTGTTTTAAATGTGCCGTCGTCCACTCCGCATTGTTTTCGTCGATGGTATAGCCCAGCAACGAACCTTGACTGGGCCAACTGTAACAAACCGGAACTCCCTCGAAAGGCAGGTCGACCGCGATTTGCGCAGTCCGCCTGACGGCCGACTCGAATTCGACGTTGTAGCCGTGAATGAAAACCATCACGTCTCGCTTCGGCGAGGATTCGACCAGCTCCGACAGATGAGTTCGGAAGGTATCTGCCGTGAGCTCCGTCGCTGCGGTTAATACGATATGCTTCTGTTGATCTTCGCGCAGTTCAAAACGAAGCAGGCTGGGGCGTTCGATTGTGCCGGGACGATGCGTGGCTGGGACGGTTACCTGGCAAACACCCCGTACCAGTTCCCCCCGTTCCCCCGAGTAGGCAACACCCTGCTTGATGACTTGTGGCTCACCAAAGACGGAGAACACGATGGCAATGCAACCGACAGCCGCACTGACGAACAGCAGTGACAGTCCAGTTTGCAATTGCTTCAGAAGAAAGCTCAACAACGCAGAGCCCACCAAGAATGCTAGTACTGCGTAACAGACGATTTGCGTCCTCTGATGGTCAGCAACTTGTACTTCGGCAAATGCTTTACCACGCCGAGCACGATCGGTGGCATACAGAACTTCGACGGTGGTGAATTGAGCCCCCGCTTCACGGACGGCTCCGGCTGGCAATGAGGGGGCAGGGGCTAGCGATTGAGGCGTTTCCACCATGGCTTCCATGGGCATCGCCGCCATCTCCGGGAATTCCGTTACGGTCGCTGGGAAGCTCGTGACTTGGGAGGCTGGACTGGCTGTCGAGCTGTCGGCCGAGCCTGGGCTAGCTTCGTTTTCCTGGCCAGCTTCGTTTTCCTGGCCAGCTTCGTTTTCCTGGCCAGCTTCGTTTTCCTGGCCAGCTTCGTTTTCCTGGCCAGCTTCGGGCGCTGCCATGCGTTCCGCATGTGGTGCCGCGGGCTTCTGGCCGCACCCAGCAAGCAGGAGCAGCATTGCGCAAGCAACGTTTCCGATCCATGAGGAATAGCTAGAAGTGAATCGACAAGCCATGAACGGGGCCTCAACCTCGGAATGAGTGCATGGATAGCTGCGGGCGATGACCAGTTGGGAAGAGCTCCTAGGAACTCACCATCACCGGTTCGCATATAGCAAAATTCCACACATTGGGTCGATAGCAACTGAAATTGTGGCAAACCGCTGCTTTCCTTGGAGCAGGTTGCCTGCTCCAAGGTTGCAGAGCCTGAGCCCCGATTTCCTAAGGTTAACCTGCTCCCGCAGTGCGCTTCGATTAAGCCACGCCCCCCTGCCGGGTGCCCGTTACAGCTTGGGGCTGGTTGGGCTGCAGCCTGCTTTTCAACAACATCCTCATTTTCTGCTTGGGACGCCAGCGACAAAAGGACTTGCAGAAGCGGCTCATGCCACTCACAGCGGGTGGAATGTCTGCAGCAGTGGATGAACCACGGGATACGTTGACACGCAAGATCGCCACGTTCGTCACCTTCCTTGCGACCGTCACAGCCCCTTTGTGCAAGCTGGCGAATTACCAACAGCACGCAAGCGAACAAATACCTGCAACCTATGTTTCACAAGCGACGTTTTGCCATCTAGCCGTTTGCAAGCACTTTGCAGGTAAGAGGACCACCATTGTTTGTCGTACGACCCAGGATCCGAGACCAGATCAATTTCTGGAGTCTATTAGCTATTGCCTGGGGCGTGGCCGCGATTGGCGTTTGGTCGTGGGGGACGCGATACGAATTCAGTTCGCATGCAGATGACAGCCCTGTACCGCAATGGCCCGCCGACGCGAGGTTGACTTTGGCGGAAGACCGCCCCACGTTGCTCTTTTTCATGCACCCGCGTTGCGTCTGCACGCGAGCGTCGATCCGACAATTGGAAGAGACGCTGACCGGCATGGGACTGACGGATCAGCAACAACCCCAACTCACGGTTGTCGCTGCCATACCGAACGAGACATCTGAGGCTTGGCGAGATTCTGCCAGCGTTCGGCGAATCGCTGCCCTCCCACGATCTGAAATCATCTGGGACTCCGGAGGACGTGAAGCGAGTCGCTTTGGTGCCAAGACGAGTGGCGCTGCTCGATTGTATCGTCAGGATGGGGTATTGCTGTTCGCCGGCGGGATTACTGCTTCGCGTGGCCACGAAGGTGACAACCTAGGCTGCGATCGACTGCGAGCGCTGTTGTGCAATCAGGTAAAGATGCCTCAACCCTCGATTCCCGTATTTGGATGCCGACTCTGCGCCACAAACGAGGTAAAGGCTTTCAACGCGACAGATGATGATATTGTGCGTCCCCCGCATTGGCAGTGGTCTGCAGTGGGAGCATCGCCGTGAATTGGTTCCGCGAACTGACGAATTGCCGCCCTAAAAACGTCACGGCATCCATCCATCAGAAGCTGGCTGAGCACTATCAGGCAATCTTCGTCAGAACCGACCGCATGTTTGCTGCCTTGATGCTGATTCAATGGATCGGCGCTATTATCCTGGCGGTACTCATCACACCTCGCACCTGGAATGGTGCTGAGAGCGAGGTACACCAGCACGTCCTGATGGCCATATTCGGAGGAGGTGTGCTAGCGGTGCCTCCCGTTGTGATGGCGATTTTTCATGCGGGCAACGCCGCTACGCGGATGGTGGTTGCGTGCAGTCAAGTGATGTTCTCTGCGTTGCTGATTCACGTGAGTGGTGGACGTATCGAATCGCATTTTCACATCTTCGGCTCGCTCGCCTTCCTGGCTGCCTACCGCGACCCGCTAGTACTGGTATCCGCGACGGTCCTCGTCGCCCTGGATCATTGCATTCGAGGAACTTGGTGGCCAGAATCGGTATTTGGTGTGGCCACGGGGACGCAATGGCGCTGGCTGGAACACACTGCCTGGGTCGTGTTTGAGAATATATTCCTCTTGATCGTGATCGTGCAAAGTAGGCGCGAGATGCTGAAACTGGCGATCCATACGGACCAATTGGAGCGGCGGGAAGAGGCGCTGCAATGCGCCATCGATACCGCGGAACAGGCCAACCGCACAAAGAGTAAGTTCCTGGCCAATATGAGCCATGAAATCCGCACTCCCCTCAATGGTATCCTTGGATTTACGGACATCCTACGACGCGATTTGGGGCGGATCACCCGCTCTGAAACCGACGACTATCTCAACACCATCCAGCGTAGCGGCCAACACTTGCTTACGTTGATCAACGATGTGTTGGATATTTCCAAAATTGAAGCTGACCAACTTCGGGTGGAGTCCATTCCGTGCTCGCCGCAGCAGATCCTGTCCAGCACGATCTCGGTGCTGAGTATGGCTGCCAAGGTAAAGGGAATTCAACTTGACTACCGCTGGGAAAGCCCGATCCCAAGTGAAATCCACTCCGACCCGCATCGCTTGAAACAACTTCTGCTCAACCTAGTGGGCAATGCCATCAAATTCACCGATGAAGGTTCGGTGACGGTCGTAGCCAAAATGGATCTCTCGGGAGAACGGTCGGAACTGAAAATTGAAGTCCGAGACACTGGAATTGGGATTCCTCAGAAAAAATTGGACTGGGTGTTTCGTCCCTTTGTTCAGGCCGACGATTCCGTGACTCGCAAGTACGGCGGAACAGGTCTTGGGCTGGCGATTTCCGCGAGGATTGCACAGGCACTCGGCGGTGAGTTGATCGCTACCAGCGTGGTCGGCCAAGGCAGTACATTCATGGTCCGCATAGCAACTGAGGTAATTTCAGCGGCCGATGAGATTGAACCTCCAGCGAAACATCCAATCGCCGATGTCGGAGAGGAGCTGGATACGGGCGAAAGCCTCCATGGACTCCAAGTCCTCGTGGTCGACGACGCAGAAACCAACCGGATGCTGCTGCGTCTTTTCCTGGAGAGTGGCGGTGCGAGTGTGCGGCAAGCAGAGAACGGCCAAGTCGCCCTGGATATGGCCCAAAGGGTCCACTTTGACGCGATCCTCATGGATATGCAAATGCCGGTGCTCGACGGATACGCGGCCACCAGTCAATTGCGGGAACGGGGATACGCAGGCCCCATCATTGCTGTCACGGCTCACGCTATGCTAGGCGATCGCGAAAAGTGTGAACGGTTTGGCTGTTCGGGATTTCTCTCTAAGCCTGTCGATGCCGAACAACTCTACCGAGCTCTTGGTCAAGCAACAGCTTTGGCCGACTCTTCAACTCCTGCCGAATTACCAGGGCTGAAGTTGATGACTGTTGACCTGGAGATGCCCCCCTTCGAGGACGCCATCCATTCACGCCTGCCGACCGATGACGCTGTGTTTCGCAACATCGTCGAAGAGTTCTTTGACGCATTCGATGAAAAGTTCTCCGCAATGGAACGCGCCTGGGATGATGGAGATATGGAAACGCTGGCGGACCTGGCTATCTGGTTGCAAGGGGCTGCCAGCACCGTTGGGTTCAATTGCTTCGCAGAACCGGCCAGAGTGCTGGGGCAGGTCGCGCGTGACCACGCACCCTTGGAAGGCAACCTACCATTGCAAACGATCGCGGAACTCAAAAGCCGACTCGCACTCTAAGAGAGCTCTCAGCGGCGGACTTGAATGCCTCGGCTTTGCTTGAAGGGCATCAGCCTGCGTCCCCCCTACGGACTCAAACCGCGCTCCACCGCTGCTCTCAACCCTCCAACCGGCAAATGACGAAATATCTGGGCTAACAAATCGTGAAGCTTTGCGAGGAGATGCTTGAGTTCGTGCTGATGCTCGGATATCTCTGGCGGGAGGATGCGATAGAATTGCGCCGTGGGCCGTGGCTGCGTCGGAAGGCACTTTCAGCGAACAGGGCATTAATACGATTGAACTCTCAGCCGCGCTGCACCAGTTTCTGCACGTACTGAAGTGTTTACCACGATGCAGTCAAGTTGGTCGCACCGATCGTCGCGCGTTCTCCAGTTGGAGCAGCACCGTGCGTCAAGCAAAGACCGACCTTCTTCTTGGCGTTTCGAGTCAATCACAACGTCTAGCGGGCAGATACGAGCGTCTTGTCGCTACGCAAGTCTCTCTCAATGGGCCAGATAGCAGACCAGCAACATGATTAGAACAATTCTTCATGTTGCCGGAAAATCTCGTCCAAGAGCTCTTGTTCTAATTCGGGATCGTTCCACACCGCTTCCTCGGGCAAGCTCAGCGTCGCCAGCAGTGCTTCCTGCTCTGTTGGAGTTTGGGATATCCAATCGCGCAGCCCATGCACTTCCTGCAACAGTCGCTCGGCTGAATCCGGCGCGTTGTGTTCAGTCCCAGGCACTGTCGTTGCGTGGATCTCTGGTGCGAACGCGTAGACTTCTAGCGGTGGCGTTGCTGCGTGTGCGGGATCTGGAGAGTTCGATGCGATTTGCTGGCTTGCGTTTGCCAGCGGTTCCAGGGCGTCGCTGGTCAAGGGCGGGCTGGCCATCGCCTGAGAACTAGCCTGCCCGGAAGCCAGCGAATGCGATTGTCCGGCAGTATAGGTCTCGACGGAGTCGAAGCCACGAGCTTCACGACTCCAGCCGTGGTCCAGAAAACTGACATAGTCGCTGCCCTGTTGCCAACGTGTCTGTTGATCGGCTCCGTAGAGTGTGGCCAGATCATTGCCACCCATGGTCGAGGATGCATTGACTTGTTCGAAGGAGCGAGTGAAACTCGAGAATCCAGGTCCCACGATTGACGCGGAAACGCCGCTGGTAGCAAATCGGTCGTTGCCTGCAGAATCATACAGATCCGCTTCGTCGGTCCCGCCAGCATTGGCGTAGGCGTAAACCCGTTCGAAGCCACGCACGTAGTTGAAGAAATCCTCGCCACGAATACTTGAAAACTGTGGCCGCACGCTCAAGCGGTCGTCACCAGCAGAGTCATAGAGGTAGGCGTAATCCTGGCCACCGCCGGTAGCATGGATAAAGATTCGGTCGACATCTTGCAGGTCAAAACGGTAGCCGACTCCCACCAATTCGGCCTTGCGTGGCCAGGCCCGGAGCGTATCGTCGCCGTCCGAGTCGTAGAGGTAGACGCGGTCACCCCCGCCACCTCCTCCGTTGTACGCAATCTGCTCAATTCCATCGATGGTGACCGCCAAGTTTGCGTTGCTGATCGTTGAACCGGTAGGCCGTAGTTCGACGATATCCGATTGGGGAGATCCAATGATCTGCAGAGTGTCGTTGCTGCCTGAGCCTGCGAGGGCTAGATGTTGAACTTGTCCAGTGGAAAAGGTGTAGTCAACATCACCGAATTGAATCTCCACCCCATGACTAAGGTCCAAAGCCATGTTGTCCGCGGTAAACGAACCGCTAATGAACACAGAGCTGCCTTGCTGATCCAGCACATTGGCCAACGCCAGCTCCCCCTGGTCGCTAGCGGCCCCCGGCAACGCGAACTGAACCCATTCTCCCGCCCGCACGTTGAGGTCGATTCGCAACGCTCCATCCTCCCAGGTACTATCGCTCAGCGATAATCCGGCAGAGGTTGCGGCGGACAGGGTCCCAGAGGCGGTTTCAGGTCCGGTCCACTGAACGGTAAACACACCATCGGCGACTGCTTGCGCCCTGTAGGTACCTCCCGCGGAGAGTGTCTCCTCTCGGTAGCGCACGGCCCCTAAATCGTTTACCGGGACTCCAGTACTTGGCGTGCCCCCCCTGGAATTGTCTTCGCCGTTGCTACCATCAGCACCTCCAATCTCTGCACCTGAAAGTGACCAATCGAACGAGAAAGGGCCAATCTCTTGGTTGGCAGAAACCAGGATCTCGTAGGACTGACCTGCGACGAGCGGAATGTCGGCCTGTTCAAGGGCACCATGGGCAATTTCAGTCGCCCCAGCGCGGAGAACCCACGAAAGTGAGTCCAGCCATTCGCTGTTTGCATCCAAGCGAAGTACTCCGCTCGAGGAGGGAGTAAAGCGATAGAGGTCAGTGTCCTGCAGCGTGTTGATCCAGCCCTCAAACGAGCTGGAAGTGAGAGAAAGCGGTGCCGCCGTAACAAGCGAATTCCCTACGCTATCGGTCGGTATCAAACTCTCGATGGCCTGGGCTAGATTGAGCGCGTCGTAATTCGTCTGGGTTACAGCATCGTAGACCGAATCGGCGGTAGCATGCAGATGGTCTGCAATTGCGGTTAAGTTCACATTCTGCAAACCGACCATTTCCATGGCTTGGCGCACCAACACGCTCGCACCGGCCACGTAGGGCGCCGACATACTGGTGCCGCTGGCGGCGGTGTAATCGTCGACGCGTCCATCACGGCCTAGCACGTGGTCGGGAACGCTGCTCACAATACGGCTGCCGGGAGCGGCAATGACCTGGCTGTTGCGCTGACTAAAATCACTCAACCCGCCATCTTCATCAACGCTGGCGACAGGCAGCACATAGGAGCTGGCTGCCGGGTAACTCAAGCCTGAGGCAAGATAGTCCTGAAAAGAATTGCCGGCAGATGCAGTGACGACGATGCCATCGTTAAACAGCGCCTGCAACTCTTCTTCGAGCGTGGCCCAGGCGGGAATCGCATCGGCATTCCAACTGGTGCCAAGGGAAAGATTGACGGTTGTAATCGGGTTTTCGAACGCATGTTGATTGTCGTGAACCCATTGAAGTGCAGTTTCGACCCAGGACAACTGTCCTTGTCCCATGTCGTTGAAGACGCGCAGGGCGACGAGGTCGACAGCGGGTGCTACGCCGGGATGGTTGGGGTCGCTACTCCCTACAATCCCGCTGACGTGGGTGCCATGAAAACCGGCCGGGGCGTCGTCGTAGGGTACCGCGTCATTCTCTTCGGTGAAATCCCAACCTCCGACAACACGGTAGCCCGGGCCATAGCCTTCTCCTAACGCCACGTGATCCCAGGCAATGCCGCTATCGATGACTGCTACGGTTTGCCCTTTGCCAGTCAGTCCATACTGTTGCTGAACTTCATTCCAGCCGGTGGCCAAGTGTGCTTCTTTGAGTTGCGGCTCTACTTGGTGGAGCTCCGAGAGCGTCTCCGCGTGCGACTGCTCAGAGGCGCGCGACCACGGATCACAACTGGGATTCAGCGGCGACGTACTATTGAGTGAGCCATGTAGGTCGAGTGGCTGGTCACCTAGCACATCGAACAATAGCTGAGCAGAGAGAACGAGCCGCCGCTCGCAGGGTTCGAAACGGAATCCAGCCTGAACGACTTTTTTGACACGTGAGCGCTCGCGAAAACCCGCTCGTAAGCCGGCTGTTGGCATTGGGGTAGCAAAGCGCTGAGGGTTTTGTTCGGAATTCACAATGGTCTCTTCGATGGATCGGTTCCATGGCGAACGGCAGCCAAGCCTACCTCAGAACTGGTAATTCTTTCGTTATACGCGGATGAGACTCGCCAACCTTCAGAGTCAATCTGCCAGTGGGGAGGGTTATATCGATATGGGGAAATGGGAGGTTCACGTAATGTTTTCGGAACTGCTTAGCAATTTTCTATTTTGGCTTCGCATCGTGCCGAATGTATGGTTGGCAACGGATTTGCAACGCAACCCGAGCGTCACTGCTTCCACGAGATGAGCAAGGATTGCTTAGTTGGCGAAGGATTCGCCGGCGTGGTAGGGAGACGCGGGGAGGAAAGCGTAGTGAGGCACGGAGCTGGGAAACGCAAGGAAGCAATTCCCTGGTCGCTGAGCGACCGCAGTCGATTCGATCGAAGGTGCATGGAAGCGCAGCGATCGGCGTCGACGATGCCATTTAGAGAGGAGTCTGGTCCTTCTCTCGGGCAATTCAGGAATGGACGCCAATAGGATTGAATCGCGATGAGCCGGGCAAGCTGGTTGCAGAAGATCTACTGGAATTACCTCGGTAAACCAGTACAAGAGCGAGCACTATTCAAAGTTCTGCTTGAGAATTCTATTAGCTCGATTCTGGAGATTGGAGTTGGAGATGGGTCCCGCATGAAGCGGATCGCCCAATTAGTGCAATTGTCGCCTGGGTGCGAACAACTGCGTTATATCGGTACGGATGAATTCGAATCGGCCAGTGATGGTCTGCATTTGAGTTTGAAGCAAGCTCACCAACTGGCTAGTCAGTTGGGCTTTAAAGCATCACTGATCCCAGGTGATGCTCCGGCGGCTTTGCCGCGAGTGGCTCACAAACTAGGTGCAGCGGATTTAGTATTGGTTAACGGAGGAATCGACCTTTTGCATCCGTGCTCCGGTGGAGTCGGAATCTGGTTGAATCGAGTCGCACACGACGAGACGATTATCTTGGCCTGCCAGGAAATCGGTGAAGAGCTGGTCCATGTCGATTCCCGCAACATGGAACTTCCCTCTCGCATTGCCGCCTAAGTTCGCGAAAACGTGTAGGCGGAGCTAGGCAATCCTCGACCCCAATCAAAATCGTGAGCTCAGAACCCGCATTCTAGCTCACGTTTTTTTATGCGCTGCCGCGACTAACGATCCACGGTCGCTCCAGGTTCTCCAACGCGTGCCCAACCTCCCCTGGAGGCTATTCCTCTTCAGTCTGCTGGAACCCGAAGAGGCGGCGAGTCGCATTCGCCCTTTCTGCATGGGTGGCTATGATATTGAGGAGTTGTATTGCCTCATCCACTGCGTGCCTGCCATTTCCACTCCCGCCCCCATCGTTGAACTGAACGGCTGAATCGGTATGAATGTTCGCGTCCTCGTGCTGGAGCCCTTTGGTGGTGGATCGCACGCGGCGTTCTATCGGCAATGGAGCCAGTTTAGTGACCATCGCTTCCACATTCTGGAATTGCCGGCCGTTCACTGGAAGTGGAGGTCTCGCCATAGTTCGCTCACTCTGGCGGAATACGCAAACCAGGCGGTGGAGGAGGGCCAAACGTTCGACATCATCTTTGCTAGCGAAATGCTGCACGTGGCGGAATGGCGAGGCTTCGCATGTGAATCGCTCCGCAAATTGCCAGTAGTCACCTACTTCCATGAAAATCAATTCACCTACCCAATCGCTGAATCCCAGGCGCGAGATTTCCATTTCGCCTACAGCAATCTTCTGACGGCGGTAGCCGCCGACCAGGTTTGGTTCAATTCGGCCTACCATCGCGATGAGTTTCTCGCTGCGGCTCTGGCTTGGCTCCGCAGAATGCCCGATTTCAAACATGTCGATCAGTTTCGCGCTGCGATTGGCAAATCCAAGATATGTCCGCCTGGTATCACCGCGCCAGCAATTCCCGCCGCTCCAATCAGTCCTTCCGACGCCCACGTCGCCGGCAGGGCGGCATCCCAAGCTACCGGTGTTACGCTGGGCTGGGTGGCTCGCTGGGAACACGACAAAGCACCTGAAAACTTTGTGGCCGCCATCGAAATCCTGGTGGCCGAAGGGCTCGATTTCCAGCTCTGTTTACTGGGCCAACAATTTCAGCGAACGCCCCCCAGCCTGCACCGACTGCAGGAGCTCGCCGGCGCGAGGCTCATCCACTGCGGCTATGCGGAATCGCGGGATACCTATTGGCGTCACCTGCATACAATGGACATCGTGGTGTCGACGGCGATTCATGAATTTTTTGGGATTGGGATCTTGGAAGCAACCTTGGCCGGTGCACGCCCCTTGCTTCCCAATCGCTTGGCCTATCCTGAGGTGTTTGATCTGGAACATTATCCAGAGCGAGCACACCTGTTCTACGATGGATCGGTTGGCCAGCTGACCGAACGGCTACGCGAGTGGATTCTTTCCGGTGTGCGCAACACCCCAGCTAGCCCGTTGACTCAGTGGGTGAGGGACCATTACGCCTGGAGTGCTCTGGCCGGACAATATGACCAGGCGCTTACAGAGCTGGTGGCCGCACACCGGTAAACCGGCAAGTTTCTTGACTCGGGTACTTGCAGAATTCGGGTACGCGACGTTCTCTCCCGTTTTCAGGGCAGGCAGTTCCGCGTTCGTCGGTGGCGGCTGCTGAGGATGCCAGCAGCGCGAAATCATACCGGCTCCGCCGCGGGGGAATCGCCTCGCCAGCGGCTGAGAACATACAGCGCGAGCAATCCCAGCAAGCAATAGGCAAGAGTAACTGCCATTCCCGCTTGCAAGCCTTGCGAGTTGCCAATCACTCCTACGCTCCAGGAACCAAGCGCACCTCCAATGCCGGCGGCTGTAAAGAGCAACCCCAAGAGGGAACCGATATTCTGTTGATACAACTTGGAGACGGAGGCGGTGACCGTAGGAAAGACAATTGAAAGAAAGAATCCCGAAAGAGGTAACGCGCCTATCCAACGATCACTTCCAAACAATCCTGCCGCGATGCACAGGCTGCCCCCTCCCAGAGCGAGGCCTACCATGCGAAAGTACCCGATGCGTTCAACAGCAAAACTACCGAGCAGGCGTCCCAACATCAACATCACGAAAAATCCGGAGAGGTAGAGGGAGGCGTGGGCAACAGTCATGTCGCGGTTTTGATGCAAGTATTCGACTAACCATGCTGCTAAACCGAGTTCTACCGCAACATAAGATGCCAGTAGCACGTAATACCACCCCATGCGTGGCGAAAATCCAATCCGAAGTGTCTCTTGCCAGCTCCAACGGCCGGCGGCTGTACCAGACGGCGCCTTGGAATCGGGCTCGGACGGAGTGTGACTGCTAAGTTGGCTCAGACAGAAAATTGTGGGCAGAATCACGACCAACCCCAGACTGCAACCATAGATATCCTGCCAAGAAAACTCCCACGTCACCAGTGTGGCAGCGTAGAGCGGAACCAAGAGGGAGCCAACTCCATGGCAGGTCGCCAGCAAATTGAGATAGCGAGCGCGATTCACTGTGTAGAGCTCGACCATCAGGCTGTTTCCCCCTACTTCAATGGCTCCTAAGCCAAAGCCAATCATCCCCATGGATGCCAGGATCGCACCAAAGTTCGCTCCTGAGAAGCTGAGTGCAGCGACTCCCAGCAGCAGACTCAGGCCGGCACTCAATAAAACTCCGCGGCTACCAAGCCAGTCGGCCATCACGCCGGTGAGAAGAGTGGCAGCGATAAACCCTAGGTAGCCACTCAGTACAATTGTCCCACCCTGGCTGTAGTTAAGTGTTTCTGCCCGGAGTATCTCAGGCAGCAGTGGCCCCTTGAGATTGTCCATGAAGCCGAAGATGAAAAAAGAAAAGAAACCACCCGCGGTCAAGAATTTTCTGGAGGCGAACATGGTGTCGTTTTCTAAAGTAGCAAGTGCGTCCAAGAGGCAAAACGAACGCAAGCGAAAGGGTGGGGAACTGGCAATTGCACAAGCGGTCTTCTACCTGAGGTTGAGTTAAACGGTCCCTCGAATAATTGAGTTCGCGTTCCAGGTATAATCGGAGCTTTGGCAGGAAACATAACTTAGGTTGAACCGCAAAGATGATCAATCACTCTAAATCCCGCAGTCCCGCCGGAAAGATGCTGTGGCTGGCATTCGTCCTAACCACTTGCTCGATGTTTTCGCATGCTTTGCGGGCAGAGGACTGGCTCAGCGTGGGAGGAGATCGCGGGGCCATGAGGTTCTCTCCCGCGCAAGCGATCACGGTGGATAACGTAAACTCCTTGGAATTGGCTTGGGAGTTTAAGACCGGGGAATTGGCAGAGGGCACAGCGCGGATCATGGAATGCACGCCGATTGTAATCGACGGTGTCATGTACTTTACGTCCGGGAAACTGAAAGTCTTTGCCCTGGATGCCGCGACCGGAACCGAGCTTTGGAAATTTGATCCCTTTGCCAATGGACCAACCACCTATCCACTCGCATCCGGAGGCGTTAATCGCGGCGTCGCCTATTGGAGTGACGGTGTATTGGGAGGGAGGCGCCGCATCTTTCATGGAACCTCCGATGGACGACTCTTCTGCTTGGATGCGGCAACGGGGGAATTGGATCAAGATTTCGCCGCAGGTGGGGTAAAGGATCTGAGAGAAGATTTAGAAATGGATCTTTCGCAGATGGGCTACGGTCCAACCTCCGCTCCGGCAATTTTGGACGACCTAGTAATCGTCGGCTTTTCCTGTGGCGAAGGACCAGGACCGGCAGCGCCTGGCGACATTCGAGCCTTTGATGCCTATACGGGGGCGCAGCGTTGGCGATTTCACACCGTTCCTCGACCGGGCGAGTTTGGTAACGAGACTTGGGCTGGCGATTCGTGGGACCAACGCGGCGCTGCGAATGCATGGGGTGGCTACAGCATCGATACCCAGCGTGGACTGGTCTTCGCGGGACTCGGCTCAGCTGCGTTTGACTTCTACGGTGGCGATCGACATGGTGAAAACCTATTTGCCAATTGCACCATCGCGCTCAATGGCCGAACCGGCGAACGCGTGTGGCACTTCCAAACACTGCACCACGATCTGTGGGACCACGATTTACCGACTAATCCCAACCTCGTTACGGTCGAACACGGGGGGAAACGGATTGACGCAGTCGCCCAAGTAACGAAGACGGGGTATGTCTTTCTGCTGGACCGCGTGACAGGAGAACCGCTATTCGAGGTTCGTGAAGAGCCCGTCCCAGCATCAGATGTTCCGGGTGAAATGGCTTGGCCCACACAACCCATTCCCGTAAAGCCTCCCCCTTTTACTCAGCTAGAAATGACCACGGATAACGCCACCAATATTGGTGCAGAAAATCGTGCGTCCGTCCTCAAGCAGTTGGAGGGGCTGCGGAGTGGTCCAGATTTCAATCCACCGAGCTTGCAGGGAACAGTCGTGATGCCCGGATTTCATGGTGGGGCGACTTGGTCCGGCGCCTCGTTCGATCCAAGCAGCGGGTACTTGTTCGTCAACTCAAACAACCAACCCAACATCGTTACCCTGGTGGAACAGCCTCAAAATGCCAGGAGTCCCTACCGCATTACGGGTTACCACAAATTTTTAGACCACGAAGGCTACCCCGCAATCGAACCGCCATGGGGACAGCTAACCGCTATCGACCTCAACCTCGGTGAGATCGTGTGGCAGGTGCCCTTGGGCGAATACCCTGAGCTGACGGCCCGCGGTATCCCGCCTACCGGCACGGAGAACTTTGGTGGAACGATTGTAACCGCCGGCGGCTTGGTCTTCATTGCCGGCACGCGAGATGAAATGTTTCGAGCATTCGACAAGGAGACGGGACGTGAATTGTGGAAAACCAAACTGCCCGCTGGGGGCTATGCCACGCCTTCAACCTACTCCGTTGCGGGGCGGCAGTATGTCGTCATTCCGGCGAGCGGAGGTGGCAAGCTAAAAACACCCACCGCTGATTCCATCATGGTCTATGCCTTGCCCCAATAGAGCTCGTATCAAGGATTCATCCCCGGAACGCTTTGTACTGGCAAAGTATACGGACCGCATGCTTTGATGAGTAAGTCCAGCGAGAACGCCGTACACAAGTGCTAACATCCAGTGGCTCGCAGCTGTCGCGCGTAAAGGGCCTGCACTCCTCGCTCCGCGCCCCCGTTAGGTCGTAGACTGCCCGCGTGGCTCCGCCTCCCTCGCCAGTCTTAGCTGGCGGTGCCTGAGGCTTTGCGACACGTAGCGACTTTGGGTAGCAGTCGCATTGGTGACTTTGGAGGGCCTGTGGGGCCGTAGAGCAGAGTTCTTCGTGGTCTAAGATGACTCCCCCCCTCTGGAAGAACGCTTCGAAACCCAGCGATTGCGGAGCGACCACCGCTTATGCACTGTCGCGAACTTTCTTGAAAGTGGATCATTTTGCTGCAGCATTCTTAGACCAAGTGGTATTCCGCTGCACTTGCTAGCTCGGTCCTAATTGGGGAACAGAGGGGCCTCCCCCTCGAACTAATCCCAGGTTTCACCTTGGCAATGGTTGTGCGGGAGACGATTCGCGACCAGGAATGAAGAGATTCCCTCCAACGTCCTGCGAGTGGCATCGGAATTGCGTTTCAGCCGAGGCGGGTCACCAGGCATCGGTGAGCCAGTCGCACCTCTCCCCTTCAAGGATTTGAACGCAATGAAAATCGCCTCCGTTGTCTTATCGTTGACCAGCTGTGTGTTGCTGATCAGCCCGACGTCGCACTCCCAAGCTGCCGATTCAGAGCTTCGATCCGGCCCCGTGGAAGTAGCGTTGTTCGATGCCATGGAGCAGCAGTCGATCAGCGTCCGCTATATTCCTGCCGATTCGGCTTCGGCGCAGGTCATCATCAAGAATGAATCCGAAGAGGACATGCTTATTGCCCTGCCTCGAACTTTTGCCGCCGTGCCAGTACTCGCGCAGTTGGGGATCGGGCAAGCAGCCAGACCATTCGGTGGCGGGCAACTGGCCGGAGGTGGCCTAGGTCTTGGTGGACAGGGGGCTGCTGGTGGACAGGGGGCAGGGGGTGGACAAGGTGTTGGAGGAGGCTTTGGAAACATCGGTGGTGCCATCGGGGCCGGTGCAGGCTTCCAGCCTGGGGGCGGCGGTCTCGGTCAGCCAGGTGCTGGAGTTGGGCTCTTCCGTCTGGAGGCGCATAAAACAAAACGCATCCGCGTGGCCAGTGTCTGCTTGGAACATGGAAAGCCCGAACCAACGCCCCGCATGAAATATCAACTCATTCCCTTGGAACGGTTAACGGACGAGCCTGCCATCGAGCGAGTTTGCCAGCACCTAGGCAGGCAAACCGTTTCTCAGACTGTTGCGCAAGCGGCGGCGTGGCACCTAGCCAATGACCTCACTTGGGACACCATGGCCCGCATGAACCGTGTCGAATCGAAATACACCGGAAATGAAGCCTACTTCCAACCGAAAGACCTCCAGCTGGCAGCCGAGTTCGTGCGCTATGCCCGGCAGGAGAGCCAGCCGCGCACCCCCAGTCATAGCGTCGGCGCCTACCTACCTAAACAGGGGAGCACCGCGCCGCTGAGCGTGGATTGAGCAGCTCGAATTGCCTCAATTCAATAGCTAGCAATTTGAATGCTTCGGGAAAGATGAAGCGCTCAGGCATTATTTGCCGATAGGTGAATTAGTACCGTTGGTTGACGCGACATGCACTCCCGTCAGCTGGTTATCTTCCTTCGCCGCAATTCAGTCAGCTTGCCACGTCATGAGTCATCCTATTCGCCTATGCTTGGTCCTTCACAATCATCAACCGATCGGCAACTTTGGGGATGTGATTGAGCAAGCCTATCAGGACAGCTACCTTCCATTTCTCGACGTCTTGGAGGAGTACGACTCGCTGCAAATTTCGCTGCACACGTCGGGTCCCTTGATGCTGTGGTTGGCAGAACACCATCCCGAATACGTGCAACGTCTCCGCAGCTTGGTTGCAGCCAAGCGCATTGAGATCTTGGGGGGCCCGTTCTACGAACCGATCCTGCCCATGCTTCCGGGCAGGGACCGGGTTGGACAGATCGTGAACTACGGTAGTTATCTTAGCGAGACATTTTCAACAACCGTCCAAGGGATGTGGATGCCCGAGCGGGTTTGGGAGAGTGCGTTAACGGCTGATATCGTGCGGTCAGGCATTCGCTACACGGTCCTCGACGACTTTCATTTCAAGGCTGCTGGGTGGAATGAGGAGCAGCTGACCGGCTGCTTTACCACCGAGGAGAATGGGAGCGTCCTCAGGGTCTTTCCAGGCAGCGAACGGCTGAGGTACCTCATTCCGTTTGCACCAGTCCACGACGTGATCGAATACTGCCGACAGACTGCCAAGAAAAACCCTGGCGCAACGCTAGTCTTTGGTGACGACGGTGAGAAATTTGGCACCTGGCCGGACACCAAAGCGCACGTCTATGAGCGAGGTTGGCTGCGTCGGTTTTTTGACGCGCTCGTTGAGAATCAACAGTGGCTTCAAACCCGGACACTCGCCTCGGCAGTGGAGCAGCAGCCGCCGATCGGGAAGGTCTACCTGCCTGACTGTAGCTATCGGGAAATGACGGAATGGGCGTTACCCGCCCAACAGCAAGAGCTCTACCAAGAGGTGGTCCATGACTTGGTCCAGCATCCCAAATGGGACTCTATTTCCCAATTCCTGCGTGGCGGAAACTGGCGAAACTTTAAGGTTCGCTATGCGGAAGCCAATGAAATGTACGCAAGGATGATGGAGGTAAGTCGCAATCTGGAAGACGCGCGGCATACTTCGGGAGACTCGGAGCTTCTGGGGAGAATCGAAGATCATCTGTATCGCGGTCAATGCAATTGCCCCTACTGGCACGGGGCCTTTGGTGGGATCTACCTCCCCCACCTACGCAATGCAATCTACTCGGAGCTGATTGCCGCAGACAACCTGCTGGAGTATCTGGAGCATGGCAAGGCGAGCTGGGTGGCGGCCACGACGGAGGACTACAACTTCGATCTCCGCCCGGAAGTCCGCTTGGCCAATGAGCATTTTGCAGCTTACATCGCGCCCTCGAGTGGCGGCATGTTGTATGAATTAGACGTGCGAGCCAACCAACAAAACATTCTGGCCACACTCCAACGTCGGCCCGAAGCCTACCATCGGCAGGTCCTCCAAGGAAACATGGCATCAGAGGGCGAAGGGGGAAGCATTCACGACCGAGTTGTATTTAAGCAAGATGGTCTCGATCAGCGTTTGCAGTATGACGCCTTCCCACGCAAGAGCTTCCTAGAGCACTTCTATGACAATGACGTTTCCTGCACTGCGGTCGCGACCGGAGGGGCGATGGAACGGGGAGACTTTGTGGCCCAGCCTTACGAGGCGAAGTTGCGCCGGGCTGCTACTAAAGTTCAATTGCAGTTGAGCCGCGACGGCAACGCGTGGGGCATCCCAATTCGCATCACCAAGGCTCTCACGGTTGAGGCAGGGAGCACGACGATCGAGGTGGCTTATCTCCTTGAAGGACTGCCGCGAGATCGCCAGCTTCACTTGGCGTTGGAGTGGAACTTCTCGGGAATGCCAGCCGGGGCAGACGATCGCTTCTTCTACGACGCTTCGGGCCAGAGCCTTGGGCACTTGGGAACCTATCTCGATCTAACGAACTTCTCGGCCATCGGGCTCATCGACCAATGGCAAGGGATGGATGTTTCCATCGGCTTCAATCGCCCTACAGCATTGTGGACCTTCCCCGTCGAAACCGTAAGCCAGAGCGAAGCAGGTTTTGAACTCGTGCATCAATCGGTATGCGTCATGCCTCACTGGTTGGTTCAGGGGGACGCGGAAGGCAAATGGACCGCCCAAATGCAGTTGGCAATTAAACAGGGTCACCAGCCCAGCAACCTTGCCGAGCAAGTTGTACAAAATTTTGCCATGGCGTAGACCCTCCGCGGAAACGGTCTCCGCGGAGCAACGTTATCGGCATTCTGCTGGTCAGAAGCCGACGCGAAATGCCATAGCTAAACGCTGACATCCGAGACTACTCAGGGAGCGCATTCTGAGAGTACACGAGGGCCGTGTAGGGGCCGATGGAAAGCTTTCCGGAGGCAGGGTACCCGTCGCTTGGATGCGCGACCGCTTCGAGATCCGCAGAGGGATGGTTGGAGAAACCCGCGGAATAATGGTTCGAATCGGTGCTCAAACGTAGGGTCCATGTACCGGGATGGGGCAAACCGATTTCATACGCGTCCCAAGTTCGGTTTGCAAAATTGATCACCACAACGACATCGTCAGTAGCTCCTCCCTCTTTCCAACGATGGTAGCTCAGCACTTTATCACCGTCATTCACGTGATGAACATTAATGTGTTGGCCACACAATCCTCCCGTGGTGCTTTCACGGTTGAGTCTGAGCGCAATTAGGTCGCGATAAAGCCGAACGATGCCGGAATATTCGGTGGCCTGCTCCCAATCGAGTGGCACCTGATCATCAAACCAATCTCCCTGCAGAAACTCTTGCCCCTGAAACAGCATGGGAATGCCAGGTGCGGTCAGTACTAAGGCCGCCCCTAAGGTCGAGCGTTTCTTTGCAAACCAATCGCCAGGATCGTCTGGTGATATCTCTTCCGGGACACGCGCTTTCCCATTGGCGACTTCGTCGTGGGATTCGGTATAGACGATGCGTTCAAACGCATCCTGATTGTAGCGATGGTACAGAGCATCGCGGACAGACCACATTGAACGCTGGTCGTCGTGAGGCACAATCAACGCATTGCGGATCGGATGAACAAAGCCGGCATCCCATTGCGCACCAAAACCGGCACCTCCAACGTCCGTAGGCCGGGTAAGGTAATCGTTGTTCTGCAGATCTTCCGCGATGGTGAGACGTCCAGGATACTTCGCCTGAATTTCCCGATTAATCCACTGAGTGAGTCCCCAACCCTCAGGAATCTCCGTGTCTCCGTTGCTATCGACCGAGCGGATATAAAGCGTCATATCGAAGCGGAGACCGTCCATCCGATAGTCTTCCAACCACATCATCGCGTTGTCGAAAATGAATTGGCGGACTTCTCCGCGGCCGTAGTCTGGGCGAGTATCCCCCCATGGGGTCGCAGCTCTCCAATCGTTGTAGAAGTAGATCCCGCCTAGGCCATTGTCGCTCCAGCCATCGAATTGCCACAGGTCGGTATCACTGGGGCCAAAATGATTGTAAACAACATCCAGGATGACCGCGAATCCGCGTGCATGTGCTTGCTTCACGAACTCCTTTAGCTCAATGGGGCCACCGTACGCGCTCTCGACTGCAAAGATGTGCGCCGGATTGTAGCCCCATGAGATGTCACCGGCGAATTCGGCCAAAGGCATAAGCTGGATGGCGTTAACGCCAAGTTTAGTAAGGTGCCCAAAATGCTTCTCGATGCTATCGAAGTCGGCATTCTGGTCGCCGACTTCTTCCGTTTTCCTGCCAAAAGTGCCCACATGCATTTCATAGATCACCAATTCATTCCACGCGGGCAAGGTGAAGTCGTCCTCTCCCCAGTCAAAATCGGGTTGGTGGACAACTGAGCTTCCCACCGAATTGGTGACTTGCCGGGCATAGGGGTCGATCTTCTCCAACACCTGCTCACCATTCTGGAGTAGGAACTTGTATTCATCGCCGATCTTGGCCTCTGCACAATTGATGTACCAATATCCGTGGGACTCAGCCTCCATCACAGGCGAAGTGTGCGACCAATCATTAAAGGTTCCAATCACGCGCACAGAATCGGCGTGCGGCGCCCAGACTCGAAACGCAACTCCCCGCTCATGCGGGATTGCCCCCATCCCTGCGACCGTATCCACATTGCTGACTGTCATGGATGAATTTACTGCGTTCATAATTTGGACTTGAATAAATTGATAGTTCGAGGGCTGAAACGGAAGAAGCCGCTGCGAATCCCATTCGTGATTCACAGCGGCGAGAAAACCTGCGGACGCACTGCACAGTGCGGGCCTTTCTATAAACACTGACTCAGTAAGCTATCACCGGTCGCCATCCACTTCCACTTTGACGCCGTTGCGGTTTACATCCACATCAACGCCTGAAGCACGATCGCGACGCGGCATTTGCACGCCGTAACGTCGATTCAATTCTTGGGTGAATTTGCGATCGGCAAAGTTCGGCCAGCTCTCTTCATCGAATCCCTGAGCACCTTCCAATTGCTCGGGCGTCACGTCCAGGATAAGCGTAGTGTCATGGGTCCCATCAGTAGCCGGCTGGCAACGGAAAGCTCCGAAAGGCACGGCGAACATCTTGTTGCCAATCCCGAGGAAGCCGCCATAAGTTACGGCCAAGTAATTGATTTTTCCCGTTCGGGAATCCATGACCAAATCGCTAACTTCACCAACACTCTCTCCTTGTGCGTTTTGGATATTCATTCCCATCAACTTGCTGGCCCGCACGTTGACACCCGGAGCCTTGCGATCGAGGTCGCCTGCCCCCTGGACCGCTTGATTCGCACCGCGCTGACGCTGTCGAATGTCCGGGGCACCATCTTGAGCCACGGCCGGGCTCACGCACAACACGCTCAGCCCACACAGTGCTACCGGAAACCATACACCAAACCTGTTTACCGAAATATTCATCTGTCATTTCCTTCATCTTAAAGTATTTGGATTAGCGAAGCCTGGTTCGGGGTGCTCGGCCTGACCTTTTACCATCGGATTCCTGCGTTCTCACCCGAGACGCGCCGCGATTGAAATACCGATTCCCCCTATCGCTAGCGGAGCTGTCCTATCGAGCAGCACTGCCCCCTTCGCCGACTTCTTAACTTCTTAACTGGTGACTGAGTTAGCAGCTGCAGGACTTCTCAAACTCTTGCACCTGTTTCTCTGCCTCCTCTTTGGCGATACCGTATCGCTCCTGAACCTTGCCAACCAGCTCAGCCCGCTTCCCGTCGATTACGTTGAGTTCATCCTCAGTCAACTTGCCCCACTTCTGCTGAATCTGACCTTTGGTCTGCTTCAACTTACCTTCGATTTGGTCCCAATTCATCTCATGGTCTCCTTTTCCAAGACATCTTTGATGCGTTCGACACTTCTCGAACATCCATGAGTGAAAGGAGGATGCAAGCGTCATGCCAATCCAGTGTGTAAAGTCGATTCCACAATGCAAGTTATCAAGAACAGCAGATTCACTCAGCACGCGATAATCACTGAGATGCATCACTACCCAGGATGCACTCGCGTTGCGCAGATTGCTTGCCAGTGCTGGCTGACATTCAGCCAAGCTGCCCTATTTCCGATCAAAACCAAGGGTGCTGAACCAAATACCACCGAAGCAAACGGTCGTGTAGTAACTGGGCATGCCCGCCTAGAACGCGAGTGGCGGCGGTGGTAGCATTCGGCTCGTGCAAATCGACTGAACAGCCAGGCGATGGAAAAGATGCGAGCGATCCACAGGCCAGCGTATTACTGCCACGACTGTTGAAGAGCGTCCCCGGCCAGCCGAGCGAATCGGCGAAGGGCAAGGCTCGGAAGATGCGCGAGCCCCAGAAATTGCATGGGAAGGTTGCAGGTATTCAATGGCTGAATGCGATGCAACTCGCCTCCCATTGCAAGCAAGGTAGTACTTCCCCACGCAACTCTAGACGGCGTGGGGCTGTGTCCGTTTGAAAAGAGCGACTGCCCAATGCTTGCGATGCAAGTTGATTAGAAGTCACAACCTCGAACAAACAGCAGGATAATGACGATCGGGAGAGGCAAACCAATGAGCCAGGCGATGCACCCGTATTTGATCTTTCCCGCGCGTTTAGAAATTGGAACCCTCATAATCTTAATCCTTTAAACCCTCGAAGCTGGTAAAACAGGGGAAGGGAGTAAGCCAGTGGCCTACTCCGCAATTCTTCTTTCCAGACGGCCCATCAACCACAACACGAGCACGGCACCTAGTGCGGTACCGGTCGCCAGCACGACGTGGTCGGTTGCGACTGCAATGCCAATCCCCGCCGTGATAAATATGGAAGCAGCCGTGGTCAGCCCCTCGACTCTCTGGCCTCTCTCGTGAATGATCGTGCCTGCCCCAAGGAAGCTGATGCCGACCACGATGGCCTGGATAACCCGAATTGGATCAGCACTCACGTGTTGCTGATTCTGCTCGACGAATTTCTGCACGGCCGAGTCGCTCAGCAGTATGAGCAATGCAGCCCCTGCACTTACAAACAGGTGAGTCCGCAAGCCAGCTGGTTTCCCAGAGAGTTCTCGTTCGGCGCCCACAATTGCACCTAACGCCCCCGCAAGGACGACAGTCCCCAGCAGCCAAAGATCGGCAATCATATGCAACGCCCTTTCATACCAGTGGAATACGTCCGGGCGAGTCCGGCTACAATGGTGATCCGCTAACCGGACGCCCCAGTCGGCAGACTCAGATGCGACGCAAGTGAACCTCGGAGAGCACATGGTAGGCGTCGGCGTTCGCTGCCGGTCGCCTACACTCAGTGCTGCAGATCAATCATCTTTGCTTTCGATTGCATCAGCCTTAGCTTCCCCCACTCGTTCAACCGCATCAGCCTTGCGTTCCCCGGCAGATTCGAGTTTGTCTGCTGCCCGTTCGCCCGTTTCCGATTCCGCGGCACCAGTCCAGGTCTTGCCGTCCGCTTCTCGCACCTGGTCTGCTGCTGCATTGTGCCCATCCCGGATAACATCTGCTTGATGCTGAGTGGCGTCGCGGACGTCGTCCGCCTTCTCATCCAGGTAGCTATCGTTACAACCCACGGCCGTCAGAACCCCAAGCAAACTCATACTAATTAGATACTTACGCATCGCTTCACTCCAAACAAAAAGGTGTTCCTCTTGAACCGCGAAACTAGATCACAGTTCTACTCTCAACTGTCTCCGGTTAAGCAATGCATGCGGTGTGCCAAATCGCAGCTTTACAGACGACGACATCGTTCTCCACATAAGAAAGCAAGCATCTGCAGGAAGCACTGCTTAGAACTTGACAGTATTTACGCTGGCGAAACACATTAAGTTTTTAGGTATAGAGACCAGTGAATAGCCCTCTCCGGTAATCGAACGCGTGTTCCAGCTAGCCAGATCTTCGTCCGTCCTAGGGGGCTCTGTGGCAGAACAGACACCATGGCACTGTCTGCGAGAGTGGCAGTATGCGCGGTTGGCAACCACTTCATGCGTCTCACACCTGCGAGAGCACACAGCCCATCCACAGCCCGGGATACAATGCTCGCCAGCGAAAGGGCTGTGAGCTAGGGTGGTGGCCCCTAGCTTGTCGGCACCCCAATGCGCGGTACAAGGCTGAGCACTCTGCAAGAGAATGAAAACTCTGCATCCCGCAGGTGGTTCCTCACAAGATCGGCGGCCTGAGATTCAATCCGTAACGCGACTGTACAGCAACTGCTGTACAGAGTCGACTGCCTCCGCGCGTTCACGCGGCTGAACGCGCGACAACCGAAAGGTGTGTGAGATGCCCACCCAAGAATACCCCCTCCCGCTCCCAGGCTGACTGGCGGATGGATTACGTCAACATCCTCGCTGCGCCATCCGCCACCTGCCGAAATAGGCGTTAACTTACGACATGCGGTTCTGCTGCGTGCGGTCTCTTTGCATGCGTTGGTCGACCAGTTCTTGTTGATAACAACAGTGGCCATACAGGCCATGAGGAGCAGATTTAAGAGCGAGTGGAAGTGGCTGCGCGCGGGAGGGCATTGGTTGTAGAGTTGCCTTGTCTCGGGGCCCGACTCCTGCGGAGTGGCCAATTCACGCAACAACGCAAAGCGAGACGCAACTCATCGCTAGGCCCAGGCGACCATGTGGGGAAGATGAAGAGGCGCCATGGTGAACACAGCGAGATAACCACGGAACCGGGCTGGCTGCGATCTTGAAGCGAGGCAAGCTGGAGCGAACGCTACACGCGAATTTCAGGCGATGGACTCCTGAATGAGCCCCGTGCAGGCTGCCCCGCGAGCAGGCCGACATGGTGCATGGTGATTGGTGATTGGCGTCACGCGCTAGACGCTTGGCAGACGAACGCCTTATTGCCCCTGCAGCTTTTCACTTCTCGGAGCCAGCGATTCAATTTGCTGCAAGAGCATTTGAAAGTCAACCGGTTTGGCGTGGTAACCGTCGCAGCCCGACGCGTTCGCACGAGCTTCGTCTCCCGGTAGTGAGTAGGCGGTCAACGCGATGATTGGAATCCTGCGAACCAAAGGGTCGCGCTTGATCTGGCAGCAAGCCTCCCAACCGTCTAATTCTGGCATGTTCATATCCATCAATATAACAAGTGGATGCGCCGACTTAGCAAGCTGCACCGCCTCGAGGCCGTTTTTCGCGGCTAGGACGCTAAACCCAAATTCTTTGAGCCGAATGATCATCAGCTCTCGCAAATCATCATTATCGTCCGCAACCAGGATGGTCGACATCCAAAACACTCCAGTCTAAGTAACTTGGCTGCCCTCCAACACAGCTCGACGCGTCTCACGATCCAACCGGGTTGGCCCAATTGGGTCGGACGGCTGACTCTGGTTCCCCACCAACCTTCGATACAAGTGCTGGAGTTCAACGGTGCGGAGCCGGGGGGCGAGCTTAAAAAAGGGGGGGGGGCTACACACGTTTTGCAAGGTAAACGATGAGCAAAATAACTAAAACAGTGCCTAAAAGACCTCCGCCAATATACATACGATCTCTCCGATAAACAGATTGCTAATAAAGCTTTAAGCCCGCGTGGGGCGTGCCTTCGTTCTGGAGTTATCAGAGATAGCACTTCATGTGCCATGACTACGGAGAATTAAGGAAACATTCGCGAATGTTGGGGACGAAGGGACCGAGTCGCCTGAAAACCTCCGCGTCTTAGAGAGCAGCGAGATAGCACGCTTCCCAGACGCCACGGAGGTGATACTCCCCTATGGTTGATCAGCAACCACCTCGAGTCATGGAAGCGCGAAGCCGTAGTGAGCGATGCTTCAGACGGGATGCACTGGCGGCCAGAAGAACGGTGTTGAAGCTCAGCACCAAGCCAATACTTTCCTAGTCACCGCGTTTGGGTGCGGGTTTGGCGCCCTTGGCCTTCTTGCGAGCGGCGGCTCGTTGACTGTTTACGATTTCCTTGCGTGCGCCCTGAATGGAGCGATTCCGGTTCGGATTGTCCGCTTGCCCCGTCATTTCATAGAGAAATCGACTAGCGAATGTATCTCTCGGCTTGCCCCATTTCATGCGTTGCAATGGCAAGCAGAGTGTCAGCTCATCTTGAGCCCGTGTCACCCCCACGTAGCACAGACGTCTCTCTTCTTCGACATCATCGTAGTTTTCAGCCAAGGAGCGTCGGTGCGGCAAAATCCCCTCTTCCATGCCGACCATATAGACGATCGGAAATTCCAACCCTTTAGCACTATGGTAGGTCATGAGAGAAACGGCATTGCGCTGCTGTTCCTTTTCTTTGGGACTTCCAAACTCCTTACCCGCCAAGGCCACGTTGTCCAGAAAGCCCGATAGGGTCGGCTCTTTGGCCTCTCCTTCAAACTCAGCAACTGCATTGATGACTTCTTCGACTGAAGCTTGACGCGTTTGCACCTCTTCGGGAGTGGGGTAGCTGCGTTCAATGGCCCCCATGTAGTCGAGGTTGTAGACTAAATCGCGCAGCGCATCAGCCAAGGTTGCGCCAGGCTCCGCATGACGCGCTTTGAAACGCGCAACGATAGATTGCAGACGTTCGACGCCCCGCTTTGCCGGTTCGGGGAAACGGCTAACAAAGTCTCGATTGTGCATGGTCTCCCACATTGAATGGCCGTTGGCAACGGCATCTGCTAGCAGGTTCTCCACCGTTTTCGCACCGATCCCACGCTGCGGATAGTTAATAATCCGCAGCAGCGCGACTTCATCCTTGGGGTTATCGATCATCTTCATATAGCTCAGCAGGTCGCGCACCTCCTTGCGATCGAAGAACGATTGACTACCGACCAGCGAGTACGGAACTTGAGCTTTCCGTAGTTCGGTTTCAAAGACGCGAGGCTGCTCGTTGGTGCGGAAAAGAATCGCAAAATCGCGAGCCTCTCGCTTGTGACTTTCTAAGATGCGTTGGATCTCTTCGGTAACGCCGCGAGCCTCCTCCACGTCGTTCTTAAACTGCAGCACGCGCGGTGCAGCCCCTCCGGCACGGGCCGGTTTGAGAACTTTATCATGCCGCGTCTTGTTGAACGCAATCAAGCGATTCGCGAGCGTCAGGATTGCCGTCGTGCTGCGATAGTTGGCTTCCAATCGCACCACCTTCGCGTCTTGCCAATCATTTCGAAAATTCAAAATGTGCTGGACTTCGGCTCCACGCCAACCGTAAATCGATTGATCGTCGTCCCCCACGACGCAAAGATTGCGGTGACCTGCTGCGAGCGACTGGATGATTGCGTACTGGGTCTGATTGGTGTCCTGGTATTCGTCGACCAACACATGGTCGTAACGTCCCGCCTCTTCCTGGCGAGCTTCAGGATAATCAATGAAAAGCTGCTCGGTCAGCAGCAAGAGATCGTCAAAGTCCATCGCCCCCGCCAGCTTGATCGCTTGCTGATAACGTCGATATCCACTGGCAGCCATATGCTCGGCGTCGCTCCGCGCCAATTCTCCAGCCTGCTCCGGCCGAACGCCCGCATTCTTCCAACGACTAACGTGCGATAGGAAATCCCCCGGTTTGAGGATGCCAGCAGAAACCCGCAGCTGCCGTAGAACCTCCCGTGCGGTCGATTCCTGATCCCCTCGGTCGTAGATTGCAAATTTGGTGGGGTAGCCCAGTTTAGGGGCGTGACGCCGGAGGATCTGGACGCAATTCGAGTGGAATGTGCCGATGACTGGCGTAGGCGGCTTCTGCTCCCCCCGTCGGAGGCGGCGACGGGGGCCGAGCATGAGCCCGATCCGTTCTCGCATTTCTTTAGCAGCTTTATTGGTAAAAGTTACTGCTAAGATGCGGTCGGGACGGATTCCGTGCCGAATGAGGTTAGCAATGCGGAAAGTTACGACGCGCGTCTTCCCCGATCCCGCGCCGGCCAATACCAGCATGGGGCCCTTGAGCGTTTGTACAGCTTCTTGCTGTTCTGGATTGAGGCCGTTCGACATGCTGGAATCGTATCGCGACCAGCTGGATTCGCCAGGGGGGAGAATTTGGTGTTGCGAAAGTTCGCCAGGCCCCTAGAATCTCAACTCTTCGTGGAATCGATGCCTAGATTGCATTTCGTCTTTTTGGTATCCTAATTTTCCGCAACAAACACACACAAAAAATTTCAAACAGATTGCGTCAGATGCTGGTTCCCTGATGGGTGGCCGATCTTTGGACGCAGAGCAGTTTCTATTTGTACAGGTAAATAGGGCTTTAAGCCATGAAAGTTGTTTCCTCGATCGGCGCTCTTAAATTTCGTCACCCTGATTGCCAGGTTGTGCGGCGTCGTGGTCGTATCTACGTAATTTGCAAAAGCAATCCTCGCTTCAAGGTCCGCCAGGGCGGTGCCAAGGTTCGCAAGAAAAAACGCTAGAGCCAGCGGTTGCTTGAGCGGCCTCCGCAGTCCAGTTAACGGTTGAATGTGGTTTAACATCAAAACCCCACGCCCGTCTGCTGCTCGAGTTTGAACGGTCGCCCCCAAGGCCCCAAAATGGCTAAGCCTGGGGTTGATTACGCCCCATTTGCCAATTCCTATCAAACCCAGACCAGCGATGGTCTGGGTTTTTTCGTGCCTTGGCATCAAGGCACACGCGGACCACGCCCCCCCCCCCCACACACAACAACTCCCCCCCCACAAAAATATCTAAAAGGTGCCACCCATCTTTCCCTGAAATTGCAAAGCTAGCAATTGGGGATAGATGGGTGGCACCTATCGGGACGAAGGCTAGCAATGGGAGGTAGGTGGACGATCGGGGATAGGTGGGTGGCACCTAATGGACGCGGGGGCTGCTCTCGTTGGAAATCTGTCCAAGATTCCGTACTTGACCGCGAATGTGATAGAATTGGTGACTGGGTGATAGTGCTGGCACAAGGTCTTGCGTGGGGCCTAACTGGGTTGACCAACGGCCAGGTCAACTTGCCAGTTCTCCCGCCCAGATGCTCCGTCAATTTCCACAACTTCCCGCGGTACGCCGAGGGCTGACTCCAACGACAGGTCGCCGCCAGCTTGGATTCTCCATTGCCACACTCCAGCCCTATCGAGCCCGACGATCCGCTAGATGAAATGGAGGTCGAGCGTGCCTTGGCTGAGTACATGCAGAAGAGCGATGCGGGCGAGTTGACAGACCGCGAGTCGTTTCTTGCGCTCCATCCAACTCTACGCAGCCAGTTGGCTGAGTTACTAGAGGCCGCCGACTGGATCGAACGCTTGGCTGGGCCGACTTTTCTTGAGCAGCCTCCCACTCGGGAAGTGCCTGCCAGCGATCATGGGCCAGGCAACGCGAAGCAGGCCCCAGAGGTAACCCAGGCGTCAGCAGAGCAGGAAGAGACGCTGCCACTCCACAATTTCTGGGCTGCCGGAATCCCATCCCTTCCGGCCGAGTCGGATCACCATCGTGACGCGGAGCGGCAGACGTTGCCAGGGAAGGGGAAGTCGGCCGATTTTTCCGTAAACGATCAACCAGCGACAGGCGGCGCCCGCCCTCAACCACTACTGTTTGATACTCAGAATCCACCGCGTCCCGCAGCAACTGGGCCACTGCAGATCGAGCTCGCGCAGCCCAAGCTTCCCTGTCAGTTTGGGGATTATGTCTTGGAGCGAGTTCTGGGATGCGGCGGAATGGGGGTCGTCTACTTCGGGAGGCAAACGCGCCTCGATCGTCCGGTTGCTATCAAGACAATTCGCTCTGGGGCGCTTGCCAGCCAAGAGGAAGTCCTCAGATTCTACGCAGAAGCGCGCAGCGCCGCCCGGTTGGACCATCCCTGCATCGTCACGGTTCATCAATGCGGTGAGCATGAGGGCCATCGCTACTTCTCGATGGACTACGTTGCCGGCTCCGACTTATCGAAAATGCTGAACGAGGGCAGGATCGATTGCAAGCGAGCTGCACGGTACGTCCGTGACGCCGCTCGCGCCATCCAATACGCCCACGACCGTGGCGTGGTCCACCGTGACTTGAAACCTGCCAATGTGCTGGTCGACGAAAACGATGCAGTACGGATCACCGACTTCGGTTTGGCGAAAACGATTGACAACGAAGCTGGGCTAACTGCTACCGGAGCCACACTTGGGACGCCGAGCTACATGTCGCCCGAACAAGCCGCGGGCAACCAAGACGAACAGAACCACGCGACAGACATCTACTCGTTGGGAGCGGTGCTGTACACGATCGTGACTGGCAGCCCCCCTTTCAAGGCGGCGAACGTCATGCAGACGATGTTCCAAGTCATCCACCGTCCGGCCCCGAAGGCTAGCAACGTGGCAGACGGCGTGGATGATGAGATTGCCACGATCATCGATGTTTGCCTGCAAAAGTCTCCGGAACGCCGCTACCGAAGCGCAGCGGCTTTGGCCGATGACCTCGACCGCTATTTGCAGGGATTGCCGATTCACGCCCGCCCGCTTTCGCGCGTCCGTCGCGCGTGGTACTGGCTGCTGGGAGTGCCTATCGTCGGCGCAATATTGGACAACCGCGTGGTAGAACCCACGGACGCTCACCGCTGGGTTCAACGCGGTTTAATTTCAGTCGCAATGCTCATGCTGGCAGCTTCGATGCTGTGGGTAATCCCCTCCAGTGTTTGGTTCAAAAATCGCATTCCGAGCAAGGTGGCAGTAGCCTCTGGGGCTGCAGGCGGGAGCTACGAGCAACTGGCGACTGTGATTAGTGACATGTTGGTGAATTCCACCAAGACCCAAACGAGAATCGTGCCCTCCGCAGGCTCGTCGGACAATCTTGGCAAGCTGGAGCGAGGCGAAGTGGATTTGGCAATCCTGCAAGCGGACGCCGTGGACTCAGGTGCTATCGCTGTCGTAGCCCCACTCTATTTCGAAGTGGTACATGTTCTAGTGCGTGCCGATTCAGACTTAACCAAGCTATCGGAATTCGGGCATCACCGAATTGCAGTGGGTGATCAAATGGCCGGTTCACAGAGCGTAGCCAAGCTGCTGCTGCAGCATGCCGGCGTGAACCTTGCAGACGTTGAACTGGACGAATCGCAGTGGCAACACCTCGCAAGCGAACTGCCCCAGGAGCAATTGCAGTGCGACGCAGCGATCGTCGTGTCACGCGTTGGAGGGTCGGAGATCAAATATTTCCTCAATAGTGGATTTCGATTCCTGCCCATTTCGAACGCTTGGCAGTTTGCCTTGGATGAGCCGAGCTTTCGCCCGTACATCGTCAGCGCAGAACACTACCCCGACCGACAGATTTCGGCAGACGGAGTTGCGACCGTCGCCACACCGGCCTACCTAGCGGCACGGGACGACGCACCTGCAGCGCTGGTTCAAGCGGTACTAAGGAGCCTGTTTACGCCGGAAGTCGTGGCTCAGACGGGGATCTTTTCAGCAAACCATGCCGCGCACTGGCAAGGCATTGCATGGCATCCCGCCGCGCGTGAGTTCTTCGGCCCTTACCGAGGGAGCATCCCCGTGAAGGAACCACTCCGGTAACACCCTCCACGAACAACCAACTACACCTAGAGCCACCGCAAATCCGTGTGGCGGGACCAACCAGAACGTCCCCACGCGAATTGAAAAAACTGCTTGAGAGCATTGATTTCGCCCCAGTTTCCCTACACGACATTTAGCTTATCACCGAACCCATCCCTGCTGCCACATGCCCATCCCTGCAACCCAACTCTACCGGCTCACAGCAGAGCTACCATCTGCGATTGCGACGCTAGCCGTCAGTGGCCCGGAAGCCGTCCAGCGAGTGTTGCAGCGACTGGAATTGCGAACTCAAACACTGGAGATCGACAAGGTCTACTACGGCTTGTGGCACGCGAGTACCGCAGAACACTCCGCTGCAGAGCAAGTCGTGGTCTGCCGCACAGGTCCGCAGACAGTGGAATTGCACTGCCATGGCGGCCAAGCAATTTGCCAAGCTTTGATTGGCGACTTCGCAAGACTGGGGTGCCCACTGGCAGAGGCCCGAGGCTGGACCTCACAAGCGTGCCCCCTGGCCTTAGAAGCCGAACGCCAGCTACTGAACGCTTCGACCGATAAGGTCGCAGGGATCCTACTCGATCAAATGCAGGGTGCATTGGCGAATTCCATTCGCCGAACGAGCCGACTGCTTCAGCAAGAAAACCTGCCGGAGGCAGAGCAGGCACTCGAGGAAATGCTGACCTGGAACGAACTCGGCTTGCATTTGAACCAACCCTGGCGAATCGTCTTAGCGGGGCCTCCCAACACCGGCAAAAGCAGCTTGACCAATGCGATAGTTGGCGCGCAGCGAGTCATTGTGCACGACACCCCCGGCACAACGCGGGACTGGGTTGAAGTCCAAGTGGCCCTCGACGGCTGGCCCGTGTCGATCACCGATACCGCTGGGATACGCGATTCGGCGGACGATATCGAGCAGCAGGGAATTAGCCGCGCCGCGCAACGCGTGCGGGAAAGTGATTGCGTGGTGTTCGTAGTCGATTCCCAGGTCGGCTGGACTGCCGCGCATGCAAGCTTTCTCGCGCTCGCTCCCCCTCGGCGACTGGTGGCTTGGAATAAGTCAGATTTGCAATCCACCGAGCGCGAGTCCTCGGACCTGCAGCGCGCCCCGGCCTCGCTCGCAACGCTCGCCGACTGGTCAGCCGACGCCCGCACTCCGGAGGAACGGGCAATCCCGGTCATTCCGACCAGTTGTTTGGGCGAACCTGGTATTGGAGGGCTGCTGGACGCAATTTCTCAAAGCTTAATCCCCGTTTCGCCACGCGTTGGTGAAGCGGTGCCCATGCACCCGGCGATCATTGGATCTCTGGAAGCTGCCAGGCTCCAAGTTCGTGCACAGACTCCCTCTGCTGCCCTGAAATGCTGCGAGAGGGCCCTCCGAGCCGAGGCGTGCGAGTGAACCGCTGCGGCGCTGCCTTTGAGGATTTCTAGCGAAATGGCTGACAAACTCGCCTAGTCTGGAGGAACGGAGAAGGAGCCCAGCTCACGAGCTGCTCCACCTTGGTTTCTACGTGAAAATTCTTCATAATACACCCGCTTTTTTCACTCAGGTGCGTGCGTTCTACCATTCGCCCTCCCAGTACCTATTCCAGATGCCATTCGCCATGTCCGATCGATCTCGTCACCTGACTAGCCGTAACGCGCGCCGCCTGCTCTCCCTGCTGTTGAGCTGGGTGTGCTGGTGCAGCTTCCTGGGGGCTCCCTCCCTCGCCGTCGCGCAATCACGTTACGCCACTTCCGATAACATGAGTGGCTATGTGCACTGGATTGAGCTGTTTGATGCATCCAATACTAAGATCGATCCAGCTTCCGAAAATCCACCGCCCTATTCTCCCGAGAAAACTTGCGGGAGATGCCATGAATTCGATACGATTGCGCACGGCTGGCATTTCAATGCCGTGAACGAGGCGGCCGATCCGGGCCGTGGCGGTCAGCCCTGGATTTGGTCGGACGATCGTACCGGGACTCATCTACCACTTTCCTACCGCGATTGGATGGGAACCTACAATCCAGACGCTTTGGGGCTATCACGTTGGCAAGTGGCTGCCAAGTTCGGCAGCTTTCTGCCCGGGGGAGGCCCAGGCTCGGAAGAGTCCATTGCTGCCGGTGAAGCCCTGCAGGGTGAGGAACGGCCCGAGGGATACCTCGATCGCAGCGGAGTGACTGGGGCGCTCCCCGTTGATTGCATGCTGTGCCATCGTAAGCAGGGAAACGGGTATAGCCCATTTGTGTGGTCGGAGCAGATTGAAGACGAGAATTTTGCCTATGCGCCGACAGCCGCCCTCGGTGTTGGCACCGTAGCTGGCTCCATGAAACGCTTAAAGGACGACTTCGATCCCACTGCCGAAGGTGCGGCGAGCAAATTACCCAAGGTGACGTACGAGGCCAGTCGCTTTCGTAGCGATGGCAAAGTCTTCATCGATTTGATTCGCAAACCTGAGAATAACGCGTGTTACTATTGCCACACCAACGTTCCCGCAGAGACCACTCAGGGAACGCGTTGGCAGCATGATGAAGATGTGCACTTGCGGGCAGGCATGTCATGCGCGGATTGCCACCGCAACGGTTTAGATCACAATACGGTCCGTGGATTCGAGGGGGAGCAGCATCCGTCAGGAAGCGTCGCCACCTCGCTATCCTGCCAGGGCTGTCATATGCCTAACGATAGCGCGGATGGATTATCGCGAGCAGGGCGCATGGGAGCCCCCCAACCCGCCCACGCGGGTTTGCCTCCGCTACACTTCGACAAACTGACTTGCACCGCATGCCACTCGGGTGGATTGCTGGAACCAAGCGTTGGACGACAGCTCAATTCCATCGCCCACCACTTAGGGCAGCACGTCAAGCGGACGGGCCTTGAGCAGCCTGGAATTGTCGGCCCGGTCCATTTGCCAGCCAGCGGTTTGCGGCAATCATCCGCCCCCCCGGCCGCTACTAACGAAGCGCCTAGTGAGGCAGACGAAACAGCCTCGGGAGCAGAAGAAGCAGCCGGAGAGCCCGTCGCAGTGGCCTCTCCAGACGAGGGGACCGTCAAGCAGGTGGAGGTTGGAAAGTACACACCTCATCGAATGATGTGGCCGTCCTACTGGGGAGTCAAGCGGAATGAGAAAATCGTCCCACTCAATCCTGAAGAGGTGTACGAGCTCATTCGCAGACCACTTAAAGTTCGGCGTGAATTCACCGAAGAACTCGCGGACGTTAAGCTCTCACTGAGCCAGCGCAAGGAGCTGCTGGGCGAGGATCGCGCGCGAGCCAAAGAAGAGGAATGGACCACTGAAGAGCGGCAGAAAATTGCAACCGCGGAACGCACCGCCCGCGAGTTGCAAGTGTCGGAGCGAGTGTCGGATGCGTTGCAGGCGATCGAAGAGGCGTACCCCGATTCAGTAGCGATCTTTATTTCCGGGGGCAGCGGTTTCGTCCGCGATGGAGCGTCTACGATCAAAGCGGTGGAGCCGGAATCACTGGGCGACGCCGCCGAGCCCTACGCCTGGCCGATGGCCCATGCAGTGCGGCCTGCACGCCAAGCCCTCGGTGCGACCGGCTGTTTAGAATGCCATAGTGACAACTCTCTTTTCTTCGGAGCTGAAGTCTTGCCCGTGGGACTACTGCCGGGGCAGTCCACTAAGCCGCTCAAGACGCACACCCTGCAAGAAGTCGATACAGACAGACTGACTGCTTGGAATCAACTCTTTCAAGGCCGAGCATTTTTTAAGATCGCTGGCCTGATCGCCTTGGGGCTAACTTGCGTCGTCGCATTGTCGGCGTGCGCGATCAATCTGAGCCGAATCACTCGCCGTTAATAAGTTTCGCAGTCGTCCACGAATTCCCATCGCTTGAGAAACAGAAAGACTTACCATGCTGGCGGAACTTGCTTTCAACCTTCCCCCGTTCACCCAAGTCCTTCGCTATGCAGGTTTGGTGCTCTTAATCGGCGTCATCTTTGGCGGAGTGCTCGTTGCCTCCACCGGAAGACCCTCGCAGCCAGGCCGCCACCGGCACTGGTTGAGCCAAGTGATCTACGCGGCATTTCTGGTGGCTATTGGTGTCCTGGCGGTCAGCAGTTTCGGATCTTTGGTGCAATTCGGGCACATGGCCAACTATGCACTGCTGGTGCATGTGGCAGCCGCGGGAGGTTTCGTCTTCCTGCTGCTGGCCATCGCACTGCTGTATTTGCCCATTGGCGACCCGCTGGACCGCACGACGGCCCCCAATGATACGCGATGGTGGCTGGGGCGCTGGAGCGCGTGGGCGCTCGTCCTAAGCGGGATTGCGGCGGCTGGCACAATGTTCTTGAGTATGTTGCCGATTCTGGATACTCAAGAATTGATCGAAGTCGCAGAAATGCACCGGTATGCAGGCTTGGCCGTTACGCTTGCCGCGGTCACTCACCTCTTTGCATTAATCTGCACTCGGATTGGATTGCGGTAACGACTCGCGAGGCGCTGCAAGCGCTTCAGCGATTTCTCTTTCGCCCCGGCAAGGTCCGTTGCACCTCGAGTTCCCCTACGACAGGGGAAGGTCACACGGCATGGGGGGAGACAAAACGCAGTAGTTGCGCAGCCTTCGCGGGTGAGGCCAGCTGCCGCTGAGAGCTACCACCGCCAGTGGACTGTAGCGATGGTCAGGTGGACGGGTTCAGAAGCCGCCAAGACGGGCGGCAGGCCCCGAATTGGAAGCCTGCCGCATGAGATTGTCAGCACCACTGGGATGCTCAGTGCACGGTAGAGAGGCTCCAAGCGTGCAGCACACCAGTTGGAGCGACCTGAATTGGTGCGTGAAGCAGCCCTACTTCTTGCGAGCGGCTGGTTTCTTGGTCGCTGCCTTCTTCTTGGTCGCTGCCTTCTTCTTAGTCGCTGCCTTTTTCTTAGCGGCTGGCAGTTTCTTAGTAGCTGGCTTCTTCTTGGCTCCCTTTACCGCTGTGGTACGCTTGGCTGCGGCTTTAGGAGCTGCCCCCTTCTTGGTGGAACGCTTGGCAACACTACTCTTCTTGCTAGTCGTCTTCTTGGCTGCCTTAGACTTAGCTGCTGTCTTCGTCGCTGCCTTGGTTGCAGTCTTCTTGGTCGTAATTTTCTTAGGGGCTGCCTTTTTCGGGGAAGCCTTCTTCTTCACTGCGACTTTGGCGCCACCTTCGTGCAATGCGAGCACCTTTTCGCGTTCCAGCAATCGATTCTGTCGGCAAATGCAAGCCAGTTCGAAGGCAACCTTCTTACCATACTTGCTGATCGAGAAGCGAATGTTGCGACGCTTGCTGTTTTCATCGACCCAAGACGCTACGTACGATTCATAACGGCAATTGGGAAATCGGCTATCTTGATCCCACGAGTGGTGAACACCAACCACTCCGGTTGAGTTGCGTTTGCCCAGCTTATTCTCCGAAGTATCGGGCTCGGGGAGTTCTTCTACCCATTCCTGGTAGACTTCCTTGGCAACTTTTTCCGACTTGCGTTTTCCGCCATGCGTTGAATCGGAAATGAATCGCGAACGATGAATTTCACCACGTTTGATTCTTACCAACCAACCGTGTGCGTTGTTACCTTCGGAATCAACTCTTGAATAGCCTTTTAATTTACGTGGCAAAACTGTGCTCCTTTGTCGTGTGTTTAGTCTGGGGTCATGGGACTACCGTCGTGTCGCAACACCAACGCGGCAACAAACGCATGCAACTGCGGTACAAAGCAATTGGATCAGAGACAGGACGTTGTGGGTGGGCTACGGGCGTAGGTAGGTGTGTAACTGCCTAGAGTTTAAGGCGTACGTAGACAATGTACCCCACGTTAAGCGAGGTGTCGGATAATTTAGCTCTAGTGAAGCGAATTATTCCGTAACTGACGCCAATAAAAAACGGCTGACCATTCTTATAAGAGATGGCCAGCCGTCCATGTTAAGTAAAACCTGAGTTCAAATCTAGCGACTTGGACTCAAGATGTTGCGAATTGTTCCTATCGACGACCGCGGCCTCCACCGCTACTTCCGCCGCGTCGACCACCGCCGTTGCCGCCACTTCCGCCGCGGGACTCGCCGTAACGACCACCTCGATCGCCGCCACGATCGCGCTCGCCACCACGCTCAGCGCGCTCGGGTCGCTCTTCATCACCCGCTTCACGGTTGGCGAACTCGTCTTCGATACCAAGCTCTTCCAGTGCTCGACGACGACTCAACTTGACGCGATCTTGATCGTCGATATCGATTACGATGACTTTCATCGCATCGCCGACCTTGCAGATGTCATCTACGCTGGAAACATAGCCGCTTGAAAGCTCACTGATGTGAACCAAGCCGTCTCGTCCAGGTAGAATTTCAACGAATGCACCGAAGTCTCGGACGCTACTAACCGTTCCATCGTAGATTTTGCCGATTTGAGCTGTAGCAGTACAGGCTTCGACGCGCAACAGGGCAGCTTGAGCGGCATCGCCGTTCATGGCTGCAACCACTACGGTACCGTCATCTTCGACGTCGATGGTCGCACCGGTATCTTCTTGAATCGCGCGAATATTCTTTCCGCCAGGTCCGATGAGTAGACCAATTTTGTCGGAGTCGATTTTGGTGCGAAGCAAACGCGGCGCGTAGCGACTGGTTTCAGTTCGCGGTCGGGGAATGGCTGTGATCATCTTGCGGAGGATCTCCATGCGAGCTTCCCGAGCTTGCTTGAGAGTCGCACGCATGATCTCTTCGCTGATTCCATCAATTTTGAGATCGAGTTGGATACCAGTAATACCTTCAGGCGTCCCGGCAATCTTGAAATCCATATCGCCGAAGTGATCTTCATCGCCGATGATATCGGTTAGCAAGACCCAGCGATCCTTGTCCTTCACCAGACCGATGCTGATACCAGCCACCGGATTGGAAATGGGTACACCGGCTGCCATGAGGCCGAGGGTGGCTCCACAAACGCTGGCCATCGAGGAAGAGCCATTGGATTCGGTAATATCGCTAATCACACGAATCGTGTAGGGGAATTCCTCCGCATCCGGCACGATCGGTGCAACCGATCGTTCCGCGAGAGCTCCGTGTCCGATTTCGCGACGACCTGGGCCGCGGATTGGACGGCATTCGCCAACCGAATAGGAAGGGAAATTGTAATCCAGCATGAACTTCTTGCTGTACTCTTCGATCAAACCGTCGACGCGTTGCTCATCTCGGCTTGTGCCGAGAGTTACGGATACGAGTGCTTGAGTCTCACCACGTTGGAAGATTGCCGAACCGTGGGTGCGAGGGAGAATGTCCGTTTCGCATTCGATAGCCCGCAGGCTGTTGTGATCGCGACCATCAGGACGCGTTCCGCCGAGGATGAGCTCGCGTACAACCTGATGCTCAAGATCGTGCCACGCAGTTGAGAACGCATCGGCGCAAATTGCACCCTCTGCCTTCGGATCTGGGATGAGCGCCGCCTTGGCCTCTTCCTTCAATGCCTTGACTGCTTCGCCACGAGCCTGCTTGCCTTCGGTTTGCTTGGCTTGGCGGTAACGGTCGTAGTAGTCCGCTTGCAGACGCGACAGGATGCCATTGTCTGCAGGGGCTTCAAAGTCAACCTGTTTGGTCTGGGCTTTGGCCGCCAACTCATCGATCAAGCCGATAATTTCCTTGACAACGCCGAAGCCAAAGAGAACCGCGTCGGCCATTTCGTTTTCAGGCATTTCCTGAGCGAAGCCTTCGATCATGAGGATCGATTTGTCGCTTCCAGAAACGATCAGGTCGAGTTCACTCTCTTCGAGCTCTTCGTTGGTCGGGAAGGCGACGAGCTCGCCATCGATCTTAGCAACTCGCACGGAAGCCAACGGCCCTTGGAAGGGAAGCGAGCTGATGGTGAGCGCGGCCGAAGCGCCATTCATGGCGAGGATGTCGCCATCGTTTTGCAGGTCGCTACTAACAACCATACTCTGGACTTGGACTTCGTCGTTGAAGGCCTTGGGGAACAGCGGTCGGATGGGGCGGTCCATCAAACGGCTAGTCAACGTTTCTTTCGTGGTGGGGCGCCCTTCGCGCTTTAAAAAACCGCCTGGAAATTTTCCGGCGGCTGCAAGTCGCTCGCGGTAGTCGCAAGTCAACGGGAAGAAGTTTGTGCCTGGGCGGGATGGGCCGGTTGCACAAGCGGTCAACACGACCGTGTCACCATACTGGACCAGCACGCTACCGGCGGCTTGCTTGGCCAGCTGTCCGGTTTCCATGGACAAGACTTTGGAACCAATTTTTTTTTCTACTCGGATTTTCAATTCACTAATTCCTAATTTCCAACAATTTCACTAATTTCTTTTTCACATCAAACTACATGGCTATCTACTGATCAGGGCCAGCTGCAATCGAGACGCAGGCCACCGGCGGCAATATACCAGAACGGTCGCACGCCCTTGCACTCCAGGGAAAGAAACTCCTCCTCCATTTTGAGTCTACGCACCAACCGTTTCGGGGTGCCCACTTGGGATTGCCCATGTGGGATTGCAGGGAGTCGCAGAGGTTCAGAGTAGCAGGCCAGGAGATATCCAGGCCGTTGAAACGGATGCCACTGGTGGCATTTCGTTCGGTAGCACGCGGAACCGAGAGCTTCGCTGGATGGTGCAGGATCAAGTGGTAGCTCAGCCTAGCCAAGCTGGATAGCTACCCAACGCACAAGACAAACCCGTACGCTGACAAATTCTTTCGGACGAGCACCAGGGGAGTCCAGAGACAGGTTTGGGGCTCGATCTCGCTGTTTTCACACGAACTTGCATTAGGTGCACGTCCGTTCATCATCATCAACACGACCGCTGCTTTAACGTGGGTCGCTGTCTGTCCTCAGCGAACAGAGCCTGCGATACCAGGGGATCCCCGGTAACGCTGGTTTGGGCGTCGCGCATCAAGGACTACGAACCGCTCGGTGCAACCTGGTACCCAACGGTGTAGCCAACCTGGCTGCCGACGAAGCTTACTTACGGATGTTGAGGCGGCCGAGCAAATCAACATAGCCTTGCGGATCGTGACGACGCACGTAGTCCAACAGACTGCGACGGCGGCTAACCATCCGCAGCAGACCACGACGACTCGCGTAATCCTTCTTATTGCTCCGCATATGCTCGGTCAAATGATTGATTCGCTTGGTCAAGATCGCGATTTGGACCGAGGAGGAGCCAGTGTCGCCCTCTGAAGTCTTAAATCCGTCGATGGCTTCTCTTCTGAGTTCTTTTGTCGTTGTCATAGTGCTTCTAAAGTCAGTCCGCTTCCGAACGATCCTGTATTCTCAATACACATTTTAAAACTACTTCGCCTGCTTATCGGCTTGAACCGACCTTTCACTCCGTCAAAAACAGAATGCCCAGGCATTTCGGCCAGTCGTTGCCAGTTGCCGCGCTGTGCCGCCTGCTAAACCCGCGAAGCGGAGTGAGCGGTGCAAACAAGCCTCAGCGCGCAACCAATAATCTGAATTTCTTGGCCAATTCGTTACCTCTGCAAACTCCCAAGCAACGCCTGGCAGTCCTGATACGAATCAATCCCACTAGAGGGAGAATCCTAGGCTTCGAATCTACAATCCGGAAATCCTATCGCATTTGGCGAAACTAGCAACCGCAGAATCGCAGAGATTCGGAAGAGAGTGAAGGGTGGTTTGAGGATTTAACCTCCCCTTTCGGACGAATCCATCTTTCCCTCGAATTTAAAGCTGGGCAATCGGTGAAGAGCACCATCGCGATCAGCGATCCCCCCCGGGCGGGACGGCAGGTCAGCACGTCGCCATTTCCTCCCCAATCGACAAGGTGGGATCGTTCACTCTAAGGGCTGACTCTATTTTCTAGCTTCCTACGAAGGTCCGAAAAATGCAGAGGCTATGGAAAGTCGCCGCGCAATGGTAGAAAAGTAGCTTCTCGCGGGGACCGTCCGTGACACGCATTGAGTGCCACGGCGACTCCTGAAGCGAGATGAAAACTCGCCCCTGCCCCCTCACCCCCAAACTGAATTGTTTCAGGAAAGAGCCAGCTACTCATGAAGGGCCTGCCATTCGTCTTATTTTTCACTGCCCTGACCTTTGTCTCTTGGGGGGCATACGGTCCGGTTCTGCACCATGGTGCCATCGCACTGAACCACGACAGCATGCGTGCATTCGTGGGCGTTGGATTGGCCTACTTCCTTATCGCGGTCCTCATTCCCTTCGCCATCCTCAAAAAGAGTGGCGAAAAGGGGAATTGGACGATCGCCGGTACCGTTTTCTCCGTGGTAGCCGGAGCGGTTGGTGCAATTGGGGCCCTGGGGATCATCTTGGCCTTAGGCTATGGCGGCAAAACTCTCTACGTAATGCCACTCGTGTTCGGGTTTGCGCCAGTGGTCAACACCCTGGTGACGGCCATGATGAGCCGTACCTTTAGCCAGATTAAGCCCGCGTTTGTGATTGGAATTGTCACGGCCGCGCTAGGGGCCGGAGGCGTTTTGGTCTTCAAGCCGAATGCGGCGCCCGCCGCAACTTCCGCGTCGGCCGAGTCGAGCGAACCGGCCAGCTCGCTGGAATCGAAGGCTGAGACGAGTGAGCCCGATGGCGAGACGTCAGCGGCTCAGGCAACTACTGCTGAAGAGAAAAATACTGCCGAAGAGAAGAACGACTCGGCTGAAGAAGCGGTCTCCGAGCACGAAGCAGGTTCCGACAGCAATTCCCCAAGCCCCGAAGATGCGGCGGCTGCAGAGCCAGCCCAAGAAGATAACCAGCAAAATAGTCAACCTGCGGATGCCGAGGCTGCGTCCGCAACGAGTGGCTCCGCCCCGACCTCACACGCCAAACCGCATCCTACGGCCAAAAGTTCCAACACCTTAGGAATCGTGATTTCGATCATCATCGCTGCACTTTGTTGGGGCTCCTATGGCCCGATGCTACACGTAGGTCAAGCCAAGATGGCGGGCAGTCGCTTGCGTCCCTTCGCTTGTGTCGGACTTGCCTACTTCCTAATCGCCGTCGCCGTGCCTCTGATCTTGATCTACTCCGGGGCGATGGGCAGCGGTGGTGCATGGACCGGCATGGGCATGACCTGGTCGTTCCTGGCGGGGATTGCCGGAGCAATCGGTGCACTGGGCGTCCTCCTCGCCTTCAACGCTGGAGGAAAGCCCTATTACGTGATGCCGCTTATCTTTGGTTTTGCGCCCGTCATCAACACCTTCATTTCCCTGAGCGAAGCTGGCACTTGGGGATTGGTCACGCCTTGGTTCTGGATGAGCCTAGGAGTGGTGATCACCGGAGCGGTCACCGTGCTGACGCAGGCGCCGCGCCCCGCCAAGAAGCACTAGGTGAGGCTGGCGACTGCAGTACGATGATGACTACCGTTGCTAACATTGGCGTAGTCAATGAGTTCAGGGCGCAGGGGACCGTACAACATCCCCTGGTCTCGGTCGCTGGAGGGGAGAACCGCGTCCAATCGGTGAATGGGACGCCTGGAGAGTTCCGGAGTCGGAAGCGCAGCATGCGTGGGCTTCGAGAAGTCTGCTGGGCTGGGCAGCCGAGGCTCCGAGAGGACTAGCTCAGCGGGCGATTCCACCATCCCCTCGTTCAGCTCCAGATTTTTCAGCACGAAATCGGCAGCCACATCAGCGGCGAGCTCATCGACAAGATCCAGGTCGAGATGCACTAGGTCGGTTGCGTCGGATTGAATCGCGACGGAGGAGTAGACGAGCACCGAAACTAAGCCGGCTTGGTGATCGATATTCGTCAGCAAGGTCGCTTTGCCCTGCCAAGCTTCTCCAGGTGTCACGTCCGAGGGAGCGAGCTGGAATTTACTGGGGTCGAATTCGAACTGAAGCTCCGCCGCTCGAACCCCCTCCGTTCGCGAGGTCTCAACGCTCAATCGAATCTCTTCACTTGCAGGTGGTCGCACCGGGCCGCAGAAACCAGCCGATTCGGTACCTACCAAGCCTGCAAACAGCTTACGCGCTTCGAGACTTTCCAGCGAAAGCCGACGAGATAACTTGCCCATCCTTGACTCCAATTCGAAGAGAACACACCCTGCATCTAGAAACACAACTAGATTTTGGGTGGTTGAAGAATTGGAGATTACGAACTTTAAATTCCAGGCGATACGTCGATTTTGGAGGAGAGTTTAATTTACTGCCCTTCTAGGATTGATAGCAGATCTCATCCGCCCCCTAGAGGTAGTGTCGCTGGCAAACGCCTATTCCAGCAAGGCGAGTAGGGCTTGGTCGAAGCTAGCTAACCGGCGATTGTGGGTTCGCAATTCAGAACTTTCGACCATCGGCACCGAGGCCCGCTGAGCCGCCGGTGGAATGCTGACGGCAGGCGACAATGCCTGCGAGTTGCCAGCCATTTCCCCTTCGGCCGCAGGAAGAGCTTGCGTGTTCCCCAGGTAGGCTAGGAAAGAGGAGGCGAGGCGGGGCCGCGAACCGGCCACGGACAGTTGGGAACTCGGATCCAATGCACTTTGAATCGACGCACTTTGAATCGACTGGGTTTGCACACGATTGGAACTGGACGAAGCACCACTACCGAGCTCGGCGTCCTCGCGTATTTGTTCGATTTGAGCTTGCCAAGCGGCCGACCCCACCGGTTGCACGACGGTAGCCCGCAGACGCGTGTACAGGTATTGGGGCAGGAGCCCTCCTTCCACAAAATTTTGGTTAGTCAAATCGGAGGCCGCGGCAAGTGCGACATTCAGGGTGTTGCTACCGCCATCCACGAACGCTGCAGGCTGCTCCTCTTGTAGGCTGTAGTTACCCGGCGCCAGATTTAGGAATTCATACCTCCCATTTCCATCCGTGACGGCTTGCTGCTGCACCCCACTGGAATTGGTGAGCGTGATCGTCACCCCCGGGATGGCTTCGCCCGAACTGAGCAAGTTATCGCGATTCGCGTCAGCAAATACGAACCCAGAAATGCTGTCATCTCCCCCCGTAGAATCGCTGGTCACCAGGATTTGCCCGTCGGTCGAATCGGCGCCGGCGGCAGGTGCCGGGCTAACAGCAATCGCCCCTTCATTGAGGGATACGGATGTTAGGTTGAGAATAGCATTGCTGCCAACGGTCGCTGTGGAGCTTATCGTGAAGTCTAAATTGACGAGGCTCCCTGCGGTGGCGGACAACGGGCTGGACGACGCGATAAAGATGACGACGGTGCCGCTAGCATCGTCCACGTTTGCCGTGATCTGCGCGTCGGAACTTCCACTCCAGACAGATCCGAGCGAAACAGAATTGCTATCTAAATCGAGCAAGCTGGTGTCGTAGGCGAGCCTTATTTCGGCTCCGCGAATTCCAGCAGCGGTGTCAATATTGACAGGGGCTGCAACGATGGCCGCCACATTTCCGGAAAGATCTGAGGGAATATCTACGGCAGCCAAGAGTCGTCGGATTTCTAGGTTTTCCAGAGTTGGCCGAAATTTGTTTCTAAGCATTGATAGTATCTCGAGCTACTGGATTGGGCGGACAACAACCGACTGGTAAAGCGGCGTCTGTCGAATGTGACGGCTGTCCACATTCTTTTGTTCCGGCAAGGGAACTAAATGGTAGGAACTGTTTCAAATTAGTCGTCCAATAGTCGCTTCCTTACGCACAAAAAATTGAGAGAACGCCACGAGATAGCCGAAGTAACTAATCGGACTAAAAAGATTACCTGTGTGGGGCACCGGTGCGACTCGCCCTTGAGAGTCGTCGGGCACGGTGATTTTGCCGGTTCCAGACCATTCTCGGAACAAGCCAAGCCCAAAATATATTTGCTTGGTTCATGGCAGACTCGTAGCATTGCCACCACGGCATACGAGTTAGAGTTTGGCAGCGTCGACTGTAGCTGCTCAAGAATCATTGGTTACCCTTTAGTGAGTTTTATCCTATGAATCGTCGTGGCTTTACCGACCTGCTTCGCTTTCTGTCCTTTGCCTCTCCCGCCAAGCTAAGACTGGACAGTCTCAGGAGCAGTCGCAAGTCAAGGCGCCCACGCTTGGGGTTTGAGTCGCTAGAAGCACGTCGGGTGTTGGCTGCCAACATTACCGCATTCGAACCGACCGATAGCGGTTTTGTGGTTGAGTTGAGCGAAGAGGTGAGTACCCTCAATCTGAATCTGTACAACACCGAGGGGGGCACTCAGGGTGCTGCCGACGTCACGCTCCAAGGAGCCACTACGGGTGATGTGAAGGGGTCGTTGGTCGTCGATGGAACCAGGTTGACTTTCGTTGCTAGCGATGGAGTCCTGGCAGCAGATACCTACACGGCAACGCTCCGGAGTGCGTCAGATGCCTTTACCGATCTAGCCGATGGCGAATTGCTTGATGGGGAATACAATGGCACGACCCTACCATCGGGCAACGGCACCGCCGGTGGTGATTTTGTGATTCAGTTTACCGTCGGCACCTCTACCGACATGATCCTTGGCCTCCCCGATTTCGCGCGCGGCCCCAGCCAAGCAGTACAAGCTCCTGGGCAGGGGAGTGGCACAGAGTTGCCCGATGGACTGGCAGTGGTTCTTACCAATCCTGCCGGTCTAACCTCGGTAACCTTTACACTCCAATACGACCCGAGTCTGCTCAACATCTCCGACGTCCAGTTGGGTGCCGATGCTCCGGCTGGCAGTAGCGTCGATGCAAACCTTACGGTACCCGGCACTGCAACGGTATCCTTCTACGCGCTGGCACCTCTCACGGCCAGCCAAACGAATGTCATCGAATTGATTGCTTCGGTTCCGGAAGATGCTAGCTACGGCAGTACTCAGGTATTGAGTTTTTCGTCCGTGGAAGTCAATGCTGGTGCAATGACGGCTCAAGTCGATAGTGGAGTGCAACTGGTATCCTATGCGGGAGATGTCAACGCCAATCGCCGTTATGATGCTGAAGATGCACGGTTAATCGCCCGCGTGGGGGTTGGTCTAGATACCGGCTTCTTAGGTTCTGCGGACAGCACACCGAGCACGACTCCTCTGTTTGCTCTCATCGATCCCACGATTATGGGAGACATCACTGGGGCAGGTGGTATCAGCGCGCTCGATGCGAGCGATATCTTGCGTAAAGTCGTGGGCTTGCCAGTTCCGAACCTACCCGACCTCCCAAGCTCTCAAGCTCCCTTTGGCCTCAGCCTCTCCAGCCAGAGTGCCACCAGCTCCCAGGCCATTGGCTCTGTAGTTGGTAGTTTTTCAACAAGTGATCCAGACGCGGGCGACTCGTTCACCTACGCACTGGTGGCAGGCAGTGGTGATACGAACAACAGTTCGTTTAGCATCAGTGGCAGCAACCTGCTCACAGCAGAAGCACTCAGCGCGTCCCCTGGAACCTACTCGATTCGTGTTAGTACGACCGATTCCACTGGCAAGTCATTCGTCCGCAACTTTACCATCACCGTTAGCGATACCAACAATCCGCCGAGCTCAGTGGCATTGTCCACAACCAATCTGACTGACGGGCAAGCAATTGGCACCACGGTTGGTACGCTGACGACGGTGGATACGGATGCTGGGGACTCTCACGTTTACACGTTGGTGAGTGGAGATGGCAGCGCCGACAATGCCAAATTCACCCTCTCGGGAAATACATTATTAACTGCGGTCGTGTTTGACGCTAACACGCAAAACTCCTATACCATCCGCATTCGAAGTACCGATTCAGCAGGCGCGTTTGTCGAGCAGGTTCTGACAGGTACAATTCTTGCAGCGGGAAGCAATACGGCCCCGACAGCAATCGGCCTTTCGAACAGCAATGTTCCCGAAAACTCCGCGAGTGGAACCGTGGTTGGCGCTCTAACATCGACCGACGCCGATGCGGGTGACACCTTTACCTACACTCTGGTCTCCGGTGCGGGAGACACGGACAACGCCTCCTTTGCCATCTCCGGTGCAACACTTACCACCGCAGCCGTCCTCGACTTTGAATCGCAAGAGAGTTACTCGGTTCGGGTGCGTAGCACCGATGCCGGGGGACTGACCTTTGAGCAAACCTTCACCATCACTGCCACGAACGTCAACGAAGCAGCCACCAGCGTCACGTTGAGCTCCAGCCAGGTGGAAGATGGAGATGCATCCGGCACGGTAGTTGGCACCTTAGCTTCGGATGATCCCGATGCCGCCGACACGTTCACCTATACGCTAGTAGCTGGATCCGGAGATACTGACAACGCTTCGTTTGCCATCTCCGGCGATCAGCTGCAAACCGCCTTTGTGGCGGACATGGGAACCAAGGCGAGCTACGCCGTCCGCGTCATGGTCACCGATGCCGGTGGGTTGACTCACGAAGAAGAGCTAACCATTACCGTTGTTGAAGTCGGCGTGGCACCAACGGCCGTTGCTCTCAGTAGTACCGCGATCGACGAAGGCTCGGCTATCGGTTCTGATGTTGGCACGCTGACTTCAACCGATGCCAACGCCACAGACTCCCACACCTACACGCTGGTGGCTGGTACAGGGGACACCGACAATGCATCCTTTACCATCGTGGGTGATAAACTTCAGACGGCCGCCGAGCTCGATTTTGAAACTCAGGACACTTACAGCGTGCGGGTTCGGTCCACCGACTCGTATGGCCTGACGTTCGACCAAGAGTTCACCATCACCGTCAATGATCTGAATGAAACACCGAGCGCATTATCACTCGACAACCTGACCGTCGCCGAGAATGCGGTGAGTGGCACCCTAGTTGGTAATCTATCCACCACCGACCCGGACGCTGGTGACACCTTCACCTACACACTGGAAGCAGGTGTGGGGGACACCGACAACGCCTCCTTTACCATCTCCGGCTCAACGCTTACCACGGCAGCCGTCCTCGACTTTGAATCGCAAGAGAGTTACTCGGTTCGTGTACGTAGCACCGATGCCGGAGGACTGACCTTTGAGCAAACCTTCACCATCACTGCCACGAACGTCAACGAAGCAGCCACCAGCGTCACGTTGAGTTCCAGCCAAGTGGAAGATGGAGCTGCATCTGGCACGGCAGTTGGCACCTTATCTTCGGATGATCCCGATGCCGCCGACACGTTCACCTACACGCTAGTAGCTGGATCCGGAGATACTGACAACGCTTCGTTTGCCATCTCCGGCGATCAGCTGCAAACCGCCTTTGTGGCGGACATGGGAACCAAGGCGAGCTACGCCGTCCGCGTCATGGTCACCGATGCCGGTGGGTTGACTCACGAAGAAGAGCTAACCATTACCGTTGTTGAAGTCGGCGTGGCACCAACGGCCGTTGCTCTCAGTAGTACCGCGATCGACGAAGGCTCGGCTATCGGTTCTGATGTTGGCACGCTGACTTCAACCGATGCCAACGCCACAGACTCCCACACCTACACGCTGGTGGCTGGTACAGGGGACACCGACAATGCATCCTTTACCATCGTGGGTGATAAACTTCAGACGGCTGCTGAGCTCGACTTTGAAACTCAGGACACTTACAGCGTGCGGGTCCGCTCCACCGACTCGTATGGCCTGACGTTCGACCAAGAGTTCACCATCACCGTCAATGATCTGAATGAAACACCGAGCGCATTATCACTCGACAACCTGACCGTCGCCGAGAATGCGGTGAGTGGTACGCTAGTTGGTAATCTAACCACCACCGACCCGGACGCTGGTGACACCTTCACCTACACGCTGGAAGCCGGTACGGGAGATACCGACAACGCCTCCTTTGCAATCTCCGGTGCAACGCTTACCACCGCAGCCGTCCTCGACTTTGAATCGCAAGAGAGTTACTCGGTTCGGGTGCGTAGCACCGATGCCGGGGGACTGACCTTTGAGCAAACCTTCACCATCACTGCCACGAACGTCAACGAAGCAGCCACCAGCGTCACGTTGAGTTCCAGCCAAGTGGAAGATGGAGCTGCATCTGGCACGGTAGTTGGCACCTTAGCTTCGGATGATCCCGATGCCGCCGACACATTCACCTACACGCTAGTAGCTGGATCCGGAGATACTGACAACGCTTCGTTTGCCATCTCCGGCGACCAGCTGCAAACCGCCTTTATAGCGGACATGGGGACCAAGGCCAGTTATGCCATCCGTGTCATGGTCACCGATGCCGGTGGATTGACTCACGAAGAAGAGCTGACCATTACCGTTGTTGAAGTCGGTGTGGCACCAACGGCCGTTGCTCTTAGTAGCACCGCGATCGACGAAGGCTCGGCTATCGGTTCCGATGTTGGCACGCTAACTTCGACCGATGCCAATGCGATAGACTCTCACACCTACACTCTGGTGGCTGGTACCGGCGACACCGACAATGCATCCTTTACCATCGTGGGGGACAAACTGCAGACGGCCGCTGAGCTCGATTTTGAAACCCAGGACACCTACAGTGTGCGAGTCCGCTCCACCGACTCGTATGGCCTGACCTTCGATCAAGAGTTTACCATCACCGTCAGTGATCTAAACGAAACGCCGACCGCCCTAGCGCTCGACAACCTGACCATCGCCGAGAATGCGGTGAGTGGCACCCTAGTTGGTAATCTAACCACCACGGATGCAGACGCTGGAGACAGCTTCACCTACACGCTGGAAGCCGGTGCGGGGGACACGGACAACGCCTCCTTTGCCATCTCCGGCTCAACGCTTACCACCGCAGCCGTCCTCGACTTTGAATCGCAAGAGAGTTACTCGGTGCGGGTACGTAGCACCGATGCCGGGGGACTCATCTTCGAGCAGACCTTCACTATCACTGCCACGAACGTCAACGAAGCGGCCACCAGCGTCGTGTTGAGTTCCAGCCAAGTGGAAGATGCAGCTGCATCTGGCACGGCAGTTGGCACCTTATCTTCGGATGATCCCGATGCCGCCGACACATTCACCTACACGCTAGTAGCTGGTTCGGGTGACACCGACAACGCTTCGTTTGCCATCTCCGGCGATGAGCTCCAAACCGCCTTTGTGGCAGACATGGGAACCAAGGCGAGTTACGCCATCCGTGTCATGGTCACCGATGCCGGTGGATTGACTCACGAAGAAGAGTTGACCATTACCGTTGTTGAAGTCGGTGTGGCACCAACGGCCGTCGCCCTGAGTAGTACCACGATCGACGAAGGCTCGGCTATCGGGACGGAAATCGGCACACTAACTTCGACCGATGCCAACGCCATAGACTCCCACACCTACACTCTGGTGGCTGGTACTGGAGACACCGACAATGCATCCTTTGCCATCGTGGGTGATAAACTTCAGACGGCCGCTGAGCTCGATTTTGAAACCCAGGACACCTACAGTGTGCGAGTCCGCTCTACCGACTCGTATGGTCTGACCTTCGATCAAGAGTTTACCATCACCGTCAGTGATCTAAACGAAACGCCGACCGCCCTAGCGCTCGACAACCTGACCATCGCCGAGAATGCGGTGAGTGGCACCCTAGTTGGTAATCTAACCACCACGGATGCAGACGCTGGTGACACCTTCACCTACACGCTGGAAGCAGGTGTGGGGGACACCGACAACGCCTCCTTTACCATCTCCGGCTCAACGCTTACCACCGCAGCCGTCCTCGACTTTGAATCGCAAGAGAGTTACTCGGTTCGTGTACGTAGCACCGATGCCGGGGGACTCATCTTCGAGCAGACCTTCACTATCACTGCCGCGAACGTCAACGAGGCGGCCACCAGCGTCGTGTTGAGTTCCAGCCAAGTGGAAGATGGAGCCGCATCTGGCACGGTAGTCGGCATTTTATCCTCGGATGATCCCGATGCCGGCGACACGTTCACCTATACATTGGTGGCTGGTTCGGGTGATACCGACAACGCTTCGTTTGCCATCTCCGGCGATCAGCTGCAAACCGCCTTTATAGCGGACATGGGGACCAAGGCCAGTTATGCCATCCGTGTCATGGTCACCGATGCCGGTGGGTTGACTCACGAAGAAGAGCTAACCATTACCGTTGTTGAAGTCGGCGTGGCACCAACGGCCGTTGCTCTCAGTAGTACCGCGATCGACGAAGGCTCGGCTATCGGTTCTGATGTTGGCACGCTGACTTCAACCGATGCCAACGCCACAGACTCCCACACCTACACGCTGGTGGCTGGTACCGGGGACACCGACAATGCATCCTTTACCATCGTGGGTGATAAACTTCAGACGGCCGCCGAGCTCGATTTTGAAACTCAGGACACTTACAGCGTGCGGGTTCGGTCCACCGACTCGTATGGCCTGACGTTCGACCAAGAGTTCACCATCACCGTCAATGATCTGAATGAAACACCGAGCGCAGTAGCACTCGACAACCTGACCGTCGCCGAGAATGCGGTGAGTGGCACCCTAGTTGGAAATCTATCCACCACGGATCCAGACGCTGGTGACACCTTCACCTACACACTGGAAGCAGGTATGGGGGACACCGACAACGCCTCCTTTGCCATCTCCGGTGCAACACTTACCACGGCAGCCGTCCTCGACTTTGAATCGCAAGAGAGTTACTCGGTTCGGGTACGTAGCACCGATGCCGGAGGACTGACCTTTGAGCAAACCTTCACCATCACTGCCACGAACGTCAACGAAGCAGCCACCAGCGTCACGTTGAGTTCCAGCCAAGTGGAAGATGGAGCTGCATCTGGCACGGCAGTTGGCACCTTAGCTTCGGATGATCCCGATGCCGCCGACACGTTCACTTATACATTGGTGGCTGGATCCGGAGATACTGACAACGCTTCGTTTACCATCTCCGGCGATCAGCTCCAAACCGCCTTTATAGCGGACATGGGGACCAAGGCCAGTTATGCCATCCGTGTCATGGTCACCGATGCCGGTGGATTGACTCACGAAGAAGAGCTGAACATTACCGTTGTTGAAGTCGGTGTGGCACCAACGGCCGTTGCTCTTAGTAGCACCGCGATCGATGAAGGCTCGGCTATTGGTTCCGATGTTGGCACGCTAACTTCAACCGATGCCAATGCGATAGACTCCCACACCTACACTCTGGTAGCTGGTACCGGCGACACCGACAATGCATCCTTTACCATCGTGGGTGATAAACTTCAGACGGCCGCCGAGCTCGATTTTGAAACTCAGGACACGTACAGCGTGCGGGTTCGGTCCACCGACTCGTATGGCCTGACGTTCGACCAAGAGTTCACCATCACCGTCAATGGTGTGAACGAGACACCGAGCGCAGTAGCGCTCGACAACCTGACCATCGCCGAGAATGCGGTGAGTGGCACCCTAGTTGGTAATCTAACCACCACGGATGCAGACGCTGGTGACACCTTCACCTACACGCTGGAAGCAGGTGTGGGGGACACCGACAACGCCTCCTTTACCATCTCCGGCTCAACGCTTACCACGGCAGCCGTCCTCGACTTTGAATCGCAAGAGAGTTACTCGGTTCGTGTACGTAGCACCGATGCCGGGGGACTCATCTTCGAGCAGACCTTCACTATCACTGCCGCGAACGTCAACGAGGCGGCCACCAGCGTCGTGTTGAGTTCCAGCCAAGTGGAAGATGGAGCTGCATCTGGCACGGTAGTCGGCACTTTATCCTCGGATGATCCCGATGCCGGCGACACGTTCACCTATACATTGGTGGCTGGTTCGGGTGATACCGACAACGCTTCGTTTGCCATCTCCGGCGATCAGCTGCAAACCGCCTTTATAGCGGACATGGGGACCAAGGCGAGTTATGCCATCCGTGTCATGGTCACCGATGCCGGTGGATTGACTCACGAAGAAGAGCTGACCATCACCATTGTTGAAGCTGGTGTGGCACCAACGGCCGTTGCTCTTGGTAGCACCGCGATCGATGAAGGCTCGGCTATTGGTTCCGATGTTGGCACGCTAACTTCAACGGATGCCAATGCCATAGACTCCCACACCTACACTCTGGTAGCTGGTACCGGCGACACCGACAATGCATCCTTTACGATCGTGGGTGATAAACTTCAGACGGCCGCCGAGCTCGATTTTGAAACTCAGGACACTTACTATGTACGAGTCCGGTCTACCGACTCGTACGGCCTGACGTTCGATCAAGAGTTCACTATCACCATCAATGATATTGTCGAATAGATCGTCACCGGCGAAACGCGGGCTCAGTCGTCATGGGCTGGCCCGCTAGCCGATAGTCTAGAATTGATAGTTCAGCCCAAATTGGAATCCGTGGGCTAAGAACCCACTACTTGTCCATGCGAATTTTGGATCGCCGGTTCCGGTTACCGCTTCCGGTGGAAATTGCGAGACTCGGCGACTGACGGCATCGGCTGCTCGAACTGCGGAACTCCAATACATGATATTGTAGCCGCATTGCAAGCCAAGGCATTGGTTGATCTGACGTTGGGCAGAGAACTTGAATTCGGGAATGGCAACGAATTCGTTTCGGCTGTAGGTTCCGATGTTAGTCGCCTGTGCGAGCAGCCCGCCATTGAAGGTAGAGGTGCCGCCTCCGGGTACAGTAGTGATCGTTTGGCCGTCGATGAGCATATCGACGTTGTTAGACCCCAAGCTTACCTTACCGGTGTAGGCGATCTTCCAACGGTTCCAATGGTGTCGTCGTTCGATCCCCAGCAGTAGACCATTGAAGTCATTCTTGGCTTCGAAATTGTCAAATCCATGGGTTGCCGTTCCAGCGCTGATCGGCCCTTGAGCTTGAAAATAATTGGATGCATGACGCACTCTCAACAAATCGTCGAGACTCCCATGTTTGAATCCAATAAGGAAGTCGAACGTCAAGAAGCCATCTGAACAGTACTGCCTTCGCCGCAAGATTTCAAAGGCTTGCAACTGCGTTGACGAATCGACGGCGATGGAACCGGAAAGAAAATTCTGGTGCGCGATCAACATAGATGCTTCACCGCCCAGCAAGGTGTCAAATACGGGACGTGCTAAGTTGGGCTGCGAACTGCTACTGACGGAGAAACTGTCGTTGCTGTCATCGATTCCTAGGTAACTAGCTTCCCACGCAGTGCGATGAGAGCGGTCGGTCCACAACCCAACCGTGATCCGACCTCCGGACCTGAACTCCTCTCCCTGAGTACCCGAGAGCAACGTGCTAGTCGACGCAAGACCGAGGACGCCCGTATCACTGGGTAGGGTTCCCGCCGGACTCGCAGTCACGAGAGCGGGCAATTCCGTCCCCTGGAGTGACCACAGCAGATACTCGGCACCGACCCAAAGGCCGCAGGAACGCGGGCGCAACCCACAACTGCAGTCGGGGGTAGTGCAGTTGAGGTGAGCCACCGGATTGCATTCGTAACAATTGCAATCCGCCCCACTCTGAAAGACGCTCGTGCTGGGAGCTCCGAAATTTGGCGGGATCACATAGCCGGCGTCATCACCATCGACGAATTCCTGATAATCATATTCCTCGTAGTCCACCGTAACTTCGGCTGGAGTCTTGGCTGGGGGCGACGTCGTCGGAGAGTCGAACTTGGCCGATACGGCTCCCGGCCGCCTCGATTTACTACTTCGCGGATTGGCATTGGCCTTAGGCGTGGCGAAGGGATCATCCGGCCAAACCTGCTTGTCATCGGCGAGCAGAGCGGTTGAAAACTGCCCCCCACCTATCAGCACAATCGCAACAAGACTGCACAGAATTGGGATCGACTTAAGCTGGCTGCTAGTATGCATATCGGTTCTGTCCACTTCCATTAGAGATCCTTCTGAGTGGTACATAGCATTTGCAACGCCTTGAGTTCAATGCCAAATCGATCGTTGCGGCAATTCTGGAGCCTCGGATCTTCCCCTACCCCATAAAGATGCTAAACTGGTGCATGTTTAACATCTTTGGGAAATGAGTTTCATGCGACTGACCACTCAGACCGACTTTGGCCTGCGAACGCTGATGTTCCTAACGCATCTGAAGCGGCGAGCTACCATTGCAGAAGTCGCCGGTTTGTATGGAGTGTCGATCAACCACATTGCCAAAGTGGTCAATCTGTTGGCCCGTCATCACTTGGTGCGGAGCATTCGCGGAGTCGGCGGGGGAATCGAATTGGCTAAGCCTGCAGATCGTATTTCTGTCGGCGAAGTCATCCGAATCTTCGAAGGAAACATGCACCTCCTGGAGTGCGTGGGTACCGAAAACGTGTGTAGCATCGAGTCCTTCTGCAAGTTGAAATCGACTCTGGCAGAAGCGGAGCGAATCCAGCTGGAGTACCTCAATACGGTAACGCTAGCGGATGTCGCTCCAACTTCGAAGCAATTCGCTCGCTCAACTCCCAATCTGCCTTAACTGCTAGGATCCATTCGGCAAGAAGCCATTTCCGTTGCTTTCTCTTGGAGATCTATTAATGAAGTCGTTTGTATGTGCGTTTAGTGGTGTTGCGCTCTTAGGTACAACACTCGCGTTAGTTTCCACGCCTTGGCAAAACTCCATCGCTCAGGAAAAGGACAAGGTGGCCAAACCAGCGGACGAAACCACCAAGCCGTCCGAGAAAGCGATTGAACGCTCGCGAAAAACCGTGCGCATGTTGGATAATATTTTCAAACAAACCATTGTCATGGTTACTGACAAGTATGTGCACGATGACGACGATTTTGCCGCTGGAAGTGCAGCAGTACTCCTGTTCAAAAACGTTTCCGAATCGGGCGAAAACAAAGTGCGATTGCTCGACGCGACGGGCGATCCCTACGAACCAGAGAACGTCGCTAAGAACGATTTTGAACGCGAGGGAATTCGCCGGATCAAAGCAGGGGCAGCAACGCACGAACAGGTCGTTGCCTTGAAGGACGGAAGCCATCAACTACGAATGGTTACCGCCGTCCCCGTCGTCATGGAGAAGTGTATAATGTGTCACGCTCACTATGCTGACGTGAAGCCAGGTGAAGCGATCGGAGTGATCAGCTACACAATTCCAATCGAATAGTCCGAGTTGGTGCCAAGCCTCCTAGGAGGTGTGTCAGTTGGATCAATACTACGGCCAGCCAGGCGTGAACGCATCGCCCGTTGCGTTCAGCCTGTCGCTGCCAGTGCCCTGACACCTCTTTCAGACAACCACCATGCTCTCATTTTGGAAACGTTGGCGATCGCCAGCGATGCCCCCTCCAGCCGATGCACAGGACGCCCTTGAAACCGACTTGCAGCAATTGCGACAAACGGCTCCCGTACCTGCAATCTGGTTGTTCGGCAAGACGGGCAGTGGCAAGAGCTCGGTAATCCGCTACCTAACCGGAGCAGAAGCAGCGATTGTCGGCGAGGGCTACCGGCCTGAAACCAAGTCTTCGCAACGCTTCGATTTCCCCAACACGCTCGACCGCTTGCTAACCTTCGTCGATACCCGAGGGCTAGGGGAAGCCTCCTACGACCCCACTGCGGACATCGCCCATTTCGACGGTACGACGCAATTGATGCTGGTAACGGTTCGCGCGGGCGACCACGCTCTGCAAGGCATCCTCGAACCTCTCCAGCGCATCCGCCGCGCATGCCCGCAGCGCCCCGTCCTGCTGCTTCTAACCTGCTTGCACGAAATCGACGGTGCAATGGAAATCGCGGCCGCGGCCGATCCCTTCGAAGAGATCTCGAGTTCATCCCTGCTAACACTTGACAAGAATTCTCCGGCAGGCAACGTTTCTCAAGCGGCTGCCACAACCATTCCACCAGCTCTAGCCACTCAAATCGAACGGAAACTCAGCCAGTTTCGAGGGCTGGTCGACGGAGTCGTGCCCATTGATCTGACGCAGCCCGAAGACGGATTTTCCGATCCAAACTTTGGAGGGCAGCGGCTTAAAAAGGCGATTCTCAACTATCTTCCTCACGCCTACCGTCAGGCTTTGCTGGTACTCAACAATCCACTGCAAGTGGAAGAAACCCAGCGGCAGCGGAAAGCTCGCTGGCAAGTACTTGCTTCCAGCGCCTTGGCGGGTACAGCCGGTGCGGTGCCGATCCCCTGGGTAGATATTCCGGCCGTGTTAGGCATTCAGACCCATTTGGCAACCAAGTTGGCACAAATCTATCGACAAGAGCTGACCGCTGCGCACTGGGCCGTATTGAGCAGTGCAGCCGGCTCTCGGATTGCCGTGCGGATGGCATTTCGCGAAGCGTTGAAGTTCATCCCTTTTGTAGGCATGGCTGCTGGGGCGGCGAGCTCGTTTGCGTTCACCTATGCACTAGGCATGTCGTGGGACTGGTACTTTTCAGGCCTGCGGCAGGGCGGGACTCCGACTGCTGAGGAACTCAAGAAAGTCTTCGACCAGCAATTGCAGCGTGGGCGAGAACTATGGGAAGCAGAATGAAATTTTTCCATCTGCTGTCGCCTCGCTTAGTGGTCCTTTCTCTCCTCTGGGCTCTCCCGTTGATGTGCTACGGTGCGATCGGCTTGATAGCGCTCTATCAAACGGGCTGGCTGAAGCTGATTGCCCTCACACTTCCCGCCCTATGGGCTCTTGCTTGGGGCGTCGGAAAGCTTTGGCCTGCCGCCAAACCCGATCAAGCAGCCGTTGGCAAGCCACTGACGGCCCCCGAATTCTGGACACCTCAAGATCAATCGGCCATTGATATTGTCGAGCAATTCCGTCGACAGACTCCCGCGGTCGATCGGGTCTCCATCGCCGACTACAACCGCTACCTCGCTGACGCGCAAACGCTCTCAGACAAACTGGCGCAACACTACCATGCAGAGGCGGGGAAGAACTCGCTCCATCCACTGACCATCATCGAGATCTTTGCCGTCGTTCACCTGGCAGTGGAAGATCTCGAGCAATGGATGCTTGAGCATCTGCCGGGCAGTTCCGTTGCTACCCTAGCCCAGGTAGAGCGGCTGCCTGCAATTCTACGCGCCTTGGACCTCGGCCAAAAGTTCGCTTTCCTGTCCTCTTCCCTACTCGATCCCAGCCGACTACTCACCTATCCCTTGTGGCGCAAATCTGGCCGGATAGCGGTCAAGTTGCAAGATGAATTGCTAAGTATGTTCTACCAACGCTATCTGCGGCAAGTTGGCTTCTATTTGATCGAAATGTACAGTGGCCGGCTGAAGGGTGGTTCGCGCCAATATCGACTTCATTTCGGTACAGCTGCAGCTAAGCTGCATGCAGCCGGAGATGCGAATCAAGCGTTGGCAGAGCTGGAAGAGGTTCATACGAAAATTGCCGTCATGGGGCAGGTCAAAGCGGGAAAATCAAGTCTCATCAATGCTTTGCTCCAAGAGACTGTCGCGGAGACAAGCCTTTTGCCGGAAACCAGGCAGGTCAACTGCTACCAATTCTCGCTCCCTGATTCCGACAAAACACTGACTCTCTTGGACACGCCCGGCTACGACGAAGCCGCTCCCCCGAAGCAGCTCTTGCGGGAAATCCAAACGGCGACGGATCAAGCAGACATGGTGCTGCTGGTGCTCGCGGCCAATAGTCCTGCACGCGAGGCGGATGTCGCCCTACTGCGAAAATTGCAAGAACACTATCGACAAAACGCCCAGCTTAAGCCTCCGCCCATCATCGCGGTGCTAACGCATATTGACAGATTGAAACCGGCGCGTGAATGGTCGCCCCCCTACGACTGGAGAAGTCCCTATTCGGCGAAAGAGGAATCCATTGCGGGCGCCGTCCAGTACAACCGTGAGGTCTTTGGCCCCTTAATCGTCGATTGCGTGCCGATCTATACCGGAAATCTAGCCGAGTCGATTACGGGCGCAAACGAGGAGTTAATACCGGTACTGGTCCGGCATTTAGATCGAGGCCACGCCGCAGCCATTCTCAAAGCCTACTACCAGAAGCTCGACCGCGAACGCTTCCGTCAAATCTACCAACAGGTCTGGGGACTGGCGAAGGCAGTTGGTCGCAGTGTTCTTAAGGACTAAACGTTCTTAAGGACTAATCGGTGTGCCCTGGACTGGTCCAATGAGAAACAGCTTCGGCAGCCCCTCTTCGCGAGCAAGCTGACGACCGATTCGGTCCGATTGATTTCCTGAAGTTGGCAGGGAGCGCTCAAAGCGCATCCGCTGCACTACCAACGAAAAAAGGGCTCGGCCGGTGAAAACACCTGCCGAGCCCCCTGAAGTTGCTCCATGAAGCGTCGAAGGATTAAGGAATCACTCCGTACTTCTCTTCTTCTTCTTCCTGGATGATGATGCGTGGTGTCACGGTCATCATCAAAGTACTCGTCTCACGGCCAATCGCGGTGTTCTTGAACAAGCGGTTTACATAAGGGATCTTGCTCAAGATCGGCACACCACGCTCGATGCGACTCTCACGCATCCGCTTGATTCCACCCAACAGGATCGTTCCGCCGTCAGGCACGCTGACCGTGGTCGAAATGTTGGTTTGGGAGAAGCTTGGTTGTTGAACCGTGGTACCTGAAACGATTTCTTCCGACTCGCTGGTGCTGTCGTCTACCGAACCCGTTGGATCGAGCACGTTCGTGCCTTGATCTTGTGAATTCGTTCGAGTCGTTCGCGACCCCTCAAAGGTGAACGTGTCCACTCGGTCAATTTGCGAGAAAGATGGGTTCAGAGTGAGGCGAACAAAGCGTTTGTCAGCGGATACTGTTGCTTGAACATTCAAGATCGTACCTTCGTTGAGAACCACAATGACGGGCTGTTGTGCGACGGCAAAGTCAGCCACAACAGGGATCAAGCTGGTCACAAAGGGACGCGAAATCGTGTCATTGATCGAAGCGAATTGTCCGTCGAACATCGTAACCCGTGGAGCTTGCAAGACGTTGGTCCGGCTGTCTCCTTGGGCTGCGTTCATGAAGAAGAACATTTCCAAGTCACTAAGGATTGCAAAGCCCAAGCTGGCACCATCGCTGGCTTGGAAGCCACCGAAGGCAGGAACGGCTGTTCCATAGCTCTCTTGAGTTAGCGAGATATCAAAGTCAGCAGAGACGGGGAAGTTGTTGCCAGTGAAGTTGGAGCTCAGCCCAACCGTGGTACTCGGTCCTTGATCGTCCTGAGGCAGCGAGCGAACGTTGTCATCGATCTTCACATCAAAGTCGACCCCCATTCGCTCGAAGAAGTTATCGTTCAAAGTGATGAACTTCACTTCAATCGTGACTTGCAAGTCTTGCAGTCGACGCAGCGACTCCAGCAGCTCTGCGATCTTTTCGTGCGTCGTTTGAGGAGCACTCACCACGATCGAGAGATTCGAAGGGTATTGCAGGATGGTACTCGTACCGCCCGCTTGCAACCAAGAGTCAGGATCGATGGTGGCTTGAATCAGATTCATCAGCGTATCGAAGTCAGCCATGGCTGCTCCACCACCGATGGCCCCTGGCGAGCCCATCATCATCGGTGGAGCCCCACCCATTGCCGAACTGTTGTTGCTGCCGAAGCCACCACCTAGCAAATTGCCAGGTCCACCGAGCATACCGTTGTTCAACTGAGCCAGAACCGGTGCATTGGGATCCACTGAAGCGGATGCCATCTGCACGCTCTGTCCAGGGGTTCCGGCATTAACTCCCGGCGTTCCCGCCAGCAAACCACGGCCTGCAGCCACCGTTTCGTAGGCCTGCCGAATAGCTCCCGCCATACCACTGTTGTTGTCGTGGATGAAGTTGGGAATCGGGATGACCAGATCCTTGACCGAGTAGGTCTGAGTTCGGTTGGCCCGAGCGGTGTTGCGGACGGATGTTACGGTGAGAACCTCATTAGCAACTTGGAAGTCAAGGTTGCGTGAGTTGAGGATCAAGTTCAGAGCACTTCGCAATTGAATTTGCGAAGGCAGGCTGAGCGTGACACCAATCTCGGACGAGGAGTTGAAGCCATCTTGTTGCAGCGCCAATTCATCGATGTGGATGGGGATGCCTGTCATGTTCGACAAGAAATCCATGACTTCGGTCAACGGACGGTTCTTGAAATCAACCATGACCGGGGTCTTCAGTCGCTCCCAAATCTCCACTTCCTTGGGAGACATGCCGGTTTGCGAATCAGCCAGCAATTTGCGGCGATTGCGAGTGATCTCTTCCCAGCGTTTGGCTTCTGGGAATTGTATCGAATCACTGTCAGTCCAAGGGACGGCAGACTCGTCGACATCGTTCATCGCGTCAATCCAGCCGTCTTCGCGAAGGGTCTTGGTTTGCTCGTACTCACCGATGCGACGACTATTGCGTGCGTTGGCAATCAATAGACTGGCAATGGTCGAATTGCGGTCCAACAAGCCGACTTGTTTAGCAATGACTTCGGCTTCGGCAAATCGGCCTTCGTCCATCAAGTCATTGTAGGTTTCGACGAGGGATGCAATCTGCTGATCGGTCTTGAAGCGATCTTCTTGATCGAGCGCCATGGATTCAGTGATTTGGCGGTTGCGAGTATTCTGCTCGATAGCAGCTCGGTTCTGCGTCATGTAAACCTGATGGCTGCCAATGGCCCGATCCACAATCGTCAGCATTTGTTTGGTCGTGTTACCGTCCATGCCTGCTTGCGAAACGCGGGTACGCAGGGTTTGAAGCCGTTCCGCCACGAGCTGTGGCTCGGCCTCGCGGTTGGCTTCCGCCGCTGCGATCTCTCCGGTGACTTCGCTCATCATGCGTTGGCGAATGGCGAGCTGTTCATCGCTCACACCTCGCATGGGGGAAGCGTTAACCTCTTCTGCACGCCCGCTCAGGTTCGCGGCTTGCATGGAGCTCAACTTGTCCTTCAGCTGATTCCGCAGAGCGGGATCGAGCTCTTTTTCGAACCGCCATGCTCGGCTAAAGTGATCGTAAGCTGCCTCGCGATTGCCCTGGCTGAGCAACTCCACGCCGCGTCGATACAATTCATCGCCACTGGCTGCATTGCCCAGCGGCGTCTGGAGCTCTTGCCCGAGCTGTCCGCTGGCGGGCTGGGTGGTGGTCTTGTCCGAGTCTGGCAGGAAAATGCCAGGTGTAACCGGGCCTCCGACCGCAGGTGTGTTCACGCCGGCCGCCGCAGCAACAGGAGCAGTGGTACTGGCAGGAATCACGGCTGATGGATTGCCTGCAGCACCGTTGGGCGGGAAGGAAGCGAGCGTTGCAGTCTGAGGCTTAGCAACGGCTGGAGCAGCGGCGAGCGCTCCCAATTTGCTAACAGCTTCCTCAATCTGCTTCTTCTTCATCCCTTGGCTGACAAGAATCCCTTCAACTTCCTTGAGACGCGCTTCCACCCGCGGATCAAAGAAGTTGCGTTGAGGACCCGACAATGCCTGCCGAGCCCGTAGTGCTTCGGCAAACGCCTTGGCGGAAACCGATGTGTCCTCCGACTTGCTGACCGCATAGTTCAGCCATCCCAAGACAAACTCAGCATCCACCGCTGGGGTATTGTCCGAGATGCTGCGGGTGACGGTTGGCGATTGCCCCAATGTCACATCCGGTACCATCGCCGTCATTAAAACGGGCGAGAGTATTGCGGGTGCAATCCACATTGCTTTGGACGCGCTTGCCCACAGGGACTGCTTCAGCCAACGTCGCTTCTGATTCGAATTTTCAGGACTCAACGCGACTCTCCTTTTTCGCGATGTGACTAACCGAATGCACGTTCGTTGATCTTTGCCAACGACCCGAGCTTGCCGCATATCCGTACGGCGCTTTCAAAAGCAGCCTTGATTCGCTGGCCTGATGCATTTCTGGCTACGTAAAAACTTAGCGAGATATCTGCTCAAATTCCCAGCACTCACTCGGCCCGTTGCACTCCTCGGCTCCACCGCGAAGGTGTCACCGTGTCATGCTCTACCACCGAAACAAGACTGCCTCTCAACTTTGACGCGAACGACTCAAGTAGCAAAATTCGCCACAAGCCGCTCGGATCAATCTCCTCCTGCCAGCACAATAACGTGCCGCCTCCAGGGGAATACTTGATCCACATAACGTCGTCAATATTTATTTTCGGCAGGTCGTGGTAAAAGATCCGGATTATTCCGCCAAGTTAAGCTAAATAGTTTGTGCCGGTTGTGAGGGTTGTAATGCTAGCAGTGAAGGGCTTCGCTATTTCCTCACCACTTCGCATAAAGGTGGAATGGGATTGGTGGACCCCAGCAACTGTAAAATCGTGACACTCGCAAACGCCCGCTCCGTCGCTTCATAGGCGCGATCCAGCTCAGCATGCAATGGACACAGCTGCGTATGCGAGACCAATCCCAAAGGACATTCGCGAATGCGCTCTAAAGGGGCCACGGCATTCACTACGTCGAGGAGGCGAATGCGATCTGGAGGCTGGGCCAACTCATACCCCCCTCCAGGACCAGGGCGTGAAGCCACCAGACCGGCAGCTGCTAAGTCCTGCAGCACTCGACTTAAATACCTACGGGGAACCTTCGTCTTCTCCGCTAGGAGGTCTGCCGACATTGAATGCCCGGAACCTCCGTCCCCCATACAGGTTACCGCACGTAAGGCGTATTCGGCTGTCTTCGATAACATCTCACCTTCCTCAAACTCATTTCTAATGCACTTTTGTGCCCAGCTCGCCACGCTCTAGTACGCTCGCATTCCGCTAGATCTCGACCGCAAATGCTGACGACTTCAATTCTACACGTTGACATGCACAATTGAAATAAGTAACCTGTGCTTAGGGGAACAAAACAATAGGCGTCGGGCATCCTTGAGTATCCGAGCCCGGCGGGGGGTCTGCCCCACAGGATAACAGACTCTCCCGCCTCGCGTTATCCTCACATCTTAGTTAGCCCCCCACAGCACCCTGCACTTCAATCCTATCGTTGGCAACGGATTTATTTTTGGAGAGTCGTAGAAGATGAAACGGCAACCACCCCCTTGGCTCCACCGCGCTCCTATACTCGTGGCTTTGGTCGCAATTCTATCTCCATCCATCGTTGCAGCCCAGGTTGGATTCGAAGGGCCACCAATTGACTACCTCAAGGCGGAGGTGCACGACCCAATTGCGACCCTGGCTGAGGAGCTGGCGTCAGGGAAGAAGCACTTAGAACATGATTCCGAACATGGATATTTGAAGTCGGTGTTGGAGGCCCTAACCGTACCGCTGAGCTCTCAAGTGCTGGTGTTCTCCAAAACGAGTTTGCAGCTGCACCGCATTTCGCCACGGCGGCCACGCGCCATCTATTTCAACGACGATACCTATGTCGGTTGGTGCCAACGCGGCGATGTGATCGAGTTTGCGACCACCGATCCCATGCAGGGGGCAATCTTCTATTCCCTAAGCCAGGATCCCGAGTTGCCTCCCAAATTTGAGCGTGATCGCGGGCAATGCCTAACCTGCCATGCGACCAGTCGCACCCAAAACATTCCAGGTTTCTTCGTGCGCAGCGTGTTTGCCGATAGCGCGGGACAACCGTTGTTGGGTAGCGGCACCTACACGACCGATGCCACCAGCCCCTTTGATGAGCGCTGGGGAGGCTGGTACGTGACCGGCGAACACGGGACCATGCGGCACATGGGAAATCAGACCTACACCGAGGAAAACAATCGCAACGCTTCACGCGAACCCGGTGCCAACCTCACCTCTCTGGAGGACCTTGTCGTCACCGAGCCCTATCTGACTCCCCACAGCGATCTCGTCGCCCTGATGGTGCTTGAACACCAGACTCAGATGCACAATGCTATTGCAGCAGCCAATTACGAAACCCGGCTAGCCCTCCACCAGTCCTACCAAATGAACGAGTTGCTCGGAAGAGAGCCGGGGCACGTGAGCGATAGTGCAGAACGGCGCATTAACGCGGCTACCGAAAAAGTGATCAAGCACTTGCTCTTTTACGATGAGTTTCAACTGACCAGTCCCATCAGCGGGTCGAGTTCCTACAGCGCTGAGTTTTCAGCCCAAGGGCCCCACGATTCCCAGGGCAGGTCGCTCCGGCAACTCGATCTCACCACCCGATTGCTCAAATACCCATGCAGCTACTTGATCTACTCGCCTGCCTTCGACACTCTGCCTGACATGGTGCGTTCGAGAGTTGTCTCCCGCTTGCATGGCATTTTGTCAGGAGAGATCCAGGACGCGGACTATGAGTACCTCCCCACAAGCACACGCCACGAAATCCTCGAAATCCTCACCGCGACCAAACCGGAGTTTGCTCAGTGGGCTCAGAACGTCGCAACCCCCTAACGGGTTATTGGAATAGTACCCCGCTGCGTGACGGGCTGTTGAAATAGTACCCCGCTGCGTGAGCAAGGAAAGATAACCTCCGCTACAAGTCAATTAAGGATACTACCTCCGCATTAAAATTCAAATTGCGATTAAATCAACTGTCCGGTGAGCATCGACATGGCGCGTAGCAAGACAAAATTCACCGCTGCGGATGCGGGGCAGTCACACCAGCAATCCACCACGACGGCACAATTCAACCACACTCGATGAAGGAACCCCTACGATGTCAACACTCGCACAGCCCGGCACTGCAATCGACGTTGGTCCCTTAGGAGCTGCATTTGCAGAAGCCAGCCCCGGCATCCTCCTGAAGACGGACGCCATGAAGGTCCGCCGCTTGATAATATCCAAGGGGAAGGAAATCCCAGAACACAAGGCTACCGGCGAAATCACCGTGCACTGCATCGAAGGCAATGTATTGTTTCATTGCCTCGGTAACTCGATTGAGCTCACCGCCGGAAAACTGCTCTATTTGCCAGCTGGTGAATTGCATGCGGTCACCGCCCGCGAGAATTCTACCCTGTTGGTAACGATGCTGTCAGCAAATTGAGTCTCGCGCACTTTAGGGAGAATTCTTAACGCACTTCTCCATGCGATTGCTTTTCTTTTAGCAGTGCTTTCAACTCGCGGACCCTTTCTGGTTGCTCCGCGTAGAGGTTGTAATGCTGCCCAACATCGGTCGCAAGGTCGTTCAGCAGGCCGGGTTCTTGGTTGGCTGAATATTCAAATTCTTGGTCGAACCAAGCTGGCACAGCAGAGCTATTGCCGCTGGGGCCATCGACGAGCAGCCAAGAGCCACGGCGAATTGCATACAACTTTGCAAAGGTATTGTGGACGATGGAATCTCTCGCACTTTCTCCTCCCTGCCATAGTGAGAGTTGATTGTAACTGTCGTCCGCCTGCCCTGCGGGCAAGGAAATGTCCAAGATCGCAGCTAGCGTGCCCATGATATCGACTTGACTCATCAAGCCGGCAGAGACGCTACCCGCGGTAACGTGCTGTGGCCAGCGAACAATGAACGGGACGCGATGCCCGCCTTCCCAAACGTCCCGCTTGAGGCCTCGGAGGGGACCAGTACTGTGGTGGCCATAATTCTTGATGCGATCATAGGCATAGCGTTCAGGGCCGTTGTCGGCAGTGAAAATAACCAGGGTGTTGTCGGTGAAACCGTAGTCATCGAGTGCTTTGAGGACCTGACCGGCATGGTCATCGCTCTGCGCCACGAAATCTCCAAACCCGCCAGCTTCGGTCTTCCCTTGCCACTGTGCGGCTGGCACGATCGGCGCGTGCGGCGAAGTCCATGGCCAGTATAAAAAGAACGGCTGCTCATTCCCCTGCTGCTGCTCCAGCCAGTGAACAACTTTATCGGTCAACGTCGGCATGACTTCGTCTTGCCGCCAACCGGCCACCATCGGACCAGGCCTTCCCTCAGGACTGCCTTCGGAGGGCGCCGGATTGGGAACGTAGGGGACGGTCGGGGGCACCACAACTCGATCATTTTCGATCCAGGTGTAGGGTGGAAAATTTGGGACGTCATCTCCGAAGTAGTAGTCAAACCCATGATCCAGTGGCCCATCCGGTATCGCCTTGTGCCAGTCAAACGCGTCGGCTCCCCAAGTCTTGCGGCCCCCAGACTCCACCATTTGTGCATCGGGCTTCCGAATCGCTTTCCAATCAAACCCAAGGTGCCACTTGCCGATGCAGGCCGTCGTGTATCCCTGCCCCTTGAGCATCTCGGGAAGGGTCAGTCGCTCGGCAGCAAAGACCGATTCTCCCCAAGCGTTGACAATGCCGTGGAACTTGCGCCAGTGGTATCGGCCGGAAAGTAGAGCATAACGGCTCGGAGTGCATATACCTGAGGAAGAGTGAGCATCGGTAAATCGCATCCCTTGACTCGCTAGCCGATCGAGATGCGGTGTCGGAATTTTTGAATCCGGGTTCTGGACCGCCAAGTCTCCATACCCCATGTCATCCGCATAGATAATGACAATATTGGGGCGTTCGGCAGACAGCGCGGCGGAACTCAAGCACCCCAGGACGACGACACACGATATCCTAAAATTGAGCATGAAATTTGTCCTGATAGGTTGAGGAAGAGCCGGGCACCGTCGCCGCGTTTGCCGGGACACCGGGGAGTAGACCGAGGGGACATCCACCCGGTGAAACGCCCGCCCGATGCCGTCCCATGTGCCGTCCCAACGCAGGCCTGCAGAGATGGAGAACGCGCAGCGTCCCCGCTGTACGTCTCTTCAACTGCGGCGGTAGCGATGCTGCGCCGCCCGCCAAGTTGTGAAGTGCAGTATACCCGCTGCCGCTCATGCAGGGGGCTCATATGCAAACAGCCAGTTCTGAGAAAGTCAGCCCACAGCAGAGAACGGTAGGGCAGAGCAGGGCAGGAAAGGGGACCTGTTCAGCAGAACCAGACAGGCAGAAACAATCCAGCAAAAACAGTTCAGCAGAACTAGGCGGGCAGAAGCAGCTCAGGCGAACCGAGGCATCTGGCCACCACAGCGTCCATGCCTAGGGCGTGGCCAACGCCGCCGTATTGCCGGGCATGGGCAGCCGACTCAACAACCAGAACTGAGGAGAAAAGTGCAGTTTGTCGCTCTTCTTTTCCAATTGAGTGTTGATTTTCCCAGCCAACTTTCCATTCAAGTCGGCTAGTTTTTCGTCGACAACGCCCCGCATGCTGTTCCCGAGAAACTTAGCCGTATCACCGCCAATCTGGCTGACGCGACGTACCCGATAATGCGTCAGTTCGACATGCGCGCGGTCGATGTGTGGCTTGATGACGATGTCGGGCGGAAGCCGCAGAATGTTCATCTGAAACTCGACAGTTCCGTCTAACGTCAAACGGCAGTTTGCATCGGCATTGGCACTGATGCTAACCAGTTGCACATCGCGCACCCATTGGCTGAGGCGTCCGAAGATATCGAGCTGGCAGTCGACGGTTACCCCGAAAGCGATCTTGCCGTCCGGGAGCGTTTCCAGTCGGTGGAACTGCACTTGAACCGTCTGATCGGGGTCGACCAATTCAATCGAGTAGCGTGTCCAGGTCCCAGCATTGACCATCTTCTTCTTGCGTTTCGTCTCAATACGCAGGCCTTCGCGCCAGATCTTGATGCCGTCCCAAACCTCCTTCTGCTGGTTCCACTTACGATCATCTTCGTAGGTCTCAGGAAGATTGTCGTGGATCATCCGGTTGAGCCAAGCCAAGAGCTCGGGGGTGGCCAACGGACCGGCTTCGCTAGCACTCGCTGTCGTGACCGCGTCCTCGAGCAGCACGCGCTGTGCGGATGTAGCAGGTTGAGCAACTGCAGGAGGCGGAGAGCTACTTGCAGCCGGAGGAACGGTCTGGGCTCGACTGAGACCTGCTTGCGGTCCCAGCGCGACGAGGATCGCCACTGAGACAATAGCTTTTCGACAACCGGACATGCGTGTTTCCGTACCAGGACCTAGAATTCCACGCAGCAGCATACCATTCCGGTGAAATGGACCGAAACGTCAATCTGCATTTATTCTGCAGGAGCATCCTGGCCCAAGGGCTGCCAATCGAACCCTAGACCAGGCCCGTCAAGCAGCTCGGTCGGAATCGTTCCATAACGCACTCGGAACATGGGCGCGTATTGCTCCATATAGGCCGCGTTGCCAGCCGGAGCGTACTGCCGACCGTTCCCTTCGATGGCGGCCACACGAGGAATATGGCTGGCCACACTCGCCGAGTGAAGGAACGAGCCGCCTATGCAAGTCAAATCCTGAACGCAGGTGAACATGTTGTAGTGGGCCCCAGCAGCCCCCATGATCATGCACTCTGAATGGCCCTTGCAGGCTTTCAACGCAAGCCCTGTGTATCCTCGCTGGCGAGCCAATTTCAGGCTCTCTGCATCGATCAGCGATTCGTCGATTACCACGGGGCGGAGACGGGCAATGCGGTGAACCGTCATCTCCGTCCGCGTCTTCAAATCGCGTGGCGTGGGCTGTTCAATATATTGCAAACGCGTGTAGGAGAGGTTGCATAGACGTTCGATCCGCTCCAGCAAATCCAGCACATAGTCCTCGTTGGGACATTGCTCATTGAAGTCAAAGGAGAGCTTCCAATTCCGCTCCTGCGACACCTGTTCACAGATGCGCGTCACTTCAACAATCCGCCCGACGTCCCAGTCGATGTTGTTCCCATCGAGCTTGATCTTGAGGTGCGTAATGCCGTCGGTTTCTAACCACTTCTCCAGGGTTTCTGGCCATCCATCATCCAAGCGTGTCTTGAGGTCGGCATCGCTGAGCGGATCCAGGGCTCCCACCAAGTGGTAGAGCGGCATTGTGGGACGCGGTTTGGGAGAGAGGTATTCCCCCGGGTACTTGCCGACAAACTCCTCCCCGAGATAAGCGCTCAGATCCTCATTCAGGAACTCGCTGGTCATGCACTGATAAACGCTCTGGTTGACTGAGCGGCCGAACGCATCATGCACGGCCGCTTCCAAGGGACTGGCAGCTACCATGGCGGCCAATTGCGGAATTCCCTCCGCAATCTTGTATTCAGCGACCATTTCCGCAGAAATTTTATCTCGCAACAGGCCGATTTGATGCGTGATTTGCAGTGGGTCCCCCGAGAGCGAAGCTTCCTCAACCCGCAGCGCCAGACGCCTCGCGAGCTCCAGCATCAGCTTGAGAGTGACTTTACCTGGGATCTTACTGGGCCAAGCCCAGATATTCCCCATCGTCATCTCACCGATCCCAATGGTCTTTTTGCGACCGCTCCCGCTCGTTACCGAAATTTCTGTTCGCAGTACACACACATCTTCGACGACTCGACCGCCGAACTTCATAGGCTGACGGTAAACGAAGTTTCGAGTGCTATTGGAGACCGTCTTGAGGCTGATATCCGTGGATTTGCCCATCGGCTTCGTTTTCCTTATTCCTGTTCGTGGCGCGATCGTGGTGTAGACTGCACAAATGGTGCCCTAGGGTAGCATAACACGCCCGTCGGTGGCAGGCGGCAAGGCATTGCCGCCATTTCGGGACCGGCTACACGAGTCCCTTACGCACGGCCCAAACCGCTGCTTGGGTACGATCGGAAACGCCAATCTTTCGCAAGATGTGCTGCACGTGCTCCTTAACCGTCTCGTAGCTAATTCCCAATGCGAGAGCAATCTCCTTGTTGGTCAGGCCATTGGCCAACTGCCGTAGCACTTCGCTCTCGCGTTGCGTCAATGGCACTTCCACATCGGAAACGACCCGAGGCGTGGCCAAAGCACCCGTCACGCGCCGCAATTCTTCCCGTGTCCAGGCAGCTTCTCCGCGAACGGCCGCCTGAATCGCGCTAATCAAACGCTCAGGTGTGTCATCTTTTAAGACATATCCCGCCGCTCCCAAAGCAACCGCCCGAGCCACGTAGGTCGGATTGTCGTACGTCGAAAAGAGCACAACCGGCATCTCCGGGTAGTCGAGCTTGATTCGGCCCAGAATGTTCAACCCATCTCCGCCCGGCATGCGGACGTCCAACAAAACACAGTCGGGTTTGTTGTTGAGCAAGATCTGCAACACTTCCTCACCAGTCGTTGCCTCAGCAGCAACTTCGATCCCACTGCCTTCCAAAATGTTGCGCAAGCCGAGTCGTACAACTTGGTGGTCGTCAGCGACTAACAAAGAAATCGTCATGTGATGTCTCGCGATAAGTAATTGGATTGGAAAGCCCAACTGGCGTCGGAGCCATTTCCGAATCGGTCAATTCTTCCCAGATTGCTCACCCCCCAAGCCATCTGGGGGTATCCCAAATTTTATTAGGTGGGGCGGGAGCACCAAAAGGTGGTACTCTCATGCTGACAATTTAGTTGCTTTCGCGATGTTCGTAAACCTCCTCCCGCGTCACAATCCCGTCTTTATCTTGGTCGAACCCCTCAAAATCGACTCGATCCCCCAAAAACTCACGGCGACTCAACTGTCCGTCACCGTCGACATCAGTGGCTGCAAACCAGTCCTGCGCCCCTCCAACCTCCCCGTCTGGGCCGACGGAACCACTAGCGTTTGAGGGGAAAATCTCTTCCATCTGCAATCGCTGGTCGGTCCTCTGCAGCAGCAAGGAGACGACCAACGGAAGCTCGTCCGGCGTTACGCTGCCGTCTCCATTTCGGTCCATGGCTGCAATGCCATCGACAGCCGAGTCGACCTCTCCAGCAGTCACCGTGCCATTTCCATCCAAGTCAATTAGGTAGAACCAGGGGGTCGCCGCGAGCTCCCAGCGGACCGATATCCGCGCACCATGCCTCACCGCTATCCAATTCCAAACCTCGCGAAACTCTTGGTCGGAGAGCAGACCATCTTCATCCTCATCCGCCAGGTCGAGGGCACCGGATTGCAACTGCAATTGCCTAGTGAGTTGCTCACGGAGCTGGGAATTGGTCCCTGCCATGCCCATCAGAGCTCGCAATTGCGCTCGCTGGGCCAGAGAAAACGCATCTTCAACCTGCACGGAAACCACCAAACCTGGCATCAATAGAACTCCCCCCTCTCGGTTGGAATGCCATTGAATCTCCGCTCGCGGAACCTCAGCGGTTACTCGAGATTTGGCAGGTTTCAATGCTGCAGTCATATTCGATTCCGCAGACATGGCAGACATGGCAGTGGAGAGATGTGCTGCGGCATCGGCGTCTACGCTCAGTGCATCGTAGAATTCTGCGGTAGGGAATTTTCCGTACACCTTGACGTCGGGCACCACATCAGCGAACCCCTCTAGCTCATTCCGATTTAGCTGTAAATCGCCGTCCACGTCGAGAGATTCCCACCGATCTGAACTCCAGGTGGGCCACTGGTCCCGAGCAATCGAGTTGAGAAAGGTGAAGTTGCGCAACAGATCCTTGGCGAGCTTGCGTTTCAGTGTTCGCGTGCGATCATCCTGCTCCCGGGCGTCTTGCTCCGCCGAACTGCTACTGGCAAAGCTCGTGGGCGCGATCTCATCCAGGATGACGGAAGTCGTCCGTTGTAGCATGCCACGCGTGGGCCGCATGGAACTCACGCCATCGGCCGGCCGCTTCAAAACCTCAGCCCGAGAGAGTAAGCCATCACCGTTCTGATCGTAGCGCCAAATTTCATCCGCCATCCTATCCAGTTCTTGCCGATCGAGCGCATTGTCGCGATTCGGATCCAGGTTGCCCCACGGCGATTCTCCCACCGCGAGATCAGGGCTCTGGCCATGGTCCGCAATCTGCAGAGGACTAGTCCGCGATAATCCACGCGAAAGAAATGGCAGGAGTTCCTCCAGCGTCGCCAGTCCATCCTGGTCGGAATCGTACATTCCAATGAGCTGCTCGCGCTGAGATTCGCCAGCCAGTAGATTGCCGATCCAGCCAGATTTCACCCATCGATTTTCTAACAAATCGGTCCACGACAGATCCATCGACTGCTCACCGAGCAAGCGTCCCGCGACTCCCTCAAGAACCGCCTGGGTCTGCTCCTCGAGGGACAGCTCCTCAATTTGCAGTGACAGGTCGAGCACCCTGGGCCCGCGTTCGACGAGACCAATGATACGCCGCGTGGACCAAGTGCCCTTGGAAGGCACTTCCACCTGCTGCTCTTCCACAGACGGCTCTTCCACAGACGGCTCTTCAACGGGCGGTGAATCGGCAGTCGCAAAACTGGTTGCTGGAGCGAGAGGAGTGGTCGTTTCAATCTCCTCCGGCGGCTGGACCGTCTCCGGCGCCTTGGAGCGAGAGGGGCCTGCCGGGCACCCCGCTAACAGGAGGCAGCCAAAAATCGCAAGCATCCTCCCATAGGCTGCCAGGCAAGCAAAACAACTCCCTAGGTGATCGCGAACATCTATTCCCCGAAGTCGTCCAATCCCCACGGTCTTCCAGCCCGCTCGATTGCGTCTCCGAACTGACCGGCATTCACGACCGCCTCGCGGGACTCGCGTCCACACACGCAATTCATTTTGGACCCGTGAGTTTTCCGATGCCATGTTCACTTTCCTCAGCGAGCAATAGGTGAATGCTTACCACGCAGAGCAGCTCGAACCGCCAGACACCAGTCTTCTGCATGCCAAACGGGAACTCTGGTGATTCTCATTGCGCGAGCTCTCTATCCGCCGATTTCTCCGACTTGTTCCGTAGTCAGCCACTGCAATTGGGGAGACGCGCACGCCTGGCGCGGCCCTCCCTCTCACCACGCGCCGCCACCCTCGGACCTGTTGCGAATCACCGGTTACCGAATCGCTGCGGTCTCCCACGGAACCAGTACCGCCTTTCGCTCTTGGGCAGTACCTTCCTCAATGTGTTTCCACTCGAGATCTTCCCATCCAAGATGTTCACCATCCGAGATGTTCACAGTGCAACCTTTCAGTAGTACGCGAGCCTCGACGCTGCTACCCGATACCTGATACCCGATACGTAGCAGCATGGTCCACTTCGCTTCCTCCGATAGCCATCCGTAGCCGCTCTGCCAAAGCTTGCGCACCTGAGGCTACATTCGTGGAACAAAAGGGTAACATTCTTTCTGCGGTTCGAGGCACATGAACAGCCGCCAGAGAAAACACGCGCAGTGACCTCTGCAATGCGTTTTTCTAGACCACTGCCGCCACGGCACGACCGCAACCGCTTTGACAACTCAATAATCCAGTGAGCAAGCCAGGAATATTTGCTGCTTCAGCGCAATTCGACCAGTTCCATTCGACGCGCGGTCACCACATTGAAATTGTACTGGCAATCCAATTAACGAGCCTGGTGAGCTAAGGTGTCATGGCAAATTCGGTGGAATTTAGCAGGGCCCATAAGAGGTCGGATTGCCAAGCCTTCACCGCATCCGGCTTCAATGGCAGTGCGACAGCATCTTGGATGCCGGAGCCAGCCCCCTGCCCAGCAGCCTCTTCCTGGCTGTCGTCGGCCGCATCGTTTCCATGGGCGGCCGGTGCGCGTCCCATCACCTCGGAGAAAACCGCAACCTCCTCTGCACTTGGCAGCCGGCTGAGCGTTGTCAGGAACAACCATTGCAATTGTTTTTGACCGTTCAAATGGGGGCCCTCCAAAGCTTTGAGCAAGCGGCTGGAGTTCTCGCGGGAAATACGATCCCAAAGGCTCCCGTTCAGGGTTACCAACGCGTTGATAATCCCCAGCTTAGCTTCGCTCTCGTCTCCCCGAAGTTGCCCCAACTGCCTCTGAAGCAGGAGAGTCGTCCCCCCGCCTGGCTCAAAGAGCTGCCTCGACACTTGGTTCAACGCCATTGACAACTGGGCTTGCGTCAACGGCTTGACAGTCATGCTGGCATAGCTCGCCTCCGGCGGCACACCGCTCGGGTGACGACTCGATCGACTGTACGCCGCGGTCTTGGCCAATACGCTGAACAGGTCGCGGAGGTCGTATCCCGTGCTGGCAAAATACTCGGACAATTCTCTGAGCAACTCTGGGTGTGAAGCAATTTCCAAACTTCGCATATCATCGATCGGTTCGACCAGACCGCGTCCAAACAACAGCGACCAGACCCGATTCACGGTGGCACGCGCTAAAAAGGGATTTTCGCGAGCGGTAAGCCACAGCGTGAGCTGCTGCCGTCGCGAGCCGGTACCAATCCCACTAAATCCGGTTTGCACCAAGGGTTTCGGAGCAACGACCTGTTCCGTATCAGGTAGCGAGACCTCCCCCACCGCGACATCAGCGACCGAGACACCGCTGCGCATCGCAGCACCGGAGTCAGTGGATAACTGTGCGAAGTAAGCGGCAAAGCCCCAGAAATCTTGTTGCGTCCAGTCGTCGAAAGGGTGGTCATGGCATTCGGCACAATCGAGTTGCACCCCCATGAAAACCCGAGCCGTCTTGCTCGCAATCCGGCTTGGATCGCCTCCGAGAGCGACAAAGAAGCCGGTGGGACCGCTCTCGGTCGGCCCGCTGGAAACCAACAAATCGGCAACCAGTCGATCGTAACGCAAGTTCTCTTCAAATCGTTGCGCAAGCCATGCTTCGAGACCGAAAGGTTGAGGCTGAAATGGAGCGGCGCCGTCCTCGGCCGGAAGAAGCCAGCTGGACCAGACTCGTGCCAGATGTGCCGCCGAGGCGGGGGAGTCCAAAAGGCGTTCGACAACTTGGATGCGTTTTTTCGGCCCCTGGTCCTCCAAGAAGTCAAGGACATCCGCTCCGGTGGGCAATTCGCCCGTCAAATCCAAATAAACGCGTCGCAAAAACTCCGCATCTTCGCACTTCGGGGCCGCCTCCCAACCGATTGACTGCAGGTGCTCCTTGAGCAAGTCGTCAACCCGCGAGCTCATCGCCACGCTCCGCTCCATTTGCGTGTCCTTGCCCACAATCTCACTGGGGTTGTCTGCTGCCCATGAAACAGGGAGCAAGCCGCCCAAGATCAAGAGCCATGCAGCTGCGGGCCTGCCCAGGAAGTTGGTGGATACAATGCTCCTCAACATGGCCATAGACTCCCACTCCCATCACTTCGCAACGAATGTAGCAACCAGTGCACCACTCTCATCGCGATCCAGTATACCCCTTGGGAAAGCAAACTTCCTAGGCTCCTTGGGAAAACCGGCTGCGAATCGCTTGCTAACTGGCTACACTATGGGGCGACGCGTCGCCCCCGACGAACCCCATGACGCGGCACTCATCTCTCTTCAGACTCCATCATGTCAGGCTCGCACATGCTGCCCCCCCCATCCTGCCTTCGCGCATTGCTAATCGTGCTCTTAGCTGCAGTCAACCTACAAGCACGCGACCTGCAAGTTCTTTTTCTAGGCGATCAAGGGCACCATAACCCACAAGGTCTGTCTGCGGCTCTGACGCCCCCGTTGGCTGCAGAGGGAATCCACATCACATACACCGAGAATTTATCCGATCTCAACCTAGCGAACTTGAAGAATTACGACGGACTGTTGGTGTATGCCAACATCGACGAATTGCCACCTGAACAGGAGGCTGCATTGCTGACGTACGTGGCTGAGGGGGGCGGTTTCATACCACTCCACTGCGCTTCCTACTGCTTTCGCAATTCGGCCCCGGTCGTGGATCTAATCGGTGCCCAATTTTCCCAACACGGTGGCGAAAGCTTTGCGACGGAAATCGTTCAGCCATCCCATCCCATCATGGAGGGTTTCAGTGGGTTCTCCAGCTGGGACGAAACTTATGTGCACACGAAGCACAATGAACGCAACCGCGTTGTGCTTGAAGTTCGCAAACAGGGGGTCCAGGCGGAAGGCAAAGATGCCGAACCGTGGACTTGGGTGCGCACCCATGGTGGAGGAAGAGTTTTCTACACAGCCTGGGGCCACGATACGCGGACCTGGAGTCACCCTGGGTTTCAAAACTTGCTGATGCGTGGTATCCGCTGGGCGTGCGGAGACGATCCACGCCTCGTTGCCGACTATCGCGACACGCAGCGATTCGACGCGCCCCAGATGCAGGCAGGCCAAACCGACGTTGCACCGTTTGAATACGACGAAGTTGGCCCCAAGATCCCCAATTATCTATCCGGTGAAAGATGGGGCACGCAAGGCGAAATCTTGAGCAAGATGCAGCGTCCACTGCCTCCAGAAGAGTCGATAAAACACTTTGTCATGCCAGTCGATTTCCACCTGGAACTGTTCGTCTCCGAACCTGACATTCAAGGCAAACCGATCGCCATGAACTGGGATGAGCAGGGGCGTCTGTGGATTTGTGAAACCGTCGACTACCCCAACGAACTCGTCCCGCCCGAACAAGGGCGTGACCGAATTCGCGTCTGTGAAGATACCGATGGAGACGGACGTGCAGATAAGTTTACGGTGTTCGCCGAACAGTTGAGCATCCCCACATCCCTTGAATTCGCGCAGGGTGGCGTGATCGTTCAAGCCGGCGTGCAAACCCTCTTTCTACGAGACAATGATGGAGATGGAAAAGCGGATCAACGCCAGGTCTTAATTTCGGGCTGGGAGCTGGGCGACACGCATGGCGGCGTTAGCAATTTCATGTATGGCCTGGACAACCGCTACTGGGCCATGCAAGGGTACAACAACTCCAAACCCAAGTTTGCCGGCGGTACGCACCCTGGATTCCGGCAGGGGCCATTCAATTTTACGGTTGCCGGGACTGAACAGCCGGAAGTGACCAACGTCGAATTTGTGCGTTCGACCACCAACAACAGCTGGGGCTTGGGAATCAGCGAAGAGGGCTTGATCTTTGCGTCCACCGCGAATCGCGCACCAAGCTTTTTTGTTCCAGTTCCGAACCGCTACTACGAACGCGTGCGTGGTTGGACTCCGTCTCTGCTGGCCGATGAAATCTCTGCCGACCACCTATTCGATCCCATTACCGACAAAGTGCGGCAAGTCGATCAGCACGGCGGTTACACCGCGGGTGCCGGCCATGCACTGTACACCGCCCGGAACTACCCGCAGAGCTGGTGGAATCGCGTCGCATTCGTGGCGGGACCTACGGGGCACTTGGTTGGGACGTTTGTCCTCAACCGGCGAGGCGCTAGCTTCGAAGATGCCAACACTTTTAACCTAGTTGCTAGCGATGATGAATGGTCCGCTCCCATCATGGCGGAAGTCGGTCCAGACGGCAATGTCTGGATCATTGACTGGTACAACTATATTGTGCAACACAATCCTACGCCTCAAGGCTTCCAAACCGGTCGCGGCAATGCCTACGAATCGGACCTGCGGGATAAAACCCATGGACGCATCTATCGACTGGTCTACGACGGCTCTGCCGGAGAACCACAAGCGGTTGCATTTCCAAAGCTCAACCAGCAACACCCGGAGGAACTCGTCGCTGCATTACAACACCCCAATCGACTCTGGCGCCGCCACGCACAACGTCTGCTCGTCGAACGCGGTGAGTTAGATGTCGTTCCTGCCCTGACAGAACTGTTGCAGGATGAAAGTGTCGATACTACTGGCAACAATCCTGGAGCCATTCACGCCTTGTGGACCCTACACGGCCTGGGGGCTTTAGCGAATCCCTCCAGCACAAGTGCTGCAGCAGTCCGCGCTGCATTGAATCATCCCGCTGCCGGCGTGCGTCGCAATGCAGCACTCGTATTACCAGCAAACGAATCGTCGGTCACCGCACTTGCTGCCGCAGCTCTATTGCAGGACACAGACGCTCAGGTGCAACTCGGAGCTCTGATGGCTTTGGCGGACATGCCGGCAAGTAGCCAAGCGGGCCCAATGCTCGCAGAGCTGGCTTTGGACCGCAAAACTCAAGAGGATCGTTACCTGCATGAGGCAACCATTTGCGCAGCAGCCATGCATGCCGAGCCCTTTCTCGCATCCATACTGGCCCAGCCAGCACAACCGTTTGCGGCACCAATTCTGCGAGTTGTCGCGGAACACATCTCGCGTTCTGGTATTGACCAATCGGGCGTTGAGCACTTACTCAGCGCCTTGGCCGCCGCCGAGGGAGGCAGCCGCGGACCGGTCGTGACCGGCCTCGCAGTCGGCTGGCCCAAGGACAGCACCATTTCACTGTCGGAACAAGGCGAAGAGACATTGGCAGCCCTCCTCGAGGACTCGGCGACCGATCAACTGGGCCCCTTGTTGCGGCTTGGGAAAGCTTGGGGAAGCAGGAAGACCGCCGGCTACGCAGAGCAGTTGGCCGAAACCTTGCTGACCCAAGTCGAGGACTCCCAGGCAAGCAATCGCCAACGCATTGCAGCGGCCATAGAGTTGATCGCGATGGACTCGGAAGATCCTCAGACCGTAACTCAATTAATTGAACTGGTGACTCCTCAAGTCCCGCCTCCTGTCGCCAGTGGGCTAGTGCGAGCCCTAGGAGATTCAACAGCCAACAACGTTGCCGAAGAACTATTGGCGGCTTGGCCATCGATGACTCCAGGCCTTCGCAGTGACGTGGTGGCCATGCTCGTCACCCGCCCCCAAACCACTCGTGAACTGCTGGCCGGTATTCAATCAGGAGTCGTCTCCGTTAGCGATCTATCGCTCGACCAACGACTTTCACTCAGCGAGCATCCCGACCGGCGACTACGCGCCCAAGCAGTTAAACTCTTTGAATCAGCGGGTGGAGCGATCGATGCGGATCGCCAAAAAGTCATCGAACGATTCGCGGAGGCAACTCATGCAACCGGCAATCCTGCCGCTGGTAAACAACTGTTTGTCAAAAATTGCTCAGCCTGCCACAAGCACTCTGGTGAAGGGAATGAAATCGGGCCCGACCTAACCGGCATGGCCGTGCACCCTAAGGAAGAGTTGCTTATTCACATTTTGGATCCGAGTCGCAGTGTGGAAGGAAATTTCCGTCGCTACACACTGCTGACCGCCGAGGGACAAGTCCTGAGCGGCATGTTGGCTGCAGAATCCCTGGCTGCCGTAGAGTTGATTGATGCGGAAGGGAAACGCAAGTCCATTTCCCGAGAAGACATTGAGGAAATCAAGTCGACCAAGCTCTCGCTAATGCCAGCTGGGTTTGAAGAGCAGATGTCGATAGCGCAGATGACCGACTTGCTGGAGTTCCTGACTAGCAAAGGACGTTTTGTGCCTTTGCCCCTGGCCAGCGTGGCTTCAGCCGTCAGCACCAAGGGACTATTCGAACCAAGAGACAACGGCCCCGACCGCATGGTTTTCAGCGATTGGAGTCCGAAGGAGTTTCAAGGGGTGCCGTTTCAACTAGTTGACCCGCAAGGCAAGCGGGTTCCGAACATCGTCTTGCTCCATGGCCCCAACGGAACACTTCCTCCCAAAATGCCCAAGCAAGTCACCCTCCCCTGCAACATGAGCCTCAAGCAATTGCACCTACTCAGTGGCGTCAGCGGCTGGGGATTCCCCTACAGCAACCGCAAATCGGTCTCAATGATTGTTCGCTTTCACTATGCCGACGGAGAAACGGAGGAGCATCCGCTAATCAATGGAGTGCATTTTGCTGACTACATTCGACGCGTGGATGTGCCAGAGTCGCAATTCGCCTTCCCCCTCGGTAACCAGCAGGTGCGTTACCTAGCCATTTCCCCTAAGCGGAACCAGCCCATTGCCTCAGTCGATCTCGTCAAAGGCGATGATGCTTCAGCACCGATCATCATGGCCATTACCGCAGAGCAGGCTGGCGATTACCAATAGACGGAAAGAGTTGCGATATCTCCGCAGCTCCAGGACTGTGGCTTGCCGAGGCAGTCACACTTCTGGTTCCTGTGGAGGATTTCCAAGGACAGCAAACAAAGGAAAATCCGCCGCACAGCCCCCTCCTCAATCCCCCCCGCCGCACAGCGCCCTGCCAAAATCGCAACCCGCCACGTAACGGGCTGTTGAAATAGTAACCCGCCGCGTGAGCAAGGAAAGATAACCTCCGCTACAAGCCAACTAAGGATTCCACCTCCGCATTAAAACTCAAATTGCGATTAAATCAACAGCCCGGTCAGCAAGGAAAAGTGCCACCTCTACAAAGCGACTGAAGACGCGACCATCACGGCAAAACAGCCCCCTCCCCAATCACCCCCGCTACACAGCGCCCTGCCAAAATCGCAACCCGCCACGTAACGGGCTGTTGAAATATTAGCCCGCCGCGTCAGCAAGGATAGGTGGTCTCCACTACAGGGCGGTTAGGGGTGCAACCTGCACGTTAAAACTCAAGACGCTATTAAATCAACAGCCCGGTGAGCAAGGAAAGATAACCTCCGCTACAAAGCGACTGAGGACGCTACCTACACGGGAAACATAAAGACGCTCTTAAATCCACAGTCTGACAAGCCCCTGGGAAAAGCTCCCAGAGACCACCAAGTCACGTGGCCGGAGCGCACTTACACGGCGGATTTGCCACTTCGACCGGCGACTACATACTGGCCGCCGAGGAGCCGCAGGCAGGCTGCACTCCTGTTGCAACGGGTACACCACCAGGCAGTTGTGGAAAAACGCTTTTGCCCGGCAATAATTCAGCCAAAGCCCCTTGACCGATCTTGCAATTTATTCAAATATCCTCCATCCCTGGAGAAGACTCGGTCATTTGGCGTAGGGCCGAGTCGCATCCACTGCCGTTGATTTCAGTTCCGTCCACGCACAGCCTCAATCGATCCTGGAGCCGGTCGATAGCAGTAGCCCTGTGCAAGACGCAATTTGAGTCTTATTTCTGCGACGTTGGATTCCTCGATGCTCACTTTCGCTGTGTTCGTCTACCTCCTGTTCACGATTGCGATAGGGCTCTACGCGTCGAGCAAGATTCATGGTGCCAAGGATTTCATGGTAGCGGGGCGTTCCCTGCCACTGTACATGAACTTTACCACGGTTTTCGCAACCTGGTTTGGTGCCGAAACGGTGCTCTCGGTCTCAGCCAATTTCGCCCATGAAGGGCTGCACGTTATTCCGGGCGACCCCTTCGGCTTTGCAGCTTGCCTGATCTTGGTCGGCCTCTTTTTCGCACGCGCGTTCTACCGCATGAATCTGCTCACCATCGGTGACTTTTATCACCAACGCTACGGCAAATCGGTGGAGGTGTTTACGTCGGTGGTCATTACCCTGTCCTACGTCGGCTGGGCAGCCGCTCAGCTAACCGCGCTGGGGTTGGTTCTATCGGTGCTTGGTCAAGGTGCCGGATACGAGTGGTTGACGATCAATCGAGGCATTCTCATTGGTGCAGTGATTGTTGTGTTTTACACCACGGTCGGGGGCATGTGGTCGGTTGCCCTAACCGACATGATCCAGACGCTGGTCATTATCGTGGGTTTGCTGATCATTGCCGGACTGATGGCCAACATGGCCGGCGGCGTCGGTACCGTCTTCGAAGCGGCCCGCGATTCCGATCGCTTGAGGCTCTTCCCCAACGAAGGGATGGCCAGCTGGTTGACCTTCCTCGCCGGCTTCTTGACGGCCGCACTGGGCTCCATCCCCCAACAAGATGTTTTTCAACGCGTGACCAGCGCAAAAGATGAGCAAACCGCAGTGCGAGGAACGTTACTGGGAGGCTCCTTCTACCTGCTGTTCGCCTTCGTACCCATGTTCATCGCCTACGCGGCGGTCGTGATTGAACCCGAATACTTAGCCAAGTTTAGCAGCGAGGATATTCGCGAGATCCAGCGAACTCTGCCACACATCGTGATGAACATGACGCCCTTTTGGGCACAGGCAATATTCTTTGGAGCGCTCCTGTCGGCCATCTTATCGACCTCCAGCGGCACACTGCTCGCCCCATCCAGCCTGTTTGTGGAAAACGTGCTGCGTCCTTTCCTGCCAGGGATGAGCGACAAGCGACTGCTGCTCTTGCTGCGACTGATGTTGCTCGTCTTTGCAAGCGGAGCAACCTATCAAGCGATCACCAGCAACAAAACCATGTACGAGATGGTGGAGTACGCCTACAGCGTTACGCTGGTTGGCGCCTTGATCCCGCTGGCACTTGGCCTGTACTGGAAAGGGGCAACCACGCAGGGCGCCGTGGGCTCCATCTTTTGTGGGATTTGCGCGTGGCTCTATGTGATGTATCAGTGTCCGGAGTTTATCGTACCACCCCAATTGTGCGGACTGGCTGCCAGCCTAGTCGGCATGCTTTTGGGCTCACTCACCCCACAACTCATCTCCACACCAGCACAGCCCGCCACGGCTAGTTCTTCGGTGTCCACCTGAAGCCGAGTGTTTTCTCAAGAACCGCCGGCTCGCCTTCCCCTGCGTTTTCATTGGGAACTTCGACGTCGAGTAACCCTGCAATTTGCCCCCGATCGTTAACGGCATAGGCCGCGCTATAGAGGCTCGACGGATGCAACTTCAAAACTTCAGCCTGCGATCCTTTAGCCACAAATGCCTGAGGTCCCCCCTCGGGGCCCGCTGGATCGTTACTCAACCCAAAGATTGCGCCAGTCGCCGTGATCGCTCGCGCTTCGCCGCTCTCGTCCCCCGGTAGCAAGTCGATGATGGTGATCTCCCCCTCCAAATTGACTCGCACGGGAACGAGACCGTGGTTGGATCCCATCGACACGGCCATTTCCCCTCGATTATTCAGATCCCGCATGACGCCCGATTCGGCACTCACCTCCTGCCGCAACCATTCGCCCTTCTCAGAGAGATTCCAGGCGTAGAGTGAGCTATCAAAGCGATTTCCGGGATGGATCTTAAAGGTAATGCAGGCAGCAATGCGTTTCCCATCGGGAGAGATCACCGTGCCTCCGGTAATTAAGAAGGGATTGCTATCCTCAATGGTTGGCAGCGCGCTGACATCCCAGTGCTCCGTGGTTTCATTCCAGCTCCAAAGGCAGGGTCGGACCTTGAACGCCTCGGCTGCCGTTGAATACCCCACAATCCGCTTACCGTCTTGACTGATATCCTGGGCATGAGAAACATGATCGTTGGGAAGCGTACCCAGCTCGCTTATTTTGCCGGTCTGCGTGTCCCACACGACTGCGGCTAGACTGCCGTCGCGGTGCCCCATCGCTCGGCTGGCATAGCCGACGACCTTGCCATCATTGCTGACCGCCTGCCCTTCGACATTGGTGTAGCCCTCAAGTTGAGGCATATCGAGCAGTCGCTCCCCCTCGCTGTAGAAGTAAGCCAGCGTTCGCATGCCCACCTCTGGCCCCAACAATTCGCGAACCCCCAACACGGCGCCACGTTCATTCATGGCCACCACCTGACTGTAGCTAGCTGAATTGTCGAAAACCTCCAATTTCCCGTTAGCTCCATCCCCCACGATCCGAATTTGGCCAGGAGGATTGAGCGTCTCCTCCCCGTGAGAAATCACAGGAGATTCTGCTAGGGCGCTGAAAGCCAATGCTGTTGCTAGCAAGGACTTAATACCCCCAAGTTGCCACAAGGAGCGGAAGCAAGGCAATTTCTGTTGGCTATTCGACATTGGAGAACGTTTCCATCTTGAGTTGATGAGGTTGATTTCTGTAGTTTAACCGCTCACCAGCAGACGTGCCGCACACACTCATCAGCCCAATTGGGTAGGCACGTATGGACAAATTGCCAGGAGCTTGGCCCGTGGGACTGCGAATAATGGACGGAACACGTCGCGACACGCCTAAAAGTGTATTGCTGACTCGCTTGAGCGCCATCGGTGATTGTATCCTAACAATTCCACTTGCCGTTGAAATCAAGCGACTTTGGCCACACTGCACGCTGACTTGGATCGTGGATTGCGCCGCTGCCTCACTGCTCGAATCCCATCCGGCTGTGGACGAGGTAATTCGCATCCCCAAGCAGTGGCTCAAAAGCCCTACTGAATGGAGCTCTCTTCGCCAGGAACTGCGTGCCAGGGAGTTTGACTTCACCTTCGACCCTCAGGGACTGAGCAAGAGCGCCACGCTGGGCTGGCTGAGTGGTGCCCGACGACGGATCGGGTTCGACTACTCCCATGCACGGGAATTGGCCCCACTGCTCGCGACCCGGCGCATCCGGCGAACCGCTCGCCACATGGTCGACACCTACCGACAATTGCTGTCCCCCTGGACGCCAATTGAAATGGGCCAAGGCTCCTTCGACATGCCAGTCTACCGCGACGCCGCGTTGCAGGTCGAAGAACTACTGGATAGCCTCGAATGGAATGCTTGGGATCGCCACAATTGGGTCGCCATTAATCCTGGCGCTGGTTGGCCGACCAAGACTTGGCCAGTGCAGCGTTTCGGCATGCTAGCCCGCGAGTTGCATCGAGAATACGGCAGACGCAGCATTGTTCTATGGGCTGGCGAAGACGAGCTGCTCAAAGCAAAAGTCATTGAGGAGGAGAGTCGAGGCGCCGCCTTCGTAGCTCCCGCGACAGATCTACCTCAAGCACTCGAGGTGATTCGGCGTAGTTCGCTACTAGTGACCGCGGACACCGGACCGCTGCACATGGCCAGCGCCGTAGGAACCCCTTGTGTCAGCCTGCATGGCCCAACCTGGGCCGATGAATCGGGGCCGTATGGAAATCGCCATATTGCCATCCAAAGCCCGCTCTTGCCCCACCCCAAGAAAGTCGCCCGTCGAGGGCATAACGTCGCCATGCAAGCCATTGAGCTGGATGACGTTTTCCATGCCTGTGGACAACTCCTTACCAAGCAAGCGATCTCCCATCGCTTAATTGCTTAGTTGCAGTACCACCGCATCGACAGCTCGCAGCACCGCGGGCCGCATTTAGAGTTTGCCCGCACGGCAGGGCTCAGTGCACAATGAGCCCCCCTGCCTGCCAACCAGTTTCGCGGTCGAAAAACAGCGACGAAGCCAACGAAGTGTCTCTTCCGATCCTCACTGAATTCATGGATCCGTATGCAAGCCACCCCACCTCCCACGACCGCAGACTTGCTGCATGCGGAGCGCCGCGTGAATCCAGTGGTGTCCGTGCTAGTGTGCTGTACGGTCCTGGGCTTACTCATCAGCCTCATCTGCTTGGCAGGCTACGGAAAGCTTGGATTTGAGAAAGCGGTGACCCGTCTGATGCACCCGGTCGGCCTGGGTTGGCTCATCCTCAGTGGACTGCTGACCTATATGTTGCTTTGCCGCCCGTGGCGGCGGGCCTTTGCATGGTTCGTTCCCTGGTCCGTTCTGACGCTGCTCAGCACTCCAACTTTGCCAAGCCTTGGAATGCGGTATCTGGAAACCCAATTCGTCCCCTACTCCCCCGCTTCCAGCGCCCCCCTCGATGTATTGGTGGTGTTGGGTGGCGGCACCAGCCTTGGTCCCTATGGGCCGCAAGCAGGTGATGCTGGGGACCGGCTCGTGTGGGCTGCACGCCTGTTCCACCAAGGGCATGTCAAGAGTTTGATCACCACCGGGGCAGCCATTGAAGGTCCGGGAATGGAACAACGCAGTTCCGCCGCAGACCACACCCTGAAGATCTGGACCGATCTAAACATCCCACCCAATCGAATACGCCAAATTGGTGGGCGTACGACCTACGAGGAGATGCAAGCCCTCAAGGAACTCCTGCCGCAACTCAGCAACTCCCGGATTGGCCTACTAACCAGTGCCTGGCACTTGCCTCGAGCACTCAGACTTGCCCGCGCCCAGGGCTTAGACCTAATTCCGGTAGCGGCAGACTATCGCACGCGGGGAGAGCCCCCTAATTGGATGGACTACATCCCATCGGCGAAAAACCTAGTCACCTTCGAAAAGCTCCAACATGAGTGCATGGCAGCCTTGGTCAGTCGCTAACCGAACCTGTCCTTCAAAGAATTTGCCAACCTTCCGAAATCCCAGCCCAAGTCGACTTGATCTGTCAGTAAATAGTCGTAGAATTCACTCATCAGCTGCACCCGTGGCGCAACTGGATAGCGCATCGGTCTTCGGAACCGAGGGTTATAGGTTCGAATCCTATCGGGTGTACTTAGTTTTAGCAGCGATTGCCTGAGACTGAATCTGAATGCTCGCGAGCAATCGTGTGCTTTACACTGGAGCTAATCATCGCGCAGGTGCTTTTGTCGGCCCCCCGACAGAAAGCTCCAAATTTTTGCCGATTGGTGAATGCCTAGCGTTGCCTTCTTAAATCGCAGCTCGGCCAAGCACCTTGGCTATCTTGCGTTGCAGATATGGAGGTAGGCAGTTAATCTCCACCTTCATAATTTCCGCAGTACATGCGAAATGCAGCTATCGGTGCGGTGCTTCCCTTAACCATGAGCTGATTTCTAGATCAGCTTTTTCTTGAGTTGCCCCGCCAGGAATATTCCGCTCTCTGCATTAGCCAAGTTTTTGAAGAAATTGGCTTCGCGCAAATTGCTCCCAATTCTCTTGATCGCTAAGCTTCGAGTCGTTTATACCGAGCCGCACGACTTGCGCAACAGTTGTATTAGCGAGCAACTTAGCTAGGCAAAATGAATCACTCAGCGCATTCATAGCTTCCCAAGGCCGCTCACCGCCCACACTTACCGACGTCGACCAAGCAAGCACGCTGCGATGCGATTGCCGGGCGAGCAGTGATCAAAAGTACACTTCCTGCTTCTTGCTGATGTCATCAGGCACCAATTCATTCTGGATGGATGTGTCCTTGCCACAGGGTCCAAGCTCCACTTCGTTACGGATGCCCAGAAGACTACTCGACAACTCTCGAGCACTACGCCAGCTGCAACGTAAAACTCGTGGCGAAAGGTAAGCAGTTTCCGAACGTAGATTGCAGCCCTCGAACGAGAGCTCGGCAACTGCGGACAAGATGACAACATGTCAGTACTGATTCCAGGTAAGCCGCACTGCCGAACGATGCCAGTAACCGAGGCGCCGCCCAAAACAATGGTTTAAAAAACAACACGACGCCTTCGGTTCACCGATTGGTTATGCAATCTGTTTTGTGTCCTGCGTGCCTCCTCAATACCTGCAAAATCGCGAGTCCGTCGAAATAGATCGTCCGCCATTTTTGCAGTGCAATCTATCGACAATTTCCGAAATTTCTCTTCCACCAATTCGATCTTCAGGCTTTGCGGATTTATTGTGCAGCACGATGCGTATTCCCTCGACGGCAATGCCAAAGAAGACGACACCCAATAGTCTGAAAGGAACCGGTGCCTCCGTCGACATGGCACCAATCATCCAGAAGATCCCGAAAGCTAACGCTATTCATCCATCGGCAACGCAACCAATCGCCCCTGCCATGGAGTCCGTTACTGTGCGTCGCCAAATAGCCCTTTCAATGCATCACGGCCGAAATCACCGAGTTGCCTAAGGTGATTCGTTAGTAAGTTTCACCGAATTGACAACTCCGGTGCATTCTCTGACTACATATTTTGTTAATCCGCACCAAGGTCCTGGATGAATCGTGCATGTGGCACTACGGCGTTTCGATCAACTCCAAGTTGTTCGACAACGATCAATTGCAAGGCAGTCCAAACGTCGGTTGGATTGCGAGTCGAGTACCGTGTAGCAAGAGTGTTGTAGTTAATCGCGACAAGGTTTGTTACGAGATCACGAATCGTAACGCAATTTGACGCGGGATAAATTGCAAATGGTGAAGTCAGGAACATTAGTATGGCGGAACAGATGACGCCAGACACTACGGCAGCGAAGATTCCGACAAGTACGCCCTGTTGCGCAAAACCGAGAAAGGAAGCAGACACGACGATTGCAACAAGCATGCAGTTAACAAGGGCAAGCCACGATGGTCTTCCAAGACGAGGGAATTGCAAATCCATCCGGGAACTAAGAGTCAGCCAATAGGACCGTCGACCAAGCAACGGGATGGCTCGTTCCAATTTCGTTTTAGGACGTACTTTCGAATGCGGCAAACCAAGCGAGCGCAGATGTCGCCGCAGTTGATAAAATGCAGCCGCAGTCAAGCAAGTGCTAGATTTCAAGGTCGTGTCAGCAGTCTTTTCGAGAATGAATTCGTATACGTCGCCTACCGTTAGCATCTTACCGGCGCGATCGTCTGGGAGTGAGATGCCAAACGCCTCTTCAATTTCCATTACGAGTTCGACGACATCAAGTCCCATTGCGATGCCCCTTCAGTCTCCAACACGTAACGTTTATGATCACCGAGCCGAAGCAGTTGGTCTTCGATTCCAAAGCACGCGCGAGCCCAGCGTCGCATGCATCGTTTTGCTATCCGTCGATTTGCGTCATGCTGTGTTCAGCGAAGTCGCCGGATAAATTCACGCAGACGTTTCTGGTCTTCACGAGAATAATAAGTGTAGTGACCAACAATTTCCTTCCGAGTTGAATCCTCAATGAAAAAGATTCCGAGCAACTCGAATATTTTATCAGATTCAATTTTAGCCAAAGAAAGTGTTTCCGGCTTCGAAGTAAACAGCATGCTTGGGCCGGTAACGCTATTGGCGTCAATCCGAATATCCAAACGATCGATTTCAATAGCAATCGCCCAAACAAGTGCGCGAATCACGACTAGAAAAACCGCCCAACCGTAAGGAATGCCAAGCCATTCAGTAAACGCGAAAACAAGTAGGCCGATCGTCAGACTGCCCCAGGCGGTCGTTGCGAAAAAACGCAATCGGTTCGCCTTCAATACTAGACCTTTTTGATCAGCGACACTCATAAGATTTAACCCGAATAGCGCCCCGATGATCGAGCTGGGGCAAGTAAATTCCCCATCAGAAAGCAGCCTGTATTGCTCATTTTGCAAGTGTGTCATGAAACGCGTGGTAGAGTATAGCGGTTCCATAAAGGGTATCGCAGAATGTCAACACGTAAGATTTTAACGCCAGAACAGAAGATAGCGATTGTACGCGAGCACTTGATTGAGAAGGTGCCCGTTTCAGAGGTCTGTGACAAGCACGGGATCAGTGTCGTCAATTTCTACAATTGGCAAAAGCTGCTGTTTGAAAACGGAGCAGGCGCATTCGAGCGTAAAAAGAACGCCGCCAACGTGCGTATGCAGCAGGATGCCAATGCCGCCAAGATCGAGAAGCTCGAAGCGAAGCTGCAGCAGAAAAACGAAGTCATTGCCGAACTACTGCAGGAGCACGTCGAGCTAAAAAAAGAGCTTGGGGAATCTTAAATCGCACCTGGGTTCCCCACGAACAACGTGATGCGGTGGTCGACTTCGTACGCAAATGGACGGCGGCCACGGATGTTACCAGCAAGCAACTGCTTACATGGGTCGGATTATGGTCATCGACTTTCTCTAACTGGAGTCGGAGCTACGGCCGGACGTACGAGCACAACGGCTGGGTACCGCGTGACCATTGGCTCAACGAAGAGGAGAAGCAGGCCATCCTCAAGTTCCATTTCGATCATCCACTGGAGGGCTATCGGCGGCTGACCTACATGATGATTGACGCAAACATCGTCGCGTGCAGTGCCGGGACGGTGTATCGCGTACTCAGCAGCGCGGGCCTATTGCGTAGAAATAGTCGTAAGTCAAAAAAGGGGACTGGCTTTCAGCAACCTCTTGTGGCTCACGAACATTGGCATATCGACATCTCTTACTTGAACATCGCAGGGACGTTTTACTTCATGGCGACCGTACTCGACGGCTTCAGTCGTAGTGTGGTGCACTGGGATATTCGTGAGAAGATGGAAGAGATGGGTATCGAGGTCGTGCTGCAAAAGGCACGAGAAAAATATCCCGATGCGCGACCACGAATCATCTCCGACAACGGGCCGCAATTCATTGCCAAAGACTTCAAACACTTCGTGCGATTGTGTGGCATGAAGCATGTGCGTACAAGCCCGTACTACCCGCAAAGCAATGGTAAAATCGAACGATATCATCGCACGATCAAGAGTCAGTGTATCCGGCCACTGAGCCCCTTGAACTTGGAAGAAGCTAAACGCGGAGTAGCCAAGTTTGTGGAAGATTACAACACCGTACGCCTACATAGTGCTGTAGGCTATGTAACTCCGCAAGCGATGCTCGAAGGACGGCAGCAAGCGATCCTTGAGGAGCGTGACCGAAAGGTCGAGGAAGCCCGCATGTTACGAGCACAATCGCGTGCAACCAAACGTCAGAAAGCGACGCCGGGATGTTCGGACGCTCCGCTAGGAATAAGCTATGCTAACAGCAATGCTGCGGAGGATAGAGCACTGCTGGGAAGCAACTCGAGCGCCGCATCATCGCCGTTGACAAACATCCGTGGAGGGCATTCACCGCTCTAGGTTGCGCGGTCGTTGCGCATGGTCGGCGCGATCGCGAAAGAACCGGAGGGCATCCTACCCGCCAAGGTAAATGCCGCGTTGCGTCGGACTGTTGAAAGCGTCGTCTCACTCCGGTGCAGATCTGGCTCACTCGTTAGTGACTCCTGGCGTCTTTGTCTTCTCGCACCTTTGTCATCTCGTCCGACACCTTTGATCGCTTTCCGATTAGTGCTCTCGTATCTTCCGAGGTTGAGATAATGCGAGCCTCATCACCCCACGCAATGATCGAGTGAGTACTCAGCAATACTTTGGATAACGTTGCTGAAAGCGTCCCCTCGCCAGGCTCTCCATTCGCAATCTTTTTTGCGAGCAGTTGAGCCGAGGCGGAACCCGGTTTAATAAGTTGTGCTTTCGAGAGGTGTTTCGACTGAGAGAGCAAAAACAGGTCTTTCGACTGAACATTCAGTTTTGCTCTCGCCGCTGATTTTGGATGGACAGCTGCGAGAAAAAACACAGGACCGTCCTCAACATTTAGCTTGAAGACAATGCTGCCACCATCGAAAGCGTAGTCCTCAAACGACACATTTACTCTGTCGGACAGGCAGTCCATAAGCGTAAGCTCATCGTCCGCTATCGCACTATCACCAAGCAAACTGACGATGATGAAGACGACACACAGTCCGACTAATCGGCTACAATTTGCTCCTGTCGAATTATCAGTCATTGCTCACACTCCAGATTTAAAACAGCGAAAACAAATTGCCCTCTTTCGACTTATTCGATCGGGGGTGAGTTGTTTGGAAGCTGAGAACCGTTTCCGGTCTTACAGTCCCGAACGAACGTCGTTTTGCACGGATCAACGGCGATCTTTTTGTCCTTGAGTAACTGAGCGGTGCATTTACTCATCTTTTTATCACAACGATAGACAATTTTAGATTCTTTGCAGTCACAGTCTTTGCAGCTTTCAGTCTGTGCACTCGCGGCAGAGGGCCATGATTTCTTCAACATTCCCGGAATGTCGCTACAGTGGATCCAGCCAAAAGGCCGCTTCTTTCTGTCAATTAGATCTGGCCAATTTGGTATTGTGTGATCCTTGTAACGCTCCTTGCACTCTTCCATCGTGTCGTCAGCGCTACAACAGATAACTGCCATGTTGTCGCACTCCTCTGTCGGCACCTCCGGATTACAAGTTCCTACTAGTGGACACACGAATGGATTAACGCACAGGCTGCAACCCATGTAAATAGTCTGCGTGCATTTTAGGCCAAATGGATCCGTATATCGCAACGGCTTCCCGCGAATATACGCGACTAAACTCCACCCACCCCGATACCCGATAGGATCCCTGGAGCAAGTGACCAATCGAGCGCTCCCTACATAGCCTGCTTCGCGTAAGTTAGCGTAGCGCTGTGAGTTAGTTCGAACCGATGGACGGACAGTGCAACTACGACTCCGCCCACGCGCGCGAGGCGAGGTTTTGAAGGTAACTTCAGTTATTGGGGAGAAGGCGACCATGACTGTCATTCTAACGGATTATCGTGGCCGTTCGCCATCGCTCAAAAGATGTTTCGAGGCTCCCTGGCCGCTTGCCGCTATGCCGTTTTCGCTTCCACGTATCCTTGCGTTCCAGAGAAAATGCCATCCAGGCACCGCGGCCAGCAATCAGGCGATCATCCATGCTCGCCTCGCGCTCCGCTATCCTTGGTCTCTCTCTTTAGTGCCAACACCACCAAGCACCCGCAAACGTTCTCCGCTGCCACTAGAATTCCGATCTCATCCCTGGTTGCGTCTCGGTCAGATTCACTCACGAACTGGCCTAACCTCTCGCCGCTACAGCCCCCAAACCGTCAACAGTTGCGACCGCGAATTACATTTGCGATTGGCAAGAATCAACGCGCGATCGGTGTCTTTTTGAGATCCCCTCACTTTCATTGCGGTTCACTATTGACATTATTAAAGTACACTGCCCGATACTCTGGTCTGAATCTAGCGACATAATTCTTTCCGCGGAGGCCTGTTTGGGCGAGACGTTCCCAAACCCAATCAAGCGTTTCAATGCCAACTTCTTTTGCGAACTTTTTGCTCGCCTCGCTCGTGAACTTCGCGACTTCATCTGTTGCAACGCTGTCAACTGAAAAGAAGACATTGTCGTAGGCGGTTCGGGTCCAATTAATTGCGCTGTCCCACTTTTGAGCTGAAACATCTGGTGGGCATTTGCTGCGTAGCGACTCGATTAGTTCTACGCCTACTTTTTTATTATGGGCGAACGAAACCAGCCGCCAAAAACGCTCTCCTCCCACAACGGCCATGGCTAGGGCAACTACGAGTGAAAAGCTAACAGCGATCTTCAAGTTAGGTTTGGGCAATGGGCACTCCTAGTGATATGTCCGCAACGGGATGATCCCACGCAGAGAATTGTCAAGGTTGAACGGAATTCAAACGGCAGCACGTTTAGTTTCCGTGTTGCCACCAAGCGCCGTTCGCGTCGACGCCGCAGCCAGAGCTTCCTGAAACTCCAACGACGTTCAGCCCCGCACCGCTCGCTGCGTTCTTAACGTCGTCACCTAGGCAATTAGATTGAGGTTCATTTCCATCGCCGCCTGTTCGGCGACAACTACCTCTGCGCTTCGTGTTGCCTCAATCAATGAAGATACCGAAATAAGACACTCTTCTGAGTATTTAGGGGATTGGGGAGTCGCTAAGCGTTGCCTTCGTCGGAGCCGGCCGTCGGTCGTTCAAACATAGCGATGACTGGCGGCCGGCGCAGTGAAGGCAAACGCTCGTTGCCTTTGTTGGAAGGTCATAGGGAGCGAATTCGGTATCTTTCTGTTGAGGCAACCACTACCGTTCGGTATCCATTCAGTTGAGGCAATGCGCGCTTTAGCGACAACTAGAAGTTCCTATCGAGTATTGGGATTTGCCGTAGCTGCCGAGTTGTGAAGTGAGCCGTAGGCGAACGAGCAACTCGGCAGCTACGGCGTCGACTGGGCTAGCCTAGTCCTTAAACAAGCGTACTCCACTTGCTTGGCGGAGCATTTGCGCATAAAAAAACTCGAAATATCCTGCAGTTTGTTGGTCTTTTTTCACCAGCCCAACAAGCCGCTCGCTAACCACGATGGAGATTTCGAGTGAAGACGATTAAAGCAGATTTGATTCGAAAACGCAAACGACGTATCAAGAACAGGTTACAGAATTCGGCTGCTCACGATCGCGGACACCCCATGCTCAAAGGGGACAAGATTGCGTATGAGCTGGCACAAAAAGCAGGCGGGACCGCCTACGGGGGCGTCGCCGCCATCCATCGATTCGCAAAGAAGATCGGACTGCCGAAACGGATCGACGATGCCTTGCACTTGTTCAAAATCCATCGCCCCTATCATGAATCCGATCATGTTTTGAATTTGGCTTATAACGCGCTCTGCGGAGGAACTTGCTTGGAGGACATTGAACTGCGCCGCAACGATGAGTCATTTCTCGATTCGATCGGAGCCGAAAGGATCCCCGATCCAACCACCGCAGGAGACTTCTGTCGCCGATTCGATCCCTATCATATTAATCGTTTGCAAGATGCCTTCGATCAAGTTCGCTTGGATATCTGGCAACAACAAGACAATGCGTTCTTCGATCAAGCGACCATCGAGATGGATGGCACGATCGTCGAAACAACCGGTCAGTGCAAAGAGGGAATGGACATCAGCTACAAAGGCATCTGGGGTTACCATCCGTTGGTGATAACGTTGGCCGAAACGGGCGAAGCTTTACGCCTGGTCAACCGTAGCGGCAATCGTCCCAGCCAAGAAGGCGCAGCCGAGCAAGCCGACACGGCGATCTCGCTTTGTCGCCAGGCAGGCTTTCGCCGAATCGTTCTGCGAGGCGACACCGCGTTCACTCAAACGATTCATCTGGACCGCTGGCACCGGGCAGGCGTGAAGTTCACCTTTGGCATGAAGGCCTACCCGGGACTCGTCGATATCGCGGAAAACGTGCAAATTGACGCTTGGAAGCAGTTGCCTCGCTCGCCCAAATACGCCCCGAATACACCTGACCGAGACCGTCCTGAGAACGTGAAAGAACAGATTGTCCAGCTGCGTGGCTACCCCAACAAGCGTCTGACTTCAGAGTGGGTCACCGAGGTTCCTTACAGCCCCACCGATTGCAAAGAGACCTACCGCTTAGTGATCCTTTGCAAAGAACTAGAAGTCACCAAGCAGGGTCGATTGTTCGACGACTGTCTGTACTTCTTCTACCTGACCAACGAAGCGGGCGATGTGCTCAGCACCAATGACGTTGTGTATGCCAGCAACGATCGCTGTGACCAAGAGAACATCTTGGCTCAGTTAAATCAGTGCCGGGCGCTCCACGCGCCGGTGGACAACCTGGAATCGAATTGGGCTTACATGGTGATGACGGCCCTGTCGTGGAACTTGAAAGCGTGGATCGGATTGAGCGTTCCGATAAACGGACGCTGGCGTGAGCAACACAAGCAAGAAGGTCGGGCTGTGATCCGCATGGAGTTCAAACAATTCGTAGAACAGTTCGTGCGACTTCCGGCACAGATCGTTCGCAGTGGACGGCAGTTGGTGGTCCGTCTGTTGTCATGGAGCGAATCTCTGCATGTGTTCAATCGCTGGGTTCGCTTCGCGCTTGAGTGAGTGCCGAAATCACGAAGCTGAGGTATGTAAGCCTCAGTACCGCCGCCAGCCTCAAACCGCCCGCAGGGCACCTGACCGACCGATGCCTGAAATTCACGACCGAAAAATCCCCCGCTGGTCCCGCCAGCAGATCGCCGCTGCGCCTCCACCAACTGCCCAAAACACATCCGGCATATACTTATTTAAGGCCTAGTGGTTCCTATCTTTGCCGGAGCGAGGTGGTCAATCGACCAAGTGGGACTGGCAATGTTCGATCTCGTCGTCAAGCTCACCGATCAGCAACATTGCTATCTTGTCGGCGACGATACCCTGATTCACAAGACAGGCTTGAAAATCTACGGCACAGGGATGCACCGGGATGCCAGCCAAAGTTCCAGTGGCTTCACGTCGTTTCGCTGGGGCCACTGCTGGGTCGTACTGTGTGTCTTAGTCCCTTCACGAAAAGATCCGACGCGAAAGTACGCGATCCCGGTTTTGATGAGGCTCTATCTGAACACCAAGACCAACAAAAAGCTACGTCGCAAGCATCGCAAGAAGACCGACTTAATGCTCGAGATGATCCAACTGTTGACCCAGCATGCGGGCGAGAAATCCCTGCATTTCCTGGGTGACTCAGCTTACACCGGTGGTCGCATGCTGGAGCAAATCCCCAGCGGCATGCACGTCACCGGTCGCATTGGCAAAGACGCCAGACTCTGTGAAGGTCCACGACCCAAGAAACCCGGGCGAGGCCGTCCACCACGACGTGGACCGGTGCTGCCCAAGCCGACCGAGATGTTAGCGACCAAGGGACTTCGTCGCACCACGATCAACCTGTACAGCCAATCGAGCTTTCATGTTCGGATCACGTCGGTGGTCTGCCGGTTGTACCTTGCCCCTGAACGAGAAGTCAAAGTGGTCGCGGTGGAGCACCTTCGCGGCGGGCGGGGAATCGAAGTTTTCTACAGCACCGATGTCAACTTGAGCGAAGAAGAAATTTTGCAGCGGTTCTCTTTTCGTTGGCCGGTCGAGACGACGTTCCAAGAAGCCAAGGGTCACCTCGGTCTGGGCGAACCGCAGAACCGAGTCCGCGCAGCGGTTCGCCGCACGACGCCATCAATGTTCTATCTGTATGGTCTGATTGTGTTGTGGCACGAACACGTCCGGCCAGAGCCTGGTCCATTCATACGAATGTGGCGTGGCAAACGCCATGCATCGTTCGCGGATATGCTCGCGACGCTGCGTCGCGATTCAGTAGAGGAAACACGACAATCTATTTTCTCAGCCGGGCGTTTACCGCCAGCGGCTCAGAAATTAATCAAGCCCCTGGAAGTTCTGCTGTCACTCGCAGCTTAAAAGTGCGAAAGTCGAACTAAGGCTCCAACACGCTATCCATTTGTCCAAAGCAATCTGCGCCTCTCCCTTTCTCCACAATAGTTTGCACAGCGGCATGCCCCCAGCTGGTAGGCTTTTCGTTGTAAATGCTTATCCGCTCAAGGTATTCTACTACACTACGCGTTCGCAGAGCCATTTCGTCCTTAGATTTTCCTGCAGTTAGCTTATCAAGCAGTTGATCAACTTCAACTTCTGTCATCAACTTGCCGTTTTCCGGGTGACTGGGGTCACTGCAAGCGATAAGCACCGCGGACTGCGGCTCCACCTTGGGAAAGAATTTGTCATTCAGTGGAGATTCCGGACAAACCGACAACACAAAATGTTCTTTGCCGTCGCTAGGTTCGGATAGTCTGAATAATACCGATCCACCGTCTAGAGCGAAGTGGACATCAACCACAAGAAGAAGCTCTGGATGCTTCGGTTGTTCGACGTCTTTCCCCGGACACCCACACATCAAAACGATAAGTATAATGCTGGAAATCCGAGGTGTACCCGCGAATGTCATATGCTTTGCCTCCAGGGCCAGTTGGATGGAAGTGGAGGCCAATTTCGGGTAATGCCTGGTTGCCAAGGTAAGCGAGTACCGTTCGGTGTAAACGTAATTTGACCTGTTTTGCAATCCTTGTTCATTGTGAAAGCACACCAATTGCGAGGCATCTTTCCTGCTCGCACCTGTTTTGCAATTCCCTGGGTAGCGTCATCGTCACACAAATGGGTAATTGACGATTGTGTACACCCGCAATCCTTGCAAGCGTCATTCAATGCCTGAAGTCGCGGACCAGCACGATTGCGGAAAATCGTTGGGAATTGGTAGTCGTAGATATAGCCGTCACCGGTCCCCGTTGGCCAATCAGGAAACGTGTGCGGGTACGCCTGCTGGAATAGTCCCTGGGTCGATTCCATGAAGCAACAAATTCCACCAACTCGATAGCAGTCCGGAAGTGGATAGTTTCCGATACTCGGCCGAACATTGCCAGCATGCCCCACTAAAACGTAGGAGTGGCAACCCTTAGTCGGTGGCGCTGGTGTTGGCAACGGAGCAACCGGCCTGGTCGGTCCAGGCGGGACAACCGGAGGTTTAGGATCAGGGTCGAAGTTTGGTGGCAAGAATCGACAAGTTATAGGGTCCCTGCGGGGATCAATATTGTCAGGTGGAATCAATCCGGAAGGGTCAACGCGTCGAAGTGGTCGGTGTGATACATACGCATACAGGCAGCGCGATCCTCCCCAATGCCCGACCGGATCTTTGGAGCAAGTAACCAATCGAACGCGACCGACATAAGCCGCTCCACGCAAGTTGGCACCTGATGCGGAGTTAGTGAGCGACGATTTGCGGCTGGCGCAAGTACGATCCTGCCCACACGCGCGCGAGGGGGTTTCGAAGAGCGGTTCAGTGTCAAGTGCGATGGCGACCATGACTGTCATTGTAAGTGATGGTCAAGTCCGCTCGCCATAGACCGAACTCCTGGATTTTCGACTATTTCTATTCGGCGTCGTTCCGCCATAAAACTGACAAATTCAGCTCATGTCTAAGCTAAGCGAGAAGAGGCAGAACCCACACATTAGAAAGGCATCGGAAACAAAACAGAGTTTTCGACTATTTGAATGGCCTTCACGACAACGCAACAGAATCAGCACAGCGAAAGTAAGTAGTGTTGCCGACGCACTCCGCACAATCGTCTGTGGCACTGGGAGTAAGGAACTTGTGGTCGTTACAGTTGCGAAAACCCAAATGCCCACAATCACTATGAGCCCCAAAATTTGCAATCGACTTGTTGCCCCTTGCGGAACTAGGCCGTGGAGCGGACGTTTTCCACCAACGAAGTTGACAGTGGGCCAGAGAATTGGCAGTACTAAGCAAGCGATAAACCCGAAAGCTGTGTTACGAACAAGAGCCAATGGTAACGCAACTGCTAGCGAATAGCTTGCAAGAAAATAAAGGCTTCGGCTCATGATCTACATTACCACTAAATCAGACCAATCGTCACCACGACAGTAAGCAGCGAAGTCTATTCCCCAAATAGCAGCCGCCGCCGCCGCAACGCTGCCTTCGATTGTTCCAAGGTCACCAGTGAGGCAGCTCGCAACTCCCGTCATGAAATTTTTCATTACCGAACATCCAACTTTCTTGTAGGCTTCGTCCGACGTACAATCGTCCGTCAACAAATCACAAACAGCACCTGGAATGGTTGAGGATAAGCCATAAGCGACCCCGACCATACACTTGAGAAGCGCGGGATTGCCTGCTGCGACCATACCTGGAATAGCGGCAATCGCGCAACCTAAGCCGCTTCGGCATGCAATATTCGTTTTGCTGCGACCTTTCCACCAGCCACCTGCACCTGCTACGATCCCGCCGCCTACACAACCCGCCGCTCCGCCGCCGACAATATGCCATAATTCTCCCTGCGGATCGATTGCGCTCAACGGTATTGAATCACAATAAAGATAGAGGGACCAATCTGGCCGATACCCAATCGGTTCTCTGGAGCAAGAACCCAATCGAAACCACTCGTCATACGTCGCTTCATGTAAGTTGGCTTGGCAGCTTGGCTTAGAACGGACAGACGCACTCGATATGTCACTACGACGGTGCGCGCGCACGCGTAGATGGGGCTGGGATGCAAAGTCAGCTTTTCGTGCGAGGGCTACCATGCGGCAATTGTACTCGATGATCGGGTCGCGTCGCTGCACCGCAGAAGTGTCAGCACTGCAGTGAGCCGAGGATTCAGCGTTCATCAATCGCAGCATCTACAGCGGATCGCACTCAGTGGTACAGAATGCCCATTGAATTCTCGATTGCGTCAGCCCTCGTCACGCGAGAGTTGTCGCAAACGTTCGCCGTTCCCTGAAGCGAGCCGCGAAAAGTTGCGGCCGCGACTAGCATTAGCCTCAAGCAATCACCACCTCAAGGCGTCTCGCCGGCTGCCCCTCTGCCGGGTCGCCACAACCTCCCCGGTAAACTGCTGTGGCCCCGTATCCCAGATGTCTCGGGAGTCGGTGAGGGCTTTAATAACAAGCTAAAAATGATTACCAGACAATCGTACAGATTTCGAACATAAGAACCCTGCGAAACGCTCTCTATCACAAATTGGGAGCAATACCCGAACCAACTTTTACCCACAGATTCTTCTAACGAAGCGTTTTGTTTTGGTGACTTGCTTGGCACGGTAGAGCGTCGCGACAATGACTCTTTGCAGAAAGGTGAAGTGCCAAGGCCCGTGTGCAGAATTCGTGCTGAAAGTGGTTCTGAATAGCGGAAATTTGAATGGAACTCTCGCTGCAGTCATTTGTACACACTGTGCCGAACACTCCTTCCCTCAAGAAAAAACGCTTTCGAGGCTCAGCCATTCCGCCTAATTCACCACGCACTTCTCAAGAACCAACTCAGAAATTTTCATTTCATCGAAGTGGGAAAATTGCACGTGACTCTTCAGCACTGAACTTGTAATCAGTAGCCTTTCAGCCTGCATCCTCCTAGCGTCGATATGTTTTATGATAAACCCGTCCAATCTCAATATTCTGCAGCGATGGTCCGGCCATCGCGTATTGGCTCCGATATCCCGATTTTTACCGGCCAGGAGGGTTAAGCTTTCAAGAACTAATGACTCTTTGGCAGGATAAAGACAGGAAAGGCCTGGAAACGTTAGGGTCAGGTGTTTCATGGTTTCCGAGTACACGACTTTTAGCTTCGATGAGCAGCTGACCTCGATCATTGAAAGATTCAGAATTCGATTCGTCCTGAGATTGTGAACGTTCTCAGAAATTGAAACTCGCGCGAGTGTTAAGTCTAGCGTCTCCCCCTCAAGGCAGGATTTAATAAGGTTTTCTGAGAGCAACGCGTTGTCAATATACAGGGACTCTGCGCCTCGAAGTACCGTTGCAAACTCCTCTGCGAGCCTAGTCGGCTTACTGCTTGAAAGATGCAGTTTTTTGACACCCTGAATATGAGCCAATAAACGACTCTGTGACGAAGCGTAGTCCAAATTAGTAATCGCAAGATCCTGTGGGCATGGATTATTTACGAATTCGTCCATGTTGACATTTTTCATATCGACAGAACCGGGCTGGGCAAATCCAGTGTAGGCAAATCCCGTCGAAAGTAACAACAGGGCTGCAATTGTATTTGAAAGTCTCATATTAAGCGAATTAACATCTAAGGAATTGGGTGCGAGTTGAACGGGTTGACGACATATGGTTGCGAATCGTCTTCAGAAACCAGATTGTCCAAAGCTTCGCAGTAGTTTCTGTCCACTATCAGTTTTCTTGGATCGCTTGCGCAGCGATGGTTCATTGGGTGATTCTTCCTCACGCAATGGACATCGGGCTGAATTTTTGGGCGAGGCTCATCGTCGTCAGGCCTGTACCCTCCGCAATGCCCTAACTCATGCGGAGTCGTTGTAGACTGAGCCCCACCAGTAGCTGGAACAACGAAATTCCCGCCATAGCTCACCCCTGAATTCTCTGCTCCAGAACTGGGAACCTGTCCATTAGTAATAATTACGCCGCTCACTGTGGGCTTGAAATTGTCGCCACATCGATCTTTTGGGAAGGACGGCCGAATTCCACGTGGCGCTATGTCGATAGGCTCTGACGCAAACCTTGTAAAGAGTGTTGCACAAGCCAATTCAAACTGCTTGCAACACTTATTCATCGCTATTTGAGTGGCTGCGTGCGCTTGACGGGCGGTCGCTAGCGCATTGGCTTTTTGATCGCGAAAGTAGCTATTTCGAATACTTTGGTCAGCAGTATCAAGCCAATCTGGATCGAATTGCCAGCCGAAGCAAAGCCGTATTTGCCGAAGACCAGCTGGATCTGTGTGATTAAGAGGTGTAGACAACACATACGTGAACCAATTGATTCCCCCCTGAAAGCCGATGGGATCTCTGGAGCAAGTGACCAATCGAACGCAAGCAGCATCAACTGGTTTGCGTAAGTCGCTGCAACGTGTTGAGTTAGCTCGCAGCGATGCTTGGCTAGTGACACTACGATCTTGCCCACGCGCGTAAGGCGAAGTTTTGAAGTGGGTTTCGGTGCTGTGAGCGAAGGCGACCATGACTGCTATTGTAAGGCTTCGCCATGACCGCTCGCTATAGTTCAACTGACGGATTCTTCGGAGGTCCCGAGGCGTTTGCTGAGGCGAAGTTTTCGCAACCATGCGTTCCAGCGACATAGCACCCAGCCACCGTGGCCCTCTACCCAGCGATCATTCAGCTCGCCTCGGGCTTCGCGATCCCTGCCTTCTCTCGCAAGTGCCGACATCGCCAAGCAACCAGAATGATTTTTCGCTGCTACTCGAAAACCAACCTAATCCAAGGCTGCGTCTCGGTCAGGATCACTCGCAAACTGGCCTAGCCTATCGCCGTTAGAGACCTAATACCGTCAACAAGTTGCGACCGCGCACAGCCTCAACGGTAGGGTTAGCATTAACGCACAGCCTCCCCAATCCAGAATTCAGTTACGGATAGCTGTTATTGACTCCTGGTACTTCTATTTCCTCCCTAAAACCTTTGTCTTCTCTGTTTTCCTGAGTCGATCCTCCTTCACGATCCATCAGCGAGAAATAGTACGCATAAGGCTGTGGTGCAGAACGCTAAACAAATAAAAAACAGTTTGACTAGACTAGCTTCCAGTGGACACGGGGCTTTTCGAAGGAGAGTAAGCGCTCCCGGAAAGCCGAATGAGAATGCTAGAGCTACCATCGTTTCCGTAAGGAGTGGTAGCTCTTCTAGACCGAACGCAATTCGACTGACACCAATTCCGAGCAATAACTCACTCCCTGCAAGGGTTGCTACGGCAGGCAATTTCGATCGAAAACGTCGGTCTGCAAAAATCCAAAATGCTGCGACAATTGCAATAACATGCATAAGCAAAAAATTTCGCTGCTGCAATGAAAATGCTGCAATCGCAGATACGAACGTTAGGCAATGCAAATCGACCAACCTAAATTGAACCATTTTGTTCTGCCTGCAAAATTCGTTACCTCTAGATCATTACACCCGAGGACATGCAACCATAACCTGGAACGTATATATAGCCCGGGCCGCACGGACTTGGCGGAGCAGATGGCCGTGGCCCCGCAACGGACGGAATTGCGATAATTGGTGTTCCTGAACCGAACGGTTCAGTCCCTTCAACCGCAATATCCAGGTCCCCTGCAAGCACCTTACGAGTGCAGCAACTAGTCATTCCGCGTTCACCCCACCTGCCGGTTCTCATGGCGTCATTCTTGTGACAGCCACCGCATTGGCGACCCTGGGAATTGTTGTACAGTTGAGCTTGAATGTTCCTCATGATGGCTTGTGTTCCGATGGGATCGTCATGCACGTCGACGTACTCCCGCCATTCGCCAATACACTTAGAGCACTTACATCCGTATTCATTGGCTAGAAGCCCTGACGCAATGCAGTGTCGAATAGCCGAATGCAACGCCTGGTTATTCTTCACATTTCCATCTGGACCGATATTTGCATTCACCCAATGCTCCCAGTCCTCGTCGCTCACTCCAGGTGGACGATTATTCCTTTCGAACACCGGATAATCTAGATTTGTAAGCGATAATTCATTCGAACTATTAACTATCTGACCAAGCCTCGCCTTAATCTTTTGAGAGCCAAAACCTTCGATAAAATCACAAAGCATCCCCCGGCACGCCCACTTGCAATTACCCCATGCCGCCTGGATTTGTCTCGTGGATGGGTTTAATTCTAAACCAGATGGATCCATGAATTTAAGCGGTCGACTTTGCACATAGGCGTACAAACACTGACTGCGTCCCTTAAACCCAATCGGATCCCTGGAGCAAAACGCGATCGGGGTAGTCGTACATGTAGGCGTGACCATCGTCGACACACTTTTCGTCAGGCTTGGCGGTCACGGAGTCGCTGTTGTAGTTCGGCTAGCTGAGTCGTAAGTGTATCGATACTCTTGGATTGGAGTTCACTGTCTGTCGTAAGGGTATCTCCCAGCAACTCCTGAAGCAACTGGATCTTGCCTGCTAGCTTGCCTTCTTCGCGTGCGCCTGAAATGGCCCATTCATAGTCACGTTGGGCTTTTTCGCGTTGATCGTACATGGCTCGGTCCTCTATTTGGGCGGATATCGTTTCTATCGTCTCAATGGCTTGCTCGAACTCAATGCCTGGCAATAGCTCTCGCAATGCTGCGGACTCATAGTCTTGAGCAAAAAGCAGCAGAAATGCCCACTGCTGAATTTTCGATGCCTGCGAGATCGTCCCTTCCTCCAAATTATATTTACAAAGCTCGACAGTGTGAACTTCAACCGCACGAGCCAATTCGCGGCCGCTGACGACATCGACCATCTGAAAGCGATGAGCAAACTCAAAAGGTGCCACCCACTTTTCGTTTTGACAGCATTTGCCATTGCTACCAATTGAAGCTGCTCGTTTGGTATAGAAGCTAGCAAAAGCAGTTCAAGCAAAAGATGGGTGGCACTTTTTGCTGCTCCTGCTTTTTGCTGCTCTTACCGCAAGAAACGTCGTGAACAATAAGGCGAAGCCATAGAGCCCAGCTGCAAAGCGCAGAGAAGCAGCGATGGCCTTTGATGCTGTAGATCGCCAGACAAGTGAAGCGACAATTGTAAGTCCTCAAGGAAAAGAAACGAAGAAGGTGAGTTTGAGTGCCCCCAGTGGGATGACGCCTGCCGTAACCGGTGGCAACAAAGAATTGTCCATTTCAAAAACGCTCAACCTCGCAGCCCCGGTGCACTGATTGGCAGTCGGCGATTTTGAATCGATGGCGAAACGACGCGGCTGCATATAGCCAAATCACAAAGAAAGCTAGCCAACCAAGGGAAAGGCTTGGGTTGTCGGCCAATTCTTGCAAGTCAAGTTGTCTCTTGATCATGCGGTACAGGCCAACGAAAGTTAGCAACACCAACGGAGCCAGGGCGAAATCAACGCAATTACGCAATCTAGCGGAACCGAACCATTCGGACCAAAGACAGAAGATTGAGAGCGAAAGAAACAGAAGAATCAACACGCGACTCTCATGGAAGTGAACCGTCGTATCACTGCGGAAGTAAGTGCTAAAGAGATCAAAAAGATTGCTCCAAGTTGAGGCGACTGCAAGGCACGCAAGAGCGGTTGCCAGCAAAACGAGTCGAGGTCGCCCGGCCATGGGTTCCGAAATTGAAACTGATGGCTGATAGGGATTCGTCATAACGATTTCCGGCGGATAACGGTGGACTACCGCGGTCCCGGCACTTGGCATCGAACTGCAAAGCGAACAAGCCAACGGAACTCGCGTTCAATCCATGGTTCCACAACCATTGTTGAAGCAGTCCGAAACCTAAAACAGTAAATCGGACGTTAGTGCTCGCTCGAGTTCCATTTCCGCAAGCCGTCTTCCCGACGTTGCAAGCAATTCATTTGAATCGTCTGCCATTGCCCTCGATTTAAGTACGCCATAAGACGCTTTAATTTCTGGGAGGTTTTCGAGTCGTGCCTTCAGTAGTTCGATCCGAGCATCCCGAGTTTCGGCAACATCGAGATCAGCGGAAGAAAGAGCGGCGTCAGCCTCCCCAATTGGTACGCGCCAGATTTTCGCAGCTCGGAATTGAGCGTCAAAAACTCCAACTCGTTTAGCCAAGACTTCGTGGCGATATTGCAAAGCGCTTTGCGCTTCGAAGAGCTTGCGGGACTATTCGACTGCGCAGCTGATTCCGAGGATAAAGTTGATGCTGCGACCACCGCAACGATCATCAGAGCATGCAACGACAGTCGGTAAAACCTTTAAGTTTCTCCTGGTTGTGGAACTCCGGCAATTACTGAGTCGGAACGACTGACTACCCACTTCAAAACAGACGCAAGTCCGACTTCGCGTGCATCCACTCGTCATGCACGACTATGGCGACGCACTCGGCGAAAACCAAAGCAAAGCGTTGCCCCCCAGAGAATCACCATAGAGGCAGGCTCTGGAACTGAAGTTACTCCGTACTGCAAGTGGTCGACTTCCCAGTTATCAGATCCGGGCATAGCAATTCGAAACGAGGAAATGCCTTCAGGGCTTGCAAACCCGATAAAGCGATCCTCTTCAGTAGTTCTTGAAATGCTAGCATCTCCTAGTGAAAAAGCACCCTTCAATCCGAACGAATCTCCATTCCTGTCGAACGCTTCGAATGTGGTGTTATCTATAAGGTCATCAACATTTGGTACACCACCTCCACTGCTGCCGACATCTGTCCAAACGATACCGACGTGCGTTGGCAATTGTCCGCCTAGTTCGCTTCTATCAAATTCGAATGTAAAAGAACTGGTCGAAAGGCTGGAAAACAGGCTTCTCGAAATTCCAGTTGCGAATCCGTCGATTGTTCCGTCGTCACCATCGACCGAATCACTAACAGATGTCCCAATGCCCGTGGTGGCAAATTCAAGGAGCGAAACACCGGGCGTGTTTAACAATCCATCTTCAAAGTCCTCAAGATAAAAGAGGTCAAACTCTAGGTCGCGAAACGGGCTCACCGCCGCGCCTGCGTTCGCGTCATCAAATGCACGGTACTCGGTTGGGGCAAAGAATTCTTGTGCTTCAAGGGACTGTGTCGCAAGGAACAGCAGCAAGACAGGACAAGTCACTTTGATCAAGTTGCAATACACGAGTTCTCCGTTCAATTATCGAAAGTGCGTAACGTTTGGGTGGACTGCGGTCGCTGGCTAAGGTGGTTTGCAAAGTTGGACCGCCTCGGCGACTCCAGTCCAACGCGTGGTTCGTCGGTCTTCGTTACCGTTTCGCGTCGGACTCCGCATCCATTCTAGTATAGCCGTATCAGCACCGCCAAACTCCACGATGCGATCTTTATGCATCATGAGCCCGAGAGCGTGCTCGATATCCCAAGTATAATTAAGGTAGATTCCCATGTAAGCAACACCATCTTTGGCCGCTCGGTGAAAGTGCACCCCCGCGAAACCAATGGAGTTGTTCAAGCCATCGGGGGCTAAGATGTTGGGCATCTGGCTTGGTGTCACGAAGTCTGCGTATCGTGTTTGCAGTTCCGCATAGTCGCGAAAGGCCCGCCTTTTGATGGCCACGGTAATTCTTTTCGCATTGCGTCGAAGGTGTTTGTAACCAGCGACCTGCGACTTGGTTGAGGGTGGGCGTCTTTTTGTTCATTGCGGCGATGATCGTAATTGAACCATCGCTGTAGTCGTCTGCCTCGAACGGGCGAAAACCAGGCCCCCCTGGAATGACACCCTGGCAGCCCCAATGACTGTTGTGCCCTGAGAGCGTAGGGAAGGGATCGCAGTCAATCGTCGTAGGGTTACGCTTCGCCATCCAATCGACTCAAGGAATTCAGAGAAGGGCGTCCTGTCAGACGAACGGCACGCGTCACCCGCTACACGCGAAATATTCTCAACTTCAAAACCGTCCGACTCGCGCAATCGCGATGGTTATTGGGACGTCTCTTTCGGGAACACCGACGGCTCAAGTCCCTGATTGAGACAATCAATGAATTTGCAGAATTCTACACGGTCTGTAGTGTAAGCGGTTTGTGTGGAACAACTCCAGTAAATTTTACCCAGTTCCTTTTTGCGAGCGTTTTTGGAGCGGCTGCAAGGTCTAATTCGACCAAGTTGCGAATGTCTTGCGCAATGAGATCTCCGATGTCGGGTGCTCGCCAGAAAATTGATTGCGATTCCTCGTTTTCGACGAGGTTAGCAGAGAAAGGGGCGCCAGCCGACGCAAACGGACCAGCCGTCGATTTCGTTTTATTCTGTCCGATGTCGTCAATTACGTTCTCGCTGTCGGCATCGAGCTCGTTCCGGTTTCGTGGCCCGTGCCTGCGGGCAAGAATAGTATCGTTCAGTTGTCGACGGTGTCGTTGACGCTAAGCCAGCAGTTCGAGAGCATCGCCATCGAAAACAAACTCAATAGGTGCCACCCACTTTTCGTTTTGACAGCACTTGCCACTGCTAGCAATTGAAGCTGCTCGTTTGCTATAGAAGCTAGCAAAAGCAGTTCAAGCAAAAGATGGGTGGCACTTTTTGCTCCTTCTCTCGAAGGAATCAAGTCAACGTGCGGAGCAAGAGATTCCAAATCCTGGAGCGTTCTACGCACAGTCAGTGAGTTCACACAACTTTCGTTAGCACATAACAACACCGACCACTTCATCGGCAGGTTGGTCTGGTGGCAAAAATGCTTAGATGTCGCCGACTCATGTGCATCGGATTGCTCTCGGCTCTCGACTGCTAGGCCCTAGAGGTTGAGATGCACCGTCTTCAGTATAGCAAAGGAGGTTTATTGTCACGCAGGACGGCCTTGAATTGCATGCGTCTGGCTGGCGATCCTGGCGTTTCACCGAGCGAGTCCTCCGGCATCGAACGGGATTCCCCATCCATTTCGTTTGGTTGAACGACTGCGAAGCAAGTGCATTCGTGCGGTTCGAAATGCTGTTTCAGCTGACCAACACTTCTCATCCGTCAGGGGTATACCGGCCGCCTGTTAATCATTTCCACGTTCATACTTCGTTCCCCTTGGTAACCGAAGCAGTTTCAATTGACGTCGATTGGGATTGAATCCGACAACGTATTGCAATCTATCCGTCGGGATGACTTCAAGGTGCGGTTGGAAGTGAATTGAGGTTACAAGATCCCGGCGGATAGATTGGGCGTTGAACTGGCCGGTGGAGCACTCAACTTCTTGGGAACCCCATGCGGATTGCAGCCCGTTTTCTATCGCCACGGTCAGTCTACCAGACGGTGACTACCAGTTGCAACTGTTTAGGTGACAGCTGGAGAGGAGCTGAGCTTAGTGGATTTGCGGATTGTGATAGGCGAGATCTGTGGTGGCGCAGACGGAGAGGAGGGGAGATTTCTGTGCGTAGAAGCCTTCGTACATACGGCGATGTTCAGCAGTGGTAAAGGTATTGAGCTCACGGCACTGTAACCTGCTTAGGGAGGACGAGAGCGGAGGAGGTGGAGCAGCGGACAGTAGATCGCTGCACTGCGGTAGACTTCGATCTCAAACACCTGCTTCCAACTTGGACGTGGGGTCTTGCTGATGCTCTCCAGGGGAACATGGCAGTGAGGGCACTCCGGTTCGGTGCGTTCACCGGCAGGCGGGGTCTTGGGCTCTTCTTCAATCTTGACCGTGTCGGGTGGCAAGAGTTCTCGACAGCGCTGCAAGTAGGCTTGGCTCTTAGTGGTGTGGTAGCCCCCGTATCGCCGAGAACGGATGAAGCCCTTGGGGAGGATATGCAGCGCCCAGCGGCGAACGAACTCCGTGCCGCGAAGTTCAACTGGTTCCACACGCTGGGGACGTCCCTTGTCTTTACTGCGAGCCAAGAACTGTACCCAGCCATCTTCATCGCGCAGGATGCGAGTGTCACCGATGGGGCCGCCGGTGAGATAACGCGTCAGGTATTTTAGGACATGCGCAGGCTTGCTCTGCCCATGCTGTGGTCCCTCTACATAGACGTTCCAGTCGGTGGTCTGAAGCTCTTGGCACCAGCGTTTTAGCTCAGCCGGGTCGTGGAGCTTCGACCACTCTCCCTCCAGTTTGAGCTCGCCTTGCCGCACCAGTCGCCGTAGACCGTACATAAAACGTCGCTGGAAGACTCGCCCGAGCTCCTCAACGTTAACCAAGTAGGGCTTGCGGTAGCTTGGATCGGGATGCTTGGATGTCATCCACTCATCGCCCTCCAGCGCAGGACCGCCACCGGGAGCTACGGCATGGATGTGGGGGTGATGCTCCAGGCGTTGGTTCCAGGTGTGGAGCACCATCAGGGCCGCCGGCTGGAATTTCCCATTTCGCCGCAAGAAGTGGTTCAGTGCTCGCCAAGCTGCGAGGAACAACAGGTTGTATAACTCTCGCCGATTGCCAAGGACCAGTGGCGATAGTTTGTCGGGAAGTGTGAAGACGACCTGGAAGTAATTGACTCCGGGTAACACCAGCTGGCTGGTTCCGTCCAGCCAGTCACGCCTGCGAGCACCGCTGCACTCTGGGCAATTCCGATCGGTGCAGGAGTTGTACACGACCGATCGGTAGTCGCATTGCGGGCAGCGGTAGCGTCGCTCCTTGAGTACAGGTGTACGACACAGTAAGATCTTCGACAGAACGCTGCGGACGTGGTGAGCGAAGCGATGACGCATCACGGCCGCAGCGGTGTACCGTCTGAGAACGTCAATGACTCGAACTACCGCTGGGGCCGCCTGCTCTTCGGCTTGCGTTTGTGGTGTCCCGATGTTCGCCGCTGGGTCAAGGGCGCTTCCGGCTGGAGAGGGGCTTCCAGCTCGGGAGCTTCTGAAAGTAGACTGGGCAGTTTCCTCGGAGCGGTCAGTTCGTGCTGGATCGCTGGAGGCTGCTGGACAACTGGATCGGATTCCGCCCACTGTGGGCACTGCCGCACGGGCATCCAGTCGATGGGGCTCGGGGAGCGTTCGAAGTGTTGTCGTCGGACGTGCAGGTAGATCATCGTGGTCACGAAGCTGGCGTGTCCCAGGAGTTTGCTGATCGTCAGTAGGTCGACTCCCGCTTCGAGCATGCTCGTCGCAAAAGTGTGACGAAGACTGTGAGGCGTGGCGGGTTTGTTGATCTGCGCCTTGGCGACTCCCAGCTTGCAGGCCTTCTGCACTGTGGCACTCGAGAGAGGCACCTCGGGTGTCTTCCCCGAAAAGAGATAGTTGCGTGGCTTCTCCAGTAGCCAGTACTCCCGTAGCTCTTCGAGCAGCCTGGGTGAGACGGGCACGAGCCTTTCTTTGCTCCCTTTTCCGAGTGTAATTAGGATCTGTTTGCGGTCCCCATCCACGTCGGCCACAAGCAGGTTGGTCGCTTCCCGCAGTCTCATGCCGGTCGCGTAGCAGGTCAGTAGTATCATTCGATGTTTGGGATTGTCGACACATTGGATCAGCCTGGTTGCCTCTTCATCCGACAGGACCACGGGCAATTTCTTAGGGCGTTTCCCGAAGGGGATGTGCCGCACGGCCCAATGGCGTTTGAGGGTCACTTCGTAGAGGAAGCGTAGGCCACAAACGGCTTGGTTAAAGGAACTCCAAGACGACTTCTTCTGTTCGATCATGTAGATCTGATATTTTCGGATCTCTTCGGGGCCCAGATTCTCCGGTGGACTATCAAAGAACTCGCAGAATTTATTGACGTGCCAGGTGTAGGCGTCAATGGTCGACTGGGCCATATTGCGGATCTTCATGTCCTGGGCCATACGAGCGATGTAGCGATTGAGACGAAACTGGTAGGGTGTCATGCTGGATGCTCCAGAGAGAGTAGACAAGAGGAGGCAACAGACAGAGCATCACAGCCCGGCTCGTCACCGTTGATCTACTAAGAAGCATGCACTAGAAACGACTAGGGCGCCAGAAGAAAATGGCAAGAAACCGGAGAAACCTCGGGGTGCACCCAGGTGTACTTCCCGCCTGAGTCTTAACTATCCCGCGCGTTGGAACTAGCCGCGAACCGGCTTAGTTCAACGCCTGCCATAACCGGGCCACCGCGGTTGATGCTCCTTTTAAGAACGCGTGATCGGCAGATCCGCGTTCATGCCCTTGTTATCTGGCGGTTTCAGCTTACCACACGACTGGCAATGTGATGATTTTCCCGGTTCGTTTGACAATAACCGAACTATGTCCTCCGGGAATCTGCTTTCTCATTGCGAATCGAAACGAATCTTGCGAGTCAGCTTCGGGCCAACGATAGTCTCCAATTCCCAAAATCAAATCGCCCTTTTCGAGACCTGCTAATTCTGCGGATGTGTTTGGCGAAACTTTACTCACCACGAGTCGCGAGTCATGCATTTCATCTAAAAAAACGATTCCCAGGCCTACCGCTGGTAAATGTTCCAACCATGCATCGGGCAGGGCGACTTGAAATTGCCGCATCCGTTCGAGCGTGATTACCGGACCAATGAAAGTGATACGGACCGATGGGGCGTGTGAACGACAGTAAATCTGCAATTGGTCGAGATCACGCCGATTGCCCTTCCACTCACACGGAACGGTGAATCTGAGAACAGACCCATCTTCCGCCCTCTCGGCGCGAATGCCAACCGCGAGTAGTCGCTCAGCAGACTGTGCACGATGCGTCGGTTCTGCAGGACGCCCCTGCGTGCTATTGGTCAACAGAACCAGTGCAGCAATTCCCAACTTGCCGAATGCGAATCCGTTCATGTTCAACTCCAAATTATTTAGATACAAACGAATAGCAATCTACCCCAGCTGGGAGCGCAGCGCGCACGGAGGGATAGATTGTGCGTTGAGCTGAGACGCTTCGCTCGACAGGTGCTATGCGGATAGTATTGAGCTGACGTCTGTTGAGAGTCAGTTTAGCCTAGTCAGAGATGGCTTGGCAAGCAGTTTGTCGAGCTGCCGGGCAGTCGCGTAGAGGATCTAGCGACACTAGGGGCTCTTTTGTCGTTGATTTGTCGACCAGTGGGCAGCGGTTGGGCGTCAATGCGTATGCACCGGAGCAGGATACTGTAACGATGTCGTAGCGTGGGGGCACTAGGCTAGCTCTCGAACCAAGAGTGATGGTTGGGTCCATAGAATAGGTCCCGTCAGCTCGGACGACGAGTCTCGGAGAGGAGTTGCATGGGTTGTGGGCATTTGGCACAACAACGCTCTGGTCGCAACATGCGTTCCTACAGTGAGTGAACTGGCTCCAATTGAAGTGTCGTCGTTTAAGCAACGGGGACGTCTAAATACGCGACCAACGCGCCGTTACTCCGCACAGACGCAACGGTCCACACCGCCTGAACACGAGATATTTTTGTCATCAGGTGAAAACGGTAAGAGACCATTATTTTTGCAAAGTTTGCAATCTCAAGCATGCTTCTACACTGCAAACGCCAGCAGCGACAGAGTAGAGAAATTCGGCGGGGCCCGAGCGGAGTTGGCGAGGCTAGCGGATTGGGCTGCGTTTGAGGAAACGCCGCCTAGCTGCTGCGAATTGCAGGCGATCGGCAATATTCCGACGCTCTTTCGGCCTGTCAGCGCGAATGGCTACTGGATGTGACAATTCCCACTCGACAGGAAGAAGGCGGTGAGGCCAGACCGCACCTGTGCCAGGGGGCATCTCTACTTGGCAATACCGATACCCGTCGACGACGCCTATCCTGTTTGGTCAATGCCGTTAATATTTACGCATGACTACTGATAATTGGATCGTCACCTGCATTCTAGTTGCGACAATCATTGCATTCTTGCTGGATCGTTTTCGGCTCGACATGGTTGCGTTCGTCTCTTTATTGGCACTTCTGCTGACGGGTATTCTCACACCGGCCGAAGCGACGGACGGTTTCTCCAATTCGCTGGTCTTGATGATCGCGGGACTCTTCGTCGTTGGTGGTGCAATCCTGGAATCTGGCGTAGCAGATCTTGCGGGTAGGTGGCTAGGCCGACTTGGCGGCACTTCTACGATTCGCCTGACGGTAACCGTAATGCTCACCAGTGCGTTGTTGTCGGCATTTCTCAGTTCGACGGGAACGGTTGCAGTGATGTTGCCAGTCGTGCTTAACCTTTGTCGCCGCGCAGAAGTCTCGCCATCAAAGCTGCTGATCCCACTAGCATTTGGCGCGTCGCTAGGCGGCATGCTGACGCTCATTGGAACGCCGCCTAATATGGTCGTCAATCAGGAATTGCGCGACGCAGGGCTGGAGACATTCCAGTTCTTTTCATTCGCTCCTGCCGGAATCGTCATGCTCGGCCTTGGAATTGTTTTCATGTGCACGATCGGCACACGCCTGCTTCCTAGGCAGCTACCTGGTGCCGAGGGTGTGACTCGAAAACAAGGATTCGTCTCACGTCCAGAACTCATTCACAGCTACAACGTTGGCGATCAGATTCGCAAAATCAGAATCCCAAACGGATCGACCTTTGCCGGTCGCACGTTGCGCGACATCGGGCTTCGTACAACCTATCATGCCAACGCGCTCGCGGTTTCCACGGACAGCAATCGAGGACCGGTGGTGCGAAAGTGCAATCCTGAAACTTTGCTCCAACCCGGTGACACATTGTATATCAAGTCATCGAACGAAGACGCCCTTCAAAAACTCATCCTTGACGGTCAGATGAAATTGGTTGCTTCATCGGCAACGTTACCTAAAGAGGTCCATCTTGCCGAACTCATCATTCCACCGCGATCGGAATTTGTCGGCCGAACGGTTCGGGACGTGGACTTCTTTCGGGTGTATGGGGCAATGGTGCTCGCCCTACATGATGGAAACCAGCCCGTCACCACTCGAACCTCAGATACCACGCTGGGGCCTGGTGACACCTTGTTGATCGCCGCCAATGCAAGTGCGTTGAAGAGACTCAGTAAAGCGCGAAACAATATAGTGTTGGTCAGCGAGCAGGAGGAGGAAAGCGATTCGCCGCTTACCCCCACCGCACGCTGGGTCATCATGATTTTGGTTGGAATGCTAATTGCGCTTAGTACTGGCATCGTCGCAAACGTCACCGCTGTCCTTGTCGCCGCAGCACTGATGGTGCTTGCCGGTGCTTTTCGAGGTTCGAACGTCTATCAGAGCATCAATTGGGAGAGCATTGTGATGATCGCCTCTGTCATGCCGCTTGCAACGGCATTGGAAAAGACCGGGACACTCGACCTAGTCGTCAGTGCGATTGTAGAATCCCCGGGGCTTACGAGCCCCAGAGCGCTCTTGCTGCTACTATTCGTCGTGACGTCTTTGCTCAGCCAGGCTATCTCGAATACTGCGACAAGTGTGCTGATTGCTCCTCTTGCACTCGAACTTGCCGAGCAGCTTGGGGTTTCTCCCTACCCTTTACTGATGGGCGTTGCATTGGCCGCATCGACCGCCTTTTCAACGCCTGTTGCGTCACCAATCAACGCGTTGGTAACCGGAGCGGGAGGCTATCGCTTTGGAGATTTCCTAAAAGTGGGAGTGCCACTCCAGCTACTGATTCTTCTGGGAACTCTCGCCATCGTACCGCTCCTGTTTCCGTTCAATCCCTAGACGGATCCAATCCGCGTCTGCAGAATTCGCAAACAGTTTCGCGCGTTGTTGAAAAGCAAACGTCTTGGCGATGTCCGCCGTACAGTTGGGGCAGCTTCCTCCCTCGTTTTCCCAGCGGTCGATCGCGTATTCGTGCGTCACCTTGTCCATTGCGTTGCTCCTAGGATTGGCTGCTTCAGTACGCGATGCTGCTCGGCACCACCACTAGCGGAGGCAGCAATGCATCCTGCTGTCATCTTACTAGAGCGAACGGCGTCCCCAAAGTGGCTTGGCTTTTTTTAAGGCTCAATCCTACCGAACACCTCGGCGCGGGGAGCACTCCTCACAGGCCTCGCGCTGTCGAGCATGCCAAGAGCGTCAACTTTAGTTGTCACACCGCAATCGCTGATGACGTTTGCGTCGTGAAACGGGCTCGGGGAACCATGACATTCCAATTCGCTCTGCCTGGCGCAAAAGTTGCATTGGTTGTAGATGTAGTGAAAGTCGGCCGGCAGCACTGCTGCATTCCTCGTCGCCCCCTCTCTGTACTGGCACACTGTACTGGCACATTCGAAGCTAAACGCCAGTTCCTGAGAGAACATCGCAACCTCTATCGGCCCACGCCGAGAAACCACGAACGGGCGCGTTGCAACCAGTGACTGGGCGCAACTGTCGCGATGACCGGGAACGATACGATTCCAACGCGTGTAGACGATGGTTCCTGACACCAGTAGTGCCAGCCAATCGGATGGCGCCCACACCCTTCCCCAAAACTCTTCGATACGACATCATTCTCAACGAGATTCTTCTCCATGACATCGTGAAAAATCATTGTGACTTGTGAAGATTTCAATCGTCTGGTTGAATTGTTGAAGTACGAGTTGTTGGGCGTCATTGCTGCCCTGACCGCTTTCCAAAAGCTGGCGAGTGAACTCCATCGCGCGACGATCGTCGATGCTGGCTCGGTGCCAGCCGACGTGGTGACGATGAACTCAACCGCCAAGCTAACGGATTTTAAGTCTCAAGCAACGGACTCCTATACGCTGGTTTATCCCGAAGACACGAATATCGCCAATGGTCGATTGTCAAGTCTCGCACCAATCGGAACCGCAATCCTGGGTTACCGGGTCGGAAACCGAGTTCATTGGGAGGTCCCAACCGGTAAGAGCAATTTGCGGATCGACGAAGTGGTCTATCAACCCGAACGGGACCGGGCTGTTGAAATATTAACCCGCCGCGTCAGCAAGGATAGGTGGTCTCCACTACAGGGCGGTTAGGGGTGCTACCTGCACGTTAAAACTCAAGACGCTATTAAATCAACAGCCGTGACGCCGTTGGTCGGTAACTCTCGAAGCTTAAGCCCACACAAAGGAACGCAAGCATGCAACGTTTTAAGAACATCTTGGTCGCTACCGACACGCGGCTTGGCAACCAAGGCATTGTCGGCGAATCTGCGAAACTCGCAAAAGAGTGCCAAGCCACTTTGAAAATCGTCGATGTGGTTCCGCTGCTACCTTGGAATGTTCGTTTATTCGTAAGCAACCATGAACATATTCATGAATTGATGATCCGCGAGAAGCAAGAGCAACTCGAGGCGTTGGCAGCGCCGCTACGCGAGAATGGATTCGACGTGGAGACAAAAGTACTGGTCGGAAAATCGTCCGTTGAGATCATTCGTGAAGTTTTGCGAGCAAAACACGATCTTGTCGTGCGTGTCGCCAAGGGGGCCGACAGTCGGCGAAAGGGATTCTTTGGAACGACTGCAACACGGTTGCTGCGAGAATGCCCATGCGCCGTCCATTTGGTCGCACCGAATTCAGCGTCACCAGTCCGACACGTCTTGGCCTGCGTCGACACTTCAACAGACGAAGTCATCGATGCCGAGCTGAACGAGGAAATTTTTAACCTAGCTCAAGCGATCAGTAAGCGGGAAGACGCAAGATTCTCGATCGTCCAAACTTGGACCATTAGTGGCGAACACTTGCTCAAAGAACGAATTACCAAACAAGAATACGTGCAGATGAAAGAAAGCCGCCAAGAACACAGCGAACAAATGTTCGACAAGTTCCTGCGCGGACACGGCTGTGGCATCAACGACGACTTTGTCCATATGCTCAAGGGCGATGCGCCCCAGGTGATTCCAGAATTTGCGTCGCTTAATGGCGTTGATTTGATCGTGATGGGTACGGTTGGTCGTAGCGGCGCGGCGGGTCTGGTGATCGGCAACACAGCAGAGCGAATTCTAGACTCTATCGAGTGTTCGGTCATCGCGGTGAAACCGAGTTGTTTTATTTCCCCTATCAAAATGGGGGACTACGTCGAGGCGAATTAAGCCTAGAGGTCAGCAAGGGGACGTCTCTTAATCCATGAACTACGCGGCGGACCATCAATCCAACACTTCACAGGAAGACTCGGTGGGCAGATTAATGAAGGCAATTGTGGTTGCAACAGATTTCTCGGAACGCTCGGACCGCGCGATCCGACGTGCCAAACTGCTGGCACGAGAACATGATGCAACGCTACACTTGGTTCATGTTGTCGACAATGATCAGACGCAGTCGCTCGTGCTGGCAGAACGGAACGCATCGACCGAACTCCTTGAGAAACTGACACTCTCTCTCCAAGAAATCGACTCCGTGAAATGCGACTTTCACGTGGTACTGGGAAAACCGTTTTTCGGTATCAACCAGGCTGCACGAGACCTGCAGGCTGATTTGGTTGTCATTGGTCCGCATCGCCGACAGCTGCTCCGGGATATCCTGGTCGGGACAACTGCCGAGCGCACGATCCGCACCGCAGACCGTCCCGTCTTGATGGCCAACGGATTTCCGGCTGGCCTGTACAGTCGAGCGATTGCCGCCTCCGACCTATCCATTTATTCAGAGACAACGATCCGCAAAGCTAAATCACTCGGTTTGCTTGATCGGCTGAACACCTCTCTGCTCTACGTATTCAGCGACCCTGGACTTGCTCTGATGAACCGCGCGTCGTTGAGTGACGACGAGAAACAAACGTACATAGCTGAGGCGAGAAACCGTGCAGAAAAGGAGGTTGAGTCATTCATGGATAGAATCAAACTCGACGGGATCTCCACGATCCTACAACCCTCGAATGGCAGCATCGCCGAAACGATTTGCAAGACAACGCAAGATTTATCTGCGGAATTGATCGTCGTTGGAACGTGCAGTCGATCGGCGTTTACCCGAGCACTCATAGGCAGCGTGACAGAAGGCGTCTTACGGCACTCTGACCGAGACGTGCTCGCGATACCACCGCCGCAAAACGAGGCGGTTCCCTGATACCGCAACAGGCTGCGTTAACGAGCCGCCGTTGGTTTGGCCGTAGCGTATTTTATCCACGACGGACTGCTGCGATTGCGTCAGCGACACTGCGATAGTATTTTCGAGTGCATTGCGGAACCAAAGATACGATCGGTTGTTGTGCGGATCACTAGGAACACATGCTCCATGGCAGCTCCCCTTGACGGGCGTGAATGAGTGGCCACGCGAGCTCATTCGCGCCGGTTCTCACTGTTTCTCTGCTAATCGCTCCTGCCAATCACCGCCTAGAGCATCGTCGTTGTCACGAAGCAACTCATGGCTGGCTAGAATATGTAATAGAGGTGTGGATAGGTCCCCAGCAGGTCATCGTGCCAGAGATGAACTCCAACGGCTGGCCAAGCGATATTACCTATGCACGCAAGGCCAATCTGGAATTCAGTTGGCGGAAGCATGACGGACGGCAACGAACATCAAGCGATGGCAATCTTTGCAGAGCGAGCTGCTCACTAGTCCGTCCGCAGCCATCCAATAACTGAAGACAGCTGCTCCGACCGCCAATAGTTCGTAACGTTTCTCGCGAGTATCAGTAGAATGAAGTCGATCACAATTATTATGGTAGCGATGGTCTCAGCAGTCGCTTTCACTGGCCTCTCAGCTTCCGAACTCACCGTGCGAGAGCAGCAACGCATCAGCGTTCCGGAAGCACACCAAGCAGTGGCCGTTGATGCAACATCTTTCTATGCAATTGCCAATCGCACTATTGCTCGCTATGCAAAGGGAACCGACAAACGACTTGCAAGCTGGACCGCGCCGGCTGGGTCTGCAATATTACACCTCAATAGCGGTGTGGTCTTCGACGGAAAACTTTATTGTGCTAACTCGAACTGGCCCGCAGCGCCATTGAAAAACTCTGTTGAAATATTCGACGCCGAAGCCTTGCAGCCTATAGAAACAATACCGTTTGAAGAAGCGGCAGGTGCTATCAACTGGATTGAACGCTATCGAGGATCATGGTGGATCGTATTTGCATTTTACGGAGATGCCGAAATCCGCCGCACAAAGCTGGTTCGGTACGACGACCAGTGGAGCCCAACGGGAGAGTGGACCTTCCCCGAAACCGTGATTCAGCGTTTTTTGCCCAACAGCAATTCCGGTGGGGCTTTCGGTCCCAATGGAAGCCTGTTCGTGACTGGCCATGACCACGCCGAACTCTATGTCCTGCAGGTACCGCAGGACGGTGGCGAGCTAAGCCATCTCGCGACAGTTGCGGCACCGATTGCCGGTCAAGGAATCGCCTGGGATCGTAGCGACATCGGTAGCCTATGGGGTATCGTTCGCAGCGGTCATGAAGTGGTCACGATGCGTCTGTCGCATACCGATGAATACGCAGAACTACGTCGGCCCGTCGAATGGATTCGAGATCAATCCAACCCCGTTTTGCCACCACGCCCAGGCGAATTCGATGCGACGCGCTGCATGAATCCGTGGATTCTCCGTGACCGAGACACCTACCGGTTATTCTATTCCGGCGGTCATCAAAACGGAAAACAAAAGATTGGTGTCGCGACCACACCGGTCGGTGACGTTAACAATTGGACTCGGACTGGGCCTTTGTTCGAGACCGGCGAAGCGGGCTCCTTTGATGCCCATTGGTGTGTGTTGCCTAATGTCGTACGCATGCGAGACAACCTGTGGCATCTATACTATACGGGCAATGCCGGGCAAGGCTTGGGGCTGAGCGCGTTTCCTGGTATCGGGTTGGCAACGAGTAACGACGCTACTACCTGGACGCGTCATGGCGACCAACCTGTTCTCGCTCCAAGCGATGAATACGGATCTCCCGACGCGATAGGAGTCGCGGGCGGATCTGTGATTCAAATGCCACAGGGCGACGGTCCGCCGCAGTGGCGGTATTACTACACCGGTTGCCCCACAACTGGAAATGCCCTCGCTCTCCATCAGCAGAAAACGATCTGCCTGGCTACCTCAACGGATGGACTTCATTGGACCAAACTTGGAGCAGTCTTACTTCGTGATCCTAATCGCGATTATGAAGATATTGGGGTCGCCGGGCCGGTCGTACACCTGGAACCTGATGGCATGTTTCGTATGTGGTATTCGGCCATTGGAACGCGGCACGGCTTCTATTCGATTTGCTATGCCGAATCGGACGACGGGATTCACTGGCGGCGAGGTGCTCTATCCGACGCAAATCTTCAGCTATCGCCCATCGGCACCGGTTGGGAACAACAGATGGTCGAGTATCCAACGATCATTCGCGAAGGTGAGCATCTTCGCATGTTCTATTGTGGAAACGGATACGGTCGTACGGGTATCGGTACAGCCGTTTCCAAATGAGCGTGCGAGAATCTTGAAGGTCAAGCAGATACCGTCGTAATAGCATACGCCGCTCTTTCTAGATCTTCGGAAGACTCAGCGCAAATTGAGCACCAATCTGGAACATGACAGCAAGGGTGCGATCGCAGTTAACGTAGCGACGAGGCCTCCTGATGACCGAGGTGGGCCGGACCGTTGTGTGCTGATTTGACGTCTTACGTCCCGTCCCCGTCGAGGCCATGCTCTCCGCTTCGGGCTCGCTGCGTTAGGGTAAGCCCCGACGGATGAGTTAGAAAGAGGTCTCGAGCTGTTTGCACATGGGCTGATAGCACGTCAAAGAATCGGTACAGCACTGTGCTGCCTGGGGACGAGATCAACGCGGACTCAACCGCTTCGAATCGACAGGAGTCGAGGAGATTCAGTGGCATTGCGTTCACCGGGTGAAACTATTGGTATACCAGAGCGTGGTGGCTTACTAACGGCTGTTTTGGCGTGGCCCGAACCGCACCGCGAGAACTTTGCTTCGATTCCTTGGCTTTGGGGACAGGGAGCTTACTTGAACATTGCGTTTTGCCTGCACCGACCTGAGGTAAGCTTATTTTGCGGTGAGCAGTACGCAGGCGTCTGCGGCGAGGGCGCTGGCTCTTCCTAAAGCGGTCGGAGAATTTGGCTGTCAAGCAAGCGGTCCAACATGTCCTCCGAAATCGGGATCGCAATTGAGCTGCACAAACGCCTGCAGAGTGTTTCGAACTTGCTCCACAGCGCCCCGCGGTACCAAGAGCCACTCCAGTTGCGCAAGCAGATTCCGGAAGCGGAGCGCATCCTGCACACTGTCACGCGTTGGAGATGGGTGCGTTGGCAAAGAGAAATACACGGTGATTCCTATCGTCCCGCCATATCTCGGGCTTCAAAGACTCGCGAACCGCTGACTTTGAGTGACAGCCGCAGCTCCCTGAAGTCACTTAGCAAACCCGTGCGTTGCCGCGATGACGATCAGGTTGGGGCGGTTACCCACTGCGTCAGCGCGGGTTGACTTTGGTTGAAAACAGACGTGGATTGCGTTGGATGAATCGCTGAATTCCACGGTCGATAATCGATTCATTACCGCGTTTCATGTAGACATAGCCCGCAATGGAAACGAGCATTGCGCCTAAGGCATCGACGATCAAATCGATCATGGTGTCAGTCAGGCCAGAAGGGTCGTTCAGCATGGGCTTCTGCATGTTCATTCCGAAGAAGTGGTCCATCCCGAATTCAAACATTTCCCATACGGTTCCGATGGAGAGTGCAAAGCAAAATGCAAAGAACGCTACGAAGCCTGGGCGAAGGTGCAGATCCACGCGTGGTGTTTCGTTGAGCACGTAAACAAGCAATAGACCGAGGACTCCCAACAGTACACCGGAGGTAGCATGGAGCGCGATGTCCCACCACCAGAACTTGCTGTAAAACTGGCGTGTTTCGCCGAGGAACAACGAGGCGAAAATGAATGCAACCGTCAACACCTCAAATTCCGGAGGAATCTCCACTTGAACTCGACTCGCAAAAATTGTTGGGAGGAACGTCAACAGCAAAATTCCAGCAGCGATCGCTGCATTCAACCACAGGGCTTCATACACCTCCAAGAGAATCCCGAACGCGATCAACAGTCGTAGGAAGACGACCAAAAACTTGTGGATAACATCGAACCAGCTATCTTCATGTCGACGATTCATGGGCGCGCCGTGTTTTCCGCGTTGTGGACTACTGGTGCAGGCTCACTGAACAATACAGGCATTACGAAGTAACTTCGCCACGCTGGAGCGTGCCGACTGAAATTCTGACGGGCGCGCAAGCCGCACTTGTAGCAACTGGCGGCACCCCAATGGGAATGATAGATTGTACCAGTTAAGCAGATCGCCGAACGTCAAAGTTAAAGGGCTCGCATTATGAACAAGAACGAATCAAAGCCGACCACCACCGATGCGGGCTGCCCCGTCGCCAGTGACGAACACTCGCTTACGGTAGGCTGCGATGGCCCTATTCTGCTTCACGACCATTACCTCATCGAGCAGATGGCCAACTTCAATCGCGAGCGGATCCCCGAGCGACAGCCGCACGCGAAAGGTTCCGGGGCGTTTGGACATTTCGAAGTGACCCACGATGTCAGTGCTTACACCAAGGCGGCGGTGTTCCAACCAGGTACGAAGACAGAGACGTTGAGCCGATTCTCCACGGTGGCGGGAGAGCGCGGCAGTCCAGATACTTGGCGCGACCCCCGTGGCTTCTCGGTGAAGTTCTATACCAGCCAAGGCAACTACGACATGGTGGGGAACAACACGCCCGTGTTCTTTCTGCGCGATCCCATGAAGTTCCAGCACTTCATCCGATCGCAAAAACGTCGTGCGGATAATGGCCTCCGCGACCACGACATGCAATGGGACTTTTGGTCCCTGTCTCCCGAGTCGGCCCACCAGGTGACGTGGTTGATGGGGGACCGTGGAATTCCAAAGACTTGGCGGCATATGAACGGCTACTCCAGCCATACCTACATGTGGGTCAACGCCGCTGGCGAACGATTTTGGGTGAAGTACCACTTTAAGACGGATCAAGGCATCGACTTTCTCACGCAAGCAGACGCCGACCGACTGGCTGGAACGGATGGTGACTACCACCGTCGAGACCTATACAACGCGATCAAAAGTGGTGATCACCCAAGTTGGTCGTTGAAAGTACAGATCATGCCCTTCGAGGAAGCGAAGACATACCGGCTGAATCCATTCGATCTGACCAAAGTCTGGCCACATGCAGATTACCCGTTGCAAGATGTTGGGAAACTAACGTTGAACCGCAATCCGACCGACTTTCACACAGAAATCGAACAGGCGGCGTTCGAGCCGAACAACCTTGTGCCGGGCATTGGAATTAGTCCTGACAAGATGTTGCTGGGTCGCATGTTCGCTTACGCTGACGCACATCGACACCGACTGGGAGTGAACTACAAGCAGATTCCCGTCAACGCACCACAGTGTCCTGTGTTCAGCTACAGCAAAGACGGGCAAGGTCGGACGCAAAACGTTTCCGACCCCGTTTATGCTCCGAACTCGAAGGGCGGGCCGGCGGCTGATGGCGAGCGATATCCTGAGTCAGCGACTTGGTCGGCAGACGGCGAGTTTATTCGTGCCGCCTATACGTTGCGACAGGATGATGACGACTTTAGCCAGGCTGGCACGCTAGTGCGTGACGTCATGGACGAGAAGCAACGCGACCGACTGGTGTCAAATGTCGTCGGCCATCTCAAGGGGCTGGTGTTCGAGCCCGTGCTTGAGCGAGCGCTGGAGTACTGGAGCAACATCGACAAAAACATTGGCGCCCGTATTCGCAAGGGCGTGGCCGACGCCTAACTAGACGAAATGCGAATTCAGATATGGGCCAGATGGAGCAAGCGAGCCCTTCAACCGTTCGTACAAGACATCGGCAACGCGCCGCGTGTCTTGCGCAGAAAGCGAATCGTGATGAATTTGACTTATTCTGCTCTAGCCTGCGTGCCGATCGACCTCCCTTCCCTCAAGTCGTTGAATTGTCGACAAATGAGGGGGGAGGATTGAGACAATGGCGCAAAGTGTCGTTTTTACGCGGTCCGCGGATACTAGTCGGACGTGCGATAGATTGGCAAACGCAATCCCCAGAAGATCGCAGCCAAACGCAGACCGGTGCCCACGGCAATTCCCCCGACTGCGGCATACGGTTGCACCAAACCGAACGCCTGCAGCCCCAGATAGGCAGCCGCTCCAGCGATCGCTGCCGTTGCATACAAGTCCGGTTGGCGCAACAACAGCGGGACTTCATTGCACAGGACATCACGCAATACGCCCCCCGCCGTGCCCGTAATCGTTCCCATCAACACCACGATGACTCCAGGAAAATTCTGTGCCTCCGCAACCTGGGCACCACTAATCGCGAACAGAGCCAGTCCGAAGGCGTCGGCGACTAGCAAAGAGGTTCGCGGCAACTCGCGGAAACGCGTATATAGGATCGTCAGCACGGCAGTCGCGAGGATAACCAACAGGTAGGTCGCGTCCTCCACCCAAAAAACGGGATAGCGGTCAAGCAAGACGTCGCGGATGGTGCCACCGCCAATAGCCGTAACGGTAGCGATGATAGCCACACCGAGTACGTCAAAACTCTTGCGTCCGGCCGCCAGGACTCCGCTCACCGCGAACACGGCGACGCCCAGCAAATCTAGAATGTATAAGACCATAACAAAGCATGCTATTCCGTAAACAATCGTCTGGCCAGTCGGTTGCATGGAAGACGAGTTCTCTCGTGTTCATGAGATGCTTCAATACCGTGGCACCATTTGGCCGTCGTCGCCAGCAAGCGTGTGACCATCTGTTGAATGTGAATACGAAGCGTCAGCATAACATTTCTCGCGTTCCGAGCTGGAACAGTTCGTCTCCGCGTGTGACACCGGCGAGTCGCCAGCGTGCAAGCGTCTCTGCGAGCCCTTCCTCTGGTAGTGCAGTTTTCTATCGGAAACGCTCGACAACAAGACTTCAACGACTCTAACGTTGGGCGATTCCCCAAGTTGTCAGGATGCGTTGGCTGACTCAAATCCAATCGAGGATTTGATTGGCAAATACATTCGACTTGCCTTCATCTCAGCCTCTCTACCTCCGCGGCTCCGTCGCCTGACGACGCTGGAACAACTTCACTGATGACGCTACCACGCAGCGCAAAAGAGATTCCCTGCTGTGAATTCGTGCCAATCATCACGGCTTCGACGATGGGCGCTGTAACTGGTTTGTTAGCGTACCACTCAACCAGAAAGTTAGCACCGCTGCCGCCGGACACATCGTCCCGCGTGACGATAATTTCCGTCGTCCCCAGAGCGGGCAAACGCACCGATTTGGTGAGGTACGACTTGACTTCCTTGCCTTTGGTGTCGAAGTACCTTATTGACTCAACGACGATTGCGTCTTCTAAGCTAGTATTGCGAACGCTGAGTGTAATCGTCAGCAAGTACGGCTTCCCTCCACTGTGATAGATGTGTGAGTAGGCCGGAACATACACGACCTGCCCCTCCACTGGATCGACGGCCAGACGAGACAGGTCACCGCGCCCCAGCTCCTCGTCTTCCAATTCCTGTGGTGGGCTTTGACTCATCAAATCCTCGAAGGAATCAAGCCTGCGGCTCATGTAAATCGCATAGACAAACAGCGGAATAACGAACAAAGCGACGACTCCAGCGATGAGCCACTTCAGCTGTCGCATGAATGCGTCGACTTCTGTTACCGTAACCTGCTTTGCCATTTTCAATCTCCCGGATAGTTCGTCGAGTTCGTTCTCATTGAATGCGTGTTCGTCAACGCTTTCCACCCCAATTGCTTAGCAAAGCTTCTCTCAGCAAAAGTTCTGCAAGGCAAACTGCAGCCGATGTGGCTATACATAAAAGTGCCGTTGTCGAGTGCTTCTGTTTGGTAAGCCCTGTACATCCAGCAACATTGCTGTCTTCGGCTGAGTGCCAACAGCCTGGTGGCATGCAGTGCAGTCGAGCGAATTGCGACGTTGAGTTTGGGTACCCCATGGCCTTCGTGTTCTCAACAATCTCGGACCAAGTCCGGTTGCTCGCGCTAGGTCGCTCAGCGGCTAAGCGTTCGCTACCTGGCCCCCTCCAGGACGAGTCAGCGGGGAATCCACTAGCAACCGGCGTTCTGCAGTTCCCAACATGCTCTGATTGGAGCGGCCGTACTCCTTCGAGACACCAGCAAAAGCCTCGTCAAAAGAATCCTTGGGCAAAAACTGGATCTGCCAGCCTTCCCAAAGTTACTGAGTAAGATCTTTCATGCACACAAACAATCCAACCGTATCAAGATAGCATTTCCCTTCCATCTTTGTAATGCTTGACCACCCCTATCCCCAGCGTTTCGTTTGCAGCGAGTGAGCAATGTTGTCGACGATGGCACCCATGGAATCATCAAGCCTGTTGCAGAGGGTCTGAACGGTATAATTCGGCCGACCAAGGATAGAGAGCTTCAGGTTATGTAAACTGAACGCCCGTTAGTCCCTAGAACTCAATCAGGATTTTGTAGCTGATGTCGCTGCCAATCATTTCGCTGAAGTCCGATGAACGTTGGGATTGCCATCAGTGTGGTGTTTGCTGCCACGGCAGTATCGTGCCGCTGAACTTGGAGGATGCGGAGCGATTGAAGAGCCAGCAGTGGGCCAATGAACCGGAATTCAAGCATACACGGCTAACCGTTCGCGATGACGCCGCAGAAAGTTCATTGCGACTGGCTCATCGTGAAGACGGAACGTGCGTTTTCCTGAATGAGGATGGACGATGCCGGATCCATTCGAAATTCGGTGAAGAGGCCAAGCCGACGGTGTGCCAGACCTTTCCTTTGCAGTTGATCCCGCATGAAAAACATGCGGTGCTGACAATCCGTCGCGCTTGTCCGTCTGCTGCCGCTGATCTTGGGGCCACGGTTGCGACACGACTTCCGAATGTCAAAAAACTCGTTCGCGATGGTCACTTGAAAGCCAATGCAGCGCCACCGCCGGTATTTAAAACGGGTGAATCGCGGCCCTGGCAGACGATCCAAATGCTTTTAGACGAATCAGGACAGTTGCTGCGCGATCAACGTTTTCCGCCGGTGCGCCGGTTGGTGCATGCCTTGCAGTTCGCGAGCCATCTGGAAGCGGCCAAGACGAGACGACTGGACGACAAACAGATCACCGAGTTGGCACGCACACTGAGGGAGTTGGAACCCGAAGAATCAAAACCCTTTTTCGCAGAGCGCCGGCCACCGAAAACATACTCGAAAATCTTGCTGCGACGGACTGCGGTGGTTTGTGGCCGCCTGCATCCCGAGTTCCGGCAGCGGGCGAGTTGGAAGACGCGGGTCGAGTTAGCACAGATCGCGTGGAAGTTGGTAAGGGGCAAAGGCAGCACCCCCGCTTTCAACAACGTGTTTCCGGAATCCAGCTTCGAAGCATTGGAAGAACCGATGGGGATCAAGTCGGCGGAAGTTTACGAGCCGCTGACTCGGTTCATCGAGACGAATTCGGAATCGCATCTCTACGCACTTGCGAATCGAGGCGGATGGTCGGTGATCGACAGTTTGCGAGGACTGGCGCTGTTGTTTCCCGTCGGTATGTGGCTGCTCCGATTGCAAAGCTACGGACGCGAACCAACGGTTGACGACATGTTGAAAGTCGTCGTCATGTTGGATCGTAGCCAAGGCTATGGTCCGCTGAGCGGGTTTGCACAACGTCAGCTAATCTCGACAATCAGTTTGAAACAAGAATTGGAGCGGTTAGTCGTGTGGTACATAAGATAGGAAAGAGAGACGCCCACTAAAATCACAGGAAGATTTCACGGATTGAGCGAGGAACAACGCCGGATGACCTCACTCCCCCCCTTCATTGCAGTGGTAGCCCGGGAAAAGTGCCGGCAACGGGCCTTTCGCCCATGACGGCAGCTCCATGGCGTGGCTACAGGATGGCCGAGATTTTTTCTGCACCTTCCTGCGTGTGCATTCGTCTCTCTCGAGTAGCTGACAATATTTCTCGGTGCAAACAGCGGCGCACACCGCGTCTACTGCTCGCAGGCGATGGGCGATGGGCAAAGGGCAAAGGGCAAAGGGCAAAGGGCAAAGGGCAAAGGGGCGATCCCGGGCGGGTCGGCTGGGACCATAGATCGCCAATGCTATCCCACAGGAACGAGTCCTAATCGTCGGATTCCGTGCTCAGATCGCCGACTCGCCAGACTCGCATTTACCGCCGCAGCCCCCAACAGCCATCGATTCATGTCGACGAGCAAGCGAATTCCGGTTGCCCGAAACGCGCTCCGGATGGAATTCGCAATCGCTGTAGCTGGGTCTCAGCTGCCACCTGTGACAATGGCACTTTCCAACAGTTCCTTCAACCGCGTCGGATCTGTCGCAGAGACTTTTGCGACAAAGCCCCGTTTGTGCGCAAAGCGAACATCTTCGTGCGATTCGATTTGGGTGAAGTCCAAACGCGGACTGTCATTGTAACGCGTCAGCCCATACCCCTCGCCCCGCCGATCCGGACATACCAAAGCTTGGATTTCATTTTCCTTCCCTTCGCTTTCGATGAAAGCGTTGACACCAAAGGAAGGGTCCTCTGAAATCGTGTCACTCTTTTCCAGGAACAACGCTTGAATCGGTTCGCCAGCGGTTTCAATTAACCAGTACTGCCCATGCTTTTTGAGGTAATCGAGTCGCTCACGCAAGGACCTGACGTAGTTCACAATGTCTTCGCCCACCATGCACATGACTTGGTAGATAGGACTCTCAGGAGTGAGCTCAGCCTGCTTTGCAAATCGGTTCAGCAAAGTCATATCGAGTGGAGAATTTAGCTCCCCCAATGCCGTCCGAGGAATCCCCATCAACTTGGCGGCTTCATTGGGTCCTAAGGAATCGAGCCACTCGGCAGGACGGAGCCAGGCACAGAATGACAACGCGTCTTCATACAGTCCGATGCTTTGAAGCACCAGCGATAAGGCGCAAAGCGGGGGAGCATCGCGTGGGAACTGGTGATGATCAAAGTTGTTTTGTTCCGGATCGTGTGAGCTACCAACGTCGACTACGCAGATCAACGGATTGGCCAAGTCCTCGTCCGTGGGTTCACGTCGCTGGATCGGCACACCGTGCAAATATGCCAGCAGACTGCAGGCAAGGAAATCATCTTTGTGGGCGCTGCCCGGATGGGTCAATATCAACTGCACGGTCATGAAGTGCCATTTTTTAGATTGGAGAACAGGTTGGGTATCCGTGAGTACCAAACATATCGACAACTCGGATCGATGAAACCTGTAGCGCAAGAAAAAAAGGCACAGCCGATGGTGCTGGGCGCCAGCCCAAGGGGGCTAGCTCAAGCGGTCTACGGTGCAAGCCCTCAGCAGGGCCCGGTCGCACCGGGAATTGAGCCGTGAATGAATGCGAACCTGGGTGAATGAAACTACGCGCCGCCATTTACCTGGCCTTGCGTGCCAGCTTTCCAGCGTGAAGTTTTCCAGCGTGAAGTTTTGCTTCGTCGCTGGTCACCAGAGGAGCGGCACAAACCGCCAAGTCCGTTGCATATATCCCGCGTAGTCTGGGAAGTTTTTCATCAATTGCCGCTCCTCCAAACGCGATTTGGCCATCAGGACAATCAGCAGCATCCCCCACACACCGACCTTCCAGAAATGGAAGGGAGCGAAGACCAATGCTCCGCAAAAGAGCAACAGTGCTGCATACATGGGGTGCCGGATGAACCTGTATGGACCGGCGGTAACAAGCTGGGTGTCTGCCGTTACAGCGGGCATGAGCGAAACACGCTTGGGGCCAATGGCTGCGATTGCCCAAATGCCAAGCAGGATTCCAATCACCGCAACCACCGTCGGCCCACTGTCTTGCCAACTCCCGTTTCGCCAATTGAAAAATCCAGACAACACCAAGACGGATGCAGCAATGAACTGCAGCCCTACCAGCAGTCGGGCTGCTCCCAATCGACTTGCGGATACACCCTCATTCATGCAATCAGTCAGCCATTCTAGGGAAACCCGAGCGAAAATGGTGCGGCGGAACCGCTTCACGTTAGATTAGACCAAGATGCTTTCAAGGACATCTCTAGTACCGCGACTTTGCGGAAGTCTTATAGCCCGATCGAGCCCAGAGCAACGGGCCTTGCCCAGTATCCCGATATGCCCAGTATCCCGATATGTCGTGAATCGATTTCGCGGCCCCTCGAACCTAGCAGGTCGGCAATTGCGGCACGCGGAGCAACTCGAGAGGCTCCGCACGCTGCGCAAACAGCAGTCGGCCTCACTGGAGCCATCGTAAGGGAATAGCGCTGGGTTGGCAAATTGACCGCAGCCTCCCAGATCGAGATCATCGTCTTCGGCAAAGTGACACGCAACTTTATATTCCATGGTTTCCAATCCGTGGTGTTGAACTCAACGAATGTGTGCGTTCCAATCCCTAGAAATGGGCCCCCACAGAAAGAACGCCAGTAAGCACCACGCGCGTCATGCGTGGTCGTGGCATCAAAGCTCCTCAGAGGCACTCAGCCGGAAAATCCACACGAAACGCTTCGTTAGCATGGAAGCTGGGAACTTGCTTAGCCCATTACCGCTCACACTACACTGCACTACACACTCCACTACACACTCCACTACGATCATCCATTGATGGGCAATTCCTCAAGTGAAAACCAGCGATACGATCCCATTTCGAAGGGCAGATGATCCTCTCGGGGAGTCCGCCGCCAAGTCTTAACAAGCCGGTAACGCTTGCCTCTCGCTGTTGGGCCGCGTGGGCAGTAAGTAAATGGTGCCCACCGCCCCGAACTCGCTTGACCTGCAATCAAGCGTGGGCCTCTTGATAGCCCCGGCATCCAACCATTCGGTACTACTCGTTTCGTGGCAAGCTCAGGAAGCGTGGATGTTTTTCTCGGTATGCTCAAGGAAAAATCGCAGCGTTCCACAACTCGCACCCAGTCAACTCGCACCAAGTCTGGACCAGGTCACTTGAAAGCCAAGTCTCAATTTACGTGTCAGATTTGCGGAAAGTCGTTCCCGACGGCTCATGTCGTGCCAGCACGCTTTGTGCGTCCAGCGATTGTGGATGCAATCACCGTGGAGTACAAGAACTGGTCGAACGAAGGATACGTATGTCACGAGGACTTGAACCGCTACCGAAGCGAGTATGTGCAGAAGGTGCTCACGGAGGAGAAGGGCGAACTGTCTGACCTCGAACTGGAAGTGATCCGCAGCCTCAAAGAGCACGACATCCTTTCGCAGAATTTAGGTGCAGCTGAGTTTCAGGATTTTACACTCGGCGAGCGACTGGCCGATCGTGTCGCTAGTTTTGGTGGTAGCTGGACCTTTATTACCTTTTTCGCCAGCGTGCTGATCGTGTGGATTGCCATTAGCTCCATTGCGATGATCGGCAAGCCCTTCGATCCTACCCTTACATCCTGCTGAACCTAGTACTCTCTTGCTTGGCTGCGATACAAGCTCCGGTCATCATGATGAGCCAGAATCGCCAACAGGTCAAAGATCGGTTGCAGGCCGACAACGACTATCGCGTGAACTTGAAAGCGGAGTTGGAAATCCGTCATTTGCACGCCAAACTGGATTTACTCCTCACTCATCAATGGCAGCGTTTGCTGGAGATCCAACAAGTGCAGACCGATTTGCTCGAGGAGATTGGCAGTCGCCAATAGCCGGGGCATCGCGAGATGTTGCTATACTTGGCGGCACGCCCTGCATGGGCCGTGCTGCCTGCGTCCGACACGACAGCCACCCATCCTACGGACTCGCCCGACAAACTGAGGGGGCATCGCGAGCCTACCTGTAGCCAAATCCACTACAGCCCAATACAGTGGAATACACGAAAATCGCCGTCCGACGCTAATTCCCTGGCCCTAGGCTGCCAACCGGTGGTGCGTCGAGTTGCTTGCCCCCGAGCCCGCCAACACCAACCTACCGTCCTTCTGCTCTCCCTATTGCTCGAGTCGTGATATGCCTGCCTTCCCTAGGACCCTTTATCTTTGCATAGGTTGCGTACTGCTCCTCTCTTCCAGCGGCTCAGTCGGTGAGCAGGCATTGGCAGAATCGCCCAGCACGGACGTACCGGTCGATTTCTCACGCGACATTCGTCCGCTGCTCAGCGACAACTGTTTCAAATGTCATGGCCCGGATGAGGGAACACGCGAAGCCGATTTGCGACTCGATACTGAGCCGGGGCTGGCCCAAGCGATCACTCCTGGAGATGCGGCGGGCAGTTCGTTGGTCGAGCGAATCCTGTCGCACGATGATGACTTGCGGATGCCCCCTCAAGGTTCGAACAAGTCGTTGTCGGAAGAGGAGCAGCAGAGTTTGGTCGCATGGATTGAGCAGGGTGCTCAGTGGCAGCAGCACTGGTCATTCGTCTCTCCGGCGCTGCCCGAAATCCCCGACTGCCCAGCAAATCCAATCAACTCCGCTTCGGATCCTACGGCACGGGACCTGCCTGCGCCGTCGCCCAGCCAACAGGAAGAGGTGGACGACTGGTGCCGCAATGAAATAGATCGATTCATTCTTGCCAAGCTGACGGAAGTGGGACTTTCGCCCAGCCTCCCGGCGGAACCGCACACATTGGTACGCCGGCTTTATCTAGATCTTATCGGTTTGCCGCCGTCCCCCGAGGAAGCCAACGAGTGGATCGCGAGAGTTTGGCCCGACTACCCTCGCTCGCAACGGATGAAGGAAGAGGCCTACCAAGCATTGGTAACACACCTTTTGAACTCACCACACTACGGGGAGCGTTGGGCGCGACGTTGGCTGGACCTAGCCCGATACGCAGACACCAATGGGTATGAGAAAGATCGGGATCGGTCCATCTGGCCCTATCGAGACTGGGTGGTAAATGCACTGAACGCCGACATGCCCTTCGATCAGTTTACGATTGAGCAGTTAGCCGGAGACATGCTCCCCGGTGCTACGCAATCGCAGAGGATTGCTACCGGCTTTCACCGCAACACGATGCTCAACGAAGAGGGAGGCATTGATCCGCTAGAATTTCGCTACCATGCGATGACCGATCGAGTGGCCACGACGGGGACGACTTGGATGGGTTTGACACTGGGGTGCTGCCAGTGCCATACGCACAAATACGATCCCATCACGCACACCGAGTACTTTCAGATCATGGCGTTTCTGAACAACTCCGACGAACCGATGCTTGAATTGCCCGAAGAAAATTTCCAGAAGGAGTGGGCACAGAATCGAGCTCGCGGGGACAAGTTGTTAGCCGAATTATCCGAGCGACTGCAGGGAGAGGCTTGGCCACCGGTTCACTCCAAGGCCGCGGCGGACGCCAAGGCCGCGGATTCAAGTTCCACAGCACAGGCGGTTGCCAACGCCAACGCACCGCCGCAAAACACCCTGGAAACAGCCTTTGCACAGTGGCTGGAGGTAGAACGCGCGAATGCGATCGATTGGAGCAAGCTCCGGCCAATCCGGGCAAGTTCGAATCTGCCGATCCTTACAATACAGGACGATCACTCCATCTTTGCTTCGGGAGACACCGCCAAGCGAGACGATTACGTTATCGAGTTCGCACCTAGCGACGCACCAATTACCGCAATTCGACTGGAGTGCTTGCCCGACGACCGCCTGCCGGCCCGTGGCCCCGGGACGACGTACTACGAAGGCACGTTAGGGGATTTCTTCCTCACCGAACTGAAGGCGCGGAGTGGTGATGCGCCGCTACCGTTCCTTGGGGCCACCGAGTCGTATGCCAAAAATCGATTTGGAAGCAACCCGGTCTCGGCCGCCCTGGCCTTGGATGGGGACGTGCAGACGGGCTGGTCCGTGGATGGCCGGCAAGGCGAGCGGCACGTAGCAGTCTTCGCCTTGGAGCACCCTCTCGCACCAGGGCAACCAATTTCGATTCAAATGACCTTTGGACGACATTTCGCAAGCTCACTCGGCAGATTTCGCTTCAGCGCAGCCACCGCCCCCAGTAAAGATGTTCCTCAAGCGCGGGCTTACGCGGAGTCTACCGCACGCTTACTGCGATTACCCGCTGGCCAGTTGAGTGCAGCAGACCAGCAAATCTTATTGGAAGCGTTCCTGCTCTCCGCCCCTGAACTTGCGGACGAAACGGCTAAGATCCGAAAGCTACTGCAACGTCCGGAAGTAACCACAACCTTGGTGATGGCGGAGCGACCGAGTGGACACGACCGGCCGACCTTTCGGCATCATCGCGGAGAGTACTTGCAGCCGGAAGAAAGTGTGAAACCGGGCATTCCCGACATTTTGCCACCGCTCCCCGCAGGCGAGGAGGCCAATCGCTTGGGATTCGCACGTTGGCTGGTCACCGCTGAGAATCCATTGACAGCACGGGTTGCAGTGAATCGCCAATGGGAGGCGTTCTTCGGGACCGGTCTCGTCAAGACGGTCGACGATTTTGGTTTCCAGGGGGATTCGCCCTCGCACCCCCGCCTGCTGGATTGGCTGGCGGTAACCTTCCGTGAAACCGATGCCTGGTCTATGAAAAAACTCCACCGTCGATTGGTTTCTAGCGCAACCTATCGGCAAAGTTCCGTAGTGGATGAGAGTGGCGCGGTCATCGATCCCGAGAACCGTCTGCTCAGTCGGATGCCGAGATTTCGCTTAGATGCAGAGGTCATTCGCGATAGTCTCTTGGTGGTTTCCGGAGAGTTTTCGCCGGAACTCGGAGGCCCGCCGGTCAGACCGCTGCAACCCACTGGCGTTACGGAAGTGGCCTACGGAAACCCGACGTGGCAAGCCAGCTCGGGAGAGGCGCGCTACCGCCGTAGCCTGTACACGTTTGCTAAGAGAACGGCGCCTTTTGCCATGTTCGCCGCATTCGATGCACCTAGTGGCGAAGCCTGCTTGGCCAATCGCCCACGGAGCAACAGTCCGCTTCAGGCGCTAACGCTCCTGAATGATGTCATGCTGATCGACCTAGCTCGCGCAACGGGCAGGAAGTACGCCAGCCTGCGCGATGAAGAAGTCGCCGAGCATGAGACAGGCAAGTCCCAGGATTCTACGATAAACCCATTGCGGGCTAAACTCACCCTGCTTCATCGTGCACTAGTCGTGCGTCCTCCTACAGCGGAGGAACTCGATTTAGTTGAGCAGTTTTACGCTCAGCAATTGACGGCCTTTCGGTCCAACCCTCCCGAAGCCCGGGAGTTGCTCGGACCTCAGTTCGAGTTGTCCAGCTCCCCTGCAGCCGCGTCCACCAGCCCTGACACTACGACCACTGCAACTCGGGAGTTGTCAGAATCGGAGCGTGAGCGTCTAGCCGAAGTGGCTGCCTGGACAGCTACGGCACGCGCCATGTTTGCTATCGATGAAGTTCAATCTCGCGAGTAGGATTCGATTCGTTCCATGAAGTATTCTGTGTTGATTTCCCGAATCCCCCTACCGTTGCTGCTGTGCTTACTTCTGCTTCCTTGCCACGCGTGGAGCCAATCGCGGCCGGCAGATGTCGGTTCCGGTAGTAATGCAGCGTCTGTTACCGCGGTAGCTGAAGCAAACTCAGTATCTGCGGATGCAGTGTCGGAAGATGCAGTGTCGGGAGACGTAGTGTCGGGAGACGTAGTGTCGGGAGACGTAGTGTCGTCGGCTGACGCTGCGCAAGTAGCCGAGCCATTACAGAGCGTTGCGCCAGCGACAACTCCCATCCCCGAATTGCCTGCGGAGGGGGAGTCCGGCGGTGCACTGGCTCCAGCCAGCGATGCAAGCCCGCCTTTGATCACCAATGACGCGGTGCTACTAGGCCTGTTGCTGGCGATGTTGGGGGTCGTCTTCTGGACGAGTAGCAGCCCTAATCCGCGGTTGCAAACATTCTACAAGTATGTGCCGATGCTCCTTCTGTGCTACTTCCTGCCATCGCTGCTAACCCTGTTCGGTTTGGTCGACCCACACGCCTCCCAGCTCTACTACGTTGCCTCCCGCTATCTGTTGCCGGCGAGCCTAGTACTGCTGACCTTGAGTGTTGATCTGCGGGAAATCCTCAAACTGGGTCCCAAGGCACTGATTATGTTTTTGACAGGGACGCTGGGCGTCATCCTGGGAGGTCCACTGGCTATTTTGATTGTGGGCCTGTTTGCGCCCGGATTGGTCGGTGGAGAAGGACCGGATGCCGTTTGGCGAGGCATGACGACAGTGGCCGGTAGCTGGATTGGTGGCGGTGCGAACCAAGCTGCGATGAAAGAAGTGTTTGAACCCTCGGACCAGATCTACAGTGTGATGGTGACGGTCGACGTCTTGGTCGCAGAGTTTTGGATGATGTTTCTATTGCTGGGCATCGGGAAAGCCAAACAGATTGATGCGTGGTTCAAGGCGGATGCGTCGAGCGTGACGCGGCTGCAAAAAAAGATGGAAGCATTCAGCCTCAAATCCGCGAGGATCCCAACGGTTGCCGAGCTATTTGCCATATTAGCCGTTGGATTCGGATGCACGGCGATCTCCCATGCAGTAGCCGATTGGATAGCACCGTGGATCAAACTCAACGCTCCCTATCTCAGCGCGCTGAGCCTCGATTCCGCATTCTTCTGGCTCATTATTTTGGCCACCACGTTAGGTGTCGGCCTGTCGTTCACACCGCTGCGCAATTTGGAAGGTGCGGGAGCCTCCAAACTGGGAACGGTGTTTATCTTCATCCTGGTGGCAACGATTGGCTTGGGGATGGATCTATCCGCGATCGTGACCTACGGTGGGCTGTTTATCGTGGGCTTGGTATGGATGGCGATCCATGTACTACTGCTGGTGGTGGTAGGCTATTGGATTCGCTCACCATTCTTCTTCCTGGCCGTTGGCAGCAAAGCCAATATTGGCGGCGCGGCGAGCGCACCGGTGATTGCCGCCGCGTTCCATCCCGCTTTGGCTCCGGTAGGAGTGCTGCTCGCAGTCATGGGATACGTGCTGGGAACGTACGGAGCCTGGCTGTGCGGATTGATGATGCGAGCCATCGCCGAGCCGGGTGCAGGCTAGTATTCCGCCAAGGCGATCGCGCCGAGGAAACTAGGCGACGTGCTGGGCTGTTAGGGATTGCTCCACTGTCGACAGGTCGTGCATCACCATCGAGCGGACCAATTCCGGCAATTGCATTTTAGCACTCCAGGCCAATTTTTCGCGGGCCAGTGAACTATCTGCGGCAACGGCTGCCGCATCGCAAGAACGGCGGAGTGCGGGAGCGGTTTTCACATGAGCTTCCCAATCTAACCCGATGACATCAAAGGCAAGCTCTGCAAATTCAGCGATCGAGTGGGTTTTCCCAGTTCCAATCACAAAGTCCTCAGGATCGTTGGCCTGCAACATGCGCCACATCGCATCGACATAGTCGCCCGCAAAGCCCCAATCGCGACGAGCTTGCAGATTCCCCAGTTCGATATAGTCGCTCAATCCACAGGCAATTTTGGCAACCCCCTGAGCAATTTTCCGAGTTACAAACTTTGCTGGACGGAGTGGTGATTCATGATTGAAAAGGATCGCATTCGTGGCGAACAGCCCATACTCTTCGCGGTAGCTCGATACCAGCCACCGCGAGGCAGCCTTGTTAATTCCATAGGGTGTGATGGGCTTCATCACGGTCTGTTCATTCGCCGACGGTGACGCGGCATGACCAAAGATCTCGCGCGAGCAGGCGTTGAGAAAGCGCGAGTGTGGGCATTCACTACGGATCGCCTCCAACATGTGCACCGTCAACGAGTAATTGGATTCGATATTGGCCGCCGGGTCCAACCATCCATTGGGAATAAAGCTGTCGGCAGCTAGGTGGTAGATTTCATCGGGGGCCGTCTCCTCGAGCAGAGCTCGCCACGCTGCACCTTGGCAGGCTGGCTGCCGATGGAACTTTAAGTTGGCATTCGGGGATGTCCCCTCCAAGTGGGGCAGACTAGCTCGATGCGATCGCGACAAACCGTGCACGATATAACCTCGCTGGAGCAGCAGTTCAGCCAGATACGCCCCATCCTGCCCGGAAATCCCAGTCACAAGTGCTGTTGGCATCGTCGATAACTTCCATGTCTTAAAGTAGGCTGTTAGCGACTAAATCCTAGACGCATACATCGAATAACGTTTACCATCGTTGTAGCTGTGGGGCAATTGGCTACCGGGACTATAGGAAACAAGCTCCAGCCCTGTAAAGGCGGATGTTCCTCCCGACAACCACGCGAGATCGCGAGCCGAGCCAGTTGACTAAAGCCCCTTGGCGGTCGCACCACCTGCCCCTGGACGATGCTTCTGGGGCACTTCAAGGTTGAAACGCGGCAATCCACCGGTTAATTCACTAGGTAATTAGACACAGCACTAGCGATGGCGTTGACCGCAACTCGTTTTTTCAACGATAATCAGCGGACTAGATCTTAATGCAGAAGCAAAAAACCGGGAGAGCCCCAAGTTGTCGTTAGCGATTGAAGAAGACCTGAAAACATACTGCTTGACCACTGCGCAAAAGGCCAAGCAGGCCTCGCGCCAGCTAGGCAGCCTACTGACCGCCCAAAAGGACGCATGGTTGTTGGCCAGTGCCGATGCGCTCGAAGCAGCCACCGACGAAATCCTGGCACAGAACGCTCGAGATTTGTCCGCTGCACCCGAGTACGGCCTGAGTCCTGCGGCCTTGGACCGTCTACGGCTGACCCCAGATCGCATTGCAGCTATTGCGCATTCCCTTCGCGAAATTGCGGCCCTACGCGACCCCATCGGTCAAACACTCGACGGAAGTGTCCGTCCCAATGGCTTGGAGATTCGCAAGGTCAGCGTGCCGCTGGGGACAGTGTTCTTCATCTACGAGTCGCGTCCAAACGTAACGGTGGATGCAGCAGCAATCTGCGTCAAGAGTGGCAATGCGGTGATTCTACGAGGCGGTAAAGAGGCGCGTTATTCGTCGGCCGCCATGGTTGCCGTACTGGCGCGAACCGCCGAAGAGTGTGGTATTCCCCCCAATGCTGTGCAGTTGGTTGAAACGATCGATCGCGATGCGGTGGGCTACTTTCTGTCGCTCTCCGATCTCATCGATGTCGCGATCCCTCGGGGTGGCAAGGGCTTGATTGAGCGGGTGGTGGCCGAAGCGCGCATGCCTGTGATTAAGCACTACGACGGCAACTGCCATGTGTATCTCCATGAATCAGCCGACGAGGCCATGGCGGTGGACATTGTTGTCAATTCCAAATGCCAGCGGATGGGGGTCTGCAATGCATGCGAGAGTCTGCTGGTGGATCGCAAAGTTGCTAAGCAACTGCTGCCCAAGGTCTGCCAGGCATTGACCGAGCAAGGAATCGAGTTGCGTGGCGATCCCGAAACTTGTCAATTGGTGCCAGCCGCCAAGGCCGCGAGTGAAGACGATTGGTGGGCGGAGTACCTGGGGCCGACGATCAGTATCAAAGTCGTGGATGGCATCGAGCAAGCGATCGAGCATATCAATCACTATGGCTCCCATCACACCGATGCCATTGTCGCCTCAACTTTGGCAGCCGCCCAAGCCTTTACTGCGGCAATCGATTCCAGTGCAGTAATCGTCAATGCAAGCACTCGATTTAATGATGGAGGCGCTTTCGGACTGGGCGCTGAGATTGGCATCAGCACTGACAAGTTCCATGCGCGTGGACCTTGCGGTTTGAGCGAACTGACCACCTACAAATATCTAGTGCACGGTAACGGCCAGATTCGAAATTAAACGCTAGGAAGGCAGTGATGGAAGACGACTCGCTAAACCGCGACGAAGTGGAAGACCTGCTACGCTCAATGGATTCCGATGAAGAAGCCCCTGCTTCGGCCGGTGAGATGCCAGATGCCGCCGAGGCCGAAGCACGGGCGGACGCCATCCTTTCCAATCGCAAGCCGCCGGGTAGGCAACGGGTTGTATCCTACGATTTCAAGCGGCCGGAACGGGTGGGCAAGGAGCAGATGCGCGCCCTGCAATCGCTGCACGAAGGATTTGCCCGGAACTTCGGGGCGTCGATTTCCGCACTGCTGCGAACGATTGTCGAATCCAAGTTGATTAGCGTCGACCAGCTCACCTACAGCGAGTTTGTCTACAGCCTCGAAATTCCCACCTGCTTCAACCTACTGCGCCCCACCCCGCTGGATGGCAACTGGATTCTCGACCTGAGCCCTTCCATCCTGTACCCCATCATCGATCGGATGCTGGGCGGTACCGCCTCCACCGACTCAACGCTGAAACGCCCGCTAAGCGATATTGAATTGCGTCTCACCAGTCGCATTACGAATACGTTCCTCCGCGAACTGGCTCGCGCGTGGGCGAATACGGTCGCTCTGGAACTCGAACTGGAACGTGTGGAAAGCAATCCACAATTAGTCCAAATCGTGCCTCCCAACGAAGTGGTAGTGCTGGTGAGCTTCGAGCTTACGATGGGTAAATCGCGAGGGATGGTCAACCTGTGCATCCCCTTCAATACGATCGAACGGATCGGTTCGAAACTCTCCAACAACAGCTGGATTGGCTATACCTCTTCGCGCAGTTCCAAGGAATCGCAAGACCGGCTTAAGGACCTGCTGGGCGAGTCAAAAGTAGAATTGGTAGTGAACTTGGCCAGCTCCACCATTCACGCGGTCGATTTAATGCACCTGCAGGTGGGTGACATCGTCACGACGGAGACGGACATCAACACTCCGCTGGAAATCCTGGTGGAGGGAGTTGGAAAATTTGAAGGCAAGGCGGGGGCCTTTAAAGGGAAAAAGGCCGTAGAAGTGCTGCAAGTCGTCCCCCGCAAACAGAATCCTCCAGCGGGTTGAGGCACTTCTCCTTAAGACTTAGTTGAGCCTTGTTGAGAGAGCCCTGTTGAGATAGTGTCCCGCGAGTGAGCCAGGAAGAGCGGTTGCCGCTACCGGTCGATTGTGCTTGCTATCGCTTAAGGCAATACGGAAACCACTCGCAAATCAATCGGCAAGCCTGCGCAGTGCGGGGTACTCTTTCTTCAATCGCCTTAGAAACGCAATTCTTAAAAATGCAATCACCCGCCAAGCAACTGGGCACGCGATCGCAAGGCATATCGCGTCCCTCTAGGTGGCTTCGGACTGCCCGACTGAATTCAGGGAGTTTTCCAGCAGTTGTGAAATCAGTGGAAGCAATTGCTTCTTGCGGCTCACCACGTCCTCCAACTGGTACAAGTTGCGTTCGAGTCGAGGATAGTTGATGGCTTCCCAGAAATCTGGCTCGTGAGACATCAGCAACAAGCTACCGTTGGAGACAATATCGGTAACCAACAAGGCTGAAAAATCGAGGCTGCGTTCCTCGGTCAACTCCACCAAAGCTTCGAGCAATTCGCTGCTCCGCTCCCAGAACAAATCAAAACCGATCTCTTCGATTTGCGAGATGGAGAAGCGATGTCCGCGGTCGACGAACTCCTTGCAGTCCTCGCGTACCACTCGGGCCGCAGGCTGAGACTGCAAGGCAGAGCCCACTTCGAAGAATTCTCTTACAAAGTCATCCAAGTCGATATTGGCAAACGATTTAAGCCATTCCAGGAGCTCGCGGTCTACCTCGGTCGTTGTTGGAGATCGCAGGTGGAGCGTGTCCGAGATAATGCCCGAGGCCATGCAAATGGCAATTCCGGGAGTCGGAATCAAACCAGCCCCGCGGAACTGCTTTGCGACCAAGGTGCAAGTGGAACCGACCGGTTCATTGATGAAGCGGATGGGATGATCCGACTTCAAATTCCCGCCGACGCGGTGGTGGTCCAAGACTTCAACGATTTCCGATTCATCGGCCCCTTGCACCGCCTGGGAGAGTTCGTTGTGGTCGACCAGCACCAATTTCGGCTTGGGCGGATTCACCAAGTCCGATTTGGAGAGGACGCCAAACAACTTTCCTTTGTCATCCAGAACGGGAAACAGGTTTTGCCGGGAACGATCGACCAGCTTGCGAGCATCCGCTACCGGCAGTTTGGAGGAAACCGCTAAACAATCGGTTTGGATCGCCGACTCGATACGTCGCGCCGATTTGATCCGCATGGTCGTCGTAGCTGTGTCAAACGCACTCTTAATGACCGTCACACGGTTCAATTGAGCGAGCTGCAAGAGACCTGGCGAAAGCTCATAGGCACCGGTGACCACCAGCACGCGAACCCCTCGCTCCAGAGCGGGAAGTTGGATGGTAGGCCGATTGCCGCTCACGACGAGCGTTTCCGAAGGATGAAATTGGTTGAGGCGCTTGGTAAACCCTTCGGCGCTCATCGCGCCGACCATCACCATGACTTTAGCCTTCTCGTCGGGCGCGTCACAGTGCTGGAATTCGCCCTTGAGAACGTCGCATATCTTGCGAACCGAGCTGCACACCTGCCGCGCCTGAATTGGGTCATCATCGCCTTCGAAAATGACTTTCATGAGATCGAGAAGGGTCAGCAGTCCTAAAAACTTCCCTTCGCGGTTTAAGACCGGGAGTGCTCCCAGCTTATTTTCGCTCATCCGCTCGTAGACTTCTTGGAACACCTCATCATCGTATGCCACGATGGGATCGGTGCGGCAGACGTCGGAGACTTCTGGCCGCACGTCCATGATGATCCGTGGCGCCATCAAACGCGCGCGCCTCAGCGCATATTCGGTGCGTCGATTGGGGGCACCACAGCAAGCAGCTACCGCATCCGGCAAATGAGTCCGCTGCAAGTAATCGGCATAAGCAATGGCCGCGCATATGGCATCGGTGTCTGGATTGCGATGCCCAAAAACGTAGACAGTCATTACCGAGTTAATCCGCTAAATCGTCGTGGGATAGAGAGCGTCGTGGGTCTTTTCCTCTAGAAAATCAAGCTGGGATCGCGCCAAGCGCTCCCAGTTGAACAAGCTAGCCCCTCAAGTTAACGTAGGATTCGGCTTCGTCGATGCCTACGATGGAGCTTGTCGGAAAAATGTTCCGAGATCCCTGTTGACCCGCTCCCTAATGATTTGCCATACTCCGCAGCAGCGTAATGGAGTACGCCAGCTTGGCTGCCAACACTCTCCACACAGCCCCCTTTCGAGGGGACCTCCGGAGTCATGTTTGCGGAAGGGCTGGAATTTAGGATGGACCCTTAACGACACGGCGGCGTGGTCTTGGAACCCCGCTTGCTTAGAGTAGAGCACTTTCCACATATTCGAACCTGTTAGAGAAAAACTTGAGTGTTCCATGGAGTTCTTTGCCCTCCCGAGGCAAGTCTGAACTCGGCCACTGAAAGTTCTCTAGCTGAAGAGAGATGGCCATCTTTTCTAGTTGGCCATATCGCTTGAATGGACGGAAGGTGTGTATGCTGGTGGTTGACCGCACGGAACCTGTCCAGGCTTTGCCTGTCGCAATGAGGTTTCTGCGGAGCTCTCAACCGCTTGACGAACTCTAATCAAGTGCCGAACCCAACGATCTCGATCGCCTACGGAGTGCCTGTGTCGTTCGCATTTGAATCTGATACCAAAGAGCGCGTCCGCGCCGCAACAGACATTGTCGACCTGATCGGCAGCCGGCTTGAGCTGCGCCGCCAGGGACGCAATTACGTTGCACTCTGCCCATGGCACAAGGACAGCCGCCCAAGTCTGCAGGTTAACACCGAGAAGCAGATCTGGAAGTGTTGGGTTTGCGATATTGGTGGCGACGTTTTCACCTACCTCATGCAGGATCAAGGGCTCAGCTTTGGAGATGCTCTGCGACAGCTGGCCGACCGAGCGGGCATTGCCTTAGATCAAGGTAAAAGCGACCAGCGCAAATACGCAGCCAACGCCGAGCGCAAGGCCGCGTTGTATCGCACGCTGGCTTGGGCCGAAGAGAAGTTCCACAAGTACTTGATGGATTCGCAAGACGGCGCCACCGCTCGGGAATACCTGAAGCAACGCGGTATTTCGGACGAGTCGCTCGAGCTGTTCAAAGTGGGACTGGCTCCCAACGCATGGTCGGTCTTGCTCGATAGTGCCAAAAAACAAAACCTGTCCGCCGAAGTGCTAGAAGCGGCTGGCATGGTGATTCGTCGCGATCGAGGCGGACACTATGACCGTTTCCGAAATCGGATCATGTTTCCCATCCGTGATCGCGACAAGAAGACCATCGCTTTCGGTGGCCGCGTCCTGCCCGGTAGCGATGAGGGCGCGAAATACATCAATTCTCCTGAAACCCGATTGTTTCAGAAGAGTCAGCAGCTCTACGGTTTTGATATCGCGGCCACCCCCATACGCCAGACGCGTCAAGCGGTGGTTATGGAGGGGTACACCGACGTCATCATTGCCCATCAATTCGGCGTCACCAATTCCGTGGCCGTACTCGGCACCGCATTGGGCACCGCTCATTTAAAGCTTCTTCGCCACTACTGCGACCAAATTGTACTGCTGCTCGATGGCGACGAAGCTGGACAAAAACGCAGCGACGACGTACTCGAACTGTTCCTGCATGCCCAGATGGACGTAAGAGTTCTGACGTTACCCGACAAAATGGATCCTGCCGACTTCCTCCTCAAACATGGTACCGATGCACTTAAGGATTTGCTGGCGGATTCGGTCGATGCCATGGAATTCAAGATGCGCCGCGTCAGCACTGGTTTTGACCCAATGGTGGACACCCACCGAGCCAACCAAGCAGTCGAGGAAATGCTGTCCCTGCTGGCAAAGGTTCCCAGCAGCGGCTTGATCAGCAATGAGTCGTTTCGCTTGCGGCAGAACCAAATCCTACCACGCCTGGCGCGACGATTTTCGATTCCCGAAGATTCCCTGCGCAGCCGCTTAACCGATTTGCGAAAGAAAGGGGAACGCCTTACCAAACGACCTTCACAGGCCGATGCTGCACAACCCACGCGATTGTTGCGTCCCGGGGATTTATCTCCCTTCGAACGCGAGCTACTGGAGCTGATTATTGTCGCACCACAAGTTGCCCCGCTTGCACTCGAACGAGTGCAGTCGGGCTGGCTTGAGTGCGAGGCGGCGCGTCAAATGCTCGATGCGTACCAAACACTCGAATTCGAAGGCCAGTCCCTAGAGTTTGAAAGCGTCATGATTGCCTTGGAGGATTCCTCCTTGAAAAGCCTGCTGGTCACCCTGCACGACCAGGCTAATGCCAAACTGCAGTACACGCGAGACTCTGCCGAGAACCGCCTGCAAGTGTTGACACAGCGAATGGGAGAGCAGCAAGATGTGATGCGCCGTCAGCAATTAGTAAGCGAATTGCAAAACAACAAGATGTCTGAAAAGGCGGAAATGGACGTTTTGCAAGACATGATTCGAGAAGCGCGTTTGCGCCAGGGGTTGTTCGACATTCCCTCTTCCCCCGAGGTACCTCCGCAGGCCTTGGATGAGAAGGAGCCGACGAACGATAACTCAGACGATGTGCCATTATCAGAGCAATCGTCACCTGGGTAGCGCGTCCAAAGTAGAAGAGGATACGGCCGAATTGGAGAGGCGTATCCAAAAAAGTTAACCCGAACGTAGAACATTCCACACCACACTTCCCGCAAAAAGTGTGGTACACATCAAAAGGAGTTGAGATCGTGGAACTAATGGACCTGGAACTTCGTACCTTGTTGGCAACCGGACGCTCACAGGGCTTCCTGACTTATGAACAAGTTGGGCTCTATCTACCCGATGAAGACAACAACAGCCACAAGCTGGACACCCTCCTGGTCGTACTCGACAAGAAGGGCATTCCGCTGCTGGATAAGGCTCCGGCCGAAAAGGCATCTGCAGCCAAGGGCGTCTGCGACGACTTGCTGGAAGAGGAAGCTTCCGAGGAGCTGAATCTGTCCGACTTCGACGCCGACGAGGAAAAACTCGACACCCTAGCCGCCTCCCCCAGCGAGCTGCCCAAACTCAGCGACGACCCCATTCGCTTATACCTGAGCCAAATGTCCGAAATCCCCTTGTTCACCCGCGAACAAGAAATCGCCTTGGCTAAAAAGATCGAAATCACCCGCAAGCGATTCCGCCGTAGCCTGTTAGGAAATGAGCTGGCGCTTCATCAAACGGTTCAAATCCTTCGCCGAGTCCATCGAGGGCAACTCCCCTTCGACCGCACGATCAAAGTCTCGCTGACCGAGCGTCTGACCAAAGAACAAGTCTCGGCACGCATGCCACATAACTTGGCGACGCTCCGAACCCTGATGGCTAAGAAACGACAACTGTTCTCTGCTATCGTTCGCAAGAGTATCGACCCCATCCACAAGGCTGAACTCGTACGCATGTACGTGCGTCTGAGAAACAAGTGCATTGTACTGACCGAAGAGCTGAGCCTGCGCTCGCGCCGCGTCGTACCCAACATGAAACAGCTGGAGCAGATTGCAGATCGAATGGAGATCTTGCAAAGACGTATCCAGGAACTGCAGGACGAGCCTCTGCAGCACTTCGAATGCGAACGCTTCCGGACCGAACTCCGCAAACTGATCATTCAGACCCAGGAGAGCCCACGCAGCCTTCGCAATCGCTGCAAAGAGTTCCGCAAGCACTTCACCGACTACGAAGCGGTAAAGCGCGAACTCTCCCAAGGAAACCTGCGGTTGGTTGTTTCCATTGCCAAGAAGTATCGCAATCGCGGACTGAGCTTTCTCGATCTGATCCAGGAAGGCAACACGGGGCTAATGCGGGCGGTAGACAAATACGAATACCGCCGGGGCTTCAAGTTTTCCACCTATGCCACTTGGTGGATTCGCCAAGCCATCACCCGCGCTATCGCAGACCAAGCTCGCACGATCCGCATTCCGGTGCATATGATTGACGTCCTGAGTCGGCTGCGAAACATTCAAAAATCGCTCACCCAAACTCTAAAACGCGAACCTTCTACCGAAGAAATCGCCGCCCAGACCGACCTGCCGGTTGAAGAGGTTCGCCGCGTACTCGATATCGGTCGACATCCCATTAGCCTGGATCGTCCGGTCGGAGAGGGTGAAGACAACAGCTTCGGCGAATTCATCGAGGACAACGATCACGGCAATCCCATTCGCAACGCCAGCAATGGCTTATTGCGGGACAAGATCGATGACTTGCTCAAGTCGTTGACCTTCCGCGAGCGTGAAATTATCAAGCTGCGTTATGGATTGGTGGACGGATATTCGTACACACTCGAAGAGGTGGGGCGAATTTTCAAAGTGACTCGGGAGCGAGTGCGGCAAATTGAAGCGAAAGCAGTCTCCAAAATGCAAAACCCCGTGCGATCGCAGCATTTGGCTGGCTACTTGAAACCCGCCATGTAGGATCTTGAGATGCCCCCTGACCGCCCAATCACTCGTTCTCCGGTCTGTTGATCGAGTCGATTTTCGTGGAAGAGCCTGGCCGCCGTAAGGAGGCGGGCTCAAGGTTATCCCCGGAGGCCGCAGAAGCGGACGGACGCCTGCTGAATAGGTTGAGCCCCGGCATCCCTAGGGGGAGGGCTCCTTTCCATTTTGCCTGCGGCTTGCGCACTCCGACAACGATGCAACAACCTACGGATGCCCCACCCGCTGCACATCAATCACCGTTGAGCCAGGTCTGTCACCAGTCCCGGCTCTTCTTGTAGTCCTCGGCTCGAAAACCAACGATCGAAATATCTCCGCCCGTGCGGTAGAATGAAGCGGTATAGCCATTATGGCTGCCCGCACGTCCTGGTACGACCTGCACCTGCTAGGATTGGAGTTGCGGGAATGGGCTCGTTGTCGTTGCGGCCCCTTAGCGAATTCCGTCTGCAATAGAGTGTTTGCGATTGTTAGAGGCCCTCCCGCTCGAGGGCGTGATGCGGCAGGCGAGAGACTAGTCCCCTGGATACGATGCCAGTTCTGGGGACACTAGCCAACAGTGACCAGCACTGGCTCGCTGCTCCACCGAGCCCCAAGCCGCCCCCCCCTATCCAGGGTTCCCGAAACCGCTGGCTATTGCAAAAATCACTACACGATGAAAGAGAATGCGATGAAACATCGACTGAGTATTGCGTGCCTATTACTGGCCGCCGTCAGCGGTTGCGCTGAATATTCCGCTGACCAACCCGAGGCTGGTGGATCGACGGCCACTGCGCAGGGGAGTGAGAGGGGCGAAGAAGGGAACCCCGAATCGGCGGCAGAGGCTAGCCCCGCAGCTGAAACATCGGAAAGCAAGGCTTCTACCGACGCTGCCTCGGCTGCAGCCACCTCCCAGCATGAAGATGGAAATGCTGCCCTCCCCGTATCCTCTACGAAAAAACCGGAAACTGTCATGCGAACAGAATACAATCCACTAAGCAAATCCGAAGAGGCTGTAATCATCCATAAAGGGACCGAACGAGCCGGAACCGGCGAGTTTGAGCACAACAAAGAAGCGGGAACCTACCTTTGCCGCCGCTGCAATGCCCCGCTGTATGAAAGTGCGTCCAAGTTTGAAAGCGGTTGCGGCTGGCCTAGCTTCGACGACGAACTCAAGGGCGCAGTCACTCGCTCTGTAGATAAAGATGGACTCAGAACCGAGATTGTTTGCTCCAATTGCGAAGGCCACTTGGGGCACGTTTTCCTGGGCGAACGCTTCACCGAGAAAAATACGCGTCACTGCGTGAATTCCATTTCGATGACGTTTGTCCCTAAAGATGAACCACTTCCGCCAGTCATCGTGCTAGAAGCAAAAGGCGAGTAACCCTATCGTGCCCGATCTAGATCTAATTGCGCCGTCAGCTTTGCCACAATCCTTGCGGGAACTTATCGAACAGGCTCCCATGCCAGGGCTGGGAAACGGCCCTCAATGCCCGCAGACCTTTGCATCTATCGAGCGATTGCAAACCGATGCGGGGAATAGCTTGAGGATCGCAGGTCTATGGTTACTCGCGGGGGAACTCGACCGCTCGCATGAAATCAGCCAATCGCAGCCCTCCGCCGAGGGTTCGCTGTGGCATGCCATCATGCACCGACGCGAAGGCGACTTCTCGAACTCCCTGTATTGGTATCGCCGCGCTGGTCCGCACGCTCTCTACGATGCGCTGGCAGAGAAGATCCAAGCCGAACAAGCTACCTTGCAAGCCTCCGGGCTGCCGGACGTGCATTCGGCGTCGCCCGAGGAGCTGCCCGCTCGATTGGTTGAACTGTGCCAACAAGCCAGCCGTCACCATGTTCCCTGGCAAGAAGAGTTGGAACGCGTCTTGTGGTGGGAGTGGCAACTACTGCTGCTAGCCAGCGAAACGCCGGACTAACGCCACTATTGATCCGAGCGCTGGTGGATAGAATAGACCACCGCCGTGCAGCTACTTTGCCAGCCCCCCTCCAATCCACGTAGATTTTGATGAGCCTAGCTAAACTCTTTTCCCCCGATCGTTGTGTCCTCTCGTTTGAATTGTTCCCACCGAAGTCGGACGATGGTGTGCAAGATTTGCTGAACACGGTCGTGGAGCTCAATGCACAGCGCCCCGATTTTTTTACTTGCACCTATGGCGCTGGCGGATCTACGCGTGATCGCACCTTGACGATCACCTCGCAAATCCGCGCAACGCATCAAGTTCCAGTCGCGTCGCACTTAACCTGCGTCGGCTCCACCCGAGACCAACTTCGGGAATACTTGAAGACAGCCCGTGAGCGCGGCATCGACTACATCGTGGCACTGCGTGGAGACCCACCCAAGGGGGAGGCCTCATTCACAGCCGTCGCAGGAGGGCTGCGGTATGCTAACGAACTGGTGGAGCTCATTCGCAATGAATTTCCTCATTTCGGAATCCTCGTGGCCGGATACCCGGAAGTTCACCAAGAGGCGGTCGACGCGACCTCCGACATGGCCAATCTTGTCCGCAAGGTTGACGCAGGCGCCGATGCCATTGTGACCCAATTATTCTACGACAATGACGACTTTTTTCGCTTTCGAGATCAGTGCGTCGCCGCCGGCATTCGCGTTCCAATCGTCCCTGGCTTGCTGCCGGTTTTGAGCCTCAAGCAGGTCCAGCGGATTGCCTCGCTCTGCAAAGCCAAACTACCCAACGAATTCTTGTCGCGACTACAACAAACAGAAGATCTTGAAGCACAATTTGAAATTGGGGTCGATCACGCCGCGAAACAAACCCAAGGACTGATCGATAGCGGAGTACCTGGCATCCACTTCTACGTGCTGAACAAATGCTTGGCCACCAACCAAATTTTAGGTCGCGTCACGGGACTCCAGCGATAAGCGAAAAGCGATAAGGGAAAAGGGAACGGGAGCAGCCCAGTATTGGGGCACCGAATTCGGGCCGCAACAGCCGCTTAAAACACGCAAACCCGCTCCCCTGAGGGGCTTCACGACTATTTTTGAAGTTTTCAAAGGCCTTGGTGGCCTTTGCCAGCCGACATAGGAAACGACTGTCAGCTGCATGTTTGGAACTATTTCCTCGTCTTGTGCTAGTATTTTCGCACAGCTTCCGAAATCGGGGCTTGTGGAATCCGCCCTAGATCGAGTACATTTCTGAGTCCGCAGCCTTGCGCAATAGAATGGGCAAAGCTAGCAGGACCACTTGCCAGAGTGGCGGAATTGGCAGACGCGCTGGATTCAAAATCCAGTGCCCGCAAGGGCGTGTGGGTTCAAGTCCCACCTCTGGTACTGATTCGAATTTGATATTCGAAACAGTGTACAGTTGCGGTCTTACTTAGACCGCGTAGCTGCCTGATTCGGGCAGAGCATCATTCGGTAAAGAACGAGTGGGCGTCGTGACTGAGTCGGTGTGGTTGCTGGGTAAGCCCAGCGTGTAAAACATTTGATAAGCATTACTTACGTCGGAATAAGCAAAAGATGCCAACGATCAATCAGCTGGTCAAACGGAATCGACAGGTACAGCGCAAGACCACCAAGTCGATCGTCCTGGAAAAATGCCCGCAAAAGCAGGGTGTTTGCCTCCAAGTACGTACGATGACACCTAAGAAGCCCAACTCGGCTTTGCGGAAAATCACTCGTGTTCGCTTGTCCAACGGCAAGGAAGTTACGGTTTACATCCCTGGTGAGGGCCACAACCTGCAAGAGCACTCGATTGTTTTGATCCGTGGTGGTCGAGTTCGCGACTTGCCAGGTGTGCGTTATCAAGTCGTGCGTGGTGCACGGGATACACTAGGCGTAGACGGTCGCAAGCAATCTCGCAGCCGCTATGGTGCCAAGCGACCATAAGAACTCTTAACGCCTCCGTAATTAGCCAATCGTAAATTGATAGTTGCAGCGAATGAACGGGACGCTCTAGAAACTAAAGGATCTCAGTCCAAGTTGATCTAGAATCACCCGACAGTCAGTCGCGACCAGTACAAACCTCCGCACAGAAAACTGAATTAGCAAGTCATGGGAAAGATTACTGCCAGCCGCACTTCGCTGCGTCCAGATCCAAAGTATCAATCGCTACTAGCCGGTAAGTTCATCAATTGCTTGATGTACGATGGCAAGAAGAGCACTGCCCAGATCGTATTCTATGACGCGCTTGACGTGATTGCAGAGAAGATCACCGATCGTCCATCGATCGAAGTTTTCGAACAGGCTCTCGAGAATATCAAGCCGTTCATCGAAGTCCGCTCGAAGCGGGTTGGTGGTGCTTCCTACCAAGTGCCGATGCAAGTCAATCGCTCGCGTCAACAATCGCTTGCGATCCGCTGGTTGCTGATGGCAGTACGTGAGAAGAAGGGTCGCGCAACCCACAAGAAGCTGGCTGAAGAACTGCTAGCAGCCTACCGCAAGGAAGGTACTGCCATGGCTCGTCGCGAAAACACGCACCGCATGGCTGATGCCAACAAGGCCTTCGCTCACTTCGCATGGTAAGCTAAGCTACCAAGTAGATAATTCAAGAGCCGTGCCAGTTTGGACACGGCTCTTTTTATGCGCCTTACCTGCTCTTGGGACCTGTCGCTGCGCTTCCAGCTTGACGGACCTACCGGTACATTATTGGGTCCGAGGGGCAAACGCGCCCCGTACTCGAGACGGTCAGGGCCGCCCGCTTGGCTGGCCAACGTGAAATCGTCCAGTGCGACAGGTGCCATTGCTTCAGGTGTCTGCGCCCCAAATCCATGATCCACCCCAATGCACCGGAAGGCTACCTGACATGGCTCGCGATTTAGAGTCGCTGCGAAATATCGGCATCATCGCCCACATCGACGCTGGCAAGACGACCGTTACAGAACGCATGCTCTACGTGAGCGGTGCCAAGCACCGCGCAGGCGGCGTCGACTCCGGAACCACGGAGACCGACGACGATCCCGAGGAACAAGAGCGTGGCATTACAATCTACTCCGCCTGCGTAACGTTCAATTGGAAAAAGATCACGATCAACCTGCTCGACACGCCCGGCCACGTCGATTTCACCGCGGAAGTCGAACGCTGCCTACGCGTACTCGATGGGGCCGTCGTCGTTTTCAGTGGACGTGAGGGGGTTGAGGCTCAGAGCGAAACGGTTTGGCGTCAAGCCGATAAGTACAACGTACCACGCATCGTCTTTATCAATAAACTAGATCGCGAAGGTGCTGATTTCTATCGCGTGCTCGACGAGATCGGACCTCGCCTCAACGCTCAACCGGTACCGGTTCAAATTCCCGTCGGAATGGGCCCTCCGCACGTGAAGGATCCCTTTCGAGGAGTTATCGATTTGGTCGACATGCGGCTGCTGCGATTCTCCGCAGAGGACGACGGCAAACAAGTAGCCGATGAGCCTATCCCCGAAGAGCTACTCGATGACGCTCAGACTTGGCGGGAAATGTTGCTCGAGTCCCTGTATTCCATCAATACCGAAATGATGGAAATGGCGCTGGAAGAAAAACCCATCCCACCCGAAGTTATTCGTCGCGCCCTCCGGGCGGGCTGCATCGCGCGCGAGATCCAACCCGTACTCTGTGGCTCGGCCTTGCACGGAATGGGAGTCCAACCACTACTGGACGGAGTGGGACATTATCTGCCGACCCCTCTTGAACGCCCCCCCGTAATTGGAGTCGACCCGAAGAAGCGAGATAAAGAGCTACAACGACTCCCTTCAGTCGATGAGGCCTTTTGTGCGTTGGTCTTCAAAATCCTGCCTGCTAAGACCGGCGACCTGTACTGGATTCGCGTCTATTCAGGCAAGCTCGAATCGAACTCTCGCGTCTACAATCCCAATCGCGACAAGAAAGAAAACATTGCCCAGCTCTGGCAGATCCATGCCACCAAGAAAGAGCGACAAGGCCAAGTGCAGACCCTTGAATGTGGTGACATCGCCTGTGCGATTGGTCCTCGCATGTCGATTACCGGCGACACGTTGTGCGACACCCGTGAGATGATTGAGTTGCCAAGCATTCAATTCGCGCAAGCCGTACTTTCGATGGCCATCGAGCCCGAAAACACTGCGGAGCGCAAAAAGCTGTCTGAAGTGCTTGAGATGCTGAAACGGCAAGACCCAACATTCAACGCAGTCGAGAACGAAGAATCGGGACAAACCCTGATTAGCGGCATGGGAGAATTGCACCTCGATGTAATCAAGCATCGCCTAACGCGCGACTTCAATCTGAATGTCAAATTCTACAAGCCACGCGTGAGCTACCGGGAAACGATCGGCAGCAAGGCAACCGTTACCGGACAGTGTAACCGGCAAATCGGCGCTACCCAGCTATTCGCGCGAGTCGACATCATTGTCGAGCCCTTGGAGGATCGTGCCTCCGATGCGATCGTGCTCGACCAGTTCTTCGGAGAGCACGCGTTGCCCGACAATCTGAAAGCTGCGGTGATGGAGGAACTCCGCAGCCGTGCTCAGGGTGGTGGAGCGATTGGTAGCTTCCCACTGACGGGACTCAAAATCTCTCTCGTGGGAGGCGAGATGCGGGAAGTTGGATCGGACGAAGTTGCCTTTCGCATTGCAGCCAATGACGCTTTTGAGCAAGCCTTGCAGCAAGGAACGCCAACCCTGCTGGAACCAGTAATGCGGCTCGATATCATCACACCTGAAGACTATCTCGGAGAGATCGCAGGGGACTTGCAACAGCGCCGCGCTACGATCGAATCGACCGAGTCCCGAGGAACGATGACAGGGCTAATCGCGTTTGCGCCATTGAAAGAGCTGTTTGGATATTCCTCGGCCATTCGTTCGCTAAGCCAAGGACGCGCCGGTTGCTCAATGGAACCCCACGGCTATCAAGCCGCCCCCGAGTCCGATGTCGAAAGCTTTGGGTTCTAGCATCCCCATGCCCGTGCTGCCCCAGCGTCGCATCACGAGGGCGGGGCGAGAGCGACACTCCACAACGAACTCAGCGGCATAGCAACAACCAGGCGCACCTCTAAGCCACTCATCTAACCATGCAACGTTCAGCGTTGTATAGAACCCTCCCTTCCTCCCTCCCTCCCTTCCGTGAGCTGAACCTCCCCAAATTTACCGAAGGAGCAAACAGTAAGGTTATCCCGCTGCCCCCCCCCCTAGGAGTCTCCTCAAAAGTGCCACCCATCTATTCCATTGCCAGCCCCCTCTCCCCGAAAGGTGCCACCCATCTTCCACTATTCCCAATAGGTTCCACCCACCTTCCACCTGTTGCTAGCAATCCCCGATAGGTGCCATCCATCTCCCGCGGATTGTCAAGTAGGTATCCGCCAGATTTTAATTGACGAAGGATGACAGAATGTTAGACTGAACCGGTGCTCCTAGGAGGTGCTTGTGATGAGTAGACCCAACCGTAATGAACAATTTCAAGCGGGCGAAGTCTGTATCGTGCATGCCATACAACGTTGTGTACGAAGAGCGTTCCTGACTGGCGTCGACCCCGTCTCTGGTAAGGATTACTCCTTCCGCCGCGAGTGGATCCGGCGACGGATGGAAGCCCTCGCTTCCGCGTTCGGCATAGACGTACTGACCTATGCCATTCTCAGCTCACACCTCCACATCATCTTGCGAAATCGTCCCGACGTGGTTGCCCTGTGGTCGGAGGAAGAGGTTGCCCAGCGGTGGCTGAAAGTCTTTCCCGGGCGTCGGTTTGAGGAGCATTTGGCAGAGCCCACCGAGGCCGATGTGCAGGCGTTAATTAGAGACCAGGAGCGCATGGCGGTGATTCGCTCGCGTTTGTCTGATATCTCTTGGTTTATGCGAGCTCTGGCCGAGCCTGTCGCGCGGCTCGCGAACGCTCAAGAGAAATGCACGGGACGATTCTGGGAAGGCCGCTTCAAAGCACAACGGCTCGCCGACGAAGCGGGCTTGCTGGCCTGCGCCATGTATGTCGACTTGAATCCCATTCGAGCGGCGATGGCCGAGTCCCCGGAACAAGCCGAACACACCTCAGCCTACGATCGCATCCAGGCTGAGCGGGGCGCAAAGATCGATTCAGCAGCCTTCGATCTACGGGCGGTGCCCACCGCCGAAGCGGGGAAGAAAATACGCGAGACACCCGTGCAGCAGCGGATGCAGGAACAAAAGGCGAAACGTCGCAATCCCACCGGCAAGCGTGTCTTGCGAGACAGCTGGCTGGCACCTCTAGAACTGGCCAGTCAAACGTTGTCGAACGACCCGCAGGCTCATGCGGGCGGATTGCGAGCCAGCGACCGCGGCTTCTTGTGCATGGACTGGAGTAAGTACCTGGAGCTACTGCAGTGGACGGCGGCCCAGCGTATTAAGCAGGCCGCCTCCAAAGTACCGCAGCGACTGCAGTCGGCTTTAGCGTCGACTGGGATCGAGGTCTCGATGTGGCGTGACTTGGTGTGGGATTACAAACGCTACTTTGGCCGGAGTACCTGTGCGGGGCGCCCGAGTACCATGTCCGCCGACGCACGTCGGCACAATCGGCGTTGCCATCACGGCCAGCAGAAGGCCAGCGAGTGCTTTCTCGCATCTGGGTAGCCCCCTTCTTGCTGCCTCCTGCCAGCTAGCCCCCATTTTCCGACGATCTCCTGTGCAGCACGCGATCGCTGTGCGCTCGCCTAGCTCGCCGCTGGAAGACGACGGCCTCTTTCTGCAAGACACCGCCTCTCATGCGGGGTCTCATCGTCCAACAAGCGACGCCTTTGCTAGCACAGAGCTCTCGCCAGCAGCAGCTTCCCCCGCGAATCAGCCAAAAGGTGCCATCCACATTTGCCAATCAGTGGATGGCACCTATCGGGATAGGTGGGTGGCACATTTGTTGCTGGAAGACGACGGCCTCTCTCTGCAAAACACCGCCTCTCATGCGGGGTCTCATCGTCTTTGCTAGCACAGAGCTCTCGCTAGCAGCAGCTTCCCCCGCGAAGCAGCCAAAAGGTGCCATCCACATTTGCCAATCAATGGATGGCACCTATCGGGATAGGTGGGTGGCACTGATGGGGGGAGGTGGGAAGGAGTTCGGATTCAGGTGGGGGGGGCAGATGGGATTGGATGTCCGGCAAGAATTTCGGCGATGTGCATGATCCGCAGTGGGCGGTGATTGCGGCGTATTAGGCCATCCATATGCATGAGACAACTGGCATCGGTGGCGGTCATAACTTCGGCCCCGGCACGCACGTGGTCTTCGACTCGATCCTTTCCCATTAACACCGAGACCCCTTCTTCCGCGACAGCGAACGTTCCGCCGAACCCACAACACTCGTCCGAGCGCTCCAAGTCGACCAATTCCAACTTAGGTACCATCTCTAACACCCGCCGAACTTTGCTAACTTGGGGCCCTTGCAGTTCGGAACAAGCATCAAGCCTTAGTTCTCGCAGCCCGTGGCAGCTGCTGTGAAGTCCCACGCGGTGGGGAAACGGTTGCGTAAACGCGTTGACCTGCAGTACATCGACTAAGAATTCACACAATTCCCAGACACAAGGTCGCAACTTTTCGAAGCGAGCGTCGTTGTGGAAGAACCCCTTGTAGTGATTCCGCACCATCGATACACAGCTTCCCGAGGGGCTTACGACGTGGTCGTATTCGGAAAAAACGTCCAGGAACTTCTCTGCAATCGGACGCGTGTCCTCTATACACCCGGTGTTGGCCATCGGCTGTCCACAGCAGGTTTGCGACTCCGGAAACTCAACGGTAAGCCCACTAAAGCTCTCCAAAATCTCAACGGTGGCCAGACCAATTTGTGGAAAAAATTGATCGACGTAACAAGGGATAAATAGCCCAATGCGCATGGCGAAATCGCTCAAGGTGATGGAAAGAGTTTAGGAGACGAGGCAGACTATTATCGGTCGCCTGTCAATCCTTCGCAATCCTAGCCATCCTCGACAGGACATCGGTAAGGAAAGGAACGGTTATACGCAAAAAATTAGCCTGAACCTCGACAATGCCTTTCAAAATGCCGCCGCAAGGCTTCTTCCCCCTTTGCAGGACTGCGGCTAGTTCGCTACCATTTGCACACAACTTCATTGAAGAGATGCAGGGCAGTTTGTCGATGGCAAGTCTTCGAAGGTTGTTTGGTAAGGTGCAGCGATGCAACGATTTAGTTGGAATTGCTTACCATCTTGCCAACTTGGAATAGAGGGCGGAGTAGCTCAGTTGGTTAGAGCAGCGGAATCATAATCCGCGTGTCGGGGGTTCGAATCCCTCCTCCGCTACTTGCAAAAAATCAACGTTTTACAGGCTGGAACGCACTTTTCGCGTTACCGTCATCACGACGAGCGGCCCCGTTTTCCAAGAAGTCGTACCGAAAAACTCGGTAGGGCGACAGAATCGGGAGTCCCTTTCTATGGCCAGACCCAAGGCAAAAGCGCCCGCACGGCGCTACCACATCTCCGGGCAAAGCATCGTCACCCTTGACGGTCGAGACATCTATCTAGGCAAGCATGATTCGCCGGAATGCATCGCCCGCTATGCCGTCCTAATCGGAATCTATCAATCAGGCGGTTTAAAGCTACCGGAAGACTTCGACCCCGCTGAGCTCGACCACAAGGCAGCTACCCTGCTGGGAGTAGCCGACACCCCAGCGCAGCAGGCCGACCAGCCAGTCCAAGTTCAGCACGTTACTGCACTCTTCCGGGAACACATCAAGCTGAAATATGCGACCGTACCGCAAGAAATGCGACGGCATGAGCGACTTTGTAGCCAGCTTGAGGAGCAATTCGGCGAAGTATTGGCCCAGGATTTTGGCCCAGTCAGGTTGAAGTCGTTTCGCGAGTTCTTGATTCGCGAGGGCAATAGCGGCAAGAAACCACTAGCCCGGAAGTATATCAACCGCCTAGTGCGCTGCGTGGTGGGAATCTTCCGACATGCCGTGGCCGGCGAACTGATAGGAATTGACCTAGTTCACCGACTGGAGACTCTGGAAGCGCTCCGCAATGGGCAAACCTCTGCCCCCGAAGTACCAGCGGTTGAGCCAGCCAATATCGAGGATGTCCGCAAGACAGCCGAGCACCTTTCTCCAATCATCAAGGCGATGCTCCGGATTCAGATTGCGACAGGAGCAAGGCCAAGCGAAATCTGCATCATGCGACCGTGCGACATCGACCGTACTGGCGATATTTGGATTTACCACCCCAGCCGACATAAGACCAGCTTTCGCGGTAAAGCGAAGGCGATTCCGTTGGTGAATGACGCAAGAGAGGCAGTAACGGAGTTCTTACAGAGAGCTCCCGATGCCTTCTGCTTTTCCCCCAAGGAAGCGATGGCTTGGCGGCATGCTGTAGCAGCAGCGAATCGAGTGACTCCCGATAGCTGTGGAAACCGTGTTGGTTCGAACCGCAAGGAGACGCCGAAGAGTGTGCCGAGGGACCGCTACGATACTTCAAGCTACCGGCAGGCGATTCAACGAGCTGCTAGGCGAGCTAGTGTTCGCCAGTGGCATCCGTATCAACTGCGACACCTAACGGCAACGGTAGTTCGAGCAGCACTCGGAATCGAAGAGGCTAGGGCACTTCTAGGGCACTCTACCGCTCTAATGACAGCGCACTACGCCAGGGAATCGATTGAGGCCGCCACCCGAGCCGCCGCCGCCGCACCGAAGCTATAATCTGACCATTGTCGCCAGGGGCCTAATTAACCCCGCCGCCAGCCCGTCCTTCGGTCCCTTAGCCGCGGTGCGGGTTGGCAGCGACTTTCTAAACCTAAGGGATTCTGCATGCGATTCATTAAAGACGTCATAGCCGACGAGCTCAGGCGGTTCCTCTCTGTTACCCAATGGGACCACTTTTCGTTCGGGCAGGAAGACTTGATTTACGCAATTGAGGGAGAGGTTGATATTCGCCCACTGGCTGATGAGCCATTGGTGCGGCTGGAGGGAAAGCTAATCTCTCCCAGGAGAGCGCCAGCCCTAGAGTTCATAGAAGACGCTAGCCTCGTTATCGAGCTTGGGAACTTCCTGGATGAACTCAAAATCTGGATGCGAGAAACGGGGGAGATACGTGAGCAGTGGTTGTGGGACCACATCAAACACGAATTGCCAAAGGAGCTTGGTAGGGTGTTTGGTTTCACAGGGCCCCTTTTTGACCAATACGAGCGGATCCTAAGCCGAGCGAGAAGGCTCCTATTCCTGCTTGAACGCAAGGAGGATTCACCAGATTCACCAACCCGCCCGGCAGTAGCAAGCAAAACCGACTCTGAGAGTCCATTAGCGGCGCTGCGGAATAAAGATGGCTTAGTCGCGCGGAAGGACTTACTCGCGTTTTACGATATCGCAGGCTCGACACTCAACGACCGAATCGATAGCCAGGGGCACCCCGAGCCTATTAAGTGCGGACGAAAGCATTTCTTTCGTGCGGACGAGTGCGACCAATGGCTGAAAAAACAGTCCGAAAAGGAATAGGTGCAAATTTTCGTTCAGTTCGTTCAGTTCGTTCAGTTCGTTCAGCGGGCATGATAAAACCGTAGCCCAAAGTGCTAAGCAAGTAGATACTCCCTAGCGTTGCAAGTCATCGTTATGGGAGTTTTTTTATGCACAAGACGTCGGCAGAATCTACCGTCTCAAAAGTCCTCAGTGAGGACGTCCTAACGCTCGCACAAGCCCGAAGCGAGCTCTTCAAAATCTCCGGCAAGCGACCGGATAAGGCCACGATGACCCGTTGGATTCACCGGGGAGTGGGTGGCGTCCGCCTTGAGGCTGTTCGGCTGGGATGCCAGTTGTTCACCAGCAGGCAGGCGCTAACGCGATTCATCGCAGCACGCACCGAAAAATCGGTGGGGGTCTGACCATGACATTCATCCAATGGCTTGAGTCCCGCAACATCGACTGCTTGGAGCTTACGGCCGAGCTAGAGGCCGCCTTGCAGTCGCAGTGGAAAGCCCAGTTCCCAGTGCCAACGCTAGAACGACTGATTGTGCCCAGCGATTGCCTATGGCCAGCACGTGGCTATTGGACGCCACCAGTTAGCCGCTAAATGCAAAACGCCCAGGGCCTACCGAGCCCCAAGCGTTTCGATTCAATCACGCAGCGAGGAGAAGCTGCACGACACCCATTCATGAAGATTATACGCGATGAGAAACGACATTCCAAGTTATTTTAAAGACGTGCGGCCAACTGGTCAGGGAAAATGGCAAGCGAAATGCCCAGCTCATGACGATGGCACCGCAAGCCTAACAATCACGAGCACCGCAGACCGCTGGCTGCTCCATTGTCACGCCAACTGTCACATCGAAGCCGTCCTCAGTGGCGCAGGGCTGAGCTATTCCGACCTGAGCGGCGAGTCTTCCCCTCTGGTCGAATCGACACTTGAGTACGACTACCACGATGCGGATGGGAACCACGTCTATACAGTAGTTCGCAAGCCGGGGAAGCAGTTTCGGCAACGCAAGGCGAATGGTGAGTGGAGTCTAAAGGGTGTTACCAGAGTCCCCTACCGACTCCCTGAGGTCATCAAGGCCGACACCGTCTTTATCGTCGAAGGCGAGAAGGATGCAGAGACGTTGCGAGCGAATGGCTTCACATCCACATGCAACGCGGGAGGTGCTGGCAAGTGGCAAGCCGACTGGAGCGGATACTTCAACGGCAAGACCGTCTACATCCTGCCGGACAACGACGACACAGGCCGAGACCACGCCAGGGATGTTCAAGCCATGCTAGGCCGTGGCGTGATTGTCGAATTGCCAGGATTGCAGCCTAAGGGGGACGTATCTGATTGGTTCGCTGGAGGTGGGACAGTTGAGCAGTTTCGGGAAATCGTTTCTAGTTCTCCGGACACAACCCCCTTAAATCCTGGGAAAAGTGAGGTTTCGTCCCCAAATACTAAAACGAAATCTGAAAATCACGTAATTCCCGAGCTGGTGGAGTTCGCTCCATTCCCTACCGATGCCCTGCCGGGAGCCCTACCGGAATTCATCCGCCAGGGAGCAAGAGCGGCATGCTGTGATGAGAGTTTCATTGCTCTGCCATTGCTGGCGGGGTTGGCATCGGCAGTTGGCAATTCCACCGCCTTGGCCGTCAAGCGTAACTGGACTGCCCCAAGCATCCTATGGTGCGTAGTCATCGCTGAATCGGGTTCAGGCAAGAGTGCTCCCCAGCGACTCGCCTTGAGTCCTCTGAGAGCTCGACAGCGGAAGTTGGTTCGCGAATACGACCTTGCGTATGAGGCCTACGCGAAGGAGCTGGAAATCTACTCCAAGGCATCCGCAGACTTCAAGAAGGCCAAGCCGGGCGCCATGGAGCCACCAGACCCGCCAATAGCCCCAGTTTGCAAGCGAGTCTTGGTAGACGATACGACCGTTGAGGCATTGGGAAAACGTCTCTCTGAGAACCCTAGAGGCCTCCTCTGTGCAAGCGATGAGTTATCAGGATGGTTCTCGAGCTTCAGCCGATACAAAAGCGGCAAGTCTTCCGACGAGCCGAAGTGGCTGGAGTTCTACGGCGCGCAGATGAGCGTGATTGATAGAGCTGCCAGCAAGAGGCCTATCGTTATCGACAGAGCATCCGTTTCCCTAACGGGTACGATTCAGCCGGGGATTCTCCGAGGGCATCTCACAGCCGACCATAAGGCCTCTGGACTGGCAGCAAGACTACTATTCGCAATGCCACCTAGAATCGTTCGCCGATGGACAGAGGACGAAATTGCCGAACACATCGAAGAGTCCGTGAGTGATATCTACGAAAGCCTGCTATCGCTTGAGCTTAACATTGATGAGGAAGGCGAGGCCAAGCCCTACTTTTGCCGACTTGCACCCGATGCGAAACGGGTATTCGTCAAATATTACGACCGACACAATCGAGAATCCCAGGCGCTGGACGGGGATCTCTTTGCAGCGTACTCAAAACTGGAAGAGGTGGCAGCGCGTATTGCACTGGTCATCCATTGCATTCGTCATGCCCTTGGAGAGACGGCCGACAGGAGCCACGTAGACCTGGACTCTATGGCTTCCGGGATTCAAATCGTTGAGTGGTTCAAATCCGAGGCGCGGCGAGTCTATGGCGTTCTCCAGGAGTCTCAGGCGGCAACTGAGAACCGCAGCCTCATCCAATGGCTATCCGCACAGTCTGAACCAGTAACGGCGCGAGAGTTCTACCGAGCTAATCGGTCCTCTGTCGAGAGCTGCGAACATGCTGACGCACTTCTGACCAGTTTCGCGAATGCCGACCTTGGGAGCTGGCAAGAGACTCCCCCCTCTGAGCTTGGCGGTAGGCCAACTCGCAAATTCATTCTTACAAAGTTGGGACACAACCCCCTTAATCCTTGGGAAAACGAGGGTTCTGTCCAGGATTCGCTAGAGGATGAGCCGGAATCGCCAGTCTACGGGGAGCCTTGGCAGCCATGAGCGAGCCCAAAGAAATCACCATAACGCTACGAATGGACGGCCAGCACGACATCCGAGCCGTGCGGCTTCTATTGAAGCGACTCCTTCGAAGTCATGAGCTCCGATGCACGAGACTGCGATACAAACCAAGCGAACCCCCAGCTTCACACGAGACGCACGATGAGGACCGATTGTGAGCATCGAGCCGCACCAGGGCCAGGACGCGACAGGCGGCACGTCAGAGGCCTTCACGGACGTATGCACCGGGGGTGGGTCTTTTGTCCAGAGCCAACCCGGAACGACCTATCGTCTCACGCGCGCGCCTTTCCACAAAATTGGAGATTTTGGCGCACCCCCGGCCGGACCTACCCCGGGGGGGCATGAATTGTGGCGATTCGACCCCCAGACGACCTATCGTCTCACGCGTGTGATGCAAGGCGCGCAAATGGAATTTCAGAAAGCGAAGAGAATTATGTTTTACAGAACCACCGAGTTGATGAAGCTGTTCGAGGTTACCTCCAACACCATCCGGCGATGGGCCCGCGAGGGGACGATGCCAGCGCAGTTCATGCGTGGTCGATGGCTGAAATCGGATGTTGATGCCTGGTTGGCGAGAAAGCCAACGAACGCGAACGAACACTTCCAAACAACTGAGCGGCAACAGGGCGAACACTAGTTTACATCGGCACTTTCCGCGAATAGGATTTTGAGCATGACACGACGAACACTCAATTGCGACCTCCTCCCCAAACTCTCCCGGCGGGAGCTCAGCGAATTGTTCCGTTGGAACGCTCGGTGCGCATTCCGCACAGCCGAGAACGCGTTCCACCCCTGGCTGAGCACCGTCTTTCGTGACGAGTTCGCGCGACGGGAGCATGCCGATGGTTCAGCAGAGCCGGGGATGGTCGAAATTCCGGAGGAGCACCTCCGCTTTATGTCGGACGCCCTGGTTGCATGTCATGGACTAGCGAGGTCACCGCTGAGCGATGCGCAGGCCAAGTTCGCGGACAGCTTGGAGTTGCAGGTTGTCTCGCAGGTCGCAACCATCCTGGCCTGCATCGACGAAACCCACCACTTGACCATGGAGCAATGATGAGCAGCGACCTTCCAGCACGATTCCTAACAGCCGGGGCGACATCCGCAGAACTTGGCATCTCCGAGGCCACGTTGACGAAGTGGGTCGCAGCCGGGGAGTTTCCGAAGCCGCTGCGATTGGGACTGAGGAAGCTGGTTTGGCAGCGATGCGACCTTGAGCAATACATCGAATCGCGCATAGCAGAACGCGATTCATCGAAGTGAAGAAGCGAACGTGAAGTTTCCGAAGAATGTCCGCCAGTTCTCTTTAGCAGTGCGGCCGAAGTGAAGTTGTGAATTGTTAATTTGAGAACTATTTTGGCAGGAATTTTGATATGAAATCAGTACGAGATTTGACAGAACAACGCGATGAGCTTTTAGCTGTCGTCGATGGCATCATGGCACGCGCTGAGCGTGAGAATCGGGAATTGAGCGCGACCGAAACGCAGGAGCTCCTGGACCTGGTTGGCGGTGACGGCACCGATGGCCAGAGCGGCAAAATCGGCAAGCTGAATGGAGACATCCGTTTAGCGAAGTCCGTTGAAGCTACTCGCAATCAAAAGGCGCACGGACGTCTCGAGTCCGCGTTGAATGAGCATATGGGAGTCGGCGCAACACAGCCGCTTCGAGGTGGCGTTCGGATGCTGTCACGCGACGGCAAGGCAGTTGATGCACTTGGACAGGCTCCAATCGAAAACGGCATTGGAGAGCTTGCCAGAGCCTCTATCGTCGGCAGCCGCGGCGCCCACGACATCATCAAGTCGGCCATGACGACCGGCGATAATTCGTCCGGTGGGTTCATGGTTCCCGAGGTTCTGATGGGTGAAATCATCGACGCCGCGCGAGCACGTTCGGCAGTCTTGCGGGCTGGAGCGCGAGTAATGTTGATGCCAGCCGGGGACATCAGTTTAGCTCGCGTGATGCGCGATCCTGAGTTTGAGGTGCACGCTGAGTTGGAGCCAATCACGGAGTCAGACATCGGCTTGGGTGCCGTAGTGATGAGCGCCAAAACGGTCGCCACGCGAATCAAAGTCTCCCGAGAGCTGGCAGAGGACGCGCCTAACTTCTCGGAGATGATTAACAACACGTTGACGCGGAGCCTTGCGGCGGCGGTCGATCGGTTCGCGATTCACGGCACTGGTGCTGCCTGGTCTGGCCTGCTGAACAATGCCGACATCGGCGAAACGGGTTCAATCTCGGCAGTTGACTGGTTGGATTTGTCCACAGCGTTCACGAAGATTCGCGAGAACAACGAGGAGCCGAACGCGGCGATTATGTCCCCGAAGGTGCACGACCACCTGTTGAGCTCGACAATCGGTGATGGTGTCAACGCTCCGCTAGGCTGGCTGAACAAAACGCCCACAATCACCTCTCCGATGATTCACAGCACGAACATCCCGAATACCCACCTGCTTGTCGGAGACTGGAGCCAACTCGCATGGGGAATTCGTTCCTCCGCGCGTATCGAGTCGACAACGACCGGCGGGGATGCGTTTGAGACTCATGCGGTGCACGTGAAAATCACCACTCGCATCGACTTTGCTCTGCTACGGACAGGAGCATTCTATCGCTTGAAAGACATTTCCCTGTAAGCGGAATCGCAAAAGCAGCGCGGCCGGCGGTGGCGAGGGAAATTGAAACACCCCCTCGCATCTTCAACATCGCCGGCCGACGTTTTTTACAAAGGGTTCAACCATGCTGGTAAATAGAAACGCGATTCGCCGAATGTCAGCCGCACCGATGGCATCCGCATATTGTCCCGAGTGTGGCGAATTTGCAGCCAGGGCAGCATCCGGCCGTTGCGTTTCATGCGAGGCGAAAGTACGGCAAGCACAAGCCGAAGCACCAGAGAAGCCTAAACGCGAGCCTCTGATGCGTTCCAATGTTGGTGCTGGCTCCCTCTTCGTATGTATCTGTAATCGCGTCGCACGACTTGGGAAATAGCGATGAAACTCCACCAGCCGCGCGTCTACTTGAGTCCGAAGCTGTGCCGAGAGTGCGGCCGACGTTCTACGGTTTTCTCCGAGGGTGGCATGCGTTGCTTACACTGTGAGGCCGAGCGAGAGGCTTGGCGGACGAAAGCACGGAAGCGGCGGGAAGAACGGGAGCAGGAAAAACCGCCAATTGGCGGATTAAAACCAACTTAGAAAAAAGTCTCAATTGAGACTTTAAACCCGACTTCAAAGCCTCAGTAGAAGGGCCAATTGGCCTTTCTACTTTCAAAGTGCCAATTGGCGCCTTGGTTCCAGGACAGAGTAGAAGTCTCAATTGAGCCTTCTACTTTTCAAAATGACCAAAGGTGTCACCGGCACGCCTAGCTTGGATCCTTTCTTAACAAGGAGCCGATAATGCTAAGCCGACGACACGTTCTAAGGTCTCTCTGTACCGTCCCGTTCGCGCCGATCGTGACATTCCAGCCAAGTGAAGCCGCAGCCCCCGCAGAACGCAATCCTGATGATTTTGAGATGCCCACGGTCTCCGCCCAGGAGCTGGCAGACCTGGAGAGCCGAGCTTGCAAGGAAGCGCACCCCGAAACGTGGCAGGATGTCACCTATGCGGATTGCGGTCCCGTCGATGAGCTCGTTACAGCCGCCTACCTCGTCACCAAGGACCGGCAGGCTATCAACAATTGGTGCCTACGGATGGAGCGGGTTCACGTGATTAACAAAGTTCGCTGGTGGCAGCTCGGTAAGGCCGACGACCCGTTCAACCGCGGCTATGGTCACGTGACGTTGTTCTACGTCCTCACCGAGGAGTTCAAGCCGTTCGAGGAGTTCTTCCGCTCACCGTTCTGCTACGCATAGACAATGTGGTCAAGTTGACCACATTGACTCAAAATTCAATTGGGCCAAGTTGGCACCATTGAATCGAAAAGCTGGGTCAAGTTGGCCTAGCTTTTTTCGTTGGAACTCAGGGTGCAGCGTTCCGTACCATCCCCCATACCGACAAATACCGAATTACTGCGATTCACTGTCAATCATTGCAACCAGTGTTGCACTCTGGTAATATGGAAAACGCTTGGAATGCAGGGTTTTTCAGCAATTTGAAGCTTGTAAAAGTTGAAATCATAATCCGCGTGTCGGGGGTTCGAATCCCTCCTCCGCTACTTGTTTCCCTTAATTCTGTTGCCGTTCCAGGATGAATTTAGGGTCGTGGCGCTTGGCCATGGCCGTAAGCCACACGGCGCCACCTGCCCCAGTGATGCGAGCAGTTGCCTTGGAACTAGGTCTTCGCAGCATTCCCCTCCCCCCCGCTTCATGAGACGTTCGGCGTTTGAGTAGCTGCCCCCAAGAATTGCACGGCATTGGGTGGGTGTGAAAGAAGCTGTGAGGCGCGTCTCTTCTGAAGATACCGAATCACTTGGCCGATCGGAATGGGTTGGGCAGTTGGCCGAGCAGGTTCGATCACGACCATCTCTATACGGCGTTCTCTGGCGAGCAACATTGTGGCGATAACCAATGAAGCGGGATAGAGATGCACCAATTCTACTCGGCGATACTTTCCCAACGGGATCGATTCGGAGTAAGTCCGGGCAGAATCCAGTGAAGCAAAAATCGTGAGGGCCAAACTGCAAGCCTCCCAGCGCATGGCGAAATCTTGCTCGCCAAAAACATGCAACACAAAGGGCGTCTCAGGAAAGCTGCGCATCATTTCGCCTGAATTCAGCCTGATTCCGTAAGCCCAGCTGCGGACAAGCTATAACCGAGTAGTGAATCATGATAGTGTTCTCTGAAGAGTGGCCCAGCAAGTCCTTTCCCCTACCAAATCTCTTACTTCGTACTATAAGCAGATTGCCAGATTGAGCGGAATGCCCCCCTCGCAACACATCCTAACTTTGGCGAGGATCCGCCAAACTCAAGTATTTTTCGGCACACCTGAGTACTTCTTGCTCCGACGCGTCTGAAGACTTGCAGGAGGTCTAAGCCAGCGGCGTTTGTGAGACTTGCCTACCATGCACATCCGTCTGCAATGCGATCAAACACACGCCTGAAATGCCCTGGGGCATCTCGTCGGTAGTAAGGCGAGGGGAATGCAACTTCGAAGCAATAAACTCGCGCAATGCCAACGTTGCCTCTCCCTGCTCAATGAAACTCTCACGGTGGTCCCCGAATACGCCGGGTGAATCGGCAGAATGAAAAGCCGCCGAAAAAGAAGCCACGTTCTCGCGTCACAGCGTTCCCAGACGCATCTCGATGCTCTTCCAAAGCAAGGTCGATTGAACGCGGCATGCCAAGCTCACGAGACAACCCCGACCATCCAATGATCACCAATGGAAGGCGACCGGGGTCAGATGTGCGCGAATAGTGTAGACTGAACGCATGCAAATATCTCATACACTCCTCTCGCCGATCGCGTTGCGAGCCATTGTCCAAGAATTCGTGACGCGTGATGGCACAGACCACTCTCCCGAAGAAGCAAGAATCACCACAGTGATGCGCCAGTTGCAGGACGGTGGCCTAGAGTTGCACTACGATCCAGAGACTCAAAGCTGCAATATTGTTTCACATGGCGACCAGCCTCCTGCCTGACCATGCACGCAATGCACAAAGCGACGCCTTTCGATGTCCTATCTCTACAGCCGCTTCCTTACGTATTGCCCGTAAGCTCGACGGTTCGATGGATACCCACGTTTTTCGTAAACGTCTCATCGTGGCTAATGACCAGGAGCGCACCGTCGTAGGCAGACAGCCCTCTTTCAATGGCTTCGATTGACGCGATGTCCAGGTGGTTTGTTGGTTCGTCGAGCATCAACAACGCGGGTGGCTCTGAGCCACCTAGGATGCAAGCCAAACCAGCTCGCAACAGCTGACCGCCGCTAAGTGTCCCAACTCGCTGCAACGCCGCCTCCGACTGAAAGAGAAAACTGGCAAGCGTGCTACGACAAGCATTCTCACTGGAACTTGGATTCAGTCGCTTAAAGTTGTCGAGGATCGAGGTTTCTGGATCGAGACAGCTCACCCGCTGATCAAGCATCGCGAATTCAACCGAAACCTTTACCGTCCCGCAGAACGGAGTTAACTCACCTGAAATCAAGCGTATTAGTGATGTTTTTCCAGCTCCATTCGGTCCCGCCAAGGAGACGCGTTCAGGACCGCTCAAGGAGAGTGAGAAATCGCGAATCAGCGGGCGAGCAGGCTCATAGCCTGCCGCAACACCCTCCAGCGCGAGTACGACACGGCCGTTTGCCAGCCCTGTTGAAGGAAGCGACATAGACAAGTCCTGCAGGATTTCGACGCGAGACCGGGCAGAGGCAAGTGACTCAGATGCTTCGGATTTTTGACGTTCTGCCAAACGCGCGTTCTCGCCTTGACTGCCTTCTGCCCGATTCTTCCTCATCCCCAGTAAGACCCGAGGCATATCACCTCGCGATCGCTGCTTTACTCCCGCAGCATCCCGACGTTGCTTTCGTTCGGCAGTGAGCTGTGTTTTGCGATTGATTTCAGCCAACTGCTTTTCAGCATGAGCCAAATCGTGCTGCGCGGCTTCCAACTCGACCTCCTTTCGCTGGCGATACTGAGTCCAATTCCCGCCATAGCGGGTTGCTCCCAGGGAGGTCAGCTCCACGATTGCATCCATCTGCGCCAACAATTCTCGGTCGTGACTGGCAACGATAGCTCCAGCCCGCCAAGTTGTCAGAAGACGCATCACGTCGTCCCGTCCACGACGGTCCAGATTGTTGGTAGGTTCGTCCAACACTAGAAAATCAGGGGACGCGAAGATTGCCGCGGCCAAGTATGCCCGCGTTCGCTGGCCACCCGACAAAGTGCAGAGCCGTGCACTAGGAGCCGCCTGCAAGCCAACTCGGCCGAGGATGCTTGCCATTCGCTCCTCCAGCGTCCAATCCGCCTGCGACAACTCTTCAGCCGTTCCCACGCCCGCCTCCGCGCGGCGAAGGATTTCCAGTGCATCAGTAACGCCAAAAAGGTGTCGGACACGAATGGCACTTAATCGGCCTAAGGTACTGGTGCTTCTAGAGTTAAGTTCGATTGACAGCAGGGGGCTTCACTTGCGATGAGTTTGGGTAATCTTACCTCCCGAACACACCAAGCAAGGAAGCCCCCGTGTGCCATCATCCGTTTGATTCGTTCCGCTGTCGAGTCCAACATGCGCGCCAACACGGCGATCTTTACTTCGCCGCCTTGATCTCCAAAGAGACTATCGCGTCAGTCTTTGGCAATGCAAGTGCCATTCTCGATTCGGCCAGAGTTTACAACACATCGGTCACGCTGTGGGTCTTCCTCTCGCAAGTCATGAGCATCCACCACGGCTGCGTCTCTGCGGTCGCCAAGCTGATCACCCATCGAGTCGCCAACAACCAAACTGCTTGCTCTGCCGAAACCGGTGCTTACTGCATTGCTCGAGACAAAATCGACGAGCAATCCATGCAACGTCTTGTGACGGCCAGCGGACTTGCGATTGAAGACAGCAGTCCCGACCATTGGCGATGGCTGGGGCACCGCGTGATCACCGCCGATGGTGCCACCGTCACGATGGCAGACACGTCGGAGAATCAAGCCGCCTACCCGCAACTTAGTAGTCAAGCACCCGGTTGTGGATTTCCGATCTTGCGAGTCGTTGTACTGTTCGCGTTGTCGACTGGCGTTGTGCTCGACATGGCGATGGGCCGATACAAAGGTAAGTTCACTCACGAAGTAAGTTTGTTTCGTCAGATCGACGCAATCATCGAAGAAACCGATGTTTTCCTAGCTGATCGCGCCTATGCGGGTTGGTTCGAGATGGCGAGGATGATTCAACGTGGTGCACACGTCGTTGTTCGCAAACACCAGTTGCGCAAGTCAGATTTTCGGACTGGAATTCGTTACGGCAAAGACGATCACTCCATCCAAATCGACAAGCCAGCTCGTCCCGACTGGATGAGCATTGAAGAGTACGAGACGTACCCGGACTTCATCACCATTCGCGAGATCCGTATCCGAGTTGAGAACAACGGATTTCGCACTCGCGAGATTATCGTTCACACATCGCTGTCGGACGATACGGAGTACACGAGGGAGGACATCGCGGCCCTGTTCCGTAGAAGGTGGCAAGCAGAACTTCATTTACGGAGCTTGAAAACGGTCATGCAGATGGAACACTTGCGCTGTAAAAAGCCGCATCGAGTGCGGAACGAAATTCGGACGCACATGTTGGCTTACAATTTGATTCGCGGGGTGATGTCTGAAGCGGCCGTCGAAGGCGACGTTCAACCTTGGCATATCAGTTTCAAGTCAACACTGACAACGGTGACGGATATGCTTCCGGTTCTAGGCCTAATCAGCAACGCCGATGAATTATGCACGGTGTTGTACCGCTGCTGCTTGCAACACGCAGTTGGCAATCGACCGGACCGCTACGAGCCCAGGGTGCTCAAGCGAAGACCGAAGAAATACAAGCTGATGCAAAAGCCAAGAAGCGAATACAAACCCGGGGAGGCATAGGACTTACGCCGATTAAGTGCCATTCGTGTCCGACATCAAAAGCCCGAACGGCCTTTCCGGTGCTTTGCACTTTTGGTGTCGGACACCTTTTTCCGGGTACATGCAGTAACCGTCCACGGTTGTCTGCAACTTAAGCTCAAACCTGAAGCAACGGTTGAAGCTGCCTGGTGGATGAGGAAGGTCGCGACCGACCGATTAAATGCTCCGCAGAGCTGAGTTTGCTTAGTATTACTCCGCGCTGTTGAGTTTGGATGGGGGCGAGTCGAGTGCAGCAGAGAAAATGTTGGCAGGAAAATGTTGGCAGGAAAATAGCCAGAGCAATTCATCTTCCTGCCCCCATCTTCCTGTCAAAACGTCCGCCTGGATGCTTCGAAACTGTTCGCCGTTGTCAGCGACCTACACTCCAACCTGAAGCAATGGTTGAAATTGTAAGTGGATAAGGAAGGTCGTGAACGGTTACCACATGCATTTCCGGGCACATGCACTAGCAACCGGGGACGCGGAGTCTCACTGACAGATTTCGGGTTCATGAGTTGCACGAAAAAAGCCTGAAGTCTCGCGACTTCAGGCTTACTCGACTCGGTGTGCATCACGTTTTTATTCAGCCTATCTTTGAACTGGTCCTTTCGCGGTGAGCTCATCAACCGAACTGCGTTTCATCGACTGCGGATTTAGAACATCCCGCCACCCATGCCGCCCATCCCGCCACCCATGCCGCCCATGCCGCCGCCCATGCCTCCCATACCAGCGCCCCCCACACCACCGTAGATTGGATTGGTAAAGGGAATTTCTTTAGAAGCGTTGGCGGGATTCATTTTGGCCAAGTTGACGAGCAGGATTTCAATTGCCTGGTGAGTCTGATCGGGAGCATTGACGATCATCATCGAACCGACCACCGCAATGGTGCTCATCCCGCCTTGCGGCTCCCAGGAATCTTTGGCAATTGACCTTTCGATGGCGTTGACTACCGACATGGCATTGGCCGAATTAGGCAGGACATAGGCCAAGTCGTAGAATCGCATGTTGGTGCTCATGGCTGCTTTATCTTGGGACGTCACCTCAATATTGCTTTCGGTGATTCGGTAGGCCAACTCCTGAGGGTCGATGAGGGTGGAAATGCGGCGCAATGCCTCCCGCAAGGAGCAGGTGGCTTCAAGGGTTATTGGAAAATCAGGGTCGATACCCACCGCTGCGAGTTCGGTTTGGTTAATATCGATAGGGATCCGCAATTGGTCACTGAGCTGATCCAACACAGTAGTAAGCGGCGTCTCGCGGAAGTTACAATCAGCCATTTCCGCCATTTTGAGGCGATTCTGTTCGATCGCTTGGGTACTGGCCGTTCCTCCCGCCAGCCAACTGGGAGCAGCAGTACTCCCGTCGGCCCGCTCCCAGGTCACGGCAGTGGGTGTGTTGGTTGCCGGTGCAATGGCGGCACTCGCGTTGGAAGCCACCGTGCTAACAGTAGCTGCTGGAGTCGCTTGCTGCTCTGTCGAAGTCGTTTGCTGGACTGCCGGGCCGAATTGAGCCACGACCGCCGCCTCGGGTGATAAGGCCGGTAACGTTAGCGGACCGGTGGCGTCGCCACTGCTCGCACTTCCCTCGGAATCGGAGTTCCAGACAAAGGGGCGATCTGCGGCCACTACGGCCAGAGTACCGGCGGCCAACATGAGGCCAGTGCACAGGCCGATCTTAAGAGTACTGCTACTAAACATTTGTAATTCTCCACGTACTAGGGAAGAGAGGTGCGAGGGGGGCGTAGGATCATGCGTGGCATGCTCCCACCCTTCCCCTTCAGATGGAAGATACTGTTCGACAAAGTTGGCGGTCCACTGTGTGGCCTCGGCTGCTTTTAGTTGCTGTTGGAAAAGTGTGCTTCCCGCAAACAGCACGGAAAGGCTAATTCCCCGCCGTGCAAGTTGTCGCCGGAGAACCCGGCGGCCACGTTTGAGTCGCCCCTCCACCGCCGAGGTGCTCAACTCCATTCGCTCTGCAATTTGAGGGGCAGTGAAGCCCAGCAAATAGTGCTCAACGAGCGGCTCACGCAACTTGTCGGGCAAACTCTCCAGCTCTCGGTCGAGGGCTTCCAGCTCCATGCGTCGAGCTAACTGAGTCATTGGTTCGGCTGTTGAATCACAATAGTCACTCACGTCAGTATCGCTTGGATTAGAGGCAGGCTCCCGAGCTGGTTTTCGGAGGCGGCAGGCGGTGCGGTAGGCCACACCGTGCAACCATGCTCCAACCGACGCATGGCGTCGGATCTTTTTGGCCGATTTCAACAAGATCAGGAAGGTTGCCTGAAAGGCATCTTCGGCACTCGTTGGATCGGAGACGGTCAGCCGGCATACGCTGGCCACCATCGGTGCATAGCGCTCGATTAATCTCTCGATCGCCTCGCGACTCCCACTCTCGATGTAAAGGTCCAAGAGCTCGGCATCTGGTTGCAATCGCTCCAACTCAGCGGAGTTCTGTAACCGCTGGAGTTGGGAGAGCAAGGCAGGTGGGGGCATCTTGGCGTCCTGAAAACTCGAAGGTGAAAAGAGGCTTAGCGGGGGAGAGGAGCCCGCACTCCTAGAGTGCAAAGCTCAAATTCCTGCAGCCAGATAAGTAGTGCACGGAACCTAGTATTCCAGGCACAAAAAAACAAAAAAACAGATTTTGATTCCAAGTCGAATTGAGTTCGGCTCCTTTCACGGGCATTCGCGGATAGGAAAAGACTACGCAAGTCTCCACTAATTCTAACTGGATGAGCAGCAGAATCGGGCTGGGAACCAAGGAGAATTGTCAGACAGCCACCCCGCTGGTAGCGTTCTCTCGCGCCTATTGGGAATTGGGTTCCCTTCGCGTCTCGGCAGATGTCTGTCGGTAGCTGTCTGCTTCAGTAGGAATTCCCAAGGGCCTCGCAATGGCGGAATAGGTTTGGGGGGAGCCCCAGTCCCCACCGGGGACCGCCAACTCGCGCAGCGGATGTCCGAAGCGGCTTCCTCACACTGCAGAAATGAAGCCGACATGATCCTGGATATTTGCGAGGAGGGCAGGTTGGCACTCCTGCTGGCGGCACCACTCGCCGTGGGTGTCGCATTTCATGCGTGGTCTGCGGTGGTTCTGCTCGCCTAACTGTTTCTTAAGGTGGGAATGGGCACCGCTGGTATCTGTCGGCTCCAGTTGTTAGAGTGGGGGCGAGCACTGAGCGGAAAGGACTCTTTGTTCAACTCTAACAGTCTGTCTTCGGTACTTTTCCCACCTTGCAAGGAACCGTCTTATGCAGCGCAGTACTCTATCGCAGCGATCCGCTTTTACGCTCGTCGAACTTCTAGTGGTTATTGCAATCATTGGTATCCTCGTTGGCTTGCTTCTCCCAGCGGTTCAAGCGGCACGCGAAGCCGCTCGTCGAATGCAATGTTCGAACAATGTGAAGCAGCTGGGATTGGCGTTTCACAACTATCATGACACCTTCAAAATCTTTCCAATCAACGGTGCCTATCGAAGCATCCCTGGCGGTGGTGGTGGTGGTCCCGCGATCGCCAATACCGGCAAGAGTTGGTTGCAGATGATCCTCCCGCAAATTGAGCAAGCGCCGTTATTCAATCAAATTGATTTTCGCGTTGGACTTCAGGGGACTACGCCAAATATTCTGCAGAACCAAATAGTTGCCAATACCGTTATTTCAGGATTCCTATGCCCGTCCGATGGTGAGAGCGAAAACGGTCGTCTGGGCAATCGCTCTGACGTCAATGTGGATCCTCCCGGGACGTGGGCCGTTACCAACTACAAAGCCTGCGCTGGCAGCAATTGGGCGTGGGGAGTTTACTCGCCGGTATCGTCGCCTGGTGGAAGACACGGTGGAAGCACCGATGGATTGAATTCTGGAAATGGTATCCTGTGCTCGAATCAGAACCAAACCAATCCCGTTACGCGAATGCGCGATTTGACGGACGGTACATCAAACACTTACGCGATTGGTGAGGCGCAGCCAGGTTGGAGCCAGTGGAATTGGTGGTACAACCCCAATGCAGTCACCGCGACCTGTGCGATACCACTCAACGCCGTTTTGAAGCGACCGAAGAACATCGGCGACTGGCCGAATAATTATTCCTTTGCCAGCAAGCATGTAGGCGGCGGTCAATTCGGCTTGGGCGACGGAAGCGTTCGATTCGTAAGCGAGAGTATCGACATCGGAGTTTATCGTGCTTACGCCACCATCAGTGGCGGTGAAGTCGTGAGCAGCAGCGATTGAGCGCAAGTTGAACGGCAATTCGCTATTGGGAAATGCCCCCTCTGTATTCATTTCAACAATGATTCATCCCAGCGACGCGGAGTATTGGCTTTGCCCGTGTCGTTGGCTTGCAGCATCTTTCGGTACGTGTGCTTGGAACTGTAATCTGCTACCCTGATTGGAGTAAAGGTCGTGCTATTTCGACGAATGAACTGTTTAAGTGTTCTGCTGTTGGCGTCTTGTTTTTTAGCGGGATGTGGAGGATCGGGTGATGGCCCCGTTCCGGCTAAAGGGGTGGTGACCTTCAATGGTTCCCCTATTGCGAAAATTTCGGTCTCATTCGTCCCTGTGGGCGGTAGCGGGCAGATCGCAGAAGGTACCACAGATGAGCAAGGGAATTTCAAGCTTCGGACGTTGGAGCCTGGGGACGGTGCCTGGGTTGGCGATTATCAAGTATCGTTAAAATATGTCCCTGATGTGATCGCCGACATGCCAGCCTTCACCGGGGGGCAAAAATCGGAACCCTCTCCCATTCCTGCGAAGTATGGCAATCCCAGCAAGTCTGGTTTCACGGCCACTGTCGATGCGGATGCCTCCAAGAATGTATTTACTTTCGATCTGTAAATACGTTCTAAGGGGAACCGCCAACTAGACTTGGCCCAATTGAGATGATGAGAAATGTTGCAGCAATATCTACTGATGTCGGGCATTCAGCGGCCGCTGAGAATCGTCTGTGGAGTGGCCGTATTTGTTCTGGCCATGCCAACCCTGGGCCTGACCGATGAGGAGGGCATGTCGTCCGATTCGTTGAGCTTTGACCGTGATATTCGTCCGATACTCGCCAATAACTGCTTCCAGTGCCATGGTCCCGACGCTGAAAATCGGCAAGCAGATGCGAGACTGGATATCCCTGCAGCAATGGACTTGGAGGAGGTTGTCGCGCGGATCACGGCCATGGATGCGGATCTGAAGATGCCGCCGGTCGAGTCCAACAAGGAGTTGACCGAACTGGAGGTCGAGAAGATCAAACGCTGGATTGCCTCTGGTGCGGAGTACCAGGAGCACTGGGCATTTGTGGCCCCGCAACGCAGTGAACTTCCCGCTCCCCAGCCGAATGACTGGAGCCAGCAACCCATCGATCGATTTGTGCTAGCCCGCTTGCAACGAGCTGGCCTTGGTCCGAGTCCTGCTGCTGATCGGCGGACATTGCTGAGACGCTTATCCCTTGACTTAACGGGCTTGCCTCCCACGCTCGATGAAATCCAAGAATTCGTCAACGACTCATCCCCTGACGCTATTGAGCAGCTCGTGGATCGCCTCTTGGAGAGTCCGCATTTTGGCGAGCACATGGCACGCTATTGGCTCGACCTAGTGCGTTTCGCAGATACCAATGGGCTGCACCACGATCACTATCGCGAGATGACGCCGTATCGGGATTGGGTGATTCGTGCGTTCAACGAAAATATGCCTTTCGACAATTTCATCGTAGATCAAATGGCCGGTGACCTGTTTGAGCAACCCACGGTTGACCAGCTGATCGCATCGGGGTTTCACCGACTGCACTTGATCATTGATCGTGGTACGGCCTTGCCGGAGGAGAGCTTCATGCGAAATGTCGTAGACCGGGTTTCTTCGGTCGGGACCGCATTCCTCGGTTTGACGCTTGAATGCGCCGTGTGTCATGACCATAAATACGATCCGATCACGCAACGCGATTTCTACCAATTCTATGCCTTCTTCAATAACTTGGATGCAGATCCGGAAACGGGCGGACGCCGCGGACTAGATTTTCAGCGAGGACTTCAGCCACCCTATCTGGAGCTGCCGACTTCGGAACAAACGGTAGAGCTAACGCGACTCGACAAGGAACTCTCGCGCATTCGCGCAGCGCTGGAGCAGCTCGAGACTGGCAGCTCTAAGGAAGCTCGGGATTCGAACGTTGCTGCGTCGCCAACACCTGCAGCCACCGAACAACTGGAGACGTTGAAACGAGAGCTAGTGCAACAAGAAGAACGAAGAAGCGAGCTGATCGGAAGAATTCCGGCCACCTTGATCATGAAGGAACGCAGCGAGGTGCGCCCCACTTATATTCATGTACGTGGCAACTACGACCAGCTCGGTGAGCAGGTGGAGCGGAATGCACCCAGCTTTTTGCCACCCATCCAAAGTGAGTCGCAAGTCAAAACACGCATGGATTTGGCGCGATGGATGGTCGCTTCCGACAATCCACTTACCGCCCGTGTCGCCGTGAATCGGTTCTGGCAACAGCTCTTCGGCATCGGACTTGTCAAAACGTCTGAAGACTTTGGTGCTCAGGGGGAAACGCCCAGTCACCCAGAGTTGCTCGATTACGTAACACTCCAATTCATCGAATCTGGGTGGGACGTTAAGCGGTTGCTTCGAATGATTGTACTTTCGAAGACGTACCAACAAACCTCTCAGGCACCGCCGGATCGATTTCGCGTCGATCCGAATAATCGCTTGCTGAGTCGCGGTTCTCGCTATCGATTGGATGCGGAAGTCATTCGCGACCAAATTCTTGCGGTCTGCGGTCTGCTCAACCCCACGCTCTACGGCAAGAGTGTCAAGCCACCGCAGCCAGCCGGTTTGTGGGAGGTGGTCGCCATGCCGAATTCGTACCCACGGGTCTATGAGGCCGATTCGGGAGAAAAAATCTATCGTCGCAGTATTTATTCGTTTTGGAAACGCGCCCTACCGCCGCCCCAAATGACCATTTTCGACGCGCCCTCCCGGGAGAGTTGCATCGCCCGCCGTGAACGCACCAACACGCCGCTGCAGGCACTGGTGTTAATGAACGAAGAGCAATATTTTGCGGCTGCCGTCAATTACGCAGGCGCTCTGCTCCACGACACTTCTTTGACGGATCGTCAGCGTGTCCAAATCGCGCATGAAAGCATCACCTCCCACCTTCCCAGCCAAGCGAGTCTAGAGAGTCTGGTTGAGGCGCTGGCTCAATTCCAAGAGATCTACGAACAGGATGTCGACGCGGCTCAGCAGATTGCAGCTCTCCAGCTCCGCCAGCCTGAGATGGCTAAGGTCGAGGAACCGGCGACCAGAGTTGCGGCGCTAGCGATGGTCGTTCACTCCCTTCTCAATTTAGACGCGACCAGGAGTCAAGAATGAACCACAGCGATTTGCCAAGCCACTTCGATCTGGAAAATCGACGCCTCTTCCTCAAACGCTCCGGCATGGGATTGGGGGCGACCGCGCTGGCCACCGTCTGCTCGGCGCACAACGCAGGGGCAACCAATGCCCTACATTTTCCTGCGAAAGCCAAGCGAGTCATCTTTCTTTTTATGGCAGGCGCACCAAGCCAAATTGATCTGTTTGACGATAAGCCGGCGCTCGTCGACCAATTCAATCAACCGCTACCACCGAGTGTCAGTCAGGGGCAACGCGTGACGGCCATGACGAAAGGAAAGGAACAGATCGTCGCGCCTTCAATGTTCAAGTTCTCTCCCCAAGGACAAAGCGGCATTGCGATGAGTGAACTGTTGCCGCACCTGGGGACTGTCGCTGACGAATTGTGCATCATTAAGTCCTTGCATACCGACGCGATCAATCACGATCCGGCAAAAACGCTCATTTGCACTGGTTCACAAATCCCTGGAAAAGCCAGCATGGGATCGTGGCTGAGTTATGGGTTGGGCCGCATGAATGAGAATCTGCCAGATTTTGTGGTCATGAGTTCTGCGTTTTGGACTGGGGGGACCGGCAATGTGCAGGCGCTCTACAGCCGTCTTTGGGGCTCCGGTTTCCTGCCTTCCAAGCACCAGGGGGTGTCGTTTCAGCCCTCCGGGGATCCTGTGCTCTTTCTTTCCAATCCAGAGGGCGTTACGGCATCGAGCCGTCGTCGAATGCTCGACCTCGTTGCCAAACTGAATCAGGAACACCTTCAGGAAATCGGAGATCCTGAAATTCAAGCGACGATCTCGCAACAGGAAATGGCCTTTCGAATGCAGTCCTCGGTGCCGGAATTGACTGACTTGACGAACGAACCCAAGCATGTTGTCGATTCATACGGCCCCGAAGTGCACAAGAGCGGCTCGTTCGCTCGCAATTGTTTGCTAGCACGCCGCATGATTGAGCGGGACATCCGCTTTGTGCAGCTCTTCCATCGTGGCTGGGATCACCACGTGGGACTGCCTAAAAAGCTGCGAGGGCAGGCCTATGATGTTGACCAGCCGTCAGCCGCGTTGCTGTTGGATTTGAAAAATAGAGGACTCTTAGAAGACACTCTCGTCGTCTTCGCAGGAGAATTTGGGCGGACGACCTATTGCCAAGGCAAGTTGACACGCACTGATTATGGACGTGATCATCACCCCAGATGCTTCAGCGTTTGGATGGCTGGTGGAGGCATCAAAGGTGGCATCACCTACGGGCAAACCGATGATTTTAGCTACAACATTGTTGAAGATCCGGTGCATGTCCGCGATTTAAATGCAACCATTCTTCATCAGCTCGGAATCGATCACTCGCGTCTTACCTTCCCATTCAAAGGGCTCGACCAACGCCTGACGGGGGTGGAAGAGGCTCGAGTGGTGCAAGGTATCTTAGCGTAGTCCTCACCCAGCCCGATGTTCTTCGGGGCTGGCTCGAAGTCTACGGCCGAATTCTTCATGGGGGAACGCCCGACGCCTCGTGCCGCCAAATTGCGGCAGAGGGAGCGAACGTGTCGATGCACCAAAAGCAACAAGCCGTCTGCGGGGAGAGGCTCCCCGCAGCGGCTTGCATGAAAAATTGGAGCGAGGATCCGTAACTAGCGCTTCTTGCGTTTCTTCGAGAAGGTTTTCTCAAATTTTCCGGCAGCCGGCTTTCCCTTATAGGTCTTGGAGAACTCGCGTCGTTCGCCACTGCCCTGCCTGGCGGCCGGCGGACCGCGACGCCCGCCACTCTCGCTGTCGCTGAAGGACCGCTCGTTAAACGGACTGATTTGCAATTGCTTGCCCGCTACCCAAGTGCGTTGTAGCTGATTCATCAGCTCACCTTCAACATGCTCGGGCAGGTCGACAATACTAAACTGGCTGCGGATATCGATCGGTCCAATATCGCGTCCGGAAAGTCCCGCTTCGTTGGCGATGGCGCCGACGATGTTTCCGGGACGGACTCCGTCTTGGCTGCCGACTTCAATCCGAAAGCGACGCATGCCACGGTTGGGTGGCCCCGAACGGCGGCGTGGTCGGTCGTCGCGATCTCCACCACTGGAGCGACTATCGCGGTCTCCGAAACGGCCACCACGATCTTCGCGACTATTGCTACGGCGCTCGGGTGCGGTCGGCAAGTCTTTAACAAACATGGGACTCTTGCCCTGGCTGATAGCAGCCAACGCGGCGGCAACGCGTTCTGGAGCTTCGCCGGTCTCCGCAAGGTATTCTCCAACGAGCTTATGGTATGGCCCCAGATCGCCACCTTGCAACTGATGGGTGATCTGATGCTTGAAGCGTTCGATGCGTTTCTTATTGATGACTTCGGCCGTGGGCATATTGATAATATCAATCGTCCGCTTGGTCGCCCTTTCGATCAATCGCAGCTTGCCACTCTGACGATGGGTCAGGAAGATGACCGCTACACCACTACGCCCAGCGCGTCCGGTTCGCCCGATGCGGTGAATGTACGATTCGCTGTCGTGAGGTAAGTCGTAATTGAAAACGTGGCTGATGCGTTGCACGTCCAATCCTCGGGCGGCCACATCGGTTGCGACCAAGACGTCCAATTGCCCCGCCTTTAACTGATCCACGGCTCTTTGGCGACGGGCTTGCGGAAGATCGCCGTTCAGGGCTGCCGCGGAGATTCCAATTTTGCTGAGGCGTTCCGCCACTTGGACGGTCGACTCCTTGGTCTTGGTGAAGACAATTACGCCGTCGGTATCTTCCATTTCCAACATGCGTGCCAGCAACTCAGGCTTGTTGTATTCTTCGACGAACACACACATTTGCTCAATCGAATCGGCCGTAATGGTATTGCGGCGGATCGTGATGGTGGCGGGATCTTTCAAGTATTCATCGGCGATGCGACGAATCTGCGGTGGCATCGTTGCGGAGAATAATGCGACCTGCTTATCCTGCGGAGTTTGAGCCAATACGAACTCAACGTCTTCGAAGAAGCCCATGTTGAGCATCTCATCCGCTTCATCCAAGACGACGCATTGGATGTTATCCAAGTGAAACGTGCCGCGACGAATGTGGTCGATGACTCGGCCAGGCGTGCCTACGACGACTTGCACACCACGACGCAAGAGACGTAGTTGCGAATCGTAATCCGCACCACCATAAATGGCAGCCACTTTCAACTTCGGCATGCATTTGGCGTAGGTCTCAAACGACTTGGCAACCTGTGTGGCCAACTCTCGAGTGGGAGCGAGTACCAAAATTTGTGGTTTGGTTTCGTCCAAGTTGATGCGGGATAGGATCGGCAGCGCAAAGGCTGCTGTTTTTCCAGTTCCCGTTTGCGATTGGGCCAACACATCCCGACCATCGAGCATGTAGGGAATGATTTCGGCTTGTACGGCCGTGGGGGTGATATAGCCAGACATCTGAACCGCGAGCTGCACTTCTTCGCTGAGCGCTAGGTCGCGAAACACGACACCAACATCTTCGGCAGCGGGCGCATCTTCGGCGGTCGCTGGCTTTGGCACTACCGTCTCGGTCGTCGCCTTGTCAGACTCAACCTTGTCCGAGGCGGTGCCTGCTGAATTGGCGGCGGCCATCGCAGCGGCAGCTGCTTCCGCGGCCTTAGCAGCTTTCTTGGCCTTCTTCCGCAATTTCTTTGCGATCTGCTGAGGTGTGAGTTCTGGAGTGTCCACTGCATCACTTGGTGCCGCAGTCGGCAGCGCCGCAGCCGCAATCGTTTGCTCAATGACGGAAGGTGCGGAAGCGAGTGCGGGGGCCGCGCGAGGTGGTTCGGCAAGGCTAACCGCGGCTTCGACCGCGATGGTGACTGGTTCGGAAACCATTTCCTGGCTTGCGGAGCCTGGCTCTTCGGCCGGGGCCGTAGCAGCGGAAATGGGAGCTGCTTCAACCGCTTCCTCAGATACACTCGAGCTCGCAGCAACTTCAACCACTGTAGCTTCTACGACAGGAGCTTCTACCACTGGAGCTTCTACCACTGGAGCTTCTACCACTGGAGTTTCCGCCACTGGGACTTCGGTTGCATGCACTTCGATGACGGTCGCTTCAGCTTCGCTGGTATCGGGAGCACTGCTTTCCGGTGTGCTGACTACGGCTTGGTCAGCTACGGCACTTGGCATTGCCGCAGTGGGGGCTGCCACGGCTTCGACCGCTGCCGTAGCAGCCTTGGCTGCCACTTCTACGGTGGCTGCAACTGCAGCCTGTACGACGGGTGCTGCAGGTGTTGGAACGGGAGTGATTTCAGGCTGTGCCGTATGGGTTTGCGCGGCAGCTGCATTTTCTTGAGCTGGCGGAGCCCCGGCGGGCAGAAGGCTCGACCCGGTCAGGCTATCTGTCAGCGTTTGACGCTTAGCGGCTTTGGCCAGCTTGATTTTTTGTGCTGCTTCCTGGGCGATTTCCGCTTTGAGTTTAGCGAGGATTTCAGCATCGAGATCGGATTCAGTTTTTTTCGACAAGGCAGTAGTCATGGGGTGAACGGTGTGCTTTTCTTGATAGGGAACGCCGCAGCAATTACACGAAACGATACGAAGGACCGGCTTCCCAAAGGATCCGCTGCATAGAGAGAAAGGAAGATATTGTCCCAAGGTCTTACGCCTTGGTCTTATTCTTCGGACCGCTGACCCATCAGGTCGCGTGTCGAGGGCCCCTACTCAAGCCTCTGTTGGGCTGTGGGGCGCGGAAAACCGCTGGCGATGCGTGCTAGGTTACCTGCGACCCATCGATTCCGATAGTGTAAAAAGATGAAGGAAGCTGGGTTTTATCCTGCAAGACGTTACCCTTAGTCATCCGTTTTCTGGCAAGAAGATTCGGTACGGGGAGATAAAGTCCCCAAGTTGTGTCGCGATGGGGGCTTCTCCGGTCTTGTGCGCCCAGGCCAGCTCAGGCGTACTTCAGCAGCAATTGGTCGGTAAAGCGCGGCGCGAATTTTCCAAGCCAAACGAGCGATTTGCCGCCTGGGGAAAGGATGAGGTCGCGTTTGCGCTGCCGCAGCGCCTTGAGGATGTTTCTAGCCACATACTCTGGAGACTGCGATCCGGCAGAGCGACTTTGGGTTCCCCGGGCCGTTTCCAACAAGGAGTCGAAAAATTCGCTCCGCGTCGTGCTCGGAGCAACGTTGCAAACGTCTATCCCCGCCGGTTTCAATTCAACTCTCAAGGACTCTGCCCAACCCCGTAAAGCGAATTTGGCAGCGCAGTATTCGCTTTTCCCCGGTACAGCCCGGTGGGCTAGCACCGAGCTGACAATGCCGATCGCCGGTTGGTTGCCGCGTTTCAAATGAGGCAACGCCAATCGCGTAAGCTCGGTTGCACCAAAAAAGTCAACCTCCATGATCCGCCGCAAGCGTTCCGCAGATGCATCGGCAAAATTGCCGATAGCGCCCATGCCGGCATTGTTAATCACTAGGTCAATGCCTCCTAATTGCTCCACAGCGGTCGTCACAAGGGTCTGGCGATGTTCGGCGTCGGTAATATCACCTGTCACGGCTATCAAGCGTTTCTGTGGGTTGCCGAACGACAGTCGGAGTTGCTGCAGACGTTCCGAACGCCGCCCTGCGATAACTACGTACGCGCCCGCTCGCACCAAATCCGAGGCGAGGTACCAACCAATTCCGCTGCTGGCACCGGTCAGAATGACCCGTTTTCCCGCAAAGCTGCGCTTTGCCATCACAACCTCCAAGTTGTAGTAGTCGCGGAAACCCGACAATCCGAGCCGCGAGAAACTTCCATGCTAGTGAAGCATGCGGTGCCGCCCACGTTCCGACCAACTTTGGCGTTGCGTCGAGCTGCGGCCAGCATGCTTACACACTTTAATTCGGCTATTGCTAGCAATTCAGACTAGGAAAATCTTGCCGATCAAGCTGACTTGATAAAAAGCGTAGTTTCGTGGTGATTTTTCCGACTGTGAGGTGCGTCTGGAAGGAAGGGTGGGCGACCCTCCCTAGACCGCATGATTAGGGGGCTGCCGGGATTCCACCAAGCCGACTCCAAGCATTTGCTAGCATTGGATTTACGTTGATTTTGCCTGGCCGGTCCGGCCTGCGTAGGATTGGGGAAGCTACGGTCGTAGAAGTGTGAGAAAGTTCACATAAAAAGGGGGTTCCGGCAAGTATCCGCGGGTTTCCGAAGCTGGGCCTGTTGACACTCTGCACGCCAGCGATAATCTATCTGCCAGTCTTCTTAGATTGCCTAAACCGCTTGACCGTTAATCTTCGGCGTAGCTGACAAGTCGTTTAGGTAGTGTAAGTAAGAAATTCAACCTATTACGTGCAATTGGAGGCGGATGTCCCGCCACTTTGGTCCAACGGTTGGGCCATTCAACGCGTGTTGGTAACCTATTGGAGGTATCCGATGAATCGAGTTTTAGTTGCGGGCATCGCTGGCTTGGCCATGCTTTTGACCGCGAGCGTATCGTCCACCGAAGCTTATGCTGGTTTTGGTAGCTGCAGTGGCCGTAGCAGCTGCGGTGGTTTGTTTTCTGGTTTGGGTTCGAATCGTTGCTGTGGACCAGAAGTCCGTCGCGACACCTGCCGTCCAACGCGTGAGCGTTGCAGCGGTGGTTTGCTAGCCAAGCTTGCTTCACGTCGCGCTTCGAAGTGCTGCGGTGAGCCTGCTCCTTGCTGCGAGCCAGCTCCAGTTGCATGCTGCGAGCCAGCACCAGTTGCATGCTGCGAGCCAGCACCTAGCTGCTGTGCACCTGCTCCTGTAGCTTGCTGTCCTGCTCCTGCTCCTTCCTGCTGCGAAGCTGCCCCTACTTGCTGCGAAGCTGATCCTTGTGGTCAACCACGTCGCCGCCTGTTGGGTCGCCGTAGCAACTGCTGCGAAGCTGCTCCTAGCTGTGGCGGTTGCGCCGCTCCTGTTAGCGGATGCAGCAGCTGTGGTGGTTCGGTAATCAGTGGTGGTTACGTTCCAGGTTGCCCAAGCTGTAGCACAACGCTTGACAGCGGTGTCATCATCGAGAGCGCAGCTCCTGCTGCTGCTCCTCCAGCACCTGCTGCTCCTGCAGCACCAGCTGCTCCTACAGCTGACCCTGCTGCTTAAGCATCAGACGTCCAAAGCTGTAAGAATCTAAGTATCGAAATAGCCTAGAAGTTCATTCTTCTAGGCTATTTTCGTTTGCAGTGCGAGCACGCGGCAGCTCTGCAGGCGGAGCCTGTGCACGCGGAGACTGCCACCATGGACCATCGGGCAAGTGTCATCTGGCTGCACCACGAAATCATCGTCGGTTGCTCTTCTACGCGTGCGTTGATGCCAAATGAGGATGTTTCTGCTCAAGCTTGCAACGTTTAGGCTGCTGTCGAGGCTTGGGGATCGCTGCTCTCCCGATCCAAAAGATCTTCCAATGTCTCAGATCATTGGCTGGCGGGTAAAAAGGGCTGACAGGTAAAAGGACGTCGAGGATTTACCGTCAGCTCCTGGGAAACGTGTGGTCTTGCCGCCGCTACAGGACGCGTTAAATTGCAGGAAACATCCACAACTTCTAGGGAATCCTTGCATGCCCACAAATCTGAAAATAGACTACCTCGAATTTCCAGCGGAAGACTTTGTTGCAGTGCAGGCTTTCTACGAGCAGGCATTTGAGTGGAAGTTTACCCCTTACGGCTCTGACTATCTGGCGTTCACCGACGGGAAGATGGACGGTGGCTTCTATCGCTCGCCACTCCAGTCATCGCCGGCTGCCGGAGCGGTGCTCGTCGTGTTCTACGCGGCTGACTTAGAAGCGACGTATCGCCGAGTGGTCTCCGCCGGTGCGAAGATCGTCCAGGAAATTTTTGCATTTCCAGGAGGACGCCGATTTCAGTTTGCCGATCCCCATGGAAATGAACTGGCCGTGTGGAGCGAACGCTAGACGGTGAACAACTCGCGAAGCATGCGAATTCCGACAGTTCGGTGAGACCGAACCAGTCGCGTGACGACGTGTTGGAATCGCAACCCGCAGCGTGAGCAAGGACAAGTGATAGCGCGGCATGGGGATTGGGACGCTACCGGCACGGTAAACTCAAAAACGCGCTCAAATCCACCGTCGGGTGAGCAAGTGCAGGTCGTGGCCGAAGTAGGGCAATCAGGCACACTGCCTGCGCGATAAAATAGAATCGCTCTTCAAGCAACCAATCGCTGACGGCTGGTTGACTGAAGAGCTTCGTCCGTTTGGTTGAGAATGCAGCAGCCCCCCGAGCGCTCTGTTCCGCAACTGATCCGGCGTTGCTTGCTTACCGGTTTGTCGAAATCGCAATCCGCAGCGTGAGCAAGGACAAGTGATTGTCGCTACAGGCCAATTCGCGAAATTGCCTACTCAGTAAAACTAAAATCGCGATTAGATCGACAAGCCGTTAGGCGGTGGTTGCAAGATCAACAGGCCGCCTATGACACAGGGGATTAGGCGCGGGAAATAAAGTCCCCAGTGCGCGTGTCGACTTTGATCTTCTCGCCCTCCTTGATGTATTCGGGCACGTGGACCGACAGCCCCGTTTCCAGCAAGGCTGATTTCGTGCGGGCGGTGGCGGAGTTGCCGCGAATGGCTGGGTCGCATTGAGCAATCGTCAGCTCGACCGTCGTGGGGAGTTGCAGGCCGACGCATTCGTCCTGGTAAATCAGGGCGTAGGTTCCCTCGAGCGACTCGGTCATGTAAGGCACCTGCTCAGCGGCATCCTCCAAGCTGATCGAGTACTGGTTGTAGTCTTCATCATCCATCAGGTGCAACGCTTCCTGATCCTTGTACATCAGTTTGACCACGCGTTTGCGGAAGTCTGCTTCCGGCAAGTTGTCGGTGCCCTTGAGGGTTAGGTCGACCTTTTGCTTGGTAATGAGATTCCTTGCTCGGAACTTGTACAGCGTCGCTGCGCCACGCGCGCTCGGAGATTGGACGGTTACCGATTCGATGATAATTGGTACGTCCTTTTCGACGACCACCACACCCGATTTCATTTCTTTAGCAAGCATCTTGTTTAAAACTTCTCTCTAAAACAGCGTTCAGTAGTAGGTGGTTCGTCGTTGAGCAGAACGAATGGCTGTATTTTGGCGATACACTGGGAAAGCGGCAAGCCGGGGAAAATATTGGCACGGGACACGTCGCTCTGGGGACCCGTTGCGGGCCTTTCCGGAAGCTCGCGTTGGGGCCTGGGGGGACTGCATCAAAATCCATGCGATCGTTGCAATCGGTTCAGGCCAGCAGCAGGGCGGGCGGTGGTCCAGCGATGTGGTCTTAGATTAGAGTAGAATTGACCAGAGCCGGTTAAGCTTTAGGTCTACGGAAGCTGCGAAGGCAGCTTGAGAAACTACCCCCTCTCTTGGGAACCACTGTCTGTGGAACCGTTTACTATTCAATGCACGACTTGCCAAAGCCGAATTCGGGTTCGCAGTGCGAGTATGGTCGGACAAGTGGTGAACTGCCCCAAGTGTCAGTCCATGTTGATGATCGTTGCGCCCGATGCGATTGACCAATCGGACCAGCCTGGTCACCAGGTCGATTCGATGGCGATGACCAAGGAGACGTTGCCTGATCGCGTGGTTGATTCTGGGGAGATGACTCGCGGCGTAGACGACGAGTATCGCTTGGCGGCTCTGGAGGATGCCGAGTTGCCGGCGGGGCCGTCGGACTTGACGAAGGACGCGACAGGTTCTCTACGATCAGGAGCCGGAAGCGATGCACCTCCGGTGCACGGCGAGGCAGGGCGAGATTCGGCATGGGAGTCGAAGGAGGCGCTGGTGCCGACTGAGGAGTGGACTAGCCCGCAATCTGCTAAGAGCCGGCTCTATTTGATGATCGGATTTCTTGGAGTAGGGGGAATCCTTCTAGCGGCTATCGGATTCTTCGCGTTTTTGAATTGGTACACCAAGCCGAGCGGAGGGGATGCTGTTGCTGGTGGAAGCAAGCCTCCGGCAGCGGATTTGTCAGCGCCGGTCGATGGGGGAAATCCGACGGCGCCATCCGGTCTCGACGTCGACTCGCCCTCAGCAGACTCAACCCCGCCAGATTCAGCCGACTCCGTCGATGAGAGTGACGTTCCGGAAGCTCCTGGTAGGGGGGACCAAGTTAGCGCTGCCGAGAGCGATGGAGCAGTAGTGGGCGTCCCTCCCGAGCAGTCGGCGGAAGCCTCGACGGACGTGCCCCCTGCGCAGACAACCGAGTTGCCTAGCAGTGACACGCCGGATAGCGACATGCCAGCCAACGCACTTCCTGCTGAAGCTACCGACGGTGCGAACTCGGAAAACGACGCTAGCAGCACCGAATCGCTGCCAAAGCAGTTGAGGGATTTTGCGCCGTTTCTCGATTTCTCCATCCAACCGACTTTGCCCGATGAGGGCGTGGTACCCTCCGCTCCGCCGGTCACTGCCGAGGATTTAGGACTCAAGCCTGAACTCACCTATGAACCGATTCCACCGATTGACTATCAGGCTCACTCCCAAACGCTCTTGCCGGGAGTGATTTTGGGAGATCCGCGGGCAACGAAAAAGCCTCAACTCTGGCAAATCGTCAACCTCTGGACGCAGATCAGTGGTGTTCCTACGGTGATCGATCTCGCTTCACTGGCGGCGAGCAATATCGACCGCAATCAGTCGGTGACGGTACCACCGCAAAAACAGGCCACGATTCGTCAGGTGGCTGAAACGCTGGCTCAGCGAATTGGTACCGTTCCGCACTCGCGAGAGAATCGCTATTTGGAGCTGCAGGCTCCGCCAGAAGCGATGGCCGAGTTGCTTCCACCGAAGCTGCCAATTGGTGATTTAGTCGCCGAGTCGCAACACCCTTGGTTGATCGAAACGCTTGGCGTCCTCTTCCCTGTTGCAGGGGAGGCGTGGTCGATCCAAAACAACGAGCTCTCCTTCGATTCCCAGCAGGTATCCCTCGAGCAGTGGTTTGCCGTCGTGCAGTGGTTGGAAACCTGGCGCTCGGTCCGAGGCTTGCCTACGGCGGTGCCTGAATTCAACCATCGCGATCAAATCGTCACCCATTTCGTCAATCCCGCATCACTTCCCAAGCTGTCAGCAACGAGCACGGTGGTTACCCCGCAGACTAGGCCGGTGGGACAGGTGTTGACGCGCGTGTGCGCGGAGCTCGAGATTGCATGCTGGATTGATTGGGCTAATGTTGGCAGCGTAGGTGTAGGTCCTCAAGCGAGTGTCTCCGTCGTAACCCATGGAAGAACTCTTCCGCGCATCTTGGCCAACATCCAAGAGCAATTTCCGGTGGCCGTCGCCTGTCTCGATGAGCAGAGTTTGTGGATTACGTCGCCAGCGGCCTATCGAGAACAGACGCAACTCTACGTAATTCCATCGGCTGGTAGGACACCAGATCAGTGGCAATTGCAACTGCGGGAACTGACTCCGGCAGATGCCCAGGGAATCGGGGCGATTCAGATTGTGCCAAGTTGGGACAATGAGTTTTTATTTGTGCGTTGCTGCCGGCCACTGCTGCGATAGCTTATTTCTGAACGAGTTCTGGGGTACGATAGAGAGGCTGATGCTGCTTGGTATCACGAGATACATTGGGGGTCCGTATCTTTTTAGCGACTCTCGTTCTTGGGCGGCTTAGCGATGCTTCCCAGACTTGGAAATTTAATGCACGTAATTCATCATGGCGCTCTGAATGGCGTCACCGGGTCCTGTCATCAACTGGTGATTAATGAAAAGCGTTCGCTGTTGATCGATTGCGGACTCTTTCAGGGATCCGATGCGAAGGGACGGGACGAAGAGCAAATCGATTTTCCGCTCGACGGCATTCAGGGGTTGATCGTGACGCACGTGCACCTCGATCATGTGGGACGCATACCCTATTTGATTGCTGCAGGTTTCAATGGACCGATTTATTGCAGTCCTCCGACGGCCAAATTACTGCCGTTGATGATGGAGGATGCCATGCGGGTGGGGATTACTCGCAACAAGCGTCTGATCGAACGCTTTCTCCATGACCTGCGCAAATACATTCGTCCCCTGCCCTTTGCGAGATGGCAGAAGTTAGATGGGGGAATCGAGATGCGTTTGACCCCTGCTGGGCATGTGCTGGGTTCGGCCATCGTAGAGTTGGATTATGAGGGCGAACGATTTGTATTCAGTGGAGATTTAGGGAGTCGTCATCAGCCGATCCTTAAGGAACCGGTGAGCCCAGAACGGGCGGATTACTTGGTGCTGGAAAGCACCTACGGGGACCGTAATCATGTGGGACGCGAGGAGCGAGTTCAGCAGCTGGAAAACGTGCTTTGCCATACACTGGAAAATAAGGGAGTGACGATCATCCCGGCATTCAGCGTTGGTCGGACGCAAGAACTCCTGTATGAGATGAATCTCATCTTTGAACGTCTTTCAGATACGACCGGCTGTTCAATGCTCCACGCCGTGGACGTGATCATCGATTCCCCGCTCGCGCAGCGGTTCACTGAAATCTACGACAGTCTACGGAATTACTGGGGTGATGAAGCAAAGCAGATACTCGAGTACGACTCCCAACCCCTGGTCTTTGAAAACTTAGTGCAGATTGACAATCACCCAGAGCATCGCGATACCGTCGAATACCTGAAGAATTCGAAATTGCCAGCCATCGTGATCGCAGCCAGTGGAATGTGTACTGGGGGAAGAGTCGTCAACTACCTCAAAGCTTTTTTGGGGGACCCTACCACCGATGTGATCTTTGCAGGGTACCAAGCGGCGGGAACCCCGGGCAGGTACATTCAAGATTCCGACTGGGTGCGTCTCGATGGACAGCGTTTCGACATTGCAGCCAAAGTGCATCAGCTGAGTGGATATTCGGCCCACGCTGATCAATCCGACCTAATTCGCTTCGTGGAGGGAATGGCCGAAGCCCCCAAGGCGATTCGCCTCGTGCACGGAGAGGACCGTGCCAAGGCGACTTTGAAGCGTGAATTAGAGGCCCGCGGATACAACGTGGTTTAAGAGGATTTAGAATGCAGGATGAACCACTACAGCTCGTGCCGATCGGTAATTCCGACTTGCGTGTCAGTCCAATCGGATTTGGATGTTGGCCCATCTCAGGAGTTTCCTCTCTCGGAGTTACGACTCCGGCTAGTGAGCAGACGGTCCGAGCGGCGCTCGAATCGGGAATTAATTTCTTCGATTCTGCCTACTCGTACGGGTATACGGGGGAAGCCGATGCGGTGCTTGCCCGCGTCCTGAAGAGTTGGAGCCACCCTGTCGTTATCGCCAATAAAGTTGGCATGTACTACGCTCCGTCCCATGAAAGAATCGTCGACGGTCGGCCACAAACGCTGGTCCGCCATGCTGAGGAGCTGTTGCGCCGCTTGGGTATCGAGCAACTCGATCTGCTGTACCTGCATCAGCCAGATCCACAGGTTCCCTTGGCCGAGTCGGCTGGAGCGGTGGCTGAATTGGTCCGCCGTGGAACCGCCCGCTACGCAGGTGTGTGCAACGTGACGCTGGAGCAGTTGCAGGTCTTTCATCGCGAATGTCCCGTGATCATGGCTCAAATGCCTTTCAATATGTTGCAACCCGAATCGTTGCGGCCACTAGAAAGCTACCTGCAGCTCGAGGGAATTGCGGTGGCTGCCTACTGGGTACTGATGAAGGGATTGCTAGCTGGGAAAATGACGCGAGAACATGTCTTCGATCCAGCCGATCGGCGTTTGACGTATCCGATTTACCAAGGGACGGCTTGGCAGAGGGCGCACGACCTCATTGATGAATTGAGAGAGATTGCCGGGCAACTGGGTTGCACGGTTGCACAATTGGTGATCGCTTGGACTCTCGCGCAACCGGCGGTCGATGTTGCACTCTGTGGTGCCAAGCGGCCTGAGCAAATTCGAGAAACCGCGCAAGCCATGAAGCTGAAACTGGAGGCGACAGTGCTGGAACGTCTGGAACGCTTGGTAGCTCGCTGTCGGTCAAACACCTCAGCCCAAGATTAAATTAGGCACACCATGGAGATGCGATTGTGAAGGCTAGTCAAGCAACGGAGTTTTACTTCCAACAAGCAGCAGAGCAGCTCGGTTTGACCGATAGTATGCGGAAGCTGTTGTTAACCCCGAAACGCGAGGTGATCGTACAGGTTGCGTTCGAAACGGATACAGGCGAGGTACAGACTCACCTTGGCTATCGCGTGCAACATAATAATTCGCGAGGTCCGATGAAGGGCGGGCTGCGGTATCACCCCGAGGTTGATATCGACGAAGTCCGCTCGCTAGCCAGTTTGATGACTTGGAAGACCGCAGTGGTCAACATCCCCTACGGCGGAGCCAAGGGGGGAATCTCGGTGGATCCCAAAAGTCTTTCCCGTAAGGAAATCGAACGCATGACCCGTGCCTTCGTGGATGGGATTCATGACATTATCGGGCCCGACACCGATATCCCTGCGCCCGATATGGGGACCAGCTTCGAAGAGATGTCTTGGATCCGCAATCAATGGGAGAAATACCACGGTTTCAATCCTGCAGTCATTACGGGAAAGCCGGTGGAAGAGTATGGCGCCAAGGGACGCGAGGAGGCTACGGGCAGAGGGGTTGGTATCCTCACGCTCAAATCCCTAAAACGGATGGGAATGCGGGCCGAGTCGTGTCGTACCGCGATCCAAGGATTTGGAAATGTAGGTTCGCATGCTGCAAAGTTCCTGCACGAAGCAACTCTGCCTATCGTGGCTGTGAGCGACATCAGTGGTTGCTATTACAATCCTGATGGCCTAGATATTCCAGCCGTACTGCGGCATCTGCTCGACAGAGGTTCGTTGAACGGTTATCGAGCGGCAGAACTTCTGCCTGCTGATGATCTACTTACCTTGGACGTGGACGTGTTGATTCCAGCCGCGTTGGGTGGCGTGATTCACGAAGGAAATGTCGATAAAATCAAGGCTAAATTGATTATCGAAGCCGCCAATGGTCCGACGCTCCCCTCGGCTGACGCTGCGCTCCGCGAGGCGGGGGTAACCGTGTTGCCCGACATCCTAGTGAACGCCGGTGGGGTCACGGTCAGTTACTTTGAGTGGGTGCAGAATCGCCAACACTATCGGTGGAGTCTAGATCGCGTGCGGCAAGAGCTTGACCGAACTCTCAGCGATGCCTTTGAGCAGGTTTGGCAGGAATCGGTCGCACGAGAGATTGACCTGAGAACGGCCGCTTTCGTGCTAGCCATTGCCCGTGTGAAACGGGCAACGGAGCTAGCGGGATTGACCTCTTGAATTCGGTGCAAGAGTCTTGCGTTCAATAGTGCATCTGCAGCACACGGCTGCAGCTTATTCCGCGAGTAACTCTTGGATTTTTTCATGCAGCGCTCGGGCGTTGGCCTCGCCGGATCCAACGCGAATCATTTGAACCTTGCCTTGCTTGTCAATTAAGACGGCTTGAGGAATTCCCGATACGGCATAGCTGGCCGAGAAGGAACCGTTAGCCGGAGTGACGATGAATCCATGGGTTAGATGATGGTGTTCACGAAATTTTTCAAGCATGGCGACCTCGTCTTCTAAATCAACTTCCTTCTTGGAACGGACTGCCTTGCCCGCTTCGTCGTCCCACTCGTAGTTGTATTGGCGAGTGGCACCTACGATCACGAGTCCTTGATCACCAAATTCTGACTGCCATTCGATGAGATGTGGAAAAGTGGCGATGCAGGGACCGCACCACACGGCCCAAAAGTCGATGAGTACAACTTTGCCACGCACATCAGCTAGTGAGAATGGGTCGGTACCCACAAACGCTTCGGCCTCGAAATCTGGAGCATCGATTCCAATCAAAGCATCCCGCTTCAAAGCACCGTCGACCCGCGAACGTAGCGAATTGACTTTTTTGGCAATGGACTGTAGCTGCTTGGTGTCTGCTTCACTGGGATCTGGAAAGGATTCGATCGCCCCTTCTACCTGCTTCAGCAACTGGTCAGCAACCTTGGGTTGCGTGTAGGACGCGCTGGCAATACGGGGCGAGGTCAATTGATAGAGCATCTCGATATCAGCTACCGTCGCTGTTGGTTGCGCAAGTCGCTCGGCCAGATTGGAAGATGCGGCCAGCATCGCGGCTTGTGCTTCCTCGGGAAAGTCTTCGCCGAGTGTTGAAGCGTAGACACTACTGATTGAGATGTAGTTCTTGAGAGAAGCCTCGGTGTCGTCGCTAAGCTTCTCGCGGGCTTGCGCTAGTAGCACATCCAGCGCGTCTTTGGCTTCCGACGCCTTGCCTTCTCGTATGAGAAATCGACTACGAGCCGTAATCAAGGCCTGGACTTGGGAGCTGACATCCTTGGGGGAGGCCATCAGTTTGCTCAAGACTTGCTGCAACTTTGCATCTTTTTCTTCGGCGGTTAAATCCGAAGGAATCGCGACAAAATAATTGGCGGCATTGACCAAGTAGGTTGCCGTAACGATTCCAAGTTCATCTCGCTCGAGGATCGAGTCGATCAAATTGGAGAATCTTTCCACTGCTTGTTGCGGATTGGCGTTGGCAATCGACATGGAGTACGACAGGTTCATGCTCAGCAAATTTGTGTCGCCAGGGGACTGCTGAAGTGATGCATCAATGCGTTCCCCCAACTCTGCAAGTTTACCTGCCTGCCGAAGCTCATTGAACTCAGCACGCGTCAGAGTTGACGTGTTCTTGTCCTCAGACTCCGTTTTTGTGTTGGCTTCCTTTTGAACCGCCTTGCCTGACTCATCTTGGCCCCATGCGGCCGAGGGCCGCAAGTTAACAGCGCCAGTCGCCGTGAGTGAACTGGCGATGGCAATCGTCCAAGCTAAAAATCGCGTCCGCAATTCTGGACTGATTGGTGCAGCGGCTTCTAGCGAATGTTTCATTGCGTTACTCATCTTCCGATGTCCTTGTAAATACGGATATCAAACTTACCCGAATTGTCGGTTCGTGCACCACTCGACTCATTGACACGGAAGAACAGTTCTCCGTCAATTGGAAGCACAAACGTTCCGCCACGACCAATCGGAATCGCGGTTAGCGGTTCCGCAAAGTCAGGCTCGGTGGGGAGCGGCGCGGCGGTTGTCATCTGCAACTGTCCCAACGGCTGACCATGATGGTATTCCAATGTAACACCTTGGGGCTGGCAAATCCATGGTTTGTGAACTGAAATGGATTCCGGATCGGTCGCGCCGGTTGGCATGCCTCGAATGATGCATTCCCCGGTAGCGGAGAGTTGCACGCGCGTTCCAGCAGAAACAAGCAGTCCGCTACCTTGCCAGCCAAGGGTGCTGTCGATTGTTAGGGCTTGTGCTGAGGTATTCAGCGAGATCGGATCTTGGGAAAATACAAGCAAATCGACGGATGGGGCGAATCCATACGCGACCTCTGTCAGCATCGCATTCCAACTCTGTCGCAAGGCGGCCCATCGTCGGGCCCCCACTCGACGAAAAAACCAGCGAGTTAAAGTTGCATCAGGTTGCATCTGTTGTTTGAGGAGTAGATCAAAGGTTCTTTTCACTTCAGGATGATGTTTGAAGAGTACGATGGCGGCCCAACTCCAGGCGTAGGCTTCCGCCTGGCTGTGGGCCCGCGTGTCGTATCGCATGATCGTTTCGAGCGAGGGCGCTATTCCTCCTTGCATTTGTTCTTGGATGAGTGAAATGCGTCCCCAGCCCGGTACCTGCAACTTACTTGCCGGGATAATGCCCATCCGCAATTCGGTCCCATCCCATGTGTGTGTGCCATACCATTCCGCCAAACCCTCCATCAGCCAGGGAGGACCGTTTTCGCGGTACTTTCGGTTCATAAACCAGTGTGTCCCCTCGTGAAGGAACAGATGCCGGCGGTAGTACTCGGTGGCCTGCTCGGTAACCCAAATTTGATTGCCCCATTGAAAACCGTGCGGGAAGTGCGGGATGTCGTTGGGGATTAGACGGGCCGCCTCAAATCGCTCGCGAGACTTCATGATGAAGGCTTCCAAGTGCCAGTCTGCGACGGTCGATTCCGAGATGCCGAATTCGCTGCACCAAATCGGGACGGCGGCATCCAGCACTCTTGGCAATTCTCGCAGACTGTCTGTCAGCTCCATGTCGGTAATGACGTCAACGTACCGACCCGACACACGTGAGAATTCTGCAGGCAAATCGCTAGATTGCGCGCTGCAATAAGGTAGTCCTATTGCCGCTGTCCCTAGCACGAGGAACACCAGCCTGAGGCATGCCGCAGCAGCCAGCGCTCTTGCGCGAGGAAGTCTCCACCACATTGATCGAACGAACACAGACCGACCGCGTCTTGGTGCCGGGCCGGCAGGGGAGTGAGCTGTGGGGAAAGTGGGCATGGACAACGGTCCCAATACGTTCCAGTTTGTCGAACAACGGTTGCAAGCCAACCTATTTTGCCACCCAAGCTAAGCCAAGCGGTTGGCTGCCTCGTACCACGCCGGATGCTCCAGGCAGGAACGCCCTCCGCTCAGGCCTACAACCTGTTTTAACCCATTGCTTCGCACCACCTGCCATCACTGGCGCGGCGGGTCTCACCGCCTCGGCTGCTGCGGTTGGGGGCGGTACCGCCAGGAGCTCGGTTTCGAAGTGGTATCCGTAGACTATTATCTACTGTCTAAATGGTGTCTCATGGCGATTCTCAGAACAAAACGGAATAAATTCTCAGATTGTTTGGTAAATCACGCTGCGGAAACTGCATCTTAGTGCGGCATCTCCTAGAAAGAGGTCTCCTAGAAAAAGGGAGTCGGTGTCGTCCAGCTATTCACTAGTAGCGATCCAGCTGCGGCAGTGGAGTCACCAATTGAGACGCTTATTCCGCTATCGCTCCAACGCATGCAATGCTGGCTGACATTGCAAATCGCCGGCAGCGGAGTTGAACGCCAATCTGAAGCAGCGAGAAATGCTCGAAGATCCTGCTGATGCCGCCTGCTGACTTGCGTCCGGAGTTGAGGGCTGTGCCTCGCTCATTGCGAAGTTTCCCAACCTGGATCGGCTCGCCAAGTGTTCTACGAGCGAAACCTTCCAACCAAACGGACGTAACACGCTGCGGTAGACCTGCTCGACTTCAACTCTCTTGCAACCCCTCAGCGCTCGATCATTGCGGCTTCAATGCTTGGTGCCAGCCGCGAGCCTAATCTTCGATTGTCCGAAAAGTTGCGGTCAAACGGGCGGACGGATAAAATGTATCTACGGCTCCAAAATCGCTCGCATCAAGTCAATCTATAGGCATTTTTATGCATCGACTATCCCTTCCTAAGTCTCGGAAGTTGCGGGTGGAGCAACTTGAGCAGCGGCGACTGCTCGCCACCTTTACGGTGCTCAATAGCAGTGATAGTGGAGATGGTTCGCTTCGACAAGCAATTGAGCAGTCCAATGCGAATCCCGATTCCGATGACATCGTCTTTAATATCCAATCGCCTTCCCTGACCATCCAATTGGCCAGCCCGCTGCCAACACTGACAAGTCCCGTCTCAATAGACGGAACGACCCAACCTGGCTTTGCTGGAGAGCCCATACTGGTACTTTCCGGTATCGCCTTGGAGGGGAAGACGTCGGGAATTACGATCGCTGGTGGTGACAGCGTCCTCAAGGGGATGGTGATCCAAGGCTTCGGCGGGGCTGGAGTTCGAATTGACGGGCTCGGAAACAACACGATTTCCAACACTTACATCGGGACGGATGCAACTGGAGAAACAGAGGTCCCCAACGACTTTGCCGGAATCTACATTGTGGACTCTTCCAACAATGTGATTGGAGGACGCTATGGCCTCGATGGGAATCTTATTTCTGGAAATCGAGCCGAAGGTATCCGAATTGAAGGGAGCAGTTCCACCGGCAATCGGATTCAGGGGAATCGTATCGGTACCGACCAGCAAGGAATCGAAGCGGTACCCAACGGAACGGCCGGCGTACTGCTCGAAGGAGCGGCCAGTCTCAATGTCATTGGCACCAACGGAGATGGCATCGAGGACGCTAACGAAAGGAATCTTATCTCCGGCAATGTCGGGGTGGGAGTGAGGGTGTATGGTGCTCAAGCGAATCAGATTTCAGGCAACTGGATCGGCCTCACGGCTAGCGGTCGCCATGCTCTCGCCAACGGAAAACAGGGAATCCTGGTCGACCTGCAATCGACGGGAAATATGATCGGCTCAAATGCTGACGGACTGAGCGACAGTCTCGAACGCAATGTCGTTTCCGGCAACGGTGATTCCGGAATCGAGTTTGCCAATGCAATGACTTCGGCTAATGTCGTTTCTGGGAATTATATTGGCACCGATTCCTCAGGGGAGTTTCCTGTTAGCAACGTGGCCTCGGGCGTGGAGCTGGTCGATAACAGCTCGGGAAATGTCATTGGCACTCGCAACGGTGAATATCTTGGCAACCTTATCTCTGGAAATGGGTTTAGCGGGATTTTTATCACGAACTCGAATGATAACCGAGTGGGCGGGAATTGGGTCGGTGTCAACGCTCAGGGAAGCGGCCCATTAAAGAATTCGGGACGAGGCGTGGTGATCGGTGGCACCGCCTCGAGAAATCTCATTGGAACCGATGACAACGCCGTGATGGATGAAGGCGAACGAAACGTATTGTCCGGAAACCTTGATCAGGGCGTGGCCATTTTTGACTCCAATGCGCAGTTCAACGTTATCGCAGGCAACTTTATTGGTACCGATGCGCTGGGAACGACCGCTATTCCCAACACATCGACGGGCATACTACTTGGGGCCGGTACTCGGCAAAATGTGGTCGGGACGACCGATCAGTCTCGAGCCGACTCGGCCGCTGGCAATTTGATCTCAGGCAATCAGATCTTCGGGCTGCGTTTTCGGTTGGGAGCAACACAAAATCGAGTTGGAGGGAATTGGGTCGGGCTCGATGCCACTGGCGAGCGAGCCCTGCCTAACGGGTTCAGCGGTATTGGCAGCTTTGAAGGGGCAACCGACAACCTGATCGGTGGCCAGACTGTCCAAGAACGCAATGTGATCAGCGGCAACAACGAATGGGGAATCCGTATCCAGGAAGACTCTGGCGGAAACGCAATTGACGGAAATTGGATAGGCCTATCGGCAACCGGAGCCGAGTTGGGGAATTTATTGGGAGGCATCTTGCTCGAAGATGCCGCTGATAATTCCATCGGCGACTTAAGCGCAAACATCATCGCATTCAACGGTGCCACTGGTGTTGCAATCGAAGGAGATAAGTCCGTTCGTAACTGGATCACGAAGAACGCTATTTTCGGTCATACAGGTCTGGGGATCGATTTGTCCTTCGATGGAGCGGACACGAATGATCTATTGGATGCAGATAGTGGCCCCAATGACTTGCAAAATTACCCTGTGATCGAGTATGTGCAAAGAGCGGAGTCCACGAATGTTTCAGGTGTATTGAACAGCCTACCGAATACAACTTTCCTAATCGAGTTGTACGTCGCTGAGAACGCTGAAAGCAGGCAAGGCCAGGAGTTCTTGAATTCCGTGGAGGTCACAACGGACGGGAACGGCTTGGGACTATGGTCGGCCTCCCTGAGGCCGCTCTCGGATGGGCAAGCAATTATCGCTACTACCAGAAACCTTGCTGCCGGGCACTCGGAGTTTTCGATTCCCGTGGTTAGCCTGCCGCCCCTCGAATTTCGCACTCCTCAACAGGCATGGGACGAAGCTAGTGGGAGCTTTACCGCTTCCGTCCACCGCAACAGTCTGTCTAGCAGCCAAGCGTTGACGATCGAATTCGGTGACTTTCCGAGCGAACAGATTCAACTACCGAGCAGCGTGACGATCCCCGCTGGCCAGGAGTCGACGGATTTCGTCGTAGGGATTGTTGACGACTCGATCATGGAAAATGAAGTGTGGGTTGAGATCATCGGAACCGCACCTGGTGTGGCTATCGGAAAGCTCCAGATCATCATCACCGACAACGATGTTCCGAAGTGGCACAATGCGTTCCAGCCACTCGATGTTAGTGGGGATCGATTCGTCTCACCGCTCGATGCCCTGCTCGTGATCAACTTTCTAAATTCAAACCTTGATCAAGATCTGGCCGACCGCGAGCCCCTTACACCGTCCGTGTTTATGGATGTGAACGAGGATGGTTTTATCACTCCCTTTGACGCTCTGCTAGTAATTAATTTCTTAAACAACAATACCGGTGAGGGCGAGGCTTCTGCTCCAATATCTAGGCAATCGGCTATTGATCAAGTATTCTCGGCACCTTGGGACGGACTGGAGTCCTCTTACTCCCGACTTTCCGATGGGGAGGTCGAAGAGATTTTTGGCTACCGTCGAAGACGCTAGTCGGGGAGCGGCGAGGTTAGGTTTCGTGGCTGCAAGAGCCAGGGCACCCTACATCTCGTTTCACTAGGTATCCTACCCGGCATCGGCGACAACCGCTCCAACGGATGCTGGTGAATTGCTAACCGTCGCTCCCATCTCTGCGGATGCCCCATCGCGGATGCCGCATCCCGGCAGATGCGCTGTGCGATTCGCGCTCCAGTGCTTTGCAGCCTGTCTGTCTACTCGGATACTTATGTTCTCTAGGGGGAATCGCCTGCTGAGCTCAATGCTGCGGCGACCGCTCCCGCCTAAATGGTCGGCCTGTTGACTGAAATGTCATCGCAATAATAGTGTTGTCTCGCACGCCACGACCGTGGGCTGGAGGGTGCAAAATTGCGTAGACCGAAAGAAGGAACCCAATAAATCAACAAACTGCAACTCGACCGGTTTATATTTAGAGAAACCGCCTACAACAAACCCGCTGAGCCCCGCGCAGGATCAGTAGGACTCACCTCAAAACCTATCGAAGAAACGAATACAATATGCCCAGTGATGAACTCAATCTACCTCTAGCTGGTTGCCGTGTCCTTGCGTTTGTCGGCGATATCTACGAAGACTTGGAACTGTGGTATCCCAAACTCAGATTGATTGAAGAGGGGTGCTCCGTGACGGTTGCAGGCCCCGATGCCCAACGCGTCTATGCAGGCAAGAATGGCTATCCCTGTGAGTCCGATGTTGCGATTGCCGACTGCGACTCAGCCGATTTTGACGCACTACTTGTACCCGGGGGCTTTATGCCAGACAAACTCCGCAGAGATGCAAAAGTCCTGAGCTTGGTGCAAGAGTTTCACCAGCAAGTTAAGCCCATTGCCGCCATCTGTCACGGAGGCTGGATCCCGATCAGTGCTAAAGTCTACCGTGGCGTGCGGGTCACCGGTTCCCCTGGAATTAAAGATGACCTGATCAACGCGGGTGGGCTGTATCAAGATGCTAGTGTGATCGTGGATGGACATCATGTGAGCAGTCGTCGACCGGAGGATTTGCCTGATTTCTGCCGTGCTCTAATTGCGCTGATGATTGCCCAACGCGGAACGAGAGCTTCGGCTACGTGAGCTCGTTCTTGAACCAACAAGTCGTCAAATACATCGGGTTGCCCTGGTCGTAGATTTGCCGAGCAATCCAACATTCCAGACTTGCCGTATCCCTGCATCTCCTGAATTAGGCTAACCGGGGCATCGGCCCCCTGTAACTGACCTTCTGCATTCGATGGAATTTCTGCAGAAGGAGCGATGGCGTTGTGCGGTTTGTGCGAGGATGATAAAAGCACGACATCGCACCGTAGTTATCGCTTCAGGGGACTGCCATGCCCTCAATCACATTATCCCAAGTCGGCTGGGCGACTCCGACCAGCCGGGTACTTTTTTCCAATCTCTCTCTCAGTTTTACCTGCCAACGTGCCGGACTGGTGGGACGCAACGGAGTTGGCAAGTCGACGCTATTGAAGTTAATTGCCGGTGAGCTACATCCGACGTCGGGTGGTGTTTCGGTTGATGGTCGCATCGGTATGTTGAGGCAGATCGTCCAAGTCGACGAAGCGGAAACGGTGGCAGACCTGAATGGCACTTAATCGGCGTAAGTCCTATGCCTCCCCGGGTTTGTATTCGCTTCTTGGCTTTTGCATCAGCTTGTATTTCTTCGGTCTTCGCTTGAGCACCCTGGGCTCGTAGCGGTCCGGTCGATTGCCAACTGCGTGTTGCAAGCAGCAGCGGTACAACACCGTGCATAATTCATCGGCGTTGCTGATTAGGCCTAGAACCGGAAGCATATCCGTCACCGTTGTCAGTGTTGACTTGAAACTGATATGCCAAGGTTGAACGTCGCCTTCGACGGCCGCTTCAGACATCACCCCGCGAATCAAATTGTAAGCCAACATGTGCGTCCGAATTTCGTTCCGCACTCGATGCGGCTTTTTACAGCGCAAGTGTTCCATCTGCATGACCGTTTTCAAGCTCCGTAAATGAAGTTCTGCTTGCCACCTTCTACGGAACAGGGCCGCGATGTCCTCCCTCGTGTACTCCGTATCGTCCGACAGCGATGTGTGAACGATAATCTCGCGAGTGCGAAATCCGTTGTTCTCAACTCGGATACGGATCTCGCGAATGGTGATGAAGTCCGGGTACGTCTCGTACTCTTCAATGCTCATCCAGTCGGGACGAGCTGGCTTGTCGATTTGGATGGAGTGATCGTCTTTGCCGTAACGAATTCCAGTCCGAAAATCTGACTTGCGCAACTGGTGTTTGCGAACAACGACGTGTGCACCACGTTGAATCATCCTCGCCATCTCGAACCAACCCGCATAGGCGCGATCAGCTAGGAAAACATCGGTTTCTTCGATGATTGCGTCGATCTGACGAAACAAACTTACTTCGTGAGTGAACTTACCTTTGTATCGGCCCATCGCCATGTCGAGCACAACGCCAGTCGACAACGCGAACAGTACAACGACTCGCAAGATCGGAAATCCACAACCGGGTGCTTGACTACTAAGTTGCGGGTAGGCGGCTTGATTCTCCGACGTGTCTGCCATCGTGACGGTGGCACCATCGGCGGTGATCACGCGGTGCCCCAGCCATCGCCAATGGTCGGGACTGCTGTCTTCAATCGCAAGTCCGCTGGCCGTCACAAGACGTTGCATGGATTGCTCGTCGATTTTGTCTCGAGCAATGCAGTAAGCACCGGTTTCGGCAGAGCAAGCAGTTTGGTTGTTGGCGACTCGATGGGTGATCAGCTTGGCGACCGCAGAGACGCAGCCGTGGTGGATGCTCATGACTTGCGAGAGGAAGACCCACAGCGTGACCGATGTGTTGTAAACTCTGGCCGAATCGAGAATGGCACTTGCATTGCCAAAGACTGACGCGATAGTCTCTTTGGAGATCAAGGCGGCGAAGTAAAGATCGCCGTGTTGGCGCGCATGTTGGACTCGACAGCGGAACGAATCAAACGGATGATGGCACACGGGGGCTTCCTTGCTTGGTGTGTTCGGGAGGTAAGATTACCCAAACTCATCGCAAGTGAAGCCCCCTGCTGTCAATCGAACTTAACTCTAGAAGCACCAGTACCTTAGGCCGATTAAGTGCCATTCATGTCGGACACCTTTTTCCGAACCCTCGCTAAGCCCTGATTATTAGAGTTGACGATGCATTAGTCTGTGGTAGTCCATTCTCCAAAGACTGCGTCGTCCAGTTCCAGACTGGTGTAGAGCCTACTGGCGATTGCCGTAGACGAAATACAAAATCATTCCGAGGATTGGAAGCAAGAAGATCAACAGTATCCACAAAAACTTGTGGGCTAAGGAACCGCCTCCCCGAATCACTCCGACGACAGCCACGATGTCCAAGATCAGGAGGAGCAAGCCCAGTAGTCCTACCCCAGGTTCCACCACCAACGCATACAATTCCATAACATGAGTTTCCTAAAAATCTTCAAAGGTAGCCGGACGGGAACGCGATTGCCGATGCCCTGCATGGGCCCTGCCTGGAATCAAATTGCGCAGGCAGGTCTGGCACAGGTAGGTCGGTCTGAATTAATGGGTGAGATTTAGCGCTAAGAAATTCAGCTTGCGTTCCGCCAGTGTGGTCAGGTGTCGATTGGACTCTCCCAGCTCGTTGAGCGCAACTTGCAGGACATCGGCATCCTTTTTCCGCCCCAATTTCTCCGCAAAGCTTCGGGCGGTGCCGTAGCCGGCCATGCCGTAGTGTTCGATCCGCTGCAAGGAAGCGACAAGGGCAGCATCCATCACGCGAGGCTCGATGTCGCTGCTGAGCAGCTGCCCCCCCTCTTCAATCAGCCCTTCCATGGCCGTACAGCGATGCCCGCCCGGTTCAAAATCTAAAGACGAGAAGACCGACTCAATCCTGCCGATGCGAACTCTCGTTTCTTGCATTTGTCCCATGAGAACTTTCGAAAGGTCTTCGTCGGTTGCACGGGCTTTCAATTCGGGAAGAGCCGCTAAGAATTGGTGTTCCGCGCTGAACAGATCTTTTAGTTCATGGACGTAGAGCTTTTCTAAGGAATCAAATTTCATAACAGAGTCCTGAATTGGAAGCGTAGGAATGAGTGTCTTGGGAAGCAACTTGGCAAATGTGATGCCAAAGCCGAGTGCACGATGACGACCACACCTGTCCTGACAAGTCGCCTACACCCGCTGGCACCCAACCACTCATTCCCCGGGCCGAATTGGTCGCTTTCAGGACAGATTGAGCTGCTTGCATCCACTCCCCCGCGACATTCCTGCGTCCAAACCAGCTTACAGCCGTTCGGAATGGCGTTCGCAATGGTTCTGACGGCAGTTGCCCGACCGGGCGTTGGCCAGGCAGTCCACCACAACTCGCGAAGCAACGAGGCGATGAACGACCGGGTGGACTCGACATCCGACTAGCAACTACCGAATGCTGAGTAACGAAGCTCAAACCACTGGAGACTGATGATGCGTGTAATAGTAGTAATTGTCGTAATTGCGATCGTGCTGACGTTGGCCGGTTGGCTCGTATTCGACTTCAGCGGGAATCGCATGTCGGTGGAAGTCCAGACCGACAAAATCCAGCACGACACCGATTCCGCCATTGACCACTCGAAGGATTTGCTGCGCGACGCGGACGATGCAGTAAACGGAGAGGGGTGAACCCAACGCGGTGCTGTAGATTTCAACAGTCGGATAACTTTGGTCAGCCAGGCCAATTGGAGGCAATGATGAGTGGGATGATGGATTGCTGTGGTGGTTCCGATATTGGACGCGAACGCTCGTCCAATCAGGACCAATTCTTGATTAGTGACGTTTCTAAATCGATGAGGATCCACCAGACATCGTTAGCCTTGGACCATCAGACAAGGCTGTTCGGTGAGACCAAGGGGAAACTCGTGTTGGTTGCCGACGGCATGGGTGGGCACGAAGCGGGTGAGCGCGCCAGTCAACTGGTAATCGATACAATGGTGGATTTCACCCTCAATCGGTTGAGTTGGTTTATTGAGGGGAGTTGCGACGATGACGACGAATTCCAATCGCAACTGAAACAGGGACTCATCGCTTGCCAACGGCAAATTAATCGCGAAACAGCGGCCATTCCTCAGCGCCGTGGCATGGGGTCGACCTTAACGTTAGCCTACATCGTCTGGCCCAGAATGTTTCTGGTACATGTAGGCGACAGCCGGTGCTATCTCTTACGCGATGGAGTGCTTCAGCAACTGACGCGGGATCACACCTTGGCGGAATTGGCCGGAGCGGTCGCCAACGAGAGCGGCAGCCCACGTCCAACCGATCAAGACGCCCCCGACGGCGATAACGCGATGTCGCACATTCTCTGGAATGTCATCGGCGGCGATGGCAAGGAACCTCACCCCGATGCGACCGCTTTGGAGCTGCGGATGGGAGACACGCTCTTGCTCTGCACCGATGGTCTCAACAAGCACTTGAGCCATTCGACCATCCGCCAAATTCTGTCCGAAGATTTGCCGACGAATAGCGTCTGCCAAAAGTTGATTGACCAAGCCAACTTGGCCGGCGGCACAGACAACACCACCGTGGTCGTGACCCGTTTCTCTGAAGCGGAGCCCAAGCAAGTGCAGCTGCAAGAGGCTACCATAGCCTTCGATGAGGGGTTGGAGGATACAGCAGAATTCCCGGTCCTGAGCGAGAAAACGGTGAACGCCATTGATACGGCCCCTGCGGTTCAGAGGTAGGCCGCTCGTTCGCTAGTTGAATTCCTACGGATCGCTCTCCTCGAACAAGGCAAGCAGTTCCACGTCCTCAATAAACACCTGGCTGCTGAGAATTGGCCCGAATTCAATCCCGCGTAAAATTAGGGGCACGGCCGTCTCCTCGACGGCATCGTGCTACAGACGGCCACCAGTGGCGCGGTGCGCTCCGCGGCCCTAGCGGCTCTTATGCCTCTCATGGCGTGCCCCGAAGCTGTGGCCCAGCTGGGAGGGCGAGGCGGGTTCGGGATACCAACGCAGAGATGGGGCTCAGGCAAATAAGCCCCTCACTATCAGACGATGCAAGCTCACCGAAGTCCTTCTCAGCACATTCCCACAGGAAGAATTCGCATAACACTTCTGCCCCAGTCCGCACTCGGCCTGCGACTATCAGCGATGCGGCGCCAGCGGTTTGTTGATGGAGTGGTCCTCCGTGTTCAGTGGACGGACTGGTATTCGGGGCTTCGAACAGCGGCAGATTCGCTGGAGAACCCGCTAGGCTAAGCCAGTTAGGCTAGCACTTTGTGCAACACATTGCCATGAACGTCAGTTAGCCGGTAGTCGCGTCCACTGTAGCGGTACGTCAGTCGTTCATGATCAATGCCCAACTGATGCAGTACCGTCGCCCACAAGTCATAGACAGTGCAAGGATTCTCAATGGCATGGTAGCCAAACTCATCGGTGGCTCCCAAGCTGCATCCTCCTTGCACGCCGCCACCAGCTAGCCACACGCTAAAGCCGAATGGATTATGATCGCGACCGGTGCTGCCTTGCGAAAACGGAGTGCGGCCGAATTCTCCGGCCCACACGATGAGCGTTTCGTCCAGTAAACCACGTTGACGCAAGTCCTTGATCAAGGCGGCGATAGGCTGATCGACTTGGAACCCCATCGCACGGTGTCCCTTTTCCACATCGCTATGTTGATCCCAAGGATTTGCCGCTCCGCCGGCGCCGATCCCCTGGGAAAGGCAACTGAGCTCAATAAACCGCACGCCGCGTTCCACCATTCGCCGTGCTAGCAAGCACTGTCGCGCGTAGGCCGCCTTCTCGGGCACCTCTGCATCCAAGCCATACATTTCCCGAGTCTGTCGAGTCTCCTGAGAGATATCACACAAATCAGGGACGGCGGCCTGCATGCGAAACGCGGTTTCGTAGTTCCGAATAGCCGCGTCAACCTGCGCATCAGCATTTGTCCTGGCTAGAAATTCCGCATCAAACTCACTAGCCAACTGCAAGCGTTGCTGTTGAATGCTGACCGTATCATAGGGGCTCACATTGCGAATCGCTTCTGGCCGATCGGCTTTGAGAATCGAACCTTGATGCTGTGCAGGGAGGAATCCATTGCTAAACAAACTGACACCACCATGCGGCGGCACTGCAGTTCCACTTTGGAGCACGACATAGCTAGGCAAGTTCTCATTTTCGCTGCCCAGTCCATAGCTGGCCCAGGCCCCCGCGCTTGGAAATCCCATGAAGGGAAACCCGGAGTGCATAGCGAAATTGCCCTGTGCATGCTCATTGACTGAAGTGGTCATGGAACGTATCACAGCCAATTCGTCGGCTTCAGCAGCGATGTGTGGGAACATGTCGCTGATGGGCAGGCCCGATTCCCCTGACGGGGAAAACTTAAAGGGACTGGCGAGCACATTCCCATTGTTGTTGAACTGTGTCCGTTCCACTTTGACCGGCATCGGTTGCCCGTGGTACTTCTCCAAGGCGGGCTTGGGATCGAACGAATCGACATGCGACACTCCGCCGGACATGTAACAAAAAATGACGCTCTTGGCTTTGGCGGGATGATGTGTTTGAGCCAGTGCGGCGGAGGCGGGCAGAGCGGTTTGAGCCGTCGCCCCCTGCTGGAGCAAGCCGCTCAAAGCCATAGCGCCGAAGCCAGTCGAACATCGCTCAAGGAATTGGCGTCGTGGAGATCTAACGAACATAGATAAATTCCTTGAGAGTAAAAATGGTTTTCGCCAACGCAGTCCACATGCCAACGTCTAGATCTTGAGGCAACTTCTCGTGCAACGCCTGGGAGCTGAGCCGAAGTTGCTCGATCTCCTCCCTCAACTGTGTGGCCAGGGCTTGATCGCTCTCCGACAACGCCTGCCGGACTTGCCGATCGGTCACGATCCATGGCCCAGCCAGGGACGTGTAGGCAATTTGAGTTTCTGACAGAGCTTGATCGTACAGATTGGCCCCCAGTATCGCACCGCTTAGCAGCCGATTTCCGCTAGCAGGCAAGTGCCGCACGCCGAAGCTGACCACGGCATCGCCCGCCTCGAATCGCGTCGGCCCGTCACTCATGTAGGGCTGGCCATAGGGTTCGCCATTGCGATACCCCACAATGCGTCCGTCTGCATGGTAGACGATTGCCACATGAACGGGTCTTTCTTGCGCGTCCGACTCTACCGCGCCGGCAAATGCCTGGGTACGGGAAAAGCTGTTGCTGCCCGCCAACCATTCTCGCGGATTCTGTTCTCCGAAAACAATCGCATCGAACACGCCACCATTGCGACTTTGGAGCGACATGACTCCACCGCCGCGTTGGTCCAGTCGATCGAGCTGCACCCACGCTTCGAGCGTTTTAACACTCACATCCTGAGACAAAGTGCTAGTGACGGCATAACCGCCCCCTTGGACTCTCAGGCGTCCATCCTGCAACGCGGCGTCTGCCTGCAGTTTACAGTCCATCCCTCCGATCGCATCGGTAGCGTCTTGTTCGAACTGCCAACTGGCGATCGGTAGCGGGACAGGCAATGGTGGCTCAGCGACGCGTGCGGTCTTCAGTTCTGCCTCGAGTCGCTGCCGAACTGGCTGGAGGATGTTGGCTAACTCGCGTTCGCGTTGTTCTCGTTTCAGGGTGAGTTCAGCGACCTGCCTTAGCTCCTGCTCCAGGACACCTCGATAGTTGTGCAGGTACTCAGTGAGCCTCTCCACTTCCGACGGACTGGCGGGCCGATTCAAGGATTCCAGGAACATCTGCTGAACGCGTTGTTCCAAAGTGCTCAGCTCAGGGTTGGCCAGCAAGTTTTCCGCCCAGTCAGTTGCGTAGCGGTCAATCTGCGGATCGTTGAGCATGGTTAGGGACTGGGCAGGCACATTGGTAACATCCCGACGTCCAACCGCACTAAAGGGCTCTGGAAAATCAAAAACTCGCAGGAAGGGATCTAACGCATTGCGGATTACGTTCCCATAGACACTCCGTCTCGTCAGAGTATTCGATTGAGGCTCACCAAACATCCGCAGATCGAGGCCTCCGGACGCTTGCAAGATGGAATCACGAATGGCTTCAGCCTCCAGACGCCGTACGTTGGCGTGAGAGAGCCAGCGATTTTCAGGATCGACTTCCGACGCTCGCGGGGTCCCCTGCGAGCTTGCTTGCCACGTTTGGGAGGTCACGATAAAGCGAATCAATTCTTTGGCCGACCACCCCTGCTCGTCAAATCGCAACGCCAGGTAATCGAGAAGTTGAGGATGGCTGGGCAGATCTCCCAAGCGTCCGAAATTGTCGGGAGTTCGGACAATTCCCTGCCCGAACAAGTGATGCCAAATGCGGTTCACTAAAACGCGACGCGTGAGTGGGTTGTCATCGCGCAGCAAATCCTCTGCGAACTCAAGTCGACCGCTCTGTCGCGATTGATACGGAGTCGCATCGAACGCCTCCAAAAATCGCCGGGGCACCATTTCGCCCAGCAGCTTGTGGTCGCCACGCACGAACAAGGGTTGCTCTGCCGCAACGGTTTCATCCACCCCAGGCACTCGAGTTGGAATTGGAATTTCGTTTTCCAGCGTTCGATATTGCAGGAGTATTGGCTCAGCAAGTGGCAGGGACTCGAGCTGATTGGCCAACAGGCCTTCGCGTAGGCAGGCGTCGAGCAGCAACGCTTCGGCCTCGCTACAACTCCCGGCATTCCAATTTTCAAGGGCGCGGCGAATTGCTTCGCAGTACAGTCTGGCAACCTCCGCAGTGGTCGTAGGAACGGCCCCGTTGGCCACGTCGAAGATCGGTTGCCAGTGCTCGGCGGATTCTACTGGAGCGGGTTGCCCAGTAGCGCGGACCACGGCAGCCCGCACTCCAAACCACGAACGGTCATCCGACTTAACCAGCAGCGGAGCATCCTGAGCTGCAGCCAATTCGATATGCAATTGATCGCCACTCCAGTAGCCCACATCGAATTGCTGCCACTTCCACTGCGGCTGCAGTTGTTTGACCGGATAAACTGTTCCATTGCGAGGGTAGTCTTGGACGACATACCGCAGGCTGGCATTCGGAGATCCGCAACTATAGACCCACAGCTCAGAACCATCCTCGACCGAGAACTTGGGCGAGCTAAGCCGAGCCGGGTGTTTGGTACTGAGTTGATGGGTGTACACGCCGGAGGGATAGATTCCGGTAAGAGCCTGCGTTCCGTCCACCGCCACAGAGAACTCTCCGGCAGTAGCAGGAGTCGAACTGGCTAGCCCGAACCCCTTGGGGAACCAGGTTGCGTAGTCGCGTTCCTCCGCCAAATCCCAGGCCGGCAGGTATTCCGCCTGTTCCGTGCTCGCCCAAGCGCTGGCGCGCGTCGCTTGATCCGCAGCCAGTTTTTGCCATGCTTCCGATAGCTCGGCCGCCGAGTCTTGGGACTTGAGGAGCTGCCCCAAGGGACGCAGAATCGAATCCGCTTGCTCGGCACGAGCAAGGAGCTCGGTATCGTGGAGCAGCCGCTGGGGCAGCCGCTCTAGACTAGCGAGCCAATCCTGCGCAAGTGCCGGTCGAAGTTGAGTTTTCAGTTCTTGCAGGGCGAGGCTATGGAGCTGTTGGACTTCCGGCAAATCGATCACGGTTCTGCCGGGCTGGCAAGCTCCCAGCATGCCGAACATGGCGTAGTAGTCAGCTTGACTAATCGGATCAAATTTATGGTTGTGGCAGCGGGCGCAGGAAACCGTCAGCCCCAAGAAAGCCTTGGAGACAACGTTGACTTGGTCATCGGTGAAACGCACCTTCTCTTCCATAGCATCGGTGGGGGCAAAGCCATGAAAAACCATCCGCAAGTGCGCCGGACCAATGGCCGACTCGTTGATTCTCAGCTCCTCATTGATTCGCGGTGCCGCCAGCAGGTCACCCGCCAGGTGCTCGCGCAACAGTTGGTCGAGAGGAACGTCTGCATTCAACGCCCGAATTAGATAGTCGCGATAAAGCCATGCATGATCGATCGCTGGATCCCCTTCACTACCATGCGATTCTGCATAGCGAATCCAGTCCATCCAATGCCTCGCCCAGCGCTCTCCGAATTGCGGGCGTTCCAACAACTCCTGGACTAGAGCTTCCCAGGCAGCATCGCGTTCGCTGCGGGAGGTGGTCTCGAGTCGCGATGTCCAGTGCAAGGTTTCGGAGACGGTAGGGGGGAGCCCCAACAGACTGTAATACACGCGACGCACGAGAACAGTTGGTTCGGCCAATGGGGCCAACTCCAAATCCTCCTGCTGCAACTTCTTATCAATGAATCGATCGACCGGGTGAGACAACACCTCACCTGCTCGCTCACTGACCACCGAAGCGGGCGGCTCAATGGATTGAATCGGTTGGAAGCTCCACCACTGCTGCCGACGTTTCAGAGTCGACTCCCAGGATTGGGACTGCTCCATTTCGGATTCCGAGGGAGGCTCCGAGCGTGGGTCGGGAAGTCCCATCCCAATCCATTTTTCAAAATCAGCTAAGATCTCAGGCTCAAGCTTCGGTCCCCCTTGCGGCATTTCAAGTCCATCGATGTCATGCCGCATCACCTCCAATAGCAAACTGGATGCTGGTGACTCCAGCGAAACACTCGCGCCGCCAGCGCCGCCTTCTAAAATGCCCCCGCGATAATCCAGCGCAAGTCCAGCTTCTGTAGAGTCGGTCGAATTGTGGCATTCATAGCAGTACTCGACCAGAACGGGACGAATGCGAGCCTCAAAGAACTCAAGCTGCGGTGGCTCCAACGCGAAAGCTCTGGGGACCAGGCACAAGAATAGCAACGCGGCAAGGCGGCAGGACATTAGACAACTCAAAAATAGGTGGGCCCTACGGGGGATGTGGGGCAAATGCGGCGGGTTGGACCATTCATTTTACCAAATGGATCGATGAATGTTGAGGGCGAACTTCGAGTGCCACGCAACGCCCCCCATGCGACGCAGCGGGCTGCGATAATCGGGCTGCGATAATATTGTGCAGCCACTTGCCAGCGGTCTCGAAGGAGTAGATGGGAACGGCTAGCGGGAATCACTCTCCAACTAGTCTACTCCAATCTGGATGGATGGGGCGCGGTCCCGAGTTTCCTCCTCGTTTTCCAAGAGGTACTTCCGGCGCCTGATCCAAGAGTTGCTGTAGCTTCTGCCGTACGTCTCGGGCCGATTCCTCCAGCGACTCCTGCTGCAAAGGTAAGAGTTCCTCCAGATCTCGGCTGACGTCAAAAAAACGCCCGTCTCGATAGAGTTTATATTGCTGAGTGCGCGCAAATTGACCAGGAAGCTGATTCCAATAGGGCTGATAGTGCAGGAAGACTGCCGGGCGCACCTTGCTCGATTCTCCGACGGTGGATTCTCCGACGATGGAGCTCAGAAAGCTATAGCCATCCACCGGATCGGTGGCATCCAACCCCACGCCCGCAGCCGCCGCTAGCGTAGGATAGAAATCGGTGAAGTCGACCAGCTCGTCCACCACGGATCCGGCGACCGTCCGGCCTTTCCAACTTGCAATCAAAGGAACATGCGTTCCCATATTCGTCATCCCTCCCTTACCACCACGAATGCTCCGTCCCTGCCACTGCGACGTAATCGACCGATTCGTTCCATTGTCGGCGGTAAACAGAAGGAGCGTATTTTCCAGCTGCCCACTCGTCTCCAGCTCGTCAACAATGCGACCGACCAATTTATCCATGTAGTTCACCATAGCCACGAAGTTGCGTTTCTTGTCTCTGGCTTTGGGCTTGTTGGCTGTCGCTCGATCCGCGTCACCAATCGTGTCGGGCGTCGGCACAAAAGGATCATGGACTAGGACCATGGGATAGTAGACGAAGAAGGCGGCCTCTCTTGGCTGCTGAATAAAATTGCAGACGAAATCACACAGCAGATCAGGCCCAAATTTTCCGGCATTCTCTTGGCTAGTTAGCAGGCGTCCATTGTGCTCCAAGACAGGATTCCAAAACCGCTCTCCACCTCCATCACTCTCCTGCCTGCCACGCGTCAATTGCCAGAGTAAGAACTGGTCAAAACCGGCTTGCACTGGACGGTTGCTGTCCTCGTGACCTGGCAAACTATTGTACAAGCCGTTCAATTGCCACTTGCCTGCAATTGCGGTCTCGTAGCCAGCTTGCTTGAGCAAATGGCCAAAAGTCTTTTGCTGGGGATCGAGGTATCCAAAATGCGTGTAGTTCCGAAAACTGTACTTGCCAGTCATCAATTCAACACGACTGGTGGTGCAAATAGGTGTTGAATAGCAATGCGTGAATCGCACTCCCCCTGCGGCGAGCGCATCGAGATGAGGCGTCGCATATTCTTCCGCGCCATAACACCCAAAGGCTTCCCAACTAACGTCATCAGCCATGATCAGCACAATATTGGGCCGTTCTGGGCTCGCCGGTTCGGCAGCTCTCCCAGCAGAAGCGAGTAGACCGAAAAACACGCTGCTGATCGCAAGCAATTGGGCAAGTCTTGTGTTCACCATAGAATTCAAACTGTGTTATCCTGGAGAAACGATTCGAGAAGATCTTGTTCTCGGGAATCCTGCAACTGTTTATAACAGAAATGCAAGCAGAAGATCGTTTTGGTTGAGGGTTCTATTCCTAGCCCACTGCCTGCCAAGCCTCTCCTCTCCAAAGGCAATACGATGACACCCGTGAAACGCTGGCTGCTGGCTTGCCTTGGAGTGTTCCTGGGCACTTCAATCGCCTCCGCCCAAATTCGTGATCATCTCAAGCAACCGGACGCGTGGTTTCACTCCGACGCCGGTCGCCAGCGACTGGACAATGTACTGTCGCACCAAAGTCCTGCAGGGGCTTGGCCGAAGAATCTCGACACCTCCGAACAACCCTACGCGGGAGAGCGTCAGGACCTGCAAGGAACCTTTGATAATCGGGCCACGCTGAATGAATTGCAGCTGCTGGCACTCGCCTTCCAGGCAACTCATGACAGCCGGTACCAGACGGCATTCCAAGCCGGCCTCGACGCGATCCTCAATGCCCAATACAGCAACGGCGGCTGGCCGCAAAGACCGCAACCACGGGGCTACTCGCAACACATCACCTTCAACGACGGCACCATGGTAGGGCTGATGACCTTCCTCCGTGAGGTTGCGGAAAAAGAGCTGTACGACTTCGTCTCCCCAGCCACTCGCCAACGAGCAAGAGATGCCTTCGACCAAGGTGTCCAGTGCATTCTCGATTGCCAGATTAAAGTCGATGGGCAATTGACCGCCTGGTGTGCACAGCACGACCGGGAAACACTCCAAGCGGCTAAAGCGCGGGCCTACGAACACCCATCGCTCAGCGGCAGTGAGAGCGCCGGGATCGCAAGACTCCTCATGACGATTGAGAAGCCGTCGGAGGCAGTTCGCACAGCAATTGAAGCTGCGGTGAAATGGTTTGAAGCGGCGCAACTAACCGGAATTCGTTATGAGGAAATCGACGGCGAGCGCAAGGTCATCCACGATCCCAACGCGCCGCCACTATGGGCTCGGTTCTACGAGATCGAAACCAATCGCCCCATTTTCAGTGGTCGCGATGGCATCATCAAATACGATGTGGCGGAGATCGAGCCGGAGAGACGCAATGGATACGCGTGGTACGGAACCTCCGGCAGTCGCGTTGCGCAGGATTGGCAAGAATGGGTCAATCGCGAAAGCACTTCGAGCCGCTCCGCTCCCAACATTCTGTTTATCGCCGTCGATGATTTGAACGACTGGGTGGGATGCCTCGGAGGGCATCCGCAAGCGGAAACACCTCACATTGATCGACTGGCGAAGCGAGGCGTTTTATTTACAAACGCGCACTGCGCCTCCCCAGCGTGCAACCCTTCCCGGGCGGCCCTCTTCAGTGGTCAAATGCCATGGAATACTGGCGTCTGGTCCAATGACAGCCGAAAGCTGTTTGCTCAACATCCCCAAATCCAAACACTCCCCCAAGCCTTTGGCCAAGCAGGTTACCACACGCTCGGGACGGGAAAGATGATGCACTCCAGCGCTGCAGACAATCGCATCTTGTTTCAAGAGCATTTCAACGTTGAACAGCGTTGGAGTCCCTTCACCCGGCGAGCCGTCGACTACAGTGACCAAGAACTACCTTCCAAGCGGACAAGCTCGCCGCGCCACGTAGTCAAAGGTCCTCCAAGAGTCATTCTCCCATTGAACGGCATGCCCTCGGACCGGAGGCCCGATACGCCGGGCGGAGAATCGTTCGATTGGGGACCAATCGACGTCCCCGACTCGGCAATGGGCGACGCGCAGAGTGCGAGCTGGGCCATTGAACAGCTGCAAGCTTCCCACCAACGGCCCTTCTTTCTAGGCGTCGGTTTCTACCGCCCGCACATCCCTCTATGGGCTCCGAAAAAGTACTTTTCACGCTTCGAAGGGAAGACCGTCCAACGACCTGCCTACTCCAATTCGGACTTGGACGATCTCAACGGGACCAGCCGGCGGTGGGCCTTGGAGGCGATAACCGCTGGGTTACACTCGACGGTTGTCGAACATGACCAGTGGGAGGAAGCGGTCAAGGCCTACTTGGCCTGCACCACCTTTGTCGATGCGCAAATTGGACGCCTATTGGATGCACTGGATAACAGCGAGTACGGCGAAAACACAACCATTGTCCTATGGAGCGATCACGGGTGGCACTTGGGGGAGAAGCAGCATTGGGGCAAATGGACGGGATGGGAACGCTCGACACGGGTTCTACTCGCGATCGTTCCCCCGAAAAACAGGACCGAACAATACCCCAACCTTGGCCAACGCTGCCACAGCCCCGTGGGTTTGATTGACCTCTATCCCACCCTCACCGAACTTTGCCAAGTACCCGCACCGCACGCGATGGATGGTCAGAGTCTCCTTCCGCTGCTACGCGAACCAGCCCAAGTCACCGAGCGAGTGGTGGTCACATCCTTTGATCCCGGCAACGTGTCACTGCGGTCCGATCGCTGGCGGTACATTCAATACCAGGACGGCACCCAAGAACTCTACGACCTCAACAAGGATCCCAACGAATGGACCGATTTGTCGGGCGATCCCCAGCAGCAATCCGTTATTGAAGGCTTCCAAAGCAAGATCCCCCCAGCAGCATTGCAGCTTTGAATCAAGGCAGAGCGACGCTGCTCGGTGATTGCCTGCGTTTTCCCTTCGACCGTTCTCGTGCTCAATGAGATCGTAGTCGTACTGACAATATTATTGCGTTCGATTGGGAGTGGAAGTAAAAGGGACAGGTAACCGTTCACCATTGTCTGCGACTTAAACTCAAACCTGAAGCGACGGTTAAAGCTGCTTGATGGATAAGGAAGGTCGTGAACTGTTACAGTAATAGCCTGCAAGGCGCCAGGGACAATGCAAATGTCAGCCCGAAGAACTGGCGATCGGTTTGGCGAACGCTTTCGATTCGAAGTACCCTGCGGCACGGTCGCTCCGCTTTCCAAGTTGCTAGCGATCACGCTATTTGAAGTTCGAGTCTGCTTCGCAATTCGAGCTGATTGCTCCATTCCCACAACCTCTTAAATAGCACAGAACGAGTGTCCTCATGCCCTGCATTCCCCGTCCCGTTTTACCATTACTAAGCCTTGCCCTGCTGACCATGCCGCAGCCAATAAGAGCCGAACCACGGCCCTGGCAAGACACCTCCCAAGCATCTTCCAGTGCCCCTGAATCCGCTCAGGTGTACCGGGTCGAGCAGCCGCCGGAGTCCATGCAACTGGCGCCGTTCTACCGCAAGTACGTCAATGCCAGCGGCTATCCCATCATCAGCTCCGAAAAAGTGAACGACTACGCCCTCAAGGAAGCCGCTTACTTAATCGACATGATGCTCGCCCAACGCCCCGATCTTCGAAAAACGATGGTTGAACATGATTCGCGAATGATTGTCATGGCGCACGACGAGTTCACCACAGACATTCCCGAGCACGCTCACCTGAGTCCCAAAGACTACTGGGATGCACGCGCCCGAGGACTCGGTGGCTCTCTGCAAGACTCGGTTTGCTCTTGCGCCGAAGAGAACCTGCTGGCGTTCACCGGCGATCCCTATTCCACCGAGAATATTCTGATTCATGAATTCGCGCACAACATCCACTTGCGAGGCATGGTGAATTTGGACCCCACTTTCGATGGCCGTCTCCAGCAAACCTATGATCACGCGGTGGCTCAAGGCCTGTGGAAGGGAAAGTACGCATCCACCAATCATGCCGAGTACTTTGCCGAAGGTGTCCAATCATGGTTCGATAACAATCGACAGCCAGATCACGACCACAACCATGTCGATACGCGGAAGGAATTGAAGGAATACGATCCAGGGCTCGCTGCCATATGCGAAGAGGTCTTCGGTACGACCGAATTGTCGTATACCAAGCCAGCGACCCGGCTCACCGGGCACCTCACCGGCTACGATCCAGCCCTAGCCCCAAAATTCGAGTGGCCCAGTCGATTGCAGGAGAGCAAGAAGCAGATCTTGGAAAAAGTTAAGAATCAAGGCGACCAACGGCAACAAGAATACAAGAATTAAGTTTGCGTTAAAACGTCCTCCAGGCAGCGGCAATTGATACGATAGGTCCTGCCCACAATTGCACCGCAGCACGCATCCTGCTTACTAAAGAACATTGCATGTCCACTCCACACTCGCTGCCTCGAAGAACTCTACTGCAACTTGCAGGCAGCTCCCTACTCCTGCACGGCTCAGCAGGCCAGACTTCTCATGGCGCTGCACCTGAGACACTCCAATCCTGGAAGATGGGATTAATTGCCGACCTGCACTACGGGCTCGCTCCCGACGCACTACCGCGTTTGGAGCAATTCATGCAAGCAGTGGAAAGCGATGCGCCCGATTGCATTTTGCAGCTGGGTGATTTCAATTTCGGCGTGGACGCTACGGATTGCATGGATTTATGGCAGCAATTTCCTGGCGCAAAATATCATGTTTTGGGCAACCATGACATGGACAAGGTCACGAAACAAGAGATCGTGGACCACTGGGAAATGCCTAACAACTTTTATTCGTTTGACCACCGTGGCTGGCATTTCATCGTCTTAGATCGCAATCACCTGCGGCCACACCCCGCCAGCTACATCGACTATGGGAAGGCGAATTTCTATGTCGACAGCCAGCTGCGTGGATTTGCCGATCCGGAACAACTCGACTGGCTGCGCGAAGATCTCGAACGCACCAGCCTACCGACAGTGGTTTTCGCGCATCAAGGCTTGGGAATGGAAGCGAGCCTTGCCCCCGAATCGGCCTCCGGTGCTATTGAATCGATCTTGGAAGCAGCCAAGACGGACAGCGGTGCGAAAGTGAAAGCCTGCTTCTGTGGTCATCATCACCTTGATCGCTACCAATTGCGGGGGGGCATTCACTACGTATGGATCAACAGTGCGTCCTACTATTGGGTCGGCAATGCCTATGGCCGCATGGCGGCCTATACAGACCCGCTCTATACATTCCTGACGTTCCGTTCCGATCAATCGATCGAAATCCGCGGCAGTCAATCCACATGGGCCTCCCCGTCGCCACAAGAGCGTGGTTTCCCCAAATGGAGCGAATTGGGGACGGAAATCGTCGAACGTCGACTCGGCTGAGCCCAGGCAAGGGTCGCTAGCGTGTGGGAGCCACCAACTCAACCGGTGGTGCGCGAGGACCAATAATCGAGCTTACAGGCAGAATCCTCCCATCCCAAGCTGCTTTCCCAGAGTGAACCTCTCCAAAGCTGCAGTTTTCCGCTTCCCTAGCGGGCCATTTGACGGAACAATAGGCACACAGGTGCGGATAATAGCTGACCAGTGTCTTTTGTAGATGAGCCCCCGTAGGGACCGTTTCGGCAAAAGAGAGCGGACACGTGTCTAAATCCATCCGCAACTGACAGCCTCTCTGCTGCCCCCAAGTCCCTCAAACGCTAGATCACCTAGCGGGAGTTTTCAACAACGTGCCCAAGCTTTCCGAAGAGGGAACCCGAATCGTCCAAGATCTCGCGCAGCGACATAACCTGTCCACTGATGCGGTGACTCATATGCTGATCGCAGTCAACAACGGCAACGGGACCATGGCGCAGTTCGGGCATCCCGAGTTTGGTGGATCGGGCCAATGGATGCGTGGCGGAATGACCATGGTGAGCGATCTCTTCAATCACCAACTGAAGAGTCGCGTCGACAATCTGTGCAATGACCTTTCCAACGCGCTCGCCAATCATCAGTTGATCGCATTCAGCGGCTCCTCGCAGTCGCAAAGTCAAGGCGGCAACTCCGCACAGTCGCAAGCTTCCGGATCGATGGGCTCAACCAACAGCCTGTTTGTCCCCGATCCCACCACCAATTGGTGGCCAACGGAGTTCGGGCCTCCCGCTGCGATTGGTTCGCAAAACAACCTTCGCTACGCCTACTTCCCCGCGCAACGTCGCTTGGCAGTAACCACAGGTGGCGACGTCTGGGTATACGACACGATGGATCATCAGATCGGTGGTTTTGGTCAGCAGCAAGGAGTTGGTGGCTCGATCACATTGACCAGTCAATATGGCACGGTCAATCTCTCCACACTACCCGTCATCTCACGCTGCGGCGTTCCTCAGCAACCCACGCCCGATTCGTCTCTCAACGCCGCGTCGACTCCTCCCGCACCGGATGCCCCAGCACCAGTCGCTCCCTCGCCGGGAAATTCAGCTTCAGGCAGTTCTGAACCCACTGCCGAAACGAGATCTTCGGTACCCGCGACGAACGCTGCGGCGCCCGCCGATGCAGCTAGCCGAGATGCCATTCTAGAAACGCTTGATCGATTGGGTGGTCTCAAGGAAAAAGGCTACATCACCGACGAAGAATTCGCCGCCAAGAAAGCGGAACTCTTAGCGCGGCTTTAGAGCAAGGCTACGATTTATCGCGCGGGACATAGTCACTCGGGACATAGTGCATTGGCAAAGTTTAATTTTCGGGTTGCCCGGAAAAAGGTGTCCGACACCAAAAGCCGGTACGGCCCTTCGGGTGCTTTGCACTTTTGGTGTCGGACACGAATGGCACTTAATCGGCCTAAGGTACTGGTGCTTCTAGAGTTAAGTTCGATTGACAGCAGGGGGCTTCACTTGCGATGAGTTTGGGTAATCTTACCTCCCGAACACACCAAGCAAGGAAGCCCCCGTGTGCCATCATCCGTTTGATTCGTTCCGCTGTCGAGTCCAACATGCGCGCCAACACGGCGATCTTTACTTCGCCGCCTTGATCTCCAAAGAGACTATCGCGTCAGTCTTTGGCAATGCAAGTGCCATTCTCGATTCGGCCAGAGTTTACAACACATCGGTCACGCTGTGGGTCTTCCTCTCGCAAGTCATGAGCATCCACCACGGCTGCGTCTCTGCGGTCGCCAAGCTGATCACCCATCGAGTCGCCAACAACCAAACTGCTTGCTCTGCCGAAACCGGTGCTTACTGCATTGCTCGAGACAAAATCGACGAGCAATCCATGCAACGTCTTGTGACGGCCAGCGGACTTGCGATTGAAGACAGCAGTCCCGACCATTGGCGATGGCTGGGGCACCGCGTGATCACCGCCGATGGTGCCACCGTCACGATGGCAGACACGTCGGAGAATCAAGCCGCCTACCCGCAACTTAGTAGTCAAGCACCCGGTTGTGGATTTCCGATCTTGCGAGTCGTTGTACTGTTCGCGTTGTCGACTGGCGTTGTGCTCGACATGGCGATGGGCCGATACAAAGGTAAGTTCACTCACGAAGTAAGTTTGTTTCGTCAGATCGACGCAATCATCGAAGAAACCGATGTTTTCCTAGCTGATCGCGCCTATGCGGGTTGGTTCGAGATGGCGAGGATGATTCAACGTGGTGCACACGTCGTTGTTCGCAAACACCAGTTGCGCAAGTCAGATTTTCGGACTGGAATTCGTTACGGCAAAGACGATCACTCCATCCAAATCGACAAGCCAGCTCGTCCCGACTGGATGAGCATTGAAGAGTACGAGACGTACCCGGACTTCATCACCATTCGCGAGATCCGTATCCGAGTTGAGAACAACGGATTTCGCACTCGCGAGATTATCGTTCACACATCGCTGTCGGACGATACGGAGTACACGAGGGAGGACATCGCGGCCCTGTTCCGTAGAAGGTGGCAAGCAGAACTTCATTTACGGAGCTTGAAAACGGTCATGCAGATGGAACACTTGCGCTGTAAAAAGCCGCATCGAGTGCGGAACGAAATTCGGACGCACATGTTGGCTTACAATTTGATTCGCGGGGTGATGTCTGAAGCGGCCGTCGAAGGCGACGTTCAACCTTGGCATATCAGTTTCAAGTCAACACTGACAACGGTGACGGATATGCTTCCGGTTCTAGGCCTAATCAGCAACGCCGATGAATTATGCACTGTGTTGTACCGCTGCTGCTTGCAACACGCAGTTGGCAATCGACCGGACCGCTACGAGCCCAGGGTGCTCAAGCGAAGACCGAAGAAATACAAGCTGATGCAAAAGCCAAGAAGCGAATACAAACCCGGGGAGGCATAGGACTTACGCCGATTAAGTGCCATTCGTGTCGGACACCTTTTTCCGAACGCTCGCTAAACCCTAATTTTTAGTGTTGACAATGCACTAGGCGGAGCCTTGTACGGCCGGCCAGGCCCGGGCTGCATCGCGTGAGTCGCGAAGCGACGCGTCCCTGTCCAGTTAAGCCAGGATTTGATGGATCACATGCCCATGAACGTCGGTCAGGCGGCGGTCGATGCCATTGTTTCGCACGGTCAATCGACGGTGGTCAATTCCCAGCAAGTGCAGAATCGTTGCATGAATATCGTACACTTGCGTCGGATTATCTCGATCAAGGGGCTTGTATCCCCAGACATCAGAGGCTCCATGGCTGATACCTCCCTGGATCCCACCACCACTTAGCCAATTGGTAAACACGAATGGATTGTGGTCACGCCCCGTGGATCCTTGAGTACTGGGCATCCGTCCGAACTCGGTGGTCCACAGCACGATCGTGTCGTCCAACATTCCCGATTGCTTGAGGTCTTTCAATAAGGCTGCTGCCCCCACAGCCATACCCCGCGCTAGCGGCCCGTGATCGCGAGCGATGTCTTCATGGCTATCCCAATTGCGGCGGGGGAAGCTATTGTCGTTCCCCGACCAGACCTGTACAAACCGCACGCCACGTTCCAGCAGACGCCGCGCGATCAAACACTTGCGTCCAAAGTACTCGGCCTCTTCGGCTGGATTGATCTCGGAGGGGTAAGTGGCACCCAGGCGGTCGAGTCCGTACATTTTCATGACATGCGCCGGTTCCTGGGAGAGGTCGAGCGCCTCGGGAGCACTCAATTGCAGCCGGGCCGCCAGTTCGTAGGAGCGGATGCGTGCGTCCAGTCGTGAATCCTCGGCGCGTTGAGCCGAATATTGCGAGTTAAGGCGTTTGAGCAAGGACAAGCCAGCCCGGTCGCCTTGTTCGGTCACGAAATCGGCCCGCGCCTGCAGATCTTCGATGGCGTTTTCACGCTGCGGAAAAATAGCTGTCCCCTGCGCGCTGGCAGGCAGGAACGCCGACGCCCAGTTCTTCGGACCATTGCTGGCAAACCCACGATGATCAGGCAAGACGACGAACGTCGGCAAGTTGTCGGTAATCGCTCCAAGCCCGTAACTTACCCAGGAGCCCATACCGGGGAACCCCGGCAACTGAAATCCGGTGGCCTGCAAGTACGTTGCCTGGGAATGGACCCCAGTCGTACTGACCATATTGTGAATGAAGGCGATGTCGTCTACGCAAGCTCCCAGCGGTTGCACGACTTCGCTCAGCATCTTCCCCGCTTGCCCATAGGGGGCGAAGGCAAACGGGGACTTCATCCAAGGTCCTAAGCCGTCTTGGAAGGCTTCCACCGGCTCACCAAAATCGGCTTCTTCGCCATGGTGTTTCTCGAGCATCGGCTTGTGATCCCACAAGTCCATGTGACTTGCGCCACCCGCCATAAACAGCTGCACGACTCGCCGAGCTTTAGGGGGGTGATGAAGTACTTTGACTGCACCTGCCCCCTCAGCGGCTTGATGCAACATCGTCGACAGCGCCAGGCCACCCAAGCCGGCACCGCAATCGGAAAGAAATTGTCGGCGGTCAAACATGCTTACGAAACTCAATCTAAGAAAACGAACTCATGCAAGTTGAACAACATACGGCACAGATTCGCTAAACCGTGCTCGGCCGCGTAGTGCGTCATCTCCGACAACTCTGATTCACTTGGCTGTCGTTGGGTCACTAAGCGAAACGCCTGCTCGACCTGCCCCTGCAATTGTTCGGCGGGCTCCGCAAACTGCGAATCGCTCGGCTGAGTGGACGCAGACGAATCGCCAGCGGTACGGCCTCCCACACGCTCCGCAAACTGCTCTGCCATGTGCAGATTGAAGGGATTGTTTAGCAGCGAGAGGGCTTGCAGCGACGTGAGGGTTTCCGTGCGACGTGGAGTGCTTTGCGACGAATCGGCACAGTCCAGGGTAGTCATCCAGGGATCGGGCTGCGAACGCACGACGAATCGGTAGATGCTGCGGCGATGGCTAGCCGACGTGGCCGGATCAAATTTGTGGTACTCGAAGTGGGGTGAGTGCTCCGGCTTTTCCAATTCAAACAGGTAAAATCCAGGACCTCCCATCTCGAGATTCAAAGCTCCGCTAACCGATAGAATCGAATCGCGAACCTCCTCCGCTGCCAATCTCCGGCGATTCATTCGCCACCAGTACTGATTCCCTCCATCGATGGCTTCCTGCGTTACGTCCCCTTGAGAGGACTGGCGATACACACTGCTGGTGACGAGCAACCGGTGCAGGCGTTTGAATGATTGTCCATGGTCGCGAAAGTCGGCTGCGAGCCAGTCGAGAAGTTTGGGATGGGTGGGCCGGGCCCCCATGCGGCCAAAATCGTTCGGCGTTGCAACCAGGCCTTCACCAAAATGATATTGCCAAACGCGATTCACGATCGAGCGCCACACCAGCGGATGATCGGGGCGCGTCAACCATTGGGCGAGTGCAACGCGACGCTGCGCCTCCTCCTCCACGGAATCCAATTCCAAGTTCGACGGCGTGTCCTCACCCGAATTCAGCTTCAGGACGCGAGGGGTGGCAACCTGCAGTGGTTGCTGCACGTTTCCGCGATGCAGCACATGGACTTGCCTTGGCTTGCCATTGGTCGGTTTGAAATTGCCTTGGGGCGAGAAATGCGTCGCTGCCGCATATACCATTTTACCGGCAGGCAAGGCTGACAACTTGCGATCGACGCGCTGCAGATCGGCTAGCCAAGCAGTTCGCTGAGCGATGCGTTCCGGTGTTTCTATCGCACGCAACAACGCATCTCGCTCCTGCATCGCCTGCGACAGTCGCTGAGCCCCGCGGGGATCGCTATACATTGGCCAAACGCCATCCAGGACATTGTCAGCTGCCCAGCGGGGAGCCGCTTCAATCGAATCCAGCGCTTGCACCGCTCCAACCGACACCGATCGACCGCTAGAGTTCAACAATTCGATCTCTGCCATCGCTAAAAAGAAATCGCCTTTGCGTTCGGCCAGCTTCGTTGCCGTCAGACGGATTCGATCGGTTTGGCAATGCCCCACAGCGACCTTCAATTCCGTGAGTCCAGGATTCGAAAAATCCTCTTGTGTGTGATCAAACAGTAGTTGCCACTCCCCGTCCTCCCGCGCCGCTTCCAACTTGAAACGGATGGGAAAGCCAAACCCCGCACCGATGGAGGCATAGTCGTCGTGGCAGGGATGCAGCACTACGGTGCCAATCTCTTGGACGGTTTCGCATTGCAACTCGATCCACTTCTCCGTGGAAGGTTGTTGAACCAGTTGGCTGTGGTACCCGAACGCGGGCTGCTTTTCGAGATTCAAGCTCTTGTGCGATTGTTCGATCTCGTGCTTGAGATCAAGCAGCGGTTGCCCCCCTGCGCTGGCCATCTCCTGTTCGAGCTGCTGCAAACTCTGCTTGAGTTGCCGCTGCTGAGCGACCAATTCCTGCCGCTGCCGTTCAACACTGGGGTCAAGATCGTAGGGACGATCGGCTCGGTCGACCGCCGCAAACATCGCTTGCAGGCCGTAGTAATCTTCTTGAGTAATGGGATCGAATTTATGGTTGTGGCATCGCGCACATTGAATGGTGACACTGCAGAAGGTGTTGAAGACGTTCGATACCATGTCATCGCGATCGAGATTTCGCGCTACTTGCCCGTCAATTTTAGACTCGGGAACTTCCACATGGCCGATAAAGTCCCAAGGTCCTGCAGCAATGAATCCCAACCCTAAAATTCCATCGGCGGTGCCCGGGAAAAGCGCATCGCCGGCAATTTGCTCCTGCACGAACCGCCCATACGGCTTATCTTCATTGAAAGAGCGAATGACGTAATCTCGGTAGGGCCAAGCATTGGGTCGCAGCTTGTCTTTATCGTACCCACAAGTATCGGCGTATTTGACAACGTCCAACCAATGTCGTGCCCAGCGCTCACCGTAACGCTCCGATTCCAACAAACGGTCAACGAGGGCCTCGTAGGCCAGCGGATCGGGATCGTTAACGAATTCCTCCACCTCCGCGGGTGAAGGAGGCAACCCCACCAAATCAAATGTGAGCCGTCGGATCAGAGTCCGCCGATCCGCTTCAGGGCTCGGTGCTAGTCCCTGTTGCTTGAGCGATTTGAGGATGAATTGATCCACTACCGTACGTCCCCAGGGGGCCGACGTGCGAGGTACGGCTGGGGCGACGACCGGTTGGTAGGACCACCAATCGTAATCCTCGATGGTTAGGGGCTCCAATTCAAACTCGCTAGGCCATACAGCTCCAGCGTCAATCCATGTCCGAATGTCTGTGATTTGCTGCTCGGTCAGTGGATCGGAGTCCTTGGGCATCTCAGGCGCCCCGGCCGACGGAGCGATAACCTCCATCAAGTGGCTGGCTGCGGCGTCACCAGGCTCTAAAAACGAGCTCTCAAGCAACGTGGCGAACGACTGTAGAGAAAAATCGCCCTTGCGCTCAGCATGGTTGTGGCAGCTCAAACAGCGCCGCTGAAGGATTGGTGCCACCCGCTCGCGAAAGAATTCCTCCTGGGAAACTTTCGACGTTGTTCCCTCCGATGAACAGGCGCAAGAGATCGTGAGGAAACACAACGCCACTGATAAAAAGGTTGTATAGGCACTCGTGCTCACACCAATTCCTCCTTCGCCAACTCTTCGCCTGCATCGTGATAATAATTGCTCGTGGAACCAACGTTCGCGCACTCGACCGCGCCGGCAGCAAGGCAAACTCTCAATTGTACCACACCTCAACCTGCTCAATTGGAAACTGCGATTGTGGGGCGCGCTCACGTACCCGTGGATTAGGGGAGTTCCCCGTGTGTATTTAGCAGGTTGAAAAATCAACCTGTGCTGCCGCAGCCTCCCCTGGTCGTAGCACACGAGAGGCCTAGCGCACTAGAGACAGGGCTCCGATAGCCGGGCGAGCTGGGGAGGGAGCAGCAAGCTGCCAACAGAATTGCCACACCCTGGCCGAGACCATGCCATGCGGCACAGAGCTGCCGTAGCCTACCCGCGCAAGCAATCCCGCTAGTCGATGGCCTGCTCGACTCGCGTGCGCACCCCATCCAGGCGATCCAGCAACAAGCGCCGCACAACGGACTGGCTGAATTCGGCGTCCGAGCTCAAAGATGCGGGACTCGCTGAATGACTGCAGGAGGCCTTGAGAGTGAGCAGGGGATGTCCTTGGGGAATAACCGTCGCCAGCGAATCTCGTGAAGGCAAATCGCCAATTTGATGCCACCCCAGTCGATGCAATGCGTCGAGCCCACGGGGCGTTAGCTCGATATCTTGCTCTGCATAGTAGACGGCTTTGGCAAAGCGGTGTTCAACCGGCAAGACGCCATCGCTCGGCTTGCTCTTGGTGCGTTTACACGAGGGGGCCAAGTGCACGCGATAAGCGCGACAGTGTGCCGCAACAGGGTTGCGTCCGGTGGCGACCAGAACCTCCATGCCGGCGGTCCAACGAGGGTTGTATTCCAATAGCCAAGGGCGCTGAGCATCATCCACGACAAGGTCCATTTGCAACCAGCCGCGCAAGCCGATTTCCTGCCGCGCGTACTCGGCCAACGCCACGATCCGCCCACGCAACTGAGGAGACAGCGGGAGTGGGCCCCAACTACCGCGATAAATGAACTCGCTCGGGCCTGCCCAATCCTCTTTCAGGTAGCTTTCGGTTGCTCCCACGAATTCGACGGAATCGTCATCGAGGATGCAGGTGGCGCCGACAACGCGTCCCCTTTGGAATTGCTGCCAATACCCCGGCGATGCGCGGTCGGCCGTCAGAGGGCTGCTTGTAACGCTTTGTAACAAATCGGTACTGAGACGATTAATTTTGAGACCACCAGCACCCTGGAAAGGCTTCCAAATCCATTGGGAATTTGAGTTCATGGAAGATGCAGCAGGAGTATTTTGGGCGAGTGTTGGCGGAACGCGCACACCGGCGGCAGCGGCGGAACGAAGTAGAAATTCGAGACTGCGAAGTTGCGTTATCTGCGCCGCGCTGGGGCCGAGGATCAGGAAGTGAGTGGCAATCGCTTCCAACAACTCTGGCCAATTCTCCATGCCACCGCCCAGAAAAACACCTCCACACCAAGGATACGCACCTTTACGGTGAACAGGCGATACGCTCTGGACGCATTGTTGGAGCTGCTCCAGCAGGCGGTCATATTGCACGCTAGGTGGGTTGTGCCCCCAATGAGGCACAGCCTGAAATTGAGCAGCAGCAGCTAACGTATCGCAATCGCCAAAGTGATCCAACACGATTGGAGAACCGCCAGCACTGCAGATCGCTTCAGCCAGAGCTCGGGCCGAGTAGCCAATGGCAACGGGTAGAACGGTGCGGGAGTTGTCCGATGACTGCCGGACGTGCAAATTGTCACAATACAACGACGAAACTTTGCAGAAACTATTGGGTTGGATTGGGTAGTTAATTGGTAAACTCGGTAGTTCCGCACGACCTAAATCGATACTTTGCTAAACTTCTTGGCTGCATATTCTTGCACGCCAATTAGATTGGAACAGCCGATCCGGGCGCACCAACTACGGTTTACTCAGCGCCGCACGCAGCTTAGGTGGGATTCCCCGCCATTAACAGACTCTCTGTACGAGATTGAACATGCTACTCCGTATTCGAACTTTTCTACTTCTGCTGCTTGTACTGACCTTCTCAGGCGACACTCTGGTGGAGGCTCAGGACTACCTTGGCGTCTTGGGCGAAATGCTCAAACCCGAATCGGCTGAGAAGCTTGAGCTGACAGAAGCACAGCAAGAGCAACTGCAGCAATTGCGACGGAGTCGCATGAGCGCTGCGATTGGGTTGGGGCAAGCTTTGAGAGAGGCTCCACTAGCTCAGCAGGATACGCTGCGTGCTGATTTTGGTGCCGAATCGGAGAAGCTAGCCTTTGAGCTGCTCAATCCAGAGCAGCAAGCCAAGCTAGCAAAGTATCGCATCGAATGGCGGGGCATGCTGTCGCTCGATGCTCCCGAGGTGGCACAGGCACTCAATTTAGACGAGCTCCAAAAGGAGGTTATCGGTGACTGGACGGAAAGGGTTAAGGCGGCGCGGCGCACCCCGGCGGCCGATCGTGTGCGCGATGAGGCGCAGCGTGCCATTCGTCAAGAACTGTCCGATTCTCAGTGGGCCGAATGGCAGGTCATGGCTGGGCAAGTGGCTCGCAATGAAGTCGGAGAGCCCACGCCGCCCGAGCGGGCCGCTGAGGTTCAAGCTTCCGCTGTCGCTGCCAACTCTCCTAGCGATGCGATGGGAGAGACGCGAGTACTGGACAATTCCGAATTGCCCGTCGACGAAATCCGTTTGCAGATGAATTTCCGCGGTGTCCCTTGGAGCGACGTTATCGCATGGCTCGCTGAACAGGGGGACTTCTCCGTACAGAACGACACGATCCCGCCTGGTTCCTTCAGCTTCCGGGATCGCTCGCGAGACTATAGTGTGACCGAAGCAATGGACATCATGAATGCGGCTCTGCTGAACACCGGACACACTCTAATGCGTCAAGGTAGAATGCTGCGATGCGTTGATTTCGAGCAGGATCAAGACAAGGCCGGCGAGTTCATCTCGGAAATCGCCGACTATGTCGACCGTGATGAACTGCAACGACGCGGGCATTTCGAACCAGTCAAGTTCATGTTCACCCTGGAGCGACTCAATCCGGAAGATGTCAAAGCGGATGTTGAACAATTGATCAGTTTGCAAGGCAAAGTGGTCAGCCTACCAACCTCAGGGCAATTGATCGTAACCGACATGGCAGGCAACGTTCGCGCCATCGCCGCGTTGATTGAACGTGCCGAGGATCCCACTTCCTCGCGCGGCTCAGCGGTTCAGAGTTGGGACTTGAAACACATCAATGCCGAAGAAATCCTATCGGTAGCTCGACCACTGCTGGGGCTCGAAGAAGGCATTAACGTTAGTGACGAAATCAGCATCTCGATCAACACCTTCGGCACAACGATTTACTCCAAGGGCGAACCGGCGAAGATTCAGATCCTGAAGGATTTGGTAACGCGGATGGACCTGATGCCCGACGCCGACGAGTCGATTAGTGGTACCACCGAAGTCCCCGTGCTGCAGCGGCATCAAGTGGTCGGAATCGAATTGCAGACCGCTTACGAAATTGTATCGCAAATGCTGGCAGGCTCCCCCGACGTGCGACTCGCACAGAACGCGGTGTCCAATCAGCTAATCCTGCAAGCCCGTCCTTCCGAACATGATTTGGTGGGCAAAACCCTGCAGGAACTAGCGGGCGAGAGCTCAGACTTCCAAGTGATTCAATTGGACCGACTCGACACTCAAATGGCAATTGCCGCTATTAAGAAGTTCTTTGGGTTGACCGACACCGCCGATGCTGCCAGCGGCGCACCGGTGATTGACGGCGACCTGCTGCAACGCCAAGTTTGGGTCAAGGGCTCATCCACCCAGGTTGCACAGATCAAGGAACTCCTGAAGACGCTTGAGTCGAATGCCGCCACGAGCGATTTGTTTGGTGACACCATCAAGACCTACCCAGGCTTGAGCGGTCGCAACGCACAGCAAACCCTCGAACAACTGGAATTGCTTTGGAAGACTCGCAAGGGAGACGTGAATCCCATACGTGTCGTTGCTCCTCCAGCAGCCGACGGCCGTGGCCCACTGCTACCGCAGCGTTCCTTTGCTCCGACGTCAACTCCAGGAGCCACCACTCCGCAAGCGCGCCGCGCTACGGAGCGAGATGAGGATTCCGCGCCAGATTCGCAGTCCGCGGCGTCCGCTAGCTCGGCTTCCGCTCATAATTCGCAATCCATCCCTGCCGGACGACTCACCTTCGTTCAGCAAACGGCAGAGGCGACTGCCGAAGCAACAGCTTCCGATGACGCCGTGGCAGATGCTACCGCCGCTACCGCCGCTACCGCCAAGCCAGCTCGGCCTGGCAAGGGAAGCCCCATTACGATCATGGAAGGGCCCGGCGGTTTAATCGTGGCCTCAGAAGACAAAGAGGCATTGGCGGAGTTCGACAAGCTACTGCAATTACTGGCAGATCAAGCTGCGATGAGCACTGGAGAGCCAACGGTCATCTACCTTTCCAACATCAAAGCCGCTTCCGCCAAAGAGCTACTAGAAACAATCTTGAGTGGAACCGCGTCAACCTCCGGTGGAGGCGGCGGACTGCTCGGCGATATGGCCGGGGCAATGATGGGCGGCGGCATGTTCGGTGCCCTGCTGGGAGGCGGGGGCGACGACTTGCTCGGTTCCAGCTCGAGTGGGATTGCCAGTGGAGACTATTCCATTACCGCCGATCCAAGACTCAACTGCCTGATCGTCAAAGCAAGTCCCGGGGACATGATGATGATCGAACAATTGCTGACAGTGATCGATCAAGTGGAGAGCCCCTTTTCGATCGAAACGCGGGGCCAAGTTGCCATGATTCCGGTCGTCACCCAGGATGTCACCCAAGTATTGAACATGATCAAGGGATTGTACGGTGACCGCATCGAGGGTGTCGGAGGTGGCAGTTCGCGTGGCGGAGGTGGCGGTGGACAACCCGATCCGGCGGCCATCATTGAGGCCCTGCGGGGTGGTGGTCGAGGCGGTCGCGGCGGTGGAGGCGGAGGAGGCGGAGGAAGCTCCTCTTCGCTGGCCGAAGCCAAAATCTCCTTGAGCGCCGATACGAAGACCAATATGCTACTGGTCATCGCCCAACCGGCCCAAATCCAAGAGCTGAGGAATTTGGTCGCGTTGCTCGATGAGGCGGGTGCCGCTGAAGAGGAAGGGCTGGGGTACGCCACACTCGATGGCGTGATCAGCGGAACCGTGTTCCAATCCAGTATCGCACGCATCATGGGACCAAGCGTTCAAGCAAACGTAACCGCTGCTGGCAGTACGACTACCGCCTCCACTCCAGAGGCGACCTCCGGGGGGGGCGGATCGAGCGATGATGCCGCCACGCAAGCGCGCAGAGCCGCTTTCTTTGAAGCCATGCGTTCACGCGGTGGATTTGGCGGCGGCGGCGGCGGTGGCGGCGACCGCGGCGGACGCGGCGGCGGCGGTGGTGGCGGTGGAGACCGCGGCGGACGGGGCGGTGGAGGCGGTGGAGGCCGCTAACCCCACGACGCTACCGAGCGGTGGACACATGGACGCTGGCTATGTCGCGAGCGCCCTGGCGCTAACAGGCCCGCTGAAATAGCGACCCACCGCCTGGGCGACCCTGCATGGCTGACGCTACGAGGCGATTAGGAGCACGGCTTCCGACTTCCTGGCGAAGAACGCGTTGAAATCGACAGCTGGCTGCAGGCGGCAACCCGACGAGGGGGCTCGACCTAGGGTCCGGCAACCTGCCGGACGACCGGTCCCCAGGCATTGTTTGAGGACCAGCCCAAAGCACCGAAATAAGTTTTAGGCGCATTTTCAAGGTAGTTGTGTCATAATGTAGGGCCCGCCTAGCCCACCAACGGTAACGCCCCCCCTTTCCTTGGGCCTGATGAATCTGCATTCAATTAGGCAACCTAGAAGCAATGGGCAAAACGGGGATCGCCACGAGTTACTTTCCCCCTCCCTCCGCCTACTCAGAAACAGTCTCGAAAAGGTTCTTGTGCAATGGTAATGCTCGAAGCTGGTGAAATCCTCTTTAAACGCGGCCTGCTGGACAGCGAGCAACTCGGGCAGTTGCGTGCACAAGCGGTCGGAGCTGGGGAATTGATCAATTCGGCAATTACGCAAGGCATGTGCGAGGAAGAGCCAGCCCTGCGCGCCTTGGGTGAAGAGTTGGGAATGGATTTCGTCGACCTTCGCAACGCCGAAGTCGACCTGGAACTGCTCAAAACCTTCCCTCAGAAGCTGATCTACCGACACGCGTTATTCCCCCTGAGCCGCAACGACGACTCACTCACGCTGGCTACCGCTGATCCGCTTGACGTCTATGCAATTGACGAAGCCAGCGCTGCAACCGGCCTGACCATCGTGCCAGTCGTCGCCGAGCGGGCGGAAATCGCGCGACTGATGAAGAAGCACTTGGGGGTCGGTTCGGAGACGGTCGAAGGGCTAATGGCAGCTCGCGAAGAGGATGGCGAGATCCAGTTGTTGGAAGATCTCGAAACCGACGGCAGCGAACTGAGCGAAATGGCTCAGGAAGCCTCGGTGGTCCGACTGGTGAACGAAATCCTGGTTGAAGCGGTCGATTCGCGTTCTAGTGACGTGCACATTGAATCGCAAGCTTCGGGGATCAAGGTTCGCTACCGGATTGACGGCATCCTAGGAGACCAACCCGTTCCGCCCGAGATCAATCGCTTTCAAGCGGCAATTATCAGCCGTTTGAAGATCATGGCCAAATTGAATATCGCGGAGAAACGCCTTCCTCAGGACGGGCGTATTAAGCTCAAAGTCCACGGCCGCGAGATCGACATTCGCTTGTCCGTCATTCCCATGATTCACGGCGAAAGCTTGGTCATGCGTATTCTCGACAAGGGGGCCATGAAGTTTGACTTGCAGGGCTTGGGAATGGACCCCTACACCCACCGATTATTCAGCCAGCTAATTCGCTTGCCGCACGGAATCGTGCTGGTAACCGGTCCGACCGGGTCTGGAAAAACCACCACGCTGTACAGCTCACTGCTGGAAATCCGCAGCCCTGAGAATAAGATTATTACAACCGAGGATCCTGTCGAATATCAGCTGGATGGGATCAATCAGATTCAGGTGCACAGCAAGATTGGCCTCACGTTTGCGGCATCGCTGCGGAGCATCTTGCGGCATGACCCCGATGTGGTGCTGGTGGGAGAAATTCGAGATCAAGAAACTGCGGAGAACGCCATTCAAGCTTCGCTGACCGGTCACTTGGTTTTCAGTACCCTTCACACCAACGATGCGGCGGGTGCCTTCACTCGGATTGTCGATATGGGGATTGAGCCATTTTTGGTTTCGAGTACCGTGGAAGGCATCATGGCACAGCGACTTTTACGACGCCTATGCCCTGCCTGCAAAGTAGCGTATACCCCTTCCCAAGAAGACCTCCCCGATGACTTCCCCTGGGACAAACTGGCTGGTCAGCCGATGTACCACCATGCCGGTTGTCGAACCTGCCGCAATGTCGGCTATACCGGCCGAATGGGGATTTATGAATTGCTGGTCACCAACGAAGATATCAAAGCATTAGCGCACGAGCGAGTGAGCACTTGGGACATCAAGCAAGCCGCTTTGAAGGCTGGCATGAGAACCTTGCGAATGGATGCCTGGGACAAAGCCATCGAGGGTCGCACCAGCGTTGAAGAGGTCTTGCGAGTCACCAAGGGAGACCGATTGAGCTAACGCCTCGAGGCACAGCCCCTAGAATGCACCGCGCTGCCAGAGCCCGCCTAGCGAGGCTTTGCGCGGGAGGCTCGGCCAGCAAGCCCTCCCAAGCCCAACAGACACGGCCCGCAACACGGCGGCTACCCAGGCAGAGCCTGGAGTCCCGATAACACCATCCATTACCCTACTGAAATCCTTTCACCCGACTACGCTCCATGCCTGACTATGCCTACGTGGCTCGCGACATGCGCGGGCAGCGCAAAACAGGAGTCCTCACCGCCAACAGCCAACGCGATGTGTTGAGCATGTTGGATGGCATGTCGTTAATGCCGGTCGAGATCACGCCAGCCAAGGGATCCGGTGACGCGCGTTCCAAGCGGGTGAGCGGGCAAGTGATGGCCAATGCGTACAATCAGCTTGCCTCCCTGCTCCGCAGCGGTGTTCCGTTGATGCGGGCCCTCACGGTCATGAGCAGTCAGGCGAGTAAGCCGGCTCTCAAAGCGGTCTTGGTGGAAATCAAGTCCAAGGTCGAGGAGGGAGAACCGCTCCCAGTCGCCATGGCGCGTTTTCCTCGCGTGTTCAATGACATGGCAGTCAACATGGTGCGGGCTGGCACTGAAGGCGGCTTCCTCGAAGATGCCTTGGAACGAGTCGCCGCCTTTACCGAACAACAGGAAGACATGAAGGGGCGGGCCGCAGGCGCCTTGGCCTATCCCGTCTTTTTGGGATGCGTGGGAACGGCGGTGGTCACGGTCTTGATTATCTTTTTCGTCCCCAAGTTTGAGCCCCTTTTCGCAACCTTGCGCGAGAAGGGACAACTCCCCGCCGCAACCGACATGCTCCTGGCCTTTAGTGCGTTCCTGCAAAACTATTGGTGGTTGCTGATTGCCACCATCTGCATCGGCTTGTTTAGCGCCGTTAGCTTTTTGCGGACGGACAAGGGAAAGTATTGGTTGGATTGGGCGAAGATCAAGTTTCCGCTGTTTGGCTCGATCTTCCTGAGCTTGGCTGTCGCCCGCTTTTGCCGCGTCCTGGGCACCTTGTTGAACAACGGTGTCCCCATCTTGCGTTCGTTGGAAATTAGTCGGGCCGCAGCCGGAAATCGCATCCTGTCAGCCTCGATTAAAAAGGCCAGCGAGAATATCACCGCAGGAGAAAAACTAGCGACTCCCCTAGCTGCCTCAGGGCATTTTCCCAATCAAGTGGTGGAAATGATCTCGGTGGCGGAGGAATCCAATTCGCTCGATCGAGTTATGATACAAATATCCGACAGCCTGGAACGAACAACCTTCCGCAGGATGGACATGCTCGTCCGCTTGTTGGAGCCGATGATGTTGCTCCTCATGGCTGGCGTCGTGTTTTTTATTGTTTTGGCACTCATGGTGCCGCTACTTAACAGCTCCGGCGCGGTTTAAAGAGTTGCCTGCGAAGAGTTCATCGCAATCGCAACCCCGCTTGGGCACTGAAAGATTGAATTTTGTTATGGAGAGAATCATGCCACGCAAACTAAGTCACTCGTCAGCTCGACGCTCTGGCCGTCGCAGTGCCTTTACGTTGCTCGAAGTCATGCTGGTGTTGGTGATCATCGCTGCCATCGCAGGCATTGCAGTGGTCAATATCGGTGGTTTTCAAACTCGAGCGTTAACCAAGGCGGCCAAGGCGCAGATGGACAATTACGAAGTCCTGCTCGATTCCTACAAACTGGAAGCCTTCTCGTACCCACAGAGTCTCGATGCCCTGTATGAAAAACCATCCGACTTGGCAGATGAGAGCAAGTGGTTCCAACAATCCAAGGAACCGATCAAACCAGATCCTTGGGGTCATGAGTACGAATACACCTCCGACGGTGCCACCTATGAGTTGAAATCAATGGGCCCCGACGGACAAAGCGGTACCGAAGATGACATCGAAAGTTAGGCCTCCAGGACCATGATCGCATCGACTCCAACCCGTGCTTCGCAGCGTACCCAACGTTCAGGGTTCACGCTGCTTGAGTTGATGCTTGTGCTAGCGATTATCGCCGCGATCGGGGCCATAGTGACTCCCTCCCTGGGAGCCATGTGGGAACGCAGCAAACTGCGGGGTGCCACCGATGCACTCCGCTTGCGGTGGGACCAAGCTCGCTTGGAAGCCATGCGGACCGGCCAAAACCAAGTCTTCGAGTGCGAGCCGGGAACTGGGAACTTCAGTGTCAAACCACTTGTTCTCCAAGCCGACACGACCACCGCGGGTACGGGCGCTACGCTACTCAGTGGCGGAGCATTGGTCGAAACGCAAGACAACGGTTTTATGACGAGTGCCGACACGGAAGAATTCCAAGGTGAAACACTCGAAGAAACGATTACCTTCGTTCAATGCCTGGTCGTCGGTGACATGCGTGCCTATTCGATAACGCAGGAGTCGCTCTCCGGCGGCAGTGGCGTGAACGACCTTAACACGAGCAACATCGGACAGAGGGTAATCTTCTATGCTGATGGCAGCACCAGCACCGCCGAAGTGCAGATCAAGAACAGTCGCGGCGATGTGAAGGCGGTCCAAATGCGAGGTTTGACCGGCCACACTCGATCCATCGAGGTCTCCAACGTCGCTTCTGGAGATGAAGCGCAGTGACCCCTGCCGAAGATTCAACGATTCCATAGAAATTCGATACGGGCCTACGCGATGCGCAACGTCTCAACCTCTTTCCAGCGACGCTCGGCTACGAGCGATTCTACCGCTCCACGCAGCGGCTTGTCGCTCTTGGAAGTCGTACTGGCATTGACCATCTTGGCGATTGCATCGGCCTATATTTCCCAGGGAATGCGGATCGCCACACAGAACGCCCTCAAGGCACAAAGAATCACTCAAGCCGAAATGGTCGCTGAGAGTGTCATGAACCAAGTGATCGCGGGCGTCATTCCAGCGCAGCCAGTGACTTGGACCGATTACCTTTCCCCAAGCGGCATGTCACTCGCCGCGCAACAGGGGTGGATGTACCAAATCCTCAGCGTTCCCAGTGAAGTCACGGGAATGGTGGGAATTCAAGTTGCCGTACAGTATGCCGATCCGAATAGCGGAGGTTTTAACGAGTCCTCCTATGACCTGTCCGTCAATCGCTGGATGATCGATCCCACCCTAGGACTCGACACTCCTCCCGAAGAAGAACTCGAGGAGGAGATGAGCAGCTCTTCTTCGAGCAGCTCGAGCAGTGCAGCCAGCTCGAGCAACGCAGCCAGTGCGGGCAGTTCTGCGACGAGCGGCACTTCCTCCGCAGCTGGTGCCGCCACAGCCGGTGGGCGGGGAGGTAACTAAGATGCCCAATAACGATTCCCCCAGAATACGACGAGGTGGTTTTACGCTGGTCGAACTGATGCTCGCCCTCTCGTTAGTGGTCGTTGCCACGGCACTCATTGGCAGCTTGATGCAAATGTATGCTCGCAATTTCGCCAGTCGCGGGGCCGATATTCGCCGCCAGCAACTGGCGCGGAGCATCCTCACCATGATGGCGGATGATATCCGCAGCGTGGTGATGGAACAGGAGTACGACACCTCAGTCCTGGAGCAGCTCGTCGGTGCCTCAGGTGGCGGAAGTGCCACGACAACCGGTGCTGAAACTTCCGAGCTCGATAGCGGTACTGCAGGCCTCGACTCCTCAAGCACGACCACTGTCACCAGCGTCACGAGCGACTCAGACACCCTCGGCGCAACGATTTCAACGGCCATGCCACCAGGCATCTATGGAGACCAATATTCATTGATGATTGATGTGAGCCGTATTCCGCGCCCCGACGAATACACTCCCCAACAGGCTTCGATTACCGATAGCATTATCGCTGACGTGCCGGGAGACATGAAGACGGTAACCTACTACGTCCAGGAGGCGACAGCCCAGGGTGTCGACGATGCCATGGCCAACTTCTCCCGAGATGTTACATCCGCGAGTGCCGCCAGCCTCAGCCAAGGATTTTCATCGGGTCTTGTCCGACGGCAACTCGATCGCGGAGTGATCGCCTATGCCGAGGAAATGGGAGATACCCAGAGTTTGTATCGCACGGGCGACCTCGTTGCGCCTGAAGTGTTGATGCTTGAATTCGCCTACTACGACGGCACTCAATGGCTGACCGAATGGGACTCCTCCACCCAATCGCTCCCTTGGTTGATTCAAATCACACTAGCCATGCAATCGGAATCGGGGAGTCAGACTGCCGTTCTACCCGCTGGGACTTCGGTCAGTACGCTGACACAGACTGATCGCGAGACTTATGGAATCAACATTTACGAGTTGGTGGTGGCCATTCCTGGAGCACAACTGAAACCAGCCGATACCGCCTCTCTGGACGCGGCCTCGGGGATGAGTTCGATGGGGCTATGATCATGAATACCAATGCCAAGGCAACTTTGACAACGCGCTCCAGCCAACGAACAACGGTTCACCTTGGGCAGCCACCAGCGGGTGATTTTGGTAGGGCGATACCGGCATCGGGAACACACCGACAGCCCAGTCGAGCCGCACCGCTGAGAGGCCGAAGCTGGCGCCCGAGACGCGCTCCCCGACGACCGGCCTTCATCCTCCTGTTGGTACTCATCGTCGTGGTAATGGCCTCCTTGGCCGCCTTGAATTTCTCTCGGTCCATGCTGAACTCGCACGAATCGGCTCAATTGTCGAGTTCGCGATTGCAAGCTCGAATGTGCGCCGAATCGGGTGCGCAGGCCGTCCGGCTATTTCTCTCCTACACCAAGAATGAGCGGCTTGAGCAGGGGGGGACCTGGGAGAACGATTTGTTCTACGCACGCAATGTCATTCCCGATACGGCGGCCGCCCGCCGCGGCAACTACACCATCATTTCGCCAGCCTTGGACGAAATGGGCAACTACACCGGAATTCGCTACGGCCTGCAGAATGAGTCGGCCAAGCTCAACCTCAACACGCTTGTGCAGCTGGATTCATTAGCGGCCAGTGGTGATTTGGCGGCCAGCGCCACCAGCGAACTCGCGGGGGGCGATACCGCAGGACTGGATGGTTTGGCGAGTGAAGCGGGCGCCGAAGACCTGCTGTCCGGCTTAGCCAGCGAAGCAACCGCCACGACCGCATCGAGCTTCGCCACCAACATGCTCTTGGCTCTACCGGGTATGACCGAAGATATTGCCGATGCCATCCTGGATTGGATCGACGAGGACGATCTACCGCGCCCCTACGGTGCGGAATTCGACGACTACTACTCGCAGGTTCAAACACCCTACAAACCCGCCAATGGACCGATCGAATCCATCGAACAATTGCTCTTGGTACGTGGGGTCACTGCGGAATTGCTGTTTGGCTACGACGCGGATCGGAACGGCTTCTTGGACCAGGCTGAGACGACGCGGATGAACAATGGCATGATGGCCGGAGCGATGCCCGGGCAGGCCGCCACTATGAACATGGATCCCAATGCAACGCCTCCACCGCCGCTGGGCTGGGCGCAATACCTAACGCTGCACAGCATGGAAAAGAACGTCGATGCGTACGGTTTGCCACGCATCAACATCAATGGTGACGATCTCGAAACACTCTACGCAGAGTTGGTGGAAGTCCTGGGAAATGAGGAGTGGGCCAGTTTTATCGTCGCCTATCGCTTTGGTGGTAAGCCGGGAGGCAATGGCAGCAGCCCTTTGGTGACACTGGCTAGCATGGCCGCCGCCGACAGCTCTGCCGAAGATGGAGCATTGGGCAGCCAGCTCGGATCCCTTCAAGCAGCGGGTGAACAGCTCAACGCTGCGGACCAAGGGCAGGCGCAGCCTTGGTCGATGGCTGCCTTCGATGCCATCGATCTGACCCAGGCCGGGAGTGTCACCTTCAACCAAGTCTTGGATGTCATCGATGGCACGATCACGCTCCCACAGGGCAACAATGAGGTGACCTACACATCCCCGTTTGCATCTGGCCCAATTGAACTAGCTTTTTCAACTCCGCTATTGATGGAAAATCTCACGACCGTGGATGCGACGGCGATTCCCGGTCGGATCGATATTATGAATTGCCCGCATGAAATTTTGCGTGGAATACCGGGGCTCAGCGATGAAATTGTCGACGAGATTCTGATTGCCCGCACCGACGGTTCCGACAGTGAGACGCGAAACTACGAAACTTGGCTGGTAGTTGAGGGGTTAATCACTATGGACGAAATGCGTGCCTTGCTGCCACTCATCACCTGTGGGGGAGATGTCTTCAAAGCCCAGATCGTGGGATATTTGGAGGGGAGTGCAAGTTTTTCCAGAATAGAGGCGATTGTCAGCGGGGCAGGGGACATCCCTGAAATCCTGTTTTTCCGTCGCATGGACCATTTGGGACGCGGCTTCGACATTCCCACCCTCGGTCAGCGACTCGACGCAACTTTACCTGGTGGTTCCATGATGCAGTAGCTCATTTTCCCCTCACAGCAATTACAATAGGATTCCAGGTAGTCCTTCACGAGCAACTACAACAGCTAGAGAGATTCTTGAACTGTGTCAAAGCAAATTATCATTGACTGGCAACGCGACGGTTTGATCGTAGCCACCGGTTCACAGCGCTCCGGCAAAATCGTGTTGGACAAGGTGAACTGCCAGCCTATCGTAGACCACGACGAACAGCAGGGTGACTCGGATCCTGAATCAGAGTTGCCTCAGAACACCAATGCCGAAATGGCATTGCATCGCGCCGTCGCCGAACTGGGTGGTATCAAGGGTGAGGCCATTGTCATCGCCTCCCGCGAAATCGTAGAATTGCGTACCGTCACGGTGCCGCGCGTCGAGGCTAGCGAGTTGCCCGACATCATTCGCTTTCAAGCGCAACGTCAGCTGTCCAACATGGGCGACAGCTGGGCGCTCGACTACATATTGCTCCCCGATGAACCTGGGCAAGAGATGTTGACGGTGCTGGCTGGAGTGATCTCTCCGGCCCATTTGGCAGAACTCGATTCCGTCTGTACCAGTGCGGGGCTGAGCTTGGAAAATGTGGCGCTGCGGCCGATTGAAACCGCCCGCTTCGCTTTGACCTCAGCTGGATTGCCCAGCAGCGGACGCGCAATGGTCGTTTCGGTGTCCGAAACCACCGCAGATTTCATGATTGTGCGAGACGGTCGCGTCGTGCAGGTGCGAGGTACCAAACTCCCGGCATCGTCCGAGCAATTTGCGTCGGCCATTAACGGTGAGATTCGCCGAAGTCTAATGGCCGCCTCAAGCCAATTGGGCAATGAACCACTAACCCAAGTCGTTCTCATTGCCGCACCAGAACTGGCCGCCACGATCGAAGAGATTGTGGCGGATGCTACGGGGGCGACCGTGGCAGTGGTCGATCCGGCGAGTGTCCTGCCCGTTGAAACAGAGAATCGGCACGCACTGGCACATCTCAGCGGCCCCCGCATCTCTGCCATGGCGGGGGCGGTCGTATTCTCCCAGGCCGACAAGCAAGCGACTTTCGATTTCAAGAATCCCAAGAAGCGTCCCCCCAAGGAAAAGAAGACCGTTACCTACGTGTTGGCCGCCAGCGCCGCTGCGTTGCTGTTGATCGGTGGCGTTTTCTGGTGGCGTTCTACGAATGCCGCACTCGATGAAGAAATTCAATTCACCCGAGCTAGGAACGCTGAACAAAAGGAGTCGGTTGCCAAGGCGGAATTGAAAGTCAAAGAGCTCAAGCAGATCGAAAACTTTCTCGCTTCGTCTCCCAATTGGCTCGATGAAGTCACCTACATCGCCAAACGCTTACCCCCCGCCAACAAAGTAAAAATCGCAAACCTCCAACTCAACTCGAGCCCTCCTCACATCCGCATCGGCACCGTGTACGCAGACCGCTCTGAAACGATTAGCGAACTGGAAGCGGCCTTGTTGGATGAAGACCATATCGTCCATGGCACTTCAAAAATGCAGATTTCCACTCCTGTCGACGGCTATACCTGGCAAGTCACCGAAACGATTTCACTGGTCAACCGTGGTTGGACACTCGATGAAGCCATGACGGAGCTTGGGGCGGCGAACGATACACCGCCAGCGGAGGCTCTGCCAGAAACGCCCACAGAGGCGGCAGAGGCAACTGGGCAGGAAGAAGCCAGCGATGCAGTGATCGATGAATCCGAAGTTGCACCGCCGGGACCAGCCAGCCAAGCCGCCGGAGCGGACGGTGACAGTAACTCGCAGACACCCACTCCGGCCAAGGAAGCTTCTCCCACCGAGGAAAGCGAAAGCAAGGCGAGCCCCCCAACGCCTGCGGCTCCAGTTAGCGATCCCCAGAAACAAGCCGCATTGAAACCAATTAAAAAACCTGCGGCCTAAATCGCCAACGTGAATCGATGGTGCAGCGAACACATTTGCAAAATGCTCGCTTGGCCCGTTCCTCCGGCCGCAGTCCACGCGCTACGCTCATCCCCCAGACCTTTTGACACACAGAACCTACTATGGCGATGACTCAACGAGAACGATATTTGGCAATTGGTGTGAGCGTAGTCGTCGGGTTATTCGGCATTCAGTATGGTGTCAGTTCCCTGCGCGGGGCCCTCGAGCTCAAACAGGATCTTCTCAAAGTTGAGAAAGACAAGAGCGATGATTTGCGTCGCACGATGACCGACGGGATGATCGCGTCGAAAAAGATCGGCGAACTGACTCGCAAATCGCTCCCTACCGACTCCCAAGCTGCGATCGCGCAATATGGGGACTGGCTCATCAAAATTAGCGAAGCAGCAGGCATTGAAAACATTAAATCGATACCGCCGTCAAATGCTCTAGCCATCTCGAATTCGGCGTATGAAATCTACAATTTCAAGCTCACTGGCGAATGCCGAACCGATGAGGCCATCGAGTTCTTGGGCAAGTTTTACAGCAAAGACTACCTACACACCTTGGCCAGCATCAAACTGACTCCTGCGGGCAAAGAGGGCAATCTATTCAGCATTTCCATCGCCGCCAACGCCCTGGCATTGAAGGGTGCATCGCCAACGCAAGAACCTAGCGATTCGGCATCGGGTCGCCTGGCCATGTCGATCGACGAATACAAAGAGGTGATCCTGAATCGCAATCCATTCTCCCCCCCGAATCAACCGCCGAGCCTCAGCACGGCTAGCAAATTGACCCTGACGCGTGGCGAGTCTTGGAGCGAAGAATTAGCCGCCAAGGATCCGGAAGCCCACCCCATCGACTTCGCACTGGTCTCCACCGATTCCCCCAAGGGCCTTGAACTGCAAGGCAATCGGCTGAAGTGGAAGCCCGAGGAAGTCGGAGAGTTTGAGGTTACCGTGGAGGTCAGCGATGGCGGATGGCCACGACGCTCGGTTGAAAAGAAGCTCACCTTAGTCGTCGTCGATCCCCCCAAGCCAGAGGAGAAAGTGGAGCCACCCAAGTTTGACGTTGCCACGCAAACGTTCGTGTCGGCACTGGTCAGTGGTCGGAATGGCCCCGAAGCGATGGTTCGCTCGCGGACGGACAACAACCGCTTCGACCTAACCCCCGGTCAAGAAATCGAAGTTGGCTCCATCAAAGCCAAAGTGGTGAGCATCAACGTCCAAGAGGGCTTTATTGAATTTGAGACCGATGGAGCTCACTGGACCGTTGGAATGGATTCCTCTCTGGCTGCCGCGTTCGAGAAGAGCAAAGCGGATTAGCGTTGGCAATTCGCGACGCGGGATTTGCCTGAATGCCCGTTGCTTCGGGGGCTGTTGATTTCATAGCAATTTGAATTTTAACGCGGCGGTTGCGACCTTAATTGACTTGTAGCGGAGGTTATCTTTCCTTGCTCGCGCGGCGGGTTACTATTTCGACAGCCCGTTCGCGCGCGGGTTCTGCCTTGGAACAGCCCTGACCGAGGCTGTCGCTCTTTCCGCCCTCCGTCTTTCACATGCGCGAAGCAGGGCGACCCCGGATCAACAGGGGTACTCAGGAGTTGCCAGCTGGCACACACCTAAGACGCCCCCTTCCGAAGAACCATTGTTCTAAGAACTCCGCCTTCGCTCTCAACCGGCGAGCAACAGCGAAGACAAGCTGACAAGCAGTGCGAAAAACAGGCAAGCCCATGACACCCTTAAGCGTCAGGGCTCGCCCGATCAATCCAGATCTCTTCAAGCGGCATTCAAGGAACGACAACTCGCTGCCCAGCTAATCCAGTTGTTGACTTCCTCCAGATCAGGCTCCTTGCTGCCACGTAGGATACGCTGCCCTTCGGTGCTTTGTGCGTACGCTACGACGCTGTCCAGCAAGTCCTGAGGATCGATATCCATCAACTCCTCGGGGGCGGTCAACTCGCAAGCCACCAGCATTTGAGCGTCGTGTCCGCGTAGATTGGGGATGCGACATACCAATTGAGCCTGCAATTGCCAAGCCAAGACGGTATCTGAGCTAACGCGTCGATTGTCGAGCTTGTCGGCTAAGAACTCGGGGTCGGCCGCGAGGAGTTGGTCGACCGTGAAGATACCAACCTTTTCCAAGCGGGTTGCCATCCGAGGACCGATCGAAGGTGCATCGACGACGGGACTCGACAACTCCAAGTAGAATTTCAATTGGCTTTCGGGCTCCGCCGTTTCAGCCACGATGCGAACCGTCTCGCGTGAGCTTGCTCGCCCATGAGAGGACTCAGTCGATTCTCGATGGGCCCCGTTCGAAGCTGCAGCTCGCCCCGAACCGTTCAATTCGGGCTGCCGTAGTTTGGGAAACGCCTGTCGCGATGCGCGAGTCCCATTGCGGCTGGACCGTGAGGCATCCCGGGAATCTTCGGTTCGACGCCGCTGATTGCCGCTGGAGTCAGATGCCCCATTGCTTGAGCGGCGTTGACCGCTGGATCTCGAGCGAGATTTCGAACTGGAACTGCGGGCGCTCCGTGTGTAGTCACTTTCATCGGAACTCTCATATTCCGAGCGTCCCGCGGATTCGTATTCCACGTAATCATCGGGCAAGTCATCGATGATGCTAGTGCGTTCGTAACGGGTGGGACCACTCTTAGCCGAAGCGATCCAAGTCGTAATTCGCGAAAGTTCACGACTGCTACCGCTATTCATGATCCGGCGCCCACGCTCGGTCGTTAGGAACTTTTCAACGCGTTGCAAAAGATGACTCGGGTGGACTTCTGCCAATTGCTGCGGCGAGCGTATTCCGGCACCGACCAGCACGCGGGCATCAAAGGGACGCAGCTTTCGCACAGAACACAACAGTCGCACCTCTGCCTGCCAGCGAGTGACAGTCGAGGCGTGAATCCCTTCGATCCGCAGGTTTTCTGCTAACCAATTCGGTTCAATGTCTAGCAAATCTCCGATGCATACGACCCCTAGCCCACGACAGCGACTGGCCGAGTTCGCATCGATGGAGGGAGCATCATCGATGGGAGAATGCTCGGTCAGGTAGTACTCACTGCGGACTTCCCGATGATTGCCGTTGGCCCAGTCTGGCTGATACCACTTATCGGCCTCATGATCGTTGGCGATGGCTGACAATTGTTGGTTGATATCAGGCCCCTGACGAACTGGAGCCCGGTCTGGAATCAGATTACCAACCCAACCTTGGCATTCGCGGACGAGTTCGGCCAGAGCCCGATCACTCGTCAGCAGAATAACCTGTTGTCCTGTACTAGCTACGGTTGCTAGGTGCGCAATTGCCCGCTGTTGATGCTCGCGGGTAAGTTCGGACAGTGCATCGTCCAGCAGCAAGCAGATGCTCTCGCCGCGTTGCAATAGCGACTCAGCAATCGCTAAACGCAGCGCCAAACGCACAATCGCATTGGGAACCACCTTCTCGTAAGTCTCGTACTGAGCGTGCCCATCGCGGACGACTCCGTCCACCAAATCGAAGCGGTGCGCCGCGGGTGTTCGATAGCTACGATCGGCTGACTGGCGTTCGATGCGGCCCATCAAAGCGGCAACATGGCCGTTGTACCGCGTTTGAAAGCTCGTGGAATTGACCGCTGGTGAATCCACGGGAGTGCGATCGAGTTGTCGCTCGACTTCATGGAGCTCTGCGGTCAGGCGATCACGCGTTTCCCAGTCTTTCAATTGGGCAGCCTGCTGATCGAGCTCTCGCAGTAGATCCACTTCGCGACGGCCCATGACCTCGTGCTGCACGCCGCGTGCTTGTTGGCGGTAGATGTCAGCGTCACGCAATTGTCGGCGGCAGTCTTCCACGCGCAGCATAGCCTGCTTGCGGCGAGACGTGATCGAAGCGATTTGCTCCGCAATGCCGTGACGCGTGGTTTGCGTTCCCACGCCACACGCACTTGCTTTGCCCGACTCATCACTGAGCAACCAATCCTGAAGGTGCGGGTGGTCTTGGCACTGGCACCATTCCCCGAAGGCTAAAGTCAATTGATCGACAGACAGATGATATTCGGCTGCAATCCTACGTAGCAAAGCGGCTCGTTCTTCGATGAGCTTTTGTACGGATTCTAGCAACTCAGACTCAGCCCGCTTTAGTTGCAAGGCTTGCGTCTTGAGGGTTTCACAAGTCGACTGAGATTCGTGCCGAGCCAGTTGCTGACAGACCTCATACAGATCTTTCTGCATGGCTCTCAAGGTTTCTGGCAAAGCGAGAGACTCAGGAAGGTGTCGATGTGCATCGGTGTAAGCGATGCGAGTTTCCCCATTGGCATCTCGGACGACGTCGTACGCTTGTGGAGCGGCCAGCGACTCCATACCACCGTAGCGTCCGATCAGCTCATCGATTTGCTTGCGAGTGCTCACAATTTGCACTTCGAGCGAACGAAGTGCAGCTCGTGGATCGGAATCCTTCGTCACCGACAACTGTTCGCCGATTTGCTTGTCGAGCTGCGCGTCGGTTGCATCGTGCTCAATGCGTTCGCGATGCGCCTTCAAATCTCGCAGGGTTTGTCGCCAACGATTGAGCCGATCGTCCAATTGTTGCAATTGCAGACGATACGATTCGTCCACATTCACTGGCGCCGCTTCTGTAGGGGTGGCCTTGAGTTCAGCTTGGCAGTTGGCGAGCTCAGAGTCCAGTGAATTGACTTCGTCCAGTGCTTGCTGCAGCTCGCGTTGGATGACCGTCATTCGCTCATCAAAGCGATGATAGTCCGTAGCAGCCTCATCACTGCGGTAGGGAGCAATGCCATTGCGAATACTGCTCAGCTCTCGCTCCAACTCGCTCCGTCTTGCAGCTAAGTATTCACGGGACTGGGGGACGCTGGCTAGGTCTTCGACACGGCGTTGCAGTTCCGATTTTCTAGCAAGTAACTGCTGTCGCTCGGATGCATAGGGACGCTCGGTCGCCTCATCCAAGCCCAGACGCGATGCGATCTCTCGCAAATTCGATTCGGTGTCGGAATTTCCGTGAGCGCCATTCAACGCGGAAAATGCAGTTAGTTGTTGTGGGGAGAGCTGCCGTTGGTATCCGTTCGCCTCAAACCGCGAAAAGGGTTGTGCGGGCCACACTCGATGCGCCGGGTCGAGCAGCTCGACGCGTACTGCACCATTGCGATCGCTACTGGCACGGTAGTGCTGTTGGCGATCTACGATCTCCACCATACCGGTTAATGCCTGGGGTTGAATGGCCCACTGAGGCGGCACATAACTTGCCCCATATTGCTCGGAAGTGACCGTTCTGAGCCAATGCAGGAGGGTTGTCTTCCCCGCTCCACGAGGGCCGTAAATCGCATTCAAACCGGGAGAGAATGGCCCCAATTGCCAGCGAATCGACTCGATTTGCCCGCGATTTCCGGCCGTGATGTTTCCAAGACGCTCAACGTCCATGTTTACTAATTGCATGAAGGCTCCTCCTTATGCCTAACTTCTGTGTCACATCCTGGCACGAGAGATCTGGGGTCGCAAGCGCAAGGTTTCTAGGGTCGCGCAAGAAAATACCACACCTCGTCCGGTTTTCCCAATAGCAATTTAGGTAAAACTGGCAAAGCAATAGGAACAAGACTTAGAACCGGATCCCTGGATGACTGAGAACGCACATTTTCGGCCCTCCGCCAAGGGGCTCGCCTGCAGGCCTATTACTGCGTGGTATACACACTACCTAAACTTGTTAATAGACTGGTTAACCTCATCTCGCCTAATGCTGGCATAGTTCAAACAATGGCATTTTCGCGTTGGCTCATGTCCAATCCGCTCCCAACCGAGCCACGCTTGCCAGTCCGACGGATTGCATGAACATTACATCACTTCACGTTCTATTGATCGAAGACGATGCGGAGGACAGCCTGCTCATCGAGCGATTGTTGCATCGCTATCCCCTCGTTACGATTACCACACAGCGAGTTTCCTCGCTGCAGGAAGCTATTCAGACAATCCAACAGGGCGATTTTGATGCTGCCTTGCTAGATCTGGGGCTTCCTGACAGTCAAGGCATGGATTCGTTGCGCCAACTGCACGCCTGTGACGCGCGACTACCCATCGTCGTGCTGAGTGGTGTTGATGACCATGCAATCGCTCTAGAAGCGGTAGCGTCAGGTGCTCAGGACTTCATTAGCAAGCATGCGTTGAGTGGAGGCATGCTTCCGAGAGCGCTATTCTTTGCCCAAAAACGCCAAGCCAAGCTTCTTGGTCTGGAGGCTGCGGCCGATGTTGACCCGTTAACCGGACTGAAGAATCGTCGGAACCTACAGAAGGCGTTTCTTGACTTGCACACGCAAGATTCCTCGCATGTACCTCTATCCGCAGCTCTATTGGATGTCGACCATTTCAAGGCAGTCAATGACCGATACGGGCATCTCGCGGGCGATGAGGTTCTCCGCCAGCTCAGTCAGTCCATGCGAAACACCGCCGAATCACCGCACCAAGTATTTCGATACGGTGGTGAGGAGTTTGTGTTTCTCCTGCAAGATCCTTTAGCTGCGGCGGAACAGCGAATCGGTGAGTTGCTGCAAACCATCGAGGACAGGTCGATTCATGTCCGCGAGCAGATCCTGCATGTCACCGTAAGTGCTGGCATAACCCAAGTCCGCGACGGCGATAGTTTCGATGCCGCGTTACTGCGTGCCGATCAAGCACTCTATCGCGCCAAAGCAGATGGCAGAAATCGACTGGTGAGCAATTAGGCTGCAACCGGACGGATCTCCCCATGGGAAAACATACCGGCAGCAACGGTGTGACCGATCCCGAGACACTGCGACAGCGGGCGCACCTCAGTAAATGCTCCCCGAAGCGTCCCCAGGCTGACGGGACACTAACCTGAAGGGACACCGTCCTCAAACCAGCTCTGACTCACCCGGCCTTAGACTCCAGCCTGCCGCAGGGCGCGGGCCGCATCCTCGGGTGCCAAGGGATTGATAAAACAATCGCTGCCCCATTCAAAACCAGCCACCTTGGTAAGTCGTGGGAACAATTCCAGACGCCAGTGGAAGGAAGCGGAATCCTTGCGGCAACTGGGGGCCGTTTGAATCACGAAGTTGTAGGCCACTGCGGGGTAGAGTTTCTCCAGGCGACGGATCGTTCGGTGAGTCAACCAAGAGACCTGCTCCAACTCCTGGTCATTGAGTTTCTCAAACTGGCTCTGATGTTGCCTGGGAAGGATGGTGATCAGCGCAGGCAGGCGGCTGGCGAACGGGCAAAACGCAACAAAGTCAGGAGTCTGCTCAACAATTCGCACGCCTAGTTCCACTTCATCGGAAATCATGCGGCACATCAAACATTCGTTTTCCTGTTCGTAGAACAGTTGCATGCGTTCGGCGGCCCGCTGCACGTCGGGTGGTAAAATATCGGTGGCAATGAGTTGCGAATGGGTATGAACCAGCGAGGCTCCTGCATCCTGCCCTACGTTTTTGAAAACGACCGCGTAGCATATCTCGCGCTCCGTCAACCAATAACGCAAGCGATCGCGATAGGCGCGGAAGACGGTTTGCGTTGATTCGGGGTCCAGCTGGGAAATGGAGTAGAGATGCTCGGGGCTCTCCACGATGACCTCATGTCCGCCAGACAGGCCACGGCGTTTAAACAGATTGATGCCATTGGTGGGAACGGGGCTAGCCGGGTGAGTTGCATACCGCATCGGTGGACGGGTGCCCGGAATATTGACGGCCGGAAATTTATTGGGCACCACTCGCACCGACCACTCTGCGCAGCTCTCCTTCTTACGATTGGCAGAGATCGCCGGATAGCTAGCCACAGCGAGTGGAGTCTCCGCCTCATGCCCGCAGCAAAACGGGCAATCGCCGACGCCCGACGGTTCGTCAAATACCAAATCGAAATCGCAGGGCCGGGCTGTCCGTTGCGGAGCAATAATCACCCACCGATCGGCTAGCCAATCGTGGCGCATTTCACTGGACGTCACGTCCTCTCGCATTCTCGACATCAATTCACCTGAATCCACTGAGTCGCGATTTGTCACCAAATACATCCCGCCTAACACGCCACTTCCCGGTGCATCACCCTGTCATAAACCTCCTTATAATGTTTGGCACTCTGACCCCACGACCAATCGTCGCGCATTCCAGCCTCTACAATATAGCCCCACCGTGATGGATTATGTCGAAAAACATCGATAGCGCGGTGCAAAGCACTATCTAACCCCACCTGCGAATACTCATCGAATCGAAAACCAGTGGCTTGCCCCTTGGCAAGGTTTTCTTCACTGGCATCAACGACGGTATCTGCCAGACCTCCGGTCGACGTCACCACAGGCACCGAGCCGTACTTTAGACTATACAACTGGTTCAAACCACACGGCTCATAGCGACTCGGCATTAGGAACATGTCGCAAGCCGCTTCGATACGGTGTGCAACCGCTTCCGAAAACTCAAGTCGCACACCCACCCGCGTCGGATGTTCCTGGGCGAGTGCCTGCAGCTGTTGCTCATAGCGAGGATCTCCCGTTCCCAGGATGGCCCACTGCACATCACGGCTGCGCGCCCAATCCTTTAGGAGAGGGATAATGAGATCCCAACCCTTCTGGTCCGCGAGACGGCTCACGATGCCCAGCAAAGGCACCTCAGCGCGAACTTCCAGCCCCAGCTCTGCTTGAAGCTGCGCTTTGCAAACCGATTTTCCATCGCGCCAATTTTCCACAGAGTAGTTCTGAGGCAAATGACAATCGGTGCTGGGGTCCCACAACGTGTAATCGACACCGTTGACAATCCCCACGAGGTCCGGCCCGCGCCCTTTGAGAATGGAATCAAGGCCACAGCCAAGTTCCGGTTCGGTGATCTCGCGGGCGTAGGTGGGACTGACCGTGGTCACGGTATCGGCGAAGACAATACCCGTCTTCATTAAATTCAAATCGCCATGAAACTCCATCTGCTCCCAATTGAAATACTTCCAATCGAGGCCGGTGAGGGGCATGTCCAAATGCCAAAATCGTCCTTGATAAGCCAGATTGTGGATCGTCATCACCGATTTGACATTGTTCATCCATGCATACTGGTTGCGGCGGGCTTTGATGTACGCAGGAATCAGCCCCGTTTGCCAATCATGGCAGTGGGCGATGTCGATTTCCAAGCCCAAGCGGTCGATCGCTTCCACCACTGCTCGGCAATAGAAGGAAAACCGCTCGCAGTTGTCCCGATACTCCCCAGCACGATCGGAATAGAGTCCATCCCGGTCAAAGTACTGGGGCTGGTCGATCAGGTAGACATCGACATTGCTTCCTGGGTAGGTTGCTTTCAGAACTCGGCAAGCCACATGCCGCCCAGCGATGTAGATGGTGAAGGTAAGTGGAGTCGGTTCGATGGCCAATCCGCTGCGGAGCACACTGCGATACGCAGGCAGAAACGCGCTACAACGACAACCACTCGCCTCAAGCGCTACCGGCAGAGCGCCACAGACATCCCCTAGCCCACCAGTCTTGGCAAACGGCACCATCTCACTGGAGATTGTTACAACATGGATTGGTTTCACGGCTCTTGATGCTCAACTTGGATGAGTGACAACCGCCTACGAGGCCAACACAATTTGGCGAGTCGGAGTTGTCCAACGGAAAGTATTTGTCTCTTAAAACATTGCATTACCCGCAATGTAGTCGAGATTGCCAATGAATGCATTGTCTATCGAGCCTGAAATCCAAAAAGCATTTGCCCCCCCCTGGGCGATTGCTGCGATCGTTTAACTTTAGCAAATTGGCTCTCCATGTGCTCTTGGTACATTTATACGCCTCTGCCTATAATGGACTGCGGCCAACGGAGTCATTAGGGCCCTTCTCAAACATTTCGTGATATCTCGGTCACTTTCCATCGGCGCATCCTGCCAAAATTGATCCAGATCTTGTTAGAATGCCCCCTCGTCTCTCCTCGTCTGACTGCCAGGAACTGCACCCTATGGACTTGTCTACCGTTCGTCCCAAAGTAGCTCAGTTGACTTTTCAACTGCTTGGGAGATCAGTCCACCCCGAACTCTTCCACATTTACAAATCCCAACGCATCGAGCGGGAGAACTTCACCGCCCAAATTCACATCACGGTGGATGGGCATGTTGTCAGCTGGGCTTGTGAGAACGGGACGATTACTGAGGTCGCAGCCTCCAACCACCAACTGCTCCCTCAGGGAAGACGCATCCTTACCCTCCCCATGACCCACGGGCAGCAGGACAAACTGGAAGTCCGCAAGGGAATTGACTACCAGTACAAGTTCGAACTCGAACGGGTCCCCGCAGAAATGTTCTGGATGCTTCAAAAGCAGCTGGGCGAGGCCTCCCAGAACCACGAACTGCTCCAACTCTTTGACTCGAGCGGCCGCATTGCGATTGGTGGCTTGAGCTTTATCCACGTGGAGCATCGGCTACGCAGCATGCACGTGCAAGCCATCCATACCTTCCCTGATGACAAAGCACTGCTCAAGACCGACTCGACCTTTACGTTGATCGACATCAACGACGAGTAGGCCGACTTCGAAGTTGACGCCCCGCCTGATGAACCTACGTGCCGGGTATCAGGTCGAAACTCACCAGGTGACGATTGCCACGCAGGTAGAGCTGCCCGTGAGACAACACGGGTGCAGCCCAACAGGGATAATCCAGCAAGGGCAGCCCATCCACCGGATCCACGATTTCACTCAAATCAACGGTGCGGACCACCTCCAGTTTCTCTGGGTTCGGGCGAATCAAATCCAGCCGACCATACTCTCCGAGGACGATCAAATAACCATCCACGGCCAGCACGCTACTGCGTTCATGGCGACGATCCATCCACTGGACCTCCCCATCCGCCAAGCGGACACACCGCAAGTCACTATCGGGCTGATTGCGGCCGTTGCAGCCGTAGAGATAGCCGTCAATCAAGACCGGGGTTGACCAGTGAGCCCGAAAGCTGCATTTGTTGCGTGGGCCGCTATCTTTCCAGACAACCTCGGGGCTCCCCTCAACGGATTCTAATAATACGCTGCCAACTTCGTAGGCCTCGGATAGCAGGATGCGATCCCCACTCGTGACCGGCAGCGCAGCATTGACACTCTCCAGCATCGGTGCCCGCCAGGGATAAGCAAACCTTTGCTTGCCCGACTGCGGCTCCCAGGCCAACAAACCGTTTCGCAAGAAGGCTAGACCAGTCGGCTCTCCTTCAATCTCGCGTACCGTGAGCGAAGCGTAGCTCGCCAGATCATCCCCAAGGCGGTAAACCTCCTGGCCAGTCCGTTTATCTAGTGCAACGATGGCAGAGCCGCTGGGTTCCACCTGATCCAGGCGGCCTGGGGGCAACGAGAGCGACTCTTTCGTACTACCGCCCACCATGACCAACAACAGGTCCTGGAAGACAAATGGCGAACTGGCAACGCCGAAAAAGTTCTGCACCACGTCGTAGTCCAGCACCATATCCTTCGACCAAACTCGCTTGCCCGTCTTGAGTTCAACACAGCTCAGCCGGCCGGTAACGCCATAGGTGTAAATGAGATCACCATCCACGATCGGCGAACAACGGGGACCGTTGTTGTACCCATACATATCGTCGTACTCAACGCTGGACTCAAACCTCCACAATTCCCGCGCGGTCTCCGCTTCAAAGCAGGTCAAGCGTTCCTGATTACCAAAGCGGTCAAACTGCAGCAACCGGCCCTGACAGATCGTCGGACCACCATAGCTGACGCCCAACGGCATGGACCAGCGGATGGCTGGGTGTGGGCTCCATAGGTCCGGCCGCACGCCCGTCTCGGGAGACGTGCCATCGCCATTGGGCCCCAGAAACGCAGTCCAGTCGCTGCCGGCGGTACGGGTGAACTGAATTTCCTGCTCGGCCCCTTGGGGAGCGTCTAATGCAGCAGCAGGCGGCGAGTCTGCCGCTGGCGTTGAGCTGGGGGCATCCTGCGCACAAGCAGTCAACGAGAGAGTGGCAGACAGGGTGAACAGCGCTAGGCCAATCTGCCAGCGCGACAATCCCAGCCGCAAGCTCTTCCGCAAGGCCCGACCACTCTGCCGCGTCCCCCTTCCCTTATGAGCAACCTCTGTTTGATTCGCCGCCGGGTCTCCAGCGATGTCCCGAATTTGCTCACAAGGTGAAGTGGATAGCATCATCGAAATACCAGTTAGAGCTAGTTGATGGAACCTGGGTTAATCTGCCATTCAACCCCTAAGCGACGCTCTAGATTCTGGTACCAGTCCAGGAAGGTTTCGTTGACTTCCTGACGCGCAATGCCCAGCGGTCCGCTCTTCGTCGGATCGGCATTGAACCGTTCCTGCAACTCCTGCTCCGAGGGTGCAAACTCGAGGACTCGCGTCACGTAGTAAGCGGATTGCGGCTGGTTGGGGGCGACGAATGGCTGCCCCACTTTAGCACTAAACACCGCTCGCATAAACTCCGTACCCACCGTGTCCAAAGTTGGCACGTTGGAGGGCATGATGTATTCATTGAAGCGGGTCATCCAAGTAAACGGAGCCGTTTGCACGACCAAGGCTTGCTCGTTGGTATCGAGGGCCGCTTGCCAGGCGGATTCGCCTGTCGTTACCTTCTTCGCTAACACGCTTGCAGCAGCACTTGCCAGCACTCGAGCCTGCTGACGCTTCCACGCATCAACGACCTCGTCGCGCACTTCCGGCAATTCCGGAGCATAGGGTAGTCGCTCCGCGGTCTTCCAGGAAATGAACTGCAGGAAATCAAAATTCCCCCCAGTCATCAGTGCTTGCTGATCGTAATAAATGCTTTGCACGGGGCGGAAAAGCTCGAGCAACTGCGGTGTCATCAAATTTTCGGCGACCGTTCCCGACAGCCCATCGCCATTGACGGGACCGCCACCGAACTGCGTCTGCGAAAGAGTGGTGATATCCACCATGCCGGTTTCCACATACTTCAGCCCTAATTCCGTAGCAATCTTCTTGATGTCAGGCCGCGCGGGCGGTGTCCGGGACTCTTCTTCATCCTTGTCCGCCAGCTCATCGTTATTGCTGAACGCTTCGTACTGACGATAGGCAGCGTAGTAAGGATTCATGTGCTTGTTGACAAGCTCTTCCAACGCCTGCTGCATCGCTGGACTAGCGGCGTCGCGGGCAAGGGACTCCAAAATTTCTTCGCGAGCCTCTTCAAAAGTTTGATCTCGCATGGCGGGAGCAGCCTCTTCGGCTGCTGCTTCAGCATCTGCAGCCAGCCCCGGTGCGTTGGGATCCGCTTCACTCGGCGAGGCCACCTCTGCCGCAGCAGCTTCGGTAGACGCATCTTCAGGGGTCTCCGCTGGCTCGTCGGCAGCTCCGGGCGTCTGTGGAGCTTCAGCCTCAGCGGGTGCCTTATCGGCGGCCGGGGCTGCCTCCTCAGTTGCGTTGGCTGGCTCCGAGGCCTCCGCAGCTTCAGCGGCAGCGTTGGCAGCGTCTTGGCCCAACTGGGGCGGCTGAACAACAGGCGGCGGTAGATCGCTGCCCGGCGCCGTTTCCGATTGGACGAAGTTCACCAACCGCACCGCCGTGCCTCGCGTCCCAGCACGACTCTGCTCATCGCTCGCCGGCGTCTCAGCTGCTGGGGTTTCAGTGGACTGAGTTTCAGCGGCTGGAGCCTCTACTGCCGACGGCTCTTCCGCAGCTGGCTGGCTGGGCGTGGCCGCTTCCTCAGCGGTGGTGGCCTCGGTCGCTGGCGTCTCGGCTGCAGGTGCTTCCGCGGTACCTGCGTCACCTTCATCCTCAGTAACGGGAACCTGCAATCGTCCCATCAGCTTTCGCTGTTCGTATTCCTCTCGCAACTGCTCTTCGGTGATGTCGGCCTTGGCGCGCTCAGTCCATTCCGTGAGATTCGCTTCAACGTACTCAACGTTGGCTTGATAGCGTCGCACGAAGCCGGGGTTGGGCGAGGTGGGATCGGGAGCAGACTGCGATCCGGCTTGATAAATGGTTTGAATTTCCGCTTCCGTAGGCTCACCAGTTACCTGGCTGATGTACTGATCCACGAAGACCGGGAAAGCTTCGACCTTGGCAGTCTGATTCAGTTTTTCAAAATCACGGAAGGTTTTGCCAGGAGGTTGGGCGTAGATTCCAGCCCGCGCAATTTGCCCGACCACCAGTGCCGAGAGCTCACGCTTGAGCATTTCACGAAGATCAAAATTGCTCAGTCGGCCACTGGTCGACTCCTGCAAAATCTCCGCCAAACGCTTGTTGGTTATTTTCCGATCGCAAAACAAACGGATAAATTCGTCGATCGAATCGTCGCTGAAGGTAATCCCCAATCGCTCGGCTTCCGTAGCCAGAATGCGACCGCGACAAATATCGAGCTGATTGGTGCTCGACTGGATGCCGAGGCCGACAATTTGGCGGGTTTGCGGATCGTACTCAAATCCGGGAACCTGCGGAACGCCTCCGGCAGCGACGACCTCTTCGGCCAGGCTGTTGAGGAAACGGACCAAATTGCCATGTTTTTGCGTGTTATGGTTGAGATCGGCTACCGTAATCAGTCCGCCCTCCCACTTCACGACGACTGCTTCATCTCCCGTCGCACCGCGGAAGGCTTGAGATGCGGTCTCAATGGCAGGGGCCACGACGAAAGCCAGCAACGAGAGCAGGACAAGGCCTGCCATCCAGAACGTTTGGTTTTTGCGGAAGATTGCAAAAGGGGTAGACATCCAGTAGTTTCCTAACTTACAGCCGTTTCATGGTAGTTGATTCTGTCGTACTTGCCGTACGCATTTTGCATTGTTTGACAATTGATCCACCCGTAGGGATTGGTGGATGAAAGCAGCCCCAAACAATCGGAAAGATGCCGCCTCAGACATGGGTTCCTTCAGGCAATCACACTTTTGTCGTGCATCCTCTTCTAGTGGCCTCCCCACCGGGGGACAGCCCAGCTCGCGTGGTTGTGGGACACATTTATATCCCCAACACGCAAACATCCCCCAGCATGCGAGCGCCGGGCAGAAGGAGGCAGTACTAAGTGTCTACGCCTGCAGAACCACACAGGATAGCAAGGTTTTCCGTTTTTGCAGATACGAGGTTGCTAGGAACTGAGAAAACTGGCAGGCGGACAAGCGTCCTAAACCACCTAAACCTCCACCTCATCCAGCTAGGCGACTTTCCAACCCCGCTTTACTAGGTAGGACCTCTGTGTTTACAGTGCACTAGTTGCCGTTAGACCTCGAACAGTCCAAACAGCCCACCCAAAATAGCCGCAAGTCTGACTTTCGACAAATCCCATAGAAGTATTAAGCGATCCATGAGCAAAGCCAAATCACTTGTAATTGTCGAATCTCCGGCTAAAGCCCGCACCATCTCCAAATTTCTGGGAGCGGACTACGTCGTCGAAGCTAGTATCGGGCACATTCGGGATCTGCCCAAGGGCAGCAAAGAGCTGCCGGAACAGTACAAGAAAGAGTCTTGGGCCTACCTGGGGGTCAATGTAGACGACGATTTTCAACCCGTCTACATCGTGCCGGCCGACAAAAAGAAACATGTCACCAAGCTGAAGCAGCAGTTAAAAGAGTGCGACGCTCTCTATCTGGCGACGGACGAAGACCGCGAGGGGGAGGCCATCTCGTGGCACTTGCACGAAGTCCTTAAGCCCAAGGTTCCGGTCCACCGCCTCGTCTTCCACGAAATCACCAAGGAAGCGATTCAAAACGCCCTCTCGAATCCTCGGCAAATCGACGAAGCCTTAGTACGGGCTCAGGAGACGCGACGCATCCTAGACCGTCTTTTCGGTTACGACGTGTCGCAACTACTCTGGAAAAAAGTCGGCCCCAAGCTCTCCGCCGGGCGGGTGCAAAGCGTGGCCGTGCGTGTCATCGTGGAACGGGAACGGGACCGCATGGCGTTTCATAGCGCCACGTATTCCGACCTGCTTGCCACTCTGACGGCGGCTGCCAATGCACAATTCGATGCGGGGATGGTCAGCTACGAGGGACGGCGTTTGCCCAGCGGCAAGGACTTTGACGCGGCAACCGGGAAAATCAAGGATCCCTCCCTGCTCTTGATGAATGAGCAGCAGGCTAGCGAGCTGGCTGCCAAACTCAAGGAAGCCACATTCAATGTCGCTTCGGTCGAGGAGAAACCCTTTCGAGAGAAACCCAAGCCCCCGTTTACCACCAGTACACTGCAGCAGGAGGCCAACCGCAAGTTCGGCTTTACAGCCCGGCGGACGATGCAGGTCGCACAGAGCTTGTACGAAAATGGTTACATTACCTACATGCGTACCGATTCGACGACGCTGTCGAAGGAAGCGGTCAAGGCCTCCCGCGACTTGGTGCTGCAGGAGTATGGAGCCGACTTCCTACACCCCGACGAACGCACCTACTCGACCAAGGTCAAAAATGCTCAGGAGGCTCACGAGGCGATTCGCCCCGCAGGTGCTCCCTTCCAACTACCCCAGAACCTACGCAGCAAACTCAGCGACGAGCAATTCCGTCTGTTCGATCTGATTTGGAAGCGCACCATCGCGTGCCAAATGTCCGATGCGCGCAAGAAGCGGATGACCGTTACGGTGGAGGCAGCCGGAGCACTATTTCAAGCCTCCGGTACGACCATTGAATTCGAAGGCTTCCTTCGAGCCTACGTGGAGGGCAGCGATAATCCCGCCGACGCCATCGCGCAACAGGAGGTCCTCTTGCCGCCGATGGTTCAAGGGCAGGTCCTGGAGTGCAAAGCCCTGACGGCCAAATCGCACACGACCCAGCCGCCGGCGCGCTTCACGGAAGCCTCCCTAACCCGCACGCTGGAAGAGAAGGGGATTGGCCGCCCCAGTACGTACGCCTCAATCATCGACACCATCCAACAGCGAGACTACGTATTTAAGAAAGGCAACGCGTTGGTCCCAAGCTGGACCGCCTTCTCCGTCATACGACTGCTCGAAGAGCACTTGGGCACGCTGGTGAACTACGACTTCACCGCCCAAATGGAAGATTACCTGGATGAGATCAGCCGCAATGAAAAGGGCTTTCTCGAGTACTTGCAAAACTTCTACTTTGGCGATGCCGCGGAACGACTGCTCGCAGCAGCCGAAGCCGAAGCTGGCACCGAGGGAACGGCGGTTCGGCAACCCGGTGCCCCAGCCCCAACGGGACTTCGGCCGCTTTTGGCATCCAAGGTCCAAGAGATCGACCCACGCGTCACCAGCCGCTTTTCGCTGGGCGCTCCCGAAGAGGGAGAATTTAAAGAGGAAGTCTTTGTTCGCGTCGGCCGCTACGGTCCATTCGTCGAGCAGGGAGAACGCAAAGCAAGCCTGCCAGACATGCTGCCCCCGGACGAAGTCTCACTCACCAAAGCACTCGAACTGCTGGCCGATGCTGCCAAGGGCGACGAGCCACTGGGCCACTGCCCCGACACCGGCAAGCCTGTCTTCATTAAAACGGGACGGTTTGGCCCCTACGTTCAATTGGGACATCCCGATGAAGAGGAGAAACCGAAGAACGCGGGACTGATGAAGGGGATGCAGGTCGAAGACGTCACGCTCGACGTGGCACTCAAACTCCTCTCCCTGCCTCGAAACCTGGGCCCCCATCCCGAATCCCAAGAAGACGTGGTGGCCAGCAACGGACGCTTTGGCCCCTACGTCAAATGCGGAACCGAAACGCGCAGCCTGCCTGCCGAGGTATCTCCCATGGATGTTTCGCTAGAGCAGGCGTTGGCGCTCTTGGCCCAGCCTAAGGCAGCTGGACGCGGACGCGGTGCTAAGAAGGAACCGATCAAGACATTCGATCCCTCTCCAGTCACCTCCGCGCCAGTGCAACTGCTCGAAGGCCGCTATGGTCCCTATGTTACCGATGGCGAGACCAACGCGAGTCTCCCACGCGACATGAAGCAGGAAGACTTAACATTCGAGCAAGCCCTTGACTTGCTTGCAGTCCGCGCCGCTGCCGGCGGTAGCAAGAAGAAGAAAAAGGCGAAGAAGGCTCCCGCCAAAAAGAAAGCTGCCAAAAAAACGACGAAGAAGGCTGCTAAAAAAGCGCCTGCGAAAAAGAAAGCTGCCAAGAAAAAGGCCAGCAAGAAAAAGGCGTCCCCTGCAGCCAGCGATGTGGCGGCAGAGGAATCATGACGCAACGCATGCCAGCCTGGCGGTGCAACCTTGCGTTAAATGAGCTTTCATCCAACGACGCGGTGGAAGGCGCCCGAGCTGTGCCGCTCAAGGCACGCCTGGGTCAATCGCACTCCAGACCGGCAGCAAGCGTGTCGAAGTAACGGGCTCCGGCATGCTTGCACGGCCCCTCCGCAGCGCGTCGATGGCAATCAGAATAGGGAGCAGGGGAACCGACTTAGCCTCAGCAATCGCCTAACGAATCCCTCTGGTAGTGTCAAGCGTTTTCGCAATTCAGTTCTCCACCGCGCAAAACTTGCCTGAAGATTTTTCTCTCTTGACTAGCTTTCCATGTCAGATATTTCTTAGAATGCGATGCATAGGAGAGCGATGGTGGATAACCGCCGCTCTCCTGCAACTTGCAGTCATAGCATCGCGTCCTGTGTAAGGGGAAGCGAAATCTGCTCTGCAACTCGTCGACCCAAGATCGTCGATCGGCCTACAACTTGGAGAAGTTATGGCAAGCACGCTTCCGCAGCCCCTTGGACGCGCCCCAATTCAAAGTCAATCGTCAGCGAATCGCGGTGGACCGCGAATCCTGCCAGCAGCAGTCGTCCTTCAACGCACTGCCGCGCTCAAAGAGATCGTCAGCTACCAATCCATTGACGATGCCCAACGCAAGAAACTCGTCGACGCCATCGGACAGCGCGTGCTGTCGAGCTCTCGCGTCATGCAATCGAACAACTTCGTCATGGCAGGCTCAGCCGATCTTCAGACCATGGCCGAGCAATACGACCAATACTTTTATGGCGGCCACTGCCTAGCCCTGGCTCGCCACTACGGAATTCAATTTCGTTGGTCCAAGCGGATGACCAGTACCGGCGGGAAGACGGTGCGTACAATCTACACCGATCGTCAAACGCAAAAGCAACAGACACGCTACGAAATCGTGCTTTCCGCCACGCTCCTGTTCCAGACCTTCAGCGATCTGAAACGCTCGATCCGAGTGACCGGCATCCTATGCACCAACCGCCTTCAAGCCATGCAACGGATCATGGAACACGAGCTGATCCACCTAGTGGAGATGCTCGTGTGGGAAGACAGCTGCTGCGCGGCCCCTCGCTTCCAGTCGATTGCCCAACGCCTGTTCGGCCATACTGAGCACAAGCACGACCTCATCACCCAGCAAGAGCGCGCCGCCCGAAAGTTCAATATACGGGTCGGCTCCCGCGTCGGCTTCAAACATGAAGGGGAACACTATATCGGTACGGTGAACCGGATCACCCGCCGAGCCACCGTGCTCGTGGCCCACCCAACTGGGCAACTCTACGACGACGGACAGAGATATCGCAAGTTCTACGTGCCGCTAAGTCACCTGCAACCGGCTCACTAAACAAAGCGGCTTCACTCGCGGACTTAATGAAACAGATCAGCCAACTGGGGCGATTGCAACATCAGGTCTGCATTGCGCTCCGCCAAAGCGGTAATGGTTAGGAGCGGATTGCAGGCAATCGAGGTAGGTAGGATCGCCCCGTCGCAGACATACAGCCCCGTGTGGACGCGGTGCGTTCCAGTGGCGGGATCGATGTCTCCGCCATGGGCTGCATCGAAGACCTGCCCTTGATGATTGACGACCCCACTGTGCGGCGTATCGGCCATGGCACAGCCGCCCAAGGGGTGCACCGAGATCATGCGATCTCCAAAGAGTCGTAGAAAATGGTACTGCCCACCATGCGCTGCCGCCAATCTCTTGAATTCTCCGCGAATGAGCTTTCGGTAGTCGCTCTCAAGCAAGCCGGGCCAATGCACTTCGGCATAGCCCTGGTCATCCAGTTGGATGCGGCCTGCCGCACCATCGTGCCCCATGCCTAGCAGAATGCGCGTGTCATCGAGATTGAGATCGCGCATGAGTAGGCTAGCAATATTGGCATAGGAACGCGCTGCGGCCCCCTCTTGAATCAGCACGCGGCCGGCCAAACTGCGGTGGGGATAGGTTAAATTGGTTTCGATGATCGGCCCAACCGGTTCCCCTGTGTCGGGATAGGCGCTGAACCCCGCGATGTTGGCCGCAGGCTGGCCGTTGCGGATGAAGCCCAACGCATCCCCATTCCCCGTCCACCTGCAGCCGAGTTGATCGGTAAGCTGCAGCTGGTGGCTTTGGGACCGCAAGAGAATCTCGCTACTTCCCAAGCTACCAGCGCTCAACACGACCACTCGCGCCGTCGTCATACCGTGTTGTTGGCAGAGTGCTCCCTGCCCATCGTGCGCATGGTGCGTAAAGTAGATGCGGTAGTAATCCCCACACTTTTCCAGCCGATGCACTTCGGTCTGCGTGAAGATCTCGCAACCCGCCCGACGCGCCAGTGGCAGGTAATTGTTTGCCAGGGTATTCTTGGCCCCGACATTGCATCCCGTCAAACAATCGCCGCAATCGGTACAACCACGCTGTCGCATTCCCTGACGATTGAGCACCGGTAATTCGGCGGAAGCGCGTTGGATTGCCAAGCGGGCCGGCTCAAAGTGCGCGCCGCTGGCAGCGAGCCTCTCCACCGCCATCCGCTGCGCTCTCATCTTGGCCGTATGATCCCACGGTTCACGCTCTACGCCCAATTCAAACTCAGCCAGCTCGTAGTAGGGATCGAGAACCTCACGACTGCGCAGAGGTACTGGCCAAGCGGCTTGGCAGAAGACGTCCCGGTTGGGCCTGTAGGCCACGCTGGCGTTGATGAGAGACCCACCGCCGAGTCCGCTGCCGCTCAGAACCGCAATTTCTTGAAACCGCTGAACATTGAACAAGCCCAATGGATTCTCAAGCTGCCCCTGCTTGAGCCCAGTCGGCTTAAGGCGTGCAGCATCGAGCAGGTCGGGGAACCGGTCCGGAAAGGTCCCGGGAACCCACTCCCGGCCTCGTTCGACCACCGCCATGCGCTGCCCTGGGCGCAGGCGCGGAGCGAGGCGAGCGGCGGTCACTGCCGCACCGTACCCAGATCCGATAACCAACACTTCAAACTGCCAGGGCACTCCACGAGCAATGGGTCTGAGCAACTGCTGAGACGGAGAGGCGAGGCTGCCACCCAACGGTAGCATATTGGCTCGATAGTCTTCAATTGCTTTCTGCTTGAGAATCGATGGACCGCTTTGCCGGCGTCCCAGAAAATCACGCAGAGCCCCACCAACGGGCGCAGCAGAAACGACCGAGCCACCCGAGCCGACTACCGCCGCCGCCCCCAACTTCACCGCGCTGCGACGCGTGAGCTCCGAGCGTTTTCGCTCAAGACCGAACGCAGCCGTCGAGTTCTTCAGGGGGCGTGGACGCATCATATCCTCAAATTGCGGAAGGGGCGATTGAACCGCGAGTGCCCCCTTGCTTGCAAGTCCATTGGAACCTGTGTCAACCACAATGACGGAGGGAGTTGAGACGCTCGAATTCTCAGTCACAGCCGTCGATGGCGCAAAGTGGGTACCTCCGCTATATCGACCCACCGTCCCCCTCCAAACCCGTTTTCTAGGATTGATTGGTTCAAATTCAACAATCGTCAAACTCGACCACCAATCAAGCTACTGAGGTTGGTGCTAAATGCAGTTGGCATTTCGTTTGCAGCTAGGCGAGGGGCGAATCGATTTCCGACGTGTTGTCAGCCCCTTTTCGGAGACTCCTTCAGAAAGCCAACGAAGTGAAGCGACCACGTGCGAGAGGTCAGTTTTCGCCTGCCATTCGCGTTAGTGCTTGCTGGATTCCCCGATCGCTCGTTTGTAGTTAGAGAGATACAACCTATGTCTAGCAATGAACCGACTTCGACTCCGCTGCTGCGTGCCAATACTTGTGTCGCACTTTGCAGCGCGTGTTGCATTTTGCTGCTTGCGATTACCGCAGTCCATCTGTTCCCGTCCCTCGCACCGTCGCAGCCATCTTCCTGGGGAGCTCAAATACCAGCCTCCATTGCGTTGAGCAGCACGCGTACTGGCGTGGGCTCCCTAACTGCGAACTTTCACGCCTCGTCAGAAAGAGAACAACGAATCTTGAGCTTCCTAGCTCAACCGGATAATTCCTCCTGGGCAGGCTGGACCCTGGGAGATCTCGAGGCCTACCTGTCCGAACAAATTCCTGTCTTCGTCGCTATTACTGAACTCCAACTCCAGGGAATCGACATGCAGACTCCACTGGACTCCACGTATCTCCCCGACAGCTCAATAGGCACGCGCTTACAACTGGTGCTCGAACCACTAGAGTTGACCTTTGAACTGCGACCAGAATGCCTCGCACTGACGACTCGAGATGCAACGGAGTTATCTCAATTAGTTCGCATCTATGACGTCGCTCCCATAGTGCGTTGGCGTCCCACAGGAGGCTTGCCGACACTCGATGACGAGTACCAAAACTCGTATGCTTCCTTGCTAGAGGTCCTAACCAAATGCATCCACACGAATGATTGGATTGAGAGTGGTGGCACAAATTCGCTCACCCCGCTGGTGACTCAGCAGCGGGCATTGCTGGTCGTATTAGCCCCTACCCGCACTCAGTTGGAAGTGGCTGCGTTGTTGGATATTTTGAACCGTAGTCAAGGCAACCCTCTGCGGCACTTCGGGATGGTGCAGAACGCGATGGCGGAATTGCAGGCACCGCCGGCCAAAATACAATCCTACAGCAGTGGCTGCGGTTTCCCATTGACACCCTAGCTGTCCCACCCATCCTAATAAGGTCTGTTGATTGATTCGGCTTGCGCATTCTTGCGAGCGAAACGCATCAGACCGCGAACGGCGAGTCCTGCCGTACCCGAACGGCTGCCAAACTCGCCAGCATCCCCTCACCGCCCGGCTTAGGCCAACTCTTCGAAGCGTCCCGCCTCGCGGTTCTTCCTGACATTGAGCCCCGAAAAAACGCGGCCATTCATGGCGATGTAGACCCCTGGCGGTTGGCTCCAAAGCGCTCCAACTGCGCAGCCAATATTGAATTCCGCATCCGACACTTGAAACCGGGCTGGAGTCATGGAGCCGGTCAGCACAATGACTTTGTCAGGTATGCCGCCGAGGGCGCAGGCCGTTTCAGGCATGGTGTCGGTACCGTGCGTCAACAGCACATAGCGCCCTGAACAAGCTTCGATGCGTTGCCGAATCAACGCGCGATCCTCCACCTGCATCTCCAAGCTGTCCTTGCGGAACAGCGACTCGATGGAGTAGGCAAAGGTGACATTGGCGGTACGGAAGATCGTCGCGATCTGCGGCTCGCCCACTTCGTACTCACTCTTCGCGTCGAAATAGACCTTGTCGATCGTTCCCCCACAGGAAAAGATCTGAACATGAATTTCCTCAGCAGGTCGCGACATGATTCCTCAAGCTGGTAGATAACACGGCGACCTAAGGCAGCGTGGTTCCGCGGCGTTTGGTGAGTTCGCGCATTGCAAACTCGAAATAGGGAAACGGCACGCGTGGATTGCGCTCCCGCGCCCACGTGAAGACCATATTGACCATCGCTCGCGGAATGCGTCCCTCGTCGACATATTGCACGACGGTTTTGACAAACTTGAGTTGAGCTGGGGTTACCGCTCGCAATCCGTAGTGCAATTGGTCTTCGAGGCTCGCCGCATGAGAATTGCTTTGGCGTTCCGCTCCGTTGCTACCACGCCCCTGCTGTGCATGGGACACTCGAGCGCTGACAAAGCCGACGATGGTAGCCAGAGCGACTTTGAGCCAAATTCTTCTGGCATACATACGTGGATTCTCCCTGGTACGGAACGTGGGTGTTCAAAGCGTGGGTTATGATTAGAGTGAGTCTGACTGCTCCCTAGAGCAAGTAGCAAGATAATGCCCCAGACGTCAACACCAGAAATGAGCACCATGACTGACTTTGCTGGTCGCCGCAAACGACTCCAAGCCTCCTTGCGCGAGCGTGGCGCCGAGGCAATGCTGGTTACTCACGCGACGAACGTTACGTATCTCACTGGTTTTACCGGTGACGATAGCTACCTACTGCTCAGCCCCCAGGGGGCACTGCTCCTCAGCGACCCGCGTTACGACCAGCAAATCGGGGAGGAGTGCCCAGGACTGGAAGCACTCATCCGCAAGCCGACGGAACTGCTGCTAAAGGTAACCTGTGCCACCCTGCGGAAACTTTCGCTACCGAATTTATTGATCGAGGGTGAGCATGTCTCGGTCAACCTTTTTGACCATTTGCAAGCAGAATCTGGCATCCCGGAGTTGATCAAGGGGCATGGACAGGTCGAAGCCTTGAGAATGCTTAAGGATGCGACCGAAATTGCGTTGCTACGCCGCGCGGTCTCGATTGCCGAACGCGCCTTCACCTCGATCCGAGCTCAGCTAAGCGGCAAGCAGACCGAGCGTGAGCTCGCCCATGAACTCGACCGCTTGGTGAGGAAGATGGGGGGCAGCGGCTGTAGTTTCAAGCCGATTGTAGCCGTCGGGGCCCGCGCTGCCCTCCCGCATGCGGTCCCCGGGGAAAGCACCCTCGACTCTAGCCCCTTTGTGCTAATTGACTGGGGAGCCACGCTGGGGGGATACCGTAGCGACTTGACGCGTGTACTAGTGACTAGTAAAATCCCCGCCAAATTTGCACGTATTTACGAGACGGTTTTGACAGCCCAGCAAGCAGCCATCGACGCGTTGCGGCCCGGAGTTTTGGTCAGCGAAATCGATCGAATTGCACGCGAATCGATTGCTTCGGCCGGCATGGGGAAGCGTTTCACGCACGGACTGGGGCATGGAATCGGCCTCGACATCCACGAAGCGCCTCGGCTCGGCAAGAACGAAGATAGGCCACTGGAAAGTGGTATGGTCGTCACCGTCGAGCCTGGGGTGTATTATCCAGGCTTTGGTGGTGTGCGTATCGAAGATGATGTGCTGATCACCGACCGCGGCTGTGAGGTCCTGAGCTCGCTTCCACGCGAGTTAGAGGCCAACCAAGTCGAGTTGTTAGATGGACCGTAGACCGTATCCCCAGCGGAACTGCTTGGGGCACGACGACCGCCAACTGTTACTGAATTACGCGAGAGCTTAGGAATATTCATGGCTAAAGAGGCTGGCAAAAACTCGTCCGACGGCGACGTGTTTGATCTCGCGAGAATCCGCGAATTGATCGATCTAATGGAAGAACGCGGGCTCAGCGAAGTGGACTTGCGCCAGGGTGAGCAACAGGTTCGCTTGGCGCGGGGCGTTGCGCAACCCGTGGCCCTGCCAGCTGCGAGCTTGCCCCCCGTGGCGGCCGCACCCGCCACTCCACCATCGGCGGCGGCCGATGCTGAGCACATCAAAATCATCGCCTCTCCCATGGTCGGGACCTTCTACACCAAAGCCAATCCAAAGAGTCCAGACTTTGTAACCGTAGGCTCCAGCGTCTCGGCGGATACGGTTGTCTGTATTGTCGAAGCGATGAAGGTTTTCAACGAAATTCCAGCTGAGATCAGTGGGAAGATCGTTGAAATTTTAGCCAGTAACGAAGAGGCGGTCGATTTTGGCCGGCCCCTGTTCAAGGTCGACACCCGCGGGTAATCTCACACGGCATGTACAACCGCATTCTAATCGCAAATCGTGGCGAAATTGCTCTTCGCATTGTTCGCGCATGTAAAGAAATGGGAGTCGAATCCGTTGCTGTATTCAGCGAGGCGGATCGCGACTCGGCTCACGTGCGCTACGCGGACGACGCCTATTGCATCGGCCCCAGCCGCTCTGCCGATAGCTACCTGCGCATCGAAAATATCATCAGCGCTGCGGAAGTCAGTGGGGCGGAAGCCATCCACCCCGGCTATGGCTTCTTAGCCGAAAACGCGTACTTCAATGAAGTCTGCCGCAGTAGCGAATTTGACTTCATCGGCCCCTCGCCCGAGGCCATGACTCAGCTTGGGGACAAGGCTACCGCCCGCGCCGTCGCCATCGCGGCCAACGTGCCAGTCGTCCCCGGTAGCGATGGACTGCTCGCCGATGAAGCGCATGCCATTGAGAGCGCCCAAACCATTGGATACCCGGTCCTGATCAAAGCCACCGCCGGTGGCGGTGGCAAGGGAATGCGGGTCGCTCCCAATGAACAATCGCTGCGGACTGCCCTCCAGCAAGCTCAGCAAGAAGCCCAAGCGGCCTTTGGCAATGCAGGCGTCTATCTCGAGAAGTTTATCGACCGCCCCCGCCACGTCGAAGTCCAGGTCATCGCCGACAACCACGGCAACGTCTGCCACCTGTTCGAACGCGATTGCTCTGCCCAACGGCGTCACCAAAAACTGATCGAGGAAAGCCCGTCGCCCCTGCTGTCGTCCAAAACCAGAACGGCAATCTGTGAAGCGGCTGCTCGCTTGGTTCGCAACGCGGACTACCAAAATGCAGGCACCGTCGAGTTCATCGTCGACCAAGACGACAATTTCTACTTCATCGAAGTCAATGCCCGCATCCAAGTCGAACACCCAGTGACCGAAATGGTTACCGGCATCGACCTCATCCAAACCCAGATTCGCGTGGCCGCAGGCGTTCCACTCCCCTTCCAACAGGAAGACATCCGACTTAACGGCGTGTCGATGGAGTGCCGCATCAATGCCGAAAACCCAGATAAGAACTTCCAACCCTGCCCCGGACATATCAAGCAGATGTTCATCCCAGGTGGACTCGGAATTCGCTTCGATTCCCATGCCCACGCCGGTTACACCGTCCCTCCGTTTTATGACTCCATGATCGGCAAGCTGATCGTGCATAAACCCACGCGAGAAGAGGCCATTGCCTGCATGATTCGTGGCCTGGAAGAGCTGCGAGTCGAAGGGATTGCGACCACGGCATCCTTCCAAATCCGAGTACTGAAGGATCCTGCTTTCGTGGCGGGAACCATTGACACCAAATGGGTTGAACGTGAACTACTCTGCTCGTAATTAGGCACACCACCATGTCCGGCTCTGAAATCAAAAAAGTTGCCATGCTGTTCGCCGGTGGGCCCGCGCCTGCCGCCAATGCGGTCATCGGCACAGCCGCCTTTTCTTTCCTGAACGCTGGTATCGAAGTTGTCGGCATCAAGCACGGCTACTCGAATCTGATCGATTTCGATCCCAACCAGCCCTTGGTGGAAGGTCGCGACTACATCAACATCACCCAGGCAGACTTGGCGCAGTGCCGAACGTCTCAAGGGATCATCATCGGTACCGCGCGCAGCAACCCCGGTAAAGGTGTCTCAGCGGTCGAGCATTTGACCGACCCCGTCAAGAGCGCGCCACTTTCGCGAGTCTACAACGCGCTGCAGTCCATCGGTGTCGACGCGCTCATCTCCATCGGTGGAGATGACACGCTGAAAACCGCCAACAAAATGAAACTCTACCAGGATACGCTCCCCGCCAGTGCCAAGCGGATGCCCGTTGTCCACCTGCCCAAGACCATTGACAACGATTACATGGGGATTGATTTCACCTTCGGCTATTTTACCGCCGCCGAATTCTTGGCTACCGAGATGCGAAATCTCAACTATGACGCAGCCGCTGGCCGAGCCTATTTCGTGTGCGAAGCCATGGGACGCAGCGCCGGCTGGCTCGCCTATGGAGCCGCAATCGCTGGCGAAGCCTGTATGGTCCTTAGCGTCGAGGATGTCGTCGGCGAAGTGCGCGGCGAAGAAACGATCACCGAAGCCGATGGTACGCAAAACACCCGCACCATCATGCACATGGAGAAGATCGTCGACCGCATCGTCAAGATGATGCTGATCCGTGAGAAACAAGATCTCCCCTACGGCGTGCTGGTCATAGCAGAAGGGCTTGCCGAATACTTGCCACACAAGTACTTGGCCGGCATCGCTCGCGACGATCACGGACACATCGCCGTCGCTTCGGCCAACATCGGCAAAATGCTTGCCGAAGAGGTCGCCAAGGCCTACAAGGCGAAGACCGGCCGCAACCGCAAGGTCAACGGCCTGCAACTCGGCTACGAAAGCCGTTGTGCCCAACCCCATGCCTTCGACGTAATGCTCGGATCGCAAATCGGTGTCGGTGCCTACCGAGCTCTCATCGAAGAAAAGCTAAATGGTGTGATGATTTCCGTCGGCGGGCAGTTTAACCTAAGCTTCGTCCCTTTCGAAACACTCGTTGACCCCGAGACGCTGGTCACCAAAGTGCGTTATATCGAAATCGGCAGCGATTTCCACCGCCTAGCGCGCTTCATCGAAACTCCCGTCCCAGACTAGCCCCTACACCCACCCTTCTTTGATACGGGACCGTAGTTAAAGCCCCCACCACCGCTAGAAATCGCAACCCGCCGCGAGACGGCCTGTTGGAATAGTAACCCACCGCGTGACGGTCTGTCGAAATAGTAACCCGCCGCGTCAGCAAGGATAGGTGGTCGCCACTACAGGGCGATTAGGGACGCTACCTTCACGCTAAAACTCAAGACGCGATTAAATCAACAGCCCGGTGAGCAAGGAGCCGCATCCTCCCGTGGATGGACCCTTGATTTCCTTGAGTTGAACACATGGTTTGGTGGGGAAACGCCAGGACACGGTCCGGGGGACCATGCTACCGTGTGGGGGAGGGCAAGGAAATGGATTGCCCTGACAGGTGATCCCTACTACACGCCACCGGTGCACTACTCGTGCACCAAAACGGAAAACGCTTTTGCATCAACAGCCCGTCAAGCGGCGGTTTACAATTTCGGCCAGAGGACTGGGACGATCCGCCCCCTACGCTCAGGTTCACTTGTCAGTTTGCGTGTCGCGCTTCGGGCGCTGCTGGTCTAGGAAATTCAGCGTCTTCTCAAAATTCTCGCCCCAAAAGAATTTTGCACCTCCGTGCCCCGCTCCCGCTACCCGCACCAATTCGGCAGGCACTCCAGCGGCTTGATAGGCTTCCACGATTCGCTCCGATTGGCTCGGTAAAACGAGTTTGTCGTTCTCACCATGGAACACCAAGATGGGAGGCGCAGTAGGCTCAACGTAGTAGGCCGCGCTGGCGGCGCGCTCCAACTGAGGATCGATTTTGCCACGTTTCAATCCACCTAGCAACGCAAAGCTGCCAGCCTTCTCGGAGTAGGCAACCTCCGGTTGCGTGGCTCCCCGCAGCACAAAATCGGTCGGACCAAAATAATCGACGACAGCCTGTACCCGGGATGATTCTTGGAGATTCCCTCCGACCTCTCCTTCCAGCGCTACATCTCCCGCAGCCACTCCTAGGAAGACGGCCAAGTAGCCACCTGCGGAGCTACCTGCAACTCCGATCCACTCCGCGTTGTAGCCATAATTCTTCTGATGGGCGCGCAACCAGCGAATCGCCCCTTTGCAATCGTGGAGCTGTGCCGGAAAGATGGCTTGGTCGCTAAATCGATAACTAATACTCGCCAGAGCGTATCCACACTCCGTCACACGACGAATGGGAGGCTTTGCCTTCGAACCGCCTCGCCATCCACCACCATGAATCCAAACGATCAAGGGGGGCGGTGATGCCACATTTTGCGGAACATACACGTCGAGCAGCAAACTCTGCCCATTCACCTCCGCAAACTTAATATCTCGTTGCACTTTCACCTCAATCTCAGAAGCTACCGACTTCGCACTCGTCGCTTGATCCAGTACTGACAACGCCTCGCTAGCCGACTCAACGGCCTCCTCTGAAGCCGTAGGCGGAGGCTGCGTCTGAGCTTGGGCAAGCACTGAGAATCCACTCCAGAGTGTGATAGCGGCCCATAGAGAATAACGCATTAGCTCAGCACCTTATGAACAATTTTTCCGTGAACATCGGTAAGCCGAAAATCGCGTCCGGCATGGTGGTAGGTGAGCCGTTCGTGATCGAATCCGAGGCAATGCAACACCGTTGCTTGCAAATCGTGCACATGCACTGGGTCTTCAACCACATGGAAACCGAACTCGTCGGTCGCTCCCAGCGTGGTACCAGCTCGAGTGCCACCGCCAGCCATCCACATCGTGAAAGCCTGCGGGTGGTGATCTCTTCCCAGATTGCGGCCCAGTGCGGGATTTGACTCGACCATCGGCGTTCTCCCAAATTCGCCGCCCCATACCACCAGCGTTTCATCGAGCATGCCACGTTGAATCAAGTCCTGCACCAACGCGGCGGATGCTTGGTCTGTCGTCTTGCAATTGTTGCGAATATTGCCAACAACGTCACTGTGCGCATCCCATCCACTGTGGAATATATTGATGAACCGCACTCCTCGCTCCACCATCCTTCGTGCGAGGAGACAGGAGCGTGCGAACGAAGGTTTGTCAGGCTCACAACCATACGCATCCAGCGTAGCCTGCGTCTCTTGGCTCAAATCCATCAATTCCGGCGCGGAGGTCTGAAGGCGAGCGGCCATCTCAAAATTGGAGATCCGTGTCGCAATCTCAGGATCGTGGACCGCTTCGAAACGCCGGCGGTTGAGTTGTTCAATGAGGCGGAAAGTCTCCGCTTGCATTTGGCTGGAAACTCCAGCTGGACTACTCACATTCAGAATGGGGTCCCCTTGCTTGCGTAGGGGCACTCCAGTGTAAATCGTTGGCAGAAAGCCACTGGACCACAGAGCGGCACCGCCACTCAACCCGGCTCCAGTACTCATCACCACGAAGGCCGGCAATTCATTGGTCTCAGCCCCGAGTCCATAGACGGCCCACGATCCCAGGCTAGGGCGCCCCGGCTGCGAGAAACCGGAATTGAGCAGCAATTGTGCCGGTGCATGATTGAACTGATCCGTATGCATCGACTTGATAAAACAAACCTGATCGGCAATCTTCGCGAGGTGGGGCAGGGCTTCCGAGATATCTGCCCCCGATTCACCATGTTTGGCAAATTGATACTGCGGCCCCATCACGGCTGCATCTGGCTGTATAAACGCGTAGCGTTGGTCGCCAATCACGGACTGTGGCAGCGGCCCGCCCGCCAAACGCGTCAAAGCCGGTTTTTCATCGAACAGCTCAAGTTGACTAGGTGCTCCCGCCATAAACAAATGGATCACCGCCTTGGCCTTGCCTGGAAAGTGACCAGCCCGGGCAGCCAAGGGACTGGGCGCGGCGCGTCCTGCAGAGGATTCGCCGAGCACTTGGCCTCCCAGTAGATCCCACAGCGCTACGGAACCGAGTCCCAAACCACATTGCGACAAAAACCATCTACGTTGTGGAAGCATGATTCAGTGGTAAATTTCGTGGTGAGCGTAGTAAATCTGCCGAGCCTGCAGTGCGATCACGTCTCTCAAGACGCGTCCCTCTGCAAGGACAAACAACACTTCGTCAGTTCAATGGCAGGACAGCAGGTGGGCCAGGCCAGTGGTTCCAGCCTACCTCTATAGTCTACCCAGCTGAGCCAGTGAATACAAAGTCCCTTACCGAGTCCCCCACAGGACAGACCAATCCAACGTGCGTAGTGACCGAGTGCTGCTGTAGTGTCGCCGACCACCCGAATCCTGTTCTTTGAAAACGCTTGTATGGCACGGGCTTGCCAGTGAGCTTACCCCATGCCAGCTTGCATGCGTCAGACCAGTACGCTCAAGCGATAACCGGCGGAGCTGTGATGCTAGCAACCATCCTCTCAAGACACTTAATTGTTCTCCAAATTGCAAGCTGCGAACCCAGTAACCGTTCCGGGTTGTCAGCGACTTAAACTCCCCCCCAAAGCAACGGTTGAAGCAATTGGTGGATGAGGAAGGTCGTGAACGGCTACCTGCCGCTTTTAAAAACACTGGCAAGCCAGTACCACACGGGGCGCCCTCGCAAAGGAGAGCCCCCAAAGATCACTTCGCTGGTGCGTTTTCAGGAGCGGCTAACGGCTGCGCAAGTAGGCGACTAACTCCGCAATCTGCTGTGGAGTCAACTTCTGCTCGAATCCATCTGGCATGAGCGAATGCGTTGAGGCAGCGATCTCTTCAACACTGTCCGTTGCAATCTCCTGAATGCTTCCATCCGTTCCGCCCAGCTTCAAACTTCGCTGGGATTGCTCCAAAACAATCCCTGCAATCAACTGCCCATCGTCGAGCAACACACGACTCTGCTGGTACTTGGGGTCGACCGCCTGATTGGGATCCAGGACCGCCGTTACCCATTGGCTCAAAGTCCAATGAGCCAAGTTGTCGATAGGCGGTCCGAGCGCACTTTTGCTTGCATCAGAATGATGACATGCGGCGCAATGGGTATCGTATAAGGTCTTCCCTGCCAGGCTTGATGCAGCGATGGACTCGGGCTTAGGCATCCGCGTCAAATAGTCCTCGACCACCCGTTGACGATCACCGAGCTTACCCAATGCCGAGATAGCGCGGGAACGAATAGTCAAGTTACCGTGGCTCCGCAATTGCTGAATGGTGGCAGGCGGCAGATCGATCGGTAGAATCGCATTCGACTCTACGGCGTCGAGCAACAGTTCCGCCCACTCACCGCGCGTCAATAGAGTAGTGCACACGGCGGTACGATCGCTGGGCACAAGCACCGACCACTTGTCTAACAGAGCCTGGCCTACGGCGGCATTTCCCAGACCTCTCCCCATGACGATTGCGGCCGCTCGAACCGTCGCTGATTCGGACTCCAATAATTGCGACAAGTCATCCAACTGGGCCGCCGAGTCATTGCCAGAGCTGCCGATCAGCCGAATAATAGCTACCCGCAAGCCATCTTCCATGTCGGCATCGAGCATCTGTCGACGAGCGCGCGCCACGACTACTTCCAGCGTCCGCAGGCTCTCGTCAGGCAGTCCCTGAGTTCCCTCTTCGGCTCCATCCAAGATTGCCATCAACAGGATGTCACTGGGACGAAATGTGTCGCGCCGCCCACATTCCTCGACGCGTTGCACCGCCATCCCCTGCCGCGTCTCCAGCGGAACTCTCGCCCAGAGCTGTTCCAAGTCCCGCAGCGTGTCCGCCAATTGGGAGATATCGCTCCAGGGCACGTCGTCCAAGCCCGACAGAATGGCAGAAACCACAGCCAACGACTCGCGTTCGCCAGTAACTAACGGTAGTGCCTTGCTAATCCATCGGTCGCCACGCGAGCGGGCTGCAATCATCGCCACTCCTGGGGCGGCGTCAAAATCAGTCCACTGCGTGGAGGTTAGAACCCACTGCAAATCGACACGAGGCCCCAAATCGCGTTCCACCAAGAGGTTCATCGCCCGCTCCATGGCTTGGTCGGGCGAGGGAATCGTTTCACTGAGAATCAACCCCAGTGTTAGCAGTTCCGGGCTGTCCGCGGCCAGAGTCAACGCAATGTCACTGGTTTGCAGCCAGTCTTTGGCTACCAGACATCCCAGCGCACTGGCTCGAACGGCAGGAGAAGCGTGCTTCAGGGCAAGTTCCCGAACGTTGGATTGCATCGAATCGGACGGCGATTGCAAAAGAGCTTGGAGCCCCAGATCGCGAAGTGCCCCGTTGTCGCTGCTCAGCAACTGCAGGCATTGCGGCTCGAAGTCAGCGGCATCGACCGTTGGCAGATTCGGCCATGGAGTCGGAGTAAAATCGTCGCGGTAGACTCGATAGATCCGCCCCATTTCGGCGCCATTCCGCAGGTCCAAACCATCTTGCCAAGCGGTGGGAATCCACTCGGGATGCTCGATAACCTGCCGTACCATATCCACGATCCACAAGGTTCCATCTGGCGCATTGATGATGCGCACCGGTCGCGACCAACCGTCGGTGGAGGTCATAAAATCGTATTCGACATCTTCGGTATGTCGATGGGCCAGCGAGGCGCTGCCAGCCTGTTCGATCTGAATTCGGGCGACCAAATTATGGACCGGTTCACAGACAAAACCGATACTTGCCCCGCTAGCCCGCTCTGCCGGACTGAGCACGCCCGGCACGCGGGCGACAATACTGCTGCACGCACTGGTAAATCGATCTCTAGCAAATTGGTCGTTGAACCTACCAACCGTGCGACTGCGTGGGTAGACGGGAGGAGCCACGGCGGGTGTTAATAGAATCTGAAGCGCCCCGGCGTAACGTTCCGCTTCAGGCGCATAGCGAGAGCCCAACACATACTCAAACATCGGTAAACTGTTCGAATTTCCGAACCAACGTCCAAACGCATCTCGCGTTCGAACAAACTGCGTCTTTCCGGCAGTCAACTCCAGTTCCCCCGTATCGGGATTCCAAGCCACATCGTGGCCCTGCACTTGGTAGGTTTTCTGATTGCGAACACTGTAGATCTCTCGATTTCCACTGCCTACTCCGAAATGCAGTCGCCCATCGAGCCCAATTTCAAATCCACTGGCACGATGCTGTGGATTGGCTGGATTCAACCCAGTTATTAGCGCTTCGCGAAAGTCGGCAACACCGTCCCCGTCCCGATCTTCCGCGTAGATGACTTCCGTGCCGGCAATTACCACGACTCCATCGCGCCACGGCATGACACTGGTGGGATAGGACAGGCCGTCCAAGAAGATCTGCGAGGAATCGAGTTGCCCGTCACCGTTGGTATCGGACAACCACGTGATGCGACCACCTGTTGCATTCCCCAGGGGATAATCCGACATTTCCACCACCCACACTCGCCCATCACCGCCGAATGCAAGATTGATAGGATCACGCACCAACGGCTCTGAGGCGACAAGCTCCACTCGGAAACCCGGCGGAACGCGCACCGCCTGGAGTGCATCCGCGGCGGTCAACCCTTGATCGTCCGCTTGACTCTGCGAACGGATCTCGGAGACTCGCTGGAGAATGAGGTCCTGCGTTCCGCTCTCCCAGCGGCCTGGCTGCAAGTAGTAAATCATGGAGGAGTCAACCTCGTACCCACCCTCGCTGCGCATACTCTCGCTTGCCACATAGGCAAACACATCATCGGAGTACGAGGCAACCCACGTCTCCTTCGTCGGCATTTCCTTTTCCAGCCGGAATTGGTAATCAACGACGACTTCGCCCCCAAGAAACACCCAGGTCAGCGCCTCGCCGAACTGCCAAGTGTGTATCGGCATTGGATACGATTCCGGCAGACGGCCACGCTCCTGACGCACTTGCTGCATATGTTCAGCCCAACGGCGTTCGTTCGGATTGGAACTCATCAACGCCTTGTCCAACCTCTCGCCGGTAGGCTGTTCGGGGACGATCGCTGCATAGCCAAACTGCGCGATCGGATAATCGACCAACGGAACAACGTCTTTTCCACGAAGGACGCCATTGACGCTATCCACCATTTCCGCCGCATACTGTTCGGCGAATTGATAATTTCCGCGTGGGTTGGGATTCGCATCGGCTCCACATCCAATAATCGGCAGGAAGACCGCCTCGGCGTTGAGTTGCTCAAGCCGGCTGGCCGCTAGACCGGCCCAATCACCACTGATTTGATTGAAGCCACCACCAATGGTCGTGCAGTGGCAGGCATAGAGGAAAGCGCCTCCCAAAAGTTGTCCCGCTGGCGTGGTGGCTTGCAAGACTCTCACCCGTGAATCGACCGGACCGCTCTCAGGAGGCCCACCCGCCTCAGTGGGTGGTCGTCTGAGCGCTCGTCGGTTGGCTGCGAACGAAGCCGTGGATGTCCCCATGGCGAGGTTCGCCGCAACTTGGACGTCCAACGCGGCCTGCACAACTTCGCGAAGTGCTGCCTTGAGCGACTCGGTATACCGATGAACGGCTGCCAGCTGCTCTTCGGTGAGGGGCTCCTGGTAAAGGTTGGTCAATCCTCCCTCTAAATGCGGCGTAAAATGGCTGTGAGTGCACGACAGGACGAGCTGGCTGCGGGGAATTCCATATTCGCCAACAACCCACTGCGCTATCTCGGCCGTCAAGCTTTGAGGGATCCCAATCGCGTCCACCGAAATCAGTACCAAGGTTTCGGGAGAGGGCAAGTCGCCGCTCGCACCGTCTGGCTGCCCATCAACGGCGTCGGCGGGTGACACGTCGGCGGGTGACAGGCACATAGCACGCGCGCTGATCGGGTCTGCGACTCCATCATGCGAAACCGACCGTGAGGCGTAGCCACTCAGGGGCACCGGTTCGGTCGGTGTGATATCAACTTTGGCAAATCCGACCTTCCAAGTCGTAGTTTCTCCGGAGGCCGAATTCAGGAATACCAGAGCGAACAGTGCCCCACAGATGGGCGAAAATTTGGGGAGAATGGAAATCATAGACACGAGAAGCCACCGCATACGAACCTCATTATTCACACGAACGACCGCCCATCATACACCAGTTGCATGCTGCCGAGGCGCGGCGGATGAACGCGGAACATCCGTGTCAGGAAGGTCGCTCAAGATTTCCCAGACCGATCCCTCGAATCGAAGCTGGCTCCCCATGTGCCCCTCGCCCCAGGGCACTGAGTAGAGAGAGATTGAGTAGAGAGTAGAAATGATTGGAGCGAGGTTAACCAGATCAGACAGCATAAGCACAGGCGAGATTTGCAGGCAGGTTCGCGGCCTCTCGTCTTCAAAGTACCAGCCGTGCTGGAGGGATGTGATGTTTGGTCAAATCCCACGCCCTGCAAAGCAAGTCAGCAGCGACGGCTTCCCAGAACCTGACGAGGCACCAGCCTATTCGAGCACGCGTCGTACCAAGATGCACTTATCGGTGTTGAAATCCTGCCCTTCTTGGAAGGCGACGGGAATGGAGCGATCAATGACATAGAAGCCGCGATGTCGCATCGTGGTTCCATCGTCCTCACCATACTCACGTCCCAGCCCAGTCGACGAATCGTATTCGAAGAACGCAATCGTTACGCGTACCGAGAACACATTCGACCGGGTCGTGGTCAAATTCTGAAGTCGTGACATAGGCAAATTGTCGAGGAACGGGTGCCCTACTGGCAGAGTGGTTGGAAAAGTGGTGGTTCCAGGCGTGGCGTTATTAATCGTGTCGGTCGAAAAGAGCGGCCTATTGCCACTCGCATTCGCAGTGGCCCCAACGCTCCGCAACAGCGTGACTTCCGCCGGATTGTTGGTGGCGACAGCCGCGCTGTCCAGCACACCCGGCGTTCTCAACTGAGGCACCATGCCCGCTTCGAACGAAGATTTAAATACCCGGGCAAACTGCGTGGGCACTTCGGGATGCAGGTACGGATTGGGAGCCGACACAAAGCCCTGCTGGGCTACGGGAACGGGGAGATCGTAACCAGTTCGGCTGCTCTTAAATACCGACCAGAAGGGAAGGGCGGTATCGGAATTACCAACCAAGGTGTTGCGCGAGCTGGAATTCATAATCCCCCACATCAACCCCTGCCACACATTGGGCTCGGAGACATCGTTCACATTGACTCGACCAGGTTCGGTGAATCGTGAAATGCGATTGTAAGGTGCATTCAGGGGACGCAGGATCTCATTGATCGCGATTTGTTGAGGCGTCGACGCTGAAGCGTTGTACTGGACATCCCCAGGCATCACAAAGTCTTGCGCATCGGACCAGGGAGAAGGTGTCTCCATCAATTCAAACATTGCCACCGGATGTAGCACGGTACTGCTCGCCGAGGCTTGGAAGAAGTTGGGCAAATGCCGGTATGGGCTCGCCGCATTGGCATCGTACAGACTCGTGGAGGCTGCTGTCGTCGCCGGTGCTGTGAACTCCTGCATCAACTGCCCAGGTCCCGAGAGTGGGACTGCCAGCAATTCTTGCGGGTTGGTGAACGGACGGTCGGCCCAATACAAGGCCGCAGGCATGGAAGCGGGCGCCCCCTGCATGCCAGCTACGACAGTGGTTCCACCGCTTTCCCCCATCAAATCAAAAGTGGAATTCAAATATCCAAGAGTGGAGAAATGTGAGGCAGTGGTGGTCGGACGAACATTGATGGTTGAATCGATATCCAATTCCAACCCATATTTGAAATAGGCTGTTGAAGCCGTATCCTCAACCGAATCTTGCAACTCCGTCGTGTCGTAAGACAGAAAGCTGCGTACCGGGCTGGCCGACAAGTTTGCAAAGCCACCGCCATCCACGTCCACCATCGCACCGGTCTTCTGACGCGAAGCAAACTGCACCGGTGGAAGTGGTCCACCACCGGCTGGCGAAATGGTTTCCTCTCCCGAAAAAACGGTTAGGTCAATAGGAAGCCAATCGACGGTAATGTAGGGATTGAAAATTTCATCCCAGGGTCGCTCGGGATCCGCCAAACGCTGCACGAATGCAGTGCACCAGTTATCTTGGGTTCCCGGCGTGGGCACGCCCTGCGTATGCCCCAGCGACCACTTGGTCGCCGTGGCTCCGCCCATGCTCTCTCCCAACGGAAAACGAGCTGGATCTCCGCCGTCAAACGGATCGTCCGGTAACGCTACGGATGCTCCATTACCCGAGAAATCGTAATAGGCATCCCCCGGCAAGTCGCCAAACCCTTCCGCCCCCATGGCCGGATCGCCCGTGGTGTCATCGCGATTCAACCATTCGGTCGGAGCTGTGTAATACTGGCCAGCGTTCGCGAAAGGAGCCGAGACGTTCAGTCCCACTAAATCCACCAACTCATCTGCACCTCCTCCAGCGCCTCCTGGGCTCGGATCCCAAGGAACATCCGTCGCTGCAATCATCGTGACCGCACTGCGCATCGAAGCCCTAAAGTTCGGCACCAGAGAATTGTCGTGTGCATAAATCGTTGCCCAATTGTTATAGGGAGCCGGAACGGAACCACTGGGTCCTCCCCAAGCGCTCTCCAAAACAATGCGGTGGTTGCTAGGCATGTTCGTTGGAGGCGAACCGGTATTCGTGCGAGAACCGAAGTAGGTAATTTCCCGCGGCCCCACTACCAGATACTGGCCACCCTGCAGCAGCACATCACCGCCGGTCCGGTTGTTAAATACGCGTCCTTGTACCTGCACATCGGTCAGACCTGCAGGTAAGCCAGGGATGGATGCAGCAGTCACGTTCAGAGTTGAAAGATCAGTGAACAATACGACTCGATCAATTTCGAACGGAGCAGGCAGCGTTGGTTGCGATTGATCCCATGCCAGCCCACTATTGGCGGGAGCCCCTGGCAGCTGATAGGTCACATTCTCGCGAGTTGCACCAGCCCCCACAGTCTGAAGACCAAGTGGCGAAGTGGGGTCTGGCGTCCCCACTGGGGCCGGATGCGGTGTGGAAATGGCAATGCGGTGAACTGGATACAGAACTCCAGCGGCGTCCGCGGGCGAAACAGCACTCATATTTAATACGCGGTCGGTGCCAGAAAGCCCATACAAGCTGCTGGAGACTCCGGGGATGGCTGTGTTGCTTGTCGCACCGGTCGTTCGCAAGCAAAGCAATTCGAAGAACCCAGAGGCTTCGGGCAAACGATATTGGTCTAAGGTAGGATCCGGGTCGTTGGTGGCCGTCGTCAGCTTAGCCGAGGGATCGTTGTCGGTATCTTTGACTCGCAAGTCGTGTGTAAACAGGGATTCGGTCAGGACCACATCCTGTTGCTCCATACCCCACACCACCTCTCCCTTGGCGGTCTCTGGATGCCAGTAGAGCGTCTCTCCCCCCTGGCGACTGAATGGCTCTGGGTCGTACGGAAAACGCGTCATAGCAGAATCCGCATCTCGAAAATCGACCATATTGACGGCCCATTGGGCCAGCATTCGGGCACGCTGCTCGTTCGAAATTGGTGCACCACGATTCGATACAGTCAAGCTGTCGGGTAACACGAGCATGGCCAAGCAATAGAGATTTCGGGCCATGAGTTGACGTGTTTGCTGCCCAAACTGGTAGCGACGTCGCTGAAGCTGGGCCCCCGAGAAAGTCAGAGCCTCATAGTCAGGATCCAGATTTCCATCGGTGATCCCTTTACCGCTCAGGTAGTCTTCAAGCAGACTAATTTTCTGGACATTTCCGTTGACAACGGAGACCGTTTGCTGCTTGAAGGAATCCACCAGCCGCTCATCGAATTCATCGATCGCGCCATCCCCGTCGTCATCCACGCCGTTCTTAAGCATCTCTTCGATTTCGTCGATGTTGCCGTCACCGTCATCGTCGACGCCATTGCCCAAGGCGCGATTGATATCAAAACCCTGCGCCCGCGCAAATTCGAGGGGAAAGAGCTCTTGGAAGGCGGAAAACGACAGCTCGGTATCCGCGTTCAAAGGAGTGTCAAAGGCATACATATCGCGAACTAGTTCGTACATCGAATGGCTTTGGAGCCCCGTGGATCGGCTGACCGTCAGCGGCTGATGCCGCAGGTGACGGGCTCGTGGGCTGACCGCCAACGGATTCGCAACCACTCCGTTAAGCCGGCGTGGCAGACTAGAGCGATCCCAATCACCGCCACGCATGACACGTTCCCACTCGGCAACCGTCACCAATTGATCGCGGTAGGGCCCTGACATCAACCGCGATTCGTAGGCCTCTTCCGTACCTTGATTGAAAATTGCAGAGCCGATGGTCAAGGGATTGTTGTTCAATAGTAGCGGGTTCCCCATGCGATCAAGTCCGAGGGCCACTCGACCGTGAATGGCGTTGGGCAGCGCAGGCAGAACGCCATGCATCGGTACATAGACACGTTCTCGCGCATTAAGCTGACTGCGAACGTCGTCCCCGAACGTACCAGGTACCGATTCGCTGCGCATCATCCCAGCAACAGCATCGAAATACACTCCGCTAGCGCGGGCCGTCGACACCGTGGTCGGTCCGCTAGGTGACAAGTGATTGAGAGAGATGTCGGCAGGTCCGAATCCCAACCCCTGCGGCCAGAAAGTGCCCGCACCGGTTGCATGCCAGGCGTCAGCCGCTGCCGGCGGAGCGAGCGTCGGAGATTGCGTTTGATTCCCAGCAGCGTTTAAATCAAGCCTCGAATCGAAACTCTCAATACTGTAGGCCACCAAGGTTTTCAGCAACTTGCCTTCTCGCGACGTAATCAACGGTAGGTTGGGATCGGTCCAAACCGCATCGTAAACGCCGTCGGCATCCGTATCGACATCCCACGGCCCGCGCGTCAACCAGCGCACCCAATTCAGAAAGGCGGTCACACCCTTAGGATTGGAGGTATCGGCCCATTGCGACTGGCCGGTCCATTCCGCATCCAATTGTGGAGCGATCGCCGCCGCATAATCGCCTCGGTTGGAGCCGCTGAAATTTGGGTTTTTTAAATAGGGCGGCATCCCGGAAGCCAGAAATTTGATGGATAGTGGACGGCCGGTGGCCTGCTCGATGCGGCCAATGGTGGCTAATGCCTCCGCAGCGGTGTAGGTGCTGGGATCCTTCCAATTGACGATGTAGTTGATCAGTGCAGCCCGGTGAAAGCTGGGAATGATCTGTTCGCTCGACGTCGCATCGGCCTGGCGATGCGATAACCACATGTTTTGAAAATCGGCCGCATCGTACGACTCGTCTGAGTCCCCCATCATCGCCGGTCCTGGAGAAAAAGTGCCCCCATCACGCAGCATTCCGTAACGTGGCTGCAGTGCAACCGGCATCTCGCCAATTTGGGGATCTACTGAAACGGGAAGGTTGTGCAATTGCGTGGGCATAGCAATATTCCCGGTCATCCCCACTCCGTGCGAATTGTACGGCGCTGCATTGATCAGTAAGGAATAAGCAGTCACCGGAAATTGAACATTGGGACTGCCATTGGCAGGCACACCGGCGTAGCAAAGTGAAAGCGCCCGCTTGCTGGTGTCGCTACCGCCAGTTGGCATCTGATTGATCCACTCCTGGATCGTGGCCGTCGTGGATCCCACCGTTACCAAGCGTCCCTCCGCCTCTTGCAGATCGATTAGAATCGAAAAAGCCTGCGGAAGCGCAGTGGTCGAACTGGTGCCGGTCAAATGGGGATCGCCCATGTACCTAACGATGCGGAACGACTGTCCACGCAGCGGCCCCTCCAGGAACGTCGCAACCCGACCGGTCAGCGCATCATTCTCTCGAGGTAGATCTCGTGAGGGGTTGAATAACGCTGGCTGCGTAAGCACTGAATCAAGCATTGGGCGCTCGTTCGTCGCCAGCCAACTATTCAATACGATGGGAATCCGCAGGAATCGCCCCGCCAGCAACAGCGGACGCTCGCTATCCCCGTGCGACAACGGAGGATAATTACCGGACGGAGGATAGGAAGCGCTGGGAACTCCGAATTCGAAACGCCGCACGCGAACTCGCAGCGGTGCTTCGGCATTCCCATACAGGTCCGACAGGAGATCATGATGCCACAATGCCGATTCGCGATCGGTCGTTCCACGCAAGACTTCGCGCAATGCCACATCCAACAATTTGGCGGACGGAGTACCACGAAAATCGCTACGCGCCAGCCCCAAATTGGCGGAACGCGACTGACTGGAAACCAATACATACGAAACGGCTAGCAGGCTAAAAAGCGCCAACATGCCAAGGACGACCAACAGGATCAGCCCGCGAGTTTGGTTTCGTTTATTATTCATCGTTTCACACTCCACGACTTCAAAATCCGCGCATCGATGGAAAACATTTTCCCAGGCGTGGCTTATTGTTTTTTAGGGAACGCTAATGACGCGTTCGTAGACGGAAACCACATTGGTGAGCAACGTGGCTTGGGTGCTGTAGGCTGGACCTGCAAACGTCCAATCAGGCCCTTCGAGCACTACGTTCTGGGTCCAAACCCCGGTCACGTCATCGACCACGGGATCGGCATCGACACCGACCACCCGATACCAACGAAACACGTTGGAATGATTGACGGCATCCCCCGCTAAGGTGCGAGCGAACATCATCCAGTCACCACTGCGAATGGTCGAGTCAACTCCAGTGCTGGAGGAAACCGCAACACGCCCCGCAAATCCACCTGAGAAATTCCCGGACTGTGGCGTCACCGCCAACAACCGCTCTCCCTGGGGCATGGAATCAGGCTCCGAATCGGTCGCCGCAAACCATCCACGCTCGCGACGATGCATGACCACTATCGACAGCGTATAGAACCTTTCCGACGCAGTTAGCGGACCGAGGGTGTTGTTTTCACGGGGACAAAGGGTCGCCAACCAGGAGTACTCGCCGCTGGAGGTGCGTCGCGCCCCGCTCGCTTCGAACAACCGCTGGGCAGGAAGCGCTTTATCTTGAGGCGGTGTCATATCCTCGGGCAACATCGTCGCCACATCATCCACCGACATGAAGATCTGCTCAACCAAACTACGGGGAAGCACCGAACCGGTCGTAGGATCGGCTAAATGCATCCGCAGCATTCGCGGCTGATTGACGATGCCTGGCGATGTGGGCGCCGGCAGGGTCGCTGGCGAATAAGGATTCGACAGTGGGTTGTAGTTGTCGTGATAATACGGAAACAGACCTGGGCGGTAGGCTTGCGAACTGTCGAACGTGCTCGTAGTGAATTCACCCAAGGTCAACGGATCGGAATAAAAACTCGGATCGATGCAGATCGCATGCCGAAAGGCGGAGCTGGTCGCCGTCGTCGTGCTGCCGGCAGGGGACACCATTGCGGATGCATTGTAGGGACCAAACGTCTTGGTTTGATCGTTGAACCAAGACCACCGCGATGGGTTATTGAACTCGCGTGCCTGGAAGACGTTGTACCACTGGTGCGAAAAGCCTTGGGCCTCGGTCGATTCATTCGCCTGGGAAGCATACCGTCCGCCCATCAACAGCAACGATGCAACTCCCAATAACCCGCCGACGGCAATCACGGTCGCAAATAGGACTTCCAGAATCGTGGTCCCCTGCCGCCCAGCTTGCGAGGGCTCTCCCAACCGGCGGGAGTATTCGTCGGTTCCCCGAAGGGTTGTAAGCATCGAACCGCCCTTTTCTTGCGCGGCGCCCCTGTGAGCGCATGTAGTTTGACAACAGGCTAGCCGTCGCATCATCGGTGGATTGGTAAATCGTTTCATCCCAGTGCTTTCGGCTAGAGTGTCGGCTCAGAGAGAGCATTGGTGGCCAACGTACGAGCCTCGATCACGCGGGCATCGATACTCGACATCGTGGCAGCGGAGGGAGCTGGCATCGAACTGCTCGAGATTCCCCCCGTATACGGATTGATCGTGACCCACGAGTTCTCCGCATCCATGATGTTGCTCAGACTCCCCTCTGCGGCAGACATCGCAGCCACACTGTCGAATCGCGGAGAAGCGACTTGTTCAGTCCGCCCAATCAACAAATGAATCAACCCACCAGGCCGACCTCGCGCGAAAGTGGTTGAACCGTCGCTGAAACGCTGTTGGCGATACCATGTCTCCGCCTGCCCCGTCGGGCCAAAAATAATGTAGATCGGTCCGTAATCCCAATTACCAGTGCTTACATCCGGAGGATAGGTATCACTTGAAAGCGAAATCATATCCGAACTAAACTGCCGCCCAGCTGGCCCCAAGCCCGACATATGCAAATCAATACAAGTCCCGCGTGGGAGCCGAACGCTGCCCGCCATCGACTTGCTCGGCTTGCGATAAATGCGAAACGGGAATCTCTGCTGGGAGAGAGCATTGTTAGCGCCCCTAGCTGTCGGCAAACCTCCCTCGTCACGCGGTAATTCGAGCATGAATTTCACGCGAACTACAGGGATGGATGTCCCCGACACGGGATCAGTGACCGTCCAAGTCGTTGGTGCTTCGCGAATCAAATAACGCTGCCGCGACACACCGATTTCAATTAAATCCTGCGCCTCCACAAAGCCAGTCACCTCAGCCAGAGTTGCCGCCTCCGCAATGGGAATGTCCAACGCGTCCAGAACGCCATCACCATCGGGATCGCTCAGCCACCCCGAGGCACTCGCATAATCTCCTTGGTACGCTGGAAACACATCGCCCATCGAAAGGCGGAGGCACATATTGGTAGATCCCAAGCCGCCGTCGGCTGAGTAGCTAGCGCGCTCTAGAATGAGCGACACCGGGCGTCCCGTCGTAACCGCCCGCGCCTTGCAATTCTCGGCATAGGTGCTGACAATCCGCGCCGCTTCTGAAACCTTTTGCCCCGATAGCAGACTCTTCAAGGATGGAAGCGTTACGGCCGCTAAGATCACCATGATCCCCATCACGATGAGCAGCTCCACCAAGGTAAAACCGAGTGAACGTCGACTCTGGCTAGTCATTCGACTCTTCATGATGTCCACTCCTACTCAAGTAACAAACTGTAGTTGGTGATGTTGTCGTCGGCAGCGGAAAAATTGCCCGAGCTATCCTCATCAATGTTCGCTCCCAATCCCATCCCCAACCAACTCCCATCGGTATCGTAAGAACCGACGTAAGGATCAAGATTGGTAGCGTAGGCGATCCCCGCCCCGCTACTATCCTGAATATCGAAAGAGACATCGAACACTCCGTCCGGACCGGCCGAGATGATCAGCGGTACCAACTGCCAAGGCTTCTGCGTATAGTCTCCATCTCGCCAACGTAGATCGCTGCGCAGCGGATCCATGGCGTCAGGCGATGTCGTGTCGTTCAAGGGACTTGCGTATCCAGCCGGCCAGCGGAGCCAGCGGATGGGCACACCCCAGGCGTCGAGGAACTCTGGCAGACCGTCACCGTCCACATCCCCGATCTCGGTGGGACGGAAGGCTTCCAAAGCAGAGCCTCCACCGTGGGTCGATGATGCCACGATTTGATAGAGCATTTCTGCCCCCTGAAACTCAACATTAAATTCGGGTGGAGGTGTCTGCGGGCCGCTCACCGGCAGGCGGTAAATGGCCTTTACCACATCGGTATAGCCCCCTCCAATCAAGGGCGCGATACCGATCCTCTGACGCAAACTATTGTACTTCCCGGGTGCAATGCGGTTCACTACGGAATAGGTGGCACCATTGCTGAGTGTCGCAGAATAGTAGGCAGGAGAGTAAACTAAGTCGGACATGCGATCGGGCAATTCCATCCGCATGAGGTCTCGCAAGACAAACATGCGCAGCCGCGCTCCCTCGCGAGGCCGCAGTAGAGGCTGACCGTCGGCAAGTTGCGGTCGCAGCATGTCAGGATCGATGTCGATCCGCGCAGCCCGGTAGCGGAACCCCTCCCACTCCTCGAGAATCACCGCGTTGAGCTTCTCGATGGTGGATCGCGTGAGACTAACTTTGGCATCGGTTTGCGCGCCAGCCAGGGTGTACAAAACCATGCTGGACATGATGCCGATGATCGCGACGACGACCAACAACTCGATCAGCGTAAAGCTAGGTCGATAGCGGGGTGCCAGCGGTCGAGTCAGTTGAATGTCTAACATGGTTGCCTCTAAATTCTTTCAGCGATCGCATAAGAACTGCTTCATCCTGAGACCCTAATCTCAAAACGACACAGTTAACCGAACCTAAATCGCCTGCTTAAATAGGACGCAAATCACGCGCCGCAATGGCTGGTTTCTCGCATCGATGCAAGCAATTCAGCAAGTAGATGCCAATTGGACTAGTTCGCAAGCGCGTCGCCCAAAATTCCTGCTGAAAAGTTGGTGGCGTTGTCGAGTTGCTGACTCGGCAGTCCCTGCTGAACCTGATAATTGTTGGGACCCGACTGGGAGTCTAAATCGACGGTAATGTCGAGCGAGGCACCACTCGGGAAACGGAAGTAGACCGGCGCGCCAGTGGCCGGCTGAGGAGCTCCTCCATAGTTATCATCCAAGCCAGCCGTCATCAGCTGGAAGGTCTTCGGTTCCATGTAGCGGTAGTACGTATCGGCAGCGATGGTACCCGTCGTCTTGACTTCATCCGATCGATACGGACGCGCGGTGCCGATGGCGTCCGAGTGGTAGTAATTAAACACACCACCAGCAGAGTAGGTCTGACTGTTGAAATAGACGTAAGGGGCCAGCATGCCCGAGGGAACATAAACAGGCAGCAGATCATTGGGCATGGGTTGTTGCGATTGCCCAGGCACCCTCCTAAATTCGCCGAACAATTCGGCTTCGTCCGATGAGACGGTCAGGCCGGTTGAAGTGTCGAGCGTCAATTGCGATTGCTTGAATTCGTACAACGGTGAGCTGCGATCCACGTTGTACTGGACGCTAGCCCGTTCGGAGGCCGGCGTGGAGGAGTTCACCTGCACGCCACTCGTGTTCAGGATGTAGAAGGGGCCCCCGGTTCCAGAAAATGGATACACCGGATCGCTGCTAAAGCCTCCTAGAAAAAAGACCAAGGCTTCGGGGCCATCCATCACGGCGCCGGGAAAGTTGGATGCATTGCTAAAGCTCGTTAGCAAAACTCCCTCAGATTCTGCAATGCGCGGAAAGGCCTTGCGCAAATGTCGCTGCAGACTGGTCAGGCTCGAGCCATCGGGCGGGTAGTCGCCGTATTTTTGCTGGTACTGCTCAACGGCACCGGCCAGGGTTATGACCTCCATGGCCATCGCATTCTGCTTGACTTTGGTCAACGCATAATTTACGGCCGGGACGATCAGGCCAACTAAAATGCCGATGATGGCAACCACGGTCAGCACTTCGACTAACGTGAAGCCTATTCGCTGGGGGGCTCGATTTTTCATTGCGTCTGTTCCTCTTGGGAATTTAAGTGTGCATTCCGCGCTACCAATCCGGCTGCTGCGATTCCGTAGCAAGCAGCCCTGGCCAATCCAAAGTTCTGACTCTATGCAAGCGAGGTGATCATCGAAACGAGTGGCATGAACAACGAAATCACGATAAAGCCAACCGCTACCCCTAGGAAGCAAATCAACAGCGGCTCAATCAAGCGCGTCAGGCCTTCGGTCATCACGTTCACTTCGTCATCATAGGTATCCGCCACCTTGTACAGCATCGTATCGAGTTCACCGGTCTCTTCCCCCACGTCAACCATATTCACGACCAACTCGTCGATCACCCGACTCTTCATCTTCATAAGATAGAACAGCAGACAGCCAACGGCCCCTAGACCGCAGCTGATCCCGCCTACGGCCAACAGCGTTTCCATCGAGCCCTTGGTGCCCGTGTTGCGACCAGCCGTTAAAGCGACCGATAAAATCATGACTCCAGGGAAGGTCCCCATGATGACCCAGTACACCGCAGCCAGCGGATGGAAGCCAGGCACCGAATTCTCACGCAGGGGCTTACTGATCACTTCCCCCTCGCGAATTGCCTCCGTCACCTTGGTGAAAATCCGCTCGAACAAAGCGTTGCCAGCCGTCTCACGGGTAATGTTCAGCGCCTCCAGAATCGGAACCCCCGAGGAGATCAACGTGCCCAGCGTTCGCGTGGTCCGCGCCAAAATATTCTTCTCGATCAAGGCCCCGAACACCGGCAGCTTGAGCATGTACATGTCATACCCCATGCGTCCCATGCGGAACTTGCGGAGTAGTTTCGTGAGCAACCAATAACAGAATGGAATGAGCAACATCAAGAACCAATACTTGACGATGTAGTCACTCATCGCGATCAGCAACAGAGTGGGCGGTGGAAGAGTCAGCCCGAACTCTTCAAACATCTTCTTAAATGTGGGCACGATCACAATCATGATCAAGCAGATAATCAAGGCAGCGATGATGACCACCGCGATAGGATAGATCAGCGCCCCCTTCACCTTCCGCTTGAGCGCTTCGGCACTCTCCAAGAAGTCGGCCAGACGCTGGAGAATGGTCTCCAAAGCTCCCCCAGCCTCCCCGGCCTTGATCATGTTCACATACAGGCGGGTAAAAACCTTGGGCGACTTGCTCATCGACTCCGACAGGGTCGACCCCGTCTCAATCTCGTCGCACACATCCATGAGGGCATTTTTGAGCTTACCCGGCTTATTGTTTGTTTCCAGAATTTTGAGGCTGCGCAAGATCGGCAGACCGGCATCCTGCAAGATGGAGAGCTGACGAGTGAAGGCGGTAATGTGCTTCGTCTTGGCCCCCCCCATCGCAAACGGACGCTTGCGTTTGGCGCCCACCGCCGCCTTGGCGACCCCCTTCTTGACTTGGATTTTGGTGACGAAATAGCCCATCTGCCGAATAGTGGTCTGCGCTTCTTCTTCGCTCGCCGCTTCGATGATGTCTTTGATCTCTTGGCCGGTTGCGTCCATTGCCTCAAATTGGAAGGTAGGCATGGCGTTCGTCCTCGCTATTCTGGGCTACAGCAAAATTTATGGATTCGAATGTTGGTTGTTGTTCACTGTCATGGGCGGACGTTCCTTCACTGGAACCCATTCCCGCACACTGCGAACCTCGCCATTGCCGCACGATGTTTGATCGTAGCATGCAGTGGTTTATTTCGCGATTATTTGGCAATCCATTTACGCGTTACTCGGCAATCGTTTCCCGCAAGACCTCATCCGCCGTGGTCAGTCCCTGGAAGACATAGTTGATGCCATACTTCCGGAGCGGCGTCATGCCGAAGTGCTCCGCCCGATCACGCAGTTCATCGGTGGTCGCATTTTCCATGATCATCTCCCGCAGGTCATCGTTCATGATCATCAGCTCGAACAAACCGATTCGCCCCTTGTAGCCGGTGTTGTTGCATTTTTCACAACCGGTTCCGCGGAAGAATTTTTTGTCGGCGACCGTCTTGGGATCAATCCCCAGATCGAGCAAAATCTCCTCACTAACCTCCGTCTCCTCGCGGCAGTTGGTGCAAATCCGGCGCACCAAACGCTGAGCCAAAATGGCTTCGACACAGGCGGTGAGCAAGAACGTGGGAATCCCCATGTCCTTCATCCGCGTGATCGTGCTAGGCGCATCGTTGGTGTGCAGCGTACTGAACACCAAGTGCCCCGTGAGCGAGGCTTGAACGGCAATTTCCGCCGTCTCAATGTCTCGAATCTCACCCACCAGAATCGTATCCGGATCCTGCCGCAAGATGGCTCGCAGGCAGGAAGCAAACGTCACCCCAATCCCGTGATCAATAGGGATCTGCACAATCCCATCGATGTCATATTCCACCGGATCTTCGGTCGTAATCAATTTATCTTTACTGTCGTTCAACTCGCTCAACGCAGAGTAGAGCGTCGTGGTTTTGCCGGAACCGGTCGGGCCCGTCACCAACAGAATTCCGTTGGGGCGATCGATGGTCTTGCGAAACAGAGCTAACGTGTCAGGATCCATTCCCACGTTTTCCAAGCTGAGCGAAACGACCGAGCGGTCCAGGATCCGCATTACCGTACTCTCGCCAAACATGGTCGGCATCACACTCACTCGCAGGTCGACCTGGTGACCACCCACCATCAATTCAATACGTCCATCCTGAGGCATGCGACGTTCGGCAATGTCCAGGTTGGCCATGACCTTGATGCGTGTGGTAATTGCGAATGCCAAGTGGCGAGGCGGGGGAACCATCTCATACAGCACCCCTTCCGCCTTGATGCGAATGCGAAACTCATCTTCAAACGGCTCAAAGTGAATATCGCTGGCGTGATCCTTAATCGCGAGCAGCATCACCATGTTGAGCAGCTTGCGGACCGGCACGCTATCGGCCAAGGCTTCAGCGTCGGTGATATTGAACTTGTCGCTGGAGACCATCGAAGCGGCTTGAAACAACTCCTCGTCATCATTCAGCTCGTTGATAATACTCTCAACAGAGTCGACGTCCGAGGCATAATGCTTGTCGAGTACCGCTTTGATCTCACGCTCGGTAGAAACGACCATGCGAATGTCGTAGCCCAGGAACGTTCGCAATTCATCCTGCACAGTCAGATTCTGCGGGTCGCACGTCGCGCACGTCAGCGTATTGCCATCAAACTGCACCGGCACAATGCGATACAACTGAGCCATTGTTTCGGAGATTTTGTCCAGCACGTCGGGCGGCAGCTGCACATCGCCCAACTGCACGGTCTGCATATTCAGCTGTTCAGCTAACGCCTGAACAAGTTGCTCATCGGTAATGAGCCCCATATCTTCGGCGATCTTGCCAAGCAAGGCGCCAGGCCGCTGCTGCTGTTCATCCAAGATGACTTCAAGTTGCTCATCGGTGATGAAACCTAAGTCGACTAGGATTTGACCAATTCTACGGACTACCATATCGGACCTTCTCAGGCAGTTAGGCGGTCCTTTACGGGGACCGCATGCATGACGCTACTTGTAAAAACAACCCTAATCCTCTTCGACTTCCGCTCCCTCGTCCTCCAGTCCCCGCCGCGCATTCACAATGCGGCGAGCCAAGTCATCGGGACGGTGCGCTTTCCCCAGCACATCCTCAACGGTGACCGTGCCATCCTTCCAGAGATTGAACAGGGCATCATCCATCAGGTTCATCCCAAACTTGGCCCCCGTCTGGATCGCCGAGTTGATTCGGAACGTCTTGTTCTCACGAATCAGGTTGGAAATCCCCGGTGTCACCACCAGCACTTCGTAGGCGGCCACACGCCCACCACCGATCTTCGGCAGCAACGTCTGCGCGACCACTCCGATCAAGGTCGTACTCAACTGGGTGCGAATCTGATCCTGCAAGTTTCCGGGGAAGGCATCAATGATCCGGTTTACCGTTCCCTGCGCACTGTTGGTGTGCAAGGTACCAAACACCACGTGACCGGTTTCTGCAGCGGAAATCGCCGCGGAAATAGTGTCCAAATCTCGCAGCTCGCCGACCAGAATCACATCGGGATCCTGGCGCAACGCCCGGCGGATCGCCTCGGAGAAGCTGGGGACATCCACGCCCACCTCTCGCTGGTTGATCGTCGACTTCTTGTGGTCGTGATAGAACTCGATCGGATCTTCGATCGTAATGATGTGGTGATCGTGCGTCTCGTTGATGAAATTGATCAAGCTGGCCAGCGTGGTACTCTTCCCCGACCCGGTTGGCCCGGTCACCAACATCAGCCCCCGCGGGCGCTGCACCATCTCGACAATGGCCGGGGCCAAGCCCAACTGCTCTGGGGTCAGCTTGTCGGTGGGAATCTGCCGCAACACCATCGAGATGTTACCGCGTTGCTTGAAAATCGAGACCCGAAACCGCGCCTGATCCCCAAAGGCAAACCCGAAGTCCGAGCTCCCCGATTCCTGCAACTCACGCTGGCAGCGATCCGGCGCGATACTCTTCATCAGCGACATGGCATCTTCCGGCTCGAGCACTTTGGTCTCAAGCTTGCGCATCCGGCCATGCAACCGAAAAACCGGTGGCTGCCCCACCACAATGTGGATATCGCTCGCCCCCTGCTTTACCGCTGCCTGCAGAAGTTTGTCAATTAATACGGTTGCCATGCACGTTCCATTCCAGCTGCTTCACTGGTTGAGCTAGGGGCTGTGAAATATCGGGCTGTGAAAAAATCTCGAAGCTTACATTCTCGAAAGCCACCACGCCGGGCTCGCTGGGAGCCTGCCGGTGAGCCAAGCTCATAGCCCGACTGCGAATACGGCGACGGTTCGGTAACCGACACGCCCTACCAGAACATGGCGACTCCGACCCAACAGGCCAGGGCGACCAAGTCTTGCCAACGCTTAGGGATCACATAGAAGTAAAGACGAGAGTTGCGGGGCTTCCCGAGCCCCCTTACGCTGTCATTGTAGCTACCACCCCCCTCCTCAGTCCAAACAAATGAACCGAAAACAGAGTGAACATGCACTCCTGTGGGGGATTCGAGTAACGATTATTTGTCCTGGGCGTCCATGAACTCTTTAAACACAATCTGCAGGGCCAACTGATCCTGCTCGGTCGTCTTGGCGACGCGAAAAACCTCCTCAAGGGTCGTCGACCCGCGCAGGACCTTGCGAATCCCATCGCAGAACAAGGTCGTCATTCCCTCCTTAATCGCCTGCTCGGCGATCGCCTTGGTAGACACCCCTTTGAACATCAACTCCCGTACCTTGCTGGAAACTACCATCAATTCGTAGATACCCATCCGCCCTCGATAGCCAGACTTCTGGCAATAACCACACCCTTTCCCTTTTGCGAAAGTCGCTTTCGCAGCAATCTCCGGAGGAATTCCGGCCTCCTCCAACTGGGCCGGACTGAGCTTGATCTGCGTCTTGCAACGCTTGCAAATCGTCCGCACCAGACGCTGCCCAAGCACCGCCACGACCGAGCTTGCCACCAGATAACCGGGTACCCCCATGTCTGTCATCCGTGTCACAGCACTGGGCGCATCGTTCGTGTGTAGTGTACTGAATACCAAGTGTCCAGTCAAAGAAGCCTGAATACCCATCGATGCGGTCTCGGTATCCCGCATTTCCCCGACCAGGATGATATTGGGTGCTTGCCGCAACATCGAGCGGATAATGCGAGCAAAGTCGAGCCCGATATTGTGCCGCACCTCCACCTGATTGATCCCCGGCAAGTAGTACTCGACGGGATCCTCGGCGGTAATAATCTTCTTGTCCGGGCGGTTCATCGAATTGAGAGCCGCGTAGAGCGTGGTCGTTTTTCCAGAGCCCGTCGGCCCGGTCACCAGCATGATCCCATTCGGCCGCTTCACCGTTGCCATGAAGATCTTGAAATCGCGTTCCGACAACCCAAGCTGCCGCACCCCGACCTTAATATTGTCCTTGTCGAGCAAACGCATCACGCACGACTGACCGTGGTTGGTGGGAATGATGCTGACCCGCAAATCCAGCTCCTTCTCCCCCACAGTAACCTTAATCCGCCCATCCTGGGGGCGACGGCGTTCCGCGATATCCATCTTGGCCAGGATCTTAATCCGCGACAAAATGGCACCCAGCAGCCGCCGGGGAGGGCAATCTCGCTCCACCAAAATCCCGTCAATGCGGTAGCGAATCCGCACGCGATCCTCAAACGGCTCGACGTGAATATCCGAGGCGCGCAGCTGGACCGCCTCCTGAATCATCATCCCGACCAGTCGCACCACAGGCGCATTGGCCTCATCCGGAAACTCATCATCCCCTCCGGCGCCATCCTCGGCAGTTTCCGTAAAGTCGATCTGCGTGTCGGTGAACTCCTGGAGAATCGAGTCAGCGGACTCCCCTTCCACCTGCCCATAGTAGCGGTTAATAGCCTCCTGAATGGCCTCCCGAGGGGAGAGAGCCGTTTCAATCTTCCGATTCAGGATAAACCGCAGCTTCTCGATGGTCTCCAGATCGAAGGGGTCGCTCACCAACACATGCAGGGCACCATCTTCCCCTTCCTTGTAGGGGATAATGCTATTTTCACGCGCCACGGACTCCGGAACGAGCTGAATAACCTCGTCGGCGATCTTCACTTCCGCCAGGGAGACGAAGGCTATCTTGTTAAACTTTGCCAACGCACGATAAACCGCCTCCCCTTCGACATAGCCGGTCTGAATAATGGCGTCAGCTAGAGGCACATTACTTTCACGCGACAGGGTAGTTGCCTCGCTCAATTGGTCCAGGCTAATCGCCCCCTGCCGGAGGAGCAGGTCGGTAAAGTCGCGTGGCTGGTCCATGAAAATCAACTCCTGGTGGCAAGCAAGTGCGAAACAAGTTCGAAAAGCGCGGTCGAAGACGAGGATGGAATTCTACACCATCATCTTGACTCGCGGGGGGCACGAGTGTCAATGATTTTGTGGATAAGGCGCGGTAGATTGGAGCCCCGCGTTGGGCAAGCCACGTGCCGAAACGGTCCAGGAACCCAAAAATTCCCCAAACTCTTATCTCACCTGGGTTTGCCAGGTCGGGCCTAGTGGGATATATTCTCTGCTTGCATGTCGGCCCGCTCGCTCCCCTATCAGCTGAAAACACATTCTTGACTGCGCAGTAGAACCTGAGGGACGTGGAGCTATATTCTGCGCCACGTCGATCGTCTTCTGCTTGGGCAATTTGCGCGAATGAATCCCCCTTCTTCGTACATTTTTGCTTGCTCCTAAGTGTGTGGAACCCTAGTCGAGCGGCCTCAGTATCTTAAAACTTACGGATCATTTAGGAGAACGCTTCGTCAATGGCCACTTCTTCGCAGCGACGACTACAACCTACAAGTGTTCGCAAGTTCGGCTCGGGTCTAGACACCCTTGAGATCCCGTCACTTACCGAATTGCAGACCAAGAGTTACGGGCTGTTCTTACAGGACGAGAGCTCCTCCGACGATCGCTTGCCCATTGGGCTCGAAGGCGTTTTTCGTGAAATTTTCCCCATTGAGAGTTACGACAAGAACGTATCGCTCGAATACCTTCGCTACGAACTAGGCAAGCCACGCTACACGCCTGACGAGTGCCGACAACTGCGCTTGACCTATGGTCGCCCGATGAAGGTCTGGTTGCGTCTCAATCGCGAGCAACCCATCGAAGAAGAGGTCTACCTCGGGGACATCCCCATCATGCTCGGTGGCGGGGAATTCATCGTCAATGGTGCTGAGCGGGTAGTCGTTAGCCAGTTGCACCGCAGCCCTGGCGTCGACTTTGTCGAGGAGAGTGAAACCACCACCGACCGCAAGCTGCCTAGCTGCCGAGTGATCCCTGAACGTGGTAGTTGGATCGAGATCAATATCACCAAGAAGGATAGCCTGAGCGTCCGCATCGACCAGAGCGGTAAGTTCTCGGTAATGACGCTCCTGCGGGCGATGAGCCCTGAGTTGAGCAGCGATACCGAATTGTTGCGAGCCTTCTACCCAACCACGGTTGAATCGATTGAGGACGGCCGCAGCGTCAGCAAGATCGAAAATAAGGTGGCGGTGGACGACGTGGTTTACCCAGGCGATTCCGAGCGCGCTGGGGAGATCATTATTGAGGCCGGGCACTCCATCTCGAAGACGACGGCAGAAACCATCTGCACATCGGGCATCGAAGAGATCGAGGTGATGACCGCCCCTCGCACCCCGCTGCTGACAAACTCGCTGGCTGAAGACAACACCAATAGCCACGAAGAGGCGTTGCTACGGATTTACCAACGACTGCGTCCCGGAAACCCTCCACAACTGGAGAAGGCCCGGACGTTGTTCCATGAAAAATTCTTCGATGTCAATCGCTACCGCCTCGGCCGCGTCGGACGTTTTCGTCTGAATCGCAAATTGGGACTCGAGGTCGATGAAAATGTCATGACCTTGCGTTCGGAGGACCTGCTGGCTTCGATCAAGTACATGATCGACTTGTTTGACCCCGATTCGGGCGCGCAATTCGACGATATCGATCACCTGGGAAATCGCCGTCTCCGGACCATCGACGAACTGGCCAGTGAAGAACTCCGCAAGGGCTTCCTGAAGCTTCGCCGCACGGTTCAAGAACGGATGAGCCTGAAAGAGGCTGACGAAGTTTCTCCGCGCAGCTTGGTGAATCCCAAGAGCATCAGCGCTGCCATCGAATACTTCTTCGGTCGTGGCGAACTCTCGCAGGTAGTGGATCAAACGAACCCTCTCAGCCAGTTGACCCACGAGCGACGCCTGTCCGCCCTCGGCCCAGGTGGTTTGAATCGTAAACGCGCAGGCTTCGAAGTCCGCGATGTTCACATTTCCCACTATGGTCGCATCTGTCCTATTGAGACACCTGAAGGCACGAACATTGGCTTGATTAGCTCGCTGGCGATCTACGCGGGCGTCGATGAGTACGGCTTCCTCGTGACTCCCTACCGGATTATCAAAGAAGGCAAGCTCACCGAAACCGTCGTGTGGCTGCGTGCCGATCAAGAGGCCGACGCGTACATTTGTCCGGCGGATACAGAAGTCAAAGACGGAGCCTTGGTCTCGGGCCCCAACCTGATCGCCCGCTACCGTGCTGACTTCCAGATCACCCTGCCCGAGGAAGTGCAATACATGGATATTGCGCCAAGCCAGATGGTGGGAATTTCGGCTGGGTTAATTCCATTCTTGGAACACGATGATGCCAACCGGGCCTTGATGGGCTCCAACATGCAGCGTCAAGCAGTGCCGTTGCTGGTGGCCGAACCCCCGATCGTCGGTACCGGCATGGAACGCGAAGTGGCCAAGAATAGCGCCATGGTAGTGCGAGCCAAGCGTGCTGGCACGGTCACGGCCGTGGATGCGACCAAGATCGAAATCGGTCCCGACATCTATCGCCTGCACAAATACCAGGGCTTGAACGAGCGTACCTGCCTGAACCAGAAGCCGATTATCAATCTGGGCGACGTGGTTGAGCCAGGGCAGATCATTGCCGACGGTGCAGCCACCTACCAGGGCGAGCTCGCTTTGGGCCGCAACGTTCTCGTCGGCTTCATGTCGTTCGATGGTTACAACTACGAAGACGCGATCATCATCAGCGAAGAGCTGGTGCGGGCCGATACCTATACCTCGATTCATATCGAAGACTTCGACGTGGAGATTCGCGAAACCAAACTAGGTCGCGAAGAATTCACGCGGGACATCCCCAACGTTTCGGAAAAGGCTCTGCGGAACCTGGACGAAAGTGGAATCGTTGCGGTGGGAACGTATGTTCGTCCGGGAGACATTCTGGTCGGCAAGGTTTCCCCTAAGAGCAAAACCGAGCTCACCCCCGAAGAAAAACTGCTGCACGCCATTTTTGGACGGGCTGGCGAAGACGTGAAGAACGACTCCTTGGAAGTCCCGTCGGGGATGGAAGGAATCGTCATCGACACGCAAAAATTCAGCCGTCGCATGAGCCTTTCGGACGACGAACGCAAGGTATTCGAAGCAGAGTTGAAGGAAGTTGAAAGTGCCGGTAACGCCGAGATCTCGGTGGTCTTTACCAAGTTCATCCTCGAGATGGAAAATGTGATCGGTACCAAGCTAACCGATGACGACGGCACTCCACTGGCCGGTGAGCAAGACCCACGTTTTGTGGCGGAGAATGCACAGACGTTCAACTTGTCGCGCCTCCTCAACCGCCTCGACGAAGGCTTGCACGAACCACTTCGCGAAGTCTACAAGGGGTATTGGCCCAATGTGGAAGAAGCCATCGACGAACGCGACCGCAAGCTCAACAGCATGAAGCGTGGCGACGAGCTTCGCAGCGGTGTCCTTCAAATGGTCAAGGTTTACATTGCCACCAAGCGAACGATCAGCGTGGGTGACAAGATGGCGGGTCGCCACGGTAACAAGGGGGTTATCTCCAAGGTATTGCCGATTGCGGATATGCCACACCTTCCCGACGGAACCCCGATCCAAATCATGCTCAATCCACTCGGCGTACCAAGCCGGATGAATGTGGGGCAGATCTTGGAAACCCACTTGGGTTGGGCCGGAGCGAAGCTTGGCTTCCAGTCGATCACGCCAGTATTCGATGGAGCCACTGAAGGGGTGATCAACGACTGTCTAGCCGAAGCAGGCTTGCCGAAGCACGGAAAAGTCCGCTTGACCGACGGTCGAACGGGCGAGCCGATGGAGCAAGAGACCACTGTTGGCTACATCTACATGCTCAAGTTGCACCACTTGGTGGATGACAAAGTTCACGCTCGTAGCACGGGCCCCTACTCGCTCATTACGCAACAGCCACTCGGTGGTAAGGCTCGCTTCGGCGGTCAGCGTTTTGGAGAGATGGAAGTTTGGGCACTCGAGGCTTACGGTGCTGCTTACATTCTGCAGGAATTGCTGACAGTCAAGAGTGACGACGTGGAAGGTCGTACTAAGATCTACGAGTCGATGGTCAAGGGAGAAAACACCCTCGAAGCGGGCACCCCAGCCAGCTTTGATGTATTGACCAACGAGATTCGCGGTCTGGGACTCAACATGCGTTTAGAAAAACGCAAGCTGTAACCTGCTAGGCGTCCCGGCAACTCTTCAGGAGCTGCACTCGGTCAAGGCTTGTCGTGGGACGAAGCCTTGACCTCTCGGACGCAGAACCACCCCCCGCAACCCCACAAGCAACCCGACCGGCCAATTCAATCACTGCATCGAATTGGCTGGTCGCCCATTTTCCTGATCCATCATAAACGATAGCACATTCCGGTTGGGTATTTTGGCAGTCGCCTCTCGAACTGCTAACACAATCCAGATCCTTAGGAGCCGCGGTTCATGTCGACAACTGAGAACAGTTACGATCGCGTAAACGATTTTACTTCCGTCAAAATTAGCTTGGCACGTCCCCAGGACATTCGAAGCTGGTCCTTTGGAGAAGTAAAAAAGCCAGAGACGATCAATTACCGAACCTATCGCCCTGAGAAGGACGGCCTCTTCTGCGAGCGAATTTTCGGACCAGAAAAAGACTGGGAATGCGCCTGCGGTAAGTACCGGGGCATGAAATACAAAGGGATGATCTGCGATCGTTGTGGCGTAAAAGTGACCCACTCCAGGGTTCGCCGCAAACGCATGGGGCACATTGAGCTGGCCGCCAAGATCGTTCACATCTGGTTCTTCAAAGCCATGCCAAGTCGGCTGGGAGCCCTGCTCGGCATGAAGACCTCGAGCTTGGAAAAGGTTATCTACTTCCAGGACTACGTGGTACTCGATCCCAAAGAAACCGAGCTCGAGCCTCTGCAATTGCTGAGTGAAGGCGAGTATCGCGAAGCGCGCACCAAGTACGGCGAAGACTCGTTCGAAGCGGGCATGGGTGCCGAAGCGGTACACTCGCTGTTGACCGCCTTGGACCTCTCCACGCTCGGCGAAGAACTCCGCAAAGAACTGTCTGAGACCAACAGTAAGCAAAAGAAGAAGGATCTCAGCACACGCCTGAAACTGGTAGAAGCCATTCGTGACAGCGACAATCGTCCCGAGTGGATGGTGCTGGACGTGATTCCGGTAATCCCTCCAGACTTGCGTCCGCTCGTATTGCTGGATAGCGGCAACTTTGCCACCAGCGATTTGAATGACCTCTATCGCCGGATCATCAACCGCAACAATCGCTTGCGCAAGTTGGTGGACTTGAATGCACCAGAAGTCATCATTCGCAACGAAAAGCGGATGTTGCAGCAGTCGGTCGACGCCCTGTTCGACAACAATCGTTGCAAGCGTCCCGTGCTGGGCAGCAGCAATCGACCGCTGAAGTCGCTGACCGATATGATCAAGGGGAAGCAAGGTCGTTTCCGCGAAAACTTGCTCGGTAAACGGGTCGATTACTCGGCTCGGAGCGTGATTGTGGTGGGCCCACGCCTACGTCTCCACCAGTGCGGTTTGCCTAAGAAGATCGCCCTCGAACTCTACCAACCGTTCATCATTCGCAAGCTGAAAGATCTCGGTCACGCCGATACGATCAAGTCAGCCAAAAAGATGCTGGAGCGCAAGGACGAAGAGGTTTGGGATATTCTCGAGCAGGTCATCAAGAATCACCCCGTGCTGCTCAACCGTGCTCCAACCTTGCACCGGATGGGTATCCAAGCCTTCGAACCGATCCTGGTAGAGGGCAATGCGATTCACTTGCACCCCTTGGTATGCAAGGGCTTCAACGCCGACTTCGACGGTGACCAAATGGCGGTCCACTTGCCGCTGTCACTCGAGGCGCAAGTCGAAGCGCACACGCTGATGATGAGTACTCACAATATCTTCGCGCCTAGCAACGGCCGACCGATCATGAGTCCATCGCAGGATACGGTGATGGGTTGTTACTTCATCACGGTGGTCAAGAACGACATGAAGGGCGAAGGCATGACCTTCTCCTCCATGGGCGAAGCCGATTTGGCGTTCAACCAAAAGATCATCGGCCTACACTCCAAAATCCGAGTTCGGCTGCCGCGTCACCGTCGTCTGAAAACCGAGGATGGTAGCGGCAAGTTCGGCGACATCATCGACACCACCTATGGTCGCGTGTTGTTCAACATGATGCTGCCAGACGGCATGGACTTCTACAACTTTGCACTCCGCGGTAGCGACTTGGCAGCGGTCATTAGCGACTGCTACTCCCGCCTCGGACGACGTGCGACGATCAACCTGCTCGATGACATGAACCAACTCGGCTTCCGTGAGTCGACCAAGAGTGGTCTGTCGTTCGGCACCGATGACCTGGTGACTCCCGATTCGAAGTATCAGTTCATCGCTGATACCGAAAAGGAAGTCATGAAGTACAAGAAACGCCATGACCGCGGTTTGATTACTCAGACCGAACGCTATCGCCAAGTACTTGATTTGTGGACCCACGCTCGGGAAAACATCACCAAGGACATGATGACAGCGATGGAGCATGACGATCACTTGGGCAACTGGTACATCAACCCGGTATTCCTCATGGCCCACTCTGGTGCTCGGGGTGGTATTGAGCAAATTCGCCAACTGGCGGGTATGCGAGGTTTGATGGCTAAGCCTACCGGTGAGATCATCGAGACCCCGATCAAGGCCAACTTCCGCGAAGGCCTGTCGGTGCTCGAGTACTTCTCCAGTACTCACGGTGCTCGTAAGGGTCTGGCCGATACAGCCCTTAAGACTGCTGACTCGGGTTACTTGACTCGTAAGCTGGCTGACGTGGCACAGAACGTGGTCATCACGCTCGACGATTGCACTACCACCCAAGGTATTACCAAGGGTGTCGTGTACCGTGGCGAGAAGGTGGAAGTTCGCTTGATCGAAGCCATTACGGGCCGTATCTCACGCCACAACATCGTCAATCCGGTAACGGACGAAGTCATTGTCGAAGAGAACCAGATGATCACACGGGAAATCGCCCGTAAGATCGAAGAAATGGGTCTGGAAAAGATTCAGGTTCGAAGTCCAATGACTTGTGAGGCAACCCTTGGTGTATGCCGCCGTTGCTACGGAATGGACATGTCCACCGGTGCGATGGTCGAAGAGGGGATGGCTGTGGGGATCATCGCCGCTCAATCAATCGGTGAACCTGGTACCCAATTGACCATGCGTACGTTCCACATCGGTGGTGCGGTAAATACTAGCGTGGAAGACAGCGAAATTGTCGCTAAGGTCGGCGGTACGGTGAAGCTCGCTAAGATGCGTTGCGTGACCACCGAAGAAGGTGCACAAATTGTTCTCACACGTAATAGTGAGATCGTCCTGCTCGATCCCAAGGGACGCGAACTGGAGAAATACGACATCCCTGCTGCCGCAGTACTGAGCATCAAGGAAAATGATGTCGTCGAACCCGGTGCAACGCTCTGTGAGTGGAATCCGCACAAGATTCCAATCATCTGTGAAGTAAACGGAAAGGTCCGCTTCGACGACGTGGTCGAAGGCGAGACCATGCGATACGAACGCGATCCAGGGGGCGGTACTCGCCAGGTGATCATCGATCACAAGGGAGATCTTCACCCTCAGATCGTGATCGAAGACGCCGACGGCAAGCCACTGGACGTGTACTACCTACCAGAGCGTGCGGTTATCTCGTGCTCGGAAGGCAACATGGTCAAAGCGGGTGCTGACTTGGCGGAAATGCCTCGGGAGTCGAAGGGCGTTGCCGATATTACCGGTGGTTTGCCTCGAGTTACCGAAATTTTCGAAGCTCGCAAACCTAAGGATCCTTCGGTAATTGCGGAAGTCGACGGTTTGGTCGAATTGCAACAAACCAAGCGTCGCGGTAAGCGAACGATTATCGTCCGCAGCGAAAGTGGTACTGAGCACGAACACTTGGTTCCACACGGTAAGCGATTCATGGTGCACACCGGTGACGAAGTTAAGGCTGGACAGGCCTTGGTGGACGGACCACTCGTGCCACACGATATCCTACGCGTCAGCGGGGAAGAGGCCGTTCAACAATACTTGACTCACGAAATCCAACAGGTCTATCGTAGTCAACGCGTGGAAATCAATGACAAGCACGTCGAAGTCATCATTGCCCGCATGTTGCGGAAGGTGAAGATCGAGTCGGCCGGCGATACCACCCTGCTGCCAGGCTTGGTGATGGACAAGTTCGAGTTCCGTCGCGTCAACAACGAGATCTCCGGCTGCCTGAAGATCACCGAACCCGGTGATGGTGACTATGCAATCGGTACGCTGGTTCCACGCGAGACGCTCGACCAATCCAATGCCCAGATCGAAGCCTTGGGTGGGACGCCTGCCAAGGGCAAGAAACCCAAGCCAGCGACAGCCAGCACGCAACTGCTAGGCATTACCAAAGCGGCCGTTCAAAGCTCCAGCTTCATCTCGGCTGCCAGCTTCCAAGAAACGACCAAGGTACTGACCGAAGCGGCACTGTCCGGCAAGGTCGATCGCTTGGTAGGGTTGAAAGAGAACGTGATCCTAGGGCACTTGATTCCTGCCGGAACCGGCTTCCGCTCCTTCCAAGAATCGGAAGTTTCCTACCGTCGCGAAGCGTTGGAAGACCTCGTGAATCGCGGTACTGCCGCCCTCCAAGAAGATTTCCCATTGCTGCAACAAGGCCCTCCGGCCGCCACTGCAGAACCGGAACTCGACAGCCCGTCGAACGATTCTTCGACGCCTCTGTAAGCTTCCTGTCGGCATAGTTCATCACTTCAAAACGCTCCGAAGAGTCATCTTCGGAGCGTTTTTTTATGCCAGGGTCGAACACCGGGATTCGGCCCCTCATCCCAGCTCGCTCGGCCAGTGCTGGCGTCGCGTTGAATCCAGCATTGCACCGTTTGCCTTTCAACATCGAGCAGAAGCAATGTAGAAGCGATTTTTGGACAGTCCAACTAGAACGCTCTACTAGATCAACGCTCTACCAGGTCGCCCTTGCCAGGTCGGCTTGCCGCGCAGGAGTACCGCTCGTCCAACGTGAAGAAGCAAGAGGGGCGTACGTCCACATGCCCAGTGCAACAGTGCAACGCGACGATGCTACGCGACGACTACCGTCCGACGATTACCGTCCGACGATTACCATGCCCCACGGTGAGGCAAGGGTAGAGTCTGGAGCAACTGTACCGTCTTGGCCATGGCACCTTGCTGGGCGATCACCAGTTGTCGAGCGCGCTGCCCCCGCTGTTGCCCAGCCTGAGGATTGGTAAGCTGCTCAGCCAGCCAGGTAGAAACCGACTCTTGCGAAGGCAATTGGATGGCAGCATCGTCGTCGAGCAGCAGCTCGACGACATCGCGGAAGTTGGAAGTATTGGGACCGAAGGCGACGTTTGCTCCGTAGGCTGCCGGTTCGATCATATTCTGACCTCCGCGTTTACCGAAGCTACCACCGACCAACGCCACCGTAGCCAATCCCCACCAGTGCGACAGTTCGCCTACGGTATCGACAAGCAAGATGTCCCAATCCGTCGCCTGGACTGCCGTGGTAAGCTCACTTCGTCGCAAGACCTTGGCGGGCAGACTCTGCAGCGATTGAGCAACGGCATCAAAGCGATGCGGATGTCTCGGTACAACCACCAAACGCAGCTCGGGAGCCTCCTGACGACAATGCAGGAAGGCAGTGATGGCGGCCTGCTCATCTTCAACTTGGGTGCTGCCGGCCATGAACACCGTATGCCGCTCTTGCACCCCCACAAGGGCGCGCAACTGCTGCACTTCCGTCGAAGAGGAATTCAAACTTGCGTTATCGAATTTCATCGATCCGGAAACGACCGTGACGCGAGCGTCGGTTCCGCACTGGCGAAAGCGATCGGCGTACAATTCCGACTGGGCACACACTAGACGCAGTGAGGCAAACATACCTCGTGTCAGCCAACGGAATCGACGATACCCGGCAGAGCTTCGCGCGCTTAAGCGGCCATTGACCACTACCACTGGAACGTCGGCCCGCTGCGCAATGGCGAGCAGGTTGGGCCACAACTCCAGCTCACCGAGCACCAGCAGGTCAGGTTGCAGCGAGCGAAAAGTGCGGTGGACGGCCCAGGAAAAGTCGAGCGGGAAATAGAGTGTCCTCACCGCCGGAGGAAGAAGCTTGCGCGCTAGTTCCATGCCGCTCTGCGTCGTGGTGGAAACCACAAACCTCGCGTTGGGCCAAACCGCTTGGAGCTCCTGGCGGAGTGGATTGAGCAGCTGTATCTCACCGACACTCACCCCATGCAACCAGATTGTGGGCGATGCTGGAGAGCCTGCCGGCGGGGGTTGGGACGCGGCGCCCCACAACTTTTCGGCCCAGCCTTGGCGATAGCGCCCCGTGCGGAGACGACGCACCACCAACCAAGGAATTGCTAGGCAGAACGCGAGCAGATACAGGAGGTTTCGAATCCAAATACTGAGCATGCTCGGTCCGGCAGACGAATGATCCGACTCGACGACTACTGCCGACGGCCGTGGCAGGCCTTGTATTTCTTCCCGCTTCCACAGGGACACGGATCGTTGCGGCCGACCCGGGTTTCCAGATTGCGAATGGGTTCAGGTTTGGCGTCCACGGGGGCACCCGCTTTATCCGCAGCCTCTAGGTCGGCAATCTGCTCTTGGGCCATTTGCGTGGTCGTGGGAGCGGGTTGGTGGATCGCGTTGGTCTCATGCCAAGTATGCGTCACGAACCCTTCGTCCAAGGCTTCCATGCGGAAGATCAGGTCGGTCATGCGTTCGCCAATGGCAAACCACATGTCGCCATACATCCGCATTCCCTCGCGTTTGTATTCGACCTTCGGATCCATCTGAGCGAAACTCTTGAGGCTGATCGCACTTCGCAAGTGGTCCATGGCCAGCAAGTGATCCTTCCACGCGCTATCAACGATACTCAGTAGAACCTGTCGTTCCATGCGGCGTATCTCAGGGTGGTAGCGATCATCAATGGCTTGGAGCACCCGTCGCTCGAGAGCATCTTGGTCCATTTCCGCCAAGGTCTCCGGTGCGATGCGGCACGCAAGATTTTGCTCAAACCAATCGTTGAGGGATTCCAGGGCGCCATTGTTCCCAGCGATATACTTCGCCGAAGTATTGGGCTCTGCATCGCCGAAAAACTCCTTCACTTTGGTGAGCGCCCTGCCGGCGGCTTCCTCACCTTGAGTGTAGTGCCCTTCGCTGTAATCCACCAACTTGGAAGTCAGCTCGTTAAGCGATCCGCCAGAGAACTCTTCCGCCGATAGATTGGTGCTGAAGCGGGAGTTCATCCAAGCTATTAACGACTCATGATCGAGTTGATATTGCGTTGGGCTGGTCGCTTTTCCAAATCGCGTGATGCCTGCCAATACGGGGAACTCAGACTCTTTGCGACGGTAGGCCTTCTCTGCGGCGGTCAGCAATTCGTGCTTGAGATCATCGGCTTCTCGCGAACGGAGGTCTTCCAGCTCGAGCTCGATTCCAAACTTGTTCTTCATCCAACCGACGAGCATTTGCAGGCCATAATCGGCATTCAGCAGAGGTGTACCTTCGCTGAGATCCGTTTCTGCCAATCGCGCAAAGACGCGTTCAATGAGATGCGAATCAATTTCGGACCGCGGAATTTTCTTTAATTCGGTCACGCTAAAATTGGTGTTGTAGCGGGTGTTAACCCACTTCGCGAGCGCTCCCCAGTTCCAATCATCCTCCGATTCCTCCTGCGGAAGATTTTCCTCGATGGCATCGAGAATCTGCGTTTCTGCAGAACGTTCCGCTGCATCAATCGCATAGGCAGATGCGGCGCCAGGATCCAAATTGCGGAAATCGCGAGGCTCTAACTCGCAGGACAGAATCTTGCTAACCCATTTGGTATACGACTCGGCCGTAAACATCGGGTCGGTGTACATGTCGACGTAGCGTTCAATCTGTTGCTGGATTTGCTCCAGCACCATATCTCGGCAACTCACGCCATCCAAAATCTGTTGACGGTAGGAGTAAACGCGTTTGCGCTGCTGATCCATCACCTCGTCATACTCAAGGAGATTTTTGCGAATCTCAAAGTTGCGCTCTTCGACTTTTTTCTGTGCGGCGGTGATCCGTCGACTGACAAACGTATTCTCGATGGCCTCGCCCTCGCCCATACCGAGCTTACCCATCATGCCCCGTACCCAGTCACCGGCGAAGATGCGCATTAGATCGTCTTCGAGCGACAGGAAGAAGCGGCTACTACCGGTATCTCCCTGGCGTCCGCACCGACCGCGAAGCTGCAAATCGATGCGTCTGGACTCGTGTCGTTCCGTTCCGATTACGTACAGCCCTCCGATCTCTCGGACCCTTAGACCACTTTCCTTCATGTTTTCGCGACGGTCAATTTCGGTGACGAGTGCCTCCCACTCGTCACGTGGCACGTCCAGACGCGTCGCATATTTATCCTGCAATTGAGCCCAAGCCATCGTCTCCGGGTTTCCCCCCAAGATAATGTCGGTACCCCGACCAGCCATATTGGTGGCAATGGTAACAGCCCCCAAGCGGCCTGCTTGCGAGATAATTTCCGCTTCCCGCTGGTGATGCTTGGCGTTGAGAACCTGGTGGGGAATACCTCTCAACTCAAGTTGGTGCCCGAGTTGCTCGCTCTTTTCGATCGACACGGTTCCGATCAGAACGGGACGCCCCTTGCGGCTGATCTCGCGGACCTCTGCCATGTCCACCTTCTTGAGGCTGCGGTCCGACTTCAATTTAATCGTCAGTTCCGAGTCCGATTCCTGGGTAATATCCCCCACGAATTCTTCGCCATTCTTGAGGTGAACGACGTCGAGTTGCGTCGTCCGTTCGACCTCTTCGGCGACGGCTGCAAACTTCTCTTTTTCGGTTAGGAAAATAGTATCTGGATATTCGATCCGCTGCAGATCACGGTTGGTGGGGATGGCAATCACATCCAGCTTGTAGATCTTTAAGAATTCGTTGGCTTCCGTCATCGCGGTACCGGTCATGCCCGCGATTTTGTCGTATAGCTTGAAGAAGTTTTGTAGGGTGATCGTAGCCAGCGTCTGCGTCTCTTCTTTGATCTTGACCCCTTCCTTGGCCTCCACCGCTTGGTGCAGTCCATCACTCCATTGTCGCCCTTCCATCAAGCGGCCGGTGAAATCATCCACAATGATGATGGCGTTATCTTTGACGACGTAGCTCACGTCGCGTTTGTATAGATAGTGCGCCTTCAGCGCATTATCGATCATATGGGGCCATTCCATGTTTCCGGCGGTATAAAAGCTCTCGACCCCCGCCAGCTTCTCCGCCGCGCGCACTCCCTCATCGGTCAGGTTCACCGAATGATCTTTTTCATTGACGGTGAAGTGCTCGTCTTTCTTGAGTTGGCTGGCGACGCGGTTGGCCTCACTGTACTTGCCAATATCTTGGTGAGCTGGCCCAGAAATGATCAGTGGTGTCCGCGCCTCATCGATCAGAATATTGTCAACTTCGTCAATGATCGCGTACGCTAGCGGACTTTGCACCTGCTGCAGATGCTTGGGGAAACGATCGTCCAAGCGCCCCGCCAACCGCATGTTGTCACGCAGGTAATCAAACCCCAACTCGTTGTTGGTGGCATAGGTGATGTCTTTAGCGTAAGCCGCTTGACGTTCATCGTTGCTCAAACCACCCTGAATCGCCCCAACCGTGAGACCGAGCCCCATATAGAGTGGAGCCATCCATTCCATATCGCGACGCGCGAGATAGTCATTCACCGTAACAACGTGGCAGCCGCGACCAGCCAATGCATTCAAATAGGTCGGGAGGGTGGCGACGAGCGTCTTACCTTCCCCGGTCACCATTTCGGCAATCATGCCGTTGTGCAGTACGATGCCCCCGATGAGCTGCACGTCGTAGTGCCGCATCTTCATGAAGCGGCGGCCACCCTCGCGACAGACGGCAAAGGCTTCCACCAAGAGTTCATCGAGCGTTTGACCGTCGCGAATACGCTGCTTAAATTCTTCAGTCTTACCGCGCAGCTGCTCATCGGTCAGCTTCAACAAGCCTTCTTCCAGAGTGTTGATCTTGGCCACGATGGCTTCGAAACGCTTGATCTGCCGAGCATTTGATGAGCCGAACAAGCTCGTGACGCCGCGTTCTACGCCCTGCAAAACATTCGAGAAAAACAGCCCTGTGTTTTCCCAAGTACGTTCCAAGAATTCCATAACCGGTGAGACTTCGAAGAAGTTGTGTGTGACGTACGTGTACCACCCGCGTTCGACGAAACTAGCCTCCTCCGAATCCCACCTCGACGCCTCGCTGTCGGAGGCATTTTGAGGAAGGAGATTCCAAGGGGTGTGGCAGTGTCCAGCGTTCGCGGATTGTATCCAACATTTGAACAATCCGTTGTCAACAGCGTCAACCCACACGATCCCTAACTCGTTCGAATCGAGGGATCTACTGGCGCGGAAGCTAATTTGAAGGACACACCCAGGAACGAAAAGAAATCGTCCCCAGAAGGGGCTCTCTACGCCCGCCTCATACTGCTCGCCTGGCCAAGTGGTGTCAAAGTGACAATGTAAAACTAGCCGGCTCAAAGTATAGCAATTTGTAGGCCAAGACGGCCCCATCCGCGGGATGCAATCGCTCTAGTCGACGTAACTACCGTATCGCAGCTAGTTTACAATCGCTTAGAGTAAGGTTTTCATGCCGCGCGGTCAACTCCGATCAATGGGCCATCTAACCGACGAGCGTCAGTCCGCCCAAGCCCGAGTTCTGCTCATCGTCAGCAAAGCCCTCATCCCCCATCAAATGCAGCACTAGGGAGTCGAGCTCCTGCCGACGGCGGCGGCCCTCTTCAGCCCGCGCCCGCACCATGTCCGCCGTCCAGCCGTTCTTAATCTTTGCGACGCGACGTTGAATGGTTGCCATGTCTAGAAAACCGTTGCTGCCATTAGTCCCGGTGTGCTCTCGGCGTGATTCGTGCAGAACCTTCATCTCCAATTCCTCCTTGGAATCGCGTCGCTAAGACGCATGGAATTCGCAATAACCTGTCACAATCGTGACGACTGTCAGAGTTGCTACTACTGCATTTACCGTGCCAATCGTCACCGAACCTCCTAGGCTCCCCTCGATTTGCGACGTAAGGCATTTACAGCCAGTGAGTTACGCCATCCACACCCCCTTTCGCGGAAACGTTGTAAGATTGTCAATTGAGCGGAATGATTGCAGATCTTTCAATCTGATTGATGAATTGCTCGCAAAATGCGACACTTCGGAGGGAACGATTGGTGGAAACGGGACCGCCGCCACCGGGGAATCCGCACCCGCGAAATCCTCCTCCGCTTTTGACAGCCCTCCGCAACTACGGAATCGCGTTTTGAACCTATCATTGGCAAATATCGAGCTGGGGGAGCCGCTGGGCACAGGTACCGTGGGGGAAGTCTTCCGCGGCCGATGGATAAAGACGGGAGAAGAAGTCGCTGTCAAATTACTGCAGCCTGGGCTGTCAGAGAACCAACTGGTGCGTGCCCGCTTCCGCCTCGAAATGTCAATCCTCCAGCGACTCAACCACCCGCACATCATTCGCTACTTTGGCGGCGGAGACGTCGATGGCAGACTCTACTATGCCATGGAGGTCGTTGAGGGGGGGAACATCCGAGATCTGCTCGATCGCTATGGCAAATTGAACTGGCAAGAAGTCGCTTCGGTGGGCCGGCAAGTCTGCAGCGCCCTGCAGTATGCCCACAATCAAGGCATTATCCACCGCGACCTCAAACCCTCCAATCTATTCCTAACCAAGGAGGGCTGCGTGAAGCTCGGCGACTTTGGTATCGCCCGGGATACCAACGCAGAAGACATCACCGACCAAGGCATTACCGTGGGCACACACGCCTACATGTCTCCCGAACAGATCACGGGGCAGGCGACCCTAACCGGCAAGGCGGATCTTTACTCTCTGGGCTGCGTTCTGTTTGAGTTGCTCACCGGTGAAAAGCCCTTTGCCGCTGGCAACAACTTCGCATTGCTGTTTGAGCAACATCTGCACAAACCAGCTCCCAAAGTCACCGAGTATATTTCGGACTGCCCCTCCAAGTTGGCTAGCATTATTGACCAGCTGCTGGAAAAGGACCCCGACCGCCGCCCCTTCAACGCCCGCACGGTACAAGCAGTCATGCTGCGTTTGCTGGAAAAGCGTCCCGCCGCGTCCTCCGCCGAGGCAGCGTCCCAACCGCCCGATGTTGGAGCTGGAACCGTGACCGATCCCGGCCTGCAATCACTAGCTCGCAAATTGCTCCCCCCACCAGAACGCCACGTCTCATGGCAGGCACTGGTGATCGTCAGCCTTCTGACCATCGTAGCCGTTTGCGCCGTTGTACTGGCGACGAGGAGTTGAGCCTGCCACCTCCTCAAGCGTTACGCGAAGCGGTCCTCGACCAAATCCACGCACATGGCTGGATTGCTAGCTCATCCTGGCTGGCGACCGTAGATTCGACCAACCTCGCTGCCAAACGAGCTCTGGCATCGACCGCATCACTCCCGGCGCTGTTCGTAGCGGATGAACAAACCGCTGGCCGTGGCCGCGGTGAGCACCAGTGGTGGTCGCCAGCGGGGTGCCTCATGCTCACCTTAGCGTTGGGGAATGATGGTGCCCCCACCGATCGCAGCCAATGGGCGTTGCTGGGACTGGTCTGTGGCGTGGCAGTTGCCGACACAATTAGCCAGTGGATTCCCCCAGAACAGGTGCAGCTCAAATGGCCCAACGACATCTACCTGGGCCGCCAGAAGCTCTCGGGCATGTTGATCGAATCCTACTCAGCCCCCCAGGCAGGTTGGCTGATCGGAATTGGCTTGAATGTGAATATTGACTGGGAGCGTGCGCCAGCCGGCCTGCGCGACCAGGCAACTTGCATTTCCAGCAGCCGCTGCCAGGCGCTGGAACCGGAAATCGTACTGCCCACGCTGCTTGAGAAACTGGAAACCAGGATACGACAATGGCAGGCAGGCGGCGAAGAATGGTTTGACGAGTGGTTGCATCGCTGTCTCCTAAGCGGACAAGTCATTCGCGTTAAAGCCGCAGGACAACAAATCATTGGTCGCTGCGAAGGGATTGACCGCAGTGGTCGACTCCTCATACGCGACGAATTGACCGTCCATGCACTCGCGTCCGCAGAGATCCTCGCCTGGCGCTAACCCTCGATCGGTGCCACCCACGAATGGCACCTATCGAGGACCGGTAAAGGCTCAATCTCCGAGAGCGAGCAGGTGGGTGGCACGCATGATTCAGGGCGGCCTTGGCCCAAATAGAATACTGGCTGGACATTTTCGGGCAGTGTGACTTGGTGGTCACCGGGCGGGGAGAGATGCTCCGGCGGCGTAGGTTCCGTCCTCCCGCTTGATGCGCAGGTAATCGAGCGCAACATACATTGACTTTTTCGCCTTGGGATTGGAGCCAACGACCATTACTTTGAGCGTGTGCCTATTACCCTTGACCCCTTGGTTGGGAAACGACAAAACGCCTGTAGTGACAACATTCGCCTCGTACAGATCAATGGGCTTGCCCAAGGGTTGATCGTCCAAAGAAAGCTGGACGATTCCGTAGTCGCTCGCACACGTCATGACCACTTCAAGATCAACGGTACCGCTGAACTCCGGCAAGTCGAGCGTCATCGTGGCCCCAGCCCGAGCTCCGGTCCACCACAGGTGCGAACCGCCACTCCAGCGATCATCGTTGAAGCGTTGCATGTCTTGAGTCTTCACACTGCCGGAGGAAACCTGACTCTTCAGTGACTCCCCTTCGATTGCACCGGCAACCCTTTCCGTCACGGACGCGAGCTCTGCTTTGGGTCCCCGGGCGGCGACAGCCTCTCCGATGGCAGGGAGCCTGGGCCCGTCGTACAACTTCGGTTGAGCCTCCAGCCATTGAGTCTCAGAAACGATCGTCGTGCGCTGTTTGAGGACGTGTGCTCCCCTCATGCCACCGAGAACGAGGTCCGGTAAGCCATCGGCGTTTACATCGACCACTGAAACTTGCCGTCCGATTCCCGCCTCGCCATCCAACTGCTGTGGAATCCAGTCGACGCCCTCTTTGCCGCGAATCAACTTAAACCAGTAGACGACCGCCCCGGCATCCCACATCGGGCTCTGCTTATGGTGCGACCAATACGTCTTGCCAGTCACGATGTCCTTCAAGCCGTCGCCGTCCATATCGGCCAACGCGACGGAATGCAGCTCGCTAAACAAGACGCCATATTTGTTCTCAGACGGATGCGACCCCATAATCAAATGATGCTTGAATGCGATGGCGTCTCCCTCGCGGACTTGCTCGTACCAACCAAGGCCGAAACCGTGCGCGGAGTGGCTAGTGATGACATCGTTGTCGCCATCACCATCAACATCGTACGCGTACATATCCGCGCCGCCGTTTGCGATACTGAACGAGGATTCGTGTAGCATCCAGCGCGAGTTGCCGACGTCCTCTTGAGGCTGCTCAAACCAACCGTTCTTGTACAGCACATCTTGGCGTCCGTCGCCGTTGATGTCCCCCACGCCCAATCCGTGCCCAAATTTTTCAGGAGCAATCTTCGTGGAAATTGGATGGAACTCCCACGCTCCAAAGGGCTTCTCCCAGTCGATGGTGGCAAAACCGAACATGCTATCGCGCGTGCAGATCAACTCCGGTCGCTCATCGCCGATCAGGTTTGCAAATTGTGGCGATTCGTTCGAAACCCAGTCGATCACCTCATGCTTCCTCCAGTGTTTTCCCGCCGCATCGGCTCCGGGATTTTCGTAAACATGAGCCGGCGTCATGCAGAACCCCACCGCGAAGACATCGTCGAAGCCGTCTCCGTTGAAGTCGTAAGGCCAAGCGAAGAAGTGGTTTGCGTATCGATTTCGGTCCTGCGGCACGGGCTCAAAAATTTCGTGTTTCGTTTTGAATCCGGGCCCCTCGAACCAATAGGGCCCGTAAACAACATCGGCCTGGCCATCCCCATTGAAGTCGCCGGCGTGGGCACCTTCTGAAAGGTAGTCCTCAATCAACGGCACGCGTTCAAACGTGTGCAGCACCAGTTCATCCTCAGCTGAGGCTCTGGCCGCCCACGGCAGCAAGAGGGTTAGCATCAGGCAAGATAGCTTCGAATTCATCGTTGGACTACTTTCTTGGGTTTGGCTAGTGTCCGACGGCGGTAGCCGCAGACCAGGTTCGGGGTGACTCTTCTTGACTGCATGCGGAGAATCCGGCATGGCAGATGTTGACTTCACGGGAAATTCTATAACTGCCCCGGCTTACCAAACAAAAAGCAAACGGGTTACGAACCAAGTGCCGACGACCAGTCCCACGCAGGATAAAGTCACGAGTACAAATCCTCGGACGTACCAAGTTGCGTTTTGCTCGCGGCGAAGTTCAATGTTGCTTTGCGGTCCAAAGTATTTCTGCTCGGCATCGGATTGCGTAATGGCGCTAAGCCTCTCGGCGTTGAGCTCTTCGACAGTTGCGTCCACCAATCCGGCATCGACCAGCGAGGGTAGCTTGATGCCCGCGTCCACCAAGCGTTGCTCTGAGCCAATCGGCGTATTCATGATGGCGTAAAACCGATCGAGTTGCCGCGAACTCTGGGCCGGCCCCAATAGGCTTCCGATCCACATGCCGGTGAGCGACATCAGCGTCGGCACAAAAACGCTGGTCGCGAAGGCGGCATCCGCGTCGGAAAACAGACGTCCGTCTCCGGTCAGTAGATGAGTAATCACTTGATGCGACGTGATCCCGAGCAGGATGGAAGCCCACATGCCGGTTGTGTTTGCCCTACGCCAGATCACCCCGAAGTAAATCGGAATGCCTAAGAAAGACAAAATCGCCATGCACAGCTTGACGTAATCTTTAATATGATCGAACCAAGACGTTGACGCAGCGGCGATGAAAATCGACACGACAGCCCAACAGCGGGCTGACATGAGATAATGGGAAGTCGTCTTGTGCGGTGCGATGACTTTGCGATAGAGAAAATCGACGGTCATGGCGGACGATGTTGTGGCGTACGTGTCGGCCGACGACATGGCGGCCGCGAAGAAGCTTGCGATCATCAGGCCCACCACGCCAACACCAATTGGCAGCACCTCTTTCATGACCACGCCCCAGGCAAGCTCTGGATCGGACATCTCTGGAGCAAGCGTTGCAAAGAAGATCCCGTAGACGGCGAACAAGAGAGTTACGATTCGCTTCCAGAGGTGGCCCCAAGCGCATTGCGTGGCAGCTCTTTCATCGCGAGACACCGCAATCCAACTGTAGATCCACGGCGCGGCGATTCCACCCACCAAGGCAGACACGTTCAACGCGACGACGGTGGTTAGCGTCATGCCTTCGCCAATGAAATCCCAAGTTTCAGCAGGCAAAGACCGGAGCGTTTTCATTCCACCCGCAGCATGCCCAACGAACGGCAGCATCACGAACCCCAGGATCACCAGACACATCACCCCTTGTACCAGATCGGTCAGCAAGGCCGACATCATTCCGCCGGAAAAGACATAAGCAGCGACGATAACCGAGATCGTCCAAACACAGATGGGCAAAGGGAAGTCTGTGAAGCCGGCGAGTATTTTCCCAATTGCCAGCACGAACATTCCGATGAACAACACACATACGATACCGGCGATGACCGCGTACATCGCGGCAACTGCGCGGCTGTATCGCATCTCCAGAAACTCAGCCAGATTGTAAACGCGAGCCCGCCGGTAGTAGGTGGAGAAAAGGAAGTACACGGGCGTCGCGAACAGAAAACTCCACCAATACCACACCCCCGAAAGCCCACTCGAATACGATTGGCCACTGACGACGACGGCCTCATTCCCCGCAATCGCTGACGCAAACACAAATACAAACGAGACGAGCGGCCCCCAGCGTCCACCAGCGACAAAAAAGTCTCCCAGCGTTTTCGTTTTCTTCGCGCCCAGATAGACGCCCAGATAGAGGATGACTGCGAAATAGGCGGCCAGCACCAGCAGGTCGACGAGATGGATCCCGAATACATTCATGAGTTCAATTCGCGTCAGCGCCCTACATTGCCTGCTCGCCCGGGATCACCATCATCACCGGTATGCGGACGTGGGATGGTTGCTCTAGCACGAAACGCACGCAACGCGCGATGTCCGCGGATTGAAGCGGTTGCTTGATTCCCAACATCTCCTTCGGATGTACCAGGAAATGACTCTGGAGCTCGGTATCGACGACTCCCGGCTCAATCAAGCTGACCTTAACGTTCGTCTTGGCCAATTCCATTCGAAACGCTTCCGAAAGTGCTTCGATGGCATGCTTGGTACCGGCATAGACGCCTGCACCAGGCCGCACCTTCGTTCCGAGAATACTGGAAACATTGACGAGGTGCCCCGAACCGACTTGCTGGAAATGCTTGACGGCCGTGTAGGCCATTCGCACTGCGGCTTCAGCATTGACGCGCACCATCCGGCACATTTCATCGATGTCCACTTCATCAATGGTGCCCGAAAACATGACGCCCGCACTATTGAACACGACATCCAGTCGACCGAATTTTTCGATCGCCCGATCGACGAGCTTTTGCGGGGTCTCAGCGTCGGCGATATCTGCCGCCACGACTTCGCAATCCGTCAGATCGGCCGCAAGAGCGTTGAGTCTGTCGGCGCGTCGGGCCGTCAGCACCAACTTCATTCCGGCCGCATTCAATTCTTCCGCTACGCCAGCACCAATCCCGCTCGATGCTCCGGTAATGATGGCGACTTGTTGATTAAGAGGACTCGTTGGCAAGGCCTTGCTCCAGCTGAATCTACGTGACTGCTTTCCGTTAACTGCCGTTAACTGGTATGACCAGCATAGCAGTTCCCCGTGACGAATCAACGACCATACGCTGCAAACAACCATAACTTCTTGACACCCGCACACCAACTGGTATGATCTCTAGCCGGTAAACGGGTCACCGTCATCGCAATAACACAGCCTCAGGAAATGGCGGATGGTCAGTTCAACGACGTCTACGGAAACAGTTTTCCACCACATGCTCCAGAATGTCAGGTCAGGCGTCTGGGAGACAGGCAGCACGATCCCGAGCGAGCGTGCACTGATTGATGAGTTTGGGGTGAGTCGCATTGCGATTCGCGAAGCCCTGTCGATGCTGCGTGGGTTGGGTGTCGTCGACATTGGGCATGGTCGGCGAACGCGCGTTAAATCCATCGACTCGGAAACGCTCGGCTACCTCTTGCCGTTGATGCTCTCGTCCGGTGGCCAACGGACGTTTGACCAAGTGTTTGAAGTCCGCCTGGCCATTGAATCTCAGACAGTCGCGTTGGCTGCGCGACGGCGAACGGACGCGCATCTTGGCAAGCTAGAAATATTGTTGCAGCGTTTCCGGCAAGCGATGACCTCCGCCGACGCGGAAGCACAGCAAATCGACTTGGAGTTCCATCTCGAGATCGCCCGAGCGGCCGACAACCCGCTGTTCCCGGTGCTGCTGGAAGCATTGGCTGGCTTTGTAGCCTTCGCGCAGAAGGAGAGCTGCCGGAATGACTCGGACCGCAGCCAGCGGGCCATCCTTGCTCACGAATCCATTGTCGAAGCAATTCGAGATTCCGATACCGATCGCGCTCGCGTGGAGATGGAATCGCACCTGCGATACAGCATGACCCGCAAGATCCAGCCAAACGCATCGTAGCACACTGATCACTTTCCAACCCTCTTTCCACGGTGAGACCCCCATGCCCCGCTTCCCCTACGCCTTGTTGCTGACGATCCTGCTGACGCCCTCTGCATTCGCCGACGAGACACTCGTGCCGACGATTCAGGGGCCATGGATTCGCATCGCCGGCAATCCTGATCTCGGGGAGTTCACCGGCCCGAAGCAACAGCCGGTGGACTTTGGAGTCTGGCAGGCAGCAGACGGAACCTGGCAAGCCTGGTCATGCATTCGACGCACGAAATGCGGTGGCCACACGCGACTATTCCATCGCTGGGAAGGAGAAAGCCTGACTCAACCCAACTGGAAGCCGATGGGCATCGCCATGGAATCGGATCCATCGGTCGGCGAGGTTGCTGGCGGCCTGCAGGCTCCGCATGTCGTTCGCGAGGGGGGACAATTTCACATGTTCTACGGAGACTGGAACAATATCTGTCATGCAATCAGTGAAGATGGAAAGGTCTTTCAGCGAGTCATTCAACCCTCGGGAATGACCGCCATGTTCACCGAAGGAGCTGGCAACAATACGCGCGATGTCGCGATGCTCAAGGTTGGCGACCTGTGGCACGCCTACTACACAGCATACCCCAACGACCAAGGAGCCGTTTACGTGCGCACAACAGAGGATTTCAAAACTTGGAGCAACTCGACAACGGTCTCGTTCGGAGGTTTCACCACCACCGGGAAATTCTCTGCGGAGTGCCCGCACGTAGTGCAGCGCAACGGTCGGTTCTACCTCTTCCGCACGCAGCATTACGGAACCAACGGCATCACTACCGTCTACCATTCGAAGGATCCGAAGATGTTCGGCATCAACCAGGACGAGCGATACCTGGCAACGCGTCTAGCCGTCGCTGCACCGGAGATCGTGCATCACGATGGCGAGGACTTCATCGTCGCCCTCACGCCGGAATTAGATGGAATTCAGCTAGCGCGGCTGAAATGGCTGCCGAAGCCCAAGCTCGGCCCCCCCCTGTGGTCGTTTGACGAGGCGAGCGTGCGAGCGGGTTGGAAGATAGAATCGGGCAATCTGCCGGGCCCCTTCACCAATTCCAAGCGGAGTGATTTTAATGCGTTGCACGATTACTTCATTGGAACCTCCGAACTTCAGCAAGGGTTCGACGACTCGCGCACCGGGCAAATTCGGTCGCCAGAATTCGAAGTGACCGAAGCATCCTATTACGCGACAACCTCTGGGGGTGCCGACAAGACGCTTTACCTCGCCCTCATCGACTCGGAGACCCAAAGCGAATTGCTGCGAGTGAAGAACGCGACTAACTCCAATTCTCTTCGCCCCCAGCTGATCCATACGGACCAGTGGATCGGGCGACGAGTATTTCTACGAATCGTCGATCAGTCCACAGATGGCTGGGGCCATTTCAACTTCGGCGGACTCTACACTGCCGAACGGTGAAGATGCCAGGAGCTACTGAGCCAAGCACCACAGCACCAAGAACCACATCGCTAAGAAATTCGACGAGCGAAAGCGGGAGGCAGCCCCACTCGGCCAGCCTCGCCCCACCTCTGGAATTCCATTCTGCAATCTTATTCGCTCTCCAATTTACTTCTTACTTCCTGGCGAGCATTCTTTAGCTAGCGGGCTTCAGGAACCGCGAAACGCCCCTCCAGAGAGGCAAGGATCGGCCCGTCAACGAAAAAACGCAGGGCCAAACGCACGCGTGTCAGTGGATATGTGTCACGCGTGTCGCACGGCGGCGGCCAGCGAGGCGGGAGGGCGGCGGGCCGAGGGTCGGAGGGGCCCCCCGGGTGGCGGGTCCCTCCCGGCGGGGTGCCCTGCGGGGCGTAGCCCGTTCATCGATGGCATTTTTTGCGCACACCGGCGCCGAAACGAGGGTATGTAAGTGTGCACGCCAGCTCATGGGGGCGAGCTGGCGTGGGGCGTGACATCGGAGAGGTGGGAAAAGCCGAGTTCGAGAGGGGGCAGCCTAGCGAGCGTAGTGCCAAATTGCCAACTCGGCTGGTGTGGGAAAGTAATCGCCGGTGGTTATGCCTCGGTCGGCGGCGTTGCACCAGAGTCGGAATTTGTGCCGCCGGATGTCGAGCGGCTGAGGAGTTTTTTTAGATGGGCCCTCAACGTGTCCCAGTCCAGGGCCGAGGTAATGATCCGGCCGGACAACTCGGGGGTGAGGATCTGCAGGTGCGACACGATCGACGCGTCGACCGTATAGTTGATCGCGAGCAAGTCGCACACAAATTGCATCGTGATCGCGTCGTTGAGCTCGGCGGCTCCATCTTTGGCCAGTTGCGCTAGCAGCGTGTTGGCGATGTCGAGGGAGGTTTCCCAGATGGCCGAGTATTGGGGCACCACGTCGCCGAGGACAAAGCTGCCAGTCTCGGGAGACTGCCGCATCACTCGCGGGAGGGTCGCAGAAAAGTCGAGCGTCTCTCCGGGCCGCCAGTTGCGTAGGAGCGGCACGATCCAGTCGTGGCCGTCGACCATCCGGATCGATTCTCCGGGCAGTGTTTTCTCGCGGAGCAGTTCGCGAGGGGTGGGCGGCTTGTCGTTGAACGTGCCGACCAGTGAGGAGAATCCAAAACGCGGCGACCAAGTCTGCTTATCAGCCAGGTATTCCAGCGCTCCAGCTGGAGTGCGGGCGTCGGCAATTAGCAGGCCTTGGCCGCCGCTTGGTCCGCGGAATGTCTCGCGATGGTGACGACCGGCGAGGATGATGCGGTCGAGTCCGTGGTCGCGGAGGAGCTGGTCGCTGACAGCTTTTGCCTCCGGGATGAAAAACAAAAGCATGGGGGACCTTTGAGAGGGAGGAATTAAGCGGCAGTGGGTCGCGAATAGAGCACGGGCACGGCAGCGCGGCGATTGTTGCTGCGTTCGGCGGCCACCAGCTTGGCAATGTCGCGGCTGGACATGTTGGCCACACGGGCAGCTGCCTCTTTACTGCCGCATCCAGTCACACAGCACACGCATCGCACGGCGACTTTGATGTCGTCCGGCGAGATCTGCGGCTCTGCAGTGTCGGTGGATAGAGCGGCGGCGGCCGTTGGTTCCGTGGATTTTTGGGATTTTGCTTTCGCCATGACTATGGGAGCTCCGCTGCGGTATCGATAGTGATGGGGGCGTTGGTGCCATCCCAAGAGCAGGTGATTTGGACTGTGATCTCGGCACGACTGGTACCCTGGCCGGTGTGCTGCGTCACGACAGCGACGCCATTGGCGGTGAGCTTAATGTGCTCGGCGGTATCGTCTGCCACAAATCCGATTCCATCGTCACGCTTGCGGAGATAGATGGCCGTCTCGGTGTGGTCGACCTTCAATCCGACTGGTGGCACACCGGACGCTCCGAACGCAGACGCGTCGAGTCCGGTGAGCGTGATTACTGGGCGGATGCCGGTTTGCTGCATGTGCGTGTCGAAGATGTCGCTGTCGCATCCGAGGGCCTCGGCACCCTGGCCAAAGTCGATAGTGACAGACTGCGCACAACCAAACGCGACCACGCCAGCGGTGACACCCAGAGAGATTGGCCCGAGTGTATGTTCGACGTTGGCCACGACCAAAGTCGGCAGAGCGACATCGTCAGCGATGACCAATGGATGAGCGGCCCCGTCGGAAGAGAATAGGATCGCCTCCATGTCGAGGCGGGCGGCCTGGCGGTGGGAGCAAGTTAGTCGACGGGGGACGATCACGCCACGATTGGACGTATAGGACCGGTGGACCGATCCGGAGAGTGGGAGTCCGTCAACGTCGAGTTTGGCGAAGTAGCCGACGAGTGGATTACTGGCGTCGATCTTCGCGCCGGTGGATCCAGTCAGAGCCAGGGCCTGGGCAACCATCGTCGATCCGAAGGCATCGCGAGGTTTCTGGGCGACGATCGCGGCAAACTGCGGAAACGGCGAACCGATACCGACGTTGTTTTGCACTTCCGGATTGGTGGACACGTTCAGTCCCTGCAGGCCGGAGAGCACTGTGGTGCCGTGTTTGATTGCGTAGGCAGTGTGGAGTGACATGTGGCAACCTGCATTTATGGGATCGAATCATCGTTTGCGTGTTAGCAGTCTGCATGATGACCACCGCTGGCCAGGCGTCCCACTAGAACGACAGTTCGCCATCCTCGATTTCCGTGGCCAGGGCCTCGAGGAAATCGTTCAGTGCTTTTCGAGCCTCCGGATCGATGCGAGCGAGAGTTTGCCCCAGGGTGCGAAGCTTTGCGGCGAGTGCGACCAAGGCCGATCGCACGGCGGCCTTGGGGATCGCGTCCCCTTTGGAGAATTGCAAATCGATCAACTTGCGTTCGTTGTCGCGTTCGAGTCCGACGATCTGCTGGCGGAGTTTCTCCGCCTCGAGCTCGTCGCGATCGTCCCCTAATTCGCTGCGGAGTCGATGGGAATTGGCGGCGATCAAATCGTGCAGGGCGGTGAGCGCCTCGCGGAGATTGACCGACGCCCCGCGGAGCGGCAACCGGTAGTTGTCCGCCGCATCGTCGATCAGTTTGTGCTGCCGGCCAGCCAGTTGGCAATACTCGCCCTTGGGAACGGCCGATCGCCAAGCGGCGATTGCCTCAGCACGTACGCGGGCGTCTAGCCATTCGATATCGCGAATGTCTTGGCGCCGGAGCGGGCTGCCTTGCAGCTGTCGGATGCGAGCTTGGTACGCGGCGAGGAGGCGCGCATCATCGTTCGACTCTGCTTTCGCCGCGGCTTTTTTCTTCGCCATTCATAGTTGCGAACACTACGCGGATTTCGCGGCCTGGGTGCCAGGCTTAGCGAAGAATTCTACCGCCTCGGACCGCAGCCCGGCAACTAGCCGCGGCCTTCCTGGATCTCTCGGATCAGTTCCAATATCAAACTGATGATCTTAGCCCAGTCGAAAGCCTTCTCCCCGTCACCAAAGGCGGTACGCTGTGCCCGCAGAAACTCAATCAACTCGCGTTCGTTCTGCGTCACAACCATGCAATCATCGCCTGGCGGGCAATCTGGCTTGCAATCCGGACATGGTGGGCATGGTGGACAATCCGGATCGGTAGGCCCCTCCCCATCAGGGACGACCCAGATCGGCATATCTTCCATCGCGCTTCCGGCAATTGAAGCTAGTACGCTAGCGGTCTCTGGCCGGTAACGTTCAGACGTTTCGATCAGCGCACAGGAGCCGAAAATGCCCTCACTTGTATCAGGTCGTTCGCCGTCTCCATCGCTAAGTTCGCTCAACCCCTGAGGACGCAAATCGGCCAAGTGCATGTTGCGTTGACTGGCTACCTGCCACAGCTTTGACGTTTTTTGGCCAGCACAGCGATTGCCAATCGACCAAGTCAACAAAGCAATCTGTTGTCCTTTGCTGTTGTAGATCGCGGATCCAGATTGGCCACCGATCGCATTGGGCGTTCCGGTGATCAAGCCATCTCCGTAGTTGCGGGCATCGTTGAACTGCTTTACGACCAAAGGCCAAACGCAGCGAGGAGAGCCTGTGGTACCGAACGGAGGACTATCGGGTTCGGATTTCAGCATTGGCATATAGCGTTTGCTTGATAATCCCTCCACATAGACGATTGAGAAATCCACCATCCGACTGTCAGAGTAACCTGTCATCACGGTGCGCCCAGTGAGTCGCCTTTGCCCGCCATTGACGACGCAATCGACAGAGACAACCCTCCCCAATTGTGTCCCGGTCACGTGGGCATTGGTGACAATGAAGCTACCATTGCCGTCGGCCCCACAGATCGTTCCAGAGCCGCAACTGCCGTTGTAAATACATCGGGTGTGGGGATGATCCGCTTCCACCTCGGCAGTTTCGGTGACCTCGGGGGTCTCGCGACGAGCGACTGGCGAGACGGCGAGGGGTCCAGGATCAAATTGAGCCGTAACAACCTGTCCGGAATCGTAGAGCGTTCCGGGAGAAGGGCACACCGTTCCAGGTGGGCAAGTGGCATATTGTGCGGAAGTACTTGTTTGAGCCTGTCGACGCCAGGGAAGGAGCTGCGCCGAAGCCAGCCCGGCAAACTCCGTGATTGCGAGTATCGCAATCATGGCAAGTGCGAATGGTTTCACGGGTAAATCCTTATAGAACGAGTGGCAACTGAAGCGCGAACTGAATTCGCTAGACAATCCCACTAGTTTTGATTTGTCCCGCGCGGCGTCCCACTAGAACTCTTCGGGTAACCCCGGATTTCCCATCGCCAGGCATGCGACGCAAGGCACCAAACCGACCAGGCCATGGTCTGGGCACCTCCACGTGCGTTGGAAGTATCGCACCGGCCCGGCGGAATCGATGTGGCGATTGCGCGCCGCTTGCACCAGGCGGTGGACCGCCGATTTGCTCATGCCAGCTTTGAGGGCCGCCCCTTTGCAACTCAGTCCCTCGCGCAGCACGCCGCTCAATGCTTGGTCGACTTGTGCCTGAGTTGGCAACTTGCATCGGTAGTGCAACCCAGAGTCGCGGGCGATCTGCAAGAGGCGATTGCGTGAAATACGAGTCGTGTTGGCGATGTGCTTGATCGTATGGCCACGATTCTGCACACGATCGGCCAACATGCGGCGCAAAAAGAGAGTGTCGTCCGGCGGCAAATCTGCAGCAATAGCACCAATCCCCGGGGCCCGCGTTGGAAAAGTCCGCACATTATACCCTCAGTGGACGCATGGGACACTAGAACGGACCTGGCAAGAATGCTACAGACTGCCGCAAATTTCACACGGGAACAGCCATGGCGACGCAAATCGTAGAACTGACGGGCGACGAGGCAAAACTGCTCAAATCGCTCGACAACGTCATTCAAAAGCAACTCGAGCTCGAGCGGAAGCTGCGCGACACCGGTGTGCAAGGTGATGCTGCTGGGATCCAGATGAAGGACGCCCTAGCCAAGGTCGAGGCCGAGGCCGAAAAGACACTCAAGGGCCTGTTGAAGGAACTCAACACTCTTGGGCCGGAGGGACGCCAGGCATCGGAGGAGCTCCGCAAGCACTTGGTAGAAGCGGGCAAGATCGGCGAGAAGTCGATCGAGAGTGTGGTCGCCAAGCTGGATTTGATCGATCCGGAATCGGCGGCCGCTGCTCGCAAGCTGGTCTCGAACATGCAGGACGCAGGCAACAAAGGCGAATCGATTTTCCAGCGGTTTGGCAAGTCGGCGGTCGGGCAAATCGCGGGAATTGCGAGTGCTTACGTGGGTGTGTCGGAAGCGATTCAAGCCGTCAACGGGTATCTCAAACAGCAGCGCGACCTGCTGAAAGAGGCCAAGGATGCACAGATTGCTCTTGCGAGGTCCCAGCAGGATTTCCACAAAAACTCTGTGGGGCTAACTGCCATTCAGCAGTCTGAACTCCTCAAGGTTGAAATCCCGAACATCGCCAGAGACGCAGGGTTTCCCGACGTATCCTCGCTGAATGACGCCGTGGGGGCTACAGTCTCGGTTGGCGCCGATGAAAAACAGGTAGTCGCGGCAGTTCGCGCGGCGGCTAGCCTCACAACGAATTCACCAGAAGCACTCGACGATTTGTCGGCGGCGGCACACACAGTTGGTCGGTATACAGGCACAAATGATCCAATCCAGGGCCTGAACTTACTACTAACTGCAGGCAATATCTCGGCAGTCAAAGACCCCGCTAAGCTCGCAGAACAACTCCCTAAGTTATTTGCAATTAGCGCCGCTGCTTCTGAGGCAGCCCCTGAGGTAAAAGTCCGGGAAACGGCGGCTTTATTTGGAAGCTTAACCAAGCAGCTAAACGACAAAACTGGTGATATTTCCGCTACGGCACTTCGAGACCTAGAACCTCAGTTGCGAGCGTTCGCAAAGGATAAAGTGGATGATCCGGGTTCCACATTGGGCCGATTAGAGTTATTGCGCAATAGTAGTAAGGAAATCCAAGAGAAATTTCTCTCTTCGGTGCTAGGCGGTGGGGCCGCCAAAATTGCTGTTGAGTCGCTCCTAGACCCGACGTCCGAGTTATCTCGCAACGTAGCCAGCGGCGTTGAGTCCGTCAGTCTAGGCCGCGGAGAGTACGATAAGGTCGTGGGGCAGATTCATGGCGCAACCTCCCCGCTCGCAATTGCTTCAGCAGAAAATAGATCTAAAGCGGCATTCAACGCCAAGAATTTGGAAGATACCGAAGGGGCCACGCTGGACCTAATTCGCGAGATCACCAGCGAAACTCTGGGAAAAACGTTGCCGGCCGGGATCGATGGGTTCTTGGCGGCTCGCGGAGATTTCTCGGCGTATGGGGGGCTCACCGGATCGACTGCGGCCGAGGAAGGAGCATCGGCCGTGCGAACGCTCTTGCTGCGGGCGGGACGATTGCGTGGCGATGGAATCCAGGCAGGCGACGAGACCAAGCTCGTGTTGATCGACCAGCAGGTCAAGAACATCGAGCAAGTGCTCGCTGCACAGGGCGGAATAGGTGCACTCGATAGCGGAGGAGTGCAAACCGCACTGGAGCGACAACGCTCGGCCGTCGCCAACGCCGGAACCGTGCGAGAACGGTTTGCGGACGAGGAGTTCAACGCAGGGATGAAACGCATGGTCGAGTCGATCGCGGCGAGCAATGAAGCCATGCAAGACCAACCTGAAGCACCACCGGCCAACCCGCAACCGGCCACTGGGGCGGTCAACAATCTGCAACCCTAGGGCGTACGCGCGGGACGCGGGGGGAAACTCGGGCACACTGCTCGAATGGCCACACACTCCCAACTCGCCGATCAATTCCGTGACCTGGTCCGCTCCACACGTAGCGAACCAGTTCCGGTAATCACGCGCGCGGCGGTCCTCACGCCCAAAACGCTCGACGAAGAGAATCGACGCATCCAATCGGTGCTCACCACGGAAGATCCCGTGGCGGTCTACGATTGGCGGCGTGGCGAAATCGTGCTCGAAATCCTCCGCATGGATGGTGCTGAGTACGAGGAGCAAACGCCACTGCTGCGCGACCACAACCAATACTCGGTAACCTCGATCCTCGGATCGGTGATCGAGCCAGTGGTGGCCAATGATCGCCTCGACGGCTGGCTCGAGTTCGGTACCGAGCTCGACGATACGGCCGAATCGATCTGGCGACGCGTCAAACAAGGGCACTTGCGGCGGGTCTCGATCGGCTACGACTACACGGCCAAGGACTACGTGACGATTCCCGCCGGGGAAACGCAGACCGTCAAAGGCAAATCGTACACCGCCCCCAAGGATCGCTCTCTGCGGATCGTTTTCCGATGGCGATTGCGAGAGGTTTCGGTCGTAGTGATCCCAGCCGATGCACGAGCCAAGCTCAAGTCGCAAGGGACGGCAGATGCGACGACTTTAGAATTTTTCGCTGAGCAATCAGCTACCCCACCAGCGACCGCTGGACGTACTTTCGAAACGGCAGAGGATACCATGAAACAATTCCTACGATTTCTGCACGGGTTGGGCCTGGCGTCCACTGTCACCGATACCGACGCCGCTCTCGAGTGGGCTCGCGGTGGCGTGCTAACCTCCGCACAGCTGAACGAACTGGCCAACTATTGCAAGTCCGATGGCGTGGCGTTCGAGGTATCATCCGCCAAGGTCAAGGGCTCTGCCACCACTGGAACACGCAGTGGTGAGGGAAGCGGAGGAACCGGAGCTGGAGCAACTGGCACCGATTCGACCAATCCAGCTCCCACCGACGGTGGCCAGCGCAGCGACTCACTCACCGCCGAGCAACTGCAAACGCACCTCCGAACGGCGTCCAACGAAGCGATCGCCGCCGAGCGAGCTCGCATTACCGCGATCCGCGAATTGGCCGCCCAGCATCCCGAGGTTTCCGAAACGGTCGTCCGTGCGGCTGAAAACGAGGGAATCACCGTCGAGGCGGCTCAAGGGCGATTCCTGGAAGCAATCCGCACCGGACGCCAAACCGGAGTTCCCCCAGCGGGCCATGTGCGTGGATCCGAGCAGCTCAATTTGCGAGTCCTGCATGCGGCTCTGCTCGAGCGAGCTGGCATTCGCCCCGATTCTCCGTTCCTGACCAGCGATCTGGCTCGGTCGGTGGGCGGCCGCAGAGAGTTCCAATCCGATTGGATCTGCAATCAACCCGCCACCGGCCAGCGACGCGACGCCCTGGAGCAAGCGTTCGACATCGCTGGTCAACGTGGCCTGCGAAACCTGACTCTAATGCGGCTCGCCGAATTGGTGATTGAGCAGGAAACGGGCGAACGGGTCTACGACGAAACGCAGTTGATCGAACGGGCGTTCGCCTCCGGTGGATTCACCGCCCTTTACGGCTCGGTCGTGCACATGCAACTGCTCAACAGCTACGCCCTGGCCTACAGCGCGTACGAGCAGTTTGTGGATATCGTCGACGTGATGGATCACCGCGACCACAAAGACGCCGACATGACTGGCGTCGGCCGCATGGTCAAGCAGAGCAAGAAGAACCCCGGCAAGGCAGCCACGTTGAACGTCGACGATCCAACGCTGCAGAGCGTTGCCGCCGAACGCTACGCCGGAGTGCTCAAGCTGACCGACCTGGCGATGATCAACGATAGCTTTGGCATTGCCGGCCACATGCCCGAAGAGCTCGGCAAGACCGCCAAGCAAATGGTCGCCGATATCGTCTGGGCGGAAATTCTCCGCACCGACAATTTGTCCGATGGCAAAGCTCGCTACAACTCGACCGACGGAAACGACATCGACGTTGCTGCATTCGACACCGATGGTGTGACGGCCATGGGCGTTGCCCTCGGAGCCAAGAAAATTGGCAAGCGGCGAATCCAAGTTGCGGGTGGCGTGATCGCAGCCGGACTGACGCAGAGCCCAGCCGCCAAAATCCAGATCGGATCGGAAACGATCAACCATGCCGTCAACCCTCACCGCAATGCCTACCGTGTTGTCGAGGATACTGCGATCGACTTGGGAGTTGACGACCCAGCCAATGACGAGGCCGCAATTGCCGGAACGCCCGATTCGCTCTACGCATTCGCCACCGGTGACAAACGTTCGGTCAAGCTGGCGTTTCGGCGGGGCACGAACCGCGGCCCGATCACTCGACGTGGCATCCTGACCGAAGGGGAATGGGGCCTCTACTGGGACATCTTCCTGGATGTCGGTGCCGCGTTCCAACGCCGTGTTGGCACCGTGCGTGTGAATGTCACCGGCTAAAACTCGTCACCGGCTAAAACTCGCACAACCCCGCGAAGGTGCGGGAGGTATGGTTCGCCAGCCTCCCGCACCACTGAACCACTTTAGCGCTCCGCTGCTTTACTGATCCACTGCAGGAATTTCGACCATGGTCAAACGATACGCACTCCACACGAAACGGCCAATTCTAATTGCCGGGCAAACGCTGACACCGGAGGACGATTTGGTCACGCTCGAACTGCAATGCGATCTGCCGATCCGCAAGGTGTTGCAGTTGCTGCAATTCAATCATGCGGAGCTGCTCGAAATCGATGCCGAAGATGAGGAAGGTGAAGAGTTGGAAACAATCGAACTTGCTCCCACACACGGGCCGGGGGCCGATGCGACCGACCCCATCGCCCCCAATCCCGAACCAGAAGCCGCGGCTAGCGAGCCAGTTGCCGAAGCCGAACCAGATAACTCCGGGGACAATTCCGGGGACGACTCCGACGAGCCCACTGTGTTCGACCACTACCCGGAACCGACGCGCCGAGGATTGGCCAAAGTGGGAATTGTCACGCTGGCCGATGCGGCCGAGCACTACACCACGCACAAGTCGTTTGAGCTACTAGACGGCGTGGGGCGCGAAACCAACAAAAAGATCATTGCACAATTGCAGGCCGCCGGCCTGATCACATAGCGGGCCGTCAGCCCGCAACAATCCACTCCCGCTCCCCCCCTGTGAAAAAGGCTGTGATTCCAATGGAAGCCAAAATCATCTATCCCGACGGTCGCTACCCATTCGCAGCCACCGCCGCTTACGAACCGGGCGACATCGTTGTTCGTCCCGACGGATCGCTCGCCCTGTACGACGGCCTCGAGGGATGCGCGATCGGCGATGTGATTTCGCCCGATCCGACAACGGCTGGAGCCATCGTCGAATGGACCGCCGGTTCGGCTGCGACCTGGGCGGCCGGTGCCAAGCTCTACCGCGACGCCGGCAATAAACTGGCGTTTACGACGGCCAGTACCAACAAACCGCTGGGCGCGTCGTGCACCGCCAAAACCGCAGGCATGGTCAAGATTCTGATCAATACCGCCGCTCAGTTTGTCTAAACGACGCGACTGGCTTGAGCCCTGAGCACGTGCCCACCGGTCACGTGCTTTTTTTTGGTAGATCGGTTTGGGGGAGATCATGGCGAGTCGATTTCGAGGCATGGCAAGTTCTGTCAGGGCGTCGCACGCACACTACTTTGCCGCGCAGGTTACTTACCACGAACCGGGCGACGTGAGCCGCACCGCCGACGCAGTGCTAAAAAAGTCCAAGACCGAGAGCCGCACCGACGATCAAGGGCGGATCAATCGCGTCACGCTGCGGGAGTGCCGGTTCGTGACGCTCACCGACATTCGGCACGACGCGGTCATCACGGCCGACGGCATGCAGTGGTCGATCGACCGAGTGCTCGAGCGAGAAGCCAGTGGTTTGCATGTCATGCTGCAGCGTATTCAAACCAACGAGATCAATCGCCCCAGTTACCGTGGCAAAGGATAGGCACCCATGAGCGACGGACCACTACTGCGCAGCGTCCGGGCCGCCCGCCGCATGCTGCGCGATTGTCACCAGTGGCAACGCCTGGTGAGTGCCGACACACCGTGGGACGAAGTGACCGCCGAAGCGCACATCCACTTCGACGGGCTACCTCCCCCAGATCCCGGCCCAGACCACTCACGCAGCGAACTCGAGGCGCTGCGGCCGTTCGCCCTCGTATGGGCCGATCAAGCCGGAGGACTGCGACTGCGTAGCGAATCCGCCGGGAATTGCTGCCCGATCCACAGCGGTGCGATTGTCGTGCAGATCGAATTGCCGGTCCTCGCGGGCCTGGCCAACGATCCAACGCTGCTGGCCGAGGACATCATGCGAAAGCTCGGCCGGATCGTGCGTACCGGCGATGCGGCCGAGCCGGGGTTGTTCGAGTTGTCCGGCCTGGCAGGCTACCTACCGCTCACCGAAATCCAATTCACCGGCTACGTCCGCACCGACACCAAATCGGCCGTCGAGATCGGTGACGCAGTGGTTGCCGAGATGCGGATCGCATGGGGGCAGGATAGTTAGTCATGGCATTCCCGATCGCAGTCCAAGTCCGAGAGCGGGGGGCGACACCCCGTCGCATGAAAACGGCCTACACGGCCGCCAGCCGCAAGGCCTGGCACGCGGTCGCGCTGCGATTCCACACCGAGTACCGCGACAAACGGTTTACCGAGGAACACGCCCGCGAGGCTGGATATGTTCGCCGCAAGGGGGAATTGTTGCCACGCGACAGCAAGGCCTTTCGCCGGAGCTACACCGGCCGCAAACTACTCCTCAAGGGGCACACCCGTCCGCTCGAATTCTCCGGAAAGACGCGCCGAGCCGTGCGAGCGGTATCGATCTCCGAGACCAGCAAGGGAGGCAAGGCGGCGTACCGTGGGGCGAACACGTTCAATTTCCGGCACCCCAAGTCGAATATTCGTATGTCGGACGAATTCCGTTTTATCACTCCCAGAGAGGCCCGGGAGCTCGGCGAGTACTACGACCTGCAGCTCGATCGATTCCTGGCCGAAGGCGATAAGTCGTAGTGCCACCGACCGCCAAACGTCCCCGCAAGCAATCGCGTCCCAAGGTTATCCCCAAGGCACCAAACTCCGGAGCCAAGCAAGCCAAGAGCGGATCGCAAAAGGCGGGACTCGCCAAACGCCAGGGAGGCGACACACCGCGGCCCCACATTCACCGCTTGGACGATCCGATCGTCTCACTCCGCATGGAACTCTCCCGAGCCCTCAGAGCCGGTCAAGCTCGACCGCCGCGGAGCTACCGCGAGTGGCTCGAACGTTGCTTGATCATTCCCGACGGCAAATACCGGGGCCTGCGATTCCGTGTCGATCGGCAACCGGTCGTCGGGCTGTGGATCGACGCCATCGACTCCGGCCAATACACCGAATTCGACTTTACCGCCCCCAGCCAATTCGGCAAAACCCTGATCGCTTTTGTCGGGCCACTTCTGTATCACACCTGCGAGATCGCCGAGAACTACGTCCTGGGCGTACCGTTTGCCGACATGGCCGCCGACAAATGGGACGTCGACGTCAAACCGGTCATGCAAGCCTCACCGGAGCTCCGCCGCTTGCTCCCCTCCAGCGGATCGGGATCGGCCGGGGGCAAAGTTCGCGATCGGATCACGCTGCGAAACGGCGTCGAAATCAAGCTGATGGCCGCCGGAGCGGACGACGCGGGAAAGGCTGGGTTTACCGCCCGGGTGCTGGGCGTAACCGAGGCGGCGAGATTCTCCTCCTCCGGCACCTCTAGCGAAGAGGCCGACCCGCTCCGGCAGCTGCGAGCCCGGCAGCGATCGTACGAGGACAGCGAGCGGCGGACCTACGTCGAAGGGACCGTCTCGGTCGAGGAAGAGTTGCCGTGGGCCCTGAAACGCATTTCCACCGATTCGCGGATCTGCACCCCATGTCCGCATTGCGAGTACTGGATCACACCGGAGCGCGACGACCTGCTCGGTTGGGACGGTGCCCAGTCGGAGAACGAAGCGGGCGACCAAGCGTATTGGTGCTGCCCCGTTTGCGGCGAGAAGATCGAAGAGGAGCAACGCAAGTCGTCGGTCCTCGAGGCGCAGCTCGTGCACCGTGGGCAGGAGATCGACACACAGGGACGCATCACGGGCGAGCCACCCGATACCTCCCGGTTGTTCTTTCGCGCGAGTGCCTTTCACAACCTCTTCCTATCCGCCGAATCTATCGGCAAAGATGAATGGCGAGCGTCGCAGATCCCGGAGGATTCTCCGGAGCGGTTTTCCGCCGATCGCGAATTGTGCCAGTTCGTGCACTGTGTCCCCTACGTCGCCCCGATGTATGCCGAGGACCTGGTCCTGGACAAGAAAGCGATCGGATCGCGACGGGTCGAACTCCCCCACCTGATCCTGCCCGCCGACACGCGGTGGTTGACACTCGGCTGCGACATCGGCGAGCGAAAACTCTGGTACCTGCTGCTGGCCACTCGCGTCGATGCGGACGGCAAGATCTACCGGCACATTCCCGCCTATGGCGACATCGACGTCCCCAGCGAACGCATGAAACTCGATCGCGCTCTGATCGAAGCGTTGTCGGAAGTGCACGGGCTGTGCCAAGCCGGGTTTGTGGTCGATGGCACCAGCGATCGCCGCCAGCCCGATCAAGAGTGGTTCGACTGCAATTTCGAGACCGACACCGTGCTCGGATTTGTGCGAGCCATTTCCACCGAGCTCGCGCTGCCCTCCGCTAAGAAAAAATACCAACCCTGGGTCGGAGCCTACGGACGCGGAGCCGACAAGCTGACCAATGCCCGATACACGGTACCCCGCAAAACAGGCAACGAAGTCTGCGACATCGACCCCGCCGGGCTGTGGTATGCAAACCGCATTCGCCGCGCCAAAACCATCGCCACCATTTGGGACTCCTCCACCACCAAATGGCAAGTACAGCAGGCACTCACTCTGCGTGCCTTTGGTGTCGAGCCCGGGGGAGCCGACGTGCAGACACCCGGCAGCGTGACACTCTACTCCGGCACCAGCAAAATCCACGAGCGTTTTGCCCAGCACGTGACCAACGAACGCCTGGAGACCAAAGACACCGGATTCCGCGGCAAGAAACGGGCCTGGGTACGTCACGGGGCAAACCACCTGCTCGACTGCTTTGCCATGGCCTGGCGAGCCACCGAGCGTGCCAAGCACATCGCCAGCAAGCAGCTCTACCTGCCCCCATTCGCCGACCAAACCACCCCGGCCGAATCCAACGATCTCGAGAAGCCAGGACCATCGTCCGCCAAAACCCAAAAATCCTGGTACGACCGCGAGTAGTGGCTTGGGCCCCCGGCCCGTGTCTCCCCGCTATTTCCCTTACTCCCGTATTCCCACGGGCCGGGGGGCCCATGCTACTGGCCCGCCGCGCGGGACGCGGGGCAATGTCGCACCACAATCGACCGCATGTGCGAAGCAATTACAGCCATCAACACCGCGATCGACGAAGCGGTCGCCGCCCAAGAGGCGGGCGACTACCGAGTCGCACTCGCGCGGATTGAATCGGCCTGGATGCGGATCTGCACCATGCCCGACTCGGAATTCGAGGGGGAATCGCTCACCTGGTCCCGCGACGGGATTCGCAATCTCATGCAATGGCTCCAGCAGCGAGTCAACCAGCAAGCCGGGAACGAGGCCTCCGCCAGCGGACGCGGATCGATTATTCGGCCCGCCGATGTCACCTATCGCCGTCACTAGCAGCATGCCAGCACCGAACGCGGAAACTCACAGATGTCCCACGACAGCTACACGATCGACTGCATGCCCGGCGTGGCTCTCCCCAGCACCGCGCCGTCAGCCTCCGCCGGTAGCCCCCTGGCTGCCCAATCAGATGCCACCGATAAATTCCGCTTTTCTGCTCACGATAACGTCTATCACTCTCGGGCCCATTTTGAATCAACCGAGCTAGATCGCCTCAACTCGGCCCACTGGCAATACGCCACCGAGGCCCCCGTCAACGACATCCTCGACGAGCAATTGCCGACGATGCGGACGCGTTCCAATCACGAGGCGATTAACAACCCGACCACCGAGGGTCTGATGTTGTCCCACACTCTGGCCGTTGCCGGCGAGAACGGGCCGCTGCTCGATTTGTGGGGCGAGAATGACGCGGAGGACGCGTGGTGTGCCGAGGCCGAGCAAGTGTTCGACGAGTGGTTTGAGCATGCCGACGCCTCGGGGCAAATGTCTCTGGCCGGGCTGATCAAGAATTGGAACATTGCCTGCTGGCGGGAGGGGGAATTCCTCGAGCAGATCGTCAATGAGGAGCGGCAATTCGCCGGAGTCACCGACGTGCAAATGCGATTGCACGGCGTCGAAGTCCAACGCCTGGGGACCCCGTACGGCGAGAGCTCCAATCCGAACATTGTCTGCGGCGTGAAACGCAACAAATACAAGCGACCGGTCGAGTACTGGATCTCCGACGACTACAACCACATCACCGGCGGTGGCCATTGGTATGGCGCCTCGGGCATTATCCACGGCTATGACGTCGTGCAGGCCCAGCGGGGCCAGGCTCGCGGCATTCCGTGGTTGCAATCGGGTCTGCCCATCTCGGCCGATCTGCGGGATTACGATCTGCAAGTCCTGGACGCGGCGCGGGCCGCTGCCGACACCTGCATCGTCGCCAGCACCAACCACCCCGACAGCGAATACGCCGACAACGTCCCCACCTCCATCGAATTCCGTCGCCGCCGCATCAACTTCATGGCTCCCGGATGGCACCTCGAGCAAGTCACCGCCAGCCACCCCACCGCCCAATACAAAGACCACCGCCAAGAGCGGATGGGGGACCTCGGTCGGGCCAAGGGGGTGCCGTCGATGATCACCCGCCTGGACGCTCGCGATCACAACTACAGCTCCGCCCGGTTCGATTATCAATTGCTATTCGAATCGGCCAAACACGTCCGGTCGACCCTGTACAACCCGATCCTACGACGCCTGGCCCTACTGGCGATCAGCGAATCGATCCTGGCCGGAAAACTGCGGCCCGCTCCACGACGTTTTTCCATGGGCTGGGTTTGGCCCAACCCACCGGAGATCGACGAGAAGAAATCGGCCGACGCGGAAGAGACGTATATGCGAATCGGATCGCTCCCCTACACCACCAGCTGCTCGCAGCGGCACGGCAAGCGAGCCCGCGACATGATCCGCCTGCGCGAGCGCGACGCCCGCATGCTCGCCGCAGCCGGCCTGCCCAGCGTCTCCGAAGCCACCACCAAGACCGGCAGCCCAACGAGCAACCAGTCGAGTGATACCGCGGCCTAGGAACCACCAGACAAACCAGCCACCCCATACCGAGGTTTACGATGCACGGATTACGCCACAGTTTTGAGCTAGTGTTTCGATTCGCCGATACGCAAACCGACAGCAATACGCAGGACGTTCACCTGGGGGCGTTTGGCACGATTCTGGTGCCAGAGGAATCCGATCTGATTGGCAAAGAGTTGCAAATCGTGGCCGTGCCGAGAAAGCACGCGGGCAGATTCGAACCAACGGAGCTGCTCAGCACCCCCAAAACGCTTGTCGCTGGAGCCAATCCATTGACCGTCGACGACTTGGTCGAGTGCGGAGCCGCTGGCCGAGTATTGATGCGAGTCAACTCCGCCGTCGACGCCGACAGCAACCTCGTATTGCTCTGGAAATCTTAAGATGTTTTTCGCGACGAAAACACCGAGCGACCTGAAGCCTAAAACCAGTGGTAGCAAAGTATCTGCTACCGGCGGGACCATCACCACGTTCGGCGGCTACAAGATCCACACGTTCACAACGAGCGGATCGTTCGAAGTGTCTGCCGGTGGAAACATCGAGTTCTTAGTGGTCGGTGGCGGAGGTGGCGGTGGCGGACGCCAGTCGGGCGTAGGTGCAGGTGGTGGCGGAGCTGGCGGGCTATTGGCTGGAACGGCCACCGTAGAAACCGGCTCTCTCGCCATTACCGTCGGCGCGGGTGGCAATGCCGGGAACACAGGGGTTCCCCCAGGCAATGGTGGCAACTCGGTAATCGCTGGCATTGCGATCGCCGTGGGTGGCGGCGGAGGTGGTCAATACGGCACGAGTGTCGGCGGCAATAACGGTGCCGGGAACGATGGTGGTAGCGGTGGCGGTGGGACATGGGGTGCACCTCCGATCGGCACCCGTGGTGAGGGGACGGGAGCCCAGGGCAATGCCGGCGGTGCTGGGCAGATCACAACTCCCAACGTCGCCGGCGGCGGAGGTGGTGCCGGAGCGGCCGGAGCGGATGGGGCGGCGGGATCCGCCGGGGGTGCAGGTCTGCAGTCGTCGATCACCGGGACACCCACCTACTATGCCGGCGGCGGCGGGGGAGCTGCACAGACCGGAAACCCTGGAGGCGCTGGTGGTGCAGGGGGTGGCGGGCAAGGCGGTGGAACGATCACGAGGACCGTGGGTGTACCCAATACCGGCGGCGGGGGCGGTGGAGCTGCTTCGTTCGCCAGCGGTGCCGGGGGTGGTAGTGGAATTGTAATTATTAGATACCTGGAATAAACCATGCCCAGACGATACAAGACGATCACCATTGCAGCATCGAAGCAAGCTGGCAAATGCTCGGGATTCTTTCCGATTGCGTTGCACAACGATGCACAGATTCAAGCGAATGTATTTCCGACTGGCCGCAATGTTTATGTAACCGAGGAAGACGGCGTTACCCCGGTCCCAGCGTGCCTATTGCCGAATAAGCACGTGTGTGGAGCCAACGGTGGATGGACGTGGTTTACCCAGCCCGTAGCGATCTACGATCCGGTGGGAAACAAGACTCTCACCGGATGGGTAAACCAGCAAGGTGCAAGGCACGTGTCGGTGTTCGATCACGCCACTGGAACGCAACAGGATATCCTCCTATCCACGACAGATTTGGAGGGGGACGACCACAACAACCCCTCAATCTGTATTCGATCCGATGGCCGTTACCTAGTTGCGTATTGCGAACACAACAATGGTGACACCGTCAAATTTCGCGTCTCGACCAACCCGCATGACGGCAGCGCGTGGGGCAGCGAGTACTCGATCGAGCCAACCACCCAGGGAGTTCTCTCCTACTCACAACTGTGGCGACTGAGTGGAGAAGACAAGATCTACCTCTTCGGTCGCCACGATGGTGCCGACAAATGGTATTACGTCACCTCCGACGACGACGGCGAGACCTGGTCGGCACAGGTGGATTTCATCGACCATGGAACGTTCCAGTGTTATCCCAGGTTCTGGACGAACGGGATCGACAGATTTCTCATTGTCTGCACCAAGAAAGAAAACAACGTCAATTCGTTTATTGCGAATGACTCCGCTGGTGTTGCGCTCGATTTGACCGGCAACCGACCGATCTACGCGTTGCAGTATTCGGGTGGCGGTTGGAAACAGATGGACGGGACCGCTCTCGCGCTGCCGCTCGTGCACACGGCCTACGGAGCGTCGAGCATTATTGCCACCGATGTTGGCAGCGATTCGCGTTGGGTTGGCGACATCACGCAAGATGCCGAGGGAGTCGTGCATGCTCTCTATTACGTCTACCCGGGCCATGATGAACGGAACCACGATCTGTATCACGCCACCTACGACGCGGACACCGGCACATGGTCTAGTGTCAAAGTGATGGACGAGGGAGGGCCAATTGTTTCGCATTATTCGCCCTCGGTCTCCTATCCCGGGGTTGCCGTATTCGACCCGCTCGACGCCAGCCAAATCGCAGTCGCACGGGAAGTGGCAGGCATTCGAGAGATCGAAATTTGGAAGCGAACCGGCTCGAGCTGGGCAAAGCTGCAGGAGATCACCTCCGGCAGTTTGACCCACAACTTCCGCCCCAACTTCGCACACGGCCGAGTCGCTGGTGTCGAGCCCTACCTGTTTTGGATGGGATGTGGTCGCTATGAGGGATACGAGGATTTTAGCCTCTCCATGCTGCAACATCCGGCGAGACCAGCAAACGCAATCTTAGTACGGCTCAATCTGGATGGGGTGACCGATCGAGTGATTCGAATCTACTACACCGACGAAAACGAAGACCGGTTGCAATCGCCCCAGGAAGTCGCAGCGGGCATGGGGGCGCTCAATTTATTCGTGGGATCGCTACAGCTGGCCGACAATCGTTTCAACCGCGTGAACTTCGCGCCGGGCGGTGGCAAGGCGCTGACGGTCCTCAATACGCAGGAGGACATGAATGCGGAGTTTGGCGGAATCAAGTTCGGACCAGTCGGTACCGACATCAGCTCCAAAATGCTCATCAGCCCGGCAGTTGAAGCGTCGTTTCGCGTGTCCATGTTGGCAGTGGTCAATTGGAAACCGCACACGAGTTCCCCCCTGCAACAATCAATCCTCTCGAACAACACAGGCGGTGGTGAGGGGGGCATTATCACGCGAATCACTACCGCAACGGGATTGTTCCAATTCTATGCGTTGCTGAGCTCTGGGGCCGTGTCGATCACCTCGGATGTGGCGGTGCCTCAAAACGAGCCGGTTCTGCTGTACGGAGAATTCGATCGATTCGATGCCGCACAGCGGCTCAAAGTACGTGTTGGCACCGTGCAGAAAACGGCAGCCGGCTCGGCCGCCAGCATGTCGTCCGGAGTGGCCCCCTACCATGCAATTGGCCAAGAGAAAGCAAGCGGTACGACCTACCCCTTAGCCGGAACTCTCAGCATGGTGGGGATCTTCGAGAGGACGTTGCCCAAAGCCTACACCGACACTCTCAGCGCAGCGTTCACCTCCCCAGAAACGTTTGCCACGATTGGCGTTGAACAATACGACAACGATCCACTGATTGCAGACATCGTGGCGGCAATCAACGCAGATGCAACGCAGACGGCGGCTAGGGAATCAACTACCAAAGCGGCATTGCGAGAGGCGTTTGGCGGACGCTGGAGAGATGAGAAGGACGCATTCTTTGACCTAAGAATCGAGGACATCCCCGAATGACATTCCAAGATGTGTTTGGCGGAGCCGGGCCCGAGTCCGTGGTGGTTCAGGAGGGTGCGATCGACACGCCAATTGTAATTGCCGACGATTACCTGGCCACGTCGACGCGCACGTTCACCTGGGACGTGCCGGTGCCGGCGTTTGCGTTGGACGTCGCGTCGTGCTACTTCGGTGGCAGCAAAACGTACAAGGGGCAGTGGCGCGTGTCGGGGACGATTTCCGAGGTGACGGCAGGCGAGGTCGCGATGTGGCGATTGTCGTTCGCGCTCACCGAGGCGGATACAGCCCAGTGCAAGCCGGCGTGTTACCCATGGTCGGTCGAGCTGCATGGGCCCGGTGAGCAGATTACGGTTTACAAGGGCGAGGTGCCATTGATCTACTCCGCCAGCCGGTTGGCAACCTAGGAAAAACATCATGTCGGGGATTCTCGGAACACACATGTTCGACATTTGGCGGGGGCCCGCTCCGGCGGTGGTCAAGTCGCAGGTCGATTTGATTTTCCGGCCTGGTCAAGCGATCGCCGCGGCCAAGATCTTGCCGAACCAATCGCACGCGACGCAGTTCGAGGCAATCGCCTTTCGATCGTCGACCGGGGCCCACACCTACGCCGACACGTACCGAGCCGCGATCGGCACCGTGCTGGCCCTGACCTACGGCGGCGTGTCGTATGGCAATGTCCTGGTGGCCGATGTCGACGTGCTGGAGATCGCCAACATCATCGCCGCCACGGGAGTGCACCCCGACGGCACCCCCTACACCCACTCCCCCGCCGCCAGGATCACCAGCCGGTGGGCCATCGTGCGGCTGTCCTAGTCCCTGCGGACAGCAAGAGCCACCACAAGTTCCGCCACATTCGCATCCACAACCACTAGTTTGCCCGAGGTAAAAAATGGCGGAGATTGACTACTCATCTGGATCGCGGGTGGTGACCGAGGGAACGCATGCCGTGTATGCCAAAGCGGCCTGGGGGGATGAATGGGTCGCGGTCCCCAATCTAAAATGCCTAGAGTGTGCGTGGCATGCCGCCCCCGACTTTAACACAGCGATTCTGCGGTGGGACATTGGCGCCGTGATCGTGCCCGGGGACAGCACGCCGACCACGTTTACCCCCTGGGTCGGTCGTGGGCATTTCATTCGCGTCGATTGGGTGTGCGACGATGCGAGCATTCTGCGGTGGGTCGGATTTGCCGACGCCAGCCAATGGCCCACCGAGGCCTTTGGATCGCAGCAAATCGTGTGCTACGGATTGGAACACTCCCTCGCCAAAACCCCGATTTTCAACGCATGCTGGCGACGGGTCGATCCGGCCGACGACGATCTGGGGATTGCCACCTATACCGATTACCCCCTGACCTTCAACGCCGACGATGGCCTCCGCAGCCAAGAGCCGGTGGTGGCGATCGACGAGGAGGAGGATCCGCCTCCGGCACCGATCTACGCCTTTGCGGCACCCGGCGAGGTGGGGGCCGTGTGGTCGACCCGCGAGATTGTGCGGTACCTAATGACCTACCACCTCCCGACCGACGCATTCGGCGTGGCGGTAATCCCCTGGGCCGTCGACCAGATCGATCAATTGCCCGATTGGGATTCCCCCACCATCGGAATGCTCGGCCGCACCGTGTGGGATATTCTCAATGAACTGGTCAACCCACGCTATCAACTCGGGTTCACCTTCGGCAGCGATGGCACGACCGCCTACCTGCGGTGCTTTACCCACCTGGCCACCGATCTGACCGTGACCGCCAACACCATCGACGCCAATCCCAATCAACACACGGTCGTGTTCGCCCCCGACGCATTGACCGAGGCGGAGTTGTCGGATGTGGGCGGCGGATATGACCAGGTGATCGTGCGGGGAGCGCGGCGGCAAACGATTTGCACCTTGTACGTCGGCACCGAGCTGGCTCCCGCCTGGTCCCCGGCGACCGAGGTCACGTATGAGACCGGATCGGCGGGCGATGGATCGTATTCGGGATGGGACGAAGGGGAGAAGATCGCCGCCAATGCTCGGGTGCGGAGTGGCTCGAGCCTGCATGATGTCTATCGCACATTCAAGTTTGCCGACGATTGGGATTACAAGATCGACGACGAATTGATTTTCCCATCCAACGCCACCCCTCGCACCGTGACCGCCGAGCCACGGTTGCCGATCCACCCCGATGCCGAGTGGGATGGCACGGTCGACGAGGCATTTCTGTCGAAAGCGATCGGGCGGCCGATGCTGGTGTTTTTCCACAATCCGACCGTCTCGGAATTAACCGAGGAATACGTCGCGACCCACGACCTGGCCCCGGTCTCCTTTGACATGGGGCCGTTGACCACGTTCGATTACGCCATTACCGGATCGACCAAATCGCAGCGTGGCAGCCCCCGGATCGCGATCAACGTCGAAGGGGGCCCGCAACATATCTTGGCGGCCAATCAATTCGATGGATTGACCGAGGATGCGGTCGACGTGTCGAACATTGAGGCGATGTTCGATTACGAAACCGCCTTTGTCACCGTCGCGCTGTCCGAGGATCGGTATTGCGAGCGGGTGTACCCGTCCAGCAGTTCCGGAGATGTTGTGCGGCGATTGCTGGTCGATGCCGGCGAGAGTTATCGCTTTGTCCGGATCCAGGCCGACACGGTCACGGGGCTGGACGTCTCGGGGGAGCTGCTCAAGAGCGATGGGGGGACGTTGGTCGACGACTCCGACCAGCTCGAGACGTTGGCCAAGTTGATCGCCCTGGGGCGTGTGCTGACGCGTAAGACGGTGGCCTGGCGATCGCGACGGAAGATCTCGACCATTGCCGTGGGGGATTTGATCACCACCGCCGCCGGCCAGGCGATTGTGGCCCCGGTGGTTGGCATCCACATCCGAGCCAACGTGACCATCGGGACGCCCGCCCCGGCCACCGTACAGTCGTTTGAAGTGTACCGCGGGGAGCAGGACCCGATCGGCATGCTCCGCCGCGTCGGCGCCCTGCGCTAAAGAGCACCCCAACAGGGCAACTATCCCAGCCCAATACAAAGCAGTTTGTCCGAGTAAAAACATGTCTAGCAGTGATCGTCGCCAGCTCGAACAATTAGACATGCGACTCCGGGAGGCGGAGTCGCAGTTGGCCGAGCTGCGTGCGTCGGACCACACGCCGCGATCGTGGATTCGCAGAGGCAATAATGGTGGTGGCCTGGCCATGACGCCCGAGGGTGGCATTCCCGCCAGAACCGGTGCTGGCTCCGAAGGCGATCCGTTTGTGTGGGGCTCGGCCACGTGCGAAAACATTGCCGCCACAGACGGGGAGATCGAAGAGGGGACGTACACCGTCTACAACTCGGTCGATTCGGCGATTGGCGGCGATGAAGTGATCCAGTGGAAGTGGATCGGGTCGATGCGATTTGCCGACGTGGAGGGTTGCTAATGGGACTCGGCTGCCTCAATCCAGGAAAGTGCAATTGCGAGCCGCGCGTGTTGCTATGGGACGTGGGCCGCGAATCCCCCTCGTTGACCTCGTTGGAAGCTTGCCAGGACGTTTATGACGGGCTAGGCATTGCCTCCGATTTGGCGTCGGCCGACGAATACTCCGGCAGTCTCAGCAATTACAAACTGATTTTGGCCGTGTGGACCGCCGAGGATCCGCCATGGTTGGGGCAGCTCACCTCCTGGACCGGACGATTGCTGTTGGCCGGTGACTACTACCGGGCTCCTCCCGATCCACCGCCGCGCGGCAACCCGCTATCCAACGCTTGGATCAACGCCCTGTGCACGACAAAGGGGGTCGACATTCAAATCGACAGTGACGTGATCAACCGCTCCGTTTATGCGAGAACGGTCTCGAACGACCTCACGAGCTCGACCGCCAGTTTGAGCGGTGGTGTCCACTCGACAATTACCGTTGGCCCATCTGCGACCCAGCTCTATCACAGCGTGGGGACCTTTGGAGCGCCGCCCTACATCCCCTGCGTCGCCCGGCACCGCGTTGGTGACATTGATTACGTCGTTAATGGCGACGGAACCATGTTCGTAACAGCCGGTGCCGTAGCCTCGAAAAGCGCATGGCTCGAGCAATTGTTCACCGCGTCCTAGCAAGGCAGTAGCATGGCCCGGTAGCATGGCCCCCCGGGCCGTGAAAGCATCCCCGCCCAACAGCGCCGCAGGGCAACCCCGTGGTCGGCCCAGGGGACCAAGCTACGCCACGGGGTGTCGGGCAGGAGCGACGCGGGGCCGCTTGGGTAGGCGGGCGAATCGTCGAATTCCGCGTACAGGGTGTAGTGGAAAGACTGGCGAGGACTACCATCTGCATTCACCGGCTTGATCTCTGCGGCGACCATCCGAATCGGTGTGTCTCCCGTGTTCTTCCAAGTCGTCAACACTTCTTGGCCCATCTTGCCGTGAGCAGCATTCTTAAACGGTGCGAGTTTGGATTCAATTAGTTCGACGCTCGGCATGGTTGTATGCTCCTTGTTGCTCAATGGTTCCATGCCACAGCCAACCAGTAGCATGCCGCAGCACATTGCACATTGGTAGAGTAAATCGTGATTAAACTTGCGAGTAGCCAACAGCCTGTCCAGGACCTTCCCAAATCAAACGTCACATTTTCAGAACGCGGTAGACCAGCAGACGTTGTTATTCGCTGTCTAAAAATTTCCGTGGCGTCTCAATACGCGCATGGACTGAGGACAATTCGTCAAGCTCACCACCAATCGCATCTACGTTGCTCGGTTTTTCCGCATGCCGTGCAACCACGATGGCTTCTCCGATGCTACAAATCCAGCAGATGACAAGAAAGGAGAACGCGAGTCGAAACTGCTTCACAATAAAGGACTGCCACTCAGCATTGAACGGCGATTGTAATGGGCAATTAGATTCGGGGACCGACTCTTGCAAGTGCTGCGTTACGACCTCGATGCGAATCCTCTGCTCATTAATACTCTTAAGCATTCGAGAACTTATCAAAATTGCATGAGAGTTAATGACGATGAACGCAATATCGGCAAAGAGATCAAGATGGAACGCAATGCGTCCCGCCAACCAGCCTGCCACCACTCCATTCAAAGTGCACAGCAACACAGCCCATTGCAAAAACCGGTCGAACGCATGACGCGCATACTGGTGGCGTTGGTCCAGTTCATCCTTCAGCAATTCTGACTGGTCCAACGGCATTCGATCCCTCCTCGCACAAGTAGATAACAACAAACTATTGGGTAAGGCACGGCCTCGCGCGGTAAAACCAATGAACGCGGCTAGCGGACAAGCTTTTTAACGTCAGGGCGTTATATGTTCTGATTGAGTGGCACACGTTTGAAAATGCATGCAGGCCAAATGTGCTCTCGTGACAGCTTATGTGCGCTTGAGCGGCAGTAAACGCATTCAGTCGCCATTTAGGGTACTCATGATGATTGGACGATTGAGTTGAAGTGGTTCCGTCAAGCTTGCATGGAAACGCAAAGTGAACGAGACAATAGAACTCAAGTTCACTCTGTGGCTAGCACCGAACTTGAGCTTCCGTTTCGGAATTATCGTCGAGGGCAACCAACTCAGCGATTTTGGCTGCGATATCCGCCATCGTCTCTTCAGAAGTGTCCATTCCACTTCGAGAGCCAAGTAGCGGGCTGACATCGCGAAGAGCTTCGTACGTCGTGTCGTGCACGATCGGAACCAGTAGGTCACGCGCTAGGAGTGCCGAAAGCTCTTTCTCGGCAATGCCCGCCCCCTTAATACGTCGCAAGAACGCAGGAGTCACCAATACAATGCCGACACGCGATCTCGCGAGTCCTTTGTCAATTTCGCGGAGCAACGGGGAACCAAGAACAACGTCATTTTCACTGAACCAAACCGAAACACCAAAAACTTCGAGTTGAGCGTGCAGGACCTTGGCAGCATCTTTCCGGTCGTCCCATGCGTGGCAGAGAAAGACGTCACGAAGATCAGGTAGGGATGCTCGCCTTTCGACGCTTTCCCGGACCGGCGTAAGCGCCCGTACTTGTGCAGATGTGTACGTGACGGAAGAACTGGCTCGCGACCAGCGCGGCTTGCTGCTGGTAGCAGCCCCGCCGCCGCTGCGGCCACCGCCACCGGGCGATGAGAGGGCAGGACGGGAGTAAGCAGGAGGAGAGTAGGAACTGTATCCGCGAGTGCGACCACTACATGCGGGGCACTTCTCTGCAGCCGCAGCAGAGCGATGGCCGTTTACCGGTGCTGTACATCTAGCCATTTCTCACACCGTCCATTTGCATTAACTGTTTCATTTAACGGAATAACGACAAAGGTAACCCGGCGGCGGCCAAGAACCTTTGACTCTGGAAAACCCCCGATCCGCCGCTCGGGTTCACCGATTTGTTCGCCCGTCTATTGCTTCTTCGGCGTACGCTTGGCCGCCTTTTTCTTCTTTGCGGAAGACTTAGGCTTGGCATCAGGTTCTTTCGACGGTGGCGTTGGAGCAGGTTTTGATGCGGGCTGTGATCGATTCTGTTCGACGCGTATCTTAGCCTTGGCCATGAAGCGAGTTCCCTCTTTTGACAGCTTCAAGCGCTGCCACTTTGCGTTAATCGGAGACTTTCCATGTTCAACGAGACCAAATGCCGCAAGAGGCGATGCAATTCGGTAGAACACGAACGATTCAATTGCGTCTGTACCATAGGCATTGGTGACGCTTCTCGCGAGATATTCGCCAAAATGCAAGGCAAGTTCCAAAAGGTTTAGTTCCACATCGTTCGGGGAACCAGTGAGCTTTGCTGGTATCGTCGCCTTTGTGTTCTTGAGGGTTGCGAATAGTTCCTCGAATTGTGGATTGCTCCCGGATTGAGAGTTCGCCCGCTCGCGAAATTCTTCAAGTTCGGCGCGGAGCTTGCTGTTTTCGTGGGCGACGCGTGCCAGTTCTGACGCAACATCGGACGGTGTTTGAATGTCCGCCGCCGAGACCCAGCCATTGAGGTCTCGCCCGTCAACTATTTGTGGAAGCGTTTCGAATACCGCGAGTTTCACCTCGGACGCAGTTGAAAAGAAAGCTGACAGGTAGGTCTTCACGCGATCTCGAAAGACGCGATATGCCTCTTCATTTTTTCCCTCAAGCACAGAAGTGCCATGTTCCTTGACCTTCGCTTCACGCCCTTCGTCAGTCATGATCACTGCAAAAAACGGCGTGTTTGTTTCGATTGCATAGTCAAGTTCAAGTTCAACATAGCTCTTGCCTGAGGTGGGCTCGATCGACCCGTACCGAGCACCGAGAATCAACATGAAGATGTCAGATTCGTCGATCCATCTACGAATAACCTTCATCTGCGATTCATCGCCCGCCGTGAAAAGCTCCATACCAGCAGGAATATGCCCAGCTTTCAAAATAGCTTCGACGGCAGCCTGCCGTTCAAGACGCAAGTCCTCGTATGTTGACGATATGAAGACTTGGTATCGCTTTTTCATCAAAGCTATCTCTTAAGGGCGAACGTTGGCGATAATCGAGTCGCCGTGGTTGATAATGTATGTAAAGTCGGACCGGCTCGGCGACTTCGTTTCATCGCTTTGTTCGTCGGATTTTCGAACCCAGGCTGGTCGTCATGCGGATTCGTATCAGCCTAGTCTATTTTGGCGCGGCGGGCACGTTTAGTGGGGAAGTAGATCTATGGAAGTCTCGCGACGCACGGTACCACCACCCAGCAGTTGTAGCAATCAAAATGAGCACGAGCCAAGTCACGGGCATGGATTTTAGCAAGGGAAAACTGATCGGACCTATGCGGGCATTGATTGATTTGTCCGGATCCTTAAATAGCATGAATCCAAAAAACGACGCTACAAAATACTGGTCATGCAGGTTGGATCCTACGTTTGAGCTAACAATTGTCCGTTGGTAGCGCGTTGGCAAAGCAGATTGCTGAGAGAGATTTTGAGCCACAAGGCAAAGCATGCAATACGCAAAGCCCGCAGAGCAAGCAAGAACAATAGCTGTGTTCACTAGTAGTCTCACACTCGATGTTCCAAATTAGACGACGAACGTCTGCCGTAACCGGGCACGAACGGAAGACTTTGATTTCAGTTGCCGCGTGATTGAGCGCTCCGGTGCACGGCTTTGTTCTGTTGTGTTTGTGTGACCTACATGATGAGGTTGTCAAATCGCTGACGTAGCAATGAGAATGGGTCAACCGTCAGACTCCCACGGGCTTGAATCAAATCGCAAAGGTCGTTGTCGTCAAGGCAGACGATGAAACCACGATGATCGAGCGCAGTGTCACGGCACCGTTGAGCAATGAGTGACTTGTCCGATATCGACCGACAAATCAGTAATCCAAACTGGCCCCGTAATGGCGAGAACCTTCCACTTAGCTGATCAAGTTCCGGATTCGCCGGATCAGGGTTGTAGTTCTTGCATTCTACGAACACGTGTTGTGCTTTGTAGTGGCGCGCAAGCCATTTGAAAAAACCGCCTATGGCCTGATTCCGATAGGTGATATCGATTCGTTTACGCCCGCCGTGAATGTTGACTTGCATCTGCGGTTCGCCCAATGAGGACGTGAATAAGGCATGGAGGATGCTTGCTATTGCGTGTTCGTGGGCGTTGGATCGATCGCCAACACGTATGTTGTGCAGAATGGCAAGTAAGTTGTCCCACTGTGGTTCCGGTCGGCGTCTCGCCTTGTGAAGCGAGTGATAGACTTTGCTTTTGACCTGCTTCACAAAACCCCACGAGTAATCGCGATCCTGCGAGTGTGGAATGTGCAAACCTGTGGTGCGAAGTTCTGACAGAGTAACGCCGTAGTCGTACCCACCATTTGCTATTTTCAGGCATTCCTGATGCGACGCCGTTTGAAGCCAAAGCTTCGCTTTCGCTTGGCCTTCCTTTTTCGACTGTCTGCGGCGAATGGCTCGCTCCGTTAACATTGCGGCTTCATTCCTTGTGGCGGTTTAGATTAGCAACATAACAGCATAGTTATCCCCGAACACCTTAGGGGGTATTGGTTCCATCTATCGAATATCGATCGACGGATCTGTCACTCCGCGTAATATCACTCGCGGTGGTAATGGCTCGTGCGGAAGGGCTAGTTCGTGTGTCTCGGTGCAGCCAGTAATCGTCAACGGACGAAGGTGGGATCCGGGGCAGGGGAGGGAAATGATCTCAGAGTGGAGAAGGAATGTTCTCGCCACTGTGGGACGAGTACCATTATCATGGGTGGGTGGCAACCGAGCAATGCTTGCGCTACCAAAATACCGAAAATAGCGCAGCCGGAATCCGCTGGCGGGGGGCAGACAATTAGAAAGGTAGCGTTTGTCCAAACCAATTCCACACAGGGTTCAGCCCCGGGAAGATGAATACGATCAGAAGGATTGGCGAGAGGGCTAGGAGCCAAACTCCAATCCGCATGCGTCTGAGGAGGCAGCTGGTTGCCGACGAACGACCAGGTTAATGTGGCGACGGCCAGAAAACGTTGCTTCGAAGCGGACGTGGACCGCCCGCCGCTCACGCTCACGCTCAACCGTTGGTTCGCCGCTTTGCTTAACGAGAATCTAGTCTTGACGTAGAAGATGGTATTGAGCCTGTTCCCGAATTCACTTCTTTCGGCAGCGAAGCATCCTCGATTCCGATATGGCTGTCCATTCGTTTGACATCCGAGACTTTTCCGTCGATGATTTCCACGGCAATCTTCAGGAGCCAGATTTATTCTTCATTGTGCGCCGCATCGCATCCATACAGATAATTTTCTACCGTCTCCGAGTTTGACTGAAAGTCCGGCGCGCCGAGCAACTTTACAAGTTGTTCCTTCGTCATCCCCACGTCAACAGACCGAAAGCTTGCGATTCGCTTTTTCCAACGCGACCGATACTCTCTAACAATTGTCTTAGCCTTTTGCTCCAGCACACTGTCTCTTGCGTTCTGCAGAATGGCGACTTCCAATACAACGCCACCGACGGTTTTCCCGTGCAATTTGCTGCGAACTCGGTCCATGGCCTGCTCTATTGCCTTCGGATCGGAGGCATCCAAGCCATCGCTTGCCTCGCGCACCAGCTTCTTAATGACCGCGATGTCGTGTTCGGACTCGCCCTCGATGCTCCGCAGGATGGTTTCAAGAGATGTTGCGTCAATGACACCTGCGTTTAGCAACGCGGACGTTGAAGCAAGGGCAATAAACACCAAGCATGCGGTAGGTAAAGTCTTCAGCAAGGTAAATATCCGATTACGAGGGACAAGCCCAATTGACGGGGAACGGTAGCCATCAGCGGGCCGCGACGAGCGCGTCAACCATTGTCAAAACGTTTGACACGCGGCTCCGTTGCATGGCTTTGTTATTTGCAGGCGTTGGGCATCCATGTGTCACACCGCACCGTCTGCTTGGAAGTTGTCACAGTCGAAGCTTGCGTACGGCGTGTCCTCGTCCCACATTTGAACGTCATAACGGCCAAATGCAAGCTGCGATCCGTAGAAATTTCGATCCGAGATTCGGATGCGTTCCAAGTCTTCGAACAGGCCAGCGAAAGACGAAATAGGCGATGGGTTTTCAAAAATCAGTACAGATGTGACATCGCGATGCTGAATCGTGAGGGTTGCGACACGTGGGCGAGCGTCGATCGAGACAGACAGCACGTCGATACCGAATGGAGTCTCATAGCAGTATTCGGTTTCGGTCATGCAAGCAAAACTTCATCGTAAAAACTGAGGGTGATGCACTTCAATCAAATAACGTCAGTCGTCAGCGGGTACGGCCGATGGATTGTCAACTTCGAAACGCCTGATGCCGTACTCCGCTGCACGACATGGTTATCCCAATTACTAGAGCAGGTCACACGGCGGGTCAGACAGGCTCATGATCGTGAAAATCGAAATTAGCTCGCCTTCGATTTGGAATCGCAAGTAGCAGCTAGGAAGAGTATAGCGGATCCATGCAGGGACGGAACCATGTTTTGAGTTGGCTGAACCGCCAGTGTGGTCCGGTTTGCCGAAAGCAGAAGTGACATGTTTTAGGGTTGCGTTAGAGGGCAAGCTCGGTAAGCCAAGTATGGGCAAGTAGCTTTCGGCGAAACGAATCGGTATCGGCCCGGAAAAAGTTAGCAGTTGCGTTGAATCCACGGGGCTGCAGTTGGCAAGCAATGATCCGCGTAGATTTTGGGGAAGAGATCCTTCGGTTTCGGAGGTTGATAGGTCAATCGTGACAGAGAGAAGCCTGTCGTCCCGAAGGCGTAGCGAAGTATCGAGTCGATTTACGTCAGAATAGCCCATTTCCGTGCTAAACCACGGTCGCAGCAACGGGTCCTCGTAATTGTATTCGTGGCAATTGGGAATACGAATACGGTAGTCCAGAAGAGCGGTGAAATCAGAGACGTCAGGAACGGGAATGTTGTCTAAAGCGATTGCTCCGAAATCCGTTTCGATATCGATACCGAGCCGTCCAGCGAAAAGCGATGCGTCAGCCTGGATGACGGACAGCGGCTTGCGGTCAAGCTCAAGCAATGGTGTGCTTCTACAATTCGTGACTGGGATAACGAATAGCAATCTATCCCAACTGGGAGCGCAGCGAGCACGGAGGGATAGATTGTCCGTTGAGCTGAGACGCTTCGCTCGACGGGTCCTATGCGGATAGTATTGAGCTGGCGTCTGATGAGAGTCAGTTTAGCCTAGTCAGAGATGGCTTGGCAAGCAGTTTGTTGAGCTGCCGGGCAGTCGCGTAGAGAATCTGACGTCAGTTGGGGACTGTTTCGTCGGTGAACTGTGACCAGCGGGCAGCGGTTGGCCGTCAATGCGTATGCATCGGAGCAGGATACTGTAACGATGTCGTAGCGTAGGGGCACTAGTCTAACTCTCGAACCAAGAGTGATGGTTGGGGCCATAGAATAGGTCCCGCCAGCTCGGACGACGAGTCTCGGAGAGGAGTTGCATGGGTTGTTGGCATTTGGCACAACAACGCTCTGTCGGAATGTCCTGCGTCTCTGTGATTGCGTCGTTGACTTGAGGATCGCATTGTTCCGTCACGGCGAGCGGATGGAGCTGCTTGCACAAGGCGATGAAGGCCGTGCGGCGAGCACTGCTGTAGCCTCCGAAGCAACGTGACTTGGTAAAACCCTTGGGAAGAATGTGGAGTGACCAACATCGAATGAACTCAACTCCAGAGAGTTTCTCTGAAACTTGACTAGCCGAGCTGTGTTTGTCCTTGTTGCGAGCCATGAACGTGACGATGTCGTTATCGCAGCTCACCAAGCGTCGATCCGAGATGGGGCCACCAGTCATGTATCTGGCCAAGTACTTCAAGACGTGCTCCGGAGACGACTTGGACGTCGGTGGTCGCTCGATGAAGACACACCAGTCGTGTGCGAGGAGAGTGTCAGTGAATTTGGCCCAAGCCAGCGGCTCTTGAAGTCCCGCCAATTCTTCTTCAAGATCCAGCTTGCCGCGACGGTGCAGCGATTTTAGTTTACGTAGGAAACGTTCGCTGAATTCTCGACTGAGTTCCTTGTTGTCCACCAACGTTGGCTTGGCGGGTGAGTTCCCCGTGGGCTTGGTTTGCCGACACTCGATCCAACGCCGTCCGTCCAGTGATGGGCCGCTGCCGGGAACGAGGAGGTGCACGTGAGGATGGTGCCCCAGCCGTTGATTCCAAGTATGCAAGACCATCATGGCAGAGGCCTGCATGCCAAGCTTGGTTTCAATACACTCCTTGAGCGCCTCCCAAGCAGTATGCATCAAGGTACGATAGAGTTTGCGACGATTACCGAGTATCAGCGGAGATAGTTTGTCTGGCAACGTGAAGACAACTTGGAAGTAAGTTACGTCTGGCAACAGTAGCTCAGCGGCTCTATCGAGCCAGTCGGCGCGCCGAGCCCCACTACACTGCGGGCAGTGCCGGTCGGCGCACGAGTTGTAGAGCGAGATCTTGGTCTGGCACTGATTGCAAGCATAGGTGCGACCTCCCATGGCTGCGGTGCGGCAGAAGCCGATCCTCGCTAGTGTGCTTTCGACTTGTCGTGAGAGACTCGGTCGATACTTGCTGATGAAGTCAGCCGTGTACCGCTTGAGTATGCTGGCCACACTCAGATCGGATCGCTCGCGGGCGTCGAGCTGGGGCTGGGAGCTTGCAGCGACGGGTCGATCCAGCGCGGGCACTGCCGGGCCGGGAGCCAGTCGATCGGGCTGGGGGTCGATCCCAAGTGCTCTCGCCGACAGTGTAAATAGATCATCGTTGTTGTAAAGCTGCTGTGCCCGAGCAGCTTGCTGATCGCCATCAGATCGACGCCTGCTTCCAAAAGTCCGGTCGCAAAAGAATGTCTCAGAGTATGTGGAGTAACGATCTTCTTGATGTGCGCCTGTGCGGCGGCCATCTTGCAAGTCTTCTGAATGGTTGCTCCGGAAAGTGGCACATCGTTGGTCTTGCCCGGAAAGATGTACTGGTTCGGCTTGTTGATCTTCCAGTACTCTCGTAGTTCGGCCAAGAGCCTTGGTGAGAGCGGTACGTAGCGATCCTTGCGCCCCTTGGCTTGAATGATCCGCAGTTGCATCCGCTCGGAGTCGATGTCCGGGAGCTTTAGGTTGGTTGCTTCGCTGAGCCTTAGCCCGGCCGAGTAGAGAGTCAGTAGGACCGCTCGATGTTTGGGAACTGTTACACACTCGATCAGCCTGTGTACTTCTTCCTGCCCCAGCACAACGGGTAACTTCTTAGGCCGGTTGCCGAACGGAATCATTTTCACGACCCACGGCCTGGGGAGCGTGAAGGTGTAGAGAAACCGTAGGCCACAAACAGCTTGATTAAACGAACTCCACGAACATTTTTTCACTTGGATCATCCACAGTTGGAATTCGCGAATCTCTTCGGGGCCCAGATCCTCGGGGAGTTTTCCGAAGTGCTTGGAAAAACGCCCAACGTGGAAGGTGTAGGAATCGATGGTTCTAATTGCCATGTTGCGGAGCAACATGTCCTCGGCCATACGTTTAATGGATGCAAGAGTATGCTTGCGAAAAGAGCTGGGCATTGCGCTGAAGCCTTACTGAAAACGGGAAGTCAAACTTGCCGCAGAAATGCGACATTAATCCCCAGCATGATTGGGGTTTCAGAAAGCGCAAGTCGGATAATCGTTAAATTCGGAACGGGGGGAGGCAGCTCACTTACCTCGCTCATGCCACTCAGTCGTACTCGTCGGAGTGGCCATGCAATCGCACCGTCACCGCTGGGACTGGCCGAAGTCAACACGCGGCCGAGCAGGCAAAGCCATCGAGCTAGGCGACTGTAGCCGGTGCAGAGCCATCGCAATGCAAAGCACCGCACCAGCAAGAGGCGAGAAGTAGCTCGCGTGAGATACGCAGAAGAAGTCTGCTTAGAGTTACGAGAAAATTGAAAGTGAAGCGGTTTAGTTCAACGATGGGGATAACGAAGTTCCGGCGAGCGAGTATTTGTGCAAAGTGAACGAGCCACCGGAACTTTCGTTCATCCCTTGGTTATCCGCAATTTCAGTTCAAAAATGATTTTCATGATAAACGATCGCGTCACCCGTGTCAGAATCGATTGCCATCAAGTAGAGGTCAGTAACTTCAATATGCTGCGTGCCAAAACCGGGCGTTGCATACCACGTGGAGGATTTCCAGTTTTGCTTCGGCCATTCGACAGGCAACGCTTTGATTAAGTAATTTGCTTTAGAGTGTGATCGATCCGTAATCTCAAGATTTTGTTGAGATTTGAGGAAGTCAATTATTGGAGCGTTGGAGTTTACTCTCCAAATAGAGCTTTGGTCAAATCCTGCAGTCAATCCGCAGGGTGTAACGCCCGTTCCAAGACTTGGGGCATCTTTTAGCAAATTGCGCAGTACATACGGCCAGTGCTCAATTTTGCTCTGTATGCCAAGACCTGCCTGCTGCCTTGCATACTTGCGTGCTGTAATCACCCAGGTGGTGAACGCAGCACAGCAAGCACATGCGAGTGTCAACAGAAAGAGGCGTCTTAAACCAAAACGGGGAAATGTCATCAGTCGGGGCTCAGTGAGCAGCGAACTCAAGCGGATAACGGCCAGGGTTCAGCCGGCCGTGAGTTGACTTGCAAGCAAAACCAACACGCTATTTACGGCTCGGATGCAACCCTTGGTTATCTGATCACGGGGAGCTTCGAGGTTACCAGCAGCCGAAATGCGTCCTCAGTCCGGGTTTCACTGAAAGCCGATCTGGGAATTACGGAAAAGGTTCTCTTAGTCATGTATAGCAGGACGTGTTCCGGCGTATCAAGATACCACGAGAAGAAGCCCCAGTTGAGATCCGATTTTCCTTCCAGCGTCTCGACATGCACGCCATCGTTGGAGAAGGACACGGAAATCTCACCATGATACTTACGGGCATCTCGGAATGCCTTCCGCCACAGAACCTGTCGTATCCCAATCAGCCCTAGCAGGGCACATCCTAGGATGGCAAGAGTCAGTGCTAGCCAAAACCAGTTGAAAAACCAAAGGCCGATTCCAGTCGCCAGCGCTAACGCACCGGCGATCGCGTTTGATACCGTCCCCTGTCGCTGCGCGCGCCAATGAGCTTCACACGCGCGCATGAACTCGGACAGGCTCAGTCGGTAGGAGACTCTGATCTCTTCGGTCATGGATTCTTGATTAGATAACGTTACCGATCAGCCGGCGGCGACGGATGATCATCCACTTCAAAACGCCCGACTTCGCCGCTCGGTTGCATCGGATGGTTCGTCGAATGTTCGCAACACGATGAGCCAACATCGACTTTTTTGGATTAACTCGGATTATTCGCGTCTTGGAGTTGGAGAGATTCCCTTTTTGTTTTTTGCTTCTATTCGCATTTGATTCGTAATCCAGTCCGGTAACTCCGTTTCCACGAGCCATGGCGTCTCACGGCGCATTGTTCGAAACAGCGTCTCAATGTCTCGTTGTTGCCGAGCATGGTCGGCCCACCAACCTGCGATCAGAGCGGCGACGAGAACCGTCCAGAATATATCTTTCAGGCCAAACCGTGGTCGCTGGATTTTGAACAATAGAATGATGCCCACGAATTGATTTAGTTGATGTTGCAAAAAAGCGGGGCGCAATGCGATTCACAGTCCGCGATGTTGTCCAGACTTCGGTGCCCGACAGCACCCACAACTAACCTGCGCGTCCGACGAACGTCGGCATTAACGGGGTTCGCGCGTTTGACATTTTAGCAAGTTGGACGGGCTCGCGAACTCCCGTTCAATGCGTGGTTCGCCTAGGCGTGGCTACGCTGGACCGAAGTTAAGCGTCGTATGGATAGGTACGCTTCGCACTCTATGGAGATCACCACCCAGACGGAAAACGTGATTAAACCGTAACAATAAGAAAGTGGTCTTGATTCGACGAGGTAGTAGTCGATCTGAGTTGTGTGTTGGAGCAGTATCGGAAGCCCCCACCAGCCAAAGGCAAGTATGACGCCACAGACGGAAGCCGCATTTGACTTAGGGGTATATGAGCCGAACAAGAATGAACGAAAGTGTCGCCAGAACGATGTGGCAGCGATCACGATTGTAGCATGCAAGAAGAAGAATAACACTAAACCGGGAAGGTTCTCATATGTGCGTGTGGAGAGCCTAAGAGCACCTTCGTTGAGCATGAAGATGACGATCGTAGTGACGAAAGCCGTCAAGACACTAAACAAAACGGCATAGCGTTGTTGGTGGTTATTCATTTCCCATCTCCTGTTGAGTGTCCACAACCTCATGTGGATATAGATTTGCCTCTGGAAGTGTGTCAAGAGTGATTTAGGGCAGGCGAACGGTAGCCGTCACCGAGGACGGACAGTTGACTTTCCACTTCAAAAACCGCGCAAGCCGTCCTTCGGTGCACGGCATGGTTATCGGCCATGGTGAATTTACGCGACTGGATAAACTAACGATCACCGTCCGAGCGGCCAAACATTCGAGCCAACGTGTGGAAATCAGTGGATTCCGTGAGAAACGAAACAGAACCGTCAGCAAGTGCTATGTACGCGCCGCCTGCATGCGACGAGTAAATGCCAGTTGCGTTGTCCTGATTAATTCCAACATTGTGGCCATTGATGGCCCATACGAATGTATTGCTCGCCGACCATCCCGTTTGACCGAGGTAGACTGCGTCTGGGTTGTCTGGGGTTGCCTTGGGGCGTCCATCGACAAGATGTATCGGGCGTCCACCGCGTTCGACCAGCATGATTGTGTTGGACAGGCCATCCGATATGTCTCTGAATTTTCCAGGCCGGTACCGCAGTAGTTTGCCGCCGGAGATTGCATTGTTGTCAAAGTCGGGCCAACCCCAGACGCCCCAGCGAACGAACTTTGTGCTATACGGGTTTACGCCACTCGGTGAGGTGTCGGGAATTACGAGAATTCCAGCCATCGCATCGTAATCGCTTCGGACCACTTGGCATATGTCGGCCTCGGTGCGGTTGGGTTCTGGAACCGACATCGAGCCATATCGGATTACCCATCCCATGTTTGTAGTTGGAGACGTGCCACTTGGGCAGACGTAAGGAGGAACTACCGTGGTTGCGACAGGTTCGTTCTCCAACGAAGTCGCCAGCGAATCCCAGGCAATCGATTCACGGAGGGCGGTCTGCTCGAGGTGAGGAAGCAGGGTAGCACGCCAAGAGTGTGTATGAAAAAGATCCCACTCTTGTAGCGGAAAGGGGAGGGATGTCCCGTTGTAGAAGGAAGGGAGTGCGTTGTTCGCGTTGTGAAATGCATGCGTAGCGAGTGCAATCTGTTTCAGGTTGTCTTGGCAATGTGCTTTTCGTGCGGACTCGCGTACAGCCTGAACAGCAGGGATGAGAATGGCTGCGAGGATTCCAATGATGCTGATCGAGGCGACCGTCTCGATCAGCGTTAGTGCTTGCCGTGCCTGAGTGCGATTGGGGTGATGTACCACTTTCAATCTCCCGTCTTAGGTATACGGTCTTCAGTCCGATAACGATCGCGGTAACCCGGTGGCGGCCAAGAACCTCTGATTTCACGATCCGCCCGAACCGCCGCTCGGGTTCACCGCATGGTTATTTCTCTTCGGGCTCAGGAAGGATCTGAAATGCCTTCCAGTCTCGAAGGTTGAGATTGTAGATAGGAGTTTGGTCCTCGCCCTCTGGAAAGTCTGTGTATGTTTTGATCTTCCCCGACACTTTGATCGAGCGGCCAATCAAACGTCCTTTTGGTCCAATGCATGCAAAACGATGGAGCGCATCCGCTAGTTCACCTTTGGCATAGACGACCAAATGTGGAGCCTCCTTCATCTCCGCATAGTGTAATATCGCGTTTGGGAATTCACCCTCGTGCGCACCGCCAATCAGTTGCGTTTTGGTAATCTTAAAGATCATTGTCACGTCTTTTCCATCAGACTTCAGATCAAGATCGGCGAGCGCTGTCACGGTTGGGGTTTTTGATGTGTCGTCAGCGTGAAGCGTCGAACTCCCAACGAAAGCGGCAAATGTCAGCAGAAAGAAAGATCTTCGCGTTGCATTCATCGTCTGCTCCGTGGGCTTGAGAAATAACGACCATGATCAGCCGGTTTGCGCGGTTGACTTGTTGAGTGAAAACGCACCGACGCAAACTCGGCTGCATCATCTTGTTCGTCGAGATCGTCAGGTTACCGGATCGAGTTTGATCGATCCCAGGTGGTGATTTCCACATTCTGCATGTTGCGAAGCCGCAAATGATATGTGGTACGATCCTCCTTTAGTGGTTTCGCGACAGCGTCAACTCGGTGAAGACGTTCATGTGAGTAAACAAGTGTTCCTGCCTTCGTTACCACGGGAGTTAGCTGATCTTTCGAGACGGTAGTCACAATAGTCACTAATTTGGAAGGAGCACGCAAAGAAAATAGATCATTTGAATGTTTGATCGTTAGCGATCCATCTTCGGAAATCCAAGTAACGATTGCGAGTTGGTTTGTGCACAAGTCACCAACAGCATTCTTCGATAGTGTTACGTCGGTTGCCTGTGAGTACTTTGTTGCGAGTTCGCCCTCAATTTCGAGAACAACAAAGCTGCCAATTTCGAGTTCCGCACGATCATCGGCCGCGGTAGTTCCCGTGGTAGTGAGCAGGAAGATGATAAATACAGCGAACTTCGTGGCACGCATGAAATACTCCGTTTTGTAAAACGCCATAGGCAATAGGACGCATCGCTGACTTCTTTTTATCAGTCAGGCTCTTTGGCAGCAAGAGGTACTCTCGACGAACGGCAGTGTTCACGGTGTTCCGGGAGTTGATTCGTTGTGCAAAGTGAAGCGGCCACCGGAACTACCGTGCAACACTTTGTTCTCGGTTCTGGATTGCTGGGGCCAGGAGCTTGGATGCACCAACATCAGTATAGCAAAGGCGGCTTATGATCGCACAAGACTGCCTGGAATTGCATGTGTCTGCTTGGCGAGTGTGGCGTTCTAACGAGCGAGATCCCCTGACCGAATGACCCAGCGTCGAGCTGGATTCTCCATCGCTTCCATCCAGCTGGACTACCGCGAAGCGAGTGCATTCATGCGTTTCCCAATGTTGCATCTACTGCCCAACGATCTACTCGTCAGCCTGGGCTAGCATGTCCGTCTGGCAACACGTTTTCACTTCTAGACTTCGTTCCTCTCGGTGACTACTGGGCAACCGAAATAGACTCAATCGCCGAGCATCTCATTGCATCCGAGAAAGAATCCATGTAAGTCCTGGGTTTGGGGCGGGAGCCGTTCGAATAAAATCTGGTGACTCAGCCCCGTGATCTCGGGTTGCCGGAAGCAACCACTGTCACAAATGTGCCAACCCCAAACCCAAAGGACACATGGACTATGAAGATTCTCGCTCTTGACCTCGGCAAATTCAATACGATGTGCTGTTTCTTTGATACAAAAACTCGCAAACACTCCTTCCTCAATGCCACTACCGACCGCAACTACCTCTCGACTGTCTTCAAAAAGCATAAGATCGACTTGGTGGTTATGGAGGCGTGTGGTCCGTCAGGCTGGATCAACGATCTAGCTGAGTCTTTGGGCCTCCAAACGTTCGTCTGCTCGACCAACGAAGAGGCTTGGAAGTGGTCCAACGTTAAACGCAAAACTGACAAGGATGATGCGCTCAAGCTGGCGCGTATGGCTACCATGAGTGAACTCAAGCCGGTTCACATGCCCTCCGAAACACATCGTGAGTTTCGCTCTCTGGTTAAGTACCGCAAAACACTCGACTGGCGGATCAACAAGATCAAGTGCACCATTCGCGCGTGGTTCGTCAACCACGGCATCTCGATCGACAGGGGGGACAAAGCTTGGCACACCGGACGCGCATTGATCAACTCGTATCGCAAACCACTTACGGAGTGCTCCGCGAAAGAGTTGTGGAAAGGTGAGCTCGATCTTGAATTGACGCAGCTCGATTCTCTGTCCACACAACTTGACGGGGTCGTCAAGAAACTCGAAGCGATCGGCAAGGCCGATCCTCGCATCGTACGACTGCGCACGATTCCCGGCGTTGGACCACGCACGGCTGAAATCCTGGTGGCCTGCATCGACGATTCGCACCGCTTTGAGAACGGACGCCAAGTGTCGGCCTACTTCGGCTTGGTACCTCGGCAATTTCAATCTGGTGAAACCGATCGCAACGGCCGCATCACCAAGCGGGGCAACCCGCTGGCTCGGACCATTCTTGTCGAGTGCGCTTGGGCCTCGCTGCGATACAATCCGTGGTCCAAGGGAGTCTACGATCGCATCTGCGGTAAGCAGAAGACACGCAAGAAGAAGGCGGGAGTGGCGTTGGCTCGTAAAATCGCGGTGATTGCTTGGGCCATGCTCCGCGATGAAAAGGACTGGGATCCGGTCACCATGATTCGTACTACCAAGTCGTTCGGTGGAACGCTTCCCTTGGATGAAGAGACCTTTCGAACGATGCCTCCTAAGGAGAACTCGGACCAACGTAAGAGCCGCCTTCGCAGGGAAGCCCGCGAAGCCGAAGAGCTCACGCAGCGTTGCGCCGCCAAGGCGTCGCCCACGACAAAGTCAGCCAGCAAATCCAAGTCGAAGCCCACGCAGGTTGGTAAGTCGACGAAACAGCAGTCTGCCAAGTCGCAGGCGAAATTGCAGGCGAAATCAATCACCACGCCGAGAAGTCCCATTGGCTCAAAGTCGAAACAAGCCACCACGAAAACCGCCCAACCACGGCGAGCAAGAAAGCCAGTATCCGCTGCCTGATGAGCGTACCCCTTAGCACACTAACATCGACAGAACGAATCGGCCTTGCTCGCCCTTTTTCCCCACCGCTACGAGGGACAACCTGTACGCGCCGCCTGATGCATTGACATCGGCAGAACGAATCGGCACCTCGTAGCCTTTTGACACGTCACTAGTTGAACAGACTCATTCAATACCGATACCAACTGAGTTCACAGGAGCCCTTTCGCCAGACACGAGAACACTTGACAAGGACAAGACCAACCCAAATGTGCTGAGCACCGACACCAATTGACCACTGACTGATTCCCATGGACCGATCGCGCAGGATCGCCGGAACGTCAGACACGTCGCCCTAAAGAATGTGCCACACCAACGGAAGGTAGCTTGCTGCTCACCGAAGCCTCCAGGCAAGCTGCAGCCAACACGGACTCATCATCGACAACGATGCTTTGAACCGTGCATGGATAACTGAGGGAACGCGACCTGCTCCAAGTGAGCAGGAGCAGAAGTGTGAAACGCGTTCGCACCTCGAATAGTCGTTTAATCAAACATCCTTGACAAGCACATTGTGCACCGGCCGAAGCGATACTCCCTCGAAGCTCTCTAGCGAAGGCAACTTCCAAGTGGCTAAACCGCGTCATGATATGACTGAATAAAAGAATTCAAAAAAAGTGGCGACCGTCACTTGCCAAACCCAGGACTTCATAGTCGGTTACGATCACCGAGCCGGAACGATAAATCTAAACATTGAAAAGCACGCGCAAGTCCGGCTTCGCGTGCATCGTTTTGTTATCCTGCTAATTGCATTTCAATTGCCAGCTCAAACTTCTAATTTTTGCTCGCGTCTGAGATGAGAAAGTATACAAAGCTGATTGCCCAGACAGATATGACGACATGGCAAATCGTAATCCAGCGCAGACATTTTCGACAATAGCGATGGCGAAACTCTTGTTCAATAATTGGCCAGATATTCTGGAAACGCAGTACGCGCAATATAGTTGAGATTGAAAAAAGCGATTTCAACAAAAAAATGCCTGTGATCGGAAATGTCAATATTTGGATTATGACTGGAACGCCACGCGCTCGATCAGTCCATTGTTCACACCGGTCGCACAATTCCCGTTGTTCCGTTCTTTCGATTTCAAGCTCTGTATTCAACTCAGCCAGCCTCAATTCATCGGATTTACGAAGCCGGATAACGGTGCCGATCACGGCGTCGGCGAGGTTGATTTGGTGGTAAATTTGGTTAAATGTCGCCGACTGCCGTGCATCGGCTTGTTCTCGGGTCTGGATCGCTAGGGCCAGGAGTTTCGGTCCGACCGTGGTCATTATAGCATACGTGATTTAGGATCAATCAGGACCGCCTGGAATTGCATGTATCTGTTTAGCGAGTCTGGCGTGCTACCAATCGAAATTTCCTGACCGAGCAACTGTGCGTCGAGGTGGATTCCCCATCGTTTTCATCCGGTTGGACTTTCGGGACCCGAGTGCATTCGAGCGGTTCGCAATCGTGCTTCCATTGCCCAAAGACCTATCGTCCGCCTGGCAATGCGTATTCGCGTTTAGACTTCGTTCCCCTCGGTGGCCAAGTGGCAACCGAAACATACTCAATGACCGAGCATCTCATTGAATCCGAGAACGTCCGGCGTCACCGGGCGGGGAGAGTAAAGTTGTCCATTTCAAACCCGGCCGCAAGCCCCGCTCCGTGTGCACGCCATGGTTATCCGCCATCTTTCATTGCGGGCAAAACGTCCGGTGCCTTGAAGCACTCGGAGACGAATTTCGCAAGCTCCGGTTTCAGTGATCCATCGGTAGTGTAGAGGTCGTAGTATTGGGGCGTGCCGAGTCCCGATGCGGTCAGCTCTGCCTCGAAATCGGAAAGGGTAGTGATATCGATTCTACGCAGCGTTTCGTTTCCAAGCCAATGCAGCGTTGCATCGTCTATGTGCCTCGAGTTCCCGATTGGTCCGTAGGTGCGTGCAAAAAGCCCTCGGTTTCGGAATAGGTCGATAAAGACAACAAACAACATGTCGGGAACGCGATTGATGTAGCCTTGTGGATGATCGCTGAACTGGTGCAAACGGCTAACGTCGACGAGTGTTCCGGCGAGACGGGCGTGATCCGCAAGACGCTCCTCATAAGACGGAACACGGTGGGTGTAGCGATCGACAGACCATCCGATCGCAAGCGCGATACAGGCGGTGATCAGGAGAAGCGTTGACAGTCGAAATCGCATTGTCTCAGTCGGATAACTTGTTAATATCCTTGGCCAATGAGAATAATCCCATGTTCAAGGCAATTATCCTCAATCTAAGCCCCAATTATCCACATCCCAGGGCGGAATTCCATTCTGAAAGGCTGGCAGGAGGCAGAATTGGAGAATTTGTTCGCCAGCGGGTGGTGGGTAAAAACGAGTCCGCTGCCCAGGCCTGTCGATGAAGAAACAGGAGTCCAATTAAGTCTCCAATCCCCACCCAACAGCTTCGAAACGGCGATGGAAGTGAGTTACTCCGTGGCAATGCGAATGACACGCCGCGCACACGAGCAGCAAAAGCCAGTCGTTGGTCGAACCCCTAATCTGCAGCAGCGAACGAATTCCCAATCGGCTCAAGTCGGATGGCTGCAATTGATCCACAACGGACACGCCCCAGAACCATGAACCTGAGGTGCAGCGTTTGGAAGGTTGGATTTTAGAGCGTCCAATGGCGGAAACGCGATCGCGCATGGGGCGGCGATGGTCCGTGAATCGCTCTGCTCGGCGGGGCTTATGCCGGGCGATCGGGTGCGTGGTAATCGTCGGTAAACAGCTGGATTTGCGCGTTGTCGCAGGTCTCGAAATGGCCCTTGGCAAGCCATCGCACGAGTCTCCGATCCTCGGTAAGGAAGTACTCGCGAGGGGCGTTGCTGATGGGTTTGTCGCTCATTACGGCATCGGAGTAGATTACGTAATGCGACAGAAGATACCGGTTTCCGTTGACATCTTTGGCTGCGAAACGTGCGAGCAGAAAGGGGGCGTTGTCGTGCACATGGAATCCCGAAGGCCTAGGGGCAGTAGCGAACAGGAATCAAAAGTGTCGCATTTGCTACGCCCTCAAACACGTCCCGCCAAGGGCACGGGTGGCCCCAAGCAAGAATCGAGCCCAGGGAGTGGAATTCAAGGTGCCTGCGGATCGTCCGAGTATAACAACGTGTCTATTAGGCCGGAAATCTTGTACTTCCCCTTTGCGAGTCTCAGCACGAGTTGCCGATCTTCGGTGAGTATGTACAACACCCGGTTTTCCTGATCAATCGCAGCCCCCTGTGGCAGGTCGGTAGTCGCGTCGGTCTCGGTGACCAGCGTGCTGTGGGTGACCATCGTATACAGACTAAGCAAATATTCATTTCCTTCTCGATCTTTGGCAGGAAATCGGCCATGCATTTCGGGCGTACCCATGGGCGTCCTCATCGGGCAATTGAAGGCGGATTCACGAGCTATGTCTGGCACACATTTTCGTATACCGGAAAATCAGAATCAACCACTGAGTGAAAATTCCCGCCACACGGGACAATTACGGTGAACGCCACCAACCCAAGCCACCAAGCCGCTCTAATCCGCAAGATTTCCCACTGCTGAGCACATGCAGGTGCAGCGGCCGGTTTTGGGATTGTCCGCAATGCATTTTCGCGGTCGTCTGTTGCAGTCGAACGCCAGCTCACAGAAGAGTAAACCATGCGCAATCGGGAGCTGGTGTTACTTGAGCAACTGCCGGAGTTTCTCAAGAGTAGCGCCGCCAGGCGGGTGGAGCGAGATGTGGACACTCTCGCACGAACGGCTGAAGTGGTCGCTGACTCGCACTCGCAAATAGCGACCGTCGGACGCTCGGTGGCAGGTCAAGTACCACGAATTCCAATGCTTCGCTTTCTTCTGCTGAATCGTGTAGCCGCGGCAGATAATTTCAATCCGCACCACGCTCAAGAAGTGCCGGATCGTCACTCGGTTACCGTTCATCGGTCAACGTGCCTCTCTTGTGAAACTTGCTCGTATTTCATGTTTCTCGCGTAACATGGACCACCGGCCCGTGGCCTAGACACAACGCAATGGACACGGATTAATGCACACGGCCCGGGGGGCCATGCTACTTGGTCATACGGTCCATTCACGGCCCGGGGGGCCATGCTACCTGGCGACACGGTCCGGGGGACCTTGCTACGACGGGGGGGCTACGATGTGGGGGCCAGCGACTTGCGGAAGCTGGCGAACAGGGCCCGAAACACTCCGAGCCAATACTGCGTATCTTCGGGCGATGCAGGCTCGCCCGAGGCGTTGCGGTACGACTGCAGCGAGTCGATGCACCAACGCTCAAATTCCGCGAACGTCACGGGTGATTGCTCGCCGCTGTTGTGTCGCGAGGCTAGGTGATTCTGCAGGATGCGTCGCACCGCACCCAGCTCTTGGCATACACCCGCAAGGGTCAACTGTTGCGCTTCCAAGTAGTGCAGCTCACGCTCCCTCCGCTTGTGCCCAATCTGAGGATCCGCGAGCACCGCATCACGGGCGCGTAGACTCGCGTCGCGATGTTCTTGGATGTCCGCGCTAATCACACTCAATAGCGTGATCTGGGCCTGCACCTGGTCAAGTGAGAGCGGTTCAAGCTGGATCGTCATGCGGATCGCTCCTTTGCCAAACACTGGTGTTCGAATCTGCGGATCGCAATCTGCAATTGCTCATGCGTCCACCCCTGCCCACGGCCGTAGCGGATCAGGTCCGCCCGTCGCCGCTCATCATCACCGCTCATCGTTGCCAGTTGCAGTCGCACCTCCCCACCGCCGATCTGCGCACCGTCGAACGATCGCGGCAACGCGAGCCAGTTGTACAACGTGCCGCCACGCCGTGACTCGGCCGGTAACGCACGAAACGCGGCGATGCGACATTCGATCGCCTCGGGAGTCAGCCCCTGGGAGAGTGCTCGAGAGACCGCCTCCCGAGCTCTGCCAACTCCCAAGGAAGAAACAACAACAACGATCCGTTCGGTCTGCGGCGAATCGGAGGATTCCACCCCCCTGGTGGTTTTGGCGGTTGTTGTTGTTTCTTGTTCTTTAGTTCCAGTTGTTTGTGGACCCACGGTGGGTCCATCAGTGGGTCCATCAGTGGGTCTATCACTGGGTCTATCACTGGGTCTAACGCTGGGTCTAACGTGGGGTCTATCAATGGGGTTTTCGGTAGCGCTCCCCCCCGGAATTGCACGCGGCACGTCGCTCCGGCGTGAGCGAGCACAAATGGCCGCCGCGATCTCCGAATAGACAATCCGATACTCGATCCCGCTGGCCAGTCGGATCTCGGCCAACAGGCCGATCTCTCGCAAGGCGCGAATGCAGCGTTTGACGTGCGAGCGATCGCAATCGGCACTCTCGGCAATCGTGGCCATCGACGCATAGCAAACGACGCCAAAGTCCTCGATCACTCGTAGGATCGCCTTCAAATCGCGAGCCTTCATCCGTCGCCGCACCGGCCTGGCCGTCCCCTCGGTAATCACCACATCGGGACAAGTGAAATCCTGGAGCAACCGGCGCCGGTACCCACGATCGCTAAAATCAAATTCCTGTTGCACGGCCATTGCTATTTCTGCTCCCTGCGGTAATCCATTCGTCTGGTCTCGGTCGAATCTCTGTCGAATTATCTGTCGCGTGCGGAAAGGTTTTTTTCATGCGTCTGCATTGCTACTGCGCAGCGAGCTACTGCGCATCGAACCCATCGCCGAACAACGACAACTGGCTCTGATTCTCCAGAGCCGCGTCGAGCCGCTGCTGGAGCTGCTTGACCTGCAACCGCCGCGACACCGCCGTCTCGTTCTCTCGCAGCTCCCGGAGCTGGGCCGCTCGCAGATCGCGGGCAATCTCCACCACTCGCATCGTTTCACCACGTGCCGGCGATTGGTTCGACCGATCCAGCCGCCGGCCGAGCTCCCGGATCAAGGGGATCGCGAACTCTCGAGCCCACTGGGTCGTGCGATCCGCATGGGCCGTCGCCTCGCAAGATTCGGCCAGCTTCACCAGCTCGCACAACTCCAGCCACTCCGCCGATCCGCGCGTCATTACCGCCGCTTGCAACCGCCAAAAATCCCGCTCGCCCGGTGGCAAGTGCTTTTCTTGGGTCGTGGTCATCGTTCGCCTCCGAATCAAAATAGGGTTGGTTGATAGGTAGCTACCGGGCGAGGAATTGGTGGCAACGGTAGACAGGCGACGGTTGACATCAGGGCGACCGCTCGGGCGATCGCGTGATCCTTGCTGCCCCGGGAGTGCATCTGCCGGCCGTCGGGCAATTCGACCAACCAATCGGCCACCGGCCGCGACTTGGACAATCGCAAGGTGCCGGCCGGTGTGTTTACGTTTAATACCAATCGCATCGAATCAAAAAACCTCCCTGAATGGCCGCTCGTCAGCCGTGCTATTTCGCGTCCTCCCGTAGGACCACCGGCAGGACCACGGCCCGCCGATGGTGCAGCGATTTGCTTAGCCGGTCCCGTCTAGGGTAGACTGGAACCGCCCGTTGCCTCCCTCCACGTTTCGTCAGCCACCACCGTATAATTGCGGCGGGAAACTTCCGGGGAATGCCCAATCCATTCGCTCACCGTGCTGGCATCGAACCGAGCGATCAACTCAGTTCGGCGCGTCGCACGCAGCGAGGTAAACAGTCTGGGCCAACATAATCCGAGGGAGTCGCGAGCGGCCCGACACCGCTTCGCAAAGGTCCGACCACCCATCGCCACAATACCGGGCAACAGGGGATCGGTCGGATGTTCACCGAGTGGCCAGACCGCTTCTAGCAGCGGCACCAGCTCGGGGAACATCGGTGTTTCCCGCAAGACCGGCGGAGCTCGCGCGGCGCGTTTGGATCGCTTGCTATCGACGATCGTGATCCGCAGCGATTCCCAATCGATGTGCGATCGCTGCAGCGTCAGCAGCTCGCTCGGTACCCGCATCCCCGTCCACCTGGCCAGAGCCAACGCGGCCCGCATCTCGGGATCGTGAAAATGGGACAGCAGCGAATCGAACGCACCGACCTCGATAAATGATTTCTTGCCGACCCCGATCGCCGAACTCGACCGGATCTCTAGATCGTCGACCCACCGCTGCCGGCGGGCCCAACGCAGGAATGTTTTTAATTGCTTGGCGTGTTTCGCCCGCGTGTTGGGGGTCGTATTGAGACCGCCCAACCAATCGTCCAGCACCTCGGCCGACAGAGCCCGCATTTGCACGTGACCAAAGGAGTCACACAATTGCCGCAGCGTGTCGGCGTAGGCCTCGACCGTCGACCGCTTATGCTGCCGAGCGACCTCCAGCAGATACGCGGCCACCGCCTGGCGTAGCGTGCGAGCCGCCCCGAGCAATGGAGCCAGCTTGCGCCGCAGCCGATCGTCGATCTTGGACAACCATCGCAGGGTTTCGCCCGGCATGGGCGTGGCTAGCTTTTGCGATTCGACCACCGCCTCGACATGCCGCCGGATCTTTTCAGCCTCGCGAGCAGGCATTTCCCCCAACCACACCGAGTGCCGACGGTCGCTGTCGGTCGGATCATAGACCCGCAGCCGCCAGCCGGTCCGCCCGTTCGATTCGTGAGTGAGTGATGCCATGAGATTTCTATTGGATCGGACGATGGGTGTTCAGTGGTCGAGGCTGGAGTGTCAGCCCAGCAGTTCAGCATCGATGTTGGTGCCAGCTCGCTCGACCGCATCGGCGAGCATCTGGGGATCGTAGAACGGCATCGCCGAGGAGGGGACGTGCAAGGCGATCGGCAAACTGGCCTGCACGGCGAGGGCATCGTGCAGAGCGATGTGCAGCGCGTGCAACGTGCGATACTTCTGCAGCAAGTGCGACATGGGCGACGGCCCACGCAAGACATCCGCCGCATCATTTATCCGCTTGATCTGATCGAGTCCATGCACCATTGTCGTTCCCTCGTTAGTCACCGGTTGAATGAATCACTTGCCCGTCATCGTCGAGATAATCGAGCTGCCAAGTGGGGTGATAGCACCCCGCGTATTTGTCGCCGTCCAGGAGGATTCGCAGGTACCCCGCCCAAGTCGATCGAATCACACCGAACCGCTTGCCGTACTTGTAGTGCACCCGCATTCCACGCTTGGCCGGCACACCGCGTGCTTTCCGGATCGATTCCATCGACATAGAAACCTCCGTTGCAAACCAGTACCCCCAAAACACAGCGGGCAGGATTTGAACCTGCATGGCTATCCGGACAGTTTTGCCAGCGACTCACCGGTTGCGATCCGGCACCAGCACTAGCCTGGTAATGATTCCAATTCCGTTTGCCTACTAATAACGTCTACCAATTCCACCACCGCTGTTTGTTGCGGGCTTTCACGTAGCCCGCGTAGAATGCACCCTTGGCGTTCGGCACTCACGCTGTCCCTCAACGCTATCAACGGGGACAAGTGTTGAAGCCCAACCGCTGTAAACCTAGACCGGATCCCTGCGGCGAGCCGGTTCGATGGCTGGTCCGCCGGTGCGACTGGGCGACAAGGCCGGCCCCGCTTCGACTTTCGCCACTTGCTCCGCATCAAACGTGCTGGACGCTACCGGAGTGCCCTCGTGCAAGGCACTCGGCTGGATCGTGATGCGTCGGCATCCGTTGAGCCATTCCGTGATCGCCACGATCGTCCCAGAAAACCCGCTAATCAAATCCTTCGCCTTGTCACCCAACTTCAACGTGTCGTCCCGCTCAAATGCCGCCATAACTAACTCTCCAAACTCAGGGGGGGAAACTAAAACAAAAACTCAATAAACCGCTGCAGCCGGCTGGCGGCGGGTGCCCCAGTTTGCCGACCGCCGATCGAGTACGGCCAGCGCCTCGGGGATGTGCCCGTAGTCGTCGTCGCGAATCTCTTTGTGCAGTTCGCCGACCAACCGGCACGCATGGGGCATCAACTGCATGGCCGCCACGCATTGGGGGCAAGTACGGAAGGCAGCGAACGTGCCATCCCACTTACCACGCACCGACTGGTGGACTTCGCCCACGGCGATCACGGCAAAGCACTCGCAACATCGATGCGGCCGTCGGGCCTTCACCATGTCGCACGCGAAAAACTCTGGTGGATCTAAATCTTCGCAATCGCACATTACAGTTCCAATCCGACACTGAGGGCCGCGGCCACGAACCGATTGGCGGCCTGGGTCGGCGTGTCCAGCGCCAGGATCACGTGGCGATCGGGGATCGTGTCGAAATCGGCCCAGGGCTCGTCATCCTCGGTCAACAGGGCCTTGCGTTCGACTTTCAGCATCTGCCGGTCGTACTCGCGAATCGCAGGGGCATGCCCCACCAGGTCGACGTCGAATCGCTCCATGATCGCCCGTTCCATCCGATCCTCGAGCTGGTGATACTCGGGCAATAGCAATTTGAGTGGTTTAACGATGTCTCCCAAATACGCCTCGGCGGCATCGTGCAACAACACCGCCCGCAGCACTGCCACCGAGCAACCATCGTCGGTCGCCAATCGGCAACAGAGCATCGAATGCTCGGCGACCGAATAGAACGCGGCGGTATGACCACCAAAGCGGCACAGCTTGCTGAGCGCGTCGGCGATGGTCCGCAGTTCGATCGTCGCCGGATCGGGGTTGACCAAGTCGACATAATGCCCGGCCGCCACCTTGATCGTGGAGCCAACCGTTCCAAAAGTGTCAGGAGTTTGCATCGTTCGTCCGTGATGGTGTGGGGTGATCGGTTATTCGCGGTCGTAGTACTGCCGGCCGGAGTCTTGGCCGGGAAGCAGGGATGTGGCGGCAGCCGACTGGGCTTCCGGTGTTAGGTGGGCCTCCGGTGTTAGGGCGAATCGCGACAGGAGGCGATCGAACCGCTCCTCGCACTTCGCTAGTTCGGTCAACGCCTGGCGGGCGACGTTGTGGTTGTCGGTGGTGGCAAATTCGGTTTGCAGACGCCGGAGCTCTGCCGCCCGGACAATGCAATACACCAGCTTGCACCGCTCGCAGTCGAAATTCGGAGAGTCCGAATTGCCGCCACAGACGCAATCCCCCAAGATCTTGACCGGCCGAGCCGAAGTACTGGAACTCATTCAAAACCTCCCGACGATCCCCAGAGGATCGACCGGCAACACGCCTCGCAGACCATCAATCGCTGCGCGAGGCGTGGCAGAGGTGTCCCATCGCACTGCCTCACAATTGCATCAGAGGGACGCTCAACCGACAGCAGGCGGGTTGCCGGCGAGCGTCTGCATTGCTCACAGATTTCGAGATCCATGCCAGGGAGACCGTGGGAGCGGACCGCCCGCGTTTCTTGCACAATGGCACTCATGGCTATCTGCTCCCCTTGTTAGTTCGACCGCGGGTGCGGGCCCGATCGTGCTCGCTCCACAATCGCAGCAACATCGACCGACGTGTCGCGGCGCAGGCAATATGCGGCCATCGCTCCAGGACCATGTCGGACAGTACGGCCGGAGCCAGGTCGCTCGTTTGCCAAGCCCACAGAACATCCGGCTTGGGCATGCCGCTGGCCATCTGCACATCTTGCAGATACTCGCGACGTCCCCGCATTGGCAAGACGTCCCACGCACGCAGCAAATCGCGGCGGAAATCTTCGAACTCTGGCGACAAGCGCACTGCCTCGGGCGCATTGGCCGGATCGTATCGCTCTGGCTTGTTTGGATCTGGCTGGTTTTGCTCGGGGTCAGTCACTGTGCCACCTCGCACTCTTCCACCGCGAGTTGCAGAGTCGCCAGGCGAGCCGCCTCCGTCTGAGCACTGACACGAGCCACTCGGCTGGCTAGCACACTGTCAACCGACTCGCGAAGAATGCGCGACAGCATGTGCCGCCGCACCAACTCCGGCAGCAGCGGCCACAGGTCCGCAACCGAGCTCCAGGGGAAATAGCCAGAACCGTAGGAACGAGGCACCGATCCGGCCAGTAGTTCCAGATCGGTCGCAAACCCAACCCGTTGTCGCGATGTCAGATCGGCCCAACAGCTCTCCAGCAACCCAGCCGGCTCATGATCCGGCACGCGATCCGGCTCTGGGAGAATCGTCGTAGATACCGGGTCGGCAGATTGCCGGCGGATGCGTTGCGTTCCACGTGTCGCTGTTGCTGGTGCTGTTGCTGTCGCAGTCATGTTCGGGCCCTCGCATAGTTGGTTGGGATGGGTGCAGTGCAGTGCAGTGCAGTAAGGATTGTTAGCGATCCGCATTGCTGGCCGGGGCGGCTGTGGCGTTCTGTGCAGTCGGCGAATGCGGCAGAAGTTCGTCGCGCAAGATCCGGACCGAGCGGGCCGCCATCAGGCCGAGCCGAGTACGGTTGCCGCGGACTTCGACCACCTGGACCTTGATCTCGGTCGCAGTGGTGCTGGGGGGAACGGTCAGAGTGATCTGCTGGGAGGTGCATCGTGAGAGAACTAGCATCCGTGGGTTTCCTTTGTGAAAAAACACGTCGTCCATGATCGCGGCTCGAGCTCCGTGCTCGGCCGCACTGTTGATGGGTCGCACTGTTGATGGGTCGCACTGTTGGTCGGTTTGCCCCTCGGTACGGTTCAAAAAAACTAGAGCGTGTGGCGGGAGAGTGGAGGATTCACAGGGTCCGAGAGTTCGCTTTCCCGACCCGGCGGCTGCTCTTATCCAAACTCACCTGCAGTCCCGGCCCGCACTCCCTTGCCGGTCCCACCCCACGCTCCAGACATCACCCGCACTCGTCGAGGCATTACAAGTGCGAGATCTGATTCACCAATTGCCGGCTAAGCCAATGCCGGGTTTGGGCACGCCCCATCACCCTCGGGCAACCGTTCGATGTACAAATCCAGGTCGCTGCGGCGGTACCGGATCAGCGTCGTCCCATTGACCACCACCGAGCGAATCGCTCCACGGGCCTTGAGCCGCCCGACGGTCTGAGTCGAAACCCCCAGATACTCCGCCGCATCCTGCAGACTCAACAAAGCCGGCCACCGCTCTCCACTCATTACGCCACCTCGTCCGCCACGCGGAGAAATCGGGATTTAAGAATGCGTCGTAACCGGCGCAGTTCGAAACTCTCTAGTGCCTGACCATTGCGAATGGATTCAGCGCGAAACCGCATCTTGGCCGCTTTGGTCGGTAGGCCACGCACTATGTGGTTGTGCTCATTGACGTGCTGGAGACACAGACCGAGCGAGACCATCGGTTGGTCGCACTCAACATGCCGGCCGTCGCTGTCGTCAATATGCAGGCAGCGGTTAATCGCTACTCGCTCCCTAATGCGTTTTTCAACTTTGGCTGTTCTGCGCACTTCGTACACCAATACTTCAAACATGGTTTGTTTCCGAAAGAAGGGTCGCGTCCTGCAAATGAAAGCGTCCGAGCGATCCTCTCCGTCACCTGTGCATAAGAGAAAGTATCGTGCACGATCGTGCACGTCAACAGTTTTTAAGCACGATTTAATAAGCACTGTACTCTAAGTCCTGGTGAGATAGGGACTTATTGATTTAAGATTTTTTTTGCACTACCATGCAGGCATGACAGAAAAACGCGTATCACTGACACAATACCGAGCCCTAAATGAGGCAATGACTGCGCTGGTTGCTGCCGGCGAAGAGGCCGTGCGGCGACTGGAAGAGAGTGGTGCAGATAGTGTCCAGGCGTCTAATTACGAAACCGCCCTGCGTGGATTCAATTACCTAACGAATTTCATCGAAGCCACGGCCGGCACGGCGACGACAGAACGGTCGCGTGCAATTCTCCAGCCCATATTCGACGAGCTGGCGCAGGTGAAACAGGACAAAGCAAAATACGCATCGAAGCGTGGGAGTGATGAGTAGAGCGGTGTAGGGCTCGTCCCTTAACTCCTCCAGTGCGAGCAAGACCTGCTGACGTGTGTATAGACGACTCGAAAACCTCACAACGCTGCGATTGCGCAGAATATAAATGTGAAACATGGGCCAGGTCTCGGGCTGGTGGGCTTGATAGGGGTACAGTCAATTTAGCGCCGCCTCGGCACCAGACTATACCTCTGAGGAACTAGCCACCGTAAATCCGCCAAAGACACCTTTGGTCCCTTCTTTGCATTATCCCAAAGGTCGCTCGCCATGGATAACGACACGCTGAAAGATGATGATGTCAAGGAAGAGAAAATCATTCGCATTGGCCTATTGGTAGCTTCCGCAATTGGATTTCTTGTGGTCTTGGTCGTGGGAGCAGAAGCGATCCGAACGGGCAATATTTCGGCCAAGCAGGCGGTCGAGCTGGCCGGCGACGCACGAGCCCAGACGCCAGCCGAGCCAGACAGTGTCCCAACCTGGGAGGAGAGCGGTCTTTCGCCGGAACACGCTGAACTACTCAACAAGGCGGCTCTCACGCCGGGAGAAAAACGCCGGCTTTCGATAATGCAGGCACACCATAAGCATAACTATGCCAAGTCGGTGACGACTAGCTCGACTTACAATGATTTGCCCGTCACAGCAGTATGGACGTTCGACCCTCTCGGCAAATTCCAAATGGCGGTTTTCAAAGTGAACGCGGACATCGAGCTAAGGGATCGCGGATCCGCCATTGCAGGCTTGCTGATGAAGGACTGCCCAGGCTACATGCGATCCTCATGGTTCAGTGACGAAATTTCCAAGGGGATCGAGACGCAATTACCGCAACGCTGGGTCGATGAGCAGGGCTATCGCATGTCGGTCATGGTCAGCAGTCCGCTGGACATCACCGTCCGAATTGATGCTGAGACAAACTAATGGGAACCGTCTACCGTCGCACGAAGGGGGGCAAATACCACGGCGAGTACACCAACGCACACGGCAAACGCGTCCGCCGAACGACCGGGACAACTCGCAAGCAGGATGCCGAGCGGATCGTCGCACAGTGGGAGTCGGATGCCGCAGCAGCTCGACACGGTGTCGCCATCTCGCAAGACGTCACGCTGGCCGAGCTGGTCGACGAATATCTGGACTACCTCGGCAACTCGGGGGCAAAGCACTTGACGATGACTCGCAGTCGCGTGACTCGGATCCTCACCGAAGCTGGCTGGACAAAGCCGGCACACATGAATCAATTCGAGCTCGAGAAGACCGTCCGACGCCTGAAAGATGAGAAGACCGGCAAGCCGCTAGCCCTTCGCACCCAAGGGCACTACATCACGGCCGCCAAGTCGTTTAGCCGCTGGCTAACGATCCTGCGTAACGTCCTGCATCGCGATCCCCTGGCCGGTACCAAGAAACCGAACTTCTCGGCCGATCGTCGCCTCTCCCGGCGTTTCCTACTGCCGACCGAATGGCGGTGGCTGTCTCAAACACCCAACGCGCTACTTTACGAGACCGCCATCCAAACCGGCTTTCGCGCTGCAGAGATTATGCACCTCAAGCCAGAGCACCTGGCGGACGACCATATCTATTTGCCGGCCGTGCATACCAAGAACAAGCAGCCCGCCAAACAGTACGTCACAGCCGACCTACTGACCAAGCTGGCCGGACAGCTACCATTTATCGTCAACGATTCCCAGCGATTGGCAAAGCTCTTGCGAGCGGATCTGGCTATCGCTCGCAGTGCATATATCGACAGCCTACCGCGTGACACTGCGCCCGACCCAGTATTCCTCATGCCCGAGGACGCTCGCGGCAATGTCTTAGACTTCCACTCCTTGCGTCACACCTGCGGCGCCTGGTTGGCAATCCGCAACGTTAACCCCAAGGTGATCCAATCCGTGATGCGTCACAGCACCATCACGCTAACCCTGGACACCTATGGTCACCTACTGCCCGGAGCGGAGCGAGACGTCGTCGCCCACTTCGAGCACATGCTCACGGAATGTCAGTGATTATGTGACAGCCCGCAGTCGTGGTGAGGTAGTGGCAGGGTAGACGGCAAACGGAGTGCATTGCCGATAGACACGAAAAAACGCAGGGAAAACAGCGTTTTCCCTGCGTTTAAGCGAGAGGCGTCGGTGGGAGTCGAACCCACGATGGCGGATTTGCAATCCGCTGCCTTAGCCACTTGGCTACGACGCCTTCGAAATTTTGCTAGCGAGCACTTTACCCCGAGGTCCTCCGCATGAAAATCCACCCTAGTGAAAAAATTCAGCTAGCGGAGAGGTCCTCTGCGGGTGATTAAACGGATGCAGTGGCAGTGCCCTTGCTACCCACGTTTCTAATCTGGAGAGATTACAACGTCAAGGCCGACAATACTGGTTGTATCGACTTTGCAGCTCGCCCACTCCACACTTTCTAGGAGAAACTTGGAGAGTTACCGGCGAAAATTGGGGCAAACTACTTACTTTCAGGGATTGACGGCTTGCCTCCCCGTTTCCATAACGCCAGGTTGACCTAAACTGGCTCCCTATTATGTATCGGCATTCTGGAATGCAATCCGGAAAATACTTTTCAGTAGCAAGCAAAATCCGCCCTCATTGGGCGATCGGCAAATGACAATTGCCAACACCTTGCGGACCTTTTATCTTCGTTCGCACTGCGGTTGTCGTCTGCCGTTCGCCAGTGTGTCAAGCTATTCTACTTGCCCTCCGGTTTAGTACTTCCTCCGAAATTCTTATCCCCAGGTGTTCACGGGCTACGAATTTCAAGTCCACCAAGCTTTGTTTAATGGATAGAGATAGCAATGAGTGAAAAGTGTGATTTCGGTTTGATTGGCTTGGCCGTAATGGGCGAGAACTTGGCACTCAACGTAGAGAGTCGGGGGAATCGAATTGCGGTCTACAATCGCTCCACTGACAAGGTAGACCGGTTGATGGAGGGGCGTGCCAAAGGGAAGAACTTTGTAGGCTGCCATTCAATCGAAGAGCTTGTGGGCTCTCTGAAAAAACCTCGTTTGGTAATGACGCTGGTCAAAGCGGGCGAAGCGGTGGACGACTTGATTGAGCAGCTGCTGCCTCATATGGAGCCAGGCGATGTGATCATCGATGGCGGCAACGAGCACTACACCAACACAGAGCGACGCACGAAGTACGTTGAAAGCAAGGGTTTGTTGTACGTCGGTGCGGGCGTGTCGGGTGGAGAAGAGGGAGCCCTCAAGGGGCCGAGCCTGATGCCTGGCGGTAGTCCAGCGGCATGGCCATTGATCAAGCCCATTTTTCAAGCGATCTCGGCCAAGGTTGGCCCGAACGACGATATTCCATGCTGCGAGTGGGTCGGGCCTCGCGGTGCCGGACACTATGTGAAGATGGTTCACAACGGCATTGAATACGGAGACATGCAATTGATTTGCGAAGCCTACCAAATCCTGAAGGAGGTGGGGGGGCTGTCCAACGACGAGCTGTATGACGTTTTCGAAGATTGGAACAACGGCGATTTGCAGAGCTATCTGATTGAAATCACCCGCGACATCTTCAGTGCCAAAGATGATCAACCCGATGGTCAAGGCTACCTCGTCGACCAGATCCTAGACGTGGCCGGAGCGAAGGGGACTGGCAAGTGGATGAGTCAGTTGGCTTTGGACCTCGGGGTGCCGAGCACGCTGGTAACCACGGCGGTCTACGCCCGCGGGCTTTCCGCAGTCAAAGAAGCCAGGCAGCGAGCCAGCAAAGTGCTGCAAGGGCCTCAAACGGGAGACAATCCTGAATTTGCCGCTGGTGTCAGCAAATTGGCTGGCGACAAGAAGGCGTTTGTGGAAGCGGTTCGCAAGGCGCTCTACGCCTCCAAAATCTGCAGCTACGCGCAAGGCTTTGTGCAGTTGCAAGCCGCTTCCGAAGAACACGATTGGGGACTCAACTATGGCGACTGCGCCCTGCTATGGCGTGGTGGCTGTATCATTCGGGCCAAGTTCCTAGATCGGATCAAGGAAGCCTTTGACGAGCAGCCCAAGCTGGAGAATCTGCTACTCTACCCGTTCTTCAAGAACATCATCGACGAGAGTCAGGCTGCCTGGCGAGCGGTAATCATTGCCGCAACTCAGTTGGGTGTTCCCACCCCGGCATTCTCTGCCGCCTTGGGCTACTACGACAGCTACCGTCGCGAGCGTCTGCCCGCCAACTTACTGCAAGCCCAACGCGACTACTTTGGGGCGCACACCTACAAGCGGGTCGACCGAGAAGGCACATTCCACTCCGAATGGCTTGAACTCCGTAAGCAACCTAGCAATTAGTCCATGGCGATTTGCAGTTTCAGCCTCCAGGAAACACCTGGAGGCCGATTCCTTACTCATTTTTTCCAATTGCCTCACTGCATCTTGCCACACTGAACTGAGTTGTGCTGCCTCAACTTTTGCACACGCGGTTCGGCCACAACAGACCACCTCTGTTGAGCGGGTAGTGGCCTCAAAAAAGGAATTGACATGGCACATACGATGGTCATCTTTGGAGCATCTGGCGATTTGACAAGTCGCAAGTTAATCCCAGCTCTCTATCGCCTTTTCCAGCGTGGACGACTCCCCGCGGATACGCGTGTCGTCGGTTTTTCTCGGAGTGATTATTCCGACGAGCAGTGGCGAGAGCAGTTAACAGCTACGACCACGAAGTACGTCGGCAAGGACTTTGACGCACAGAGCTGGAAAGAGTTTTCCAAATTCATTCATTATTGTTCTGGAGATATTCAAACGCCGGCTGATTTTGAAAAGTTGGCTCATCGGTTAGAGCAATTGGAAGGTGACCAAACCATCGACCGAGTGTACTACGTGGCCACGATGCCACAGTTGTATGAAATGGCCGCTCAACACTTGGGCCAAGCCGGCTTGGCCGACGATTCGTCGGGTGCCAGACGCATCGTCATCGAAAAGCCATTCGGCACCGATTTAAAAACCGCGCGACACTTGAACCAAGCGATCGGTAAAGTCTTCCGGGAAGACCAGGTGTACCGCATCGACCACTACCTGGGCAAAGAGACCGTCCAAAACATTATGGTGCTGCGGTACGGCAACTCCATCTTTGAACCGTTGTGGAATCGAAACTACATTGACCACGTTCAGATCACGGTCGCCGAGGAAGTCGTGGTTGGCCGCCGAGGGGACTATTACGATGGATCGGGTGTGCTACGGGACATGTTCCAGAATCACATCTTCCAATTGATGATGGTGACCGCCATGGAACCGCCGGTCAAATTCAATTCCGATTCGGTCCGCGATGAGAAAGTGAAAGTCCTCAAAGCAGTGCGTCCGATGAAAGGCGCCGACTTTGCCGATTGCGGAGTGCGAGGTCAGTATGAGGGTTACCGCAAAGAGGTGGGGGTGGCTCCCGACAGTCCCACCGAGACCTTCGCCGCCCTGAAGCTCCACATTGACAATTGGCGATGGCAGGGTGTCCCCTTTTACCTGCGCAGTGGCAAGGCGCTCAGTTGTCGCACGACTCAGATCGTGATTGAATTCAAAGAACCACCTCACCTCCTATTTGGTGGAGGCAAGCACACCGCTCCACAAGCCAATCGCTTGGTGATTCAGATTCAGCCCGCTGAAGGCATCCAGATCCACTTCCAGTCGAAAGTTCCTGACGCCGATATGTCGATGCGGCAAAGTGAGTTGGACTTCCGATTCGACAGTGGTGGCACATCGCTGCCCGACTCTTACCAGCGTTTGCTGCAGGATGTTTTGATGGGGGATGCGAGTCTCTTTGCACGGAGCGATGAAGTGGAATCGGCCTGGGCCATTATTGATCCCATCATCGCAGCTTGGCGCAGTCCAGCCGCTCCCGCGATGAACTCCTATCCGATTGAAAGTTGGGGACCGGAGGCGTCTACTCACTGGATGCAGGACAGCGAACGCAACTGGTTCGATGTTTGCCCGGTCATCAGTTAGTGAAAATTCATGGGTTCACCCGAAAGAACCGCCTGGAAGTGGGCCTTGCTCTGCTTGCCGGGCGGCAGTTTGAATGCTCCATCTGCGACGCCTTCGCACGATTGGGAGAATTCCGATCCGTTGAGTCTCGGTCCGTGGCCTGACGTATCCTATTCCCTCCACCGTTCGAACGATTTCTCAGTCTTGTCATTTCCCCATTCCGCATAGCGACGAAAAGATGGTTGGTTTAGACGACATTGTGGTAACTGGGCTGGGTTGCGTATCTCCGCTCGGCATCGGCCGCAGCGCATTCGAGAGCGGATTGCTCGAACAGCGATGTGCGATCAAGCAGCTCCTCCAATTGACCGACGCGCAGCGCACGACCGTATACGGTGCCCGCATTGAGGATTTTGTCGCCAAGCAATTCGTCACGCCTCGGAAAGCGTTGAAAGTCATGAGCCGGGAGGTGCAAACCGCCTATGCTGCGGCCCATCTTGCGTGGGAGGACGCGGGGCTTTCCGAATTCACTCCAGATCCCGACCGACTGGGAGTCATTTACGGCTCGGAAATGATTCCGGGCGATGTGCAAGACTTGGTATCAGCCGCACGTGCTAGTGGGGATGTCGATCCCGTCAAGTTTTCGACTTGGGGTGAGATCTTCCCACGCGAGGTCTTCCCACTGTGGATGCTCAAGAACCTGCCCAACATGCCAGCCTGTCATGTCGGCATCGCCATCGATGCGCGGGGGCCGAACAACACCATCGCTCAAGAGGAGGTCAGCGGGCTCCTGGCACTCTCCGAAGCAACGCATATTATTGCGCGTGGAGCGGCCGATTTGATGGTCGTTGGCGGCATGGGCTCGCGTGTTTCCGACACGCGACTCTCCTTTCGAGCACATCAGCTGTACGACCAGCATCCGTTTGATGCCTCGGAACCGGTCGACGCGCCCCACTGCATGCCGTTTGACCTGCGGCGTCGCGGCATTGCCGCCGCTGAGGGTTCGGCGGCCATCGTGCTGGAACGGCGCAGTCACGCCGTACGTCGTGGCGCAGAGATCCTGGCCGAGGTTTGCAGCGTGAGCGGGCGGTGCGGACGGCCCACCCAGCGCTTCAGCGGTAGTCGCGAGGCCATCGCTTCCGCGGCGCGGGCCGCCATGCAAGAAGCAGATATTTCACCAACCCAGCTCGCCCACGTCTCCGCGCAAGGCTACTCGGAACAAACGCTGGACCGCGAGGAGGCGGCCGCCATTGCAAACATTGCTCCCGAAGTTCCGGTTACCGCCTTCTCCAGTTATTTTGGGACAGCCGGTGCCGCCTGCGGTCTGCTGGAGTTGATTGCAAGCATCCTGGCAGTTCGAAACCGCAAGACGCTGCCCACGCTGGGCTTTGCCGTGCCAGACCCGGCCTGTCCCGTCGCGGTGGCCGATAGCGAGCAGACAACCGACAAAAACTATATATTAAAGCTGAGTTTCACGCCCGTCGGTCAAGCCTCAGCAGCGATAGTCAAGTGTCTGAATTAGAGTTCCTCAAACCGGTCATTGATGAAACCGACGTTTGCCCCTACCTCCCCGAGCAGATAGCTCGGATGCCGTTGAGCATCTCCAATCGCAGGCTGAATCCCCAGGATCTCGACACTCTACTAGCGCATGGCTACCGGCGCACCGGCTGGTTTTTCTATCGTACTCAGTGCCCCAATTGTGCCGCTTGCGAACCCATGCGACTGGAGGTTGAGCATTTTCAAACCACTCGCTCGCAGCGACGCGCCGAGAAGATGGGGGACACCTATCTGGAGACGCGCATCGGTCCACCTCAACTCGATGCGCAGCGGATACGCATGTTCGACGCACACCGGGTTGGCCGACATTTGACCAGCAGCAAGACTCCATCGACCGCCTCAGACTATCGCTCCTTCCTGCTGAATTCCCATTTTGAGATTTTGGAAATCAGCTTATGGCTCGATGAAGTCCTGATAGGGATCTCCATCACGGATGTCGGCGATAGCAGCCTGTCTGCAGTTTATTGCTTTTTTGATCCAGCCTATGCACGCTACAGCCTCGGCACGTACGCCATTCTGAAGCAAATTGAGTTAGCCCGAGCCACCGATCGCCGCTGGCTGTACCTGGGGCTTTACGTTGCGGACAATGAGCATCTCAGGTACAAGGCCAAGTTTGCCCCGCACGAGCGTCGCATCGCAAACCAGTGGCAGGCTAGCTAGCAGCCCGCGAGATCGCTAGCACCGGAATCCCCAGCTCGGCCTAACTGCCCTGGTGCTCGACCAGCGATCTTTGGTAGTTGGGAGATGTGCTCGAGAGCGACATCCACCTGAGGCCACCACTTGCCGCGTGCACTGCACGCAAGACTCCGAGCACAGCGGGTACTAACCGAAACACGCTGCGGGCCTATCGCACTGTCGATTTCAGCCTGGCCGTGGGCCTATCGCTCCGCGGCCAATCGGGCTGTCTGCCCCTCAGCCGCTGAGCAAGGAGGCCAGGTCGATGTCTACCGATCTTTTGTTACCGCTACTACGCGGTATCGTCTTTCCGCTACTGGTCTCAACTTCCGGTCACGCCCCCTATTCGCGAGGTGAACTCCGGGAGCGGGTCGACTTGATCGAATTAAACCACCGCTACGATGACCTGGGGCGCCATGCTTATGACCAGGTCATTTTTTATGAATGGTCCCCCGATTTCTGCAGATTCCATGTGATTGCATGGTGCTTGATTGAAAACGATGAAAGCCGGCTGCCCACGCAGCTTGCGGGAAGCCGCGATCATGTCGTGCGGTGGTACGATCGCGATGAAAAGATACAGCGAGAGATTCGCGCCTCACTCTTCCGCGAGACATGGAGTAAGACGGATCCCGAACGCGCCAATAAGAAGCTGCTCGATGAAAAACACCGAGTCAGCCTAATGCGTTTACCGCAGCGCATCCGCCGCTAGCCAGTGCAGTATTCGAGTCGTCTATCGCACATCCTGCCAACGCCGTGATTTCCCCTCGCTGCGCGGCAATGAATTCATGGCAACACACTGCACCGGGATCCTCAAGCCCAGCCGAATTGTCAACAATTTTTCAATCCGTTCGCGGACCTCATGATCCGCTTCAATTTCGAGTGCTAGCTGGTCCAAGTGCCCAGCCCGCTTTACGAGGACTCGATACTCTGCGATTTCAGTTTCCTCGCGGACGATGGCATCCACACTGCTGGGGAAGATATTCACGCCACGGATGGTCACCATATCATCGACGCGGCCGACCACGCCCTCCTCCAGCCAGAGAAAACGGCAAGGGCCTGCAGCGGGGCGAGTGGGGCGAACCACGTCGCCGGTCCGATAGCGAATCACTGGCGCCCCCCATCGTCCGAGCGATGTGATCAGTAGTTCATGGAGATTGCTCTGCGAATTCCCTGGCTCGTTAGCCAGTGGCAACAATTCGGCAATAAAACTGGTTTCGATCAAATGCACCCCGGGACGTTGGGGCCAGCCGAATCCCCAGGGCCCAATCTCAGTCGCCCCACTATGGTCAACCACCTGAGCGTTCCAGAGCGATTCGATCTTGGCGCGGACCGCTGGCACACTGCCGCCCGCTTCCCCAGCCACAATGATGCGGTCGACCGCCAGCGATTGCAGGTCGACTTTCTCCGCCTTAGCAACTTCTCCCAAATGCAAAGCGTAGGAGGGGGTGCAAAGGACCACGGTAGCCGCCGACTGCCGCAGAAACTCAAGCCGCGCCAGCGAGGACAAGCCACCGCCGGGAATCACGGTCGCACCACGATCCACGCACGCCTGATGCGCGCTCCAAAATCCGATGAAGGGACCGAAAGAAAAAGCCAAGAAGACACGGTCCTCTGGCGTTACGTGAGCGGCTTGGAGCACATGTTGCCAAGTATCAGACCACCATTGCCAATCCGCCGCCGTATCGAGAATCATGAGAGGGCTGCCCGTGGTGCCACTGGTGCGGTGAAGACGCGAATAGGCCGAGCGGGCATAGGTGTGGTGAGCACTCAATTCCCCGGGGCTCTCCTGCGAGCTCTTGACCAACTCCGATTTTTCGGTCAGTGGCAGATCCGAGAGCTGGTCAAGACTCTGCAGCTGGAGTGATTCGCCAGCGAACTTGCGGCGATAGAATTCATTGGCAGGCAAAATCTCACGCAATTGGGCATTGAAGCGGTCTAGTTGCCATTGCTTAAGGCGCGTTTCATCCCATCCCCAAGAGTCGGCAATGGCGGCTTGAGAGGAGGGGAAAGTCCTAACTGCGGGGTGGGGTTCGCTACTCACAACCGATTTTCTACTCTCGAAGAAGTATTGGTAAATTTCGATACTCTGGCACCGCCTAGCGGTTATACAATAGGCGGTAACACGCTAGGCAGCGGTAGAGCGGGTAATCCTCATTGGGGCATGTCACGCCTGACGGCTCCCCTTTTCTGATTTTGCGTTCCCCGCGGATTCGATTCCCTACCTTCAAAGGACCTCAAAGCATGACCAGTCGAAGTACTCGAACTGTCCAGGATGTACTGGCGGCCACACCGCATACCATGCTCAGCCCGTTTTCGCGACGAAGCTTTACGCGGTATGCCGCCTTGGGAGCAGCCTTGCTGACGACCCGCGGCGCCTTCGCTGAAGAGCTCACCGGTACGCCGGGCATGACCGAGGGCCCATTCTACCCGGACAAATTGCCCTTAGATACCGACAACGACCTCTTGTTGGTCAATGACTCCATCAACGTCGGGGTGGGGGAGATCACCCATTTATCGGGACGGATCCTCAGCCCCAGTGGCGAGCCGGTGCGGGGTGCCTTTGTCGAGATCTGGCAGTGCGACAACCACGGCTCGTACTTGCATTCCAAGAGCAGCAACCGCGAAAAATACGATTCCAATTTCCAAGGCTACGGACGCTTTCTAACCGATTCCAAGGGCAGGTATTACTTCCGCACGATCAAACCAGTTCCCTATCCGGGGCGAACTCCGCATATTCACTTTGCAGTCAATCAAAACGGGGAGCGGTTGCTCACCACCCAAATGCTGATCAAGGGAAATGCGCAGAACGAGCGCGACGGAGTATTCCGCCAGATCAAGGAGCCCAAGCTGCGCGAGTTGGTGATGGCCGACTTTACACCGTTGGCAGATTCCAAGATTGGCGAATTGGTTGCCAATTTTGACCTGATATTGGGGAAGACACCCCATGAAGATGAGGACGGCAAGATCCGGGGAGGGCTCGCCAGACCACGGCGCGGCTAGGCCACGCCTCCCACAGTTTGCCCAATAGGTACAACCGGCCTTGAGCTGCCAAAATCTTTTAACAACCCGCGTCAGGGTGTTAAAAGAACTTTCAAGGCCCTTTCTGAACTCCTAGACTGCTTTGCACACGGTAGGACTAGCTTTTCCCCGAAAAGGTGGGCTGGTTGTAGTGGTTTTCGCGGTTATCCCTGTCAAACTAACCAGGCAAGATAAATGCGTAAACAACCGCCGGCACGCCACTTAGGGCAAAACTAAGTGACCTGCAGCGCAATGGAACAATTTTCATTTTTCCTAAAGCTATGCAGGTCATTCACTTCTGCCACATTTGGGTTCCCGCTCACGTGAACTAGATTTGATTGTCGGCAACTGTGAAGCGACAATAGGCGACAGCGGCCGTCAGTGGGCTTGTTAGGCAAGCGAGCCACCGTGCTGGCCGCAAGCTGCGAATCCTTTAGTTCGCAGCACCAATGCATGGATGCAGAAAACGTAAAACCGAGTTCCATCCCGACCAATCGGCGGATACTGCAAACTATGACACAACGCAAATTCTTCTCAATTCTGTGTAGCCTGGCAACAATGTCGGTCCCCTCGTGGGCGGCAGCTCAGTCGTGTTGTGGACCAGCTTATTCTGTTCAAACTCAAACGGTGATGGAATCCCACGAAGAGACTCGCCACCGAGTTGTGTACAGGGATGAGCTGCAAGAGCGAGAAATTGTGACGCAACGACCGGTGCTTCGCGAACGGATGGAAACGCGCACCCGCACCGTCAAAAAACCTATCGTCGAAACAAGTACCATCGAAGAGCGTTACACGGTGATGCGGCCGGTGACCAAACGCGAATGGGTCGACCAGAGCTACAACGAAACCACGTACGTCACCGAAACGGCGGAGCGGGAAGAGGTGTACACGACCTACAAGCCAGTCGTCGAAACGCACTACCAAACCCAGAACTACGTCGTGCAACGCCCGGTTGTCGAGACTCAATACCAAACGCAACAGTACACGACCTACCAACCGGTCACGACCTACGAAAATACGGTGGTCGACCAAGGCCAGTATGTTGCGCAGCAGTATGTGCAGCCAGGCGACACACGCTACGGCCTGAAGTGGATGCAGGGTGGCTACAACACCTCCCCCAACGGTGTCTCCGGGTATCGCCGTGGCGGCCTGGGATGGGTCCCTTACACATCTCCCAGCTCCTCATACTCGCAACTGCAATACCAGCCGAATCCCGTGCAGGTGGCGATCCCCAGAACGACCTTGATGCCTCAGGTCCAGCAGACACAAGTACCAGTGCAAATCACCCGCATGCAAAGCGAGACGGTGCAACAACAAGTTCCGGTGAGCACGACGCGCATGGAGGCGGTTCAAGAGGTTCGCAAAGTACCGTACACGACGCAACGGCCCGTAGTTCGCCGCGTCGAGAAAATGGTCCCGGTGGACCGCACTGAGATGGTCGCTCAAGAAATGATTCGCCCCAAGACGGTTCAACGCACCAGTTACAAGCTGGAAACGGTCGAGGAGCAAGTCCCCGTCAAATACTACGAGACTCAATCGGTAACGAATAAAGTGCAGGTCCGAGTCAGGGTGCCTCACTGGGAAGCCTATAAAGTCACCGTGACGACCCCTCGCACGATTCGCACTCCGGTTGTCCTCAGCTATGTTGACCCCTATGCGGTGCCACTGAGTATGGGGAACAGCGCTTGGATGCCTGCGACCAGCTCGCCGTCTGAAGTCGTGCTGGGCTACGGTCCGGCGCGTGAAGCAGATGCCGCCGATGCGTCCACAACGCCTCCAAGCCCATCCGAAACTTCGGGAAATGCGGTCAAGAAACTGGAGCTGAAAGAGCGCGAGCCCGAAGGAGAGGCAGAGGAAAAATCGTCCGATCCCGCTGATCAGGCACCAACGCTCAACACTCGCAATAACGCGGAAGAACTCGAGCTGGATCCCTCGACTGGAATCTAGCGTTAGCGTTCGAGCCAGCCAAAGCGCACCCGCTTAAGCGCCCTTGGGTCGGCAGGGTCATCTCCGTGCGACAGGTTGTTGCTTACGCTGCACTTCCAGCCTCACCGTGATGGCGTCATTCGCATGCACCACCTGCTTGCTTGCTTAGCTCGCGCGGCGAGTGCTGCAGCCACAGCTTGGCAAGCAAGCTTGGTGCGGTTGTCGCTAGCTTAGCGGACGATCGTGACCTGAGAACCCTGCGTCAAGATATCGTACACGTCGGCCGCATCGAGCGGTGCTAGGCTGATACAGCCAGCATCATTCAAATCAGCACTCGGTGCTTCTGCGGTACCATGAATACACATTTCGTGCCCCAGGTTGAGCCAGTATCCGCCGTAGGGATTGCGGCGATCTTCAGCCGTCAAAATTGTGCCACCGCGACCGTAGTAAACTCGATCTTTGCGGCGGTCAACCACCTCGAATGTTCCCGCGGAGGGAACTGGATCTTTTCCAAGGGCCACCGGAAAGCGTCCGGCATACATCTCGCCGAGAAACACGGTAAGCTCTCCCCGTACCAAGCTAAGCTGGGCGCGAAACGGTCCGGGAATCACCTTGAGTTCCGAGCCGGAAGCTAAAGTCTTGGAATTGCCGATCTGGTTGATCTTCGCCAGCAGTTCCGGTGCGATCTGATATTTCGCAGCAACGGATTCGATCGTCTCTTTGGATTCCACCACATAGGCGCTGGTCAGTAGATGTCGACTGGAGTAGATCACCTCTCGCGACAGTGCATCCAGAATATCGACGAGATCGGTATGTTCGGTGTGCGTGAGTTCGGGGCTGTTGTAGTACGGGCTGAGTTGCTTCAGGGCTGCCGCCAGCTTACCATCCCGTGCCTTGCGCAGAGCTTCATCGCGAGCTTGCACAAACGGCAAGGTAGGCAGCGCTGGCTCTGCACTAGAAGGGGCGTCCGCGTCCTCTTCGAGCAGCGGAAGCTGCCACGACTGGTCTGCAGAACTGTTGGTTGCGTGCACGTCGGTCTTGGAACTAACCACTTGCGCCGGAGGCTTGACATTGCCAGTCCCCACGCGAACGGCCATTCCATCGGGGCCTTGAAACGCATCCGTCTGTGGCGCGGCTAGCGCACCGGTTCCCGCCTCTTTTTCCGCAGGGACATCAGCCAGCGCCGCGGGAGGAAAGCTTGGAAAGGTAGGGGGTGGAGCGGCAGAGTCACGCTTGGCCTGTATCGGAGTCTCGTTATCCACTGTAGGAGCCGAGGCCCCCGCATCTCCTGCCGCGACTTGCCCATCCTTGTCGAACTTGGGCAACGCCAAAGCGAGGTCCTCGTCGGGGAACTTGGCGGCAGCCTGAGCGGCATTACTGGCAGGGGAGAAGCTAGGCAAGTTGTTCGACTTGCTGACCGGAAGCTGTTTGAGAGTCGCCGAGGAATCGGCTGGCGCAAACTCGATGTCGAGCATGTCACCGAGCCCTTCGGCATCAGCCGCCCATTGCCGCAGCTCTTCTGGCAATTCTGGCTCTGGCGCATTGAGTGCCACAAAGGCCCCATAGCACACAGCCATTAAGAGGGCGACCACAACTCCCGTTTTGATCGTCTGCACAACGGTCCTCCTTGCCAATCAACGCGCAACTGAATATTTGAAAGCCATCCTGGCCTCTGCACTACCACAACACAATAGCGCCAATCAAGAGGACGCTAAGTGTTGATACTAGCTTTGCAGTTCGACAAGTACCAGATCAATCTGCTGAAGAAAACAGCAATCGGTGGGAGGTGCTGTGGATTCTTAAACTACTGCTGCGCGGCGGGTGTTCCACTCCCCAGCTGAGCGAGGACCTGCAAAACGCCATTAAGATGGGCTAAACGGGGCCCAAAGCGATCGACAAATTCGTTGAGCATGAAATCCCCCTCGACCAAATGCTCCGAACAGTCTTCGATCTCTTCGGTCAAATTCTCGAGAAATTCGGTTTGCACACGCGACAGAGTTTCTGCAGCCCGGCGGCATGAATTGGCGAGTTTGGGATTGGCATCCTTCCACTGCTGCAATTCGGCCGTGCGTTGCTTTTGGGTATTCACGGTTGCTTGGACGAGTTGCTCCAGCAATTGATTTTGCCGTTGTTGAGCAATGACCATTTGATGCAAGAGTGCGACGGTCGCTTCAGTTGCATTGCTAGCATTCACTGCACCAGCAGCAGCGCGAGGCTCGGCTGAAACATCGATACTAAACATTGGCGAAAAGGGAGAAGGATCGTTTCCCACGGGCGGAACTCCATGCGTTTGAGCACTGTTTTTGTATCTCCACAGTATAGTCACCTCAGAACTAGAGTCGAGCAAGTGGCGACTGGGAATGTGGTGAATCGCGGCAATTTGGCTAATTGCAATGTTTACTCGCTACGAGCATTAAAGTCGCTACAAACGGTCTTCCGACATTGGTGATAGACAAGTCCCATTTTCACCGGAAGAGCTTCGACAGTATGACAGCAACGCTAGGCTTCCTCTCAGTACTCCACCATGCAGACCATGGCTACTTTGGCGGCTACCTAATCGTCAATCGTGCCGCCCGTCCCCTGGAATTCCATTGCACGATGCCCGTGAAGCCCAGTCGTGCTCAGGAGTTGCTGTACGGTCCTACGGTCGATGACTTCGTGTGCGGAGAACAGATCGCCAAGGCGCTGACGGGCAAGGCGAAATTAAAGCCGGACCTAGTGCTGACAGACAGCAGCGCAGTGCTAGCAATGGCAATGGTGAGCGATCTTCCCGTCGCGCAGTTGGAAGGAATCGCAGCTCAAACTCAGGGGGAACGCGCCACCTGCGAGCATCTCCGCCTACCTCAGTCGGCAGCGGCAGCCCTCCGCCGGATTACCGCTCAGGAATACCGCTTTGCGATTCCAGAAGATTCGCCCATGGATGTGCCTCGGATGGAAGAACTGCTTTCGGGACTCGCTTCGAATTTCGAGCTCTCAGAACCCTTCTATCGCGTTTCAGAAGCTCTGCTGGAGGCACATCCCGTAGCTAAGGCTGCGTAGTAGGCGGGTAGCGACAGACACCTCCCGTGGGTGCAGTCCCCCCCCCCCGCAAATCATTCGCCCGTAATTCATTGGATCGCTTGAAAGCATGGCATTGCGTGACTCAGAGTCCGACGTTGAGACCGTTTCCAACGCCGCTGCCCCCACCCCGGGTGAGTGGGCAGGGGTGACCTTCTCTAACGCAGTTACGTTGACCAGCCTGCCGTCGATTGGGTGCTATGCGACGGGTTGGCAGAATGGGTTGGACAGGCTTCCGGTCGAGCATGCACCGCCGGTAGCCACCGAAGAGCTAGCCGTTCAAGTAGTTCCCATTCGTTTGCAATCGCGTCTTCCCAAGACGGTCGGCTTTGAGTTTCCCGAATCGGCGAGTCTCCTGCCCGCCTTGGAACCACCGGCTGCCAAGAAGGCAACGCCACCGACCGACGAGGAGTCGACCGATGCGGAGTCGGCCAATGCGGAGTCCGTCGGGGCGAAACCACCCAAGAAAAAGCAGACGCGGATCAAACCTCCAGCCGATCTCGTGAAGCTCGAGGATCGACTCTACTTTGTCCTGCAGCCCCCCCTGGAGACGCTGGTCGCCTCGTCGAAGCTTGAGTTCCCGTTTCCACCGTTCCCCTACCAGATGGATGGCGTAGCCTTTCTATTTCCTCGCGAGTTAGCCATCTTGGCTGACGAAATGGGGCTGGGAAAGACCATGCAGGCCATCACGGCGATTCGCATGCTGTTGCTGGCGCGTCAACTGCGCAATGTCCTGCTGATCTGCCCGAAGCCCCTCGTCTCCAATTGGGTTCGTGAATTCAGCACCTGGGCACCGGAGATTCCAGTCACGGTGATCGAAGGGGATTCCAACAAACGGAATTGGATTTGGAAACAACACAATGCACCCGTTCGAATTGCCAATTACGAACTACTGATGCGTGACCAGCATATCCTGGATGATCCGGACACTCAGTTCGATCTCGTCATGCTGGATGAGGCGCAACGGATCAAGAACAAGAACAGCACGACGGCTCAAATCGTCCGCGCCCTCCCCAGGACGCGTTCCTGGGCATTGACCGGGACTCCGATTGAGAATTCGGTGGACGATTTGATCAACATTTTTGAATTCCTCTCGCCAGGCTACCTGCGCGACGACATGCACCTGAAGAGCATCAGCAAGGCGACGCGTGATTACATTCTCCGTCGCACCAAAGACAAAGTCCTGACGGACATGCCTCCCAAAATGTTTCGTGATGGCCAGCTCGATTTGACGCCGGCGCAGCTCGATAGCTATCGCACCGCGGAGGACGACGGCGTCGTCCAGCTCTCGGACATGGGAGAGACGCTGACGATCCAGCACGTCTTTGAACTCGTACTGCGACTGAAACAAATTTGCAATTTCGATCCAGCCACTGGCTCCAGCGCGAAACTGGAGCGTTTGGAGGCGGATATGGAAGAGATTGCCGCCAGCGGTCGTAAGGCCATCGTCTTTAGCCAGTGGGTGGAGACTCTCGATCGGATTGCAGGCCCGCTGGAACGGTTTGGCCCGATGCAGTACCACGGTCGGGTGCCGCATCGCCAGCGCGAATCGGTCATTCAGCAGTTCAAAGAGGACCCCTCCAAACACGTCATTTTGATGAGCTACGGTGCGGGGAGTGTCGGTCTAAATCTCCAATTCTGCGAATATGTCTTCCTCTTTGATCGCTGGTGGAATCCGGCGATTGAGGATCAAGCGATCAACCGGGCGCACCGCATTGGTGCTGCTGGCCCGGTCACGGTAACCCGCATGATGGCGGCAGACACCATCGAAATGCGGATCCATGACGTTTTAGAAGAGAAACGGGCCCTGTTTAACGCGTTGTTTGCGGATACCGACGCCCCCAGGCAAACGGGCCTCAGCCAACAGGAGATCTTCGGGCTCTTCAATCTATCGATTCCTAAAGCCAAGAAATTTGCAGCTTAGAAATCGCACTCGCGGGGCTCCTACTGTTCGATTCTACGGAGTGGACGTATACTTCGCGGTTTGATTTTGGGCTCACACTCTGGGCGGATCAGCGAGGAACCAAACAGTGGCAGACGCTTCCAAGGCAGTGCAAAACGACGTTTCCAGTGACGATAGCGCGAGTCTCTCCGAGGAGAGAATCCTGGTTCTCGACTTCGGCTCCCAGTATGCGCAGCTAATCGCCCGCCGAGTGCGCGAACAAAACGTGTTTTGCGAAATCATTCGGCACGATCTCGACGCCGACGCCATTGCCAGAAAAAAACCAGCTGGAATCATCCTCTCCGGAGGTCCCTCGAGCGTCTACGCTGAGGGAGCTCCCAAATGCGATCCCGCCTTGTTCAAGCTGGGGATTCCAGTCCTCGGCATTTGCTATGGCATGCAATTGGCCTGCAATTCCTTGGGCAGCCAAGTAGGACATTGCGAGGCACGCGAGTACGGCAGGGCAGCCTTGAAGATCTCGCAGCCAACGGGCCTGCTGGCAGGCTTGCCTGCAGAGATGGACGTGTGGATGAGCCACGGCGATCAAGTCAACCAAGTCTCAGAGGACTTCGTGTCCCTGGCGGCGACTGGCACTTGTCCCTTTGCGGCCGTCCAGCACCAGACCTTGCCGGTGTTTGGCCTCCAATTTCACCCCGAGGTCACGCATACGCCTCTGGGGGCTACGATCCTCCACAACTTCCTGTACACGGTCTGTGGATGCGAGGGACGCTGGCACCTGGCCGATTTTGCCAAATTGACCATTGAGCGACTGCGGGAAGAGATCGGCGACCATCGCGTGATCTGCGGCCTCTCCGGTGGTGTCGACAGCGCTGTCACAGCGGCCCTTCTGTACAAGGCCATCGGTTCCCAGCTCAGTTGCATTCTCGTCGACAATGGGTTGCTGCGGAAGGATGAACAGGCGGCAGTTCTGTCCGAGTTCACCAACCACTTCAAAGCCGATTTGCATATTGTCGATGCAGAGGATCGCTTCCTAGAGACACTGGCTGGAATTACCGAACCTCAGGAGAAACGCAAGCGGATCGGCTATCTCTTCATCGACTGCTTCAAGGAGGAAGCCACCAAGATTTCGGGCGCCAAGTATTTGGCACAAGGCACACTTTATCCCGATGTGATTGAAAGCGGAGCGGCGCCCGACGGACCGGCGGCCACCATCAAACTGCACCACAATGTGGGCGGGCTCCCCGAACAACTGGGATTTGAATTGGTCGAACCACTCCGCGATCTCTTCAAAGACGAGGTACGCAAACTCGGTATCGAACTGGGCTTGCCAGAACAACTGGTTTGGCGACACCCCTTTCCTGGCCCTGGACTAGCCGTCCGTTGCCTAGGAGAGGTGACCCGCGACAAGCTGGAAGTCCTACGGGAAGCCGATCATATCGTCGTCAGCGAAATCAAAGCCGCTGGGCTCTACCGCCAAACGTCTCAAGCCTTTGTGGTATTGCTTCCGGTCCAGAGCGTCGGCGTGATGGGTGATGCCCGCACTTACGAAAACGCAGTGGCCATTCGATCGGTGAATACCGACGATTTCATGACCGCTGATTGGAGCCACTTGCCCTACGATCTGTTGGCGAGAATGAGCAATCGCATCATCAACGAAGTCCGAGGCGTGAACCGCGTCTGCTATGACATCAGCAGCAAGCCGCCAGCCACCATTGAATGGGAATAAGACCATGACTCCACGAACCGCCACACTACTGGCCGGAATCCCAGCCGAGAATCCCAGCCTTTTTCATCGCGTGCGGTTCTCCGTTGGTGACCCAGCGGCTTGGCTAGCGCTCAACATTGAGGGCCAGCAGAGCTCTTGGTTTATCGTCCGCGACATCGAAGCGGCGCGGGCTCGTGAATCGGTGCAAGTGGACCATGTAGGCAGCCCGGCAGATTTTGCGCCCGCGTCGGGTTTATCCGGAGACCGCGCTACAGCAACAGCCCAGGCAGTCGCAGAGTTTTTGCGGCAGCGGCAAGTTTCGGTCGTCACAACCGACCGCACACTTCCCTACATCTACGCGTGGCATATTCAACAAGCTGGAATTACTGTCGAGTACGCCCCGGAATTAGGGGTCACGGAGCGGCGAACCAAGGACGCTCAAGAGCTGGAATGGCTGGCGGCTGCCCAGCAAGCGACCGAAGCGACCATGCTGATGGCTCTGCAGACCGTAGCGAGGGCCACTGCCAAGGCCGATGGCCACCTCCAGCACGCCGGAGAGCCACTGACCAGCGAACGTCTGCGAAGCATGATCAGTGCAGACCTACTGAACCGAGGTTACTCAACTCCGCACGGCTCCATTGTCGCCAGCCTCCCAGATTCCGCTGACTGCCACGCCCGCGGTAGCGGTGTTCTGAAAACGGGCCAATCGGTCATTGTCGATATTTTTCCGCAGAGCAACACGACCCACTATTGCGGTGATTGTACGCGGACGGTGGTTCACGGAACTCCTGCAGATGGCTTGCTGGCCATGAATGCCGCCGTGGTAGAGGCCAAGACAGCCGCGATTGCGGCAGCCACCGTTGGGGCAACCGCCGATGCAGTTCACAGTGCGACCAAAGAGACCCTCGCTCAACACGGCTTTCGATTCGCGCGAGGAGAGATCAGCGACGATCCAGTTATGCCTCACGGTACCGGCCACGGCATTGGACTAGAGATTCACGAGCCTATTCTGCTGGATGACAACGGTGGTACGCTGTTGGAAAACGAAGTGCTCACGATCGAACCGGGCTTGTATAGTCGCCGACTGGGTGGCATGCGCGTCGAGGACATGATCGTCACTCAGGCTGGCGGCCCCCCTCTGAACTTCAATCAACTGCCGATGGGGCTCAACTGGGCGTAGCCAGAGCTGGCGGATTTTCCGGCCTCAGAGCGGAGGACGGGCAAACAACGCGACGGCACCTTTTTCCGCAGTCCTACAACCGGCCTAGCAGGCACAAAGCCCCCGTTTTCAAATTCTGTTGTGACTGCTGCAAGCGGTTGTCGATAGTCCTAATGGGACTGCACGATCGGTCGCCAGCGGTCCAGTCTCTGCTGGCACCGTGCTGCACGCCACTGGCGAACGTGGAAGTTGCACCGCTTCCGTCTATTGGCATGTGCCAGTCCCTGAACCCGATCCCTGCTATTTCAGCGCATTTCGACGAAGGAGAGACACCGTGGAGTTTGATCGTAACCGCTACTTCATGATTGGAATGCTGTTGTTCATGCTGGGCATTCAGTTCCGAATGGTGGAATCCTTTGTCCTCAACGAGACCAGCACTCGAGCCCTCGCGAAATTTGCGCAGGACACGCAGATCGCTGCTCAGGATTTGGGAACCAACATCTACTTGGCCGCTCATCCCTCGCCTAAGAAATCGGTGGAACCACCGCATTGGTTTGGTTGGGCCTTGCTGACCGCTGGCGGTGTGATCAGCCTTCATGCCCTGGCACTGCCGAAACAGAATTCTTGATCCGGAACCCTTCACTCACGCCCCATTGTTGGATGACAGATGCGAGTTTAGCCCCTCACCCGCCTTCCAATACGTGGGTATTTCCTACCTGCGTTAAGAGGCATGTCACCATCGCTGCCCGATCCGTTGACGCCCCATGCCCCCTCGAAGCCTCGCCCACTGGATGCGTCCTGCCGCTATCCTTGCAGGAATAACTCTTTGCAGTTTCCCCACCTTCAATACGGGAATGCGCCCCTCCCTAATTTTGGCAGCCGACCCGAGACCGGCGTCCCAATCGACCGCCGCCGAGGATACTCCCCTCCTGCGCGAGGGAAGTCTGGTGGTCAAAAGAAAAGCTCTCTGCAGCATTGTCGGTGAGCGGCTGCAATTGCGTTTTGAAGATCCGGAACGAACACTACTCGCGCTCGAAAACCTAGCGGCCCAGCGCATCATGCAATTCCTACTACAGGACGATAGCGACAACCGCTGGCTGGTAGATGGAACGATCACGGTCTACCGAGACCGCAATTTCCTGCTGCTCAATCACATCACGCGCGACAGCCACTGAGCCCATTGCGGGAATTCCGGCATTCCCCCACCGCAACGATTGCAAGGGTCGCTCGACTCAACGCTCGACTCAACGCTCGGGGGGTCGCGCAGGCTGGCCAGCGGAGTGGAAGCGGGTTTCGGCAAGCCGCCTGCGCAGGCTACTCTAAAAAAAGTTTCTGGCTTTCTTTTCGTGGAGTGACCAAACGTGTCCCGCCCCTCGCGATACTTGGATCTAGTGCTTACGCGATCGACGCTTGCTTGGAAAAAGGACTTTTACGATGATCGAACGACTCATTCGAACTGCGATGCAAAATTCAGACGATTTGGTAGTGAGCTTGGAATACACCGATTCCAAGGGGAATAAGACGGTACGCGTGGTCAGCCCCATTCGATTCACGAAGTCGGGAGCTTTCCTGGGACTCTGCCTTTGTCGCTGCGAACCGCGTCAGTTCCAGTTCGACCGCTGCACCAAACTGGAGCTGAAGAAAGCCGCCGATTACGTGATGCCAGTCCCCATGGTTGCCGCCTAGCGGGCCCCTTCCGTGCGACCTTCCGGCGCGGCCTGCCGTGCGGGACTTCCAACACCAAGTTCCTACGCACCGTCGTCCCATGAACTCAGACTAGGAGGCGAGGCACTAGCAACTGCCCGAGTGATTCCTGGGCAGGATCCCCGTCTGCGAAATTACTTCTCCTCGCTCGAGCGCTTCCATGAACGCGGCCCTGGGGCGGCGGCTGTGCGCATTGCAATTCGGAAAGCAGAGATGAGGCTCGATTCGGTCGGTGCACTGCAAGAAGTCCGCCAACTGCTCAAATCCCCGCGTCTCCAGCTGATCAAGATTCTCGATATTGAGCAGGCAATTTGGACGCCCGGAAAAATAGTTGGCTACATTCTCCTGATAGCGCCAGTAGGCAGCTTGGTACGCACCGGCTGCAAAATCTCGCTGTCCAAACGTCCATCCTCGGAAGCTGAGCATGTCCTGGATGAACTGACGCTCTTCGCGCGAGGCCGTGTGAGCCTGCTTGAGGAGTTGCAGCCCAATGAATTGCCGCTCCACCGACTGCAACCAGCGTTGGATCTCTTGATCCCGCCGAACATTGATGAACAGGCTGCCCGGATACTCATGATCAAGCCGCTGCAGGACGTCCATGCAGCAGATTGGATAATCGACCAACCCATCGCATTCGTCGAGGATATCCAACCGATCGTCCCCGGCAGAGAGCTGTTCATGCATCCGTCGCAATCGCCGCGGGTTATTGTGCTCCAGGGAGGATTCTCCATAGATTCGTCCCAGGTGAGCCGTTTTGATGCCCAGTACCCCTAGGGCATCAGACATGGAAACCGTAGCGCAACGAGGTAGAGCGATCACAAAAATCTTGTTGTAGGTTCTCATTGCCCATTCCCCAGGGTTCCGACGGTCCATTCAAGAGTAATCAGCGATTGGACTCGACAATTAGTCTGTGGATGACACCCTAGTTTGGCCATGGGAATGATCTGAGGCAATAAGCGCATGGCATAATAACGGCAGGCTGGCTGCAAATGAGGACCGGTCCCGCGAGATGTTACGAATTGGGCAGCTGCCCCCAAAAGCAACCACTGAGCCAGCTAGCAAGGTTGAAAGCGTGCCGCGACGGCACTAGCAGCAACCCCCGAAGAGCTGCTGCCGACAGTCCTATTCCGGGGGCGATTCTGGCAACTAGCTGGAGTTGCAATGCTAGCGCTCCCTCCAGAATTGGGCATTCGGATTGCATGAGGTGGAGGCACGAGCCCAGCCCAGTGCTAGGCCGACCCGAAATTTGAATTTGGACCAACCGCTAGAATCCCTGCTGGTTGCCGAGCATTGCCCCGCAGTCGTACAATAGCGGCGACAGACCGCACCTTCGCCCTGCCTCATCACTCCCCTGCTGCACTGGAGCCCCATCATGGCCACTGCCTCTGCGACTGCCGCTTTGCCCAAGATTCGTCACACCGAATGTTTCATCGGTGGCAAATGGCTTGCTGCGGCGAGCGGCAAGACCTTCCCCACCATCAATCCGGCCACGGAGGAGACTCTAGCAGACGTGGCTGAAGGAGATGCGGCCGACATTGACCTGGCGGTCGAGGCGGCGCGTGAAGCATTTGAGAACGGTCCCTGGGGACGCATGGACGCGCGCGACCGGGGACGGCTCATGTACCGGTTGGCCGACCTGATCGAAGGAGAAATTGACGAGCTAGCGGCCTTGGAGAGTTTGGACAATGGCAAGCCGTATAACGATGCTCGGACGGCAGACATTCCTTTGGCCGTCGATTGCTTGCGTTACTACGCTGGATTTGCAGACAAGATCCACGGTTCGACCATTCCTATCCGAGGCAATTACTTCACCTACACTCGCAAGGAGCCGGTGGGGGTCGTAGGGCAAATTATCCCCTGGAACTTTCCCATGTTGATGACCGCATGGAAGTGGGGACCGGCGTTGGCCGCTGGTTGTACTCTGATCATGAAACCCGCCGAGCAGACGCCGTTGACCTGCCTGCGGATGGCACAGTTGGCCCAGGACGCGGGGATTCCTGATGGGGTCATCAACGTTGTCCCCGGGTATGGCCCCACCGCCGGAGGCGCAATTGTGAAGCATCCTGGAATCGACAAGGTGGCTTTCACGGGAGAACACCGCACTGCCCAACTAATCATGCAGAACGCCTCCCAGTCCCTGAAGCGATTGACCTTTGAGCTGGGAGGAAAAAGCCCCAATGTGGTCGCCGCCGATGCCGACTTGGATGCCGCCGCGGCAGGTACTCACTTCGGACTATTTTTCAATCAAGGGCAGTGCTGCTGTGCTGGCAGCCGCGTGTTTGTCGACGAGCGAGTGCATGACGAATTTGTGGGCAAACTTAAGGAGTTAGCTGCCAATCGCAAGCTGGGTAGCCCGCTCGCCCACGACACCGAACAGGGACCGCAAGTCGACGAGGCGCAGTTCAACAAGATCATGTCCTACATCGATCAAGGAAATCGTGAAGGCGCCAACTGCATCGTGGGCGGCAAGCGGTTTGGCGACATTGGCTATTTCGTCGAGCCGACTATTTTCGAAGGTGTCACCGACTCGATGGCGATTGCCCAAGACGAAATTTTTGGACCGGTCATGAGCGTGCTCAAATACAAGGATTGGGACGAGATGATCCAGCGCGCCAACGCCACCTGCTTCGGACTGGCCGCCGCCATCTGGACGCGAGACATTACTCAGGCGCATGAATACGCGCGACGGGTACGGGCGGGTACGGTTTGGGTCAATTGTTACGACGTATTCGATGCAGCCGCCCCGTTTGGTGGCTTCAAGATGTCCGGCCATGGTCGTGAGCTGGGTGAAGACGGCTTGCGTCCTTATACGGAAACCAAGACGGTGACCATTAAACTCGATTGACGATGAAGCGGTTGCCACCTCTCGCGCAACCCCCGCAGGAACACCTTTAGAAAGACATTGCATTGCATCGGTTACCATTACCATGGCCCTCCTCCTCCCGGCCCCACTTCAGGGCGAAATCGCCAGTCTCTAGCGTTGCGCAATGGTCCACCACGGCGCAATGGATGGTGCTGCTTCTACTGGGAGTCGTCGGGGGAATTCGACTGACTTCCCCGTCTTGGGCCGCTGAGCGTCCGAACATTCTGATCGCCATTGCAGACGATTGGTCGTTTGGCCATGCCGGAGCCTACGGATGCGATTGGGTCCAAACTCCCAATTTTGATCGCATCGCTCGCGAGGGCTTATTGTTCCAGAACGCCTATACGCCCAATGCGAAATGCGCCCCCTCGCGAGCGACTCTTTTGACGGGACGCTACTCGTGGCAGCTCGAGGAAGCGGGCAACCACATGTGCATCTTCCCGTCTAAATTTGGTGGCTTCATGGAACGCTTGGCCATGGACGGTTACACCGCCGGCTATACCGGCAAGGGCTGGGGGCCTGGCATTGCCGAAGACACTGACGGCAAGCCGCGTGCCATCACCGGCAAGAACTATTCCAAACGGCACGCCAAACCGATCGCCCAAGGAATTTCCAACAACGACTATGCGGCCAACTTCCAAGACTTCCTGCAGGAGACTCCCGAGAATACTCCATGGGTCTTTTGGTACGGTACAACCGAACCACACCGCGGCTACGAGTATAAGTCTGGGGTCCGGCTCGGCAAGCAACTCGAAGATATCGATCGCGTTCCCGCTTACTGGCCAGACACAGAAACGGTGCGCCATGACATGCTCGATTACGCGATCGAAGTAGAGCACTACGACTCGCACCTAGGCAAAATCCTGCAAGCTCTCGAAGCTTCGGGGCAGCTCGACAACACGCTAATCATCGCCACCAGTGACCATGGAATGCCTTTCCCACGCGTCAAGGGACAAGCCTACGAGGCTTCCAATCACATACCGTTGGCCATCCGTTGGCCAGCAGGAATTGAGACCGCCGGACGACGCGTTACGGAGTTTGTAAACTTTACGGATCTGGCTCCCACAATCCTGCAAACCGCTGGCGTTTCGCAGCCTGGGCCTAGCATGCAACCGCTTTCTGGTCACAGCCTCTTTGACATCTTTGAGGCATCCACCTCACCAGAAGAGGTCCCCGAATATCGCAATTACGTTTTGGTTGGCAAAGAACGCCATGATATCGGGCGCCCCAATGGAGTGGGCTATCCGATTCGTGGGATTCGCCACGGCGACTGGCTACTTCTCAAAAACTACGAGCCGACTCGGTGGCCAGGCGGCAACCCAGAAACGGGCTACCTTAATTGCGATGGAAGCCCGACCAAGTCATTGGTCTTGAATCTTCGCCGCAGCGGTACGGAACTCCAATTTTGGGAATATTGCTTTGGCAAACATCCCGACACCGAGCTGTACAACGTGGCTACCGATCCGGATTGCATTCGCAATTTGGCCAGCGATTCCGAGTACTCTGCGACCGCTGTGGAGCTGGAGCAACAGATGGTGACCGAACTGACGGCCCAGGGAGACCCACGGATGTCAGGCCAAGGAGGAATCTTTGATGCTTACCCGTACTCAGGTCAGGACACAGACCACTTTTACGAAAGGTACATGGCTGGAGAGAAGGTCAAAGCGGGCTGGGTTCACCCCAGTGATTTCGAACCCGCACCGTTGGATCCTCCGTTGCTGCCGTAGTACTTGGCCACTTCGATGAATTCAGCCCAGCGCGGCGTCTACCAAGAATGCGGGATCTCCTCCACGGGCATCAATGCTAAAGTTCCGGCGCAGGCTGGGACTCGCAGACACTTCACGGGAATTGCTCGGCTCCTACCATGGATCGGTTAGCCGGTAGCACCCCAGTCCGCCAGCCCGCAGTGCGGATTTGGCGGAGTCTGAACCGATCAAGCAACCGCCAGTCCCCACCCGCAAGGGCTGGTTTTGAGGGTATTTTCGTTGGTAATGGCTGGTGGAACTTTGACATCGCTGCGCACAGTGCTTACCATGAACGGAATCCTTCGCTATGTGAACTGCAGGTGAAGCTCCCGCCCCTACCTCCTACCCCCTCCAACGCCGATGATTCCAAGCTACGTCCTTGGTGATCGCGACGCCCCTCCCCCAACAGATCCCAGTACCTGCGTACGGGATTTCGCAAGAGTTGCGAAGGCAACAGCCTTTCGCATCTGCGCCTAGATGCCCCAAATTTTGTTTCCATAAACGGAGTGCTCTGATGAAGTGTCTTGGTAATGGCCTTTCGCGTCGCAATTTTATGACGGTCGGTGCGTTTGGTGGGTTGTGCCTGTCCGATGTGCTGCGGATGCGCAGTGTCTTAGGTGATCAGAAGAACTACGACTTCATCCCTGCCAAAGCGGAAAGCATCATTCACATTTTCTTGCCGGGTGGCCTGGCCCAGCAAGAGTCTTTTGACCCCAAGCCCTTCAGCCCGCTGGAGTATCGGGGCGAAATGGGGTCAATCAAGACCAATACTGGCGAAATCATTAGCCAGACCCTACCCCAACTGGCAAAGTGCGCAGACAAGTTCACGATCATTCGTTCGATGAGCCATGGAGAAGCGGCCCACGAGCGTGGTACCCATAACATGTTCACCGGTTACAAACCGAGTCCAGCCTTGATCTACCCTAGTTTCGGTAGTGTGGTCAGCCACGAATATGGGCCGCGCAACAATCTTCCCCCTTACATCTGCATTCCCAACCAACCGAACGAGTTTGCGGGAAGTGGTTATCTGAGCAGTTCGTATGGTCCGTTTAGTCTGGGGGCCGATCCAGCCAAGGCGGGCTTCAAGGTTCAAGACCTAAATTTGGCCGGCGGCGTCGATGCCGAGCGGTTTGCTCGACGTCAAGACGCACTGAGCACAGTCAACCAATACTTCAGCTCGCGGCACAATGCAGACTCGGTAACTGCCATGGATAGTTTCTATGAGCGAGCCTACAGCCTAATTAGCTCCGAAAAAGCTCGCGACGCGTTCGACATTGAAAAGGAAGATGCGGCCATGCGAGATCGCTATGGCCGCAATCAAGCAGGCCAACGCTTGCTATTGTCGCGTCGCCTGGTGGAAGCAGGTGCACGACTGGTAACGATGACCTACGGTGGCTGGGATATGCACACCAACATTACCAATGGAATCAGAAACAGCATGCCCGCTCTCGACCAGGGACTGGCGGTGCTGTTGAACGACCTCGATTCGCGAGGCTTGCTCGACACAACCCTGGTCATGGTCTCCACAGAGTTTGGGCGCACTCCCAAGATCAACTCCGACGCGGGCCGCGATCACTGGCCCAAGGTCTTCAGCCTAATGTTGGCCGGAGGTGGAATTAAGCGTGGCTACGTGCACGGTGCCTCCGATCCGACCGCAGCAGAACCGGATTTAGATCCTGTTTCGCCAGAGGATTTGGCCACCACGATCTATCACTTGCTGGGCATTGTGGCGGACAAGGAATTGATGAGTCCCGGTGACCGGCCTATCGAAATCGTGGACGGCGGCAAGGTCATCAAGCAATTGTTAGCTTAGCGAAGACGGCACTACTTAGGTTAAGGCTCCATAGGACTCCGACATGAAGTTTGATCGTTGCGTACTATTGTTTGTCGCCGTAGCTCTAGGAATGGGCACTGCCTACGCAGATTCTCCGGCTGTTACCATGCTGACTCCAGCTGGATTCCAACGTGGTACAGAGACTGACGTGCTGATTACCGGCGCGAGGCTGGGCGATGTCACGGAATTGCTCTTCTACGATTCCGGAGTTGAAGTCCTCGAACTCAAGCCGGAGGGCGAGGGGAAGGTCCATGCCAAGCTAAAGATCGCAGAGACGTGCGAACCGGGACTGCATGCGGTCCGATTAGCGACGAGCAGTGGGATTAGCAACCTCCGCTACTTCGGTGTGACGAGCTTGCCGCAAGTAGACGAAGTGGAACCGAATAGCGATTTTGCGACCCCTCAATTGTTGGCACTGAATTCTACAGTCAATGGCATCGTCAAGAACGAGGATGTGGATTACTACTTGGTCGAGTTGGCTGAGGGGCAGAAGCTCACGGTAGAACTCGAAGGTCTGCGTCTGGGGACGGAGTTCTTTGATCCGTTCGTTGCCATACTGGATGAAAATCGCTTCGAAGTGGCCCGGTGCGATGACGCCCCATTGCTTCAGCAGGATTGCGTGTGTGCCTTTGTTGCTCCGCAAGCGGGTAAGTACACTATCGAAGTCCGCGAAAGTAGTTTTGGCGGTAGCGATCGTTCGCAATACCGTTTGCACGTGGGTGATTTCCCACGGCCCCTGGCCATCATCCCTGCGGGCGGCCAACCGGGTGAAAAGATCAATGCGACGCTGGTCGATGCTTCCGGAGAGACCTGGCAAGAGGAAATCCAACTGCCCGATACTCTCGGAGAGTTTAATTACGTTGCGAGCCGCGATGGCAAACTCGCTCCCTCTCCGAACAAACTACGCGTCGTCGAACTTCCCAACGTCTCTGAGAGTGAACCCGACGACGATCGCGCGACGCTAACAGCAGTCGATGTTCCCGTTGCGTTCAATGGAGTGCTTCAAGAAAACGGGGATGTGGACTGGTTCAAATTCAAGGGCAAAAAAGATCAACAGCTTGAGTTTACGGTCTACGGTCGTCGCGTCTTACGCTCCCCCATCGACAGCTGGCTCGAAATTCACAAGGCTGCCGGTGGTCGACTGGCTGCCAATGACGACGCTGGTGGCCCCGATAGCGTTCAAGCGTTCAAAATCCCTGAGGACGGCGAGTATTTGGTAGCCATCCGAGACCAGTTGGAAGAAGGGAGCCCCACGCACGCTTACCGCATCGAAGTGGCTCCGGCAGCCGTCGCCGTAGAACTGGCCATTGACGAACTCCAACGCTACCAGTCACAAACGGTGGAGATTCCGCAGGGTGCGCAAATGGCGGTTTTACTGCGAGCCTCTCGCAAGAACTTCAGTGGGGACCTGGGGCTGCACATCGAAGACGCAATACCTGGCATTGAATTGACCACCCCGACCATTGCCGCCAACCAAAGCTACATCCCCATGCTCATCAAGGCTTCAGCCGATGCTCCGGTGAAGGCCTGCTTGGCAGCGTTGATCGCCGAGCCATTGGCCGAAGGGGCTAGCGTCCGGGGCACGTTGAACCAACGCACGATGTTGGTCCGCGGGCAAAACAATCGCGATATGTGGGGGCACGATTCCGACCGCCTAGCCTTGGCGGTAACGCGAGCACTCCCCTTTTCCATCAAGGTAGTCCAACCCGAGGTCCCCATCGTTCGCAATGGAAATACCGAATACGTGGTACAAGCGACGCGGCAAGAGGGATTCAAGGAGCCCATCTACCTGCGCTCTCTCTACAATCCTTCGGGACTCTCGGCGAGCGGTTCGGTGAAAATCGAAGGCGATCAATTGGAAGCTCGAATTCCGGTGACAGCCAACGCAAAATCGGCCCTGGGCAGTTATCCCATCACGATTCTAGCGCGTGCCAAAGCGACCAACTCCAATGTCTGGGTGGCTAGTGAATTCATCACCCTCAATGTTGAGGACGGGTACTTTGCGTTTACCTTCGCCAAGACCGTTGCCGAAGCGGGTGCTTCGGCTCCCTTCACGGTTGGCTTGGAAGTCAAGCGTCCGCCCGAAGGCGAAGTGGAATTCGAACTCGTCGGCCTGCCGGCGGGCGTAACGAGCACGCAACCTACCGTCAAATACACCGACGGGATGCAGCAGATTTCTTTCCCATTGCAAGTAGCTGCCGACGCGAGGGTCGGACAATTCAAAACGCTCTACGTAAAATCGACGATTACGCGGAGTGGTGGTCAGATCGTACAAACCGAAGGCCTCGGGGAAATTCAGTTGATCGCCCCACCGGTCAAAACAGCGGCGGCTCCGGCCAAAGCTGCGGCTCCCGCTGCACCGGCCGCTCCTTCCGAGAAACCACTTAGTCGGCTTGAGCAGCTCCGGCAAGCCAAAGCGTTGTTGGACGGAACTCAACCCAACGATGCTCAGCCGTAGTTCCCGATCCCAGTTGTGCTGAAAGGCCTACTGGACGCGCCGGTAACGGTTTCCCGCCAGCACAGCGAGCTCTCCCCCACGGTCCGCTACACCCCTCGCACTCAAACTCGCATTTCAGCCTACCGTTCGATTGGATTCGATCATGCTTAAAACGTTGACTCTTATTGCGGCATTGTTCGCCACGTCAATTCTCGTAGCTCCATCCGCTACAGCTGAAGAGCCGAAGTGGACTCAACTAGCAGTCTATCCCACAGACATCCGGCTCGACGGCAGCGCCGATTTTCAGAATGTGATCGCCGTCGCCACCCGCAGCGACGGAGTGACCCTGGATGTAACCGAGCAAGCAGCTTGGTCTCTCGCCAATGGAGAGCTGGCGACGTTGCGAGATTTCCGTCTACTCCCCATGGGTGCCGGCGAAACGAAATTGACAGCCAGCTGGAGTGAGCTGGCGGCCGAAAGCCAAGTCGCGATCGCCAACTCGGATGTGACCAAGCCCATCAGTTTCCACTTGGATGTAATGCCCGTTCTAACGCGGACGGGTTGCAATACAGGTTCCTGCCATGGTGCCGCGCGTGGGAAAGATGGCTTTCGCCTTTCGCTGTTCGGCTTCGATCCGGCGGGCGACTACCAGCGCATTACGCGAGAGCTGGGGATTCGCCGTATCAACCTAGCGGTTCCCGAGCAGAGTTTGATTTACCTCAAAGCCGTCGGGGCTGTACCTCACTCCGGCGGAAAGCGGATGGAACCCGACAGTGAGTATGCCAAGACCTTGCTGAGCTGGTTGCAGGACGATGCGCCAGCCGACGCCCAAGCACCTCCCACGTGCACCCAGGTCGAGTTATTTCCGCCAGAAGCGGTGATGGAGGGAGAGGGAGCCGCCCAGCGAATGGTTGCAGTCGCTCATTTCAGTGACGGCACGACCCGCGACGTGACCTCACTGGCCGCCTTTACGACCAACAATGAACTGACGGCCGCCGTCAACGACCAAGGTGCCGTTACCGCCGGAGTTCGTGGTGAAGCCTTTGTAATGGCGCGGTTCGACACCCATACGGTCGGTTCCCAAATCCTAGCCTTGCCCTCGGGCTTGGATTACACGCCACCTGAAGTCACCGGCAACTACATCGACGAGCTGGTGGCCGCCAAACTGCAGAAATTGCGAATTCTGCCGAGCGGCACCTGCACTGACGAAGAATTTATCAGACGGGTAACGATCGACATCGTGGGGCTTCTTCCAACCGAAGAAGAGCTGGCGGAGTTCATGGCCGACACCTCTCCAGACCGACGTGCCAAGCTCGTCGATCGCCTTCTTCAGCGGAAGGAATTCAGCGAGATCTGGGCCATGCGTTGGGCACAACTGTTACTCGTCAAGAGCGACAACCAAGTGAGCTACAAAGCGGCGTTCCAGTACTCAAGCTGGATCACCAACAAACTGGCTGCCGACACACCCATCGACCAGATTGTGCGCGAGATGCTGGCTTCCAGTGGAGGAGTCTTCGAGCAACCAGCCACCAATTTCTATCAGGTGGAACGCGACACGATCAAGACGGCCGAAAACGTGGCTCAGGTGTTCATGGGGATTCGCACTCAATGTGCGCAGTGCCACAATCACCCGTTCGATCGCTGGACGATGAACGACTACTACGGATTCACCTCCTTCTTTTCGCAAATCGGGCGTAAGACGGGCGAAGACTACCGCGAAGTCATCGTCTTCAACCGCGGCAGCGGAGAGATCAACCACCCACTTTCTGGCAAACCAGTTCCTCCCACATTTCTCGGCGGACCACAGCCCGAGATTAAAGGGGAGGATCGCCGCCAAGTCCTAGCGGACTGGATCACAAGTCCCGAAAATCCCTTCTTCGCGACCAGCATTGCCAATCGCGTTTGGGCTCAATTCATGGGGGTTGGCATCGTGCAGCCCGTGGATGACATTCGCGTTAGCAATCCAGCCAGCAATCCAGCCTTGTTTGATGCACTGGGGGAAAAGTTAATCGAGTACGAATTCGATCTCAAACAATTGGTGCGTGACATTTGTAATTCACAGACATACCAACGCAGCACCCAGCCGAATGAGTCCAATCGCTCGGATACTCGGAACTATGCCTTCGCGCAGGTCCGACGCGTCCCTGCAGAAATGCTTTTGGATTGCATCTCGCAAGCAACCGCGACCAAGGACAAGTTCCGCGGTTTGCCCCAAGGCGCTCGCGCTGTCCACATCGCAGATGGGAGCACCAGCACCTATTTCCTAACGACCTTCGGAAGGTCACCTCGGACAACGGTCTGTGATTGCGAAGCCAGCACCGATCCATCACTGTCGCAAGCTCTGCACCTGCTCAATGGCAGCTCAACGCAGGGCAAGATTGCTCAAGGCAAGCTGATTCCTTCCTGGCAGGAGCAGGGCTTGAGCACTCAGCAGATTCTGGAACGCATCTACATGCGATGCCTTTCTCGAAAACCGACGGAGCTGGAACTGGGAACACTGACTAAGATGGTTGCAGACGCTGGCAATGAGACGGTCGGTCTCGAGGATGCCTTTTGGGCTGTCCTGAACAGCCGAGAGTTTATGTTCAACCATTAACGCAGGCGACGCCTGCCCATTGCCCCAATACAGGCACAAGCGGCAGGCGAAGCGAGAGGTTCAATGGGGCTCCAAGCACGTTGGTGCTGGCCCATACCAGGAATTGGGGTTAGTCGCGCGTCGGGAGAAGCGGTCCAACGCGCAGAAACAAAGCCCCCACAGGGCCGTTCCGGCTTTGGGTGCGAACCACCTTCGTCTGGAGCATCTCAATAATCATGCTGTAACGAAGCACTAGGAAGAAGTCCAACAATATGATTCACCCCACGAAAACCAGCTCTCCGCCATCACTTGGCGTTCGCGCACTGCGTTGGATTGGCTCTGCGACTCCATTGGCATTCGGTCTACTGTGCGGCGTTTCCGCCAATCCGTTGCGGAGCATGGCCGACGAACCTGCCGAAAAGAAAATTACGTTTGACGATCACATCAAACCGATCTTTCGCGAGCACTGCACTGCCTGCCACGCCGAAGGGGACAAGGCGAGTGATTTGGCTCTCGACACTTACACGGGCGTGATGGCCGGCGGTTCCAGTGGTGATGTGATCGCTTCAGGCAATCCTGGCGGATCGCGATTGTACGCGTTGGTCAATCATTCGGAACGCCCCTTCATGCCACCCGATGAAGACGCGATTGCCAAGGAGAAGCAAGACCTCCTCAAGCTATGGATTGAACAGGGGATGCCTGAGAATTCAGGCAGTAAGATCAAGCGGGCCAGCAGTGCTGCCACAGCCATGCTGGGGACGGTTTCACTCGGCAAGCCCGATGGCCCGCCTCCCATGCCCGAGAGTCTGCTCGCACAGCCGGTCGTGGAAACCGAACGGAGTGCCGCAATCGCCGCGATGGCGGCCAGCCCATGGGCGCCCCTGATTGCCGTCGGTGGTCAAGAGCAGGTCGTCCTGTACCATGCTCAATCCGGTGAACTGCTGGGAGTCCTGCCCTTTCCTGAAGGCGAGCCGCAATCGCTTACCTTTACGCGCGACGGTAAACAACTACTCATCGCAGGTGGTAAACACAGCCACAGCGGGTGCGCGGTCTTGGTCGATATCGCCACCGGCGAGCGTATCACCAAGGTGGGTGACGAATTGGATACCGTATTGGCAGCGGATATTTCTCCCGACAAGAAGCGAATTGCCATTGCCGGTCCTCAAAAGATCATTCGCATTTTCGACTCGCTCTCTGGCGAGCAGGTCCAGGAGCTGAAGAAGCACACCGACTGGATTTTTGCGTTGCGTTTTAGCCCCGACGGCGTCTTGTTGGCGTCCAGTGATCGCAGCAACGGGTTGATCGTTTGGGAAGCCGATAGTGGTCTGCTGTATGCCGAACTAGCTGGTCACAAAGGCGAGATTCGAGCGATTGACTTTCGTGCCGATTCCAACGTCCTCGCCTCCGCCAGTTTGGACGGAACGATCAAACTGTGGGACATGCCTGAAAGCAAGGAGATCAAGTCATGGAACGCGCATGGTGGTGGTGCCACCGCCGTCGCCTATGCCCATGATGGATCCCTGGCATCCGCAGGTCGCGACTCCAAGATAAAGTGGTGGAACGCCGCCGGTGAGTTGCAAAAAGAGTTCTCTGGCCTCAGTGAAACGGCGTTGGAAGTCGCGTTAACCGGTGATGCAGCACAGATAGCGGGTGGCGACTGGAATGGCAAAGTGCAGATTTGGCAAACCGCCGATCCGGAGCAAGTCCAGTTGATCGCGGCCAATCCACCTTCGATTGAAAGTCGTTTGGAAGCTGCCAAACAAAGCTTCCTAGCGATCGAAACGGAGGTGACCACACTCCACCAAGTGGCAGAGAAATCCCAGCTAGCCACCACCGAAGCCCAGCAGGCATTGGCCGCGTTGCAAGCGACGGCATCCAATAGTCAGAAGAGCTTAGCCGGTGCACAATCCGAACTGACGGAATTGACCGCCCAGAGCACAACGCGACAAGCCCAAGTGGCGGAATTAGAGGCAGCTCTCGCCGCCGCCAAGGAGGCGTTGCTGAAGGTAAACGAAGCCACCAAGCTCAAGCGATCCCAAGTCGCAGAATTGGATGCCTTGGTCAAGCAGCAGATGACCGAAGTTGCCGCCAAGGAAGCAACTCAGGCAACCCTGCTAGCAGCGTCCCAGACTGCCGCCCAGAGCCTGGCTCAAAAGCAGGCACAAATGGAGCTTGCTCGTGCAGCCTTGGAAAAGGCCGCTGCAGAAAAACTGGCGTTGGAGCAGAAAGCAGCTGAACTGAATACTGCAGCGCAAACCGCTGCCGCTGCTGCAGGGAAATTGACCGAGCAATTGGCCGCCGCCGTGGAGGAGCAAGATCAACGAAGTGCAAAGATGCAAGAGATGGCTGTCCGCTTAGAAGCTCTCAATCAGCAATTGGCGAGTCTTCAAGCGCAGGCCAAGCAGGCTGCCGAGGAACAGAGCGCCGCGCAGTCGGCCTTGACCGATCAGCAGACCATGACAAGCCAGTTGCAAGCGGAACTGGAGGCGGCCGAGCAGGCGGCAGTCGAAGCCCAACAACAACTGGACTTGTTCAACCAAGCCTACAAAGCCCCACAGTGATAAACGCTTGAGAGCTAGGAGGGGTCTAGCAGTCCATCGGCCCAATCTGCCACAGCACCCGCTAAATCCTGCAGGGCAGGGGCGTGGGGTGACAGCTCCTCCAGACTGGAATCGCGAGCCATGCATTCGAGTTGCTCAGCGTACGCGCCCAGTTTCTTAAGGCCTACTTGGCGTACATTGCTCTTGAACGTATGAACAGCCCGTCGAGCTTGCTTGGAGTCCTCGGCCTTAAGTGCCGCTTGAAAGCTTCGCGCCAGCTTGGGCAACTCCCTGCCAAGGAGACGCAAGACATCGTTCATTAGACCCTCGTTGTCATGCAGCATGACGAGCAGTGCGGCCCTATCCGGAGCATCTTGCAGGGCTTGTTCCGGTGTCGGAGAATCGAGCCTATCGGGCGTATTTTCCAATGGAGTTGCATTTTCTTCCAGCGGCGATCCGAGCTGAAACTGGAGTGCTTCCGCAGCGTGAGGCCCTCCCTGTACCTGCTCGACGACGACTTTCAAGCAATCCAACGAGATCGGTTTGACCAGAAACAGATCCATTCCCGCGGCGGTACACAACTCACGATCTTGTCGCGTTGCATGAGCCGTCAGGGCACAGATGAGTTGGTGTTTTCCTGTTGCCAACTCGGTTTGCCGTATTTGGCGCGTGGCTTCCATACCATCAATATCTGGCATTTGGATATCCATCAAAACCAATTCGAAGGCCTGCTGGTTGCATAGCGTCACCGCTTCGCGGCCGTTGCTGGCAGTGGTCACAAGGTGCCCCAAGCCTACCAGCATATCCTTGAGGATCACTTGGTTGATCGTGCTGTCTTCGACCAGCAGCACGTGGGCACCACGCGTGGGCAAACTCTCGCTGACTGGCACTGGGGGACTGGGGCTGGGCTTGTTCGGTGAATGGCTGGTCAGCGCGCTGAGCAACTCGGACCGCCGGACGGGCCGACACAACCAAACCACATCGGCATGTTTGAGCCAAGTGGGCAGATGTTGCGGTTGTTCATGCGCCAGCAAATTGAGCAAAATCCAGCGTTCGACTACCGGAGCACTATCGAGTCGGAGGCGTTCCAACTCTCGAAAATCGACGATAACAATGGAGTTATTTCCAGCTGCAAAAAATTCAGACTGTTTGCGATCTCCCAATCGGGCGACCGGTATCTGAACGGTATCGTACCCCAATCTTTCAATCTCCCGTCGCAGCAGTATTTGCCAGGGCCCGCTGTCCATCGCCATCACAATTTTTTCCTTGTGAGACTTGGGAGCGACGGCCTTCACGTTCGGCAATTCCTGCTCTGCACCAACAACAAACGGTAATTCGAAGAAAAAACAACTCCCAGAGGCGGGGTTTCCCTCCATGTCATAAGCATTGGTAACTCCGATAGTCCCCTGCATCTTCAGCACAAGGTCTTTGCAGATCGCCAAACCGAGTCCTGTGCCTCCATACCTTCGTGTGGTACTACTATCCGCTTGATGAAAGGCTTCAAAAATCGACTGGCGTTGCTCGGCATCGACACCAATTCCACTATCGAGAACTTCAATCCTTAGGTGGATGCATTCCTCTGCTGGAATTCCTGCTGCAACGGCTGGCTGCGGAGCCCGCTTGCGTTCCCCGCTGGAGCCAGACGCTCGAGAGGCTGAGGGGGTTCGCTGTTCTGAAGAAGGTCCACGCGCAGGGGTGAGCCGCACACGCACATCGCCACGTTCCGTAAATTTGATTGCATTGCCGACGAGGTTGATAAGCACCTGCTTAATACGGTGCGCGTCGCCTAGCAGTACCGGCGGCACCTCACCGTCCAAGTCAATCATCAGCTCCAAGCCTTTGAGCTGGGCTCTGGCAGCGAGGGAGTGTGTTGCCTCCTCGAGCGTGGTGGCTAGGCAGAATGGGGCGGACACGATTTCGATATGCCCAGCTTCGATTTTGGAGAAATCGAGAAGGTCATCGATAAGTGTCAGCAGGTTGCTGGCCGAGACTTTCGCCAACCGCAGATAGTTGTGTTGGCGCTCGTTGAGGGGGCTTCGCGCCAGCAGCTCATGCAGGCCTACAATTCCGGTCAACGGAGTGCGTAGTTCATGACTGACATTGGCAACAAATTCACTCTTGGTGGCGTTGGCCTCTTCTGCAGCTTCCTTGGCAGATCGAAGTTCCTGCTCCGCCTTTTTGCGACGCGTAATATCGCGAATAAAAATAGCCCAGCCTTGCGAATCGTCGACCGTAAGAGGGTGTGCTGAGATCTCGGCATCAAACCAAGTTCCGTCGCTTCGTCTCAGCCGAGCTTCAATGCGGCGGCCGGTAGCCGATTTCAGAATGGTATCGATCGATGCCTTGCGTTCGAACTTCGAATTCCGATTCTCGGCGTCGGACGCCCGTTGTCCGTTCTCCATCACGTTGAAATGCATGATCGACCCGATGGTGGGTCGCGTAGCCACATCGCCACGCGCGAAACCGAGGATCGTTTCCGAAGCGGGATTCGCATCCAATGCGCGACCTTCACTGTCCACAATGAGTACCGCATCGAGGGTCGCATTGATCAGCGCGTGGGCTCGCGATTCAATGCGTTGCAACTCCTTGCGACTGATGTATTCCTCGGTGATATCCCAAAATACCCCCTGGACGCCAATCACCTTCCCGTCGTCGTCTCGCATGGCGGCTTTGCGGACTTGCATGTAGGAGTGAGAGCCGTCGGGCAGCTGTGTTTCCTCGACTCCGTTAAAGACCTCGCCCGAGTCCATGACAATTTGATCATCAGCCACGTACTTGGACGCCCCCGCGGAGGGGAACAGGTCAAAATCATCCTTCCCCACGACGTCTGCATACTCACGACCCACCAATCGACAAAAAGATTGCGAAACAAAAGTGAACCGCCCCTCGCAATCCTTCTGCACGACGTGCACGGGTAGATGCTCTAGCAAGGTTCGTCGATCGGATTCGAACTGCAGGACGGCGCGTTGTTCCACGTCGCGCTTGGTCGTCTCTTGATTCTGCAGGACTTCCTGCAAGTGCCGTGATTGACGTTTGAGGCGATTGGCCAGCCGGAGTTCGGTACGTGCTGGCCCCCAGGGGCTGCGTAGAATCAGCACATGAGCCGCTCCAATAATGAGATGGGAACAGGCGAGTCCCAACAATTGTAGGCGATGCTCCGTCGAATTTCCGTCGGGCGCATTCCACATGCTCAGCACAGAAAGGGTAATCGCCCACAACACGATCATTTTCACATGCTTGTGCGAAGCCATCGTGCACAGGGAGGTCACCACAATTGGCAGAATATAGGCGATGGGGTTTTGGCTGCCGAAGGCGGCTAGCGGTAGGTGGGCGACGCCAATCAAGCCCAAACCACCCCAAACCCTCTGACGACGGGGAATCAGGCGAAGAATTCGCGATGGCATGAGACTCACCCCTCGATAAAACAACCGGTAACACAATCGGAGAGCTCTCCGATATTTGGGAGAGCCGCAACTCGCAGATCCTAACGATTATCGCGTCGGAAAAGTGCCTATGAATAGGCAATTACTCCGTCATCAACAAAAAAGCCCTCAATCCTACAAATTTCCCAGGCGACAAAATTTGACAGTCATCAAATCTGTCCTAAGTTTCTAGTGCACCCATGAGAGAGCGGACCACCGTTCGCTGTGACTCAAGGTGCGTTGTCGTGGAGCTTGTTTTTCGGACGGCGGTGGCGAAGCCGAGGTTAAACAGCACACGTTTTTTTCTAGATACGCCCGTACGGGCGTTCTCTAAACCTGGAGAGATGCCATGAAGAATTTCGCCTCGAAGATCCAACGTTTCCTAAAGTCTGAAGATGGACCGACCGCGGTTGAGTACGCAGTAATGCTCGCTCTGATCGTAGTTGTGTGCTTGGGTGCTATTACCTCGATCGGTACTAGTGCTTCGGCAACCTTCACCGAAGTTGCAAACCAACTGTAGGTTGAATTGCGTCCACTCTTACGTCGGTTGTACCTATTCGGCGTACGAGCCGCAAAGAGAAATAGTCGGCCAATCGCGGTCTTCGCATCCATCCCTGGACGAAGACCGCTTGGCTGACATCGCTCACAATCACACACTTCCGTGGTTGTGACAACTCATCGAATCCTCCCTCAAGTCCCTTATCAGAAATCGCCGGAGCCAAGCATGTCACCTTGCCTTATGCCAGTCGAATCGATCTCCGGCCTGTGGGAACTCGCTTGTTTCGCAGGCACGATCCTCACCACTATGTTTGTGTGGATGCTCAGCCTGCGGTAAGACAACGACTGCAAACACAAATCACTGGATTTAGGTTGCCCAGACCAGACGGGTTCAACCGCCAACACTCGGAATTGGGTCGCAACCATGGAATCAATCATTAGTCAATTGTCGGAAAACGGGGCCATGTGGGCCGTCTCCGTTACTCTGGTCATCGCAGCAGTTATCGACGGGCTCTATCTCAAAGTGCCAAACAAGATCACCTACCCGCTGATTTTGGCTGGTTGGATCTACAGCACGGCCGTCGGCGGCTGGGCAGGACTGGGCTGGAGTCTAGCAGCGACCTTTTTCGGCTTGGCATTGCTCTTCGGTTTGCACCTCATCGGTGGTATGGGAGCCGGGGACGTCAAACTGCTCGCCGGTATCGCTGCCTTTGTGCACATTGAGCACACTTGGTACATCTTCGTTGCCACCACCATCGTCGGTGCCATCATGGCCATCGCACAGATCGCGATCAGCGGAGACTGGGTGAAGCACTGGACTCAAGCCCAAGCTTTACTTCACGAAATTGTCACCGTCCGCAATGCGGATAAGCTCTACGAGATCTCGCAGGAACGCAAGCCTCGCATGCGTCTGCTTCCCTACGGCATCCCCATGACGGTGGCTGCCATTGGATATTTCGCCTTCGCGGGATTGATCTAAGTAGAGCACGACACCGCCAGTAGTGAAGGCTTGCCCAAACGGACTATGCGTTAGTCGGTGCCGTAGAAATTCGTGCGAAATTAGGAATCCAGCTGAGCTCTCGAGCGGGAGCTTGGCTGGTCCCATAACCGCATCTCGGCGTGGCAGCCTGGCAGGGAAGATTCAGTCTGCAAGCCGCCGAAGGCGAAGAATTCCGAGTCGCCCGCGAGAGAAAACACTGGGATTGTTGGACAAATCCTTGGTTTATTCAAACCGTCCCCTAGCAATTGGACGATGCCAAACAGCGAGAACACCGTCCTCCAGTTTGCCGGTCCGATAGGGTGCGTTTTTAACGAACAGGGGAACTCCTCTTCTGAGGTGAGATGATCGGTCAACCTCAACGAGGTTGAAGCATGGGTTTGGCCAATGCCAATGATATCCAGCATGGACGCCGAGAAAACCTCCCAGCGTCTACATCAGCCCGCGAACCGGAATCAACGGCGTTTTCTTGAGAGTAAGCGACGAATAAGGTACGCAGGATGCGGCCCGCCGCGCGTACTGAATTGTTAGGCGTCTAAGGCAAACCGGCTATGCGAGCAAAATCACTTGTACTTCTTATCGTGGCACTTGGTTGCGGAATGATCGCCGCCGTCGCAGCAAGCAAAGCTGTGATGCAAGATGGCGGAGATTCTTCCGAGGCGATGACCGAGATCTTCATCGCAGTAAAGGAACTGCCACACCTCCAGAAAATCTCTGCGGAGAATGTCAAACTAGAAAAGTGGCCGTCCAAACGGCTGCCGACTGGTGCTATTACCAACTTGGACCAAATCGAAGGCAAATTCACCAACCAAAAGATTTTCCCGGGTGAACCCCTGCTAGAGCGTAAGTTGACCGACACGCGGGATAGCTTTTCGACGGGCATCCCCGAGGGCTACCGAATTTTCAGCATTACCGAATCGGCTAGCTATATCAAGCCAGGCGATCACGTTGATATCGTCGGAACGTTTACCATCGGCAGCGGACGCAATGGTAAGAAGGAAAGTTCAACCGTCATGCGCAATGTGACCGTGCATGGCATCAACGGTATCACCACTCGCGACAACGAAGAGAAAACGGCTGCGAAGTCCTACGACTTCCAACTCCTCGTCAAGGAAAGCCAGCTCGAAGCACTCACGCTAGCCAATAGCGTTGGAGATCTGCGGCTTAGCCTTCGCCCGTTCGGCGAAGATAATGAAGACACCGGGACGGACAATGGCGAGACGTTCATGAGCTGGATGCGTTCGCAAGAACCCGCAGCCAGCGAGGACGAAGATTTCGCAGCCACCCGTGGTATGGAATCGATGTTCACGAACACCAAAGTCGAGGCACCAGCTCCAGAACCCAAGAACTCGCTGAGCATCATCACCCCCAATGGAGTCACCCGCTACGAGTGGAGTGGGGAGAAAGACATCCCCCAACCGGTCAGTGAAAATGGGGCAAGAGGCGCAGGTGACGCAAACAATTCAATGCCAGCAAATCCGTGGGATGTAGCATCTGAGAATGTTTATTCAGGTTACGGTGGATATTCGCCGACATATCCTACAGGTACATCACTGTCGCAGCCCGCAGCGGGAGCCGAGCCAGCCGCCGCTGCTCCTTCGCCCAAAGTCGACTAGTAACGCTACCTACCCAAACAATGCTTCCAAGTACAGCCTAGCAAGCCATTGCTGGCAGTACGGGGAATGCACTAGCCCGAACTCTCGTCGACCGTTCTGCGAGCAGTATCGAAAACGTCAAGGATGACGTGGCTCAATGATAAGTCAATACAAGGATGTGATTGCATGGCTGTCTTGAAACGCTGCCCCCGCAACAAGTGGTTGCTACGACGCCTTTTCGCACGTGCTATCTGCGGGGTTCTGGCTACCGTCAGCGTCTGCGGCAGCCAGTCGGTCTCAGCCCAAGAGCAGCCACTGCACCAATGGCAGATCGTCAATACTAGCGTTGACGTTTCAAATTCAGAAGAACGCCAAGCTATGCGGATGGTGGTCAGCACCAGCCGTGAAATCACCGCGAACCAACCCTTCAAGAGTATCCGCATTCAGAATCCGGATATTCTGTCTGTTCTGCCGCTGGAGGGTGGCAATCGCCTTCAACTCTCCGCCCTGACCACTGGTATCACCCAGGTGGATCTACTCGGAGCTGACGAATCGGTCCACTCCATCGAAGTCATGGTGCTAGGGGATGTCCGCGAATTGGAGGCAATTCTGCGTGGCTTGTTCCCCGACGCAAATCTCCAAGTTGTGCCAGTCCAACAGGGCTGTATCGTCAGCGGATTTGTCACCAGCGACGACCACGTCGAAGAGGTCATGGAGATCGCTGAACTCTATTTCCCAACGGTGATCAACAAGGTGAACGTAACCGGCGTTTACACGATCCAGTTGGAAACTCAAATCATGGAGATTTCGCGGACGAAGCTTCGCGAACTCGGCATCGACTGGGCATTTGCCAACGGCGACGACTTCATCAAGCAATCGGTCGGCGGAATTGTGAGTAACGCGAGCGGCGCGATCTCCACAACAGGTATTGAAACCTTTCAACTGGGTGTGATTGAGAACAGTAGCACCTTCTTCACCGCCGTCCGTGCACTGCGTAAAAACAATCTGGTGAAGGTGTTGGCCAGTCCGACCTTGACCGCTGTCGATGGTCGCCCGGCTAGCTTCAATGCAGGGGGAGAAATCCCGATCCTGATCCCCGCTGGTTTAGGACAGGTCGCCGTTCAATTCCGCGAGTTCGGAACGCGATTGGATTACGTTGCCAAGGTACGCGGCAACGGTCGCATTTGGTTGGAAGTCCGTCCCTATGTCAGCGAAATCGATCCAAGTCGAAGCGTAGTCATCAACGGTACGAGCGTGCCTGGTCTCCGCAGCCGCTTCCTCGAGACAGGCGTCGAAATGGGTGCGGGCCAAACGCTCGCTCTGGCGGGACTGTTGCAGGTCAAGAGCGAAACGGTGAACCTCGGTCTGCCGGTTCTATCAGACATCCCCTACGTCGGCGCTCTTTTCCGCACCACGCGTGAGGAACAGAATGAGATCGAGTTGTTGATCACAGTGACTCCGAACTTTGCTGGTCCGATGGATCCCCATGAAGTTCCAAGCATGGCTCCAGGTATGTTCTCGCAGCCTCCAACGGACAAGGAACTGTATTGGAAGGGCTATGTCGAAACCCCTGTAGGCGGAAACGCGCAGTGTCCACCTGAGGCAGGCAATTTTGTCCCGAACCAGAACTATATCGATCCCCAACCGGGCTATTACCAAGAGGCAACACCTCCGCAATACATGAACGCTCCGACCGACGGAGGCTACAACACCCCTTCCGCTCCGCTGCCCACGGTGACTCCCAACGCGGCTGCAATGAACAACAGTACCAGTACTCCCAAACTCGCACGTCAACCGGTGACCACGAATCTTCCGCCAGCCCAAGCCCCGCAAGCGGGAGGCCAATCGCAAAACCAACAATACTTAGAGAGCTACCCAACTGGTGGTGTGGTGCGATAAGCACTTGAACCACCGTTTCCGTAGTAGCCAGCTGTTCTTATCGTAAGTCGTTTGAAGGCCAATGTTCAATGAGTAATGTACTCCGCCTCGCTTTGGTCGATCCGCAAGATGACTCGCGCGAAACCCTCAAGAAAATGCTCCTCGGGATGGATATCGTCTGGCTCGAGGCAGAGTGCTCGCGCTATGAGTTCTTTCCGGACGTCGTCACTCAATCTACTCCCGATGTTGGAGTCGTCAGTCTCGATGGAAATCCAGATTCCGCTTTGGCGCTGCTTGAGAAGATGCATGCCACGGCTCCCGACTGCGCCATCCTAGCGGTGAGTTCCAGTGGGGATGGGCAGTTGATTTTGCGAGCCATGCGGGCTGGCGCCAAGGAATTTTTAACACTGCCGTTGAGCCTTGATGATCTCATGGCTGCGTTGACGCGCATTTCCGATTCCAAGAACAAGGGGAAGAGCGGCGGAAACCGCAACGCAAAAATCATTGCGGTCGCTGGAGCTTCCGGTGGCGTCGGCTGCACCAGCGTCGCGGTAAACCTCGGCTGCGTACTCGCGTCCAATCCCGAGAATTCGGTTGCCTTGGTGGATCTCGATCTGGCGATCGGTGATGCCGATGTATTCCTCGACACCATCCCAGACTACAGCCTCCTCGACGTGACACAGAACGTCTCGCGGCTCGACTTCCAATTGCTCAAACGGTCATTGACCAAACACAGTTCCGGCCTCTACCTGCTCCCCCGTCCGGTGCAACTGCAAGACGTTGCCTACATCACCCCGGAATCACTCCGGCGAGTATTTGGGTTGCTCAAAGCGACCTTCTCACACATTGTGATTGACGTTTCCAAGGGATTCACCGAGATCGACTTGGCGGCCTTTGAGTTCGCGAACGATGTCTTAATGGTGGTCCAGCTCGACCTTCCGTGCTTGCGCAATCTCGTGCGGTTGCAAATGTCCTTTGACGAAATTGAAGGGCTGCGTGAAAAGCTCAAGATCATCGTCAATCGCGTTGGACTGGAGAGCGGCCAGATTAAGCTCAAGAAGGCGAAAGAAACGATCGGACGAGAAATCTTCGGACAGATCCCGAACGACTATCGCACGATGATCGAAGTGCGCAATAACGGTATCCCGCTGCTGGAGCAGGCGCCCAAGGCGCCGATCACGGTGGCGATGCAAAATTTGGCCAATGCGATCAATGGCAGCGGTGCTGAAAACGCCGAAGATGGCGATGATGCGGAAGCAGCCGGTGCCTCAGCCAGCGGCTCCAGCTCCTGGTTGAATTTCTGGCCTAACAAGGGCAAGCAGAAAAACAATCGCTAGCCGCTCAGCGGCCCCCCCGGGTGCTTCGTCAAAACTGGCGGGCGCACGAGGCGATCCAATGCAATGCAAAACGCCAGTGTCGGGACAGCCCGACACTGGCGTTTTTTTTGAGCTCAGCGGTTCCGAAAATTGTTATACACCAGGGTGGGTATGCACTTCGGCCGCAAGTTCCACATGGGACTCGGAAGCTGGCAGCTCGGCATGATCTTCAACTGCTGCAGCAGATGCCCGTGGCATTAGCTTCTCTTGGACAACATAGGCACCGGCACCGCTTAAGTAGCCAACGAGAGCCCATAGCGAAACGCGCTTGATGTACCAGATAAAGTCAATTTTCTCGAGGCCCATAGCAGCCACCCCTGCAGCGGAGCCAATGATCAAACAGCTCCCCCCAGTTCCAGCACAGTAGGCAAGGAACAACCAAAAGGTATCGTCCTTGGGGAAGTCGTACATGCCGATTCCAGCGGCAACCAGCGGCACGTTGTCGACGATCGCTGACAGTAAGCCGATCACCAAAGCGACCACTTGCATGTTAGGCACGACATCGGTGAGCCACCCAGCCAAGGACCGCAGGACACCTGTCGACTGCAGTGTTCCTACAGCCAAAAGAATCCCCAGGAAGAACAGGATGCTGGCGGTATCGATTTTCTTGAGAACCCCCACGACATTGGTGCTCGAGCGGGTCGCCTCATCAAGATCGTGCTTGACGAACTCGGACACAATCCAAATAACACTCAAGCTAAACATCATTCCCATGAACGGCGGCAAGTGCGTTACAGATTTGAAGATCGGAACAAAGATCAAACCAGCAAACCCGAGCGAGAGGAACAGGGTCGAGTGCCAGGGCTTGAGTGTCTTATCTTCGTGATCTCCGCTACGTTCCGGCCGTTCGACGTCCCCTTTTAACATCAAGGAGGCGATGATCAACGGCACGATCATGCAAATCAAACTTGGGATGATCAAGGCACTCATGACCGTGAAGGTGGAGATTTTGTCGCCAATCCACAACATGGTTGTCGTCACGTCACCGATCACTGTCCAGGCTCCGCCCGCATTGGCGGACACGACAATCATGCCGCAGAAGAACAGCCGCGTCTCGCGTTCCCGTACCAATTTTTTCATTAGCGACACCATCACAATGGTCGTCGTTAAATTATCGAGCACTGCCGACAGAAAGAAGGTTAAGAAACAAACCGTCCACAGCAGTCGTACTTTATTGAGCGTCTTGATACGGTCGGTGATGACTTTGAATCCCTCGTAGGCATCGACCAATTCGACAATGGTCATGGCCCCCATGAGGAAGAACAGGATATAGGCGATTTCACCAATCAGCGGCAGGAACTGCCCTTCGATCGCATAATGGATGGCCAACTCATGGGCCGAAACATGTCCGCCGGCGGCGGCCACCTCGGCTTGAAAAGCTTCGGGGATTCGCTCCATTGGCAGAAACGAATCGATGCCGATGATGTACAGCGCCCAGCAACTGGCCCCGATAAACAGCGCGGTAGCCGCTTTATCAATGTGCAGCGGGTGCTCCAGGGCAATCACCAGATAGCCCACAACAAACAATAGAATGATGCCTGCTAATAACATGTCTCGGTAACCTAACTCCGCTTTCGGATCTTTGAGAAATCAGCAGCATCGAAGTTCGGGCCAACCTCGAACAGCCTAACGGCACCTTCCAGCCTACCTCCAACCTTTTGGAGGACATTTAGCGTATCTGGATAAAAGTGCCGGTAAGGAATAGCACGCCGCTAGGATGCGTTCCGCTCATGTGAGCTTAGTTTGTACACAATTTACGGTTTTTATCCGATCTGCGTAGTCTAGTTTAGTTATGTCAAATATGCGGCCATTACACCCCCTCATGGGCCTCCATCCAGACTTGCCGTGGCAGGAGGCACCAATCGGTCGATCACCGTCGTGCCACAGCAGTCACTCCAAACGTTGACACTCGTGCGAAACATGTCCAAAACACGGTCTACCGCTAGGATAATTCCCTGATATTCAATTGGCAGATTGGCCGCTTGTAAGACGATCGCCATCATCACTAAGCCAGCATGCGGGATCCCGGCTGCGCCGATACTCGCCAACAACGCAGTCAGGGCGATGGCAATCTGCTGCGTCAGATCCATGTTGGCACCAAATGCCAATTGCCCAATGAATAACACCGCCACAGCTTCGTAGAGCGCCGTACCGTCCATATTGATGGTCGAGCCGAGCGGGAGCACGAAGGAGCTAGTGCGATTGGACACCCCCGCTCGCTTCTCAATATTGTTGATCGTTAGCGGCAGCGTGGCGTTGCTACTCGCACTGCTGAAGGCAGTGAGTAGGGCTGGCGACATCGCCTTCATCAATGCCCAGGGACTCCTGCGTGCCAGCACCCATACGATGATGGGGAGCGTCACCAGAGCATGAAACAACAACCCGCTGGCGACAGCCAACATGTACCAAGCCAACGCCGAAAAGACGGCAATCCCCTGGGTGGCCGTGACATAAATCATTAAAAGGAACACGCCGTAGGGGGCCAGCCCGATGATGGCAGCGGTCAGCAACATCATGACCTGAAAGCTATCGTCCGCCAACTGCCGCATCCGAACCAACGCCTCTCCACCGACCTTCAAGGTGAAAATGCTGAACAGCAGCGTGAAGGAGATGACCGATAGGAACGCAGAATTCGCGATCGCCGCAAAGGGATTGGTCGGGATCATGGTTTCGACCTGCTGCATCAGCGTCTCGGTCAACGTCGCGGGATGGACTTGTGCTTGGGCCACATCCAGTTTGAGCGACGTATTCAAGCCCGGGTTGATGATGTTGGTAACCGCCAAACCGGTCAGAATGGCCAAGCCGCTGGTGGCTACGTAGTAGGCGAGGGTTGCGGAAAACATCTTTTTGAAGCGACTCGCACCACTCATTCCCAGAATGCCGGTCGACAGCGAAGCGATGATCAGTGGCACGGAAACCATTTGCAACATCCGCAGAAACAGCCCACCAATCCGCTTGCACCATTTGCCAATTTGCTTCGCCCTACTGGGTGCTCGCTCATACAACTCGGCTGCCAAGGGCGACGTTTTCGCAAGATCGTCTACCGTCATCACACCTCCAGGTGTGTTCCCCGTCGGATCCACGATCCGCTCATGCTCCTCCCCCAACTCGTCGATCCACGACACTTGGATCGTATCGCTTGAATCACGGATGGTAGCCTGCTGCACACCAGCGGGGAGCCCACTCTGGAGCTCGGTGACGCGCGTGCTCCACTGCCAATTGACCGCAATCCCCAATACGGCTCCAAGAACCATTCCAATTAAGATCTTCCAATGCAGTTCCAACTTCACATTTATCCCCTGAAGCAAACTTTTAGGCCCCTATTGGGTGCCATCACCGAGACTTATTAACGGGGCATCGCACTGCAAGTTGTGTGGAGCACACCGGGAGGTTATTTTAGTCCCTACTGCTGCTCTTGAGTCCTGTAGCACGTGCGGCCTACCATTTTCAACAGCCTCATCGCTCAACAGCATGTTGATTTCGTTGTATTTTCAATCTCAATGCTTGAATCGCACGTCGAATAAAATTGCTGCAGCCACGAGTCCAGCTTTGCTTACCGGCTAGCCCCCGTCCCGTGAGCCAGGAAGGGTGGATGCAGCTAGCGGGCAATTGAGCGTGCAACCACACGGTAAAACTCAACGCGCTCTTAAATCAACCAGCCGTTACGCGGCCGGTTACTATACCAACAAGCCTCATGGGGTTCGATCCACACCCCACACTTCCCTACCATTCTGGCGACCGTTCGATGAGTACTCTTTTTGTCTGTTTAGGAGCTCTAGCTCTTCTCTTAATCGCCTACTTCACCTATGGAAAATGGCTCAGCAACAAATTGTTTGAACTGTCTGCCGACAGTGCGGTTCCAAGCAAAGCTCTACGCGACGATCAGGATTTCGTGCCCACCAAACGCAGTATTGTGTTTGGACACCATTTTACCAGTATCGCTGGAACGGGGCCCATTGTAGGTCCCGCCATCGCCGTGTTCTGGGGCTGGCTTCCCGCCTTGCTGTGGGTCGTCTTCGGCGCTATCCTCATTGGCGGTGTGCACGACATGGCTGCACTGGTCATCTCCATCCGCAATCGAGGTCAGACGCTGGGCGAGGTTGCCGGGCGGATGATTTCACCGCGTGCACGCATCCTCTTTCTGTCGATCTTGGCTCTCGCACTGTGGATCGTGTTGGCAATTTTCGGCTTGGTCATCGCCAATATTTTTGCCCTTTATCCGGAAAGCGTCCTCTCGGTGTGGATGGCCATGCCCATTGCAATTGGCATTGGATTCTGGGTACATCGCAGAGGAAAGTCGATCACGATCCCATCGATTCTTTCGCTGATCATACTCTATGCAGCGGTCTACGTAGGCGTCTACTACCTTCCCTTGGACTTAGCTCTGTGGTTACCCGACTCGGGCCCCGGCTCCTACCTCAACCCGATCGTGGTCTGGACCGTCCTGCTCCTGATCTACTGCTTTGCAGCCTCCGTTCTCCCGGTGTGGCTCCTCCTTCAGCCACGCGACTTGGTGAACAGCCAACAATTGTTTGTTGCGCTGAGTCTGCTCGTCCTGGGGTTGATCGTAGCCAGCCTAACGGGGTCAGCCGATCTGATGGCTTCCACCGAGGCGGTGTCCACGACCATTCCAGCCGATGCCCCTCCCATCTTCCCCTTCCTGTTCATCACCATTGCCTGTGGGGCTTGCAGTGGTTTTCACTGCTTGGTGAGCTCGGGGACGAGCAGCAAACAAGTGGAGTGTGAGCGCGATGCCCAAGCGGTTGGCTATGGGGCCATGCTGCTCGAATCGGCTCTGGCCGTAGTCGTCATCCTAGCTTGCACCGCTGGTGTGGGGATGGGCGCCTTGCAGAAACAAACCAACTCCAGCGAATACAGCTATCAAACGTCTGCCAGCGGAGAGAAACTCGTCGCTCGCGATGCCTGGAGAACCTACTACCGAACAGGCGACGATGGTGGCTGGAGCAAGCAGACGCTGGCGAAAAAACTCGCCGCATTTATCGAAGGCGGAGCCAACTTCCTGACTGCCATCGGAATTCCCGTGCGGCTTGGCATCGGAATTGTCGCTGTACTCGTCGCTAGCTTTGCGGCAACGACCCTCGATACGGCAACGCGTTTGCAGCGTTATGTCCTACAAGAACTGGGGGGCACGCTGCGCCTCCCCGCAGCGCAAAATAAATACGTAGCAACCACGCTCGCGGTAACCGTGGGAGGTGCCATCGCCATTTTTGCAGGGGACGCTCCAGGCAAAGGGGGGCTCATGCTCTGGCCCCTATTCGGTGCCACCAATCAACTCCTGGCCGGCTTGGCACTTCTCGTCGCCACGTTCTATCTTTGGCGCCGCAGCAAGACGATCGCTTTCCTTGCAATCCCCACCCTCTTGATGATGCTCGTCCCCGGTTGGGCGATGACCTACGACCTGTGGTACAACTGGATTCCTCAGGGCAAGTATCAACTCGTGGCCTTTGGCGTCAGCATTCTCGTGCTTCAGGTGTGGGTCTTCTTCGAAGCATTGATCGTCTGGAAAAAGGCTCGTGGAGTCCTGGAGCCTCAGCTAGCCCCCCTGCCGTCGGTTCCGGGAACCAACTAGAGCGTTTGCCCTCGACGCGTTAGGTATGCGATCCAGGCCAGCTGAGAGCACGTGCGTAGGTGGGGGCTGCCCAACACGCAACACAGCGCTCTGAACTGGCCCAATCGGTAAGCGGTCGCTCGACGCCGCGCACATGAAACCGGCACTCGCGCGCGACCGGGCAGTCGTTGCATCGACAACTTGCTGTGCAAGGCAGGCGTGGTTGCCGCGACAGCAGGATTTTCGAGTGCATCCAGCCCTGGTGGACTTCCACCGTTCTTAGAGCGCCAGTGGTCCTGCAGCACGCGAGTCATCGCCGCGACAGCGCACTTCGGATGTAGGATTTCTTGCATACGGCCTGAAGTCGTATTTCGTCGACGAGCGGGGAAGCGAGGCAAGCCTGACGACCGCTTTAGAGCTCGAGGGGAAACTTCCAAGCCTGTCTCTCATCGCGCCGACTTCGCTGGCAAACCTCCCTCAGAGGTTCGGCAAAATTAGCCGCCCAGGCTTGCCACCTCTCGGGTAGCTCGGCCGTCGCGCAGCACTGCAAAGCTGTTTTAGGATGCCGGAATTCAATTCTCAACGCATGCAGACCAATGGGTACCGCTGACGGGTACGTTACCGTTGAACTCGGTTCCTCCGCCGGAGTGCTTTGCGAGAGTTGCGTTACACGGCCACTCGTGTCGGTTGCCAGCACTTCGCCAGTCGCTGAATTGCTGTAAAGCGCATCGCCTAGCACGGGAAAACCACGCGAGGCAGCTTGTACACGAATCTGATGCATGCGTCCGGTCGACAAATGGATCAACAGTAAGCTTTGCGTGGCAGTTGTCGCGATCACCTGAGCCGTCAACTTGGCTTGGCGTGCGCCACTGGCCGTCGCAAGAGCAACCTCTGCTTGCGGCTCGTTGGGAATCTTGCGGAGATAGTCCTCCCACTCGTACACCCCAACCGGCAACATGCCCTGCACGACCGCTAAGTAGTACTTGCCCACCTTTCGGCTCTGAAATTGTTGGCCAAAGCGAGCCAGCGAGCGTTGATTACGAGCAATTAACATGATGCCCGATGTTGCTCGATCCAGTCGATGTGGTAAACCAATAAAGGGCTGCCCATGATGTTCGTCGCGTTGCTTGATCTGTGACGTTAGACATGTTTCAAGACTAGGTACACCAGGGGCCGCTTGGCTAAACAAACCTGCCGGCTTGTTGATGAGCATGAAATGCGATTCTTCATGCAGAATTTGGATCGGTTCATTCATGATTAGAAATGAATGCTACAGAGTGCAGGAGCAGAGTGAGCAATCGCGTTACCAACAGCGCAGAAAAAAACGAGGAGCCCCGGCCACAAGAACAATCAAGGACGACGGCTGTTCTTTTTGAGCTCCTCGTTAAGTCTCTTTGTAGTGAACGTTGTACACAGGTCAAGTCGTTTTAACGAAAAACTTTTTGCGGTTGTCCGATACAAGTTATCTTGAGGCGGTTTGCAACGTTCAATCCATCACTTCATTTCTACTCTCTTCGACAAAATAAAATCATGAGCTTCACCAACGAACACTTTTATTTTGTAACTGGTCGATTGGCCGAACAGGCGGTGCGCACGACGGTTGCGAGAGTAGCTGAAGAACTCAAATTCCAGTACACCATCGGTGTGCTCCCGATCACTGTCGCCGCGTTGATGACACCCAAATGGATACTGAGGCATCTAGTTGTTCCTCCCCATGCAACACAGGTGATGTTGCCAGGCTGTCTATCCCACAATCTCGAGGACATCGCTCACTCGATTGAAACCCCAGTCGTCTGTGGACCACGCGACATTCGTGATTTACCGTTATTTTTTGGGAATAAACGACCAATTGCCACCGACTATGGAAAGTACTCCATTGAGATCATTGCCGAGATCAACCACGCGCCAAAACTGAGTTCGCAAGCTCTCCTCGAACAGGCATTGTTCCTGAAACAGCAGGGAGCAGACGTTATCGACGTGGGATGCACGCCCGGTCATCGATGGACCAAGGTGTCCGACGCAATCAAGCAATTGCGCGATCTGGACATACGTGTTTCGATCGACTCCTTCGACTCCTGGGAAGTCGCGCAAGCCTGCGCGGCAGGCGCGCAACTCGTACTGTCGGTCAACAGTTCCAATCGCGCACAAGCCGTTGACTGGGGAGCCGAAGTCGTCGTGATTCCCGATACACCTGACGATAAAAAAAGTTTCGAAGAAACGATATTTTTTTTGACAGAGCGTGACATTTCAGTACGACTCGATCCAATCCTTGAACCGTTGGGCTGCGGGTTTGCGTCGAGTCTAGAACGCTATACCGCTTGCCGTCGGAGCTATCCACAACTACCGATGATGATGGGAATTGGCAATGTCACCGAACTGACAGACGCAGACTCCGCCCCCATCAATGTCTTGCTACTGGGCATCTGCCAAGAGTTGAATATTCAGTCCGTGCTAACCACCCAAGTCATCAACTGGGCTCGCTCAAGCGTTCGGGAATGCGATTTAGCGCGACGCATGATGCATTATGCGGTCGAACATCGCATACCGCCCAAACATTTGGAGCCGCAACTGGTGACTTTACGCGATACGCGTGTAACCGAGTTCGATAACGAGATATTAGATTCCTTAGCGCGGACCATTCGTGACCGCAACATTCGCATTTTCACGCGGCAAAGCGAAATCCATGCCGTATCCGCAGGCGTCCACGTCCATGCGACCGATCCATTCGAAGTGGCACAGCAGTTATTGGATAGCGCGGTCGGTGCAACCATCGATCCCGCGCATGCGTTTTACTTGGGTTTTGAAATGGCCAAAGCGCTGACCGCCAACACGCTCTCCAAACAATACGAGCAAGATGTGGCCTTAGACTGGGGGTTTTTGACGCGCGCCGAACAACCCCATCGACTATCGCGCAAGCCGCGTTCCTCCTAACCAGGTGCAGCAGCACGCGAATTGGGGAGGACAGAAGGGCGACAGCAAAAGGAAGAGAGAACCACCGGATTAGGGGCGCAACTGCAGGCGTTCGGTCGAGTTCAATTCCGGGCTCCCACCCCGGCCACCACTGCCCGATGCGGTGTAGAAATAGTCGCCGATACGCACCACTCCAGTCCCATGCCGTCCACGCTGCAAGCTGGGCAGCGTGGACCAAGCGGCCGACTCAGGGGAATAGACTTCCACTTCGGCATGAGCCGATGATCTTCCACCACTCTCCCCGCCTGCGACCACAAGTTTGCCGTCGAGGACAGCACAACTATTGCCTGCCCGCGGCGTCGGTAGTACGGGCGTGTCTGTGGAAGGTAGCCATTGGCCAGTTTCAAAATCGAAAACGTCGACAGCCGCCACCGTCCTACTAAAAACTTCCTGCGTAACCTTGGATGTCTGCCGACCTCCCGCTGCGTAGAGTCGATTTTCAATTACCACCGCCTGAAAATGGTCGCGTGCGTGGGGCGCATCAGGCAGAATCTCCCAGTCGCCGGTTTGTGGATCATAGGCGTCGAACCAACTCTGATATCCGTCCATGTGACCATGGGTAATGCCTCCCACAAGATAGATTTTACCATCGTGATAGACGGCCCCTGCTCCGCCACGCCGCCGTGCTTCCGGAATGGAATGCACGAACTCAAACTGATCCTTGTTGGGGGAATACACCACTATTTTTTCGAGCGGAGTTTCCGTGGGATAGCCACCTGTCATCGCCCCCATGAGATAGATCCGGTCCCCCACAACCACTCCCTGAAAGTGATGCAACTCGAGCGGCGTCACAGATTTCGCCGTCCACGTACCCGTCCAAGGATCGAAGACATTCACGGGATTGATCCTGCGTCCTCCCAACAAATAGCACTTACCTTCAAAACCAACCATCGCCGCCTCATGTCGCGCGGTTGGCGTTCCTAGCGTATCGAGCATTTCCCAACGATCCGCAGACATCCGCGGAGAGCTCAACACGGTAGACTCTCCCCCACCCGCAATCACCGAGCGACGCAGCAGTTCGTCATGGAGGCGTTGTGAGGCAGCAGCAAGTTTCCCCTCGTTGCGTTTTTCAACGCTCGCTGTGTTCGATCCATCAGCGGCGATATCCGTCAAGCTCACACCGTACTCTCCCAACAACGTCCAGTACGTCGCGGAATCCGAATGATCGACGCAGTCCCTAACGAACTTCCCTTCAACGAACTGCGTGCCGAGCTGACTAGTGCGGAACTGATCGTAATACTGCTTCCCTTTCGGACTACCACTCACAATGCCATGCTGGCCAATGGCTCCACATTCGAAGTAAGAGATTCTTCCGGAAGCGGCTATCGACTTCATATACCGGCAGGCGGCTGCATCTTCGCGGCAATTGGAGACGTCTTCGGGGTGTTCGGCGGTTCCTTGATGGAACGAAGAACTCGTCCAGTGAGCAATGAAGCGCAGTTTTCCTAGCAACTCCCTTTTATCGTGGGTTAGGCAGTGGGCCACTAGGATTGCTGGCTCAGTTACCGAGCCCCAACACAATACATTGAGAACTTCGCCATCGGCGAGATGTTGGGCCGCGTCCAAGAGTGCCTTGACGCTGCGGTAGCCTTCGAGCGATTCATATTTTTCATCTTCAGCAAACAGCTCGCCCGTCGATTTGATGCACGATTGGGTAAAACGGATCTCCTCGGGAAAGCCTCCCAACTGCTGAAGATTTTTTAAGTCGGTGCGATAGGCCGTACCGAAGAGGCGATTGGCCCAGTCCGCTTGGTCCGGCGAAGCGGCATGCTCCTGCCGATGCGTGCTAGCCACCACGATGCCAAGCGTCTCAAAGCGATTTGCCATCAACAGATAGCCTGCCATGGCCGAGACATCGTCGGGATCATTGATCGTGCCTCGATGATTGGTCCCGGGCAGTGTGGGGTCGCTCATATCGGTGTAGATCCAAACTTTGGGGAGCTTGGAATCGGCGGCGAAGGCCACCGCATGGATGAGGAACAAGCTCAATGCCAAGGCAAACGCGTTGATCCATGGAATCACTATAGGAGCCTTTCAGTCGGAGTTTCCGGGGCAAGCATTTACCGTGGCGTCCAAGCTCGGTGCTCAGCGCGGCCTGGTTGGCAGCAAAACAGCTCAAAGACGAGATCCGGGAAATCATCTGGGTCCGGTATTTTATAGGGCGCCAATGAAAAACGCCCTAAGACAATACGGGATTTCGCCTAAATTGCGAATCGCGACGCTGGGGGAGGGGAGGAGCAATCGCCAACAGGAGGCAGAAAACAGGGAGAGGAGGGAGAAACTCTCCACAACAGCCTGGGCCTAGAACAGCCACCCCCTCGGGCATCGCTGAGGGGCATTCTATCAGCCCCAAAAATCGGCACTAAACGGGGGCCAGAAGTCGTTGAACCAACGATTCGCTTAGTGAAACAGGAGGGTGGACGACGGGGCTCGAACCCGTGACCACTGGAACCACAATCCAGTGCTCTACCAACTGAGCTACGCCCACCGTGTTGAGGCCGATTTTAGATCTGAAGCGGGTTGTCGTCAATCCGATGTTTCCCTTTAAAGTCGAACTTATGATCCGACGCTCACGATTTTGTCCCCGAAAGCTCTTTTTTGTGGCTGGATGCCACGACTAGCCCCGGAACATCCTTAATTCGGGCTTTTCTTGGGCGGGTTGAAATCGCTATACACAGCTTAGGAAGCATCGTCTCATTCCCCAATTCGCATTCCATGCTGGGGACAGACACCCATCGATGCGTTCCCCTGGAATGGATTGACCTGCTGTTAAGGAAGTCGCCCGTGGTTTTGCGTAGCTCTGCATTTGTCCTGCTTGCCGTCTCTGCCCTCGAATCCCCCGCGATCGCTCAACGTGCTGAGATTCGCCTCCAAGCCACCGCTCCCGCGACTTCGAGCATCTCGGCCTCAAACCATTCAGCCGCCTCCGGCAACTCAGCTGCCACGGCCATTTCGCCCAACCTAAGAGCGCTCTACCAACGCACTCAAGCGGTCCGCAGTGAAGCGGACGTGACCGCCATCGCGCGTGCCTGCGCCAATGTGGTATCTAGCCAGAAGAGCTCGACTGCCGACCGAGATTATGCGGGCAGCCTGCTTGCCTGGGCACTCAACCGTCGTGGCGAAATGCGCAACGAAGCAGCAGCAGCCATGGTCCAACGCGGTGCCCTGGAAGAGGCCGATAAGCTCGACCATCAAGCGGCCGATGATTTTGAAACGGCCATCCAGTACGGCCCCACGAATTGGCGCATCCATCACAACTTTGCGATCAGTCTGGCAATGAAAGGGGACTACGCGCGAGCCATCAACTCGGTGACGCGCGCCCTGGAGCTTAAACCCGATTATGCCAATGCGTACTTCAATCGCGGTGAACTCTACTTTGAACTCGGACGGTTCGAACAAGCATCGAAAGACTACAGCTTGGCCATTGAACGCGATGCGACCGATCCGCAGTACTACAACAGTCGGGCGCACAGCCAATTCATGTTGGAGGACTACGACGTCGCCATTGCCGACTATCAGCGCGCCGCCGAACTCGGAACCGATAGCGCGGTTTACCAAAGCGATTTAGCCGATGCCTACCAGTTCTTGGGGAAGTGGGAGGAAGCAGCCCAAGCCTACCGATCCGCTGTGGCCATCAACAACAAATATGCGAGAGCGTACCAAAATGCGTCTTGGCTCATGGCCACATGCCCCGACCGAAAATTTCGCAACGGGGATCTAGCATTGAGTGCCGCCAAGAAAGCGCTGGAACTGGGAGATGCGAATTCGCCACGCGTGCTCGAAACACTAGCCGCTGCCAACGCAGCCAATGGGAAATTCACTGAAGCGATCCAATTCCAACGTCGGGCTCTAGCCGTTAGTTCGGATGCAGAACGCAGCGAAGTCCAACAACGACTCAGTCTCTATGAAGCCAAGACCGCCTACGTCCAACCCCGCCTCGACTCCTCCACCACAACTGGGGAACCGGGCGGCGCCAATCGCGTTCGTACCGCCTCCAACAAAACCACGCAGACTCGCCAATAACCAGCGATTCCCTACACGCCGCGCGTGAAGCGCACCTGCTCAAAGGGTCGCCCCACCCCCAAAAAGTTCGGCGTCACCGCACGATTCGGTGGCTAGAGGCTCGCCTGGGCCATTCCCGGCAGCCTACCGAAGAGGCCCTGCCACTTTCCGGATTGTTGGGTTTCCGGATTGCTTCGACCAGCAACCCGCTACGTGCGGACTTGTTGAAATAGCGTCCCGCTACGTGACGGCTTGTTGATTTAGTCGCGATTTCAATGTTGCTGAATAGGTAATTCCTCTAATTGACCTGCAGCGGCAATCACCTTTCCCTGCTCCCGCAACGGGTTGCTATTTCAACAGCCCGGTGAGCATGGTTGAGTGGTCGCAGCGAGAGTGTATAAAGAGTGCCAGCTTCACATCAGGACGGAAGATGCTCTTTGATCAACAAGCTGCGAACTCGGCGGTCGAAGGATTTAGTCGCCGCGTCCGTGCCCTCCCGGCGTGCTGCCGCATGCTACCCCAGTCCAGCGCTCTCAGCCTGGAGGCCAAGCCAGTGGGCGACCGCCTAGCAAGTGAAAATGGAGGTGATCGACCGATTGCCCACCATCCTTGCCACAATTGACAACCACTCGATACCCTCCTTCGGCCAACTCCAATTCCCGAGCGACCCGCTGAATCACCATCCAGAGGTGTCCTAGCAGACTCTCATCTTCTGGTTCCAATGCCTCAATCGATTCAACCGGCTTCTTGGGAATGAGCAGGACATGCACGGGAGCCTGAGGTGACACATCGTGAAACGCTAGGCATAAATCGTCTTCATAGACAATCTTGGCAGGAATCTCGCGATTAATAATCTTTGTGAAAATCGTTGTCATGGCTTAGCCCCCACCGATGGATTGAATCAAGCTGTCAAAATTGCCTCGAATGCTCGATAGAGAATCTACCATCAATTCGGGCTTCTGAGCACGTACGATCGCGGCGCCGAGCGACACATTTTTCTGCCAATCCTCGACGGTGTAGGCACGAATGTCGCGGTAGGGAAACTCAATTTTGGCCGCAATTTTTGGGACGAGATGCATCCCCTCGGAGCCGCGCACTATGTAATAATTCTCAGATACGAACAACACCGCCGCTCCAGCGACCATTCCTATCAAAAAAGTAGTCAATCGACTCATCGCTAGCTGCCTTGTGTATAGAATCTGGTTGCATCCGTTCCCAAGCACCGCAATTGTACCGCGTTAGGGAACAGTTGTCCCAGACCGATTTTTTAGCCCCAATCCCCACCTTCCATCACTCCTCCGCTTTAGGTCCTGCCCAATGCATTTTTTAAATCCCTTCCCGCTCCACGCGCGTCGCCTCCATCTGCTGCTGGCTGCCACAATCTCCCTTCAGGCCCTGTCCTCCCTAGGGTTGGTCCAAGAGAGCATTGCTCAAGACGTTACCTTTGAACGCATTCAGCTCAGCGACCAGTTTTATAGCGAAGGAGGCACGCTGGGTGACTACAACGGCGACGGCAACGGAGATGTCGCTGTTGGCCCCTGGATCTACTGGGGACCGACCTTCACGTCCAAATCCCGCTTCTACGAGGGAGAGGCAATCGATCCGATTGGTTATTCCGAAAACTTCTTGATGTACTCCGGTGACGTCAATGAGGATCAACAGCTTGATATTCTCGTCATTGGATTCCCCGGCAAAGAGAGCTGGTGGTTTGAAAATCCTGGTAAGGAGAAACTGCAAGAAGCGAGCGTTTTGTGGCAACGACACACCATGCTCGAATCGGTCGACAACGAATCTCCGCTGATTGCAGATATCGATGGTGACGGCATCGACGACCTAATTTGCAACTCGGGTGGCAAGATGGTGTATGGATCCCACGCGGGGCAGACTCCGACCGCTCTCTGGAAAATGACCGAGATCTCGCCCGAACGAGGCTACCAACGCTTCACTCACGGAATTGGAATCGGCGATGTGAATAATGATGGACACCAAGATGCACTGGAAAAGGATGGTTGGTGGCAAAATCCAGGGAACGCCGCTCCAGCCGGCGACCACTGGACATTCCACCCCTTCGCTTTTTCGGATGGCGGTGCACAAATGTTCGCAGTTGATCTCGACGGAGATGGCAAGAATGAAGTTCTGACGGGCACTGCCGCACACGGCTTTGGCTTGGCGTATTTCAAATCGACGAACGACGAAGCAACCGAATTTGAAAAGGTCGACATTATGACCGATCAAGCAGCCACCAGTCCCGTGGGGCTGGCCGTTAGCCAATTGCACGCAATGGCACTGGCCGACATGAACGGGGATGGCATCGTAGATATCATTACCGGAAAACGCTGGTGGGCCCACGCCAATGGTGATCCAGGCAGCTCGCAACCCGCCACGTTGCTGTGGCTGGAAACCGTACGGCAGGGGGAGCGCGTACACTTCGTCCCCCATGTGGTCGACAATAGTAGCGGCGTGGGCACCCAAATCACGGTCGGCGATGTGAACGGGGACGGTTTGGAAGACATTGTCTCGGGAATCAAACGAGGTGCGTATCTATTCCTCCAGCGCCCCGCCGATCTAGACGCCCATCAATTTCTAGTGCCAGAACAAGCCGAGCTCGACGCGTTCGGCAGTCACCCCGCTTGGCAGGTAGTGAAGGTTGGCGATGCGCTAGCTCCCGCCCAAGGTGACCGTCCCCTCAACTTCGGGTTCGAATCGGGAGACCTACAAGACTGGGAAGCCCGTGGTCCCATTGCTTCCGCTGCCATCCAAGAAAACGCCGCCTCCAGCCCTGACGCTGCAGAGCGTGGCAAGTACTCCCTCGACACCAGTACCGATGCCCCGCGCGGGATTGGTGAAGTCATCAGTCGCCCCTTCCTCCTCGACGGTGAGCGTGTTAGCTGCTGGATTCGTGGCCCCAAAGATCCCGAAGCACGCTTCGAGTTGATCTCTGAAGGTTCTGGTCAAATCCTTTGCAGTTCCGGAGGTGGCGAAGCAGACCAGTGGGCTTCCATCTCGTTCGATGTCGCTCAGTGGAAAGGCGAACTGGTCCGCATCCGCGTGGTCGACCATTCCGAACAAGCCTCCATCGGTTTTGATGAGTTTCGAATTCACCCCTAGTTGCGAATGCGACTAGCCGCGATCTCCCCCATGAAGCTGCTCTCCATGACATGCCAAGCCAAGCATCCCGCAAGCCAGCATTCTTCCGGTCAGCGCGTCCCCCGGAACTGCGTTCGACCAACCGTGAGTTGGCTTGTCGGTTTGCTGGGGATTGTGCTTGGGATTGGGTTGAGTGGCAGCCAGACGGTTACCTACGCACAGACGGCGTCACCGACGGTTCCGCCGTTGGTACGCCCCGTAGAGCTACCGGAAGAACCACCCGTACAACTCATCCTCACTGGTACCGAGGGGCAAGATGCAATCGTGGTCGCGAACTACTTTCGCGGTGGCGTGTTTGTGCGCAGCGTCACCCAGCATGCTCGCCTATCCCCCCAGGGTACGCTCGTCCCCGTGGAACTCGGTTTCACGGGCGTACGCCTGTTGATCACCATCCCAACGACCAATGCAGTCCATGCCGAATTGCTTTACGGCCAGCAGGTCGTCGACCGCCAGAGCTCCCAAGAGAAGACGGTGCTGCGCATGCAACTTGGTGACGTGCCTGAAGGACAGGTAGAGGCACCTCCGCGCAGCTCCCTCAACGAGGCTGAAACAACCTTCGTCCAAGCTGTCTTCAACGCATCCAGCCAAGCTCAATCGCGGAACATCGTCTCCCCTCTGCCAATCGCCAACATCGACTGGCAAACGCTGGACAGTTACTGGCTTGCCCTCAAGGACCACCTGGGGCCTCTCCAGCGTTCCAGCCCAGCGGTTTCCATGCTGGACGGATGGATTGGCTGGGACGGAGAGCTGGGCTCCAGAGTGTTGTCCGGCAACGTCCCCTTCGAACGGGGAAATTGTCATTTCAAACTGATGATCCTCGACGACAAACTGGTCGACATTGAAGTCGAGTCACCACTCATGCCGGCGGATTGGTTTACCGGACCAATCTCTAGTGAAGCGTACGTCGAGAAGTCCGAGCTTCTGCTTCGCATGTTGTTCGAGGGAAACGTGACTGCCGCAAGCCTGCTTTTCTCGCGAAGCTACGGAGATGAAATCACCGAAGCGGAATTGGCCACGCTGTGCTCAACGCTTCGCGATGACTTCGGGACCGAGATCGCAAGCCTCGATCATCAGGACTGCCTATTCAACGGTCTGGATCCTGCATCCAATAGCTACGGCTGGTCGGTCCGACACTTCGTTCAACTAGCGTCGGGGAAACGCTGCGTCAGCAACGTCCTATTCGCGTTCACTTGCGATGCGGACCTTATTGGGCGGGGCGAACTGGTCAGTATCGATGTGCGAGAAACATGGCCATCCCAGGCACCGACTCAGACCCGCCTGGCCACCCAAGCACTCCAACGAATTCTGAGCGTCAGCCCCCCTGAAGACTCCGAGCCCTCAGCAGAGCAGCCCGAATCGCAGCAGCGTGCGCCCAACCTTCAGCAGCTCCTAAATCCCGATGCCGCCCAATTGCTCGACACAAGCACTCTAGCGACTCAAGTCGAGCACTGCCGACAAGCTTTTGGCAGCCTTACCGTGGCCCCTGACTTCGCCCTGTGGGAGGTCAAGAACTTGCAGAACTTTACGCAGGCATCTGGCACCTTTTCAACCTCTAAGGGTGAGATTGAAGGGAAGCTCGATTTTGTGAATGATGAGCTGATCGGTGTCTCGCTCTTCTCGCGCGACTATGCAATGTCTACCCTGAACAGCCTGAACGCTCCCACGGACCTACCAGAGCTTGCCTGCGAGTTCTGGCGAGCCTTGCTGCGCCATGAAACAGCCGCCGCGTACGACCGCTTGGCACCTACCTTCCAACAGCAGCTGACGTTGGAACAGTTTCGAGGAGTCGTTTTGCAAGCAGGCGAGAACGCCGCCCCCGACACACTGGACGTTCAAGCTACCACCGTGCGCATCTCAGATCGCCTGGAACGGGGAGCTCCCGTGATGCTTACCGTCTACTGCGTCGCCCAATACCCCAACGAGCCGCCCTTGCCATTGGCCTGCGAATTCCGCTTGGCGGGCCCCAACTCCCCGGAACTCTTGCATTTCACATCCGACCTTGAGATTAGTTTCCCTGAAGACGGTGCCCTTGAGACCCAACGGCTGCTAACCCCCTTCTTCGACGCGAACACCAAGGGAGTTGAAGCGCTGCTCGGCTCCTCGGACAACAGCAGCATCGATTCCGAGGTCCTCACACTCTTCTTGCAGAAACTCCAGAGCTTGATTGGCGAGCCTGGCCAGCTCCCCGCAACCGCGAGCTGGATACACTCCTACCGAGACGGGATTCGAACCGAACGCCTGCAGGGTACTATCGTCCCGACGCAAAACAGCCCCACGCAAAACAGCTCCATCGAAAACGCCGCTGCGGAAAACACCCATGGGGCGAATATCCCGTTTTCACTTTCAACCCACAACGGCCAACTTACTGCCTTCGACTTTTACACCGCAGAGCTCGCGCACTTCCTGACTACCGAGCAAGCCCTGCAACGTAGCCAACAGCGCATCCAAGACTTCATGTCCACCTGGCTGGACGCTACCGACGTCACCCCCTCGCCTCAAGCGTCGATGGTCTGGGAGCTACGAACCACCGAGGTCGAGCAGAAACTAGAGTCCATGCGGGACCGAATCCACAATGTGGCCGGAGGCTACATCGAGTGCGTGCTTGAAGACGCGCAAGATGCCGAACAGGACAACACCTTCCAATTCCGCTGTACGGTCAGCGGAGTGACGGGCGACATTAAACTGCGCATCGATATCGAGTTCAGTGCAATTTCGTGCCTAGTAGCGGGGGTCGAGCTGGTTGAATAGGCGTGTTGCAAAACGCTCGCAAACGCCCACGAAAAAACCGCCGTCAGTACAAAAACCAACAGCGGTTCGGTGTGCCTTCAACTGAAAGCGTTCTTGATTTCGAGAGGAAGCAATACTACTTCTTCTTGGCGGTCTTCTTCTTAGCCGCAGTTTTCTTAGTTGCAGTTTTCTTAGTTGCTGCCTTTTTCTTAGGAGCAGCAGCCTTCTTCTTGGTTGCAGCCTTCTTAGGAGCAGCCTTTTTCTTAGGTGCAGCCTTCTTCTTAGGAGCAGCAGCCTTTTTCTTAGGTGCAGCCTTCTTGGGTGCAGCCTTCTTCTTAGTAGCAGCCTTCTTTTTAGCCACGTTTTCTCCTCCGCTAAAACGGAAATGTGGAGGTGAGACCACTACAACGACAACAGCCACATGCTCTCGTCAAGTCCCGCCTCCGAAATCAAGAAAATCACCAACACGTCCTAGAATCAGCGGTGGCCGCCGCGTAGAGATTCACAATGCTGGCAATTACCTACGTCCTTGGAGCGTATTTGTACGAAACAACCCAGCTATTGCAATATGTTTTTGACATTTTTTACACATATTTCTGACAATTTACCCACAATGCTTCCTTCGAATCCAAAGTTGGGTACATTTCGCCTGCAATTCGCGATTTACGAGCGAGCGTCTCGCGCCGTCAGTCAGCGCGTCTCGACGCCCACGAATGTGAATATTTTCACATCGAGCCCACGCCTAGAATCCGCCGTGCCCCTGCTGCATGGCTTGCCAATTACTGGCGGCAAACAGCAGGAACATAATGCCGCCAGGCTGCCCCGTCTGCAAGCAATAAATTCCCAGCAGTGCACCGGTGCCAATCGATACCATGTAGGCCACATGCGTCGGTTGATCGACGTTCCACAACTGCAGCATCGAACGCATGATGTGCCCACCATCCAACGGCAAGATGGGCGCCAAATTGAGAATTGCCCAGATGGTACTGGGATAGATAATTGCGTTGAACGCCGCGTAACGAATTGCCGTTTGCGGAATTTCGCCTATCGGTAGACTCGTTCCGAACAACCAATTCAACTGCCCCGTGAGCTCCATGTATGTCCCGGTTGCCATCCCGATAGCCCACACCAATGCAGCCAAAGCCAATTGAATTCCCGGCCCCGCAGCTGAAATGACGATTTGCTCACGCGGCCCTATGCGGCGCTGCCGCGCTCCATTCCAACTCCCAAACGAATCGGGAATTGCCAAGCCGCCAAAGTGGTAGAGGACAATCCGGCTTTGCAGCCCGTAATACTTCATCGCCAAAGTGTGCCCAACTTCATGGACCAGGATCGACAGCAGGAGCGCTGCAATCCACATCAGCAAGACCGCGGGAGCTCCCCCGGGAGAATTGGGGAAGCTGGCATCTACCGACACGCTCCAACTCCATCCTAGGATGGCCGCGACAACCCAAAATCCCCACGCAACCCGCACTGGAAAACCAAGAAAGTTGAACTGCCAATCGTACTGACTGCGACCTGGCTCTTTGAGCATGGATAGTGCACTTATCTAAAACGTGATCCAGCGGGAAAAAACACCGCCCCCGAACACCCAGCGAACCCTCACACCTCCCGCACCCCGTGGCCGTTCGACCATCCGCCGTTGCGATAGGCTTTTCGAGGGCATTAGCTCTCTGGGGAAATTGATTCTGGGGAAATGATATTTAGTGCAATGAAATCTGGGAAAATGAAAATGGAAGCTGCATAGAATTTCCCAGAGTCACGGCGAGTTCTCTTTGGCAATGGCGATTAGCTCAGCAGCCCCCTGGCCGATCAACTCGTCCGCCAATTGCTTACCGAGCATCTCCGCACTCTTGGGATTGCCAACCACGCGTCCTTCCACAACTCTCTTACCATCTATCGATAAGACTCGCCCACGCAGACTGAGCTGCCCATCTGGATTCACGCGTCCAATAGCAGCCACGGGAGCGAGGCAACCAGCCAGCAAGGATGCTAGGAACGCGCGCTCGGCGAGAACTTCCGCCTGGCTTTTCGGATCGTTCAGTTGCACCAGAGCTGCTTGCGTTTCCGCATCATCGCTGCGACATTCCAGGCCGAGTGCCCCCTGCCCGATGGCTGGCAAAATCCTCTCTTCGGGCAGCTGTTCAGTGATACACTGCGTCAGCTTGAGTCGCGTTAGGCCAGCGGCAGCCAGAACGATTGCATCGAACTGCCCCTCCTCAAGTTTCCTTAAGCGCGAGTCGACATTCCCTCGAATATCCGCGATGACCAGCTCTGGACGCCAGACCAAGAGCTGGGCTCCGCGTCGAGAGCTGCCCGTTCCGACTCTAGCCCCAGCGGGCAAGTCCTCAAACGAAACATTGCCACGACTGATCAGGCAATCGGCCGTCGTCTCCCGCTCCGGTACGGCCGCCAAGCTCAACCCTGGCACCGGAATTGTCGGCAGGTCTTTAAGACTGTGAACCGCAACATCGACGCTAGCGGAAAGCAACTCGCGCTGAATTTCCTTGGTGAACAATCCCTGCCCGCCAACAACGCGTAGCGATTCGGTCGACACATCCCCGCGGGTGGAGATGAGCACGATTTCAACGTCATATCCGCGCTGCTTTAGCCTGCCAGCAATCCACTCGGCTTGCCATACGGCCAGCTTGCTTCCACGAGTTCCGATACGAATGGTAGACAACGGACTTAATCCCAAACAATCAGTGGTTAAAACGCGCACCCCGGTCCATGCCCTGCATACCAGCGCTCGGTGCAAAACACCTGGCCCTCCGCGGGTACAACTGGAGTGCATCGATGCCCACGAAGCTCATGCCCCAAACTGGGTTCACGAACCTCATGCGACGACTGCACAACAATCCGCAATTGTACCAATCCCACTCCAGGGCTGTATCCCAATTGCAAGTCCCGCCACGCTTGCTCAACCACAGCTCTCCCTGGAGCCGCAAGCAACCGGTCGCAGCCGCCAGGTCCAACCGCGGCGCGGGCCCACACAGCCTGGGGCCGGGCGCGAGCTTTACGCAATCGCGGCGGCAGCGTTCCCAAGGCGAAAACCTGGATTAATTCAACAATTCGCAAAACTCTATTTGACCTTTGAGGACCAGGATGATATGATCCCAGCAATGTAGATATCGCTAGACCGATATAAATCTGCTTTCGCCGGATCGTTCGAACGTGTACGAGTGTGATGATCCCCCAGGCACGTTTGATGGATCGATACGAACCTACGTCCGGTTTCTTGCTTGCGATCGAGAACCACACCCTTAGCCACTCTGCGTGCAGATCCTTCAATTCAGGATTGCTCCCAGGCTCGGGATTGCTGGTCGCCTCCGCCTTAGGCAATATGCCATCCAACCCAATATTTATCAAAATTTGAGTGCAACGCCGCTTTGGCGTGCACTTTAATAAGCATTGGCAGCACGATTCGGTCCCGGTGTGCTGTTAATTCCAAAAGCAATGACGGGACGTTTCTGGAGTTTTGTTCATGGGTAAGAAACTGTATTGCGGCAACCTCAGCTACAACGTGCGTTCAGCACAGCTTGAGCAATTGTTCGCGGAGTTCGGCACGGTGGTTAGCGCTCAAGTAATTGAAGATCGCGAAACCGGGCGTAGCAAAGGCTTTGGCTTTGTCGAAATGTCGACCGAGCAAGAAGCTAGCGCAGCAATCGACGGGCTGAACGGCCAAGATAATGAAGGCCGCAATCTACAAGTCAACGAAGCCAAGCCACGCGAAGAGCGATCTGGTGGTTACGGCGGCGGTGGCGGTGGCGGACGACGCGGTGGTGGCGGCGGCGGTGGCGGCGGTGGCCGCGATCGCTGGTAGGCATCCAAGCTATCGATCGCTTTGCCGGTTGCAATAGCCTTTGAATGCTTGCAGTTCCGACTGCACGACTGCCGAAAACTGTTTCTTCCAGTACAAACGATAACGATGACATACTGACACAAGCGCAGGGTAAGAGTCCATCTCTTTCCCACGCTTGTGTTTTTTCGTTTCTATCCTGGAAGATGCCTGCATGCACTTCGATGAAGGCAAACCATCGCGATCCCACGGGGAACGCCCCCCCCTCTCTCCACACCAGGCCCAACGCAAACATCGCCAAGCCAAAGTTGAAAGACTGGAAAAGCGTGGCCTGCGCGTCGGCCGCACCAGCGTTGGCAAAGGGGTCTTCGCGACCAAGCGAATCGTAGACGGCACCTGCATTGGTCAAATCGAAGGGCGAGTTATCAGCGAGCAGGACTACGTCAGCCGCTACGCCTTCGACCTAGGCGACGGAACGCAGCTTGAGCCCACGGCTCCCTTCCGCTTCGTCAACCACTCCTGCTCCCCCAACTGCGCTTTCGAAGCATTCTCCTTCCCCGGCCCGACCTCTCCCACAATCGCCGAAGACGCGACACTCCCATCGCCAGCGGTCGAACTCAGCACGCACCCCGCAGCGGCAGCCCCCAAGATCCTGCTCTACTCCATTTGCGATATTCGGCTGGGAGAGGAATTGACGATCGACTACAGCTGGCCGGCGCGATTTGCGATCCCCTGCAACTGCCACAGCGCCCATTGCCGTGGATGGATCGTCGACTCAAAGCACCTCGCCGAGCTCCAACAACTGCTGCAAGTCAGGGCAATCCCCGACCTTGGGATAATCTAAGCTGGGAATTCTCCGCCCACGCACTCGCGACGAGGGCGATCAGCCTCCACGCAAGTCGGCCGCCACTATCACGGTCATATTGTCTCGATGGATCACCGCCTCGTAGGGACAATGGCCCAGGATCTCTTCGATTTCCGGTGAACGCTGCCCTCGAATTTTCATCAAGTCGACGGAACTGTAGTTGGACAAGCCCCGCGCAATTTCCTCCCCATCCAATCGACAAATGGAAACGACATCCCCGATACCAAAATCCTCCTGCACGGACACGATTCCGATCGCCAGCAAGCTGGGACCGCCCGACAAGATGGCTTCACATGCCCCCTCGTCAACCAATAGCTGCCCCATCGGCTGGGCGCTGAAGCCAATCCATCGCTTTCGAGGTGACAGCCCACGCGCTTCCGGCAGAAAGAGGGTTCCAAGCTCTTCCCCCGCCCACAAACGTGGCAAGACGTTGGGGGTTCGGCCACCGGCAATAACAACGGGCGCACCGCTTTGCGTCACGAACTGGGCAGCTTGCAACTTGCTAGACATGCCCCCCTTGCTGACCTGCGACTCCTTATCGACCGCCATGTCCATCACATCTTGATTGACCTGCTCAATGGTCGAAACAACCCGCGCGCCTTCCAAGCGGGGATCCCGATCGTAAACCCCGGCCACATCGCTCAGAATCACCAAGGCGGGCGATTCGAATAAGCCCGCGACCATGGCTGCCAGGCGGTCGTTGTCACCAAACGTAGTCATTAGCTCGTCAACGGCCACGGAGTCATTTTCGTTGACGACGGGGATTACCCCCATTCGCAATAGCGCAACCAGCGTGTTCCGCACGTTGAGATAGCGAGTGCGATCATCGAGATCGTCCGCCACTAACAAGATCTGTGCCGCGTGGCGACCATGCGAACTAAAATACTGCTCGTAGGTTTGAATTAAATGGGCCTGCCCCACCGCAGCTACCGCTTGCAGTTGCGAGAGCACCGTTGGACGCGACGCCAACCCTAGCTTCCCCACACCGGCCGCGACAGCACCACTACTGACGAGCACGACGCGGTTTCCTGCATTGGCTAGCTCCGAGAGCTGCGCTGCCAAACGGCCCACCTGCTCGGTGTCCAACATTCCATCTGGACCGGTAAGTACGCGAGATCCAACTTTAACCACCCAAGTGTCTGCAGCTTGTAGGACCGATTTTCGGCAATTATCTTCCATGCGCGAGATTACTTTTTTGAATTGGAGTCGGGAACTGAAGAAGGTTAATTAGAATCATCCCAAGGATTCTGTTCAAACGGGAGGGGGGGAATCTATAGCGGCCCCACTCGCTGGTAACCAGCCTAACTTCGAAAACACCTGTTACAAGCTAACGCAATCCGCATAAGTTTCTGGACAATTGTGGGAAGCTGGTGAATGCCGGTCGTTTGCTCAATGGACAACGGAGGCTAAACTTAGAGCACACCTAGTGCAAGAGAGCCTGCCCTGCCTAATCTCCTCAGGTTCGGCATTCGTTTTCCGCCAGGTCAAAAGAGGTACGTTTACTCGCCGCTCGATTTAAACCAGTCCCCGCCTTCATTGAAGTGGAGGTTTCGACGAGTCGTGATTAGAAATGGCCGAAACGAAGACAACAAGCTTGTTCACCCTTGTCGAAAAACCTGCCCCATCTGTGGCTGGTGAAACGACGTTTCCTGGATCTGGAGTCCACTAGAAACATGAGCGAATTGCACCACGAGTGTGGGGTTGCGGCGATTTATCACCTCCCGAGCTCGGAACCAAGTCCTCTGTGCCCAGAACAAGGTCCACAGGAAATATCTCGGCTCTTGCCGCGCATGCTGCAGGACATTCAGAATCGCGGGCAGCTCGCCGCCGGAATGACCTCATTCTCTCCCGACCGCGCTAACTTGCTAGATACCATGAAGGATGTGGGCACCGTCGCAGAAGTCTTCAGACTCTCGCACCGCGGCAAGAGCGAAGCCTTGATGCAAGAATATGCTGGCAGAGCTGCTATCGGTCACGTCCGCTACGCCACCTGTGGCAGAGAAGATCGAAATTACGCGCAACCCTTCGAACGCCAGCACATCCATAAGCACAAGTGGTTTAGCTTCTGCTTCAACGGTCAATTGGCCAACTACTCCAGCCTGCGAGCAAAGCTACTCCGCGAGGGCGAACATCACCTCGCCCGTGATACCGATACCGAAATCATCTTGCATGAGCTTGGCCGCGAGTTGTCGACAGGCGAGCCAGGCCGCGACATAAGCGACATCTTTGCCAAAGTCGCGTCCCAATTTGACGGGGCCTACAGCTTGGCGTTCCTGAACGCTCGCGGAGAGCTGCTGCTGGCCCGCGATCCACTGGGCATCAAACCTCTATGCTACGCCTTAGAAGGCCCCCTGTTCGCTGCAGCCAGCGAAAGCGTAGCACTGCTCAATCTCGGCTTCGAACCCGACAGCATTCGCTCATTGCTTCCGGGGCATCTAATTGTTGTGCGACCTGAAGGCGTCAAGATTAAGCAGTTTGCGCCATCGACTCGCACCGCGCACTGCTTCTTCGAATGGATCTATTTCGCCAATGTGGCTAGTACCCTCGATGAGCGTAGTGTCTATCTATCGCGAACTCGACTCGGGGAAGAGCTGGCGAGAATGGAAATCGCCGACAATAAAGTTCCACTCGATCGCGATACGATCGTAGTCCCAGTGCCCGATACCAGTAAAGCGGCCGCCGATGCAATGGCCTACGAACTGGGTATCCCCAGTCGCGAAGGGTTAATCCGCAATCGCTACAGCGGACGGTCGTTTATCGAAGGAGGTCGCGCTCGCGTTGCTAAAGCTGCGAGCAAGTACACTCCACTGCGCGAAGTGCTAGAGGGAAAACGGGTCTTCTTGGTAGAAGACTCCATCGTTCGCTCGACTACCATGAAGGTACTGCTGGACCGCATTCGTCACTTGGGGGGCGCCAAGGAGATCCACGTCCGCGTGGCCTGCCCCCCGATCGTCGCTCCCTGCTTCTACGGCATTGATATGTCGACGATTGACGAATTGTTTGCCCCCAAGTTTTTGGACGATGGCTTGCTGACTGAAGAGGGACAGCGTCGCATGGCTGCGACACTCGGCTGTGACTCGCTCCGCTATTTGCCCGTCAGCAGTATTGCTCGCGCCATCGACCTGGGCGAAGACCAATTGTGCCAAGCTTGCATCACCGGCGAGTACCCCACGGAACACGGCCAACGTCTCTACAACATCGCGTTGCAGAATATGGGACAGTCCGCTGCTCAAGGCAGTCGAACTTACGAGCAGACCACACCGGATCCCTCTCACTTAGCCTAGCCCACGCTCAGCAAGGCTGAATTTCATCAGAGACTCACGGTAGCCCAATGAATTGGCTGCCGCTGAACTGCGGGGGCGCAACGACTCGGCTAGCGCGAGGAGGAGGAGGACACTGCAGCTGGAGCGACGAGCAATTGCTGCCTAACGTTCTGCAGAATGCCGACGCCAATGGTCTCTGCGGCGCGAGCCTGAATGGAAGGCCGATGCGTTGTTCCTCCGATGTGAAAATAGAGCGAACGGTTGGTCAGCCAATCATTTACCTGCACCAGCAAGGCCGCTTGAGGAATCACCCCGACTGCCAGCTTCTGCAGGGCCGACTGAGCTACCTGTTGCTGAAAACCGCCCCCCGCCTGTAGCAATGCATTGATATCCAGCCGCCCGCCACCCAAGCTCGCACTTCCGTCAGCAACCAGCCAAAACGCATTGCTGTCAATGAACACTCTTTGAAGCCGCAATTGCCCCTGCCCGATGGTCGCTTGCATTACCCCATCGCGGACGTCAGTGGAAGCGAGTTGCAGGATTGGCACAAATCGCCCAAGATCGGAAAGAATGGGAATACTCTGGATGTCCCCTCCTTCGATTTCTACCTGCACCTTACCGGTTAACGCATTCAGTGAGGACACATTGCGCGAGGCGATGTCGACGTTGCCATCAAACCGCCCGGTGCCCAAAATACGCTCGAAGCCTAATGCTTGGCTGAGTTGCTCCAACTTTCCATCCGCCAGAGTGGCACGTGCCTTCAAATCGTAGCGAGCTCCACCTCGCAGACTCGCCTCCCCCTGAAGATACCCGCCGACAGCCGCTCCATGAATATCGCGTGCTGTCAGCGAAGCGAAAGCACCATTGGGTTCAAATTTCATCAGTAACGATGTGGAAGCCTTTTGAATCGCGAGCCCGTAGCACGTAGCGTCGACGACCTTGGCATCCCCCGACAACGAGATTTGCCGATCGAATCGAAGGTTGCCTCGGCAGCTCGCAACGCCAGAAAAAAAGTCTGCGTAGTCGGGAAGCAAGAGGCCAACCAACCCCTCCAATTGAATCCTCTGCGCGTTGAACTGCAAACTGCCATCGAGCTGCCTTTGCGCCTGCCCCAGGTCCAATCCGAGGGTGCCTCGAGCTTCGACCCGACCTCCAGCAACACCACCTTTCATTTCCAAAACATGGAGTATTTTGTCATGATACGAAGTCCGAATGGACAACTCCTTGGCAAGTTGCATGCGATCGTAACTAAGTGCTGGAGCATTGAATGTAGTTTCAAATTCCAGATTCTCCCAACTCGTCCCCTGGCCCTCCAGCTCTAGATTGAGCGTGCCGTTGAACAGACTCGCTTGCCGCCTCCCCCTGAGGACGGCGACTAGTTCCGGCATTTGCAGCCCAACCACACTGCCCGCAAAGTTGAGACTAGCTGGGTCATACGGTACCGATGGATGGGAGTTCGCCGGAGCGGCTGAACGGTCGGTCGACGGATTCGCCCCCTGCAGCTTACTAAGCACGGCTACCGGCACGCTGAACTGCGCCTGAGCTTGGCTGCCCAGAACTCGACCGTCGAGTTTGGCAGTCAACATTTCAGGAGAAACCTTGCTGGAGAATGCAATTTCCCCGAGGTCTGTAGCCTCGTAACGCAGTTGATCGATACGCCCCAGAGCCTCCCCCGTCCAAGACTCAAGGAGCTTCGGCCGCGCAGCATCCTTGGTCAAACGCGTTTCCAGCGAAAGGCTGCCCTGCAGCGGGTGCAATGCTGGGATCGGAAGCTGTTTCACATAGGGGGAGATTTGAAAATCAGACATGCGCACGTTCACCTGATGTTCCCCCGAAGCACTGCGACGCAATACAGCTGAGCCGGCAATGCGTCCCTGGGAATCGGTCAAGCGAAACTGCGACAGCCGAATTTCTTCTGGCGAAAATTGCAGCTCGACATCTCGGACCTGAATTGTTTGATCGCCGAGTTGCAGCTGGGCTTGAGGCAGACTGGCTGTCCCACGACTCAACCATTGCTCAAGCGTCCCCTCTACAACGACATTCCCGCTCATCGATACGGACGAAAGGTCAGCCATAGGGTCCTGCAAACGCAACTCTCTCGACAGGTCGTTTACCTGCCCTGCGAGTCTGTAGTCCACCACGCGTGTCGAGCGAAAATTCCAATCGGGCGAATCGCCTAGATGGACAGTGAGCTGACCGACAAGCGAGTTTTCGTCAATCTTGAAATCAGCCACCAACTGCTCGGAATCTGCGGCCTTCTGCCAACTCAACCGCGCATCGCCAATGGGTGCCTGGGCGCTTTGCAAGTCAACAATTGACAACTCACCTTTTGAACCCCAGCCGTAGATCTCCTTGAACAAAACGCTGGAAAGTGCGACTTGCCCCGTGGCGACTCCCGAGACAGGCAAATCCAACCAGTGCAAAGCTAGCGGTCCGATTTCGACCTCGTCCACATCCAGCCGTAGCGACTCCGGCGGTACTGACGCCAACTGCATCAGATCGGCCCAATGAACCTCCCCCGAGACACGCCCACCCGATATGTGTGCTGATTTCAGGTGGAGACTTAACTGTTGGGAGGATAACAACGCTTGCACGCTAAGCTTGGTGATGGCCTGCGTTCGATAAACAATCTGAGGCGCCGTAATCTCAGCACTGGCGCGGACCACTCCCTGACTTGCGTCACCTTCGGCATGCCCCACAAAGGCAATCACCCCGGAGGTATCGTCAACTAGATGGGGGAGTCCCAACTCGGCTAGCAATTGCTCGACTGGCAACTGTGGGCTCGAAAAATTGACGGAAAACGGTTGAGTCCCATCAATCCGCCCAGCTCCCTCTACCCGCACCTCCTGCTGAAGCCAATCGATTTGGCCATCGGTGATCGTCCATGCCCCGCTGGATAGGTCGGCTACAACCAGTGCATCGGCGGCTGGCAACTGTGACACGCGGACGTCCCTAAGGTCCAGGGAGGCTTGACCGTTCCAGGCACTGAGATCGGTAGCTGCACTCAAGGGAGCATTCCCCGCTAGAACAAGATCCCCACCCGTGTTTGTGATTGTCACATCGACATCAAACGCCTGGAGCAAGGCAGCCAAATCGATCGACCGCATGCGCCCGGATGCTTCCATTTGTTTCTGAGGAGCAAGTGAAAGCTTCACCGCCAAATCGGCTTGACCAATTTCGCCCGATACGTCTTGGTGACCAATATCCCCCCGCAATTGCCCAACGTACCAAACACCTTCGCGATAACCGAAGCGGATGCGAGCGTCTAAGACACTCCATTCTTCGATCAACAGATTGGAGGAAGTAATCTCGCCCTCCACGCGATAGTCGGAAAAGCTGAACCATCCGCTCGCACCGCGTTGAGCCCACACCCAGCCAGAAACGACACCGGAGACCTCTACTGGAATTTCAATGTTGGCCCACTCCAGCCACGCAGCCACGTCCTCGACAGCGATCCCCTCAAACTCATACTCCAGTGCTCGACTTTCGGGCAGAGCACTGCGTTCCAGGACACCAGTCGACCAGGAATCGACCGGCAGCGGAGACTGGGCGTGCGTTGGCATGGAAAGGCATGCGATCCCAACGGCCAAGAGCAGGGTCCGACCGGAGCAGGCATACCGCCACAGCCATGCGAGCGGCTCTCCCAAGCCCAAAACCAGTGCCTCAAGAAGAGTTTTCATCAAACGTTACCAAGAAGATAGTGGGCTCTGCGGTAGACTACCATTCAGTATATCGGTACCGCGAGCTATCGATACCGCGTCCAGCAATCGCATCGACATTCACCAGTTTCGACGCTACGAACACAGATAGCCTAGAGTTTTTGGGGTGGAATCGATAGACAAATAGCTGTCGTTGGATCCATCTTTGGCCTGGTTCCCACTCCCGGCAAGCGACGCTCTCAACTCAATGGCTTGCGTTCCCCTCGCAAGAGTTCTCCTCCGACCAGGCTACCAAAGCTGGCACAAGGAAGGAACGACTCTCACCTTGCGGGGAAATTTACGGGCGAAAGGCATGCTTGGCAATTTTCAACTATGGGAGCAGGCACCGGGGGCGGAGGCCCCGGAACAGTTGTTGGAGAGACGACCGAGGGAGGAGGCAACCCGAAGCGATAGGGGATGTTGAAATAGCAACCCGCCTAGGCTGTGAATTTTTAGCCAAGTGGTTTGCAAATTAATTTTGGGCGCTACAACTATAGCATGAATACTCAAAAACCATCGCAGCTTGCTCGTGTTTCCCGCCCCCATCGTATTCAAGTGGAAATGCACATGCTTTCACTTGAAGATATGCTTCCGCGCGACCATCGTGCTCGCATTGTCTGGTCGTTTGTCAAAACGTTGGACCTAGAACCTCTGTATGAAAAGATCGTTGTCACCAAGAGCACCGTTGGCCGCAATAGTATTGCGCCGGAGATACTGGTTTCACTGTGGCTTCTGGCAACCTTGGATGGCATCGGCACAGCCCGAGAACTTGGTCGCCGATGCGAGACGGACATAGCCTATTTATGGACGCTCGGAAATGTCACGGTCAATTATCACACGTTGAGCGACTTTCGAGTGGAGAACGGAGCATTCTTGGAGAAGACGCTCGTTGACACGGTTGCCTCGTTGGTCGCCCAAGGTCTGGTGCCCCTGGAGACCATTGCCCAAGACGGAATGCGCGTTCGGGCTAGTGCAGGCAGTAGTTCGTTTCGCCGCAAGCCGACGCTTGAGTCATTGCAGCAGCAGGCTCAGGCTCACGTAGATAGATTGAAGAAAGAATCCGAGAACGAATGCGATCGTTCCGATGGAGACGCACGTCGCCAAGCGGCAGTCGAACGAGCATCGCGTGAGCGTCAAGAGCGATTAGATGAGGCTTTGCGACAGTTTGAGGAGCTTAGTAAGCAGCGCGAGTCTCGGAGAAAAGGTGACGGCGAAAAGACTCGCGTGAGCACTACGGACCCTGACGCCCGTAATATGAAGATGGCCAATGGTGGCTTCGATCCGGCCTTCAACGTCCAGTTCGCAACCGATGCTGACTCGCGAGTAATAGTCGCTGTCGATGTTATCAACTCGGGAACTGACAGTGGCCAAATGGCACCAATGCACGAGAAAGTGTGCTCAACTTACGACAAGACACCAAAGACGCAATTGGTCGATTCCGCTTACGCAACCAAGGGCGATGTTAAGACCGTGGAGTCTAAAGGGACCGAAGTCGTCTCCACGATCCCCCGTGGATCGGTATTGGAAAGCAAAGGCAAAGATCCTCACGCGCAGCAACCTGGCGAAAGCGACGAATACACAGCGTTTCGCGCGAGAATGGCCAAAGAGGAATACAAAGAGCTTTACAAGACGCGCCCGTCGGTTGCCGAGTTTCCCAATGCGGACTGCCGCAATCGGAACCTTCGGCAATTCAAAGTTCGAGGACTGGTGAAGGTCAAAGCGGTAGCGCTATGGCATGCCGTGGCCTTTAACTTCACACGCATGGTAAACCTGGGGGCCTTGGCAATCTAAGCAGTTGCAAGGCAACCGCTTGGTTGAGAAATAACACAACTCGAAGAGATGAGCATGATGGACACGAGCTAACTTGCTGGCCAACAATCCGACCAAGTAAGACTTTCAGCCGCCAATTCGAAAAAATTTCGTGGTTGGAATACCAAAAGAGTCCGTTGGTGAAAAAACTTCACAGCCTAGCCGCGTGAGCAAGGAAAGACAACCTCCGCTACAAGTCAATTAAGGATGCTACCTCCGCATTAAAATTCAAATTGCCATTAAATCAACAAGCCGGATAGGGGATACTGCTGCGGGGGACACGGTCCAGGGGACCATGCTACGGGGGGTTGTTGATGACCAGGGCGTGCTGAAAGGCTTAGGAGGATCGATCGTGGGCTGCAGTTAGGATTGCCATTCACAACACTGCATTCACAACACTGCATTCAACACGGCAACTGCACTTGGCCGCGTTAGTCCGCGTTGCCGGACGAGGGCGACGCGACTGTACCTTGCAACTCTTCAGCGCGGCGCCGATGATACTCTGCCAACTCGCGATTCTCCTCCGCGTCCAGCAGGTGCGATTCGTAGAAATCGGCCAGCGCAGCGTGAACTTCCGGATCTTCGCTGCCATGAACCAATGCGCTGCGTAGCCAGAACAACCCGTTGCGTTCGGATTCATACTCCACCAACAACTTGCCCAACTTCACTCGCGAAACGCAGTCCGTTTCATCGCGGTTGATTTGATTGCGGAGCGAATTGACTTGTTGCAATGCATTCTTCGTCTGTGCAACCTTCTCAAAGTCCTCTGCTGCTTCCGCATCACGCTTCAGACCTCGCAAGGCGATTGCTCTTGAATAGCGTGCAGCCATATCGCGCGGGTTTTTTTCCAGCGACTGACTGAGCAGCCGAACCGCCTCCTCGAACTCGCCCGAATTGGCGAGCAACTTCCCCAATTCCGTTGCGGCGACAAAGCGTTCGGTCGTTTCCCCCACCTCTGCATAGGAGGCAACTACCTCAGCTAAATCCAGATCGAGCACTTCATAGAGCAATTCCTCTGCACCTTTCGCATCGCCGATTTTCGCCAAGCACATTGCCAACCCCACTTGCGCAGCAGCCGGCCGCTTCATCTCCAGGCAGCGTTTAAAAAGCTCGGCGGCCTGATCCGCTTGATTTTCATCCAACGATAGTCGCGCGAGGCTGAACAAAGCTGGGAAGTAGTTCTCGTCCAGCGCTATTGCCACACGGTAATTTTCCTTAGCGGATTCGAGCTGCTGCACGTATTCCTCAATCCGTCCAATCCGATAACGCGGTGTCGGATTGGAAGGAACATCTTTTGCCCAGGCCTCCAAGATTGCGAGCGCCTCTTCAAAGCGAGAGGCCATCCCCAAACCATTGGCAAGAGCCTCACTGATCTCGGCAGCATCGCGGTCCCCGGCCGCTAGCCTTCGCGTCAACTCCGGTTCCACCTGAGAGAGATTCCCGCTTTGCGCCAACTCGAGTTGCTGCTCGAGTTCGATCAACGAGGGGTCGAAGCCACGCGCCTGGGCCAATTTAAGAAACTCGGCTGCTTGCCTTTTCTGCCCCTCGTGCCGAGCCATGCGGGCGGCCAGAAAATACTGCTTGGCGTCCTGCGGCTGCAAGCGTTGCGTTACCTCGAGCCAGCTCTTGGCGCGCTCAAAGTCTCGACGAGCAACAGCTTGCTCTGCAAAGGTGTTCGTCAGACGCGCCAAGCCGCCGCTAAAATAGAAGCCTGCAACTAACAACAGGCAGATTGTCGCTAAGACCACACGCCGCCGGTTTGAAGAATCACCAGCGTTCTGCCTCCCATTCTGCTTGGAACGCATCTTGGCCGTACGTCGCGACTGATGGGCTGCTGACATTCAAGCGGTCGAGTCAAAAGGCATATTGTATTCAACGCTCCGACAAACCACGAGTTTATCTACGGGATGAACGGACGGCGTTAGAGGCTCGTCCATATCGCCCCATCCCGCAACGGCTTGCTGACGATAGTAACCCGCCCGCGAGAAGAGCAGGTGGTTGCAGCTACGGGGCAAGTAGGGAGCACTAACAGGACTTCATTATTACTTCGGACGCTTTCGATTCGACAATCCGTTAACGAATTGAACACTCCAACTTGCGCCCATTAACCACCCCACCATCCAGTGCGCTCGCCAAGTGAAATTCAGAGGCTCAAGACGGCGCACTGGGTCAGACTAGTTTTGGAGAAAGCTGAGAAGCGGACGGCTCTCTACAGTTTCCCTAGCATTTCTTTAGCCTTCGCCTTAACCTTCGCTGGAGTGTTGGCCTTCTCCAATTCGCTAAACGACTTCTTCAACTCAGCTGCCAGAGTCGGATCTTCTGCTGCCAACTTATCGATATCCATACCAATCACCATGATGGCACTACCTGCTTCTCCGGTCTCGGAAGCGGTCGTCAGATTGCTGCGGATCAACTCCTTAACTCCAGAGGCAGAGGTTTCAACCTCAACGCTACCTGGACCACCACAGCCGACAGTCAAAGCCAGCAAGAGTAGCGAAGCGGGTGAAAAGATTTTCATGAACTTGTTCAAAATGAATCCTCGATGCATTTAAAGGGAGGCTGAAGCGGGACGGGTTCTAGGTCGCATGAGGGCTATCGCCTCGCGGTACCAAAGACGACACCCGAGCAATTGCCCGGGTGTCCTAATTATTCAACATTCAATACGAGCTGACAACTACTCTGGCATTTGCAGAGATTGTCCGTCGTTACGTGCGCCATAGTACTGCCAAGTTAGCAGGTCGATGGAGCCCGACACGAATCGCACGGAACCGTCACCCGTAGCGCACTGAACGCCACCGGTGTGCATGCTGCGAGCGGTGTAGATACCGTCACGATCGGAGGCAAATCCACTACCACTTGTTTGGCAGTTAGGAAACTTCCAGTTCGGTGGTGCTGCGGTATTAAGTGCAGTTTGCGTAGGCTCTGGTGACAGCCACTGACCACCGTTGGTCGAGTTGTGAGCGGTTTGAGACGCACATGCCGCACCAAACTGGTCAAGCTCTTCTTGCGATGGATACTGAATCGTTCCGTTGGGGAAACCACTTCCAATCCGTGGCTCGGAGGATTGCCCGGTCATCAGGAAGGAGTTGTTGTCGTCACCCGACAGGTGCTCGGAAGCGAGCAACGTGTTGCTCAATCCATCCGAAACGTCGCCCATGCGAGTACTTGTCTTAGCATTCGCATCAGACTGACCGCGGAACATTCCGTTTTGATTCTTGTAGTTAGCCCAAGCGATGGTGGTACCAAAGCTGACACCGTAGTTACAACCAGGGCCGTTAGCCCAGCCAGTTCCCGAAGATGGGAAGCGAGGTGCCGAAGGGCATAGGAATGCGGAGATCGACGTTGCACGAACCGGAGCGTGTGGACCGCCTTCATCCCAGTTTGCATAGAAGCTGTTCGTGGTAGTCGTGAGTTGGTTGTACAGGTTACCCTGCTCGATGAACGGCAAGACCTGCGAGAAGGCACTGTAGCCTCTCCAATAGTCGCCCTGCCCGTTGCGGATCACAAAAGGTGAGAACACCTTGTGCGTATCGTGATAGTTGTGCATCGACAGGCCGATTTGCTTCATGTTATTCGAGCACGACATGCGACGAGCCGCTTCGCGTGCAGCCTGTACAGCTGGCAGCAAAAGGCCAACCAGAATACCGATGATAGCTATCACCACCAGTAGTTCGACGAGTGTAAAACCACTGCGTCGGTTTTGCATATTACTTAAACCCATGAAACAATCGATCCCTTCAAAAAATTGAATAAGTCAAAAAGGTCAAAATAAACTAGCTTGGTGGGGCGTACCACAATGGCCACTCAAGCTAAGCTAGGCTATTTACATCACCCACAATCCTACCACTGCCGTGAAGGAAAATCAAGTCACCTGCAAGATGCCCAAGGGAATTTAGAACTCCTTAGCCAACCTGAAGCATTAACGTATGTTAATATTAATGCGAATTCCCCCTCTTTTAGCTAAAGTCTTGACGCACGCTTTGATCCAGCAAGATCACGAGCGCCCAGATCCCCAGAGGTAACCCCACGCAACAACAGCTGCCGACCGGTAGCATCGCCACCACGGCGCCCGCAACGGCCAGGGTATGGGAGCGTTGCTGCAGCATTTTGATAGAGCCAAACACCACGATGCCACCGAACGCGAGCCCGACTAGATTGAAAATTAGCCCTAGGGGCCCTTGCCCCAAATTGTTCGAATCTTTGATCATTTGAACCACCCACTCATTTTCTTCGCCGAAGGCTTGGCGCATCTCCTCCAGCTGCTGCGGGTCGATTTGCGCACCTTCCACAATGCCGACCATAAACAGCGCAGCGCTCACCGCTCCCCACAGCGATAGTAGCACGCTCAGGCCTCCAACCACCAATAGTCCAATCGCCGGCGGCGTTAGGCGACGTTTGGAACGCTGGTCGGGCTGGCCGCCATCGAATTGATTGGCTCCTTGCAGGAATTCCGAATCGGATTGTCCCGGAGGATTTTCGTAGGGGTTGTTCTCCACGGTCTTGGCTCCAACTAGTTAGGAAAGAATCACTGGCTCGTTTCACCCACTGCGGGTCATTCAGCAGGTGGGGGTTGAATACCGCTGGCAATGAAGCGTCGATCAATTTGCGCCGAGCCACAGCCCTGGAAGGCGGGGCCCCACCAGGCTAGCGAAAACACAGCGCGGCCATGGGCATTTCCAGACGCGACGCTTGCAAGCGCTCCGGCGCTGAGGGGTTTAAGCCAAAAGGTCCGGAGCCGCTTCATCATCCGCTTCTTCAAAGCAACCTGGTGGGAAATAACACTCGGACTCTGCGCCCGCATCCATCAATAACCCACAATCCGGTGGCAAGCCATCGAGTAGCTCACCGCCTTCAAGGATCGTAGAGGGAATCTCTTCCCCTTCCGCCATTTCCTCCCCTGCGTCTTCGACTATTTCCTTGGCAAAGGCTGCCGCGTTTTGCTCATTGCTGAAACATACCACGGCCGTGTCGTCATCGATCTCGACCAAGACGACACTAAAGCTTCCATCCTCCCCCTTTTCAACTTCGCCCGTCTCAGCACTGATCTGCTGGAAGACGATGAAATTGTTGCTGCGGATCAAGTTCTCCGCAATTTCGGCGTCCCCTGCTTCGGCCGCTTCAGCAATGAGGGTACCGACATCGAGGGATTCATTTTCGGATTCGGACATGGAGCAATTCCATCTAACAATTGAAAATACAAACAAATTATAGAGTACAACGCACCGCACTCTGAAAACGATACTTCTAAAGGAGCAACTCCACAGGTGAGCAGCCATGGCCGACTTCCTCTGGAATGCTTCACCAATACTTCAGTGATAGCCTCCACCCTAGCTTGGTGAGCCCGACACAAGTTTTCGATCGATGGGTTCGGGGCTATTCCCGGACGGCCTCAAGGGCCTTTTGGCGGGCGGCTTCAAACTCGTCGCCTGGCAACCAAGCTGGCAATTCCTCTTGGTTGGCAATCACGATCCCCACCTGCATGAGGAGTTGCGCATCGTCGATGGCCCCAGCCAAATCCCAGTCCTCGGAGTACTCGTCGCTTGGCTGGTGGTAGGTTTCGTCCACCCAGTCTTCGAGCTGCTGCTTTCCCCAACCGTCAGGCTTGCCGACGACATTAACCCCACTGTGCAGGTAGATGCCAGGCACGCCAATCTTCGCTAAGCTGAACTGATCGGAGCGGTAGTAGTAGCCGCGGTCGGGGAAATAATCGGGCACCACCGTTCGGTGCTGCCACTTGGCTACCGCTTCAACGATGGAATCCAAGTTTGTTTTGCCATTGCCGATCAGATTCAGATCATGAGTTTTTCCGAGAAAATTGACTCCATCGATATTAATCACCGCTGCCATTTTCCCCGCCGGTACAGGAGGATGCGCTGCAAAGTGCTCCGATCCCAATAGGCCTTGCTCCTCAGCGCCCACGAAGGCAAACAGGATTGAGCGTCGGGGACGGACTTCTAGATTTGCAAGCGCCTTAGCAATGTTCAACAGAGAAGCGGTACCCGATGCATTATCGATAGCACCGTTGTAAATCTGGTCCCCATTCTCGTCCCGCTCGGCCGCCAATCCCAAGTGATCATGATGGGCCATGAAGACCACGTATTCTTGGCCGAGGCGAGGATCTGCGCCAGGGAGTACGCCAATCACATTGCGAGTATTCTGGTGACGAATGCGACACTCCAAATCGAGCGTCGTAGACACTCCAAGGGCTACCGGCCGGAACTCGCGAGACTCGGCTGCAGCACGCAATTGCGCGAGGTCGAATCCGGCAAATTGCACCACCCGCTGTGCCGCATCTTCGGTCAACCAGCCTTTAAACCGAGTGCGTGGCCCCGAATGGCTGGCCAATTCAAATTCCTCACCACTCCAGCCTGTCTGCACAACTTGGTAGGGATAGCCGGCAGAGGCCGTGGTGTGAATGATCAAGGCTCCAGCAGCGCCCAACTCGGCCGCCTTTTCATACTTGTAATCCCAGCGACCATAGTACAGCCGTCGTCGGCCAGCGAACAATCCGGGATCGGATTCGGGATCGTTGTTCATGAATACGAGAATCTTACCGCGAACATCGACTCCTTTGAAATCGTCCCAATTGTACTCCGGTGCTTGAATCCCGTATCCCACGAAAACAAGCTCCGCATCTTCGATGGACACCTGCTCTTGAGGCTGGCCACTAACGCCCACGTAATCCTCGTGCAACTGGAGTTCGATGCCGTCCGCCCCCTTGGTAATCTTCAACTTGGCGGGTGGAGTTGTCGTCAGGCCTTGCAGCGGTACCGGTTGATACCAGCTTTGGTTGTCTGCGGCCGGCTTTATCCCTAACGACTGCAATTCAGTCGAGATATACAGCTGTGCCAGTTCATCTCCTCGCGAGCCGGGGCCGCGTCCTTCCAACAGGTCATCTGCCAAGAAACGAATATGGCTGCGCAGCCCATCTTCGGTAATTGCCTGCCCCGCGTTCGCGTGCGCTGCGGCAGGGCTCCAGGCAGAGTTTTGCGCAAGGACGGCGTCTGCGGCAGTCAAGATTGGAAGCAGGCTGAGAATCAATGTCTTAATCATCGTGGAATTCCTCCGATGTTGGGGGCGTCCGCCCACGGAGCCTGCGTAAATCAGGCCCAGCATCGGGCGATGCATTTCATCAGTGATCGGTCTCGTTCGTCGGGTAACGCGATGCGACATGCCGACTTGCAAAGTTTGCGGTGCAAGCGACAACATACCCCGAAACCGCCGCGACTCAAATCAGACTGAACAGTCGCAACGAGAAGAATTCCCAGACTGTGCCTGGCACTTCAAAAATTCCTGGCATGCACTGCAAAATTGCCCGTTTCCCTCTGGGCCCGGACGGGAGCTCAGCGATGCAGCCCTAAACGGGATGGAATTTGCCAACGATCGACAGTGCAGCGGAGTGCAATTCCCCATTGCTGGCCAGCACACTCGAGGTGGCAAGCGGCAGCTCATCCCCGCGCCCTGTTGTCATCGTGCCACCGGCTTCTTCCAGGATCAGCCTTCCGGCGGCGAAGTCCCATGCGGCTAACTGATATTCGAAGAAAACTCCGTACAACCCATCCGCCACTTGGCACAAGTCCAAGGCAGCGGCGCCAAACCGCCGAATTCCATGAATGTTCTGTTTAAAAAATTCATGAATCGCGGCTAGTGTCGACTCCATCATCGTGCCACGGTCGTAGTAAAACCCACACCCAATCATCGATTGGTCCAACCGAGTATCGGGGCTAACTTGCATCCGTTGCCCATTGTGGAACGCGCCACCTCCGGAGACAGCCAGATACCAATCCGATCGAACTGGATTGACCACCACACCACACTTAGCAACTCCTCGATGGTAATAGGCCACGGAGATCGCGAAATGAGGAATGCGATGCGCAAAGTTATTGGTGCCATCGAGCGGATCAACGACCCACAAGTGTTCGGCTGCGGTGGAGCCGCTTTGCTCCTCTTCTCCCAAGATAGCATGGCCGGGCGCGGCCGACTGAATGACCTGAGCGATCGCCTGCTCCGACTGAATATCGGCATCGCTGACCAAATTGTAAGTGGCGTCGTCGTCCTTCCAACGCATCTCCGCGCCACGCTCAAAGTAGTCGACAATCACAGCCGCGCCAGCCGCAGCAGCTGCAATTGCGATGCGCATCTCAGGAGTATCACAGCTGGGAGCCAGCGCGGGCGCGGATAAATTGGGGAGCTTCATTGGGACAGCATCTTTCAACTCGAATTAGCTAGGTGCTTGGTAATCCACGGGCGGGTAGCTGAAGCGTAGCCTGCGAATTCGGCTTGGGAATCAAGGGAGAATTAAGACGCTGCGCTATGCATGGAACCGCGGGGAACGCCGCGCGAGCGGCTTATTGAAATAGTAACCTGCGGCGTGCGCAAGGCAGAGTGGGCGCCGCTACAGAGTGATTGGGAGTGCCGACTTCGCAATAAAACGGAAACCGTGCTCATTTCATCCAGCGGTCAAGCAGGAGGAACAGCTCAATCCACAATGCGCTAACGACGACTTCGCTGCCGCGTCTTCGACCGACGGGACCTGGATTTCCTCCGCTTGGATTTTGAGGACGTAGAACTCAGCGCACTCAACGGAGCTGGCACAAACCAGATCAACATCCCCAGCGCACCGGTGATCATCAGCGGCCAAACAATCGGTACCGAAACGAACTCCACCGCTGGCTCAACCTTCGGATTCGCAGCCGCGCCATCACTGGGCAATGGCAGGACAGGGCCGGTCGGCAGTTCGCCCGCCTGCGCGGGAGCGGGCGTATTCAATATCTTAGCGCTATCGCGTCGCTTGAACTTGATCGAAGTCGTCTTGGTAGCTGCCGCAGCTAGGGCGAGGAAAACTGTGGTGATGAACAGGATCAGCCCGAGTAAGCGAACATGCGGCATAACAACTACCTGCTGGACTAGGAACGAGGGACAGAACGACGGCGAAAATCTCGGAATTCCTGCGGCCAGGGAGCGGTGAACTGCAGGACCTCTCCCGATTCAGGGTGGGTGATCCCAAGTGTTTCGGCATGCAGCGCAATTCGCTTGAAGGGCCACAAGGGATGTTCTGCCTGCTCGGGGCGGTAGCGAGGATCTCCCAGAAGTGGATGGCCCGTTTCGGCAAAATGGACGCGAATCTGATTGCGGCGGCCCGTTTCCAAACGGACTTCGACGCAGGTGGTATCCTTCCAAACCTCTTTAACCCGGTAGTGCGTGATGGCCAGCTCCCCCTTCTCGGGGTCCGAGGAGGAGTAGCGATTGAGGGAATCATCCGTGGCTAGGTAGGTTTTGAAGGTGCCCGTGGGCTGCTTGAGCGTCCCTTGAACAATCGCGACGTACTTGCGTTCGGGTTTCCTGGCAGCAAATTGACTTCGCAAGCGATCCGCCGCTTCATACGACTTGCCAAACACGAGCACCCCAGAGACGCCACGATCCAATCGCTGAACGCAAATTGCCTGTCCGGCCCCCGGCTGTTTTTCCAGCCATTTTCGCACCTGAGACTGCAAGGTGTTGCGTTCACGTTTGGGGGTCGGAACTGTCAGCAGGGCTGCCGGCTTGTTGACCACAATGACATATTCGTCGTCGTAGATCACTTCAAACCTAGCGTCCAGTTTCGCTTTGGCTCGCTTCTGCTTGATCGGCTGAGGCGCATAGTCGATGGCGACCTCATCTCCGACGTTAAAGCACCAATGAGGCTGCGTTACCATGCGGCCCTGGCAACTGACTGCGCCATCGTGAAGCAATTGTTCCGCGATCTTACGCTTCACTTTTAAAGCTGCCTGAACCACGGTCAGCGCCGTTCGAGCCGGAAGAGGGAGATTTGGTGAAATCGTGTATCGAACAAGCACTTTGTTGCCGGTAGTGGAGACAGCGTGGATGCTGGGGCGGAGCCCAAGCACTTTCCAAGAGAGATGGAGACTGGCCCTCATTCTAGTATGTTTGCTGGCTAAGATAAGGTAGGCATTTTTGGGAGGTACCAAGAGGAAATTGGCAAGCCCAGTTCCGCCCAGTTTTACGGGAAATCTCAAACTGCTATTTGGCTTGCACTGCAGAACATGTAATACTGCGCACGTGTCTCGGTCGAAGTTGGACAGGGGATGTCGCGAACAAGCTTCCGCAGTTGGGTAAAGACTGAACCGCAATCGTGAGCCCAATCGTCACTCCTAAAACTACGTGCCGAATAATACTAGTCCTCGCGAGCATAAAGGAGTTTTTGAATGCGAATTGGGTCTGGGAAACGGAGAGCCAAGCCGGCTCTCAAGATAGCGCTGGCCCTAGCGGCAGCGCTACTGTGCACGCCCGTGCATGCGGAATCCGAAGTTTCGAACAAAACTGAAATCGGAAGCGTTTCAACGGGTGCCCCCACGCTTGCTCCAAGCAGGCCAAGTGACGTCCGCGTCTCTCCACAGGAACTCTCAGGAGATAGCGCAGAAGCCAAACAGCAGGCGCAGCCCGCTGTAACCACAGCCGCGACGACAAGTTCGATTCTGTCCAATCCCTCACATCCCGTGGTCGCAGTAGTGCCTGCCAGCGCAGATGCTCCCGCACCGGCGACGAGCCCCGCGGCTTCAGCAACCCCCAAAGCGGCTCAACAAGAATGCAAGCCATGCGCCTTGAAGGCAGATGCCATCGCGCGCGGCTTGATGGTGGACGATGGAAAGCTAACGCCGATTCCGATGGTTTCAGACCAAGGCTCCGGCGTTGCAACCGAACCACCAGAACCAGGCAGCAACACACCTTGTTGGCCAGTATTTATTGCCTGCTGCGACGGTGGTGGTACAGACTGCTTCATCTGGTATCTCCAGTGCTGTTCGGTCACCGGTGAAGAAGTACGCTGGAACAGTTGCCCCGTGCAAGAAGACCCACCAGGGGGCCCTGTACCTCCTCCAGGCGGCGGACCAGGCGTTCCACCTCCAGTCGGCCCCTAGTAGCGGTGCTATCAAGCTCGATCGAGCCTGAATGCCAGCCAATGATTGGCTGGCATTCTTGCGTTGGTCATTCTGGCCGCGATAGAAAGATGCGATGTTGGACGAACACACTATCGAGTTTGCCCACATCGATTTCCACAAAATTCCCTTCAGTGCCAAAACCAAAGACTTGGCTGAAGTGATCGTTGCCAGCTAGAATCCACCCCGAATTGTCATTGCAGAACACGCCAAGTCGATTGGGAAGATTCGACGGAGCCTGCCACGAGACGTTCGGGAATTGTTCCCGACCGGAGCCCTGCACCGCGCGGAACATATTCGCAACGAACTCGGTTCCATAGGCCGCCGGACTCGTAATCAAGTGCGCATTGGCCAATTCTTCAACGGTTGCAAGTCGGTACCCGGTCCTGCTCGCTTCAGCGGTAAAAGTCCTGGCCCGCTTCTGCTCTCCCACATTCTTTGAATCCGTGGTGACGGAATCGGCAAACGTATACACCGGTTCGAGCCCATCTAGCTCACTCAGCCAATTGCAGAGTCCCGCGATGTCGTCGTTTTCCACCGCAACCGCTGGAAAACCGCGTGTGAGTCCCCCCAAGTGCCCGCTAACATCGAGAGCCGGTTCCCCCAGGCTCTGTCGATAGAATCGATCCATGAGCTCGCTGCTTATTGCTTTCGAGGTAATCCAGACATGCCGCTGGGCTACCTGGCTTGCGTCGCCCGCAGCTCGCCCGCGAATTACGACTCCACTCCTGCGAGGTTCGAGCTCATGCAGGGGAATGCGAATCAGCTCCATTCCGCTCGGCGTGATCTCCCATTGGGCATGCGGAGGAGCGGTGACCGCACCGGTATCAATTTCGAGACGTTCGCAGAGCCATCTGGAAATCGAATGGAGAGAGCTGGTTTGACTCCCCAATTCTCCTAACAGGAACGATTCAATTCCAGGCAGTTGCGCCAGAACGGCGTCGGGATAACTCCCCAATGCGACCAACGCGTGATAGCGCATGAGCCCGGTCGAATTGGCGACCAATTCAAGCCACATCGACGGTGGTGCTCTCCAACGCGTTGCTTCGTCCAGTAGAAGATTGACCAAGCCCAACCCTTTGTCTGCGGCAAGCAAACTCGTTAAAGCTTGCTGATCCCCCGTGGCCCCCAACGTAATTGCGGCCCGCGCAAGCGCTACCGGATCACTCTGTTGAGAAATGCGCTGCAGCAAATATTGCTTGGATTCTGGATGCCGTTCCGCCAGCTCAACAACCTCCGCCCCCAGAGCGGGTTCAATATCAGCAATCTTGGCGTACAGTGAATTCAACTGCTTGGGATCCAAACGGCTGACCAGTAAGGTGCAGCGAGTCTTTGTCCGCTTACCGTCGACTTGCATCCATCGATTGGCAATCTCGAGGACTCGCCGCCGATCGGGCAAGGTCTCCAGCTCGTCGAGCAAACGCGGCACTTCTCCCACATCACTACTGATCAAGCCATCTAGTTTACTGTTGATCATCAGAAGCTTGGTTTCCACGGCCACGCGATGTTGAAACCAGGCCAAGCCGAAGATCAATCCCAGCACGCACAGCAAACCGCTGGCCAGGATCCCGCGCCGCAAAAAGTAGGCATTCGTCGCCGCCAGGTAACGAGCTTGCGGCTCGGTTAAATTCAAGACTTTTGCACCACGACGGATCGCAAGATACTCACCCAGCGAAGGGAGAAAACGTTCATCGGGACGGCGTTCCCACATCCGAGCCAACTCGCGGAAACGCGCCACGGAACGCCCCGTTGCAGTTATCTGTGTAGCTTGTTCGGTCCACATGCGGATGGGAGGAACTTGCAAATCATGGCCAATTCGATACTTCCTGGTATCTACCCTAGCAAGGCTGTCGAAAGCCAATCCCTCCGGGAACGCGTCGGAGGTCTCCAACTCGACCACAACTTTGAGCTCGTCGACCAACAATGAACAGACGACCTCAATCTCCGCCACAGAGCATTGGCGTCCCATATGCTGTTGAATCTCACTGGCCGACAATTGGGTGTCGCGCACCGATTGCTCCTCGGACGGGAGCAATTGAGTCAAAATGTCAATCGCGGCAGGCATCGCATGAGCGCGCCGCGGTGGCGCGGTATTGGATTCGAAGAAGTCCTCGAAGTGAGCAACGTACAAACCAGTGAGACCCCCAGCTTGCTCAAGGATACTTGGGTTCCATTGATGAATGCTGGCCATCTGTGCAAACATCGTTAGCTGGGTAGGCAAAATTTGAGCGCCGCGGCCACGCCCCAATACCGCTACGATGCGATCCAGTTCATCGTCAAAATAAGAAAAGGAATCCTTGGATTCGTACGATTCCGCATCGCTGGGTAGCGTACCGTAAAACCGCCCCATCGACTCGAGAATCTTCTTGGCTTGTGAGGGCCCCAGCAATTCCATCGCGAAGGAATTCTTGCCTTCTAACAAGGTAACTTCGACCAGCTCGGTCAGTTTCGTAACGGTTCTCCAATGCTCATCACTAGCGACCAAGATGATCTTCAGGCGTGTCCCATCGCATTGTCGAAAAGCGGCAGCGACCAATTGATACTGGCTCGCGGACGCGCGCTGTGCCCAAATTTCAAAGTGGTCGAGGACAATCACGATCTTCAGAGGACTTGATTCGCTCTCAATTTGAACCCGCAATCGCATCAACAACTCAGTCAAACTCTCGTCGCTCGACGGCAATTGGAAATGCTCGACCACGGCTTGCACAATACGTTTAGCCAGGTTTCCAGAACGACAATCGACGGTCACGACACCAATCTCAGGAGAGAGATTGGGCAAAACACCAGCCTGCATAAAAGAGGTCTTACCGCTTCCTGGAGGTCCGTACAGAACCGCTAGGCGGAATTGCTCAGTCGGGTCCTTGGACTCAATCCAGTCTTTCCAGTGCAGGATGGCTTCGGGCAAGCCCGACGGATGTCGTGGGCCGGGTGCCAGTTCAAGATACCCCTCAGCGTCGGCCCGACCGAACGGTTCGATGCCTCGTGGCGCCAACAAATCGCGAACGTAGGAGGTGGTGTCGACGATCCGCGAGCCCAAACTAGCATGCACACGAGGGGGCGGCTTCGCTGTCGCGTCCGTGGCCAAATCACCGCCGTCTAAAACACCTTGCAAGGCATCCGCGAATTCTTGCATCGAGGCATAGCGATCTTTAACGCTCTTCCGCATGGCGCGACGGCAAATCCGGTCGAGTTCAATGGAAACGTCCGGGTTTAAAGAACGCAGGGCCACGGGTTCTTCGCTGATCGTCGCCTTAGCAACTTCACTTCGGGAATTTCCGTCGAAAGGAAGGCGGTCGGTCAACATTTCGTAAAGCAAGATGCCCAGTGAGAACACGTCACTCCGAGCATCGATGCGGTGGATCTCCCCGCGCATCTGCTCGGGAGACATATACCGCAAGGTTCCGCTTACGGTCGAAGCCAATTTCTCCCAAGTCGGCTTCCAGGCGAGACCAAAATCAGACAGTAGAGGATTGTCATAGTTGTCGAACAGAACGTTGGCGGGTTTGATATCGCGATGCACGATGCGTTTTGAATGTGCATGATCGGCCGCCATTGCCAATCGCTTGGCAATCTCCACACTTCTTCTCACCGACAGGCGTTCTCGATTCATGGCAAGTCGGAGTGTCGGCCCCGTCACGTATTGCATGACGATCAAAACACCGAAATGTGGATCGTGCACCACATCAAAGACACGCACAATCGAGGGGTGATCTAGCGACGCCACCAACTTGGCTTCGTTCAGCGCCGAATCAATGTTCACCTCTAAGTTCAAGGAGCGTTTTACCGCCACGCGTCGGTCGAGCTCCAGGTCAACGGCCAGATAGACATCCGAAAAACCACCGCGGCCCAGGCACCGTAGCACTCGGTAACGCTTTGAAAACATCGTGCCAGCAGGGAGGGGTTCCAGCAGGGGAACTCCCGCAGAACGACTCCCTGGCTCCAAAAAGGTGGGAGCTCCAAACAACGACTCTCCCTTGCCCGACTGGCTGTTGAGAAAGCTGTCCAATCCAAGGTGCAAGCTACTCTGTGGCCCCAGCTGGCGCAACTTATCACGTTTTGATTTTCGAGGCGTCATTCAATAACTCGCGAGGACTCTTAGGGAAAAGGATTCCGCAACTCGCGTGCAAAAACTCTCCCTCCACTGCGGCCCCTAATACCGGAAAATTCAGCCTATCTACCGCGTGGTGGAAACACTTCCTGCTGGCCTCACACCACACTTCCGGGGAGCGTGAAGCCAAACTCGGCAGCAAGCGTTGGTGTACACGTTGCCACACCACTAGCCTACTACGTCTTGCGTTGGAGTCGAGGGAAACTCAGTGACGGGCCCACACAATTCAATAGCAGAATGCCAATCACCCCCTCTTGGGCCTAGGGATTTTCTTACCTGTATTCCCACGGCGGCGCGACTTGGAACCGCTTTTCTGGTTGCTCGTTTTCTGGCTGTTGGAATACTCGTCAACCGACTCACCAATCCGATCTCGCAGATTCGTCAATTTATCTCTTAGTGCAGCAGCCTGTTCAAACTCAAGATCCTCGGCTGCCTGAAGCATTTCCTTCTCGAGCAGCTCCAAGTACTCTTCGGTAACGATCTGTCCTTTGGCTTCAGTGCGAACGGCATTGCGCGCGTGCTGGTGTGACTTGACAGCCGATTCAATCCCAGCTCGGATGTTCCGTCGCACCGATGCAGGTGTGATATTGTGCTCTAAGTTGTAAGCCTGCTGTAGCTCTCGACGGCGTTGAGTCTCATCAATGGCGGCACGCATCGAGTTGGTAATGCGGTCGGCATACAACACCACTTTCGAGTTGACATTACGAGCAGCCCGCCCGATGGTTTGGATCAATGAGGTCTCGCTGCGGAGAAACCCCTCTTTGTCGGCATCCAAAATTGCCACAAACGAAACTTCCGGTAGATCGAGTCCCTCCCGGAGCAGGTTTACCCCTACGAGCACATCAAATTGCCCTTGGCGTAATTCGTGAAGCAGTTCAACGCGTTCAAAGGCATCGAGTTCGCTGTGCAACCAGCGGCAGCGGACGTCTTGGTCAGTCAAGTAACCGGCTAAATCCTCAGCCAGCCGCTTGGTAAGGGCAGTCACCAGCGTGCGTTCATTGCTGGCAGCTCGCAAGCGCACCTCCTCGAGCAGGTGGGCAACCTGTCCGCGAGCTGGCACAACTTCAACCACTGGATCGAGCAGCCCTGTTGGACGAATAATTTGCTCGACCACCTCGCCACCAGTCTGCTCCAGCTCATAATTGCTGGGCGTGGCAGACACAAAGATCACTTGCTTCGTTTTGGCTTCCCATTCCTCAAACTGCAAGGGTCGATTGTCCAGCGCACTGGGCAGGCGAAAGCCGTGGCTAACCAACGTCTTCTTACGACTCTGATCCCCCGCATACATCGCTCGAACCTGTGGCACCGTCACGTGAGATTCATCCACCAACAACAAGAAATCGTCTGGAAAGAAATCGTAGAGCGTGTCGGGTGTGGCGCCTGGCGGCTTGCCCGATAATGGGCGCGAGTAATTCTCGACTCCAGGACAATGCCCAACTTCCTGCAACATTTCCAAGTCAAATCGGGTGCGTGCGTTGAGTCGCTGGGCTTCGATCAGCTTGCCCTCCGCTTCGAATTTCTCCAACTGCTCCTTCAACTCCGCGCGGATTGAACGGACCGCCTGCTCAATGCGGTGCTCGGGAGTGACAAAGTGCTTGGCAGGGTAGATGAAGACTTCTTCCAATCTTGATATGACTTCACCCGTGAGGGGATTGGTAATGGAAATCTGTTCGATGTCATCTCCCCACATCTCGATACGGTAGGAGAACTCCTCGTAGGATGGCCAGATTTCCAAACAATCCCCGCGGACGCGGAATCGACTCCGTTCAAACGCAGTGTCATTTCTTTGGTACTGAATATCGACTAATTGCAGCAAGATGTCGTCGCGCACTATGGCTTGGCCAACACGCAGTGGCACCACCATGTTGCGGTAGTCCTCTGGGCTCCCCAAACCGTAGATACTCGACACGCTAGCCACAATCACCACATCATCACGGCTGACTAGAGCGCTCGTTGCCGCCAAACGCAGGCGATCGATCTCTTCGTTAATCGACGCATCTTTTTCGATATAAACATCGCGAGCTGGAATGTACGCTTCCGGTTGGTAGTAATCGTAATAGCTCACAAAATAGTGCACTGCGTTATACGGAAAGAAGCTCTTAAACTCGCTGTAGAGCTGAGCCGCCAACGTCTTGTTGTGGCTCAGGACGAGCGTCGGACGCTTTATTTCCTGAATAACATTCGCCATCGTGAAGGTCTTACCGGAGCCCGTTACCCCCAACAGCATTTGGTGCTTCTTGTTGCTGCGCAAGCCACTTACGAGGGCTTCGATTGCGCGGGGTTGATCCCCTCCCGGGGCAAATTCGCTGACAAGATGAAATTCGGCTTGATTTTCAGCATGGTTGGTCGCATTACGGGGCATTGCGTGCCTTTGGTGAAACGCGGGGCGGACTGGGTTGAACAATTAACATGGGGGATAACTCAGCCAAAGTCCGCGGACCAATGCCGCGGACCGCTTCGACTGCTTCGACCGTGGAAAACGGACCATGGAGACGACGGTACTCGGTAATGCGTCGCGCCATTGCAGGCCCAACCTGGGGAAGTGCCTGAAGTTCCGCCGCGTCCGCTTGATTTAAATCGACCAGAAACCGAGGACTGACAGACCGAATCTGCTGCTCGTCCGAACGCTGCCTGAGCCATTGATAAACGCTGACCGATAGTAGGAGGGCCACTAAACAACACCAACCAGCCGCCCCTGTATACGCGTGCACTTCACCTTGGGAATCGGACACCGGAGTATCGCTGGGCGCCGGCGGCACCGGCACCGGCACCGGCAAATCTGGGCCCGGTACATCTGGGCCCGGTACATCTGGACCCGGTACATCTGGACCTTGCAAATCAGGCCCCTGCAACTGGGGTGCATCGGGAGACTGGGATAGCATTATCGTGCGGGACCCCCTCTAGCCTGCGCCGTGAATTCGCCCGGGAAAAACGATTCTCGCGGAATGCAAGTCCTCAGTATACGAGGTCGCTTGGATACAGTCAGCAGGCATTCCCGCTGGGATCACGACTTCGTGGGAGGGCGAGGCTGCGAGCGGCCCACTCCACTTCAATTTTTACCAGTTCAGCTCCGGTGACAATTTCATCTCAGAGGAGGGGAGGGGACCAAGCGACCGCTTGCCCCTCAGAAAACCGGGGATCGACGTCCCAGCGACGCGCCAGCTGCAAGGAAGACAAGGCACTCGGCTTTGCCCCTACGCGGCTGGGAGCAAATTTATTTGCCTGCCCAATCCAGCACGCGGCTTTCTGCATTGACCTATAAGCCGCCGAAATAGTACCCTCGCCACCCGTCTTGGTTGCGTCCACACCCCGCAAAAACGCACGATCAATTCGTCGAGTTGCCTTGAACTCCTCCTTCCTCCCCTCTGACGGTTCGACTTTGAGTCTTCGCCTCATCGGAAATCAACCTGAACTCCCTCCCGCTGCAGTACTTTGGTACGCACAGCGAGCATGCTTGATCGCCTGCCTTGGATGGCTATTGAGCACGGCAGGCGGGTGCGCGCAGTGGACTCCATTCTCTAAAGCGGAGACGGAGGCGGCCAACAACGACACCCTGGCACGCGGGCTACCGGTCCGACAGATGAGTCCCGACAGTGTGGTGATCGAAACCGTACTCGTTCGCTTTCCACTCCATAGCGAAGCGCAACTGAGCGAAATCTGGCAGCACACCGACGAAACAATTCTCCCCGTATCCCAGCGCCAACGGCTGGACAACAATGGCCTGCGAGTCGGCGTCCTGCTCTCAGAATTGCCGCAAGTAATTCGTGACAGGCTGCATGAAACCGGGACCGATCAAGCCCTCGATGCGTTGGAACACGCGGGACTGGCCGCCGATGCAGACAATAAGATGCGCAAGCTCCAGTGTCGCTCCGGGAGACGCAAAGACCTCCTCATGCGACGCCAGCTGCAAGACCCCTTAACCATTCTGTCAACCTTGGACGGCAAACGGGTATCGGGCGAAACCTTCGATCGCGCCCAAATTCTGTTTGACCTGCGAGCGATCCCTCAAGGCGACGGTACCGCCGTTGTTGAACTCACTCCAGAAGTTCAGCACGGGGAACAACGCCAGGCCTTCGTGAGTACCGACTACGGCGTGCGGCCCGAAATGAAGCGCGCTCAAAAAACGTGGGATCCCTTGGCAGTCCGAGTGCAATTGAAACCGAAGCAGATCCTAGTCATGTCCTGCACCGATCCCCCCAAGGCGGTCGGCAAGGCCTTTTTTATGACCAAGACGGCTGACCACTCGGAAGAACGGGTCGTTTTGCTAGTGCGACTCGCCGAAACTCAGCTCAATGAGCTGTTTGCCCCCGACATCATCGAACAGGCAAAAGCTCTAGCGGAACGCTAGGCCAGAGAATTCATCCGCTGGCAAAATCAATGGACTGCCCACAAACGGCCTCTGCCAACAGCCCCCAGCCCCAAAGCAGTCCCTCGAATTTGCAACCTGCCGCATGACGGCTCTTTAAAAATAGTAAACCGCTGCATGAGCCAGGAAGAGTGTGGTTGCCACGATAGGGACAGCAGGGAAATTACCTCCACCTAGACGCTAAACGCACTCTCCAATCAACAAGCCGGCGAGCAAGCAAAAGTGGTGGCTGAGAGAGGAGCGGCTGAGACCGAGGTGATTAGGGACGCTACCTGTTAGACCTGTTAGGTAGAACTGAAAACAGCCGTAAATCGACCTGCGTCGTCTGTTCACGAACTCAGCCATCCAGCCGTGGCTTCCAATCCTCCAGCTCGCCTCGCACTCACAACTCGGCGAAATTCTTAAGAAGCTGCAAGCCGTCGCGTTGGCTCTTCTCCGGGTGGAACTGGGTTGCGAACAAATTCTCGCGCCAGACCGCCGCGCAAAATTCTTGCCCGTAATCGCACGTCAACCAAACATCGCTGGCATTCTCTGGGACGACGTAATAGCTGTGCACGAAATAGAAGTGTGCCGTGGCTGGAATGTCCTTCAAAAGCGGGCAATCGGCATGCGCGATCGACACTTGATTCCAACCCATGTGGGGGACTTTTCGATTTTCGATGGTGCCGAACTTCTCAACTCGCCCCGGCAAGACGCCCATTCCGACATGTTCGCCACCTTCAAAACCAACATCGAACAACATCTGAAGGCCCAAGCAAATCCCCAGAAATGGCTTGCCCGCTGAGATTGCTTGCTGGATGGGGCTCACCAATTCACGGCGATGCAACTCCGCGATAGCATCACCAAACGCCCCTACACCTGGCAGAATCACCTTATCCGCCGCTTCAACCCTGGCCGGATCACTCGTGATTTCCGCCACGAAGCCAACATGCTCGAGTGCTTTTTGCACACTCCGCAAATTGCCCATTTGATAGTCAACGATCGCGATCTGTGGTTTTGACATTGCGTCCGAGTTGCTTGCAATAAGGTTTCCTCCCTCTGGCGAGGCTTCAACGTCACATGGCCAGAAATAGAATTAGCCAGTGGATGCCTGATTCGGGGAAACGGAAACGCGGGGAAGCGGTTTTCCAAGTGGGAATTATTGCAAAGAACCCCTGCGAGCGACAGGTCCAATGATGTCTATCGCCTCCCTTTCAGCCGTGAGAGACCTCCGTCTCATTTCGCCTGATGGTTAAGAATCGCGCCACCAATGCCCGATCAATAGCCAAGAGAGGCAGTTTGCCGGCGTCCGATAGGAAGTCCGAACCGCTTCTCCAATGCTTGCGATCAAGCTTGCGCCTCAGGTTTCTATTGCGGTGCTTCGGAGAGTTTGCGAGTATTCCGCACTGTACGTTCGTGAATGCAATATGACCGGCATGGAAGCTGGTTCAAGGAGTTCCAGGATGGGCAATCCCTTGCCTCGTAGAATGTTCTGTGTTGGGCTGTTCGCTGCAGCCGGTGGTTGCCGAGGCTACCAGTACGGGCATCTATTGCGTGATGGTCAGGCAGACATGGTGGGTAGCCACAGCGCGGGTGGCGAAGTTTACAAGCCGCTGGTCGAAGAGTCGGTGGCGAGGCTCTTGGGAGCTTGCGAGGTAACGCCTGCATCTGCGACGTACACCCCCGAAGGAATTCCACTGGCGCGGCGAGTGTGCTTCGTCGGAGTGGAGAACAAGAGTTCCGAGGAGTTGGGGGATTTCAAAGACCAAATCTACCAGTTGATCGATACTCAGATCAATCGCGCCGGATCGTTCGAAGCCATCAGTCGCCGGATGGTGGATGCAGCCCTGGATGAAACTCGCTTGCGGCCCGATTCGCTATTGGTCGCTTCCAACATGCGCATCTTTACCGCAGTGCTCGAGCGCGACGGGCAACCGGTCGACTATCTGTTGTACGCGACGCTGACTAGCGGTACGACAGATCGGAATAAATCCTCCCAGCGCGACTACCTGCTCACGCTAGAACTGGTCGACACCCGCAGTGGCAGCTATTTGAAAGAGCAAGCGGAAATCAGCAAGGGATACCACCGCTCTCCATTGGGTAAACTAGCCAACTACAGCATTTTCCCCAGTGGCCGATGATCCAGCTCCGGTAGGTGCTCGCGCAGTCCAACCACACTGCAGCGAACACTTGCTAGCTCCGAGTAGCGAGGCACGCGCCACCCCATGATCCGCGACTCGAATTGCCCTATTCCCGGTTGGCTGGCACTGCGTTCAGCCCTTGGAGCGTGCGCTGCGCCAATTCTGGCTGCCGCGTTGCTTGTTGCTGCAGTGCAGTGCGGTTGTTCGACTCACGCTCAGCGATTAGCCGCACCGCGCCAGGCATTTTATGCCAACGACCTTCAGCACGCGCACGCCCAACTCGATAAGCTGTCCGCCAAGCCGAAGGGGGATCGATCCGTGGTCGAGCTCGACCTGGCTATGATCGAACTTCTCAATGGCAATGCACCGAGTGCCGAACGGCGTCTGCAGGCGATCCGTGACGAATGGGAGGAAATGGAGCAGAAGAGTCTCGCTGAAGAGGCGGCTGCTCTGATCACGGATGATCAACGTCGGGCCTACAGCGGTGAGGATTATGAAAAGATCTTGGTCCGCGTTTTTCTGACCCTAGCCAGCCTGATGAATGATGGAGTCGATGCAGAAGCCTACTCCCTGCAAACGTTAGCCAAGCAGGAGAAGCTAGTCGCCAGTGCACAGGAGAAGTGGGGCACAGACGTGGGCCTCGACTACTGCGTTCCGCCCTTGGCTCCCTACCTCAGAGGCGTTTTGCGCGAAGCCACCTTGCATGACTACGACGACGCCCTGCGAGCCTACACCGCAACAGCCGAGCTGGCCCCCGAGGTACCGTTCTTGATGGACGACATCGACCGCGCACGCACCGGCGTCCACAGCTCGCCCGGACACGGAGTGGTCTACGTGATCGCGATGGTGGGCCGGGGACCGTATAAGGTCGAAACCGAAGCGCGTGCCACTCAAGATGCTCTGTTGATCGCGGATCGGATTCTGTCGGCGGTTGGCGAGTACTCGGTGCCACCCACACTGGCACCCGTCAAAATCCCCGGGATTGCCAGCCCCCCCAAGCCGTTTGATTTGGTCGGTGTCGAAGTTGACGGCATCCCCATTTCAACCACCTACCCACTGACCGACCTCAATCAAATGGCGGTCGATTCCTTGGCTGCCAAACGCAACAACTTGATCGCTCGCGCCGTCTCACGACGCGTCATCAAAAAGGGCGCCGTGTATGCCGCCAAGGACCAGTTGAATGTCAACTCCTCCCTAGCCTCGTTTGCCATGGACGCTGCAGGGGTGATGTGGGAGGCCACGGAATCCGCCGATACGCGATGCTGGGGCTTGCTTCCTCGGGAGGTGCAGTTGCTGCGACTCGAACTACCAGCTGGCAACCACTCGCTGCATCTAGAACCGATTACTTCAGGACGACCAGTAGGCCAAGGAACGCATTGCGACATCGAAGTGGTGAGTGGACGCAACACCTACATTCTGTCGTACTGGCCAGACACGCGACCGATTGGGCAAGTCATGGTCAGCCCCTAGTCTTCGTTGGTGCCACGACAGGTGCTCACTGCGTGCGACGGAACGAATAAGGCGTTCTTGACAGAAAGATGGAGACGGAAAACAGGACGCGACGAAGCAATGGTGGCTCACGCATTGTTGAGGGTCGAGTCGCCGTGCCACCGCCGGGCAGTGGTCTGATCGGTGGCCTGCTGGAACGTTCGTTCAAAAACTAGTCCCCACGCCCTCAAAGTCCGCTAGCGCAACAGCGGATTGCTCGAAATTCGGTAGCAAGCGACTAAGGTCCTTCGGAACAATTAGTGTCGCCAGATCGCTGCGCCGATCAGCATTTTCGCGAACGAACCGGCGGAGCGGTTCGGCGACTATCCGCCAATAATGGTTCCGACGGTCCTAAGCCGAGGCCCCACGGGCAGAGCCCATACCGCAAAGCATCCCCCCCGATGCGTTGACGCGAGGCCGACGGGCACATCCCATCTTCCCATCTCCGTCTTCCCATCCCATCTTCCCATCCCATCTTCCCATCTCCGTCTTCCCATCTCCGTCTTCCCATCTCCGTCTTCCTGCCTCCACCTTCCCATCTCCACCTTCCCATCTCCATCTTTCCATCTCCATCTTTCCATCTCCATCTTTCCGTCTCCAACTTCCTGCCTCCAACTTCCTGCCTCCATCTTCCTGCCTCCATCTTCCTGCCTCACCTTCCCGTCTCCGTCTTCCTGCTCTCCCCCCTCCACTCGCCTATTTGTGGTACGCGAATCGGGCTCACAGTCCACTCCATCGCTCCGCACCAGAATCGACGTTCTTTCTGCACTGCTATGGGTTATACTGGAGTCAACTCCCCAACCGATTTCCTACCTACAAGTATGTGCGCAAGCAACTAGCCTGCCATCTCGCGTTTCAACTCGAAGGCACGCCCCCCCTGATCGCATTGAAACCACCGCTGATCCGGCTCGGCCTAAGCAACCGGTGGCAAAATCAACAAGCCGCCAAGCGGCGGGTTGCTACCTAGACAGGCCCGATGCCGTCATGTCGCAAAGGGCAACTGATTTGCGGACTCTACCTCCCACCTCGGATCCTACCTCGTGCTGTTCAAGAACCACTCTTCAAAGCCGATATTGCGTATTGCAATCATGGCCATCCTCGGTTGGTTGACGAAATCGTCGGCGTTAGCGACAGACCCGATCAATTTTGCTACTGAGATAGCGCCATTGCTGGAACGAAGCTGCCTGGGTTGTCACTCGGCAGGAATCGACAAAGGAGATGTTTCGCTGGCAACGCCCCAGTCCTTATTGGACGCGGGATTTCTGATTCCGGGGGATGCCGATTCTAGCCACCTTGTCGATCTGATCACTTCGACGGACGGCAATCCAGCAGCAATGCCCAAAGACAGCCCCTCATTGCCAGACGCTGAAGTCCGCTTAATACGGCGTTGGATCGAGCAGGGCGCTGCATGGCCTGAATCAATTGTGCTGCGTGAACCGCCTGCAAGCGATGCAAGCTGGTGGTCCTATCAACCTCTTGCAAAAGACTTTGTATTCCATTCGGTGGATGAATTCATTGACCAAAAACTGGCCGAACACCAACTTGAGCGCAGCCCTCCCGCGGACCGTCGAACTCTAATTCGGCGACTCACCTTTGACCTTCACGGATTACCACCATCTCCCGCAGCGGTTGTTGAATTCGAAACGGACCCTCATCCTGATGCGTATGCGCGGTTGGTCGATCGGCTGCTCGAATCCCCACTTTATGGCGAACGGTATGCTCGGCATTGGCTCGACCTGGCTCACTATGCCGACACTCATGGATTTGAAAGAGACCAACGCCGCGACCATGCATGGCGGTATCGAGACTACGTGATCGATGCTTTCAACGACGACAAACCGTACAACCGCTTTTTGCAGGAGCAGATTGCTGGTGACATTCTATGGCCAGACGACTCTGCAGCGATCATCGCCACCGGTTTTCTCGCTGCCGGACCTTGGGATTATGTCGGTCAAGTTGAAACGAAAAGCCCCTCGTTGCGTCGTGCTGCCCGCACCCTGGACCTGGATGACATGGCAACGCAGGTAATGACCGCCACGATGGCGATGACCATCAATTGCGCACGCTGCCATGACCATAAACTCGACCCACTTTTGCAGGAAGAGTATTACCAGCTACAAGCGGTCTTTGCCGGCGTCCAACGTGCCGAGCGTTTGGTTCACCCCAGCAGCGTCGAGGAATACCAGGCTCGCCGCGAGCGGCTGATCTCCCAACAGCGGCCAATCGATTTCGAGATCGGAATGCTGGAAGGCCAAGGAATTGACCTAGCTGATATCGTTGGCGGAGGTAGCGGTTTTGGATCGGGGACCATCGGGGCTGGGCTAGATCCCAGAACGGCGAAGTCAGCCAGTCCAGGCGGGGGTGCGTTGATAGAGATCACTCCCAATCAATTTGCCAAGTCATCGCTACGGTTTATCGATGGGCTGTTTATCCCCGACGGAAATGATGGCTCGACCCCAATCCCCATCACCTCGTCAGGAATCACCATTTCCGGACTACCCGATACATCGGGGACGGCCTGGGATGCGGTTCGCAATGGTCCGGTTGCCAGCCAACATTCAACCGTCCTGTCCGAAATTGACTTTGCGAGCGGCCCACACACGCTGCTGGGACTGCATGCCAATGGCGGAATCACCTTCGATCTGACAGCGATCCGCGCGGCAGCGCTGTCAGTAACCGAGTCACCTCCCTGCGACTTGCGGCTGACGGGCAGCGTTGGCTACTTTGGCGCCGCAGGGGACAATCGGGCCGACGCGTACGTGTACGTCGACGGCGAAAGAGTCGCTCACTTTCCGCAACTGAAGCGTCAAGATGGCCTGCGGGTAATCGATATCTTGCTCCCCGCTTCGGCCGAATACTTAACGCTGATCTCTACCGACGGTCAAAACGGATACAGCCATGATCAAATCGGTTTCGGGGACGCGAGACTGCGGCCGACCTCGCCTGCACAGCCAACTCCGCAAGCACAAGAACGACTATCGGAACTAAAGGCAGAGAGACAAGAACTCGCCGTAAAAATCAAAGCTATCGGCCCACCCCCGAAGTTTTTTGGAATCGAAACTACCGACCAAGTTCCTCCGGTCTATCTGCTGCAACGGGGCGATCCCGAATCGCCGGTCGGCAAGCGGTTGGCTCCCGGTGGATTCGCCGCACTTGCCATGCTCTCTCCCGCATGGGGCTCCAGCGATTCATCCACTGATGAACGCCGGGTGGCGTTGGCGCACTGGATCACCGACCCTCGGAATCCGCTAACACCAAGGGTTTTGGTGAATCGGCTATGGCATTGGCATTTTGGCCAAGGGATTGTGAACACGCCCAGCGATTTTGGATTTGGCGGTGACCTTCCCTCACATCCAAAACTGCTCGACTGGCTCGCCCTTCAATTGCAAAAAGAGAACGGCTCCATCAAAGCGGTCCACCGATTGATTTTGAATAGCAAGGCGTACAAGCAACAATCACGGTTCAGCAGTCAAGCGGATGAAATTGCCGTCGATGCCGATAACCGTTTGTTGTGGCGACAGAATGCGAAACGGATGGAGGCGGAGGTTATCCGCGATTCGATTCTTGCCATCACTGGCAACCTGAACCCTGCACGGGGCGGCCCTGGCTTCGAGGATTTTCAGTACCAAGATGCCTATGCTCCCATTTACATGTATGTCACCGCAGACTCGCCCCCGCTATGGAAACGCAGCATTTATCGATTTATCGTCCGCACCACCCCCAACCCGTTTCTATCGACGCTCGATTGCCCGGACCCCGCCAATCTCACGCCAACGCGTCTAACCACCACGACGACGCTGCAATCACTAGCACTCTACAACAACGACTTTGTACTACGCCAAGCAGACGATCTGGCAGTACAGATTCAGAGACGCGCCGGTGACAGCCCAGCTCAGAAAATCGAACAGGCATTTCTGTCCGTACTTCAAAGAGCTCCCACGCCAAGCGAAGTCGAGCTTGGCAGCGAATTCCTGGCGACCCAAGAGTTATTTTTGTTCTGCCGAATCCTTTTCAATTCCAGTGAATTTCTGTATGTCGACTAATCCCCCCATCGTTTCTACGAGTAGTCGTCGACAGTTCCTTTCTCACGCGGGAGGGGGACTGGGAGGCGTTGCATTCGCAACCCTACTTGCGGCCGAAGAACCCACTCGACGCCAGGGTCTTCCCCAGCCCAACGCCAAACGAGTCATTCAGATCTTTTGTCCCGGCGGAATGAGCCAAGTCGATACGTTCGACTACAAACCTGAACTCGAGAAGCGAGCGGGCAAGCCCTTTGATCCAGACGGAAAACTTCAGTTCTTTGCTTCCAAGCCTGGCAACTGCCAACCCAGCCACTGGAAATTTCGACAACATGGCCAGTCGGGGCGTTGGGTCAGTGACCTGTTCCCCAAACTGGCGACCTGTGTAGACGATATGGCGTTTATCTATTCCATGCAAAGCAAAACGGCCTTGCATGGTCCCGCCTGCTTTATGATGAATACCGGATTTACGCTCCCAGGCTTCCCCAGCATGGGTTCCTGGGTCACGTATGGCCTAGGCAGCGAAGCCGACGATTTACCCGCTTTTGTGGTACTGCCAGACCCTCGAGGCCTACCGCCAGGGGGCGTCATCAACTGGGGCGCAGGCTTCTTGCCTGCGGAATATCAGGCAACGGCTCTCAACACCAAGGAATCGGAGAACCCGATTGCAGACCTGTTCCCGCCAGCCCAATACAAAGCGAAATCTCCCGCTGCCAAACGCGACAGCCTGGCGCTGCTACAAGAACTGAACTCCCAGCATTTGCAGCAAAGGTCGGGAAACACCGAACTGGAGGCTCGGATCAAAGCCTACGAGCTGGCGGCTCGGATGCAACTCAGTGCTCCTGAGGTCACCGATACTTCGACGGAATCCAACGCCACACTGCGACTGTATGACATCGCTCATCCTGAAACGGGCCCATTCGGGCGTCAGTGCCTGCAGGCCCGCCGGCTGGTCCAACGAGGCGTGCGATTTGTCCAAATATACTGTGGTGCCGAAAATACGGTGGCTAAGAAAATCCGTCCCAACTGGGACAGTCACGAAGACCTACCACGGGACCATGGCTACTGGGGACAAGTTCTGGATACGGGAGCCTCTGCCCTGCTAAAAGACTTGAAGTCCCACGGGATGCTAGAGGATACGTTGGTGATCTGCACTACCGAATTCGGCCGCCAACCTGGAGCCCAGGGAAGTGCAGGGCAGGGGCGTGATCACAATTCGGGGGCCTTCACCTCCTGGTTGGCGGGAGGTGGAATCCGCGGAGGCGTGGCGTATGGCGCCACCGACGAACTTGGGTTTAAGGCGATTCAATCGCCGACGTATTGCTACGACCTCCACGCGACAGCATTGCACCTTCTGGGCATCGACCACACGAAATTGACTTACTATCACAACGGCATTGAGCGGCGGTTGACGGACGTTCACGGACATGTGATCCAGGCAATCATCTGACGCAGGTCTGCAGCCCTGAGTCTGCGTTGAGCTCCCCAACTTAGAGGAAACATGCCTTCCAGCCCGATTCCGTTGGATAAGACATCCCCGCAGAGGCTGCTTCCGGTCGCTGCTCCGCTCGCGGTTGCGGGTGGGGACCGGACATTTCGCACCTGTCCACAATTGCTAATTTCTGTCGCTGAATTTTGCTGTTTTGTTCTTGCTGGCCAGCGACATACAGCGCGGCGCTGAAAAGGGGTGCCCAAGGCGGTGGAATGAATCTCGGTACTGATTCCCAGTATCTTATTTCTAAAGCATCCTCCATGCGGCAACCGGTTTGACAAGGTCGTAAGTGGAGGGTGCGAGAGTGTGAGATTCACCATCCCTGCGCCACAGGTGGCGTCAGGATTTTCAAAAATTGCGGATGCCGCAATGAAAAGCAAGGGGCGAGAACTCGCCGTACATGGGGGGGTTGGGTTCACTAGGCAAACGATGTGGCGGATAGCGGGCAGGAAAGCCGCTTAACGCCCTGCGAGCAGCCCATCTTTGCTGTTCGTGCCGGGCATTCGCGTCTATACTAGGGAGAGCTCGCACCGGAAGCGTCCGCTAAGCTTATCCCTGAGTACTTGTTCGAATTGGCATCCTCAGTCAATACGATTGTACGACCGTCTGCCTTCCGAGCAGTCACTTATCCAATGCCTCACCTCAATCCGCTAGACGGATCTACCTTCCAAGATTCTGGATCGCTACCGATTCAGACTTATCGGTCAGGAGTTTCACCATGACAGGTCAACGACCTCCTCGTTGGCGTGGAGATCGATCCCCCCGCCGCGATCTACTCGGCCGAAATCGAACGCCCCAGGCAAGCCCGGAAATCGAAGAGCGCATTCGCGAACTCGACTCCGATCGGGAGCCGATGTCGTTGGCAGAAGAGATCGCCATCGAGTCTCGAGGAGCCGCCAAGTCGGACCAACCGCAGCCCGAGCCAACCGCTTCACAATCCCCGTTTGCTGCCTTGCAACGGATGTCGGAAGAGGAACTCCTGTCGGTTGCCGAAGCGGAAAATGTGGCCAGCGAGGGTCTAGGACAGCGCGAACTCGTTTTCCAAATCATCAAGACCCGCTTGAAGAGCAACGGCTTGATGTTCGGTGAAGGTACGTTGGAAATCCTCCCCGACGGCTTCGGGTTCTTGCGCAGCTCCAATCACCACTACATTTCCTGTCCCGACGACATCTACGTATCTCCCAGTCAGATCCGTCGGTTTGGCCTACAAACCGGTTCCACCGTCGCCGGACAAATTCGGCCACCGAAGGAAAATGAGCGATACTTTGCGCTCCTGCGGGTCGAAGCCATCAACTTCCACGACCCCGACCTGCGGCACCGCAAGCCCGACTTCGAACATCTGACCCCGCTGCACCCGAACCAGCGTATCGTGCTCGAAACCGACAGCGATTCGCCTGAGACCCGCGTAATTGACATGGTCGCCCCCATCGGCTTTGGGCAGCGTGGGTTGATTGTCAGCCCACCTCGCGCAGGTAAGACGATCTTGATGCAAAAGATGGCCCGCGCCGTCTTGAAGAATTATCCTGCCGCGCATGTCATGATGCTGCTAATTGACGAGCGTCCCGAAGAGGTCACCGACATGGAGCGGGAAGTGCGAGGACCGAATTGCGAAGTGGTCAGCAGCACCTTTGACGAACCTTCATCGCGACACATCCAAGTTGCCCACATGGTGCTGGAAAAAGCGAAGCGGATGGTCGAATATGGTACCGACGTCGTAATCTTCCTCGACAGCATCACCCGTTTTGCGCGAGCTTGGAATAGCGAGTGCCCACAGAGTGGTAAGCTGCTGACGGGCGGCTTGGACGCCAATGCACTTCAAAAACCCAAGTCATTTTTTGGCTCTGCGCGCAAGGTTGAAGAGGGGGGCTCGCTGACCATTATTGCGACCGCCCTGGTCGACACTGGCAGCCGAATGGACGATGTCATTTTCGAAGAATTCAAGGGTACCGGAAATCTAGAAATTGTTCTCGACCGCAGCTTGGTCGATAAACGAATCTGGCCGGCCGTCGATATCAACCGCAGCGGTACCCGTCGCGAAGAAATCTTGATGGATACCGAAGAGTACAAGCGCGTCTCAGCACTGAGACGCGCGCTCGGCGAATTGAGTCCTACCGATGCCATGGAAAAACTCAACGAACGCTTGGCCAAAACCAAAACGAATGCCGAGTTTCTGATGGGCATTAAACTGAACTAACCATCTTTCCAAGTGCAGATTATGATCGGAATTACCGTAGCCCAATACAATTCCAACATCACCGACCGCTTGCTCGAAGGCGCCTTGAAAACGCTCAGCGAAGCCGGGTATGCGAAGGAATTGGTGCCTGTCATCCACGTCCCAGGTGCATGGGAACTCGCCCTGGCCGCCCGTAGACTCGCCGCTCGCCCCGATATTCGAGGCGTGGTTGCTCTAGGTGCAGTCATTCGCGGCGAAACCACGCACGATCAACATATCAATCGCGCCGTGAGCAACGCCCTGATGGACTTGATGATGGAAACACTCAAGCCGATCGGTTTTGGACTGCTGACTTGCAACACGCTCGAACAAGCGATCCATCGAGCTGGTGGTAATGTGGGTAACAAAGGCTGCGAAACGGCCGAAGCCGTTTTAGCGATGCTCGTCTGACAGCGCCCCCCAAAGCCAACCGCCGCCTCAGACCCTAAACGCACCACGCTCTGCCTCGACTCCGCTAAAATTCAACTCTACAATTCAACTCTACGGCTGGTAGAGCGCTGCCATGCCAGTGCTTTTCTTCGTGGCCAGCATGCGCGTTCGCCCAAGTTCGATTGCTCCAAGCCCCCAAGCCTGTTAGCGCACCGATTGGTTGTTCGAATCGAATTGCCAGTTGCTCAACCTGCCAGCTGCTAAGACCTAGCCCCATGGGCGAGGCCAGCGCACCACGAACCCTAGAACTCTAAAGCGAAACCGGCCGCAGCGTTAGCTACCGATGCGAGTCTGCGTTGAGGATCTCGCCGACGGTTTGTTCCCTTGTCCATTGCAGGTGTATTGGAGTATTCTAAGCCACCGCGGTTCTAATCGTTGTTTTCAACGGGCACCGTGGCACATGGGGTATTCGTTCTGAACTGCAAAAGGGTTGGTTGTTATGAGTCTCGTCAAAGAATTTCGCGAGTTCGCGATGCGCGGCAATGTCATTGATTTAGCCGTAGGGGTAGTCATTGGAGGAGCTTTTCAAAAAATTGTGAGCTCTTTTGTAGCCAACATTGTCATGCCACCTCTGAATCTCTTGACCGCCAAGGCGAATGTTAACTTCAATGAGCTAGCTTTGAGGGTCAAGACTGAAGCACCCGTTCTCGACGACACGGGTGCTCCAATTATCGAAGATGGAGTCGCGAAAATGGAAACCTACAACTACGCCATTTTGAACTACGGTGCATTGATTCAGACCATCTTCGACTTCCTGCTAATCGCCATCGCCATCTTCCTTGCGGTGAAGATGATCAATACCGCCAAGGCGCGTTTCGAAAAGGAAGAGGAAGCGGCCCCCAAGGCGCCGTCGGAAGATATCGTCTTGCTGCGTGAAATTCGCGACTCGCTGAACAACCGCAGTTAGCCCATCGCGCCAGCGGCCTGTTGCTTGAGGAGCATTGGGGGGCTTGCCGCGGAGGCAATACCCCGAATTCTCCGGTAGCCGCAACCACCCTTCCTTGCTCACGCTGCGGATTGCGATTTCAGAGAGTCGGCAGAGCATTGCGAGGATGGATATCCAGCACACGAAACGCCGAGCGACTCTCCCTACAACGCACTCCCTTCCCTACAACGCACTCCAGGCAGTCAGCCTACCAAGTCTGACAGTAGCGAGAGTTTTTTTATCCTTCGCCTAATTGCTGGCTTCCCGCTTTAGATAGCGCAGACGCAGTCGATTGCCAGGCTCTTGCGGGCTAGGCTGGTGCGTCAGGGCCTCGGTCGCTTCCGGTAATCGCCCCAACTCCTGCTCTATGCGACCCAACAGATACCAGCCGGCTGCATGCCATTTCTGAGCGCGGCCATCCTCGAGCACGCGTTTGCGTAGGAAGTTCTCTGCGGCTTCGTAATTGCCACGATCAAAATGGAGTTGGGCCAACAGAAATGCGGTATCCACCTTGGCCAAGCCCAGGACGGCCTGCGCTTGGAGAACTCGCATCTGATATTGCTCCATTGGCTCACCAGGCGCCCTGGGAACTCCAAGTTCGCGTTGCACATCGGGATCGTTGAGGAGCTTGCGAAGCGAATCGTCGTCGATCCGATTGTCCATGTAGAGGGCCAGGGCGCCGCGTTTCTCGTTTGTGTTTTCGAATTCGCCCCACAGGTGAGCTAAGCGACCTCTCGCAGCCGGGTTATCCATCAACCACACACCATGCTGGTTCAAGTAGTTCATCATGGCTGGCGATGTCGTCTTCAACATCTCGCGCACTTCGGCGGCTCGCAGCTGCGCCAACAGTGGAGCTTGCCAGATTTCAACCGGCGCATCGGGGACAGCGGCAGAGATTCGCGACTGCAGCGCATCCAAATCTTCGAACAGCACCATGCGCTCCTCGCCGAGCAACTGCCCCTCCAAGATCTTCATCCTTGCACTACCGGCAGCCGGAACAACATCCATGAACAGCTTGATTGACTTCAGCTCACCCGCATCTAAGGGGTAGTCGAATTGGCCTGGCAAATCGAGTCGCCGGAGAATGCGGTCGTTCGTCTGCGCTGCCGCTAGCGTGGCCAAGGTCTCCGCATCGGGGTCGAGAATTGGCATCCCCAGCGAGGGCTCGAACAAGTACACGTCCTTGCCGATTAAGACACCAATCGTCCACAATTTTCCGGCTGCCGCACCTGCAGCCTCATTGGCAACCCAAAAGGTATCGATACCGCGTTGATCAGCGAGCGCCGTAAAAACCCTCCCTCGCTCCACAAAGTCTCCCGACGAATAGAGAACGGTTTCCCAGGGGAGGTAGTCGCAACCCAGCACCCTGTCGCCGCTCAGGGAGGTTGGATTTTCAAGCAAGTCCTCGGAGGGCTCTCGATCGGGAGTGAGCGCAATATTGCGGATCGTCCAATCGAACAACTTGTAGGCTTCTTCGAGTTGAAGTGCTTCTGCAGGAGTTTGATGGGAGCGTTCTTTTTCCAGGACGGGCTGCAGTAAATTGTCCCGCATCGGGAAGGCGATCACCCACTTGGCAAGTTGCTGCATCAAATGCCGCTCAAAAAGATACTCGACATCCCAGTAGCTAAAGTTCAGATTTACGGGATGACTGCAACCCACGGCCTCCAGCCGGTCGGCCGGAATGCTCTGCAGCAAGGGGCTGGGAGCGTACTGCGAGGAAGTCGTGTCGGCGTCCTTCAGCCAAGTGTTTAACTCGAGCTGCACTTCCGGAATGTAGTTCTCACGATTGACTGGAGTCATTTGGACGAGGTGGCGAAGGGCTTTACGCAAGTGATCATTCTTCGTCTTCCCCTCCTCGATCTGCTGGGCCAACCGCTCTGCATTATTGCCCCGCCTCGCATAGCAACCCGTAGTGAATCCAGCGCACAATAACGCGGCTAAGCACAGAAGCGGCCCCACTGGAAAGGCTGCGGAGTTCAAGCGTGTTGGCAGACGAGAATTCATGCGATCGAAACGTTCGAGTTAGGGAAGGGGGGAATATGACGCGTCCAAAACGGCTGCAGAGTCCTTCAAACCTACCAGCCTGAGACAACGCGCGAAAGGTCTCGTAACTGCGACAATAGCTTTTGTACGCTATCCAACGGAACCATGTTCGCTCCGTCACTGGGAGAGGTGTCGGGATCGGGGTGCGTCTCCAAGAAAACCCCATCGACCCCCACCGCCACCGCGGCACGGGCCAGCGGCCAAACCATCTCGCGATTGCCTCCGGTTGCGCCCCCTAGCCCCCCAGGCTGCTGAACGGAATGGGTTGCATCAAAGATAACGGGCGCCCCAAAACTGCGCATCAAGGGCAACGATTGCATGTCATTGACCAACCTTCCGTAGCCGAAGAAGGTCCCACGCTCGCAAAGCAGGACACCCGCGGCTCCCGCCGTACGCAACTTTTCCAGCACGTACTGCATGTCCTGAGGCGCCATAAATTGCCCCTTTTTGACATTGATGGGTCGATCGGTTTGGGCGGCGGCGAGCAAGAGATCGGTTTGCCTTGCCAGGAAGGCTGGGATTTGCAAGAGCTGGCACACCTCGGCTGCTGGGGCCGCCTGCTCAGGTAGGTGGATGTCGGTTACCGTGGGCAACCCCAATGTCTGGCCAACCTCCTCCAGCACGCGCAGCCCCTCCTGAATCCCGAGCCCTCTAAAGGCCGTGCCACTCGTGCGATTGGCCTTGTCAAAGGAGGCCTTAAAGACGAGCGGCAGTCCCAACTCTTCGCAGAAGCCCCGCAAGCTCTCCGCAATCGAGAGAGTTAAATCGCGATTCTCGATGACGCACGGACCAGCGATAATGGTCAGTGGTGTGGCCTTGCTGCCGCAGGCGATGGGGCCAATGTTAACTTCATCCAAGACGAGCTCGCTTCTATGATGAGGGAATAATCAATGTCAAACGCTTCGGCGCCGATCGAATCTGTAACGGTAGTATACCCCCACTGTCACCATCCATCTGGAAGGGCACGCCGCGTGGCTCCTCCTGAAGTAGAGGCTGATCGATCGACAGCTGGCTGCACCGCATGTGCTGAAATCCAGCCATCTTTTGATGCGTGCCGAGCCGGAGTCGTGCAAAGTAGCCTAGACCGTAGGCAATCCCCGGTTTCGAAAAAGTGCAGATGTCCAGCAAGCCGTCGGTCGGATCGGCTTGGGGACAAAAGTTAAGGGAAGCCGCGTATCGCGGGACGTTAAAGACAAACACCCAAGCGGCCGAACCACGCGTATCGCCAGTGGAAATTTCCGGCAACGGCTCGCAAGCGACAGGGTTCGACTCCCCAGAAAATTCAGTGACGTTAGTGTCCGTCGGCCGCGCATCGCGCTTCGATGCGGAGGGCATGCGAGGGATCCCCCCAACAGGCTCGTCACCGACCGATTCACGATCCAAGGAGCCATTAAGCCGATAGTTGAGTGCCGGAAAGCCGTAGCGTAGCAAGGTTCGGAAGATGGGACGCACGTAGGACCAGCGACTGATGTGCCCCCTCCGCAGCGCCGTCATCTGACGGACAACTTCCGCATCAAAACCCACGCTCAACATCACCAGAAAGATCTTGCCATTGGCGATCCCTGCATCCATCTTGAATCGGCGATTGGCAATTGCCGTTGCACACGCCTGCCGAATGTCGCCACGCAATCCGAGGTACTTCGCCAACAGATTCTCGGTACCCAGCGGAAAGACTTGGAGCGGAATCGTGGCGGGCAGCAGGTTTGCCAGAGCATCGACCGTACCATCCCCACCTGCCGAAATGACCGCTCGCAGATTACCGGCCGCCTCCGCTTGCAAACTTGCCGCCCGAACCCCCTCGAGAGAAGTCAGGATCTCACAATCGAAACCACTCTGGTTGAGCGCTTCGCATAGTGCAGAGACCTTGGCGACAGACGAACTAGCCCCAGAATTGGGGTTCGCAGCAATTAAGATTCGTGGAGTAGGACCGTTCATCGAGCCCTAGTGGCCGTTGAGTTATGCGTAGAGCGAGTGCGGTTTACCCTGAAACCTCCGCAACCGTTGCCACCAACTTGCCGCACACAACATGCTGCATATCGAGCCCGACGGATGCGTTTGACGCTGGAATTTATCGATGAAAACTGCCGACGAGCTCAGGTTGCGTCGCCACGGAACCAAGTTATTTACGAATCCGATTCGCTTTCAAGCTGGCCCCGATGGCACGCTTTCGCGATATCAGCCACAGGGACAACCCGGCGGTAGCGACAACCGCCAGCCATGCGACCGCGTGCTCCGGCTGCAAAACATAATGAGCGGCCGAGTCCGCAGAAACCACCTCGTGCACGTGCCCTGGATGAGCCCACGCAGGTTGAGGATTGCAAATCCAAGCACCGAATAGACCACCGATCGCAACGCGGGCAAACACTTGAAATGTCATGGATGGGCTTTCAATGGAGACGCCAGCTAACTTCGCACGACAGGGATGGGAAGCCAGTGGCGTTTTCGGAGTTATTGTCGAGGTAGCTGTGTGTCTCAAACAGAGACAACTTGGCGGAGCAATGGGGAGGCTCACTGCGGGCGAACTGAGATCAGTGCAGTGTGCTTCTGCAACCGATTCCGCGCACCTCGCCTCTTTCCGGACATCTCTTCTCAGTCGACTCCCACATTTGCGACACTCAATATAGGACATATTACGCGAGTAATATCGCTTGAGCCTCGCCAACGACGCGTCTTCCGCAAACTTACTTCCCTTTAGGGGCGTTCGCAGCAGCTTGAGCCAATTGGGAGTTAACCACATCGATCGGAATTGGAATCCCTTTGAGGACTCCCTCAACGGCGAGTCGCTCGCGGACGAAACCTTGGAACTTCGTCACCACAATTCTTCCGCGCCGCAGCTTGGTCATTTCACACATCAACACCAAGCGGTCACCGGGAATAACGGGATCGCGAAAACGCACATCCTCCAGCCCGCCGAACCCAACCATGGCAGCCCCGAGCAAATCGTACTTCTGGGAGAAGTAGCTGCACATTTGTGCGGCTGCCTCCAGCATGACGACTCCCGGCATCAAGGGCATGTTGGGCATGTGTCCTCGCACCCAAAATTCGTCATGGGTGACATCTTTGTACCCCACGCAAACATGATGCTCGAGGTCTTCGTGGATAATTGCCGTCAACTGTTCCATTTCGAACCGCTGCGGATTGTATTTACGGATTTCCTCCGCATCCGAAATCACATTCGTGAAATCGAGCATTGCCGGATCATAAATCAGTTCACGCGCTGCCACAGGCCTCAAATCTCCCAGGCGGGGACCGTCTCAGTCAAAACGAAGTCGATGCAGTGACCCTGCGGTCCTAGATGCGTGTCTTGACCTTGCGACGCTTGGCTTTCCGAGCCTTCGAGTTGGCTGGGCGAGCTCCGTGATTGGCCTTCTTTAACTTGCGAGTTGGCTTGGTCATAGCTACTACTAATTCAATTTAATGGATTCAGTACTTGAATGCATTCTGAGCGAGATACACCGACCCCGTCTGCAGAAGCGTTGGACGTAATAGAGTATCAGCTAACTGTGGCTGAGAAAAGCCTTGTTATCAGAGCTCTCATCGGTTGTTTGCTCACTCCGCCGCTCCTATTTCTAGCAAACACAGGCATTTTGGGGAGTTTAGTGACAATTCCAGTTTGAAACTCCATTTCGGCCAAGTTTTGGACAATTGGTTGCATTAGCCTAGAATAAGCGTATGGACCATCCGCCCGGCAGCCATTGGAAGAATGCTGGGCGTTTGCTTTCGAACCACTCAACGCCAGCGCGGATGTGACAAGCAATGGATTACCCTGAACTGAGTGAAACTTCTCCCCGCTCGGCCGAGACGCGCCGAACGCGTGGCGAGGCGTCTCCCTCTTCGGAGATCCCCCACAGCTGGCATCCGACGGAAGAGTTTGAACAGCAGCGCGCAACAGCCTTGCGGCGGCGTTTCTTCTGGACGGCTGCCCCCAGCTGGCTGATCAGCCTCCTCATCCATGTGGCGCTAATCCTGATCCTCGCAGCGATTACCCTGGAACCCGTCCAGAAAGTCATTAGCATCCTTCAAGCCAGCTCGGGTGGAGATGCGGTGGCGTTGGAAGAGTTCGACTTGCAGAGCCCCGATATGGACCTCCAGGCACAACCACTGGACGAGCCGCTGTCTGCACCGCCCCCCCCGATGAGCGACAGTGCCCCACTGCCTGAATTTACCGCGCCACCGCCGCCTACCATCCAACCCCTGGCGCCATCGCTTGAGCTCAATGCAATCACTGAGAGCGTGATGCCCTCGCAAATGCTCAGCACGTCTGCCCTGGCGCAAATGTCCTCTGCGTTGAACAGTCGCTCTTCGGCCAGCAAGAGCGAAATGCTGGAGCGTTTCGGGGGAAGCGCTGCCAGTGAAAAATCGGTTGCCATGGCGCTTCGCTGGCTTGCACAGCATCAAGCACCCGATGGAGGCTGGGACTTCAACCACTCTCGCTTGTGCCGCAATCAATGCCCAGATCCAGGCAGCAAGATTTACGCGCGCAACGGAGCCACGGCCATGGGCCTGCTGCCCTTCCTAGGCGCCGGACAAACTCACCTCGAAGGACAGTACAAAGATACGGTGAAACGCGGACTGAGCTTCCTCATCAACCGCATGCAAGTTACCAACGAAACGCCCCCCCACGGATCCTGGCATGAAGACGGAGGCACCATGTATTCTCATGGATTGGCTGCCATTGCCGTGTGCGAAGCCTACGCAATGACCCGCGACCCCGATCTAATCCAGCCTGCCCAGTTGGCGATCAACTATCTCGTTTATGCCCAAGATCCACGTGGTGGAGGATGGCGTTACCAACCAAAATCGCCGGGTGATACCTCCGTGGTGGGCTGGTGCCTGATGGCGCTAAAGAGTGGCAAAATGGCCAACCTAGTCGTCCCCCCCAGCACCTTCCGAGGAACGTCTAACTTTCTAGACTTCGTAAGCACCAATAACGGCGCCTACTATGGGTACGAGGAGCCCACGTCGGAAATCGATAGCCGGAAAAGCACGATCGCAGTCGGGCTGCTGTGCCGGATGTACATGGACTGGCCCAAGGACCATCCAGGTCTACAAGATGGCATCAAATTCCTGGCTGCCAAAGGTCCCCAAGTCGACGACCTGTACTTCAGCTACTACGCAACGCAGGTCATGAGACACCAAGGAGGCCCCCTATGGGACAAATGGAATCAAGGCATGCGGGATGCATTGATCCAAGCTCAGGCCACCGAAGGACATGCCGCCGGTAGTTGGTATACCGGGGGCCCCCACGCTACTGCCGGCGGACGCTTAGCCGCCACCTCCTTTGCGACAATGATCCTGGAAGTCTACTATCGGCACATGCCGCTGTACCGTGAAAAATCGGCCAACGCCGACGACTTTGAGATCTAAGCCGCGCTTGGCTGCGTTTCTCCCTGAGGGGTAAAACAGACCTCCTGGTAGCATTTTCGCTCCTTCCGTTGAGGGCGAGCTAGAATAGAAGGTCCAACTTGGCGTTTGGCGATTTCTAGCAATCTTTTTCGCGCAACGGAACGCGATGCCCTCTGATCCTCGCTCGACTCTGGCTAACCAGCCTCCCGCTGCTCCTCCGCCAATCGATCCTAACGGTCGTGCGGGTCGCGCTGCGCCTCAGCCCGGGACAACCGAACGGCCCAACACAGGCGCCCCCCCCTCCAATCCACTGGCCACACCCGAGCCGTCCGCAGCACAGATCGCGCCTGCCGCAGAGGGGGCGCCCCCACTCACAGCGTCCGCCCCTGCCCACTCCCTCGACCACCCCGAACCACAGCCCCAGCCGGCGTTGGGCAGATGGGGAATCTACTGGCAAAGAGTTCAACAATACTGGGATTCTCGCAAAACTCCCGCCCTCCTGATCAGCTTAATCCTACACGTCAGCATCCTGCTTCTGCTGGCCTTCCTAACGTTCTCGGGGCAGGTCGGGATGCAAGACGGCTTTGACTTCACCATCCAAAATGAGGCGAACAACCAGGAGCAATTGACCTCCGAGTTGAAGCTAGCTGCGGGCGACTCACCGCCCCCGCCCACGAGCAATCCCGAACAAGACTGGGAGCCCCCGCTGCCCGCGGAAACGGCCAGCACTTCGATTAGTGAATTGCTAACCCTTGCCACCAGTGAACAGACAACCCCACAGCCCGACGCTGCGGTTACCGAACTCCAACAACTCGTCAGCGGTTCGGCAACTAGTTTAACCGCTTCGTTTTCAGGTTCTGGCGTGGAGGGACGGCAGCTACTGAAACGTCAGGAATTGGCCTTAGCACGCGGTGGAACACTGGAAAGTGAGCAAGCTGTCGAGCGAGCGCTCGAGTGGCTTGCGGCTCACCAAATGCCCAGTGGTGGCTGGTCGCTCGTTCATACGGGCGGTGAGTGCAATGAGCGTTGCGGCAATCCTGGTTCCCACGAACGCTTCGACCCTGCAGCGACCGGTCTGTCCCTACTGGCTTTTCTAGGTGCGGGATACACGCACCTGGAAGGTAAGCACAAGGAGACGGTCCGCCGTGGTGTCTATTTCCTCTACCAGATCCTTGAAGAAACTCCCAACGGCGGCAGCTTCCTCTACCAGAGTGAACGGGGCATGTACAACCACGGCATCGCAGCATTTGCGATGTGTGAGGCCTATCAACTCACCCAAGATCGCGACTTGCTCAAACCGGCTCAACAGGCGGTGGATTTCATTGTTCATGCCCAGAGCTACCAAGGAGGCTGGGGATATCTTCCGAAAAAGCCTGGCGACTTAACGATCTCCGGCTGGCAAATGATGGCGTTGAAAAGTGCCCAAGCAGCCGGACTCGAAATCCCGGACGCAACCATCCTGGCAATCGACATCTTCCTCGATACGCAACAGGCGGAGGAGAGCAGCTTCTTCGGCTATGCTCGTCCCGGGAAATCACCGACGTGCACCGCTATCGGCAATATGATTCGGCTCTTCCGCGGCATGTCCCACACCGATCCACGCATCCTCCAATCCGCCGCCTTCCTCAACAGCATGGGGCACTCCGGCACCGACGCCTACTACAACTACTACGTGTCGCTCTACCTGTTTCACGTAGGTGATCCTTTTTGGGAACGCTGGAATCCACGCGTACGCGACTACCTGGTGCGCTCCCAAGCCAACTACGGGCACGAGGCGGGCAGCTGGTACTTTGACAACCCCTATGGCAAGGAAGGGGGCCGACTCTACACCACCGCCATGTGCGCTATGACCCTGGAAGTCTACTATCGGTTCTCCCCTCTCTACCAACAGTCGGACCAACCGTTCGAACTGTAAAGTGTGACCGGCACCTACTTCACCACATCCTGCAAAGCCTCCACCGCTTCACGGGGCCCTCAGCTCAGGCACCGCTCGACTTCATTCGGGAATGGCACGCAACGTGTAGTGCGCTTGGCTAGGGAAAAACTCAGCAGCGTCGCCAATCAAGTTTTGCAGGTTGAACTCGTAGACAAAGCCTTCTCGCCAGCCGCCCAGGCTGAGCTCCACCTGCCGCCCATCGGCTGAAACACGGACGATGGACGCTCGTTCGGTCCGTTGATCCTGATCTTCCCCGCCATAGGCAGGCGTCGAAATGCGGCGATACGAGCGGATCGAATAGTTATCCGGGTCACTCGCGAGCTGCATATCAATGGGCTGCGTGAAATCGATTTCAAAGCCGTGGGCAGTGGCACGGATCTCAGCAATCCCTGCTGGCAACTCTCCGTTGGCCTGCAAGCGCACGATCGAGCCCGTGTTCTGACCACCACCCCATCCACTGTCCTGAAGACTGCCGACCATCAACGCCCCATCGGGAGCAATCTCGCACACAATGGGCCCCTCGAACGTCGGTGAATCGCCAGCTGGCGCTCGGCTAAAGGGATAGGCTGCGCCCTGGAAGGTATCTCCCACCCGTTGAAGGCTCATGCGAACCAAAGCGCGTTCGTTCATTTCACAACCAATCAAATGGCCTTCCAGAGGTCCGAATAGCTTCGCCCCCCCGGCCTCGAGCAGTTCTTTCGGCGTCTCGAGAAAACAAATACCGTTAACGCTGCGAGTCCACGGATGAGGCAGGTTGATCGCCGGAGACTCAAACGGTGGAGAGAATCCATCTTTATTTTCTAATTTATTGATGAACCCATAACGCTTTCCCTGACGCAAGTGATTGAGTTCATTAAAGGGATTGTAATTCCCTTGATTGTCGGAGGTGAACAGTTCCCCCTCCCCACTAAGAGCAATGCCCATTGGAAAACGCAAGCCAGCCGAAATGGGCTCTACTTTAAATTGAATCTCTCCACTAGCTGCGGTGTAGGGAAGCAACTTGAACGCCGTGCCGCGGCGATGCGCTGCCGCCTCGGAACGGTCATCCTGCTGGCACGGCAGCGCCATGTAGTAGTTGCCCTCAGCATCTTTCTCCAAGCCCACTGCCCAGTCGTGATAGTCGTGGGTGTAGCCCCAATCATCCGACAACACGCGGGCGTACTTAAAGCGTCCGGAAGGGGTATCCAAATCGGATGCAATTTGCGAGGTTGCCGCTCCACCACCCACCACTGCTGCTTGCGACGCATTGTCCGGCCCCGCAGGATTTGCTGACACACCATTTTGCTTGGCGCGTGCCTGATTGGTTCGTGGCAGCGAACGTCCCGGTTGGCGTCCCTCCAGTCGCAGCAGACCAAATTTCGTCAACACATCTAAGTAGGCATCCGTGGCTTGCAGCCCAAAGGGAGTTGGAAAATTGGCTGCCAACTCTTCATAGCTATCGAACATTCCGTCCCCGGTAGTATCCAAGGCCTGCAACACTTTCCCTCTAAGGGAACCGACGAAAAAGTCGCCGCTGGGAGACCATGCGAACGAAATTGGCATCTCCGTCGCCGGAAGTGGATACTGAATCGTATCGAATCCAGGCACCACATCCAACACGATGGGCTCCACCCCAGGTGCCAGCGGGGGTGCCACCGGAAATTGATCCGCCGCAATCAAACTGGTGTAAACACTCGTCCAACTTCGCTCGGAACCGTCGCTTCCCTCTTCAGCTAGCACAGAAATCTGGCCGGCCAACTGGGAGCTCAAATGGTTGAAGCGGCCCGTCAAATCGAGCTGCCCCAAGCTCTGAAGGGAGGCCGAAATCTTGCTTAGCATGGAATTCACTTCCACCCGCTGGAAGTCTCCAAGCGTCTGGAGCATCAGCTGATCGTCAGCCTGCAATCCCGAGAATCGCGTGTAACATGAAAAACCGTTACCGGCCGGACCGGTGCGAATCGTCTGCGTAATCTGCAGCTTGCGACTTGCGCCCGCATTCCCAAAGTTCAAGGTGCCACTCCACCCTACAAACTCATCCTCAACCAGACGCTGAAAACGGGCCGCTGTTTGCCCATCAATTTCAGGCAACCAAACCTTGCCATCCGCCGAAACGAGTGAGTAGGACTCCAGGGCGGATGCGTCGAAAATGGGTGAGTTCCCCAATTCCCAATACCAAGTCTTACCACGCGTCTGTTGGTAGGCCGTATCGCCAATCCACCATTTCGCCAACGCGCCCGATTCCAAGTCGATCAAGACGTTGTGGCGATTGGGTAACCCAACAATCAACGGACGGAGATAGATCTGATCCCCCATTTCGATGACATCGGTCAATACCCGTGGCAGCTCATGGTGGTCGGGCTGATTGTGGGCGCGAACAACACTCACGGGATTGGGCTTAGGAGGTTGAAATCCAGGTGTGTTCAACGTTTGCCATAAGGCATCGAGCTGTCGGTCCAACGAGTTGCCGAGCAGACCTTGCGCGGCGGTCTTGATGGCCGGCATCTCCATGCGGGGTACAATGCGGGCCGGATTGCGCACCCAACGTTGAAACCATGTTGGTCGGATTCTGTCACCAAGCATCGTGAGGTCGGTGCCGCGGGCTTTCAAGTCGACCTGCGGTGGTTCATTGTCGCCAATCTTGTGGCAACTTTGACATCCGAATCCTTCCGCCGTTACCAGCCGAGCGGCAGCGAACTGAGCCGCCTGTTCCGCCAACGCCGAAGTATCGGAGTCGACGCCCCCAGATGCACTGGCATGAGAGTCACCCGAGCCGCCAGCCATAACACCAGGCGCATTGGCTGGAATGCGATCCTGTTCGATAAAATCTTCCACCATTCGCGATAACTCAACATCGCTCAATGCAAACTTCGGCATTCGAATATCGAGCCACGGGCGAAGTGGCGTGGATTTACCATCGATAACGCTTGCGAGAGCTTTCGCATGCAATTTATCTCCAATGCCAGTCAGCGAGGGAGGATTCAATGCAGCCAAACGCGATGCCAAGTCCGGAAATTGTGAGGCTACCTGAGGCAAGGCAGATTCAATGCCGATGTGGGAGTCGCGCGAGTGGCAAGCCAAGCAGTTATTCTCCGCCAGCAACTCAGGGCCACTCAAGCTATCCAGTGGCTGCTGAAGTTGTGAAGTCGTGGAAATGTAGGCCTTGAGTGCCTTGCGTTCCTCAGCACTCAGACCATACCCTGGAACATACTCCGACGCATCGGCATGATCCAAGCACCCCGCATCCCAATTGCTGCCTGCATCCAGCGGCGTCTTGGCAATGGGCATCGTCAGTGAGGCGGGCAGGGTGTGGCAAGCACCACAACGATGCTTCTGAATCAATCCCGCGCCCATCTCCACATCGCCGGATGCCCGCGTATCGTTTCGCGATTGCTCCGCCCCCAAAGTCGACAAATAGGCCGTCAGATCAAGGCGCGCATTTAGCCCCAATTCGAAAAGTGGCATGCGGTGCTGCGGATTGACCAATTCAGGATCCTGTAGCCATCTGGCAAAAAATTCAGCGGTGCGTTTAGCAGCAACCCCAGAAAGCGCCCCGCCACCGAACATCTCTCGCAGCTTAGGGTGGACGTCGAGATCCTGAGCACCCGCCGCAATTGCACTTACCTCGTTCGCATCGCGCAGCCGTCCAGCGGTGGAATCCAGTGGATGGCAAGCAACACACCCCGTGGAAGCAAAGGCTAAAGCCCCCAACTCTGCGTCCGCCGTCGTCCGAACCTGTGGGTCCCGGTTCTTGCGTTTGCGTTTCAGTTGCTCAAGCTGCTCCTTGACGTCTTCCGGTGCGACCGCGTCTGCCGATGCGTCAAAGAGCGCAGCGCTAATTGCAGCGGCCGAATTGGAGTGCAAGTTAAACTGTGGCATCGCAGCCGTTGCTGCCCTACGGTCGGCGTCTGACGGGTGTCCCGCGAGCCGCTCGACTAACCAACTTGGGCGCAAATTGTCTTGCAACGAGGTCAGGGCTGGCGCAGCCAATAACGGCCGCTGGTCGTTGTATTCATGGCAAGCGGCACATCGCAGCCCACGCGACAATCGCTCTCCGAGTGCAAAACGGTCCTGCGGAGCTTGCTCAACGCCATGCCATAGCAGACTGGTCGGAACAGGCTCGAGCACAAAGCCCGGCCCTGACCAGTATGAGCCAAGGCGGCCTGCCCCCGCTCCACCTTGATACTCGACGCGCAATGGTTGCATGCCAAATTTCAACTCAATGGGCGACGACGCGTACCAAGTCGCGGTGGAGGTGACTTCGCCCGCTGCATCTCGCAAAGCGGGCTGCGCAGGATCCTGCGGCACCGCCACACCATGCGGTGCAAGTCCTAGTTCCCTTCCCGCCAACTGAACGCGGAGAGGTCCGTCAGACTGAAACAAGAATTGGTAGTTGCCGGGTGACTTAATCTGCAACAAGCCCTCCCAAATTACGGTCAGCGGTTGGTCACTAGGCAATCTCGCATCCCGATCGCGCGACGTCGCTGAAAACTGAATGGCTCGATCCACCCGCGTGAATTCACCGTCTGCCGAGGAAAAGCTCGCAACGACGCCCGGCAAAAACTCGGGAGGTTCGTCGTCCCAATCCTCCTGCGAATAGACATTCGGACAGCTCCACTCCACGGCTAGCAACAACCACACGAGAAGCAAGAAGCGGCGGAAGGTTACAATATTGGCCATGGACAAGTCGCTGGTAGAAGATGCAGTGGCGGGCGGTTCAATGGTAGGCATGGGCTTGCAGGGGCTAGTGTGTATCTTGGGCAACCAATTGCTATTCTAACAGCTTTAAGGTTCGCTTTTGCTGAGCACTGGCGAATGCCGTGTCGACAATCTGCTGACCAATCCGGCTTAGCTCCGGTGACAGCGGTCCTTCTATTGCCCGATCCCGTTTCAAGCAATCGATGAAGTACTGCATCGCATTTTGCTCAGGCGGTAACAACGAATCGACTGGAACATCGATTCCCTCAGGATGCGCTCCATCCTGCACTCGCAGAGTCGGAGAATAGTCCCAAGAAGTGATTGTCCCCTCAGTACCAACCAACGTATAACCGCAGCGTGGCTGAGGCTGGTGGGTCCAAGGATCGGTATAAGTGCCCCAGCGCGTTTCGAACTTGCTCAGCCCAAACGCATAGCGAGCTATCGTTATCGAATGCTCATCAACTTCGAGGCCAGTGGGTTCGTCCACCATCGATGTAATTTCGATCGGCTTGGCACCTCCTAAGTACCAGGTACCCAACGTGGCTCCATACCCCAGATAGTCGAGCATCGAACCGCCCGCTTTGGCTCTTTGATAGAACCAACTATGAGGCTTCTCTCGCGCCACCTCTTCGGCCGAGACCTCATCTTTGCCTGCGGTGTGCCATAGCGGCCCGCGATTTCCACCGTAGTAATGCACCTCAAGCACCTGGCCGATTGCGCCCTCCCCGCTCAAACGCTTCGCGGTGCGATGGCTCGGAACCCAAACTTGAGGCCAGTTGATCGCCCACCGAACATCATGCCGCTGACAAGCTGAGATCATCGCATCGGCGTCTGCGAGAGAACCAGCCATCGGCTTCTCCAGCAGAATGGGAAGTCCGAAGGGTGCCAAGCGTTCGATCCAAAGTCGGTGATCGCCCGTGGCGGGGCACAGCAGTAAAATGTCCGGTTTGCATTGCTCGATGCACTGCGTCCAATCATTGAATACTGCCGAGTCTGGCAATTCGAGATCGCGCTGCGCGGCCAGCATGCGGCGAGGTTCCGCATCGCAAATACCGACAACTTGACACTCTGGGTGAGCTGCTGCCGTCCGCAGATTGTCCCCCATGTGCATGTGTTCGAACGATATTCCTGCAATTCGATAAGTGGCTGTCACAGTACTAAACCTCATTTCTTCGGGGCAATTCTCGGGGGGCGCAAGACACGGCACACTGGTGATCGGTGTGGCCCTCGCATGATAGCGGATCGACATGCCTCGAGACGAGGCGTTTGCGAAACGCGATCGCAGGTCTCCCCAATATGACGAAGCTAATAGCTGAAGAGCGACTCTCGTTTTTAAGCATAGGCAGTGTCTCTAAATGCCCTGCAGTAACATCCACCCGTCCTTGCTCACGCTGGGGTAGCGATTTCAACATGCCACGACGAGTGGTCGAGTGGTGCCCCAACGCCGGGGGCCGTAGCTTGAGCAACCCAAACGGAGACGCACAACCGCGCAATGCCAAGACGCGACGCCCTAGCAACAAGCACGAAAATGGACGCAAGGCGTCGGCGAAAGGGAGTGCTGCGAAGAAGGTTCGATCCGCAGGAGCGAACCCTGGGGACGATGGAGGCAATGCGGCAGACAAATGCTCAGACACCTACTTGGGCCAACCTGCAAGGTTGGCGGGTCATTCAGAGATGCCAGCGTCCCCAGGTTGGCCGCTCCGAGCCCTCAATTTCCTACGCCCCCTCGATTTCCTCCGACTAGGTGGAGCGGCGAAGCACTACTCAGCTGGCCCCACAGGAGCGCCAACCGGTGGTGGAGCCCCTGCACCAGGTGCTCCCCCTTCTCCAGGGCCTGCGGGACCAGGCCCACCGGGAATCCCTGGCTCGTTGCCAGGCTGATCCGGCCGAAACTCTGCCGGAATTTCGGGCAGCGCTTCGGGCACTTCTTCGAGGTCTTCAGCATCGACGAGATCTGGATACCGATCGGCGAAACCTGGAATGTTAATCACTTCGTCCATAATGGCTTCAATCGATAATCGCGTGTTGATCAGCAAGCTATTGATGTCGGTTACTCGCGTTGGATCGTTGGCTTTCGCCTGAAAAGCATCGAGCAATTCGATGAGCTCCACTACATCGCCTTGCAACTCGCTCGGCAGCTTGGCGTTGACCAAGGGCACTCCAATGCCAGGCGCCGACTTGGATTCGGCTAGGGGAATGCCATCGAGCGCCACGTGAATGGACTGCGTAATTTGATTGACGAGGCGACGCGATTTGCGGGTTTGCCAGGATTGAGTGTCCACAGGTCGGGGCTTCGGAGCCGCTCCCATACCGTAGCCACCCTCTGAGCCGTAGCTACCTCCCCCCATCATTCCGCCGTAGCCGGCACCACCACTTCCACCTTCCGCGCCGTATCCTCCGCCGTAACCGCCACCCATCATTCCCGCTTCACCACCGTAACCGCCACCATAACCACCGCCGTACCCCCCCATCATGCCACCGCTGGCAGCCGCGGAGGTCATCTTGATCGTGGCATCTTCGGACTCATACCAATTGACCAATTGGCTTCGCAATAAGTGAGCCAGGCCCACCACATACAAGCCCTTCTTGTCGTCCGGCAATCGCGTGATATCGAGTCGGGAGATGTAGTCGACGCAGGCCAAGCGAATGCTGGGCAGACACTCTGGATCGGCAATGCGATCCAGCGCCATGGAGAAGGCCACTGTGGAGCTGATCGTCCCCAAGCACTCGTAGGCGCGTCGCACCATCCAGGTATGGCCCGGTTCTTCCAAGGCCGATTTTGGCTCACTTTCGGCAATCTTCTTTAGGCCGTCAGCCAAGACTTTGCGGAGATTTTCGCTCCAACCAGCAGTATTCCAGCCAACCCCCAGTTGTCGTTCCAAACCATACAGGGCAACGCAACGCAGGTAGATTGGAGCCTCTTCATTGATGGCCCATTTAAAAAGCGGCTCTAACGCTCTAGGCGCGGGACGTGGTGGGGCACCTCGGACTTCAGGGGTTTCGTCAAGCTGCGCAAGAATCGCCATGAAATTGATCTTGGCTTGCGGCGAAACGACTACGGTCGGCTTATCCGGATATTCCAAGAATTTCACGACGTTCGTTAGAGTCGCTGCCACGGCTGCCTTTCGGGCCGGCAACTCCGCATCCTTCGTAGCGTTCAAATAGTTATTCGTCAGGTTCTTTCGCAGCGTCTGGTACTTAGCCTCACTGCCTGGAGCGGCCATATCTCGCAGTGCTTCCAAAATCACTGCATTCATCGCAGCCTGCGAAGCCGCGTCGCTGGGAACTCGCCCCTTCACAAAATCCTTGACAAGCAAACGCTGCTCTTTGGTGGCGTTAGGGATTTTATCCACTTGGGCCACTGCGGGAAGTGCGCAGCCCATCGCCAACGCGAGGAAAGCCACAAGCTTGAGTTTTCGAGAATTCATAGATCCCATCCCCAGATCGGAGCAGCCAACTATTTCGATAAGTGTCGTGCGATAAGTCGCGATAGATCATTGAGTTCCCAGGAAAAAAGGCCGCTCACCTAGGGCTCAAGCTCCACTCTGGAAGCTTCAGCCAACGGCGCGCAACACCTCGAATCCCACTCTCGCTCTACCGCTTAATTGCTATCCCATCCCCGAGGAGCAGGCTGAAAAATCGCCGCCGCATCCTCCGAGCAGGCAGGAGAGAATGCACTGCCGGGCAACATGGCAGTGCAAAAAGCAAAACACGCACTCCCCCCTGGTCCGATCTCAGGCCTCTGCGCATTTCGCAGGAAACACGAATCCGGGCACAGACTCCAGTGCGTAGCTCTCCCAACCCACTAGGCTATCCGACTGGTCCCCCCAATGTCAACTTTTTCCTTGCAGATTGGTCGGAATCGGCTACTGCAGCTCCATCCTATGGCGGTAAAACGGGCCAGCGGGTCTAACCAGTAGAGTGCCGAGCTCAGCCACAGCTGTCCCCACCAGACCCTTGCACGCGATGCGCCTTGGCCGAAGGGTAAACTCCTGGAGCATCCTCGGAGTACCAAGTGTCCAACGCGGCTTGCCAATCGCGATGTGTTCGAATGCGGGTAAAGGCGGTGCGCACCTCCTGCGCCCGTGGATGACTGGCGGAATACTTGATGCCAAACTTCCTCAAGGGCTGGCCCGTGCGCTCTGGCCCATAGATCTGCTCCGCCAATGCCCAGTGCCGCTCCAGCACCACTCGCTGCTGCAACACCGTTGGCGGAGGGGGGAGCGGCAGCCCACGACTCAACGCTAGCGCCTGTTCAAAAATCCAAGGATTGCCGATTGCTCCCCGCGCCACGGTGACCCCATCGACGCCCGTCTCCGCCATCATCCGCAGACAATCTTCCGCCGTGAACAGATCTCCACTCCCCAAAATGACGTGTTGAGGATACGCCTGCTTGAGCTCCGCTAAAAACTCCCAGCGACTCGGCCCGTTGTAGCGTTGGACCACTGTGCGGCCATGCACGGTTGCCGCAACGACCCCAGCCTTAAACGCACCTTCGAAGATGGTGTAAAAGTGGTCGCGGCTCTCTTGCGTGTCATCAATGCCGCGCCGCATTTTGACCGTCACTGGAATTTCCGGTGGGACAATATCGCGTGTTTGACGCACAATTTCGAGCGCCACATCGGGCTGGCTGAGGTGGTAACCACCTCGACATCGGCCCAGCACCTTCTTCACCGGACACCCAAAATTAATATCGATCACGGCAAAGCCCGCCTCGACCAGCCTCCGCGCTCCCAGAGCAAACTGCTCTGGCTCCGACCCCATCAACTGCCCAGCCACCGGCTGCTCTTCGGGACTGTTGTGCAAAAAGTGCTTGTTCTTATCCCGCCCCTTGTAGGTAATCAAGAATTGGTCCAGCATCACTTCACACAACGAATAACTCGCGCCGTGCTCCCGTGCCAGCATTCGCATCGGCCAATCGCTGTAGCCGCTCAGCGCGGCCTGAACGACCGGAAAGCCGATATCGAGGTTCCCGATCCTCAAGGGCTTCAGAAATGCGGCGGGGCCGGGAGTCGCCAAATCGGCTCCCCCCTCTACCGAAGTATCCCCCACTACAGCATTCGTCACAGGCAGCAAAGTCGGCTTATTTGTCGTATTTGACACAATCGCGCTAATTTCAAGGCAGTGGGTTGGACGATGCTTGAGCTAATACCGTGCGGAATGCGGCGGATGGCCCCTCGAGCTTGGCCCCCTAACGCATCGATCGCGAAAGTATGGAAAGGCTGGCAAACTTTAGATCGGATCGCTTTCCAACCATGATACGCCAACATCCCCCTAATATCGCCCAATGTTTTGCCGCGAGCAAGCTGGCGCGGCGACCAGAGGCCCTGGCCCGTTGGCTGGTAGCCAGCCTGATCCTCTGCGGAACGGGATGCCAAGTCTTAGCGATCCCCAGCTACCGCCACGACTCTCCAGGCGATTGGGCAGGCTACGCCGATCAGGGTCGAGCCTTCGCCGCAGAATCCGATTCGGCGGCCCTCGAGTGCGCCCCCTACGAGGACCTCGCCTCTGAGATGTGCGATACCACGGAACGCGTTAGCCTCATCCCCCCCATCCCCGTCCCGGCTTGCCTGGGAACGCGATGGTCGGCCTGGAAGGCAAAACGCGCTATTCCGCCGGGTCCCGATCGCCCGCGTTTCCTACCACTTCCCACGCGTCCCATGTTCGAACCACGCCCTGGCGCCTTGCCTGCATTAACTGGCCTGGCTGGCGGCGAGCTGGCTCAAGGCGAAATCTACCTAGCAAGCCCCGCCCCCCCATCGCTGTGGAATTCTGGGGCTGATAGCTACGGAACAGCCGCAGCGACCGATTATGGACGTTTTCCGACTGCGGAGGAGCTGGCCGTTCCCCCGGGTTATTGACGCCCGATGGCGGCCAGCCCTGCATTCCGTGATGCCCCCCCTATGACCGTGGATACGTGCGGTTCACGTTTCCAAACACTCTTTATGAAAATCCTGGCTATTTTGCAGCGATCCTGGACAATTGGTTTTCCACTCGACGCTTCCTGCTATTTAGCCCTTGCCGATTCTCTGGAACGCTGTTAAATTCCTGCGTTCCGGCGGGAGAGTCCGTGAATTCCGATAATTTCTTGGATTCATGTGAGCGATCGCGACGTGAGGAAGTTGGCTTGCAGCCTAAGCAAGGGCGATCAAAATTCTGCCAATGCCTGACGCGACCTGTTAAGATTCCCCGTACGTAGCCGATACATAACCGATCAGGGAAGGTTTTCCCTGCCATAAATCGAACTTACTGACTGTTTTAGAGGTAGCGTCTATGTCTACGATGCGTCGAGCGCCTTCTGCGAAAAGCCGCGCACGCAAGCGTTCGCGAATCCGTTCGCGAGCTAAGAAAAAGGATCCGTTGTTCGTCGATGGCAAACGGCCACGTCCCATGTTCATCGATTACAAGGACGTCGAGACGCTGCGCAAGCTGGTCAATCGCCACGGTCGCATTGTTGGACGCCGCAAAACCGGCTGCTCAGCCGTAAGCCAGCACGCTGTCACTGAAGCCATCAAACGTGCACGCTTCATGGCGTTGCTCCCCTACGTTGGTGAATAAGCTGACCTCTGCTGCTGCCCCCTAAACTGTCTCGTGCCCTCCCAGGTGCGAGATTTTTTTTTGAGCCCACCTATGAGCCAAGCCTACGTAACCTCAAGACGAGTGGAGTTCTGCGAGACAGATGCTGCAGGTATTGTTCATTTCTCCTGGTTCATGCGGTACATGGAACAGGCCGAACATGCGTTCTTGCGGCACCTCGGAACCTCCGTCGTCACCGAGCTGGAAGGCGGTTGGCACCTCAGCTGGCCGAGAGTCCACGTCGAGTGCGACTACCAAGGCGTCGCTCGCTTTGAGGATGTACTGGAAATCTCCCTGAGCGTCCTCAAACTGGGCCGCAAGAGCGTGACTTACGGCTTCGAGTTCTCGCAAGCGGGAGGCATCCCCATCGCTACCGGCAAAGTGGTAGCCGTTTGCTGCAAGGTGCGCGTGGGCAGCCCACTTGAGTCGACAACGATCCCCGCTCATCTGGGCGATCTCCTGCTGCCCTACTGCGTGACTGAATCGAATTGAAGTGGAACAAGAATTCGAAGACCTGGGCTACCTCGCCCGCTTAATGATCCGCTTAACGATCGGCGCAGCACAACTCCCCCAGGAAGTGCAAGACCGGCATGCCCGATACGTTCTCGACCGCCAACGGCCCGACGGCGGATGGGCCGGCCGCGAAGGGGAGAGCGACCTCTACTACACCAGCTTTGCTCTGCGAAGCCTGGCCATCCTCGGCCTGCTCGATGGCGACCTTGCCGTCCGATGCGCAGACTTCCTCAAGTCGCGACTCAATTCGCACGAGACGATTGTAGACCTACTGTCGCTCGTCTACTCCGCCAAACTCATCGAAGCCGCTTGCGGTCTCGACCCACTCTCCGACGCGCGGCAGGCATGGAAAGCCAGATTGTCGGAACTCCTCTTCCAACTACGTCGCGACGACGGAGGATTCAGCAAGAGCCTCGAGGGACAAGCTGGCAGCACTTACCAAACATTCCTAGTGCTACTCTGCTTAGAATTAATCGAAGAACCCTGCCCAGATGCAGAGGCCGCCTACGCGTTCCTGATGCGCCAACGCCAGGCCGACGGCGGCTTCCTGGAGATACGCGTGGGCAAACGCTCCGGCACGAACCCAACCGCGGCAGCGATCGGCGCCCTGCGCGTGCTGCACCGCATCGAGCCGCAAGTCGTGGACGACGCCGCAGAGTTTTTCTCCGAGCTCCAGTCCGACGAAGGAGGTTTCCAAGCCAATACCCGCATCCCACTTCCCGACCTCCTGAGCACGTTCACCAGCTGCTTCACCCTCGCGGATCTTGAGCGACTCGAGCTGATCGACACCTCGCTAGCCTATCGCTACGTGTTGAGCATGCAGCAACCCCACGGCGGCTTCCGAGGCTTTGAATTTGATCCCGAAGATGATATCGAATACACCTTCTACGGACTCGGCGCCATGTCGATCCTCCACACCGACTGATCTCAATCCCTGAGAGTTTTCCTAATGGCTACTGCCAATGCAGACGACACGCCCAACACTCCACCACCAGGCGTCTCTGGTCGTCGCATCACCGCGATCGTCATTCTGTCACTAGTGGTTGGCGGAGCTTTCCTAAGCTATGAACTGTGGAGCTACAATCGGCTGGACGCAGCCCGCGCTGCCACCCAGCAGGCCTGGCGCAGTCTCACCGACCCACTCTCTCAGCGCTATCGGAAAATTGAACTCGCCGTTGCTGAAAGAGTCGACAGCGAATCGCTGGACATGGCTTGGGCTGAAAAATTCCGCCTAACCGTAGACCGCTTTCGCACAACAGCTCTCCCCGACCTGCAGTTTCAGACCAGCCAGGAACTAGAAGAACTCCTATCCGTCAGTACCCTCAGCCCCGAGGTACTCCAAACGGAAAACGTCCAACTAGCCGACGCGCTTCGGTCCTACAACCGAACCCTTGACCAAGAACGCCAACTGCTGCACAGCCCTGCCTGCAAATTTCTGGGCATCTTCCTGAAGTTCAACGAACCGGTTGAACTCCAATTGGCCACAACGCCCCAGCCAGAATAACTCTCTCCACACCTCCCGCTAGCTGCGCACAAGCACCTCCGGCATCTCCGCGCGATCTCCGCCTGCTGCGATCCCTCCCAAGCGGCCGATTAGCTAGGGCGACGGGTTGGACGAATCTGCACCGGCACCCCAAAGGTCTCCTCGAAGAGGTTTCCACTCTGCCGAAGCGCCAATTGCTCCAGGGAAACATCCTCCACCCCCTTGGCGATCAACACCATTCGCTTGGTATCGCTTCGGCACTGAATATCATTGATACGCTGACTGCGAGAATCATCCAAGGCAATTGCCAATCGCAATATCGCAGCTAATTTCGAAACAGCCACCCGTTGATCTCGATCGAGAATCGAATACCCCTCGTGATCAGGCATCGGACTGCTTCGTCGATGATACCGGGCGACGAGCGACACCAACAACACATCTTTACGGCTGAGCCCAAACAACTCACTATGGCGAATTAAATACATCGCGTGCTTGTGATTACTGCGGGCGTTGATGTACATCCCAATCTCGTGCAGCAGCGCTGCTACGTAGAGCACCAGCTCAAGTCGTGGTTCCAACTGATGCTCACTCTGTAGATCCGCAAACAACTTTCGACAAAGGGTAGCGACGTGCCGGGCGTGCTTCTCGTCAAAATCGAAACGCCGTCCTAGCCCAATTGCCGAGCGAATAATTTGGCTGCGGAAGTTGGCGGTCCAAATTTCGCGGGTCGCCATATCTTGGAGCAGACCATCGCGCAGATTGGTGTCCGAAATAGCGACTTTCGTCTGATTAAAACCTCGGGCGATCAAGACATAGGTGAGCAATGCCGGGGCGATGGTCTCCGCATCCTGAAAACTAACGCCGAACCGTTGGACAATTTGATCCTCGCTGAGCTGCAGCATCTTTCGAGTAAACTCATCCAGCCGCTCCGTAGCCAGGTAGGCCAACGAATCCGAATCCCACTCTCCCAGAATGTTCTTTGCAGCAAAGCGAACGTCTCCGCCAATTGCAACCATCTCCAACGGCGTATCGTTGGAAACATGCTCACGAATCTGAGCCACCACGCGCTGAATCTGACTCTCCATGATGGCTCGTTGCTTACCAGGCGGCGCATCGAACTTCTCAAGCGTCTCCAGCAAGCGGAGCGATCCCAGGCGATAGGTATGCGAAAACAACACATTCCCAGACTGCACCACCAATACCTCGGTACTGCCCCCGCCAACCTCCACGACCACCGATTTACTCGACATCAGTTTGGGATCGGCCTGCAGTAACGGCTGAATCCCCATATAGGTAATGCGACTCACCTCTGCTTCGTCGAGCGGTTCGACCTCAAGCCCAGTAGCAATGTACACCCGATCCATGAATGCCAAACGGTTGATCGCCTCCCGCACAGCACTGGTCGCGATCACTCGAATCTGATTGGGGCGGGTAATACCGTACTCCAGCAGCAATCGTCGGTAACTGCGCAGCACCCGCACGCACTGCTCGATGGATGCCTTTCGAATACGCCGCTGCGTGAACGTATCCTTACCAATCGTCACAGCCTGGGACAGATTCTCTAACAGATGAACGCCCCCGGAATTATCAATCTCCGCGATCGCCATGCGAATACTCGTCGTGCCTATATCAATCACGGCTACCGGAAGCTTTTCTTCGACGGAATCGATTGCAGTACGTGCGACAACTGAGGACATGGGAAACTGCGCTTCTAGCTAAAACAGATTGGATACTGGGCGTACACCGAACTAATATTCTACGCTGGCGGTGACGCCATGCCATGCATTCACGAAATCTTCACCTTAGGGCGGCCACGCATCGTGACAACCGTCGGTACGTAAAAAAACCTGGCACGTGGATTCGAGCCAGGTTTTTTTGTGTGTTTGAAAGAAATTCGTTCTCTACCGCTCTGGCAAGCACAGCGGTCGAATGGAACGAAGCTTTGCGAACTGCGAACTATTTGAGTTCGACAGTTGCACCAGCTTCTTCGAGCTCCTTCTTGACCTTCTCGGCTTCGTCCTTGGAAACGCCTTCTTTGATCTTGGCAGGAACCGCTTCGACCAACTTCTTGGAGTCCATGAGGGAAGCACCGGTCAGGTTCTTCACGACCTTGACGACGTTCAGCTTGGCATCGCCGAAGCTGGTCATGACAACATCGAATTCAGTTTGCTCGGCAGCAGCTTCGCCGGCACCGTCGCCAGAGGCGGCAACCATCATCATGCCACCACCGGAAGCGGCTTCGATACCATGCTCTTCCTTGAGGTAGTCACTGAGTTCTTTGGCTTGCTTGAGAGTCAGGCCAACGATGGATTCACCGAGTTGCTTGATATCGTCTGCGAATGTAGTTTCGGACATGGATTGTTAAACCCTATTGCTAAGTAAAAAAATGTTCTGTGATGTACGTGTGGAACTTTTAAAAATCTGCTGCCTGTTCAGGAAGGCTGGTTTCTACAGGTCGCGTCTAGTGTTGACACCTTCTGTTGCGACTACTCTTGCATTGTGTCAATTTCAATCGCGAAAACTATACCAGCTGAAACATTCTGCATCTATGCTTCACCCTCCTTTTGCTCAACCAACTTCGTGACTTGGCCAGCCAGAGTAGCTCCGGCACCGAGTAATTGCGAGGATAGATTTGCACCGGGAGCGAGAATCTGCCCCACCAACATCGAAATCTGCTCCTGGCGATTAGGCCATTTGCTGACGGCTAACACTTCCTCAGCCGACATGGCCTCGCCATCCATGACACCGCCTTTGAGTTCGAACTTGGCGAACTCTTTGACCTTCACGACTGCGGCGATTTCCTTAGCCAGACTGACAAAATCTTCGCTTCCCCACACGACGGCCACGCCGCCCTGTTTGGGCGCGAACAGCGTCCGCAGAGCGGAACCATCTGTTGCGCGATCTGCAAGACTGCGTTTGACGACGAGCATGTTAATGCCCTTTTCGCGGAACAATTTGCGAATCTCGAACGTAGCTTGAGAGTCCATCCCAATCACATCGGCGACGATCGCGTCATCGACTCCTTCGAGTCGATCCTTGATCTCACCGGTGATCAGGTTCTTAACGTATTTACTCATGACTTTCCAATCGAACCTATCGATGGCCGATACCGGCACAATAACTTTTTGGAGCTTTCGTTCGTCGCTGGTTCGCCACCATCATCTCTGGCAACGCCCGCGACATCCGGATCGACTAAGCGCTGACGCGCACACTGGGTGACATGGTGGCACAAAGAGCGATGCTCTTCACATACGTGCCCTTAACCGCTTGAGGCTTCAAACCGTTGACGAACTGTAGGAACGCCTGGACGTTTTCTGACAGCTTGTCCGCTTCGAAACTCAGCTTGCCAACAATCGCATGCAAGTTCGATCCCTTATCGTTACGGAACTCGACCTTACCAGCCTTATACTCCGCGATGACGCGTGCGACATCCATCGTAACGGTACCCGCTCTCGGGGAAGGCATCAGACCACGTGGCCCCAGTACCTTACCCAACGGTCCGACCAATCCCATCATATCGGGAGTGGCGACACACACATCAAAGTCGGTCCAACCATCTTTGATCCGCTTTGCTAGATCTTCCTGCCCGACCACTTCCGCTCCAGCCTGCTCAGCAGCTGCAGCCAAGTCGCCCTTAGCAAAGACAACAACGCGTTGCGTCTTGCCAATACCGTGCGGCAATACCACCGAGCCACGGACAATCTGATCCGCTTGAGCGGGGTCGATGCCGAGGTGCATGTGGATTTCGACACTCTGGTCGAACTTGCGTGCGGGAAAGCTCTTGAGGATGCTGATCGCTTCTGCCAGTGGCAGGGGATCCTTGCTCTGAGGAGCCTTTGCCACCATGGCCTTCATTGCTTTGGATATTTTAACCATAATGACTACCCTTCCACCTCGATGCCCATGCTGCGTGCAGTACCTTCAATCATGCGCGCGGCATGCTCTAGGTCACGTGCGTTGAGATCCGCCATCTTCTTTTGGCAGATATCATCGATTTGCGCCTGGGTCACCTTACCGACTTTCTTCTTATTGGGCTCGCCAGAGCCACTAGCAATGCCGGCTGCTTGCTTGAGCAGGGCTGCCGCTGGCGGACTCTTAGTAACGAACTCAAAAGTACGATCTGAATAAACAGTCACGACGACAGGAATCGGCGTGCCGTTGTATTCCCTGGTTCGCTCGTTAAACGCCGAGACGAATTGCCCAAGGTTGATACCGAATTTACCTAAGGACGTACCAACTGGAGGTGCCGGAGTGGCAGCGCCACCAGGGACCTGAAACTTGGCTTGTCCGACGACTTGCTTCGCCATACGAAAATTATCTCCAACGATGTGCTTGGCAGCCACTCGAAGTTCAGGGAAACAAAACCCCGAACTTACCGGTAACTTACCAAGAGATACTCAATTATTTTGCTCTGCCTACGACTCAATCCACTACGATGCAGCCTGTCCTGGCACGGCCTACCGGGGAAGTGCTTTACACTTCTTCGATTTGCCAGTGGTCGAGTTCAACGGGTGTGCTACGGCCAAAGATGCTGATGATCACCGTTACGCGACCATTGGCTTCGTCAACCTTTTCCACCTCACCCTCCAGGTTTTGGAAATTGCCCTCTTTGACCCGTACCCTATCGCCTAGGCGATAAGGAATCGCGGTCTTCATGGCAGGTTCCCCTTCTTCTTCGTCAGCGACAACCGGCTTACGAATCTTCTCAACATCGAGAGGATCCATAGGGGTCGGCTTCCCTCCAGCGCCGGTGAAATCACCAACGCCAGGAGTTTCCCTAACCAAGAACCAAGAGTCATCGTTGATGATCATGTAGGCCATCAGATAACCTGGGTAGAGCTTCCGCTTAACAACGCGGCGAGTACCGTTTCGAGTGAAGGTAACTACGTCTTCGGTGGGGACCAGAATCTCACCGAAATACTCCTCAAGACCTGCCAATTTAATGCGCTTCAACAGCGCATCGCGTATCCCGTCTTCACGGTTGAACGCAACCTTGATGATGTACCAATCCATATTGGTAGCAGCACCTGCGGTAGGCGAATCGTCTTGCTTTTCAATGTCACTCACTAAAGCACCCCCACGCCAGTACAAGCGATCGTGCAGCCCAACCTGATGTTGGCCACACAGCCATCTCCTGGCTAGGAAGATTAATGTTAATTCAAAAGGACCGCAAACAACGTCAATACCTGCGGTTTATACGCTTCTATGCGATGGACTCGTCAAGCCCACCAACGCCGCTCCACCCAGCATTCCACTGGAGAACGGCTCAATCTCTCAACGCCGTCGAGTCGGCAGGTAACAACGCTTAGTTGACACCCAACAACCCAAAGACAAACCTCCACAATGCGTCATAGCCAAACAGTATGGCAGACAGGAACAGGATCGTGAAGATGACCACAATCGATGCACGCACTAATTCTTTTTGAGTTGGCCACGAAACCTTGTTCAATTCCGCTTCGACCGAAATCAAAAAGTCCGCGAAACGCGGCCAATTCACCAGCCTGAAACCCAGCCAAAACCCGATGCCAGCCAGCCCGACCGCTACCAGGTAGCTAGGCCAGGTATGCCCCATCTTGGGAACCAGCAGGAGACTGTGGCAACGCCAAGCAGCTACAGCTGCGACCAGCCAGATCGAAAGGCACGTTAATTGCCTTACCATCCGCCCTTGATTGCGTTTATACAAACCGGATGCAAATAACTCTTGCAATAGCGGTCGGCTTGGGAGGTCTGATGTCGACATGGCAGCTCGGGTAGGGAGCAATACAATTGAAGCCGAGGCTTCTCATTTCACCACCAGCAAAATTGCTGCGGTGCCGTTTGGATAAATCTGCTCGAACATCTTTAGCCAAGACTAAGAATGATCGAGTCTAACAAGGCAGGGGCGGAGGGACTCGAACCCGCAACCGCTGGTTTTGGAAACCAGTGCTCTACCAATTGAGCTACACCCCTGAGTATGCAAGCCGAACCGCCGCAAACCGCGGCAATGACGCTCGCAAATTGGCCGCCACAAATTTTACATTCGTGACGGCCAGTGTTCTCTTTCTGGATCTTGAGCGTTGGGGACTAGTTGGCCGGCCACTGCCGAACCCCTAAACTCCCAGCGTTCTACTCGAGAATCTTAGTTACCACACCGGAGCCAACCGTCTTACCACCTTCACGGATAGCAAAACGAACACCGTCATCCATTGCGATCTGCTTTTGCAGCTCAACTTCGATCTTGACGTTGTCACCAGGCATGCACATTTCAGCACCTACCAAGTTGGCCGATCCAGTCACGTCCGTCGTACGGAAGTAGAACTGAGGACGGTAACCACTGAAGAATGGCGTGTGACGGCCTCCTTCATCCTTGCTCAAGCAATAAATTTCAGCTTCGAACTTCGTGTGAGGCTGGATCGACCCTGGCTTAGCCAGAACTTGACCACGCTCGATGTCCTCGCGCTTCATACCACGCAACAGGCAGCCCACATTATCGCCAGCTCGGCCTTCGTTCATTTCCTTACGGAACATTTCAACGCCGGTTACGATCGTCTTGTGAGGCTTTCGCAACCCAAGCAGCTCGACTTCTTCACCAACCTTAACCACACCACGCTCTACCCGACCGGTAGCAACCGTTCCCCGACCTTCGATCGAGAACACGTCTTCGATGGCCATCAAGAATGGCTTATCTTCTTCGCGTGCAGGCTGTGGAATGTAGCTGTCAATGGCTGCCACCAAATCGGTGATGCACTGGCTAGCTTCTGGGTCAGCTGGCGAGTTGTACGCAGCAAGTGCATTTCCGCGAACGATTGGAATATCGTCGCCAGGGAAATCGTACTTATTGAGCAGTTCGCGAATTTCCAATTCAACGAGCTCAAGCAGCTCTGGATCGTCAACCAAGTCGCATTTGTTCAAGAAAACAACAACCGCTGGCACGTCAACCTGACGAGCGAGCAAGACGTGTTCCTTGGTTTGCGGCATAGGACCATCCGCTGCACTAACCACCAAGATCGCTCCATCCATTTGAGCGGCACCGGTGATCATGTTCTTAATAAAGTCAGCGTGACCCGGGCAGTCAATGTGCGCGTAATGACGATTTTCCGACTCGTATTCTACGTGCGAAACTGCAATGGTTACTGTCTTTGTATCATCCCGAACGGTACCACCCTTAGCGATTTCCGAGTAGGCCTTGGCCTTGGCCAAACCCTTGGCTGCTTGTACTGCAAGCAGAGCGCCGGTGGTTGTTGTCTTACCGTGGTCAATGTGACCGATCGTGCCAACATTACAGTGGGGCTTTGTACGTGTGAATTGCTCTTTGGCCATTATCCGTTACACCTAACAACGAAAAACCTTTGTGACTGGCGCGAGCCTGCTGCTCGCTTGCGACCAGGACGAAAACCGAAACCATAGCCGTATGGCACTCGTGTCCGGAATTGTCGTCCGAACAAGAGCTGTTGATGGGACTTGAACCCATGACCTCTTCCTTACCAAGGAAGTGCTCTACCAACTGAGCTACAACAGCGTTCAGTAGAGCGGGTGAAGGGAATCGAACCCTCGTATTCAGCTTGGAAGGCTGCTGCTCTACCATTGAGCTACACCCGCTTCCTTCACACCTTGAATGCCAGTTGCACTCATCGGCGAGACGGTGATTGCTCACCCAACTCTCGGTCGGAACGCCTCCCCCAACTCTCTGGGAGCCAGGGACAGTCGCTCGAACTCGTCGAGTGCTAGGTCAACAACAATTCCTACAGTTTGCCAGCTTGGCGTTGGTTCGCCAATGGGAGGTGCAGGATTCGAACCTGCGTAACCGAAGTAACGGATTTACAGTCCGTCCCCTTTAACCACTCGGGCAACCTCCCGGTACTTCCCTAAAATCAGTTCGCCCCTAAGCCTCAAAGGCCTAGACACCCCTCGATCATCCACCGAAGTCCCAAAGGACCACCGCAGACGAACCAGGAGCCAACGGAGGGACTCGAACCCCCGACCGGCTGATTACAAATCAGCAGCTCTACCAACTGAGCTACGTTGGCCCAAAAGACTCGCTCTCGATTGAAGAGCTCGCTAATTTTCAGGAAGGGCCTAGTTTATCGACGCGTAAAACCACCGCAAGGCGAATTTAACCCCTTGGCGATGATTTTGCGAGTTGCGAACCGTTTGAGACCAGCATTGTCGGTCTGCGAGCACTTCTCTCGCCACTTTAAACGAGCTTTTCACTCCAAGTGAGGTTCGCGAACCAAGTTTTCCCAAATCAGAAATTGCTCCACGCTCGCACCAACACCACCCCAACGGGCCACCCCAAAGCAACCCCAACCGCGATCGCCCCAGCGAAACACCCCTCACTCGCCCCGAGCACGAGCAACGCCAATAGGTACCACCCACTTTTCGACCGAACAGCCAATACTGGCAAAAGAATTGCGCGAAAGATGGATGGCACCTTTCGCGCCCTGCCAACATCTTCCTGCCAACATCTTCCTGCCAACATCTCCCTGCCGACACCTTCCCGCCAACACCTTCCCGCCGCGCCTCCCCGCATCCGCCCCAACGCTGCCAAGCACCGCCCAACGACCACGATCGCGAACATATCACAACTTTACCATCCACCTCCCAACTCCCCCTCGACAACGCTAGCAACCCAACCGCCCGATCGACTCCATTAGGTACCACCCACATTTCGACCGAACAGCCAATACTGGCAAAAGAATTGCGCAAAAGATGGATGGCACCTTTCGCGGTAGAGCAGGAGGAGCACCGCCGCCAGGTACCATCCATACCGAGACCAAACAGCCAACGCTAGCAAAAAGAATAGCGTGAAAGATGGGTGGCACCTTTCGCGATACCATACCGAGACCAAACAGCCAACGCTGGCAAAAAGAATTGCGTGAAAGATGGGTGGCACCTTTCGCGATACCAACGGGCCGGCCAAGGCATCGCCAACCACCACTGACGAACGAATACCGCAGGCGCATAAAAAAACACCGAGCGCCTAAATCAGACTCTCGGTGCATCGTTTCTTTAGTGCAGCCAGTGATTCGCAATTAACGAGCCACTGTCGGGGTACTGCACGCTCTCTTGAGAACCCCAACAACTCCCGCAATCACGCAAATGACTGCAGGAACCCACTGGAATTCCCGTCAAGCGATTTACTCGTCAAGAACGCGTACGTTCTCGGCGCATGGGCCCTTCGGTCCACGCCCGACGTCATAAGTAACGCGTTGGCCTTCACGCAGGTCATCATAGCGCACGCCGTCTAATGCGGAACTATGGAAGAACATGTCGTTACCGGTTTCGTTTGCAATGAAACCGAAGCCCTTGTCGGTAAGACGCTTAATTGTGCCTTCTGCCATCTCTTGTCCAAACTCTCTAAAAATAGGGATGCGACCCTGGTGTGTGAAACGTTCACACACTTTCGGTTGCAACCAGAATCTTGCGGAGAAATTCTCCGTGCTTTGTTGTGCGAGCCCTACTGTTGTAACAGGTTTAGGTGGGCTCTGCATGCGGGTCGTCCATAGTTTCTGAATCTTCTTCCAGAGGACTAGGTTCGACTATAGGTGGTGAATTCTTGCGTTCAGTCTTCCGCCTCTGCTTCTCCAGAGCCTTGAACTTCTTGTCCATTTCCCTCTGACGCTTTGCGAATGTGTTTTGATTTTTAGCGATAGGAAGCTTCTTGAATTCGTGTAATGCAGCTTAAAAGTCTCTCCGAAACCGCACTCACTCCAATAGTCCAGTGCAGTTCGCTGGGATGCACGGGCAGCAATGCCGTCGCCTGCAGCAACCAACATACCCACCCTGGCAGGCCAACGCCAGCATATTAACTCGTTCGCAGAGCGCGGGCGCGACGCACTACCTTACGCTGTAACCCCTTGCGGCGCGGCCTTGCCTCACTCGAACCTTGCCCACTCTCCCCCTGCGACACCACAGCCACGGCGGGAGCGACCACGCGGGATGCATCACGACTACGCGGCTGAGCCGATGACTCGCGTTGCGGCGGACGACTGTCACTAGCTGGCCGCCGACCAGATCGCGATCTCCGAGCCGAGTTCGCTGCGGGAGCATGACCGCTTGAGGCACGCTCTCCATTCCGGCTCGCTCCTCGCGAAGATCGGCGAGCTCCGCCGCCCCCCCTCGAGTCAGCCCGCGATTCCACAGGCTCCTCAGTACGCTCCGGCTGATTTGCGGCCAGCGGTACCCTCTTACCAATCAACTGCTCAATCGCTCGTAATTCCTCGCGTTCACTCGACGAGCAAAAGGACAGAGCAATCCCATCCGCCCCAGCCCGGCCAGTACGACCGATTCGGTGAACATAGCTTTCCGGCTCCACTGGCATGTCGTAATTTACCACATGCGAGACCCCATCAATATCAATCCCGCGAGCTGCGACATCGGTTGCGACGAGGACACTCACGTCCTTGCGGCGAAAGCCATCTAGAGCACGTGTGCGGGCACTCTGCGATTTATTCCCATGAATTGCCACCGCGCGAATACCACTCCTACAGAGCTTTTCGGACAGCATATTCGCGCCGCGTTTGGTTCGCGTAAAGACGATTGCACGATCCACATCCGGACCCTGCAGGGTCTCACGCAAGAGCGGGAGCTTGCCGTTTCGCTCAACAAAGAACACGCGTTGCTCAATCCGTTCGACGCTTGTCGACTTAGGAGTCACGTTGACCGTAACTGGATTACTCAACAGGCTTTGCGAGAGCTCACGAATCTTGGGGGGCAGCGTGGCCGAAAAGAAGAGCGACTGGCGCTCGTCCGGCAGCTTATTAATAATGCGTTTCAAGTCGGGCAAAAAGCCCATATCCAGCATGCGATCCGCTTCGTCGAGCACGAACACCTCAAGCTGACTCAGCTCAATATGCCCTTGGCTCATCAAATCAACCAGCCGGCCTGGAGTGGCCACCAGCACGTGCGCTCCGCGATTCAGCGAACGCACCTGATTGCCTTGACTCACGCCGCCATAGACCAGCACATGCCGCAAACGCAAATGCCGTCCATAGGTCTCAAAACTCTCGCCAATCTGAATCGCCAACTCCCGTGTAGGAGCCAACACAAGCACGATTGGGCAATTGGGGCGAGCCTTGCGGTGCCGCTCCCCAAGCTGATTCAGGATCGGCAGAGCAAAAGCTGCCGTCTTCCCCGTACCGGTCTGCGCACATCCTAGGACGTCGCGCCCCTCAACGGCGGGTGGGATCGTCTGAGCCTGAATAGGCGTGGGTGTCGTGTACTTTTCCTCCGCCAAGGCGCGTTGCAACGGAGCGATCAAATCTAGTTCTTCAAAGGTCTTCAAGATGTTTCCTGTGTTCGTGTTTCGGCTCAACTCTACCTGGAGCGATGCCTTTCGACAGGCCGCATAGCGACGCCGCGAAGTAGGGCAGGGCAGTTAGCCACACGCGGGTGACGGTTCCAGTGCGAGCGACCCGCCTCAAATTTAAGGCAGTATCGTACGGGAGGAGCTCGATAGGGTTTCCATTAGGTTGTCACACGTCCGGGGAGTCGCAAGACTAGTGCCATACGGCCCGACGCTGTGGGAAGACAGTGCTCTGACGAATCAATGTCGAGCTGGCGAAAGGCTTCCTCAAACTCTCTCCGGTCAAGTAAAACACAGAAGGGCGCGAAAACAGCGACCACTTAACTCGGGCCACTACGCGTCACCATCCGGAATTAACCAATACCGGTTCGCCGTAAACTCTGGACAAACAAGAAAGTCACAAAGTTCTGTGCGTCCACCACGACGCGAGTCTTATTCCAAAGCAGTTCACACAACTGCTGACTTAAAACTCAATAGCCTAGCTCGCAAGCCAAGACGGTGGTTCGGCGGGACTGAGAGAGAATCCAACTCTAGCAGAAAAACCCGTTCGGCCGGAAAACGCTATTCCAAATCAATGAATCCGCGTTACTCGCTTCTTTCCAGCCAGTGCATCCCCAAAATCTCTTCAACTGTTGAAGGAAAACTAGGGGACCACAGAAGAGTACCCTTTAAGACGCTGCAAGCCAAGGGGAATTGCGGAGAATGCGGCAAATTAGGCGTTTAAACGTGTTAATGCTTGCGCAATGCGCGGGTTAGGGTCGAATCGAACGTCGCCGCAAACGCCTTTTTGTCCTTTTCGTCATAGGGACGACTCCCCCCAGTCACCGCTCCCGCCCCGCGCATGTCATCCATAAAATCCCGTACGGAAAGCCGGGTTCGAATATTGTCCGCCGTGTACTTCTCACCGCGCGGGTCGATCGCATCGACCGATTTCTCGACGAGCAGGGCAGCCAAGGGAATATCCGCCGTAATGACGATATCCCCCACCTCCGCATGCTCGACAATGTACTTATCCGCCTCATTTGCCCCTTCCGAGACCGTCACGCTCGACACCATCGAGGCATTGGGAGGAAGCCCCAATGGCTGATTGGCGACCAAAATCGTATCGACCTTCAGACGTCGGGCTGCGCGAAATATAATTTCTTTGACGTCGCGTGGAGCCGCATCCGCGTCGATCCAAATCTTTACCATCCGCCCCTACCTCCCTTATAAACCCTAGTCACTATCCCCCTGACGAACCCACGCGCTCCGGGCCCTCTCCATTCAATACCATTCACCAAGCGTTGGGAAGTTGGCTGATGGCGAACATGGATGCTGAACTATTCCCAGGGAGAGTGTCGATGCAGTACTGATGCCTGCCTGCCAGGCCCGCGTGGGATGGAGGGGGGGCCATGGCGCGAGAACGAAGACGTTCTGCCCACCAAAGAGGCTCCATGCCAGCCACCACGAGCCGGCAGAAGGCCTGGAGACGGCCCCCAGCGACCGAACCACGGAGATACCGATTTGAGCCTTGCTCAGCCTCCTAGCGTCCGCCGCAAAATCCAAGCAAGGCCTCGCTGCAAGGGCTAGCCGCAGCCATCGCTACACATTTTTGACTTTCACAGCTTTGCCGTCGCGGGCTATACTAAGTCAGGTAAGGGGCAAGAGCGAGATTGTTGCCGCCCCCCTCAAAACAACAGCAACAGAACTGCTCACTGGTCGATCACGGTCCGAATTCCCATGCTACAACAAGACAAACAGACTCGTAAATTACTACTCGGCTACGAGGGACGTGAAAAGATGCGAGCGGCGGGCCGGTTCAACGCCCAGCTACTCGATCACGTTCGCGACTTCGTCAAACCTGGGATCACCACGGCGGAAATCGACCAAATCATCCACCAATACACCCTCGATCACGGCCACGTGCCAGCGACACTCGGGTATCTCGGCTTTACCAAAAGCTGCTGCACGAGCATGAATGACGTGATCTGCCACGGTATTCCCGACGCAACCGTCTTGGCCGATGGGGATATCATCAACATTGACATTACGAGCATTGTCGATGGCTGGCACGGCGATCAATCCGAAACCTTCATCATCGGCGAGGGGAGTGCGATCGCTCGCGCCGTTACGCAGGCAGCATTCGACTGCTTGTACTTGGCCATCGATGCACTCACGCCAGGCTGCATGGTCAGCGAGATTGGTGACACCATTGTGGCGGAAGCCACGCAACGCGGGTTCACCGTGGTCCGAGAATACGTGGGCCATGGCTTAGGACAAATGTTCCACCAGCCTCCCAACATCCCTCACTTCCCCGACCGAAAGTCGCGGCAACAACGCCTGCTTCCTGGAATGTGCTTTACCGTAGAACCGATGATCAATGCTGGATCGCGATTTGCCAAGCTCGACAAGGGGGATGGCTGGACCGTCCGCACGCGAGATGGGCAGCTCTCCGCTCAGTTTGAGCATTCCATCCTGATGACGGAAGAGGGCCCCGAAATCCTTACGCAAACCGAGCGTGGGCCCCAGCGTGGGCACCAATTCTAAGCCCAGATAACCAGCGGCTCCGGTGCTCAGAAAATGCAAACATCCTGCACACTCGCAACTCTACAGTTTGTCGATGTCGAAACCCGCCGAGCGACGGATCGCTGACGCCCGTAAGATGAAGATGGCCAAAGGGTGGCTTCGATCCGGTCTTCAACGTCCAGCTCGCAACCAATGCCGACTCGCATGCTCCTAGTGCATTGCCAAGACTAAGAAGTAGGGTTTAGCGAGCGTTCGGAAAAAGGTGTCCGACACCAAAAGTGCAAAGCACCCGAAGGGCCGTTCCGGATTTTGGTGTCGGACACCTTTTTCCGGGCAACCCGAATTTCCGGGCAACCCGAACATTAACGGGCTGTTGATTTAATCGCAATTTGAATTTTAATGCGGAGGTAGCATCCTTAGTTGGCCTGTAGCGGAGGTTATCTTCCCTTGCTCACGCGGCGGGTTACTATTTCAACAGCCCGTTAAGCTTTGACAATGCACTAGTCGCTGTCGACGTTACAAACTCGGGAACTGACAGTGGCCCAATGCACGAGCGAGTGTGCTCCAGTTACGGCAAGTCCCCGAAGACGCAATTGGTCGATTCGGCTTACACAACTCAGGGCGATGCGACCTGCGAGTTAGAGCTGAAAAGGACCTCGCAACCGTTCACAACCATCCTCCCCCACCAGGTAGTCTCAACCGGTGCTTCAGGCTTGAGTGGCTGACAACCGAGAACGGTACCAGGATCTCTAGCGGTCAAGCTGCCGGAGGTGGAAACTCGCGTGATCGCCCTTCACCAACCATCGCCCCCTGTGATCGCACTAGGGCAAGCATGCTCGGCAATAACGACATCCCGCACCGTCTACTGCGGCCTCCCGCAGGATCATGTGCGTCGGCACACTGCAATCACGGGCCGCACTAGAAGCACGGCTTCGCGCTGCGGACTATTCAACGGGTCCCAGCTTCGGGGCTTGAACAGACTTGCCGTCTCGTCCACTCCCCGAAAATGCGGTTCCCTGCCAGGAAACATCGGCAGGGCGGATCGCTAGCTGCCTACGACTTTGGCCACCGAGGCTTTCACCGAGTCCTCGTGTACCAAAGCGGGATCGGTTCCCAAAGTCCCTGCAATGCGTTCCAAATACTCGTCAGTCTTGAAGAATTCCAGGCGTTCGTTGGCCTGAAGAATGCGCGCCTTCAAGTCCATGCGATTGACGACATCCGCGTGAGTCGATTGCTTGCTGTAGTTCGTCAAATATTTCTTATGGCGCTGCCATAGCCGAATATCGGCGTGCCGCTTGGCCATGAGCCTTGCGCGGTACCAATCACTGGCAAGCATCCCGTCCTTGGAGAACAGCTCTCGAACCTCCGGGGAAGCAAGAGTCTTCCCTTGCCAGTTCCCTTCAACCATGATCGACAGGATGGCTTGCAAAGGCGGGACAGCCACTTCGTAGCTCCCATCCTCAAAGTAATGCTTGGCGACTCGCTGCTGGGCTTCGACAATATGCGCGATACCGTCGACGTAGCCCTCCATATCCTGGGTCTCGGGGCACAAAATACGGGCATCAAAGACCTTGTCCGGATTATCGAACATCCGACCGAAGAAGCGGCGCACGAAGCGCGCGGTGATACGATAGCCCAGTCGGCTGGCCAGGACCTCCTGGCCGCCGTGGGAGAAATCGGTCAACTGCTCCAGCATTCCCTCACGGATCAAAAACTGCGGATCCTTCTCGGCCGCTGACAGGCGGCACCACAGCTCGGGGACCAGGAAGCTGATGTCGTGACCAACTTCCATATGGCTACCAATGTAACCGGCGGCAGTCGAATAACCGCCCAGCTGCGTCAATATGGAGCTAACCACCGCAGCATTCAGATCGTGGATGGGCAGCAACGCATTGAAAGGACCTTTCGTCAACGCACCCTCACTGCCGGCACCGGTCGTTGATGGACTCTTACCCGTCAGCGAGCAGATGTAGTCCATGAACAATTCGGGCAATTCTTGGTAGTGAATTGGATTGTAGACGGCCAAGGATCGTATGCCGGCTTCGGCGTCTGGCGGATTATTGCGACGGCCCGAGAGAACCGCGGAAACGGGTTGATGGATGGGAGCATTGGCCGGAAGCCCGCGGAATAAGCGGACACTGCGCATGGCGATGTAGCGTTCCTGAGGGTCAGCCAGATCAAGGCGGTCTTGCAAATAACGCTGGTTCTTCGAGGGCGCACCATTCACCAAACGCGGATGGGCCGAGCTGACGACGTAGGCAGAACCCTGTTCCACCGACTCGCGAAGCATATCTTGCATCGGCTCAGTGTAATTATCAAAACTCATCACATCCGCGATGATTGCTTGAGCCTGCTCGCGATCGAGCGGCTCGAAGTTGCAAAAGAAGTTATTCAACTGCGACATATCCCTCTCGGTCTGCTTATCCAGGCCACGATGGATGGCATCGTCGGGCCGCTGGAACAGCCGATACTCGCAATTGGCTACAAATTTGTAGCTATTGTCGTCTGAAAACTGGCCATCGAGGAACCGGCCGGGCACCACGACCGAAGCGGTAATGTCGTCTTCAAGCTGAATTTTGGCAGCGGCGGCGAAATCTTGACGCAATTTGTAAGTCTGCCAACGACGATCGCTATCGAGTCCGACACGCAAATACATGCCGACCAATTTCCGGTTCTGGAACTTCAATTCATGCCCCGGTTCTCCATTGACGACGTCGACACTGAAGAAGTGCCTCCAGTCCCCCTCCCACTCCGGCTTGGAAAATCGCTTGATGATGAAGGCCATGGCATAGATATAGCCTGGCAATTTCTTCAGCCAGCTGTTGTAGCTCTCGGTAAATTCCCGAGAGGGGGTCAGCAGCTTGATCACGCTTCCCAAAGTACGTCGCGGATCGAGGATCGGTCGGCTGGTATTGTTCTGGTAGCTTGGCTTCTCAGGCGAGTCGTCGCGCCAACGGGTGGAATAATCCTTGGTGAACAATTCATCGAGCAACTCAAAATCGCGCTCTAAATCGCTGACGAAAATGGGGCCGCTGAGCATGTAGTCGCGCAGCGATTTACTGATCTCACTCTTCCCGCCACCGCTGACCGTGCAGGGCTTGTGGCACACGATGGCTTCCCCGCTACTTCCAATCAGTCGCCAGGAGGGAGCGGAAGGGTGCTTTTCCATCCGAATTCGGTAGCCGCTAGGCGCCATGTAGACATTGCCCGGCCGGAGCGGCAACGTGTGCTGCTGACCATCTCGCGTCCAGTGAATCTGCTGGTCGTAGAGACTCGCCTTGGCGCTCTCTGGAATGTAGTAGAGCGACTTGCAAAAGCGGTCGACCCCATAGCCCTCGGCAAACGCCTCGACAAACTCGGGGTAGTCCTGCCGCACATCATCAAAGGTTCTGCCGTTGTAACGCTGGCTATTGACATGGAATTCGTCCCCCAAAGCCCAACTGGGGAACGCGAGTGCCCCCCCCGCATGCTCTTCTTCCACATTCCCCATGAGGTTGGCCGCATAACTGATCTGCGTCTTCACCTCCTTTTTGCAGTAGCCGAAGTAGTTGTCGGCGATGAGCGTCACAATAACTCCGTCGGCAGTGCGACAAGTAATTTTGAAGGCGCTGCCATCGTTGTACTTCTCCGCTGCATCCCGATAGCACATCGAATCGCGACGCTGCCGCTCCGTAGCATCATCCCAATGCGGCAAGCCGAGCTCACGCTTGGTCAAGTGGCAGAGGTGGGGGGCCAGGATGACACAGCCGGAATGGCCGGACCAGTGCAAAACGTCGAGCCCTGCGTCATTTTCCGGAAGCAGTGGATCGCCCGCGTTGCCGAAAATCGATTCCACAAAATCTAGATTGCTAACCAAGCCCCCCGGGGCAAAGAAGCGAATCTCCATGGTCTTGTGTCGGCAAAACCCCTCCACTGCTGGGCAAACCAGCGGGCGGACCAGCAGGGAGACGAAGGACTCGGTCTTGCCCTCGGTCGTCGAACAATACGGCAGACGCATCAATTCGCTGGGCGGATTGGTCGCATGCTGGAACAAACGCGCGAAAATCGCCTTGGGAACCGCCCGCTTGTCGTCGGGAATGGGGAGCCCCCCCTCACAGACGTGAAACGTCCCCTGAGTCGTGCGGCGATCGGCCTTGGGATTGTGCACCACGCCATTGTGCACGCGATAACTCGAGAGCAGATCGTTCCGAAATTCATCCCGATCGCGAGGAATACTTAGCAAACGCGCAAGTCCATGGCGGTCCAAGCAGAGCGTGGGGTGGGGCAGCGCTAGAGCGCTGTCGATCGGTGCGTCGCCAAAATGGGAATTCAGAAACCCCTCGATGCGAACATCGATGGCCGCGCGATGCTCAAACAAAAGTCGATTTTTCTCGCGCAAATTCGACAGCAGACTACCACTCCACAGCGTGGGTTGCCCCGATGCTTGGGGAAATGCCAGTCCGGCTACCGCCAATTGCATGTGAAGATAATCTTGCAATTGATCACGTGTCGCTGAGGTGGCCGGATCATGGTCAGCACTGTCCCAGCCAAGGGCAACTTGAGCATCTTCTACAAGCCATGCGTCGCCAAGTTCTTTCCACGTGATTGACATCGTTCACTCCAAGTCGTTAATTGAGTCGCCGTCATTAAATCGAGCCGCCAACTATGCCGTTTTACAACTGCGTGGCTGGGCCACAGTCGATGAAACGAACAAAATCTTTCCGATTATAGAAAACCGAATTGGCTTGGCGTACTGGTACTTGGGTAACGTTGTAGGTTGGTGAGGATTTAAATACCAGGGGCGACAACCTTAAGGCACGCGATCCGGCAGACAGCTTGCATAACGGACCAGTTTTTTGCATAGTGGTGTAGCAAAATTCTCACAACATGTTCGCCTCCCTCCTGGATCCCCCCCAAATGCGAAGAAATATCGTGTCCTACATCAAAAGATTTTCCATAGTTTGCTTAACTGGCATCGCAAGTTTAGCCCTGCAAGCCGCCTGCCAGGCCGACAGCACCGCAGCAGGAACCTTTCGTACGGTAGCTGGTTTCGAGGTCGAATTGGTCCACGACATCTCGGCTGCAGATCAAGGCTCTTGGGTATCCATGTGCGTCGATCCTCAGGGACGCATTATTGCCAGCGATCAATACGGGAAGCTCTACCGCGTCACCCTGGATGATGCCGGTGCGGCTCAAGTCGAACAGTTGGAAGTGAATATCGGCCTCGCTCAAGGTATGCTGTGCGCTTTCGATTCACTCTACATCAACATCAATGCTGGCTCCAAAGAGCGCGCGGGAACAGAAGCGATCGGACCAGGCGTTTACCGCTTGCGCGACACCACCGGCGATGATCAGTACGACAAGGTGGAGTACATCGTCCCCATGTCCGACAAGGCTGGAGAGCACGGACCTCACGCTCTGGTACTTTCCCCCGATGGAAAGCAAATCTACTTCTGCAGTGGAAATCAAGTCGATGTCCCAGAATCGGCGACAGCCAGTGTCGTGCCTCGCCGGTGGTACGAAGACCACCTGCTCGGCCGACTTCCTGACGCTCGCGGCCACATGGCCGGCCGCCTGGCTCCCGGTGGCTGGATTTGCCGCATGGATCCGGATGGGTCCAACGTTGAGTTGGTGGCAACCGGATTTCGCAACGAGTACGACTTGGCCTTCAACGCCGCTGGAGAGCTGTTCACCTACGATGCCGACATGGAATGGGACATTGGAACCCCCTGGTATCGCCCCACACGCGTCAATCACGTGCAGAGTGGTGCTGAGTTTGGCTGGCGCAATGGAACGGGCAAATGGCCTGCGTATTATGGCGACAGCGTGGCTGCCGTACTGAATATCGGCCCCGGTTCACCGACCGGAATCGCCTTCGGTACTGGTGCTAACTTCCCCGCCAAATATCAAAACGCTCTCTTCATTTGCGATTGGAGCTACGGCGTTATCTACGCAGTCCACATGCAAGCGCAAGGCGCGACCTACACGGCTGAGATGGAATCGTTTGTCACCGCCGCTCCAATGCCAGTCACCGATTTGGTAGTACGCCCTCAAGATGGCGAGTTGTATTTTGCCGTCGGTGGTCGCCGCACTGCTTCGGCACTGTACCGAGTCAAGTACACCGGTAGCGAGTCGACCGCGCCGAGCACTTCGGTTGACGCTGAGGCCGCTATCGCCGCCCGCAACTTGCGTCACCAACTGGAATCCTTCCACGGGCATGCCGATGCCGACGCGATTCCTTTAGCCCTCGCCAACTTGGGCAATAGCGATCGGACGATTCGCTTTGCCGCCCGCATCGCTCTCGAACATCAGCCGGTGGAATCCTGGCGTGCAGCAGCGCTTGAGCTGACGGACCCCCTCGCATTGATCAACGTCGCGTATGCACTCTCGCGCGTCCGATCCACACAAGATCAATCCGCTCTCCAAAGCAAATTGTGCAAGCTGGACTTTGGCTCGCTGCCCATCGCGACGCGGCTGGAACTGATTCGAGCTCACAACCTATTGTGGATCCGACTTGGAGCCCCCACGCCAGAACAAAGAACAGAAGTCTTAGCCCAGCTCGACGGTGCCTTCCCCTCCCAGGCCGGCATGGTGAATCGCGAATTGGCGGCCACGTTGTGCTATCTGAATGCACCGAATATTATCCCTCGCGTCGTAGAGCAGATGCATTTGGCAAGCTCGCAAGAGGACCAAATCCACTACGCGTTTTGCCTGCGAGACGTCTCCCAAGGTTGGACGCCCGAAACGCGCAAGGACTACTTCCAATGGTTCTTTGACGTGGCTAGTGCTCGTGGTGGCGCATCGTTTGGTGGCTTCTTAAACAATATTCGCCAAGCCGCCTTGGACAATTTGGATGAAGCTCAGATCGCTGCACTCGGCGACTTGGCGGGCAACATGCCAGCACCGCGAGATCCGCTGGAAGATCTCACTCCACGCGAAGTCGTGGCGGAATGGACGGTCGCTGGACTGCAAGCGGAACTTGCGAAGCTGAAGACCAAACCGGACTTCGCCAAGGGAAGAAGCCTGACGGCCACGGCGCAGTGCTTCAAATGCCACCGCTTTACCGGAGAGGGTGGTATTCAAGGTCCCGACCTGACCGCTGCCGGTGGACGTTTCAACGAGACCGATTTGCTAAGCTCGATTGTAGAGCCCAACAAAGTGATCAGCGATCAATACCAAGCCACGCAGTTCCTAACCGAAGATGCGGTAATTACCGGACGCGTCGCGAACCTCAGCGGCGACACCATCAAAGTCGTCACGAACATGCTCGCTCCCGGTGATTTCACCGACATCAACGTGGACGACATTCTCGAACGACGCCCGTCTCCGTTGTCCATGATGCCCGCAGGTCTACTAAACACCTTCACGGTCGAAGAGATCGCGGACATCCTGGCCTATCTCCGCAGTGGTGGAAACGCCAGCCACGAAGTCTACCAAGAGTAGTTCCTCAACGCTCCGGTAGCCGCCCTCACCAAGGTCCGTCTCCCCGAGACGGACCTTGGAGGAGTAGTGCCCAGCAAGTGGCAAGTCCCCTTACGAGGCCTCGTGCATCGTCAACTCCAAGAATTAGGGTTCAGCGAGCGTTCGGTAAAAGGGGTCCGAACAGACACCTTCTTCCGGACGAATCCAATCGCTGGCACCGCCGGGACAAGCCTGTGACGGAGGCCGATGAGCCCGATTGATGATAATGGTAGCTACCAGTTGTGCGCTCCGATCCGGGGCAAGCCCGGCGGAAGCCCGGTGGAAGCCCGGCGGAAGCCCGGTGGAAGCAGGGTGGAAGCAGGGGTGGAAGCGGAAGCTGTCATCAACGCGTGTCTCTGAGTGTGACAAGCAATTCTACGAGCCAAGCAATTTTGCTTCCGTCCGGCTTGCCCGGGCGGTGCAACAACTGGTGGCTACCCACCACCACGGCCCTTGCCGTTGGATCTCCGCTTCGGGCTTGCCCCGGCGGAATCAACGACTTTGCTCCTTATTGAAGAGCGACCAACGCCATCTTGGGGCAGCGTTCGCAAAGAGTTAAGCCCCCAGATACCGATGGCGGGTGGTGTTACGAGCTTCCTTCCCCAATAGCCTTTCTCCAGCGGTTGCCCTGAGGCTGGTTAATAGAGGTGTTGACGGCAGAGAGGATGGCGTCAGCCACCTCCCAAGAACATTGCTCAACAGAGACCATGCACTGGCAATCGAAGATTAGAAAATGGCGGAAGAGAACGAGAGGAACGGGTTTGCAATGGGTTCTTCGCATCCGCAACACTTGCTAGGCTACTCCGGGAGGCGGCGGCAAGTAACACAGCTCGCCGCACCTTGCGGTGCCGTTTGAAATTCAACGGGTAAAAAACGCTCAATCAATTCCCGTTGCGTCTGGCTATGCCGCGACAAGGGGCTCGTCAAGAAGGCTGCAGACGTTCCTGAACTAGCGACGGCGAGTCCCAAGAGCAGCATCCATTGGTCGCACAAGTGCTCATCCACCACGGCACCGAACTTCTCATAACGACGATATTGCTTCACGACGTCGCGAGCGACTTGCTCACCGGAAACACCCACACGACCAAAGGCGGTGAAGACGCAATTGAGCTGCTCGAACTCCGCTTGGATCATCAGCACGTTCCCAGGGCCGTCTCCCTGTTCTCGATGCACCAGCTCCCCGTCGTGCTCCTCCCATCCCAAGCGACGGACCGCGATCGACAACTCTCGCCTCCCAATCTCCGCAGGCAGATCAGAAACAACGGCTTGCACCATGTGGGTCGTCTGCGATCCACGCTCGAGTAGGTCGAACGGCTGCAATCTCTCGGCCGGATCAATAGCGATTTCCAAGACGCCACCTCCGGCCGGATAGAACCCAAAACGTTTCAATTCCGCGGAGACCTGCGGCCCCAGACGACTCACCAAGGGCAGGAAGCTCTTGTCCAAAAAGTCAAAGGGCGGAGCCCACGGATTGTGCGTTCCACCACTCAGCGTCAAGCGACTAGGTGATGCGACAGTCAGCAGAGCGGGCAAGATGGTTTGCAATACCAGTGTGGCACTTCCGGCAGAGCCCACGTGGTACTCGTAATCCCCGCCGCGCGGCTCTCCCGGTTGAAAATGGACCGTCGTGCTCTCAACCTCTGCCCCTTCGACCCGAGCACTGCAGATTTCTTGAGCTGCGAGTAAGGCAGTCAAGTGTTGGCGCATGAGCCCTGGCTTATTTCTGCGAGCGCGAATATTTTCAATGCGGACAGGACGCCCCGTCACCATCGACAGCCCCAGCGAAGTGCGGACAATTTGCCCGCCCCCCTCGCCGGTCGCACCGTCGATTTCCAACAGTTCGTCACACCTTGGCTCAATCATCCGCAGCACTCCCATCCTTAATCACAAATTTAGCCCGCAGCCGAGCGACCTCTCGGGCAAGATCCGCCTTCTCCACACTTCGCAACACCTCCTCGAAATCCTTATAGGTAGCGGGGGCTTCATCTCGTGGGTACTGGCGACAGTTCGTCAGGATGTCAGCCGCGTCAAAGGACTGGTCCACCGCTTTTTGATCCAACTCTCGAATGGCTCGCTTGCGGCCCAGTCGACGTCCGGCACCATGATTCACACTGTAACAGCTCTTCTCCGCCCCTTGCGTCGCAACCATGACACTCGAGCCGGCTTGCGGGTTCCCGGGCAACAGGATGGGATGCCCAGTTTCCGCAAACGGCGTGTCCGCCAACGCATGATGGCCCGCTGGGAAGGCGCGCGTCGCTCCCTTGCGGTGAACCCATGCCGGCCGATGATCGACAATCTCCTTGCGAGCAATGTTGTGACTGATGAAGTAGACCAAGCTTCCCGTGCAGCCTGGCAGCACTTCTTGAAACGCCTCCAAGACCAAGGCGTTGATCATTAGATGATTGACCGTGGCAAAGTTTGCTCCCAAGGACATGTCGTCAATGTAGGCATCGGCTTCAGGAGAACCCAACGGCGCATACACCAGTTCACGATCGCCGCCTGGCAGGGGAATCCCCCACTCGGCGAACTTGCACTGCAATTCACGGAACTGCCCCATCGCCAACTGATGACCAATCCCACGGGAACCACAGTGGGAAAGGAAGGCGACATGGCCATCTCGCAAACCAAACGCGTTGGCTGCCTGAAGCGTGTCTGGCTCTCGATCTCGAAGCTCGACGACCTCGCACTCTCCAAAGTGGTTTCCACCACCATAGGATCCCAACTGATGGATCTTCTGGCAAAAATTCGGAAAGGCATTGCGAAAGCGAAGTTCTTCGAGCCGCATCGCGAGCGAGTCTGCGGTATGGTCATGCGCGAGGTGCGCGGAATCCTCACAGCGCTCCGCCCATTCGGGAGGAATCCCCATCTGCTGACAGACCGACAAGCTCGCACCCGACACCAGCGCTTCGACACCTAGCCGCTCGTCCACGACACGGCCCTTGGCAACGTGGCGTGCCCCCCGTCCTGCCCCCGTGGGGGTGCGCTCGCAAATTGCATCGATTAACGCTCGACGAACGCGACGATCCTCAATCTCCTCAGCGGGAATATCCAACTGCAGGAGGCTCATCGAACACTTGATATCGACGCCCACGGGCCCTGGGTAGATGTGCGATGGCGAGACCATCACGCACCCAATGGGCGCACCGTAACCACAGTGTGCATCTGGGTTCAATACGACTTGTGTGACTCCCGGTGCATTGCGACTGTTGATCGCTTGCTGAATACACAGATCATCGAAGGTCTCGCGAATGGCTTGAGTCCCGATCACCGTGATGGGTGTCCGCGATGCGCCGGTCGGCAAAATCCCCGTGGCTTCGCCTGTTGCGATAATGGCTTCGGACGCTGACATAAACTCTCCCTTTTTTAGAATGCTGGAATACGAGTGCTGTGTCCCAACTTAGAATTAGGGTCCAGCATGCATTGGGAAAAGGTGTCCGACACCTTTTCCCGGGCAACCCTAAAATTAAGCTGTGACAAAGCACTAGCCCCATGCGGGACTTTAGAATCGTCTGTAGCACGCCGCATGCCAGACAGACTGAGAGGCTTGACGAAAAACCACAACCCTATACCAACAAACACTTTATAAAAACAACAAACTCCATGCCTACCCCCACACGGCTCCCGCCCACCTCACGCCCTGTATACTACAGGATAGAACCTATACTGGAGTATAAAACCAATGAAGAACGTGGTGTTAGGCATCCTCGGTTCCCGGCTCGACGCGGGGCAGCGCGGCAGGCGTTGGGACGCGTGGCGGCCCAGCGTGGCGATTTGCCAGCATGAAGACTTATTGGTCGATCGATTCGACCTGCTGTATTTACCGCGCGACGTCGGATTGGCCGAGCAGGTAAGCCGGGATATCCAGCAAATCTCACCCGAGACAGCCGTTCGGCTACACCTACTGGATTTGAAGGATCCTTGGGATTTCGAATCCACCTACGATTCGCTATTCAATCTGGCTGCCGAGCTGGTCTGCGATCTCGAGAAAGAACGTCTGCTCCTGCATATCACGACTGGGACGCATGTCCAGCAGATCTGCATGTTTCTGCTGTGCGAATCGCGGCACTTACCAGGACAACTCCTGCAAGCTTCGCCGCCCAAGCGCAAGGGGGAGGGACCGGGAACCTACAATCGGATCGACTTGGATCTCTCCAAGTACGATCGCATTGCCGCCCGCTTTCAGGTGGAGCATGATTCGGGCAGCGCCTTTCTGAAATCGGGCATTTCAACGCGTTCGGCAAACTACAACACCATTATCGATCGTATCGAACGGGTCGCGATCCAAAGCAATGCTCCGGTGCTGCTCACCGGGCCGACCGGGGCAGGCAAAACGCAATTGGCTCGCCGAATCTACGAACTCAAGCGGCAACGAGCTCAATTCGCGGGTCGACTTGTCGAAGTCAACTGCGCAACCCTGCGGGGAGATGGCGCGATGTCGACCCTATTCGGGCACACCAAGGGAGCTTTTACCGGGGCTCAAACCGCTCGCGCCGGGCTTCTCAAAGAGGCGCATGGCGGCATGCTGTTTTTGGATGAAGTCGGTGAGCTCGGTCTGGATGAGCAAGCCATGTTGTTGCTAGCGATTGAGGAGCGGAAGTACCTTCCGGTCGGCGCCGACCGAGAAACGATTAGCCAATTTCTGCTGATCGCGGGAACCAATCGCGATTTGCAGCAGGCGGTCGCCAGCGGGGCCTTCCGAGAGGATCTGCTCGCGCGCATCAACCTCTGGACGTTTAACCTGCCAGGGCTCATCGATCGCCGAGAGGATATCGAGCCGAACCTCGATTACGAACTGGAGCGTTTCGCGGCATCCGAAGGTCGCAAGGTGGCGATGGGCAAAGAGGCGCGGCAGACTTTCATGCAGTTCGCCGTCAGCTCCGAAGCGCGTTGGCTCGGCAACTTTCGCGATCTGACCGCTGCCGTAACCCGCATGGCAACGCTGGCCGACGGAGGACGCATTACGGTGGTCGATGTGGAGCACGAGATCGCCCGACTAAAGCAAGCTTGGCAGCGAGGCTCCGCCGCCCCCCACGGCGGCGACACCGACCTGCAGACTTCTGAGCTGAGCAGCGTCCTGTCCACCATCCAGTTAGCCGCTCTGGATCGCTTCGAAATGGCCCAACTGCTGGATGTCGTGAGAGTCTGCCGCGAGTCTGATTCCCTGTCCGATGCCGGCCGCACCCTTTTTGCCGTGAGCCGTCTCGAAAAGGCCAAACCGAACGATGCGGACCGCCTGCGCAAATATCTAGCGAGGTTCGAGCTGACGTTCGATACCCTGGGTACTTCCACGCCGTGTCGCACAACCAGTGTGGACGACTAGGTGGCCCCGCCGGCGCGGGATTTTTAGAAAAGCTAGGGAGACGGCCTGTTGATTTAATTGCGTTTTCATCTTTAAACGGGCTGTTGATTTAATAGCAATTTGAATTTTAATGCGGAGGTAGCATCCTTAATTGACTTGTAGCGGAGGTTACCTTTCCTTGCTCACGCGGCGGGTTACTATTTCAACAGCCCGTCACGCGGCGGCGGGTTGCCATTCCGACAAGCCGGAGAGTGCAGGGCGATAGTTTTGTTTTACACGGGCCCTTCGCCCAACTGGGCTAGGGTTGGGTAGAATAGGGAACCCGACTTCGGTTGGTCGACCATTTCCCTCCCCCAACCTCCTCGCGATTGAAGGAGCAGCCTTCGTGCCGCACCCCCATCCCACCATGATTCCCCACTCTCGAGATCGCAGCGCCAGCCTGAATCAGCTCTCTGCGAGCTGGAAGCGTTCTTGGAGGTGCTTGTTGGCAAGCCTCAGCTGGTGTGTTTGTACGACTCCTGCCCATGCCCAACGCGATTTAACCGACATTCCCCAACCGGATCCCGTGGCCGAATTGGCTGCGATGCAAGTGGCGGAGGGATTCGAAGTCAACCTATTTGCGGCCGATCCAGACATCGCCAGCCCCATCCACATGAATTGGGACGCAGAGGGGCGACTGTGGATTGCAGCCAGTAAGCACTATCCTCAGTTGCAACCTGGTGCCGAGCCGACCGACGAGTTGATCGTGCTGGAAGACACCAATGGCGACGGCGTAGCCGACAAACGCACGGTGTTTGCAGATGACCTAATGATCCCCACTGGAGTCCTGCCCGGTGATGGCGGCGTGTACGTTGCCAACAGTACCCAGTTGATTCACTTGTCGGATACTGACGGGGATGGCAAGGCGGACCAGCGACGCACGATCCTCAGCGGCTTTGGCACCGAGGACACCCACCACCTGCTACACACTCCCCGCTGGCGTCCCGACGGCCGCATGTCAATGAATCAGTCGATCTATATCCACAGCCACCTGGAGACCCCTTACGGCATCAAGCACCTTGACGGTGGCGGGATTTGGAATTTCGATCCCCACACCAGTGAATTGGAAATCTTTTGCAAGGGGTTTGTTAATCCTTGGGGGCATGCAATCGACCCCTACGGTCAATCCTTCGCTACCGACGGCGCCTATTTCGATGGCATCAACTACACCTTTCCTGGCGCTGTATTCGTGACCAGCCCAGGTGCAACGCGTTGGCTGAGCGGTTTAAACCCGGGCAGCCCCAAGCATTGCGGTCTGGAAATCCTCAGTGGTTCGGCCATGCCAGAGGATTACCAAGGCGTCTTGGTGACCAACGACTTCCGCGGCCACCGGGTGTGCATGTTTAAGATCGAAAAGCAGGGCGCTGGCTACCGCAGCGTCCAACTGCCGGAGTTGATTCGCAGCGAGCACATCGCCTTTCGCCCCATTGATGTCAAGATGGGCCCCGATGGCGCCATCTATGTTGCCGATTGGTACAATCCCATCATCCAGCATGGAGAAGTCGATTTCCGAGATCCACGTCGCGATACCGAGCATGGTCGCATCTGGCGAATTACCGCCAAGGGTCACACCGCTACGAAGCGCCCCGCTTACGCCACTTTGACGGAATCGCAGCTGGCAGAGCGTTTAACCAGTTCCGCCCTTTGGGAGCGTCAGTTTGCGAGGCAAGAGCTGGCCCAGCGAGAGCCCGGCAAGGTCGATTCCGTACTGGCGAAACTCTCCGAGGCCCCAGCGGCAGACCCAAGTCGTCAATTGCAGCGAATGTGGTTATCGCTGGCGCAACATCGTTTCGAACCGAGTCTTGTCGGCGAACTGCGGCAGGCGGAGGATCCACGCGTGCGAGCTGCAGCGCTGCGCGTGATCGGCGAACAACAGAGTTCGATTCCTGAGGCTGAAGCCTGGCTGCTCTCGGCGATCGACGACACCGATGATCAAGTGGTGTTGGAGGCGGTCTGTGGCTTGCATCGCTCCGCCTCGCTGGCTGCAGTGCAGGGCATTTTGCAAGCTGCCCAGCGGCCAGAACAAGATCAATACTTGAAATTCGCCATCTGGAATGGCCTGCGTGACACGGAGTCCCAGTGGTTGCCGGCCTTCGAGAGTGGCGAGCTTTCGGTTACCGACCTGCGCAGCCTGCAAGCACTGACCGATGCTGCCACGAGTCCTTCCGTAGCCAAAGTGCTGGTGCAGCAAATTGCCGATCAACCCGCTGAGTTTAGAGAGCGTTGGGTGGAGTTGATCGCTGCCAAGGGTGATGCCCAAGGTTTGGGAGCGCTGGCGCACTGGATTTGCAATGCAGCCCCCAGGGGAACCGAAGAGGGTAGCCGTCTCCTGAGAATTGTGGGTGCCCAAGCCAAGGCTCGCAACATGGTTCCCAGCGGCGTGGCAGCGTGGCTCCCCGCTAGCTCTGCAGACTTGCCGGTCGAGCAGGATTCCAATCGGCAGTTTCGCATCGCACTCTCCGAGGTACTGGGCCAGTGGAAGGTAGTCCAAACCGCGCAAACCCTAAGCAATTGGCTGCAAACGGCAGTAGCCTCCGAAGACGTGGCGATGGCCCGAGCAACGGCGGGTGCACTGGCTGCGCTGCCTGCCCCGGAAGGACGCTTGCAAGTGGAAGCGTTAGCTGAAGATCGTTCGGCCAACATAGAGCTGCGCGGCGTGGCGATTGCGGCTCTGGGCAGCTACGACACCGCGGCTGCCTGCAAATCCCTGCTGGCTCTACTGCAAGATCCTGCTTCCAACGGGACACCTGCGGGAGCCGACGAAGCGCTGACGGCCATTCTCAATTCCAAGTCAGGCGCGGCGGCACTCAAGAAGGCCATCGCGGGAACCCAGAAAGCGGATTGGTCGCCGGACCGCGCTCGCGACCTGCTCGCTGCGGTGCGTCTCAACTCGCAATCATCGCCCGAGCTGGAACAGAGCATTATTCGCTCGACCGGACTTGAAAACGCAGGCTGGAAAATCTCTCCCGAGTTCACCCAGGAGATGCTGGGGCTGATGCAACGCGAAGGTGATCCCGCCAACGGTGAGCAGATTTACCGGCGTGGCAAACTGCAGTGTGTCAATTGCCATGCGATTGGGCAGAGTGGTATCGCCATTGGTCCCAATCTCGTTAGCTTGGGCGCCAGTTCGTCAGCGGACTATGTGCTTGAATCCCTGATCGACCCAAGCGCCAAGGTCAAAGAGGGCTTTCAAACGCTCAGCGTCCTGCTCGACGACGATGAAATCGTCAGCGGGCTACAGAAAACCAAGACCCCCCAAGCGTTGACACTCCAATTGGCCGACGGCTCACTGCGAACGCTACCGACCGACACGATCCTGGAAAGCCGCGACGGCAAATCGTTGATGCCTGCCGGCCTGGTGGATCAATTGTCCGAGGCGGAGTTGGCGGACCTCCTGGCCTTCCTTTCCAGCCTGGGCAAACAAGCGGAATACACGGTCGACACCAAGAACTGGGTCCGCAATTATGAAACCCTCCTGTGGACCCCAGAAGCGAACTCTCGCCTGAATCGTACCAGCTGGGATACCGCTGCGACCGACGATCCTTCCCTGACTTGGGGCATGCTGAGCACGACGGTCCAGGGCAGATTGCCACTCCACGAAGCGGCTGTTTTTCAACCACACCGCGAGGTCCCTCGGACGGTATTTCTGAAATTCACGATCGATTGCAAGAAGCCGGGAGCAGTGAACCTGCGATTCAGCGAATCTCCATCCGCCATCTCGTATTGGATCGACACACGACCTGAACCGACTCCGCAAGCTGGAACGCCCATCATGCTGACCACCGGTTTGCACGAAATCGTTTTAGGAGTGCGAGTCGAGGAAACGAGTGGCTGGCTCGGTTGTGAGGTCGTAGAGGCAGCTTCAGAGGGGGCGTTATTCGACTTACCGCCGCCCGCCCAAGCAGTCCCTCAATAGGCCTCCCTTACCCGTCCGCAAATTTCCCTTAGGTTCTCGGGCTGTTGATTTAATAGCGTCTTGAGCTTTAACGTGCAGGTAGCACCCCCAATCGCCCTGCAGTGGTGACCACCTATCCTTGCTGACCGGGCTGTCGAAATAGTAAACCCGCTGCGTGCGCAAGGAAAGATAGTTGCCGCTACAAGGCAGTTGGGGACGCAACCTCCGCGTTAAAATACAAATTGCTATTACATCAACAGCCCGTGACGCGGCTAGGCTGTGAAGTTTTTTCACCAACGGACTCTTTTGGTATTCCAACCACGAAATTTTTTCGAATTGGCGGCTGAAAGTCTTACCTGGTCGGATTGTTGGCCAGCAAGTTAGCTCGTGTCCATCATGCTCATCTCTTCGAGTTGTGTTATTTCTCAACCAAGCGGTTGCCTTGCAACTGCTTAGATTGCCAAGGCCCCCAGGTTTACCATGCGTGTGAAGTTAAAGGCCACGGCATGCCATAGCGCTACCGCTTTGACCTTCACCAGTCCTCGAACTTTGAATTGCCGAAGGTTCCGATTGCGGCAGTCCGCATTGGGAAACTCGGCAACCGACGGGCGCGTCTTGTAAAGCTCTTTGTATTCCTCTTTGGCCATTCTCGCGCGAAACGCTGTGTATTCGTCGCTTTCGCCAGGTTGCTGCGCGTGAGGATCTTTGCCTTTGCTTTCCAATACCGATCCACGGGGGATCGTGGAGACGACTTCGGTCCCTTTAGACTCCACGGTCTTAACATCGCCCTTGGTTGCGTAAGCGGAATCGACCAATTGCGTCTTGGGTGTCTTGTCGTAAGTTGAGCACACTTTCTCGTGCATTGGTGCCATTTGGCCACTGTCAGTTCCCGAGTTGATAACATCGACAGCGACTATTACTCGCGAGTCAGCATCGGTTGCGAACTGGACGTTGAAGGCCGGATCGAAGCCACCATTGGCCATCTTCATATTACGGGCGTCAGGGTCCGTAGTGCTCACGCGAGTCTTTTCGCCGTCACCTTTTCTCCGAGACTCGCGCTGCTTACTAAGCTCCTCAAACTGTCGCAAAGCCTCATCTAATCGCTCTTGACGCTCACGCGATGCTCGTTCGACTGCCGCTTGGCGACGTGCGTCTCCATCGGAACGATCGCATTCGTTCTCGGATTCTTTCTTCAATCTATCTACGTGAGCCTGAGCCTGCTGCTGCAATGACTCAAGCGTCGGCTTGCGGCGAAACGAACTACTGCCTGCACTAGCCCGAACGCGCATTCCGTCTTGGGCAATGGTCTCCAGGGGCACCAGACCTTGGGCGACCAACGAGGCAACCGTGTCAACGAGCGTCTTCTCCAAGAATGCTCCGTTCTCCACTCGAAAGTCGCTCAACGTGTGATAATTGACCGTGACATTTCCGAGCGTCCATAGATAGGCTATGTCCGTCTCGCATCGGCGACCAAGTTCTCGGGCTGTGCCGATGCCATCCAAGGTTGCCAGAAGCCACAGTGAAACCAGTATCTCCGGCGCAATACTATTGCGGCCAACGGTGCTCTTGGTGACAACGATCTTTTCATACAGAGGTTCTAGGTCCAACGTTTTGACAAACGACCAGACAATGCGAGCACGATGGTCGCGCGGAAGCATATCTTCAAGTGAAAGCATGTGCATTTCCACTTGAATACGATGGGGGCGGGAAACACGAGCAAGCTGCGATGGTTTTTGAGTATTCATGCTATAGTTGTAGCGCCCAAAATTAATTTGCAAACCACTTGGCTAAAAATTCACAGCCTAGGCGGGTTAATACATCAACAGCCCGTTATCCCCGGAGGTCACTTTTCACTCTTCAGGCTGGCCTGTCTGGCTTCTGCGGGAGACTCCAAGAGTCGTTCGTAGCCAGCCAGGGCGGCCGGAAGCGAAGAATTCTGTGCGCCGTCAGTAGTCCCGGGGGCCGGATTGCCCGTATCGTTCGTTGCATCCGCGTTGGTTTCCGCCCCGTCAGCTCCCTCCGCATCCAGCACTTCCAACACGAGGCGGACGGGAGTTCCTGGATCGGGAATGCGTTCGCTAAACGCAATGAAGGTAAGCAGGGAATTGCTTTTGAGGCTCTTGAGCGGCACGTCGAGTGTTGCCGTGGAAAAATTGGCGACACAGATAAGGTCACCCGACTCCGCTTGGTAGAGCTGCTCTCCGGTTTCGGGATCGGTCCACAGGCTGCTGCCTGCGAATACGAAATTGGTATCGAGTGTTTTATCTACCGTGCCTGCCTCGCGAACCCACTCTCGAGCATCAATCGCATGCTTCTTACCGGCGGAATCGACCCATAGAGCGGTGACCTTCACTTCGCTGCCGGTGGGCGGAGCGTAGGTGGGCTCCCATCTCACAGGGTGGCCCTTCTGGGCGCCCACCGCGAGCAACCCCGCATGGACGAACTTGGCCTGACTAAATACGGCCACCACCGATTCGTGTTCCTTGGTGCCCGCGATGCAGGCTAGCATTTCGAGCTGCCCCTCCTTGAGCGCAATGAAACCATCAACGGCGACGCGCCGCTTGGCTTTATCGGCCCACACGCGACTCTCCGGATCAAGCCGAACCATGCCCCTTGGTTCACCAAAGGTTTTGTTGAGTTGCTCCAACAGGCGATCGTAGGTAGCGCCGCGCCACCGAGAAGGGGGGGCATCTTCAACCTCCTCCTCTGCTGTCAGGCTGGCGTTACCACCCTTGGCCGCCTTGGCATCGGCAGGGTCGGTGACTTGTCCCGTGGTTTGTTCCGCAGTCTGCGTCGTGGTTTGTGCCCAGGCCGCGGTGCCTGCAAGCTCCATTGGCAGCATGACTGGAAGTACCGACAGGGTGCCCCAAGCTAAGATACGCTGCACGGGAAAGATTTTCATATGAGGAAATTCCAAGTGAAATTCGTAGAGAGGAACCTTGCGGTCTTTGACATTGTGAGCCATCCAAGCAAAATGGTGCCGCGCCGCACTATAATACTAGCAGAAAATCAGATTCGCAGATTTAGGGCACCGAGTGGTGCCCGCCGCAAATTGGCCGAATCACAATCCATAAATCAGGCTTCACCATGGACTGGATCGATCCCCGTTATCAAGTAAATGTTGAAGGAAAAACTGTGACCGATCGCGAGGATCCCACCACCAAGTCCAAACGCCGTAAACGCCCCACATCGCCCTTCAAGGCCCAAGTTCAGGCGGCCCTCGCGCAACCCCTAGACGTTTGGGGGGCCGCTTTTGGCCATGCACTTTCCGGATTGAAATGGCCCAGTGGTTGCAATGCAGAGAACAGCTTTCTGTTTTCCTCAGTGATTCAAGAGCAGGCCGAAGTCCTTGTGCGCAGCGGTATGTCGGCTCGTAAACTGGCTGCCATCCTCTCCACTGAGAGCGAGTCCGCAGTGCCGACCGAGCCCCAGTCCTCAACACCCGATAATGTGGTGGGACTGATGAGCGTTCCTCTGGAGACGATTGCCTTCCAATGGCTCGATACAGCCGACGCCTACGCGCACTCCGCCCTGGCGGTCGCCGCCTTGGCTTGGCAAATTCCCGATCATGCCCAGCGGCCTGGAAACGAATGGCTCACGCGGTGGTTGCAGGCTTGCAACGACCGCATTCTCAAATACACACCCGATCTTGAAGAAGCCGTTTTGTGCCACCTGGTTCTTCAGTGTGAACTGCCCCTGCTCATCGGCATTGCCACCGCCACCTCGAAACGTACGGTCCTGGCGCAGGCAAGTACCGCGATGGACAATTTGGCAGAACATCTTGAACGCAGCCTAGACAACGCGGCCCCCTGGCTGGTGCACGGAGCGACCTACTTGCGTGCCTCGCTGGCGAGTGTGCTACGAAGTCGCATATTGGCGAACGAGCTTGGCTTACGCAAATGGTTTCCTCCCCAGCAAAAGGCGCTCTCGCGTTTACTCAAGCACGCTGCACGCTGGGCCCGGCCCGACGGTACTCAGTTGCTCGCGGCCGGCAATAATCCCCCACGTTCCAAAGCGATTTGGAATGCGCTTGCCATGCAGACCCGCGGTTCCAAACCGATGCAGTATGCCATGGCCCTATCGGGCATCGGCAACCAGAAACGCAGTGAAGTGTTAAGCAAAATCGATCCAGACAAGCTGCCGCCCTTCACTCACTACAGCGAGAATGCTGCGGGCGCTTGCATGCAGGCAGATTGGGTTCATAAAGGAGGCCGGGTCGCATTCGATTTTTCCGATACCAATATCTGCATGGAGGTTTTGGGCCCTAAAGGACAATCCGTTTTGTCGGGAGAATGGACCGCAGAGGTCAGGCTCGACAACGCCTTGCAGCCGCAAGTCGATGAATGGCAGGAGCTGTGTTGGTTTAGCGACGCGGATGTCGACTACATTGAGCTAGAGGCAAAATTCGGGGATCAAGCTTGCATTCAGCGCCAGCTCATGTTGTTGCGAGAAGACAAACTGCTGCTCGTTGCCGACGCACTACTGGGCGATGCCGACGGCGACTGGTCACTCACCGCACAGATTCCCTTGGCGGGTGGGGCCGAATTCATGCCAAGCGAGAAAAACACGGAGGGAAGGATCCAACTTCACTCGGGCGCCCAGTGCATGGTCCTGCCATTGTTCCTCCCCGAATGGCGGCGGCAGCAGCAGACAGGCAGCCTCGACGCCACACCGGAGAACTTGATCGTTCAGCAAGCCATCTCAGGGAAACGCAGATTGTACATGCCCACACTCATTAGCCTGAATGGCTCCCATGCCAAACGGGAATTTACCTGGCGGCGGTTGAGTGTAGGTGAAGAGCTCCGAGTTGTGGGCGCCGACGAAGCTGCCGCCTATCGCGTTCAAATTGCCAAGGAGCAATGGCTGCTCTACCGCACCCTCGCACCTGCCACTCGAAGAACAGCACTTGGGATGCACACCCTGTCCGATTTCTATGCCGCCAAATTCTGTTCCGAAGAAGGAGAAACCGATACGTTGGTCGATGTGGAAGCACCGGCTAAGCGTTAGGGCACACCATGGATGCTACCGCCCAAACCCAGGAAGTGATTCGCCAAAATTGGCTGCGTGTCCAGGAGCAGGTGGCTGAGGCATGCGAGGCCTCTGGCCGCAACCGATCTGAAGTCACGATCGTCGGAGTGAGCAAGTACGTCCCACCCGAATTCGCGTACCAGCTTACCCAAGCTGGCTGCGACCAACTGGGAGAAAATCGGCCGCAGTCGTTGTGGGACAAATACCAGTTCTGCGAGGAGCGCCACACGGCAGTGGAGTGGCACATGATCGGACATCTGCAGCGCAACAAAATCCGTCGCACTCTCCCTATGCTGCGCTGCATCCACTCGCTCGACAGTCTGCGATTGGCACAAGCATTGAGCGAGGCAGCCGTCGCTCAGGGGTCGGTGTTGACCGCATTTCTTGAAGTGAATGTGAGCGAAGATCAATCCAAAACCGGGCTCCCACGCTCGCAGCTTGTAGAGCTGCTGGAGCATGCCGACAGCCTCCCCGGCTTGCAACTTTCGGGACTCATGGCCATGTCCACCCATGGAGCATCCGCGACACAAACGCGACGAGAATTTGCTGCCGTCCGTGAACTGCGAGATACGCTCAATGCAACTGCCCCCAGCACAATCTCCCTAACAGAGCTCTCCATGGGCATGAGCGGTGATTTTGCGGATGCAATCGCCGAGGGAGCAACGCTAGTTCGCATCGGCTCCAGCTTGTGGGAAGGGATCGATTACCATCATGCTTGAGATCCAAGAAAACGAGGACGGTGTCGTCATCTCCGTGCGGGCTCAGGCCGGGGCGCGACGCAACGGCATCGCAGGCGTGCATGCCGGGATGCTCAAAATTGCCGTGACGCAAGTACCGGAAAACGGCAAGGCCAACCAAGCCATCGCCACCCTTCTTGCCAAAGAGCTGAAGGTCTCGAAGTCGAGCGTCCAATTACTCAGCGGTGCCACCAACTCCCACAAGCGGTTTGCCATCCAAGGCGTCGACCGCAACCGCCTGCAAGATTTACTAGACGCTCACTCCAGCTAGCGCTCCCACCACCAACAGGACTAAAGCCAGCAGGAGCAAGCCGAGGAATACCCATACCACGATCGAAGTTCGATATTTGAGATGAGGCGTGGCGGCCACGATCGAACGGTATTCCTCAGTGAAAACATATCTCCCCTTCCGCGACAGCAGCAAGAACAAGAAGTAGGCAGAGATTAATGTGCCAACGGGAATGGCGAGCAGGCCGATCGACGACAGAACAATGCCCATAATGCGTCCCCACGGCGCAAGCTTGCGGAGCCCCCAAGCGGCGAACAGGTGTACCGCTGAGACAGTGAAATAGAGGGCGCTCGCGAACGCTAGGAGCAGCCCTTCGAAGGCTCCCAGATCCCCAGAGGCAAGCCCTGCGACCAAACCGATTCCTACGGCCCCACCGCCAAGCACCGTAAAGATCGAGCCCAAGATGTAGAGCGAGCCGATCGATTTAACAGATGCCTCATGCGACAAATACTTTCGCCGAATCGCTTCATCATCCCCTGCCAGTGGATCGAAGCCCGCTTCCCAAGTCGACGTGTTCGTAGGCGCGTACGGATTTTCGGGTGGTGGCTGTTGATTCATCAATGTGGTTCGGTATGGGCAGCAAGGCAATTGCGTTTTGCGGTTCGTACGCCGTGGAATGCTCCAACCGGCGCGTTGTCACATGCGAAAGTGGATACATGCGAGAAATGAACGGGGACGGCTGAAATTGAAATTATAGGGAACGCCACGCTACGTGACAGCCAACCCTGGTGGTGACGTGCTCGCTCGGTTCACTCGCCGGGTTTGACGGCGAGATGCCTACGCGGCAATCACCCCAGCTAAGAGTTTGGCGGGAACACCAATCGGCACCACCACAACCTCTCCAATCCATGGCTTCGAGCTCGGGAGTTGAAATCCAATCTTCTCCGCGACGAAGGTTAGAGTCAGATCCGCAGCAAAGCAATTCCCGAGAGCCACGCCGGTGTCACAATCGAGCCCACTCGGAATATCGATCGCGATTTTCAGCACAGATAGTTGATTGACCATGCCGACAATTGTGGCGTAGGGTTCACGGAGCGGTCCACTCCCACCGGTGCCCAGTAAGGCATCGACCACACAGGCGGCCGTCGCTAGATCGTGGCGCAGCCTGTCCCAAGAATCGGGACCAACGATGCGAGCGGGGATCTCGGCGTGGGTCGCGATGGACCAATTCGCGGCAGCATCGCCGCTCAACTGACGTGGATCGGCAAACTGCAAGATCTCAACGGAGTGCCCCAGCAGTTGCAAATGCCGCGCCAGCACATACCCATCCCCCGCATTGTTGCCTTTGCCACACAGAATTAGAATCGGCGAGTCCGCGGATTTGAGAGCTGCGGGGGAGTTCGCTTCCTCGGGGAGAGTCGCCTCAGCCAACCGCCGATGAATACGTTCCGCTGCACCACGCCCAGCGTTTTCCATCAGCACTAGGCCGGTCATGCCATATTCCTCAATTGCCGTCCGGTCTATCCCCCGCACCTCAGCAGCACTCAACGGTCGCACGCTTAGCTCTGACATCATGTTCCCCTGCGCGATGATGGCCTATCCTGGACATAGCTTGGCGGCCAGGCCTCAACGCCGCAGCCAGTAGAATTGCATTCTACCCCCAAACGGATACTGCCACGGCTGGAGGGAAGCGTAACTTCGCGTGCCGCAACGTTTTACTCGCCTCTGGCCAACCTCGTGCCCCTCTTTCACCAAGATGCTTTCGTTAAAATAGACTGAAACGACAGGCGAACCGGTTACACAGTCTTCATCGAATTGGCTGGACCATCTATGCTTGCAGCCTTCCTAACCGCTGCGGGATCTGCCCCAGGCAACCACTCACATCAACGTTGGCCGACCGGAGTGCCGAATCCATGGGCAATATTTTTCTACTGCGTTTCACGGGTGAGGACCGCGTTGGACTCACCAGCGAACTGACAGCGACGCTCGCCGAACTCGGAACCGAGGTGTTGGATATTAACCAAGCGGTGATCCACCAGTCCCTCTTGCTGGGGATGATGGTTCGCGTCTCCAAGGGGACCTTGCTCCCTGAACCGATCCAAGATGTCGCCAATCGGCTCGATTTGCGAGTCAAAATTCAATCCATCAATGACACGGATTACGACCAATGGGTTGGCCGACAGGGCAAACCACGCTACATCCTCACGCTCCTTGCGCGTTCGATCGAAGCGGCCCACTTGGCCGCAGTCACTCGCGTAATTACTGAGGAGGGGCTCAACATCGATGTCATTCACCGTTTATCGGGACGTCCGCAGCGCATCGAAGCCCCCGAGACGCCCCGCCGGGCGTGCGTCGAATTTTGGTTACGAGGCGAACCCTATGACAAACCGCGAATGCAAGCGCGGTACATGGAATTGAGCAGAGAATTGGCCATCGACATTGCCTGGCAAAAAGACGATGCCTATCGTCGCTCTCGACGACTCGTTGCCTTCGACATGGACTCCACTCTCATCCAAGCCGAAGTCATTGACGAATTGGCCAAAGAGGCTGGGTGCGGCGAGGAAGTTGCCGCGATTACCGAGATGGCGATGCGCGGCGAACTCGATTTCGACACCTCTCTACGGCGACGCGTGGCGACTCTCAAAGGTCTGCCGGAGTCGGCCATGCAGCGAGTGGCCCAACGTCTACAGTTGACCGAAGGCGCCGAGACTCTGCTATTGAATCTCCGCGAACTAGGCTACCGCACAGCCATCTTGTCAGGCGGTTTCAGCTACTTTGGAAATATGCTCCGCGATCGATTGGGTTTCAACTATGTGCACGCCAACGAATTGGAGATTGTCGACGGCAAGCTAACCGGACAGGTGCTTGCACCTATCGTCAACGGGCAGCGCAAAGCCGATTTGCTCGAACAAATCGCAACATCTGAAGGAATCAACCGTCGACAGATTATCGCGATTGGGGATGGTGCCAACGATTTGCCAATGCTTAATCGCGCTGGGCTCGGCATCGCATTCCACGCCAAGCCCATTGTCCGTCAAGAAGCAGGCCACGCCGTCTCCAACCTCGGGCTCGATGCAGTTCTGTACCTGCTGGGAGTTCGAGACCGCGAGCGCGTAGCCGAGGAATCCAAACCCTAACCACCATTAAGTAGCATGAAGCCCCGGTCCGTGAAAGGTAGCATGGCCCCCCGGTCCGTGAAGCGTAGCATGGCCCTCGGTCCGTGAAACGTAAAATCCCTTCGCCCCTCGCCCCAATCTCGAAAACACGGTTTGCTAAAACAGGAATCGTGAAAGCATGGACAGCGTGAAAACACGGACCGGGGGTCTATGCTACGCGAAGGACGCAAGCGCTGCCGGCGAGCCACGCCGAACCCAACGTTCGAAGAGCTGCCGGCTCCCAACTGGCAGAAGTGCGAAAGGGTTTAGCGAAGTTCCTTCACGCGCAGATTCTTCCACTGGATCTCTCCCGCTTCTCCCTTGTGAACTTGCAATCCAAAGAAACCGGAGGGGTAGGTCCCGTCGTCCACCCAATGGGCTGCAGGAACACCATTCAACCAAGTTTTGACGTCGTTTCCGACCGCTTTGATGGTCAATCGATTCCAACCTTCCTTGTTCAACGCCTCACGGACCGCCTGATGTTGCTCGAGCCAAAGTGGATAGAAATACCCACCGCAACTTTGCCCATAGATGCCACCTGACCAGCCACGATCGCCGGTCGTACCCTCCATCTCGGCCTGCGGGCCGAAGACGACTTCAGCTCCCTTGGACGTCTTGGTCTGCGCGCGAAACATGACACCTGAATTGCCACTGACTTCCCAACGCATGTCACAGGTGAAGATGAAATCGGTGTAGTCGGAACGATCGGTCGACAGATACGTACTGTTGGAGCCAGGGACCACCGTCCCTGTAATGATCCCCTCATGCACTGCGAACTTGCAAGTTCCGCCTCTGGGGGTCCAACCGGTAAGATCGTGTACTTTGAGCAGGCTGGTAAACCCCTCTTGAAGCTCCGGTTCCACTTCGGTGTTCAGGAGCATTGCCTCGGGCTGAGGGATATTGGCTTGCCCCTTGTATTTCTCGTACCACTCGGCCTGCTGCGCAGCGACCTTGGGAATTACTGCATAGTCCTGCTCAGAGTCGCTGGCCTTGCACGAGGCGAGCCAGGCAGTCACTTCGGTCTGTAGTGCGGCCACAATCTGCGGCTGCATAGGAGCCAAGTCGGTGGTTTCACCGGGATCGCTGGTCAAATCATACAACTCCCACGTGCTGCCTTGATCGTTGCTGAGCAACTTCATCGCGCTACGGTGCCAAGCAATTTGCTTGCTAGATTGGAATCCGATTCCCGTCGATCGCTCGGCCTGCGGATTGTTGAACACACTCGCCAACGACTCGCCGTCAAGCGGACGCTGAGCGGGGTACTCAATGCCTAGGATATCGAGAACGGTTGGTAGATAGTCGCTGGTAACGGCTGGGAAGTCCGTGGCAGTACCCGCAGGTACATGTCCTGGCCAGACGATGATTCCAGGCACTCGCACCCCGCCTTCATACAGGGAGCGTTTTCGTCCTCGAAACTCACCCGCCGAGCCGGGCGAGTTGCTCGCTTGCCCTTCAGGCCCATTGTCGCTGCAAAAACAGATGAGTGTGTTATCCGCCACTCCTAACTGCTGGAGCTTAGCACGCAAACGCCCCACTTGTTCATCGAGAGCTGAAATGCAACCGTAGTAGTTGCGTGTCAGTACATCATGCTCTGCGTAGGGAGCACGGTGCGTCTCGCTCGCCACCACTGGCAAGTGGGGTGCATGAAACCAAATAGCAGAAAAGAAAGGCGTTTCCGATGCAACCGCCTGCTCAATAAACGGAATGGCCCGATCCATCACGACACGAGAGTCATCTCCCTGCAAATTCTCAGTAACCACGTTGCCTGCGTGATCCCAATAGCGCGTCCCATACTTGCCTCCTTTGCTGCCCCGCTCCATCGCATCCCAGCTATTACCAGCCTTGGCAGGCTTGATCATCGGATCGTAGGTCGGAACCTTCGACTCGGTAACAAAACTCTCGTCGTAGCCGTGTTGCGAAGGCGGTGAAAAGTGTACTGCTCCCCTTGGGCCACCGCGATTGGCATCCTGAATATCGGTGGTCAAAGTCCCCAGATGCCATTTACCGAAGTGCCCAGTAGTGTATCCGTGGGTTTTGAGCAACTCAGGCAACGTGATCTCCTGAGGCTTAAGATGCCCGGTGTTTGCGTGATAGATCCCATAGCGAAAGGGATGGCGTCCGGTAAGGCAACTTCCACGCGTAGGACTGCAAACGGGGGCGGCGGAGTAGAAGCGAGTGAATCGCATACCGTCCTCGGCCAACGCATCGAGATGAGGCGTATGGATCGGGCAAGCAGCTCGAAAACTCGTGAGATCACCATACCCCAAATCGTCGCACATCACCAAAATGACATTCGGCGACTCTGCCCAACATGCCTCCTGCCAACAGAGCAACCTGCTTGCCAACAAGCTGGCAGCTAAAAGAATTACAATACGCATCGACGACGCCTTCGGTGAACAGATTTTAACTCGCAGACTAGATTCCATGTTCTCAGTTCATGGAACTACCATGATAACAATTCACAAGGTTCGTTGGTGCAAACAGCCGCTCTCAGAAGTTTGTAGAATCAGTTCCCCCCGAACACTGCCCCCACTCCCGCCCCCTTAGTTATCAAGGCCAATCGCTTGACTCCCTCTGCACGCTGGATTTTCCTGGCAATTCTTGTTGTTATCGGCAGCAGACAGATCTTGGCAACGTTCCGGGGGGTGGCTGAAGAAATGCAGCCAGCCATGCTTCCATCCACGCAAGGGGAACTTCAGCCGCACCTCACACTTGTGAGCGAAACTCGCCCCCTTCCAAGTGCCCCACAGCCGGTATTGCTGTGGGATAACACGAGACAACTCCCGCAAGCTGCCGAGATCCCAGCGTTGAAGGACGTCCATTTCCACGTCATCAAGAAATGGGACCAACCCGCTGACGGCTATACTTTCTTGCACGGCGTCGGCCTGGGTTGGCACCACGGGCAACTCTATGCGTCGTTTGGACACAACCAAGGAGCGGAGAACACCGTCGGTGAGGAAGCTCAATATCGTGTCAGCGCTGACCAGGGACGGTCATGGGGTGAGCTACGCACCATCGATGCTGGCCTCGAACCAAACTTAGCTGTCAGCCATGGAGTTTTCCATTCTCACGACGGTACGCTGTGGGCCTTTCACGGTTCGTATTACAACATGATGGAAGACATCCACACGCGCGCCTATACCCTCGACGAAGAAACGGGGGAGTGGAACCAACATGGCATCGTCATTGAACATGGATTCTGGCCGATGAACCAACCGATAAGAATGGATGATGGCAACTGGATCATGCCAGGCATTTCGGCAGGCCCCTATTCCAGCAACCACGTATTCAATGCGGCGATAGCGATCAGCCATGGAAATGATTTCACAGCCTGGGACTACGTAGCGATCCCTCCCGCAAAAGAGTTTAGTAGCATGTGGGGCGAGAGTGCAATTTGGGTTGACGGCCCACACGTCTACAACATTGCTCGCTATGGCGACGCCGCCACAGCGCTCTTAGCAACCAGTCAGGATTTTGGCCGCACCTGGACTCCCTCCCAAATCAGCAACCTTCCAATGGCGACCTCCAAGCCTGCGGCAGGTGTGCTGAGCACCGGGCAGCGATACTTGATCTGTACCACGGCCAAGAACAACGGTGGCAAGCGCGCACCTCTGACGATTGCGGTCTCTCGACCCGGTGAGAATCGGTTCTGCCAAGTCTACACCATTCGCAACTCCCAACTCCCGGGCCAACCCGGCGAATCGGCCGACCAACTCAGTCTAGCTTACCCCTGCGCGATAGAGCACGACGGGCAACTGTTCGTCGGATACTCCAACAACGGCGGAAGACGGGCCAATCTCAATAGCGCTGAGATGGCCATCATTCCCATTGCTTCGCTTGAAATTCAAGAGTAATCCCCAAGCGACTTGCCCCCCACCTGGAATCAAACCATCCACCATGAAATACCTACTCGCTGCCTGCCTACTGGCAATACTTCCGGTCGCTGCACAAGCAGATGAATCCGAACGCATCTCGCAATTGGAGAAAATCGCGGATCACGCACTGGTCCCTCCCACACTTAACACTTCCCCGCTGCCAGATTACGACTACGACCAACTCGATTACGGCATGACTATTGGGATCGATCGTACTCCCAACGGGCGTCTATGGGCTTGCTGGGTAGCAGGCGGCGACAGTCCCAAAGCCTTCTTTGTGCTAGCCACCAGCGATGATGACGGGGAATCGTGGTCCAAACCACGCTTAGTTGTGGATTCTCATTCGCCTGAACTCCCCATGGATCGCAGTATTTTAGTGGGCAACTTATGGACCGACCCGTTGGGGCGTCTATGGTTATTCTTCGACCAATCGATGCAAATGTTTGATGGACGGGGAGGCGTTTGGGCGACGGTGTGCGACAATCCCGATGCCGATGCTCCCCATTGGTCAGAGCCACTGCGCATTTGGCATGGTGTCACGCTCAACAAGCCGACGGTGTTGTCCAATGGAGAGTGGATGTTGCCCATTTCGCTCGATGAGCGGGGCGGACTCCATGAATTTTCGGGCTGTTTCCAAGAGCTCGACACGCTCCGTGGCGCCAATGTTTTTGTCTCGCAGGATCAAGGCCAAACTTGGACCCGACGTGGCATGGCCAATTTCCCCAAGCCGGACTGGCACGAACACATGATCGTCGAGCGTCAGGATGGTTCGCTGTGGATGCTAGCCCGCACCACCAAAGGGATTATGGAATCCACCTCAACCGACATGGGACGCACGTGGTCGACACCTACGGAATCGGCAATCAAACACCCCGTCGCTCGTTTCCACCTGAGGCGAATCGCCTCCGGACGACTCTTGCTGATCAAGCATGGCGATTCTATCGGCAGCCATGCCGGACGAGTACAACTCAGCGCGTGGCTATCTTCCGATGACGGGCGAACGTGGAACGGAGGTCTCGTGCTCGACGAACGGAAAGGGATCTCCTACCCAGACGGCTGTCAGGCGCCGGACGGCTACCTGTACATCTCCTACGATCGCAATCGCGCTACCGACGGAGAAATCCTGCTCGCTCGGTTTACGGAACAAGACATCTTGGCCAAGAAGTTGGTAAGCCCCAAGTCCAAGCTCAAATTGCTCATTTCCAGACCACAAGCGAAATCGAAAAAGTGACTTCCCCAGCGAGTGCATTGTCACCACTTAGAATGAGCGGGCAGGGTGCGATGGGTAACTCTGACAACGCCACGTCCCCCTCGTACAAGACGCTCGTCCCACTACTCACGTCCGAAAAACTGCTCTTCTCGCGGTAAGGCTTGGACCTTCCAGGTTGCGGGATAGAAGCGAACGATTCTACGTGGCCGAAACCCCTCCAGCAGCATGCCGCATTTGACTTTGATCTGAATTCCACTGCTACCGGGTTCGGCGCACCCCTGGGTGATACTCAGGATATTTCCTCCTTTGCGGTCATTGACGGGGTCGTACGTCATTAGGCTTTCGAGGGCCACCGCAATACCACCCTTCGGCGCTTTCGGGTCGTCCTCGCCTGCGGAGAACGGCCAGCCCTGCGGCTCCTCGTTGATGCCAGTCAGTTCGTCAAATAGCTTGGGGTCAACACCACCGAAGAAGGTGATCGTGACAACTTGCGATTCATCATCAACGGCATCTACCCACCCCGGCAAACCGCGTTCTCGAATGTGATTGTGGTGTCGCATAAGTTGTTGATGGGAAGCCAACTGGCGACTCGATTCATCGAGCCAGACGTCGCTGACTCGCCCAGGGCCGTAAAGAGTTGCCCACGTAATATTGAGCTGGACCAGAGTTCCCGGTTCCATTGCATTTAGATCTTCCATACGATTTCCTAGGAAGACGCGGGTGTGGGAGAGCAAATCAAATCGCAGAGGCAGACCGATATCCTGTCCCTGCTTGTGCAAGGTGGCGGTTAAACTCATTTCGTCCAGATCGACAGCGTCAATCCTCCACAAGCGTTGCTGCCGAGCATTGTGGCTAAAGTCATCTTCCAACTCAAAACAACGATTAAAATCGACGTCGGGAGTAGCGCGTCCATAGGGGCCGGGGGGCGGGGGCGATTTGTCGTCTGCAGCCTTTCGATAAAACAGTCCATGCAAATGTGTCCCCAGTGGAATGTCCTGCAGAGCGGCGGGTGCACCATGATAGTAGATCGCGCCATAGGGCAACATGGTCGCGTCGATGGGCAAATCCCAGATACCACGCTGTTGGCTATCATCGCGATCCACACGCAAGTAGAATTGACGTTCCAGGTGGTCCACACGAATGAGTTCACCTGAGATCGCATGTGCAGCCCCCTGTGGTGGAAACTCTCCTTGTTTCAGTTGATACCAGGCCAATGTCTTGTCGACGTTGTCGTCCGTACGAAAGGTTTGGCTGGCGATCTCGTCACCATTGGTAGCCGAAATGCAGCAGATAAGAAAACATGTGAGTGCAAAATACATTCGACGGTGCATGTTTTTTCGTTGTGAAAATGAGATGACTGTAAACGCGACAGAGAGTCGCAGACGGGAAGAGAACTGAATGCCTCGCGGGCTGGAGACGTCATCCGTTCACTCTCCTGCTGCAACAGGCCAAACTCAACTGCACTAAGCAGCGGCTATCACGTAAGAACTTCGGAAACGGTGCCCAGGCTATCTTGAAAGCGTTCCGTCTCGACGTCCATCCGGTGCAACATCGTGAGCAGAAGATTGCTTAGCCGAGCGTTCTCGTCGACCGGTCGGGAGCAGATGCGATAGTGCGCGTTCGCATCGCCGACATTGTACTGTCCGATTTTGGGAAGATTGAAATCAACATGTTGCCCATGCTTCAACCCCAGAGCGCGACCACCAGCAAGCAGCGTCGGTAGATTGGCATTACCGTGGCTATGCCCGTAGGCCATCCCGCTGCCCCAGAGTACCTGCGTCGTATCCAATAAAGAATCCCCCTCCTCTTGATGCCCCTTGAGTTGGTCGAGGAAATAGCTGAATTGCTCGACCAGGAAGGTATCCGTCTGAGTCAGTCGCCGCAATTGCTCCGGATCTCCATTGTGATGCGACAAGCCATGCCGCGTTTGAGAAATTCCAATATCCGGGATTGCCCCCCCGCTCGATTCGCTACAAATCATGCAGGTAATGACTCGCGTCGAATCAGTCTTCAATGCCAAGACCATCAGATCATAGAATAGGCGGTAGTACTCCTGCACCTGACTCATGTCGAGCTTACGAGTCAAGCGTTGTTCATCGGTAGGACTCACTTTCGGCTTAGGGATCGTGAGCCAAGATTCAGCGCGATCGGTCCGAAGTTCCACCTGCCTTACCGCCGTCAGGTATTCGTCGAGCTTACTACGATCTTCCCTCCCCAGCCTCTGGTTCACGCGTTGGGCGTCGTCAGCGACCACATCGAGGATACTGCCTCGACGACTGAGTCGACGGCGAATCGCCTGAGGGCTTTCCTTCTCCACACCGCATAACATGTTGAAGATGTTGCGAGTATTCCGCTCTGCAGGAATCTGTATACCGTCACGTGACCACGCTAGAGAATGCCCCTCAATGGCCAATTCCAAAGAGGGAAAACGGGTGAAGGGTCCCTGCAGCTCTGCCATCAACTGATCGGCAGATACCGAGTTGCGAAACGCCCCGCCATCGCCTGGAACGTCCGCTCCGGTCAGCCATACTTTGTCGCAATTGTGGTGTTTCCCCAACACCATCGGGTGATGCAAGCCGCTAATAGGCGTTACGACATCGCGATGCCGCTCTAGCGACTTGAGGGGACTCGTAAATTCATAGTCCTTGCCTGATTTAGCAATCTGCCAAGTCAGCGTATTAACACCATTAGGAATATATAAGAACACACTTCGCCTTGGCTTCGTAGCGGCAGGCTGGCCAGCCAAGGCAAGACCGGGGCGCGTCATGCAATTCAACCAGGGCAGCGCCAGGGAGGCGCCCACACCACGTAACATTTGGCGGCGGTCGATACACCAGCGGCCAGAGTTAAAATAGGCCATCAATAATGTCTTTCGCTGAAAGGTCTAGGAATCTATCGCTTCTGAAATAAATCGGACAACACGAAGGCTTCGAGGAGGTCGCGCAACCGGTAGTCCTGCTCACGACTCTCCTTCGCAATGGCTTCGAGATCCTCTCGATCCTCAAACGACACGCTACGACGTAATCCAAAGGTTGCAAGCTTCTCAATAAATGCGAGGTTGAACGCATCGATATCAGCCAGCAATAGTTGCTTGAACTGTTCGGGGGTTTGGTAGCTTCGACCATCCGCCAGTCGACCACTCGCATCCACCAGGGGATTCTCCCCTGTGCCCGTGACGACCTCTTCAGTGCGCCAACGTCCAATGGCATCATAATTTTCGAAAGCCAGTCCGAGAGGATCAATCTTGGCATGACAGGACGCACACTGCGGGGCACTCGCATGCGCCTCCAGCTTCATTCGCAGCGTCGCTTTGGGCGAATCCACAGGAGTCGGCGCAATCGGCTCCACATTGGCAGGCGGAGGGGGCGGGGTTTTACCGAAAATGGCTTCTGAGACCCATTTCCCTCGATGCACTGGACGATGACGCGTACCATCGGAGGTGAGCGATAAAATGGATGCATGTGTCAAGATCCCACCACGTCGACTTTCAGGATCTAGTGCAACTCGTTGAAAATTACTACTACCGACGTCGGGCAGATCGTAGAACTGCGCTAGGCGTGAATTGATCATTGACCAGTCGGAATGTAGGAACTCTCGGAGCGTAAGACCACTCTCCAGGACTTCGGTAAAAAAGGCCATGGTCTCACCGACCATGCTCGCCTCTAGCGACAAGTCATAGACGGGGTACAGCTCCTTGTCGGGAGAAAACTTGCCAACGTCTCCAAGCCTAAGCCATTGCGTAGGAAAAGATTCGCAAAAACGTTGAGCCTTGGGATCGGCGAGCAAGCGTTGAAACTGACGCTGCAACTCTGCTTTGTTTCGCAACTTGCCCTCCTCTGCGAGCGTGAATAGCTCGTCGTCAGGCATCGTGCTCCAGAGTAAATACGACAGTCGGGAGGCCAACTCCCAGTCATTCAAGTTTTCCCGATACGCCCCTTGATCCCCTTCGGTAATGAACAGAAAACTTTTCGAACACAGAATCGCAATCATGCCCGCTTTGACTGCTTCCTGGAACTTCTCGCCGGCCATGAGTTCGGCCTCAACTAGGCCGGCAAAACGGTTCAGCTCGGGCTCCGTTACTGGACGTCGGAATGCGCGTTGGGCCATCCGGCTTAGAGACTCGCGCACCTCGTCCATGCTCTCGCCTGCCTGCCCAGTCGGTTGGCCTGGCATGTACTCGTCACGCCGCCGCTGCTCCTCTTCCGTTATCATCGGCCCACGAATCGAGATGGTATCAATGATCAGAAAGGGATAGCGTGGTTGACCTTGCTCGTCCGTCAATTTCATTTGCCACGGCATGCGACCATCTTGCGTACTGATAAACGGCCGATTTCCGTGGCGTCCCGATCGAGGATTGTTGGACGGTCCTGGCACTTCATTGATCACATCGATACTCGGTCTACCCTTGGGCAGGTGAGCGCGAAAAGTGACTTCGATGGGAGCTTCTTCGGGCGCAATGATGTCCTGTTCAAACAAGACTCGGTCCAAGGATTTTTCGTACACAAATAATCTTGGGGCAGGCCCGTTCTTGGGTTTGAGCCCGCTTAGCGTGTAACAAATTTCGTAGATCCCCGCTTCCGGCAGCGGCACTTCCACCGAGTACCTAAAAATATCCCCCGGCCACATCTCAAATCGGACTTTGTCGAGCAAATGGAGCTCTCGGAGTCGTTCTCGGTGCGTCTCGGGGATCTGACTCTCTACCAGAGGCCGTTTCGACACTTCAAGAAACTCGGGAATCTTCTCAGGGTATGCTTCAGCGAGAACCACTTCCGCTGCTGCCAGATATTTCTCAATATTGGAAGCCGACAGTGTCAGCACGGAACCAAGCCGCTGAAAACCACGCCACTCCGGGTCCTCAAGAAACCCGCCAGGATCCGTTGCGTCGAAATGCACCCCGATCAGATCGCGAACCGTGTTGACGTACTCTTCGCGAGTCAGGCGGTTGTAGGAGACATTTCCACGCCGCGACATGCGCACCGCCTCCCCCTCTTCAATCCTGGCAGCTATCCATTCCACAATCGCCAAGCTCTCCGCGGCGGTAGGCAATTCATCCAGCTCTTGTGGAGGCATTTCGCCCGAACTAATGCGGCCGATAATCTCAGCCCACTGAGGAGAATTCTCCAGCCCCACCTCGCGTGAAAGAGTGTCAATGCGGAACTCAGACTCCTGCTTTTCGGCCCCGTGGCAACGTAGGCAATGCTCGGCTAGATAGGGAAGAACATCATCTTCAAAACTCGGCGCTGCCAACAGGACGTGAGGCACGAGTAGGCACAGAAATAGTGTGGCTCTAAGGAGATTCATGCTGTGTATCAAAAAAGTGAGTGTCAATCGTTGGTGCTTCTTCCAACGCTCGGAGAGTTGCGCGAAATCTACGGAATTTAGATACCTGGAACGCAATGCGCAAGGCACCGAGAGCTTGGCACATAGGGATGCTTGATGCGTCTCAGCTAGCACTTGCAGGGAGTGCTGGTCACTTGTAGGGAGTGCTGGCTTCGAAGTAGTCGGCAATCTCGGTGGCACTCAGCGCTCGAGCAAAGGCAGCGAACTCATCCAAGCGACCACTTAGACGCCTTCTGGGCAAATGCCTAAATCCCTCCTTGGGCTTCCAATTGCCAACTTGAGCAGGTCCCAGAGCAGCAAGGAGTTTTTTAGGCATCGGTGCTACCACAATAGCCTGGCCGTTAAGATACTGAACGGCTTTGCCGGCATTCGAGTCGTAGGCAATCGCCAGATGCACCCAACGCTGAAGCTCAGAGTCCATGCGAGGCTGGGACTCTAGCCAAACATTGCTATCTCCATTGGCATTCGGCTCGCTGCCTTTGATGGCGAAACGCAGTCTTCCAACATCACCGATCATCCAATGAACCTGTCCAAGCTCGCCCCACTCATCGGTCGAGTACAGTGAATTCTGCCGACCTTCGAGCTGATTGAGACGCACCCAAGCCATCAGTGTAAAAGCGGGGATGCGGGAATCCAAATCGAGCTTGACGCAGTCTTCGGAGTTCACAAAATCGATGGCACTCGTTCCAGGAAATCTTCCTTGGACCCGCCGCGCCCCAATTACCTGCGAGCCGACTTGCAGAGGACTCGCCTCTTCCCCGACTCCAAAATCGAGCCAGGCCAGCATTGCTGGATCTTGCTGTAGCAGAGTCTTAGCCACTTGCGCCCGCTCGCGCTGCCCCAAGCGGAATGCCTCGGCCATGGCGGAGATTTCCCGATCACCTACAAAAGCTCCGTAGCGCACATCGCAGGCTGTCGACTTTAATTCGCCTCCCAAACGCACTGCGGTGAAGGCCGTCAAGAGTTGCTTGCGTGAGCTGCCCGTGGACTGCGCAACGACCTCCCCTTCAAACACATGCACTTCGGATTGAGTCTCACTAGAAATATCGATTGCAAATCGAGTCCCCAGATCGATTGCTTTTCCGGCCGGTGTTATCACCGTAAAGCCTTTTGCTTGCGGGGGAACGTCTGCAGTCAAACGTCCCGACCGCATATTCAGTCTCTGAGAAGATTCAAAAAAGAACTCCGCTGGTGCTTCGATCACCAACCGTGCGCCACGGACGGTGATAAGTTCAACCATGCCTGTTTTAATCTGATGCGGCTCATGGCGAACCTGTACCCCATCGGCCAAACCTGGAGTCGCCACGGAGCGGGCGACCGTGGCAAAAGGGGTCAACTTGACGTACCACCACCAACTTCCTACCAGTAGTGCAAGCACCGCAGCAGCGGACAGCAGGATGCGGCCAATCGTGGTTCTCTTGAACGCCATTGCGTTGAGTTCAACAATGTCTCTAACCGCTGCCTCCTCGCCTGACTGACTGGCTGCAAATTCGGCCAACGAGGAATCCAGATCCAAGTGCTTGGCAAATTCTCGCCGCGCAGACGCATTGCTCCGCAAGACGTTGTTCAGCCGGTCCATCTCTTGCGCAGTAATCTGACCATCGAGATATCGATCGATTAAATATCCAACGTTGCTGGGAGGTGTCAATGACATGAGAAATGCGCAACCTGCTGTTGAACACAATTGAGTAAGGTGCGACGCATGCGGTGCAACCACTGATAGAAACCTGCCACCGATCGTCCGCTGGAAACCGCAACTTCTTGAATCTTGCAATCCGCTTGGTAACTCTCCAGCAACAATCTTCTTTGGGGAAGCGGCATTTTCTCCAAGCAATCGGCCAGCGCTGTCCGCCGCTGGTCAAGGCTGGTAAGGTCTTCCAGTGCCTCCTCCGCAATGAGCTCGGCAACGTCTCCGTCAAGAACGAGGCGATCTCGACTTCGATCTCGGAGCCAGGCCAGCACCTCGAAGCGAGCGATGCCAAACGCCCAATTGCGGAAATCACCATTCTCTCGGAAGATGCCAAACTTTGCCCAGAGGACTAGCGCCACCTCCTGCATCACGTCGTCAGCGTCGACGCGGCCGGGCACAAGGCGACGCACATAAGCACGCACGACTGCTTCATGCGTTGTGTACAGCCTCAGAAATCTTGCGTGATCTCGAACATCTGTGAGGTGCGGGCCCTGAGTGGCATGCACACCATACAGTTGACTCGTCTCTACGAACGGTACCTCTGAGAAACCTGTTCCTGACATGCCCATCTCACTTCAAATCAAAGGTAAATTCGTTGGTCCCAGCCTCGGAAACATCCGCCGACAAACCCGATTTAGAGGAGTTGGAATAGATTTTGGGGACGAGCCACTTGACCTCTGGCGTGGCCGCAACGCCCCCGGCCGAGAGATCCGTCCCTTCCGGCGTGTTGTCGATGACTTCGACACATCGAATGGCAACCGCCTGTTGTCCGGGCACGACACCATCGCGTTCCACGTAGGTCGTCAGATAGAACCGCCCACCACTGTCTGTCTTGCCAGCACCGGTGGAACTCGCGGCAGTATTGGTGAACGTTACCTCCGCACCTTCGACAGGATCTCCTTGATAGGTAACGACTCCCGAGACCGGAATTCGCTCGGGCCAATCGGGATTCTCACTTCTCCCACCAGAGCACCCGACGAACCCCATAAGTACAAACAAACAGCAGACAGTCACCCAGTTCTGTTGGAGCATCGGCTTTGTCACTTTCAGTGTGAGTTGCAAGCGGCAAGCCGGAATGCGTGCCACGCACTCATTCGGACCATTCGCCCTAACATTGTTTCCTAAAGAAGCTCGAAGATGCCAAGGGAAGCTCTAAAACTCGTTCGCCACCTCGCCACCGTTGATCGTTCCTAGAGCCCCCCAAACGCCATAGGGACTTGGCCCCGACAACTGCTCTGGAGCTCCCGCATTTCCCGCATCGATAGTTTCGCTGATGAAACGCACCGAGCCATCACCGAATACACAATTCACTCCACCTGTATGCCAACTCTGGGCCGTCATAACCCCCCTCGTATTGATATTGCCGACCAAGCAGGATGGGCTATTGGGTGGAAGAATCGCATTGAACCCAGTATAGATGGGCATCCCGTCGTAGGCGCGAGTCCCACCCGTGCGATACCCCGAAACGTTTGCCGAAGGCAGGTACTCTCGAGTCGCTCGGTTGATCTGCGCTAGGCACAGCGCGGGATTATCCTCCAAGCCAACCAACCCCTCTACGGTATGCCCAAACACACTGCGGTCTCCCTTAGGAAAACAACGCTCCGAAATGGCCATGGTGTTGCTGGTACCATCGCTGAGCTGCCCAAACGAGGCATAGCTCCGCGTTCCAAACATCCCCCGCCCCTTGTAGCTGCCTTGATTCTGAACCCCAGTGACGTGGTCGCCATGACAAAACGAATAGCTAGTAGTGGCTGCCGCCCCACCTCCCCATCTACCACCACGTGGATCCCCCACCGGAGCATCTGACGGGCAATTCATCCCCTTCACCTGAAACTGGGATCCCCAGAGATCGTAGTTCTGATTCCATGGACTCGTACCACCGGCGGGAAACTCGGTCGCCCCAAATGTTTGCGGTGAGTTGATCAGATTGAAGAGGTTGCTCTCCTCTACAAACGGCAATAGCCCCACCATTGCATTCAGACGATTGGTTGCGTGCCCCGGCCCTCCGGAGCCATGCGGGAACTTCTTGTAGGTATCTGCGTAGTTGTGCAACGCTAACCCAAACTGCTTAAGGTGGTTGGTACATTGCAGACGCCGGGCCGCTTCGCGAGCCGCCTGCACCGCTGGCAACAACAAGCCAACCAAGATGCCAATAATGGCAATGACAACCAATAACTCCACCAAGGTGAATCCACGTTTTCGCACGCCCATGATCGCTCCCTTTTCGCTATCAAAAATCGTTTGAAGTCTTCACTTGTGAGCCAATGCAAATTCGCCCCAACTATAGATCTCCGGCGGAAAGAGAGTTTTAACGCCACAATCTTGAATTTTACGCAACTTTTCGCACCAAAGCCACAGGCTCCGCGCTAAATAGTCGTGGCGAACGGAAGCGGCAGGCATAGCTTGGTCAGACTCGCGGATGCTAGAGCGTGAGATGTTCGATCAGTGGGCTTAGAACCCAAGCAGCGACCGCTTCCCTGGCTACCTAAGGAGAGCCTGGACAGAGTGCTAGCGAGAATTGGAGCCTCGCGGAATCGCATGGCAGTGAGCGTCCCAAGCGCGCACGACAAGAATTCTGAAAAGCCTCAGCCCAACGTCGCTCTAACTGGGCTTACCGACTTGCCCAAGAATCGAACTGGGAATCGAACTGCAGCGGTAATCAGCGTGCGACGTCCATGCGGCGAGTTGCTAATCTTTTTAAAGCCGCTCAGTAGGTTGGCAGAGCGGCGAGAGGTTGGCAGAACGGCGAGCAAGCGTGCAACGGGGAGTTTTTTCCAACTGCATACAAGCGGAGGGCCCAGCCAAGATAGGCGAGCCAGCGACTCTGCGCCGCTTGCAGAAAAATCCAGAGCAAAAACAGGCGGTCGCCGATTAGACCTGAGGACACCGCGCAAGCACTTCGGCCAGGTCGAGTTGCCCCTCGTAGATCGCGCGGCCCACGATGGCTGCAGGAGTTCGTTGCTCTTGCAATTTGGCGATGTCCTCGAGCGTGGTAACCCCTCCCGAAGCAACGATCGGAATATCGGTCGCAAGTTGCATCTCCGCAAGCTGCTCAAAGTTCGGACCGGACAGCATTCCATCGCGCGCAATATCGGTATACACGATGGCTGCCACTTGCTGGGTCATTCCAGCAATTTTCTGAGCCAGCGAGGTAGCTGTGGTCGAAGAGGTTTCTAGCCAGCCGTCGGTCGCGACCATTCCGTCCCGAGCATCGATGCCCAACACCAATCGCCGAGGATATTTCTCGGCCATCGCGGCAAACCATTCGGGATCCCGCAAGGCTCGGGTCCCCACGATAACCCGCTGCAGTCCAAGATCGAGCAGGCGTGCAATGGTCTCTTCACTTCGCACTCCTCCACCAACTTGGCAAATGAGTCCCGTTTCCGCCACGATCCTTCTGATCGCCTCACCATTGACCTGGCTACCATCCTTGGCACCATCGAGATCGACGAGATGGAGGTACTTCGTGCCTGCCGCCTTCCATTGCATAGCCATCGCAACGGGATCCTCTCCAAAGACAGTCTCCCGCGCGTAGTCGCCCTGCTGGAGTCGCACGCACTTCCCACCACGTAGATCGATTGCTGGCCAAATTTCCATGAGCTGTGTTTCTTCTATGGTTTCGATATCGATGCGGAGGCTTTAGATCAGTTCTGCAGCCACTTCCCCAATCGCATCCGGAGCCGGAGTTCGCTGGGCAGGCTCGAATTTTGATGGGGAATCGGCTCAAGTGCTAGCCCCCCTGCTTCGCCCCCCTTACTTCACCCCCGTGCCGCTACTGATGTCGCAACGCTTCAATGGGATTCATGCGGGCCGCTTTACGCGCGGGATAGACACCAAAGACGACTCCCGTCAAAACTGAAATACCGAAGGCCAAAATGATACTCCAAGTACTCGTAATCGTAGGGATTCCGACGAAGTGTGTAACGGCCATGGGAATGGAAACCCCAAGCGTGATTCCAATCAAACCACCGGTCGTACTCAGGACCACCGTTTCCACCAGGAACTGGCGAATGATGTCACCACGCTTTGCCCCAATGGCTCGGCGAATTCCTATCTCGCGAGTCCGCTCGGTGACAGTGGCTAACATAATGTTCATGATTCCAATTCCACCCACCAACAAGGAGATACCTGCGATGGAGCCTAACACGATGTTCCAGATCTGCTTTTCGTGCTCTGCCTGCTGCAGCAATTCAAGCGGCACGATCACTTCGTATTCATGATCGTTGCGATGCTTGGTGTGCAAGAGTTTGCGAACCATCTCGGCAATCTGCGGGACATGGTCCTCGGATCCTACCGCAATGGCAATCTCACTCAACTCATTGCGTTCGTAGCTCCTGCTTCCCGCAGTCACAATCCGCTGCCGCTCCCCAAAGCGGCTGCGCGCAGAGGTGATGGGAATATACATATCCTCGTTCAGATCTTCGGTCCCCACTTGACCGGCGGTAGCATTGCCAGAGGCCTGTTGCTTCAGGATTCCAACGACGCGATAGGCTCCATCACCGAGCAACACCGGCTCACCGATCGGATCCTCAAAAGTGAACAACCGCCGCGCAGCCCCCTCGCTAAGCACGACCACATTGGCCAAGTCTCGCAAATCCGCTGGAATCAAAAAACGCCCGCGGGCCAGTTTCAAATTCTTGACCTGAAGCAACTCCGGGGTCGTACCGAGCAAGCGTGAATTCTCAATCCGCTTCGTTCCATGCTGGGCATTCTTGCGCAACAAGGAGATGGGAACGATTTGTTTGACGAGTTGCTCAGCCTGCAGGTCGGAGTTGGCAAGCCCCTCCAGCATTCTCAAGTCTTCATGCTTGAGACCGTACTCGAGTTCTGTTCGGCCTCCGGAGGCATTGCCACTAGAAGAAGTATCGCCGCTTTTATCACCATTCGCCCCCGGCCGTACACTGCGTACCATAACATTGGTCGCTCCCAATTGCCGTATTTGATCAACGGCAGCCTTCTTGGAGCCTTCGCCCACGCTGAGCATGGCAATCACACTCGCCACCCCTAGGATCGTCCCCAGGACGGTCAAGAAGCTGCGAAGTTTATGCAAGAGTAGATTGCGAATAGCTAGCCTAAAAGTTGCAATCCACACTTGTTTCCCCAATGATAGGTTGCGGTAAAAGAGTGTTCGGTAACCGGTAGGGGACTGGCGCCGGGTGCCCTAAGATAGGCACCTGAAGCTCGTCGCTCGAGCTGCAAGCTGCTACGGCTTGGCGGCCGCAGGCAGAACCCGCGCCGCACAAGCAAGCATGCCGGCGCGATGCAGCACTAGTTAACCCTTGCTACCTCGTCGCTGGTAGCGACCAGGGTCTCTTGAGGTTGTGGATCGGCTGGAGTGAATTCAAGCCCACCATCCTCTTCTTGGCCCTCCATCAAGCTGGCTGGATTCAGGACAACTTGGTCGCCAGAATCAACTCCTTGAGAGACCATCACATATTGATCATTGCTTGCCCCCAAGGTGACTTGGCGCCGTTCGACTTGGCCGGCCTCTTGCACAAACAACCAATTCACTCCAGCACGCTGCACAACGGCTTGCACTGGCACGGCATTCACTTGCTTTAAATAGTCCACCTTGATTTCGCTGACCGCAGTCATCCCCGGTTTCAGCTGATAGACATCCTCGTCAATAACGATGGTGGTTTCATAGGTCTTCGTATCGGAGTAATAACTGCGTTGTGGCAGCACTGCAACCGATTTGACGGTTCCGCTGTAGCGACGATCTGGAAACGCATCGACGGTGATGGCAACTTGCTGGCCAACTTGTGTTCGATCAAGAACCGACTCATGAATATTGGCTTTGACCTGCATGCGTTCCAAATTTGGAATGGAAAGGATATGCTGCCGGGGGCGGACGGGAACCCCTTCAGCAATCTCGCTATCGCGGGAAGAAGAGGGTGTGGCATAGGCCACCATTCCATCTTGCGGAGCGTAGATCTTGCACTTGGCGTACTGCTCTTGATACCGCTTCAACCGCTCTTCCTCTTTCCTCAATTGTTCGTTGCGGCTAAGGAGAACTCCCTGCATCTGAATTAGCTTGGCTGAGTTGGTGACAGAGACCTGCTTGCGAGCTTGGAGGCTTGTCTCCAATTTCCCCTGCAATTCCAACAGCTGCATCTTCTTGTCAAACGTGTTCAATTTCTCCAGGGAAGCGAGTTGCGTCCTGAGCTTGTTGAGCTTTGCCGAATAGTCACCTTCGGCCTGCAAGTAGCTCAGTTCAACGCGATCGAGTTCACTCTTGCCGGCATAGCCCAACTTGAACAAACTCTCGATGCCGGTCTTCTCATTCTTCCGGAGTTCTTTGTTCATTTCGGCAGCGAGGATCTCATTGTTCAGGTCCTCGACCTGACGGTTGATCGCGGCAATGGCCAGGATATGCGACCCCGCCAAGTCGTCTTGATACATCTCCAGCTCGAGCTCTGCCAGCTGCACATCCAGCTCAGCTTTGTACTCTGCAGTCGAATTCTGAATCTCTTGATTCTTCAGATTGGCCTCTGCCTGAATGGCAGTACTACGAGCTTCCTCAGTGTCCAAGATCTGGTCATCCAATTCGACCTGAATGGCCGCTGAATCGAGCTCACAAATCAGATCGCCTTTCTTCACCGAAGAGCCATTGGCGATGACCCAGACGATGGGCGTCCCGTTAATTCCATCGCTGCGCACGTCGTCGACTTCGCAGTACACCGGTAGATTGGTCTGGCTCTCAAGATTACCGCGTTCAATCACGGTAATGGGTAGATCGCGTGGTTGGATCTCATAGGTCAGAAACGTGCTGCTATTGGCTGCCGTCGAGCCACCAAACCACTGGTTTTGCCAGCCATACCCGGCAATTCCCAGTCCACAGGCGAGGGGTGCCAGCCATTTCAGATTCCGCTGCAAGGCGCCAAAACGAAACAGGCTTTTGCGCGGCGAATTGCGATCAAAGTCGGCTGCAACAGTGCTCATCCGAGGGTTCCTTTAGAAATATCGCACCGGCGAACAACGCTAACAATCTAGCGGGCTCAGGCGCGTTATTCGGCCACATCGGGCTGGGTTAGTTGGTGGGATGGGTTGGTAGGTACTGTAGACACGAGTCGCTGGAGACTGCGACGACTTCAGGGTGGGGACTCCAGTATAGCGTACCTTGGCCATTTATGCCATTGAGAATAGTCGTCTCTCGACACCCCCAACCTCCCCCAGACCCCAAAATCGCCCAACTACTCGTCTGTTTGGGAAGAGGAATCCACCGATGGTAGCAATTCTCCGGCATCCTCCAGGGGGGGGCGGTAACTGAGGATTCGATAAAGCAGGCAAACTACGGCCACCCCCAACGCCCCCAAGACTTGCCGAATCACCTCTGGCCAGCTTGCCGGCAAGACATCGAAGCGCATTAACGCGGCCCAATTCGCACGAAACAGCAGTAAGCCGAACCAAACCCAAACCGTTAAATCTCCCAAGCTGACACGGTTCCGGAAACGTCGAAACAGCAGGCTCGCCAGGCAACCGGAAAGCACGATGCACCAGCCGAGCGAGACCACGGCCTGCCAGCCCACGATGGCCCCTGCCACGCCCAGCGCGCCCATCCATTGCCGAGCCCCCCGCGTAACCGCATTCTGAGCCAGTAGACGTGGGTCAAAACCTGGGTAGACGATCGGTGCCACGAGCCTTGCAAGGGCTATGCCCGCCACCAGGCCGCACAACAGGCTCGCCACCGCATCCAAGCGGGCATCGGTCAGAGATAATTCGCCAGACACTCTCCACTTCACAATGATCACCGCAGGCAGCACCAAAGTACTGACCACCCAAGGCACCAACGACCAGAGGTAGAGCTTCAACGGAACGCTCTTGCCGCGAACTGCAATTAAAGCTGCCCCAATCAACCCGCTGATGGCAAACAAGTAGCTGCCGAGCCTCAGCGCAATTTCTGGAGTGACCGTTAGCCGCAAAAATCCATTGCCGCGGGCCCCCCAACTGCCGCCTGGCAGATTGCTCCCGCCGCTTGCGAACTCGGTCACGTAGATCCATAAAAAGACGAGGGCAACCGCCAGTTCTACAAGAGGATACTGGATCGAGATTGGCAATCGACAGCAGCGACATCTTCCGCGCAGCTGGATCCAAGCCAGCACGGGCACATTGTCGGTCCCGTCAATCGGTGTGTTGCAATACGGACACCCGGAGTGCCCCCCAATGTTTCTTCCCAACGGTAAACGATAGGCAACCACGTTCAAAAAGCTGCCAATGGAAGCTCCCACGGCAACGAACCAAGCGGCAACCGTCGCATCGAGCAGGGCGGTAACTAGGCACAGCCCCCAATCGGTACCGTACGAACGGCGCCCATAGGTCATGCCGGCAAGCAAGGTCTGCCCAACGATGTAGAGCACGACGCACGAAACAATCGCCAGCCAAGCAAATCGATAGGGCCAATTGGGACGACGTTTGCGTTGTCGGGGCATGCGAGGCAGCTACGTTCTGAAAGTTTGTAGATCGAAAAAGGCTTCAGGCTGGGCTAGAAGGTGCAGGCTACCCCCTGAGCAACTACGAACTCTCCGAACCGGGCGACTCAGAAGTAGCGTCCTGATCGGTCGATGATGGAGGAGTGGTTGTGCTGGCCGCAGTCCGTTCCGCCGCAGTTGGGATCGCGGGCAACGACTCTTCAATCGGACTTTCCAACAGTTCCATTTCATCCAACTCGGTATGATCCACAGATTTCCGTAGGATGAGATAGGTTGCGGCGGCCCCAGTCCAAAAGAAGCTGAACCAATACGCTGCAACTAGCCATTCGGTCAGTTGCCCCCCGAGCACCAATCCAAATCGCGAAGCGTCCGTGACACCGCCAGCTGTAAACACAAAACTGTGACTGACAAAGAACCAGCCAGCATGGAGCGACCAGAAAACGAGTTGTCCGCCAACAGATCCAATCGCTAACAACGCCAAGATGCAGATGGCCGCTTCAATAGGGCGCTGGAAGAAATAGGCATTCGACCTACTAAACCCTTCGAAAGCATCGGCCTTGCGCTCCAGGGAAATTGCCACCACACTCAGGGGAAAGCCAACAACGGCGCTGACGACCATTCTACCGATCGCAAAAACCAACGGGAAACAGGCCAACACTCCCACGGCTCCGATGGTGGCCCCCACGGCTCCGAACCGGGCCACAACCCCCAGCAGGAATACGGGGATCAACAAAGCACAGATGCCCACCAAGTGCATTCCAGACGACCACAGGTAGCTCGCCCAGCGAGAGGAGACGAGGCGAACCGATTCTCCCCAAGCCGCCACCGTGCGTTGGCCAAGCTCAACTGCGCCACGTCGAGCAATCACGCCACCAAACAGGGCAAAGGTTAATGTCTGCCACACAAGCTGAAACGTTACAAAGCCCAACTCACGGATTCCAAACTGCTCGAAAGTCTGGAATTCAGAAAAAAAACGCTCCAGGGCTCCGCCCAATTGCCAGGAGAACGCCGTCGGTGCCGCAACGATTGCTTGCCCCGAAGCCTGCCATGCCGGCGAGAGCAACCAATCTCCCAACCGCCAGCCACCTACAGCGACCAGAATCGCCACCAGGCTCAGCACGAGTGCAAAAGCGCGCATCGCAGGATGAATTGCCCGCGTCAGTGGGTACCACCACCAAGCCGAACGATCCCAACTAATTTCCACTCGAGGTATGTGGCGATCTTCGAAAGGTGTTTCTTCGACGCTGTGGGTCATCTTATGAGATCAGTGAGTAAATGTCGTGCGGCCGATTGGTGGGTTGGGGCCCTTGAACGCAAAGCATCCTTGAGGCGTCTCTAGTAATGGAACTGGGAACAGGTGCTGCCGGCTCAAGGACCGGTAACCGATCAACCACTCATCCCTAAGCCGCCTGCTAGGCATCGTGCCAGCCAGGAGGCAGCTTGGGCGTCCTGGTCGGTTCGACCTCAGCTTCCGATTCGTCATTCTCGTCGCAAGTTACCGCATGCTCCTCATTTAGCCAACGCCCCAAGTCGATCAGACGACAGCGGTCACTGCAGAATGGAAGGAATTTTGGAGCGTTGTCGGTTTCCACCAACATCTGACACGTGGGACAGCGAGGCCGGAAGGTACTATTGCTGGCATTCATTGGCGCTAGAGCGAATCCAAGAGAGGGGTAGGGTGTCGCACGGCTCTTGCCTAGGCGTCGAACCTAAGAACATACCCCCAATCCCTCGACCCGCCAAGACTTTCCAACTCGGCACGCGGGTGATTTCACTCCCCCGAACCTCAGCCTAGCTGCTTGTCGATCGAGGAACCCGCCGCGCGACCGCCTATGGATATTTCGAGCGTTTGGAGTTTTTTATGGGGTGGTAGCGTCCCCAGTTCCCCAGTTGCAGCTACCACCTGTCCTGGCTCACCGGCGGGTTGCGCTTTCGACGCTCGTTGATGCACCCCAGTCCTCTCACCTCGCCCGCTCGCGCGTCAATCTTGAGGGCGCCCGGCCTCCTCCAAGAGTCGCAATTGCAGGTCGACCAGTAACGGACGGTTTTGGGGCGGCTCAACCCCATTGTTGCCCTGCTCATGCTTGCGGAACAGGTACAGATAGGTTTCGTTCTGTGGTCGATGCATCTCAAAGAAGAGACGATTGGCCTCAACGGCTAGGGGCTCCAGGCGCGTCATGAGCGATCCCGCAACCTCCGCTCCCGCTCCCACGGCGGATTGCGCAAACTGACTAGCCCAAGCTTGATATCCCGCTGGACTAACATACTGCGCCTGCTCAAACCAACTTGTGTGCAGTTCAGGTAGCCGCACGACGATCGTGGGGGTCAGCTTGCTAGTACGCTTCGCAACCTCCCCAATGGCCTCGTCCAGCGAGGTGCGCCGCGTCTCGTACTTGCGCTGCACCTCCGGCCAATCGATGCCAGTGGCCGTAGCTGGGGTATCCACCACCAACTCGGGCACTTCGCACAACACCACTTCCCGGCCAGCACTTTTCTGCTCCAAGACCAATGCTTGCAGCTCCTCCTGAAAACTCGCAATCGCAATCGTCTCGTCCAACGCTTCACTCATTCCATAGGCCACGACCACCACACTCGGCTGGGCTAATTGAAGGTCCGCGGTACGTCGGGACTTGCCATCCCCTGGCGCTCCGAAGACCGCGCGAGCCCGACCGCTGGCATCGTCGCCGCTCCATGCGAGGTTGCAGAAGGTCAGTCCAGAGAGTGGGGCACGGGCGGCGAACTCCGACTCCAGCCGCCCGGTCTCCTGGGCTCTTTCGAAGAGCGTCCCGCCCAGCCAGGCCACGCGATCGCCCGGTACCAACCAGTTTGGCAATTCAGCCGACTCGGGCCGCTGCTCCCCTAAATAATTAGCATAGACCACGAACGCCCCTACCTCCTGGCTTCCATGCTCGGTCCCCAGCAGCTTGGTTGACAGCCGAAACTCTCCAGCCTCCAGCTGCATGGTGATCGGTGCTACCACAGCCCGTGGGTGTGTCTCGACCGTCTGCACAGACTCGCCGATCTGCAGGACCGCTTTATTGCCGTTCAATGCCAACGGGGCTTCGAGAGGCTGACGGGCGAGCAAGAATTGGTACCACCCCGGGCGATCGACGCTAATTTCCCAATAGCCATTCGTGGCAGGCTGCTTGAGGATCATCTTCTGATTCCACGGTGGTTGCGGCCCATGCCAATCGTGGGCCGTGAGCGTAACCTGTCCAACACCAGGAGAGCCGATTGGTATCCGCGAGTACTGGTCCGGATTGGGAGCACAATCCCTCCACCACGCCTCATAGACGGCTCGCAATTGCCTTACCTTATCGGGATGCGCGTCGGCAAGGTCCTGCGTCTGTCCTGGATCTTGCTTCAGTGAATAGAGCTCCTTGCCATCAATCAATCGCCAGTCCTCCAACAACACCGCACTCTTGGTCCACAACCGCGGACGCTCGACGCGATGCGATTGGACAACCAGGGAGCGTGGCTCCGACGCCTGCGTTCGATGCACATCGTCGAGTAGATTTCGACCATCGAGATGCTCGGCGGGATGGGTATCAATTCCAGCGATCCCCGCCAAGGTTGGGAGCAGATCGACATGGGCAGCTAGCCCATCAAATTCGGTGTCAGCCATCCGCCCGTCGGGAAAGCGAATGAAGCAAGGAACTCGGTGTCCACCTTCATAGGCCTGGCCTTTAGTACCACGCATACCAGCATTAAATCCACTCCACTCGCCTTCCTTGCCTTGGGGGCGATAGCCTGCCGCCGTACCATTGTCGGTCATGAACACGACAATCGTGTCGCGCGACAGCGACTGATCCTCGAGCAACTGCAGCAGTCCCTTGAAGTTGTCATCAATATTGGAGATCATGCCATAGAAGCTCGCCATCGGCTCTGGCACCCCTTGCTCCAGATACGGCTGCTTGTAGCTCTCTTCGACATAGTAGGGACCATGCGGGGCATTGGTGGCCAGATAGCAAAAGAATGGCTGCTCTCGATCGTCCAGAATAAACTCCTCAGCTGCCCGAAAGAACACATCGGTGCAATAGCCTCGCACCGGTGTTAAACGCGATGCAGCAACGGAACTCCGCTCCTCCCGCGAGTCATTTTCGGCGGCTGCTTGTCCAGCGTTCCCACTAGCCAGATAGACATCATCAAAATAGTCGTTTCCCCACACATCGGGTGTCTGTCCTACGCCACCGCCACCATGATGGAGCGTTACGTCAAATCCGCGGTCTTGGGGGCGGTAGGGGTAGTTGTCCCCCAAATGCCACTTCCCGAACATTCCCGTGCGATACCCCGAGGCCTGGAAGACTTGGGGCATCGTCACGGCATCGGCGCGCATAATACTGCGTCCCATGATCGTGTGCCACACTCCAACCCGCAGGGGAAACTGCCCCGACATCAAGGCGGAACGAGTCTCCGCACACGTCGGCTCCACATGAAAATCGGTCAATCGCAAACTCTGGCGAGCGAACTGATCCAAGGTCGGAGTTTGAATCATCGAATTCCCATGCACCCCCAGATCGCCGTACCCCTGATCATCCGTCATGACCAACAGCACGTTCGGTTGTCGGGCGGAGCAAAACGACGCTAGGCACAGCCACTGCGTGGACAGCACCATCAGCAGGTTGCAGAGTATAGATCGGTACATCGAAGTCTCTTCTCAGGTGGGGAGGTCGGAACAGCGTGCAAGGGCTGCATGGACGCGCGCCGGGCGGGAGATGAATCGCTCGCAGCGCCAGCCAATGGGGAGCTTAGGCCCCATTTCGTGATCCAGGCTAGGCGATCGATTATAGCAGAAAGTAAAACAGCCTCGACGGCCGCCAACGAAAGCCACCCTCGCAGGGGAGAGTCACCGACTCCATCCGCCGGGAGACGTACCTCTCCCAGACACCGTTGCCGGAACCACCGAAAGTTTACGGTTTTAAGCGTTTGGCCGCCGGCCGCATCAGCTTGGGACGCGTGGAGCGGGTGCCGGCGATGATCAGCCCGGCAGCCGTCAATGCCAAGCCGAGCTGTACCATGGGGGAGAGTTGTTCACCAAAAATCAACCAACCCGCAATGGCCGCCATCCCCGCTTGCGTGGCATTGAGGAGTTGCACGTACAGCACGGGGAGTTGCTGAAGGGCTTTGGCGAGCAAGAGAAAGGCTAGCGCATTGAAGGCGCCACCGGCAAACATAATCGCAAAATCCACCCCCGCGGTCGCCAACATGCCTGGCACACCGACGGTGAATAGGGCCCAGGTTCCAAGCAACCCCGTGCCAACAACACTCAACACAAATAGCGTCGAGATCATCGGCATGCCGGCCTGCATGCTGCGACGCATCATCGTGCCCAGGAATGCATACGCGATGCCAGCGGCCATATTTCCGCAGACCGCCAAAACAATCTGCCAAACCTGGACATCGGGTTGATTGGAAACGGAGCTCTGAGCACCACGGGTCAGGATCACTGCCGCGACAATCAACAACACAACGGCCAAGAGCGTGCGTGGCCGAACGGGTTCTCCCAGCACGACGCGACCAATCAAAGCCCCGCCCACCAGCATCGCTCCCAGGATCATGGGCACCGAGATTGCCAGTCCAAGAATGGAAAGCGACCACTGAAAGGCGACATTTCCGAAAATTTGCGCACAAAATCCGGTAACGATGAGCCAGAGAATATCGCTGCGGGTCGACCATAACACCTGACCACGCCAGTAGCGCAGAAAGACCAGCGGAGCAACCATCAAGAACGTTGGAATAGCTTTGATGGCTGAGACCCAAACGGGATCGACATGCACGACCTGCCGCAAGCAGATATTGGCTGCGGTGTATAGAACGGCGGCACACACTCCACACGCGAGCCCTAATCTCGAGACCTTAGCCAGAGTGGACGAAGATTCACTCACTCTTGTTTGCTGGCCGCATTGCGTTTGCCACCTTTTCCTTTAGCAGGACGCGTTTTAATCTCATCTTCCGCCGCCGGCAGAGCCCGCGCAAGCCTAGCTTTGACATCGGCCAGTTCGGCCCGCCCCGCCACATTGTGCCATTCATTGGGGTCTTGGGTTGTGTCGTAAAGCTCTTCGGTGCCGTCCGCGTAGCGGATCAATCGATAGCGTTGATCCATGGCGGCGTGATTGCCACGACCGTGGGTGCAGATGGCCACATGCTCCCACTCTGCAGCCGGATCACGGAGGAGCGGCAACAGGCTGGGCCCCCTTACATGCTCCGGCGTAGGCACGCCCGCCAACTGGCAAAGTGTGGGATAGACACTCAAGTAATCAACGGCTGCCGCACAGCGAGTACCAGGTGTAGTAACGCCAGGTGCAGCAATGGCAAAGGAAGTGTGCGTGGTGTCATTCCACAATGCAAACTTACGCCAATGCTGCTTTTCTCCCAAAGCCCAGCCGTGGTCGGTCCACCACACCACGATCGTGTTCTCAGCTCGAGGGCTGTGCTCCAATCCCTCCAGCAGGCGGCCAACTTGGTCATCCAAAAATGAGATGGTTGCCAGGTATCCCTGCACGCCCTTCTTCCATTCACCAGCTGCTACCACGGCCCGATGATCGCCATCGGCACCAGCCATCTTCCGCCCTGCAGCTGGAATGTCGTCTAAGTCCGACTCGGTCGTTAGGGGGAGTTGAATTTCATCGAGTGGAAACCGGTCGAAGTACTCTTGCGGCACGTACCAAGGCAAGTGAGGTTTGACATACCCCACGGCCAAGAACATCGGCTCGTCAACTGGCTGGTGCTGCAATTTGTCGATGGCCCAGTCGGTCAGCTGGTAATCCCCCATCTCCGAGGCTGGAATATCGAGCGGTCCCCAATCGAAGTGACTGCGGGAAAGCCCATTTCGATTCGGCTCACCACCGTGCTTCGTCGAGAAGCGGCCGCCCCAGTCGGTCCACGTGTCGCCGCGACCTTCACTCGTGGTACCATGGTAGATTTTCCCGCCACCGAACGCTTTATACCCCTGCGCCAGAAAGTGGCGGTTGAGGGTCAACGTCTCACGCATCACGCTCTGTGCCGGATCGCTATTGAGATAGATTCCAGTCTCCCAGGGACGAATGCCACTCATGAGTCCGGCTCGCGACGGATTACAGGCAGGAGCCACACAGTGAGCATTGGTAAAGACCACGCCGCGCTCCACCAATCGATCGATATGGGGAGTCTGCGACTGAGGGTGCCCGGCTAGGTGACCGGTCCAATCATTGAGATCATCGACGGCAATGAACAACACATCCGGCAGTTGCTTGCGCACCGAATCACCGCGAGGGTCCCCCTCATTCCTGGCCCCCTCATCCCGCGTCTGCCCATACGCAACACAAGCAACAATCACCCAACTAGCACTCAAGTACAACACCGATTTCAAAATGCGGGGAATCGGGTTACGCAATTTCGGTCTCCGGACATTGTGAGGAGTGCTAGGCAGTGGACGCTATTCACTGGTTTGGCGTGTCATTGTATCACTTCTTCAGGCGTTTGGCTTCGTGCTGCCCAACTCCCCCGAATTGACACGCATCAGTCGTTTAAGGTTTAATTCGTGCGGTTCGATGGAAAAGCATGTAGGATCCTTGCTCGATACTGGCTCCTACGCGGCGTCCCCCCAAGAACCGTGACAGAACAGTCTGCCCACAGAAAGCTCTCTTTGTGCCGGAAATCGACGTGCCTGAAATCGACCGCGCTGCCACGCAGCCCTCGTCAACTGAAACTGAATTCGATCACTCGACGCCGGTGGTAACGCTTCGTTTATTGCGGCAATTGAAGCAGCGAGGCAAGCGTTTAAAAACAGCCGATTCCACGGGTGTCAAACTGAGCGGTCAAGAGTTACTCGTACGCACACTGGCGCTGCGCAACTATTTGGTGCGAGCCGCGCTCGCCGAAGATGAAAAACATGTGGGCATCTTTCTACCGCCGGTCGTACCGGCCGTTGCCGCGAATTTTGCATTGGCACTGGCCGACCGCGTCGCGGTCAACCTGAACTATACGGTCACTTCAGAAGTGCTGCAGCAGTGCTGTGCGGCGGCGGGATTAAAACACGTCATCACCAGTCGCAAATTCATGGAGAAAGTGGGAGTCGACCTGGGCTGCCCCTTGATCTACTTGGAAGATGTTAAGGAAGAGATCTCGGTCGGGGATAAACTCTTTGCATTTCTCAATGCGAATTTTCGTTCTGCCGATGGCCTGCACAGAGCATTGGGCTTATCGCATCAACGCCATTGCGACCCACTGACTATTATTTTCACTTCGGGGTCGACCGGCATCCCCAAGGGTGTTGTCCTGACCGGTGGCAACATCACCAGCAACATTCTGGCGATCGACGAAGCGATCCATCTCAATGAGGACGATATGGTGCTGGGCATTCTCCCCTTCTTCCATTCGTTCGGCTACACCGTCACGCTCTGGTCGGCGCTCACACTCCCCTGCGCTACAGCTTTCCATTTCAGCCCCCTGGAAGCCCGGCCTATCGGTAAATTGGCGGAAAACTTCGGAGCCACCGTGCTCCTGGCCACCCCCACCTTCTTGCGATCCTATGTACGCCGCGTTGAACCGAAACAATTCAAAACACTCGAAGTAGTGGTCGTGGGTGCCGAGAAAATGCCGCTCGATCTCTTCGGTGAATTTGAGCAAAAGTTTGGCGTGCGACCGGTCGAGGGTTACGGAACCACCGAGCTCAGCCCATTGGTTTCCGTCAACATCCCTCCGTCGCGTCAAGGGAACCGTCCGACGGTCGGTCTGCGTGAGGGAAGCGTCGGCCAAGCCTGCAATCGGATCGAAGCCCGGACGGTCGATTTGGACAATGACCATGTGCTACCTGCCGAACAACCTGGTTTACTGGAAATCCGTGGCCCCAACGTCATGCAAGGCTACTTGAACCAACCCGACTTAACCGCGGAAGTAATGCACGATGGCTGGTACCGCACCGGCGATGTGGCGTTCATCGATCGCGAGGGGTTTATTCATATCACCGGCCGACTAAGCCGATTTTCCAAAATTGCCGGAGAGATGGTGCCTCACATCCAGATTGAGGAAGCTCTAGCCCAGATCGTGGGAACCGATGAAGAGGGGACATTGCGGGTGGCGGTTACCAGTGTGCCCGACATCAAACGGGGCGAACGCCTGATCGTGCTGCACACCGAATTGCCTCGGCCCAAATCAGAAATCCTGCGAATGCTCAGCGCCGCAGGCCTCCCCAATCTCTACCTACCTAGTGAGGATAGCTTCCTGCAAGTGGAAGCCATCCCTATCCTAGGAAGCGGTAAATTGGACTTGAAGGGAATCAAATCCACTGCCGAACAATGGGTCGCCGATTAGTTAGCGATGGAGCTGATATCCACAACTTCCCCGTCGCTGCGGTTCAACAGCCGACAGCCAATTGGAATTGCTTCCCAGAAGTTCGTAGTCCCGCGAACTCGATTCGGTCGGATTCGTCCGAACATCTTGCGTAACATTCGTAATGGATCCGCGAGGGAATCGAGAACCTTTCATGAAGGCTGCGGTCTAAAACCGGCAACGTCCCGCTGCCGCTTCCAGCCCACGGGGATGAGTTTCGGGGCGAACCGCGTCGGGGACACCGGCCCCTGGAGACTGCCCTGCGATCCAGTACTTTCTTAAAATCGCTGGATGAACCGCACTGAACTCTCGCCAGGATGAGGCTAGCGGTGTTATTTCCCGCAATTATCGCCCCGCGCAACGCCAATGGCTCTCCCTGTTTCGTTTAGAATGGGTGCAGCAACGCTTGGCGCCCCTGCAACACCCCTCCGGCTCTCCACTCGAACACCTACTGAATGCCATGATGTCCACTAGAGTGCCCCCATCCCATATTCGTTCTGCCTCACAAGCCGTGGTGACATTAGCTTTTGCAGCTTCCTGGTCGCTGCTGGCGCTTCAGGCCCAAGGGCAGGCTGCGGACCTAACGTCGGCAGATAGCTGGCGTGAATTCCGTGGCAATTCCGCCAACGGACTCGCCTTGTTGGCCCAACTTCCAACGCACTGGTCCGAGGAAGACAATTGCGTGTGGAAAACTGCCATTCACGGCCGTGGATGGTCTTCGCCTGTCGCCTCGGACGGCGAGGTCTGGCTAACCACGGCATCGGAGGATGGCAGCCAGCTTTCCGTGCTATGCATCGACTTTGCTACCGGCGCCATCAAGCACGATCGACTGCTCTACGACAACAACACCCCTCAACCCGATCACCACGCGACGAACACCTACGCTTCTCCAACTCCCATCTTGGACGAGCAACATGTGTATGTCCATTTCGGATCGTACGGCACCGCTTGTCTCGACCGCAATACAGTGGAAACGATATGGGAACGACGCGATTTACCCTGCAACCACTTCCGAGGGCCAGGCAGCTCGCCGATCCTGTATGAAAACAAATTGATCTTTCACATGGATGGCTTTGATTTTCAATACGCCATAGCGCTCGACCGACACACAGGGCAGACGATCTGGAAAGTCGATCGAGATATCGACTATGGCACCGACAACGGAGATTTCTACAAAGCCTACTCAACCCCCATCATCATCCAAGTCGGAGGAGTCGATCAGCTGATCAGCCCAGCCAGCAAGACTCTACTAGCCCTCAATCCGGACACCGGTGAAGAGTTCTGGCGGGTCCGCTACGACGAGCATTCGACCACCGTCAGACCGCTGTTCGATGGCGAGAGAATTTACTTCAGCAGTGGTTTCAGCAAAGCACAGATGTTGTGCGTTAGAGTCGATGGGCAGGGCGATGTCACCGACACGCATGTCCAGTGGAGCCAACGCAAGGGCATCGGCGCCAAGCCCAGTCCGGTACTGGTCGCAGGGCGCTTGTTCGACGTCACCGATGATGGCATCCTAGAGCGACTCGACCTGGAGACCGGCGAGATTGTTTGGAAAGAGCGATTGGGAGGCAAGTTCAGCGCATCACTGCTTGCCACGAAAACTCACCTCTACGCGTTTGATCATGACGGCAAGGGCTACGTGTACACGCTCGGCGATACTCCGCAACTCGTATCGGAAAACACACTCCCCAGTGGCTGCAACGCCTCTCCGGCGGTCATTGGAGATTCTCTAATCGTAAGAACCACGACCCATCTCTATCGCTTTGAAAATCGATAAAACGCTGGCAACAACCTTCCGCGTCATGAATCCGCGTAGACGCGAATACCAGTCTCGTAAGCCTGCTGAATGAACGCGTTCTTGCATTAAGGGTAAACCACGACGAGGAACTCCCATGCAATCGCCCTCTAATGCTCCTAGCCCACGGAGGCTGCAATTTGGAATTCGCACGTTCCTAATCAGCGTTGCGGTAGTCGCAGTATTGCTCGCAGCCGCAAATGCAATTCTCGTTCCGTGGTACTTGGATCGATACCAGATCGCCATGTTGAAGACCGTCAATGCCCAAGTCTTTACAGAGCCGCGGGGCCAGTTTTTACTTCGGCAGTTGGTGGGAGACACATTCTCTGGGCGGTCGATTTATCTGCACTTGAATGATCCCCGAATTGATGACGGTTGGCTGAAGAACATCGGTGGCATGCCACACATTGAAGTTTTATCGATCAAGAGCTCAGCTCTGACCGACACCGGATTGATGGAACTCAGGAGCTGGCCGAAACTCCAGAATCTCAACCTCGTCGATACCAAGGTGACCGATTCCGGAATTGCCGCTCTCCGGCAATCCCTCCCCAGTCTTCGACTTGTGCAATCGCGACAGACTGCACCGCAGAGCAAAATCCGCGGTCAACGCCCTTTCAGGTGAATACAAATGTTTGAGCCATAACGACAATCTGGGCTTCACCTTTCAGAACATTTTGGATTGGCCCCTTCCATTCCTGCGACGACAGCAATTGACCCAATTGGCCTCCCCAAGGGTCGCTACTCGGACACGGTTACGATGATGCGCAGCCTACAATTCAATTTGAAAACCTTGATGCTGTCGGTCTCCCTTGCTGCAGTATTAGTTTGGACCATCTTAATGGTCATTGCCCGCACTCGCCATAATTTCGAAGTGACTCGCAGCGCGTACGCTGCCCAGGCGGTAGCTTATATGTGCATTGAACACATGAGAGCGAACGACAATTCTTGGCCGAAAAACTGGAGCGAACTCGACGATGATTTCGCAGTAGGAATAGCGAGCTCTGGTCAACAATGGACCTGGGAATTCCCCGACCTCCAGCATCGCGTCGACGTTGACTGGCTTGTCGATCCGGCACAACTTCGCACGGAACCGACTCTCCGTCCCATCATTTGGATTGCAGATGCCCCCGAACGCGAATGCTTTATGGCGTCTCCCAATGAAATTGTGTTGCGGTATCTTGCTTCCACTTCCGTCTCGACCGAATAGAAATGCACAGCAGTCTCGTAGCGAGCCGCTGAATGCCGCTCCGCACCTTCCTCAGTAGGGTGTCGACGCGCAATTGTTGAAAGCAATGCGGAAGCCAACGGACGGCCTTGGGCCACCTACGCCCCAGGCATCAGCGGGCAAAATCACTGCTGCACACCTGACAAAATTTGATGGAGGAGCTGCAGCCGCTGGGCGTTGTCTGGCCCCAAGCGTTTGAAGTCACTCCAATAGCGTTTTTCTTCGCGGAGGCGAGCCACGAACTCGGGCTCCCACCGCCGAATTAAATGCGGCCCCCAGAGCAACGCGGCTTCGCGTCCCAGCCCCTCGTAGGCAGGATCACGAGCGTCTTGTGCCTGTTCAAAGCGGAGGATGGGGTAGGGCCAGTGTCCGTAGACCAACTGTTCGTCGCACAGATGAAAACCATTTCGCAGCCCCCATGCGCGTAACACTTCAGGGCAACGATTGGGCTGCAACACGACCAACGGGGGCACTCGGGAGGGAAACGCCTGGAGGATGTTTAAAATGGATTCTGCCCCCATGCCACAGATACTGAGACTATTCGCCTCGCCGTGCTGCACTCCTTCTAAACCATCCGCGAAACGCACTTCCGCATTCACTCCCGCCAGGGTATGCCTCGAGTTTTCGAAGGGCTGGCGTTTATTCTCAATGGCGATACCACGACGGATTCGTCCGGCCGCCAAGAGGGCCTTTAAGAGATGGCCATGGTCGGAACCAATATCGACGTGCACCTCGGAGCGGAGCTGTCGCGCGACAGCTTTCAATCGATCATCTAGGTGCGGCATGCGTAATTCGCTTTCAATCGACGCGCTGGAGCGATCTCCACCTCTCAGCAGCGCTCAGGTTAGGTCAAGCGCGAACATTTCCGACAGTTTGTTACAGACTGATACCAAGCGACAACAACCGCTGGAGAATAGACTCATAGGTATAGAATTGCAACCGTCCCCCTTCCGCAAGAGCAACTCCCTCATGACCGGCCAGCCATTGACGATGCAGAAAATTCGGATGCACAGTTTTTATTGCGGCCGCAGCGCTCTTGCACTCCTAGCGCTCGGGTTGCTCCCCGGCTGGTTGGTTGCCAGCGAAGCGGCCGAGGAAGCGCGCAGCAGCGCCAGCTTGCTGCCCCCCACCATCGTGGCCTATGCAGAGGTCAATCACATTGGAGCCACGCTGGACCTGGTCCTGAACCACCCACTCCGCGAGCGTCTGTCGGCCATGCCCGCTTACGCTGCCGCAACGCAGAACGAAGGCTTTCAGAAGCTCACCATGGGTGTCCAGGCCTTCGAGGCCAACATGAGGCGTCCTTGGCCCGAAGCTCTAGCGACGGTTGCGGACCGAGGCATCACCTTAGCAGTGGACCGGGAGCAGAGGGGACTGGCCGTGCTGGTCCAATCCACCGACAAGAATGCGATCGACCGTTTGAAGGGTTTCGTGCTAGCCATTCGAATGTTGCAGGCAGGAGGCGTTCCCGCCCAAGAAGCCGACTACCGCGGGTTTCCGGTACACAACCTCAACGAGGAATTCAAACTGGTGCAGCTCGACCATTGGTTGGTGCTAACCAATCGACGCGAGCTTGGCAAAGCCATCATCGATCAGTATGTCGAGGGCACTGAAAATTGCTTGCAGAACAGCCCGGCTTTTGCCGAGGCGGTACAAGCTAAGGAACCATCGGACAACGCCGACGCAGTCGTAGCCTATCTCGATATTCAGGCTATCCGCGAAGCTGGGGTCGCTAAGAAGCTGTTCACCGAAAGGATCGACAACTACTTCGGAGAACTTGCCTTGGGAGGTATCCTCGCCAACTTGCGTCAGACGCCCCATGTCACCGGACGATTAAAGCTAGATTCCAACGGAATGAAATTGCAGTTAGAAACTCCTCATGATCGGGCTTGGGAAACGCCTCGCGAATATTCCTTTGGAGCCCCCGAACTCGCCTCCGCCCCTGAATTGCTTCAAGTAGAGAATAGACTGTTCGCCCTATCCGCTCACCGCGATCTATCTCAGATGTGGCTGCAAGCTGGAGACTTACTGGGCGACAAGGCGAGCGATCAATTGACGCAAACCGACTCGCAGTTGACCACTTTTTTCAGTGGCAAGGACTTTGGCGAAGACATTCTGGGTGCATTTCGAAGTTCGCTCCAGATCGTGGGCAGCACCCAAGACTTCACCGACACTCTTCCCAAACCAGCAATCCAATTGCCGGCATTTGCGATTCAGTTTCGCATGCGAGATTCCACCGAAACGACTCCCTCCCTCCGCAGGGTCTTTCAGAGTTTCATCGGCTTTCTCAACATTACAGGGGCCATGAACGGTCAACCCCAACTCGACCTAGGGATGGAAGTCCAAGACGCGGCTCAATTGATCACTGCGACCTACGTACCGGAGCACGAGGAGCGTGAGAGCCAGCGTGCTCCCATCAATTTCAATTTCTCACCGACGCTAGCCTTTGCTGGCGAGCGGATCATCTTCTCCAGCACGACAGCCTTGGCACGAGAATTGGTGGGTTTGGCCCCCAACCTCTCAGCAGAGCGGCGGTCGCAGGAGACGGCAATGAACACTGCAGTCATCTTGGAAGCGGGGGCATTGCACGAGGTCTTGCAGGCGAACAAACAGCAGTTAATTGCCAACAGCATGCTCGAAAAAGGGCAGCCTCGCGAAGCAGCCGAAGGAGAGATTGGACTCTTGCTCGATCTCCTCACCTTCCTCCGTGACGCGCAGGTCTCTCTTAAAGTGTCGGAGGCGCAGCTAACTCTGGATGCAGAAATCCAGTTCAACGTGGAGCAGGTCCAATGAGCGAATCCCTGAGCATGCAACGCATTGATCCTGAATGGGCTTGGTCCCCTTTCGAACCGAGCTCGAAAATCCCGTGGGATGATGCGAGGGCGGCACATCTCTTTCGCCGCGCCGGCCTGGGCGCTGACCACAACGTGCTGATTGACGCACGGCAGCGTCCGCCCGTAGTCATCGTCCAAGAATTGCTGGCGCAGAACACCGAAGAGAGCGACTTCCGGGCAACTGCAAACCTGCTGGCCGAAACAGTCATGGCGGGTGGAGATCCGCGGCAACTGTCTGCCGCTTGGGTCTATCGCTTTCTGTATACGCCCAACCAGCTTCTGGAAAAGATGACTCTATTTTGGCATGGCCATTTTGCAACCAGCGCAGAAAAGGTACAAAATGCCCGCATGATGTGGAATCAGAATCAATTTTTGCGGGAGCACGCGCTCGGAGAATTCAGTGAATTGGTGCAACGGATTTCCAAAGATCCAGCCATGCTGATCTACCTCGATTCCGCGGTGAATCGCAAGGCACACCCCAACGAGAATTTCGCTCGAGAGTTGATGGAGCTCTTTTGCCTGGGCGAAGGAAACTACAGTGAATCCGATATTCAAGAACTTGCCCGATGCTTTACCGGGTGGGAGGTCAAGAATAAGCGTTTCCGCAAAAACAGGTACCAACAGGACTCCGGGACGAAATCGATCCTGGGACAAAGCGGTGCATTCGATGGCGAAGACGGAATTGAAATTGTCTTGGAACAACCACAACTCGAATTATTTCTCGTTCGCAAGTGGTATCGCTTCTTTATCAGCGACGAACCCGCGCCTGCGGATGAGTTGCTGCAACCCTTAGCGAACACCTTTCGAGAACAGGGGCTGCGAATTGCCCCTGTGTTGCAGCAACTCCTGAGCAGCAATCTATTCTTTTCCCAGCACGCGATGGGGCGGAAAATCCGCTCTCCAGTAGAGCTCATCCTCGGCTCTCTCCGTTGTCTGAGCGCCACCACCAATACTCAAACCCTCGCATCCGGCTTGCTGGAACTTGGCCAGGGCTTGTTCTACCCACCCAATGTTAAGGGATGGGATGGCGGACGCACGTGGATTAATTCTTCCACGTTATTGGGACGTGCCAATCTTATCTCCAAAGTTTTAGCGGATGACTCAACTCGATTCGCCGGCATGAGCTTCAGCGACTATCTGGAGGCACGACAAATTGGGACTCCGCGGCAAACGATCGAATACTTGAGCCGCTGCTTGCTGGCTATCCCCTTGAGCGATGCAACGCAGCACCAATTGCTACAATCGTACGAGCGATCCTCGGGAGGGAAAGAACTGAAGCTTCGCGCCCTGCTGCACGCCGTCACCTCCCTACCGGAATGCCAATTAGGTTAAACCATGCACATTTCAATCAATTCATCCCGGCGTCGCTTCTTGAAGTCCTCTCTGGGTGGCGCGACGGCTGTTGGCATTGGCGCTGCGGTTCCAGCCTGCTTTGCCGAAGCTGCTCAACGTGGAAATACTCGCGATGAGCGGATTCTGGTGGTGGTTCAACTATCGGGAGGAAACGATGGTCTAAACACCGTGATCCCCTATACAGACGAAGAGTACCGGCGGGCCCGTCCCAAGTTGGCGATCGAGAAATCTTCCGTTATTCCATGTGGTAACGACCTTGGATTGCATCCCGCGATGTCCGGCATGGGGAACCTCTACGAGGCTGGACAATTGGCGATTATTCAAGGGGTGGGCTACGACCAGCCCAATCGTTCGCATTTTGAATCGATGGATATTTGGCACACCTGCCGCCGCAAGGACCAACCGCGTCCCGACGGTTGGCTGGGACGCTTGTTGGACACGCTGCAGGAGTCCGCTGGTGGAGATGTCCCCGCGCTGCATTTGGGTCGTGAGCAACAACCCTTTGCGGTCGTGTCCCAACGTGTTCGCGTTCCAACCGTTCGAGAGCTGGCTGAATTTCAACTTCAAGGTGCCAATCGAGACGCATTGCGCAAATTGCTCGACAGCCAGATTCCATCAAAACGGCAGGAAACGGATTCCAATGCTTTGCTGAGCTTCCTGCAGGCGAGTACAACCTCAGCATTGGTGGCTAGCCAACGCGTCGCTGAAGCGGCGGAAAGCTATCACAGCGAGGTGACCTACCCCGAGAGTGAATTGGGTAAAAAATTACAAGTGATCGCACAGTTGATTGATGCTGGGCTCCAGACACGAGTCTACTATGTACAGTTGGATGGTTTTGACACGCATGCACAACAACCAGCGACCCATGAAATCCTTCTGCGCGAGTGGAGCGATGCGGTCAGCGCCTTGATCCGCGATCTCGACGCTCATTCCCATGCAGACCGAGTCTGCGTGATGACCTTTAGCGAATTTGGCCGGCGCGTGGCTGAGAATGCGAGTGCCGGGACCGACCATGGTGCGGCGGGCCCCATGTTTCTGTGCGGTGGCGGCGTGCGGGCGGGTGTGACCGGAGATCCCCCGAATCTGGTCGATCTGCACGATGGCGATTTACAGCACCAGTTCGATTTTCGGCAAGTGTATGCCTCCGTCCTGGATGCCTGGTTCCGAACCGCCCCAGGCCCTATCGTGGGGGAAGGCTACGATCCCCTGAATTTGTTCATGTGACCACTGCTGCATGCAGCCAAGTGATTTGCCGCTCGAGATGTCCCCAACTCCCTGCCCGCCCCCCCCCTGCACACCAACTCCCTGCACACCTTCGTCAAACCGAAAGTCCTCCCACATGCCAAAGCTTGCACTCCGACAACTCCCCCTGCTGCTGACCGCCATCCTGCCACTCTTCTGCGAGGGTCGAACCCTTGCCGAAAATCCGAAGATCACCCCTGACGTGGTATACGGTCACAAGCTTGGGCTGGCGATGACATGCGATGTTTTTGCCCCCACTCAAAACTCCAATGGTGCTGCGGTGTTGTACATGGTCAGTGGTGGCTGGTATTCCAACTGGACGCCGCCTGAGCAGATGCAAGTCCGTTTACGTCCCCTAACCGACCAGGGTTTTACCGTGTTTGCGGTGCGTCATGGCAGCAGTCCTCGGTTTTCGATCGCGGAAGCAGTTTCCGATGTTCGGCGCAGCGTTCGGTACATCCGATTGCATGCAGAGGAGTTCAGCATTGCCCCCAATCGCATAGGAGTGTTTGGGTTGAGCGCCGGAGGACATCTCTCGCTAATGCTGGGAACCGCGTCGGACGAGGGCCAGCCCAGCGCTGCGGATCCTGTGGAACGCGTTAGTGATCGAGTCCAAGCTGTGGTGGCCTATGTGGCTCCCACCGATTTAAGAGCCATGGGAACCGATGCTCCCAACCGCCTACCCGCTTACGAAAAATTCCCAGCCCTGCAGCTCCCCATGCAGGACTTGGAACCAGATTCCCCACTGCTGCATGTTTCGCACGACGATCCCCCCACCCTTCTCCTAGCAGGCACTAAGGACGCGCTGGTGCCGGTGGAACATAGTCGAAACATTCAAGCCGCATTTGAAAAGGCAGAAGTAAAGAGTCAACTGATCGAATTCCCAGAAGCCGGGCATGGCTTCGAAGGTGAGGACGCGCAGAAATCAACGCAAGCAATGGTCGACTGGTTTACAACTCACTTGGTAAAACAATCCGAGTAGAGTGCGCAACAAACTGGTGCGCAACAAACTGGTGCGCAACAAGCTGATGCGCAACAAGCTGATGCGCAATGCTTAAGCCTCCTCTACTTGCCCGGCGCCGTCAGCCCTCGCAAATGCTGCTTGAATGTTTCCAGCAACTTGCTTTGAAAGCGGTAGGGATTCCACACCATCGCGATCGTCCGCATGGGTTTCACGCCAGCGATCCGTCGGTACACGCGGCGCGAAGAGTCATCGCGAACCTTTGCCATGTCGGGAATAAAAGACACGCCATGTGCCAACGAAACCAATTCCTGCACGGTGGCCAATTGACTCGTCCGTTCCACGGCAACCGGTTGAATCGCGCGATGTCGACAGAAGGCGACGATATTATCCGATAGACAGTGAGCTTCGTTTAACAACACAAACGGGCACGATTCAACGTCGCTAACGCGAATATTCTTGCGTGCGTTCAGTGGATGGCCGGGAGGAAGGATAAGCCACAGCTCCTCCTCCAACAACGCTTCGGTTTTCAGGTACTTGCTGACAATGGGCAAGGCGACGATGGCAATGTCGATCTCCCCGTCAGTGCAGCCCTTGAGTAGGACGTCGGTCGTTTGCTCTTGCACCAGCAACCTAGCCTGAGGAAACTCCGTCGAGAATCCGCGGAGCACATCGGGCAGAAGGTAGGGGGCAATGGTGGGAATCGCCCCAACTCGGATCCGCCCACTCTGTCCATCATCGGTAATCTCAGCCAGCATATCGTCGGCGAGCGCCAGCACTTGTTGAGCTCGCTGCCGCAGGAGCGTCCCAGCATCGGTGAGCTTCAAAGCACGAGCCTGGCGTTCGAATACGGGTTGTCCGAGCTCTTCCTCTAAACGCTGGATCGAACGACTCAAAGCAGACTGCGAAATCATCAGAGATTCGGCAGCCCGAGTGAAATTGCTAAACTCGGCGACCCGCAGAAAGTATCGCAGTTGATCAAGTTCCATTTAGATTCCTTTAGAGGACGGACTGTCTATAATAGGTGGACTCAGCAGTCTGTCCAGACAGAATGGAGGCTTAGGACCGTTGGAACAATAAGTGTCGCCAGATCGCTCGATCGGCATGTTCCCGAACAAACCGGCGGAGCGGTTCGGCGACTATCCTTCAACAATTGTTCCGACGGTCCTTAACAGCGTCCCCCTCATTCCTTGAGGATGCTGCGTTCTACCCCGACCGCTGACACCACTGCCTGCAAACTCTAACCGGCCGACATGTCGTGAAACACTTCTCACTTCACCTCCCATCGCTTGGGATAGCCCTGAGCCTACTTACTACGATTTGCACCTCATGCTGGGCTGAAGACGTATTCGTCATCCTGGGAGGTGGGCCCGATCCGACGAGCAATCAAGTCTCCCTCGAACGCAATGTGGTCTTCGCCAAGTCCACCATCGCAGCTCACTCAGCGGCAACGTCTTCGGTCCATCTCTTATTTGCCGACGGCGAGAATTCGGCACGGGATCTACAGTTCCATCCCGAGCATTCCACCGAGCTGGATGCTGAAAAGTGGATGCTACGCTTGTTTGGCAGCCCCGTCAGTCAGTTTGAGTACCGCAATCATCAACTAGGTACCGCCCATCAGCCCGCGACTTACTCGGCACTCAAATCCCTGTTTGGACAACTCGGACGAACGCTGCGGGCAGGCGATCGCTTGTTCGTCTACGTGACAGCACACGGAGGGCCAGCGGTACAGGAGTACGATTACTATGACGACTACTACAACGACTTAAGCTCTGCCCCAACGCCCAATGCCCGCAACACGACAATTGCACTATGGGATGAAGGAGCCATTGACGCTGAGGAGTTCTCGCAGTGGCTGGACCGTTTCGACGCCAACGTTCCGATTATTATGATCATGACACAATGTTACGCCGGAGGATTTGCAGATACAATTTTCAACGGCAGTGATCGCAAAGCTGGACTCAACCTCAGGCCGCGATGCGGCTTCTTCGCTCAGCGCCATGATCGCGGTGCGGCGGGCTGTACGCCAGAAGTCAACGAAGCTGACTATGAAGAATACAGCACCTATTTTTGGGCTGCGCTCAACGGCCTAGATCGGCTAGGCAATCCAATCGAATCCCCAGATTACAATTTGGATGGAAAAGTTCAATTTGCAGAAGCTCACGCATTCGTGCTCCTCAACAGCCGCACAATCGACATCCCGATCACCACCAGCGAAGTTCTCCTGCGGAAGTACAGCCAGCTGAGGAAGTCCAGCGGCTCGAAAGAACGGGCTCCAGCAGAAACAGGAGGCTTGCTACGGATGTTTTTGGGTGGCGCTAATTCCGCCACAAAGAGTCCTCCGAAACGGTCGCCGGATAGCGAGCTGCTAGGAGCGACCGAATCCCTGGAGCAGATTATCGAGCGAGCCAATGTAGTGCAACGCACGGTCATTCGAGAACTAGCGGAGCAGCTGCAATGCGATCTGCAAGAGAGCCTTGCCAACGTGCGCCGCCACCGCAAACAAGCTAAGACGAAGTTGGCCTCCAGTGAGTCCAAGGTTGCTGTGGAATACCAACGATTGGAGGGGCTAAAGACACGGCTAACCGCGGCAGTCCAGGGGGAATGGCCTGAATTGCTGGAATCTACTTTCAGCCCAACCCAAGCAGCCTTGGCAGGGGACCGCTCGGAAGAATTCATGGCATTCATCGACGCGGCTCCCGAATCGAAGGCGATCAAAGGTCGCGGTGAGAAGTTGAAAGAGCTGCGACAACACGCCAGCGACCAAGCAAACCTGGAAGCCCGCTGGCATCGCTTAACGAATGTCCTGGAAATCGTTCTCTTGCAAGAGAACTTGGCCCGAGTCGCTACGCCGGAAGTCATCGACCACTACCAACACGTCATCGAGCTCGAGTACGGCAGCCTAGTGCAATGATGCCGCAGTGAAGCTAGAGACCGATTAGTTAGACTCGCATTGGTTAGACTCGAACCAGCGCGCGGCAATGACGCCCTTGCCGCTCTCCAAGCGATGCGCGATCCACAACCGAGAGATCGTCTGAGACGATCTTCCAAGTACTCGGCCCGTAGGGGGACGGGCTGTCGAAATAGCAACCCGCTGCGTGAGCAAGGAAAGTTAGTTGCCGCTACAGGGCAGTTTGGGACGCAACCTCCGTGTTAAAAATCAAATTGCTATTAAATCAACAGCCCGGGGAGCCCCTGAACGAAGGATTTCAGGGAATTCGCAGGCACGAGCAGGAGTTGGAGTTGGAGTTGGAGTACGTTTTCCGGTTGGGCCTCGCGCGCTGACCGGGCGGCTCAACCTGGCTCTAGAGCTCCGGCTCTACTGGGGTCGTAGGCGCCGGGCGGGGCAGAGTCGGTGGAGGATCGGTGAGCGGGGAGGGACCGCCGGGCGGATCGCCGGGCTGGGGCGATGAAGGAATCGGACGTTCAGGCGGAGAAATCTCCGGCGAAGAATCGGGCCGCTCCGGCGCAGGTGGTGGATCGGTGGGGCCCGGAGACGTTGCTCCCAAACTTTCGAATTGCGGATTCATGGTATGGCCTACACTTTTCTTTCGTAAATGGAATTAATAGGAATGCCCCTGGCGAGCACTCAGTGTGCACTACGCTCGCGCTGAGTGTGCACTCCGTCACATGGGCGGCGTTCCTCAAGCGACGGACCGCAAGCTGTTCCTGCTGTATACACCTAATAGCAGATCATATGCCAAACGACTGCTTCCCCTAAGAAGTAGGGACTGCGGGGATGGCACAATCTTTGCTCATTGTGTACTCGAGTGAGCTTCCGTTGAATCGCTTCCCACCTTAGCGATCCGCATTTCAGTCGACACACGAGAATGGATTTGTCATGGAACCTACGACTTCACCATCCCCAACCGAAAATTCACTAGCACAGAATTCGCTAGCATTACGTGTGGAACGCGCGCTGCGGCAAGGCAGCTATCGCCAACAGTTGACGCGCGTCCATTGCCGTTCACAAGGTGCCGACGTTGTGCTCGAGGGCTCGACCGATTCGTTCTACCTTAAGCAAATCGGCCAAACAATCGCAGCAAAAGTTGATGGGGTGGCGCGAGTCTTCAATCGCATTGAAGTTCCTCACTCTCCCATCCGACGCCCAAAGTAACCAACGGCGGCAGTGAAGTCCTGAAGGCCGCGGCCTCTACGGCGTAGCCGACTGTCAGGAGACGGAGTAAGGGGGAAGTGCATCGGCCACCGAATGCGTTCCACCGGATCACAGCTTAACTTTTGAATGCTGCGATTCGTCCAGATCCGGTCGCGTCCCTTTCGCATAGGCCTGCACCGCCTTAAAGACGTACTTGAGGCGGTTCACTCCTGAATTCGACCACAACTCGCCGAAACGTGCGTTGACGCGGATTAGAGCGATGCGAGTGCTTTGAGGACCTTGAGGAAACCAGACGCGCCAGGGTTCACTCCACATTGCCTCGACCATCGTCCTATCCTCCACCACCTCAGCAGTACCACTGATGGATAGGTAGGTACCACCGCCCGACATGGTCACACACACCTCGGGGTGATTGGCGATCTCATCTACCTTTTGAGTGTCGGAATCGGTTGCGAACCAGATGTCACCGTCGTCTTCCACGCCAGCAACAAACATGGGGCGTGCGATCAGATTGCTCTCGGGCGCGTGTGTGACCAGCATTGCTTGGTCGAATTGCTTGCACGCGTCAATAAAAGTCTTGCGCTGTTCAGCGGACATGGCTGTCTCCTTAAGATCATTTGAAATTGAACTATTTTTCTTCATTGGGATGGACTTGGCTGGCTGGGGACTCCAACACTCGCCCAGTCGCACCGCAAGGAGCCGACTCGGTTGGCAACCACCTCACGAAGCCTGATCCATCTAACTCGCATCGTGGATCCTTAGTCCAACGTGCCAGGCTCTCTTTGCATGGTCACTGGCTCGCGGAGTTGCCACCCAATGTCGTGACGGGAGGGTGAGGTTGATTCTCTGGACGTTCACCGATTGGGAGTTGTTGATTCGGAACGGACGATCGCATGTCGCTGTACCGGTCGTAGGACTCTTGAATCCGGTTCAAGAGTCCGCGCAGTGCTGCCCCGCGATTCATGACGTCCAGTCGACTTTGGTCGCGGACTCGCCTCTCAATGGCGTCACTCAGTGTCCCCTGTGCAGGTTGGTGCCGCATCCAACCATTGGTAGCCAACGACTCGGTCAGCGCGTCGATCCGTTCGTCGGTCGGTTTCGACTTGCCAGCCAAGCTGTCGGACACCCAATCGGTCAAGTCCCGCAGGATGGCTTCTATTTGAGGGGTAAGAGTACTCACGCCGTGCTTTCTTGGTAGAGAGTCAAAAACATAGCTTTCGTCTTTAAAGTTGGGGCTTAGCAAATTTGCCCAGAGCATGAGGGTTGAAGCACGGGGCATGCCGAAGCGCAAGAGCACACGATTTCCAGCCCGATCGCCCTCGAATTGCAATTGAAACGCAACTTACGGCGCATGCTGAGGGAGCCGAAAAAGCGACCTGCTCGAAAAGCGATCAGCCTGAAAGGGAATCGGGCGAGTGACAGCTTCCCAATCCACCAGAAGACATCCAGCGGATCCTATCGAGGCGCTGGCCCCCACTTGCCGAGGCTTGGCATCCAACTTGCATGGTAAGTCTCCTCAGCAGAATTCGCTGCATGTCAACTGCCGTGCAAACCACGGCGAGAAGGAGCCGAAGATGTCTACTCAAGTAAAAGATGAAAAAGAGTTGGAAACCGACACACTGTCCGAAACGCTGCGGGCGGGGGCAGTCGGTGAGGATGCTCCCGTCGAAGAGAAGCACCCCGAAGTTGCAGGAGCGTTGGTAGGCTACACCTATCCGCTCGCGCTCATTGCACTGCTCCTGGCGGCACTGGCAGCAATGGCATTCTGGTACTAATACAACGAAACTTTGAGCTTAAGACTGCACACAGACGTAGCGGGCCTACGCTTGAACACGGCACCGTCAACTGTCCGGATTTACGCAACATCTAGAAGCACTAGAGTTCGGCGGATTGAGTGATCGAAGGTGGTGCTACGAGGAGCTTGATCCCTATCTGGCGAAGAGCTGCGTTTCCTCGCAAGGTCAAGTCGGTGATAAAGGCGAATTGCTCGCGGCATTCGAAGGGATAGGCGCGGACCGTGTATTGAGTCGCCCAGGGAAGTTGCTTGGCCACCACTACTGGTACATGGTCGATGTGAAGATAGGTGCTCGTCAATGCGACATCCAGCAGCTTTTGCCTGACGTGATCACCATCGTGGGTTGGCGACACGTAGAACTTGGGGGCACACTGCATATCACGCCTGCCCCCATTGGAGTTCAAAATTGCAGAACTCCACATGCTGTTATGCGGAATGGTTACCATCGTGTCGTCGGGAGTCATCAGGTTTACAGTCCTCATGCCTAGGCTACGCACCTCTCCATAGTGCCCTTCGATACTCACCCAGTCCCCGACGCGGTATGGTCGCTCGAACAGGACCACGATACCTGCGATCAGACTGCTCACATAATCTTTGAAGGCAAAACCAATCGCCACGCTAGCCGCACCGAAAACCGCAAACAGGTTGGATGCGGTGGGCTCGATTACCAATGGCACAATCTGCGAGATCGCCGTCAGCACGAAGAGGATTCGGAACAGTGGGATCCAGGGAAGGATGTAGAAACGGAACCTCGTTGGAAGCCTACCGGTAAGCCACGTGGCGCACCATCTGGACGTTACGATCGCCAGATAACTGGCTACGGCTATACCCAGGATCAATAGGAAATCGACGTCATCGAACTGGCGGAAAACGGAGCTAACTTGCTCCGGAGAGTTGGGTAGTTCAGGCACAATCTGGCTTCCTAAAAATCGTCGACGAGCAAGCCATCCGCTTTAAGTGCTGAGCGCACGGCTGGGTAGGCCAACAGGGTGACCCGCCAAAACCCATCTTGCAACTCAATCAGCTGGGCGGCTTCCAAGGAGGCCAGGGTCTCGATCGCCTTCGAAGGCGGAAAGGGTACAAGCTGCAAAATGATATCGGGCTGGAGCCCTCGGTGAAGCAGCAAGGTGTGTAGCACAATAGCTTCCCGCGTTGATGACTTGGGAGGCAGAATAGGGCGTTGCAGATCCGCTAGGGCCCGCACTCGGACGGGCATTGGGTGGCGAGCGCTCTGCTCACACTCCGCCTCCTGCGCCTTGGTACATAACAACCGCCCCCAAATAGCACATGCGACCCCTGGGTTCCCCCGCGCGATCACTGCGATCTTCTCTAGCAATTCCTCAGTCTTGCGTTCGATCGTGAGACGCCCCGCCGATCTTTTGCCATTGGAATCCCCCGCTGCTTCAGTTTCGACGGGAGGAAACAGCTCCTCCTCGCTATCCCGGTAGAGGAATGGACGCTCTCGCGATTCAATCAACTGAAACCATTCCATCAGGGCGTGAGGATCAAAAGCCCGCATCGCGATTGGCGGAGAAAAGACGGAATGAATCTGAATCGCCTGAGTCAAGTACGCCCAGGCCCAACTATCACACCCCACCACCACGCGACATGGTGCTTGCCAGACCCACTGCGTAAACTGCCTCAACAGATCCAGGCCAGCATGATGTCGTAGAAAAAATCGCTCCAGGTGAGGGATGACCAATACGCCGCTCGACACCTGAGGCATCGACTCCCAAAATCGCATCGACGGGTTCTCAAGTTCCAGCGAGTCGTTATCTCCGGCAGGCCGTAGAAGACGCTCAACCTCCGGAGGTTGGACCACTTGGTGCCCTTCTTGCTCTGCCCATCTTGCGACGATCTCCTGAGCGTAGCTCCCTGCAGGACCAACAATTGCCAGCTTTACATGGGCCGGACCGCGTGTTTCCAATCGCTCGCGTAAGAGCCGAGCAAGGTTGTGGGTTGCCAATTCAAATTGCGGAACGGGCAACAAGCTGGCGATTTCCGATTGCGGCAGCACCTCTAACTGCGCAGAATCCTCACTCTCCGAAGAACCCCTACTTCCGGAAAAGAGCTTCTTCACAAATGCATTGAATCCCAAACGCACAACTTCAGAGGTTGACGCATCGGGAAGTTGATAGTCTGAGGCATTTGCATACTCCCAAGCTGGCTGGTCGTCTGAATCTTTAATGGGGTGCTTCGCCTCTTTGAAGTAAACGGACTCACGCGATCAATTTGCGGAGGTCTGATTGGCTTAACGACTTGCTGCCATACGGCCTCGCCCCGCCTGGGCATGACGTCAATGCGGTGGGGCCCATTATGATTAGTAAAGGTTGGCTTACCATTCCCCCGGCACAGTCCTAGCCAAGATCCAAGGACTCCAATTCCCCCAGATACTGCCAAACGGGCATTTTGCCCCCGAAAACGCCTATTGTGTGGGGGAAGTAACGGAGTAAACTAATGCCTCTAATACCCAACGAGACCGCCCCCACCTGGAGATTCGATTGTTGCAGAATCATATTTTACTGACTGGTGGTACGGGCTTGCTAGGGAGATACCTTCTACGGGACCTCCTTTTGAAGCAGTGTCGCTTGGCATTATTGGTCCGCCCCAGCCAACGTGAGAGTTGCCAAGATCGTACCGAGGCCATATTACAGGCTTGGGAAACGGAACTGGACCAAGTGCTACCTCGCCCCGTCGTGCTCGAGGGAGACATCTGCGCCCCCTACCTGGGGCTCAGTGAGCGAGATCGGGATTGGCTAAGTGAGAATTGCAACACCGCTCTACATAGCGCGGCCTCACTTGAATTCCACGAAGTAGCCTCCGGCGAGCCCTACCGTTCCAACATTGGAGGCGTGAAGAACATGCTCGATGTGTGTGAGCAGGTTGGCATCAACCAATTCCACTATGTTTCTACCGCCTATGTGGCAGGGCTGCGTCCCGGCGTGGTCAAGGAATGCGAATTGGACGTCGGGCAAGAATTTCGCAATGACTACGAGAAGAGTAAGTGTGAAGCCGAGAAGCTAGTGCGTCAGGCCACCTGCTTCGATTCGCTTACCGTCTATCGCCCCGCAGTAATCTCGGGGGATTCGGTCAGCGGATATACGAGCACCTATCACGGGCTCTATCTCTACCTCAAGCTCATGTCAATTTTGGTTCGCAACACTCCTCCCGGTCCCGATGGAGTTCGCGACACACCGGTTCGGACCGAACTAACAGGCGATGAAAAGCGGAATGTGATACCCGTTGATTGGGTATCTGAAGTCATGACCCATCTGGTGACAACGCCGGAATCGCACGGTTTAACGTATCATCTAGCTCCCGAAATTCCGTTGACTCCACGTGAGATGATTGAAGCGGGTTATACCTACTTCAACTCGCGCGGCGTGATTTTCGAAGGACCATCGGCGCAAGCGACCGGCCCGATCAGCGAAATTGACCGCAACGCCCACGAAAACATTGGGATGTACAGAGAGTATGAAGAATGCGATCCCAGTTTCGATCTAACGAATCTTCGCAAGCATGCAGGTCATATTCCGTGCCCGCCCATCGACGAAGCCATGTTGCACCGCTACTTGAAATTTGGTGAGGCCGACCGCTGGGGTAAGCGTCGCCCTCCCGCAACCAAGCCGTACAACTCCATCCAACAACAATTGGAAGCACTACTTTCTCCAGCTTCCGAAACGCTTGAGTACCATCCTCTCAGAGTCAACCTGTTCATTCTCGGGCCAGGTGGGGGAGATTGGAAATTATCAATCCAACAGGGGCAATTGGTAGCAATCGAGCGAGGTTCCTACCAGTGCCCTCAGGCTAGCATCGAGACCGATACCAAGACTCTCGAATCGCTCCAAACATCGGCAGCATTGGAATCGGAGCAGCCACACTTGGTACTTCAGTGCTCCTCCGAAAACCAACGCGAGGAACTGGAAATTCAGATCGCCGATGCGCTGCAAATTCGACTAAAGCCAGAAGGCAGTTTTCGATCGGCCGCGAATTCCACCAGCAGATGCGGCGCACTGCGATAGGACCGCAAATGCTAACCGGATTATCGCTGGGGCTCGCAATGCTAGTTGGGCTAAGCATTTTAACCCAGCTTTGGGGCACCTCCCGGTTCTTGCGCGCAATTGCATCCTACAGAGCTCCCGTGATCGAAGACCGCCGCCTGCCCCAAGCGGCCATTGTGCTCAGCGTGCGTGGATGCGATACGGAATTGCGAGAGTGCTTGACGCGTTTGGCACAGCAAAACTATCCGCGGTACTCACTCCACATCATCGTCGACCACCCTTCCGATCCAGCCCGCGCGGCCGTGCAAGCGTGGAGGGACGAGAATGCACTGGACAATGTCCATGTGGAGTTTCTCGAATCCCCCTCCCCGCATGCCTATCTCAAGACCAGTGCCATTCGGCAGTGCGTTGCCAAGCTGAATTCCGAGATTGAGATCGCTTGCCTCGTCGATGCCGATACGATGGTGCACGCCAACTGGCTGCGCGACCTCGCTGCCCCGCTGGCCGAGGGCGACGCTGGGATCGTCACGGGAAATCGCTGGTACGCACCGCTGCAATCAACCTGGGGAGGAATCCTCAGATGCCAGTACAACGCATACTGCGTGATCCCAATGTATTTCCTGAAGATTGTGTGGGGCGGCTCACTGGCGATGCACCGCGCCGTCTTTGACACCCCCTTTTTCGACCAACGCATGCGCGACACCTGCACGGAGGAATCTGCAATCCGCGAATCGGCAACGACGCAAGGATTGGAAATCCAGTGCAATCCCGATGTATTCCTCCTGAACTCAACCGAGTGCTCGGTAGCAGGCTGCTTTCAGTTTGTGCGAAGGCAGCTTATCTGGACGCGACTCTATTACCCCAACTGGCCCCACATCACACTAGGCGTACTGGGATCCTATGCCCTGTTGGTCGCTACGTTCTGGGTCATGGTTTGCGCTGCCTACCATGGCAACACACCGATCGCCCTGCTCGACGGAGCCGCCTTGTTGGCGCAAATTGGATTTGCGCAAGGGATTCTCGAACTGCTGCACCGCCGGCTGAGTGCACGCGTTGTCGAGCGTGGTGGGGAATCGTTTCCCCCAATCGGCTGGCGGCAGCGAACAACCAGCCTCCTGATGTGGCCGATATTCTTAACCTTTCTCTTGCTCGCAGTGCTTAGCGCCTCCTGCGCTCGACGAGTGCGTTGGCGCGGAATCAGTTATCAAATCCTTCCGCCGTCACGCATCCGCATGGTGAACTACCAACCATGGGCTGAGGTTTCGAATCAACAATCTCCGCCCAGCTAAAACAAAACGAGGCGAGTGCAACATCAGAGAGAGTTGGGTGAGTCCTCTTGCTCTGGGGATTTCACGGAGGAGTGATAGGGAGCGTATTTCTCCATGGCAATCTCCCAGGCACCGCCAATGCGATATTCGATCCCACGCCACTCTACCCGCTTCAGAGTGCAAGCCGAGCGAAGAGCCAATGCATAGACAAATTGAGTCAGCGCTACACTTCCGATCCACTTGAGCACTCCAGCTGGGTCTAACCAACCCGTCGGCTCACCACGGGAACTTACGATTCGCCGCACAGCATACTCCATCGGAGGCAGCATGAGCGTTACGGACACTTGATAGAACACAAAGCTCCAAGCGGCCACGCTAGCCGCTTCCTTGTTTCCGGACAGGATCGAGACCAGCGCACAGACCAATGCCAACAACGGAAAAAGCGTAGTCACAACACCGTGGCTGGCCACACCCAACCAAGCTGGATGGTAGAGTCTGGCGGTCAACAACTGGCGTCGCACCCAGAAGAAAAAGCCCTTGAGGTCGCAGTCTTCGCGATTGATCATCATCAAGGATGGTACAAAGGCCAAACGCAACCTAGCTTTTTTGAGCTGCGCGAACAGCATCGTATCCTCGCAAAATGCATGACTCCATTTATCGAGGATGTCGGTTTCTCGAAAAACGCGAGTCTTGATAGCCAGCGTTCCTCCCCACCCAATGTTGTACCAGTACATTTGCACGATTGCTGCAGCATTCCACGAGTAGCGTATTAAGGCCGGCATGGAGGTACGTACTGGCATGTACCAACGATTTCCGGTGGCCGCTCCCACCTTGTCATCCTGAAGGGCCGTCGCCAACTCCCGCAGCCAGGTGGCATGCGGCACCGTATCGGCGTCGATGAGAGCAACAAATTGAATCGTTTCGTCGAGCGTCCCAATCGCCTGAACGACGCTGCTGCATTTCAGACTGCAGCTTGGTAGTGGGTTGATCAACACATGCTGATGCACGACTGCGCTCGAACTCTCCAAGTTCAGCTCTCGGAGGATCTTCATAGCAGGATCGCTAGGATGGTCGACAACTAGGTGGATTTGAAACTCGGGGTAGTCCTGTTCCAGAATGCCTTGGATACATTTCTTAAGGAAGGGATCGCCACCGCGTAGACACAGAATCACTGCAGCTTTCGGTGCATCCGCGTTAGAGATAAGCTGTTGTCGGAAGCGTAGCAGTCGGATAACGAATCCAGCCACCAGCAGCCCCTGCAGTGCAATCAGGGCGACCAGAATTCCAAATATAATGTAAGCCAGCGTGAGCAATACATACCCCTAAAAAGGTTGAAGATCTTAACGTTAAAACTCACCACGTTCGGCTGCCACAACGACGCGCCGCACAACATCCTGCATTAACTCTTCCGCCGACTCGCGGTCAATCGGCCTGGGGTCATAGTGTAACGTGATTGCCAAACGGTTGGCGAACCACGTAGCTCCGAATGCCACGCATGTTTGAGGAGTGAGTGGAGGAACGAGTTCCGTGCTCTTGAGCAGCACATCCCCGCACTGCAACCCGTCCTCCGTTTCGGGGAGGTCGATGTCGGTGAGCACGCGGCCAACATTGGAAAACACCGAGGTCGCGTGGCACCGTTCGCCTTGAAGAGCCTGAGGGATTCCGCCTGGCGCGTAGCGTCGCGCCGCCAATGAGAACAAGAATGTACACCCAAGTCGGTTATTCTTGATTGTCTCCATCTGCCGATGAAGACTAGCCAACAGCCCCTTTGTATCCGCGATATCCACGCCTCTTCGATCCAAGAACACGGCGCTGACGACATTCGCAGCAGGCATCGCCGCATCGCGTTGGTTACGCATGTTCATCGGCACCATCATCCGCAACCACTCTCGCTCCTGCTGTATACCACGCCGCGTTCGCCAAGCATCAAGTGCAGCGAATAGTACAGTACACAGCAATTCGTTGGAAGTTGCAGACTCGGAATGAGCCAACCGTCCCAGACGTTGAGAAACGGGGAGAGTGAACTGGTTAGATAAGACTGTCGGGTAGACATCGCGGACAGATTCGAGTGCTGCCGGCCGGTGTGGCAACAACGGAAGCGGACGACGACTTAAATACTCTCGGACTCCCAACACTCCGACCAACTGCCGAGGCAACATTCGCAGAAATTCCCACGACGACATATTGAAACCACCGCGGCGAGAAAGTAGTTTCGCGTCGACCCGGGGCAGGGCGGGGACCGCCTCCCGCGTCGCGTCCGCAAGGCTTGCTGCTCCATGCGCATACAAGAGCAAGATATCGCGAACAAACTGGTAGCCTCCCAAACCATCACAACAGGCATGATGCATCTGCAACCAAACGTCGGAGCATCCCTGGTCTCGCTGCACCCAGATTGCAAAACCTTGGCGCGAGATATCGAGTGCTGGCATCGCACGAGCGGCGTTCGAATCCTCGCCCTCGCACCACACCACCGAACTGCGGAGTTGAGCGTGGCTCGACCAGTAGGGGCGATTGGACCGAAAGACGATTCCGGCTGCCAGCAAGGGATGCCGACTGGCGGCATCTAGGACCGCTTGCTCGAATCGCTCAGGGAAGAGGTGCCCTTGAAACCGAAGGCGAATGAAGAACTCGCAGGGAAAACCAGTCGTGTGCTGACACAACATCAGCTCTTCGAAGGAGGTGAGTTTTCCAGGCATGTCTCGTCAACTTTGGGGGATACCAATGCGAGCCGCAACGGCTCTTCCTGAACAGGCTCAAACAACGCCCCCAAGGGGCTTAATAGCAGAGCGGGTAAAACGATTAAATCGGCCAGCAAGGCTGAAGCTAACATGGCGGACATCACCCACGAAAATCTTGCGATCGGTACAAAGTCGCTCATGGCGTAGGCCAGCAGCCCAACCCCGCAGATAATACTGGTTTGGGTCATCGCGCCCCCACATTTCTGGAGCGCTAGCAGTACCGCGTGATGGCGAGCAGCAGGGCCCTTCCTAACTTTTGCACTCTGCAGCCCTCGGCGAAACCAAGTGAGGAAGTGCAGCGTATCATCGACGGCGATTCCCAGCGCCACACTGGCAGTCATCATCGAACCTATCTCGATCCGCAAGCCAAGCAACCCCATGGTGCCCAACACCAATATACAAGGAATAACATTTGGAACCATTGCCAACAACCCAGCACCAAAGTTGCGAACGACCGTCAACAGGCCGATGCGAATCGATTGCCCCCACCAGTCGGCTCGTGACATCCAGACCATCAAGGAAGCCATGACCACAGCAATCAGCAAAAATGCCGTCAGAAAGCTGTTTCCCAAATCACGGATCATTTGGTCTTGCGCCTTTTGAACCAGCGGAACACCACCGCAGTAGAGAATGCTCAGTCCGGGAAAACCGGCTTGCGTCACCTCGGTGATCAGTGGCTGCACATTCCTCCGTAGCTGCTCTAAAATGGCCGCGTAGTCATTCTCCTGGGAAGCATAGGCTCTGCCACTCACGCGCCACAGTTGCTCGCTGGGCGTATCGGCTAGCATTCCCGAAGTTCGCAAGCCCTCCATCGCCTCTTCCGATCGCTTGTTGAACACAGCACGGCGAACGAGATTGGCGGTGCCTTGTCCTGTTATGCCATTTAGTGATGGGCAAAAATTGATGGCCGACACCACGGCATCAATCCCCACAGTTGACCTGCAAGCGCGCTGGACTTGGCTAACCAGCTGCAGACGCTCGAGCAGCGGTTGCTCCACCTCCCCGGCCGGATCCTTGGGGATTCGCACCACCAATTCAATAGGCACCAGTGGACCGATTTTCTCCTCCAACCAAGCGTAGTCCTGGCGGATACGGGCATCGGGTGCAAACATGTCGCGGATCTGAAGGCCAGCGCGCAGTGTTTCGACTCCCGTGGCGGCGTGTGCCGTAATGCCAAGACTCACCAGCAAAATCAAGTACTTCGCATGCGAAACTCCCCCCAGGAACGCTGGCCAAATCGAAGATCGCCCAGAATCGGGCCCTCGGCGATTCCGGTTCCCCGTTGAGGAGCGAATCCGTGGTGAAAACTGTTCAAACAATGCGGGCAAGAGAGAGAACAGGACCACGCTGGCTAAGAGCACAGCCATGGACGAGAATCGTCCAAATTTCTGAACGGGTGCTAGCTGGCTAACAAGCAGCGAGAGCAACCCCATGGCAGTCGTCGCGGCCGCCAACCAAAACGGCACCAAAGCATCCTCCATGGCTCGCAACGTCGCTCCCGGCGCCCCAGCCTCGTGCACCGATTCGCGGTAGTAGTTGGCAATGTGCACCCCAGAGGAAATGGAGAGGACGAAGATCAACATTGGAATCATCAGAAGGACGCTGTCCATCCGCGTACCACTGACATAGACCATCGCTAAGGAAAGCTGCTGGCAAAACAGGGCACACACAAACACCATGCCCGCCAGCTTCAAACTCCCCAGCAGCCACCACATCAGCAAGAAACAGCATCCAAAGGACACCAACGCCAAGGGCAGTAACTGATCATTGCTGGCACGATCGATTTCCACCGAATCAAGCACCGAGCCTGCCTGATGGATTTTAACGCCTGCGAGTCCTGGAATCTGCCCAGCACAGTCCTCAACATGCTGGCGCAGCAGATGCCGGCTGCTCCAGCCTTGGTCGGCAAGCGTGGCTACCAAGCAAGTTGTAGGGCCCCCCGGTTCCAATAGCCAACCCTCTAACCGTTTGCGCGCTGCCCCCGCAGACAATTCAAGAGGCGGCCCCCGCAATTGCTCCTCAATCTCTCCTCCCGAACTGACGCGGCTAAAGAGCTGAATCTCCTCGTCGGTCGCATCGATAAAGGGACGTCGCAAGGCCTCCGCCAGCGCGCGTGCCCGAGGGTCGTCCAGCGTACACCCCTCCCAGCTTAGCATCAGCATCGCGTCAGTGCCGAAATGCTCACCAAACCACTTGAGATCCTGAGTTTCCTGGAAGGACTCGGGGAGCCAATCCATGACGTTGTTGGAATTGCTCTTCACTGCCAGATCTGCGGCATAGACGATCAGGGGCGCCAACAACACAAAGGTTGCAAACACTCTCAGTCGCGTTCGGTTAGAGAAACATTCTGCCATACAGAGACCAGCTCGAACGTCGAGAAACCTTTTTTCTTAAGGGAGGCAGGCTAGCAGACACGGCGTCCGCGGAGCGAGATCGATCGAAGGTGGCGTGCAGGCGCGTCTCGCTTCGCGACACGTCCTCAGCGTCCAGTTTCCACTTCAATAAAGTCGGACGTTCACGAAGCGCGTGGAGGCCCCAGTGGGTATAACGCGCACCGGTTGAGTTACAAAGCACCGCCCACGTCCAGCACTGCAATTTTTGCGGGAATCGCTACCAACCGTAGTGGCTCCGGTAAATGCGTCGACTATGCAGTCGATCGCAAGTTTCAAGACGCCAAATTTCAAGACGCCTAAGGTGGGGCGGAGGCTAACCCCCTCCCGCCGACGGGATTCACCTGGATTCAGGTTGCACATGACACCCCTCATAAAACAATCCCCATAAACAACTCCCCATAGACCCTGGCGGCTGAAGCAACGCTGGCTAGCCTGCCATGACAACTAGGACTATGACAATTAGGACTTCGGGGGGGGGCAGCTTAGGTCGGCGGATGTTTGCTCGGCGCTCCCTCCACCATGCCCTAGATGTACAGTAGATGCCCCACGCCGTCTTTTCAATTCTCACTCAATTCTCACTCCTGGCTCGGATTCCAAGTTGAACTGCTCGGCCCAAATGTTGAACGTGTCCCTTTTTTCTGCGGCAAGCATTAGAATGCAGTGGGTACCGCGTCTTCGGTGGGCGCTGCTTGGCTCCTTGGGAGACCTCCGTTTTGCGGACTGAAGGTAAGTCGACACAAGAAATTCGCCAGGAACTGGTGGCAGGCGTGGGCCAAATGGCCCATCGTGCGCAGCGTCTTAGCCGTCAGCGAGCCGCTGGACTGTGGCTGGCAGCCACGCTAGCGGTCCTCACGTGCCTCATCACCGCAGATATCCTGCTGCAACGCGAGGAATTGGGCCTGCGTTGGCTTGTGGTAGCAATCCTATGGGGTTCGGCAATTGTCTTCGCCCACCTTTGGCTGCGGCCCGCTTGGCGATTTGCTCCAACTTCCCTAGAAGTCGCCCAATGCGTCGAAAGAAGTCAGCCCCGCTACCAACAGAAACTCGTAACCGCTCTGCAACTCTCCGAGCTCGAGCCCAATGACATGCGTTTCGGCAGTCCGGCTTTTCGAGAAGCGGCGCTGCAGGCTTGGTCGCAAAAGTACGAAGTGCCCGCGTGGCAAACCTACGCAAACCGACAACCTTGGTGGCAAATGCTCTGCCTGTTGGGCGGCGTCATCACATGCCTAGCGGCGTTGGTGTGCTGGATTCCTAGCGAAACGAGCTTGGCGCTGTTGCGGATCTCCACACCCTGGGCGAGTCATCCCTGGCCTCGTGCCGATGCCTTGGAATTGGTGTCGCCACCGCGGATTGTCGCCATCGGATCCAATGTGCAATTGGAGATCATCGACCATCGGGGTCCCTTACCCCAACGGGTCGATTTGCAAGTTCGGGAGATTGGCAATACTCAATCCGCCGGACAGGAGGTGCTCGAGACGGTCATCGCCGGTGAAGTGGCCGTCGCTAATCTCAACTCCATGAGCAAAGGTGTGGAGGTTCGCGCGGTTGGTGGAGAAGACGACTCCATGGCCTGGCACCGCATCGATGTGGTGGAAGCTCCTCGGCTCACCTCCCCAGTCTTCGATGTGACACCTCCTGCCTACAGCCTGCGGCCCCCCATTGAGATCGTGGGGCATCGCATTCAGGTTCTAGCGGGAAGCCAAGTCCATTTCCGGGGCGAATTCTCAGAAAAGATCGCTGCCGTCGAAGTCCAGCCGCTCAGTAGCTTGGCCGAGTTGCAGCAAGAAAGCACTCGTGCGGCGGCAAGTTGGCACGCGGTACTCACTTCAGACCAACGCACATTGCAGTTGAGCGATCCGCAGGGAAAGCCGCTTCCGCTGAACCGCACGCTGCGTTGGCGGCTGCGTGTCACCACAGCAAACGGACTCGAAGTCGAGCTGCCCGAGAATTGGGGAATCGAAGTCACCGCCGACCAAGTCCCCGAAATTGTGTTTCCGGGGAGCGGTTTCAACCTCTTGGCGGTGGACGCAACGCTACCGATCAAGGCGCTCGCCACGGACGATCTAGGACTCGTAAAAGTCCAGCTCCAACTTCAGTCGAGCGAAGCCACCGAACCCATCACCACGACGCTTCTCGACCGGCCGAGTTTAGCCGACCAGGCCCCTCTACTGAATTTGGAGATTGAAACCCAAGTATCGCTTGCAGACGTTTTTGCTGCGCATCCAGGTGAGCAGATTTCAGTCTGGTTGGAAGCAACCGACACCTTTGGACAAGTCACGAAGAGCCCAGCAGAATTATTCGAGATCCGCTCTTCCGCCGAGCTTCTATCGACCATCCAGCAGCAGCAGGAACGGCTCGTCGAACAGACACAGCATTTGGTCGACGCACAGCGGACCAACCAAAGCCAAGTCAGCAAAACCGCCTCTCGCATCGAAGCCACCTCAAAGGTTCGACAGAGCGATCGTGAGGTGCTGTCCAGCATTCTCCAGCTCCAACAAACACTTTCACAACAGCTTAGTGGCGCGTCCAATAGCATTCTGGAAACCATGACTCAGATGCAACAGCGGCTCACTCAAAACCGCCTAGATGACGCGCCCCTAGCCAGGGATTTGCAACACTTGAGCAGCACCTTGCAGTCGATCGCTGCGGAGTCGATGCAGCAGGCAACCAACTCAACCCTGCAGGCCCACGAAGCAGCCCAGCGCACCGTCGACAAGTCGCAGGAGGAGGCTCGCGAGACTGGCCAACTGGCGGCCCATGCCGCTGCCGCGCAGCTCGACACATTGGGAAAACTCCAGCAATTGCTCGACCGTCTTACGCGAGACAAAGCATTGCAACAGCTGCAAAGCGAACTCGCCAGAATTCTTAATCAACAAACGATGACACGCGATGCTACCGACTCTCTACACGTCGATGGCTTGACCGAAGCCAACACCGAATTGGCTGATCGCAGATTGAATCTAAGCAACGACCAGCAGGCCCTGGCAAGGCAGATCGATGAACTGCTACGGCGCGGAAGCATGATTGCTCAATCGGCAAACAGTGTTTCCGCGTCGCAACTCGAACGCTTCCAACGCGCCACGGAATTGCTACTGCAAAGCCAAGTGAGCCAGCAAATGCGAGAGGCGGCCCAGCACATCCACCAGGAACGCTTTACCTCAGCCCTCGACGCACAACACACCGTCATCCGCAGCCTCCAAGAAGCGTTGCGGATGCTCGGCTCCAACGTCTCGACTTCGGCCACGGAGAATCTCGCGGGACGCGCACAGGACCTGCGTGAGATGAGTCAAGACCTAGCCAATCTTGCCAGCCGCGAGCTTCAATTGGCTGACGCCCTCCAACAGTCCCCTGCTGGCACTCCAGCCAAGGATCTTGCTCAACAGCAAGCCGACATCACTGCGACAACCTCTCAGCGACAGCAAGCGGCTGCGGACCTGGGTGACGCGGCCACTCAAGAAAATCTATCTCGGGTTCTTGATCAACAGCGAGACGCCGAACAGTCCGCGAGCGAGGGAGCCATGGAGGAGGCAGCGGCAGCCGCGCGCAACGCCGCACAGCAACTCCAACAAACCGCAGAGCTCATCGAGCAGCGCGCACTGGGACTCGATCATGAGGCGCGGCAGCAGCAGTTCTTCCAACTTGCCACCACCCTCCAATCCTTAGTGGAATTGCAACGCCCCATCGCCTCTCAGCTGGAGGAATACCAACCCCACTACAATCCAGAGCCAGTGCTCCCCACTCCCGACGAATTGGTGCAGCTGACAGCCGCGCAGGAAGTTGTGCGTCTGCGAGTCCACGAAGTGCGGCGTGAAACAGCCGAACTTCCCACCTTCGACTGGACGTTGGAACAAGCCGAGCGGGACATGGCACGCGCCGTGGCAGCTGCCCAACGCAATCGCATTCAACCGGAAGCCTGGGAAGCGGCGCGATTGGCATTAGGTAAATTAAACTTGGCTGCTGAAGCGTTGTCCGAGCATGCCGACAGCCAGTCAGCGGAGACCACCCCGAGCGATGCGGCTTCCGACGATGCGGGGCAAAACGACAGCCCCAGGCTGGTCCCCCCACTCGCCAGCCTAAGGTTGCTGCGAGCTTTGCAGCAAGACATCAATGCCCAAACGGCAGAACAAGATCGAAACTCGGATAAACTGAGCCGCATAAAACGCCTTAGCGAACTGAGCTCCCAACAACGCGCGCTTGGAATGCAGCTCACATTGCTCCTGGAGCAACTCACCACACCGGCCCAGGAGTAGACCGTGTTCAATGCCATGAAGCTCCGACGAGGTCGCGATCAATTTTCTCCATCTCCTTTCGGGATGCAATCCATGCCTTTAGGTATTCATCCAAGGCCCTCCGCAGTGAAGCCCCAGCACCGATCCCTAGCCTGCTTCGCATTGTTTACCTGCCTTTGCCTCCCCGCCTCAATTTCCTCAGCACAGGCCCCCCCAAAAAACGCAGCCACCCCCGCTACGATTGAGGAGGATGCGTTGCTCGACGGATTACTTGATTTGCTGACCGATCCGGAACCCTCTACCGCTCAAGAGTCCGCGTTGGACGGCAGTTCCCCCGCCACTCCGCCCGTCCCTCAAATAACCCCCGAGGACTTGGGGCTGGACGGTGAGGATTTGGGAGAGCAAGCGGAAAACCCCTTGGCAGCAGTTCGACAAAGCATGTTGATCGCCGCCGAGTATCTGAAACAGGGGAGTGCCGCCAGCGAGACGCAATTGCTGCAGCAGAACATCGTTCAACGCCTGGACGAACTGATCGATGAAATCAAGTCAGCACAAAAGCGACAAAAACAATCTCAACAGTCCACCAGCAGCGCTGGAGAAGCCCAGGAGCCAAGCCAAACCACCCCGTCCGCCCCCCCTCAAACATCCCCCTCGTCCAATTCTTCAACGGCCTCAGCCGACCAGGACGACGGTACGGATCCAAACACGGAGCCAAGCGTTGGAAATCGGCCGGGCGAAACGGGGCGTGCCGCAGCGGGGGACGTTCAACTCGCCGATCCGCGGGCTCTTCAAGAGAATGTGTGGGGACAATTGCCTGAGCGAGTCCGCAAACAATTGCAATCGCGCAGGGTCGAACAATTCTTGCCAAGTCATCGTCAACAAATCGAAGCTTACTTTCGAGCGTTACTTCATGAATAGATTGCGCGGCAACGCATCGCTGTCCCCCAGCCTTTCCCGACGCCAACTGCTGCAAACCACGCTGGCTGCTTCCTCCTATCTCAGCATCGGCTGCTGGAGCCGACGGCCATGCCTTGCAGAGAACTTTGCGGCCCGCTCCGACACAGACTCACTCTACGATGCATCGGTGGACAAGGCGATTCGCCGGGGACTGGAGGTGTTGGTACAACGCCAAAATCCAGACGGAACCTTTCTCTCCTCGGAACAAGGTGAATGGGTCGGCGTCTGCTCCCTGGTCGGATTGGCATGGCTCAGCCGAGGCGTGCGTCCGGGGATAGGCGAAGCTGGCCAAGCACTCCGCCGCACGGGCGACTACGTGCTGTCGAAAGTACAAGCCAGTGGCTTCTTGTCAGCCAAAAGCACAAGCCATGGCCCCATGTACGACCATGGATTCGGCACCCTCTTCTTAGCAGAACTGTATGGCACCTCTTCAGATTTAGAGATGCGGCGAAAATTGTCCTCGGCAGTCCAATTGATCGTCAACACGCAGAATGATCTCGGGGGCTGGCGCTACAACCCCAAACCCGAGGAAGCGGATTTATCGGTCACGGTCTGCCAGATGATGGCGCTCCGTGCAGCCCGAAACTCTGGATTCGGCGTCCCCAAAGAGGTCATTGATCGCGCCGTCGATTACGTCCGCCGCAGTCAAAATCCCGATGGAGGATTCATGTACCAGACGCGGGGCGGTGGGAGTCGATTTCCGTTGACAGCGGCCGCCATCGTGGCTCTTTACAGTGCGGGTATCTACACCGGTCATGAACTCGATATCGCATTTGAATACATGGAATCCCAGGCCGAGACAAATCGCAGTCGAGATCGAAACAATTTCTTTTACTACTCGCACTACTACTCCGCCCAGGCCTTTTGGCACATTGGTGGGGAACCCTGGAGGGACTGGTACGCGCAGCTCAAAAAGAGTTTGCTGAGTATGCAGAATCCCGACGGAGGCTGGTTCGACTTCAATAGTCTAGAATACGGGACGGCCATGGCGTGTCTCATCCTCAACATGCCACGCTCCGTCCTGCCGATATTCCAGCGGTAGTTCCAACCTGTCGATCACTAGTGGAAGAGCTGTGCGATGCGAACCCGATGCCCTCGAGCCCCAGTTGTGTGCTTCCTCTTACTGGCCAGTTGTCGTTGGGGTATTTGCCATGCGCAGCCTCCCGCCAACGCCTTCGATCCGTCGGGGAACGTTCGCTACAGCTCGATCTTCTCGCAGCGAACAGAGCTGAAGCCCCAAGTTGCAGATGCAGAATTGGTCCAAATTGGAACGATCGGTCCTGGCAAGCAACCACGCTACCTTTCGCGACGCACCGGTGGGGAACTGGCCAGCCTCGCTTCCCCTCCAGCCGGCGAGGCGGATTGGTGGGTCACCCCCGTGGGCGCCGGTCTGGTTCGCATCCAGTATCAGCAGCGGGGGCAAGTCCTGGCCATCGGCCTACAGGGCAAAAATCGAATTCAACTGCAACCCATCGGCCAGCATGCTCGCCAGCTATGGCGGCCTGTTGCGAGCGGCCAACATGCCCAACAATTCTTACTGGAAAGCGTCGCACAGCCAGGTTTCTGCCTTACCCAAGCGGGCGGTGGTCGCGTCGCACTCCAGCCCATCGCTGTCGCCGCTACCCAACAATGGTTCGCTATCGCGCCGCCTGTGGCGGCCACCTATGAACCAATCTGGCGAACCGTCCATCAGGAAGTGGTCCCTAACACACCGCTGCCGGACGCGGTGCTGGAACTAGCCAACAATCATCGCAATGCCTTGCTCATCCTGCTAGCAGATCGCCGACCGGGCAAGGAGGTTCAGGACTTGCAGATAGCCGCTGGGAGCTCCCAAGTCGTGGAGCTAGAGCGCGACGCAGGCGCCACCCTGGTAGAAACCACTGAGGTGCGAACACCAAGTGGAGTTTGGAGTCGCGAACAATACACAACCCCGATTCCTCCCAGCACCTATTACGACCTGAGTGCCTATGAGGTGCATTTGCAGTCGATTGCCATTGACCGAACTGGCAAGAGCCCTAATCCCATTGAAGACACGAACTATGTCCCCAAAAGCTTGGGCTGGTTTCTGCTGCCAGCCGGTTCAGCGCTGCCGGAATCAGGACGCTTGGACGTTTTTGAGCAAGCGAGCCGCGCTAAGAATCCCGGAGCAGTCCGCCGTCTAGATCCGGCGAGGTTAGAAGCAGACGCCGCGGATCCCGTCGAGAAACTGCTCCAAGAATTGCAATCCACCCCGCGTCGCAGCTTCTAAACCAAGGTTCGGCCGCGACCAACCAGCCATACCGTCCACTCGCTGAAATTGCTTCAGCAGGCACCGCACGGGAGGCTCGGCCGCATCCCAGAGCTTCAGCATTCAAGACCTGCCAGACTCTCGACTCTCCGGCAGGGCAGCGTGGCCCCAACAAGGGCAAGACCATGGAATCGATCCACCAGACATACACCACCTCCCCGAGCTCCATCTTGCCGCGATTTACCTCCCCGCGCACTGCCGCACCGACGCCGCGATCCCTCACAGCAACAGTGGGTAGGGACCGCGATTCCATTGCTTCTGAGACAGAACAGCGAGCCGCCAGCAGGACAAATCACGCGCACGCACCTACGGCGACGAGGGGCACTCGTTACTGCGTTGCTGGCTTCGTTGGGCTGCTAATTCACCTCGCCACTGGCCTATCGGTCACCGCGCAAACCCTACACACCGCCAATACCATCTACAGCCAAGCTTCCTTGCGTAGCATTGAGCTGGACGGTAGCTGGCGATTCGACGTTTCCGGCGATGTAGTTCCAACGCCTCCTGTCGCTGCGGAAGCAAGCGATACCGCCCCATCCCCCGCAATCGACAAGACTCAGACCACCCTGCCACTGGAGCAGATCGTGCGTTGGGGAGGTTGGCGTGGCCCGCGGCGGACACAAGCGGCATGGCTCCAAGGGGGAAGCTGGCTCTGCGGGGAGATCCTGCCTCGAGCGGGCGGAGTTGACATTCAAAGCGATTGGCTCGAAACGCCACGCATTCCTTGGCCCAATTTGCGTGGACTGCTGCTCAACCCACCCGCATTGCAATCCCAATGCATTCAGCTGCAGAGTGAAATGCAGGCCGCAGAGGGCGAGCTCGATCAAGTGTGGCTGAGCGATGGTCGACAAGTGGCTGGGGTGATTGCTTTTGCCAGACCCGACGATGCCAACGATGCGTTGCCACTACGCACCCTTAAGATGGAACGCGCCGGCCAAAATCTGGAATTCGACTGGAATTCGATCCAAGCGATCGTGTTCAGCCCGGCTCTGGCAGGCTCCTACAGTGAGTTTTCGAATGCCAGCAAACTCGGCTTGCGCGATGGCAGCCTGCTAGGAGTTCGCAGCTTGAAGGCAACCGCGGCGGGGGTGCACCTTGAGCTCCTCTCGGGCATTTCGGTCAGATCGCTTGACCCACTCGCTGAATTCCCTCAGGTGGTTGAATACATTTCTGCGGTCCCTCCCCAAACGATTTTCTTGGCAGACCTCCCCCCGGACAGCTTTCGGCATTTGGAAGAAAATGCGCTGCAGTGGCCCCTGGGACGCAATCGTGACATGTGGGGCCGTCCGCTGCTGGTGCGGCTAAACTCCAGCCTCCCATCCACGGAACGGACAGACACCGGAGCCAGGTCCTCCATTCCCCCTGGAGAGCGAGTGGCCACTCAGCAAGAGGCTGCCGTGCGCCCCACGATCTGGAGCGAAACGGTCCAAGTTGAGCGTGGATTGGCAATGCACGGCAGCTCGCAAGCTGCCTATCGCTGGGATGGAAAGCCTGGAACGTTTCTAGCCGAAGTCCGACTGGCTGCCCCGCTCCCTCAGGCAAAGCGGTTGACGGGCGAGGTTCGTTGCAAAGTAATCGTAGCCCGCGCGGGAAAACTCAGTCCGATCGTTGATCGACAACTCCCGTCCGATCCTGCTCCCCCGCTAGGCCAGGAGGATGCGCTTCGCATTGCCTGCGATGTCACGGGGGCACAGTTGATCGTCTTGGTAGTCGAGTCAGGGGCAGACGGAGGGTACGGAGATCAAGCCCTGTGGTTGGACGCGCGAGTTGTCGCGGAAAAACCTGAAAGGAATTGAATATTTTTCGCGAGCCTTGATCCGTGGCTCGCATTCCACGTCGTTCCATTGCCTTGGGAAAGTTAAGCAAGTTTGGTGGACAAAATGCTGGCTAAACCACCCCGAAACGAGCGAGAGCATCCCCTCTGGAGGTGGTTCTCAAGTGTCTGTTGGCGGCACAGCTCTGCGACGCACGAAATCCATAGGCCTTGTGAGAAATTTCCTTGACTCGTATCATTTCGCGTTGATCTAGATACCGGTGGAGTGGGAGCATTCCATTCCGGAATTAGTGGTGCATTTCTTGCCCTTGGCGATCTTGGAAATTTGAAGCGCGCATGAAGTACGGGTTAGCAGAGTTGTGGTCTCATTCTTCGTGGTTACTCACGAACCATGTTTGGCTTATCGGTCAAGGAGATACGAAGGTATCGCCAGATTCCGGCGCCGACGTAGTGGGGGCGGGTGCCGACCTCGAGGTGGGCGCTGCCGGTGACATGAATCCCATCATGCTGTTCCTAAGCAATCCGCTCAATTTGCTCTTGCTGAGTGCGATTCTGTTCATGTTCATCGTGATACGACCGCAACAGAAACAGATGAAGCAGCTGCAAAAATCGTTGGCGGAACTGAAGAAAAACGATCGAGTGGTCACTGCAAGTGGCATTCATGGAATCGTGGTTCAGGCCAATGCTGGCGAGAGCGTGATATCGATCCGTATCGACGAAAACTCCGGCGCGCGCATGACAGTCAACCGAGATTCGATCGCCAAAATTATCAATCCAGAAAACAAAGGTTAATCGAGTTCACCTAGCGAACTTGGGTTCCGTAAGGACTTTCAATGGACGGCTCTTTAATTCTCAACTCCCTCTCAAGCCTCATGCTGTTCGCTCAGGGTGCCGTGGATCCCACGGTATCGGACCAGGCAGAAAAGGCGTTTGATTGGGCCCCCTATGGCGTAGGGGCGATGTTCGTGCTCGGCATTTTTGTCGTGCCCTTCATCATCAGCCACCTGATCACCTCTGCAATCCGCATGCAATCGCATTCCTTCCGCTTGGGAGTCATGCTGGCTGCGATCTTCGGCGGATTGCTGTTCGGTTGGGCGCGCGATTTCAAGCTGCCGACCGGCATCGATATGAGCGGTGGTACCAACCTGCTGTATGACATTGTGGCTGACGAGAATGGCGAGAAAATCAACGCCGCGGCCCTAGCCAGTGCCCTTGCAGATCGAATCAATCCTTCGGGAACGAAGGAAATCACCATTCGACCAAGCGGCGAATCGCAGATTGAAATCATCGTCCCCATGGTCGATGAATTCGAATTGCAACGGATTAAAGACCTGTTGCAGAATTCGGGACAACTTGAATTCCGTATTGTGGCCAACACGCGTGACCACCAAGACATTATCGCTTTGGCCAACAAACAAGCCAACAGCACCGTCCCCTCGGCAGCCGTCATGAGCGAGGATGGCGAGCGAGTCGTGGGACATTGGAACACGGTGTCGCGAGAAGAGACGATGAAGAAGGGGGTTTTCCCATTGAAAACCGCCGTCATCGGTGACATCTTGCGAGATACCTACACCGGAAAAATCCTGTCGGTTCCGCAACTGGATACGCGAAACGACTACGCCCTTGAAAATTGGATGGACGCCAACGGAATCAAGGATGTCGACATCCTGATGGCCTACGAGTTTGCGGGACAACCCTATGCGGTTGTGGCTGGCGACGACTTGGCAAGTGCGGCGACCGAGTACGACAAGACGGGTCAGCCCACGGTTTCCTTCCGCCTCAACGCTGTTGGCGCCCAGAAGATGACCGCCATGACCGCCGTCAACAATCCGATCGGCAACTTCCATCGCCGCATGGCGATTATCATGGACAAAAAAGTCCTGTCCGCTCCCAACCTCAATTCAACCATTAGTGGCAACGGGCAAATCACCGGCAACTTTACCAAGGAAGAAGTTGACTTCCTGGTAACCATCCTCCGTTCCGGACGCCTTCCTGCCACCCTCAGCCCCGAACCGGTTTCCGAAAATCGCGTGGGTGCTGGACTGGGAGCCCTGACCATTCGCAAGGGCACCAATGCGTCGATCTGGGCCGTGCTGGTCACCTTCGTCACCATCTTGCTGTACTACCGATTTGCGGGCCTTGTGGCGGCTATCGTGCTGATCATCAACGGCTTGCTGATCTTCGGAGTAATGATCTTCATCGGGCAACCCCTGACGCTTCCAGGACTGGCCGGACTCGTTCTGACCGTCGGTATGTCGGTCGATGCTAACGTGCTGATCTTTGAGCGGATCCGCGAGGAGAAGTCCAAGGGAGCCGCTCAGCGAATGGCAATCCGCAATGGGTTCGACCGCGCGTTTACGACGATCATTGACTCGAACGTCACAACCCTGATTGCCGCGATTGTACTGTACTGGATTGGTACCGACCAAGTGCGCGGTTTTGCGGTAGCTCTGATTATCGGTATTGCGACGAGTATGTTCACCGCGACATTCTGCGCTCGCATCCTGTTCGAAATCGCAGAGAAGCTCAAGCTCGTCAGCCTGTCGATGTCCGATGGCGTGGGCTTCTTCAAACGCACGCTAGTAGGCGATCGCGATATCAATTTCGTGGGCTATCAAAAGATCTGCTTGGCCCTCTCAATTCTGTTGATTGCTGTCGGCCTGACCGCGACCATCCTACGGGGCAAGGACATCCTCAACATCGACTTCACGGGTGGCACCAGCGTAACGTTCCAACTGGAAAACCCGGTTGGCGTGGAAGAATTGCGTTCGATGACCCGTGAAATCCTGGTTACCGACGAGGACGACAAGCCTGTGCAGTCGACCTTGGTCCGCGTTGAAAAGGAACCAGCGGATACCGTCTACTCCCTGGTAACCTCCATCGAAAACCCAGATTTCCTATCCAAGCAGTTGATGGAAGGCTTTGCGAAGAGCAAAGCTGCTGAGCTAGTAACCTATCGGGTCAAGTACCTACCGATGAGCGCTAGTCCGGCCAGCAGTAGCTCCCTGATGCCTGGCAAGTTCCGCTTTGTGTCGTTCCAAGACGACGCAGCACCGGCAGCCGAGACAGCTCCCGCAACCGACGACGCGCCTGCAGCGACCGAATCGGCAGAGGCGACCGATTCCGAGCCGTCCACAGCAACCGAATCGACGGTTCCAGAAACACCCGCTGCCGTGGAGCCCCCTGGAGAAGCCGCTTCTCCAGCAGCAGTACCAGGAGCAGAGACGCCTACCGCTGAGCCTACAGCCGTAGAAACAACCGAGTTCCGACTCGAGTTTAGCGGTAGTATCGATGACCTCGAAACCACATCGGACGAAGACAAAGGTGCCAAGATCGACGGCCCTACACTTCGCAAACACCTGATTGACGGCGCCAAGGGACTGGGAATCAACCTCAACGTTCCATTGGTCGAAGTCATCCCGGATCCGCTACCCGCCGACTGGTTGCCAGACGATGCCAGCGGACACGCGACCTGGATTGTCAAGCTTCCCACCAGCCAAGAAAACGGCCAGCTGATCGCTCAGCATCTGGAAACAGAAATGAAGCAACAGCCTAAATGGCTGTCGCTAAGCAAAATTGGAACGCGAGTTGCCGATGAAATGCAACAGCGAGCGATTGCTGCCATCCTGCTCAGCCTGGTCTTTATCGTCGGTTACATTTGGTTCCGATTCCAGAAGGTGGCCTACGGCTTGGCGGCCGTGGTAGCACTCGTCCACGACGTGATGATCACCCTTGGAATTCTAGCCTTGTGCCATTGGTTGGCGAAACCGCTGGGCTTCTTGCTGATCGAAGACTTTAAGATTGGCCTCACGGAAGTCGCAGCCTTCCTAACGATTATTGGTTATTCGTTGAACGATACGATCGTGGTCTTCGACCGAATTCGCGAAGTTCGTGGACGCAGTCCCAAGTTGACCTCAGAGATGATCAATACCAGCGTCAATCAAACGCTGAGCCGGACATTGCTGACCTCGGGTACGACGATCATCACCGTCTTGCTGCTTTACATTTTCGGTGGTGAAGGCATCCACGCGTTTGCCTTTGCATTGCTGATTGGAATCGTCGTCGGTACCTACAGCTCGATTTTCATCGCAGCTCCAGTCCTACTGTGGATTTCCAATCGCGAAGCCGCTCGCCAGGGCCCCCAACGCCCTGCCATCGATCGCTAGCGCACGTCGCGGCCGCAGGGTGAGCACCACGCGTGCTCACCCTGTTTGTCCGCGCATTCATGAGGCAAATCCGTTTGTGAGGCCCAGGCAGGTGGCTTTCCAAGCTAAGCCCGGGTTGAAATCGGAAAATGCTTGACTCAACGCCATAGCTCGTTATTTTGGCAATGTAGCCTCAGAGCGGCGATAGCAAGATAGAAGATCGAGTATCTGGGGTGGATTGGCGTGTTTGACGCAAATCCCCTGTCCTCAGGATAGTCAATTTACTACGGCAACGAGTGCATGGTCGGCTCCCCCTCCTCAACTCCCCTTCGTCCATCCGTGCAGATGCTCTGCGGGTTCTTGATCTGCCTACTAAGTGTCGCTTGGGGCCAGTTGGCGTTTTCAGAAGAGAGGCCTAGTGCTGCCCCTCAAGCGGATACGACCGCGATGGAGCGACTGTCTGACACCATCGAGAGCTGGATCGGCCAACTCGACTCTCCGGCGTTCCATGAGCGAGAACAAGCCAGCCAACACCTGCTTGAGATTGGCCAACCCGCCGTCTTGCGACTCCAGAAAATGGGGAAGCAAAGCTCGCTGGAAAGCAGCCGACGGGCAGCGGAGATCATTGCAAGCTTCGAGAGAGAAACGTTCGCTGCGCTCTCCAAGAAGTTCTTAACCGAAGCCGATTCTCGCAAGTCCTACGGATTACCGGGCTGGGACGTGTTCCGCAGCGTCGTGGGAACCTCGCGGACCAGCAAACTCCTATTCTTGGAAGCGGTGAAGCAACAAAATGAACTGATGCTCGCCATTCAGGCGCAAGGGGTACTCGGAGGCGTGCTACGCGTCCCCCAAGCTGGCAGCAATGCCGCAATCCCCACCGCGAATTTACTCAAGGTGCAAGACGCCAAGGCCGCAGCGCAGCGTGTCATGACGCTGGCCAATGAAGCGGCATTGGAAATTAGTCTTCGGCAACGCGTCTCCTCGGACTCCAACATCGGCGATATCGTCGCGCTCCTGCTGGCCGCCGGAAATGTCGATCAACCAACCCCGGTCGAAATCAGCGAAGTCGTCTACACAAATCTGTCGCTGTACACCCTCACCCACTATCTATCCAAACAGGGATTCGGTGCTTGCCTCAAACGCTTGCTGGCGGGGTGGATTCCCAAGACGCACGACTCCTTTGCGGGGCGCGCGATGATCGTTGGTTTGGAACACAGCATCCCCGAAGTTACGCTGGTGGCTCGCAAACAGCTCAAACCCAATACGGATCCCCCCACCTGCCGGCTCGCGTTGCAATGCTTTTTACGTTTTGGCGATGAAACAGACGTGCCTCAAGTTGCCGCCTTTCTAGAGGATGAGACCACCATTGTGCGGATCTCCCGTGAAAACTTGATGCAAGCCTTGGACCTACCGAGTGATTTGGGAATCGACGTCTCAGACGTGGGCCCCCCCGGCATCGGTCCCCTAGTGCCGATCCGCCGCGAAAAGCAGTTCTACACGGTGCAGATGAACGACCTGGCACTGGCCACCGCGATGAAGCTGTCCGGAGGATCTCCCGACGCATTCTTCGCCAATTACACCGCCGACGCTCGGTATGGGGCCAACATCTACTCGTTGGCACTCCCGGAAGAAAATGCAGAACTGCGTCGCCAATACATCTCCGATTGGAGAAAGGCTCATTTCCCTGCAGCCCCAACCAACTAAGCCATGAATAATTGGTCCGACTTCTTCCAGCAGAAGTCTGCGAGTCAGGCACGGGCCAACCTGAAGCGTGCGCGTAGCGGACCGCCTTCTTCGCCCGTGATCGATTTTGGCAGCAACGATTATCTAGGATTCCGTCGCCATAGCAGCGTGATTGCAGCGGTCCAACAAGCGGCAGAGCAGGGCTGGGGTAGTGGTGCTAGCCCCGTGATTGGCGGATACAGCCCGCTCCATTCTCAGCTCGAAACGGAATTGGCAAAATTGTCAGGCCAAGCGGACTGCATCACCTTTAGCAGCGGGTTTGGCTGCAATCTGGGGACGCTCGCATGCCTTGCAACCGACGGCGATCTGGTGCTGAGCGATCAACTCAACCACGCCAGCCTGATCGACGGCATTCGCCTAAGCCGTGCTCACCGGCAGGTTTATCCGCACCTTCAAACGCAATATGTCGCAGATTTTCTCAGCCAACATCGCCACGAGTATGCAAAGGTAATGCTGGTGACGGAGTCCATTTTCAGCATGGATGGCGACGCGGCACCACTGGAAGATTTGTCCGAAGTGTGCCGTCGTTTCGATTGTGGGCTCGTGGTCGATGAGGCGCATGCGACGGGGGTCTATGGCCCGCGCGGTGGTGGTCTGCTGGAAGAGCTCAGACTGGAAGAGCAGGTGTTGCTGAAGCTGGGGACCCTTAGCAAGGCCCTCGGTAGCATCGGCGGCTATGCGTGCGGGGCGGCAGCCCCCATTGAATATCTGGTCAACCACTGCCGGAGCTATCTGTTTAGTACAGCCATGCCTGCGCCGGTTGCTGCCGGGGCCCTGGCCTCGCTTCGCTTGCTAGGCGAGACCCAAGTCGAGCGGCGAACACTGCGTGAAGCCTCCCGGCAACTCCGCCGACAACTGTCCGCTGCGGGCTGGAACGTACCGATGGGAGACAGCCCCATTGTGCCTGTGATCATTGGCTCCGAGAAATCGGCCTTGGCGCTGGCCAAGCGTTTGGAGCTGGTTGGCTATCGCATTCCTGCCATACGGCCCCCAACCGTCCCCGCGGGGACAGCTCGCTTGCGAATCAGTCTCTCCAGCTTGCATGGGGAAGCCCAGCTTGCCGGGCTAATCGCCGCCTTTGGCCCAGCTTCCTAAACTGCCATTGCCATCAACAAATGGTATAACGGATGATATAGCAGCCAGCGACACGTGCAGAGCCCATCTTGCCTAGGTTTCAACCTTGAAAACAATGCACAGGGCGGCGCTGCAGATTCTCGATTTCGCAATGGCATCACCACTTTAGAACTAGTTTTCGGTTAGGAAGATAAGATGGCACGCGGCAAGACCTACGCTAGTACCCCTCAGGCTATTGGCGATACCCCGATGATTCAAATTAATCGCCTGATCCCTGAGGGGGGAGCAACGGTCTTTGCCAAATGTGAGTTTTTCCAACCTTTAAACAGCGTCAAAGACCGCATCGGCGTAGCGATGATCGAAGCGGGGGAACGCGATGGCAAGATCAATCAAGACACCCACATCGTCGAGCCCACCAGCGGAAATACCGGAATTGCCTTGGCCTTCGTGTGTGCAGCCAAAGGCTACCGACTGACGCTCACGATGCCTGAATCGATGTCCGTCGAACGCCGCGCCCTGCTGCGTGCCATGGGAGCCAACCTCGTGCTCACCCCGGCCGCCGAAGGCATGAACGGCGCCATCGCCAAGGCGCAGGAATTGGTCGACAAGGATCCTCACGGCTTCATGCCACAGCAGTTCGAAAATCCAGCCAACCCGGCAATTCATGAACAGACCACCGGCCCTGAAATCTGGGAAGACAGTGGGCACAACATCGATGCCATCGTCGCTGGTGTGGGAACGGGCGGTACTTTGACCGGCGTGGCACGCTACCTAAAAAGTGTGAACCCAAACTTCAAAGCGATTGCAGTTGAGCCCAAGCACAGCGCGGTCATCGCTGGCGGACAACCAGGCAAACACCGCATTCAAGGCATTGGTGCTGGGTTCATTCCCGGCAACCTCGACATGTCGATCATCGATGATGTCGTGTCGGTCGAAGACGAGGACGCCTTTGAGTGGGGACGTCGACTGGCCAAACACGAAGGGATCGTTGCCGGAATCAGCAGCGGTTCCAACATGTGGGCCGCCGCTCAAGTCGCCGCCCGCCCCGAGTTCAAGGGGAAGCGGATTGTGACGATCATGTGCAGTCTGGGCGAGCGCTACCTGTCGACCCCTCTGTTCGGCGACCTGGGAACCTAGAGCTTTGCCTAGATTTGAGTTCTGAAAGTTGGCAGGAAAATACCAAGGCTATCTATCTTCCTGCCAAACATCTTCCTGCCAATATTCCGCGAGAAGCTTTGGAGCAAGCGTCTACGGGGGCTAAGCTTACTTGGCTGCGGACTCGAAACGAGCTTGCCATACGGGGTCATCGATCCGTTGTGTGGCGAGCAAGAGCTGGGCTGCTTCCCGTGCCTTGTCGGCATCCCCACCCGCTTGCAAATTGCGAATCAACCTCCAGCGAGCAGCATAGTTGAGCGGGCTTCCGGCTTGCGTTCCAACAATGACGCGCCGCGCGATGTTCGACGAGTCTTGCCAACGTGCCTCGCCCGATTCTGCCAGAGCCTGCGCCAATTGCATCTGCAAATTGGCATCTCGCGGCGCCTGCTCCGTCAATTCGGTTAAGCCCTCCAAAGAACTGCTTGGCCCTTGCAACCAGCCGGCCAAACGCTGGCCGATGGCTTGGGTCAATGTGTTGGAATGATGGATCAATTCCGAAGACCAATCTTCCGCCAACTTGAGCTGGCGGGCCCATTCTACGTGCTGCTCAGCAGGAGTTTCGTCGATCGCGTCGACCAGAGGAGGAGCAAGCACCACTCGAATTCCGGCGGGCAATCCCAACGGCTGCCACTGGTCGGCGATCTGAGCTACCGTGTTCAGCGTTTGACTCCGAACAGCCACGAGCAATCGGAGAGCAATGGCCAATTGTTGCCAGTCACTCGACAATTCGGCGACCGACAACTTCGCCAATGCGCGCAGCCGCTGCTGCTGTTCTTCGGGAGTCGATAGTCGTGCGATTTCGGAGGCAAACAACCGAGTCAGTTCGACGTTCACGGAAGTCGCATTGCGAACTTCGCTCACGGCGTGAGCCGCAGACGGTGCTCTCGATCCATCCACGGGACCGTCCCAGGCGGTTTTCAACGCATCCAATGCAGCAAGCCGTTGTTCGGATTGCGCAAGCACGCCGAACTGCTCCAGCCATAGCCACAGCGTTTCCTTCACAACAGCAGCATCCGCAGATCGCGTTAGGCGAGCGGTGAGCAATTGCAGCAGCTCCGCATGCCGCTGCTGCCCAGCCCACCACAAGACGCTCCACGCTAGTGGCTTTTGCGTTGCTTCCGCATCGGGCCAAAGCTCCAGTTGCTCCTTCAGTCCCTGTTCATATTGGCGGGCCAGTTGAGGATCAGCGGGCGAGGCTTGCAGCAAGCGTTGCAGCGAGGCCAAGACCAACAAATGCGCCTCGGCCGCTGCGGGCTCGGAGGAAAATTTCTGCGTGGTAGGTTGCAATACCTGAACGGCCCGAGCCCATTGCCCCTGGCGGGCATAGAGGGCGGCTGCCTGCGAGGCTATTTTGATCGCGTTGCCGCCTCTGCCAGCTGCCGACTCGATATCGCGATACTGCACGAGCTTCGCTTGTGCATCGGCAAGATTTTCCGCGGCGAGCAATTGGCGCACTTCGACTGCCATGAGCTGTAGGGCGGTAGAGCTGGCGGGCGTGTTTTCGGTAGTTGCAACCGATCCCAACAGGAGAGCATCGGCTCGATTTCGCCAATAGTCACCGAACTGGAGACCGATATGCTTAGCTCGCGCCAGTATTTGACTCATCGCCGCCTCGCGGCGATCTTCGGGCAGACTCTGCAACTCAGAAATCTCGATCTGCAGACTCGCCAACTCGAATTCAGGGTCGGTAGCTGGCAGAAGCGTTAGCAGGGACTGTGCCCGGCTGTTCTCCTGATGGGTACTCAGGTGGGCAATGGCGAGTGTGGCAGCGCGAGTCCGCGTTGTCTCCAGCGGAGCCTCCCTCGCGAGTTCCTCAAGTACCAGCAAGGCTTCAGGAGCGCGGCCAAGGTCAAGCCAGCTGGCCGCTTGGGCGACGCGCAGTGGCTGTCGGGATTGCCAATCCTGCTCAGTCCGGGAGAGCACATCTGACGCCTGAGCATCGACCATGGTGGCCGCTGCAATGCGATCGCTGCTGTTGGCCTCATAGAGTCGCGCTCGGATCAGCAGCGCCTCGCACAGCAGCAGCGCCCCATCGACGGAAAGCTCGTGCAGCTCTTCGGCCGGGGCTTCCGCGCCCCCCAGCGCATTCTGTCTAGCCGCCAGTGGCAAGCGGCGTTTGATGTCTTCCTCCAGTTCCTCCAATAGGCGGGCGACCGCGCGAACCAGTCCCAACGCCTCCTCACGAATCTGGGTATTGGCGGGAGCGGCCAGGAAGGAGGCCAGCGCAGACTGAGCATGCAAAAAATCGCAACGCGCCAGCTGCCACTTCAGCCATGGCAAACGTGGGCTGGAGGGAAACTCTTGCGCGAACTTCCGATACTCGGCTTGGCTGTCCGCCCAGTACTCGGTCGCTTGCGCGGCTTCGCGGACCGCGGCCTGGGCATAGCATTCCATGATGCGCTGCGTCCATTTAGCCTGCTGATTGCTATCGGTGGCCACCAAATCCCGGCGAGTTCGCGCGTACTCAATCGCACTGGTCGTTAGCCCCATCTGCTGCATCGCGCGCAGGGTTCGATCCTCAGCGTCCTCAGCCAGCAGTGGACAACTCCCCAGGCAGCTCAGCATGACAACGATGCTGCAACACTGGCGTACGTATCGGTCGCCGCGGTGCCACGGCCCTGCGATCTCAAGAGGCATGCGGGGGCTCCGCAGAAGCGCACTCTTGATCGAACAGCTGCAATTGACGCGCGGCCTCATAGATCGCAATGCCAGCAGTCGTGGCAAGGTTCAGGCAGCGAACCGGGCCCGGCATGGGCAGGCATATTTGACGATCTGCAAATTCCGCGTGGATCGAATCGGGCAAACCACTCGATTCGTTCCCAAAGACTAGAATATCACCACGTTGATAGGTAACATCGCAATAACGCTGCTCCCCGTACTTGGTAACAAGCCACACGTTGTCGAGAGCCAATCGCTCTCGAAGATGCTGCCAATTGTCGACCAACTCCCAGTCGAGATCGTTCCAGTAGTCCATGCCGGAGCGTTTCAACTGGGAGGAATCGAGACGAAACCCAACGGGTCGAACCATCCATAATTTGGCACCCAGAGCCACGCAAGTGCGGCCAATGTTACCAGTATTCTGGGGAATTTCGGGCTGATAGAGCACCACGTGCAGCGGCGGGGACTCAAGCGAAGCGGCGGCGCTCCCAGTGGCGGTCATGGATTAACTCTTTTATAAAAGCAGTGTTGTAGATTTAGCCATTCCGAATACTCCTCGACTCAATACTATCTTATGGCAATTACAGTTACTTGTCCTGGCTGCCTGAAGCGGTTCAGTGTAAGCGATAAATTTGCGGGGAAGACCGGTCCGTGCCCCAACTGTCAAAAGCAGCTGAAGATCCCGGAGAAGGCCGACGAGGTCGTCATTCATGCGCCCGATGAGGCGGGTCCCAAGGATTCCAAGGGGCGATCCATCTTCAAGCCCATTCGGCGCGAGGAGGTTAAGCTCAGCCTGCCGGTGATCATGACCGTGGCTCTCTCGAGCCTGGTCATCACGGGGCTAGCCCTGGGGCTTGGATTGAGTGGTGGGCCGCCAACAGTCTTGCTACCGCTGGGCGCACTCACCCTCGCTTTCCCACTCGCCTTCCTCGGCTATTGGTTCCTGCGGGACGATGAAAAAGCAGGATACACGGGGAAGGAATTGCTCATTCGGTGCGGGATCTGCGGAGTGGTGTTTGCCGCCACTTGGGGCATCTACGGCTTTCTACCAAGCTACATCAATGGCAACACTGGTGGCATGGTTGAGAACACGAGTTTCGACCTGGCCATTTTTGTGCCGGTGATGGTCGCGCTGGGCACGTTCGCCGCACTTGCCGCCTTCGAGCTTGAGATTGCGTCGTCGCTGCTACTCTACATGCTCTATTTTGGGGTCACGCTCTTCCTGGCTTGGTTGTCGGGTGCGGGATTGGGTGATTTTATGCCTGGCAGCTCTCCAGCTTCAGCGCCCCCCCCCGCCCGCGTCGCCCCAGCCACACCAGGCCCCACTCCCGCTCCACCCGCGAGCCCTGCGATGCCGCCCTCAGGGGATGGGCCGGCGATACCGAAATTGCTGCAATAAACCATGCCAGTCTCCGATCGCTTGAGAGCCTGTCATTGCTGCGGGTTGGTGCACGCCATTCCTCCGCTCGATCCGAAGCAAGAGGCGGCTTGCATCCGCTGCCACTCGACGATCGATACCGGACGACGCAGCGGTGTTCGCAGTTCCGCACGCTGCTTTGCCGCCGCCCTGGGTGGGCTCGCTGTTTATTTGCCAGCTATCCTTTTGCCCATTTTGGAAATCGAAAAGCTGGGCCATCACCATACTGCCAGCCTGCTCGGCGGGACGATCGACCTGATCTGGCATGGCAACCTTTTCGTAGGCTTGGTGGTCCTGCTATTCTCCATCATTCTGCCCCTCGTAAAACTGCTGGCCTTGCTGGAGCTGAGCTACATGGGCCTGACGCGTCGCCAGCATCAAGCTTGGACCTACCGACTCGTAGAATGGACGGGGCGCTGGAGCATGATGGATGTTCTGCTGCTAGCACTGCTCGTCACCCTGGTGAAACTGGGAGATATTGTGTCCTTTCAATTGGGGCCAGCCGTCTTTGCCTTTGTGCTGTGCGTCGTGATGAGTTTAACCGCCTCAATACTGTTTGATCCGCACGCGATTTGGGATGCAACCGACTCCGGTCGAAAGAGAAATGAACCTAGCTAAATGACAGAGCCAGCCTTCCCCTCCGACATCCCCCAAGCCTCGCTCCGCTCGCCGCAGAGTATTGCCGGTAGCCGTTTGCAAACGCGACTGTGGTGGTTGACCGGCATCTGCGTACTACTGGCAATCGGCTTGACCGTCCAGAGTTTCCAATCCCAAGGGCTCTCGATCCGCTTGCACTTCGATGAGGGACATGGATTGAAACCGGGCGACACGCTGCGCTACCGTGGTATCGACGTCGGTTCAGTGACCTCCATCGACCTCACCGAACATTTAGAGGGGGTCCAAGTCAAACTTCTGATCGCACCTGGCAATGAGTCCTTAGCCGTGGCGGGGAGCCAATTTTGGATTCAACGACCACGTCTACAACTCGGACAAATCAGCGGGCTGGAAACGGTCTTGGGAGCCAAGTTTATCGGGGTCCTCCCTGGTCCGAGCGGCAATGCCAGACAGACGGAGTTCACCGGCCTTGAGACTCCACTCTCCTTTACCGACAGCCCTACCGCAGAGCTCCGCATTCAATTCCCGGCCGGTGAAGGCTTGGAAGTCGGTAACCCGGTACGTTATCGAGGTATATCGGTCGGCGAAGTGACCGAAGTAGAATTGTCGGCTAGCGGCGAAGCAGTCTGGGTTGGAGTCCGTCTGACCGAAGCGGCGCGCAATCTGGCCCAGTCGGGTACTCAATTTTGGATTGAACGTCCGCGGCTCGATTTGACCGAAATCCGAGGTATCGAAACACTCTTAGGGGGGCGGTACATTGCGATGCAACCCTCGGGGAGCGGCGACTCGCTGCAAACCGAGTTCGTGGGGCTGGCCGAGCCGCCACCACTCCCACGCCAAAACGGGTCGCTCGAAATTGAACTCGACGCCCCTCGCCGCCTTGGGCTCGTGCGCAGTGCGCCAGTGACCTATCGTGGACTCGAAGTGGGGCGAGTCTCCAATGTCGAATTGGCTAGCGACGGTGCGTCCGTCAAGGTAAGCGTCACGATCGAGGCCGAATACGCGGAACTGGTCCGAGAGAACTCCAAATGGTGGGCCATCGGCGGCATTACGATGGAAGCCAAACTCAGCGGAGTAACCGTTTCCATGGAATCGCTCTCCTCTTGGATACGGGGGGGTATCGCGTTTGCGACGCCCGAGTCACCTGGGTCGCAAGTAGTCACAGGCCATCGTTTCATGCTCGAAGCGGCCCCTCAAGAAGAATGGCTGAACTGGCAGCCTCGCATCGCCGTCAATCGGAACAACTCCCAAGAACTAGGACTGGAGCGACCTCAACCGGTCCGGGTCGTCGCCAGCTGGCGCGACTCGATTCTAGGACTCTATCGACGACGCACCATCGAGAGCTGGGCCATTGCACTCGATGACGGAACGCTAAGAATTCCCGCCAGCTTCATTGCCAAGGCCATTGCATCCCAGAAAGAGGTGCAAATCGAATTGGCGGGGGAGAGTTTTGATTTTGATCCTTTGGATAGTGGAGCTAAGGCGTGGACCGACAAGATCGCAATCCCAGACAGCTTGGCAGTGTCTCGCTGGTCGCGTGCCAACATGTCCACGGCCTTTGACCAAGCTGCGGTGTTCTTGATTGTCAATCCAGAACTCCGCGAACCCATCGCGTTGAACAGTACGCGCGTCGCAGTCAATCCAGAAATCGGACTGGACATCGCACCTGGTGTTGCCATTCCATCGGAGCTCTCCGGTTCACCGGTCATCTCCGCTGCGACCGGTAAACTTTACGGATTGTTGATTGACACCGACACGGGCTGGCATATCGCCAAACTCTAAAACGGGACCAGCCTACTCAGCAACACGCCGGAACATGAACAACCGCATCTCCAAATTGGTCTTGGCTCCACCGTGCGATGCGGAGAGTGTGAGCTCACCGGTTCCGGCGGGGATTTCCAGGACTCCCAGATTCAGCGGCTTAAATTCCTTGACGAAGGATTCCGATCCACGATCGGCCCGGTCATTTTCAAGGCCGGTCGCAGGTGGATCATTGGCTTCGTCTACTTGCTTGGTGATGCACACATCGCCCAGGCAGAGTTGAATTTCAGCCCCCACATCGGCCGGGGGACAGGCATAGTACATCTCGACTTCGAAACGCCCACCCTTCAGCACATCCACCGACCAAGTCATCGAATCCTCGGGCGCGTTCCAATTCGTAAAATAGGAGCAGTTGGGTGCACGGGCCGAACGCATCACATTGCCATGGGGCTGCCCATCCCGAGCGGGCAATTGCGTGACGGGGAAATCGGGATGCCCGATGGGGAAGGGCCGGGTATCATCTTTCAGGCCTGGCAATAGCTCTCCCGACCATTGCTTGACTTCATTCTTCAATCGCTCGGTCAATTCAGGATGCTCCGTCGCGACATCCACCGTTTGCTCGGGGTCGGAGTGCATGTCGTAGAGCCTTCCCTGATGGTCAAGCCGATACTGTTGCGTCCGCACGCTAACGCGTCGATTCCAATGGGAAAAGATGAGCCGATCGTCTGGCACTGCCTCTTCCCGCAAAAGGCTCTCTTTCAGGCTGACGCCATCGAGCGGGTGGCCACCTTGAACAGGCACTTCAGCGAGGTCGGTAAGTGTAGGGAGCAGGTCAATGGCACCGGCGATCTGTCGGATTTCCTTTCCTGCAGGAATTTTTTCGGGCCAGCGAATGAACATGGGGGATCGGACACCGCCTTCATCCGTGGAGCCCTTGCGTCCACGCATTCCGCCATTCCAGCGATAATTATTCGGCCCATTGTCACAAAAGAAGACAACGATCGTATTGTCCGCGATTTTCAGTTGATCGACTCTGTCCAGCAACCGTCCGACATTCAAGTCAATGCACTCGACCATGGCCAACGCGGCCCGCGTAAAATTGAGGTCATTGGCGTCTTTCTCTGCCCCTTTCCGCTCGAGCGTCTGGTCCTGGTGCGACTCCCAAAACGCATCGGGAACTTGCATGGGCGAATGGGGCGTGGGCATGGGGAGATAGAGGAAGAAGGGCTGGTCGGCCGACTGCTCGATGAAGTCGATCGCGTGATCGGTAAAATCATCCACGATGTAACCTTCGCCACGTACCAGCTCCCCGTTGTGCTCCAGCATGGGAGAAAAATAGTTGCCCCAGTGTCCCGAGCAGTAGCCGTAAAATTCATCGAACCCACGACCACGAGGGTGGTAGGGATACTGCATTCCGTTGTGCCATTTTCCAAAAGCGGCCGTCCGGTAGCCAGCTGCTTGAAAATGCTGCGCCAGCGTGCGTTCGTCGAGGTCCAAACGCTCGCCACCTTTAGAGGTATCATGGACGCCGCCGCGTGGATGGTAGCGACCGGTAAGAAATTCTGCGCGGGTGGGCGAGCAAACGGGGCAAACGTAGAAGCGATCGAAACGGCTTCCCTGCTGGGCCAAGTGGTCGATATTGGGTGTCGAAAGATTGGTGTTCCCGTGGAAACTCAAATCTCCCCAACCTTGATCATCGGTCAGAATGACGATCACGTTGGGTCGGTTCTCTGCCGCTTGCGCATTAGCGACTGCGGGACCATAGCTCGCACAAACTAGATAGAATAGTCCAACCAAAATGGACTTCAACAGACGGCGTTGCACGCCTGTCACGGCAAAGGCTTCAAGCCATATTGGCTGCCCCTCACGATGCTTGGGAGTTGCGGTTGTCACGCTAGATTTCCTCATCACTGGATAGTTCAAAGGAACCATCCTAGCCTCGCGCGACGTTCAATTCCAGCTACACGAACTTCCTTTCCTCTCGCTAAAACCCCACAACCATGGCTTCACCGACACCGCGCACTTACCGACTTGCCAACGGAAAGCAGATTGTCTGTGATTCGACCGCCAACGCCAAACTGCTGGACGACGAGATCTTCCAGCGGAAGTTATACGCCGAGCATGGCATTGTATTGAACAACGGCGATTGCATCTTCGATGTGGGAGCCAACATTGGTTGCTTCCTATTGATGCTGAATGAGTGCTTGGGCGATGCCCGAGTATTTTGCTTTGAGCCCTTGCCCGATACATTCGGTCTCCTGAAGCAAAACTCTCAACATCACAACCATCTAACCACTCAGCTCTTCAACTGCGGACTTTCGTCACAAGTGGGTGTGGCCCGCTTCACCTACTTCCCGCTTTCCAGCGTCAACTCAACCATGCATCCGCGCGATGCGCGCGAATTCCACCGAGAGTCGCGAGAATTCATCCTGGAAGAGATCAGCCAGTGTCGAGCTGTGCTGAAAAGAGCCGTGCGTTCGACTCCTGGCTGGATATGGTTCCCCATCACAGAATCGATTCGCCGCTACTATCAGCGCAGCGAGCTGATTGAATGCCAATTGCAGACATTGGCGAACATCATCGACGAGTACGGAGTCGAGAGAATTGATCTGCTGAAGATCGACACCGAGGGAGCTGAACAAAGCATTCTGGCTGGCTTGCGAGAGTCGGATTGGCCGATCATCCAGCAAGTTGTGGTCGAAGTTCACGACGGGCCAGCGGGGGGTACCGCGGTCACGGACCTGCTGGAGAGCCACGGCTTTAGGACCTCCACGGGCAAACCGCAGGACCAAATTGATCGCTTGAGCATGGTCTATGCCACCCGCTCAACCACGGCCTAGCGTGGTTTGCGAATGAGGTTGGCGGGCAAGCTTTAGCTTCGCGCCCACTCCATGCCCATCATCACACAGGCCACCAGCATGAAGAGAGCTGAGGCAATCAACATCACCGTGTAGACGTTGTAAACATGCTTGGGTTGGTTTCCGGTACTCATATGATCTGGCTCGATAGGATGCTGGCAAAACGAATGGAGTCCACTGTGAACTGTTGCTGGAACAACAGTTGCGGCTTAGTACAGCTTGGAATCGACTCGATCCCCTTCGCGAATATAGCCGCGTTGGTAGCCAGTCAGGATTTCTGCGACCGACTTGTTGTCGCGCACGGTTCGCACCTTCAACTTGCCCAGGTACTGGCCACCGCGATGCACGTCGAGGGTAAACCCTTCACGCATGCCATCGTCGCGTCCCAGGGAAACCTCAACCATTCCGCTGGTATCCACCGCCAGAACTTGGCCGTTGACCGCTGGTGGTCCATCGAGCAGCGTATCGGGTTTGATTCCTAGGATATCCAGGTTTTCCTTGGCTGCGGTGAAGTCGTTGAGCAGTTGATCGCGTCGTGCAAGCAGCGTTTCATAGTTGCCTTGCAAGCGATTGTACTGATCCTTGGTGGAGACAAGTCGGTCGAACAGTTGATTCTTGTTCTGTGTCTCATCGACATTCTGCTTTCGCAACAACTCGTTGTCATCGGTCTTGGATTTGAGCTCTAGCTGCGTTGTCTTCTCGGTTTGCACCAACTCGGTGTGAGCAGCCAGCAAATCGGCATAGCTAGTCGCCTGCATTTCTAGCTCTGTCTTGGCTTGCTCCAATTGAGTTTGCAAGGCCGCCAAAGCTGAACGACGCGCCATCTGCTCAATCGCCAGTAGCGACTTGGTTTCATCTAGTAGAGCGGCCAACTGCGTATTTTTGTTTTGAGCGGTGGTGGCTCGCTTGTTCGCAGCATCTGCAATCTCTTTCTGATTCAGGTGCGATGCATTCACGGCGACCGCCAGCGCAAAGAAGATGACGCTCAAAACGGCGATGATGGCAGTGAAAACTTTTCCCAGCAGTGTCATGCGACATTACCTCAAATCAAGCACGCCCAGCGACCGGTGGAGGCAGTCGAGAGCCTTGGCAGTATAGAAAAGGTGGATGGAATAGTGGTGCCTGGCATTGGACATCGATTTAGGAATCGGGGTATTGCCAGCCGGATCAGATCTTGAAGTTTCGATCGGTCCCCGAAAAACGTCGGGACACGCTCATTTCGACGCTCCAACGCCTTTCACCGCAAGTAGCAATATAGTTGCTGGCGATTTCGACTGTCAACGAATTCTGAGAAAATAGGTTCTTTGGGTCGCTAAGTTAATTCCTAAAGGTCCGATTCTTGCGGCAAAGGCCGGTAGAACCACCCCATTTCAGCTCACAGGCAGCCCCCAGTGGCTAGGGAGTTGAACTTTACCCGGACATTGGCATTCCACCTCCCCAAAACGCCTCGACGTTTTTTGGTGTGGTCAGTACACTACGAGGTTTTCTACATTTTAGGAACTCCGCGGCTCGACCGCCGCCAACCTGGAGCCATGTTTTGAGAAAGCCCTTTATTGCTGGCAATTGGAAGATGAACCTGTCGCGAGACACAAGTATCGCCTTGGTTCATGGTTTGCTGGATTTATTGCCGACTGGTGACCAAGTTGACGTGGCCGTCTGCCCTCCAGCGGTTTACCTGCATGATGTGGGCGCCGCACTGCGGGGCAGCCACCTAATGCTTGGGGCCCAGAACATGCACCATGCTGCCGAGGGGGCTTTCACCGGTGAAACCAGCGGAGCCATGCTGACAGACCTGGGCTGCCGCTGCGTAATTCTCGGTCACAGTGAGCGACGCCAGCTGTTCGGCGAAACCGATGCCTGCGTCAATACCAAGCTCCTAGCTGCCATCAGCCACCAGCTGATTCCCATCGTGTGCGTGGGCGAAACCCTCGAAGAACGCGAAGGTGGGACGACCGAACAGGTCATCGCCACCCAAATTCGCGGCTCGTTGGCCGGTCTAACCGCCGAACAAGCCAGCACGCTGGTCATCGCCTATGAGCCGGTGTGGGCTATTGGTACCGGCAAAACCGCTTCGCCCGCCCAAGCCGAAGCGGTTCACGCCCAGATTCGCACTCTCCTGAACGAACTCTTCGGAAGTTCCGTCGGAGAAACCCTGCGAATTCAATACGGTGGCAGTGTCAAACCGGATAACGCTGCCGAATTGCTCAGCCAACCCAATATCGACGGTGCTTTGGTTGGCGGTGCCGCATTAAAGGCAGAGAGCTTTGCCGCCATCGTCAAGGCTGCAACCTAATTCTACGCTTCACCGCGCAGAGCCCACTTCAAACAGCTCAATCGACCCAAGTTCACTTTAGGAATAACGGACATGCTCCTTGCAGCACTGGCACAGTACTTTTTTGGTATTACGATCTTCGTATCTTCGCTTTTCTTGGTCATGCTAGTGCTTGTTCAACGCGGTCGTGGCGGTGGACTGACCGGCGCCTTGGGTGGCCCAGGGGGCCAAAGCGCTTTTGGTACCAAGGCGGGTGACTTGTTCACACGCATCACGATTGGCGTAGCCGTTGTTTGGATTTCGCTCTGCGTTGGAGCCGTTTACTTCCTGAAGGATCGTGCGCTACCGAGCACCGGATTGAACGATTCCGAAGTCATCAACAGCTCCGACTTAGGCAGCACACCTCCTGCTGCCGGAGGTGCAACTGAGCCTCCTCCAGTGTCGGGAAGTACGCCACCACCTGCAGCGGAAACTCCCGAAGTTGAAACGGCGGCCCCTGCAGCGAGCACCACCTCCGAATCGCAGCCAGCCGACGGCGAAGCGGCCCCAGAAACACCTGCCCAGCCCTAGTGGCTGACGACTGGCGGTCTGCCAGCACGATTTCGGGCTTTCCTTTCGCGCATTCTTGATTTTTTTCGGCGATACGACTTTGCTACTCAGCATGACAGGACAAGGACAGGGGCGCATCCAATGCGGCTCGACCGATATTGCCGTAGAAGTCCGCGCGGTCAACAACCGCCATTTGAAGCTCAGCCTACGCACGAGTGATGGGCTGGGAGTTCTCGAGCCCCAAATCGAAGCGGTAGTGCGTGGTGCGTTGCGGCGCGGTTCTCTGCAGCTGAATGTGCAGGCCACTGGCGGTGCATTGCAGAGCGACTATCGCTTACAGGCTTCCGTGATCGAGGGCTATTGGAACCAGTGCCAGGAAATCGGCCAACGTTTGAACATTGCTCAGACGGTCACCTGGGGAGATCTACTGGCGTTGCCTGGGACCGTGATCGATCCACGCGGCCAGGGCGAACGCAAAGCTCCCTCCGAAGAATTGGCCCGGGCCACCTTGGCAGCGGTCCAACAAGCACTAGATTCCCTCAATGCCATGCGGCTCGCCGAGGGGGAGTCGATGGGCGTGGAGCTCTCACGGCAACTGGAGAATTTGCGTGCGATCGTCAACCTCATCGAAGAGCGAGCCCCTCAAGTAGTGGCAGAGTATCGCACGCGTTTGACCACGAAATTAACGGCCGCTCTGGCGGAAATCGATGGGCACCTGCCGGAAGGCGATGTAGTACGCGAAGTGCTGTTGATGGCAGACAAAGCTGATATTCGTGAAGAGATTGTGCGCCTCCGCAGCCACTTTTCCCAGTTTGAACAATTGCTGGGTGCCGCTGAAAGCCCGGGACGTAAGCTAGACTTCCTTATTCAAGAACTTTTTCGAGAGACCAATACGATTGGCTCCAAAGCCAACGACGCTGATGTGGCGCAGCGAGTCGTCGACATGAAGACAACGATTGAACAAATGCGCGAATTGGTGCAGAACGTGGAGTAGCCCAGTGGCTAAAGCAGGGCATCTAATTATCGTATCAGGGCCTTCGGGAGCTGGAAAAAGCACCGTGGTTCGCGAGCTCCTGAGCCGCTGCAAGCTGCCCTTAGAAATGAGCATCTCGGCCACGACGCGCTCGCCGCGAGTTGGCGAAACGGACGGGCGTGACTACCATTTTGTAGCCCATGCGGAATTCCACCGCATGCGTGAAGCTGGACAATTCCTGGAATGCAAAGAGGTGTTTGGCCGGGGGGACTGGTACGGAACGTTAGCCCGACCAGTGGATGCCGCCCTGGCGAGTGGAAAATGGATGATCTTGGAGATCGATGTTCAAGGTGCTTTGAGCGTGATGGAGCAACGCCCTGAAGCGCTCAGTTTTTTCATCCATCCTGGATCGATGGAAGCCCTGGCGGAAAGGCTCCGTCGACGTGGGACCGATGACGAATCCGCCATCTGCCGGCGACTGGAGGTCGCCACAGAGGAGTTAGCCGCTTTGCCCAAGTACAAATACGAGATTGTCAATCACAGCGTTGAACAATCGGTGACCGAGATCTGTCAGACCTTACACAACCAATCTCCCTCGGAGTAAATAGATGCTTGAAGAACTAAAAGAAGAAGAAATCGTCAATAAGGTCGGTGGACGCTTCAAGTTGTCGACGTTGATTCAAAAGCGTTTGGTGCAGATCAACCGAGGCAGTCGGCCACTCGTCGACAATCCTTCTGAAAACAAGATGGAAGTGGTGCTTCAGGAGATCCTGCAAGACAAGATCTACCTCAGCGCTGCTGGCGAATTGGCGGTCGCCGACCTGCATGACGAAGGGGACCTCTTGGACATGGATAGCCTCGAGCTATGACCAACCGCCGCATTGTCGTCGGAGTGGGTGGTGGCATCGCGGCCTACAAGGCTGCGGTGCTGGTCAGCCGCCTCGTCCAAAGTGGGCACACCGTGGATGTCGTGTTGACAGCCGGTGCAGCTCACTTTGTCGGCCCGGCTACATTTTCGGCACTTTGTGGACACCCTCCGGTAAGCGATACCTACGACCCACGCTTTCCGCTGGGACCACATATCGAATTGGCCGAGACGGCCGATTTGTTCATCGTGGCGCCTGCAACGGCCCGCATTCTTGCGAGCTGCGCGTTGGGGTTGGCCGATGACCTGTTGGCCACTCTCTTTCTCGCACGGACCTGCCCCGTGTTGATGGCTCCCGCCATGAGCAGCCCCATGTGGGAGCAACCCGCCGTCCGCCGCAATGTGGCCCAGCTGACCAGTGATGGCGTGCACTTTGTCGGCCCTAACTCCGGCTGGCTGAGCTGCCGTAAGCTGGGAGCCGGTCGACTGGCCGAGCCCGAAGCCATTCTCGCCGCCGCAACGCCTCTCCTTGCGCAGTGACGCCTCCCCTAGTGCTCAACCGCCGCGCGAGCCTCAGGGCAGTCCGCCAAAGTTCCACTGCAGGCCTAGACCAAAGATGTCCCGATCGTAGCTGCTCGATTCAATATCGGATTCATTTAAGTCGTATGCGTATTCGGCGACCCAATAGAGCTTTTCCGTTTGAAAGGCCGGCCGAAGATAGCTGACGCTGACAAGCAACTCTCGGTCCTGCCGAAAGCTTCCAGTGCTCGTCTGAGGATTGTCGTAGTTGCGGAAATTGTACTGCAAACTCAGGAATGCAAACGACTCGTCTTCGAACTGCTGCGATCCCCCCACGATCGCCCGATGACCGCGATAGTCGAAATCGCTACCCTGCGCCACATTTCGATTGTAACCGTAGCCCAACTGCCAAACCTGGCCCGCATCAACGCGAGACCACTGCCGAATGAAGGAAGCTTCATAGTTCGAGGAATCGGGATCGACAGATGAACCATCCACCCCGGGCAATTGATTGACGAAGTCGACTCGTGAATAGCGAAACTGCCCAGTGATCGAGGTGTCGTCACTGTCTTGAACTGCGATGCTCGTACTGCTACCGAAGCGTTGCAGGAAGTTCACCCCACCCGCGAATATGCCACCAGCATCGACAAAGTAGGCTAGGGTGCAGGGCAGATGAGTGTAGGGAGTCAGACTGCGGCGGCGGAATGAGAGAAAGCCCGATTGGTCACTCACGTTAAAATCCGAAGCAAGGCCGAGATAGTTTTGCGTGAAGAGTCCGTTGTAGCCTGCCGTTACGGTCGATTGATAACTACGCCATAAATCGTAGTTGACGTTGGCCGTCTCGAGCGCCCCAAACGACTCTACATTTAAAGTGGAAACACCAATAATGTTCGTCGTCGGTACGATACCGGTATTGTCGTCATAGCGCTGAACCACTTTAAAAAGTCCGTACAGCCGAGTCGGATCGGTCAACGCTTGCTGGAGCTCGCGATGGCTCTCCCAAGCCGATTCACGCATCTCATCCGATGCAGCAGACTGGTGTACCCCTAAGAAAATCCCATCCGCTGCGCTGAGTTGCCCCAGTTGAGCCCAGGCGGTGGCGTACGCCAGCCGCTGTTGCCAAAACATTTCAGTCGAAGAATTGGCACCGTTTTGCAGTACGCCCCGAGCCGTGAGCGGCTGCTGATTCCGCAGGTAGGCGATGCCCAACATCAGGTGGCCATCAGCCAATCCGGAATCCCTGCGTAGTGCATGTTGGAACGCTAAGATGGCTCGCTGGGGTTCTTCCAATTCAAGCAAGACCTTGCCATACAACATGACGACCTGTGCATCACCATCAAAATAAACTAACCGTTGCCCCAGGAACAAAGCCGCTTCACGGACTTGCTTCTGTTCAACGTAAAGCGAGGCCAAGGCAATCGTCGCACCGCGGTGATTGGATTCTAGCTGCAACATCTCTAACAAATGCTGCTCGGCCTTCCGGTAGTCCTTAGCTTTTAGTGCCTGGACCGCTTGATTCTCCAATTGCTCCAGTTGCGAAAGCGGAGGACCAGCTCGTTGTGGCACTTGCCCTGGCGGAAGGGGAATGTAGGCCGGAGCATCCGATTCGGCGTACCTCGAGTTTGTCAGTTCATCGAGTGAACGGTACAGCTGTGTGGAGGGTTGCGTAGGCTCAAACAGCGGCCGGCTAATCCCCGCACGCTCGAACTCTTGCATGACATTGTCATATTGCGATTCCCCCGTACTAATCCCGTCACTGCGTGGCACACCTGCCAGAGGTGGCGGGAGAGGCGTCCCGGCGACTAGGAAGGTAGCTGCCGCTGGAATTCCAAACTCAGCTTGCTGAACCTGGGCCAGACTGGACTGGGTAACCCCACCGCACAGAACAATCAATACAATCGATACAGAGGTGCGCATTGCGAACCATACCCCACTGCAAATTCTGGAGAAAACTAATGGGGAACTGTATGGGGCGGCCTGCATCAGTTTTACGGCATGCAGCAGTTCTGCTGTTGAAATCGGTTCCTCTCCCCCCCTGAAACCACCAAAAACAGAAATCCAACACCCTCACAAGGCAGTTGCGACATAGCCTTGTAACGGTTGGGTTGACTTATCGGAGCGAGACTGGGGCAAGTCTGCTCAGTCAGCCCTCATCTTGGGGCAGGGCAATGAATATTCGAATTGGATGGTGGAGTAGCTTCGTACTTGTAGGGATCATTTTTCTGGCGGAACACGGAGCGCTCGCGCAGCCTCCACAGCTCGACCCGCCACTGTCGCCAGGGGAAACACTCTACGAGGGACGGCTCGTTTCCTACGCCAATGAAACCGTACTGCTAGAACAAGTGATAGCCACGCAAGTTGGAGCCCCACTCCAACCTGTCGCCGGTGTTCGCTCTTTTGAGGTGGTTGAGACTGCCGAACTCCTCATTAATGGCCGTCCATTGAGCGAAATTGACGACTTGAAGGCAATTCCCGCTGGTGGAAAAGTCCAAGTCTGGGAGGCGATCGATGCCAAGGGGGAAATAACCACGCGCGTCCAAGGCTGGACCACCGATGCCATCGAAAAACAAGTCCGCGAGAAATTGGCGCATACCGAGAAAAGCGCCAGCCAAGCAGCAACGAGCAAGGGCTCCAGTGGTAGTGATCTTGGTAGCACCGATGCGACGCCCCAGCCTTCTGGGACCGCAGGCAACTCCGAACCAGAACTTGGCAGCAGCGGGGGCAACGGAGCATCGGTCGACAATACGACTAGAGTTGAAACAACGGCAGACCGAAAGAGTTCGACCGCGAACAACTCGACCGCTCAACCGGCACAAACTCAGCCCTCTTCAACCGCTGAGCGGGCCGACGAGTCGCAATTGCAGAACTCCGCCCAAACGAGAACGACACGAGGAGCGACCACCGAGAGCTCAAGGACTCAGGAGCCAGCTTCGCAGAGTAGCCAAACTCTCCCCCCCAGCGTTCAAACCAATGGCTCCAGTGCTCCCCCAACGTCCAGATCGGCGCAGGGGGAGACGGCTTCATTAGGCAATCTTGAGAATACCAATCCTCCCAGCAACGCAAGCACCCGACAGTCTCGCCCCTCGATCTCAACCGATCAGGCAGACCAACCCGCCGAAGCGGCCAGTAGCGGAACGACCACCGACGGCCAGTCGGCGGATCTCTCCCCAGGCGCCAGCACACGGTCGGCTAGCCTCAGCGAAACCTCCGATGACAGAGTGGAGCCAGGACAAAACGTGAGGTCACAACCATCGTTTGCTCAACCTAGCGAAGAGGAGGTGAGCTCAAATCCGCCTGCATCGATTCCGCCAAGCAGCCCCCCTTCAACGAATGGCCCCAGCGAACGGCAGCAGCAAACAACGGTAGCCCCACCCGCGACGGCAAACTCCTTTACCGGAGCTCCCTTAGCACAACGCAACAGCGGAGGAACGACACAGACGCTCCAACCCTCCAATGACGACGGTAGTAGCAGTACCCCTCCGGGCTCCTCGCCAATAGCTTCCACTGTCTCGGATCAAGGTACATCTCCCTCAGCAGCCAGCGCCGGCACCTCGAACAACACACCTCCTCCCTCTACAAACACCGAAACAAGCCCTTCTACCTCAGCGTCTCTAAGCGTCCGCTCCACTTCGCAGCCAACCGGTATTGTCAACCGGTATACGCAAGCTGCAATGGAAGGAACTCCTCCTCTCGTTAGTTCGAATACCTTTCAGCCTCGCCAAATGGTCCAAGACATCACAGGCGTTGGTACCAGACTCCAGGCATCGACCAATCGATATACTCAATCGACCAATCCGCTGGTCGCGGTGAACGGTGGACTTAGCGGATCGGGAAACAATCAACCCACCGGCCAAATCGCCAACGTCAATCTTGGCGGTCAAGAATCCGCGAATCGAAGTGACACCGACATCAATCCGCTGATCGCGGTGAACGGTGGACTCAGCGGGTCGGGAAACAATCAACCCACCGGCCAAGTCGCCAACGTCAATCTTGGCGGTCAAGACTCCGCGAATCGAAGCGACACCGACATCAATCCGCTGGTCGCAGTGAACGGTGGACTCAGCGGATCGGGAAACAATCAACCCACCGGTCAAATCGCCAACGTCAATCTTGGCGGTCAAGAATCCGCGAATCGAAGCGACACCGACATCAATCCGCTGGTCGCGGTAAACGGTGGACTCAGCGGATCGGGAAACAATCAACCCACCGGTCAAATCGCCAACGTCAATCTTGGCGGTCAAGACTCCGCGAATCGAAGTGACACCGACATCAATCCGCTGATCGCGGTGAACGGTGGACTCAGCGGGTCCGGAAACAATCAACCCACCGGCCAAGTCGCCAACGTCAATCTAGGCGGTCAAGAATCCGCGAATCGAAGCGATACCGACATCAATCCGCTGATCGCGATGAACGGTGGACTCAGCGGGTCCGGAAACAATCAACCCACCGGCCAAATCGCCAACGTCAATCTTGGCGGTCAAGAATCCGCGAATCGAAGCGACACCGACATCAATCCGCTGGTCGTGGTGAACGGTGGACTCAGCGGGTCCGGAAATAATCAACCCACCGGTCGAATCGCCAACGTCAATCTTGGCGGTCAAGACTCCGCGAATCGAAGCGACACCGACATCAATCCGCTGGTCGCGGTGAACGGTGGACTCAGCGGATCGGGAAACAATCAACCCACCGGCCGAATCGCCAACGTCAACCTTGGCGGTCAAGACTCCGCGAATCGAAGCGACACCGACATCAATCCGCTGGTCGCAGTGAACGGTGGACTCAGCGGATCGGGAAACAATCAACCCACCGGTCGAATCGCAAATATCAACGCCTCCTCACAGAACTCTGGCAACCTGGTCGACTCCAACGCCTCGAGTCTGTTGTCGATCAATGTCTCCCCGCAACTACGTGGAGCAGTCCACGAAGCCTTCGCAAGACCAATGACGGCAGAGGCGATGCAAGACACCTTCGCACCACTTAACCCGCCTGCCAAAGTATTGGAAAATTTTCCAGCCAAGATTGCAGGCCACACGTTTGTCTCTGGCTATTGGGACTATGACCACGCGCAGAATGATTTCACCTGGATCACCGGTGTACTGCGGAAAGCTCCCGAAGGCATGAGCTGGAAAGCCCCCGAGTGGATTGCAGTAGGCGACCAATTTGCAAGAACGCCAGGTTACTGGAAACCAACAGGGCAGGTTCGCAGCGTAGTACAGAGCTCCAAGAGAGAGATCCTAATCCCTGCAACCAGTTTTCGCAGCTTGGGAAAAACGATTGAAATTCCAAGCTACGTGGATCACATGCTCGAAGGGCGTGGCATCCTGTTTGCCCCGGTCCGTTTCCCCCAATCAGAGATGAGCCAACTGCAGCCACTGCATCTCCAAACCTTTGAGCCATTGCAAATCCAAAACATACTGTTGCACCTCTTTGTCGATCAGAACAGCAACCAGTTCTTCTTCGGAGACTATTATGGCTCGACCGGAAAAAGCCTAGGCCTCCAACAATGGTGTTTGACAGAAACCGCCGGCAGGACACTGTTGGGGCAGTATCAGAAAATCCACCAAAGCCTAGGAACAAACTTTGTACAACGCCTGGCGGGCTGGGCTCAGTTCTGCGAGCAGAACCCTTCGCAGCGGCCTCCCCATGACCTGCTAACCGCGATGCAGCTTATCAACAGCCCGGCAGGCAATGCAGTTGTCCAAACGGCTTTATTGTCACACACCGTTGTTGAACAGGCGCATGCACTGCTTCAAACCGCAGGTAACGGCACCGGTCTGAAGGGACGGGCAACGAGCACCCTGAATCATGCAACGCCAGGACAAGTAAGCGAACAACTCCTGAGCCAAAACGCCCTTTCCAATATCGGACTATCCGGTGTAGGAGCAGGTGGGCAGCAGCCACAGCGATTGATCAGCAAGGTTGAAGGTGGCGTTTCTCAACTGGGATCAACACTGTCTAGCACCTTACCCCTTGGCTCCGGCCTCTCCAATGTAGGGGGAGGATTGTCGGGAGTGACAGGCGGACTCAGTGGCGGCCTAGGGGGAGTCACCTCCGGCCTCAGTGGTGGACTCAGCGGCGGGTTGAGCGGCGGGTTGGGTGGCGGGTTGGGTGGCGGGTTGGGTGGCGGGTTGGGTGGCGGACTGGGTGGCGGACTGGGTGGCGGACTGGGCGGCGGTCTGGGTGGCGGTCTGGGCGGTGGGCTCAGTGGAGGCACGGCAGGCCTCGGAAGTGGCCTCGGAAGTGGCCTTGGTGGAGCCGTAGGGGGTGTCTTGTCGGGCCTTTCCGGTGGCTCGAAGTAGCCCCTTTACGCGCAGTCCAAGATTGCAGGTGTTTACGCGAAACAGGCCTCCCCAACCAATCCCTGATCGCGTCCAGGGTAGCCATCTTCATCCCTTGGCTATCCTGAGTACAATGTGAGGCATTCCACATGCCATTGAATGCATGCATTGAAAACCAGATCTCTATTGGGCTAGCTTCCGAACACAAGGCGTGGTTCGTAGCCAATTAGTGGGCGAATCATGGCCAATATCTTAATCACCTCCGGTCCAACCCGGCAGTATTTGGACCCCGTCCGTTACCTGACGAACGCCAGTAGCGGACGCATGGGGCAGGCCCTGGCTGAGGCGGCCCTAGAAGCCGGGCACGACGTTACAGTCGTGACGGGCCCAGTCTCCATCGATTATCCGGCAGCCGCGACGGTCATCGCGGTCGACACCACGGACGAAATGCTCAATGCCGTGCTGGAGTTGTTCCCAGCCTGCGACGGACTCATCGGCGCCGCAGCACCTTGCGATTACATGCCGCATCGCATTAGTACTGAAAAGCTTGCGAAAGATGGCCAGCCCCTAGAATTGGAGCTGATCGAAACGGCCGATATCGTTGCAACTGCCGCCGCCACCAAGAAAAAACATCAGTGGGTGGTTGGTTTTGCGTTGGAAACCGAGGACCGGCGTTTTCGGGCTATCGTGAAAATGCAGCGTAAATGCTGCGACATGATGGTCTCCAACGGGCCGGCAGCGATCAATTCACTGACCAACGACGTCGAAATCCTGGCCTCGGACGGTACAACACTGGCTCATGTTACTGGCAGCAAACAAGTGGTGGCAGCCGCCATCCTCAAAGCTACCCAGTTGCTGATTCGGACGAAATCTTAATACTTAGTAACCTGAAGTGCCTCTTCCAGTCCCTTCCTGCATCTCCACCGATCGCTTCCCAGTGCCTCAAGCTCTCCCTTCTCCCGATTTGTCAGTCCAACTAGGGCGACTCCAACTTCGCAATCCCATCCTGGTCGCCTCGGGCACATTCGGATACGCCCGAGAAATGGAGAAACTCGTCCGACTTGACCGCCTGGGAGGCATTCTGCCTAAGACGATCACGCTACAGCCTCGACCTGGAAATGCTCCCTGGCGAACCGTAGAAACAACCGCCGGCTTGTTGAATTCCATTGGACTCGACAACGATGGAATTGATGCCTTCATTGACGGTCACCTCAACTACCTCAGAACGCTGGATACCGCGATCATCGTCAGCATCGCTGGCAAGAGCATGGCGGAGTTTCAAGAGCTGGCACAGAGGATTGAACAAGCCGGAGGCGCTACCGCCTTAGAGCTCAACATTTCCTGCCCCAATGTAAGTGGCGGTGTTGATTTTGGCACCGACCCGACGCTCTGCCGTCAAGTCATCGAGGGGGTTCGCTCGGTATGCAATTTACCACTGCTGGCCAAGCTGACGCCCAATGTGACCAGTATTGCGACGATTGCGCAAGCCGCCCGTGACGGCGGTGCCGACGCGGTCAGCTGCATCAATACCCTCTTGGGAATGGCGATCGATTGGCGTAAAGCCAAACCGATGCTAGGCAATGTCTTAGGAGGCCTCAGCGGTCCAGCCATTAAACCGGTCGCCTTGCGTTGTGTTTACCAAGTAGCCAGTTCGGTTGACATTCCCATTGTAGGCATTGGAGGCATCGCCACGATTGACGACGTGATGGAGTTCTTCGCCGCCGGCGCCAGTTGCGTGCAGATTGGAACCGCCAACTACTACGACCCAACCGTGAGTGAACGCCTGGTGGATGCAGTGCCCCTCGCATTGCAAGAGATTCATGCCAAGAATGTTCGTGAGGCGGTTGGCACTCTGGTCAACCCCTAAGCGATTGAACCTCCTCAAGCTGGCAACGCGGCCGACTCCCCAGTAGCCACCCGCCGCATAATTCCTTCGTAATCCGTATTCACCAATTTCCTATAAGCAATAGCGCGACATGAGAGTTTTATCGGGCATCCAGCCAACCGGTCGATTCCACTGGGGCAACTACTTCGGTGCCATTCGCCAGTACATTGACTTGCAAAACGAGCATGACAGCTACTACTTCATTGCTAACCTGCATGCGTTAACCACCATTCGGGACGCAGCACTTCTGCGTAGCCTGACGCATGATGCTGCGCTGGACCTGCTGGCGCTCGGACTCGATCCGAACAAGGCAACGCTCTACGTGCAATCGGATGTCCCTGAGGTCTCCCAATTAACCTGGATCCTAATGACCAGCACTCCCATGGGCTTGCTGGAACGATGCGTTTCGTTCAAAGAGAAGAAGGAGCGTGGCATTGCAGCAGACGCAGGTCTGTTCACCTACCCAGTCCTCATGGCGGCCGACATTTTGGCGTACGACGCGAATTGGGTCCCCGTCGGGCAGGATCAGGTGCAGCACATTGAGGTGTGCCGGGATCTTGCGAAAAGTTTCAATCACAAGTTTAGCGAGGTATTCGTCCTGCCAGAAGCGCGTTTGATGGCCGATTCCGCTAAGGTACCGGGCACCGATGGCGAGAAGATGTCGAAGAGCTATGACAATATCATCAGTCTCTTTGAAGAGGAGAAAGCAGCACGCAAGAAGATCATGCGGATCCAAACCGATAGTCGTCCGATGGAGGACGCCAAGGATCCCGAAACCGATCATTTGTATCAGCTGTTGAAACTAATGGCGTCCCCTGAAGAATTGCAGGAAATGGCGGATCTCTATCGACGCGGCGGATTTGGCTATGGACAAGTCAAAAAAGCCCTAGCTGACGCTGCCGAAAAATTCTTCGCGCCTGCACGTGAGAAGCGACGCGAGCTTGAACAGCGTCCCGACACAGTCGCCGATATTCTTCGAGAAGGTGCTAAGCGGGCGCGAGTTCAGGCTGCAGCCGTCCTAGCACGGGCCGAGGAAGCTTGCGGGCTCACCGCTCCAAGCTAGCAACTGGGCTGCGGAGTGCTGCGCCGTGTGAAAGTTTCCTCGACCAGCACTCAAACGACCAGTATGCAAACGCCTGTATGCAAAACGCCTGTATGCAAACGCCCAATACTCGAATGCCAACACTGCAGGCCCCCGCCAAAGACGACCCGCACCACCCTTTGGGGCTAAGTCGCTTAAGAAACACGCTCGGCTCCGCTCATCCTGGGGGGGCCGTTCTCTCGCGACTTCCACCTTAAACCCGTGTAACCCGCAGTTTATCTTGTTTCTCAGAAGCCAGCCCGCTAAAAGTCGATAGTTCATATAGCGGTAGGATACCGCGCTCGTCAATTCAATCCATTTCACCGTAAGCAGGGAGGCCGATCGGTGGTTGCGATCTATTGCGCTCTGCTCTTCGCGGGCATTGTCTTACCCAACACCGCACCGGATGCGACTCAGGCTCCCGTCTGTGAGCTTTACCGGCAAGCCTCTGCGGCCTTGACTGCCGATGATGTCGATGGAGCTTTCGTAGCTCTCGATACCCTCATTACGAGCTTCCCCAAGTCACCATTAAGCGAAGTGGCGGTGGTCCATCTAGCAGAGCTGCATCTGCTGCGGCAGCAACCACGAGTCGCACTCGAGTTGCTGGCAAACTGGGCACCTCGCGTGGAGTCGTCCACCACGCTTGACCGCCTTGCTCCTAGTACCCGGTCTCAATTCCTAGATGTTTTTGCCCGTGGTCTGGTGGAGCTTCCCCAGACGCAAGTGGTCCTGGAGCCGCTGGCGCGACTGCACACTCGCCTCACACCAGACCCTGCTGAAACGGCCGAAACGCTGCGGAGCAAATTGCGACTCGAGGTAGCCGTAACACTGGCTCGGACACAGGAAAAACTGCGCAATTACCAAGCTGCCGAGGACTGGCTGCAGAGAGCATGCGAAGAGTCGACGGAGCCACGTCAGCTTAAGCTTAAGGACGATTTGGCCTATCGCTTACCGCTCCTGCAAGTGCAGAACTGCCTCGCTCAAAATGATGCAGATGGGGCCCTCGATCGGTTGCAGCAATTCCAACTTGCGGACTTACCGAGTGAACGTCAGGTAGCAGTGCGATTTCTGATATTGGAGGCAGCCCAACGCGGCCACAACACTTCCTTGCTGGAAGAACAATTGGCCTGGCTCGAACGGTTTATCGATGCCCAGGAGCGAGTCCCCGCCTGGGCGCCTACGCTAGCCCTGCGTTCGGCGGAGCATCTCTGTCGCCACAAACGGTATCACGCTGCATCCCAGGTGCTTCTGCAAGCAATGGACGACTACCCAGAATTCCCTCAGCGCAACGAATACGCGCTGCTGCAGGCACGATGCGCCATTGCGGTAGTCGATTTTGAATCGGCATCGGCCGTGCTTCACACCGTGCTCCAGTCGCCTCACGCGGAGGGCCACGAGGCGTTGCCCAAGGCCGAATGGCTGTTGGGGGAGATTCGTTTCATGCAACATGACTACGCAACGGCCATCACCTACTATCAACGCGCCGCGGAGCGCGTGGACTTCCCTGATTGGCAAGTACGAGCGAGACTCCAAATGGCTAAATGTCAGGAATCGCTTGGCCAACCACAGGCAGCGCTTGACAACTACCGCAAAGCTGTCGAGTCGCAAATTTCTCCGCAGAATGCACAAGAAGCTCTAGGTCGCATTGCGACACTGAGCGAAGCACTGGGAGCCCCTGTGAGATGAATTCGAACGACACTCCATCCGGTGACTTTGAATTGGACACTCGGATTCACCTTGTCCTCTCACCACATTTACAACTCCCAAACCACACAATCCCTTCGCCCCCGCACACCCGACTGCAACCTGCGATGAGCCGATATCAACCGACCTTCTGTATCACTGGGATGACTCCCTTGCTTACTGGCATCTTTGCTTCAGTTCGCTCCGCCATGGCTCGTAGGAACTCACCGCAGAACATGGTGTCCTATCCCATTGGCAGCTGCTGGGGGATTGGTCTCCCATGCTTCTTGGTCCTGATGTACATGCTCGGGTCGATGCATTCCGCGTTCGCCCAGGGCTACGCCCCGCCGCCGGTAAACTACAATTCCCAGGGATTTGGGTCCCCAACCGCTAGCTCCATGGCGGCTCAACAACAGCCTTCCGCGAGAATTGCCGCGGCTCCCCAGTTCAACGTGGGCAACAGCAATAATACCGTGAGCCCAACGACGACTCCCCTGCCAGGCGACCCCAGCAGTCTACAACCCGCAGCGTCGGAGCAGCCCAGCGAGAGTGCCATTCAAATGGGGAACATCATCGGCATCATCCGTGAGGGCGGGATTTTGATGTTACCGATTATTTTCAGCTCTTTCGTTCTGCTCGTCTTTGTCTTCGAACGAGCAACCTTTTTGCGGCGCGGACGTGTAATCCCGAAACCTTTCGTACGCGGGGTGATTGAACAACTCGAACAACAGCAATTGGACCGCGATGAAGCCATTGCGTTGTGCGAGGAGAACGGCAGTCCGATGGCAGAGCTCTTCACCTCGGCGCTCAAAAAGTGGGGGCGTCCAGTGGTTGAAGTCGAGCAAGCCATCCTGGATGCCGGCGAGCGCGTCACCAGTCAATTAAAGAAATACCTGCGACTCTTCAATTCGATCAGCAACCTGACTCCACTGCTCGGATTACTCGGTACGGTTCTGGGGATGATCGACGCCTTCAACACGATCGCCAAGGCCGATGCCATGGGACGCCCCGAACTGCTGGCTGGGGGCATTGGCGCCGCCCTACTGACCACTGCAGCCGGCCTGTGCGTCGCCATTCCAGCCTATGCGGCCTACGCCTACTTCGTCGGGCGAACCGACCAACTCATTTTAGAGATGGATTCCCATGCACAGAGTGTGGCAGAACTTATCAGTGCCGAGGCTCTCCAAGAAACTAGCGGTCGTGGACGCGGTCGTTCACGACGCGCCGCCTAGCAGTCCATGGTCTTAAACATTCCGCATAGGAGCGGTTGCCAATGCCTTTAAAAACCAGCCGCTCGGACGAACTGCCGGCAGTCAATCTCACTCCAATGATCGACGTGGTCTTCCTCCTGATCATCTTCTTCATGGTGGGGACGCAGTTCAGCCAATCCGAGCAGCAAATCGGCCTCAAACTACCCGGTGCCGGGCAACTGAAAACCATGATTGCTCCGCCCGATCGTCGCGAAGTGGTGGTCACTGCCGAGGGAGCCGTGCTGCTTGACGGTCAAAACATCACACCCCAGGAGCTGACTCGAAAACTCGAAGCAATGCGGGCTCGGTATCCAGACCTACGGGTCGTAGTGAGGGCTGATGGCAAAGCCGAGCATCAATTCGTGGCCGCGGTTTATGGAGCAGTGAATCGTGCGGGCGTCGCCGACCTATCGATTGCCGTGCGTTCACAAGCAGAGTATCGATGAGCTGGTTCTACCAAATTGACGATGCCTTGTGGCGTCTATGGTGCTATGCAACTTCGGGGCGTACGCTGGCCATCGTGTTTGGCATCGGCTTTGCGATGCTGGCCATCTCCTTGCTGGTCCTCTCAAGAACGCGTTGGGGGCATTCCAAGCCCCTGGCCAAATGCGTCGTGTTAAGCGTACTTGCGCATGTCTGGTTGCTCATGTACGCGTTGGGAAATCGGACCGTTCTGCCTCAAGGCGATCCTCGCGGCAGCCAGCAGAGTTTGGCTGTCTCGTTTGAAGAATTCGATCCCTCGACCAGTACCGCATCAGAGGTGGCGCGGTTGGCTGCCGAGGAAACGCCTGCGGCCGTCGCCTCAGAATCCCCCCTGCCGTGGGAGGCACCCGCGAATCTGGCGGATCTGCCGCAACCAGCCGAACTCACCGCGTTGGAAAGCTTGGCAGACTTGGCGCCACCGCCTCTCCTGCCAGTCATGGACCCGACGCCTCTCCCGACGCTTCCTCCCCCCGAGGAATTAGCTGACATTCTGCGCGATGGCGCCCCCGCCTCCGAAGAACAACCTACGGAAGCGCAAGCACAGGCACCTAGCTTGGTCCAGAACACCGACCAAGTCCCCTCGCCCGTTCTTCCCCCCGAGCTAGCATCGCCACCTACGGAGTCTTTGGAGCGAGAGCTAACGGACAGTTCGCAGGTCTCCACTTCAGGCGAGCCATCTCTCAGCACCCCAGTTCAAATGCAGCCGATTGTCAACTCACATTCTCCGGTATTGCCGCCCGACCTTCAGCTGCCGTCCAATCCCAATCTACCGCAGGAGTATGCGCTCCGCCAAGCCACCAATCGACTGCAACTTTCGGCCCCTTTCGGCAGTGACGCCGATAGTGAGGCGGCCGTCGATGCGGGGCTGAGATGGTTGGCTGGCGCTCAATCCCCCAACGGAGCATGGAACGCGAAGGCGTTTGGAGCTGGCACCGAAACCTTTGCATTGGGCGAACGGCGATACGGAACCGGTGAAAAAGCAGACACAGGGGTCAGCGGCCTTGCATTACTAGCCTTCCTGTCTGCCGGCCACACTCACCGCCAGGGAGAGTATCAAACCAACGTCCTCCAGGGACTCCAATACCTCCTGCATGCACAGATGCCCTCCGGTGATTTGTCGGGCCCCGACCAAGTAGGAAGCGATCGCGGGATCCTCAATGCGAGGATGTACTGCCACAGCATCGCGACCCTGGCCTTGGCCGAAGCCTATGTCATGACTCACGACAACGCCTTGCGAGAGGCATTGATGAAGGCTGCACAGTATTCCATCAAGGCCCAAGACCCACGCGGCGGCGGCTGGCGTTACCGCCCGGGGGACCCTGGCGATCTGAGCCAATTTGGCTGGCAAGCGATGGCCCTGAAAAGTGTCGAGCGTTCGGGGGCCGGCATTCCGCCACTCGTGCAACAACGCATGCGCAGCTTCCTCGACTCGTGCGCCGCCGGCAATGCCGGAGGACTTGCCAGATACCGACCTGGTGAGGGCCGACCGAGTGAGACGATGACGGCCGAAGCACTCGCCTGCCGACTCCTGCTTGACTACCCAACCTCGCTGCCTGCTCAGCAGGAAGCCACACGTCTCATCCTCAGCCAGCGTCCGGGCGTTGGGCAGGACAACGTCTACTTCTGGTACTACGCCACTCTGGCTCTGTTTCAATTGCAGGATGAGAACTGGCGCACCTGGAATCAAGCCTTGAAGAGTCGCCTGCTCGAGACGCAACTTCCAGCCTACGACCTGCAGCCCGGAAGCTGGAATCCAGATTCGATGTGGGGAGGCTACGGCGGCCGCGTCTATTCGACAGCCATGAGCTGCTTATGCCTAGAAGTCTACTATCGCTACCTTCCGATGTATCAGCGCGCAAATCTAGCGCGCACTCCACAGCCCGACTATCGGCGGTAGGCGAAGGCTTTCACTTGGAGTCAGACTCATACTGCAGCACACGGCAGCCCATCTCCAGAGTCTCTGTAGACGCGGCGCGATCGCGGCGGCCAGCTTGAGAAGTCAGTGAATCCATCGCTCGGCAACTGCTTCTTATGGCGGGATTGGTATCTTCCGCGCCTGAATCGCGCCCAAGCATCAATCACGAACGCCGTGGATGGCTGAGGCTGAGGATGAGGCTGAGGATGAGTACCGCGACAGTCGCTCAATCGGCGCACGGAGCCGCCAGTCGGCTACTCGGGTGGCTGCCAATGCTAGCTTGACAGCACGTGCGGGAAAACCGTGAAGTGCAAATTGCTCCATGGCGAAACGTAGAATTGGAGATTGACCTTGCCGCCATGGTGGCATTCCCGTTAATGTCGCGCCCTAAACACCATTCTTTTGCTCTTGCATGGTTTTGGCTTCAAGCGTCCGATGGCTGAACATCCCTTCCAAACTGCAATTCACAAGCTCTCCCAGGGATTGTTCCGCAATCTTTTGTTGGTGGTGGTCGTGTTTGGAATGCTGAGCGGATGCAATCGCAATCCCTATGCACCAGGGGGCTGGCCCCCCAATACCATGTACCCTCAGCCTGGGGCAGCAACGGCCGCACCCTATGGTTCGCCCCCGCTTACCTACGCACCACCTCAAACGGCACCGCAGCTAGCAGAACTACAGCGCCGAGTTCAGCAGTTGGACGACAATAATCGCCAGCTCACCACGCAACTCGCGCAGGCCCAGCAACAGTCGCAAGCCTTTCGGGAAAGAGCCGATTTACTGGCTCAGCAGCTGCAAGATTCGGTAAATCAAAACAAGCAGCTGCTCGCATCCAGCCAGCAAATTGCGCAGCAAGCTCGTGGTCTGCAGGATTCGATGAATATGCGTGGTGGAGCGAGGCTTACCGCCAACAGCTCACTTCCCAACGCGACGGCTGGCCTGCAAATCTCAGGCGCTTCGATCATTCCTGACGGAGATGTCCTGCGGATTCGCATCTCCTCAGATCAAATGTTTGCGCCCGGCTCCGCACAATTAACCCCCGCCAGCTCCAACACGCTCGACCAAATTGCGACCGCCTTGCTCCAACGCTTCAGTCGGCAGCGCGTGGTAATTGAGGGGCATACGGATAACGCGCAATCCTTTGGTGGATTCTCCTCGGCCTACGAATTGTCTGGAGCCCAGGCGCAAGTAGTCATGGACCAACTCGTCCGTCGCAATGGCGTACCAGTCCAACAAGTTTCTGTCGCGGCGCAGGGTCCTAACCGCCCCATTGCCGACAACAACCAACCGGCGGGTCGAGCCGAAAACCGACGCATCGAAATCGTCGTCACCTCCAACACCTTCTAAACCCTCTGACCGGCCAGTGCGTCCCCCGCATGCCCGACGACAGAGCCCCCAGCAACCCCAAGCCAGGGCAACACATAGCCCTGGACACGCAGATTCGCAGGAACGCTGCGGTGGAGGTTTGTGGGCGACTCGACCGGAGTCTTACACGGCTGGTGCCAGCCCATCTAACGGCTTGCGGGCCGTGCCCTACAGGCGGCTACGCCCCGGCGCATCCGACATTTCAGCCGCCTGCGTCCCCTTACTCCTAGCGGTTGCGAAGTGCCTGTCCGGGCATTTAGCGGGGCACTTTTCCCCGGCGGCCAGGCCAATTCTGCTATAAATCAAGTTATCGACCATTCTGGAATTCAGAATAGTTGCTTCCCCCGCCCCCGCCAACTACCATCGTAAACGGTTGTCGCAAGGCCTCAGGTCGCTCGAAATCCATCGAGACTTGTCTGATTTATTTGGAATAAGGAGAACGGGCACATGTCCCGATTCACGCAGCTTTTTAGCTTTGTAGCGTTAGTGGCTCTTTCAAGTTCAAGCTTTTTGCTTGCTCAGGACGGCGCTATGACGGAATTATACGGTGAAGGCGTTCATCGCTACAACTGTGGCGATTACCAAGGTGCAGACCAAATGCTCTCGCAGGTAGTCGACTCGGGATCCCAAGATCCTCGGGCTCTCTACTTCCGGGGTCTTGCCCGCGAAATGCTCGCCCATGGCAGCGGCGAGGCAGACTTCCAAGTTGCCGCTCGCATGGAAGCCGAGGGCAAACGCGTCGTGAATGTCGGCCAGGCCCTGGCACGTGTCCAGGGGCGTCAACGAGCCAGCATTGAGCAATACCGTCGCGAGGCGCGCGTTGCTTTCCAACTGGAGCAGGCTCACCAAGCCGAGATTCGTCGCAAGACGATCCCACAACCGACAGAGGTAGCTCCCGTTGATCCAGCAGAGGCGGCCAGCAGCGACCCATTCTCCGGTGATGGCATGCGTTCGGAAGAGGCTGTCGAATTGCCGACCACCGACGCCCCTGCTCCAAGCGAGCCATCCGCCTTGGATGCACCGGCCGCTCCGGCTGCAGACACCTCCAATCCGTTTGGAGATGAGCCTGCGTCCAGCGAGCCAGCTGCCCCAGCGCCAGCGGACAACCCCTTTGGTGACGTTCCCGCAGACGCTGGCGATAGCCCTTTTGGACCTGCCACAACGGAAACTCCAGCTATTGAGGCTCCAGCAGCCGAGCCCAATCCGTTCGGAACCGATCCAGCGCCGGCCCCGGCCTCAGACGATGACAATCCCTTCGGTTTCTAAACCGCTCCTGATGCCCTCTCGTCATTCCCGCTCCAGGTGGGAATGACGACACGATCGGACCGCAGGAGCCGCTCCAGGTTCTCCTAGCAACGGCCTATCGCTCACTGCAATTCCCTGCGAGACGGCTGACCGAAATAGCAACCCGCCACATAGCGGTTGGTTGTTATTGCAAGTCGCCGCGTAAGCAAGGCTGGAATAGTTGCGGCTGCAGTTGATTCGGAATGCGATTTTGGATTGGGCTGGAAACGACCACTCCTCCAACAAGCCAGTGAGCCAGGAAGAGTGGCCGCCGCTGCAGGATGATGGGCCGTGTTACCGTCGCGGTAACGCGGGGAACGCTCTCAAGCCCACCGAACCTGGTACCTCGGGGAGCTCTGCGAGCGCGCTTAGAATCTGCTACCTGTTGGAAAACACATCTCGCCGGACTAGCCCCTTGGCGGCGGCTGCCCGGACGACTTGGGGAGAGGCACCTCTGCCGATTGGCTAGTGCCTCGCGATGCGATTCTGTCACTTTCTGCGCCGCTACCGCTGCGCAGGACCGCTTTGAAGGTGTATTCTAGAGGGGCTGGTTGCAACAAACGGCCAACGCTCGACCAACTCGTCAAATGCGAAAATTAAAGGGATGGAATGTTAGCGAAACGGGTCATTCCCTGCTTGGATGTTAATCAAGGCCGGGTGGTGAAGGGGACCAATTTTCTGAACTTGCGCGACGCGGGAGATCCCGTGGAAGTGGCTGCTCGATACGAACGCGAGGGAGCCGACGAATTGGTATTTCTCGACATTACGGCCAGTCATGAACAGCGCGGAATCATGCTCGATGTAGTGCGTCGCACCGCCGAGCAGGTCTTTATGCCCCTAACCGTTGGGGGTGGCATCCGAGAACTCGACGATATCCGTGCCTTGCTGCAAGCCGGATGCGACAAGGTCTCGATCAACACGACCGCCTGCCAAGACCCCGAGTTTGTGGCGCGAGCAGCCGATCGCTTTGGCAGCCAGTGCATCGTCGTGAACATCGACCCCAAACGAGTCCAACGCAACGGCGAAGAATTCTGGGAGGTGCACATCCACGGTGGACGGACCCCAACGGGTCTCCAAGCGGTAGAATGGGCCCGCCGCGTCGAGGCATTGGGAGCCGGCGAAATCGTCCTGACCAGCATGGATTGCGACGGTACCTGCGATGGCTACGACGTCGAGATCACTGCGGCCGTCAGCCGTGCGGTCGGAATCCCCGTCGTGGCCAGTGGAGGAGCCGGCAGCCCAGAGCACCTGGCAGATGCAATTCAGTTTGGATTGGCAGATGCAGCCTTAGCAGCCAGCATTTTTCACTTTGGACAGTATACTATAGAGCAGACCAAGCGCGTGATGGCTGAACGTGGCATTGCCGTACGGTTGTAAACACTGGTCTAGCACTCAAGACTCTTTCCGCAAGCTCAGGGATCAGAGATGTCAGCGTCTGACGATAATGGCTCCGATGCACAACTTGATAGCATCGTCGGCAACCTCCTCAAGGAACGCAAAGACCTGGAGGTCGACAAGATCTTTCGCGCGCTGGTCAAGCTTGAGGGAAGTGACTTGCACATGAAGGTGGGACGTCCCCCCATCGTCCGTGTAAGCGGTACGCTCAAACCCCTCAACCGCCCGCCGATCGAAAACGAGGAGATGGTCCGGCTGCTGGTTCCCATGATGGACGAGCGCGCCCGCGGCATCTTCGAACAAGAGGGAGGCGCTGACTTTGCCTATGTCGTGAATGTGGATGGCGTGAGCTGGCGATTTCGAGTCAACATGCTTAAGCAGTTGGGAAAAATCGGCCTGGTCGCTCGACGCGTCAATAACTACATCCCCCCGTTCCAAGGACTCTACCTTCCACCTTCGATCGAGACTCTGTGCCACTACGATCAAGGGATGGTACTGCTTGCCGGAGTTACCGGGTCAGGCAAAAGTACGACGATCGGCAGTATGCTGAACTACATCAACTCGATTTACAGCAAGCACATTCTGACTCTCGAAGACCCCATTGAATTCGTCTACACCGAGGACAAGTGCCTAATCAACCAGCGAGAGATTGGCCAGGATGTCAAAGACTTTGAAATCGGCATGAAGCACGCCGTGCGGGAAGACCCCGACATCATCCTGGTGGGAGAATTGCGGGACGAAGAAACGTTTATGACCGCCATTCATGCCGCGGAAACAGGTCACTTAGTCTTCGGCACGATTCACGCATCCAGCGCTCCCACCACCATCGGCCGTATTCTTGACTTGTTCCCCGAAGAAATGCACGGCGCCATCCGCTCGGCCATCGCTTTCAATATGAAAGGCATCGTCGCCCAGAAGCTGCTGAAATCGATCAAGCCAGGGGTGGGCCGAGTGCCGACGTGCGAAATCATGACCTTCACCCCCATGGTTCAAAAACTCATCCTCGAAGGCCAAGACTCCAAACTCCCCGATGCGATCCGCATTGGAGAAGGTGAGGGCATGCAGGACTTTACGATGAGTCTCAAAAATCTGATCGACAAAGAACTGATCGACCGCCCCACCGCTTTCGCCGTTGCTCCCAATAAAGATGCCCTCAAGATGGCACTTAAGGGTATTCAAGTCAGCCAACCAGGTATTATCTAACGCATGTTCCGACGCAAGAAAAAAGAGGGCGCAGCCCAGCAAGCACTCGAAATGCCGGCGATCGAGTTTAAGCCTCAGGCCGCCGACAAGCAGGCCGCGCAAGGCATCCTAATCGCTGCTCGAGGAATCGAACAATACCCGGTGGCCGTGGTCCTGCTCGCCCAGGCCATTGACGCCCGTGCCGATCAAATCCTGCTCGATTTTTCTCAGCAAGGCGCCGCGGTGCGATTTCGCATCGACGGCCTGTGGGAGAGCATGCCTCCCCTGGAACGGCCCGAAGGTGATGGCGCCCTAATCGTCATCAAACGCCTCGTAGGGCTCAACGGACAAGATCGTCGATCGCGGCAGCAAGGCACGCTAGCGATCAAGTACAAGGGGAACGATTGGATCCTGGATGTCATGACCCAAGGCGTCCCCTCGGGGGAACGCGCGCTGATTCGTATCGATCCCAAAAAACCAGTGCTGGTCACGCTGTCCGATTTAGGGATGCGTGAAAAGATGCAACAGCAGCTTAAAAACCTGCTCAATTCGGACGATGCCCTCTTCCTTTTCAGCGGTGCACCAGGCCATGCACTGCCCACCACCTGGCGGGTAGGACTTGAGTCCGCAGACCGCTTCGTTCGCGACTTTCATGCCGTTGAGGATGTCAAACTCAACGATCCCGAGCTCATCAATATCACCAAGCACACGTTTGATTCGGCAGCGGGTGAAACCCCCATGACCGTACTCAAGAGCTTGCTACTGAAGCAACCCGACGCGCTCATCCTCCCCGAGCTGTTCAGCCCCGAAGTCACCAAGCTCCTCTGCAACGAAGTGATAGCAGAGCACCGCTACGTGATCACGCGAATTGCCGCCAGCTCCGCGGTCGAAGGACTGCTCAAACTCCTTGCAAGCAACAAGGAATCCTTCAAGGAGTTGCTGAAAATCACCTGCGGCGTCCTCAATCAAAAACTGGTGCGGCGTCTGTGCACCGAGTGCCGACAACCCTTCCAACCCTCGCCACAATTGCTGCAAAAATTGGGAATTCCTGCCGGACGAGTCCACACGCTCTATCAACCCTACATACCTCCCCCACCGGAGCAGCGGGTTGACGCGAACGGCAAGCCGATCGAGATCGAGATTTGCGCAAAATGCAACGGCCGAGGTTATTACGGACGCGCTGCCATTTTTGAACTACTGCAAATTACCGACGAAATTCGACAGGCTGTATTGCAAGACCCGACCCCAGCCAACGTGTCGAGAACCGCGCGCCAAGGCGGCTTCTTAACGATGCAAGAAGAGGGTGTCTTGGCTGTTGCGACCGGGCTCACCAGCTTGCAGGAACTGCAACGCGTCCTGTCACCGCCCAAGAAATCGAAGTAGCCCCATCACTCCCCTATTCCCCACTCCCCAAGATCTCGGATGAACACAGCTGACTCACTTCTCCAACCTGCTTTTCAGGAAACAGAAGAAACGCAAGCCGCCGAACGCTTGCCGACCAGCAAGCTGGCCATAGTTGCACTCGCCTTGGGAATCATAAGCTTGCTGGCCCCCCTGTCGAGCAAATTGGTGATGCTCTCGATCCTAGCTGCCGGGCTCGGCGGCATCACCGCAATCCTACTCTCCTACACGCCCTACCTACGCGGACGGGGACTCGCACAAGCTGGCATGGCGATGGGAATTGCCTCGGGAACATGGTCCATGGTAGCCACCACCCAGGAGCGACAATACCTCTACGAGCAGGCGGGACAACGTGCGATCGAGTTCGTCGACCTGATCGCGGAACACCGTGAATACGAAGCCTTGGAATTGATGAAATCCGCTGGCGAACGCCAGATAACCGGAACCGATCTCAAAGCCTATCACGACACGCTGACCATGGAAGCGGGCGACAAAACCAAAGAGTTCCTCAACAGCAAAGCTACCCAACGCATCTTAGCCGAGGGCCAACCCGGACAGTGGCGCTACATGCGGGGAATCGAAATCACGGGCGATCACAATGGTTACTACATCACGGTTGAAGTCAACAAGGCGGGCGATACCGACGCAGAGCCTCTAGTGATCATCATGTACCGGAGCGCACGCCCACGCAGTGCAGACGACTCCTCTCGCACGGCCTACTGGCACGTCCATAGCCTGAAGCCCCAGTAGCCGGTGCGAGGATCGGTAGTCGCGCAAGGAACTGCCAGCCGCCTAGTGGTGCACTCCTGCGGACGTCCCCGGCTGCCGCGGCCACAAATTGCACATCGCGCGATGATGCCCCCCTCAACCTCTCGGGCTCCCCGGCAGATGAAGATCTACCGCAGCTGGAACCAGCAGCGATCCGACACCACACTCGAGCAGACCGAGCCTGGCGATTCCAGCTTCACCACTGGACACGCATTCAACTGCCGCAGCTCGAACAGCTGCCACCGTCCAACTGGTTTGAGCCCTAGCCCTGTGAGGTAATTCTCCTAGCATGCCGCGCTGCCTACTCAGCTTAGGTGCCAACCTTGGAAACCCCAGCGATGCGATCCGCCGGGCCGCGGAGCGATTGCGCGAGGAATTCGGCTGCTCGACAGATGAGTTCTGCGTCAGCTCTCACTACCGCACGCCTCCGGTCGGCGGCCCCACCGGCCAACCCCCATTTATCAATGCGGTGATTGCACTTCGCAGCCCCAAGGATCCCTGGGAAGCCTGGCACATCGTCCGCAAGATCGAAGAGGAATTGGGGCGTGTCCGGCTACACCGCTGGGAAGCTCGCCAGATCGATATCGACATCTTGCTGCACGAAGATTCCCGGATCTGGACTCCCCAGCTAAAAATCCCCCACCCCCGCATGTGCATGCGCCGCTTTATCCTAGTGCCAGCTCAAGAAGTGGCAGCCAGCTGGATCGATCCGGTCTCCCGCCTCTCCATCGGCCAACTAGCGCAGAATCTGCAAACCGGCCCAGGCAGCCTTGTGCTAGTTGCGAGCCCCCAGCAGCAGGCCGCCACGCTGCTCCAGGAAGCTGCTCGACTGGCCCACGCCAATTGGCTCCCCTGCTCATCCATCTCGCCGCTCCCGGCCCAGCACGCCGCCGACAGCCCATTCCTCGGCACTCAGCCGCCAACGGCGGACCGCCGCTGGGTGGGGCTCGTCGAATCGGCAGCCCACTCGTCCTCCGCACGCCCCCTGATTGCCACGCCTAAACTGACCGTTTTTCTAGCGGACCCCATGCGGGTCGAGGGAGTTGCCTGGGAAGATTTCCACCGCCCCCTAGCCATGGGACTGGGGCTAGCCGTCACCTCCACGCCCCTCCCTGAGCAAACTTCCGCTGCGGAGCGCGGCCCGCAGCCCACCTACCTTCTCGCTTCGGACGATCGTCAGTGGGCCATCCACGAACTCGTTGCGGCACTCGAAGCGATGGACTGCCCTATTGAAATCAGTCACTCAGGAGGGTAAACAACATACCACCAGAGCGAAGGCATCGCGCGAGCAGAGACTGAACAAGCCCCCGGTCGCCAAATTCGATCTCCAAGCTTACGGCCAATTGCGCGTCCTACATCTCGCCCTGCTTCCACGGCGAAGACCATTTCAGGGAGGAATTCATGCACAAGTTGCGAACGCTGGGGCTCGAGGCACTCGAAACACGTCGCCTGCTCGCCCTCACCGGCTTGGAGCAGGAACTCCTCCAGCTCACCAATCGCTTTCGCAGCGATCCACAGGGTGAGTATGCACGACTTATCTCGCGGGCCTCCCCGATCCAAGCTCGAGACGCGAGTGTGCAAGCGAGCCTGGATGCCTTTAAAGTCGACGCAGCAGTTCTTCGGGCGGAGCTCGGGCAGCTAACACCAGCTCCTCCGCTGAGCTGGAACGAAGCGGCCAGCAACTTCGCCAAGTCGCACAACACCGCGATGCTCTCGACCAAGCCACCGTCTCAATTCCACTCCGATACCGCCACTCGCAGAAACGCGCTGCTGGCCGCCGGAGTCGACTTGCGGTTTGCCAACGGAGAGAAGATCAACTCAGAAAACGTATTTGCGTATGGGCTTTCCCCGAATTTCATCCACTCTGCCTATGTGATTGACTGGGGAACCGGCCCCAGCGGCATGCAAGCTGGACGCGGCCACCGCACGGCACTCAACAACCCAGACTTCGATCAAATCGGCCTGGCCCTTACTCCCTACAGTGGCAGCGCGACGTTCGGCCCCTTGGTCAGCACCGAGGTGCTCCTCAACATCGAAAAACCTCCTGCCATGGTGGTTGGGGCGGTATTTGAAGATGCCAATGCAAGCCGCTGGTACGAGGCAGGCGAAGGTATTTCCGCGATTCAAATCGCCTTCGATGGAGCTGCTGGGCAGTTCACGACCACCTCTCAACCCGCGGGAGGCTTTCAGCTTGCACTCCCGGCGGGAACGTACCGCGCCATCGCTTCGGGTGGTCGTCTGAAGTCTCCGATCGTGCTGCCCAAAATCACCATCGGAGAGGAGAATGTATGGCAAAACTTCATCTACGACCCCAGCGCTCCGGTGGCTCTTCCGCCCACGGCAACCAACGACGAAGGACAGGCCAATAATGCACAGCGAACGGCCAACCTCAAGCTCACCGCCAACGACTTAGACCCCGATGGCGATCCGACGAAGCTCATTGCAAAGCTTGTGGGCAACGCCCCCGCCGCTTTTAAAATCGTGAACAACCAACTGCAGTACACGACCCCAGCTGGCTTTGCAGGGGTCCACCGAACTCAGTACACGGTCACCGATTCAACCGGCCTTGAATCGCCACCGGCAACCATATCGATCTTTGTCGTCGATTTCTCAGCTGCATTCCCCTGGCACAACAGGCAGACTCCCACAGACACCAATCAAGATGGCATCCTCAGCCCCCTCGACGCACTGCTGGTAATCAACGATTTGAATGTGCAGCAAAGTCGCCAACTTCCCACCGCACCGGGGCAACCGAAGAACGCCAACGCCCTAGTCGACACGAACGGAGACGGCTTCATCTCCCCCATCGATGCATTGCTCATCATCGACCTTCTCAACAAACGACCCGAGGGAGAGGGGGCAGGGGAGGCCCTCGCAGAAATGCCAGCCTCCAGCACCCCACAAGCCACCGATCTGGCTCTTCAGCAAATGGCTGCCAGCTCGCTATCGCTAGTCAGCTGGATCGATGAACTGCGGAGAACCACGCCCCTCACCACGCAGCACAGCACAGCCGCCACGCCAAGTGAGGAGAGCAAAACAGCAACGCGTTGATCACCTACTGCAAGGCACAATCAAGCGGTATGGATCGCCCGCTTCGAGACGGCCATGGCTGCCTCATGCAGCAACTCGGATAGGGTGGGATGCGCGTGGCAACAGCGAGCGATATCTTCGCTGCTCGCCCCAAACTCGATCGCGGCGGTCGCCTCTGCGATCAAATCTCCCGCGTGGGCGCCAATGATATGCACCCCCAAAACCCGATCCGTCTTGGCATCCGCCAAGACCTTAACTCGGCCGCTGGGCTCGCCCAATGCGAGTGCTCGCCCGCTGGCACCATAGGGACAAATCCCCTTGATATACTCGATCCCCGCATCCTTGAGCTGCTCCTCGGTCTGTCCCACTGAGGCGATTTCGGGATGGGTGTAGACGACGGCAGGTATCGCGCCATAGTTGACGTGGCTCTTCATGCCCGCAATCCGCTCAACGCAAACAATCCCCTCTTCGCTCGCCTTATGAGCCAGCATGGCGCCCCCTAGCAAGTCGCCGACAGCATACACCCCCTGCACGGCAGTTTGAAAATTTTCATCAACCGGCACAAACCCGCGGCGGTCGGTTTCGATTCCCACCCCATCCAACCCCAGGTCATCGGAGCAGGGCACTCGGCCGGTCGACAGCAGCACGCGATCGCATTCGATCGGCTCGCTCCCCTTGCACTGCACCGTACATTTCTTGCCGTCAAACGTGGCCCCTTCTACCCAACTTCCGGTGCGAAATTCGATCCCCTGCTTCTGAAACTCGCGATGAGCCAGCTGGCCGATCTCATGGTCGAGACCAGGCAACACACGGTCCATGGCTTCCAACACAGTGACCTGACTTCCCAGGCGGTTCCAGACGCTTCCCAGCTCCAGGCCAATGTAGCCGCCGCCAATAACAACCAATCGCTTCGGGACTTCCGGATAATTGAGAGCGGTCGTGCTATCCCCTATGCGATCCCCGTCGTACTCCACGCCGCGCATCGTCGCTGGCCGACTTCCCGTCGCGAGCACGATATGCTTAGCGCGAATCTCCAGCGGGCCCTCCGCTGTTTCGACCGCTACGGTATCTACGGAGGAAAGCTTGCCGCGCCCGTGATAGGCGGTGATCTTGTTGCGTTTCAGCAACATCGTCACTCCACCGGTCAACTGCGAAACGACCTTATCCTTGCGGGCCAGCATGGCCGAAAGGTCTAGTCCAACGGAACCTACCTGTACACCGTGTTGCCCCAGTTGCGACTGAGTCACATGGTATAAATGACTCGACTCCAACAACGCCTTGCTGGGTATGCAACCAACTCGCAGACAAGTGCCACCAAAGACCTCGTTCTCGTCAATACATGCGGTGTTGAATCCTAGCTGCGCAGCGCGTATCGCAGCCACGTATCCCCCAGGGCCACCGCCGATTACAACCACATCGTGTTCTGCCCGCTTCATATCAATCGCACCTATCCACTTATTAACCAGACCGAAATCTAACTCGAAACCGACTCTTCCTCAGCGTCCCAGCTTTCCGTCGCGCCCGGAGCGCGGAACACCGATCGGATCCCCACAGTCAACCATCCACAGCGAACTACTCGTCCTCTTCCTCGAAAACATCGTCGTCACCGCTTCCAGCGGCGTTTGGAAACATATCACTGTCATCGGGTTCGATCTCGTAGTCGTCCTCTAACTCCTCCTCGAAATCATCATCGAACTCATCATCGAAGTCTTCATCATCGAAATCCTCAAAGGGATCATCATCCTCCTCCTCATCGTCGAGCGGCAGCGACTTCGGGTCAGCTTCTTCACCATCAGCGCCATCTTCCTCAGACGACTCCTCTTCACCCTCCTCCTCATCGCCATCTTCAGACCACGCACCTCGCGCAGGCTTGGGCAACGAAGGGACCGGTCCAATAACACCAGCCCACTCCACCCAACTCTCGGGCTGGGACGGCTGGCTTCCTCTCTCAATCAAAAGCGACATCTGGAATTCTCAAATAGGGTTCAAAGCGTGCACCATAGCGAAGAGTGCAAACTGTCGTACGGCAAGTATTTTGTCAACGTATCTAATCTAGCTTCCATTCACGATTCGGCATAATCGCCCTGGTGTTTTTCGGCCACCAGCCCCCCACCTCAACAACACCTCAGTGGGAATCGTCAATTTTCCCCCCATCAATCGGCCGCCTGCCCGAGGAGTAACGCGGGCCACTGAGAACGGGGCACTGTGCGTCTCCGCAGAGATCTCATCCCCGCAGAGATCTCAGGCGACCAGGGCGTCTAGAGAAGGGATAGGGGTCCTGCCAATTGGACGTTGCTAGCATTGCGCTCCCTGCAATTTATTGGCAAAACCACTGCATCAGCCGGGCGTCGCGGGTCGAATTCTGACATTCTACAAGTAACCCACACCCATCGACCGCTGATATCCTATGACCTCATTGGCATCTTGCCCAACAAATTCACGCAAAACTGCTTGTCCCCAGCTCGCGTCGCGACGCGGCGGGCAATTTCACCCAAGCATTCTACATTTTGCCGTTGACGACCGAGTAGGTCGCTCATAAACTCTCCTCCTTCACTTGGACGCAAATCAGCTCACACTCGCTGAGATGCCCGAGTAATGTAGTAATAATCGTTTTTTGTGGTGTTGAGAGGGTCTACTGTGTCGGCAGGTTCGCACGAAGTCATTCGAATCCGAATGGAAGCATACGATCATTCAGTGCTTGATCAAAGCGCTCAAGAGATCGTCGACACCGCCAAACGCACCCACTCGGAGGTGCATGGCCCGATCCCTTTGCCAACACGCATCGAGCGGTACACAGTATTGTCTGGCCCACACATTGACAAAAAAGCTCGCCAGCAATATGAAATACGAACTCACAAGCGACTGATCGACATCCGGCAGGCAACCGCCAAGACGATCGAAGCTCTGAACAAGCTTAGCCTGCCAGCTGGTGTTGACATCAAGATCAAGGCAACAGCTCGGTAGCCAACACTCCGAGGCTAGCTGCCACCAGTCCGCTCCCTGCGTGCTTCGTTTCGGCTCGCAGTATCGTTTAATTAGTTTTTCGAGTCCAGTAATATGACACGGATGCTAATTAGGTAACACGAGGAATCCTCGGTCCTAATTTGCAAGCGTTTGACGGGAAATACAGAGATGACGAAGGGTATCCTCGGCCGCAAGGTCGGTACAACGCAGATTTTCCATGAAGACGGAACGGCTATTCCCGTAACGGTCTTGGAAGTAGGCCCATGTCATGTCCTGCAGGTCAAGACCGTTGAACGTGATGGGTATGAAGCCGTACAGCTCGGCTATCTCGACAAGCCCCGCCGCCTCGCTAGCCGCTCAGAACGCGGCCAAGTCGCTGCCATCAGCAGCAAGCGATCCAAGGCACTCTCCGCAGCAGGTGTGGAAGCTTCCGCCAAGCCAAATTGTGAGCCCAAGCGATTTATTCGCGAGTTCCGCAATCATGCCGCAGCGGAAATTGGCAGTGTCATTACCGCTGCGATCTTCGATGAAATTCAAGCCGTCGACGTCACAGGCACCTCCAAGGGCCGTGGTTTTTCCGGTGTAATGAAGCGACACAACTTCAGTGGCCAGCGAGCCACTCACGGTGTTAAGAAGTGCCACCGTCATGCCGGTGGTACCAGCATGGCGACCTACCCAGGTCGCGTATTCAAGGGCCAGAAGATGGCCGGTCGCTACGGCGGCACCCGCACCACCGTTCGCAACCTGAAGGTTGCCAAGGTTGATGCGGAAAACAACTTACTTCTAGTGCGCGGCGCTGTCCCCGGCCCTAACGGTGGATTTGTTATCGTTCGTGCAACCAACAAGGTTGGTTAGTCATCGGTTCAGCGTCCCCGGCTCGTTAGAGATATATTAGAGTACAGATAGATGGTTACCTTACCTGTTTACGATCGAAATGGTGCAGAAGTCGGCAAGATCGATATCGATCCTGCTGCCATTGCCCCCAAAATCAACAAGCAACTCCTGCACGATGCAGTTGTGATGTACTTGGCGAACAAGCGTCAGGGAACGAAGAAAACCAAGGGTCGCGGTGAGGTTTCGGGCTCGACTCGCAAGCTCTACCGTCAAAAGGGTACCGGCAACGCACGTGTTGGCTCGCGACGAGCTCCCCAGCGTCGTGGCGGTGGCCACGCCATGCAAATCAAACCACGCACCTACTACTACCGGCTTCCTAAGAAGGCTATCCGGGCAGCAACCAAGATGGCGATCGCCTCTAAGATCGCTGACAGTGAAGTGGTCGTCATTGACCAGCTGGAAATGGCTGCTCCCAAGACCAAGGAACTCGCTGAGGTCCTCAAGGCTCTAGGGCTAGAAGGCCAGACCACGCTAGTCGCCACAAGCGACTACAAGAGCGAAGTCTACAAGAGTGCCCGCAATATCCCCGGTGTGGAAGTAACGCGAGTTATCGACTTGAACGCCCTGGCCGTCATTCGCCCCAAGCGATTGCTGATCACCAAAGAGGCACTCGAGCTGATCAAGAGCCAAGCCGCCGACACCTCAGCCGCCTAACCCAGGCATGTCCTGTTGGTGCCCGCACCACACCCCACACTCACTTGCAGATACGAAGCCGCAAAAGGCATTGATTCGATGAGCGACAAAGCAAAGAAAAAGGGAATCCAACTCGAACCCCACCAGGTGATCATTCGCCCACTGGTAACCGAGAAGGGTGTCCACCGTGCAGCCCGCAACAATCACTACGCGTTTGAGATTCACCCCCAAGCGACGAAGATTGATGTTCGAACCGCTGTCGAAACCTTGTTCAACGTCGTCGTTGATAAAGTCATGACGCAGAACCGCATCGGAAAAACCCGTCGCTACCGCCATCGTGCTGGAACTACCAGCGGCTGGAAGAAAGCGATTGTAAAACTCAACGCCGAGCACCGCATCGACTTCTTCTAAGAAGTCGAAAACGAGCTCCAGTTCATTGAGTCTACAGGACTTCAAGCAGTACGACGAAACGTTACAGGCAGACAGAGATGGGAATTCGCAAATACAAGCCAACTTCAGCAGGCAGACGGAACGCGTCGGTCAGTGACTTTAAGGAACTGACCCCTGGCGCCAAGCCCGAAAAGTCGCTGCTTCGCCCCAAGCAAAAGCATGGTGGCCGAAACAACCAAGGTAAGATTACCGTTCGCCACCGTGGTGGTGGACACAAGCAACAATACCGGGTCATCGATTTCAAGCGGAACAAGGACGGAATCCCTGCCAAGGTTGATTCCATCCAATACGACCCTAATCGATCGAGTCGGATTGCGTTGCTGGTCTACGCCGACGGTGAGAAACGATATGTAGTTGCCCCTGACGGTCTCAAGGCTGGGGAAACACTCCTGAATGGACCAGACGCGCCGCCCAAGATCGGTAACTGCCTGCCACTCAAGAACATTCCAGCCGGTACAGAAATTTACTGCATCGAATTGCAACCAGGTCGCGGTGGCGTCCTCTGCCGAAGTGCAGGGACTCTGGCGACATTGATGGCACGAGAAGCAGACTGGGCTCAGTTGATGTTGCCTAGCGGTGAAATCCGCCGGGTTCCGGGCAACTGCCGAGCTACCATCGGTCGCAGTAGCAACCCAGATCACAGTGCAGTTGTACTCGGCAAAGCGGGTCGATCGCGATGGATGGGGCGTCGACCTCACGTTCGCGGTACTGCCATGAATCCAGTTGACCACCCGCACGGTGGTGGTGAAGGAAGAACAAAGGGTGGACGCCACCCAGTTACGCCTCAGGGCAAACCTACCAAGGGTGGATCGACCAGAGCTCGACGCAAGCCGTCGAACTCGTCCATCATCCGCCGTCGCAAGTCGCGACGTTACGGCCAGCTGAAACTGAAGTAAGCCGCGGTATCATTTATCAGTCATTAGCGTTTTTTGAGTTGAAGCGAAGCTATGGGACGATCGACCAAAAAGGGACCATTTGTAGATCCAAGGCTCTACGGTAAAGTAGTCAAGGTCCAGGAATCTGGCTCCCACGAGCCAATTACGACTTGGGCCCGACGCTGCACTATCGTTCCAGAATTCGTGGGCATCACGTTCATGGTTCACAACGGTCGCCAGCACATGAAGGTAACCGTCAACGAAGACATGGTTGGACACAAGCTCGGCGAGTTCGCACCAACGCGAACCTTCCGCGGCCACTCCGGCAAGGGCAAGAAGTAGTACGAGTGCAACTCGTTACTTGGCATCGCAAAGAATCATCGAACCGACATAGAAATTAGGGTTGGAGCCATGGCGTTCAAAGCCACTCACAAATACGCTCGAATCAGTGCTCGGAAAGTCCGTCCACTGGCAGATTTGGTACGCGGTAAGTTTGCCGATGAAGCACTCGACCTGCTCAAGTATCAGCCCCATCGCGGTGCACGGATGCTGGAGAAGGTATTGCGAAGTGCTGTTGGCAACGCACAGGACTCCGACCAGAACAGTGGTCGGTCGGTTGCTCCCGAGCGACTGGTCATTACCCTAGCCCATGTGGATGGCGGCCCGACATTCAAGCGGATCCGTCCCCGAGCACGCGGGATGGCCTTTGGAATTTTAAAGCGAACAGCTCACATTACTGTCGAGCTGGAAACACTGGAAGAACTGTAAGCACAAGTTTGCTGCCTGAGGTAGCGTTAACCGATCAAGCGAGTTTTTGGTATGGGTCAAAAGGTCAATCCTGTAGGCTTCCGAACCGGTGTCGTCCGTGGCTGGGCAAGCCGCTGGTATGCGTCGAAAAAGGAATTTGCCGAGCTTTTGGTGGAAGACCATAAGGTTCGACATTTCATCAAGAATCATCCCGACAACCGATACCGAACTCAGTACCGCAGCGCAGGCATTGATCGGATCGAGATTGAACGGACACGAGATGAAGTTCGGGTCATGCTCTTCGTAGCACGGCCTGGCCTGATCATCGGCAAGAAGGGGGCGGATGTCGAAAAGCTGCAAGAAGAATTGCAGTCGCTCATCGGCCGCCGCGTGAATTTGAAGATCGAAGAGATCGCCACGCCAGGTATTATGGCGCAATTGGTAGCAGAAGACATTGCTCAACAATTGATGAAGCGAGCTAACTTCCGTCGCACAATGAAACGCGCATTAGAAACAACTATGGACGCCGGTGCCAAGGGCATCAAAGTCCAGCTAGCAGGTCGCTTGGGTGGAGCCGAAATGGCTCGACGCGAAAAGGCAAGTGCCGGATCGCTCCCTTTGAGCACCTTGCAAGCAAAGATCGACTATGGTTTCACTGAGGCTCAGACACCTCAAGGTAACCTCGGTATTCAAGTCTGGGTAAATCAAGGTTCTTACGCGGGAGACTCTACCGATGGCGCTGATGCCCAAGCGGGTCAAGCATCGAAAAAGCCAAAGAGGTCGTATAAAAGGTAATGCGACCCGCGGCAACAAAGTTGTCTTTGGCGATTTTGGCCTGCAAGCAACGCAGGGCGGCTGGATAAAGGCTCGAACAATCGAAGCTGGACGTATCGCTGCACAACAATACGTGCGCGGCGAAGGTAGGTTGTTTATCCGAATCTTCCCAGACAAACCGGTGTCTTCCAAACCATTGGAAACTCGGATGGGTAAAGGTAAGGGTGAACCGGAAGCATGGGTTGCCGTGATCAAACCAGGCACAGTTCTGTATGAACTGGCGGGTGTGACTGAGCAACAAGCGAAGATTTGCTTCGCACGACTCGCATCGAAGATGCCCGTCCCAGTTCGTCTTGTACAACGACGACCTGCATAACACCAAAGTGATAATACGATGAAGATCAGTGAATTGCGAGAAATGAGTGACGAGCAGTTGGACCTAACTGCTAAGGACGCAGCAACTCAGTTGTTTCGCCTACGTATCCAGGCGCAGACAGAGAAACTCGACGCTCCTTCCGAGGTCCGTCGAAATCGAAGGTTGATTGCCCGTGTGCGTACGCTCCAAACAGAACGTGCCTCCGCCAGCTCGGCCTCCTGAACTTACTTTTGAAATAGACTAGTAGAGCGAATATGTCAGCGACAGTTCTAGTTGGGGTCGTCACGAGCGACAAGGCATCCAAAACACGACGCGTGGAAATCGATCGCACGGTGAAACATGCCAAGTATGGCAAGTACATCAAGCGTCGGACAGTGTGTCACGTACATGACGAAAACAACGATTCCGCTGTCGGTGATACTGTCGAGATCCAAGAGTGTCGTCCACTGAGTCGTCTCAAGCGATGGAACTTGGTGCGAGTCATCGAAAAGAGCAAAGAAGTCGACTTGGCGGCCCTGCGTGCAGCCCGCCGAGCACACTCGGATGAACAGTCTGAGACTATCGAAAAACTGTCCGGTGAAGAAGGTCAAGCTGCGGCTGAATAAACAGTCCGCCTCGCGACCCCTTCAAATTACTTGACGTAACAATTTGGTTCCAGTGAAGCCATGATTCAACAAGAAACACGACTCGCCGTAGCAGACAACAGCGGTGCAAAAGAAGTGATGTGCATTAAGGTGCTCGGCGGAAGCCGGCGTCGCTATGCAGGCATCGGCGACGTCATCATCTGCTCGGTGAAAGCCGTGCAGGCTGGTAGTGAAGTCAAAAAGAAATCGATCGTGCGAGCCGTAGTCGTACGCTGCAAGCAGCCGACTCGACGCGTGGACGGAAGCTATATCCGCTTCGACAGCAACGCGGTCGTACTGGTGGACAAAGATGCCAACCCACGTGGTACGCGGATCTTCGGTGCTGTGGCCCGTGAGCTACGCGAACGTAAATTCATGAAGATTGTCAGCTTGGCCAACGAAGTAGTTTGATTGCTAGCATTTTAGGTTGGGCACGAGGAAATAAAGATGTTGTTTCGCGAACAAGACGAAGTGCTAGTAATTAGCGGTGCTGACAAAGGCACTTCTGGTAAAGTCCTGAAGGTGGACCGCGAGAACAGTCGCGTGATCGTCGAGGGAGTCAATAAGGTTTACAAACACGTTAAACGCAGCGGGAAAAATCCGCAGGGTGGACGTCTGAGTAAAGAGATGCCCATTGACGCCAGCAACGTGATGCTACTGTGCCCTCAAACCGGCAAGCGGACGCGAGTCGGAGTACGGTACTTGAAGGATGGTAGTAAAGAGCGCTTCGCAAAGAAGAGTGGTGCGTCGCTCGGTGTTATTTCGCCTGCCAAGGCTCGGTACGCTCAGCAGTAATCGCTGGCAGACGACCCCACGTAGACATTTCGATTCAGAGAATTTGGATTTAGGAACCCGCGGCAATGGCCCCACGGTTGCAAGAACGTTATCTAGACGAAATCCGTCAACAGCTGGCTGAGCAATTGGGCATCGAAAACCCAATGGCGATTCCACGTGTGACTAAGATCATCATCAATATGGGTGTTGGATCAGCAGTCGCGGATAAGAAAAATTTGGAATTGGCTTTCGACGCGATGACCGACATTGCTGGACAGCGTCCAGTACAAACGTTGGCTCGCAAATCGATCGCTGGATTCAAGCTTCGAGAAGGCATGCCCATCGGCTGTAAGGTAACCCTACGCCGACAACGCATGTATGAATTCCTGGATCGACTGATTAGCATCGTCCTTCCCCGAGTTCGTGACTTTCGCGGTGTCAGCCGTAAAGCCTTTGATGGCAGCGGCAACTACAGCTTGAGCCTGACCGAACAACTCGTGTTCCCGGAATTAAACCCCGACAAGTACACGAAGCCGCAAGGCATGAACATCACTATTGTGACGAGCGCCAAGTCGAATGAGCATGGTCTGCTGTTGTTGGAAAAGTTCGGAATGCCATTCCGAGCTGCCCAAACGCCCGCAGGCAGCTAAGCTGCTTCAACTAGCGTCGAGTTTTTAGTTTCACCAATTGGATTAACACGGACAACTCTCCCGTGGCAAGCAAAAGTAAAATAGCGAAAGCAAACCGCCCCCCTAAGTTTGCAGTCCGTCGTGAAAACCGCTGTAAGTTGTGCGGTCGACCACGTGCTGTATATCGCAAGTTTGGGATTTGCCGAATTTGTTTCCGTAAGCTAGCGGACCAAGGGGTTATCCCCGGCGTTCGCAAGGCAAGCTGGTAGTTCTCCCCAAATAGGTACTTTCATGGGGTGACGCACGCTGGTCGTTCACCCTAAAAATGGCAGCCATCAACCTGGCCCATAAGTTGAAAAGGAAATGATACCGCGATGATGACTGATCCTATCGCTGACATGCTCACTCAAATCCGCAATGCGGTACGAGTTGAACGCCAACACGTTGACATGCCATCATCGAAAGTGAAGGTAGGCGTGGCCGAAGTGCTGAAGCGTGAAGGATACATTTGGGACTACGCTGTAATCGATGCGGAGCCTGTGAAACAACTCAGAATTGAGTTGAAATACGGCCCCAACGGTGAGCGAGTCATCCAAACGATCCGACGAGTGAGCAGACCCGGGCGGCGCGTATTTAGCAAGAGCCGTGACTTACGTCCCGTTCTCAACGGGCTGGGAATTTCGATTATCAGCACCAGTCAGGGGTTCGTGAGCGATCGCGAAGCTCGACAACAAAATATCGGCGGCGAAGTACTTTGCGAAGTCTGCTAGGCAGTCGCTTAGCTCGCCCGCACTGTACCAAATTGAAATAATTCGTAGAAGATCATTATTTGAAGTGGCTTAGCCATGTCGCGTATCGGTAAAAAGCCTGTTTCTGTAGTCGATGGTGTCAAGGTCAGCATTGCTGATCGAGTGATTGCCGTCGAAGGTCCCAAGGGTAAGCTGGAGTTCCAGCATCGCCCCGAGGTTACAGTTGCAGTTGATGAAGATGGAAAATCAGTTACGGTGGGTCGTGATACTGACGAGCGTACCGCTCGTGAGCTGCACGGTCTTACCCGAGCAATCATTAACAACATGATTGTTGGTGTCAAAGACGGCTACGAGAAGAAACTCGAAGTCGTCGGCGTGGGCTACATCTGTGCTGTCCAGGGTAAGCAGCTTCAACTGCGAGTTGGCTACGCCAATGAGCTGAAGAAGGTCATCCCAGATGCACTCGATGTGACCTGCCCAGACCAAACCCACATCGTGGTCCGCGGTTGCGACAAGCAGAAAGTCGGCCAATTCGCTGCCGAAGTTCGCTCGCTCCGCAAACCAGAGCCTTACAAGGGTAAGGGCATCCGCTACCAAGGCGAGCAGATCAAGCTCAAGCCAGGTAAGTCGGCTACTTAAAAATCGTCCCAAGACATTTCAATTCAATTGCGATACTGACGGGTGCGTCGTGAAGCTTAAGAAAATCATCAACAACCAGCGTGAACGCCGTGAATTCCGAGTGCGGAACAAAGTTCGCGGCGATGCTGGTCGACCACGCTTGTGCGTTAATCGTACGCTCAAGCACTTTTACTGCCAGCTGATCGACGACGAATCGGGCCGAACCCTCGCCAGTGCATCCTCCAAGGATGCGGATGCTGGCGTGAGCTACGGCAGCAACTGTGAAGCTGCTACCAAAGTCGGTAAACTCATCGCCCAGCGTGCTACCGCTGCCGGAATCAAGGCCGTTCGACTCGATCGCGGTAGCTGTCGCTACCATGGTCGCGTAGCCGCCTTCGCCGAAGCAGCGCGAGAAGCGGGTCTCGAATTCTAAAGATTTGAGATCGGTGACCAACAAGCCGTCACCAATTGCGTAATTATTCATTCAAAGACATTTGGTCGAGCTGTAAAATATCGGGAGTGCCTAATTCGTGGCTAAAGTGAACGAACAATCCGGAGATGGCTCCATCGAGCGTGTCCTTAAGATCAAGCGCTGTGCCGCGGTGGTCAAAGGTGGACGTCGATTTAGCTTCGCCGCGCTCGTGGTGGTCGGTGACGGCAAGGGCCGAGTCGGCTATGGATACGGCAAGGCCAACGAAGTGCCTCCCAGCGTTCAGAAGGCTCAAAAGCAAGCCAACCGCGAAGTGGTAGATGTCCCCATCGTGGGTGGCTCAATCCCTCACTCCGTAATCGGTCGCTTCGGCGCCGCGAAGGTCATCCTGCTACCAGCTAACCCCGGTACTGGTATCATCGCTGGTCCCGCCGTGCGAGCCGTGTGCGAAGCCGCTGGGATCAAAGATATCCTGACCAAGAGCTTCAGCTCTAACAATCCATCTGTATTAGTCAAAGCTACCTTTAACGCTCTAGAGCAGCTGCGAACTCGCGAAGATATCGAGCGACTGCGGGGAGTGACACTGTCATGAGATTAAGCGAAGTCAATTCAGGAATTACCAAGCATCGCAAAACCCGACGTTTGGGTCGTGGTAATGGTACTGGACAAGGTAAAACCTCCGGTCGTGGTCAAGACGGTCAGAAGTCTCGAGCTGGATCCTCGCGCCACCCAGGTAAAGTCGGCGAAGACTTGCCGATGGTGCGACGCTTGCCCAAGCGAGGCTTCTTCAATCGCTACGCACTTACCGTCATTGCGGTTAACGTAGGAGATTTGTCGGCCCTGTATGAAGCGGGTGAGGAGATCACTCCTGAAACGCTGAAAGCTAAGGGGATCGTTAAAAAGGTCCACGACGAAATCAAGATTCTGGCCGACGGTGAAGTCGACAAAGCCTTGAAGGTGTCTGCCCATCGCTTCAGTGCGTCGGCTAAGGAAAAGATTACTGCTGCCGGTGGTAGCGTAACTGTCCTAGCTCCCAAGCGTACTCCCAAGCAACGAGTGGCCGATTTGGCCCAGAACAAGAAGTAAACCGGACGGATGGAATCTGTCGCTCGCTGAGGAGTGGTGTCGATGTTAGAAAAACTAAGGGTGATCTTTACGATTCCCGAGCTGCGTCAGAAGATCCTTTTGACCCTCGCGCTGCTCGGCGTCTATCGCATCGGCTATCAAATCCGCCTGCCAATGGTCAACGTTGGCTCGGGAGCCGGTAACCAACTAGATTCGTTCCTGGAACGATTCTCCGTGTTTGCCGCGACCGACCTGCGCGAAGTCACCATCTTCGGGCTGGGCATTATGCCCTATATCTCGGCCTCGATCGTGTTCCAGCTGCTCGGCAGCGTGTGGAAACCGATCGAACAGCTCCGCAAAGAGGGGCAAACCGGGATGCGGAAAATCACCGAGTACACACGGTATTTGACCGTTGTTCTGTGCATTATTCAAAGCTATGTCTATCTCCACTACGTGGTGATGAGCAATCCAGATATGGTGGCCTCCCAGTTCTGCTATCCGGGCACCTCAACACTGCACTTCGGTTGGCAGCTGACCGCCATCGCAATCATGACCTGTGGCACCGTCTTTTTGATGTGGCTCGGGGAACAGATCGATGAATACGGTATCGGCAACGGTATCAGCCTGCTGATCATGGCGAGCATTTTGGCTCAGATGCCTAAGGCGATGCTAGAACTCCAGAACAACATGACAACACAGTTGAGTGGTTCCTCTGGGGAAATCGGTCCCGATAAACTGATCGTGCTGGCGGCACTGTTTGTGGCGGTTGTCTTTGGTGTGGTCTTTATCACCCTCGGGCAAAGACGCATCCAAACGCAGAGTGCGAAGCACGTTCGCGGACGCCGCGTGTATGGCGGAACCAAACAGTTCCTGCCACTGCGAATCAATCAAGCCGGTGTGATGCCGATCATCTTCGCCAGCAGCCTGCTGATGCTTCCGGGACTTCTGTTCGGGGTCATGCAGACCTGGTTTAGCAATCCGACCTTGGCTCAGTTCTTCGCCTCTTTGGCGAGTGCCTTCCAAAGCGGACAATCGTTGAGCTACATCATCCTGTACGTCGCCATGATCTTCTTCTTCTGCTACTTCTGGACGTCCATCACGTTCAACCCCAAGGAGATGTCAGAGAACCTGAAGGATCACGGAACGTTTATCCCCGGCTATCGGCCAGGTAAGCGTACTGCGGACTACCTTGAGAAAGTGATGATTCGGATCACCTACGTCGGAGCAGCCTTCCTGGCAGTGGTGGCCATCGTCCCCATTATTGTGAATATTCAACTCGGCGTCCCCTTCTCGGTAGCATCGTTCTACGGAGGTACGGGCCTGCTGATCGCAGTTAGTGTAGCGTTTGACCTAATTCAAAAAATCGACAATCACTTGTTGATGCGAAATTACAAAGGACTGCTGGAATCCTAAGCGGAAGGCGAGTCTTCCAATGACTCGTCCGCGGTGGCCCTCTCCACGCACTGCCTAGCACGGCGGTTCGGAGACCGGCTCGCGAGCTCAGGACATCCGCCCGACGCACCTAAAGGCTTGCGAGTCATGCGCATTATCTTTATCGGCCCGCCTGGTGCAGGTAAAGGGACTCAAGCAAAGCTGCTGCTGTCTTGGTTGGGAATCCCCCAGCTATCGACCGGCGACATGCTGCGAGAAGTAATGCAACAGGACACAGCCCTGACGCGATGGATCGCTCGGAATTTGAATGCGGGCAACCTTGCTCCAGACCATCTGGTAATGCGGATCGTCGCTGAGCGGTTGAACGAAGCGGATTGCAGGCATGGCTGCCTGTTCGATGGATTTCCAAGGACGCTGGTGCAAGCTCAACTGCTGGACGAGCACCTGGCCCGCAGCTTCGATCAAGTAGATGTCGTGCTTGCCTTAACGGTCGATCCGGAAATGCTGGTCAACCGACTTTTGCGGCGAGCCGAGACAGAGGATCGAGCAGACGACAACATTGAGACGATCCAACGTAGGTTGCTCGTCTACCAGGAACAGACAGCTCCACTCCTAGACTACTACGGGCAGCGACAGCAGCTCGTGACAGTAGATGGGATGCAAGCCCCAGAAAAAGTGTTCCAGGCAATCCAAATTGCCATCCAGGAACATCGAACCGCACAAAACTAGACATTCGATCAACCTTTTACGGCTTGTCGGGTTGACGTTTTGTGCATTACAATGCTCGGTTCCCCCGAGTTGGCACTTGAGTGGCTCATCCCCCGAGTGCACAGTTTAATCAATATCGTTTGTGGGCCGTGCCCCAGACATTGACAATATAGTCACTATTGACACTTACGATTCATTGCTAAGGAGCTCTCCGTGCCGCGTTTACTCGGTGTGGACATTCCCAACGAAAAGAAAGTCGCGATCTCGCTAACCTACATCTATGGTGTGGGTCCACGTGTCGCACGGGAAGTTTGCGTAAAAAATTCAATCGACCCTGATAAATCTGCTCGTGACTTGGATGAGGACGAACTAAGTCGTCTATCCACGATGCTCGAGCGTGATTACACCGTCGAAGGTCCGCTGCGTCGTCAGCTAAGCCAAAACATCAATCGACTTCGCGAAGTGAAGTGCTACCGTGGCATGCGTCACCGTAGCAGCCTTCCCGTTCGCGGCCAGCGCACTCGAACGAATGCTCGCACCCGCAAGGGTCCGCGTAAGACGGTCGCTGGTAAGAAGGGCGTCAAGGACTTGCGCTAGTCCAACCGCACCTGTGAGTCTCCGGCAATGGGGGCTCATGCGAGGTTGTGGAGACTGGTGGGCGCTGCCCAACGCGGGGTTTGCATTTAGGATGCACTGCCCTGGTGAGAGAACATCAATCGCTGCCGCGGGCAGTTTAGATTCAATTTCGAATTAGTCAGTTTGTGCTGAAGAGGTTTTGCAGTGGCGAAGGTTAAACGTCGCAAACAACGTCGTAACGTGGCAATGGGTATTGCCCACATCCGTTCTTCGTTCAATAACACGACCGTTACGATCACCGATACCAAAGGCGACACCCTATGCTGGGCAAGCTCCGGTACCTGTGGTTTTAAGGGAAGCCGTAAGAGCACTCCGTTTGCCGGCCAAGTCGCTGCGCAACAAGCTGCTGAAAAGGCTGCCAAGTTCGGAGTCAAAGAGCTCGAAGTTCGCGTCAAGGGTCCAGGCTCTGGTCGTGAAAGTGCGATCACCGCCCTGCAAACTGCTGGCATGACCGTCAAGTTCATCGAAGATGTGACTCCCATTCCTCACAATGGTTGCCGCCCCCGTAAGCGTCGTCGCGTGTAGGCTCCGGTTGGCTCTCTGGCGAGAAGGTATTCTCGCCATCTAGTCGCTCGCCCCAACTACCGCTTTCGCTTCCCAACACCGCATACTATTCAGGAATCACAACATGCATATCAAATGGCGTGGACTTGAGCTTCCTAGTGCCGTTCATGCAGATCAGCACACCCTATCGCCTACCTATGGCAAGTTCGTGGCTGAACCCTTCGAACGCGGCTTCGGCACGACGGTCGGCAACAGCCTGCGTCGAGTACTGCTGTCCAGCTTGGAAGGTAGTGCCATTACGCAAATCAAAGTTCGCGGTGCTCAGCACGAGTTCACATCGATTCCCGGCGTGTTGGAAGACATGACCGATATCGTGCTCAACGTTAAAGCCCTGGTGGTCAAGAACCACAGCGATTCGACTCGCGTCATTACGGTAGAACGCACTACCGCTGGTGTAATCACCGGTGCGGACGTTGAGACCGATGGCGACGTGGAGATCATCAACAAGCACCATGTGCTGGCGACGTTGACCGAAGACGTCCCGTTCGTAATGGAGATGGTCGTCGAAAACGGTCGTGGCTACGTTCCCTCCTCAGAGCACAGCACCAGAGACCACGAAATCGGCATCATTCCCGTCGACGCGGTGTTCAGCCCCGTTGTCCGCGTTCGCTACGAAATCGAAGAGACACGCGTTGGTCAGAAGACCAACTACGATCGACTCAATCTAGAAGTCTGGACAGACGGATCGATCGGGCCAGAAATGGCACTCGTGGAAGCGGCTAAGATTTTCCGCAAGCACCTCAATCCATTCGTTCAGTACACCGAGCTTGGAAAGCAAGTCCACGCCACCGCCCGCGGTGGTCCTGGATCAGCAGAAGCTCAGTTGGAAGCCAAACTGAACATGTCCGTTGCCGACCTGCGACTGAGTGTCCGGGCTGGGAATTGCCTGGAGAGCGAAGGGATCCATTCGATCCGTGAGCTGGTCCAGCGCAACGAAGATCAACTGCTTGAAATCCGTAATTTCGGCGAAACAACACTGACCGAAGTTCGCGATAAACTCGCAACACTCGGCCTACACCTGGGCATGCGTCTCCCATCTGCGCAAGCCTTTCGATAAACCACAATACACATATCGTCTTAACGGTTCACCGCCATGCGACACAAACGTCACGGTAGAGTTCTCGGTCGTTCACCGAGCCACAGAAAAGCATTACTGAAAAGCCTCACCACGGCGCTCGTATTAACCGAGCGTCCTGATTCGGAGCTGGAAGCGAACGCACCTAAGGTCAAGGGACGGATTATCACAACCCTGGCGAAGGCCAAGGAAGTGCGTCCCATGGTCGAGAAATGCATCACCATTGCCCGCAAGGGACGCGTCGCAGAATTAGCTGCTGCGGCCGAATTCGGCACTCAAGCTGAACGCAATTCCGACGAGTGGAAGAGCTGGCGCAAGAGTGAGAAGTACGGCCAGTGGGTTGCAGCCAATGCTGCTTCGGTCACCGCTCGACGTCGCCTGTTTCAAATGCTGCGTGATAAACTGGCGGTATCGATCCTGTGCAACGATTTGGCCGACCGCTTCGCCGATCGCCCGGGTGGTTACACCCGTATCATGCGTTTGGCGACTCCACGACTCGGTGATGCCGGTACTCGCGCCATCTTGGAGTTTGTGGGCAAGAATGATCGCGTGATCGCTCGCAGCGAAAAGCCTGACTTCGGTGGCGAAACAGCTCCTGCTGCAGAAACCGAGTCAGCTCCAGAGTCCAGCGACGCAAACTAGGCGATTGAGCCCCCAGCTCACGTCGAGAAAACCGTCTCCAATACACGAAGATCGAGTTAGTCCGAGAAGAATCGAAAGAGTGCTGCAATGGCCAAGGGTAAGAAGAGAGAAATTGTTCATCTCGTGTGCGAAGAGAGCGGTGAATACAACTACACCCTCCGACGTCGAACAGGTGGCGAGAAGCTTCGCATCAAGAAGTTTTGCCCACGCCTGCGCAAGCACACGATTCACGTCGAGAAGAAGAAGTAAAAGTCAGCCATCGCGCTAACTTGCCCGATTACAGGGTTCAAAACATCCTAAAGCCTTGGTTGCAGTTAAGCAATCAAGGTTTTTTTCGTGCGCCTTTGCTGAGCAGTAGGGCCGAACCTTGCTGTCCGCATAGCCAATGCTTCTCGGCAAGTCAACGGTACTGAGACGAACTCAAAGGGCTGTGTTCAACTCCTAAGCCGAGCGGTCTCGAGGTAGCCAGCCCGTTGCGTGTGGACCACACTCAATCCCGCTGAGAGCCTTGTCTAGCTAGCCAGCCTCCTCAGGATTCCATCCGCTCAATACCGACGGCATCTTCATTCCCGCGGATAAACGACACGCTGCTCGTTCCCGGAGCTAATCCTAGCCTGGGGTGCACAGAGGTACAAAACGGAGCGCATTGCACGGTAGGCACAGGATCTTCTCTCACGGTCTGCGTCTGCCAAGTGCTGGCTTAAGATTCCTGTCGCTTGCGAGCATAGAGTGATTCACTCCATACCAGGCCAAGGACACATCCAACTCCAGCACAAGAGGTGCTGTTTAATTGAAATTCACGAATCCCCATCGATGGTAGTAGAGAACCAGCGAACCATCCCAAAGCGGCGCACGCGAAAATGCCGATCATCGATTCAACTTGGCTTTGATCAGCGATCAGACAGATGATCAGCAGTGGGATTGCAATAGCTGTTGAGATCACGATTCCGCTACCGCCCACGATGCCAAAGTAGGAGATCGGTATCGCTGTCAGCACCGTGCCCAACAAGATTCTACGAATCGATATTCGAGGACGTGCCTGCATAAACACTCCACGGACAGGTTAGGGCGCGCACTCGGATTACAGCACCCGGGGAAGTATGGATCACTGATCGGCAATAAGGAACGGACTCGCAATCGCCTGGGGCCGTAACGCATGGGCCGTAGTGGGCGTGAGTGCGTCGTGCCTCGCGGGACTGAATAGCAAGTCAATTTAATGCAATCGAGCGACATTAGTTCTGAGTCTACCATTGGACGACAGCGCGAGCAACGTTTTACTGGCGTAGTCCACACGGGACGCCCCGAGCCGGATGCAAACCGGGGCACCGCGTACGTATTCCCGTGGCGACACTCTCCAATCATCCTGAATATTCACTACCGCCCGAACCTGCTCCTCCCTCTTCGCCGGGTGGCAGACCGAGGAAGCTTGTGCCCTCATCTAGCGAGCCAGGCGGATCCCTGAAAATTGCCAGCGTGCATCGGGCGGAAAGAAGTTCCGGTAGGTCGGACGAATATGGTCGGACGAGGTTGCACACGACCCGCCGCGGAGCACGAATTGATTGCACATGAACTTGCCGTTGTACTCACCTAACGCTCCAGAGGTAGGTTGGTATCCAGGATAGGCCGTGTACTGGCTGCTCGTCCATTGCCACACGTTGCCCATCCAATTGGCGGATTGACTCGGTCCCTCTGCCCGCGGATGGACAACCTGCCCAGCGGCTATCAATTGATCTGCAAAGCGCCTCGCTGTCTCGGAAGCTTTCGCGTTTGAAGCAGCATTGGCTACCGTGGCAGCCTCCCACTCGAACTCGGTCGGCAGACGATGGCCACTCCAGCGGGCGTAGGCGTCAGCTTCAAAATAACTGACGTGGCACACCGGAGCCTGCCAGTCCATCGCATGAACTCCATCCATGCGATACTGCTGCCATTCGCCAGCGTCGCGCAACCAGTACAAGGGAGCATCCCATTGCTGTTCTTGGACGGTACTCCAGCCCAGAGATAACCATAATTCCGGACGGCGGTATCCACCATCCTCGATAAACCGCACATACTCTGCGTTCGTCACCAACCGCTTGGACAACGCGTGAGACAGCAGCAGAGTCCGGTGCCGTGGCATTTCATTGTCAAAGCTAAACCCATTGTGCTGAAGCCCATTATGCTGAAACCCTATTTCAGCAACATGCTCTGGAAACTCCAACCATTCCATTGAATTCGCACTTTCCAGGCACGGCAACTCCCCCGCCTCCGGCCCCACAGAGGCAGAATTGTAGGCTGGGTAAAGTGGATTATGGAACAGCACATGCTTAATGTCGGTCAACATCAACTCTTGGTGCTGCTGCTCGTGCTGCAAGCCTAGCTCCAGGATCGTTTCCTGTTCGGGTGTCAGGGTTGAGCCGCTCGTGAGCAATTGCACCACGCGTTCATCAACATACGTTCGATAGTCGATCGTCTGAGACAAACCAGGACGGGAAATCTGGCCTCGACGATGGCGAGGAAACTGCTGCCCGATGGCATTGTAGTAAGAGTTAAACAGGTATTCGAAACTATCGTCGAATGCTTGATAGCCGCTGGTCGACTTGAGTAGAAAGGTCTCAAAGAACCAAGTCGTGTGAGCCAGATGCCAGCGGGTGGGACTCACATCAGGCATCGACTGCATGGCGCAGTCCTCGACCGACAGAGGAGCGGCAATTTCCAGGCTCAACTGGCGGATGCGCTGAAATTGTTCGCCGAAACACTTGCTCGCAGACGGTGGCTGGTCACCACTCGCTTGCGGCGCATCGATTTGAAGAGAGCTGTGAGGCGTAGCTGTCACGGGTACCGGCCTGAGGGGGATAAAACAATTAGGCTTCGAGATAAGCAACGGCAAAATAGTCTTGCGAGTCGGTCCAAACGTGTTGCATTTCGAATCCCGCCGTCGTTGCCATTTCGGAGAACTGTTCGACGGAATACTTGTGGGAATATTCGGTTAAGATCCGTTCGCCTTCCCCCAGCTGAAACACGCGATCACCGACCTGCACCGACTGCTCACACAGGCTGACCAGATAAATCTCGATCCTTGAAAACTCGGGATTAAAGAACGCGTGGTGTTCGAACTGCTTGACATCAAAACTGCCTCCCAATTCGCGATTGATGCGGTGCAGAACATTGAGAGTAAATGCGTCGGAGACTGCAGCGGCATCGTTATACGCGGCTTCCAAAACGCGTACGTCCTTCACCAGGTCAAAGCCGATGAGCAATCCCAGTCGGCGGTGCTGCAATTTCGTCAATTGATGGAGCAAGCGTTGGGCATCGAGGGCACTTAAATTACCGATAGTTGAACCGGGAAAGAAAACGGTCACGTTCTCCTCCGCGATTGAATCGGGAAGCTCGAATTGCTGAGTAAAATCGGCCACGATGGGCTGGACTTGCAAGCCGGGGTAATCCCGCTCCAACCCTTCTACGGTCTGCAGTAAATGCTCCCGGGAGACATCAACTGGCACGTAGGCGCGGGGCTGCTTCAGGCTATCAAGCAGCACGCGAGTTTTAATACTGCTACCACTTCCTAATTCCACCAACACCGCCTGCGTCCCAATGCAATCAGCCATTTGGCTAGTGTACTGCGACATGATGAGGCGTTCGGTACGAGTGGGGTAATACTCTTCGACCTCGCAGATCTGATCAAACAGCGCCGACCCCTGCGCGTCGTACAAATACTTGCTACTGATGTATTTCGAAGGGCTTGCCAACCCCAGCAATACATCGGAGTAAAATTGCTGGCGTTCCTCTTGGATTGGACAGTCGGTATCGATCGCGAAAGCTCCCTCTACGAATTCTACAATTTGCTGCATCGGACAGCCTCCCAACACACTTCGGAAGCGAAGTGGTGGAAGTTGCCCAGGGCCCGAACACGGTTGGCTGCTTTCAAACCATTTTCCGGGGCATGCATGCCACCGTCTTGGGCTATGAAATCAATGCTGGAGATAACTTCCCCCAGTGTCACGATTTCTTTCTTAACAAACGCTATTTTTCGGCAAACTCGAGCCGTCCAAAGAGGTGCCCCCCCACTTGGTCATGCTGCCAAGTACCGGTGTATTTGTCACCGTGAAACAAGACTCGCGCTGAAAATGTCCCCAGCGTCGGGATGGCGATATTGTCCAACACCATCACGGGTGTACTGCCGGCCCACTTCACATCCAGTGGCACCGGTACGGTTAAGTCATACTGACCGTACTTAATTTGTGCGTTCACAACCCACTTGTCCCCCTCCTCTAATTTTTCCACCGAAGAAATCAGGTAGGTTTCCTGCTTGAGTTCGTCCAACGGTTTCCCATCGATGGTAAAGTGCCCTACCAACTTCGTGCCTGTCAGTAGCTTGGAAAACTTCTCAAATCTCATCTGCTGAGAATCAACATCATCGATCAGCGTCTTATCCGTAACCACCCCAAGAGGTCTTGCACCCGTTTGGCTGACGACGGGAGCGGTTTCTTGCGCTCGGAGGCTCCCCTCGTCGCTGAGCAGCCACCCCAGTACCGCTGTACACAGAAATAGATAACGCAACATAACCTTCATCTCCCTAGACAATTGAGACACACCTCAGAACAGTGAGCACGCGAGTTCACTCTGGTACTTGATCCTCAGGGTAAACCCAAAGTTCTCCCTTTTCCGAATTGAACTTGTAGACGGCCCCTTCTGGCAATTCAGGCAACTGGAGGCTGTTGGCTTTTACAATTTTCTGCATGAATTCTTCATGAGAATTTGGGAAACGTCCCTCAGTCGCCTTAAACATATTAATGGCGGGGGGGATTTGAAACTCCAGCACGGCCTTCTGCTCGACGTTGAACAGCGCGGAGGCTGGACCAGTGATAATCTTGGCAATGCCCGATTCATTCTTCAGACTCTGCCCTCTCTTACCGACTCCCGCCAGCGCTTGTTGAGCCTGAATTACGGGAGGACCGTTCGGCATCGCTGCCGACTGTTCCGTTGCCGCATCCTCAGGTTCGGCAGAGGCAGGGGGCCCCGATTCCGGGGCACAGGCCACCAGGCTTGCGAGTGAACAACTCATTACGAAGAGACGAAACAGCTGGAATCTCATTGCTAGATTATTTCGGTTAGATGAATTGGAATAACAGCATTCGTGGACACTTACGGCTTGGTGCAAAGTCAGCTCGTCGCGTGCCCAAGGCACAAGCGAATCCCAACTCCCCAACATGTCGGCTTACCCAACCTGGCGCAAACGAAAAGCATCTGATTCGACAAGCTGGTGCGACCAAGCTTTAAGAAATCCTCTGAAAGTTGCCCTAGCCTGCCAAACACATTATACGGAGCGCGGGAGTGAAAATGCGAGCAATGGATCGGACCCGGTAGAAATTTGAGGATCGAAGTAGCTGCGGTAGAGTCGTTGTGCTGGAGGCAGCCATCCCTAGCTTGCCGCACCAACAGCCGACAATCTCAGCTCGCGCACTCTCCCCATCCATGAAAGTGGTCGGACCACGCAAGCCTGTTTCGTACGATTCGTCCTGTTCACAAGCTTCCAGCCTGCCACGGAAGTGGCCGGAACTGGCTCTCCCGCCTCGCTCAGCTCAGCTCGCTCAGCTCAGCTCGCTCAGCTCAGCTCAGCTCCGAGCGGATTACTCTGGACCAGCCTTCGCTACGCCAAGCTTGCCGCTGAAGCAACCCGAGCGTTTCGATTGGATCAAGATCCTATTTTTTTGCTGCCCACTTGAGCCTGGCTCACGAAGCTTTTGTGAGTCGACAATAGCTTGCGAACGGACGCATCTCGCGGTTGCTGCAACTCGGTAAAGGCGATCTGGAGCTGCTCTTCCCCTTCGCCGCGATTCGTGACCTGCACTGGCATTGGCAACGAATCCTTGAGATCACCCGCTTGATAGCCAACGGGCCCATTGAGTACAGCAATCAGCCCCTCTGGCCGTTTCGTATGCAACACAATCCAAGGCTCATTCATCCCAGGCAGCAAATACCGCGCAGTCGATTGCTCGTCCCATCGCCAACGGCCTCCGCCAGCCGCCTGATGCACCGCTTGAATAAAGACGCTCAGAGTTTCTGCGGGCCACACAATGGTTCTGCCTGGGGGAAACCCCTTACGGAGTGCGTGCCAACGCTGCTTCAAGACTTTCCAGGGACTATGGTTCTTAGGATCACTACTCTCAGTAGCTTCTGGCACCGGAGCAGTCTTCCCGAGAAAAGCGGAACTTGCATCTTCCAACCATTTCCAGAACTTGGCGGTATCGATTTCATCAAGCGTGTAAGGACGCAATTCAAGTTCCATCCATGTCCCCGACGCCTTGGCTTTGACGCGTGGTTCGTTGCCATACATCTCGACCTCTTCGAGCTGATTCAGCGTGGGAAGCTCGACGATGGATTCAAGTTGAGCTTTCGTGAACGACCGACGTGGCACTCGAAACTTGAGCTTCAACAACCAAGTCTCCGCAGTGATGGCGTGCAGGAACCAACCTCGACTCTTGACCGGACCACTCACCTCTACAATGCTTCGGTTATCCCAATTGATCGGCGCGAAGCCTTCGATGTCAGCAATGCGTTGAGCCAGTTTCTTGAGAATCTCGCGTTCCCAACGAATCGGTTGACCTGCGCGATCCACACTGTCACGGGTATGCCAACGCTCTCCATCTGCCTGCCACGGCAACAACGTATTGCGACCAATCTGATCCAGCTCAATGTCACCTTCCTTGACTTCCATCAAGGTTTCGACGGCATAGGTTTCGCGTTCCACGTACTCAATCGTTTCCATCTGAGGCGCCATGGCCTCTCCGGTATAGCTCCGCAGCAGCTCCTCAGATGCAGGCTCTCCCTTCTTCGACCGGCGTTTCTTGCTAGCCTTTAATGCGGCGGCAGCGTGTTCCACCAATCCTTCAGGCGTACCAGCAAACACAAGCTTCCCACCTTCGCTACCCGCCTCAGGTCCAAGGTCGAGTACCCAATCCGCGGCCTTGATCACATCCAGGTTGTGTTCGATCACCAATACGGTGTTGCCTAGATCCACCAATCGTTGCAGCACTTCTAGCAGCTTGATGATGTCTACAAAATGCAAGCCGGTCGTCGGCTCATCTAACAGATAGAAGGTCTTACCGGTATCCGGTCGCGACAGTTCCGCTGCCAACTTAACGCGTTGCGCTTCACCACCCGATAACGTGGGTGCCGATTGTCCGAGCGAAATGTAATCCAGTCCTACATCGACCAGCGTTTGCAAGATCCGGCGAATCTTGGGAATGTTGCTAAACACCTCCAACGACTGACCAATTTGCATCTCCAAAATATCGTGGATCGAAAATCCATGATATTGCACCGACAAGGTGTCCTCGTTGAAACGTCGCCCATGACAACTATCGCACTCCACCCACACATCGGGCAGGAAGTGCATTTCGATGCGAATCTGCCCGTTGCCTTCACATTTCTCACAGCGTCCCCCAGGAACGTTGAACGAGAATTGGCGAGGTGTATAACCAAGTGCCCGCGCTTCCGGCAATTGGGAATACAGTTGCCGAATTAAGTCGAACACCCCTGTGTAGGTCGCCGGCGTCGAACTCGGATTCGAGCCAATGGGGCTCTGATCCACTCGAATCACCTTATCAACAAGCTTCACCCCTTCGATTGACTCGTAAGCACTCTTCTTGGTCGCTTGCTTGGAGAGTACTTTCGAAATCCCAGGGAACAGCACTTCATTGATCAGCGTACTCTTACCACTTCCGCTAGGGCCGGTCACAACCGTCATTCGCCCCAGTGGAAAGTCGACACTTACATTGTGCAAATTGTTCGCCCGCGCACCACGCAGGCGGATCCAACCGCGATCTTGTGTGCGACGCGTTTGCGGTACAGGAATAGTTCGCGCGTCGCTGAGGAATGGTCCAGTAACACTCTTGGGTTGCAACGCCACGCGTTGAGGAGAACCACTCGCGACCAACTCGCCGCCAAAGCGTCCCGCCGCTGGCCCGAAGTCAAAGACTCCATCACTGCTTTCAATCACGTCGCGATCGTGCTCGACCACAATTAGGGTATTGCCGATGTCACGCAATTTTTTCAAGGCACCAATCAGGCGCAAATTGTCGCGGGGGTGCAGACCAATGGTCGGCTCGTCCAACACGTACAGCACGCCGCACAGCCCACTCCCCAATTGACTCGAGAGTCGAATTCGCTGCGACTCCCCACCACTAAGCGTATTGGCGGGACGTGAAAGCGAGAGATAGTTCAAACCAACATCTAACAAGAACTCAGTCCGAGCCAACAACTCGCGCACCAACTCCCCAGCAATTTGTTGCTCGCGTTTCGTCAGCTTCCATGAAGAGAGTTGATCGCGGAGCCAGCTCAGAGTTCCTTGGGTATAGTCACCAATGGTGAGGCCACGGAATTTGGCCGCCGCTGCATCCGCGTTCAGCCGAGATCCGTCGCAGGCGGAGCAGGCAACCTCAGCGACATAAGGATTCAACTTGGTGCGTAATTGAGGGCTAAGCTTGGCGGCATACTCCAGTGCCGGAAACAGTCCCTTCCATTGGAATTCGAAGCGGACGTTCTTACTAGTTTCAATCTCGAACCAGCGCTCCCCAGTGCCATTGAGTAGTGTGCGGCGTTGTCCTGCGGTGAGCTTTTCGACCGGCACGTCCAAGGAAATACCGACGGCGCGACAAAAGGTCTCCAGCATCGGGCCGGCCAACTCCGTTACCACGTTCTCACTCTGCGACGTCTCATCGAGAGCGGGCCACATCTTTATCGCCCCCTGCCGAAGCGTCAGAGTGGGGTCGAGCAGCAGGGCAGGGCTGGTGCCCGTTTGCGTTCCGAGCCCTTCGCAGTCGTTGCACCACCCCAGGGGAGAATTGAACGAAAAGGAATGAGGCGTCAGGACTTGCAAACTGTATCCACAATCTCGACAGGCCAGGTGCTGACTGTGGCGGGTCGCCAACCAATGAATCTCTTCTTGATCCTCGCGTGGCTCAACAGCTAAGAGGTTGCCACCACCGAGGGAGAGTGCCAATTCGACGCTCTCGGCAATCCGGCTGCGATTGGCTTGGGAAACGGTGATGCGATCCACGACCGCCTCTAGATCGTAGCTGATGGTCGAGGAGAGTTGCGGAGGCTCATCCAGCGAATAGGTGCGGCCGTTTACGCGAACGCGAACGAGCCCCGAGGTCCGAAGATCGGCCCATAGATTTTCGGGGTCGTGATTGGGTTGCCAGCGCAGCGGAGAGGTAATCATCAGCCGGGTTCCCTCCTCATGCCCCAACAAATGATTGGTAATGTCATCCGCGGTCTGATTGGCAACCGGCTTGTCACAGGTTGGACAATGCGGTTCACCAAGTCGCGCCATTAACACGCGCAGATAATCATAGATCTCGGTAACGGTGCCGACCGTGCTCCGCGGATTGTGAGCGACACTCTTCTGCTCAATAGCGATGGCTGGCGCCAAACCCTCAATCTTTTGCACTTTCGGCTTAGGCATCTGCCCCACAAACTGGCGTGCATAAGACGACAGGCTCTCCACATAGCGGCGTTGCCCTTCGGCGTACACCGTATCCATGGCCATCGAGCTCTTACCGCTTCCGCTCGGTCCGCAAAAGACCGACAACGAGTGGTGGGGAATGACTAGCGAAACATCCTTTAAGTTATGCTCCTGAGCACCTTGAATGGTAATCCCAGTGGGCGCGTTGACCGTACTTCGACGCTCATTCGCGGGCTTCTTGTCTTTGGCACTAATCGGGACGGCCGCCAAATGTCGGGCTAGCGACACGCCGGTATAGGACTCTTTGACTTTGACGATATCCTCAGGCACTCCGGCAAAGACGACTTGGCCTCCGGCTTGCCCACCCTCGGGCCCAATATCCACCAGCCAATCGGCCGCTTTGATAATGTCTAAGTTGTGCTCGATTACCAAGACGGTATTGCCACGTTCGACCAAGTCTTGCAACACCTTGAGCAACAACCGGATATCGTGAAAGTGCAGTCCCGTGGTCGGTTCATCCAGTAGATACAGGGTCCGTCCGGTGTCTTTACGCGCGAGTTCCTTAGCCAGCTTGATCCGCTGCGCTTCACCACCGGAGAGCGTCGGTGAGGGCTGGCCAAGCTTGATGTAGTCCAATCCGACATCGTGCAGCGTCTGCAATTTCTCGGCAATTTTGGGGACGTTCTCAAACAACGCGAGCGCCTGCTGAATATCCATCTCGAGGATATCTGCGATCGATTTCTCTTTGAACTTAACCTGCAGCGTCTCGTGGTTGTATCGCTTGCCTTCGCACACCGGACACTTGACCCACAAGTCAGCTAAGAAATCCATCTCAAGCTTGTTGGAGCCATTCCCCTCACACGATTCACAACGTCCACCCGACACATTGAAACTGAATCGTCCGGGCTGGTAACCGCGGCGTTTCGCTTCGGTCAGACCTACAAACAGATTGCGGATTTCATCGAAGACTTTGACGTAGGTAGCCGGGTTACTGCGAGGCGTTCTGCCAATGGGCGATTGATCGATGGCGATCACTTTATCCAGATGCTCAACCCCTTCGACGCTTTCGTGCGCCCCAGGCATATCTTCCGCCGCGTGCAACTTGCGACGCAATACGGGAACCAGGATATCGTTGATCAGTGAGCTCTTACCGGACCCGCTAACTCCAGTCACACACACCAATTTTCCGAGTGGTAGATCCACGGAAACATTCTTGAGATTGTTCTGTGTAGCACCCACGATGCGGATCAAATCGCCATTTCCAGGGCGTCGCGTTTCGGGGACAGGAATGGTCTCAGCGCCCGACAAAAAGCGGCCGGTCAGACTGCGCTCACTGGCGGCTAGGGAGCCGAGGTCCCCACAACTGACGATCTCTCCCCCACGAACTCCCGGGCCGGGTCCGAAGTCAAGGATCAAGTCAGCGGCCCGCATCGTATCCTCATCGTGCTCAACCACCAGCAGCGAGTTCCCCTGGTCGCGGAGCGCCTTCAAGGAATCGATCAAGCGGTCGTTGTCGCGTGGGTGCAAGCCGATCGAGGGCTCATCCAATACATAGAGCACACCGACCAACCCGGAACCAATTTGGCTGGCCAAGCGGATGCGCTGCGCCTCTCCGCCCGACAACGTGGGAGCGGAGCGCCCGATCGTCAAGTAATCGAGCCCGACATTCAATAGAAACTGCAAGCGATTCAAAACTTCTCGAACCGCTTCCGAGGCAATCCGCTTTTCAATTTCTCCCAGCTCCACGGCAGCCAAAAACTCGCGACAACGATCGATCGGAAGGTCGCACAGTTCTGGCAAGTTCAACCATTGAGGTACCCCGTCCAGCTTGGCCGTACTCTCGAGACGGATTTGCCGCGCCTGCTTGTGCAAACGCATACCGCCACATGCCCCGCAGTGTCGCTTCTCCATGTACTTCTCAAAACGCTTGCGGCCACTCGAGCTCTTCGCATTGCGGTATTGCTCCATGAGCTGCGACACCACACCCTCGAATGCGCCGCCATACTTCATGGGCTTGCTGCCACCCCGCCACGTAAACGTGATGTGTCGCTCACCAGTCCCGTACAACCACTCCTTTTGCACCTCGGGGGCCAGATCTTGCCACGGCTGCGTCAAACTCTCCCCAGCCTCGAGCCCATACTCCTTCTCAATCGATTCGCTAACACTCATCAACTGGTGCCGCTGCCAGCGTCCGAGGTCATTCCAACCGCCGAGCAACTCAATCGCACCTCGCCGAATCGACTTGGTCGGTTCGGGAATCAGCAACTCAGGCGAAAAAGTAAACTGCCGCCCTAGCCCCTCGCACACATTGCACATGCCGCTGGGACTATTGAAACTCAACATCTGCGGGGTAGGGGGGAGTGTCGACGTGCCGCACTTGGGACACGCGTACTCACTACTCATGATCAACTCATCCGTCGCCTGACCAGCCCGACGGCGACCTCGTCGGCTTTTGACCGGGGGAGCATCCTCGGTCTCAGCGGCCTCCGACTCCTCCCCAGCTTCAGGCTTTTTTTCTTCACTCCAGGGGATGACGATCAACGTGTTTTCCCCCAGCTTGAGCGACTCATGCACCGAGTCGGCCAACGAAGTTCGGGGAGTCTCCTGGGGGCTAAACTTTGCCACCACAACTTCAATATCGTGCTTTTGCTGGCGCTGCAACTGAGGCGCTTCCGTAACGCGCATCACCGTTCCATCGATGCGCGCCCGCGCGTACCCCTGCCGTTGGAGCGTTTCGAACAAGTCGCGATGCTCGCCCTTCTGACCGCGCACAACGGGGGCTAACATCATGTATTCGTTCGATTCGGTCAGCCCCTGCAGGCGCGCCACAATCTGATCGACTGTCTGCGAGGTGATCGGAACATCGCATTTCGCGCAAAATCCCGTCCCGACGCGCGCATAGAGTACCCTCAGAAAGTCGTAGATCTCTGTTACGGTCCCCACCGTACTCCGAGGGTTCGAACTAGTCGATTTTTGACTAATCGAAATTGCAGGGCTCAATCCACCGATATAATCGACGTTCGGCTTGGGAAGCTGCCCGATGAATTGTCGAGCGTAACTCGACAAGCTTTCGAGGTAGCGGCGTTGGCCCTCGGCGTAGAGCGTATCAAACGCCATCGAGCTCTTACCACTGCCACTAACCCCCGTAAATACAATCAGCTGATTGCGAGGCAGGGAAATACTGACGTTCTGGAGATTATGCTCTCTAGCGCCACGTACTTCGATGTTCGCGTTGTCCATAGTTTTCGTCTTGAGCGAGTGGGCTTCCGGCCAAACCCTTCATTGTAAGTGATTCAGTGGAAATTGAAGACCGGTCACCATCGAGCCCTCACCGATTTGTGATTTTAAGGCACGAGATGCCAGCATTGGACTCCACTCCATCGCATTGGGATCTGCTGCTTGCTCCCCCACTTCCCGCTTCCCAGCTCATCACTTATCAGCTCCTGGAGCTCCCCGATCCCAACAGGCTTCTCGCGAAAATAGGGGCGCGCCGCCTGCCGGACCATCGCCCTCTCTACCTCGATTACGAAGGCCCGATCTCTCGCAACAGGGGATCCGTAACTCGTTACGCAGCTGGAACTTACACAATCGCCTCCCCGCCTCAAATCACTCCTGCCGAATTCCTCGCATGGTCTTCCCCAGACGTGGTCGTGCAGCCCACCCCACGCACCACGGCAGTGAGAATCTCCATCGAATTGCAATCCCAGGACGGCTGGACGGCCAAGCTCCAAATTCCAGCCAGTCAGCCTGGGGAACCGCTGGAGCTGACTCTCCAAGAATGGCGAAAACGCGAGCTCTGAATGAACCGATTGGGCCCGCCCCATCTCCCCCAGTTGGCTAACGCATGGTTCGGCAAAGCTCTTCGTCGAGCGCCGCGAGGTGCTCACGCTCGTGCTTCCTAAGCGACTCCTCGAACGAGTCGACCGCGTTGCGGAGCTGCTGCAGGACCTCCGGACAACGGCTGGCGATGTCGCTCACCTCCCAGCGGTCATCCGGTTTGACGTAGAGCTGTTCGACAAACTGCGGCACAGCGTCCGCCTGCCAATCCCGCTGCTCAGCCAGATCGCCCGCAGAATCGCCAAGCTCGCCGACACGGAGCTCCCTAGATCTGTCGTCGCAGCCTGCTGACGCGGAAAACACGGCACTCCACGCCGGGGAGCGAACCCAGACCTGCCCCCCCAACCCGTCGGCCTCCGCGGTAAATAAGACCGCCAGCTGATGCAGGGGATCCCAGGCGGTGGCGTTATAGCTATACGCCAAACGGAGCATATTGCGTCCCCAAGCTCTATTCAGCAGCGGAATTTCAAGATCAAGACAATGCATCAGCGTGACGGCCAGATCCGGCAATTGGCACAGCTCCCCGCGCCGCTGGCCCACCGGCTCATATTCGCTCGGCAGGATGATTGCCGCACACCCCAGCTCTTCACCGTGCAATTGCTCCTTCCCCCAGCCGACATAACCATGCTCGCCCAACGGCACTCCCCCCAGGGATGCAAAAAGAAGGCTCCACTGAGCTGCGTCCGGGCGAGTTGCCACAGTGGCGTAGAGCGCTGCGATGGCATCATCCAAGACGGCCGTTTGCGCTGCCGCTACCTGCCCCCAGCCGATAACCCAATCGGGATCGACGGATGCGTCGACCTCAAACCCCGGAGCGTCGACCTCAGCTGGCGGGACAGGGTCCTCGGGATCCAAAAACTTTTCGCGCAACTCCAATGGCGCATCCCATGCCAACCGCAAACCACGACTGTGAATCCAGACAAGCCCGTCGACACCTTCGGCGAGCGCTTCCGCCGCAGCTGCAAAAACCGTCATTAAACTGCACTCAGCAGGATCCTCCACCGGCTCGGTGACAGGCTCAAGCGAGATCAACGTCACCTGCTTGCATCCCAATTGCTGAGCAATATCCGCGGCCACCGGACAGTCGGTATACAGCGCAGCAGGGCGTTGATTCTCCTCGAAAGCACGCCATAGACTCCACTCCGAAGTGGCCTCCTGCCGAGCGTGCAGCCCGGTCCAGAGGCTCCTCAACTGTGTCGAAAGCTGCCGGGAATCAAGAAAACACTGATCGAGCACCAGTCCCTGGGCGGCCAGCTGATCAATCGCCGGAGTGGCTGCGGTGTTGCTGCCATAGGCTCCGATCAACCCCGTACCAACACCTTCAACAACAATTGCAAGTGCGTTCTTCATTCCAAACTTTCGTTACAACCGGTGCGAGCAATAGAAACGGCCTGCTCGTTTTCTCGCAGAGTCCGCAATAAATTCTGACAAAGTGTACTCATGGCCTAGGGTTCGGTGAACGCTGGGAGAGGCTGCATCTGCAGCCGTCGCCCAAACCATCAAATCGCCTGCTCTCCTCTGTGCCAAGGGTCGTTGGAAATGGAATCCTCCACAAACTCAAACTCCAGCTCTCACACCATTCCGCTACCGATTGTTAACGGCTCAGCTAATACCCCCTTGGCCCATTCCGGTTCCTCCCAATCCCCGCCCCGCTCGCCACGGACGACGACCACCGCCACGAATCCTGTGGCGGAAAGTCTGGACCGTGGTATTGATGGAGTCCTTGAGGCAATCCAGGACGAGCGCAGAACTGGCACCAGATCAAACCTCACTTGGCCTACCAAAGTTCCCATCTGGAATGGTGAGTTCTCGTTGCTGAACATGACGCAAACGGTCGCCTTGGCCGATGCGGTAATCCAAGCAGGTCATCCCGAGTACTTCGTCACCGCCAATCTAAACTATTTGATGCTGACCGAAGAGCATCCCAGGCTGGAGGAGATCAATCGCCGCAGCATTGCAGTGCTGGCCGACGGCCGCCCTATCGTAGCACGTAGTCGCGTTTCAGAAACACCACTGCCGGAGCGTGTTGCCGGCGCCGACTTGATTGTCGAACTTGCGCGTCTATCTGCAGAGAAGGGCTATCGCATCTACTTCCTAGGTGCCGCTCCAGGAGTTGCCCAAACGGCAGCCCACAAGCTGCAAGAGCAGTTCCCCCAGCTCGAAGTCGCCGGTTGCTATGCGCCTCCATTCCGTCCATTGACGGCCGCCGAACACGAACAGATGCTCGAGCAAATCCGTGAAGCCAAACCAGATATCCTGCTGGTTGCTTTTGGACAGCCGAAAGGGGAGATGTGGATTGCGAACAATCGGGAGACCCTGGGCGTGCCCCTGAGTATCCAGCTGGGAGCCTCCTTCGACTTCCTGGCCGGAACGGCCAAGCGAGCACCGCTCGTCTGGCAGAAAATTGGCTGCGAATGGCTGTACCGCGCCCTATCCGACCCCAGACGCCTGGGGCCCCGCTACCTCAAGAACATTGCGTTCCTCTTGCGAAAAATCGCCGGCGACCTCGCTTCGGTACTCAAGCTCACTTTCGCCCAGTGAGCGCAGCAAAACACCACCATCACTGCGTGACGGTGGTGCCTTGGATATATCTTCAATGATTAGAGTGCGGGCTGCTTGCTGCCGCCGCCCCTCCTGCCAAACTAGTCCTTCTTGGCGCGCTTGGCAATGATTTCCTCTTGCACGTTGTTAGGCACCTTGCGGTAGGCCATCAACTCCATCGTGAACGTTCCCTGTCCCTTGGTCATGCTTCGCAGGTCGGTTGCATACCCAAAGGTTTCAGCCAAAGGCACTTCGGCAATGATGTAGGAAACGTTGTCGCGAATGTCGGTGGATACAACCAAACCACGACGCCGAATCACATCCCCCACGACGTCCCCTTGGTACGACTCTGGGCATTCCAGCTCGCACTTCATGATAGGCTCCAGAATCATCGGCGACGCCTTCCGCAACGTTTCGCGGAAACATCCTTGAGCAGCGATATAGAAGGCGCGTTCCGACGAGTCAACATCGTGATAGCTACCATCGTTGAGGTCGATTCGCACACCGACCACAGGGTAGTCAGCCAGAGGCCCCTTCACCAGCGAGTCTCGCATACCCTTTTCCACAGGTGCAATAAACTGCTTAGGAATACGACCACCGACAACGTGATCTTCGAACTCGAATAGAGTCTCGCCTTCTGGGTCAATTGGAGTCAACGAACCCTTGATGTGAGCATACTGCCCCGATCCACCAGTCTGCTTCTTGTGCTTGTAATCGAAGTCGACTTTCTCGCCTGGGGCTTCTCGGTAACTAACCTTAGGTGCACCGGCATTGACTTCAATCTTGTATTCACGTCGCATCCGTTCGATGTAGATCTCAAGGTGCAACTCGCCCATTCCACAGATGATCGTTTCGTTCGTTTCATCATCATTGTAAACCTGGAACGTTGGATCTTCCTTACGGAACCGCTGCAACGCCTTGCTCATCTTGTCAGCATCCGCACGGCTACCGGGAGTTACCGAAACCTTGATCACAGGTTCTGGCACAAACATACTTTCGAGTGTGCAGTAGTCACGCTCGGCAGCGTAGGTTTCACCACTGGCACAATCGATGCCCATGATGGCCACGATATCGCCAGCTTCAGCGGTGTCAATTTCTTCCCGCTCATCGGAGTGCATTCGCACGATTCGGCTAAACCGCTCTTTGCGGCCGGTTCGCTGATTGGTGTACATTTCACCCTTGGCGATTTTGCCCTGGTAGACGCGCATGAACGTCAATTGGCCGTAGGGATCTTCTACAATCTTGAACGCCATACCTACAAACGGTGCTTCGGTGTCAGGCTTGAGCAACACGCGCTGCGTTTCGTCGTCCACTTTCCGAGCTTTGATTTCACGCTGTTCAGGACTAGGAAGGTAGCGAACCACGGCATCGAGCAGCGGTTGCACCCCTTTGTTCTTGAACGCGGTGCCAACAAATACAGGGGTGAAACCTTGGTTTTGAACGGCGTCCTTAATGACTTTATGAATCAGCTCTTCCGAGACAGGCTCTTCGCTGAGCAGCAATTCCATCATTTCGTCGTTGTACATCGACATGCTTTCGAGCATGGCGTGACGGTATGCCTCCGCCTCTTCAAGCAGATCCGCAGGAATTTCGCTTTCAATTACGTCCGTACCTTGGTCGCCTTGGAATTCCAATTTCTTCATGGTGACCAAATCGATCATGCCGGCAAACGTTTCCCCTGCACCAATCGGCATTTGAACGAGAACCGCATCGGTGTTGAGCTTTTCCCGCATCGCCTTGACGACTTTGTCGGCATCGGCCCCAGTCCGGTCCATCTTGTTGATGAACGCCAAGCGAGGGACGTTGTAACGTCGCATCTGACGGTCGACCGTCAGAGATTGACTCTGTACGCCACCGACAGCACATAGGACGAGTACCGCGCCATCGAGGACGCGCAGACTGCGTTCCACTTCAATCGTGAAATCCACGTGGCCAGGTGTGTCGATCAAGTTGACGTGGTAAGGCTCTTTGATGTGGTTGCTGAGGACACCACCCCAAGAAACGCTGGTCGCGGCGCTGGTGATCGTAATCCCGCGCTCTTGCTCCAACTCCATATGGTCCATTTTGGCACCATCACCACCACCCTTGACCTCTTCGATCTTGTGAATTCGGCCTGTGTAAAACAGAATTCGCTCGCTCAATGTCGTCTTTCCAGAGTCAATGTGAGCGCTAATGCCAATATTGCGTACTTTTGCGAGTTCCATAATTCACCTAAAAACCGAATCAAACGTGGAGCTTAAAGTGTTGTGACGTTCTAAAAATTCAAGCGCTGCGAACGGGAAATCGAATCATTCCCCGGACACTTGAGAGAGGCGTCCCGGCGGAGAAGTTCGAGAAATCAGCTGGCGTCCTATTGGACGCAGGTTCATTAATGCTGAAGACTTCGCCCTAAGAAGTTTGATCTGCCTCAGTCGATCCCCTCGCCCAATAACCCATTCGGGCGCATATCTTACCGCTTCCCAATTTACAGGAAAGGCCAAAACGACTCCACTAGTTCACACGTCTCCACTTCTATGGAGGGTTGATAACGGAAAACACGGTTCGTCTGGGTGGTCTGAACACGGCAATTACTGCATCGCTCGGCGAAGTGGGCAGTTGGCCGCTGGCGCGTCCCCCCGTCGATAGACGCTTAAGAGTTCCTTGGAGCGGGCTGCCAGCATCCGCCGCACTTCGCGCCGCTTCCCCTTCACGCGTGGGATCACCATCGAATCGTAAGCAGTCGTTTGGTGCCGCATCCAGGCAATCACCGCTGCTTCGGCCCGCTGCTCCACCGGGATACGTTTGGTCCGGGCCACTGTACCACTGCCCACCGGGGTGGCATGCTCGGTCACCGCCTTGGCAAAGCCCTCCCCCAGCTTGGCGTGTCGCGGGTGGAAATCCAGGAAGCGGGTTACCGCCGCGAAGAAATCTTCCACGTACTCCCCCTGGGCTCGATCGCGCCGCGTCGCGTCCGCCTGTCGACGCTTGGCGTAGGCTTCCGTCGATCGCTCAGCATCCAACTCGCTGCGCACCTTGGCGATGGTTGTCGCCGGGGCCCACACCCCTTTCGAAAACATCCGACGCCCCTTTTTTTCCTGAACGACCCAGTGCTCTCCCGCTGCCTTGACGCGACGAGTCGCACCGGCATCTCCAGGGGGGAGCAACTCCCAATCGGCCGGCGCATGCCGCACCGAACCATCGGAAGCCCGCACACTGCGTTCGGTGGGCCCCGGCCCGAACGTTGGACTGGCTGTTTTCCCCCGACTCGGCGATTGATCACTCATCGTTTAGGCTTCCCTTCCCATTTTATGACGGAGCAGGCACCCACTGGTACGGCTTCTGCTTCCTAAATCCATGCACTTCAATCGCCCCACTGCCAGCAATTTCCATCCAAGAGTATCCATTTTGCTCGGGGCCGCTACCCTCAACCATGGCCACCATGGTGCAGTAGTGAATCCCAGCAATATTGCGATAATCATTTTGATGACTATGGCCCTGGAAAACCGCTTGCACCTGCCCCGCTCCCTCCAGCACCTTGCGTACCGCGGCGGCGTTTCGCACGCCATGGTTGTCGTGCACATCCAAACGCTGATGCGCAAATACAAGGGTAGGGCGCTCCGTCGCTCGGAGATCTTCCGCTAGCCAGTCGAGTTCTTCTGCGGGAATGTTGGCGTCCGTCCACTTAAAGTTATTGCGTCCGTAGGGCTCACCGTCACTGCGAAAACAGGCGTCCAGGACTACGAAATGCATCCCCTGCTCGTCGAAGGAATAGAAGGCTTGAGGCCGTTCGACCACCTGCAGAAACTCCTCCTTCCTCAGCGTCGCGACGCAGTGATTCCCAAGCACATAGTGCCGCTGATCACAGATCGACGCAAGCTCCTTGTTGATACGCTTCAAATATTCCGTTTCAACCGCCACCGAATCGGCCGCGTCAATCAAGTCTCCCAGTTCGACCACGAAGTGAGGCTTAACCTCCCGGTAGGCCGCAGCCGCCTCAGCCAGTTTGTCGAGCGATTCGCGATAATACCGCGAGCCAGCCGGTGGCTTATCCGCATAGTGCAAGTCAGTCACCAGCCCGATTCGCAGACTCTCAGCCCCCCCCTCAGACGCCGCCTGGTGCGGTCTACCCAATACCGTTCGGTCGCACAGAAGCGGGGCAAGTAAGAGAGAACTGCCTTGCAAAAATGCTCGGCGACCCAGTGGGACAATGGCTGGCATGGACAATATTCCTCATAGTGAACAGGGTAGCGAAAGCCCCCTCCTTCCCCAGGAGAGGGCTCAATTTTGGACCTTAGGGCATCTTAGGGTAGAATACTAGGCTGCGACTGCAATGGCGGCCCGTTCTACTTCCGGACCCTTGCGGTGAAACCTTCCTCCACGACTCGCTTGCCCATTCTACAACTGCTGGCCGCGTAAGGCAGCTCGCCACTGCCCCGAATCCCGCTCCCTGCTACTAGCGAACGCCATGAAACCACTCTTCCGTATCTTGCTGTCTCTCCTGTTGCTGGCTGGCGTAAGTTACGGCATCTATCGCGCTCGCGGCTTCTTTGGAAACGCCTTGGCCGAGAATAACGAGGCGGCAACCTATACCGTCCAACGCCGAACTCTGGAAGATCGCGTCGTCGAACGAGGGACAGTCGAAAGCCAGCACACCGTCTACGGTCGCTGCGAAGTCCCCCGTGGCGGGAAGATCACCTTCATCGTTCCCGAGGGGACGCCCGTGGAGGAGGGGGATGAAGTTGTCAAATTCCAAACCGACGAAGTGGAAGCAGATATCCGCGAAAAGGATGTACAGATCAACGAGGCCAAAGGAAAACAGGACGAAGCGATTCAAGCCCTGGAAATTCAACGCAATAAAAATGCGACCGACGAAGCTGCAGCCAAGCTCGAATACGAAATCGCAGCCATCGATTTGAAGAAATACGAAAAAGGAGATTTTGTTGCCGAAGTTGCCGACCTAGAACGCGCTATCAAAGAGGCCGAGGCCGAGCTTGAGAAGGTGCGCGACGAAAAGAACAACATCGAAATCTTAGTAAAGAAAGGCTACCGCACCCCACAACAACTGCGTGAATATCAGCTGCGGGAGAATACCTACCAGTTTCAAGTGGAACGCGACAAGCAAAAACTCCGCGTGCTGGTGACCTACGAACGCGAAAAGAAGCTGATCGAGTTACGCGGCAAAGAAGAGGAAACTCGCCTCAAATTGGAGCGGGCCAAACAGACCGCCGATGCGGAAGAGAAAAAGGCCGAGGGTGCCGTCAGCAACGCCGAAAACGGTGTCAAAATCCTGGAGCAACAAATGCAAGATTTGATCGCTCTCAAAGAGAAATGCACGCTCAAAGCAGAGCAAAATGGAATCGTTGTCTACGCCAACGAATCTTGGTACGACGATTCCCGCAGAATCCGTGAGGGAACCGAAGTTTGGTCGGGACGTTCGGTCTACTACCTGCCCGACATGAAAAACATGCAAGTCAAAGCCAACGTGCACGAGTCGGTCGTGGATCGGATCAAACCCGACCAAAAGGCAAACATCCGCCTCGATGCTTTCAATGACGTCAAGCTCACCGGAACGATCTCGAAGGTCGCCGGGATGGCGGCCAGCAGCCACTCCGCCGTTCAGAACTACGAAACCATTATTCTGATCGACGAGCTGCCCGAGGGGCTGTCGATCAAACCAGGCATGACTGCCGAAGTGGATATCCTAGTGGGAACCTACACCGATGTGATTGCCGTCCCCGTGGGAGCCATTACCGAACACTTCTCACAGTCGTACGTCTATGTTCTAAACGGCTCGAACGCGGGACGACGCATTGTCAAAACGGGGCGCGTAACCCACTCCTTCATCGAGATCACCGACGGTCTCGAAGTCGGTGAAACGGTTGCTTTGGACGCCTACCAACGCGGCATTGCCGACTTTGCTGATGCCGAACGCGAAGCCGGAGGATCCTCGTCCGCCGCCCCAGCGGAACCGCCGGGAGCTTGAGTAAGCCAACGTAGCCGAGCACTCGCCTCCCCACTGACCTCGCTTCAAAAAACTGCCCGCATTGCCGCTTCGGCTTGCTCCTCTCGGACCGCCATGCATGATATCCTTCGATCGCAATGCAGCCCTGATTCGTACCGCCTTGCACGGCGTGCTGCTGCATAAACTTCGCTCCATGCTGACCGTCCTGGGCCTAGTCTTCGGGGTCGCCAGCGTGATTGTGATGCTAGCCGTTGCCGAGGGAGCCAGTCGCGAAGCTCAAAAGCAAATTGAGTCACTGGGAGTCAACAACATCATCGTAAGGAGCGTCAAACCCAGCGGCAGCCAGCAGGAGATCAACTACGATACGTTCGAACAAAGCTTCGGCCTGACCTACAATGACCTGCGGCGGATGGAAGAAACGCTCACCAGCGCCGTCGGCGTTACCCCACTGCGAGAATTCCAGCAAGAGGCCCGCTATGCTGCTCAAGTAGTTGCCGGACGCATCGTTGGCGTCTACCCCAGCTACTTCGAAACCAACCGCATCCCGCTGGTGCGCGGCCGACTCCTCGAACCCACCGACCTCGAACACCGGGCCAATGTGTGCGTCATTGGCGATGAAGTTGCCCGGACCGTATTTCCAGGCATTTCACCACTCGGCAAATCGATCCAAGTTGGCAATCTACACTTCTTCCGAATCGTTGGCGTCCAGGGTTACAAGACTCCCTCCGCAGGAGCCGGATCGAGCCTATCCGCACAAGACCTCAATCGCGACATCGTGATCCCCTTAACGACCGACCGCAGCCGAATTGGAGATGTGATTCAGAAGGAAGAGCAGGGGAGCTTCTCGCGGCAACGACTGGAACTGAGTCAGATTACCGTGGAGGTACTCGACCGGCATCACGTCAAATCGACGGCTGCTGCTCTGGAGGGGCTGCTCGCCAAATACCACCCTCGCCAAGATTACGCGATCACAATCCCGCTCGATCTGCTCGAACAGGCGCAAGCCACGCAGCGGATCTTCAATTTCGTCCTGGGGGCCACCGCTGCCATCTCCCTGCTCGTAGGCGGGATTGGCATCATGAACATCATGTTGGCAACCGTCAGCGAACGGACGCGGGAGATCGGGATTCGCCGCGCCCTGGGCGCCAAACAAAATGACATTATCCTGCAGTTTCTCGTGGAAACCGCGTCGCTGTCCCTGTTCGGCACCCTGCTTGGTGTGCTGGTCGGCCTAGCCGCGCCCGCCCTAGTCACCTACTTTTCAGGCATGGAGACGATCGTCACGATTTGGTCGATCCTCATCGCCTCCAGCGTATCGATCGTCGTGGGAATCGTGTTCGGAATCTATCCAGCCCGCCAAGCGGCCATGCTCGACCCCATCGAAGCCTTGCGGCGAGGGTAACGACTTGCTGTTTTAACAGTGACTCTGATTTCAACGCTGAGATTTGAGCGCAGAGATTCTAGAGCAGAGACCAGCGTCCCGAACTGCCCTGCAACGGCAACCACACCGGTGATGCACACGCGGCGGGTTGCGACTTCAACAAGCTCGAGAGCAAGCGGGGTTAGTTGCTGCTGCAATTCGATTCAAAGTGCGAATCGAGCATTGGGAGCCAACGCAACCGATTCAACGGGCCACGTGAGCGGCAGGCCGCAACAGCTAGCCCATGCTCCAACCATCGGGAAGCACGCCCTCTTTCACCAAAACGGGGATGCCATCGCGGATTAGGCACGGGTTGAACTCGTCGGAGCTGTCTGCGCCCGACTTGTTCTTGACGACCACGTTTTTGCCGACTTGACAATTCTTATCCAAGATGGCCCCTTCGATGACCGAGCCAGCCCCGATTCCCACCGGAGGTCTTCCCGCGTCCACGTGCGCTTGCACCTCTTGGTCGGTATCGTAGAAATCAGACCCCATGATGATACTATTGCGAATGGTAACCCCTTCACCAATCAAGCAGCGCAGGCCAATCACGCTGTTTTCAATGACCGTCCCCTTCCCAATGCGGCAACCATCTGCGATGAGACTGCCACTGATCTGAGCCCCTTCGATAATGGCCGGAGGAAGGAATCGCGGCCGTGAGTAAACGGGAGCTTCCGGGCAGACGAGATCGAAGGGAGGATTCTTTTTGGCCAACTGCAAATTGGCTTCGTAAAAGGCACGAATTGTACCAATGTCCTCCCAATAATCGTCGAACATGTGGACTTGCACATGCTTGCTGCGAATCGCCGCTGGAAAGACCTCTTTACCAAAATCTTGATAGGGCGTTTTTTCCAGCACATCAAACAACAAATCGCGGTTGAAAATGTACAACCCCATACTGGCTAAACAATCGCGACCGTTCGACTCGACCCCCTGGGAATCGATCCACTTGGGATCCATCTTTACCAAGTCAATTTCTTCCGGCGACTTTGGTTTTTCCAGGAAGCCGGTGACTTTCCCCGTTTCATCGCACCGCATGATACCCAACGCGTGAGCTTCCTTGCGATCCACGGGAATCGCGGCAATGGTAACGTCCGCCTTGCTCTCGATGTGCGTCTTAAGCATGGCGCGATAGTCCATGCGATAGAGTTGATCGCCTGACAGGATCAACACATACTCGACGCCCCGCTGGTCGAGGTTTTCGAGATTCTTGCGCACCGCATCGGCTGTGCCCTCATACCAATCGGTGCCACCTTCCATCGTTTGCTGTGCCGCTAGCAGCTCAACAAATCCGCCCGAGAAATGATCAAAGCGATAGGTTTGACGAATGTGCCCGTGCAAGGAATTGGACAGGAATTGGGTCAACACAAAAATCTGATTGATATTGCTGTTGATGCAATTGGAAATCGGAATGTCGATCAACCGATATTTTGCTGCCAGAGGTACCGAGGGCTTCGCGCGAATCTTGGTAAGAGGGTAGAGTCGTGAGCCGCGTCCGCCCCCTAAAATAAGAGCCAGTACAGAACGGGGATTTACGTCTATCATCGGTGTTGATCCTTGGCGCAGCAAGTTTGCTGAAGTTCAATGCGAAATGTCACTACTTATTTCTTCGTGGGCACAGGCTGTCCAACAAGGGAACAGATTGGCCGACAATCGACGGAACGCCCGTGAATAACACAAGCCACTTGTGATTTAAATGAACCGCCGAAGATACAATTCCCCACTGGGACCCAATCCCCATGGACAGCTCTGTTCCGCTTATTGGGAGAAGTGCAGCATACCAAGCTCAGCACCACTAATACAGCACCAGTGGCCCCAATTGCAGCGTTGAGAATAGAAATTAATAAGCATTAACAGGGCTGGTTCAATCGGGTAGGATGGTCAAATTCGCCCCTTTATAACGGCTAAACAGACAGCAGGTCTGGAGCACAATTTTGATCAATGCCCTCGCGACGGCCCAATCGCTTATTCAGCTTGAATCGGTGACGACGCACAGCAATGCCGTGGTCGCCGACCACATGCGTTCGCTACTGCTGGCACAACAGTTCACTGTCGAGAAACTCGATTACACCGACCTACACGGCATCTCCAAAGTTGCCTTAGCGGCCAAACGCCTTCCCCAGAGCACCTCCCTGGCCACGCCCGACACGGCCCCTGGTATCGCCTATTTTTGCCACAACGATGTAGTCTCGGTTGAGGGGTGGAACGCACCGCAGGGCGGCCCCTGGGACGCCGTCGTTGCCGATGGCAAACTCTGGGGAAGAGGTGCTTGCGACATGAAGGGCTCCGCAGCGGCGGCCCTGGCGGCAATTGCCAACATCCCCATCGAAGAACAAACGGCTCCCATCTATTTCTTTGCGACGGGCGATGAAGAAAGCGGAATGGCCGGAGCCCAGTGGTTGGTGGAAAATTCCCGCTACTATCGCGAGCTGGTAGACAACAAGACGCCTGGAGTAATCGGCGAACCGACGAACATGCAGCTCGTAAACTCCCACAAGGGAGGTTGCCACCTGGAGATATCCAGCCTGGGTGTGGCCGCACACAGCAGTACCCAAGAGGGGCTCAACGCCAACTGGGCGATGATTCCGTTCCTGACCTACCTGAAATCGGTCTCAGAGCGCTGCGAAACCGATCCCACTCTCCAGAACTCGAGCTTCAGCCCGCCCACGCTTTCGCTGAATGTTGTCCTGAAGAATGAACCAGCCATGTCCAACATCACCGTTGGCAAAGCGACCTGCCATCTCTTCCTGCGCAGCATGCCCGATACGCAATGGCGGCAACTGCATGAGGAAATCGCAGCTCGCGGCTGCGAGCTGGGGCTAACGGTCAAATCGATGCGGCCCCTGCTGCCACTACACACACCGGCCGAACATCCCTTCGTGCAAAGTGTCTTGCAGTTGCTCGGGCAATTCGAACCGGCCGCCGTTTGCTACGCGACCGATGGTTGCTGTTTTGAAGAATTGCCCGACCTGGTGGTGCTCGGCCCCGGCAGTATCGAACAAGCGCATCGCCCCGATGAATGGATCACGCTCGCACAGCTAGAACTAGGAACCACGATCTACGAGCAACTGTTTCGACGATTTTCCTGTAGCGTCCAATCGTGAAGTAGCACTACCGAGAATCAGCTCCACTACAAATCATTACAGCAAATCATTACAGCCCCAGAAGGCCACATACCTTGCAGCACACTCCCCCCCTCCCCCTGGATTTGCCAGAAGAGTATTCCATCCAGGCGTCGACGGAACAGGACCTCCCCGCAGTCATCGAGCTGCTGCGACCGTTCGTTGAGCAACGCAAATTACTGCGTCGCACTCGCGCAGAGACCGCCTCGTTGCTCATTACCGGTTTTGTGGCGCTACATCGCAAGGAGAAGGTCGTGGGATTCTCCTCCGTCGAAATCTACTCCAAGAAACTGGCGGAAATCCAGTGCTTGGCGGTCTTCCCGGAACATCAAGACCACGGGCTGGGAGGCGCCCTCGTCAAGCACTGCATCGAACTCGCCAAAGCGCGTGGAGTGATGGAGGTGATGGCGATTAGCTCTTCGGAAAAATTCCTACAGAACCTGGGATTCGACTACTCGCTGCCCGATCAAAAACGAGCCCTCTTCTGCCAGCTACGCAGCCGCGAAGCAGTCTACCTTGAGCTCGAGGAACGCGGCGAGGAGTAGTCATCGGCCCAGGGCAGCCAGGTAGCAGGACCATCGGGCAAGTGCGAAAGAACATACCGCACCACCGGGAGCGAGAGGCTATTCCCCAGGAGCTTCCAAACCGGCCGCGCATTCAGCGATACACCCGCTGGCCTTGCGGAAGCCCGCTCCCCACGAGGCCCCGTAACATCCCCCGGAGCCTCACCGGGCACCAAGCGAAAGCCCTCTGGAAACCCCAGCACCCGCGCAATCTCTCTTGGCGAAAACCTGCGGTACCGCTCCCCGTAACGCACATAGGAACCAGCATGCAGGATCGATTTTCCGTAGCTGCTGCCAAAGCAAGAGCTGATCGCCCGCGCATCTAGCGCATCGACGCGGTCCATGGCACTTTCAAAACGGCGGACGACTTCGGCCGAAATCCACAGCGGTGAAGCGCCGGGCATCTCGTCCAGTTGATCAATCAACCGCAGGCCATACTGCGGAGTAGGCTGCCAATCCGGCAACGGCTGACGGCAGGCCAGCAGATAGAACCGTGGCCGCAGATTGGGCCAACCAAACTGGCTCGGACAAAGCTCTTGCTCGATGGTGTAGTAACCATGCTGGTGCAAGATTGCCTTCAATGAAGCGTGAGCTTCTGACCCCTGAAATCCGTGTACATTTTCGAGCCCCAACGCCTCGGGACGCACTGCATCGATGGCCTGCAAAATATTGAGGAACGCTGCAGAACGTGGGTCTGCTAGCCCCAGTCCATGCCCGCGTCTCGAGAACGGTTGGCAGGGAGGGGACATCCACCAGAAATTCGCTCCGAATCGCTGCAGAGTGGCTGGCGACATAGACTCGAGCGTGCGGAGTCGATAATCATGGTGAAAATTAAGGCGATAGAGTTGCTGGGCATTAACATTAATATCCAGCGCGACCGCAATCTCCGCCTCTGGCCAGCTACAAGCTAGACCTCCCAGGCCAGCGAACAACTCCAAGACTCGCCACTTCCCCACTACGATCCCTTCGCTACCGGCAGATTGCCAAACTTCGTCACTCCTGCCAAGCAGGCTGGCGGCCGCCATTGCCGCGGACCGCAGAAACCATTGGCATGCTCCTGGAGGAGTCGATGACTTCCTCGGGCGTGCTGCAACTACCGATCACCCAGACTGGCTTCGGTGTCGTGAGGCAGGATGATCCTCAGGCGTGTCGTGCGATCATCGGCGACTTCCAACACCCTTGCTTTAGCGACTCCCAAGTCGATTTCGTCGCCAGCATTCACGATGCGCTCCGCAAAATGCATGACGAGGCCCGCCATCGTGTCGACGTCCACGTTGCCGAAAGAGAGTTTCAGCTCGTGCTCGACCTCCTGGACCGATGCGCTGCCAGCAATCACGAAAGCCCCAGGGCCATCTGGAACCACGTCGGGATCCTCATGGTCAAACTCATCAGCCACGTTGCCAATGATTTCCTCGAGCACGTTTTCGAGGGTTACAATTCCAATCACCGTACCGTACTCATCCAAGACCAACGCTAACAATTGGTGAGTCCCCTGAAAATGCCTCAGCAATTTGCTGATTGGCATATTCTCAGGCACTTTCTTAGGCGGCCGCATGATGGACTGAAATTTGAAACTCTCGTCCAGCGAACGACCAATGAGATCCTTAACATGCAAAACCCCCAACACTTCGTCCAGGGATCCGTCACACACGGGGTAACGCGTGTGCTTGGTGCGGCGAATCAACTCCATGGTCTCCGCGACCGACGCATTGATATCCAAAAACTCGACCTCTCCGCGCGGGAGCATGATTCGCCGGCAGATCAAGTCGTCAAATTCGAACACCGCATCCAACAACTTATGTTCAGAGCGAGTTAAGTTCCCGTGGATGTGCGCCTCGCTCAGCAGAGCTCGAATCTCCTCCTCCGTATAGGGAACCTCGTGACCATCCGCATCTTTGAGGCCCACCATTTTGAGAATCCAAGCAGTTGCGGAATTCAACGCAGCCATCAGCGGGTAGGTTAGTAGGTAGAAGATTTTGAGTGGCACGGCACACCACAGCAACATCATTTCAGGCTGCCGAATCGCAAAGATCTTAGGAGCCTGCTCCCCCACCACCAGATGCAGCGCGGTGATGGCCGTGAAGCCGACAATAAATGCAACCGTGTGCACAACGGCCGGCGAGGTAACTCCGGCGAATCGCAAGAGCGGCTCCAGCAAACTGGCGAAGGCGGGTTCCCCCACCCAACCAAGTGCCAGGGAGGCCATGGTAATTCCCAACTGGCAAGCGGACAGCGAGCGTTCCAGCCGCTGCGCCGTCCACCGCGCCGTTTTGGCGAAAAAACGCTTGGAGACCACCAGTTGCTCAATGCGGCTCAAACGCACTTTGACGAGCGAAAATTCGGCTGCGACAAAAAATCCGTTGGCAACCAAGAGAACGAGAGCCAACAGTAGATACCAGGCGGGAGGCCCCGAGGACTCAGGTACGGCCTCGTGCGCGGAGCCGGCAGCAGTCAGTGAAGAATTCGCTTGCCCGGCCTCAACTTGCTGACCGGACGGCTCGCTGCTCTCAGAGGAAGAGCTGGCGGCCTCGCCGACTTCTGCACCCGGCAGACTCGAATCTTCGGCCAAATCCGCTTGGGATCCGCTGAGTGAGCCTTCTTCACCGTCGTCCGCTACTGCATTCTCAAGCTGCTCTGTGACCGGAACTGGTGGGGATTCCTGGGGTAACCAAGCCACCGTCCAGGTAGGAGGAGCCGGCGAATCGCTAGCCAGCGCCGGGTCGGGCAATCCACCGAACACGACCATTCCACCCAAGAATGCAAAGATCAAGCGGAACAGCAGTGTTTCCCTCCAACACGAATTGAGGTGGTCGCGGAAAGGCCCTACGGTCGGAACGAGTGATGAAATCACGTTTAATTTTGAGCTAGGATGAAAAAGAAGCAACTTGACTTGATTGAAGAAACGCAGCGCTCTTTACAAAGGCCTGAACAGGTCAGATTGTCGGTACGCAGCGACGCATTGTAACCACTTTCAGCAATTCACGCAGCTCAATTCGATTTTCCGGCATAAGAACTACTTAATACGCCTCTGGTAGGAAAATCGCTAACGAATAGACTGGGGACTCAGGAAGAATTGCCCAAAGTTCAGCCATCTTTCGCCTGGGTCAATCGACGTGCCATCCAAAACAGAAATCCTCGCAAAACTCAATCGTCAAATACTTGACCAAGTCCCTCTGCCCGAGGTGCTTGAGGGAGACTGGATAAAGTACGACGATCCGGTCGCGCAGTTTACCAAGATGATCGAAGCCTCGGGAGGAAGCTGCGAATCCCTGTCCGACCTCAGCCAACTCCCCTCGCGACTGCACGGCTCTGAACAGTGGCAAGCTGCCCAGCATATTTTCTCGGGCATCCCAGAAGTAGCGGGCAACGTGGAGCTGGAGAAAATTAGCGACCCGCGGGAACTCGAATTCCTCGACTTTGTTATCTATCGGGGCCAGTTTGCGGTTGCAGAGAACGGGGCGATTTGGCTGACGGACGAGCAGCTCAAGCACCGCGTCGTATTTTTCATCACGCAATTCCTCGTCCTGGTCGTTGAAAAAGAGAAGATTGTGTCAACGATGCACGAGGCGTACGCGCTCGCCAAGATTCCCAAGCCAGGATTTGGACTGTTTCTGTCCGGGCCAAGCAAGACTGCGGATATTGAACAATCTCTAGTGATTGGTGCTCACGGCTGCCGCGAATTGCAAGTTTATTTGGTTTGATCGCGCCTCCACAACTCCAACAGAAAATTGGCCGACCGATGAATACCGCCTCTCAAGCACGCTCCACCGAACCGCGGGCCGTCGATAAACGCGGGGATCGCGTCCAAGAAATGTTCGCTCAGATCGCGCCACGCTACGACCTGATGAACCACCTCCTGTCATTGGGAATCGACATCAGCTGGCGAAAGCAGGTCCTTCGCCGACTGCGGCTGAACCAAGACCTTCCCATCCTAGATTGCTGCACCGGCACCGGCGACCTGGCGCTCATGCTGGCACAAAAAATGGAAGGTCGAGTCAAAGTCTACGGCACCGACTTCTGCGCCCCCATGCTAAAATTGGCCTCTCAAAAGCATCAGGCAAAGCACGCTAAGCTACCGCTCGAATTCATCGAAGCCGATTCTCAACAACTCCCCTTTGATGACAGTATGTTTCAAGCGGTAACCGTGGCATTCGGCCTTAGGAATGTCCAAGATACCGACCGCGGTATACAAGAAATGATTCGCGTGTGCGCCCCAGGCGGCCAAGTCGCCGTACTGGAATTCTCCCAACCAACTCTGCCCGGTTTTAAACAGGTATACCAAGCCTACTTCCGGCACGTCCTGCCACGGATTGGGCAAGCGTTCGCGAAAAACAATCAAGACGCCTACGATTACTTGCCCAATAGCGTGCTCGAATTTCCGAGCGGCCAAGCACTAGCCGACCGCATGGAACACGCCGGACTGAAAAACGTCACCATTCGACCACTGACCTGCGGAGTCGCCTCGCTGTACATCGGCGATCGCTAGAGCGACGGTCTAAATAGCCTCTCACCCTACGAGGCCTAGCTGAACGTGACGCAATATTGATCGTAACGGATGGTTGAACGTGACGGATGGTTGAAATTGCAACCCGCTGCGTGACGGGCTGTTGAAATAGTAACCCGCCGCGTGAGCAAGGAAAGGTAACCTCCGCTACACGGCAATTAAGGATGCTACCTCCGCGCTAAAATTCAAATTGCCATTTAATCAACAGCCCGGTGAGCAAGGAGAGAGGACCTCGGCTACGGGACAACTCGAGATGCTACCGCCCTAGTAAAACTAACAACACTTTCACACGACAGACGGTCAGCGGGAAAAGGGGCTACAAACAAACTGCTTCAAGCAAACGGTCGCGGAACGAACGGTCGCGGCACGATGCGAAGAGCAAGACTTGGGGTTTACCCATCACCCATCGCGCTGGAACGATTGATTGCAGCGAACTCCACCCTAGACGGCCGAGTACCATAGAGGACACGGTCCGGGGGACCATGCTACCAATACGCCGCACCCCAATTGCAACCCGCCGCGTGAGCAAGGAGAGTGGACCCCGGCTACGGGACAACTCGAGATGCTACCGCCCCAACAAGAAATTACCCCCACACACAACGACAAACCGCTTCCAACGAACGGTCGTGGAACGATGCGAAGAACAAGACTTGGGGTTTGACCATCGCACACCGCGCTGGAACGATTGATTGCAGCGAACTCCACCCTAGACGGCCGAGTACCATAGAGGACACGGTCCGGGGGACCATGCTACCAATACGCCGCACCCCAATTGCAACCCGCCGCGTGACGGGCTGTTGAAATAGTAACCCGCCGCGTGAGCAAGGAAAGATAACCTCCGCTACAAGGCAGTTTGGGACGCAACCTCCGCGTTAAAATTCAAATTGCTATTAAATCAACAGCCCGGTGAGCAAGGAGAGTGGACGCTAGCTACGGGACAACTCGAGATGCTACCGCCCTAGTAAAACTGAAAACACTCTCACACGACAGACGGCCAGCGGGAACAGCGGCTTCAAACAAACTGCTTCAAGCAAACGGTCGTGGAACAAACGGTCGCGGAACAAACGGTCGTGGCACGATGCGAAGAACAAGACTTAGGGTTTACCCATCACCCATCGCGCTGGAACGATTGATTGCAGCGAACTCCACCCTTGACGGCCGAGTACCATAGAGGACACGGTCCGGGGGACCATGCTACCAATACGCCGCACCCCAATTGCAACCCGCCGCGTGAGCAAGAAGAGAGGACGCTGGCTACAGGACAACTCGAGATGCTACCGCCCTAGTAAAACTGAAAACACTCTCACACGACAGACGATCAGCGGGAAAAGGGGCTACAAACAAACTGCTTCAAGCAAACGGTCGCGGAACGATGCAAAGAACAAGACTTGGGGGTTACCCATCACCTACCGCGCTGGAACGATTGATTGCAGCGAACTCCAGCCTAGACGGCCGAGTATCATAGAGGACACGGTCCGGGGGACCATGCTACCAATACGCCGCACCCCAATTGCAACCCGCCGCGTGAGCAAGGAGAGTGGACCCCGGCTACGGGACAACTCGAGATGCTACCGCCCTAGTAAGAATTAAGGCCCCCACACAACGACAAACCGTAGCGTACAAACGCGACAACCTCCGAGGCGTACCACTTCCACGACACCCTATCTACGACACCCTATCTACGAAGCTCTTCAACAACGGACAGCATGACAGAACCAACCTCATCACCGCAGCATCCGGTAGTCCTGGCCATTACAGGAGCTAGCGGCGCCGTCTATTCCGCTCGGCTTCTGCATGCCCTGCTCAACACTGGCACAATCGTGCATTGTACGATCAGCCAATCTGGAGCGGCCGTGGTTCGTCAGGAATTGGGAATCACTCTCAACTTAGATGGATCCAATGTAGCCGAGCTGCTCACGGCCGCAGAGCGATTCCTGCAAATCCCGAGCAACGACCCATGGAACAATGCTACGGCGTTGCAAGCGATTCGCGATAGACAACTGCTGTGCCACCACTACCAAGACTATTTCACCCCCATCGCCAGCGGTTCGTTCTTGACTTCAGGCATGGTGGTCTGTCCCTGCTCGGGAAGCACTCTGAGCGGAATTGCGCACGCCGCGAGCCAGAATTTGATCCAACGCGCGGCAGAAGTCCACTTGAAAGAAAATCGCAAGCTGATTGTCGTCCCGCGTGAAACACCGCTCAGCGTGCTTCAGCTTGAAAACATGCACCGTTTGGCTCAAGCCGGAGTCGTCGTCTTGCCGGCCGCTCCTGGCTGGTACCATGGAGCAACCCGCTTGCAAGATTTAGTTGATTTCGTGGTGGCACGGATCTTGGACCAATTGGGAATCGCCAATCAACAAATTCAACGCTGGGCCGCCGAAGGATGATTGCTTGCGACCAGTGCTAAACCAGGCACCGCCAACAAAGTTGGTTCCGGGGTCGAGTTGTCAAAACTAAGCACGCGTTCTTCGCCCACAAAATAGGTGTTGAAATCAGCCACCACCAAATTGTAGGCCTCTTGCTCCTTGGGGTCCGCAATCACCTCTTTGATACGGACGGTCGCGCTGGCCGTATGCAGCAGCATCTCCGGTTGCAATTGTCGAGTCATCAACCAGCCTTTGCCAGCCACCCACCAGCGGTGCCCATCGGTCGCTTGAATCTCACCGCTCTCCGTCACGATTCGCAGAGTCGACTTCGGAGGGCGGATCGTGGTTTGCAGAACGGGCTTGAAGGCCAATTCACCACTAACCACGTCTTGCGATAGAACCATGTCTCCAGCTTTCAGGGTGTCGATGGCCCGTAGTCCCCGGTCCGTTTGCACCAAGGTACCGCGAACTAGACACTCGCATGTTGGTAGCCGAACCGTTGCAATATCATTGACTGCAATTCGCGGCCGATCGGTGTAGTCGTATGCGTAACTCCGAACCGGCTTCTCAGGCTGGTAACGGTCGTTATGATCATTCCACCAAGCCCACCAGGCGTTAACGTCAGCTCCGAAATCGACTCCTGTGGTCTGAGCAAGCACATACAACACTTGAGTATTGTGCTCTTCGGACGCTCGATTCGCGTTACGAATCTGCCAGTCAAGTTGCTGCTGGTCCTCGACCGCATTCAGTCCAGCAGCAATCTCGTCCGTGTTAATTTGAGAACTAGGGATTCGAATTCTACCTGAGGCTAGTCTTGGATTCTGAGACTGCAATTCTCCAGGCGTTCTGGAAAGTCGAGCGCCAACTGTATTGACGGTCGAAATTCGTACTAAACGCCCAAAATTCACCTGCAGCTTTTCTGCCTGAGTTTCGCGAACCATTGCTCGATGGATCAACAACTCACCGCGCGCATTGACTCCATAGTTCACCGTAGTCTGAGCAGGTGTCATGAGCAAACTCAATAGCTCGGCTGCATAGAACTCTTTGGCATAGCCCCGCACCGCTGCAATCGCCAGTTCACCTCGCTTGGACTGCGGAGCTTCCAGAGCGATTCGGCACAATGCCAAGCAAGCAGCCTGCGATTGCTGCTCCGCAATCTGCTGAATGAAGGGCAGAGCATATTGATCGGATAACTGCGCCGCGGTTATTTCAAGTGCCGCAATCGCGGTGGAATCTTGGATACCCTGCAGTTCATCTAAGGCCGCTTGCTGTTGCCTGGTGGATGAAGTTTGAACTCTCCCCGCCAACCGACGCATCTTCGGCATCCACTGCGTGAGATCTGCCAGATACTGCTTACCCGCAACCTGTGCCGCCATCACCGCTTCACGCGGGTACCAACGGTCGTCGATTCGCTGATGCCCCAAAGCGCGACGGGCCTCAAGATCATCGGGGAGACTCTGCAGGACGCCGTTCCAGTGGGCTCGGGCTTGAGGAGCCAGTTGCTTTCGCATGCACCACAATGCCAGAGCTCGATGCGTCTGAACATTGAGTGGAGCGCGGTCACGACGTAAGACATATTCATCCCATAGCCGCGAGCTTGCCTGATCCTCCAGCTCCTCGACCTCCACCCATCGCTCTCCCACTTCGATCCGCCCCGCTTGCCAGTTGGCTGCTGCGTTTGCGGGATCAACATCACTCAAGGCGGCCCGACGGTCGACAGATCCGCCTGCAGCCTCACGCTGCAGAACATTGTTCAAGGAGTCCGTCGAGCTGGGCTCGTTTGCCATGAGCGGGACACACAGGCAGCACACGGAAAATATCGAACCATAGCAAAACCGCATCGCACAACTCCATACCAATTGGCTTGACTGAAGAGCGTAAAGAATCGCCTGCAATTATCCGCCTAGTGCTTTCGCAGCTTGAAGAATGTGGGCTCCAGCGCATGCAGGCCCAATCTTCTCCTTGTTTGTTTCTATCCCCAGAAAGCCGCAACCGCTCCGAACCATTTCAAGGCGGGAAGCTAGGCCCTGGACTATGATTTGCCACAAAGCTACAGATCTAATACGATTTGAGAGGTTGCGACCAGTGCAGTCAAGCAGAATCCCGTGGAAGCGAGAAAATAATGTTTCGACGAAGAACTAGCTTAAACGTTACAAAAAACTCGCTACAGGTAGTGACCAATCCCGCCCCCCTGTTGATCACTACGCTTTGGCTGTGTTTGCACTGTGGGCATGGACCTGTAAGCTGCGTGGCCTCTCCTCCCGACCATCCCAGTGGATTCACGAGGATGATGGACTGTGCAGTCGGATTTCGAGCTTTGAATGCCGAGTTCGAACAACTCGGCCAGATTCGCATAGCAGTTTTGGAGGAACGCAATACCGCGCAGCAACGATTAGTGCAAAGCAACGCCGACTTGAACGGCATTATCGCTCTGGGGGCCATGCAGACTCTGCGATTGGCCCAAGCACAGTATGAAGCGGACCTCGCTACCATGGAACGCTCCTCAGCTTCTGCAACCAATGTGGGTATGCGTGAGGATACTCGCACCATTCGCCAACGGCGAGCCAATGAAGCAGTAACCCTCGCCAATGCTTTCAACCAAGGGGAGCAACTCAAGCAGTTGAGCGCCGCCAGCCAAGTCACCGTGGAGCGTCACCTTAAGATTTTGAGACAGTTGCAACAACTGGCACTCCAGGCTCAGCAATGGCAAGCCAACCATGGAGAGCTGTTTCAGCGCTACATCGCCTTGGCCGACTTGACCGGCGTCCGCAGCGAGTTCGAATTGAAAGGCGTGTTGCGGGAGCTACAGCATGTCCAGCAGGACAACCTAGGATCCCAAATCGCCTTGGCCGTTACCCAGTTGCGACTCGGTGATTTCCCAGCGGCTCAACAACAGCTCAGTAAGCTGAACAACAATGGGGCTGCTATCCATCCTCTGGTGCACGCGTTGCAAGCGGAAATCCGTGCTCAGGAAGGGGATGCGAAGGGGGCTAAGAAAATGCTGAGCGAAGCGGTACGCTCGGCGCCGAACAATCCCCAGCTGCGATGGCTCCAAGCCCGTAACTCAGCTATAGAGGGTGAGCTCGACAGAGCCATCAGCGAGCTGCAACCCATCCTCCGCCTGGGAGGCATGGACATCGCCACGCACCGACAACTCGCCTTGGTCTACCTCAGCCAAGCCACATCATCCTCGCGCGTTTTGGATAAGGCACTCGAACATGCGAAACTCGCTAGCTCCCTGTCGGGTGAAAGCGACTGGTGCAGCCAAATTGCACTCGCTTTGGCAACCGCGCACCAAGGCGACCTCGCAGCTGCAGCAGATCTTGCCGAGAAGGCAGCCACGCTCGCATTGGCCGAACGCAGTGACCAATGCGCGGCAATTGCCGAGGAACTGCGAAACGGGAAAATCCCAGTGTGGAAGTTCTAGTCAGCGATATCAGCCCACTCAAATCCCCTACCTCCTCAGCTTGCCCAAGGGCGTTTTTTGAGTCCAGGGGAATGCGCACCCTAAGTGCCAAGCCTAGCCTGATGAAAAGGATGGACCGTCTATAGAAAACCTGCCCGATCGCTGCTCCCCCGCGACCTGCACTCAGGGAGAGGGAGCAAGGTTTTCGTAGTGCGTATCTAAAACACAAGTCCCTCCAGTCCCCCAGTCGCCATCCATTTCATCAGCCCAGGACTGGCCCACGCGCCGCCGGTCGGAGTCTCGCAATTCCCGTGGTTTGGCAAGTACCATCAACAGCTGTCGAGGATCCTCCTATAATCTCCGTTCCACCATCCTCACACTCACCATGAAAGCCCTCCTCCGTGACTCGACAGCTCAATGACTGGTTCGCTCTCTCCCCCGCCGAAGTTCAGAGCATTGAGACGCGCGGGCCAGGGCCACAAGGACACCTCAACTTAACCGATGATATGCTGAGGAATTGGCCCAGTGGGGACCTATTCGGCTTGACGCAAAACGTAGGCATGGGCTGGAACCCTCAAATGATGGGTGGCCCCCAATTCCTACTGCTCAGCACACTCGGAGGCATGCGCGGCGAAAATGGCCAGCCCATCGCACTGGGCTACCATACGGGACACTGGGAGGTCGGACTGCAAGTTCGCGCAGCCGCGGAGACGATCACGCGGGCTGGCGGCATTCCCTATGCAGCCTATTGCAGCGATCCCTGCGACGGTCGTTCGCAGGGAACGACGGGAATGTTTGATTCGCTTCCCTACCGCAATGATGCCGCCATCGTCATGCGGCGGCTCATCCGCTCCCTCCCCACTCGCCAAGGCGTTTTGGCCGTCGCCACCTGTGACAAGGGCTTGCCGGCAGCCATGCTGGCGCTGGCTGGCTGCCAAGACTTGCCGGGGGTCATCGTGCCTGGAGGGGTAACCCTGCCTCCCACCGACGGTGAAGACACAGCCAAGGTACAGACGATCGGTGCGCGGTATGTCCACGGCGAACTCTCACTGGAAGACGCTGCCGCCGCAGGCTGTCGCGCCTGCGGTAGCCCCGGTGGTGGTTGCCAGTTCCTGGGAACGGCCGCTACCGCCCAAGTCGTCGCCGAAGCGCTGGGCATGACCGTTCCCCATGCTGCATTGGCCCCCAGCGGACAAGCGGTGTGGCTCGACATGGCTCGCTACTCGGCGGAATCCATGATGACCATGGCAGCCAATAAACAAACTCTAGGAGACATCCTGACCCAGGAATCTCTATCCAACGCCATCGCCGTGCACGCCGCCTGCGGTGGGTCGACCAACCTGCTGCTGCACATCCCTGCTATTGCCCACGCCGCGGGCTTGCAGCGTCCGTCCGTGGCAGACTGGAGCGCCGTCAATCGTCGCGTTTCTCGCTTTGTCGACGTGCTCCCCAACGGACCGGTGAACCACCCCACCGTCCGCATGTACCTAGCCGGGGGAGTCCCCGAAGTCATGCTTCACTTGAGGCAGCTGGGTGTTCTGCACGGAGAGTGCCTAACGGTCAGCGGACAGACCTGGAACGAAATCCTCGATTGCTGGGAGACGAGTCCTCGCCGAGCCGCACTCCGACAACTGCTCAGCGATCGAGATGGAGTCGATCCCGATGATGTGATCCTCCCACCCGCTTCCGCCAAGAAACGTGGCCTGACCAGCACGGTCGTCTTCCCCCAAGGAAACCTCTGCCCGGAAGGCTCCGTGATCAAGGCGACCTCGATCGACCCATCAGTCGTCGGCGAAGATGGCGTCTTCCGGCATACCGGACCAGCCAAAGTGTTTACCAGCGAAAAATCAGCTATCGCGGCCATCAAAGGCCAAGGGGAGCGGAGAGTCGAATCGGGCGATGTGCTAGTTCTGATCGGCTGCGGCCCCCTGGGTACCGGCATGGAGGAAACCTACCAATTAACCTCAGCCCTGAAACATATCCCGTGGGGCAAGCATGTCACGATCGTCACCGATGCAAGGTTTTCAGGCGTCAGCACCGGAGCATGCATCGGACATGTTGGTCCCGAAGCGCTGGCCGGTGGCCCCCTGGGACGCGTGCAGGACGGCGATTCCATTGAAATTGTCGTCGACCGCAATAGCTTGACCGGCTCGGTAAACCTCATCGGTCCAGAAGCCGAAGAACGACTCGCCTCGCGGCCCCTGCATGCCAGCTTAGCCCCCGATAGCCGCCTGCCGGACGACACGCGTCTGTGGGCCGCGCTGCAACAGTTCGGCGGAGGCACGTGGGGCGGCTGCGTCTACGACGTGGACGCAATCATCGAAGCCCTCGAACGCGGCAAAACACCCCAAGGACCACAATGACTTGCATCACCGTGGAACTAGCGAATCCCCTCCTCAACCAAGCTCTTGCAATAGTAACCCGTTGCGTCAACAAGCAAGAGTCTTCGCCACTCCAGGGTAATTTTGCAACGGAGAGCTACGCATTGGACGATTGCTTGCGATGCGCCGCCATGCTCACGCACCGGGGGTCCATGCTACCTACTTCGTTCCAGCCAATTTCGTAACCCGCTGCGTGAGCAAGGAAGAGTGGTCGTCGCTACAGAGTAAATCCAAGAGCGACCTTCATGTAAAAACTGAAAACGTTCTGGTAACCGTAGCCTAGCTAGTGTCTGTCCGGAAATTGCCTTGCTGGAGGATTTCACGCAGTCAGATGCTATCAGACAATCAGGAAGAGTTGCCTTCGCTTCGCATTCATTGCCGCTAGGTGAAGTCAAATCCAGCCGTTTTGACCGACTTTGCGCCGCTGGCGCGGACCGGTAGCCAGCTGGCTAATTCAAAAGTGACGAACCTCAGTCACATGCCCTAAGCCGCTTTGCGTTTGCTCTGCGCTGCCGATGCATTGGGGCGTTGTTTAGAAAGCAGTAGCTTTCCAAGCGTGTGTATATTGCGACCTAGAATCGCTAAACCCAAATAGCGTTCAAAGCCGAGTTCAGTCCGGTCGCGACAACGCTTCAAACCATTGCCCCGCTGTAACACTCCGATCGCTGCCTCGATGCCTGAGTGGTGTAGTCGGGTTCGGTGAAATTTAGCACTTTCGTTCTTAATCCGCTGTACGTATTCACCAGGAGCCCGCGGTAGTACGCATACATCTTCGATTATCTGCTGCAGATTTGATTCATTTTCCGCTGAATAGAAACCTCGGTCAAAAGACGCGGTGTGAATCTCGCCTGCGTGCTTCTTCTGAGCCAACTTCGTTTGTTCCACCACGACATCCTGGTCACGCACGTCGCGAGCCATCAAGTGATAGTGACTAATGAAACCAGCACCATCCTCGTAAACCAAAGCCAATCGACCATATTGATTGGGTTGTCCGGCTTTGCCGCGACGGTAAAGCTGCGTGTGTGTTTCGAACAAGCTGAACAGCTTGTCGCAATTGGGGACTGACTCACCCAATAGGACACGCCGACGCGCCGTATCGCAAACCTGCTCGGTCAGTCCTGTCCAATGTTCGATTGTTGTGATTAGCGACAGAGTTACTGTGGACGCACCGAGAGATTTCGCCTCATTAGTCAGTGATTTCGCTCGCTCGAGCAAAAGTGCTACGCGTTGCAGCAGGTCGCGATAACGCGATTCCAAGGCTTCCTTTTTGCGTGAGCTCTTGCTGGCAGCAATCCGTCCTATCTGCTGCTTTAAGCTCTTGATCTTCTTGACTAGATGCCCCACTTGTCTCCATCCTGTGGTCTCAAGCTGTTGCGCCAACTCAACACAGAACGGAATGAACTTGCGAACACCGTCGTAGATCAAACTGCTCTCTGTCGGATAGTGAATGTTAGTTTCAATAACAAATGAATCAGCCCGAACTGTGGAACTGGCATCGGGAGCAATGCTCTGGCCAGCGGTGACGATAGCTTGGTTGATCTTACTAATCGTCTCAGGTTTGAGCAGACAGATGGTATCGCGTATGCGTCTGAAAGTGAAACCGTCGGTGTCTTGCCAGTCGCCGATTCCCATGATTCCGCGGAGACGCCGATGATTCTCGACTTGATCCTGTAGTTTGTCGTAATCAAGATTACATCCAAGTCTGACTGCTGCAAGCACAACAACATGCCAATCGTCCATGCCTGGCCTTCCAACATCCCGTCGAGAGTCTTGGTTTAGATCCGCAGCGACAGCCTGAACGACTTTCGTTCTCAACTTGGCATTGGTATAAAGATATTGAAGCCCGAGCAAGACGGGCACGATTTCATCGCGAGATTCCAAGTTGAGTTCAACTTGTGCGATAGGGCTGCAATCGAAGCGTTGCTGTTTTTGATATGGCTTGCGAACCACTTCTACTCCTCGAAGATTAAGCGTTTGGACCTGTTTTAGTCAACAAATTCAACGCTCGAACTCGCTCGCGGGTTCGTTCTTCGGGGAGCTTTTTTGAAAATTAGCCAATAATTTACAGACGCTTTCAATTTCCGGACGGACACTAGCTAACCAACCATGCTCCCGTTGCGGTAATTTCGCAACGGAGGGACATGTATTGGACGATTGCTTGCGATGCGCCGCCATGCTCACGGACCGGGGGTCCATGCTACCTACTTCGTTCCAGCCAACTTCGTAACCCGCTGCGTGAGCAAGGAAGAGTGGTCGTCGCTACAGAGTAAATCCAAGAGCGACCTTCATGTAAAAACTGAAAACGTTCTGGTAACCGTAGCCTAGCTAACCAACCATGCTCCCGTTGCGATAATTTCGCAACGGAGGGACATGTATTGGTCGATTGCTTGCGATGCGCCGCCATGCTCACGGACCGGGGGTCCATGCTACGTACTTCGTTCCAGCCAATTTCGTAACCCGCTGCGTGAGCAAGGAAGAGTGGTCGTCGCTACAGAGTAAATCCAAGAGCGACCTTCGTGTGAAAACTGAAAACGTTCTGGTAACCGTAGCCTAGCTAACCAACCATGCTCCCGTTGCGATAATTTCACAACGGAGCGACATGTATTGGACGTTTGCTTGTGCTACGCCGCTATGCTCACGGACCGGGGGTCCATGCTACCTACTCAGTTCCAGTCAATTTCGTAACCCGCTGCGTGAGCAAGGAAGAGTGGTCGTCGCTACAGAGTAAATCCAAGAGCGACCTTCATGTAAAAACTGAAAACGTTCTGGTAACCGTAGCCTAGCTAACCAACCATGCTCCCGTTGCGATAATTTCGCAACGGAGCGACATGTACCGGACGTTTGCTTGTGCTGCGATGCCATGCTCACGGACCGGGGGTCCATGCTACGTATTAATTCAATAGTGGCGCAGGCGGCACTGCTCAACGACGCTGGAAAATGCCGCAGCTCCTCCGCGCCGTGGCGGGTTGATCCCGGCGGATGGCCAGCAAGCTCGCAACTCACCGTGACAACTATTCGTCCGGGTACGGCCACTCGTTCTTGGTCCACAAGCCACCATCGACGAATAGGGTTTGGCCGGTAATAAAGCTCGCTTTCTCGGACACTAAGAAGGCAACGGCATTGGCGACATCTTGCTCCGTTCCAGCGCGGCGTAGCGGCGCCAGCGCTCCCCAGGTCTGGGCATAGTCGGGGCTCTCGGCCCGCGTGCGTGCGTTCTCAATTGCTCCAGGTGCGACGCAGTTTACTCGGACTTTCAGTGGCCCCAGTTCAACAGCCGAGACTTTCGTCAGCATTTCGATCCCACCCTTGCTACAGACGTAGTCCACCAGCCCAGGAAAGGGAACCTGGTTCGCGCCGGAGCCGATATTGACGATTGCCCCACCCGTCCCTTGCTCCGAGAACAAGCGTCCGGCGCGCTGCGAACACAACATCGTCCCCTTGAGGTTGGTACGGATCGTGCGATCAAAGTCGGCTTCGGTCAATTCAAGCAGTGGAGCAAAAGTTTGAACCGCCGCGTTGTTGACCAAAACTTCCAGTGGCGAGCCTGATTGGCGAATGGCATCAAATAACTTGTCGAGCTCGGCTGCCGACCCCACATCGGCATCAAAACTCCAACCATCCCCACCCGCTTGGCGAACAAGCTGGAGCGTCTGCTCGGCACCTTCTGGGTCACGATAGTGATCCACCACTATCTTCAGGCCACACTTGGCCAATTCGACTGCGATTTGTCGCCCAATACCTGAACTAGCACCAGTAATCAGGGCAAGTCTTTCTCGGTCCATCGGTTTCATTTCCTATTGAATCGGACACCGTTAATTAACTAACAAACTCTATTAACAATACAGTTGCATCACACTTGGCTCGAAACGTTCCGGCAAGCTCGCGAGCCCAACATCTCGAACTTGGCCAATATGCGACAATTTACAATCGCAAATCGCAGTCCCCAGATTCCCCTGCGATTCACAACAGCAGCATGAGGATCGCGAACGTTCGTCGAGCGGCAGGCAACAGCGCTTCATTCAACATCCCAGTCAAGCTTCGGGAGGAATGGGTTGCCCGTGAGGATCGACATCGGGGGCATCCATCTCCTGCAGCAATCGCTCGCGGAGTGTGCGATTGGTAAAGTGCTCGAGCAGCTCGGCGCCATCATGCAAAATCTGCTCGGGCAACCCAGCCTCAGACGCAAGATACTGTTCCCACAAGCGGTGGGAACGCACAATATTCTGGGCTTGGCGGCGTCCCGCATCCGCCAAGGAGAGTTCTCCGGCGGACCGCGCCACAAGCCCTCTCCACTGTAGCCAGTAAAACACGAATCGAGCCCTCAAATTGGGAACGTGCAAACTCGCGTGCAACGACGCGATCGCCAGGGAGCGAGCCCCGTTTTGTTCAGCCCGATAGAGCCTGGCCAAGACATCTTCGCTAACAATTTGCGTCGCCAACTTGAGCGATCGTATCCCCCGCGAAACGATTCCCTTGCGGGGAGCGAAGAACACTGCAAACATCAGCAAGCCACCGGCTGCGACTGCCATCATGCCTGCGGTGTTGGTGGAAAAATCGTATCCCAACCATCGCGGAACCTGCATGGCTCCCCAGTGCCCCAGAAACGCCGAGGCGACACCAATCGCCACACTCAGCACAATCATGACGCTGAGGCGGTCGGTCCACATCCAGGCTGCCGCCGGGGGAACCACAAACATTGCTACCACCAGGATATTGCCGACCGATTCGAACGAAGCGACCGCCGTCACCGCCACGAAGGCAGCTAACAAGTAGTGTAGCGCCGCGACATTCGTTCCCTGAGACGCAGCCAGCTGGGGATCAAAAGTACTGACCTTGAGCGGACGATAGAGGCCGACCACGAAAACCAGGTTGAGTAGCAACACCACCGATAAATTGACGACCACCCGCGGAACGCCGATCCCCAGCACGTACACTTGGTCGACAATTGTGGTCTCCAGTGCTCCATACAGGACACAGCCGGGATCCAAGTCGACGCGATCCGCTGCCTGCACAATCATCAGCAAACCGACTGCGAAAAGGAACGTAAACACCACGCCGATCGATGCCCCCTCGTCGACGCGCCCGTAATGCCGCGCCAATTCAGTCAGCAACACCGTCAACACCCCCACGATGGCGGCGCCCGCAAACATCGCCACTCCTTGGCGCTGGCCGGTCAGCAAGAATGCGGCGGCTAAACCGGGAAGGACCGCATGGCTGATCGCATCCCCCATCAGGCTCATGCGACGCAGGACCAAAAAATTGCCAAGTAAAGCGGCACCGGCAGCGCAGAGTGCTCCGGCTACAATAATCCAGCCATCAATCTCCCAAGACCAATTGTCGAACATTTTCAAAGGCTGATTATTTGTTGGAGCTGCGGTGCGAACCTCTCTTCTCAGAGCGCGGTCGCAATGGAAGCAGAGTGGGTCCAGTGTACGCTACAATCGGCAGTGTCGTCAAAACCGGTAGCGGTGCGACGGAGAGGCTGCTCCCCCCTACCGACTTCCTCCACTTTCGGCTGGGATGCCTTCAGTTTGCCCAGCGACGAACTACACTGTAGATTGGTAGTCTAGGTATTCGCGGGAATCTCGTCGTTTTGCAGACTCTTGGCAATTTCAGCTTTTCAACTTCTGAAACTTGGCAATTACAATGCTAACATTGCCGGATCGGGCTGTAGCGGCCCAGTTTGGTAATTTGTCATGCGACCCTGCCCCGAAGCAACTCATCCTTCCCTCCCGTCTAGGAATACGCAATGCCGGCAAGCGGAACAATTCTTTCACCTGTAGCTTGGTTGAGATTCCTGGCTGGCGGCGCACTTGCCATAACCTTCTGCCTGCCGGGCGGAGTGCTCCTGCAACGAGTGCAGGGACAATCGCTCCCGACCTCGTCCAGCGGACCCCGCATCCGGCAACTCGCCCCCGATGCATTGGAAGTCATTCCACCGGCTCAAGAGATGGGAGATACGTTCCAAGGCCCAGTCGACCTGCCATTCGTCTCGCAGCATCCGGAATTAGACTGGACCCCCAATTATACGGCAAAGAGCGATACATTGCTCGAGAAGGGCAAGCATGTAATCTTTCGCGGCGACGCCTACGCATTGGAATTCGCCTTCAAACCGGTCCGCATGATCTCCGTCGAAGTTCCAACTAGCGAAGGATTTCGTGAGACCAACGTCTGGTACTTGCTGTACCGAGTCCGCTACTTGGGACAAGACCTGAAACCGGTTCCGGAGCAGGATCCCTACAACAATCTGGTGTACACCACCCAGCCGGTGGCCGCCAAGTGGGTCCGGTTTATGCCTACCTTCACCCTAAAATCCCTCGGGCTGAATCAATCGCACCTCGATCGCATTCTGCCGGTGGCGGTCCGATCGATTGCAGCCAAGGAACGCGTTGGTAAGAAGCTGTACGATTCGGTCGAAATCCAGTCGCTCAAAATTGGAATTACCACCGAAACTGAGAACAACGAAGTGTGGGGGGTAGCCACATGGGTGGGAATCGATCCTCGCACCGACTTCTTCTCCGTTTCCGTAAAAGGACTGACGAACGCTCAGCGACTGGAGCTCGATGGCGATTCGATCCGATATCTGCAGAAGACTCTCGTACTCCACTTCACCCGCCCTGGGGATACGATCAACGAGCTGGAGGACCAAATACGCTTTGGAATCCCTGCCATCACTGAACCAGAGCGACAGAAGTACGTACTTGACCAATTTGGACTCGAAGAACGCCTTGATTATCAGTGGCTCTACCGCTAACATCTGGGGTTCTGCGAGCTCAGGAGCTCCACGCCCGTCTGGCAACCGCTCGCGGGAACAATCGTAAATCAAATTTAAGTTGACGTTGGATTTAGAGAATGGCACACAAAAAGGGTCAGGGTTCCACACGGAACGGTCGCGATAGTAACGCACAACGCCGCGGTGTTAAGCGATTTGGTGGCGAAGCGGTTATCGCGGGTAACATCATCGTCCGCCAAGTAGGGACCAAATTCCGTCCCGGTCGTGGTGTGGGCATGGGCAAGGATTACACCCTGTTCGCGTTGACCGAAGGCAAGGTCTTCTTCGACCAAGAGGGTCGTCGAGTCAACGTGCAACCAGCGGTCGCCAGCTAATTCGCTTGGCCCCCTGCTGAGAGCCGCTTGCTGCAATCGCACCCCGCCACTTTACGGCGCGTTGATATTGCATCCCGCTGCATAAGGGCTTGCTCAAATAGAGCGACTCGCAGCGTAAGCAAGGTGATTGTGACCGAGCAGATAAGCAGTATGCAGCAGTCGGTCGCCTGGGGCGAATGACTTCGCTGCAGCCCTTGTCTGGATAGGATGAGCCGTGGAACTTGATCTCTGGTGGGTGCACCTACCTTCTGAGAGATCAGCTTCCGCGGCTTGTTTCGTATCTAGAGCGTGCCTTTGCGGCTGAGCTGCGGAAGATATTGTCTTGATTGAAATAATCGGAGCCCATGTGCTCAAACCGAACAGAGTGGTCCCATGTTTGTAGATCGTGCTGAAGTTGAAATTGAAGCTGGCAAGGGTGGCGACGGTTGCGTTGCCTTCCGCCGTGAAAAGCACGTGCCACATGGCGGCCCCAGCGGCGGCGATGGCGGTAACGGTGGCAGCGTCATCGTTCGAGCCCGTGAGGGCGTGAACAGCCTGATGGAGTTCGCCCACCGCAAGCACTGGCGAGCCCCGCGGGGCGAACGCGGTGAAGGCTCCGACCGACATGGCAAGTCAGGTTCCAATCTCATTATCGAAGTCCCCCCAGGCACCGTTCTGATCGACTCCGAATCGGGCATGATCATTAAAGACTTGGTGGCAGATCAAGATGAAGTCATCGTGGCCCGCGGTGGGCGCGGCGGCAAGGGGAATCCCCATTTCAAACACTCCACCAATCAAGCCCCCAGAGAATCAACTCCGGGCACCATGGGGGAGATGCGACGCGTTATTTTTGAGTTGAAGGTCATCGCCGATGTGGGCCTGATCGGAAAACCCAACGCAGGCAAAAGCACTCTGCTCAGTCGCCTGTCGCGGGCTCGCCCCGAAATCGCCGATTATCCCTTTACCACCAAGTTCCCGAACTTGGGACAAGTCATCGTCGATATCGATGCCTCGTTCGTCATGGCCGATATCCCAGGATTGATCGAAGGCGCCTCCTCAGGCGTTGGATTGGGACATGACTTCCTGAGACACATCACACGTGCTGGTATCCTCGTTCACCTCGTAGAACCCCTCCCCACCGACGGCACCGATCCGCTGGAAAACTATCGCGTGATCCGCCATGAACTAATGGAATACAGCGATGAGCTAGCGGCGCGGCCAGAAATTGTCGTCGTGAGCAAAGCAGAGATCCCCGAGTCCGAAGAGGTGTTTGAGCAGCTCAAAGCAGAAGTCAATAGCGAGGTACTGCGGATTAGTGCCGTTACTGGCCAAGGGCTCAATGTGCTGATTCGTCGCATCGCAAACGAACTGGCAGCTCGCGATCGGGAAGCGGTACGACAGGCGCATTGATTCATGGTGCATGAATACGTTGGGATTGACATTGGTAACAGCGGCCTGCGCGCCACGCGGCTCGATGTCGATCGGCAACGGCTCGCAGGCACCCTGCGGCTCTATTGGCAGCCTCAAGAAACCTCGACTCGCCACACTTCCGAGCAACGCTTCCTGCCGAGCGACAAAGCCTGGCAGGCGAAGCTCGAGCATTTTATGCACACGGAATTCCCGGGCACCGCAGACTCTTCGGCCACGGTTACATCAGCTCTCGATGTGAATTCCGGCGAAGCTGGCGAACCCGCACGCGATAGCTTCGCACAGCGGTCCATTGTGTGGCTCGTGAGCAGCGTTCGTCGCGACGCTCTAGCCACGCTACACGACTTCGTGCAACGCTTCCCCAATCATCAATTGTGGGTGATCAACTCAACACACATCCCTCTCAAGATAGATATCGAGTTTCCTGAAAAAGTTGGCGTCGATCGATTGCTCGCCGCACTGGCTGCCTCCCAAGCTACCCTGCAGCGTCCCTGCATCGTCATTCAAGCCGGTTCAGCGGTTACCGTCGACCTAGTAGCACGACACTCAACATCCGCTCAACTCACTCCACAGCGGGACAACTCCGCAGACACCTTCTGCGGCGGAGCCATCATGCCTGGCGTCCCCATGATCTTGCGTTTGCTGGGCAAGGGCGCAGACATGCTCCCTGAACTCGATGCGGATGACCTGACTGACCTTCCCAATCTACCGGGCAAGAATACAGAACAAGCCATGCTCGCGGGAGCTGCAAGTTGCCTAGTGGGGGGAGCAATTCACTTGGTCCACCGCTACCGGAAACAATGGGGAATGGAGACACCCGTAATCATTAGCGGCGGCGATGGCATGCGGCTGGCTCCCTTCATCGATTCTCCCCACCAAGTCAAACCCCATTTGGTTGAGCACGGTTTACTGGAATTGGCAACAAGGCACGCTTCCAACCTTATCAGCACTGAACTGTCGTGAAACAGCATTCGAGTGACACCTGGAAACAACTCTTAGACCTGCTGGCAAGCTCCGCGGCACCCCATGGGCTCAATTGCCTATACCCAGCCGACGTCGATCGACGTCTGAGTCTGCTGGATGCACTCGGAAATTCCGAAATCGCAGCCTCTACCGAACAAGCAGCTCTTGGGAGCGACTTGCAGAGTGCTCTCAGCGGCCTTGCCAAACAGCTCTCGATGGCCGACGAATTGAGTCGCTGCCCCATTGTGGCCATTACCGGATTATTGAACGCCGGCAAGAGCTCACTGCTGGCGACCTATCTCAGTCCGGAGAGCCGCCGACGCGTCTTGCGAGGTCTGAGCAATCACGCCGGAACACACCGCTTCGTTCTCTGGCTTCCACAGGCCTGGTGGGACAATCCCCAACTCTTCGCCACTCTGCTAAACTTCCTCACCGAACTCTTTGGGCATCCACCCGAAAAACTATCGGACGATCCCACTCAGGCCATGTTGCAGTACAACGGGCAAGTATTGTCCGACTCGCTTCTCACCGCACCGCACTCCGCCACGGAGTCCATCACACCGCCACCGGCTAGGCTGGCCCCACACAATTCTGAGGGCCAACCGTCCTCGGCCGTTGACCCACTGGGCATTCCGCTAATCGCCTACGACGCGTCGCTCGACTCCCTAAAGCTCGGATTGATCGATTGCCCTGATATCCAAACCGGCTTCTTGGCGCACACAACTACCGACTCGGAGCGTCCCCAAGGTCAGGCGATGGCGTGGGAGCGTCGCCAACAATTGGTACGCATCGGCCGGCTATGCTCTGCTTTTATCGTCGTCAGCAAGTTGAACAGCCTCCATGATGAAGGGCTGCTGCAAATCCTGACGGCCTTGCGTGATGCCATGCCTGGCGTCCCCAGAATACTCGCCGTCAACAAAGTCAAAGCTCGCTACTTGCCGGACACGGTCCTCGAGCAAGCCCGAGAGCTGGTCGATCGCTTCGGAGTTCAAGCCGTATACACCGCCTACGACTTCCGCAGCGCCCTGGCGCACACATGTGTTCCACCTCCCCCACCGAGAATGCTTAGGGAATCTAGCCAAGAACAATTGCCAATTTTCTATGAAACGCAGGCGGTCACAACCGCCTCTGACCCCAAGCGGTATTTGCACGATCTGGGAGAGCAATTGGATGCAGGCACGTTAGCCCGCGAGAGTTGCCGCAGCTTGACGCTGCAATTGAACGCCAAAATCGCTGCAGCAATCTCCTGGCTCGACAAGAATCAAACGATGCAGGAGCAGCGACTGCAGGATGCTTGGCAGACCATCGCCGAAGCTTGCTATGAATTCATGGCCGTCCGAGACAAGGTGGGCTCTACCACAGGCCTCCGCCTTCAGGCTTCGCCCGCTATCGTGGCGCAAATGGCGGACAGCCTACAGCGAACGGCACCGCTGTGGCTGCGTTTGAGCCTAAGTATCGATCGCACCGCGCGTCAGTTTCAACAAGCAATCGCAAATTCAGCCTCGCGTTTGAAAATACTTCAAAGCGCCTCACAGTCGGTAAAACAGCTTGCAAGTCGCTTCCGGCGTGGCGAAGGGGCAACAGTCGTCACGCCTGACAAGCTAGCCGAAACACTGCGGCGTTGCGATTCGCACGACGCCCTGCAAGAGATCAATCAAGATTGTCTGGTTGGTGATTGTGACGTCGCCATGAAACGCTTTGCTGCCGAAGATCAATCACGACTCGACGAACAGGACTTGGATGCCTGGAGTCGACAAGTCTGGCAGGGGATGTCTTTCACCGACAAATTGTGGAAGGGAACCCAGCCACTGGCTCTGGTCATGGGACCGCTGCTGGCTGCCATCCTGGTTCCATTCGACGCTGGGGGAACCGCCGTTTTGGTCTTCGCGTCGAGCAAGGAGTTGCTGGCTGCTGCAGGCATCGCTGCTGTCATGACGGGAGCCGGCGGTGGTGGTGAAGCGCTCAGCATCGTGCAGCGAGAAACGCCCTGGCGGCAACTGAGTGATCTCTTTGCGTGCGTGTGCGACGGAGTTGGAATACCACGCCCAACGGAAATGCAACTGCCGCTAATCCGCTGTGCAACCGGCACGCGACGCCTCCTGCCCAGTACGCTAGATACGAAACGCTCGAGCTCCGAAGCGGCTCTCCAACAATGGCGGGCGAGCACCGAATTCCGACAAGATCTGCAAGCCCTATTGTCACGCTAACTCGATGAACTCCTATGCCTAGCACTCCATTTGAGCGACGAATTGCCGATGCGACCGAAGCCGTCTTTGGCGACAGCCCCATGACGCAGCAAGTCCTCGACGCCTGTGATCGCTACCAAGCGGATGTGGCAAACATTCAGGCAGGCCGCGGCATCAATGCCTTGCTCCTAGCGATCGTCGGAGCCAAGGGCCAAGGAAAGACCTGGGCAGTTCAACAAATGATTCGCGAACCTCGCGTCCGCAGTCAACTGCGCAGCGGGGATCTGATCGATGATGCCACCACACGCCTCGTTTGGGTCGGCCCCGTTGCTCCTGAAGGACTCGATCCGCAATCGGAAATCTACCATCCCTGCCCACAGGAACAACTCGTTGCAATTGGGCAGCCCTATGTCTTGCTGGACACACCGGGTTTGACCGATGCAAATCAACAAGCTGCAGAGCTCGCGGCCGACGCATTGTCACTGGCAACCGTGAAACTACTGGTAATCGCGCGAGATCAACTGCGAGCCGCTAGCAACCTTACCATTGCCAAGCAGATTGATGGAGCCGTATGCATTCCGATCATCAGCTCTGTGGAACCGGAGGAGATGGAACAGGGTATTGCCATCGGCCCCCTGGCCGAGGATCTGCGTGCGTTGCGCGACCAATTAACGCTCATGGCGTCTCAATCCACGCTGGCTCAGGAGGTTCTCGTCCCCGATTTTGAAATCACGGGCGACGAAGCAATGGCTGCCCAAGTCTTTGTCAGTGGAGTGCTCGATCGCTTCAGCGACATGGGACTGACCGAACAGAAAATTGGCAATGCGCGGGAGCGTCGCCTACACTCCGCCATGCACAGATTGCGTCAGCAGGTCCAGCATTTAATTCAGGGGGAATTACCCCAGCTATCTGCGGCAGTATCGCAATTGACACGCGAAACAGAGCAGTTGCCTGAACGCGTCCTGGCAACGCTATTGGGGAGCGAAGAGGTGTTGCAGACCGGCGTTCGCATGCGACTCCGCGCCCGTTTGGTGAGCGACACCCCGCTGCTTTGGTTCCCCTACCGGACCGTGATGTCGACGCTCCATTTGACGCAAGGTGCTTGGGATCGAGTTATGTTGGCGCTGGCGGGAAGTATTCCGAGTCTGTTCGGCGCACTCTCCTCGTGGGCTCGTAACGTGCGGCAAAACCAAGCGTTCTCCGACGAACTCCAAAGCGGCATCCGCAAACGCACTCAGCAACAGGTGGAGGAGCGACTCCAGCCTCTGTGCAATGAATTCCATCGCGCCGTCATGAACCTGCGGCCTCGGGAGCAACGCAAACGGGACGCGAGTCATTCTAGCGCAATGCGACTGTCGGGCATCGAAGAATTGCAGACAAGCTCGCAGGAGATTTTCAACAAAGCCATCGAAGCCCATGCAACGCCCGCGTGGCAAGTCCAGCTCTACGCGTGTTTGGGCACCCTCATCTTCTGGACGCTGATGGCCGGACCGATCGTCTTAATCTACCGCGAATATTTCTTGGCTTCCTACCATGTGTTCACCGGGCAAGAGTCGCATCTCGAAAACTTTCCGCACCCAACTCCCGGCCTCTTCTTCACCAGCTTGATTTTGTCGATACTTCCCCTGGCTATCTATTGCATGGTCGTGCTAACCCGCACGCTCAGCCGCAGAGCGGTGGGACGAGTCGCCGCGCAAATAGCACTCGAACACGAGACAGCCATCCGCACTTTAAAGGCAGACAAGGTCATTCGCCTGGACTTCGAAGATGAACTGCTACAGCAGGCAGAATTCCTGATCAACCTGCAGGAGCATTGATTCTGAATCGCACCGACGATTCGCAGTCCACGATTGCGTCCAATATCACTCACCCCCCTGAACCGTCCTCAGCCCCAGGATAGATAACCGCGAAAGACGCCAAATACGCGAAAAGGAAAGACGCGAGACCAAACTCCGCCACCCGCTTCCAGCCCCCTCCTTTCGCTTCTTTCGTGTATTTCGCGGTTGTAAATCGGCCCCCCGCTCCCCAGCCGGACACACTACGCCCGACCAACACTCCCACGAGCAAGATCAAGCAAATCAAAACAGCACACGCGAAAATCTCTCGCCCCCTGAACCGTCCCAAGTCCAAAGAATAGATAACCGCGAAAGATGCCAAATACGCGAAAAGGAAAGACGCGAGACCAAACTCCGCCACCCGCTTCCAGCCCCCTCCTTTCGCTTCTTTCGTGTATTTCGCGGTTGTAAATCGGCCCCCCGCTCCCCAGCCGGACACACTACGCCCGACCAACACTCCCACGAGCAAGATCACGCGAATCAAAACAGCACACGCGAAAATCTCTCGCCCCCTGAACCGTCCCAAGTCCAAAGAATAGATAACCGCGAAAGATGCCAAATACGCGAAAAGGAAAGACGCGAGACCAAACTCCGCCACCCGCTTCCAGCCCCCTCCTTTCGCATCTTTCGTGTATTTCGCGGTTGTAAATCGGCTCCCCTACTCGCCAGCCGGACACACCACACCTGACCACTAAATCCATGTGCAAGCTCACGTAGTCCAAACGGCGCAAGCAAAATTCACGCGACCAATGCTATTTTCAGGCCAACATTGCTCCACCGTCGACATGAAATGCAAGATTGGGGGCGAATTCCAGCGGGCGGTCGCTTACAATGGAGGATCCCCCGCCGAGTGCACTTTTGTGCTCTCCCCCCCCCTCCAGTAGCCCAGCCTAGCGTCCATGTTTGCCCACCTAACGTCTTTGCGGTTTACCCTACTCCTGGTGCTTGCTTTGCAAGTTACAGTGGTACCAACTGCGGCTGCCGTCGAAAACACCGGCAACGACACTTTGCCTCAATCCAAGGTGATCCAGTTCTTTGACACCTACTGCGTTAGTTGCCACGACGGAGCAGGAGCCGAGGCGGGCCTCGACCTGAGCTCATTTGATTCTGGGGACCAGCTCGCGGCTGAGATCGACAAGTGGAATCGGATTGCGGATCGCATCGCCGACCAACAGATGCCGCCCATCGATAGCGAAATACCAACGCTGGAGATGCGAACTGCAACGGTGCAGTGGATTCGCGATACCATTCACGCCGCCGTCTGCGATGACGGTATTGCCCCGGGCGGCCCGATGCTCCGCCGGCTGAACCGAACCGAATATGCCAACACGGTTCGCGATCTACTAGGAATTCAGTTTAATGCCGGACATGAATTGCCTGAGGACGGCGCTGGGGGCGAAGGCTTTGATAACGCTGCCGAAACGTTGTTCATCTCGCCGATCCACGCCGAGAAATATCTTGATGCTGCCCGCACCGCCTTAACGCATGCCATGAGTGACCCGAAGGATCGGAAATCGATTTTGGTTTCCGTGCCAACCCCGGACACTTCGCCTCAAGCAGCGGCCCAGAAAGTCCTGTCCAAGTTTCTTCCTCGCGCCTTTCGCCGGCCAGCTTCCGACGAAGAGGTCGAACAGTATTTGCAGTTGTTTCGACAAGTCTACGAAGAAGACCAGTCCTACGATTCGGCCATCACTTTTGCCTTGGAAGCGGCCATGGTGTCGCCCAAGTTCCTATTCCTGTGGGAACAACCCCACACCGAAACGACACCGATCCCCCTCACACACTATGAGATGGCTTCTCGTCTCTCCTATTTCCTATGGGCCTCAATGCCCGATGCGGAGTTGATGCAACTAGCCGCCGAAGAGAAGCTGCACGATGAAGCGGTCCTCACGCAACAGGTCGCGAGAATGGTGCAAAGTCGCATTGACGATCGGGGACACCGCCGCGATGCCAAAGTCCGCGAGTTCGCGAGCAGTTTTGTGGAGCAATGGTTGGGAACCCGGGCCTTGGGACGCGAGTTTAAGCCAGACCAATCGGTCGTCGGGAAACTCAACTCAGAACTCCAAGGAGGGATGAAGTACGAGCCGGTGTTTTTCATGGAAGACTTGCTAGCGGAAAACCTTTCACTGCTGAACTGGATTGATGCTGATTTCACGTATGCCAATTCCAGCTTAGCGCGGCACTACGGCATCGAGGGAACCTTTCGGGAACAACCCAGGCGAGTGGATTTGCCAGAGAACAGCCATCGTGGTGGCGTGTTGGGCATGAGTGCCGTGCTGGCCGTGTCCTCATTCTCGCATCGTACAAGTCCCGTGCTGCGCGGCAAGTGGATCATGGAAACGCTGTTGGGATCCGCGCCGCCTCCCCCACCGCCCAACGTGCCAACCCTAGAGGAAAACGCTGCCGAGGGGAGCGAAAAACGAACCCTGCGCGAACGACTGGAACTCCACCGAGCCGATGCCGCTTGCGCTTCCTGCCACGCGGTCATGGATCCACTCGGCTTTGGATTGGAAAATTATGATGTCTTGGGGCGCTGGCGAACGGAAGAGCAGGGCATGCCAATTGACAGCACTGGAACGCTCCCCGACGGCACCACCTTTGAAGGCGTTGCTGGATTGAAGCAACAATTAATGCAACGGAAAGACGCCTTCATTCGACACTTAACCAGCAAAATGCTGGGGTACGCGTTGGCGCGACAATTGACCAACGAAGATCAATGTGTCGTCGATGCCATTAGCCAGAAACTTGCCGAGGACGAATATCGCGCGCAGACCTTGGTGTTAGAAATCGTCAAGAGTCTACCATTTCAGTACAAGCGTGGACAAACGCCCCCTTTGAACCAGGAAATGAACGATGGCCAGTAAAGTACGCATGACGTTTCTTGACAACCAAAACCTGCGACAGACCGCCTTGTCACGACGCACACTGCTGCGCGGGACCGGCGCAGCGTTAGCACTACCGTGGTTGGAAGCCATGATGCCACGCCGCGCCTTGGGTGCCGGTGCAGAGGATTTGCCGCAAGATCAATCCCCGGTTCGCATGGCTGCTCTATTTGTTCCCAACGGAGTTCGGCAAGACAAATGGACTCCAGATGCGGAAGGACGGAATTTCCAACTCTCTCCAACGCTAGAACCCTTGGAGGCAGTTAAGGATCAATTGTTGGTACTGACCAACCTGTGGAATCAAGGTAGCAACGTTGGCGATGGACACTACGTCAAAACCTCTGGCTTCCTAACTTGCACTACCATCAACAAATCACTCGGGATCGATTTGAATTGCAACGGCCGTTCGGTGGACCAAGTCGCTGCATCGCACTCGGAACGATTAACGCCACTTCCATCTCTGGAGTTGGGAATCGATCCCGTCACCACGGGTGTTGATACAAATGTCGGTTACACGCGCGTCTATGGTTCGCATATCGCATGGAGTGGTCCCACCAGCCCACTTGCTCGCGAGCTGAATCCCCACCTCGTTTATGAACGCCTGCTGCGATCGGCCAAACCACACGGCAAATCGACGAAGCGCGATGCGTTATTGCTCGATCAAGTCATCGACGACGCCAAGCAACTCTCCGTGCGGCTTGGAGTCGAGGACCGACGCCGCATGGATGAGTACTTGCAATCGGTGCGCAGCATCGAGAAACGTCTCGAACGGCAAGAACAGGGCGGCCTATCTGCTTGGAAGCCTCGGATGGAGTTGGATGCGTCGCACGCTCCCCCTGAAGAGGTTCCCGACCAATTCCCCGAGCACGTCCGATTGATGCTGGACATGATCGCCTTGGCATTCCAAACCGATACCACACGCGTGTGCACCTTCATGTTTGGCAATGCGGTAAGTGGACGCAATTTCTCGTTTCTCGACGGCGTCTCAGGTGGTCACCACGACACCTCGCACCACCAAAATTCCGAAGAGAAACTTGAGCAGTACCAGAAAATCACGCGATGGCACGTCGAGCAGTACGCGTACTTGCTAGGCAAGCTGCGCAGCATGAAAGAAGGCGAACGTACGGTCCTTGACAATTCGATGATTCTGTATGGATCCGGCCTACGCGACGGCAACAGTCACAGCCCCCACAATTTGCCAATCTTGGTGGGCGGTAGTGGTGGCGGTCGCATTGAGACCGGGCAACACTTGTCATTCAGTCCCGACACGCCATTGGCCAATTTGTACGTTGCCATGCTGAATGCCTTTGGACATCAGACCGATCAGTTTGCCGACAGCACCGGCATCCTCCCCGGCGTGCTCCGCTCCTGAAATCATTACGATACAAATTGTTTCGAGTACGGACGAACCCACCAAAGCACGCAAGTCGGTGGGCCTGACTGCCCGACTACCTGACTGACTAGACAATCGCTTCCGTCACAGCAGCGGCCTGGAATGCCCCTTTTGCTGTACCAGGGGATACACACGGTTTGGTTAGGAAACAAGTAGCGGTTCAGGTTGTTCGCTGTGCTGATGGAGTGGAGTGAACGAGCCGGCGGAGCGGTTCGGCGACGATCCGCCCATAATGGTTCCGAAGGTCCTTAGCCATTTCCACGCGTTAAACCGCGGGAATGCACGACCTGCAGTTTCCCCCAAGGTGCTGATTTCAGCACCTTCAAGCGAATCCTCTCGCCGACGATCTCAATGGCTCTCATGCCGCCTCTTGAACTCCCCACTGACGCCCAACGCCTCGCGTTCTCAGAAAATTTGGGCAATCGTGTGAAAGATTGTCGAGGTTGGTGAGTCTTCTATGTAGAAGAGCTTCCCCGTGCTCAAATTATTGCCTCCACTGGATACCCGATGACCGCCAGCCCACCTGAGACGCGAGCCAGCTTGATTCTGCGATTGCAGGATGCGGCGGACATCACGGCTTGGGATGAGTTCGCGGAAATCTATGCTCCGGTCGTTTACCGATCGGCGCGCCGCCTTGGATTGCAAGCAGCCGACGCGGACGACGTTGTGCAGGAAGTGCTGTCAGCTGTTGCCCGCTCAGTCACAGAGTGGGTCGGCCGCGACGATCGCGGTGTTTTTCGGGCTTGGTTGTATCGGATTGCTCGCAATACAGCGATTGATTTTTTGACTCGTCGCAAACATCAACCTTGGGCAGACGGAGGTGCTGAGGCAGTTCGGCATTTGCAGGCACTCGAAGCGACAGAGGAAGTATCGAGCCAATTTGGAATGGAAGTTCGTCGCGAGATCTTTGAACGAGCTTCGGAAATGATCCGATCGAAAGTCAGCGATACAACCTGGCAAGCTTTCCATCGCACCACCGTCCTCGGTCAGTCGATCGAAGCGGTGGCGGCGCAGCTGGATGTCAGCCCTGCCAGTATCTACATCGCCCGTAGCCGAGTGATGAAGCGATTGCAGATCGCCGTGAAATCCTTTGAGGAGATTTCCAATGATGGACTGTGATGACATTGCTTTCGAGGATCTGTTGAATGGCGAGGGTGACATCGACTCGCACGATCCTGAAATGGCTCGGCATCTCGAAACCTGCACGCATTGTCAAACTCGCTTGGCGGGACTTGCCGCCAATGCAGAACAATGGGAGGAGACGCAGCACTGGCTATCGAGCAGAGGCGCCAAAGATCCGATGGATGCCGAATTGTTGGAAGCTCGTGAGCGTTGGAAACGTCCGGTTGCCTGGAACGAAGCAATGGCGAAGCGTCTATTGTCAGCCGCCCGCCATCCCGAAATGTTGGGCCGCATTGGACGTTACGATGTGGAACGGTTGATCGGCAGCGGAGGCATGGGCGTGGTGTTCAAAGCCTACGACACGGAATTGAACCGGCCGGTTGCGGTAAAGCTGCTGGCTCCCTATCTGGCTAGCAGTGGAGCGGCGCGCAATCGGTTTGCAAGGGAAGCATGCGCGGCGGCAGCAGTCGTTGATGATCATGTCGTCCCGATTCATAACGTGGAAACCGATGAAGAACATCCTTTTTTGGTGATGAAGTACATCGCAGGGGGTTCACTGCAACAGCGACTGAATCGCGAAGGCCCCTTGGAGCTCTGTGAAGTGCTGCGCATCGGTATGCACACGGCCAAAGGGCTCGCCGCCGCACACGCCCAAGGCTTAATCCACCGCGACGTGAAGCCATCCAACATCCTGTTAGACGAGGGCGTAGATCGCGCACTCTTGACGGACTTCGGCCTCGCACGGACTACCGACGACGCCAGCCTGACTCGCAGTGGGTTTCACCCCGGCACGCCCCACTACATGTCCCCCGAGCAAATTCGTGGGGAAGCAATCGACGCACGCAGCGATCTGTTCGGACTCGGCTGCGTACTTTACTCGCTATGCACTGGCCACCCGCCCTTCCGCAGCGAAACAAGCTATGCCGTCCTCCGTCGCATCACCGACGACACACCGCGACCGATTCGCGAAAGCAATTCCAAGGTGCCCGAGTGGCTCGAACAAATCGTGATGAAATTGCTCGCCAAATCGCCCGACAACCGGTTTGACTCTGCCCAGCAAGTCGCCGAACTCTTGGAAAACTGCTTAGCCCATGTTCAGCAACCGACCACCACGCCTTTCCCGAATTCTGTTTCCATCCTCATAGCCCAACAGGAGAAAATTGTGGCCGACACTCGCAAGACAGGCACTAGGAGCTTGCCCGCCAGATTGGTTGGCTGGCCGCTCGCTATTTTTATCGTACTCGTGACCGGCTTCGCGGGACTTGCCTGGATGCTCAATTCGCATTTCACCCAACAGAGGAGAGAGATGGAAGTGATTAGAGCGGTAAACGATCAGCAGTTCATCGTGGATCAGCAGGCATTCTCGCCTGGGCAAGGTCGACATATTTTTCCAATTGACCATTTCGAAGATGTCGACGCTTTTATTTCCGCCTATGAACACCAAGCCCTGCGGATTCATGTACCCGTTGGTAGCTACGGTAAATCTTGGAAACTTACTTTCAGCAATTCGGCTGAAGGCATTTCACTGAGACAGGTTGATGGAAGGCCAAGGAGTTTGGTCGAAGCTGGGATTAAGCCGGGCAGCGCCCTAAATGTGCAACGCTTAGGGCCGTCGGAACAATAACGGTCGCCAGATCGTTCCGCCGATCGGCACTTTCCCGAACGAACCGGCGGAGTGGTTCGGCGACTATCCGCCAATAATTGTTCCGACGGTCCTTAGATCCCCAATAGTTGCCCCTTCATTGCTAGCTGCTTCTTTTCCTGCAATGCTCCCCTGAAATAGAATTGAAGGACGTGCAAAATGTCGTTCGTCACCGCAAGTTCGAATTCTAAGGTAGACCATGCAATACGCTCGCAGCGGATGGGATTCACACTCATCGAGCTATTGGTGACGCTAGGTATCCTATCGATTTTGGTTGCTTTGTTGCTGCCAGCGGTTTTGTCGGTGCGCGAGTCCAGTCGCCAGTTGGTTTGCAAAAACAACCTTCGACAAACCGGTTTGGCAATACAGACATTCCATGACGCGAACAAGCGCCTTCCCTCACTCTATAACGGCTCGTTCGAACACGCTGGATCCAGTATCGCCTTTCCACGCCGATACTGGGACGAACACCACTTTCATTCTTGGCAGACAGCCATTTTGCCCCAACTGGAGCAGACTGCAGTGTACGACCGAATCGACCAGACGTTGGCTGCTTCGGATCCCCTTCATCAGCCGATCGTCAACCTTTTACTGCCCGTCTTCCAGTGTCCGTCAACCAGTAACTACACGGTCTTCTCCAAGGTTCACCAATATGCCCCAAACGACGTGATTGGAACTGCAGCGCGGAGTGATTACGAAGCCATGGGAGGCGTAAGACTCTCGACAACAAGTGACGAAAACAAGATGGTCACTGGCACCACGGTTGCTCTTGGTGTTTGGGGGCTACCGCGTCAGTCTGTCCCGAAGGACGGGACCTATGCTGGATTGGAAACAACACGCTTCAGAGATGTGTCCGATGGGCTCTCAAATTCAATGGTCGTTGCCGAGGTAGCTGGCCGCCCCGATCTATATGTGCGCGGTAAACCGGATCAGCCGTACGGCGTAGGAAGTGTTGGCATCATGCGACCCGCCTGGGCAATTAGCGGAAGTTATCACGCAACGTTGCTGCGCAAGGACCTAGGCGTGAACGTCTCAAACTCGGGCGGCATCTACAGCTTTCACACAAACGGTGTGAACATTGGCTTGGCCGACGGATCGGTAAGAATGCTCTCAAACGCAACAGACATTGCTGTTTTGCACGCGCTGACAACGCGCGCGGGTCGGGAAACGGTAATTCTGGAATGAGGCGACCATTCATCGGCCGCGCTCGGACCATCACCGGGCCTGGATGTCCATTGTCCAGGAAAATGAGGCGAGGCAATAGCCCGCCAGCTTGACCTAGAATCAACGATGCGACCATGAGTCCGTTTTCAGGTCCAAGCTCCCCTGACATCGCGTCCGTTCCAGCCTGGTAAGGCGCGGGCAACGGTGGAAAACACCAGACCAGATCTGCTATGCTACAGGGGTCGTAATCCAGTTCCAAAGCAGCCAGACACTCGTGAGTTCATTCGATGAAACGTCGCACATTCGTACAAACAGGAGCCGCTGCCTCGGTTGCCGGATTTGCTTCCAAGACGAGTGGTGCTCAACCGGCCTCCAGCCACGAAACACCCCGTGGGGAATCCTTCGCAATTGACGATCACAAAGTCACTTTCTACACCACCGCCGTGACTCGCCCAGTCAATGTCATGATTGTGGCTGACACTCATCTGTTCACGGATGACGCGCGAGGCCGACCGTACCAGGAATACAGTGGCCGAATGGCCAAGGCCTACAATTCGACGACTCATGCTAGAACCGGGAAGCCAACCAATCCGGAACAGTGTTTCGAAGAAGCTCTCGGCCGAACTAAATCCGGACACTTCGATCTGCTGGCCCTGGTGGGAGACATCTTCAGCTTTCCGTCGGAAGCTGCCATCGAATGGGTCACGCAGCGACTTGGCGCCATCGAGACTCCATGGCTATATGTAGCGGGAAATCACGACTGGCACTACGAGGGCATGGAGGGGACATTGCAAGAACTGCGAGCCGAATGGACGGAGCGCCGATTGAAGCCAATGTATCAGGGGAATCATCCTCTGATGGCCGCCTACGATGTCCACGGTGTTCGCTTTCTAGCGATCGACAATTCGCATTACGAAATTCTACCGGAGCAGCTTGAATTCTTCCGGGCGGAGGTAAGTCGCGGTCAGCCTCTGGTTCTGCTGCTCCATATTCCGTTGGCTGCCCCCGGTCGTCCCATGGGATTCGGTTGTGGGAATCCCCAATGGTCCGCCGCCACGGATCGCAATTTCAAAATTGAACGTCGTCCCAGATGGCCGGAAGCCGGGCATACGCAAACGACGCTCGACTTCCATCGCGAGGTTTTCGAGGCCGATAACTTGATGGGAATATTTGCTGGTCACATTCATCGGCAGTCGGTAGATGTCGTCAACGGCATTCCTCAGTTTGTGACGAATGCCAACGCCGTTGGAGCCTTCATGGAGATTCGCTTTGAACCGCAGGCTTGACTCGTCTCGCCGATGCTCACTGACACGATTTCACAACCTCTTGCTCGCAAGTTCAGAACATCTTAGCCGACAGTCGGCTCGCTAACCACGCATGGTCAGGACCGTGAGCACTTGCACTTTATTGCTATTGGTTTTCCTCCGGTCGACCTTCGCAACCCTAGCGCCAGGAATCGCCTCGGACTTCCAGCGATTGGTCTCCTTACCTACAAAACGGAAATCATGATGACACTACGCCCTCAACATCGCCGACGATTTCTGTCGACCGCCGCCGCTACCGCCACATGCGGTGCCTTGCTGAACTCGAAACTCGCCCTTCCGCTAAATGCCGCTCCTGGATACGCGACCGGTGAAACCGACCACTTCTGGTACCGGCTGGCCCCAATCGGACCTTACATCGACACGCAACGGGATCACAAGGCATTCGGATTTGATCAGGAGAACATTTTCCTCTCTGAAGACAATGGGCACACGTGGACTCACCGCGCGGCGTTTCCGGATGCTGAAAACATCACATTCAGTTGCATCCTGAAGAACGGTAACATTCTGTTTGCGACCCGCCAGAAATTGTTTCTGAGCACCGACAATCTCGCGACCTACCGACAAATTACGGTTACGGATCGCAATGGCCAAGACTATCTACCTCATACGCCCGTCGATCCCGATCAGCCCGGTTGGTATTTCCACCCGTTGGATGGCGAACATACCTGGGACGTACAGGGGAAAGAAATGCTGGTATGGGGCAATTACTGCAATGTGATTGGCGGAGCTGTCCCAGTGAATATCTACTACTCCACCGACAATGGTGAGACGGTAAAGATCGCGTATTCCTTCGGACAAAATCCAAAGTTCCAACAAACTGGAGCTACCCCAGAAACGATGCTTGGCAATGCCGCGAATCCACTCGTCGCCCGTCACATCCATGGAGTAACATACAACCCCGTCGAAAATGCGTTCTACACTTGCACCGGTGATATTGACCGCGGATTTGGCAACGAATGCCACTGGTTGCGTGGCACCTATGAGGCGGCGTCGGACACTTGGGACTGGAACGTGCTCGTATCGGTTAACTCCGATTCGCGGTTCAAATCTGGTGGCATCAACTTTGTGGATGGGCAGTTGTATTGGGCGGCGGACGCGAATGGCCCCAAGGTTGGCCCCAAACATGATCGAGGAATCTTCCGCTGCGCCCCCGAAGACATCACCAATAAGGCCGCCCACACTCGGCTGTACGATATGGAATTTGAATCCGCCAATATGATCATTCAAGATGGAGTGATCCTATCAGCTCTATACGCGCCCGCTTCGACATCGACCTGCGGCTTTGTCTATTCCCCTGATATGGGAAAGACCTGGGCAGAATACGACCTGAACGAATTTGGGCCACGTTCGGGCTGCCGCTTTTCGAAGAAGAACACCGATGGCTGGTTTCGTGTCGATCTCAGAAAGGGCTGGATCGAGCGCGCAGATGTCCTATTCATTAAACCGAAACAATAGTAGAACATCACGGCACTCGGGGGAACAAAAAGAGCAGGGGCTTGGTTGGAAAGTGAGCTTCTTCATTCAGGACGATCAACACTCTTTTGTTTCGGCTCAATAGGATGCGCAAAACGCATTGCGTGACTAACAACGGTTGACCAAGTGACAGAGTGCAATGCAGCGTGGCCACTACCGTCGACTTGACCTGGATTCAACGACGTGCTCCCGTGGAGCATCACCAATCCAATTCCCGAACAAAGATTCCTTTACCTCTTCATTCCATATTTGAATACCGATTGAGCCTATCCAAGATGAAGGGATTTTGCGGACATGAGAGTATCGATAACGAAATATTGCCTCGCATTGTTTTTCCTAGTGCTGATCCCATCTTCATTGTGCGTTGCGCAATCATGGGGCTACAACCACAACCGGATTGCGATGAGTTTTGACGGCAATAGCGCTCCTGACAAGGATTACAAATGGCCGACAGGCGATCCAGACGATTGGGGAGCCCTCCCTGCATCGTGTGCGATCATGGCGAAACTGGGGTTACAGAACAAGTTGGTTCACTGCTCATACAACAATTTCATCGACGCGCCAGCGGGGCCGGACTCTCAAAATCAACTGAAGATCAGCGCGGATGGAGTGATCAAGTATTGGGGGTTCGATCGCCAAGTATTCTTCGACGTTACCCAACAGAAGCAACAGGCAATTGGAAGCCTTGCGACGGAGATGGGAAAGTCAACGGACAGTGATCCGCTGTACTTCATCCATGCAGGCTTATCGGAGTTTGTCTATCTTGCGGTCGAAGACGTGATACGGCGTGGAAAGGCGGAATCGCTGTCACACGTTCACTTGGTGTCCCATAGTGCATTCAATGAAAACGAGCGTCGTCGTTCAAACCATCACACTTGGAAGGATATTCAAGAACTCAGTGGAAATCGGATACAGTATGTAAAGATCAAGGACCAAAACCACAAAGAAGATCCGAATCACCTGTGGCATTCGGGGAAAGACTTCTCCGTTTGGCATTGGATGCGTGATCATCCAGAGCCCGACATCCAATGGATGTACTCAAGGGTAATAGCGCACCGAGGGCATGTCGCAGACATTTCAGATTGTGGAATGCTCTTCTACTTACTGGTCGGCGATGAAGATGGCAGCCCGACCAAATTTCGCGATTTCATTGGAAAGCAAATTAGCTCGCCAATCCAATCGGAGTGAAAAAGTTTGCGAGTTGCCTTTACACGGGAATACAGCCAAGGAAGTCACCACATCTCTGACATTCCAAACGATCTTAGTGAGGCCCGTGAAGTTCTCAGCACAATCAACAGAGACGACGCTTTCCACCGCGTCCTTGACTGCTGCCGCTACGAAGCGAGTCCACGGCTTTCAATAGCCCGTTCCTAGACGGGCTGTTGATTTAATAGCAATTTACATTTTAATGCGGAGGTTGCGTCCTTAATTGACTTGTAGCGGAGGTTATCTTCCCTTGCTCACGCGGCGGGTTACTATTTCAACAGCCCGTAGAGCTCGCTTGACATTCCCGATTGGGCAATCCCAATCTCTCAATTGCGATAGAAGTCAATCCAGCTCATGCTGATCGACGGTGGGTTGTCTTGGAACAGCCTCTGCGGCAACTGCACTTGAAAGAGGCCATCCTTGAGCGGAATGACCTTCGTAGGCTGGCTATCCTTATCGAGCAAATGCACCTTCAATCTCAAGGAGCTGTTGGGATCCAGTGGTGATTCCTCCTTGCCTGCTAGCCAAGTTCGCACTTCACCGTTTTGACTTGAGACCGCTACTGCCAGCTTTAATTGGTCGCTCGCGACAGTGAAGCTCTCCAGCCCCTTCAATCGCAGTTGGATAACGACCGATTTAGGCCATTGCTCAGTTTTCCGCTCAATCGCCAGGGAACTAATACCAGCGGGACACCGAATTGAGACGACCATCTTGTCCTCGAAAACACATGCTTCGACTCGGTCGTTGTCGCGTTTGGCAGAGAACTGGAATGGAAGCGCATCCTCCGCCTTGCCCACGACGCCAGAGAACGCAAGGATCAGTCCCGCAGAGACTAAGAATTTCAACATGCCGACTCGTTCCGTGCAATTTTCCTGAACGTCAAGTTAATCCGCTCACCTACAAGCATCTTAGTCTTGGGCACTTCATGCTGCCAGAATTGTTGCATCGTCCCGGCCATGATGATCAGCGTCCCATGGCCTGCGAGAAAAGTTTGGGTTTCACGCGTCGTTTTGTGCCGTATCCGAAACTTGCGTGTTGCGCCCAAAGAGAGAGAGCCGATCACATCTCCCATTTCCGGTTCGTCGTCTGCGTGCCATCCCATGCTATCCTTGCCAGAGCGATAGCAGTTCAACAAGCAGTAGTTGTACTCTCCCCTTACAGCTTCGATTCGGCGTTTGATCTCTAGTAAAGTCGATGTCCAGGGCAGAGCCGCGTAGTCGCTGCCGGAATACCGATAGGAAATTCCAGCAGCCCCGTAGGAAGCGATCAAGCGTGGTTGCATGTGGCCGAAAATTCCAGGCTTTTGCTCCCAAGCTGTTTGGTCGCGCAGTTCCACCCAATAGCGATCCGCAAGTTCCGCAGGTAGGAAGGATTTGTCGTACAGTAGGATGCCGCCATTTCGTAGTTTCAGAATTTGCATAGTCCGCCCTCTATCCGACGACTCTCTCCAGTGTATGTGATCGGAGAGTCAACTAGCTCTCAACAATTCACGAATTGCACGAGCCGGGTTTGTTACCTGTGATGAAGTGGTTAACATGCCGTCACAGGCTGTCGGTTTAAAAAATGTCGACCTCCGCTCCACATGAGCCTGCATCTCTAATGCTAATCTCGCGTAGGGAAAGGGGAAACGGGTATTGTGATTTCGATGAAACCAACAAGCCGCGCACCGGAAGTCTATACGAATCCTTGCGATGGGAATAAGGATGCTTCGCAAACAGAAGACACGATTTTACTAGGCCCTAAGCAGGCGTAATATTTTGTTCGTATTCTCTCGAATCATTCGAAAAAGGAATCCACAGTGACGGCAAACGAACCTAGAGCGGACACTCGAGCTCAATCCATGTACACAGTGCTTGGACTAGCCGTTTGCATCGCAATTTGCCTCGGAGCAGCAGGCCTCGGCGCCATCGCGACGACTCCCGAGATTGACGACTGGTACAAGACGCTCGCCAAGCCGAGCTGGAATCCGCCGGCCTACCTCTTCGGCCCAGTCTGGACAACGCTGTTCGTCATGATGGCAATCGCCGCATGGCTGGTGTGGAAGCCTGCCGGCCTGCAAGCAGCCAAGCGTCCCCTGTGCCTCTTCACCCTTCAGTTGGTTCTGAATGTCGCTTGGTCATGGGTCTTCTTTCACTTCCACCAGCCAGGCTGGGCTTTCGTAGAAATCGTGATCTTGTGGATAGCGATTTTCGCTACCACCGTAGCCTTCTTCCGACGTTCCAAGTTGGCTGGCGGGCTGCTGCTGCCTTACCTCGCATGGGTCACGTTTGCCAGCGTCCTCAATTTCACGATCTGGCAACTAAATTGACCTAGCATTCCTAGTACCTCGTCTCCATTCGCCCCCACCACGCAACGGTCCGTTACGATTGCGGCCGGCCGCATTACGGCTTGTCGAAATAGCCCCCCCAGCGTGACGGGCGGCCGAAATAGTCACCCGCTGCGTGCGCAAGGAAAGGTGGTTGCCGCTACAAGGCAGTTTGGGACGCAACCTCCGCGTTGAAACTTAAAACGCTCCTATCTCAGCAAGCTGCTAAGCAAGGCTGAATCAATCGCCGTTGCAGTATCATTGGAAATGTGGCTTTTGAGTTGCTACAAAAACGGCTAATCAACAGACAAGGGTACTATCGAAGACGACACAAAACCCTACCCGCCTCTCTGCCTCAGACGACTCAGTCCGTTACCCTCATCCTGTGCCACATTGCCATTCGCCGATTTCGGTCAGCTCAACGATCCCTTAAAGATCTTCAACGAATGTTGCGAATCCTCTGATGCGCGATCTTGGTTCACGCCGAGCCAGTTTGCAGTAATCCCCTGATAAACATCACGAAAATCGATCCCCATGCGCAGGTCACCACCGTCGAGATCCAGCAGTTTTGGCTGGGCTCCGACGAGCCCAGGTCGAACTTGGTTCCCGGCAATGAAGACGGGGCCTGCGGTTCCGTGGTCCGTGCCCGCGGAACCGTTTTCGGTGACTCGACGTCCGAACTCGCTGAAGCCCAAGACGCACACCTGATCGGCTAGTCCCGACGAATCTAGATCCTTAAGAAATGCCTGGATCGCGTCACTGAATTCTCGAAGTAAAAAGGCGTGAGTTGGCATCTGGGCTGCGTGGGTGTCGTAGCCGCTTTGGATCGCGTAGTAGACGGGCGTTTGGAAGCCACACTTCAACAGCGTTGAAATCACCTGCATCCGCTGCCCAAGCTGCGTGGAGGGGTAAACGACACCGCCTCGATGCGATTGCTCAATCGTTTGCTCCAAAGCACTTGCGGTCGCCATTGCGTTTTGCATCGTCTGACCGACGAAATTCTCGAGCGAATTGCTCGCCGAATTACGGGTTCCTTGTTCAGCAGCCTCCCAGCGCGGGCCGCGAAGCCGTAGGTCGGTCAGATTCGAAAGCGCAACGGCAATCGAACGGCGACTCTGAATGGCCAACGGTTGACTTTCGTCACCCAGTAAGACCATATCGGGAGCGTTGCTCACGTCAGCACCAGCTTGCGCCCGGCGGGAGTCCATTGCCTTGCCTAGCCAACCGTGGGGTCGCAGAGTGTTTTCATCCCCAATCTCGGCCGAGTGCCAAACCGCCATGCTGGTATCGTGCGAGCGACTGGGATTGGGGTAGCCGACGCCCTGGACGATTGCCAACCGCCCATCTTCGAATAGATCGGCTGCCGAGCGCATTGACGGATGAAGAGCGGCAGAATCATCGAGCTTAATGAGGCGATCGACTGGCAGCCGTAGTGTGTTTCGATGCTTTGCATAACCCTCATCGGAGTAGGGAACGACGGTATTGATGCCATCGTTGCCGCCACTCATTTGAATAACGACCAGCACCTTGCCATCGCGATTCGACTTGGGCAACGCTGCCGTGGAAGCTCCACGACAGGCCAAGGCTGGCATTGCCCCTAGCGTGACCACAGAACTCTGTCCGAGAAAAGTCCTTCGATTCGTTCTCATCACTGGATACCTTTGCTGGAGATGTTCTCTTCTAGCCCAAATTCGCTGAGGTCGACCGCAGCATCCATCCGACGTCCCCCGTTTGATGGTCGTTGCCAAACAACAATTCACTGGCGAACCGAGTCTGGCATTCAGCAGTTGAGCAACCGTATTTTTGTGCAAGTTCCTCAATGGCTATGGGTTGGCTGGGACGATGCAACTCCCCCTGGAGCAACGCGGTCGCGTAGTTCGCGCGCCCAATCATTGTGCGTGTCGAAAGCCACGCTCGTTCCCCGGGCCAACCGAAAACGCTAGGTGGGCAAAACAAATCTTGGCCTAACCGTGCCGACCATTCCGCCAGTAGAAAAGTGCTCGGCGGCGGATGCACCCTCTCCAAGGATCGCAAAGTCCCGACCATGAATTGAATCGGGTCGAGAATTCGATTTCCGATATTGTTCTCAGCAAAAAATGCCTCGCTGCGGAGAATCGTTTCAACGGCCCAACGCAGATCAAGGTCGTGCTCCCGCAACCCCACCGCAAGTTCATTGAGTTGTCCTGCAGGGACAACGTTCTCGCCAAAGAAGACGTCGCACAGTCTTGAGGCGATTCGCTCGGCGACGGCGTCTTGGTCGAGCAGGATTGCCAGCACGTCATCACCATCGAAGCTTCCCTGACGACCGAGGATCCGCTTGGGGCCAGTATCGTGGTACGCCTCCACATTCACGAATGCGTCGTCTCGTATCGTCCACCCGGTCAACGCGCGAGCGACTTCCTGAACATCGGATTCCTGGTAGTGCCCAACGCCGAGTGTGAATAGTTCCATCAGCTCACGAGCCAAGTTCTCATTGGGTTTATCCTTCCGGTTCGCCCTCGCATCAAGCCAGACCATCATGGCAGCATCCTTCACGACGGCTCGCAAAAGGTCACTAAACTTCCCCATTGCGTTTTTCCGCAGCTTGTCGTTCTGCACTTTCATGAAAGCGACATTGCTGACTTTCAGGTTGCTGGTGGCGAAATGATTGTGCCACATCAGTGTCATCCGCTCGGTCAGTGGATCGCCAGAATAGAGCATGCGGTAGAACCACCAAGCTTTCAGCCGATGAATATCACTTGAGCTGACTGCCGCGTCACCAATCAAGTGTTGCAAGGAATCGAAATCCTCTGCAACATCATTTCCAAGAAGCAAGCGATCAATCGCAGCGTGCGGGCCGGAATCCAGATCGCGTTGCAACTCTCCCCAATTCGCTCCAAACCCTGCCCGCCGATGCAGATGATGCACACGCCGCAGGTCCCAGGGGGAGGCCGTGCTAGGACGATAGGGCTGCCAAGAAGACAATTCAACTTGCACCATCATTCCTCCTCCCGAATGACCGTGATGTCGCCCAAGTCCCTCACTTCGCCAGAGGCGACCGCAACGCCAACGAAAACATTTCCAATTCTGCGATTCGAAGAAGCGGAGCGAAGGGCAGCCGAAGCGGCGTATTTCATTCCAGGGATCAGCCCACGGACCACGAAACGCCCGTCTCGGTCTGTCAGCAGCGGCTTTCCCTCCAAGAGGTTGGGGAAAAACGCGAGGTCCGTATGAAGATCGTCGCCAGGTCGCTTGTCAGCGAGACTACTGGTAATGACAACGTCTCGAACGGGTTCACCTTCGGAGTCTACCAAACGCCCTGTAACGCTACCCGCAGGTTCTAACTGTAGTTCAATGCCTGCGGAGGAGCGATCTTGCAGAAGCTTCATGGCCACTCCGTTTGAAACTGGTTCAAAGACTATCAGACGACGTCCAATTGCGGGATCGTAGCCTTCTACCGAGAAATCCTGCGTGGCGGTACCACTCCAACCTCCGAATGGGCGGCGGCCACTGACATAGGCTTCCGTGACTTGCTTTCCGTCGCTCCCTATCACTCTAACTGGAATCGACATTCCGGAATCGAGACTGATGGTCATGAATTCGGGCGTCTCCCCCGGTCGAAGATCGATCGGTGCCAAATAATGATGGTTCTGCGGCACCAATGAATGTGGGTAGGTTTGAAACATGACTCCGTCGACTTCGGGATCTGAAGGCCACGGAATCGCGTCCGCACCGACAGCTCGACGAAAACGCTGATCCTCATTGGCCATAAAGGTCAAAATACCTCGTCCAGTCAAAACGGGGATTTCGAAATCGCCTTCCTCATCGGACAGGTATGCGACACGCTGATCGCCATTCTTCAGCATCGGCGTCTCCGCAATCGCAGGGTTTCCTGCCATGGGCCAATATTCGAAGTACCCAACGATCGCTTTGCCGGTGCCGCTTTCCACGATTCGGCCCCGCTGCATGAGTCCCCGTCGCATGGGGATGACCTTGCTGACCTCTTTGTCACCTGGCCTTAAGTTCACGGAAACGCCGCCCACTAAGTACGCAGATCCGTCGGGCGGAATTATGCGAAGTTCTGTTTCTCCGATCGGGAATCCAACCAAACGGAATGAGCCGTCCTTCTCAGAGATATCACGAACCGCCCGGGGAGGCATTGAACCACCGGTGGAATGAACTGCCGTTCGATACCCCTCGATCTGCACGCCCACAACCGGCTCTCCTGTCTGGTCATCAATGAGGCGGCCCACCACCGGTCGGGTCGCCCCGGCAACAAACGTAAAACGCCTTGGATAGTAGACTTGCAGTGGCGTTCGACTACCATCGCTATCCTCAGGCAACTCGATCGTCGTCCCTTCTTCGGATCGGACATACAATCGAGCGGTTTCAATCGACTCGTGACTCACTAACACCTCGGCTATTCGATCATCGCCGAGCATGGGTAGTTCAAAGTTGCCCTTGGAATCAGTCAGCACGGCCGGGATGACAGTCGCCAGAGGTCCGTCTAAGAATGAACCATTCACAATCATGTTCAACCGATCCCTTGCGGAATAAAAATTCGCACCACTGCGCTTTGTTTCCACATGCCATTCATCAAGTAAGCCAGACTTTCCTTCGTAGACATTGATCGTTGAAACCGTTGCACCAACGACCGGCACTCCGTCTATATTCAAGATCCGCCCTCGAACCGATTGATTGGAGGGCGGCATGACCAAGACGGTGGGACTGTTGCTACCGTGCTTACCTAACATGTACCGCAGCTCTTCCTCATTCAACGATGATCTGAGCTGACCGGAGTTTTCCAACAACGCAGCGTTTGCAATGGCAACGCCATAGCCATTCTTGCTTGCAACGAGCTCTGAGTATTTCATCAGCTGTCGAAGCTTTGCTTCCTCTTTCGATGGCATTTTATAAACGAACTGAAACGTACCGTCGGCATCGCTGGTTGCTAACACATCGGAGTATTCCTGTAGATTGCCGAGCCTTGCTCCCAGCAAACGAAACTCGACTCCGCCAAGTGCCTGCCCCGCCCGATCAATGACGCGTCCTGAAAAATTTAGCGGCGACGCTGCAGCAATCTTTCCACTATCCCCAATCGTGTTCGTGTTGCCTTCCTGCGGGTTGGAGAGTGATGCCCCATGTTCCGAGCTGACGCTGACGAGGTTATCTACACCTGCGTTGGCTTCGTCCAGGGCGTTCGCAATCCGTTTCGGTTTCGGCCACGTTGTCGGATCCTTGCTCAGATCGACGGTTCCCAAGTCCAGCGTGGCGCCCGGTGGGATCCGCTGATTGTCAAGCAGCTGTGGTTCGCCAGGGTACTCTTTTAACAGCAGCGAACCGCGCTCGCTCGCAGGGACCCATAATTCAAAGCTTCCGTGCTTATCCAGCGGTACGAAGTCGCGAAGCGAAAACGGCAGGAATTTACTGACGTTGATGCGATACCCTGAACTCGACGGAATCATACCGTGGAGTTCGTTAGTATCCCCCTCTCCCGCTTGCAAAAACGCTTTCGCGAGTTGGTCAGCTTTTCCACCTACCAACTTGCCAAGGATCCTTGCGTTTGGCTTCAGTGGGATCGTGAATACCTCTTCCTCAGCGGCATTGATCTGGCTAAGCCAAACAACGGCCCCCGACCGATTGTGCTTGTCGCGAATGATCAGAGGTCGCTCACGTTCCTGTCCGTCCCCCAGCACCACAGTGAACGTCGAAGTCAAAAAGGGCTGTTCTTCCCAGTAGCGATAGCCACGGCCAGACAACGCGAGTCGGTTAATAAGTTGTCGCCCTGCCACGTAGAAGCCCGTAGCGCCGGTTCCATCAGGATTGACCACACGAACCGTCAACAATTTCTCGCGGACTAATTCCACTTTTGCGTTCACGACATCCACACCGCTAGCGGCTTCAATTTCAACTACTCCGTTTCCCGGCATAGTGTTGTGGTAAATTAGCCGCTCGCCCTGGGTGCCCTCCCCAGTCTTGTTCATTGCATTGCTTGGAATAGCTTCCATTTGGTATTGGTCGTCGTTCGTGGCGACCACTCGCAAAACGCCCTTCCCCCGAAGCGCTGGTATGCGGAAAGTTCCATCCAAGGCGGTCGCAAACATTTCCTCGTAGCCCATCGATATCAACCCCGCATGAAAGGCTTCGTGCCCCTCAGCGTTCGGATTACTGAGATAGGGGTGATAACCGACGATTCCCGTAACCGGAATTCCAGTTCCAGCTTCGGTAACCTGTCCCGTTACCCAGATCCCTCGCGTAAGCCGGATGTCGAATTGGATCGGTTGCAATCCACCTTGCACGGGCACATTGTGGTCACTGCGGAAATACGGTTGGCCAGCAGGCGGAGTGACCTTAATTTTGATCGGACGGCCTGCTTCTGCAGTGTTGTGCGGAAGCCCGGAAAGGACATATTGCCCGTCGGCATCGCTGGTCGTTGCTAGAAAACCATTGATGGCAAGTAAATCGTTGGGAAGCTGATACAGGCTGATGATCGCCCCATCGATCGGTGCACCTGTTTCGCGATCTTGCACCACCCCAGTGAGCAACTGTCCTGGCTCGGCAGTCATCTTGAAGGAACTGCCGAAGGTTTTTCCGGTTCGATACTGCGGTCCCATTCCAGGTGTGTTGATCGGCGGGATCTCACGAGCGACGACGGGAATTAATGAGGATGCAATCTCAGATCCATCGACTTGAAGAACGGCCATACGATCATCACCGACATCGGAAAATTGAAATCGTCCTTCATGATCAGTGCGTGTTTCGATTTGAAGTGAGGTAATGCCTGGCATCCGCTCTGCTTCGGGATAAAACACCGCCTCCGGCGACGCGGCGTCACTGCCCAAAGGATCGCTATCGGAGTCCGCTTCGAGTCCGGCGGGAGTGTTCTGGGCTGCGGCAATCCACAGATCCACCGATTCCGCACGGTCCATGGTCGAGGGAGGTTGTCGTATGTCTTGCAAGCGGACTCGAACGCCCTCAATCGGTTGCCCCTCCAAATCCACGATCTGGCCCGAGAGGATCCGCTCGGCGGTGACCAATTTTAGATTCGTCTCCGCTCCATTTTCGGAAACCTCCTGCTCGTGGGGACCATATCCGGCCAGCGTCGCAAGCACCGAGACGCTTTGCGATCCAAGATACATACCGTCTGAAAAACGATCCGAATTGGGTTGAACACGCAGCGTGTAACGGCCCTCTCGATCGCTGATGGTCTCCTGAAGAATTGTGCTTTCGGTCGTCCCCGCTACGTTCGCCCTAAAGTGCTCGATTGCTAGGATTCGAACGCCAGCGATTGCCGCTCCGTCTGGGTCGCGGACGGTACCTTGGATCGTCATCGAGCTCGCGTCCGTTTCGACGATCGCATTTTGGTCCGCATTCTGCGCAGTCGCCATGGTGATGGTTCCAGCGCTGATCGCCGCTAATAGCGTCAACGTCGAAATCAGTACGAATGCCCATCCGCGTTTCCCGAGAATCGTTTGAGTATCGCGAGCCTCATCAAGCAGACCTGCCACGCGTTGCTCCAACTTCCACCGCGATGTAAAGAAAGCTACGCTGCCTGGAAGCGTTTCGGGGCGCTGAACCAATTGAGCCAACGACAATAGCGTTCGGCTGTAGACAGGTGCCTCGGTCGTCGCTAGCACAAAGTTGTCGCAGACCTCCTCTCGCGCTTTCGCGAGTTCCCGATTCAGTTTGCGGACCAAGGGATGTGGCCAGTAGATCGCGGCTACGAGGTTTTGCAGCAAGACGATGACTTGGTCACGACGAACAACATGAGCGATTTCGTGGATCAGCACATTGGCGAGTTCGATTGGATTTGCTTGCGTGATCAGACGCTTCGGCAGTACTACCGAGCCCCCAAAGATGCCTGCGGCCAACGGACCAGAGATCTCATCAGAAGCGAGCAGCCTCGGGGATCGACGTCCGTCGCAACTAACCGCTGCACAGGCTCTCCTAAACGCGGCTTGGAATTCTGCATCTTCAATCGGTTCCGACCGACTGAGAATCCGCGATAGTCGAATCCATCCGACCGACAATCGCAGCAACAGTACCGCAGCGCCAACCGCCCAGACCAGTAAGATGGTGACCATCCCAGTCCCAATCCACTCGAACCATGAGCGAGAGTTCACCATTGGCTCAGTTGCCGTTACGGTTGCGAGAGGGAGATTGACAGAATCAAGGCTTTCTGTCGAACCCGAGAGCCCCATCACGGACGACAGCTCGTTTAGCGTCTCCAGGCTCGAATCTCCGGAGGGGCTTACGGCGGCTGAACCTGGGCGCTCCATCGCATTCTGCTTTGCCAAATTGACTTTGGGGGCTATCGCGACAGGATCTGTTTTCTCTGCGATCTCAGGCGCCGCCAGGGCAAGCCAACTGTTGCCCTGTGATTGGATGAGGGCCGAGATTGCGGGACTGCCAAGCACGAGCAGCATACCGCAACAAAGGATCCAGTATCGCATCGCAGCTCTCCTGCGAAACAACATGGCGATCAGCAACAGCAGCGCAGTCAGAACCGTTGTGTGAATTAGAACATTGACCATCCATAGGAGCAATTGATCGGAGAAAACATTCATGCTTGACCTCCTCGTTGCTTGCCGGTTTTTTGATGAGGCTTCGACGTACCCTTTGCCGACGTATTCGATTCGGCCGCGTCAATCATTTCGCGAATGCGCTCGGCTTCATCTGACGACAACCCCCGATACTCCATCAGCGCGGTCACCATCTCCTCGGGCGAACCGGCAAAGAATCGGTCGACCATCTGCGCCACTCTTGCACCAAGCGAGGCGGTGCGAGGGCGGCTGGCAGAATACCAAAACGTTCTCCCCTTCTCTCGGTGCTTGAGCCAGCCGCGTTCTTCCAATCTGACAATCATCGTCTGGATCGTATTGCGAGCCACCTCACGTCGTTGGGCCAATTCGTCTCGCACCTGGGTGACGGTGACCTCCTCGTGATCCCAAACCACCTCCATGATCTCCCGCTGCGCCTCGGTCAACGGTGTCGTGTCCGCCTTCGCCATGCTTGCCCCCTTCGAGTACTTCCACCTATTGCCTACTGACTGTAGGCAGTATTACCGACAGGGTGTAGGCAAGTCAAGAAGATTTTCAGAACATTTCCCATTCGATCACCGCACCAACCGCTTCGATTCAAGCCAGCCACGCTCCGTAGATGCGATGGGTACTGAGCGGTTTTCACGGACCGGGGGTCCATGCTACCGATCACTTCATCTGTGTGCGTTGGAGGATTTCCTGGTGTGTAGCACGATCTCGGCAGGCAGGGATCGCTGGAGTCCGCTCGCCGTTGTGAAGAGTGGTGAAGAATAGGGTCGACTGCCTGCCCAGCTCGGCACAACATGGTATAAGTGCGGGTTCCAGGAGCTGCACAGAAGGAACGGCTGGCGTACGAGTTCATGAACCGCATCCATCGCCCAAACTGCCGTGGTAGCGAGGCCTCCTTAAGGGCGCGTTCGACTGACTGGCTGATCTCAAGTCGCCATCGGTCAGCTTTGTTGCCAAGGCCTTCCACCAGTGGCTCTGATCCTTCGACGGGCCGACACACTCCAATTTGAAGCGGACGCGATGAAAATCCTCTTTCTCCATGGCTGGCATTCAGTAGTAGGCGGCGTCAAACCAACCTACCTGAAGAATCAAGGGCACACGGTCATCAATCCACCGCTCCATGACGACGATTTCGCGGAAGCCCTAGCCACTGCTCAAGCGGAATACGATCTTTACCAACCCGACGTGATCGTCGGTAGCTCGCGGGGCGGGGCGGTTGCGCTCAACATCGACAGCGGCGGCACGCCGCTGGTATTGCTCTGCCCCGCTTGGAAAAATTGGGGGACCGCCAAGCAGCTTCAACCGAACTCCGTAATTCTCCACTCGCGCCACGACGAGGTAATCCCCTTCGCTGACAGCGAAGAGCTTCTCGCCCTTAACGGCCTGTCCCCCGACATGCTCCTCGAAATCGGTTCCGACCACCGACTGGCAGACGAAGAACCTCTATCGGTCATGCTGTGGGCCTGCAACCTGCTAACATCCGGCGCGCCCCTACCGTGGTTAGATAACAAGCCATCAACTGCGGCCAGGCTCAGTCAAGCGACCTCTCAGGAAGAAGGCAGTTACACCTGCGATGCCTGCGGGGAAGAGATCGTCATTCCACTTGACCTTTCCGAAGGCGCCTCGCAGATCTATGTAGAGGACTGTCCGGTCTGTTGCCGAGCCAACAAGATTCACGTCCACCTCGATGATGACGGAGACGCCCAGGTCTGGGCGGAACCGGAACAGGACTATGATTGACCCACTCAGAAAGCAAGCAGATGCTTCCCAAGACCTGCTTTACGCTGACCACATGCTGCCTCATGGCTGTTCCGCTGGCGCCACTAGCCATTGAACCACCTCATATTGTGGCTCACCGTGGCCTGCTGCTGCATGCCCCGGAGAACACTCTTGCCAACTTCCGAGCTTGCCTTGAAAGGGTAAAAACAATCGCTGGTTATGGCGGTGCGGGAAGCGACGTTGTACGGTGGAGTTTCGCTGGCATTGGATGAAGCACAAGAATTCCGTCGGTCCGAAGTCATTCAGACTTGATGCGATGGTGCGCGAGACCGCGACGACGAAACCGTAACATTGATGGCTACAGTGGTTCTTGTTGTTCACGGCATTACAGAGGAGGCGTGGGATAGGACCGAACCCATTTCCCCTGCGATTCAATACCGAAGTTCCTGACGAGCGAGCCGAACGGTTTCCGAATTAGCCAACAGGATCAAGTTGCAATAAAGATAGTTCAGCGCGGAAATCGGGCCGCGTTGTGATAACTCTTGTACGATCATCCCGTTACCGATGGCTGGGTACCAGCTTCCAGATACCGTCTTCCCGGATCAAAAAGAACTGACGAGTGAGGGGTTTCCCCATTCGTGTTCCCTTGACTACCACTTTAGCGGTTTCGCCAGTAATTTCTTCCTGGTCAATCGTACGGCCCTCAGGTTCGAGCCATTCAATTTCTCTCGTAATCGCCGACGCGGCGAGGGGGACGGCTTTGTCAACTACGGAACTAAAGGCGTTTTTGCCTCGCGTAATGGCCTGGATATCAGCTTTGATTTTCTTCGTTGCGAGTAAGTTTTGCAAACCTTGCAATTCGCCCGCTTCGATAGCCTTCAGCGCCAACTCGGCCACCTCTCGCGGCGATGCCGAAGCCGGAACGGAATACTCAGACGAACTGGCCTCGTCAGATACGGAGTCTGCCGAAGTGCTACCAGCGACGCCACTCGCTTCGCGCTTTTGGCATCCGGTAATGGTGCTTGCGGCCGCTAATAAAAGCATGGCAAATGAAGTGCCCCAACTATTCAGCCCACTGAAAGTCTTGACCACGAGTCCCTCGTTTTTCGGTTTCCAATTCGCAACACAACTAGCAGATCAGTTTCATCGATCGTCTTTTCCTGTTGTCAACAAAACGGCACACCAGCCTCCGAGATCCAAGTGCCAATTTGGATTAACCGACAATCCTACAGGTCATATTCGATGCAATCAAGGCTCCGACCACAGCCAGCAATTCGAGTTGGGTGGATTCAGATAGCCGAGCGAAAACAGATTACAAGAAAACGTTGCCTCAAATACATCGACCAACAGCGGGAACGGAATAGGACAGGGTGCGCCAGAATAAGACGTCGAAAGCTCAAATCGGCAGAAAGTGTACCAAGAAAGCGACTGACAATCGCGAGGCAATTGGCTGGCCGAACTTCACTCGAAACTCTCAATCGCATCTACCAGAGCTTGCACTTCAGGCTCCGTCATCCTTTGACGCGTGGCGTTGAGGATGTTAGCAAAGTGCTTGCGGCCATTTTGTACTGATGGAAAACCGATATTCTTGCCAGTTGACGGATCATTCGAAGTGGCAAGCTTCTCACCTTGGGCATCCAAAATCACAAACCAAGGAATGCCACCTTCAGCGCCGTCGCGCAATTTCGCCATAATTTCCTTAGCCCCCGTCCAGCGGTGATCCATCTTGACCCAAATGAAGTCTTTCTCCCAACTTCGATTCGCATCGAGTAATCCGGAAAGCAAATGACAAGGTCGGCACCATGTCGCGGTTTCTTGTAACAAGACTCGCTTGTTTTCTTGAGTCGCCTGTAGCAACGCGTTATTCAGGAGTTGCTGCGCATTCAGTGGCTGCACCTCGTGACGCCGAAGGAATTCCAACAACAATTCCTTCGAGAGCTCACCTGCGACGCACAATTCGGCGTCACCGGCAGTCGCAAGCGTTTTTCCTTCGGAATCCACCAGCACGAGATTGAATGCCTGTCTTGTCTCGTTCAGATCTTGGCCCAGTGCCTTGGCCAGAACCAGTGCGTTTGTCAGTCGCGCTGAGTCCGTTGGAATCGCCAAGAAGAGGAAGTCGTCACGAAGAATTCGAAAGTCTCCATCGTTATAGCGGATGTCCATCAGGCGATGAATTCTCGGATCCGTAGGCTTTCCAAAAACGACTAGCAAGCGTTGATTGACCAACCGAACGTTCTGCAGCGCTTGCTGATGACGCTCTAGCGGTGTTCCATCCACGTCGAACGCGGTTTGAATCTGCTCGTCCAGTGTGGGAGGCACGTAGGGTTTATAGGGTCCGGGTTGCGTTAGATTACCAAGCTCTACCGACTCCCCCGGTTTCACAGATACGGTCTTCAGGTGTAGGCTCCCGCCCTCAGCCGTCGAATACAGGCAGATTGCCTTCGATTCTAGCTAGTGTCTGTCCGGAAATTGCCTTGCTGGAGGATTTCACGCAGTCAGATGCTATCAGACAATCAGGAAGAGTTGCCTTCGCTTCGCATTCATTGCCGCTAGGTGAAGTCAAATCCAGCCGTTTTGACCGACTTTGCGCCGCTGGCGCGGACCGGTAGCCAGCTGGCTAATTCAAAAGTGACGAACCTCAGTCACATGCCCTAAGCCGCTTTGCGTTTGCTCTGCGCTGCCGATGCATTGGGGCGTTGTTTAGAAAGCAGTAGCTTTCCAAGCGTGTGTATATTGCGACCTAGAATCGCTAATCCCAAATAGCGTTCAAAGCCGAGTTCAGTCCGGTCGCGACAACGCTTCAAACCATTGCCCCGCTGTAACACTCCGATCGCTGCCTCGATGCCTGAGTGGTGTAGTCGGGTTCGGTGAAATTTAACACTTTCGTTCTTAATCCGCTGTGCGTATTCACCAGGAGCCCGCGGTAGTACGCATACATCTTCGATTATCTGCTGCAGATTTGATTCATTTTCCGCTGAATAGAAACCTCGGTCAAAAGACGCGGTGTGAATCTCGCCTGCGTGCTTCTTCTGAGCCAACTTCGTTTGTTCCACCACGACATCCTGGTCACGCACGTCGCGAGCCATCAAGTGATAGTGACTAATGAAACCAGCACCATCCTCGTAAACCAAAGCCAATCGACCATATTGATTGGGTTGTCCGGCTTTGCCGCGACGGTAAAGCTGCGTGTGTGTTTCGAACAAGCTGAACAGCTTGTCGCAATTGGGGACTGACTCACCCAATAGGACACGCCGACGCGCCGTATCGCAAACCTGCTCGGTCAGTCCTGTCCAATGTTCGATTGTTGTGATTAGCGACAGAGTTACTGTGGACGCACCGAGAGATTTCGCCTCATTCGTCAGTGATTTCGCTCGCTCGAGCAAAAGTGCTACGCGTTGCAGCAGGTCGCGATAACGCGATTCCAAGGCTTCCTTTTTGCGTGAGCTCTTGCTGGCAGCAATCCGTCCTATCTGCTGCTTTAAGCTCTTGATCTTCTTGACTAGATGCCCCACTTGTCTCCATCCTGTGGTCTCAAGCTGTTGCGCCAACTCAACACAGAACGGAATGAACTTGCGAACACCGTCGTAGATCAAACTGCTCTCTGTCGGATAGTGAATGTTAGTTTCAATAACAAATGAATCAGCCCGAACTGTGGAACTGGCATCGGGAGCAATGCTCTGGCCAGCGGTGACGATAGCTTGGTTGATCTTACTAATCGTCTCAGGTTTGAGCAGACAGATGGTATCGCGTATGCGTCTGAAAGTGAAACCGTCGGTGTCTTGCCAGTCGCCGATTCCCATGATTCCGCGGAGACGCCGATGATTCTCGACTTGATCCTGTAGTTTGTCGTAATCAAGATTACATCCAAGTCTGACTGCTGCAAGCACAACAACATGCCAATCGTCTATGCCTGGCCTTCCAACATCCCGTCGAGAGTCTTGGTTTAGATCCGCAGCGACAGCCTGAACGACTTTCGTTCTCAACTTGGCATTGGTATAAAGATATTGAAGCCCGAGCAAGACGGGCACGATTTCATCGCGAGATTCCAAGTTGAGTTCAACTTGTGCGATAGGGCTGCAATCGAAGCGTTGCTGTTTTTGATATGGCTTGCGAACCACTTCTACTCCTCGAAGATTAAGCGTTTGGACCTGTTTTAGTCAACAAATTCAACGCTCGAACTCGCTCGCGGGTTCGTTCTTCGGGGAGCTTTTTTGAAAATTAGCCAATAATTTACAGACGCTTTCAATTTCCGGACGGACACTAGCTATGGCACGGTGCGGTCGGTGGATTACCTCCCCGTAGTAAAGAGCATATTTTTCCAGCATCCGGTTGATGCACGCGCCGCAGAGTTGAAGCATCGCAAAGTCGCTTCGGTGTTTCGCACCGAAGTTGATTTGAGAAAGTGATTCGAGACATTGAGTCGTACATCTCGATGTCGAAAGCCCGTTTGCTAACGTGCGTCGATCATGTCGACCTCCCAGGCGGTCCGCACTGCGTGGTGTTCTCATGACGCGTTTTGCCGGAATGCGAGATTACGACTACCTCGACCGCTTCATCCAATGATTGATGAACTGGACGGCGTTGCCGACACCGTCCTCATTTCGAATTCGTTGACCAAGTGCATCAGCCTTTTCACGAAGCGTCACATCTGTTGTAGCCTGGGTGATGGCGGCACTCAATCTTTCAACGCTGAGTCTCTTCTGAGGAATAGCCGCGGGCCCAACTCCTAAAGCTTTGACTTTCGCCCCCCAGAACGGTTGGTCACCGAAAAACGAGCAAACGACTGTCGGACGTCCGGCACGGAGTCCAGCCGCCGTAGTACCGCAGCCACCATGATGCACAACTGCGGCGACGCGTGGGAAGAGCCAATCGTGAGGCACGGAATCAATGGCAAGAACGGTGCTTGGCAATTCAAACCGAGCGGGATCAAGGCCTCCCCAGCCACTCGCAATAATCGCACGCACACCGGTGGCTCTAACCGCATCTAGAACAATCTGCGTGAGATGAACGGGATCGCGACCAAAGATGCTACCGAAGCCGAAGTAGACCGGCGGCTCACCCCCGGCGAGAAAATCCTCAAGCTCCGGTGATGGTCGCCAGCCTTCTGGATGATTGAGAAACCAGTACCCTGTAACGGTCGCCGATTCGGGCCAATCAGAGGGTCTTGGAATAATGGATTCGCTATAGGCATGTAGTGCGGGGATTGGCTCGCCATTGGCGTGCCGTAAGTATTTGCCACCCCGACGGGGTGGCAAGCCGTTTGCCTGTCGCCACTCGTTGATGTACTTGCCAGTTCCCCACCACGTTGCTTTGGCGATGAAACGATACGTTAGGCGATTGTACCAACGCCCAATTCTCAGATCTGGAATTCCCATCGCAGGAAAACTACCGGTAGAAACATACATGGGTAGATAGAAGGCAAGCATGCAGGGCACACCCAGGCGTTCCGCAAAGTCTACCGCGCCGACTGCTTTGGGATGAAACAGAATCAGATCTGGCTTAGCGGCGCACGTCGATTCCCAAGTGTCCTTGATCTGCTGGCGCTGCATTGGCCCAAGTTTAGGCAACAGCTTGAATGCCGTCTTGATTGCTTCCCACCAATTGCCTGTGTTCTCCATTGCAATCTTTCCGTCGTCCGAATGCATGAAATCAATTAAATCGTCGTTCATAGAGGCATAATTCAATCCATGATCCGTTATGAACGACTCAAATTTTGCGCAAGTGCAGAGGGTGACGCAGTGGCCGGCAGCCAAGAGGCCTTTTCCAAGTGCAACGTAGGGCTGAACGTCCCCTCGGGTGCCGACAGCGAGTATTTCAATATTCATGCAACTACCTTAGAGGACTCAGTGGAAGCTTTCCATTCCTTGCGGGCTCGGCGGTGCTAGTCTCGCGATCGCAACCGTTGCCACAGAATCCAACCATGGAGTCCGTGTGGCACGCGCGGACGCTGCCAGGCAGAGCCATACGCCATCTAATGCCAGCTGCCTCAAGAACCTACGTGCGAATGAAACGACGAAATATCGTTATATTAGTAAATTGCATAATTCTGTCACCGAATACAGTGGCAGCTGGTGGAAATGTATCGGATACGCCTGAAATTGAACTCTAAGAAACGATGACGTTCACACAAAAGGGGACACATGCACATCGTGATACGGCCCGCGACGGCGATCGACCTTCCGATCCTTTTGACCTTTGAGCAAGGTATCATTGCGGCTGAACGATCCTATGATGAAACGCTGCTTCCTGACCCAATCAGCTATTATGATATTAGCGAACTTATTGCCTCGCCGGAAGCCGAAGTCATTGTGGCCGAACTGGACGGTACTCTAATCGGCTCTGGATATGCTAGGAGAAAGGCATCGCGGCATTACACAGAACCGGCCTTCCATGCCTACATCGGCTTCCTTTACGTGGTTCCGGAACACCGCGGCAAAGGCGTGAACAAGCGTGTACTTGACGCCCTTTTCACCTGGGCACGCGCGAACGATCTACCGGAGGTCCATTTGACGGTGTACCCCGGCAATGAACCAGCATTGCGAGCCTATGAGAAAGTGGGGTTCGAGCCCCACATCCTCGAAATGCGAATGAACCTCGACAAGTCCTTGTAAACGGAAGGCTCTCATCCGGGCGCAATCGCCCTCTCCTGGCGCAGCTCAGCGGGCAAGGACTTCGTCGCGCCAGTCGTGTTAACGTCAGCGTAGAGAAGTCGGACCAGTGGCAAACGCTCCAATTCACTCTTCCCGGTGCGTTGCAAATCATTCCACGTTTGCGCCCACCTTACCGCCGGCAGCACGTCGCTCAAATCCATCGCGTTGAACCTCGCCAACGGAGAAACAGTGACGTTATCACAACAGCAAGAGCAACGACTACTGCCTTTGAAGCGACTCTTCGGCTGCTGAAACTTAAAAACCTTTCCCTCAGAACCACGTTAGCTAACAGGTTAGACCTCTCTATGAAAAAACGTCATCGAAGCAGCATTCCTAGGAGTTTAGCTACTCCGCGTGTTGTACCGGGCATCGCACTGGCCATTATGCTGCTTTGCGGGACGACATCCTGGGCCGCGAAGCCGAACTTTGTGATCACAATTGCTGACGATCATGGCGTGTACCACTCATCGGTTTATGGAGCGGGCGAGATTCAAACACCCAACCTTCAACAGATGGCGAATGAGAGAATTCGATTCGACGGCGTCTATGTTGCGTCGCCGGCCTGCGCGCCAAGTCGCGCGGCACTTTTCACGGGGCGAATGCCCTATAGCAACGGCATCGTTGGCAACCACGAAATCCAACTCAAACCCGGTGTCGTCTCACTGCTGCCAGCGCTATTGGAACAAGGGTACGAAGTTGTCTTTCATGGCAAGGTCGGCCATGCCGGCAGGAAGCATTTTGGCCAGTACGTGCCCGACGGAGTCAAGATTCTCGGCGGTGGCGGCTTGCAACAAACAATGACGTTGGATCAGGTTGAAGCATTTCTCCAGCAACGCCCTGTAGACGCTCCACCGCTGGCATTGTTTCTTGGCTGGACAGACACGCACACAGCTTGGCCGCCGAAAGAAGAGGCTAGAATCGCACCTGCCGACGTCGTCATTCCGCCGAAGATCTTTGACACGCCCGAAGCTCGAGTGGAAATGACGCGATACGTCGAAGGAGCCGAAGATATCGACCGCCGCGTCGGACAAACCCGAAGACTGATCGCGAAACACCTGGACGCGAAGAACACATTGGTCGTTTACACGTCGGACCATGGGATGCCGTGGCCTTTCGCAAAATGGGCTCTCTACGAAACGGGAATCCGTACTCCTTTGATTGCAGTTTGGCCCGGAAAAATCCAACCGAGTTCGTCGACAGACGCGATGGTCAGTTGGATTGACCTAATACTGACACTGATCGACTTGGCCGGTGGAACGTCGCCGTCGGGGATTGAGGGGCGGTCGTTCGCTAAAGTGTTGATGGGCGAAACCAACAAACATCGTGACGTAATTTTCGCCACACACAAAGGTGACAACGAAAAGAACGTCTACCCGATTCGCAGCGTCCGCGTGGGCAAGTGGAAGTACATCCGCAACCTGCACCCCGAATTCGCCTACACCACACACACCGACGTTTGGGCAATGGAAACGCCGCGGGACCCCAAGCACTGGGCACACGCCGGCCACCACTGGCAATCGTACATCGATGCAGCGAAAACCGCCCCGAAGGCAGCAGCTTTCTTGCATGACTATCACAGCAATCCAGCTGAAGAACTCTACGATCTAGAAAGCGATCCGTTCGAGAAAAACAACTTGGCCACACCCTCCCATCAAGCTCGCACACTAACGAAACTGCGTGAGTTGGTTGTCCAGCAGATGCAAGAAGTCGATGACGATCAGGCGCTCAGCGGACCACCGCGCTTGCTAAGAGATTTTGCATTGCCAGAAATACCGTAGAGCGGCACTGCCCGATCTAAGGCTTAACAGTAGGCTGCAAGATCTTCCAGGATGAACTCAATCAGCCTCCGAACCGGAATATGAGAATCGAACGATGAAAACGACTTGTCTGATAGTTTTTGCAATGGTCGGAACGACGCTGATTCCGAATGTACCGGCACGCGCTGAGAAGCCGAACGTCCTGTTCCTGATCGCAGATGACCTGAATACCGCTCTGAGTGGCTTTGGGCACAAGCAGTGCAAGACACCCAACCTCGATCGCTTAGCACACCACGGTGTCAAATTTGAGAACATGCACTGTCAGTATCCGGTTTGTGGTGCGTCGCGGGCGTCGATTATGTCTGGCTTGTATCCGTATTCGAATCTAACGTTGGGCAATGAAGGCACCTTGCGAGGCAGCATGCCTGACGTCGTAACGCTGCCGCAGACTTTTCGCAACAACGGCTACTACGCGGGCCGAGTCAGCAAGATTTATCACATGGGGATCCCCTTTGAGATCATCGCCGGAACAGCGGAAAGCGATGATCCCTTCTCATGGGACGAAGCGATCAACATCACGGCTCCGGAACAAAACGCTGCCGGTGAGCTGACGAACTGGTCGCCGAAAAACAACGGGTCACAGACCTTTGCCGGTGTGATTGCATCCGGCGGAGACGGTGAGCACGCCGATGGAATGGCAGCAGATCGTGCCATCGAGATTCTTGACAAGGTCAAGGACAAACCGTTCTTTCTGGCCGTAGGATTCGTGAGACCGCATGTACCACTTGTCGCCCCGAAAAAGTATTTCGACAAATACAATCGAGCGGAAATGGTCGCACCGGTAGTGCCGGAGAATGACCTGGACGACGTGCCCGGAATCATCCGCGACTACAAACGAAACAGCACAACTTACGGCGTGACGCCTGAGCTGCATCAAGGGCTGTTACAGGCCTATTACGCCAGCGTTTCGTATATGGACGCGCAGGTCGGACGCGTCTTGGATGCTCTGCAGGAAAAGGGGTTGGCGAACAATACGATTGTCGTATTCACTAGTGATCACGGCTACCTTTTGGGGCATCACCACAAATACCAGAAGCAGCACCTGTTCGAAGAGGCCACGCGAGTACCGTTTATCATCAGCGTGCCGTGGCTCACAGATCAGCACGGCCGTGGCACCACCAAGATCACGGAACTGGTCGATCTTTACCCCACCCTGGCCGAACTGGCTGGCCTGGCCGCTCCAGACTCTCTCCAGGGAATAAGTCTGCAACCGCTGCTGGCCGATACCGAATCTCCGTCCTGGAAGAAGGAACAGGCATTCACAATCAGCCGCAGCGGAGGAGAATCGATTCGCACGGCGGACTGGCGTTTCACGCAGTGGGGCTTTGGGGAAAAGGGCTTAGAGCTGTACGATCTGAAACGGGACCCAGACGAATTCACCAACCAGGCAGGAAATCCAGAGTATGCCACAGTGGTAAACATGCTACAAACGCAACTAATCGCTAAACGGGACGCAGCAGGCTTCAAGCAGAATCATGCAGCCATTGTCGGCAAGCCGTAATGGGCAAATCCAAGAAGTAGGCGCACGATCCGGCAGGCAGATTTTGCCGTCTGGTGGGTGCCTGGTTGTAAACAGTTTCACGACTGGCATTCTCCAGCGAGCTTGCTGACTTCGCAAGTCAACTTCTGAAGTTGAAACATCGACGCAAGAAATTCCCCAGCCAGCGCCTTACTCCACACAGGACTCGAGTCCCCCCAGTCCTCCATCACAAGAGAACCCCGCCATGACACTCGCTGAAGCCATAGAGTTAGTTAAAGCGTGGCCAGCACGACGACTCCCAAGAGGACAAGCGGATTCTGTGCGACATGCGGTGAGTAGCATTCTGCCTGACGATGCTTGCGTACCCAGTCACTGGTGGTAACTGTTCACGAATCGAGTATTGCGACTGCACTATCGCCACTCTGCCCATCGAATCAAATGATACAATTTCAAAGCAAATGTGTCGCCGCATCGGTAGGATGTCGCCTGCTTGGACGCTGGAAAATGCGGTCTAAATGCCAACATCGGTGGAGAATTTCGATGCGATTGCAAGTCTATTGCGCACTGTTCGTCTTGTGCTTGTCTCCCAATGCCGTTTGTCCAGCACAAGAAGGGGATAGAGAAAGCCCCATCCGTTTTCCCGTTGAAATGAGGGACTTCAAACTCTCGGTGATGGACGGTGCAGGCAAGCCGATCGAAGGTGCCGAAGTTGTGGTGCAGGGAGTGCGATGCCAAGAAGATCCCGGTAGTTGGTATGCATGGCCAGCCGCCAATGGTGGCCCGATGCCTATCGTGCCGACCGATCAAGACGGTGTGGCGAGATTCAAATACCCATCGAAGTTGGGCTCGGCGGTCGAGTACTTTACCATTACTACCCTAACCATGAACTTCCGGCACGCGAACTATATTTCGGAACGCGCAGAATTCGCCGTTGACGTAGAAAAACCGGAACAGGTACTCAGGCCAGGATGTCGTGTAACCTACAGCGCGGTCGACGATTCCGGTAAAGCCATTGAAGAGTTCGCCGCCTATATTTCGGGCCCCGGCTACGATGCAAAATGGACGCTGGCCGACGGAACGATTCAATCGATGGCCGTGCCGGATGGTGCGTGGCAAACGATGTTGGTAGCGCCACAGAATGATGGTATCACATTGTTCAGCGGCGTACTGCCAGCACGCTACAAGAGTGGCAGCGAGATGAAAATTAGTAATGTCACGCTACGTCCAGGATTGCGTGTTCAGGGAAGACTGGCTGGCAATGTTCCACGTCCCATATCGGACGGTGTGGTGGTAGCTTGGTGTCAGCCAAAACCAACCAAAAAAGCGATTGACAATCGCGAGGCAATTGGTTGGTCGGACTTCGCCGTGATCCGAGCAGACGGTACTTTCGAATTCGCTTCCCTCCCGCGTGACGGACGCTTGCAACTCTTTGCCATCTGCCGAGGATGGGTGATCGAAGATCAACCACGAGACGGGCAACCACCGGTTGGCCAGATCAAGACAGGTGTTTTAATTGATCTTGAGGCTGCCCACATCGCAGATAACGTGCTTGCGGACATCGAACTTCCGATGGAAGAGGCGGGGGCCATAGAAGTAACGGTAAAGCATCTAGACGGTAGCCCTGCGTCCGGTATTCGAGTGGGAACCTCGCCCAATCAGAAGCTGGAGGACACGGGAACCCAGCTACTCGGAGAAGCCTACTCGTCCATTGTCCGCATCCGGTCGCAAATTGACGGCACTGCCCCACCCAACTATTGGCAGCAAGAGCGCAAGACGCGTTACATGCAAGAAACCGATGCAGAAGGGCAAGCTGTGCTATACGATTTGCCTCTAGGAAGCTGGGAGCTTTATGTGGGCAGCGACCAATTCAAATTGGTCACTGAGACGGAAAACGAGAATCGCCTTTCTCCTCAGATCACCGTGAACGTCGACAAGGGCGAAAAGGTTTCCTTGGCGGTTACCGTCGAACCCATTAACGACTAACTCAGGCGGGTAAGGACCGTCGGGACAATTATTGGCGGATAGTCGCCGAACCGCTCCGCTGGTACCTTCCGGAAAATGCCGATCGGCGGAGCGATCTGGCGACACTGATTGTTCCGACGGTCCTTCGCGTCTGACGGCTACTCGGCATCCTTCTGTGGGCGGATGGCGTGGCTGGAGCATCTCATCCTTGGCTGGGAAAAGTCGCTCGGCATGGTGATCTGTTGAATGCGGAAGTCTGGCACTTCAATACGGTGAGAGCCAACGGAGGCTGCGACCGACCGAAGCGACGCGCACGTGTTCGGCAGGACAATCGGCGCCGTTTGCCTAACGTGGTACAACGAACGCCTCATCGACGGCATCTCGAACCCGATTGCGGAGTTTGGCAAGCAGGTCGTAGTCTTGGATTTGCGAAAAGAAGACACCCACCACTTCAGTTTTTTGATCGGCCCATACGAACGTTCCGCTGGATCCCCAGTGACTGAACTGATTCTCCTTGTCTAGAATCCAACTCAGTCCGTAGTCTGCGTTCTGCGCAGTCAACATGGCTGCAACAGAATCTTGGCTCAACACTCCCGGACCGTGTGCGAGAAACGAATTCGCAAATTGAGCAATATCGGCCGGAGTCGAGAACAAACCGCCGTCCGGCATGGTCATTCGAACTTTCCATTGGGGATCGCAGCGGCAAAACACGGACAGAGTGTTAGACTGGCGGCGATAGACGACCGCACTTCGGTTCACTTTTTCTGCTGGTAAAAAGAATCCTGTATCGGTCAGATGTAGCGGCTCGAAAATCTCTTCCCGGAGGAACTCGTCAAACGGTTTGCCGGATGTCACTTCAATGATGCGTCCCAAAACGTAGGGCGCTGCATTTGAGTAATGGACTTCCGTGCCGGGTGCAAAATCCAGCGGACGTTCCGCAATTGCGTCGACGACTTCGGCCAGACTGCGATCGTACCATCGTTGTGTAAAAAAGAACGATTCCCGCAGAGGCACCGCTGCGGGGATTCCAGACGAGTGGGACATCAGCTGCCGCACCGTAACCGAATGCCGCGTTCCAGCGACAGTGGAAAGTTGTGAGAATTGCGGGAGGTATTTCTCGATGGGTTCATCCAGTTGCAATTTACCTTGTTCCACAAGCTTCATTGCTGCGGTTGCCGTAAATGGTTTTGTCAACGAAGCAATCCAGCAGATCGTATCCGTTTGGAAAGGTCGAGCGGGATCGATTTCGCAAACACCGTAGGCTCGCTGATCGATCACCTTGCCCTTATGCATGATAAGCAAGGACGCTCCCGGAATGCTGCCATCCGAGACCGCCTGCTCCACAATCTGGAACCCTTTCTCCAAAGATTGCGCCATCGCGGACGATATCACAGCGAGAACTGCAGGCAACACCAGTAGTAGTGAGCGGTAAGGTCTGAGCATTAAAAACATGGTAGATATGCGCAATTGAAAAGTGTCGATTCGTGAAAATTGTCGCTCTAATGATAACAGCCACCCGATCCCGAATGGGTGCAGGTCTCATCACGAATTGTCGAGATTAGATGAACCAATGTGAGTTTGACCTGAGGTCACCCGCAATGAGCGAACGAATCCGACAGCGCAGTCAATTCGCCAATTACCACTTTGCGCCGGTGCGATCATAAGGGCGTGACGTTGGCATCGAAGGAATCGGAAATGACGGTTCGACTTGGGGCAGGTGCGACGTTGCCGCATATGTTCCGCATTTTAACCCAAAGTTCCACCGGTCAATGCAACCTAATAGAAGCAGATAAGTTGCAAACCTGCTTCAGGAAAGAATGGGAGGGTATTTTCGATGCGCTTAGCCGAGATCTTGGTCGCCACCATAAGTCCCAAATCCCGTCGTGAAGACAGGAAAGCTTTTCATGGCATTTAACAATTCGGAATAGTCGCGTTCTTTAAGCGGTATCTTTTGCTCGACGGATTCATCCAGACCAAGAAGACGACGATCGAGTCGAAAAACGCTCGCGCCGTTCTTTATTCCGCGCACTCCAATATCTAGCTTCACGCCAACCACTGAATCACGGAAAGCTATTGCGCAAGGTATTCGATTGATCTCAAGAGTCTCGATTCTTCCGGTAAATGCTTCACTGCCACATCGAAAGCAGATTTCGTCGCCGATTGCGATATGACCTGATTCGACGACGATAGATACTACTTCTTTAACTTGAAATACACGCCTTACATATCCAACCTTGAATGATCCAACTGGTGAAAACGGAACTCGACCGACTTGGCTAATGTGTTTTCTAAACCCAAAGTCCCGCATCGTATGCTGAGTCATCAAACAAACGTAGGCGACCCAGTCAATAAGGCTGATCACGGTGAATCCAAGATCGCTAACCAAATCGGCGACGACGTCGTTTGCGCATGAAACATTTTCTCGATCGCGATCTTCACAGTCGGAAAGATGGTTCACCACAACCAATGGGTTTCCCGTCTCTGGATTTCTCCGACGTAGCGCCAGCGATCTGCAGGCAATTGCTTCGATGTCTGAACGCTCAATGATCGTGGTTTTGCTGACGAGAAAAACGGGACGTTTCATTTCGCCATGCCTAAACCAATAGCGCTCAACATAACTTTCGCGATCCTGAATTCGTATCCGACCATCAATCAAAGGTTCGCGTATCGTCTGAAATGCCCATGCGATACAATACGCCATGTCGAGAGACTTTCTGGAGGCGCGGGCTAGAAGTTGTTCGGTGTAGACGTGTTGCACTAACCTGATTGGCCCATTTGAATCCCACGGTTCCGGTGGAATAACGCCAAGCCCTCGCTCGTCCATCCTTGGCTCAAATGGGAAAACACCGCGCAGGCGCTCGTTCGCGGAGTGCCAAGGTGTTTGAGTAGGATCGGCAGCATGGGGATCTTCTCTGAGCCATCCGTGGAGCCATGACATGGTTTCCATGACTCGCAAGATTGGCCCTGGGTGTTCGTAATCTACCTTTTCGGACTCGTGGACTATTTTGTGTCGGCGTTCTCTTGCTGCGTCCAACTCGCGCTGTAGATAGATGCCATTCACCTCAGGGGCAATGTGAGTCAAGGGCCCAGGTAGCTCCCGTTTCGTCTCTCGAAGGTAGAACGAGAATTGATCACTGAATCTCATTTTGGCCAAGTGAGCTTGCGATTCTTCATCAGTCCTGTTCTGCCTGAACGTCGGAAGCTCTGACAGAAGGTCGGCAACGGTAACTTCAATTGCTGTCACTACTTTCCGAATTGCTTCGGCAAATTGCCCGCGATAGAAAAACGTCCACGCATCTAGTAGTTCTTCAGTGCTTGTGCCGAGCGGTTCGATTGCTGCTTCTCGAATTCGTCCTTCAGTTGTTCGGTATCGATATCTTCCAGCCGGGTCAGCAGATGGAAGTTCATCGGCGACAGGATATAGCGCCATCGGAACATGCCAAACATTACCCTCTGCATCGGAAATGTGCCATACGGGTAAGTCCCAGTGAGAAACATGAGCAACAAATGGATCGAATGAAGCAGCACGATACGCACTTATGAACTCGTTGATAAAGCGAATAGACGCGTGCGCCAGTGATTTCACGTAGGCCTGTGCATCTTGAATCTCTCTCGCATCGCCAGACTTGAAGAGATCAATGACACTCCCGTGAACTTGAACCGGCATTGTGAGGAAAGTGCGCAGATGCCGCTCGCCAAAGTGGTCAACGGCTTTAAGGTCTCGTTTCTGCTGTTCAAAAAACGGATAACCTTCTGCCGTGATTTGCATTAGGTAACGTTCGTCTCGGTAGACGAGTCCGTTCCGGTAGACACCGACCACGCAGTTGCGGTAATCGATGTCCAGCGGGCAATTACCGATCTTGATCCGAACTTTTCCGTCGGGCGCTGCAATCCAAAATGGCAACTCGACATGAATCCGGGCAGGAACAACTTCCGATGTCCAATCGACTTTCTTGCCTGGCCAATCACCTTTGGGATCTAAGCCAGATTCAGTTTCGTTCATCGCCATCTTCGCCTTTTGTACTACTGTCAAATACATCCATGTTCCCCCTTCCCGTTTATCCGTTCAACGCGTAGCGAAAAAGTTGGCGTACACGTCTTTGATCGGTCAGCACGTTGTGCGGAGGGAGGAACACAAACAGATTTTACCTTCAGGGACGGATCGCATGGCGCATGTGGCTTAGCCGTTATGATCTCGCAACGGGCGAGTACCGAACGCATTTCGTGACCAAGATAGGCGTGTCATTACGCAGTTGGCGGCCGCAGCAAGCACACTTCGTATCAAAGACCTATGCAGGTTTGCAGTATACCAGTACGGGTGGACACTGAAATTGAGATTAGCCAGCGCGTCGTGCTTGACTCTTGAATCGTTATAATGAGCTGATCTTGCCCGCATCACCTCTAGATTGATATTCGAATGATGGTTGCTTCTCTTCCGCTTCGCTCGACGCTCATTAGCTTTCTGGCAGTCGCGATGATCGCGCTGTTACCCGATTCTCTCAGTGCGCTGGGGCCTTCGGAAATAGTTGGAGCGTGGGTGATGTCTGTCGACTCACGCCTGTCGCCCGAGTCCGTCGATCTCGAGATTGATCATCAACCAGACGTCTGGAAGGTGACACTGCGAAGCGGTGCGGGCGCAGTCACGACCGATCGTGTGAACCTAGAAGAAGATGTCCTGAGCATTCGATACGGAGTCAAGCCTCTAGACGTCCGAGTCGAGCTAAGGGTACTTGGCAAATCCATGAGTGGGTCTGTTGTAACCGGTGAGGGCGATACGCTACGTCGGCAATCCATCACGGCTCACCGAGTCCCCGAGTTCGATGCAACCCCCGCGCCGAAGCAGGTGGTTGAATCGAACAAGACGGTCGAGCAAGCTCGTGAGTTCTTCGGTGCATGGGAGCTCTCGTTGCAGCGAGCGAATGCCGAGCCGACCAAGGCTATTCGTCTGGGAATGGTCGTGACGGAATCAGATGAGGATCTTATCGTGGGCCACAGCGAATTCGAAATGAAAGGACCGCAGAAAAGGGTCGACCAGGTTCAAAGCACGCATGAAGGACTCCGTTGGATCCTTGACGGCGGCATGTTCGGACTGCTGAACGTCGATTTGGTTTCGGAAAGTGAAAAGCTCCGTGTTAAGGTCAGCGGCTCGGATCAAGAGGCATTTCTAGTGGGAACAGCAATCCGCAAGCCCAAGGCAAGTGATGTTGGAGTTGATTGGGAACAATTAGTCCAGAAGCCGGGTACCGAACTGGTTGGCGTTATCGGTGGCGATGCCCGAGTGGTCGAGGTCGATAGTGACAGGATCATCATTCAACAGCGTGAAGTCGTATCACGGATGTTTAAGGACGATCCATTACTTGTACTTTTTGAATGGTTCCGTCTTCCCGAAGGGTCGCGTTTGATCGCAGTCGAAACAGATACAGCGTGGTCCGTCACCGGCGCGACAATTGATAGTTGGGATATCCGCAATTCCCAGACACCTTTGGCACTCGGAAGTTGCAAGTTGCCGGGTAACCCACCAGAGCTTGTCCACCGTTCGGGACAACTGGTGTTCGCCGCGAACTGGAACGGCCACGCGGATACACAGCAATTGCACGTGATCGACGTGTCTGATCCAAGCAGTCCGATGCTGCTTGCGTCGCACAGTACGCCAAAGGGCTTAAGCAACTACGACCTCGCTGTCTCGGGATCGACAATCTATCTTGCAAACGCGGGGGGGCTCCGCATTGCTGACGCGACGAATCCGCAAACGCTTGTAATGCGAAGCAATTTCGTAGGCCGGGGCCGTTGGGTAAGAGGGGTCGACGTTGTCGGGTCAACGGCTTACATCGCAACTTCGATGCATGGTGGTGCCTCCTGGTTGCAGATCATCGATGCTTCGGACCCAATGACTGCCGTTCAGACTGGACTCTACAGATCGACGGGTGGAGCTCAGGACGTCTCCGTCTGCGGCGACTTGGCGGTACTTGCTGATCGCGCGGCGGGCATAATAGTGCTTGATGTTTCGGAACCTCAGAACGTACGGCGCGTCGGTTATTTCCGAACGAAGGGGCGTTCAAACGAGGTGGACATTTTCGGAGAGCTGGCGTTTGTCGCTATGGATGGCGACGCGGGATCGAGAACACTGCAAGTGATTCGCTTTATGGAGTAGGTCAAGCGAACCGAGTAGTCATCGACCCAAAACACATCGCTCTGTTGCGAGCGCAATCCATTTTACCCAGCCCGGGTCATCACGCGGGCGGTTGTCGTGGGATGGGATCCTTTGCGGTTCGCAGTCTTCGACTGGCTTCCGAGTCGAACAACAGCCAGTCACAGAGAGTAAATTCGATAGACCATTGCCTATTGGTGTCGCCCTAAAACGCCGGTATCCAAGCCGTTATTGGCCACTTCCATAGTTTCGCTCTCGGTGCGGAGGTTGGACCACCCGCTGGTCTGTACGCACTCGGCGCAAGTTCCAGAGGTGGTTTTGACCACGGGCGTTCAGCGCGAGTTGTTTTAATTTGCTTCGCGGCACAGGGGTGGGATGCCAACGCAGGTAATTGCCGGAAACCGATGTGCCGATTGAAGAAGCAGATGCTCGGGCGAAGGTAGAATTCAGATCCAAAACGGATTCGACGCCCAATGTGTCGGTTGGCGTTGCTCCTAGCAACAGTCTGCTTACCGCGGAATGCGGCCACGTCGGTGCGGCCAGAGCTTGCCGAGGGAGGCGACCGGTCATGTCGTTCGCGAGTCCAACTGAGTCGTGATTTTAATGACTTACGCGCTTTCACCAACCCACTCATGTGGGCGTGTCCGAGGACGTCCTGAGCGACGAAGAGTTAAGCATTGGGCGGGCGCGCGAACTATTATGAGTGTTGGCCTATAAGCAACCGAGCTGACAAGTGGCCGCAATTTCACTCAACTGGCAGGACGCATAACCGAGCTGCCGGTCAGAACGGATTCATCAATAAAGCGATCGCCAGCGGTGTTGGAGACCAACGATGCCGACGACACTTGAATCTGTAGTAACGAAGTACCTTCGCACGGGTAGCCCGGCACAACGAACCCGCGAGGAATACAGCACGACCCTCCGTAAGTGGTCACGGTGGAGCGGAGTGGTGCCGCTTGAACGTCTTGGCAGGAAAGAGATCCGAGATTTCTTGATTGGGTTCACGAAGACGCTGCATCGCGTGCGGGAACCAATCCGGGACGCACTACGAATAAGGTCCGCTCGCATTTGCGAGCAGCTCTATCTTGGGCATGGGAAAACGACATTTTAGACGCACTACCGCGATTTCCCAGACACAAGCCACAACGAGACGTCGCTGGCAAACACTATTTAACGAAATCCGAGATCAATGCTCTCTACTTGGCAACACATCAGATGAGGAGCCCTCGAGGTTGGAACGAAGCGTGGCCTGTGGGGAGATATTGGCGAGCAGCTTTGGTTGTATTCTTCAATTACGGAGTTGATACAGGAACGGTCTGGAAGACATTGCCGTTCCATGAGCCGATCCGCTGGCGCCATATTTCATGGGGACGGCAGTCGCCTGACCGGGAGCTCAAAGAGTCATCACCTTGGGGATGGCTCTATTATCGACGCGTGAAAACAGGAAAGGCCTTCTGGCGTCCGATGAATCGCACAGTTAGGCTCCACTTGAAGAGCCTTTGCCCCGACGAGCCAGATCCCGATGCCCCAGTCTTTCTCGGTGGCGGTACTCGTCCGAATATTCGATTCCGCCAACTCTGTAAGTTGGCCGGCATATCTCCAAAACGCGATATTGAATCCGGCGACGAGCGTCTCTGGGTTTTGAAAGACCTCAGAAAAACATGCGCGACCTACTATGACGAGCATGTGCCCGAATCATCGGTCGAGATCCTAGGGCACTCGGCAGGTGGAATTACCTACCGCCATTATGCACATCGAGCTCCACTCGCATTCCGGGCGATATTGAGCCTACCGCAGCCGTCATCGTTCAAGACGCTCGCTCGGGGGTTCGAAGGACAATGCCCATGTTGCAGAAGAAAATTCGAGGAAGCGAATTCTTGAGCAGCGAAGTGCTATGTGCCCAAGGATGGGCACTGACGGTTCGTCATTGCGCACATATGGGGCCTATCGCTGGCTTTCAAACGATATCAGTTTGACTTCGGAGCTACCAGATAGGGAATTCCCCAGATGGGAAAAGAAGGAAATCGGTCGAGGATTTGTGAGTGCCAACTGATGCTAGTTTGAATGTGTTCCAAATCACGGAAGCCAGCCCAATGACGCCAGACTCACTAAAGATGCCATCGCCGTCCAGGTCTCATTCAAACGTTAGCGAGCCTGTTGGCTGATTCGGATCGCTGCTGCCTTGTCAACCGTTAAAAATATATCGAGCGAGCGGATGCCGGAGCCATTGGAATCGCCTTCGCACCAGTTCACCACAAAGCTGCTTTCGCTGATTGCGGGCAATCCGGTGGCAGTGCTTTGCGTGACGAGCGTGACGAGTGCCTCCTTCGCAGGATCGGTTCTCTGGCCAAGATCCTGCGGATCGACCTGATTGGTGGCGATGATGTCATTTCCATCAAAGGTAACCAATGCGATGTTGCGAACGCAGGAAGTAGTGGTCTCATTTTAAACTTGAATCAGATAGTGCCGTACCAAAGTCGACTGAAATGGGTTCGAGACTGGAACGCATAGTTGCATTGAGGGATGCGATAACAGCTGTAGGGCTCTCTCTGTATCCAGAGAGCAAAAACTTATCGCATGCGTTGTGCCGCTATTGAGTTAGTTGCTCAGAATAACCCGTCAGTCGGAGAAACGACGAGATCCAAGTTCACGTCCAGCGGTTGATACGAATTCTGACTTGAAGACAGCAACCGGCGATCCTAGAGGAGCTCAAATGTTGCAGCAAAGTCTTGAATGGCCGGATTCTCATTTCTGCTGTTCCATTGGACTATCTCTGAGGCGCCTTGCGCGAACCAACGACTCAAACGAATTTAACAGTTCTCAAGCGGGCTTCAAAGTGTTATCAGAACCCAAATTGCTTATGCTCTGGAGCGACAAATCCTTGAACCAGCCCTTTAACCAATCAGAACTCACGAGATCATCAACGCAGCTCAGTGACTCCACAATCTGAACGCGACTTGCTACGTGAGCATTTCTCCGGGCAAGAGATATCCTGGAACTCCCTGACTCACTTGGAGGGAGGGGTTCGATTGGTGTACGGGCGTATGTATTTCGAAGGACACTGTCGGCGAAGCTACCTAGGTTCCTAGCATTGGCACCATGCAGTTTTGGTTGCAGTGCGGAAAAACCATAACTCTGTAACGCCCTCTCGCGTGTCGATAGCCCGATGTCGGGAGTAGCGAGTCCAGGAGAGACTGCTTGGCCATTCGTTTCAAGATCGCTGATGCGTTCACCTTCGCCACCTGCTTGTCCGTTGAGGTGGTTAATAATCAAGAGCACATCAATGGGCGAAACAAAGTTGTCTCTACTCGAGTCAATAAAGGGAGCTTCAAACTCCGAGCTGATGACAGAGGGGGCTTGCCCGGAATTCAGAAGATTAATGATGATGAGAGCGTCCAAAGGGGAGACGGTTCCATCATCATTGGTATCCAATGGCTGGGGGGCATTCCATTTGGGGAACTTTATGGTTTCAACAATTTGCAATTCGAATTCTCCGCTCCCGGCTGCCGCATCTGCTATTTCTACCTTGAGCGTTTTGGGGGTTCCGCTGTGCCGCGCTGCGCTCGTCAAGGTCAATGCTTCCAGGATTGTCGCCACACGCTCGGTTGTTGCGCTCACGTGCAGTGCAAGCAAAAGTTGCCCTGCAGCGGCTGGCCGGAAACTTGCCACGCTGAGACCGTCAATCAGAATCTCGGAATTCTCGTTGATTGTAAGATCGTCAGTTTCGCCGATAGAAATTTGGCCTGCGTCAGCGTCTACTGAAACTCGGAGCAATCCTCCGCCCAGGTTCCCCAATTGAGCTTCGAGGATGGTCCACGGTTCCTGAAGCACGATCTTTTCCAACCTTCCAACTTCGACGCTTTGGATGGCACTCTGAATTTCAGGTCCTCGGATCTCTGTTGAGTGGGCCAGCGTTTCGGCAATATACTCAAGGTAGTTGATCAGTGTTCGCTTGGATTCCGCGTCCATGTCCGTTGGCACTGCACCGACCAGTGACTGACGGATTGCATTTACTCGCGTCTCTACCTGTGTCCATTCACCGCCGGCTATGGCGGACTGAGCGTTATCAACTAAGCCGTGAAGTTCAACCGCATAATTCGCGGCAATATTTCCATCCGATACAAATGCCTGAATCGTCTCGCTAAGATCAGACAGGCTTGCAAAATAGACTGAACCGCTAATCATCGCACTGTATGCGGTATCTAAGTACGGGGAAACGGCGGAATAGTTTCCTGTTTCTAACGCGATCCGCCGCGAGGCCGCAGCCAATTCAGTCGCTCGTTCGAAAACTCCATCAGTCGGTGTTGATACAGGCGCGGATGGACTGCCGGCCAGTTCGGCCAGGCGGTCTTTCAGGTATTTCAGTTCAGATTGTTCTGCCGCCGACAAGCCTCGCGTTTCTTGCTCAAGCTCAGTTTGAATGAATATGGATTCTTTCAAGAGAGTCATCGAGTCAAAGGCCGCAGAAAAGCCTAGTGAATACGCAGATGCAACATGCAGCTCTGAAGATAGCGATTGGATATCGCCAATCGCGGTTGTTTTGAAATCCTGGTCAATAGCCGCAATCACTTCCTCAGACCAACCTGCATCTTGAAGCGTCTGTTGAAGCTCCGGCGCCAATCCTTGTTCCCGGAATCGGGCAGCTGATGCTTGATCTTGTGGCAGTAATGTGTTCAGATACGGTTCGAGCACAGTCGACAACGCGATTGATTTTGCTTTCAACAGAAACTTACGATGTGCCTGATTGGATGCCGCCTGCATCTGTTCCATCCTCCACTGCAAACTGCTTCCAACAATAGCTCCGTCTTTTTTGTCGATCGAAGCATTGAGAGCTTCATTCAAACTGTCCGCAGCGTAATCCAATACCTGTTGTTTTTTCAGCGGTGAGCTTTCCAAGTTAGAGACAATATTTGGTATCTGTACAGCTGCCAGCGAAAATTCTCGAAATTGAGCGTCTGGAGGGTCCAGTGCTCGCTCCCAGGCATCATCTAGGATGCCCAGACGACTAACAAGACGCTGCATTTCTAAAGCTATAAGACTGCTTGGTAGTTTAGCAGCACTTAAACTTAGATTTAGTGTTGCCAGGTGATACTGCATGCTCTTCCAGTCGATGACAAATTGATCAAAGGCGGTGATCTTTTCTTGGTCCACTCTCGCAACAAACTCTTTCAATTCCGTCAAATCTGGATTCTTGCTTTCATCAGAAAATAGTTGCGGTTCAACAATTAAGCTGAATGAGCCGCTCGTCTCTGCTTCCTGGTATTCGTAGAGTAAGCCAGCAGTTATTTGGAAGGCAGCTGCTAATTCCCCTGTCGTAATCGCTGCGGAAGCAGCCGTCCCCACAATCCCGATTGTCGACAAAGCGTCAGCGAGGGTCGCCTTGATCGTATTTTCCCAAAAATCAACTCTCCCCGTTTCCTTCAGCGGAAAATCGGGGGGAATCCAGTCCCACTTTGGTTCAACCGATTCAACGAACGAATACGTGCGAGACGTCGCGAGTGTTTCGTGTCTAACCGTAGGATCAATTGCAGGCGCAGAATTGCGGCCGGAGAATGTTGGAACACTTCTTAATTTCAGGTCGACTGCAAAGGGGCTACGATTCGTGATGGTCGTTTCGAAGGTTATTGTTTCGCCTTTTAACGCTTGTTCAGTTGACGGCTTCACCACGACATCAATGTCTACCGCATCAGGCGCATAAAGTGCAAAGTCGTTGTTGGTCTCATCTGATTCCCAAATCCGTTCTAGTGGTGCTGGTGCATCCACCAAGGCGATCAGATAAGGATGGTCCAGAACTGCAAGGAACGAGGTATTCTCTACTTCGAATAGATGGTTACCAAGGGTAGCAGGCCTTTCGACGATTCTATTTGCAGCTGGATCTACATTTTCATCCCAATTCCCGTCCGTGCTCCAGTAGAATCCCAGGTCGATGGACGTTTCATTCACTACAAATCCGCGCACCGAATATCCTCCGCTCACGCCGCCAAAGCTGAGCCAATCCATACCCTCGAACACGATGTCAGTCGCAATTTCCATTGCAGCAACATTGTTGTTTGGGTCGGCATCGGCGTTCTCTCCTGGGTCTATAACCATCAGAAGGTGAGTTGCATCCGCAGGCGGTGCTCCCCAACGGCCAATGACTTCTCTAGCGATAATCCCTTGATGTTTGGCATCGCCATGCGATTCGATCGGCACGCTGTGGATTGCCTCCCCAAGAATAGCGTCTTCCGTAGTAGATGACGCCCAATAGAAATCAATTGCAGCACCCGTGTCATATTGCTGGTCGACGTTAAGTCTGTATTCAATCGGAAAGTCGTGCTGTTTCCACCCTGAGTCACTCGGCTCGCCAGCAAACTCTTGCCAACCAAGTGATTCCGCCTCAAGGTCTGGTTCTTCGATTACCAAATCAAAGGTCGGCGACTTATGCCTAAGTGCACTAGTACCGAATCCTATCCAAGTCGAATCAGTTCCAGCTTCAAATCGAAACCCAAGATATTGGCTTCCCTCTTGAAGCACTTGCTTGGTGAACCCAGTTACATCAATTTCGTAGACACCTCCGTCGCTAACCGTGAAAGAACGGACAAGTTCGGCTGCCCGATGGAGGTCATCGACTGTGATTGAACCATCGGCCGCGTAACCATATAGGTTGACTGAATTGTCCGTGCCGGGTGCTACAGCCTTGAGATTGAGTTTGACGGACTCAACAGCAGCACTTTTGTTATTTCCAACATAGACTTCTACAACTCCCGATATTCCATTGTGCCCCGATTGGACATCTTTCCCCATTACGGTTACGTGGTGATTGAGATAGCTACCACTGCTGTAGTATGCACCGGTCGCTGGATATAAAGTGGTTAACAATTCTCGTGCTTCGAGATGTTCAAAACGATTTACCCGAGCACGAAGCGGACTGCGATGTGGCGACTTGTGAATCGTGATATTAGGTCTGCAAAGAGAATTCAACTTTCCAAAGAAAACAGTCATATTCGGGTGAATCCCAATTTAGGAGATAGCGATATTTTGCTTAACGCAACGTTTGATATCGAAAAGTTCTGGTATACGTTTCGCTTCTCAGCTCCACGATGCATCCGGTGCGCGTCGATAACACGCTAACGTGCAATCCAACCAAGGAAAGAGTGCGATCTCCGGTGTTTCCGGCTTATTTTTAAGCTTCTTGACCGCGACCATCCAGGTTTCCTGTACCAGATCCGATTCGCTAACCCGCCTAGCAACGAGTGGGTCTAGGTACGAACTAACGATTCTATTAAGCGGCTGAGCATAGCGAACGCACAGACTTGCAAGCGCACCATGGTCGCCACCTAGGTACCGCCTTAGTAACGCGGAATCGGAATCGTCACAGCTATTTTGGTCGCTCGAGTCCATAGTTTGCTGCTGCTTGCAAGAACGAAAAAGAGGCCTTAGTTATATCCCGTAAGCCTTTCTCCCGCGGGTCTCAAGAAAACAACGAAATATTGAACTCCGTTCGATCTTGCCGAAGATGGGACGAGCCGCGGTCTCGAAGACTCCGCCAAATCTACAAGCGAGGTAGCAGACCGCAGCAGTTGCGTCATCAATTCGAAAACAGGACTTTCCCAGTTATTCCCAATGCTCCCAGGTAGCGGTTTGCCCCCCAGGCGGACGTGCCATTGGTTTGCAGGGTTGAGAGCATCGGACGGTTCGTCCTGAGTCACCAATAGCCACCGCAGTCGGATCTAGAACCAAACGCCCGCGCACGCAGTCAGAATGACAGCAGCGATACATGCTCCGTCACTCGCGACATGCATGGTCGATGCAACTTCAGCGACTTGGGGAAGTCGCCAATCCGCGTCTGAGTTTCACGCCGACGCCAGTTATTTGTAATCAGGCACGGTACGTTTTTTTCTTTTTCGGGACAAACCAGAGAGCGTTTCGACAATGTAGAATAGTGCTATGTCCAATTGCTTGATGGAAGAAATCGCGTCGGACGTAGTGTTGGAAGAAGCCTACGCCTGGCTGTGCAGACGACGTAAGAACTATTCGCACAATGACGAAGTGTGGGAAGTTCGCTTTCGCTGGGTAGAAATCAAATCCAGGCTTCAGTGCGAGCTTATTGCCGGGCAATACCGCTTCTCTCCGCTGAGGCGAATCCACCGAACGAATGACGACTTGGAAATCTGGTCGGCGGTCGACTCGCTGGTACTCAAGGCGATCGCGATTGTGCTGACCCGTCAATTGGCGCCTAGCCTGTCATCACGTTGCTTTCATTTGGCCGGAAACGGAGGAGCGAAGGCGGCGATACGCGAGATCGTCGCAAGTCTGCCGAAAAATCAATTTATCTTTCGCACTGATGTGAAGAGCTACTACGCCAATATCAAACATGACATTTTGTACGCACAGTTGGCAGAACACCTCGATGACGCAAGGTTACTCGATTTACTGTGGCTGTATATGCGCAGGTCTGTTTACGACGACGGACTCTACGAAGACATCGACAAAGGCATTTCGCTGGGCTGCCCACTCTCGCCACTGATGGGAGCTTTGTTCCTCGACGTGCTCGACAAGCGGATGGAAGCGATGGCGGTGTTCTACGTTCGCTTCATGGACGACTGGGTCGTGTTGGCACCGTCGCGGTGGAAGCTACGAAAGGCCATTGCCTTGGTTAATCGGACACTGGCTGAGCTCGATGTTGAGCAGCATCCTGACAAACATTCATTGGTCAAACAGAACGCGAGTTCGCGTTTCTGGGTTACCAATGAATGCGGCGGGGCTAATAGGTGTCGCCCCGCCAACAATTGAGCGGTTTGTCGAACGTGTGAACCGGCTTTATGAGCAAGGTGCATCGGCGCGGTGCATTGGTGATTACGTGCGACGTTGGATGGTTTGGGTTGTTAGCGGTCTGAAAGACGTTGCCTTCTTCGACGTACAATCAATCCAATTCCAAGCAAGCCTGCGAACGTGGTGATGCTCCCGGGCTCCGGCACAACAGATGACGATTGTACTAAGAATGATCCGTAATTTGGACTGAAATAACCATCGGGGCGATACAGTGCGGGTTCATTATATACCGTGGAAATAAGGCCCGAGTAGAAGACCAATTCAACATACTTATGGGAGGAAATATGAACAGAGGTGCCCGTAATCCCAATGGTTTGCTTAAGTTCAGGTAGTCCATCCAGATTTGTGACACCCAAAAGGTTCGTCAAACCACCCAAACCACCGGACAACGCCCAGCCAGTTATGTTCTGCCCCACGACAGCACCCGGAGTAAATCCATAATTATTAATGAGATTAATCACTTCAACTTCAGTCGCATACCGAAACCCCTCGAAATCACCGCCCGTTCCAAACTGGCTTGAAACATTATTAAATGAGCGGTTAACTGAGAGAGTCAAATCGAGAAAATCCAATCCCTGTACCGTATCGCGTGTTAGGGAGGCGATGCCGAAAGTAGCATGGTCTGCCGACATGACCCCCGCGGACGCTGAAGTGGACAGGCTGACAACGACAACATACACCGCGAGTATATTTCGGAACATTGTAAAACCTTCGTTGGAGTAAAGCTGATGATATGAGCGGGTGAATGACGGCTGATGGCCAATGTCAGGCGGAGAGGAAGAGGCACAGGCAAACCCTGGCGAGAAAATAGTCATTTCGGTGGTAGAAATTGTGGGTCATATGGTGATGTAAAACAATAGGTCGGCTCCTAAATTCCGTCTTTTGTTTCTCGCGGGTTTTGCTCAGCGGACATGTAGCCACTCTGACGATACCCATTGAGCCCTCGGCACTCGGATAGTGTTTGGAGCATTGGAACTAGCACCTGATGCTCCAATGGAAGGCCTCCACAGCCGCCTGGGACGAACAAACTCGAAGTGCGCCGGCTTCATCGACCGATACCAGTTCTTGCACGGTCGAACTGCGTTCAACTGGACAACCCGACCTAAGTTCAACTAGAGCCCGCCATGCGGTTTAGCGGTCAATCTGACAATAAAAGTGATTACACTTGCGCGCTCATGTGGGCGTGACATGGGCTTTCAGTGAATGACGGTTCGACATTTAGCACGAAACGCGTGACTACTGTTTTGTGTCGCCATCCGGGCTTGGCGGCGCATAGGTCAGCTAACAGGTGGCTGACGCCAGCGGCAATGGTTGTATCGGCCTCTGGCCGGGCCAGCTACTCTACTGACCAACTGCCCCGGCTGATCGGCTCCCTTGGCTGCGCGGTTGCCTCAGCTGCCTCACGGTCACTGCGGTTTTCGGCCAGGCATACGGCTGGTTTAGCGAACCGGAATGAATGGGCCAACGTGCTCTGTGACGCCTGGGGCCAGATAGCGTACCTGGGGATAGTAAATGTAAGGTCCATAGCGATAGGCGGGTCGCCCATTCCACAGCGGGTAGTAGCCGTAATAGTTTCGACGCCCGAAACGCAAGCCGGAATTGGCGGGCCGGTTGTAGTAGAACCTCGAGGGCTCTACGTAGTACGGAATACCTTGCGAGACGCCTGCTTGGCCGGTACCGCTCATTCCCGAGTAAACCTGCGACTGGTAGAACCCAGTTGCTCCAGAGCCAACTGCTGCGTTCGAATCCCGCGGTGAGGTGGTTTGTTGCCCATAGGCCACCGCCGAGAGTGCGGTAAATAGCAATATAGATGTAAGTCCGACGGATCGAATCATGGCGAAATCTCCTAAGACAATGTCTCGTTATAGGCAATGCCCAGTCGAGGATACACGCAAACTGAGCCCTACTCAACTCGCTGCACTTGTTGTTCCAATCCCGCCAGATTCAGAGTTTTCTTGCCCGCTTTTTCAACGATAGGGCCGACACCGGGCTCGTGCGGGTGTCGGCAATGCGATGGCTGTCTTCGCCGTGCTTGGAGTTGAACCTGCCATCGCTCTCAGACGATTCCCCGGCCCGGTCGATTAGACGCTGGCGGATGCGTGGCACTTGGGCCCCACCACCTCCGAATGGAGTGAGAGCCAGCAAACCCAAGGCTTCCGCGCCCCCCGGCCGCCTAGTTTTGTTCGTCGTCTCAGCGATTGCGGCTGTCAGTATTGGCGAACGCAGCATCTGAGACATTCCCACGACCATTGCGCGACTATTCTTCCCACGGTGTTCTTGGTCGGTGGATTGGCTTCGCTGCGCAAACTGAAGGACTGATCACAGCCACACTGGTTGGGGCAACGTGCTTCGCATAGGAGCTGTGTTCGTTTCGTCGGACCGTGATGCGTAGGAACCCACGACACTTGAGCGTCGGAGTCGAGTCTATGACGTTCTGGTTGTGGACCAGAACCTCAGGTCTTGCCGCCTCAGATGTGGGAGACCTCCGCGCCTAGAGGATCACCTCGACGACATCCGTGGCCCTCCAACGAAGGCCGGACCTTTGGTTCCCAAATTGCGTAAGGTGGGCGTGACATGGGCTTTCAGTGAATGACGGTTCGTCACTATGTGCGAACGAAAGCCCGGTACAGACCGAGTCGCTGTCAATTAGCTTACGGTTCCTTTGCTAGCGATTGCGGTCGGTGTATCAGACCGCTTATCACTACCGTTGCCGGACGCTATACCCGCCACACCCAAACTGCAACAAAGGGATAGTCGTGAATGGAAAGCTCCGCGCCATCGGCAGCGAGCCGGAGCGTTTTTTCTTCCCACTACTGCCTACTGCTTTAAGAATTGATCAAGGGAAGCGAGCATGTTTTCAGCAGTGCTAAGCTCTCCAGAGAGTTTCTGTGCAGCCGTGATCATTTCTGCCGATAGACCGCGAGTGCCAGTGATGTTTCGCCGAGCGTGATTGTCTGATGATGGATCTATCGTTGCAGACATGAAAAGCAAGGCCAATCCCGCAATCTTGTTTACCGGCACGCCATCTCCGCGGATGTAGAGCATGCCCAGGTTTCCAATTGCAAGTGGATCTCCTTGCACCGAAGCCCTGCGATACCACTTGTTGGCTTCTGCAAAGTCAACCTTAGTGCCACGACCGTTCTCGTGAAGCACTCCTAGATTGAATTGTGCAGCCGAGCTCCCTTGCGTGGCCGCTTTGTCGTACCAGAGAACTGCTTGCGTCTCGTCTCGACCAACACCGATGCCTTGCTCGTACATTAACCCTAAGTTGAATTGTGAATCCGCGTGTCCTTTCAGTGCAGCGATTTGAAATTCTTGGAAAGCGAGCGGCAAGTTGTTGGCTTGGTAGGCGGCGATGCCCGCTTCAGAATTCTTCTGAGCGTCAATGGTTGGTGTGGATTCTTCGGATGCTATGTTCTGGTACGAATCGTCAGGAGATGTGCCAGTAGCGGAGACGCTGGACGCCGTGGAGGCGGCCGGGGCGGTAGCATCATGTGCAGGAGAGTTGGCATCTGGCGTATCGGCTTCCTCTGCCCGGCCGCTACGTTCACGGGAGCGACTCTCGTTGACTGCTAGGTCTTGCTCGGATGTTTGGGTACACCCAGCGACAGCCGATACTAAGATGCAGGTGATTCCTATAAAAAGGTTGTTCATGCCTTCTCCTATGTTGGTGGAAAATCTTGTGCAATTATGTCTGCAGCGTGGACTACTGGAAGTTTGAGTTTCATTGTTTCAGGCGCAAAGGACCAGCTGGCAGACCAAGGTGAGTTGAATATTGTAATTGATTGGCGTTAACCACTCGACCTCATGAGAGTTTCGACGGGCACAACCGTCGTTGGTCGGCGAGCAGAGAGGCCGGTCCGTCCCACAGGAACTCTAAGTTGCGAGCGTGCCGAAGTGGCTTTCCAAATTGCGTGATACGACCGCTAAACCCACCGTCCGACAAGTAGCATGTGGTTTGTCTTGCTCTGTGAAGGTGGCGGAGTTACAAGGGGCCCCTTGCAGGAACTCTTCCGTTGGGCAACTGCCCAAGGAGGGCGTGTCTTGAGAGTCGGAACGCAGTTTCCTAAACGACTTCGAACTCGGCATCCGAATGCATACGCTACTCCACCAGCTTCCACTCAGCCGAGCGCCTACGTCTGCCTAATCCTCGTCTGCCTAATCCTCGACTGCCAAAGAGTCCCTCGGGCAGGAAGTGGCTCAATTAGGATGTCGGAGTACAGAATCGTTTCGGCGTCGGCCTATACGGCCCTTGCAGGACTACGTGGCCATCGGCAGCCACCACCATCGAACAGCCGATGCAAGTTCTGCCGCTCTAAAGACCTGCCGTCATCGGTCCAACGCAACTTGCCGAGGCGAACCAGCGTCGCAAATCATGACACCACTCGTTCCCAGGGACGTGTGCGCGACACTCAGGCAGTCGCCTTGACCGTACCATCGTTGGCCGATTTCCCACTCGTTCAACATGCGATGCCTCCGAAGGCACTGTCGCGAATCGTCAATCAGAATGGCCGAATCGAATACCTTGTCATGATCACGCTCCGTGAGACCAGCAACAACGAAAACGCCATACTGACCAGAAGCATTGCTCAGCCGTTGATGCGGATCTCCGCAGGGAATCACCTCTGCGAGTTGGCCTGCTGAAGGATGAGGCCACACCAAGTCCAGCGTTTCAGCTAGTTGCATCAGCAGTGTGCCCTCGCTGGCAGCCATGGCAATCGCCGCTTCCGCACATCGCAAGTTCTCCGTTTTGCGCCTCCCGCAACGAGCATCTGCGTCAAAGTGGTTATGAAGTGACCTTTTGGATCCGAGATTGCTGACATATTCTGCGAGTCCCCGGTAGGATCGATCCCAGCGTCGGGGATAGCGTAGCACGGCATCGCCCGGGTCGTATTACTACTTCTCGCGTTTGTCTTCAACGGGATTTTCCGCTTCGATTTGGTTATCCAGCAACGTCAACGTGCCTACTTGATTCTCAATCAGCACTCCAACTTTTTGAGACTGCTTCTCGCTCGGCCGCGTATCGCGGATCACGTTGTTCTCAAATACCAATCCGTCAGTCTCACCGCGAATCCGAATACCTGCTGCGGATCCGTTCGTTCCGTTGTCTTCGATCACATTGTCTCGCAACCGGTTGCGGTGCGCGGCCATGCCTAACGTCTCATTTCGAAAGTTGACCCCGTCCTCTCCGTTGCGGAGTACTCGATTACTCTGCAGCAGGTTGTCCGTGTCTTTGTGTCCGATCGAAATGCCGAAGCGTCCGTTTGCCTCCAGCAGATTGTTCTCAAAAAATCCATGCTTGACTCTCCAGCACAGGAAGAGCCCATCGGTCCCGTTGTGCCGAGCGATGCAGTTCTGAACGACGGGGCGTTGCGAACCACTGCCTGGGTGAAAACCGAGTTGCGTGTTGCTTTCGCTACGGCAACCAACGATTGTCACGTCGTTGGATTGTTGAAAACTGATCCCGTCGCCATTGTAGTTTCGCACCTCGCAGTTCTGAATCACGGTTCCAAAACCGCGATACAGGAAGATGCCGCCGCCACGACAGCCATTCAATTCAACGTTGGCGTCCTTGTTTCCCTCGATGACCAGATTTTCGACACGGACGTTGCGCAGGTCGTAGCCGCTGACGACTGGGAACACCGTGGCCGCTCGTGCCTTGTTGTGGACCATGCAGTCCGCCATCAGAGGCTTATCGATCGAGAAGGTGTTGTCGCTTCGCCCTGTGATTCTTGCAACGGAGGTATGGAAACCGCCGGCATTCTGATCCCAAATCGCGACCCCAAAGCCGACTTGAAAACCCGTCGCATCCGCTACCGTAAATTGCTGCTCGCCGAAGTCACCGTCGACACTCAATGGGGATACGACACCATCCGATTTTCTTAGAATCGTTTCGCCCTTCGTCCCGCGGACCGTCACGTTGGATCGCAGATGCAAGGAGTCGCGCATCAGATACTCACCGGGAAGGATCTCAACCGTTCCGCCGCCCAATGATGCAATGTAATCGACGGCGGCTTGAAGCACCCGATTGTCGGTGCCCACTAGATCGGCATCGGCGGGCCCGACATGAACAATCGGCAGCTGCGTCATTTTCGCGTGCATCTCGAATGGCAACTGGCGCTCTTGGGGCCGAGGATCGCTTTCGCCCGGTGACTCGTCGGCGGAGAGTCTCAACTGCGGACAAAGGATGAGTAAACAGACTGTGGCGACAGACAGAATAGAGTTCATGCGTCGTTTCCTCGGACGGTGACGTAATGGAGGGAATCCACGGATTATAGCCGCTGAGCATTGTCGTTGCTGAACCCAAGCGACGTGCGGTTAACGTTTAAGGTTCTTCGGGACTTTTAGTGGCTAGTCGAAAAATGATGGGTTTTGGGTAATTCTTTTGGGATGAAAGATCTCACCGAACCCTATAGCGCATTATTGGGCCTTGATGATTCATGGCGGGTGGAAGACGTAGACTTAGACTTGCTTGGCAATCAGATTGCGATTCGGCTTTCTCACGTGGGGGGCAGTCTAACTTGTCCGGATTGCGAGGCTGCTTGCTCCCAAGCGGACTTTGCTCCTGAATGGACATGGAGGCAATTAGACACGCTGCAGTTCAAGACAGAGTTGCGGGCACGCGTGCCTCGTTCTCACTGCGCAAAGTGTGGCGTGAAGGCCATCGCGGTCCCTTGGTCGGGCAAGCATTCGCGATCTACTCTTTTGTTCGAAGCGTTCGCTGTCGAAGTTCTCCAGGCGTGTGCCAATCTTAGTCGCGCGTCCTGCTTGCTGGGGCTTAGCTGGGATGCCGTGCATACGATCATAAAGCGTGCCGTAGACCGAGGCCTCAGTCGACGCAAACTGGACGACATTAAGCACGTTGGGCTGGATGAAAAGAGTTTTGGTAAAGGGCACAACCATGTGTCAGCGATGACCGACAGCGATAACCGGCGCGTTCTCGAAGTGGTGCCTGACAGGACTACCACAGCAGCCGATTCGCTTTGGAAAACATTGACTCAATCGCAACGCAGCAAAATTGCATCGGTTTCGATGGACATGTGGGCGGCGTTTATGACCAGCGCCGACAAGAACGCTCCCAACGCAGAGATTGTGCACGATAAATTCCACCTTGCCAAGTATCTCGGCGAGGCTGTTGACAAAGTGCGGCGAAGCGAACACAGAGCCTTGAAGAAGGAAGGGGACGAACCCCTCTTAGGCAGCAGGCAACAGGCAACTCTGTCTTTACAACGCAGAGAACCTAGACGAAGATCGCCACGCACGCCTAGCCTTATTGCAAGAGCAAGACCTGAGGACGTCCAGGGCAAGGGCCATCAAAGAGCACTTTCGTTGGTTCTGGGACTACACCTATGCTGGCAATGCTAAAAAGTTCTTTGATCGCTGGTTTGGATGGGCACGCCGAAGTCAATTGGATCCAGTCAAGAGAGTTGCTGCTACTCTAAAGCGTCATCTGGCCGGTTTGCTAAGCTATTTTCGCCACCGCGTTACCAACGCCACCACAGAGGGTTTCAACAGCCGAATCCAATCCATCAAGTCGGCCGCTCGCGGCTTCCGCAACTTTGCAAACTACCGCACCTGCATCCTCTTCTACTGTGGAAAGCTACAACTCAACCCCTAAAAGTCCCGAAGAACCTCTTGTTTGATTTACGAACGTTGGTGATCAGCGGGTGGCGGGAGTTTATGTTGATATCAGGAAAGAACGCACCACCGCCACGCCGTTGCATCCCATTGTTCATCGCGGCAATTTCAATTCTGGTCCGCTTTGAAGTACCGCAGGGCTTGCTCGCCCTCAGAATGCTTGAGTCGGTTCTCCTTGGAGCGGAGATACTCCCGCGCCCTTTTCTTCAGCTGCTCGTCAACGGGGACGCTCAGAACGAGATGCCCGCCTATGTCGTAATACGGTTCCCACTTCGTTCCAGCAACGATCGCGCGCGGAACATGGAGATTGAAGGTTTGTACTCGCTTCACTCCGACCGGCAGACCGCGAGCCATTTGCCTCGCGGCCTTGATTATGGCATCCGGCTGGCGCAGGAGTACGAAATCCGCCGTCATTACTTCCACTTTGCCCGGTGCTAGTTCGATCACTTTCGTCTCCGTCGGAGCGAATTCATCGTACGCCACCAGCAGACGAGACGAACGCTCTTTCCAGTCGTTGAGAACCGACGCAAGATGGGGGAAGTGAAATGACATCCGCGGGTGTACTTCCGTCAAGACCGGTTGTTTCAGAGATTCATCGATGACAATGGTTACGTCATATCCGCTGTGGTCGTCGGCCTCTGCCCCAGTCCGGAAGTCCACGAGTGTCGCAACGAGAATATAATCGGAATTGGCGACCAAGCTGTCGATGCTTTCGGTTTTGGGAAACAAAGGCTGAGCGAATAGGTCCCCCGAGGCTAGCACGGAAATGGCGAAAATAAATAGGGGCCTCAACCACACGGCTCGCATCACAATCTCCTGTAACCTGTTTGGGTCGCCGAACGGCGTTGACCGGACGGCAGTCGACCGGCCAAACTTATTGCAACACGTTTTCGGTCGCTCCGTGTCCAACCCATGGTTCGTCGTGAGTCGGTTCGTAGACCGCCGCGTGCAGCCACTACAAGTCTCCCGCCTTTTTCTATTTCATATTGCTTAGCGGATCGCTCGTGACAATGAAGTAGAAGGGCTGAATCCCAGACTCGAATCCTGATTGGCTGGGCTTGATGGGTGTGTCTTTCTGGATCGGCTCAACAAATGTTCCTGCAGTAGCATTGAAGTCTGCGCTGAGTTTTGCATGCAGCTTAGTGTCCTTGACAGTGATAACTCCATCAAGCTTCGGGTAACCGTCGCCTAGCCAGGCAGAGAAGCTTTTCTCGCCGTGTACTCGTAATGTCAAAACGTGATCCCGAGCTGGGACGGCGGATTCCTCGAGTGGGGCTCCTCGAAAAAGCATCACATAGAGCTCGTCGGGTGCAACTTTGTCCAGTTTTTGATCGTCCGCCTTAACGGGCTCAATAACGCAGGCAGTTGACATAATCGCGAAAACAACCACGAAAAATGTCGCGGCAGCGATGATAGTAGGGCGTCTCACTGAATCGTTTCCTACGTGACGAGATTTCTTGCCGGTTCACCGAAAGTTTTCACCGACGAACGTTGACGGTTACACGGCGGCGCCCCAAGACTTTGTGGTGACGAAAAGGCATTACTGCCGCTTGTGTGCACCACTTAGTTCTTACGTTGTGCCTGTGTTGCGGACGACTCGCCCATCGGTCTGGTTCCGCAGGCCTTAGTATAGTGGTGATAGAGAGGCCGGGCAACAATTGACCGATCGAAACCTGTACCCTCACAGGCTTCGGTGGATAGGCAAGCGACCGAGCAATTGTACCTACTCGCACCCAGGGGCGAGTGAGAAGATTTACCAACAACAGCGAACTATAGCGGACCGTGTGCCGCGACATAGCCCGGAGGCGGAGGGCGACACATTGGCGATGTAATCCGTGTCGTTCGCTAGAAATGGCATTACGTTGCGAACGGGAATAGCCGTTTCCGGAATCGCAAAGCGATGGTAGGTGATGGTAGGTGCTAGCCAAGGACGCCAGTCCTTGGTAAATGTAGCGAACAGGCCGTCAGTCGCGAAGCGACGGCAGGTGTGTCACGTCTGCATAGTCTGCATAGTTCGATGCGCAGTCCACCTGGCGTCGCTTCGCGACTTGGTGCGTCCCTGGTTTTCATTCCCCGGACTCGCGTTCGGGGCTAGCACATGCCGCCACTTCGTGGCTTCGGAAAAACGCCCATGCGTGACACGAAACCTGACAATCGACCGCGCAACGACGGACAGCAAGAACGGTAAAGGTAACGGGAGGCGAGGAGAAGACGTCAACTTCAAGCCGGACTGCGCCGAGCCATCCCCTTCACCGACTTGTTAGCTGGTTCATCAGGGATGTTGAGTCGTTGATTCGCCGAAGAATGTATTGGGTGTTGGATGTTCCTTCTGGTGAGAAAGATTTTGAATGGGTCCAGTTTGAAGCGGCTCCCTAACCTCCCTTGAGATGTCGATGACTTTCGGCACCACCATAACGCGCAATACTGAATGGCGGTATCGACATCTTCGCAATCATCTCCAGGCGGCAGGTTGGTAATGGCTGGCCTCAGCCTGGCAATCGTGCACCTACGGGCATGTCATTGGTCTTGAAATGGAGCGCGAAGTTTCGGTTCCTCAAAAGCGAGCAGCCGCAACTTGCCGCTGTCTGGGAACGGGCATCGAGCGGCTCTGGACCGTCGAAACAATTATTGGCGGTTAGTCGCCGAACCGCTCCGCCGGTTCGTTCGGGAAAATGCCGATCGCCGGAGCGATCTGGCGACACATATTGTTCCGACGGTCCTAAGCAGTCTATCGCTAGAGACTGTAAACCAAGAAACGGTCCTTTGATGCGCAAATCCCCTTCGGTATGAAACAAGGCAGGAACGGCCGTGTGTTCACTTTTTGGGAACGTATGCCTCCGCGATGATGTCCTGCATGCGACGAACCACTTCCGGAAAATCAGCCGCTAAGTCATGCTGCTCGCCAATATCGACTTGCAAATCGTAGAGCTCCAGCGGCTTGCCTTTGCCTGGAATCAGCGCCTTCCATTTGCCCTGCCGAACTGCCCGCTTGTCTTCGTAACTCCAGAATAGATAGTCGTGCGCAGGCTGGGGCATTCCCAGTAGCGTTGGCAGATAGGAAATACCGTCGATTTGCTCCGGTGGCGTGACTCCTGCGAACTGGCAAGCGGTGGGCAGCCAATCATAGGCCGCTAGCGGAATATCATTCACCGAACCGGCTTGCACATGGTCGGGCCACCAAGCAATGGTCGGGGCACGAATTCCACCGTCATACAAATCTCGCTTGTAACCCCGGAGCGGGCCGTTGGCGTCAAAATACTCATGATTGTGTCCTCCCTCGTGATGCGGTCCGTTGTCCGAGGTAAAGATGACTAACGTATGATCCGCAATCCCTAACTCTCGCAGCAGCCCCAGCAGCCTACCCACATCGGCATCCATGCGGGTAATCATGGCGGCTTGCCCCTTCTCGACATCCGGCCAGTCTTTCTGGGCATAGATTCCGTAAGTTGGCACTTCCATGCCGTTGCCTGTAACCCGCCCGCCTTCGTTGTTGGCATGCGGAATGGTCCAATGCACGTGCAGTAAAAACGGATCGTGAGCATGCCTGCGTACAAATTCAAACGCCTGCTCGGTCATGACATCATGGGAATAGGTAGTGCGTTGAGACGCAACCCGTCCCCGGCCTTCGGCATAATCGCCAATGACATTGCCCGCCAATGGAATTTTCTGGTCGTTTTTCCACAAATGAGTGGGATAGTAATTGTGGGCATCGCCCTGGTCGAGATAGCCCATCCAGAAGTCGAACCCATTGCGATTCGGGTGGCCTGTCGTTTCGATGCCCCCCATGGCCCACTTGCCAACACCGCCGGTAGCGTACCCGGATTGTTGCAACAATTCCGCCACGGTCACGTCTTCCGGACGAAAGACGTATGCGGCATTGGAATCGATGGGCGTATGTCCCATGTGTTTCCCAGTCCATAGTGACAAACGCGACGGGCGACACACGGTACAACCGGCGTAGTAGCTGGTCAACTTCATACCTTCCGACGCCATACGATCCAAGTTCGGGGTCTTGATTTCTGTTTGACCGAAACAGCCCAGATCGCCGTATCCCAAATCATCCACCATGATATAGATTAGGTTAGGAGTCGCAGACGCATCGGTGGTCTGGCTTGGCACAACCTGCGCATTGACTAGAGACGTAGTCAGCAGAAGCAGCCCCCAGGCCATGCCGACCGCTACAATCCGCCCGCGATTCAATCGTGCCAGCCAACTACATCTGACCATATTCAGCCCCTCGAGAGTGCGTACATAAGTCCGAATAATACTCATCGCTCCGCATGGCAACTACCCGCCCCGACCAATGCAGAACAGACGCCAGGCGAAGTTAATACCCAGGGTATGCTGCAAAGCCTTGCGTACTGACGATCTTGTTAATCACTGTAGCAGAATCGTCCGTGGCTCAAGACGGTTTGTCATTGCGTCCGAATGGAGGCATTCGCAAAACGTTGAATGCAGCCAGTTCGACTTCGCTTCTGCCACCAGAAGCCGCAGTCGGTGGATTGGACCGACGCCGCGATGAGCTTGTTGTTCTAGCCTGTGGTCGATGCAACTGAGGCAAGGGGTTGGAAATCTCGCTAGCGTAGTTCATGACGATCGGCAGGCCGTGTAGGAAGCTGCTTCAGGATTGCTTCAAAATTCGCTGCGGTCTCCGATCTTATTGATCTTCGCTCCGCTTGGGTCTGTTTGCTGGCCTTCTCGAACTTCTCTTCCAGCTCCTCGATAAGGCGGTCGTCTCCGTTCGGCTAGTTCACCAACTCAATCTCGCCGGGACGCCAGGTCTTTTCGATCCATGGCTCAAGCGGGCCGTACATGCGAAGGATACAGAACCAGCTTTTGCCGGGGTTGGTGGCCAGCCAATTGCCCTCCTTGCCCTCCGGCGCTTTTGGTCCGAAGTAGACGTCGTAGGAGCCGTCCTCATTCTTTTCCATTCCCTTGGTCAGGCTGCCGACAGTCGGGAAGAGCTGGCTGGTCTGGAGTTGGCAACGGGTCTGGGTGTCATACATCGTGACCGCCCAGAAGTTGGCGACCGGCACGTTCGGCGGCAGATGCAGCTTGTAGGTCTTCGATCCATCGAATGGCAGATCGTTCTTGTCCAACACACCCAAAGCATAGTCGGAGCCTTGTCCGACATGAGGTGTCGCCATCGCAGGAGTCACACCGCCAGCGTTGTAGTAGAAAAGCACCCGGGCATCGAGATTGATCGTCCCGTCCGCTTCGAAGGAGGTATTCTTGTTCGCGTAGGCGGTCACCCAGTTGCTATTCGTATCCGGATAGATCTTCACCCCGGAGATTCGTGTGTCGTAAGTGATGGAACGCCCGGCAGCATTCCCGAGCAAGGCCGCCTCGGTGAGCAGCTTTTTCATCCGCTCGTCGGGATTGAAGGGCTGTCCTTTGACGATGCCGATGCTGGCCATGTAACCGCGAACTTCCGGATTCACCGCGTCGATCGGCTCGGCCTGGACGATGTTGTTCAGGATCTCATAGTATTCCAAGGTACTCGGGAAGATAGTGCTAAATGAACGGCCGGACATGTTGACAAGCTCGGTCGGCGGCGGATTGGCGGCATCCTTCAGCGGATAAACTTTGAGCCCGGACCGGAAATTTTCGACAGCTGCTTCCAGACCATCCTTCACGGAGCCGCGGAGGAAGAGGAAGTTCCGGTTGGTGGGTGGCTTCAGGAGAAAGTATCCGTCCGGGATTTCGCCCTCATAGCCGGGAGGAATGACCAGGTATTTGCCCCCCTTGCCCTTGTCCGGACCGGTCACCCCCATATCGCCGACGAAACGCTGCCAGGCATCGTCGAGGAAGCCGAGCATGCCGGGTGGGATCTCGATGACGGTCGGGCCATCCTTTGCCAGATCCGTCGGAGCGTAGGCATACATCGTGGAGGTGTTGGAGGTGATAACCGGCGTCCGGGAATCCATCATCTGTTCCCATAGGGCGATTTTGTTCGGAGCATCGGCTCCTTGCTCGGCCATCCCGGCGAGAACACTGTAGATGGAAACCGCACCAACGTTGTCGAGATAAACCCCGAGCGCGCGTGAGCGGGTCAAATAGTCGTAGACGAGATCGTTGGTGTCGCCGATCGGCACGCCATCGAAGAATTCCAGCTCGCCTGCGACCGTCTGGACTTTCTCCGAGATGGATGCCGCCTTCGTTTTCGCAGCTTCCCGGGCTGGGTCGTCCTGTCCGTAGGCTGTCGCCATGGTGAGCGCGCAGGTGAGTGCAATTGTGGTGATGTATGGTTTCATTGGTTTCATGATTCGCAGGGAAGAATTCTGTACAAATTGAATCGGTTCAGTCTTAGTAGCATCACGATGGCTTACTTACTTCTTTTCCTCGGTGGGCCCGGGAAGGTCCAGTTCCCGTCGATGATCGCCTGGCTTGGTTGATACATTCGAATGGCGTAGTTCCAACCTTTCATGATCGGTAGGCAGTTCTCAGTGGTGTCCGGATCTCCTCCGAAGCGAATGGTGTAAGAGCCATCGCTATTTGGCTTGGCAATCAGGCTATTGAGACTGTAGGCGCCGTACTTGTTTTCCTGGAAGTATCCCTCTTCGTTGTAGAGGCTGATGGACCAAAATCCCTTGACCGGGACATCCTTGACCGTGATCTCGTATTCGCCGACGGGCAGATTCGGTTGCACATTCACATACTGAGCGTCCTTATCCGGCAGTCCGCCCCACGCAGAGGCGTTGCCAATCAGAAAGTGCACTGGATCGACGTCGGCTTTGGAGCCGAAGGTCTGGGTGAAGCGTTTCAGGCCCTTGGCTAATTCAAGAATCGCATCAAGCGTTGCCTTGTAGCTGGCTTTGTCGTAATTCGGCACAACGAACGGTTGATCCGACCCGGCAGAAATTTGAATCTGGTCTTGCAGTTTGTGGGCGATCGCCAAATCTGCGGCATCTTCTGGATTCGCAAGTGTGCGAATGACCACGCCGACGTAGGGAGTTTCAAATTTCTCCATCGTCAATTCGTACGCACCAGCGCCGTAGTAAACATCATTCACGTACCCTTCGTTATTGATCACCATCAATGACATGTATCGCTTGCCGCTATTCGGCAAGGTGACGGTCGCGCCTTGGGAAATGTCAATCACACCGAGGCTATAAAGCGTATCCCGGTTCATTCGGATAACATTCTGCTTGTCGATCGGCGTGGGCGTCCGGTTGCTGTGAACCTGGTTGATGCCTGACAATTTAATGATTCCTGCGAACTCAAAGTCGGTCTGTGCTTTATTGAAATTGTCGACATTAACAACAATGGGCGCATTGGATTCTTTGGTCGGATCTGTTTGTGCATTGGCGCTCGAGAGAGTGAGCGCGCCCGTCAATATTAGTGTGATGATGTTTGTTTTCATGATGCCTGGTTTCTGTTAATTATGAATGGGGTGTCTTCAAGTCTGAATTTGCGGGCGGCTTCTAGGTCGTTTTCTTAACTGGCTCGAATTATACGATGCCTGCGGGTTTATCACCCTTCCAATTCTGCTCGCCGCATGCATGATTTATTCCGCTCTGGCCGGACCGATCAAGGGCGTCCGCACGGGTTTGGCCAAGCCGAAGAAGACCACCGTGGTGTTGGAGGCGAAGCGGGTGGAAAGCGCTTCGTCCGGCACTTGCTTGAAGCCGGCCAGTGTCTGGTCCCAACTGTTGGCCACCCAGACGTTGCCGGCGGGATCGGCTGCGACGCCCGTAATGGTTTGCAGACCGCCGATGTAGCCCCCCTCGGGCGAAATCGCATCGCCGGTTTGAAGTCCCGACGGGAAGGTCTCGGTCCGCACACCACACAACTGGGAGAGGTTGTGGCTCATGGAATTCGAGACCCAGATGTTGTCATTGCCGTCGATGGAAATGCCCCAGGCGCCGTTCATGGTCTTGCCGGCGTTGAAGGGGCCGAGAACCGTGCAATCAGGTCTGATCATCGACACATCACCTCCGGGAAACTTGTCGCTGATTTCCCACAGATCGATCCACTCCTTGGCCGCGCGCTCACTGGCCGAACCATCGTGACGCTCAAACCTCGCTTTGAACTTCTCCTCGACGAAGGCCAGTTTCTCCCGGATGCCGATGTGGCCGATGGAGTTGGCGACCCAAGCATTGCCCTGGCTGTCGATGGCAATCCCGTGTGGGCTGTATCCGACCTCGAATTCCACGGCCATGCCCGGATCGCTGGCCGGAAAGCGGGTCACGGTGTTGGAGCCGCTGTTGGTGACCCAGATATAATCATTTTGGTCGATGGCCAAGGCGAAGGGCTTTTTGAGCTGGAGGGTGCCATCGACGGGCTTGCCGTCCACGACCTGACCGTAGATGCGGCCTTTCGAGGCGTCGCCCTTGGGTAGGTGGACGAGCAGGCTGTGGTCATTGTCGAGGGTCCAGATGTCGCTATTCGGGGCGACCATGACGCCCTGCATCGCACCCAGTTTTCCGTCGAAGTTGTAGCCGGTCTCCGGTGAAAGGGGCTTCCCGGTCTTACTGTCGAACGTGGAAATGGTGCTTCCGATAATGCTGGTGACCCAGACCTTGTCATCGCCGGAAACCGCGATGCCCCAGCCGGCGCTGTCCACGCCGCCGCCCCGGAAGCCCTTGATCATCGGGGAAAGCGGCTTGCCGTTCGGTGCGAACTTCGAGATTCCGCCGCCGACCCAATCAAAAATCGTGGTTTGGCCGCCGACCAGGAAGTTGTTGGACGACCACATGTTGCCCTCGCCGTCGATGGCGATGCCGCCCACTCCGTTGTAGCCACCGCCTGAGTAGACCAGCGACAGAGTCCATGAGCTGGGCGCGAAATTGAGATAAGGGATGAGATCCACCTCACGCCATCGCGTGCCAGCGGGCACGGGATAAAATTCGTTCAGCAACCCAAAAATCTCGTTCGCGTGATGAGAGGGGTAGCGGGCAACGTTTTGCGCCGCGGCCAGCGTGTTGGTCGGCGTGACGCCGCCCGGCGGTGTGGCCGCTTCGAAGAACTTGTTGCACGCGTCCGGTATCTCGGTAACGCAAGCCGTCAGCAGAATACCAAGCGTATTGAACTTGGCTAATGTTGTGGTCTCCGAACTGTTGAGCGGATCCTCGATGACCGGCCCCAGACCACCTGTTTCGAGATTGACCAGGTTCGGCACGTTTCCGGCTGCGATCCTCAAGCCGAGTGCATTACCACTCATCGTTGTGCCGTCGAGAAACTGCGCTCCGGTCCATGCGGAAGCCACTGTGGTGAGCTCGTTGATCGTCACGCGCTCCGGGGCCTTGGTCCCCAAGGTGGCCATCAAGGTAGTCGCCGGATTCGGTCCGTTTCCGGAGGACACCTGCGACATCCCGCCCGCCGCGATGAGATACATCACGCCGGCGTCGTCCTTCCCGTAGTCCTTGCCGTCGGCAAGCGCCAGGTCATAGCTGCCATCGTCCTTCGTCTTCGTCTCGGCGAGCTTTTCGGGAGCGCCCGGCCCCGCCAGCCAAAGGGTCACGTCAGCCCCGGAAATCGGAGCGCCGCCGGCCTCGACACGTCCTTTAATGCTCTCTGCAGCGAAGGCCGGGACGGATATGAGTGCGGCCGATAAGGCAAGTGCGGCGCATTTCGCGGCAAGTAGTTTAGGTTGTTTCATGGTCTGATCTTTTCGTTTGTTGCCGCCCAGGAATCGGTTCGCGCTATACGCGACACTCTTCCGGAATGAGGCTATGTTTTTAAAGCAATAGGCGATTAAAGAGAATCAGTCGTTCGCCTTGTCGTGAGCCTCATGGATCTTCTTCTGTTCGGCTGGAGTGAACTGGGTGGGCCCGAGTTTAATATTAAGAGCGTCGATGGAACCGGTGAAATCAAACGGCAGGATATAATCCTTCGAATTGATCTCGGTGCGGGTATCCACTCCCACATCAAATGTTTCATCCATCACCTGGATGAACGCGATTGAATTGGGTTGTTTGTGCGAATCCACAGCCACGCCGTCCACCTTCAGGGTTCCGGTTCCACCCTTCGCGATTCCCGGACCATCATAGACATAGTCATATACAAGGGTGTGTTTCCCCGCGGTAAGCGGCTCTTTTGCAGCCCACCTGTATTGCGCGAGTCCCAACATGTTGTAACCGAAGACAGGCACACCTTTTAGAATGTAAAATCCCCATCCGCCAAAACGGCCTCCGGCAGTAACGATCATGCCGTTGCCCCCGTCGTCCGGCACCGTTACTTCGGCTGTAATCGTGTAAGACCGCCCCAGGATATTTGCTGCGTTTGAGTCCGACATCCCGGGATTCACACCTGTGTAATTGAACTCGGATTTACCAACGGTTGTACTCGGTCTTGGCTCCATGGAACGAGCGAACTGACGGTTGTCCAGTGGGTATACATTGTGTTTTTTGGCCTCTTGGTCGAATAGTGCCTGCATTTCCTTCAGCTTTTTCGGGTTTTGTGCAGCGAGGTCGTTATTTTGGGAGAAATCGTCATTCAGGTAGTACAATTCCCATTTGTATTCGTCGATCGGAGGGAATGACGCATTCAAAATCCATGGTCCGTGAGGAGGCACCGTATTGGCATACCAGCCTTCACTGTATATGCCACGATTTGCAATCATCTCGAAGTATTGAACTTTGCGGGCGGATGGCGCGTTGGCATTCTCCTTCTTAAAGGTGTATGCCATGCTGGTGCCTTGAATGGGCTTCTGCGGGATGCCGTTGATTTCCTCCGGTTGCGATACTCCGGCAGCGTCCATGATCGTGGGCATGATATCGATCATGTGGTGAAACTGGGTGCGGATGCCGCCGATATCGTCAATATGACCCGGCCAGGAAATGGCCATGCCCTGACGGGTTCCACCGAAATGGGAGGCGACCTGCTTGGTGTATTTGAAGGGCGTGTCAAATGCCCACGCCCAGCCGACCGCCATGTGTGGATAGGTTTCCCGTGATCCCCAGACATCATAGAGCTTCAATTGGTCTGCCACGGGAATATCGAGAATACCGTTGAACGACGCATATTGGTTGGGCGTTCCCAAGAGGGTGCCTTCCGGGCTGGTTCCGTTGTCACCACAAATGTAGATGATCAGGGTATTGTCCAATTCGCCCAAGTCCTCGACCTGTTGGATCACGCGGCCGATCTCATCATCGGTATAGGCGGCAAAAGCTGCGAATACTTCGGCCTGTCGCGCGAACAATTTCTTCTCGTCGGCTGAAAGCGATTCCCATTCCGGAAGGTCATCCGGCCAAGGTGTCAGTTGCGTGTTGGTGGGGATCACACCCAAACGCTTTTGATTCGCAAAGATCTGCTCCCGCATTTCGTTCCAACCCATGTCGAATTTCCCCTTGAACTTTTCAATCCATTCCGTCGGTGGTTGATGGGGCGAATGGGTGCCACCCGGTGCGTAATAGATAAAGAAGGGTTGGCCGGGATTCGCCGCCTGGAGCGCTTTCATCCTGGCAATCGCCTCATCGGCCAGATCGGTGGACAAGTTGTAATCGGGTTTTCCTCTCCACGGGAAAATCTGGGTATGGTCCTGAAATAGGTAGGGTGTGTACTGATCGGTTTCGCCACCCTGGAAGCCGTAGAAATAATCAAATCCCATTCCAGAGGGCCATTGATCAAACGGCCCCGCCACACTGTAGGCAAACGATGGTGTATTGTGGTTTTTCCCGAACCAGGAAGTGGCATATCCATTTCCTTTTAGGATTTGACCAATGGTTCCGTTGTCCAAACCGATGATCGAGTCGTAACCCGGATATCCGGTGGAAAGTTCGGTGATCACGCCAAAGCCAACCGAATGGTGATTGCGACCCGTGAGCAATGCCGCACGGGTGGGCGAACACAATGAGGTGGAGTTGAACTGCGTGTAACGCAATCCGTTGTTAGCCACACGGTCCAGGGCTGGCGTTGGAATCACGCCTCCAAAAGTTCCGCTGACACCGAAACCGGCGTCATCCGTCATGATCAACAAGACGTTCGGTGCTCCTTTTCCAGGCACGACGCGGGGTGGCCACCAGGTTTTTGAGTCGGCGACGGTTGGTCCGATTTTGCCGTCGTTCGGCGGTTGCGGCGCCGGTAGTTGTTTGCCGCTGATGGTCGTGGTCGCATCCGCGGCTCCCGGTGTGCCGGTGGTTTGAACTTGTCCGTGGGCCGCGGAACTGCTGAGAAGTAGCGTCAAGAACAATAGGGCCCTTGAGAATTCGGATAATCGATGATTCATGAATTTGCGTGAGGCGGTATGGGGGTGATCTCTTTACAGTTGGGTTGTCCGCATGAGTTTTGCCCCATGAGAGAGTCGTGAACTCAAACTCAAAACGCAAGTTTTCGCGAAATCAGTTGAATTGGGATTCACTGGTGAAGTCGCGAGCCGCCTCATGAGAGACGGCCCGCGAGTTTCCCGATCGAATCAATCAGCTAGTTGCCGGTGGGAAGAGGAAGATTAATTCCGTCTTCGGCCAGCGACTTACGCAGCCAGTCAAACTTTTGGTAGTCCGAAATGGTGATTGGGCCGTCGTAGCCCGCGCTCTGAAGTTTGCGAGGCGGGTACTTTACGTAGGTCTTCATGAGCTCTTTAATTGCCGGTTCGATGGTGACCAAGGTCCACGTACGTTCGGTGAAGTTGTTCATGAACAGGTCGTAGCGTTCCTGCGGATCGGCCCACAGGTCGAAGATTTGAGGAACGGTGGCGACGTACTTTTCCGCCCCCTTCCAACCGAGGTTGGTATCGACTGAGAGACCGCCGGTTTCCTGGCCATTGTCACCCCGGATGTTAAAGCAAGCCTTGTAGTTGCCCACGCGAACCGCCCCTGGGGAGAGTTCGTTTTCCGTAAAGTAGAACCATTCCTTGCGCGGTGACGGGCCGGTGCCCAGGAGGACCGGTGTAAGGTCGTAGCTGTCGAAGATGATCGGCTTCCCTTCGCGATCATTCTCAGGCAGCTTCACACCTGCGACGGAAGCAAATGTCGCCATGAGGTCAAGGCCTCCGACGATGTCGTGGTTCTTCGATGCGGCTTCGATCTTGCCAGGCCAGACGGCGATGGCAGGCACTCGGCTTCCACCCTCACGAACAGTCCCCTTGGTGCCGCGGAACGGGGTGTAACCGGCATCCGGATAAACGTCCTGCCACGCACCGTTGTCGGTGGTATACACAACCAGCGTATCCTTACCGAGGCCAAGCTCGTTCAGCTTGTTCATGATGCGACCAATACGGGTGTCAAGCTCGACGACAGAGTCGGCATACTTGCTCTTGGACAGCGACTTGTGTTTGAACTCAGGCGCCGGCATGTTCGGCTGGTGGACCTTCATGAAGTTCACGCTGATGAAGAATGGGGTGTCGGGAGCCTTCGCCGCTTCCTCCAGGAACTCGATAGCCGCCTTTTCGACATAACCATCAAAGTACGGAATTCCGACGACGCCCTCCTTACCATCGATCACGGGAGTATCGACATACTGGCCGTTGATTTTGAAATCCTCTTTGGCGGCTTCTCCAGCCAGGCCGGACATCGAACCTTTGGTAACCTTCTTGAAGAACTCGCGGAGTTCCGGGTCCATGCCGGGGAACCATGTCGGGTCGGCGTAGGTGTAGGCGTTGAGGTGATACAGCCCGCAGTATTTCATGACGTCGTAGCCCTGGGCATTGGGCAGCGCGTAGTCGGATTCGCCGAGGTGCCACTTACCCGTAAAGTAGGTTTTGTAGCCGCCGGTTTTAAGAACGGAGGCCAGAGTCCACTCCGCCGCAGGAAGTCCGCCGCCCTGGCCCTGGAAGGCGACGGTGGTCATGCCGCTGCGATTGGGAATCCGGCCAGTCTGCATTGCTGCGCGTCCGGGCGTGCAGCTTGGCTGAGCATAGAAGGAGAAGAACGTCATGCCGTCCCGCGCCATTTTATCGATGCTCGGTGTTGGCATGCCGCGTCCGACTCCGCCGCCATAGGGACCGAGGTCACCGAAACCGGTGTCATCGGAAACGAGGAACAGGATGTTAGGTGCTTTGTCAGCGGCTTGCGCTGAAGTGACGAAGCCCATGACAAGCCCGAGGGCGAGGGCGAGGTGTTTAATTTTGTTCATTTTTGTACTTTCTGGGTTGGGTTTTCTGTCAATGTTGCTATCCAGTACGAGCGGAAATGGGGCGGAATATTCAAATTTTTGTAACCGTTCACGGATTTGCATGATAGTCGCTGATCAGCAACTATCGCGTGAACGGCTACGATTATTTCTGGAAAGCGGACTTGGCCATCACGATGCCCGGTGGCTTCCAACTGCCTTTGCCCGGCGGCAGCACGGACGGTGCTTCGGTCTTCGGCCAGTAGAGACGCATGACCAGATAGACAGTGTCGTTTGGCGCCGGGAGCCAGTTGGCCTCCAGGTCCCCGCCGGGGTTGTCTTTCTGGATGTAAAGGGTGAGAGATCCGTCTTCGCCCTTCTTCATATTCGGAATCATCGGTGAGTTGATGAGGTAGCGGTTGATCGGGTTTTCGATTAAATACTGCGACTTGCCGTCGTACATGGTGACCGACCAGAAGGCGTTCACTGGCGGGTACTGGCCCGCAGGGAAGGTGATGGTGTAATTGTTCTTGCTGCAATCGAGTGTCTCGCCATTACCGTCCACGCGGGTCAGCGGGTAAACGGCTTCGGCGGCGCTGTTGCCATAAAGGCCCGCTTTGGCGGTGCCGGAGCGCATCAGCCAGTCGCCGTTGTAGTGAGCTTCGTCCCCCGGCAGAGATCCAATCTGCCAGCCATTGACGTCGGTCAGCCCCGAGGCCAAGTAGGCGCTGATTTTTTCGCCACCGGCCTTCATTCCTTCGACGAGGGCTTTTTGGTGCGCTGATGAAAGGTCTTTGAGGTCAACGGTCTTGTCAGGGCCGATGCCGATGGTCCCCAGCTTGGCGCGGATGTCCTTATCCATGTCCGTTTCGGGAACGTACTGAAGCGCGGCGTCGAGGTAGCTCCAGAAGTTCTCCTTGATGCCTTCGGTGGTCGCCGGCATGAAGTCGATCGTCGGGGCGGCGACAGGTGCGGGTTGCTTGAGGAAGGCGGAAAGCGGCTCGACCTTGTAGCCATCCTGAACCTTGATCACGCTGGACATGTCATCCGGATTGAAGAGCTGGGTGCGGTAAGCGACCAAGGAAAAGGGCGTGGTCGAAGTGAAGACTTCTTTGATTCCGTCGGGCTTCTCGCCTTTCCAATCGGGACCGACGACCATGTAGCTTCCGGGATCGTTGCCGGTGGCGCGGCTGCCAATGTAGCCGTAGTTGTAAGTATTCCCGTCGCACAACATGACGGCGTAGTAGCGTTCCTTTTCCACCGCAGGCACGGTCAAGACGATCGGCTCAGCACGCAAGTCAAGCCAAGTGAAGGAATAGGGCGTGTCACTATTCGGTGTGATGACCGCCGTGTCCTTGTAGGTGTAAACACGCGGCTCGTTCTTGAGCTGGTTGAACGGGGCCTTGAACTGACTGCCACCCTTGTCGACAGCATATTCATACATCACGGCATAGTTCATCACGATCGGTAAGCCGTAGATGAAGCCCTCCTCAGCGAGTTCTTGAATTTCCCCCGGGGAGGTTGCCGTCGATACGTCGGCGACCTCAATGCTCTTTTGCTCACACGCAGTGAACGTGAGCATGACAGTCGCGAGAGCAGCGCAAGCGAAGACGTTTGGTTTCATGGTATTTCGTTTTTGGAATGGATGAATGTGGTGCTTTCGAAACTGAATCCGCTGGCCGCTCCAGAGAGGGAAGGGCCCGCACCATCTAAAATCGAATGATCGGATTATTTGACTGGCTCGATCTCGCTCGGACGCCAAGTCTTGCTAATCCATGGCTCCAACGGGCCGTAGAGCCGCAAGATGGTGAACCAGCTTTTGCCGGGGATGGTTTCCAACCAGTTACTCTCTTTGCCTTCCGGAGCTTTCGGGCCAAAGTAGACATCGTAGGAGCCGTCTTCGTTTTTCTGGAAGCCTTCGCTCTGGCTGCCGACGGTCGGAAAGGTCTGACTGGTTTGGAGAAGGGAACGCGTTTGCGTGTCGTACAGCGTGACCGCCCAGAAGTTGTTGATGGGAACGTTGGGCGGCAGGTGCAGCTTGTAGGTTTTCGAGCCGTCGAACGCATTCTTGTCCGCATCCAGATATGCCAGGGCGTAGTCGGATCCTGCCCCCGCGTGGCTTGTTGCCATGGCGGGCGTGACGCCGGTCGCGTTGAAGTAAAACAGCGGTCGCGCGTCTAGATTCATCGTGCCATCCGCCTCGAAAGAAGTGTTCTTGTTGGCATAGGCCGTCGTCCAAGCGCTGTTGGTGTCGGGGTAGATGAAGACACCGTCGATCCGTGGCTGATAAGTGATGGCGCGGGCGGTGGCGTTTCCAATATTCGCCGCTTCACTTAGCAGCTGCTTCATGCGGGTATCGGGATTGAACAGCTTCCCTTTGACGATGCCGATTGCCGCCAGTTGGCCGCGCATCTCAGGGCCGATGGCATCGATGGGTTCGACCTGTACCAGCTCGTTGAGGTCCTCGAAGAAACTGAAGTCGCGAGTGACGATGGTGCTATAGCTCTTGCCGGATATGTTGATGAACTCGGTGGCAGGTGGGTTTGCCGCCTTGGCAAGCGGGTAGATCCGAAGCTTTGACTTGATGTTCTCCACGGCTGGTGGAAGTCCCTTCGCGATCGAGCCGCGCAGGAACATCAGGTTGTTGTAGGTGGGTAGCTTGACGATGAAATAGCCTTCGGGTTCGTCTCCACTGTAGTCCGGAGGAAGCAACAGATATTTGCCACCCTTGCCCTTGTCCGGGCCGATCACGCCAAGGTTGTCGATGAAGCGAAACCAGGCGTCATCGAGGAATCCCAACATGCCCGGCGGAAGCTCGACGACCAGCGGCCCTTCCGTTTTCAGATCGAGGTAAGTGAGGGCATACAAGGTCGACGTGTTGCCCGTGAGGTAGAGTGACTCGGGTTTAAGGAGTTGCTCGGTGATCGTGACCTTGTTGGACGCATCCGCGCCAATGCCTGCGTTGCCCTTCCGCATGGCATTAAGCGATGCGGCGCCCTGGTTGTTGAGATAGACCTCAACTGCTCGCATCCGGTCGAGATTGTCATAAAGAGTTTCGACGGTAGCCTGAGTCGGCACGCCGTCGAAGAACTCCAGCTTTCCAATCGGTGTTTCGACCTTGTCGGGGATGCCGATCGATTTCAGGGTTTCCTGAGAGACTTGGGCGAACACTGAACCGCTGCCGGCGAAGAACATTACGCCGATGATGGCAGATGTCCGAAGCCCTTGCTCGGGTAAGTACTTCATTGAGTTCATTTTCATTGGATGACGGCTTGGGAATTTGCCACGGAGCGAGAAGTTTGGGTGGTTTCACAGTGAATGGACTGACCAGCTGGGCAACGTCGATAATATAGAGTTTAGCGAACTTGAATTCCTAGGGCGGAGAATAAAGACGAAAAACGCCTGGCTTTACTTAACACAAACTACATTGCCCGAAGTGGTAGGATCGGTCTAAAAAACGATTCGGACTCGGAATCCACAGGCTATCAATTATCCAGTACATTTGAGGCCGCGCCAGGCGCCGTTTCGCTCTTTTCCCTATTTATGGGAGCGATACACGATTGAACGCGGGACGCAATGAGAGGATTGACGGCACATGAGCTGCGGACAACGGCAATCAGTAATCAAGAAACCGCTGGAGATTGGTGTGTCAACCTCGGACGGCTGCCCGCTATGACTACAGATGCTAGCCCAATTCTTCCACACACTCGATTTTGCACTTCGCAAGGTCGACCAAGCTAGGCTCGTTTTGGGCCCAGCCGGTAGGCAGTATATCAATTGAGCCGGACACACCACCACCGATTCAATTGCAGAGTTGCATGCCCTGGTCACGGACGATTGAGTTGCCATCAACCAATTCCGCTCGGTCATTCTAAATTGCAGTAAGTTAGACAACTCGACTTGACTCAGCATTTCCGTTGAATGCAAACGATGAGCGGGACCGCTGAAGCGCCGCGATCGAATTAAGAACAGCCATCGTAACCGACCGTCTGAGTTCCAACTCCGCGACTCAGGTGGGCGTGACATTGTTCTTCAAATGGAGGGCGAAATGATGATTTGCCATTGGGCGTCAACGGGGTCACCGATTGGGCAACAGCTTGCCCCCGCTACGTTGTCGATTTTGCTGCGACGAACTGAATAGCGCCTCCGGTAAAACGTCGCGGCAAGAGCAATGAGGGCGGCGCAACGGGCTACGATAGATGGTTGTGATCTCCCAGGAGACGGAAAAGAGGAACGTTGGAACGCTGCGGCGGCCTGACGAGCTAATGCGATTCCGCCGGCCCGATTAACGGCGTACGCACAGGTTTGGCCACCCCGAAGAAGACCACTGTTGTGTTGGAGGCAAAGCGGGTAGACAACGCCTCATCGGGCACTTGCTGGAAGCCGGCAAGTGTCTGGTCCCAACTGTTGGCTACCCAGACGTTACCGGCGGGATCCGCAGCGATGCCCGTGATCGTTTGCAGACCGCCGATATAGCCGCCCGGCGGCGAAATCGCATCGCCTGTTTTGAGTCCCGGCGGGCAGGTCTCGGTGCGCACACCACACAAATGGGAAATGTTGTGACTCATGGAATTCGAGACCCAAACATTATCGTTGCCATCAATAGAGATTCCCCAGGCGCCGTTCATTGTCTTGCCAGCGTCAAAGGGGCCAAGAACGGTACCGTCAGGGCGGATCATCGACACATCGCCCCCGGGATACTTGTCGCTGATTTCCCACAGATCGATCCATTCCTTGGCCGCGCGCTCTGCAGCTGGCATCGAACCTTCGAGGCCCCCCAGCCTCGCTCTGATCTTTTCCTCGACGAATGCCAGTTTCTCCCTTGTCCCAGGGTGTCCGATCGAATTCGCGACCCAGGCATTGCCCTGACTGTCGATGGCAATGTCGTGAGGACTGAATCCGACCCTAAACTCTACGGCATTGCCCGGTTCACTGGCAGGAAAGCGGGTCACCGTGTTGGAGCCGCTATTCGTGACCCAGATCCGATCCCGCTGGTCAATCGCCAAGCCAAAGGGTTTTTTCAGCTGGAACGTGCCATCCACCGGTTTGCCATCCACGCTTTGCCCCCAAATGCGGCCTTTCGAAGGGTCGCCCTGAGGCAGATGAACGATGTGACTTTGGTCATTGTCGAGCGTCCAAATGTCGCCATTTGGCGCAACCATGATGCCCTGCATCGCACCCAATTTCCCATCGAAATCATAGCCGGCCTCTGGCGAAAGCGGCTTACCGGTCTGGCTGTCGAATACGGAAATGGTGCTGCCGATAATGCTAGTCACCCAGACCTTGTCATCGCGGGAAACCGCGATGCCCCAGCCAGCACTATCAACACCGCCGCCGCGAAAGCCCTTGATCATCGGCGAAAGCGGCTTACCATTGGGCGCAAATTTCGAGATCCCCCCGCCAACCCAATCAAAAATCGTTGTTTGTCCTCCCACAAGGAAGTTGTTGGATGACCACATGTTGCCTTCGCCGTCGATTGCGATCCCGCCCACTCCGTTGTAGCCTCCGCCTGAGTAAACCAGCGACAGTGTCCATGAGCTGGGAGCGAAATTGAGGTAGGGGATGAGAGACACCTCGCGCCACCGCTTTCCGACAGGAACGGGGTACAATTCGTCTAGCAATGCAAAAATTTTGGCCGCATGATGCGATGGATTCCGGGCGATGTTCTGTGCCGCCATCAGCGTGTTGGTCGGCGAGACACCACCCGGCGGCGTGGCCGCTTCGAACAATTTGGTGCACGCGTCCGGTAGCTCGGCGACGCAGGCCGTCAGTAGAATCCCCAGCGTATTGAACTTGGCTAAGGTCGTGGTCTCAGAACTGTTCAGTGGATCTTGGATGACCGGTCCCCATCCGCCGGTTTCGAGATCCACCAAGTTCGGCACGTTTCCAGCTGCGATTTGCAGTCCTAATGCATTGCCACTCAACTCGGTGCCGTTCAGAAACTGCGCTCCGGTCCATGCGGAGGCCACGGTGGTGAGTTCGTTAATAGTCACGCGTTTGGGAGATTCAGCTCCCAACGTGGCCATCAAAGTGGTTGCGGGATTCGGCCCCTTTCCGAAGCTTAGCTTCGACTTACCGCCCGCAGCGATCAGGTAAAGCACGCCGGCATCTTCATTCCCGTCCGGAAGCTCCAGTTCATAACTACCATCGTCATCCGACTTTGCCTCGGAGAGCTTCTGTGGCGATCCTGCCCCAGCCAGAAACAGGGTCACCTCTGCCCCGGAAATCGGAGCACCGCCAGCTTCGACCCAACCTTCAATACGATCGGCAGCCGACGTCGATACAGACATGAGTGCGGCCGAAACGGCGATTACTGCATATTTCACGTTCTGCCCGACAGGATGAATCATGGTCTCGATGCTTTATCTAATTGGCTATCCCACGGAATGGGTGGGTGAGATGTTGGTTTGACGCTTGCTCGGGCTACGCAGAAAGGGGTAATTGAATTGTATCAATGAAAGGTACATCTGGTAGAGAATTCAGTTACTGGTTTTGGTGCTTAAATCAACTCCGACCACCTCCTCCCCGATACCAGATACAGCTAGAGACTATACCTAAATCATCACGGTTGACTCGAGCGGTTTGAGTACGCAAGGCAACTATTTCGCAAGATCGCTGGCTGGTTGCAACCCTACGGAAGAACAGTCGTCCCTAGTGCGGTGAGCGCCGCAGGGAGACCACCGGCGTTTCGCAGCAGTCGGATCGCTAATGAGATTTTCTGTACAAATCCTGTAACAATAGTCTCCCAGTTGTGGGTAACTCTTGGAGGATGATTTTGCAGGGACCAGAAACACGACCGTCGCTGATTGGAAAGCTGCACGACCCGGCTGCTGCGGAAGCTTGGGCGGAGTTCGTGCATTTGTACCAGCCAATCGTCTATCGCGTCGCTGTCCGTCGCGGTTTGCAGCATGCCGATGCGGAGGACCTGACTCAGGATGTCTTTGCCACCGTGGGACGAAAAGTGGCGGATTTTGATCTTGAGCTGAGTGGATCGTTCCGCGGCTGGTTGCTGAAGATTACTCGCGATCTGGTCGTGAACAAACTGACGCGTGGCCCTCGTGAAGTGGGCACAGGCGATTCGGAGACGCGCCACAGGCTGAACGAGCATCCGCAGCGCGAAGAAACCGAGACGCTGCTGAGATTCGAACATCAACGCTTGATGCTCTCACAAGCGTCGGAGCGGTTGCGATGCAAGATCAGTCCTTCAATCTGGAATGCCTTTTGGCTGACTGCCGTTGAAGGCCAATCGATCGCAGACGTAGCAAAGCAGCTGGATAAATCCGAAGGAGCTATCCGGGTCGCCCGATGCCGTGTCTTGGCACAACTTAGAAAAGAGGTACAGGCCGATGATCACCCGTTTTCATTATGACCGAGAAACTCTAGCTCGTTTCTTGGACGAAGCTGGGCCGGAAAGCGATTCCGACATCGCCGTTCACCTCGAGCAGTGCAACCAGTGCCAGGCGACGCTTGAGTCGCTGTTGAGCGAGGGGCTGACGATGGAAGCTGCTGGTGATCTGCTGCGCGGCGAAGCAGCCGAACAGTTGGCGTGCGATCAACCGCACACACAACAACCGACCGAACTCGCTCACTCAACGTTCCTCGAGCCTTCGGAGCACCCGGAATCGCTCGGTCGTTTCGCACGCTTTGAAATCATGGAGTTCCTCGGCCGAGGTGGGATGGGCATCGTGATGCGAGGCTATGACACGTCACTGAACCGGCACTCCGCGGTGAAGGTGTTAGCCCCCGAATTGGCAACCAGTGCGGCGGCACGCAAGCGATTTTCGCGTGAAGCGAAGAGTGCCGCCGCGGTCGTGCATCCGCATGTGGTGCCGATTCAAACCGTCGACGAACACAATGGCTTGCCATACTTGGTGATGCCCGTCGTCGAAGGTCAAAGCGTGGACGCGCGCGTTCGCAACTCGGGTCCACTGTCAGTCATGGAAGCCATTCGCATCGCGTCGCAAATTGCCGATGGACTGGCCGCAGCACACGCACAGGGATTGGTTCATCGCGATATCAAACCAGCCAACGTGCTACTGGAGAACGGAGTCGAACGCGTGCAAATCACCGACTTCGGGCTCGCCCGCGCCATAGACGACGCCAGCATGACGCGCAGCGGCATCATCGCTGGAACACCTCAATACATGTCGCCCGAGCAAGCTCATGGCGATTCCATCGATCACCGCAGTGACCTGTTTAGCCTCGGCAGCTTGATCTACTTCATGCTCACCGGTCATTCGCCGTTCCGGGCCGAAACCACAATGGGCGTCCTGAACCGTATCTGCAACGAACAACCGCGTAGCCTTCGCAGCATCAACGCTGATATACCAGATTGGTTGGAGCAGATCGTGATGAAGCTGCTTGCGAAACCTCGCGAAGATCGTTTTCAAACTGCGGCAGAAGTCGCTGAGTTGATGCAGCGTTGGCATGCACATCTGCAACAGCCCGATATTGTCGATCCGCCTCAGAAAACTGACCGAAAGTTGGCATCGGTTGCGCATGCAGACCGATCGCAAGGTGGATTGGCGAAGTGGCTGATCGCCACGGCCGCGGCTGGCTTCCTGGCCTTTGCTGGAGTCTTCATCGTTCTTGAATTGGACAAAGGCACGTTGACCATCGAGTCGGAGGCAGATGATGTGCCGATCCAGATCATGCAGGGTGACGAAGTGGTCAAGCAGTTGACGGTGACGAGAACGGGCACGTCGGTCCGCGTGGCGTCGGGCAAGTATGTCGTTTTGATCGATGGAGAATTCAGCGACCTGCATGTTGAGTCTGAGGCTGTGACTCTTGGCCGTCGTGAAACGAAGGCTGTACGGATTGTACAAGCAAGTCACACCTCGGAAGCAGGACAATCGGCTCGGCAAATGGCAAGAACCTACTACGATCACCTTTATCATGGGCGGGAAGTCGATGCAAAGTCGCTGTTGGCATCGGAAGCCAGGCCCCATTGCTCGCAGCACAAGTGGTTCAATGAAGTCCGCAATCTTGTTTCTGTAGCAAAACCACACGATCCGAAAGTTGCGACCCGAGGCGATACCGGAATCGCCGTGTTTGACGCAATGCCAATTCAATCAGCCCACGCCGACATTGGAGACGTTGGTTGCCTCTGCCTAAAGTTGATTCGCGAAGGGGATGAGTGGCGCATTGACGATGTTGACCTTTGGAAACCGAACGATGCCAAACAGTCATTGCAGCACCTCGTTCAAAGCAACGAAGCTCTTGAAAAAACTACTCAGATGGATAAGCTGCGTGCACACGAAGCGACTACGGAAACAGGAAGTAGCAAACGGTTTAACACTCCAACAGTGCTAGCCGCCCTCCACGGGCGATGGCGAGAATTGAATCAAGAAGAAGGCGAAGCATTCAACCAAACTTTGATTTTTACCGGCGGCGCATCGGGACAATGGTACAAGACGGCCATGACGCTTCCCGTCAGTATCACTTACTACGTTGAAGGGCCTGAGCTTATCCTGCAGTATAACTACGAACCCGAGACGAGCTTTGACTATCGCATGAAGCAATTGCGATTTGACTACGAGCTCGACGGTGATGCACTCGTCCTAACCCGAGAGGGAGTAACGACTCGCTTTGAACGAATCCGCAATTCGATTGGGGAAACACCTCTGGCCCAAGCGAGCGCACCAACGCAACTCTATCCTGCCTATGCGTCATCTCCTCAAGGCGCTGGCGTCGCTCTACCGACTCCCGTCCGTACGTTAGCGGATCATGTGCAGTGGTTTAATCGCAGGACTCATGCGGTGGAGGGTGACGACGCACAGCCGCCGCTGACAATCGATGAGCTACTATGCTTTGCCCAGTGGAAGCTAGAAACCGATGATCCGAGTTCCGTCGAAAAAAGGAGCTTGCTCACGGCTGTCGGCATCGGCCGTTGGCTGCCTGCAGAATGGTCCATCGAAGGGGGTGAGTCGTCAATGGAGACAACTGACGGCGCAATACGCGTTTATCGCATTCAGCTTGCTAATCGTATTTCGGGTACGAAGATTGTCGTACGTGAACGGTATCTTTCGCCGCCTGCTGAGTACCTTGTATCCGCCACGGTTGCACCGGAGGTGACAGCGACACCGCTGTCGGAGGCGATTACCGAGTTCAACGCCCTGCACAACCAAATCGATGGCAAACGTCAACCACCGCTCACGCTAGAAGAAGTGCTCGCTGCGATCGCGGATGGGTGGACTCGACGCAGTGGAACCTCAGTGGACAATGAGACCGATGTGACATTCCAAGAGATTGCGAAGACACATCGATTGCCAGCAGACGCCAAATTCGAAGTGCTTCCTACTTTTCAAACTGCCGCGGGAGATACCTTCAAAATTTGGTCGATTCGGATCGTGTTACCGCATGCCACAACGCCAATGTCGACAACTGCGTTTACGATTCGAGAGCAGTACCTTTCGGTCAACTCCGCCTTGGATACCATGATCCACTGGGGCCAGCCCAACGACGATGGATTGCAAGCCGGATTCCGTCTAATCCCCGGTCAGCGTGCTTACCAAGTGGGGCAGTCCATCGAGACAGAGTTCTTCTATCGCAGCATCTCGGGCAAGGCGATTCCGGCAAGCCTTCCGAACATCTTTTCACATCGCAAATTGATCGCTCGCGATGCACAAGGCAACGACTTGGACATCGTCGAAGTTCGAGACAAGACCGTTGGTGGTGCTATGGAAACGCAAATTGGAGAGACTCCAACCCGCAAGCATGGTAAACCGCTCGAACTGGGATACATCACTCCCGACCCGCAATACGACAGTCTGAGCCCGCATTACACTTACCTGACCGTGGAAGACGGGCAAAGGGTTTTCCTGGAATACGTCGTCAGCGACTTCAACGGCGGAGAGTTGCACACCGCAGAATTGGTGGTCGACCTTGCGGCGACTTCGTCAACGGTTCCGCATTGATGCAATTCCAGACATCAAGTGTGATCTTATTTTCTGCCTACTGCGCGACATGAACTGCAAATCGGGGGGCCATATCAAATTCGCTTTTGGCAAAGCTTGAGAATTCGGTGCATCCAGTTGCGCACGACACGCGGACAAATTGGTCTGCCGCGGCGAGTGTCTTCGAAATAGGAATACAGGCATGTCCCCTCGAATCCACCGATACTTCCGTAGCCCGCAAGCAACGAACATCTTCGCAATTGATGTGACCGCTTTTTTGAGTCACCGAAGTGGCTTCGGCGGCACGCGACAAAACAGTCATTGCATCGGTAACTAAGCGGAAATCGCACCGATGAAAATAAAGCATTGAAATTGCCCACGACTTTGCCAAGTCACTACGAATGGCGTACCCGCAGCGGACCTCTACGCACTGAAGACTCACAGGAAGGTGGACCTAAGCGCGCAACGACAGTCGCGGGCGGGCTGGGCTCCTAAGCCAACAGCTTGTCAAAACGAAGACACCTTCAAAGTGCTTTGGGCTAAATTGCAGGTAGATGTCATCACTCCGGTCGTAAACAGTTGAGCCACACCGACATGAATTAACGCGGCTCTTCTGCCGCTGAGGTTTGTTATGTGCCTGGGCACTTAGTTCGACTTTCGCACTTTTAAGCCCTTTGCTAGCAAATGGTTGTGAAGAAACTGGCCCCCGGGTTGCAGGCTTTCGCCTGTGTTAACTAACCCAAACAAGGAGGCCACTTTCAATGGACATTGCAACATCTTTCATGCCACTTCTGCAAGTCTTTACTGCCGCGATGACTGAGCCAACCGCACAGTCCTTCAAGCAATTCGTCGCAGGATGGATCTTCGCACCTCGCAGGAATATCACTGGGGCGCTTCGAGCGATTGATCCCACCAAACATCACAGCGCCTATCACCGTATCTTTGCCGGAGCGAGGTGGTCAATCGACCAAGTGGGACTGGCAATGTTCGATCTCGTCGTCAAGCTCACCGATCAGCAACATTGCTATCTTGTCGGCGACGATACCCTGATTCACAAGACAGGCTTGAAAATCTACGGCACAGGGATGCACCGGGATGCCAGCCAAAGTTCCAGTGGCTTCACGTCGTTTCGCTGGGGCCACTGCTGGGTCGTACTGTGTGTCTTAGTCCCTTCACGAAAAGATCCGACGCGAAAGTACGCGATCCCGGTTTTGATGAGGCTCTATCTGAACACCAAGACCAACAAAAAGCTACGTCGCAAGCATCGCAAGAAGACCGACTTAATGCTCGAGATGATCCAACTGTTGACCCAGCATGCGGGCGAGAAATCCCTGCATTTCCTGGGTGACTCGGCTTACACCGGTGGTCGCATGCTGGAGCAAATCCCCAGCGGCATGCATGTCACCGGTCGCATTGGCAAAGACGCCAGACTCTGTGAAGGTCCACGACCCAAGAAACCCGGGCGAGGCCGTCCACCACGACGTGGACCGGTGCTGCCCAAGCCGACCGAGATGTTAGCGACCAAGGGACTTCGTCGTACCACGATCAACCTGTACAGCCAATCGAGCTTTCATGTTCGGATCACGTCGGTGGTCTGCCGGTTGTACCTTGCCCCTGAACGAGAAGTCAAAGTGGTCGCGGTGGAGCACCTTCGCGGCGGGCGGGGAATCGAAGTTTTCTACAGCACCAATGTCAACTTGAGCGAAGAAGAAATCTTGCAGCGGTTCTCTTTTCGTTGGCCGGTCGAGACGACGTTCCAAGAAGCCAAGGGTCACCTCGGTCTGGGCGAACCGCAGAACCGAGTCCGCGCAGCGGTTCGCCGCACGACGCCATCAATGTTCTATCTGTATGGTCTGATTGTGTTGTGGCACGAACACGTCCGGCCAGAGCCTGGTCCATTCATACGAATGTGGCGTGGCAAACGCCATGCATCGTTCGCGGATATGCTCGCGACGCTGCGTCGCGATTCAGTCGAGGAAACACGACAATCTATTTTCTCAGCCGGTCGTTTACCGCCAGCGGCTCAGAAATTAATCAAGCCCCTGGAAGTTCTGCTGTCACTCGCAGCTTAAAAGTGCGAAAGTCGAACTTAGGACCGTCGGAACAATAGTTGTCGCCAGATCGCTCCGCCGATCGGCATTTCCTCGAACGAACCGGCGGAGCGGTTCGGCGACTATCCGACACTTATGATTCCCTCGGTCCCTAGTGATCTCGCAACAATTCCAATATGCATAGAGGCTGCCATTTTCTAAGCGACGAACCAGCGGGTTGCTTTGTTCCTCAAACTCATTCTTGCTGATCAACTGGATTATTCGGTCTTTCCATTCGGTAGAGCGGGGTCACGTATTCTCCGAAGGTCTTGCACCTTCACAACGGTTACCCCGTCAACATGCATCAGCCCGCCTCGCTGCGACTCTGTATTGTTAAAAAATATGGTTGCCGTCCTATCGCTGCTGCCAGTCGTGAATTCGATGCTGTAGGACTGAAACCAATTGTGAAATAGCTTGCGAGTGAGTCTGGAGCCCCCATAGTCCTCAACGCCGAACCATCCTTCGTGAAAGACGACTGGCTTGATTCTAAGGTTGGATGGTTCTAATGTTCCTGTAGTCCCTGGAGTCCGGAGGTACGCCGTTAGGATGTATTTGGAATTCGGTTCTACCGAAATCACTTGGTTGGCTGCTCCGGTACCACCCGCACCTATTTGCATTGCGTTGGGGTCCAGGGAAGGATTGTTGTCTTTCCAATACTTCCAATTGGAAACATCTTGAATGGCAACCAGTCCCTGTGTATTCCAACCATCTAGATTCGTCGCAAAGTTACCGTTGGCAACCAGATTTGCTCCATGTTCGTCATGCTTATGATTGCCTCCCGCCCCCCGTTTCCAAACACGAACATAGTCCACTTCAAAGACGGCCTCTTCGCCAAACATGTCAGCCTTCAGCTCTGACACACGGCCCTCCCAATCGAATAGCTCACAATCAATCCACACTCGCTGTTCATTGTCGATAACCCATGCACCATGCCCGTTAAGTTTAACGTCGTCAGCTTCCTCTTTGCTCAGCGTACGGACCAAAGCGCCATCGACATAGAATTTAATGTAGTCTTCCGTCCAGTCGGCTGCGTAGACATGCATTCCATCCGTGACGTCAAATCCGAGGGAGTGTTTCTGGGTCCAGTGCCTTCGATTGCCGAGATTTTCATTGATTGCTCGATTCCAATTATGAATCGACATTTGCATGGTCGTTGAGATATCCGTATTGTCCTTCTGAGCATCCCAACCCTGTCCGACGTGTTCAAATATATCCAGCTCTCCACGATTGCCATCATTAACGCCATTGCCTACGGCCCAGAAGGCACCGGACATCGGACTCTTTCCGACACGACATCTGATTTCCATATAGCCGTATTTTAGAAGTTTCTTACTGATCAGCGCGCCGGTGGTAATCGGAGGAACGCCATATCCCTTGGCGAATGGGAAGCTCGGATTCCAGTGGGACTTGATCCTGAGTATCCCCTCGCTTTGGGAGATCGCTTCTGGAATGAACTGCGAGTTTCTTCCTTGGTTTGCGTTGTAGTATGCGCCTTCCCCATCATCCTTGCCCTGCACATGCCAAATACTTGAAAGTGTATCGTCATTGAACTCATCGCTGAACGCATCCTGCAACTGCCACTCCCCGATGTTTGCGGGATCAGTATGAGGAAGGCACTCTGCACTAAGGTCATCCGACTCAGATGCTGCACAGCTGGTAGAAGCCGTCCAATTCATAGCGAATAGGAGCAGGAAGAACGCAAGCAATAAATTGGGTTTCATCGTTGACAACTATGACAAAAGAGTTTTGAAGCAGGATGAGTGTACTATATCCAACCAAGCGCACAACGAGGACTTCTGGCTACGGAACGCTTCGCGAGGTTCAGACTCGCGTTTCGGGGGCAAAGTGGGCTCAATTAAGGGACGATTCTATTGATTCTCCGTTGCTCGGAATTTGCTTCCGGCAGCGCACTATGCGTCGCCCCCCGCGTCCAAAGCACGAGAGTGCGACTGGCCGCGTGCACCGCCCCCCAGATAATGCGATCAAGCGGCTAGGGAACATTCGCCTCGCGAAGACCTCCGCCAGCGAGCGTCGAAGATCCATTCGAGTGCTTGCCTCCGGCTCCAATTGAAAGGCGGTGACTGAGCCCGACGCGACTTACGACATTAGCTTCGTGACAACGGTTGCATTAACCGACCGCAGATGTTGAACCGGTCAATTTGCACCGGTGACTAGACGACGCGCACTCCCAGGCTGGTTCGTTCAATTCGATGGGACCAGGAATCGAAGTCACCAGACATGATTCGGACGATCCGAGTCAGTGGCTTACGCGTGCCACTAGAAGGAACTGCGATAGTCACTGGCAGTCATTCCAGTTTGTTTCTTAAACATGGCTGAGAGGTACTCTTCGTGCTCATAACCAACTTGTCTAGCGATCGACGAGAGTGTCAAGTCAGTATTTCGGAGAAGATGTTTGACGCGGTCCAGCCGAATTCGCGTGATCTCTTCGTGAGGTGTCCGGCCAAGGATTTTTTGAAACCGGCTTTCCAGGACTCGGCGAGACCAGGGCACAAGCGGTAACAAATCGCTAACGTTGATTCCTGCACTCGCATGCTCGCGGATATAGCGAACAACCTTTGCCACGATCGGATCATCAATCGCGAGGGTGTCTGTGGAGAGTCTCGTTTCAATGCATACAGGTTCCACGCGAATGGCCTTTTCACCGATTGCTTCGCCAGACATCAATCGATCGAGTAACGAGGCTGCCTCGTAGCCCGTTTTTCGAGAATCGCACTCGATACTAGTAAGTGGTGGATTGGATAGATTGCAAAGTAGATGATCATTGTCCACTCCAATGATTGCCGCCTCTTCAGGAACGGCGATATTCTGTTCGTGACATACGTCAAGCAGACGCTGAGCCATAATGTCATAGCAGGCCATTATGCCAATTGGCTTGGGGAGTTGCTCCATCCACTTCATCAATCTATCGCGTTCACTCGTCCAGGAGAATTGAGGAGCACTACGATCCTTCGACTGGTACACGTCGCATTCGTATCCAGCCTCGATTACGAAATCCACAAAACGTTTCTCTCGCCAGATTGACCAATTAAAAATGGGATCTCCGCAGTAGGCGAAGCGCTGAAATCCTCGATCAGCGAGATGCTTGAATGCAAGCTCTGCAATTGATTTATCGTCTGTTTCAACCCAAGGTATGTTGGGCAAGCGGCGCGCGGCGCTTACGTCGACTACCGGTAGACTAGTCTCTTGAATTGCAGTGGCGATGGCATCCGTTTCAATACGTGCAATGATTCCATCACCACTCCACCGTGAAAGCCATGCTGGAGGCGCCGCGCCGCGCTCCTGCTCAGGTAGATAAATCGACCACGCATCATGCTGGCGCACATAATCGACAACACCTTCGAGAAGACCTCTGGCGTAAGCATTTGATGTCTCGACAAGCAAGGCGACGCTTCGGCGGTGCATAGTAATGGCAAGTAGCTAGAAGAATTGGTTCATCCAAGTTTTCCGGACCAGCGAAGCATCCGCTGTGAACGTCCAAGACCTCAATGACTGTGGTGGAAATATCGTATCCTAATGGGTTGCGTTATCCATGAACACTATAGTCTTGCCTACTTCTCGCCGGTGAAAAAACGCATCCCGTATTCGCAAAACCTCATTTGCGATTCAACTGGACGCATGATAATGGGGAAGCACTCGACACAAGACATGACAACACCACTGCTCCTTGTGCGCAAGGCAGCCGAGCAGACTCACCCCCGTTAAATAGCCGGAAAGGGAATCCGATGGCAGGACTCAACAACGTTGCAATGGTGGGGCTTGGATTTGGCTCCGAGTTCATTCCGATTTACCAGGCTCACGAGGGCACGAACGTATTGGCAGCGTGTCGCCGAAACGCGACAGAGCTGAACAAGGTTTGTGATGAATTTGGCATCGAGCGTCGCTACACGAACTACGACGACGTACTTGCGGATCCTGAAGTCGATTTCGTTCACATCAATAGTCCAATTGTTGACCATGCGTGGATGTCGTTGCGGGCGCTGGATACCGGTAAACACGTGATATGTACCGTACCGATGGCGACATCGATCGAGGAATGTCGCCAAATCGTCAAAAAGGTAAACGAGACCGGCCTGAAGTACATGATGGCCGAGACGGTCGTCTACAGTCGCGAATTCCTTTTTATCAAGCAGCTTTACGAGGCTGGTGAACTGGGCGTCATCCAGCATCTGGCGGCTTCGCACCCGCAAGACATGGATGGATGGCCGGAGTATTGGAAAGAGATGATTCCGATGCACTATGCGACTCACGTCGTCAGCCCCTGCCTTGGACTGATCGATGGCCTGGCTGAGTCGGTAAGCTGTTTTGGTTCCGGCAAGGTTCGAGATGAAATAGCCCAAAAGTCAGGGAGCCGTTTTGCAGTCCAATCCTGCCACATCAAGGTACAGCACTCAGACGTCGTAGCACATGTATGGAGAAGCCTCTATGACGTGGCTCGACAATACCGAGAAAGCTTTGATGTTTATGGGACGAAAAAAAGTTTCGAGTGGACGTTGATCGAAAACGAACCGCATGTGATTCATACGGCCAAGAAAAGTGAACCTGAAATTCCCGCAAGGGTTGAAGTCCCCGACTTTGCGCATTTGCTCCCCGAGTCCATTCGGAGATTCACGATGCCCGCAGAAATTCATGACGCGGATCATCTATCGTTTATCCAGGGAGGTGGTCATGGCGGCTCGCATCCTCACATTGTCAATGAGTTCGTGAGTGCGTTGCAGCAAGGGCGAGATCCTTGGCCCAATGCTGTCATCAGCGCCAACTGGACTTGCGTTGGAATTTGTGCACACGAGTCCGCAATGAAAGGCGGCGAAGTCGTAAGACTACCGGATTTCACCTTAGGACCGTCGGAACAATAAGTGCAGCTAGGTCGCTCCGCCCATCGGCATTTTCCCGAACGAACCGGTGGAGCGGTTCGACGACTATCCGCCATTAATTGTTCCGTAGGTCCTTAACTCAATAGTTGCGTTCCTGGGGTTGCATGCCACCGAGTCTTAATCGGAGTGCTGTGACAACCAGCCGCGACCAGCAATGAGGGCCATTTATGCGCAGATGAGTTGTCACCAATGCCATTATCGGACTTGCCTTGCTGGGCCAACTTGCCCGAGCGGTCGGTCTCTCGCGCCGCTGGTCGACGAGCCGAGGATTTGCATTACCAGTCCCCTGATCTCGGAGAGTACCGGACCATACCGCAGCAACCTGTGGACTTCAGCCTCTGCTAAGCGGCTGACCGCACGTGGCAAGCTTAGTCGTGCACTCTCGCTATACGAACTGCACTATCGAAGCAGCCAACAATTCTTGCTCCAGGAATGGTTCGACCGACAAGTAGGACGATGGCGCAGCACTGGCGCCCCGTCTAAACAATTTCCAAGGTACGGAACTCAACTGGGGCATGAAAACATCGCCCGGAAAACAAATTGGATCGCTCGGCGGTCCCAATCAGCATCGTCGATGAGGACTCACTGCGAATGGATATCTGCAAGTTCTTACGGTGTCCCAACGTGCAAATATCGAGGTACCGGAAGAGCACTTTGATGGCGCCGCTAAGCACGGTACTGCTGATAGAGAGAGAATCGTCTATATCCGCTCACCTAATATTTTAACGTCAAAACTACATCGAACGTTATTGGGATATCCGTCCTTACACAGAACGAAGCATGTGCTGCGGTAAATGATGCGGAATCAGACCGTGAGCCAGCTAGGCGACGTCATGCTACGAACGCTAAGGTGATGCGACGCGACTCGTACCGGCAGATGTACTGTTGGGACGTGGCGTAAGCGTTCGAGCCGTCGAAGAAAACTTGGGAGCACCTCAATTTTGGTAAATCATAGGAATCAAAGCATGGATAATAGCCGCCTGCATTCAACCACAGTGCCTGGAGCAGTCCTTCAATTCTGTACAGCGGCCGCAAGCCACGGTCTTGCTGTGCTGTTAGCGAGCGTATGTCTTTGTTGTCCCGCCTTCGCGCAGGCAACCAGCCTGTTTGACGGGCGGTCGCTAAATGGCTGGGAGCATGACGCAGATCATTGGCGAGTAGAAAACGGTGCGATTGTTGGAGAAATCCCCAAGGGGCAGTCGCTCAAGAAGAATACGTGGATTGTCTGGCGTGGCGGCGAGCTTCAGGATTTCGATTTGCGTTTGCAGGTAAAACTGACTGGCGCAGCTTCCGCGAACTCGGGAATTCAGATTCGGTGTCAGGTTGATGAGATCGATCACGTTTCGGGCTATCAGGCCGACCTTGATCAAGGCCAGACGTGGCTTGGCCGCATTTATGATGAACACGGACGCGGATTGATCGTCGAACGGGGCCAACGAGTTCACATTGCCCCAGACGGCACGAGAAACGTACAAGTCCTCGCCCCCGCTGAAGCATATTCGGTGCTATTTCGTGATCGCGAATGGAACGATTACCGCATTGTCGCAATAGGCGAGAGGATCTCCATTTTCGTCAACGGAACACTCTTTGCTGACTTGGTTGATCAGGAAATAGACCAGCGAGACTTGGCGGGTTCACTGGCTTTTCAACTACACAGCGGACCTGAAACTCGCGTCGAGTTTCGCAACATAGAACTCGAGCAGTTGGAAGCAGAGGACACGCGTCTGGGCAACTTCACCGTTAAATCAGCCAAGTCAAACACTCTCAACGACGGCGGAATCACGCCGCTTGCGGCGGACGGCACTTCAATGAATTTCGATTTTGAATCAGGTGACCTTTCAGATTGGAGCGTCGTAGGAGACGCCTTTCAGGGGCAACCGATTCGCGACGATGGGATTGCATCGCGCTGGCCTCAGCAGATCAGCAACAAACGAGGAGAGTTTTTCATTGCGGGTTTTGAGAATATTCGCGACGCTGGAACCGGCACGCTGACGTCGACCACCTTTGAAGTGACCTCGCCATTTGCAAGTTATCTTGTTGGGGGTGGGAAAAGTAGATCGACTCGTGTGGAGTTGGTACTACCCGTCAACGCAGATGGTGAGGAAGAAGTAATTTCGGAACATGCCGGCAATCAACGCGAGCAAATGCAGCGTGTATTGGTTGACTTGCGAGCTTATCAAAATGCCAAGATTGCGATTCGACTGGTCGATGAGTCGACGGGCGGTTGGGGCCATTTGAACTTTGACGACTTTCGCTTTCATCAAGAAAGTGATTTGAAGGAGCGCGGCTGGAATATTCCCGGCGCAAACGTGGCTGCGCCAGACAGCCAGAATCTTTTGACAAGTGAGTTGGCGTCTGATAACCACGGTCACGCGCCGACGGCGTTTGCCGATAGCCAGCCTGCTCCCGAGCAAACAGTGGGCAATCCGCTATTGCAGCACCTCATCCCCAATCCCGTCAGCGAGCAAGCGAACGGCACGATCCGTCAAATGCGGGTCCCCGAGGGGTTTTCCGTCGATCTAATTGCAGCCGAGCCGCTTTTGCACCAGCCAATCGCCTTCACATTCGACGCCAAGGGGCGGTTGTGGGTGGTCGAAGGCCACTCGTATCCGAATAAACGCCCGGAGGGCGAAGGCCTCGATCGTGTACTGATTTTTTCGGATCAGGACGCAAACGGTACTTTTGAAACACGCAAAGTGTTTTACGAAGGTTTGAATTTGGTCAGCGGAATGCAAGTTGGGTTTGGCGGCGTGTGGATTGGTGCAGCGCCGGAGCTGCTGTTCATTCCCGATCGCAATGGCGATGACCAGCCTGACGGTCCTCCTGAAGTACTGCTGGATGGATTTGGATATGCCGACACCCACGAAACGCTAAACAGTTTCATGTGGGGGCCCGACGGATGGCTATATGGGAATCAAGGTGTGTTCAATCAGTCGCTGGTGGGCAAACCAGGTTCTACCGACAAGCAGCGCAACCACTTGGCGGCAGGAATCTGGCGGTACCATCCGACGCGCAAGGAGTTCGAGGTTTTTGCACACGGCGGAAGCAATCAATGGGGACTCGACTTTAATGAATATGGGCAACTGTTCATGACTCATTGCCGCAGCTATTGGGGCGGCGGCCCGACGACACATGTGATTCAGGGTGGGCACTATTGGAATCAGATTAACGGTGGATACGCATCGTTCATTTCGCCGAATCCGATTGCGGACATGCCTGAGATGAGAAACTTCTTACTTGCATCAGCGCGCTATGGGCATGGAGAGGGCGGTGCTGGGAAGCGGGGGACGCGAGCCGTCTACGGCGGGCATTCGCATGTCGGCACGATGATTTACCTGGGAGACAACTGGCCTGCTGAATATCGCAATCAACTGTTTACCCATAACTTACACGGACACCGGATCAACCGTCAGGAAAACCGGCGTGAGGGCAGTGGGTACAACACGGTCCACGCTGGCACAGACGTATTGCTTTGTGGAGACCCACAATACGTGGCCGTCGATTTACAGTACGGCCCTGATGGCGCCGTTTACACCAGCGACTGGTACGACCCGCGGCACTGCCACAGCCCCAACAATGAACAGTGGGATCGAGGAAACGGTCGAATATACCGAATGAAGTACAATGCCACGTACACTCCAGCGAAGGTCGATTACACTCAAGTGGCGGATAGCGAACTGATTGCCGCTCAATTGCATTCCAATGAATGGCATGTACGAATGGCACGGCTGGTGCTTACCGAACGAGCTGTTACTGGCAATGTAGATCAGTCCGCGATTCAGGAACTACGGAAAATGGCCACCTCGCATGCTGACGAGACACGACGTCTGCGAGCGTTGTGGTGTCTGCATGCAATTGCAGAAATCGATCTTGAGATCGCGAGGGAGCTGATCAACGATCAAAGCGAGTATCTACGAGCTTGGGTAGTGCAACTGCTGGCTGAGGATGCAACGTTGCCTGGCAACCTTGAATTCGAAGACTTGCTCATCGATCTCGCCTCCCGCGAACACTCACTGTTTGTTCGGCAATACCTCGCTTCAGCAACCAGTCGCCTCAGCCAACCTACTGCTTGGACGATCCTTGAACAGTTGGCAACTCAGCCCGACAATGCTGTCGACCGAAACCTGCCTTTACTCATTTGGCAGCAACTGGCCGAGCGAATGGCTGATAATTTGCCGCGTGCGATTGCACTCGCGGACTCTACGAAGATTCCTGTACTCAAGAACTACATCCTGTGGTATGCACCGCAACTCTCTGCAGCTGGGCGAGATGCAGTGGCCGAACGATTGGCTAGTTCAAGGGGTAATGAGCGCGTTCAACTCTTGTCCCTTTTTTCGGTAGGACTGCAGGGTATGCGAGGCTTGCAGCAACCCGCAGCATGGACGGCGATCGCGAATGCGCTCTATGATTCGAAAGATGCAAGTACGCGTCAGGCGGCTCAAAATTTGGGAGCAACGTTTGGCGATGAAGCACTCTTCGATCAGATGCGCATCACTCTCGCGGCCGAAGATTCGACGACAGAATCAAAAGCTCACGCGTTATCTATCCTGGCGAGTGACTTGCCGGCTGGAACTTGGGCCAAGCTTCCAGCAGTCGCGGACAACACGACAGCGGATGGATCGCGGGCAAGCAGCTCAGCAGCACTTCGGGCGGAAGCAGCCGAAATCAAGAATGTTTCGCATCAAAACGCCTTATTGTTAATGTCAGCGCTCGATACTCCCGAACTGGCCGTCGCGGCGATCCGACAGCTCAAATCTTACAACGATCCGCGCGTCGCTTCTGAGCTCATTTCTCGATTGCCAGTTTGGCAGGGAGAAACCAGCGAAATTGCGATGGAAACCTTATGCAGCCGTGTTCCTTGGGCCAAACAATTGCTCGCTGCTTTCGAGTCAAAGAGAATCGATAAAGGCAAGCTAACCGCCTTCTACGCGCGTCAAATGTCGAACCTTGGAGACGAACAGATCGTTAGCCAATTGACCAAACTTTGGGGCAAGCTTGGCGAATCTTCAGCAGAGACAAAATCCGCTATCGAAAATTTGGTCGCTCAATACAGTGAGGCTCCCTTGTGGGCATATAGTAGGTCTGCTGGCGAAGGTCACTTCAAAACACTCTGCGCAAGTTGCCATGTCAAATCAGATCTCTCACAGAGAATCGGCCCGAAACTCGAGGGGTCCGGCTCTAAAGGGATCCACTATATCGTTGAGAACATTCTCGATCCGAATGCGGTTATCGGGAAGGATTTCCAGGCGCGCCAGATTCTCACCATCGATGGACTTATCGTGACCGGAGTCATTATTAAGGAAACAGATTCTGCGGTGACTGTCCGCACGGCGAACGCAACTCAGACGATCGCGCGGGATGACATCGAGGAGATCGTGATTTCCAAGACGTCGTTCATGCCGCAAGGTCTACTGGGCACTTTGAACGACCAACAACAACTTGAATTACTCAAGTACTTAATGAGCAAATGACGTGGCCTGTCTCGCCTACTGCTTTTTGACATTTTGGGCATCCCGTCCGCGGGTTGCCCCTCAGGACCACGTTGTTTCGGCGGCAAGTTATCACTCAAGGAGATTACCAGCTTGATTCTACCGCCATCGATCCACAACCGAACTCAACGCAGGAGATTCATTCCTGCCAGTTGGCTGTGTTGCATAACTCGCGTAATCTAGGGCACCGTATGGGCAGACGCCTCTACCGAATTCTGGACAAAGACCGATTGAGGAACCGGTGCAATGCGTCAAGTCACAGGGCTCACACTGTGTACAGCGCATTGCTCAGTCATGATCGAGGGATCCAAATCGTCGTTCTCTTAAGAAGCTGCTACAGGGCACCTCAGCGCTGCTGCAGGGTGGCCAGCAACAGCAGCCAGACGCTCGTTCTCGTTCCGATCAGGATGCTCACTACCGCGTCGTAGTCGATGTTGCAACTTGGCGAAGCGGCGTTCACTTCCACCACCGTCTTCCACCACACCGTCTTCCACCGCCATCGGGCATCCTATCTGGGCACCGTCGAAATCTTATCGATGGGCAGCTCATGCTTTGTTACAGCACCATCCGGCCAAGTCACTTCAATTTCAATGGTTTCACCTTGAAACTCGCCAAGGCCAAAGTGCAACCTTGACCCAAAGTGGCTTTGGTAGCCCCGGCCGCTTACCACCGGGCGCAACAACTCGGATCCCGTCACTCGCACGACTGCACCAATGGCTCCCCCGTTGGCCCCCTCTTGCTTCAGGTCAATTTGTATCCACCTGTTCCTATTCTTTGAGTCGTTTCGAAGTAGCGAAGGCGTCGTCCCCGAGTTCACGAGAACAGCGTCCAGATCCCCATCATTGTCAAAATCCTCAAAAGCAATTGCTCGCGTACTCTCTAACTCCGCCAATGCCGGTCCAGATTTCTGCGAAATATCTTGAAAGATGCCTTTCGTATTCTGAAGCAGCACGTTTGCCGTTTTCTGGGAAGTTCGATCATCGATTTGTTCGATTCGATCGAAATGGCCGCACGCTACAAACAAATCGCTGTCTGAATCATTGTCGATATCCACAAACGCGGTCCCCCAGTGCACGTGTGGGTATAGCAAACGTGGGATGGAGGCTTGAGAGGTAACGTCACTGAAGAGGCCATCCATATTGCGATAGAGTTGCGGCATTTCAGCTTGATAAGCGGTCACAAATAAGTCGAGGAGGCCGTCGGAATCGTAGTCTCCCACGTCGACTCCCATGCTCGCGTTCGCTTTTCCATCTGCAGAGAAACCAACTCCAGACAGCAAGGCGTCTTCCTGGAAGTGGGCTTGGCCGTTATTCAGCCACAAATGATTTGCTTCACCGTCATTACACACATATACGTCGCAATCACCATCGGAATCCGCGTCGAAACAAACCAAGCCCATGCCAGCGTTGGCTAATGCGGAAATACCGGAAGCTTCACTAATATCAGAGAACTGCCCATTCCCCTCGTTGCGAAACAGAGTGTCAGGGACCGATTTGTAGTACTGAGGACCGGCCTGGAAGTGCATGCCTTTGATAGTGATCGGAACATGATTTTCGTAGCTGAAGTCGACATAATTCGCAACGTAGAGGTCGAGATCGCCGTCTCCATCAAAGTCAGCAAAACCGACGCCTGCACCAACCTTGTTCCCGTTGACAGTGCCCGTTGCGACTGAAGCCTCCTCAAAGGTATTGTCCCCGCGATTTCGGTAAAATACATTTGGTCCGAAGTTGTTCACATAGATGTCTTCGTAGCCATTGCCATCGTAATCAGCGATTCCCACGCCTAGTGAGTAGCCGATGTCTCCGACTCCCGCTTGTTGAGTTACGTCTCTAAATTTCATTCCACCAAGATTTTCGTAGAGACGGTTTGTGGGAGAGCTCTCGGGTTTCTCAGTCCCTTCCAGCGGAGCTCCATTGAGGAAATAGATATCCGTCAGGCCATCGCGATTGTAGTCCAGAGTTGCAATTCCTGCAGACATTCCTTCAACGATGAATCCCCTCCCAGCCCCTCCATGCGAATGTTCGAAGCAGATCCCACTTTGTTCCACCACATTAACGAATTCGATCGTTTCGCTTTGTGCCATCGCAGGTCGCCCAGGAGTTACGCAACAAGCGAACGGGAGGAACGCATGCAACCAAACACGGACGTTTGCAAAGGTACGATTCGATAGTGTCATTGTGGCGCGGTTCACTTCTATTAGTCTTGAATAATATGGACTTCCTGTGCCTCAGTCTCTTTGCCTTGAAGTCGAAGAGTTTTGCGCAGCAGTGCGGCTGCCAATTCGTCAGATGGTCGCATTCCAAACGCCCGTGTTGCGTACCATTCTGCCTTCTTTGCCTCGTTCTGTTCTAGCAAGAATTCGGCCATTGCCACAAAACCCGTAGAAGAGGTAGGCGAGCGTGAAATGGCAAGCTTGATTGCGGCCTCTGCACGTTGGGGGTTGCCATTAAGTGCAGCGGCTTTTGCCAACTTCAGGTGCCCAAGAAGGTCAAACGGTCGGAGTTGTAGCTGATGTTCGCGAACAGTCAGTTCGTTTGCATATTGCTCGAGTTGTCCAAACATAGTCGCCAGCTGTTCTAGGGCAACGGCGTGACCGGGATCCACTGAGATCGCACGAAGCAACACTAACTCCGCGAATTCGTAATTGCGGTATAGTTGATAAACGTGCCCGGCGCCTGCCAAGACAGATAACAGAATTCTACGCCCTTCCGCATCTGAGAGTGCAGCGTATCGAGAATCTGCACTATGTTCTTCTTGCTCCGCCGATTCACGTAGGAGATCCTTCACGACCGACGCCTCCTCGCGTTTTCCTTGCAGTAACAGCGCTCTCATGAGGTACGAATTTGCCAGCTGGGCTCCGGCACCCATTCGAATTGCTTCCTTCAGAATTTGCTCTGCGCGATCAGCCTGTCCATTCTCCAAGAGCGCACTGCCGTAAACGAGCAGTAGCGCAGGACTCTTGCCAAACTCTTCCAGTCCCTTCTCACATTCGACAGTTGCCTGCTTTAGCTCGCCGGAATCGATATAGCTGACGCAGAGATGATGAACAAGGTCGACCGATCTTAGGCCTCTCTGGTTTGCGAGCTTCAATATTTCCACTGCAGAACGCGAATCTCCTTGCTCGCTGAGCACCGCTGCTAAATTGACGTAGTAGCGTTCCGTATCTGGGGCCAAGTCAATACACTCCCTCCAGAGTGATTCGGCCTTCTCGGTGTTGTGAAGCTGCGCTTCAAGCAAGGCCGCGACGTGAATCGCTTCATGCTTTCGACCGACGGTTTTCAGGAGGAGGAGTACAACCGTCTCAGCTTCGATGTGAAATTGCTCGGCATTGCCAGGAGCAGAAAACTGGGGTATCCGAATCGTTGGTTCAGTAAGCCCCTCACGCTCCCCCATGGCTGTGGGCGCTGCTCGTTCAGTGCGTTGCTCCGATGTATCATGCTGCGGACTAGCTAGACTGCCGTCCACACTATTGGCAGATCTTCCTTGATGCCAAGAAATCGCACATGCAATCGCGATTCCGCTCATCGCAAGAATTGCTAGAGACCAGCGATACATAGTACGAGTTCCGACGTTGAGGGGTGTGGCTGCTGAAGCGAGGGGGCGCCCCAATAAGGTATTGCAGCGCTCTAGGACTTGTAATCCAGCCCACCATCCATACTTCTAGATTTCTAAATTGAAGTCAATGGTTTGTGAGCCAGCCTCAATCTCTTCCAGCAGCGTGGAGTCGGAGTTGTATTTCGCAGGGATCGGATCCTTTGCTCCTCTATAAGCCTTGAGTCCGTCACCGTACTGCTTCTGCTGCCCCTCCATTGCCGATTCTGCCCGCTGCGCGTACGAGTCCGTCGCTTGCGTCTCTTGCGTCTCTTGCGTGTAGGACGCATCATCGTTCAGGGCACTCTTCAGTGTACTGATTTTCACGCTGTAGTTTCCTGGCGGGATACCACTCCCTAACGTTGACGTTACCAGATACGAGCCATCCTTGCCGGTGACCGCAGACGCACTGACGCCACCTCCTGTGGGCGTGAAGGAAACCACCAGGTTCTCCTTCGGCTCGCCGTTTACGGTGACTAAGCCAGACACTCGCCCCAGGGACGCTCCACAGCCAGCCGAACTGGCAGTCAACAATAGCAACAAGATAAACCTATGAATCATCACAACCTCAATGATTGTTGAACAGCGCAAGACAACGCACTCCGGAAGCGAACGCTCCCCAAAGTCAAGAAATGGCTACGAAATTCTCACTGACTGATCGAGGCTGATTCGCCTCCCGCTTTGCTACCAAGGGCGCCCCAAATCCCATAGGGCGATGGACCATCGCCGAAATCAGGGTCAGGAATAGTTTGGTCGCCTGTGTCGATACTGTTGGAGACAAAGTGAACAGACCCATCAGCCATTGCGACAGTAACCCCGCCGGTGTGAAAGCTGGAAGGAGGCATAAACGTCTCATAGTTGTCCCACCCTCCCCATGAACAAGAGGGACCATTAGGCGGGAGACACGTGTTGAAACTCGCGTACCACACGTAACCGTGCCAAGCGCGCGTACCTGGACCAAACTCCGGCGGTGCAACGCTGCCTGTCAGGCGGCGGTCGGGGCCAATCCGGGCAAGGCAGTCGCTAGGAGCAAAAGCACGGATATCAAAGGCCACCCCACCAGGCACGGCGCGATCATCTCCGCCGGAAACGGTTTCGCTAATCGAAATCGTATTCGACAGTCCATCAGTAATCGACCCCAGCGTAAGGTAGCGGCCGATCTGGAAAATCCCTTTATTTTGCCGGGAGTTGGTGAGCCAGTGATTTTGAGCCATATCATCACCGGTGCAAACTTTGTAATTCAATCTAGAGTTGGCGTGCCGAGTATTGCTTGTAGGAGGAGCAGATGGGCAGATGAGGCTAGAGATGTCAGTTTGCCAGTATTCAATGCCCCACGCTCGATCCACATCGTCCGCGTAGTCCTCTGGCCGGTTGGCCCACGGGGACGGAAGGCCGTTTCCGGAAGGGCGTGCCTTGGACATCATCTGCTCGAAGAGCGGCTTTTGCTCAATGAAGGGCAAAATCGATAGAGTCCATGAGTACCGCGGGTTCACTGGATCCCGCCCCATGCCAGGATTTCCATCATCTGCCAAGGCGGGGAAACGCTGATATACCGACTCATAGTTCAGCATTGCAAGCTGAATTTGCTTTTGATTGTTGCTGCACTGCATTCGCCTCGCTGCCTCGCGAGCTGCCTGAACCGCAGGCAACAGTAGGCCGACCAGAATGCCGATGATCGCAATTACCACCAACAGCTCCACAAGCGTAAACGCCTGTCTCATGGGAATTCGCATTGAACGCTCCACTTCATAACCGGGACTAGTTCTAGCAAGATTTAACTGTTGAACAGATTGACAGCCACGCGTGTTGGCGTCCATGAGAATAAGCGCATGGTCAATACGTTTTTTCACCGCATAAACCGAGCACAAAGGCGCCTGGCAGCTCATTGCGGATTGAAATGCCCAATACACGGCAGCGCCACGGCGGCGGCGTTGGTCTACCTTCACCAGTCCGGCCACACGCCTAGCAGGAGAAGCCCCCTTCGTAAACGCACGGGCGAATCATGTGATGGAGAAACGGGTACACTGGAGAAACGGGTACACAGCACTTGGTTGATTGCTTATCCGGCCCCGATATTCTGACGGACCGGGGGTCCATGCTACTTAAAGACACGGGGACACAGCACTGGGATGGGGGAGGAGGGGACATGGGTTACGGGGACACAGCACTTGGTTGATTGCTTGTCCGGCCCCAATGTTCTCACGGACCGGGGGTCCATGCTACCTAGAGGCACGGGGACACAGCACTTGGATGGGGGGGAGGGGACATGGGTTACGGGGACACAGCACCTGGTCGATTGCTTGTCCGGCCCCGACTTTCTCACGGACCGGGGGTCCATGCTACCTAAAGGTACGGGGACACAGCACTTGGATGGTGGGGTGAGATCACGACGCGTGGTGGATTCGTCAAATTGGAACCTATGTGAGTCTCTGAGGTCGCGATGATGGTAGTAACAAGGAGCGGCGGCGCAATCATGCTACGCTGGCAAGCAAGCAATAGAGACAACGCGAACTGTCACGAGATCACGATCGATGTTCGACCGAGCTGGCTGTAGCAAAGCCTGAGTTGACAGCAAGAAACCTTCGAAAGTCCAGCTGGTTTCTAGTTGGGGAGCAGGTTTCGCAGGCGGCGTGGGGCCCAAAACATCGAGGTATGAGCGAGACCGCTTCAGCAATGCTGTGCAACGAATGTCATGCGTCGACCACCACTGCACCGTCCTCACATTCAATGAGTCCCCGAACTTGGTGCCCAGAAAATGCGGTTCGTGCTGGGGCAGCAATTGCTGCAAAATCGGCCCGAGAAGCAGTCCTTCAGCGTGGTCCACTTGATATATTGAAAGTCCTTTCTAACTCGTGAGCCGCTTTCGGGCGAGGCAACCGACCGATCGCAGAGCGTTGAAAAGTCTTGGCTATCCGGGCGTTAGCAAGCGGATGCCGATTAACTAGCGTAGAGTGGCACCGCTCGTGCGTCTCGGACACCCTTGGTAACTTGCAAACATCTGGGCTGTAGGTCAGGAATCGAAGTGGTTTTTCGACGGCCCGCGTGTCCTGTAGGCCAAGAAAGCTCGTCGCTGAGGAGACGAACGGTGCACAACGTCGATGCAGGTAACCTGCTCAAAGCCTCTGCGTACCAGACCAGCCTAACGAGCGTAAGCTCGACGAACTCATGGTGTACGAATTGCCCTAGAATTGGGGACCGATTGAGCACACATCATCCTAATCCTATCCAATCGCAATTTTTGTGACGCGAAAATTGGCGATGTAAAATCTCCACCCCGTAAGCAGTCCTCCCCAGTGAACGAACGAGGCAACCTATGTCAAGAACTTGCATCAGCCTAATTGGTCTGTATTTGATCCTTTGTCCGTTGGCCGTGCGTGCCCAGGATCTGGCTGCGCAGTATGGGACTCAATCCAGAGAAGCGGCTCAACTTTTGAACCGAGGAATCGAGTTGGTTCAATCCACTGATGCAGCACAGGGTTTGCAGTATATCGACAGAGCGTTGAGCGTTGACCCGTCATTCCAAATGGCAATGTACTGGCAGGGGCTCGCCTATCAAGAAATGGGAGATATGGGCAAATCCTTGGAGAGTTACGAGAAACTCTATCAGTCGGCGGCCCCCGGGCGGACGCAAATGCCCGTTGAAGGTTGCTTCAATGCTGGAGTGTCCTCAGGCCAGTCCGGCAAGTTAAGCGAATCCGCCATTTGGTTGAGCCGGGCACTTACGCTTGACCCTGCAGATGAGTTTGGCACAGCTGCCAAGGTCTACCGCAACCTGGCCATCACATTGGCGCAGCAAAAGCAATTTTCGTCAGCCGCTCTGTGCGCTACCGCCGGACATCAAATTGATCCACAGACCGTGGAGGAGGGCATGGTGGAGAGCTTTTCCCGAAACGCAGAATCGGAGGTGGCAACGATTTTGTTTTCGCCAACGCAGCCTATTGAGATTCCTTACCGCGAATCGGTCGAGCATGGAGAGCCTCAAATTGTGGAGGGCATCGAGGGGCCACTGGGCGGAATGGTCGACCTGGTAGAGCAGCACGCGATGCTTATCCTGCCCAAGGACGAAAAGTTTGTGCAAATACTCGATTACTCCAAGGGGATGAAGCTGCGCACAATCAAGACACAGGGACGCCCGCGTGCAGCTTGCTACGTAGGAGGAAAGCTGTTCGTGGCGCTGACGAGTCCAGATCGAATCTCGGTACTGAACACACGGACCGGCAAGGAGGAGTCGACTTGGCGGCTTAATCAACCAGCACCAACTTCACTTGCGGTGGCTCCTCAGCAACGTGTCGCCTACTTTGCGAATTCGGGAAAGATCCGAATTCTCGATCTCGACGATGGTAGCATCGAAATTTCGCCTTTCGAGGCGACAAGTCTGGCGGCGGATCCCAAGCAGGAGAATGTTTACGCCATCCGAACGCCTGAAATACAGGTGAATACTGAAACCGGACACTTTCTGTTCAACGGTCGCCCCGTTTTCTTCCAAATTGATGACAATCAGTCCGGTGATATGCAGACGAGTCTGTTTCGCTTGAAGATCTGCGACAAACATCTGGTCCTCGCCCAAGCGCGAATCTGCGCTGCCTCCAACGGCCGCCGCGTAGTGGTCTCTCCTGATGGGGCTGTGGTGGCCGTAGTAGGCGGCGGCGGCTGGAGACCGCTCGATCGCAGTGCGGGTTCTGGTTACGGGATTCCGGTGTTCGCAGCCAACGACTTTTCTCAAGTGGTACGGTTTGTAGAGACGGACGCATACCCGCTGGCGGCCACGATCAATCCAGTCTCGCACTTGGTCGCTGCGCGAGGAGGAGAATTCGTACTATCGCATCTTGTCAATGATGACCAGCAATTGGTCCAGTTGGAAGGCGGAACAGAGGACTTGAATCAAGAGACGACGTTTGCCGAGTTTAGTGGCGACGGAAAATGGTTGTTTGCCAATACCAGCACACAACTCTATGCCATCCCCACGGAGCTAAATCGCAAGGAGAACTCGACTAATTGGTACTCCGAATTACAGCGTGCAATTAAGCAGTGAGCCCATTTGGGGAAGGTTCACAGCACACTCGGTTTAATCCGATTCGGTTGCGTTACCCTAAGGTGTGCCATGTCAATCTAGCGTGGCGAGGCGCAGAGAGTGAATGCCAGCACGACGTTGAGAAACGCTCTCCCCTCACCCCGCAGCTAGGGCAGGGAAGGGGGCTTCGCCTTGTTGAGCAGATGTGGTTCGCTCCCAACAACCTCAATACTATTTTGGTGGGTAGCGAGCGACTCTCTGAGACGAATTCAGAGAGAGGATTTCACAGCGACCAGCTCACAGCACTGTCCCAAAGCTAATCCTGTGGATTCAATTTTGGCAGCACAGACACTCGCTTAACGTGGCGTGTCTTGATCCGCCGCAGTTCGTGTTGAAAGGCTAGCGACAAAGCCTTTCCGTTCCACAATTCAGGTGGCGCTGCGGCATACTTCGATCGGTGCAAGTCTTCCACGGCTGCGTAAAGCTCGTCAGCGGAAGTTGAATTCTGCGATTGAGTTGCCTGCCACTGAGCCCAGGCTACCTCGGCTTGCTGGGCATCATTCGTGCGGCAAGCCCGTAGAAGCAGCCGCGCGGCAACGCGATCGGGTGGCTGGAAGACTTGCCAGCAACGGTTGATCCACTCCCAGACAATTCGCCACTTCCAGGCGATCAGCAGTATCACGGCAAGACCGAGTACTAGCCCCATTCGCCACATTCCTTGATATGCGGCCGGCGGTCCGGGGGGAGACGATTGCGCAATAGCCGCCACATTGAATACAACGGCTGGCAGGGTCTGTGTCCCATACGCTTGCTTGTCAGGATCCCACCATGTGTACGTCGCTTCAGGAATGGTCATCGTTCCGGAACGCTGGAATCGGTAGGTGATTTTGTCGGTACGTTCTCCGGTGAAATCGCCTCGGTCGGTCTTGTCAAGCACGATTGGGTCACTCGGATAAATCTGTACGCCACTAGGAGCCTGGTTCGCGGGTGGTTCTAGAGCCATGCCCGTCATTTGACTGGCAGATTGCGTAATCGTCCGCACGACAATATCCCCAGGCTTTACCTTCCCAGGCTCTGGATTCCAAGCCTCGGAGATCTCGATGCTGTCGGTTGTAACCAAGAATCCATACGAATCTCGGTTTGGAGGGGATTGGACTTCGAACTTCGCAGCAGGCACTTTCCTGTCGTGGTCGGTCACGGGTCCGGTAAAGCCATCATGATTGCTAAACCGAACCGAAAACTCCGGAATCGCCAGTGTCCCAGCTGCTTGAGTGAACAGAGCAAACTCGTGCGTCTGCACAAACCATGAATCGCCGTCGTGTTCTTCCGAAGTAACGGTCGGATTACCAATTTTGAGGAACACGGTTTGAGGAATCTGAGGCAGCGAAAAACTGCTGGTCCCTTCGAAGGATCCCTTGGCACGCAGCTCCACGAACAGTGCGATGCGTTGGCCTACCCAGTGGGTTTTCTCAGCGTCAGGCGGACGGAGTTTCACCAACTCCACATCAGCCCCAAACACGGCAGAGGCGATACCGGAAAGCCAGAACAATACGAACATCCGCACAGAAATCATGGAGTTTGCCCTCTTTGGCTCTGTGCGTGCTGATACGAGAACTTCGCTTTTAGAAAGTCGGCTGGCTGAGTGTGAACTTGCCTTAGCCATATCGATTGAACTAGGGCGTCCGAAGATGCACGTTGGCCGTCGACTTGAGTTTCTTGCCCTCCCTTCTTGCGTTTGTCAAAAACGATCTTATCCGCGCCCAGTCGCTGATCTCCCAGGTCTCCCCCCTCTTGCTTTTGTAGCGCATTGCGAGCTTCGGCCAACCGGCGATTCTCTTCTGCCTCCTTCCAGCTGGCGCGTCTCTTAAGGGCCTGATCGTAGCTGGCGATAGCCGTATCGTACTTGCCCAGCATTAGCCAAGCATTCCCCTCGTTGAACTTACCCTCAGCCGATGGGACCCGAGAAAACGCCTGGACCGCTTTCTCGAACTCGCCAGCACGGTACCATGCCGTCCCCTGCCATTCTGGATCCAAAAAGGACTGGGCGGCTTCCGAATATTTCTTCTGTTGAAAATAGCGTTGGCCCGCTTGATCAGCGGTAAGCCACAATCCAGACCAGGTGACTCCAAGCAGTAAAAATGCAATTCTCATGAAGCATCTCCCAATCTCTGAGCCGATTCCCGGCGAAACGAGAATGCCATCAGCAAGACAAGCAGTGGTATCAGCCAGTAGCCCGCATCGTTCCAGCGGGTTTCTTCTCCAGCCAGGCTTGCCGACGATATCCTTCCTGCTTTGCGAACGATGGTGGCGATGTCCCCATCGTCGATTGACAATTCATTGACTGTTCCTCGCAGCTCGCTGGAAGCAGTCTGGATCGACTGCAGCTTACTCGGGTCGCTGTCAGTGACGGCTAGGAACTGAAGCTGACTTCCGTCAAGTGCCTTGCCGGCGGCGACTAATTGTGCGGCATCACCGTCGACGGAATCGGCAATAACAAGTAGAGAACCTGAGACACCTTCCGACGCCATGATCCTAGCAGATTCTTCGATTGCCAGATCGAGACGGTCCCCTGCGGCTGGCATAATATCCGAGGAGATATCGGCTGCCATTTGGGCAATTACACCGGTATCTTGGGTTGGCGGCAGCACTAGGTGCGCCGATCCAGCATAGACAATTAGGCCCAGTGGCTGCCCCTTGCGAGCTTCAGCCAAGTCGGCAATTTTCAGCTTGGCACGTTCGAGACTAGTTGGTTGCTGATCGGTAGGCTCCATGCTTTTGTCCGCCTTCAACAAAATCATCAGCGGCGGCGACTCCTCGGCAAAAGGACTGGGTTCAAGTCGCCATGCAGGACCGGCGATCGCCACAATTGCCAACGACCACCCAATGAGCACCCACCGAGCCCTTGCCCAATGCGCCGAGTGTGTGCCTACCGTCAGGGCTTGCAGCAGTTTGGGAGCAATCTGAAAGCGCCAACCGCGAAGGGGCTCCGTACTTCGCAGCCATAACCACCACAATCCAATGGCAAACGGCAGCAGCCACAACCAGCCAGGGCGAATAAAGTGAAAGTTAGTGAGGTCTTCCATCATGAGAGCACCTCTAACTTCCCAGTGTTTGGATTCACATGCACGCGACTCGCCGTCTGAATCGTTGCACGAGACCGTCTATCCTTGAGGCTCACCCAAAGTTTTTCGAGCATGGAAACGCTAAGAGCTGCTATCAAGAACGCAGCGAAACAATCGCGTCGGGGGCGATGGCTGACCGTCTCGACTTCGTGCGACTCGAGCCGATCGAGTTCCTCATAGATTCCATCCAGTGATTCGCGATCTGCCGCGAAATAGTAAGTCCCTCCAGTCGCGTTGGCGACATCACGGAGCACCTGTTCATCCAGCTTGGCTTCGCCCACTGTTTGGGAATCGCCAATGGCAACCGTATAGACCTTGATATCTCGCTGTGCGGCGACTCGTGCGGCATCAACGGGAGGCACTCGGCTCTTCGTATCATTGCCATCGGTCAACGCAATCATCGTCTTCGCCGGGGCATTGCTGTTGTCGAACAAGTTCACTCCCAGCCCGATCGCATCCCCCAGGGCTGTCCGCGGCCCAGCCATTCCCACCTGACACTCGTCAAGCAATCTCTGAGAGAGGTTAAGGTCGGTCGAGAATGGTGCCTGCAAGTAAGGGGCATCGCCGAAGACCACAAGGCCCACACGATCTCCCTTTCGGCGGCGTAGGAAGGCGCCCAAGACCTCCTGCACTGCCGTCAGTCGATCTACAGCCTCGCCCTGCGCGTTGACGAAATCCCTTTGATCCATCGAGCCCGACAGGTCAACAAGAAGCAACAGATCTCGCGTCGGAATCTCCTTGGTGATCGGAGGCTCAATCCACTGCGGCCGAGCCAATGCCGACACCAACAGTCCCCAGACCAACAGTGAAACAAAAAACGAACGGGACCATAGTCGGGAAGTTTCCCCCACCGCGCCACGGTTCAACAGCGCGTCCAAACGCTCGCCAAAGGGAACGCGCACAGCAATTGGGGCGTTTGGCCGAGCTGGCAAGATCCAGCGAAGCAGCCACGGTAGCGGCAGCGTTAACAGTAGCCAAGGGTAGGCAAAGACAAACATGGCAATCGCTAAGGCTCCTTCCTGGCTCGGTCCACGCCCGTCGGGATGCGGTGGAATTGAATCCAGCGCGCCGCATACGCTTTGAGTTCGCCCAGCTCCGAAGTGTTATTGGCGGAAGAGTATCCCCCATCGGCCAATTGCTGTCGACACGACGCCGACATGGGCTCTGCTGCCCTGGCGGCCATCCAATCGGGCCAATGGTAGCCGGTTTGATAGGCGACTTCCGCACGCGGTGCAACTTTCAAAGCGGTGCGTCGGAGTAGTTCAGAGATGGCAGCGACACTGTCCGCCGAGGCAAGCTCCTGGAGAGCGACTCGGCGGTATGCATTGGCATGCCATTGTTTCCAACTCCGGTAAAACGCGTAGGTGGCCCCAACTGCAAAGACGCTCAAAAGAACGTACCAACCAGGCGTCAGCGGCCACCAGGAGACGGTAGGCGGGACGACGATGTCGTGCAAGAGATCGAGGCTTGTGAGGTCGTCGTTCATGACTTTGCAGGGCGATCTCCGAGCAGGAAACGAATTTGGTCCGCGACGGGTTCCGCAGTCGTGATTGGTAGGATCGGCACGCGTAGGTTGTGGAACAATTGCTTCCATTCATCTAAGCGTTGCTGAAAGGCGTCGCGAAACGAAGCAGCAAACTGAGCACCATGCGGAATGCTCCACGTCCGCCCCCGATCGGCAGCGACCATTCCTGGCGAACCGATTAAAGACGCTCCTAGCGGATCGTACACCGCAACCACCAACACATCGTTGTGCGCGGCGATTTGAGTCGCCAGCCGCTGGGTCAGTTCATCGGCTCCATCGAGGTCGCTGACGATTACCACCAGGTGACTATGGTTGGCCACGCTCGAAGCCATTTTCAAAGCATCATTCAGCGAGTGCTCGCCGGAAAGGAAATCGCCAGTTGCCAAACGTACGTTGAAGCGAACTACTTCATGAAACAGCTGCAATAGGCGGGTTTGGCTACGATGAGGCCGGACCTGCACGACCTCCTGCTCATTGAAGACAATTCCGCCAACTCGATCACCGGAAGCCAGGGCCCGCCAGGCACCAATGGCAACCAGCTCCGCCGCAGCGACCGACTTCATCGCACGCTGACTACCAAACCACATGGGGCCGCGTTGATCGACCACAAACAGAACGGGACGTTCGCGCTCCTCGCTATAGACGCGCACCTGGGGCAAACGCAAGCGTGCAGTAGCCTTCCAGTCGATGGTGCGGACATCGTCGCCTTGGTGGTACTGTCGAAGCTCCTCGAACGCTAAACCTCGCCCGCGCAGACGTGATGCATGTCGCCCGGACAACAGGGAAGCGACCGGCTGCCGAGGTTGTAGCGAGAACCCTCGCGCCTCTGCTTTGAGGAGCAGCATTTCTTGCAAACTGACTTGGACTCGGTCTTCCATATCCAACTTACGTAGGTACTACAGACTGGAGTAGCGTATTGATTACATCAGTTCGCGTGACGCCTGCGGCTTCGGCTTCGTAGGTCAAGTGCACGCGATGCGCGAGACAAGCTGGAGCCACGGCACGAATATTATCGGGCGATACAAAATCTTGTCCGTGCAACCAGGCATGGGCCCGAGCGGCCGCATCCAGGGCGATCGTACCACGGGGACTCGCCCCAATGCGAATCCACTTCGAGAGATTTCCCTCAAAGCGTTCCGGTTGACGGGTAGCGAGAACCAGATCAACGATGTATTTCTCCGCACCCTCTGCCACATGGATAGCGTTGACCTCCTGTCGCGCGGCGAAGATCACCTCTTGCGAGATTTTCGCGGGTGCTTGTCCCTCGCTGCCAGATTTTTCACTGCGAACCAATCGCAGAATAGCCAGCTCGTTGTCGCCAGCCGGGTAATCGACTCGCACGTAAAGCAGGAAGCGATCCATTTGCGCTTCCGGAAGCGGGTAAGTGCCTTCCTGCTCGATAGGATTCTGCGTCGCCAATACTAGAAACAAACCCGGTAGCGGATGAGTCTCAGAGGCAACGGTAACCTGCCGTTCTTCCATGGCTTCGAGCAAAGCGGCTTGAACCTTCGCCGGGGCGCGGTTGATTTCGTCGGCCAAGACCAGGTTGCCAAAGATGGGACCTGGCTGGAAATCAAAAGTCCCGCTTTGTTCACGGTAGATCTCAGCACCAGTCACGTCCGACGGTAGCAGATCCGGCGTAAACTGAATCCGACTGAACTGACTGTCTACCAAGCTGGACAATGTCTTGATCGAGCGAGTCTTTGCCGTACCCGGCAATCCTTCCATCAAGACGTGGCCGTTCGCCAACAAGGCGATCAGCAGCCGCTCGACAACTTCAGGCTGACCGAGCACTGAAGCATTGAGCGAATGGGAGAGTTGGCGAAATGATTCGCGAGCGTCCATGGATCGTCTCAGATAGCAGGAATGATCAACAATATTGCCTGGCGAAACTCAGGCGTTTCCTTAGCGTCCTATCGCAAAGCGAGTTGGAACGATGTTCGGCAACGAATAATTTCCATGGCACATTTTGCCGATGAAGCGTAGGAACTTTATATATTGCCGTGCACTCGCCGCCCACCCCCTTCTTTAGTCGCCAATAACCATCCAACAAAGAAGCCTGTCGCTCAATCCGCTACCCCCAAGGAGCGGAAGGAGCGGGGACACTGCACTTGGATGGTGGTTCAATTTTCACGTGCGACCGCGGTGTTTGAACGAGAAATGCTCTTAATCGACACGCCCAGCGAATGCAGCGGAACTTGAATGGAAGCCTTGACTGGTTGTGTTCGGTGATTGTCCTCAGCCAGTTCGCCGTTGCGGGGCAATTACCAGTCACGGTTCGGTCCAGATGCCCTCGAAACGAAGAGCCAAGCACTGGGATGATTGCTTATCCGGCCCCAACTTTCTCGCGGACCGGGGGTCCATGCTACTTAAAGACACGGGGACACAGCACTGGAATGGTGGATTGAGTTCACGACGAGTGGTGGATTCGTCAAATTGGAATCTAGGTGAGCCCCAGAACTCGCGATGATGGTAGTAACGAGAACCATCGTCGCAATCACGCCACTCTGGCCAGCAAGAGATAGAGGCGATGCAAACTATCGCGGGAGCCCAATCGAAGTTCGACCGAGCTGGCTGTAGCAAGGCTAGAGTAACCTGTAAGAAATCGATGAGCGACCGAATGGCTCCTAGTTGGGGAGCAATTCTCGCAGGCGGTGAGGGGCCCTGAATCGACTTTGCCGTCCTCGACTACGCGCGGCATCAATCACTTGAGGACGCCCCGCCACTAAACTGAATAAGCGACCAAAGTCGCGGACAAGCTCGCACCATGTCGGAGCGTCCAACTGCAAACGTTCGAGGACCGCCGGGGCCGCCGTCGAGGTACTACCGCGTTTGCCGGGAACGATCTGCCGTGCTGTCCAGTCGAGCAATTCGATATACGACTGAACCGACATTGTCAGAAACCCCTTATCGCTCGCACGCTTCCCACACGGATTGGGAGTGGGCTCCAGGGCTTTGCGCGGTTCATCGATTGTCAACGGAGCCAGAAAACTATCCGACCGCTGCTTGTCAGCGTCAGCGGCTTCCTCCTGGAGGGCGGCAATACGGCGCTGAACCGAAGTGTAGTCGCTGTCTTCAAGCAGCTCAGCCAAATCGGCGCGAATCGGATTGAGATCAACATACGCCGCACAGGCCAGCAACCCTTGCTCATCAAGAATTCGGACAGCCTTGAAGCGACTCTCCCAGAATTTCCCACGAATCTCTTCTTCAGCATTAGCCTTCTGAGCAATCTTCTGACACAGCAGCCGCATCCACCACGAAAGATCGCTGAGTCGCGAGCGGATCATTTTCAGTTTATCGGGGTCGGTACGAATCGAATTCAGCTCTGCTTCGTTTGGTTCCAGCGCCATGCCATCAGGCCCCTTGCGCTGAGGGCAGATCATCAACCACCGGCGAGCTACTTCCGTATCGTCCCACGTCGCCACCACATCGGGCCGCGAGCGAAGGAGTTGGTGAAGATGGTTGGAGAGTATTGAAAACGCGAGTATGTCCACTGCAAAAAACTTGGCTTGCTGCTTGAGTAACTCCTCGATCCAAGATTTGCGATGGTCGTAGTTCTTGCCGGTTACGGGATCGTAGCCCAGTAAAAAGCAGCGTCGGACGACCCGATTGAAGACGTGCACAATCGCAATCTCTTCCGACGCAAAATGATTTGCGCGAGCTAAGCGAGCCATGAAAGTGGCCCCTCTGTAAAAAGATTCACCGTCCCGCGTACCAGTCTTTGCTAGCACGCCACAAGCGTCGGCGGTCGTTTTTCCAGCACCGATATAAGTTCAGACGGAGAGAAACGAACTCCCTTACAACTACTTTCACCTTTTGAGGAAAGTTTTTTGGAAACAAAGTATGCGATGCCACCGCATCGACCGCAAAGTGCCATGTCCCCGTTCCGTAGCTCCCGTTCCTGCAGCTTGGTAGAGCGCTGTGTCCCCGTCGCTTTTGGTGGAGTGCAGTGTCCCCGTCGCTGTAGCTCCCCGTCGCTCCTTGGTCGCTCCAACCGTAGCTCACGTAGCTTGCAGTCCGGTAGGGTGCTGTGTCCCCATCGCTTTACCCCTGTAGCTATCGCTCAGTGGAGTGCTGTGTCCCCGTCGCTTCACCCGTCGCTTGTACACTGTGTCCCTGTCACTTGGTAGCTTGTCATAGCATCTTGCGAGCCGCGAGGGGCGTTGCCATGCCAATCGCACAATCGCTAGCCTCTGTGGAATTGTCTAATCTGCCGGCGGCTTGGGGGATCAATTTGAGGTTAAGCTATAGGGCACGATGAAAAACAAACCCAAGTCGATGCTCGATTCCAAGACATTCTTACTAAAAAGGGAAAGAGTGATGAACACTATCATTGAGCAAGGTAGGGTCGGCAGTACTCGAAAGAAGCTTCTACTTGCTTGCCTTCTACTGCTACTGCTCCCCACGGATCTACGGGGTGACGACAGCTCGCCAGCCTTCTACCAGCCCACCGTTCGCCAAATCGAAGGATGGACGGTCAAGGTGGACCCGATGATGTTGACGGATGAACACGCGGAGAAGGGGCAGCGGGCGCTCGATGCGTTAGCGAATCATCTTCAGCGTTGTACTTACGTTATTAAAGGCGAGACGCTCGCCGAACTGCAAAAGCTACCCATTTGGATCGAATGGGCAGGACAGGGGCGCGGCTTGGTCTATCATCCGAATCGCGACTGGTTGAAGGACAACGGATTCAATCCCGCAATGGCAAGGCATGTTCATGTTCCGAATGTCGATCACTTGCTCGAGCGCAAACAATGGGGCAAGCACCCTTATGCGATCATGCATGAACTCGCGCACGCGTACCACGACCAAGTTTTAGGATGGCAGGCTCCAGAGATTCGGACGCTATTTGAAGCGGCTAAGAATTCGGGTGGATACGATAATGTCCTCACCCACGATCATCAAACCGCCCGCCACTACGGGATGAATAACCATAAAGAATACTTCGCCGAGTCAACAGAGGCATACTTAGGCGTGAACGACTTCTATCCTTTTGTACGCGCGGAACTCAAACAACACGATCCAAGAATGTTTGCGTTGCTCGCTCAGATTTGGGGCGATTTTTGACATCGTAGGCGAGCATCGCGAATAACGTCGGCGCGATCGCCGAATTCATCCACTCAAAATGAATGCAGGGTTCTCGCTCCAGCATGGCGACCGTCCTGACTGATGACCAGGGCTACGGTGGCTGAAACTGTCTTGTGCATCACCACGATCCGAATTGGTACCATGACCAATGTGAGCAGCCAACCGGAACCACCGTGGTGTAAACAGACCAAGAGCAAAGCGGCCTTCGCATTTGCAGACTACGAAGAATCGAAACACTCACCGCACTAGCGGGCCAACCAACAGCGCGTCAAGCAATGAATCATGAAGCCCCCATTCGCAAATTGGTATAACAATAATGAGTCCACAAAAGCTATTGCAACTTGCCGGGGTCTTGGCGGCCCTGCTGGCTCCAAGCAACGGAAGTCGCGCTGAAACACTTCGCGACTCGCGCCCCAACATCGTTGTGGTGGTCGCCGATGACATGGGGTGGGGCGACTGTGCTACTTATGGTCATGAGATCATCCAATCGCCGAACTTGGACAAACTGGCTGCCGAAGGTGTGAAATTTACGCAGGGCTATTCGGCTTGCGGAGTTTGCTCGCCATCGCGTTCGGCGATCCTCACCGGTCGCACGCCGTATCGCAATGGTGTCTACCGTCACCTTTCTGGGATTCACGAAGCACATCTGCGAGCCAGTGAAATCACTTACCCCCAATTGCTGAAGACGATTGGCTATCAAACCTGTCACGTTGGCAAATGGCATCTTCTTTCCCGTCAGCAATTCGGCAACCCCGAGTATCCTCAACCGGGGCAGCAAGGGGGCTATGACTACTGGATGGCGACGCAAAACAATGCTGAGCCGAGTCATAAGAATCCAAACAACTTCATCCGAAATGGTGAAGCGGTTGGCGAGACCGTGGGCTACTCCGCCCCACTGGTCGCCGACGAGGCAATTCACTGGCTGGCCGACGTGCGCGATGCGTCTAAGCCATTTGTGCTCTCGGCCTGGTTTCACGAGCCCCATAAGCCAATCGCGACAGACAGAAAATTCTCCGCTCTCTACCCGGGACAAAGTGAAAGGGACAGCACTTATTTCGGCAACATCACTCAACTGGATTTTGCCCTAGGAAAGATCATAGAAACGCTCGAAGCTCAAGGTGTGGCAGACAACACTCTGCTTATTTTCACGTCGGACAATGGTCCCGTTCCGAGCAGCGGTGGAAGCACTGGCGGCTTGCGAGGTAACAAACGCAACGACTACGAAGGCGGCATCCGTGTTCCCTTCCTCGCTCGCTGGCCGGGACACATCCAAGCGGGAACCGTGAGCGATACACCGGTGATTGGGACGGATATTTTTTCGACAGTGCTGGACATAGTCGGCATTCCCTTGCCGAAAGATCGCGCGATCGATGGAGCGAGTATGCTTCCGGTGTTCGCCGGAAATACGATTGAACGTAAGATTCCAATGTTCTGGCGCACCCATGTTTCTCCTCCCGGAGACCGCGTCGCGATGCGGATCGGCAATTGGAAAATGGTCGCCAACGATACGTTGTCCGCATTCCAACTGTTCGATGCGCAGAAGGATTGGCAAGAAAAAGACAACCTGGCAGCGAAGATGCCTGCCAAAACTGCGGAAATGAAAGCGATCTTGCTGCAAACGTGGAATGACATCGTCGAAGAAGGTCCCAACGAATGGTGGGAAGCTGAAACGCAGAAGCCCGCAAGAGGCGGAACGCTTTCGTACTGATCGTCGACAGTGTTTTACAATACGACATAAACGTCCATCCCCCTGCAAGGCAAACTAGATGCAACCAATCCTCAAAGCTGCTCTTGTCATGGCATCGATCGCACCCTTCGTTCAAGCCGCCGAACGTCCGCCCAATTTTGTCGTCATCTTCGCTGACGATCAAGGTTACCAGGATGTCGGCAGTTACGGATCGCCCGACATTCGTACGCCGCGTCTCGATGCGATGGCGAGCGAAGGTTTGAAGTTCACGGACTTCTATGCACAACCGATCTGCGGTCCTTCTCGAGCAGCGATCATGACAGGTTGCTATCCCATGCGGGTAGCCGAGCGAGGCAACATCAAAAAGATCCACCCAGTCCTACATCGCGATGAAATCACGATCGCCGAATTGCTCAAAGGGAAAGGGTATGCTACCGCATGTTTTGGCAAGTGGGATCTGGCGGGTCACTCACAGACGGGTTTCCAGAGAGATCTCTTTCCGCATCAGCAAGGATTCGACTACTTCTACGGAACGCCTACTAGCAACGACAAAATCGTGAATCTGTATCGGAACGATCAGTTGATCGAGCGGGAAACGGAGCTGGCAACGCTCACGCAGCGCTATACCGACGAAGCGATCGATTTTATCAACCAGAATCGCGATCAGCCGTTCTTCGTTTATCTACCGCATTCGATGCCACACACTCGGCTTGCTGCTTCCAAGGAGTTTCGAGGCCAAAGCCAACGTGGGCTCTACGGAGATGTGATCGAAGAGCTGGATTATAGCGTCGGTCGAATTCTCGACGCGATTAACAAGGCAGGGTTGAAACAGAATACCTACGTCTTATTCACCAGCGACAACGGGCCGTGGCTGATCAAGAACAAGGGGCATGCCGATGGTCATCTTCCAAGCGACCACGGTGGTTCGGCGGGGCCGCTACGCAGCGGAAAGGTATCGACGTTTGAGGGTGGCGTGCGTGTACCGACAATCCTGTGGGGCCCTGAGCGAGTACCCGCGGGGACAACTTGTGACAAGCTGGCCAGCACGTTGGACATCCTACCAACTTTGGCCGCGTTCGCCGGAGCTGAGTTGCCCAGAGATCGCGTGATCGACGGCGAAGACATTTGTCACTTATTTCATGGTGAGTTCGACAAGGCTGATCAAGACAAAGCGTTCTTCTATTACCTGCGTGTTCACCTTCAAGCGGTCAGACAAGGGAAGTGGAAGCTTCACTTGCCACGTGATCGAGAGCCGGTCGGAGCTGCTCCGTTCAGCAGGAACGTACATATCGCGCCCGCCGATCGTATCGGCTTCGATCAGCCATTCCTAGTCGATTTAGAGAACGATATCGGAGAAACGACAAGCGTCGCCGACCAGCATCCCGATGTCGTCGCACGGCTGCTCAATTTGGCCGAGGGAATGCGTGAAGACCTGGGTGACTACGATCGTGTCGGCACCAACATGCGTTTCTTTGACCCAATTGCCAAGCGTCCGCAAACGCCTCCTCTTCCTGGTAAGTAGTCAAACACGAGAAAAAGCACAGCACGCTATTGAGCATGACCTCTTTTTCTCGGGGCTCATCGGCGGCACCGGCTGGACGCAATCGAATCGTTTCGTGTTCTCAGTCAAAGGACGACTGTTTTTGCCTAGTTGCTTGATGGTACTAGAGACCGTCGGAACAATTATTGACACGTAGTCGCGAACCGCTCCGCCGATTCGTTCGGGAAAATGCCGATCGGCGGAGCGATTTGGCGACACTTATTGTTCCGACGGTCCGCAGCACTTGTTTGGTTTCGGGTGCGAGCTGCGAAAACAACCAGCCGCCACAAGGCTGGCCGAGTTGCCGCAATTGATACGTGCACGCATTAACCAGCTCAAGGGTGTGATGCAGCATCTGTACTAACTCGGCAAAGTTCGCAAACAATTTGGCGGCAAACTGCTGAAACTATTTTATCTTCTGGCGAACAAATTGCCTGATTTGCTCGGCGGCGCTTGCAACGGTAAGGCTTCCAGCGTTAGATTTGACACCGCCGAGGCTTCCTCTCCCGCAATGTTAGCTTGAGAACCCACATTTTGCTGGAGGAAGCCTCTATATCATAAGCATCCGTTTGGCCAAGCTAAGGGCGCACTACGCAGACCGCCTTGTACCCACCAAGCAATTTAATTCAACGATTGAAGTTAGCCTCACATGTCCCCTACATTGCTTGCCATCTTGGCGCTGACGCCGATCTTGACCGTAGGCGTTTTCTTAGTCGGGTTTCGATGGCCGGCAAGCCGCGCCATGCCGCTATGCTACATCACCGTCTGTGTGCTGGCCTTGGCGATTTGGGACTTGCCTGGGGTGCAGGTTGCGGCAGCCAGTACCAAAGGTTTTGTGATCGCTTGCTCGTTGCTCTTTATTGTGTTCGGCGCCGTACTGCTGTTGAACACTCTCGAACAATGCGGAGCGATGGCACAGATCCGGCGAAATTTCTTGTCGATATCGCCTGATCGGCGGATCCAAGCGATCATCATTGCCTGGCTCTTCGGCTCATTTATTGAAGGTGCAGCGGGTTTTGGAACGCCGGCTGCGCTCGCTGTGCCCTTAATGGTAGGTCTGCGTTTCCCTCCTCTCGCAGCCGTGTTTGCGGGTATGGTGATTCAAAGTACTCCCGTTTCCTTCGGCGCAGCCGGGACGCCGATATTGATCGGGATTAACACCGGACTCTCGGGTGCTGGCGGCGACGTGGTCCGCGAGTATGCAACCCAACTCGGGTTCGCTCAGGGTGCCGAGGGTTGGAGCGACTTTCTGCACTTCATAGGGATCCGTGTGGCATTGATTCACGCAGTGCTCGGCACACTCATTCCGCTGCTGATGGTCACCTTAATGACTAAGTTTTTCGGGCCAAGTAGATCATTTCGCGACGGGCTTGCGGTGGCGCCATTTGCACTATTCGCAGCGTTTTCGATGACAATTCCATACCTGCTTACTGCCATTTTTCTGGGCCCCGAATTTCCGTCCATACTCGGCGGGCTCATCGGGCTCGCGATCGTCGTCTTCGCGTCGTCGCGTGGATTTCTCATGCCCTCTGCCGAGAAGATTTGGGACTTTGCACCGGAAGACCAGTGGGATGCGTCGTGGACGGGAACGGTCATACCGCATTCCGACGCGCAATCGGATCGGCCCATAGGGACGTTCTCCGCATGGATGCCCTATCTAATGGTGGCGGCGATTCTGGTCGCAACTCGAGTGATTCCCGCGCTCAAGGCATTTACCGTAAACACACTGAGTTTCACGGTCCCGTTCGCGTTCGACGCAGGCAATCCCGAGAGTGGATTCTTTGGGACCTCTCTTTATCAAACGGTGCAGCCGCTCTACTTGCCGGGCATGGTGTTCCTACTCGTTTCACTGATCGCCTTTGCCTACTTCAAGACGTTCAACGGCTTCACCAGCGGCGGCTACGCCAAGGCGTGGGTGAGCTCGGCGCGAACGATGTACCGTGCCAGCCCGGCGCTCCTGTTTGCGGTAGCGATGGTACAGGTTTTCATCAATAGTGGTGGTGGCTCCCACGGATACCCCGACATGCCGATCGCCCTTGCGGAAGGCGCTGCGAGGCTGATGGGCTCCGCATGGCCCGCGCTTGCACCAATGATCGGTGGCCTCGGCGCTGCAGTCGCGGGAAGCAACACGGTAAGTAATATGATGTTCTCACTATTCCAGTTCGACGTCGGCGTCCGCATTGGAATGGACCCCGTCTGGATCGTCGCACTGCAGGCAATCGGCGGCGCCGCAGGGAACACGATCTGCGTACACAACGTGGTCGCCGCTTCGGCGGTTGTAGGACTCACAGGTCAAGAAGGGGCTGTCATCCGTAAGACATGTGTGGTCTTCTTCTACTACGCACTGACGCCGGGGATTGTCTTTTGGCTGTTCTCCGATCTACTCTTGTAAGGTCCTCGATACCATGCAAATCGACCTACTCTATGGCACCGGCAAGCAATCGCTAACGCTTCCGGACAATGCCAATATCACGGTCATCCGCAAGCCCCTGATGCCGCAGATCGAAGATCCACGGGCGGCGGTGCAAGCGGCGCTCACATCACCGGTCGGTGCAGCGTCACTTGCTACGCTGGCGCAAACGGCTCGCTCGGTCTGCATCGCTGTGTGCGACATCACTCGCCCTGTCCCCAATCATCTATTTCTCCGACCGATCATTGAGACATTGTTCGAAGCCGGCATCCCTGCTGAAGCGATTACCATTCTCGTTGCAACTGGGCTGCACCGGCCGAATGTCGGCTCGGAACTACAGCAGCTGATCGGGGATCCGTGGGTGCTGGACAACGTACGCGTCGTCAATCACGACGCGCGCAACGACGCGGACCATGTATTTCTTGGAGCCACCTCGACCCGTGGAACCACCGTCCGACTGGATCGCCGTTTTGTGGAGGCCGATCTGCGCATTGCGACCGGACTGGTGGAGCCTCACTTCATGGCGGGCTATTCAGGAGGCCGCAAAGTGATCGCTCCCGGGCTGGCCCACGCCGAGACGATTACAACGTTTCACAGCGGACGCTTCATGGCCGATCCCTTGGCCGACAGTTGCAACCTAGCCGGCAACCCGCTCCACGAAGAGCAACTCGAAATTGTGAAGATGCTCGGAGGAGCACTCGCAATCAACACCGTCATTGACGAGCAGCGCAAGCTGTCATTCGTCAACTTTGGAGAGATCGTCGAAAGCCACCAGGCAGCCGTGGACTATGTTCGCCAATATTGCGAAATCCCTGTTTCGCGGCGGTTCTCAACGGTCGTCACGAGTGCCGCAGGAGATCCACTGGACAAGACCTACTATCAGACGGTCAAGGGCATGGTTTGCGCGATGGACATCCTGGAACCAGGAGGTGACCTGATCATCGTTTCGTCCTGCTCCGAAGGCATGGGATCGGACGAGTTTGTCGCCGCTCAACGAAAACTCGTCGAACTCGGGCCCGACCGCTTTGTCAGCAGCATTCTGCCTAAGCCTCACGCGGCCATCGATGAATGGCAGACGCAGATGCAGACCAAACCGATGAAAGTTGGCAACGTCACTTTGGTTACCAGCGGACTTCGGGAATCGGACCATCAACTCACGGGTGTCCGTGTGACTCATTCGCTTCAAGACATCGTGGAGGAGAGTCTTGGCCGCAGTCCAGACGGCGCCGTGGCCGTCATCCCCGAAGGTCCCTACACAGTGCCCTTCTTTCGTGAGACGACTTAGGATCGCGCGGAACAGCAGTGGAGTTCGGCGCTTCCGACAAAAGGTTTGCTCCCCTGTTTTCAACGGCTGCGCATAGATCGAACGACTTGCTCGAATACGACTACCTTCACCGATATTGAGAAAGCGATCTCACAATACCCCCTGGCACAAGTCCTTCCTGCGAAGCCTTCCCCCGGGGCGGGCTGACGCAGGAGGCCACCGGCCGCGGAGGGTTCCCCTTACTTCGCCCGTCACAGACGCAGAAAGACTTTGCGGCGATACATCCACAAGATGATCAACCAGAGGATCAGCAGGACGCAGGCTCGTTGCATCATGGGAATCCACAGGTCGCCGAAGATTGAGAAAACATCCTGGCCCAGGTGAATCTGAAGCTGTTTTCGAATAAAAGAAGTACTCAGCTGAAACAAACAGTAAAGCGTGATAGGGTTGAGGCCAACGATCATCAGCGGGAAGGCGAGGCGTTTGAGTGACAATCCATCGACAAGGGCGACCATCACGGCCAGCATGATCGCCACGAACCCTGTGCTGTAGAGCGTCCACGCGGGCGTCCAGATGCGTTTGACAATCGGACAGATGCCGGTAAGGTCGAGCGCCATCCCCAAGGCAATGCCGAGCAAGCCGGCAAGCACCAGCCGCATTAGTTTGCCGGACATGGGCAGGTCGCTACGTAGCAGCCGCCCCGCGAGCAGGCCAAAGGTCATCGTGGCTAGTGAGGGGATAAAATTTAACGTCGCGTAGCCGCCTCGGTTAAAGGTGAATGGTTCGTCGCGTGGAAAGAGGTTAAGGAACCACAGATCGAAGTTGGAAGCGAAGTTGGCATTCTTTTCCCAGTGAGCGGCGAAGCCGGTGAGCCAAGACCAGTCCGGGGGAACGCCCACTGCCTGCCAATCAAAGTCAGCCGGCGGTAGCGGATGGAGGGCAAACGCCATCCAGTAGAGCGCCAAAATCGAAAAAGCGGCAATCCAGGTGGTACGAGATTTGGTGAATGCCAGCAGGAACAGCAGCGGATACCCCAGTCCGATCTGCGCCAAGACATTGGTGAAAACCCAATTGGTTTGTTCGCTCCAGGCGGAAGAGAGAAACACGGCCAGCAGGACTAGTAGTAGCGACCGCCACAGGGCATGCGCCAACATGAGCTGAAAGCTCTGGCCACGGGCACTTCGACTAGCCAGTGACCATGGTAGGGAGATGCCCACCATAAACATAAAGGCTGGCTGAATGAGGTCCCACAGGGCACAGCCCGCCCATTGCACGTGACCGCTTTGGTGTCCAAGAATCTGCCAAACGGAGCTATCGGGAAACTCCTTGGCAATCTCGGCCAGCCCCAGACCGCCACTGGCCATCAGTAGCATGATCGCGCCGCGGTAGGCATCGAGCGACGCCAGGCGGGTCGGCGCCGTTGCGGGTTCGGGCGTTAGAACCGTCGGCGACTTGGAGGCGTCTGAATTCACGGGTTGCTTCCGGCGAGGGGGGATGGTTGAGCCAGCTGCTTGAGCGGTGGCAGATACACGTGCGGCGGCACATCCTGCTGCACCGCTACTTGATCGAACACTTGCACTTCCGACAACAGGATGCCCCAGCCGTTGAGTGCTTCACAGGTCACTCGGACGAATCTCGCGGCCTGGGGCCGTTCCAAGACGACTCGATAGGCGTAGGCCAGTCGGCCGCCCGCTGGCAGCATCGCATACTGCGGAGAATCATCATGTTCCCAGGGTTGGAAATTCGCTGGCGGATCGAAGACTTGGTGATGCGTGGCCTCGCCTGTTTGGGAGAAGTTTTGGCCATCCTCTGAAACCTCCACGCGGATAACCTTCGGATAGGCCAGTTTGAACCCGGCTTCCTGCCCCGCATGAATCCGCACTGCGGCGACCTTCTGAGTCTTGCCCAGATCCAACGTGATTACTGCGGTGGCATCCTGCTCAAACATGACGTTCGTGGGCATGTAACTTTCGGAAACATCTTCATCGGGAGGAGCGATGATGCCGTCGGTCAGATCGCCGCCAGCGTCGAGGTTCTTCGCATGTTGCGGACCGGTGAGCGTGTAGCGTTTACCGAGCGCGATGTTGCGGCCCCATTCATAAAGCGCGGGCTTGACCGCTGCCCCCGAACCGATATCTACACCATCGGAGTACCCGTAGGTAACCTTCCCATCGGCTGGAGCCGAGCCCTGCAAATTCAGCCGGACCCATTGCATGGTGGGGTCGCGATAGCCGCCAACATTGATCGAATACTCCTCGGCAGGAGAGGCGATCCGCTGCGTATGCTGGCGCTCAACATCGCCACTTTCGCGATGCTCGATCCAACAGTAAGTAACCTCGATGGGAGTGAAACCTTTCACGCGTGGCTCGTGCTGCACAAGCATCCGAGCCGCCTGAATGCCTGGTCCGGCATAGCTGCGGGGATACTGTTGCGTCTGGAACTCATAACGCAGATATGCCTCACGCTGTCCCACGGGAATTGGCGTCACATCTCGGTTGATCATCAAGTCAAATGGTTCGTCGCCGTCGGCTTTCTCATAATCAGGGACAAAGGTTTGGCCATCGAACGAGTGTAATAGGGTCGCGCGGTCGTTGGCGGTCTTGACGCAGATCGTGCCACCGTAGTTGATAGCGGTGATAGGCGTGGGGGTGGCGATCTTCCAAGTCACGTGTGCGGCCGTGTTGGCTTCCGCCGGTCGCAGAATCGGCTTGTAGAAACCGACCTCCGTCTCGACATCGATCGACTCCTGTTCGTGGACCGTCTGGCTGTGGTTGCCGGTGACGATGGAAGGCAGGAACTGGACAGTCTCCGCTTGAGTCCCCAGGACCAGTTGCACACGATTGCCGCCGCGCGACAGACGCGGTAGAGCAGCCCGGTTGATCTGCGTGATGGTATCGACGACGACGGATTCCAGCCCCGCTCCGGCGCCCTGAATCTGCACCCTCACCAAGTATTCTGAAACGCCCGCCACGAATGGCTGCAGATCGAGTTCGAAGGCCATGGCGCTACCTCTCTCCGTACAGCTCCACACCGGTTGATAACTAGTACCGGCAGTCCGTGAGACCGAAACCGACACTCCATCGGTTACACTCAATCGGCTGACCTCCAGCGAGAGTTTCGCGGAGGTGACTACATTGCTTGCGGGAATACGCAGGAGCAAGGTGCCAGCCGCGTTTGCATCCGCTGGCTTGATCGCAAAACCACTTCGCGCATCACCGAAGGTCACTCCCGCCGAGTCATACACAAGCTGGTCCGCAAAACGGCTGCGCAGATCCGGGGCGTACCGCCAAACGCCATTGGCGCGAATACCAAGATGACGGTGCTGGCCTTCGGGATCCTTGCCCGTCTCGAGTGGCCGGAACGTACGACTTTTGTCCACTTCAGCGAGGTGACCGAAATAGCGGGTGTAGTGCTCATTTTCACGCAAGTTGATGGCGAAGCGTTGGCCCCACTGGGCATGCAGCCCCCCTCCGGAAATGGAGTTCGGAGCCTTGAAGGAGTCGTAACCGTTGGCAAGGGTGCGATGGTAATGTACAGGGCGGTCCGAAGCCTGCCGCCAGCCCTGATGATCGTTGATATCCTGCACCGGATTGGTGCCCACCTCGGGGGCGAAGTTGCGTAGATAGTAGTGCGGATTCTTTTCGATTTCTGCAACGCCGGCGACCTGACCGGTATCGTTGAAACAATAAAAGCTCATCGAGGCATCAAACATGTGCCAGCTCTTGCCATCGTCCCAAGAGGTTTCGCAGACGGTGTGATCACCGAGTTGAACGTAATGCGCCCGCCAACCCATGTTCAGCCAGAAGGTGTTGTTGAGACCCGAGATGATGCCGCAGTTGCAGTGTCCAAAGTTGTTGAAAAGCACGATGGGGTCAAGGACGTGCTGCCCGTCTTCGATCGGATTGGAGGTCTGCTTTCGCATGCGCTGTGACCAACGCCAGATGGCAATGGCTTTGTCTTGAGCGGTGGCATGCTGCGAAGTGATGGAGCGCAGGTAACTGTCGATATCGCTGAGGTCCGGGGTGCTATCGGTCCGCAAGCTGAGATTATAGACAGGTGCGGTAGGAAGCTCCCTCCATTCCGCATGCACGGACCGTTGCATCAAAACACCCAGCAACGACAGGATGAGATAGCCAACACTTGGCGAGCCATGAGAACGATGCATATTGTTGTTCATGAGGGGATAACACCGAAACGCCCGAATTGGGTCAGGGACGCCTAACATCGGGAGTCAACGGAAAAACAGCTTAATCTTTCCAATTCCCTGGCACAACAGAGGCGACCAACCGAGTCAAGGCAGCGGGTCCAGCCAACAGAATATTGCCTAGAGTTAAGCGTTCGGCAAGGCGATCGCTTGGCGAGTCACCCGGGGCTGCGACGCGACGCTACAGTTGCGGTTACGCTTGTGACTGGCTAGGCTTTCCACCGAACGCACTTTGACGCTCACCTTCTGATCCAGTCGAAGCGGCCCCAGCTGAAATCTCAACGCCTCCGCAGGCAAACCGTGGGGCCTGTGCCGTGGTGCGTCCCTGCATCCTAGGCGAACACCTTGCTGGAGCGTATGCTGGCGGAGGAATTCTAGCAACTGTACGCTGAGACGAATTACTGGCAAAGGACGCTGGTCGCCACTCATCAGTCGCGAGCCGCAAAGAAAGGGTTACCCCATGGATCGAGTTGCGATCTTCGTGGACGTACAGAACGTCTATTACACGGTCAAGCAGAGCCACGGATGTCATTTTGATTATCGGAGGTTCTGGGACCAAGTGACGGCGCGACGAGAGGTCGTAGCCGCCTTGGCCTACGCAATCGATCGCAAAGATCAGAAGCAAATTCAATTCCAACAGATCCTCGAGACCATTGGTTTTAAGGTGAAGCTCAAGCCATTCATCCAGAGAGCAGACGGATCTGCGAAGGGCGATTGGGACGTTGGCATCACGATCGACATGCTCGAGCTTGCCAAAGAGATTGACGTAGCCGTACTCGCGTCTGGCGATGGCGATTTCGATCTAGTCGTCCAGAAGTTGCGTGAGAGCCACAGCGTGGAGGTGGAGGTGTACGGCGAAAGGACGCTCACAGCGGCATCCTTGATCCAGGCTGCGAACCGATTCATTCCCATCGAAGGCCCACTTTTACTGTCATGACAGAGTCGTTGAGGTGCTGCGCAACTTCGCCATTAGGGAGCAGAGCCTTTCCCGGAACTCTCGCTTGCTTCCCCGTCTGGCTGACTCAGCGTGCAGTCGGCACACCTTCGTACCCCGACGAGTCCGGGAGGCTCTTCCCCTTCAACCGCCCGGCACTAAGCACACGCCGCCCAGATCAACGCAGCTTCTGTTGGATCGAGCAACGGATCGCTGTGACCGGAGCGCACCGACCGCTGACGCCGTCCTGTCAAACTCGGAACGAGTGCCCGCCTATTCGGTCATCCAGATTCCGTCGCTCGACAGCCCAGCACTTGACAATCCAAGAGCGCCTCAAGATTACATTTCCTGTGCCATTGGTGGTGTATCGAGCATTCGTTTCGCATTGGGAGCAGCCATGATCTTTCGAATCAAAGAGAAGTTCTGGTCGTGGGGACCTGATTTCAGTATTGATGACGCCGAAGGGAAGCTCTGTTATTACATGGATGGGAAGGCGTTCTCCCGGGGGGCATAAACTCTCATTCCAGGATCCCAACCGCAACGAGCTTGCGTTCATTGGGCGACCTCGTTGACGCATGGAGTTCGATGTGTTCCGGCACATGACTCGCTTCCTCACGAGACTTAAAAGGTCTCCTCGGAGGGAAGGATCCGTCCGTAGCCTACCGAAAATGCAGGAAAGAAGGAGCGGCAATTCGTGGCGACGGAACGCTAGGGCAAGCGAAACATTTGGGTTTAGGGTGGAGAGGATTTGTGAAGCGAATGCTTCAGCTAGCAACTGGTGAGAGCCAAGAACAGAACGACTGTCGAATGCGCAGGACCTCGATCTTCACTTTCGACAAAGTGCCCAAGCAACGGCGAGTGAGTGCGGTGTGTTAGCAGAAGAAATCGTTGGATTTCGCAGGGCAGCGAGAGCACGTGACCTAAAGGCACACAATTGCCTGCGATGCACCGGATCAACGCTCGCAGAGATAGCCGAGAGAACGGAGCGTCTTGATCCAGGGGCCCCCAAACCGTTCGTCGGATATGGTAGAACGGGCAAAGAGAAGTTTGAAGGGCATTGCTCCAAGGAGGGCGAAACGGAAACGAATTGAGACCTGGTTGGGGTGAAACTCGAGCCCTCAGTCCGCCCCAGCCAAGCCCTTCCCTAATTAAGGTATAATGTAATTCCTCTCCCACCGATCCTCCGCTAGCAGTTACCCCACCATGACCAGAGCTGATTCAGCTGCCGCAGCAAGATCGCGGCCTTTCTCACCCACGACCTTCGCCTGGACCGCTTGCTGCATCACGGCCTTCGTTTGCGCCGCCACGCCGCTCGGTCTGGCACAGCAACCGGGCGTTGCTAAAACCGAAACCGACATCCTTTCGCGTGGGCCGTACTTACAGCTCTCCACGCCGACGTCGATTTCGATTTTGTGGCGGACCAGTAGTGCCACCAAGCCAGTGGTGCGGTTTGGGACGCAACCTGATCAACTCGATCAGGAGGTCGCCGCTTCTGCCATCTTAGTCCGTAACGCACCGCTGGCTGGCCTGGAGCCATCGGAGTCGCTGCCTAGCGATACGACTAGCGATGCGTCCCCGACATTGCACTCAGCCCCCGTGGGGACGGTTCAATATGAAGCCTTCCTTTCCGATCTTCAGCCATCGACAAGATATTATTACGCCGTTTTCGATGGTGCGACACCGTTGGCGGGCGGCGCTGAATTCTATTTCCGAACACATCCCAACCCCAGCGCCGTCGAGCCTGTGCGAGTTTGGGTGGTTGGTGATTCAGGAACGGGCGATTCCCGGCAAGCCGCCGTCTATCAAGCCATGCAGGACTTCGTTACCAAGCAAGATCGTCCACTCGATTTGTTCCTACACGTCGGCGATATGGCGTACCCATCGGGAACCGACGCCGAATTCCAACGCAACTTTTTCGATGTCTATCGATCGACACTGCAGAGCACCGTGTGTTGGGCTGCAATGGGCAACCATGAGGGTAAAACGTCCAAAGGATTGCTGGGGATCGGGCCGTACTTTGATGCGTACCGCTGCCCCACCCGAGCCGAAGCCGGTGGATTGGCCTCAGCCAGTGAGGCGTACTATTCGTTTGACTATGCCAACATTCACTTTATTTGTCTCGACTCTCATGATCTCGATCGCGCACCGACGGGCGTGATGTCGCAGTGGTTGCGAGCCGATTTGGAAGCCACCAAGCAGGACTGGATTATCGCCTTTTGGCATCACCCGCCCTATACCAAAGGTTCGCATGATAGTGACAAGGAAGGGGCGCTGATTGAAATGCGCGAGTTGATCATGCCGGTACTCGAAGCCGGCGGCGTCGACCTCGTGCTCACCGGACACTCGCACATTTATGAGCGATCGATGCTGATCGACGGTGCCTATCAAACGCCCACCACGGCGACCGGAGTGGTTTTGGATGACGGCGACGGGAATCCCCACGGGGAAGGTGCGTACCGCAAGAGCAAAGGACTGCACGCTCATCAGGGGACCGTGCAAGTGGTAGCGGGACATGGGGGTGCTAGAGTTACGCGTCTGGGAACATCGCCGGTGATGAAACGTGTGATTGTCGAAAATGGTTCGACGATCCTGGATGTCGAAGGGGATACCTTGACCGGCATGATGGTCGATCGCGGTGGCGCAACGAGCGACCTGTTTAGCATCGTAAAACAAGGTACCGTGATTCCGAAAATTGTTGAAAACCCACGCACACTACCTGCCTATTCGGTGGCTATCGACAAACCGAAGCGTGAGAAATCGGGTACAGTTCCATTCCCTAAAAACGCGACGGAATTGATCAAGCCCAATTCGGAATGGGACTATCTGGCGGGGAGACACGCGGCAGAAAACTGGACTGCCATCGCGGTGATTCCCGAAGAATCCGATGGCTGGAAAGTTGGTAAAACCAGCATTGGCTACGGCGATAGCGATGACATCACCGAATTGAAAGAGATGAAAGACTCGTACTCTGTCGTTTATGCGAGGAGGGAATTCGAACTGGCGCCCGGAGACAAAGAAAAAATAGCCGAGTTGGGCCTGGCGATCGCCTACGACGATAGCTTTATCGCCTACCTCAACGGTCAGGAAGTGCTACGGGTTGGTGTGAAAGTTGGACGAGGCGCGAATGTTGGCGACGTCCAAAGCCACGAAGCCGAAGGGTACGAATACTTCCCGTTACCGAACGCAACGCAGTTGCTCGTTGATGACGACAACATTCTCTCGGTCGAAGGCCACAACGTCAGTCTCAGTAGCAGCGATTTTACGCTCGACCCCTATTTACTAGCAGTACCGAAACGCTGAACGCACATCAAAGCGACAGGCGCCTGCGCAATGTTTTGTCGGTACGCCGTGGGATATGCGATTTATGAGTAGGGACTTTGACATTTAGCCATTCAAGCTGGTCACGGGCGGGGTAGAACTTCTGTTGTACCAACAGTTCCGTTTCGGGTTTGCCCCGGCGGGCTCGCCACCAGAAACTATCGGCCTGGCCGCTCCTAAGCCGGTTCTCACGCACCCTCGAACTGACTTCGACGGTTTGAGCCTGCGAGAGAGATACGAGGGAGCTGCTTGTGTAGCAGCCAGTTGTTGCCCCGACCGGAACACGCCCGGCAAAAGCGAAAATACTATTACAGACCTGCAAGACCATCGGTAACCTATCGCACGTCCGTTGGCATAGGGAACGTTGAAAAAGCACTTGCAGTTTTCGATGAACACGCCGTCCTAGAGAAAAGAAAAGCACCATGCCTCGCTACTGCCTGTACATCGCGTCGCTGGCCGTCTTGGCTGCGGGATCCACCTCGCTGGCTCACGACGGTCCACATGACGTTATCGCTAGGCTTAGCAAAAAAATATCGGTTCAAGGTCCCACGGCGGATCTGCTGTTTCGTCGGGCATGCGAATATCGCGCGCTGCGAGAGTACGAATCGGCGAAGAGCGATCTGCGACATGCTCTGCGTCTCGATCCGACGTCGGAGTTCACCCAAATTGAACTGATTCGGTTGCAGCTGGCTGGGGGCGAGTCTATCGAATTATTGCATCAAGTCGACGCATTGCTTGACAGCCATGACGCTGCGGTGCGCACCGCGGGGCATGCAATTCGCGGTGAGATTTACTATGCTCATCGGCAATGGCAAGCCGCCATCGCGGAGTTTGACATCGCGTTGAAGAACCATCGCAGCGAAATCCAATGGTATCTGTGGCGCGCCGAAGCCCAGCGAGAAGCCGGTCAGACCGAATCACAAATTCGCGGTCTGCGCAGCGCCTATGAATTAACTGCTAGCCCCGTAGTTCAGGCCGCACTCTGTGATGCATTAATCGCCGATGCTGGCCGAGGTCTAGCTCAAAAAGATGGGCGTGCATCCGCGTCGCGAGCAGAAGCTATCGCAATGATCGAACAAAAACTGCAAGACTTCCGTCTGAAAAGCGCATGGCAGATTCGTAAAGCCGAAGTGTTGCTGTTGTCGGATGATCATGCCGCCGCGAATCGCGAGTTGAACAAGGCGATTGCAGAACTAGATGCGAGGCTAGCAACACCGCATCCCGATCCCGCGTTGGTTCAAGACCGCCAAAAAGCGATGCGGTTGATGCATTAAAGACTAGCGTTGAATCACGTGGACATCCTCCCTTCGCTACATCGGCAAGGCAACGCTCCACTGAAGTCAAAAGCGGGTTGCGGGTTTGATGGAGGTTGCGATGCTCCTTCTGTTAGGAAGTCTGAGGTGGACTTTCGATTGATGCGGAGGAATGGCCTGCCACGACAACCTCGCTTGCCGTGGGGGAACGCTATTTACCGTATCATTATTCGCGGCGATGAACGCCGCCTCATTCACGGTAACCGTCGACGAAGTGCTCCAACGGGGGCGAGACTGAAACGAATTGAGAAGCGGTTGAGGATTAAGCATGCAACCCGAGTTTGCTTCCAGTAAAGCCTTGTCGAACTAACAAAACATCAGGGGATAATTGCCATGCATCCAGCCAAGCGAGTTCCACCACTCCCTCAGCCTGAATCGTTGGAAAAGCCTGCTCAGGTAAGCATTCGTCCAGGGGACCTCTCGATAGCCGCTGATCAAACAGCCGTGATTGGACTTCTCAATTCGTACGCAAGTCAGCTGGTAGGGCGAATGAGACCGCTGGACGATTCGGTGGAATGCTCACTGATCGCAGGGCTGCAAAAGCAGCCTGCATGCCGCTTGTTTTTTGCTGAAGTTGACGGTCACATCGTGGGCATGGCGCTATGCTTCTTGGGCTACTCAACCTTCAAGGGAGCACCGCTGATCAACATCCATGATTTGGCGGTTTACCCAGGGTTTCAACGACGGGGCATCGGTTCACAATTGCTCCGTGCTGTCAGCGACTTCGCGCGGCAGCATCGCCACTGTGCAGTCACGCTCGAAGTGCAAGCCAACAATCCAGCGCGGATGTTGTACGCGCGCCATGGATTCGAAGTGCTCGACGTACCCGCCGATGATAGCGCTGTGTTGTTCGGTAAACTGGAGATTGCTTAACTACTGAATAGAAATCGACTGGGGCTTACTCCCCGGCCATCACCTGTCGTCGCTTCGCACCCCATGCAGGGCAGATCAGGACAGGCGTCTCTAGCTATCAGGCTTGAATTTACTCCAATTGGTTCCTCGAGCCGGACGAGGTGTTGGCTTTATTGTGTGATACAGGATCTTTTCTGCCTTTGCTCCATATGGACCATTCAGCATTTCCTTTCCATCGGGACCGATTAATAGGGAACATCCAATGGTGTTCCAATTCTTCCAGGGTCCTGCGGTTATCGGGCCCACATTGCTTGCAGCTGCAATCCAGACGGAAAACTCACGTGCCACAGGCTTATAGAATCCACGCCACGCATCACCGTAGGGCTCAGTTTTGTTATTGTGATCCGGAGGAACTGCCCAACTGGCAGGAGATAGAATAACATCCGCCCCCATATAACAAAGCGATCGGCTGAGAACGTGATCTTTGGCAAATGCATCAGCACATATCATCAAACCGAAAGTACCCAATGGTGTGTGGCATACTCCCAGGCGATCTCCCTGATCGTATACATCATGTCCAATGGAAAGTTCATTTAGTTTGCGATGCTTGATGAGAACCTTCCCCTTGTTATCAATGATTACAGCGGAATTGTAAATGGAATCTCCGTCTCTCTCAACAATTCCCGCGCATAGATAAACATGATTAACTTTTGCAGATTCACAAAGTCGTCTGCATGTTTCGCCATTGGGTATGGGTTCGGCAAACTCTTTGGCCGAGGGATGTGTCCATCCAAGATCCATGACTTCCGGAAGAAGTATTACATCGGCCTTATTAACAGAAGCTTCCCGTATGAGTGCTTCGGCATGAGCAAGGTTTTTAGCTAAGTCCCCTGGTTCAACATACATCTGAACTATGGCCAAATTAAATTCTTTGGGCATGTTTGTTGTCTGAGAAAAAGCATCGGCTGTATCAAAAACCAAGGCCCCAGTGATCAATATATTTATCAGGTAATTGAGCTGTACGTTCATAATCGATCAAGCAACTAATAGTGTCTTAGTTCATCGGTAATTGAAAAAGGCCGAGTTCTGAAGTAGCGACGAACTGAGGCTTCCCACCGTAATTTTTTGGTCAACCGTCTCGGGCGTTTCGGCAAGTGTCACTCCACTTCCAGCTTCGCGATCGTGCGACGTTTAGATTGCACCTTTGCAGAGCGCAATTCTGCGCACGGCTGTGCACTGTTGTAGCTGCAACCTTCGAGCTTCGCAACTTGTTGCTCGGCCTTACGAGCCTGCTCTCGTCGGCTTCTAGTCGCCTCCAGCCTACGATCAAGTTCAATGGTGAGCAATACGCTCAGCACCTTCAGCAAGCGGGTATACCGACGACGTGTGGCCGTTACGACGGCATGATTCATGGGTTTGTCCACTTTGCGGGCGTGTGTGAGGCTGGCCGTGGCACGATCAGCGATATTGCCGAAGTGAACCGATCAACGACGGCCACAGGCGTCCGCGACTCTCCAACCAATTAATATTAACAGTCGACTCTGATCGCAGTAAATTCGTACAATCGGATACTGGCGACGATCAGCAAAGCAACCTGAGAGTACACAAGATATGAAGCCTTCGAAATCGCATTTGGCACTGACCTTCTACCTATTAGCATCGTCGATCCTGCCTCATCCTGCGAGTGCCAATGAGCCCGAGGCTACAATGGATTCCACGGACCTGCTTGGCGGCAAACGCCTCAGGGATGGGGACGGCGAGCCGCGATTTTGGCACGTCGAAGATGGCGTCATTCTGGGCCAAACGAAGATAGACAGCGGCCCTGACGAGAACACACCACTGCTCCAACAAGAGAGAAAATTCAGTGACTTGAAATTGCAGCTCTCCTATCAGGTCGAGGGCCACAACGCGGGAGTCCAATACCGCTGCGTCGATCAAGGCGAATGGGTTGTCTATGGCTACCCGTGGGACTCCGAGGCCCGTTGGCACGCGTTGGATCAGAATCCGAACGCTCTACTTGTCGACGAGTGTAGCGGCGGTTCGGGTTTGCTGCTGAAGACAACATCCACCGATACGGTCGAACAAAGCGTGCCGCCAGCAACCGGGAAGATCAACACTCCGCAGGAGACGCCCGTGCCAGAGGACTTGCTGAATGGAACGGTTGTACCCACAGAAGATACCGTCGACGAATCGGCTGACGGCACGCCAACTTTCAAAGTCGAAACGCCAGCGTCGCCCCACTTCCACGAAAATAGTGGCAGCAGCTTGAGCAGCCTCATCGCCGATAACTCAACCGCATCCAACACTCCAGCGTGCTCATCGCCGCAACCGCTTTCGATTGACGTTTGGTACGGATCACGACAACGCTTTGGTCACCAAGGCAATCCGCAACGCTGGATCAACGTGCTTGGTCGATTGAGAGGGCACGACGATTCTGCGGTGCTGGAATACTCGCTCAATGGCGGCGCGCGAAAAACGCTGACCATCGGTCCCAATAAAACTCGCTTAGCGAATCTCGGAGATTTCAATGTGGAAATCGACCGCATTGACTTACGCACGGGACATAACTCGCTTGTCTTGTTTGCACGAGATGGCCAGGACGAGATCAACACGAATGTCGCGATTGTCTACGCCACGCCATCGACAACTCAATTGCCTCTTCATATTGACTGGTCGAGCGTAAAAGACATTCAGGATGTGGCCCAAGTCACCGATGGTCTGTGGAAACTCACGCCCGGTGGCGTGCGGGTTATTGAGCCGTACTATGATCGAGTCATAGCGTTTGGCGATGAAAGTTGGATGAACTACGAGGTGACGGTGCCAGTCACGTTCCACGGCTTCCGTAAACCTGGGCCCGATGACGGAGGGCGAAACGTAGTTCACGCTGCGATCGCAGTCCGCTGGCCAGGACACGCGATCGACGCGCCCCCTACGCAGCCGAATACGAAATGGTATCCGCTCGGGGCGACCGCAGAGTTCATGATTCAAGACCATCCGCAAGAATGCCGCTGGCGGATCCTCGGTGGTCGTAAAAAGAATGTCATGGAAGACTCACCACGGAAAATTGAATTCGACAAACGGTACATGATGAAGCATCGGGTCGAATCAACGACCGAGTCAACAACCACTTATCGGGTCAAATTCTGGGACGCGGAACAGCCGGAACCCAAGGAGTGGGATGTGACTACGAGCGAAGAAGCCGATGTCGCCAATGGCGGAGCTCTCTTGCTGGCTCACTACGCCGACGTAACCTTCGGCAACGTCACGGTCACTCCATGCAGTGACCTCAAGCCAACGGTTGACGAGCCCCATCCCAATCTGCCGGCTACCACCGAGTAAGCCGACGCGGTGGACTCGAAAGCACATCGCCCCACGAGTGCAATTGGGCCCAAAACCGGACGACGTCTATCGCGAGTAAGCACTTCACGACGACGGACGGCAGACTGGCGCGCTACCGATCTGAACGCCAAACGCAAAGGCATCAGGGTGTTTCATCCGAATCGGGTTTTGACTCTCAATGACCACAACGTGAATGGCGCAGTTTATGCCGAAGCGGTACTTGACGGTTGGGGCGGTCAAGCAGAGAGGTAGCTCAGCCAACAGTCACCAACCAAGTCAAATCATCCACACACCGCAATACGAATACTCTTCCACTGCATCCCGATCGGATTTCCCATTTGCGAAAAGAGATGGAGGGCTTGCATGCTTCGCAGCCATTCCCCCCCAAAAAAATTGGCGTGCTTGATGGTCCAAACGGACCTGGAGCGCACTGGAATCGATTACCGCACGGAAGAGGGCATCGCCGATTTCCATACAGCGGGTCGTCATTCCCATCTTATGGAGTCGCTGCGAAGTGGTGTGACCGTTCCACAAGGGAATGGAACTTGCCCGCCACAGTGATGTTCGGATGCCCATGCGATATCCCCATGTTTCGATCGCTGAGCAAGCTAGGGCGCTGAGTGCAATGCCGCTACCTTTTCAGGATACGGGACTGCACACCTAGTCATAGGCGTCATCGGTTGACACGGATGGGCAGCAGGAAGCTGCGAGTGGAAAAGAAAAAAGCCCTGGAAAACCAGGGCTTTTGTCACTTTTAGTCAGTCCCCGGCAGCGGATGCTGGCGAGGACCAAAGGTGGAGGCGGCGGGAATTGAACCCGCGTCCCGCGATATTTCCATGATAGCCTCTACGTGTGTAGTCAATTGTTTGGTTCTTACTCACTCAGTCGCCATATTGACGAGGCTACTGAGCAAGCCAGCTGGGAGCGGTTTTTAGCCCTTTACGTGCCCTGCGCGGTAAAGAACGATCCGGAATTGCGACTGACAATCGGGCGTCTCCGGCGGACCCCCTCAGTCAGGACAACCTTGTTAGGCTGCCAATGCTAGATTTGCATCTGCACTTAAAGTTATTAGTCAGCTTTTTACGTGGCCAACTGACCAACCACGACACGCCACCATCACTTCTAGCTACCCGGTCGAACCCATTTCGCCCCCAGAAGTAATGCCGAGAATCCCCTTCAAGGCAATTCTCGCTTCTTCCATCTTCGCCATTTCGAGTCAGAAGGCAAGTGTTCGCCCCAAAACTTTCGACAAATGGACCATACCCCATTCCGATTTAGCCCCCACCGGCAGCTTGTCACTTTGGTGAGCGGCTTTCAGTTTTACTGCGAAGGTAGCGTCTCAACTGTCCGGTAGCGGTAACTACTCTGCCTTGCTCACGCGGCGGGTTGCGATTTCCACATGCCTTGCGGGAAAGCTGCGATGTGAGGGGCCAATCATGGGAAACGCTGGCAGCCTGGAAAAGTTCGCAATCCCTGGGAGTGCTCGCGGAGAGCAACGCAACCCTGTAGAATCCGTGTCGAAAATTCTCGTGGGTAGATAAAACTACAAAAGCATGTCCAATGGTGAAATTTGAACGTGTCGTCCTTGTCGGCGTGGGACTGCTAGGCGGTTCCCTCGGGATGGCGCTGCGCGATCGGGAACTCGCGGGCTGTGTGGTGGGTGTAGGTCGCAGGGAGACACCGCTCCGCGAAGCGCTTGCCCTGGGCGCATTGGATGAATTCACGCTCAATCTGTCAGAAGCCTGCCAAAACGCCGACTTGGCGATCATCTGCACTCCCGTCCAATTGGTAGCCGACCAGATCCGAGCTTGCCGAGCGGCCATGCCGGCAGGGGGGCTGATCACCGATGTGGGCAGCACCAAAGCAACGATCTGCCAGGTTTTCGAAGAGGAAAACGGCAGCCACCCCCAGCATGCGGCGGGGACAACGGCGCAGTTCTGCGGCTCCCATCCGCTGGCGGGCAGTGACAAAAGCGGCGTTGCCTTTGCCGAAGCCGATTTGTTTGTCGACAAGTTGACCGTAGTGACGCCGATGGCCCAAACCCCCGAAGCGGCAATCCAACAGACCGAAGCCCTCTGGCAAGCGATGGGAAGTCGCACTGCACGGATGACGCCGGAGCAACATGACGAGGCTGTCGCACGCACCAGCCACCTCCCCCATTTGGTGGCATCAGCGCTTGCTGCAGCCACTCCCGATGCGGTGCTCCCCCTAGCGGCTTCGGGGTGGCGCGATACAACACGTGTAGCAGCAGGCAATGTGGAGATGTGGCGACAGATCGTGACCGAAAACCACGGTCCGGTTCTCGAAGCACTGAACGATTTTTCAGGCCAGCTGCAGCAGTGGATTGCGGCGCTTGAGAGCGGCGACAACGAACGACTCGAAAAACTTCTGGTAGCAGGAAAACAGAAACGTGACTCTGTGGGAAATTGACGTTCTTCCAGCGGCAGGCCAAAACGACGTAGCTGGACAAACATTAGCGGCAGATGCCCGCGACTTGGGACTCGATCCCAACCTTACCATTGCTGCCTCCCGAGGTTTTCTGCTGCAAGGCGAACTCTCGGCCGAGCAGGTCGCCCAAGCGGCTGAGCAGCTGTTGGCCGACTCGGTCACAGAATCCGCGACGGTGGCCCCCATGGGGGATGCAGTGTTGGCCCAATCCCGAACCGCTGCTGACGGTGTGGACTTATCGCAGTTGGTGCACGTACTCCCCAAGCCGGGAGTGATGGATCCGGTAGCTCTCAGCACGCTGCAAGCCCTGCAAGACATGGGATTGCCGGTCGAGCAAGTTTCTACGCTGCGAAAATACTGGCTCCCCGCCGCCACCGATCCCGCCCAACTCAAACGACTCTGTCAAAAGCTACTGTTCAACGACTCGATTGAGCGAGTGGTGACCGGCCCACTGAACCTCACGAAACTCGATGCGGGCAGTGATTATCAGTTCTCCCTGCAACGCGTCCCGATTCGAGAGCTTAACGACGAACAGCTACTCCAGCTGAGCAAGCAGGGGCAGCTCTACCTGACCCTGACGGAAATGCAGACGATCGCAGCTCACTTTCAGGGGCTCAATCGCGAACCGACCGACATTGAACTGGAAACAGTGGCCCAAACGTGGAGCGAGCACTGCAGCCACAAGACCCTGGCCGGCCGCATCGCGTACACCGACGAAAACGGCTCCAAGCAGTTCAAAAACATGCTGAAAGAGACCATTTTCCAGGCAACGGTGCAGATTCGACAAGAATTAGGGGACGACGACTGGTGCGTCAAAGTCTTCTCGGACAATGCAGGGGTGGTCAAATTCGACGACGATTACCATGTCGTGTTCAAAGTCGAAACCCACAATCACCCAAGTGCCATCGAGCCTTATGGAGGTTCCAACACGGGAATTGGCGGCGTGATCCGCGATCCCATGGGCACCGGCCTAGGCGCCAAACCATTTTGCAACACCGACATTTTCTGCTTTGCACCCCCGAATACCGATCCAGCGACGCTACCGCCAGGTGTTCTGCACCCGCGACGCGTGATGAAGGGGGTGGTTTCCGGAGTGCGTGACTACGGCAATCGGATGGGCATCCCCACCGTCAATGGCGCCGTTTACTTCGACCCTCGCTACCTGGGAAATCCACTCGTTTACTGTGGCAATGCCGGGTTGCTGCCGGTCGACAAAGTTGAAAAGGAACCGCTACCTGGAGATTACATTGTCACCATTGGCGGTCGAACGGGACGCGATGGAATCCATGGAGCCACCTTCAGCAGTGCCGAACTGACCAGCGAAAGCGAGTCGATTAGTGGCGGTAGCGTGCAGATTGGTAACGCCATCACCGAGAAGATGGTGCTGGACGTCATGCTCCAAGCTCGCGACGAAGAGCTCTACTCCGCCGTGACCGATTGTGGAGCGGGCGGTTTCAGCAGCGCCGTGGGCGAAATGGGTGAAAAACTCGGGGCCGAAGTGTGGCTCGACCGAGCGCCCCTGAAGTACGCTGGCTTGAGCTACACCGAAATTTGGATCAGCGAAGCGCAAGAGCGAATGGTTTTTGCCGTGCCACCTGAAAAGCTCGAGCGGATGCAAGAATTGTGCGCCGCCGAAGGAGTCGAAGCGTCGGTCATTGGGCAATTTGTCCCCACGGGCATGCTGCGATTGATGTATGACGGCCAAGAGGTCGGCTCGGTAGCGATGGAATTCCTGCACGACGGGCGTCCACCAGTCGTCCGTGAAGCGACCTACGCGGCTCCAGCGGTCCGCCAGGTGGAATTACCAGCCATGGACCAGGCCGCCACGGAGCAGGCCCTCAGCGCCATCCTCGGCTCCCTCAATGTTGCCAGCAAGCATTGGGTCATTCGGCAATACGACCATGAGGTCCAAGCCGGCAGCGCCATCAAACCCCTTGTGGGCCCACAGAGCAACGGTCCGGGTGATGCCGCCGTGGTGCGACCGCGACTCGAGAGCCAACGGGGCGTCGTGATCAGCTGCGGCATGAACCCTTACTACGGCGATCTGGATCCTTATGACATGGCAGCCAGTGCGATTGACGAAGCGATTCGCAACGCGGTGGCCGTCGGTGCCAACCCAACCCGCATCGCGATCTTGGATAATTTCTGTTGGGGAAATACGGACCGTCCCGAGACGCTCGGCACACTGGTTCGCGCCGCACTTGCCTGCCACGATGTGGCGATCGCTTGGAAAACTCCCTTTATTAGTGGCAAAGACAGCCTCAACAACGAATTCAGCTGGGTTGACGAAGCGGGTGTCAAGCAAACGCTGGCCATCCCACCTTCACTGCTGATCAGTGCGATGGGGCAGGTGGAGGATGTCGCCCAATGCGTGACCATGGACCTGAAAGAGGCGGGGAATCCGATCTACCTGGTCGGCGCTACGCACCGCGAGCTGGGTGGCTCCCACGTCTTGCAAGTCCTGGAGAAATCGGGCGGGCAAGTTCCCAAGGTTCGGCTCGGAGAGGCCCAGGCGATCTTCCAAGCAGTGCATGCGGCGATCCGGGCTCAGAGCGTGCGAGCTTGCCACGACTTGAGCGAAGGCGGCTTGGCTGTGGCACTTGCAGAAATGGCCTTTGCCGGACAATTGGGCCTGTCGGTGGATCTCCAAGAAGCCCTAGGGCAGGCTGGAATCGAAGCTACCGAATTGCTATTCTCCGAAAGCAACAGCCGCTTTTTGATCGAAGTCGATGTGGCTCATGAGGCGGAATTCAAGCGATTGCTCGGCAGCGTTCCGTGCGTGCGATTGGGAGAAGTGGTCGAGGGAGCCAACGTAACGATAGCAGCCGCCGATCGCACCTTGGTCGACCGCCCGTGGCAAGCACTATTTGAAGCTTGGCATCGCCCACTCGACTGGGCATAGGCATAACAGACTGCCATTCCCTCACTTGGCGGGAACGACAGTGGCGAGCAGCTTGGCACCAACCACTAGACTGGGCAAGATACAGATTATGGCAAGGAAGCCCCGCACCAAACGCGCCACCCCATCCGAAAAACCGGCGGCTGCAACAGGCCAACCGGCATCCGACTGGCGCAGCGTGCTGTGGCCCTCGCTCGCCAGTGCGGTGGCTCTGTGGGCAGCCTTTCCGCCAGTTGGCCTGAGTCTCCTGGCCTGGCTGGCACCAATGGGATGGCTGGTCGTAGCCGATCGCAAGCCCCCCATTTCACGGCGGGGTTACACGGCACTTTGGCTCAGCGGCTGCCTCTTTTGGCTGGCAACGCTCCAAGGCATCCGCCTCGCTTATTGGCCACTCTACTTCGGTTGGCTAGCCCTGTCCCTGTACCTGGCTTGCTACATCCCGCTGTTCGTGGGAATGACGCGTCTACTACGGCAACAACTGCGACTCCCATTACTACTCGCTGCACCAACATCCTGGGTTGGTCTGGAGCTGTTTCGGAGCCTATTCATGACCGGATTCGCAGTCAATTTATTGGCGCACACCGAAGCTAGGCATCCGCTGACAATTCAAATCACCGATCAAATAGGCGTGTACGGATTGAGCTGGATCATGATGGCGGTTGCCGTCGCTGCCTACCAACTGGCGGTCTACCTGTTGGACCGGCAAAGATTGAGAAAGCGGCTGGCCAACCGGGAATCCACTCTCAGCCAAGCTACAGCACAGCGTCCCTTCCCTGTGGCGGCGTTAGGGCTGGCAAGCGGCTTGGTGATGACAACTCTCGCGTATGGAGGATGGCGACTGCGGCAGGCAGATCAACTGGCTCAATCTCCGCCTCTCCTCAACGTTTTGCTAGTCCAGGAGAATACCCCGACGCAGTTCGACGCAGACCGATCGATGTACCGGCAGGCGTGGAATCGCTATTTGGAGCTAACTCGGAAACTGGCGAATGAGCACCGGTCCACCGGAGTAGAAATTGCTCTGGTGGTATGGCCAGAGTCGACTTTTACGGGCGGGGATACGCCTTGGATTTCCCCCAACCTACCCCAAGAATTACCGGAAGCGATGGCCCAGGGTGCTCCCGAGCTAGTCCTCCGACAGATCGAAGCGATCCAAGAAGCGTTTTTCACGAAGATAGGCATGGTGTTGGCTGCCGCTCGAGGACAAACCTTTCGCTTGCGTCCCGACGAGGCAACCAGGCAGCAGAGCCCGCACTTGCTAGTAGGGGGAGACGCGATCGTCATCAACGACCAGGAACAGCGAGACTACAATGCGGCTATCTTTATTGGCCCAGATGGCAGGGTGCTGGGGCACTACGCCAAAATGCAATTGGTGATGTTTGGCGAGTACATTCCTTGGGGAGCGGCCATGGAGTGGTTGCGGCAACTGTACCCCCTGCGGACGCAACCAGGTGAGGATGCCCGGTCGTTTCAAATTGGCGAAGTCCGCTTCGCTCCCAACATCTGCTTTGAGAGCACGCTCCCGCAGTTGGTGGCCTGGCAGATCGGTACCTTAAGGGCGCGGGGAGAGGCCCCTGACGTCCTGATTAATGTCACCAACGACAGCTGGTTTCGAGGATCCTCTATTTTGGACCACCACTTGGCCTGCTCTACCCTGATTGCGGTCGAGAACCACCTTCCCATGTTAGTGGCAGCCAACACGGGAATTTCGGCGCACATCGATGGGAGTGGCCGAATCCTTCAAGCGACCGATCGCTTGGTAGCCGATGGCATCCTAGCCTCCCCACGGCGCGACGGGCGCTGGGGACTGGTCCAAGCGGCCGGGCAGCTGGTGGGCTGGATCTGCCTCATTTTCGTTGGCGTGGCCCTTGTGCCCCCATGCTGGAGGGCTCTCACCCGCCGTTTTGCTTCACAGTTCCCAAATTCGCCGGTACAAATTCGCCGGTAACTGGTGCACGAGTCGTACCGTAGATACCGTCGCCAGACGGTACTTGTTGCTTCAATTGCGATGCTATCCACGCTCTGACGAGCGTAGCTACGTGAATAGATGCTATCCACGCTCTGGCGAGCGTAGCTACGTGAATAAGCGTAGCTACGTGAATAGTTGTGCGGATCCTAGGGATTGGGGGATTTTGTTCCCGAAAATCAGATGGGAACGGCGGGAAGGAGTGCGAAAAGTTTGACGACGTGAGAGCGGGTAAATACACTGACAACTGCTGATCAGACCAGTTCGTCCGCAATAGCGTGGCTGGTTGTCCACCTTTTTCCCGGACTCTTTTCTCGGATCCCAGACATGGCAGTTCGCGACAGGAACCTATTCGCCTGGCAAGCATACGTCATCACTATGGCGTTTTTGTCGGTCGCATTGCTCCTCGGAATGTTCTTTTTGTGGCGTAGTCACGCAGACTTATCGACGAAGCTGGATGCGGCAAATGAGCAATTGTCCACCGCTACCGCGGCGGTTCGCAAATCGGATTCGCGTGTCGAACGCTTGAAGTCGATGCTCGGCTACGGTGAGAATTCCGTAGAGGACATGGAGCGGATGCAGTCCGAGTTCCAGGCGGATGAATCGCTTTCGATGGTGGAAAAAGACTATGCCGAAGCGATGAAGTTGTTCGCGCCCAGCGTGCCGGCCAACGAAAAGGACTTGATGGCCTTGCCCATGTACCTGCTGAATACAGTGCGTGAGCGAAACGTGGACATCGATACCGCTCGGCAGCGTGAAGCCAAACTGACCGAAGAAAAAACAGCTACCGTGCAGCGTGAGACCAAGAAAGCAGAAGATGCGGTCGCGGCGCAAAAGAAGGCGGAAGCCGACCTCGAACAAACCCGCGTTGAACATGCCAAAATGCTGGCAGAAGTTAACAAGCAGAAGGACGAAGCGGTCGCCAAGTTTGGGGAATACAAGCAAATGCTGGACTCCAAGATGGCTGCCGTCACCAACGAGTTGAAGAACACGACCGCCACCGCCGACCGCCAACGAGCGGCGATCGACGATCTCACCGACAAGCTGGCTCAGTACGAGAATCCGGACTTCGCGGCACCTCAAGGTGACATCATTGATGTCGCCAACGGTGGAACCGTGGTATGGATCAACCTAGGCAAAGAAGATGGACTCCGCGAAGGCGTGCCGTTCTCCGTCATTGACGAATCGGCCGTCAACATTAGCGAAGCCAAGCCCAAAGCTCAGCTGATCGTCAATCGCGTATTCGATGCCCACCTGTGCCAAGCTACGGTTCAGGACTACGACTACCGCAAGACCATCATGAAAGGGGACAAGGTTTACTCTCCTGCCTGGCGGCCTGGACGCAAGGTCGGCTTTGCCCTGGTCGGCGTCATGGACGTCAACGGAGACGGCAAGGACGACATCAATCAAATTCGCGAGCTGATTGGAACGGCTGGCGGATCGATCGATGCGGAAATCTCCCCCGAGGGAACCTCAACCGGACAAATGACCTATAATACCAGTTGGCTAGTGCTAGGAACCGACTTGAGCCTGCCGGAGAATGCCAGCGACGAAATGCGGCAACAGCAGGCAGCCAAGGCAACCCAGTATGCAGAATTCATGAAACTGGCGCGGCAGAATGGTGTGCAGCAAATTTCGCTCGACAAGCTCATGGGCTACCTGAAAACCAAGAGCTCCGACCGCACCATTCCGCTGGGAACGCGGACACGCGCCGACGACTTCCCGATTGGAAAGCGAGTCAATCCTCCTGCCAGCAGGGGGAGCGTAAGCGATATCTACACGCCAAGAGTGGCACCAAAGTAACTAATTATGAGGATTGCATGATTTTCGAGCCCTTTCGATTGACCTTAATCGGTCGACTTACTAAACTCGACGCATGCGACGTATTGCCCCTAAAGTACCAACCCAGACTAAAATACACCCGAGTTTGTTCTCCCGAGAAAGTTACAGCATGAAAAAGTTTATTGCAGCGATGCTTGTCTGCTGCGGTCTAGCACCGTTTGCCGTCGCTCAGGAAGTGGTTCAAACCGCATCTTCCACGGTTGCACCAGGCGTTTATCACAGTGGCTGGGCTAGTCTTGATGCAGCAGGAAACGTCCAGGGTCAAGTCGTCACCGTCGGAGCAGGTGGCATCACCACCCCACAAGCCGGCTCGGTGGTTGAACTGCGTGACGGGGAAGCCTTGGTAGCTTCGGCGACAGCCGACTCCAATGGCAACTTCATCCTTTCGAAAGTGGCACCTGGCGTTTACGGCCTGACCGCTGCCGGCCCCAACACTTTTGCGGCTCACGCGGTACAAGTCCTGTCGCACCCGCAAGGTGCTGCAGACCAGGGCATGGCAGTTTACGCAACCCATCTCAACCGCGCTGAGGTTGATGGAATTCTGCGAAGCTTGTTTGTGCCAGGTCCAATTGCTGAATCGACCTACGGCCCACTTCAAGAACCTGTTGGCCCCGTAGTTCAATCGCAACGCGTAGCGATGAACGGTGGTGTTGTCGATTGCTACCTTTCCTTCTCCCATGGAAACGGAACTCCTGAAGCTCACACGGTCAAGATTCTTCAAGACGGTGTGGTTACGGAAACAGCTGCGGTTGATAGCACCGGACGCTTTACCTTCCATCCTCAATCGGCTGGTGCATACGACCTGGTCGTGGGCGGAATTGGCTTCGGTTCGATCGGCGTTGAAGTTGTCGACGAGACCGCTGGAAACCAACTGACATCCAACGACAAGTCGTCGCGATTTGTAGCGGCCAAGATGAACAATGCAGTCGTACAGCAATCGTTGATGGTCCCCGTGATCGCACCATCGACACCTGCCAACCAGCCTCCCATGATCGTTGAAGAATTTGCTGGTCCTCCAGCTCTCGGCGGTGGATTCCCTGCGGGTGGTGGATTCTCCGGTGGCGGTGGATTCGGCGGCGGCGGTGGCGGCGGTGGATTTGGTGGTGCCGGTGGACTACTGGGCATCGCTGGTCTGGCCGTAGGCATTGCAGCCCTGGCGGACGACGACGACGGGTTCACCCCTCCAGTCGCTACTGGAATCGTCACTCCTTAATTGGAGGCAAGCTTTCAGTTCGAAAAATTCTAAAACGCAGGTCATCTTTGGCCTGCGTTTTTTCGTACCTATAGCCACGGATAGTTGTCTCGACCGGTCTAGTCGGTTATGCTCGTCAACCTCACCTTGGCTGATCCCCATCCCCACCACTCCCCTCAAGAGAACGCACAGATGACGGTCGAGAGCGCAGGACAAAACAACGCTGATTCCGAGGCTGCAGCACGCGCGGCACTAGACGCCCACACTGTCGAGACGGTGCAGTGGCACTTCCACGAGAGTACCGGTTCACCATTCTGGCTTGAAAAGAAACGCGACCTCAAATTCGACCCGTTGACGGAAGTCAAGAGCTTCGAAGACCTCAAGAAGTTCCCACTGTTCGAGGACGATTGGTTGCGTGGCGGTCCCGTGCGACGGTGGGTTCCCAAGGGCCTCGATGGACGCCCCACCTACGTCTTCGAAACGGGTGGTACAACGGGAGTACCGAAGAGTCGCGTGGTGATCGATGACTTTCGCACCGACTACGAGCTGTTTAGCGATACACTTCCCGATGAGTATTTCCCTAAGGGTGGCAATTGGTTGATGCTCGGCCCTTCCGGTCCGCGACGCTTGCGATTGGCCGTTGAGCATTTGTGCCAGCATCGTGGCGGCATCAGCTTCTGCATTGATCTCGATCCACGATGGGTGGTCAAGCTGATCAAAAAGGGCTGGATGGAGCACCTGGAAGAGTACAAAAAGCACTGCATTGACCAAGCCATTACCATTCTGACGGCAGGGCACGATATCAAGTGCATGTTTACCACTCCCAAGCTGCTGGAATCGTTGGCCTACGGCCTGGCGGAGCAGGGGACGAGTATTCAAGAAATCGGCATTACCGGAATCTTCTCGGGCGGAACCGAGTTCACTCCTCAGTGGACTCGCTTTTGCGTCGAGGAACTACTGGGAGGCCCCGCTGAGGAAAGCGGCGTGTACATGACTCCCACCTACGGCAATACGCTGATGGGCTTGGCGTGCAGCAAACCGATTACTGCGGAAGATGACTACAAGATTGCTTACTACGCACCGCAGCCTCGCGCCGTGGTCGAAGTGGTCGATTTTGACGATCACCACCAAGTCGTCCCCTACCAGGCAACCGGTCGCGTCAAACTCTACACGCTGACCAAAGAATTCTTTGTCCCCGGCTTTCTCGAGCGGGATGAAGGGGAACGCGAGGCGCCTTTCGCCAAATACCCTTGGGACGGTGTCAGTGGCGTGCGACCGTACCACGCCATTGCCTCGCAAACTACCGTGGGCGTGTATTAAAAGCGCACCCCTAAATCTTTCTATCAGAAACCGCGCCGAACGAGGCGTCTTTATAGGTTGGAGCTGTTTAGCGTGTTGACTTTGAATGCCTTGCGTTGGGGGAAGCCTTACAAGTCCCTCGAAACTCAGGAAGTGGTTCACTTCGATACTGGCGAGCCGATCGCCAGCATTGGTCAAGTCAACGGCGGCATGCTGCAGCTTGACATGAAACACACCGCGCGTGCTCGTGCAGTGCTGCGCGCGATCGCTCCGTCAGAGTTGCTGACGCGATGCAAAAAAGCAGCAGAGCTATTCGAAACTGCAACGCTCCCCATGGGAGATGGCACACAATCGGTCGACGAGTTCATCCACCAACAATCTGCGAGCACCGGACTGCCGGAGCACATGTGTCGCGGCAACATGAAGAAGAACTCCTTCGTGCTGGCTAACATGGAGCAGATCCTCGACTCGCTGACCCGCGGACTCGATCTGAACATTCTGACGCGTGGATATGGCGACGAAGGACGCGGGGTCACCGTCAGCTATCAAGTACAAACACCGGTGTTGGGCGCTGTGCTGCCCAACAACTCCCCCGGCGTGCATACCTTGTGGCTGCCTGCAGTGGCCCTGCAAATTGGACTGATGCTTAAGCCGGGTAGCCAAGAGCCTTGGACCCCCTATCGCATGGTCGCCGCATTCATTGAAGCCGGCATTCCAGCAGAAGCCTTCGCTCTCTACCCCGGTGGACACGATGTGGGCCAAGCCCTTCTCAGCCGATCGCCACGGTCCATGGTCTTCGGCAGCGCCCAAACGGTGGAACAGTACGCGGGGAATCCTCGGGTCCAAGCGCATGGCCCCGGTTTCTCGAAAATCATCTTTGGTGACGACTGCGTAGATCGCTGGGAAGACTACCTCGATGTCATGGTCGAAAGCGTCTTTTCCAACAGTGGCCGCAGCTGCATCAACTGCTCGGGAATCTGGGCTTCGCGGCATACCGAAAAGATCGCTGCCGCTCTAGCCGAGCGCCTTGGCCCAACCGCGGTCCTGCCTCCCCAAGACGATCAAGCTGGCCTAGCGGCTTTCACCAACGCTAAGATGGCTACCGGAACCTGGGCCATGGTCCAACAAGACCTCGCCGAGAGCGGAGTGACCGACCTCACCGCACAATTTGGAGATCGACTGGTGGAAAAGGAACGTTGCGCCTACCTGAAGCCCGTGGTGGCCACGGCGGACAGTCCAGATCGTGCGATCGCCAGCAAGGAATACATGTTCCCCTTCGTCAGCGTCGTGAAGTGCGATCAGAAACAACTACTGAAGAAGATCGGCCCCACCCTGGTCGGTACCCTGATTACTGAAGATGGAGAACTGATCGACCAGTTTACTGAGAGCACGAGCGTCGATCGGCTCAACATCGGCCCCATCCCCACCAATAGGCTAAATTGGCTCCAGCCTCACGAGGGAAACCTAACGGAATTCCTATTCCGCTCCAGGGCCTACCAAACCGCCCCTGCCAGCCCGCAATAGCCCCCCCGGCTAGAACGGGTGGTGCCTGAAAGCGTGCGATTACACCAGCCCCCCAGTAGAGCTAGCCTTTGGGGGACAGACCTCCTGGCGGTGGTTAGTCAAATTTAGGGCATTTTTCGGCTTTGGCGTCGAGGTAGCTTCCGTAACCGGTGTGAAGCGGAGACCAACTTTCCTTGCTTACCGGGCCTGTCGAAATAGTAACCCGCTGCGTGAGCAAGGAAAGATAGTTGCCGCTGCAAGGCAGTATGGGACGCAACCTCCGCGTTAGAATTCAAATTGCTATTAAATCGACAGCCCGTCACGCGGCTAGGCTGTGAATTTTTAGCCAAGTGGTTTGCAAATTAATTTTGGGCGCTACAACTATAGTATGAATACTCAAAAACCATCGCAGCTTGCTCGTGTTTCCCGCCCCCATCGTATTCAAGTGGAAATGCACATGCTTTCACTTGAAGATATGCTTCCGCGCGACCATCGTGCTCGCATTGTCTGGTCGTTTGTCAAAACGTTGGACCTAGAACCTCTGTATGAAAAGATCGTTGTCACCAAGAGCACCGTTGGCCGCAATAGTATTGCGCCGGAGATACTGGTTTCACTGTGGCTTCTGGCAACCTTGGATGGCATCGGCACAGCCCGAGAACTTGGTCGCCGATGCGAGACGGACATAGCCTATTTATGGACGCTCGGAAATGTCACGGTCAATTATCACACGTTGAGCGACTTTCGAGTGGAGAACGGAGCATTCTTGGAGAAGACGCTCGTTGACACGGTTGCCTCGTTGGTCGCCCAAGGTCTGGTGCCCCTGGAGACCATTGCCCAAGACGGAATGCGCGTTCGGGCTAGTGCAGGCAGTAGTTCGTTTCGCCGCAAGCCGACGCTTGAGTCATTGCAGCAGCAGGCTCAGGCTCACGTAGATAGATTGAAGAAAGAATCCGAGAACGAATGCGATCGTTCCGATGGAGACGCACGTCGCCAAGCGGCAGTCGAACGAGCATCGCGTGAGCGTCAAGAGCGATTAGATGAGGCTTTGCGACAGTTTGAGGAGCTTAGTAAGCAGCGCGAGTCTCGGAGAAAAGGTGACGGCGAAAAGACTCGCGTGAGCACTACGGACCCTGACGCCCGTAATATGAAGATGGCCAATGGTGGCTTCGATCCGGCCTTCAACGTCCAGTTCGCAACCGATGCTGACTCGCGAGTAATAGTCGCTGTCGATGTTATCAACTCGGGAACTGACAGTGGCCAAATGGCACCAATGCACGAGAAAGTGTGCTCAACTTACGACAAGACACCAAAGACGCAATTGGTCGATTCCGCTTACGCAACCAAGGGCGATGTTAAGACCGTAGAGTCTAAAGGGACCGAAGTCGTCTCCACGATCCCCCGTGGATCGGTATTGGAAAGCAAAGGCAAAGATCCTCACGCGCAGCAACCTGGCGAAAGCGACGAATACACAGCGTTTCGCGCGAGAATGGCCAAAGAGGAATACAAAGAGCTTTACAAGACGCGCCCGTCGGTTGCCGAGTTTCCCAATGCGGACTGCCGCAATCGGAACCTTCGGCAATTCAAAGTTCGAGGACTGGTGAAGGTCAAAGCGGTAGCGTTATGGCATGCCGTGGCCTTTAACTTCACACGCATGGTAAACCTGGGGGCCTTGGCAAGCTAAGCAGTTGCAAGGCAACCGCTTGGTTGAGAAATAACACAACTCGAAGAGATGAGCATGATGGACACGAGCTAACTTGCTGGCCAACAATCCGACCAGGTAAGACTTTCAGCCGCCAATTCGAAAAAATTTCGTGGTTGGAATACCAAAAGAGTCCGTTGGTGAAAAAACTTCACAGCCTAGGCGGGTTGCAATTTTAATCCGCTGTTCGACGACGCGGGTTGCGGGCTCATCCCAGGCGTCTTAAGCCAGCCCCCCCCCATTCGGTGAGCTGCGGCGGGAATTGTCGCAGTGATCTGGCCGTGTCAGGGCTGTCTGTAGCTGGCGAAATTTCGCCTGCCCCCCAAACAGCAATCTGATTGTGAGCGGCACCCCTGGGCGAGCTAGTTAAATACGCTTCCCGGCACCTCTGCATGGGCCTGTCGCCCAGCTGCTCCTATGCGCACGATGGTACCAATTCTCAGTAGAGTTCCTATTATGCGGGAACTTCCCGGCTCTACAGACGTCGAACGGTTACCACAGAATACCTACAGAGCCACCTTCCCTGGGTAGCGATTAGGGCCAACGCGTCCCTCTAAACATCATGTCCGGTATGATTGGGCAGTTTGAGCTGGAAAACATAGGAAGGATACGCAGATTACGTGATCTGCGACCCCTTGAAATTTGCAACCATACTGCCCGTAATTATAATCGACCCCGTATCTGAACGGGTCGCGAGGCGTGTTTACACCGGTCGTGTCGGCACTTCAGTACAATGCGGATGTTAACCAATTTGCATTGTCCTGGCTGGTGGCGGGCGGTGTGTAGCTCGTCTCTGGTACTCACTGCTCCTCGTTTTGGTGGTTCTACCACGTCGTTTATTTGCGGCAATTGGCGTCCGTGTAACGCCCACATCCTCGCTCCTGGGGATGTTTTGTGCTGAAGCTCACCTGCAAGCTCTAAGGGTTGGTTAATGGCCATCCGAAAGTCTCATTCGGCAAACTCCTCTCGTAATTCCGCTGCCAATTCTTCGCGTGCGAAAGCAAAGCGAAGGATGCGTAGCATGTTGTTGGAAAATCTGGAACAGCGCCAGCTGTTGACGGCCAGTCCGCTGTTAATCGGTATTCAACCCAACAACAGCGACTTACTGGTCGATGGTGCAATTCGTGATCAGGCTCCCCGGGAGCTGAAGTTCCGTTTTGACGATGCCCAGATTATTGATGCGGCAACACTAAGCGGCATTCGCATCTCCAGCGCTGGAGGTGACGGAAGCTTTGGTTTGAGCACGGCACAGAGCGACTTTGGTAGCAATGGACGCGCCAACATCCAGTTGGATGCCGTCGTGCCAGGGCAGACCTGGAACGTCACGGTAACGCACGCGGTGCTGCCTGCCGGAACGGCGCCTGCCATTGCGTTGAGTGGGACCAGCATCTCCATTACCCTGAATACCAACCCGGCCAGCCCGACAACGGCTAGCGGTCTGATCGCTGCCATTAACAGCGCAACCGCCACGCAGGGACGCATCACCGCCAAGCTTCATGGTGGACTGGGAACGGCTCCCCTGGGCCAGGCTGCCGCGTCGACCTACGCTCCCATTGCGATCAACAAGACCTACGACACCATCCTCACCCCGGGTGCGGTTCTGGTTGGCGACAGCCCCAATGAAAATGAAGTTACGTTCCGTTTTGCCGATTCGCTGCGCGATGACGACTATCGGATTGAAGTCTTTGGATTCGACGATCCAGCGGCTGGGATTGTTGGCCTACGCAACGTGGCTGATGAAATTGGCGGCACAGGCAGTTTGTTCCGGCCCACCATTCCTGGCACTCGGTCGGACACCGTCGATTTCCGCTTGGATCTTGGGCCTCAAGTCACTTCCGTGGTCCCACAGCCGGTGATTCGATCGGGTGGTCAATTAGTTCAACAACGGGATACCGTCGTCGTCTATTTTGACAGCGACAAGTTGTTGGTTGAGAACGATGCACTGGGTCGGCCGACAAGTCGATCGGTGGAGAATCCAGCGTTCTATCAACTGATCTTTACATCGGACACCATTCGCAACACCGACGATGCGGTCTTCCTGCCGCAAACGGTCCAGTACAATGCGGCGACGAACACGGCCACCTTGCGTTTTGCCGGTGACATCAATGAGTTGGCTGGCAGCAATGCTGGGCCAGCTACCTACCGCTTGCGTATTGGCACGAGTGAATCAACTCCGATTGCACCAGTTCGCAGCGAAGCGTCGGCGACGGTCGTAACCGACATGAACACTGCGGGAGCGGTTAAGCTTCGATTTACCGCCCGCGAAATCGGCGAAGGTGGCAGCGGAATACAAGTTGCCTTCACCAATTCAGGTAGTGGAACCGCCACCGTTTCGGTCTCGGGTCGAACGGTAAACATCAACCTCGGGTCGCAAACCCTAACCGCCCAACAAGTCATCGACTTGGTTCGCAGTTCACCCGCCGCTTCCAATCTGCTGTCGGTGGACATCGAGTCTGGCAACGCCTCGACCGTGGTTGGAAATCGCAACCTTGCCTACTCTCCCGTTACCCTGGTGGGGCTCGGAAGTTCCTTCAACACCGCCAGTGATCTAGGAGTTTTGGGTTCGGACCAAACCGCACTCTCCAGCTTAATCCTTGCTTCTGCGATTGACCCTGAATCCTACATTCTCGACTTGCCAGGTGCGAGCGATGATGCGGCTCATCGCGATTTGCCGCAGAATTTGGTCGGTGGTTTTGAAGATCACGTGAACAGTGCCTTCGGTGCCGATGCAACCGATGGTATCACGACGATCTATTACAATTTCCGCAACCTGTATTCGTTCGACAATGCTGGCAATGAGCTGACCAATGCGATCAGTCCGGCCCAACAGCAGCGCGCTCGCGAAGTCCTAGCGTTGTGGTCGAATTACATCGGCGTGCAGTTCGTAGAAACTGCCGATTTGGGTCTGACCATCGCCTCCGGCGCGATGACTGGCCTGCGGCCCGTGGCCGGTACTCAGATCCAAACCCAAGGGGTCTTTGGAGTACGGATCGATCCGACGTTTGAGAACTCCCTGTTGATCATGTCGGCTACCAACGTGTGGGGCAACGAGTACGGCGAGAGCTTCTCGCGAAACTTGGCCGCCGGGGTAGCCATGATTCTTGGGCTGGAGCGTGCCGGTGATCTTCCCGAATCGACGCTGATGCGTCTCGACCCCACCTTCCTGAATGCTTTAGACACACTTGCCGATAGCAACGACGCGCAGCTCAATGCCAGCGACGAGCGTTACGAGCCAGTCTTCCCAGGCAACCAAGACATCTTGCATGGGCAATACCTCTATCGTCCCGATAGCTCAGACATCGATCTCTACCGGTTTGAAGTCGACTTTGGCGGAGACAATCGTGTCGGCGTGCTGACGGCCGAAACCTATGCACAGCGGCTGACCAATAGCAGCCCGTTGAATACGAACCTTGAACTTTTCCGAGAATTCCAAGCTTCGGCGTCCACCACCTTCGGTGCAACGGATGATTTGAGCGTCTACTTTGAATCGGTTCGACCAGGAGCTCAAGGAAATCAACTTCAGATTTTCTTCACGCAAACCGCTCGTGGCAACGCCAGCAAGCCGACTCTGACCGTATTCCCCAATGCGATCAGCATTGACCTGAATTCCACCCCTGGCAGCGAAAGCACTGTTCAGGACATTATCGACGCCATTGAAAATTCACCAGCGGCCAGCTCACTGGTGAAGGTCAGCCTGAAAGCCGGGGACGCCGCATCCAAGGTAGGCGGCAACACCCTAACACAAAATCCAGTCGTCCTGACCGGCGGCGAAGTCAAGCTAGTTTCGCAGAATGACGATTACTTCAGCCAAGACTCCGTGCTCAAACAGTCGCTCAGCTCTGGCGTGTATTACATCGGTGTGAGTGCCAGCGGCAATAACAATTACAACGCGTCGATCGAGGGCACAGGATTCGGCGGAGACTCGCAGGGCGATTACGAACTGCGGATCACCTTCCGCGCGGCAGTCGACACCTCTAGCGCAATCCAAGATATTGCCAGCAGTGCTGGCGACAGCTCCGTTGGACTGGATGGAGATGGAGATGGTGCCCCCGGAGGCACTTACGACTTCTGGTTCCAAACCCGACCACTCAACCGCACGCTGAACTTCAACGCAGGTTCATCGCCCGCCCTGGAGGGTCGCACGGTAACGCTGGTTGGCGCCAGTGGCACTTCGCGAACCTTTGAATTCAGTTCGGACTTAAACGTGACCGCGGGTCGCATTCGCGTTCCCTACCTTCCAAACTCCACTGCTGGCGAATTGGCAAACGCTTTGGCGACCGCCATCAACCAGCAGTCGAGCCTGAACGTTGCGGCTACGACCAACGGCACGATGCTGTCTCTTGTCGGCGAACGCACGCTAACCATCGATCCGCTGCTGTCCTTGATCGATGTGGGTGGTAAGACCATCTTCGTGGATAAAACAGCTGGGCCGAGTGCGGACGGTACGCTCGCGCATCCGTTCAACAACATTTCCGGTAGCGGCGTTGCCAACGCATTCGCTGCCGCTCTCCCTGGAGACATTGTGCGTATCGTCGGAAACGGCGGAGCGGACAACAACCTCAGCACCGTCGCTGACAACGTCGCCTACGAAATCGGTACGGGCTTGCTACCCGGCACAACACTGACCGATGGCGCCACGATGGAAGTCCCACAAGGTGTGACGACCATGATTGACGCTGGAGCAATCTTTAAGCTCAATCGTGCCCGCATTGGCGTGGGCAGCTCCAATCTAAACATCGACCGCTCAGGGTCCTCACTGCAGGTCCTGGGTGCGCCACTCTTGCTGGACTCCCAAGGCAACGCGCTGCGCAATGCGGATGGAACGAACGCGTCGGGTAGCGTATTCTTCACCTCATGGCTGGATGAAACCATTGGTCTCGACACCTACGCACCACGGACGACGGCCGCGGCTGGCGATTGGGGGGGCGTGTCCTACCGCCGCGACGTCGACTCAGCGGCCGGTCGCCAAGACCTGGAAGACGAAGGGATCTTCCTGCAGTACATGAATCATGCCGACATTCGCTATGGCGGTGGAACGGTCATCGTCGATTCGGTGCAACAGAGCGTGAACCCCATTCAGATGTTGGGAACACGTCCTACCATTACTGACAACCGCATTTCGCGCAGTGCTAGTGCAGCGATGAGTGCGCTTCCCAACAGCTTTGAAGAAACCAACTTCCACGAACCCCGCTTCCAACTCAGTGGGGAATTCACAAGTGATTATGACCGGGTCGGGCCCGAGATCCGTCGCAACTCTCTCGTCAACAACTCGCTGAACGGTCTGTTCATTCGAGTCGACACGCCCGTCGATGGCACCACGCAAACGCTGACCGTTCCCGGCCGTTTTGATGACATCGATATCGTGCATATTTTGTCCGAGAACGTGGTTGTGAGTGGTGCACCTGGTGGTTCAATTCTCGACAGCACCGTTCCTCCAGCGGAATTAATTTCGACCGCAGCTACGGTCGGTGGAACACTTCTGCCTGGAACGTACAACTACAAGATCACGTTCGTTGACCGAAACGGTTACGAGAGCATCGCCTCCGAAGCGTCGCTGAGCTTGGATCTGGTGGCCAACCAAACCGCTATCTCGGTAGCAGGTATTCCCAATGCCACCGGAGACTTTATCGGTCGCCGCCTGTACCGCAGTGCTGCCGATGGAACGGGGCCCTATGAGTTGATCGCTGCTTTGGATCGCAATTCGTCCACGTACCTTGATCTTGGCAACTCGTTGGGTGGCGTACTGGCGCGGGATCGTGCAGACATCTCCGCGGTGAGTTCGACGCCTGACACCTTGGGCACCTTGGCTGCAGGTAGTTACTCTTACCGCATCGTCATGGTTGATGCCGGTGGTCGCGAGGGACTAGCCTCCAACCCAACCGACTCGGTTACGGTGGCGGACAATGGTTCCGTAACACTATCGAACCTTCCACTAACCCTGGACGGTTATGTGGGACGACGCATCTACCGCAGTTCTCTCGGTGGCGTGTCGCCTTATGCTTTGGTTGGCGAGTTGATGGACAGCGGCAACGCGTCGACTCAGTCCTTCGTCGATACCGGAGCAGCCATTCTCGATGGGAACGGGAACACGCAATCCTTGGCAGCGGAGAGTCTGGGCATCAAGCGTCCACGGTTGAACGCGTCGCTGGTTATTGACCCCGGTACAGTTCTCAAGTTGGAAGCAGCTCGCATCGAAGCGACCTTTGGTGCCAACATCATCGCAGAAGGTACCGATGGATTGCCCATCGTATTCAGTAGTAAACTGGACGACACGGTCGGAGCTGGCGGTACGTTCGATACCAACAACAACGGTAGCTCAACACTCCCATCCCCAGGCGATTGGGGGGGCATCTACATGGCTCCCACTTCGAGCCTGAGTGTCGACTACGCCACGTTCGCCTATGGCGGTGGTGTCACGAAGCTCGAGGGTACGTTCCGGTCCTTCAACGTGATTGAACTGCAACAAGCGGACGCCCGCATTGCCCACACCGTGTTTGAAAACAATGGCGATGGTTTTGGTGGCCAAGGCCCTGGAACGCGGCTCGGACGCCTGAGCAACGCTCCGGCTACGATCTTCGTTCGTGGTACCCAACCGACCATCCTTGACAACGTCTTCCGCGGCAACGCAGGCAGCGTGATCGACATTGATGTCAACAGCATGGTTGACGACTTGAAGCCGGACACAGGACGACAAACCGGGGATGCGGATCGCGATCCTAACTTCCTCGCCAACCGCGGTCCATTGATCCGCAACAACCGGCTCGAGAATAACGAGCTCAATGGTCTTGAGCTACGTGGCGACACGCTCACCACAGCCAGCGTCTGGGACGATACAGACATCGTGCACGTAGTGTACGACGAGATCTTCACCGGCAATATCCAACACGAAGGCGGCTTGCGTCTGCAGAGTGCACCGAGCGAATCTCTGGTTGTCAAATTCGATGGCTACGGTTCGAACTTCAATGACAATATGGGTGCGGGCCTTACAGCCAATGGCCAAACTGCGGCCAACACCGATCGCGTGGGTGGCACGCTTCATCTGCTGGGGCAACCTGGTTTTCCGGTGATCTTGACTAGCCTGTTTGATGACACCGTCGGTGCCGGTTTGCAACCGAACGGTCGTCCGCAAGCGGACACCAACAATGACGGGATTGGTTCGCTTCCTCAAGCGGCCGACTGGCGTGGGATTTTCCTAGACCAGTACTCCAACGATCGCAATGTGGCCATCGTACTCGAAACGGAGGACTTCACGGCGGCAGCCCCCGGTTCCAACGGTTCGTCACTTTCGGCTCAGGTCCTAGGGGACTTGGCAGCGAACACTTCGTCGAGCAGTGAGAACCTACGACTGGGCTTTGTCGTCGAAGGTGTTTTGAGCCAAAACGAAGATGTGGATGTGTACAGCTTCTCGGCGGCTGCCGGGACAGAGATCTGGCTCGACATCGACCACACGCTCAACAACCTCGACTTGGTACTCGAACTGCTCGATGCCAACGGAGCACTCCTGGCACGAAGCGACAACAGCACGGCCGAATCGCTGGATCCATCCCTATTGGTTCGCTCCTCCTTGATTCCTGCCAGTAGTGTGAACCCGCTCGCTTCGCGACTCGAGTCCACACGCCTGACCGCCGAAGGTGCACCTAAGGAAGATGGGACAACCAATCCACTTGACCCAGGCATGCGAGTGCGACTCCCTGGCGCTAGCGGTACACGTAGCACGTTCTACTTCCGAGTGCGGAGCGCGAGTACAAACAGCGATTCCTCAGGAGCTGGATTGACATCGGGTGCCTATCAGGCACAAGTTCGCCTGCAGGAAGCTCAAGAGTGGGCTGGCTCGACAGTGAACTATGCCGATATTCGCTATGCGATGAATGGTGTTCACCTGCGAGGCATGCCCGGCGAATCTCCGCTAATGGGCGAAGCTTCCGAAGATGAAAGTTCTTCGAGTGGAAACTTCCTAGACTTCCCATCCAACAATGGAGTGGCAGGTGGCAATGGTCGTACTGGATTTGGTTTCCCACTCGTCTCGGGAGATGCCAACTTTGGTGACCCTCAGGAAGGAAATCGTCCGCAGTACATCGGGAACATTCTCGATACATCGCTAGGAGCGATCAGCGTTGCCGGCGAGCTTTCCAGTAGCACAGACCTCGACTTCTACATGATTGAGGTCAGGCAAGAGGATTTGGTGGGCGGACTATTCGGCGGCTATGCGTCGGTCGTCTTTGACATGGACTATGCCGATGGTCTCAACCGTCCGGACACCTCCATCAACATTTTCCGACAAGAGCCATCCAGCAACCCCTTCAACGAATTCCAGTACCGTCTGGTCTACACAGGCGATTCCAGCAACATCGCTGAAGATCAAGCGCGTCCGTTGGCGGGTACGGACATGACAGATCTGTCGCGAGGTTCGGCAGGGACAGGCGATGCCTATATCGGGCCAGTCGCGTTGCAAGAGGGTACTTATCTCGTGGGTATCTCCTCCGCCGCGCTGCAACCTAGAACCCGCGTCCTCTACCCCTTTGATGTAAGCCCCATCAGCTCGGTGCGGCGCATTGTTGACGAGGACTTCATTCTAGGGGTGACATCCGCAGAACCTCCCGTCGTTCAGAATTTCTTGCCACGCACCGACGTCGGCGCCACGGGAGAACTCATTTCTAAAGAGTTCTCGTTGGCTGGCTACGCGGCTGCAGATTTGCCCAGTGTTTATCTGAACTACACCCATGGTGCTGGTGATTTTGACATCTACGTTCGCAATAGTGCGGGTGTCGAAACGCAAGTCGCGACGACTGCATTTGACTTCAACACACTCGACCTGAAGACGGGAACGAATTCGCTCAAGATACCTTTGGCCGATTCAGTCAAAGGCTACAATTTCGCAGGGCAAAGTGGCCTGCAGTTGATCTTCCGCAGTGCCGATGCCACCACCACCATGAACAACGTCATCATTGGATTTGGTGAACGGGGTGAATTGAATGGTGTGGGCGATGAGCAAGCTCTGCTGTTGAGTGGCTTCCTGGGTCGACTGGACATCGAACCGACACGCACCTTCTCCTTGGAAACCTACCTAGCCGGGCGTGAAAACCCCGCCCTGTCCTTCGATTATGAGATCCTCAACGGAGCATTGGATGTCTTCGTCATCGACGATACGACGGGCGTTGCCACCCGGGTGGCAACTAGTGTGGCCCAAGGACGCGCGCCGACCGAGGTCTTGTTGACCGCGGGTGCTCCGCAGACACAGTTGATTTCTCTGAATCGCTGGGCCAATCGGTCCAACTTGCGGGTTGAATTCAGGACGCGTGACAACGATCCCACCAACGTCCGCATTCAGGATGTGCATATCGAACTGGCGGACGGTTCATCTGCCTTTGACAATGAGCCGAATGCGACTTATGTGCCCGTCAACGTCCCCTCGACCACGGTCACGACCGGAGCTTACCAGCTCGAAGTCCGTATGGGAGATGAATTCTTTACCTCCAATAGCTTTGGGCCGCCAACTCTCACGAAAGCCTTTGATACCAACGACCGCCTGGCTGAGCAGATTAGCTTGGTTGCCCCAGCTGGTAGCGACCTGACCGATGGTGACCAATTCTCCATCAGCGACGGTGGCACGAAGATTGTCTTTGAGTTTTCGACGGATGCTGCGGTTGGCCTAGGCAACGTGGCGGTTCGCTTCACCGCCGCCGACTCGGCAGCAGCCATCGCCGCCAAAATTCGAGATGCGGTCAACAACCCAAGCGTGCAATCACGATTGAAAATCCGCGCGGCTTCCTCGGGCGGAATTGTTACCGGCAGTGCTGGTGACGATGCCAAGATCAACCTCTTTGGCAACGCACTCGTCGAAAGCATTCGTGCGAACAACCCAGCCGGTGCGATAGAAATCATCTTCAACTCCGGATTCTCGGATCGCAATGCACAACGCGATCAAGGCCAGGTTTTGATTCAGAACTCCTTCATCCGCGATTCGCGTGATTACGGAATCTGGAGCGAAGCCTCCGGACGACTTCAAGATCCTCGCGACAATCTGGTTAACAACAACAAGTTTACCGAACGTCAGGTATTGCAGGACAAGCCGAACGTGGTTGGTACGCAAGCGGTGCGCAATCTCTTGCTACCCAACAACGAAGTGCCTGGCGGCATGGTGCCTGGCATCGTGGTGCAGAACAACGTTCTTGAAGAGGGCGGATTGGGTGGAGTGCACATCGAGGGCGAGAATCCAATTTGGATGATTTCCCCGAGCTTCATCCCAGTTACCGACAACGACCGAACAACGGCGGCCAACTTCACCCACTTTGGACACTCCATCGGTGACAGCAATTACTTCCTCATCGACAGCGAACGGACTCGCTTGAAGTTCGAATTCGAAAACCTAAATACGAATCAGGGAAATGGGTACGATGTCGATTCCATCCCCATCGGTTATCGTCGCGATGGTGGCGATTTCTATCACCGCCTAGACTTCAATTCGACCTATACACCGTTTGGTACTACCGCACTCGAGACGATGCACGCGATTCGCGATGCTTTGTTGGGGAGCATTTTTGTCACCAACGGAACCACGCAAACAGTCAAGGTGACAGTAGCGGAAAGCCTTCTGGGGCCTGACCTAGGCGCTCCTTTAGAGACGCAAGCTTTTTACCCCGAGTATCACAATCGACCAGCGGTCTACATCGAGGGTGTCAACAACATTCAGCTGAATACGCGTACCTCCCCAGGTCTGCCGTTTGATGTTCGCTTGGTCACATTGGGCTCCAGCCCACAGCCACAAGCGAGATTGATCAACAATACGGTGATTGGCAAAGACGGACGCGCCAGCTTCAATGGAGAAGATCCGCAGGTTGAACCCAACGATACGCTCCAAACTGCTGTGCAAACCTGGCAAGGCACCGCACACAATCCGCTGGCCTACACCGCAGATGCCGTGATTGGTGACACCACCTTGGGACTCTCCGGAACCGACGTGGACGTCTACCAATTTAAGCTTGGACTTGGTGAGCGAGTCATCGTCGATGTCGACACCGTCGGCACTCTCGATAGTGTTCTACAGATATTCGACAGCCGTGGAATCGCACAAACGTTCTTGGATGCCAGCGGTCTCGCTATGCAACTAAGTGACAACAGTGCCGCTCCGGGTGAGACACTCGGCTTAGATCCTTACGCCGATTTCACCGCTACGGCACCGGGTGTTTACTACGCCGCCATCAGCTCGGCTGGGAACTCGGACTATGACCCATTGTCGAGTGCCAATCGGGTCGAAGGTGCCACCACAGGTGCCTACTCCGTTTCGATTGGTGTACGTCACCTGCAGGACTTCGTGATCACTGCCGAGCATGGTAGCGCGTACGCTCAAGGGGACACCTTCACGATCTTTGGTGTACCCGACATTGGCAGCACTGGCTCGAGTGGACGCACGTTTGAATTCACCTTCGACGGTAGTTTCACCGCCGGCAATATCCCAATCTACATCAGTACCGATTGGTATCGTCCAGACGTTGCCCGGGCCATTGCCAAGGCCATCTCTGAAGGCAATGGTGGTCAACCCGTTATCTCCAACCAACAAGATCTCCTGAACGGCACTTTCGGTACGGCCAACCCTCTTCCACCGGTACATGCTCGTGCTCTCGGTGGTCTAGCTGGCGTGATTGACGCTCCTCTCGACTCCATTGTGGGGGACCGCGCAACCTTCCTGGATACGTTCTCCGATGGTCGTTCTTTCTTCGGCGGCGGACTGATCGACGAGCTGGGCACCAACCACCTCAGCGACCGTGAAATCCGACGTCTACTCACGGGTGATTTTTATGAAATCAACCAAGGTTTGGAGCTGTTCACTCGCCGCAGCGACGGCTACCTGTTCACCACTAGCGTCAATGGCCGAACTCCAATCACCACCAGCATGGGCAATTTGGGCCTGGGCCATGACCGTGACCAAACCACTTCGCTCTCCAACACATCGTTGGCCGATGGTACGACCGAAATGTACGTGGTCATCAGCAACGCCGCTTGGGTAGATGGCAACGGAGCAGTGATCGTTGATCCAGACGAAAATGCGAACAACAATTTGGATCAATTGTTGCCTGAGACTGGCGTGCTTGCCTCGAAGGGTGCTAGCCCAACGGTTCTCAACAATGTCTTCTTTAACCTACAAACGCCAATCATTAATGAGGAGTCGCGTCGATTCCCGCTAACCGGAAGTGTAGCCCCTTACGGCTCCAACAACCCGAACGAGGTCCTTAAACCGGGCCAAGTCATCGTGGGCGGTTCCATCTATCAATACGATGAACCGGCTGTGGCTAGACTGCGGCGTGCGACCGGCATTGAACAATCTCCAACGAATATCCCCAACACGTCGTCCGATCTCAACTTTGACATCGCCGATGATGTGCGTCTATTCGTCAATGCTCAGGCCAGTCAGTATCTGCCTGCGTCCAATTCGCCGCTAATCGACAGCAGTGTCGATTCACTGGCAGAACGCTCGGTTCTGGCCGCTGTCAAGTCCTCCATGGGGCTTGCACCTGCCCCGTTGCTGGCTCCGACCTACGATCTCGTGGGACAGTTGCGAGCTGATGACCCTGCCGTATCGCCACCTAGTGGCCAGGGCCAAAACGTGTTCAAAGATCGCGGTGCACTGGACCGTGCCGACTTCATCGGACCTGCGGCCGTGCTGCTCAACCCGATCGACAATGACGCGCTCAACATCGACCAAGATGGCGCCGACTCCGTAGTGCAACTCAACGGAGGCGTCTACCCTGAGTTCCGTATTCAACTGGCGGACGGTAATGAGCCTGCCAACCCACTGCTGGGAATCGGCATCGACGACAACACCGTGGTCAATTCGGTCATTGACGGCAAGCGTCTCACCGGTGCAGCGGTCGTGGTGTTCGAAAATGGCAAGATGTTGCGAGAAGGAATCGATTACACGTTTGCTTACAACGCAACCCGCGATGAAGTGATCCTCACTCCACTGGCAGGGGTTTGGAAGAATGATCGCGTCTATAAGATTTCGATCAACAATCAAGATCGATTTGTCATCACCGCTCCTCAAGGGGACCAAGTCTCCGACGGGGACGCGTTCACCATCACCGACCAAGACGGTGGTGTGGTAGTCTATGAATTCGACAGCGGGTTCCGACTCCAGGTCCCACAAGGCCTGACCATGAACATTCCACTGGCCGGTGGTGCATTCGGTGGCATCGCTGACGGTGATCGTTTCAGTCTGTCCGTTAACGGCGTCAAGACCACGTTTGAATTCGACCGCAACGGCAACATCCTGTCAGGCAACCGCAGCATTGCCTACCAACTGGGCGATACGCAGCAGGAAATGCAAACGGCCATCATCGCCGCGATCCAGTCTGCGGGATTGGCGGTCCAGCCGAGTGCGATAGGTACAGGTCAGATCTTCCTAGGTGCCGAAGCGGGTGTCGTTCTCGACACGACCTTCTCCACCGTGGATCAGCCTACGACCACTTACGCTTTCGCGATTCCCCCCTCCGGACCTCGCGGTGGTGTCCTCGATTCCCACACCTTCACGGTCAGTGATGGTCGCAATACCGTCACGTTCGAATACGACACCGATGGAACCGTAACGCCAGGCAACACCGCCATCGATTTCACTTCGGCCATTACCGCCGACGATGTGGCAGAACTTACTAGCCAGGCAATTGCTGACAGCACGCTAACGGTGACTCCTTCGGTAGTCAGCGGACGCTATGTCCACCTTGGCCTCAGCTCCAGTGGTTCCGCTTCAGTCGGCACCAGCCAGCTGACGATTGTGGGCGTTTCACGCACGCTGCAGGATGGCGAGCAGTTCACGGTCACTGCAGGCGGGACATCTCAAACCTTTGAATTCTCGCGTGATGCGACGGTTGCCGCTGGCAATACGGCAATCGCCATTGGTGTCAACGACAACCAAAGTACCATTGCCGATCGCATGGTGGCTGCCATCAAAGCTGCCGGCTTAGGACTCAACCCCAAGAGCGTCGGAGATGGAAACATTTCAGTGGGAGGAGATCCTGGAAACACGATCGATGTGACTGGTGCCCCAGGCCTGGGACTCTTTGGAACGCCAGGTGTTCAGAGTCGGACTCGTCTGCGAGTCTTTGGACCACTCGTTTTACAGGTACCCCCGGGTGGTGCTAGTGCGATTGCCGATGGCAGCCTCTTCACGATCACCGCCAATGGTACGACTCGCGTCTTTGAGTTTGACGGTAACGGAAGTGGACCGACCAATCCCACCAACGTCGTCGTCAACTACACACCGCTGAGCACCTCAGCCAATATTGCGAATGCCATGGTGCTGGCGATCAACGGATCCGGTCTGGGCATTCCATCGAGCAACCTCGGAAGTGGACAAGTAGGTCTCGGCCAACTCGATGAGAGCCAAGTACTCCTCGGCACTTCAGCGTTGACCAAATTCCGCGGCGTCGTCACCGATGGCGAAACGTTTACCATCAACAATGGTGATATCCAGGTGGTCTTCGAATTTGACAATGTCGGCTTAAACAATGGCATTACGACAGGCAACACCCCGATTCTGTTCAGCGCCACCAGCACTCCCGAGACGCTGGTGCAGAGCATGAAAGCGGCCATCGAGGGCGCCAACCTGGGACTCACCACAACCGTCCTGGCCAACGCGGTCCTTCAACTGAATGATACGCCACGCTTTAGCACTGACACCTCGGGCGCACCGACGCTGATCAGCTCCGGTGTTCCAGGCGGTGCCAACGCTGTGACCTTCATTCAAGATGCCAGCTTTACCGGTGCGGACATGAAGCTAGCGATCATCGACGCCATTAACGGGTCGGACAACGCTCACTTAGTCGCATCGAATCGCGGTGACGCGACGCTGTTTGTAGCGGGTTCCAAGTCGGTCAGCTCGGCGATTGAGAGCTACTTCCTACGTGGAGTCTCCGACCTGGCGGCCAATTACCTCAAGCCAAACCAGATCAATAACGAAACTGAGTTTACGATCTTGATGCCGGGAATCACGCTCGACTACGGCGACGCGCCCGATCCATTCACGACGACCCAGGGACGCTACCCAACCAAGCACATCAACAATGGAGCTCGACACGTCTTCGGATCGGTCGCTCTGCTGGGTGCAGGCATCAGTGCAGAAAATGATGGCCAGCCATCGCCGGGTGCTACTAGTGATGGATTCGATGACGGTGTGGTCTTTGGCTCAAGCCTAGGACAGACCGGCATTTTCAACCGCAACGCCACGACCAGCATCGATGTGACACTCAATAGTGCCGGCTTTGTGGATGCCTGGATCGATTTCAATGCGGATGGTGACTGGGATGATCCTGGCGAGCAAATCCTGACATCGGCAAGGTTCACCGAGGATACTCTGACTCAGACCTTCTCCGTCACGGTTCCAGCCTCCGCTCCGATTCCAGCCATCTCGACTTCCACGTTCGCTCGATTCCGTTCGAGCAGCACTGGTGGCCTCGTGCCAACCGGTCTGGCAGCCGACGGTGAAGTCGAAGATTATGCTGTGACTATTGTGCCTGGCGATCCTCCAACGGCCGTGGATGACACGTACATCTTCAATGAAGACAGTACGCTCACGACGACCGATGCGCAAGGCACTGCCACACCTGGGTTTACGATCGATGATGGCGTTGTAGCCAACGACACCGATCCAGACGGTGGCGTATTGAGAGCTCGCGTGGTGGATATGCCACAACATGCGGCATCGTTCAACTTCAATGAAAACACCGGCACGTTTACCTACAAGCCGCTACCGAACTTCAATGGCATCGACACCTTCACCTACAAAGTGAACGATGGGGTCCTGCAATCGAACAATATCGGTACCGTGACTCTCAATGTTCAACAAGTGAACGACGCCCCCATTGCTGCGAACCAGAATCGCACCATTAATGAAGACGAAGTGATCGACGTCCTTCAGTCCGATTTACTGGCGGGTGCAACTCCCGGCCCAGACAACGAATCCGATCAGACGCTGGTCATCACCGGTGTCGATCAGTTCTCCGCAGCTGGTGGTACGGTTGCACTAATCGGGGACCGTCTGGTTTACACTCCGCCTAGCAACTACACCGGAACCGATTCGTTCAAGTATTCGGTAACGGACAACGGCACGACAGCGGGCGTACCTGCACCGTTAAGCACGGTTGTCACCTTCGGTCTGACGGTGCTCGACAAGAACGACGCGCCAACCCTCGGGGCGGATAATATCACAGCCACCGAAGACACCCCTCAGAGCGTGAGCCCTGCGGTGCTGATGGCCAACGACTCTCCAGGCCCCAACTTGGGCAGCGGCAGTGGCAACGAAAGTAGCCAAACCTTGACCTTCACAGGGGTCACTCCCGCCAGTAGTCAGGGTGGTACGGTTACGTTTGATGGCACGAATGTGATCTACACGCCCGCTGCGGACTTCGTGGGAACCGACACGTTCTTCTACCAAGTTACCGATAATGGAACGAGCGGCGGTGTTTCCGACCCGCAAACCTCCACCGGTACGGTAACCGTGGTCGTCTCCGGCGTGAACGATGCACCGCGTATCGGCACCCCCATGGGGCACATCACGGTTGCGGAAGACGCAGCCGCCCAAGTCATCGATTTGACGACGGTCTTCAACGACCCTGACACTCTGGATCCAGGCAGCACAGAGCTGCTGACCTACCGAGTTCTCAGCAACACGAATTCTACCGTGGTCGCCTCGAGTGTTGTGAGCACTCAGTTGCGTCTCCAGATTATTCCTGATGCGAATGGTGAAGCCATCATCGTTGTGGAAGCACGTGACAGCCAAGGTGAAACGATCACCGACACCGTGACGGTCACTGTGACTCCCGCCAACGATGCTCCGACGTTGGTTACCCCTCTGCCTGACATTACGGTCGACGAGGATGCCACGGACCCTGTCATTACGCTCAGCCCCAACTACTTCTTCGATGCGGACGTGCTTGCGGGCAACGACACCCTTACACTGGCAGTCGTTAGCAATTCCAACCCACTCTTGGTCACTCCGGTAATCACCGGCAACCAACTGACGTTGCAATTGGGAGACAATCAATCGGGTGGAGCACAGATCACGATCAGTGCCACCGACTCCTTGGGACAGACGGTCACGGACACGTTTATCTTGACTGTCAATGCGGTCAACGATGTCCCCGTAACCACTCCCGACGTATACGTCGTCAAGCAGGGAGAATTGCTGGCAACAACCGATCCTCAGGGAACGATTGGGGGAGCTAACAACGACGGCGTACTCGCCAACGATAGCGATCCAGAGGGCACCGCAATGACGGCGATCCTCGTCAGCGGACCAAGTCAAGCAACCTCCTTCACCTTGAATCCGAACGGTACCTTTAGCTACCAACATGATTTGAGCAAGGGACGAACTACAGACACATTCACCTACCGAGCCAGCGATGGAGCGGGTCAAAGTGCAGTCACCACCGTGACCATCAACATTGATCCACCATTGCCAGCGAAGTATCAAAACCAGTCCAACCCGCTGGACGTGAATGCCGATGGGTTCATCTCCCCCATTGATGCGTTGCTGATCATTAACTTCCTCAACACCACCGGTAGCACCTCCGTTGTAGGACTCCCTGAGCCCCCACCCTACCGTGACGTGAATGGCGATAACTTCATCGCTCCGATCGACGCGTTGCTCGTCATCAACCACCTGAATTCGAACAGTGGTGGGGAAGGCGAAGGTGAGGCTGCAAGTTCCTTGAGTCCGAGCGAATCGACTGCTCTATCTGCAGCCTTCACGCCGGAGATCGTCAGCCGCACGTCGGAGAACCAACCTGCCGCTGTACGCTCGATCGCTGGTAGCGACTTGGCACTAGTGGGTCCCGCCCAATCCGCAGCGGAACAGGTGTTCGCATCCATCGGTGGCACCACCGACTCCACGGGGGTCGACACCAGCTGGGTAGACGACAGCCAAGCTCAGGAAGAGGAGGGGGATGAAAGTCTTTCCATCGATCTTGCGTTGGCCGGCTTGCTGGATGGCTTCAACGACGGAGAGCTTGGTTAAAAGATTCGGTAACGAGACATCAACCGAGTCAGCTCGCGTTGAGTTCGAGTTGCAACAAAGCCATGGCAGCAACAATGCTGCTATGGCTTAAAAGTTAGGCAGCCTCGACAACAGGCAAGTAGAATGGGAACTCCACCAGAACCCCCAGTTGTCGAAGCAGACAACCCACCATATAGAAGTGGTTTAAAATGCGTTCCATTTCCCACTTCTTGCTCGCAAGAAACAGCACGTAGACAACGAACAACAGGGCGGCTGCAGCCTCCCTCGCATCGCACGACGCACTCGCTACTGCGCTGAGTGTTCTCCTAAATACATCATTGATATTTCCCAATATTAAATAGTTCATCGGAAGGTAAGTCGCATGGCTAGCCACTTCTATACTCGCTCGAAGCCCACCACTCAGCCGACTACGACTCGCAATCGCCTGCGTCGTATTCTCCTGGAAACACTTGAGCGACGTGAGTTGCTGGCTGCGGATTCTGCTGGTGTGATCTTTGCTCCTGGCACCGCCCAAAGCTACATGGATGAGATGATCGGCAAGTTCCTGAGAGGCTCGGTGACGGAGGCTTCAGGGGAAGCGGGTGCTTTCAACGTGGGTGGCCAACGCTGGTCAAATCCAACCGGTGGAGTGAGTGCCAACCAAGGAGATCCGACCACCGTTAGCTGGAGTATCGTCCCCGATGGAACGGCCATCACCGGCCTGGATGGTGCCCCCAACACCTCCAGCAACTTGATTGCATTCATGGACAACATCTACGGCGGCGGATCTGGCCCAGTAGAGCAACGTCCCTGGTTCCGCCTCTTCAAAGCCTCGTACGACCGCTGGAGCGAGCTCACCGGAGTGACCTTCGTCTACGAAGCCAACGACGACAGTAGCTTGGTCGGAGGCAGTAATCGTGGCGTAACCGGCGTACGGGGAGATGTGCGGATCGGTGGCAGCGCAATCGACGGCAATTACAACACGCTCGCCTACAACTACTACCCGAACAGTGGCGGTAACGATGGCTTAGATGGCGACATGGTCATCGACACCAACGATGTCTATTACTTCAATTCTGCCGATAGCGTTCTCGGGGAAAACCGCAGTCTCTCCAATGTACTGATGCACGAGGCTGGACACGGAATCGGCCTGGGGCATGTGATTCCGATCAACGGTACCAAGTTGATGGAACCCAATGCTTCCAATGCATTTCTTGGTCCACAACACGATGACATTCTAGCCGCCCAAAAACTCTATGGCGATCGCGCTGAGAACAATGACTCTCAAGCCAGCGCGTTCCCCCTGGGCACCCTAGCCAATGGATTGACCAGCGTTCAAGGAAATTCGATTGACCGCAATGGCGACGACGATTGGTATCAGTTCACCTTGCCGTCGGCTGGAAAAATCACCCTCTCCTTGGCACCGGTGGGATCTCAGTTTGACGTGGGTCCCGACGGTGGAACCGCGTCCTCGATCAATACCCAACAGAATCTCGATCTCTCACTGGAACTCGTGGCCAGCGACGGCACCGTGTTGGCTCTCGTCAACGCTGCGGCGTTGGGTGAAACCGAATCGCTCACCGAGTTCGATATCGCCGCTGGTGGGGACTATTTCGTGCGAGTCCTGGGTTCGGGCTCAGCCGCAGACGATCCACAGCTGTACAACTTGGGAATTCGCCTGAAGGGACTGGCCGCTGGCTACGTGGGCTCGCAGCCACGACTCCTGTCGATTGCTCCCAATTCGGGAGAGATCTTTAGCTTCAACAACACCACCACATTGCTCGAAGCGCCTACCGAGCTGACCTTCCGCTTCGATGGTGCCAGCGATATTGACGAGTCGACGTTGGCCGGTGGGATTCAAGTCATTCGCTCTGGCGGAGACGGAGTCTTTGGAAACGGCAATGACATCGTGGTTTCCCCTGGACATCTGGGACTCGGCGACAATAACCGAATCGCAGTCATGCGGTTTGCCAGCACGCTGGTAGATGACCTCTATCGCGTAGAAGTCCTCGGTGAAGATGATCTCGCCAATAATCGGACGGCCGTCTCCAACGCGCTGGGAGTACCGATCCAAACGCGCGCTATCGATTCCACCCCCTTGGATACCACTCGAGACTCCATCGATTTCAATCTCGAATTGGGGGCCTTGGTAACCGCAGTGGTCCCTCAACCGGTCGATCGCTTAGCCAACGGTACCCTGTCACCTCAGCGTGACAAGATCCGCGTCTACTTCAATAATGATGACCTGTACGGATCGGCGATCACGACCGGCACGATCACTCCCAATCCAACCGTTGTCGACCCAGCCTTCTACCAGTTGATCCTCTCGCAAGACACGGTTCAACCTGGGGATGACGCAGTCTTCCTGCCGACATCGATCAGCTACGATCCTGCTACCGACATGGCAGAATTGACCTTCGCAATGCCCATCGATCAATTGGCAGGTGCGGGTACCTACCGCCTGCGCGTTGGCTCGAACGACGCAGTCGTCTCTGAGAGCAATCCTGTAAACATTACTCAGCTCAATCCGCTCGACCCGGCGAGTAATATTGATGCGGCTTACTCCCTTGGATCGTTCGGCGGCGCCTTCTCGACGCTGATCAATCAGAGTATTGATACGCAGAGCATCCTCGCCCTACCACTCGATTTCCCTGGTAGCAACTACGATCCAGGACATCGAGATATCCAAGACGAAACGCACTTGAATGGTGGCGGAGACGCTTCCCCTCAGATTGCGAAAGTCGCCTACAATTTTGCCTTGAACCGTCCCTATGGACTCGATGCATCGGGCCGACCTGTCGAAACCTCGATCACCAGTGACCAGATACAACGGGTCCGTGAGATCTTTGAATTCTATTCCACCGAATTCGGAATTGACTTTGTCGAGACCCAGTCTGCGGGTTTATCGATTGTCGTAGGTGATTTGTTCCCACTGGGTGGCGAGCAGAGTGCTCCTGGGGGCATTATCGGTCTCGCTGGCGGTAGCCTCGCGATCATGGATGGTGCCGAGACCTGGGACAACAGTTTTGGTGGCCGCTCTGGTATTCCTGGAGCTCAGAGCTTCTTTGGAACGGCCATGCACGAAATCGGTCACCTGCTCGGATTGGGTCACACCTACGATCAACCGCCCGGGACGATTATGGGGGATACTGGAGACCTAGCCGATCCCAATCCTGGGCTTGGCACGGCAGGAACCGAATGGGCCTTTCCGGGCGAAGTGGATATCGTGCATGGGCAATATATGTACCGCCCCGATAACCGCGATGTCGACACCTACTCCTTCACCATTCCCACAGGGCAAACGGGCACCCTGTCCGCCGAGACCATCGCAGAACGCTTGCCCAACAGCAGCGACCTGGATTCCTACCTGACGCTCATCAAGCGGACCGCTGATGGCTTCGAAGTGCTGGCGTCGAATAATGACAACACCAGCTCCGACTCCTTCCTGAGCGCGAAGTTGGATGCGGGCGAGTATTTCATCAGCGTCACCGGCAAAGGCAATGAAGATTTCAATCCAGCCATTAGCAACACCGGCAGTGGTGCGGTAAGCCAAGGCGCCTACCAACTGAAGCTCGACTTCGCGCCCGACGTGGCTTCGATTGTGGACGCATCCGGCACCGCCTTGGATGGAGATGGTGATGGACTGTCGGGTGGCAACTTCAATTTCTGGTTCCGCACGGCAGCTCCGGTAGGCGTTGCGGCCGCGGGTGAAGCCAAGACCGTCTACGTTGACAAGTCCTACGTTGGCCCCCAAACGGGCTCGGCCACTCAGCCGATGAACAACCTCGATTTGCAGAACAGTGCCAAATGGCCCGCCGGCTTCCTTAAACCTGGGGATGTCGTTCGCGTGGTTGGCAGCGGAGGAGCCGATCGTGATCTCAATACGCTGACCGACAATCCCGCTTACGAAATCGGGCGTGGCGGTGTGGGGAATGCAATCCTTAGCGACGGGCTGACGCTGCAAGTCCCGCAAGGAGTGTCGATGCAGGTCGATGCTGGGGCGATCTTCAAACTGCAGGGAAGCCGCATCAGCGTCGGCAGCCTGAGTGCATCTATCGACCAAAGCTTGTCCTCGCTGCAGATATTGGGCACGCCGGCTCAATCGGTCCAGTTCACGAGCTTCAAGGACCAAAGTCAAGGGATCGACACCAATCCGATCAACACCACCCCGGTCCAAGGTGACTGGGGGGGGATTGATTTCCATGGTGACGTCGATCGCATCGAAGGACGCGGCGACTATGAGCGCCAAGGCATCTTCCTGAACTATGTGGCGCATGCCGACCTGCGTTATGGTGGCGGTCAAATCACCGTCTCCACTCCAAGCCCAACGGTCAGCCCCATCAACATGAGCGAGTCCCGACCGACTCTATTATACAACACAATTCGCCTGAGCTCAGATGCAGCCATGGCTGCAGACCCCAATACCTTTGAAGAAACGCGATTCACGCACCCGCGCTATCAACTCGCCGAGGTCTTCCGTCCGGATTACGTCCGAGTCGGCCCTGACATTCGGGGCAACACACTGGTCGAAAACTCCGTCAATGGACTCTTCGTACGCACCTCCACGGCTGCCGGTGCAGCCCTGACCACGATGGAAGTCGCTGCCAGGTTTGACGATACGGACATCACGCACGTGTTGGGTGAAAATCTGGTGATCAGCGGTACCCCTGGCGGTCCCGTGCTAGAAACCGTGGCCCCAGACGTCAGCTTGGTGCAAGTCACCGCTGCCACCGGTGGAACGCTTACCGCAGGCCAACGTGTACGGTACGTGGTCACCTTTGTTGACAAGTTTGGCGCCGAAGGCCTACCGAGCGCTCCGACCGCCGACTATACGCTGACGGGCAATGCGGTCTCGCTGAACCGTCTCCCTCAAGCAACAGGGGATTTCGTAGCCCGACGCCTGTGGCGCAGAATCGACACCGGAGACTACATCCTGGTCGCAGAATTGGATGGCGACACTCGGACCTTTACCGACAGCGGACAAGACCTAGCTGCCATTTTGAAGTCGCCAAGCGCCACAACTCTGCAGCGTGCTCGACTAGATGCACGTTTGCAAATCGATCCGGGAGTTGTGATCAAGTCCACGCGCTCGCGCATTGAAGCGGGCATCGGCGCTCAACTGATCGCCGAAGGTACCGCCGAACGCCCTGTAATTTTCACCAGTCGTGCGGATGACACCTATGGTGCGGGCGGAACGTTTGATACCAACAACGATCAAGCTGGCAGTGCCCCTGCTGCCGGAGACTGGGGTGGTTTGATTGCACGCCATCTTTCATCGATCAGCATCGACAATGCCCTGGTAACCTACGGCGGCGGTATCACTAGCGTCTCGGGAGCCTTTGCAGGCTTCAATGCCATCGAGATTCATCAAGCGGATGCACGGGTCGCCAACACACGCTTAGAAATGAATGCCTCCGGCCTTGGGGGAGATTCCGGTGCCAGCCGCGATGGCCATGGACCGAACGAAGCCAGTGTAATTTTCGTGGTCGGCAGCCAGCCAGTGCTGGTGAATAATACGATTCGGAATAATGCAGCTGGATCACAGACGGCTGCGATCAGTATCAATGCCAATGCGATGAATACCAACAGCAGCGTCGACAATGGACGCCAGACGGGACCATCCGACCGCGTGACGATTGGGAACGGCAATGCGGGCCCGTTGATTGATGGCAACTTGTTGGCCGGCAACGGCCTCAATGGACTGCGCATCCGCGGCGAGACGTTGACCACCGAAACCGTCTGGGATGATACCGATATCGTTCACATTCTGCAGAGCGAAATTGTGGTCCCCGACTTCCACACCTTCGGTGGCTTGCGGCTGCAAAGCCGTTCCGATGAGAGTCTTGTTGTAAAATTAAGTGGTGCTGGAGCTGGCTTTACCGCCCTGGGACGACCGCTCGACATCACCGACCGTATTGGAGGTTCGATCCATATCATCGGCGCACCTGGCTTCCCTGTGGTCTTGACCAGCCTCAGCGATGATAGCGTAGGAGCCGGCTTCGATCCTGTCGGTCGCGCACTGTTAGATACCAACAGTGATGGCTTCTCGGAAGGCAGTCCTGGAGACTGGAGAAGCATTAAGTTTGAGCCCTATGCCAACGATCGCAACGTCGACATTGCCGTCGAGCTTGAGACCGATCAGATTCAGGAGACCGGCACCAATGATGTAGTGGGAGTTGCTCAATCGCTGGGAGGTCTGGCAGCCAGCCTCAGTGACGGTGATGAAAACCTACGTCTCGGCTTCAGCCTCGATGGAGCCATCGCAGCCCCCCAAGACATTGACGTCTACAGTTTTTCGGGTGTAGCAGGAAATCCAGTTTGGATCGACGTTGACCACACCAGTGGGTCGTTGGATGTCGTGGTCGAATTGGTCGATGCAAGTGGAACCATCCTCGCCCAGAGCGACAATTCGTTGCTTGAGAGTGCTGGCACGGAAACCCGCTACGTCAGCTCGAATGCCTCCAAGATCACTCCCGACCAAGTCCTCTCCTTGGACAGCGATCCGTTCGCAACTGCCAACTCCTTTATCGCAGGTACCGATCAAGATCTCTATTCCGTCAATCCACTCGACGCTGGCATGCGGATCGTCCTGCCTGGCGCCGTGGGTGCGACCAACACCTACTTCGTTCGCGTCCGTAGTAGCAATGTGAAGACCGGTGATTCGAAGGCCTCGCTACAAGATCCGTCCCGCGATCGCGACGGTTTGACGCAAGGCGCCTATCGCCTGCAAATCCGCATGCAGCAAACCGATGAAGCCCCAGGTTCGACCGTACGTTATGCGGACATCCGCTATGCATCCAACGGGATCGAAGCACTCGGACAACCAAGTAGCTCTCCGCTGTTAGGACAACTTGCGTCGACTTCCGGTGGTTTGGACCTCGGCAATATCATCAATTCGGATCGTGGTTCCGTATCCGTAGCAGGACAATTGACCTCCGCGACCGGAGTCAACCTGTATACCTTTACCGTCCAACGCGGGTCCACTCAGGTAATCGACCCAGCCGATGGTTCGGCTCATATTTCCACGATTTTTGATATCGACTATGCGGACGGCTTTGGACGTCCCGACACCTCGCTGTGGGTCTTCGATTCCACGGGGGCCCTGGTTCTGGTGGGTACCGATTCCAATATTGCGGATGACCGTGCTGCCCCTCTAAACGGCAGCGACGTGGACGACCTCACTCGCGGTTCGTCCGGTGCGCGTGACCCCTTCATTGGTGCTTCGGAACTTCCCGCCGGGCAATACACCGTCGCGGTCACCAACAACAGCCGCATGGCGACCGTCTTGGACCAGTTCCAGATTGCCAACGCGACCAATCCCTTGGTGCGTTTGGAACCGGTCAACTCCGTGAACCGCATCTCCGTGGATCGATTCGAAGGCGGTAATTTGTTCGAGACGGCGAATCCACCCGTCCAAGTCACTTTTTCCAACGTCTCTAATAATCGCCACTACAGTCAAGCCATCGGTTGGACGCTAGCCGACATCACCTCCTACGTGGTGCGCGATCAAGGCAACGGATCGCAGCTTTCCTTCGCCAATGCCATGTCGGGTGCTCGCGAAGCAGAAATTAGCAATTTCATCCGCGTTAACGATGCTGCCATGTCGCCCGATGGACGGTTGGTGGGTTATCAATTGCAGCAGAGCGGCAGAATCAATGACGCCACCAGCGGCAACTTCCATCTGATCAATTCCATTGGTGCGCCCGGGGGAGCAAACACCCCCAACAATGCTTCAACGCAGCAGGGCAACACCGGCATCCAAACCTTCACCACGCAGCCCACCAGTGCGACTGCGTTTGCGATCCAACAGCGCGATCCGGATGGGTTTGGCGGCGGTGTGGGTCCTGAGGGAGATGGGATTCTGATCGAGGCCCTGACGTTCTATACCAATGACAATAATGCATTGAAGATGTACGGCGTGGGCTCACGTGGCAATGGGCAAACCTCGTTCGCTCTGCCAACCTTTGATGGCAACAATAACGTTAACGGTATCTCCACAGTCCGCAGCTACAACGCGACCAACATCGTCTATCGATTGGATCCAGACAGCGGTGCGGCCATCAACCCGGCTAATACCAACGACCGCACGGGCAATGGTCGCACGAATGGCGCCGGTACTCAGAAGGTCGAGTTTGGTAGATTTTTATCGGGCACCGAAGAGAATGACTATACCGACGGTACTGTAACCGGTTTGGCTGAGATCGACGGCGTGCTCTACGCGGTGAGCGACATGGGCGAGCTCTTCCGAGCTCCCCTGGGCGGCAACGGCAATTCAGGCTTCTCCCGCGACTTGACGTTCAACGATGCCACCAAGACCTATTATGGCACTCTGCCGGAACTCGTCATCGAAGACAATGGTGCGCCGGTTCGATTTACGGGGCTAACGTCTGGCCCTCGAAATCTCGAAGAGGGACGATTTGCCGATACGCTCTTCGGAATTACCGAGGATGGTACGATCTATGCGTTTAATACCGCTGGCGAATTGCAGCCCGTCTTCCCTGGCTTTTCCTACAAAACGCACAGCCAAAGTCGCTCGTTGGGGACGAATGTCACCAGCATCGACTTCTCCCCTCTCGACGTCAACCTATGGCACTTGACCGAGCGTCGCGACAACGAAGCGGGGCACGGTCGCACCGTGCCATTTGACAGTTCCCAAGAATCCGACGAATTGGGGGATCGCGCACTCTACTTTGGTTTCGAAGCCAATTCGGTAGCCACCCGCCAAGCGGGAGACTGGTCGGGCGTCTACGATGTGGCCGCCTACCAGGGAACCTACGACCTCCCTGGTGGTGCCCATGGTGCGATCCTCAGCAATCCCATCGACCTACGCGGGTACAGCGCGGACGATTTGCCGATGCTGTACTTCAACTACCTGCTCGAGACATCCGACACCAATAGCGATCGAGACGATGGTGACAATCGCATGCAAGATGCGTTCCGCGTTTACGGGGCAGGTGAAGACGGAGATTGGGTATTGTTGGCAACCAACAATACTCCCCGCGACAATGGCCTCGACCGCAACCTGCACAGCACTGGCTTTGAAGACGAATTGGACAACGTCCAAATTAGCCCCAACCATGACACCTTTGCCAACCTCGATCCGTTTGGAGACTACCAGCAAACACAAGAGGTGTTCGACGGCCAGGGTTGGCGGCAAGCTCGAACATCCCTGGCTGCTTTGGCGGGGCAGGAAAATGTCCGTCTACGCTTCGAATTCAGTACGGGTGCAAGCTTCCGGACTGGCGATGCCCTAACCGGAGGTATCGAAATCACGTCGGTGGCTGGCTCGAAGATCACCGATGGTCAATTTTTCAGAGTGGCTCCTCAAGACGGCGTCTCTCCCCACACGGGCGCTCAGACGCTTGAGTTTGACCTAGGACTCGTCCTCAACCTGCCTGGTGGAGCCGGACTCACCAGTGATGTCAGCAAGATTGACTTCAATGGAACCGAAGTTGTCTTTTCGACCACCGATGGCAGTGGAAACAATATTTTCTACGACGTCACCGACACGCCGGCTGAAATTGCTCAACACTTGACGCTGCGGCTTCCTGGAATCTTGGGGATTTCGCCGAACGATATCCGTATTGCTGCTCAGGCTGCCAATGTCCTCAATATTGCAGGCTTGGCCGAGGGCACGTACAGCACTCTGGGCTTCGGTGGCAACGTGATTCAAGGTTTGCCTGGCGTCAATCCTGGCAATGTTGCCATTCCTGTGAATCAGGCTATGACGATCACGCAGGTACGCGATTCGATTCGAACCACGCTGGCTGAGACCTTCAACGATCCCAATAACTCGAATACGTTCACAACCTCCGAACTCGATGCTTGGCCCGTCCACGACGACATCATCACGCTCTACAAGTATGATGTCGTGAACCTGGATCCCATTACCGAAGTGCCAACGTCCAGCTTAGGAGTCACTCTTTCTCGCATGGGAGATGAGTATGGAGTCCAATCCAGCAGTGGCTTCGGAAGCAACGGCATCAATCGACTCGATGAACGGGCGCAAGACAACGCTTACGAGGGCATCTACCTCGACGACATTATCGTCGGTTTTGCAGAACGCGGTGAAATGGTCTTCGACGCTGGCTCCAACACGTCGTTCAGCGCCAACCAACAATATGCAGAAACGCTCTACGACATTTTGCAAGTCGAAGAGGGACGCTACCAGCTGGTCGTACGGGCCGCCGCCGACTACGGCACCACCGACGAAGTGACTGGGGACCTGGTTCTCTTCGGTCCCTTCGGTCGCTCCTACGACACGAACGATCGGCTCTCCCAAGGCACCGGCATTCTCGTCTCACCGCAAGCCGCTGGTAATATTGCCGACGGTGTCACCTTCACCCTCAGCGAGGGTGGCGCACCGGTCACTTTCGAATTCGATGTAACCACCGGTGGCAACGGTATCGAAGCGGGTGTGACTCCCGGCAACGTGGCAGTCTCCATTACGACGGACGCGACGAACCAAGAAATCGCGACTGCCATTCGCGATGCAATTAACTCCTCCACAACTCAGCTTCGATTCTCACTCACCGCATCCTTGTCGGGTGAAATGAGCTATGGTGGTTTCGGTGATGCCGCTCCATCGGGATCAACGTTGATCATTCTCCATGGCCCCGCTTCTGGCGGCGTCGATGGTACGTTTACCTTTGGTAGCGAAACGTTCCTACAACCGGTCATGTGGGGAACCGAGACTGGCTTTGGCGAAGACCACGGAGATCGCCAACGCAAGTCGCCACAGGGGCAAATCCTACTCGTCGGAAATACGATTACCGACAGCAGCAACTTTGGTATCGTGACCTCCGCAGGCAACCGCGATCAGAGTGGAATTGGTGAGGCGGTCGCCAACCGCCCCTATCCCGGTGCCCCTCTGAATCTACCGACACCTAATACGAGTCGACTCGCTCCTGGGATTGTCATCGCCAACAACATTCTTGCCAACAACGAAGCGGGCGGCATCCGCGTCGTGGGAGACACCGCAGGTGGTAGCTCCGCTCCAGTTCAGATCGCGAGAATCATCAACAACACGATCTACGGCACAGGGTCGGGTGACGGCATTCACATCGAGAGTGGTGCTTCGCCCACCATCCTTAACAATATCATTGCGAACAATGCCACCGGAATCAGCGCACCAGCAGGCTCTTCTTCGGTGATTGGAGCCAACGTTTACCAAAGCAATGTCACCCACACGCAAAATGTAGGGCTGGGTTCCTTCGCTGAAGTTCTGGCTCCCACCACTCCACTGTTCGTAGACACCACCAACCGTCGCTTCTACTTAGCTCCCGGTTCGAGGGCTATCGACAGCTCGCTAGAAGCACTCCAGGAACGCGCCGCGCTGGCGCAGGTGAAGAACTCGATCAGTGTTGCCCCAAGCCCGATGCTGGCTCCAGATTTGGACGTGACCGGTCAACGACGTGTTGACGATCCAACGGTAAACTCGCCTGCAGGTTTGGGTGGCAATGTCTTCAAGGACCGTGGAGCCGTTGACCGCTCCGATTTCATCGGCCTCGAAGCAGTCATCCTACAACCTCAGGACAATGACGCGTTCAGTGTCGATACTGATCGCGCCTCCACCTACATCCAGCTTACCGAAGGTCTGTTGGAGTACTTTAGCATCTTGCTGAAGGACACCAATGGAACGGGTCCCGACCCCTCGACCGTAGTTTCTCCCGCTTTCGTGCTTAAAGAAAACGGTACGACACTCATTGAAGGTGTCGACTATATCTTTGGTTACAACGCCAATAGCCGCACAGTCCGACTAACGCCCGTGGCAGGTATTTGGAGAACGGACAGCGTCTACGAGATCAATGTCATCAATCAGGATTCGTTCACATTGAACGTCCAGGACGGTGCCACCACCAATGACGGCGACTCGTTCTCAATTGCCCATGCTGGCGGCGTGCAAGTCTTCGAAATGGATAGTGACGGAAGCGTTGCCTCTGGTGCCATTGCGGTTACCTTCTCGGAAGACTCGTCGAACTATGACAACACGTTGCAACTGCTGACCAAGATTCGCCAGGCCAACTTGGGAGTCTTCGCCTACATCCAAGGTGCCAACTCCGTCACGGTGAGTGGCGCTCAAGCACTCATCTCCGATGGAAGTAGCGTATCGGTCGATGGAATTGATGGGGTCCGTGACCTAGCTGGAAACGAGCTGTTCGCCAACCGCTCGAACAGCCTGACGCAATTCACCATCATCATGCCCGAAGTCGAATTGGACTTTGGCGATGCACGCTTCGCGACCGATCCACTTGGCGTCAGTTATCCAACGGTCTCCAAAGATCAAAATGGCCGCCGCACAATCGACGCCCCACGCCACACCCTCTTGCCACTCGATGTAAACATCCTAGCGTTAGGGCGCTATGTCGATGGTGAAGTGGACGGACAACCCAATCCATCTGCAACTGGAGACGATACGGGCAGCCTGGTTATCTCCACGACCATCGGTGGAGCCACCCTCACCTCAGTCGGCGCCGCTTCCGTCGTGGCTCAAGCTGCTACCGCAGCAATCGATGGCCAGTTGTTCACCATCACCGACGCCGGTCGCCAAACAGTAACGTTTGAATTCGACACCTCAGCGGATCCTGGAACCGTCGCTGATGGTCACCTTCGCATCCCAGTGTTAGAGACAGCCACCGCGGATGAAGTCGCTTCTGCCGTCAGTGACGCTGTACTGTTTGCAGTTATGGAAGGACAGCTCTTCGGCCTCACGCCGGTAGCCGACAACGCTCGAGTCAGCTTGGGAGGTGGACGTGGCGTCGAATTCGATTTCACTGCCGCCCCAGCCCTAATGCGAACTCAACTCAACCAGTTCGATCTAACCTTGCCAGCCACTGGATTTGCCGACGGACAGACGTTGACCATTGTCGACTCACTGGGCCGCAGCTCCATCTTTGAGCTTGAGCACACACTCGACGGCCATGTGTCCAACGGCGTGCAAGCTGGAAACATCGCAGTGAACGTCGATGTCGTCAGCTCCTCCTCCGAGCAGATCGCCACCGCGTTCTCCGAACGAATCAACCAAGAGGTTCTTCGCCGACGAATCAGCATGGGTAGCGTGATCACTAGCGGGAGTGCTCTACAGTTCTCCGGCGATGACGAAGATGGTGTGCATTTCACCTCCGTCTTCAACGCCAACCTTGCTGCCGTACCGGTGATCGTTACCGCAACCGGTGCAGGAATTCTGGATGTCTGGTTCGACTGGAATCAAGACGGCGATTTCTCCGATCCAGGTGAACGCATTGCGACCGACGTGCCAGTTCGTGCCGGTGAAAACACCTTGATGGTCACGACGCCGCAAGGCGCCGCGTTGGGTGTCACCACGACCCGCTTCCGTCTCAGCACCGGCGGCAATCTGTCGCTCGGTGGTGTGGCCGTCGGGGGAGAAGTTGAAGACCACCTGATTACCGTCGTTACAGGTAGCCCACCAGTTGCCGTCAACGACAGCTACACAGTCCTGGAAGACGACGTGCTCGTCGTCGGCGCTACGGGAATCCTAGCGAACGATACCGATGTCGACACGCCCGTGGATGAACTTCGCGTGCAAGATCAGAATCCAGCCACTCCAGAAATCGATCCGGTGGAGAACGTGTCTCATGGCACGCTACAGCTCAACCGAGATGGCTCGTTCACCTACACGCCCAATGCGGACTTCAACGGCATCGACACCTTTGTCTACAACGCCACCGACACGCGTCTACAAAGCTCTGCACCTGCCACAGTAACCATTACGGTTGCCGCGGTGAACGATGCACCTGAATTCACCATCGCTTTGCCAGCGACGTCTGTCGAAGATCAGGGAATGGTCCAAATTGATGGCTTCTTGACCAATCTAATGCCAGGCACTGCCACGGCGACTGACGAAGCAACGCAAAACTTGACGATTAATGTCCAGGCTGCTGATCCATCCGCTTTCGCAGTACTTCCCACCATTGGATTGGACGGCACGCTTCGCTTCCAAACTGCAGTGGACGCCAACAGTGATCACTCCAATCTGGAAGTCTGGGTCACGGTCGAAGATGACGGTGCAGATCTACCGCCTCCCAACCAAAACTCCTCGCAGACCAAGACGTTCACGATCCAAACCGGTGCCATCAACGATGCTCCGCAGTTCACGCTTGCACAATTGGAAGTAACGGTCCCTGAGGACGCCGAGCAATTCACGAACACTCCCAATACGACGATTGCCGGTTTTGCCAGCGATCTGCTGAGCGGCCCAACATCGGCAACTGACGAAATTGGACAACAGCTGAGCTTCGAAATTGTATCGGTCAGTGCCCCCGAACTCTTCGCAGTACAGCCCAGCCTGAACGCGACCGGCGGCGATCTAACCTTCACGACCGCTGCCAATAGGAATGGCAAGTCGCTGGTCGTGACGCGTCTTCTGGACGACGGAACTTCCGCACCTCTCCCCAACCAGAACGCATCGGGGCTGAGAACCTTTACGATTAACATCGAACCGGTAAATGACGCTCCAAGCTTCACTCTCGATACCGTCTCGGTCGCAGAGGACGCAGGGGTAATCACTCGCACCGGCTTTGCTCAGAACATTCGAACCGGACCTGCGGGCACTACTGACGAGGAACGGCAAACCCTGACCTTTGACGTCGTTGCTATCGACCCCACCTCTTTCTTGGTGCAACCGTCACTCAGTGCGGATGGAACACTCGTGTTCCAAACGGCCCAAGACACCAATCGCCTCAACAGCGATTTTAGAGTGCGAGTCAGTCTGCGAGATAGCGGATTGGGAGATCCCCCTCCCAATACAAACATCTCTGCCGAACAGACGTTCACCATCGATGTTACTCCGGTCAACGATTCACCCTCAGTCGGCGAATACTCGACGTCGGGAGTCGAAGACACCATGCTGACCATCCAATCAACGGATCTCCTCGCTGGAGCTATCGCTGGTCCAACCTTCGATGAATTGGGGCAAGCCTTGCGGGTAACGCAAGTGGCAACCTCCAGCGTAGCCGGCGGACGAGTCACTCCAGTCTTTGGAGACGCAGCCGATCCCACAAAGGTAACATCGATTCAGTACCAGCCACCACTCAATCTGGTTGGTAGCGACAGCCTACTATTTGTCGTCACCGACGATGGATCTCCAGAACATAGTGGTACCGGAACCGTGGTCATCAATCTGACTAGCGTGAATGACGCTCCACAGTTCACCCGTGGCACCAACGTAACCGTCCCCGAAGATTCTGGAGCAGTTACCTTTGAGGGCTGGGCTACGAACATTTTGCCTGGACCTCCTTCAGCCACCGATGAATTAGATCAACAGACCGTCTCCTTCCTTACCAGTGCGGACAAACCTGAACTGTTCGCAGTTCAGCCGTCGGTCGATGGCAATGGCGTGCTGTCCTTTAGGACTGCCATCGATGCTATCGGAACTGCCATCGTGCGAGTTCGAGCACAAGATGACGGAGCGAGCACCGCTCCTGATATCAACCAGTCGCCCGAGCAGACGTTCACGGTCACCATCACTCCCGTCAATGATGCTCCAGTCTTCACCGCTGGTCCCAATATCACGGTGAATGAGGACAGTTCGCAATTCACTGGAGCCTGGGCAAACAACATCGCTGCTGCTGGCGGTCTGCTTTCGGTTCCACCAACGGCCACCGATGAAATGGGACAAGGACTCGAGTTCATCGTCACGGTTGATCGACCTGAGCTCTTCTCAGTCCAGCCCACGCTTGACAGCACTGGTGCCCTTTCATTCACACCACAAGCGAATGCATTTGGGCAAGCCGTGGCGACCGTTGTCCTAAAGGATCTCGGACCTGCCAATGCGAACGATTCGAACCAATCGACTCCTTACGCTTTGACCATCTCCATCACTCCGCAGAATGACGCTCCTGTTGCAGTGGGAGATAGTTACAGCACGACCGAAGACGCTATCCTGTCGGTCGATGCCGCTTCGGGATTGCTCCTCAATGACACCGATTTTGACATTCCTGCAGACACGTTAAGCGTGGTTGCTGGAACGCTCACTTCGGAATCGGGCGCCGACGTGGTGCTCAATGCAGATGGTTCCTTCAGCTATGACGCGACTGCCATCGAAAGTTTCCAGCAGTTGCAAGCAGGCCAAAGCATCTTTGATCGCTTCGTGTACAAGGTACAAGACGCCGAGGGTGCACTCAGCAACGACGCGACGGTGACGATTGAAATTAATGGTGTCGACGATGCACCAGTTGCAAACGACGACCAGTTCTCGATTGGTGTGGGACAAGCACTGAATCTACAGGTGCTGCTGAACGACACCGATATCGATTCGACCATCGACCGGCAGACCATCGAAATCACGGCAAGTCCCGCTTTCGGAACCGTGGAATCCTTAGCCGTTGGCGTGGTACGCTACATACCCGATCCTGGATTCCGCGGCAGTGACACGTTCAAGTACACCGTGCGAGATTCTGCGGGAAATGTTTCCAACGAAGCCACCGTGCAGATCACGGTCAACAGTGCCCCGGTGGCAGCCAATGACAGTGGCCTGACCTATAAGAATCAAGCCCTGACGATCAATGTACTCAACAACGACTCCGACCCTGACGGAACCATTGATCCCGCCACGGTTCAAATTGAGCAACAACCGACACAAGGCTCGGCAGTCGTTCAAGCGGATGGTACCGTGTTGTTCACCCCCGCTACGGACTTCACCGGAACGGCCACGTTCTCCTACAGCTTCCAAGACAATGTGGGAACCCCTTCCAATGTAGCCACGGTTTCTATCCAAGTGCTGAATAGCAAATGGCAGAATCCATCGGAAAATCTCGATGTGAATGCGGACGGCTTTGTCGCCCCAATCGATGCCCTTCTCATCATCAACTACTTGAACGCAGGACGGGAAAGCTACCTGCCCGATACCGACGTCGTCCCGCCTCCTTACTTGGATGTCAATGGCGATGAATTTGTCGCTCCAGTCGACGTCCTGCTTATCATCAACTTCCTCAACAATCAATCGTTGGGTGGTGGTGCCGAAGGTGAAGGAGAAATGGTTACGACCGAGCATGTCATGATGGTCACTCCGGAGCAGATCATCGCTACGGTCGGTCCTCAAATCGTTCGCGAGATCCAAGAAGCCATGGATGTCGCTCGACTCTCTGTACTCGATGACGAAAATCTCTCCGGAGAGTTGCTGTCAGGCGGTGCACAGTCAAGCACCTCCGCCACCGCCGCTAACTCCCTACTAGAACCCCTAGGTATGGATGACGACATGCTCGATGTGGCGGACGACCTGGAAGAAACGGCTGATGAGTTCGCGGTAGATTGGTACTTCGACGATCTAGGCCCCAAGTACCCCAAGTAGGCACCGCCGAGTCCACGGTCAATCTCATTCTCCCGGCTGAACCTATTGAGCCGGGAGAATGAAACCCGCGTTGGGTGCAAGGCCCGTCTCGACCTCGCTTCGCGTAAAGTGCTCCGAATACTCTCGCTCGGGATCAGCCATGAATTGGCGCAGTTGCCGAGAGAGGGAGAGCTGCGACTCCCCCGATCTCTGAGTGGTCAGATAACGAGTAAGCAATTGCCGAGTCTGCGGGCTTCGGTGCAGCATGAAATGAACCCACGACCAACTATCCCGATATTGGCTGTTGTCGAAGCGCGCAATATCGTCCACGGATTCCAATTGCTCCAGCGCTGGAACGTAGCCAGCCTTGGACCGTTCCAGAATCTGAGGCAAATAGGGATTGCCTTGAAATCGGCGGTCACGCTCGACCTCAAAATACTCAGCCAGCCCTTCATCGAACCACAGCGGCAATGAGCTTGCGTGAGCGTTGACCAACGCGTGTGTCACCTCGTGGCGCAGATCGGTTGCGACCTGGGGATGCCAATACGTAAACAGCATTCCCGGTCCTCGGTCTTGAACGAACAATGCGCGGCGCGTTGGCAAGCTCGGAAAATAATTCTCCATATACCTGCGGTACTCGGCCGCTGTCGCAAACAAGACGACGTGCACCGGAGCTTGGCTGAGCTCTATGCTCAATAGTCCACTGACATCCGCCGTCAAATGCTGCAGTTCCGCCGCCAAGCCTTCACGCTCGGTCAATTCAAAATCAGCGTGAATTTTAAATTGTCCAACCCGTAATTCGACCGGCCAATTCCTCGCCCGATTGTCATCCCCCTCGGCCGCGGCAGCTAGATTGAGCATCAGCCCACAAGACCAACTCAACCCGACACCAATTAGGAAACGTCTTGATAGAGATGATATTCGTGGTTCAGCAACCAATGCGTGCATGGACACCAATCCAGGGAGGGACACGCAATGCGCATGTTTAACGAGGAAGACTGGCAGTCTATCAAAAAGCGAGTCTTCAGCTCAAACCCGAATCCTGTGTGGACGACTCCGAATCCTACGTTCCAACTTCAAACAAATCAGGCTTCGATGAGCAGGTCCCATTTAGCGAACACCAACTCCCCGCACCTCTTGTTGCTGCAGCCCCCGGCCCTCCAGCGCCCCCCAGAGTTCCTCGTAGCATAGCGTTCCTCGTCGCGTAGCGGCCTGCTGCCCAATGCCTCAGCGCGACTCGAAGGCCTCCTGCGCAGTAAAATCCAGTCATCGAAGAGGGCCCTTCAGCTTTCGAGTGCGACCACAATGCTAGCAAATCAAGATATTGCTAGCTAACTACTCGAGGAGGGCGGCCACCAAGACCGATCGATGGCATGTAATAGGGGCATGCAATTGGGGACTGAAGAACCGCTAGCTGGCAGCCGGGAATGCCTTGAGTGTCGACAGAGCGCGTTCGATGGCTGCCTCTGGGGATTGCAGCCAGCTCCGATAGCTCAGTGGGTAGACATGCAACCCGGCCCGACGCAACATGCGGTAGCGTTCCAGTTGAAACGCATCCATCAACATTCCTGGGTAACCGACAAGATCAATTCCAAGTAGAGAGCCATGGCCCCGCATGAGTAGGTCTAGATGAAAACCGCCGATGGGGAAATCGACCTCCGTCAGATGGCCACGCTCGCTGAGTGCCGCAGCGACTGCGGAGCGAAATTCATCATGATGGAAGTTTTGCCCCTTGGGAGTAGTCGCCCTGTGATGGGGCGCAGATTCCAAGTAGCGTCGGACGAGGCTGTCCATGCGCAAGGTGTTTAGCTGGAAAGAGTGGTAGACCCTCTGCAAGTGCCTGGCCCGCGTGATAGCTACATTCAGCAAGTTCGGTGACTCCAGAAAGCGAAAGGATGCAGAGTGGGCTTGATCGTCAAGCGTCAGTGATAGATGCACGACATCGCGTTCCTCGCCTTGAAACGAATGCGCCGTACCAACAAGAAGATCAATAGATTGCATCTGTTCGAGGCTCAGGTGCTGGTCAAACTGTTTCCGCAGGTATTCGACTTGTTCTCGAAACGGGGACACGACTCCGATACTGGGCAAGACTTCTGGAGAGCCAGAAAGCGGGCTTTCGAAGAGACCAACCACGTGTTTCACAATCAACTCAGCTTCCGTCGCGTTGCGACCATTGCCGTCACGTTGACCTGCGACATGCAACACTTTCAAACCCGTTTCCAATTCTTCCTCTGCTGGAATTTCGGAGTCGGCTGGGTATTCGCTGTGCCTCATAATCGAAAGGGAATTGCGATAGAATTCCGAATTGCTAAATCGAATGATGGGCGGCAAACTCCGGAAGTGCTCATTCAAAAAGACGACTTGCTCTTGTTGTCTGGCTGAATCGCTGCATAGATCAATGATGGATTGGTTGCGATAGTGCAGCAACTGCTGTTGGGACTCGCTCAATTGGCATTCTTGTGCAATCGCAGCTTGCCGGTCTTCGGCTAAGAAGGAGATATGCTTGAGTTGCTGAGAGTCTCCCACAATCACGACGCGACGGGCCCTTTGCATCAGTGGCAGGCAACTGGCAATATCGCACTGCGACGCTTCATCCAAGATCGCAACATCAAACAATTGTCGCGTAGATGGCAATACGTCTGACAAATCGGAAAGTTTGCACAGCCAAGCTGGGAACGCATCCAGAAGCAACGAAAAATCAATTTCGCGAAACAATCGCTGCTGTTTTCCATCGCTTCGCGCCTTAAGTGCTTGAAGAAACTTGCTGAGGTCCTGGCGACGGCGACGGAGCAATCTTTGCACGCGTTCGTGGAGCCGTTGTCGGAGAAAAAGCTGGCAGTGCTGAACTCTTGATTCGAGCAGTTGTTCGTACTTAGCGATTTCCTCCCAACAGTCGAGAGTACTCAATAGCCAATCGTGAAAGCCTTTGGCAAGTGGGCGGTAGAGACGCTCGAACATGCTAGCTGGGGGAGTCGCGTAGCGTGAGCCCCAAGCAATTTCGCGACGAAAGCTGGCCTTTAGCGACTTCTCGACGCGCGACAGCTGTCGATCCCTCTTGCGCAATTGACTCTCCAGCTTCCTGGCTGCCACGTCGGATGGAGGGGGGGAGTGAATTCCGCTGAGGAGATTGTCGAGTGTGGAAGTCATCTGCCTCATATGCCGCTTTCTACCGCCGCGAACGACTGCATCATGAGGTCCCAGCAAGTCTTCGATCTTCTGGGTAACGACGTCAACAGCCTGATCCATTTTGGATGCAACCAGCACGGATTCATTCCGAGCCAAATGGTCCAACACGATCGCAGAGATCGTGTGCGATTTTCCGGTACCAGGCGGGCCAACGATAATGGAAAGTGGCTGGGAAGCTGCGTTGGCTAGCGCTTGGCGTTGGGCTGCGCTCAACACCGTTGGGGCAAGCGGGCGATGGGAAGGCCGCGGATTCGAGGGGATTGCTTCCTCAGTGAAGATCGCGTTGAGAGGGGGAGAAAGCTCACGGCGTCTGCTGGCTGCAGAAAGTTCCGATAACTCGAATAGAACCCCGCGCGTATCGGGAGAGTTGGGGATCAATGCCATCGCGGCGGCGGGGTGACACTGAAGTGCTGCCGAGGCGGATGCACGAGTTTGTTGCAATTGTTTGGAAGTGAGGAGTTGCGGGAAACTCCCCAGAGGAGTGAAGTCGACCGCGGGAAGCGCTTCAGAAAGACTGGCGGCGATACTATGAAGCTGACTACGCGGCCAAGGAGGAGACGGCAATTCGAGCAGGATAGCCTCGAGGGCTCCTTCGTCGGCCTTGGTCTCGGCGGCAATCGCAAGCAAGACGGGCCAATTCAGTTTCAAGTCATTGAGTTCCGGTTGCAACGCAATGTGTGATCCCCGGCAAGGCGTCAGAGTGCAATGAAAGAATGCCAAGGGTGCGCACAATTGCTTGGGAAGCCGCTTGCTGAAAGCTCCGCTGCCGACGATCGGGAGAACCCCATAGATCAGTGATTTATCACGTCTGTATTTAAAGACGTCTCTCTCCAGTGGTGACTCTGGAGGATCCACCAGCGGGAGTTGTGGAACCGTCCCCGATAAGAGCAGTTCTTCGCCTTCAAAGAAACGCACATGCCGATGCTGGTCTTGCCACAAACTGCCGATTCCAGTTTCGCGGTTGTCCGCTTGATAGCATCGCAACTGATACTCGATGCATTGCTCGACATTAGCCATAGGGGCCGATCAATGGAGGTAGGAGTGGAGTGGGGATGGAAATAGGATCTTGGGGGGCGAGATTATTCCTATTTCTAGCTTAACGCGTGGAACGCAAGCCCGATCACTGTTTTCTGGCTTGAACCCAGTTAGCATAATAAATGGGGGACACACTATACGATGATCCGCAAAGTCGGATCTACCCCTTTCGAAGGCCGTGGAAAATGGAGCGCGAGAAACGAACATTTTGCACAACGGTCGCCTCCTACGTGCAGGCAGTGTGGGAACTTGCTGGTAGGATTTGAGGTTCAGGAACCCTACCTCGGAAGCATGCTGCAAAAGCCACTTCAACCGCAGACTTACCCTCTCACCTACTTGTTTGCCGTAAGTGTCAAGGCATTTCATGGAAAGCAGCTTCAGTCCCGATGAGCCGACGCCAGTGCCCCGGAGTGTTACCTACCGGTGCTCCTGCGGAGGGAACGTCCAAATCCAAGTGGGGGGCGAAGGAGTCTGCGAGACCTGCGGGCGTACCGTAGATCTCCGAGGCGGCGATACGACGCACACGGTATCGTTTTGCGCAGAAGTTGGAAGCGGCACCTCCTTCCATCTAGCGGATGGACCAGACCGCACCGGCGAAGTCCTGGGGCACTTTCGACTCTTAGCAAAGCTGGGCTATGGCGGCATGGGGGCCGTCTACCGCGCCCAAGACGAGTCGCTGCAGCGATTGGTGGCGGTGAAGGTCATGCGGTCGGCACAGGAGGGTGGCGAGGGCGACGGGGCAAAGCAAGTCGCCCGCCTGTTGGATGAAGCGGTTTCGCAAGCGAAATTGAACCATCCCAACGTCGTCACCATTTACTATGTCGGACGCGTCGGCGAGGAGCCCTTCCTAGCCATGGAATTGCTGCCAGGGCCTACGCTTGGGGCCCTGATTGCCAATGGTCCGCTCCCCTTTGGGGAAGTGATTCACTATGCACAGCAAGTGGTAGCCGCACTGAAACACGCCAGCGTGCATGGCCTGGTCCACGGGGACATTAAACCCAGCAATCTGATTCTGACAGGCGACAAGACCGTTAAATTAAGCGACTTTGGGCTGGCGAAAACCGAGCAGACTTCCCCCAAAAATGGCGTCAGTGGCACCTTGAGCTACATGGCGCCTGAGTTGGTCATCGGTGGCGATCCCAGCGACCAAAGCGACATGTATTCCTTGGGCGTCACCCTCTTCGAACTAAGTTTCGGACGGCGGCCCTACGCGATTGTTGGTTCGACCCTCCGCGAGCAATTGCGGAGTCAGCGCCGAGCGCAAATCGCCTTTCCCGAAAAATGGCCCAACTCCGTACCAGAGCAGTGGCGGGAGGTTATCGCGAAGCTGACCGCTCGAGAGCCCGCAGAGCGATATGCGAATTACGTCGAACTGGCGCACGTGCTGGACGATTTGGCACCGGTGGGGGTAACCAACGCGGGGCTGCTCAATCGAAGTATGGCTTATCTCGTCGATTTGGCCTTCTGGGGCCTCTTCCTATTGCTGCTAAGCCTAGCCGCGCTGTTCACCCCTCAGATCGTCGAACAGATCGAGATCCTCTCACGTCAGGATGAAACGCTTGCCTACTATATCCATCTGCTCACGCAGCGCTTGGCTCGGCTCGGACTACTAGCGCCGCTCGTGCCACTCGTCGCGACCTGGATGGAATGGCGTGGCTGGCGAACTGTTGGTCGCTATCTGTTTCAATTGCGAGTTGTCGATACGCATGGTTTATTGATACGGCCGCGAACCCGTTTGTTCCGCAGTCTCTTTCGCTATGTTCCCCTGTGGGTCAGTTCCTTCACCGTCTTTGCGATGGCATGTGGGCTGGATTTAGTGGCGGTCATTCTCGCACCGCTGGACGAGATCATTATCCTGCTCAATCTGATCCTTGTTTTGGGACCGAGCCGAATGGCCCTCCATGACCGACTGTTCAGAACCCACGTGGTACTGGATACCAAGATTGACCGCCGCCAATAAAAAACGGCACGCCGTATGGCATGCCGTTTAGGTAAGGTAGTTCTAGCACTCGTTACTGAGCCCTAGTACATGTCGTGGTCGCCGCCGTGGCCCTTGCCACCCTTGTCAGCCTTTGGCTTTTCAGCGATCAAGGCGTCACTCGTGAGCAGTAGAGTGGCTACGCTGGCTGCGTTAGCTAGTGCCGTGCGAGTTACCTTCGTGGGGTCGATTACGCCAGCCTTGACCATGTCTTCGTAGACGTCGGTCAGAGCGTTGTATCCCATGTTCCCCTTCAGTTCCGAGACCTTCTCGCAGACGATACCACCGTCTTTACCAGCATTCTCACTGATCATCGTGAGTGGAGCGCGGCACGAGCGGACGATGATGTTGTAACCAACCTTTTCGTCGTGGCTCAGGCTGTCTGCGGGAGTCAGGCTGGAGCTGGCACGCAACAGGGCGACACCACCACCAGGAAGAATACCTTCTTCCACTGCAGCGCGCGTTGCGTGCAGTGCATCTTCGACGCGTGCCTTCTTCTCTTTCATTTCGCTTTCGGTCGCAGCGCCAACGTTGACCTTGGCTACGCCACCGGCAAGTTTGGCCAGACGTTCATCGAGCTTCTCGCGATCGTAATCGCTAGTAGTGTTCTCGATTTCGCGACGAATCTGTTCGATACGTCCCTTGATGTCAGCGCTCTTGCCACCACCTTCGATGATGGTGGTGTTGTCTTTGTCGATAATGATCCGCTTGGCGCGGCCGAGCTCTGCCAAGCCGATGGACTCGAGCTTAGTGCCGAGCGCTTCGAAGATCGCTTGACCACCGGTGAGGATGGCAATGTCTTCCATCATCGCCTTGCGGCGATCGCCATAACCAGGTGCCTTAACCGCACAGATGTTGAGGGTTCCACGCAGGCGGTTGATGACCAGGGTTGCCAGGGCTTCACCGTCGACATCTTCGGCGATGATTAGCAGAGGCTTCCCTTGCTGAACAACCTTCTCAAGGACAGGTACGAGGTCCTTGATGTTGGAGATCTTCTTTTCGAAGACCAGGATGTAGGGTTCGTCGAGGACGACTTCCATGCTGCCAGCTTCGGTTACGAAGTAGGGAGATAGGTAGCCGCGATCGAACTGCATGCCTTCGACGAATTCGAGTTCTGTGTGAAGGCTCTTACCTTCGTCCACAGTTACGACGCCGTCCTTGCCTACGTTTTCCATGGCATCGGCGAGTAGATTGCCGATTTCGCGGTCGTTGTTGGCGGCGATGGTCGCCACGTCAGCCATTTCGGCCTTGTCGCGAATCTTCTTGGCCATCGAGTGCAGCTTGTCGGTGATATCCGAAACAGCCTTCTCCATACCAGTCTTCATCTGGATGGGATTGACTCCAGCGATGACGCTCTTGAGCCCTTCGTTGAAGATGGCTTCAGCCATGACAGTAGCGGTGGTTGTTCCGTCACCAGCAACGTCACTTGTCTTGCTCGCAACTTCACGCACCATGCGGGCGCCCATGTTCTCATAGACGTCCTCCAGGTCGATTTCCTTGGCGACAGTCACACCGTCCTTAGTAACGGTTGGGCTGCCGAAGCTCTTTTGAAGGATGACGTTGCGGCCCTTAGGACCGAGTGTGACCTTGACGGCGCGAGCCAATTTCGAAACACCGCGACGAATGGCTTCGCGAGCCTCTTGGTCAAAAGCAATAATCTTTGCCATTTGTATCTAATCTCCAGTGGATTGAGTATTGTCGGACGGCCGGGCAAAACGCCTCTTCATCCGCAGCTATTTTGGTGGGGTGAGTGGACTATTCGAGGACGGCTAGGACTTCGCTCTCGCCCATCAATACGTACTCGACGTCACCAATTTCGATGTTCTCACCAGCGTAGCTAGTGAAAAGTACGACGTCGCCAACTTTGACTTGCATTGCACCACGGCTACCGTCGTCCAGGAGCTTTCCGTCGCCAATACTGACTACCGTACCGCGAGTCGGCTTGTCTTTAGCGCTGTCAGGCAGGTAAATACCGCCCTCGGTGCGCTCTTGCGACTCTTCACGTTGTACGACTAGTCGATCACCCAGCGGCTGCAACTTAATCTTGGTAGCTTCTTTTTTCTTCGTAGCCGTCGCCATGAGCGGCACTCCTCCACAGTGTTGAGATGCGAGATCGTGAAAATATTTCGACTCTGCGCACGACTCCAAAGAGAGTCGTGGCAGTCAAAAAGGCACGTAAATCTGTTCACCAGCCTCCGGGAGCAAAAGGCGTGCCATTTCCCTGCGAGAAAGGTTTTTGAACAAAGTCCGCAATGCAGCCCGAGAACTACTACAAAGCAAGCGATTTCTAATGCTGGGCACAGCTCGACCCGACCGCCAGGAACGCTACTGCCAAATTGACATTGGCGTCCAGCCTGACAGCCCATTGCCCGCAAGCCCAGTTGTCAGGCTAGCTGCGAAGGCCCCCCGCGGTCCGCCTGGAGCATTACACCTCCTGCTCGCTCACCGGCGTGTTGGTTCAGGAGCAATTTTGGTAGCAGCACGGCGGGTAGCAGCCACCACGGCCCTGCAGTGGCCACCACTCCAGCGATGCTCGCACAGCGAGTTGCGATTGCAGCACGCCGGTAGGCCGTGGGTGGCGATTTTCACCAGTCGCGAAGCCTTCGAGTTCCTTTGCCGCTTCTACTGGAGGATGCTCGTGGTCCTGGCCGAGGGGAGTTGATAGAATTGGGCGGTGTCGAGGCCCGCCTCGCACTTGCGGAGGAGTCGAGCCGCTGGGCTGTGACTAGTAGAGATTCAGCGAGTTCATTTGTGATTCGCGGACCTGTCGGCGCCCTAACGGTCGCTTGAAGCAGCCAACTAAGGCAGGATGTCAGCTAGCACTGGCATGGCAGGAGCGAGGGTCCACTCGCCCGCATGTCGGCTCTGAGCCCGTTTTGGGTAGCTTAATTCGGCTGCCGCTGCTGTCCAAACTTTCCTTTTCCCCTACATTCCAAACATCAGATCGGAGATCTCGCTCATGGGACGTTTTACGATTGAGGAATTCATTCAGTCGACTGCCCAGGATGACTCGGCGCGCGAATACTTTCAGCTGGAAAGTGATCGCATGCTGGAGGTCAACCTTGACGGCATGGTCTGGATGAAAGCGGGCGCGATGGTGGCCTATGTGGGCAAGATGAAGTTCACTCGCGAAGGCTTGCTGGATCAGGGATTGGGGTCGCTGCTCAAACGAAGCGTGACCGGCGAGGGAGCTCGGCTGACCAAAGCCGAGGGAGCAGGCCGCTTGTATCTGGCCGATAGCGGGAAAACCATCCAAATCCTGCGGCTGGAAGGAGATTCCATTTATGTCAACGGCAGCGATCTGCTGGCGTTCGAGCCCACGGTGGAATGGGAAATCAAAATGATGAAGAAGCTGGCGGCCGTGGTCTCCGGCGGCTTTTTCAATGTCCGCTTGAGTGGCACCGGACTGATTGCCATCACCAGTCACTTCGAACCAATTACACTTCGCGTTCGCCCTGGACAACCGGTTCGGACCGATCCGAATGCCACCATTGCTTGGTCTGGAAATTTGCAGCCTGAATTCAAGACCGACGTGTCGCTCAAGAGCTTTTTTGGGCGCGGTAGTGGCGAGTCCATTCAAATGGAGTTTAATGGCGAGGGATTCGTAGTCGTCCAGCCGTTTGAAGAAGTCGCCATGAATCACTCCGCAGGAGGGTAGATCCCAGCATGCCCATGTTTACCAATCAACAACTTCAGTCGTATTTGGACGAAACGCTCGCCAGTGAATTAATGGTAGCAGTGGAACAGCAGCTGCGTACCGACGAAGTGCTGCGGGAGCGATTAATCGAATTGGCAGGTCGCCGCGAGGCTGGAGTGCATGGTCTCGGGGAGATCTGGCGGAGAAATAGGCTGAGTTGTCCGAGCCGTGAACAGCTGGGGAGCTTCCTGCTGGGAGCTATCGATGAGCAGCTGCAAGCCTACATCGCCTTCCATGTGGAGCGAGTGGGCTGCCGGCTGTGTGCTGCCAATCTGCAGGATCTGAAGAGCCAGCAGACCGAGCAGTCAGCATCGATGCAGACGCGCCGTCGTCGTTATTTTCAGACTTCGGCAGGCTATCTCAAGCGATCAAGCGATGGGTAGCCGGCCTGACGGGGGGGCATGTCTGGCAGCGAAATTTGCGTGCTGGCTGCAGGCCGCCGATTGCTCAGTCGCGGGGCAGGGCCGCCGCTCCGCTCTGATGCAGGCGTAGCCATAGCCCCCTTCACAGCATCGCCTCCAGCTTAGACAGGGCGGCCATCAGCTGCTGCCAGTGCATCACCAGTTCGAAGGTGTCCATCTCCTGGCTATCCTCGTGATCGAAACCAACTTCGTTCACAAGAATCGAGTTCCCAAGCACAATCAGCCCCTTGATCACGGCCGTCTCGCTTTTCTGCTCTGGCGACAGTTCGTGATCGTCGTAGACCGGGACGACCTGTTGCATGGCTCGGTGGACGATCCACAGTGCAGCTTTTTCACCATCGTCGGCAGAGATTACGGTTCGAATGTTTCCGCTTTGAACGTAAAACTTGGCCATGGTTTCTTCCTTGTGAGTGGCGGCAGCCGAAGGTCAATGCGACTGGTTCGGAGAGGTACCTAGACGGCGTGGAGGGGGGGGGAATGATGGTTCCGCTCCGCTTCGGTACTCCATTTATCGCAAGGCCCAGGACAACTTTGGTCCCTCTCCCCACAAATTCGAAACTTTTCTGCGGTTGAGTAGTTAAACAAACAGTAAGGGTCTGTCGAAGGACTCGGATGCTATCCAGTTAAGCGAGTCATTCGACCGTAAAACTGGTAGAAACCACGAAATTGCCACCTTCCTTTCGATCGTTTTGCAGGAAACGGTTTCGCTGCCGAATGTGCCAAGTAGAATAGGCACTTGACAGAACCCCTTCGACTTTCTCCAGCCTTCAGCCCGCCAGAATTACTTAGGAGCAACCGATGACTTTGCAGTCTCGCCTATCTCGCCCCGCAACCCGCTCAAAACGCAAGTCATCGCGTTCAGGCAATGCTCTGCTTATCGCCCTAGTAATCCTTGGCATGATCGCGGGAGGTGGTTACGCCTGGTGGCATTTCGGCATGCAGCCCGGGAAGGGTGCTGGCGACGATATTCTGACTACTTTCGTTACATCGGGCCCTTTCGACCATATTGTCTTGGAGCAGGGCGAGGTTGAGAGTAGTAGCAATATCGATGTGATTTGCGAAGTGAAAGCACGAGGCACCAGCGGCACACCTATCCTCTGGGTCATCGACGAAGGGACGTACGTGAAGACGGGGGACAAGCTGGTAGAGCTTGATTCTTCCGCACTGGAGAACGAACTGAAAACTCAGCGGATCGCTGTTTCGAGTGCTGAGGCGCTGGTGATCAGCTCCGAAGCGACGGTCCGTACAGCGGAAATCGCGTTGCAAGAGTACATCCGCGGAACCTACCTGCAGGAACGCAAGGCCATCCTCAGTGAGACGGCCGTTGCACAACAGGAATTGCGAAAAGCAGAGCTAAGCCTGGCCAGCGCCCAGCGGATGGGAGCCAAGGGCATGGTGAAGGGGCTGCAGATCGAATCGGAAGAGTTTTCCGTGCTCAACGCTCGAAACGTACTGGAAGCTTCCGAAGCCAAGCTAATGGTTTTGGACGAGCTGACCATGGAGAAGAATAAAGTTCAGTTCGAAAGTGACATCGAAGCAGCGAAGGCCAACCTGCGGTCCGACTACAACGTTTTGTCAGAAGAGCAAGACAAGCTGAAGGAGCTGGAAGAGCAAATGGCGCTGTGTGTGATTCTCTCGCCCGCCGAAGGGGTCGTCGTCCACAACAACTCCTTCAGCAGTCGCGGGGGCTCCGAGTTTGTTGTCGAAGAGGGAGCTTCGGTTCGGGAACGCCAAACCATCATCAAACTTCCCGATCCGTCCAAGATGCAGGTGAAGGCAAAGATCAATGAATCACGCATCACGCTAGTTGCCGAGGGGATGGCAGCGAAGGTGAAAGTGAGTGCCGTTCCCAACGAAATGCTGGCACGAGTCAAACGCGTCAACAAGTATGCGGAGCCCGGTAGCTGGTTTTCTTCTTCGGTGAAGGAGTATGCCACTTACATTGAGATCCTCAATCCACCGGAAGGAATCCGAACCGGTATGACCGCCGAAGTGCGGATTTTCGTCGAACAATTGCCTTCAGCGCTGCAGATTCCCGTGCATGGTATCTACGAGTACAAGGGGCATCACTTCTGCCTCGCTCGTGAAGGCAAGGGTTGGAAGACCGTGGAGATCCAAATTGGTGCAACGAATGACAAGATGGTCACGATCGCCGATGGTCTCGAGGAGGGTGCTGAGATTGCTCTCAATCCCCGTCAATTCCTCGATCTGCTGGAGCTGCCCGATGTTGAGGAAATCACCGACCGCGATAAGTTGCTAGAGATTGGGGCTAATGCCGCTGAGCCGACTGCACCAGGTGCAGAGGATGCAGCTGGAGAAGGTCGCGCACCAGGCGGAGGCGGTGGCGGAGCGCCCGATCCCTCAGCCATCGCTGACCGAATTTTCTCAGCGGGTGATACCGATGGTGATGGCAAAATTGCCGGTACCGAAGTCGAGGCATTGGACGCTCGCACGAAGGATCGTTTTGCCGAGTATGATGCCGACGGCAACGGAGAGCTTACCAAGGCCGAAGTTACCGAGGCCATGAAGAAACGAATGAAAGCCGGTGGTGGTGGCGGACCAGGTGGTGGCGGTGGACCAGGTGGCGGGCAAGGCGGTGGCGGTGGGCCTCGCGGTGGCGGCCCTGGTGGTGGCGGCCCTCGTGGAGGTTAAGTGGAGTCGATAGCGTCAAACGCCAGCTGGAGACGGACCAAGTCCGCCACGCTGCGTCCAGGCCTTCCACAACTTCGATTTACCGCATGTGCCCTTACCGCACGCTGCCCTAGACTCCCCCCACGCGCATCCCGCGTCCTCTATGCTGCAAAAACTATGAATGCTTGTTCAATCCGCGACTTGACCAAAGAGTATGTTCTCAAGAGTGAGACGGTCCGCGCATTGCGGGGTGTCTCCTTTGATGTGCCCGAAGGGGACTACGTGGCCATCATGGGGCCCTCGGGTTCCGGGAAAAGCACGCTGCTCAATCTGCTCGGTTGCCTCGACCTGCCCAGCTCGGGAGAGCTGTTGCTAGGGACCGACAATGTGGCCACCATGACTGACGATCAGCTCGCAGAAATCCGCTCGCGTCGCATCGGGTTTGTGTTTCAATCGTACAATTTGATCCAGCAATTGACCGTTGTGGAGAACATTCAAGTTCCCCTCTACTACCAAGGCAAGCTGGGGCCTAAGGAACGCAAACGCTGTATTGATCTGGCGCAACGCGTCGGTCTCGAGGATCGCTTAGGACACCGCCCCATGCAGCTTTCCGGCGGTCAACAGCAGCGCGTGGCAATTGCGCGCAGCTTGGTCAACGATCCGTATTTCATCCTAGCCGACGAAGCGACAGGCAACTTGGACTCCAAAACGACGGCTGAGATCCTCGCGCTGTTTGATCAACTCAACAGTGAAGGTCGAACGATCATTATGGTGACTCACGAAGATGAAGTAGCGGAACGGGCAAAACGCATCGTGCGTTTGAGGGATGGTTTGTTGCAGTCGGATGAGCAGAACTCCATGGAGTCGCGCAAGGAGGCTGCAGCCAGAGGATTAGAGTTAATTCCTCCTGAAGCGCGTGGTTCGTTGAACGACTCTCTCGAAGTGAAGGCCTGATTTCATGCTTTGGTTACGCACCCTAAATTTAGGTATCAAGAGTCTTTGGCTTCACCCACTGCGTTCCTTGCTGACGGTCTTAGGGATCTTCATCGGAGTGGCCAGCGTTATTTGGCTGCTGGCAATCAGTGAAGGGATTAGCCTGGAAGCTAGGCGGCAAATCGAGAGTCTGGGCGCAGACACGATCATGATCCGCTCGGTCAAGCCCTCGGCAGAAAAGCTGAGTACCAATTCTGGCGTCACGCCCTACGGGCTGACCCGCGAAGAATACGACATGCTGCTGGCCACGGTACCGACGATTAAAAGCGCCATTCCCATTCGCGAGATTCGCCGACAGTTCCAATACCGCGACCGCATGATCGAGGGACGCTTAGTTGGCTGCACTCCAGAATACGCGGAAGTCACTCGGTTGGAAGTTGCTCAAGGGCACTTCATCTCGGATGCGGAAAACTTCCTGCGTGAAACCAATTGCGTACTCGCCTCACGAGTCGCAGATCGACTGTTCCCCTACGAGGATCCACTTGGAAAACGCGTCTACATTCCAGAGCACAAAGACTACTACAATGTCGTAGGCGTCCTAAAACACCGCAATGCATCGGCCGCTGTCGGTGGATCGTTGGATTCGCAGGACTTCTCCAATGACATCTACATTCCGATCAAGACGCTGCAACAGCGCATCGGAGATACCGTCGTACGACGAAGCGGCGGGTCGTTCGAAGGCGAAATGCTGGAGTTGAATCAAATTACCGTTCGCGTCGGTAGCACGTCCGAAGTCGAGAGCACTGCCGAAGTAATCAAGGATGCACTCAAAAGTCACGACAATTTGGAAGACGTTGTGATCGCAGTCCCACTGGAACTGCTGAAACAGGCCGAGACCACTCGCCTCATGTTCATGGTCCTGATGGGACTGGTCGCAGCCATTTCGTTGATGGTAGGCGGTATTGGGATTATGAATATCATGCTGGCGACCGTAACGGAACGGACGCGCGAGATTGGAATTCGCCGCGCCCTGGGAGCCAAGCAGAAGGATATCGTCAGCCAGTTTCTGGTCGAGGCTGCAGTGCTGAGCGTCGTTGGTGGGATCACTGGCATTTTGGCCGGTCTATTCTGCAAACCAGCTATCATCTTTGCTCGCTGGCTGTTTGCCCGCAACTACCCTGACACAATGGCGATTTTGCCAGAGATCGTCAGGACGGTAACGCCCGAAATTGTCCCTGCTTCGATCCCTATCGCCTTTGGAATTTCTCTGGTGGTGGGAGTTGTCTTCGGGTTGTTCCCTGCAATTCGTGCAGCACAAATGAATCCTATCGAAGCGCTTCGACACGAGTAGAAGATTTGGCTTCTTTCTGCGATCAGGTGCGCCATGCAGGGCGCACCGAACGCGAGAATACCGGAGGGGCCAGCTGCCATGCCCCCTCCATCTCCTATCTTTCTTCGCGTGCTTCGAATCTTTCACGGTTGCCATACCGCTGCCGTAGCGGCTCCTGCATCTACAGCAAAGAGCGACCACGCCCGCCCTCAAGAGTCGCCCGAACGGATTGCTGGCGCAGGCAGCACCCCAATCGGTTCAGCCAGCCAGAGGTACGTATCGCGGCAATCCACGCAATGCCCCTGCACCATGGGGATACAGCTAGCAGGGAATTGCTCGAAGCAGGCGAAAGGGGGGATGCCACGCATGGCATCCAATGTGAGATGGGGCAGCGATAGCGAACAGGTGGGAGCACTTTGAATTGGGAGAAGGCAGGGCTATGGGGCGGGGGCAAGAGACGACACTTGCCTCCAGAACAAGTCTAGATGGTGTAAATGCTGCATGTGTGCCTGAGCACTCACGCCTTCAAAGCCCAGCACTAGGAAGCCCCCCTTGGCTGCACGGCTCGTTTGGTGAAACTCCTCGATCGAAAGACTTTCGTCAGCAGTGCGAGCCATGCCAAGAGAGCGCAGCAAGTAATCTGCCGTCTCGGTCGTGCTTGCATAAGGGGTCGGTTGGGCGGAATGCGACAAAACAAATCGCTTTCTATCGGAGACTGCCAAGGAAGCAAACTCGAGAAAGCCTTGCATATTCGCCTCATCCACCAGCCGCTCCGAGACATCCTCTTGCAACCCTGCATAGATGGAATCGGCCGTCGTGATTGAATCGATCCGCGCCATATTTTCTGGAGTCTTGAGAATCTCTCGGACCGCCCCATAACCAGCACTGAAGGAAGAGACGGCGATCCGCGACCATTCCCCCTGCGAAGCGGGCTGCACTCCCACGGCCATGGCTCGAGCCTGCGACAGTATCCGGTCGAATAGCTTGTGATCTTCAGCAAACGGTTTTGAATAAGCGGTCGATAACCCTGGAAAATTCACGACAGCCAGGATGCACTTCAACTCGCTTCGCTCAAAAACTTCTCGGACAGCCTCAGGTGAGCCATGGAAATGGATGAGCAATGTTGCCGGATCAGCATCAGCGGGATGCATGACGGTCATTGCCCCGTTTGCAATCGAAGCTGCTGCCGACACTCGAAGCTCGTCGGCGTCCACTTTGGACACTCCAGCCATACTCAGCACAACTGCGACAGCTGAGAGAAGCACGCAATTCAAATCAGGCTTCAACATTACATTTTCCTTTGCGAGCCCTGGGGGACGCGAAGCACTGGACCGCCAGGAAGAAGATCGCTGCCAGTTCGGCAGACGACTATAGAAGAGAGAGTGGATTCCGTCGTTCGCGAAGTGGAAAATCAACCGTCGCACCTCCTTGGCAGTGCGACTCAAAGACACCGCAGATGGCTTCAACGGCAACCGCTCCAGCGCGCGCGTCGCACAAAGGTTGGCGATCCGTATCGCATGATTCGATAAGATCTTGCACGCCAAGCACATGGTTGTACACCTGCGAAACGAGACCTTGGTTGTCTTCTGGCACGTCGAGTCCCGCCGTGGTGATTGGCAACCAAGTCCGGGCCTCGCTTGAATGCAGAAATGGATTGCCAGGTGTGAAATGCGCTACAGGATTTTGATCGATGTGTAGGGTCACGACTCCCTGGCTGCCAATGAGCTGCATGCAGTAACCGGTTCCGTTGGTACCATCGTTGGCGATCGAATCGTAGTAGCAGACAATTCCCTTGGCCGTTTCGAACCTAGCGTGAACTTCGTTCGCCGCCAATGGCCCCAATCCCTCAGCACCAGGTTTGACATCCACCGATGTAATGCGTCGCCCATCCTGGAGCATGATTGCCGAGCATGACTTAGGAGCTCCGGCAAAATATTCCATGAGATTGATAACGTGCCCGCCGAGGACCCAAAGATCCTCACCACCGCCACGTCGATCGCCTTTCCCGCGGCCACGAATCTCGAGCAGCTTTCCCAATTGACCGGAAGCAATCAGGTGGTCGATCTGCTTCAAGGTCGGATGGTAGCGATTGCGATGCGCCACGGCAATTTTGGCGTGATGCTGCTGGCAGGCAGCCAGCAGGGAATCCGCTTCCGCCGGCGTGCGACAGAAGGGCTTTTCGATGTACAGCCCCCGTGCGCCAGCTTCCAAAGCGGCCAACGCCATTTCCTGATGTTGGTCAGCATGACGAGGGCAAATGGAAACAAACTCAGGGCGAGTCTCTGTCAACATTTTGCCGTAGTCGGTGTAACCGCATTGAACTCCCAGCTTCACAAGCTCTTTTGCCAAGCCGGCCTCATTGCCGTCGGCAACTCCAACGATTTCAGCTTCAGGAATTTTCAACCACACCGTGTCCAGGCCGTGCCCAAAATCTCCACGCCCGGTGTGACCGATAATCGCCACCCGTCGCTTTGCCTGGGATTCCTGGGCGGAGAGCTTAGCTCCCGTCACGATGCCTGCCGCGACCAACGAAGATGACCTATGGAGAAAGGAACGACGTTTCATGGGAAGGGTCCACTACTTGCGCGGGATACGAACCAGGTGGGTTCATCGGTAGGAAAAAGCAATATGCGAAACTGTTGGTAAATCCTCGAAGCGAGAGACTACTCCTCCCCCAGGATTGCTGCACGTTTTGCCTGAAACAACTCGAGCCAGGCTAGCGTCATCGCTGCAGGCAGCGTCTTGGCCGAACGCAATTCTTCTAGGGACGTCCCCCAGTAGAAGCCGATCCAACCAGTTGCCGGCCCGCGTGACCGATCGATGAACTCCCCCAACTCCGCCGCACTACACTTGAGTGGAAAGAGTTCTTCGATGACCACAGGTTTGCCAACATCGGCAAAACCTTGCAAGGTCTCTAAAGCCTCTTCCAACTTGCCGGCCTCTGGATAGAGATGAACAGCAATGAAATCGAGCGATTGCGTCACCGCCGCAGGGGCAAATCCCGAGGTCATGCCGGGACGGTCGAGACTCCAGGGAACGAGTCCAACAGTAATCAAATGTCGCGCGTCATGCTTGCGAATTGCCGCAACCAGCAAATCGATCCACTCCTTTGCTACTGCGGAGCGTTCGCGTGCTTGGCGATCAATTGCGACATATTGTACAAAGTGTTTGCCGCCAAAGGCTGGTCCTAGCCAATCTTCGCGGGGCTTATCCCCTCCAGCCACCACAGGCTCGTTCATCAGGTCGTAACAAAATATCGCAGAGCTTGATGCGCAAGCCTTCGCAACGGCCTCCCAGAACACGGCTTGAGCCTTCCAACGCTGGGGTTCACTCAACGGATCGTACCAGGCCGGGACATCCTGCTTGTGATAGCACCCCAGTCCAGTCAGATCGATATACAACTCGGTTTCTTCCGCCAGCATGACGACTCTTTCCAACTGTTCGAGCGCCTGAGTGCGAGCAGTATTGGGGCCCTCCATGAACTTTCCGAATTGCAAATGGATGCGAACGGTATTGGCCCCCAGCGCTTTCATCTCCCGGAAAGCCGATTCGACGAGCGGCCAGTCTTGCTGCCAATAGTCCTCCAGCAAGCGGCCATCGCGGTCATGGTCGTAATTGAACCCCCAGGGAGAAAACGATGTGCCAGACTCCAAACCTTCGAAACCGAGTCCATCCTCGGATATGACGATCCACTCCAACTCGCTGGCAGGGCAAGGGATAAGCACGGCCAAGCTCCAGGCCAGCACGAACCACCGGGATGCCCACAACGCGGATGTTCGCATACTTAAGCTCCTAGCCCGAATGAGTGTTCTTTACGACATGCATTGGCCGAGCTAAACGACGGAATCGCTGGCCTGTTCCCGCAGCAGAGAAGCGACCAATGCCGTCCAGCCGGTTTGATGACTGGCGCCTAAGCCACGCCCATTATCGCCATGGAAGTATTCATAGAATAGCACTAGCTCGTTCCAATTGGAATTCTCCGCGTATCTCGATTCCTCACCATGGCAAGGCCGTCTTCCGCCCTCCTCAGGAAGAAAGATCTTGATCAAGCGCGACTGAATCGCATCCGCGACCTGCGCGAGGTTGCAGACATTCCCCGATCCGGTAGGGCATTCGAGTGTAAAGGTATCGCCGTAGAACTGATGGTACTTTCTCAGAGATTCAACCAACAAATAGTTGATAGGAAACCAAATGGGCCCGCGCCAATTGCTGTTTCCACCAAACATATAGGAATCGCTCTCACCGGGTACGTAGCGAACCACTTCGTGTGCACCATGGCATTCGAAGATGTACGGTTCCCCTTCATGCTTAGCGGACATTGAGCGAATTCCGTATGGCGACAGAAACTCGCTTTCATCCAACATCGTTTGCAGCAATCGCTTCAATCGCTCGGTGCTGGGCAGCGCCAACAGTCGCAAGCCCTGGACATACTCCTTACCGTCCGGCGACTCGACAGTAAGCTGATTGATGCTCTGAGCAAGCTCAGCACGGTTTTTTAAGAACCATTCCGTACGACGCTTGAAACCAGGTAGTCGATCAATCTTCTTCTGATCGAGGATCACGGGCGTGCACAGCGGAATCAAGCCCACGAGCGAGCGAACTTTTAGCGGAATTGATTGCCCGTCAATCTGCAAGTGATCGTAGTAGAATCCATCCTCTTCATCCCACAGTCCGGTACCGTGTAAATCATTGGTGGCATCAGCAATTTCCATATAGTGTTCTAGAAATTTGCTCGCCATGTCGGCGTAGGCAATACTGTCTTCGCCCAATTCAATGGCCATTTGCAACATATTGCCACAAAAGAAAGCCATCCAAGCAGTAGCATCTGCTTGATTCAAAAAACCGCCTGTAGGCAACGGCTTGCTGCGATCGAACACCCCAATATTATCCAGCCCCAGGAAGCCGCCGCTGAAAATATTATGCCCGTCGGGATCTTTGCGATTCACCCACCAAGTAAAGTTCAGCAACAACTTTTGAAACACTCGAGCCAGAAATGCCTTGTCGGGTTTACCCGCCCGGCAACTTGCCTGATAGACATTCCAACATGCCCAGGCATGCACCGGAGGGTTCACGTCGCTCAAGGCCCATTCGTAGGCAGGCAAGGCCCCGTTGGGGTGCATGTACCACTCCCGCAGGAACAGGATCAGCTGCGATTTGGCGAACTCTAAATCCACTTCCGCCATGGGCAACATGTGGAACGCGAGATCCCAAGCAGCATACCAGGGGTATTCCCATTTATCGGGCATGCTGATCACATCGCGATTGTGCAGATGCGGCCAATCATGGTTGCGGCCAAGTCGGCGAGAATCGGTGTTCACCTCATAGTTATCGTCCCCTTTCAACCAAGCATCGATCACGTAGTTGTAGAATTGCTTGGTCCACAGCAAGCCAGCATAGGCCTGCCGGGCGACTTGCTGCTCGGCTCGATTCAGCTGATCGCTGATCCTGGACTGATAGTAGGCATTCGCCTCTTCACGGCGAGCATTGAAGACTTGCTCAAAACCAGCACCGAACCATTCCTGCGGCGTTTCTTCGGCAGAACTCATCCGCGCACGGATCACGACGGACTCACCAGGAGCAAGTTCGTGGATCGTATGCGAGGCGACCTTGGTACCGCGTTGCTTGGCATTCAACACCGAAGGTTCTCCATCGACGACGTGCCGATGAATAGCATCCTTGAAAAAGCCACTGGTCGTCGGGACATCGGGGTGGAGGTCTGGATTGGTCTCATTGTCGGTGAAGAGATAGTTCGGAGAACCACCATCGGAACTTACGTCCGCAGCCATCCGCCAAGCCCCTAACGTCATGTGATTCGCACGCACGACACCGTCCTGCAACTGCATCGTCGGTTTAGGGGTACACCCTTCGTGCGTGCATTCCCACGTCCAGGTATTGCGAAACCACCACTGAGGAAGCACATGAAGTGTGGCAACCTCGGGGCTGCGATTGGTGATTGTTGCTCGAATCAAGATGTCATTCGGGCTCCCCTTGGCGTATTCAATCTGACAATCGAAATACCGCTCATCCGCAAACGCGCCGCTATCCTCCAGTTCGTACTCCAAGTCATGTCGCGAGCGTTTGCGACTCTCTTCCAGTAGTCCTAAATAGGGGAATTCTGCTTGGGGATACTTGTAGAGCGCTTTCATGTAGGAGTGGGTGGGCGTGCTATCAAGATAGTAATAACACTCCTTTACATCTTCACCATGGTTGCCCTCGGGCCCCGTCAAACCAAAGAATCGCTCTTTGAGAATGGGGTCCTTTCCATTCCAGAACGCGAACGAGAAGCAGAGGCGGCACTGGCGATCGCAGATTCCTAGCAATCCATCTTCACCCCACCGGTAAGCTCGGCTGCGCGCATGGTCATGGGGAAAGTAGCTCCACGCATCCTGGTTCGCCGAGTAATCCTCGCGAACAGTGCCCCATTGCCGCTCAGAAAGATAAGGCCCCCAACGCTGCCAATTCACTTCCCATCCATGCGCCGATTCCAGTCGCTGCTGCTCTTCCAATTGCGTCTTGGGCATGCTGTACTTTCTGCAGTCCACTATCGGCCAAAGGTTAGCCGCTCACTCCAGTGAGAGGAGACTGCTGGATATTTTCCATAAAATCGTTTGATAAAATGCCTTCCAGCCCAGTCTAGACAATGTTGCTGCCAGCCCCAGCGGGTGAGGATTCGATCACTGATGCGATCATTCGTTACATGACAAACAATCGCCTGTGATTGTTTGAGGCGGGCGATCTCATCCAACACCAAGGCGCCAGCGTAAAGCGTTCCCATGCTCGTGGCTGGTCCTGAGTGTACATAACTAAGCGTAATGAACCCAGGTGCCCCCCAAGGAATGTGGTAGTACAGCTCACAGCGATCGCGACAAACGGGACGAAAATTCATATCCCACAGAACTTGCATCATATTGCCACAATGGGGCCACCAGCGGCCACACACCGATCGCAAGCGACCGTACTCCACAATAATCTTGCCTGATCTGCGAGCACGTAACAATTCGTGGTCCGCTGCAATATTCTTGACCGAGCGCAAACCAATCCCAGCTACGCCCAAGTCGCTTAGTAGCCCCCGAGGCCGAGCGTCTGCTTGACTAGCCGCCAGATCCATAACATGACTCCCATCAACACCACACAGGCAACAACAATCCCCAAGATGATTCCTCCGAGTTGGAAAACGGGCTCCGCCCAACCAATCCAGAACGAATTCCAGTAAACCAGCAAGACGACGGTCGCCGCGCACAAATAGGGGCCGTAGGGCGTGGCGGTTTCCCCCGTCAGCATCCATCTCACCAAGACAAACGCGATGGAAATCAGCGGAGCCAGGAAGAACACGATCAGGCTTGGATGCCAGCCGATATAGGTACCGATCATGGCCATGAGGGTCACATCGCCAAAGCCGAGCGCTTCCACTTGCAGCCCCCAGCTGGCAGATAATCGGACCGCCCAAGTCACTCCGCCGGCAAAGGCCAACCCCATCAGACTGCTCAGCAGGTAAGACCAACGAGGAATTTGCTGCATCCAAGCCAAAGTGATTCCGCCCGCCAACAAGATTGTGATCGCTAGGACAGGGATCCAAATGGTGCGATGCCGGAACATTCTGGCCCAAAAATACTGCACACCCTTGGCAATTCCACGACGAGAAATCCAACGTCGGTCTAACAAGGCAAAGCCCCAAACCAGCACGATGGCCAGGGCATACATCAAGCCCCACGTTCCATTCCAACTGGCTGGCCAGGCATCGGGAAAGCTAGCTTGCAATTCAATCCCGCGTCCGTTCAGAGGCAACCAAGCCGGAGCTAGGGCAGCGCCGGCCAGGCCGATAAGCGTTCCGGGAACCGTCACATAATCGGGGATCGATTGTTCGTCAAAATCGATGAACGTGGCAACGGTCATCAACCACAGCAGCACGAAATGTCCTGCGAATTGCCAGTGGAGTTGCTCTGGCGAAATCCCCAGTGCGGCCGGCTTGAGCCCCAAGGCACCGCCACTGATATAGAAGTGATAGTACCAAGCCGAGGCGACGGGAAACAGCAACTCCAGCAGCAGGGGACGCAGCCAAAATCGCCCACTGCAAGTTGAGGATTCGCGGCGTAGTCGCCACCAGCCCCAGCCCGGCAAATGATCCGCCCACGAGCGAGCAGCTGCTCCCTGAGGCGGTTTGCTCCATGGCCCCAACGCTCGACGATGATAGGCCCAGTTGTAAATCGCCCAATTCGCGAAACGGGCCGCCAAGATTGCGATCAAGGCAACGCAGGCAATCCGCGCCGGTAGGGGCAATGCGATGAATCCGCTCAGCACCAGAGTTCCTTAGTAGATGCGTGGAACTGAGGCGATCCACCTCGCGGCGCCCCGCAAAGTTCGCACTCAACAAGAGCGCTCACCAACAGGTCACGGGCGAGGAAAGGCCAGCAGTTCCCCATGCCTCCATGCATCCACCATTCGGCCCATCCGCTAGGCCGGAGAATTTACCCAAAGCAAAATCTCAGCCTTAACCTCATCGGGTGTTTTACCGTCCGTATTTACAATCCTTTGGGCCAACTGACGATAAATGGGTTCTCGGATCGCCAAAATCTCAACAACTTCCGCATAACCCCCCTGATCGGTCAAGTCGGGTCGTCGGTCTCCAGAATGGGCATCTCCTACAATCCGCGCATACAACAATTGCGGATCCCCTTGCAGCCAGATGCACTGCCCCGTGCGGGACAAGACCTCTCGATTCGATTGGCGCAGAACCGCACCACCACCGAGTGCCACCACTGCCGGGGAGGTAGCGCTGGAGCTGGCAACACTCGCGATCGCTTGCGACTCGCGATCTCTAAATCCAGCCTCCCCCTCGCTAGCGAAAATCTCCGCAATGGAGCGTCCCGCCGCTTGCTCGATCAAGTCGTCGGTATCTACAACCTCACGGCCAAGCTCAGCCGCCAAGCCACGCCCGACCGTCGATTTGCCGCAACCTCGATAGCCAATCAAATAGATATGCATGAGATCTGAACTACTTACTGGCTTTCGATTCAACGCCGAGCTCTTTGAGTAGCTTGGCCAAATCTTGGCCATGGGATTCAGTCGACACTTCATCCAAAATGGCAGCGATTTTCCCATCCTTGCCAATCACAAAGGTAACGCGGTTGGCCATATTCTTACCTTCACGCAGCACGCCAAACATGCCCGCATTTTGCCCCTTGGGGTCACACAGAATGGGGTAGTCCAAATCGAGACTCTTAGCGAAGTCACCGTTCACTTTCACGGTATCGGTGCTAGCCGTGAAGTAAGCGACATTGAATTTCTTGAGCTGCTCCCCCGACTCCTTCATCGACTTGCACTCTTTCGTACAGCCGCCGGTAAAGGCCTTGGGGAACCAAGCTACAATTACCGCTTGTTTATCTAGGAAGTCCTTGGCTGCATACGTTTTTCCATCACTCCCCTGCATGACAAACTCTGGTGCTTTGTCGCCAACCTTGAGCGCCTCGGCAGCCCGCAATCCGGTGAATCCAACGCTCAAACTTAGAGCACAAGCAAGCAAACGGGTAAAACGCAACATTTGAGTAGGTCCTTGTAAATACATTGAAATCGTGACTCTTAGGCTCTGCTTCCACACACTCGCGGGCATCTACCCGGCGAGCAACTAAATTTGTCGAGGCACCGCTGAGGCGACAAGCACCATGGACGAGCGGGCCAACTAGCGGGCCTAAGACACTGGAGAACTCGCAGCCTCGTCCACGGACACACTCTCAATTCAAATCTGGAGCAAGCGCTCGGTGCGTCAGCCCGCCTCCAAATCCCGCGGCTTCCAATAATCTACCAGATGCCAGGGTTGCTGCGTCAGTGAGCTGTGCCAAGAATCTGCAGCGGATTGCAGAATGACCACGGCGGCCGTCGGAAGCTCGACATCATCGTCGCAGAGCATAGACGCAAACAGACTCAGTCCGGGATTGTGGCCAATAATCATGGCTGACTGCCACGTATCATGGAGCGCATCGACATGCTGCTTCAACTCAGCAGGGGTCGCCAAGTAGAGATCGCGTTCGGTGGATACCGCCGTCTCTGTTGCCCAGCTCTCCTGTAGCAATTCCAACGTTTGTTGCACGCGGACCGCAGAGCTCGCCAAGATAATATCGACCGAGATGCCATGGCTCAGCAATTGTCCGGCCATGAGCGGAGCAGCCCGACGCCCGCGCGGATTGAGTGGGCGATCGTGGTCGGTCCTGTCGCCCTGCGTCCAGTCGCTCTTGGCGTGACGCATTAAAATGAGAGTCCGCATGCCGCTACCACCGCAAATGCTTCGAAATTGCCAAGTCTATTTGGCTCGAATTGTAGCAGAAATCGCTGGCGTCAATCCACCGCGTCAGGAAACGCAGCACGACGCGCTTCCAGCCAACCCACCTAGCCCCCTAGAGAGCACCCACTCCACTCGCAGATAACTGCCGGTTCGACAAGCTGCTTCGGCAAGCCGCTTCGACCGTGCACCCCAACGGCATAGCCTGGGCCGCAGCGGCAAATTGAAATAGCAGCCCACGGCGTGCCGGTTTAATGAAATAGTAACCCGCTGCGTGACGGGCTGTTGATTTAATAGCGTCTTGAGTTTTAACGCGGAGGTTGCGTCCCAAACTGCCTTCTAGCGGCAACTATCTTTCCTTGCTCACGCGGCGGGTTACTATTTCGACAGCCCGGTGAGCAAGGAACGGTGGTTGTCGCTACAGGGAAACTAATGGGACGACCGCCGCGCTGAACCTAAACTCACGCTTCAATCAACATGCCGTCCGGCGGCAAGTTGCGCTCAATGAGAAAATAAGAATTCAGGACTGGTCATCAGACTCCATAGCAGATCCTCGTACGCTTCACGCCGAGAACCTTCGGATGCTGTGGAGGACCGCAGCAAAGCCAGGAGTCGCCGGCGTTCCTCCTCGGAGGGGAAGCGGGACAATGCGGACAAGTATGCCGCTTCGACCACTTGCTCAATGGGCGTCTGCTCGCGTATCCAGTCCCCAACAATACACTTCTCATCGCTCAATTTATCGTTGATCGTGTCACCGTTATTCAGATGCAAGGCTTGAACGACCGTCGACTGATCGCTCCGCTCACACTCGCAGGTGATGCGACGTTGATTGCGACCAAAGGTTTTCAAAAAATAGTTGGCCACCGCCGAATCGTACAGTTCTAGGGAACGCGTTCCAGCGGGATAGAACTCCGTCGCTTTTTTATCCGCACCGGAGAATTCAATTTCGGTGAAGGAACTGGGAACTCCGGTAACCGACACGATCCCATCATGCAAGACTTCAGCCATCAAACGTTGAGGGTAATAGTGACTGTAGAATCGTTGATCGCTGGCGTTCTCGGCGATCACTTGGCTGGACCGTTGGTAAACCTGCGAATTCATGATAACCCGCATCAACGCTTTCAAATCGTACTGGTTCTCAAGTAGGAAATCTGCCAGCCGATCAAGCAGTACTTCACTACTAGCAGGATTGCTAACTCGCAAATCGTCGACCGACTCCACCAAGCCAACTCCCATAAAATTGGCCCACACACGATTGGCGATCGAGCGTCGAAAATTCTCGTTCTCAGGACTGGTCAACCAATTCGCCAAGGCAATGCGACGATCCTCCACAGCATCCATGGGAATCGCTTCCGCATCCAGTGGACGCGGCTGTTGGGGTTCCCCGCGTGAGGGCTGAATCAAATCTCCTCGATCGAGCACGATTAGCGTTCGTTTACCATCGCCATTGCGACTGTCTCCCCCCCAGCCCTTGGCTCGCACCCGAGAATAAAGATTGGCCATCGCGTAGTACTGGTCATTAGTCCATTTCTCGAGGGGATGATTGTGGCACTTCGCGCAACCGATCGAGAGTCCCATGAAGGCTTGGCACGTATTCTCTGTCAGACTTTCCGCATCTTGATGAATGGCATAGAAATTCGTCGCCCCCTGCTCAAGGCTCTCCCCCTTGGCCGTCACAATCTCGCGCACAAAATGATCCCACGGTGTATTTTGCTCAACCTGCTGGCGTATCCAGCTGTAAAACGCTGCCACCGCGTCGGGGCGCAACAGATTCCCATTCACAAGGAGCAGATCCGACCACTTGTAGGACCAATAGTCGACGTAGCCCTCGCTGGCGAGCAAGCGATCGACCAATTTCTGACGCTTGGCTGGATCGGTGTCTGCCAGGAATTGACGCACCTCCGAAGCGGTGGGGAGTATCCCCGTAGCATTGAGCGTCGCTCGCCGCAGGAACGTGGTATCGCTACAGCCAGCGGAAGGGGCCAATCCGAGTGCCTTCCATTCGTCCAACAATATTTCATCGACGAAGTTGGCCTGGCGAAAATCTTCGTACGCCGCCGCTGGCAAGGCTGCTTGATAGGGGACGATCACCGACGCAATCTCAACTCGACTGGAAAACCAGACGACAATTGCCCCTTTACCCGCCCCCAGTACTCGGACCCGCCCCGTTTCGTCCACCTCTGCCACGGTCTCATTCGCAGAGCTGAACTTTGCCCAGTGGGTCACATCCTCGGTACGGCCGTCGCGATAGTGTGCTCGGACTAGCAATTGTTGAACGTCTTCTGGCGCTAACCGCAATTGACGGGGAAGTACTTCAACGCGCTCGAGCTCCGCATCCTCATCCTGTGGCCCCGGTGAACCGGCTGCGATCCAATCGGCCAAAACGCGGTAGTCACGGCTCCCCTGCTTAAAACGCTCGCCTCCCTTGTGGGGAATTAGCCCGGTTGGCTTCGCGAGCAAGAGGCTTCGCCCGGGATCGGCTGGCTCGATCCGGCGGCCACGATCTTGTCGCGCCACCGTGAAATGATCTGCAATGCTATCGTAGCCATGCAGCGAGAGACGAAATCCGCCCTTGCCTGACAAGGCACCGTGGCAGGCGCCGCTGTTGCATCCCTGCCGAGCCAAAATCGATTGCACATGGGCATTGAACTGCCATTTCACAGGCTCGCTGGCCCCTGTCACCTCAACCGGAACTCGCAATTCTCCAGGCCGGCCGTCAACTTGGACAACCAATTCGGTCTGTCCGTCCGACACTCCGTACACGACTCCCTCAATCACTTGGGCAATCCCAGGGTCGACGCAATGCAGTCGTAGGCTCTCGGTAATCTGCTCGCCCACTAGGTTTGCACCCGGTGCTAAGTCGACTTCCTGAACCAGCACCCGTGAGGTAGCTTCGGCCCCCGTCAGGTCAATCTGCGCGGGAAAGACTCGGAAAGCACTGGCAGCAGGCACTTCTGCCGCCCCGCCTGCCGTAGTCACCTCTGCAGCCAAGGCAAGCGGCATGAGCCACCAGCCGATGCACATTCCCGCCAGGGAAATAAGGGGCTGTATCCGCGGAATAGCATGCAGCCGTTCGGCATGCAGTCGAACAGAGTCTGGGCGTCTTGGAGCCATGGCCATAGCGATCGTTACTCGAAGATTTCGCAAAATCCCAATCAGGAAGGAAACCTCCTATCTTAGTCGAATTCAGCAGCCCACGGTGCAGTATCCTCCGCGGAAAATCTGTCCTGGTGAATCTCAGAATCCCATCCGCAGGGCTTGCTGGTGCCCGGATCGCAATTGCTCGATCGTTTCCAGTTCTTCATCCGTCAGCACCCAATCGCCAGCTTTCACGATCTCGGCAACCTGGGACGGACGACGTGCACCAACGATGGCACTGGTTACCTCGGGACGCCGCAAAACCCAAGCGATGGCTAATTCGGCCATGGATCTTCCATGCCGAGCAGCCATTGGTTTCAAGCAATCGATGAGGCCCAAGTGGGCTTCGATTTGAGGTGGTTGAAAACGGGGATCGCGTGAACGATGGTCATTCTGCGGCAAATTGGCGGCGCGTTCCAAGCTGAACTTGCCCGTCAGCAACCCCTTGTACATAGGGCTGTAGCACACCACCCCAACTTTATGCTCGGCGCAGTAGGGCAGAATCTCCTTCTCAATCTCCGTGGTCAGCAAACTATAGGGAGGCTGCAGGGAAGCGACGGGGTGGATGGCCTGCAAGCGGGCGAGCTGGGCAACGCTGTGATTCGAAACGCCAATCTCACGGACCTTCCCTTGCTGCTTGAGGTCGACCAACGTCTGCCAGCCCTCCTCGATATCGCAGTCCGGTTCTGGCCAGTGCATCTGGTAAAGGTCGATGCAATCGATCCCCAATCGCTGGAGACTCGCCTCGCATTCGGCGATAATGCTATCGCGTTTGAGCACCTTATCGATCGCTCGATCTTCTCGCATCACCCGACCGCACTTGGTGGCCACGATCGGTCGACGACTGGGCCCCAGCTCTCGCAACGCCTGACCGACGAGAGCCTCAGAGGCTCCCCCTCCATAGACAGCCGCCGTATCGATCCAATTGATGCCCAGATCGACGGCAGCAATAATCGCGTCAATGGCCTCCCGCTCATCCTGGTCGCCCCAGCCGAAACTCCAATCTCCGCCTCCGATAGCCCACGAACCAAAGCCGATGGTGGTCAGTTCCAAACTACTGTTTCCAAGTCGTCGCGTCTGCATGCGCCTCGATGCTCCTGAAGGTATGGGCCATGTGTCTGTGCATCTTCAGTCTACCGCGGGTGCCCTCGTTTTGCACGGGCCAGAGATTCCCCCCTACCGGCATAACACCATCTTTTTGCCTAAGATTCCTGCGTCATGCGATACCATGTGCTAGAGTTCCCATGAAGCTTGCGGTGGCTGCAAGCCGAAACAGGAGGATACTATGGAAGCAAACTTAACTGTCGCATCGGCATCAGCGATCCAACAATCTCGTGTTAGCAACGAGGCTGCTCTGGCTGTCGCCCAAAAATCGCTCAAAGTTCAACGTCAGCAGGGAGAGGCTTCGGTGGACCTGGTAAAACAGGTCGCGCAGCTCACGGCCCAGTTGACTTCCGGACACATTGACGTCCAACTCTAGCCAGCGAATCCCCTGACGCAGTCATTGCGTCAGTTGTTGCAAGAGCTGTGCCATCCGTTCGGCCTCATGGATTGTCGTCGAGTGCGCGAACACGCGCCGACGTCCTTCTGCGCCCAAGGCCCGCGCTGCAGGCAAATCAGCCAGCACCTGTTCGAGTCGTTCCGAAAGCTCTGCGGGCGATTCGGGATCAAAGAGGTGCCCTCCCGCATGCTTGGCGTGCAGTTCTGGAAATGCCCCGTGCGCCGGTTGCACATACGGGACTCCAGCCGCAAGTGCCTCGAGCACAAACAGCCCTTTGGGTTCCTGGTAAGAAGTTGGCACGCATAGAACGTCGATCGATTGCAAGAACTTGAGCTTTCCCGCTCGATCGACACTACCCGCATAATCCACCGAACCCGCCAAACCGGCCTCCGCCAACTTGTCGAGTTGCTCTTGCCAGTACTTGGCATGCTGTGGGCCAAGCCACCCCGCAATGGCAAGCCGCGCGGTTGGCACCACACCGCGTCGACGCAATTCAATGAAAGCGTCAACGAGCAAGTGCAGCCCCTTTTCCGGCGCGAGCCTCGCCAAGTACCCTACGGACGGAGGACGCGTCGCCAAGCCTTGGTCCGCATCCAGACCAACGGGCAGGTGAAAGTCAGCCACGTCAATCGATAACGGGTGGATGGCCAACCGCTCCGGCGGAAAGTGCAACATAGCTTGCATTCGCTGGCCATAGTCACGGCTGTGCACAACAAACCGATCGACTTGCTGCGCTAGTCGACGAAGTTCAACTAAGGCACGCTCTCGGTAGGGCGGCGGCAGCCCATCGTAGAAAATATCGTCCCCCTGCAAAACCACCACTACCGGGCATTTCAACTGCCGCTTAATCTCCGGAGCACACCCCGCGATCAACAGGTTGGAGAAGACGACAACGTCGGGCCGCTCCGTATTCAGCCATTTGCAAAGTCGACGAACCTCCTTGCGTTGATTCCCGTCCATCCCTTTCAACATAGAGACGGTCAGTGGCCCCAAGTTTCCTGCCGAGGTCCCCATCGCTCGTGATGCAATCCAATTCACCAACTTGGGCGAACTCAAAAAGCGATCGAGCCAGTTGGGAAGCCAGCGAAACACTGGATTGGCTTGCTGCAAATAGACATTCAAGCCTCCGTAGAAAAGCTGATCCCTCGCCACGCTGGCCTCATCGGTCAAGATCGGCGTATAGGTGGGAACCAGCAGCGTATCGTGCCCCAGGGCGATCAACGCTTTGGCCAAAGCATTGTCATGCAGACAACTGCCGCAATACATTCCAGCCGCACCGGCTGTCAAATAGACGATTTGCAACGTGACTCTTTCGCTAACAATTCTCTGCAGCGCAGGCCGCAGAGTGACGTATACGGATTCGCCTAAGCAAGGAATTCAACACCCATCTCTACCCGGCTGGTTAATTGAAGGGCGCTTTCATATTGCACCGCCAAGGTAGCCCCCCAATTCACGCTACAGCGGCAACCACACTCCCTTGCTCACCACCTGGCCGATATCGCAACTTGTCAACTCAGGAAAGCTGGATTGGGCGGCTGCCACGGGAGGGAGTGGCGATATTGGCATCGGGACTGCCAATGCGACGTTCGCCAACCAGCTCTGCCCTAATGGGCTAGTTGCTTGCCTTCTCTGGAACTTTTTCCAATATTTCCAGCAAGACTTGGTCCGGCTCGATGCCTTCCGCTTGCGCCTCAAAGTTGAGCAAGACCCGGTGCCGCATGCTCGGTAGAAACACCCGTCGGACATCTTCAAAACTGACGTTAAACCGACCGTCGAGCAAAGCGCGAACCTTAGCGGCCAAGGCCAACGTCTGAGCGCCACGCGGGCTACTCCCCCAGCGGACATACTGATTCGTAACCTCTTGAGCCAATTCACCTGCGGGGTGAGTCGCCAACACCAAGCGAACGATATAGTCCTGCACGTGGGTCGCGAGGATAACTTCGCGAACCAATTTCTGCCAACGCTGAATCTCTTCACCATCCATAATCTTATTGGTGGCAATCTTCACTCCGCGCGTCGTGCGGTCGACGATCGTATTCAATTCTTCGCGGGTGCTGTAGCCGACAACCAGCTTGAACAAAAATCGGTCGAGCTGTGCTTCCGGCAGTGGGTAGGTCCCTTCCTGCTCGATGGGGTTTTGAGTTGCCAATACAAAGAAGGGCTGATCGAGTACAAAGCGATTACCGGCCACGGTGACGGTCCCTTCCTGCATGGTTTCAAGCAGGGCAGATTGCGTCTTGGGGGTTGCACGGTTGATCTCGTCCGCCAGGCAAATCTGCGTAAAGATCGGCCCCTTCTGAAACTCAAAGACTTTGCGACCATCGTCGCGTTCCACGATCATGTTGGTGCCCAAAATATCGGCGGGCATCAGATCAGGAGTGAATTGCACGCGACTAAAATTCAAGCTCAGCGCTTCCGCCAAGGTTCGCACCAACATCGTCTTACCGAGCCCGGGAACCCCTTCCAACAAGCAATGCCCACCGACAAACATGCTGGTCAAAACACCATGCACGATTTCGTCATGCCCAACGATTGTCTTACCAATCTCATCGCGTACAGCCATATAGCGAGTGCGAAACTCATCGGCTTGCTGCTGCATTTTCTCGGCAACGTTTTCCATGGAGCATCTCTATGTAATACCAGTATCGGTGAATTCGAAATCGTCGTTAATTTCGCGTGTACTGTCAAATCTATTTTTCTTCGTGCTTCTTTTTCTGCTGCGCTGCCTTCTTGGCGGCTAGCAGCCGCGACGTATACCCTGCTTGCTGTGGTTCAGCCGCCAAGTTAGTCGCCGAACTAGTCGTCTCCGCACCCGGTGCAGCACCGGCTTGTGCCGATGCCTTGCCTCCCATCGCTTGCTCCAGCGCATCCTGCTCTGCAGGGGATTCCGATTCGAAACGCGTGCTAGCGCGAGCGCTTCCCAACTCATCGGAAACTTCTGTTTTGGTGTTCCGCAAGCGAGCTAGGCTTGCCTGTCGGACGGCGTCTTGCTGGGTTACCCCAGGCCGCAATTTTCGGTACCACCATTTGAACGGATAGGCATAATCCAACGAGACGCGCCGCACCAGCACATCCCCAAACAAGCAAACGGCCCCGAACATGAGGCACCAGGGCCAAATATCCTGCATCGTCATCGCTCGGGGCAAGCCTGGACGATAGACGTCATGCTTGAGCAACTCTTGAAAGCTTTGTTGGTCCAGGGGCGCTGAGAGATGCCCAGGCTGACCTCCCTGCGGCTCTAACTCAGCCAACCCCTGAAGCATTGTCAGGTTCGTAGGCTTGATGCGATATTCGTCTGAAAACGGCACACTGGCGCCCGTCGTCACCGGGGCCATGCCAGGCCCTGGTAGCATATTGACCAGGTAGCTGCCGGAACCATCGGTGTCAAAGGAACCGATGTATCGACCGGGAGCCACTTGCCGCATGGTCAGCGGCAAGGGTTTCAAGTCGGGCCCAACGGCCACGGCTTGCATGTCCAGAAAATTCAAGAAATCGTCGTTTTGATCTAGCGCATTGACAACCACTTGAACCTGTCCATCGGTGACGTTCGTCGCGATTGAAAACTTCGCATCCGATTCCGTGGGTCGCATGGCCCACCTCACCAACTGGGCAAAGAGCTGGTCGTAACCGCTCCAGTCCGTCCAAGCGCCGGCCCAACGCTTGCCCACATCGCTGGAAAACACGGCAGTGCGTCCAAGACCGTAGGTCCAGGTCGCCAAGACGGCTTGATTTTCCGGTTCGGTGGGATTGCTGGCACGAATCGGCACTTCAACCAACGGACTGTCCTTGATCGAGGTCAGCACGAAGCCCTTGAGATTCGGCAAATCCCGCGAGAGCCCTTGTACGATTTCATGGGGATAGGTGATGCGTGGCATCAGCCCGCCGTCCGGCTCGTAGACCAGGGGGCGAGCCACCCGCATCGCTTCGCGCTGAAAAATCTTAGGCAGTGCCGATGGGTTGGTAGCAACGTAGTAATTGCCGCCGGTCTTCAGGGAGATATCCTGCAAGGTGTTGTGGCCGGCTGGCCCGTGGGCCCCAACGGCCACCGTCGAGATTTTGATCTGATTGCTGGCGAATTGCGTTAGAATGGCTGGCGCGGGTGGGGTGGGATCGCCATCGCTAATAATGATCATGTGCTTGATCGAAGCGGGGGTATTGCTCAAGGACCTCAAGGCCATTTGCATGGCCGGTTGAAAGTCGGGCATATCGCCCGGCGTCATGGCTCGCAATCGGCTGACCATGGCTTGGCGATTGGCCCCCACGCGGAGCATCCCCTGCGCGCCCCCCCACAGCCAAGTATCCCCCAGTGAACTGTAGACCGCCACGCCGCAGTAGTCCATCGGCCCGAGGACTTCCAAAGCGGCCTGACCGATGCGTTTCTGCCAGTAATTTCCTTGCGCAATTTCGGAAGCATGCAGGATCATCGCCAAGGCCCCGACTGCTTCAATCTTGGTATTCTTAATTTGAAAGTCGACCGGCATCGCCTCTTCAACGATCGTATTGGCCCACCCTCCAGCGCCCAACGCGTTGGGCCCTCCCAACATGATCAGCCCTGCGCCAAATTGCTGCGTGTTGGTTACTAGCATCTGCAACTGCTCATCGGTAAAGTTGGCGATGTCCAACGCCGAATCGCCACTGCTCCGCGGAACTCCCGCCAGCACGACGCAATCGTAAACTTGCAACTCGGTGAGCGAAGTGAACAATTGGTTGCTAGGTAACACGTCCACCTCAATCTCGCTTCGGCGGAGCGCTTCGATCAACGGAACAAACTCATTGGGCGCGTTCCAATCTTCGATCAATAGAACTCGGCCTTTGCCGCGCACGTAGGTGAAGGCATCGGCCCGGTTGTTTTGCTGAATCGCATCATCCTCGCGATTCAAAGGCAAGAATTCAGCACGGTAGGTATAGCCAGCGGGTTGTTCAATAGTGTCGGTGATGGGAAAAACGTTGACCTCTTTGTCCAACACCACGTCATCTTCAAAGATCAGCGTCTCGCGTCCACCCACGCTTCGCAGAAGCCGTAGACGGCCATCAACGGGAGCATCCCCAGACTCTTGAAAGCGATTGACAACAATGCGAGTTTCGAAGGGTTGCCCCTGTCGCATACTGGTCGGCAGGACCACTTTTTCAACCAAGATCTCGCTGTTGGCGCTCATGCTGACCGGAACGATGTCAATTCCGATGCCCGCTTCGGAAAGGGCTTGAGCGAGCGCCGTCGCATTACCGAGCGTTTCGTTGCCATCGGTCACAATGACGATGCGTTTGGCAGCATCCTCAGGAAACGATGCTTGCGCAAGCTTGAGCGCCGATTCCAGGTTGGTCGCATCGGTGCGTCCCAAGTAACTTTCAACCCCCGCAACGTGTGGCAGATCATCATCGTAGGGCGGGAATTCAATGGCGGCTTCGCGTCCGAATATGATCAGTCCCGAGCGGTCCCCTCGCTCGTAATTGCGGTGAGCAGCGACGTTCTCGATCGCGTATTCCAACATGATATCCCGCTTCGCCCTCGGAATACTGTCACTCTGATCCAGCAAATAGATCACTGACACAGTATTGCTAATCCAGACCCATTGGATACCGGCCAGAGCGAACACGATGAGCAGGAGTACGAGGGAACGGAAGGTCAATGCGGCCCAACGCCGTCCATTGCCAAGACTGCTCAGCGAGCGAAAGCTGCCCCACCACAGCACTGGAATTAGAATGAGTAATAATAGCGCAAATGGGTACTCATACGAAAACGAGATGTTCCGCATCCAACCGAAAGCGAATTCGAAGTAATTCGACATAGTGCGACTAAAGTGGGCAAGGGCCGATAGGAGTAGCCGCAGTGTACCACATCACGATTCCATGGGTGCGTGGGAGTCACTCCCAGAGGCGTTCGATTTGTGGTAGAACATGCAGCATTATTCCAGGTGGATGCCCTCTTTTCATCCCCTCCCCATTCACACTGGAACGACGAGCATCACGGTCGTTTCCCTGCAGCAATTGGTGCCAGACCGCATCAGGCGACAATCCTTGCAACGCGGGGGCTCGGGCCTACCGCGTCGTTCCCCACCCACGGAGAGACACGAGCATGACCAACGGGCCACTTAATCGCAAACTGAAGATGGGTATGGTCGGTGGTGGCCAAGGCTCCTTCATTGGCAAAGTGCATTCGATCGCAGCCTGCTTGGACAACCGAGCGGAGGTGGTAGCTGGCGCGTTTTCCAGCAATCCGCAGCGAAGCAAAGCCTCCGCCGCAGACTACAATGTCGCCGAGTCACGCGCGTATGGTTCGTACCAAGAGATGTTTGACAAGGAGCGGCAGCTGCCAGAAGGGGAGCGGATCGACTTCGTCACCGTCGCCACCCCCAACCACACTCACTTCGAGATTTCCAAAGCGGCCGTCGAAGCCGGCTTTCACGTCATGTGCGACAAACCCATGACGTTCGATTTGGGACAGGCCGAAGAGCTGGCCGTCCTAGTGGACAATTCGTCCGTCGTCTTTGGATTAACACACAACTACACAGGATACCCGCTCATTCGCCAGGCGCGAGAGATGATCCAAAGCGGCGAACTCGGTGAAATCCAAGCCGTCCGCGCCAATTACATCCAAGGTTGGTTGCGTTCCAAAATCGAAGATTCTGACCAGAAGCAAGCTGCCTGGCGCACCGACCCGAGCAAGAGCGGTGCAGCCGGTTGCTTTGGGGATATCGCTACCCACGCCTACAACCTGGGGCGTTACATGACCGGCCTGCTGTCGGAAGAAATCTCCTGCCACCTACGAACCTTCGTCCCCGGCCGTAAACTCGATGACTACGGCACCGCCCTCATCAAATACGACAATGGAGGATTGGGTACCGTCACGGCGTCTCAGATCAGTCATGGACGAGAAAACGATGTGACGATCGAAATTGATGGCACCAAGGGCTCCCTTTCCTGGGCTCAGGAAAATCCCAATGCAATGCAGGTCCGGGCGAACGGCCAGCCCCATAAGATTTACACCCGGGATCCCAATGCTCCGTACATGCTGGCATCCGGACAAGCCGCTTGCCGGCTGCCCGCCGGACATCCGGAAGCCTTCTTCGAAGCGTTTGCGAATATCTACGCAGCCGCATTCGATGCGATCGTTGCCAAACATTCTGGCGAGAAGGTTGAACGCATCAATACCGTCTACCCCAACGTTCATGACGGAGTGGAAGGCATGCTGTTCATCCAACAATCGGTCGCAAGTAGCCAACAAAATGGTGCGTGGCTGCCCTTCAAGTGCGACCGAGCACGACGCTAACGCGGTGCGGCGGACGGAATTGATCGCCTCGTTGACTCAGCGGGTTGCGTTTGCAATAAGCCGCGAAAATTCGGTCCTCACCGGCCAACTGGCCCCCAGCGGTGGACGAGAAAAAACTCGTCTACCGATGGGAATAGCCTGCCAAGCTTACTAGCGACCAATGGTCGGAGGATTATCGACCAAGAAATCACGGGGACCGCGATTGGTGTAATAGGGATACGCGACTTGCCCACCAGCAGCTGCGGTCGGAGGTGCGTGATGCCCTTGATTGCTACTCAGATAGCGCTGGTAGTCGGAACCACCCCGCTGCCAGCCCATATTGCATGGTCGACAGCCCGTCGCTCCGTTGCAACTATTGCAGTTCTTGTTTCGCAGATTGTGACAGCCTACGCTACACATCATGCTGGTCACTAGCGTCAAACCTAATAGAACACGTTTCATCAGCGTAATCCTTCTGCGCACTCCGCTGGCTGTGCGTGTAAGCCAACTGGGTAATTTCAATATTCGCCTGATCGACCTGTGGCGGTTGCGGGATCGCCGTTGAATACTTGGTCGATAGCCTTCGAATCGGTAAGACCGCACCTACGGAATCGGGAAAACCGGTCGAATTGCTTCACACTGAGTAATCCGCACTGGGAAACGCTGCCCAGTTTCACTATGTTGACACGATTACTATGCTTGCATTTCCCTACGGGAATTCTCGCACCCATCCCTTGATCCACTACTGCGTTGAACCACTCCCGCTTCAGTCGCCCCGCAACCAACTCTGCGCAGAAGGCAACCTCGACGTGTCCGAGCACCAGCAAACAGAGTCCCCATTCGCCGCACCAGAGGCCGTGCGTTTTGGCTTTGGCACCATGTTGATCATGCTGCTAACAGTAGTTGGAGCCGGTGTTGGGTTGTTGATTTATTACGCCTTACGCGTGCCGGCAATCACCTCGGAGCTGAACGCTTGGCTGGGACGTCCGGATGCGATTCGCGATACAGCCGAAGCCCGCAAAGCGCAAGTCATCTTTGCTCTCTTCGTCTACACCGCTCCACTGGGACTGGCCGTTTTCGTCTACGGACTGCACCATGTTGTAAACTGGATCAACCGACTTTCAAAAAGTCGCCACGAGGCAGACGATGAGTTCCGCATGGAATAGCTTCATCCCCCAGCTCCTCCAGCAGACTTCGCTAGCGGAACGCCCCCTTAGGATTCGGCCGTAATTGGCCAACCCAGGGCCCACTGCAATTGAAACTGCGATTGATTGTGATCGACCAGGGCCTTGAGGTATGCCAAGCGAGCGTCCTCCAGAGCGCGCACCGACTGCAACACTTCCAGGGGCAGCCCCTGGCCATCCCGAATTCTGCTGAGGTTGCGTTCGAAGGAATTCTCAGCAAATCCGATCGCCTGCTGCATCAAACCAATTTGCTGCCCCCGATAGAGGACCTCGGCATAGGCGGTGGCAATTTCGCTAGCCACTTGGTCCATGGCGCGTATCTTCTCGTACTTGGCCTGCTCCACCTGCGCATTGGCTTCTCGACGAGCGGCGCGTTCACCGAGGCCAAAGTTCCGCACCTGCCAGGACATAAGGGCGTCGAAGTCCATGCGGTCGTCGACATTGTTGAGGCTGTTGGCCAAGCCACCGCCGAAGCCGGTTGAGCTGAAGCCGAGCAGGACACTCGGCACGAAGGGTGCATATTGCTGGCGTCGATACTGTTCGCAGGCAGCTGCCACCAAAGCCTGAGATTCCTTCAATTCGGGGCGATTGGCCAGCCCGGTCGCGATCAACTGAGACTTCTCCGCGCCGAGGTTCACGAGTTCCAGCGGCAGCAGGGTTGGATCTTGAGGAATAATCGTGGGGCCACCATCGAGACTCAGAACTTGAGCGAGTCGGGCGGAAGTCACTTCGATGCGTTCACGAGCGGAGAGCAAGCGATTTTCAACCATCAACAACTCGGTTTGCACGCGATCGGCATCAGCCTGCAGCCCCTGTCCGGCAGCAGCAAAATCCCCCGTTAACTTGGCCAATTCAGCAGTGCGAAGGCGCGATTCGTCCAAAATGCGCTCCGTTTGGTGCGCGTCGAGCAGTTGCAAGTAGGAAATGGCTGCGTTGCGAAGTTGTGTATTGGTGACTGCGGTCGACGCATGGCCTCGGGCCCAAGCCATTTTCTGCGCAATCTCGGGCTGAAAAATCGCATCGGCCAAGTGAAACTGAGCAACCAATCCGGGCCGAGGCGTGGTACCTGCGCCCACGGCCCCCGAGCCCAAGCCGTACTGGAAGGAATTGCGGTCTATGTCCACGATCCGCCCGTCACTGGCCTGGTAATTGCCATCGTGGCGATGAAAACTGAAGCCAGCTTGCAGGGACGGTAGCCACAGCACGCGAGCTTGCGACAATTGAGCGTAGGCCTCTTGCACACGCCACTGCGCGAAGCCGACTGCCGGGTGCTGCCCCCCTACCATGGCGAGGGCTGTCGGTAGATTCATCTGAATTGCGGAATGTCCGATTCCCACCTGGGACGCACGCTCCTCAACCACCACTTGATCCGAGGGGGAATACGCGGTGGAAGCCACCGGCGGGAGTTCACTGGTTAACGGTGGGACTACCGATATTGCATCGGCGGGCCGTACGGTCGAAGCTAACGAGACGTGGGTGATCGGTTGGGATTGTAGGGATTCTACTGCGGGATCGATGCCCTCTCGCACGGGATGGCGATACGATGCCACCCGAGCTTGAACCTGCGGGTGCTCAGAACCGATCCGGGCAGACTCGAGCGTCACGATCTTTGTGGAGGCCATGAGGGCGGGCGTTGCTACGTCAGCAGGCGAGCTAGCGGCAGCCACTTGTTCATGGACCATCGTTCCGGTTGGCGCGGCTGGCAAAGTTAAGTGTTGCTGGCTGGCGCATCCTGCGCACACCAACAGCCCAAAGCACAAGTGTAGACGGGGCATCCTGCCCTCCTTTTGCTGATTCCAATCGGCGATGCCCCAATGTTACTCCGAACGTGAGGATCATAGTGATTGTGATTCGGCGCGCAGCAGTCGGCATCTCTGCCCGCTAAGCAAGGAAACCGCTAAAACCCTCCAACTCGCTGTCGAGCAAGCATGTAATGCGAACTATACTAGTTTCCGTACCTAGGAGAGCCTGACCAATCGCGTAAAAAATACCGACTGTATCGAACATCATGAGTACGGCATCAGCCATGGCCAAGACCATCCGCAAGCGTTCCCAACTGGTGATGTATTCCGCGACGCTAATGCTCGCAAGTTGCACCCATTCCAGCCTGCCACAAGCCACTTCATCCCCAGCGGAAAAGTCGGCTCCCACCCGAGTGCGTGCGGTCGCTGTTGAGGCGGCCAAGGTTACCCCCACGACCCAACAACCCGCTACGGTTCAGGCCTACTACCGCACGGAAATTCGGGCCAGGGTTTCAGGTTACATCTCGGAGTTAAAGGTCGACATCGGCGACTTCGTAGATCAGGGAGCCCCACTAGCGATCATTGCCGTGCCAGAAATGCAACAGGCAAGAGAGGTTGCCAAAGCTCACATTGAAAAACAATTGGCAGAAGAGCAGGCGGCGATGTCTGGCATCGCACTCGCCAATGCACGAATTCAGTCCGCAGAAGCCAAGCTGGCTCAGACCGAGTCGGAAATTCAGCGAGCCGCTGCAGCGTTGGCTGCGATTGAGGCCGAATTCTCTCGTACCGAAGATCTGGTTGCACGGCGTTCTCTTGAGAATCGAATGCTGGACGAGGTCCGCAAGAAACGCGACTCGGAAACGGCCAATCAGTCGGCCGTGCTCTCCGCCCGCCAATCGGCTGCTGCCGACGTAGTGGTTGCCCAAGCCGAACATGCTGCCGCCGAAGCCGGGGTCTCGGCAGCGAAGGCTGCCACCCGAGTCGCCCAACGACAGCTGGGCGAACTCGATGCGGCAATCGAATACGCGACGCTGCGAGCCCCCTTTGCCGGAGTGATCACGCAGCGTTCGGTCAACCCGGGCGATCTAGTGAGGCAGTCGAGCGAAGTGGGCGTGGGCGCCCCCCTGTTTGTGGTTAGTCAAATCGATCCAGTTCGCGTCCACATTCCAGTTCCTGAAATGCAAGCCGCCAGCATTACGGTCGGCACCACCGCCACCATTTCTTTCCCAAGCTTCCCAGGGGAAGCCAACAGGGAGGCCCCAGTCACTCGCATTGCAGGTGAACTCGATCCGAGCACCCGAACGATGCTGGTGGAAGTTGAACTGGAGAATGCCGACAAGCGATTGTTGCCCGGCATGTTTGGGCAAGCTTCGATCGCACTACCGAGCGACTCACTTACGAACACTCTACCCGCCCGCGCGATTCGCTTCGACGAAAAGGGCCAGGCTTACGTGTATGTGATCGATGAAAATCAAACAGTGAAGAACGTCCCGGTTGGCACTGGTTTTGATGACGGCAAACGGATTGAAGTTACCACGGGGTTAGCAGTCGGAGATCGCGTGATCGACGCGCATCTCAAGCGATTTGCCAACGGTGAAGTTGTTTCCATCCTAGCTGACTGATAACGAAAAGTACGACATCATGGGACTGGTTCAATTTTCCCTTCGAAACCGCTTTACGGTTTTGTCTGCCGCGCTCGCATTGTGCATTTTGGGGGCTGCTGTCATCCCCGGCATCACCATCGACATCCTGCCCGACTTCCGCAAGCCGGTCGTCGTTAGCTACTTCTCCTATCCCGGTCTTCCAACCATGGATATGGAGAAATCGGTCAGCTCCAGGGTAGAGCGTGCGCTGACTCTAGCTGGAAAAATCGAGCACCAAGAGTCGCGCACAATTCCTGGTGCAGCGGTTATCAAAGTCTTCTTCCAGGCCGGAGCCGACCCCAGTTCGGCAATGAATGACATCGTCAACCTGGAAGCCAGCGACATGTTCCACTTGCCGCCAGGGATTGAATACCCTTTCACACTCCGTAGCGAGCCAGCCAACCTGCCGGTGGTGCTAGCGGCGATCTCCGGTGAAGGACTTAGTGAGTCGGAGCTGTACTCCATCGGCTACTATGCCGTACGGAATAAAATGGGAGGACTCAAAGGAGTTCAAATCCCACACCCGTTCGGTGGCAAGTTCCGACAGATGATGGTGTACGTCGACCCCATCAAACTCCAATCACGCAATATTAGCGCCACCCAAGTCGTGGATGCCATGCGCAAATCCAATCTTGTGCTGGCTGGCGGCTCGGCCCGGCTCGATGGCACCGACTACCAAGTCCATCCCCGCAATACGCTACCCACCGTCGAAGACATCGAAGCGGTTCCGATCACCATCCGGAATGGCCGCCCGATCTTCATTCGCGATGTAGGACGCGTCGTCGACGATTCCGCGTTGCAATACAACATTGTGAGAGTCAATGGGAAGCGGAGCGTATATTGCCCGCTGCTCCGAGAACCTGGCGAGAACACGATTGCCGTCGTCGACCGGATCTACGAGGGGATTGCCTCCGAGATCCCCAAGATGAAGGATCGAGGAGACATTCCTGAAGCGACCGAGGTCACGCTCGTCTCCGACCAGTCTCATTACATCCGCAATGCCATGGCCAACTTATACAGCCAAGTTGGTTTGGGAGCACTACTGGTCGCCTGTGTCGTCCTGCTCTTCCTACGGCGTTTCCTACCCACCGTCATTATCGTCACCACCATGGGACTGGCCATCCTGATCGGGGCGTTGGGATTTGCCTTTACCGGTCAGACCATTAATGTCATGACTCTCGGCGGAATCGCTCTGGCCATTGGTACCGTCGTCGACGCTGGCATCGTCGTTGTCGAGAATGTCCTGCGGCACCAACGCATGGGCAAGTCGCCCGCGCAAGCCGCGCTGGACGGAACCCAAGAGGTTTCCGGAGCGATCCTGGCGGGCACCGTCACGACCTTGGCCGTATTCCTGCCTGCAGTCTTCCTGACGGGGATGATTAAGTATCTCTTTACACCACTGTCCCTGGCCGCCACCTTTACGATCGGGGCCTCCTATGTCCTCGCTCTGACCGTCGTTCCCGCCTTCTGCGCCACCTTCATCCGCACCCGCGTCCTCGATAACAAACTCGCCTCCGGCAACTCAGAAGCAGGCGTCCCCGCACAACCCCAAGCGACCGCACAACCACAACAGAGCGGCCTATACACACGCACCCTCCAGAAACTGCTGGCGGCGCCCGGACTTAGCACGTTGGTGATCGTACTGGGTATCGGTGCATCCTTCCTGCTATGGCCCAGTATCGGGACCGAATTGTTCCCTGATGTCGACGCAGGCTCCTTCGAACTCCGCATCAAAACCTTGCCTGGAACCGAACTGCTTGAAACCGAAAAATTGGTGGCTCGACTGGAAAACTCCATCAAAGAAGTCATACCGGAACAACAAATTGAAACCTTGATCAGCAATATTGGGCTGCCCGTCGGTAAGGGTGCCGGATTCTCGACGGTGCTCAGTTCCAATGCAGGACCCGATACCGCCTACATCATCGTAAATCTTAAGCAGGCGAATCGCAGTACAGGCACGCAAGTCTATATTCAACAGTTGCGAAAAAAGCTGTCTGCCGAGTATCCACTAGAACAATTCATGTTCGTCTCGGGTGGGATTGTGAACATGGCGCTCAACGAAGGGGTCCCCACGCCCATCAACGTCCAGGTGTCCGCTGGCTCGCTGGAACAATGCCGCGCTGGTGCCGAGAGTGTGGTCGCCGCGATCCAACACATTCCAGGTACCGAGGATGTGCAAATCGCTCAATCCCTCGACTACCCTCAATTTGACGTCCAAGTGGATCGAACGCGCGCCAAGTATCTAGGAGTCGATCAAGAACAAGTCGCTCACACGGTGCTCACAGCCCTGGGTTCCAGCGTAGGATACGCGTCGACGATCTGGATCGATCCCAATTCGGGAACCGACTTTTTCATGGGCGTACAATACGAATCCAACTCCATCCATTCCTTGGACGAGTTGCACAACATGCCCATTTCGCTAGACACCCCCAACGGTCCAGTTACCATCCCTCTGTCCAACATTGCTACACTTCACCGAGTCAACATTCCAGGTGAAATTGCGCACTACAATATCTCGCGAGTCAACGATGTTCATGTCAACGTATCGGGGCGCGACATTGGTTCCGTAGCTCGTGACGTCGAAGAGGCGTTGGCATCGATCGAGTTCGAAAAGGGAGTCGCAGCGACCATTCGCGGGCCCGTGGAAACCATGCGTTCGGGAATGAGCCTGCTGAGCATCGGCCTAGTCGTCGCTGCAATCCTGGTGTACCTCGTCCTCATGGCGCAATTCCGCTCTTTCGTCGACCCATTGATCATCATGCTGTCGGTGCCACTCGGCCTGGGCGGTGTCCTGCTGGTACTTTACTGCACCAATACCTACCTCAGCATCCAGTCGCTGATGGGGATCTTGATGATGATGGGAGTCGTCGTGAACAATTCGATTCTCTTGGTTGAGTTCGCCAACAAACTTCGCGCGAAGGGTCACACCGCTTACCAAGCGGTTCTGTCGGCAGCTCAAGTACGACTGCGGCCCATCCTGATGACTTCCCTGACGCTAGTCGCTTCCATGCTCCCCTTGGCAATTCAATTCTCGCCTGGCAACGAAGCCATGATCCCACTCGCGCGAGCGCTGCTGGGAGGAATGGTCGTCTCCACCATCCTGACACTGATGCTCGTCCCCTGCGTCTATACCCTCGTGCATCGCGAGTAAGGCGCAGGAAGCTTGGCCCAGCCAGGGAATCCTCAGAGCACGCAGCCGCTCGGCGAGGCCCCAGCCAAGCCACCGGGCACACCAGAAGAAGCCACTTTCTGGGGGTGCGTAATAGGGGGAGGGCTATGCAGTTGCGGTCAATCCGATACCTTGCTGTAGCTTGACACATTCGTAGCTTGGCTGGTCTGAGACATCGGATTGGTAAACCGTGGAGAGGTAACGTGAATCGCACTGTCGATCAGCAGAGAAACCGTCGTAGAACATTTGCCATCATCTCTCACCCCGATGCGGGAAAGACGACGCTCACCGAGAAACTCCTGCTGTTTGGTGGCTCCATTGAAATTGCCGGGGCAGTGCGCGGTCGAAAATCGCAGCGCGCGGCCACCTCGGACTGGATGGAGCTGGAAAAACAACGGGGAATCTCGGTCAGTTCGACGGTGTTGACCTTCGAGTTCGATGATTGCCTAGTGAATCTTCTCGACACGCCGGGTCACCATGACTTTAGCGAGGACACCTACCGCACGTTGATGGCTGCAGACGCGGCGGTGATGGTCGTCGATCAGGCCAAGGGGGTCGAAGCGCAGACCGAGAAACTGTTTCGCGTGTGCGCCATGCGAGGGATCCCCGTCATGACGTTCGTCAACAAGGTTGATCGACCTGGGCTGGCGCCACTCGAAGTCATCGATGAGATTGAAACCAAATTCGGCATCGAAGTGGTTCCCCAGAACTGGCCAGTGGGCGGTGGGCAAGACTTTCGAGGTATCGTGGATCTCCAGCAGGACATGGTCCACTTGTATGACGAAATTAGCAGTAGTCGTCGCGTTGCCAGCCGCCAAGTTCCCTTCAGCGACTTCACTCCCGAAAACTCAGAGGACTTGAACGTAGCAGCCGGTGTGGTGACGAGCACGCGAGACGATGTCGATCTAATCCGTTCCGCGGGCACGCATTTTGACCAAGAACAATTCATGGCGGGCAAGCAGTCCCCCATCTTTTTCGGCAGTGCACTTACGAATATAGGGGTCGAACGCTTCCTGCGTGGATTCTTGAAACTCTGCCCTGTTCCTCGAGATCGCACGAGCAACATTGGTGAGATTTCAGCCAGCCGCGAAGGTTTTGCTGGCTTCGTATTTAAGATCCAAGCCAACCTCGATCCGCGGCACCGGGATCGTGTGGCCTTCGTGCGCGTCTGCGCCGGACGCTTCGAACGCGATATGGAAGCGACGGTGGCTCGCTCCGGTAAGAAATTGCGATTGCCCCGCGCCCTGCGAATTTTCGGGCAGGAACGTGAGACCATGGACGAAGCCTATCCCGGCGACATCATTGGTTTGGTCAATCCTGGTGAATTCCTGCTGGGGGACACGATTTTCCAGGGAGAGCCCTTCCACTACGAAGCACTCCCCCAATTTTCCCCTGAATTTTTTGCCGTATTGAATTGCACCGATACCTCGCGCCGCAAGCAGTTCGACCGCGGGTTGTCGCAGTTGGTGGAAGAAGGGGCGATCCAGATCTTCCACGACCCTCGCTCCACCGTGCGAGAGTTGATCTTAGCAGCAGTCGGGGAACTCCAATTCGACGTCGTCCGCTTTCGACTCGAGTCGGAATACAACACGCAGACATCGCTCAGTTGGCGGTCCTTCAAATTGACCCGTTGGATCGAAGGCCTCAATGACGAAGTCACGACACTCAAACTGCCCTACGGCGCTAAGCGAGTGCGCGATCAATTTGGTCACGATGCAGTGCTGCTGCAAACCGAATGGGATGCCAATTTCGTCGAGCGTGAAAACCCGAAACTACGATTCACTTCCATGCGCATGCTGGGGGCCTCCGAGCACTAGGGCTGGAAATTTCGGACCGGCGCGGCTACTGAGTTGCGCCCCCGAAAGCCACTGCCGCGATCCTCACCAGCCACGACTCTTGGGCAACAGCTGGGAATCCAATGTCCAGTGCCCAGTGCCTACGGCCAGTGCTTAGGGCTTAGGGAACGGTCGCGGTTACGTCGCCCAAAATCTGCGATTGAGGAACCGGCCCCAAGCCATTGCGACTATCGCTGGAAACCACTTGGTTATCGCCCAGCAATAGATATTCATCGGGAGCCAACTGCGGAAATTCCTGCTCAGCATCGGGTTGTGGGTAGCTACGTAGCACCATGTCGCGCGCAATCTGCATGCTCTCAATCTCAGGCATAGCCTGCCGCTGGCGAGGGCTGTCTGCGGCGGCGGACAGCGCATGCAAACTCAATTCAAAATCGGCGGCGATTTCTGATCGAGCCTGCCACACTGAGGACAGATCCTCAACTTGCACCTGAGCGCTGTCGCAATCGCTGAGCAAGCGTCCATCGCAAATCGCCAAACGAAGCGACTTGCGCATTTCCAGCGCGAGGCGGACCTGCTGCGACTGGATCACCAAACGGGATTCCTTGGCATGCAAGTCACGAATCTCATCCACTGGATCGATCCTCACAATCAGCTCACGCCCATAACACCGACCACGGATTTCCAAGGGGTGAGCCAACGCTTGCTTCAGTTCCAGGGTGCACATCCAATCGTGCACAGGGACCGGTTGGTAGGAAAACGGCTGATTCCATGGATCCTCGTCAACCAAACCGCTGGCGACCAACCATGTTGCCGATCGCCCCTCGCCCGGATGAACGCGTCCATGCCGTTGGAATTGCCATCGCCATTTGCTATCCAAGGGAAAACCTGCGCTGGCCAGGGGGCGTAGCATGGGGCTTGCTTGCGAGTCCGGAAAAACGGCAATGGGGACGGCCACCTGCTCCAGTTCCGCGAAACCTTTTTGAAACCACTTACCGTCGATCCACAGTTCCCCTTGCCGAATGGCAACACTCTCTCCAGGTAGCCCCCAAACGCGTTTGACTTGCACCGCCGCTTGCTTGGACGCTCGAAAGCCGACCACCGCTAAACGCGGGTGCTTCCGCGCTATGGGGGTTGGCGAAAGCAATACGCGTTGGCCAGCGATCGTCTCCTCGGTGAGCAGGCAGACACCACCACAGCGATAACAACGAACGGGGAAGCGCAGCGTTTCCGCCTGCCACGGCACCTGCCCCAGCTCTCCACACTCCTCGCACCGCACTACGGATTGAGGGCCCAGAAGAGTCGGCTCCATTGAGTTGGATGCCACCCGCAACTGAAGCGGTGTGACGGAGGACCGAGCCAGGACATCTGTTTCCCGAGACGAACACCCACCCCCCACAAAGACCAATCCAACCAGCGTGAGGCACTGCGTTAGCCATGCTCGCGGAGTGTTACGGACAGCGCGTGGGGTCGATCGAAAAGGAAAGCTCGACCACACCAAGGTGCGCAACACCGCCCTTAAGGACTCTAACTGCGAAAACATCCTCCCATCGCTCCTCAGATTTCTCAAGGCGAAAACAACGTCGCTTGACAGTTTGCAGCTTCCCGTCGATCCTTGAGCATTCGCAACGTGGAGGCTAACGATTCGACGAGCCTCCCTTTTTCCATTCTAGCGTTTCCCTGCCCCAAGCAACTGGGGCTACTGTAGGTCAAAAGTTATGAGTAGCAACGTGGCTGCACCGCGAACCATGTTCCAAAAGATTTGGGACGAACATGTGGTCCATTCTGAGCCTAACAAACAGTCGATTATTTATATTGACCTACAGCTGGTGCATGAGGTCACGAGCCCGCAAGCCTTTGAAGGCCTGCGACTGGCGGGCCGCAAGGTGCGCCGCCCAGAACGCACGATCGCCACACCGGATCACAATGTCCCAACTTCCAACCGCAACCTTCCGATCGCAGATCCAATTGCGCGACAGCAAGTCGATACGCTGCGCAACAACTGTCGCGAATTCGGAGTCAAACTCTATGACTTGGGCGATAGCCACCAGGGAATCGTGCATATCATTGGCCCTGAATTGGGCTACACCCAACCTGGGATGACGATTGTCTGCGGTGATAGTCACACGGCTACACACGGTGCCTTTGGGGCCTTGGCCTTTGGAATGGGCACGAGTGAGGTCGAACATGTTTTGGCCACGCAAACGTTGCTGCAATATTACCCCAAGACCTACGAGCTGCGCGTCGGCGGGCAATTGAGCGAGGGAGTCACCGCCAAGGATTTAATCCTGTATCTCATCGGCCAAATTTCGATGCATGGTGGGACCGGCTACGTTCTGGAATACACGGGGTCTGCCATCCGCAGCCTGTCGATGGAAGAGCGGATGACGGTCTGCAACATGTCGATCGAAGCGGGCGCGCGGGCCGGCATGATAGCACCCGATGAGACAACGTTTGACTACTTGCGTGGCCGCCCCCACGCTCCTCAAGACTTTGAAGCCGCAGTGCAGCGGTGGAAGAGCTTGCCGAGTGATCCAGGTGCGCACTACGACAAAGTTAGTAAATTTGACGGGGCAGACATTGAGCCCCAAGTTACCTGGGGAACCAACCCTGGTCAGGTCAGCTCCATTTCGGCAGCGGTACCCAACCCAGCCGACTGCGGTGACGAGACGGAGCAGAAGTCGACAGCAGCGTCGCTCGAATACATGGGCCTCAAAGCGGGCACTCCCCTGTCAGAGATTGATCTCAACCGGGTCTTCATCGGTTCGTGCACCAACGCCCGCATTGAAGATTTACGGGCCGCCGCCAAGGTCGCCAAAGGCTATCGAGTCAGCTCGAAGGTCAACGCAATGGTGGTTCCAGGTAGTAGCCAAGTTAAGTTGCAAGCCGAGCAGGAAGGCCTCGACAAGATCTTCTCAGAGGCTGGTTTTGACTGGCGAGAAGCTGGTTGCAGCATGTGCCTAGCCATGAATCCCGATCGCCTCGAACCAGGCGAACGCTGCGCATCGACCAGCAATCGCAATTTCGAAGGTCGACAAGGCAAGGGCGGACGAACCCACTTGGTTTCTCCCGCCATGGCCGCCGCAGCAGCCATCAAGGGACATTTCAACGATATCCGCCAATGGGATTACAAAGCCTAGGGATTTCGTCAACATCAAGAATGGGAATGCAGCGTGGCGGGGAGAAGGTGCCCGGCGGCTGTTGCTCGGTTCTTGTTGGATACCATTACACACATGCATGCATTTAGAGTGAACCAAAGACTATGCAACCCTTTACGAAGTTAACTGGCGTCGTAGCTCCCCTGGAACGTTCCAACATCGATACGGACCAGATTATTCCCAAGCAATTCCTCAAGCGGATCGAGCGCACGGGGTTTGGCCAATTCCTATTTTTCGACTGGCGTTTCAAGGATGATGGCTCGGACAATCCGGACTTTGAGCTCAATCAGCCGGCAGCCAAGGGTGCTCAAATCCTGCTCGTCCAACGCAATTTCGGCTGTGGCTCAAGTCGTGAACATGCGGTCTGGGCACTGGAAGACTACGGCCTGCGAGTTATCCTCGCCCCTTCCTTTGCAGACATTTTCTTTAACAACTGCTTCAAGAACGGCGTGCTTCCGATCAAGCTTTCGGAGAGTGTCATTGAGGAGCTGTTTGCCAAGGCGCGAGAGCACGCCCCTTACCAAATGACGGTCGATCTCGAGACTTGCACGCTCAGCGACGAATACGGCCTGTCTCTGGAATTCGAAGTCCAAGCATCGCGTCGCCACAGTCTCCTCAATGGACTGGACGACATTGCCATGACGCTGGAAATGGAAGACAAGATCACCGCCTACGAAGTGGCGCACGGCATTGCCTCCGGCGCCTAAACGGTGACACCAGTTCGCAGCACTGCACCGCGTTCCCAGGCTCTTCCTGGGAACGTCCTGCCCGCCAAGCTCCGTCTCGACCGACAACTTGTTGCAGGCAATCTCTGCCATGCGGTGGCCCGCGAGACAGAGTCGACGAGCTCGACGGAAACAACTTGAGCGGCGGGGCCGCTGACCTGCAGGGACTGCAGCAGGTGGGTAGAGTATGGCCGGCGAGCCTACTACAATCGGGGCATCCTCTAGTATCCCCGACCCCATCGAGAAGCCCTACCATGCAACCTCATTCCGCATTGAAACGTCGTGAATTGCTCACTTACGCTGCCTTTGGGAGCGCAGCATGGGCGGCAGTCGGTCAGTCAGGCTCGGCCTCAGAGGGTGACGCCAGCAGCGGAGTCGCCGGCGAACTAGCGACGCGGCCCGTCTACAACATGAAGAAGTCGATCAATCTTTGGGCGTTTCCCTACCCCGATAAAATGTCCCTACGACAATGCATGGAGTTGGCCAAGCGCGCGGGCTTCGATGGCATTGAATTGAACTACGACCTCGAAAGCGACCTTTCTCCTCAATCGGGCACCGCAGAGTTTGAAGCGATTCGTCGCATGGCAGAAGATATTGGCATCGCGATTAGCGGGCTATGCTCTTTCCTCTTTTGGCCCTACCCGCTGACCAGTAATGATCCGCAAGAGCGGGCTCGCGGAATGGAGCTGGCAGGCCTCATGACGCAGGCAGCCCATGATTTGGGGACCGAGAATCTCTTGGTAGTTCCAGGGGCCGTGCACATGCCTTGGCGCCCAGAGCATGATCCCACCCCCAACGATGTCTGCCATGCTCGAGCTCGGGCAGCCATCGAAAAACTTCTGCCCCAAGCGGAGAAGCTGAACGTCCACTTGAATATGGAAAACATTTTCTTCAATGGCTTTCTCATGTCTCCCATGGAAATGGCTGATTTTGTGGACAGTTTTTCAAGCCCGTATGTACAGGTGCATTTTGACACGGGCAACATTATGGAATACCAGTTCCCCGAACACTGGATTCCCATTCTTGGACAGCGCATCAAAAACGTCCACCTTAAGGAGTTCACCAAAAAGGGAACGGACCACAGCCTCGAAGCGTTTCGACCGCTGCTGGATGGTACGACGAATTGGCCAAGTGTCTTGTCCGCCTTCGATCAGATTGGATACGACGGCTATTTGACCTTCGAGTACTTCCACCCCTACCAGCACTTCCCAGAAGCGTTGATCTACCAAACCGCCGATTCTCTCGACCGCATGCTGGGGCTCAAACAGGGATAACCCGAATCGCTCCCTGCAGCAGTAGCGCTTCGGCCCTCGCAGGGCCGCGGCGGAAACACCTGGCGGACGAGGCGGCGAGTTTCCCACGCTTATCGCACTCGGCGTGCTTTATCCACGACCGAGAGGGGGCCTGCCCACACTGCTCCCCAGCTCAATTTCGACCTTTTGCGCCGGTTTAGCTTGCAGCAACGCCATCTAGCGGTACAATGAAACACACTGATGGCATGCTAAGGCCAATCAAACTGCTTTAACGTTGCATTTGCACCCAACCGGACATTCGGTAGCTGTCTGGGTTGGACTGTGGGTCGACCGTCGCGTTTATTCATCAAAAAAGTAGTGGACCTAGCAAGCACAGCTGCCTCCCCTCCCCAACACTTACCGACGTACAAAACTAATCGTGCCATCAGATCCCGCACGACCCTTTTCCAATCGCTGGGTACCCTCACTCGGCGAGATTAGTTTTGTACGTTAGTTTCTTCTCCCCTCAATCCTGTGTACCATTGAACTGGTAGACGATCTGCATCGTCACAATTCAAAAAACACGTCTTGGTAACCAGTGTCTATGGCTGAACCCGCAAAAGATCGGCTGCGTTCCACCCCCGTACCTAACGACGACTCCCGCCGCGAATTCTTGCGAGGCTCATCGTTGCTACTGGCCGGTGCCGTGCCCGCCGTGCTGGGAGCCAGTCCTACACCCGCCGCCGTGGGGGCGACCGCTCGCTCCAGCAGCTGCCTACTACCCCAGCGGACGCTGCGAGTCGGTTTGATCGGCTGCGGACGCCGCGGCGTCCAATTGTGCACACAGCTATTCAAAGCGGCCCCTCATGCTCGACTCAGAGCCGTCGCGGACGTCTTCGAGGACCGACTGCAGCAGTCATTGCGCGGTATGAAGAGCCGTTTCTCCGAACAATTCGCGATCCAGCCGCAACATCGCTACGTGGGACTCGATGCGTTCCAACAACTCCTGTCCAGCGACGTAGACCTAGTCGTGCTGGCCACCGCACCAGGTTTTCGCCCGCAGCATATGATGGCTGCCGTCGATGCCGGCAAACATGTTGTCGCAGCTCGAGCAATCGCAACCGATGTCGCCGGCGTCGAACAATTCCTTTCCGCAAGCCGCCTGGCGCATCAAAAGCAATTGGCCGTCAGCGTGGCGCTCGACCAACGTCACGATCCCCGCATCGCCGCCACGGTCGCCCAGCTTCACGCGGGAGCGATTGGTACCATCTCTACCATCTCCACCCACTGTACTGCCCCGGCACTTCCCTCTCGATCGAGCACCCCGTCGAACCACAATTCGAACACCCACTTGGAGGACCAGCTCCGAAATTGGATGCATTTCGATTGGACCGGCGGCGGGGGGATGCTGGAAACATTCGTCGATCGAATGGACCTTTGCAATTGGATATTGGATGGCAACCCCCTTGAGGCGGAATGCGTCGGCGAAATAGCGCCAACGCAGTCGCTGCACCAAGTGGACCGCCCTGTAGCAATTACCTACCGATACGCCGGTGGAGTGCAGGTCGATGCATGCTGGAAGCCTGCGGGAATCAAACCCAATCATCCTGTCCAGCAACGCTCCTCGACAACACCCTATCCCGTCGCCGTTTATGGCAGTCGGGGCTGGTGCGACGTCTTAGCTGGAAAGATTTACGACCAGCACCATCAGCTGATCTGGGAAACGCGACCGGCATTGCGGGAGACTGCGTCCAATGGCAATCAGGGACTGGTTGGGTCTCAGGCTGGAACAGCGGGAGCTCCGGCTGGACAGCTCGCTTCACCTTGGACATGGCTACATGGAGCTCCCCTTCCCCAGGACGGAGAGCACGCAGCCTTCGGCACCATGGCAGCTATCCTTGGGCGTACGGCCGCAATCAGCTCTCAAGTCCAAACCTGGCCTTCCGCGCCGGCTTGATGAAACAGCCCCCAGCCGTAACGGCCTGTTAAAACAGTAACTCGTTGCGTGAGCAGGGAAAGGCGGTTCCCCTACAGGGCAATTAGGGATCTTACCACCGGAGGAGGAGGAGGAGAGTGAACCGAGCTACGGAGTGCTAGGGGCTGCGGTTTGCTGCTGCTTGAGATAGGCCACCAAGTCGGCAAGTTCTTCACCGCTCCAGGTCGCATCGAGCCCGGCAGGCATGATCGATGTCAAACTGGCTTGCATTTCCTCAATATCGTTGCGGGCAATTCTTTCCAGCGCCCCCGTCTGCTGTTGCAGGAAAATCTCTTCCGTCGTTTCACGCACGATGACGCCACTCAAAACCCGTCCATCGGTCAATGCCACGGCGTAGGGTTCATAGTCACGAACGATGGTGGCCGACGGGAAAACGACTGACTCCAACAAAGCCTGAGGACTGCGATTGGCGCCGATGGTCGTCAAATCGGGGCCAACGGCAATCCCTTGCTTACCAATCTGGTGGCATGCTCCACAGCGAGATTTCTCGTCCCAAAACAACTTCTTTCCACGCTCTGCATTGCCGGCCGCCAACAGGGAAAGATAGCGATCTAGCTTCACTAGTTTGTTCGCTTCCGCTTGTTGAATTTTTTGCAAAATAGCGTTGGCCTGCGGCAGTGCTTCGACGGGATAGGCCTTGATCATATCGGAGAATTCATGCGGCGGTATGAGAGTCAAACTGCGTGCCGAACCGATCGCATCCAAGTAGACACCAGCCTGAACAGCGTCGTCAACGCGAGCATAAGGGGACAGCAGTGCCCGGAGTGAATCGGGACTAGCCGTTCGAAAATGGGGCAACAATTCCAGCTTCTGAGCCTTGGAGAGTGAAGCAGTGCCCAGTCGCTGAGCGGCCTCTAGGCTGGCTGCATAAGTGCCCGCAGTCCACTCCTGTACCAACAACTCGAAGGCTTCCTTGGTCAGTGTCGAGGCATTGCCACTTAGAGTCTGAGCAAGCGTGACACGCAATAGGATGGGCAGGGAGGGATCCATGCTTAAGTCCTGCAGTTGCGAGTCGAAAGCGGCAGTATCCATGGCTGCAATTGCCTCAATCGCCAACGGCAGCGTGGCAGCCTCTCGCTCTTCGAGCATGCGGGCCAGGGGCGCCTGCCAGCTTGGATCAAAATCAATCTTCTGTCGGGCCGCCAATGCATGCAAGATGAGCGAGCGAGTCGATGCGGAGAGGGCTGGATCGTTGAGGTGCCTACCGACCAACGCACGCACCTGGGGTTGCTCAACGAACTGGGCCAGCAGCCGCTGCGTCGTCGCGTGCTCCAGTGGCATTCCCTTACTTCGCTGCAATAGTGGTCCCAGGAGTTGAGCCGCCTGAGGCTGCCATTCTGGATGCTCTAAGAAAATTTCAGCCGCAGCCCGTTGGAGATTAGCATCCCTCGTTAGAGCCAAGGGCATGACCTCCTCAACCTGCAAATCTCCAGCATCCATCTGATCGAGTGCAATCAGGCTCCCTTGCTGAACTCGCGGACTGGCCTGCTGGAGCCCTCGTCGCGTTGTGGGAGGATCATTAATTTCAATCAGCGCATAGATTAGCGAGTGTTCTTCCGTGCGATCAACCGCCTGCTCGAGGGCGTCCAGCAAAGCAGCTACGGCTGCAGAATCGCCAAGGCGTCCAATGGCAGTGGCGCATTCACGCCGAACCTCCGGCCGATGATCTTGCAGCAACGGCAGCAGCTCTTCCAACACTTTCGAATTGGGATAGGTAGCAAGACTGCGACAAGCGGTTTGACGCATGTCAGGTAGAGAGTGTTGCAAGGCAGCCACAATCGCTGCCCATGCTGCATGACGCGTTTCCGACTCACTGGCAGCAGAACCCACAATTTGAGTCAGTGCCCAAAGAGAATTTTGGGCGGTGCGTAATTCACCTTCCTCAGCTTTGCTCGCCAGCAGAGGGATAACTCCAGGTGAGCGAGCCGCACAAGCAGCAATGGCCCGCTGGCGAACCACAAATCGCGAATCCCCCAGCAACTCCACCAACTTATCGTCCGGCAGGTCGTCCCACAGGATCTGCATTCCACGCGGGTCCGCAACTACGGCAGCCTCCTTGAGACGAATGCGGTAGATAGCACCCAGCACATCGGGCTTGGCGAACTGAGAGGTTGGGCAACCGCGATAGAACCATCCGCCGGTATCAACGACTAAAAGACTACCATCCGCGTCTTCTACAATGTCAGTCGGATGGAATTCCGGACTAGGTGAAGAGAGAAACTCACGCTGCACGACGTTGAACGATGCGCCCTCACGCTGGAGCTGCAATCGAACGACCTTCCCAATATTGAAGAAGGTTGCCAAAAAGCTATTTTGCCATTCTGGCTGTCCGACGGAATTGCGAACTCGCATGGTTCCAGAGACAGCCACATGCCCGAAGTCATGGATGGGTCCCAAGAACTCACCCGTCGTTTTCAGCTCCTGGCGCACCCGCTCGCGGTGAGGATAAGCGCCACCGTAGAGCCAGTGGACCAGTGCATCAACGCGCGGCCGAGTGCGAAGGATGTTGACGGTACCCAGCATTTCACCGGTATCGGTGAAATCAACTTCTACGGGATTGTCCATCCCACCGCCGGCATGCAGTCGAAGGTCCGAGCCATTGGGCAGACAGCTAAAGAGGTACGAACCAAAACGCTCGCTCTGAACCGCCCCTGCATCATCTTTGATCTCATGGCCATGAAAACCGTCGCACCAGTAGATACGACCATCGGGACCATTAACGCAACCGTGGATACTAGCTGCATTTCCGGTGTACCCAAAACCGGACACCAGGATTTTTCGATCATCTGCAACGCCGTCGCCCGTGGTATCAGCCAAACGCCAAATGTTGGGAGGGGAGGCTACGTACAAAGCCCCATTGTGCCAAGCACCTCCCATTGGAAATGTCATCTTGTCCGCAAAGACGGTGTGCTTGTCAAAACGCCCATCTCCATCACTATCCACGAGCATCCGAATCGAATTGGGGAGACTCTCCTCCAACTCAGCGGCAGACATATTGACCCCAGCATTCTCGCAAACAAACAACCGCCCCGACTCGTCAAAGGTTGCAAAGGTTGGGTGTTCGACCAACGGCGACGCAGCCACCACCTCCACCTCGTATCCCTCTGGAACCACCAAGTTGGCAGGAACGAACTCGGAAGCTGAGGCAACGCGTAATGTAGCCAGAAGACAAACCGTGATCACGGCGAGCGCAATACGCTGCGTAGGTTGCATAGGAAGGTTCCATCAATGGTTTTTAGGTGGGCTTTCCCACAAATTCTAACACAGTGTGGCAGGGCGTAAGACGCGCCTCAGCCGGGACCATTTTGTGGAAAAGCCTAGTTGCTTCTCTTTTGGGAAGCGTACAATAAGGTATTGTCAGGTGGTAACAATCTTTATCGTGGAAAAATGCGTTGCAAATCGTTTTCCAAGCAGGCACTGCAGCTCAAGCAATGGTCCTAACATCAATGCGATTTACTGCGTTGCTGGCGCTGGGCCTAGCCCTCTGCGGCTGCAAGCAGCAGGTGAAGACACCCACGAAGAACTGGACCGAAGATGGGTCCGGCCAAGCTGAAGCCGAGCATCTCTTCGACTTTCGCGACCATACCGTGGAGAGTCTCGTTCGGGCTGTCTATGATAACGGCGAAGGTGCAGGCGAGTTCAGTATCGTCGAGTCGCTGGGGGGGGGAGTCGCCGCCTTGGACTACGATCGGGATGGCTCCATCGATCTCCTCTTTCCTGGTGGCGGAAGTATCCAGCGAGACGAACCGTTGACGGGCCTACCCTCGACCCTTTGGCGTCAACGGGATGGCCTGCAGTTTCGCGACTGTACGGAGCTCGCGCACCTAGTGCCGCCGAAGCAATATTCCCATGGATGCACCACAGGCGATTTCGACAATGATGGTTTTGATGATGTGCTGATCACTGGCTATGACGACCTACAATTGCTGCACAACCTAGGGGATGGAACGTTTGCCGAGACAGCACTGACCGCCACTCCAGAAAATTATTCCTGGAGTTCGAGTGCGGCTTGGGGAGATTTCAATGGCGATGGCAACCTCGATCTCTATATCGCCAACTATGTGGATTGGTCTTGGGAGAACCATCCAGCTTGCCCCTCCGGCACCCCGGGTGTGATGGATGTGTGTACCCCCAACGACTTTAGCGGACTGAACGACACGCTCTATTTCAGCAACGGAGATGGAACCTTTCGCCGCGCAGACGAATCCAGCGGCCTGGAAGCGGGTGGCAAGGGGCTGGGAGTTTTGGTGGCAGATTTCAATTCGGATGGGCATGCCGACATCTACGTCGCCAATGACACCACCAACAATTTCTTATACCTCAATGACGGCACCGGGAGTTTTCTTGATGCCGGATTGATGAGCGGGACCGGACTCGATGGCAGCGGCACGCCCAATGGAAGCATGGGCATCGCCCTGCTCGACTTCGACCAGAATTTAGAGCCAGACTTGTGGGTCACGAACTATGAAAACGAGAGCTACGCACTCTACGAAAATAACGGTGATGCCAGATTTATGTGGGCCACCGAACGGGCGGGGCTCAATTCCCTAGGCAATTTGTTTGTCGGCTTTGGCACCATCGCGGCAGATCTCGACTTGGATGGCGACGAAGACCTAGTCGTCACCAATGGCCATGTGATGATCCATCCCAAGCAATCTCGGACTGAACAACAGAGTCTCTTACTCGCGAATTCGGAAGTTGGCGATTCACGACGACTTGTACGTCAAGAATTCAGCGCCGATAGTTTTTTCAGCAAGTTCCATCGGGGACGCGGATTGATTTGTGGAGATCTCGACCGAGACGGCGACCTGGATTTGGTCTACTCCCATACGCAAGAGCCGGCGGCTATCCTGCTCAACGAAACCCAAACCACAGGAAAACTCCTGAGCGTGGATTTGGTGGGAACGAAAAGCAATCGCAATGCAATTGGAACCCGGGCCATTCTCCATACGAACCGCGGCAAGTTCCTCAGGTCAGTCGTCGGTGGCGGCAGCTACCTCTCCCAGAATCCATACACCTTGCACTGGGGAATACTCCCGGATGAAGTTATCGAGCGACTCGAAATCTACTGGCCAAGCGGAATACTCCAGAGCGTGACTAACCTACATGCAGGAGCTCCCCTATCGATCCTCGAAAGCCCCCAGTAGCGATGCATGGGAGTTCCGACCGACAGATCCCTCCCCGTCCTTGCAGGCGCCTACCCAAGCAGATACCGATGAAGAATTCCCGTGAATTTAAGAGGATGCTGTGCATTGCTGGCCTGCTGATGTGGGCCATGGCGGCGTCCCATTCCACCACCCTACGCGCTGATGACTTGAAGACACCTTACCGAATTCAAGTTGTGGACGAGGACTCGGGATGGCCCGTTCCGCTCGTTGAACTCAAAACGACCAACGAACTCCGCTTCATCTCCGACAACGCAGGGGTCATCGCCATCGACGCCCCCTCCTTGATGGGACATGAAGTCTGGTTCACCGTGGTCGGACATGGCTATGGCGTCCCACCCGATGCCTTTGGTTACCGCGGGATCCGCTTGACCCCACTGCCTGGAGAGTCTGTACAGGTTCCTGTTACTCGATTCAGCTTGGCCAAACGCATCGGTCGCCTGACTGGCAGCGGATTGTTCGAGGAGAGTCAAAAATTGGGAGAGGAAGCGGACTGGATCGATGCTCCTCTAGCGGGCTGCGACAGCGTGCAAACCGCCATGCATCGTGGAAAATTGTTTTGGGCCTGGGGGGATACAAAATTCGCGAACTACCCCTTGGGCGTCTTTGACATGATCAGCGCTACCACCGATTCTAAGCCACTAGATTCCCAGCAGCCGCCACTTCATCCGCGTTTCAACTACTTCACTTCCTCCAAGGGCAAACCTAGGGCAGTAGCGGACATGCCCGGCAATGGACCTACTTGGCTTACCGGATACGCCAGCCTCAAGGACGCCGCCGGGACGGAACATCTGGTAGCAACCTATCGTAAGATCGAAGGGCGATTGGACACCTACGAGATAGGCTTGTGCGTTTGGAACGAAGCCACCCTTGAGTTTGATCACCTGAGAACAGTATGGAAAAAGAGCTCCGGCGAACCACCACCGTTTTGGACGCGGGAAGGGCATGCCGCCCTCGAGACAGACCATCAGGGAGTTGAGTGGTTGTATGTAGGGAACCCACTACCGCACACGCGAGTTCGCGCGACCTTCGAGGCGTGGCAACAGCCGAGCGAGTGGGAGGAGTTGACTCCGCCAACCTCCCTTGGCGTGGTCGACAGCCCACGCGAGGTTCAACCCCATTCGGGATCCATCGCATGGAACGCATACCGCCAAAGGTGGGTCACGGTGTTCATGCAGAAATTTGGAACCCCCTCACCATTCGGCACGCTGTGGTACGCAGAAGCGGTTTCCCCCACGGGGCCCTGGGGACCTGCGGTAGAGATCCTGAGCCATGAAAACTACACCTTTTACAACCCTCGCCTGCATCCAGAGTTCACGGAGCCCGACAGCTCTGTTCTATTTTTTGAAGGGACCTACACGGCGCAATTTTCCGACCACGCCCATCCAACGCCCCTGCACGATTACAACCAAATTCTCTACCGACTGGATCTCGATGAAATGGCGTTGCCCGCTGCATCCCCGGCTGCTCTTCCAAGCAACTGAGCTTCCAGGCTGCTGAGCTTTAACCGGCAGCTAGGCGGGCGCTTCGTTCGACAATGGGGCATGCGACAATTACGTGCCTCGGCGATTGCCGAACCAGTGGATATGGGCCCGGGGACAGAAACGCAAATCATGCTGCTCGCACCAGGGGATTAACCAGGCGGCTTGTCGATCGAGTTCGACTTTCTCCGTCCCTTGTGGCATCAACAACACGCGCTGACCTTCAAAATCTCCCAGACGATCGAGGTAGGTCAGCACTTCATCAGCGTCGGCAGGTGTATCGACGACAAACTTCAGCTGGTAGGGATGGGCGGTCATCAATTGCCGCACGACCTCCAATCGTTCGCGTCGAGCATTGTGAGTCGCGAACCAACCACCGGGCGACCCCACGGGCGCGGAACTGCTCAATTTGGGGCTGATCGACATCAAATCGCAAGCCACTTCGTGGAAAATGGTCCCCGCCGTCTCGATCGTGATATGCCGGCCGGCCTCTCGGAACTCGCCGCATAGAGTTGGCAAATTGCTATAAATCATCGGCTCTCCGCCGGTCAAGACGATATGCGAGTGCCCCAGCGCCAGAGTCTGCTCAACGACCTGCTCTAGCTCTAGGAACTCCCCTTCTGGTTCCCAAGAGGCAAACCGCGTATCGCAAAACCAGCACCGCAAATTGCAGCCACTGGTCCGCACAAAGATGCTCGGCGTACCGGTCAGCACTCCTTCGCCCTGAATGCTGGCGTAGATCTCGCTGATCCGCAGTTTAGCCCCCTTTCGATTTGCAGCGTTTGATTTCATACTTCCAAGCTATTGTTTGTTGAGGCTTGTACTGTTACTGAACTGAGGAATTCTCTCCTGTGGCTACCCCCTTTCAAGATCAACTGGAAGTTTTTGACAATAGTTTCCCAGATCGCGAGTACGAAATCGAAATAACTTGTCCTGAATTCACCTCCATTTGCCCCATGACAGGCCAGCCCGATTTTGGCACGCTGATCTTTCGGTATGTCCCCGGAGCGAAATGTGTTGAACTGAAGAGCCTCAAACTCTACCTGCAAAAGTTCCGCAATGAAGGTATTTTCTACGAGAATGTTACCAATCGCATTCTCGATGACTTTGTGGAAATGCTCAAGCCTCGACGATTGACGCTTGAGAGTCACTGGGGCCCACGTGGCGGAATCTCTTCGGTAATCACCATCGATTACGAAGAAAACAGCTAAGCCCAGCGTTTGGGGGCAACTCCAGCCCACACGTTCGCCAGCCGCTTGCCGATTTGCGAGCCCTTTGGCGATTGCCGCAAAGCCATCGCCCCCCAATGTTCGCAGAAGCGTCAACCGTGCTAAACCTGATCGCGCTGCGGACGACAGCCAGTTGTCCCGCTGGGACGGAGGCAGAGTGGCTGTCTTGTGCTCGCCAAGCGTCCGTTGCCACTGAGGCGTGGAAGGGTTAACCTTGGGGGAATTCAATAGGTTCCCAATCGAACCCATTCGCAGTAATTTGTTGGTTTGCCCCATTCCAACCCACCTTGAACGAAGAAGATGTCGATGCTCAATCCAATTATCCTTAGCGGTTTCGCCGATGAGTCGGCAGAAAATAAGCAAGCCGAGCAACAGTTTGCTGCGATGGCGGCCGCGGGGCTCCAACACTACTCCATTCGCTTTATCGACGTGGGCGGAGGCATCAAGAATGCCATGGCACTCACCAAAGCCGAACTCAAGACGGTGGTAAAGCTGCAGGCCAATTACGGTTTGAGTGTAGCCACATTGGGTTCGCCCATTGGCAAAGTCAAGCTCTTGGATGTGGATGACGGGACTTCGAACAAGTTCATTCCGTTTAAGAATTACTTGGCCAAAGAGGTCAAGCACGCGTGTGACGTGGCCAATACGCTCGGCACCAAGCTCCTGCGAGGATTCTCCTTCTACCATCCGATGGGGACAGACCCAGCCGACCATCTCAATCAAGTCTCAGACCAGCTGGGGGCCATCGCCGAGGTGTGCGCAGCGGAGGGCCTCGTGTTTGGGCTCGAGGTCGAAGCCAATCTGGTGGGCCAGACCGGCAAGCTCTTGGCCAAAATTCACCGTCAAGTAAAAAACTCCTCCCTGGTGCTTATCTTCGATGGTGCCAATTTGGTTTGCCAAGGCATGACTCCCGATGAGGTGTTCGCAGAATACTTAGCCATGAAGCCAGGCTTGGGCTGGTTGCACATCAAGGACTATCGCCACAGCTCTGCCACCCAGCGCATGCAGCATGTCGATGAAACCTCGCTCAAGAACTTTGTACCCGCCGACCTGGGCGACACCGGTCACGAGGCCATCCTGCGCGATCTCGTCAACGAGCTCCCCAAGATCGAAAAGAGAATGAAAAAACTTGGGGCACCAGGAGTGATTTTCGATCTCGAACCGCACGTTAAGGGTGGTGGTCAATTTGGTGGATTTAGCGGACCCGACGGATTTGGCGTCGCCCTGCGTGGACTCTGCCGTCTGCTCGACTACACCGGCATCCCCTATCACCTCACCGACTTCGATGACATCCTCAAGCGACGTGACTAACGCATCTCAGCCACAGTGGCAAGAGCTGAAAGCTCTCATTGAACAGACCGTTCAGCTCGAACCGACTCCCATCCAATTGGGAGCCCGCGAGCTGACTTGGTATCGCGTTGCGAACCCCGACACGTTGCTCGAAACGGCGGTGGCGGGCTCTGTGGATGAGGCGGGCAAGCCCTTGCCGGCCGAGGAACTCGATCCCTTTTGGGCCGCGACTTGGCGAGCCGCGCTGGGGTTGGACCAATTCTTAGCCCGCTTAGATCTGTCGGGAACCCGCGTGCTCGAACTCGGTTGCGGGTCGGGCCAGGCCGGTGTTGGCGCCGCCCTCCGCGGCGCCTCGGTGACGATGACCGATGCGGTCTTGCTGGCGCTTCAAGTGGCCGAGCTCAATGCGCAATCGGTTGCCTCCCACGTCCGCTTTGAGCGGCTCAAGTGGGGCGTGCAGCAGCTGCCAGAGCCCCGGTTTCCGATCATCATCGGCTCCGACCTAGTCTACGACACCAGCCTCTTTGAAGTGCTCGATGAGTGCTTGCGACAGCATCTAGCTCCTCAGGGACGCGTCTACCTCAGTGAACCGCACCGGCACACGGGCGATTCCTTTGCCAAGTGGATTCGCCAGGCTGGCTGGGAAACCCAGGAACATGACCTGGACATGCAGGATGGACGCATTCCGGTGCGAGTCTTCGAGTGCGGTTTGCCTCTCTAGCGGGCCACCCTCTGAAACAACCCCATGACGAACTGCTTGGCATCCATGGTCAACACGAACACCGCCGGCACTAGGAAGAGCGTGAAGGCTGTCGAGAGGATTAGGCCACCGAGCACGACCGCCCCCAAACCTCGATAAAGTTCACTCCCCGCACCTGGAAATACGACCAGTGGCAGGAGGCCCAGTACGGTTGTTGTGGTGGTAATGAAAATGGGGCGAATGCGCGTTCGCACACTCTCGGGTACGGCTTGCCGCGGGGCCATTCCGTCGCGCATGTAATGCAGCGATTGGTGCACGATTAGAATTGCATTATTCACCACCGTCCCGACCAGAATGACGAAGCCCAGCATGGTCAACACGTCGAGCGACTGGAAAATAAAGAAGTTCAATACAAACAACCCCAGCACGCCCCCCACAGCTCCCAGTGGCACGGTCAGGATAATCACAAAGGGATAAAGCCACGATTCGAACAGTGCGGCCATCAACAGATAGGTGATTGCCAACGCTAGAGCCAGGTTCCAGCTGAGGGCGTCCCAGGCTTCGCGCAACTTATCAGCCGTCCCAGACAGACTCACCATGGTATCTCCATCGATGACTCCCTCTTCGTGCAATACATCGACAATCTGTTGATCAATTAATTGCATCGCTTCCTCCAGCGGCATAGTCAGCGGCGGAGTGACTGAAATCGTGATGGCTCTCAGACGCTCACGACGCATGATGGACTCAGGACCGCTGTTGATTTGCACATCGGCCACTGCCTCTAGCGGTACAATCTGACCAGAGGAGGTTGAGATCGGCAGCCAATTAATATCTTGCGTGCGTTGGGCGAAGGTATCGCCCCCCTTGATCGTGAGGTCGATTTTATCTCCATCGACGTAGTAGTCTCCCGCATAGGCACCGTCGATAAACGCGTCGACGGCATATCCCAACTCGGCTGCGTTGACTCCCATCTCGGCCGCTTCGATTCGCTTGGGATAGACATGCACTTCGGGACTGGCGATATCCAAACTAGGTTGTGGAGAGGCTTGCGCTGAAGGGATCAGCCGTTGCACATCGTCCATCACCCGCGTGCCCACGGCAATCAACTTATTGAGATCGCCACCGGTGATTTCAATGTCGATCGTTCGCCCACCGGTCAGTCCTCGCTCGAACAAACTGGACTGCTTCACCAGGGCGCGCGTGCCTTTAAACTTCGAAGCAGCTTCTCGGACCAGAGGAATCAGCTCCCGAATCCGACTTTCATCCGTGGTGCGGAATCCCATGAAGACCGAAGTGCCGCGGACCGCGTAAAAATAATAGTCGATGGTAGGGTAGGGCAGCAGGGCCGCTTCGGGACTTCCCGGATCCACGTCCCAGTAGGGTTGCAAGTCCTTCTCTAACCGCTCGCCCATGACCATCAATTGCTCGATATTGTAGCCCGGAGGTGGCGACAGGCTGCAGAACACAAAGTTGCGATTCCCCGATGGCAGATATTCGACTTTGGGCCACAGCAGATAGCTGACTGACAGGGAAAATAGAATCATGCTGACAACCAGCGCGATTGAGCGACTCCTGCGTTCAATCACCCACCGATTCATTCCTGCGATAAAACCGGCAAAGCGATTGCCGCCAGCTGTGATCAACCCAACCAACCGACCGCTGGACCTGGGTGCGCCGTCTGGCGCCGCGTCTAGCTCGCTAGAGGCGGTTTCCCCTGAGGATCTACGGTTGACTGTTTGGCTACCATGAAACAACCTCGCCGCAGCTGCAGGAATCATCGTGAAGGAGACGACGAGTGACAGCCCCACGGCGCAGCTGATCGCCAACGCGATATCTCGGAAGAGCTGTCCGGAGGTTTCCTGGACGAACAGAACCGGGACGAACACGGCGATGGTGGTAAGCGTCGAAGCGACCACGGCCCCCGCGACCTCCGCAGTGCCTCCCGAGGCAGCTTGAGCGGCAGACTCGCCCATCTCGCGGCGGCGGTAGATATTTTCGAGTACAACCACGGCATTGTCGACGAGCATTCCTACCGCAAACGCCAGCCCAGCCAAACTGATCACGTTCAGGGATCGCCCCATAAGCCCCAAGAGCAAGAACGTCCCAATAATACTGACGGGAATCGCGAGTCCTACCACCAGGGCACCGCGACCGAACCATAGCCCGCAAACCAGGGTCAACCCGACGGTTACCAGGAAGAACCAAGGAGAGATATACACCGATGCCAAAGCGCTGGCAGCCAAGACAGGGATAGCCAAGAGTGTCTTGCGGCCTAAGTGCAAGAAGAGCATCAGCACGATGATGGTCAACGCTCCCCCCACAAAGATATTCTGCTGCACGAGACTGATCGCTGATTTGATGTACTCTGTTTCGTCGTAGTACTGAAAGAGTTCGAGGCCCAGGCGATCGAGCAAGCCAGCATTCAAATCAGCGGTTACCTTTTGCACCCCTTTCATGACCTCTAGCACGTTGGCATCGGAGGAACGTCGCACACTCAGACCATTACTGGTGAGTCCATAGCGCCGTGAGAGGCTATCGGCCTTCTTATAAGAAACCACCACGTCAGCCACATCACGAACATAGATAGGGGTTCCTCCCTCGGACCGCAGAACTTGGGATTTCACGTGCTCTGGGCTGCGAAATTGGCCAAGCGTACGAATCACCCAACGTCGCTTGCCCTCCCAGAGCTCGCCCGCCGACGTGTCCCGATTATGCCCCATCAACGCGACTCGGACATCTTCAATGGTGAGCTGCCGCGAGGCCAGTCGCTCGGGATCGATGATGACTTGCAACTCTTCATCTTGGCCTCCGTAGGTCTCGGCCTCGGCAACCCCGGGCACTCGCTCAAACTGGGGCTCGATGAGGTCTTCTGCAAGTTTTCGAATCGCCTGCAAATCGGCTTCGGGGGGGAGCAATTCCACCAACTCAGGATGCTGCTCCTGCAATTCATTGTAGATTTCTTGCAATCGAAACACGCGCAATCCGGTGTTGACCGCTCGACGGGCTGGCTCAAGCGCTTCGGCCAATTCCGGATGCTCTAATTGAAAGGCTTCGATTGCCGCGATACTGGGTGGTCTAGCAGTCAGCGCAAAGCGAGCGATGGGGCTGTCCGCCACGCTCGAGGCTTCGATCACAGGTTCTTGAGCATTGACAGGGTACTCGCGAACTTGCTGCAGGCGTGTGTTCACACGCATCATGGCATCTTCGATGTTGGTCCCGACAGCGAATTCCAGCGTAATGCTGGAGGATCCAGAGCTGCAGGTGGAAGACATCTTGACCAAGCCTTCAACGGCGGCCAGCTGCTCCTCCTGCTCTTGCACGATCTCCCGCTCAATTTCTTGCGGACTGGCACCGGGCCAAGTGGTGCGGACCGAAAGAATTGGATTTTGCACCTCGGGAATGAGCTGCTTGGGCATTGTGATTAGAGAGATTGCCCCAAACAAAGAGACGAGCAATACGCCGACCGAGACTTTGACCGGGTTCTGAATGAACCAAACGAACAGTGACATGTGAATAGACTTGAATTGGAATTGGGCGTATGGAATTTAGTGAGGAAGTGTGCTTCACAGCCACTGGAGCTTAGTTCTTCGCGGTTTGCGAAATCACCTTGTTGGTCACACGAACTTGGCTGTTGGGAATCAAGCGTTCATTCCCCAACACCACCACTAAATCGCCTGCGGAGAGGTCACCAGTGACTTGAATCAATCCCTCCATGGCAATTCCCAGTTCCACGGGAACCTTGCGAACCGTCCCCGTCTCGCCACTACGCTCCATTTCCACGACAAACACGGACCGATCGAGCTGGTTGAGCACCAGCGCATCCTTCGGCACGAGTGGCAAGACTTGAGGTTTGCCGGTAGGTAGGTCGATGCGCGCCATCATGCCCGACAACAGCAGCGGGCTATCGTCAATGATTTCATTCTGTAGGCGAATGAGTACGGGAAACGTGCGGGCTCGCGAGTCGGCTACGGGAACAATCCGATGCACCACACCGGTAAGCAGCTTGTGAGGTAGCTCAGGGAATTCGACCCGCACCGTATCTCCCCGCTTCAGCTTGGTTGCGTTTTCGGCAGTGGTGGGCGCTTGGATCTCAACCTCTTTCAATTCGATCACTTCCGCAACTTGCCCTCCACTCTCGATCCAAGCTCCAATCTCCGTAAACTTGGCAGAGATAAAGCCATCGAAGGGAGCGATCATGGTGTGTTTGACAATTCGGTCCTTAATCACCAGCACATTCTGTTGTTGCAACTCCACTCGCGCTGCAGCTTGCGCAATCTGTTCGCTGCGAGGCCCCTTTTCAACGCGTGCCAATGTCGCTTCAGCGGCCGCATGCGTGTACTGCGTGAAGATGGAACGTTCACGTGCATCTTCGATGTCGGCATCAATGGCTGCGCCGGACGACATCAACTCCTCGAGCCGCTGCAGTTGTCTGGCAGCATTTTCCATGGCTGCTTTAGCCCCCAGAGAGCGTGCTTTCGCTTCGGCAATGTCCTCAACGCGAGAACCATTGACCATTTCGGCCAACTGCTGGCGGTAGAGTTCGAGCTCGGCCTCGGCGGCGGCCAACTCAAGTTCCAACGTATCCGTCCGGAGCTGCGCCAAGGGCTGGCCGGCTTCGACAGCATCGCCTTGATTGACGTAGACCTCCAGCACGCGGCCCGCCACCGCACTACCAACCATCGAGGTGCGCAGTGGGTTCACCGTCCCGATCACTCGGTAAGCAGTATCCACGGGGGTCTCGATTACGGCTGCAACTTCGACGAGCGGGAAGTCGGCCTGGGCTTTCAACTCGTTGGGTGAACAGACTAGCCCCCCCCAAGCAAGGAGGACGGAAAACACCAACCAATAAGGGCGTAGCAACATGAGGGAGGGCTTCTTCGGACGTAGGGCGGGAGAGGGGGAAGGCCCGGATGCTGGGGCATGGTAGACAGGCTGCCATTCAAACCGCTGCACATCCAGCAAACGAACCCCTCAATTATGCTTTATTTGCCCAAAGATTGCCCCCCAAAACTGCCGTAGCTTACGACAAATTAATGGAAACCCCGCGCCAGTGGCGGCAGAAGAGGGACGCCACTCCGAGAACCCTAGTTCAGACGAATCCAATCTGCCTGCATGTTCAGGTGGTTTTCAGGGGCGGTACCACGACTTCGCGCCAAATGGGGCATCCACAAGACCCGGTCCACCAGTTCCAATAGACCATGGGGATCAATCGGCTTGAGCAGACTGTAGACCCCACCCTGCGCCGAGAGCTTCTCGGTCCATTCCGCCTTCAATTCGGGCACGAGAAAGATAATGGGCGTGTCGCTCGATGTTGCATGACTTCGCAAGCGATGGGCGAAATGACAGCCCGATTCGAGCTCGTTGATCGACAGGACAATGACGTCCAAGGTCTGGTCGGCAATGGCGACATTGGCAACATCTTCGGTTCTAGCCAACACCGCTCGATATCCCTGCATATTCATGACCGACCCCATGGCCGTTAGCATCAAAGGATCCGATTCGATGACCAGAACCGTCGCGGTGACTTGATCAATGCGTGTAAAATTCATCGTATTCCCTTAGCTTTACGGCTGGTTGAATTAGAAGCGTCGTCAGTTTTACCAAGGGGCTAACACCGGGTTGCGGCAACCAATCCGGTCTTGCTCACGCGGCGGCGGACTACCCTACCGAACAAGCTGTTTAGATTTGGTAGTTCGTCTCCGGCTTCAAATCATCGGGGACTCCCCCTCGCACGCGCAAATTCGGCTTTTCCAGAGTGACGGTAGTATGAGGCGCTACCGCACTAGTAATCCACACAGAAGAACCAACGACGCTGTCATGCCCGACTACCGTGCGCCCACCCAGAATCGTTGCGTTGGCATAGATGACGACCCGATCTTCGATGGTCGGATGGCGTTTCTGCCCGCGAATCAACTGCCCATCGGGGTCTGTTGGAAAGCTAATTGCTCCGAGGGTAACACCTTGATAAATCTTAACGTTGGAGCCGATTTCGCATGTTTCTCCAATGACCACACCCGTTCCGTGGTCGATGAAAAAGTATTCGCCAACCTGAGCTCCAGGGTGCAGATCGATGCCCGTCTGCTTGTGCCCCCACTCCGTCATCATCCGCGGAATGAACGGAACCCCTAAGCGACGCAACTCATGCGCAATGCGGTAGATGGTGATCGCTTCCAAACCTGGATAGCAAAAAATGATCTCATCGCGACTACTAACCGCCGGGTCGCCGTCGTAGGCCGCTTCGACATCCGTGGCCAGCAAACGACGCAAGCGGGGAATCTGTTCCAAAAACCGAATGGCGATGGCCTGTCCCTTGGCTTCGTAATCGAGCTGGTTCTCACAATCACTCGATCGATTGTGCACCCGGTCGTCGTGATGCAAGGCGCGCCCGATCTGCGTGGTGAGCGAATCGTGTAGGGAATCAATTAAATTGCCAACATGGTAGGTCACGTTGCCAATGTGCAATCCCTCGCGCCGACGAAAGCCGGGATAGAGGATGTCGGTCAGATCCTCCACAATGGCCACGACCGAGTCGTATTTGGGCAGCGGACAATGCCCCAAATGATTGATCCGATCATCGGCGGTGTAGGTTCCCACGATCGACGAAACGAGTGTTGGAAGCTTTTCCTTCAGACGAAAATCGGATGCCATGATCAATTCCTTCAGTTCTGCGGAGGCAAGCAAATCCCGGCAGGGGAGGCAGGCGAGTTCCTGAAGCCGTACCGAGCAAGCAACTGCCGCTCAAGGACCACTCACTGCCTCATACCCTTCCCTATTGTTCGGTCGACAGAATTCTCAAATTCACAAGAATCCTTGCGGTCAATCGAAAGCCCGTATTATACCCAGACACCCAAGTTGAACGATTGCCCCAGCGCGCATTCGCTTTAGGACTGCGAGACGGTCGATTCCGATTCGGTAATCGACAATCGTAGATGAGGGACACTCCCTCCCATGGATTGGCTCGCCGCATGCTGCAAATTGCTGGCGAACGCTCGCATCCGCTCGCCCCATTCGGGGGCATTTCCCAACTCCTCATTGAGCCTGTCCGCCTGCATCCCGGTAACGCTCAGCGATTGTGTTCCGTCGGCGGCCAAATCAAAATTCAGCTGGAAGGGCTGCTCTTCGAGGCCCAGTTCACGAAACCATTGCCGCAGCTCGCCAGCCAAATCGGCTAGGGAACTCGGTGCATTCGACTCGCGATCCGCTGAACTGGCCTCTGCGGCAGCGCTGCCCGAAGCACCGGACAGTAGATTCGCAAAGTTCTGCCCCAGACCTTGAGCGACATCGACAACAGTGCTGGCGGTAGCTACCGCAGCTGGTGTTGCAAGCGACAAGAGAAGTGGACTGAAAGTCATGCGGCTGGATGGTGCTGAGTAGGTACCGAGGGGACTGGGAGCCGGCGGGCTCGTCGCAGCGCGCAGAATCCGACTCAGTCACAATCGTCAATTTCCCCACAATCGATCCAGCTTCATTGTGCGCAAAGTAGCAAAATCCAGCCGCCCAGCGGGCTGTGGCGAGGGCGGTCGTTCCGCATTCGAGTTCGCGGAGTGGACCAAGCGGTCTAGCTCACGAATCGGGCAAGTGTGTCGCACTCACTGGCTGGGCCAATTGTCTTTCTGCGTGGGCAGCGTGCACGTTCGCCAAAATGATCTTGCCAATGCCACAGGAGCCGCTAGCCCAAGAGATTGGATGTTCGAATCAAGTTGCATGTAACGCATCCCGTATTCCGCATACTGCTGAGCCCTGGCTTGGGGTTACCTACTTTTTGCACACCAATCGTACTCGTACGGAGTAAAACCGCACTCGCAATCAGAACTCCCCGAGTAGAAGTGCACAAGCACAAGCACGAGCACGAGTGGGAGTGGGAGTGGGAGTGACCTGGGTTTTGTCGCATGGTATTTCGGGAAGACCAGGGACCGTGCTACACAATCCTCAACCCAAAAAAATTCAATTGGGTTAGAAGCACTGGACCACTGCCGCAAAACTCGAGAGTTAGGTGGGGGGACCAAGACGGCGAGTTCCAACCGCTTAGCGACTGTGGTGGAGCAGTTTTTGGGGAGGAGGTTCTACATTCGAAATGCGGCCTAGGATGTTCTCCATCAAGCGATGTTCTAGATCGCGATCGCGGCCAATTTCGTACCACCCCAGCGTTACCGGCATTTGCCGCAATTGATTCTCATTGCGAACAATGGTTCCATCGTGCCGTTGGGCTAAGGCGCCCGCTGTAGAGAACTGCGACTGATCGACGTCCTCTTGCTCCTTGACCACACTGACGTCGATCAAATAGCCCCCAGCTTCGGGAACGACTCGAACATTGGCTGTGCGGCGGATGGTTTGAAACGTGCTCTGCAGACGCTCGAAACCACGGGCTGCATCGTTACGCCACGGTTCTAACGACGTTCCGCTGACCTCGGGGTAGGTGGACAAATTCCCTTCCAGCACGGTGAGATTGTTGCGCAACACGGGCTGTTCGGACCGAATTCGAAAATGGTCGTCCACGGTGTCCACGATCTGCCGCCAGAGGAAATCGGGGTCGACGTTCCCCACGTGCGCGGGATTGGCTACGGGGACTTCAATCGGCGCAGGCGGACCAGGGCCCAACCCCATCCCTTCTGGACCATAGGCCCATTGCCGGCAACCCATCGGAAACGCGCATAGCAAGGCAGCGGCCCACCCAAAGACCACGACGGACGATCGGCGCCGGGCACGCTGTGGACCGTCAGAGGCAGGCAAGCTGGGAGTAGGAGCCGTCATGAGCTAAGCAGCCTTGACGAGACCAATTTCCGCATCCGTCTCGTGCGGCCGGCTTGCGGAGGTTGAGACCCCCATCACTTCTTTGGCCAGTGCACGATAGTCCTCGGCGCCATTCGACGTAGGTGCATATTCCAGGATCGATTGACCGAAACTAGGCGCCTCCGCCAAGCGGATATTGCGTCGAACTCGAGTCTCATAAAACTTTGCGCCAGCCCAGATGCCCTGGGACTTCGACTGCATCGTCAGGAACTCGTCCACGTCACGGGTCACTTCGGCCGCCAATCGCGTACTCGACTCGTACATGCACAAGACTACACCCGAGAGATGCAGAGTTGGATTGAGCCGTTTGGCAACAATCTCAATCGTTTTCAGCAGCTTGCTAAGTCCGTGCAGAGCCAGAAAATGGGGCTGCAGAGGTAGGAAAACTTCCTGGACGGCTGTTAGCGCGTTAAGCGTCAGCACTCCGAGCGAAGGTGGGCAATCAAGAATCAGAAAATCAAACTGCTCGTCGTCCAATTCCAATTTATCGCGCAAGATAACTTCGCGTCCAACTTCGCCGGCCAATTCCATTTCGGCCGCAGCCAAATCTAGGTTGGCTGGAATGACCGCTAGATTATCGGTGACCCAATAGCGAGCGTCTGCAATCGTGGCATCCCCGCACAGGACGTCATAGACACTCGGTTGGTCGTTCAGCACCGAGAGGCCGAGGTGCAGCGAAGCGTGAGCTTGCGGGTCGAGGTCAAGCACGCAAACGCGAAAGCCTTGTTCCGCCAATGCGGCGGCCAGATTTACGGCGGAAGTTGTCTTACCAACGCCACCTTTTTGATTGATAACCGCTATCGATCGCATTGGCTGCACTCCTTGCTGAACATTGGGAAATTGGGGAAGCACCGAGCCACACTTAACTCTCCTGACGCGTCCGATGCTCCGCGACTATAGAACAAGTGCCGTCCACCCCGCTAGGTCGAATTCCGCAATGCCATCACCGGTTTGCTGCCCACCCCATATCTAGTGCAGCCCCTCCTGCAGACGCCGTTGCGAGGCCCTCTTTAAAGACGCGTGCTGCGTAGCCACATGAGTAGACGGCAAGGCTCAGTATTAAGAATACGCTAATGTAAACTTATACGCCGCAAATCCATCTCCAGCAAGGCGAATCCCCTCCCTTCGCCTCCGCCAAACAATAGATACCGAGCCCTCTCAATGGAAATTCCACCACCATTAGCAAACGCTGATCAACGTACCGCGGTCTCGCCACCAACCCCCACACTGGTCTCCAAAGCCTGCAAATTGCTTATTACCCATGCACTGAAGCACAATTGCTATGCAGTTTTTGCACCGAGCCGCGTCGCCGTTAAAGTTCTTTCCCAAAACGAATAAGAAAGGCCCAATATTTAGTTGCACTACAACTCCCTGTAGCGTTAAGGTAAGAATCTGCTGAATTAGCGAGTCAGGCGGAGAGTCGCGTTTTCAGCCATGTTTTTCTATTTTTTTAAGAGGATCCACAGAATGAAACGTCAAGGTTTTACGTTGGTGGAATTACTGGTCGTAATTGCCATCATCGGGATTTTAGTCGGGCTGTTGTTGCCCGCCGTCCAAGCTGCCCGAGAGGCAGCACGTAGAATGAGCTGCTCGAACAACGTCAAGCAGATCAGTCTGTCGCTGCACAATTATCACGACGCTCACAAATCGTTTCCCTATGGCTCGTACAACCTGCGGGTGGAATGGCCGTCGAACGGTTCGAACTGGCGAACGTTGATCATGCCGTTTATTGAACAGGGCAATGTTTACCAGAACCTGGCCTTCACCTACGATTCGCACTTCATGGCCGGTGGAGCTAGTCCAACGCCCTTCCTGTACAACGAAGTTCTGGTCAATCTGCTGGTACCAACCTACCGCTGCCCATCATCGCCGGTCGATCCCTTTGATGTCGCGCCAGTTTCCAACAACAATGGAACCGCGATGAATGTCAGCTATGTGGGAATCGCAGGCGCGGCTCGTCCGGTTCCAGGCCCGGACGATACCCGTGGCACCTATGACTGCGGACATGGTTGGTCATCCAATAATGGCGTGCTCGTTCCCAACGAAACGACCAAGATGGCTTCCATGACCGACGGTACTTCCAACACCATGGTCATCTCGGATCAATCCGGATTGGTGGCTGGCGTCAATCGATCAGCGAACTACTACGGTGGCTGGTATGGCAGTCGGCATGGAAATCGCGTGGGCCCCGGCTGTGGTGACCTATGGCAGACCGGGACTTCCACCGTTCGCTTCGCACCCAATTCGAATATTGTTCAAGGTGGCGCAACCGACTACATGTACCGCAACAATACTATCTTGAACTCCTTGCACACTGGAGGTATTGAAGTTGGTCTGGGCGATGGTTCAGTCCACTTCATCTCCGATTCCATCGACTTCATGACCCTCAAGCGTTTGTGCTGCCGATACGATGGCGAAGTCGCTTCGATTGAGCAGTAGCTGACAGCGGTCCTAAACATTGCAGTGCCATGCAGCCGATTCCGCAGGCTGCGTGGCACTCCTCTTCATTCCTTTTCCACATGTCCCACTAAGGTTTCAACAATTCTCATGCATCGCGCAATATCACTCAGAAACTGTCGTGCTGTAGTGCTTCTAACGTTGGGCTTACTGGCCGTTTCCAGCGGCTGCTCATCCGAGCCTCCCGTAGGAACAGTCAGTGGCACTGTGAGTGTGAAAGGTAAGCCATACACGGACGCCTCGGTTATGGTGATCGACTTGTCCTCTGGCCAAGGTGGCGGAGCTGACCTCAAAAGCGACGGAACGTTTACTTTGGACGATCCCATTCCAGTCGGTTCGTATACAGCCTACTTTGCACCTATCTCAGTTCCTCCCGAGGATGCCTCAGCAGCACCGGTCCCCATGCAGGCCGATAAAACCATTCCTCAAAAATATTGGAATGAGGCCAGCTCTGATCTGAAGTTTGAAGTCAAAGAAGGAAAGAATGAGTTTCCTATTGACATCAAATAACCGATGAGTTCCGCGAACAATGTTCGCCAGCCTCTAATAACAATCAGCCCCGGTTCCAACTCCCATGCGATGCATGGAGTTGTACCGGGGCTTTTTCGTAGTCATGCGTGATAAATTGCAGGCGATTCGCAGGCAGAGCAGCTACTCGACTGGGCCAATCAACGCCCTGAGACCGGTCAAATTCATTTCCAAACTCTCCTTGGCATCCAATTGACCTCGGTGATCGAGAATGCCAATGGGCCCTGAGTACTGTACTTGGCGCAACCAACCCAGAATTTCGGCATCCAGAGTCCCCTCCCCAAGTGTCACAATTTTTTCGCCTCCGACGGTGGTCCCATTCAAATTGACACACATTAGGTAGGGGAGCATGGCTCGCAGTGCAGTAGGAAACTGATCCAATTCACCATGGGCATGGTGCAGATTGTAGACAATTCCCAAATTGTCGAGATCACTCAACTCCCGCATCACTCGGACCATTATTTCCGGGCGTCCAATCCATCCACCGTGATTGTAGAGCCCAACCTGACATCCAATCTCTCCCGCGAGCTCCGCATACTGCCGGAGTGCCAATGCCGCCCGCTGCACACGCTCAGCCTCATCATCAATTTTTGACAATTCATGATCGGGCAGCATGACCCACAATTGAGTGGTCACTTGTCGCCGACGCAGAAAATCGAGGATGCGTTGCGTACCAGGATCTTGTCCTGGCGAGAGCGAACTGGAGCACCAAAAAGCTGTCAGCTCGATGTCGTGCGCAGCCAACGCGTCAATTTCTGCATCCCAAGTCGCCACGTGCTCTTCGCGCCAGTCGTAGGCAAGCTTCCGCAGGCCCAACTCCTGCAACATTTGTGCACGTGCCTCGGGTCCACGGCGACTTGCATCGAAGGGGACGATGCACCAAGCCACGAGCTCCTCGACAGCTAGATTTTTCGGTTGAGCAAAGCGGGCCCCTACCGAAGCTTGCCAGGCTGCTAAGCGTTGCTGCATGTCTGCCACCCGCTCGGGGTGCTCCGCGGCCAAGTCCTTCGTTTCGCTGGGATCCTCGGCCAGATTGTAGAGTTCAACCTGCCCGTAGTGGTCGAACTGAATTAACTTCCAATCACCGTCGCGCATGGCTGCACCGGGGGCCCAGGTTGAACCGTGATAGTGTGGGTAGTGCCAATACTCGGCCCTTGCCGGCAGCGATTCCACATCGCCTAGCAGGATAGGCTGTAAACTACGGCCATCCAGAGCTTGCGGTGGCAACGCATTGTTCACCGACACTTCGGCCCCCACCAGATCGAGCAGGGTTGGCACCAGATCGTAGCTTACCGTCAACTGATCAGACACCGACGCAGGTTCGATCTTCCCTGGCAGTGACACGAGCAACGGTACGCGTAGCCCACCTTCGTACAACCACCCCTTGCCCGCCCGTAGCGGCAGATTGCTTGTGGGTCCCGGCTGCGACTTGGTCGACAGCCCACCGTTGTCCGAATAGAAAACGATCAAGGTCTCTTCGCGGAGTCCAGCGTGATCTAGCGTCGCCACGACTTGGCCCACCAGATCATCCAGCCCTGCGACCTCACTACCATAGGCGGCATCATCCTGCCGCATTCGCGTTCGGCCCTCGCGTTCGGCACGTGGTGCCGGCGATTCTCCCAAGCCTGCGACTTTCTGCTGAAAGTGATTGATATGTTCGGGATATTCCAAGATGGGAATGTGGGGTTCATGAAAGGACAGATAAGCCAAGAATGGGGCCGACGCTTCAGCGGCCTGACGTGCCGTCACAAATTCATCAAAGGCGGCGGTGATTCGCGTTCCAACCGTCCAATCGCGTCCATGGGGGCCGAGCTGCCGGTCCCCAACATACACGTCAAAGCCCTGGTCGGGCGGCTCGTAACCGACCCCTCCTAAATGCCATTTCCCGGCGTACATCGTTTCATAACCAGCTTGTTGGAACATTTCTCCTAAGGTCACTTCCTCCAAAGCCAGTTGCCGTGCCGTGCGGGGTGTCCGCATTTGTTCCGGCTTTGATTTCAGCCCGGGAATATAGTCGGTGACCCCGGTTCGCACCGGATGCTTGCCAGTCATCAAACTAGCGCGCGTCGGAGAGCAAATCGATGCGGCACTGTAGGCATTGGTGAAACGCATTCCAGTAGCGGCAAGTGCGTCGATATGGGGCGTTTCGCAGAGTGGGCTCCCGTAGCAGGAAAGATCGCGCCACCCCAAGTCATCAGCTAGAATAAAGACTACGTTGGGCGCAGTCGCTCCTATAGGACTCAACTCCGCCCCCCAACTCGCTGGCACCGCCCCCCACCCTCCGCAGGACACGAGAACGGCAAACAGGACCGCACAAACAGCCCGGCGGAGTGGGAAAAGGTGTCCGACACCAAAAGTGCGAAGCCCCCGTAGGGCCGTTCCGGCTTTTGGTGTCGGACACCTTTTCCAGGGCAACCCTAAGATTAAACTTTGACAAAGCACTAGTTTTGCATTCATGAGTTTTTCCGCCTATCGCTATAGTCCCTAGGACTGGGTACGGTGAGAGGTAACTTTGGCATTGCTTCGCTATTGTAACGCCTCGCAGTAGCCAGGAGACCGCTGGCTGATTCAGAATGGAGGTAGCGATCGAGTCGCTCAACTGCCGAACGTTCGAGTTGGGCGCGCAACCGCCCCCAACCACCACATCGAAACAAGTTTCTCCGCGTCATTTAAGTAGGCCTCAACGGGAGCCCCGCTTGCGCGGTGGAATGGAATGCCCCGAGGCCCTAACCCAATCTTGAGGATACCGTGCACTTGCAGCTCTTCTTCCCACTATTGGCTAGCTTCCTCATGCTTGCGAACGCTGCCTTAGTGGTCGCTCAAGAGTTGCCGACCAACTCTGCTGGAGAATCAGTGGAGGTGGAGCCACCCTTCAGCGACGCTTCTATGCGAGCGGAGTTGCAACGCTTGGCGGACATCTGTGAGCGCATCGGGCTACCGTCGGAAGCGGAATATTCTCGCAATTGGCTACCGCTCCCACGCGATGATCAGACCGTGCTCTACTTAGCTGAAGACGGCCCCTCAGCAACGGCTCCGCAGAGCACTAACCAAGCACACTGGCGCGATTCTTTTGTAGCCATTCGCCACCGCTACGCCGACTTTCTCTTTGAGAAGGTTCAGCAGCTAGCTGGCCAAGGGCTCGAAACCGAAGCCTTTCAACTGCTGTGGCAAGTCCACCGCGAACACCCTCAACACTCCGCATCGCGGCGTGCTCTGGGGGCCTTCACCACCGCGCTGACTCGGCGCCCGCAAATGCGGACCGTGACCACCATTCATCCCAACTTTGCTTGGCCAGCTCGATCCTACAGCCAGATTCGAACGACGCACTTTAATTTACTCACCCGCGCCGATCGGCGCGCTAGCCTGGAGCTAGCACAGCAGCTCGAGCGATTCTATTGCCTGTGGAGTCAAATTTTTTATCCACTGTGGGCCGCCCCTGGCCAACTTCAACAACGCCTAGCAGGAAGCGCGGTACCGTGGGACCAACCTGAAGAGATCCAAGTGGTTCTCTTGCGAGACCGACAAGAGTACTTGCAACTCTTGGGAGCTTCCGAGGCAAATATCGGTGTTTCGGTTGGATACTATGCCCCAGATTCTCAGACTTCGTTTTTCTATCCAGACGACAATCTGACAGCCACGCTTTTCCACGAACTCACCCATCAACTGCTCGCTGAAGCGACGCACTTAGAGCCCTCGCACGTAGGCGAGACTGGCGGCCTATGGCTGGTCGAGGGCATTGCCATGTATATGGAATCGTTGAACCAGCGTGGCAGTTACTGGACCATTGGTGGCCTGGAGTCTCCCCGGCTGCAAACAGCTCGTTATCGGGCGGTGCGCGACGGATATTGGCCCGATTGGTCGGAATTTACACAAGGCAACTTAGACTCGTGGAAGAAGAGCCCAGAGCTATCCCGACTCTACACTCATGCCGCAGGACTGGCCCACCTTTTTCTCGATCAATTACTGGAAGAAGCTGGCGCACGTGAAGCATTTTTTAAGGCCCTGGTCGATGTCTACCAAGGAGGCGATGGCAGCCTGGCGAATACGCCTCGCCCCCTCTTGAACCTGCTAGCGGCTAACGAGCAACAAGCCAAACGGGTCTATCAAACGGCTCTGACCCTGTCGGACGAAGACCTACATTCCTTGAGAGACAGTGGCCATCAAGTTCAAGATCTCGTTCTTGCCGGCAGTCAACTCACGCCTCAGACCTGGCAGACCCTGGACAATCAAGCAAAACTCCAGTGGCTTGACCTCTCTTTTACCAACATTACCGATGAACAACTAAAATGGCTTCCCTTGCTCAAGGAACTCAACCGCCTAAGCGTTGAGGGAACACCGGTAGAGGGCTCCTTCTTAAAGCAACTCAACGAGCTCCAAGCGTTGGCAGAACTCGACCTGGCGCGCTGCGCAATTGACGATCAGAAACTGTCTCAACTAGCGGGTCTCGGTGCACTGGAAACCCTGTGGCTGACGCTAACGCCCGTGACCGATGCGGCTTTGGAAACGCTCGATGCGTTGCCAGCACTGCGGCAATGCGACATTCAGGGAACCGCGATTTCCAGCAGTAGTTGGCAGACTTTCTTACGCGACCATCCCCGATTGCAGGAGTAGGAGCCCTAGGGACTGCTGCGACTCGTCGAAGCTTTCTTGCCCGGCAACCAAGTGCCTTAACGGCTGAGCGGAAAAATGGACGGCAAAAGACTTCTGTCCTAGCCCCAAAACAACCGCTCGGTGGACCAACGACTACCCACCGTGAACCACTCCAAAGCGATGACGAGTCAACGCACTCCAAAGTCAACGTACTCCAGAGGCACCTGTGGTTTTGCGCTACAGCAGGACTTCTTCCACCACGCGGGCAGGTTTGACACCGGTCAATTTTTGGTTCAACCCCTGATAGGGGAAAGTCATGCGCTGGTAATCGATCCCCAGCAAACGCTGCAGCGTGGCATGAAAATCTCGAACCTGGACGGGATTCTCAGCTACGTGATATCCCATTTCATCGGTTTCGCCATAGCTAAATCCGGCCTTCACACCACCACCGGCCATCCATAGCGTGAATGCGTTGGGATTGTGATCTCGACCGATGAATCGCGTGGCCACACCGCCTCGATTTTCTGCCATGGAAGTTCTCCCGAACTCACCGCTCCACACGACCAACGTATCTTCTAACAGACCACGACGATCGAGGTCACGCAGCAAGGCAGTCATCGGACGGTCGGACTGCTGGCACTTTCGATTAAATCCACCATTGAGCGACTCACTCTCGTTCGATCCATGGGTATCCCAGCCCCAGTCGTACAGTTGAATAAAACGCACGCCCCGCTCGGCTAGCCGCCGAGCCAACAGGCAGTTATTTGCAAAAGACTCCTTGCCCAACTCCACACCATATTCTTCATGGGTCGCTGGCGACTCTTGCGAGATGTCCATCGCATCGGGAACCGCGGTTTGCATGCGGAAAGCCAACTCGTACTGGGATATGCGAGTCAACGTTTCCGGATCGCCAAACTGCGCGTGATTCATTTCGTTGAGGCGTTTAAGAGAGTCAAGTGCGGCGCGGCGTTGATCGCGAGACACACCCTGCGGATTCGAAACATTCAAAACGGGGTCTCCCTTAGAGCGGCATTGGACTCCCTGGTACACCGATGGAAGAAACCCACTACTCCACAGCGCGTTGCCCACCCGCGGCAAACGCCCGCCTGACAGTAGCACAATAAATCCGGGAAGATCCTCGTTCTCCGTTCCTAGTCCCCACGTTACCCAAGAACCGATCGAAGGGTAGCCAATCCGAGATTGACCACTTTGGACCATAAGCTGGGCAGGCCCGTGGTTGAACTGGTCTGTTTGCATTGACTTGATAAAGCAGACTTTGTCGACAACTTCCGAAAAGTGCGGCAGGCGATCCGAAACCCAAGCTCCTGATGCTCCATGTTGCTTGAAGGGATATTGCGGCCCCAACATTTGAGGCGTGCCTTGTATGAAGGCGAATCTCTGTCCTTCCAAATAGGCTTGAGGACAATCCTTCCCATCGTATTTTTGCAATTCTGGTCGGTAGTCAAACAACTCCAGCTGGCTGGGCGCGCCGATCATGTGCAAGTAGATGACTCGCTTGACTTTGGGAGGCACATGCAATCCCCGCGCACTATCCCCACCTACTTTATTGGGAGTGGCCCCTTGGGCCTGCGATGCCAACCACAAAGATCCAAGGCCGGTTGTGCATTGGCTGAGGAAGTGCCGGCGAGTCTGGTACTGCAACGCTTGTTCGTTGGCTTCGTGAATGATGGACTTATGGGACATCGCGATAGGTTCCTTGAAGTGCATTTTGTGGGGGAGCGGTGGAAGCCGACTGGCGGCCAACTCAGCGACTGAGTACTTCGTCCAGATTCAACAGCACCCCCGCCACGATCACCATGGCTGCCTGGTTTGGGTCCGCCAGTGGTTTTGCTGGCGTTTCAACTTCTGCGTCCCCATCTCCTGCCTCGTTTGTAGGCCAACTCAAATCCACACTCTGCTGGTACAAGGCGGCCAACTCTGCTAGCTCCTGCTCTTGCGGCTCTCGCCCTGTCACCAGGCTCAAACCAAAGGAGAGTTGAGCTTCTAAACGATCTTCGTCATTCAGCATTCTGACGGCCAAGGCCTGGGCGGCCTCGACAAAGGTCGTATCGTTCATGGTCATTAACGCCTGGAGTGGCGTGTTAGACGGGAGTCTCCGCACGGAACAGAACTCACGAGAAGGAGCGTCAAAGGAGGCCATTAACGGAAAGGGAATGGAACGCTTGGTGTAGGTGTAGATCGTGCGACGATATCGATCCGCATCGTCAGCACCTGCCGTTTTCCACTTGTCGCTAGATTGAAATGGTTGCCACACCCCATCGGGGATTGGAGGGTAGACAGGTGGACCAAATTGTTCGCTACTAAGCAATCCCGAAAGGGCGAGTGCTTGATCGCGAATCGTTTCCGCCGACAAACGCCTGCGGGAACCGCGACTCAGAAGTTGGTTTTGCGGATCCAGTGCTAATTTCTCGGCCGATACCTCCGACGATTGGCGATAGGTTGAACTCAACGCCATTTCTCGGAGCAACGCTTTCGGATGCCACCCCATCTCAGTTCGAAAACGAACGGCTAGATCATCCAATAATCTTGGATGCGTGGGATTCGCTCCCGACGATCCAAAATCCTCCTGCGTCTCAACGATCCCAGCTCCAAACATTGCGGCCCACAAGCGATTGACCATCACCCGGGAAGTGAGTGGATTCTCGGGTGCCACCAGCCAACGGGCGAGGTCCAAGCGATTGACCGGAGTCACGCTGTGCGCCGCCTCTCCCATCAGGTTGGAGCCGATCACCGGAGGCAAAAAGGCGGGTGTTTTCGCTGTCACCAGCTCTGTTTTGCTGAGGAACCCGCCACGATCAAAAACGTGGGTTGGGCGCGCCAGTGGCGAGTAGCGTTCCTGGGCGATCGGGATATCTACCGACGCAATCTGTGAACGCTGGCGAACCAGTTTGTCCAAGACCTGCCTAGCCGCACGCCGGTCGGGCGCACTCCACCAATGGGAAAAATCCGGGGCGTTGCTTACCGCGATCTGCCCACGATGCGCGACCAACGGAAAGGCTCCCAAGGCGTTGATCTTCTGGCTCAGTGCAACGCGGAGGCGAGTTCCTGGAGCCAGGTCGATCGGCCGCTCCAAGATGAAGGACGCACTGCGTGGAAAGTGGATGCGAGAGTACGCCCCAAAACCTTGGGACGATTTCGGGTTTAGGCTTTGCTGCGGATCGAGAATCGGCTCCGGCTCATCGGCCACCACCCGAGCAATGTCGAGCTTGATCCACGCATCCGTTCCCGCCTTCGCCTCGGTGCCGGGCAACAGTTCCAATTGGAGATGCGAGATCACGAATCCCCATTCCGAATCACGCAGTGCCTTGAGTGAGTCAACTGGCAAACCGGTGAAGCGGACAGCGGTCAATTGCCGAAAGTCATCGGGAAGATCCCCCTCGAACGTCACGGTGGTATCCTTGGCGACCGTGCCTACCGTTTGATACTCGGAGACACTCGGCGATTGAGCAACTTGCACATGCGTCCCATTGTCAGTCGATACGGCGATGTTGGTCAGCGCATGCCAAGTCGACTCCCCCTCTGCAATGCGATTGGCGAGCTCCCATTCCTGCCACTCAAGCCGCTGGATTTGGCGGTCGAGCTCTACGGCTTGAGTAGCTTGGGAATCGTCCAGCGGCACGCGGACCGTCGGTTGATCGCTGTCCAAATCACAGTCCGCCGTGTTGTTAAAAAAGGCCATGAATTGGTAGTATTCTTCGTGGCGAATGGGATCGTACGGATGCGCATGACACTGCACACATCCAAAGGACAATCCCTGCCAAGTCTGCCAAGTAGTGCTCACACGGTCGATGACTGCTTCCACACGAAATTCTTCGTCATCGGTGCCTCCCTCTTCATTCGTTTGGGTAAGCCGAATACTTGCAGTAGCAACGAGATCGTCGAGCGTGGGTTCAGAGAGGAGATCTCCAGCCAATTGCCGGATGGTGAATTGATCGTAGGGCATGTCTTGGTTGAATGCCCGAATCACCCAATCACGATACTTCCAAATGGTACGTCGGCCATCGAGCCCCAGACCACGAGAATCGGCGTAGCGCATCGCGTCTAGCCAAACGCTGGCCCAGCGTTCTCCGAACGCGGGCGAATCGAGCAAGCGGTCGACTTCCGCTTCGTAGGCGGCTTCTCCATCGCGGTGGACCGCGTCCAAAAATGCGGCCCGCTCTTCAGGAGAGGGTGGCAGTCCGATGAGATCTAGGCTGACACGTCTCAGCCAACGCTCCGGAGTTGCCGCAGGCGTGGGTTCTAAGCCCACCTGTCGCAGTCGAGCCAAGATAAAGTGGTCGAGCCGACTCCGACTCCAATCCGCCGCTGCGTCTACTGGCAGCTCCACTTTCTCCGGTGGTACGAACGCCCAATGTGAGCCCCACTCAGCCCCTTCCGCAATCCACCGGCGGAGCAAATCAATTTCGTGCTCATTGAGCGCGCGTCCATGCTCCGCAGGCGGCATCCGTTCATCGCTGTCCTCTGCCATCACGCGATCAAGAAAGTAGGACGCTGCTGGATCTCCCGGCTCAATCACCGTGAGCGCCTGATCGCGATAGACAAAACTTATATCTGCCGCCTGCTTCACGCCTCCATGGCAGCTCACGCAATGTTCGTTGAGCAAGGGCCGGATCTCTCGGTTGAAGTCAACAGGAGCGTCTGCCTGTGCATGCACTTGGCTAACGACACCGAGGCCCAACAGCAATAGAGCCACCAAGCCAACCCCCAGCAGGTCGCGAGCGCAGCATACGGTGAATCTACCTTGCTGACGAATCGAGGAGCGGAAAGCGCGAAGAGTGGATGGGAACATGTACCAGACATTTTAAATGAAAGGGATTGTTTATAGAGGAGCGGCGCAGTGGCTCTCGGAACTGCCTACTGCCAGTGGAACATCGCTGCTGGCCTGCAATATCACTGTTTTAGTTTCACTGGCGGCTGCTTTTCACAGGCGCAATTTCTTCCGCACGCCCATTAACCTAGGGATTCATCATAGCATACGCACCCAGGTACACGAAAGCGAATAGAGGCACCCAGGGAGCGTTCCTTGGCGGACCGATGATCGCCTTGGTCCACGGCTCGAACGCGCTGCAATGCCCCTAACGTGCTGCAATGACAGGAGTTCCGCTTCAATCTCCACCGCAGCCCCCACAGCCTCCTCCTCCGCACCCACCACCACCTCCACAGCCGGAATCGCCTCCGCAGCCACTCGTACTGCAACCCCCTGCGGTGCCGGAAGACCGTTGGGCACCAAACCAACTACCGTATGCATCGTAAGGAGTCATTGCAAGGAAGCCAGTCCCCAGCAGTGCGGCCGACCATAGGAGTGCATCATTCTGGGTCGAATTCTCCGCAGTTCCCTCCACATCCGCTTTTTGTCCAGCCAACGAAATGCTCTTGCGTTCACTTGCCGAAAGATCATCTTGCAGACGCTGTAGCAACCTCTTACCGGCGCGCGTGAGCTTGGGGATGGTCGCGATGGTCACCGCCAGTACGGCCACCGTAAGCACCTCTCCGAGCATCAAGAACGTCACTGGTTTGTTCCGTTGGAAACCGACCCAGATTTTCGCAGCTCCCAGCAGTGCCACGCCGCCGATGAGTGCCAGTGGCAGTAGAACCGCTGTTGCGCGGTCCGACCATGACGCAACCAATCCCTTTTCCTCCAACCCCTGCCTTGTCGCCAGCAATCCGTGCCGAACATCGCGGCGCAGTCGAGACCACGACTGGCTACCCGTCGCTCCAGCAATGCTACTGAGCACGAGCTGACTGACCCGGTGCTGCGGTTTGTACTTGGCAGAATTCGGTCCGATCGTCACCTTCATGCCGTCCAAGTCAATTGAATTTGCTTGAGCTAGTTCGAGCATGGCGCACTTGATTGCCGCTTCGTCTCCACCTTTCATCCAGGCAGCCTCAATCGGATGAACGACGGAGCGAGAGGGCCTCGACCGCAGTTCAGAATCATCCGCTTGCAGTAGCCAGAGTCTCCCCAGCAAGCTCACAACAACTGCAATTACCAGGAGGCAGAAGTAAAACACCAAGAAGGTAGGACCGTTCCAATCCAATGGACTGGCAGCGATTTGGAACAGCGGGAAGAGCATCCCCAGGCTAGCTGCCCCAACAATGGATTGCGACCAGGACGGACGTGGCACAATCCAATGCTGTGAACGATTGATTCGGACAAACTGCAGGTCCTGGCCAAATCGCCGTGTAGCCGATGGCCAAACATCCGCAGGGGCCTCCTCTCCGAAAATGGAGCGATACGATTCCTGCGTTCTCTGATACAGCCTAAAAAACTTCTCCTGTTCGCGGCTCCCTCCACCTGTCGGCCCATGGTGCAGCGGCCTTCCCAAGATCCCTCCACACAGTTCGTCCCAATAGCTGCGAGTGTAGGTCAAATGCATGTGCCACACTTGATCCACCGCATCCGAGGGACAAACAACATGCTCCACCGTCACTGCAAGATAGAGAAAACGCTTATATTCCCCGATCGCGCGACGCGCATACGGCAACGTCCAACCATTCTCACGTGCCAGTCGCTCCGAGAATACCAAACCGCTTTCAATTTGATCCAATTCAAAATCGGCGATCTCTTCCCATAGTGTCTGAGAAAACGGCGGTGTCGCCGTGGCGGCGTTGCATGACATAGTAGAGCTCCTTAGTGCTTCGGAACGCACGAATGGCGTACGGTGCTGGCGATGCCTATTTAGTGCTGAATAGTTTACAGATCTCGCCCCGAGCAAGATTCAACTCTTTTTTGTAATTTCCAACCACACCGACTTGATTTGTAACCTAGAGTTTAATTGGCTTCTCAGTTTAGCTTAGCAAGCCCTCTAAACACAACAGTTTCCCTACTCGTAGAGCGGGACGTGCCCTCAAAGACATTCCCCCAACAACTAACTGCGCAATAGAAACCGTGAACACCTCAGAGCAACAAATCGTGCGTCGCAAAAATCAACGTTCCATGAGACGTGGTGTCGGTTCTTCGACGGCGAGCAACCCTTCCCGGCGTGGTGTTGCCGTGGTTGAAACGGCTCTGATGCTGCCAGTCATCGTATTGCTGGTGTTCACTTCCCTCGAAATTGCCGACGGTATTTTCTTAAAGCAAGCGGTGACCATCGCAGCCTACGAAGGTGCTCGAGCCGCCACGCGGCCTGGCGGTACCAATGCCACCGCCTCAGCCCGCATTGCCGAAGTCCTTGCCGCCCGCGAAGTTGCGGACTACACGGTGGTCTACACACCCGAAATTACGCCCACGACACCCCGCGGGACCGAAGTCACGGTAACCGTCCGTGCCCCTTCTGCGGCCTATTCGATGAATCCAATGAGACTTCTTGAAAACAGGGTCCTTGAGAAGCAAGTCACGATGGTCCGCATGTAGCGCGCTTGCTAGCGCCCGGCTTGGATATGGGCTACTGGTTGAACTTGAACATTCAAGTTCATCCAACCACCTTTCTTTCTGTTGCTCCGCGTCGAGGTAAATCAAATGAAGTCGAATCGCAAATTCCAGCTCCAATCCAATTTGCTTGCCTCGCGTCGCCGCGGGGCGGCGATGATGCTCATTCTGGGCATGCTCTTTGTCTTCGCGATCGCCGCTGCCATCACGGTTGACTTTTCTTACATGCAGTTGGTCAGAACCGAACTCCGCGTTGCTACGGATTCAGCAGCCAAAGCCGGTGCCGAAGCGCTGGCACGAACCGAAGATGTCGATTTAGCGCGCTCAGAAGCAGTGCGGTACGCGTCCATGAACTCGGTCGCCGGACAGCCTCTGGCAATTGCAGAATCGGATGTAATTCTCGGACGTTTGGTCGAGTCCGGTGGCGGGCGGTGGCAGTTCAGCCCAGGAGGTTTTCCACCCAATGCTGTGCGCGTCGACGCCAATACCGGAGGCGATGCGCTCCATCCAGCGATTCCCTTGCACTTTGGGCGTATCCTTGGACGATCCACCTTTACGCCGCGCTCCGAAGCCACTGCTGGCCAGCAGCAAGTTGAAGTCTGCTTGTGCCTAGACCGCTCCGGATCCATGCTTTTCGATATGACAGGCGTCGACTACGAATACGCTCCGAACAATCCTTACCTCAGCAATTTCACCGCCTGGGGCGACATGTGGCGCAATCACCTTTCCGCTCCACACCCAACCCAAAGTCGCTGGGCTGTCCTTCGCGGTGCGGTTCAGATTTTCTACGATGAAGCGGCCCTCTACACGCCTGCCCCGAAGACCTCATTGGTGACTTGGGCCTCGGACTACACGATGCCGATCTCCCCTGGCACCGTGTTTCAATCCGCAACGCTCAACGTCGGCTTGCCACAATCGGACAGCACTACCTTTGCACAACAACGCAGCCTAGTCACTAACGCGATCAATAGCCTGAACACCAAACCGATGATGGGTGGTACCCACTTGTCCGCCGGTGTCGATTTGGCGGTCGGCCATTTGACGGGGGGGCAATCGTCGTCATTCTCCAATAAAATCGTCATCCTACTAACCGACGGCCAGTGGAATGCAGGACGCACACCCCAACAAGTTGGTACGGATGCTCGGAATGCCGGCGTCGTGATCCACGCCGTGACAATGCTCACCAACCTGCAGAATGATGTCCGTCAAATGGCAGAGATGACCGGCGGGCGCTACTACTCAACCACCAATGAAACTGAATTGCGAGACGCCTTTCGAGAATTGGCTCGCAGCCTGCCGATTGTGATCGTTGAATAAGAGGCTACTGGCACGCCTCCCCCGCGATCCCGAAAGCGACCAATGATGAATCCTCAACTACAAGACAAAAGTCAATTGCTTATCCCTACAGCGATTCCCGCAAGTGGTCAGAGTCCATTCATCTCCCGACGACGAGGACGCGTTCAACCGAAGGTGCGTTCCGACAAGCAGCGTAGAGGGGTAACCACTGTCGAATTCGCGTTGGTCTCCCCAATCATTTTCATGATATTCCTCGCGGCAATCGAACTCACTCGCCTCAACTTCTTGAAACACACCGCCGCCAATGCTGCCTATGAAGGCGCGCGAACCGCTATCGTTCCCGGTGGCACGCCAGCCGAAGCTCAACTAGAGGCCCAGCGGATCCTGACGCAAGTCGGTGCCGGCAACGGCGTGACCGTCAACGTCGTCGATAATGCCGACCGGATCGTGGTAACCGTCAACCTCCCCGTCGACCAAAACTCGTGGGGCGTGGGGCGTTTCACCCACGGCCTGACAGTTAGCCAAAGCTGCGCCCTGACGAAGGAAAACCTGTAGCAGCACCGCCTACAAGTAACCGTTCAAGGTTGTCAGCGACTTAAACTCATACCTGAAGCAACGGTTGAGGCTGCCTGATGGGGGAGGAAGGTCGTGAACGAACGGATGAAATGCTTCTCAGTGGTGAGCTTGCTTGGTGTTACTCCTCGCCGTTGAGTTTGGCCGGGGGCGAGTATAGTGAAGCAGAGAGTGTTGTTGGCAGGAAAATAGCCAGAGGAATTCATCTTCCTGCCCCCATCTTCCTGCCAAACGTCCGCCTGGATACTTCGTAGCCGTTCACGGTTGTCAGCGACTTAAACTCAAACCTGAAGCAGCGGTTGAAATTGTTGGTGGATAAGGAAGGTCGTGAACGGTTACGCCTACAATTCCTTTCCGATCGCTGTTGATCATTCCGCACTCCCATCGTCGAATTCCAAACCGAGCTTCCGTAATCCCGTTCCATGTGCGCCTGACAAGTGAGCAGGGTAGGGCGTTTCCCAGCCCATCATCTCATGCCACACAAATCGGTTGAGCGTGTCTTCATCTTGTTCCGTCTTCATTCCAGTCCGCTCAATGGGAACCGAGGCCAATCTCGTCCGCCAATCTCGCTCCGTGGACGACTGCTTGCTTTCCTCCCCTGGTTGCTGGTTGAGCGGTATGTTGGCCTCTCTGACTTGATAGGGAGTCATATTCGGTTCGTTCACGAAACACTCTTTCATCAACGGAGATCTTGCATCCTGTTGATTCATCGGTGGTAGCCCCAGCACGTGCAGGATCGTACGCAGGACGCTCGTCTGGTTGTAAAAGTGATGATTCACCCCCGGTCGACTGTAGGCACTGATCACCAGACAGATCGAGCGGTGCCCATCAATATGATCGTATCCGTTCTGAGGATCGTCCTCGTTCACAACGATAAGCGTATTTTTCCAGAACGTAGAATGGCTTACCGCATCAACCAATTGCCCCAGAGCTAAATCGTTGTCTGCCATATGCGCCCCGGACGTCACACCACCGCCCAAGTGATCTTGCGGGAGATATACGATACTGAGGTTCGGCAGGGTTCCGTCAGTTTTAAATTGCTCGAATTCGGTTAGGAATCGCTTCATCCGAAGCACGTCGGGGATCATCATCCCCCAGCCTGGATAGTCGGGAGATGAATAACGCTTCAGCCGCTCGATTCCAATGTTCTGCTCGAAACGCAAGTCCTCGCCAGCAGCATGCGCCTTCCATATTTCCTGATACTTCATGCCCTGCGGAGGCTTGGCATAGTCCATTTCTCCATAGTTCCGGAAGGTCAAGCCAGCCCCCAGCACATAATCCCAAAGAAAACCACTCGACGAGTATGTCAGGGGATCATCTCCAAACGTATAGCTTCTCGAAAATCCGCCAAAGGCGCGCTCCAAGTAGGGCGTCACATTGCCCTCCGTAGCCCACGAATGCCCATCCGCTGAAAGGACACCATTGCAGTAGTAATTATCCAGCAAACCGAATCGGCTGGCCAAGGCATGATGGTTGGGCGTTACGCGTTCTGGAAACGTGCACAAGGCTCGACTGCCTCTGCCCGCCGGCATATCCCCAAAGACTTGATCGTAAGTGCGGTTCTCTTTGATGACATAGATTACATGTTTAAAGGAACTCGGTTGGCCTAGTTTCTCTGGCACGGGAACCACCGGTGCGGGATTGGCCGCGTTCAATTCCGCTCTCACAACCGGAATGACTCGAGCGCTCTCCAGCACCTTGGCCGTCCATTGCGAAAGAAGTGCATCATCCAAAATATCCGCCAAGGGTATCTTTTGAATCACTCCCGAATGATCGTGCGAGTTCCTCCCCTTAGACTCCTCACGCATGTCCGCTCGAGATCCCCAGCCCTTTAGATTTGCCACGAACAAATCGGTCTCACTGCAATCCAGCGCAACGGGGAACCAACCTGTTGGCAGATAGCCAATAGGTTCGTCCAATCCGACCGTTGCATAGTCTCTCTCGGAGTCCAAGCGATACACGCTGACCGCGTTATTGCCTGCCAACCCGACAAATAACCAATTGCCATCCGGGGAGACACAAGCCGAATTGGGCATCGAGCCGAAAGGAAGATCTAACAGAGGTTTGGCAAGTTGGTTTCGGCTCTGTAGAGATCCGGAGTCGAGCAAGGTAACGGAATCGTCATTGGTGTTGGTTATCAATACCGTCGCAGCCTGCTGAGGTTTCCCAGGCAAGATGGCCATGGCGGTCGGGTGGAGTTCCGCGGTAACCTCGGAGACAACTTCCATTTGTTCCAAATCGATCACTGAAACCATGGATGTGTTCGCAATGCCCCGTTCGTCCACGGGCGTTTCCGTTCCTGCACTCGGTGCGGTGCGTTCCCCAGCCCGTGCCCGACGCCCGCCAAGATTTGTAACGAACAATTGGCCTGGTGCCCCAGCCACAAACCGAGCTGTGAAGGGTGAAATCCCAACGTCCACCACGTGCTCGACTGCCGAAGTTGCCACGTCGATCACAGCCACAGAATTGGTCTTAGAGAGGCAGACGAACAGCTGCTCTTCATCGTCGCTCAGGCATAGTCCACAGGGAAAGCAATCTGCCGGAAGCTCAATAGAACTTGCCAGGACATAGCTGCCGGGAGAATCAGCCGGAGCGTTCTGCGCAGCTGGCCCGCCATCAGGAACAAACACATGCACCTGTTGCTTGCTATTCGAAAAATAGACGTTGCCCGCTCGACTGACCACGATGCCGGTGAGCGAGGCCCCTCCAGGGCTCTCCAGCGACTGCAGGATCGACCACTGGACTGGATCTATGATGTGCAGGTGCGCACGATCCTTAACGAAAACCAATCCGACCTCTGCGCTGTAGCATAGATCATTCGGTCGCCCCTTCAACTCAGCTAGTTCACCCGCAGGGTGAACCAGTTGCCCGGTCGGGAGCAGGACGCCAGATGCCTGCTCGCCAACCATTCCGGGCACGGGAGTGGCGGTAACATTTCCAGGTTCCTCGCTCTCTAGTTGTGGAGCTGCCCTCCCCGATCCAGCCAGCCACAGCACGAGGCTTACAACCAACCCAACATGTCGGACGTCCCACCAAGTTAGAAGGGTTAGAGGAATAGCTGTCGAGTTCTCAGGTTTCATACTTCGGATTCCTAACAAGGACTGGTTTTGGCAGCGCGTAGTGGGCAGCTGCGCGGCAAGTTTTTCAGCACGATGTTTCAGCACCGCGCCACGGGCCCACCGCTCTCTCCTGCAGTGGTAGCTGACGCTTAACCTACCACATGCACCGCGTCCCCCCCAAGACGGTGCACTGCTGGGCAGAGTTGGAAACGCGAGTGGCCCCAAGTTCAACAAGTCGCTCCCTCCCTTGCCCAGCTTTGGAAAAGCGGCAGAATTGGAACGGAAAACAAGGGCTCAATTCAAGGATTCCGAATTGGTGTATCCTAAGGTGTCGCGCACCGTTTCATGGATGGTCCAAGTTCATGAGATGGTCCAAGGCGAACTTTGAACGCCAACCTGCCCGCCGCTTCCAGATCCCCTACCACCTCCTACGTTAGGCATCCGATGAATTACACTCCGCCTACCCTAATTCGCACCTTCCTATTTCTCATGTGCATGGTGCTTGGGCTGAGTACCTGCCTTGCCCCTCTCGGTGCCGCAGATCGCCCCAACGTTCTCTTCATCGCAGCCGACGATCTCCGCAATGATCTTGGTTGCTTAGGGAATGAGGAGGTGTTGACACCGCACCTCGATCGCTTGGCCGAGCAGGGCCGTCTGTTTAAGCACGCCTATTGCCAACAAGCGGTCTGCAATCCATCCCGCGCCTCGCTGATGACTGGACTACGACCAGACACGCTCGGCATTTGGGATCTGCCAACCCATTTTCGAGACGTTCGGCCACAGGTGGTCACGCTGCCCCAGCACTTCATGCAACATGGTTACTTCACGCAAAACGTGGGGAAGATCTACCACAACTGGATACATGATCTACAGGGAGATCCCGCCTCGTGGAGCGTACCGGCCGCCATGCACTTCGCCAACCACGGCTCTGACACCCCACAAGTCACCGGGGAGCTCCCGCCCAATCTGGCCAGCGATCTCAAGTGTGAATGCAGGGATGTGCCCGATGATGCCTATTTCGATGGTAGAGTTGCTGACCTTGCGATACAGGCACTCCAACAACGGCAGGCCTCAAGCACTCCCTTTTTCCTGGCGGTCGGATTCTGGAAGCCCCACTCTCCGTTCAACGCGCCCAAGAAATACTGGGACCTTTACGATCGCTCTCAGCTATCTCCTCCAGCCAATCCCGAATGGCCCACCGATGCGCCGCGCATCGCTTGGCACAATAGCCGAGAAATTCTCGGACGCAAGGAACCCAGAGTCCTGGATGAAGCCTCCGTCATGGAAATGCGACACGGCTACCTCGCTGCCATCAGCTACATGGATGCGCAGGTGGGTCGCGTTCTTGATGAGCTCGAGCGACTCGACCTGCGTAAAAACACGATTGTGGTCTTCTGGTCCGATCACGGCTACCACCTGGGTGAGCAAACATTGTGGGCTAAAACATCCAACTTCGAACTCGATGCAGCGGTTCCACTCATGATTGCGACTCCCGAAATGCACGCGGCTGGAACTGCCACGGGGTCGCTGGCCGAATTGCTCGACATGTACCCAACACTCATCGACCTGTGCGGTCTACCAGCCGTGCCGGACCTGGAAGGCAAGAGCCTAAAGCCGATCCTCGAAAACCCGCAAGCAACGGTACGATCAGCCGCATTCACGCAGCATCCCCGCCCCGCCTACTACGACGAACAACCCGAGGTCATGGGGCGTAGTGTGCGAACGGCACGTTATCGCTACACCGAGTGGCGTGATTTCACCAGTGGCGATTTAATGGCTACCGAGCTCTATGACCACGAGACCGACCCACTGGAAACGATCAATGTCGCTGCACTGCCGGAATACCAGCAAGCAATCCGCGAATGCCAACAACTGAAGCTTGAAGGCTTTTCTCTCTAAAGTATGGCACCCACACTCATTCGCGAACTTCTGATCATCCTCGCCGCAGGGCTCATCGCGGGGTTGGTCTGTCGCTGGATTAAAGTCTCGGTTCTGATCGGCTACCTCGTTGTCGGGACGCTCCTGGGCGACGGCTGTCTGGGATGGGTTGTCGATGCAAACCATCAGCTGGAGGCCTTTGCGGAAACGGGAGTTTTCCTCCTGCTGTTTTCCATCGGCCTTGAATTTTCGCTAGACGATTTGAGAACACTGGGGCGCAAGTTGCTCATCGGTGGGACAGTACAAATGTTAATGGTGGCTGTCCCGGTGGCCTGCTTGCTGCTCCAACTGGGACTCAGCTGGCGGCCCGCTTGGTTGCTAGCCTCCGCCACGGCCTTCAGCTCAACCGTCCTAGTATTCAAAGCACTCTCGGAGTGTGGTCAAGCCAGCCAGCCGCATGGCCGTCGAGCTATTGGAATCCTGCTGTTTCAAGACGCTGCACTCGTTCCACTCTTGCTGATCGTGCCGCTATTGACCGGTGAAAGCGATTCGGTCACCGTCGGCAGCTACCTAGCCCTAGCCGGTATATCCAGTCTGTTTGTGCTGGCCGTCATCGGACTCCGATACGCTCTAGCGATGTGGATTATCCCTCTATTTGCTGGCTATCGCAGTCCAGAGTTGGTCATTTTATTCACGCTGGTGGTGCTAGGCAGCGTTACACTCGCCGCCTATACCGTCGGTTTACCAGCAGCCGTGGGGGCGTTTGCTGCAGGCCTGAGTTTTAACGGCAATCGCTGGACGAAACAAATAGATGCACTCGTGTTCCCATTCCGCGAAACGTTCGCGGCTGTCTTTTTTGTGGGACTGGGGCTAATCTTCGATCCCCGGCTGCTGATTTCCGAACCCGTATTGATTCTGGGATTCCTGACCGGGCTGATTCTCATCAAAGGTCTCGCTGCGACCGTCGCACTCCGCCTTACCAGCCTAAACTTGCAGAGCTCCTTTGGGATGGGCATAGGCCTGGCCCATGTAGGTGAATTTGCCTTTATCCTCGCCAGCCAGGGAGTGGATGCAGGACTGCTCTCCGCCATGAACTACCAACGCATGGTCGCTATTTCCGTTGGCTCCCTAATCCTCACCCCACTCCTACTCAAACAGGGGCTGAGGTGGACCTACAGCACCCAAGACAGAAATAGTGGACCACCACGGACGATGGAAGCAGCCACGCGCAAGTCGCAGGCGACGATCATCGGTGCTGGCCCCATTGGACGCCAAGTTGCCAGCCAACTGGAGCTCACCGGATTAGATGTCTGCCTCGTTGACCTGAGCTCCATCAATTTGCATCCGTTTGCCCAAGAGGGATTCCGCACCGTCGTCGGGGATGCGACTGAACAATCCGTGTTGGAATTGGCGAAAATCGGCACTGCCGCAATTATTGTGGTCAGCGTGCCCAATGATGACATCGCCAATCAGATTGTGCGTATCGCCCGCAAGTCAAATGCACTCGCCACAATCCTGGTGCGTTGTCGATTCCAAAGCAATACGCAAAAGCTCCGTTCTGCAGGCGCTGACAGCGTCGTGAGCGAAGAGGCCGAGGCCTCCCAGGCCTTGCTGCGAATCCTGATCAAACATTGAAACGGATCTAACATTGAAAGCCCATGGGGCCAGCCTGGCTCGGCTAGCAGCGTCCCTCTTAAGCCTCCGCTCAACTTTGCACAAACCACGCTCGTCGCGAGAAAAACCGTGTATAATAGACAGCCCTTCCTCCCCACATCCTTCCGCCTTCCTTGCCCCACCACCATGCAAGCCCTACCTACGCGGTCTCTCCGACGCTATTCCTGTGCAATCACCTTCCTCGTGCTGCCCTGGCTCGTAGCGTCTCCTAGCACCGGCTATAGCCAAGTCTCCTCGGAAATCTCAAGAGCCGAGACACTGGCAGCCGAAACAGTGCCAGGAGACACGGATCCAGCCGGCGATCCCGAAACGCCTCCAGCAATCTTGCCAGCCGAAGAAGTGGAAGAGCCCAGCGTGGATTCGCAGCTTCCGGCTACGTCGTCCGCCCCAGGCCCTGACTTAGCAAAACTCGAAACGATTTGGGAGCAGAGCCTCCGACCGCTGCTGGTGGAAAACTGCTTTGAATGCCACCGTGCTTCCGAGCATTCGGGCCAACTCGAGCTGGAAACAATCGCCAGCCTGCTGCGTGGTGGTTTGAGTGGTCCAGCCATCGATCCGCAAAGTGTCGAGCAGAGCCTGTTGCTGACGGTATTGCTGCCAGACGCCGTGGGGCACATGCCGCCTGAGGGGCAATTGACCGATGCAGAGATCGAATTGGTTCAGGGCTGGTTGACGCTCTTCGCTTCAGCATCACTTCCCGAAGACTGGCTCGACTCTCCCTCGCCAACTTCTCCCACTCAACAGAAGCAGGACGGCGAAACGACCGGCCAGGCCCTGCAACGACTACCGCTGGGCTTAAACCCGTCGCAGGTAATCGATCTAGCGACTGAGGCAGCGTGGCAGGCGAACGAGCTCCAACCGACGAAGTTGACGAGCGACGCGTCGTTCGTTCGCCGTGTTTATTTGGACCTTGTGGGGCGGATCCCCACACAGCAAGAGCGAGCAAATTACCTTGCTTCGACCGCATTCGACAAACGTGAACAACTCGTTGACCAGTTGCTGGGTAGCGACGAACACGCCAGCCATTTAGCAACCGTGCTCGATGCGATTCTGATTGGGCGCACTTCAGATCGCGAAGTGAAACGCCGCCAGTCCTCCGGCTGGTTTGACTTCCTCACCCATTCGATAGCAGAAAATCGGCCATGGAACGAAGTCGCACAAGCGATGCTGGAAGCCCGTCCCCAAACGGAGCTCGATCGAGGGGCAGTGTGGTACCTCTACTCGCGAAAGGATAAGCACCAGGATATTGCCGAAGCGATTTCCAAAGATCTCTTTGGTGTACAAATCGACTGTGCCCAGTGCCATGACCATCCACTGGCTGACGAAATTAAACAAGCACATTACTGGGGGCTCGTCGCCTTCTTCAATCGCAGTACAAACGTGGATACGCCGCAGGGCCCTCGAATTGCCGAAGCTGCCATCGGTGGCTTCTCGGAGTTTGCGAACCTGCGTGGACAATCCTCCCCCAACCGACTCGTCTTCTTGCAAACGGAACCACTTCCCGAGGCGCGGCCTGCAGAAGGTGAAAAAGAAGAGGAGCGCGACGACCTCTATGAACCGCACAGCAAAGAGAGTGCCGAGCCCAAAGTTCCCAAATTTTCGCGACGCAAGGCCTTCGTTGAAGAGGTGTTCTCCGGACACCCCTTGGTTGCCAAAGCCATGGTCAATCGCATGTGGGGTTGGATGCTCGGGCGCGGCTTGGTCCACCCGGTCAACGCCCTCGATTCGTTCCACCCCGCCAGTCATCCGGAACTGCTGGATTGGCTGGCGCGCGACTTTGAACATTCGAACTACAACCTTCGCCGACTATTGCGTTCCATGGCTCTCAGTCGCACCTATCAACTCGATTCCTCTCTAACAGCGTCGAGCGATCCCAAGTGGTTTACCTCGGCGTTGGCCAAGCCGCTAACCGCCGAATCGCTGTACCAATCGTTCCAGGTAGCCCTGGATCTAAAACATCCCGAGCACTGGGATACGCTCGACCGGAAGACTGCGTTTGCCAATCTGTTCCCCGATGTACTGGCCGAGGAATCGCTGTCCAACGTTTCCCAAGGACTGTGGCTCACCAACGGCCCCCAACTCCAAGAAATGGCCTCCGTCGAACACTCGAATACCCTCTCCCAGGTCAGCCAACTCTCAGAGACGCGAGAAGTTGTGACGCAGCTATTTGTCAAAATCCTGGGTCGCCACCCTACCGACGAGGAAGTTTCCGAGTGCACGAACTACCTGGAAGCCTCTCCCTCCCCCAGCTCGGCAAATCCAGCCCCAGACCAATCGTCAGCCTTAACCGAGAAGATCGAGCGGCCACCATCGCCCCGAGTTCCGCCCCCCCAGCCCTCAAGCCAAGCACGACAGCTAAAAATTGAAGGGCTAGCTTGGGCTCTTCTAACCAGTGCCGAATTCCGCTTCAATCACTAGTCGTCTCAAGACCTACCATTTCCTATGAAACGCTCGGAATCCCACCAAAACTCAGCCCCTTGCCAGTCTGGCAGCCAAGTTGGGTGCGCTGATCATCAATTGCACCGCCGCCTATTTCTCCAAGGGAGCATGGCTGGAGCAGCCTCCGTGGCTAGTTTCCAAAGCTTGTTCAGTGTGCCGGCCTTCGCTGAAACGGTGCAGCGACGGGGCAAGCGATGCATCCTACTGTGGTTGTGCGGGGCGCCCAGTCAATTCGAAACCTGGGACCCAAAACCTGGACGACCAAGCAGTGGCCCCTTCCCCTCGATGGCCTCTTGCATTCCAGGAGTGCACGTCAGCTCTTTGATGCCCAAGTGCGCTACCATCATGGATAAACTGACCGTCGTGCGTTCCATGTCGACCGAACCAGGCGAGCACTTCCAAGCCATTGACATGCTGACGCGTGGCGAAGGCCCACGCCCTCCCTTCACTCGTCCCATTCTTGGATCGGTGATTGCCCAGCAGCTGGGACAACTCGACAGCCCTGTCCCGCAATTTGTCCTCCTTGATCCGTGTCCGGAAGGCAACGAGTTCCGATCGTTCAAGGCGGCAAACTGGGCCGGATGGCTGGGAGCCGAATATGGGCCGGTACGCTTCGGTGGAGAATACCGACTCGATAACGTCATTCGCCCCGAAGAACTGAGCGAACTCGAGCACGCGGACCGTGAAGCTCTGCGTTCGTTCCTGAGCCGCAAGTTTATGAATGACCATCGGACAGCAGCCGTAGAATCCTACAACGCAGTCTTTGAGCGTGTGAACGGTCTAATGCAAGCCGCTCCCCTGTTCGACCTAGCGGCCCTCCCGCAGCGAGATCGCGAGCGCTATGGCCCCGGAACGTTCGGGATGCACAGTTTGCTGGCTCGACACCTGGTTGAAAACGGCTCGACCTTTGTGATGGTTGCTAACGGCATGCCCTGGGACTGCCATGTGTTCAATCATGAGACCCACCAGATGCTGGTTCCCGAACTCGATCGAGTCATCTTCCACCTGATCTCTGATTTGGAACAAAGCGGACAACTCGACGATACGTTGGTCTTGATGATGGGAGAGTTTGGTAGAACCCCCTTTCTGAACGATGCCCGCGGCCGGGATCACTATCCTCAAGCATGGAGCATGGCCATGGCCGGAGGTGGACTTCGTCCCGGAGTTGTCTACGGCGCGACGGACGAAGATGGTGTCGCCGTATCTGACAAACCGGTCAACCAACGCCAGCTCTTCGCAACGATCTTCGCCGCCTTGGGGATCGACCCGCATGAAACTTACGACCTTCCAGGCTTCCCCACCTTCCACCGTGTAGAGCAAGACACAGCCCCCATCGCAGAACTGCTGGCGTGAGCAAACCATGAAAATTGAACTTGAAAAAACCGGCCGTTACTCTTTTCCAATGGGCATCCAGGATATCGCACTCACCGCCGACGAGCAGCGAGTCTATGCGGCCTGCCTGGATGGAGTCTATGAACTCTCATTGCCCGCTCGCGACGATCACGAAGCCAAGCCGGTGCCGGAGTGCATCGGACAACATGCGAGCTACGTCTCCAGTGTCGCCCTGCTGGAGCAAGATGCCGAAGTCGCCTCCACCGGCTTCGATGGACAACTCCAGATTCGGGCCCTCCGGTCCAAGCCTGCTGAATCAACTGCGGCTTCTGAGTCTGCAAAACTGGTTGCGCCGCGACTCGATCGAAACCTTCACTCCTTCTGGTCATGGCAGATGGCCTGCTCCCCCGATCGGCGCAGACTTGCATCGGTAACAGGTCAATACTTAACCGGCGCTGAGGATTACTCGCCGCTCGAGAGTTCCGAACCAACAATAAGAGTCGTCGATGCCCACAGCGGTGAAACGCAACACGAATTCACCATGCTTCCTTCGGTGCAATGCGTTGCCTTCGATCCAACCGGCCAATATTTGGCTGCCGGAAATCTCATGGGTGATCTAGCGGTCTGGGACGTAACTAGCGGCGAGTGCCTCGCCGAGTGGCGAACGCCTTCCTTCACGAGCTGGGGCATCATCAAGAGCCATTGCTACATTGGAGGAATCTTCGCAGTCGCCTTCGCTCCCGATAGCCAATCGCTCTACGCAGCTGGCATGGGAGACATGCGAGATCCCATGGCTGGCAACGGTAAGCAATTGTGGCAACGCTTTGCATGGCAGAAGTCTCCCGTTGAAAAGCTGCAAGAGACGGTGTCCGACCAAGCTGGTGAGGGCCTGATGGAAACTCTCGCTTGGCATCCTAGCGGCGAGTATTTTGCGATGGCTGGTCGCCTCAGAGGTGGCAATTGGAACACCGGCATCTTCAGCCAAGAAGACGGACAACTTGTCGGTCAAGCCAAGACCGGCATGCGAATCACCACCGCCCTGTTCAGCCCGGCCGGTGATGTGCTCTATCTGGCCGGCATGCAGGGGCAACCGGGACGCAAGGACGGGAAGTTCCCGAACTTTGGCTACCTCGAACGCTACCAGATCAAGCAGAGTTGACGTCGCAAAAAGGTTGGGTGCAACGCAGGCATTGCTTTGGCCGCGCCTTCGACGTCGCAGTTGCCGCTAAAGAGCTGGCTACTCAGCTAGCGAGTGAGCCCTTAGAATCGCTTCCCTCGCGTCGACACAGCCAACACTCTGAACCAACACTAGGCCAGCAGCATGCACTTTGAATCCCCCGAGTTGGACCCCACGCAAATCCTGGACGATCTGCGGGCCGACAAGCTATCGCTGCTGCTGGTAGCCGGAACGACAGCCTTCGACGTGGGACAAGCCCTCGACGACGGTCCACTCGCCTATGAAGCACTGCGCCAACACCTGCAGTTGCCAGAACGCTCCGCCAATGTATTGCTAACGGGCCTGCGTTCCATGGGACTGCTCGATGTCGATAGTCACCAGCAAATCGATTTGACAGAACTGGGGCGTGAAAAATTGTCGCCCAAGTCAAAGTTCAACCTGCGCGGCTACATCGGCTTGGGGGCCTTCGGCGCGGACGCGCAGAACATGATCGCCTGCCTAAAGCACGATGCACCGGCTGGCGACATCTCATTCGTCTTTCACGAAGAAGGTGGGCCATCCGCCTTGGACGATCCTGAAACGTCCGATGCACTCACGCGAGCCATGGCAGCCCGAGCCCGGAACGTTGCGCCGTTTGTAGCTCAAGAGCTCGACCTATCGACCGCCACTCACCTGCTCGACATCGGTGGGGGGCACGGCCTGTACACCTTAGCCTTACTTGAAAAACACCCTCAGCTGTCGGCGACTATCGTCGATCGTCAGCCACCGCTGGCGGTAGCCCAAGAATATGCTCAAGCGGCAGGGCTGAGCGAACGGGTCGAATTCGTCTATGGCGACATTCACACTTTCACAGCATCCAGAGCGTTCGATACCGTTCTTTTGGCCAATATACTGCACGATTACAATGCGTCCGATGCTGAGAGATTGGTCCAGCACTACGCACGGCAACTTTCCAACAACGGACGTGCCATTATTTTGGACGCGTTTCTGAACTCAGTTCCCCCCGGCTCTCCCCCGGTTTCCACCGGCCCCCGTCCCGTCGCCGCCTACTCAGCCATGCTATTCTCCATCTGCGAGGGACGTTGCTTCCGTTTGGACGAATACCAATCGATGATGCGATCAGCCGGCTTGCTCGCAGAAGCCCACATAGCCCAAGTCCCCGCCCACGGCAGCCTACTCATCGGAACGAAAGCCTAACCCAACTCGAATAGCAGCAAGCCCTACAGACGCGGGGCAGCTACAGCTCCGAGCGACAATAGCTGCGGGCACACTCACCAGGAGCCGGGCAAGAAAGCTACGACAAGTCGCAGCACTCCACATGGCCCCAACAGGGGGCCACCACAATGTGGAGTGCGATGACTTGTCATCGCTATGTTGGGCTGCCCAGAAGCGGTGCACGTAGACCACCGAGCTGGTGTTTCAAGTGCAGCCCAATGCCAATCCCGTCCAGCTCGAATAGCAGCAAGCCCTACAGACGTGGGGCAGCTACAGCTCCGAGCGACAATAGCTGCGGGCACAATTACTAGGCCGCCGGGTAAGAAAGCTACGACAAGTCGCAGCACTCCACATGGCCCCCAGAAGAGCCAGCTCGCGTTCGAGCAGCGATCTTCCCTACGCAGTAAAATGTTACGTGGGCAACAGAAAACCCTGCTTGGCTGGCCGGGCAGGGCCATCCAACAGGGTTTTCGAAGATTCGGTTTCCTACTAGCTCGCGATAGTGCAATAAGCTCAACATGTCGCAGCTCAAGCATTTGAGAAGACGACGGCCGCAGCGATCAGGAGCCGCAGACCGTCCCTCAGAACAGCTCGCTTAGCGGCGCCGGAAGCGAATGCAAGACAACGCCCCCATACCAAACACCATTAACGAAGAGGGCTCAGGAGCCACAGGTGGTGCTGCTTGAGTTGGATTGAAATTATTGAAGGCAAGTCCGACAGATGTAGCGGAACCAGTGTACAGGATCACGACTTGGTGGATTAATTTCGCACTACTTTCGACGGAAAACACCCAGGGCAGGCTATCGAGTGAACCGTTCTTGCTGTGATGTATCCCCTTAGGGCTGTCAACGTGAGCAACATACGAATCGTCCTCTCCATAAGCAACGACTCGCCAACTCTCGTACTTCTGATTGTTGTTTTTTTGGGTTGAATCAATATCCCAAATTTCACCGCTCAATGCTAAGACGCCTTGGTTGTAATCAATGACAAACGCTGTTCCCTTCGGATTCTCAATGCCTCCTCCCTGTCTAAGAAAGTAGTCTCCCAACTGCTCCTGAGCCGTCGCGTCTCTTCCGGTATCATGCTGACCACTAGCCGTGCTGGACAGAAATCCGTTTCCATTGTCGGAACCACCACTCAGCTCAAACTTCGCTGCTTCATCAGCGCTGAACACAGAGTCATTCGTGAAGTTGTTTCTTTGACTATTAGTTACGCTGGTATCGAAACCAAAAGTAACTTCGAGTCCACTATCAAATGTGTAGGCCTCATTGAGTCCCAGCTCCGAATTGTCAGGCCCGATCGTAGAACCATCCGGCCGTGTTTCGAAATCAATCATTACTCCAGCGTGCGCTGCCGCTGACAGAAATAATACAGCGACAAGGACAAGACCAGCTTGAACTAAATGACGTCCAGTCGATCGCAATACCGTCGACGGGGCATTATTGCGGAGGCAAATCCTACATTTCATAGCTACAAATTTTCCATCTCTAGATCTTTACGGGCGTAACCTCACGGGACAAGTTAAGGAGAACTTCATCCCGCAAACTACCAAACCACCCTCTGGGCAATAACAACGTCCTAAGAGGCATGGATGCCCCACCAATATAGCGGCGAACTGCCCCGAGAGCAAGTAAAAGGTGCGAAGCTGGGTAGTTTCCCCCACCTTTAAGCCCCCTCCACCTCTAGAGCGTTGCAATGTGTCAATAGGTGCCACCCATATTCAATAGGTGCCACCCATCGATCAGATTTAGATAGCATTGGGGCGGCAAAAGGTGGATGGCACCTTTGGGGAAGAAATCTTGCATCGGAACTGCCCCCCCCCCCTATTGCAGCTAGAGCAAGACCACCTACTGCGAGGTTCGTTCGGCTGACGAGAGTGCAATAGGTGCCAGCCATCTAGTGCCTTCAACTAGCATTGGACCTCCAGAGGCGGACTGCACGTTTGGGGCAGCTTTAGATGCGGGCGGACTCTACCGGCCGCCGGGCAAGATAGCTACGACAAGTCGCAGCACTCCAAAATACCGAAAGGTGCCACCCATCTTTCAGATTTAGCTAGCAATGGAGTGGCAAAGATGGATGGCACCTTTTGGAGAGCTAGCATTGGGGTCGCCCTACCGTATATCTAGCGCCCCATTTGCTTACGGCGAAAATCGTTCGGCAGGCGAGAGTGCTAGGGATGTGACAAATATGCGATTCCCCCAAACGAAAAATGCCGCAATTCCTGCATCTGCAAGAACTGCGGCATCCTGAATTCGGCTGCGGTAGCTTGGCTACCAGCAGCTCTCGAGCGGAGGGCACGGGACTCGAACCCGCAACCCCTTACGGGGCACTTCATTTCCAATGAAGCCGCTAGCCATTCGCTTACCCTCCAGTTTCCTACTGAATCTTCGATCACTCGAACAATGCCTGACCGCCATTTCCTGTCAGCCAAGAAATCCAGTCACACTAGTGCAACCAAAAATGGCTATACTGGGGGTCAGCAAGTGTTCGAACGATCCGTGGCCTACTAAGAGACGCTAGATCCAGTATTCTTGCGAATGCTTCACGGATAGGAGCGGAGGTTTATCCAACTCCTCTACGAGACCAAAATGATAATCACTTCCCTTAATTTCGTATAGTGCAACACAGTTACATTGTGGTGGGTTTAGGCTTGAACAGGTCGATCGATGTACCAGCCGACGGTGCTGGCTTCGCAACGGGAAGCCGAGCCAAGCAATTGTCCCCCTGCTAGTGCAGGAAACACGATGCTAGGCGGCGTGTTTTTAGGCGGCTCGGCGGCGAGTTTCCTGCGGAGCATCTCGTACGACTGCCGGATGTGGCAAAATCCGAGGCTCGGCCGTGGCCAAGGGGCCAACTCGCCAAGGCTTGCTGTCCAGACCATCCCACCCATGCTGGGAGATCGTCGAGACGATGCGATTGGCCAAGTCAACAGCCCGAGCTCCGTCCTCCCCCGTAACCACAGGGGCGGTCCCAGTTTTGACACTGATGGCAAAATCGTTTTGTTCGTCCAAAATGGCATTTCTACCCGGTGCTTCCAGCGTCTGAGGCTCGAGGAAGTCTTGGAAAATGCGTTCTTTGGCCTGCATCCGCTCGGAAGCTGGCAAGTCGTCTAGGGCGACGGTGCGGGCCAAAACATCCATGGTCGGCTTGACGATCTGAACGCTGTCAGCCGAAAAATCAATGTCGGCGAAACCGCGGGTCGTGTAGAGCTGCATGCGCCGCGTGGGAGACGTCGCTAAACGCGAGGCTCGCAGGGTAGCGATACATCCACTGGCAAACTCCAGCCGAGTCTCGGCGAGATCCTCATGGGTTCCCAGGAGCGACATTCCACTCGCTGAAATTCGTTCCACGGGAGAGGAATCGAGGGAGAGGATCAGGTCCAGGTCATGAATCATCAGGTCCATCACGACGCCGATGTCGGTACTGCGACCACTGTAGGCGCCGGCTCGCACCGCTTCGACAAACTTGGGAGCTCCCAAATGGGGCTGAGCAGTCGTCCATGTAGGGTTGAATCGTTCCACGTGCCCAGTCTGGAGCACGCGATTATAGCGTCGGGCGAGCTGCACCAATCGTTGAGCTTCCTCCGCAGAGGTCGTGAGCGGTTTCTCAACCAAGCAGTGAACTCCACCACGCAGCAAGCTGCTGGTAATGTCGTAATGGGAGACCGTAGGCGCGGCGATAATTGCAGCGTCGATCTGCCCCAGCAACTCGCGGTAATCTGCGACGGTAGGCAGCTGGAGATTGTCTGTGACCAATTGCCGCGAGGCCGGACTGGGATCGGCAACGGCCACGACCTCAAAGGACTCGCCGGCATGCGCCAGCTTGGCGTGAATTCGCCCCAGGTGTCCGCCACCAATGATTGCTAAACGCAAAGCACTCACGCTGCCTTCCTCCGATCGCGTCCACGTCCGTGGCGACCGCCTTGAGAATCTTCGATAAAATCAAACAGGACTTGCAACTCAGGCAACATCGGCTTGCCTCCCGAGAGAATATCGCGGGCATGTTCCATACCAACGCGGGACCGGTAGAGCAAGCGATACGCCTCCATCAGAGCCTTGATGGCTTCGTTCGAAAAGTTTTTGCGTTTGAGGGCGACGACATTGACCGTGCGAGGACGCGCAGGAAAGCCTTCCACCAACATGTAAGGAGGCACGTCATGCAGCACTCGACTCAAGCCGCTCACAAAGCTGTAGCAACCGATGGAGGCGAAATGATGCACGGCACAGCCACCTGACAAGGTCGCATCGTGAGCCACGTGCACATGTCCGCCCAGCATGACGTTATTTGCCATGATGACACGATCTTCGACTTTGCAATCGTGGGCCACATGGCTGCAGGTCATCATGTAGCAATTGCTACCGACGGCCGTGATACCATCCTCTTTTTCAGTCGCTCGATTGATCGTCACCGATTCGCGAAACACATTCCCGTCACCAATAATCACTTGCGTAGGTGACCCTTGATAGCTGAGGTCTTGCGGTTCCGCGCCAATCACCACTCCAGGAAAGAGATGATTATTGCGACCAAGAATTGAATTGCCAGTCAAGGTCACGTTGTTTTCAAGGCGCGTACCTCGTCCTACTTTGACGTTAGGACCAATCACGCAATGGTGACCGACACGAACTTCGTCGTCTAATTCCGCGCGGGGGTCGACTACGGCGGTATGGGCTATAATTGTTGCCATACAAACCAGCTTTCAAGAATGATGGTTTGGGGAAGGGTTGTTGTCTTGTGGATTAACCGTAGGACGTTACGAGTTGTTCTTGGGGATCGACACTGGTGGTTCATGCTGCAACTCGCTTGGAAGACGAGTGAGACTCTCTCGCATGTTGCTCCAGGTAGTTTCGACGCAGCAAACGCGTCATTTCGGCATTGAGCTGATGGCCGCTTTTGCAAGCTGTGATACGTCCTAGCAGATGGACGCCAGCCAACGCTAGGTCACCTACCAAGTCGAGTGCCTTATGTCGCGCACATTCATCTTGGAATCGCAGGCGGTTGTCGATTGGACCATGTGCTCCGAAAACCAGTAGGTCTTGGTGCGTTGCATGAGGCGCTAGCCCCTGTGACTGCAGGTACTGAGCTTCGGCTTCGGTAATAAACGTGCGAGCAGGGGCGAGTTCGCGGAGGAAGATTTCAGGGGTAAGTCGAGTGCGAAAAGAGGCTTGGCCGATCGGGGAGTCGGGTCCATAGTCTAGTTGGTATTCCACTTCCAACCCGTCCGCATCAAGCGGCTCAGCCAAGATCCAGCGCTGGTCATCTCCAACGCGGAGTGGAGTATTGATGCGGAAGTATTGGCGAGTCGCGGACTGGGGGCGCAGTCCAACACCTTGAAGCTTCAGAGCTAGATGAAAACTACTGCCATCCATGCCAGGCATCTCCTCCGAGTCGGCGACGACTCGAACGTTATCGACGCCCATCCCATGCAGGGCAGCCATCACGTGCTCGACCATATCGAACTTGAGCGACTCGCTTCCAATTTGCGTGCGCATCGAAAGCCCTGCAGCGTGCTCGGAGACCGCCTGAACCGCCTGCGTGTGAGGCTGGTCGCTGCGCAGAAAGGTAATTCCCTCCTCCGCTTCAGCGGGCAGAAAGCACAACGTGATCGGCTTGCCGGTCCAGTAACCTCGCCCGCTTATCGAGCAGGGTGCATTAATTGTGTGTTGAGTATTCAACGCTCGCATGACTTCCCTGTCTGTGAGCTACTAACCGGACGGAAATCACCCCTTTTCAGGGATAAGCCAGAATGGATCGCTTGTGGTTTGCTGCATCAGTTGGGCACCCCAGCGATTGAGGCGTCAACGTTGCGAGTCGAGAGGTCACGAGTTGCTGAACTCGTGACACGCTCGGCTGCCGCTCCTATTGTTGCGGCCTACAACGACTAGCGCTGCGCGGCGGCAGCAGGGCGACTTGCCGTTTGAGCCAGTTGTCCCAAAACCCATTCGGTCCAATCGACATTCGGGCTGTAGTACAGGACATCTTGTCCCATCACCATCTGAATCGTCTCTGGCTTCTTGGGATCCATCTTCTCGCGGGAGACTCGTATGACAAGTTGAGTTCCGTAGTGATCGCTGGCCATTTTCAAAAGACCATTGATCTGCGTGTAGACGTTGTAGATGACTTGAGCCTGAGCTTCGTCAAACTCCTTCTTCTTCTTGATCAAGCTGAGCCGAAATTCGGTATCCTTTTCAGCGATCTTCTTTTCGGCAGCTTCGTATTCTGGAGAACCTTCGGTGTATTGTTCGCGGAGTTGATTCATTTCCTTCAGAATCGCATCGCGACGTTGCCCCATCTCTTCATCAGCAGCAGTCATCGAAGCTTGAATCGCTTCCATCTGCCCCTTCATCGTGGGATGGTTCTTCAGGATGTGGCCAATGTCGACTACCGCCACAATGACCTTGGGTGCAGCAGCACCAGCAGTTGCACCGGCGGCTCCCTCTGCTTGCGCCATGACTTGGCTGGAAAATGTACCGAGACTCAGAATGGTTGCTGCAATTAAGCTCCAAACACGCACTTTAGCACTCCTTGCTTTGTGTTTTTTGGTTGAGGCAACTAGGACCCCAATGTAATGTCTCATCCTGAGACGCTTAAGGAATCGACGTACCACCGGTGTCGACTGATCGGTGCGTATTGTGCAGACATCCCCGAATGGCGTAAAGATCGATTTTCAGAGATTCTTTCGAGCCGCGTTGGAAAGGACGATTCGAGTGAAGGACCAATCGAGTGACGTAAGCGGATAACAGAGCCCCAACGTGGCGTAGCCCCCGGGCCGCATTAGCCACTCCCACCCCATCGTAGCCCAGCCCCCTCGAACCGAGCTTATCACTGCCACTCCACCGTAGCCTGGCCCCCCCGGGCCGTGCACATCACTGCCACCCCACCGTAGCCTGGCCCCCCGGGCCGTGCACATCACTCACTCCACCCATCGTTGGTGCTTGCCAGTCACAGCATCATCCAAGCTTTCGCCCCTTTAATCACTTCAATTGCAGTTCCAGGGTCACCCTTGCGTCGTTGCGCAGGATGACGACCTCGATGCGTTCACCAGCGGTATGGCGTTGGAGAATGTTCTGCAAATCGTCTTCGGAACGCACCGTACGCCCATCCACTTCCAGCACGATGTCGCCCAAGCGGGCACGACCATCCGCTAAGAGTTGCGTAGGTTGCAGCCCCGCGAGGCCAGCGGGCCCCTGGGGATCGACCGTGGTAACGATCACCCCTTCAATGCCAAACTGACGCGTCAGAGCGCGACTCAGCTCATCATTGATCTTGAATCCAATCCGGGGTGGCGCGTACTGGCCAAATTGGATGATCTGAGGAATCACTCGATTGACTGCGTCCACTGGAATTGAGAATCCGACGCCGGTCGAAGTGCCTGAAGGGCTGTAAATGGCAGTATTCACACCGATCAGACGGCCTGCGCTATCCAGCAACGGGCCACCTGAATTCCCAGGATTGATGGCAGCATCGATCTGGATCACATCCTCGATCACGCGGCGCGATGGGGATTGGATCGACCGACTCTTGGCCGACACGATGCCGGTTGTCAATGTTTGCTGGAGGCCGAAGGGGTTGCCAATGGCAAACACGCTCTGCCCAACTTCTAAGCTGTTGCTTTCACCGATCAGAACCGGGTGCAACAAGCTCTCAGGGGCTTTAATGCGCAAGACTGCCAAGTCATTGTCAGGAGAAGCACCGACGAGGTCTGCCGTGTAGGTCGATTGGTCCGAGAAGATGACCCGGGCGGCCGAAGCGCCTTCAATAACGTGAAAATTCGTCACGATATGGCCACTTTTGTCCCAGACAAAACCACTCCCCGTCCCCGATTCCACCTCCTGAATCCGTCGTGTCCAGCGGTTGGCATATTGGCTGCTGGTGGTAATAAACACGACCGACGGACTGGATTGGCGAAAAATACGGACCGTTGCCTGCTCAAAATCGGCCAAGGCGCCTCGAGGGGTTACCGTGCGAGGCTCTCCCCGCACCCCTATCCCCAACCAGTACTTCATGCTCGGCCAAAGCAGCATGCTGGCCAAGGCGAACATCAGGATCCAAGACAGCAACAATTGACGGCGGATGCCTCGCGCCTGAGGATTGCCTGGGGCTGAAGCGGGGGGTACGCGCGCGGCGTTGGTATCGGGCTGAGCATCGGGATGCATAGTTAGTTCGCTTCATCCAGAGTGAAAGGATTTGGGAAGGAAGGAGTTTGGGCAACTCAAGGCAATCGGCTGGTCGATTGAGCGGTGGCCGCCCCCCGCTGGCCTGATGGGTTTCCAGTGCCTCGTAAAAAGGGCGGCCACGCTAATGCTGCGCAGGAACAACCAGTGTTTTCACGAGGCCCATGAACAACAATGAGGCCTGGCTCCATCAACAAGCCTTTGCGTGGCGGCGACGGTGCTGGGCAGTCGACCAGCGGCGGATCCTCCCCTTCCCTTGGATTTTCCGCTGCAAATCCGAGTTTTGTGGGATGGGCAGGAAAGCGACTATTCTTTGCCGCCAGCCTCACCGTCAACGGATAGCTTGGGTTTAGATTGTCACGGTTTGTCAATCCGACTCAATAGCCCTACAATCCGTCCCATCTCTGGCGTCCAGCAGCATGTTGCATCGACGCCCTTCCAGGCTTAAAAACGCGGGAAGAAAAGAGGCCCCCGATTTTACGAGATCTGTAAGGTAGAACCGAGTTCATGCTTGAGCGCAAGGCAATCTTCCCGAACGTCATTGAACTGAATTTCCAAGCCGGACACGTTATCGGCTGTAATGTTTACTTGGTTCATGATGGTGAAGAATGGGTATTGATCGACATTGGCTATGAAGAATCCGTGGAGGAAATCGTTGAGTTGGTGCGCGAGCTTGACTTCCCACTCTCCAAATGCAAAACCTTGATCGCCACCCATGCCGATGTGGACCACGGACAGGGGCTAGCACTCGCCAAACAGCTGTTGAAAACGACGGTGAGCGCGCATCCCAAAGCGGCGAAGCTGCTTTCCACCGGGGACACCTTGCGAACTTTTGCGGAGATCGAAGCCCAGAACATCCACTTGGAAATGCCGATTGTCGAGACCGAACACATCATCGATGAAGGCTCGATCATCGAAGTGGGAAAAATCCAATTGGAGGTTTGGTCTACCCCCGGCCATGCAGATAGCCAGCTGGCATTTCGCATGGGGGAGCTTCTGTTTAGCGGTGACAATATCTACCGCGACGGCTGCGTAGGGGCTATCGACGCCCATCATGGCAGTGACATTCCCGCATTCATCCGTTCGCTGCAACGCATCCGGAACTCCGATGTAAAGTGGCTCCTACCGAGCCACGGTCCTATTTTCCGCAAAGACGACGCGATGCTCGATAAGACCATCGCTCGGCTTCAGTCCTACCTGCATATGGCCGATTTTGGAACATGCGCGATCGACTGGCCGCTGATGGACCAATGGGAAGAGGAAATTGCCCTCGGCAAAATGCCGGAATAGGCCGTAAAGTTTGCGCATTGTGGTGTTCGATGCGTAATGCTGGATGCAGCGAATATTCCTTCAACTCGTCCTTTGCCGATTGCCGATCTGGAGTACCACGGGGCTGTTGGAGCAAAGGCACGCGGCTCTCGTTTAAGGCCTGCGATGACAGCTTAGCGATGGAAGGTACTCGATTGCCTCCTCCGCCAAACTATCTTACCGCACGATCCTAACTCATTAAATGTGACGACCGTTTGCCGTGAGGGTAATAAAAATGTTCCGTAAAGTAACTGTTTCGCTAGCACTGGCTGGTGTTTGTGCCCTGGGAGCAACCGCCTCAGCTCAAACTGCCAATTCCGGCCAGAGTGGCCAAAGCGTAGAACTGGCCTCTTACGGTCAGAACTACGCAGCTGCGAGTGCTGGAGCTGGGTACATGCAACCCCCACATGCCATGGCCTACGGACAAACCTGGGGAGCCAACAGCAACAGTCGCGACAGCTCGCGATTTCTCCATTATCCCTATGTATTCTATCCCCAGAACTTCAAGGGAAGCGAATACTACCGCAGTAGCGATGATATGTACCACCGCTACCCTCAAGAGATGCAGATCCCCGTCTACAACAAGCAGTGGCACAACTACTACCCGAGTTCGCGTCGCTACCACTCCGGGCACCATTTCATCCTGGACGTGTTTTAGAGCGATCGGATAAGCGAGTTCGCCAGCGGCAAGTGCCTCAGTTTGTCACGGGCGGCTAGCGATCGAGTACTCTGCAAGCTGCAGTGGAGCCCCGAGCGGCCATCAAAAACTTCATCAACGCGTCGATTTCTAATCGACGCGTTTTTGCGTTGGTAGCAAGCCGCAGCTCGTTCAAAGTGTAGTATACTTCGGTCGCCGACAGTCCCACGCGGCGCACCGCGGGGCCCACCAGACTGTCCTGCGCAAGACAACCGATGCTGAGCAGAAGGTGAGCTCGGTGCCAAAGTGTTCCTGGCTCGCTCAGTGAGTGCGTATAACTCTCTGAAACGGCGTGATCTCAGCCTGAAGACCAATAAGGTGAATCCAATGACGACCCCTCGTTTTTTACTTTGCATCGCGACGCTGCTAGCCGTGGGCTGTGCGACCCGCGAGGGCAACGATGCGCAAGCACGCAAGGAAAAACCGCCGCAGAAAGTCACCGTTTTTTCAGCGGTGGAGGAAAAGGTTGTCGACAATATCGAATTGGTCGGTCGAACCGTTGCCGACCAGAGCGTGCAGATTCAGGCTCGCGTCTCCGGCTTCTTGCTCAAGACGCATTTCGAAGATGGGCAACTGGTCAACGCTGGTGACCTGCTGTTCTCGATCGAACCTGATGAGTATCAGGCGATTTACAATCAGTCGATCGCTCAGGTCAATGTTTGGGAATCAAAGGTCGGAGTAACCGAGAAAACATTTGCGAGATCCCAGAAATTGGTTGAGACGGATGCTATTTCACAGGAAGAGTTCGAGCAGAATCAAGCCGCAGTTGCTGAAGCTCGAGCCTCCTTAGCGGCGGCTCAAGCCGACGCAGCTCGGACAAAGCTAGATGTCGACTACACCCAAATCACTTCCCCCATCACCGGGCGCGTGGATCGCGCCCTGCTCGACGTTGGCAATTACGTGCATGGTGGCCTCGGTGGCGGAACGGTCCTGACCGAAGTGGTCAGCGATCGACCAATTAAAGCGGTAGCAAACGTTGACGAAAATGTCCGGCTCCGGTTTATGCGTCGTCAAAGAGAAGTTGCAGGCGACGCGTTTAAAGAAGCTGACAAACTCGAAGAGCTCAAGATTCAGTGTGATCTTCAATTGCAAGACGAGGTGGGATTCCCGCACGCCGGTATCCTTGAATACGCTGAAATCCAAGTCAATCAGCAAACCGGGACTTCTCAAATTCGCGGGCTCTTCCCCAATGAGTCAGGCCTACTCACGGCAGGTATGTTCGTGCGTCTGCGCGTCCCCGTATCGGGCCAATACAACGCAGTGCTCGTTCCCGATACCGCCATTGGTACCGACCAAGCAACCAAGTTTGTCTTCGTCGTTAACAAAGAAAACGTCGTCGAGAGTCGCACGGTCAAACTCGGCGATCGAAAAGATCGGATGCGAGTGGTGAAGTCGGGAATCGAAGCCAACGAGTCGGTTGTAGTCGCTGGCCTGCAGCTGATCCGCCCTGGCGTGAAGGTGGATCCGCAACCACTGAAGAGCGAATGAAGTTGCCTGTGACTTGGGATTGGCACTCCCATCTACTTTGAACAAACAACAAAGCACCCACACGTGATCTCCTTATTCTTCATTAAGCGTCCCATCTTCGCCTGTGTCATTTCGGTACTCATCGTACTGGCAGGTTCGATCTTCGTTTGGACACTGCCGATCGCTCAGTATCCCGAAATCACGCCTCCTTCGGTGTTGGTGACCGCCAAATATCCGGGGGCTAGCAGCGAGGTGGTGGCGGAGACCGTCGCCGCCCCGATTGAACAGCAAGTGACCGGCGTCGAGAACATGTTGTACATGTCGAGCCAGTCCACCAACGATGGCGGGTACTCGCTAACCGTCACGTTCGATGTGGGAACCAATCTCGACATGGCGCAGGTGATGGTTCAAAACCGCGTGAATTTGGCCACGCCCACTTTGCCCGCCGAAGTGAAGAGCATCGGTGTTTCGGTCGTTAAGAGCTCTCCCAGCGCGCTGCTGGCCATCAACCTGTTCTCGCCCGAACAATCCCGAGACCAGCTCTACTTAAGTAATTTTGCCACCATTCGCATTAAGGATGAACTGGCCCGAATCCTTGGTGTCGGCAACATCAATATCATCGGCCAACGCGATTACAGCATGCGCGTCTGGCTGGATCCCAATCGGATGGCGGCTCTCGAATTAACCGCTGGAGACGTCATCGCCGCTCTCCAAGAGCAGAATGTCCAAGTGGCTGCAGGATCTCTAGGCCGCCCACCTGTCCCCAATGGCGAAGACTTCCAATACACGCTGAAAACGCTCGGACGACTCGAGACGGCCGAAGAGTTCTCAGACATCGTCATCAAAACAGGCAGCAACGGCCAAATTGTCAAACTCTACGATGTCGTGACGGAACAACGCACCTCGGAGTCGGGTGATACCTTTGGTGGAATCGATTTCGGAGCTGCCTTTCAGGACACCCAATGCGTACTCGATGGCATTCCCTCTGCTGGTCTAATGATCTACCAGCTGCCGGGCTCCAACGCCTTGGATACAGCCAATGCGGTTCGCGCAAAAATGGAGGAACTCAAAGAGGTCTTCCCGCAAGATGTTGAGTACTCCATCAGCTACGACACGACCCCGTTCATCGGAGAATCGATTCACGAGGTCTTTAACGCTCTGCGTGATGCAATCATTCTCGTAGCAATCGTGGTGCTCATTTTCCTCCAGTCGTGGCGAGCCGCGATCATTCCGTTGCTGGCCGTACCGGTGGCGATCATCGGCACCTTTGCCGTAATGGCCGGCATCGGCTTTAGCCTCAACAATCTCTCTTTGTTCGGTTTAGTGCTGGCGATTGGGATCGTCGTGGATGACGCCATCGTGGTGGTCGAAGCCATCGAGCACAAATTAGAGCATGGACTTGGACCGGTCGAGGCGGCCGAGGAGGCGATGCGAGAAGTCACGACGCCCATTATCGCAATTTCGCTCGTACTGATGTGCGTGTTCATCCCCTGCTTATTCATTACGGGCATTACCGGTCAGTTCTTCGCACAATTTGCGGCCACCATCGCAGTGTCCACCTTCTTCAGTGCCTTGAATTCACTCACCTTGAGTCCCGCATTGAGCGCCGTACTGCTGCGTCCCAAGGCCGATCAGCGCGATCCCTTGTCGGTCGTACTCCACTTTGTTTTCGGCTGGTTTTTCAAACTATTTAACCAGTTTTTCGGTGCGGTGTCCGGCCTCTACGCACAGGTTGCTGGCTGGCTCATTCGGCTTTCCCTGATTGTATTGCTCGTCTACGCGGGGCTGCTGTGGGGTACGTTTAAAGCCATGACCAGCGTCCCTACCGGCTTCGTGCCAGCACAGGACAAGGGGTACTTACTGGTCGATATCCAACTCCCCGACTCCGCCTCACTGGAGCGAACCTCAGCCGTCGTTGAAAAGTTGAACAAAATCCTACTGGGCGAGCGGAGTGGAGACAGTCGCTATCTAGCCAAGTCACTGACGAAGTCCTCCTCAGAACATGGTCAGGATGATGCAGCCCACGAGGCGCTAGCCACCGAAGCATTCGCGGGAGTCGATCATTCGCTGGGGATTATCGGCCAATCGTTCGTGCAGAACGCGGTGGGCTCAAATTTCGCATCCATCTTCGTGATTCTTGATCCGTTTCATGATCGAGAGTCAGATGCACTCTATTCAGATTCGATTGCCAATAAGTTCCGACAATCCGTTGCAGCAGAGATCCTCGATGCCAGAGTTTCCGTTTTCGGACCTCCTCCGGTCGACGGTCTTGGCAGCGGAGGTGGCTTCAAAATCATTATCCGCGACGTCGGGCAATTGGGACTCACCGAGCTTGAAAAAACCACCAACGCATTGTCGCAACTCGGCTCCCAAGAACCTGTCATTTTGGGGATGCAAAGCGGTTTTCGCGCGAACACTCCTCAGATGTTCGTCGATGTCGATCGCGAAAAATGCAAAACCATGAACGTGCCACTCAGCCAGGTCTTCACTGCCCTGCAAACGTATCTTGGTGGGTACTATGTCAATGATTTCAATGCTTTCGGACGAACGTGGCAAGTCAACCTGCAGGCCGATCCTGAGTTTCGCTTGACTGCCGACCAGGTCTCGCAGCTCTACGTACGGAACAATGCTGGGCAGATGATCCCGCTGGGAGCCCTGGCAACCGTCGAGGATACGACTGGGCCGGCCGCAGTCATGCGGTACAACGGATTTTCGGCAACAGCCATCAACGGGATGGCGATGCCAGGGGTGAGCTCCGGTGACTCCATCAAGGCCGTCGAAGGGGTGCTGGCTGAGAATATGCCATTTGGATTCGATAGCGAATGGACCGAGTTAACCTTCCTGCAAATTCGCGCCGGCAATACCGCGTTGGTAGTCTTCGGCTTGGCCGTAGTTTTGGTCTTCCTGGTCCTGGCAGCCCAGTACGAGAGCTTGCGACTTCCCTTTGCTGTGATTCTCGTCGTCCCGATGTGCCTATTGTGCTCGGTGATCGGAGTGGCTTATGCCGGCATGGATATCAATATCTTTGTGCAAATCGGCTTCGTCGTTCTCGTAGGACTAGCTAGCAAGAACGCAATTCTCATCGTGGAATTTGCCAAAGAACAACAAACGGCAGGAATGACAAAGTTCGACGCAACGATTGAGGCCTGCCGCTTGCGTTTGCGTCCCATCATCATGACATCGCTTGCGTTTATCCTTGGCGTCGTTCCATTGGCACTGGCTCAGGGAGCCGGTGCCGAGATGCGTACCACCCTTGGCGTGGCAGTATTCTCGGGCATGCTAGGGGTGACGTTCTTCGGAATCTTCCTAACGCCAGTGTTCTATTTTGTCCTGGCTCCAGAAACACCGGAGGGCCAGCGTCGAACGCGTCCCGCAAATGGCGTCCCTACGCCTCCCGCAACTTCCGCTCCCCACGCCACAGAGAGTTCGCCAGAGGAAGTGCCTGCGGAGGATGCTGCTGCGACTACGGAAGCTCCCGCCGAAGCGGCCTCCCAAGGGCTTCCTAGCAGCGAACAGGATCCGAAAGCACAACCCAAGAAGTCTCGCTCCTCTAAGAAACCTCGCCCCTAGACCTCAGGTGGGAAAACCACCGCCCCGTAGCTACGCTCGCCAGAGCGTGGGAAGCCAGCGTGCAGGGGGAAACCACCGTCTGGCGACGGTAGCTACGGAGCTGGGTGGGGAAAGTGGCCCGTTTGCAAAAACAGAATCGTGGCTTCTTGAACGGTTTCGTCATCCATGAGGAACGAATGCAACCGCGGAACCTCCAATTCGTCTGCTGCACCGGCAAGCCGTGTCTCTTCCACGCTAACGACAAAGTCGCCTTCGCCATCGACCAGCGGGTTGAGCTGCCATTGATCGGGGAGCCGCCCCGCTACGATCCCAAAAGGGCAGGGGGGAGTCGCTAGCTTCTCTGCCAACTTCTCCCAGTTAGGCCCCAGCTCCATGCCTCCTCTGCCAGTCACGAAACCAAACAACCCCGTCCGCGATAGCTGCCGGGCGATGGAAGCCCCCTGATTGGGAGGCCCAAGCATAACGACGCTATTTAGGCGCCGCAGCGTGGCTTGATCCTGGTCTGCTTGCCAATCACCGATGGCGTGCCGAACAATGATATTCCCCATACTATGCCCAATGAACGATAGCTTGAGTCCTCCAGGGAGTCCCGCTACCACTTCCCGGAGCGCTGCCGCATGCTCTGCAATAGAGGCACGTGTGCTCGCGTATTCAAAGTAGGCGACTTGCATATCCGTTTCGCGTTCGATCGCTTCCCCGATAGCGGCCATCGAACTAGCTGAGCGCGAAAGTCCATGCAATAAGAGGACGAGATGCTGGCTCTCGATCTCCTTGGTAGGGACCTTTTCGTTGAGGGCGGCATCGCATGCTTCACGACTCCCCCAGGCATGGCGAAAATTCTGGAAATCCAACAGCCGCCAATGCCCGGTCAGGGCATTTTGCTGCACGCGCCAGCCCTGCCGCCACTGGTAATCGGTCCAGAATTGCTTGCCACCTAAAGTTGGTATTTTCAAATTGGGTAGGCTTGCCGCCACCTCCTCTTCGACCGAATTATCCTGTCCAGCGGTAACAGCACACACCGAGCATAGCAACCATCCGACTAGGTTCACCAGTATGTTTCGCATTGAGCAAATCCCGATTCAAGTTTCCAGAGTCTCCGTTCCCACCTAGATGCTACCGTACGAAGTTCTATGCGCAACCCTGAAACGAAGGCAACTGCCGCTTCAAAACACACGTAGCTACCGTCGCCAGACGGTGGTTTTCCTGCCCAGCTCCGTAGCTACCGTCGCCAGACGGTGGTTTTCCTGCTACACGCTAGTGTCCCACGCTCTGGCGAGCGTAGCTACCGTCGCGAGCGTAGCTACGGGATGGGTTTCCCATAGTACACTCCCTACGCTGAAAACCTGTCCGTATCGAACCGCTCATTGATCTTGGAATACGGAATCACCCCTTCCTTCCACCAACGCTTTCAAGACTTGGGGGTCGATCCTCTCCGAAAGGAAATGAATACTTCCGTCCATGAAATTCGCTTGGGCACCACCGGTATGGTAGGCCGAAATAATAGCTCGCGACGTATGGGGGGCGTCTCCTGGAAGGTTGATCCCTAGCGTGCGATCCGACATTTGCATGTCGCGAGGTTCGGTCCAGACAATTGAGGCGCCGCAGGCCTCGACGATTCCAAGCGTGTTGGCGGTACCGGCCGTCAGGTCTGACGCCCGCGTTGACTCACTAGGCCGCATCACCGTATTCGGTCCATAAATTCTGGCATAGCTAGCATAAAAATGCCCCGCGGTGTTTGCCGCAATCGGATTTGAGGGGCAACTGTACGGAGACAACGGCCTCTCCGCTAAAGTGAGGTTCTGCTCCGAGTCCCAGGCCGAAGCTGGATCATAGCTGTCATAGAGGTCGACTTGTTCCAGGTACGGTAGCAACTGAATACGCCAGCTGATCGCATGCCCCGCTTCGGTGGGCGCTGCTCCAGCCGGAAACGCCTTGTACACGTCCTCGTAACTCCACATTGCTAGCCCAAGCTGTTTTAGATTGTTGCTGCAGCTAATGCGTCTGGCTGCTTCTCGAGCAGAGGGGACCGCGGGCAGCATCAGGCCGATGAGCAATGCGAAAACCACCAGCGTTCCCAGCACGTAGAAAACTGGAACCGCCTGCTTCTGCCTCGTTAGCCGATAAACGGTCACCACCAACGTAACGGTGCACGCGAGTTCCAAGAATGCCAAGTAGCCGAAGATGAACGGCGCTTGCGGCGAACCGATCGCAAACGCAGTTGGAACCAGCAGAATGGGCGCCAGGAACATGGTGGCCAGCAATAGGCAGCCATCCCTGGTACTCGCCAAACGGCGTGATTGGAAAAACAGCAGTGCAAACGGCGCCAGGGCTAACAGCAGCAGTAGTCCGTGTAGCGGCAGGGTCCAAGCGGTAAAGTCGCTTATGCGGTCCATCGGAAACGGGTATTCGCGCATCTCGATTCCTTAGATGGTGAGACTACGACAATGCCGTTTGGGCGCGCTCGATAAGCTGGTTATCGCGATCTCCACTACCTCGCAAATTGAACACACTCAGTGCTAAAAACAAACTTCGATACTCGGGCGAGACGGCCGCGTAATCCTCCAGCACTGCAGAACTGAATTTATAATCATGGGCATCGCGTCCCTTGGTAAAGGTCATCCGGCGAGCCACCGAGACAAAATCTTCTGCCACACCGCCCCCCTGAAGCCACCCCAGCACCTTTGCAGCCGCAACTTTTCGATGACTGCTGACGGCAGCAAAGATCTCTTCTAGCTGCTCTACCGAATTCGGGTTCAAATCGTCCGGCACCTCGATGTTAAAGATCGAATCGGTTCCGAGCTCTCCACGCCCACCGGCGGACGCGCGGAAATGCGGCAAGAATGCACAATTCTGCAGTAATAACAAACGACGGGTCTGGTCGTCCGCAGCATGCCGGTAGGCATAGTGCATGGCATTGGCCGTGGTTACAGAATGCAGTCCTATGATGCCCGGCTGCTGCATCAACAGCTCGCCGGATGCCAGCAAAATGCCATCCCAGAGCGACTGAGGGGCTACGCCTCGATTCAGCATCTCGACCGCTAGCTCTGACGCGGCTTCGCTACTAGCTGTTCGCAGCGCTTCCACCAATTCCCGCGTGGCCACCGGTTCGCGAGCGCCATCCTGCCAAGCGGCGCCGAGCGTTGTTTCTCGTTCGAGATTAATGCGCCAATCCCGGTCTGGCGTTAAATCGCTATTCGCTGGATTCGGTTCGCCGTTGTGGTTCAACAATGCAAATACCAAGGAACGCATGACCGGTTCTGCATACTGCCAACCGATGCACTGGAGCGTACGAAATCCGTTGGCGACATAGATTGCCTTATGCCCAATGGAACGGAAATCGCGAGCTCCATAGCGGCACAGCAATTCGAACATGGCATTGGCCCCGGCACTCCGCACCATCCCAACCGTCGCCACATCGGCGGCTTCCACATCCCAATTATCGAGTGCAGCGATCAGAGCCGATTTGGCTTGACTGGGGCGTGGCACCCGACTTTCATCGACTGGAGCCTGTTGCCAACCGGTCTTCGAAGCCTCTTCGAGCTGGGTCGATTTGAAGTAGTCGATGGCCCAAAACAAGGGCAACCAACGGTCTTCAATGGGAGAGCCTACCGCCGCGAGGTGCGCCGAGTGCACCACCAGCACCGAGTGGAATTTGAATCCGACCGATGGTCGAGGTTGAACGTTGCGCACTCCGGCCAGAAGCAGCGCGGCCAGTAGTTCCCGATAGGTCGTCCCAGCTCGGATCCGCTGCGCTACCACTTCCAACAAATCGTCACGGTCGGTCGTTTCCAACAGGGTGACCAAATGGTCAACTCCGCTGCCAGCGCGCACCTGCAGAGGGTCGAGCTCCAATTCGGCGGCAGTCAGAAGTGGTAGAGTCCCAAAGCTGCCTAGCCCCGAGGCTCCAATCCCACAGATCCCGACACGTGCCATGAAAGCGCGACGATCGAACTCAATCTTGCTAGCCATTGCATTCTCCTAGGACTCGATGCCTCAGAGGAATCTGAAGCGACTCAATGAAAATCGCGGCTTCGGAGAGCGAGTCCGGAGACCTGCTGGGAAAGGTCGTCGATGCGGCCCACGACAACATGCACGATCCCTTCACGGTTCTCCAATATACCGTTTACCAGCCAAGCATTGGAGCGACGGGCGATTTTATAGTGTCTTTCCCAAATCGCTTGACGAAGCACGAGGTTCATTGAACCGGTTTCATCTTCGAGCGTCACGAAGGTGATTCCCTTTGCGGTACTAGGACGCTGCCGCATGAGTACTAGGCCTGCTACGCGAATAGCCTCTCCATCTTCGACTGCTTTCATCCCTGCCGCTGTTGTGACCTGCAACCGGGATAACTGTTCACGCACAAAGGAGACGGGATGAGCTCGCAGCGACAGACCGGTGGTTTCGTAGTCGGCGTAGACCTCTTCAATCTCTTGCATCTCCAGCAGGGAATCGGGAATCGAGTCATCGATATCTGCGCCGGTGGCTTCGAAGAGGCTTAGTTCGCGAGGCGATTTCTCTTGCGCCAACGATTGCCAGTACGCGGCGCGACGATTTCCGGTCAAGGTACTCAGGCCCCCCGCTTCGGCCAAGCTAGTAACGGCGGCGCGCCCCAGTCGAGTCCGTCGCGCGAAATCCGCCAAGTCAAGAAATGCCCCCGTCTGCCTGGCTTGAACGACTTGCTGCCCGACTTGCTGGGCAAGCCCACGAATCATGCAGAGCCCTAGTCGAATTTGGAATTCACGAGACTCCCCGTTCGGCAACGGCTCAAGCGTACACTCCCAGTTGCTGGCATTCACGTCCACGCCAACGACCGTGACTCCATGCTCGCGTGCATCCCGGACGAGCTGTGCAGGCGCGTAGAAGCCCATCGGTTGACTATTGAGGACCGCTACGCAAAACACGGCAGGATAGTGATGCTTCAACCAGCAAGATACATAGACCAGCAGTGCAAAGCTGGCTGCATGCGACTCAGGGAAACCATATTCGCCAAACCCTTTGAGCTGGGAATAGACTCGCTCAGCAAATTCTAGGGACAGCCCACGAGCCTTCATCCCTTCCAACAGCTTGGTATGGAATTGCTCGATCAACCCCGGTCGCCGCCATGCCGCCATGGCTCTTCGCAATTGGTCGGCCTCCCCCGGTGTAAAACCTGCCGCGACCACGGCTAGCCGCATCGCCTGCTCTTGGAATATCGGCACCCCCATCGTTTTCGCTAAAACCTGGCGAATCTCCTCCGTGGGGTACTCCGGCTGTATTCCGGAACGGCGGGCCTTGAGGTAGGGATGGACCATGTCGCCCTGAATCGGCCCCGGTCGGACGATGGCCACTTCGATCACCAGATCGTAGAAGCAAGCGGGCCGGAGTCGCGGGAGCATACTCATCTGCGCACGGCTTTCGATCTGAAACACGCCAATGGTATCGGCGCGGCAAATCATTGCGTAAACATCATCATCCTGCTCTGGAACCGTCGCCAATGTCATGGGACGCGCGTAGTATTTCTCCAACAAGTCAAACGCTCGATGAATCGCACTCAACATTCCCAGCGAGAGGCAGTCGACTTTCAAGATCCCCAGCTCGTCCAGGTCATCCTTGTCCCATTCAATGACGGTCCTACCCTCCATGGAGGCATTCTCCAGTGGACATAGTTCGCATAGCCAGTCTTGGGTCATGACCATTCCACCCACATGCTGCGAAAGGTGGCGTGGGAATCCGTGAAGATTCTCCACCAAATACAGAAAGCGTTTCCCAATCTCCGAATCGGGCAGCAGCCCGCTTTCGCGCGCTCGATCGGCTAGCGTCCCTTCACTCAGCCGGGCATCCACCAATTTGCTCAGCGTATCAATCTGATCCAGTGAGATCCCCAGGGCTCTGCCCACATCACGAATCGTCGATTTCGTACGGTAGCGAATAACAGTGGCCGTCATGCCTGCGCGGTGCCGTCCATACTTCTCATAAATATATTGCAGCACCTCTTCACGTCGCTGATGTTCAAAATCAATATCGATATCAGGTGCTTCGTTACGTTCGCGACTTAAGAACCGCTCGAAGAGCAGATCGAGTTGGTTGGGGTCCACCGAGGTTACGCCCAGGCAATAGCAAACCACACTATTGGCAGCCGATCCGCGTCCCTGGCAAAGTATGTCCCGGCTGCGAGCAAAGCGGACTAAATCCCAGACTGTTAGGAAATAGGCTTCGTACCGCAATTCTTCAATCAACCGCATTTCGTGACGCAATAGATCGATAATCTTTTCAGGTACGCCCGCGGGATACCGCTGCTTTGCTCCCTCCCAAGTCAACCTTTTGAGATAGTCGATGGGAGGCATGCCGTTGGGGGCCAGCTCGGTTGGGTACTGGTAGCGCAACTGCTCTAAACTGAAATCAATTCGGTTGGCAATCTCGCGCGTTCGCTCCAACGCCTCAGGGATGCTTTGAAACATCCGCGCAATCTCAGTCGTTGGCCGCAGGTGATGCAACGAATTGCTAGAGCGTTGCGTGGAGACGCGATCGATCGTCGTCGCAAAACGCGTCGCCAGCAAACAATCGTGCAATAGTGAACGTTCGCTCGTGTGATAGAAAACATCCCCTGTTGCCACCAGCGGCACTTGGGAGGACTCACTCAGCCTGCGCATGCGGCGCACCAGCTCTTGATCATCAACTCCACGGTGGAGCGCCACGCAGAGGTACCCCCGATCCCCGAAATGTTGGCGGAACCAGTTGAGCCAGGCTAACCAGCCCGCATCCTCACGCACATCGAAATCGACCGCCGGGAGAGCAAAACCGATCTCCTCTGCAGAGTCGATATCGCCTAAGAGGTCGGCGGCATGCGAGGCAGCCTGGAGACCACCGGCGGGCACGGGAGCCGGAGAGGGCAGGGGACCAGACTTCTCCCAGGGCAACACCTCATCATCCGAGAAGTATTGCATGTCGGCCGGAGGCAATTCGTCGACGACCGGTTGCCGGAGCAGGAGTCCGGCCAGCAAACCCTCGCCCAGCTCGACAATATCCGTCCAGCTAATTTCGCATGCACCCTTCTCACGCCGCAAGCGACCTCGCGTAATAATGCGGCACAAACGCTTGTAGGCCGCAATGTCGCTTGGCCAGACAACCACCGGCGGACCATCTACCGGATGCAACTCCGCTCCAACAATCAGCGGGAGGTTGGCATCCTTGGCTGCGGCATGTGCTCGGACGATTCCTGCGAGTGAATTGCGGTCGGTAATCGCAAGCCCCGCGTAGCCGAGTTCTGCCGCCCGCTCCATGAGTTCGTCTGCATGCGAAGCCCCTTCCAGAAACGAGAAATTGGATTTGCAGTGCAGCTCGATATAGTTGGGAAAACTCGGCATACTGCAAACTAAACCTTCATTGACAAAATCACGTTACTGACGGACCCAGGCTGAGCAATCTTCACGAAACCTTCGCCGAAACTAAACAGCAGGGTGCTTGCCGATCAAGACAATACCCTGCACAGCAAGAGGCTCTCCGGCAACACGGCTCTTCGTACGCAAGAACGTCAATTCTACCTTATCTCGGATCCCAACAACCCATGTTCACCCAGCCCCCCAAACGCTTCAAAGTCGCCTCGCTAGCATGGGGAGTCTGCAGCATTTTGCTCGCAATTCCACCTCAGGCAGCCGTTGCGCAGTGTGCCGTCGAGTTGATCGGGAAAGCAAGCATTTCGGGCCAAGCCCTGGACCTTTCCAAGGCTTCCAATCCGCTGGCAGAGGGAGTGCCCCACAATCTATTGGGAGGATTCTCAGCTGTTGAATATTGGGGTGACCACCAATGCGTACTCCTGAGCGACCGCGGCCCGCTAGACGGCGCCGTCGACTACCGTTGCCGATTCCACGAATTCCAATTGCACATTCAGGAGGGAGCCAAGGATCCGGTAACGCTCACCCTAGTAGGCACGCGATTATTCACCGACCCACAAAGGCGGCAGTTCACGGGATTAGCCGCAGGTTTTGAGCCCACGCAGCACTTGGCGGGTCGCTTCGACGCAGAGGGTATTCGCAGACTTGGAGAGAACTGGGTAGTCTCCGATGAATACGGCCCCGACTTAATTGAATTCTCTCCCACAGGCCGCGAGCTGCGCCGGTTCGCCGTGCCGACTGACTGGCGAATCCAATATCCATCCGCCGATCGAGACGAGGAGGGGGCCATGAATCCCACCGGTCGCCTCAACAACAACGGCTTGGAAGGCCTCGCGATCACGCCCCAAGGTACTTTGGTAAGCCTGCTCCAACGTCCACTCATGCAAGACAGCCATCGCACCGAAACGGGCTGGTTTGAAGGAGTGAACTGTCGCATGCTTGAAATTCACGCCAGCGACGGAACACTGGGACGCCAATTCGTGTATCAACTCGATCTGGAGTCCAACAAGCTGAATGAAATCCTGGCACTCGACGAACATCGATTCTTGACCATTGAACGCGATGGGAAGGCAGGGGCTGACGCCAAGGTCAAGCACATCATGCTGATCGATACGTCCACAGCCACGGATGTTTCCAAGATCGAACGGTTGCCCTCCCACGAATTACCAGCTGCAATTCTGCCGGTCGCTAAGCAGGTCTACATCGACATGCTCGATCCCACCTTCGGCTTGGCTGGTGACGAGATGCCGGAAAAGATCGAAGGCCTGGCGTTCGGACCACGACTGCAGGATGGCCGGCGCACTCTGCTCGTCTGCTCAGACAATGATTTTGTACCGAGCAATCCGAGCATCCTCTACGTGTTTGCCTTGGGCAACGACACCACGTCCAGTGAGGAAGATGCCGAACAGACGCCGCGGCCATGATGGAACGCAGCCTAGGACACTACCAACTCATTGAATAGTTGATGGCCTTAGACCGGTGCACGATCCGTAGAATCAGACGGTCTCCGCTGGGCACGATGGCGATGCCCGTGATGGGCTCAGACACACGAAAGTGATCTCGGCCGATCCCATCCGCTCGCAGTAGATGGACGGTGCGTTGGTCTTCGACAATGCCCCATACCGTTTGCCCTGAAGCCGGATCGAGTCCCTCGGCAATCATTGGCCAGGCGTTCGAAGTGTCGATAATCGGCATGCGATAGTGCCAGCGAGGCGTGAGAGATTGGTCCAACAAAAACAGGGCTGGCTCCTCTGCCGCAAGCCAGCCTCGGGCCAATACCGATCCGGAACGGACATCCCGAGCGGGGAGCCAAGGCCCCGCCGCCGGCAAAAAATCCAGCTCTGCCTGAACGGCTGCTGCTCCCGCGGTACCGTTCATCGGTGGTGCGGAAGTGCGTGTATGTGCGATGGGACGTCCCGGCAAAGCGGGAGCCGACTCCGTGGAATCTCGGGAGAGCTGAAGCGGTTCGACCTTGCCGTTTTCCAACACGACGTAGCCTTCAACCAGCGAATCCGCTGAGGCATGTGAAATGATCGCCGCAGGTTTCACTGCGCTGTCCCCACTCAACTGCTCACGGTTCTTGGGATCCAAGAGGATCGTTTTCGCATCTCTGGTCACAACCGCCAAGCGTGGAGAGCGGGTCCCATGCATCGCGAGCCAGCGAAGATCGACGATCGTGGAGTTCAATGGCAATTCGATTTTTCGGTTTTGCTCGGATTGCGAATCGAAGATTTCAAGGTGATTCGTATCTCGCTCAGCCAGCGCGATATACCGAGTATCTTGAGAGACTTGGATGCGAGGCATCGCTCCAGCAACTGTTTTCCAGGGAGTCGTGAAGGATGTTGCGGCGTCCCCTACAATCGACTGCCGTTCGAGGCGACCATCGCCATGGAGTTGCCACACCATCTGATTGGCATCCACGGTCGTAGCCGTCGATTCCGACGTGGAATCCTGTTGACTAACTTCCGCGAGGTGAACCTGCGCAGGCTGGTAGCTCTCGGGGATGGAGTCGTTGACTCGCGGGTTGTCGCTGGCCGATGCCAATTGCAATTCGACGGCATAGCGGAGCTGCTCTGCGTGGGCGCGTTGCACAACGGCCTGTGCAATATTTTCTCCGCTGACGATCTGGGCTAAAAGCCGAGGTAGTAGTTGATCCAGGACCGGGTTGGTTCGCAATTCTCGCAATTGCAAGCGATTGTTGGCATCCAGGACAACCAGTGTCGGTGCTTCGTTGACTCGAAACAAATCGCGTCCCATCGCCTTGCGATCCACTGCAAAAATCCCTGGCATGTCCCAAGACTTGCGCAGCTCAGGAAAGGTCAGGCCGGCCGGTGGAGTGGGTGCAGCCCAGATACAGACGAATTGAATTCGCTCTGCAACCTCAGGTGCACTCGACCGCAACTGCTGTGCGATGACACTCAATTGTGACGCAGCGACGCGGCAAGCGGGATGATCAGCCAACCAAGTCATCACCAGAATTTTGCGATCTCGATTCATGGTGGACGACTGCACCACCACCTGTCCCTCTTCATTCTGCATCGTGAAAGGCGGAAGCTCGCGATCGAGGAGCGTCGTATCGATGGCAGGAGGCCGGGGGACAAAATGAGTTACGAGTCGGTCCCGTGCGTTGATTTCCGGAGTGAAGTTCGCCCAATCAATATCGCCTGAAGTACGAATATCGGGCAACTCAATGGTCAATTGTATTTCCGAGACGCGTTGATCGGCTAGCATCGCTGGCGCAAGATTCTCATTGGGAATTCGCAGTCGCCGCAAGAGGTGTGAGTCCTGATCGATCCACATCACATACTCAACCTTACCGCGTTGGATACTCAGCACTTGGCAGGGCCGCCCGTCGACAACCTGTGGAGTTCGGAGGATGAGTTGTGCCGAGTCATCCACGAGGCTTGCGAGCGGTTCCGTTCCGAGCAACAGATCCAATTGCGGAGGAAACCCGGCCAAGCCTGCGGAAAGCCGATCGCTGACCAGCGGGTCATCCAACAACCAAGACAGCGTCACTTGACGCGGTAGAGCACGGCTCAAGATCTGCTCATCTTGGGCCGTCTGCTCGTCTCCAAAACGCAGACGCCAGCGGGAACCGCTGGGGCCGGCTTTCAAAGAGTACACACTAAACCCAAGCTGACCGGTGTTCTTCCAAGCAACCGAAAGCGGTGCGCGATCTTCGACGGGCTGTCCATCCAATCGATACAGCAACCGCACGAATCCAGCGTCTTGGTATTGAGTTAGATTTTCGTAGGCCGCGATGCAGGCTTCCAACGCCGCACGGGGCGATTGGGAAGTTGAAATCAGCTGTCCCGTCGGAACTTCGCCGGTGGCTCTCGAACTTTGAACGACTTGGTCGGTGCGATCGCAAGCCGGCAATAGAAATCCGCCAATCACCATGCACCACAGTACGCAGCCGTGAAATGCACATCGCGACCGCAGCGTCAGTAATGGGAGTTGAAGAGGATTCATTGGTGACTCGTCTTGAATGCTCGAAAGGGGGCTGGGGAAAGCCAGTCCGCTGCCAGAAATCGAGTGTCTCGCCTACAATGCTGGGATTGGCGAGGCTCCCTCTGGGGTTACGGTATGCACCTAACTACCAGAAAGGTCAGTTTCAGAGCAATATTGGCTTGCTTCGAGTCAATAGCAGCATATCGGTAGGCAAGATGACTCAGCGTTCCCACTCCATTCCCGCATCCTTTTCCCTAGAGTTTGGTGCTGAGAAATGGCACTCGACCGCCTCCAACAGCATGGGAGAATTCCCCTCCCCGGTCATTGAGCCCTGCGGTGATTTGGTCGCTGCAGTTGCCCAAGCCTTAAGCCAGCCGATTGATTTCCCGCCCTTGGCCGACGCCGTCATGCCCGACGACCAAGTCGTTTTCGCGGTCGACCCCTCCTTGCCCTCGCTAGTCGAAGTGGTATGCGAAGTCTTGAAGTGGTTTGTTGAGCATGGGACCGAACCACACAATATGCATGTGGTGGTGGCTGACAATCAGACGCGCGTGGCGGAAGATCTGACCGCGCGGCTGCACGAGCAGATCTCAGCCAAGGTCTCGGTGGAAAGCCATGATCCAGACAATCCAGAGGGGATCGCCTACGTGGCCGCCAATGAAGAGTCGGATCCCATCTATCTAAACCGTCGAATTGTTGACGCCGATGTAGTCGTCCCCATTACCTGCGCCCGCCCCGCATCCGCCCTCGACTACATGGGGGTGTTTAGCGTTTTCCCCCTTTTCTCCGATCGCAAGACTCGTGGCAACTTCTACAGTTTGCCCAAACTCGGGAACGCTGAAGAACATCAACAGCTGAAGCATTGGGCCGATCAAGCTGCCTGGTGGCTTGGCTTGCTATTCGGCATCCAAGTCGTGCCTGCGGGAGGCAACCAAGTGGCAGAGATTCTAGCTGGGCAAACAGAACCGCTAGAACAAGCTTGCCAAACGCGCATGAACAAGCTCTGGCAAGCCGACGCCCAACCGGCCGACTTGGTCGTCGCCTTACTCGATGGCGCGCCATCGCAACATGGTTGGTACAACGTCGCGCGGGCACTCTACAACGCGAACCAATGCGTTGCTCCAGGCGGTTCCATTGTCGTCTGCTCCAATCTCGTAGAAGCGGTAGGCAGCGGCTTACGACGACTCAGAGAAACTCATGATACCCCCGAAGATATCGCGAAACGCCTAGCTAAAGACGCTCACGATGACGCCCTGGCCGCGTCTGTCGTACTCGAAGCGTTGGCGGACCACCACGTGTATCTCGTCTCGCAACTCCGCAAGGAAACCGTAGAAAGTTTAGGCATCGGTGTCATTGAGAACGAACAACAACTTGTCCACCTCATGAGCCAGCACGCCACCTGCGCCGTCTTGCGAGCGGCACAACACCTGAGCATTTTGCCGAACTGACTTTGAGGAATGCCGATGCATCTCCGCCTGCCAGCGTCATTCCACTTCGAATGGCGTCTCTAGACGCAACGCTCCGTCTGGAAGATTGGGATTGTAAACCCTCTTTGCATCTGCATCCCAGCGGTAGTATCCTCCATACGGAGTCGCGTTCTCAGGTTCAGCAGTGTAATCGGCCTCGTACAGAGCATGGAGCTGCTCATCGGGCCACAAGCCCGTCTCAATGTTGTACGCCTGCACCATGCAATTGAGTTTCGCAAGATTTTCAGATTCTGCCTTCTCTAACGCATTGCCACTCAGAGGGCTCAGCGTCGCTACCGTCGCCGCACCGACAATAATCATAATGACCGCGGCGGCACTTGTTTCTACCAAAGAGAAACCAGTTCGAATGGAGCAAGAAAACGGCTTGGTCATGAATATTGCCTTGCGAGATAAAATGTTGCGTTGAGGTCAATCGCAAACTGGCGTCGTTCCACAGTCGACGAGGTCTACTGGGCGCTGAGGTCTGCTAGGCGTTAGTGATCGCGGAACAAGTCATTCCAATCACGGTTGAGTTTAAATCCCACGGCGACTCTCTGTTGGTTACCGCCACGTAACCATTGGCCCTATCCAAAACCTACTACAGAAACCCCCTAAGACTCGCGAGTTTTTCCGGATTTACGCGAAAAGCGGCAGGCCACGGGCTGGGAAGTTACAACTGGCAGCTCAAACCGTATTCACATCTCTGCAAGCATCTAATTGCGCTGCCTCACTTTTCCCATTGACGCGCTGACGCTCCAATCAGCGACACTCTCTGCGGGAATCTCTGCTGGAATGCATGAGCCAGCATTCTCATGTGCGTGCCTGAGCATTCCCCCACCCATAGGCGTGCAGCCTCAAACTTGGGGGGCCGGCACAGCGTCTAGCTTGCGTGCTAGGGGAAGTTTACGGATTAGCACTGTCGCGCGGACCGCCTCAACCAATGCTTTAGGAGAAATAGTCTTTTCCACTACAAACCACACAACACTCGTCGATAAACCTTTCAGCAGTCTATCGCTCGCGTCCTCGTTGAGAATTCCTATGTTGAATCGCAGTAAGATCATCGCTCGCACTTTGCTGCTTGGATCCGCAATGGGAAGTGTTGGATGTGCTACCCAGCCTGGCTTCAAGCTTCCGGGCAGGGTTGCCACATCCTTCCCCTCCGAGGTGGAAGCCTCGCAGCTTCCCACGTCACTGGCAGCTAATCCGTCGAGCATCGGCACCCCGGCACAATCCCACGACGAGCCCCAACCCACCGTCCAATTGGCCGCAGCGACGCTTTCGATTGCTCCTCCCATCGCGGGAGCCGAAGCGTACGACGTTGCATCGGACACCGCCTACGGGATGACCTTAGCCGAGTTTGAATCGCTTGCCTTCGCCAACAATCCCACCATCCGCGGACTCGCTGCCACGACCCAGAAGGCTGCCGGCTACCGAACTCAAGTCGGCTTGTACGCCAACCCAACCGTAGGCTACCAAGGCACTCAGATTGCCGACCAAGACACCGATCAACACGTTGCGTTCGTCGAACAAGAATTTGTGACCGGCGGGAAATTGCAGCTCAATCGCCGAGTGATCAACGAAGCACTCCGCGCCCAATTGCTCGAATTAGAAGCACAAAAACTGCGAGTTTCAACGGATATTCACGTCAAATTTGCAGAAGCGCTGGCTGCCCAGCGTCGCGTTCGACTGATTGAAGAATTCCAGACCGTTACCGACAAGGGACTGGAATTGGCCGAGCTCCGCAAGCAAGCCCTCGAAGGCTCACAGGTCGACGTTCTGCAGGCCAAAGTTCAGAAAAACGAAATCGACCTCACTCGACAACAGGCCTACTACGCCCTCGAGGCAGCTTGGCGTGAACTGGCGGCGCTGTGCGGAGTTCCCGATCTACCCCAACAGGGCTTAGTCGGAGAATTGCCCAGTATGGCTGCCACATTGGACTGGGACGAAGTTAGGGCCACGATGCTTGCGTCGACACCAGAATACCAAGCCGCTCAGGTTCGTGTTCAACAAGCTCGCGCCAACCTTACTCGTCAGGGAGTGCAGGCGATTCCCAACTTGACCGTTCAATTTGGAGCTGGAGTAGACAACGGAACCAACAATGGGTTAGTCAACCTTCAGGTAGGGGCTCCCATCCCAGTATTCAACAAAAACCAAGGAAACATTGCTGCTGCTCGCGCGGAATACTGTCGGGCAATGATGGAAGTCGAACGCATCCAAAGTTCGATTAAGAGCCGCTTGGCCGCCGTGGCTCGCGACTACGATTCAGCCGCTGCCGCTGTCACGAAGTATTCCGTGGATATTCTCCCAAGCGCCCAAGAAACATTGCAGCTCGCCGAATTGGCCTACAAGTCAGGCGAGACAAGCTTTGTGCAAGTCCTCGTATCACGACGCACCTATTTCGACTCGAATCTTCAGTACTTGGCTGCCCAATCTCAGCTTTCGCAAGCCCGCTCCAAAATCGATGGATTCGTGCTGACCGGCGGTTTGGACAGTTTTGTGGATAACAGCGGAGACGACTCCCTGCGTGGCATGACCTTCAGCCAACAGTAAATTCACTCACCGAATCAGCAAATTTCCCTCGATTCCTCTTTCGACTTGACCCGATCATACCAAATGTAACAATTGGAACTCGTGGTCTTAAGCTTCCTAACTACCGATCAAACTACCGTGTTAAACCGACTGCCACACCTTCTGACACTTTTTGCGTTTGTCGCGCATTGCGTGTTCGGCTGTTGCGGGCACCACACCCATGCTAGCACGATCGGTTCGACCTGCGAACATTCCCATGCGCAGGTAGCACCTTCCGCAGCCACCACTTGCAACGCGGCTTGCGACTCAGAGCACCAGTCGGTCGATACTACGCCTGCTGGCTGCAAGGCCAGTCTTGAGGTGGTAGGTCAACCGCCCAGCTCTCCCTGCCAAGACTCCCACCAGTGCGACCAAGTTCGTTGCACTTTCGTCAATCAAGGCTGGAAATCACAGGGGCTCGAGTTCACCGCTCCCCCAGCCTTGCAGTCGATCGTATCGCATACCGTAGCGGTTTTTCCGTCTCTATCCGCTAAGCGTAACGCCGAGGACAGTTGCCCGGCAGTTGAGCGGTACAGACTCGCGTTACTGCAGTCTTGGCAAATCTGAGCTCTCTAGCTCCCTGGTATTCGCGTGATTTCCCGCGTCTTTGCATTGCAAGACTCCTCCGCAGGTAGTCCTGAGCGTTCCTAGAACGTTCGTGCTACCGCATGGTGGAGGCGGATTGTGCAAAGCAGAAGAGACGCGCGCGGCCCAAATACGCCTACTGTGCATCCAATGCATCGCCGCAGGCGGCACGTTCCATCAAGTTGACGAATCGTCCCTTGGTGTAGGTTCTCAGGCATTGCGTCCCCACCGGGTTGCAATCGCCAAATCCTTACAACTGAACGATTGGCTTTGTCGGAGCTAGTGGTATGAAATCAATGTTGTCCCAAATATCGGGGAAAGGTCTGCAAGCCGGAATAGGTGCCGCAATTCTGGTACTTGCCGTCTTCACCTACCCACGCTGGTGGCCCACAGCTTCGGCTTGGATCGACCACACGCTAAGCTCGCATCGGGAGGCTCCCGACGAATCCACATCGCCAGCCCCCTCGAATACAACCGGAGCAAGTGCCGCACCTGTCTCGATCGAGTTATCCGCGCAAGCTCGCAACAACTTAGGTCTAACAGACGCTTACTTGCGTCCGCTGGAAGCAACAACCTATCGACGCTCCCTGATGGTACCTGCCGTTATTGCTTCTCGCCCAGGCCGCTCCGAGATCCTCGTGGCTTCACCACTCAATGGTATTGTCACTCATGTGCATGCCGTAACTGGGGAAGCAGTAATGCCTGGGGACCTACTCTTCGAAGTTAGGTTGACCTATGAAGATCTTGTAGAAACTCAAACGCTGTATCTACAATCGCTGAGCGAACTTATCGTGGAAGAACGCGAGATCACGCGGCTCGAAGAAGCAACCCGCTCAGGCGCAATCTCCGGAAAATCGCTACTGGACCGCCGCTATGCCAAGGAAAAACTAGAGGCTCTACTTCGTTCCCAACGAGAGGCGCTTCGCTTGCATGGCCTCTCCGACCGCCAAATCGATAACATCGGGATCGATGGAAAACTAATGCGTGACCTGCAAGTCGTCGCCCCCAACATCGACGAGCACAGTGAAGATGAAGAGCTGCGTCTATCCCAAAAACCGATGCGACAAGTAGCGTTCAATTCAGGAATTCGAATGGTTTCCCGGCAGCCGGTGAGCCAACACCCCCTGATCATCGAAGACCTTCGCGTTAGTAAGGGAGAAGCGGTCGTCGCGGGTGCAAAACTTTGTTCACTCTCTGACTACACCGACTTATTCATCGAAGGCAAGGCATTTGAGCAGGATGCCGAAGCGATCAACCACGCCCTGGAGCAGGGCTGGACTGTCGAAGGAGTCCTACAGAGTTCAAATGGGTTGCAGATTATCGGCGGATTGAAACTCGCCTTCGTCAACAATTCCATTGATGACATTTCTCGGACACTATCATTCTTTGTCGAGCTCCCTAACTCCGTAGTTAGAGACGAAACCAACTCCGCTGGACAACGCCATATCGCATGGCAGTACCGCGTCGGGCAGCGTCTACAAGTGCGAGTCCCGGTCGAGGAATGGGAAAATCAAATTGTGGTTCCCGTTGAAGCCGTGGTCCAGGATGGTGCCGATTGGATCGTCTTCCAACGAAATGGAAAGAGCTTTCGTCGAGTTCCCGTGCACGTCCGACATCGCGATCAAACCTCTGCCGTTATTGCTAACGATGGTTCCATCTTTCCTGGAGAGGTGATCGCTCTCAAAGCGGCTCACCAGATTTTGATGGCCATCAAAAATCAATCTGGCGCAGGCGCCGACCCACACGCTGGCCATAGCCACTAGAAAGGAGTCGGTTGTTATGCTAAATGCAGTCATACGTTTCGCGCTTCGCCAACGCCTTCTGGTTATCGCCATCGCGGTTTTCCTGATTGGCTACGGTAGTTGGCAGATTACGGTCATGCCCATTGACGTCTTTCCGGATCTGAATCGCCCCAGAGTGGTGATCATGACCGAAGCACCTGGAATGGCTCCGGAAGAGGTCGAGTCGTTAATCACCTTTCCCATCGAAACGACCATGAATGGGGCCAACGGAGTCGAGGCCGTTCGCAGCTCCTCGGGGGTTGGAATCTCTGTCATCTATGTCGAATTCGCTTACGGTACCGACGTTTACACCGACCGTCAGATCGTCGCCGAACGAATGCAGATGGTCCAAGATCGCCTACCAAGCGGGATAGCGCCGCAGTTGGCTCCCATCTCATCGATCATGGGCCAAGTCTTAATGCTCGGCATGTGGAGCACCGATTCCAATGCCAGTCCCATGGATATTCGCACGACGGCTGACTGGGTTGTGCGGCAACGACTTCTCACCATACCTGGGGTTTCTCAGGTGTTTACAATGGGAGGCGGACGTAAGCAATTCCAAGTCCTCGTCGACCCAGATGCGATGCTGCAATATGGCGTTACGTTGGCAGAGATTGAAGCCGCAGTTACGGCCAGTAATGAGAATGGGACGGGCGGCTACCTCGATCGCCAAGGGCCCAACGAACTGCTGGTCCGTTCGCTGGGCCGGCTCCAGTCGCTGGAGGATCTGACGAAGGTTCCCGTTAAGATTCGTGATGGACGACCAGTGCTACTGACTCAAGTAGCCACCGTGACTGAAGGGGCTCAGGTCAAACGAGGCGACAGCTCCGCATTCCTCAGATCGGACACTGCTACGGATGGGTGGGAGGGGGGGCCAGCCGTCGTCCTAACGATCAACAAGCAACCTGGCGCCGACACGCGTCGCGTCACAGACGACGTGCTCCAAGCCATCGAGGAGCTCCAGGCCTCTCTTGGAACCACCATTCGCATTGAACCCGTCTATTCGCAAAAGGCATTTATTGATCGAGCCATTGAAAACGTTGAGGAAGCACTCCGCGATGGCGGTATCTTGGTCGTCATCATCCTCTTCCTCTTCCTGTTCAATATCCGAACTACGTTCATAACCTTGACCGCCATTCCGCTGTCCCTGGTGATGACCGCCATTGTATTTTCCGTTTGCGGTTTATCGATCAATACCATGACTCTGGGCGGCATTGCGGTGGCCATGGGAGAACTGGTTGATGATGCGATCGTGGATGTCGAGAACATCTTCCGACGGCTGAAAGAGAATCGGAATGCAGGCAGCCCTCTCCACCCGCTGCTGGTCGTCTTTCGGGCGAGTACTGAAGTGCGACGATCCATCGTCTTTGGCACCATGATTGTCATTCTTGTATTCATCCCGCTCTTCGCGTTGGGAGGTATGGAAGGCAAGCTGTTCGCTCCGCTGGGCATCGCCTACATCGTGTCCATCCTATCGTCACTGATCGTCTCCTTAACCGTGACTCCCATCCTCTCTTACTGGCTTCTGGGACTGTCCACGCGCAAGGAAACACAGCATGACGGCCCGGTTTTGCAAGTTCTGAAATGGGTGGGGACCCGTATTATTCAGTTCAGTTTGGCATTTCCACGCTTCAATCTGAGCGTCACACTCTTCATGGTTGCGCTGGCAGCAATTTTCCTGTCGCGACTCGAAAAAGACTTCCTACCCCCCTTTAACGAAGGCACAATCCAGCTCAATGTCGTACTGCCACCCGGAACATCGCTGAGCGCCTCGAACGACATCGCACGCACGGTGGAGCAAGCGCTGAAGGAAATCCCCGATGTTCGGAAGTTTGCGAGACGGACCGGCCGCGCCGAACTCGATGAACATGCCGAAGGGGTTAACATGAGTGAAATCATCATCGAACTCGACCCACTATCCCCTCGGTCTCGCGAAGAGCAATTGGCAGAAATACGGCACGCGATGGCCAATATTCCTGGAATTGTGACAGCCGTCGAACAACCGATCGCGCACCTCATCTCGCACATGCTGTCGGGAATTAAGGCTCAAATCGGAATCAAAATCTACGGCGATGACCTCGATCTCCTGCGGCAAAAGGCAGAGCAAATCAAAGCCGAAATCGATTTGGTGCCGGGCGTTACCGATGCGTTGATTGAACCTCAGACGATCATCCAACAATTGCGAATTGAACTCAACCGTGACCAGTTGTTGCAACACGGTTTGTCAGTCGCGGAGGTTAACGACTACATCCAAACCGCCATGAATGGCAGAGTGGTATCCGAGGTGCTCGATGGTATGCGCACCTTCGATCTCCTGGTTCGCATGAAAAACGAGTATCGTGAAAACCTCGATGCTTTGAAGCGTCTCACCATTCAGTTGCCTGAGGGAGGCGTCATGCCGCTGGAAGCACTGGCAAAGATCTATATCTCAGGCGGGCCCAATACGGTCAATCGTGAAAACGTTCGAAGACGGGTGGTGATCCAGTGCAATGTGGCCGACCGCGGCGTCGTGGATGTCGTCGACGACATAAAGATTGCCATCGCTCCAGTGTTGGCAACGCTTCCGCCCGGCTACTTTCCGGAGTACGGCGGGCAATTCGAAAGCCAACAATCCGCTAGCCGAATCATTGCCGCACTGTTCGCCATTTCAATGCTCGGTGTTTTCCTTGTACTGTTCACTCTATTCAGATCGGTCAACCTAGCCGTTCAGGTTATGGCGGCTCTCCCGATGGCTTTCATTGGGGCGGTGGCTGCCTTGGTGCTCACCGGACAAACTTTGACCATTGCCGCCATGGTGGGATTCATCTCCCTGGCTGGAATTGCCTCGCGCAATGGAATTCTATTGCTGCAACACTATTTGCACTTAGTCCACTATGAGGGAGAGAAGTTTGATCATGCGATGATCGTCCGCGCTGGCGTTGAACGTCTCGCCCCGGTGCTGATGACTGCTCTAACCTCAGGAATCGGCCTGGTTCCCCTGGTTCTTGCTTCTGGGGAAGCTGGCAAGGAAATACTCTATCCAGTTGCAACGGTGATCCTAGGTGGTTTGATCAGCTCCACGATGCTCGATTTCTTTGTCCATCCCGCTCTGTTTTGGCTGTTCGGCCGGAAGTCGGCAGAGCGGTCCATCGCCGCAATCCAATTCGAAATTCCACTCGAAGAGGAGAATCAAGAATTGGGAATCGTCGCAACCTGATATCGTCAATTGCCCTCCCCTGCAGCGACCTCCAGCATTGACGCTTGAGGTCGCTGCAACCTGCCAGTGTCTGCTTGCTCCCCAACGAGCTAGCATGCCCTTTACCTGCGGATGAACAGAGTGATCGCCTACTATTGCATTTTCTTCTTCTCAGGGCTGGCTGCACTCGTCTACGAAGTGAGTTGGAACAGACAGCTTGGAGTGCTATTCGGGCACACCTCCCACACCGCTGCGGTAGTGCTAACGGCCTACTTTGGCGGCATGGCCATCGGTTATGCGCTGGGAGGCAAATTGGCAAATCGCATCAATCCCTTTCGCGGCTACGCGGTCTGTGAAATCCTCGCGGGAGGCTGGGCTCTGCTGGTCCCCAGCCTATTGAGTTTCGCCACCACGGGGAATCTTGCTCCCTGGCTGCAACACGACCTACCGCTCGTTCAGATGCTTGTTCGGTTACTCGCAAGCGGACTTCTTCTGGCACCCGCAACAATCGCGCTCGGAGCCACGCTACCGCTGATGAGTGAAATGCTCAGCCGTCGAGCGGATGACGCGTTATTGGAATTGCATGCCGCGCGTTTCACCACCGCTTACGCGTTCAATACCCTGGGCGCATTGAGCGGGGTCTTCCTAGCCGCCTCGTGGCTATTGCCCAGCGTTGGAGTGGCTAGCAGCAGTATGTTCGCCGCTAGCGTTTCCGCCCTATGCGGTGGCGCAGCATGGCTGTACGGCAAAGGGCAGGTGGCCCCCGCTCACGTGCGCAGACAATCCGGAATCTCATCCCCAACTGGCGCGCAATTTCCCGCCCAGCCTGGTGGCGTGTGCTCAACTGGAGGTGAACCGGTCTCGATGAGTTTTTGGTGGATCGTGGTGGGTATTTCAGGTGGTGCAACTCTCGCCCTGGAAGTGCTGTACGCGCGACTATTCACTCTCGTTTTCCACAACAGCACCTATACGTTTTCCTTCGTACTTATCACCTTCTTACTTGGACTTTCTCTGGGAGCACTTGTTGCCCGCTATCTCGCCCTGCGCTTCGCGATCATGTCAATTGCATGCTGGGCAAGTAGCCTAGCAGCCCTTTCGGTCTCTCTCTCCGTGATCGGATTCGTCTATGGAACGCAGTTGCAGTACTTTCAATATGGATCTACATTCGCTTCTTACTATCTAGGTGGCCTGTTGCTCGTAGGCGGCGTTTGCCTACCCGTTGCTACATGCTTGGGGATGCTACTGCCGCTAGCTTGGCGACAGGCGCGACAATTTGGCGAATGGCAAAGTCAGTTTATCGGCTGGGCTACCGCCGTCAGTACTCTGTCCGCTGCAGGGGGAGCGGTCATGGCTAGTTTCCTCCTGTTCCCAACCTTCGGGCTATGGTGGTCGTTCGGATGCATCGCCTTGCTCCTGCTGCTACCGACCCTCTATGCGACCCAGCAGAGGAAAATGGGTAGCGCGATTTACGCTGCCACTTTAGCGGGCGTCGTGGCCATGCTACCTATTTTCTTCAGCAACCCAGAATCTTGGACCGCCAGTGCTGGCTACGAATCCCTGCTCGCCCGCTGGCATTCAACGTACGGCTGGATTGATGTGATTGAAGACAATCGCACTGGTGCAAAGAAGGTTCGGCAAAATCTTCACTATCGCTTCGGCGCAACAGGGTTCAATTCCGAACGCGAATTCCGACAAGCCCATTTGCCGCTACTGCTGCATCCACAGCCTGAGAATGCACTTTTCATCGGCCTGGGGACGGGCATGACCGCGGCAGGAGCCGTCCCTCACCGAGAACTACAGGCAATCGAGATTGTAGAATTGATCCCCGAGGTGGTCGATGCAGTCCGATTATTAGGCAAGGAGAACCGCCACATCGTAGACGACCCTCGCACCCAGATGCACGTTGGGGATGGACGGCATTTCCTAGCTTCAACACCGACCAAATTTGATGTAATCATTAGCGATTTGTTTGTTCCCTGGGAGAGTGAAACCGGCTATCTCTACACCCTGGAACATTTTCAAACCACTCAAAAATGCCTCCGGCCTGGAGGTGTTTTCTGCCAATGGCTGCCACTCTACCAAATGGGCATTCCAGAATTTGAGTCGATCGCGGACAGCCTGCGACGCGTGTTCCCTCATGTGACACTCTGGTGGGGCCGACTGCACCCGACGCGACCGATTCTAGCCCTAGTCGCCAGCGAAGAACCGTTGGACTTTAATTTCCAACTGCTAGACGAACGCCTGCAGGATCTCCAAGCAACTGGTGAATTTAGCGATTCGCAGCTGCGCTCTGCGATCAGCCTAGCCGAGCTGTTTGCAGGTGACTGGCCGCTGAGAAATCAGGTCACACTCAATACGGATGAGCATCCGTGGGTGGAATTCCGCAGCCCCATTTCGCACCGGAGCGGACAGTTATTTCAAGGCCCCCGTCTAAGAGAGTACTTGCTCCATCAGTTGGAACAAAACTCTGCCGACTCAGTACGGTTCAGCAGCGACACGGCCTCGGGAGCCGAGGTGCGTCCCAGAGCGTGGCAACGGACGGTCATGTTTCCCCAGCCATAGCTGTTGAGGCAGGACACTCCAGAACTCCCTCATTGCACTGCTGTCAGTCGAAGCGACCGCCCAAGGTAGGGCGGCTTGCTGATGAGATATTTTCCGCCGTGCGCTGCCAGGCGATGGATGGTCTCAACAGCCCTGCTGGAAATGTCGCTAGAAGGGGGAAGCCGCCGCGAGTTTGATCCACGCGGTAGCCTCCGTTGCACTCCCCCGCTTCCATCCACTTACCGCCCAATCCCTAAATGCACGCGTCCAACATCGAGGTGGAACAAATGGTTGTGTCCCGAGTTGTAGCGCGAGGAAGGGTAGACGTTATAGACAGGGGGAGCGTAGCCGCCGTAGTAGCGAATCGGAGCTTGCGAGTAAACCGGCGGATGTGCTCGGTAACTCGAATACCCGGAAGAGTAACGTCGCGAACTGTGATGGTGACCATGCTGGTGACCATGTCCCTGTCCGTACGATTGGCCGTATCCGTAGTGACTAGAATGCCCGTGATGCCGATCTGCGGCGCTAGCCGAAACGGCCAGAGTTCCCAGCACTAGTGAAGCTAGGATTAATCCAGTAGCAAAAATTCGTCTCATTGTGTTGCATCCTTATGCATAGAAACCCAAAACTCTGGGACTTTGTCGTAACTTCGAGTTGGGTTGTCGGGGCAGGCCGATACGGCTTGTGCGGCCGCTTCTAACACCAACCCGAGGAAGCAAATTGCCTCAGGCAGCTTCGCCGCCGCCCAATATTGGTCCGCGACAAAGCACTGGAGCTGAATAGACGCAATTAGAGTGCCAATCTCAAAATTTCGCGATTTTCGCTCAAGTTCCAACGAATCGAGACCGAGAACGCGTATTCCACCTTCACAGATGTCGCACTTTCGACACAGGATCAAATCAAATCGACTTCACTTCTCCCAATAGGTGCCACCCACCTTTCTACTCTCCAATAGATGCCACCCACCTTTCCCAACCACGCCATTGCTAGCTTGAACCCCATTCGTCGTCTATTGCTAGCAAACCAGCTGGGTGGATGGCACCTATCGAGCGGGTTAGCTAGCAATAGGTGAAAAATGGGTGGCACCTATTGAGGGTGGGGGGCGTTCAAGGATGTGGCAGCCGCGTGGGCGGCCCGCAGAGCATCCTGCCGAACTCCCTCAACTTCGCGTGCTGCAACTGGTAGGAGCACTCAGGCTGTGCGATAATCCTTGCCCGCGAACTGCGCTGTGCAACTCGCGGGAGTGACTTAAGGTTTCGGCGGCGTTGCTGCTTCAACTTGTTCAGCCAAGATTCTGGGGATTCACGCTATGACGGCTCGCATTACTCTCTTATTGTTTCTGGCCGCAGTTTCCGCTGGCGGTTGGGGGCTGGTTGTCATCGCACAACCGCCAGGACGAGGTGGCGGATCCGCTTCCCTCTCGGAACCCTTCCGAGGAATTGTGGCTAACGGGGAGCTCGAAAAAGGGCTGTTTGAAATCAAGTCAACAGGCGTGAGTACCGAACCGGTGGTCGCAGCAGCCACAACTTTCTTGGCGTCACTAAGTGAGACGCAACTTGAGGAAACCACCTTTCCCGTGAACGACATTGAATGGCGAAGCTGGGACAATCGTCACTCCTACCAGCGACGTGGTGTCGGATTCAACGAGATGTCCCAAGCACAACGTGACCAAGCGTTCGCGTTATTGAAGGTCAGCCTCAGCGCCAGAGGACTCAAAATGTCCCAAGACATTATGAAGCTTAATGGCACGCTAGCTGAGTTAGCCAACAATTTTGACGAGTACGGGGAATGGCTCTATTGGATTACCATCATGGGAACCCCGTCTGCCACCGAACCGTGGGGCTGGCAGCTCGACGGCCACCATTTGGTAATCAACTATTTTGTTTTGGGCGACCAAGTCGTTATGTCGCCTGTATTTATTGGAAGCGAGCCCGTTCATGCGGTCAGCGGAAAGTTTGAAGGGACAATCGTCCTGCAGGACGAGCAGAACAAAGGACTCGAATTGCTGCAATCTTTAACGAGCGAACAGCAGGCCAGTGCCATCCTTTCACTCGACAAGACGAGCAACAACGCCTTGACGCAGGCTTACAAAGACAATGTTGACTTAGACTACGCTGGCATCGCAGCGTCCGAATTGAACGAAGTGCAACAGCAACTCCTCCTAGACGTCATCGAACAATTCGTAGGGATCGCAGCAGACGAGCATGCGCGAGTCAAAATGGAGGAAGTCAAACAACATCTGGATCGGACTCACTTCGCTTGGATCGGAGGCGCGACAGATGAAAGCGTCTACTATTACCGCGTACACAGTCCCGTTGTGTTGATCGAGTTTGACCATCAGAGTCGCGTTGCTCCGTTCCGCTCACGCGAGCCATCGCGCGACCATATCCACGCAGTACTGCGCACCCCGAATGGCAACGACTATGGCAAAGACCTATTGCGGCAGCATTACGAACAACACGAACATGGCGAGCACGGACACAGCCATAACTGATCCAGGAGTATTTGGTCTTCACTGATTTCGCTAGACAATGCTCACGACGGATCTCTTCGCAACGTTGCACCGGGGCTTAAACAACTTAGGAATCGCAAGTTACCAACGAAATAGCATGAAACGCTCAAGGCTCTTGCGGTTCGCGCGTATGTTGTTCTAGACTTGGCTGCGTCTTTGAGACGAGGCAATAGCTTTATTGCCGGCCGTTAGACCGGCGAGGCTGGGTGTCGCGCCTACGATTTCATGCCGCAGTGCAAAACATTGAGAAAACACTCGTCCTGCTCTAAATCTCAACGGGTTGTTGCACTAACGATCCGCCGCCAGGGTAAGGCAAGTTGGTTGTCGCTACGAGGCTATTCGGGGCAATACTTTGCGTTAAAACTAAAACGCGGCTCAATCGACAGTCTGTTGACCTGAGAGCTAATCTTGACACAGTGGCGATGCTTGCAGCATCCCACCCCTGGGTATTGACCGATCAGCAAGCCAGGAACGGTCCTTGCTGCAGTCAAGAAGGCTTGAGTTTCACCACTGAGAGTTCGCACCTCAATAGCCACACGAACATGCCTGCCATACACGAAATTCACCAACAACGCTGCACTGACGGTTAGTAGCCTTAGCAGTGCTGCCTGTTTGCACCGCTGCTGGATTGCTCGGTAAATACGGACACCGCCTCTCGCATGCAAAGCGAGATAGGATGGTGCCAGCGATTGAAAACCTGGATCACAATTGGTCGCAAATCGTCTATCGCGAAGGCAATCAGTTGGCCACGGTCGGGCATCACTGGAAACTGTCGCGAGCGCTCAACAAGGAAGAAATAGTTCACAGGCAACGTGAGGGGACTTGCCTAACCTGTCATCAAGATATCCTAGAGAACTCCGCTGCAATCAATCTGTTGCATCACGTCGCGGAGTACACCGGGCAGCTCCCGAAAACCAACCAGCAACACGCGAACTTAATTCACAAAATCCTGCTCACCTCAGCCTGGGGGCAGGTCTTGGGAGCTGTGGCAATTTCCATCGCTGGGCTTGGAGGCATTTTCTGGTGGCTCAGACGCAGGCAGCCCAACCAACAGAATTGAGAGGACAACCCCACGGGGCCTGCAGCGGGTTTCTAGATAGCCCCAGCTGCAGCATGGCCAATGCGGGCCCCCTAACTCGCGGGAGTACCCTACATTTCTGCCTGATAGCGATCTTTGATGTCGTCGTAGCCGCCAGCGTTCTCGACATTCAGATAGCCGAGGTCCATCAAGGCCGTCTTTGCTTTACCAGCTCTTCCTCCAACGGCGCAGTAGACGACAATTTTCGCCTGTTTGTCCTTAGTGAACTCTGCAATCCGGTCGGCAATCTCCGTATGAGGAATGTGGATTGCTTGAGGAACGTGCCCCGCGTCCCACTCGGCCTGACTGCGCACGTCTATCACAATCTCCTCCGCTTGGCCGGAAGATGCCACGGCACCGTCCTCGGCGGCGCTGGACAGGGAGTTCGACAAGGAGCTCGACGCCACTTCTGCGTCAGCTTGGCTGGCTTGCCTCGCATCGCTGCTCGTGCAGGCTAGAAGCATCATGAGGCACATGCAGATCACTAATCTCATTGTAAATTCTCCTTTAAGATCGAAACGTTTCGTAATGTCGTAATGTGTTGTACCATCTAGCTCTGTCACATCCCGCGATTAGCGTATGGGAACTGGCAATAGAAATCCAAGGTGGTGCGCTGCATGAGCGGCATGAATCTCTTCTAGTTGCGAGCGTTCCAGCTTACCGAATCCTGGATGGGGATAAAGGTAGCCCGTGTGTCGTTGAAAGCGTTCTACACTCTTCGTGAACTCGCTGAGCTCTACTTGATCCTGCATGTCCTCCGGTGGCAGAAATATAGCCGCAGTTCTAATTCCAGCCGGAGAATCCCCCCGCAGAAGGCGCGGCAATAGCAGCCAACGTATCAGCGGACGTACGGGAGCGAAAAGGGACATCCACGGTGGGTAGCCATCGATGCTCGCATCCTGAGTCAAACGCAAGTGACGGCAAGCTTGGGCCAGTGTCCAATTACCGCCGCGTTGGTAGCCACTGTCCAAGAGTGCCTGGCACTCGGTAACGGCCTCTTCAAGTCCTTTGAAAACTAGCTGTCTACGCTGCATGGGAAGTGACCAATGGGTCAGGTGATGAGGGGAGGAAGCAGGAGGAGTCCGCAATGTAACACTCTTCGCGTCTTGGTCCCACACTATACGGTCAAAACCGGTCCTTCGTTCGCTTTTTGGCACGCGCAACGGGCTCCAATCGCACTGTGAAAACTCAATCCCAAGCGGGCAATACATACAGATTTCCCGGGGCTGTGGCCTTCCGTCGCAGCAACGCGGCGGCCGGGTAGGAAAGCTAGCCCCCACCGCAGCACTCCATAGGTTGCCATTTGGAGAAGGTTGCCCTTTGGAGAACAGGTCCAACGGATCCACCAGGGCAGAACCACACACCGGCAGCTTCCAATCAGTGGCAATTGCTAAAAACCAGTCCCTTTGGCTACCCATTCGGGCCAATGTGGCCCTGCAGCACATACTGGCTATAATAATGGTTCCCTGCCAACCTTCCCCCGCCCCTTTTCGCGAGTCTAGCGTGCTTTCGTTTCGATTCGGCCATTTCGTGGCACTGCTAACGCTTTCTGCCTTCTGTCGCAACTGCGCGGTCAGCGCTGCAGAACTCGATTTCAATCGCGACATCCGCCCCATTTTGTCTGAGAATTGTTTTTATTGTCATGGGCAAGATGGGAATCAGCGCAAGGCGGATTTGCGGCTGGATATTCGCGCGGATGCCCTTGAATACGGTGCGTTGGAACCGGGCGATGTGGAGAGCAGCCTACTCATCGAGCGGATTGAGTCGTCGGATGCAGATCTACTGATGCCGCCTATCGACTCGAACCGCAAGTTATCGGACGAGCAGAAGCAGGCACTTAAGCAGTGGGTTGCAGAGGGAGCTAAGTACCAAGAACACTGGGCGTTCACCCCGCCGGAGCGTTCCGCGCTTCCGCAGGTCAGCGACAAGCAGTGGCCTCGCAACGCCATCGACTACTTCGTATTGCATAAGCTTGAAACGGAAGACTGGGCCCCCTCTCCGGAGGCCGAGCGCCATGCCCTGATCAAGCGTCTATACATTGACCTAATTGGACTTCCTCCGAGCCCGGAAGCGGTTGCAGCGTTTATCGAAGATGCATCCCCGGATGCTTACGAACGCCTAGTCGACCAACTGCTGGAAAGCGAGCACTATGGGGAACGCATGGCCTTGCCCTGGCTGGATGCCGCCCGCTACGCAGATAGCAACGGCTTTCAACAGGACGGCGACACGTGGCAATGGATGTGGCGGGACTGGGTCGTCAGGGCGCTAAATCAGGATCTTCCCTTCGATCAATTCACCATCTGGCAGCTGGCGGGAGACTTGCTTCCCACCCCCTCAATTGAACAGCAGGTGGCCAGTGGCTTCAATCGTAATCACTTGCTCAATGGCGAAGGCGGCGCTATCGCGGAAGAACAGCGGTTCAACGTCCTGTTCGACCGCATCGACACGACGGCAACCACCTTCCTCGGCCTAACAATGGCTTGCGCTCAGTGCCATGACCACAAATACGACCCCATCACTCAGCAGGACTATTACAGTTTGTTGGATGCGTTTAATCGTGTGCCGGAAACCGGGACACCTCAACGCTACTCCTCGCGCATTCGCCTGGGCAATCCTGTTATCGAAGTGCCCACGGAAGAAAACAAAGCCAAGATCGCTGAGTTCAACCAACGCATTAGCGAGGCAGAAGAGACGGCCAAGCCATTGGTCGACGCAGCCTACCTCGGCTGGAAGTCGGGTATCGAAGCGGATGGCCAGCCCGCAGACGCAGCGGACCTACCTCCGGCCGCGCAAGAGATTCTGAAAAAGCCGGCTGGTGAGCGGAGTGAGGCAGAACAGGAAGAGTTGGAAAAGTTGCTTAAGAAGCACTTCGACGAAAAAGTCCGCGAATCGCTGGTCAGTTCAATTGCCGCATTCGCGGTACCGGATCAATTGCGTTCCCAGCTCGCCAGCTACACTGCCGACAACATTCCGCGTCCGATGGTGATGAGTGACGATAAGCCACGTCAGTCTCATCTGTTAGAACGTGGCGAGTACTTAAACCCAGGCTTACCGGTAACATTCGACACCCCCAAGTTCTTGCCCCCCCTTGCTCCAGAGGCGCCGCGCAACCGGCTGGGATTTGCTCAATGGCTGGTGTCACCAGAGCAACCTTTGACTGCCCGCGTCCAAGTCAATCGCATGTGGCAACACTTTTTTGGCAACGGTCTCGTCAAGACTTCCGAGGATTTCGGCGTGCAGAGCGAGTATCCGCTCCATAAAGACTTGCTTGACTGGTTGGCCGTAGAGTTTCGCGACTCCGGATGGAGCATGAAGCGGCTCAATCGCTTGATCGTCACGAGTGCGACCTATCGTCAGTCCTCCAAAATGACCGAGCGTCACCGAGAGCATGACATCGAGAATCGCCTACTGGCCCGAGCCAGTCGCTTCCGCATGCCATCCCTATTGCTGCGCGACTGGGCCTTAGCGGCAGCGGGCATTTTGAACCAGAAAGTCGCAGGTCCGCCGGTCTACCCCTATCAACCCGATGCCGTTTGGGAGGCGCTCGCGATCACCAAAGAACGCGACTTCACCTACCCAGCCTCGTCTGGCGCCAATCTTTATCGTCGTAGTTTGTACACATTTTGGCGGCGGACGGTGATCCCAGCCAACATGTTTGACGCCTCCAACCGCCAGGCCTGTCGCGTCCGCTTGGCGATAACCAGCACCCCGCTGCACGCCCTAACAACGCTCAACGATCCAACTTGGATTGAAGCCGCTCGACTGCTCGCCGAAAGGGTCACCGAAAGCGGTACGCAGCCGAGTGAATACCTTGGCTCGGCATTTCGTCGCGTGTTATGCCGCACCCCATCAGCCTGGGAACTTGAGCTTCTGCAGCAGGCGTTGTCCAAACAGTTGGCGATCTACGAAGCAGATCCAACTGCAGCACAAGAACTATTGTCCATCGGTTCGACAGAGTGCCGGTCCACCGCACCGTCTGAAGAATTGGCTGCGTTCACCGCGGTGTGCCTCGGTATCTTTAATCTGGACGAAGCACTCACGCGCGAGTAGCCTCCTTTTTCGTATCAAACAGGAAACGCATTCATGTCGAATCCCTTCCAAGACAATGCTACTCGGGTCACTCGCCGTCAACTCTTCGGTTCAATGGCAAGTGGGTTAGGCACTGCTGCATTAGCCACGCTACTGAAGCAAGACACCCTGCTCGGTGCTGGTGCGAACGCAACCGTACCGCAAAGGATCGGGGGCCTACCAGGCCTGCCGCACCATTTGCCCAAGGCCAAACGGGTGGTCGTGTTGTGGCAGGGCGGTGGACCATCGCACGTCGATTTGTTTGATGAGAAACCGATGTTGGCACAGATGGCGGGAGAAGACATCCCAGGTTCGGTGCGTGGAGATACTCGTCTGTCCACCATGTCGTCCGGTTACGGAAAATGGCCATGCGTGCCGGCCATTAAGCCTTTCCAGACCTACGGGCAATCGTCCTTGAGGCTGAGTAGCATGCTGCCCGACATTGGAAATCTAGCAGATGACATCTGCGTCGTGCGCAGCATGCATACCGAGGCGGTCAATCATGCTCCAGGGGTTACCTATTTCATGACAGGAGCGCAAGTTCCAGGTCGCCCGAGCATGGGAGCCTGGCTCTCCTATGGCCTCGGGAGCGAAACCGAGAATCTACCAACCTTTGTGGTCATGACATCCAGCGATCGCGGAAAGACCTGTGGGCAGCTGTTCTTCGACTACTACTGGGGCAGTGGCTTTGTGCCGAGCCGCTACCAGGGAGTTCGCTTCCGCAACACGGGCGATTTAGTCCCCTACCTGACCAATCCTGCTGGTATCAGTCGGGAGGCGCGGCGCTCTCTCTTGGATGATATTGCCGCCATGAATTCGGCCCACCTCGCCGACTATGGAGATCCCGAGATTGACACCCGCATCGCTCAGTACGAAATGGCGTTCCGCATGCAGTCGAGCGTACCGGACCTGGTCGATTTCTCTGACGAATCGCAATCGACACTCGATCGCTATGGGCCCGACGCGCTGCGTAAAGGCTCGTTCGCCAACAATTGTCTGATCGCACGCCGATTGCTGGAACGCGATGTTCGTTTCGTCCAACTCATGCATGCTGGCTGGGATCAACACAACAACCTATTCACTCAGCTCGAAGAGCAATGTGTCGATACGCAAGCTCCCTCGGCGGCTCTCGTGCACGACCTGAAAGAGCGGGGCTTGCTGGACGACACGCTGGTCGTCTGGGGAGGGGAGTTCGGACGGACGCCCTTTGGCCAAGGCGATCCCGCCAATCCCAAGGGACGCGACCATTTTGGACGAGCTTACAGCTGGTGGCTGGCCGGAGGTGGCGTCAAGCCCGGAACAACCTACGGAGCAACCGATGAATTCGGTTGGAACATCACCGAGAACCCAGTGCATGTGCACGACATGCAAGCCACGATCCTGCACCTGTGTGGTATCGATCACACGCGATTAACGTACCGCTACCAGGGACGCCAGTACCGCCTGACCGACGTCCATGGCGAGGTAGTTCAAGGAATACTCAGTTAATTGACGCACCTACTGGCGAATTAGCAGCAGAGCCGTATCGGTACGGAACGTGGGAAGAGGGAGAGTCACCGGACCACCTCGACTGGAAATGACCTCCAGCTCCGTCTTGCTGCCACTACGCGGATCAAGCAGGAAGACCTGGTACTTCCCCTCAGGCAACTGCATCGTGAGCGAGGCCTCAGCGATCGGCTGGCGAAACTCATCGAGCGGCATGTTCTTGAGTTTGCCTGGCAGTGCGACATGCACATAGACCAAATAACCATGTTTGGCACTTCCAATGGCGGAAGCCTGAAGCCCCATCGAAGCAGAAACAAAATCGCCAGTTTGGGGCTCCAGCTGAGTCAACGGGAGAGTCTCAAGGGACCGCTTCAGAAGCCCTAATTGAGAACGCAGCGCACGGCTGCCGCCACCTGGAGATTTGTATCCAGTGAGTGAACCGTCGGGATGCTCGGCGCTGAAAGAATAGTCGAGGTTGTTGTACAAAGCGCCACCAGCAAGCATGAAATCCCAGCCCTCGGTGCGATAGATGAAATCTGCTGCTCCGCGAAAACCAGTTTCATTCTCGCCAATGGCTTTATTGAGATGCCAGTTTTCTGCAACCGCTTTGGGTGGGTGGCAATAGTGAAAGTTGAAAAGAGAAATCGCTGGATGAGGTTCCACGACTCTGGCGGAGCCGTTAGCCACGTTGATGGAAATTAACTTCTGGCATCCGACGTCATCCTGGGCTGCCACGATAGCGTCGATGATCCGTCGCTGCCATGCTTCGGGGACTTGCTTGACGTAGGGCTCGTTGCACACTTCGTAGTACAAATTGTCGTACGGAGCCAATTCAGCAACCAGCTTTTCCACCAGCCGAATCTGAACATCCAGCAAATCTTGCCGCTCAACCGAGTAGCACTCCGTGAAGCTGCAATCTCCAACTCCATTGACATTGTTACGAACGTTCATCGGGTTTACATCCCACAGTGCGGGTTCGTACATCGGACAAAACAAAGTCAGTTCAAGCACAATGGCATGACGCGATGCCGAGGCAACCAAGGCATGCAACCTCTCGAAGTATTCGGGATCCCATTGCTCGAGATCAAACTTCCGCTCATCCCCCGCCTTGCCGTGGGTGGCCCTCGCCCATGGAGAAAGGTAATCACGGTCTAAGGGAGCCAGTGGATTTTGAGTAATTCCGAAGGAACCGATGATTTCGCGATAAACGCCGCTGAAGACGCGAGAGTGGTTCAGACCGTGACTAGAGAGCTCTGCGAAATAGGCTTCGAAGTCAAATTTTCGGTTGAGCAAAACGCCATAGTGTTCCGCCGACGTCACCAATACCGTTGGTTTTCCACGAAAGAGGAAGTAACGAGAATTGTCAGGATGGAGCTGGAAATGAGATTCTTGACTCTTGGAAGGTGCTTGTGCCCTGAGTGTATGCGGCAAAAAACAGATCATTACACAAGCTAACGCTAGCCAGCGGATGGGCGGGGTCGACATGGGGTGCTCTTTGAGAGGGGGGACCGAAGGGGCACTTAAAACAAGCTTTGGGGCAGCGATGCGCGTGACAGTACCGAGTACGAACCAGAAGTCGAGTGCACCGCAGCTTCAGTTTTAGCAAAAATGGAGCTCCGACGCGCACCCACAGAGCGGCCGCATTTCCCCCGCTTGGCACTATAGCCATTGGCCCCCAAGAGACGCGCCGAGCCCACCGCTGCCAGGACATCTAGGGGGCGGAGGTTGCTCAAATTGCCCAAAGATGGTAGACAACTACCCACATTGCACATGGTAAATTCAAGCGTTTTTGGGAATCGAACTGAAGTCGGATGGGCGTATTACTACAAATTCGTGGCGCGGAAAAGAGTTATGGCATGCAACGCCTGCTGGACGACGCGGAAGCCACGCTGACCGATGGGGTGAAAGTTGGCTTCGTGGGTCGCAATGGCGCGGGCAAGTCGACTCTTCTGCGAGTGCTGTTGGACGAAGAGGAGCTGGAAAAAGGGGAAGTCATTCGCAGCTCCAACCTCAAAGTGGGGTATTTGCGTCAGCACGATCCCTTCCAACCGACGGAATCGGCCATGGACTTTCTGGTCCGCGATAGTGGGCAACCCGACTGGAAATGCGGAGAGGTAGCTGGCCAATTCGAGCTCAAGGGGGACTATCTCAACGGCCCCATTTCAGCTTTGTCGGGAGGCTGGCAGACCCGCGTAAAGCTGGCGGCATTGCTGCTGCACGAACCCAATTTGTTGCTCCTGGATGAGCCGACTAACTTTCTCGACGTTCGCACCCAGATCTTGCTCGAGCATTTTCTGCAGAATTTTAACCAAGCCGCTTTAATCGTCTCCCACGATCGAACATTCCTGCAAGCGACTTGCGATCACACGCTCGATCTCACGCGTGGCAAGCTGACGATGTACCCGGGTAAGATTGAAGCCTTCCTGGAGTATCAGGCGGAGCGCCGCGAGCATGATGAGCGGGTCAATGCGGCCGTTCTAGCTAAGCAAAAGAAGCTGCAACAGTTCATCGATAAGAATCGAGCTCGCGCCAGTACAGCAAGCCAAGCTCGCTCCAAAGGAAAACAGCTCGAGCGTCTACAGACCTTGGAGATCGAAGAAGAACTGCCAACGGCTTCGATTCGCGCACCGATCGTCGTGCCACGCAAGGGCCCCGCACTGCGGTTAAACGACTTATCCATCGGCTATCCCGATCGAACCGTTGCCACTGAGATCAAGCTCGAAATTGAACACGGCCAACGCGCTGCCATCGTGGGCGATAACGGGCAAGGCAAAACCACTCTACTCCGGACGATCGTCGGCTCGCTAACGCCTCTGGGCGGGGAAGCCAAATGGGGCCACGGTTGCGATATTGGAGTCTACGCCCAACACGTCTACAGCAGTTTGGATCCCAACCAGACCGTTCTCGAGTACCTGGAATACAAAGCCATCGCGGGAACAACCAATCAAATGATCTTGGCCGTGGCCGGCTCGCTTCTGTTTCGCAATGAGCATGTTCGCAAGAAGGTCAAAGTGCTGTCCGGTGGTGAACGCGCCCGACTTTGCATGGCGGGCCTGCTGCTGGGCCCCTACAACATCCTCGTTCTCGACGAGCCTGGTAACCACTTGGATGTAGAGACCGTTGAATCGTTGGTCGAGGCGCTGCTTGAGTACCGCGGTACGGTGATCTTCACCAGTCACGATCGTCACTTCATGCGCCGCTTGGCGACCAACATTGTGGAAGTGCGAGACGGGACTGCCAAGAATTACAGCGGCGACTACGATGGCTACCTGTACTACGTCAACAAAGAGATCGAAGAGGGTGAGCGTGCACGAGGCGTAACGTCGGGTCAGAAATCGAAGAAGAATGCGTCGAAGTCAGGCAAGGGATCTGGCAAGGATTCTACTGAACCAGCCATGGATCCACGCAAGCTGCAGAAGGAACTGAAACGACTCGAAAAAGTCGTGGTGGCGCTCGACGCGCAACGTCGCGAATTGAACGATCAATTGATGACCGCTACCGACCCAGACCATGCACTGAAATTGCACAACGAAGTAAAAGCTGTCGAAATGGACCTGGGAGAAGCCGAGGAAAAGTGGCTGGAGTTGAACTCCTACGACGAGTAGCAGTTGATGGGGCGATTGAGAATTTTCTCACCAAACAGCGCGGCGAAGTCTCAGACTTCAGTCGTGCGCGTGCCCCCCTGGCCATGATATTTTCGGCTACGGTCGCTTCCCCGCTGCGCACCACGTCCGCCGCTTGCACTACAACAAATGGCGGGCTTTGACTTCCAGATACTGGTTCACTAGAGGACTGGTCATCTCATCCGGGAATACATCGAGCGTCAGCGCACCGCGGGCTCTCATGCCGCGAATGACTTGATGGCGCCACAAGAGTATTTGGCTGGCAGCCGCGCTGCGGCTCAACACCAACGGATCGGGAGCGGGATTATCGGCCGCGTCGAACAGTCGATGATCGCGCAGCAACACCAACAAGGGCAAGTGGCATCCCACCAAATTTTGCATATAGTTTTCGATCTGCTGCGCATTCACTTGGTCAATCACATTCGACACCAGCACGACCAGGGAGCGTTTCCGACAGTGCTGCGAGAGATAGAGAAATGCCTCGTCGAACCGCGATTGCACGAGCTCCGGGAACTGATCAAAGCCGGCATGCAATAAACGGTTCATCTGCCGCTTGCCACTCGCCGGAGGGACATACGCGTGAATCCGGTCCGAAAAGCAAACCATGCCCACCGAATCGCCTTGACTGAGTGCAACGTAACTTAGCATCAGGACTGAATTGAGGGCATAGTCCAGCAGACTGAGGCCGTTATGCTCGTTCGTCATCATGCGGCCGCAATCGAGCAAAAAGATCACCCGCTGGCTTTGGTCTGTCTGAAATTGCCGCACCGTCAGCTTTTGACGCCTAGCCGTGCTCCGCCAATCGATGTGCTTGTAATTGTCATCATGCTGAAAGTCGCGAAGACGTTCAAAATTGTTGTCTTGCCCAGCTTTTCGTGTTCGCCGCACTCCAATTTGACTGAGCCGATTGGTACGCGCCAACAACGCATACTCGCCAATCTGCTTAATGTCAGGATAGACATGCAGCTGACTCACACAGGGAAAATCATGATGCAATCGCCACAGTCCTCCCTGGCTAAAGAGGTGGGAGTAAACGAATTGCAATTCAAACGCACCACGCCTTCCCGGAGTAATCACATGCTTGACGCTCAATCGCTTTCCAGGTGAAACCGTGATAGCGTGCTTTTCAGGAGAAATGGAGAGTCCATCCACCGCGTCGTCAGCCAAGCATAAGCGAACTGGAGATTTCCCTCTATTGTCAATTTGCAGCTCCACCGCGTGGCGTTTACCGAGCGAACTCACTCGCGCCATCTCGCGATGCACTCTAAGGTGGGTTGCGTTGGGCACCGATAGCAAATCGATGCATCCCAAGAATGCGAGTCCAGCACCCAATCCAGCTGGGAGCAACCACCACCAGTCGGGCAGCCAGGGTAGCGGGAGCGCGAGGAGTAGGGGCACCACAGCCAGCGCTGCAAAGCGAGTGGTCGGATAAGTCTTCCTCACGACAACAAGTAGCATCAAAGGAATCAAGCACAAGCACAAGATTGTCCATGGCGTGATTCCCCAGTCGAACCAAGAAAAGTGAACAACAGGATCTCCCGCGCCTGGATTCATAAATCTTGCCCTTCGGACAATTTCGGTTGAGTTGGTTGATGGATTGGCGGGGGTGAGGGGTGAGCAGTGCCAGGAGGTGCTGTGACCGACGGGTCCATGGCGTTCGAAGGTGGCAAAGAGGGTGCTGCCGCGGTTGGAGCTGCATTGTCAATTCCACGCGGGACCTCAATACTGCGTAGCAGCAGCTGAAGTTGGTCATCCACCCGCAATCCCTCGACTTCCGCTTCAGCAGTCATAATGACGCGATGCCGAAGAGCAGGAATTGCAATGTCCACGACATCATCCGGGATGGCGTAGTCCCGTCCGCGGAAGGCGGCCAGAGTTCGCGCACCCTGGATCAATGCCAAGCCCGCACGCGGAGAAGCCCCTAAATGAAAAGCGGGCCACTGTCGCGTTTGCCGCACCACTCGGTTGATGTACTGCACCAACTGGGGTTCGATTCGAACATGAGCATTCAACTCGATGATATTCATGATCTCTGCTGGGGACGTGACCACTTGCAGTTCAGCTTCGATGCGATGGTTGAGATCGATCTGCTGGCTGTGCAATGTCAGGATGCGTTCCTCTTCCAACTCTCCAGGATATTCGACGACAACCTTGAACATGAACCGGTCGAGTTGCGCTTCGGGAAGATTGTAAGTCCCTTCGCTTTCGAGCGGGTTCTGCGTCGCCAGGACGATAAAGGGGCGTTCAATCACATGGCTGGTGCCATCGACGGTCACCCGATATTCCTGCATGATCTCCAATAGGGCCGCATGGGTCTTAGCGGGAGAGCGGTTGATCTCATCTGCCAAGAGAATTTGGGTGAATACGGGCCCCGGTCGAAAGTGAAATTCTTGAGTTCGGACATCCAGCAGAGGCGCTCCGGTAATATCCGAAGGCATTAGGTCGGCAGTGAATTGGATACGTCCAAAATGGCATCCCAGGATGCGCCCCAGCGCTCGCACAAACAGCGTCTTGCCCATGCCTGGCAAGCTCTCGATCAATACATGACCGCCAGAAAAAAGAGCGACGAGAGTCGAGAGTACCAGTTCGTCTTGTCCGACAAACAGTTTCTGCAATTCGGTAGAGATGGTCTCAAATAATTGTTTGGTCGTTCGCATATATTCGGCGTCTACGCTGGAGGTTCTAAGAAAAATTAGAGGTTCTGGCTTGAGGCTCAAGGGGACCTAGCGGGAGGCTCCGGCGAGTTGTTGTTGGCGCTTGCTTTGGGTGCACCACGACCTGCTCCCCGCGGTTCAGCCTCAAGCCATTCTGGAGGCGCTTCGCCACGGACTTTGCGAAAATACTCGCGAATGGTTTGCTCACTATAACGCTGATCACGCGTGGCATTGAGCATCTTACCTATTGCTTCCACGTGCATTCCAAAATCGCTCACACTGCGTCTGCGCAAGACCTGTGGACGCCCCAAGATAGGCAGCAGGGCGGTGCAAAGCAAGATTCCGAAGAGTGCCGCTGGCATTGTAATGGCACTCAAGGGCCAAACCGTGAGCATCTCCAGGCCAAGTCCGCGGGGATCTTGTTCGGGCGCATCGGAAATCAGCAAGCCTGCTCGATCGTAGGCCAGCAGGGCAACGCGTTGGGCAGGCAGGCACTGAGTAACTATTTTTTCGGCAATGCGCTGCTGCAAGGGTTCAACCATCGAACCATTCAACATCGGAGCGCCGTTGGCAACAATCACAATCTGGCTGCCCGCATACTCTTCGCCACTGAGCGTGTAGACAAGCGGGCGGTCATCCTCTCCCGATAGCAGCACCGTGTCCACTGCGACATCCTCAAATTCCGCATCCCAAGCGTCTTGGCTATCGAGCTCCCGAACGGTCCACTGACTCCGTTGGGTAACGGCATCGGACTGGCCAGCTTGCTGAACCAGCGGTGGACTAGCGGTCCCGTTGGTTTTCTTTCCTAGCCAGCTTGGTAACTGCGACTGCCAGCGCGACGGCTCGGGCGGATGCAAGGTAACTCCGACAGACCACTCGCCGGGCTGGTCGTTAAGAGCGTCGGCCCACGGGCCTTTGAAGTCAGTGTAGGCGCGTCGTGGGGCTGTAGTATCAAGATAAAACCATCCGCAAAACGTACTCTCTGACAGATCGAAGACACGCTGCTTTAACTCCGTACTCAACACGCCTGCGAGATCCTCGGCCGCGCGACGCCTATCTGCATCGGATTCCATGCCGAGTGTTTTCTCTCGATAGTAGACTTCGGCGTTAAAGTCCCGACCAAAATAGATCACGGTCCTGCCCGTCTCTTCGGCAAGCCAGTCTTCGAGCCAGTCTCGAGCCATTTTCCCAGGTGGCGCATAGCCTTGCCCCACTAAGACGATCACATCGACATCATCCAGTTTGGGCGAGAGTCGCTGAGGTGTCGAGCACCTTGCTCCCGCTTGTTCCCAAAGCTTGCGATGCAGCCCAAGCCCGTTCAAGCCTCGATCGCGGCCAGGCGACGTCACCTCTCCAAACGGCCCGAACTCAGAGTCCCAGCTACCGCAGCCTCCGCACAGGAGCAGCAACAACAGCAGAAGACTTCGGCCTCCCCCCCCCTGGGTCAGGCGCGCGACGGAACGGGCAGGGCGGCGAAAGCGAATCGAACCACAGGTTTCACGCACGGGTCGCACCTTAGACTCCTGCCAAAACAGCTTGAGTAACGGTGGGTGAAGCGACGGAAGTGGCCAGTTGGTGAAACTCGTCCAACTGATTCCACAGCGCAAGACAACGCTCACGCTCGATCACATGCTTCCCGAAAAAAGTATCCTCAAAGGCGAGAACTGTCGTCTCGAGAATGCTGTGCAGCTCAGGCTGCGTCTTCACTTCCTTAAGGTACATGCGATTGGTCTTTCCTTTCTGCAGATGCAGCTTGCGTTCCCGATCGAGCACGAGCAGCATGTATCCATAAAGGTAGAGGACCCCCAGGCTGTAGTCACCATCTTTCATGGCCGCACGGGCTGCCTCTAGTGGATCTCCAACCGACTGTTGCACCTCGAAGGGCAAATCCACCATCCGTGCAGGATCGATTTTTCGGTTCATTGCGTCGTCGCGTTCCTGAAAGCGACTGGGAACATAGTCTCGCAACGAATACCACCCCAGCAGACTCAAGATTGCCAGCACTAAAACCACGATCACTACGATCACCATGACCCGCAAGAAGTAATACAGAAATGTCCCAACTTTGCCCCAACCGCTGCCGAAATCGAGGGAGTCCCACCAGTCCGCCCACGTGCGACTGGTGGAAGAAGAATCCTCCGGCGCAGCTTGTCGTCCGTCGGAGCGTAGCGGATTATCTTGGAGCTCAGCGACTTCAGGCGGAAGATACTGCTCCGTTTTCTTGTCATACCAATTCGTCTTTGGCATTGCCCTCCACGCAGATCGCGCATCGATTTGAGTGGACTCTGCCTGCGCGATATCCAATCCGCCTCCCACAGACAGCAGAGCCAGCAACAGCAGCAAAAGAGATTTGCGAATCATAGAGCCGCCTGTTCTTGAATGGCACCTGAGTTCAATTTATTGGCCAGTGGTTTGAGACGGGCGCCTTCGGCCCGCATCAACAACTCAATCTCCCAGCCCTCAAGTCGGATTCGAACGTCGATGTAGTTGAGAAACCGAAAAACCGCCAAGAACAACCCAACGCACCAAAGTGAGACGGGAAGAGCGATATAGTCGCACCACCAGGCCCATTGCCAATTTCCAGTGCTAATTCCGGCCAACCAGAGTTGCAGACTGAGGAGCATGACCAGCAGCAGCGAACCAAAGATGGCTGCGGCAATAAAGCTGGAAATATTTTCGGACAACAACAAGTGATGCAAGCGACGGCTGCGTTGCCGATAGGAAATCACGTTCTTTTCCTTCGCCCACAGCGGACAACGCTCTAGCCCTAAGATCTCTGGTGCTAGCGGCCAACAAGCTCGCATGATGAGACAGATACCAGGGAAAATCACTAAGATCCAAAGTTCAACGCCAGAATCAAAGGGAACCCGACGATTGACTGCAAGCTCTAGGCAGAGCGCCACCACCCCCAGTCGCAAGACTCCCAATACGATAAAACACCGGAAAGCGATCGCTCGCAATTGAGCTACGATCTGCCGTAGCGACATGGGTTGAAAGAAAATTTGATTCCCCAAGAACAGGGTCGTGGGGATCGAAAGCAAGGGAAATTGGAGGAAGAAAAGCGCCGTGAGATGAGCGGCGTGTCGCCAACGCTGCGCGGTTTCGGATGTTTCCTGGTACTCCAACGACCATAGCGAATCCTCCTGCAACATCCACTGGATGGCCCACATATCGAGCAATAGGAACGGAAGCCCAAGTAGCAAACCGCTCGCCGCAATAGGACGCCAATGGCGTTTGAGAACCAGCAGGCTCAGGTCAAGCAACTCCAGGGAGTTGCGTCTGCGAATGACGATTTCCGTCCGATCAAGCTGCACTTAAGGCCCCCTTCTCCTGCGCTGCATCGGAAGGATAGCCAAGCACTACGAAGTAAAACATTAACATCGCGCTGGATGCAACACCCCACAGTGCTTTGAAGAAATAGGGAACGGAACTGGGCGACAAGATTCCTTCGGTCAGTGCGGCTAGAAAAAACAGGACTCCAGAGACCGCCATCACAGGGACTGCTTCTCTGGCTCTCAATTGTAAAGAAGCCACGCGAGAGTGCCCCTGCGTAAAGAGCCACCCCATACCGATCCGCAGCCCGGCGGCGGCCGCTAGAGCAATGGCGGTCAATTCGAATGCACCATGAGCCGTAACGAATTCGAGAAAGGCATCGCCCCCTTCGGTTCCCCCCCGAGCCATATACCCAAACGAAGCTCCCAGCACGGTTGCATTGTAGGCCGTCGCGTAGAGGCCTGGAATCACCAACGGCCCCATGGCAAAGCACTGCAATCCGATGCCCGTATTGTGCTGGATATAAAAGGCCACCATCGCCAAGTTGACGTCCAGGTCACGCCCAAAATCGACTTCAGAAAAGTTCTCCTCCATCGCAACCATCTGATCAGTACCGAGGACTTGCTCCGCAAACCCTGGGAAGGCGACTTCGTTGTAGGCAAGGTAGGTCGACAGCGAAAAGAGCCCAAAAAACAGGAGGGCGCACACTTGCACACAGCGATCGCGAAAAATCTGTTGAGGCGCCAACCGGAATGCGATGTCCCACCATTGTTGATACTGAAAGCGCCGTGAACGGTAGATCGTATTATGCGCCTGCCCGACCAACGCATGCAAATAGTTCACCGCTTCCGGGGACAGTCGGTACTGCTCGGCCATCGCCAGGTCCGCACAGGCCGAACGATAAAGACTCGACAATTCTGCGAGGGAATTGCCGGAACGTCCCGCCAGACGCGCGTTGGAAAACGTCGCCAGCAGGTACTCCAGCCGCTGCCACTCGCTGCGTCGTTGCTCCAGCGTCTCCGCCAATTGTGCCATCGTCTATCCTTATACTTGTACCGTGCGGTCTAGTTGTGGGGGCATGTTACCAGCCTGCGAATTGGCATTCCGCAAGCGTTCCCGCCCCGCTTCTTGCTCCTGCTCCGAAAAGAAGGTTCGCACGTAGAGGGCACACATTAACAGGTCAGGACTGGTGGTGTTGAGCATACCAAATTGAGCGAGTAGAGGTTCTGCCAAATGCTTGGCTACTTCGTCTCGACGCGCGGGACTTAGACGCCGCCGATTTTCCATATAGGTGCCGGTGGTCTGCGCCAACGAACTGGACACCACATAGTTGGCTGGAATCAGCTCCGCCAACCCAAATGCTCGCAAATCTTCGGGCTGCAGTACCAGTGGAGTACTGCGGCGCTGCTCTGAAACCACAAGAGTTCCCGCTGCCAAATCCCCAAGCCGCTGTAGTTTTGGGGAAAGAGTCATGACGACTAAACCGACGGACATGGTAGGAATCAGGAAAGCTGGCGGGGCTTCTGGATCGAATATCTGCAGCGATAGCAGGACACACATGTCCGCCAATCGCAGCAAATTTCGGAGCGCAGCCTGCGCTCCATTGATGGGACGACCGTCCGTCGATATGACACGCAATCGAAAGACCATTTTGCCTATCGTGCGGCCATTGAACCGGGTTTCAAAATAAATTCCGTAGAACCAGCTCAGGAAGAAAAAGAGGAGTAGCGCAACGATACTCACTAGCGAGGAATTGATCGAGAACAATCCCGAGGTGAGCGCCATCAAAAAGACGAGGGCGAAAAACGCGACAACGCGAATTGCGAAATCAAAGGCAAACGCGGGCAAACGCTGAAACGGCCCCGCCAAGGCGTACTCAAACTCGATGTTCTCCGGAGTGATGACTCGGACGTGGCAATCGAGTTTGGAATCAAGGGAAGTTCTCATCGGCCCGCCTTATAGCTTATGACCAAGCTTCTCGCGTTTGGCGGCTAAGTAGGCAGCGTTGTGGGGATTCGATTCGCTGATAATGGGGACCTGGTCGACCACTTTCAAATCAAAGCCACGCAAATTGAAGGCCTCAGTCTTCTTGGGATTGTTGGTCAACAAGCGGATCTCGGTTAAGCCCAGTTCTTTAAGGATTTGGATCCCCACTCCGTAGTCCCGCATGTCGGCTTTAAAGCCAAGCGCATGATTCGCCTCGACGGTATCCAAACCCTGCTCCTGTAACGCGTAGGCGCGGATCTTTTGTGCTAATCCGATCCCACGTCCCTCCTGCGGCAAATAGACCAACGCTCCTCGGCCCTCCGACGCAATCATCTGCAATGCCATTTGCAACTGGTCGCCGCAGTCACAGCGTAGCGATTGAATCAAATCTCCGGTAAAACAACTGCTGTGCATTCTCACCAAAGGGGCCTGTGGGCGCTGCTCCAAGAGATCGCCCATGTAGAGCGCAATCGGCTCCTGAGCTTCATACTCAACCCCGAATACCGCGATCTCAAACTCTCCGAACTTGGTCGGAAGCTTGGCGGTAGCCGAACGCGTAACCAGTTTTTCATTAACCCGGCGATGAGCAATCAGTTGCTCAATGGTAATAATCTCCAAGTTGTGCTGCTCAGCAATCTTCAGCAGTTCATCGCGAGTGGCTCGATCCCCAGATTCCGCCAGAATTTCGGTCAGCACCCCCGCTGGCGTCAGACCGGCCATGCGTGCCAAATCGACGGCAGCCTCGGTGTGGCCAGCTCGGCGTAGTACGCCCCCCTCCATGGCCAGCAGAGGATATACGTGCCCAGGTTGCACAAAATCCTCCGCTGTCGAACTTTCACTGGCCAACCGGCGAATCGTTTCAGCGCGCTCCCCTGCGGTAATTCCAGTCAAACTTCCTAGATGGTCTACGGGAGTGAGGAAGGCAGTCCGCAGCGGGGCATTATTATTGTCAACGATTGGCCGCAATTTGAGCCGCTCACTGGCACTGGGCAGGATGGGGCAGCAGAGTTGCCCACGGCCTCGCAGCATGAAATTGATCGTTTCGGGAGTGACATTCTCTGCCGCGCAGATGAAATCACCCTCATTTTCACGATCCTCGGCGTCAAGAACGATCACGACTTCCCCGCGACGAATGGCGTCCACGGCGGATTGCACGGAGCTAAACTGCTTAGTCATAATGAGTTATGTCGTTCTGCTGTGATTGCGAGTTGAGGGATAGGGCAAAGGGACACGGACAGCACGAGGAATGGCCATGATCCACGGGCTCCACGGCTTGTCCCAATCGCAACCCGCGACGTGAGCAAGGCAAAGTTAAATGCCGTTCGCTCCCGGGATGAGCTGCAATTCTTCCGCTAGAACCTAAAAAGTGATGAAATCGGTCAGCCGCTCAGCCTTACCGGCCGCTTCTCACCTGTCCTAGAACTAGACCAGTGCTCTATTATAGGAGTAAGTTCGAATCCTTTACATCATGGACAAAATAGGCTGTTTCAATGTTCGGTGTACGCGTCCAGACTACACGACTCCAACTGACACTGCAGCCGGCTGCATTCTGTCTGCTGGGGCCAGCACTCTGGGCACCTCTGCTTTTCGCAATATTTTTCCAGGGGATACTTCCCCTGGAAGGGGCCGAGCCGCAGCCCACCTCCCCATTGCACATCGAGCGCAATCTACTGGTTCGAGAGATCGACGGCCAAAAGCTGGAGGCGGATCTGTATCGTCCCGCCGGAGAAACAGTCTGCCCCTTGGTCATGATGGTCCATGGCGGCGCCTGGTCGGCAGGTGACAAATCCAATGTGGAGCGTCATGCGCGCCAGCTCGCCGAAAATGGTTTTGCGGCAGTGGCGATCCAGTACCGCCTAGCACCGCAACACATCTATCCCGCCCAACTGGACGACTGCCGCTTTGCCTTGCGTTGGGCGGCCCAACACGCGACCGCTTGGCGAGCCGATCCCCAGAAGCTGGGCTTATGGGGGTATTCTGCGGGAGCCCAATTGGTGGCCATGCTGGCCTGCCAGCCACTCCCTGGCGAACCGACCATTTCCGCTTGCGTGGCCGGGGGACTCCCCAGCGACTTTACCCATATCCCACTCGACAATCAGATGCTGTCTCAGGTTATGGGGGGTAGCCGACGCGAGCAACCCGAACTCTACCGCGCCGCTTCCCCCATGGAGTTTGCGAGTCGAGATACCTGCCCAATATTCCTCTTTCATGGTTCCAGCGATCTGATCGTGCCGTACAGCAGTAGTCGCCGATTCTATGAAAGATTACGAGAACTATCCGTTGAATCCGAGCTCCTGACCGTCCAGGGCAAAGGACACTTGCTTACTTTTATCGATCGCTCAGCAGCGGAGAAAACCGTAGCATTCCTCAAGTCCCATTTGCTCGAGCAAACGGCTGCTACGGATCGTAGCGGCGAGTGACAGCATTCGACAAACCACCCGAGCCCGGCACCTCCCGTTCCTTGCTGCACCCCCTCACTGCAACTATCCTGCAATCCATTGGAAACCTCCCATGCTTGAACGCGAAGAGTATATTGAACAAGCCTATTTCTTCCGTGTTTTAGTAGAGCGACTAGGCCAGAGCCTACCACTCCAAGATCTTCTGGAGCAGACCAAGTTTGAATTGCTCGCCACCACTCACCTTCCCATGGCCATTGACCTGCTGCTCGGGGAGCTCAAGCATCATGGGCTGATGAGCACCGGCATGCTTCTACTCAAACACTACTTTGCTCCCTTCCAAACCTTCCTGATTGCAGAAGCCGAAACCGATAGCGGACGATTCGACTATCGGACGGCGCTCAAGATTCTGTCGGCGGAAGCCAACTACCGTGCGCAGGAATCGATTTCCCCAGAAGGCTTGTTCTTCTATCAGTTTGAAGCCCTGTCGCGAAATCGGCTCAACTATGATCGAGGTCTCAAGGCCATGGCGGACGACACATTCTATCCTCCGGACTGGCAGGCCTGGCTGTTGATCCTGCGGCGTCAGTTGGGGTTGGTGGAATTGTCCGACATGATTTACGGGCGCAGCCAATTGTATTTTGAGGCGCGTTCGCGTCTGGGGATCACCGAACCGGAAGCTCCAATCCTGTTCGGCCTGGGAGAGGGCAGAATCGCCCAAGCCAACCGTCATAAGGACCCGCTCTTCCTCTTTGCCGCCATGCAGCGACAACTGGGATATCCGGCCGTCCCGCGTCTGGAACCGATAGACCCCATTCCAAGCCTGATCCCTAGGCTACAGCGGCGTATCGAACAGATGGAAACCCGCATCCGCTTGCTGGAGCAAGAGCAACGTGGCGGAATCGACATCACCAAATTCTATGGTGGAAAAATCCCCCTCCCCAGCGAAGAACTGCCTGAATAGAGCATTCTCCCGACCAACCCGCCCCCTCTCTCTTACTCTCTTACTCTCTTACTCTCTTACTCTCTTACTCTCTTACTCTCTTACTCCCCCTCGCCCCGCTTCGGGGAGAGGGGGTTGGGGGGTGGGGGGCTAAGTGCAACCATCCCAGCTTCCACAAAAACCTGAATCTGCTCAATCACATCCCGCCCATCTCGAATCACTGCGTAGCCAGGTATTCTGAGAACTTGGTACCCAATTCGCCTCAAATACGCATCGCGCTGGCGATCATGCTCGAGCCCATCTTTCGTGAAGTGTGACTCGCCATCAATCTCAATCACCAACTTCAACTCAGCACAGCAAAAATCGACAGTATAGGGCGGGATCGGAAACTCGCGGCGAAACTTCTGTCCACAACACTGCCGATTGCGAAGCCACTGCCAGACAGTCGACGCAAACTCATTCGAAGACGCGCGCTGTGCTTTCGCGAATTCGATCGCCGGTTCCGATCTGGCCTTGCTCCGCTTCATCGCTTCCCCCTTCTCCACCCGATATTCCTACGCTATTCCCCCTTCACTTTCACTCCGCTTCCCCTACGCTTCCCCCCTCACCCCCCGGCCCCCTCTCCCCGAAGCGGGGCGAGGGGGAGAGTGGGAGAGGGAGTGTTTTGCCTGGAGCCCAAACTCCCAACGCATTGTATTGTTATACATTCCTCAGGCATCGTCCAATCCCCCCTTACTCTCTTACTCCCCCTCGCCCCGCTTCGGGGAGAGGGGGTTGGGGGGTGAGGGGCTAGGTGCAACCATCCCAGTTTGCACGAAAACCTGAATCTGCTCAATCACATCCCGCCCATCTCGAATCACTGCGTAGCCAGGTATTCTGAGAACTTGGTACCCAACTCGCCTCAAATACGCATCGCGCTGGCGATCATGCTCGAGCCCATCTTTCGTGAAGTGTGACTCGCCATCAATCTCGATCACCAACTTCAACTCAGCACAGCAAAAATCAACAGTATAGGGCGGGATCGGAAACTCGCGGCGAAACTTCTGTCCACAACACTGCCGATTGCGAAGCCACTGCCAGACAGTCGACGCAAACTCATTCGAAGACGCGCGCTGTGCTTTCGCGAATTCGATCGCCGGTTCCGATCTGGCCTTGCTCCGCTTCATCGCTTCCCCCTTCTCCACCCGATATTCCTACGCTATTCCCCCTTCACTTTCACTCCGCTTCCCCTACGCTTCCCCCCTCCCCCCCCGGCCCCCTCTCCCCGAAGCGGGGCGGGGCGGGGCGAGGGGGAGAGGGAGGGGGAGGGGGAGGGGGAGAGTGGGAGAGGGAGTGTTTTGCCTGGAGCCCAAACTCCCAACGCACTGTATTGTTATACATTCCTCAGGCATCGTCCAATCCCTCGTCTCTCCTGCTCCCCCTCGCCCCGCTTCGGAGAGTGGGGGAGACGGGTGGGCGAGGGGCAACGCGCAGTAATCTCAGCTTGCACAAAAACTCTGCAGCCCCTCTAGCACTCCGCTGGTGGCACAGTTCGAGGCGTGGTAAAGGCGGTTCTGCCATCCCTGCGCTGCATGGATTCCACGCGTCTGGGCAACGACACCGGCTTCCGTATTGCCAACCAAGATCGATCGAACTCCCGATGCAAAGACGGCCAGATCGTTGCCGGAATCACCTGCATAGATAATTGCATCACGATTGCACCCCAACGACTTGGCCCACCAATCGACCGCGTAGGCCTTAGAGACTCCCTGGGGTAAGAAATCGATCAGACCATCGCCGGTGAACGGATCTTGGCTACTAATCAGCGAAAAAGGGGCAGCCTGTCGATCGAGAATCTCCTGCAACTCCTTCAATAACCGCTCCGAGTGCTGCATGTCAGCGTAGAAGCTCAGCTTGAACTCCGACTGCTTGGCTTCCTCTTGCCGCCGCAAGCCAGAGACATCCGTTAGAGCCTCCCACAGAGAGGTGACACTCCAGTTCCCCAACAACCCTCGCAGCTCTCTGGCGTACCCCACACTCAACTCGAACTGAGCCCGCGTGAGCAATGGCGAAGCATTGGTGTTTGCATCAATTCGATAAATTTCGGTCCCTACATTGCAGACGATCCATGCAGGTTGGGGCAGCTGGTACTGCTGCATCGCTTCCAAGACCGAATCCAAATGCCGCCCGGTAACATAGACCAACTGTGCGTTGCATCGCTTCAATTCGCGATCAATTTCGAGCAAGTCGCGCTGATTCTGTGACTGATGCTCCCCATCAAGAGGAATGAAGGTACCGTCCAAATCGGTTGCTAGTACTTCGAATTGCATGTGCTTTTAGCTATGAATGAGGGTAAACAACTCAAGAGTGATGGCGACGAGCAAGCGCTCACCACCCACCTACGGCATTGTTATAGAATTGCGAAAGGAATACCACCTGAAGGGCGCTCGCTCTACGAGATATCCAGCGGGCACCACTACCGCGCGCCCCCCAACATTGAAAGCCAGGATCATGTTTCGAACCCTCTCGCCAGTGACACTCGTCGTCGCGGTCTTCACGGCGTCGGCATTGGCGGCAGCAGCTCCTCCCAATGTGATTATTGTCCTGACCGACGATCAGGGCTACGGAGAATTGTCGCTGCATGGAAATCCAATACTCGCGACTCCCAACTTGGACCGCCTAGGGAGCGAGAGTATCCGGCTCACCGATTTCCATGTCGCCCCCATGTGCACGCCCACGCGGGGCCAACTGATGACTGGAATCGACGCCCTGCGGAACGGTGCCATGAATGTCAGCAGCGGTCGTACGCTCCTCCGCAGCGACTTGAAGACGATGGCCAACCATTTCTCACTGGGTGGTTACCAAACGGGAATTTTTGGCAAGTGGCATTTGGGAGACAACTATCCGTACCGGCCTCACGACCGGGGATTCGACACGGCTGTCTGGTTTCCGTCGTCTCATATTAATTCCGTGCCAGACCACTGGAACAACGACTACTTTGATGACACATACTTGCGGAATGAAATGCCCGAGCAATTCACCGGGTACTGTACCGATGTCTTCTTTGACGAAGCCATGGCTTGGATGAAATCGAAGGGCGAGCAGGGCCAACCCTTCTTCACCTACCTTCCCACCAATGCCCCTCACGGCCCACATTTCGTGCCTGACAAGTACCGGACGGTGGTGGCTGCCCAACTGGAAACCTTGCTACCCACACTCCCGCCACTGAACAAGCAACAGCAAACGTCCTTGGTCAGTTTCCTAGCGATGATTGCGAACATCGACGAGAACATGGGACGCCTTGAGTCGTTCCTCGTCGAACAGGGCTTGCGCGAGAACACCATTGTGATTTTCATGACCGACAATGGCAGCACGATGGGACCACGGTACTTCAATGCTGGCATGCGCGGCGGAAAGGTAACGCTGTGGGAAGGCGGTCATCGCGTGCCGTGTTTCATACGCTGGCCCGCTGGAAAGCTGCAGTCTCCCACGGATCTTGCCGAGCTTACACAGGTTCAAGATATCCTGCCCACGCTGCTGGACTTGTGTGAACTTCCTGATCCATCGGAGGCGTTAGATGGCACCAGCCTCGCTGCACTTCTTCGCGGAACCGTTGACGAGTTGCAGGATCGGATGTTGGTGATCAACTACAGTCGCATGCCGATTCGAGTCACGCCCAACAACAATCCGGCTGTACCACAGCGGGACGGAGCTGCAGTGCTGTGGAAGCGATGGAGATTGCTGCAAGATCGAGAGCTGTATGACTTGGCGACTGATCCACTCCAGCAGCGCAATGTTATCGATCAGCACCCAGATGTGGTCCAAGCGATGCGAACAACGTTGAATGAGTGGTGGGATAGGATCGCGCCGACTGTCAATGAACCGCAGGCAATCACGATCGGTTCAGAACACGAGCCGGAATCCAAGCTCACTGCGTGTGAGTGGTTCGATGTGTTTGTAGATCAGCAAGGGCAAGTGCGTGCTGGTGTCGCGAAAAATGGCCAGTGGCATTTGCGCGTTGCTGAGGCTGGGGAGTACGAATTCGAACTTCGACGCTGGCCGCGTGAAGCGGAGTTTTCCCTAGCAGCAGGCTGCCCTGCTTTGGAGGTTACCGATGGTACCTTGGCTCGCGGCAAAGCTCTACCGATTCATTCTGCGGTAATTGAAATTGGCGAACAGAAGCTGGCCAAGCCTGCCTCGGACCAAAGTCGACACGTCACGTTTCGAATGGTGCTGCCCGCGGGCGACACGCAACTGCGAGCTACATTCCTCGACGCACAGGACCGCGAACTCTGCGGTGCCTACTACGTGTACGTTCATCGCATGGCAGAATAGGTGAAGCGGTAGTGCATTTGGCGTGCTCCCCCAAACCTGATCCATGAGTTATGAAAGTCTATTAGCCCACATGGCGAAAGGACTTTTTTATGAAGAACCGCAAACGACACTCCCCATATTCTTTCAGATAGCGGTGGATTCTATGCTTGCTCGATTTGGACTTCTCAGCCTGACTCTATTTCTTAGTCTCGCCAATGTCTCAAGCGGCGATCAGCCGGAGCTTGAACGTAGAGCATTCATTGAAGAGGATGGTGGAGGACTGGTTGCCAAAATCAATTTTGGTGATCTTCAGGCGGGATCGAAGGTCAAGGCAACGCTAGAGTTAGTCAATAACTCCCCTATCAGTCTTCCAGTTAAAAGGATACAGACATCGTGTAACTACATTAGTGTCAGGTCTGAAGGAGAGGAAATTCCAGCAAATGGTTCGTTGTTCATGGACTTTACACTTGATGTTGTGAAGGATTCCAAACAACTGAAGCAGACTCTTTTGTTTTCGATTTTCTATGCCGAAGAAAGCGCTATATCGGTATACGTCAGCTACCAAGTCTCCTGCCTCAAAATGAGGCTCTAGACTCTCATACCACATGGACCATGAAAAGGTGGGCATTCCAGTTTGGGTTGGAGACGCGCGTGCAGCCGTTTTGGCATTGGAGCATTTTTCACGACGGTGGAGACTCCGCTTGTCACACGGACAAACCCCGGCTCGCTCGTCCCTCGCTACCACCGGTGCTTGTCCGTGTGCCAGCGATCCAAGGCTTCGTTCCTGCTCCGCACTCCAGGCTATCCGCAAGCGAGCTCCAAGCGTCAATCGCTTCGGTCGGCTGGCGGCTTAGCGCAACGTGCGCACGACTTTCAAAACGGCTTGACACTGCTCACTCCATGACTTTCAGGACACTCATCATGCGCCCCTTAATTCTCCTAGCAGCGTCGATTCTAGGATTGCTTTCATGCGAATTGGAATCTGCTGCAGGAACGGAAAGCAGCTTTCGCATTGCCACGTTTTCGGCAGATATCACCGTACCTATCGGACACCGGAGCATGGGAATTATTCCCAAGAAAACCGACCGCCTCTTGGACCCGCTGTACGCGCATGGGTTGGTCCTGTTGAGTGACGCGTTACCCGTCGTAATCGTTGCACTCGATTACTGTGAGGTCCGAAACGGGGCGTATCAAGAATGGCGGCAGGCATTGGCCACCGCTGCCGGCACGACGGTTCCACGCGTACTCGTCTGCTCCTTGCATCAGCATGACGCGCCAGTCGTGGATACGCAGGCCGAGGAATTCCTCAGCTCGGTTGGACTAGGTGGTGAAATGTGCGATGTTGAATTCCATCGCGCCACCGTAACCCGCGTTGCTCAAGCACTCCAGGATAGCCTGGAAACTGCGGTGACGGTAACACACTTCGGTATAGGTCAGGCGAAGGTCGAGAAGATTGCGTCGACGCGGCGTGTGGTCCGTTCCGATGGAAGGGTCAACTACGACCGTGGTAGCAATAGCGGCTCAAATCCCATTTACCAGGAAGCGGCTGAAGGAGACATTGATCCATGGCTTAAGACTCTCAGCTTCTGGAACGGCGATGAGGCCGTAGTAGCCCTGAGTTCCTATGCCGTTCATCCGATGAGCTATTATGGGCGGGGCGAGATCAGCGCCGACTTTGTCGGTATGGCACGAGATCGCCGACAGCGCGATGACTTTAGTGTGAAGCAAATCTACGTCAGTGGGTGTAGTGGCGATGTGACTGCGGGAAAGTACAACGACGGCTCTCCGAGCAATCGCCCCGTGCTGGCCGATCGGCTCTATCAGGGCATGCGTCGCGCCTGGGAGGAGACCGTTAGGGTTCCGCTCAAGCAATTCGAATTTCGCCATACACCGCTTGAGCTTGAATTTCATGAGGGGGAAGAGTTCACGGAGCAAGCCATGTTGCAAGTGCTGCGTGATCCGGCAGCCGATATCAGTGAACGCATCCTGGCTGCCATGGGACTCAGCAGTCTGTCGCGTATCCAAGCTGGGCACACCATTGACTTCCCCTGCTTAGACTTCGGCGAAGCACAAGTGTTGCTATTTCCAGGCGAAGCCTTCGTGGGCTATCAATTGCTAGCGCAGAAAATTGGGCATTCATCGTTCGTGCAGTGCATCGGCTACGGAGAATGTTGGCCCGGCTATATCCCCACCCGCGCAGCCTTCGAAGAAGAATTTGGACATGGTTGGCGGTGGGTAGCTCCCGGAGCGGAAGCTCGCATCCAAGCCGTACTCGAGGACCTATTGCTCCCAGAGTAGAGAACCGGGCGGGAGCATTGCTGGCATGCTTTCGCCGTAACAACCTCGCCGATCGCCACTAGAACTGCTGGCGGCCGTTCTTCGCGAATTGCGATTCTTCCGCAGCCGCGCGCTCCGCCAAAATCTTGTGGTAGCGTTCGATCATCTGAGGCGACATCGATTCAACCGCCAAGCGATAATAGACGCGAGCAGCCCTCAAGTGGTTCGCTTGCTCCGCTCGCTTGCCGCGCTCTAGATAGTAGCGAATATTGGCCTCGGTCAACGAGGCATGGAGCCTGGTGGTGCTATCGCCGCTGCCAGCTAGGGCGCGTTGCCATTGACCGGGATCGGGATTCACTTGCAACGAACCGGCGTAGGGTCCAGAGCTCAGCCCCGAAAGGACGCTGCGGCCACCGTCTGCGGCGGGCGAACCCGCGCTCAATGGGCTCGGTGCCTCTGGATCTCGGGCCACGTTCGCGTTCAGGATTGCATCGTCCATTGCTTTCAAATCGATGATATCGACGGAGATCGACATTCCGGAAGCACCACCACTGGAGGCAACTCCACCACGTCCAGCAAGCGGCCCAAAGCCTTGCGAGCCAAGTCCGCGCCGCGAATAAGAATTGCCCCCGAGAGCAGCAGTTCCGGCGTCTGGGATCCAAGCCCCACCGCTGTAGCTGAAATTTCGAACGCTGGGCAGCTGCACAACTTGAGCCGAAGCGGTGGTCTGCCCCCACAAAATCAGTGCAACCAGGCTGCCGCACATCACAGTCCAAGAGGTCGGCAATCGCTTCGCAGCATATCGCTTCGCAGCATGTAGAGTTTTCATATCCAACCTCTTAAATCCAATCAATAGGTTTGAGCAAGCTAACGAAGTCGCGGTCGCCAGACCGCGGGAAGTCAAGTTAACGTAGCTGCGGTCGCCAGACCGCGGGAAGTCTACCCCTGCCATACTCACGTGAAGGGTTGTGATTTCAGCGACCCACTAGCGCATCCGCGGGAAGTTAGAGTCGCGAGCGCGTCGCCGCCCAGGCAGCTTTCTCACTCTGAACGCGTTCCTTAGTTTTTCCGCTCAAGGGCCAATTGACATCTTCGGCGTGAGCCTCTTGGAAAATCTGCAGGGCCCTGGCGACCTGCTCAGGATGCTTGGGAGCCAGATCGGTTGTTTCACCTCCGTCCTGGGACAAATCGTACAGCTCGACCGAAGCGTTGATACCATTGCGAATCGCTTTCCAATCCCCAAAGCGAGCTGCTTGAATTGGTTTACTCTCGTGCAATTCCCAATAGAAATACTCGCGTTCAGGAGCCTTTCCACCAGTCAGGAATTCGACGAGTGATTTCCCGTCAGTGTTGCAAGCCTCGGGAACTTCGACACCTGCCAACTCTGCCGCAGTGGGCAACAAGTCCCAAAATGCCCAAGGTTCCTCCGCCACCCGACCAGCGGGCACGTGCCCTGGCCAGCGGGCAATGGCTGCTTGACGCAGAGCCCCTTCGTAAAGCCCACGCTTGTAACCGCGAAGTCCATTGTTCGCTTGGTCAAACAGACTCCCCATTTCGCTGTTGGGGGCAAAAGACGATCCGTTGTCTCCACTAATAATAATCAACGTATGCTCATCGATCTGCATTTCTTTGAGCAAATCGATCAATTCTCCCAAGTCATGATCGAGCCGAGTGATTTGAGCGGCATACGATTTCTGAGCAAGTGACCAAGGTTTATCGGCGTAGATGCCAAGATCGTCGATCTCGTGCCGGCCATGGGGCAAGGTAGCTGCATAGAACAAGAAGAACGGATTGTCCGCCTGTTGCCGAACCCATTTCAAGACATCCTGCTGGATCAAATCCTGCGCATAGGTCGCGCCGACCCGTTTCCCGTCGTTCCCAGGGAGAGTGATTTTCTGCGCATCCCGATATAAGTACTTGGGGAAATAGGAATGCGCTTCGCGTTGGCAGTTGTAGCCGAAAAAGTGATCGAATCCCTGCTTCAAAGGATCGCCGGTGGTATCCAAGAATCCCATCCCCCATTTTCCCATACAGGCGGTGGCGTAGCCGGCCGGCTTGAGCACTTCAGCGATTGTGACCGTTTCTGCAGGCAGCGGAAATTGTCCCTCGGGAGGCACTTCGTAGTTCCCGCGCACCGGGCAGTGCCCGCAGTGCAACCCGGTCACAAACGAGGAACGGCTCGGCGCACAAACACTCGTCCCACAATAGGCTTGCAAATATCGAGTGCCTTCGGCCGCCATGCGGTCGAGATTTGGAGTCTGGATCAATTGCTGCCCGTAGCACCCCAGGTCGCCTTGCGCAACATCATCGCTCAGTAGGAAGATAAAGTTCGGTGGTCGCTCTTCAGCTTGGCTAAGCGAGCCAACCGATAGGCCAACAAACAGGCTAGTCAGCACAATGAGCCTAGCAAGACGTGGAATCCGAGAATGCGTCATACCAATTTCAAACATGGAGCAGGTGAAAGTCTAGTACACCCATGCGGGCCAACCGGCACTCTCCATTGAAACTACGGAAGATGCCAGCTGTGATCTACCAATTGTACGTCAAGCGAGATGAGCGTGAGTAAAACTTCGGGCTGCCCCGTCGCTGGATTCTGCGAAATCCTATAGGTTTCACCGCTTGGGAGGCTATTTTAGGCGTTCCCCGCTCCCCTTTCCGCTAGGCAGCGTCAATGCACAAGCTGACTTAGGCGGTACTCAATGAAATCGATCATCTGCTCAGGCACATTCACTGCTTGACTGGATTCGTGCTCCAACGAATTTTGGATGAGGTAGCTTCGTAGCGCCCCATATCGCTCTGCGGCCAACTTTCGATGGCCACGTATCACCGCTGCTTCGGCGAGCTGGAATCGGGTGAGTGTTGCCTCCGACATCGCCTCATCCTGTAGGGCGAACTCTACAATCTCGTCAAACCCCAACGTGGAGCGACTGGAAACAGCATCTTTCAGATAGTGTCGAGCCAACAGGCCGAGGCTGCCCAAACCACACAGACAGATGACTAAGATTGGAATGAGATTGCTCTTTGGCATCGCTGGCCGACTCTCGGCGGGAAGACCAGCCACCGGCAAACCGATTTCGTCCGACGAATGGGGCTGATTCTCCAATTCGGGCGTCTGCGACGCAACGCGGTCTTCCGCCGAAACAGGCATCGGCCGTGGGTCAACATCGACATCCAGAATCAATTGCGTGCCGTTGTCCAACTCGAGAACATCGCTATCTGGCCAAGCAAGCGCCTCTCCCGGTAGCAAGCGATTGCCGCTCAAATGAAACGCGGTATCGCTCCGATTGTAGACGCGGTAAACCCCATCACGATATTCGAGCGTCATGGCATGATTCGGAAACTCTGCGTTAGGGATGCAGATATCGCTATGGGGAGCACTCCCCACCCGCGTAACGGCTCGCTCAATTGCAAAACGGTGGCCCCGGAGCATTCCGGCTTGGAATTCGATTCGAGCAGGCATGATAGCAATCCCTATTGTTCCAAGATGTTCATTACAGCGGGTAGCAGGATAGGGGCCACAATCACGAGCAAGCAGGCCAACATGACCAGCATGCCCGGAAACACAATTTGCACCTCTGCCTCAGCAGCAGCCTTCTCTCCCCACTGCGACCGTTTAAGCCGTAGCTGCTCAGCTTGCTCCGACAAGATGCGACTTAGCGGTGTCCCGAGCTCTTCCCCTTTGTTAATCGCAAAGACCAATTCCGCGACATCTTGATCTCCCAAGCGATCGCGCAGATCGAGCAGAGCCTCTCGGCGCGATCGGCCTGCCGAAATTTCGTTCAACGCAATGGCCCACTCTTCGGCCAATGGATGCCCTTGTTCGTCACTAACCAGAGTTCGCAAGCAGTCCTCAAAATTGGCGCCAGCTTGCATCATGAGAGAGATTTGGTCGATTGCGAACGGGAGCCTCCCCCGCAAGATCTTGAGCGAACGGGCAGAGTGTTGCACTACCGATCGAGCCGCCAGCCAAGGATAGATAGCCGCGGTGGTAATACCGGCAATCGCGGCGAACGCACCATAAGTCGTCAGCGATACCAAAGCAAAGATACTCAAGCCAACCAGGACTCCCTCAATCGTCTTGGTTACCCAAAAATCGGGCAAGTGCCATGGAATGCCGTCTGCCGTCACGGCAAGTCCACGTTTGAACGGACTGTCCGGAGCATGCCGGTGCTCCCCGTATAGCCGTTTCCCCAAATCCAATACCATCGGCTCAAATTGCCGAAACACCCAACTCTTGGAACGCAACGTCTCAATCCTTTGACGCTCATAGCGATTCGAGGCATCTTGGCGAACTGAAGTCACTTGACCAAGCACGATCCAAATGAGCAACCCGATCGCAATGCCCCACATAGCCGGGCCGAGGCACTCGCCCTGCATGACCAAGAACAGCTCCACGGAATTTCTAGCTTCCGGCATTTTGATTTCACCTTCGACGAGGAGGTTCTGGACGGCCAGCGGGTTCGCGATAGAGCTTCAGCACGCCATCCGCCTCAGTCTCAAAGGCGAAGTTATTGCCTCCCCGCAATCGATAAGTAACCGTTTGGCCACCATTACTGAAGCGAATGAGCCACACGGCGGATTCCACGAACGACTGCGATTCTCCGGGTGACATCGTGAAGGGGTAGGCTTGGTTGCCGGATAGCAATTGATACTTCACTGACGAAAGCTCGCTACTGGGACAACTGACCGTTATCGACTTATTGTTCACGCTGCGCTCGGGTGGTTCGCTGTAACGAGAACTCGTCGATGGCGGATTTGCTGGAATGCGGTTCTGTGATGGGTAGTAGGTTTGCGTAGGATTGGGCTGAATGGATCGTTGCGGTGAGACATAGCGATCGTCCGGTAGGAAACCTCCCAAACCGGGTTCAAAGCGTCCCGGATTATTCTGACTTCCGCCTTCGCCTGGAATACCTCCAACTCCCAACGCACGTGGCGGTTCGCTGGGCTGGACGGGTCTGGGTGCACCACGCTGTTGCCCGTTGATCGCCTGTTCAATTTCGCCGCGAAGTTGATCACGGAATCCATCGAAGATCCCTTGCCCCTGCGCCGCTTGAGGAACGCTCAGGCCAGCCAGCAGGACCAAGCACCCTAGACTTTTAAGCACAATTCTTGACATTCGATTGACTCCGACGAATTGGGTTCGATTGAAAGCCCTGACCTGCAGGACTCTTGGATTGACTATCTAACGATTTGTAAGAGGTTGACTCGCTTACTGGATTCCGGTGCATACGCCACAGGGTAGAGTTGGCCCTGAGAGAGCTGCTCCATGGCTGCACTCCAAGACCGAGACAACTCGTCCGAGGAGAGCAAGGAATCGGGCGGAGTGGGAAACACGTCTGCATCGGAGTTGGCAAGGGTGGCTGAAAGTGCTTGAGACAAATAGCCTCTTCCGGTAGTTGGCTGAGGCAACGTTGCCTGCTGAAGCGAGTTGGAGGAAAAGAAGACAGTAGCCAATTCTGGAGCCGCCAGATCGAGCAACGGATTTTTAATACCAGAGGCAATAGCCTGTTCCGTAGGCTGAATATCCAGAAAGACAACGCGCTTGCTCTGTGGCAAATCTTCATGCATTGTCTGAATGAACTCTCGCCATGAAACGGCTGTCGCTCGTGGGCGTTGGAGCTCTGCTTCGTATGTTCCCAAATAGAAATTTCCGGTCGCATCCACAAACCCAGTAGTCGCCAAGTAGACCATCGCAGTATCCCCAGGTTCGGTTTGGTCGATCAACCACTGAAACCCCTCCAAGATGCCAGTTTGAGTCGCTGCTTGATCGGTAAGCACGCGAGTGGTGACATTCGAGTAGAGCAGGCCTGAAGATTGGTTCTGAACGGTTTGCCCAAATGCTTGAGCGTCCTGGGCGGCTGTCGTTGCCGCAAACGCATTCAAATCGGGTGAACTGTTTCGGTAGGCCGAGAGGCCGATGGCCAGCAGATTGAGATTCGACGGGCGAGTTGGTTTAGGGGTCGGAACCGTCATGTGTACGAAGATCGACTTGGCCCCCGACGTCGATTCCGCGTTGGCAGCAATCAATTCGATATCGTTTCGTCCCGCTACCAACTGTGCCTTGTAGTCGATGGACATGGCGATCTCAGTCGGCGTAGCTGGCGTAAACACTTCCGCCGCCACCCCGTTGATGAGCAAGGTGACTTCGCGAATGGGTAGGCCATTGCGACTGGTGATCTCTGCACGGATGTTCACGCCATCTTGTGAGACTTGATCGCCACGCTTGGGAGAGGTGAATTCAATCGTGGGTGGGTAATGCATCGCAATATCGGAGGGACTTCGAAAATCGAAGTCATCCTGCATCGCCAGCTTCGAATTGGACTGTTCGATCGCTTCCTCTAGAGAGGCCCCTCCCAGGATGGCGTCGATGATATCGGGCCGGTAGAGCTGCTTGCGAAACTGTTGGATTTCGAAAAACTGCGCACTCTTCGCGGGCCCTCGATTGACATGCCAACCAATCATTTGGTCAGCGCCTGGAGAAGCGTCGTAGTACCCCTGAGGCGTCCAGGCAATCCACTTCCCATCGTCGCCAACGTAGAAGCTAAGAATCGGTTCAGAAAAGTCGTATCCCTCTACCATCGTCATCGAATATTCGTAGGGTTCCCCCGCGCGTTCCATGCGAAGTGGGATAGCTTGGCCTGGACGATAGTCGAATTTCCCCTCTAGCATCAGATTGTACATTTTGGCGATGGACAGCCCGTCGATGGATAGGATTTTGTCCCCCGCTTGCACACCGGCTTCAGCAGAAGAAGTACCTGGACGCACTTGCGTCACTGCGGAATTTTCGAATTTAAAATCGAAGATTCCGGTTGGCATCGGATTCTCCAAACTCCACATCCGGATCGTGCGGTCCGTCGAGCCGCTGAGAATCGACTTTCCATTTGGGGCTAGGCTGACGGCGGTGATCTGCCCCTCATGCCCAATGAAGGCGCGTCTCAGTTCGTCGGTATCGGAGTCCCAGAGCCCTAACAGCCCCAGGCTATCTCCCAACAGGACGGGCTCTCGCACGGACATCACGGGTTCCGGCATGATACTGAAGATCGTTGGTAGGCGTCCGGAAGTGAAGGTATATCTGCCGGCCACTTGCCCTTGGACAATCTTTTCAACCGCTGCATTGGCTCCCTTGTCAGGCACTGTCGCCTGAAGCTTGATCGTGTCGCGAACGGGAACCTCTTGAATTGGCGCAAGATTCTCGGCCGCTGCGGCAGGGTAGATAGCTCGCGCCGCGAGGTCGAGGATTTGATCGCCAGTTCCATAGCTATTCCATCCCCATCGATCTGGGGCAAAGGAGCGGGTGCCGAAGACGATGCGTTTCGAATTGCGATCCAAGGCAGCTTCATAAACAGGCTTGCCTTGCCCCTTGAAAAGGTGCAAACGCTCGCCATCGTCGATCTTCCAAACGTGCACCTCTCCATACTTATCACCACTGGCGACGATTCCATGCTCGGGAGCAATGGTTAAGGCATCCACATTCCAACGGTGCCCGCGATAGACGCTCAGGGGTGCCATTTCTCCAGATTCCTGCAAACCGTGACTCTGCCAAACTCCCACCCAGAAACGATTCTCCCCCTCCACCGTAGCGAACCCCGATGCGGCCCAACGCTGGCTCACAAAATCGAGCTCGAAAGTTCGTGGATCATCGGTACTGGCAAACGGATATTCCAATTGCCGACTCAGCAGGTCGACGATCCATCCATGCAGATGCGATGGCAGGGGATCTTGACCACTCATGGGGCGCAGCTCTGGGACCGAGTAGACGACCGGGCCCTTGAAGTCGACACCGATGATGACCGGTGCATCTCCAGCAAACTGCAGCTCATCGTAAATGGGTTGATCGGCATTGCGAGGTGCCACGCGACGAAGAATCTTCCGCTGCTCCCAATCCCAGAGGGCGATGTGCCCATCCGCATCGGCGCTCAACATGTATTTTCCGTCTGTTGAGAAGTCGAGTTTGCGAGTCGGTGTGGTGTGACCGGGAAGCAACTCAGCAATCTCATCCAGGTTGGCCAAATCATAGACGCGAATCGAGCCATGGGCCTCGTAGTCGTTAACTCCCACAACCAAATTCTTGCCATCAGGCGAAAAAGTGACCGCGTAGCAGTCGCCGTAGGAGGTGCGAGTACGATCCCCGCGTAGTGTTGCCAACAACGTCCCGCTGGTTAGCTCCCAAATGCGCACAACTTTTTCACCGGAGACGGCTAGCAACTCGCCATTGGGACTAATATCCATATCGCTAATTTCAGAGATAAAACCTCCGCTATCGATCACCAACTCTGCCGGTCCCGTCAACTCGGCAAGTACATCGGTGGGATCGACAACCACCGAAACAAGGCTCAGCAGCGGCGAAGTAATCGTTGGAACCTTGGCAACAACCATCTCAGGCGGAGACTCAGGCCGGGGTGGAGTCCCCCGTTCCGGCCGTACCACCAACAACTCCACTGGTAGAGGGACAGGGTGCCCCGGCGTGCCCTCGAAGGGATCGACTGGCGAGGGAATAGCATCTGGAGGTAACGGAGTCTGAGGCAGGTTGCCGGGGTTCTGCTCGGAACGCTCGACTGCGAACGTTTCAGCTGGCACTGGCTCTACATCGGTCTCAGCGGATTCGGCCAATGCAGACGCAGCTTCCTCGGGTTCACTTCCATCTTCCCCTGGCAATGCCAATCGTTCCGTTGGCAAGTCCCTGCCGTTTGCGATCGGCTCAGGGAAATCATTATCCTGTCGCAGCTTCCAGCCAACCGCGAGCGCGAGCAATAGAATTGCGGCACAGAGAGAGTAGAGCACCCAGGGTTTTTCCAATGTGGCGTTGATGCGTTCCCGTGAAGAGGACGCAGCAGCTTGCTTTCCTCCAGCGGATTGACGCCCGCGGTCGTCCGCCGCTGTGAGTGGCTGAACTGCAATACTTGCCCGGGCTAGCCGGTTCAATGGTTCCAACTCTTGAATGTTCGTCGGTACAATTCCTCGGCCCGCCGTCGAATCAGCCTTAGGCGGTTCAACGGGTTGCACCGGCACCAACACCTGTTCGCTCAAACGCTGCAACACGCTCGTAGCACTCTGCTCTCGCTCGTCGACGAGCTTGGACAGCATGCAGTCGAGAGCTTCTGCCAGATCCTGCGGAACGTGGGGTAGGAGCGTCTTGACTGGGGGCAGGGGGTCGCGGGAGCTGTGCCACCGCAGCCAGGCGATGTCCGAATTGATTTCGATACTGGCAGCATGCGGAAAGAGCTGGGAAAATGTGGGGCCAGCCAGCAGCTCCAAGGCGGCAAATCCAAGGCAGTAAATATCTGCCGCTGGCCCCAGTTTTCCAAACTGCGCATCGAGCATCTCGGGCGCCAGATATTTCTTAGCGCCTTCGGGAGCGCGTAGCTCTCCGGTGAGATTCGACTCCTCGAAATCACTAAGCTTGACCGTTCCCGCGTCGTCGATGAGCACATTCGATGGTCGAATGGCTCCATGAATGCGGTTCTTCGAATGCAGAAAGTCGAGAGCCGGCAGCAACTGCCGCAGAATGCTGCGCACCGTGGCGGGCGGCATGGCCTGCGTGGCAATGGCCCCTTCCAGCGTTCCCCGCATCAACTCCATGACGATCCAACCACGCTGCGGTTCCACGCTATGGATTCGCAAAATGTTGGCATGTTCATGCTGGGCCAGAAACTGCGCCTCTTTCAGGAATCGCTCGCGGCGCCGTGGATCGGTTAGGGCTGCTTCACTCAATTGCTTGATGGCAACGTCGCGTCCCAACGCTAAATCGTGCGCTCGATAGACGACCGTATATTCTCCACGCCCTAGCTCTTCGAACAACTCATAAGATGCGTGTGGATCTGTCACGGCCTAGCCTCACTGGATATCACTGACAAGGATTTTGTGGAAGGGTGCCTTAGCCCTGTGTCTGATTCGCTGGGATTCTGCATCTGTTACAGCTATTTCTGAGATTGGTTGAAATATTCATCGAAGTCGTGCGTACAAGGAGCAATCCTTCCTCGAATTCACTTACCAAAGCGAGCTACCCCTTGGACGCTAAGGAGATCTACGCGAAGACTACTCGGCATTTCCTTCGTCCGGTGGTGTCCTTGTTGGAGGATCCGAGCGTATCGGAAGTCCTGATCAACGGCCCTGAGACCATCTATTTTGAGCGAGCGGGCAAACTTTCCCACGCTGAAGGCGTGCGATTCCCCAGCGAGGCGGCACTCATGGCAGCGGCGCGAAATATCGCCGAATATGCCGGCCGTTCACTCGCACATGGTGAGCACAGCATGGATGCCCGCCTGCCTGACGGATCGCGAGTCCATGTGATTCTCCCACCCAGCTCGCGGGTCGGCGTCTGCATCTCGATCAGAAAATTTAGCCAGTCGTCGCTCGACCTAGATCAACTCGTCCAATGGGGAACCCTCTCGGCCGAGGCTCGAGAGTTTTTGGCAATCGTGGTGAAATTGCACCGCAACATTGTGATTGCCGGCGGTACGGGATCGGGCAAAACCTCACTCCTCAACGCCCTTTCCTCAGAAATATCCCCCGACGAACGGATCGTGGTGATTGAGGACAGCTCCGAGCTACAACTCACCCAAGCCCACACGATCTACCTTGAAGGGCAGCCTTCAACACCCGATGGCGATCCCGCCGTGACCATTCGCGATCTGTTCGTCGATTCTTTGCGGATGCGGCCCGACCGGATCATCGTGGGCGAAGTGCGACGTGGTGAAGCACTTGATCTCGTCCAATCGATGATATCAGGCCATAGCGGAGCGATGACCACGGTGCATGCCACCACGGCCCGCGATGCGGCCATTCGACTCGAGACGTTGAGCATGATGGGGGGCGTAAATTTACCGGTCCACGTCGCACGCGTGCAAGTCGCATCGGCCATCCACCTCGTCTTGCAAATCATGCGTTTTCCCGATGGAAAACGCCGCGTACACGCCATTTCAGAATGCCTGGGGTTGGACGAGCAAGGGGAATACCGCTTCCAAGATATCTACCGCTTGCAAATGGAAGCCATGGGGGAAGACGGACAGACCCGCGGCACGCTCGAAGCCACTGGGGCCATCCCCTCCTTCTCAGACCAAGTTGGCATGCTGGGGCTCCAACCTCTCGTGAAGAGGACACGCAATATTTTTCCAGCCCCGCTGTAACACCTGGCATCAAGGTGCGAATAAGGGGCAGGCCAATCCAATCCCTCCCCTCTCACTGACCAACCTAGTACCGTCAAGGAACTTGCTGATGAGCCAATCCCCACCAAATACAACGCTGCGTTCCTTTCACGATGACGAAGATGGTTTGGAAGCCATTCAAGTGGTCATGATCGTCGCCATCGCCGCTATCGTCATGATCGCAGTGATGACCATTGGGCAAGAGGTTTTTGATTGGTTGAAAGAGAAGTGGAATCAACTCAAGGGTGAAGATATTGGCTAAAGGCCCTAGACATGAATGCAAACCATCGGTCCCCCTTGGGCGCGGCCGCCCCACGAAGGCGTGCGCTCTACTATGGCCTCTTTACCGTCCTGCCACTTGCCTTGCTACCCGCTTCCATTGCCCTAACGCCGCTCTCCGTTGGGTCGATGTTGCTGTTGGTTTTATTGCTTGTGTCGGCTGCCACAGACTTGCGGCATCGAAAAATCTACAACTGGCTTTCCTATCCGGTGTTTGGTTGGGCAGTACTATTGAGTGGCCTCGGAACACTTGCACCTGCAGCGTGGGGGCTTGAGCCGTTGCTAGATTCCGTCTTGCCACTTGGAGAGTGTCTGGCGGGAGGTCTGGTCAGCGCCGGCGTGATGCTGGCGATCTACAGCGTCGCCGGCGGAGGTGCTGGTGATGTGAAGCTAGCGATCGCAATTGGAGCGTTGGTAGGTCCCGAACTCACGCTCTGGGCTATCGCTGTTTCCTACCTCCTGGCAGCCAGCTTTGTGACCGTGGACAGTTTACTAACGCGGCGTCTACGCCTACTCGGCCCCGCCACGTTGCGTTTGCTCGGTGCGCAGTTGGCGCCCGAACGCGTCCAATCTCCCACCGCGGAACAGAGACGTTTCCTGCGACGCCCCATACCGCTGGCGGGATTCTTCGCGGTCGGTACGTTGCTCGTCGTCATGGGATCGTAGCATGCCGCCGATGCACACTTCCCCCACGGCCTCCCCTGCAAGACCGTTGCGACACTGTACTTCATTGCGGCGGCGCGGCGCCGCCGCCATCGAAGTGGTGCTGGCCACCGCCGTGACACTCCCCCTAGCTGTCGTGATCTTCTTCCTAGGAGCCCAAATATGTGGCTATGTGTTTCGCGCGTTGGGCGGCTTGCTCACGATGCCATTCCTGTGAAGGGTACGCTGAATCTACACCGCTGGCGCCGCTTGCATCGCGACGAGTGCGGTGGAGCCTACACGCTATCCTACGTGATGGTCATCCCATTTTTGATGCTGATCATCTGTTTGATCGTTGAGTCATGCCTCATGCTCTCCGCAAAATTGGGAACCGTTTACGCCGCCTACGCTGGTGCCCGCGCAGCCAGTGTATGGAGCAGTGCCACCGATTGGAATCAAGCGCAAGATCGTATCGAGAAGGCTGCAATTCAAGCAATGGTCCCCTTCGCGAGTGGATCGGCCAGCAATTCCGGTTCGCCCCCTGAATTTGCGGAAGAGTATCAGACGGCGTATGACAGTTGGGCAACCAATCCGGTATCGGCCAACTACGTTCGCTCAAAGTTGGCCAATGCCGCTAGCCAACTGACCGTCCATGTCGTCGACAGGCCAGCCAGGTGGGACTCCGATATCGAGGTGAAAGTGCAATACAACTTCCCCTTCCATGTCCCAGGAGTTGGACAGCTGCTGGGGCAAGCCAGCGGTTCTGGCGGCTACGTTTTTCCACTGACGAGCACCGCGATTGTCCCCAATGATGGCCCTCAAAATGCAACTCAAGATTTAGGGATTGGCTATGGAAAACAGCAGTAGAGGCAATCCCGACAGGTCCCGTCAGCCCGCAGTACGCAGTGGACGACGCCCGCCTCATCCGCAGGCAAGCCGCTCAGGGAAAAGCCGTTCCGACCAACGGCAGGGAAAAATAACGTTGCTAGGCATCATCTTGCTATTGGCTATGGTGGTCATGGCGGGCATGCTGGGCAACGCAGGCCATACGACAAATCAAAAATTGGAGTGCCAGCATGCGGCTGATGCAGCGGCATTTTCCACAGCGATGTGGCTCGCTCGGGGCATGAATGCCATTACGACCTGCAACCACTTGGTGGGGGAAGCGACCACACTGAGCGTTATACAAGATGCCATTGGCGGGCCCGAATTGACGCTCGGGTTGAAGAAGCAGACCAGCGAGAATCAACAAATCGACGCGTTGCTTCGCCCCCTGGGAGTCTCTTCGCCGATCGGAAGAATTCCTTCGCCCTATGTTCCGCCACCACTGACTTCCATTGATCGACGCATCATTGACCTTGTGGTGAAACGCACCTCGCCCCCTTCGAACCTTGCGTCGACGGCGTTTGCCACCCTCTACGACTCTCGCATGACACTCAAACGAAAGCTGGCGGGTTGGCTGGTTGCCAAGAGCGTAGCGAACATCGCCTTCCTCGTCCCCCCACCGTTTGGTTACGTCTCCGCGCCCTTTGCATACGCGGCCCACATTGCAGCCACCGCACAAATCGTTTTGATTGGCAAGGAATGGTTGCTCCTGGCTGTGTTGGAAAAGTACGCATTGGTAGCAGCACCGATTCACAAGAAAGTTATTGACGAACAACTCATTCCAACTCTGGCCGAATTTGGGCTGCAAATCGCGGGCATTGATGCAGATTCGGGCAGCGTTCCCGAGGAAGACAACTTGGTCCGTCGCGCAATCACGCGCACGCTGGCGTCCACCCAAGAGAATCACCGCGTCGAGCTGGAGAGCTTTCCGACGCCCACTCAAATCCAACTGCCTGTTGTGCTTGCGCCACCACCTAACCTCCAAGGTCACAGCGGTACTTGGCCTGAGGGTTGGGGAGAAGACAAGGCGACTCCCCTGCCATCGCTAACCCAGGAGCTGGATCGAGTCGAGCGAGAATTGGACCGCGCGGTCAGCAAGATCACCAAGCAAATTCGCTCGGCAGCCCAGAACATCGAAGCCCTGGAGTCGCTCCAGGAAGAAATTCAGAAACGCATCGACGCTGATGGCGTGGAGCAGCCCGCATTAGGCGAGCTGGAAGCCGAGAAAAAGTTGCTCGACCAAGCAGTGGCTCAGATCACCGAGCAAGTCGATGAGTACTCAGACCGGCTGGCATCGATCGCCGAACAACGAAACGCACTCTCCGACTCAATCAGCCAGATCCCGATAGGTGACTCTCAGAATTTGAGCTTAGATCATATCCCCACTTCGATGGATCCCCACCAGGAGCGGAGTGCACAGTGGGTGCTGGCGGTGGCGCCCAATCTAGATGCGCTCCGCGCTCCGCTGCTTGGCTTGTGTGAAACGCATCTGAAGATCAGTAGCGCTGCTGAGCATTTCACGAAGTGGACCAATCGCTACGCCTTGATCAAAGCGTGGCAATTTCGCAGCGGTTACCGTCTCGTCAAAGCGGGTACCGCGTCAGCCCGGTGGGATAAATCGAAAGCACCCTTACGAATGCTCGTCATGCCTGAGACCTACCGGGAGCAGGCAGTCGAACCCCACAAAGGGAACGAGCTTTGGACCCGAGGCAATCAGGCTGGCTTCGATGCCGCAGAGCAGTTGTTTACCGTGGCTGCGTTCGTGAGACGCGAGTATCAACCCCTCTTTTCTCCCAGTGTGTTCCCGGCGCCACAAGCCAACGGGCTCATCGCGTTCTCTCAAGCCATCGTCTACAACGCGAATCGCCAATTGGCCTCTTCGGGGACCTTGAGCCAACAACCGGAGATCGGCTGGGATACGCTCAACTGGGCCGAGGCCAGTGCAGCCCCCGAGTGGGGCGCTGCCCCCAAACGGGCCAGGACGCGTTGGCCTTGGGAGATCATAGACTCCCTCGGTGGCGATGCGTTGGTTCAACTCAATTGGCAGCCGAAACTCATTCCAGTAACTGCATCCCGACTGAAAGAGGCTGTCGCAGACCTTCCTTCAGAAATGCAGACCGCCGTCGAGATGGCAATCGATCATCCCACGCTGATCACCCATTAGCGTGCCTTCCTCTCCCACTTAGCCACCACGTTCCCTAAGGGCGCGATTTGTGAAGTATTAGAAAAGTCATCCTGCGACTGTAACACTCTGCGTAGGCCCGCGAACAAGGTATATCAGTTCGCGCCGACTGGTTGCCAGCCTCGCGCCCAACCAGCCTCGCGCCCAGCCAACCTCGCCCTGAGCCTCGACGGCCTCCCTATTGCATAACAATGCCACAACCTGCTTCCAAACAACTGCGTTCCCCAAGAGTGCTCGGCGTTGCGACTCTTGAGCTGATACTCATTTTACCACTCATCTTATTGATGTTCGTGGGCATTGTGTGGTTGGGGTTTTCGATAATTGGTCAAGCAACGGTTGCGGTCGAGGCTCGGGCGGATGCCTGGCGGGCTCGATTCGGAGCGTGGAATCACCGGCCTCTCGACTTCTTTTCGGAAGAGGTTGTCGAGCGAAGCGCCAGCGATCGGATTGAAGTCACTCCGGTATTAAGCTCTGAAGATGGCCCAGAGTCGAAGCATAGTGTCCAGTCGGGTCCATGGGACCATCGCAATGTTCCGTTTCGTTCGATGCCGAATTGGCAGATGTATGCAGATGTCGGAATTGCCGCCAAGACCGCTGGTGTGCAAGCTACCTATGAGGATGCGCGCAACCAAATCCAATCTCTCCAGTCTACGGGAGACGGACTTCTAGCCGCCATGTTTGCGGAGATCGCCGAGTTTCTGGACAGTCCCGGAGCACTTTTCGATGGCAGCGCTCCAAGTGCTCAGGAACGCGTCGAACTCGATGGGCAACTCGAGCTCCAAAAGCTCGAGGGAGCCATCCAGGATCTGAAACTGGCTCAGCAAAAGGCACGCCGAGAACTGGATGAATTGAAAGAGACCGAAGGCGATGCGGAGGAACACCGCATTTGGGTTCGTGAGAAAATTCTAGAGCGAATTAAACTGCAATTGCGATGGCTCGAAGCCATGAGGGATGAAATAGACCGATGAACGATCTGATAAAAGTGTTCTTGGCGGTCGCCTTGGGACTGGCCGCTGCAGGCATCAATTGGCTGTACTTGGCTGGGCAGAGTCGTCCTACGAGCTACATAGCCATCGCCCAACCTTTGAAGCGGGGAGCCAAGATCGAGGCCGACTCGCTGATGGCGATTCCCATCCCGGGAGACGAAGAAAAACTTCGAAAAACGTTGATCCCCTACGCCAAACGCTCCATCTTGCTAGGCCAGCGCACGTCGCGTATCTACGCATCGGGGGATATCTTTTTCGCAAGTGATCTCAGCCCTATTGTTGAGAAAGAGCAATGGGAAGTCATCGGCCCCTTTGAGTTGATCAGTGTGGGAGAACGCTTCAAACAATCGGGCGACGCCATGAACCAGACCGCCAGCACCCAAGGAAATACCGTCACGATTGCGGTCAATGCTGACTTCGACGAACAAGCGAGTCGCCTGTTGAACGTCGTCGCACAGGAGCGCGGCAGTCGTGGAGAGGCAGACACGGCGGAAATCATTGCGGTCCAAGTAGTCCCGCCCAACTCGATTGCGTCTCATCCAAATCTTCAAGGACGCTCTGCGACGGCCAACGTCGTCTATCAAACGGTTTCCTTAGACGGAATCGCCAACGTCCCCAGTGTGTTGCTCGAAGGAGACTTCATACGATTTGTCATGCCCGGTCTGTAGTTGCCCTCCTCAAGAATGCCCAGCTATTTCGAAACTCAGAAACTGGAAACTCTGTAACTGTGAAACTCTGTGGACGTTAGGTCGCAATGCGAATTTGGTTCAACAATGTTGTAGACACGCAACGTCGCGTGCTTGAAGTTCAAGGAAATCGCGTGCGCATTGGTCGCGCTCCGGAAAACGACCTGGTGCTGCACAGTCCCTACATTGCTGACGAAGCGTTGGTTCTTTCCCAAACGCGGGATGGCTGGGAACTGCTCGTCCTTGGAATGAATGGCGTCAAGATTGGAGACGAACAACTCGCGACCGGCGCGCGGCGCACGATCGACAAGAGTCTATCACTCGAATTATTTCCCTACACACTTACCGTCGACTTGCCTCACGCCGAACAGGTAGCCGAGAGTATTGAACTCCAACAGCAAGACGAAGAGATGTCGACCTTGATTGCTCGCGTCCACCGTGAGTTGTTGGAGCGGATGGATCTCAAACGCGGCGTCGATCGCAATAAGCAAAATGATGACGGCTATTTATTGACGTTGGAACGGCATCTGGAATCGATCGCCGAGTCTCAATTGGAATCGAGCGGCCGAGCCGAACGATTGCAGAATCACATTGCGGGACACGCGCTCCGTGATCAGTTGCTCCAGGCCTTCTCAAATGGCGAAGAGGCTGACGCGGGCGACCCCTCTTCCGTGGAGTTATTGGAAAAGCGGCACTGGAGTCGAATTGTAACGGCGGTCCCGGAACGCGAGAACGAGATGGAGACGACCGCCAAGTACATTGAGAAACTGATCGACTTGGACCCATTGCTTACTGTTGCATCCGAGCGGATGGAAGCAATTGGAGAGCGGTATTGGAAAGCTTGGGGGCAGGTGCGATCGAAAGTCCACCACGACTTCAAACGCTATTTGACGCTGCGCCACTTAAAGAAGGAGATTAAGGACATCGTTTTCGGGTACGGCCCACTGGAAGACTTGCTGCGAATGCCGTCAGTAACCGAGATCATGGTCGTCGATCGTGAACGAATCTACGTCGAGATCGGCGGTGTGATCAAGAACTCGGGCCGCCGCTTCATTTCGGATGAAATCGTCGAGTCCATCATCCAACGCATTGTGGGGAAAGTGGGCCGCAGAATCGACAAATCGCAGCCGCTGGTCGACGCCCGCCTACGCGATGGCAGTCGTGTCAATGCGGTCATCCCACCGTTGGCGGTGAATGGTCCCGCCTTGACCATCCGCAAGTTTCCCGAGCGGCAAATCACCATCAGCAATTTGATCGCACTGGGCTCCTTTAGCGAGACCATCGCGAACTTCCTGAGAACCCTAGTCCTCGCCCGACGGAATATCATCGTATCTGGTGGCACGGGGACCGGCAAAACGACACTGCTGAACTGTCTTAGTGACTTCATTCCAGACCGCGAGCGAATCGTGACGGTGGAAGATACAGCCGAGTTGCAACTGACCAAACAGCACGTGGTCCGACTAGAAACCAAAGTAGCTAACGTCGAAGGAGCCGGTGAATATACGATTCGTGACTTAGTACGCAATGCTCTGCGGATGCGTCCCGACCGCATTGTGGTGGGGGAGTGCCGGGGCGCAGAAGCGCTTGACATGTTGCAGTCGATGAACACTGGCCACGACGGCTCTCTTACGACCGTCCACGCGAATGATGCGCACGACGTTCCGATGCGATTGGAAGTCTTAGTCCAGATGGCCGCCGATCTACCAATCACTTCGATCCATCGACAAATTGGCTCAGCAATCGACATTATTATTCAACTCCAACGGATGCGAGATGGCCGGCGGATCGTCAGCCAGATCACCGAATGCGTAGGAGTGAATGCCGTTACGGGAAAATTGCAACTGCGCGACCTGTACCTACTGGATGAGAGTCAGACGCTACAACCGACCGGACAGCTCCCTTCCTTCGTTGGCGAACTTCTGCAAGGCGGCATGCTCGACCTGGAAACATTTTATCAATAGGATTTTTTCATGGCGGAACTCACTTCAGCCTTGCTGTTCGCTTCGGTCTTCCTCCTCGTTATGGCCCTGAGCTCGCTTTGGAAGCGTCTTTCTACCAGCTACATCTCGCAACAGATTGCCTCCGCCAAGGCACTTTCGATGGATCAAACCAAGATCGACCAAGGCATGGCATGGTGGGGAATCAGCTTGGGCGTCAACCTTCTCGTCAGCTGGTTGTTAGGCATGCTGTTGATTGGCGTGGCCACCACCGGATTGCTCTTAGCCGCACCACGCTGGATACTCGACTGGAGAATCCAACGTCGGCGAGAACTGCTGCGCGACCAGATGGTGCAGTGTGCGGTAGCTTTGGCCAACTCGGTCCGAGCTGGACAGTCGCTATCCGATGGGCTGGAGACAGTCAGCGATGAGCTCCCTCAGCCCCTGGCACTTGAGTTGAAGCAAATCGTGGCCGAGTACCACCATGGCCGGCCATTGGCCGAGGCTCTGCAAGAAGCGAAAAGACGCCTGAAGATCGACAGCTTTTCACTGTTTGTCTCAGCAATCGTGGTCAACTTGGACCGCGGTGGGAAAGTGACCGAATCGTTAGAACGCATCAGTCGTTCGCTGCAAGAGAATCAACGCATCGAGCGGAAGCTGCAAGCGGAGACAGCCAGTGGTTGGCGAGTGGTGTTGATTCTAGCCGCCTTCCCGCTGCTGTTCTTGGGTGGTTTTTACGTATTGCATCCCGAGGGTACATCCATGGTCTTCCAAACGCTCATCGGACAAGGGGTACTACTGTGTGTTATGGGGCTGGTGTTTGTTAGCGTGTGGTGGAGTCGCAAGATTCTTACGATGGACGCTTAATGGAAAGTTGGCTGTCGTCGATGCTGCCAAGTTGTGGGCACTTGCGGGGCACGCTCCCGCGGTAGCCCGCCTCGCTGCCTTTTCTCAGCGCGTCGCTTCATGAGTGCCCGGCAAGCCACGGTGCGGTTGAAGAGTCGCAGCTTCTACCAGTCTGCCATTTCTGGCTCGGTAAACGGCAGAGACTAGCTCACCTAAACCTCGCTCGCCCCTAGGAGGCTGGCGTCCGCATGCGATCGATGGCTGCATGGCAGTACTGCAGCAGCTCCAGGTCAGCCAGTTCGGTCTCAATTTCGTCGAGCGAATCGGAGGAGAGGGTATCTGCGATCGACTGAATCAGATGTTTTGCGAATCGCTCACGTGCGCGATGCAGGATCACTCGCAAGCGAGTGGAGGTTACGACTTCCCCTAAGACATTGCCTAATTTTTCCGCCAACTCGGCAGAACGCAACTGCGGATTCTCAACGCGCATGCGCAAGACCGTCATCCACGGCTTTCCTGAAACGTCCTCTTCCTCCGCTAAAAGCCGCCAAGAACGGCTCAGCATCTCGTCTCGCCAAACGGTCTGAAACTCACAATCGGGGCCTTCGACGCTGGTTGCAGCGGCAGGCTCAAACGCTTCCAGGTCTAACTGAACGGCAGGCTTCCGCGTCAACTTGCGGTAATGGTCGGCCACCAGTCGCTCTAAGACCGTTTTTAGAAATCCGCGAAATCGCCCTTTCTGTTCATGCGCGTTGCGGAAGTCACCGCGCAGGAACTTTACAGCAAACTCCTGGTAGGCGTCGTCGGCCGCATTGCGATCGCGAAACGCTCCCCGTAGATACCGCTGAATGGCCGTCCCATAACGCGTCAGAAGTTCGCGTTGGGCCGACTGTCGCTCCAAATCCACGCCGTCGTGCGCGTGGTAGACCATCGACCACAAAGTTTCAATTTGGCTCAATCGATCAGGGGCAGTCATCGCGTACCGAAAACGGGTGGACAGAGAGATTGGGCGTGCCCCTATGTTGGCATACATCGCCTTGAGAATCCACCGCTTTACGTCACGACCTGGAATTACCTCCTTTTTGCCAAGTTGAACCCTGCAAACTGAACCATTGGAAGCCCCACAACGTACTCAACAAACTTACCGCTTCCCCTTCTTCGTCGGCCCCTTAGCCAATTCCCTGCAGCGGGACGCGGAAGGCGAACCGGGATTCTCCCACCGTCGTCAACAGCGTCGTCCGCGGTACAATACTTCGCAGGACTACCCTCCTGGAGGGGCAGCAAGTGATAAGAATCCTTGCTCGCTGGCTGGGAGTGGACTACGACCAGTCTGGATTGTTCCCAAACTTCCCTACTTAGGTAAATTCTGATGCGTTTGCTCCTTGCCACCCTTTTGATCCTTCCCTTCAGCCTTGGCTGCAATGACAGCGCCGTTCCAGAGCTTTCCACAGCCAGTTCCGGCACGACCGTCACCCCGGAGACTTCTCCCAGCCCGGAACCTGCTGCAGCAGGTGGAATTCAATTGACCCCGGATAACACGACGATTGCTTTCGTCGGATCGCACGTCAGCGAAGAGCAGCCAGATCCGAAGGCACGACATGGAAAGTTCAAGAAATTCGTTGGATCGGCGACAGTCACCGACGGTAAACTAGTTGCGTTGCAATTGGAGATCGAAACCAGTTCACTCGATACCGAAATTGACGACCTCAATTCCCACTTGAAGAACGCCGACTTCTTCGACGTCAACGAACATCCCAAGGCCAAATTCACAAGCACTTCGATCGAGGAAACCGAAGACGGCAAGGCCACGATCACGGGCGATTTGGAGCTACTCAAAGCGAAGAAATCTATCACCTTCCCTGCGACGCTCAACACCGCAGAGGGACTTGAGTTGTCGGCCGATTTCGTGATTGATCGCACCGAATTCGGAATGACCTACGGAGAGGGCAAAGTCGAGAAGGAAGTTGCGATGAGCGTCAATGTGAGTGCGAAATAGGGTGCCATTTACAGTTACGGAAATCGTCTTCGGCGCAGTTCTGCCGCTCATCGTCACCTGGGTGTTGGTGGTATTGGCGGGCTGCACCCTCTCCAGCCGACTCCGTCGACTGGCGGCTCCTCTAGCATGGATTGCGGGGCTGCATGTCGGTTACTGGTCGCTAGGCTTGGGCCCCGCTGCTGCGGAGGCGCACTGGCACTGGATTCCCTATGTGATTAGTGCTGCCGCCGTTCTGTCGATAGTGGTCGCCCTCTGGTTCCACGGCAGCCGGGGGGACGGTCGAATCTGGGCCAGCGTCTGTTTTTTTGCGTTCGCAGCAGCGTGTGGCTACCTCATCATTCCCACGTGGGAAAGCTTGCAACCGTCGCGCAACGTATACATGTTTGTCTGGCCACTACTGGCCACTGCGGTCTTCTACTACGCCAGCAGTGCCGTGCGACGTGGTAGAGCAGCGGCGGGAGACTCCTCAGAGACCAACGTTTCTGCTTTGCCGAATGCTACGGCCTTGGCAGATTCCGGAACCGCGGGTGCGGACGCGAGAGACGCTCTGTCGCACCGCAATCTAGCGATCCTAAGCTGGTTGATTTTTGCCGCCCTATCGATCGTACTACTCCTCTCCGGGAGCCTCCGTTTCTCGCAGATGGCGCTATCCATGTCGGCAGCTAGCGCCGGCCTGTTCCTTGCCAGTCTGATGCGGCCACGCCATGTAGAATATGGTTTGACGTTGTTTCCGATAGTGCTCGCCCTGTGCAGTCTATTGTTCATCGGCAAGATCAACTCGTTTAGCAAGGTTCCACTGGCATCGTACCTACTGCTACCGGTGGCCTGGGTCGGCCTGGAGGCAGCTATCTTGGCGCGCACCCGGGATTGGCCAGCTTGGTCACAAACGCTTTCCGTTGTAGTGGTAGCAGCCCTGATTGCCGCTTGCTCCGTTGGCTTGGCGGCTTGGTACGTCTACGGCCCTTCGGCGACCTAAGGCAGCGGGCTGGTAGGCAGGCAGGGGAGGGTGTCTCCCTCTCTTCCAATTATCGCGGTTGCTGTGGCCCCAAAACTTCCGTTGGCAGCTCTGGCAGCACCCGTCCAGCGTCGATTCCCGACGATGTCAACATGCGGCTGATGCCGGTCATTAGGCGATGCCATTCGTCGATCATCTGAGGAACCTCAAAGGCTCCCGCTTCACGGCGTCCAGCACCAATTTCGCTGACCGACACCACAGTGCTCAAATGCAGCAGGGCTTCCAGCACGACATGGTCACGGCGATCCTGCTCGCTTAGATCGGCATCGTCATAGATCCAAATATGAGCCGCCATGACTTCGTCGATCAACCGCATCGCTGCGTGGCGGGCCGAGGGAGCAGAGATTGTAAGAGTGTGTGAACCGCAGGTTGCATAGAACTTAGACATCGTGGACGCTTCCTTGATCGAGCGATGGGGGCGAACAGTACCAATGTCGGACAATGAGTGCTTCGATCAGCACTCCTTTGCCTCGACATGGGTATTATCGCAACCCCCAGGACACCTTCGGTCCCATCCCCAAAAATCTTTGCGAAAGCTAGATTTGTGGCGGTTTGTAACGACACGATTTCCTAATTTCTAAGGCAATTCTCGAATGCGGATATTCTTGAACTCCACCGGAGCCCCCTCCGACTCCAGGCAAATATGCCCCGTGGCTGGTTCGGCTCCGTTTCCCCCAGAAACCTCCTCGCCATTGACCCACAAGCGGACCTCACCATTGATCGCGCGGACGTAATAGTGATTCCACTGCGGTGTCGGGCGGCTCAAATTTTTGCTCGGAAAACTACGATTGCCGTTGGGAGAAAGGGGTGGGAAGGGTTTTAGGCGGCTGGTGCCAACCGGAAAGATGTCTCCATGCGTACTAAACCAATCTCCCTTTTTCCCGGAGGACGATTCGTATTTTTCCGTGTAGCCATGGTCGAGTACTTGAACCTCAATTCCAGATTGTGGCAAACTCCCCGGTTTCAGATCCTGCATGCCGGCGGGAGAAGCCCAAATGAAGAAACCGGAATTGCCACCGCTGGACAGGTGCCGCCACTCCGCCATGAGTTCAAAATTCGTGAACTGCTCTTTTGTGCGCTCGACGCCCACGGGCAGCCCTGTACACTTGGCTAAATTTCCTTCCCAAGTCCAAGTGTTTTCTTGTAAGTTCACGAGCTCAAAATCGTCTTCCAATAAGGTTCGCCAACCAGGGCCTGTTCCGTCGAGGAACGCTCGAGGAATTTCCGCTGCAGCTCCGACTTTGTCCTGCGCTACTGCCGCGGTCGAACCGGCCAACCAAACACAACTTGCCAATGCCAAGGAACGCGCCAGTTTAGCTAGCACGGTTCGGCGAAGTAGGGGGAGCGTATTGCACATGAAAACTAACATTCTTTCGCTTTATGACGTCGTTCAGAAAAAAAACCGATCCCGGCAAAAGCCAGATAAGGTGTCCGCCATTGTAGACTGCTTTCCGAGGCCATGCGATTCGGAAGACGGGTCAACGTCCGGCGTTTCCACCCACGCGGCATGTGCGTCTCATGCCCACCACGCAATACGGTGCTGGGGACATGCGGAGCTGGGCACACAGCCATTCTCCCCATTCCATCAAAAGCACGAGTTGCGGATCTCCCCAGCCCTCAGCTACCACGCACCACGCAATCGTCCCCAAACGCAATCGCTAAAACGCAATCGCCAAAACGCAATCGCCAAAACGCAATCGCCAAAACGCAATCGCCAAAACGCATCCGCCCTAAACAGGAATATTTCCCATGACAACTGCGACTACACAAAGAATGGATGAAGTCCTTCGTGAACAGTTTGGTTTGAAATCATTCCGCGACGGTCAGCGGCAAGTCATCGAGCGACTGCTAGCGGGGAAATCTGCGGCCGCCGTATTCCCGACCGGTGGTGGGAAATCGTTGTGCTACCAATTGCCCGCCGTGCTGCTCGACGGTTTAACCCTAGTCGTCTCCCCCCTGTTAGCCTTGATGCGTGAGCAAGTCGACAGCCTGATTGGCAAGGGCATTAAGGCCGCGCGTCTTGACTCCTCGCTCTCTGCCGAAGAAGCGCGACTCGTCATGCAAGAGGTTCGCAACGGCACCACCAAGTTGCTCTACGTGGCGCCAGAACGCTTCTTCAATGAGCGGTTTCGAGATTTCATTACCGATATCCCCATTGCAATGTTTGCGATCGACGAAGCCCATTGCATTTCTCAGTGGGGACATAACTTCCGCCCCGACTACCTAAAACTGGCCAAGATCTCCAAGCAGCTCGATGCACAACGGATCCTAGCACTAACCGCGACCGCCACGCCCGCAGTACTGGACGACATACGGCGTGAATTCTCCATAGCACTTCAAGACGCGATCCTAACCCCCTTCTATCGCTCGAATCTGACACTGCGTTTTACGCTTGCAGACGAACGCTCTCGCGACGCGACGCTCGTGCAGCGACTAAAGGAAGCCCCAGCACAACCTTCACTGGTGTACGTAACGCTTCAGAAAACCGCCGAGGAGGTTGCAGAGCGTCTGCAGGCCAGCGGGCTTCCCGCACATGCCTACCACGCGGGCATGGATGCTGAAGAGCGGGCAAGGGTTCAAGATCTTTTCATGTCCTCACAAGACGCAATCATCGTGGCCACGATCGCGTTTGGGATGGGTGTCGACAAATCAAACATCCGTGCCATCTACCACTACAACCCCTCGAAATCCCTCGAAAATCTGGCTCAAGAAATTGGCCGGGCTGGCAGGGATGGTGAACCAGCCGTTTGTGAATCGCTGCTGGTCCCCGAAGACCGAGTCGTGCTCGAAAACTTTGCCTACGGCGACACTCCCAGCGTCGGTTCCGTCCGACGCTTTGTGGAATTCTTAGTCGGGCAACCTGAAAACTTTTTTGTCAGCTACTACTCGCTTGCCCACGAAGCCGATATGCGAGATTCTGTCGTGCGGACCCTCATGACCTATCTTGAACTAGAGGAATTCCTCGTCGGTACGGCGCCGCGCTACGAGTCCTACAAGTTCAAGGCACGTGTCCCCTCGTCACAGATTCTGGCCCACTTTGAAGGGGAGCGTAGAAGTTTTGCGGCCTCCGTCTTAGCCTTGACGGTCAAGAAACGGATTTGGTTTGAGATCAGCCTGCCGCAAGCAGCCAATCGCCTCAAATGTGACAGAGCCCGAATTGTCAAAATGCTCGACTTCTTCGCTGAGAAGGGCTGGATTGAACTGCAGGTTAGCGGACTCGTGCACGGCTACCGCAAGCACCAGCCCATCGCCGACATCGAAGAGCTCACTCAAGAACTCTACCAATATACGCTCGATCGGGAGATCGGAGAGCTCGGCAGACTCAACGAATTGTTCGAGTTGATGTGCTCAACAGATTGTCAATGCGGCGGACTATCACAGCATTTTGGACAGCCACTGGCATCCCCCTGCGGCCACTGCTCGGCCTGTGAAGGGCAGGCTATCGAGGAATTACCTGAACCGGATTACCCGCGCATCGGTGACTCGGCGCTCACGGCAGTCCGACAGCTGAGCAAAAAGCATCCGGAACAACTCGGAGATGCCCGCAGCCAGGCAAGGTTCCTATGTGGCATGACCTCACCGCGCATGGTTCGAGCGCGACTGTCCCGCGATGCCATGTTTGGCTGTTGCAGTGCGATCCCGTTCGACCGCGTCCTGGAAAGCCTTTTGGGATGAATGGCGTTCCCGCAATCAGCGGTGGGATTCCTCCCACGCATCATCCCAAGGCGTTACGGAATAAAGTTTTTGAGGTAGCGATAGCTCTGGCGCAATGAGTCTTGTCGGTCCTCCAGAGAGCCCTCGTAGGCGCGATCTTCGACTTCCACACAAACCGGACCGCGATAACCGGTGTCCACCAAAGTCGAGAAAAACTTGCCCCAATCAACATCGCCCAGTCCGGGCAACTTGGGAGTGTGGTACTCAGCCGGATGAGCCAGAATCCCAACCTCATTTAGTTTTTCATGGTCTATCCTGACATCTTTGGCGTGCGCGTGGAAGATCCGCGAGGCGAAATCACGCATCGGCTTGAGATAATCCATATGCTGCCAAATCATATGCGAGGGATCGTAGTTGAGCCCCAAATTGGGACTCCCCAAATCTTCGAACATACGCCGCCAAATTGCTGGAGTCGTCGCCAGGTTTTTGCCACCAGGCCACTCGTCTGCAGAAAAGAGCATCGGGCAATTCTCGATTCCTATCCGCACCTGATGCTCTTCAGCTAATGCCACAATGGGCTTCCAAGTCTCCAACATGCGCGGCCAATTCTCCTCCACACTTTTTGTGAAGTCGCGACCAATAAAGGTGGTAACACGGTCGATTCCCAGGCGTGGAGCCGACTCAATCAAACGCTTTAGGTGCGCAACCGAGCCAGCGGCCTCCTCAACATCGGGAGCAAGGCAGTTGGGGTAGTAGCCAAGGGCGCTAATCGCTACCCCGGTACGGTCCATCAAACTGAGGATTTCTGCAACGCGAGAATCGTCGAGCTGACTGAGGTCGATGTGGGTAATGCCTGCGTAGCGCCGCTCCGCCTTGCTGACTGGCCAGCACATGACCTCCACACAGTCGTAACCGATGGTGGAGGCTAGCGCCAGGACTTCTTCTAGCGAAAGCTCAGGAACGATAGCACTTGCAAAGCCGAGTTGAATCATCGGTAAAGTCCTTAAAAAACAAGCGTGCCATGAGCCATGACACGCGCAAGAGTTTGAATCGCAGTAGGGTCCCAGCGGCAATGGCTAAGCGGCGCGGCGAGCGCTGTTCACCCGTAGGGGTGCTAGGCTGGACCGCTGAGCAATATAACTGACTTGCAAGCTGCCAGACAACTGCTCGAGTGGGTCGCCCGCTTCGTAGTCGAATTGAATCTTCAGACTTCCACCGGCACGAACCTCGAATCCCGTCGGCAATGGCAAGACCAATCCCTGGTTGGGCCAGCTGATCGCACGCTGGCTCGCCATGTCAACATGCATCGAATTTTGCGTCACAAATCGCAGCGCATTGCAATGCCCCGCCTGCCGGATAGGTAACACTTGTTCTTGGCAGAATCGGAATGGAAAGACTTCGTCATAGGAGACGACCGAGTACGGTTCAAGATCCCCTAGCTCCACCGTGGACTCCTGCACGCATTCGAGCGATTGAAACAGGGGAACGGGAGCCCAATAGCCAGCAAAGTCGTAGTCCTGTTCAACGGGCTGAACCATCAGCACCGAGGCCTCCGGAATGAACGTCGGCAAAGCAACGCTTAAACCGAACTTCGCACGGTAGTTCCGCTTGAATGCATCGATGACTTCGAGCTGTTTTTCGCGAAGCAAGCCAACATGCAACATTTCGCAAATCACGACATCGACCGGTTCCGTGGGGACGAAATCAAGCGCATCTTGAAGTACGATCGTGACCGATTCGTGCAATCCATTCTCTCGCAGAAAACAGCCAGCCTTCTCGGCTAGCACTGGATTCCGCTCGACACAAGTCACACGTGCCCCTTGCTGGGCAGCAAAAGAGGAGAGAACTCCCGTCCCACCGCCCAATTCGACCACGTGCATCGAGGGTTGAACCAACCTTGCTATCGCATTCTTGAAACTCTCCAAACGCAGTCGATCCTGCAACATCACGAAATGGTAGTGCAGCGGAATGAACTGCCCCAATTGTCGCTCCTCAAGTTGCCTATCAATTGCGGGCAAGTTTTTCTGATTTCCCAAGGGTGTTCGCCTTCGAACTTGAACGTTGATCTCTGGACAGCGTGCGGCCACACTACGCACATCCCAGGTACGAGGGCAAGGGAGATATTGAGATTTGCATGCGAAACATGCTATGCACCGAGGCATACCCAGTCGAACTGGAACCAGCCTATTTGGGCGAACGTTCAAGCTATCCTCGAAGAGAAGCACGAGTTTGGCCAGCACTACGCCACCCCATCTATTAAACTCGGACAAAGCACGAGCCACCCCGGAAAGCTCGACCGCACCTACCATGCGGTACGAAAGCACTTGAGAATCGGTCCAAAAATGGAGAGTTGAGCTATTGCGGCATCGCACCTCACTGGAGAGACTAAGTTGTAGAAGTCCCACCCCCTCTACCAACTCCGATTGACTCCCTAAAGGGCGAGCGGCAAGAGCGAATTGCCTTCCCCCGCTGAACCTTCGCCCAGTTCTCGTTTTGCGATGCGGTGTGGGGAGGCCCGACTAACAATCTGCGACTCGCTTGGAAAACGGCAAGAATAAGATGACACTTAAAGTTGACGACATCCCCAATCCCACCCCTGCTCAACTGGCAGAACTGCCCCGCGAAATTGGGTTCGTTCCGTCGGTGAACTCCCGTCCCCAGACGCTGACTGCTGGGCAGATCGAGCAATACAATGCACAAGGTTACTTGCTGCCCTTCGATGGATTGGACGCTGACGAAGCTCGGGAACTGCGAGCATTCTTTGATGGCGTCTTGGCCGCATTCATCGAACTCGGTCGCACGAGCTATTCGATCAACACGGCGCACCTGCGATTCGCCCGCATCTACGACCTCGTACAACACCCGAAAATCGTAGATGCGGTTTCAGATCTACTGGGCGACAATGTCGTCTGCTGGGGCTCCCATTTCTTCTGCAAAATGCCCCGCGACGGCAAAAGCGTGCCGTGGCACCAAGACAGTACCTACTGGCCGTTAAGTCCCACCAAGACCGTCACCGTATGGTTGGCCATCGACGATGCCGATCCCGAGAATGCCAACATGAAGTTCATTCCTCGATCTCACCTTCATGGCTTGATCGATTATGACCTATCGCAAGACGCGAACACCGTGCTCGACTTGGCTGTTCAGAATCCCCATTCCTATGGAGAGGGCGAAGTCGATGTGCAATTGAAAGCGGGACAATTCTCGATGCACTCAGATTTGCTACTGCATGGTTCCGAAGCTAACCCGTCCGATCGACGACGTTGCGGATTGACAATTCGCTACGCGGCCGCAGACGTAACGACTTGGTATGATTGGCACAAAAAAGGCTTCGTCGTTCGCGGCAAAAACACCAGTGGTCAATGGGACGCTCCGGGCAAGCCTAGCCACTAGCCGGCTCTACGTTTCTACGGCACGTTACTAAGGCACTGGCGGCACCTCGGGAAACCCAGACAACTCCAAGGGAAGCTCGAAGGGCTCGGCCTCTTCGGCAACGGGTGTTCCCGCATCGATCGTCTCGAAACCCTCTGGATTGGAGGTTGGCCTCAAGGCCTCCAGGTTGGGAGCTATGGGGGCATGCCGCCAATGGGCAGGAAAGTACTCGGTGTCTATTTGCTTGAAGTCGGCGAGGTCTTTCAAGCCTGTGGTTTCGTTGATCCACACGCCATTCTCATCGAGGTACAACATTTCCAAGGCCGCGAATAGCCGCATTTTCTGAACGCGGTATTGGATCCAGTTGGAAATTAAATTGTTCTTCGAATCGAGCATTCCCTGCAAGGCCTGGAGCAGGAACAGGGTCAAATTGGACTCGGCTTGCGTACTGCGTCTGAGATCGATTTGCGCCTGATCCACTTGGCGTGTTGCCGCTACCAACTGCTGCCGCGCAATCTGGAAATTGAGTCGACTCAGTTCCAGTTGCCGCAAAATGGATCGCACTTCATTGGCAACTCGATCGCGGTCTGACATATAGCCGCGACTCGCCTGCTGGTATCGAATCTGGCTAGCGCGATAGGCATTGCGTTCATTGAGACGGTTCAGTGGGCCATCGAACTCAACGCCGACCCGATAGCGATTGGCGGACGAGTCGAAACGAAATGGATTGTTTTTGGAGGGATCGCTTCCCAAGGCGACGCTCCCCGACACACTCAAATCGCTTTCCAGAGCGTCCGCGGCGACTTCCACTTTGCGAAATGCATCCATCACCGTAGCCTTGCTGTTCATTAGATCTAAGCGATTTTGATGAGCAAACGTAATAGCCGATTCCGACTCAATCGCTTGGGGATCAATGTTGATCAGAAACAAACGCACTTGCGTTTGCGCTACGTACAACTCCGAAATATCTTCTCGCAGCCGCTCTCCGACCGCCAGTTGCAAGGCGGACCATGCGGCAATGCGTGGATCAACCTCTTCACGCGGCAGAATCCCCTCAACGTCAGCCTCTTCGAGCGGCTCGGTTCGCTGCGTAATGCGCTCCGCCAGCGAAAGCCGTGGCTTTCCATCCGCAGTTACGTCGGAGGCGGTGAACGGTTGGCCGTACTGCTCCAGCGTTTCCCTCAGTCCCCGGTCAAACGCGGGACGCGCGTTCAGGAGGGTCTTGAGGTCCGACAGACTCTGCTGCGTCCGCTGCGCAAGGGTCAACTGCTGCTGCAAATCGAGTTGGTCGTCTTGCTGAAGGGCGCTTGCCGCGGTCCGCTCCAGTCGGGCTTGCCAAATCGCCAATTCTGCTTCGACCTCCGGTAGCAAGGCATCGACGCGCCCGCGGAGCTGCTCGTACTCGAGGAAGCCTGCCTGCAACACCTCCTCAGGTGCAATGCTTGGAGGAAGAAATTGCACGAGACTCTCGTAGAGCGTCTGAGCTTCAGTCTGCAACTGCAGCAATTCTGGGCTCACGAGTTCAAAAGGCGCGAGTAACGATTCGTCGATCTCCAGCGGGATCCAGGGGGGAAGTCCCAAGTCGAATTTAAAACCATCGAAGGACGCAGCTAGATTCTGCTGGGATGAAAGAAGCGAAAGCCGGCCAGATTGATATTGCTGGAATATCTGGTCGACTTGTATCTGAGACACCATCTCCAGTGAAACCAACAGTTCATGCTCGTCCAAATTGCGGCGCAAATTCTGAACGTTGGCCTGCGAGTTGCGAATGGCTTGCACTTGGGTCAGAAGGCTCAGGTAGCTCGTCGAAATATCGACGTAGTACGTCCGGCGAAATCTCGCAAAATCACGTACGGCATATAGCAAATCTCGCTCAGATTGCGTCAGATTCTCCAACCGCACATGGCGAAAGGCTCCCCGCAGCAGTGGTTGCGTGAAAGAGGTGACGAGGGCAGCCGAGCCCCCTTGAACACCTCCGTTGCCAAAATCCCAAAAAAGACTATTTAGGATACTGGTGGCGAATTGCCCACCGCCGGCCAAGTTGCGCGTCAGCCCGAGCCGGTCGCTGACGACGTTCAGCGAGCGCTGGTCGCCGAGATCGGCACCGGTAGCTGCAAAACTGGTGGATGTTCCCCCAAACCACTGCGTATCGAACTCAAAGCGATTGCCAGAGAGATTCAGTGCAGTGAGGTAAACGCTCTCGAATTGCGTTTGGTAGTCACGACTGTGCAGGAGCGACAGATCGATGGCCAGCGGTTGCGTGAAGGGAATTTGCCCCTCTTCGTTCCGCGGCAGGTAGTCGAGCCAAACCGGGTTCTCCGTGTGGGGGTTGGTGGGGATTGGCCCATAGTACTTCGTGTTCTTCTTCCCGTCGGGAGCATTCATGTACTGGCGAGCTGCCGCATCGTCCTGGGGCTTAGGCCCACAATCCTGCTCCGCGCCCAAGTACATCCGCGACGCGGGCTGAGGCTCCACCGTCTGGGCTGGAACGTTCCACAGCGGGTCGTTCTGACGGCTGTCAATCAAACAATAAGATTCGCTATCTGCGGAATGGCGATACCGGGTGCGCGAACATCCACTCGTCAGAAAACCAGACAGCAGTGCCAGCGCGAGGAGGACACAGTGCTCCCAGCGGACGGGCTCCCAGCGGACGGGCTCCCAGCGGACGGGCTCCCAGCGGACGGGCTTCTGCCCACACTGCCGCTCACCGTCGATCGAAGTGGAAAAAAGATTCATGGCAGCCACAATCCATCAGCAATGAGCTTGTCGGTTGGATCAAAGCGCTCGAAATTGATGTCGCCTTGAGCTTCGGGGCGGTGCATTGCGGGCCGTATGGCCATGTGGTCGAGGCCTGGTCGACCCTAGATTGCGTCACCCCATATCCTGGGCGCGAAAGCCGGCGGCTATCGCCGCAGCTGCTCATGCAACGAGGGGCCCCGGTGCATTCACCTCTCCACATCCCCACAGGTGTGCTGAGAGAAAATCCTCTTCCCTAGCGAATAGGAACATCGCTCCCCCTAAAACCAGCAGCGTTGCCCCCTCTCCGGAGCGCCGGGAACATCCAGCTGTGACGCAGAGTCTCCCTCTACAATCTTCCCCGTGGCAAGCTATTGAAGGTTTTATCGGTGAATCACCCTAAGAAACTTGGCACAATCGTCAAAGTTGGGGGATTCGGCAATATCGTCGACACCGAAGCTAGCTTAAATCAGAGAATCGAGCGTTAGTGATGCTAGTATCTCTTTTTCCAATCGCATCTGCGAATGTTGATCGCGAACGAGTGGGGAGACGATCCTGAGCTCCGTACCAGCCAGGGCTTGTGGCTGGCCACGGGCGTCATTATTGAAGATGACAAAAGGCTGATCGTACTGGTCTGCATTCCGGCGGACGACCGTTGCCTGCTGGCCGTCATTGAGAAGCACGTGGCTGCCAATCGGGAACAGCGTGATCTGATTGATGAACGCCCGTAGGACCTGAGGCGAGAAATTCCCCTTCTGGCACTGGAAGAGGAGAAATGTCAGGGCATCGTGAGGCAACAAGGCGGGGCGACCTTGTCCAGGATTGACCAGCGAGAGGTAAACCTCCACGACTTGCAATATCCGTGTCAAAGGATGGAGCCGATGCGATTTGAAGTTTCGTGGAAATCCGCTGCCGTCGGCATTCTCATGCACCTGTAGAATCAGCACGCGAACCAGTTCCGAAATGCGGTGCACTCCCTCCAACAGTCGCAAAGTCAAATAGGGATGCGATTGATAGATGCCAAGATCGCTGGCGTTGTAAGCGGTAGTTGGATTTCGGAATTTCGGTGGCAACAGAAACAACCCGAGATCATGCAGAAGCCCAGCTTGACCAAGGCTGGCTAGTTCCGAATCGGAGAGTCCCAATTCCATCCCGGTGGACATAGCGAGCAAAGACATTTGCGAGCAGCGATTGCTCAGCGGCGTTGCTGTTGCGTCGCACTCCAAGACCGAAAGCGATTGATCCGCATCTTCGAGCAGCATCTCTGCCAAACGTGCGGGAAGTCCGCACATTTCTGCCATCATTGAGCTGGGGACCTCTTGAACCTCTGCCCCGAGCACTTCAAAAATGCCAATCGCGTTTTCCAGACTTTGTCGAAACCGCTGCGCTCGCTCCTCAGAGTAGGCTTCGCCAGCGCGATTGGTTCGGCGAGCAAACAGGGGAGAGTCATCGGAAAAAAACGACGCCAGCGAGTCGTGTCCAGGATCGCGGTTTTTTTGGGTCCCATCGCGCCGCTGCTTGAGCAGGCGCACCCCTTCATCGGTCAGGCAGCCAAGATGGGTTGCATCGACGGAAACCTGGGAAATACCGCGAGCCCGCAGACGCTGCAAAAAAGCACGGGTTAGCAACCCCCCGCTGGGAAGAAGCGTGCCGTGCACCGAATGCGTGATGTCGGCATCTGAGATGGTTCCCAGACGCAAATGGTCGATTGAAACATCATATCGTTCCATCGACGCCCCTCGTTAAAAGATGTTGCGATAAAGACAAGTCCCAAGGCGTGCCGTAGCACCGAAGCCACCTTAAGGCGACGGACCAAACGACGGATCCAGCGCTGCTCGCCAAATTGTCCGAGACTGCGGGGGCTGCAGCGACTGGACAAAATTGCATGCCTGCTCTCGGTATAGATACGGGTCTACTGAGAATGAGCGGCAAAAGAAGCATGGGTTGCTCTTGAGATGGAGCAAGGTCAGATATATGGAGTTTGGTCACAGTCAGCTATCCCATCAGACCAGATGGCGGGTTATAGAGAATATAGGGGGGCGAGATTCGGATCCCCAGGAAGAGCCGCATCCGCGGGGTGCGGGAACCTGGACTGCCTGGCCAATAGCAGCTTTCCTCCCTGGCCTCAGTCCAAGCTGTCGAAACAGAGTCCCATCCGCCACTTCAGGGATTGTTAAAATCTCAATCCCCAGTGTGAGCAAGCTGGATAGGAGACAGCTCCAATTCGATTCGGGGAACGATTCCAGCATTGAAATTGAAACTGCAACCTAATCAACAATTAGCGTACGGCTTGCTGAATGCAAATGCGGCCCAGCCTTAATGCGGCGACTGCCCCCCTAATCCCCAGATAGCGGCCACCTTCACTCCTTGTTTGCACTGCGGGTGAAGCTTTTCCACCAGCCAGCGAGCAGGAAAGAAGCGTTGCGTTGAAGAGAGAATTGGGTCGGTGTCTACACGCTAGACAGAAGAGCGATTCGTCAATCGCCAAGCGCTTGCTAGCTCCCAAGATGAACGTGTCGATTGGATCAACCAGACATCTGGCGCAGCTTGGTGGGGCAATGCGACCATTTGTCGCGTAAATTGCATCCAGATTGAGGCGCCTGTGCCCTTGAACAAAAGTGGGATCAGCGGTGATACTGGGCGCGATTCATAAAACCAGTGCCAAAATGCTGTACAGTGTGTGTTCATATTGTGTCGCAGCGAGGCGCAAGCTATATAACCACACGCTTGCTTTAACCCCATAACTCCGGCTTTCTGCGGACGGTCCGTGATTACAACGGCAGCTCATGGCTGCCCAAGTTTCAGGCCCCCCGCGACCAACTCATCGCTAGGACTATGACTCGATTTCTTTTTCCACGATGGACCAATAAATTCCTGCCGATGCTGGGAGTTTTCGCACTTGGGGGCGCTGGCTTTGCCGGCACGATGTTCCTAGGTGCTACTGATGACGTTACCCTGAACCCAGGGTTTCAGCCTACACAGCCCGTCCCGTTCAGCCATAAGATTCACGCAGGTGAATTGAAAATGGACTGTCGTTATTGCCACGTCAACGTGGACAAGGCGGCTGCGGCCACGATTCCCCCCACCGCGACGTGCATCAATTGCCACAGTCCGATGGAGGCCGATGGTGCCCCCAAATTGTCAGCCGTGCATCCAGCCAGCGAGAAATTGCGGGCAGTTCATGAGAGTTGGGAAACGGGCGAATCGGTGCCATGGGTGAAAATCCACCGCCTACCCGACTTCGTGTTTTTCAACCACTCGGCACACGTCAACCGTGGCGTGAGCTGCGTCAGCTGCCACGGTCGCATTGACACGATGGAGAAGGTTTACCAAGAAAAAACCTTGTCCATGAAGTGGTGCATCGAGTGCCACAACAACCCAGAGCCCAATTTGCGGCCCGTCGAATTTGTGACCAAATTGGATTGGGAACCAGCTGAGGGCGAAGGAACCAGAGAAGAGATTGGTGCTAAGTTGCGCGAAGAGCATCAGATCAACCCCAAGACCAACTGCGCCGTGTGCCACCGCTAAGACAGCGGTAGCGATGCAGCGAGTGTGATTGAGTCGAATCGTGATTTCATTGGGTTCGGGCAAATTCCCGAGCGAAAGTACTTCAGGCAATCAATAAGATGCAGTCAAAGCAGCTTCCGATTACTACGGGCAAAAATCGAGATCATTCCGCCAGCACTGGTGCAAGCCCATACTGGCGAAGTGTGGATGAGCTGGAGAACACCCCAGAGTTCGAACAGTTCCTTCATCGCGAATTCCCACAAGCGGCTTCCGAATTCCCTGAAGGCGTTTCGCGCCGTCGTTGGCTAAAGCTGATGAGCGCCTCACTGGCACTGGGTGGAGTGGCTGGCTGCCGCTACGGACCGGACCAAATCGCTGCCTTCGTGGTGCGCCCGGAAAACACCGTCGCTGGAGTTGCCAAGCACTACGCTTCCAACTTTGAGCTTGCCGGACGCGCGGTCCACCTGCTGGTGAGCAATATGGACGGGCGGCCAATTAAGATCGAGGGCAATCCCGATCACCCCCTGATGCGAGCCTCCGAACCCAACGATTTGTCGCGTGGCAAGTCGCGGTTTGCCAGTGCGGGTACCGACGTCTATTCCCAAGCCTGCGTTCTGGGGCTGTACGATCCCGATCGCGCTCAACGAGTCGCCAAGCGGTTAGACGGCCAGCTTACCGAGTCCAACTGGCAGGAGTTCACCGAGTTCGCGCGGGCCAATCTGGATGCCCTGGCCTCCGGTGACGGAGAGGGTCTAGCCATCCTCATGGCACCTTCGCTGTCTCCTTCGGTCAATCGGCTCGTGGCAGCTGCAGCTGCGAAGTTCCCGAAGGCTTCCGTGGTTCAATTCGCTTCCGTCGACGATTCTGCTCAGCGTGCGGCAAGCACCCAGGCAGCAGGCGCTCCTGCGGAACTGCACCTCGACTTGAGCGATGCCAAGATTATCTGCTGTCTCGATAGCGACCCGTTGGGCAACGACCCCAACATGCTTCTCTATTCGCGTCAGTACTCCAAATCTCGCGAGCCTGTGGCTGGCAAGATGAATCGCCTGTATTCGGTGGAATCTCGGTTTTCCGTCACCGGTTCAGCCGCCGATTCGCGTTTAGCTCTTCGCAGCAGCCAAATTGGAGCCTTCATTGCTCGACTCGAATCTCGCGTCGACGAGCTAGTAGCCGGGGGAGCAACTCCCGATGCGGCCACCGACGAGCACGCCTTCGATGAAATCGACTCCAGCGAAAGACTCGATCGCTTTATCGATGCGATGGCAGAAGATCTAGTGAATCACAAAGGCACGGGCGTCGTTACAGTCGGTTCCCATCAGCCGCTCGACGTGCAACTCACGGCTTTGCGAATCAACCACAAGTTGGAAAATGTTGGCAAGACCGTGTTGCTCATGCCGAGTCGCTCGGCCATCGAAGGTGTGACTCCCGAGAGTATCGACGACCTTGTAGGGAAAATCGACGCAGGCATTATCAATACAGTGTGGGTCCTGGGTGAAAACCCGGTCTACACGGCGCCCGCCAACGTGAAGCTGGGCGAAGCCCTCGCCAAAGTCGAAAACTCGGTGTACCTAGCCGATTTCGAAGACGAGTCGGCCATGCAGTGCACTTGGTCGGTTCCCGTCGCCCACCAGCTGGAAAGCTGGGGAGACGTACTGGCAATGGACGGTGGTTACGGCATTTGCCAGCCTCAGATCCTACCACTGCTCAATGGTCGCAGTACCGTTGAGATCCTCTCCTTGCTGCTGGGGCAAGCCGTAGTTGGCGAAGAAATCGTTCGCGAAACCGCTGGTATCGTGGCTGGCAAGCCACTCACCAGTCGCGGCTGGCGCGAGACTTTGCACAGTGGCTACCTCGCAGACGTGACCGCTAAGCCACTCGAACTGGTTGCGGCAGAGGGACAAGTTCCGGCTGGCACACTGGACCTCGACAAACTGGAGAATGGCAGTCTCGAAGTCAATTTTGTTGTCAGCGACGTGCTCTACGACGGCCGCTTCGCTAAAAACGTGTGGTTGCAAGAGCTGCCGCAAGCTATCACGAAACTCGTCTGGGACAATGCGGCCCTGATGAGCCCTAAGACGGCGGAATCTTTGGACCTGTCGCAGGGGGATATTGTCCGCTTGGTGCATCAAGAGCGGCAAGTGGAAGTCCCCACGTTCATCCTCCCCGGACACGCACACGGATCGATAACGGTCCACATCGGCTACGGCCGAGTCTGCCGCGACGAAGCGGTTTCAAGCGACGAACAAGTTGCAGTCGGACGCGATGTAGCCCCGTTGCGAGCTCTCGACGCGATGCACGTGCTTACAGGCGTCGAGGCGCGTCCGACAGGACGTCCCTACCCGCTGGCCACGACCCAAGATCACTTCGCGATCGATGATCTGGGGATGGACGAAATTGAACGCCGCTCGCCGATCTTGGTCCGCGAAGGCACGCTCGAACAGATTGAAGAAGGTGGCAAGGACTACGTGAAACACCTCGGTGGGCACATGCCTCCCCTGGAATCACTGTGGGAAGAGCCAATGAGCGTGTTCGAAAAAGATCCGACGGTTGCCTACCAATGGGGCATGACGATCGACTTGAACAAGTGCACCGGTTGCAATTCCTGTGTCGTAGCCTGCCAAAGTGAAAACAATGTCAGCGTGGTGGGCAAGGAGCAGGTCAGCCGTGGTCGTGAGATGCACTGGATTCGCATCGACCGCTATTTCCGTGGCGATCGCGATGCTCCTCAGATGGTTCACCAACCCGTCGCCTGTGCCCATTGCGAAACGGCACCTTGCGAACAAGTCTGCCCGGTTGCTGCCACGGTCCACACCGAAGAAGGCATCAACACGATGGCGTACAACCGCTGCGTGGGAACCCGCTATTGCGGCAACAATTGCCCGTACAAAGTGCGACGCTTCAACTACTTCAACTACACCACCGAATACGGTTATTTCTATGGGTGGCAGCAGAGAGGCAAGTTGGAAGAGGCCAGCCGCAAATTGCAACAACTGGTCCTCAATCCGGACGTGTCGGTGCGTGGCCGCGGTGTGATGGAAAAGTGCTCGTACTGCATCCAACGCGTGCAAAACGGCAAGATTAACGCTCGCAATGCGGGACGCGCTATTGAAGATGGCGAAGTCCAATCGGCCTGCCAGGCAGCCTGCCCGACGCAAGCGATCGTGTTTGGTGACATCAAGGACCCGAACACCAAGGTTTCACAAATGCAGCACTCCCCGCGTGCCTACGACATGCTGGCTGAGCTGAACATCAAACCACGAACCCGCTATCTAGCTCGGGTTCGCAACACTCACCCACGCCTCAAGACGCGCGACCAATTGGCCGAAGCGGCTCATGGCCACGCAGGCGAATCTCATGCAGAAGGCGGAGCTGATCACGGCTCGGCTGGCCATGAGGAAGATAATCACGGTAAGGAAGCAGCTGCCCACTAGGCGTTGCATCGAAGGATCACCGCTAGCGTTTTGCGGTGATTGCATAATCCAACTAGTTCAATAATCCCGACTCGAAACAGAATCTGGCGCAGCCCATGGCGAGCATAGCTAGTCCCAGCATTGATAACACGATTGACACACCGGGTCGTCGTACTCCACTGGTCACAGGCAATCAGACCTATTCGTCCGTCACTCACATGGTCGCGAGGATCAGTGAAGAGGCGCAGCCGATGATTTGGTGGATTGCGCTAGCGATCGCCTTACCACTGCTGATGATGTTCGGCGGATTGATCGGCTACCTCATCCTCACCGGTGTGGGTGTGTGGGGTAACATGTCACCAGTCTTCTGGGGATGGCCGATTGTCAACTTCGTATTTTGGGTCGGTATCGGTCACGCCGGTACGCTGATCTCAGCGATCCTGTTCCTGTTTAGGCAGAATTGGCGGACCAGTATCAACCGCGCCGCGGAGGCCATGACGATTTTCGCCGTCATCTGTGCGGGCACCTTCCCTGGGATTCACGTGGGTCGAGCTTGGTTGGCGTTTTGGTTAACCCCTTACCCCAGCTTGAACCTGTGGATGTGGCCTCAGTTTCGCAGCCCGCTACTATGGGACGTGTTCGCGGTCGGAACTTACGCCTCGGTTTCGCTCGTGTTTTGGTACATGGGGATGATTCCCGACTTGGCCACCTTCCGAGACCGCTCGAAGAACAAATGGCGGCGGATGATCTACAGCATTTTGTGCCTGGGCTGGAGCGGTTCATCCCGACACTGGATGCGGTACGAAAAGGCCTATGCAATCCTGGCTGCACTCGCAACGCCTTTGGTGCTTTCCGTGCACACGGTGGTGAGCTTTGACTTCGCAGTATCTCAACTCCCAGGTTGGCACACGACGATCTTCCCACCCTACTTCGTGGCAGGGGCGATCTTCAGCGGATTTGGTATGGTGCTCACATTGCTCATCCCAGTTCGACGCATTTACAACTTGAAGAACTTGATCACGCCAAGGCACTTGGACAACATGTGCAAGATCATCCTGGCGACGGGATCGATGGTGGGATTGGCATACACCACCGAGTTTTTCATGGCTTGGTATAGCCAAAACCTGTACGAGTACTTTGCCTTTAAGAACCGAGCCTTTGGACCGTACTGGTGGGCCTATTGGACAATGTTCCTGTGCAATGTGATTTCGCCTCAACTGTTCTGGTTCCGCACCTTCCGCACCAACACCATCTTGATGTGGATCGTAACCATCTTCGTTAACATCGGCATGTGGTTCGAGCGATTCGTGATCACCATCACCTCGCTCAGCCGGGACTTCCTACCGTCCAGCTGGGGATATTTCGCCCCGACTTGGGTCGACATCGGAATGCTGGTGGGAAGCTTTGGTTTGTTTACAACGCTGTTTCTCATGTTCCTTCGCTTCCTGCCCATCGTGGCGATTAGCGAAATCAAATGGACGATGAGTCAACATGCTCACGACGAACATCGACATGCTCATGGCGACAGCCACTAGTCCGGCAAGTCGACGCGAATTGGTTTTGAATACATTTTCAGAGTATAGAATTAAGTTTTTACGGTTACGTTGCCACCTATGAGCGCTCATAAACCCGAAAAGAAGGTCACGCCGCCGCGATCCTTTGGCTGGATAGCCGAGTACGAAGACGAGAATCATCTACTTGATGCTGCCCGTCGCGTGCGAGACTCCGGCTATACTCGGACCGATGCCTTCACCCCCTTCCCACTTCACGGGATCGATGAAGCGTTAGGGATCAAGCCAACCGTGCTGCCATGGTTCACGCTGTGTGCCGGTGCGACGGGCACCACCGTTGCGTTGCTCATGCAATGGTGGATGAATGCGGTCGATTATCCGTATATCATCTCCGGCAAACCGTTTGCGAGTTGGCCCGCGTTCATTCCGGTTACATTCGAGCTAACCGTCCTGTTCAGTGCGTTTACCACCGTATTCGCCATGTTTGGCCTGAACGGATTGCCGAAGTTCAGCAACCCAGTTTTCGCCAATCCCAGGTTTGACCGCGTCACCGACGACCGCTTTTTCTTGTGGATTGATTCCCGCGATAAATACTTCAACTCCGACAAAGCAAAGGCCTTGCTGGAGGACACCCAAGCGGTCATCGTGGAGGAGGTGCGGGAGGACGATTCTTCGGCAGTTATTCCACGCGGTTTGATCATTACCATATTGACGTTGATCCTGCTCTCCCTAATACCGGGCACGATCATTCTCAACATGCGGAACTCCAAGAGCAGCAAGCCTCGCTTCCACGTGTTCTTTGATATGGACTTTCAACCGAAGCGCAAGGCGCAAACCACAACCACCCATTTCGCCGATGGTCGCGTGCAACGGCCGCCTGTGCCAGGAACGGTGGCCCGCGGAGAACTGGGACTAACGGACGTCTACACGCTGGGCTACGATCCAGATGCGACAGCAGGATTGAGCAATAGCAATGCGATGCATTGGGTTAGTTTGCAGGAAGAAGCCGCTCAAGAGCCGAGTGCCGAACAGCCACCAGCTGCTGAGCCCGCGGCGGTTGCCGAGGAGCGACCACCGAGCCCCAAGATTGCAGTAGAACCGCCTGCCGAGGCTGCAGCGGTCGAACCGGCGACCTCCGACGAGGAAGCTCAAGAGACGACCCAACCTGTTGACGAGCCGACAGCCCCACCTCCAGCAGAGTCCGCTCCGCCAGCTGGCAACGAGCCGGCTGCTGAAGCGACCGCTGGCGAACCCAATTACGCGTGGGCGACAGAATTCCCCCTCCCGGTCAGCGAAGAGCTGTACGACTTGGGTAAGAGGAAGTTCGAACAAAACTGTGCAGTCTGCCACGGCTACGGCGGATTCGGGGATGGCTTGGTTTCACAGCGCGCAAGTGCACTTGCTCAAGGTTACTGGCTCCAGCCAACCAGCCTGCATGAAGAGCGAATCCAGCAACAACCGGTGGGTCGGATTTATTACACCATTGCAAACGGCAAAGGCAAAATGGGCAGCTATGCGGCTTCGCTCAACCCGAAGGAGCGCTGGGCAGTCGTACTCTATGTTCGAGCCTTGCAACGCAGCCAGAATGCCGAAGCCAGCGACGTGCCGGCCGGTAAACTCTAGGCATTCCCTAGAGTCCAAATTGTCCAAGTCCTTTGTTTATCGCTTATTGACCGGTTGATTCGTTCGGGAACCGCCGGCCACAAGCACCTACAACTCGAGTGGTTCGTGCAGACAGCCTCAGGCTCTGCTGTGACTGCTGCAACCACACAGTGCGTTGTTTTTCATTCAACCGCTATTATCACAAAACCAGGTAAATCGATGGCCTCGAAGATCCCAAACGACAACCTAACTCTTCCTGCAAGCTGGCGCAGCCTGGCTCCAGTGTTGGTAGCTGTCGGAGCCATTTGCGTATGTGTTAGCTTAGGTCTGTTCTACTTCACCGGGGGCGAGGGGCAAGAGAGTGCTGGTTTCAGCGTCTTCTTCCATTCGTACCTAGCCAACTACATGTACTGCATGAGTATTTCGTTGGGAGCGTTGTTCTTCGTGATGGTTCAGCACCTAGTGCGGGCCTCGTGGAGTGCGTCGATCAAGCGTTTGGCGGAGTTGCTGGCTTACACCATCCCCTGGTGGGCTCTGCTCTTCATTCCGATCCTTGCGATGGTCCTGTTCACCGACAGCGGTGCCCTGTACAAGTGGAATTTGGGTCCTGACAAACTCGACTCCGACCTGATCAAAGCTAAGTTGGCGTACCTAAATCCCGGCTTCTTTGCGATTCGAACAGTCGTTTACTTTGCGATCTTCAGTATCGCTGCCCGAATTTACTTCACGATGAGTCGCAAGCAGGATGAGAGTGGCGATGTTGAAATCACCCTCAAGCTGCAGCGTTGGGCCGGCCCTTTCATCATGCTGTTCGCCCTAGCATTGAATTTCGCATCCTTCGACTGGATGATGTCTACGGACGCAGAATGGTTTAGCACGATCTACGGTGTTTACCTGTTCGCCGCCGGTATGCTCAGCTTTTTCGCCACCATGATCCTTACTTGCCATCTGCTACAGCGAAGCGGACGCATGGAAAAACTGGTCACGCTAGAACACTTCCAAGACATGTCCAAGTTCCAGTTTGGATTCATCGTATTCTGGGGCTACATCGCCTTTTCCCAGTTCTTGCTCTACTGGTACGGTAACATTCCGGAAGAGACCCTGTGGTACAAGCACCGCATGGAACATGGCTGGCAATACGTTGGACTACTGCTGATCGCCTTCCACTTTGTCGTTCCATTTTTGGGAACAATGTCCCGCCACATTCGACGCAATCGACCAGTCATGGCGTTTTGGGCAAGCTTCATTCTGGTGGTTCACTGGCTGGATATGATGTTTTTGATCATGCCAAACGCCGGCAGCCTGTCGACCATGATGGTGCTCGGACACTTGGTATGCTGGATTGGCATGGTCTGCATTTTTGCGGCTCTGTTCCTGCTGCGAGTTGGCGAAACCCCTGTCGTGGCAGTCAAAGACCCTTGGCTCCCCGATTCGCTGGCTTACACGGTCGGCCCCTAGTGGCACAGAACCGCTGGTTGGCTTCGCATTCAGTTAGTAATTGATTTCACGGTATCGGTTCCGTTCTCGCCTTTAGCGAGCTCCAGACGGACCGGTCCGCTCAAGATTCCGAAATAAAGAGACGGCGCAAATGGCTCGCTACGATGACCTAAATGATGGTGCAATTGCCTATACGGCCTTTGTGGGTTCCGTGGTGTTTTTACTGATCATCCTTCTAGTACGCGCCCTGTGCTACGGCTGGATTGACGGCGAGGACATGCGGAAGTTGGCGGGCGCGCATTACGTTGAAGCCGACGCAGAAATCGCTAGCCAGAAGGCTCGCATTTCCCAGTACGCTAAGGAACAGATAGAATTGGAGGATGGCCAAGCTCCTGCCGCCGGACAGGCCACCGAGCGCATTTTGATCCCGATGGCCCGCGCCAAGGAATTGATCTTAAAAGAATACCAATCCGAACAACCCACTGACGGAGAAGCCTAAGACCATGTCTACGTCCCTCAACAACTTGCTAATGATCCTGGTGTTGGCGAGTACCTGCCTGAACCAGGGAATCGTTCGCGCTCAGTTGTTGAAGGACCTACCCGACAATGCGCTCGGCGTGGATGTAGAAGATCGCGTCGGAGAGTTCATTCCTCTGGGATTGATGTTCGAAGACGAACGAGGGAACAAGGTCTCGCTTGCCAAATACTTCCGGCAGGGAAGGCCCGTGGTCCTAACGCTCAACTACAGCGACTGCCCAGGCTTGTGCGTGGCCCAACTGGACAATCTGGTCAACACGCTCCGCGAGATCAATGGCGGTGGCATCGGTGAGAAATTCGATATTGTGACGGTCAGTATCGATCCCAATGAGAGCAACGAAAAAGCAGGCCGGACCAAGAGCAAGTACGTCGGACTACTGCGGGACTCGCAAGCCGAGGCCGGTTGGCATTTCCTGACTGGCAAGAACAAGGACATCCGAGCTTTGGCGGACTCCGTTGGCTTTCGCTACCACTGGGACAAAATTAACAAGCGTTACAACCATCCTGCGGCAACCTATTTCCTCAGTTCCGAAGGCCGGATCTGTCGCTATTTGCTGTCCCTCGGGGTGGAGCCAGAACAGTTCAATTTGGCAGTCGGCGAAGCTCGCGAGGGCAAGCTGACCGCTTCGCTGGCGGATGCAATTATACAACTGTGCTACTACTACGATCCCGACGCCAATCGCTACTCGGCCGATGCACGGCGGATTATGGCCTTTGGCGGATTTGCCTTTACGATGCTGCTTACCGGCCTAACCGCCCCATTTTGGTTTTCTCGTCGCACTGCAGCGACATCAGCAACGGCTAAGCCGGCTGAACCAGAGCAGCCAAGTGCGGCAGATGGCCACGCCATCTCAATTGGGGGCTCAGATTCCTCCGATGCCCCTTACAATTAACTGTGATTCCATCACCTACTGACACAAATTCGTCGGAAAACTATAGAGCAGGACTTATGTCTCTCCCCAGTATTCCAGCTTTGCTAGCTGACAAAAATGCGACCTTCTGGTTCCCTCCGCGAGCATCGACGTTCGCTGAGGAGAATGACGTATTTTTTATGTACATTTTGTACATCTCAATCTTCTTCTTCGTCTTGGTTGTGGCAGGAATGATCTATTGCATGATCAAATTCCGCCGTCGCCCTGGCTACAAGGGAGATTCCACTGCGTTGCACAATAACTTGCTGGAGATCACCTGGTCGGTGATCCCCACCCTAGTGGTGTGCTGGATTTTCGCCCGCGGTGTCTATGGCTACATTGACATGATGCGTCCCCCGGCCAACACGATCGATATCAACGTCACTGCCCGTAAATGGGACTGGTCGTTCCAGTATCCTAATGGTGCGATCAGCGACCAATTGCACATCCCCAACAATCGGGCCATCAAGCTTCGCATGCGTTCCGAGGACGTTCTGCACTCGTTCTATGTTCCCGCCTTTCGCGCCAAGACCGATGTCGTCCCAGGACGAGTGAACACCATGTGGTTCCAGCCGATTCTGGAAGGCGAGTACGACCTGTTTTGTGCCGAATATTGCGGCGATCAACACAGTGAAATGATCAAGCGACACGGTGTGGTGGTCCACGACCTCGAGGGCTACGAAGCATGGTTAGCCAATGCCGCCAAGGCCCCCGTCAATCCCGTGGCACACGGCTTCTGGCTGTATGAACGCATGGGTTGCAAGTCCTGCCACTCGGTCGAACCGGGCAAGAAAATTGTCGGGCCAAGCTTTGCAGGTACCTTCGGAGTCGATTTCGAGAGCTCTAAGGGAACGACACTGAAGTTTGATGAACAGTACATTCGCCAGTCGATTCTTGAGCCTCAAGCTGAGATGCGTAAGGGCTATGAGACGGCGTCGCAGATGCCTTCCTTCCAAGGCAAGCTGAAAGAAGACGAGATCACCGCTTTAACAGCCTTCATTCAGGAATTGAAGAATGAAGCCTTCGTCGAAGCGTTGGCCGACGGAACTCTGACCGATGACGAAAAGCAAACGCTGGGCATAGCCGATCCGGCTCCCGAAGAGAGTGCTCCAGCCGAAGACGCCAAGTCCGAGTAGCACAAAGCAAACCAAAAACATTTCATACAGAAGATCTCTAATTTCGGATCAACCGAATCGAGGACGAAAGCGATGAGCGCGGTAGCCAATAGCCCGACACATTCGCAAGAAGACAAAGACAACTTTTTGCACTACACCAAAGGTTTCTTGAGTTGGGCGATGACGCTCGACCATAAACGCATTGGATTGATGTACTTGGTGGGAGTCATGTCAGCCTTTTTCCTGGCTGGTATGCTGGCGCTCATTCTGCGCGCAGAGTTGATGACCCCCACGAAGATGTTTCTAACCAACCAACAGTACAACCAAGTCTTCACCCTGCACGGGGCGATCATGGTGTTCCTGTTTATTATCCCTAGCGTCCCTGCGGCTTTAGGAAACTTCCTGGTTCCGGTGATGCTGGGAGCCAAGGACGTAGCTTTCCCTCGCTTGAACCTCAGTAGCTTCTACCTATGGATCACCGGGGCGATCTTCTTCCTGTGGGCCATGCTGTACACCGGATTGGATACCGGTTGGACCTTCTACACTCCCTACAGTACCACCACGCAAGGGCCGGTCGTCCTCGCAACCCTGGGAGTCTTTATCCTTGGGTTTAGCTCCATCTTCACCGGCCTGAACTTTATCGTGACAATCAATACCATGCGGCCACCAGGCATGACATGGTTCAAAATGCCACTGTTCCTGTGGGCCACCTACGCCACCTCGATCATTCAAGTACTGGCCACGCCTGTACTCGGAATTACCGTGCTCCTGCTGGCTGCCGAGCGACTGCTGCACATCGGAATTTTCGATCCAGCCTACAACGGGGATCCGGTTACCTACCAGCACTTCTTCTGGTTTTACTCCCACCCTGCCGTCTATATCATGATTCTGCCAGGCATGGGGATCATTTCAGAGACGATGAGTGTCCACAGCCACAAATCAATTTTCGGCTATCGCTTTATCGCTTACAGCTCCATTGCCATCGCGTTGTTCGGCTTCCTTGTTTGGGGGCACCATATGTTCACGAGCGGAATGGCCGATGTCACCACGATCATCTTCAGTGCGTTGACCTTTACCGTGTCGATCCCGTCGGCCATTAAGGTCTTCAACTGGTTGGCTACGATGTACAAGGGAACCGTTCAGCTGAACACTCCAATGTGCTATTCGCTGGCGTTTATCTTCCTGTTCACCATCGGTGGATTGACCGGGCTGTGGTTGGGAGCACTCTCCACCGACCGCCCATTGCACGACACTTATTTCGTTGTAGCTCACTTCCACTATGTGATGGTTGGGGGAACGCTCGTCGGCTTCATCGGTGGATTGTTCCACTGGTGGCCCAAGATGACCGGCAAGATGTTCAATGACCTGTGGGGAAGAATCTCCTGCCTGTTCGTCTTTCTCGGCTTCAACTTGACCTTCCTGCCACAATTTGTCCTCGGTAGTCGCGGCATGCCACGTCGCTACGCCCGCTACGTACCTGAGTTCCAAGAACTGCACCAACTCTCCAGCTACGGAGCCTTCCTACTAGGCTTTGGATTGTTCATCGCACTGGGAGTCCTAATCCATTCGATGTTGCGTGGTAAGAAAGCCCCACCCAATCCTTGGGGCGGAGCGACGCTTGAATGGCAGTGTGCGTCACCACCTCCGTTTTACAACTTCCTCTCGCCACCGGCAGTCTCCGATCCTTACGACTACAAGCCGTTGGTCTACCGAGATGCAGAACGCGGTTGGGAATATGTCCGGCCACAAGCACCCGAGTTGCCCAAAACGGTGCCCGAGCCATCCCAAACCTAGTCGCTCGGCAGCATCATGACTCGCTCAGTGGCCTCTAACCTGAGGCCAACGGGTGGGGTCCACGGTTGCATAAGCCGAGTCCTTGAAGAAAACCAACACAAGTTATCAGTACCTGTAATAAGCTAAGTACCTCGAATGTCACACGCAATTGATGCTGGTGGTCACGACGACCACGGTCATGAAGGCCATGGTCACGGAGAGCATGGACACATGCCCTTCTTGGCTCACCACTTTGATGACCCAGAACAACAATTTGATTCCGGTAAGCTCGGAATGTGGTTGTTCCTGGTCACAGAAGTTTTGTTCTTCAGCGGAATGTTTTGCGCTTACGCCTTGTATCGAGCGCGCAATCCCGAGGTCTGGACGTTCGCCAGCCAGTTTCTGAATGAGACGCTAGGTGCCTTCAACACCGGCGTACTGCTATTCAGCAGTTTGTCGATGGCTTGGGGGGTACGCTGTGCCCAACTGCGACAACGCACCGGTTTGGTCGTCTGCTTAGCGACCACCCTCGGCTGCGCCGCAATGTTCCTTGGTATTAAGGCTGTCGAGTACACGCACAAGTGGGATCTGGGGCTCTTGCCGGCTGGTTTCTACGAGTCGCAGTTCCTGCCGCACGCGCCTCACACCGGCTTGTCGTCCTGGCTCTACACACTCAGCTACATCCCTGCCGCCTGCGTTGTGGGCTTTGCGATTTGGTACGTCCTGACCATCGTGCAGGGCAAAAAACGCATGTCAGAAATCGCGGGGCCATTACTCGTCACCGCGCTTTGCTACTTTGTAGGCGTGTTGATTGGAATTGCATTCCAGAACGCAGAGGAAGCGGCTCACAAGGCCGAGCACACTGCGACCGCTCACGTGGTGGCTGACGGCGAAAAAGAGCCTGTAGACGCCGAACACATTGTTGGCGAACACGGCGATCACAATGCAGACGCCCTATCCGCAACCGTTGGCGCAGCCAGCGAAGCGGGTGTGCCAGGTGGACGCCCCATCGAGGCTATCGACCAAAAGGGTGGAGCTGGTTTGTTCTTTAGCATCTACTACTGCATGACCGGAGTACACGCTCTCCACATCCTCGGTGGCATGGGAGTCATGGTTTGGCTGCTCGTTCGAGCCACTAAGGACCAGTTTAACGAACAGTACTTCGGGCCTGTTGACTACGTTGGACTCTACTGGCACTTGGTGGATTTGATTTGGATCTACCTTTTCCCGCTGCTTTACTTGATCAAATAGCCTGCCCGGGCGATGCCGCAGACTTACCGATCACTTTTTACCAAACAATTCAATTTCTGAACGAAGATCCCAATGTCAGATCACGCAGCCCACGCTGAAGGCGAGCATCACGGCTTTGCACACCCTGCACCTGTTTGGCAGTTGTTAGCAGTATTTTTCGCGCTCATTTTCCTGACCATTCTGACGGTGTTGCAGGCGAGCTTTGATACTGGCAATATGGAATTGATCTTGTCGCTGTTCATCGCCACGATCAAAGCCAGTTTGGTAATTTTGTTTTTCATGCACATGCTGCATGACAAGCCACTAAACGCGGTAATCTTCCTCAGCTCGTTTGTGTTTGTCGCTCTATTCCTTGGCTTCACTCTGATGGATGCGAGCGCCTACCGCGACACCCTGGAATTGAAGGACGTCGACTCCCCGCGATCCGAAGTGCATTCGGTTCACGAGGATGCTGCAGAAGCACACGCAGGCGAAACTTCTGGCGGCGAATCGGCTGCGGCCGAACACTAAAGGTTCGCTGCGTTGGAACCAGGTTAATTGCCATGCGACGAAGCGCGATGCCATGTCGTCGCTTCGAATAGATCGCCGAAAGCGGTGGGCGTTGCCCGCCGCCGGAATCCCCCATCAAGCCCGTGCCGTGGTTCATCGCGATCTGCGGTACAGTTTCTAACACGGGGCTTGCCGAGCAAGAGAGCTCCCGCAAGTCGCTGCACTCCCCATTTCTTTAGCTCAGCAAGCCATGCAGTACTTTGCCCGAGGCAATTGCATGGGGTCGCCCCTCGCGGTCTGGTAGCGCGGTATCGATTGGCAAGCCCATGGCATGCAACATCGTGGTGGTGAAATCCTGAGGTGTAACGGGATCGGAAATGGGATAGGCAGCATGGCGATCACTTTCGCCGTAAACGATCCCAGGCTTGATTCCGCCCCCTGCTAGGATGCCGCTGTAGCAAGACGGCCAGTGTTCACGGCCAGCATTTGCAGCGGTAATTTGCGGCCTGCGACCAAATTCTCCCACCCAGGCAACGAGGGTTTCGTCGAGCATCCCACGCTGCTCCAAGTCCTCGAGCAATGCAGACAGCGCCATGTCGGCTGGAGGAATCAAGTCGTTTTTCAGACGGTTGAAATTGTCACCGTGCGTATCCCAAAAGTTCTTGCCGTCGTTGTGCCAGTTCACCGAGACGAGTGGCACCCCGTGTTCGACCAATCGTCGCGCCATCAAAACGCATTGGCCATGAATATTCCGTCCATAGCGTTCGCGCGTAGCCTCAGGCTCCTGCGTCAGATCAAATGCGGATTGCACCTGATGGGAGCTAAGCATACTGAAGGCGCGCGATTGATGACTGTGGAAAGCATCCGTTCCGGCGCTGCCCGCGTGTTCCAGGGAAGCGCGTTGTGCGTCTAGCAGCTTGAGTAGCTCGACGCGTGACTCCAGCCGCTCAACTCCCATATCAGCTGGCAGGGAGAGGCCGTGGGGGCGCCAGTCTGGAAGATTGGGATCTCCGGTCATCAACATCCCGTCGTAGGCCGAGCCCAACCAACCGCCATGTTGCCCTGGAGCTTCCCCACCGGGCGCTGCGGGATGGTAGGCTTTCCACGGCATTTGAACAAACGAGGGCAACCCCTTGGAGGTCGGACGTAGCTTGGCAACCAAAGAGCCAATGTGCGGCGAATCCTTGGCACTGGGCGGGTCGGCATCGCTCTTAACCACCGGCGCTAGTTGCCCAGTCAATGTCGCATGGCCGCTGGACAGGTGAGCCGGATCGTTGTGCGTCAGGGAACGAATGATGGCCAGCTTGTCAGTCAGCTTGGCTAACCGCGTAAAGTGTTCGCAGATCTGCGTCCCGGGCACTTTGGTTGCAATGGGATTAAAATCTCCACGGATTTCGGCGGGTGCATCGGGCTTGAGATCGAAGGTCTCCAGTTGGCTAGGACCGCCCCACATAAACAGGAAGATACAAGCTTTCGCGCGCTTTCTGGGAAGCAGGACTGGCGTCTCCCCAGCCATAGCCAGCCGCGCTTCGAAATCGGCCAAACTCAACCCAAGTGCCGAGACAGCCCCCGCCTGCAGTAGTCCACGACGACTGATACGGGAGGTTTGTCGAAAATCCAGACAGCCATAAGGCTGCGGTGAGCGGGGGCGATACGACATAGCAAATCGCTTTGACTTGGCGGGAGGTAGGAGGGCAGGGGGGAGGGAGCGAGAAAACCAACGACTACCAGGAGGGATGGAACCATATCGAGATTATCCTAGCATAGTTGCTCAGCGGGTGAGATTCAGTTTTTGGTCCCCACCGGGGAATTCTTCGAGGTGTCCTACAGCCAGCGATAGAATTCCATGCCTAACAGGTTGACAGTCCGCCAATATGCTAAGCTACCAAACTGCCCACCTTAATCCCGCCCCATTGACGCCCTCCTTGAATGAAAGGGCCCTGCATGAATGGCAATACGAATGCCAAGCGTCGTGCCTTTCTGGTCGCTTCCGCTAGCGGCTTTGCCGGCTTGCAGTTTGGTCTGCCGCAGCAAATTGCCCGCGCGGCAGATGCTCACGCGGCACCCTCTTCCGGAGGCAAAGCCAAATCGGTCATCCTCTTTTTCCTGTGCGGGGGCGCATCGCACATTGATACGTGGGATATGAAACCCGACGCGCCCGTCGAATATCGAGGGCCCTTCGCCTCCAGAGCTACGTCCGCGCCCGAGATCCGCTTGTGCGAGCACCTGCCGCAACTCGCCAAACAGGCCCACCATTTGGCCATCATCCGGTCGGTGTGCAGCACGGTCAGCACGAATGATCATCATGCGGGCTATTACTACAATCTGACGGGGCATGCCCCCGATTCCACTTTCCTCTCTTTAGGGAATGATCGAAGGCCCTATAGCGACGACTGGCCTTACATAGGTTCCGTGGTGGGTGCCAGGCGGCCACAACGCGATGGCCTGCCCAATGCGCTGACTCTACCTCACATGCCAAGCGCACCTCCATACACGCGGCCAGGCCAATTCGCGGCCAGATTGGGAGTTGAATTCGATCCACTGTACATCCAAGCGGCTCGTTCCGAACCGCTGAAATTCCAAGCCCCCTCGCTGGTCTTGTCCGGTGATGTAACCCCAGACCAATTGCTATCTCGACAGCGACTGCTCGAAGCTCTAGATGGCGCGCGGAGGCAGTTCGAAAAATCAGCTGCCGAACAACTCTGGGAGCAGCATCAACAACGCACTCTGGACCTTCTGCTATCGTCGAATACGACGAAAGTATTTGACATTGCCAGCGAACCCAAGGCGGTCCGCGAGCGTTATGGACAATCGGTCAACGCCACCAGTTTGCTCATGGCGCGCCGCTTGGTCGAAGCAGAAGTCCCCTTCATTACCGTCTTTTGGAAGGAAGACGAAGCACTGAAGAACCAGTGCAAGAGCGCTGGGGGATGGGATACTCATGGCAATAATTTTGAATGCTTGAAGAACCATTTACTCCCCGAATTTGATCAAGCGTTTTCAGGCTTAGTCGAAGATCTTGGGGACAAAAACCTGCTGGACCAAACGCTTCTATTGGTCACCAGCGAAATGGGCCGAACCCCCAAGATCGGCGATCCACGTTCCGGAGGTACAAGCGGTGCGGGGCGCGATCATTGGACGCACTGCATGAGCGTTCTCATGGCGGGAGGAGGTATCCAAGGTGGACGTACTTGGGGAGCCAGCGACCGCTTCGGAGAATACCCGGCTGAACAACCACTCACACCTGCGGACATCGCCAAGACGGTTTATCATGCAGCCGGAATCGACGATCTGCGCGCTACGGATGGCCAAGGACGCCCCTACAACTTGCTCGACGAAGGCCAAGCGATCACCGGTTTATTCTAGAGCTCCAGCGTGATTCAATCCGCAGGTTGCGCGCTCAAGCGATCCGCTTCTTACCGCAGAAACATGTGGTACACAGGGTTGTCCGTCTCTTCAACGCAGGGGTAAGCGAGGCCCTCAATGAATCCCTCAACCGTCGCCTGCTCTGCGGTTGGAATCTGAATCCCTACCAGAATGCGACCGTGGTCGGCTCCCTGGTTGCGGTAATGAAAGAGCGAGATGTTCCAGTTCGGATGCATGCTCGATAAAAACTTCCGGAGCGCTCCGGGTCGCTCTGGAAATTGAAAGCGGAACAGACGCTCATTGCGAGCCAACGCACTACGCCCTCCCACCATATGACGCACATGCTCTTTGGACATGTCATCGCCAACAAGGTTCACCGCTGCGAAGCCATGATCGGCAAACACGCCGCATAGCTCCGCAGCCTCTGCTCGTCGACCGATCTCGATCCCGACAAATACATGAGCATCGCTGGCATCCGAAATTCTATAGTTGAACTCCGTAATGTTCCGCGTACCGATCAAATCGCAGAGCTGCCGAAAACTACCGCGACGCTCTGGAATCGTTACTGCGAATAGGGCCTCTCGCTCCTCGCCCACTTCCGCGCGCTCCGCCACAAAGCGGAGTCGATTGAAATTCATGTTCGCGCCACAAGTAATGGCCACGAAGGTTTTCTCCCGCAATTGATGCTCGGCCACATATTGCTTAACTGCCGCAACCCCCATAGCGCCGGCGGGCTCGACAATGCTGCGTGTATCCTCAAACACATCTTTAATTGCCGCGCACACAGCGTCCGCATCGACGACGACAAAATCGTCAACCAGAGCTTGAGTCAACCGAAAGGTCTCCTCGCCGACCTGTTTCACCGCGGTGCCGTCGGAAAACAACCCCACATCATTTAGCATGACGCGCTTGCCACTCTCGATCGAGCGGAGCATGGCATTCGAATCCGCCATTTGCACACCGATGATCTTAATTTCAGGACGTATGGCTTTCACATAGGCCGCGATACCCGAGACGAGTCCTCCGCCGCCGATCGCCACGAAGATGGCATCAATCGGATGTTGGTGCTGCCGAAGGATCTCCATCCCAATCGTCCCTTGCCCAGCGATGACATCAGGATCATCAAAGGGATGCACAAAAGCATACCCATGAGATTGCTGCAGTTCGAGCGCATGTTGGTAAGCATCGGAATAGCTATCGCCATGTAAGATCACCTCACCTCCCCATGCTCGAACGGCATCAGATTTGAGCTGAGGCGTGGTGACGGGCATCACAATTACAGCTCGACAACCGAGGCGTTGGGCACTGAGCGCTACCCCCTGGGCATGGTTTCCAGCCGAAGCACATATAACTCCTGGAGCGCGTTGCTCCGGTGTCAGACGCACCATCTTGTTGTAAGCACCGCGCAATTTGAAACTGAATACCGGCTGGGTGTCTTCGCGTTTGAGCCATACACGATTACCCAACCTCGTGGAAATCTTGGGAGCCAACTCCAAAGGGGATTCCACAGCAACATCGTAGACCTGGGCAGTCAAGATGCGCTGCAGGTATTCCAACAATCGAGTATCCATATTTCCCTTTCGAAGAGATTCTTCATGGGCAGACACCGCACGGCGCACAGAGCGGTCACCCTCCAGTACTGCGTTGCGTCCCCGGTTACATCAGGCCAGCTTGAGAGCTTGACGAATTCCCTCTCGAAACGTAGGGAAGGCATACTTATAGTCCAACGTAGTGACAATGCGACTTGGATCGATGCACTTGTCGGTCGCGCGGCGGACGCGCGTATCGTCCTCCGCTGGCTCCACAAATTTGGGTGCTGGGATTCCACACTGCTCGGCCAGAAAGCGGTAGAATGTTTCTCGCAAGACGGGCTGTCCATCAGAAAACAGATACATGCTCTGGGGCAGCACTCGCAAGCCGATCTGCTGGATAAGCCGCGCAATGTCGGACACATGAACCAGATTGAGATGCCCTTGTCGAGGGACGCTTAGTGGTTCTCCGGCCTTTAGCTTAGCAACCAAGGGAATTCGACTAGGTCCATAAATCCCCGCCAGCCTCAATACCGTTAACTTGGAATCAGGCAGATGTGCCTGCAACCAATTCTCCGCACCAACGGCAATTTTGGGACCTATCCGAGTTGGGGATACCGGAGTTTCCTCGCAAACCTGCAACTCGGACACCTGCCGCTCTCCGGATGTAGGAGCATATTCCCCGTATACCCCAGTCGTACTCAAATAAATCAGCCGCTGCCATCCCTCGGGGAGAGCCTCGACCAAGTTTGCCAGCCCAGTAGCGTGCGTTAGCTCTCCGTACTCCTCTTCAGGGCGATGAGGGATCGCCACGAGAATGCGATCAAACGGAGGTAGATTGCTTAAACTCTCCGGTCGCAGCCACGAACCCTCGATCGGCTCAATCCCGGAGGCCCGCAGCTGCTCAAATCGTGACGTCGTCCGGGTCAAAGCTGCCACACGAGAGCCCTCGGCCAACGCCAACTTGGCAAACTCCAAGCCGACATAGCCACAGCCCACAATCAAAGTGCGGATTGGACGTGCTGCGTCATCGCGACTATTCATTGAGTTCAGCTCGCAAGTAATCCATAACGAGTTTAAGCTGCGGATCGCCCGCAAATTCAGGCGCAGGAGGATGCTCGGCAGCTTGCGTAATTCGTGGATCCCCCCTCTGCCGCCAGCGTTTATTTAAGTAAAGTTGCTGCACTTCCGTCAATTCCAACGTTAGCTGCGGTTCGGGAGTCACGCCCCACACGTCTTCTGCCTGCATCTCCTCGCTGCGATGAATGTTAGCGCCGCTCGGGCGATAAAATCTGGCTGTCGTAAACTTGAGGGCCGTTTTTTCGCTATCCAGAGGAAAGACCTGTTGCACAGTCCCTTTGCCGTAAGAGCGACTGCCCGCAATTTTTGCGCGATGCGAATCTTGCAAGCAGCCAGCCATGATCTCGCTGGCACTTGCCGAATCACCATTGACCAAGACAACCATCGGCAAGCCGAGTGGCAATTCACTCCCCGCATGAGCTTGCCACTGCGAATCGTAAGCGTCGTTTCGACCACGGGTGCTGACGATCACACCTTGCTCGAGCAGCAGATCGCACATTTCGGTGGCAGCGGTCAGAATTCCACCAGGGTTGTATCGCAGATCGAGCACCACGGCCTGCGCCTGGCCCCGCACGGCCGCGAGCGCCTGCTTGAACTCTTCGACCGTTCGCTCTCCGAAAATGGAAATGCGGATATAGGCGATGCGTGGTTCTTCCTCCAGGAAAAAGCTCCAGCGGGAATCCCCTTGAATACGATCCCCGTACACAGAATCGACTTGGATGTCCGCGCGTTCCACCTCCAAAGTCAATTGCCGTGGAACTCCCATCCTGCGAACCGTCAGCTGCACCGACTCACCCACCGGCCCGCGCATTAACTTGGTTGCGTCGGTGGCTAGCAGGCCCTCGGTCGACGTCGAGTCGATTTGGGTGATCACATCTCCAGGTTGTATTCCGGCCTTGAAGGCTGGCGTACCTGGAATGGGAGTCACCACCGTCAATTGCTTGACGGTCGGAGGCCCCTCGATCATGATCCCTACACCGCCGAATTGCTGCTCAATAACCGATTGAAATTCCTCGTATTGCGAGGGTAGAATAAATTCGGAGAAACGATCGAGTTTCGAAACAATGCCCTGCATGGCAGCATGATAAAGCTCATCGGAATCCAGTTCATCGACATAATTCTTTTCAATCAATTGGAGGTTTTCACCGATTTTACCTCCATACTTAAGACGTTCCGATTGCACGTAACAAGCCACACAGACCATGACGATGGTGGCTAAGATTTGTATATTGCGTACTGGCACGTTGGCGATCCTTGTTGTGAGCCGAGCTTGGTTTCACGCCACCGAGTTAACCCCGGTAGGCGAGAGACCGATTCCCTCTGGGGCAGGCGGCCCTCAGTATACGTTGACAGTTCGTTTTGGGTTACAGCTAGAAGGCGCAGCGCATGGGACTTTTTGACGGCACACCGCTCGAGCGGCCCATCCACTGCGATCGCTGCGGATTGGACGAAAAGGACTGTCGCTGCGCGCCGCTCCCCGCAGCGGATGTGCTGCCCAGTGCCCAACGCCTCCAAATTCGCGTTGAGAAACGCAAACGCGGTAAATTAATGACCGTCGTGAAAGGCTTTGAGTGCCAGCCGCAGCAGCTGCAACAGGTTCTGACCACCCTCAAGAACCACTGCGGGGCTGGCGGAACCACCGAAAGCATGAGCGTTGAGATTCAGGGCCAACACCTCGAACGAGCTCAGGCCAAATTAAGAGAACTGGGGTATCGGGTCTAATCCAGCGCCCCGACGACCTCGCCACCAGCTCGGCTGCCCAAGGCCTTCCAGGTCTGCAAGTCGACGGACTGCGATAGAAATCGCACCGAGCCATCTGCCAGGCCAGACTGAACTCCGCCCGTGTGGTGGCTGCGCGCCGTTACGGCAGCATAAGTGATTCCTACCGTCGACTTGCCCTCGCGCGACGCGTTAAAGTCAACATCGTAGACCACGCCATCCGCTTCATGCAAAACCTTGGTATTGGGGCCGAACGTGGTGGTAAATCCCGATTGGTGAACCCGCCCATCGACCCACTCGGTATGCCCCGAATTCTTCTTAAACGAACCGCCATAGCCAACGACCTGAGCCGGTTCGACCGGAGTTGCAACTCCACTGGCGCTGGGGGAGCCGCCATCTCGCAAATAGGGAGTCCAGGCTTTAACCTCGGAGAAGGCGAGCGTATTGCTCGTCCCATCGCTAATACTCCCGAAACTGAGGCGACTATTGGGGTAAAACAGGCCTGTCCCACCCGCTCCGTTCCGCGGGTCGTAAATCAACCATTCCCCTGCATTGGCTACGTAGTTGATCGGATAATGGGTGAACTCGGGATCATGTGCCTGAGGGTCGAGGCGAGCTTCATCCTGCGGCTCGCTGGGACATAGGTAGACAGGCACTCGGGTCCGCGTCACGACGCCTTGCAGGCTATACGGGAGACTCCAATCGATCAGATCTTGCAGGTTGGCTTGTTCGAGCTGGGGCAGAATGCGCGCTTGCACGGACCAGGTGGAACTGGCCCGGTCGCGTTCGTAGAACCCCAGTGGGGGAAACTTGCGGAAGGTATCGTGATAGCTGTGCAGCGCCAGTCCCATTTGCTTCAGGTTATTGGAGCAGCTCATCCGCCGCGCAGCTTCCCGAGCAGCCTGAACGGCTGGGAGTAACAACCCCACCAGAATGCCGATGATGGCAATGACCACTAAGAGTTCGACGAGAGTGAATCCGCGTTGGGCAGACCGATAGGGAGAGCGCATGTTAGGTTTCCAGTAGGAATTCGGCCTGCAAATGCACGTTTGTAGGCGGGAGAATCCAGTACCGCTGGCAATTGGAGCGTGCTTGAAACACTCCTTGGCTGGCTCTCACTTCGAATCAGAGGTCATTTATTCTAGGGTCTAAATGAGAACACATCTCAATTGACGCTAGATTATTGACAGGAGAAAGGCTCGAGACAAGTGGCAATTGCACTCAGAACCGACGATCGTCGAATTAAATGATACTGAGACCCTGTATCATTATTGGTATTGTAGGGCGGGTGATTTGAGTCAATAATTGGTGTGTTAAATACTCGCAGACTGCATTTCACCCTCACTAGCAGTCTCCTCGGCCCTTACCCCGCCACTGCCCATGTCACGACCAACCCCCGCTGATCAATCCGTGGAGAACGCGAGCGAACCACCAGCGAAAACTAGCGTTAACAATGCTCCCAGCCTACCGAAGATCGTGCCGTTTACCGAGCTAAGCCGCTGCGGCGAAGAGGTCTGGATTAGCCACAATGGGCAACTCTATCGCTTGCGATCGACCAAGCAAGGCAAGCTGATCTTGACCAAATAGGCCTGCCCCCAATAGGCCTATTGGCGGCTGGCGAGACGACGCGTCTCTTCCTCAACGATGCGCGACAATCGCTGCTGGGCACGCGTTTGCGTGTTTTCATCCACCCGACTCTGTGCAGGAGTCGGTGGGTCGATCTCCGAAGGGCTGGCCGCCGCGATCGCGTCGGCCTTGGTAACCAACAAACAGAGCGTGCGGTCATGGAGATGGACTCGATTGCGGCCCGCGAGCTTCGACGCATACAAGGCCTCGTCCGCGCGACGAACCAGATTGCCAACCATATCGTCCAGACCGATTTCCGAGGCGCCGGCGCTAATGGTCACCGACAATCGATGCTCTTCATATTCGACTTCCACCCTGCTCACCGCTTGGCGCACTAACTCAAGTGCCGCCGCCATTTGCTCTGCCGAATCGGTGGTTAGGACCGCAAATTCCTCCCCGCCATACCTGGCGACGCATACAGAATCTTGCAATTCCATTTGCAGGATGCTTGAGACCCGTTGCAGAACGACGTCACCGGCCTGGTGACCGTAGGTGTCGTTGAATTTTTTGAAATGGTCGATATCGATAAGCCCCAACGAGAAGACTTGGGACTGGCGTTTCCAGTCGTCGAACAAACCATCCATCGCCTTGTCGAGTGCGCGGCGATTGAAGAGCCCCGTCAGTCCGTCGGTCCGGGCCTCCGAAAGGTAGCTGGAAATCTGGTCGGTCTGCTGCTCCAACCGCGCTTCGGCCGACTCCAATCGCTCTTGCAGTCGATTGTTGGCTGACATGATTTCCGACAGAACGGATTGCAGCCCTTCCTGGGTCAGCCCACCGCGATCCTCAGCCTGCTCAGCCAAGCGAGTTAATTTGGACTGATACTCAGTCACGTCTCCAGAGAACTGGCTGGTCCAGTTGGAGAGGTTCTTGAGGAACACGAGAAACTGCTGACGATCCACCACGTCACCGGCTGGATGCAACTTGCGGCCCAACCAATAGCCGAGCACACCCCCAATCGCCAACAAACTAGTGCCGAACGCTAAGCCAAACAGGAAGACTAAAGTATTCGTGGGCATGATTGGCGTTTCCTCAAACCGATCCGGCTATCGCAATATTCGGGATGGTGGATCGACGCGTAGTCCATCTTCGGGATGATTTAGCGAGTCATTGCGTGAAATGACGACAATTCCGTTGGAACTGACGGTAAACCCGCGTCGGCGATCAAGCTCTAAATCGTAGCCAATCTCCATGTCTGCAGGGATGCATACATCTTTATCAATGATCGCTCGACGCACTCGCGCGTGCCGCCCAATATTCACCCCTTGGAACAGAATGCTCTCCTCCACCGATGCGTAGCTGTTGATCCTAACATGCGAGCTGATCAGGCTGCGTTTCACCTTGCCACCACTGATGATAGTCCCCGGGCAGACCGTACTATCGACGGCAATTCCGCAGCGATCCGGGTCTCCATCACTACCAAATACGAATTTGGGCGGAGGTAAATTGGGTTGTAAGGTGCGAATCGGCCAATCCTCGTCATACAGATTGAGGAGCGGATCGACATCGATTAAATCCATATTGGCTTCGTAGTAGGCGTCAATCGTCCCAACATCGCGCCAGTAAGCCTGCCGCTTACGGTTCTCATCGCGAAAGGGAAACGCGAACACCCGATGGCTATCAATAATGGAAGGGATAATGTTTTTGCCAAAATCATGCTGACTATCGGGCTCCGTCGCATCCCGGCACAACTGCTCAAACAGAAACCGAGCCGTGAACACATAAATCCCCATCGACGCAAAGCAGCGATTATCTTCCCCAGGCAATGTCTGTGGTTCGGCAGGCTTCTCTTGGAATCCTCGAATGCGGTTGTCCTCATCGGCTTGAATCACACCGAACTGCTTTGCCGACTCTCGGTCTACCGTTAGGGCCCCAACCGTTAGATCCGCTTCCATCTCGCGATGGTAATCGATCATCGACTGGTAGTTCATTTTATAGATATGGTCGCCTGCCAGGATGACCACATACTCCGGACGATCTTTTTCAATCACAAAGATATTCTGGTAGACGGCGTCGGCCGTACCTTGGTACCACTGCTCGTCAATTCGCTGCTGCGGTGGTACGACATCCAGAAACTCGCCGAGCTCTGCGCAGAAATACTGACGCCACCCAAGATTAATGTGGCGATCTAAGCTGAGCGCCTTGTACTGCGTGAGTACTAGCAGACGACGAAGCCCGGAATTGATAGCATTCGACATCACGAAGTCAATGATGCGATAATTGCCGCCGAATGGCACCGCCGGCTTAGCGCGATCCAGGGTCAGTGGTTCAAGTCGCGTCCCTTTACCACCAGCCAAAATGACTGTTGTTGTGTTTCGCAGCATGGGTCCTATTCCCCGAAGTAGTCGTCTAAACGTTGTCCAACTCGCAATAGCCGCAACATCCCTCTAATTCCATCGACGCAACCAGCTCTCCAACACCAGCAAATTCCACAGACGGTAGCAGTGATTCACCTTTCCTTGCATGTGTTGGTCCACCAGCTTCGCAATTGCCTCTGGCCGAAAAAATTGATGCAAGCGTGAATCATCCCCCAGCATCCGCGATACCGTTATGTCCTTCAATTCTCGCTGAAACCAGCTCCCCAACGGCACGCCAAAGCCCATTTTCTTGCGGGTCCAAATTTGACGGGGGAGGAGTTGATCGAAGGCCGTTCTCAACAAACGCTTCCCACCCCCATATCCCATTTTGAGCGAAGAGGGGAGCGATGCAGCAAACTCGACCAAGCGGTAATCCAAGAAGGGCTGGCGACACTCCAAGCTATTGCCCATCGATGCAATATCCACTTTGTTCATCAAATCGCATGGGAGGTAGGTCACCAGATCTCCCAAAGAAGCCTTACTGGTGATGTCGCGATCCCCGACTCCGTTCCAAGCCGCTTCAAAGAACTCAAACGGATCCTCGTCTGGTAACTGCGCCACAAAGTCGTCATTGTACAATTCGGCGCGCATCCGCTCTGGAAAAATCTGCAGCCAATTCATGTAACGCCGCGCCAGCGGCTGGTTGAGCGCCTCCCCAAACCGCTGCAGACGGCGGATGAAAGAGCGTTGGCGATTGGAGGCCGGCAAGCCCTGGACCCAGGAACTGCCCAGGAGGGGGCCGGCGGGAATCAACCGGTCAAACCAACGACTCATCCACAGCGCTCGATAGCGGTCATATCCCGCAAATAACTCGTCACCTCCATCACCGCTGAGCGCGACCGTCACGTACTCTCGCGTCCACTTGCAGAGGTACCATGTCGGAATTGCAGAACTATCCCCAAACGGCTCATCGTAATTCCAAACCAACTGATCCAAAATCGACACCGCGTCGGGTGTTACCTTATATTCATGATGCTCCGATTTAGCCCAGGCTGCCACTTGGCGGGCGTACGGAGTTTCATCAAAATCGGCTTCGTTGAAACCAATGCTGAACGTATGCAATGGTTGCTCGAGCTGGGATTGGGCTAGGGAGACCAGCAGCGACGAATCGATCCCTCCCGACAAAAATGCCCCCAAGGGAACATCGCTACGCAGCCGCAACCGGATCGAATCCCGCAGCAGTTCGTCGACTTTCTCAGCCGCTTCCCTGGGCCCAATCTCGATCTCATGCGACCAATCCACTTTCCAGTAGGAGTCGGTGGTGATCGAGTTGTCGCGAATCACCGCATAATGCCCGGGTGCCAACTTGCGCGATGCGGCATAGATGGAATTGGGATGAGGCACGTACTGGTACGTTAAGAATTGATCGATGGCCCCTGCAGAGATGTCTCGTACGAAATCTGGCGCAGCAGCCAAGGCTTTCAATTCGCTTCCAAACAGTAGCTGCCCGTCACGGAATTGATAGTGCAGCGGCTTTTTCCCCAGACGATCACGCGCCAAGACCAATTGACGCTGCTTGCGGTCCCAAATTGCGATGGCGAACATCCCATTCAGGTGCGCGAAGCACTCGACGCCGAGGTCCTCGTAGAGGTGCAAGATGGTTTCGGAATCGCTATCGGACTTGAACTGGTGGCCCGCCCCCTCCAATCGACGATGCAACTCCCGATAGTTATAGATCTCGCCGTTGAAAACCATCCATACCGAGTCATCCTCATTGGAGATGGGCTGGTGGCCTCCGACCAAGTCGATAATCGATAGGCGGCGAAAACCAAGGGCAACTCCAGGAGTGATCCCTACAGCGTCGCGGGTAAGGCGTTCAAGGTGCGTCCCAGCGTCGTCTGGACCGCGATGCACGAGCGACTGAACCATCGACTCCAAAGTCGCCGATGAGATCGCTTTCGATTCATCAAACCAAACTCCTCCAGTAATACCGCACATCGGTCGTGACGATCCCATCCAGTTGAAAAACAGAGGCGAGGAGCAGTGGGGTTGGCCCAAACGAGTGGCGGTAGTCCTGGAAACCGTCTTTCGCTTTGCTCCAAATCTGATTTTCCTAGGGAATCACTTCGAAAGCTAGCCCCTAAGTGCTGATGAGGGGCGCAGGGACAAGAAAGGCATGCTGGAAATACATCACCAAAGCCCCTTGACCGGCGACCAATTGAGCTACATAGAGTGCCCCCACATACACCAGCACGCTCGCTAAGGCTAACACGCGAGCTGGCCACCGCAGTGTCCAGTGTCGCACCGATTTTACTCCGCTCTGCTGCCGAGCATTCGCGTACCCCATTGCCGCTCCCAAGCACAATTTGGCGGGCAGCATGAACACGACAAACACAAAACTCGGCGCCCACAGCAACTCGGCTGGCGCCGCTTCAATCCGCAGTAAATAGAGTGGAATGCATAATACACACAGAAGCAACAGACTGAACGCATGCGCCAGCGGAGCAAACAGAAAGCGGCGACGCACTTGCCGCACGTTCAGTATCGCCATAAATCGATTCTCAATAGCTACCTGAAGTTGCAAGAAGGGCAGATAAAGCATAATGGCGATCATGGCGATCGCTCCCACCAATCCGATCAAGGGCGCCAGGTCCATGTCCGGCGATCGCTGTCCGATGATCATCATCGTGACTGGCACACATGTCCAGAGCATGGCCCCTACGGCCGCCCGAGCTCCCAGCCACCAGAGCTGTGGGAATTGCAGAGAGATGACCCCATCATAGAGTTGGTCGCTGGCCTTCTGCCAAGTCGCTGGGCGCCACGCCTGTTTCAGAAAACGCAGCGGAGCAGGCCACAGAAAATGCCACCACCTGCCACCGCGCATGGCCGCCCACGCCACATGCAAAACCCAGGCGGCGGAAGCCACAAAGGCCGCAGAGCGCCACATTGCCGCCGTCGATGTACCAGGCTGCAGGAGCTGAGCCGAGTAGGAAACGTCGGTGACCAACCACACGGGAAGCCAACTCAACGTCGCCAGCAGGGTAAAGGTACCGAGCAATCCGGCCCGCCGCAGACCAGGTAGAGCCTCGCTCCATGCTCCGCCCGTAGCGAGCTTGGCAGCGGCCCGAAGCAGATAACCTAAACTGGCCATCTGCACCAGTGGAATCGCCGCCACCACGGCCAGTAGCACCAGCAGACTCAACAGGTCCCAGGCGCGTCCCAGGCACCAATCGGGCCAGCGAAACCAACGCCGCTGGCGTCTCCCTCCTACTGGAGCTTCGGCCGAAGCTTGAGTGAAATCGTCAATCACCGCTGCAGCCACCCTTGGCCGCTGGGGCTCGCCTTCACTCTCAAACTCGATAATCTCCGCCCGCAAAATCTTCGGCCGCACTATTTCCGGCTCCAGAATATCTGCCTCCAAAATCTCTGGAGTCTTGAATCGGGGACTAGGCTTCGATTCAGGCAAAGTTTATTCCCAGCAGTACTCGAAGTGAAGCGATTTGAAGTGAGGCATTCGAAAAGGAATTCGTCTCCCACTCTCCAATATTGCCAAGAGCGAGCCAAGATTTGCCGGTGGGCGACGAATATACGATAATATGGCAGCAAACTGATTGGAATTCCGCTGATGGTCGCTCGACGTAGATTGATAAAACGCCTTCTAATGGGAGCTGTCGTCCTCACCGCCCTGTTGATTGTGGCAGCGACCCTCCGTCGTCGCACTCGAATCCAACCGCCGCAACAGTTTCAAGCAGCCTATCAAGCCAACGCATTCGCCGAAACGCTCCAAAACGTCAACCAACAAGTGCAGGCCACGATCGGAGAAGCGGAATTGGAGTGGGCGCCCGCTGCCGACAATCTGACCATTGCCCGACGCCTATCTCTGGCCCTCGTTGGCAGTGGCCTCTCACTAGAAGAAGTCCAGACGCTGGCGCAAGTTAAGGAATCGGATCAAATCCGGTGGTGGACCAGCTACCTGCTGGAAGATCGAAGGTGGAGCGATTACTTTGCCGATCGATTTTCCCGCGCCTATGTAGGCACCAACGATGGCCCCTTCCTGCTCTTCAGACGCCGCAAGTTCAATGCGTGGCTCTCCCAGCAGTTTTCCGAAGGAAGAGCTTACGACCAAATCGTTTCTGAAATGCTGAGTGCTGAAGGTTTGTGGACCGACACTCCACAAGTCAACTTCATCACCGCCACTATGGATGATGCGAACGAGGGACGAGGAGATCCCATCCGCCTAGCCGGACGAGTCTCCCGCGTATTCCTCGCTCAACGGGTCGACTGCCTGCAGTGCCACGACGACTATCTGGGTAACGTTAACTTTGGAAGTCTCGACCAACCCGTCGATGGCGCGCAAACCCATTTTCATGAGCTGGCTGCATTCTTCGCTGGAACCGCTATGGCAGATCCTGTCTTTCGAGGGATTGTTGAGGATGAACAAGAATACCAGTTTGAATATCTGGGAGAATCCGAAACACAAGTTGTTGCGCCGAATGTGCCGTTTGCTCAAGACCTATTACCGGACGACGGAAAGCCGCGCCAGCGACTAGCTCGGTGGGTTACCCATACGAACAACCGGGCGTTCTCCCGCGCCACCGTGAATCGCGTGTGGGCCCTCATGTTCTCCCGCCCACTGGTAACTCCCGTCGACAATGTACCGCTGGATGATACCGTCCCGGCGGTCATGGACACATTGGCAGAAGACTTTGTGAACCACCGATTTGATCTAAAGAGACTGATCCGCCTGATCGCCGAGTCCGACGCGTTTCGCCGGGCAAGTCGAGCTCCATTTGAGATTACCGAGGCGCACGAAGCATGCTGGAGTGTCTTTCCCGTGACGCAGTTGCGTCCCGAACAGGTTGCGGGCAGCATGTTGCAAGCCTGCAAGTTAACCGCTCTCGACGGTTCAAGCTCTATTTTCACACGCCTCAAAGCCTACGGGGACACCCAAGATTTTCTGAAGCGTTTCGGCGACCGAGGCGAAGATGAATTCGACGGTCAAGCCGTGACCATTCCACAGCGGTTGGTCCTGATGAATGGCAAGCTTGCAACCGAAAATACCAACAGCAACTCGATGACCGGCGCCGCCTCACGAATCGCAACCCTTGTCGAGGATGACCAGCAGGCGGTGCAGTTGATTTTCGTCAGCGCGCTCAATCGCATGCCTTCCGAAACCGAACTCTCCAAGTTTGTCGTATTCATGCAGGACAAGCAGGGAAATGCGAGACGCAAAGCGATCGGCGACATCTATTGGGCCATCCTCAATTCCACTGAATTCTCTTGGAATCACTAACGATTATGTGCCAACCCACCAACCGTCTACCAGTCGGGTGCAACAGCCTACACCTCATGCATCGCCGACGAATGCTGACAAGCATCGCGACAGCCACTGGAGCTGCATGGATGACTCGTTTTGCCGAACAGCTGTCACGCGCCGCAGAGGGTGCTGCGCAGACGCGGCCCAAATCGCTGATGATGATTTGGTTGCAGGGGGGAGCTAGTCAACTTGAGACCTTCGATCCGCACCCCGGTACGAAATATGGCGGGGAGACGCGCGGCATCACCACCTCGATACCAAACGTGCAAATTGCCGATACGCTGCCCGCTACCGCAGAACAACTGCACCACGCTACTCTACTGCGTTCCATCGTCAGTCAGGAGGGGGACCATGAGCGCGCCACCTACCATCTGAAAACCGGCTGGCGTCCCGACCCCACACTCGTTCACCCTGCGATTGGCTCGGTCGTTTGCTACCAAAGTGCAAACAATCTGGAAATACCGCGGCATATCTCCATTGTCCCCGGTGAATGGCCAGCCCGTGGAGGTTACCTCGGCCCTAGTTTCGACGCATTCCAAATTGGCGATGTGGCCGCTCCCATCCCCAATCTAACTCCCCGTGTCTCAGAGGAATCCCTCACCCAGCGTTTGGACGTTTTGCTCGGGACTCTTGAGGATGAATTCCAGCGTGGGCGACTGGCGAACCTGAATCGACAGCGCACGCTTCACCAAACGGCGACGGAGAACGCAGTGAGAATGATGAGCAGCGATCAACTGACCGCCTTTGACGTCCAGCAAGAGAGTGCATCCACCGTCGACAAATTTGGCGATAACGCCTTTGGCCGCGGTTGCTTGGCTGGCATTCGCTTGCTCTCCGCCGGAGTCCGCTGCGTGGAAGTCGAATTGGGTGGCTGGGACACGCACATCAACAATCACGAGTTGCAATCCTCCAAGGCTCGCGTACTCGATGCTGCCTTAGCTGCGACATTGTCCGAACTCCATGCCCGCGATATGCTCAACGATACCATCGTGTTTTGCGGAGGAGAATTCGGGCGAACTCCTCAGATCAATCCAGCCGGAGGCCGCGATCACTGGCCCCATGGCTTCAGCGCCGTGCTGGCGGGTGGCAATTTCCGACGCGGATACGTGCACGGAGCCACTGCAGCCAATCCAGAGAGCGACATCATCAACCGCAAGGGCAACGCCACGGTCGATCCCCAAAAGATCACCGAGAACATCGTGCCCGTCCCTGATTTGCATGCCACGTTGCTCCGGGCACTGGGGATCGATCACGAGTTCGAAATGCAGACTCCCGTAGGCCGACCGCTACGCTGGAGCGATGGGCAGGTCGTAACAGATCTCCTGCAGAGCTAGCCGCCACGCAAATCGCCTCACGCCCCCCCAGTGCTATCGGGCTGTTGATTTAACAGCAATTTGAATTTTACCGCGGCGGTAACGTCCTTAATTGCCCTGCAGGGATAACCGCCTTTCCTTGCTCACACAGCTCCTTGCTCACACAGCGGGTACTATTTCAACAGCCCTTTAGCGACGAGTGCCGTGTTAGCTATTGGGAATGACCACCAGCCGGCCACAGCGTGGGCAGTGGACTCGCCAAATCTTGATCTCTCCCGTCACGACCTTCGGCGGAACGGCGATATGGGCATAGACGTGACAGCAACTAAAAATGGCCCGCACACTTTTGGAGCGTCGCGACGGATTCGCAATCGATTGCCCCTGCTGGGAACGCAGGCTGGGCAAGCGCCGCTGCCCAGCCCCGCCCGGAGTCGGTGGTTGCGACGGAAAGGGATCTGAGGTGATGTCAAGTTCGCCGCTGGTATCGTCCGCAGAGTCCATACCCCCTCCGAATTAGACAGGCCGCACAATGAGCACGGAATTGATTCCCAACATACCAAAGGAATTGTTGAGAATGTAGCGATGCCGTTTCAGTTGACGTGGCTCGTTGGCCACCAAGCCATCCAAGGCGCAAGCGGGATCAAGATTGTCCAAATTGATCGTCGCATGGCACACTCCATCTTGGAACGAGGGGAGATTCCCCGCTAGCTCCAATGCCCCGGCGGCTCCCATCGTGTGACCGATAAAGCTCTTCGTGTTGTTGAAGAACGTCTGCTCGCAGTTCGCAAAGACTTTGCGTAAACCAGTACACTCTTGTGCATCGCCACTGCTCGTCCCGGTCGCATGGGTGCTTACGATATCCATGTCGCCAGCAGACAATCCGGCGCGTTTCAATGCCAACTCGATACACTCCGCCTGCCGTTCAGGGTTCGGCAAGACAAAGTCGGTAGCGTCGGTATTAATCGCGTAAGAGACGATTTCGGCGATCACCTGGGCACCGCGCCGCTTGGCGTCGCTGAGCCGCTCCAAGACGTACAAGCAGGCCCCTTCAGAAACAACAATTCCATTGCGATCGAGATCAAAGGGACGGCTAGCCTTGGTGGGGTCTTCGTTCTCGGCCAAGGCTCCTTGGCTTTTGAAACTGGCGAAAATTCCGAACGTATGAATGCTTTCGGAGACCCCACCTGCAATGGCGACGTCGCATTCATTGAGACGCAGCATTTGCGCCCCCTGGATGATCCCCGCGTTGCCAGCGGCACAGGCGGCACCGATGGTGTAGTGCGGACCGGTAACCCCGAGATTCAACGCGACTTCGCCAGCCGGATTGTTGGCCACGGTTCGAGGGTTGTGGTGGTGCGACCAAAATTGCGTGTCGTAGTCAAAACCTTTGATCTGGAAAATCTCGTTTTCCGTTTCGACATTGCCGTGCTCGGTAACACCAATATAGATCCCGACACGAGACTTATCGACGTTCTCCCAATCCAGCCCGCTGCGGCCAACGGCTTCATTGGCGGCCCAAATGCCCACGGATCCGGCCCGCGTACCGCGGCGGGCATCCTTTTTGGATTGGTACTGCGTCGCCGGAAAGTCGCAGATCCCTGCCAACGTCTTGCCAACGTACCGAATTTCGTACGGTTGCACGCCACTGCGGCCTTCCAGCAAATTTTGCCGGTAGGTCTCCAGATCATTGCCATTGGGGCTCGTGAGCCCCACCGCTGTCATCACGATGCGTTGTTCATCTGGTAATTGGGCTGTCTGATCGATGGCGGGCATGGCACGGCTCTTGAAAACTCTGCGGTACTTGAGGGAATAGAGAATTATCCCAGAGCCCCCCCATTCCGCAAGGGCTTCAAAATCGCACCCTATTCCGGGGGCACTTCAACTTGAACCATCAAATCGATTAGATCGAGTTTGCGGTCCCTGTATAATGGAAGCAGCCTCTCAGGGGCCAGTCTCGCCATTTGCCGCCGTTTTTGCAGAGCGTTTTCCGATGATGCCCTACTCCATCCATGGACGATCCATCAGCCTGAGCCTGCTACTATTGGCATCCTTAGCCTCCACCGTTCAGGCCGACCTCTTCCACTACAAGGACGGCAGAATCATTTCTGGCAAAGTCCTAGGGCAGCCTGCGGAGGTGGAAATTGCTGGCAACTCCACCACCGTCTGGACGGTAGAGATCGACCCGGGCGTTTATATCCAGGTCTTGAAATCCGAGTTGGTTTTGGGAAGCGGCTATGAGGCATTATCGAAGGACCGAGCCGAGTACGCGCAGTTGGCCGCACAAGCACCTCGAACCGTCGAAGGCCAGCGAGAGTTGGTCGTCTGGTGCCTCAAACATGGATTGGCCGATTTAGCCAAAGCCCACCAATTGGCCACTGTGGATATTGCGCCGGATGACAATGCGGTGCGAGTCGCCGCCGACTACATGAAGGACCGTAACGGACGCTGGCAGAAAAAAGAAGTGATCATGGGCCAGCAATTGGGGAAGGTCCGGCAGGGACGGCTGTGGCGTTTTCCGGAATCGATTGCCCACCAGCAGGCAGAAGAAGAGCTTGCCAAGCAGACGGTCGAAGCCACCAAGGATCTGCGGCGATGGCACAACGTGCTGAGCAGTCGCAACGCAAATCCACAAAACAAAAACTACCAAGATGCGGTGCTCGGCATCCAACAACTAGACAATCCGCTGGTGGTCGGCACAATCTCGGACTACCTGCTCGATTCTCGAAAAGAAATCCCAGCACCTCTCCGGATGATGTACACCGAAATCCTGGCCAGATTCCAGAACTTCGAAACGGCGCGAGTTTTGACGCAAGTCAGCATGCAGGACGCCGATCCTCAGGTGCGGGCGCGCGCCATGGATCTGGTCGCATCGTACGGCGCGGAGGTGGCCATCCCAGTCCTAACCGGCTACCTCGGCAATGCGGACAATACCATGGTCAATCGCGCTGCTGAGGGCTTGGGGCGACTGTCGGCCCAATCGGCGATCCTCCCGTTGATCAATGCGATCACGACGACGCACTCCATGACCGTGGGCAGTGAGGCGACCAACGCCAGCCCGACCAGCGGATCGTTCTCCACCGGAGGGCAAAAGACGATCAGTGTCCCCATCGAGAATGCCAGCGTCCGCAATACATTGACCCAACTGACGAACCAGTCCTTCGGATACGATCGAGCCGCCTGGATCCACTGGTACGCCAGCCAATACGCCGCCCCAGCTAGCGACCTGAGACGCGATCCTTAACGCTACGCAACCGCAGCAGTGAGTTCTGAAAACCACCCGCTTGCAGGTGATCCACACTTAGAACCTTCGGAACCATTATTGGCGGATAGTCGCCGAACCGCTCCGCCGGTTCGTTCGGGAAAATGCCGATCGGCGGAGCGATCTGGCGACACTTATTGTTCCGACGGTCCTTAGTTGCTTCCGAAGCTTCGATACCCGCAACCCTGAGCCCTGCAACTTGGATTCCCTGCAACGCAGCTCAACCTAAACAGAGCGTGCTTCGCAGGGAACTTGCCGATCGTCAACACTCAGAACACTCGGTTGTATCCGTTGAGGGCCGCGACTCGGTAGGCTTCTGCCATGGTCGGATAGTTGAACGTCGTATTGATGAAATAGTCAAGCGTATTGTTCGGCGGCGGTTGTTTCATAATTGCTTGGCCAATATGGATAATTTCGGCTGCATTCGCCCCAAAGCAATGCACCCCGAGTATCTCCAGCGACTCGCGATGGAACAGGATCTTGAGCATGCCGACGGTGCGTCCAGTAATCTGAGCTCGAGCTAGACTCTTAAACTGAGAATGCCCAACCTCATAGGGAACTTTCGCAGCAGTGAGTTCGCGTTCGGTTTGCCCGATGCTGGATATCTCGGGACTGGTGTAAATCCCAGTTGGAATATCCGTCACTTTCATGCAACGATCCACGCACCCACAGGCATGCAGCGCTGCGGCGCGTCCTTGCATGTACGCGGCGCTCGCTAGCGAAGGATACCCAATCACATCACCAGCTGCATAGATATGTTCGACATCGGTTTGCAGTTGCTCATTGACTTTGATATGGCCACGTTTATTGGGAGTGAGCCCGATGTTCTCAAGTCCCAAATTCTCGACGTTGCCGCTGCGTCCGTTGGCCCACAAAACGATATCCGTCTTAAGCTGCTTACCACTCTCGAGATAGAGTACGGCGCCGTCATCGTGCCCCTCAATCCTCGCGAACTGCTCATTGTGGCGAATCAAAATCCCTTTATCGCGCAAGTGGTAAGAGAGCGCATCGATAATCTCATCATCCAGAAACTCCAACAATTTCTCCCGCGTATTGACGAGATTGACTTTAATTCCCAAGTTGCGAAACATGGATGCATACTCGCAACCAATTACGCCAGCACCATAGATCGTGATGGAGTGCGGGCGGTCGTTCAACTCAAGGATTGTGTCGCTATCGAAGATTTTAGGATGGTTAAAGTCAACTCCGTCGGGCCGGAAGGGACGGGAGCCCACGGCGATGACAAAGTTATCGGCCTTGTACTGAGTCCCATCATCAATTTCCACCGTATGGGGATCGACGAAGCGGGCTTGCCCCCGGATCACGGGGACTTGGTTTCGCTCATAGAAATTCTGCCGCATCGACTCCTGCTTGGTAATGATCGAACGGGCGCTGGCCCGGAGCATTGCCAGTGACGGATGGGGACGAAGCCCCATCGATTTCACGAAGGGACTATTGAGTGTTTCCATTGCTGTGTAGATCGAGAACCGCAGTGCCTTGCTGGGAATGGTCCCCCAGTGCGTGCAACCTCCGCCAATGTGATTGTAACGCTCAAATACGGCGACTCGCCTTCCTTCTTTCGCGGCTTGCATGGCCGCCCCTTCGCCACCGGGACCGGTACCGATCACGATCATGTCAAACTTATTGAGACTCATGCGGCATTCCTTTGAGGTAGATCTAGAAGGCTATTCACTGGGAAGATTTAGAGATTCAATGTTGCGAGCGGCGGTCGCTAACTGGGCTAAAATCTCTTCACTGGACATTTCGCGAAAAGCCACAACATTGTCAGAACGTGGTTTCTGAAAGAAGCCACGCTGACTTTCCAGGATGCTATCGACTTCATCCTCCAGGTCGGAGAGCCATTGTGGGACATCGAGTCCAACTCCGGTGGGCTGTTCCATCATCAATTTGCATTCGTCGATTAACAATTCAAAGACGCTGGAAGTGGCTCCTGTCTCTCGGAATTGCCGGACGGCCGGCCCTACTAAAGCCCGCATCCGATCAACGGTCATGGGGCGTGTAAAACGCTCATGAAGTCGATCAGAGACGGTGGGCATGCGCATTGCATACTGAGACTGAAGCTGCTGCAGGTTCTCGAGATAGCTTTCGCTTTCACGACCGATGCGTTCGGCCAGCGCCCGACGCCACTGCAACGCAGTTTGGTGGCAGCCAGCTCGAACGAGCACTTCATGCGTCCAATAGATCGGCTTGAGATTCCAGGAGACGCGATCGTACCGGACTCGCAGCCGCAAGAAGTCCAATAACATGTACAGCATTTCACCGCGATCGGACTGCGTTGTCGTGCTGTTGTAATCACGGTACTCGCTATAGTGATCAATCACCGCTTCGAGCACCACGCTTAGCAGTTTCTCGACATGCGATCGCTCGATCTCTCCCGCTTCAATCGCGGCGAAGAGCTCGCTCAAATCGTCTTCATATCCCTCCTCAACCAACTGGTCGAGCCAATGCCCGACTCCCTGGTGAAGGATGGCGCGGACATTGCCCAAACGCAAGAAAGACTGCGTAAACAGCTCGCCACCAAATCGCTTGATGAAGTCGACCAACCGTGTCCAACTCCGCGAATTGTCCACCGTTTCCAGCGCGCTCAGCCGGAGAGTTCTCGAGTGCGCCAGCCAACTTCCAAGCATGACTTCCGTCAAGCGTTCTAGGACGGCCACCAAAGCATCGCTTCGTGGTTCCAACTCCCCCAGCGATTCCCCGTCGTGGAAATCCAAATCGGTCAGCGGAGGCAACACCTTTCCGGCTCCGACAAGCTCCGCGTGCCTCCAATTGACTGCGTTCTGCACCGCTGCGCGCACCATCGACACAAAACAGAGTTCAAACAGGTCATCGAACTCGGTAACCGCACCTGGTCCTATCGGATTGTGATGCTCCATAAAGCGGGCGGTTTCGATCAACTGGCACGCTTCATCAAAAAAGCCTTGACGCGGCAACCAGACCAGCAGGTGCGACATAATTCTCCGACGCAACCGCACGCTATAGATGAGCGCCGGATCTCCACCTCGCGCCAACGGGATGTACAGCAATTTCTTAGATCGCAGCGCAGTAAACAGGCGTGGAAAAAGTGATTTCACTTGATCGTGCTCGCCTTGGATCAACTTGCCCACCAACTCAATGGCGGAACGATCATCTTGCGGCAGGCTACTCAGCTCCCGTTCCACCGACGGACTTTGAGGATTCACCGCACATAATTTCGCCAACAACAGACGCCGTGCATCGGCGGTTTCTACCGCAGTGGCGATAATCCGCTCCAATAGAGATTCCTTGACGAGTCGTTGGCGATCGTAGCGAGACATCGCCTCGTGATCCGCACTCGTTTTGGGAATGCGGTGCGCCGCCACATCCTGCAGCAGTACCAACAGGCCATGGCGGTTGGCAGCTGCCTGAGCGGCCCACCCCTCCATCGATTCCAGTCGCGATGCGGCAGCAGGAGTCTGCTCCGCGATTTCTTGCGACAGATGGCGGCTCACCGCCGCCCCCTTCCACATCTGAGCCACGGCATTCAGGAATGTCAAATGCTGATTGAGGCGGTTGGATTCTTCGACCAATTCCGTGGTCGTCTCCCCTCCGTCCTCTTCGGGAACATCGCTATCAACCCCATCATCGGTCGTATCGTTGTAGATAACGTTCTCATAGGCTGCATCAAAGATGCCTTCCTCGTCATCGCCATAGCCGACAAGTTCCGAGTGCTCATCAAAATCATCACCCAGCGTGCCGGCCAGCCCGCTGCCCGGCTTGCTACCGCGGCTCCCCAGTGCAAACACCGGCGGCTCCCAATAATCACCAGCGTTCGCTTCCAGATAGTCGAAGAACTTCTGGGCGACTGACCAATCCAATTTCGAACCCGGCTCGTCGTGGTACAACCGATGCTCAAAACGCTGCATCCAACGACGGGCTAGCTCCGAAAAGGAATCGTCCCCCTTCTGCAGGCCAACGCGATCGGCTTGCCCCAACCAGTGCACCAGCAGCGCCATCGAGGCCACGAAATCGTTCCGCTCCAACAAAGATTCGACCACCAAGGCATAGGCTTTGGGGGAATCAAACAGTTCTGCGTGTGGAGCCCAAAAACGGACGTCGCCCGAGGAAGCATCACCGGCATGCCACAATTGCAATGCCTTGGCCACCAGGACTGCCGACTCCAAACTTTCCAGCGGATCGGTCGCTTCGACGTCGCTCACTTCATAGGCCGCATACTTGCGCCACCAAGCGGTCGCCTGACGCATCTGGGATTCGAGTTGCTTGCACAAATCGGTCCGTCCCGAAGCAGATGCCTCCCGCCAAATGCGGGATTGCAACGCAAAATAATATTCCATGATCTGCACCAAATCATCCACTCGGTGATCATGGACGGCGCTGTCGGGGCCTTCAAATCTGGCAAAATTCCCCGAAAAACCAAGGATATTCCAGGGATCGACGATCGCGCCACACTGAATCCCACGCTCCACCCAATCCATGATCTGGGGCGAAATCTCAGCCGCTTTATCGACTTGTCGCAACTGCAAATGATTGTCTGCAGCTGTCATTAGGCAATCAATTCTCGATACGATTCGAGCCGAGGGCACCGGCACCACATCCGATTGCTCCTTGGCCGCTGGCTCGTTCCCCATCCGCGCAAAGAGACGGGCCAAGTGCACATGCTCTAGCTGACAAGCCCGATGCTTCGCCAGATAGGTGTTGAGGTGCTGCCGTGCGCCCCCAAAGGGCTGCCGCCGTATTTGATGCTCTTTGAACAATCGCTCGCGATGGTTGCCCTGCAATTGCGTCAACAGCTGGTTGTAGAATTCGTCACGATATGCGGCAATGGGCCCCATCAAGCTCGCAACGGAAACGGTCGATGCAAAGGCACCTGGACCTCCACCCGAGATGCCCGAAGCCATCAGGATCGTGCCCGCCAAGACAGCCGCCGCCTCGAACAGCAACTCGTCCTCCAACCCATCCGCATCCTCGTGCACGCGAGCCAGCAGCGCGTCGATGGTAACTTGCTGGACTACAAATCGGCGGTAGTTCCCCGCGTTGTCAATGCGATGTGGATCCCACTGACCAAAATGGTAGTTGGGACGCTGATTCACGGGATGATCAAAATCGTATGCGCGAGGATCGAGAGACAACTCCTCCAGCATATTCAGATCAAAACTGGCTTGTCGGAGAATATCGGCATCGGTGGCTTGCAAAATGTCCATGCATTTTTCGATCACATCATGGTAGAGCCCATTGGCTGTACCGATGCCGGCGGTCCACAAGGGAACGGGGCGAACCCACTCATGACCGTAGGGCTCCAAGCGGCGGCCTTCCAAAACCGCGACCGGACGATAGCCGACATAGTCGTTGAGCTTCCGGATGGCACCTTCAACAATCCGATCAACTTGCCCCCAGGGCTCCCCCTGCTGCAACACCGCTTCCACGGCCCGCCCCAAAAAGAAACCGTTGAAAATCCCTTCTGGCTCCTGATGGAACAACAGATCCTTGTGGAAATCCAAGTACGCGGGAAGAAAGTTGAGCCACACCAACTCCAGCAAGACCTCCGCTTGCTCACAATCGCCAAAAGCTGAATTGCTCTCTGCCAACCGAGCCAATTCATCCTGCAACCACTGCTGAATCTGAAGCCAAGCCGGCAATCCTTCGAAGGGGGTGCCCGGAAGCGCAGCAACATAGATGCGATTGAAGGCAGACAGAGTCTTGGGATCTATGCGTCCCGAAGAAAAATTTAAGTACCCCAGAACCTGGACAAGGTCCTCGGCCAATGTTTTCTTAGCAGCTAGACTACGTTCATCCACACTCAACAACCATATTGGCTCGAAAGCCTGGTAGGGGAGATACCGGGAGGGAGGCGGCATCTTGCCAACGTTTCATCTAGTTCCCTCCCTAGGGGTAACCGATATGCAACACATTTTGTACCAAACGGCTCTCGCTGGCCCGCATAGCACAAGCCTCACATGGTAAGAGGAGTCCGACAAAGGGTCTAGGACAAGCGCACGAATGTTCAGCAACCTGGGGGAGCATAATCCCCAAGCCTGCCACTTACCGGCTAATAATTTTAGGAACGATTTCGGGATTTCCCGCGAAGGGAGCCCACCAATCACCTCTGTAGCGGCCAATCCCCATCCCCGCTCTCAAGCTTGCGGAATGGCAGCTCGCCGTCTGAGCAAAGCTCAGAGACCGCAGCTGCAGACTGCGACCCCACAGCAGTTGAGGGGGAGGGACGGCCCCCAAGTTACGACTGAAACGCATTGAACTCCACCAGCCATCCCGTAGCGGATTGCCCCCCCTATTTGGCCGACTGGCCGCCAGCAGGCACCGCCCCTTCGCTCCAACGCAGCCCCAGCTCCCTCAGGAATCCCCCGGCAAGACGCAAAAAGCGAGTCATGTTAAAGTGGGAGCTCCCGGGGCTCTCCGGCGGCTATGCGGAGACAGGGCTGTGCACCACGTTTCCGCCCCCACACAACACTTGAAAGCCAAATGTGAACCACGACGAAGTCAACCCTCTAGCACTCAAACCACTCCTGAGTGAACAGTTGCTGATCGATGCGCTCCCAACAATCCTCGGCGATATCCCAGCCACTCGCTCGGTGGTGATCTCGCCCGGTCGAGCACAACTGGCCGACCGCTTGCTCGAAAGCGGCGCTTCGACCATGGCGACCGCTTGGTATCTCGACCTCTATGTGGCCGACAAGACCAGCCGATTTGTTAGCGAAGCCGTCGACGTCGTCTGCAGCAGCGATCTGCCAGAAGAGGAATTCGACTTTGTCGGCATGCCGGTGCTCAAGCGAAGCGAGTCGGAACTAACGCGAGACCTGCTCCAGCAGGGGCACCAGCGACTCCGTGAGGGAGGCGTATTGGCCACCAGCGTCGACAACGGCAAAGACCAGTGGCTGCACGAACAGATGCAAGGCATGTTTGACAAGGTTTCTTGCGACCGACAGAAAAACGGATGCGTCTACTGGGGACGAAAAACCAAACCACTTAAGAAGGTCAAAGACTTCTCGTGCCAGTTCGCATTCCGTGATGAAGAGCGATTGATTGAAATGTACAGCCGTCCCGGCGTCTTCTCCCACCGCCGACTCGACAACGGTGCTCGTCAATTGACACTCGTTGCAGAAGTGGGCCCCAGCGACACGGTACTCGACATGGGATGCGGAGCCGGCGCGGTGGCGCTCGCCTGCGCCTTCCGAACCACCGGTACGGTGTATGCCATCGATTCGCACGCTCGCGCCGTGGAATGCACTCAGCGTGGAGCAGAGCTCAACGGGCTGACCAACGTCCGTGCAATATTGAACGCCCAGGGCGCGCTCGATCTGCCGGAACCGGTCGATTTGGTCCTGGCCAATCCACCCTACTATGGAGACGATGCGATCTCCAAGCACTTTGTCGACACAGCCATCGAGGTACTTCGACCAGCAGGCGCACTGCTCGTGGTCACCAAGCAACCTCGGTGGTACCTCGACTACTTCGGCGACTTACTGGTCGACGTACTCGCCTTCGAATCCTCGAGATACCACGTTGTCTGCGGCCGTAAGATCTAGTTCACCAGACTGGCCAAGCGGGAGGGACTGCGACTTGGCCCCGCCTCCTTGAGCGCGTCGATCACCTGAGATTCCGTTATCAAATCCCGCAACAAAATCGGCTCGCCGTCTGGCGGATAGATAACCAGTAACGGAATGGAATTGCTCTGAAGCTCCTCCAATTTCTCACGAATTTCAGGAGAGTTGCCTGTCCAGTCCGCAACCATGGGAACCACGTTGTTCTCATGCACAATCTCCGACACACCCTCCTTATCAATGGCAACTCGCATGTTGATCTGACAGTTCAAACACCAGTTGGCGGTGAAGTCGACCATCACCGTCTTGCCTTCGCGACGCAGCTGCGCGAGGTGCGCTTCGTTGTAATCAACCCAAGGCAGCTTGGCGTCCAGCGGGCCAAAATAGGTGAAGCTGACGAAGACTCCGAGAGCGATTGTTATCAGACTAGCGCCTCGCGCCATCCAAATCCGGCCAGGATTGGAATACGCGGGGACTTGCCCAACCAACCAACAGGCAAACCACACCACGATCAACAGAATCAGCGTTGCGATGCGATGATCGCTATCGATCGCAGTTACGAAGAACACGACCGTCAGCAACAGCGGAAATGCCAAGACCTGCTTGAGCGTCTCCATCCATGGCCCCGGCTTGGGGAGTAATTTGATAAAGCCCGGATAGAAGCAGAGCGCCAGGTAGGGGAGCGCCATACCAATCCCAACGACCAAATAGAGTAGCAGCACGCTGGCCGACGACAGGGTCAAGCTCAGACCAAATAGGGCACCCAGCAAAGGCCCCGAGCAAGGAGTTGCCAGCACGGTCGTCAGAATCCCCTTGAGAAACGCTCCCAGCAGCCCCTCTTTCTCCATCAACTCTCCAGACTTGCTCGACATGGCAAAGCCGGGAATGGGAATCTCCCAAACGCCCAAGAAACTCAGTGCCATCGCAAAGACCAACGCAGCTAAGGCAACCTTAAATTCAAGGGAAGTGAATTGCTGCCCCCAGCCAAAGGCGGATCCGCTGATCACTTTGGCCGCAATCGTTGCAATGGCCAGTACGAGCATGACCCCCACGATGCCTGCCACGAAAGCCAGATTCAACTCGACCACTCGCCGGTGGCTGCTCCCCGCTTGATTCGCAAAACTCATGACCTTCAAGCCGATCACGGGCAACACGCAGGGCATAAAGTTGAGGATAAATCCTCCCGCCAGTGCGGCCAGGAGATGCATCAGGGTCAGGGAAACCGTCGCGGTGCTCCCTTGCTGCAGTGCAGACTTCGGAATTGCTCCCTCGGTATCAATCCAGCTCGCCAGGTTGGGAAGTTCTGCGACCGCATTGAAATCGGCTGCGGTTAACGCAAACGGTGCAGGGGAGGCCTGTGACTGCTCAGCGACGAGAATCTTCCCGTTGATGGCCACTCCAGCGCTCGGATCGCAACTGCGGTCGTTGCAGGTATAGAAGCCAACCAACAGCTCTAGGGGGTACTCCCCAGGCTTGGCACTCTCCGGGATGCGAACAGGAATTTTCCACGTCGTGGGGCCATCGTAATAGTATTCTGGAGCGTCGAGCCCCGCGTCAATCTCCACCAACTTCGTATCGGTAACCGGAGTTCCGAATTTCAAGCCAGCCTTACGCTTAGCGACGATGAGCGTGCGAAAGCTGGCAGCGGTGTCTCCGGGAACATACCGATAAACATGGTAGCCCGCATCGGTATTGGCGGTGAGCGTCAGCGTGACTTCCGATCCCGGTGCCGCCGCCTGATGGCTCAGCTCGGCAGACCAAATGGCGTGCGTCTTCTCGGGGCGAAACTCTGTGACAACCGCCTCCGCTGCATAGTGCTCCTTGAATGCAGCCTCCACGGTGTCTCCCGCTGGCACGCACGAACCCTCACCACACACCAACGCATCGACCTGCACTTTAAAGGTCGTCTTCTCGGGCGCAAATTCCTGCAGTACAGCAAATGGGGCGGTCCACACGACCTGCCCGTGATACTCCTGGATCTCTAGGCCGGGCCAAACGTCATCCAAGGCCAACGTCGGTTCGTGGTCTGCCACAAACGGGCCCGAGAGCTTGATCTGCTCTCCCTCAACCTCAATCGCAGTCGGCAGAGGGCCCCCTTCCGCCTGAGTCGTCGAGTAGGTGTGAAACCCATCCGCCACCTCGGCGAAAACGCTGAGCCTTCCCTCCTGACCATTGCGGTTCAGCGAGTACTCAGCTCGATACGAGACCTTCGGGCCAGCTTGCGCTGCGGAACCTACCGATGGTAGCCCCAAGCCACCAAACGGCGAGCCCTTTCCCTTTTGAGCCACGGCAGTTTGTGCTGCAGCCACCCACAGCAGCAGGGCCAGCACCCCCAAGCTTCGAACCGGGGAAGGTATTTTTAACATTTCGAGTCATCCTTAGGAGCGTGCGGGATCATATGGCTCACACACCAGCTTTTCAAAACAAAAACGCGAGAAGTCATCAATCAACCAAGCATTTCGGATTTGAAGCACCGCAATTTGGGGTTTCAGGTTATATTTACTCAGATTCTGTCAGCAGGGTCAACGTAGACTCACCAAATCCACCACGTTAAATGAAAGGATTTGGCAGTTACGAACACCCCACTTGTGCGGTGCAGCAGCTCGTTTTGTTGCCTGTACGATCCACTGGATTGATGCTTTAAAGCACTCGGAGTTCTCCCATGCACCGCTCATCGCTACCACAGCAGCTTCTAATAGGTCTATTCTCGGTCGCATTCCTTACAACGAATCTCGGATTTTGCCAGGAAAGCCAATCGTCTAATGCTAGCCAATGGATCCCCTTGTTTAACGGCAAAGACCTGGAGGGCTGGACTCCCAAAATACGCTACCACGAAGCGGGGGAGAACTTTGGTAATACGTTCCGCGTGGAAAGTGGTTTGCTAAAAGTTCGCTACGACGAGGCGAGTTACCCAGAATTCAACGAAACCTTTGGCCACCTGTTCTACAAAGACCGCTTCTCGCACTACCGCCTCAAAGCCGACGTGCGATTTGTGGGCGAGCAGTGCAAAGGGGGCCCCGGATGGGCGACACGCAATAGCGGCCTAATGCTGCACGGTGAATCCCCCGAGACCATGTCGCTGGACCAAGATTTCCCTGCCTCTATCGAATTCCAGCTCCTCGGAGGGAACGGAAAAGACAAGCGAACAACTGCTAATCTGTGCACTCCCGGAACCAACGTCGTCATGGATGGCGAACTCATCGAACGGCACTGCACAAGCTCTACTTCAAAAACTTTCCACGGAGATCAATGGGTAACCGTCGAGGTCGAGGTCCATGGCTCAGGTACCGTCAAGCACATCGTCGATGGGACCGTAGTGCTCGAATACTCCAAGAGCCAGCTCGATCCACGCGATCCCCACTCCAAAATGCTGGCCGAAAAGCAGGGCGGCCTCATGCTGGAGCAAGGAACGATTTCCCTGCAATCGGAAAGCCATCCCTGCGATTTCCGAAATATTGAACTGCTAGTCCTGGAAGAATAGCTGCCAATTCGCTGCCGAGGACTCCCCTGTGGACTCGCAGGGGTGGGCGTCTTCGCTCAAGCGGGCTGGCGAACTGAGCGCCACACCACCCCACAGCGGCATTCGCCCCCCCAAGCTCTTGGGGACACGGCACAGACCGCTAACAGAATAGTAACCACGCACGAGCTTTTCCGGACTCTGCATTACGGCTTGTGGTGATTGCTTTCCATGAGAACATATGGGTCCGGCCGCTTTGCGGTGGAGGCGTGCCTCCCTGAATTCCCGGATACTAAATCTCCGGATACTAAGATTTCCCTGGATACCTAAGATACATCGGCTCGCAATGCACAGAGCCGGGGGGGGGAGCGGCAGCCGGCGTAACGAAATCATCTACGAGGGACGAGCCTTAGTAGCTCGTCGAATTGAAAGCTCAACTATGTCGGACCTACCAGCAGATCGCCAATCCCCGGACAACGCCGAGGACTCCCAGGGCGATGAGGGAACAACAGCCAACGCTGCGGCTGAGCCGATCACGGACTCCACTCCCGCCGTCACCGTCCCTGCCAGTCAAAGCCTGCAGGAAGCGATCGAGCGGATGGAGTTGACGGTCGACCCAGCCTGCGTTCCTCAGTTGGATGCCTATTGCCAAGCCCTCTGGGGCTGGAATGAAAAGATCAACTTAACGCGGCACACGACCTACGATACCTTCGTGCGACGCGACCTGCTCGACAGCCTGCACCTAGCCGATCTCTTGGCAGAGAGTGAAGATGTGCTCGATATTGGCACCGGCGGAGGTGTCCCAGGTCTTTTGCTAGCTATACTTCGTCCCGACTTGAATGTGCATGTTTGCGATAGCGTGGCAAAGAAATCGCGCGCCGTGGACGATATGGTGAAACAGTTGCACCTGCCGGTCGCCGTGCATGCCTCTCGCGTCCAAGATGTTGTCGACGACCTTCGCTTTCATAGTTTAGTGACGCGAGCCGCCGGCAATATTTCGCAATTGCTAACCTGGCTTAAGGATTACTGGATGAGCTTTGATCGTTTGCTAGCAATCAAGGGCCCGCGTTGGGTCGACGAACGCGGTGAAGCGCGTCACCGCGGCTTGATGAATCAAATCACTCTCCGCCGCGTCGCCGCCTACCCGATGCCAGGTACGGAATCGGAATCAGTCATACTACAGTTCACGCGGGAGCGTTGAAGCTCTGGAGGCAACCGCCGGCTGAACCCTCCGTTGCTCCCATTCGCGTTCTCCCCCTTCGCATCTTCAGAAACCAATAGATACAGTTTGCCATGTCAGCTTATTCGCTTACCCACCTGAAGCTTCTCGAAGCCGAGAGCATCCATATCATTCGTGAAGTGGCTGCCGAGTTTTCGAAACCCGTCATGCTGTACTCGATCGGCAAAGATTCGTCGGTCATGACGCACCTGGCGCTCAAAGCATTCTATCCCGACAAGCCTCCGTTTCCCTTCCTGCACGTAGACACCACTTGGAAGTTTGGCGAGATGATCAAGTTCCGCGAGGAGTACGCGCGGAAGGAGCTGGGACTCGATATCATGGTGCACATCAATCATGAAGGGGCGGCACTCAACATCGATCCCTCCGAGAACTCGGAGAAACACACCGAGGTCATGAAGACCGACAGTCTCAAAAAAGCCCTCAACAAGTACGGGTTCGACGCGGCTTTCGGTGGCGCCCGCCGCGACGAGGAAAAGTCACGCGCCAAGGAACGCGTCTTCTCCTTCCGAGACAAATTCCACCGCTGGGACCCCAAGAATCAACGCCCCGAACTGTGGAGCCTGTACAACACCAAGGTGAACCCGGGCGAAAGCATCCGAGTTTTCCCCCTCAGCAATTGGACGGAGCTCGACGTTTGGCAATACATCCACCTGGAGCAAATCCCCATCGTCCCCCTCTACTACTCTGCCGAGCGGTCGGTGATCAACCGCGAAGGCACGTTGATTATGCAGGATGACGAGCGTCTAAAATTGCGCGATGGCGAGACCTTTGAGAAACGCAACGTGCGATTCCGGACTCTGGGTTGCTACCCGCTGACCGGTGCGGTCGAATCGGATGCCACCACGCTGCCACAAATCATTCAAGAGATGTTGCTGGCCAAGACCAGCGAACGTCAGGGACGCGTGATCGACCGTGATTCCGGTGGAACAGGGATGGAAGAGAAGAAGAAGCAAGGATACTTCTAACTCTCTAGCCTCCCGCAAGACGCCCTTTCCAACAATCCAGACGCGCCGCTGCACTCATGCAGCACGCTCTTCCGCATCCGGGCCATCGCCAGGCCCTCTTCAAGCCATTCGAGTTTTTTAGAGTTTTACGATGAGTCATCAAAGCGAACTAATTGCCCAGGATATCAATGCTTATCTCGCCCAACACGAGCGAAAGGAATTGCTGCGATTCATCACCTGCGGAAGTGTGGATGATGGCAAGAGCACTCTCATCGGTCGCCTTCTGTACGACTCCAAAATGCTATACGAGGACCAGTTGGCCCAACTGGAGAGCGAGTCGAAAGTGCATGGCACCACCGGCGGAAACTTCGATCCGGCCTTGGTCACCGACGGCCTGAAAGCAGAGCGGGAACAAGGCATTACGATCGACGTCGCCTACCGTTATTTCTCGACCGCCAAGCGTAAATTCATTATCGCCGACACTCCAGGCCACGAACAATACACCCGCAACATGGCCACCGGTGCGTCGAGCGCTGACCTGGCAGTTATCCTCATTGACGCGCGGCACGGGGTCCTAACACAAACCCGGCGGCACAGTTTTATCGTCTCGCTGCTGGGCATTCGCCACGTAATTGTCACCGTCAACAAAATGGATTTGGTCGATTTCAGCCAGGAGCGGTTCGACGAAATCTGCAATGATTATCGAGACTTTGCGGCCAGACTTGACTTACCCGACTTGCATTTCATTCCAATCTCCGCCTTGAGTGGCGATAACGTCGTCGACCCCAGTCCCAACATGCCCTGGTACCGCGGCAGCACGTTGATGAACTTCCTGGAAACCGTCTACATTGGCTCGGACCGCAACTTTGAAGACTTCCGTTTCCCGGTTCAATACGTCAATCGCCCCAACCTCAATTTCCGTGGTTTTTGTGGCACGGTAGCTTCCGGCATTATCCGCAAGGGCGACGAAATCACCGTCTTGCCAAACCGGCAAACGTCCAAGGTCAAAAGCATCGTGACCTACGATGGCGAGGTGGACGAAGCCTTCACTCCGCAGTCCGTAACGCTGACGCTAGAAGATGAGATCGATTGCAGCCGTGGCGATATGATCGTGCGGCCTGGAAACACCCCCAGGGTCAGCAACGACTTCGATGCCATGCTGGTATGGATGAGTGCGGAACCGATGATTCCAGGAAAGTCGTATCTGTTCAAGCACACAACGCAATCCTGCACCGGCCAAATCGAATCGCTACGCTACCGCGTCGATGTGAACACACTGCACCGTTCGCCTGCACCCGATTTGCAACTCAACGAAATTGGACGCTGCACGATCACGTTAAGTCAGCCAATTTTTCACGATCCCTATCGTCGCAACCGCACCACCGGTGCATTTATCATCGTCGATCGATTGAGCAATGTGACGATGGCCGCCGGCATGATCACGGCCCGCGAGGCAGACAAGAAGGCGAAGTTAGCGCCGTGGGAGATTGATGGTTCTCAGGAGGACGATACGGCTCAGAACATAGCCAGAGTTTCGGCAGAGGAGCGTCAAGCGCGACTGGGGCAAACCCCCGCCACCCTACTGCTCACGGGATTGAGCGGAAGTGGCAAGTCGACGATCGCCTACGGGGTTGAGCGAGCCTTGTTCGACATGGGACGGACCGCCATCGTGCTCGATGGGGAAGATTTGCGACGTGGCCTGAGTCGGGACCTGCGATACACTCCCGACGACCGCTCCGAGAATCTACGGCGCAGTGCCCACATGGCGAGACTACTCAACCAAAACGGCTTCATCTGCTTGGCTGCCTTCATTGCTCCCGACGCGGAAACACGCAACAAGGCATCCGAACTCATCGGTGCCGATCATTTCCTGACCGTCCATATCGACGCCCCACTCGACGTCTGCCAGAGCCGGGATCCACGTGGGCACTACCTCCATGCCGGAGCAGGGGCAATGCCCAAACTTCCCGGCGCAGGAACTCCTTACGAAGTGCCACAATCCCCAGACCTGCACCTCAATACGGCAGAGTTGTCGATCGACGAATGCGTTGAAAAAGTGATTGCACTGATGCGTGACAGAAAACTCATCCGTTAGCTCCCCTCCGGGCCATCCTACCTCCACACCTCACTACCGGCGCATCTGGCGATGACTCATCGACCTATTAGAAAAATATTGGCCGCGAATCGCAGTGAAATTGCAACTCGCGTTTTCCGCAGCGCTCATGAACTCGGAATTCGCACCGTTGCAATGTACTCGCACGAAGACCGCTTCGCACTCCACCGATTCAAGGCCGATGAAGCTTATTCGATCGGTAAAGTTGGAGAACCGATACGCTCCTATCTGGATATCGAGGGAATCGTCGAACTGTGCCTACGCCATAACATTGACGCGGTCCACCCCGGTTATGGTTTTCTCGCGGAGAACCCCACGTTCGCGGAAAAACTAGAGCAAGCGGGGATTATTTTTGTGGGCCCAAGCGTCCACGCACTCCGCCAACTGGGTGACAAAGTCGCCGCGCGGGACATTGCCATCAAGGCTGGCGTGCCAGTCTTGCCTGGCAGCTCCAAGTCGATCACGAGCGTGGAAGAGGCGCTGCAAGTCGCTGCGTCCATGGGGTACCCCATCATGCTCAAAGCGGCCAAGGGTGGTGGTGGCCGTGGAATGCGCATGGTCGATAAGGAAGCGGACTTACCCGCCGCCCTGGAATCGGCACAGCGTGAGTCGCTCAATGCCTTTGGTAGCGATGAGGTGTTCGTCGAAAAACTTGTGCGACGCGCTCGACATTTCGAGGTCCAACTCCTGGGTGACGATCACGGCAGCCTAATCCACTTGCATGAACGGGATTGCTCCGTGCAGAGACGCCACCAGAAGGTCGTCGAATTAGCACCGGCCCCCAATCTGGCACCAGCGATTGCCGCTGAACTGCATTCCGCCGCCCTGGCAATCGGAAATGCGGTCGGCTATCGCGCCGCCGGTACCGTCGAATTCCTGTACGACACCGACGCGCAGAAGTTTTACTTCATCGAAGTCAATCCTCGCATTCAAGTCGAGCATACCGTCACCGAAGAAGTCACCGGTATCGACCTAGTACGCGCCCAAATATTGGTCGCCATGGGACATCAACTCGGCGATGAATCGGTCGGCCTACCGCTGCAAAACGAAGTGGCCGTTCATGGATTTGCCATGCAATGCCGCGTGACGACCGAAGATCCCGCCAACCAGTTCCGCCCCGACTATGGTCGCATCACTCACTATCGCAGCGCCGGTGGCCTGGGAATCCGCCTGGATGCGGGCAGCGCCTTTAGTGGCGCCGTGGTCAACCCCTTCTACGATTCCATGCTGGTCAAAGTTACCGCTCGCGGCCGGACGTTGCGTGAAGCGGCCGGACGCATGGAACGCTGCCTGCAAGAGTTTCGCATTCGCGGAGTGAAGACCAACATCCCCTTCCTCATCCGCATGATTGGCAATGAAATCTTCTTGAACGGAGAAGCCACCACCCGATTGATTGATTCGACTCCCGAATTGTTCGAACTCCCCGCTCGTCGAGATCGGGCAACCCGCGTCTTGCGTTATCTAGCCAACGTCGTGGTCAACGGAAACGAATTGGTCAAGGGACGCCCTGTCGCAACGCGGCGTGAACCAGCTCCGATCCCCAAGCTCCAGGCCAAAGCGCCGCTCCCCAAGGGGACACGCGACCTCTTGAAAGAACTTGGGCCAGAGCGTTTCTCGCAATGGATTCGCGATGAAAAATCGTTGCTCATCACCGACACGACCATGCGGGATGCCCACCAATCGTTGCTTGCAACACGCCTCCGCACCTACGACATGTTGCAGATTGCGGAAACCTACGCCCATCGCGCGGCCGAGTTTTTCTCGCTCGAAATGTGGGGCGGTGCAACCTTCGACACCTCAATGCGTTTCCTGAAAGAGAGCCCCTGGCAACGCTTGACCCAAATGCGCGAGCGCTGCCCCAACATCTTATTTCAGATGTTGCTACGCGCTAGTAACGCAGTCGGTTACACCAACTACCCCGACAACGTCGTCAAGGCGTTTGTCAAGGAAGCCGCCGATGCGGGAATCGACGTATTTCGCGTGTTTGACGCCCTGAACTGGGTCGACAACATGCAAGTGGCCATGGAGGCTGTCCTGGATAGCGGTGCCATTTGCGAGGCATCCATCTGTTATTCCGGCGACATCCTGAACCCCGCCCGACAAAAATACAGTCTGAAGTACTACGTCGATTTGGCCAAACATCTCGAAAAACTGGGCGCTCACATCCTGGCCATTAAGGATATGGCTGGCTTGTGCAAGCCCGCCGCAGCCCGACAACTCATCAAAGCACTGAAGCAAGAGATTGGGATCCCCATCCACTTCCACACCCACGACACGGCTGGACTGCAGGCTGCTTCGATCCTGGCCGGAGCGGAGGAGGACCTGGACATCGCTGATGCAGCCCTAGCCTCGCTTTCTGGCGGAACCAGCCAAGTCAACTTGAACACTCTGGTGGAATCCCTCCGCTTCGGTCCGCGCGATAGCGCCCTGTCGACTTCCGCCTTAACCGAACTCTCCACCTACTGGAAAGCGGTTCGCGAGTTCTACCTGCCGTTCGAAAGCGAAGCACTGGCCGCCGGCGGCGACCTGTACGAACACGAAATGCCTGGCGGACAATACACCAACTTGTACCAACAGGCCCGCGCACTGGGACTAGCCGACCGCTGGACCGAAGTCTGCAAGACTTACGCAGAGGTCAACCAGATGTTTGGGGACATCGTCAAAGTCACCCCGACCTCCAAAGCGGTGGGAGACATGGCGCTGTTCATGGTGGCAGGGCAGCTGACTGCGACGGATGTGCTCAATGCCGATCGCGATCTCTCACCACCTGCCTCGGTCGTCGATCTACTCAGTGGCATGATGGGCCAACCACCGGGAGGATTTCCTCCCCAAGCCCAAAAGGCGATTTTACGCGATCGCCCGCTGGTGACCGGACGCCCCGGCGCATCGCTCCCGCCGGCGGACTTCGAAGCCACGCGCGAGAAGCTCACGGGCCTGCTGGGCGTTGCCGCCACCGACCGTGAATGCGTCACCCACCTCCTGTACCCTAAGGTGTACGAGGATTTCATCGCGCACCGGAAGCTGTACGGTGACGTGAGCACACTGCAAACTCCCTATTTCTTCTATGGGGCAGACCTGGCTGAAGAAATCATCGTCGACATCGAAGAGGGAAAACGGCTGATCATCCGCTTCCTGGCCGTGGGACAGCCCAAGCCCGACGGGACCCGCACCGTCTTCTTCGAACTCAACGGACAACCCCGCGAAGTGGAGGTCATTGACCATTCCATGGAAGATGCGGTAGCCAAAGCGGTCCAGGCCGACCCAGCTAACCCCACTCACGTCGCGGCCAGCATGCCAGGTATGGTGATTGGAGTCTCAATCAAAGCGGGAGACACAGTCAAGAAGGGGGATAAGCTACTGACCCTGGAAGCAATGAAAATGGAAACCACCATTTCCGCCGAGTCGGATGGTCAAGTCTCGCAATTACTGGTCAAATCGGGCTCACAGGTCGAAGCGGGTGATCTGCTGCTGGTGGTTGAATAGAGCACAGACGCTCAAATCCCAGTCTACCGCTTACTTCCGTTAACGCTCACTACAGGGGTTGAGGAGTCGAGATGGCATTGAGAATCGGTGAGTACGTACGTGCTGGTGAATTGCGCAACAATCGTCGCAATGGCGTGTACGGCTGGATCGAATTCGCCGCCGACTATGGAATTCGCATCGAGTTGACCGGAAATCTCAAAGGGGAATTGGAGGGCAAAAACTTCCGACTCCAGGTCCCACTCCCCCCCGACGCTGCTCAACTTGAACCTGGCACATTCCCCGATGAAATCGAGCAATTGGCCGATCGACAAATCGGCGTCGTTGGCGAGATGGAATTGCGGTCTGTCCGCATTCCCCTACTCCCGCTCGATCAATGGCGAAAACTCAGTCCTCAAGAGAAGATCGCGAACTCAGAAGAACAGAAATGCCTCTACCTCGAGTGGTTCAGCCAAAATGGGCGAGTGGTCGCCGAGATTCTCGCCCCAGAGATCGAGTTGCTGCCCGATGACCTAGGGGATGACGACAGCGAGGACGAAGACGAAGAGCGGTACGGTCTGGGGTTCACAGAAGTCCGAGTTGGTGAGGACGATGAAACTGGCAACAATTTTGTTCTAGATGGCTCCGACGAAGAGGACGATGAGGAAGAGGAGGACGACAATCCGTATGGTTTGTTCGATGAAAATCTCGATCGCAAAGTCGCTGAATCACTCGGTCCCATCGTAGACCAAGAATTCGACGAACGAGAGCCACCGAGCGAGGGTGGATTGCGAGCCTGGGATCAGGCAATTCCTGGCCTCGACCCAGAAACCAAAGCCATGTACGAGCAATGGGATGAGATCTTCGAAGGCAAAAAGGACGAACCACTCTCCTACCTCTTCGAAACTCCACTCAAGCTCCCCAAGCCCGATGCGGTGTTGACCGATGAAGAGGCTTTGCCACTCGTCACAGCCATCCTGGCCCAACTTGCACTGCTCAGCGTAGCCCTGGACGTGTGCGAGCATTTCACTCCGCTCGACACCTACCAACTCTTAATGACCGAGATTCTCCCAACCGCCAAAGTCCATCCCAATTTAGCCGCCACCGAAATGGTCCAACACTATTCGACGAGCGACTATTGCGACGAATGCGAAGCGGAGTTCGAACGCGAATTGGGGGACGATTCTACAGACTCCCCAGATCCCGAAGCAACGTAACCGGTTTCGTTCAATAGCAGCCAGCCAAAATAGTAACCCACCGCGTGACGGGCTGTTGAAATAGTAACCCGCCGCGTAACGGGCTGTCCAAATAGTAACCCGCCGCGTGAGCAAGGAAAGATAACCTCTGCTACAAGTCAATTAAGGACGCGACCTCCGCATTAAAATTCAAATTGCGATTAAATCAACAGCTGCGTGAGCAAGGAAGCTAGTCACCGCTGCAGCCTGATCCCAAGCACGCCCCCCACAGTCAGCCTCCCCTCCAAACAAACAACCCTGTGCACCAGCAATAGCTACGCTTCCTATTGAGCTGCGCAACTTCACATCCTGAATAGAGCAGCAGAGTTTGCTAGAAGGCTGCAGACAAATAGCAGAGCAGGCAACCAGTACGAGAGCTTGCCCCCCTCGCGTCTCCCATCTTCCTGCCAACATCTTCCTGCCCAAACGCCTGCCTGGATACTTCGCAGCGGTAAGCGTGGTTGGAAGCAGACCCTGACGGTGAGCTGCTTTTCATGAGGAAGGCTCGGTTCCCTCTGATTCGAACCAACGCGTCGACAAGCACGACGGGAACGGAACGCCTGAACGAAGCACAACCCCGACGCACCGCAATCCTTGACTTACTCACCCGACATTCACCCAGGCTTAGTTCCCGCAGGCGACGTCAATTGGGCTGTGAATAGTGACACCCAGCTTCTCAGTAACATGCACGTAACCCAGCGTGGTTTTGACGTCTTTGTGCCCCATGAGTTTCTGGACGGTTTGGATGTCAGCCCCACCTTCAATCATATGCGTCGCAAAACTATGGCGAAGAGAATGGGGGACGCCATTTTTGAGGATTTCCGATAGCCTCAAAGCACGCTTGAAAGTGGTCGTAAACTGCTCTGCACCAATGTGATGGCGCCATGCAATGCCAGAGCGTTTGTCTCGACTCCGCTGACGCGAAGGGAAGATCCACTTCCAAGCCAACTCGCGGCACGCGTTGGGATACTTCTTGGACAGTGCGTAAGGCATGTAAACTTGCGCAAATCCCTGTTCCACATCCATCTCATGGAAATACTTGGCAACTGATATTTGACGCTTAAGCTCTGAAACAGCCTGCGTCGGTAGAAAGGTAATTCGGTCTTTGGCTCCCTTGCCGTCGCGCACCACAATATGCTGCTCATCAAAACAAATATCCTTGACGCGGAGTCGTCGACATTCTTTGTGTCGCAATCCAGCGCCGTAGATCAGCAAGAACATTAAGCGATGCTCACCCACGAAATGCTCTAGTAATTTTTCGATTTCCGACCGACTGAACCAAACTGGGATCGATTCCGTTTTCCGAGCGCGGACTGCGTTGAGAAACCCAAGTTTTTTACCGATCACGCACTGGAACACAAACAGCAGGCTGGACTGCGCTTGATTCTGCGTGCTCGGACTAACACTCCCCTCGACTGCCAGCGTCGTCAGGAAATCGCCAATATCCTGCTCGTCGAATTGCTCGAGCGACTCCGAGCCCACGTGCTTGCTGAACCGCTTCACCCAACGCACGTAGGCCCGCTCGGTATCCATCGAATAGTGCAGCACTCGCAACTCGCTCCGCATGGTCTGAATCCATGGCGATTCTCCCTTATTGAGATTGCCTTGCAGCTTCTTCAATTCTTCAGCAGTTGGCGGCGCGTGGACATCAACATTCCGCTCTCGCCTGGCAAGTTGAGTGAGCGTCAAGATCACGTCGGTCAAATCCGGCTCAGATCGCTGCAATACACGATCTCGATAGCACTCCAAGGCTCGCACGGCCTGCAGACGCTGCCAAGCTGGCGCCCCATTTTTCAGCAAGCTCTGGGAAAACTTGACGACTGAGTTTCGATTGATGGGGAGATTGATTGCCAACCCATTGCGGAAATTCATCGCGTAGCGTCGCAACCATTTGGGAAACCATGAACCATCAGCTCAAATTTAGCTAGCGTCATAGCACAATTCCTCTTCAGCACTGACCGGCATCGCTCCATAGAGCCCCAGGATCCCCCCACCAGGCGACTCACATCCCCGTTTTAGCACTCCCAGCAATATCCGTCAAATAGCTTGACCCAACCGGTCGTATTGGGTAATTTACCTAATACCCCCGAAGCTGTTCGGGGATAACTATGTTGTTCCCCGACTGAATCGGAGACTCTGCGTTCAATCTCAAATTTGACTTTGTCTTTCGGTCGTTGAATGACCGCTTGCGTCGCTACGACTCTGCCAGTGCCTGCGGCAAATGGAACACTACGCTCATAGACGACTTTCGCTCAGATTCCGATTTTATTCGCGCGGCTGACGAACTATTCAGCGACGTGGTGAGCCGGCACACGAATGGAGAGTGCATCACATCGGATGGGCTGTTACTTGAGACCGCAAATATCGTGCTTGGTGGCTCTATCGATCTCTGCTTTCGGCTTGATTTTCTTGATGCCCCGGATGGGTGCGGTATGGCTCCCGCAAAATTCTCTGTCGCGACCGACACCACTCGTGATGACTGCATGCTCGCCACACTGTGCTGTGGATTGCGAGAACCTGACGGAAACTTCTGGTATCCTTCCACCAGACGAATGCCCAGCGTCACGATGCCAGACGACTACGACTGGGCATACTCCCACACTCGCGTCTACGGTCTCCCGACGATCTCATCTTGGATTGATCGGCGAACTCCAAAACGCGGGGAACCATGACATGCACGGGAGCACGGCTTGCGGCGTTTTTCGCAATGGATAGTCAACCCTCCGCGCCCCGTGATGTCCGCCGTTGAACTAAACCGCTTCACTTTCAATTTTCTCGTAACTCTAAGCAGACTTCTTCTGCGTATCTCACGCGAGCTACTTCTCGCCTCTTGCTGGTGCGGTGCTTTGCATTGCGATGGCTCTGCACCGGCTACAGTCGCCTAGCTCGATGGCTTTGCCTGCTCGGCCGCGTGTTGACTTCGGCCAGTCCCAGCGGTGACGGTGCGATTGCATGGCCACTCCGACGAGTACGACTGAGTGGCATGAGCGAGGTAAGTGAGCTGCCTCCCCCCGTTCCGAATTTAACGATTATCCGACTTGCGCTTTCTGAAACCCCAATCATGCTGGGGATTAATGTCGCATTTCTGCGGCAAGTTTGACTTCCCGTTTTCAGTAAGGCTTCAGCGCAATGCCCAGCTCTTTTCGCAAGCATACTCTTGCATCCATTAAACGTATGGCCGAGGACATGTTGCTCCGCAACATGGCAATTAGAACCATCGATTCCTACACCTTCCACGTTGGGCGTTTTTCCAAGCACTTCGGAAAACTCCCCGAGGATCTGGGCCCCGAAGAGATTCGCGAATTCCAACTGTGGATGATCCAAGTGAAAAAATGTTCGTGGAGTTCGTTTAATCAAGCTGTTTGTGGCCTACGGTTTCTCTACACCTTCACGCTCCCCAGGCCGTGGGTCGTGAAAATGATTCCGTTCGGCAACCGGCCTAAGAAGTTACCCGTTGTGCTGGGGCAGGAAGAAGTACACAGGCTGATCGAGTGTGTAACAGTTCCCAAACATCGAGCGGTCCTACTGACTCTCTACTCGGCCGGGCTAAGGCTCAGCGAAGCAACCAACCTAAAGCTCCCGGACATCGACTCCGAGCGGATGCAACTGCGGATCATTCAAGCCAAGGGGCGCAAGGATCGCTACGTACCGCTCTCACCAAGGCTCTTGGCCGAACTACGAGAGTACTGGAAGATCAACAAGCCGAACCAGTACATCTTTCCGGGCAAGACCAACGATGTGCCACTTTCCGGAGCAACCATTCAGAAGACTTGCAAGATGGCCGCCGCACAGGCGCACATCAAGAAGATCGTTACTCCACATACTCTGAGACATTCTTTTGCGACCGGACTTTTGGAAGCAGGCGTCGATCTGATGGCGATCAGCAAGCTGCTCGGGCACAGCAGCTTTACAACAACGATGATCTATTTACACTGTCGGCGAGAGCACTTGGGATCGACCCCCAGCCCGATCGACTGGCTCCCGGCCCGGCAGTGCCCGCGCTGGATCGACCCGTCGCTGCAAGCTCCCAGCCCCAGCTCGACGCCCGCGAGCGATCCGATCTGAGTGTGGCCAGCATACTCAAGCGGTACACGGCTGACTTCATCAGCAAGTATCGACCGAGTCTCTCACGACAAGTCGAAAGCACACTAGCGAGGATCGGCTTCTGCCGCACCGCAGCCATGGGAGGTCGCACCTATGCTTGCAATCAGTGCCAGACCAAGATCTCGCTCTACAACTCGTGCGCCGACCGGCACTGCCCGCAGTGTAGTGGGGCTCGGCGCGCCGACTGGCTCGATAGAGCCGCTGAGCTACTGTTGCCAGACGTAACTTACTTCCAAGTTGTCTTCACGTTGCCAGACAAACTATCTCCGCTGATACTCGGTAATCGTCGCAAACTCTATCGTACCTTGATGCATACTGCTTGGGAGGCGCTCAAGGAGTGTATTGAAACCAAGCTTGGCATGCAGGCCTCTGCCATGATGGTCTTGCATACTTGGAATCAACGGCTGGGGCACCATCCTCACGTGCACCTCCTCGTTCCCGGCAGCGGCCCATCACTGGACGGACGGCGTTGGATCGAGTGTCGGCAAACCAAGCCCACGGGGAACTCACCCGCCAAGCCAACGTTGGTGGACAACAAGGAACTCAGTCGAGAATTCAGCGAACGTTTCCTACGTAAACTAAAATCGCTGCACCGTCGCGGCAAGCTGGATCTTGAAGAAGAATTGGCGGGACTTCAAGAGCCGCTGGCTTGGGCCAAATTCACTGACACTCTCCTCGCACACGACTGGTGTGTCTTCATCGAGCGACCACCGACGTCCAAGTCGTCTCCGGAGCACGTCTTGAAGTACTTGGCCAGATACATGACTGGTGGCCCCATCTCGGATCGACGCTTGGTGAGCTGCGATAACGACATCGTCACGTTCATGGCTCGCAACAAGGACAAACACAGCTCGGCTAGTCAAGTTTCAGAGAAACTCTCTGGAGTTGAGTTCATTCGATGTTGGTCACTCCACATTCTTCCCAAGGGTTTTACCAAGTCACGTTGCTTCGGAGGCTACAGCAGTGCTCGCCGCACGGCCTTCATCGCCTTGTGCAAGCAGCTCCATCCGCTCGCCGTGACGGAACAATGCGATCCTCAAGTCAACGACGCAATCACAGAGACGCAGGACATTCCGACAGAGCGTTGTTGTGCCAAATGCCAACAACCCATGCAACTCCTCTCCGAGACTCGTCGTCCGAGCTGGCGGGACCTATTCTATGGCCCCAACCATCACTCTTGGTTCGAGAGTTAGACTAGTGCCCCTACGCTACGACATCGTTACAGTATCCTGCTCCGATGCATACGCATTGACGGCCAACCGCTGCCCGCTGGTCACAGTTCACCGACGAAACAGTCCCCAACTGACGTCAGATTCTCTACGCGACTGCCCGGCAGCTCAACAAACTGCTTGCCAAGCCATCTCTGACTAGGCTAAACTGACTCTCATCAGACGCCAGCTCAATACTATCCGCATAGGACCCGTCGAGCGAAGCGTCTCAGCTCAACGGACAATCTATCCCTCCGTGCTCGCTGCGCTCCCAGTTGGGATAGATTGCTATTCGTTGGACAATCTATCCCTCCGTGCTCGCTGCGCTCCCAGTTGGGATAGATTGCTATTCGTTCTGTTTTCAAGACGTGAGTACCGCCATGGCCTCCATGATCTCTCCGAAACAACTCGTTCCCTCGATTCTGATTTGTCTATTCATCCTGGTGGGTGCCTCGGCTGCTCTGGCCGCAGCACAAGGGCTTCCTACAGAAGACGTTCCTGATTGGATACGTGGGCGCGGTGAACAACTTGAGCTTCGTCTGTCAGGGGACGTCACCCGCAGTGACGGCGGAAACGTCGATGGGGCTGAAGTCCAGATTCAGATCAAATACAACGATCAGGTTTTCGAATCATTCGAACCGCAAGTCGATGGCAAGAGATTCCAGATTTGGCTACCAGTCAATAAGTACCCTTGGTATAGCATCACCGTGAGTGCGACGTGCCGCGATGGGGCACGTTGCACACGAACGATTCTTCGGCAACAGCTCAGAGAACTCGTGGTTAGCGGCCTCAATCTGAAGGTCCAACTTCCAAAACGACAGGTGAAAGTCCGTGTGGAATATGATGGGAACGAAGTTGTCAATTCGACGGTCCGGGCCAAACTTTTCAATGGTGCAACGTTGCAATTGGAGACCAACGCAAACGGACTTGCGAAGTTGAAACTGCTTGACGAAGAGAAACTCGTGCAACTCACCGCCTGGTCGCAACAGCCAATTATCGGCGGATATCAATTCTCACGGACGCCCGTTCGCGACCCGCGAGCCGATTCGCATGTCATCTCGATGTACCGGTGCCGACCGTTTGAAGTCCACTTGAAAGACGCAAAAGGGCAGCCGATCGCCGGAGTCGAACTCGGTTTTCAGGCGGCTACGCCCCCACCTGATTCTAACTACCTTGGTACACCCGACGACTACAAGCTTGCAACGAATCAAGACGGCATCGCCACCGTCGCCTGGTACCCGGACATTGAGGATGCCCATTGCTATGCTGAAATATTGGACAATCGTTGGGTCATAGAATCTAGCCAGCGCGGTAAAGACAAGCTCGAAGTTATTGCGAATCGTGCTGTCGAACGCAAGAAGTTAACTGGCCACGTAATTGGAGATGGCAAATTCGCAGGTGGGTTCAGTGTCAAGTTGGGAAGCTTTCAGGCTGAACAGGAGGGCAGGGTTGATTTTGTCTACAGCTTTTCCGATGCGGATGGAAAATTTTCCGCAGACGTACTCCCCGACGCAACGTATGCCGTGTTTTTGGAAGACGACAAGTGGGTTGCGAACGCGGTAGACTTGATTCCCTTTGATTCGAAGACTGGGCAGCGAAATTCTCCGGAGCTGTTTCTGTCGTACGGCATTCCGGTTCGCATTACCTTGACCCAGGGAAGCGATCTCAAGCCAATTTCGGGGGCGTGGGTCAACATTGCTTCCGACCACAGTTTCACTTGGCTTGAGGATGGTCAAACGCGATCCGGCTCGCTCGGCAGAAACGGGAGCACCTTTGCGAATGACGAAGGCGTCATCGAGATGCTGGCACCGGAAGAAAAGCTTGAAGCCAGTGTATACCTAACCGACTGGCGAGCAACGCAAAGCATCGACGTGCGACGCGGGGAAAGCAACGAGATTCAGTTGCATCGGAAGGTAGATGAGGCGGTCGAAGTCACCGGCAGGATCGTTCCGTGGAAAGAGGATCAGCAGCAAATCGCCAGTGCAATTGTGCACATCAAAGCGATTGATGGTGAATCTGGCGATGAATTCCAATTAGAGACAGACGAAAACGGAAGCTTCCGAATCAAAACGAAAGCAGCGAAACTTGGGGCCATTTCATACTCGCCAGATAGACGCTTCATCGGTACTTTGGTGATCAAGGAGTTCTCCAAACCCGCGCGGATCCAACTCCATCCCACCAAGAGCTTTTCCGGGCGAATTACCGACCAAGGCGGAAATCCAGTTGCTGATCATAAGGTCTGGGCCTCGATTAAGATTGAAGACGAACGAGAATTTGGAACCGCTTACCCGACGACCTTTTACGTACCGCGAATTGAGACTCAAACCGACTCGGAGGGAAACTACCGATTCGATGGTCTACCCTGCCAGACCAGAATCCTGCTGGGGACGAACACGTTGGACAATGAACCGAATCGCTTTGAATCCGTCGACGAGGTTTACTATTTGCCTGATGACGACCTGCGCAGTCGGGTCACGAAGATCGGTACATCCACGAGTCGCGACGACCCGCTGCCACTAGCGCAGCGTTTTGCGTCGATGCATCGTGACTGTCGTCTTGGCAGCTACCATTTAATGGTAATCGTCTATGACAAATCGGAAGAGTCGAAGCGGGAGTTCATCAATAAGCATCTGCTCAATTACTCCGAGCACAAGGCAGTCGCCAGCTACATGCAACTGCAGGTCGACGTCAAAGAATTGTCGGCAGGGAACAACATGGCCTTCGTCGATGGATTCGATTGGCCTAAAGCTACGCAAGGGGTCTTCGCGTGTGCTTACGACATCGAGGGAAAGCAGCTGGGGCGAATTCGCATCGATCCAGAGGCTTCCGATGCCGCAGATACCGCTTACGAATTCGTCGAACGGCATGTGCCATCCCAACAGGACGCCGAAGCGAAATGGAACAAGGCCTTTCAGCAAGCGAAAGAACAGAACAAACTCGTTTGGGTCCGCACAGGCCAACGATACTGCGGTCCTTGCTTCATGCTAAGCAGGTGGATCGACGATCAGCGCGAGATTCTCGAAAAGGACTTTATTCTCTTAAAAATTGACGATTTTCGTGACCTAAACGGCCAGGCAATTGCCGAGCGATTGACGAAGGGCCGATCGGTCGGAGTCCCCTTCCACGCCATCTTCAATGCGAATGAAAAGTCTGTCACTGACAGCTATGGTCCACTGGGCAATATCGGCTTTATGTCTGGACTGGAAGGAAAGCGGCATTTTAAGACGATGCTGGACGAAGTATGCTCCAATATCAATCCGCAGGAAATTCAAGCGTTACTCGATTCCTTGCAAGACTAGGGGTGTGAAACTTGTCGTCGGCTTCGCACGGCAGCTCAAGTTTAGCACGAGTGCGCAACGAAAAGAAAACAGAACCAAGCAATGCAACCGAGTCGCGAAGTCGGGCATTTTGGCAATGGATGATCTCTCGTCGCGACCGGGTGATTGCAAACGACTATGAAGTCCTGGGTTTGGCAAGTGACGGTCGCCACTTTTTTTGAATTCTGTTATTCAGTCATGTCATGACGTGGTTTAGCCACTTGGAAGTTGCCTTCGTTAGAGAGCTTCGAAGGAGTATCGCTTCGGCCGGTGCACAATTTGCTTGTCAAGGATGTTTGATTAAACGACTATTCGAGGTGCGAACGCGTTTCACACTTCTGCTCCTGCTCACTTGGAGCAGGTCGCGTTCCCTCAGTTATCCATGCACGGTTCAAAGCATCGTTGTCGATGGTGAGTCCGTGTTGGCTGCAGCTTGCCTGGAGGCTTCGGTGAGCAGCAAGCTACCTTCCGTTGGTGTGGCACATTCTTTAGGGCGACGTGTCTGACGTTCCGACGATCCTGCGCGATCGATCCATGGGAATCAGTCAGTGGTCAATTGGTGTCGGTGCTCAGCACGTTTGGGTTGGTCTTGTCCTTGTCAAGTGTTCTCGTGTTCGGCGAAAGGGCTCCTGTGAACTCTGTTGGTATCGGTATTGAATGAGTCTGTTCAACTAGTGACGTGTCAAAAGGCTACGAGGTGCCGATTCGTTCTGCCGATGTCAATGCATCAGTCAGCGGATACAGGTTGTCCCTCGTAGCGATGGGGTAAAAGGGCGAGCAAGGCCGATTCGTTCTGTCGATGTTAGTGTGCTAATGGGTACGCTCATCAGGCAGGGGATACTGGCTTTCTTGCTCGCCGTGGTTTGGCGGTTTTCGTGGTGGCTTATTTCGACTTTGAGCCAATGGGACTTCTCGGCGTGGTGATTGATTTCGCCTGCGACTTGGCAGACTGCTGTTTCGTCGACTTACCAACCTGCGTGGGCTTCGACTTGGATTTTCTGGCTGACTTTGTCGTGGGCGACGCCTTGGCGGCGCAACGCCGCGTGAGCTCTTCGGCTTCGCGGGCTTCCCTGCGAAGGCGGCTTTTTCGTTGGTCCGAGTTCTCCTTAGGAGGCATCGTTCGAAACGTCTCCTCATCCAAGGGAAGCGTTCCATCGAACGACTTGGTAGTGCGAATCATGGTGACCGGATCCCAGTCCTTTTCATCGCGGAGCATGGCCCAAGCAATCACCGCGATTTTGCGAGCCAACGCCACCCCCGCCTTCTTCTTGCGTGTCTTCTGCTTACCGCAGATGCGATCGTAGACTCCCTTGGCCCACGGATTGTATCGCAGCGAGGCCCAAGCGCACTCGACAAGAATGGTCCGAGCCAGCGGGTTGCCCCGCTTGGTGATGCGGCCGTTGCGATCGGTTTCACCAGATTGAAATTGCCGAGGTACCAAGCCGAAGTAGGCCGACACTTGGCGTCCGTTCTCAAAGCGGTGCGGATCGTCGATGCAGGCAACCAGGATTTCAGCCGTGCGTGGTCCAACGCCGGGAATCGTGCGCAGTCGTACGATGCGAGGATCGGCCTTGCCGATCGCTTCGAGTTTCTTGACGACCCCGTCAAGTTGTGTGGATAGAGAATCGAGCTGCGTTAATTCAAGATCGAGCTCACCTTTCCACAACTCTTTCGCGGAGCACTCCGTAAGTGGTTTGCGATACGAGTTGATCAATGCGCGTCCGGTGTGCCAAGCTTTGTCCCCCCTGTCGATCGAGATGCCGTGGTTGACGAACCACGCGCGAATGGTGCATTTGATCTTGTTGATCCGCCAGTCGAGTGTTTTACGGTACTTAACCAGAGAGCGAAACTCACGATGCGCTTCCGAGGGCATGTGAACCGGCTTGAGTTCACTCATGGTAGCCATACGCGCCAGCTTGAGCGCATCATCCTTGTCCGTTTTGCGTTTAACGTTGGACCACTTCCAAGCCTCTTCGTTGGTCGAGCAGACGAACGTTTGGAGGCCCAAAGACTCAGCTAGATCGTTGATCCAGCCTGACGGACCACACGCCTCCATGACCACCAAGTCGATCTTATGCTTTTTGAAGACAGTCGAGAGGTAGTTGCGGTCGGTAGTGGCGTTGAGGAAGGAGTGTTTGCGAGTTTTTGTATCAAAGAAACAGCACATCGTATTGAATTTGCCGAAGTCAAGAGCGAGAATCTTCATAGTCCATGTGTCCTTTGGGTTTGGGGTTGGCACATTTGTGACAGTGGTTGCTTCCGGCAACCCGAGATCACGGGGCTGAGTCACCAGATTTTATTCGAACGGCTCCCGCCCCAAACCCAGGACTTACATGGATTCTTTATCCGACTGAAAACTCGTGAATCCATACGATCCACCACAGGCGCCTAACAGCAGTGCATGGCGTGGCAGACTTGCCGAACTTAGCCTTGGAATATACTCCTGGGGATTCAATCTATTTGGGGCTCTACTATGCTTGCTTGCGGCCTTCGGGCTTTGGGGCGCGATTGAATTGGCGTCGAAACTGAACGTCGCCGATAAACAGTTGGCTGGATTAGTATTGATGATCATTGATTCGGTCGTTTTTTCGCTTTTGGATGTTCTGGTTCGGACCCGCTCACGGCATGCAACTGTCGCGGTTGCGCTATTCTCACCGCGAACAGGCGGCAGCTTCTTCTTTGTTCCGATATGGTGTATTTTAGGTGCTCCAGGTGTTTTGCTTTTGGCGCTCACGCCCTTTCGTCGATAGCAAGGCCCTGCGGTATACTGGCGGATAACGAAACGATCCACCTCAGCCGCGAAATGAGGTTTTAGGAAGTGGTCGATCTCTCGTCGCGGCGAGGTGATCGTAAGCGTTCCCCTACTGAAATGCACTCTGCAGTGTTACGTGACATGCTTCGACAACGCTTCCTAACTCGTGCACTCGCTGCGTCATCGGACACCGGCCGTAAATCTGGGTTTGTCGCTGATGGGTACGACCGTTTAGTTTCCGCCGTGGAATCGGACGCACGCCTCATCATCGAGGCCAAATTTGCCGACGAGTGGAACGCGAGCGGGCTGATCCGTCGGTGGAAGCTTCATCGTAAAATGAACGCTGAAATTGCGATGCTCGTTGCCGAAATGATGCCTGACGTTTCGCCGGACGCTTTGTTCTGATGGTATACTCGTTGGCACTTGGCCCTGCTCGATACGGTTAGCGACCCGGCGTCCATGCTCGATCGAACACGGCGGGGAACCAAGGGTTGTTACGGAGCCGGGCCTGCGAGCGTTCAGCAATGGTAAATTAACTGTTCCGGCCCGCAAAACCCAAACGTTCGCCGAATAAATGCGAGTCGAATGCAGTGGATGAACACAAATCGATTTCAGGCAGTCCAACGAATATCAAACGCTTTCGACTGCCAATTGTGTTGGTAGTCGGGCTGCTTTTGCTCGCTTTCATATTCCACGACCGAATTCCGTCGACAGACAGTGGCACCGGACCCAAGCTTTCGTCACAGATCCCCAACGTTTCGGAAGCTGACATTTCCTCACACGAACTGCAAGACATCATCGATGCACTCGTGAGAACACACCATTGGTTCAAATCGTTGCCACTTGGCCGTTTCGAATACAGCGTGACTGTCACAAAAAGCGATGCAAGATACGAACGCGACATCGCGGAAGAGAAGGCAAGTTTCCCCGATTTGCTGGTCGACGAGACAACGTTTCCAACACTTGCGCGCGAATGGAAAATACACCAATCCTTGACGTTCGATGAGTCACGACTTGTTTGTGTCAGCCGCAGCAACGCGTTTGGAATACAAACCGAAGCGTGGGATGGGAACTCGCTTACTCGATACGTTGACTACGGCACCACGCAAGATCCGAACTACTACCTTAAGTCGGACGTGAGCGGAGCCATGTCAAAGCTCGCTTGGTTTCCTCAAGTGGGAACACCCGCAATCTGGTTCTACGATGCTACCGCCTCATACGACGGGCTGGACTGGCAACAGACACCACCCACTCTTGTTGGGAAGACTTGTTTTGCTGAACGCGATTGTGTTGTGTTGCGGGATGCGCATCATCATTGGATCGTTGGTCGCGAAGACTATAAGTTGTACGGGAGATACTCGCGAAACGACTGGGAACAATTTGATCAACATCGCGAAGTGACGGACGGCATTTTTTGGCCTATGGCTAGTATACGTATGCGCTATGGAAAAGAGGGGCTTGAGTGGACGGACCGAACGACCGTTATTTCGCTGAACATTGACGACGTCCCAGATGATTCGGTCTTTCAAATGAAGATGGAACCGGGTGTGAAAGTATGTGATTTGCGAGAAAAGTATCCAGTGGTGTTCACATCGGACCCAAACCGTACTGAGGAAGAATTAGCGAAGATTTACGCGGAAGCCAGAGAGAGCCATGATCGCGACGCATCGACTGTACGACGTTCGCGTGAACTGATCGGTAGAGTTGCTCCGGAACTAGGGAGAGGAACATGGCTCAACAGCGAGCCACTTTCGATCAACGAGCTGCGAGGCAAACGCTCGCTGCTTTTGGGATTCGGATATACCGCCTGTGCGCCCTGCGGGAATATGCTAGCGTTGTTCTCTAAGCTACAAGACACATCGACCGATCAGTTGATTCTTGTTTTTGCTGCGTCAGATTCAATCTCTGATGTGGAGAAGAAGTTAGATCTTTATAACCTTGACTGCCCCGCGTTCATTCCCAGCGATGAAACCGGATTCGGCGAAGTATTCGAGCGGTATCGCGTCACGGGATATCCGACGATTGTGGCAATTGATGGATCGGGTGCAGTGACTTCGCACCAGATTGGCGCGTTGAGCAATGAATAGTTGGGTAGACTAAGCTATGTGCAGTCGACCGGCTTTGCTGACACCATCCTGTAATGAGATACCGCGGCGAACCATGCCGTGAACCGGAGGACGGCATCGCGCGATTACAAATGGATAGATCAAACTGCCGTCCCCGGTTACGGCGGCCGTTATTTGGATGAAGAATGTTCGCTGCACCGCCCGTCGCAAACTTACTCGTGATTCGATCGCCAGACATCGATCGTGCGGTGAGATTCTACCAGCAGATGGGCATGCTGTTTGATCGACATTCGCACGGCAAAGGACCGGAACATTTTGCGTCAGACATTTGTGGGTTCGTGTTTGAAATCTACCCACAACGAGACGTCAATGACGTCACAACCAACACGCGAATTGGGTTTAACGTTGACGATGTTAACGGCGTCATTGATCTGCTTCGTGAGATCGATGCTGCAATTGTCACGGAACCAACTGACACCGAATGGGGACGCCGTGCTGTCGTCAAGGATCTCGATGGCCACACTGTTGAATTGGTAACGCCAGTAAACCGTGAAGCGAAGATCGTGGGCGAATACCGCAAGACAGACCGTACTGGCAACACAGAAGACGCCAAATAACAATCGGATGCACGACGAGTCGCCGAGTCGTCGTTTTTGAAGTTGAGGATCTTGCGCGGCGACCGCGTGATCCGTGCCGTTCTGCCTTCCAAGATGCGACGATCCGACGCGAATGGCTTTAATGGATAACGACCCGAAATGACGATCTAACCAAGAAGTGATCAACTATTCACATACGGAGTGCTAGGATGAAACTGAAACTTAGAGCTGCCTTCTCAATAACTGCAATGTCGATACTAGCATTGGCGATTGTGGGCTGGTGTAATCGAACCACATCAGAACCAAATGCGACCACGCTCGCCAGAACGTCAGATCCAGATGGAGACCAGGGCAGGACTTACAATGTCACACGTCCGATACGTGAAACACATTCGATGGACGTTAACTACCTTGTTATGCGTCCCGTTCGCGAACAGCATTCCAAAACGGTTAGCTACACGCAAATGACTTTGGTTCGAGAGATCCGGTCAAAATTTGATCCAGAGACTGGCGAGAAAAAGGAGTATACTGTCGCGCGGCACGTACCTGAGCAGCGGGAAAAGATCGTAGACTACGTTGTTACTAATATGGTGCCTGAGCAAAAGACAAGAACGGTTAAATACACAACCGTCCGCTTCGAGACTAACAAAGTTTCCAGATAATACACAGCAATCGGCAGAACCACGCGTTGGACTGGAGTCGCCGAGCCAGTCATACTTTACAAACCACCGTAGCCCGGCGACCGCAGTCAACGCAATCGTTCCTCGGCTCAGTAACACCAACAGATCCTACGCGGATCATCTAATGTATCCCTCTCCTGACGCGACGATTCGATGGACTACAACAATGTTCTTTGGCGTCTTTCTTACCGCGGCCAATCCGTTTGGCGTATGGGTTGCTCGTCGCAATGCGTTTGATGTCAACGGAATTGAACTGACCGCCTGGTGGTATGCATTCGCTCTATTTGCTCCAATCCTCTCCGTCGTTCTAACAATTTCGGTCCCACGAACGAATTGGATCTGGGAGCGAGCACTCGCTAGCAACACGTTATTCGCACTGATGTTGGCTTCCCTTGCACACATCCCCATAATGTATATTAACGGCGGCTTCCAGTGACGTTTTCCGAACCATCGCACGCTAACTGACGACTTGAAAATCGACTACTCCAAATACGCATGGCGGGTCCGAATGTCGAGGAACCACGCATTGCACGCCAGTTCCGGAGGCGGCTCAACTTTACACAATCTGTCACGTCCCGGAACGGCGTGAATGCCAACGTTATTTGGCAAAGACATGGATGAGCGCACATCGTTACATCTTCGCCAAACTGCCGCGTGGTGTACGCAACAACTGAGTGCTGGATTCACGATGCGTACTGCGGCACTTCGCCCCGAGTTGGTTGCCAGTGATGCCCCACTTACGCAACTCTATGCCATCCACGATCACCAAGAACTGTTACCGACCGCCGTTAGTTTCATCTGCAAACAACGCCAACAGATCATCGAAGCAACAGGACTCGCTCTTCCTGAACTTGATGCTTGCCTCAAGCTCGGTCGCGTTTACTGCACGGACTTCGACACAGATTCGTGTGCTGCGGCCACAGAGCCATCACGCGGGTTTTTCAACGACTGCGATATTCCCGGGTGGGATTCGTGGTTTGCGTACGAACCGACAGACAAACTAACCCGTCTCTATGGCTGGGTGCCAAATGAGATGTACGACGCCGTGAATTACGGTATGCTTGTGATTCCAGTAGAGTGCGTTTGGTGGGTCGAACGTCTCCCCGCTGCAGCCAAATAACCAAGCCGTGTACCGGAGCACTCAATCACGCGGCAACTGAAATCAAAGCCTTCCGTTCGTGCCCGGTTACGGCAGGCGTTGAACTGGCCTGGGGGAAGCTTCGGCGCACTCAATTGTAAAGTGTGATTCAATGGGCATCACAATTCAAGGCCTTTTTCAAGAGCACTTCGCCGCACTTAAAGCGACGCGACCTCTCTCTAGAGACATGTGGAGGGCGGGCGTTCGCTTGCGTGATTGCCGCACCTCGAAACTGGGTATTCACGTCACACGTTGCCCAGATGGTCACGTCTCCTCTATCGCTTACAACTCGTGTAGACACAGGTGCTGCAAAGTCTGCAGCGGACTGGAACGCGAGCGTTGGATGCTGCGATGGGACACCCGCTTGCTCCCTTGCCCGCATCATCACGTCGTATTCACGATACCACATGAACTGCTAGACCTGTGGCGATACAACAAAAAGACCTTGGCAAGTATCTTGTTTGCTGCCGCATCCCAAACGTTGAGAGAACTCCTAGCCGATCCCAAGTACTGTGGGGCCCGAGTCGGATTGCTCGCCGCACTGCACACTTGGAGTCAAACACTGGCCGCGCACGTGCATCTACATGTACTGGTTACCGCCGGGGGGCTCGATTCCAGCAATCATTGGAAGCCTGCTATTAAGAACTGCTTGCTGCCACGGAAGGTCGTGATGATCGTCTTCCGCGGCAAGTTCCGAGAGTTTACGATGCGGGCGATCCAGCAAGGCAAGCTGGAGATCCCACCCACGACAACGGCCAGTTACTGGATTGGTCAACTCAATCGTTTGGGACGGGTCCCCTGGAACGTCAAAGTATTTGATCGCTACAAGCATGGACAGGGCGTAGCACGCTACCTGGCTCGGTACTTGCGGGGCGGGCCGATTGGGAGCCATCGGCTCATCTCGTGCACTGAGGGAAAAGTGCGGTTTCGCTACCGCGTATCAGCTAAGGCCAACGCTGATCGCACGCGGCAAGGAGTGATGCCTCTGGACACCACCGAATTCCTGCACCGCTTCCTGGAGCATATGCCACCGCGTAGGATGCAGACGGTCCGCGGCTATGGATTGTATGCCGGCAACCAGCATAGCCATCTGGCTGAAGCCTTCACTGCGTTAGGCTCAACTCCTCCGGACCTGTCCAGTGGTCCTGTAGGCATGACTGAATTGCTGGAACAACTGGGGCTCGACCCGAGCCTCAACTGTTGCCCGATATGCGGGAAGCAGCTGATCATCGAACGTGAATCGCGTCCCTACTGGCGTTCAGCCCGAAGTCCGCCGCCACTACTACAGCCCTCTTCTACCTTGGTTGGTACCCCTGCATGATGCCTCGCACCTTGACACTGGATTCAAAAATACTCTCTAATTGTAGGGCTAGCGGTGCGCACTGGCAAAACCAAAGGTGCTACACTGCTCTAATTGTCGGCTGACCTGCTACCGAAAAACTTGGTAACCTCCTAAGCCACTCGTGACGCGGCAGCCCACTTCAACAAAGCAATGCACCCCAGCCGCCGATCGAGTCCTGAGTGCTAAAAATTGAACCCCGGCGGCGAGGTGATTGCAAGCGTTTACCCGACTGAAGACCGTTTGAATTCACATCCATGACCAACGCTCACGCCAATTGGTTGACCGTCGAATATCCACGCGTAGCATCATTCTGCATCCCGCCAAACGCGACGCATGAACTGATGGACGACGATTGTACGATCTGCGTAACGCATCACGAGACTGACGTTCTGGCTGGACTTTTTCCGCTCCGACAGTCGGCAACTGCCAGCAAAGATTCACTCGAACGTGAACTGCGTGATTTCACGGACAGATGTGTTCGCCCCCGTTCCGAGGTTTCGTCTGAATCTTACGAACCGGCGATTGACGTTGACTTCCATGGCGTCGCTTGTATCCAATCCGTGTTGACGATCGGTGCTGACCGAATTTGGATGGCGCGTGCTTATGCTCGGATTGGGGGTAATAACCTGCTGCTTGTGCACTGGAACGGTCCTCGAGATATCGCAACAGAATTTCCGCTGAAGTTGTTCAGCTCACTTGTTCCACTGTTCGCAATCCAAGGCGACGGGTAACCATCCCGTGCACCGAAGGACGGCTTGCGCGGTTTCACAAATGGAAAATCAATCGTCCGTCCTCGGTGACGGGTAACGTTCTCGGATGCACTTAGATGCTCGGGTATTGATCCTATTTCGGTTGCCCAGTGGCCACGGAGGGGAACGAAGTCTAGACGTGAAAACGCATTGCCAGACGGACTTGACAGCCCAGGCTGACGAGTAGATCGTTGGGCAATAGATGCAACATTGGGAAACGCATGAATGCACTCGCTTCGCGGTAGTCCAGCTGGATGGAAGCGATGGAGAATCCAGCTCGACGCTGGGTCATTCGGTCAGGGGATCTCGCTCGTTAGAACGCCACACTCGCCAAGCAGGTACATGCAATTCCAGGCAGTCCTGTGCGATCATAAGCCACCTTTGCTATACTGATGTTGGTGCATCCAAGCTCCTGGCCCCAACAATTCAGAACCGAGAACAAAGTGTTGCACGGCAGTTCCGGTGGCCGCTTCACTTTGCACAACGAATCAACTCCCGGAACACCGTGAACACTGCCGTTCTCGGATTCAATGTGAGGCTCGGACATTGAGTCTATTTCGGTTGCCTAGTAGTCACCGAGAGGAACGAAGTCTAGGCGTGAAAACGTATTGCCAGACGGACATGCTAGCCAGGAAGACTGAACGAAGCTCAAGCAGTCTTTGGGCAATGGAAGCACTTTTCCCATCCGCTCGAATGCGATTGCTTCGGGAAAGTCCAACCGTACTAAAACCATCGACGCTCCATGCAGGTGCTAATTCGTTCGGTCAGGGAAGGTCCGGTCGCAGCCCTGCAGGATTGCCCAGACTCGCCCGGATGACTCGATGCAATTCCAGGCGGTCCTGATTGATCCTAAATCACGTTTGCTATAATGAGCACGGTCGGACCGAAACTCCTGGCCCTAGCGATCCAGGCCCGAGAACAAGCCGATGCACGGCAGTCGGCGACATTTAGCCAGATTTACCACCAAATCAACCTCGCCGACGGAGTGATCGGCACCGTTCTGTCCCTAAATGCACATTGCGGCAATGCATAAGCCGCTCACCAATTGGGAAATGTTGAATCGATTCAGCGTACGCTAACTGAATTCCGTATTAGCATGGCTGAATACGTCATGCTTCACCTGATCCATTACGAAGGTCGCCCCTTTGAGGCTGCCCCCCGGCATGCAATCAAATTACTCGACCACACGGAGCTGCTGCTTCCGTCTTTGGCCGAATGTGCTGAGGCCATTCGATCGTTATGTCGTCGTGGCCTTACCTACGTGATCGATCTTTCGATCCAGCGCTCAATTGCCACTTACATCGCTTCACGTCACGGACGGGGCCCAACCGATGGATTACCGCTTGTTGGTCAATTCGACTTCACATTGGCCGGAGCTGAGCTTTGGCGCGCGATCCTTAACTTTGAGCATCCCGAAATGGGAACGGACTATTACTGGCACACTACCTTGTCCTGCATTTACCGACGGAACGCAACGATTTTGATTGGCTACGAATTGGACTGGGTGCTGAAAGACGCTAGGCTATGTGAACTTCAGCCGACAGCCCCGTATGAGCAAATCGGCGTTTGGCGCAGCCAATGGTGGCGTGAGATACCGTCCGGCTACATCCAGCGGTGTCGGCCACTAGCGGACTGACGGGACAGAACCATGCGTTGCAACGAAGCCGCCGAGCAGGTCTAGCGTACTAAACAATCAACTACGGCGGCTCGCTGAACGCCGTCGTTCGTCCTCATATGGATTCCCGAAAACATTGCATGCTCACGTGAAATCCAACCTGGGAACCATCTTTCTGTTTACGGCGTTTGTCGCTTGTCTCTTGGGGTATTCTTATCTGCTTGGCCGATATAAATCTCTCGAAGAGCAGCTTAGGATTGAACAATATACTCACCCAAGATTTGAAGCAAACACGCCCGCAGGCTGCGTCGATATCCATTGCGTGCTACGCACCGATCCCTCGGCTGCCTTGGTATACACATTAGAAATCAAGACTGGTGAGCCTCATGTCCTTCGCTGGAATTTGGACGGGACGGAGGCTGAATTTGGTTCCTATTGGTCTCCGCACTCGTGCTCGCACAGCTCGGAAATCTCTGTTGCAGCGGTCCCAACGGCGTCTGGTGCTTCTGTCACTGTCCTGATCAACAGGATTAACGTTTGTCCTTTTCCGAGGATTCAGGCGTGATTGCATCACTCAAAGAGCCAAACGGCAACGGCTACGGATCTGGAGGTTACTATGACGATTACTCGCCGCCAGAAAAGATCATCGAATGGGCTGGGCAACGCAATGCTCTGCTTTCACTTGAATACGGAAAGAAGGAAACAGAGGACGAACCAAGCGTTGCAACGAAGCCGCCGAGCTAGTCCGATTTGCTAATAACTCAAACCCGGCGGCTCGCTGAACGCCAGCCGTTCGTCGATCTGATAGACTAACGCGATGAACACCGTCTACATTGAAACATCTATCGTTAGCTATCTCCGGCAACGCCCGAGCTCTCAGGTGGTGATGGCGGCGCGCCAACTATTGACGAGCAAATGGTGGGACACCGAGCGAACCAACTACGAACTCGTTGTGTCGCAATACGTGCTCGACGAGGCGTCGGCCGGGAATCCTACATTAGCCGCAGAACGCGTGCAGGCACTGGCTGGGATTCCATTACTTCCAAATGCTCCCCAAATCACGCAAATTGCAAACGAGATCATGACTCGGGCGATTCTGCCTCCAAAAGCGCAGGTTGACGCGTTGCACATCGCCACGGTAGCTCATCATCGAATACAATACTTATTGACCTGGAACTGCAAGCACATTGCAAACGCGAAAATCTTGCCCCGTATCCATCAGGTTCTCACCGACGCTGGGGTTCCCATTCCGGTGATTTGCACACCAGAGGAGTTGCTTGGAGATGATTCAGAAATCGACGGCTGAAACGCCAATTGAAGAAATCCATCGCATCCGACGCGAAATATCTGACCGATTCGGCGGCGACATTGCGGCAATAGCTGCGGACGCTGACCGCCGTGCAAAAGCGTCTGGCCGACCTATTTGGCAAGCAGAGACGACGAACCAAACGATGCAACGGAGCGGCGGAGGCGACGTTTCTGGCAATGGTGACTCAACTCCCGCCGCCCGCTGATCGTCACCGTTCGCCATGTTAAGACATGACCCCGGGTTCATCGCCCAGCTTCGCGATTGTCTCGGATCTTCTGTACTTCCTGAAAGTACGCTTCGGCAATCGATTCCGTGGAAGTTCCAACGGCTAGTCTTCGAGCGAGCTCCGCAGCTTCCTCTGCACGGCGAACAAGCCCGGCCCACACGTACAAGCGTGCCTCTTGCAATTTTAATTGCGACTCCATAGATATGTTCAATTCTTGCATTGCATGGCTGAGCGTTTCCGTTGGTGAAGCATTTTCCAATTCACTCACCGCAAGTTCTACAATCGACTTGCGATCGATTTTTTCAATTTCGGGTAGCTGGGGTAGGATTGACGCTAGAATACCAACAGCCTCAAGGTTACCACTTGCGTTTGTGAATCCTTCACGTATCGAACGGTCCGCTTCATCGAACCTTCCGCAATTGACTAGTGTTTGGATTCGAAATCCTCTGAGGATCTGAATCAGAGGTTCGTCTACGGGTCCAATCTTGGCCAGTTCTTTGTCAATTTCCGCAATTACCACATCTGGATCTTCTGCGTGTTTTTGGCGGAACTCCGACATTCGTCGGATTGCTAAACTAACATCCTGCTTAACTTCATATTTCCTCGCGAATCCCGCTCGATCCCATCTCCCAGTCAAAATTTCCTCTAGGGTACTTCTTAGTCCGCCGTGCTCGCCGATCCATTCCACTCGGCCATCTTTGCCAATGATGAAGATCTTTGGGATCGAAAAATTTCCACTGGCCGCCATATACTCTTTGTAAACGCTCTGATCAGGATCACATGCAATCGCATAGACCTCAGCGATATCCAAATAGGTCTTCCCCGAAATACCCGGTACCTCCTTCGCCAAGAACTCATCCAGTTTCTCTCTCGATTCGTTGCTCAAGCTAATCAACTGAACCCCTCGATCTGCAAACTCGTTTTGAATGTCTTCCATAAGCGGCATCGCTGCAATACATGGCGGACACCAGGTGGCCCAAAACTCGACCACATAGATCGTGTCCCGGTTGTATTGCTCTATCTTAAGAGAGTTGACCTCGTTCTTGCGAAAACAAAACTCAGCGTCGATGTGCGGGGCGGTAGAGCCAACTTTCAACGTCTTGGGCTCGTTTGAAGTTGTTTTCTGATCTTGTGCCCAGCATTGCGTCCCTATTGGGAGATAGAATATGCTGACTAGGATAAATTTGATCTGGGACGCTTTCATTAGAGTTCTCCAATGCTTGAATGACGAAGACATACCGAGAGTCGTTTTGGTGTATGCCCGTACTATTACACAAGTACAGTGCTTCGTCAATAATTTAGCTTGTGAAAAGAATCACATGGCGAACCAGGGAATGCACACCGAGTCGCCGAGCTGATCAAGCTTTACCTCAATATCTCACTCGGCGACCGGGTGATTCCTACCGTTCGCCAAATAAGTCAGCCCTATGGAATCCGCATACACGCTCGATCCAAGTAGAACATTCGACTCTGAATCGTTTGGTGTGGAATACGCCATGACCGAATTGCTAATCTTGATGATACTTCAACACAACGCTAAGCGTTTGGAATATCGAACAGTAGACGGGGAATTTCGCGTCGCTGAGATCATTGATGAACAAGCCTTTGAGTTCCCTTCTCCGCCTGAATGTGCGCGGGATCCAATTCTCAAACACCTACAAATGATCTTCGACGTTTCCCCCGGCTCAGCCAAGCAAAAACAGCTAAAGGTTGGCACATCCCAGGCAGCAGCTCGATGCGAAATCTCGGCAGACTATCAGTATGCGACCATTACCGTTGTGCATCCCTTTACACCATACGCTGACCTGCTCTCCGAATTGCGCCGATTCTGGCGAACCCATGCTGCAAACAAAGGATACTTCGCTTTGCTCAAATTCTACCTCCAGTCATACTTATGGAAACTGGAAGACTTGGCGAACCAAGCGGTGAACCGAAGCCGCCGGTAGTGCCGTTACGTACATCATCATCAAACCCGGCGGCATCGGTTACCGCCGCCGTTACACCGGTAGCATTTTGCGGAGATCCGAAATTGACCTCTCAGTTCTCGATGCGAACGATGATTCTTCTCACTGCGATTGTTGCGCTGTACTGCTGCTGTGCATCGATCTATGACCACTGGTACGAATCCAAATACGCCGGATTCGTTGGTGCCGACAAACTTGCCAAACTCGAACCAGGAACCTCGTTTGACAGTGTCGCGGCTCTTTACTCAGGATCGAGTAAGATCACTCCACAGAGCATTGTCGATTTGGGGCCGTCCGAAAACGGTAAGATTCTAAATCTAGAGGGGTTTACTAGGGTAAGTCCTTCATTAATCACCCTATTGAACGATAAACTTGCGAAAATGGAAGCAGGGGATGAACTGTATTGCTTTGACGAACCACATGGAGGCGGAGTGTACCTTCAATTTCGAGACGGAAGACTTGTAAACCACGTGCCGAACAACTACCAGCCGACAATTCAACTTATGGAAGTGAATCGCCTTCTATTGCCGCCGCTGTTCTTGCGATTCGGATTATTACCATTCTATGTTCCATTTGCTATTCTCATTCTCTTCGTTTATGGCCGCCTGAGTCATCAAAAGAGAGCAACACCAAAAACAATCAACGTGCGACGCAGTCCGTAATCTATTCAAGATCCGGTGTAACCACGGATTGAACGCGAGTTCCGTTGGCCAATCAACTTTGCGGTTCAATGTCATGCGACGGAACCGCGTTAATCCCAGCGTTCCCCGACTGAAATAAGATGCTCCCGTTCCTGACGTTGATGATCGTCCTTTGCTACATCTGGGTCGCGTGCGATCCGTGGATGCAAGAGGCATTCCTCGTTTATGGGCGAGCCTTTCGCGCTGCCATCGATATGAAAGCGTGGGACATTATGTTTCGCTGTGGCTGGCGTCTTTTCGCTTTGCTCGCTGCAATCGTCTTGACGCTTGGTTTTGCCGCGGACGCGCTTTTGATTAGCGCAAACGATCTTGGACGTCCGCTTGCATTCGCCTGGACATCACTGGTGGTGCTCGCGGTCACCCTTATACCCTGGCCGTTTGCAATTGCTGCATATCGATACCGCCGAAAAATTGACGGATTTGTTCACGAACTCACGCCCATTGCAGAACGGATCGCTGCTACCAATGATCTGGCCAACACCTTTGATCTCGCACAATACGAGAACGACGGCGACTGGATCGCTTGGCATCCGAACGCAAGCGAATTCAAAGCTGCGGACGAAGGCTCCGTTTGGCGACGGATTGCTCCGGTATTTTACACATCCCTGACAAATCCTCGTTCCGTCGTATTTGCAATTGATTGGTCTAGCTTTCTTGTCTGGGGTAACCTTCCGACGCTCCCATCACACATGAACTTTTTGCCTTTTCGCGGCCCCGGGTCGACTGCGTTTCGCTATCTTGGTGTTCGTAGATCGACGGCCAACACCGATTGCTGGGTGATTCGATCGGACAGGGACATGCAGGACGATTCGGGGAACCAGTCCGTGCACCGGAGCGGCGTCAGCGAGTTTCCTGATGGTTAGTTTTACTCGCGCCGCCCGGTGACGGCGGGACGTTCGTCGATCTGATAGACTAACGCGATGAACACCGTCTACATTGAAACATCTATCGTTAGCTATCTCCGGCAACGCCCGAGCTCTCAGGTGGTGATGGCGGCGCGCCAACTATTGACGAGCAAATGGTGGGACACCGAGCGAACCAACTACGAACTCGTTGTGTCGCAATACGTGCTCGACGAGGCGTCGGCCGGGAACCCTACATTAGCCGCAGAACGCGTGCAGGCACTGGCTGGGATTCCATTACTTCCAAATGCTCCCCAAATCACGCAAATTGCAAACGAGATCATGACTCGGGCGATTCTGCCTCCAAAAGCGCAGGTTGACGCGTTGCACATCGCCACGGTAGCTCATCATCGAATACAATACTTATTGACCTGGAACTGCAAGCACATTGCAAACGCGAAAATCTTGCCCCGTATCCATCAGGTTCTCACCGACGCTGGGGTTCCCATTCCGGTGATTTGCACACCAGAGGAGTTGCTTGGAGATGATTCAGAAATCGACGGCTGAAACGCCAATTGAAGAAATCCATCGCATCCGACGCGAAATATCTGACCGATTCGGCGGCGACATTGCGGCAATAGCTGCGGACGCTGACCGCCGTGCAAAAGCGTCTGGCCGACCTATTTGGCAAGCAGAGACGACGAACCAAACGATGCAACGGAGCGGCGGAGGCGACGTTTCTGGCAATGGTGACTCAACTCCCGCCGCCCGCTGATCGTCACCGTTCTGCCAAAGAGATATGAAGATCGCACCACTCGTCCTCTGCCTTTCGATGTCGACAGTCGCTGCTGCGCAATCGCCGGAAGCTGCCGCCAACGCCTATTTCGCCGCGCTGGCAAAATCCGACAAGAATGTACTGGTTGACATCGTGCACGAACCAAGTGCCACGCGAATTGGGAAATCCATACTTGCGGCATCACCGATGCTTCACCGCAGCGGTGACAGCGATTTCTTCGAGATGATCTTTGAACGGGTGCCCAGCTCAGCGGAAATCGAAACAATGTCACCCGTACAAGCGTTTGCGGAGTACATGTGCGAACCTACAGAGACGGAAGAAGACAATCCGGTTGTGCGAACTATTCTCGGGTCGGTCGCCGAGGGTGACTCGCTCGCCCATGTTGTCTATCGTGTGAACGGCATGCCGAATCTTTCCGAGAAGTCGCGCGATGTGCTAACCTGCGTGAAGCATAGCGGGGAGTGGCGAGTTGTCGTGTCGCCTCGTGTTTGGGACGCCTACATGAATTTCATGCTTCAGCCCGCGATGGCAAGACTATCCGAAAAGAAGGCAGCACACTCCGATGCACCCGCGTCCGCGAGTCGGGGCGAATTGGAAATGGAAGATCTTCCGCGCGGACCGGGTGATCGGTGACGTTCGCCGACCAGACCAACGTATGTACCGACACATTGTCTTGCAGCTGACTCTGAGCGTATTGGTTACCGGATGCGGGAGTCCCGAGGTTACGATCAACATGGCATCTATGGATGACGACACGTTGCTCGAGAAAATGAGCGACATCGCGTTTCAGAAGATGGATGCTGCGGATGATGTTCTCTCCAAGGTTGATGAGCCTTACCGCACCGTCGCTATCATCTATGCTGCACAAGGCGTGATTGACAATGGTGGGCTCGTCTACTTCTTCGAGAACGACTGGCCCCGCACTCCCCCATATTCAATTTACGCAGATGCTTACGAACGCATTGACAGATTGGAGGCAGCCCAAGCAATTCGGGACGCAGCGGCGTCGTTCGGGGTCAAAAACCCCGAAAAGGACATCGACTCACGTCGCCAATACATCGAGAATCACTACAACGAAGACGAGTTTGAAGTCGATGGTTGGAACGATTGCGTCTGTGGCGACGAACAGGTGTGGAGCAATCTTGCCACGTGGGTACGCCACTACTCTGCCGAGTGACCACAAGGGGCGGCGCACAAACCACTGCACCCGAGCGGCGAAGTCGGGCGTTTTTTCAAATGGACAATCTCTCGTCGCCGCCGGGTGATTGTGGACGTTCGCCGACTGTAGTTTCATGAAACATCACCTCCTAGTCGCTGGCTTCCTAATGCTGGCTCTCGGATTTACCTATGCAATCTACCACAACGCGACGCGGGAGCCGCGTTACGTTGGTGGTCCCGTTGCCATTGTGCAAGGTACTCCTCCTCGACACGGAATGCTGGGCGTTTCTCTCAGCGAGGCGCCAAACGAACTAATGGTAGGAGACGTGCTGGTTAACGGTCCAGCGTTTCAATCGGGGATACAGGCGGCGGACGAGATTATTGCGATCGACGAAATGGACGTTGACTCCGTCGAGCAATTTTTTGCCTGGATTCAAACAACTCAACCTGGCGATCGAGTAGTAATCCGCGCCATTCGGTCTGGCACCGAATTGGGCTTGGATGTTCGACTATGTGATTTTGGCTCGATACTGGCACTTCGAAGACGGGGCGAATTCGAGGAACTGCGTGCGTTGCCCGAATTGGAATTGGAAGATGGCTCAGGTCAGTGAAACACACGGGTAGAGGCAGGCTTGTCCACGTAGCTGGTAGTCGTTGTGCTCGGTATGACGGTGATTCGTTAAGCGTGGTAGTTGACCTGGCTCAGCTACTCGGCGGCGAACCATCGGATGCAGGCGAGCACGCGAATCGGCTGTTTGGTGATGGCAACGTCGTCTGCGCGTGCCGCCTGATCCGTAACGTTCGTCGAAAGGAAACAATTGAACAACGTAGAACTCTTATCGAAGCTCCATAGCGAATTGCGCGATGCGATTGCGTCACACTACGTTGACCTTACACATGAATTCGATGACGTATGTGGCTATGCAGTTTGTGCCCCATCAACCTTCGAACACATAATCCCAGCGTACCAATTGACATCGGAACTCCGCGACCGCCCAACCGATTCTTTGGGCCTCGCATCATACTTTCCACCCGAATGGAACTCGTTTGGGACCATCTTCTTTGACGACGGTTTCAACTCGCTGGTGGCCGAAATCTCCAATCGCCTTTGGGGAGACGATTGCATCGAACCCAGCGCGGCCTACGAGGCGATACTGAAAGTCCTAATTGACCTCGAACGCGAAGGCATATTCGGTCCGCGATCGACCGATCGGTTTGTTACAATGTGGGACGTTGGAGGCGATGAATCCATGATCATTGCAACGTCCGAAAAGCTGAACTCCCCGGACCTTCACTCACACGTACTAACTACGTTCGGACGAAACACGTAAAGACCGACGAACCAAGCGATGCACCTAAGTCGCGGAATCGGCCGGTTTGACAATGGAAAATCTTTCGCCGCGACTGGGTGACCGCAGTCGTTATCGAGCATAGAAATGAAATCAGCTTTCCTAGCAGTACTTTTTATGGGCCTGGTGTGTACTTCAGTTTCGTGCACGCACGAAGTACCTCCGAACACTCCGCACCTTCAGGAAAGTGCAAAGGGCGAACCGAAAACCACGGACCAGGAGTTGAGAAAGCCCGCGTCTGTGGCGGAAGCAGCTAAAGCAATCGATCTCTCGACTTTTCCAATCCTGCCAAACGTTTTAGCAATACATGCCAGATCTGTCGCGCGCTTGGAATATGTGGTTGGTCTGAAATCGTTTGATGTGAGAAGCGAGTATGAGTTTCAACGCCGCAATCTGCTGGAGCGGCAGTGGCAGGAGCTACCCGACGGAGACGGGCAATTCACTCGTTCAGGATTTCATCTTTATGTGACTGTTCAGATGCATGATGAACGAGGAAAGGCCGTGGTGAAGTTGCAAAACAATGGCAACGTCAATACCAGCAAGTTGCCGGTACCTGGCGACGCAAAATACATTAAAACAGCCTATAACGTCGCGGACTCTGAGGCCACGACCAACGTTAACGAGACGAGAGAGTCAGTTCGTGCGCTGCTGATAGAACAAGGGTGGCAACCGTATGGCACTAGAGGTGATGTGATGGATATGAAGAAGAACGCTGTGCTACTAACCGCGTCAGTCGCAAGCTTGCGGCAGCCAGGGCTAACCAGGATTGCCTACTGGACTACCCAAATGCCAGCTGACTTGCCGGTGCCTCCCAATTCGGAATCGATTCTGTATCAGTCTGACGAAAATCACCTTGAGCTGGTCGCCGCGGGAAGCGTTGATGAGATCACCTCATATTACAAAACCGCCCTAGGATCATCAGAATGGAATTCAACTACGGAGAGACCGATCCATGAGGACCAGCAATTCATCTTACTCTTTCGCAACCCTGCAAAAGACATGCTGCGATTAGGAATGAGTGAAAGAACAAAAGAACGGACGCGAGTAACGCTCAAGTACAAGTCGTTTGCGGAAATCGACGAACATGACCGAAAGCGCTAACACCACCATGCACCGCAGTGGCCGATCAGCGGCCCTCGGCGTTCGAGACTTTTTTGGCGGCCACTCGGTGATGGTTGCCGTTATCGCAGAGATGGAGAATTCCCGTGGCGTTGGTAAACGCTGGAATGCCGTGCGCTCTTTGCGGTGAATCAATCGCCGATCCCATGCGCGACACATTCGCCATGACGAAGTGGGGCATCGACGACCTGCGATTTGCCGTCCTCGACGACGCCGCGTGCCATCAGTCGTGCGTTGACCAATGGGATCTTCGCGACGAATTCATCGGCTTTTACAACCGCAACTGCAAGAATGAACTCTACGTTGATCGTCGCGGTCACGTTGCTTACCGCTTCGATTACGCGCACTGGTTCTTCAACGCAATGGCTCTGACATTTGGCATCCTGATTTGCGGGCCACCATTGGCGCTGCTGGAGGCAGATAGGCATACACGGTTTTCACGTGTTACTGCTTTCATAACGCCGTATGCGATCCTGGCGATGGTCGTTATTTCCTGTACAATCTGGTGGTCGTTTGGTGTCGCACTGCTGTACGGCGCAATGCTCTGGGGCCTTGCCATATGCGTAGCATTCGCCATCGTCGTTGTATGGCCAACCGTACTGGACAGATTGCGATAACCATCCCGTGCACCGAAGTACGGCTTGCGCGGTTTTACAAATGGAAACTCGATCGTCCGTACTCGGTGACGGGTGACGTTATGCCACTAAAACGTGGTCAATGAAATGCGATACAAGACGTTGAACTCTTTGCAGGCTCAATTGGCCGATCACGACGGTGCAATCGTCTCATCCGAACCGCTCACACGAAAACTCGATGGCCTCGCATGTTATTCTGACTCCGTGCTGAATTACGCCGAACTGGCCTTCGCTGAGGAATGCGCAATGCGTGGCGGGCACCCACGCTTGGTCCTGGATGAGAAAGGTCACCTCACTATTGCTGTTGAGGTCGATAGCCAACGACGGCTGTCTCGCAAAGAGCTCAGCGCATTACGGGAGGATTTTGCGGGACAACTCACGGACGGGATCGGCGCTGGATGCTTTAATGAACTTTCCGCTTCAACCGGCCTTGCCGTGGAACTGCGGTTTCCACTGAGATCAAAGTGCACGCAGACTGAAGGAACGGCGTGGCGGCCGAAGGCGTCGACCAAGAAGGGGAACGAGCAACGAATTTCCACTGCTGCAAAAATGGTCGAGAAGATGGGCTCTGCTCCGTCCAGGACAGGTGCATCGAGGAGGTCAACTGTTAAAGTAACAGGCACCGTCGCGACTCCCGACAAGCAGGAGCGACCGAATCTAAAGAAACTCCTTCGTCTTCTGGCGAAACCCGAACGCGATCAATTATTCGATCAGATCAAAGTGGAATTGGAAGCATGTGGGAATGATTTAAGCCTGCTCGGCAACCACGAGTACCCGTATGGGAATTTCAATGACCCAAAGCTGCTGAGGCTGTTGTTAAAGGCAGGGGTGCCGCCGGAAACGACAGATGTGAAGGGCAACTCTCTTCTGATTCAAGCGGCAGGTAATCCCAAATGTTTGGAATTGCTCTTGAATGAAGGTGTCAACGTCAATCGTGTTTGCGACAGCTACTTTGCTTCAACCGCGTTAATTCGCGCGGCGCACCTTGGCAAACGCAAGTCCGTAGAAATACTTCTAGAACATGGAGCGGACGCAACCATCATAGATAAATCGGGAAAAATTGCCCAGGATATCGTGGACAAACGCTCGCGAGAGCGGCAGACGATCGTCAATCTATTGCGGCGGGGTTCACGGACCTGACCGTAGGCATAACCGCAACATGCACCCGAGCGGCGTAGTCGGGCGATTTGAAATGGACAATCTCTCGTCGCCGCCGGGTGATTTGGGGCGTTCTCAGATGCAAAGAACTGCTCGGTCATTGAGTCTATTTCGGTTGCCCAGTAGTCACCGAGAGGAACGAAGTCTAGACGTGAAAACGTGTTGCCATACGGACATGCTAGCCAGGAAGACTGAACGAAGATCAAACAGTCTTTAGGCAATGGAAGCACTTTTCCCATCCGCTCGAATGCGATTGCTTCGGGAAAGTCCAACCGTACTAAAACCATCGACGCTCCATGCAGGTGCTGAGTCGTTCGGTCAGGGAAGGTCCGGTCGCAGCCCTGCAGGATTGCCCAGACTCGCCCGGATGACTCGATGCAATCCCAGGCGGTCCTGATTGATCCTAAATCACGTTTGCTATAATGACCACGGTCGGACCGAAACTCCTGGCCCTAGCGATCCAGGCCCGAGAACAATCCGATGCACGGCAGTCGGCGACATTTAGCCAGATTTACCACCAAATCAACCTCGCCGACGGAGTGATCGGCACCGTTGTCCCGCTCAACTCATCTCACCGCGAATCCTTAATTCGATGCCACGAAACAGACGCAGGGAGAACAACAAGGTAAGCAACGCCGAACTGCTAGATGCATTCTGGAAGCGATACTCATTTCACGATATGGTTATCGAAAACGTGCAGCGAACAGGTGGGCGAGTGATTATCACGCTCGATGAATACGTTCTCTTGCTAACAAATGCCACCGATTACAAGGGAACATTTGATGAATTTCCAGCTGTCTGGATTGCTGGCACGCTAGATAGTGTAGGCACGAGACTAAAACTTTCCGTGAAGGCGGAGTATGGATCTTTAGTCGTCCATTTTGACGATTTGCGGCTAGTTCGTCGTTCAGACTTTGCGATACTTATACCTCCGATTGACACATAAACGTACGGAAACGCGGAATAACCAAGCGATGCACCTAAGCGACGAAGCAACGACTGCTGGTCTGCTTGTATGATGAATCTCGTCGCTAAGTTATCGCAAACGTTCGCCAACAGGATTTGCATGAAGCGATACAGCGTACGATCGTTACTGCTCGCGACTGCCGTGTTTGCGTTGTTGATCTCAGCGTATTCGGTTTACACAACCAACAAGCTTTGGCGTAACACCCGTTTTGAGTGCAAGTACGAGGGGATCATCACGCTTCCGTCCGGCACCAAGTTTCGCACAAATGCATGGGTCAACACCGATATTGACATTCCCACCGCCCACACGGGAACCGGTGTGTGGGTTGAGGGTCGTGAACTGGTATACTTCAATCAATCTCCCGGCATGAAGGGATACGCAACTCTGACCGTCAATGGAAAAACGACTAATGCGGTATTGCTTCGATGGTCTATGACATGTCATGCGTCAAAGGGCATGACCGAATACACCTGCATGGTGGTTCCAGAAGACGAAATGCCTTCCGATGATGGAACGAGACCGGGTGGCGAACCATGAAATGCACGGGAGAACGGGTGGTCCGTTTTCTCGTTTGCTTGCAAGTCGTTCGCCCGTTCCCCGTGATTTCTACCGTTCGTCCTTATAAGATCATCACTATCCAACATTCAAAGCTTCAAAGGAGTAACGTGATGCGCAACAGATTGGCATCGATGACTGTACCGACTGTCCTGTCTACTCTCTTACTTTGTGGGTATGTTTTCTTCCCACAAGCGAATGCCCAACCACAAGATGCGTCGGCACGATGGGAATACATGACTCTCAACTTGAATGCAAATATGGATAACTACGCAGATGAGCTAAACAAGCACGCAAATCGAGGGTGGCAGTATGACGGAGTGCTCGTCCAGCCATACTTCCATAGTCCCGCGAAGAACTCGGACCAAATCGTGATCGTATTGAAACGACCTCGTTAAGCCTTCCGTCATCATAGATTCCTTTCGGCCAAGCGGACGAACTAAGAAATCCACCGAAGTTCCGTTGGCCAATCGATTTTGAACACCCAATCAACCACGGAACTTGGTGATTTCCGCCGTTCCATCCTTTGAAACAAGATGCTGAAAGACCTTATCCTTAGCCTTCACTCGAACATCAAGTCCGGCGAAATGAGTCGGGAAATTGCCGACTTTCTCACCGAAAAGGGTGTTCCTGCTTGGCTCCAAGAGGAATTAGTGCAGGCTTACACGGTACAGCCTGTTGCACTTGGTCCGTTCGAATTCTCCTCGGTGGCAGAACTCATATATCACAACACCGGCGAACCGTACGGGGTTTTCTGTGATTCGGGCTACCTGAACTTGGCATACGGACCGAGCGGCGACCACATTGCTACTGAACTGGCAACAGGCATGATGTTTATCGTGAATCACGACGAATTCTGGGAATACTATTCCGAGTCTGGTGTAACTCATCCTCCCGATGTTCGCACTCGGATGATCAACCCGAATCTTGACTTCAACGCTTTTTGGCTTCGAGCAGCGCTAGAGCCGGATTTTCCCTGCGACGCTTACGAGGCCGAAGAAATTTGGCCGCGATATATGCAAGAAACGGATGGAACCATACCATGAACCCAAGTCGCCGGTGGCGTCGTTGTTTCTAAATAATCAACCTCGGCGACTGGGTTATGGTTGCCGTTACCCGACTGAAATCCTACGACACTTACTTGGCTGAGCGATGCCACGCATTTCCGAATTCTACGGCATCGCCGTTTACATCTACTACCGCGACCACAATCCTCCGTATTTTCACGCGATATACGGTGACTCGGAAGCGGTGATCGACATTCGCAGTGGTGCTATACTGGAAGGAAGCCTGCCACGACGAGCTGGCAAACTTGTTGCCGAATGGCGTGAACTCCATCGCGACGAGCTTCTGGCCGACTGGGCACTTGCCGAATCTCAACAACCGTTGCTGCCTATCGAACCGCTGGACTGATACCGATGATTCTACACATTCTCGAAGCCGAACTTGCCGGCCCCTCTTCCCTCTCGGTCCGATTCAATGACGGCTGCTCCGCGACGGTTGACTTAAGACCGTTGCTTACTGGTCCGGTCTTTTTACCCTTGCTAGACCCCACAGCATTTGCGAAATTTGCGTTAGACCCGGTATGCAAAACGGTTTGCTGGCCAAACGGTGCGGACCTTGCGCCCGAGGCGATACGATCGTTGATTCAGGTCGAGCAAGAGGTCGGCGGGTAACCATCGGTTGGACCGGAGTGCTCAACATTGGGTTTCCAGATGGTCAATCGTCCGTTCGCACCCGGTCAACCCTACCGTTATCCGGCGGAAGACGAACGCGAGTCACCATCGCGATGATAGTGTCGTGCTTGAGGGCGATAGCGTTATTCATCGGTGGTACGATGGGCACGCAGAGTATATCGCAACCCTTAATTCCTAGCAGCACTTTCGACCACAGTACGCAACGAAGCAGTCCCATGGAAATTAACAGCGTTAACTTTCGACTCCCTTCCTGTTTGGGACTCCTGCTGCTCGCTGCGGTAACCTCTCTCACCACGGCGTCGGTGCAAGCTGACGATGCGATACGCAAAGGCACAAGAGAAAAGACGACGTTAGTATCTGTTGCGATGGAGTCCTCTTTAGAAGGCTTGCCAAAACTCTACCAGAAAGTCAGCGAGTCGATCGTGCGGATCGAAACGGCTGACAAGGTAAACAAGACCGGCGTCATCGTATCGTCTGACGGGCATATTGTGGTGAGGGGTGGTGCCAGATCGGATGAGGTGAAAGTCCATTTGATCGATGGCCGAACCGTCACCGCAAAGCCTGCGGGTTGGTCGGTGGAATGGAATCTCGGCGTTATGAAGATCAAAGAAGAGGGCTCGTTAAAGGCGATCCAATTGGGGTCGACCAAAGATTTAAAGGCCGGAGAACCTTGTCTGGTGATCGGTTACACACCGCGCGGCGATACGAAATTTGATTCGTCACCGACGGCAAGGTTCGGGTTCATTGACCGTAGCGTGCCAAACCGCTGGTTCACAACAACCTGTTTTCCGGGTTTTTTCGAGGATGCTGCCGTCATTGACATGGACGGCCGTTTACTCGGCATTGACACCGGTCGCGTCAACGACCAGAGCTACGTGACTGCAGTGGAGAAGTTTCTTGCCAATCGCGATGAACTTTTTGCTGGAAAGAATCTCGATTGGATTCGATATCCGCCCAATCCGGACTCCATCTACCGCATTAACGCCGGAGACCACCCTGAGATGCTTCGAGGGAGAAAGACGGAGGATGTACTTGGGCCAGTCAAAACACCCGCCTCAATGGCTGATGCCAAAATCTCGAAGGCAAAAGAAATTGCAAAGGAATCGACTGTGCGGCTGATATCGAAAGATCGACTCGCATATGACGGAGTACACTACGACCGTTGGAGCGGGGTAATTGTATCGGAGGACGGGTACATCCTGACGTGCGGACATACTTCTCAGTTGCCGGGAGAGCGAGTGACAGTCTGCCTATCGGACGGGCGCGATCTTGACGCAGTCACGCTAGGTACGAATCCGATTTCAGATGTTGGACTCGTAAAGATCACGTCAACAGGCTCCTGGCCATTCGCGGAGATCGCCGATACGTCGTCATTGAATCCGGGAGATCCACTGGTTGCCTGCGGCTATCCGGCTATCGATGGACCAAGCCGTCAATTTTCGACGGCCCGAACACCTCTCATCAACTCGACCGCCGTAAAAATACCGAGCTATTTTCTGTGGAGTCCCGAACTGGTTACGGAATACTTCAATGGAAACGGTGGAATGTCCGGAGGCGGAATCTTTAACCAAAATGGTCAGTACGTCGCCGTACTAAACAATCTTGCCGGAGGTGTCCGATCGGAAGTCGCCAAGGTGCAATGGGATGATTTGAAACAGGTTGAGTCGATTGACACCGCGACTGGATTGCCTCATCCGCTTCGAAGGCGATTCGTCGCTCAGAGCAAGGCAGTTGCCCAGTCGGTCGTGGAAGTACTGGTTGATTCCAAGCCTGTCAGCATCGGAACCATCGTTGACGCTGGCGGATGGATTCTCACCAAGGCGAGCGCTCTGGACGGGGAGGTGAGTTGCCGATTGGCCGACGGGTCAATCGTCGACGCCGACAAACGGGCAGAGTCACAAGAGAATGACCTCGCCTTGTTGAAGATTGAAGTCGTCGGCCTTGTGGACGTCGAATTTTCCGACAATGAGCCACCATCCATGATGCAAATCCTCTGCGGAGTTGGTCCTGATCAAGTTCTTCAACCGGGAATCGTCTCTATCCAAACGCGTGCGATCCCACCCGAACCCGCTTGGACGGGTGACTCCACCGTCGATACGCAAGATGGAGTGAAGATTATTCGTTTGGGTGGCGGATGGCGAAACAAAATCAACCTGAGTACCGAAGGAACAAAGCTTGAACGCAACGACATCATCGTTTCCATCAACGCCCACGCAACTCCGAACATTGCAAGATTAACTCAAATATTAGCATCCAATTTTAAAGACTACTGCACCGGTGATTTGGTATCAATCGCACTTCTTCGAAAGGGAGCGCCCATGGAAGTGCGAACACCTTTACCACGTGCGAGCGTGGAAAACTCTTGGATGATAGGCAAGCACGACTCACCGAGGCGATCCGGCTTCAATGCAGTCTTCGATACTGATATCCAACTTCTCCTGCACGAGGTCGGCTGCCCCGTCATTGACGTGGAAGGTCGCATTCGTGGCATCGCGATCGCCAGTCGAGGCCGTACCGAAACACAACGTGGCCCGACGTCCGTGCTACCGAGTCGCGTCATTGCTCGTGTGACCAAGCAGCTGATGGCCGAGGCAAACTCGAAAGGAAGATAACGGGACAACGAAGATAACGGGTCAGGTCTCTTAAGCAGCAGGGCATGACAACGGATAACAATGGAATGCACGCGGAGCCGCCGATCGCGAGTTTTCAAATGGAGCATCAACCGCGGCGACCCGGTTATGCCAGACGGAATCCGACTGATGAAGATGTTTGCGGCACCTCGAAGCCGCTTCAAACGGGAGTCACTAACTGACGGACACGAAGCCTTACGGCGGCTTCTTTAAGCTCGGGGACGAAACCTTCGCGGTAAAAGCATGCAGGGCAATTTGGGATCAATCCAAGCCTGAACGCATATCGTCGACGACGATGACGTTGCGTTTTCCGTTTACGGCATGCGTTACCGTTCATTTAAAGGCTCAGAGAGCTTTGTCGAGTATGTTTTCGATCTCGACTACCAGGACAACATGTTCGACGAAACGCAATTCGTAATTGAAGGCGTTGTTTATTCGGGAGGCGGCAAGCTTACCTGTTTGGACTTCAACCCTGAAAAGAGCCTTGCTGTTTCTGAACTTCGGCTGACGCTTGTTAATGAGTGGGCACCGAAGGGTAAGCGTGTTCGCGGAGGATTGCGAGCCAAGCTAGAATGCATTCCGGAAAAGCACTGACAGGCTATCGGATAATTAACCCGTGCAATGGAGCCGGGCTTGCGGCGTTTTTCAAATGGATACTCAACTTTCCCGGCTCGCTGACGGGCGACGTTATTTGGCTACTGGCAGTTCTTAGAGCCAACATTTAGTACAGCTCATGCAGAATTCGCCGAACGCGCTGAGCAATAGACTGTAGAACAATGACCGACGACAAAAAGGCTTTGGCCAATGCTAACACAACGGATGCTCGACAAACCCCATCCGAAGATTACGATAGTGGAATGGCTTCTGGCGTGGGAGGATGCATGATCATTGCGATCGCAACCCCTTTGGGGATGATTGGTGGATGTACAGCGGGAGGTGCGGCGTTTTCCTGGTACTATGGCGTAGAAGTTATCGAAATACAAAAACATGAACCGCTTGCTCAATGGAATTGGAGTGCGAGCTTCGGGGTATGCGGCGGCGTGGCGAGCGTCATAGTTGCGTTGTTGCTGTGGAATCGCATCTGTGGCCAAAAGCGAGACTGTGACAATTAACTCGACGCCTTTCGAGGAGGCAATTACCGTTCACTGTACAATTGCCACGGCCCACACTACATGAGATGCATTGCATTTGCAGATTACCATTTCCATGCAAAGCTTCGTCTGACGCATCAAGACAAGGCCAAATAACCACGCCATCAACCCAAATCGCCGAGCCAGTCAAATTTGCTCATGCTACGACATCATTACAGTATCTTGCACCGATGCATACGCATTAACGGCCAACCGCTGCGCACTGGTCGACAAATCAACGACAAAAGAGCCCCTAGTGTCGCTAAATTCTCAACGCGACTGCCCGGCAGCTCAACGAACTGCTTGCCAAGCCATCTCCGACTAGGCTAAACTGACTCGCATCAGACGCCCGCTCAATACTATCCGCATAGGCCCCGTCGAGCGAAGCGTCTCAGCTCAACGGACAATCTAACCCTCCGTGCTCGCTGCGCTCCCAGTTGGGATAGATTGCTATTCGTTTATCCGACCGAAATGCTGCGAGCCACGGTACAAAAAAGCAATGCGATTATCACTCGCTGACTACTTCACGATGACTGCCTTGGTTGCTTACAGCATGCACATTGCTCTGCAGCCGACTTTTGGTATGTTTGTCGTTCTCACTATCCCAATGCCAGTGGTGATTGGGTTGTACCTTCGAAATTTTAAAAGCTGGCCGCACGAACATTCTTGTTGTGGAATACTATCGTTTACCTTTTGGGGATCGGTTCTGTTCTTTGGCGTTGCCTCATACGTCGAGATATTTAGCGGTCGCTCGAATTTTTATTTTGTCGGGGAGGAGTGGGGTAATGTGGTCGAAACTTCAATCTTCGGTCTCTTCTACAGTGGATTTGCTGGCGTAACGAATATATGCATATACTCGGTACTAGACTGCTATGTCCCACACTGTGCTGGGCGCTCGCAAACGGATAATCAAGGGTGATGCCGGCTCTCCGACTGCAATTGCTTCGATAGTAGCTCTGTTGCGACACGGCCAACTCCAGTGATAAAATAGGTGTGGAGGAAGAGCGATGACCGTCGAATCAATGATTGCTAGCCTATCCCAAGAAGACAAACGTATTGCGTTTGAACTGCTTTGGTTGTCGATCGAGCGAGACGTCAGTACATACACGCCACCCCACTGGCACGGGCAGGTGCTAGCCGACCGCCTGAACAATCCGCCCCTTGAACCGTCATTGCCGCTTAGTGAAGCGATGAGCGAGGTTAGACGGAGGGTAAATGAACGTCAATCTTCGACCTGAAGCGTCCATGACCTCGTTTCGGCTGCTGCTTATTTCAACGACAAAAGTGCGGGGTGGGGTGACCACTTTCTTGACTCGCTTGAAACCGATTTGGCCGATCTTGAACGGGAAGCAGGCATTCACGCCATTCAATATGGGGTGCTATGTAAATTCGCCAAGGCTTTTCCGTTTGCGATTTACTACCGTATCGAGTCTTCCGTGGCGATGGTCTATGCGATCCTAAGCTGCCGTATGGATCCTGGATTTCACCGTTCGATTCTTGCAGAACGCGGATAACCATGGGATGCACCCAAGTCCTCAACATCGTCTTTACTCACCGTTTAATCTCCTGTTCGGACTGGGTTATCCCCGGCATTATCCGACCGAAGAATCCGTTTCAGAGTTTGACGGCGTCGCTACGACTTGTACGCGGTCATCGTTGGTGCGTTGTTTCACGCTAACTCAAAACAAAAACTCGATGCGAATTTGTTTTCTCTCCCTCTTGTTACTTTGCGGTGCCACTGCTGAAGCTGACCGTTGGGCACCGAGGCCGGTGACGGACCTGCCAAAGGATATCGTTGTTGCCTCGCAGAAACTCTCAATTTACGTTGATTGGCGCTCGGCCGAAGATGGCATGGTTAGTGCGTATGTCATCAACGCAACTCAACAAGACAAAATGATCGGAACGTATTTCGGCAATGTTTCGTTCCATCAAGAAGTTTGGACTTCGAAAGAACGATGGGAACGTGCCACACCTCATGTTGATGAAATTTGCGGAGTTGGATTCGGCCAGCATTCTCTACCCGCCCACACGTATATTGTCGAAGAGGTCGGCATAGGGACGCCAATCAAGGGTTCGATTAAGCACAAAATGCGGCTCGTCAATTATCAGCCGGTTTTTGAACTGCCTTCAAACGAGGGTGTCGGATTCGTTTCCCCTCACAACATTGAAATCGCGAGTAAAGACAGCCTGGCAATCTCATTGTCGCCGCTACCACGACTCCTCGACATAATTTTCTTACGGGACGAAACGTTTAAAGACTATCAACCGCGGATGGTTGGTCCACCTGACGATCCTCGCATCCATCCATGAATGCATTGGCTTCTGGGGACCATCCCGAAAATGTGGTGTTAAAGACGTTGACTCCAATTGCGGAAGGGAGCATTCCCGAGCTACACGGGCTGTTGATTTAATCGCAATTTGAATTTTATTGCGGAGGTAGCATCCTTAATGGACTTGTAGCGGAGGTTATCTTTCCTTGCTCACGCGGTGGGTTACTATTTATTTCAACAGCCCGTACAGAGATGGGCTCAATACGCATTTGAAATCCACCAAAACCCAGACGCGATCCGGCGTGGCGATGGCGGGCAACCATCGCGTCCACCGGAGTACGCGAATTGAGCGATTTTTCCGTTAGAAACCTATTCGCGCGTTCCCAGTGACGCGTGCCGTTATCCGACTAAGCCAATGCTTGTACTTGAACCGATCGAACGCCAAGTCATTCAAACGCTTCTTGCTGGCGAGCACCCGGTACTGGAAACGTTGCGCGGACAATTCAGCAGCATAGGCGTTTCTAGTCGCGAGCACACTGGGATTGGCTTCTTTACTACTTTTGCCGTGGGTGACGGCATTTCCCGACTCCAGCCGCGAAGACGAATCGTCATCGGCGACGTTTGTGCAGACGGTAGAGGAACTAGAGTATGGATGCGGATTCATTTTGTTCATCGACGATGGAATAATCGGCATGCTAGAGTGTCACCTTTGGGACGACGATGCGTTTCCTAGCGACCCAAGGTACGCGCGCCTTTACTGCATTCACCCAACTGATTCATCGACAGTATCTGAAACAGAAAGCCGTGACGTCGATCCACTAATCCCGAAACTCGTCGGACAACAATCCGCTGCACGCGACGCTGGTTTGTCCGAGCGTTTGGCTTTGAGAATCTAATCGACTAGAATATCTTTGACAGATTGTAGCTGAATCTGTCTAATCAGCATCTTTAGGACATCGATCGTGAGTGACGTCGCTCGTCGGCTCGGTAATCTTTAGTGTTCGTCGCAAAGGCACGCCTCATGACAGAAGGGCCCCCCCCAGTTGCAAGTAGATCGGCATCTTGGTCGACGTCCGGGCTGACCATTGGATTCATTGCCTTGGTCGCTGCGGTCATATCGCCTTGGATAGTGGACTCCATCTCTCCGCCAACCAAGACCATCGATGCGGTAGCAGTCGATGTAGCGGTAAACATCAAAGATCAACTTGTGGCAAAAGCGAAGGGGCAAGAGTTTGTAGCAAAACCAAAGGACGACAAAACGCCTAGTATTCGACGCTGGTATCCTCTAACGACAATTGGCATCGGGTTACTTGGGATGTGCCTTGGTGTCGTTGGCTTTACTCGCCACGAAGACACTAGAATGTCGGCCTCAGCCGTTACGATTGGCTTGGCGGCAATTGTGTTCCAGTATTTTCTCTTGTTGGCAGCGGCCATTATTCTCATTCTGTTGATTGGCTTCATTCTCAACGCATTGGGAATCGACTTGCCCTCGTTTTGATCAACCTCGAATCGCAAACGAAGCTTGCACGTGTACAATCGCCGAACAACCGCTTGCAGCCAAGCCCTCGGTCAGCCGGTTTGCCTTGCGTTGAGTCAATTCCTCGGGCTGGCTGAATCGAGTCGTTCCCCGACTGACACTGGAGAGCCAGCGTTCAACCAAAACTTTGACCTTGTTTTCCGGTCGATCAATGATCGGCTGCACCGCTTCAAATCCGTCGATGCGTGCGGACGTTGGAACTATGCATTGATTGACGACTTTCAATCCGACGATAGCTTCGTCCGAACCACCGACGATCTCTTTGCTGACGCAGTTGCCCAACACACGAACGGTGAATGCGTCACATCGGATGGAATTGGAATAGAGAGCGTGACCGTCGCTTTGGGTCGGTCGATGAAACTGCATTTTCGACTGCCGTTCCTTGACGCTCCCGATGGATGCTGCGATACCCCTGGGCAGTTTTCCGTAGTTCCTGACCCTGCAAATATCGATCTTCAACTTGCCACACTTTCGTGCGGAGTGCGTGAACCGGATGGCGACTTCTGGTATCCTTCGGGCAACCGAAGGCGCAGCGTCGTGCTTCCAGATGATTACGACTGGGCCTATTCCAGAACGCGCGTCTACGGTCCACAGACGATTTCCACCTGGATGAAGACGCGAAGAAGGGGCGGGGAACCATGACATGCACGGGAGAACGGCTTGCGCGGTTATTGAAGTGGAGAGTCTTTGGTCCGTTCCCCGTGATGTTTACCGTTATCGCATTCGACTACTCATGACTACGATCCAGTCACTTGCTACTGATCTGCGTCAAAATTTTCCCGTTAACCCGGTTCCACCCTATCCTGAAATGATGGGCATGGACCCTATTGGTGTTGATAATTAGTGTCCGTCCGGAAATTGAAAGCGTCTGTAAATTATTGGCTAATTTTCAAAAAAGCTCCCCGAAGAACGAACCCGCGAGCGAGTTCGAGCGTTGAATTTGTTGACTAAAACAGGTCCAAACGCTTAATCTTCGAGGAGTAGAAGTGGTTCGCAAGCCATATCAAAAACAGCAACGCTTCGATTGCAGCCCTATCGCACAAGTTGAACTCAACTTGGAATCTCGCGATGAAATCGTGCCCGTCTTGCTCGGGCTTCAATATCTTTATACCAATGCCAAGTTGAGAACGAAAGTCGTTCAGGCTGTCGCTGCGGATCTAAACCAAGACTCTCGACGGGATGTTGGAAGGCCAGGCATAGACGATTGGCATGTTGTTGTGCTTGCAGCAGTCAGACTTGGATGTAATCTTGATTACGACAAACTACAGGATCAAGTCGAGAATCATCGGCGTCTCCGCGGAATCATGGGAATCGGCGACTGGCAAGACACCGACGGTTTCACTTTCAGACGCATACGCGATACCATCTGTCTGCTCAAACCTGAGACGATTAGTAAGATCAACCAAGCTATCGTCACCGCTGGCCAGAGCATTGCTCCCGATGCCAGTTCCACAGTTCGGGCTGATTCATTTGTTATTGAAACTAACATTCACTATCCGACAGAGAGCAGTTTGATCTACGACGGTGTTCGCAAGTTCATTCCGTTCTGTGTTGAGTTGGCGCAACAGCTTGAGACCACAGGATGGAGACAAGTGGGGCATCTAGTCAAGAAGATCAAGAGCTTAAAGCAGCAGATAGGACGGATTGCTGCCAGCAAGAGCTCACGCAAAAAGGAAGCCTTGGAATCGCGTTATCGCGACCTGCTGCAACGCGTAGCACTTTTGCTCGAGCGAGCGAAATCACTGACGAATGAGGCGAAATCTCTCGGTGCGTCCACAGTAACTCTGTCGCTAATCACAACAATCGAACATTGGACAGGACTGACCGAGCAGGTTTGCGATACGGCGCGTCGGCGTGTCCTATTGGGTGAGTCAGTCCCCAATTGCGACAAGCTGTTCAGCTTGTTCGAAACACACACGCAGCTTTACCGTCGCGGCAAAGCCGGACAACCCAATCAATATGGTCGATTGGCTTTGGTTTACGAGGATGGTGCTGGTTTCATTAGTCACTATCACTTGATGGCTCGCGACGTGCGTGACCAGGATGTCGTGGTGGAACAAACGAAGTTGGCTCAGAAGAAGCACGCAGGCGAGATTCACACCGCGTCTTTTGACCGAGGTTTCTATTCAGCGGAAAATGAATCAAATCTGCAGCAGATAATCGAAGATGTATGCGTACTACCGCGGGCTCCTGGTGAATACGCACAGCGGATTAAGAACGAAAGTGTTAAATTTCACCGAACCCGACTACACCACTCAGGCATCGAGGCAGCGATCGGAGTGTTACAGCGGGGCAATGGTTTGAAGCGTTGTCGCGACCGGACTGAACTCGGCTTTGAACGCTATTTGGGATTAGCGATTCTAGGTCGCAATATACACACGCTTGGAAAGCTACTGCTTTCTAAACAACGCCCCAATGCATCGGCAGCGCAGTGCAAACGCAAAGCGGCTTAGGGCATGTGACTGAGGTTCGTCACTTTTGAATTAGCCAGCTGGCTACCGGTCCGCGCCAGCGGCGCAAAGTCGGTCAAAACGGCTGGATTTGACTTCACCTAGCGGCAATGAATGCGAAGCGAAGGCAACTCTTCCTGATTGTCTGATAGCATCTGACTGCGTGAAATCCTCCAGCAAGGCAATTTCCGGACAGACACTAATTACGCACCGTTTGCGAATATTCGATGGACGGACGTTCCAATAGATTGCTACTTCCGTTTTTATGACATCTCGCCTGCAAATGGTTTCAGCTCATTCGATCCACCACACATGTGGAACTATCATTTGCCGGGCTTCCTGTCGGCCTCGTTGTTGCATGAAGATGCTTGTGAAGTGCTTGATTCGTTCATGTACTTCTTCAAACGCGCAGAGCCACAGCGGTCACAGCTACAAAACCGCAATGGGGCTTGGTGGGAGAGCGACACATTTAGCGGGGGCTATGATTCAAAACAATGCGAAACGATACTCCAGTTCCTTCAGCTACTGCGGCAATCTGGTGGTGTGCCGCCGCTGTACTACGACTGGGACGAGTTGGATTGCCTGACACTTGAAAAATGGGTCAACCGTACGGCCATTCGCTCATGAATCGTCAATGCACTGCTATATGCTGGCACCATGCCGTGCACCGGAGTCCGGCAACAGGCGTTTACAAATGGGCTTCTTCGGGACTTTGAGTGGCAGATCGAAAATTGATGGGTTTTGGGTAATTCTGTTGGGATGAAAGATCTCAACGAACCCTATAGCGCATTATTGGGCCTTGATGATTCATGGCGGGTGGAAGACGTGGACTTAGACTTGCTTGGCAATCAGGGTGCGATTCGGCTTTCTCACGTGGGGGGGGGCAGTCTAACTTGTCCGGATTGCGAGGCTGCTTGCCCTGCTCCTGAATGGACATGGAGGCAATTAGACACGCTGCAGTTCAAGACAGAGTTGCGGGCACGCGTGCCTCGTTCTCGCTGCGCAAAGTGTGGCGTGAAGACCATCGCGGTCCCTTGGTCGGGCAAGCATTCGCGATTTACTCTTTTGCTCGAAGCGTTCGCTGTCGAAGTTCTCCAGGCGTGTACCAATCTTAGTCGCGCGTCCTGCTTGCTGGGGCTTAGCTGGGATGCCGTGCATACGATCATAAAGCGTGCCGTAGACCGAGGCCTCAGTCGACGCAAACTGGACGACATTAAGCACGTTGGGCTGGATGAAAAGAGTTTTGGTAAAGGGCACAACCATGTGTCAGTGATGACCGACAGTGATGACCGGCGCGTTCTCGAAGTGGTGCCTGAAAGGACTACCACAGCAGCCGATTCGCTTTGGAAAACATTGACTCAATCGCAACGCAGCAAAATTGCATCGGTTTCGATGGACATGTGGGCGGCGTTTATGACCAGCGCCGACAAGAACGCTCCCAACGCGGAGATTGTGCACGATAAATTCCACGTTGCCAAGTATCTCGGCGAGGCTGTTGACAAAGTGCGGCGAAGCGAACATAGAGCCTTGAAGAAGGAAGGGGACGAACCCCTCACAGGCAGCAGGCAACTCTGGCTTTACAACGCAGAGAACCTAGACGAAGATCGCCACGCACGCCTAGCCTTATTGCAAGAGCAAGACCTGAGGACGTCCAGGGCAAGGGCCATCAAAGAGCACTTTCGTTGGTTCTGGGACTACACCTACGCTGGCAATGCTAAAAAGTTCTTTGATCGCTGGTTTGGATGGGCACGCCGAAGTCAATTAGATCCAGTCAAGAGAGTTGCTGCGACTCTAAAGCGTCATCTGGCCGGTTTGCTAAGCTATTTTCGCCACCGCGTTACCAACGCCACCACAGAGGGTTTCAACAGCCGAATCCAATCCATCAAGTCGGCCGCTCGCGGCTTCCGCAACTTTGCAAACTACCGCACCTGCATCCTCTTCTACTGTGGAAAGCTACAACTCAACCCCTAAAATTCCCGAAGAACCAAACATTTAGGTGTCGTTGATCCCGCGCAGTCGTTTAGCAATGCTCCAGCACCCAACGGTGCCCAGCTTCGGGTATATTACAAATCAGGCATTGCATACATCGCTTACTTTGCAAATTGAAGAACGAGATCTGGCGGACCACGCCATCGACCGTAGTCGCCGACTCACCGCTGGCTGATCATCCGCGGCGACCGTGGTCATGCCCAACGTTCGTCCTTGGAGATTCGACGTGACACTAACCGCACAGAGAATCGAAAAACGGCGACTACGGCGAGCGACCGGACTGGAAACCCTTGTCGACATGGTGGCCATTGCATTTTTTGTTCTTGGCTCGATCATTGCTCTCGGGCTAGTGGTGATATTTCCGTTGTGGGGCCTTGTCGCATCAGGCTTTGCAATGGTTGGCGCATTCTTGAATTGGCTGCTACTTAGATGCCTTGCAGAACATTTGCGTTTGCAAAAGAAAATAGCTGGATGTGAATTCGAAGGGGCGATTACGGGAGCTAATGAAGAAACCATCTGGGCTTGTGGCAATTGCGGCCAGATGCTGCATTCTGACAACCGCTGCGACTCCTGTGGGGCACAAATCATTTCGGACGAAATCTGATAGGTTCAAACGTGTGCATTCCAAGTTATATCCTCGAATAGATTCACCGCAGAAATCGAACGAACAATTCGTTCGGGAAAGGAGCCCGCTTACCCAAGCCTCCCCCCACGACACCTAGCATGCGGGGCCGCACTAGGCGCCAACATCTCTGAGGAGCAAGCTTCCTCCAGACTCCGATAGACTGATCAAGCCAATTGCCCCGCCTTTGATCGCCGCAACCAGTGAACTGGTATCCGAGAAATTCCAATCCATCAGTACAGCGGACGGAAGTCTTCGCGTGGTTTTCCTCCAGCTTGAGCTGGCGAGTTCAATATCGTTCCACCGGGTAGAAGACGCGTAGGATTGACTTCTGCAGTCACGAGCAAGTTGCCTTGATCGTCGCACCTTTCGAGCAAGCCCTACTCGCGGTCTTGGCGTGAACGCGTATTGCCTAGGAGGCTACACGTTCGCAGGTTCGTACAACGCGACTCGCCGCGACACTGACGATCGAAGATGCGCATGATACGGGACCTTAGTCCGCTGGGCGGATTTCGCCATGCTGCGGATTCGCATGGTACCGCTCGCGTTTGGAACAAGTTGCTGAACGGGAGCTCCCTCTACCAGGTTCTCTTTGCTGTCCGGTCCAACCCCGGAACCGCCGTTACCGCCAGCGTTCCCCAACTGAGATTGCGTTTACCCATAAAAACGTCTTTCAGCGTCTTCATGATTTTTTCGTGTCTTGGCTGCACCAGCGACGCCCCAACCGCGGTCGCCGAAATTAGAGTCGAACAATCCGATCAACAACGACTATTGACTGCGCAAGCGTCGCTTCACGAAACACTTAAATTCGCAGGTGAACGCTGAGCTCATGTCGGCACGCCCGTCATCCACGGCGACGTTTTACGACTCGCTATGTTCGCCCGCGCATTCACAGGCGAATTATCGAGTGTTCGTGTGATAGAATTTGTCGGGGCGAATCCGGCTATCCTACTAACTGAGGGCGTTTTCAAATGGATGATCATCCGTCGCATCGGCTGAACGGTACCGTTATTCCGCAGGACCGCTTCTACCTATGAGTGTAGCTAAACCACAATCTGAAAACACGAATCCCGTTGCATTGCTATTAATCGCCGCGACAGCGAGCGTTGGTGGCGCGGTCATCGGTGCATCTACAAATGCTATTAATGGTGCGGTAAGTCCGCTCTACTTTCGTAATATCATGCGATGGCACGATGTTGAAGACATCTGGCGTGCAAGCATCGCCCAAGGGATATTCGAGGGCCTAATTTACGGGATCATGTTTTCCGTAGTCTTCACATTAGTTGTCGGGCTCGTATCCCACGCACGTTGCTCATTTAGATTTGCGGCCCGCCACATGTTCGTGATTGCGGTGGCCATTTATGGCTGCTGGGCAGTCGGTGGTCTCGTCGCTATGGGCCTTGCGACGCTGAGTCCTGAATTCTATCGCAAAGCATTCATAGGTGTCCCTGACCATTTCAATCCAATGTTGCGTTACGCTTGGGTTGGTGGTTCAATCTGGGGTGCTATGTTTGGTGCGCTGCTGGCGGTCGTAATCGGCTCGGTCTTGTTTGCGATGCGTTGGCGTCGACTCCACCCCCAAGAAGAGGACTAACACCAAATTGCACGCGAGTTACGATTCGCGAGTTTCCTGATGGTGAATCACTTGGCCGCGACCGTATGATTCCCGTCGTTCCGTCGAATGAGCGCCCCCAATAGAAAGATCATTCGACCGTTTACTTGGCCTCATCCTGGTTGCACACATTTGCTCAAACTTTCATCTTCGCGTCGGTTGTATCCTTGTGTGGTCACGTCGCCGCACAGGGTCCTGCAACGGGAAATTCCCTCGCGTCGCTGACAGCCCGCAGTGCACAGGATATTACGCCCGCAATATCGTCTTTGCCCAACGACACGCTCGACCAGCCAGAAATCGCTCAGCAACTCAACGAAAGACTTCAATGCTTCCTATTGGATCTGTACAATCGATGGTACTGCCGATTTCCATTCCGGGTTCGCCGAATCGAAAAAATGTAGCGGGCCCCTGCGGATGCACCTTAGATGACCAGCCCGTCTAACTTGCTTGCATATCCATCCCGGCGACGAGGTGCTCGCCTGCGTTACTCGACTGAAATGTTTGATACAATATTGAACCCATGCTCGCGTCCATACCGCCCATACCCTGCAGCACTGTCGGTCAATCCCTTGATGTAAAATCCCTACGAACCTACCAGCGAACGCTCTGCCCCAACCAAAGGCTGGACTTTTTGGGAAGATGCGACACCGGTGACGACATGCCATCGCCGTTGTAGCCGGAGTCCTCGGTTATCGTGCGTTGCTTGTTGCCCGCATGGTTAAACGACGGTTGGCTCGCTGCTCTGAAAAATCGCGGAAAGAATGGCGTTATCTCCACCACAACTCCTCTAGCAAGCTCGATTACGCAGGAGCGATAAATTGGTCGACAACTCTCTGGGGGATGCTGACTTCTATGATCCGAGTGACTACGTTGGCATCGGCAAGAGATTAGTCATCCTCGTTGTTGATTCCGTCACGCTCGCCCTCGTAGGTGTAGCGGTATGGAGCCCCTTCTTAGCCTTGATGCTCCTGGGGATTGTCCAGAGTGATCCTAGCGGCTTGTTTTGGATTTGTTACTTGATTTCAATTTGGCTCTATCTCGGACCAGTCAAACGTTCGAACTTCGGGACCATTGGTTATCGCCTAATGGGCGTCAGGCTTGTCTCCGCCAAAGGCGGCCCGCCATCTCTGCTTACGATGACCGCTCGAATGCTCATGTGGATGTTCGGACCATTCAACCTTGTGCTCGACTTGCTTTGGCTTGGTGCGGATTCCGAAAATCAATCATTGCGAGACTGCTACCTCGGAACTTACCTTATCCACAAAAATGCAAAGGCCTTGGGACGAGCCCCCGTACACCTTACGCGCTACAACGCGATGGGCTTTGCTCTCGCCTATCCCCGGGTCTGCCGTCCAAAGATTGTTGCATAACCAGATTGTTGCATAACCATGGCATGCACTCTGAGCCAGACCAATTTTCTATCAAATCGAACTGGTAACCGGGCATGGCCAGCATTCCTCAAGTCAGGAACATTAGTGCGGAACGATGATGCTCACTCGTCGCCCGCAACTCTGTATCCAACTCCCGCTGCAGCATTCTTCTCGGTGTCTGTCTTTGTTGTAGTCGCAATACGAGTACATAAATCTTTCTACACGCGCCCGCTGTCGAGCGGCGTCCAGCTGCCGTCCGCCGCAATTCGATCCGCTTGCGCAGAAGGTCGAGCGGATGATTCTCAGGCTAGCGAACGGTGGTGGCTCACTCGACGATGTCGGGAGGCCATGCCCTACTGCTCAGTAGTAGCTGTGGTCAGGCGGTAGATGCAGGCCGAGGCGCCGCGTGTCTCGTGGCTGAAGACGCCGATGTCCAGCCCCTTGGAATGCGGTGTTAGGAAGTAAGGGACCACTTTACCGGGGAGTAAATGACTAAGGTCCTCCCATGTCCCATCCTTGAAATCACGCCAGGTTTTGAAGCGAATGAATTTGTGTTCGTCGCAGTTGTGTTCCCCCGCGTAGGTTGGGCAGAAATAGCTGGTCGCGTACCAGTATCCCTGATAGAAGTCGACGTCGTTGGGCACCAGACCGGTTCCCTGCCAGCTGCCTGCGACGGCGTTCGTTTTTTTTCCGAAGCTGCTGTGGATCTCGAACTCTTGCTTTTCGAAGTCGGTTACTTCGACCACCACACCATGACTGGAACCGACCACGTACAGCGTCCCGTCAGATATCGTCAGCGCGCGGGAATACCCCAAATGCTTGGAAAGATCCAAGACCGAAACGCTGCTGCCAGATCCCATAAACCGAAACACTTGGCCACTGTTCGGATTGAGCGCATACATCCACCCCGTCGCAGCGTCGCACACGATATCATGCGGACGTTGCAGCTTGACACCAGCCAGTGATGTCGCAAAGTCGTCCCATTGGTCGCTCGCCGGATCGGCAAATGTGATCAGCCGATGGTTCCCGGTATCGGTTGCGTAGAAGCGTTTCTCGATGGGGTTGAAGACGACGGCGTGGGCGTCGGCCAAGACACTGATGGGCGACTGTCGAAACGGTGACTTCGAATCGGCCCGATAAAACAGCCGGTCACCGCTGGTCACGATCTCGACCTTGCCACTGTGGTCTATATGCGTGCACGCCGGAAACGATCCACTCTGCGGCGCGTACTTCTCGATCACAATTCCGCTCACACCCCTCGGCTGAGCATCCGCTTGGCGGCCATTGAACAGACAGGCAAGAAGAACACTGGCGAAGATTGCTTTTTTTGTAGAGTTCATGTTGTAACGGAATTTATAGGCTATGGACATCGTTGAAAGCCATCAAGCATACACGGTGAACACCATCGGGGTCGATGGCTGCTCTTCGTTCACTTCACTTGACGTTACCGGGCAGCGATACCAGATCAGGGAAGTGGAGCCCATTTCCCCCGCGTTTGAGCCGCATTAATTTGCTAGCATGTCGCAATCGACGGTTCGGTCCGGTGCGGGGTATTCATGAGGTGGTGATTGTCGAACATGAGGCTCAACTCGTGAATGCATCCACGCCCCGTACAGCGCCGCTTGCACAAAGGCAGCGACTCTCCGAGGCTTCCCTGGCCTCTGCGTGCTCCGCCCGCAAATGCAGCCTATCTCAACCTGAAAATTCACTGCGTTCACCTCCCCGGCTGCTATCCTCGAAACAGTTGCAACTGGCATTCACCGTCTAGTAGACTTGCCGAGGCGATAGACGGCTTGTCGATTTAAGAACTATATTAGGTTTTGATGCAGAGGCTGAGTCCTCAATTGTTCTGTAGCAGCGACCACCTCGCCTTGCTTACCGGGCTGTTGATTTAATCGCAATTTGAATTTTAATACGGAGGTAGCATCCTTAATTGCCTTGTAGCAGAGGTTATCTTTCCTTGCTCACGCGGCGGGTTACGATTTCAACAGCCCGTCACGCGGCGGGTTACGATAGCGAACTGGCCCGCACGTTGCAGGTATGCCCACAGCGATCCGGAGTAAGGGAGAGCAGAAGTCGTGTGTCTCCGGTCAATTTGAATCCCAAATCAGAGATCACAGAGCAGTGGACAATAGTTTCAATGACGCTCGACCCGCCAAACAATCTGGCATGCGATCGTCGTTGCCCACCATTGGTCGGTCTAAATGCTTGCGATAGGCACTCATGAGCTATTCAATCCGAACACTTGCACTCTGCATAGCAGCAATCGCTGTATTACTCACGCTGCTGCAGTTTCCGTCTGCACAGTCGGCCTACCTGGTGTCTGTTGGATTCGGATTATGCCTACTGGTAGCCATCGCGTGTGCGATTGGCTGCAAATGGCCGACACGCGCGTTCTGGATCGGTTTCTTAGTGGTTTCAATATTCGCCCGCTATCTCGATTCTGAAACTCGACTTCGGAGAAATGGTTCCCCACCAATCAGCAGCGACATCGCGGATTGGCTCGCCCCCCACCTACTCCATGATGCACTGGCACCAATGGGCGAGCCTGGTTCGTCCGATTATCGACTCACCAACGACCGTCGGCACGTTAGATACATAGTTCGAGGCAGCGATGGACGACCTGAGAGAATTGGGAGCATGTCACTCGCCTCGGCGCAAGCGCGAGGCATCACCATAAAGGCCCTACATAGGCAACCCGAGGTGAAAAGCTTCGCATTGATCGTCCGGGACTTGATCCCCATTCTGCTAGGGCTGGGTGGCGGCGCAATCGCATACGGACTCTCTCGACGAAACTCGCACTCGGTTGGCGGCTAAGGCTGCAGTAAGTCCGCGGGGCAAGCGATGTCCACACTTCCGCTGCTCACTCCACTTCCATCCTATTTCCATTCAATGATGGATTCAGCACGACACTAGCCGAGTCGGTCTCCGAGGTGCCTGCTGCGTGGATTTGCTACATTTGCGACTGCAAGACGGCAACGAGGTGGAGTGTGAAGTCAATGGTTACGATAAAATTGTGACAACCTCGCAGGCTCCGAACGCAAATTCTTTCAATCGAAAATCACGCCTGTCGAGCGTGCGATTCCAGACGTTCTACTTCAGAGACAAGACATGCGTAAAACAACACTGGCGATCAACTCGATCGTTGACATCTTGTTCCTCTGCTCTCTCGCCTACGCACAGGACGTGGCAATAATCGATCGTGGCTAACGTACCCATTGCACTCATCTACGAATTCGCTGAGTCCTCTCGAACCAGATCACTTGCGAAAACTGTTGCTGTGGCCTTCTTTGGCGGATACACTCAACAAGAGCGTCAGTCGGGTTGGTTACGCTCCATTTCTGCGTGACAAACGATGGCGGTGCACGAAAGTTCGTGCTGCTGTCCAACTTCCGAGTTCATCCAATCCGTTGAGTCCGTGATTGCCGCCATGATTCGATTGAAAGTGAGACTGTTGCGAGAAATGACTGTGTCCCCAAGATTACTAGTGTTAGCCGTCTTCGCCAATGTAGCGATCGTCTTCGCAGCAACTGGCACCCAAGCGCAAGACATTGCGAGAGATGATGCTACCCGCGCTGCGATAAAACCCACCATCGTCGAGATTGAAGCAGTGATGCTTGGCAAGAAACACAGACCGCTGGCGGAATTCGTGGCGACTGATGCGATATTCGAGGAGGCGGATTCTCCCTTGATTCCTTACCTTGAACGAATAATCGCGAACACATCCGATGAAGGTGAGCGTTCGTTTCCGGAAAAATCAAAACTATTCTGGACGATGCTTCCCGAATCGACACTGCTGCCGATTTTTAAACGTTATCCAAAACTCGATCCAACACAGGCTATTTTAGTATTTCGTGAACTTGATCGTCGGAATGGACAATTGAAAGCCATTGGTTACGTACTTCAGCGGTTTGACCGAGAGTGGAAAGTTGTATTTGGATTTGATGGCAATGGTCCAGAGGACCAACTCTCGAAGAATGCCATCCCCTTCGAGCCTGTTCCGTAGCCAACGAATACCACACAGCCAGTCAACCTACCGCCCTCGCTAAGTTTCTTGAAAAGGGTCCCCAAAAGAAGGACGCCGTTGGTCGGCAAGACGGCAAGCATGCCGCGATGATGGCACAGCTCTTCATTCTTCACCGTCTGAGGTGCATCCAGTGCGATATGCAGTAGTGGCCAGCGTCAGGAGACAGGGCAGGGGACGGTCTGTGGAAACCAGGCAATCCCGCAAGCCGCCATAAGGGCACCAACCGTTCTCATTTTCCTTTTTGGATTCGATATTTTGCCGCAGGGCCAACCGCAGAAGTTCGCTTAAATCAACAGACGAATGTTGCCATTGGTCATGCTGCTAGAACACAACCATGGATAATAGCAACCAACCAGAAACCAATCTGGCAATCGCGTCCCTCTTCGACCAATCCCTTGGGCGGTTCCCCACATTCTAGTAAGGCGAGCCAATGGCTTCACGAAATCGACTTGGGCTAGTGGCCAGCATTCTGACGATCTGGGCCACGATGAGTCCCGCCCTCGAGCAAACTACGTACGCCGCTGAACCACGGGCCCGAATTCAGTTCAACCTGTGGGATGTTCCATCGGGCAAGCCCGTGCCGGCCATGGTTTGCATCCGTGATCTGGAGGACAATTCGGTACGACTTCCACCGGATGGCCGCATCATGCAACAAGTGAGTCAGACCCATGAATTCTATCATGGCATTGAATATGAAGCGGACAATCCAGACTGGATCGGTCCAGCCAGGAAGACCCTGGGCATTGGGGACAACCAAGACCGCAGCTTTGTCTACGAGGAGCTTCCTTCGCTACCGTTCTGGCACGAGCCTGTGGTTTACCAGACCCAGCCAAGTTTTTCAATCAAACTCGAACCGGGGCGCTACCAAATCTCAGTCGCGCGGGGCATGGAGTACATCCCCATCACGGAGAGCTTCACGGTAGCAACCCAGGATCAGGAACACACGCTGAAGCTGGACCGTTGGGTTGACTTGCCCAAGCGGGGCTGGTTTTCCGGCGACGTACATGTCCATCATCCAACGACGAAGAAGGCGCACCGCGATTTTCTGTTGCGCTATGCCGAGGCCGAGGATTTGCATGTCGTGAATGTCCTTGAGATGGGACACCACCGCGGCACCGATTTTAAGCAACTCGGATTTGGCAAGAAGTTTCGCGAGGTCCGTGGAGCCTACTGCCTAGTAAGCGGGCAGGAAGAGCCTCGTAGCACATTCGGGCATATCATTTGAACACATCCGCCATGGCTCGAGATGTGGCAACCTATGACCTTTACGACCTAGCATTCAAGCGACTGCATGACCAACCGGATGCCGTCGTGGGCTTCGCGCACTTTTCGTGGAACGGCTGCGATTTGCCACGAGGCTTCCCCTGGTACGTTACCACTGAAGGCATTGACTTCGTGGAGCTGCTGCAGTTCAGCCGCATCAACACGCTGGATTACTACGACTACCTGAATCTTGGATTTCGCTTAGGCGCGGCAGCTGGAAGCGACGTGCCGTGGGGATCGACGCTGGGTGAAGTACGAACCTTTGTCCACACTGGGGACACTCTCGACCTCGACCGTTGGTTCGCCGGTCTGGAGGCCGGGAATACGTTTGTCAGCAACGGGCCAGCACTGGAGTTTACGGTCAATGGTCAGTTGCCCGGGTCCGAAATCAAAGCGGATGGCAAGAGCTCGGTAAAAGTGCATGCCCGCGCTTGGGGGCATGAAAAAGTTGGGCTTCCCGAAGTGCTTGAACTGGTAGGCAACGACGGGGTATTGCACGAAGCGCGCAGAAACGACAACGACTCCAATGAGCTTAGCCTAGAAGTTGAGGTCGACATTTCACGCAGCACATGGCTAGCGCTTAGCACTCGCTGTGCAAACGGAGCGTTGGCTCACACCACGCCCGTCTACATCGTCGTCGACGGTGAACCCACGTGGTCACCACAAGAGAGTGCACGAATCGTACGCAAACAGCTCGATGCTATTGCCTTGATCGAAGAGGAGTTTTCCAAGGGAAGCGACCTTCGCAGCCTCGCAATTCGCGAGCGTCTGGATCGCGCCAAGTCGTATTACTCAAAACTATTGTCGGCTACCGAGCAAGCCCTGCGCGCACACGAGTGAAGAGCCGCTTCCGAAGACTGCGCAACGGCTTGGACGGTTAAATCGCCAATCCTAAAACACTGCGGAACTGGCCAAATTCTTGAACGGTTCTGCCGCTATAGAACGCTACCCAACACGTCGATGCGTCAGGCGACGCGTACCATTCCGTGATAACGACGGTGATTGCAGGAAATCGTCAACCTCTCGGGTGGACAAACCTGCAGGAAAAAAAGCATTGCAATTGAGCAACGCTGGGTGGTGTCAGCCCAGCTCCCGTGATACCCCTGCCGCTTCCATTGCGTCCATCTCGACTGAAAGCAAGAATCGGTGAACTGCTGTCCCAGAGCAGCGGCAATCGGGCAGCCAGTGCAGCGACACCAGACTCACTGCTTCCGTTGGTAGGCGAATCGCTTTCCCCACTGAGAGGTGCACAGCGTGACACCGTTGAATTGGAAGTCTACATCGCTGACAGCGAAGTCCCCTTGCGATGTCCGATCCTCTCTAGCGCTCTAGGATTGCAGTGTAGGATTGCGGTATATTGAGGCGAATGCGACTTCGTTGACGCCCGATAACGTCGCCGCAGGGAAAGACCAATTTCCCGGCTGCCATGTCACCGTCTATGAACAATGGTTTCGATAGATCCGTGTCCTTCAAATTCCGACGGCGGATAACCTGAGAACTGCGCGCGGGTGATCCATGGCCGCGCATTTCGAATTGGTGAATCAGCCCCCTTTCCAATTGCAATTCACCTCTAGATCAAAATGTGCGTTCATGCTCCAACCCAATGACTCACGTTCGCCGCTAGCTGTTTTGATTGACGCTGACAACACGAGCATGTCGATCGTGGAAGGGCTACTCGCCGCAATCGAGAAGCTCGGTGTGGCCAGCGTTAAACGGATCTATGGCGACTGGACGACTCCAGGGTTAACCCAGTGGAAAAAGGTCCTGTTAGATCAATCCATTCAACCGATCCAGCAATTTCGCTACACCGTTGGAAAGAATGCCACAGACAGCGCCATGATTATCGATGCGATGGATCTACTCTACACAAGTAGATTTGGCGGATTTTGCCTAGTTTCGAGCGACAGCGACTTCACACGTCTCGCCTCACGGATACGAGAATCAGGTACCAAAGTCTATGGATTTGGCGAGAAAAAGACTCCTCTGCCCTTCGTTTCCGCATGCGACCAATTCGTCTATACCGAAGTTTTTTTGGAACCCGCTAACGCAACACCTACGCCCCTTGCCTCGGATACCCCGGAGATGGTGCTACGACGCGATCAGAAACTCCTGAATCTGCTTCGGACAGCGATTGCCACGGCATCCGACGAAGATGGCTGGACGACACTCTCAGCTGTGGGGAGCTATATCAACAGGACTTCTACCGATTTCGATCCTCGAAACTACGGTTTTTCAAAGCTTAGCGAACTCATATCGGCCATTGGTCTTTTCAAGCTTGAACGACGGGGCAATCAACTCCAGGTGCAGGACGGCAGAAAGAAGAACGGCACATAAACCACACACCGCTGCACCAGACCTTCAGCAATAGTCGGAAGCAATAGAAGTATGCGTGTCTCATTCTCCCAAGGAAGCCCTGGCATGCATTTCTGCCTGAGCGTTACCGCGATGTCTACCTTGCACGTGCCTTCAAACCGAGCCCCCGTGATGACCGCGCGATGAACGGTAGCAATCGTGCCAGTCTTGCTTACCAACCCATTAGGATCGGCGGCTTCGTGAACGCCCCCGCCAGCTCGGATGTCAAACTGAATTCCGTACGGTACAACGTTACAATGGAATCATGGATTACTTAAACCCACTCAACAATACATTCCTCTTGCTATTTATCTCGTGGTCCATTGGCGCGATAACCGAACCGTTGCTTCGGAGGTGGATCGACTACCGAGAAGTCCGGAACTACGTTCTTCGAAGAAGCAGATTCTACCGGCTGATCAGAGTTACCCTACTTCGAAGTTTGATCATCAAAGCTGGCCTAAACTGCAATTCGAAACTTAAGACCATTCCCGGCCGGAGTCTGAAGTCCTTAATGGCCGTTCGACAAGCAATGACGGAGGCGGAAATTGGGCACTGGATCGGATTTGTAGTCATGCTGTTAGCAACCCTCTGGGCATTCCTTCTGCACGCATCTGTGCCGGTATTGCTTTCACACATGGCAGTGAATGTCCTGGGCAACGTCTACCCTTGCCTGCTGCAACAGTACAACAGACGAAGACTCGACGTATTGATCCGTAAAGCCCAAGAGAGAGAAAGTGCCGAATCACGATGAACTCGTTACCGAATTGCCGTTTGCAAAGACCCCACTCAACAGACCAATTACACCGTAATGCACCTAGTCTAAGAGCCCCAAGAAAAGACGGTGCCACATACCGTCTGCAAGATGGTTGCCGAGTTTCGGAAGAAGACGGCAACCGACACTTGCTGCCGTATGGTTTCGGAAGCCGAGCTAATGACGTTAGACAACACTGAGGTTCGCTATATGCCAATCAATAGCCAAGCCAAAAATTCATTTCGTCACCAGCTTGCGAGTTTAACCCAAAGGGCTTTTTCCAATGCCTTAAGGTCCGCGAGCGCAAGGATCGATTATGCTAGTCAAGTAACATGTCGCTCAATCTGCAAGCCGCCGAGGCACCGCCTCACGGGCTGAGTCCATGTCATGCAAGCATCCATCCCGAAAATCAAATCGAGTTGACGCAATAGTCCATTTTCCGCCGTATCACTGCCACGGCTCAACGGGCTGTTGATTTAATAGCAATTTGAATTTTAACGCGGAGGTTGCGTCCCATACTGCCTTGTAGCAGCAACAGTCTTCCCTTGCTCACGCAGCGGGTTACTATTTCGACAGCCCGTCAAGCGTTGGACGACGCTCGGGGCAGGGCAGTTCCACTCAACTGAATGTACATACCATGTCTGGAATCGGATTTCATGAACTCCTAGTAGTGGCCTTGGTCTTGGGGATGCTGGCCATACCGGTCGTGATCGTAATTTCGATCATCCTCTACGTTCAGAAAAGCCAAGGAAGAAACGCATCGAACCATTCCAATTTACGGCATTGTCCAGACTGCGGTGGAACAGTCTCGCAACTCGCTCCGAGCTGCCCTCACTGCGGGCGCCCCATGTCTGCCTCAGTTTAGAAATGGAGTTGGACTCCCCATCTTGAACGACTCGATCGAACCATGCTGAACGACGATGCTTTACCTGCTGCTCGCCAGTGCGATTGTGGGCGAAGTAGTACGCGAACCAAGGATCGGGTAGGAGCCGCAGCTACGTCGAAGCTCTCCGCAACGCGGCGAACCTTGGCATACTGACGGCAGGCTCCTCGAACTTACTCAGGTGATCGTAGGCCAGGGATGCACGACGGGGTCCTACAGTACAATCAGGGACTTGCGGCTAGCATAGACCAATGCCTCTTGCCTACTGGAGTGCACGTGGCAACGGATCACGCCACAGCCTCACCGAGAACCTATCGCTTCCTGCGGGGATAGGTGATAGCCGTCCTTAACCGAATGATCGCTGCGATGAAGATTGATAATCCCCAAGTCAAACAAGTGTTTGACCGCTACCCTGCAAACATTCGCAAACGGCTGTTGAGGCTGCGTGCGTTAATCTTTGAGATGGCTCACGCGAAAGGTGTTGGCCCGCTTACCGAAACACTCAAGTGGGGACAGCCAAGCTATCTAACAGAACAGACGAAGGCGGGAAGCACAATTCGCATCGACGCAACTTCCCAGCCTGGGCAAGTGGCAATCTATTTCATCTGTCACACCAACCTCGTTGCCAGATTCCGCAGAGAATTCCCCGACACCCTAAGCTACGATGGCAACCGCGCCATCTTGATTGACCGGCTCGACGAAATCGACGAACCGGCCCTCGCACAATGTCTTGCTATGGCATTGACCTACAAGGTGGCACCGAATTCTTAGGCGTTCCAGACCGCGGAAACTCAAGCAAGAATTAGTGTTGCGGCGAAGTGTGCAAACTCCAGCTCTGACACGATTCTTGCTACGCAAACAAATCGTTAACAGGTCGGCCTCCAGCGTCCTTCGTAACGTAGAAGGGCCGTCCTTCAATATCGAAGCCCGTCGCGGGGCTGATTCCCATAGCTGTCATAATCGTCGCGTGCAGATCCGGGATAGTGACAGGGTTTTCGATAGCAATCAAGGGTCTTTCATCGGCCGTCTTGCCGTACACCAAGCCGCGACGCATGCCCCCGCCAAACATCAGTACACTAGAGCCACCGGTGAAGTGACGATGCAACCCGTAGTGCTTCATCTCTTTGACGATATCCACTTTTTCGGTTGCCTGATCATTGGCGTTTGAACCAGGCACTCCTTCAATCAGCGCATCGCGACTAAATTCGGAAGCCACGATCACGAGGGTGCGGTCGAGTAATCCGCGAGCCTCTAAATCTCGGATCAGTTGTGCCACGGGCTGATCAATTTCGCTGTGCATTCGCGCGACGGTTTCATGGCCATTTGCGTGTGTGTCCCAGTGCAAAAAAGGGACGTATTCGGTGGTAACTTCGATAAAGCGGGCTCCCGCTTCGGTCAATCGCCTCGCCAGTAAACAGCCTTGCCCAAAGCGAGTCGTACCATAGGCACGTTGGCTCTCGGGAGGCTCCAAATTAATATCGAACGCAGCGCGTTCTTTGGAGCTCAGCAGCCGGTTTGCATTGTCCAGCGCGCGGAGCATCGACTCTTGCTGATAATCGCTCATATACTCTCGCTGCGGCGATTGATCGACGAGACGCTTGAAGAGCCGGTCGCGATTGACGAAGCGCTCGTTGGTCATCCCACCTGGCGGGCGCACCGATTGCGCCGCGTCTGCGGGGAACGGCAGGTTCATTGGTCCAAATTCGCTGCCGAAGAAGCCTCCCGTCGTAAACGCTTTCAGTTCCTCACTCTCGCCCACTCCCTCCAAGCGTTGGCCGATGTTGATAAACGCTGGTATCACAGGATTCCGGGGCCCAAGAACCTTTGCCATCCAAGCCCCCAAGTGAGGGCAAGCCACCGTTTGCGGTGGCACGTAGCCGGTGTGCCAGTGGTATTGATGGCGCGAATGCAAAATGCTGCCTAAATCGGCTTGGACTGCCGAACGCAATAGCGTTCCCCGATCCATGATTTGGGCGATCTGCTCCAAGCCTTGGCAAATCTGCAAACCATCTACTGAAGTATCAATGGCCGGAAACGTGCTGAGCATGTCGGCCACGGGCAACCCATCGCGAAAAGCCTCGTAGCGTTTGGGGTCAAACGTATCAGGCGCTGCCATGCCGCCTCCCATCCACAGCAGGATGCAAGTATCTGCCGTCGCAGTGGGATGTTCGAGCGCATGAGCCTGGTCTGCAGCGAGTGCCCGCGGCGCAGAGGAAGCCAGAGCAGCGATCGCGGCCGCAGACAGCCTCCCCAGGAAATCGCGACGAATGACTGCCGGAGGTACAGTGGGATCAATTTCAAGGTGCATGGAATACTCAACCACTAGGCAAAGGAGAATGTATCGTTAGCGAATCAGCAAAAACTCAGGCAACATTAGAACGGCCCACAGCAAGTCCTCAACTTCAGTCACCGTTGGGGGCTCACTCAAAAACTCCAGTGCTGCGGCATGCTCGACAACTGTCGGATTGCGCGACAACGCAAGCTGAAACAGGTGGACAGTTAACGGTTCACGCTCCATCTGCGACAGCTTCTCAGCCCCGACGGCAAGTGCCGCCGCTAGAGACGAGCCGTTGGACAGGTCCACCGCTTCGAGCGTGGTCAGTTCGGTGGGACGCATCGAAACAATTTGCTCGCGAAAGGGCCTCCCCAACGAGCGCATCAGAAAATCATTTTTCATGAGCGAGGCGCGGACCATCGGCGTATTGTCGCTCATCGCATGTGCCAACATGCTGCCCGCTGGCAAGTCCAGTGTTGAACTCCAGGCAGCGTTGGCCGGAACAACCGTCGCTGCGGTCCACTTCCCACCGCCGCGCTCCACAGGCCCCTCACCAGGCCCCTCACCAGGCCCCTCACCAGCAGCGGGAACCGTGGGGTTATACTCCCAAGTATCATCGGAGGCGATGACGATTTGGGCCCCATTGCCCAACACAAGCCGCGCTTCGAAGAACAAACCGGCTGCATTGGGAGTGCTTCCAGCGTTCGAGGCCACGACCAAAAACTGATTATCTCCCTGTTTGAGCCACGCATCCATGACGACCGTTTGCGGCTCAGTCCAATTGTCTCCCGTGGCCACCTTTCGCCCGTTGATGAAGAGCGTAAAACCATTGTCGCAGGTGATCACCGCATTCCCCTTCGCAATGCTATCCTCCAAGACAAATTGCTTGCGTAGCGAGAGAGTCTCCCCTGCTGCAGGCGTTTGTCCATCAGCAGCCGAATCGCCCCAAATCCACTGCGCCTGCAATTCCAAGCTGTCGGACGCAGGATCACCAGGCAGGCTACGACGTACGGGGGCATCCATGCGGGTCGGCGCTGCCCCGGTAATCATCCACACGGCATCTAAAAACTGTTCCGCAGTCATGCGTCGAGCAACTGGGCCACGGTAGACATACTCGCCAGCCACTGGAGTCGACTGTGGAGCGCATTGTGATTGGTAGGCCTGAGATGTTGCAATCAACTGCAAGACCGATTTCAGATCGTAGTCATGGTCGGCCAGATAGACAGCCAAATAGTCGAGGAGATCTGCATTCCAGGGCTCCGACTGCATGGCATCCAAGGGGTGAACGATGCCGCGTCCCATCAGCTTGTACCAAAGCCGATTGACGATCGTGCGCGTGAAACGTCCATTGTCGGGATGGGTCATTAAAGCGGCCAATTGGCTCAACCGTTCATCGCGCGCCGCCGACGGGTCGACCTGACCAAGCTCAGGGAACAGCCAACTCGCTCGGGCTTGGCGACCAACCGATTTATCACAACGGTGAATATCCAACGGGCGTTCCGAATAGATGGCTGCCAGGCCGAAAGCTTCGTCTAGTGTCCAGCGATCGATAAAGCTGTCATGGCATGAAGCACATTTCAAATTGATTCCCAAAAAAGACTGGGAAACACTCTGGGCAAATTGAATTTCGACACTCTGCCCTGCGCTTACCTCCCCGCGCCAACGAATGCCATCGATATAGCCTCGGCTCTCCGAGGAAGGCGGGGCAATCAACTCTTGAGCCATCGTATCGAAGGGCTGATTGTTCAACAGCGAGCTATAAAGCCAGCCACTAATCTGAGCACGGCCGCCCGTGATAAATCCGGTACCACTATAGTCGTTGCGCAGAAGATCATTAAAAAACGTTAGCCAATGATCCGCGTAGGCAATATCGTCGGCCAACAATCGCTGAACGACCTTCGCTCGTTTCTCTGCATCGGTATTGGCCAAGAACCTCTGCAAAGACTCGGGTTCTGGCAACAATCCGACTAAATCCAGTGACGCGCGGCGAAGAAATGCAGCATCGTCGACTACTGCAAGTGGTGCACTCGATTGTTCCTGAAGGTAGCGATCCAGAATTCGATCGATCGGATGGTCTCGTCCTGCCACAGCTGGCGGCAATTCGGGGCGTCGCGGGCGCAGCGGCGGCTCATAGGCGATCGGAGCAAAACTGAAACCGGCTTCCCACGGCAAGTCGGCAGCGATCCAGTCGCTTAAAGCCTGCTGTTCGTCGCGCGTCAGACGCGGCTTCTCGGGCGGCGGCATCTGAGTGTCAGCGTCGCCTGCAGCGATCAGCTCGAGTAAATACGATTCGAGGGGCACTCCTACCGTAACGTGTCCCGAATCCACGAGCAGTTCGCGCGTATTCATCGAAAAGCTGCCCTTGGCCTCACGCCCCGTATGACATTCGGCACAGTGCTGCTGCAGTATGGGTACGATCTGGTGGGCAAAATCGACCGACTGGCCCACCAGGGCTCTGGGGAGTGCCAATAGCACGCCCAGTACGAAGGGGAGAGTAACCGATGGGCAACAGGGGAGGGTGCGTCGCATGGGAGGGGAGAACCGGTGGGACGATACGGAATAGGAGACGATGCGAGGTGCAATAGCACAACATACAGTGCTTAAGCTCTCTACCCACTATTCTAGTCGTTTAGTGCAGCCCATTTACTCGGTGGAAGAAAATCTTGAAACACGATTTCTTACTAGACGCTTCGGCTAGACTCAATTATTGAGTTGCATGCTTCCGTGGCACCAGCCCATGGGGCCGGTGTCTTAGCAGGCTGCAGATTGGGCTGATTGCAACTTGATGAGCACTGCCAATCCCTGGCGGTCCAGCGGACTTTGCGGGGCGGATGAATCATTGCCAGCCAGCGTCCAACCTAGTGGCAAAGAAAAACACGGGCCTGACCAGTGCGCCTCGAACGGAAAATCGAAGTTGGATGACGCCCTATTTAGCCATGCGACCACGAGGGCATGCCAACTCAAGACACGTGCAAACCGAGAATAGGGCTCGACGACGGCGTCTAGCTACGGGTGGGACCGCTAGGTACCTACTGTCGCAGTTGGTGCGCCGACCGTCCATTTGCGGTAATCGCTTGGATCGCGATGAATGTGACGGTAGAGCGTATCGCGTTCGACCGGTTCACGGCCAGTTTCTGCGATAAGGTCGCGCATGCGCTGCACGGTTAGAAATTCAGGAGTGGTTGCACCGGCATCGTGGTAGATCAACTCATGGCGCACCGTACCATCGATATCATCCGCACCGTAGTGCAGTGCGACCTGCGCCGTTTCAATCCCCAGCATGATCCAGTAGGCTTTGATATGCGAAATATTGTCGAGCATCAGGCGGGCCACTGCCAAATTGCGAAGATCGGCCAGCGCTGTCGGCTTCTTAAGATTGGCCAGCTCGGTATTCTCCGGATGGAATGCCAGCGGGATAAACGTTTGAAAGCCGCCCGTCTCGTCCTGCAATTCGCGTAGGCGCAGGAGGTGATCCACACGGTGAAACGCTTCCTCTAAGTGGCCGTAGAGCATGGTGCAATTGCTGCGCAACCCCAACCGATGCGCCTCGCGGTGGACTTCGAACCACTTGTGAGAATCGGCCTTGTGTTCGCAGATCTGGTCTCGGACTTCGGAATGAAAGATTTCGGCGCCTCCACCCGGCATACTTCCCAAGCCTGCTTGCCGAAGATCGTCTAAGACTTCACGAACGCTCATCTTGGTCAGAAACTCGAACCACCCAACCTCAACGGGGGTCCACGCCTTGAGGTGAATCGTAGGGTAGGCGGCGGTCAATTGTTCCAACATGCCGCGATACCATTCGTAGGGCTGCTTGTGATGCAACCCTCCCACGATGTGCATTTCCGTACAGCCGTTTTCGAATGCTTCCGCCCCGCGCGCCAGGACTTGTTCGTCCGACATGGTGTACCCCTTAGGATCGCGCAAATCGCTTCGAAACGCGCAGAACCGGCAGCGATAAATACACACGTTGGTGGGATTCAAGTGCGTATTGATATTGTAGTAAGCCACATTTCCGTGCTTTTGCTCGCGGACATGGTTGGCCAACTCTCCCAATTCCTGCAGCGGCACACGGGGATCATAAAGCACCAAACCATCCTCAAAGTCCAGTCGCTGGCCGGCTTCTACTTTGCGACGAATATTTTTGAAATGGTCAGCGACCTTTTCTGCAATCATGGCGAACTCAACAAAGGAATGATTGGGAGGGAGTAGGTTGGTGGCAAGTGTGAGAGGTTAACCGTTAGACGGAAGCAATTTTAACCGACTTGTAAAGCATTTGCGCTACCGAGGGTGGCTCGAATTCAGCCGCCGAGCGTTCGCGGTCAGTGCATGGTTTGCAATGGTGTTCCGTGCCGCTGCGAGGTAGCACCCGGAATCGAAGTACAGCAGCAACGGAGCCCGCCTTGCTCATCATGCTAGCCCATTCCAAGACGCAATTGGTTTGAACGCCCAGGTGCCCAGGTAGTGCCCCTAACTGCCTGGCAGTGCCAAACAACCTTCCCTGCTCACGCGTCGGCATGCTACCGCAACGCGACAGGCTACTATTCCGATAAGCAGCACCGCTAGCCAGTGAGTCGGGGCGTTCACCCCTGCGACTCGCCCTGAATCGTTGCTAGCAGGTTCCGGGCACCGGCTCGATTGCGATGTTCGCACAAATAGATACCTTGCCAAGTCCCCAGCGCCAATTCTCCGCGACGAATTGGCAGGACCACCGAAGCTCCCAAGAGGGAGGACTTAACATGAGCGGGCATGTCGTCAGGTCCTTCCAGGGTGTGCGTTAGTGGCAGCCCTCGTTCTGGAGCGAGGTGATTGAAATACGTTTCCATATCGACGCGCACATCGGGATCTGCATTTTCATTGACCGTCAGGCTGGCCGAGGTGTGCTGTAGGAATAGGTGCAGCAGGCCCACCGAAACACTCTTCAATTCCGGAAGCTGTGCTAGCACTAAACCTGTGATCAAGTGGAAACCGCGGCGGTGCGCAGGAAGGGTGAACTCTTTTTGAAACCACATCGTATGTCTCTTCAAGCAATGTTTGGAAGCGTTAGATCATTCATTTGCAGAGTGTCTAGCGAACCAGAGTAGGGGGGAAAGAGAAATAAATTCCTTAGTGAAAACAGCCACCAAAGTGGCCAACTTTTCTCTCCCGTAGAGTAGTGCCAATCGACGAGCCTCACGCAAATGTGGAAATTGGGGGGAATGACAAAACGCCACGCCAGAGCCAATCGATGGCGGTATATTCACCTTAGCAGTTACGCAAGGGGGCAAACCTGGTCCTCGACCTCCTCGCGGTCCCAATTGGCCACTGCTGGCCATCGGAAAGGTGAATTTAAAGTTACTAAACGGTACAGATTTCCAAGCTATGCTTAATCAACGCGTTACGGAGGGAGCGTAATCTTACCTAGGCAAAATTCATGGAAATTTCTTGACATCACTTGCGGTGCGGCAATAATCGCTCGTGTTCCAAGCCAAAAAACATTTGCGGCAAGACCTTAGCCGCTAACCATAAAAGCGTTCAAGACCAATAGAGAGGGAAAAATTATGAGTGACGTCTGCAAGAATGTATTCGAAGCCATTTTGAAGTATGGCCACGACGAAGATTTCGATCCAGCGATCAACGAGAATTTCCTACCCACCGACGCTCCTGCCGGATCGTCCGAAAAGATTGAGATTCTCCGTGCTCGCGTCGAGCGAGGCCAACCACTTTGGCACCGCGATGATCGCGTTGATTACGCTGGTCTGACCGGAGTTATCCGCCCACGCGAGTAAAACGCCTGGCCGTATTGCGAACCGACCAACTGAAAGCCCAGCGGAAACGCTGGGCTTTTTTCGTTTTCCGGCCTTTCGTGGTTCCGGCGTACTTATGCGAAAATGCCCGTAGCAGAGACTCCTCAACGATCGCTCACGCAGAGGCTAGCGGCGTCGGGGAGAATGAGCGTGGTTTGGGCGGAGGACCTCGTTCCATCGCTACCAGCTACCCTGCAGTGCATCCTCACTCGTCGCTGGTCGCCCCTTCGGTAATCTGAAAGAACATCTCCTCAAGGGACCCTGTCGTTGCATACTGCTCCCGCGCCTGCTCGATGGAGCCAGAGAATAAGCATTGTCCGCGACTGAGGATAATCAAATGTTTACAAATATCTTCGACTAAGGCCAACAGATGGCTGCTCACTAACACCGTTGCGCCTTGGCTGGCCCTGTGGCTCATTGTCTGCTTAAGTAGGCGGATAGCTGCCGGGTCCAAACCGGTGAGGGGTTCATCAAAAAACAGCACCTCGGGGTTGTGGAGATAGGCGCAGGCGATGGCCACCTTCTGACGCATTCCTCGTGATAGCTCGCTGGCCAACGCATCGCGTTTGCCCTCCAAGTGCAGCTGGGCTAACAATTCCTCAGCTTGGGGGACAAAATCGCGAACTTGATAGGCCGATGCAATGAACTGCATGTGCTCCCAGACTGTCAGCGTCTCGAATAGGGGTGGATCATCGGGCACATAGGCGACGCGTTGCTTGACTTGCAGCGGCTCTTGATCGACATCAAACCCGGCCACCTGCAAAGCGCCAGAGGTGGGACGAATAATTCCGCACAGGGCCCGGATGGTCGTTGTTTTCCCGGCACCATTGGGACCAATCAGGGCTCCTACGGTCCCTCTAGGGAGTGAAAAGGAGAGACCGTTGGCGGCGACCGTGGAGCCGTACTCCTTGCGAAAGTCGGTGACCTCTATAGCGTTCAATGGTAGGCTCCCCTAACAGGCTGTCGTAATTCAGAGTACGGCTAATCAAACGATGCATTCCCGCGGAGGTCTCGGCAGACATCGGAACCTCGCAGCAGAGGTTCATCCATGGCGTGCAAATCGCTGTTGGGTAAGCCGTCGGAGTACTCGCTGCGAGCCAGTTCGATCGCCCGTCGCGCGACTTCCAAATGCTGTTGCTTAGTATCGTCATAAAAGGATGCGGCAGACTCTGGCAACTTGGGCTTGCCGTGCAATGGCTTGTCCGAGACGCACAGAAGTGTTGCTGCGGGGATGCGGTAGCGAAATCCATTGGCAGCCACCGTCGCAGATTCCATGTCCACAGCCACACTGCGGCTGGCCTTGAGATCGCGCAGAGTCCGGGTCAGCGACAATTCCCAATTGCGGTCTGCCGTAGTGTAGACCACTCCGTAACGATACGGCAGCTCCCGCTCATCCAGGACGCGAGCCAGATAGCGATTTAGCAGGAAACTCGGGGGGAGCGGAACCGACCGTGGCAAGGCCTTGTCTAGAACGTGGTCATTCCGCATGTAACCTGAGGCCAAGACGAAATCGCCCACTTCCTGGTGATTGCGGACTCCTGCACAATGCCCCACCATCAGCATTGCATCTGGACGCAGGACAGCGATATGGTCGGTCAGATTCTTCGCGTTTGAGGGACCGACTCCGATGTTGATAATGCTGATCCCGTCGTTGCGATCGGTCGCGTGGTGGTAGGCCGGCATCTGGACTCCCGGCCGAGAGGGAGTCTTCGCTTGGGGATACATCGCCACGAAGGCTTCCATGTGCATCTGATAGTTGGTCAGCAGGATATAGCGTTGGAAGTCTTCAATGCGCGTGCCGGTATAGTGTTCCAAACGTTGAATCGAGAGCTCCACACGTTCCGGGCCGAACAGGAATACCTTTTTTCGAGTATGGTCGAAATTGGTTTCGTCGATGCACTCGAGCAAGTCAGGAGCATTGAGATCGATACGCTCGCGCGCAGGGGTCAACTCTATCTCCGCCCCCAATTTGGCAAGCTTGAGGAACTCTCTGCGCAAGTACCAGCGATAGGCCGACGGCCGGGCAATCTTGCCGCTAATCGTCGGATTGTGCTTCGACCAATGCCGGAGGACCGTCACTTTGACGTAGTTGCCGGCTGCGTAAATTTTCTCCATCCAGTCGCATGCTCGGTCGATGTCTTCGGCAAGAGGCAGGGATTCCAAACCTGACAGCTTAATGGTGGTAGGGGTCATGTGCGATGCATTCCGAGCAAAGGTGTTCCTAGGATGGGCTGGGCTCTTTCACTGGGAACAGGCCGATCCATCTCGAGTGGCCCGTTGTCTGATCGTGACGATTCTAACTACTTTTCCCCCTCCCCCCTAGGGATGTTGAACCTGCGGACACGTCGCAGGCGGTATGAATTTGCTCTGCTCCATTTACTGACCTACGTTCGAGTGGTTAGTAAGCGTGCCCCGAATGCTCGGCGCGACACGCAGGGAGCGACAAGGGCAGCAAATTCTCCGATTAAGAATGAGGAAATTGTCAAACATGACAAGTGAAACAACAGTTCGACCGGAATTGAAACTCAATATCACCGAAATCCTCGAGTCGGCGCAATTGCCAGCTCTCCCTCAAACCGCCATCGCACTCCTGGAGCTTTCTCAGGATGCCAGCAACGGACCTCAAGAATTCGCGAGGCCCATCGAAGCAGACCCCGGTCTGATGGGGCAGATCCTCAAATTCGTGAATTCCAGCTACTTTGGGTTCAGTCGAGAAATATCGAGTATCAAACAGGCGTTGGCCCTGGTTGGTGTCCGGACGATCAAAAATTTCGCGCTGTGGAGTGCTGTTTTCAGCCTAGTGCCAGACCCCAAGTTCGGCCCATTCAAACTCCAGATGCTTTGGCAAGATTCGTTGCGTCGCGCTGTGTTCGCACGGCATATTGGCAAAGCAATTAAGCTTTCCAATGCCGAGGACCTGTTTGCGGCAGCGCTCCTGCAAGACATGGCCATTCCGCTGCTCCTGAAAGAACTCCCCGAGCACTACGAGAGCCTCATTGCCCGTCGCACCTTGGAAAAAGTTCGACTTTCGACACTCGAACGCGAGCTGTTCGGCTGGGACCATGCCGATGCGGCAGCCGCCTTGGCTCGCAGCTGGGGCCTTCCCGAAGTCTTTGCCACACTCATCGAACGCCACTCGAACTTCGAAGTCCTAGTAGACTCCAAGCCGCCGGCTTTGGACGCGGCCTGTGTCGCCTTGGCAGCCTTGCTCCCATCCTGTCAGGATGAGCAGTGGAGCGAACACCCGGAGTTCCTGCGGGGCCTCAAACGGTTGTCCGCCTCCTCCTATGACTCGCTACGCACCATCATTGCCGACACGGACAAGGTCTTTGCCGAATTTGCGCCGGTCATGAAGCTGCCGGTACCGGACCGTTCACTCAGCGACTGGCTCGACGTGTAACCCGGCTCACGCGACGATGTAAAGGCGTATTTCTACCTGAATGTGCTCGTTGGCACCCTTGGCGGTTCGAGGGCTAAACGCGAAAATGTGTTTTTGCACTTATCTCTGGACTGAGCCAATGAGCGATATCACCGCGAAATACAACGAAGCTGAAAAGCTGAAGGATCAGGGGAATACCGAACAAGCGGTAGTCCTCCTGCTTGAAATCCTGGCCGAAGAGCCCAACCACGTTCTGACCCACCTGACACTAGGGCGAATCTATACGCTCCAAGGCAACTATACTGCCGCTATCGAGCATGGTCAGAAAGCTTGCGAACTCGAGCCGCAAGAGCCGTTCAACTACACCGCGCTCAGCGTTACCTACCAACGTGTGTTTGCCGGCACTCAAGAACACAAATACATCCAAATGGCCGAAGACGCCATGGCGGAATCGCGTCGCCTAGAGTCGCTGCAATAGCCCAGCGTCCCTTCTCCCCGCCTACCTTCCAGAGCCTCGCCGCACTCCCTGGGCTAGCCAGTTGAGTCATCGAACGAGGCTCGTGGAACTTGCTACTACAGTCTCCGCTAACGGCGCAAACGCATAGCGCCGTGGGACTGCTGGCGGAGCTCTCCCTAGCATCCAGTGTGTTGAATTCGTAACCCACTGCGTGACGGTTGGTTGATTTAATAGCAATTTGAATTTTAACGCGGAGGTTGCGTCCCAAACTGCCTTGTAGCGGCAACTATCTTTCCTTGCTCACCGGGCTGTTGATTTAATAGCGTCTTGAGCTTTAACGTGCAGGTAGCACCCCCAATCGCCCTGCAGTGGCGACCACCTATCCTTGCTGACGCGGCGGGTTACTATTTCAACAGCCCGTCACGCGGCGGGTTACTATTTCGACAGCCCGGTGACGGTTGGTTGCTATCTGCAACCCGCCGTGTCAGCAAGGCCGAACTAGCTGCTGCAATTCGATTCAGGGGAGCGATACCAGCACTGGAATCGAAAATACAACTCGGTCAACAGACCGATCCGCCTAGGACTCAAACTGGTTGTACTCGAGAAAATCAGAGGGGATTTGCTTTGTCTTCTGAGCCACGAGCGCAAAGTAGTACAGCGGTGCCCCTTCCATGGACAATCGGTGCCGATAACGCTCGATATGATGGATCCCCAAATATTCCGAGAAGATTAGCTCGCGTATGAAACGGGAAAAACCAGAGGTATCGGATTTATCGAGAAACGTCTCTTTGATATTGAAAGCGACCCACCCACCGTCGGCCACAAATTGCAGCGCCTGAAAAAACGCCTTGGGCGGAATATCGCCAAACCCCAATGCAGCCACGGAGGTGAGGCAGTCGATGGACCAATCAGATAGCTCTTCAGCCAATGCGGGCTGCAAGTTGGTAAAATCGGCCACATAGTACTCGTCGTAAACCCCGGGTCGATCGCGATAGCAGGCCTCCTTCGCTTCGGGGATGATGTCCGCACCAATCAACCTGGCGATGCCGTGCGACTTCAAAATCTCCCCCATCATGCCATTGCCTGCACCTAAATCCAGAACTCTCATTTCCGTAAAGTTTTGATCACTAGCATCCAGCGTGCATTTGAGAATTTCTGCAACCTTCTTCGGCGAAGTGCACTTTAGCCGCTCGTAGAAGACTTGCTCGTACAATCCAGGCCGCTGGTAAATCTTATCGTAGTCGTGGAACCGGAGCTCCAGACTGTGCGCTCCTTCAACGACGCGAAATGTGACTTCATCCTGCTCGAGATCATTGGCGTCAGTTGGAGGGAATTGAATTCGGTGGCGTTGATACATGTTTCCTGCATAGGGTTGATTTGCCGTTCGCGGCATCACGTCCGACGTCATCGGGCACGCCGGTTGATTCTCCGATTCCATGCGCCCGATGCCGCAAGAAGGAACACGCAAGTGCCTACAACAAGGCCGCAGAGGGTCACCGTTGTGTTGGCATCTTGTGGCTCAGCAATAGATACCGCCAGCCGTGGGGTGTTCGAACCACAGCTTAAGAAGAAGTGTGGAACCATTCACTACGTGAAGGGATTATAAGGCAAAATACGAAACGGCACAAACTGCAGTGCGTCGAGTAGGTTCGACCGCAAGCAATGCGCGCACTGAACAGAACACACCAATTCACCCGAACAGTAGCATCTAGCAACGGCCGCTCCTGAGCATTTCAACGGCGTGCTTACCCTGTCACCACCGGCTGATGATTGTGCACTTCCGCGGGACGATGCGAGGGTTGTTGCTGCGATGCGCAGTGAAAGGCCCCTAAACCAAAGACAAGATCGTAAGCATCTAGCGGCACGATCCGGCGATTGGGGATCAACTGACCAAGGAGATCCAGTGCCAGATGATCGGTCTGGTCGTGCCGAAAGGTGGGCACCAAAACAATCCCATTGGCAAAGACAAAATTGCAGTAGCTCTCCGGCACACGAATACCATCAACAAAGCGAGGCGGTGGCGTTGGCAACGGCATGACGGTCAGCGGAGCGCCTTGCAGGTCGGTCGCTTTTTTGAGGATTTGTAGATTGGCTTGCAAGCCCTGATGATTGGGATCATCCGGCCGACTGCTAGTCGCCACGACAACCACATTGGGAGAGACGAATCGTGCAAGCTGGTCGATATGCCCGTCAGTATCATCGCCCGCCAGTCCCCCGCCGTCGACCCACAGTATCTTATGGACTCCCAATTGAAGTTTCAGTTCGGTTTCCACCATCGAAACAGGCCAACCTGGATTTCGAGTCGGAGTGAAGAGACAGCTGCTGGTCGTCATCAGCAGGCCCTCTCCATTGCCTTCCAACGCCCCTCCCTCGCAGTGCATGCTCGAACGACTTTGCGGGAAGGACAGTATTTTAGCGATGCTTTGCGCTGCGCGGGCGTCGTCGTCAAAAGGTGTATATTTTCCACCCCAAGCGTTGTAGCGCCAGTCGACAGCGATGGTAGCGCCATCGTCCTTGCGGGAAACAAAGGTTGGACCGTAATCGCGGATCCAGCAATCGTTGGTGGGAAGATCGTGAATCGTCACGTTGGCCAGCTCCCCGAGACGCTCGCGCGCTGTAGGGGTCGTCATCGCAGCGGGGCCAGACAGCACATGCACTCGCTGCACGCGGCTTAGCTCGGTGATGAAACGTACGAAAGTATTGGGGACATTGGTAAAATGGCCTGGCCAGGTCTCAAGATTGTGAGGCCAAGCAATCCAGGTTGCCGCTTGAGACGCCCACTCTGCAGGCCAGACATGAGGACTGTTGATCGTTTTCATAGATAAGCATTTCGTAGAAAATCGGCCAGCGTTTTAACGCCTCTGAACTCAGTTACTAGTACTACTCGATGCATCGATAAATCGCTTCGTAATATCTTGATAGGCATCGACGCGACGGTCCCGCAAAAATGGCCAATGGGTGCGAACGACATCCAACATTGCCAAGTCGCACGGGACTATCACAATTTCCTCCTCAGTCGAACTGGCGCGATGTAGCACCGTTCCGTTGGGGTTGGCTACAAAGGACGACCCCCAGAACTGCAACCCACCTTCCACACCCACGCGGTTGGGAGCGCCGACAAAAACGCCATTGGCAATCGCATGGGCGCGCATGGCCGTTTCCCAAGAACTGTGCTGGGCTTCCCCATATTCGGCACGCTCCTCGGGAATCCAGCCAATGGCCGTGGGATAGAGCAAAATCTCAGCACCGCGCAGCGCAAACAGACGCGCCGCCTCGGGATACCACTGATCCCAGCACACTCCAACGCCCAGTTTTCCATACTTGGTTTCCGCAATCGTAAAACCAGTATCGCCGGGAGTGAAATAGAATTTTTCGTAGTACAACGGATCGTCAGGAATATGCATCTTGCGGTAGAATCCCGCCAGCCGGCCATCGACATCGTAAGTCAAGGCCGTGTTGTGGTACAAACCATGCGTGCGTCGCTCAAAGATGGAGCAAGTAACCACCACACCATGCTGCTTGGCCGCTTGCTCAAGCCGTCGACTGGTGGGGCCGGGAATCTCCTCTGCTAAATCGAAGTTTGCGTGGTCCTCCGACTGGCAGGGGTATTGCGTGTTGAACACCTCTTGCAGGCACACGATGTGCGCCCCCTCAGCGGCCGCCTGGGCGATGCGCTCCACCGCTTTATCGACGTTGGCACGCTTGTCGGTTGAGCAAGTCATCTGTACCAATGCAAGGTTTACAACTTTGGAACCAGCCATCTACGAATCGAACCTTTCGAACTAGCATGGAGAATCGGATTGGATTGGAATTCTACGGCGTTTCAGTCTTCAATGTTACCCAATACTATCACTGTTGGGGGGACCGGCAAGGCTTTCATCCCCCCAAACTCAGTAGAGTTTTGGAAAAATGCTGGTTGAGTCACTGGGAGCCCTAGGCGATTCAACCCCACTCTAGCAGTTGGCGAACGAAGCATGGATATACAGGCTGGGCTCTTCCTCCTGGGAACCGATACCGAAGTTGGCAAGACGTTCCAAGCTGCCTTGCTAGCTCGTCACTTAGTATCGTGCGGTTGGAAAGTGGGAGTCTATAAACCGGTAGCCAGTGGGGTGAATGCGGCTGAAAAGTCGGATGCCGAGTGGTTGTGGGAAGCGTCTGGACGGACGGTTGAACTGGCGCGGGTCTGTCCTCAGCAATTCCAGGCGCCACTAGCCCCTCCCGTGGCTGCGGCCCTTGAACACCGGGAAGTCGATGAGGAGCTCTTGGTATCCGCAGCGCGATGGTGGCGAAACCGGTGTGATTTTCTCATTGTGGAAGGTGTGGGTGGGGCTCTTTCGCCACTTTCCTCGACAATGACGGCGCTCGACCTTGCTCTCGCTCTACAGTTACCTGTCGCCGTGGTGGCCGCCAATCGCCTGGGAGCGGTAAACCACGTACTGCTCACGCTGGAAGCCATCGCGAATCGCGGTCTGCGGACGTTGGGAATTGTCCTGAATGACCTGCCCAGGACGGCTGACACAGCAGGTAGCTCAGGAGAGAACCCAGCAGCCAACCATAACCAAGAATTGCTGGCTCGATTCACCCCCATTCCCATCGTCCACTCCGCTGTGCAATTACCCCTAGGCCTGTCGAACCCTCGGGCCGCCCTGTAAAACAAGTCTCGCAAGCAAGCCTACTTTCGCTCCCAAATTGAGTTTTTCATGCCAGAATCCCAAGCCGAATACGACTCCATTTTGCTAGTCTCCTTTGGTGGTCCTGAAGGACCGGAGGAGGTCATCCCGTTTCTAGAGAATGTATTGCGTGGCAAAAACGTTCCGCACGAACGGATGCTGGAAGTAGCAGAGCACTACCAACACTTTGGAGGTGTGAGCCCCATTAATGAACAGAACCGAAAATTAATTGCCGCTCTGCGGGATGAACTGGACCGCAGCCAGATCGACCTACCAATTTACTGGGGAAACCGAAATTGGAAGCCTCTCCTACCAGACACTCTGTCCGAGATGCGCAGCCACGGAAAGAAGCGTGCGTTAGCATTTTTCACGAGCATGTTCAGCAGCTACTCGGGCTGCCGCCAGTACCGAGAGAACATTACCGCTGCCCAAGCGGAAATTGGTGAAGGTAGCCCGGTAGTGGACAAATTGCGGAAGGGATTCAACCACCCCGGATTCATCGAGGCAGAGGTCGATGTGGCGCGTCAAGCACTCGAGCAATTGCCGGCAGAAGAGCGAGCCACCGCCCGCTTGCTGTTCACGGCCCACAGCATTCCACTGTCGATGTCGGATAACAGCCGCTATGTAGAACAGCTAACTGAAGCGGCCGGTTTAATTGCGGAAAGACTTGCCCATCCGCACTGGGAGCTCGTCTTCCAAAGTCGAAGTGGCCCGCCGCAACAGGCGTGGCTGGAGCCGGATGTATGCGACAGGATTGAAGAATTGGCCGCTGCCGGCACTACCGCGGTCACAGTCGTTCCCCTGGGCTTTATCTCTGACCACATGGAAGTTCTGTTTGACTTGGATACGGAAGCCAAACAGACGTGCGAAAAATTTGGAGTGATGTTTTCGCGGGCTGCTACGGTGGGAATTCACCCGAGTTTCGTAGGCATGATTCGCCAGCTAATCCAAGAGAGGCTCGATCCATCCAAGGAACGCCTCGCATTGGGAGGGTTGGGCGCCAGCCACGACGTTTGCCCAGTAGACTGCTGCCTCTACCCCCGCAGCCGATAGCACCCCCATTCAGCAATAACGTTCTTCCCAGGCCGCCAGCTCCGAGAGCAACTGCTCATCGGAGGCGATGGCTGCCGTGCGTTGCTTGGAACGAAAATCGGTTTCAAACGCGTCGATGTCCCCCAACAGTTCACTCTCGGAACCTTCTTTCAGGCGATCAATAAACAGAGTGCCATCGAGGTGGTCGGTCTCGTGTTGCATGATACGAGCTTCAAAACCGCTGATTTCCTCGTCGATTTCCTGACCGTTGAGGTCAAATGCGTTGAAGCGAATTGTCTTGGCACGAATCACATTCCCATGGACATTCGGCAAGCTAAGACATCCCTCCTCAGCCTCTTCATTGCCTCGAGGACGCGAGATCACGGGGTTGAGCAATACGCGTTCCACCCCTTCCCCCTGGTGCCCGGTTGAATTCACGATGAACAACCGTAGTGGGAGATTGACTTGAGTCGCAGCTAAGCCGACGCCACGGTGGGCATACATCAGCTCAAACATCCGAGCCACCACCGCTTTGAGCTCCGCGTCCACCCGCCGAATTGGCTTCGCTTTGTAGCGCAAGGTGGGGTGCGGGTACGTGATAATGGATAGCGAACTGGGATTGGTATCAACAGTCATGGATCTGAGGCCACAGGCGGACTAGAAAAACCGACAGCTTAGCCTATTGGAACGATCTAGTCGAGATTCCCGGAGAATCGCAGCCAAGTTGCGGATGACCGTGGCCACCCTAGCACATCATGGCGGTTTCCAACCAGCGTCGCCAATGGTCAATCTCAGCATCGGTAAGCGTTGCGTCTGAACTGGGGGGCAAGCGGACTTGGCGGTTCCCGGAGGGCCACACCAAGCTCGAACATAGAAGCCCACTCTCGTCGACTTCGAGCTGCAGCCGGAGCGGATCGTCGGGTCTTCGCTCTGTAAACACCGAGCTAGGTTCGGCCATGCCAAGTTTCAGCCAGTTGGCATCCCCTAAATTTGTGCCTTCGATCAACTGCACCGCTGGCAGGGCGACCGAGCCATCTTTGGCAATTCCCGGCTTCAGCGAACGCGAGAAACTGGCTGGCAGGGCCGTCCCTCTTGGCAAAAGGACGCGTGGCTTTAGCGACCCACCACTGCTGGCTAGAATCGCCAGTGGGTAGGCCAAGCACGCCTGCCCCTGCGGTTGCTCGCTGGACTTTTGCCCCAGATTTCCTAACTGCTGAGCTTCGATGGCAGCTCCGCGTGCCATATCCGCCTTCTCGATCAGGGAAACACGCACCCCCTTGGGGAGCAACTCCCTGACGATCTGCCGAATTGCTTGCATGCGCATCATTGAACCGGTGAGCAGCAGATGCTGAATGTCCGACGTGGCAAGCTGCGCCTCCGCGCATGCCGCCCGCACGGTTTGCCGCAAGGACTCAACGAGCTCAGGTGCAATGCGGACCAGCCCGTCCTGCGTCACCACCTGCGTGATAGACGCACCCGACCATTCGAACCGGATCTCGACTTTAGCGGCACTCGTCAGTCGATCGATGGCCAATTCGATCGTGCGTTGCAGACGCGTTGCGGCGGGGACATCTTGCCGCACCGACTTACCCGTTTGTTCTTGCAAAGCGCCCACAAAGTACTCGGTCAGCAGTGCTTGCCATCGCAAGCTTCCCTGCTTCCAGCTACCGTGACAACTCAATTGTTTCAACGACTCCTGGGTCGCATGAATCACGCTAGCCTCCATGGCTGATCCGCCCAAATGCACGACCAGGACTTTGGCATCAATCTTGGAATCCAAGGACTCGTGACCGGCCGACGATTTGCCGGACAGCAAACGCGCATTCAGATCAAACCAATAACTGGTCGCAGCCAACGGCTTATTCAACAATTGAACCAGATCGATACCTGCGATACGACAAGCATCCCTCACAGACCGCCGGTGCAATTGATCGTAGCAACCGGGAACGGTCACAATCGCACTTGTCCCGCTGTCGGTCGCAGCTGCTGAATTCCACATAATCTGCCGCAATATGGCCGCCAAGGCGACCTCTGGAGGTGGTTGGCAACCTGCCATATTCCAGGTCAAACGGGGGGCACCAATCCAGCGCTGAACACTGTGGAAGATCATCTCTGGCGACGCTTGGCGCGCCGACAAGGCTGGCCCTCCAATCTTAATTTGCGTCCCATCACTCCAAAGCATATTTCGCAGATGTTGAGCATTGCCTTCACCTTGCGAGATAATCTGTGGCCCCAATTGCGGATCGATGTATGCTGCGGTGGAGACGAGTGTGCCAAGGTCGATGGCGACAATTTGCGACTTCCGAGCGAGCGTTGATTTATTAATCGCCACGCTCGTCGGATTGTCCCCCTGCAGCCGCAACGCGCCTTTGGGGAAGACAACTTGCTTCCCGTCGGATTGCGCCACGAGGTTCAGCGTCTTCAAGCTGGCCAGCAACTCCCCGGCAGAGCTGTATCTTTCTTCTGGTAGTTTGGCGGTTAACCGCTGGAAGATGGCATCCAATCGGAGGTCAACATCTGCGCGAACGGTATATAGGGGAGGTGGTTTTTGGCGCAATTGGGCAGTCGCAACCTGCATTTTATCGCCACGAAACATCGACTTGCCGGTCAGAAGGTAAAAGAGCGTCGCTCCTAGACTGTACAGGTCGCTCCGCCCATCGACTCGATCTGGATTCTCGATCTGTTCAGGCGACATATATTCGGGAGTCCCCATGAACACGCACTTATTGCTGCGTGCAACCACTCCCTTGCTGAACATTGCGAGACCGAAGTCCAAGATTTTGAGCCGCCCGTCCTTGGACAACATCATGTTGCTAGGCTTGATATCGCGATGCACGATCCCCATGCGGTGCGCGTACTCAAGCGCACTGGCCGCTTGCTCTAGGACATTTGCCGCGGCGACGGTCGTGAATGGCCCTTCAGCCCTCAAGCGATCCGACAGAATTTGCCCGTCCACCAACTCCATCACCAAGAAGTGCTTGCCTTGGACGCTCCCCGCATCAAAGGCGGTAACGATTCCTGGATGCATGAGCCTCGCGACGGCGCGAATCTCAGCAAAAAACTGCTCCAAAAGATCTTGCCTGCCTGAAATCTCAGGACTGAGAATTTTGAGGGCTACGTGGCGGTTCATCGTGCGATGCTCGGCGCGATAAACACTGCCCATCCCCCCCGCACCAATCGGCTCTAGCAACAAGTACTCGCCCAATACGCCAAGGGGGCCCGCTTGCGTGGGTAAGTCGAGCGGTTGCAACTCGAACTCACCGCTATCAATACCGCTAGCCTCTCCTCGCACATCAAAGCGAGTTGCATCATCCGGTAAGGAAGAGCCTGATTGCGAATTATTATCAGCAGTGAACGACATGCAGAAGCTTTAGAATGACCAATGGGCGATGGCTCACCCCTATTCTAACGCGAATATCCGAATATAGGGCTCTTTTTGCCTATTCGAACCAGCTTCCCCTAACCGGCTGTACCGATTGTGCGTTTCTGGCATGTTATCCGTTGCTGACGCGGTGAGCCCCTGCATGGACGGGCTGTTGATTTAATAGCAATTTGAATTTTAACGCGGAGGTTGCGCCCAAACTGCCTTGTAGCGGCAACTATCTTTCCTTGCTCACGCAGCGGGTTACTATTTCAAGCAACGCACTCCAAGCGTGGCCGTAGAATGGCCCCCCGGGCCGTCGCCACGCGTTCTCCAGTCATCGCCAACCCAAACCACTCACCGCACCAAGAGTGCCCACAACGCCCACACACAACGGTGACTTCCTAAAACGCAGTTTTAGGCGAAACGCAAAGACAGCGTCCAACAGCACCCAACAGCCGCGACCACCCTTCCTTGCTTACGCAGCGGGTTGCGATTTCAAGCAACGCGTTCCAAGCGTGGCCGTAGAATGGCCCCCCGGGCCGTCGCCACGCGTCCTCCAGGCATCGCCACCCCAAACCACTCACCGCACCAAGAGTGCCCACAACGCTCACACACAACGGTGACTTCCTAAACCGCAGTTTTAGGCGGACCGCAAAGACACCGCCCAACAGCACCCAACAGCCGCGACCACTCTTCCTTGCTCACGCAGCGGGTTGCGAGTTCAAGCAACGCGTTCCAAGCGTGGCCGTAGAATGGCCCCCGGGCCGTCGCCACGCGTTCTCCAGTCATCGCCAACCCAAACCACTCACCGCACCAAGAGAGCCCCAAACACCCACACACAACGGTGACTTCCTAAAACGCAGTTTTAGGCAGACCGCAAAGACAGCGCCCAACAGCACCCAACAGCCGCGACCACTCTTCCTTGCTTACGCAGCGGGTTGCGATTTCAAGCAACGCGTTCCAAGCGTGGCCGTAGAATGGCCCCCGGGCCGTCGCCACGCGTTCTCCAGTCATCGCCAACCCAAACCACTCACCGCACCAAGAGTGCCCACAACGCCCACACACAACGGTGACTTCCTAAAACGCAGTTTTAGGCGGACCGCAAAGACAGCGTCCAACAGCACCCAGCAGCCGCGACCACTCTTCCTTGCTTACGCAGCGGGTTGCGATTTCAAGCAACGCACTCCAAGCGTGGCCGTAGAATGGCCCCCCGGGCCGTCGCCACGCGTTCTCCAGTCATCGCCAACCCAAACCACTCACCGCACCAAGAGTGCCCACAACGCCCACACACAACGGTGACTTCCTAAAACGCAGTTTTAGGCGAAACGCAAAGACAGCGTCCAACAGCACCCAACAGCCGCGACCACCCTTCCTTGCTTACGCAGCGGGTTGCGATTTCAAGCAACGCACTCCAAGCGTGGCCGTAGAATGGCCCCCCGGGCCGTCGCCACGCGTTCTCCAGTCATCGCCAACCCAAACCACTCACCGCACCAAGAGAGCCCACAACACCCACACACAACGGTGACTTCTTAAAACGCAGTTTTAGGCGAAACGCAAAGACAGCGTCCAACAGCACCCAGCAGCCGCGACCACTCTTCCTTGCTCACGCAGCGGGTTGCGATTTCAAGCAACGCATTCCAAGCGTGGCCGTAGAATGGCCCCCCCGGGCCGTCGCCACGCGTTCTCCAGTCATCGCCACCCCAAACCACTCCCCGCACCAAGAGAGCCCACAACACCCACACACAACGGTGACTTCTTAAAACGCAGTTTTAGGCAGACCGCAAAGACAGCGCCCAACAGCACCCAACAGCCGCGACCACTCTTCCTTGCTCACGCAGCGGGTTGCGATTTGGAGTGACTTGCTAGGCAGCCAACGACTTGGGGAGCTCCCAAGCTACTTGGTCGACACAGTCGGTGTCCACGAGATCGGTTTGAGAAACCGCCCCTGCAACCAGCGACAAATCGGCTAATTGCACAATGCGTCTAGGCAATCCCTGACTCAGCTCTTGGAGGCGTTCAATCGCACCTGCCGTAAAGACTGGCTCGGAACGCCCCTGGCGCAGGAAGGACCAGCGCAAGAAATCGGCCGTTTGCGTTTGCTCCCAGCCTGGCAGTTCGATCTGCAGCTCGGTGCGTTCAAACAAGGAACGGCTGACTGCACTGACAAGCTGACTTTCGACGGCAAAGATGACCGTCAGCGGAAAGGCCATCGAGAGCAGGCGACTGAGATCAGCCTCTGCTGCGGTCGTACTGCTTTCGGTATCGTCGATCAAGAGAACGGTTTGCACCCCTTCACGGCTAGCGGCTTGAAAATAGTCGCACAGGACATTCCAGGCCGTTGCCGGTACCGGCACCTTGCGGCTCCCGGTAAGCCGTGTGGCTAGATCGACCAGCAATTCACCGCCGGACATCCCCAAGATCGATGTTCGCAGCATTTGCAGGGTTGGGACCTCGGGACTCACCGGAGGACAAGCCGCACAATGCCTCAAGAGGCTCGACTTGCCAACCCCGCTCGGTCCCACCAGAGCCCCTAAATTGCGCCGATTGCTCACCAGAAACTCAATTCTGGCGAGTGCCTCTTCGACCGATGCTCCGCGGAACAAGGGCTGAACGCTATCGCTGGAAAATGGGGCACCGTTTAGTTGCCAATAACGCCAGTAACTCACCTGTTTTGCCCCTGCTCTGTGGTCGTTAATTCTAAAAGCGGTTCAGACCGCTCCACCATCGGATTCGATCGACGTCCAGGCTCGCAAACTTGAGCACAATCGCTACAACTGTTAAAGACTACCAATAGCCAGCAATGATCCCCACAGTGCGCAGAGTCTTCTTCCATGTCACCTCCACGATTCCTCGTTCCCCAATTGCCCAACAGCGGTCCGCTCGATCTGGATGAGGCAGAGTCGCGGCATGCTTGCGGTGTCCTACGTCTTCAGGTCGGCGATGCGGTGGAGGTCTTCGACGGTCAGGGAGGCGAAGCCCAGGCGCGAATCGTGCAAATTCAAAAGCGGTCCGTCGAACTGAATATCGATGCGCGAACCGATGCCAATCGCGAACTCCACTGGCCACTCACTCTCGATATTGCCCTTCCCAAAGGAGACCGCCAAAAAACGCTTGTCGAGGGTTTGGTACAATTGGGCGTAACCAATTTGGTGCCTCTTCATTGCCAACGTGGCGTAGCACAACCCACCGGCAAGGCGATTTTGCGTTTGGAACGGATGGTGATTGAAGCTAGTAAACAATGCCGGCGCAACCATCTTATGCGCATCGCACCACCTATCCCTCTAGCCAACTTGAGCCAGTCAACGACCGAACCAACCCTGCGGATGTTCGCACACCCCTACGGCACAGCTGCCACCGCACGGCAAATCCTGGATGCCAATGCCTCCTTACCGAACCCCAAGAACGTCGAGATTGCCGTGGGACCAGAGGGGGGCTTTACGGCCGCGGAGGTTGCGGAGCTCCAGGACAGCGGTTGGTTGCAGTTCAGCCTTGGTCCACGGATATTAAGGATTGAAATGGCTGCAATTGCAATTGCCAGTATTCACGCCAGCTTGCAGCCCCAGAGCGGCTTGTCGTCCTAAACCCGTTATCCGTCTTGCCGCGAAAGTCGCACCTCCATCATCCTGCAGCGGCTACCACCCTTCGTGGCCTATCAGGCGGGTTACGATTCCGACGCTCCATCAGCCGCCAAACCACGTTCACCAGTACCTTCAATTGATTCCCACCCCATCACCTCCGCCCCTCACCCCGTGGAAAGCTTTGACTTCATGATGCGTCTGCCCTCACCTTGCTGTCCGTATATGCCGGCTTCGACCAAGCTAGCCGCAATCCTGATTCTCCTTGCCTTCCCCCATCAGCCAGCAACGCTGAGCTTCGCCCAAGAAACTCCATGGGAGACGATCGAATCACACTTCAACGCTCCTGACGAATGGCAGAGCGAGCTGGGAGACTACCGTTCACCGCTAATCTTTGAAGATGGAAGCCTCGTTCAGACCGCCAGCGATTGGGCGCTTCGGCGCCGTGAGATCCTGGCGCAATGGCAGCAACTCTTGGGAGAGTGGCCCCCCCTACTTACCGAACAAGAGCTGCAAATTATCGACTCAGTGCAGCGCGAGGACTTCACGCAGCATCGCATCGAATTCGAGTGGATGCCCGGTGAAAAAACCCAAGGATATCTGCTGGCCCCCCAAGCCCAGGGTCCGCTGCCGGCTGTCGTAACCGTGTTCTATGAACCGGAAACCGCAATCGGAGAAGGGGGCAAGCCCCATCGCGACTTCGCCTTGCAACTCGTCCGACGCGGTTTTGTCGTGCTGTCTCTCGGAACGACCGAAGCCACGCAAGCGAAGACTTATTCGCTGTACTACCCGAGCCTTGAAGCGGCCGAAGTGCAACCCCTGTCCATGCTGGCCTGTGCGGCTGCCAATGCCTGGCACGCCCTAGCCAAACGTCCCGAAGTGGATGCCCAACGAATCGGAATCGTGGGGCATTCCTTTGGTGGGAAATGGGCCATGTTCGCATCCTGCCTGTTCGAACAATACGCCTGCGCCGCCTGGTCCGATCCCGGCATCGTACTGGACGAATCTCGATCCAGTGTCAATTACTGGGAGCCCTGGTACCTTGGCTATCACCCTCAACCGTGGCGTCAGCGCGGTCTAATTACGGAAGAGAACCCAGCACGCGGACTCTACCCTAAGCTCGTGGCACAGGGCCGCGACTTGCATGAGTTGCACGCGCTGATGGCGCCGCGTCCCTTCTTGGTGTCGGGGGGATCGGAGGATCCGGCAAGCCGATGGGCCGCGCTCAACCATACGATCCAAGTCAATGAAATGCTCGGATACCACCAGCGAGTTGGTATGACCAACCGTCCTGAGCACTCGCCCGATCCGCAATCCAATGCCGCCATCTACGCGTTCTTCGAGCACTTTTTGAAAGCAACGGAGTGATACAACAGTGCGTTTCGGCTAATGGTAACGTTTTTATAGGGACTGCTGCGACTCGTCGTAGCTTTCTTGCCCGGCAACCTGACGATTCGCCAGTACCCCGAAGCCGGGGCCAGAGAGAAGAGCTCCTGTCGCTCAAAATCTACCGCTCGGTGGGCAAACCTCGCTCACCCAAACAACCAATCCAAAGCGAGGACAAGTCCTCGCACTCCATATGGACTGCTGCGACTCGTCGTAGCTTTCTTGCCCGGCAACCTGACGTCAACGGCGATAGTAGAGCTTCGTCCCCAACAGCGAGTCTGTGGCCAAAGCACACTTCCTCGCTCGACCACTCCACATCCCGACACAACCAATTGTCTCTGCAAAGCCATACCACAGCGATGCTCGTTATCGCGTTTCCAATTTCTCACAATTTTCTCGATTGGCTGTAAGATTCGATCGAGCCGCCACGTGTTACCTTGTAGAGCTACGCTTTTTGCTGAAAGTTTCGATAACCTCTGCTTGAGAATCCAACTCGCTCCATGGTACTTCCCGACACACGTGTGACCCTACTCCAACGCCTGCACGATGGCCGGGATAGCAGTGCCTGGACCGAGTTTTGTGCGATTTACGAGCGTGCGATCTATAGCATCGCCCGGCGGCATGGATTGCAAGATGCCGATGCACGCGAGGTTTCCCAAGAAGTTCTGCTAACGCTTAGCCGCCGAATCCATCGGTTCGATCCTCAACTCGATGGGCGGTTTCGTGCCTGGCTGTCTGTCATCGCCCACAATGCCACTATTGATCTTCTACGCAAGAACCGCAAACACCAAGCTAAAAATGGCGTTAGCCCATCCAAGCTGGAAGCCAGCAACCGAGCCGAAGCAGGGGAGGGAGACGCGCAGCCTCCAGACCTTTCCCCAAGACAGGGCCCCGCTCCGCTGAACCGGAATGAACAATCACGGATATTCGACCAGGAGGCGCGACGCGAACAATTCCTCTGGGCTGCCGAGCAGACGCGGCGCGGAATCAGTGAAACCACCTGGCTCGCTTTCTGGCAAACGACCATCGAGGAGCAATCCTGTGAACAGGTTGCATCGCAGCTGGGAATTACCGTAGGAGCGGTCTACGTTGCCCGCTGCCGCACGTTGGCTAAGATCAAACAACTCGTTGAACCTTTCAGGGAGAGCGGCGAATGATTGCCCGAGGAGGAAACCAGTGCGATCCCACAGCTCTCGCCGAACTGCTCGACGATCAACTCAGCGGCCAAGACCAACAAAGCGTGGCGGAGCATCTGAGCCATTGCCATGATTGCCAGCATCAATTGGAGGCTTTAGCTGGCGAAACTCGCTGGTGGAACGACGCGCGGGAAGTGTTGTCCCAATTCGCACTCCAGGCATCCGACACGCAACGTGACGCAGAACTTACGCCAAAATCGCCCACGGACCAACCACCTACCGCCGAAAAGTCCTCAGCCACTCAGTTTGACCACGAGCACTGGGTCTTGGGATTACTGCAACCGCCGACGGAGGCAATCGACGCGTCCGGCCAAGCAATCTTGGGGCAACTCGATGGCCTGCCTGTCAGCCACGTGGTGGGGCAGGGGGGTATGGGAGTCGTGTTGAGAGCCCGCGACCCACACTTACAACGCAGTTTAGCCATCAAGTTATTGTCACCGATGCTGGCCACGACCGGTGCAGCGCGACAACGCTTCTTCCGCGAGGCGCAAGCGGCAGCAGCGATCGTGCATCCCAACATCGTCCCCATTTACGCGATTTCCACCGAACGCAGTCTTCCTTATCTGGTCATGCCCTACATTGCCGGAGGCAATCTACAACAGCATCTCGACGCAGAAGGCCCCTTGCCGCTCGAGCGAGTGCTTTCGATCGGACTCCAAATCGCCGAGGGCCTTTCGGCAGCTCACGAGCAGGGGATTGTGCATCGCGACATTAAGCCGGCCAATCTAATGCTCGATGAAGGCGGCTTTCGTGTCCTCATTACCGATTTTGGATTGGCTCGCGCCCTGGACGACGCCACCCTGACTGGCAGCGGCATGCTAGCGGGCACGCCCCAGTACATGAGTCCCGAACAGGCGCGAAGCAGTTCGATCGATCACCGCAGCGACCTCTATTCACTCGGCGGAGTGCTCTACGCCCTGGCGACCGGCCGTCCGCCAGTCCAAGGCAGTTCGACCTTTGAGATTCTACGTTCGATCGGCGAAGCGCCTCGCGATCTCGTGTTGCAACTCAATGAGCGCTACCCGGCGTGGTTTGATAGGCTTCTAGCAGTCCTGATGGCGCCCGACGTCAACCACAGGATCGCCAGTGCAGAAGAGGCGGCGCAACTGCTGAGAGCTTGCTTGGCCCACAGCCGGGCTCCCCATCAAACCCCACTTCCCAAGTCGATGCAAGGCTCCGCGGCCAACTGGAAGCGTGCTACCTGGGGCTGGAGCGTGCTGGCTGGACTGGTAGGATTGCTCGTTTTAGGTGCCACTATCGCGACGCCCTGGCTCGCCGCAAAACTAGATGAACCAACCGGCTCTCCCAGACTTCAAGACTTTTCGGCAGCGGCTGCCCCGCCTTCGAGCACTGTTGCAGAAGTCCACGAATCCAAAGAAAGGGTCGACGAGATGCGGTGGCAAATGATGGGCGACATTGAGCTCAAACTCAATGAACTCCGAACCGAGCTAGGGCTGCCACCACTACCACTCATAAGACAATAAATCACCAATGGCACCCACTGGCCAATGGACGTTGCGTGCCTACGACGATGATCCCTTTGAAATGGAGTTTTGACAATGACCCAACAAGCATCTGCTCCCAAACTGTGGCGAAAGCAGGCCGTACGATATATCTCCAGCGCGATCGTCGGTGGGGGAGCCTTGGCCATTGGCCTGAGCCTCAACACCTCTTCGCGAGACTGGGGAATATTCCCTCCCCGCCAACCGATTCTTGAAACGACGTCAGTGGTGCAGAATTTCAGTGAGCCATCCAGCGAGCGCCGGGATGCACCAGCGAGGCCCTACGAAACGGCTCAGTCTGCTCCCGGCGGCAGGCAAAGCACTAGCAATCGCCAACCAGTCGCGTCGTACGCGGGAGATGGCTACCCGACGGAATACGCTGCGCAGCCCACGACCACCTCGATCCCCGCGGGACGCCCCGGTATTCAGCAGTTTGGCAGTTCTGTCCCATACAATTCGACTAGCGACATAGTTCCCTACGGCCACCTCAGCGGCCCCTCTCCTTCGGCAAAAGGGACCGCGCGCCCCCGCCAGCCGACCCCGCTTGAGATGCAACGACGAGCACTGCTGCTTAGTTTGCAATCGCAACCCAACAACCAGCGACAACCGGCCCAGCTGGAAGAACTCAAAAAGCTGCTTGAGCAGGAGTTTGACGAAAGGCATGCCGCGCAGCTAGAAAAACTGCGAGTGATTCAAGAGGCAACCCAAGAGGCTGCTGCGGTATTGTCCCAGAGGCAGGAACAACGCGACCAGATCATCGACCGCCACTTCCGTTCACTGCTCGGCCAGCGCGATGCACTCGACTGGGAGTATGAACCGCTCCAAAACACGCTTCCCAACAACTTCGGTGGCAGTTATGGCATAACAACTGGTGCCATGACAACGCCCCCAGCACGAAGCTCAGACCGAAGCTCAGACCGAAGCTCAGACCGAGGCTTCGATCGAAGCTTCGACCCAGGAAATGCCGCAAGGGGCGGTGCGTATGCACCGAACACCTTCGATTCGCAGCGACCACGATCGATAGCGCCAATACAACCCAGCTCTCCAGCACCTCTTGAAGCTGAACAAACCATTTCACCTCAAACACCCTCTCCCACTTTCCTATCCCCCACCCCAGCAAACGCACCGCAGCCTCCCGAAACTTCTGCAGCACTTCCGCCAACCGATCCAGAACAACTAACGGCCCCCACAGAAACTCCTCCACAGCCCATATCGGCAGAGCCTGCCGCCCTCCCTGAACTCCAAGAAACAAATACGGCACCTGCTCCTGAGGTATAACCAATGCCGGTCGCTCCTCGCAGTCGAATGGAGGGGGCCAACGAAAAGAAATGAGGAGAAACAGTGGCAACGGCCCGGGGGGGCATTCTACCGGAGGGATGGCAGTGACGGCTACAGACGCTTCCAATTGTAAACCGCCGCGTGAGCAAGGAAGAGTGGCCGATACAACAAGGTGGTCTGAGAAGGCTACCAGCACAGCAAGACTGAAACCGCGATCCTAACGGCATCTTGCGGATGAATCAGGAGACGATGGGGAGAAACAGTGGTAACGGCCCGGGGGGCCATTCTACCGGAGGGCTGGCAGTGACGGCTACAGACGCTTCCAATTGTAAACCGCCGCGTGAGCAAGGAAGAGTGGCCGATGCAACAAGGTGGTCTGAGAAGGCTACCAGCACAGCAAGACTGAAACCGCGATCCTAACGGCATCTTGCGGATGAATCAGGAGACGATGGGGAGAAACAGTGGTAACGGCCCGGGGGGCCATTCTACCGGAGGGATGGCAGTGACGGCTACAGACGCTTTCAATTGTAACCCGCGCGTGAGCAAGGAAGAGTGATCGATGCTACAAGCGTGTTCTGCGGAGGCTACCAGCACAGCAAGACTGAAACCGCGATCCTAACGGCATCTTGCGGATGAATCAGGAGACGATGGGGAGAAACAGTGGCAACGGCCCGGGGGGCCATTCTACCGGAGGGATGGCAGTGACGGCTACAGACGCTTCCAATTGTAACCCGCCGCGTGAGCAAGGAAAAGTGGCCGATGCAACAAGGTGGTCTGAGAAGGCTACCAGCACAGCAAGACTGAAACCGCGATCCTAACGGCATCTTGCGGATGAATCAGGAGACGATGGGGAGAAACAGTGGTAACGGCCCGGGGGGCCATTCTACCGGAGGGATGGCAGTGACGGCTACAGACGCTTCCAAATGTAAACCGCCGCGTGAGCGAGGAAGAGTGGTCGATGCTACAAGCGTGTTCTGCGGAGGCTGCCAGCACAGCAAGACTGAAACCGCGATCCTAACGGCATCTTGCGGATGAATCAGGAGACGATGGGGAGAAACAGTGGCAACGGCCCGGGGGGGGGGGGGGGGGGGGGGGCATTCTACCGGAGGGCTGGCAGTGACGGCTACAGACGCTTTCTATTGCAACCCGCCGCGTGACGGGCTGTTGATTTAATAGCAAATCGAATCTTAATGCGGAGGTAGCATCCTTAATTCCCTTGTAGCAGAGGTTATCTCCCCTTGCTCACGCGGCGGGTTACTATTTCAACAGCCCGGTGAGCGAGGAAGAGTGATCGATGCTACAAGGTGGTCTGAGGAGGCTGTCAGCACAGCAAGACTGAAACCGCGATCCTAACGGCAATTTGCGGATGGAAGGAGGAGACCATGGAGACGAAACAGCTACAACGGCCCGGGGGGCCATTCTACGAGTGGGCTGTATTGGACTTACCGGTGCGGGCGACAGTGGTTTCGATCGCTTTTAGCATGGCGCCAGCTTTATTCAGCGTCTCTTGAAACTCTTCACTCGGGATGCTGTCCGCGACGATACCGGCACCTGCCTGCACATAAATCTTATCACCACTGAACACCAGAGTTCGGAGGGCGATGCAAGTATCCATATCCCCGGAATAATCGATATAGCCGACGGCGCCCGCGTAGGGGCCACGTCGGTGCGGTTCAATTTCGTCAATCACTTCCATGGCCCGCACCTTCGGCGCCCCGCTCACCGTTCCGGCCGGCAAGCTGGCTTTTAGCCCATCCATGGCGGTCAAGCCCTCGCGTAATTCTCCCTGCACATTCGAACTGATGTGCATCACATGGCTGTAGTGTTCAACCGTCATCACATCGCTCAACTCTACGGTTCCATACTTAGCGACGCGACCAACATCGTTGCGTCCCAGGTCGACCAACATCACATGTTCGGCCCGCTCCTTGGGATCGGCCAAAAGTTCTGCAGCCAGCTCCGTATCTTCGCGGGCGGTCTTGCCACGTTTTCGCGTTCCGGCCAGAGGTCGCACCGTCATCACGCCCCCCACGACCCGACACATCACTTCGGGCGACGCCCCCACCAGCGTGACTGCCGGGGTGCGCACGTAGAACATAAAGGGACTGGGGTTCACGACCCGCAGCGAGCGATAGACCTCAAAGGGCTCGCACAGATTGGGCAGCTCCATTCGCTGGCTAATCACCACTTGAAAAATATCGCCTGCCCGGATGTACTCCGTGCACTTTTCAACCGCCGCTTCAAACTCGGCTTGCGTGAAATTGCTTATCGGCTGGAGTGGCTCTGATTCACCGGTACAAAAATCGGTAGCGGTCAGACCCCGGTGAGGCTGCTGCAGTTGCTCGGTCAATTCCTGCAAACGCTGGCTGCCCGCCGCGTAGGCCGCTTCGGCACTGTCGAACTCATCACAGTGCATGATGGCCACTACAAACAGTGATTTGGTGACATGATCGAAGATGACGAGGTCATCGAAAATGGAGAAATCGATATCGGGCAGCCCCCGATCATCCTCGGGGGCATTGGGAAGATGCTCGACATACCGCACGACGTCGTACCCCGCGTAGCCGATCGCCCCACCAGACAGGGGAGGCAATTCGGGCAAATCGGCGATGCGTTTGCCAGCCACCGTATCCCACAGACTGTCCAGTGGATCGGCGACCGTCTCCGTTTTTTCCTGTCCACCAAAATTGGTGGTAACTTCCAACCCATGTGCGAAAATCCGGCCGCGAGGTCGAACGGCAATGAAGCTATAGCGACCTACTTTCTCCCCACCAATGACGCTCTCGAACAAGCAGGCAGCCGATTCGCCGTCATCCAGCAGTGAAAATGCAGAGACGGGCGTCAATGCATCGCTCAGGAGCTGGCGATAGACGGGCACCAATTCGTGATTCTGAGCCAACTGGGCAAATCGTTCCAAAACTGGGCTTACAAGCATGACCGGCTCTCTGGCTGCATCTTCAAAGGACAAGGGAATTCCAGCGATTCAACTTGGGCATTGTACTCTGACGAACGATTTCCGCACTCCCTAGAGAGTTTGAATCGATCGGAACCGCCGCCAGGCAAAAACTCGGCGGCAGACGAGTCGTAGGAACCCGTTGAAATGGTTATGATTGGAGCCTATCGGGGGCCACTCGGTCGAAATGTCCACCGACAATCAACTTTGCACAAGAGATTTGCGGCCCGTAGGCTTGCGGCTTGAGCCTCAACTGCTCGGCGCATCCAGGGTATGATTACCCTCCCACACCTCGGGACGGCATTTCCGATGCAGAGTTGGTGAGCGGGCATGATCGAGGGAACCTGCAAACTTCGATTCGATCGCTTTCCCAAACTTCATCCTTGGAACACAGCCATCCACACGTTGGGTTTCCATCACACATAGACTCAGTAGTATTCGGCGGATAACCGGGCATGAAATGCCAGCAATGCGAAAAACCTGCGACGTTCCACATTACGGAACTGACCGAGCCAACCGGTCCAGTCATGGTACATTTGTGCGAGGAGCACGCGCGGACCTACCTTTCGCAGGAAAATTCGGACTCTCCGACCAATGCCCTCGCTGGCATGCTGGCCAAGCAGCTCAAACTCGAACAAACAGCGGACCAGCTCGCCAAACTGGATAAGAAGACCTGCCCGGTATGCGGCATCACGTTTGCAGAATTTAGGCAAGCGGGCCGACTGGGCTGTGCCTACGACTACGTTTGTTTTGAAGACGACTTGGGCGCGCTGCTGCTCAGTATCCACGGCTCCAAGACCCACAAGGGCAAGCGTCCAGCCCGCGGTACAGGCTCCCCTGATCGACAACACAAGTTGATCCAGCTCCGCCGCGAAATGCATGAGGCAGTCACCGCCGAGCAATATGAACGGGCCGGGGAGTTGCGAGATACAATCCAAGACATCGAGAACGGTGGCGATCTACCAGGAGCTCCTCCCTCTCCGGATGCGGCCCCCGACTCAGACTCCGATCCCAACAGCGGCTCGACCTAGCCGACTGACATCGGTCAGCCGCATGAGGTTCTCAGGCCGGCCAATTGAGCTGGCGGTTGCAGCGTGCAACTACGTGTTAATTGAAACGGTTCCCAACCACCCTCTTTAGTTTGAAACCACCGAAGTGAAACTCGACGAACTGGCAGGCAAATGTGGTGAATGGTTACTCGGTACAGGCCCAGAATCTGATATCGTCATCAGTAGCCGTGTTCGACTTGCTCGCAATCTGGCGGAGTTCCCTTTTATCCGCAAGGCGAACGATAGCGAGCGGACTCAGATTTCCCAATTGGTGCATGCCAAGATGGATTCCATCAAATCTTGGCCCGATTTGCTGTACGTCGACATCCAGTCCTTAGATGAAGTCGACCGTCAGTTCTTGGTGGAACGGCAGCTCATGAGCCGCGAGATGGCGGAGGCCAAGGGGGACCGAGCCGTAGCCATCGATCCCAATGAGCGTTTCAGCATCATGGTCAACGAAGAGGATCACTTGCGATTGCAGGTCATGTGCAGCGGTCTCGACTTGCAAACCGCCTGGGAACGCATCGACAAGCTCGATGATGAACTGGGGGAGAAGCTCACCTATGCCTTCCACGATACCCTCGGATTTCTGACCGCTTGCCCCACCAATGTTGGCACCGGCATGCGCGTCAGCGTCATGATGCACTTGCCGGCGTTGGTCATTACTCGAGAGATAGAGAAGGTCTTTCGCAGTCTTCAGAAGATCAATGTCGCGGTCCGGGGGCTGTACGGTGAAGGCTCCCAATTCATGGGAGATTTCTATCAGATCAGCAATCAAATCACTTTGGGGCGCACCGAAGCTGAATTGGTCACGACCGTCAATGAGGTGGTTCCGCGCATCATCGAGTACGAACGCCGTGCCCGCGAGTTCTTGGTCAACGAGAGTGAGCAAGATCTGCACGACGATGTTAGCCGGGCCTATGGAATTTTGTGCACGGCCAAGAAAATCAGTAGCGAAGAAACGCTACACTATTTGTCGAAGGTGAGAATGGGAGTCAACTTAGGCTTGATCCGCTCCATCGAAATTGAGACGATCAATAAGCTTTTCGTGCAAACGCAGCCCGCACATTTGCAGAAACTGCGTGGGCAACACTTATCAGTGGCAGATCGCAATATTGAGCGAGCATCCTATCTGCAAAGCCATTTAGGGCCCAACAGCAAGAGTGATGCAGACAACTAAGCCCACCCTTTAAGCTCCCGTCCGCTTGGAGAACCCCTCGTTCCCTGGCGTTGCCCGGGAACGCACTGCACGCGAGGCTCCCCCTCGACCGCCAACCATTACCCGGTGGAGCCTGCAAGACAGCGGGTTCCTAGGCACTCCCCCCATAAAAACCTCCTACCACGCTTGCCTGACAGCTCCCGTCATGGGCGTCAGCAACTTATCGATCGATTGCGAAAGAGAGATATTCTATGAGTGAGCAACAATCACAATCCAGTGGCGACATCGACACCGTTATGGTGGAGACCCGACTCTTCCCACCTAGCCCAGAGTTTTCGCAAGCGGCTCGCATCAAAAGTCTGGAAGAATACCAAGAGCTCTACGATACCGCCGCCAAAGACCCCGAGGCCTTCTGGGCAGCCGAAGCCCGCGAGCACCTGCATTGGTTCGAGCCCTTCACCCAGACCCTTCAGTGGGAAACCCCAGACGCACAGTGGTTTCTTGGTGGCAAGACCAATGCCAGTTACAATTGTCTTGACGCTCAAATTGCTGCCGGTCGAGGTGATCGCACCGCCCTCCTGTGGGAAGGGGAACCGGGCGATTCTCTGAAGCTAACGTTTAACGAACTGCATCGCGAAGTCTGCCGGTTTGCCAACGTCCTCAAGCGACTCGGCATTGTTCCTGGTGACGTGGTCAGCATCTACATGCCGATGACTCCCGAGCTGGCGATTGCCATGTTGGCTTGTGCACGCGTCGGTGCGGTGCACAGCGTCATTTTTGCTGGTTTTTCCGCCGAAGCTATCGCAGATCGCAACAACGATGCGGGCGTCAAACTGCAGATCACCAGTGACGGACTCTACCGTCGCGGCAAAGTCCTGCCGCTCAAGGCAACGGTCGACGAAGCCCTAGCAAAGAGCCAGACAGTTGAAAAATGCATCGTTTTGCGACGAGCTGGCAATGAGGTCGCAATGCAGGAAGGACGCGATCTGTGGTGGCACGACTTGATTGCCCAAGAGTCTGACGATTGCCCTGCCACACCTCTCGATAGCGAAGCACCGCTGTTCATCCTCTACACAAGTGGATCAACCGGAACGCCCAAAGGCATTCGACACTCGACCGCTGGCTACAACCTGTTTGCCAAGCGAACGTTTCAATGGGTATTCGACCATCAAGAAGACGACATTTACTGGTGCACCGCCGACTGCGGCTGGATCACCGGCCATAGCTATGTAGTCTACGGTCCACTCTCGGCAGGTGCTACGATCCTGATGTACGAGGGTGCCCCCAATTATCCAGCTGAGGATCGCTTCTGGGAGATCATCGAAAAGTACAAAGTCTCGATCCTCTACACGGCGCCAACCGCGATTCGCGCCTTCATCAAGTGGGGAGACGAGCATGTCGACAAGCACGATTTAAGCAGTCTGCGAGTCTTGGGAAGTGTCGGTGAAGGTATCAACCCCGAAGCGTGGATGTGGTACTACAACAAAATCGGCGGCGGACGATGCCCCATCGTCGACACCTGGTGGCAAACCGAAACCGGCGGCATCATGATGTCACCATTGCCTGGCGCCATCGCTACCAAACCGGGTAGCTGCACGAAGCCGCTGCCAGGAGTTGTGCCCAAAATCATCGGTGAAGACGGTCAAGAAGTCGCCCGAGGACGTGGTGGCATGCTCTGCATCGACCACCCCTGGCCAGGCATGCTACGAGGCATCTGGGGCGATCCCGAGCGATTCCAAGAACAATACTGGTCGAAGGTTCCAGGGATGTACTTGACCGGAGACAACGCGCGACAAGACAGCGATGGTTACTACTGGATCATGGGACGCATCGACGATGTGATCAATGTCTCCGGTCACCGTCTAAGCACCATCGAAGTCGAAAGCGCCTTGGTGTCGCACCCTGCCGTCGCCGAAGCTGCTGTCGTCGCCAAGCCGGATGAAATCAAAGGACAAGCGATTGCCGCCTTCGTGACGCTACGCGTTGCCGAACCGACCGAAGAGCTGCGCAAGGAATTGCTAATGCACGTCCGTAAAGAAATCGGAGCCTTGGCACAACCCGACGCCATTCGATTCACCAACTCCTTACCCAAGACGCGAAGCGGAAAAATCATGCGGCGTCTGCTGCGTGACATTGCGTCCGGCAAGGCGCAAACCGGTGACACTTCCACGCTCGAAGACTACAGCGTGCTGGCCAGCCTTCGAGGTGACGAAGAGTAAATCGAGCTGATCCTACCGCCGTGATCGAAATTAGGTATGACCCAATGACAATCGCAAGCCCCAATGCTCGTGTGCGCGTGACAATCTGGAACGAGTTCGTTCATGAGCGAAACAACCCGATCGTGGAGAAGATCTATCCGGCGGGCATCCACACTGCACTGCAGACGGGTATTGCCCAACAATTGGGCGATACGGTCGATCTGCGGTGTGCTACGCTGGATGAACCTCAGCATGGATTAACCGATGACATCCTAGCTGCGACCGACGTCATGCTCTGGTGGGGGCATACCGCTCATGACCGGGTCGAGGAAGAAATCGTCGCTAAGGTACATCGACGTGTTCTGGATGGCATGGGATTAATCGTGCTGCATAGCGGACATGCTTCGAAGATTTTCCAGCGGTTGATGGGAACCAGTTGCATGCTTCGCTGGCGAGAGGCGGCTGAGACCGAGCGGCTGTGGATCACCTCACCAGGGCATCCGATCTTAGCCGGAATCGAAGGAGACTACATCGAACTGCCCCAAGCCGAAATGTACGGGGAACATTTTGACATCCCCTCGCCCGAGGAACTGCTGCTAGTCAGCTGGTTCGAGGGTGGGGAAGTCTTTCGCAGCGGCTGCACTTTTCAACGTGGGCAAGGCAAGATTTTCTACTTTCGTCCCGGTCACGAAACCTATCCAATCTACTACAACCCGCAGATCTTGCGTGTCATCTCCAACGCAGTATTGTGGGCACGTAGCGACTCGGGAAATTATCAATTCGAGGGGCGGCATATCGAGCAGCCTCTCAGCCCGATTGCCCCTCGCCCTCCCAGCCAATAGCCGGCGAGCAACTCGTCCAATCTCCAACCGCAGCGCCAGGCAGTGCAGCACCTAGCCATATTGCCGAAGCGTGAATTGGCATGCCGATCGTCCCAGCGTCCTTGCAGGCTCCAACCACCTCTGCGAGTCACCGCAGCCCCGGTAGCCTGGCCCCCTGGGCCGGGTCGCACTACCCAAAACTCACTACCCCAAGTCCCACACAACACCCCAAGTCCCACACAACACCCCAAGTCCCACACAACCGAGGCCCCCTAAACCGCGCCCCCAGCGATTGGTAATCCCAGCAGCCACATGTTCCCTCTAAGACCTCTCGGCTAGGGGACAGAAGACACCTCAACCACGAACACGACTTCAGAGCCAAACACTAATGGTGCAGGCCAGATCCTCGGATGCCTACTTCTGAGCCGCCAAGACGACTACCCGAACGTCCTGCTCGGCTTCTACGCGCAATACGTCGTCGACAAGGTTCCGAATGGTGAAGCCGGCTGCTTCACAGCTTCCGGAGACATAATTCCGATCGTGACAATATCGTCCCGAGGACTGGAGATGGTAACCAAGCTCCGACGCATCGCTGCTGAGTTCGATGGTTGCAAGCAGCAAACCGCCTGGGACAAGGGCTGCATGCGCCGACAGGAACAAGGCGGCCAGATCGCCAAAATAGCCAAACGTATCGGCGCTGGCAATCAAATCAAAAAGCGAAGACTGCCTTGACAGGTAGTCTCCCAATTCGGCTTCAACAAGCTCATCGTAGAGCCTGCGTTGCCCGGCTACCTCAAGCATCTTGCGGGAGATGTCGACGCCGACCAATCGCTGTGCGAAGGGCCGCAACACGGGGCCACACAAGCCCGTGCCGCAACCTGCATCTAATACGCTTGGTAAAGGCTCGGGACTTCCCAACTCTCGCGTCAAAGCTTGCTCAACGATCAAGGGTCCACGATATTTTAATCGAGCGAGATCTGCTTCAAACGTGACGGCAAACTTATCAAAGACGTCTCGGACATATTCGTCGGATGCACGCTGGGGAACCTCCGTACGACTTCCCGCTGAAACCAAATGGCGTGCCACGGGATTATCCGGTTCCAGCTCTAGCCAACTCGACAGGATTTCAATTGCTTCCGCATGCTGGCCAGCTCGGCGCAAAAGTGAAACGAGACAGCGATGCGCCTCGACGCTGGCAGGCTCCAAGTCTAGCACTCTACGATAGGTCTGGACGGCTCCCTCCAGGTCATCGATGCAGGTCAATGCATGAGCGAGATTGCAGAGGACTTCTGCATTGCAAGCGTCCAATTGGAGCGAGCTACGGTAGGCTCCAATCGCCTCGTCGAATCTCTGTTGATCTTTATAGAGCACCCCCAAATTATTTAAAGCTAGGGCATGCTCCGGACGCAGCCGAATTAATTGATGCAAGCAATTTTCTGCCTGGGTCAGAGAACCGACCTCGTGCAACATATTGGCCAGATCCAGCAGCGCATCGGGATATTCGGGCTGCAAAACGACCGCTTGCTGCAACGCGGCTATGGCAGCGTCTCGACGATCCGTCTGGAAGTAAAGCCTGCCAAGGAGATGATGAACCACTGCATTCTTGGAGTCGAGCAGCAAAATCTTCCCATAGGCTTTCTCCGCCCGCGGGAATTGCCCGTGCTGATGCAACTTCAGAGCGGCCGCGAGAGCTTCGCCTTGGTCAGCCGCGGAAGCCGGAAGAGGCCGCCTGGGACGCTTCTTTGCCATGTCGGTACTCTGGAATGCTGGGTGTCTCAGAGGATGGAAGTGACGCGCACTTCCCATAAAGCTATCTTTGAGCAATACCACGCACGCTGCTGGAACGGTTGACGGTCTCGCTAAATAGAGGGTAAGGGGACGGCGCGGGATTCGCAAACCCACTGGGAACTGGAAAATCCTGGTGGCACACCGTAGAGCATCTCCCCCTTTTCCCGCGACTTGCCAGCCAGTAGCTAGCATTCCGTCCTTCTGTGCGCAGCGGTGTTCGTGACACGATTCGACAGAACACCGTAGCGTCAGCCTTCGATTTCGGAACTTGAACCCCCGAACTGGGTTTAGAAGCAAACGGGCTAGCGGTACAAACCACTGGCACTGCATCCGCTGAACTCGCTGAACTATTGGAGTACGACACTTGCGACACACTATTTCCATGAGCATGCTTGGGTTGGCCTTAGGGACGCTCTCCCTTACTACGCGTGGCAACGAACCAGACCAAAGCTGGCCACAATGGCGTGGCCCAGACGCGTCAGGCGTGGCACTCAATTCCAATCCACCCACGACCTGGAGCGAATCCGAGAATATCAAGTGGAAGATTGAAGTGCCTGGCACCGGCAACAGCACCCCGATCGTGCTGGGCGACCGAATTTACGTCAGCACGGCCCTCAAAACCGATCGAGTGGGGGAAGCTAGCGATGGAGCTGACGCACAACCTCCCGAAGCGACTCGGCCTCAGGGCGAACGCGGAAGCGGTCGCCCCGAAAGTGCGCGTGGCGAGTCGGGACGTGGCAGGCAGGACGCTTCGGGAGGAGGACGCGGATTTGGAGGCGAAGGTGCAAGAGGGCAGGGTGGTCCTGGCGGAAGAGGCCGGGGTGGTTCCCGCGGCGGAGCATCCCCCACCAACTATTACGACTTCAATGTCATCGCCTACGAACGCGGAAGTGGCCAGGAGGTTTGGCGGACTACGCTGACGCAACAACTCCCTCACGAAGCGGGCCACAGCGACAACAGCTTCGCCTCCTCCTCCCCCATCACCGATGGCGAGCGACTATACGTGTCGTTCGGTTCGCGAGGCGTGTTCTGCCTCGACCTCGATGGTCAACAACTGTGGGAAGTGAATCTGGGACGAATGACCACCCGGAACCAGTTCGGTGAAGGGAGTTCGCCTGCGGTTCACAACCAGACACTCGTCGTGCAATGGGACCATGAAGGGGATTCCTTCATGGTGGCGCTCGACGCCCTCACGGGCAAAGAAAAATGGCGACAACCACGCGACGAACAAACCACTTGGTCGACTCCATTGATCACAGAGTTCAACGGACGTGCCCAGGTCATTGCGAACGGCTCGAATCGCGTCCGCAGTTACGACCTTGCGACCGGCGAGCTGATTTGGGAATGCGGCGGACAAGCTGGCAACCCTATTCCATCCCCCGTGCGTTTTGAAGACAACGTCATCGTGATGACAGGCTTCCGCGGCAATGCGATCTACTCGGTCCCGCTAGATGCCCAGGGCGATGTAACTGACAGCGCTACCATTACATGGCACGGCGAAGACGCGGCTCCCTATGTACCTTCTCCGCTACTCTACAAAGGCCAACTCTACTTCGTCAAATCCAACAATGGGATTCTCGTATCGCGTGATGCCCGGACCGGTGAATTGCTGATTGACCAAACCCGTTTGCCGAACATTTCCTCGGTCTACGCCTCACCGGTAGCCGCCGCCGATCACATTTACTTGACTGGTCGCGACGGAACGACTCTGGTGCTCGACCACGGCAAGTCCCTGACGGTGGTCGCCACCAACAAGCTTGATGACGACATTGATGCCTCCGGTGCAATCGTCGGCAATGAAATCTTCCTGCGTGGCAGGAAACACCTCTACTGCATCGCCCAGTAGTCCGGCTGCATACCTACCGTCCAATCAGTCGTTGTTCCCGCGTGGGCGGGAATGGCGGCAAGGTGGGCAGGCAATTGATCAGCCGCGTTTCCGACCGATGTATTGATAATAGGGCGTACGAATCAACGGGATATACGGCACTTTGGAACGACGTTCATTGCACAAGACGGTCTCGCAATGCGAGCGCAGGAAGGGCAGATGATCGGTGGATGGAAAGACATTATCGGTAGAGAACCACACCGGCCAAAACGTCCGGGTGAACCATCCATGTCGCTGCATGCCTTCGGCGGCATGTTTCCGCGTTGCATAGAAGTCGACGACGCCGATCTGTCCACCAGGCTTGAGCATTCGCAGTGCATTTTCGATGGCCGAGAACCAGTCGGGAATCATGGTCAGCGAGTAGGAGAAGGTAACCACATCGGCCTGGCCCTCGGGTGGCTGCCACTTGGTCGCATCGGCCTCGACGGCAGAAACATGGTCCCAACCATGGCTCTCAAATCGGCTACTGGCAACTTTCAGGAGCGAAGAGGCGAGGTCGACCACATAGGCTTGGCCGAGCTGGGGAACGCGATCGGCGATAAACTCCATATTCGCGCCAGTCCCTCCTCCTAAATCTACCCAAACTCCGCCTTCAGGCACTTCAATGGCTTGGAAGAGCTCTTCCCGTCCATGCAGCAATCGCTTACGAAAATCGTCGTATGCCTCGGCCTGCCCGGAGTAAAAACTCTCCATGCGTTCGGCATGATTCTTCCCTCGCACTGGGCGGAGCGCCAAGTGGTAGAGAATCTTCATGTCTTGGAAAAGCCCCATGAAACCAACCTATCCTGCAATGTCAGCGATATAGAAACTACCGTAGGTGTGCACTCGATCCAGTTCGTGCAAGCGGGCAGCCTGCTCAGGATGGTACTTTAGCAATTCAGGCAGCAACACCTGCTTGCCCTGGTAGGTGACTTGCACGCGATCGATAAAGTCGGTTCGCAAACCACCGCTGCGCCACAGCACGCGAGTTTGAGGAGCGGCCCTCCCCAGAATGGCTTGCCATTCCGATTCTAGCAGCGGGAAGAAGTGATCCGAAAGCCAGTCCATATGGTCAAGCAGGATAAAGCGTGAGATGGGAGTATCTCCCTTTTCCAGAAAACCTTGCACGCTGTCGGTGTGCACTGAGACATTGGAAATATCATCAGCTTTCAGACGCTGAAAGTTGTCTGGCTTCAAATACTCAGGACAGCATTCAGGCGTGTAGCTACCAGTGATGTAGACGCGCCAAAAGTAATTGTCGTGCGCTGGCAATTTCGAAAACACCGCTTCCATGGAATCCTGAATAAAGCTGAGGATTCCGCCAGGATACTGATTCTCAATCTGCTGCCGCTGGGCCTTGGGCACCCCTAGCATCGATAGCGTCGTATCGCGGTTCAGAGCGAAACGCATCGTACGACTCCAAAACTTGTCGCGAATGCGATCGTAGACCTCTTGCTGTTCCGCAACCGATTGAGCTTCCAAAATCTCGTTGATCTCGGGACGAATCTTAGCCACTCGATCGATGTAGTAGGCAATCATTCGAGCAAAGGCGCCTGACGTTCCGCGGTAGTAGAAGGTGCGTCGCGGATTGTCAAAGAACTTGATCCATCGATCCCAATAGGTTTGCGCCCAGGGGCTGAGCTCGGCGCGAAGTGTCGACTGGTACAGCTTGGCCGCTTGCTTGTGATGTCCGGCTCCGAAGAGCCCAAAGAAATCCTCGTACTGAAGCTTGCGAATACAAGCCATTTTCAATTCGAGCAACGCATTCTGACGCGGATTCATATCCACCGCATACACGTGCTTGGGGCCCGCCAGGGCGTAGTCGAGCGCATTGCAACCGGCTGAGGTAATTACCAGAACGCGGTCTTCGCTGGTCAATTCCAGGGCTTCGCGATCAAGACGCGGGTCTTCCCAACAGGTGTTGTAGACGAGGTTATTTCCGTGGACGAACTTAAAAACGCGTCCGCTGATCCAGTTTCTCAGTGACATTGGCTACTCAGTGACATTGTCTGTTTTTTGTATGCCCAGAACTAAAGTACTGGGATCATTGATCGGTTGTTGAATCCCCCTCCGGAGCTGACTCCTCGATGGGAATTGGAGGCGGGGGAGGAGGATGTGCTGGAGACCCGTCCGGGAGACGAGCAACCGGTGCCCACGCCACAGAGCCCCCAAGCCAATCCTCAGGGGCCAAATGGCCTACCAAAACCGCAATCGTACTGTGAATGCCGTGGTTTCGCGAGGGCGCAGGATGCTCCAACCCCACCTGCTTTGTCCAATAATTTCTCCTGGAGACGCGCCACCAGTACGTGCACGGGGAGAACATTTAGCATTTCCGCAGAAGTAATTCGCTGCAACGGCCCAATTATCGAGGGCAAAAGCATTTTTTTCTCTGGAAGCTCTCCGCACTCCAACGATCGCGTAGAATTTAGGACCGCGTTTTTGACATCCCACCTCACCCTTCCGCGACGCTTGGAACCACCCCAATGCTGACTCTCGTCCGCTCAACTTTACTGCCCCTAGCTCCTTGGCTGATCCTGCTAGCGGGTCACGCGTTCGCAGATGGCCCGGCCGACAACAATCCTCAGACCGTCCGCCCCGTTCCGGCTATTGGCATCGACGTTTCAGACGATGATCGCGCAAGGATCTTGGCCCGCTGCACCGCAATTGAGAGAGAGCTGGGGTCGAGCTCCATTCCTGCGAAGCTCCATCCGCTGATCGCAGTGTTTCCACGAGCGGTTCGAATGACCCTTGATACCAACATGATCTACTCGCCTCGCGAGCTGGAACAAACGAACGCGTTACTGGCCGAAGCCGAGCGGCGTCTAGCCGCTGCGAAAATGGGCGCTTCGCTCCAGCTCCTGCTGGGAATCCAAGACTCCCCCCAGCCGGAGCCACAGCTGGTGGTGGCGGGCTACGCGTCGCGCATTGACGGCTCCATCCAACCCTACGGACTCGTGCTCCCCTCCCAATTTCAACTCAGCCACTTGCGTCAATCGTCCGCGAATCCATCCCCGTCCAACTCCTCGCCCGCGCTTCGGCTCGACGTCTGGCTTCATGGCCGTGGAGAACGCGTTAGTGAATCGAGCTTCCTTTCACAACGACTCGGCTCAGCCGGAGAATACACTCCCGCCGACACCATTGTCCTGCATCCCTACGGCCGATATTGCAATGCGTTCAAATTCGCAGGCGAGATTGACGTGATCGAAGCCTTGGAACACGTGCAGACCCTCTTCGCGATCGACCAGCAGAAGTTGGCCATCCGGGGCTTTTCCATGGGAGGCGCAGGCTGCTGGCAATTGGCCGTGCATTACCCCAACCTGTGGGCTGCCGCAAATCCGGGAGCCGGTTTTAGTGAGACGACGGAGTTTTTGCGAGTCTTCCAAGACGAGGAATTCAAGCCCACACCGTACCAGCAGCAACTGTTGCACTGGTACGACTGTCCCGATTGGACCAACAACCTGCGACATGTCCCAACCATCGCCTACAGCGGTGAGATTGACCGCCAAAAACAGGCAGCCGACGTTATGGCGGCTGCGTTTGCGAAGCAAGGAATGGAGCTGCCCCACGTCATCGGACCTCAGATGGGGCACAAGATTGATGGCGATTCCAAGGTTCTGATCGAAGCGTTTTTAGCTGAGAAACTGGCGACCGGAAAAAGCCCAACACCCCGCAAGATCGACCTGACCACCTATTCACTGCGTTACAACCGAGTGGGCTGGATGGAAATCACGGGGCTTGGGCAACACTGGACAGAGGCCCGAGTGCAAGGCACCTGGGACGACCAAGGAATTCATCTGACAACCAACAACGTGACGCACCTTACGCTCCACTTACCGCTAGGGCAACTCTCCAGCGATGCAACAACGTTGACTGTCGAGATCGACGAGCAAATTCTTTCACTGCCAATCGATGCAAGCACCGCCAATTCGGATAAACGGGAACAGGAAATTTGGCCAGTTGCATTGAGCCTCCAGTCCGAGACTTGGTCCATTGATGAAACGCCGGCAGCAGCGGCAACCGCACTCCGTAAGCGGCCCGGCCTGCAGGGGCCCATCGATGACGCTTTCATGGATCGCTTTGTGTTTGTACCACCTCAAGCGGACACTGCCTTAGCAGCGGAGAAGGGCACTCCTTCGAAAGTTGACCAGTGGGTCGCTCAAGAGTATCGCCATGCTACCGGAGAATGGAAACGGCACTTCCGAGGGGACATCGTCGAGGTTCAAGCTCAAGATGTCGATGCCGCTCTAATGGCAGACAGCCACTTGGTACTATTTGGTACACCTCAAACCAATCCATTGATTGCGCAACTCTTACCACAAATCCCCATCGAGTGGACCGAGCAAGTGGTTCGCGGCAACGGCGAAGAGTACTCTGCTGCAGAGTGCGTCCCCGTACTGATTTATCCCAACCCGCTGAATCCCACACGCTACATCGTTCTGAACAGTGGATTTACCTATCGCGAATTCGCCTACCTCAACAATGCGCGACAAATCCCGATGCTTCCCGATTGGGCGATTGTCGACATTCGCGAGGGAGCGACCAGCCAGTATCCTGGCAAGATCCTAGACGCGGGCTTCTTCAGCGAGGACTGGCAATGGAAGTAACGATCCAGTCAACACGCTGGTGAGCGAAGCAATTCCCGAGAGAGAGAGAGCTAGGATCGATCGGTATAAAGCGATTCGACAGGCACCGGCGAAGCGTACCACATCAGTTCGCCCAAGCCACCTGAGGCCCGGTCCCCCAAGGAACGCATGACCACGTCCGTGCGTTCCGCAGGTACCAACGTAGGGGGCAAATGCGACTTCAATTCGCGCAACAAGATTGGCAGGAACGACATTTCAGCTTGAATGCCCGTGGTAAAGCCAGGCACTCGCCCCTCTGCCACACGAGCCGCTTCACCTAATAACAGCAAAGTCCCTCGCCGCATGTCCGCTGCGATCGGTGGTTGCAGCTCACCGCACAAAACGACCGTTCCAGCGATCAATCGCGAGGCGACGCCGGCAGCCACACTGCCCACCGCAATCACCAGCCCACGTCGCATGCGCGTGGCCAACCACATCCCGCAGTCCCCGTGAACGACAAGGGTGCCACCCCGCATTCCAAGGCGATTCCCAGGAGCAGCTCCGGCAGCATAGTCTCCGACACTACCCTGCACCACAACCGTTCCACCGCGCAACCCGCTACACGCGCAGCGGCCTGCGTTGCCGGACACGGTTAACTTACCTCCCCGCATCCCGCGTCCCAAAGAATCTCCGACGTCGCCAACCACGTCCAAGATGCCACTTTGCATCCCTCCGCCTACCGCATGGCATGCAGCAAGTCGGCCGCTGAGTACGAGCTTGTCGCGAGTCCCTTCACGGACCTCAAAATAGTCTCCCAATCGCGCGGTGCGCCCCGAGACCTGAATCGGCAAGGCGCCAATATCTGGCACACTGCAATCCAAGACTTGGTCTGGAACCACTCCATGCAGGTCGATGGGCGCCTCCACATCGCTTAAGGCTGTGCCTGTTGCGGTGGGATCTACCATGCGATGAATCGAGAGAGAAGTCATCCAAGAATCTCATGCAGATGGAAGTGATAGGGCCCCAGTTTTCCGCCATAATTGCCGCCAGCGATTGCGCGCAGACCATGGCGTTCGCCAACTTCGCATGCCGCCAAGATACCAACCCGCATGGCTCGCTCCACATCACTCTGCGTCAAGCCGTCAATCACCACTTCCAATGCGGCAGTGACGCCCACTGGCAATAGCGAGGTGGTCACGGTGCGCAAGGTGGGGCAATAGGCGTCATTGGTCGATGCATTTAGGGATTTGTATTTGGAGCCGACTTTGGAGCCACTGCGGGCAACACCTCCAGGGAAGGGCATGATCACGTTGGGAATTTGACGCATCGCATGCATGGCCGATTCACAAGCCTTCAAGGCACCCGACAGAGACTCACTCAGCACTAAGAAATTGCCGCCTCCCACCGCCTTACAACGCGCCGTCGATTCCTCGCAAACAAACTCACCATCCATGACAGGAATTCGCCAATAGCGTCGGTCGCCAATCACTTTGGAAAGTTGAAAACCGTCGCCGAAATAGCGTAAGTGACTTCCCAACGCAACTTTCTTTTCACCCTGCATTCCAGCAAAGACACTCGTCGATGGACAGGTCAAGACGCACTGTCCCACACGTCGTACGACCTGTTTTTCCAGCTCTTTGCCTGACACGCTGAAAATGAGTACCGCAATCCCCGGCCGTCCGTCGGGCGTCTGGCTAGGGTCGAGCTCTTTCTCAATTCCAGCTTCACAACCACAGCCAATCACACTCGTCGCAAACCCGGTCATCGACTCGGCGGCCCTGCGCGCCCAAAACCGATCGGCGGCGGTAATGATAAGTCGCGTGGCAGTCATCGGAAACGCCTCGGCAAACGTGTCCTGAATTTCGACTCCGTTAATCTGCATGGCCACCTCCCCAAAGAGTTGAGGTTGGACAAGGTCCAGCGTAACCTTGCGGTCGGCGAATCAAATCCCCCAACTCAGCATCCCCAATTTCCAACGCCTGCAAGGGATGCCGCAAAGTTTGTTCAACTTGCGACCTGAGTGAGCGGAGTGCTCCCAATTCAAACTCAGGGCGTGCGGTAAGCGTCTCGCACAAAACCGTCGCACCGGTGCATTGCCCCTGTTCGACTAAGGAAACACCGCGTTTCAAAACATGATCTGCGGTCGTAAACGTCTGCTCCCAATCGGCCTTGCGTCGGTAGACGGCAACATCGGCCAGAGCGCCCGTCGTTAGGGTGCCACGATCCGCCAGCCCGAGGATGCGAGCTGGAGCGGCGCGGGTGACCAATGCAATCTCGTCCAGCGTGTACTCGCGTTCGATATCGTTCAGCAGAGAACGCTCGGCGGCTAGTGGATGAATCGTCTCCAAAACAGATTGGCGGAAGGTGCGGTCCATAAGCAGGCGAATCAGATGCGGATAACTCGTGAACGGACCTCCATTGGGATGATCGGTGGTCAAGAAGACTCGCCACGGGTCCTCCACCAACAACATCAATTCCAATCCAATCGTCCACTGCAAACTGTGGACATACTGGCGGTCCTGGTACTTGATCGGCACCACTCCGCACCCCGCTTGGCATTCGGTATCACTGACCAGCCACTGTTTGGGTTGTGCATAGCGACGGTTTCGGTATTGCGCCTGCGCATCGGCAGAGATGGTCACCGTTTGCCCAAACACGACCTGTCCAACGTCCAGTGAAATATTGTCGTGCGCGTTGACATAGTCAGCCAATTGCTGGGCACCACTTCCCATTCCCATCGGACCATCACTGGAGTAACTATTGAATTGCGCATGAGTCAGATGCAGTCGTCGTCCTTCAGCGGCATCGAGAATTGCCAGCGCAGCCTGCACATTACCAGGCATTCCGAGGTTGCTGGCATGCAGGTGCAACGGATGCGGCAGTTGCAGACGATCCACGGCCGCCGTCAGACGCGCGATCACTTGGCGTGGTGTCACGCCGTAGGCCACATGGGGCTCGTCCACATCCAGAGTTCGTTGGTTGAACTTGAACGCGCTAATTCCTCCAGGGTTCACGACTTTGACGGCCAAGGCTTGGGAGGCATTGACGGCCCAGGCAATCCAGGCGTCGAGCACGGAGTTCTCCAAGCCACGTCCCAGCGACTCCAGCAGCCAGTCTTCATTGCCTAGAACCACGTAGGCTCCGCTATCCAAATAGGGAGTGTCAGCTAATTCCAGGTGGGTATGCCGCGCGGTGGAAAGCACCATGGCGGGCTCAAAACAGGAAGTGTAGCCCATTTGGTTGTACAGCATTCCGGTATGCGGCGTCGGCCACACACTGCGTTCCGCCAACGACTGCTCCGCCATGAGCATGCGTGCCAAGTTGACTTTACCACCACCGATGTGGGTATGAATATCAATTCCACCGGCTAGGACCAGCGCATTGTCGAGCTCGATTACATGGTTCGGAACTACTTGGTCTGCAACGCCAGGTCTCTTCCGAGAGGTGCTACCGGGTGCATCGACAAACCGCCCATCGCGAATATACAGACTGGCTGTCTGCCCATGCAGCGGATGAAGCGGATCCACGATCCGGCCATTGCGCAGCTCAGTGAGCATGGTTGGCACTCCCAGATTGATTCGGTAGGCGAATGCGACTCGGTTCTCGCAGCTTAGCGGCGCGTCGCAAGAGTGCTTCAGCCGACGCCAGCGACTCATCCGAGGGCGCCGTTGCTGACTGGCGACTCGTCCTGGAGGATTCGACGGCTCCCCCGACTGCCGGACCGGCAGCACAGGCTTGCCTCACGGTTGCCACCGTACCGCGATCACCGCGGAACAAAAGCCCACAGCTAGATTCGCCGACCGCGGGAACACGAACAACACGGCGATCCCCAGCTGAAGCGGTCAGTGCCTGGCCGGCGGGAACAATCAATATACTCGCGTCCAGGTCTGGCAAAGGTTCAACCGTGGGGACGCTGCGGAGGATCAACCGCGCAGCAAAAGCTTGACGCCAATCATCCATTGAATACTCGCGAAGCGACGGGGGCGAATGCCACTGCGCACCGTCCCAACGCGCCGTCGTCTTGCAACCGGTTAACCAAAGTAGCGTTTCTTCTGCCGTCACACGCCCGAGATTGGAATCGAGGCAGAGCAAGCTTCCGCGGGCTTGTTCCGTCTGCCAACGCGCCAAGGCGGCCAGACGTCGAACGGTAAGCTCGTCAATGGAATCCACGAATTCATCCGTCTCCCAAAGCCAAACTGCATACCGTGCTGTCTGAAGCTTGGCGTACAAGGGAGTCAGCGGACTATTCTCAAGCAGCGATGCCTGTCCGCTACGAAGCGCCAGCAAGAGGTCGGTCAACTCGGCGTACCATGCAGTACGACTAAGTTCGATGACTTGGGTACACCCCTTGGGTGGAGTCGAAGACGGGGAGCCAATATGCATCCACTCCAGCTGCACAACTTCACCTGCTGCAGCACCAGCTCGATGTAAAAAACGGTCCGCCAGCAAAGGGGCTTCTGACAGGATGGAATCTCCCAGAGTGATCACCAAGTCCGCTCTAGCTGAAACCTCTGCCAGCGTCGTGCTCAACCACCCCTCACTCGCAGTCACGCGCTTTACCACCTCGGCTCCAGTTCCTTGCCCAACGTGCAGGGTGCATCCCAACTGCTGAGCGAGTGTCACTGCCGCTCGCATGGTATTGACATCTGCCGCATCGACCCACAATAGCGATTGGTCGACATCCAGCAAATCGACCACTTCCCGAGCAAACGATGCTAGCGTCGAATCGTCTTGGATCGAGTGAGGAGCGTGCAGCGACTGTTTTTGCCAAGCTTGCCTGCGTGTGCAGCGTTCGAGCGATGTCTCATCCGATACCGGGACTGCTGGGCACAGCAAGCTACAGAGACAGCAGTGGTCGAGTTGTGGCATGGCGCAAGTTGTTGAAGAATAGAGTGATCGCTCACAGAACTGAAACGGGGGCGAACCAGCCATGCGAAGCATCCTTCGAATTGTTGGCTTGGGGCTTCAGCCCTCGTTTCTAACGCGAACCCTAAAACGAAAACTTGCCGAAACGCTAGAACGCCAACTCATCACCGAAGCGATCGCGTTCTGGTTGGGTATGACGATACATGTCGTGCAACAATTGCATATCACACGGGCGTTGCTCTACCTTCCGTCGCGAGAACATGCGTTGTTGCGTCGCGATCATCACCTCCGGCGGCAGCGTAGCCATTTGGCCGAATAATCTAGCATAGTTCACGTAGCTAGGTACATTGCTGGTCACGAATCCGTACATCATGCTGCACACACCGATGACTTTACCCGTGAAAATACCGGTGTTGATAGCCGTCTTGCTATAGTCGCCCATGACGCATCCAAGGAATTGCATGCCAGTGGCAGCCTTTCCTCCAGGATACTCCATATTGACCGTTCCGTAGGTATTTTTAAGGTCCGAATTGCAAGTTCCCGCGCCCAAATTGATCCAGCTGCCTAGATAGCTGTGTCCTAGAAAACCGTGGTGTTGCTTGTTGGAATACGGTTCGACGACGGCGGCTTCCACTTCGCCACCAATTTTCGTGGTGTGCCCCAGTGAAACGGCATCTTTGATTGCAGCATGCTCCAGGATGCGTGCCTTGGGACCAATATAGATCGGGCCGCGTAGCAAGGTGTAGGGACCGACCGAAGCCCCCTCGTCAATCACAATGGGCCCCGTATCCGTTTCCGTCAGCACATATTGCCCCAGTTTGGCGCCCGCCGCGACAAACACTCCGTCGGCCTGCTGTTCATAGCGTCCGCTCTCGATCCGATACTGGAGATTTTCAGCGATGACCTGCATGTTGGCCGCGATCACATCGTGTGGAAAGCTCATCAGTGGAAGTGAGCAATCGAATCGCGGTAGAGTGGCTGCAACCTGCAATAAGCTCGCCCAATCACTATTCGACTTGTCGGCCAGTTCCGACCAAGCCCAGGTCGGTGCGATGACCGCTGCGATCTGCTCTCCATGCCAAACAACACTGGGTTGCTTCGGACCAGAAACCAGCAGAGACTGAATCGTCTTCAAGGTAGACACGCTAGGGACAATCCGTGCGTTCAGCGCCAGTCGAGGCCGCTCGTCTGCCGGTAGCGAAACGTCACCGACCAGTCGCAATCCGCGACAATCGAGTTCACACAACGCTCGTAAGAATGGTCGCACCTGCGCCACCAGTGGCTCTTCCAAAGCAGACAGCAAGTCCAGCAAGTGAAACGATCCAGCGGTGATGCAAAAGGCCGGACGCGCCGAGGTGATCGGAGTCAATTGCGCGACGGCAGAATCTTCAAATAGCAGAATAGACACGGTGGTTGAGCAACCTTGTAGCTTACTTTTGTACGGCGGTAGCGGCAGCAACACGCGGACTTAGGGCAAAGAAATCGTGCTGTGAAACCAGATCGTACGAAACCAACATCGTTCCGATTTCGCTGATCCGAGCATCATCATCCCGAGACAATCGCCACGTCGCGTGCAACAAGCAACGGATTTTGGTCGAAGGTTTTTGAGTTAGAGTAATCTCTTTAGGCAGTGCGTGGCGTTCGGCGACGGCTTTGTTCAGACTGAGTCGTGCGAAGGGTAAGTCGCGGGGATTGCGCCAGGCGTTGAAGAGCTTGAGGGCGTCCGCACAAGCGGCGTATTCATCGGCCATCTCTGTGGCCGGTGGTGTTTGAAGAGTCGTTTCGTACTGCAAGATAGCTTCGCCCACGATAATGCGTTCCTCCTCAGTACGGATGCGACCGGCGTCTGCAATGATCGGCGCCAGATCGGTAGCCGCAGCACTGGTCTTGGCACTCTCCATCAACTGAGCGAGCACCGCCAAATCAACTTCGGTCCTCTGCTTCTTGAGTTCATCCAACAATACCATTCGATTGCGTTTGGGATCAACGACCGTGATGATTCCCTGATCTCGAGGAATATCGTAGGCAACGCCGTCGTAGAACAGCGTGACCGTTTGCTGAAATGGTTCAACGGTTTCTGCCACAAACACATCGGTTTCGACTCGGAACCCTCGATGATTGGCGGTTGCAGATTGTGCGGAAGTCGACTCGACCAGGAGAGCAGTAGATAAAATTGTGGCTACCATCAGCGTGACTCGTCCCAACATTGAAGACTCCCTCAAAACAAACCCATATCTGAAGCATTTTCCGTCACAGGGCACGTTATCAGGAACCGCTTCAACGCGTCCAGGCCAATGCGGTTAAATGCCCCTTAGTATGGGCGTCTCCCACGAGAATAGCCCCTGCCTCAGGGCCACCCCGGTCGATGTAAATAAACAAGTAGCACGGTCCCCCGGACCGTGTTGCGCACACCAGTAGCATGGTCCCCTGGACCGTGTAGCGCACACACCAGTAGCATGGTCCCCCGGACCGTGTAGAGTGTGACTATTGTTTCCTTGTTTACCCACACGGACCGGGGGTCCATGCTACTACGGCGTATCGCGCCTCGCTGCATACCCTCGCTAGCTATTCAATCAATCTTCCAACCGAGACACGGTGAGACGCTTTCATGCACCAGCCCTCACACCCAACCCAACCGTCTTACTGCTAGTGTCTAATACCAACATTGCACCAACGCAGGATTTGCCACACTCAAGTAGCACGGCCCCCTGGACCGTGTAGCGCACACACCAGTAGCATGGTCCCCCGGACCGTGTAGAGTGTGACTATTGTTTTCTTGTTCACCCACACGGACCGGGGGTCCATGCTACTACGGCGTATCGCGCCTCGCTGCATACCCTCGCTAGCTATTCAATCAACCTTCCAACCGAGACTCGGTGAGACGCTTTCATGCACCAGCCCTCACACCCCAATCCAACCGTTTTACTGCTAGTGTCTAATACCAACATTGCACCAACGCAGGATTTGCCACACTCAAGTAGCATGGTCCCCCGGACCGTGTAGAGTGTGACTATTGTCTTCTTGTTCACCCACACGGACCGAGGGTCCATGCTACTACGGCGTATCGCGCCTCGCTGCATACCCTCGCTAGCTGTTCAATCAACCTTCCAACCGAGACTCGGTGAGACGCTTTCATGCACCAGCCCTCAAACCCCAACCCAACCGTTCTGCCGCTAGTGTCCCATGCCGGGATGGCTGCAACAGGGAATTCACTATTCAAATGGCATGTGGCTCCCGGAGCGTTCCTCTGCATAACGCTCTTGCTCCAATGGACGGCCTCACCATCGCTGGCCCAATTGGCGTCCCTGCAGCCAGAGCCAACCATCCCGACCAATGCTCAAGCCGAAGTCGGCATGGCGGCCCTGAGCCCACTCCCAACGATCGCAGAATCGAGCGAGTTTCAAGCCACCGCAACCGGGGCCGAAGTCGAAACCTTCCTGCGTCGACTCACCAGCCAGTGGCCCGAGTCGGAATTGACTTCGCTGGGGCAAACCATTGAAGGTCGTCCGATCTGGGCGGTGGTCGTCGAACCACAATTGGCTGCGACTGAAGAAGTCGACGAGGGCACAAAAACGCCCGAGAAAGAAGGAGCAAGTATTCCGACAACACCGTCAACTCCACTGACAGTGCTGATGCTGGGAGGGATCCACGCCGGCGAGTGCGATGGGAAGGAAGCCCTACTAGCCCTCGCGCGCGACATGGCCTTCACCGCCCCGCAGGAGCAATGGTGGCGAGAGGTCCGCCTAATCTTCGTTCCGAACTTCAATGCCGACGCCAACGAGCGGCGATCTCCGCACCACCGACCTGGGCAAGCGGGTCCCGTCCAGGGCATGGGACTACGCGAAAACGCACAAGGCCTCGACCTCAACCGTGATTTCATCAAGCTGGAGTCACCCGAAGTGCGTAGCCTCGTCGCCGCGATCAACCAATACGATGTCGACATCCTGATCGACACCCACACCACCAACGGATCGCTGCACCAGTACCAACTCACCTACGACATTCCGCACAACCCAGCCACGCCACGGACAATCGACCGCTGGCTGCGATCGGAATTAATGCCCTCGGTGAAGGACCGCATGGCAGAGGCTGGATTTTCAGCGTTCTATTATGGCAACTTCGATAAAGAGCATCGCAACTGGAGCACCTATGGCCATGAGCCTCGCTACAGCACCGAGTACATGGGGCTGCGAGGCAAGATCGGCATCCTAGCGGAATCGTACTCCTACGCGCCGTATCGCACGCGGACTGCTGCCTCGCACGCATTCGTCCGCAGAATCCTCCAAAAAGTCTCCGAGAACGTGCAAGCGATTAACTCATTGTTGGACCAGTCAGCAAACGAAAGACCGGCTGAGCTACCGATCCGAGCGGAGCTTGCCAAAACTGCTGAGGGAGTCCCCGTTCTCGGCTTTGTCCAACAGGACGGAACGCCGCCCACAGGTCCCTACGGCCCCGATTCCGCCACCGCGCTGCTGCCCCAAACGTACATCACCACGCTCAACAACCGCGCGGAGCCAACGCTCTCCGTTGCGCTACCCGCCGCTTATGCCATCCCAGCCCAATACGCCTGGGCAGTCGGTCGACTCCAACGCCACGGCATCCACTTGCTGCAATTGACCGAAGATTTCTCCACGTCGGGTCCCCAGCAACGCATTGTGGAACTGAAGAAAACACCGACATTCCAAGGGCACCGACTGCTCGACATTGAAGTTGAACCTCAGATTGGCGGCACGCGTCTGCAAACTGGCGACTACATCGTCGATACCGACCAACCGCTCGGTGCCCTAGCAGGCTACCTGCTGGAAGTAGAGTCTGACGATAGCTTGGCCAAATGGAATTTCTTCGATCCCGATTTGGCGGTCGGCGGTCTCTATCCAGTGGTTCGCCTGGAGGACCTGCCGCAGTCGGGGAGCTTGCAAGCGGTGGAGTCGGTCGCGGCCACCGAACGCCTCTCTCTTGAACGGTTGATGTCGCCTCAGCAAGCCTACGACTACTCAGGAGGCAAGCGTGCCACCGCCAGCTGGCTCAAAGAGAGTCGTAGTTATGTGGTCGGCGATGGAGGGAAGTACACCGTCGTAGATGCAGCCAGCGGTGCCGTGCGAGAACTGGAGGAGGTGCAACGCTTGCGCGATAAATTGTCGCAGCTGGACGCGTTTACCCACAGCCAAGCCGTGGCCGCGGCGACCATCGATGTTTTCGATCGCGACTGGCGACACGCTCTCATCCACCATCAGCAGGACCTCTATTACTTCGAGGCTCAAGCCGACATTGCCCGGCAGTTAACGCACTCGCCAGACTCCCCTGAACAACTCGCCGAACTCAACCCGCCTGGAACGCACGCGGCCTTCGTGCGAGATCACAACCTGTGGGTTGTCAATTGCCAAACCACCGAGCTCAAGCAACTCACTCACGACGGCTCCGAGGAACTCCTGCAGGGCATCCTCGATTGGGTCTATCAAGAAGAACTTTACGGCAGGGGCAATTTCAAGGGTTTCTGGTGGAGCCCCAATGGCGAGCAGATAGCATTCCTGCAACTCAACCAATCACAAGTCCCACACTATCGAGTCTCGGACAGTATTCATTTCGGGCAAAGCCTGGAAGAAACCCGCTACCCCAAAGCGGGTGAGCCAATTCCAACGGTAGAAGTCTGGATCGTGGATGTTTTGAGCGGTCAGCTACGGCAAGTTGACTTGTCAGGCTTTCCCGCCGAGGACCGGTTGGTCGCCCGCGTGACTTGGTCTCCCCAGGGAGAGTTGTGGTTGCAAGTTCTTAATCGAGTGCAGAATCGCCAAGATCTAGTGCGTGTCGATCCTCAGACGGGCGCTGCACACACCTTGCTGAGCGAGTCGAGTCCAGGTTGGATAGAAGTCCGAGGCACTCCTCATTTCTTAAATAATGGGAACTTCCTGTGGCTCAGCGACCTGCCGCACGGTCGCACACATCTCTACTTGATTGACGCCGTCGATGGCAGTCGCAGCACTTTGACGCACGGAGACTGGGACGTCGGGTCACTACTATCGGTGGCTAACGACGACACCACCGCCTATGTGAGTGGCAACGTCTCGGCACCTAGCGACACGCAGTTGATCGCCGTCGATCTACAGCAAGGCACCTACCACCAGCTCACCTCGGGCCCCGGTACGCACACCGCCAGCGTCGATGCCTCGGGAAACTACTTTCTGGACCAGCACAGCAGCTTAACGACCCCTCCGATCTCCAGCTTGCACTCCATCAGCGGGCAGATGCTGCGCGTGATCGATGCACCAACCTCCGATCGCCATGAGTACCTGGACCTTCGGACACCACAATTAACCACGATCCCCTCACGCGACGAATTCCCCATGCAGGCCATGCTGATGCTCCCGCAGATCAGCGATGCCCGAGAGCCGCTGGAAGCACTGCCCGTGCTGTTCTACGTCTATGGAGGACCGCAAGCACCCACCGTACGCAATAGCTGGGGAGGCCGGAACTACTGGTGGCATCAGATGCTTTGCCAACAAGGGTTTGCCGTGGTCCTGTGCGACAACCGCTCTGCCCTAGGGAGAGGCGTGCAGGACACTTGGTCCATCCGAGGCGATCTGGGCAGGATCGAACTACAAGATCTGGAGGATGCGGTCCGTTGGGTAGGCGCCCAGGAGTGGGCAGACGCTAGTCGCATCGGACTGTGGGGCTGGAGCTACGGGGGCTACCTCACCAGTTATGCGATGACGCATAGCCAGCTATTTCGCGCTGGAATCGCTGGTGCCCCCGTCACCGATTGGCGCAATTACGATGCGATCTACACCGAACGCTACATGGATTTACCGGCCACGAATCCTGCCGGATATGAGTCCAGCAGTGTGGTCCAAGCGGCCAATGCGTTGCATGGTCGGCTGTTGATCGTGCATGGGGAGCGAGACGACAACGTCCATATGAGCAATACCCTGCAGTTGGTGCACGCCTTGCAAGAGTCGGGGAAACAATTTGATCTGATGATATACCCCAAAAATCGCCACGGCATTACCGACGCGCAGCAACGCTTTCACCTGCACCGCATGATGACTGACTTCCTGCACCAGCGGCTGAAGCAGACGACTCCCGCGAGTGGCGTGCCTTAATCGTAACCAGCAGCGCAAGGCAGCTTGGTGTCGTTGCTGCCGCATGTTTTGGGGAACGCTGCCTTCGCGGCAAGATGGGAGCGCAGTTGCCAAGCGAGCCCCTCCACGCTCCATCACTCGATCCGCAAGTCTCGCACGCAAGCCTCGCACGCAAGGCACTGGAAGCCGCCTTTCTCATCGGCGGCGGGCGGCCATTCTTGCATTAGGACCTGAAATGTGGTGGATTCGGCAAAGCCAGCTCGCCCACTGGCTGCCGTCGTGCCAAAACCCAATATTATTGGCAGCCGCAAGCCCAATGTGGCACAGTCAAACCCAGCGTTTCATGGTAGAATCGTGCGCTTACGGCTTCAGGGGCACCCCCTTCCCAAGAGTGCTCCCTGAAGGAGTTCGGACATGGCCCCCAGGGCCGCGTACAAGGAACTGAGCGGACGGCTCAGAAATAAGCGAATGACCGACGAAAATAAGCCTGCGGACGACGAAATCTCCATCGATGCTTCGAATTACAACTCGGAGGATTTGAAGCACTTAAGTGACATGGAGCACGTCCGTGAACGCCCCGGAATGTATATCGGGGACACCACACTCAAGGGCCTGCACCATTTGGTCTACGAAGTCGTCGACAATTCCATCGACGAAGTGATGGCCGATTACGCCAAGTCGGTCTCCGTTCAAATCAACTCCGACGGCTCGGTGACCGTCATTGATGATGGACGCGGCATTCCGACCTCGAAGCACGAGCAACTCTCACTGGAGATGGACCGAGAAGTCAGCACACTCGAAGGGGTAATGACGGTCCTCAAGTTTGGTGGGAAGTTCGAGAAGAAGGCCTATGAAACGTCGGGTGGGCTGCACGGCGTGGGGGTTACCGTCGTAAACTTCCTATCACAATGGTGCGAAGTGGAAGTCTATCGTGATGGACACGTTTGGACCCAAAGCTACGAGCGGGGCGTGGCTACCGGATTGGTCGTTAAGGGCCATGCCACGCAAAAACGGGGTACCAAGACGACGTTCAAGCCTGACGGATCGATTTTCCCGAACGTTAAATTTAATTTCGATACGCTATACAAGCGACTCCAAGAACTCGCCTTCCTCAATAGCGGCGTGCGGATCAAGTATCTCGATGAGCGAATCAACGAAGGAGATGAGTTCTATTACGAACGTGGTATCGTTGAATTCGTCGAACACTTGAATCGCGCCAGCGATGCGGTGCACCCAGACGTTCTCCTCGTCGAAGAATCCCGAGATGGAGTGAAGCTGCAAGTCGCTCTGCAGTACTCGACAGAATACACCGAGAACGTCCAGTCGTACGTCAACAATATCCATACGATTGAAGGGGGAACCCACGTTTCTGGATTCCGTTCCGCCCTCACCCGCACGTTGAACAACTATGGCAAAAAAGAGAACATGTTCAAGGACTTGGCTCCCACCGGAGACGATTTCCGCGAAGGTCTGACTGCCGTCATCAGCATTCGCGTTCCACATCCGCAATTTGAAGGCCAGACCAAAACCAAGCTCGGTAACAGCGAAGTGGAGGGTATTGTCAACGCAACGTTGGGCGAGGCCCTTCAGAAGTACTTGGAAGAAAACCCCAAGAACGCCAGGCTGATTATCAAAAAGGGACTCATTGCCTGCGAGGCCCGCGAGGCAGCTCGCAAAGCAAAAGACTTGTTGCGCAAGCGGAAGGACGCGCTCAGTGGTGGTGGCCTTCCCGGAAAACTCCGCGATTGCATCAGCAATAAGATGGAAGAGTGTGAAGTCTACCTAGTGGAAGGTGATTCGGCCGGCGGAAGTGCTGAAGGCGGTCGCTATCGTGATTTTCAAGCCATCTTGCCTCTGCGTGGTAAGATCATTAACGCCTACAAGAGCCGAGAGGACAAAGTCCTGGCCAACGAGGAAGTCCAAAGCATGATCCAAGCGATCGGCTGCGGCATCGGCCTCGACCAAGACATCTCCAAGCGGCGTTACAACAAGATCATTATCATGACGGATGCCGATGTCGACGGCTCGCACATCCGAACCCTGCTGCTCTGCTTCTTCTACCGTCAAATGTACCACCTGGTCGCGGGTGGCCACGTCTACCTCGCCCAGCCGCCACTGTTCCGCGTGCTGCGTGGTAAATCCAATCGCTACTACGTGCAGTCCGAAGAGGAGATGAAAACGCAACTCCTCGAGCGTGGCCTTTCCGATAGCTGGCTGGAAATGGAAAATGGCCGGCGCGTCGATGGCACCGAAATGCGCAAGCTCTGCGAAGCGCTCTCCGCCATGGAAGAGGCCTTAATCGCACTGGAACGTCGCGGTGTTGGCCTCAAAGCCCATGCGGCGCGGATGGACCAGGAATTGCGATTGCCGGTCTTCTTAGTAACGGTCGGAAATGATTTCCACTGGTTCCAATCTCGCGATGCTCTGGAAGCCTTCCTCGAGAAGGAGAACCTGACGACGGAGACCAAAGCAGAACTGGAGGCATCCGCTGCTGAGACGCCTGACGGAACACCTCCCGTCGAAGAAGAAGAACGCCTATTGGCGCACATCGTGGAAATGCACGAAGTTAAAACCATCAATAGCGGACTCAAGCAACTTGCCGAGTTCGGCTTCTCCATCCAAGACTTGATCCCAGAAGAGCGGACGGGATCCACGGACTCGAAATTCCATCTCAACCGCGAGGAAAACCGTTCCGGGATCGATGACCTGCGAGCTTTGCTCCCCGCCATTCGAGCCGCCGGTGAAAAGGGAATGCAAGTCACTCGCTTTAAAGGACTGGGGGAAATGAATCCCGAGGAACTGCGGGAAACGACCCTCAACCGAGACAATCGCACACTCGTCCAAGTCTCGCTGACCGATGCTGCCGCTGCCGATGAAATGTTCCGCGTCCTCATGGGCGATAAAGTGGAACCACGACGGAAGTTTATCGAAAAGCATGCCCTCGAAGTGCGCAATCTGGACGTCTAGGAAGCACGTGGGACGCGATGACTTGCCAGCGTTGGCATGTCATCTACGATGGCTGAAAAATCGGCCCATCGACCTAGCAATCGCAGAAAATGCCTGTTAATCGTTGCGTGCCGTTTGCGGTTTGCATTCGACGGAGCAACAAGTGGACTCTACATCGACCCAAAACACTCCGCCGGAAGCAACTGCAGGGGCTCAGCAACCAACGAGCCTCTGTGGGCGTTTTCTGGGGCTCATTCGATTTAGCCATACCGTATTTGCCCTTCCTTTCGCTGCGCTGGCTTGCGTACTGGCTCTGAGTGTTCCCAATCCGCTTCCGAGCTTACCGGGTGCGCAGATCGCCAGTCGGTTGCTGGGGGTGCTGGCCTGCATGGTCTTCGCACGCTCTGCGGCGATGGCATTCAATCGATTGGTGGACGCAAAAATTGATGCGGCGAATCCTCGCACAGCTAGCCGCCATCTCCCTGCCGGGCTACTATCGGCGCGGCAGGCGTGGAGCTTCTTTGCACTGATGTGCCTCGGTTTTTTTGCGAGTTGCGGATTGTTCCTCCCCAACTGGCTCCCCTTGGCGTTATCCGTCCCAGTCCTACTATGGATCTGCGGTTACAGCCTCGCCAAGCGATTCACCTCAGCGGCCCATGCATGGCTCGGAATCGCCTTGGCCATGTCGCCGATCTGCGCGTGGATTGCCCTGCGTGGGGAAGCGTGCCTAGCCAACCCAGCAGACGTAATGCCAGCGGTATGGCTTGCCCTGGCGATCGCATTTTGGGTTGCTGGCTTCGACATCATCTACGCCTGCCAAGATGCCGATTTTGATCGCTCAGCAGGCTTGAGAAGCATTCCGGCAAGCTTAGGGGTGGTGGGAGCACTTCGCCTGTCAGCGGCGTTTCACCTAGCCATGCTGGTCGTGCTGGGGGCACTCCCCCAACTCGCCCCTCAACTCGCCCTTGGCTGGCTTTACTACTCCGCATTGCTGGTAGTAACCGTGCTCATCATTCGCCAACATGCCATCGTGAGCCCCAACGATCTGGGGCGCATCAACATTGCCTTTTTCAATATCAATGCAATGATCAGCTTTTGCCTATCCCTGGCGATGGGAATTGACGCCTGGCTGCGCTAGCCAACGCACTATTCTTCAACCTTGACGACGGCAAAGTATTTGGCGTCAGCGATCTTCCCGTTGGAGTCTAGGGGCACACGCGTCGTGGTAACACTATCGCTAACGTTGCCACCAATCGTCACCAGCTCCGTCGCGCTAATGGCCACGACAATATCGCCATGAGTGGGATGACCTAGCTCGATATTATCGTAGGTCGCGGTACTCGTGCTTCGACGTTTTACGACGACATCCCCGAGCTTGAATTCCCCTTCGTGGGGTCGGTAGGCTTTGAAGGGACTCGCATTCCCTTCAATTCGATTCCGTTTGGCCGCCGCCACGTATTCCCAGTGCGAATCGTTGTAGGCAAAGTGCTCGCCAGCTCCGGCGCGAAGCATTACCCAAGAGATATACACGGCGCTCCAGGGATGTCCCGATTGGAATTCCGAGTCTTGAAACTCCTTCAATTCGTAGGATTGCCGCGCGCACTGCCAATAGAGTTGGAGCCGTGCAGACACGCGTGGATCTCTTTCCGTTCGCTGTCCATTGCGCCAAAAACGGCGTTCCCCGAGCGACACACGCACAATGCGATCTCTCAACGGTTGACTAGAAACTAGCGCGTTGAGCCGCTGAAGCGTTGGGCTATCGGGTTCAACCAGACCAGTGACCTCCGCTTCACTCAATTGAGCCGCTTGAAAACTTCGGATGGCTGCCAGGGTTGCAGGTCCCATTACCCCATCGGGATCAAGCAATACGGTCCCGCCTGCCTGGTCCTCCGAAGCGGGCTGTGAATCTCCCTCTGCGGCAGGCAATTGGTTGAGCAGCAGTTGGATCGTCAGTACGTCGTTGGCTTGATTCTGCCCCGCCTTGCCGACGGAGCCGACGAGATCCTCACCCACTGCCTGGGCAGCCATGCATAATCCAAGGAGGACGGGGGCAACGAGACATAAACCTGAGGTGTGCATTGAGTAAAACCTTCCAGCGAATTCGAATATCCGAGGATTTCGCCGGCTACTTTCTGCTGACAAATCCTTAGTGAGGATTGTAACGCAGTTCCTGCCCCAACGACTCCCGAAATGGTTCTGGGCCACAGCACATCATGAAAAAATCGTAGGGATACCGAGTCGTATTGGCCATGATGAATTGATAGTGGAAGCGAAATAGGCTGTAGCGATAGCGTTTGTAAAACTCCGGAGAAACCGTCTTGCGAATCCTCACGATGTGGACTTCTGGGAACTGTCCTGGACGCGTTGAATGCAATTTCATGGCAGCCACGGGATCGGTACGATAAAAATTGACGATGTCCACGTGCGCCTGACACTCGATCCACTCCAGGCTGGGAGCATCTACCAAACTCTGCACCTTCCGTCGAAAAGTCTTAGCGGCGGGGTGGAGCCCCACGTTGAGGGCAATCGATCCGAGTGTCAGGATAATCACTCGCGGGCCGCTCTGCCCTAGCTCGGGAAATAACTCCAAGGCTCGGGCGGCAATATCGAGGATGAGAGTTCCGCCCGCACTGTGGCCTACCAAGACAATTTCATCCTCGTCCCCCGTCCGCGCTTGATCTACGATCGCTTCTGCAAACCGATCGACATGCTGCTGCACTTCCGGGCGTCGGTCCCGCAGATATTGCAGCGAGAATGACCAGAGATCCATAAGGTGTGTCACAAACCAGCGCTGGCCAGAGTACTGCAGCAAGCCCCAGAGGAGTGCGACAGCGGCTAGGACTCCGCACGCTGTCGCTCCCGGAAATGCCAAGCGTGAGACGGCCCAACCAAGGATTCCTGCCAGCCAGCAGAATGCGGCCAGCATGATTCCGGGATAGAGAAAGAAGAGCGCCACCCGCCAGGCAGAAGTGACGATGCGATGGAAGGTCCCAGTGAAAAGGTAGTTGGCGAGCGTCCCCAGATACTTGGCAACACGTAGCAATTTAGGCCGGCCAAAGTCATGCAGGACGATGTCATTCCAAACCAAAAAATGAATCGCGGTGGCCACCGACTTCTCATCGATTTCGGCTTCAATGTGTGCCGAAGCAATCATGCCATCTGGACTGGTAGTGGCTTGCTCCATCTCAGCGGTCACCTGCCAAGTATCGCAGAATCGAGCCAATTCACGGCGAGTTCTCGCAAAGAATGCTGCGGACGATTTCGGTTCGTAGCCGCCGACTAAAAATACAGCCCGTCGCTTAATGGGAGTAGCGCGAGGAGTTGAGGTTTCAGGTGAAGTCATAGAACGATTTACTACGAAGAATTGCTAGCCAAACAGTTGCGACGGCCAAGTCGTGTTAACGTATTGTGGCCGGGAACTCAATAGAATTTCAACTCCGTGCCTGCGCTCTGCTAGAATATCAGCCTGCTCTTCACTCCTCGATAAAAACCAACACTTGATCGACAGGACTAACTACCATGCTGCCCATTAGGCGTATTCCCCACGTTCCCCGCACACGATTTCACATGGGCACTTGCTTGGCCAGTGCACTTATGCTGTTGGGACTAACTGCAACGCCAGGCTTCGCTCAACCACCGGAATTGAAACTGTGGCCCGCGCAGCCACCTGGCCAAACGGAATCGGATGAGGCTGAAGCCGACACCTCGGGCCCCGATGGTAGGCGGGTGATGGATAAGCCGGTAATTCGCTTGGGGCACGTCAGCGAACCGATGCTGACGGTCTATGCTGCTCCCGCATCGAACAACACGGGCGCGGCGGTCATCGTGTGTCCCGGCGGAGGCTACAGCATCCTGGCCTACGATCTGGAAGGCACCGAAGTTTGTGAGTGGCTTCAATCCATCGGCGTTACCGGCGTGCTGTTGAAATACCGTGTACCGCGACAGGGAAAGGAAAACCGTCCCATCGAACCGTTGCAGGATGCCCAGCGAGCAGTCTCGCTAACACGACAGCATGCTGCAGAATGGGGCATTGATCCTGAGCGGATTGGCGTCCTGGGTTTTTCAGCCGGAGGGCACCTGTCGGCCCGACTGAGCACCAACTATCGTGAGCGAGCTTACGCTCCCATCGATGAAACCGATTCCATCCACTGCCGGCCCGACTTCACGATCCTAATCTATCCCGCCTATCTATTCGATAAGGAGAGTGACAGCTTGGTCTCCTCGATGATTCCGGTCGACGAGGACACTCCTCCCATGTTCATGGCCATGGCCTTTGACGATGGCGTGGGGCCAGAGAACATCTTGCGAATGGGACTTGCGTTGAAAAAAGCCAATGTCCCCTGCGAAGTGCATCTCTACCCAACGGGAGGCCATGGATTCGGTTTGCGTCGCAACGAACACCAGGCCACCAGTTGGCCCGATCGCTGTGCCGAGTGGCTGGCCGCATCCGGCTGGTTGAAGTCGAAGTAGTGCTCGCGACGACGCGTTAGAGCAACCAGCTAGGGCTCAATTCTGTCGGTAGAGCAACAACGACAGATCATCCAGCTTGCCAGGTTCCGTGGCCTCCGGATCGCAGGCTGCTTGCATGCGTTGGCTAGCCAAACTGCGCACCGACTCCAGAGCTACGAGCAGAGGGCCCTTGCGAATGAGTTCGGCAATCTCCTGAATGCGGAGATTGTCGAACAACCCGTCCGAGGCAAGCAATAAGGTGTCCCGCGGAGAGATTTCGCGCATCAGTCCCACATCAATGTGAGCATCATCCACGCCCACTAAATTAGAAACGAGATGGCGATCTTCGTGCTCCAACGCGACCGATTCGCTCATCATGCCCGACTCGACCGCATAACCGATCGGGGAATGGGCTTGGGTTAAGAGTTTGATATTTCCGCGATTGCTGACCAACATGGCTTGGGAATCGCCCACGTGGTAGGTGCGCAGTTTCCCGTGGGCAATTTCCACGGCTAGCAGCGTAGTGGCAGCTCCGGTACCAAGTTGTCGGACGCGCTGCATCGCTAACTCAAAACCGTCCAAGATCGGAGAGCGGAGGCCCGTCGACGCCAGCCCGCCTGCCAGGGTTTCAGTCAGTGCCTCCACAGCCAATTGGGACGCGAGCTGGCCATTGGCTTGCCCACCACACCCATCGGCCAGCACCAAGACTCCGATGCTTTCATTGACGGAAAGCAATGCGAAAGCATCTTCGTTGGGGCCGGTTCGGTCTGGAGACGGTGCGGCAAAGTAGGCGACACTCCCCCCGGCGAAGGCAATCTCTGCGCCACACGCCATGTGCGCCGCCAAGAACAATTGCGGTGTGTAGGTCTGGGACGATTCCATCAATTGTCTCTCGTACGTGTTTCACACCAAGGGCAGAAACTCCAATACTCTGAGACGATCCCCCACCCACAACCGTGGCAAGTGTGAGGTGAATTCTCGATCTTCCACTTGCGTTTCACGCGATGGCGACACCAGCAACAATAGCGCATGAAGGGCATCAAACTCTTCCGCGTGCATTTCTTGTTCGTGCATCGGGCCGTATACCGCCGGTCGGTGTAGGTCCGCTTGGTTTCCAATTCAAATCCGGTACCGTAACACCACGGACAATAGGGCCAATCGGCCTTCAAGCCGCGATTGCATCGCGGGCAACAAATGGGGAAGCGCGTAACGTCTGGCAGCACTTTGCGATCGGTGCCGCACCAAGGGCAGGCCAACATCGCCTCGGAGACGGGGCCAGCACATTTGGAACACGAACAACGCGTCTCCAAAATCTTGCCATACTCTTTTTGAAACTCTTGGCGGCGGAGCAATTGCCAGCGATGCCCACCGTCGGAACCGCCCGAACGCTTCGTCGATTTGGACGACTTTGACGACTTTGACGACTTCCCCATTTCCGAGACCAACGGCTTCTTGATCCGGCGGAAGGCGGTCAGCATCTGCCCGGCATTGGCATAGCGATCGCTGCAGTCGGCCGATGTGGCGCGACGTAGCAGTGTAACCATCGGCTCCGTAACACGGTCCTTCAATCGTGAAAACCCTTGCAAGGGCCACTGATAGGGCCATTCGGGCAGCACGCCTGTCAGCATGCGATAGATCACGATTCCCATGGAAAAGACGTCGGAACGAAAGGACGGTTTGCCCATGGCCTGCTCTGGGGCCACGTATCCCAGGGTCCCACTACCCGAACACTGCAGGGTGCGGTGGGCAACGCGCGCAATTCCAAAGTCAGCCAACTGCAACTGATTTTCGGGAAACAACAACAGGTTGTCGGGCTTGATATCGCAATGAACGACCTTATGTTCGTGTGCATAAGAAACCGCCTCCAGCAATTGGAGCGAGTAGTCCAAAGCGGTTCTAGTGGCAAGCCGCTTCTGCAGTCGCGATTCCAGCGAAGTCTCGCTTAGCGGAGTCACCAGCACGAACTTGCCGTCGATGAAATCCGCATTTTTGAGCTGCAAGATGTTCGGGTGATCCAGCTTGGCTGCCAACCGAGCCTCATGCTTGAACGTGGTTAGCATGGAATCGGTCATCAAGTGCGGGTGGGGCACTTTTAGAGCAACTCGCACCCCTTCAATGGTATCCATGGCGCGATAGACGGCTGCGAATCCGCCCTCGGCCAATCGGCACTGAATGATGTACTTCCCGAAGCGTTGGCGAGTGCGAAGCATAGTGAGCGAATGGTCTCGACGGTTGTAAGTTGCACAACGTTTACTATAGTCTTAGCCGCCACGAATGGCACTGCAGAGGAACTGTTTGTGATCGAGATTTCGACCATCCGCATCGGTACTTCAAGCTCCATGCACCTCGTTCCCTATCGGCATATTCCCTACAACGGCGTTAAAGCAATCGTTGAAAACTCGGCGGACCAATCGCTAGCGTCCTCCCCCCAAACCAGCTCGTCCTTTCTGCCCACCTCCTCTTCACCTAAGGTACCGTCTCCGTGGCAACGAACACAGAACGTGGCTTAGTCCTCGGCAATGACTCGATCACTCGCTGTTGGTGGTGTGGTAGCGACGCAGAATATGTCGACTACCACGATACCGAATGGGGACACCCGGTAGTCGACGACGTGCGTTTGTTTGAGAAAATCTGCCTGGAAGGCTTTCAGGCAGGTCTGAGCTGGTTGACCATCTTGCGAAAGCGCGAGGCCTTCCGCGTTGCCTTCCAGGGTTTTGAGATTGAAAAGGTAGCTCGATATACCGAACGAAACGTCGAGCAATTGCTGGCAAACGCGGGCATTGTTCGGCATCGCGGCAAGATTGAAGCGGCCATTAAGAACGCCCGGCTAGCCTTAGAACTGAAGGCTGAACGGCATTCACTCGCAGGCTATTTCTGGAGCTTCGAACCCGCCAAAACTAAAAAAATACGCTCCCAGACCGACGTGGTGGCCACGACAGCAGAATCCCAAGCCCTGAGCAAAGATCTCAAACGCCGCGGGTGGTCGTTCGTGGGCCCCACCACCTGCTACGCCTTCATGCAGGCGATGGGAATGGTCAACGATCACGTCGCGGGGTGCAACCATTGGCAGACGGTCGACACGCTACGTCGCGAACTCAAACGCCCCTAACCTCGAACCAAATTAGAGTTGCACAGACTCGTAGCGCACTTCGCACTCAGGCAAAGCTGCCAGGAACGTGCGGCCGTAGTACTTGGTCTTCACGCGAGAGTCCAAGATAACGACGATGCCAGTATCGGTGGCGGTGCGCACCAGCCTCCCGAACCCCTGGCGCAGTTTGATCACCGCTTCTGGAATCTGATAGTCCCGAAAGGGATTGCCTCCGGCGGCTCGAATGGCCTCCAGTCTCGCCTCCAACAACGGGTGATCCGGAACGCTAAATGGCAGTTTCGTAATAATCACGTTCCCCAACGCTTCTCCAGGAACATCCACCCCCTGCCAAAAGCTGTCGGTACCGAAGAGGGCACCGCGAGGATTCTTCTTAAATTGCTCCAACAATTGCCCGCGCGGTGTGCCGTCGGCTTGACTGTACAAGGTCATCTTCTGTTCGGCGAACCATCGCTGAAGTTTGCTGGCGGTGGACCGCAACAAGCCGTAGCTCGTAAACAGCACGAATGCATGGCCACCGGTCTGCAACAAATACCGCTGGATCATCACTGGCAACGCTGCCTCGTACTCGCGGCGATTCGCCGAGGGGTCTGGCATGTCGCCCACGATAATGAGCTTGGCTTGTTGAGCATAGTTAAAGGGGCTTCCCAGCTTAATCGTCGCGCTACCACTCGCTCCAATCCGCGACTGAAAGAACTCAAATCCCCCCTGGCGGCCTGTCGATATGGTGGCGCTCGTCATGATGACGCTCGGGACCTCCTGAAAAAGCATTTCTCGCATCCTGCCAGAGATATCAATGGGGGATGCATGCATCTCCATCCGCACCTCACCTCTGCGAGTCAACACTCTCTCCAACCAATACACGGATTCATCGTCACTCTGTTCGAGCCAAGCCTGTGCGTCGAGTGCCAGCGATTCGAGTCGCTTGGCCGCTGAGGTCATGTCCTGTCGACGCGCAGCATCCTGAGCATTATCGGCCATGTGCTCCAAACGCTTCGAGAGCGCGGCCAGCACATCGCTCAGTAGATTGGGAACAATCTGCTTCTGACGCACGCGCCGCGATGTACTATCGTCCTTGCCCATCCACTCGTTGAGATCGAACACGAGTTGATCGATCAGCATGTGCGCCTTTTGCACCATCTCGGTTAGACGATCAAGCCCCAGCGTGGGAAACAACCCCTTGCCGGTACTTGGGTTGTACAGCTTGTTGAGCGTGAATTGAACTTGCCCATTGGACACCTTAATTCCCAGGTGAGAACTCGCCACCGATTCGAGCGTATGGCATTCGTCCAAGATCGCCGCGTCGTAGTCCGGAATGATGCCGAACCCCGTCTCCCGGCGGAGCGCTAGGTCGGTGAAGAAAAGGGCGTGGTTGACCACCAAGATCTGAGCACCCTGGACGCGTCGTCGCGCCCGGTAGTAGTGACAATTGTCGAACGACTTGCATTTGCGTCCCAAACAATTGTTGCTGTCGCTGGCCACTTCGTCCCACACCGATCCCGTCGGGCGGAACCCTAGGCTACTCAGCGAGCCGTCGGGCGTTTCCTTGAGCCATGATTTCATCTGGTCCAATTGATGAATTTCGGTCTCGTTGAGCATGCTGACCGCTCGGCTGCGGGCCAATTCGAATCGCCGCAGGCTGACGTAGTTGCCGCGTCCTTTGACGAGCACCGAAGTGAATTCGCGAGGGATAACTGCGTTGAGCAGTGGCAGGTCCTTGTCGATCAGCTGCTCTTGCAAGCTGATGGTGTGCGTACTAACAACGACTCGACGACTCGCTTCCTCCCCCTGCGTATCGACGTTGTCCTCTCGCTGATCGGCGGTGGCAAATAGAATGGCTGGAACCAAATAGGCAAAACTCTTGCCAACTCCGGTCCCCGCTTCGGCTAGCAAGTGTTGCTTGGCTGCTAGCGCTTGGGCAGTTGCATTGGCCATGGCGAGCTGCTGCGGCCTCTGCTCGTACTGCTTCAACCGCCGCGCAATGGAGCCTTCAGGACCGAGGATGGCACTAACATCGAGCGACAAGAAAGCGGTTCCTTACCTTAGCAACGGAGAGCAATAGGGGAAACGGTCCACGCCAGCGAGTCCTAGATGCGTTGAACCAGTTGCCCACTGACGCGACGGACCAAGTGCCGCATCTCAAGCACACTAAGGGTACTCAGGACACGCGGCACGGGAAGCCCGCTGACAACCACGACCTGGTTGATATCGGTAGGTTCTGCCGAAATGGCCTGCAAGACCGCACTTTCCTGTTCATTGAGCAGCAATTCTGCGGCATTTCGAACCACTTGCTCCGGCGCGAGCGTTACCCCTTCCACCAACGGCCCCAGCGCGTCGAGCACATCTTCGGGACAATCGATCAGGTGCGCGCCGTCACGAATCAAGCGATGACAGCCGCGCGCATTCGGCATGGTGACCATTCCCGGCAGAGCGAAAACCTCGCGTCCCTGCTCCCCTGCCAAGCGTGCCGTGATCAGAGCTCCTGAACGCTCGGCCGCTTCCAATACGATGGTGCCTAGCGACAGTCCACTAATCAAACGGTTGCGTTGCGGAAACATCCCCTTCTTGGGTATCGTGCCCGGGGGCATCTCGCTAATCACCGCTCCCTGCTGGCAAATTTCTTCCGCCAACTGTGCATGTTGTGGCGGGTAGATCTCCGCCACTCCACTGCTCAACACCGCAATCGTGCGTCCTTCAACATCGATGGCCGCCCGATGCGCGGTCGCATCAATGCCGCGAGCCAGTCCACTGACGATTGTCAGCCCCGCACGCGCGAGACTCTTGGCAAATCGCTCGGTTTGGCTTCGTCCGTACTGAGTTGCGTTGCGTGTGCCCACCATACCGATGGCCAAACCATCCCGAGGACTAAGTCGCCCTTTGACATACAGAACACTGGGAGGATCGGGAATTTCGAGCAGCAGCCGCGGAAACTCTTCATCCGTGGGCAGGAGGATGCGTATATCCCGCTGCTGACATTCCTCCATCACGAAGCTAGCTTGATCGCGAAACTCCGTCGACAGCAAGCGGCGTGACAAGGCGATCCCCACTCCATCCACCTCACTCAATTCTAGAGGGCTGGCTGAAAAAACCGCCTCAGGAGAGCCGAAACGGTTGAGCAATCTCGCCAGGGTTTGAGGCCCAACGCCCGTCGTTAGGACGAGTCGCAGGTACTCGGCTAAATGAGCCTCGCTGTTCATTGCTCCCCCTTCGTTCAAGAGTTGCTAGGGGCTCGGATTCACCCGATTGCAATCTGTCGAAGCGGATTGCGTCCATCGACCGCTTCCACGACTCACACTCCTTCAGGCGTGTGCACGAGGTGTCCGGCGGACTCACTTCAACCAGCCCCCTCCGCTGCGAGCCCTCCCCGCTCCAGCATAACCGATCCGCTGGGGCGAGTGCTGAATGAGGAGTCTTGCTGAGCAAGCGACGGGATCTCACGATTCTGCAAAACGCAACAGGTACTGCTTTAAGTGATGTTTCCTTGCGGTATTTTCACTCGTCATATAACGCACTTTTCCGAAGATAGGCCGTTCTGGTCCCCAGGCCCGATCATACCGCCCCAGCACCCAGAAAATCCCGCTGTACGAATTGGGATCTCGGCCATCGAGCGCGTACTTGTTGTTCAATTCCAACATGATCTCCAGGGCTTGCTCAGGAGACCGAGTCCAATGCAATATCTTTTTGCCCCACAACATACGCAGATAGTTGTGAATCCGCCCCTCACGGACCAGTTGTCGTTGAGCTGCGTTCCAAATCGGGTCATGGGTCTCAGCCAACTCAAACTGCCTCCCCGAGTACTCGAAGGGCCGCTTATCCGAGGCATGTTCCTGCAAGGTGGCTTGCGCCCAGGTCGGCAGCGACTCAAAATCTGCGTAGTTCGATTCGCGCCGACACATATTGAATCCAATTTCCCGCCAGGTGCACAACTGATCCATGAACGCCTCCAAGCCAGTTGATACTCCCCAAAATCCGTTGACCTTTCCATTGGGCGGCTGGATTTTTCCCGGCTGCCAGCCCTCCGTCTCCATCACCTGCCCAAACACCTCGTGCGCACTGAGCTGCCCAAAGTGCAGATAGGAGCTCAACTCACTCGATCCATCCTCATCCGGCTCATTCCGGGCGTCTGCATAGTTTGCCAATCTACTTCGGATAAACCGCCGGAGAGTTTGACCGGCAGCAGTGGCTCCACCGGCCACGCTCGTCGGTTCCACGGCGTGATCGATCGGCAGTGCAGCAAGTCCATCGTCGTTAAGCAGTTCTTCGAGTTCTGCGCGCGGCCAGGTCTCCCTTAGTGATGTTGGCAACGCCTTGAGCAGAGGCAAAGAACGCGTGGCGGATGCCCTCAACGGCTGCTGCTCGGGAAAGCTCTCGAGATGCTTGGGCAGCTCCTTCTGCATGAACCGGCGGTAGGAGTGGGCCACCGTAAACGTCCGCTCGGGAACGGCCAGTGGCATGAGGCAATTCGAATCCACCAACTGCAACCGCGCTGGAAGCGTCCTAGCCAGTTTGGCATACAGGTGTGGGTGGAAAAAGCAGGGAAAATCGTCGCTCACCACTAAGCAAGACCGCTTGGCCAACTCGGCTAACAAACCCGCTCCCGCTCCAGGCCGCGGTTCAACGTAAGGATAGTAGAGCGCGCCAGCAGACCGACATGCCTGCTCATTGTCCCGCATTCCCTCGATCACAAATCGATGAAAACGGTCGCTGGCCCAGCGATAACGAACGCGCAATGCCTCCAGAATCACCAGTGGCTTGCCCAATGCTTGAGCGCAATCTCTCGCGTACTGCAGCGCAAAATTGGAACGCGTGCGCCGGAACGCCGTCATCCAATAGACGACCCAATCCCCGGATTGATTGATGGCGAGCGAGTTCACGCTCCTCAGCCTATCGGCCGGGACGTCAGTGTTGATCGAATCGAGTATGTCCATGGGAATCAGCAAGAGGAGTTAGTGGTTCATTGAGAAGCTTCTACGGCACGCTCAGCTAGCGAACGAGTTATAGCATTGATCGCGCCCCGCACCTCACTTCCGCCGTCACGGATTCTACCGTCTGCTATTCCGGCACCGACATCTAGCAAAGTGGTTTTAGCACAGCGTAGCCGGTTGTGGAGCGTCGCTTCCAGCGCCCCAACTGGCTTACGAGTCGGGCGTGAATGCCTGCAGCGGGTCAGGATTCCCTCGCGTTTGCGGAGCGCATCCTGCATAATCTCCCAATAAACCGCGCAAACCGGCCCGGCGGCCTCGCGCCAGCGGGAACAATTCAGCCTTAGGCGATACTAGAGAAGGGTCAAGTCCTGGTGAGCTCTAACAGAATACCAGGCAAGAAGACGGAAGGGAGGCTAGCGACCTCCCGAGCATCCACGATACGGACGCTCCACCCCAACTCGGGTGCTCGCTCTACGATCCGCTCGATGGCCACACGTGCTCCATAGGCCAGCAAGAGCTTCCCGCCGGGTAGCAGGTGTGCTGGCGAGTCTGTGAGCAAGCTATCGAGCAATTGAAAACCAGGATCATACAGGGCATAAGCAGCCTCTTCGTCGACGGGGGCATCCTCCCAAGGTGGATTCGAAATAATCAAATCAAATTGCTCGGATGCCTCGACCGTCGAGAACGGAGCAGGCTTGCCGACACGCACTTGCCGAACCTCAATCTGCCGATCATATCCCAGATGCTGAGCGTTGTACGACGCGTTGGCACATGCGGCTGGATTAATATCCGTAGCCACCACTTGGGCTGCGCCATGCGCCACGCACCACAGTGCGACCAGCCCCGATCCCGTGCCAATCTCCAGGATAGAATCTCCAGCGATCCGATCCGGTTCAGCCAACCAAGCCCGCAGCGAGTCGGTATCATTGGGCTCCCAAAACACGGTTTCAAACTGTGCCAATTCATCGGGCAAACCTGCGACGAAATGCCAGTGCCGAATTTTAATCGAGGGCGCCGCCACCTCCTCTGCCGTCTCATCGGCGAGGTGGAAATGATATTCATCTGGCGCGCCGGGGGCGCTCTGCACAACTAGCCACCACAGAATCGAGCACAGCAGAAGGGCACTCAACAGGAACAGAGCAAGGGTGATCGCCCCCCCCGTTTTCCCAAGTCGCTGTCGTCGCAACACTCGCACTTCTTGCCGCTGCAACATCGTTGTCCCTCGCTGCCTCATAACGTCCAATCCAGCCCTAGATCCAGATTCACTGCAGAATGCGTCAAGGCTCCCACGCTGATGCGATCGACCCCTGTCTCGGCAATTCCACGTAGTGTTTCGAGACGCACGCCACCAGAAGCTTCCAGTTGCACGCTCGCGTTCTGCTGGTCGCGAATCCGAACGGCCTCGGACAATTGATCGTTGGTCATATTATCGAGCAACACAATATCAGGATTCGACTGCAGGGCGTCGGCCAATTGCTCCAACGTGTCGACTTCGATCTCTACAATTGCACCAGCAGGTGCATCCACCTGCTCGGCCAAGAACTGCCGTGCATGGGCAATCGCTTCACTTGGACTCAGCAATTTCCCGGTCACGCTTTGGTGGCAGGCGAGGTGATTATCCTTGATGAGAATCGCGTCGTACAATCCGCTGCGATGATTGCGTCCACCGCCACAGGCGACGGCGTATTTCTCCAGCCTGCGCCAGCCTGGAGTGGTCTTGCGAGTGTCATACAACTGAGCTTTTAAACCGCTGATGACGTCCACATGCTCCTTCGTCCAACTGGCGATTCCGCACAATCGACCAAGGAAATTCAAGATGGTGCGTTCACAAGTGAGCACATCGCGCGCCTCCCCTCGGAGTGTTGCCAACGGGTCGCCCACCGTGAACTTCTCTCCATCGCGACGATGCAACTGGACTGGGATATCCGCTCCAATCGTCTCGATGATCCAAGGGATCAACTCCACCCCAGACGCAATTCCTGGTTCACGCGCCACAATTGCCGCCTGGGCAGTGAGCCCTTCGGGGACAACTGAAATGGTGGTTAAATCGAAGCCTCGCGATAGATCTTCCCGGATAGCCAATCGCACCAATTGCTCTAAATCGTCGCGTAGAAATTCGTCGCGGGTCTGCTGTGCAAAGTCTTGATGATTCTCGAGCATGGGAGACATCGGCTCTGGTGAGGAATGAGAGGCTGAACTGGAGCGGCAAACAACGGCTGGCTAGCTGCTGTTTTAGCACAAATGCGGTGAGTCGAGGGCGATGCGCATCAGGGCGACACAGGTAGGGGCATGGGTAATGCGACCATCCCGCACCCACTGCAGCGCTTCTGCCATGGGAACGACAACATGCTCGATCAGCTCCGTGCCCTCAGGAGATGCGACACACTCCGAAAGGTCCTGAGCCAAGTAAAGATCGACGGTCGAAGCGATGGACGCAGTAAAGGGGTCGACTTGCCCCAAATGCGTCCACTTGGCTCCCTCCAGCCCTAGCTCTTCCGCCAACTCGCGGGCCGCAGATACCTGCGGACTCTCCCCCGCCTCGATCCCTCCGCTAACACCCTCGATGGTCTCTCTCCCCACCGCATAATGAAATTCCTGCGTGAGGTGAACGTCACCGGCCTGATCAACGGCGATCACGCATACCCCCGATTTGAGGTGAACGACCGCGTAGCTTCCAGGGGCCCCGTCAGGCCGGATCACTTCATCTCGCTGGACTCGAATCCAAGGATCTGCATAGACATCGGACGAATGCTGGATTTTCCAGGGACCATATTTTTGCATAAGAATTGAGGTGCGTTGAGTGTTGGACTAGGCTTAAACAGGGAAACTTTAGCGTTTACAAGGGGCAAGCATCACCCTAATTCGTATTGGACCGGCACAATCAAGCTCGCCTTAGGGTGCCCTGAATCGAGCGGGCAGTTAAGATAGTGAGTCGTAGCAACTTAGCAATAAGCGGCAAACGGCGGCCCGGTCGCTTTTACCATGAGACTCGCCAGGACGCCAAGTGGCTGCATTGCACTGAGAGTCCCCCCCATTGTCGCTCCTGCACGCAACAATTGTCCTTGTAAGAATTCCCATCCCCGCCATCCCGCCCCACTACGATCCACGCTTTCATGAGTGAACTTTTCGGCCAATCGGCTGACTCCAATCAATTCGATATCGATTTCAGCGTTCCACTCGTTCATCGCTTGCGGTTCACCCAGGATTGCTTCGGCAAGGATTTTCACGTCTTGGGAAAGTTGCTTGAACCTGGGATAACGCGCGACGCTCGAGTGCAAGTGTGGGTGGACGAAGGACTGGCCAATTGGGATCCAACCCTGTGCGCCCGCATCACCCATTGCCTCCGTTCCGCAGCTAAAATTGACTTGGTGGCCGAGGTGGAAGTCCTACCAGGCGGAGAGGTCATTAAGAACGATCCGAGCTACGTCGATGCCTTGCTTACCGCCTTCAATCGCGACAATCTCGACCGTCGCAGCTATGTGCTTGTCGTGGGAGGCGGCGCGGTCCTCGATACGGTTGGCTATGCCGCCTCGATCGCGCACCGTGGCATTCGGCTGATCCGCGTCCCCACCACCACCCTCGCACAGGCAGATTCGGGAGTAGGGGTCAAAAATGCCGTCAACTGGTTTGCCAAAAAGAATTGGAAAGGAACCTTCGCCACTCCCTGGGGTGTGGTCAACGACGAACATCTATTGACCGGACTCAGCGATCGCGATTATCGCTGTGGTTTTTCCGAAGCGGTGAAGGTTGCGATGCTCAAGGACGCAGAGTTCTTCGAATTCCTCGTCCACGCAGCTGCAGATATCTCCGCCCGCCAGCGGGCCCCGGCTAGTCGAGCCATCCGACAGTCCGTGCTGCTGCACCTACATCACATCACGCGTGGTGGTGACCCCTTTGAACTCCAACAAGCACGCCCACTCGATTTCGGTCACTGGTCCGCCCATAAGCTGGAAGCGATCACCGACTACCGACTGCGGCACGGTGAAGCGGTAGCCATTGGCGTGGCCGTCGATGTCGCCTACTCACATCTCAAGTACGGCCTCGATCTCGCCACCGTCCAAGCAACATTTGCACTCTTCCAAGGTCTCCAATTGCCAATCTGGGACTCGGCCTTGAATGAGGAAGTTATTTTCGATGGACTGGAAGAATTCCGCCAACATCTCGGAGGTGAATTGACGGTCACGATGCTGCAACAGTTGGCCCAGCCCGTCGATGTCCATAGCATTGACCACCGCGTCATGCGCGAGGCGATGAATATGGTCGCCACCAGTGCTCAACAACAAGTAACTGCCGCCAAGTAGTCGGGTTCGATGATTTCTATCGAACGCCCACCTGCCTGTGGCATCCGCACCAATCTCTCCCAATCGGTTTGACAGTCGCAGCAGCTCAATCGGAGTTGAATTGAAATGGATTTCATCTGGAATGACGGTGGTCGAGCAGCGTCCGGCTTCGTAGGTGTGGCTGGCGATTGCGTCTCGCGAGCTCTCGCCATCGCTACTGGGACAGCTTACCGCGATGTCTACCAAGACCTGGGTGCCGCTGCCCACAAAACGCCACGTAATGGAGTTCGAATCGACGTGGCCGCGGACTATCTGAAAACCCGTGATTGGAAAATATTTTCCGGCAACAAAGCTGGATTCTCCCCATTGCTCTTGCCCGATGGCGTCGTCCTCGTCCACCTAGCGGACCGCCACGATCGCTCCCAACACATGACCACCGTAATTGATCACGTGGTGCATGATACGTGGAATCCGGCCGACGATGGAAGCTATTTGGTGCAAAGCTACTGGACCTCAGTGACGGCGCAAAGTGACAATCGACTTCCCAGTGCAAGCCCCAAGCAAAGCAGCAACCACGAACAAGAGTTGACCCAAAGCGAGTTCGATAAAATCTTGAAGCGGCTGCGGGCACTAGACCGTACCGCTAGCAACGGCGGCAGTACCGAGGGGGAAAAGCACAATGCACTGCGGATGATGCAAAACCTGATGTTGCGTCACAACCTCAGTCGTGAAGATATCGTCGACCAGGACAATGTCGAGCATGTTCAGTTCACGAGGATTGCTTGCCCGGTCAATGGCCGCCGCGCTTGCAATTGGGAGAAGCATCTCGCCGCCTACGTTACCGACCATATCTTTCCCACAACTCAATGGTTCATTGCTGCAAGTGGGCATCGCACTCTGTTTTGGTTTTACGGCCCGGTCGCTGACGTAAAGAACACCATCGCCCTGTTCCGTGAATTACTGCTCACCATTGCCACCGCTGCCCAACTGCAATTTGGTGGACACAGTCGAGGTAGTGGCGCCTCCTATGCCGAGGGTTACGTTGAGGGGCTTCCCAGAAAAGCGGTGAAAGACTCGCAGGTGCCTTCGTCGCAGCAACAGCAGAACAGCGCATTGATTCAGGCCCGAACCCTTACGCTCCACACCACCGCGTTAGAGTGGTTGGCCCTAGAGTGCAACATCCGTCTCACCACCGTTCGCCGTGCAGGCCGATCCCAGCGTGACCCTAACGCCGAAAAACGAGGTAAGCGCGATGGCTCAACCCATGAAGTCACGGTTCCCAACGCCCCCAAGCGATTAACCTAATCGGTCAGGAGTCTACTGGTGTTCAACACGCAACCGCGTTTCTACCAAGCTCGCAGATTTTGCGGCATGGTCTAAAAGTCGACATGCGTGTTAGCTACTGCCACCGTGGCCCGCCGTCATTCCCACTCACGCAAGAAGCAGCTTTTCTCAGCCCGCTCGGAAGACCTCTCCCCCGCAGCACGCGACAAGAGTTCAGGAAGCAAAACTTGGGGAGTCCTTAGAGGATGCGATTGCCAATGTCGCCCCAAGCGGAGAATTCTCTATCCATTGTTGGGTACTGCCAATGTCGCCCCCCTCCCCAACGCCTCCCACCGGTCAGATTTCAAGCCAGTACGCTGCGTGAGCGGCCGCAGGATCCACAGCGATGGGGCATAATCACAATGGAAAAACCTCTGGAACCATTACGGGTGCTCGCTGTTGCAACAGCTGCAGCAACGTGCTGCTAGTCGTAGATGGCCAAGCGTGCGACGAGCTGCTCTGCAACTTGCCAAGCCAGTCGCTGAGCCACTGGACTCCCTCACGCTTGAAGCCCAACTGCGACCGCTACTTTGGAGCTGCAGACCGAGCAATGCGATTGCGAGATGCGGGGTCCAACAACCCCACGTCATTCCAAGGAGCCAGTCGCTGACGCAACCAATCGATAAATGCGAGTTCTGCCTGCGAGTCGGTATTCTCAAGTGGCAGCCGCTGCAGTTTGAGTCTCGCTTCTTCGCACAGTTGTTGGAGCTCGGTCGACCCGCAGCAGAGAAAACCTGTCGTCATCGAGGAACGATTCGCCAGCGCGCGCTCGCAGTGAATGGCTGCCACAAAGTACAAACTACACATTGCGGTGAAAAGCGAAAACGAGCGACGGCTGGCGATGTAACACACATCGACGATGGCATCGATCCACAGAATCTCGGAGACGACCTGTGTCGAATAGGCATCAAGCGCTGCTGAACTCGGCTGCGATTGCGGTGCGTGTGCGAGCATCTCGAGCAACCGCTGCACTCCACTGAGCGTGTGGGCAATGCCCGTACTATGCAACGGATCGACCACTCCCGCCGTGCTTGGAAGCATGGCCCATCCCTGACCCGCCGCAGCACCCCACAGACGACTGATGCGCGGAATCCATCCCAGCTCCACGCCGGATGCAGCTTGAGAAATTGGGGATTGGGGCGCGATCAAGCGGCTGTCCGCCATCAAATGGGACAAAGTCGGGTAGCGCCGGAGCCAATCCCCCCACCTCGACCACCGCTTCAACGGGTCGTGCAATCCGAAGAGGACCTCGGAGGGACACACGAGTCCCACCGACGTGACGCCACTGCCGAATCGCAGCATCCAACTCCACCCCTCGGTTCCCAAGAGGTGATGCTGCGCGGCATCATCGGCATCGAACGGGTCCTCCTCCACGGGCAGCCCCTGCTGCATCAATACCTCGTGCATGGCTCCCACACCCGAAAAATGGCCGAACAGGGCGCCAGTCCGTACACGCAATTGTTCATTCCTGTTGGACAATTGGAGCTGCTGAGCCAACCACCCCGAGCCGCCCGTCGCATCCACTAGGAACTGGCACGAAATCGACCAGGGCTGCGACTCCTTAGAGGAGCTAGTGCGACTTCCTTCGAGCCGCCAGCCAGCAGCAGTCTTCAGAACTCTCTGAGCCGCGGAGTGGTCGAGCCAGCGAACCCCAGCTTGCTCCGCCAACTGGCACATCCACGCGTCTACATCGCTGCGCATCCAGTGGGTATCGCTGCGTGCGTCATCAACGCTGGCCGCCACCAGCAGGCTATGCTGGTAGCTTGCCGTCTCCCGAAATTCCTCCCCAGGCTGATGCGAGAAGTAGCTAAAGCCGCGTTTCTTGCCAGCCTGAAGATGCGGGTAGGTCGCTTGCCAACTGCCCCAGCGGCACAGCGGCTTGAGCTCGGGTAGCCCATAAGAATCGGCGAGCTGTTCGAGCAAAAAATCGGCTAGAGGAGTGGAAGACTCCCCGATCGCAAAACGGGGATGGGTGCCGCGATCGAGCATTACCACCGATTTTCCCTGACGTGCCAGAGCCAAACCGAGCAGACAACCTCCAAAACCAGCGCCTAGGATGCAGACCTCAGATTGAATTTCGATGTTGGGCCTCGCCTTCGAGAATAGTGGCCACGTCCGCGGCCGGTGGGTGTTCCACCACCTTGGCCGCCATCCACGGGTCCAGGATCAAACGCAAGGCGGCGAAGGCGGTAAAAGCCAATAGAAAACTATCGAACGCCTTCTGCGCAATGCGATGCACTAACCAACTCCCCAGCATCATCCCAACTAGAACTCCAGGAGCAAAAATCAGGTCAATGCCCAGCGTGTTGAGATCGATCAATCCCAAAAAGTAGCTGAAGGGCAATTTGAAGACATTGATCACGAGGAACAACCAAGCACTCGTTCCCACCAACTCCAGTTTAGGAAGCATCAACGCCAACAAATAGAGGGCGATGATAGGCCCGGCAGCATTGGCCAACATGGTGGTTACACCAGCCAACAACCCGAGACTCCAAGCGAAGGCGCGATTGTGGGGCATACTCTCAAAGGCTTTGGGACGCCACAAACGGGTAATCTGAACGATCGTCAGTCCCAAGATAATAGTTCCCACCAGCGGCTTGAATACGGCTTCATCGAGCTGCCCCATTAGCAATGTTCCCAGCACGACGCCGATGAGGGTAGGGGGGAGCAATTTGCGCACCTGCGGCCAATTGGCTTTCTTACCGAAAAAGTAGATCGCGCAAAAATCTCCCACAACCAGCATCGGCAGGAGCACACCGGTAGAGGCTTTGGTACCAAACACAAAAGCAAAGATAATCACGTGCAACATACTGACACCGGAAAATCCACTTTTCGAAAATCCGATTCCCGCTGCACCAATGAACAACAGCACGCATTCGAACGTTGTCATCTTAGTATCCAATTCCATCGGGAGTGGCCCAGTAGCCGCCTCGAGCATGATCGCACAGCACTCCACGACCTCGCACCGACTCGACCAACGTTCCATCCACATACACGGTCTGCCCACCCACAATGGTGCGAACGGGCCATCCGGTCAGAGTCTGCCCATCCCAGGGGCTCCAACCACAACGCGTCTTTTGGTCCGCATTGCGAATAGTGCGTTCTTGCTGGAGATCGACGAGGACGAGGTCGGCATCGTAGCCTACGGAAATGCGTCCCTTGCCGACTAAATCCCAGACGCGCGCCGGCGCATCGCTCATCCACGAGGCAACCTGCGTTAAGCGGCAACGTCCCAAGTGCACTTGATTGAGCATGAGCGCCAGGCTGTTTTCCACTGCCGGCAATCCGCTGGGGCTATCCGGATAGGCGGCCTGTTTCTCGGACAACAAATGGGGCGCATGATCGGTAGCCAGCACCTGAATCTTGCCATCGGTGAGCGCGTCCCACAACAAACGTGTGTCTTCAGGGGATTTCACCGATGGATTCATCTGCACAAGACTCCCCAACCGATCGTAGTCATCGATGGAGAAGAACAAATGGTGTGGACAGACTTCCGAAGTGATGTAGGGGTCTCCGCCGGAAACAACAGGAATTTCTCCCGCCGTGCTAACATGCAAAACGTGAAACCGATGCTGATGGCGTTTGGCAAGCTCGACCGCGCGCGTCGTGGCAATCAGGGCGGCTGCGTGGTCGCGAATCCGGGAATGGTCGTGAATTGTCAGGGAGTCCCCAAGCGCGGCGCGATTGGCGCGAACCGTTGTCTCATCTTCGCAGTGAGCACAGATCGGCAGGCTGGTCTCCGCGAAAATTCGTTCCAGCGCCTCCTGCTCGTCGACCAAAAGATCTCCAGTGCTCGAGCCGATGAAAATCTTGATGCCCGGGGCGTGATGGGCGGCTTGCAACTCTGCCACGTTATGGCCGGTGGCCCCAATGTAAAAGCCATAGTTGACTCGGCTTACTTGACTCCCCCGTTGATATTTCTTGGCGAGCGCCTCGGCGGCAATGGCTGGTGGACTGGTGTTCGGCATCTCTAAGAACGTCGTTACCCCACCAGCGGCGCAAGCGATACTTCCCGATTCAATATCTTCCTTGTGGGTGCCCCCTGGATCGCGAAAATGCACTTGGTCATCGACCACTCCGGGCAGAAGCGTCAGACCGGCAGCATCAATCGCCTCGTCAGCGGGCTGGTCGGCCGCCGCGTCGACTGCGACAATCTTACCCTCTTCGATCAACACATTCGTCTTGGCCACTTTGTCGGGAAAGACGACATCCGCATGGCGGATAAGCAATCGGTGCTTACTCATTTCAATTGGCTTTCGAACCTGCTGAGGTAAACGGCGTATGACAAGGCAACGGTACTCTGAGACATCCAATTTCGCAACCTGTCGTAGCAACTTCCCACCCACCAGTCTCCGGCTTAAAGGCGTTGCGTGGGGCCTCCTGCTCAGCTTGCTCTGCATGGGCTGTCGCACGGCGGATGCCCAATCGGAGAGCAGCGCCGGGGAGCTCTTGCAACAAGCCGAGCAATTGTTGGCCGAACAAGAGTATGCACGAGCCGCTAAGTTGGCCGACCAGGCGGGGATGTCGACCCCCGATGCCTACCGCGTCCAACAACTCAGTGCAGAGATTCTCTATCGAGCTGGCGCGTCCAAGGACAGCCTCAAATTTTTTGACCGCGCCCTAGAATTGGCCCCCGATCGCGCCCCTTACAATTGGCAACGTGGCATTGCTCTGGGGAGCAGTGGAAAGTTTCAGGAGGGAGCTGAGCAGTTTAAAACACACCATGACGTTAATCCGGATGATGTCGAAAATTCTGCTTGGTACTTCCTCTGTGTGGCCAAATCGCAGAGTTTGGAGGCCGCCCGAAAAACGGTGATCCCAAGTCGCGGCGACGGGCGGCAGCCAATGATGAGTATCCTGCAAATGCTGCAAGGGAAACTTGAACCCGAGCAGGTCCTCTCCGCTGCACAAGAGGCCACGCCGGTAGGGCCGCAGCGCAAGCTAGCTGAGTTTTACGCAGATCTTTACGTCGGGCTCTACTACGATTCGCTAAACAACCCCGAACAAGCCCAAACCTACCTCAAACGGAGCCTCACTTACGGTATTGACGGTTATATGGCTGATACGGCCCGCGTGTATCTAGCCGATCGCTTTCCAGATGCAATTAGCAAACCCCAACCGGGTGCAAAATAGGGAGTTTTCGACAAACCAAACCTAATCGTCAAGCACGACGCAAACTGTAATGTAAGTTTTCCAAGCGAGTTTTGCGTACTCGTGTGGAGTCGCATTGAATGCGCTCACCGGAATGTCACTTACACCACTCAGTGACGTAGCTTTGGCTTCTGACTTGCAGGATTTGGTTCTATGAAGACTATTAACCCATCGCACCGTAACAGTGATCAATCCAAAGCTGAAGAATTCGAAGCCGTCAAGCGTCGCATTCATAATAAGCTCGTCGATAAACTCGACCTCAATCGCATTGGCGATATGAAGGGTGAGCAGCTCCGACGAGAAATCAGACTGGTCGTGGAACACCTGTGCGATCAAGAAAATACACTACTCAATCGCTCGGAACGCGATCGCATTGTCGATGAAGTGCTCGACGAAACCTTCGGCCTAGGCCCCTTGGAGTTGCTGCTCAAAGATTCGTCGATCAGCGATATCATGATCAACGGCCCCAAAGCCGTCTTTGTGGAACGCCGTGGCCGTCTGGAGAAGACCGACGTTGAGTTTCGCGACAATACGCACCTCATGCAAATCATCGACCGGATCGTATCTCGAGTTGGCCGGCGTGTTGATGAGACCTGCCCCATGGTCGATGCACGGTTGGAAGACGGCTCGCGGGTCAATGCGATCATCCCTCCTCTGGCACTAGATGGTGCTTCAGTTTCCATTCGTCGATTTGGCTCCAACCCACTGAAGTTGGAAGACCTTTTAAACTACAAAGCGTTAACACCTGAGATGGTAATGCTGCTTGAGGGCTGCATCAAAGGTCGCTTGAACATGATCATCTGCGGTGGTACCGGTTCTGGTAAAACCACGCTCCTGAACACACTCAGCAGCTTCATCCCCAACGATCAGCGGATCATTACGATTGAGGATGCGGCAGAACTTCAGCTCCAACAGGAACACGTTGTGCGACTGGAGACGCGTCCCGCGAACATTGAAGGCAACGGGGCTGTGTCGGCAACGGACCTTGTGAAAAATGCGTTGCGGATGCGTCCTGAACGCGTGATCATTGGGGAATGTCGGGGAGGAGAAACGCTCGACATGCTGCAGGCGATGAACACCGGTCACGACGGATCGTTAACCACGATTCACGCGAACAATCCACGAGATGGTATCGCGCGTCTAGAGACGTTGGTCATGATGGCCGGTTTTGAACTGCCGATCAAAGCCATTCGCCAACAGATTTCCAGCGCTGTCAATCTGATTATCCAAGCCAACCGACTGCAGGGTGGACCACGCCGCGTGACGCACATCACCGAAATTGTCGGGATGGAACAAGACACCGTTGTGATGCAGGACATCTACAAATTCGTACAGGATGGAATTGACGAGGAGGGTAAAGCCTTCGGTCACTTCGAATGCACCGGTGTCCGTCCCAACTTCATGTCACGCCTTGAACAATCAGGCGTTCGCCTACCGGCTAGCGCGTTCCGCCAACGTCGAATCATGGATGCGTAGTCCACTGTGGCTTTGCAGTGGTATGTGTGAACACGCCTGCACTTTCCGTTTCGCTGAATCGTTTCGTTAGAGTCCTACTATGTTAACTATCGTATTACTTATCTCAGTAGGTGTCGGAGTCACCGCACTCATTGGTAGTGTGGCGATGTTTCTGCGTCCCACGAACGATCATTTGGCTGAAAACCGCCTGTCGATGCTCACCAACGCTCGACGAGGCTCGGGCGACAAGCAGGATGGCTCCAGTCTGCTGACCAGCGGAACGCTCGACGACACTCGGTCGTTTGCGGATGAGGTATTGTCGAAACTCGGGAACATCCAACACTTGATGGACCAAGCCAATGTGGACATGAGTGGAGCAAAATTCCTGTCGATCTGCGCTTTGGCTGCCTCCGTCGGGGCGATGATTTGCATCGTGTCCCCCGTCCCCAAATACCTCCTACCTGTCTTCGCGCTCGTCGCTGGCGGGATTCCCATCGTCTGGCTGATGCTGAAACGCAACAAGCGGATGGCCAAATTTAACCGGCAATTGCCCGAAGCCCTGGAGTTGCTCAGTCGCTCGCTGCGAGCCGGTCACTCCTTGGGTGCTGGCATGGGTTTGGTGGCTAGCGAAATGCAGGATCCGATCAGCTCTGAGTTTGGACGTGCCTTCGAAGAGCAAAACCTGGGAATTACCCTCGAGGATGCCCTGGAGGACATGACGAATCGTGTGCCCAACATGGACTTGCGGTTCTTTGCCACCGCGGTCACGCTGCAGAAGCAAACGGGTGGTGATTTGGCTGAAATTCTCGACAAGATCGGGCACTTAGTCCGTGAACGCTTCAAGCTGGCGGGTGCCATTCAAGCATTGACGGGAGAAGGCCGACTGTCGGGGATCGTCCTACTGGCTCTCCCACCATCGCTGTTTGTAGTCATGTTCTATCTGAACCATGACTACGCAATGGTTTTGTTCCGCGATGAAACGGGACGCCTGCTACTCGGTGCTGCCCTGCTGCTGCAATTTGTCGGTGCCCTGGTTATCCGCAAGATTATTAACATCAAGGTCTAAAACAATGTTACTTGCTGTAACAACACTCAACGCCCTCATCGTTCCTGCGGCCAGCTTCATCGCCATTGGAGTCTTGGCCTGGATGGCGCTCGGATTCTTCTTGGATAAGGATGATCGGGCGGAACAACGGCTTCAAGAATTTAGCGACCCGCGCCGCAAGGGTGGTCGCAATGAAAAGAAGTCGGAGACCATTGCGCGAGTACTCCAGAAAGCTTCGCCAACGCTGGCCAAGCCGCTCACGCCTACCAGCGAAAAGGAAATGAGTAAGCTTCGCCAGGACTTGGTGGAAGCAGGCTTTCGTAGCGAAACCGCGCCGCTCACCTACTTGGCCGTCCGCACCGCTAGCGCACTTGCATTCCTCGTTATGGGTGGCGGAGGGGCGCTCCTCCTCTACGGCTTTACCTCCACGGCTGCCATTCGCACGTTTTTTGTAGGAGCCATTGGCTTCTACCTGCCAACCCTGGCCTTGGGCTACCTGGTCAAACGCCGCAAAAACAAAATCTTCCTGGGACTACCCGATGCACTCGACTTGATGGTCGTGTGCGTTGAAGCGGGCCTAGGACTCGACCAAGCCATGCGTCGCGTGTCGGAAGAGATGAAGAAGAGCTACCGCGTCATTGCCGATGAATTTGGCCTGTGCAACCTGCACTTGCAAATGGGCCGCGCTCGCAACCAAGTACTTACCGACCTAGGAGCCCGGACAGGCGTCGATGACCTTCGAGCCCTTGCTTCCATCCTGATTCAAGCAGATAAATTCGGATCGAGTATTGCCAAGGCACTGCGCGTCCAAAGCGATTCGATGAGAACGCGACGGGCCCAAGTTGCCGAGGAAAAAGCAGCCAAGACCGCCGTTAAACTCATCTTCCCGCTCGTTCTGTTTATCTTCCCAGGCATCTTTGTCGTCCTGGTCGGACCTGCGGGGATTCAAATGGCCCGTGAGATGTTCCCGGCCATGAACGGTTCCAAATAGCTCGGGCCGAAAAAAACTAAGCCGCATGGCCACCGCTATGCGTGCTATCGGAATCCGCGCCAAGCACAGGTGGTGCCAGCGTATGGGCAGGGGGCATCAATTGCCCCCAGCGATTCATCCGATATCGACGAATGGCCAACAGGGAGACGTAGTAGGAAACGATTCCAAAAGTCAGCCCCACGATCAAGCAGCCGAGCCCCAAAGGTCCGGCAAAATCGAAAAAGCCGTTCCACCAAAACTGCGCACGATCGCCCCAAGTCGATGTAGGGTTGGTATTGATCGTATGCCAGTGTCCTCGCAATTGCTCCCATTCGACTCCCACGTCGCCCCCCCCCAGGAGCTTGCAACCCAACCAGTAGCACGGGTAATAAATGGGCACAACGGTGAACGGGTTGGAAATCCACACGAGCGGGACTCCCACAAGCTTGTTCGCTCCTAAGATCCATGCCAGAAAAAATGAGACGGCCATCTGAATGCCAATGAGTGGCAAAAAGGTGACAAACATCCCAATCGCAATCCCCAGCGCTAAGTGGTGCGGTGGATCGTCGGCATGCAGTATCTTGAGCACACAAAAATCCTTTGTGCACCTCCAATAATGCCGGAATCTATCGCTTACAAACTTCACGGTATTGACTCACCCAAACGTCACTGTGCCTTCATCAAAATTGAACGTGCACCCTGCAAATTCTGCTAGCCATCTGGGGCACCCCAAATGTCGCTCTCGCATCGGTGAAGCCTCCACCAGCAAAGGCTGTCAGCAGGCTTGTGGATTGCTCAATCCGCTTCGACGCAATCCCCTGCGACAGGACACACTCGCCGGGAGACTGCCGTAAAGTGTATAAGCTTTCATTCTTCTGTGGCTGATATCGGACCTGCGCACTGCAAGTCCTCACAGTTTATTAACGTGACCCAAATTAGCTACCCACCAAAACTACGGGCTGCAGACTTAGATTCTTTTTATCCACTCTTTGTGCGAGGAATTCCAGGATACCATCGACACTTGCCGCCCATCCCTCGCCCTTTCAGTCGCATTAAGTTCCAAATCGGGACCAGAAGAGTTCTCAAACTGGGCATCGGGTCATCCTTTCCGACAAGGGCAATGCCAGCTAAAGAAAAGCAAAACATTCCACATGGGGGAGAAAGGTCCGCTGGGCGCGAGATGTGATTTACATTGATTCCGGCTGGAATGTTCACTAGAATCGGCGGGAGAAGGGGCATGGATGACCTCTACCGATCTAGCGGAAATCCGATCAGGGATGATGGGCATGGCGCAAAAACAGCCGGAAATCGAAGTACAATCGCCCTTCAATATAACCATCGCGCGAGGGCGGCAGATCCTGCAATCGGAAATTTCCGTACTACGGTCGGTCTCTCAGGGGCTGAACGATAGCTTCGCCCGCGGCGTTGAGCTGATCCTAGCATGCCGTGGTTCCGTTGTCGTGTGCGGGATGGGCAAAGCGGGGCTCGTCGGTCAGAAGCTGGCTGCGTCCCTCTCCTCAACCGGTACCCCCAGCCATTTCTTACACCCTGCGGAAGCCTTGCACGGTGACCTCGGATCTGTCCTGCCCAACGATGTCGCCCTGCTATTGTCCTACAGCGGAGAAACCGAAGAGATCACTCGTCTCCTACCTACGCTCGGACAGCTGACCGCCGGTTCAATTGCCATCACTGCCCATGCATCCAGCACTCTGGCTCAAGCCGTAGATGTCCCGATCCTGCTGGGAAAGCACCGGGAAGCATGTGCACTGGACCTAGCCCCGAGCAGCAGTACTACCTCCATGATGGCGGTTGGCGATGCCCTGGCGCTGGTTGCCAGCGAGCAACGCGGCTTCACACGCGATCAATTCGCCAAGTTCCATCCGGCTGGAAGCCTGGGTCGGCGACTGGCTCGGATCGACGAAATCATGCGTCCACTCAGCGACTGCCGCCTCGCCCTCGATTCACTCTCCGTCCGCGAAGTCATGATTCAGGTGAGCCGGCCTGGTAGACGCACCGGCGCCATCATGCTGACCAATGACGACGGCCAGTTGACCGGCATGTTTACCGATAGCGATCTTGCCAAACTGCTCGAACGCTCGGGATACACCCCGCTGGAGCAATGCATTCAGGATGTCATGACCCGCCAAGTGCAGACCATTTCTCCCAATGCCCGCGTGGCCGACGCGGCTGCCCTATTGGCATCCCAAAAGATCAGTGAACTACCGGTCTTGGGCCCCGACCGAACTCCCCTGGGAATCGTCGATGTGACGGACCTCCTCGCCGAGTTCGCAAACGCCACCCCAAGCGAGGACATAACTCGGGAGCTGTCACCGACTCCCACCGAATCACCTCGCATCCTGCCAATATCCAATGGCATCACCAGCGACCCTAAAGGCAAACACCACCGTGGCCAGCAATAAAGATATTGAGATCGCCAAGCCGATACGTCTAATTCTTTCAGACGTGGACGGGGTGTTAACCGATGGTTCCATTACCATTGACAACGCTGGCATTGAGAGCAAGACGTTCTACGTCCGCGATGGTTTAGCGATTAAGCTCTGGCAGCGGGCGGGGTTTATCTTTGGCATCTTAACCGCGCGGAATTCGCAGGTGGTCAAGCTGCGGGCCGCAGAGTTGGACATTCAAATCGTCCGCCAAGGGTTCTCCGATAAACTCCCAGCCGCCTTGGAAATCCTCAGCCAGCTGGGAATCTCCGCCGAGGAGACTTGCTACATCGGAGACGACTTGCCCGATCTGCCGGTCCTCTATGAAGTCGGATTGCCGGTCACGGTGCTCGATGCAGCACCCGAGGTCTTGGCGGCTGCGAAATGGACCATGCAGTCACGTGGCGGCCGGGGTGCCGTGCGAGAGTTGATTGAGCGACTCCTCAAAGCCAAGGGTTGCTGGGAAAACTCCCTACCGACGCAACGGGCGGAGTGACGCATGCTGCTGTTCGCCAAACGTTATATGACCGCACTCGCCGGGTTGCTGTTGGCACTGGGGGCATACCACTTGCTACTGCTCCCCGTCATCGAACCCCCGGGTCGCGATCCGGCACCTCTTCCCGAGTACATCAGCAGCGACGTTGCCGACCAGTGGTGGCGCGAGCTTTTTGCCCAACAGGATTGGCAACTCGACACCCCACGCATCTTGCAAAACAAAAACAACCAGGGAGTTATGCTCTCCCAGGAGTATCAGCAGGTTGGACTCAAGTCTCTGAAACTGCGGCCACTCACCATTATCATCCCTCAAGTTGATAAATCGGGTAGCGAGGTTGCCCTGGACGACGGCCAACCGACACTGCCTGAAGAAGTTTGGCTGGTCAACGCCGAAGAGGGAGCCGTCATTCATTTTAAGGAAGCCTTAGACTTAAGAAATGGTCGTCTTCCCTCAGTCGAACGGGGAGAGCTGAGTGGGAACATCACGATTACCCGCGTCAACCTTCACCCCGATGCACAAGCGGTTCCCTGGTCCCTCCAGACCCGCGATCTGTTCATTGAACGCGGCCGAGTCTTCACCAATGATCGCGTGACCATTCGCTGGGCGGACAGCATCATCAGGGGGCGAGATTTGCGGATTGAGATGAAGGGCGATTTGTTCAATCCAGGCGGCAATCAAACCAATTCGCCATGGGGTCCGCTCGACAAAATGGACCTGTACACCCTCGAGCAGATCGACGTTGGCTTGCCAACCGGCGGCCTTTGGTCAAGCATGAAGCTTCCTCTAGCTGCCCCGTTTGCTCACTTAGCATCTGCCCCAGCGCGGCTCCAGGTCAACTCCCAAGGTCGCTTTAGCTTTGACTTTCGCGATTCCACAGCCTCTCTGACCAATGGCGTTCAAATCGTGCACTTGCTCGGAGATAAACTCCGCGACACCTTTAATTGCCAGCAGCTGAACGTGGCCATCAACCCACCGAGCAAGGATTCCCCTCCCCCATCCCAGACCGCCTCAACTCGATTGGGAGATTTTGAAATTCTTACGCTCGAAGCAACGGGCATCGACCAACTCGAAGAATTCGTCGGTGAGAAGAAGGTTGAGCTCAAAGCGCCCTCCATTGATGCATTCGCCAGCGCCAAGCGTTTGGATATCGATTTTTTGCAAAAGCGCATCGAGTTTGACGGCAAGCTCAACATCCCCACTGCAACGCAATCCATTGCCTGGCTCAAATACGCGGGGTACGAATTCCGCTCGCCTCGCATCGATTATGAAGCAGACTCGAGCCCGGCGAGCCAGACCTCGCGACACCTAGGGTACCTCATTGCCGAAGGCCCTGGTGAGCTGACCGTACCAGCCGATTCGGCCACCGGTGCGACCGAGATCCGTTGGCAGGATACACTCAAAATGAGCCCATCCGAAACGCCTGGTGAACAGTGGGTAGGAATTTTTGGCAGCACGTTGATCGAGAGTCGACTTCATGGTTTTATGGCCAGTGACAAGATCGAGATTTGGCTGAAAAAGAATCCCACTGCGACATCCGCGAACCTCGCCTCCACCGCTGCTGCAACACCAGGCTCCACCACTTTCAGCACCTCGAAATACGCCCCAGAACATATCCGCGCAACCGGTCACATTGCCATTGAAACGCCTCAGATCAAAGCCAAGGTAGATAGACTCGATGTAACGCTCGTGCTCGTCGCGCCCAGCCCATCGATGAACGGTGACTCCACCGCTAGCGAAGGCTTAGCACTAAGCGACTCCGCTGGAAATCCAATGTATCAGTGGATCCAACCACCTCCTCCCAACTCGGGCAATCCCCTGGGAAGGCAAGTTTCCACCGCGAATCAGACGGGCCCGAATGCAGCCTCGGGGAACCAGTTGGCGAACCGAGATCCCGTCACCATCCACGGGCAGACGCTCACCTCTCGTATCGTTCTCAGCGGCAAACAGTCCTGGATTGACGATCTAGAGATTGCAGGTCCCCTACAGGTCTGGAAAGAGCCGTTGCCTAATTCCAAACTACCCGGATGGCACGTGGAAGGTGATACGCTCAATCTAACCTCCGATGCAGCAGGCCAAGTGAACTTGAACATCAACGGCCAACCAGCCCGCGTCGTGTTCGCCGACGGCGCACTCCAAGGTCCCACTATTCGGATCGATCAAAAGAACAATCTTGTCTGGATGGATCAACCCGGCGAGTTCACCGTTCCAACGCAACTAGCCCGCGTCGGCAACCCGGGTGCCACCGCCAGCACCGGGCCGGCGATCGAGTGGCTTAAGGCGCCGCATTGCGTGTGGCAGGGAGGTATGTATTTCGACGGTAACGTTGTCCGCATCAAGGGAAGCGTCCAACTCGATGCAACCCTACGGTCGAAACCGAACGAGATCTGGCTACTGAACGGCAATGCCGACGAAATGCACATTCACTTGACTGCACCCATTGCTCTGCAGTCCTCCAACAGCTCTCGCAGCCCCGAAGCAACGATTGAGCGGATTGTGCTGCAAGACAAAGTGCAGGGAGTGGACATTTTTGCAAAACAGGTGGATCAACTCGGCACCCCCAAGATCAACGAACATCTCAATGTACCAGCACTGACCTTCCATGCCATTCGCAACGAAGTCATTGGCAGTGGTCCAGGTTCCATCCAGTCTTGGCATCGTGGAAAAAGCGGGCTTGCTCAAATGGCTTCGACGAACTCCTCAACCGCGACGACCTCCACCACCGCCGAATCCGCTTGGCAAGGTGCCCACTTGGTTTTCCGTGACCATCTGGTGGCATTTCTCGATCACAGTGAAGTGGTCTTCGAAGGCAAAGTCGAATTTGCTGCAGGCCCGGTCGCTTCACTGGAGCAGCGAATCGACCTCCATGAGATGCAGGGACTATCCATCGGCCAAATGCTTATGGGCTGCGACCAACTCCGTGTCTACGACACCAGCGGCCTGAGCTCTACCAACGGCTTCCTGCAGAGCGGTGCGGACCGCGGCACCTGGGAATTCCAGGCAAGCGGAAATGTAGACGTCCAGGGCCGCGCGGAATCAGGAAACTATTTCGGAAATGCCAGCGAAATCTCCTACAGCCAAGTCAAAGAGCAACTCCTATTCAAGGGGGCTCCGCAACGCGATGCGAAAATCGTCAAAGTGCCCGAGAGCAATTCACCGACGGGCACGATCACCGCTTTCGTTCAACTGGCCGCCATCAACCCGCGTACGCTGGATGTCGAAGAATTCAAAATCGGAGCTGGTGGAGTCGGTATGGAGAGTGCATCTCCCGGTTTCACCGCGGCAGGGCAAACCACGCCATTGGTCAACCCTTCCACGCTTAGCCCCTCCGTCAATGGTCGAATCAACTCGCCATCGACCACCCAGCCACGCTCGGCAGTAAGTGGCTTTCTGCAGGGCAAGCAGTAGAAACCGGGCTCCTCCCTCTCCCCTGGTTCTCGCTCAAACGCGAAGCCACCGCGAGTAGACAGCGGCACCGCATGGTGCGGATGCCTGCCGGCAAGCAGCGGATTCTCACTGTATTTCAATCTCACACCGCAGGCATTACGATACACTAGGCTATGCTTGCCCAGAGAATTCTGGCTTATCCGCGATCCCACCTCCCTCCTCCCACCCCTTAACCCTGGAGCCCAACGATGCGAACTTGCATATTCCCCCTAATACTAATTATGTTGAGTTCGCTGGCGGCGAAGAACGCCACGCATGCTGCCGAACTCCCGACGACCAACGACCAATTGGAAATCGCATCCACCGACTGGCCGTGGTGGCGTGGCCCGCTTCGCAATGGCACTGCCTCAGCCAAACAAACACCTCCCACCGAATTTAGCACCTCTAAGAATTTAATCTGGAAGGCCCCCATCCCGGGACGGGGGCATGGTTCTCCCACGGTGGTTGGCGGACAAGTCTTCGTGGCCACTGCCAACGAACAAATTGATGGGCAACAAAGTCTCCTCTGTTTCGATCGCCAAACTGGTGAACCGCAGTGGAGCACCGTAGTGCATGCGTCGGGTGGCATGCAGAAGAATAACAAAGCCACCGCAGCATCGAGCACCCCTGCCTGTGATGGCCAACGCGTCTACATCAATTTCCCCAATAACGGTGGCCTCTACACCTCCGCTCTGAGCCTCACCGGTGAACTGCTCTGGCAGGAACGCATCTCCGACTATGTTGTGCACCAAGGCTATGGTGCTTCGCCCTGCTTGTATCAAAACCTGGTGATTGTCACCTCAGACAATAAGACGGGAGGAGCCATTGCCGCTCTCGATTCGAAGTCTGGTGAAATGGTGTGGCGCCGCGAACGCCCCCAAAAGCCGAATTACCCATCGCCCATCCTGGTGCACGCTGGCGGCCAAGACCAAGTCATCCTCGTCGGCTGCGACCAAGTCTGTAGCTACAATCCACTCACCGGTGCGACCAATTGGGAAACGGAGGGAGCTACGACCGAATGCGTCACCTCGACCCTAACGGATGGACAACTCATTTACACCAGCGGTGGTTATCCCAAGAACCACATGTCGGCAATCCGCGCCGACGGATCTACCGAAGTGGTTTGGTCCAATGAAACACGCTTGTACGTCCCGTCGCTCGTCATCCGCGATGGCTACCTCTACGGCGTCCTCGACGCGGGCATCGCCATGTGTTGGAAGGCTGATACGGGCGAAGAGATGTGGAAGAAGCGACTCGGCGGCACTTTTTCCTCCTCCCCCGTTCTGGTCGGTGACAAGATCTTTGTCACCAACGAGGGTGGCGAGTTCTTTATCTTCCAGGCTTCGCCGGAAGAGTTTCTCGAGGTAGCAGAGAACAAACTGGGCGAACAGGTCTTTGCAACTCCCACGATTTGCGACAGTCGCATTTACCACCGTGTGGCTCACCTCAGCGATAGTGGAGAACGCCAAGAGATGCTTTACTGCTTCGGGCAGTAACCCCCTTGGCCCGATTCGACCGCCACACCAGGTAACCGCGCGTTCGGCCACATCCGGCCGAACGCGGTAAACCTCAGGTTCGAATCGTTCCCTCTGCATTGGCAGGCACAGAAGCGGCGGTAAGCAGCAAACGACCTAACCTGAGAGTATGCGAAAAAGAGCGGGGGAGGAGGCAGCTCCTCCTCCTCCTCCTCCTCCGTTCACCACACACTGCGTTTATGGTCCCCCAAGACCTTGGACAATTGTTGCATCGTCTGCTCCAGTTTCTGGAAGGCGAAGAACGAAGCCAGCAAGCCAACCCCCGTGATACAACAACCTGCGACTAGCGTCTGCCGGGGTATCTCGGCACGGAGTACGAGCAATGCAACGGCAGTCAACGGAATCGCTGCAGCCGACAACAAATACCAGCGACTGTGATTGCGAATCCGCTGGCACCGCTGGTCAAACTCGGGATCGTTCATCGTCGGAGCGATGGCCTGGGGATAGTAAATCAACAGTGCCAAGAGTGTCATGCCAAAGTAGGGATAGACCCAAGCAACGCCTCCACACAACACCAACGAAATGAAGAAGTGGAAGGCATCCGCACCACCAAATTCTGAATGCATGGAGGCAAACGTCGTCGCGAAGACGACGCCTGATACCGTCCACAGGATCCCGCATACAATGGTGGCTAAGTTACCAATATTGAGTAGCGTGGTAATATCCTTGGGCGATGCGGGCAAGCCCTTACGTGCTTGGTGGACGATCCGCACGATAGGCCGCATCACCATCCAAAAGAGGATGCCGCCCAGTGGAAAGACAATACCGTTGACCAGCCCTGCCACAAATTCGAAGTCCTCTGCTATTTTGGGGATCAGGGGCTGCAACTCTTGCATTCGAGATTGGTTGTAAAAATAGTTGAATACCGAAGCGGCCGTGTTGGGACCAAAAATCAGAACCCCTCCAATAAGCAGCACAGACGCGTTGAACAACCGCCCCGCAACGCTGCTGGGATCCGGTTCGAATCGCTGGGCCAAATCGGGATAGAAGGCAAGCCGCAGACGGCCGGCAACTTCGCTGCCCGAGCCAGGACGATCTTCCGGCTCAATCGCCAACAGCCGCCGCAGCACTTTTTCCAGCACTCGTTCCGTCGCAGACAGAGCCGGGGTGACCGTTGCAAAGGTCTCATTGCGGACGCTGCGCTGAATCGATACCGCCTCGGTCCAACTCCCAGCCACTTGCTGGCTAGCCCAAGGTCGCTTGCCTTGCCAAAGTTCCCACAGGACAATCCCCAGGGCGTACAGGTCACTGCGTCCATCCAGCTCCGTCGCGGGCTTGCGCACCGTCGGATCGGCAACTTGCAATTGCTCTGGTGACATGTAGGCCAGCGAGCCACCGAAATAGGCAGCTGCCCCAGCCCGTCCAGAGAGACCACTGCAACTAACGTTAAAATCGACGAGCTTAGGAATGGCCTCTGCCGAGAGCAAGATATTGGCGGGTTTGATATCCCGGTGGATGATCCCTTTCCGGGTGGCATATCCCAAGCCATCTGCCAATTGGATTCCAATCCAAGCGACCAGCTCCGGCCAAGGCAGCTGACTAACCTGCGTTCGAATCGGAGACTGCTCTGGTACCGACTGACTAGCACTCAACAAATTCTGATCGATTGACTCCAAAACCAACTGCCCACTTCTTTCCTTGGAGTCTGTGGTGCGCAAGCGTTTGATGCAGTCGGCCAGGGTGCCTCCCGCCAAGTATTGCATGTAGAGAAGAATCGTTTTCGGCTCGGCAATCTCGCGTTGGTCGTAAACCCGGACAATGTTTGGATGGTCCAATTGCGAAAGAGCTTGTGGCTCTTCGCTTCCCCGCTTGGTGGCCTTCAGCGCAACGAGTCGCTGCATCGACTCCTGTCGCGCCAGGTAGACCCGTGCGAACGCACCTTGCCCCAACTGCTTGAGCACGAAAAAGTCATCGACCAGGGTATTGATTTGCAACTCAGGAACGGCGCTGGTAGCGCCTTGAAAAGCTTCGGGCTGATCTCCCGCCAACCATTTTCCGATCGTGGCAGCCAAGTCGGGAAAACGCTGGCGATAGTCCTCCCAACGCGGATTCTCACCAGCCCCACGCAACAATTGAACCTCTTCAAGAACCAAGTCGAAGGGTATTTGTTCTTGAGGTAGAGCACGCCCCATTACCGGCCAGTAAAACTCCAGTCGTCGCAATTCACCTGCTTCCGCAGCAGCCGACAAATCGAATTTGATCAGCTCGACCACAACCAGCTTGGCGGAGTGCAACGCCGCTGATGGGAGCAGCTCAAGGATTTGCTCAGGTCGAGTGACCGGGGCAATAGCGGCTAGTTTTTCCAGGCTTAGCTCAAGTAACGCAAATGACGCTTCGATGGTTTCCAACACGAGCGTTTCGTTGATTTGCGGCTCTTCGTTCATGGAATACGGATGCATTGAGAAAGGAATCGGCTACTCAGCGATCATGCTAAGCCCCCCACCACGCGACCGAAAGGGGGCAATGACATCTCCCTCACTCCTCGCGTCATTCCGCCCGACTTCCCGCGCCGCCAGCAATCGCGTCAATCTCTGCAAGCGAAAAACGAGTACTGATCACGGAGTTTTTCTCCGAGCCAGCACGATACTTGACGTAGGTCGTGGCCACGAATTCGCCGCTGGGGAGCAATTCGAGTCCAGGGTATCCGCAGTCGCTCCCTTTATAACTGTGCAAGAGTTTGACTTTGTATGCGCCCGCTCGCCCGCCGAAGATATCCTGATACTGTCCCACCCAGGCTACAAAATGGTTTTTCGTGGGGCTGTTGCGTCCCATATCACGGAACACGACCACCAACCGTCCATCGGGTGCGTAGCGAGCTTTGTGGCGATCTCCCTGCAACCCCGAGGGAAGATCTCGGACAGTCGACCAAGTCCGCCCCTCATCGTCACTCGTCATAAAGTGCCCCGCCTCAGTCCGCACATTCTCGCGCATTAGGCAGAGCAATTGCTGGCCATTGGGTGAGCGGATGACTTCGGGTTCGCAAGGTTTGAGATCCCCCAGATCGACCAGGATGCGCCATGGACTCCACGACACACCGCCGTCGCTAGATTCGCTCTGGACGATCACATTGGACTTGGGATCCTGCGTCTCTCCAGGTCGCCGCGCATTGGTAAGGCCAATCAGCTTCGCACCGTCTTCAACCGGGACAATGGTACAGAACGGCATCACGCACTCCAAACCATTACTGGTCATTGAAGACCACGACAGCCCGTTGTCATCCGAGACCGACTGATACATGCTGCCATCTGGCCCTTGCCCAGCAAAGACAAACAGACGCGTGCGTCCCTGCGGATCGGTCAAGCGGTAGAGGGCTGGGCAATTCCTCACCTGCCGCCAACTGTCCGGGACAGGCAAGAGCTCACTCCAAGTTTTCCCTCCATCATCACTGCGTTTTAGTGGCCCGCAAACGCCGCCATGCCCGATTGTCCACGTCGCTAGCATCGTTTCGCCATTGGGCAACAGCAACGTGGTCGGATGCCCCTGATACTCCTCCTCTGTCCCCTGTGCGACGATCACATGCCGTTTCGTATCCCGAGAGAGATCGATCGTCGACACCCCTGTTGCAGCCTGCGGACCCTGAGCTTGCACCGGCCACTCCAGTACTTGCCCATCCATCAAGAGCCGCGACTGTAGTGATGGGTAGTCCACCTGCTGCACCTGGGTCTCACGCTCGATGGCCAGACATGCCGCGGTGGCAGCGCTCTGGCTGGAGCACATGAAGACGGGCTCCATGCGAATACTCGCGAAGGCAGTATGGGAAGCGCTCAAGGCAAACGTCACCAGCAGGTTGGTGCACTCATTGGCCTTCGGCACCAGTGCGTCGTAGCCAATTGCATAAGGTGGCGCATTGCCACGTCCACTGGCGATCTTCCCCTCTCGAGTAACCACCCCCTCTTTGACGACCCGTCGAATCTCATGCACGTCGGTCCCGTAACTGCCCAGAGAAATCGGTTTCGGTGCCGCCTTTCGACCAAAGGTATGGTGTTCCGTCATCACGAAGTCGCTCACCATCCGCCTTCCCTCTCGGACGTAAATCTGGTGCGGCCAACCACCGTTGTCGATGAACTCATCCCGAGGCAGTCCAAACCGCTTAACCTCATTGCGAACCTTCTCTGGCACTCTTGGATCCGTTCGAAGAAAATGGAGCAAGCCCCGGTGATAATCTTCGTGCACTTTTGCAATTGCCTCCCTTTCGGAATAGGAGGCTTCGGGCCAGGCGTGACTGCCGCCTGGCAGATTGCCGCCAAAGGTGGCGGTGTTGAAGTCCCACTTGTCGTTCGGCAAGGGATCGTATTTTGAAAACCAGCGCAGGTCCATGTCATCATCGATCGCCAAACAGGCCTCGATAAACCTTGCCACAAGCTCGTACCGCTGCGGTTCATAGCTGCTTGGCGGCGCGATGGGAATTTGATTGTCCGGATTCGTGGTCAGGCACAGACGATAGCAATAGGCCTGCACGCCTGGAGCTGGCTCCCCCTCACTCCCTGGTGCACCCAATTGAACCAATGGCAGCAAGCCACTGCTTGGATCCTTGGGGACAACGTAGGGATCAAGCGGGAAATCTCGGTCCCACACGCCTTGCCCTCCCGGTACGCGTCCATGGGGCCCAGGCTTGAGATGTTTGGTGCGCGGCTTGTACTTCTCCGCATAGTGAATACCGTTGAGCTTCTCGCCATACTTCGCATTTCCTTCGCGTTGGAGAGTGTAGGAAACCTCCGCCTGCGCCATCAAATCGCCTTCATAGGTTGCGTCGATAAACATTTTCGCATGCACTGCCGTACCATCCTCCATGAGGAGTTCAGTGATGCGCGCGCCCTCCTTGTTCACCGAAGCCAGACGCGCCTCGTACCGCACTTGAATGCCGGCCTCGTCCGCCATTTGGTTGAACAATCTCTCGGCTTTGTGGGGTTCAATTGCGTAAGCTCCGCCAGTGGCTGGCCCACCCCCTTTCCCCTTGAATTCAGTGTCCCACGCCAATTCGACCCCAACCGTCGCGGCCAATCTCGTAAAATACTCGCGCGCAATGCCCCCCACCGACCTTGGATCACCGATGTCGACAGCACTCAGCCCACCTGAAGTCATGCCGCCAAGGTGTCGTCCTGGTTCGGCGATAACGACCGATTTGCCCATCCGTGCCGCTTGCACCGCCGCGACAACTCCACCGCTTGTTCCGCCATAAACACAAACATCCGCTTCGAGAATCCTCGACTGCGCGGCTGCATATTCCTGGAATAGCAAAAAGCAAATCAAGCACAGCAGGCGGGTAGGAAATTTCATATCGTGCTCTCCTGGGATTCGGAGAAATCCTCAATTTAGAAAAAAGGCAGACAAATAGGACCATCGAAATCAGTGGGACGCTGGATTTCCACAGACCGATCGGTGTGCGGACCGGAACAATGATAGCGGATGGGCACCACGCCTACGTCGGCCACCGTGTGCTGCTCTGGCATTTCTTGGGCAACATCCTTGAACCACAAGACTCGCAGATTCCACTTCGCTGCTCCTCGGATGTTTCCCAGGGTGTCTTTGCGTACCAATCGCTTCCTGCCCATAATGAGCCCGAAGGGGGCTAGCGAATGCGCGCTGAAACCTAGCGTTTCGCGAAGCGAATTGCGGTTCCACGAGGCGAGCTACCCGTCGCACTATTCGAATGAAAATGAACTGGGGAGTTCCCTTCGCCGCATGATTCCTCCCCTTCTCAATCAACAAGCCGTTTATTGATGGTGCTGCCGCAAGCGCAGCGTGCGATCCTTCCTGATAATGTTCTCTCGACGTTTTTCTATTCGACAAACTTTCGTTCGAAAAGCTCACACCGATGACGATGAAACTCTCTCTCCTGCCAGTCTACCTACTGGGTGTCTCCTTATTCTTCCCCACACGTGGGTGGGCGGAAGCGCCGCCGCAACTTGTCGACCTATCTCCCAACGAATACGCAGCCCTCGAACGAATCTCGGTAAACGCGGTGGCAGGCACCATTTCCTTCCTAGCTGCGGATGAACTTGAGGGTAGGGGGACTCCCTCTCGGGGGCTTAAAATTGCGACCGCCTATGCAGCCAGTCGATTGCGTGCAGCAGGTGCGACAGGTCTGGGGCCCGCTGGCAGTTTCTATCTGGAGTCCTCTCTAGAAGTGGTGCACACCTCGAGCCATGGACTGACAGTGCGCGGCCAGGATGGAGCCGGTTTCCGCAGCAGCTTGATCGATGGGCGCGATGCTTCCTTGGAATTCCAAGGGGAAGTCCCTCGCGCTAATACTAAAACTGCAGCCCAGCAGCGATATGCGGGTCCAGTCTTGCTGCCTGTCGGCGAAGAGGATCAAACTTGGCCTCCCCCCACGCCTTGGCTTCGCCGTGAAGCCAACCGACTTCAACAACAAGGTGCAACAGCAATCTTGCTCGAAGCCTCCTCCAACAGCACCTTTTGGAACTTGGCCACCACGCGGCAACAGACGGTGCGCGTCGATCGCTCACGAGATCGCTACGCACTGCCCATCGTGGTAGTGGAAGTAGGGAGCCTAACGGACAATCACCTTTTAGAGCTAAGCATTCCAGCGAACATCGTCGAATCGACCACGGTGCGCAACGTGGCTGGGATCATCCGCGGCAGCGACTCCGTTTTGGCGGACGAAGCGGTGTTGTTTACCGCGCATATCGACCACTTGGGATTAACCGCGTCGGGTGAGGATCGCGTCTACAACGGAGCCGACGATGACGCTACCGGAGTAACCGCCGTCCTGGGCTTAGCCGACGCCTACGGTAGCCTCGAAACGGCTCCGCGGCGTTCGGTGATCTTCACGCTCTTCTGGGGCGAAGAACTCGGTCTGCTCGGCTCGAAGCAATTTGCTCAAGCACCTCCTTGGCCCTTGGATAAAATCATAGCCAACATCAATATTGAAATGATTGGACGCCCTGAAGCGGAAGCAGAAAACAAAATGTGGATGACTGGCTGGGAGGCGTCGGACTTAGGCGAGTTGATGAATGCTGGTTCACGGCGACTGGCTGTCGAAACCTTCCAGCACCCGAGCTACAGCGCGCGTCTGTATCGCGCAAGTGACAATTTTTCCTTTGTGCAACAAGGAGTTATCGCCCATAGCTTTTCGGCCGGGTCACTGCATGACGACTACCACCAACCGAGCGATGAATGGGAAAAACTGAACCTACCGCACATGACCCAAGTGATGCGGGGCTTGTTTGCCGGTTCGCTCCCCCTTGCTCAAGGAGAGGTCACGCCGAGCAAGCGGTAGACAGTTCTTAGATGCACTACCCACCGAGTTCCCAGGCAAGGTGGTCTGTGCGCCCAACAGACATTTTGCTTAACAAAAGTAGTGGAGGCAATTTCAGTTCGCCCCCAGCGGTAGCTCGGGTTCGAAAAGTGGCGTCCCAACGCCACGACGCGCACAAGCCAGCAGGGTTCCCCCCTGTCTATTGAAAATGCCTTTGAACTGGCCGTTCGCACTGGCCGCCTCGCCGATGGCTAGCTCAGGATCCCATCCGACGACCTACAGCAATCTGCCGCCAAGGGGTATCATGGATGCTCGTGGAACGCATTGACGTAAGACTTAAGGAGATCCCCGATGACTGTCGAACCAGAATCGAAGCTGAGCGGCCCCCCGAGCTCAGCGACTGCCGTCGCGCGGCCCTCGGAAAAAATTTGGAAGTTTCCACCGCACGATGTGGATACCGTCAACCTTTTGGCGGAGCGCTGCGGTGTCTCGCCCATCGTTGCCCAATTGCTGCTGAAGCGGGGAATCACCTCGAATGCGGAGATCCGCGCCTTTCTTCACTCCAAACTCACCGACCTGCGGCCCCCCGAGGAGTTGCCGGGCTTGCCAGCAGCAGTAGAACGCATCATGCGGGCAGTCCATGAAGCTGAAGAGATCGTGGTATACGGTGACTACGACGCAGACGGCATGACCTCTACGGCCATACTCTACCGCTGCCTAAAACTGCTGGGAGCTAAAGTTTCCTACCATCTTCCCAATCGGATGGAAGAGGGTTACGGCCTGCATGTAGATTCCATTGAAAAGCTAGCAGCCCGTGGCAAGCAATTGGTAATCACGGTCGATTGTGGAATTGCCAGTCTGGAGCCAGCACGTCGGGCCAAGGAGCTCGGACTGTCCCTGGTGATTACCGACCACCATCGTTACGGCGATGAATTGCCTATTGCAGACGCCATCGTCCACCCGGCCCTGCCCGGCACGAACTATCCATTCACCGGACTGTGTGGTGCTGGGGTAGCCTTCAAGTTGGCATGGGCCTTGTGTCAAAGCCATACTGGTTCTCCGCGAGTCTCGGAGCACCTGCGCGACTTCCTCCTCCAGGCGGTCGGCTTGGCAGCGATTGGTACGGTGGCCGATGTCGTCCCGCTGCTCGATGAAAACAGGATCATCGTTCGCAATGGGCTTAAAACGATCCACAATTCCCCATCGGTCGGTTTGCGGAAGCTGATGCAAGTCACCAAGATTGATCAGAAATCAGAGCTCGGCTCCGAGGACATCGGCTTCACACTCGCGCCGCGACTGAATGCGGCCGGCCGTCTGGGGCAAGCTCAATTGGGAGTCGAGTTACTGATCACCGAAGATGAGGCGCGAGCCGAAGCGCTGGCCAACTACATTGAAGAGCTGAACGAGAATCGCAATAAGTTGCAACGCAGCATCCAGCTCGCCGCATCCAAGCAACTCAAGGAGATCCACTCTCCCGAAGACGATCCGGCCTTTGTATTGGCCGCTCCCAACTGGCATCCGGGAATCATTGGGATTGTGGCTGGTAGGCTGGCCGAAAAGTACAACAAACCGGTGGTCATCATCGCCTTGGACAACTTGGGGGTTAAACCTGCCATGGGTTCGGCGCGAAGCCCCAATGGTGTCAACCTGCACGAAGCGTTGCAACAGTGCCAGGAGCTATTGATCTCCGGTGGTGGGCATGCAGCGGCGGCGGGATTGAAGATTGAAGAAGCCAATGTAGCGGCGTTCCGGTCCGCCTTTTTGGAAGCGGTATCGGAACAGGGGGAAGCCGCCGGAGCACGGCCAGAACTGTCTTTTGACGCCGAAGCGACTTTTAGCCATCTCGACCTTGCCACCGTCAGCCAAATTGAGCAGATGGGGCCCTTTGGCATGGGCAATCCCCGACCGGTTTTCTGCGCACTGGGGGTAGCCTTGGTCGAACCACCCAAACCGCTGGGAACCACGGGCCGCCACCTGAGTGTCCAGCTCGTTCAATACGACAAAAAAATGCGGGCGGTCTCGTTTGGAACCGCCGACGAGTGGCTCGCAGAACTGGAGCAAGTTCAAGCGCCCATCGATCTCGCATTTCGTCCCGTAATCAATGAATTCCGTGGATTTCGCAAAGTTGAAATCCATATGGTGGATTGGCGTGGGCAGGGAGCCAACCAATAAACGCTAAGCACCATCTGCGATTTCGACGCGTGGAGAAGCCCAAGCCATCGTGCTAGCCACGAATCCTAGATTCTGCCGAAACTCGAAAATGCATGTGGTGTTTGGTACAATGAGGGTTCTCCCCCTACGCAATCGCCCCACCTAGTCCTGCCAACCAATATTCCCCACGCGGCTCTGCGGCCGATTTTTGCACGGTTGCCGCAACGCGGCCTAGCATTCAGCCTCGCCAATCCAGCCAATTCCTGCCGAAGTGACGCCCCGAACGGAATTGCACCGCCTCCGCCACTGGATTCAGTCCTGACTTCGGTGGATACTAAGCGGTGAGCGAGACTACTAGTCCACACTGGTGCCCAAACCAAGCGTTCCCAAGCTACCCTTTAGTGGTGGCCCAAGTACAACACCATTCCCATCAAGTCGTAAGACCCAGCCCGGATTAATCAGGACCGCCTAAAACCAGGGTGTGATCACCCTCCCGCTTGTGGAAGCGGCGCGAGTCCTTCGGGCTTGGGGTTGCTCGCTCAGCCCCACCGGGGCATACAATCCACTTTATGTTCGATACTCAACTCTATTTAGCTCCTAGAGGCCTTTAGGCATGAAATCTCGAAACTTCGCCGGCAACGTGCCGGGGTATCCCGTCCTGCGGAGGACAACCCTAGCCTTAATTGCGTTCGCGCTACTTGCTCCTCTGGCCCCTGGTACTTCCGCTGCTGAACCGGCCGACTGGTTCCAATGGCGTGGCCCAGAGGGCTCTGGCGTATCGCGCGAAAAAAACCTTCCCATCAGCTGGTCCCCCAAGGGAGAGAATGTCCTTTGGAAAAACGCGGATTACGGAACGCGTTGCACACCGGTAGCCATGAATGGCAAGCTGTACGTGGTGACCCGCTACAAACCAGAAACCACCGAAGAGGGTGAACGCTTAATCTGCATCGACGGAGAGACCGGAGATTTGTTGTGGGAGCGTGCCCACAATGTCTTCCTATCCGATGCCCCTGCGGAACGCGTTGGCTGGGCAAGTCCCGTTGCAGATCCTGAATCAGGCAACATTTTCTGGCTCGGACTGGGTTGCGCCTTCGAATGCGTCGATGGCGAGACGGGCGAAGTCCTGTGGCACCACTCGATGAGTGAAGAGTATGGCATGCTCAGCACCTACGGTGGACGCACCAATTTCCCCATCGTCTTTGAAGACCTTGTAATTGTCAGTGGTGTAATGACCCAATGGGGCGAAAACGCAGTCCCAGCCCACCGCTATGTCGGCTTCGACAAGCGCACCGGAGCTGCCGTGTGGTTTAGCAGCACGACACCTAAGCCCAAAGACACGACCTACAGCACCCCTTTCCTGACCACCTTTGACGGACAAGCCGCTCTCGTGTTTGGCGCCGGTGATGGTAAGGTTCACGCCATGCAGCCACGAACCGGAAAGCTCATCTGGTCGTACAAACCGTCCAATCGCGGCATCTTCACTTCTCCAATTGTGGTCGACAATATCGTCTACGGCGGTTTCCATGAGCAGAGTACAACCGACACGCGAATTCGCGGCGGAATCTTCGCGTTCGACGGGCGAACCGAAGGAGAAATCAGCGAGGAGGATTTGCTGTGGAAGATCCCGGGCAGCGAAATCGAGAAGGGCCAGCCACTGGTCATCGATGGTCGGCTCTACGTCGTCGACCTGTTTGGCAAGCTGATGGTCGTCGATGCCAAGACGGGTGAAATCATCCAAGAAAAGAAGGTTGGGCGGCGCCCCGCCACTCTGCTCTTTGCAGACAATCGTATCTACTGCACCGAAGCCACCGGAATGTACTGGGTTTTTGAACGCACCGAAGAGGGCGTCGAAGAACTCGAACGCATCCGACTCAACAAAGAAGAATTGCTGGCCGGTCCCATTATCAGCAATGGTAAGATCTACGTCACGACCAGCGAACACATCTACTGCATAGGCAAAAAAGACGTCGTCCCCGAAGCCGATGCGATGCCTGAATTGCCAGGGGAAACTCCCAAGAGTGAAGATCAGGAAATCGCACATATCCAAGTTGCCCCCGTCGAGGCCATCCTGGCACCAGGGCAAACAACGCCCTATCAAGTGCGAGCCTACAACAAACTGGGACAATTCCTGAAAGTCGTCGACGCGGAATTCTCAGTCGAAGGTGGTGGAGAGATCTCTGCGGATGGAACCTATGTGGCTCCCGAAACGCAGGAGCACACGCCCATCTTCGTGACCGCCAAGGTCGGCGATGTCAGCAGCACCGCACGGGCCCGCATCATTCCACCTCTCCCCTGGTCGTTCGACTTCAATGACAAGCAAGTCCCCGTGACTTGGATTGGGGCCGCATACCGCCAGCAACCCAAAGATGTGGACGGTGAATCGGTACTCGTTAAAGTTAACACGATTCCCCTAGGCACGCGCAGCCAGAGTTGGATGGGATGGACCACGCTCAGCGATTACACCGTCCAAGCCGATCTCAACTCCACGATTCAAGAATCGACCGGTGAACGTGCCGACATGGGTGTCATCAACCAACGCTACACCCTCGACCTGATGGGTAAGAATGAACTGCAGATTCGCTCTTGGACATCGCGTTTGGAAAATCGTTTCGCCAAAACCATCCCTTTCGAATGGGATGAAAACACTTGGTATACGATGAAATTCCAAAGTGAAAATCACGATGGGAAAACGACCTTGCGAGGTAAAGTTTGGAAGCGTGGTACCGAAGAGCCAGCCGACTGGAGCATCGAAGCCACAGATGACGTTCCCAACACGACCGGTAGCCCTGGCTTGTTCGGCAACGCTCAAATTACTTCCTTCTACATCGACAATGTCAAAGTCTACGACAACAAATAATAAGGCACCAAGAACATGCAAAAACTACTAGTACCTCTGATTGCGTTGAGCTGCAGCGCCGCGGCGTTGCAACCGACCAACGCAGCAGACTACGATTCTGTAGCCGAAGTGAAAAAGGCGAAGTCAGAATTGAAGGTCAACGCAACCGACTGGCCCCAATGGGCCGGGTCACACCTGCGCAACAACGTCACCGATCAACCCAACGTCCCGACGACTTGGGACGTAACGACTGGCGAAAACGTGCGTTGGACCGCTCCGCTGGGCAGCGAAACTTACGGCAACCCTGTTATTGCCAATGGTCACGTGTACGTTGGAACCAACAACGGTGCCAGCTACGTAAGCCGCTATCCGTCGAACGTTGATCTAGGTGTTTTGCTATGCTTCGATGAGAAGGATGGCACATTCCTGTGGCAACATTCCAATGAAAAACTTCCTACCGGACGTGTTCATGATTGGCCGGAACAGGGCATTTGCGCGGCACCATTGATCGACGGCGAACGATTGTGGTATGTCAGCAGCCGTGGCGAGATTGTCTGCCTCGACACGCAAGGTTTTCACGATGGTGAAAACGACGGTGTTAAAACCGAGCCCAACGAGAACAAGGACGAGGCCGATGTGATCTGGAACGTGAACATGATGAAAGAGCTGGGCGTCTCGCAGCACAACATGTGCAGCTGCTCGGTAACCTGTTCCGGTGACATGCTCTTCGTTAACACCTCCAACGGTGTCGATGAAGGACATATTAACATTCCCGCAGAAACGGCGCCTAGCTTCCTGTGCCTCGATCGCAATACGGGAAAAATCTTGTGGTCGGATAACTCCCCAGGAAGCAACGTCTTGCATGGCCAGTGGTCGTCCCCCGCCTACGCCGAACTCGGTGGCGTTGGACAAGTTCTTTTTGGCGGTGGAGATGGCTGGCTCTATAGCTTTGATGCAGCCGGCGATAATGGCAAATCGAAGCTGTTGTGGAAATTCGATTGCAATCCCAAACCCTCCCTCTACGTTCTCGGTGGCTCCGCAACTCGAAACCATATCATTGCCACGCCCGTCGTTTACGACGGTCTGGTCTATGTGGGAGTTGGTGAAGATCCGGAGCACGGTGAGGGTGATGGACACCTGTGGTGCATTGATCCTACCAAGCGAGGCGATGTGAGCCCAACCATTGTCTACAACACCGCGGATCCCGATAAACCGGTGGACCACAAACGGCTGCAAGCCATGGTCGCCAAAGACGGGGATTTCGAACGGGACAACCCAAACTCGGCAGCAGTTTGGCACTACGTTGGTAACGACCCTGAGGAATTTGAAGAAACCATGCACCGCACTTGCGGAACCGTGGCTATCAAAGACGATATCCTGTTCGTTGCTGACTTCAGCGGGGTCTTTCACTGCTTGGACGCCAAGACCGGCCAGGCTCACTGGACCTACGACATGTTTGCCGCCTCCTGGGCATCTCCACTGATCATCGAAGATCGCGTCTACATTAGCGATGAAGATGGCGACATCACGATCTTCAAAATGTCGACCGAGCAAGAGATCTTGGAAGAAAACAACATGAACAGCGCTGTTTACACCACTCCGGTGGCTGCCAATAGCTCTCTCTTCATCGCCAACCGCAACCGGATCTATGCACTGGAAACGGGCGCTCAGAGCGACGTCGAAGAATAGGCTCGGCACGACACCTGCGAAACTCAACCACGGATTGCGGAACACCCGTGTCCGTGGTTTGAGGTTTGCCAGCGAAGCGACGCGTTTCCATAACAAGCTGGCTTGGGAATCCAAGCCAGTTTTTTTACGCGCACGAAGTAGTCGAGCAGCACTGGTTCGCCAGCGGGCCCCTCCAAGTCATCAGCTTGCGGATACCCTCACTCAGATACCAGTCGCTCCGATGCCGGCGTCCACTCAATAGCAGACGGTTATTCGACGGGACAGACATCTACCGAAACGTCAATCCGATGCCTTCCTCCCCCTAGGAAAACTCCACGCACAGGCACGACATCATCGTAGTCGCGACCACGCGCCACGGGGACATGGTCGCAATCACAGATGCGATTGTTCGTCGGATCCAAATCGACCCAACCATGCTCGGTACCACAATACAGTGAAACCCAAGCATGAGATTGATCGGCTCCCACAAGTCGCTCTTTTCCTGGTACCGGATGAGTTCTCAGATAGCCGCTGACATACCGCGCGCTCAAGCCTAGGGAACGCAAACAAGCGATTTGGACATGCGCAAAGTCTTGACATACCCCTCGCCGAATACCGAAAGCCTCCAGTGTGGGCGTGTACACGTGCGTGGCTTTGGAATCGTATTCGAAGTCTTGGTAGATGCGTTGCGTTAGCTCCAACCCGGCTTCCAGAATGGGACGCTGCGGTACGAAACACTGCCGCGCGTATTCGGCATACGCCTCCTCTAGGAAGATTCGGGTTGATGGAAATTGAAACTGACAGACATCCATCCAGCGAGGATCGGTTTGCTCACGCACCCCTTGAACGACGCTCTCCCAGCTAGGAGATGGATCGCTCACCGAAATTCGAGCAGGTGTGACTTTGACTTGCCCACTGGCAGTCACCACCAACTGCCGATGATTTTCCTCCAACGAGAATGCATGCAGCTGATTGCCAAAGTAGTCCTCACGTCGGGTAATGCTCAGCGGCACCGGCTTCACCGTCAACTTATAGCTAGGTGAAACGTCGACTCCAAACTCCACGCGTGGGACTAACATTACTAGATTGTGCGAGACCCTAACCGGCGTATCGTAGTTGTAAGTCGTGATGTGATTTACGCGATAGGTGGCTGTCTCTGCCGCGGTTTGCTTATCCATTTCCATCCGCTCCCAAACCACGACTGTAGTGTCGCTGTAAGCCTGCATGAATCAAGAACTTGTTGGAAACCTCGTCAGCCAGCTTGGGGAGCCGGGTTGCCGTCAAAGACAATACCTTGTGCAAGGCCGATAGCTCTCCCCGATTGTCTGGCACGGAAACCTCGTAAACGTTGCACAAACGGACGGAATTGTAGGTCGATAGCGCCAATCGCTGCTCGACCGATATTCCAGCCTGAGTCTCCGACCGTGGCAAGGCATCGATGTGCTCGCTGATCGCCCGCAGCTGATACGCCAGCGAACGAGGATTGCTATCATCCACGACTAATAGATCAAGCACAGCTGCCAGATCAACATGCGCCAGGTAACGACCACGATAGGTCATGTAGCTGTCGCAGATCTTAAGACTCGCTTCCAGGGCCGGAGTCAATCCCTGCGGCTGCAGCGGTAATAGCGTGGTTAGGATCTTGACCGTTTGCGCACCACGTTCGATTCGCCGTCCTAGGTCAAAAAACCTCCACCCCAACGTACGGGTCATGCTCTCACTGGCCAATCCGCTAATCGCACTCAAGGCTTGCACGGCGTTGTCCAACAACCACAACAATTCGTAGGGGCCGTCCTCGTCAGCAGCGATTTGCGTTTCGAATTGCTCTTTCAATTCCGTAACGATGCGATAGCTATCGATGGCAATTCGATCACGCACCTTGGAGGCCGAACCATGCGCCAGATTCACCACATTGCGTAGCGATGCAGGGTTCTTGAGATCCATTGCGCCTCGCACAATCCGTTGTATTAAATCCTTGACCGAGATTCCCTCGACAGCCCCGTCTCCGTCCAACTGTTTAACGAGCGAACACACCTCAGGCAATCGGGACAGGCCACTGCTGGTCGCATCCTCTCCAGTTGCTTGCTGCAGCGTGATACGCAGAATCCTGGCAATTTTCTCAGCTCTTTCGAGATTCCGTCCAAACCAAAATAGATTGTCCGCCACGCGGCTAGGCAGCTCCGAGCCACCGCGTTTGAGTTCGGCTTGCTGACCATCGACGCTCAACAGCGAAACGATTGGTACGCTCTCACGAGCGACGATCCAGACATCTTGGCTCTTCTCTCCGCTGGTCATGTCCTGCAGGAGCGCATCGGCATCGGGAGACACGCGTGCCAAAGCCCCAGGCAGAGGATAATACCCATCGTCCTTGGCAACCATAAACGCCCGCAGCGCCACGGACCAGGGCTTCAGTTGCCCAGCATCCCACACCGGAGTCGTGGACCGGGTGATGCGTTCTTGCCCAACAAACAGCTGGGGCGTTGCTGCAATCTTCGCCGACAGCTCCTCGCGCTGCTCTGCCGTCATCATGGCTGGAACTAACGGTGCTTCATCTCGATCTCGAAAGGCGGAGCGAATGACGACTCGCTCCAAGTTTTCCTGGACATACTTCAAGCCGTGGGGCTGTCCACACCACCACGTAGCCACCGACGGAATTTTTAAGTCCTGTCCTATCAGATGCCGACAGATGGCGGGTAAGAACGCAGCCAACATGGGAGCTTCAGCGTAGCTGCTACCGAGTGAGTTCGCGACCGCCACGTTGCCGCTGCGGATCACCTCCAGCAACCCCGATATTCCGTCACTACCGCTGGTCAACTCCGAAGGATCGCATCGATGATCGTCTAACCGCCGCAGCAGAACTTCCACGGGCAACAAAGCGCCCAGCGTTTTGAGCATGACTCGGTTGTTGCGAACCGCTAAATCGTCGCTCTCAACCAGCGTGTACCCCAGATAGCGAGCTAGAAACGCATCTTCGAAATACGACTTACTCTTCGTGCCACGCGACCAAATGGCAATCCTGGGATTGTCGCGATAACGCTTGGCCAAGTCGCGCAGCGCACGCTGAAAGGTCATGAAAAAGGAAGCCAGGCGATGGACATTGCCATTGGAAAACGCCACGGGCAACATGCGAGAAGCGATCAGACGGTTCTCGAGAACATATCCCAGCCCGGATGGGGACCGAGCTCGATCCGCAGTCACCCACCATTGCCCCGAAGGATCTCGGGCCAGATCGGCCGCATACAATTGGACGTGCTGAATGGGCCGATTCACCAAACCATGATACGCAGGAAAGTACTGCGGGTTGGCAAATAGCAACTCCGGGGGAACAACTTTCTCACGCAGCAGAGTTTGAGGCCCGAGAAAGTCCAGGATGATCAAGTCGATCAACTGGGCGCGCTGTGCCAACCCCTCCGCGACTCCATTCCACTCGGCTTCCGGGATGACCAGTGGCACTGGATCCAGTTTCCAAGGTCGCGAGATCTCGCTCGCATCATCATGCGGATTGAAGACGACACCTTCGGCGTCAATCTGCCGCTGTGCCTGCGCAATCCGCCGCTCTAGCTCCCGAACGGAGAGCGTCCCCAGATTTTCGAATAATTTCGGCCAACCATCGCGCAGCGTTCCATCTTTGGTAACCGCCTCATCGTAGGTGCCATTCAATCCACGATAATTCGATAGCTGCTTTTCAAGTAAAAGTAGATCTCCCCCACTTCCATCTTGTGGAAGCGGAACCACTTTTACCTGAGCATCCGCCTTACTCAGTCTATTCATTCGGGCTTCGGCATCCGCCGCAGGTCGAGGGTCAGTGGGAAAGAAGAATTGGTCTCCTTTGCCGGCACCTCAATGGTTCCCGGCGTGTGTCCCATTTTAAAGAACCGCGCACCTCGCCGCGCCTCCGCTTCGTTCGCATTTACGGGAAATGTCTCGTAGTTGCGTCCGGCTGGATGGGCTACGTGGTATCGACACCCTCCCAACGAGTGCCGAGCCTCAGTATCGATGATATCGATCGTGAGCGGGGTATGGACGGGGATGGTCGGATGTAGGCAACTTGGCGGCTGCCAAGCTCGGTAGCGAACCCCGCACGCATACTCACCTGCATTGCCGGTGGGATGCAGCGGTAAACGCCGTCCGTTGCAGCTCAACACATGCCGGCGGTGTGTCAGCCCACGCACTTTGACCTGCAAACGCTCCACCGAGGAATCGACATAGCGGGCCGTCCCTCCCCCGGTCGGTTCCTCACCCAAAACATACCAAGGCTCAATTGCGTCGCGCAATTCCACCTGCATCTGATCCACCGCAAATTCACCAATGACCGGAAATCGGAATTCAAAATGTGGCGCAAACCATTCCTTCTGAATTGGGAATCCTCGCCGATTCAGATCTTGAATGACATAGCCGAAATCATCCCACACAAAATGGGGAAGCATGAAACGATCATGCAACGTCGTTCCCCACTCAATCAGCGGTTCCTCGTAGGGTGTATCCCAAAACGCAGAGACCATCGAGCGAATCAACAACTGCTGCGTTAGGCTCATCTCATAGTGAGGGGGCATTTCAAAACCACGGAACTCGAGCAGGCCGAGCCGCCCCGTACTGCTATCTGGTGAGTAGAGTTTGTCGATGCAAAATTCAGCTCGATGCGTGTTGCCCGTCAAATCGGTCAACAGATTGCGGAACAAGCGATCCACCAACCAGGGCGGGCAATCCTGCCCACGAGGTGGCACCAAACTGCAAGCCAATTCGAGCTCGTACATCGAATCGCGACGTCCCTCATCAACCCGCGGGGCCTGACTCGTTGGCCCGATAAATTTCCCGCTAAACAGGTACGACAGCGACGGGTGATTTACCCAATACGAAATAAAACTCTTGAGCAAATCGGGACGCCGCAAGAAAGGGCTGTCCGTGGGATGGGCTGCCCCCAACACAATGTGATTTCCTCCTCCCGTTCCCGTATGCTGACCATCCAGGTCAAATTTCTCCGTCCCCAAACGCGTCAGTCGAGCTTCAGCGTGCAGTTCACGGGTGATGGCCACCAGCTCGTTCCAATTGGAGGCTGGGTGGGTGTTCACCTCGATGACTCCTGGATCGGGTGTGACTTTCAAGACTTCGATACGCGAATCGTGAGGTGGGGGATAGCCTTCCACTACGACCGGCGCCTTCAATTGCCGCGCCGTCGCTTCCACGGCGGCCACCAAGTCTAGGTAGTCTTCGATCCGCTCCGTAGGCGGCATAAAGATATGCAAGTTACCGCTGCGCGCCTCGACACACAGGGCCGTGGGAACCACTTGATCAGCAGCCACAGATTCCGACTCGGCGTCGATTTCTTCAAGCTTGAGTTTAGCCGCAGCCTCACTCAATTTCGAGTTGCCCAATTTGAACTCTCGCGGATCCTTGAGCGGCTTCGCCGTGATGCCGCGCTCGGTCTTCTCTTCATTGGCCAATCTCTCAATCTGTAGACCAGCGTTGTTGGCAGACGATTCGTCGGATCGCTGCTGCGCATTTTGCTGACGTGAATACAGTGGCTGCGGAAGCTCATGAACCGGTGCGGTCGGATCGATGGGAATCAGCGGCTCTGCAGGACCAGTAGCGGAGTAGGGGAGCGAATCGAGTGGTAGGCGAAGACCTACGGGTGAATCGCCAGGCAACAAAAAAAGACTCTCCCCTCGCACCGGCCAAGGGCCGCTCGTCCAACGTGGTTGCGCTTGCCACCACTGCCTCCGCAGCGGTAGCACAAATCCAACTGGCGTCCCCAGCCCCTGCTCGAAAACGCGTACCAAGCGGGCGCGATCTTCCGGACTGCCCAACTGAGGATTGCTCGGATCGACATTGACCGGCAAACGCTGCTCTTTCACCAAAAAGTGAGCAATGTCCTCAAAGGCAGGGCGAATGTACTTACGCGAGACACCCAGTGTGACAGCCAAGGCGTGTGCAAAAACTCCCGCATCCTCGTGGGTTAACCCCTGATCGACCGAAGTGTCTGCAATCAGATCGGGATCCTCCCAAATCGCCACTCCATCCTTGCGCCAAAAGCAGGCTAATGCCCATCGTGGAAGCGATTCTCCAGGATACCATTTGCCCTGACCGTAACTCAGCAATCCACCTTGGCCAAAACGCTCTCGCAATCGTTTGATCAAAGTCTCCGAGAGCTGCCGCTTCTCAAGCCCTACCGCCTCGGAATTCCACTCGGGTCCATCCATGTTGTCAATGGAAACGAAGGTGGGTTCCCCTCCCATCGTCAGCCGTACATCCTGCGCCGCCAATTGCTCATCCACGCGCTGACCTAGCGCATCGATCACCGACCACTGCTGAGGCGTGTAAGGCTTCGTTACCCTCGGATCCTCATGGATGCGCGTCACGGACATCGCATGATCGAACTCAACCTCGCATTCGCCAATCGATCCTGAAATTGGTGCGGCGGTCATCGGGTCAGGAGTGCAGGCAAGAGGAATATGTCCTTCGCCAGCCAGCAAGCCGCTCGTGGGGTCCAGTCCCACCCAACCGGCTCCCGGCAAGTAAACTTCGACCCAGGCATGCAAATCCGTGAAATCGGCTGTCGGGCCTTCGGGACCGTCCAGGGGTTTCAAATCAGGGGCAAGTTGAATTAAATATCCGGAGACAAACCGCGAGGCTAAGCCCAGTCTGCGCAATACTTGCACCAGCAACCAGCTCGAATCGCGGCAGGAGCCACTGAGGAGCGTCAACGTCTGCTCGGGAGTCTGAACCCCTGGCTCCATCCGAATGGTATAGCTGATATCGGATTGAACTTTTTGATTCAATCCCACTAGAAAGTCGGCCGTATTTTGCGGGCCACGAGCTTTGATTTCCCGCTGCACCTGCGCTAGGTACTTTTCAAAATTGGGGGTTTCTGGCAACACCTCCAGGAACGGCTTGAGCTCGCGTCCCAACCATTCTTCATAGACAAAGGGGAACTCTTTGGCGGCGTCTTCGATAAAGAAATCAAAGGGATTGATGACCGTCATGTCCACGATCAAATCTACTTCAATCTCCAAACCGTGCGCCGGCTCTGGGAAAACACAACGGGCTTGAAAATTGCCGTGTGGATCTTGCTGCCAGTTCGTAAAGTGCTCGCCAGGCGTGACACGCAAGGAATAACTCTGCACCGGAGTCCGCGTATGCGGGGCAGGGCGGAGGCGAATCAATTGCGGATGAATCGTTGTGGGGCGATCGTAGTGATAGGTAGTACGATGATTGAGCGCGACACGAATCGTCATGTTGGAGCCTAACTGGCGTTGTCTTCAAAAAAGGAAAAGAGACGGGCGAAATTCCCCCGCCTTGCATTCATCATCCCAAACTTCGGTGAAGTTCATCGGCGCTGCTGCCATCGCAGCCTCAGACCACTTCACCCTCTACGCTGCCACACACGGGTTGCGGATCGCCTTTATCCTAGACGACGTCCTGGACAAGGCCAAAATGCTCGCACTTCGCCAGCCCATCTGCCCCCCTCAAGCAACTCAACAGATCGGCCACTCAACCGACAAGCCATTCGTGCCCCAAGCTGCAAGCTAGTTGGTCAGACTCTGAGATTGCGACTGCGTTGCCGACAGGAGCTTGACCGGTGTTGCGTGCAGTTCATCGCGTCGCGCGAAATAGGTTTCATGAATGGCTTCCCCCAGACGATTCAATTCCTTCTGAATCCCATCGATGAATTCATGCAAGCCGCCGTTGATAACTTCCTTAGCGGTAACATTGCACAACTTTGCCTCGATGGCCGCCGCCTGCTTGAGGGCAATATTGTCTTCAGGCCCTCCTACGCGATTTAAAGAACCGATCGCAGTTCGCACACAGTAGTGAATTGAGCGAGGAAATTTCGTATCCAACACGAGGAATTCGACCACACGATTAATGGTCAACGAGTGATAGCGTTTGCGGTACATTTCAAACCCGCTGACCGAGCGCAGTACGGCCGACCAAAGTAGATCATCGAGCGTGGTATCGACATCATCAAAGGAGGGGAGGAGTGTGAAATATTTAACGTCCAATATGCGGCTCGTCTTGTCTGCCCGCTCAAGGAAGCGACCGATGTTCGCAAAGTACCATCCCTTGTCGCGGGACATGGTGCTGTCAAAGACGCCGTTAAACAAGTGACTCTGCCGTTTAACCTCAGTGTAGAAATCGGAATTTGCCGCTGCAGCGCCTTGCAGGGCCGCATGCTTGACCGCCAGGTAATTTTCGTTGAGAACCTCCCAAGCTTCCGATGAGATCGCTTCGCGAACGGTCCGCGCATTCTCACGAGCTTGACTCAAGGAACTAAGAATTGAATTCGAATACTCACGGTCAAACGTCAAGAAATTACGTACATTGCTCGCCGTAAACTCGCCATAGTGCTCGCGGAAGTACTTTTCATCCGAAGTGGTCCTGACCAGTGGCTCCCACTGTTTGGCAGCCGCTTCGGGCTGGTCGAGAATCACATTGGACGAAACGTCGATAAAACGCGCCAGGTTTTCCGCTCGCTCGATATACCTCGTCATCCAATAGATGGAATTTGCAACTCGACTTAGCATTCTGAGTTCCTAAGCTGTACCTACGTAGATTAATATTGCGAACGAAGCTGAAATTCAGCAAATGTGCTATTTTTCAACGGAATGCACTAGAGCGTAACTTTCAAATCAGTCGCATCGAGCTCTTGATCTGCGATTACCCAAGTATCCTTACTTCCACCACCTTGCGAAGAGTTCACGACGAGCGATCCCTTCTTAAGGGCCACGCGGGTTAAGCCGCCCGGCAGGACCCACACCGAATCCCCGCCATACAGCACATACGGCCGAAGGTCGACATGTCGCCCTTCAAAATGATCGCCAACGTTCGTGGGAACCCGCGACAACGCCAAGGTGGGCTGGGCAATATAATTGCGGGGATCGTCTTCGATGCGTTTGGCAAACTCTTGCCGTTGCTCCAAAGTCGACTGCGTGCCGATTAACATTCCATACCCCCCCGCTTCATTGGCCGCCTTAACAACCAATTCATCCAAATGTTCCAGCACATACTTGCGATCGTCATCCCGCTCACAAATATAGGTCGGCACATTGGGCAGTACCGGCTCTTCTCCCATGTAGTAATGGATCATCTCCGGCACATAGGCGTAGATGACTTTGTCGTCGGCAACTCCCGTTCCTGGCGCATTAGCCAAGGCCACATTGCCTTGACGATAGGCGTCCAACAAACCAGGCACACCAAGCATCGAATCTTTGCGGAAGTGCTTGGGGTCCAGGAAATCATCGTCGATGCGTCGGTAGATAACGTCTACTTTCTCAAGCCCGTCGGTCGTGAGCATATAGACGATGTCATTCTCAACTACCAAGTCCTCCCCCTGCACCAGCTCAACACCCATCTGCTGCGCTAGGAACGAGTGCTCGTAGTAAGCCGAGTTAAAGATTCCCGGGGTTAGCACAACCACCGTCGGTTCCGGATTTCCGTCCGGACTAATACTCGACAACGTCTTAAACAACTGCGCAGGATAATTGATCACCGGCCGCACGTTCGAATCGGCGAACATCTGCGGGAAACTGCGTTTCATAACCAGCCGATTTTGCAGCACATACGATACGCCGGACGGACAGCGCAAATTGTCTTCGAGCACGTAGATCGCGCCATCGCTGTGCCGCACCAAATCGGTACCAGTAATATGGCACCAGACCCCCTTGGGAGGCTTGAGCCCGATGCATTGCTTCCGAAACGACTTGGCTTTCTCCAGCGTGTGCCGTGGGAGAATCCCGTCTTTGACAATTGCTTGGTCGTGGTAGATGTCGTCAATGAAGCGATTGAGGGCTTCAATGCGTTGCTTCAGCCCAGCTTCAATATGCCGCCATTCGAAGGCCTGCACGATGCGCGGAATAACATCGAATGGAAAAATCTTTTCGGTTCCAGCCTCGTCGCCATAAACCGTAAACGTGATTCCCATCCGCATCAGAGCGCGTTCGATCGACTGCTGCCGCGTCACCAATTCCCCGGGCGGAAGCTCGTTGATGCACTTCAACAGTGGCTCAGCACCCTGCCGCGGTACACCGTTGGCGTCCAGCATCTCATCAAAGAAATTCTCGGTTTGATACTCGCCGAAGTGATGATGATTCGTCATGGGCGTCCATACAGAAAAGAAACGACAGTCCGCAGAAATCTTCCGCAGCCATAGCTTGATAAATTGAACACGTTCTGTCCGCCCTACCAGCACTATAGGCAAAGTGGGCTTAATTTTAAAGGTGTCCTGCGGTGTTCGGAGCACACATTTCACGTAACTTACACGCTCCATGACCAGGCACGTGCGACTTGTCGATGTGGGTACGCCTTCCGCTCCAAACCCAAAACGCAATTCGACGCATGAGCAAGCTACGACTTCCGCTCTTTGCACGACTAGGGGGTCGGCCCTCAGTGAACAATCCAGTGAGCGAGTGTCAGGCACTCCAGCCCGCCCCATGCGACGACTTACAATGGGGTCAAGGCGGCAAGATCCCCCCAATCGACGGTAAGCGTCCAGACGGCGAGCACTGTGGGGCGGACAGATCCCCACACCCCGCCTCGACAGGGGCAGCCCGGCTACTCCGAATCACCCGTTTCGCCCATACCCTCTGTTTCATCGGATCGCTCAACGACCATAAAATTTGTCGAGAGCTCTTCAAAGAGGCGTTCCTCCAACCCCTCATCTTCCGACCGATCCTGACTGAGTTGCGCCGCTTTCGTTCCACGCGGCAAACGCCCCAAGTGACATACGGGTTCGCCTGGAGTTACGGCTGGCAAGGTTGTCATGCCGATCACCACTCCATCAAAGGGGGCGTAGAGAACGCTGCGTTCCACCCCCAACAGATTCGTATTGGTGGCAATGGCTTGCTCTCGCACCACAACCTCCCCTGGGGCAACATGAAATTGCAGAAACCCACCTCGCTCTGCCCTCAACCACACCGTCTTCTCCAAAACCGTTTGCTGAGGTGGAATCTCGGTTTCCCCTTCCAGCATCCCCAACTCCCGGAGAACATTGGTAACCCCTTTCATTGCAGACTCCACAATGCGAGGCTCTACCTTCCACACCTCTCCGCCCTCCATGACGATGGTGGGGCAACCGATGGAGGTTGCCTCCCTGCGAAAGGAGCCCTTGGGTCCTTTGCCGTTCAACACCAATTCACTCCCAAAAGCATGCGCAATGCGAGCCACTTCTGCATTCCCCATGTCAGCTCGAATGTTGGGGTAATTGGTGCGCCGCACCGCAGCGGTATGCAAATCGATCCCATAGTCACTGCGCATCACGATCTCGTCGAAAATCCGCCGCGCCATACGACTCGCCAAGCTTCCGCCCAGAGAGCCAGGAAAGCACCGATTCAGATCGCGGCGGTCCGGCAGATAGCGTGAATGGCGATCGAAGGCGAGCAGGTTCAAGACGGGCACTAGGATCAAGCCGCCACACTTGAGATCCAAAGCACCATCATGAATCATTTGTCGGATGACCCCAGTGCCATTGATTTCATCGCCATGCAAGGCCGCAGTCACAAAAACCGTCGGCCCCTCTCGCTTAGCCCGCCGCACCTGAATCGGAATGCGGACATTCATCCCGCTGTAGCTCTCACTAACCGTTAATCGGAAATTCCGGGTTTCGCCAGGAGCGATATCCCCTTCGTCCCATGTTGCAATACTTTTCTTCTTGCCAAACCTGGATGCTCTAGGCATGCGGACGAAACCCTTCTCGACAAACGATAGCAGCGGAACACAACCAAGGCCTAAGACTCAATATGCGCCACATCCGACTCCTGCAGTGGCTGCACCTTCATCGAACGACGCTTGCGGGTCTTCTTGGGAATCAAGCCCTTCATCGACTCCAATTTCCCGAAGCACAGGAGGCGATCCCCCGCCTCTAAAATTCGATCGGAACGAGGGTTGGGAATCACCGAAGTTCCGCGATAGAGCGTCAACACATTGACGTCGTTGTCTCTCAGCCCTGAGGCGGCAACGGTTTGCCCCAAGTAGCTCGAACCTTCGGGGAGGTGGATCTCGGCTACGCCGTAACCTCGGCTGACAGTCAAACGCTGCCGCACATCGATTTCCGGAAAATCAACCTGGGCTCCGATGTAGTCCACGATTGCTCCGGCAATATCGAGCTGAGTGCAGGTCTCGATCCCCTCCAACCCTGGCGAGGAATTCACCTCCATCACCTGTGGCCCATCCTTGCTCTCCAGCATATCCACCCCGGCAATTCGCAGCCCCATAATCTGGGCTGAACGGACCGCCGTCTCCTTGTAGCGTTCATCAAGGTCCACTTGTTCCGTAACTCCGCCACGGTGAACATTGCTACGGAACTCCTGCCCCTGCGCCACGCGTCTCATCGCACCCACGACCTGATCCCCGACCACAAAGGCTCGGATATCCTTCCCCTTACTCTCTGCCACAAACTTCTGCACCAATACATTTTGCTTCTGACTCTGCAAGAGCTCGATGATTGCCTCCGCAGATTTGGTCGACTCCGCCAGAAGGACGCCAATCCCCTGAGTTCCTTCGATCAACTTGATGATGACCGGCGCTCCCCCCACGCGTTCGATCGCGGGCAAAACATCCTTCTTATCTCGCACAAACGTCGTCTTCGGAATACCAATGTAGTGACGACTCAAAATTTGCAAGGAACGCAGCTTGTCGCGGGAGTTGGAAATCCCTCCCGATGTGTTGGCACAAAAAACATCCATCTGCTCAAACTGCCGCACAACAGCAGTACCGAAATAGGTGATCGAAGCTCCGATGCGCGGCAGTACCGCATCATAATCCGACAGATGTTTCTGATTGTAAAAGAGATCCGGCGACCCCTCCTCCAAATCAATTGCAAACTTCAGGGAATTGAGGACTTTAACGGAGTGATTTCGCTGCTCTGCCGCCTCACGCAAGCGACGCGTGCTATAGCAATTAGGGCTGCACGAGAGTATTCCGAGTTTCATAGTGAGGCCTTCCTAGTAGATAATCTAATGCTGGCCCAACGTGCAACCCAGCGAGCTTTTCTTCACATCTTGAATTCGAGAGTGTAACAGAAAGCGGTTGTTTGGCACCAAGCTGGCACAGAATTGATTAACTTCGTTCGCTCGGCACCTAGTGCCGTCTCAAGATAGCAAAGCGACCGTCTGCTCCACAGGCAAACACCTCCGACGCACCGCCAGCCAATGCATGAAATCCCGCCCTCGAGAAAGTCTCCCACTGGCGACCGTCTAACGACCAATCGGAACCGCTCGGTCCCACCGCCACCCAAGCCTGCTCCCAAGCGCCACCCCGTGGCACCGTGACGACGGCGGAACGAAAGGCTTCCGGCGGTCGGCTAGCTGCCGTCCAGGTAGCACCTCCATCCGAGCTTGTTGCCGCCGTGATTTTCGGTGCGTCCGAAATCCCAAGTCGATAATCCCCTCCGACAGCTACCAACTTGCTCTGTGCGTCTCCCGCGATCGAAAACACCCCTTGAGTAGGGCTACTGGAAAGGGGACATGCGGCAAGCTTCCAGTCGGCTCCCCACGCAGGACGGTACAGGATGCGACTGCGTTCGCCGACGGCACCACCCAATCCAATCCACACGCCTCCATGGCTGCCAAGGCACATAGCCGAATTGCTGGCAGCAAAGCCTGCTTCGCCTGGCAAAGCGGCAGGCAGCTTTTCGACAGCAACCCGCTGCCAACTGGCTCCCCGGTCGGCGGTTTCGACAATCAACAATTTCCCATCGACCGGATCGCTGAAAGCGATCCCATGTTCAGCATCCCAAAATCGCAACGCATCCCAAAAGGCAGACGCCGAGGAGTGCTCAAACACTCTCCTCCAGCTCTTCCCGCCATCGAGGGTTTTGAGAATGACCGCTGGAACTCCAGCACTGGCCACACAAGCTTCGCGGTCATCCCAAGCATAGATCGACCGAAACTCCAGGTCGGAATGCTCGCTCGGGCTACCATTGCTCCAGCTCGAACCTCCGTCAGTCGAACGCAGGACGGTGCCTTGACTCCCAGCTACCCAGACCACCTGATCATCCACCGCATGCAACCCACGCAGACTGGCTTTCGTGCCTGTCGGGCCGAGCTCCCAGATCAGATCTTGCGCGTATCCGCTAGCGCAACTCCACGCGATCCAGAGTCCCAACAACGGTATGCATTTGCGCAAATCCATTCGATCGCCCTACCTTCCAAGCCAAGAAACACCTCATCCTATCGGCAGAAAGTGCCACTCCATCCCACAAGCACTTGCAATACTAACATCTACAACCCCCACCATGCGCCCCGCCCAATAGGTACCACCCATCAATTGCGATTTGCTAGCAACCCATTGCAAGCAAATACATAGCTACCCAGCAGTGGGGACAGTGCACCCGCTCCAATGCCAGCAAACACTTCCAGCGACTGCAGGTACAGAGCACTCATTGCCTTGCATGCAATCAAGTCGCACGGGGGTTGAAAGCTAGCATTGTGACGGTGCGATCGATGGATGGCACCATTCGCTTGCGATATACCGGCAATGCGTTGCAAGACCTTGCAATGCTTGCATTGTGAAGAATGGATGGCACCTATCGGATGCAATCACTGCGGGGACAGTGCACTCATTGCTTTGCATGCAATCAAGTCGCACGGGGGGTTGAAAGCTAGCATTGCGACGGTGCGATCGATGGATGGCACCTATCGCTTGCGATATTCCGGCAATGCGTTGCAAGACCTTGCAATGCTTGCATTGTGAAGAATGGATGGCACCTATCGGATGCAGCACTGGCAAAAGCGGGCGCTCGACGAGCGAGAAAACCCGCGTTCATGACAATCCGAGGATAGTTCAACAAGCCTGCCCTGCTTCCATGCACACCCCCTTTTCAAGCCCGCCATCTCGCGTCATCCGCGAGCCCTTCTCCGATTGAAGGATGTTGAACGCTAGCAAAAGTGGCAAGCGTCTGCAGCCCCAGGCACTGCGACTCAACTCGCCTGGATCAATCGTTCAAAAATCTTCCGCTGCTCTATCAAAGCGGCCACCTTATCTTGCGGATTGGTGCGAGCCTCGAGCAGCACCCACCCCTCACACTTCGCGTCCACCAACAGCTTCATCAGCTCTGGGTAGGGGTAGTCTTCCAGGTTCATCTCTCGAATGTGGGTGGTGTCTCCAATCCGTTTCTGCACCATTTTAAAGTTGGCTTCCAATCCCTCACCGGCCAAATCTTCACCATTGCAATTCCAACACACAAAAGCGTTCTCGTGATCGGCGACCTCGAAAATATCACGAATCACAGGTAGCTCACTGGTCCCTTTACCGTGGACCTCGACGCGGATCTTCTGCCCGAACCCAAGCCCATACTCAGCCACTTCATTGAGCGATGTTCCAATTTGCTCAATGGTCTGCTGGCGTGAAAGGCCTTTGGGGAACCCATTGGGCTTGACCTTCACACCACTGCCGCCGCAGTCATGCATCAGCTGAATATAGCCCTTTGCCTGCTCAATATTCGCTTTTACGGCCGAAGGGTCGTCTGAATGGAACTCACAATTTGCCCCATATCCCACTAACTCCACGGGGCTGTCGGCGAACCGCTTTCGCACCTCACTGCGCTGGTGCGCGTTGAGAGTGGGCTCCACGGCATGCTTGTGCTCAGTACGCAATTCCACGCCGCCAACTCCCGCTGCCTCGCAGGTCGCCAACAATTCGGGAAGCGTCATATCCTTCCCCCACAGATAGGTCACCAACCCAAATTGCAGATTTACCTCAGGGGGCAAAGCGCTAGCTTTACCAAGCCGGCCAACGGAAAGAGTCGCAAGCCCGGCGGTAGCTGCCTGGAGTACGTTACGGCGATTCGGAGTAAATTGCATGGCGAAATCCTCAAAGGCAAATGACGTTCATCGAGGACTTATGCTAGCAGATTGAAGCGCGGAATTGCTCCACGCCCCACGGTTTCACCTCTGATTTCTTAAACCAGGCTGAAACACATACTGCGGCTGACGTGGTTGGACTGTGGCAGGTGGACTCGCGGGGGAATCTGCCGCGCCACGCGCTACCGATACCGGAGCGCTGTGGTCGCTCCACCCCGAATCGGCTGGGTCGCGAGGAGCCGCCCCAACCGTATAACGTCGTTGACCGACCACTTGCGAGGGAATGCCCGGCGACGCGACAGGTTGAGACACGACATTGTTTCGAGGTGAAGAGGGTTGCGACACGACGTTCGTTAGCGACTGCGGACCGATGCGACTCTCCTCCATATTCTGCCTCCAGGGGGAAGCGCGCATCGCCACCTCTTCGCTGGCGTTCGCCAGAGGAGCAAAGGCGCGAGACGTCGACGATTCAGGTTCGCGAGAGCGTTCGGCCGCAACCCCTTGCAAGATGTCCGTAGGAAGCTCGGTCCAGGGTTGCATGCGAGCCGCCTCAGCCGAGCGACTCTTCATGCCTCTGGCGCGATCCCCATCATCGTGGGACGCCGGCGAGGCGACGACTCCGGCGGCAATAAGTCGATCGATCTTCGATTCCCGCTTTGCCCAATCAGGCAGCACCACCTGCTGGTTGCTCGGGGCTAGCGTAGACGGCAGAACGCCGCTGATGACTCCCATCGTTTGGGGTGCCGCAGATACGCGTGACGCGAGCTCCCCAGAACGCGATTCTGCCAAGCTATGTTCGCGAGGCTGAGACTGCTGAGACTGATGAGCCTGCACGGCATCAACGCCCTTTCTTGGAGCACGAAGAAAGGGGAAGGCCAAGGCGGCCCCGCCAGCAAGCGTCAAGATTGCCAAGCCACGGGGACCGAGGTTTGCACGAGTTTGAGTCATGGCACAGTCTATCTGGCTGAATTGCAGCCAAATCTAGTACCCGCCGTGCCACTTCCATGCGAAGAGCGGATGAACGAAACGAACCGCGCCGAAGAGCCATCAAGCGGCGCACTTGCAGAGCCGTCCAAAGACGACGTCACAGGTTCGGTATCGAACATCGCCTCCTAGAATCTTAGAAAAACCTGCTAAGTTCCGTCTGGGGAAGCTGCAAGGCACCCTTATACCTGCGCGGTTTGTAACAACGGTGTCAGTTACTCCGCGGGCTCCCACGGCTAGCACTTGGTGCTTTTGCGTTTCCGCCCCACGCGACCCATCTGCACCACTTTATCGATAGCGTCGACCGCCAACGGAACACGGCAAGCCGTGTCGGCCAGATCGACCTGGACTTGGCCAATCGCCTGGGCAGTATTTTGCGCAGATCGCAACAGCGGCTCCACGTAACAACCCACCGAAATTACGAATCCATTCATGCAATAACGGACGCGGTTGGCCGCCGAGTCAATGCTCGCTTGCACAAAATCGAGTCGCTCTTGAATCGCCGCAAAGTCCAGCTCCGAGTCGGGGCGGACCGCCAGCGCCAGGGCATAGGTATTCCAGCCAGCAGACGCCACACTTTCGGCCCGAGCTTTCATCCATTTTTGAGCAATGCCAAAGGCAGCGGGATGCTCCGCAGCCACATAAGGAACCGCATAGCAGCTGAGCATGTACCACCACGCAGTTTTAGCCCAACCATCCAACTGCTTGCGCGTAAATTCCCTTCCGTCTGCAGCTAGTGCTGCCAAGTACATCGCATCAGAATTCTGGGTATCCCACAACTCCAACACCAAGGCATGATTTCCCTTGACGCGTTTCACTAGCTTTTTGAGATCTGAGATTTTCACCCCATACATCTCGCCCTCTGCGCCATGACGCCGACACGTCTTGACCGTCTGAGGACTCCCCAAGGACTGCAGCTCTCGCAGGATATCAACCACCGTCAACGCTCACTCTCCTCAGGTTAAAGAACCTTCGCACGTGGCCAATCCCAATCCCCCCTGCGCCGCGCACCCAGTCACCTGGGCTTGCGGCCAACGAGTCGGCCGTTGAGTCACAGAGTTGAGCTGCAGAGTCGACTTACAGGAAGATGTGCCCCTCTTCCCCATGCTCGGTAATATCGAGGCCTTGGCGTTCGGATGTCGCGGAAACTCGCAGACCGATCGTCAAATCAAGCAACTTCAAGAGTCCAAAACTCACAATCGCAGCATAGGCAATCGTAATCCCCGTTGCAGCCAACTGTCCAAGGATTGTACTGTAATTGCCCTCGATCATGCCCACCGGCTCTCCGCCAGAGATATCCAATACCGCTCGCGTCGCAAACACTCCGGTCAAAACAGCGCCCAGTGCACCGCCCATGCCGTGGATACCGAATGCATCGAGCGAATCATCGTAGCGGAATTTCGACTTGAGCTTGGAACAGGAGAGGTAGCAAACCACGCCGCCGAGTGCTCCCATAATCAGGGAGGCCATCGGTCCCACATGCCCAGCAGCTGGTGTAATGCACACTAGGCCAGCGACTGCACCTGAGCTGGCGCCCAACACCGTCGGTTTTCCACTGCGAAGCCATTCGATCAACGCCCAGGTAACCGCTCCGGCGGCGGCTGAGAAGTGGGTAACGGCAAAGGCACTGGCAGCGATGCCATCGATCCGCAGTGCGCTGCCAGCGTTAAAGCCAAACCACCCCACCCACAGCATAGCCGCCCCCAAGGCGGTGTAGGTCAGATTGTGTGGTGGCATCGGCTCCCGTCCATGCCCAATTCTCGGACCGATCACGATCGCTGCGACGAGCGCGGTAACTCCGGAGCTGATATGCACAACGGTGCCGCCCGCGAAATCGAGTGCGCCACCGGCGATCGAGGACTCCCCTCCGAAGGCCAGAATTCCACCGCCCCAGACCCAGTGTGCCAGTGGGCAATAGACAACGGTTCCCCATACCAGGGAGAACAAGACCATCGCTCCAAACTTCATGCGTTCGGCGAATGCACCGCAGATGAGCGCGGGAGTGATAATGAAAAACATCCCTTGAAACATCATGTGGGTCAGTCGCGGCAGAGCCTCATCAAACATCGGGGTGACCGGATGATGGAGGGTTTCACTCCACTGCCGAGCCACACCGTGCATGAGTGCATAGTCGAGATTGCCAATGTAGGGCCCGCCGCTACCAAACGCTAACGAATAGCCGTAGAGAGCCCACACCACGCTCATCATCCCCATCAGGAAAATACACTGCATGAGGACGCTTAGCACATTTTTCTTGCGAACCAAGCCGCCGTAGAACATCGCCAAGCCGGGTGCCGTCATGAACAAGACGAGTGCACAGCAAACCAGCATCCAGGCGTTGTGCGGAGCGGAATTGGGGCTCTTTAAATATTCGTCCGTCTCAGCCTCGAGAAGGTCGGGATGCGTGCCCGCCTCAATACTCCCTGGACTGTTCCCAACTCCCTCTCCCGATTGCCCCTCCAGCGAATCAAGCTGTGCAGCGACCGGCGGCAGTTCACCACCAGGAGCTTGCCCACTGGCGTTCTGGGAATTGAAATTGACCAGCAAGGTTGCGAGCAATGCCCAGACGGCCAAACGGTTCGTTATAGATCTATACACGTTGGAGAGACTCCCATCCTCTAACTGAGTGAATTGAACAGAGCAATCGCCGGCCGCCTAAAAACCGAAGCTTGCCATTGCAGATAAGCGACCGATGCCCACCGCCTCCGTGCGGCCCCTCATGGCGAGAAGTGCCAGCCGAGGACAGGAAAGGGCTGGAAAATTCGTCCCTGCCGCTGGTCTTGTCAAGTTAGAATTTAGCGGAAATCTCCGCTACAACCCAGCCCGTGCCAGCTCTCCGGACACAGTTACTCCCGGCTGGCAACGTTTTCCTAGCGTTCGGGGCTAGCGATTTATCATAAAAGTGGCCATGTGGTCGAAAAAGTTGGACAGCGCGGCAGTGGCCGCAGGTGGCAATTCGGCCTCTTGAAGCGCGGCGTCCATTAACTCAACCCACCGATTGCGTGCATCCACATCGATTTTGAAAGGAGCGTGACGCATTCTCAACCGTGGGTGCCCACGCTGTTCGATGTAAGTTGCTGGCCCCCCAAAGCGGTAAATCAAAAAATCCCGCAATCGCTGTTCCGCTCCCTGCCAGTCATCCGCCGGGTACATCGGCCCCAAAATGGCATCCTCCGGAACGCGACGATAAAACGCTGCGCACAAGGTTGCAAATCCTTCATCACCAATCGCCGCATAGACCTCCGCTTCCGTCAATGGGCGTCCCCCTGTGGCAATATTCTCGACACGTGGCTCGCGATTCTCCCTTTCCGACATTGACCTCACCTCTCGTTCGTGAAACGACCATCGACTGCTAGCTCAAGCTGCAATTGGGAAACGCCGCGCTCCCCGAGCAGGCTCCATCATCCTCTAATTGGCGGTTTCCCGCGACCACTCACGACGACGTGCTCCGCTCCAATCCAAGTGGCTATCCAAACGTTTCCAACTCCTGAATGCCCCTCAATCCCTCTGTTTCCTTCCTTCGCGATTGTGCTTCTGGCGATCCCTGTCCAGCCGGCCCCCACTGCCGTGGAGCATACCGCTTGGGTAGGCTGGCTATGCGGGCAAGAGGCCGGTACCCTGCGAGCACCACCGCAATCCCGCCCGCCAACGAAGCCCCCGTTCAGGGACGATTTGCCCCGTTAGTCCGCGCACAACAGGTCGGGCCACAGAGCATCACTAATGACCAAGCCAGCCCGGGTCAGACGCAAGTGCTCGCCGCTCCACTCCAGCCAGCCCTGTTCCAAATATCGTGACAGGTAGGGCTGAAAGAGAGGTTCGAGGGGCGCCTTCCACCACTGCTCCAACCCGCCCCAGCAGACTCCCTCCAACCGCCGCAAGCCGAAAACCAAACGCTCCCGCACCTGCTGCTCCGGCGACAAAACCTCCCGTTCAGCAACGGACGACTGTCCGGCCAGCACACGGCGAATGTAGGTCGTCGTACTACGATGATTGACTCGCCGCACCATGTTGGAAGATGCGTTCAAGGTCGCATTCCCGGCGATGCGATCACTTGGCTCCACCTTCCGCTCATCCGTCAGCTCTCCAGCGAGGGAGGCCTCCAGATAGCTAGCGGCACCGGGACCGAATGCCCACCAGGGCCGCCCCAGCCAATACGCTTCATTGTGTCGGCAGCGGAAACCGGGGAGTGAAAAGTTGGAAACCTCGTAGTGCTCCCAACCCGCGGCCACCAACGCATCCATCACGTGCGAGTACATTTCAAGCTGCTCATCGGCATCGATCTCGGTCAATTCCTGACGCGCCACGCGACTGTAAAAAGCGGCTCCCCGCTCAATCGTCAAACCGTAGGTCGACAAGTGCTGGATGGGCGACTTCATGGCCAGCTGCAAATCGGATCGCCACTGCGCGACCGTTTCCCCTGGCGAGGCGAAGATCAGGTCGAGCGAAACGCTCGGAAAAAACTTGGCACAGCGTGCCAAAGCAGCTTCCAAATCCTCGCCCGAGTGGTCCCGTTCCAAAATCTTCAACTTGTCGGCCGCAAACGATTGCCCCCCCACACTGGCACGATTGACTCCAGCAGCGCGAAATTCCTCCAATTGCTCAGCAACGCAATCGAGCGGATTCATTTCACTAGAGAATTCTCCACCGGGAGCCAGCGGCAGCCAGTACTGAATCATTGCAAACAACCTTTGCAGCGCCTCTCCCGTCAGATAGCTGGGAGTCCCTCCACCGAGGAAGAGCGTGTCGACCTCCTGCGGTGACTCCAATTGTGAACTCATCTCCAGCTCAAGGGCGTCCAGATAGCTGTCGACCAAGTCATCCCGGCCGGTTATCAGCGTAAAATTGCAGTAGCCACAACGATGGCGGCAAAATGGAACGTGAATGTAGGCACTGCGAGGCGGCATGGGAGTGCACTCAGCATGGGGGTAAACGAAGCGTAATGGGTCGCGCAGCCAGCGGAGAGGGGCGCCGGGACGTAAGTTCAGTACTGAGGTGCCCGTTCCATGGCTTCCTTGTGCGACAGGGAGTGGGCATTTGCCGCGAAAACGGCCATAATATGCGGCGGATGCCTGCCACCGCCCCAGCCCACCCCTTCCAGTGGGATGCGCGTCGCTTCGCGCAGCCTCCGCCAACTTTGTGACTGCATACAACTATACGGAATGATTTGAAGCTGATGAGCCCAATTACCTACAAGGACAGCGGTGTCGACCTCGAGCTTTACGAACAGTCGATGCAGCGACTGCCCAAGCTGATGCATCGCACCTTCAGCCCTCGGGTAATGAAAAACGATGGTGGCTTCGCAGGACTCTTCCAGCTCGACTTCAACAATGCCCTGTTTTCCCGCAAGTACGAAGAACCGATCTTGGTCTCGGGCACCGATGGGGTGGGCACCAAACTCAAAGTCGCCCAGCTCCTCGGACGACACGACACGGTAGGAATCGATCTAGTCGCTATGTGCGTCAACGATATCCTGTGCTGCGGGGCCGAACCGCTCTTCTTCCTCGACTATGTCGCCATGAGTCGCGACAACCCGCCACTGCTGGAGCAAATCGTGGCTGGCATTAGCCAGGGATGTATTCAGGGAGATTGCTCCCTGCTGGGTGGCGAAACGGCCATCATGCCCGACCTCTACAATGGCGACGATTACGATCTGGCTGGCTTCTGCGTCGGAGTCGTCGAGAAAAAACAATTGATCTCCGGCAAGCAGATCGCCCCCGACGATGTGGTCATCGGGATCCAATCCTCTGGATTCCACTCCAACGGTTACAGCTTGATTCGCAAGGCGGTCTTCGAGAAAGCGGGCCTGAGCGTCGATGATCCGGTGAAGGAACTTGGCCAAACCGTGGGGGAAGCACTGATGACCCCCACGATTATCTATTCCAACCTCACGCAAAAAATCCTCCGACATTACAAAGTCAAACATGTCGTCCATGGCATTGGGCACATTACCGGCGGGGGACTGCTGGAGAACACCGAACGCATCCTGCCCCCCAACGTCGACCTCGTCTTCGAGCGGAACTCATGGGAGATTCCCCCCATGTTCAATTGGGTGCAACAACTCGGCCAAATTGCCGATGAGGAAATGGCTCACATTTTCAACATGGGGATCGGGCTTACTCTGATGGTCAACCCCTACTACGCCAACACCATCCTTGAAATTGCGCAGTCCCTAGGGCTCAAGGCCTGGACCATCGGTCGGGCCCAAGCCGGTAGTGGAAAGAGCCGGTGGAAGTAGCGTCCGCCAAACACTCCTCCCCCTTTTCTTCAACGAAATGAGGCGACTCAATGCGCTGTCTACTACGCCCTCTAGTCACGCTGTGCATGCTGCTCGCCAGCCCACTGTCGCCGGCAAGTCGCGCGGCGGAGCGTCCCAACATCGTCTTTGCCTTTGCCGATGATTGGGGACGCTACGCGAGTGCCTATGCAGAACTCGAACCGGGAGGCCCTGGCGATATCGTCAGCACGCCCAATTTTGACGCCGTTGCCCGCGACGGCGTACTCTTCACACAGGCGTACGTAAACGCTCCGTCATGCACCCCTTGCCGCAGCTCCCTGTTAAGTGGCCAGTACTTTTGGCGGACCGGCCTGGGGGCGATCCTGCAAGGCGCCATCTGGGACGACAACACCCCAACCTATCCACTCCTGCTCGAGTCCTCAGGCTACTCGATCGGCTACACCCACAAGGTCTGGTCCCCCGGCTCTCCAGCCAACCAACCCTACGGTGGCAAGAGAACCGGCTTTCACTCGGCTGGTCGCAAGTTCAACCAATTTTCTCAATTTGTCGCCAAACAAACCGATGCAACGGCTGCCAAGTCGGCATTGCTCGATGAGGTCCGGAAAAACTTCCAATCCTTCCTCGACGCGCGCCCCGAAGAACGGCCCTTCTGCTACTGGTTCGGCCCGACCAACTGCCACCGCAAGTGGATCCAGGGATCCGGTGAAAAGCATTGGGGGCTCGCCCCAGAATCCCTGAAAGGCAAACTACCGAGCTATCTGCCCGATGTTGCCGAAGTCCGTGAAGATTTCTGCGACTACTTGGGGGAAGTCCAGGCCTTTGATGCCGGCCTCGGTGTGCTGCTCGACGAACTCCAGCAACAGGGGCTCGACGACAACACAATCGTCGTGGTTAGTGGGGATCACGGTATTCCCGGCATTCCCCGCGGCAAATGCAATCTCTACGACCTGGGAACGCGAGTCCCGCTGGCTATTCGAATGCCGGCCACTTTCGGCGGGAAAGCGGGCAGAGTCGTCGATGACTTTGTTTGCCTTCCCGATCTGGCTCCCACCTTTCTGGAATCCGCCGGCGTCACCATCCCCGGCGTCATGACCGGCCGCAGTCTCCTACCGATCCTGGCGTCCGAGAAATCAGGCCAAGTCGACCCAACTCGCGACCATGTCATTGTGGGACGTGAGCGTCACGTGGCCAAGGCTCGCCCTGGTAATTTGCCCTACCCACAGCGCGCTATCCGTACCGACCAGTACCTTTATATCCTGAATTTCAAACCCGATCGTTTTCCGATGGGTACCGCCCCAGGCTTTGGGCTTCCGGCTGGCGACTTCCCCTCCTACGTATCGATGCGCGAAAAAACCTTTGATGCATTTGCAGACCTGGACGCCAGCCCTACCAAGGCCTGGATGCTCACGCATCTCGCTACCCCCGCCATTGCCGCTCAAGTAGACCTCACCCTGGGGCTCCGGCCCCGCGAAGAGTTGTTCGACATCCGCCGCGATCCCGATCACCTCCACAATCTTGCCAGCGAGCCTGAATTCCAGGAAGTCAAGCAACAGCTTTCAGAGCGGCTACTGACAACGCTCGCAGAGACGGGGGACCCACGAGTCCTCTGGGATGGAAGCACTTTTGACTTGCCTCCCTTTGCGCCCTAGACGCGTCGCAGCTAAGGATTGAACAGCGCTAGGAAGACGCGCCTGGTTCAACTGCATTTGACTCTTGCTTGGGCGGCTCATCGTCGGTCGGAAACGCCGTTTCGACAGCTTCGTAGAAGGCTTCGGGCGACTCAACATGGGCAACTTTGGTGCGGAACATACGCGCGCCCCTGCGTCCCTGAGCATAACAGCAAGCGAACTTGCGCATGAGATGCGTCCCCTGCTGCACTCCGAACCGCTCGACTACCAATTTGAAGTGCCGCAACATGCATTCCTTCTGTTCGGCCAACGTCGGTTCCGGCGGAATGGGCTCACCTCGCAGGGCTGCGGCGGATTGCGCGAACAACCACGGGCGGCCCAGTGCCGCACGGGCAATCATCACCCCATCCACTTGGTAATTGCGAAAGGCGAAGACCACTTTCTCGGCACTATCCAAGTCCCCGTTCCCGATCAGTGGTATGTGGACCAAATGCTGTTTGATTTCAGCAATCTGCTCCCAATCCGCACTCCCCTTGAAATAGTCCTCGGCAGTACGTCCATGAACGGTTAGGGCGGACGCACCTGCCTCCTCCACAACCTTGGCGATCTCCTTCGCATTGGCCGATTTGCGGGTGCAGCCCAAGCGAATCTTGGCAGTGACCGGTGTGGGTGCACAGGCGCGCACCAACTGGCTGATGATCTCGTGCATCCGCTGCGGATCGCGCAATAGATACGATCCGCTATGCGCCCGCTGGGTCACCTGTTTGACCGGACAGCCAAAATTGATGTCCACCACGCTGACTTGATACTCTTCCGCCAAACGCCGCCCCACCTTGGCCATCGTCTCAGGATCGTTGTCCCAGATTTGCACCGCTAGGGGGCGCGCTTCCTCGCGCACTCCCCATAGACGATCTGGATGCTCTGCCTCGTGTTCATCGAGCCACACGAAACCGCGCGCGTTGACCATTTCCGTGGCCTGTAAACCCACTCCGCCGTATTCGCGGACCACTTGGCGGTACGCATAATTGGTAAACCCAGCCATGGGTGCTTGGAGGATGGGTGGATCAATCACCAACGGCCCAATGCGCAGCGGCGGAACGACCAACGGCTGGGTCACTGACTCTGCCTCGGCAGCAGCGCGCTCCAGGTCGGAGCGCACTGGGGAGGATTCCCTGGAGATGTTCAAAGTGGATCGATTCACCATAGCTTCAATACTCGTGGCCGCCGGTTTCGGCAGTTTCAGGCAGTTCGGTTTGCTCTTCCTGCTTGGCAACTTGCCGAATCGTACGGTTTCGCACCTCTTCGAGCAACTTTTCCAAGGCGGCATCGAACGGCATGGCCCCCAAATCGCCATCGATGCGATCGCGCAAGGCAATGGCCCCCGCCTCGGCTTCCTTGGGGCCGACCACGGCCATGTAAGGGATCAATTCAAGCTGCGCGTCGCGAATCTTGGCCTGAACCTTCGCCCCGCGAACATCGGTAGTTACGCGCAATCCGGCAGCGGTCATCTTGCGTTCCAACTCGAGTGCGTAGTCATTGGTCTTCTCGCTCAATGGACACAGGCGGACTTGCTCCGGCGCCAGCCACATGGGAAAGGCTCCTGCGAAATGCTCGATCAGCATCCCCACAAAACGCTCCAACGAGCCAAACGGTGCACGGTGGATCATGACCGGTCGATGCACGCCGTTGTCCGATCCCACATACTCCAGCTTAAACCGCTCCGGCAGATTATAGTCAAGCTGTACGGTACCGAGCTGCCATTGGCGACCGATGCAGTCCCGAACCATAAAGTCCGCTTTGGGACCGTAAAACGCAGCTTCCCCTTCGGCGGCGCTGAATTCCAGCCCACTCTCTTCCAGCACCCGGCGGAGCGCCGCCTCGGCCTTGTTCCAATTCTCGTCACTCCCCACATACTTGTCACTCTTGGGGTCGCGCAACGACAGCTGGACGCGATAGTCGGACAGTCCCACGCTTTCGAGGACAAAGCGAGTCAGCTCAATAGTCCTCCGGAACTCTTCTTCCACCTGATCTTGAGTGCAGAAGATGTGCGCATCGTCTTGCGTCAGTCCCCGCACTCGGAGCATGCCATTCAGCTCTCCCGTTTGCTCGTAGCGATAAACGGAACCAAATTCCATGAACCTCAGCGGTAGTTGCTTGTACGACCGCGGCTGCGCCTTGAAGATCTGAGCATGGTGGGGACAGTTCATCGGCTTGATCAGGTAGCGTTCGTGAGCGCGCTGCCAAGTCTGCAAGACGGCGACTCGATCCGCCACCTCCGATTCGGGCTTGTAGTTCGGGAGTTCAGCCCCCAGCACTTCAGCCGCCTCGCTGAGTTGTCGTTCCGCCTCGATCGTCAGACCTTCGGGGGATTGCAGGCGGTCGATCCAAGCGTCGATCAGCGAGCCTGCTTGCTCGACGAACAACGGAGGAAACTGGCTGTCACGGTAGTAGGGAAAGTGTCCGCTGGTTTCGTAGAGTTCGACGCGTCCGATATGGGGACTGAACACGGGATCGTAACCACGCTGCAGCAATTCGTTACGAAGAAAATCTTCGAGCAGAACACGAACGCGAGCCCCCTTGGGAAGCCACAAGCAGAGGCCTTGCCCGACCTCTGGATTGATTTGAAACAATCCTAGTTTTTTGCCGAGTACACGGTGATCACGTCGACGCGCTTCGGTCAATTGATCGAGATACTTCTGTTGATCCTTGGGGTTGAACCAGCTCGTGCCATACAACCGCTGCAGTTGCTTCCCCTTGGCATCGCCCTTCCAATACGCGCCGGCGACCGACAACAGCTTGAACGCTTTGACCTTGCTCGCATTGGGAATGTGCGGGCCACGGCACAGGTCGACGAACTCACCCTGGCGGTAGAATCCGAGTTCCTCGTGATCCGCAAGTCCGGTCTCAATATGCTCGACTTTGAGCGACTGTTTCAAGTCGGCGCAGAGTTTCACCGCCTCTTCGCGATTGAGCAAAAACTGCTCAAACGGCTCAGCCTCTGCAATGATCTTTGCCATCTCTTGCTCGATGGCCTCGAAGTCATCTTCGCTGATCTTCTGCTTCAGCTCGAAATCATAATAGAAGCCATTGTTGATGGTAGGGCCGAAGGCGAGCGAAACGCCATCATAGAGTCGCATTACCGCTCGGGCCATAATGTGCGCCGAGGAATGCCGCAGCACATCGAGCGCCTCAGGATCCCGCTCGGTCAGCAGTTTGAGTGGAACGGGAGATTCGTCGGTAATGTCCTTGAGCGGTCGCATGGCGTCCACGACACGGTCACCGATCTTGGCCGCCACGACTGCTTTCGCCAAACGCGAACCAATCTTCTCGGCCACATCCAGCGCGGTCGCAGTCTCGGGGTGCTCGACGATCGAACCATCAGGCAATTGAACTTGAAGCACAGGTAGCATCTCCTGCAAAGGAAGGGGAGATCCGTACAAAAGATCTCGCAAGTGTTTAAGATTTAACGGCTCCCAGTACGGAACCGCGCTACCCCAACAAAAGGTAGCCATATTCATCAGTCCGCCCCACCGAATCGGCAAATCGGCAAATCCCCAGCCACAAGTGAGCGGATTGGCGTCGTGTCTAGCGGTAGCAGCCAATCCCCCCGTGAGCGATTTTCACGTTCGCGAGCTTGTCGCTTGAGGAAAACAGACGGCATCGGCCACCGGCCGGGCTGTTCCCAATCCGGCCCCATCCTGCCTCACGCTCGATCGAGGCAGACCGATTGACTGCCTGAGTTTATAACCGCTGAGACGTTTATTGTCGGCAGGCGGTTCAGACGATGTCGCAGAAAATCGTTAGTTTCATGACAAATTCTCCACCCTTAGGCGAACCGGTCCGCTGCATGACGGCCCTCGATCCCCAACGGGCAGCGACCGCTTCGAACGACAGAAACAGTCTTGCGACCGCTCTGGAAGAATGTCTATAGTCTCCACAGCGCGCCAATACCGCATTCCTCTGAGGATTTGCTGACAAGGTGCGCTTTTCAAGCAACTGAATATGGAGTTCCAGGCCCGCACCACGCGGCCTCGACGCATGGAGACACTGCGTGACCACCCCAACTGGACTGCCGAGCAACTCGGCCAAGGAGCAAGCAACCGCCAAGAGCACTTCGCCTCAATCCAAGATCGGCGTGCTCATGCCCTCCTGGATTGGCGACGCATGCATGGCAACGCCCGCTCTGCATGCACTCCGGCAAACCTTTCCAGATGCGGAATTGGTCGGTTTGATGCGTCCCGTCATCGCTGAAATGCTGGCCGACGGCCCCACTCCCTTCGATCAACAGATTCTGTTCGAAAAGAAAAGCCGTCCGGGACTGGCTACCCGCTGGGGCCTCGTGCCGCTGGTCCGCCAGGCGCGACTCGATACCTTCGTACTGCTCACCAATTCCTTCTGGTCCGCAATGCTAGCTAAACTATCCGGCGCCCGTCGTACGGTGGGCTACGCACGCGACGGTCGAGGCTGGCTGCTCAGCGAGCCAGTCCCGGCAGCCCGGGATACCCACGGCTACGTCCGCTCCTCTCCGGTAGACTGCTACCTCGAACTCGTCCAGAGACTGGGCTGTGAAGGGAGCGATCGGCAGATGCGCCTCGGCATCTCGCCCGCAGACGAGCGCTCGGCCGACTCGCTATGGCACTTGCTCGACTTCGACATTGGCCATCCGACCCTCGTCATCAACAGCAATGCCGCCACCGACGACGGGCGCGTGTGGCCAGCATCTCGAGTTCTGGAACTCTCTCAAACCGTGGCCGAACAACTGGGCTGGCAAGTCCTCCTGCATTGCGGGCGCGGTGAACGGCAGGTAGCCAATGACATTGCCATGCGAGCCAACCACCCGCGGATTGGCAGCATGGGGGCCGTCGACGACCTTCCCCTCGGACTCACCAAAGCAGTGATGCGTAGAGCACACATGGTCGTCACCACCGACAGCGGGCCACGCCATATCGCTACCGCGATGGGACGCACCGTGCTCACACTCTATGGGACCACCACTCCCGATTGGACACGAACTTACAATGTGCCCGAAATTGAAATTGTGGCACCCGACGTTCCCTCCTCGGACACGCTCACCCCTCGGATCCATCACCTGGGTGTCGCACGTGTTTTTGGGGAAATTCAACGCACCTCACAACGACTGAAAACCGCAGCCTAGTGCATCGTCAACACTAAGAATTAGGGTTTAGCGAGCGTTCGAAAAAAGGTGTCCGACACCAAAAGCCGGAGCGGCCCTTTGGGTGCTTTGCACTTTTGGTGTCGGACACCTTTTTCCGGGCAACCCGTAAATTAAGCATTTGACAATGCACTAGCTTCGCGTGCGCGGCCACGATCTCCATTCACCCCACAGGCGACGAAGATGTTTGTATCTGGATTCACGATTGTGCGCAATGCTGTGCAGTACGACTATCCGGTCGTCGAAAGCATTCGCTCGATATTGCCAGCGGTCGACGAAATGATCGTTGCGGTAGGCAATAGCTGCGACGCAACGCGGGAATTGATCGAGTCAATCGGAAGCCCCAAGATACGCATCATCGACACGGTGTGGGACGATGCTCAGCGGCGCGGTGGTACCGTGCTGGCGCAGCAAACGAATCTAGCTTTGGCCGAGTGCACTGGCGATTGGTGCTTTTACATCCAGGCCGATGAAGTCGTGCATGAACAGGACTTAGCTCGAATCCAGGCCACCATGCGCAGGTACGAACATAGCCCATCGGTGGACGCGATCAGCTTTCGCTACCACCATTTCCGGGCAGATTATGGAATTCGCGACCCACTCCCGTACCGCCGTCAAGTTCGCATCGTTCGCCCCCAACGTGGAATCCAATCGGTCGGCGACGCTTGCGGGTTCGGGCGCGGCGACCACAAGCTGAAATCCGTATCCTGCGGAGCCTGGATCTATCACTATGGCTACGTCAAACCGCCACAAAACATGGCTGCGAAGAACAACTATTTCCAAAGCCTATACGATGGTCGCATGGTGACTCCCGGCGAAGCCAGCGAAGCGCGGGAGTATGCTTGGAATCTGCGAACCTGCGAAGCGTTTCAGGGAACACATCCGCAAGTGATGAACCAGCGAATCGCGAACAAGAACTGGGAAACGCCTCCAGCAAAACTCGTCTATCGGTGGAGAAACCCTATCTACTGGCAGGGCCTGCTCTATAAGAACACTCGCACATTTCGGCGGATGTCCCAATTCCCAAGGCAATTACTATCAGCCCTACGAAGCCCCTCATGCCTGCCAACGAACAACGCCAAACAAGCGAACTAAGCCTCAGCGATCACCTCGCCTGCGAACGAACGCGATTGGCAGGAGAGAGAACTATGCTGGCCTACCTACGCACCGCCCTCGGGCTCATCGCAGGTGGCTGCACGCTCCTCCAACTCTTCCCAAATCAGCTCCACATGCAGATTCTAAGCGTGTGCCTGTTGGTGGTCGGAGTGGCTCTAGGAGCGATCGGAGTCGAGCGTTTCAAGACGGTCCGCGCGCAGCTTAGAAAGCTCATGGACGGCTCGCAGTAAACCGCAGCGACAGCCCCCTTTGGAGAAAGCTGTCAGGACTCATTGTTGCGATGCTGAGGCGGTTTTGCTGGCGGCCATGTCAACATGCACGACAGCGGTGCATGTGTCCAGCACACGTACCAACACCGAAATCACCCGTACAGAATCGTGACAACTTCCCTCCCTCGGAGAAAACGAATCACCACATTCCACCGGTGGAGATACATCGAACTCTCTAGGATCGCTGCCCCAAGATGGCGTTGGTCGTTCTTCAGCAAAGTTAACAGTCGTTGATTCCGCCAGGACGAGCCCGAAACGGAGAGCCGATGGTAAGGACCGTGGAGAGTGGTAGCCGTCAGTTGTTACCCTGCCCGGACAAGCCGGACGGAAGCGATAGAGTCAACCTTGCCCACACACAAGTAGCGACGTCCCTCTTCAGCTTCCGCCGGGCTTGCCCCGGACCGGAGCGCACAACTGGTGGCTACCAGTGAGCGCCCCACACGCGGCCAACCGGCCTCCGTTACGGGCTCGCCCCGGCGGAGCAAGCGTCCTTACTGCATTGAAGAAAAGGCACCAGGACTCATTGTTGCGATGCTGAAGCGTTTTCGGTTTCGTCCATGTTACCATGCACTACAGCGGAGGACGCACCCAGCTGAGTTCTAAGACCGAAATCCCCCGCCAAACACCTTCACACTCCGACGGAGAAAGCCGATTGTGAAATTGCAAGTTGAAAAGTAAAATTGGTTGAGTTCGCTTCAACTTACCCTCACTTTTACAATTTCCACTTTACCTTTTTCAATTGCTTATCTTACATAAGCCTACACGTACTGTAATCCTGCAATAGCGAGTGAAGAAAAGGTACCAGCGAAGAAAACCCGCATCACCACATTCCACCGGTGCAGATACATCGAACTCTCTAGGATCGCTGCCCCAAGATGGCGTTGGTCGTTCTTCAGCAAAGTTAACAGTCGTTGATTCCGCCAGGACGAGCTCGAAACGGAGAGCCGATGGTAAGGACCGTGGAGAGTGGTAGCCGTCAGTTGTTACCCCGCCCGGACAAGCCGGACGGAAGCGATAGAGTCAACCTTGCCCACACACAAGTAGCGACGTCCCTCTTCAGCTTCCGCCGGGCTTGCCCCGGACCGGAGCGCACAACTGGTGGCTACCAGTGAGCGCCCCACACGCGGCCAACCGGCCTCCGTTACGGGCTCGCCCCGGCGGAGCAAGCGTCCTTACTGCATTGAAGAAAAGGCACCAGGACTCATTGTTGCGATGCTGAAGCGTTTTCGGTTTCGTCCATGTTACCATGCACTACAGCGGAGGACGCACCCAGCTGAGTTCTAAGACCGAAATCCCCCGCCAAACACCTTCACACTCCGACGGAGAAAGCCGATTGTGAAATTGCAAGTTGAAAAGTAAAATTGGTTGAGTTCGCTTCAACTTACCCTCACTTTTACAATTTCCACTTTACCTTTTTCAATTGCTTATCTTACATAAGCCTACACGTACTGTAATCCTGCAATAGCGAGTGAAGAAAAGGTACCAGCGAAGAAAACCCGCATCACCACATTCCACCGGTGCAGATACATCGAACCCTCTAGGATCGCTGCCCCAAGATGGCATTGGTCGTTTTTCAGCAAAGTTAACAGTCGTTGATTCCGCCGGGACGAGCCCGAAACGGAGATCCGATGGTAAGGACCGTGGAGAGTGGTAGCCGCCAGTTGTTACCCCGCCCGGGCAAGCCGGACGGAAGCGATAGAGTCAACCTTGCCCACACGCAAGTAGCGACGTCCCTCTTCAGCTTCCGCCGGGCTTGCCCCGGACCGGAGCGCACAACTGGTGGCTACCAGTGAGCGCCCCACACGCGGCCAACCGGCCTCCGTTACGGGCTTGCCCCGGCGGAGCAAGCGCCCTTACTGCATTGAAGCAGAAAACGATATCCCTGGCTTGTCCCACCCCACGTTTTACCTCGTGCCAAACCGCACATCCCAGCCCCACTCGCTATGCAGAGGCCTGTTCGTCATCAGTCGCAGTCTCAACACCTCGACTAGCCGGCTTAGGAAAAACCGCAAGTAAAAGGCGATTCGAGAAGAAACCCCGCAGCAGCATCCTCCACCGGAGCAGAGGGGGCGAAATCTTTGTCAAGATGTTGTGACCGTGACAAAAAACACTGGCTAGCAGATTCGCTTCTAAGGTTGATCGGCTATCCAACTAACTCAACAAAAAACCTAAAATTCAATAAACTCCGCGCGAATTCCGCAGCTTTCTGATCCAATGACATAAATCACTCCCAAGGGTGCGTAGCCGAGTTCCCTTCCACCTAAAACGAAAGACAAACGCTCTGCCTCATCTTCTGCAATTGGGCTGCTCTGGTCTGCAAATTCCCAAACTTGCTCACTCTGGGCGTAAATAGTTGGGATCGTAGCAATAATACATTCGTCTTCCGTAAGAAGCTCACCCAAACCTCCTGGTGGATCTATGGGAAACATTCCGATTTGTAGAGCCAACGGTTGCAAGAAGAAGTCCAGGTCAACTACAAATTTACCGCTTGGAAGATTAACGCTACTTATTTCGGAACCATCTTTTGCGGACCACGAAGGAAAAGTTGGCGTTCGCCAGCGGTACCATGCGTACAGGCAGGGCTTCAACGATGTTGCGTGGAATTCAGTACTGGTATTCACCGGGTGTTTTTCGTCAAGTTTTACCCACCGACAAACTAACTCTTCACCCGATTCTGGTTCGCCAAAAACTTGAAGAATATCTGTTTCAACAAACTTGCAAATATCTCTGGAAAAACGAAAATCTAACTGCGCGATAAGAGGCAGGGGTTCACCGTTCCGTCCAATGGCACCTCCGCCAGAAATTGGTTCACCACCAAGTTGCGTATACAACGTTCTGGGAAAGCTTGGCTTTGTCCCAAGCAGAAATACGTCACTCCATTGATGCGAGCCAATTTTTAAGTGATCTAGTACAAGTTGGCGGACAAAGTCGACCAAGCAGGCGTCGTACGGTCCCTTAATCGAATTAATCGCAAATAGTTGCTTGTCAACCAAATGTGCGAGGATCTGCTCCTGCTGGCTTCGAAATTTTCCTGCGCCAATTTGATACTCAAAAGATTCTCCCATCGCTCCCCCTTGCTGAGAAGGTCTCCCCTCACACCCAGCCGGGCCCCTAGTGCAGAAGCTAGGCTAATGAGCGTCGTATACTCTGTTCTATCTCACCACGATTGTACCAGAGATACAAGATTCGGTTCCGTAGGGGTGGATGGACATCACCGGTCCTGGCCGCCTCCTCTGGCAAGCGAAACAACAATTCCGTTGGTCGCGATTCGAGCAAGTCAATCAATCGGTGCAATTCATTTTCCGAAAAATGAATCTGCTGGGGATCACGCAGCAGAGATTCCCAGGGGAGTCGTGGCAAGGTCTGCAAAGCTTCAAACATCTGCCGCTGCTCGGCGAGTTGATCTTCGACATTTTGCTCCGATTCACTGTCTCGCAAGTAGCGGTAGAAGCCGCCTAGCGAAATTCCACTCTCCTTGCGAGCGTGTAGTTTCAGCGAGCGTTCCACCGCTTTCTCCAGCTCTTCGCGAGATGGATTTCCGTATGGAATCGCGGCTTGAACGGCTTCCACCACTGACCGGGCACTCATACTTCCATGCTGCGTCGCCTGCAATGCCTGATGGTGAATTTCCATCTGCGTCTCGGCATCGATGCCGATCTTCAGCAAACCGTTGATCGACACATGCACTCCATGCACATGCGCGCCGAGATCGTCACACAGGTACTCGATCGTTTCGCCATGCTTGGACCATAGCAAGCCGGTGATCTTCCAGAAACCCGATGCACAAGCGAAAGAGATGATCACACTAAAAAAGCTGGACATACCCGTCCACTGGGCCACGATCAACCCGACCATACCGCCCAGCAAAAATGTCAGTGCTAGGAAGCGACTGTTGACGAGATAGTATTTGTAGTAGTGCCCCAATTCATGTCCCATGATATCCTGCACCTCCTGGGGATCGAGGCGGTGCAGAATTTGTCGATTGAGATAGATTCCGTTGAGCGATTTGAAAAACGCGCCCAGCCCCAAGCGAACGGCACTGGCATTGAGCGATTTATCGGCCGTGATATAGACCGGTACGCGTTCATCGGGCAAGCCGAGTTGTCGCAACGTATCGCGTTGGAGTCGTCGCAAAAGATGCTTGTCGAACTCGCCAAATCGAGTGTCCTCCTTCAGGTCATCGATTTCCTTCTTATTCTGTGCCCAGAGCTTCATCAGCTCCATGGTCGGCGGTCCGACCATCAAGCCGATAGCCACGGCCGACAACAACGGCTCATTGATGATTCGCTGCCAGTCGATCAAGAACGCGGCCCCGGCCACTGCGACCATCTGGGCGGTCACCCATAGCCAAGCTGAGCGATTGGCACTCTCCAGCTTGGAAAGCAAATCGGAGCGACGTGGAGCCTGGGTGGGCTGCTCAATGGCGAACCCTGGAACATATTCACCTGCTGCCATATCTTCCTCGAACGAAAGCCCCATCGACTGGCAGCTGACTAAAACGCTGCCTGGAATAGTTGAGTCAGCCAGCCACCACTCGGCTTAGCGCGCGTTTGGTAGAACAATCGGCCCGGCCCAGTGTAGCGATTCACCAAGCCTTCACCCGAGAACAGCGAATCCTTGAGCGTATCGGTGGCTTTCACCAATTGATACTCAATGGTATCGGTAAAGGCGACGACAAAGCGATTGTCGACATAGAACTTTTCCCCTGCGACCAAATCGCGTTGGATCAGCGCACCATAGCTTTGGCAGAAGACGGTTCCGGTGCCCGAGGCATGCAGTAGAAACAGCCCCTTTTTACTCATGACCCCTTTGATGCCGCCATACTTAATCTGCAGATCGCATTCACCAATGTTGGCCAGATACGATCCTCGCGTTAGATAGAACGACTCCTGATGATCGAGCGGCAGGGGCAGAATATCACCGTAGGTGTCGGGGGCAAGTGTCAGGGTCTGCCCAGGCTTCTTGGCAGAGAACTCGGCCGTAAAAAAATTCTCACCACCCAGCATGCTCTTAAAGCCACTCAGCTTGCCGGCTCCACGCCGCCCCATGGCTGCCTTCAACTGAATGCTACCGGTCATCGACAACATACTATCGGGCTGAGCGACCACCGTTTCGGCTTGGTCTAAATCAATCTCCAATATCGAAAACATCGGGTTGTGATTAATCCGATATTCCATTCTCAAAATCCATTCGAAAGGCGAGCGGGAAACATCCAAGGTTCCTCAGGGAACATTCAATCAGAATCGGAGGTAAGCCGATTCGACAGGAGTGATCTGTTGAATTCCGACTCTCACGGCGCTCGCATTCCGGTGTGCTGTGCCCTTTAATCCTCGATCCCAGGTGCAACACGCTGCTTCAAGATATAACCACCAAAGGAAATCACTGCGAGGATACCCAGGAAGATAAAGAGGGCTACCATCCGAGACACTCCCAGGATATCAGAGATCCCAGTGATGCAGATATCATAGATCACAATGCGGATAAACCATCCAATAATCCCACTAAAACCGCCACCACGGCGTCCGATCAAGATCCCGTTTTTCATCACCATATCCAGTATCAAATTTAGAATAATTTTATGAAAAGCCTACGCCCTCTAACCGTTGCAGGGCGCACTTTCGCTAATACTCGACGCATCAAGGTCGCGCAGAGCCGAATAACCTACGAATTCTAGCCTACAAATCCACTGTTTACATCGGTGCATTTTGGGAAAAACTCCAGGACGGTTAAATTCTAGTAATTACTGACTTAACCATACCACTCCCAGCAAAATGCCACAGATACACGCCAATTTGCCTTTCCAGTTCTTCTCTCCAAGGTGCAAGATCCCAAACAGAAACGGCACCAGAATGGAGGTTCTCCGGAGAGGGGAGATTACCGAAATCAGTGCCTCGGTGTCGGCCACGGCAGTAAAATAGCTGAAATCAGCGATCAGGAGAAAAACGGCTATCATCGGAATGGACCACCGCCACTGAAATGGATGCTGGCGCCGCTCGCGGAGCCACCAATGGACGGACAATGGCAGCATGACCGGGACCAAGTAGAAGGAAAACCAAGCTTGGACGACCGCCGGGGGCAAGCCCACTTGCTGCAATAAGTACTTGTCATACAGCGCACTTGCGGCTCCAAGCAAGGTGGCCAACACCATTAAGAGGACTCCCCGATCGCTGCGAAAGTGAATTCCTTCCCGTTTGCCGACTCTTGAAAATGCAATAAACGCAATCAAGATCAGCAGCATTCCACACCACTGGTTCGCCGTGGGGCGTTCGTGCATGGCCACCACCGCAAACGTTACGGTCCATAGCGGACTAGTGGCACGAATCGGAGTTGCTATCGAGATAGGCAGTCGTTTAATAGCAAACAACGCCAGCGTCCACGACATGCCCACGAGAAGCGATTTCGCCGCCAGCAGCAGGTGTCCCTGCAGGTCCAGCTCCACTAACGCGCGCTGCCAATCGGCCACTTCTGTAGGAAAGAGCCAAGCCCCGGCCGCCATTGGCCCCCACAGCAGGGCTGCCGTCAACACGTTGCACAGCAGAACCGGCGGAACCGCATTCTCTCGAACGGCTGCCTTCTTGGCGATGTCGTAGAAGCCCAGAAACAAGGCGGACAGTAGGCTCAGTACGAACCAGGACATTTCGTGGGACCAATCCTAGGAAGGCTTACCGTCGCCAACGATTGCGAAGCGCATCGCGCCACTGCTGAAGCACTGGCGGACTGCTGTTCCATTGCCCAGGTTTTCCAGATGCCGTACCACCGGATCGCGGCGAGACCCCGGCAGTCGCTTGGAGAGAGTCCATACTCACCGGCTTGAACTCAGAGAGATAGCGTCCCCAGTGGCTGTCGAGTAATTGCTCAGCCGCGTAGGGATTGCCCTCTGCCAAGCGTTCCTTGGCGACGAGCAATTGTCCGCGCATGTGAATACGCTCGTCGGGCTGTAGGCACGATTCGAAAATCTTGACATCGTCGACCCATATTTGACCTGGCCCGATTAACTCCACCGCTAAATGCAACTCGTTCAGCTCATCGACCGGCACATCGCCCACGAACAACTGCATGGGACGGCGTCCCCAGTCGATTGGCAAATTGCTGCGGCTCTCACTCAAACCGCCGAACTGCTGAGAACGCTCGTAACGGGCGCCATTGCTCTTGCGTCCCCAAACGCTGACACGCACCAGCAGCGGATCGCTCACCGCGGTAGTCCGCAACCACACGTCGATGGCCAGTCGACCGGTCGCAGGAGGTTGAAAACCGCGACTTTGAATCCACGCAGAGGCATCGCTCCGACCTCGACTCTCGATCCTCAGGCTCGACCGTCCACCATGTGGGAATTCGTCAGATCTCTGAATCACGACCTGGGGGAGCGTGGACACGTTCCAGCCGTGCGGCAGCCCATCATTGCCCCACGTTTCAAACTCGCCATCCACATTGGCGAGAACATTCTGCAGGGTTGGGTCGGCCGCCTGGGTAATCAACATTTCCAGCGTTTCAAGCTGACTGGCAATAGATCGAATAGCCTCGTTGGCGGGCGTGTTGCGAACCGCCAGCAATTCGAGTTCCGAGGATTGCACTTCGATGCCAGCTAGGCTGTAGGGCGGCATGACCATGACCCAAGTTTGATTGGCTGAAAGCGATTTCGCCTCAGATTGTTCGACTTCGAAGAGCACTTGAGAACCGGGCAGCACGCGTGGCTGCCCCTCAAAGCTGGGCGCCTTCACCGCCAGCTGAATGCGTTCCGACCACGGAGCATTATTGACCACTTGCACATAGTAGCGTCCCGCCTGCTCGCCATACCGCACCCGAATATTCGAGTCGCGAGCCTGGGAGTCCATCGGCTTTAGGGGAACCGAGGGGAGCGACGTTAGAACTTGGTAAACTCCCTTGGTCGCCTCCTCCTGCCCAAACAACGGGAGCCACCCACCCACGACCAATAGCGTGGGGTCCGCCTCGAAGACTTGGCCCACGATGTCTTTGGTCGAGAAGTCCCCGGGGCGTGTGGGCTGCGCGTAAACCCAGGCTGCTGCCAGCCCCTGAGGCGTTAGACTGGTACTCTCCGGCGAATTGCTCAGCGGCATCCCGTGCGTCGATTGGTGCAACAAGACGGAGGCTCTCTGGCTCTCCGGCAGACCATGCAATGCCCGGGCTGCTGCCAATTGGCGAATCCAGTCCTGAGAATTGACCGAATCGACCTGCTGGTCCAACTGACCACGCAGCAACTCCACCGATGGTAGGTTGGCCAAGCGCTGCGGCGAGATACCTTGCGCCAGGAGGAAATCGGCTGGCTGACGCAGTATCTGGTCGGGTTGGAAAAATTCATACGCTTCGGGAGACTCTTCCCAAAGCCGACTGGCGTTCAAATACAGCTTGGCTTTTGGATTGGCTCGCACCAGGGGCGCACTGAGCTTAGTGAAGAAATTGGTCAGCTCCTGAGCACGCCAATTGAGGTAACCTTGGCGAATTGCACCGGTGGAGAAAACCGCTTCGAGCGATTCGACCTTCGGTAAATTTGCCTGGACTTCCCGTTGGTACTCGGCCAAGCTGCGATCGTTGTATCCCCACCGATCCCCTGCGAACAACAGCTGAGAATTCCGATCCAACTGCAAGGAGATGCCAGCCAGGGAAGGGTGTGAACCATACCGCTCGGCCAGTTCGTTGATCACAGCCACCAATTCCGCTTGGACTCTCGAGTCGAGTGGGTTGTAGCGCCGCAAGCTTCGCCGCGAGGAACCCTGCTGGGCTCGATACTCCGACCGGTCAAAGGTACGCTGAACCATCTCCTCCATGGCTTGAGGGTCATCCAGCCAACGATTCAAACCGGGCAACTCCGTGTCCAAATTCAAGGCAAGTACTACGTAGCGACCGTCGCGATCACAATGCCGTAGCAAGAGTTCGACGGCATCTTTGATGGTCTCCGAGCGACTGTCCGAATAAAAGGTTCCGTTGTCGAAGCGAGCGGTCGGCTGCAGAACTTGACTTGGGTAGATTGCCCCGCCATCCTCAAAGACCTTGATGACAACCGTATTCGCGCCCATCCAAGTCATGTACTGACTTAAATGCTCCACCGCAGAATGCCAAGTATCCCAACTCTCGAAAACGCGGCCCGTTAACGGGTCGCGTTGCCTCATCGCTCCGAGGCCATCTGCCAACAATGGTTTATCCAAGTACACGCCGACCTTGCGAACATCAGTGGCGAACGGAGTCGCTGGAATGGCACCTCGCTCCAAAGCCGACTTCTCTAAGGTCACACTACAGACCGATGCATCCAGCGTCTCGCTGGGATTGGCTAGAAGCGCATATTGCTCACTCGTCCCCGGCCAAAAAATTACGTCATGGGTAACTAGCTCTTGAGTCGAATTTGTTTCCCGCGGGTGAATTGTCAGCCCTGAATCTTCGTTGAGCGATGAATACTCACCTGCCGCGTTGGGATTCCGCATACTCACAGCCAACTTCATCGGTTGGTCCGTGGGAACCCGCACCCGCAAGCGATGCGGTACACCTTCTTCGAGATTACCAAGGGGAATCGCCAACCAAGCTCCCGGTGCAATGGTGAGACATTCCCCGGGCTGCTCCCCAGCGACCGACTCAGCTGCCCAATGACGACTTCCTAATCGTCCATGACTCAACGGTTTGCTGGTCACACTGGCCAGCGGGTTGTAGCTCTGCAATTTGGCCGACATGCCCGACAGTGCCTTAGGCTCCCAAGCGGACAGCAAGTCTGCTGGCATGATCCAAGCCAGGCTTCCAGGGCGACTAGCAAGAAGTGCATCGATCTCCCCGACCAATTGCCAATCGACAATCTTCTGCGCCGAACTACCCGCATCGAATACCACGAGGTCAACGCGGCGATTAAGCTCCGCAGAGGTGCTCACCAAGGCACTTACGAAAGTACTGCGATGGAGCGTCAATTCGAGCTGGTAGCCACCTGCCACTTGGGGAATCTGAAGATCGAGTTCAGTAGCCACTGGAAAGCTACCGGTGGCATCAAGCTGCACGCGCGTCTGCGAAGCCTCAGACGCCAGTCCACGCGAATCCACAAACCTTGCCCGCAATTGATACTCGCCCGCAGGTAACCCGGTACGGTAACCCGAAACCGTCGGCTTCCACGCTTCCCCCGCATCAAAAATCGGTTGCTCTCGTCCCGTGTTCACACGCAGCCGATCATATGCCTGGCGTTCCACGGCCAGCCGTGCTCCACGATCGTCGAGCGACCGTATCCAGTTCCCACTCAACAGTTCAGCAAGCGTGGCAGAATGCTCCACAGTTCCTCCGGTCACCGGATCATTCAGCTTTACGGTCATTCGCGTCGACAGCGTACCCGAGACGCGCACGTCCATTCCGCCGAACGGTGAGGGACTGTAGGGAGATATTTCGAGTTTGGTGAGCGTCGCTTCTCGAACCTTCGCGATCGAATCGGGTTGCAGGCTCAAATTGCGTACTAGCCGCAGCGTTCCGCGATCGACTTCGACAGATCCCGCATAGCTGCGCGAGACATCACCACCCCAGACAATCCGCAGATCGCACTGAACCGCTGTATTACCTTCCACGTCCTGAGCCAGCAGAGCGCCGAAGAGTTGGAATCCGAGCCCAGCTTGCAAACCAAGTGATAGTGCCCACAGTGCTAGCATGACACACACGCCACTCCGCAAGCCTCTCCCCACGGTCAGGGCAAGGGAATGCCTGATGCATGCCAAGCATCTTGGCAGCGAAGTGGGGGAATTCGGTGAATTCGCCAGGTCAGCCACATTGGGACATCCGTGTCCACCGAGCATCGTTTCAATTCTACTTAGATTGTTGGAGAATTTTCAGCATCGAAACATCCTCCCCCGTCTATCGGGAAGAACGCCGTGGGCGGTTGTACCAAACTCCTTGCAAACTTCCCACAGCGATTTCCATCCATTGCTAGCAAAGGTGAGGGAAAGCCTACTCCCCCTCTGCGTCGACTAGCTCCAGCACGACGTTCCGAATCCGCACCTCGGTCGGGCCGCCTGAATGCAGTTGGATCGCGAACACTCCCGCTCGAGCGCCCTTAGGATCGTCCAGATCGACGCACAGGTTGCCATTGAGGCGCGTGCGAATGTGCGAACCGACGGCCTCCACTTCATAGCGATTCCACTGACCAGGCTTCAAATGTGCTTCACCGCTCTGATCCCACAGCAAACCCCGTCCATGCTCTTCATACAACTTGCCCCACCATCCCTGGCCGACATCCGCCTGATACCCCTCGACCGATCCGCTCTCATGCGAGCGACTGCGGAACTGGATACCGCTGTTGCCTAGATTTTCCACCAGTTGGATTTCCAGGGTGAGCCGGAAGTCGTCCGCAGCTAGATCGCTCACCAAGAACTCATTAGTCTTCAGGCCACTACTCTTACCCACCAACTCCCCGTCGACCACGCTCCATAACTCGGGATTGCCGTTCCAACCACTCAGATCAGTGCCGTTGAAAAAAGTGGAAACATTCTCGCTGGTGGCGCGGATCGGAGTTTGTTGCTTGCTCCTCAAATACTCCAGCAGTGAGCGGATCTCGTGATCCGAGAAGGGAAGCAGTTGGTTCTCGGGCATCATCGATTGATCGCTTTCGCGGCGTTCTTCGATTTCCACCTTGGGTAGCACCACCATCGCATCGGCGGTCTGCACGGTAACTGCATTCTCCGTTTCACTACGGACGATTCCCGTAATGACTTGACCGCTGTCGGTTAAGAAAATGGATTGTCGATATTCCTTGGCCATCACGGCGCTGGGATCGACGATATTCTCAAGCAGGTAGTCGAGATTGGAGCGATTGGAACCGGTCAGATCTGGCCCCAGCTTTTCCCCGACACCATACAACATATGGCAGCGTTGGCAGGTTTTGGCAAACATCGCTCGGCCCAGCGGCAAATCGGCGGGCGGCAGGCCGGAGTCTGCCACTAACTCTTTGTAAATCTGAATCTGCTCCAACTTCTCTACCGAACTCTTTCGAACTTGGCCCCATACCTGCGGCAGCAATTCAGCAACCGTTGCATCATTCAAATATTCCAACTGGCGTGCCAAGTCGGCTGACAGGTCGGTAGCGGGAATCCGTTTCTCACCGATCTCCCTAAGCAGTGCTTGGGCACTTGAGGCGCGACTACAGAGGGTTGCAATGGCCGCGCGTCGCTGCACCTCTGTCATCCGCGGATAGGCCTTCAACAGGCTAGCTGCGATATTCGGTGCATCGTATTGCGACAATCCTCGAATGGCCGCTTCCAACAAGGGAGCGGGTACCGCCGGGGAATCGACCAATGTCAGCATCGTATCACGAAGTGAAGCCTCACCCGCGGCCAGCAGAGCCTCCAAGGCTTGAAGTCGGCTTTCGACGGCGGCCTCCTGCGATTGAACAATGTGCGACAACTCGCGCGATGCGTTGGCGTCGCCAAAGAGCACTCCGATGGCCGCAGCTTGCCGAGCCACTCGCGGATCGCCACCCTGCGATAGCCGTGTGTAGGCAGCGGGCCAAGCTGCTGGCATCGACGATTGCCGTTGCCCAGCTAGCGATGCGCGGATGGCCGTCAGGAACGTTTGTTGAATCGATGGCTCATCGGCCTTGCTCAGGGCGGCAACCATCCGATCGACAGCCTGCGTACCACCTGAGCCTGCCACGCGCCGCAACATGAATTCCCGCAGTTTTGGAATTTGCTCACCGGCCGCCATGCCCAGCGCCAAAGCGCGGTCGGGGTCCACGTCCGCTAGCGGTTCCATAGCGTACCAGTACATCAGTGGCAAGTTATGATCTTTGGCATCGACAGCATGGGCAACCAACCCTTCCACAATCTCCCAACGCTGCTCCACTGGCAAGCGATAAAGGGCCGAGGTGATTGCTCGACGCACCACGGGAGATTCATCGGCGCGAGCCAATTCCGCCAGTTGCGAGAACATCGCGGCAGGCAGCTGATCCCGGCGTTCTTCGAGCATTAGGCGCAGCGCCCAACCGCGTACATGCGGGCTGGTGTCTTGCAGCAACTGAGCGAACATGGCGTCGTCCGAAGTACCAATCGCATGCCGCGCCCAAAGAGCTCGCAAACGACGTTCATCAGCTTCGTGATGCAACGCAATATCGACTAGACGCTCAATTGCCTCCCTGGAAATCTTGCGTACAGCCGCCCGCTCTTGCAGCAAGCGTCGCGAGTGGCGAACAAACCAATCATTGGGATTCAAGCAGTGTTCCGCCAACTCTAGGTCACTGAGCTTCGTCAAATCAACTTGGACAGCAGGCTGTGTTCCATAATTGATTTTATAGATTCGTCCATTGCTGCGATCATGCACCTCCACCTCTTTGCGATGGCAGGCCTGCATGTCATACCAATCGATAAAGTACACCTGCCCATCGGGACCGTACCGCATGTTGAGGATCTGCGAGGCTTGATCGCCAGTCAACAAGAAATCGGGAGCGTGGTGTCCGACGTACCCAGATCCCTCGGGGGCGAGTAAATCGACGTTCAGACGCTGACCGTGGATGTTGTTCATGAAAAGCGCGCCCGTGTACTCCGACGGCCATGCTCCCCCTTGGTAGATCATGGCACCCGCATGCGCATGTCCGCCCCCAGCCTCATCCGATTTGCCATTGCCGCTATGCGGCGTGGCGCCCAAATAATGCAAGTGATCAGCGATCGTTTTGATATCGTCGTAGGTATGCGGGTTGAAGTGCTGACCGGCTTGACGCTGATACCTTGCACCGGGAATCATGTGATACAGGTGGGGGATGACACACGCCGTGATAAAGGCTTCTCCGTGCTCATTGAAATCCACCCCCCATGGATTGCTAGTTCCATGAGCAAACACTTCGAACTCGTGACGCTGGGGATGGTAACGCCAGATCCCTGCGTTGATCGGTGTGCGATCTTCGGCAGCGGTTCCTGGCTTGCCAACTTTGGAATGTGTAAAGACTCCATGGCAACCATACAACCATCCATCCGGTCCCCAGCAGAAGGTGTTTAAGGTTTCGTGCGTATCTTCATAGCCCCAACCGTCGAGCAAAACTTGTGGTTCGGAGTCAGCGACATCATCTCCATTGGCATCCGGAATAAAGAGTAGATAGGGTGCTGCTCCCACCCACACTCCACCAAAACCAACCTCCAGGCCACTCACTAAGTTCAGCCCTTCCGCGAAGACCTTTCGCGAATCCAAGCGTCCGTCGCCTGTCGTATCTTCGAACACCAAGATGCGATCGCGACCGGTATCTCCGTCCGCCCGCTGCGGATACTCATAGGCTTCGGCGATCCAAACTCGCCCACGATCGTCGAGGGCCATTGCGATCGGTTGTTTGACATCGGGTTCGGCCGCACAGACCGTGACACTAAACCCTTCGGGAACCTTCATAACGCTCGCCGCCTCTTCGGCGGACAGATCACCGTACGGGTACTCATCATTGGTTAACTGGACAGCTGGAGGGGTCACAGCCGCCGGGCGTCGCGCGTGAAAGCGGAAATGATCAAAATTTACATGCCCCCAGCCACCACGGCTCTCGTCGACAATTCGAAGGAACATTTCTCCATTTTGAACCCGCCGCAAGTCCACCACCACTCGTTCCAGATTCTCGCTGTTCTTTCCGCGAGCTATGTAAAATGGCTTTTCCTCTCCCACACCCCATAGCTCAACTCGAGTCGCTTCCGAGCTTCCGCCCCCGAGCAGGAACGTGGCGTAGCGAGCTGGCACGGAGAACGGTGCGGAGGTCAATGTTCCAGTCGGTTCATCGCCATGTTTTTCGAAACCACCGATCCAAAACTCACCGTGATGTCGGCTACTCATGTCATTGCGGCGTTTGGAAACCGTATCTCCCTGAATGGGTTGATCGGCGAAGGCATCTCCCGTAGCGGTCCAATCGGAAAGGTCCCCCGACTCAAAGTCAAGATTTAGGACTCGGCCCTCGCGGTTGCGAGCAGGAACTCCACCATCGGCATCTGGGAAGATCTCTCCTGGAGCGCGGAATCGAATGAAGTCGATCCCTAGCATGTAGCCTTTCACGGCCTTGGGATTTGCACCCACGATTTCGAAGGAGAGCGTGTGCTTGCCCTTCTTCAGCTCGGGAGTGTCTAGCGAGAGGAGACCGGTGGTTACCACTTGCGCGTCGTAGCAATCCAGGGGCGCGTCCAGGGGTTGTCCATTCAGTTGTATTTCTACAATTCCATAATCTTTGGCACAGGTAAGCGCCAATTCGACTGCTGCCACTTCCTGGAACGCATCGAGCTCAAGGGTCAACTTGTCTCCTGGCTTAGCGCCCGTCCACCACAGTTGACTGTTACCGCTCCAACGATCACCGGAGAAAGAGCCCATGGGTTGCGCGCGGGTGGTTCCGCCCGTCACGGTCGCTTTTACCTCTTCGCCTTCAATGGCCTGGAACACTTTTCCGTCGGCAGCAATGGGAGAGCGCGGGCCACGCTTGGCTCTGGCCCCCTCGACGGTTGCCAATTTAGGTCCGTCGTAGACTTTTGGCTGCCGCTTGGCCCACTCTTCACGAGTCAACACCACCGGTTTTTGGAGCATCACGTTGGCGCCCAGCATTCCACCGGTGGCCACGTCGAGGACTCCGTCGGAATTGATGTCGGCAATGGTCAACTGTCGACCTATTCCCGCATCGGCGTCGACCAAATACGGGATCCAATCCACCCCATCTTCGCCTTGCACGAGTTTGAACCAATACACCACAGCGCCCGCATCCCACATGGGGCTCTGCTTGTGGTGAGACCAGTAGGTCTTGCCAGTCACAATGTCCTGCAGACCATCCCCATCCATATCCGCCAACGCCACGCTATGCAGCTCGCTGAAGACAACTCCATATTTATTTTCCGATGGGTGTTGTCCTACGATCGTGTGCCGCTTGAACTCGATTTGTACCCCCTCACCGATCTGCTCGTACCAGGACAGTCCAAAATCGTGAGCCGCTTCACTGGTGATGACATCGCTGTCTCCGTCTCCATCCACATCGTAGGCATACATTTCAGCACCTCCGTAGGAGGACGAGAAATTCACCTCGTGCGTTTGCCAACGGCCAGAAGTCGGATCGCTAGCGGGTTGTTCGTACCATCCCTTGGAGTGCAAAAGGTCAATGCGTCCATCACCATTGACGTCTCCGATCCCCAGGCCATGCCCGAACCGCGACGCAGCAATCTGTTCAGAAATAGGATGAAAAGACCAAGCGTCTAGAGGATGCTCCCAATCGATCGTGGCGAATCCGAAAAATCCATCGCGGGTGCAGATCAATTCGGGGCGCTCATCACCGACAAGGTTGGCAAACTGCGGCGATTCGTTCGACACCCAATCGATGACTTGGTGTTTCTTCCACGGCTGGGAGTTAGCGGCTGAATTCGCCTCGTGTCCTGGGTTTTCGTACACATAGGCAGGTGTACCGGGAAAACCAACCACGAACACATCCGCAGCGCCATCTTGATTGAAATCGTAGATCCACGAGAAGAAGTTATCCGCGTACTTATCCGTCGGCTGCGGCTGAGGTGAGTAAATTTCATGTTTATCGGTAAAGGCTGGCCCGGCAAACCAGTAGGGCCCGTAGACGATATCGAGAGATTCGTCGCCATTGATATCCCCGACAGCCACACCTTCGGAGTAATAGATGTCGGTAAGCTCCTGGCGACTAAAGTCGCGTCCTACAAAATCCTCGGCGACAACGGGTGAATACCGTGCAGAGAGTGCGCAGGTAAGTAGAATGAGACCCAAGAATGGGTGTCGAAGAGAGTTTTCCATAATTGTGAAACTTTGGTGAGATCGTGGGGAAGGATTCTAGCAGGCCGCGTATCTAGGATTGAGCCGATAACAATTGTCGGATTTGAAAAGCGGGAAGTCTATCCCACACTTTCCACTGCTGGCTCCTAAGTGGTCAATGCTTTGGGAGCAGAAAGGACCTAAAACGGTTTCGCACTAGCCCGCCAGCGGCTGACTCAGTCGACCATCCGCCATGGGCGCGAACTCACTATTGTAACTAAAATTCACGGCACTTCGTGGCGATCCCCGCAAAGTCATTCTCCTTGGCGGAAAGTTGCGAAGATTCGATGGGACGAGCGGCCTCGCACACCCGCGGACGGTCCTCCCCAGGAAACATACCACTTTCCCAACGGTATTTTTTAGCCAACTAGGATTCCCATGCCCGCTGCTGCAATCGTCGCTCAATCGCTCAGCAAAAACTACGGCGGCACCGATGTGGTGTGGGCGGTGAAAGACCTCTCGCTGCGGGTTGAGAGGGGGGAACGCGTCGCCATCGTAGGAAAAAGCGGTTCGGGCAAATCGACTCTGCTCAACCTACTTGCCGGTATGGATCACCCTACCGCCGGTGAATTGACCGTCGCCGGCCGCAATCTGCACCAATCGACTCACCAGGAGATGGCGCGCTACCGCCTTGAAACCGTGGGGGTCGTCTTCCAAGCATTTCAACTGATTCCCCAACGCACAGCTCTGCAAAACGTCGAATTGCCTCTCCTGCTCGCTGGTATCCATCGGCAGCAGCGCCAAGCGCGTGCCCGCGAGGCGCTGGCACAAGTTGGCCTCTCCCACCGCCTCACCCATCACCCCTACCAACTCTCTGGTGGGGAGCAACAGCGGGTGGCCATCGCTCGGGCGCTGATCCATGCCCCACAGCTCGTCCTAGCCGATGAGCCGACGGGAAATCTCGATTCCGCCACATCGGACGATATCGTTTCGCTCCTCAGCAAACTATGTGAAGAGCAGGGGACAACCCTCCTGCTCGTAACCCACGACGACGACGTGGCTCGACGGACTTGCCGCCGTACGATTCGCATGAGCGATGGCCGAATCTGCCCTGCGGATTCCACACCGTCTCCACTCCAACCTCCTGAACGGACCCATTGATGCGCGCACGCGATATCCTCATCATGGCGGCTCATAATCTATGGAAGCGTCGCGTTCGCAGCGCGTTGAATCTAATGGGTGTCGTGGTCGGTTGCGTCGTCCTACTCATGACCGCTGCTGGAGTTGCGGGTGTCAAAGATGCGATCCACGCACTCTTTGATGCCTCGGAAGCAGCGCGACAAATTGGCATCCTGCCCGATCCCAATGCCAACCAGCATCCACCCGATGAGGAGATCCAGGTGGTTGGAGAAATGAGCGATGAGCGTCGCGAACGGCTTCAGCAAAGACTAGCAAATAATTGGTACGCTGCGCATCGGCACAACCTACCGCGCCTCCTCACTACGGAGCAAGTGGCGGACATCGAACGGCTACCGCACGTCGAGAGTATTGTTCCGGATGTGTACGTCGACTGCTCGGTACAAATCAGCGACTCGGAGCCTATCGCCGATGGCTTGTCAGGGATCGACGTTGCTAGCAGCCTGATTTCCGGACGGATCCTTACTGGTGAGATGATCAATCCAACCGCGACCGAGCCCTCCGAAGCGCTCTTGGATGAATTCTTAGCGTACAAGCTAGGCTATCGCAGCGATGCGGAACTCAACGAGCTGCTGGGGCAAATCTTGCAAATCGAGTACACCAAGTCGCCCAGCCAGGGCAAGAACACGATTCAAAGCGTTCTGATGGGGACCAGACAGTTCACACTACTCGACTTTACCAACGACGGTAAGCTGATTGAAGCCCTCAACACTGTCGTCAAGGAACTCGACGTCACTTCGCTATCGGAAGAGCAAAAACAATTGGTTCAGAATCTCATGACGTCGCCCGAACCAGATCCGCTTCCGCCAGCCCCTACCACCACCTCCCTACAGTTTCGAATCTCTGGCATTGTGCGCGACAGTTCCAGCGACACACTGTCCCAGCTGTTCCGAGGACATTATCAAGGTGCATCAGGCGGCATTTTGATTCCCAACAAAACCGCCCAAGCGATCCATTTGGGACGAGCTACGGACGCCAATTTCTACGGCGCCATCGTCACCGTCGATAGCACCCAACAGCTTTCCCAAACCGGCGAGGCACTGCAGGAGCTCGGATTCCGCGCCATGTCTGCGGCGCCAATCCTGGAGAGCATCGATCGAAGCATTGATGAAAGTGGCTGGGTCGTCCTGGGTATTGCCGCCGCCATCCTTGTCACTGCAGCGATTGGGATCTCCAACACGCTGCTAATTTCCGTTTTGGAACGAACGCCTGAGTTCGGCATCCTCAAGAGTGTCGGTGCTACCGACGGCACACTGCTGTCGCTGATGGTCTGCGAAGGCGCCTTGCTCGGGCTCTGCGGCGCTGTCCTATCGATCGCGCTGAGTCTGTGCCTTGCCCTTGCCGGTCACGGATTGATCGAATTGTATGTTGAGAGCCGCCTCAACGCCGACTTGGTAGCCTCCCTTTTTCGGTTCTCCCCTTGGTCAATGCTTTTGGTCACCTGCCTCTCCATCCTGCTCTGCATTGCCGCCAGTATCGCTCCAGCCTGGCGAGCTGCCAGACTAGACCCCATCGTTGCCATGCGACGCAGCTAGTACTGCATTGGCACCAAGGTGAAACTATCCTTGGCGCAGCTCCATCTCTCTGCAAGCCGTCGAATTGAAGGCGTTCTTAGTTTTGACGCGGGGGCGCACTGCCCAGCGTTGCCCTGTCTCGGCAAACACCCGTCCTTGCTCAGGCGGGGGAGCTGCGATTTCAGCAAGCCGGCTGAAACGGGTTAGCTGCCTAAACTCCAGCTGCCGAACGATTCGGTGCATGCTGGAGCGTGATGCGATTTAGAGTTGCATGTCGCGAAGTGCAGGAAAGGACTCGCGCCACTCCCGTACCGCTGCCACGTCAATGTTCGCAGTCACCACCTGCTCTTCGGCAGCGGCTTCGAACAATTGAACTCCCTGCTGATCGAAAGCGGTGCTGCGACCATCAAACTTGAGGTTGGGCTCCGCACCACTGCGATTCACCCCCACGACTGCTGCCAAATTCTCAATGGCGCGTGCCTGCAGCAGCCGCACCCAATGCTCCGATCGCACAGATGGCCAACAGGCGATCACGACAATCAACTCAGCCCCAGCGGCCACAGGCAAGCGGAACAACTCTGGAAACCTGAGGTCATAGCAAATGAAGGGAGAAACCGTTACCCCCTGCCATTGAAACGTCGCGAACTGGCTGCCGGCTCGATACTTTTTGTCCTCGCCCGACATCGAAAAAGGCTTCTGTTTGACATACCGCACCAACTCTTGGCCAGCTGGTGAAAACACAACGGCCTCATTCGTCGCCATACCGTCCGACACCGGTCCAACCACCCCTCCCATCACGGCACAATCGTACTCTGCCGCCAGCTCACGCAGCAGAGCTTCGCTGGCGCGTGAGGAATCCTGAGCCGTCACCGATAGATTCATACTGAACCCAGTGGCGAACATCTCGGGAAAAACAATCAACGAGCCAGGGGCAATCGAAGAGGCAGCGAGCAGCGCGCGAGCCTTGGCATAATTGGCCTCGATATCCTGCCAAGCCATGTCCATCTGCACTGAGACTACCGACAAATTCGTCATTGCTATTCCTTTGAGCAAACATGTGGAACGGCCTAGCCCTCCAGGCCTGTGTAACAAGGCTTTCTATCATAAGTGCAGATGCCTGGCATCGCCCGCTGCGGTCCTACCCAGACCGATTCGTTGTACTCAATCGCCCCTCCCCCCTTCGCCTCAAGAGGCAAGGAACATTCGGTACGGTTGTTCGGTACGGTTGTTTGTACGGTGTTTTGTACGGTGTTTTGTGCGGTGTTCTGTGCGGTGTTCTGGCGGTTGTCCTGCGAGCACGCTCCGTGCGGCACGTGCATAGGCCCTTAATCGCGAAGCGATGGCATGCGGTAGCCTGGGACGCAAGTCCCAGGAACGGTGGCACCAACATCGAATAGTCGCAAAGCGACGGCATGCGCGGATCACCTTACGATCTCCAATTCGAAAACGTATTGCGGATCATATTCGATTGCGTGTTTTGCGAGAAAACCAAGATACTCCGTTTCGAAAGTATGCTTTTGATGATGCTCTCTTTGGTTGGCGAGGTATTTCTTAACTGCATCAACCATCGATTGGCTAACGGAAAACGCACCGTAACCGCGTTGCCACTCAAATTTCCCTGTGAGTTTTCGTTGTTCGTTGATCCATTTCGACGAATTCGCTTTAAGCAGTTGCACCGTTTTTGAGATCGCAAACTCAGGATGAATTCGCAGCAGCAAATGGACATGATCCTCTATGCCGCCCGCTTTCAAGAGCGTTGATTTATGCTCTTTCACGATGCCACCGATGTAGGCGAATAAATCGTCCCGCCATGCGTCGCCCAGACAGGGTTTTCGAAACTTCGTCGAAAAGACAACGTGTAGCAATATCCCGTGGTGAGTCGACATGGGAGGTCTCCTGTCGTCGCTTCGCGACTACGTAATCGTGCCATTGGGTACCTGGGACTTACATCCCAGGCTAACACATAGCGTCGCTTCGCGACTGGGTCGATTCGGGGCTGCGCTCAATCCGTAAGTGAATGGAGAAAGGCACCCGGCATTTGCATCCCAAGCTAACACATAGCGTCGCTTCGCGACTGGGTGGATTCGAGGCTTCGCTCAATCCACAAGTGAATGCAGAAAGGCACCCGGCATTTGCATCCCAGGCTAACACATAGCGTCGCTTCGCGACTGGGCGGATTCGAGGCTGCGCTGAATCCGCAAGTGAATGGAGAAAGGCACCCGGCATTTGCATCCCAAGCTAACACATAGCGCCGCTTCGCGACTGGGTGGATTCGGGGCTGCGCTGAATCCGTAAGTAGCTGGCTGACATCGCCCGCTGCGGTCCTATCCAGACCACTGCGTTGTGCTCAATCGCCCCTCCCGTTCGCCCCAAACGGCAAGGAACGCTCTGTACGGTGTTCTGTACGGTTGATTTGTACGGCTGTTCTGTACTGTGTTTTGTACGGTTGTCCTGTGCGGTTGTTTTGCGAGCACGCTCCGTGCAGCACTTGCAGAGGCCCTAAATCGCGAAGCGATGGCATGCGGTAGCCTGGGACGCAAGTCCCAGGTACGGCGGCACCAACATCGAATAGTCGCAAAGCGACGCCATGCGCGGATCACGTTACGATCTCCAATTCGAAAACGTACTGCGGATCGTATTCGATTGCGTGTTTTGCGAGAAAACCAAGATACTCCGTTTCGAAAGTATGCTTTTGATGATGTTCTCTTTGGTTGGCGAGGTATTTCTTAACTGCATCAACCATCGATTGGCTAACGGAGAACGCACCGTAACCGCGTTGCCACTCAAATTTCCCCGTGAGTTTTCGTTGTTCGTTGATCCATTTCGACGAATTCGCTTTAAGCAGTTGCACCGTTTTTGAGATCGCAAACTCAGGATGAATTCGCAGCAGCAAATGGATGTGATCCTCTATGCCGCCCGCTTTCAAGAGCGTTGATTTATGCTCTTTCACGATGCCACCAATGTAGGCGAATAATTCATCCCGCCACGCGTCGCCCAGACAGGGTTTTCGAAACTTCGTCGAAAAGACAACGTGTAGCAATATCCCGTGGTGAGTCGACATGGGAGGTCTCCTGTCGTCGCTTCGCGACTACGTAATGGGGGCATTGGGTACCTGGGACTTACATCCCAGGCTAACACATAGCGTCGCTTCGCGACTGGGCGGATTCGGGGCTGCGCTCAATCCACAAGTGAATGGAGAAAGGCACCCGGCACTTGCATCCCAAGCTAACACATAGCGCCGCTTCGCGACTGGGTGGATTCGAGGCTTCGCTGAATCCACAAGTGAATGGAGAAAGGCACCCGGCACTTGCATCCCAGGCTAACACATAGCGTCGCTTCGCGACTGGGCGGATTCGAGGCTGCGCTGAATCCACAAGTGAATGCAGAAAGGCACCCGGCATTTGCATCCCAGGCTAACACATAGCGCCGCTTCGCGACTGGGCGGATTCGAGGCTGCGCTCAATCCACAAGTGAATGGAGAAAGGTACCCGGCACTTGCATCCCAGGCTAACACATAGCGTCGCTTCGCGACTGGGCGGATTCGAGGCTGCGCTGAATCCGCAAGTGAATGGAAGTAAGCATTGGAGACTATCGCATCGCCGCGGCCGGAAGCCCAACCGCTACTGTTCTGCGGACTTCGCTCTACTAAACAACAGGATGGCGAGGTCCGCATTGAGGTTGGGATCTTCACTAGCAAGCACTTCACGCCCATCTTGGGAATCAAGGTAAATCGCTTGATGGATCGTGGCCTGCTTGGCTGCGCACAAATCTTGCACATCCGCGATGCTCGGAAACCGTCGATTGGGTGTGTTGTACCACTCATAGTCATACAATCCCGAGGCGCGTGGAGAACGCCCGCGGCTGACATAGTCTTCTCGCAGCGCCTTATGTGCAAAATTCTGAAAAGCCACCACGACGAATTTTCCAACGCGCAACATCTCTTCCATGAGCGTCTCGATATTGGCCACCATCTGCAACGTCTCGCTGAGGATCACAAAATCAAACTGCTGGTCGATGAAGGCCGGTAGCCCTTGATTCAGATCGTAGTCGATAATATTCAACCCTCGGGCTGCCGCCGCATGAATACCATCTTGAGCGACCTCCACTCCGACCAAGTGTTCATGACCACGCCGGCGCAGCTCGGCGAGCAAGCCTCCTTCGCCACAGCCCAGGTCCAGTACCGATGCGCCGGGCGGTATCAATCTTAAGATCAACTTTTCCGCCTCCGTCGTCTCCGGTGCAGGAGGATGCGTCTCCGAAAACCGAGCCCGAATGAGCGGCGCATACTGATCAATATCGGCATCGATCAGAAAGGCGTCGTGCCCAGCGATCGTGGTAATCTCAGCATAGGTTACCGGTTTATCGAGTGCAGTGAGCGCGTTGACAATATCGCACGACTGCTCTGAGGTGAACAACCAATCACTACTGAAGCTGATGATCAAGAAGTCGCAATCGCAATCGTCAAAGGACTCCATCAACTCCAACCGGGAACTCCCCAAATCCATCAAGTCCATAGCCATGGAAAGCGTGATGTAGCTGTTGGCGTCAAAGCGTGTCGTGAACTTCTGCCCCTGGTGTGCCAGGTAGGACCCCACGCTGAATCGCTGTTCGAAGGAGGAGGTAATGTGCCTCGGATCATGACGATCCGGATCGAACTTACTATCCATCGCTGCACTCGATAGATAGGTAATATGCCCCAGCATACGGGCGATCGCCAATCCAGTACTTGGCTTCTGCGCCTGGTCGTAGTATTGCCCATTGGCAAAGTAAGGATCGGTTTGAATGGCATTCCGCGCCACGACATCAAACCCGAGTGCTTGCGAGGTCAACCGCGAGCTAGTGGCAATGGCGATGCAGTGCTTCGTCGACCGCGGATAGCGTGTGACCCAGCTGAGCGCTTGGTGTCCGCCGAGGGAGCCTCCCACGATCGCGTGCCAGCGGGCGATCCCCAAATGGTCGGCCAAGCGTCGCTGCACATCGACCATGTCGTTGATGGTGATGTCCGGAAAATCGGCACCAAAAGGACGTGGCGCAGCCTGCGGTGACGTGACGGGCATCAGATCGCTGGGGCCCGTCGAACCACGACAGCCGCCCAACACATTGGGACAGACCACAAAAAATCGGTCGGTATCAATGGGTTTCCCAGGCCCGATCAACCGCTCCCACCAACCTGGTGCATCGTCGGGGCCATGTGAGGCGGCGTGGGAATCTCCCGACACCGCATGGCACACTAAAATGGCGTTGGAAGCATCCGCGTTCAGACTCCCCCAGGTCTCGAAAGCACAGGTCACTCGAGGCAGGGTGCCCCCCAACTCAAGCGTGATCGGCCCATCGAAGGTCACGCTTTGGAGATGCGTCAGTGGACCTTCGATTCGTGCGTCATCGGTACTGGTTAAGTCAGTCATGGGTGCTGAATACGATCACGCTACGGTTGCGGCCAAGGCCTGTGAAAGATCGTCGATGATATCTTGTACATCTTCAATCCCTACCGAGATTCGCACGTATTCAGGCAGCACACCCGCCTTCTTCTGCTCTTCGACCGTTAGCTGCTGGTGCGTCGTACTGGCCGGGTGAATAATCAGCGTTTTGGCATCGCCGATATTCGCCAAGTGCGAGCAGAGCTTGCAAGAGTTGATGAACTTCTTGCCCGACTCGATGCCACCCTTAATCCCAAACCCAAGAATTGCACCTTGACCGTTAGGAAGATAGCTCTGGCCGCGGGCGTAGTCCTTGTGCGACTTCAAGCCGGGGTAGTTCACCCACTCGACCAATTCATGCGACTCCAGGAACTGAGCCACCTTCAGTGCATTTTCGCAGTGGCGCGGCATCCGCAAATGCAAGGTCTCGAGGCCTTGCAAGAACAAGAACGCGGCAAAGGGACTCATGGCGGCCCCAGTGTCACGCAGCCAGTGCGTGCGGGTGTGCAAGAGGTAGGAGATATTGCCCATCGGACGCAGATGCTCTTCAAACACAGCCCCGTGGTAGGAGGGAGAGGGGCCACACAACTCAGGCCACTTGCTAGGATTGTCCGCCCATTTGAAATTTCCGCTATCCACCACGGCGCCACCGATGTGCGTTCCGTGCCCACCAATAAACTTCGTCGTACTGTAGATCACGATGTCTACCCCATGCTCGATGGGGCGGAGCAACATGGGGGTCATGACGGTATTGTCGCACAACAGGGGTAGGGCACCGTGGGGAGCGGTGTGCGCTGCCTCTGCAATCGCTTTGAAGTCTGGCACGTCATTCTTGGGATTACCAATGCTCTCCATGTAAACCAGACGCGTGTTCTCGTCGACCAACCCGTGAATCTGCTCTGGATGATCGGGATCAAAAAAGCGAACTTCGATGCCCAGATTCTTGAAAGTCTGAGTAAACAGGGTCCAGGTCCCGCCGTAGAGCGACGTGCTCGACACGATGTTCTGGCCACTGTGAGCAATCGTCAAAATGGCTGCCGAGATCGCCGCTTGCCCCGATGCAAAGCACAATCCGGTGACACCACCGTCCAAGGCAGCCAGTCGCTTTTCCAGCACGTCGACGGTGGGATTCATCAGCCGGCTGTAAATGTTGCCAAACTCGGTCAACCCAAACAGTCCCGCGGCATGCTCCGTGCTGTCAAACGTGAAACTACTGGTTGCATAAATGGGGACCGCTCGGCTATTGGTCGCCGAATCGGGCTCCTGGCCAGCATGAACGGCCAGTGTAGCTGGACGATATTTGGAAGTATCAGACATCGGAGAGAACTCCTGGAATACAGTATTGGACGCAAATCGACGATTTTTGAGGACACAAGCATACTCGATAGATCTGTCCAGTGAAGTACTCCCCAATCGCGGTACGAGAAGTTCACCGCAGAAGTTTGAGCGCTGCCTCCCCCGTCATTCCGACCTGAACACCCAATGCCTCCGCCCGGCTGCTCACTTCCTGGACAAGCGCCAACAGCATCTCCTCGTAGGTATTCACCCCGCGCACGATGGCGGCGGCGTCACCATTGCGTTCGAACGAATCCATACTCAAGTAACCACAAGTCAAACACCCTTTGCTCCCCGAAATGACCAACAGGGGACGCTCCAGCTGATGACAGGTCTTCTTAAAGTCGTTTAAGTCCATCAAGATCCAAATTCCCTCCCGAAACAACCACCGCCACCCTCTGCCCCTCAAAGTGAGCATAGTTTTCGGCCAAAGCGGCCAAAGCCACGGCGCCCGACGGCTCGGCGACAAGCCGAACGTCCCTAAGCATCGTGCGGGTTGCAGCCAAAATGGCCTCCTCTGAAACCACCAAAATATCGTTCACCAGCGCGCGAATGATGGGGAAGGTTAAATCCCCCAAGTGCGTGCGCAAGCCATCCGCCACGGTGTCGTACCTCGCCGGAAGCTCGATCCTGCCGCTCTTGAGGCTGCGGGCCGCGTCATCAGCCCACTCCGGTTCCGCTGCATAGACCGCAATATCTGGATACTGAGACTTGATCGCCATCAACACCCCTGACAGTAATCCACCGCCCCCAACAGGCACAATCACCGCGTCAACCTCTGGCAATTGCTCCAGTATCTCCAGTCCCACGGTCCCCTGTCCCGCCATGACCTGTGGATCGTTGAACGGGTGAATTAACGTGGCTCCAGTTTCGTCGCGCAGCTTGCGGGCCGCCTCTTCGCGTGCCGCCGAATTCGGCTCACACAACACCGGTTCCACTCCATAGCTCCGCACCGCGGCCAGCTTATTTGCCGGTGAGTTGTGAGGCATCACGACGTGGGCCGGGATCTGCCGCAAGCTCGCGGCGCGAGCCAGAGCAGCGGCATGATTGCCTGAAGAGTGCGTCACCACGCCGCGCGGCGCAACATCACTGTCCAGCGAGAGTACCGCATTGATCGCCCCACGTGCTTTGAAAGCACCCACGTGCTGCAGATTCTCCGCCTTGAAATGCACGTCACACTTCCAACGCTGGGACAATTGCTCGCAGCGAACCAGGGGAGTCCGAATGACATGCGCCGCTATCCGCGCCGCAGCCGTCTGAATATCTCGCAGCGATATGGCTGAGTGGCTGTGTGACATCGAGGTAGTGATCTGCTTCTCATGTAAAGGATTCATGAACGACTCAATGCTTCACTCCCATTTCCTCGATCAATCGCTCCGCTCCGTAGACGACGTCGGTCAACCACAAAACGTAGCGAATGTCGACGCCAATGGACCGTGAGTAACTCTGGTCCCAGGCAAAATCATTGATCGTAGCTTCAAAACATCGATCAAAGTTCACCCCGACCAACTCCCCTTTCGCATTGAAAATTGGACTTCCGGAATTCCCTCCCGTGGTATCGGTATCGTACAGGATTGCGACTGGCACGTCATTGAGTGTTGCATTGCGATAGCGTCCCAATTCATCAGCTTCAAACTTCTCCACCACCTCGGACGGCGTATCAAAGGGGGCCTTTCCCGTCGTTTTATCAATGACACCTGAGAGAGTTGTGAGGGGCAGCATCACCACAGCATCGGCAGGGGAATATCGTCGCACATGTCCACACGTGAAGCGGAGGGTCGCGTTGGCGTCTGGCACAAAATCGGACTTCGCAAACTGTTGCTTGATCTCGATCAAGGAACCGTACAATTCGCTCAAACGCCCCTCGCGAGTTTTCTCCCTATCGCGCAGCTCGAGATAGGTGGGATAGAGTTCGAGCATCAGTTGCAAAATGGGATCATCAGTTTGAGCCAGGGTTTGAGGCGTCTGCGCTGCATAGCGTTCCACGAACTCCCACTCGCCAACACTCGTCCGAGCCAACCACTGCTGCACACTTTCCATCGGCACGATCGAGGCAGCGAACTGACGCTTTAAGGCCTCCGTCACCGGCCCTGCCTCGACAGCCTTCAGCCGCTCCATCATACCCGCTAGCAGGATTTCATCAGTGGCGGCATGATAGTCGTTGACCGAGCTCTTGAGCGACTGCAGAGATTGCTCCCAATTCCGCTCCATGTAGGCGCTCTCGCGATCAAGATCGGGCTTCTGACGTTCAGAGGCCGCGTCCACAATAAAGTAGGCAATCGCTGCCGCCCGGCTAGCGGAGCGAAGTTGTTGGAGGTTGAACTCCAGAGGAGCGAGCTGTTCCATCTCCTGGTAGACGGCTTGGATTTCCTTGAGCAGTTCGCCGTACTTTGCCTTCCGCGCAGAGTCACTCTCGATGAACGCTTGCAGCTCCGCCTCTGTGGCACGACGTTTCTCAGCCAGGTGAGCTCGCCTCAGTCCCTGGAGTTGCCCGCGGGAGCGTTTTTCGACATTGGACAACGAACGCATCCGCGAGGCATGCTTGATTTCCACTTCGCGATCTCCCTCGCCAGCAGCAGTCATCACCTCGATCTGCCAGTTGTAGAGTTCGATTAGGGTTGGCAAACGGACATGCTCTTCGTAGTTGAGGAACGCGGCCGTCTTGTGGCGTGCCGTGCGGCCAGGGTAGCCCAGCAAGAATACGGCATCCTCCTCCTGCACCCCCTCCACCGACACCTGCACAAATCGCTTGGGTTGGTAGGGGATGTTGTCTACACTGTAGGAAGCGGATGAGCCATCTGGTGCGGTGTAAGCGCGCATGAAAGAAAAATCGCCCGTGTGACGCGGCCACATCCAATTGTCGACTTCACCACCAAAGTTGCCAACCGATTGAGGAGGCGCGAAGACTAGCCGGATGTCTCGCAAATACACGTATTGAAACAGCACATAAGTCTTGCCCGCGAACATCTCCGCAACTTCTGCGCGCAGCCCAGGATTTGCCTGCTCTGCAGCCAGTTCAATCTCTTTACTCTTTTTCTCGATCGCCTCGGAGCGTTCTAAATACGACATCCCAGGCTGAACTACCGCTAGGACTTCCGCAGAGATATCGCGATAGTCCTGCGTCACGCGCACCGTATAGTCGGGCGCTGGAATTTCGTCGGACAAGGAATCGGCTTTAAAACCACTCGACAAGTAGTCGTGCGATCCCTGACTGGCTTGTTGAATAGCCCCGTAGGCACAGTGATGGTTGGTAATAATCAGACCTGTTGGAGACACGAACGATCCGGTGCATCCGTTAACGCGACAGACTCCATCCACCAAGCTGATTGCCTGAGGATTAAAAAGTTGCTCTGCGGTTAACTCAATACCGCGCGACGGCAAATCGAGCTGCTTGAGCTCGCTCATCGGATACATCCCCTCTTCGGCAGATGCATTCTGAACTGAGCAGCAAACAGCGGTAAAGGCCAAGCAAAGGCAAGCCAATCGACACTGAATAAACGAGACGTAGGAATAGTTCATGAGCTTGAAGATGTAGAGTAAGTGAACGCGCAAGGTCCGAGCAACACAGCGTAGCCTAGCAACCAAAACGAAGTCCGAAAAACCACCACCACAGCATCCACGAATCCAACACTGCTCGGCCTCGGATGTTACCAATTTATTCTCTAGCCCTCACGATGGATACTCAGGGCGTGCGAATTATCCCATTGCACGGAGCAAGCCCCCAACCAACTTAGCGGCCAATAGCCAGCTCGCAGCGTAACGGATTGTCGAATTAGTAGCCCGTCGTGTGAGCCAGGAAGAGTGTTGCCACGATCGGGTGATTGAGGGTAAATACCAACACGGTGCAACTCAAAACGTTCTCGAATCAACAAACCGGCTCGCGACAGGGTGCCGCTGCGACTAGCGCGAGCCCTGGGATGTCAGAGCCCAAGATCTTCGTAGCCCGCATCCTGTACGCGCACGAGCAAACGTGATAGTTCATGCGTGTTCACAACACCGAGGCTCTGCAGTACATGCGCTCGTTGGCTGGCAAGAGTCCGTGTCGAGATGCTCAGTTTTTTGGAAATCACGCGCTGGGACTCTCCCCTGGCCAACATCACGGCTAGCTGCTGGGTGCGTTTCGGAAAGCTGCAGAACATTTTCCAGGCAGCCCCCAGCCTCGTGTTTCGAGCCGGTGGAAGCGTTCCGATGACACGCGTGACGCCCAGGCATGCAAAACCGGGAATGCCTAACCCCTGCAGAGACTTTTTGATCGTCCGATACTGAATGCGAGACTGCCCGCCACCGTCGCGTGTCGCGCCATCAGCAGTAGCAGAATTGCCGACGTGATCAAACACGATCAACGTGCAGCCTCCGGCAATCATCTGATCACTAGCTTGGGATATGGTCAGGGTAGAATCATCCAAGAATGCTTCTGGTGAGCGGCCGGCTACCGGTCTGCCGTTTCCAAAGACGCGGTCGTAGACCGAATTCGCTGCAAGCAAGTTGCCTTGCGGCCCCTTGATATAGGCGCAGTATTCACACGTCTCAAGCACCACAGCCACGCTTTCGGATCTTTTCCCAGCTTCAATCACAAGTTTTGAAAGCTGTTCAACACACTTAACTAGAGACGTAGTCATGACGAGCATGGGTGCTAACAACTCCTGCGATTGGGGACGCCACCACTACCAATATACCTGGCAAACTGGAAAACATCTAAGCAACTTCTGCACGCAAGATTCCCTCGCAAAGCGCCCCACTTAACCATGAACAGGACAACAAGGACGCATTAATACCCCTAAGACGACCAATCCCCCCCACTATAGCCGCTTAAGGGCGAAAGCCAGTTTTGCCCTGACAGGACATTCGGGAAAAATATTTTTTTATTTTGCTCTAAGGGCTACACTCCCGGGCGTTCGAAACATTCAGGAACATGCCCATGCCCATGCCCATGTCCATCACTTCATCACTTCATCACTTCATCACTTCATCACTTCATCACTTCATCACTTCATCACTTCATCAACGCGAAGCAGTTGGCGACGATCGGGTTTGTTTTGGCCGCTGGCTGTGGGCCCGCGTCCACAATTGCGGTAACAGATCGCGTTCCAGCACAAGCGAACGCAGCATCTTTCCATTCGGCCGCCGCATCGAAAGCACCCCAGACGATCGACCTCGGGGTACTATTTTCGGGCGAGCCCATGTATGCGTGCTGGCCGCTTGAGCGATTCGGGATTTCCCCCGCAGATGAGGTCTCAACGGTGCAATCGTCTTGCGGGTGCATCCAGCCTTCAGTGGTTGCGTATCGCTCCCTACGCGGTAGGGAGCGAGCCTTGCGTATTGAATTTGTGCCTGAACCGCACGACGCATTCTCCACACCGCCTACCGGCGCTCCGTTTTCGAGTTCCATGCAGGATTCTGCAGGAATCAAGAGCAGCGAATTAGACAAATCTGAGTCCGAAACGCATCTTTATCTTGAAGCATCACGCCCAACGCCGCTTGCCGTTGAGCTAACAATCACGCTTACTAACGCCTCACAGCGCATGCTAACGTTACGATTTCTGGAAACGAGCTGGCTGGCTACTTCCGACGGTTCCACTGCACCGGTTTCCGTAACTGGAGGATCTCCATGACGAAACTGATCATCCAAATCCCCTGCTTGAATGAAGCGGAAACATTGCACTGCGTGATCAATGACTTGCCGAAAGAGATTCCTGGCATCGATTGTATAGAAACGCTGGTGATTGACGACGGCAGTCGGGATGGCACGTCCGCCACGGCCTTGGGACTCGGCGTGCATCACGTGGTTCGCCATCGTCGCAATCGTGGCTTGGCGGCAGCCTTCGCGACAGGCATCGATGCCGCCTTGGAATTCGAGGCGGACATCATCGTCAATACCGACGGAGATCACCAGTATCCGGGCGAGCACATTGCCGCGTTGGTGAAGCCTATTCTGGACGGTCGTGCCGATGTCGTGATTGGCGATCGTCAACCTGAGCAAAATCGGCACCAGCCCTGGCTCAAACGCCAACTGTACCGTCTTGGTCGCTGGACGGTCAGTTGGATTTTAGGCGAACCGATTCCCGATCCCGTCAGCGGATTTCGGGCTTACTCGCGTGAAGCGGCTGGCAAGTTATGTGTTGTGACGCGGTACTCTTACACCATTGAAACGTTGGTCCAATCGGTGGAACATGGCATGGCCATTGAATTCGTGCCGATCACCTCCAACCCACCCACGCGTCCATCGCGACTCTACCGCTCGCACTTCCAATTCGTCTCCCGCTCGGCCGCTACGCTGCTACGGGTATTCTTCATGTTCCACCCGCTGCAAACCATGCTCTGGCTGAGTACTGCTCTAGCCACTCTCGGTCTGTTGCCCATTGTCCGTTTCCTGACCTTTTATGCCTTGGGGCAAGGTGACGGACATGTGCAGTCCTTAGTTCTGGGCGTGGGCGCGTTGACGCTGGCAAGCCTCACACTACTTGCAGGAATCGTTGCAGATAGCGTTTCGTTTCGCCGGTTGCTGCTAGTGAACACAACCCGCAGCCCTCGCTCCAGTTCGAATTCGCTCCAGGCCAGCCCGATTACCAAAAGGAGGTAATAACATGAGCCCATAGAAGTGAGTCATTGATAAGGCCTACGTTTCCAAGCCCCGAGTTGTATTAGAAGGATCATCCTATGGTAAATTTTCGTCTTGTACTCCCAACGATCGCGGTATCCCTGTTCTTGGGAAGCGCCGTTTTAGCGGGAAGCTGGTATCAAATCTGCGACCCAAACTCAATTGGAGGTAGCTGTTCGAACTGCGTTACTGGCAATTGCCCAGCAGGAGGAGGCTGCACTGTGGGCGACACCACACCGGGCAAAACGTGTGTTTCGGACCCATGGTCCACCTGCTCAAGTAAAACGTGCAGCGGTAAGTGCACCGCCAATCAATTCCGGGTATGCACCTGTCCTACTCCGCCAAACGCGTGCTAACGATTTTGGTTGTACAGTCTCGATTGGGACTGTAACTGCAGTCCCAATCCCCTAATTTACTGGAAGTTACAAAATGCATTTGCGATACATTCTAAGCATGTCATTGATTGCGCTGCTTTCTAGCAGATGCTCCGCCGATGGCCAGATTGACGATCTGCTCGACCGCCATGAAAGTTGTGTGCAATCCATTGCCCGACTCGACGCAATGATCAACGTGACAGAGACGATCAATGAAGGCAAGAGTGTTAAGGATGACTTATGGGAGGTTCGCTGGTCCAAAGAACTAAACCGGCAGCGGCAACGGTATCGGGTGATGCAGCTACCAACGCGCGATGAAGAGGGAAATGCGATCAACATCGGTGATCTGTATGAAGACCACGAGTTTCTCTATGTGCTTCAGAACTGGGATACAGCACAGTCCAAACGGCTTGCGGACCCTGGGCAACAGGGAATGGTTCGTGCGCGTAAAGAGCGACGGAGCGCCAAATTGCCTCCAGTCTCCTTCAACGTTGCCGCCTACTTTGCTCTTTTCGAGTTGGAGGCGGGTCCTGAAGACGAGCGTCGATCGCTACGAGAATTAGTAACAGCAAGCCCCAAGTGTTCCTACAAAGGCGAGGAGGATGTTAACGGAGTCAAACTTCAAAAGCTCGATATCATCCATCCACACACGCGTAACAACAAGTACTATCGGAATTGTAGATATGAAGTATTTCTGGATGCAAGTGTCGGCTACCTAATCCGCAAATTGCGCCTCCATGTCCCCAAGGATACCAAGCTAAACCGACCGCTCGGAGAGTATGAGTACAACATCGTCGAGTTCAGGGAACTGGAGAACGCGTGCTACTTCCCAATGGAGTCGGAATTCACGGTCCGCTTCCCAGATTCCAGTTCCGAAATTTCATCCAAGGTTTCAATGAAAGCAAGCAAGCTTACACTGAACAAATCGCTTCCCAGCACCGCCCTGAACTTTGTCTTTCCCGAAAACGCTATAGTCAATTTTGATCGAATTGATGGTGAGAATCGTCGGGCATTTTTATGGGGCCCCGACAACCAGCCCATCAGAGAGATCCTCTCGATTGCGGACGTTCCGCGTCCCGATCTCGATGCTCACACCGGTAGCGACCGAACATGGATAACTCTGACAATTGCAGGCTGCGGAGTACTTCTGGTCATCGGTATCGTGTGTTATCGCAAGTTTAATCGATAGACGAGTGGATGCAGGTGTTAGGATGCGAATAAGACTGATGTGGATTTTTGCTTGCTGCGTATTCGGAGCGGTTGCGGGATACGTGCTTCAGTCACGACATAGCAAGTCAGATCTAAATATCCAACTCATTTCCCAGTCGAAAGAACGGGTTCGAGAGGGCGAAACAGTAACGGCAGCGTTCGAGTTGAGCAATGCCTCAGATGGACATTTTGAAATCTACAGCATCAGTGGATCATGCGGATGCATGAAGATCACGGACTCACAAGGCAAGCCGTTCACGCTCCCCTTTACGTTAGCAAAGAGCGAAGTTAGATCTCTTTTGCTGGAGGTTGCAACGATAAACGCTACTGGGCAACGGAGTTATTCAATATACGTTTCAGGAGCGAACAACTCCGGTGATGAATTGATGGAACATGAGCAGACGTCCGTTTTCATCGAAGGTATGTGGCGAGCTGAACCGTCGGAAATTTGGTTTCGCCAAGCTTATCCTGGCGAGGCTGTGGAGGGAAAGATCGAACTATTCGATGGCATTACCCCGAGTGGAATCGAAATTGATTCTGTCAAGGTTTCCAATACGGATCGAGTTACCGCGAGAATTGAACGCAGCGCCGACACGATGGAGCTCGGTAAGGGATTGACCAAACGGGCAGTTATCCATGTCAAGTATTTGGTTCCTAATTCCAGCGAACAAACCGATGACTACATCGAAGTCATCCCCGTAAATCCCGAGTATGAACCTCTAAAAATCCCTCTCCTGCATTCGTACGCAAAGGCTATTGTCAGCATTTCGCCGACCAAGGTATTCGTTAGAAAAGGCGATCGCTCATCCACCCGGACGGTGGCCTGCTCTGTCGCACAGGGGGAGCAACTGGAGATCATCGACGCCCCCGAGGAACTGAAATGGACAATGGTGCGAGAGAGTGAATACTCATACATTCAGTTTGATGTCGCTTCCATAACTCAATCACAGACAATCAAGATCGGTGATCCTTCCAAGCCATTGGAATTGGCGACTCTTGAGATCGTTGCAGAGCAGCCATGAGCATTCGCATTATCGGAGGCATTGTCATGTGTCTACCAGCATGCCTGCTGCTTATTGCCGCCTACCGCTCCAGCCCTACGATCGATGAACCGGGGCATCTGGCAAGTGGGATGATCAATTGGAAGTTTGGCGAGTACGCACCCTACTGCGTGAATCCACCTCTGATCCGCAAAGCAGCAGCACTGCCTGCGATGCTCATTTCTCAGGAAATGAATTGGCCAGCACACGGTGAAATCGGCTTAAGACCCGAATTCGTCTTGGGAGAGCTCTTGCTGCAATCCAATGTCGATCGAATCCAACTCTTGTTTTTCCTCAGTCGACTCCCATGCATTGCAATCGTCCTTTGGGGAATGTGGAATTGTTTCGCTTGGGCAATAGAAATTGCAGGCAATCGAGCTGGGTTGGTGGCGCTCGCCCTGGTGGGCTTCTCGCCGATAATACTCGGCCATGGCGCTCTACTCTCTCCTGATGCGGCCGCTGCCATGCTGTTCGCGGTTAGCATGCGGGCACTCTATCACTTCGTCACCACGCCTAACCTAGGTGCAGTGCTGCTCTGGGGAATCTTAAGCGGACTGGCCGTTTCGGCTAAATCGTCTCTATTGGTCCTACTACCTGCAACAGTCGGTTCGCTGCTCTTCGTTGTCCTACTCTTCTCTCGAACGCCACTCTTGGTCGCAAAGCAACTGGGACCGCAACTTGCATTGGGAAGCATTGCGGCCTGTTTGACCATTTGCTGGACTTACGATTTTGACCGACTGTTCGTCCCCTTGGAGAAATTCGCGTTTACTAGCGAGAGCCTAACGACTACCGATATAGTCCTCAGTTCCGATGGCCAGAAGCAATTGCGGCAGGAGAATCGGTTTGAGCACTCGGCAATTGGCAAACTACCTGTCCCCTTACCTTACTACCTTGTCTTCGGTATCGATCAACAAAAAACTGCAATGGAGGGAGATTCCCTCCCGCAATCTTACTTTGCAGGCAAATGGCAAGAGCGTGGTTGGCCACTCTATTATTTGGTCGGAACTCTGCTCAAAGAACCGTTTACTTTCCCCATCTTGCTAGTTGCTTCGATTGCCGCGATGCGGGTCCGTACGGGGCGAAATCCTGTATGGACACATGGACAAGAATTAAATCTGCGTCTTGCGTTAACATTCTTGATTGTCCCAGCGACGGTCTGCTTTCTACTGGTAAGCGCGCAGCTCGGATTCAACCGCCATTTGCGGTATATGCTGCCAGCCTATCCCTTTGTCCTCATGTTAATATCTGTGCTTGCTAGCTTACACCTCACCACACACGTGCTGCGTTTGCTAATTGGCTTGCAACTAATAAGCGTTCTGTGGCATGCTCCACATATGCTGTCCTATTTCAATGAGCTTGCAGGTGGTCCATCGCGCGGAAAGCAGTGGCTCGAGTCAAGCAACGTAGATTGGGGGCAAGACCTGCACTATCTCCGCGAGTGGATCGAGACGCATCCAGAGCAACCCCTGGACTACGTAGCGCTTCAGTCCCTTTACGACGTTGGGCTATACGGAATAGACGAGAAAGCTCCGCCTCCCCCTTTCCTTGAAGGTATCCCATCTGCGAACGACCCAAATGGACTTCGCGGCCCAGCACCTGGAAGATATGCGGTCAGCGCCATTGTGACAGTCGGCAGAGAGCATCGCTACGGCTCTATGAGTGCAACCTACTTAAACGAACGAGAGCCTGAGCATCGCGTAGGATACTCCGTTGAGATTCATGAAATTAGCGTAGAAGAAGCAGTCGCGTTGAAAGCTTTGCTGCTGAAGCGAGAACGAGATTCGGCGGAGGCCAAAGAATAAATAGCGACTTGAATTTGAGCTAAGACAATGATTGGGTGCAATTCTTAGTTCCGATCGGTGAGACTGGCCATCGTGCAAATGGAACTCGGACTCGACGTCGAACTTTTACAACACACATCAACTAATGGCACAACATCCCTTTGGAGAGGCATACTCGCATGTTACGCCTGTTCGCGGTGCTGATGATTCTCAATCTTGCGAGTGCTAGTACGGTGGCGCAAACACCGCCGAAGCATGTCATAGATGCCTGGAGGAACGCATCTATGCAACTGAGTGGAGTCAATGGCAGCTTTCAGATTAGCGAAGGTACATCTCCACCCGATGAGGTTACCTTTGCAATTCAAGGTAAGTTGGCAAAGTCTCAAACTGCCACTCGAACCAAAGAAGGTAACCAACGGGACGTGGCACTTCGAACGCCTGACTATGAATTCGGATTAACTGAAGTTTCACCGCAACGGTGGCAACTTTCCAAAGTCTACGAGTTAGCAATGGCAGTCCACTGCTATCGACTCACCAGAACATCATCCAAATTGCCTTCGGTGCGCATATTGAAATCGGGCTCGCCGATGCTGTTGATTCAAAAGAGTTCGTAATTGACGACTGGGCGGAGAGCGAGAGCACCGCGAAATTCGTGCTCCACCGTAAACGTGAAATTGGAAAGCACCATTTTGATAAGCTGTTTGTGGAATTAGACCCCAAGAACGCTTACCGTGTGGTTGAAGCAGGACTTGCGATGAACGACCAAAACGGAGGCTTGCCTATTTCCAAGCTAGTCTATGAATACGACAACGCAAAGACCGCTGACGTCTGGAGGATCATTCCCAAGCGTTGTTCCCTCAAAACTGTGGACGATGGGCAAACGGTTTTTAAATACCAATTCAATAAACTATCCAAAGAAAAGCTACCTATCGAAGAATTTACATTGGCGCATTACGGATTACCTGAATATGAGGGTGATAGAACGAGCCCAATGATTTGGTACGTCGCCGTCGGTACAGGCATTGGCTTGGCAGCACTGCTTGCAATCAATCTGAGAAAGAAGTGGCAGTGAAAACTCAAGAGCGATCAATCTGATGCACCTTAGCAACCTGGGAAACAGCCCTTTCTTAGCAGGATTGGTGATTCTTACGTGCGGACTTTGGCAAGCGTGGGCGCAAAGTCCTACATATGACGAAGTCGGATTCATGGGGGCCGGACTATCCCATTGGAAGACTGGGCAGTTCGAACCATTCGCAGTGAATCCTCCCTTACCTCGGCTCCTATCCACTTTGCCAGTCTACTTATTGTCGCCCAAACTTGAGTGGGGCCACACTACACAGGATGTCTATGCCCGCGACGAGTTTTACCTAGGCAATCAATTTCTTGAAATGAATGCCTCTCGCACCCAGTTGTACTTTTTCATTGCGAGAATTCCCAATCTACTTCTTGCAAGCCTTGGACTCGTGTTGTCGCGGAAATGGGCAAACAGACTGTATGGCGCTCGGGCGCGGACGTTGGTGACCTGGATGTGGACTCTATCGCCCATGGTTCTATCCAACTCAGCCTTGATGAGTCCCGATATTGGTGCCGCAGTGATCGCCCTGCTTGCATTTTGGGTGCTTCGCAACTGGATTGTCCAGTCGTCGTGGAGTAATGCCGTACTCTTAGGTGCTTGTACCGGTCTTCTCCTGAGTTGGAAGATCACGTGGATACCCTTTGTATTTCCATGCTACGCGACAATTTGGGTCGCAAAATATTGGCATTCCTACCCCTCTCATCGCACCCTATTGGTAGATGCTTCACAAGCCTTAGTCGCTTTTGTCCTGTGCTGCTGCGTTGTCAATGGCACGTATGCCTTTGATCAAGTCTACTTGCCTCTCGGATCAATCCCACTGCACAGTCAAGGTATGGCTTCGGGCGAACTAGGAATTGACAATCGATTCTCGCGTTCTTGGGTAGGTTCGATCCCCTCTCCTCTACCATCTGTGCTACTACAGGGTATCGACCTGCAAAAGCTCAGCTTCGAAAATCCATTCGGTTCGAGATCCTATCTGGCTGGAACTTGGAAGGAAGGCGGGTGGTGGTATTACTATGCGGTCGCCTGGTTGTGCAAGACGCCTGTCTCGGTATGCGTGCTTCTAGTTCTAGCATGCCTTACCCTTGCCTTGTCTAGACAGCCGGTCGATTCTCAAACGGCTCCAAAGGGGTTTCCCCACTGGCTAGACAAACTTATTATTGCGCTACCTCTGGTTGCAATTGTGTTGTTTGTCAGCAGTGAAACCGGTTTCAATCGACATTTGCGATACGTCCTGCCAGCCTACCCGTTTCTGTTCGTGTGGATTTCGCGAGTGGGAGCGTTTCGAGGACTCGGTGCTGTTTGCAGAGTTCTGTTGCTCCTGCAAGCCACCAGTCTCTTCTGGCATGGACCACACTGGCTCAGTTATTTTAATGAGCTTGCTGGCGGACCTCGAAATGGCGGTGCGTGGCTCCTCAGCAGCAATATCGATTGAGGACAGGACCTCTACTACTTGCGACGTTGGCAACAGGAACACCTGGATCAGCAGCCCTTGTACTACGCACTGTATACGAGTACCGCCCCTGAACTATGCGGGATAAAGGATGCGAAACTACTACCGAAAATGCTCGATCGCAACACGCTACCCAAGGGTTATTACGCGATCAGCGAAAACCTACTTCACGGTTTTCGCGCCCAAGGGTTCGAGCCAGGAGATTTGGATTGTTTCCACTCCATTTCTCCTACAACTGCCATCGGCTACTCGATTCACGTATTCGAAATAGAAGAACCGCAAACATGGGAGAGGGATAGAATATGACTGCCTACCCTGAGAACAAAACGCAGAATCAAGGTTTCACTTTGGTGGAGCTCTTGGTAGTCATTTCGATCATTGGCTTGCTAGTTGGCCTACTGCTCCCGGCGGTGCAGATGGCGCGGGAGGCGGCTCGGCGAATGCAATGTTCGAACAACACCAAACAATTGAGCTTGGCAGTACTCAATCTAGAAAATACGCACAAGCACCTGCCATCCGGAGGCTGGGGGATCCATTGGGCCGGTTTGCCGGGATTGGGCGTCGGACCGTCTCAGCCCGGAGGTTGGATCTACCAGACGTTACCCTATCTCGAACAGCAATCGCTGCACGATATGGGTGGTACCGCCCCGTCGGATGCAGAAGAAAACTCGCGGCGACTGCAAACGCCGTTGGCTGTACTACACTGCCCCTCGAGACGTTCGGCGGAACCACTCGCCAATGACCACTCCTGGGTGCCCATTCTGTATGCGCCAGAGGCGAATTTGGCTCGGAACGATTACGCGATGAACGGCGGATCGATCCCAGTCCGTTACGGAACGGGGCCGGATTCACTTGACGCGGCAAAGTCTTTTCCTTGGCCCGAGATGCGCGCCAACACCGGCGTTTGCTTTCAACGTAGCAAGATGAAATTGAGTGAGATTCGCGATGGACTCAGCAACACCTACTTGCTTGGCGAAAAACAGGTGCCACGCGCTGCCTACCACACCGGCAGCGACTTCGGCGACAATGAAAGCGCCTACAGTGGCGATGAACGCGATCTGATTCGTTACACCGGTTCCAGCAGCCTGTCAGGATTTGAGCCGCTGTCCGATTGGAAAACTCGCCATGGCCACGCCATGGACGTCGAAGGGTACAACTTCGGATCCGCGCATTCCTCAGTCACAATCATGGCCTTGTGCGATGGCTCAATTCACAACATCAGCTACAACGTCGACACTCAAGTCCATAGCAACTTGGGTAATCGACACGACCACCAATCAATTCCCAGCAAAGTTTTAGAGTAAGGTGATGATGTGAAGCATGTCCCTGGCTGTGGAAGTGTGGTCACCGGCAACCACTTCGATAAATACGCTTCGCGGAATCCGATGCATCGGTTTCTGATGCACCGTTTTCTGGGCTCTGCCAATAAGCTACTGCAGGAAATTGACTTCCAAAACGTACTTGAGGTTGGCTGCGGTGCGGGCGAATTGGCGGAGCAGTTATTCCGTCACCATGAATTCGGTACCAACACGCCCCCACTAAAGATCCAATATATTGGCATCGATATAGGCTCGGTAGAGGTACAGCAAGCGCGAGTCCGGTGCCCAGATTTTCACTTTGCCGTAGCCTCCGCCTACCAGATTCCGGTAGACGACGCGAGCCAGGAACTGGTGATTGCCTGCGAAGTACTCGAGCACCTCGAGGACGTGGATGCGGCGCTGCGAGAGGTCCAACGAATTGCTGCGGGACGGGTGCTGATCAGCGTCCCTCGCGAGCCGCTGTGGCGAGTGTTGAATATGCTGCGAGGTAAGTACTGGAGCGTGCTGGGCAATACGCCGGGACATTTGCAAAACTTCAGCGCTAGGGACATTCAACGCATGGTGAGCCGGTATTTTGAGATCGAACATGTCGTTCGCCCCTTGCCGTGGACGATGATCTTGGCGAGGTCGAGAGCGTTGGTGCCACCACGAAAGTCGATCCACAGCCCTGCAGTTGAGGAGCGCACATGACACGCTGGTTGATACGTGCAGCTTGGATCGCCGCCCTGGCCAGTCTCCCAATTATTGTGGCCTGGTTGGCTTATGGACGGATCACCAGCAGGCTGCGCACGAACAGTGCTTGGTGCTGGTTCAGCGATCCGCGAGCCTTGAGGGTCGACAACTGGCTAATCGTGGGCAGTGTGGACACCACAGGCTACACGCGAGTGGATGTCGTGTCTGTGCAAGCAGATCGAGTGGAAAATTCAACAAAATTGAGTACCGATACGGAGGTTGACGACCACAACACCCCTTCTTTGCTGCAATTGCAGGACGGCAGATTCTTAGCCGCCTATGCCCGCCACAGCCGCGACCATTTCTGGTGCTCGCGATTCGGTCTGCTCAACGAGACGACCGGAGAAATGGCTTGGTCCGAAGAGCAACACAATCCGGTTGAGGCGACGGTCACCTACAGCAATTTATTCCAACTTGAAAAGGAAGGCGGACGCATTTACAACTGCTTTCGCGGGCTGAACTTCAACCCCACTTTTTCGTTTTCGGACGACAACGGGGAAACCTGGAGCGAGCCGCGATTGCTAATGCGAACCGGAGATGGACGCACGCGCCCCTACTTAAAATACTGTTGTGATAACCAACAACGAATTGATTTTTTCTATACCGAGGCCCATCCACGCGACTTCAGTACAAGTATCTATCATCTTTACTATGAAGCTGGAAAGCTCCACCACTCTGATGGAACTTCGGTCGCGGACTTGGTCAGCAGTAACGCGATATCGCCGGAGGCTGGCACTCGAGTGTTTGATGGCAGTGAGCACCGCGCGTGGGTCTGGGATATCAAGCGGTATGCCCAAGGAATCTTAGCGGGCGTATTCGTGGTCAGCCACGATGGCCCAATAGGTCGTGACCTTCGCTACTATCATGCGCTATGGAATGGCGGACTGTGGAAAGTCCAGTTTTTGGCTTTTGCTGGGTCCCATCTCTACGAACCCGAAAACCATTATGCAGGTGGCATTGTGCTCGATGCTCGAGATCCGAACCGCGTCTTTCTCTCTTGCAACTGTCAGCCGCACGATGCGAAACAAGCCTTGAATGGCTATCGCTTGTTCGAGGGCAATAAATCCTCGGCGAATGAATCTTGGAGTTTTACGCCGATTGCCAAGGGGCATGCCGGCGACCAAATTCGTCCATACGCATGTGATGATAACCTGCTATGGCTGCAAGGTTACTATGCGAAGTACACCGAGTTCAGAACACGTGTACACTGGACTAAAATCAAGTCAGTGGTTCCCATCCCAACAGCGATCCCGGCAGCAGCGGTGACCGAGTGAGGTATTCCATGCCCGACAGCAAGCATCAACCAGCTGACAGCGATGAGCCCGACGACACGCTGGAAACTTTCAGTTTCCAAGCGGTCTGGCAAACTGCGGAATTGTGGGCATGGTTAGCAATCTTCGCCATGCCCATCTTATATTGGATTTCTGGCGAAGCAGTTTCCCGCGATCAAGCAATGATTCGCTGGGTAATGATCGTGGCAACCGTCGTGTTAGCTACGATCTCCACCATTATGCGACTGCGAGCCTACTTTGCGCTCCGCTAACGCTACAACTTGACTTTGTGAACCTCAGTGAACTCTGCTGTCACTGCTCCCGCATCGAATATGCATCACAGACTCGGCTTCAACTACTTGCCACTGGCTGATCTGGTGAGCAGCATTGCCGTAGCAAACGGTCTAATTGTCCAAATCCAACAGCCAGTTTTGGCCGTCTGACCGATGCCCCGGTGGATGCAGTCGAAATCGCAGACATCGAGTTGTCGTTATTCACAGCTTGCGAAAGCGGTAGTTAGGCTCGGATGGAATCGATTTCCTTTCCTTCGCGATCGTTGGGCCCAATCCGATCTTGGGTGTCGAACGCGCTGAGCATTGTGTTGTAGACATCGATTCCCTCAGCACCAACGTCCATGATCTGGCCCGTCTTAAAACGACCATTGGCTCCTGTGATAGCGTGAAAAACTCCCGACAGTTCACGTTTAACATCATTGTGGCGTCCGTCACCCGACTCCGTCGAAATCGTGATCAGTGAGTTTTCTAGGATGGTGCGTCCATTGGCTTCCATGCAATCCTCCTCGTCCAAGCGATGCAGGAAGTAGGCTATCTCGCGCATCTTCATGTGGGCATGCGCTCGCAACTGCTCATTCTGCTTCTTTTCGTTGAACTGATGCCACCATTCGTGACTGCAGCCTCCCGATCCCGACTTCCCAAGTTCCCGTTCGTCGTTGAACGCATACACAGCACGTCCGTTGTATTGATAGTCTCCCCTTAGGCGCAATCGCTCGCCAGCAGCAAGGAAGGTCAAGGCGCCGAAGCGGGCTCGATCCATCTTCACGGCCAGTGCATACAGGTCGGCCTGCAGTCTCCACTCCGTGCTAAGATCGTCAATGTTCATATCAATCCCCTCTCCCCCAGGATCCGCTGGTCCTCCGTGAGGAATCTGAGATTGAGGCGGCAACAAGGGAACGTTGGGACCAAGCTTCTTTAACGAAAAGGCCCGCTGCTCAAACTCGCGGATTCGATCCAGATGGTCGATCACTCGGGCCTTCGAGGCGGCTCCCAGTGGAGAGTTAGGGCCGGTGTAGAATTGAAAATCCTGCACCACAGAATCGAGCACGCTGTGCCGGAGTCGAGCACGCACATCTTGATCCCCCCCTCCATCAGAAACCGCCCCAAACACTCTTTCGAACAGATCGCGAGGCTTCTCTTGGATCGTCGCCGCTACGGTTCCATCCTTGTTGTAGCTGTGCACGTAGCGTCCCACTCGGCTTCGGCGGAAGAATGTACCAGCCAGTAACGTGGGCACCATCCCTTGGGGAAGCCCCTGTGGGTAATGAGCTCGGCGAATAACTTGGTCGATCGAGGCACCACCGGCCCTCGCTTCGCCATCGGGCGGTGTAGCAGTGAATGCTCCAGATGCGCCATCGTAGTGAGCGTTGCTCCCCTTTTCGTCGCACCGAATTTGGTCGACGTTGCGCATGATGAGCAACTTGTCGCTCAGCGACTGAAGCGGCTCGAGGACTCCCTCAAAACCTTCCGTTTGTAGCGGAGCCGGAATGCCCAGTCCAAAGAAAACATTGAAAGCGCGAACGGGCACCTGGGCCGGTTCCGCGCCGAACGCTTTGCTGGTCATCATCTCTTCGAGAAGCGGTAGTCCGATCGTGGCGGCACCGATACTCCGCAACATGGTTCGACGATTGATGGCAGGATTTCTCATCAAGAGACCTCTTATTCTTATTCGAAGATTGATTCTCGGACTGACCGGTGGAAAGCACTTCGGCTGGACGGCGATATCCCTTCCGCCAATAGGGACCGTCCTAGTCGATGGCCGATAATTGCGACCGTTGCCGCATGACAAGTTCGCTGGAAACAATAGCGGTCATCAGGCTTTGGTAGGTGCCTCCGTTGCGTTGGCTCTCTTGATGAATCTCTCGAATTTGCTGAGCATCGCTGGCCACCAAGGGGCGCCCAATCGCAAACTGGGCAACCTTCCAGGTGACTGTCTCCCGAACGCGTTCACTCGTTGCCAGCAAATCCATCAATTCGGCGGAAGACTTGTACTTGACGGCCTTGGCGTTCCCAGGAAACAGAACTTCTCCATCCTCGCGCAGCGCATTGCCGTACTCGTCACTCTCGTGGCGTGCGCCGATCCCATCGAACTGCTCCAAACCGAATGCGAGTGGTTCAAACTTGGTATGGCAGCCGCCACAGGAATCGGCAGCAATGCGCATTTCAGCGACGGTCCGTTGCGACAATCCGGGACGCGAAGGAACCGGCGTCAAATCGAGTCCAGGCGGAGGCTCCCCCACCGCGCCGCGCAACACATCGTTCAGTACGAACAAGCCGCGAGTCACCATGGATGCGCCATCCCCGCCAATCGTCAGAAGACTTCCTTGCGTCAACAATCCTCCTCGCGATGGGACATCAGAAACATCGTAACGCTGCAAGCCAGCCCCCTTCGGCTCCAATCCGTAGAGCTCTGCTAGGCGAGGTGTGGCAAAGGTGACCTTCGCATTGAAAAGATCCGAGAGGGGACGTTTCTGTGTCCAGACAATCTCCCGAAAAAAGGCTAGGGATTCGGCCCGCATGTCAGCCGCCAGCTCAGCGTTCCACTGCGGAAAACGCTCCGCATCGGGCTGCATATTCGCCAGTCGATCTACATCCAACCAATTTGACACAAAGAGCTCTGAACGTCGCACAGCGCGAGGATCCGTCAACATGCGTTCGGCCTGCTTTTGAATTTGCTGACGACTGCCCAACTGCCCCGAGCTAGCGGCCTGCATTAAATTCGGATCAGGCGGCCCACCCCAGATAATGTAACTCAGTCTCGAAGCCATTTCATATTCGCCGATGCGTTCCTCTCCACGCTGATCCTCGATGCGGTAGATGAAACGCGGCGACTGCAGCATCGCCTCAATCATCAGGGCGACGCCCTCTTCAAAGGATCCACCCGCACTTGCGACCGTGGTGCCAATACCGCTGTACAACACCTCTTCGCGTTTGGTCAGCGGTCCGCGCAACAGCCACTCGCCCATTGATTCGACGAAATCGCGAGCGCTGGCGTCCGTATTCAGAGTTTGCTTCTTGGTAAATCGACTTGCAAACTTTGGAATATCGAGGCGGTCGACAATCAGATTGGCAAGCTGGGCGTAGGCCTCAACATGCTTCAAATCTACATTGAGGTTGTACGCCGTGTTCGTGAAGCCATCCGCTCGTAGATCGCGTGGGAGCATGCGACGCGCTTCCGCCTCAATATCGATACCTACTGCGGCTCGAACCGTTTCGATGTACTCATCGACCGTCAAGCGTTGAACAAAAACATCAACCTTGGAGCCAGCTTTGGCGTAGAGTGCCTGATCAATCATTTCACCTGACCAGATGGCACCCTCACTGAGCCACTTGCGTAGCAGTTGCTTCTCAGCATCGGCCAAGGGCTCGCCCTCTGGCGGCATATCACCGGCAGCAACCTGTTCCCACAGTAGACTTTCCTCGGGTTTCCCCGGAACGATCGTGTTGCCGCTTTCTCCACCGGCCATCGCCGCCGCCCTCAGCGAGAGATCGAGTCCACCCTCTTTAGTAGTCGTACCATGGCAATCGAGGCAATGCTTGGACAGGAGCGGAGCAATATGGACTTCAAAATCCCGAGTCCGCGGATCGACCGCAGGTCGCTGGCTTTCCAATTCCATGGCAAGCAACTCAGGGTCCAACTTACCGCCATCCGCTTGGAAGTTTTGACGAATTTCCTGTACGGAAAGTGCTCGTTGGTAAATGGCCACCAGATGCAGCTCGCCTAACCAAGGGCGATTGCCGTTGGCCTCGTTGGCAAGTAGCAGTGGAAAATTGCCGTTCCAGTTCGAAATATTGCCGCCCAACCGCTTCGATGCCTCCTGCTCACCATTAACATAGAGTTTCGCCTGACCCTGCTTACTCAACGTGTACACAACGTGAGTTCGCTTGTTGAGTGCAGAGCCTCCAAGTCCCACAAGCGATGGAATTCCATTGCTGCTAGTGGTGCTTGAGCGCAACCGAACCTCGTATCGATTCTGGTCTTGCCCCAAGGTAAGATTGCGTTGATTCGCATCGGTAGACATGCTGACGATCCGGGCGGGCCCCTTCTGCCGATCATTCGCTGGCGTTATCCAAGCTTCCAGCGTTAGGCTCCCTGAGTTTACGAGTGAATCGGCGAGCCGCTGCGTCGAGCCGATCGAACGGAGCGTCGTTCCTTTCACAATTGTCAGACCGCCACTGGACCATCGGACGGAATTCGGGTTCTCAATCTTGAGGTCGATGGGGCTCGCCACGCCTGCGAGATCCCGTACCACATCCTTCGTATGATCAACACCGGCCGCTTGATCAAAGGTGTACAACACCTGCACTCCGCGAGTCACTCGCGCTTCGGCCGCTTCGGCCGGTGGGTTGACGGGGCAGATCGCTCCCCCCAGGACGACGAACGTCAAACATCGGATGCGATGCAAGTCCAGACACAGTAGCGGCACAACAATCGCCCTTTTCAACAACACAATGGCCAGAATTTTCGCTAAGCTTAGATCGCTCGAGATTGTCAACTTACACCATCCTTCAGGCAGCCGAAACTCCGCAAGCGGTATTTTGGCATCTTGCCAGGGCGTCCATTGAATCGCTCACTGCTCATGACACCAGCTTCAGCCTCGCACGTCCTACTCTTAGTAGTCCTGATTGCCGTGTCTGCGTTTGCAACCAACGGCGCGATTGCCGTTTGGGCAAGTCGCTCCTCAAGACACTGGCTTGCTCGGGCATTGGTAGTTGTGGGTACGATGTCGCCCTTACTATTGGCCGGCGCCATGGAACCCTTCGCGATACTTGGGCTCCAGTCTCTGACCATCCTCTTGGGACTTCAAGTAAGTCGCTGGCTACCTTATTTCAGAGGTCGAAATTTCAGAGGTCGAACGGTTCCAGGTGTTGATAGGACGGCGGAGACAAGTGTCCCAGCGACGGCATTCGACGCCAAATTCTCCATAGCAACTCTCATGATTGCGTCGGGGATGGTGGCCTTTGGAATGACCATCGGAATACACATGCCCCTACTAAACGGGGCCGCCTGGACGTCGGTAGTGGTGATAGGACTCTGCATGGGAGGTTGTGTGCTGCTGGGCACCGCTTCTGCGCCCAAACGTTTTGCGTCAAAATCAGGTGGCCTCAAAGGACGAGCCCTAATAGGCCTATTGTCGCTAGCAGGTGCTATTCTGCTCGCACTGCCGCTCCTAGCATTCGACTGGTTGATTCCCTCGCTGTTGAGCCAATTTATGGGTTGGCCACCGGAATCCTCCTTGGATATCCTCACTACCTCTGAGGATCAGCCCTATGCTGCCATTTGCTGGCTGCTTATCTGCCCTCTTGTTTTCACTGCGTCGCGATACGCATCGCTTCTCCTGCTCCTCTCAGCGAATCGCCCCCTACGCGCCAGAACACACCGACCACAACAACTGAGCCAACGAGTTGTTAGGCGAATAATTCCTGGTGCAACAACGTTCACAATGCTCGCCACCTTGATTGTCGTCGAGTGGCAATTCCTGAAACCATCCGGAGTCGCAAAACTCCAGCCGCTCGAGTACAACGCGTATCAGAGTATTGGAGAAGCTGGGGCAGTGATCGAACAATCGGATTTTTCGCAACTGCGTTCCGATTGGGAAACCGCCTCACTTGCCAAACTGGTCCCTTCCATTCAATCCATTGAACCTACCTTAACGCAATTGCATGACTTACTGCAGAGTCCCTGCCGAGTTCCCGTGGACTACACGAACAACGATCTTTCCTGGCTCGATGCTGCCAGCAATTTTCGCTCCGCATCTAGAGCGTTGGTTGCCAGCGGCAGGTGCTCCCTCGACGCGGGAGAATGGGACAAGGCTAGCACAAGTTTTTTAGACGCTTGCCGCTTGGGAGTTAGCGTGCGGCATGGAGGATTGCTGATTGATTACTTAGTAGGGATTTCCTGCACTTCCATTGGCAGTGTTCAACTCTACGAACACCGACATCTCTTCCCACAGCAACTCAGTCGATCCCTAGCTCACAACCTGGCTACGATGAGCAATCAACTGGAAGAGTTCACTACCGTCCAGGATCGCGACCGTGCATGGACTTTGGCAACGGGCGGCTGGCACGCTCGGCTACAATTATTCATTTACGAGGCTGCCGGAAATTCAATATACCTCAGCACTGGATACCTGCGCGACATCTTGCCCTTTGACCAGGCAGGCCTTCGATTACTGGCCATGGAGTTTGCACTTCAAGATTATTACTTCGAACATCGGCAATGGCCAAGGGAGGCGACTGAGCTCGTTCCCGTTCACCTAGAAAGACTGCCCATCGATCCATTTGATGCTCAGCAGGGTGCGCTGCGCTATGTGCGCACAGTGGACGGATATCTACTCTACAGCGTCGGAGCGAATGGGACAGATGATGGAGGCCAAGCACCTCCCGAAGATGATCGAACGATCCACTACCCCTCGGCCTCCGGGGATATCCAAGCTGCGGATTATTTTACGCTACTCGAGTAGCTGCAGTGGCAGAATTAAGCCAACCACTCTTTGCTCTGAAAATCTCCAAGGCGGGCTGGCGAATTGTGCAAATCGACTCGAATGCCCTTTCGTCGCCCCACTTGGCTGGCCCAGCAGGAGCAGTCAATTTGCGATTAGCTACACCTCAGAACCTCCTCCTGCATCCGCTACTCATGACTAGCTCAGCCATTATTCGCACAACGAATTGAGATTCGGTGTCAGTGAGACATAAGCTTGCTACTTCTGTTGAAGATGCAGGCAGCATTAAGTAACGGAGATGGTTGGCCCAGTGTCCCGAACATCTGTCGGAGCCGACTCCTGATCCTCGGAGCTAGGCTGTTCTTCCTCCGGCGTCTCAGCTTCAGCCCCCTGTTCTTCAACGGGAGTCTGTTCTACGGGAACCTGGAACTCCTGCTCGCCGGGGATTACTAGTGGATTCGGTGAAATGCGACTCCACTCCTTTTTGAGACGTTGCAGGTACTCAAACGTCTCCGGCTGTCGCGATGCATCCACGACTCGCACCGTACTTTGGCGACCGCCTTCGGGAGGCAATTCACCGAGTTTCACCAGCAACTTCTGCACTTCTTCCATTTCGATGGGGTTGGCCCATAGGAGGACTTGATTGTCCTGCACATTGGCTCCAACTCGCATCTTATCCTCCTTCTTGTCGCTGCTATTGCGGGACGAGTAGGGGTCGTAGTAGGAGTAATAGGACCGACGACTACTATTTTTGCTCGAATCCTCCTCCTCGGCCCCCATCAAGAATTTGATGCTGCCCGCTACCGACTCGGCATCGAGTCGCCGAAGCTGAACCACTTCGAACGAACGCCCCGATCCGTCCAAGCGATCGATCACCTGTTGAATCAAGTATTGGTCGGCAATGGATGCATACGCAATAATTGCATTATTGTTCTCATCGACCTGCAACCGAGAGGTGGGTTCGAGCACATCCATGGCAATCAGCGAAGAGACCAGTTCGCTGGGGCCAAGAGAGCTCAAGCGAAATACTTTCATGCGAGTTTGCATGCGTTGGTAATCGGCAGCATTCTCATTGCGCACGTCAACGCGGGCGATGAAAGAGGCGATGATCGCCATCTTATTGGGTTCGGCATGGACAATCACACTGTTGCTGCGATCATTGGCGACGATATAGACATCGTCCGAACGAGGTCGACTAGGCGCGCCACCTCCGCCGGAGCTGCCACCACGCGAGGCTTGCTGCATTTGCTGCATCTGCTGCTGCATTTGTTGTTGCATCTGTTGCATCTGCTGCTGCATCATGCGGGACATATCACCACCCCCTCGACTGCTGCCACCGGAGGCGCCGGACGAAATCCCCAGGAAGGCTTCGAGCTGTTCTTTGACGAAAAATGCGCGAGCGTGCTCCAGGACAAACTCACGGGCTAAGTTCTCCAACGCAACGGTCGATTGCTCTTGCTCCAAAATATCGTTGATATCGCGGAGATTTGCCGCCGCATCGATAGCCTCCAGACGGTTGGTGGATGCCAGTGGCGTCAGCTTTCCATTCTTGCTCAACATAGATGCAAATTCCGCATGCACCTCTTCAGCCAGCAACCAGGTGAGCGTGAAGGAAGTTCGCACATACTGATGCGGCGGAACCTGAGCCAATTCACTGGGACGAACGCGTGGGACCAAAGCCGGATTGAGCCCTTCGACCTTAGCAACCAACAGCGTGCCACTATCCTCAAGCATCGTAAACCCGCGCAGCAGAAGTGCTCGATTGATCATGTCTCCCGTCTCTTCCAACGAATACGGACGCTGGGTAGCCAGATTGATGTAGTCGCCGGGGAGCTCTTGCCAATCAAACGAGAGCTTGGCGACCGTGGCGTACCATCGCAAGACATCGGGCCAGGGTTGATTGCGAAACTGAAACCGCAACAGGCCGTCTTCGAGCGCTACCTCGAGCTCTTTGGGATCTGGTGGTTCCGGGGGCGCGCTGGGACGCGTCACATTTTTGTTTTCATCCCCTCCTGGCTTGTTCGCCTCGCCCTCAGGCTGCTTGTCCGAATCGGGCTTTCCATCAGGTTTGGGGGCTCCCTTCGGTGGCGTCCCTTGACTGGGAGGTTTACCACCACTGGCGGCGCGGGCCTTGGCTTCCATCATAGCCTTGCGCACCTCGGGCGACGGACTAGCTGCTGGAACCGCAGCTTCCTGGCTATATGAAGGAGGAAGGTTTGCGAACATCCCCCAACCGATCATCAAGCCCACGCATGCCGTCAGGACGCGACACCAGGCACGGGTGACGCTGGGACTTACTGAATCTGCAATTGTATGCATCATAGAATCTAGCAACTCGAACTTCGACGACTCAATTAAAATTTGCCCGCAGCACTGGAGTACTCAGTATGGCCCAGTGGAGCGGATAATTCCATCCAAACCTCCTCGGAAATGGCATAATTCACGTGGGCTATAAGGTCATTTTAGGTGTCGATGAAGCGGGTTATGGCCCCAATCTGGGCCCTTTAACCATGGCCGCGACGATCTGGCGCGTGCCGGTGGCTATGGGCGAAGCGGAGGTCCTCGAGTGCTTCTCGTCCACGTTTAAGCCGCGTCCCTGGCGGGCCAATTGCCAGCACCTGCCCCTGGGGGACTCCAAACAGCTCTACAGCCCCAGCACGGGCCTGCAATCGCTGGAAGTAGGCCTGCTGGCACTGCTCCAGCTGACCGGCTGCCGCCCCCGCAATCTGGCTGAGTTGATTGAGAGGGTGGCGAGCTTGCCACTGGACAATTCACTTCCCCCCTGGTACAGGGGACTCGACAACTTACCCACCCCCCAATCACCAGTTGAGGCAGGGGAGTTGGACCGCCTGTCCGCACTGGCCAATGGAGCACTTGCAAAGTCGCAGATCACTTTACTGGGCATGCGCGCCGTGATCGTGCCTGCGCGAAGCTTCAACGCTCAACTAGGGACGCTGCATTCCAAAGGGTTCTTGCTCAGCCAGAACACGCTACAGCTCGTGGCGGAAAACCTGCAATACGACGAACCCGCCGAGATCTATTGCGATCGGCAGGGAGGTCGCAAGAACTACCTGCCCTTGCTCGCTGACGCCCTACCGGAGGAATGGTTCCAAGAAACGGCGATCAGCAATGCACGCTGCAGCTATCGAAATTCTCGCCAGCCACAGCGGAACATTCACTTCAGCGTCCGAGGCGATACCTTCCCACCAACGGCGCTGGCATCGATGCTCGCCAAGTATTTGCGCGAGCGTTTCATGCACGCCTTCAATCAATTCTGGCAATCCCATCTGCCGCAGCTTAAGCCGACGGCCGGTTATCCGCTCGACGCCAAACGCTTCCGGGCCGCTATCGAATCCACCGCAGCCCGACTGCAACTTCCCGTCAGCGACTGGTGGCGGGAAAAATAGCTAGAGCTTTCGCCAGAAGGCGGGAATGAACAGCACCAAAATGCTGAACAGCTCCAGTCGCCCCAACATCATCAAGAACACGAACCAGAGCTTGCTCCACGGCGAGAATCCGGCATAGTTGGCGGTTGGCCCTACCACCCCCAAGCCTGGTCCAACGTTATGCAACGTAGCAATCACCGCACTGGCACAATCCAGCAATTTATGATCTAGCTGGTTTTCCGCCCCGACAACTTGGGGTTGCGCATTCCACTGCGTATCGGGTTCCACGGTGATCAGCAGCAACCAACTGAAGGCAAAAATGGCAGACACCAGTCCCACGTACACCAGGATGTGTTTTCGAATATTGATATCTTCGATAATCTGATCGCCAATTCGCAACGGGCGAACCACGTGAGGCCGGTAGGTTAACTCCAATTCATGCCGCAGAATTTTCACGAACATAACGTGCCGGATAACCTTCATCCCACCGCTTGTGCTACCGGCACACCCTCCCACGAACATGATCAGCAAGAGCACGCCACGGCCGAAATTATTCCAACGATCGAAATCCTGCGTGCCATAACCGGTCGTGGTAAGCACCGACACCACTTGGAAGAGCGCGTATCGCAAGGCTCCGAAGAAATTCTCGAAATCGTGGCTCCATAATCCGAAGGTCACGATGGCCGCAGTCACCACCACGATAATGCAGATGTAGACCTGGAATTCAACATCTTTCAACAGGCGGTCGACCCGACCGGTAGACACGAGCAACAGCAGGCCAAAATTGCTGCCGGCCAACACCATGAAGAGCACGGTGACGTAGTCGATCCAGGGGCTGTCAAAGTGCCCCAGACTGGCGTTGTACGTACTGAAACCACCGGTAGCCATCGTGGAAAACGCATGGCAAAGCGCATCGAAGACCGACATCCCGAGCCACCAATAGGTCATGGCGAGCAACAGGTTCAACAGCACGTAAATGGAGGCGAAAACACCAGCGGTTTTCTGCATCCGACTGTACGACGAGTCCTTGGTGGGGCCGGTAATCTCAGCCCGCATCATGGCTTTACCGCTCGCCCCTTGGCCCAGGAGAGCCACCAGCAACACGACGATCCCCAACCCGCCCAGGAAGTGTGTACTGCAACGCCAAAATAGAATGCAGTGCGGCACCAATACCGGATTCTCCAATTCCCCTAAAATCGTGGCGCCGGTTGTACTAAATCCCGATTGAGATTCGAACAGGGCATCGACGAAGGAAATGGGAGAACCATCGGGATGTCGCGTACCGCTGAGCACGAAGGGCAGGGCACCGAGCAGGGTCGCTAACATCCAACTGAGCCCCACGGTAGCCATGGCTTCCTTGCGAAACAGCTTCTGCCCCTTGGCGGGGCGTCCATACCAAGTGAAAACGCAACCGCAAACCAACGACACTAAGCAGCTGGTCAATAGCCCGCGAAAACCAGCCCACTCAAAGGCTTGTGGCCGTGTTTCCAATTGAGCTCGCCATCCCAGCACTGGATGAGCCCAGGGAAGTGAGAAGAGCATGGTGACCGCGAACAGCAGGCAGATGACACCTAGCATGCGGCTTAACAGGCGGAAATTCATGAATATCGGTTCGCGAAAAGCGTGGTCGGTTGGCGATCATAGAACAACAACAACTCGGGACCTGCTACCGAAATGCCCCGACGGGGATTGGCACCCAGGATTCCGGTCACGGATTGCACGACACTTGCTGCCGCTTAGCCTGGAAAAATCATTTAAAGGCTTGCACGACTTGGTCGACGCAAGCGGCGGGCGCTAGCACGAGAGCGGTGTTTCCCACTTGCAAACTATCGGCGGCTGTGGGCACGCGGACGTAATCCTCTTGCAGGACAGCCGCGACCAAGACCCCCTCTGGAAAAGGAACTTCCGCCAGATTGGATTCGGAAACCTGAGCGCCTTCCAGGACTTCCAACTCCAAAACAAAAATATTGCTAGCAGGCAATTGCAGCTGACTCAGCACGGGGCCTTCGGTCATCAATCCCAAGATCTGTCGCGCCATGGCATCCCGCTCACTCACCGCGATGTCAATTCCAAGACGGCCAACAATTTCGGCGTAGTCGGGACGCCCCACAATCGCCATGATCTGCTGAGCCCCCAGCGACTTGGCCTCAATGCCAGACATGATATTGTTTTCATCATTTCCGGTGCAGGCGACAAAGTAATCACAGCCACTCACACGCTCCTCTTCCAGCGTCAATTTGCGAGTCGCATCCGCGTGAACGACCGTGGTACGATCCAGGTGCGTGGCCAAGTAATCGCAGCGTTCAGAGTCCGACTCCAGGAGCAACACCTTGTGCCGCTGGGCATCGAGGGCTTTAGCAAGGTGATAGCCAGTCTCTCCCCCACCTGCGATAACGATAAATTGCCGCTTGGGCCTTCCTAAGCTGAAGGTTTTCTTAAACTCCTGCAGTTCGTCGGGACGGCCAATGAGGCTGACCCAGTCCCCAAGATGAATTTCATCATGCGCTCGGGCAATCCAAGTTTTTTTATCGCGGCGAATCGTACCCAGCCGAACATGCTGCGACATAGCCAGTTGCTTCAAGGGCTTGTTCAAAGAATCGCTCAGGCGAGTCACCTCAAAATCGGCCACTTCCAACTGGCCTCTTGCAAAATGTTCCAGTGTTAAACTTTCCGGATTGCGGATGGCGCGTGCCAGTTCCATTGCGGTCAGATGCTCCAAGCTGAGCAGGCGATCGATGCCGAAATGGCGCTGATAGTCGAACGTACTGAGATCGCGGAAGACTGGGGTGTAAACACGCGCTACCGAGCGCCGCACCCCCATCGCCTTGGCCATGCTAGCCGCCACCATGTTGACCTCGTCCTGCCCGGTAACCGCCAAGCAGACATCGCACCCCATGACGCCAGCCTGGAAAAGCACACTCGACTGCGAAGCAGAGCCCTGTATGGCGCGCACATCTAAATCATGGTTGATGCGACGCACATTCTCTGCGTCAGTATCCACGACGGTTACGTCATGGCGGTAGCGGCAGAGTAGATCAGCGATCCAGGTACCAACCGTTCCACCACCTAGAGTGAGCACGCGCATGGAGATATACGTTCAGAAGAGCTTGAAGGGTAAAACGAGTGGTCGCTTCGACTAGACCAACCAGGATACAACCTGGAGCACCACATAGATACCGAGCATGAACGAAGTGATCCAGAGAGCGTTCCGCACCGTTTGCTCTACGATTAACCTCGGGACTTCATGACGCGTTGCACCAATCACACACGATACGGCGACCAACAGCGGAAGGTACAACAGGAGGTACCCAATCGACATATTTACAACCATGCTCTCTCCACAACTGATGTGTTCAGGAAAAGGTACCGGCGCCAGGTTCGCAAGGCGTCTATTCCGCCGCTTACCAGCAGTTAAGCGGTTGCCTCAATCGTGTTGGCTTCCGCAGCATCGGCCTTGGAAACGCTGGCATCCGCCGCATCCCCCTCAGGCGGCCGGCGACGCTTCTTGGGTACGGGAGGTGGCAGTGGCCCGCTGTACGCATCATAAATAGCCAGCACATTCAAAAGTCCGGCAATCATGGTATACAGCGTCCCCATATCAAAACCAGACGCGGTCTTTTCATTCCAGCGATCGAGGTCTGCGGTGCTTCGCGGCGCGGCCATGAACCCAGGACCATCCGCTTGGCCCGCGCTGGCCCCCACCCAAGCCTGATAGGCGGCGGGCAGGGCAGGCAACCCGACGGCAGCCTGCAAGGCATACTGCCAACGCTTCTCGGTCTGATCCCAACAAGCGTAAACACAGCGGCAGTTGGAAATCACCATGCCAATCACAAAGCAACTCAGAATGGCCGTCGAGAAGATGGCCGATTTCAGATATCGTGCTTGGAAAGCGTGCCCGGCACCAGGTATCAACCAAGCTAAGACAGCGGCCAAGTAGCGATTCCGCAAATCGAGTTCTTCCCCGTCTGCTATAACGATATGGCCGCTGCCAGCGAATTTGTGCTGCGATTTGTCCATGAACTGCCTATTCCCTGTATATACCAACGGAGGGGGGTACACTCCGGTGCTGTAACCGCGTTTTGCCTGCCATTGTAGCTCTCACACTCGAACCGCCTAGATCACGCCCAGACCTCCGCTTGATTGCTTGCCATGACGACTCCTCCCACCGAATGTGTCATTCTGCTGCATGGACTGGGCGGCCATCGCTGGCTAATGCAGCCGCTCGCCCGGCGAATCCATAAGGCCGGGTACCAAGTCCAGCTATGGGGATACCGCAGCTTCCTGAGCGATACGGCCACGCACGCTCAGCATTTTGCCAGCTGGCTCAGCCAACTAGCACTCAACGCAACCTGCACTCGCATACACATCGTGGCTCACAGCCTGGGGAGTATCGTTACCCGCTTGGCGCTACTCCACCACGTGCCTCAGAATCCAAGACTCGCCGAGCTAATCGGCCGGACCGTTATGATTTGCCCCCCCAATCACGGATCTCATGCGGCCCGACGACTCACGCCCTGGGTGGGCTGGCTCAGCCGCCCGCTGGTGGAATTGAGCGATAGCCCCCACAGCCTAGTTCGCTCGCTGCCAGAAGATCTTGCCTTGCGGCACGCGATCGGCATCATTCGCGCCAGTCGCGACTATGTCGTCTCCCCAGGCAGTACCGAATTGCAGGGGGTTACGCAGTACACGACGATCCCAGCCACACATTCGAGCGTCCTTTTTAGTCGCCGAACTGCGGAACAGACTCTCCACCTCCTCTCCACAGGAAAGTTCCTGCCCAACTCATGAACACGCTGTTAGCCTCCTGCCCAGACAAACCGAATTGCGTCAGCAGTCAAGCCACGCGAGCCGAGCAGGCGATGCCGCCACTCCATTTCAGTGGGGACCACCCCCAGGCGCTCGAGGCGGTCGTCACACTGCTCTCTTCAATGCCCAGAGTCAAGCTCGTAGAGCGTCAAGCAAACAGCCTCCACTTCACCTTCACCAGCCTAGTCCTCCGCTTCGTGGACGACGTTGAGTTTGCCATCGCACCGGACACCCAACTGCTCCACTTTCGCTCCGCATCGCGACTTGGGTATTCCGACCTGGGGGCGAACCGCAAGCGAATGACCATGCTTTGCGAGCAACTTTGCCAACAGGGAATCTTCACTTTAGCCCCCGCCCCCCAGACCTCATGAATTCGATCCAGCGCGATTTCTACCAACAACTGGGGCAAGTGCAGAGGTTTCAAGAGCTGTTCGAACACCTGCCGGGGATCTACTTTTTCGTCAAGGATGCGGAGAGTCGCATGATGGGAGCCAGCCCTGGGATCCTAGCTCGCTTCGGGTTGAGCCATGAGGACGATATCATCGGCACGAGCGACTACGATTACTTCCCCCAACACATTGCCGCCAAATTCGTCGAGGATGACCAGCAGGTCATGCAGACCGGCACGGCCCTCATCGGCCGTGTTGAAATCTGGTACACCGAACAACGCCTGCTGGATTGGTTCATCACCAACAAGCACCCCATTCGCGACGAGCAGCAGCGAATCGTGGGGGTCATGGGAACCGTCCGCAGCTACGAGGGAAGCCGGCGGTCCTTCCAAACATACACCCAGATCGATAAGGTCGTGGAGCACATTCGCGAGCGGCACGCCAGCCGTTTGACGGTGACCGATTTGGCGCGGATTGCCGACCTCTCTCCCCGGCAACTGCATCGCAAGTTCCTGGAATTTTTCGGGATGAACGTGCAGGAGTTTCTCTCGAGAACACGGATCCAAGCTGCTAGCGATGCGCTGCTGAAAACAGACGCTCCGATCGCCGACATCGCCCTCCGCTACGGCTTCTGCGATCAAAGCGCATTCACCCAGCAGTTCAAGAAACACGCTGGAATCACCCCACACAAGTTTCGCAAGATCAACGCGCAACAACCCAAACCAGTCCCTTAAGTTTAGGCGGCATTTCGCTGGAAGCCGTCGGCTGCGCTCGGCGAACGCGGACTGCTGCCCCCGCACATCCTCCGGCAGCATGGCCCGGGCAGTGCGGTTTACACAAGGCCGCCGATCGCTTTTTTTGACCCTAGCCCGACGACCGCTTGGGACACTTAAAACACATGTCGCAAATCGTTCTGCGGCAACAACTTACAACAACCGCTCGCAATCTTCGGCCCGTTGTGAGAATCGCCCCAAACTGGTATATTCGGGCGCTTTAGGTGACGGGCAATTCTGGACGCAGAAAAATTGCCAACACCGGCCATTGAGCACGTACCGGGCGACGCGCCGAAAGCACTGCTGAAGCGAGGCTGAAACAGCCTCCTCACGGTCTGTTGGGAGTCCCCGCCCCCCTGAGCAAATTTGAAGGATTCTGGCTTGTCTGACGTACCCCCCAACGACTCCGATTCCAATGCCTCGAACGCTGGTGCAGATGGCGGCAATGGTGACGAGATCTTTGATGGCACCCGCATTGTTGATCAACCGATCGAAAACGAACTGCGCGACAGTTACCTGACCTACGCGATGAGCGTGATTGTGAGCCGGGCGCTGCCTGACGTACGGGACGGACTCAAGCCTTCTCAGCGAAGAATCTTGGTCGCGATGAACGACCTCAACCTCGGCCCAGGCTCCAAGCGAGTCAAGTGCGCCAAGATCTCCGGGGACACGAGCGGCAACTACCACCCGCATGGTGAAGCCGTCATCTACCCGACGCTGGTCCGCATGGCGCAAGAGTGGAACATGCGGCAGGTACTCGTCGACAAACAGGGGAATTTCGGCTCGATCGCTGGCCTCCCCCCAGCGGCGATGCGGTATACCGAAGCTCGGTTGAGCGCGGCCGCCGCCATGATGCTCGACGACATCAAACTCGACACCGTCGATTTCGTCCCCACCTATGACGAAGCTCGTAACGAACCCGTCGTGCTTCCAGCCCGCTTCCCCAACTTGCTGGTCAATGGCACAACCGGGATTGCAGTGGGCATGGCCACCAGCATTCCTCCCCACAATCTGCGCGAGGTGTGCACCGCAGTTACCGCCTTGGTGGATGATCCCGACATCAGCCTCGATGAACTGATGGAGATCGTCCCCGGGCCCGACTTCCCGACCGGTGGGATCATTTGTGGCCGCTATGGCATTCGCCAGGGCTACCGAACGGGACGCAGTACCGTTGTTGTCCGCGCACGCACCAAGATCGAAACGATCAAGAATCGCACGCGAATCGTCGTGAGCGAAATCCCGTTCCAGCAATTCCGCGATCGAGTGATCGAACGCATTGCCGGACTGGTCAGCTCGGGCAAGATCAAGGGTATTTCCGGCATCCGCGACGAGAGCGATCTCAACGAACCAGTGCGGATGGTGATCGATATCAAGCAGGGGCATGACGCGGACATCGTCCTCAATCAGCTCTACAAATTCTCACCACTGCAAGACACCTTCTCCATCATCTTCTTGGCATTGGTCGACGGCAAGCCGCGCGAGCTAAACATCAAGGAGATGCTTCAAGAGTTCGTGCGTCACCGCGTCGAGGTAATCCGCCGGCGAACCCAGTTCCTACTGGCTCGCGCTCGCAAGCGAAAACACACCATCGAAGGCCTGTTGCTCGCGCTGGCCGACATCGACCAAATCATCCAGATCATTCGCAGCAGTCGCACGCAGCCCGAAGCGAAAGAACGGCTGATGGGTGTCCAGGTTCCAGCGTCCATGATGGAGCGCGCCCTGGGTGACAATGGTTTCATCGAGTTCCAGCGGGATCGGGGAGTCTCCGACACCTACTCGCTAACCAGCGTCCAAACCGACGCCATTTTGGCCATGCGTTTGGGACAGTTGGTCAACCTGGAACAAGATAAACTCACCAACGAACACGCTGCCTTGCTCGTTGAAATCGATGGGTATTTGACCATCCTGTCTGACCAAAAGAACATCTACGACATCATCAAAGATGACATGGCGGAGATGATACGACGCTTTGGAGACAACCGTCGCACCGAGATCTCCCACGAAGAATTGGGGAACTACAACCTCGAGGATTTGATCACCGAAGAAACGATGGTGGTCACGATCAGCCATCGCGGCTACATCAAGCGGACTCCCTCCATCACCTACCGAGCTCAACGCCGTGGAGGCAAGGGAATCAAGGGCGCCAAGGTCGAGGACGAAGATCCTATCGAACACTTGTTTGTGGCCAGCACACACGCCTACCTGCTGTTCTTTACCAGCCAAGGAAAAGTCTACTGGCAAAAGGTTTACGACATCCCACAACTGAGCCGTGAAAGTCGTGGGCGGGCAATTGTAAACTTGCTCAATTTGGCGGCTGACGAAACGATCACAGAATGCGTAGCCATTCGCGACTTTGACCTCCCCGGACACTTCTTGATGATGGCCACCAAGAAGGGGCTGGTGAAGAAAACCCCACTCGACGCCTACTCCCGTCCCAAGCGAGGCGGCATCATCGCCATCAAGCTCAAGGACGATGACGAATTGGTCGATGTCGTGGTGGTCGGTCCCGATGACCAAGTCCTAATGGCTACCGCAGGCGGCAAGGCAATTCGCTTTTCCGAATCCGACGCCCGCTCAATGGGACGCAACACCTCCGGAGTCAAAGGCATTCGCCTGAAAAAAGAAGATTCCGTTGTAGGCATGGTGGTCACCAACCCAGAAGCAACGCTACTGACGGTTTGCGAACAAGGCTACGGCAAGCGGACTTGGTTTGGAGCTGGCGAGAAGCTAGCCGTGGTCGACGACGCAGAAACGGTCGATGGCGAAGTCACCGCCACCGCTGAGACGGCAGAAGCACCAGAGGCCGATGGCGAGGACTCTCCAAACTCCAGCCAATCCTATCGTACCCAACGACGTGGTGGCGGTGGCCTGATGGACATCAAAGCCAGCAAGCGAAACGGACCGGTGATCGGTATCGTTCCCGTGACCGACGACGATGAACTCCTCATGATGACCTCGCTAGGTAAAATCCAACGCGTCGCAGCCAATGAGATCAATATCATCGGTCGCAACACGCAAGGTGTCCGCATCATGAACGTGGACGAGGGAGACACCCTGACCGCTATCGTCAAAGTGCCCAAGGAGGATGTCGTGGACGAGGAGGAAGTCGCCATCTCCGGCGCCCCTGCTCCCGCTGGCGAGGTCCCCGTAGAACTGCCCGATAGCGATAGCGATACCAGCGCGGCGTCCGAACCAGAAATGCAAACGCCTCCAGAGGACGACTCCATCGACTCGGATAGCCAAACCGACGAGAACGAATAATCGCTGCAGCCCAGCTTGCAGAATCAGCCGCAGCGTGGTGGCAGCTTGTCGAAGCTGCTACCCGCCGCAGGGCGGCTTGCTAAAACAGTCCCCCGCCGCGCGATGGCTTGTTGAAATTGCTGTCCGCCCTGTGAGCAAGGATAGATGGTTGCCGCTACCGGTCGATGGAGGTGCTCCCTTCACGGTCAAACAGGTTGCGCTCTGAAACCGATGAGCCGCGTGCCTTCAGCACTCCACCGACCACGGCAGCATAGCGCCGGACGCGCTGCCCCTCCAGCGCGCTGAACAGCATTGCGATTGCGCGAGAACCGACTACACCGACAGCCACCTAGTGCCCAATCGGCTCGCTCAATCGCACGCCTACCGTGCAGAGCAGAGCAGGGGAGGCAACATTTCTACCACTGGCCCTTCTCGCAAAGTGAACCCGATCATGCATTCCTCAATCGTCCACGCTTGCGTCTTACTCGCCACGGCCGGCATTGTGCTGCTCGATTCACTCGGGTCGCGTTTGCAAGCCGCAGAACGCCCCAACGTTGTATGGTTGATCTCGGAAGACAATTCCGCTGAATACCTACGACTCTACGACGCGCATGGAGCGGAGGCACCACGCATTGCACAATTGGCCAGTGACGGCCTGCTTTTCAAGAATGCGTACTCCAATGCTCCCGTCTGCTCGGTTGCCAGAACGACCTTAATGACCGGCTGTTACGGCCCCCGAATTGGCACACAGTTCCACCGTCGCGAATTCGAAGCCCCCATGCCACCTGGGGTTGAGATGTTTCCGGCTTACCTCCGAGCAGCGGGGTACTACACGACCAACAATAGCAAGAAGGATTATAACGCAACGGAGACTCGAGGCACTTGGGATGAGTCTTCGAAGAGTGCAAACTGGCGAGGCCGCAGGGCAGGGCAGTCCTTCTTTCACATGCAAAGTTTTGGGGCCACGCACGAGAGCTCGCTCCACTTTTCTCAGCAGGACTTCGAGCGACAGAAAACGATCCACGATCCGACCACTGTCTCTATCGCCCCTTACCATCCAGACACCGAGCTCTTTCGCTTCACGGTCGCCAAGTATCTGGACAACATTCAAACTGTAGACCAACAAATCGGGGCAGTTGTCGATCAACTCGATCAGGACGAATTGCTGGAAGACACATTCATCTTCTACTTCGGCGACCACGGCGGTGTCCTCCCACGCGGAAAGGGCTACGCCTACAACAACGGATTGCACGTCCCCCTGGTCGTACGCATCCCTGAGAATTTCAAACACCTTTCCCCCTGGCCGGCCGACTCCCAGGTTCCAGGCTTCGTGCAATTCATTGATATGGGAGCCACCACGCTCAACCTGGCTGGAGTCCCCGTTCCCACCGGCATTGATGGCCAGCCATTCCTCGGGCTGGGCGTCACTGCTTCCGCGGTCGATGCACGTGATGAAGCCTTTGGCTATGCCGACCGTTTCGATGAAAAATACGATTTCGTTCGCTCCCTCCGAGTCGGGAAATACGACTACATTCGCAGCTACCAACCGTTCAATTTCGACGGTTTGCAAAACAACTACCGCTATATCATGCTTGCCTACCGCCAATGGCGAGAACAATTCCAGGCCGGAAAGCTCAACGAAACGCAGAGCCAATTCTTCCGCACTCGACCGTCAGAAATGCTATTCGACGTCGAAGCGGATCCCCATGAAGTTCACAATCTGGCCAACGACCCCGCCTACGCTACCGTGCTGCAGCGAATGCGAGACCGATTGCAATCGAAAGTCAAATCACTGCCCGACCTGAGCTTCTACCCGGAGAGCTATTTGGCCGAACACGCCGCCGCCAATCCAACGCAATTCGGCACGCAGCACGCTTCAGAAATTGCCGAATATGTCGCCATCGCAGATCTTAGCTTAGCCAAGTTTCGTGACATTGAATCCGATCTGGAGCGGGCCCTCGCTTCCCGCGATCCAATTGCCCGCTACTGGGCAATCATCGCGTGCAGCTCGCACGGCAAGAGCGCCGCCAGTCTCGCTCCTATTGCCCAACAGCTTGCACAAAACGACGACAACCGACTCGTGCGCGTCCGTGCTGCCGAGTTCCTGGGGCTTATCGGCGTGTCGGATCCTCAAAGCGTATTGCTGGAATGCCTCGGCCAGAGCAAGTCCCCCATCGAAGCTAACTTGATCCTCAACACCGTAGTACTGTTACGCGATGGCGAACCGGGATACGACTTCGATATCTCGGCTCGGAATCTTCTACCCCAAGCGTTGGAGAGCCAGGAAGTCCAAAGGCGACTAGCCTACCTCGAAGCGGTCGACGGTATTCCCAAAAACCCACAGGCACGCCCCCAACGCGTCCCAAAATCAGCCCAGTAAAATCTAGCCCAACAAACGAGCAGTCGACGGCTAGCAGGCCACTCGCAATACCCAACTCGGCGGGTGACGGCTTGTTGACATAGCCACCCGCTGCGCGAGCAAGGGAGAATGGTTGCTGCGGCAAGGCAATTAGCAGCACTACTTCTCCACGTTGAATACTAGAATCACTCTGCCAGCCGCTCTGCCGACAGGCTGAGCGCTAAGAATCGTGGAACACATTGCCTCAACATCCTGCTGATCTCACCTGTCAAATCGTGTATCATGTCAGGCAGAACTGCTGACGCACCTACGCCGTAGCGTCCCACCATGCACTCGTCCACAATGAGTCCCCCATGAGAATCATGATCCCTCTATGCAGCTTAGTATTGAGCTGCCTCTCGATTCCATCAGCGATGGCAGCTGAAGATCGCATAGTATTCAATCCGGGCAACGGAGCGGACCACCCCAAGCACGTGGTCCTGATCGCAGGAGACGAAGAGTATCGAACGGAGGAGACCATGCCGATGCTGGGTAAGATCCTCAGCCAGCATCATGGTTTCAAATGCACGGTATTGTTCTCGATGTCGGAGGACAACGTCAGTTATATCGACCCCAACAATTCGACGGGTCTCAAGGGACTGGACGCACTGCAGGATGCCGATCTGATGATTATCGGCACGCGATTCAGAACGCCCGATGCGAAAGGTAGTCAGTTCGTTACACAATACCTCAACGAGGGCAAGCCGGTCCTCGGCATCCGCACCGCCACGCATGCCTTTAACGGAAAAGGTTCCTTCGGCGGAATTCCGTTCGCAGACTTTGGGCTGCAAGTTTTAGGGGAAACATGGGTCAATCACCATGGCAAGCACAAGGTCGAGGGGGCTCGAAGCGTGGTGGAAAAAGGCCAAGCCAACCATCCAATCCTCAGGGGCGTGGGAGAAATCTTTTGCCCATCGGATGTCTACGGAGTCAAACATCTAACCGACGATGATCAAATTCTTCTCAGGGCTGCAGTTACCGAATCACTGGACCCTCGATCCCCCAACGTGGAAGGCGCCAAGAACGATCCCATGCAAGCCTTCGCATGGCTCCACTCCTACCAGAAGCCCAACGGTAGCGGGCAGGGGAATGCATTCTGCGCGACCGGTGGTGCGGCAGTCGATTTCGCCGACGAGGACCTCAGACGTTTAGTCGTGAACGCAGCTTTGCATCTGACCGGCCGCGACGTCCCAGCCCATTCGAACGTCGCTTTCGTCGACCCATTCGACCCGAGCTTCTATGGATTCATTCGCGAACCAGCCAACTACTGGGAAAAGCGAGACTTGCAACCTGCCGATTTCGGCTTGGGCAAAGCGACTGTGGCTGTCGACCCCGCCAATTCGCCTGCCTGGAAATTCGTGGAAACAGCATCGGATAGCCCGTCGTCCTCCAGCTCTTTGCCCTTTGAGTTCCGTGATCAAGAACGGATCGCCTTCGTGGGTGGCTCGCTGGCAGAACGCATGAATCTGTTCGGATACTTTGAGTCCCTCTTACACACTCGGTTTCCTGAAAAGGAATTGATCGTCCGCAATTTTGGCTGGCCCGCAGATGAGGTGGGCAACCAACAGCGGCCGGACAATTACACGGAAATTGACAATCCAATGGACGAGTTCGGACCAGAACTCTTCCTCTGCTTCTTCGGCTTCAATGAACACTTTCGCGGTGATTCAGCTAGCGAGATTGAGCAATTCCAAACCCAATACGGTCAGTGGATTGAACGCTACAAGCAGAAGTACTCCAAGGCGGGCCGCGAGGCGCGTTTCATTCTCGTCAGCCCCATCGCCTTCGAAGCGACTGACAAAGCCACCTTGCCCGATGGAGAGAGCAACAATCGCTCACTCGAAAAATACTCCGCTGCCGTTCGTGACTTAGCTCAACAGCTCGACCTGCCCTATATCGAATTGTTCCAGCCGACCAAGGTCGCCTTCGCAGAGGAGGCCGGTGCTCAATACACCATCAATGGCGTGCATTCCAACGAACAGGGGGATCGTTTGATTGCCGCCGAACTCGACAAACAACTGTTCCAAACACCTCATCCCGTCGGCATGGATGTCTCGACATTCCACCGAATCCGTGAGGCAGTCAACGACAAATCGTGGTTGCACCTCCAAGATTATCGGATGCTCAACGGTTGGTACGTCTACGGCGGCCGCCGCACTTGGGACACCGAGACCTTCCCTGGCGAGTACCAAAAGATTCGCAAGATGGTGGCCGTACGCGATCGCTACATCTGGGATCTAGCGGAAGGCAAAGACGTCCCCGAGATCCCCGACGATTCGGAAACCGGTGAGGTCTTTATTCCAGAAACGATGTTCGGCACCCGTGACGAAGGCTTCCGCAAATGGCGGGAGCCCAAAACCCTGGAGTATCCGACCCCGGAAGAGTCGATGGCTCAAATGAACGTTCCGGAAGGGTTTGAAATTCAACTCTTTGCTTCCGAAGCGGACTTCCCAGAGTTCTCGAACCCAACGCAAATGACCTTCGACACCCAAGGCCGCCTGTGGGTCTCCTGCATGGTGAACTATCCACAATGGCTGCCTGGCTCCGCTAAGCCGGGCGATAAAATCTTGATCTTCGAAGACACCGACAAAGATGGCCGCGCCGATGTATGCAAGACCTTCTACGACCGCCTCATTTGCCCTACCGGATTCGAATTCCATGAGGACGGGGTCCTCGTCGTGGATGAGCCTCGCATCATCTTCTTGCGGGATACCGACGGCGATGATCAAGCAGACGAGGTCAACTACTTGATCGATGGCATTGCCACCGATGACACTCACCACGCCATGGGTGCCTGGGAGTGGTCGCACGGAGGACTCCTCTACATGCTCGAAGGGGTCTCCATGTCCACTACCCTCGAGACACCTTGGGGACCGTTCCGCAATAAGGGCCCCTCGGGAGCCTACGTGTTCGATCCACAATCTTGGAAATTCCGCCACTTCCGCACCCCCGGCTACGGCAATCCGTGGTGCATGGTCTTCGATCGCTGGGGTATGGGAATCATCGGCGACGGCACCAACGCCCAACAACATTGGACCAGCCCTCTGTCGGGCTTTGCTGTTCCCTCACGGAAGACATTGAGACCAATTTTCGACAACGAAGGCATGCGTCCTGCCGTGGGCAACGACTTCCTGTACAGTCGCCATTTCCCGGACAGCGTCCAAGGTCAGTTTATCTATGCCTGCGTTATTAATATGCACGGTATGCCACGCTTCGACGTGGGGGATGAAGCCGACACCGCGGGCTTTGCAGGCCAGCGAGTCGACGACCTCCTCAGCTCAACCGACATGTTTTTCCGCCCCGTAGATCCACAAATTGGCCCCGACGGCGCCTTGTGGTTTGGCGATTGGTGCAACGCACTCATCGGGCACATGCAATACTCCCAACGCGATCCGAATCGCGACCACCAACACGGTCGCCTCTATCGCATGGTCTACAAAGACAAACCGCTGCTTGAGCCCACTCTGCAAGCCGGTAAGTCCATCGAGGAATTGTTGGAACAGCTGACCGCCTACGAAACTCGCACCCGCTACCGCGCTCGACGCGAATTACGTGCTCGCGAATCTTCGGAAGTCCTGAGTGCCGTCAAGCAATGGATCCAAGATCCGAACACCTCGGCAAACCAACTTTGCGAAGCGATGTGGCTGCAAGAGAGTTTCCGACAGCTCGATCCGACATTGATCGACCGCATCATGTCTTCCTCCGATTTCCACGCACGTGCAGCGGCTGTGCACTCGGTGGGCAATGAGATTGAACGCTACCCAGCCGCATTGGACCTGTTCAAGCGTGCAATCCGCGACGAACACCCACGTGTCCGCTTAGAGACCATTCGCGGCCTGAGCTACATCCCCACCTCGGAATCGGCAGAAGTGGCCCTGCAAGTCTTGGCGATGCCGACCGATTACTGGATCGATTACACGCTGGAGCATACGCTGCAAGCTCTCAAGCCCTCCATTGATGCGGCTGAAGACCAAGGCACCTTTCTCGCCAATTCCGGTGAAGAGGTTAAGCAGTTTTATCAAGACTACAAACTCTCGACCGGTCCCGGAGGGCAAGCCGTCAAGCCACTCAAGGAAGCCGAAGACACCGAACTATCCCAACGACGACGTGAAGCGGCGATTCGTACTTTGAGTGGTATCCGCGGTGGAGATAGCAAGCGCGGTTCCGTGGTATTCGATCGCGTCTGCGCGGCTTGCCACCAAATAGGCGACAAAGGCAAGGCATTTGGCCCTCGCCTAGACGACGTTGGTGCACGCTATAGCCGCGAACACATTATCCGCAACGTTCTATGGCCCAATGACACCATCGCGAAAGGCTATGAAACGGTGCAGCTCCTGACGATTGACGGTGAAGTCATCTCCGGCTTCATCCTTAGCGAAACGGAAGATTCCTTGACTCTCGGAGTCGCAACCGGAGACGGTAAGGGCAAAGAGGAAACGATCGCCAAGGAAGACATTGAAATTCGCAAGGAGATGAAAGCCAGCTCCATGCCCGAGGGGCTGGTGAAGACCATCGCTCCGAGCGAGTTTCTCGACCTGATCGAATACCTCAGCGATCAGAATCAATACGTCGTCCACGAGGATGGCTGGATTGAAACGGGAGCCGCAGATGTCGGCGAACTTCGCAAGCATGGTGAATTCATTGAGATCTCACGTGATGCTCAACTGCAATTGGGGGCTAATTTTTCCACCAATTGGACGAAGTACTCCAACCTAGTCCTAAGCGCTGTTGATCCCAATCAGCGCGAGTTCGCGTTCCACTCTCCCAACCAGGACACGCAGTCGCCAGCCATCGGCATCCGCCTGTCCGCGCCTGCAGAAATTCGTCACATCGACATTCAGAATCGCCGCAATCCACAGTTCTACGAACGCGCCAAGGATTTAGCGGTCTGGGTATCGGACGATGGCAAGGCCTGGAAACAGGTCTGGAAAAGCGAGATGCCTGCGGGCGAGTACTCGATCGATTTGCCAGCCGGCACGCGAGGTAAATACCTGAAAGTGGGCTTGGATGGTAAGGGCATTTTCCACCTTAACCAGATCGTCGTGTTTGGCTCGCGTTAGTCCAAAGAGGAAATGATGCGCATTGAGGGGTAGAGCCCCTCGATGCGAGCGTTGCCGAAAATTGTGGAACGGACGGAGTGGGTGCTAACCCTAATACTTCGTCCGTTCGTCATTTTCGCTCAGACGAAACCCCAGCCCCGCTGCCAGCCCACGGAGGGCGGCTCATCGCACTGCACAGAACGCACTGCACGAAGCACTGCGACGCGGCGCAACCCCTTCTGACACAGCGCCGAAAGATTCCGGTGGGCACGGAACACTCCTCACAAAAAGTGAAGAGGAGACAGGCAGCGCATTGGCGGTGCCACAAGGCCAGCGAGATTCCCACGCAAGCTACTGCATTAGAATCGGACGCAGGTTGGGAGCCAACGCTGCCAGTTCCTTGTTGAGCATGCTTCGAATCTGCCGAGTGGTCGAAAGCTTCAGCGCGTTGTGCAACAGTCTTTCTGCGGTAGAAATTGAAAGATGCGAAGCGAGCTCTTTGATCGAGGGAATGAAGGCAGGACTCATGCTAAACCGTCGCAACCCCATGCCCAACAGCACAGCAAACGCCTGAGGCTGTCCCGCCATTTCCCCGCATAGCGTGACCGGCCGTCCAGCCTGATTGCAACTGCGGACCACTGCAGCCAGCACCCGCAACACCGCAGGGGAGAGCGGCTGGCACAGATGGCTTACTTTGGGATTATCGCGGTCGGCAGCCATGAGATACTGCACTAAGTCATTGGAGCCAATCGACACAAAATCGACCGACTTGACCAGTTCATCGATCATGACGGCGGCGGCCGGAACCTCCAGCATCATTCCGAATGGCGCTTTACCAAAGACCTTTCCGTCGTTGAGTAATTGCTGCTCGGCTCGGCGCACGATCGCTCGCAAACGTCGCAATTCTTCGAGATTGGTCACCATCGGAAACAGGATTTGCGCCTTGGGAGGATCCCCAGGCTTGTCGGGTGCTGCCGCTCGTAGGATAGCCCGAATTTGCGTTAGGAAAAAATTGGGATGCTCAAAGGAGAGGCGAATGCTTCGCCACCCCATAAATGGATTCGCCTCTTGTTTTTCTCGCCCCAAGAAGGGGACCGTCTTGTCCCCACCAATATCTAAAGTCCGAATCGTTGCAGAACCACTTGGGCTGGCTGCCACCACCTCGCGGTAGATCTCAAGTTGCTCCTCTTCGCCAGGCACGCTTGCATGGGTGAGGTAGAGGTACTCAGTACGATACAAACCAATTCCAGATCCCCCCATAGCCACGGCGCTCTTCGCATCCGCGACCCCATTGATATTGGCCAACAACTCCAATGCCTGCCCATCTTTAGTGCGAGCGGGCAAGTCGCGATTGTCTGCCAGCTGATCTCGCAAATCGAAGAATTCACGCTCGAGCTTGCGGTACGCGGTTAGGACTTCGGGATCGGGATTGACGATCACGTGCCCCTCACGGCCATCCACGATGATCACGTCGCCGGTCTTGGTTTGACGCAAAACTCCGGCCACGCCACTCACCGCAGGAATACCACGGCTACGGGCGATGATCGCCGCATGACTGGTCTGACTCCCCGCTTGGGTAACGATCCCATGCACCGTACTATCGCCCAACATCACGACTTGGCTGGGCAGCAATTCGTCGGCAACGACGATAATGGGGCCTGAGAAAAACCCGGAGTCTTTGGTGAGCGCATCGCTCAGGTAGCCGGTCAAACGCTCGACGACATCGCGAATATCGGCGAGTCGATCGCGCAGGTATTCGTCGTCGGACCTATGGAGAAGTTCTCGGTAGTGCTCCAGCAGTCGAGCTAGGGAGGCCTGAGCCGACAGCCGTTCGTCACTGATCCAAGCACGCACCTTCCCCACCACGGTCGCGTCGTGAAGAATCGACTCATGCACGGCAAAAATAGCAGCCGCATCCTTGCCGACTTGCTGCTCAACTTTCTGTTGCAGCAGGCGCAGATCTTGGATGGAACGCTTTCGAGCACTCTCGAATCGCGCAATCTCGCCGGCCACCTCATGCGGCTGCAGCGTGGCCCGAGCGGGGTCTACGAAGACCTCGTGGATGCAATATGCAGTGCCGATAGTAACGCCAGGTGAAACTGCTATTCCTTTTCGCATGCGTAGAAGTTACCAAAAATGCCTCCATTCTACAATTTGGCTACCGACGCGATCCTTGACCGGGCCTACTCCAACGTTACCCGGGCCCCCGTTTCGCGAAAGGACTCGAGTTGAGCTTTGGCTGCCTCACTGTCGAGTGGGTTCCCACTCAAGTAAACACGCCAAAACGGAGCAAAATTTCGCTTTGTGTCCGCTTTGGCCATTTCGATCAGGACACTGATATCCGAGATCTCGTTTTTCGACAGCTGCAGGTCCTCCAAGCTACTCAAGGGCCGCAGAAAGCCCAAGTCCTTAACCTTGCAGCTGGAGAGATCGAGATTATCGAGCGATTTCAGCTCGCTAATCGGCGAAAAGTCTTGAATGGGATTTTCCGCCAAATAGAGCGACCAAGCCTTCTTGAACTCCTTGACCACCCCAATCTGCTCAATCTTGTTCTTGGACAGGTAGAGAGACCGCATGTTGTTCATTTTGGCAAGTGCCGAAATATCCTTCACCGCGTTGCCTTCAAGCTGCAAATACTGCACCCGCTCTAGGTTCTCCAGCGGCGTGACGTCGGAAATCTTGTTGCTCGCCAGATTGATCGACTGCAGTAGCGTTAGCCCCTTCAGCGGCGAGAGATCTTCGATCTGATTGTCCTCCAAATCGATCAATTGGATGGCCACACAGTGTTGCAGCCCTTCCAAACTCTTGATTTCCTTCGACTTGGCTTTGACTTGAGAGATTTTCTTGACGTCATCCACCGTCAAGGGTTCCTCGTTGTAGCGTTTGGCGTACACCTCGTGTCGCACCGCCGCTTCGAGGCCCTTATCGGGGAACAGGTCCTGGGCGATGAGAGGACTAGCTGAGGACATCAATGCGGTGATTGCTAGAAAAATCCAGTGTTTCATGAGGAATCTCGTAGGTTGGAGGCGGGACACTGCAGCAGGCAAAACCCTGCGATGCGGAGTGCGTGAGACGGTAGCCAATCTCGCCGAGGCGGCTCAATATATGGTAATCCGACACCTGCGGTGCTGCCAAGCGCCATAAAAACCATTAGAAACCTAGCGAATGGAGCGCAGTGCGCGCCAGCGTGTGCCATAATCTGAGAGCATCGGAGTGGCGAGGTGGCCACCGTAATATTCGAAAGTAGGGAGACGACGTCACAATCACCCACTTTTATTTGCCCACCTCGGGCTGGGAACGCCACTACCTTGCACGTCTTGCTGACAGCCTTCGAACCCTACGCCGAATGGCCGCAGAACTCGAGCTGGCTGGCACTCGTCGAGCTCCTCAAGAATCGCCCCACCCACCTGGAATTGACGACCCGTCGCTACCCAGTGGAACTTGCAGCCCTACGCAAGCAATTGCATGAGGATTTGCAGACCGATTACGATGCTGTGCTCCACCTCGGGCAGTCCCCTGGCACCTCCGCCATCAAGTTAGAGGCCATCGCTCTCAACGTGGCTGGCTGCGTGATGGACGCGGGACAGGAACTCCCGAATCTGATCGAGTCAGCCCCACTCGCATTCCGAAGTCAAATGCCACTTGCACGCTGGGCCGATGCTTTGCGAGAATCGGGTATCCCGGCGAAAATTTCCTATCACGCAGGCACCTTCCTGTGCAATGCCACGATGTACCTAACCCACTACTGGTACCAATCGCGTGGGGTCCACCGCCCCGTGGGCTTTGTCCATCTGCCGCTAGCCACCGAACAAGTCGCCCGGGGCACCGCAATTTTCCCCTCACTCCCCCAAGCAACGCTCGGCCGAAGCTTGGACATCCTGCTCAAAGAACTCAGCGCCATGAACGCAGCCTCCCAGCGCAGACTGGCTTAACGAGATTCGGCGGTTCCAATCGCCCACCAATCGCCCACCAACGCTCCAGTCCACTATGAATTCAGTGGCTAGGCTGTGGAAATTCCACTTTCCGGTGCGGCACCACCACCTGCGGCAGGGTCGGTGACATCACTGGCCCACACCTGCTGGTCCAACAATCTCGCGTCGCCATTGAGCGTCGCAATGGCCACGTCGGCCGCATCCCGCCCCGCTCCAATTCGCACCAGTCCGCTCACCAGACTTAGTCGAGTTGGATCGAACAAATACCACCGATCCCCTAGGAAGGCCTCCATGAATCCATGAAAGTCAGGGGGCTGGAGGTTTACGGCATAGCCGGCTACGTAGCGAGCGGGAATCCCCAGACCGCGGCAGAGTGTAATCGCTAGGTGTGCATAATCGCGACAGACTCCGGCACGCTGCAATAAGACCGCCGTCGCCGTCGTTGAGCTGTTCGTACTCCCGGGAGTATAGTCCAGGTGCTCGCAAACCCAATTGCATACCGCTTGAACTCGGCTGTACCCTCGATAGAGGTGGCCGAACTCTTCAAATGCGAACCGCCCGAGCAGATCGCTTTCGCAGTAGCGGCTTGGGTTCAAGTAAGTCAAAACCTCTGGAGGCATGTGAGCGGTACTAGCCTCGTTGACTTCGCCGGGCTCATCAATCTCTGGAGTCAAAGTGATGTTGCCACGGTAGGAAACATTCAACTCACACGGCTCGACGACAACGCGATGCATGCGATTCGCTTCAATCCCAGCACTGAAGGCCTCGGTAGCCAGGTTGGGATTCAGAATCAAGCTTTCACTATCGACGACTTGATGCGGTGTTAGGGCACAGCTAATCTGAAACAGGAACACGGTGGACTGCCGAACCTCATAGGAGAGGTTGCAGCCGACTTCAATCGACTTCTGCATTCAAAAATCTACCTTTCTCGCCCTACACTTGAATTCACCCAGCACTTGACGCAACGCGGCGGGCTGGCTTAGAAACAACTCGAATCAGTGGAACTGTCGTGGGGCCACCATGGAAGGTGCGACCGGTTTCCAGATAGTGATCGAACACAAAGGCTCCATGCTTCGCGTTGCCCGCTCGCAAACAGCGCAGAATAGCGGGATGACCGCACTCGGGACAGACGACACGCAGCCCATGGCTATCTAGCAAGTGGTGGACCAATTTGGCGAAAGCCTGATTTTCGGCCAGAGAAGCGAAAGACCAACCGAAAAAGGTTTGCAGGCGAGTCTCAATACTGCGAACAATCTGTTGCTGAATCACCTTGACCTCTTCGGTCAGCTGCTGCATGTGCTCCTCTGCTTGGACCAGCGTAGCGGCTGGCAATGTCATGCGACGACGCAACCCTCCATACACTCGCTCGCAAATGAGTTGTATGGCGCGCAGGAACAACTGCCTTTGCTTCTGGCTGAGCGGCTGTGCCTGCTCGGCCAAGACGATCTCCAGCAGCGCCACCGGCTCTCCCAAATGGAGAATTGGGCCAAACAGCAGTGGATAAGAGGTGGGATTTGCACCACCGGGTGTCTGCGACAAGTCGGCCACGTGCGTTGAATCGGGGGAATGCACCGCGTCTGGCGGCGAAACCTTGCGCCCCAGCCTAGCGGGCTCTGCCAGGAGAGGCTGCTTCTGCTGCCAAGCCAACTGCACCAAGCGCTCGTGTTTTTTTTGCTCCGAGATCGAGCCCAACAAGGCATCCATCTGGTAGCGGATGCCAAAGACCGCTCCACTTGCCCCCTGCGCCTTCATCCACGCGACCGCCGCCAGCCCACCCAGTAACTGGCTCAATTCCGGCAAGAGCTTCTCCAGAAACATCTGCAAGGGCAGCTCGCCGTCGACCAACTCCCCCAATCGCTTGACCTGAGGAGACGACGCACCAATCGACTCTCCGGGTAATTCCTCGAGTGCATGCTGCAAAGCTTGATTCTTCAAGGCGGAGTGCTTCGTTGAAGTGAGAGGGAGACGCTGGGAGAGACCGGCAGACTGCGTTGGTACCGTTCAAGGGTGCTGTGAGGGTCCAGGCGGGGGCAGTAGCCTCCCGGCACAGGCAGCTGAGATGCCAGTCGCGGCAGGCAAGTTCCCACAACTTCGCCTATCCTGACTCCCCGTTAAAAACCGAATTCGAGAAAACTAGCTATTTTCTTCCGCAAGCCCTATTGTTTATACTCTTCGTAGTAACATTAATCAACGCAGCCTCTGCAAGGAGGCAATTTATGTTCGAACTCCACTATTTCGTCCTTCAAAATGCGGGAACTTAAGGAAGTTTGCGGTGTCCAAGCCGAGGCTCGCCCCCCAGTGCTGGCAGCCCAAACATGCTTGCGATTGGTATAACCGCTACGGGCGACGCCCCACCCCCTGCAACCACGGAAAGTCATCAAGCGAAAGCTTGCAGTCGCTTTCTGACCATTTACTGTCGAATTCATCGCCCATTTGTTTTCTCTCGAGCCAGTTCTACAACCGGAACAGGATGTTCGAGCTCCAACACCGCGAAGGCTGATATGGCTTCCACACCCTCCCAAGAGACAGTCGAGCAGACTAAGCAGCAGATCCGCACCTTGATCAACGAGATCGCGGAGCTATCGCGAGCCGACGCCCCCAGCGAAGAGTTCTTCCCGGCTGTCCTCAAGCGAATCGTCGACGCCCTGGCTGCCGTGGGTGGCGCCATTTGGCTGCTCGATGACGAGGGGCAGCTCAAGCTAAGCTATCAGATCAACGTCAATCAAAACCTGCTGGAAGCCCACAGCGACGATGCGGCCAAGCATGCCAAATTGCTGTCCCGCCTCTATCAGCGTGGACAATCGGAATTGGTACCACCCCACTCGATGCTGGGCGAAGGGCAGGACGAGGGAAATCCCTCACAATACCTGCTGGTGGTCTCGCCGCTGTCGAGTGGTGGAAAGCAGACCGCAGGCTTGGTGGAAATCTTCCAACGCCCCAATTCGGCTCCCAACATCCAACGCGGCTACATGCGTTTCCTGGATCAGATGGCCAGCCTGATTGGAGAGTGGCTTAAGGGGCGGACCTTGCAAAAGGTATCCGACCGGCAAGTGATGTGGCAAAAGGCCGATCACTTCGCCCGCTTGGTGCATGACAATTTGGAAAAACGCGACACCGCCTTCACCATTGCCAATGAAGGCCGCCAGCTCATCGGTTGCGACCGTGTGAGCGTGGCCATCCAGAAGGGCCGCAAATGCAAAGTCGAAGCGATTAGCGGACAGGATACGATCGAGAATCGCTCGAATATCGTGACAGCCCTCAACAACTTAGCCACTCGCGTCGTCTCGGCTGGAGAGTCCCTGTGGTATGACGGCACGGTGGAAGACCTCCCCCCGCAGCTCGAAGAAGCGATCGAGGACTACGTAGACCTGTCCCACGGGCGCTCCATCGCCGTGCTGCCGATTCGCCGCCCCGAGAAAGTCGTGGAAGGGGATGTGCACTCCAAGGAAACAGTCCAGCGCGAAGACCTCTCCAAGCGTGAAATCATTGGCGCCTTGATCGTCGAACAGATCGAAAGCCAAGTCCCCCCCGAAGCCTTGCGTTCGCGGTGCGATTTAGTCTACGAGCATGCGGCTCGGGCTCTCAACAATTCCATGACCCACAGCGACTTGTTCCTGATGCCCGTCTGGCGGACGCTCGGGCGTGCCACTTGGCTCTTCCGCGGCTCCACCTTCCCCAAGACCATGACGGTGCTGAGCCTCCTGGCTGTCGGCCTACTGGCCCTGTTCCTGGTGCACATCAATCATGACCTGGAAGCCCAAGGCTCCTTGCAACCGAAGACGCAACGGCAAGTTTTCGCGCATGTCGATGGTGAAGTCGAAGAGGTGTTCGTGGAACATGGCGAAGCCGTCCTGGCGGGACAGCCACTCGTTAAACTGCGCAACCGTGACCTGGAAATTCAACTCTCGGAGCTCAATGGCCAGTTAGACCAAACCCGCGAGCAAATCGTCGCCGTCGCAGAACTTCAGAACCGTGCCGCAGACCGCGCCGAGCGTGTCAAGCTGACCTACCAAGGTCGAGAACACGTGGCTCACGAAAAAGCTCTGTTGGAACAGTATGAATTGCTCCAAGAGAAAGAGCAAAAACTGACTATTCGCAGTCCCATCGATGGCATTGTCATGACTTGGGACTTGAAGAAGATGCTCCGTGCACGCCCGGTAGTCACCGGCCAAGTCCTGGTAACGGTAGCTGATCCCAATGGAGAATTCGAGCTCGAGTTGCTCATGCCAGAAAAACGCATGCGGTATCTGGATCAAGCGATTGAAGCGTCTGGCGGACAACCACTGCCGGTCGATTTCATCCTAGCCACCGATCCCTCAGTGGATCACCAGGGGACGCTGTCAATAGATGCCATCCACGCGCGGGCAGAATTGGATTCCACCGAGGGGGCAGTCGTTAAGCTTCGCGTGCACCCCAATTCCATGGAGGGTATCAGCCCACGACCTGGAGCGAAGGTCATTGCCGATGTCACCTGCGGTAGGCGTTCGGCAGCCTTTGTCTGGTTCCACGAAGTTATCGAATGGGTGCAAGCCAACGTTATTTTCTAGCACAGCTCGAAACCACCTCAACCTCATCTGCATCAATACAAGGCTACTCATGTCTATTCGCCATAAAATAATGCTGTTGGTCGGCTCGCTGGTCGTTGTGAGCTTTTCGACCACCGCCTTCAGTCAAGAAACGCGTTCGGCTAGCCCTTCGCGTGCTACCTACAGCGATTCCACGATTACCATTGAGGGCGCGCTCGTCAAAGTCATCCATGAGATCGAGGTGGCTGCCCAGGCGGACGGCTTGATCCAACAAATGTTTGCTGAGGCAGGCCAAACCGTCGCCGAGGGAGAACGCTTGATCAAGATCGACGATCGCATCCAATCTGCGGAAGTCCAAGTTGCCGCCAAAGAGCTCGAAGCGGCCAAGAAACAAGCCAAGCAAGTAGCCGACATCGAATTCGCCGAAGCATCCTACAAGGTGTCCCAAGCCGAATTTGAAGACATCGTGAGCCTGCTGAGCAGAGGCGCATCCTCCGAATCCGAACGCCGCCGAGCAGAGCTCGAAAAGGAAAAGGGGCGTCTGGGAGTCGACGTGGCCAGGATCAAAAAAGAACAAGAGCAACTCGCCGCCGATGTCTCGGCCGAAAAATTGCATGCCGCCGAAGTTCGCCTAGGACTCTATGAAGTTCTCGCTCCGCTCGAAGGAGTCATCACCGAACGCATGCGAGATCGCGGTGAATGGATTCGATCCGGGGAACCAATCCTCAAATTGGTGCACCTGAACGAAATGCGGATCGAAGCCCAAGTTCCCGTGGAGCAGATTTCTCCATCCGAATTGCAGGGAGCTCCCATGACGATTTCCGTGCGAGTCAGCCCCCAATTCAAGGCGGATTTTCAGGCTCAAGTTGAATTTGTCAGCCCGTATGTGAATGCCGGGGAAGTCATGGTCTGGGCTAAAGTCAAAAACCAGCGTGTGCAACCTGGCGGGCCCTGGCTGCTGCGCGACGGAATGCATGCTGATGTACAAATCCAACGCCGCTAACAGCTCGTAACTTGCTTCGTGCACGCCACACCCCCAGTAGGCCACACCAACACTCGCGTGAACTCCTACTGGAACCGCCCCCTCCGTGAGGTTTGGCGATGCCTGCCACGCTTGCAAGCACTGGCGTAAACCCCTTCCCTTGTTTGTTTTCAGCTTTTCAGCCTAACTGCGACGAGCAATGCTATGACTTCGATGGCGGACAGTTTGGTCAACAGCGCGATGCGGCCCCTGCAGCTGCGCCGACGACCCGACTTAGAATCCAAAAAACACCGCTACCACGGACGCAGCTATTGGGTCGTCAAAGAACCCGTGGGCCTGAACTACTATCGCTTCCACGATGAAGAGTTTGCGATCCTCAATATGCTCGACGGTCTTACCAGCCTGCAGCAAATCAAAGATCGTTTTCAATCAGAATTTGCGCCCCAACGAATCACGCTGCAAGACCTTCAGCAATTCGTCGGCATGCTGCACCGCAGCGGACTGGTGATCTCCCAAGCCACCGGCCAGGGTAGACAGCTTCGGCGACGTGGTGACGAGAAAGTGAAGAAGGAGCGACTCGGCAAGCTAGCGAACATCTTCGCCTTGCGATTCCGCGGAATTGATCCCGAGCGCATCCTGAACTTTCTCAATCCATTCACTTGGTGGATCTTTACCCTCCCGGCCTTGATCCTGATCTCCATGTTTGGCCTGAGCGCCCTCATGTTGGTGTTGGTGAATTTTCAGGAGTTCCGAACGAAGCTGCCAACGTTTGAACAATTCTTTGCTGCCCACAACTGGATCTGGTTGGGGGCTACGATGGGCATCGTCAAGGTTCTGCACGAATTCGGGCACGGTTTGAGCTGCAAGCGCTACGGCGGTGAATGCCATGAGATGGGATTCATGTTCCTGGTATTCACACCCTGCCTCTACTGCAACGTCTCCGACTCGTGGATGCTTCCGAATAAGTGGCATCGCGTTTTCATTGGCGCGGCCGGGATGTATGTCGAATTGATCTTGGCATCGATCGCCACCTACCTGTGGTGGTTCAGCCAGCCAGGAATGCTGAACTTCCTGTGCCTGTCGGTCATGTTCATCTGCTCCGTCAGTACCGTGGTCTTCAATGGTAACCCATTGCTGCGATTTGACGGGTACTACATCCTGATGGACATCCTCGAAATCCCCAACCTGCGTCAGAAGGCAACGGAGATCCTCAAACGCTGGTTCCAAAAATACTGTCTCGGACTTGAATTGCAGGACAACCCATTCCTACCGCATCAGAAGCAAGGCTGGTTCGCACTCTACACCGTCGCCTCGATCATCTACCGCTGGGTCGTCGTCTTCTCCATCATGATGTTCTTGATGAAAGTCCTCGAACCCTACGGCTTGCAAGCACTCGGTCGACTGATCGCGATCAGCGGTTTGGCCGGCATGATCATCCAACCCGTTTGGCAAACCATTAAATTCTTCCGCACTCCAGGGCGAGCTAGCAAGATGAAGAGAAAGAACGTTCTAACCAGCTTGGCCGTTGCTGCAGCTGCCATCGTTGGCATTTGCTGGATTCCGCTCCCCTACCACGTGGACTGCGCCGTCGAGATCCAACCCCAGGACGCCAAGCAGGTCTTCGCCATGGTTCCCGGGCGATTGGTCTCCTGGAATAAGAAGCCAGGCGATCGGGTACAAACCGGCGAGACCATCGCGGAGTTGGAGAGCCTGGAAATGCGCTACCGTCTCGCGCAACTCACCAGCGAGCTGGAGATTGCCCAGGTGCGTCTGGCGGGATACATCGATCAGAAGAACTCCGATCTTCAAGCCCAAGCTCAAATCAAAACCCAAAAGGAACTGGTGGCCTCCAAACAACAGCTGGTCGACCAACATTGGGAAAAAATGCAACAGTTGCACATTAAATCCAAAGCGGATGGAGTCATTCTGCCCGGTCCCAATAAGCCGGCTCCGAAAGCGGCAGAGATCGAAGAGCAACTCCCCATGTGGAGCGGCAACCCGTTTGACGACAAAAACCAAGATGCCGTTTTTTCGCAATCAGACCTCCTTTGTTTCGTAGGCGATCCAAACCGAATGGAAGCGGTACTAGTTGTCGATCAGCACGATATCGACCTAGTGCACGAGGAAATCGAGGTCGATATCAAAATAGATTCTGCCAGATTGGAGACGTTTTCTGGCAAGATAGAGAAGATATCGAAAATGGAGATGCGAATCTCTCCGGAGAACCTAGCCCTTCAGGCCGGTGGTCGACTCGACACCGAGATGGACGAGTCGGGGCGCATGCGCCCCATCAGTACATCTTACCAAGCTCGCGTTCCCCTTGAAGATGTTGACGTGTCACTTCGCAGCGGCTATCGAGGACAAGCCAAGATTTACGTAGGTTGGAAATCGATAGGATGGAGAATTTACAGATTCTGCGCACGCACATTCAGACTCGAAATGTAAATTTAATTGACCTCCTTGCGAGCCACGCGTCTCCCAAACAACTTCCCAAAACTACTACAACTGTTAACTTTTAGGTATCGGCTTCATCGCCAGTACTGTAAATCGCTGTAACACAGCTCAAGGAAAGGTTTTGCACATGGCAGACACAGATCAAAACACCGCGGACCAAGACACGGCAGCCGCCGCACCTGCTACTCCGCAGCAACAATCACAACCGGTCCAAGTCCAAGTGGATGATTCGCATGCGAATACCGCCTATGCAAATTTCTGCCGCGTTACAGGATCGCCTGAAGAGTTGATTGTCGACTTTGGACTGAACCCACAACCCGTGGGTGTTCCCAAGGACCCAATTCACGTTAACCAACGCGTTATCTTGAACTTCTACACAGCCAAGCGTCTGTTGGCCGCACTTCAAATGTCGGTGCAACGCCATGAAGCGGTCTTTGGAGTCCTCGAAACGGATATCCAAAAGCGGCTCAAAGTTCAGCAACAAGGTTAAAGAAACCGGTTGCCCATCGAACTAACGCTCGATTCATAAGTGCATCCAAGTCGCAGACTAGGCTGCACTTTTTTTATGCGCAAAGCGTAGCCCCCCACAGCCCGTAGCCGGTAGACCGCGACGCGTCAGAGTTCAGCGGCCTCAGTTCCTGGCAAGAGCAGACACACCTTCAGCCACCTTCACTCGGCACTCAACTGGCCGCCGCAACGATCGCAAAACCTTGCATGGACGTCATTCATGGCAGAGCAGGCCGAACAACGCTTCGCCGCCACCAGGGTTCCACCACACTGATCGCAAAAGGCTGCATCTGGATCATTCTTACGATCGCACTGGGAGCACACTTTTTCTCCCCCGGCAATACCTTCTTTGATCGCCGCTGCAATGTCTCGTACACCTCCCTGCGTCTCCCGTGCCATGTAGTTGAAGGTATCCTTACCGACCGGCGCAGTTTCCGCGGCCATGTAACGCGCGATCGCTCCAAAATAGGCAACCTTGGTCAACGCGACTCCCCCAGCCATCATGGGCATCCCGAGGAAAGCACACCAAAAGTAGCGTGGCATGCCAAAACTACCAAAGGAGGCGAAGAAGCTAATCAGTCCAATCGCAGTGAGAATTGCACCGCAACACACTAGAGCCGGTCCCAGCCAGCGGAGCACCGAGCGAATCCCGGCATGGCCAGGGTTGATCTTACGTTCTTCCATCGATGCCTCATTCCTATGATTTAGGATTGATCGAAAAATAGCAGATAGATTCGAAGCGTAGGCTCCACGTCCCGTCGGCAATTCTTTCTAGAGCAGGGCGACAGGCGACCCTATCCTCACTTCGCATAGGGTCCACTATAGCAAAAATCACGGGGTCAATTGTAAGCCAAGAAACGCTGTGCGGGATCCATTGCTCGCTGAACGCGAGTTGCCCCCACGGTCCACTGCCGGTCGCCCAACAGTGGAAGCTGGTAGGGGCAAAAGGGAATCTTTAGGCCGGTCAATTTCGCAGCCGACAACGCGTGATCCAAGGTTTCGAGTCCCTTTACAGAGCATCGATACCAGGCTTCCGTCCCAGCCCCGGTGCAGCGTGTGAGCTCGATGCCGGCATCTTCCCCTAAACTCTGCTGCAATTCCAACAGATGTGGCCCGTCGACTCCCACCCGCACCTGAGCGCCGGCAAACCCACGCTCATTCCACAGCCTCTGCTCCTCGGCGGAATCTGTAATGGCTGTCCATTGCCCCTCCACCCCCGCTGCATCAACCAGCGACTTAGCACGCTCGAGCACTTTCGGCAAACTGGCTGCTGGTCCAGCGAAACGGACCTGCAACGTAGGCTCGGTGGGTGCTGTCATGAGAAAATCGATCGCCGCGATCGGCAGCGGTTGCCCCAGCAACGTCTGCGATACCGCATAGCACTCGTCCAGGCTTGCCAGGGTCAGGCGGCAACTGGCTAGACACTGTGGCTTGGGAAGGACTTTCAGGGTAATTTCGGTCATGACTCCCATGCGTCCCAGGGAACCGACCATGAGTTTGGGAAAGTCGAATCCCGCCGCGTTCTTCACGACTTTCCCGCCTCCGTGCACGAGATTCCCTAAGCCGTCGACAAACACGACCTCCATCACGAAATCTCGCAGGCTGCCGTAGAGCAGGCGGCCCGGACCATTGAGACCGCTGGCGACCGCTCCGCCCAACGTCGCACCCGCTTCGATCCCAGGCGGGTCACAGGGAAGGAATTGCCCATACTCTGCTAATCGAGCCTGAATGTCTGACAAGCGAGTTCCAGCCTGAGCGGTGATCAAGAACTCCGAGGGATCGTAGATGGTCACGCCGGCCCAAGCGGACAAGTCACACATCACCGTCGATCCCGTGGCGGAAGATTGCGTCAAATCCAGTTTCGTGCGATTGCCGACCGGCAGAATCTGATGTGGTTGCTCATGAAAGAGTCGCTGCAGGGCTTCTACATTCTCAATGCGGACAATCTCCGAACTCACCATCTCAACAACCACTCTTCACGCAAAAAATAATTCGTAATGGACTCAGGCAATTTATCAGCTGGCTTGCTGCACATAATCCAGACTGATGTCGTCGCACCATGCGCGACTCAAGTGCTGAAATACCGGTCGCCGAACTGGATCATCAAAAATGCGATCCTCCAAACTGGCCGCTGGCCACAAGCAGCCCGTAGAACCACACAACAGAATCTCGTCGGCGGCCTGAGCTCGCTCGCTCGACAATTGCTCAAGAGCTACATCGTACTCCATTTCCACCGCCAAACGCAGAGTACGCGTTAGGCTCACACCATGCAGGATCGAATTCAGTGGCGGGCTGACGATGCGTTTCCCCTCCACCACCAGCAGGTTGGCCATGGAGGTCTCTGTAAGGTTCCCCGCCAGATCCAGCAGAACAGCTCCGCCCCATGGCTGTGCCAGCTCAGCAGCTTCGCTGTCGGCGAGATAATAGTGCAAACGCGAGCGAGTCTTCAGCTGCGGAAGCCAGCATTCCTGGGGGACGTTGCGAGTATTCGCCACAATCAACGGCTGCCCCACACGATAAAACGATTTCAGTTGTGGCCAGCGAATGGGAGCGGCATGCACAATCATGGTAGGCAGGCGAGGAGATTCCCCGATCCGTCCGGGAGTCACAATCACCACCAAGGAGAAATCCTGGGCCCCAAAGACCGCTCGATTGCGACTTGCGCACTCCCGAACTACCTCGCCGAGGAGGCCTATCCAATCCCGGCCACGGGGCGGGTGAATTTCGAGAAGCTCACAACCGAATTGCATGCGGCTCAGATGCTGTTCCACGTCGAGCGGCTCACCGCGGACGGTTCTCAGCCGCTCCACCAGCACGGCGCCTTGAAGCACCCCTACATCATCTAAGGGCAAAGTCGCCTGGGCAGCTGGAAGCCATTCATGGTTGTACCAGGCAATCGAATCCACCAACAATTGACTCCTGACCTCTAAAAACCCAAGATATTCTGAATCGCGTAACGCACGCCGCTGCAAGTATAGTAGTCGAGCTCATCGTGCGTTCGTCCAATGACCCGACAATCGTATTGGCGAATTATTTCATGAGCTTCCATCTGTGCGGTGCTCCGTCCGTCATTCAAGCGGGAAACCCGCAAGCCTGAAAAGCCAGCAGCCACCGGTGCCGACTCGCGGTCAAAAAATCGAAAGCGACGCAGAATGGGATCGTCGGAATTGTAGAGATTCACCACTTGCTCCACAATTTCGAGCGTCTTTCGATAGCGTCCATTGAGTGAAAAGGACTCTTGATCGAAGGCAGGGGCCATTAGACTCAAACGGATTGAACTCGGCCGTGTAGTGGGGGCGGGCAGCGCGAGTCCCGCCAAGGAGCCTCCCCCCAGTAACTGCAATGCGCCACAAGTCACGGGTGCCCCAAAACTGTACCCCAGAGCGCCCAGCGGGAGCTCCATCGGCATCTGCGTTAAGACATTCGCGAGGTACATCGAATCGGCATCGATGCGTGATTTCTTACCAATCACATCCCGCGCAAATCCATGCTTGCGTTCACTCGGCCAACTGTAGGCGACGAAGCAAATGGGACTGGGACTCTGCGCCGTGACGGCCTGAAAAACTCGCTGGGCTCTCGCACGGGCGTCGCATTCCGGCATCCAATTTCCATGGACGTAGAGCAGCACACGTTCGTAGCCGCCGGTGCGGCAATCCTCGAGAAAACTAGGCATCGAAGCGATTTCACGATATCCGCTGCGATATTCGCGAAATTCCAAGTGATCCATCACGCTAGCCGAGAAACACTCGGGCAGACGCCGTGAATTGATCTCCCAAAAAGCGTGCTGGGGACATTCCTGCGCCAACACGGGAGCAGCGGGTTGAACAACGAGTCCGGCACAGGCTGCCGCAGCAGCCCAGCTGGCAAAATGGCGCCGAGTCATCTGAGCGTCAGACGAGCCGGCCCGACCGATCCTCAGTGACGCTTTCTCAGGCTGATCACCGCTCGGTAGAGACGCATCGCTGCAGAATGCAACGCGTCGTCGCAGGGAGTGAGACTGGGATCTGCGAGTTTGGACTCTCAACCGCTCGAACATTTATATCATCCTACTTACCCGACTCTCAGCGCTTGACGCCGATCACTGAGAACTAAAACTACCGAAGAAATAAAACTCGCAATGCCCGTTTTCGAATCATCGAATGATCGTCGTCGGTTCCCCCATAGGAATACGGACTGACGAGCATACGGGGACCAAATTGCTGTCGGTAGTTAGTGAACAGACTCACAAAAGCGGTGGATTGGATTCTAGGGAATATGCCACTTCGCACTAGGCGGTGACGAGGGAAAACTGCAACGAATCGCACGACTATGTTGTTTATTTTCAACATGTTTCGTTTGCACATCCCTAGACAGGTTGTAGAGTTCAACGGGTAGTTAGGGATCCTACCGATTGTTGAAACTTTGCTACGTTACTTGAACACGAGGGAAACACAATGAAAAAGATCGCCATACTCGGAATTGTCTGCCTTTTCAGCTCTGGATGCGGTTGGCTTCCACTCCGCCGGGGAGCTCCTTGCAACACGAACTGCGCCACCCTGCCACCGGCCCCCGCGCCTGGCTGCGTCGGCTGCGAAAACTCCGCCGGCTATGGCAGCTACGACAGCGGATTGAACGGTAGCAACATCTACTACGGCAACGAATATCCTGTCGAGAGCTTCAATGAGGGTACCATTAGTCCTCCGATGAGCACGATCACTCCGACGACCTAAACCGAATTCTGAATACGGACGCCTGTGTTGCGGGTTGCATTTAAGGTCAGCCTCAACGCACAGCAGCGTAAACACGTCGCAAAACCGGCTATCGACCTCTATCCCTCTCAAGTTCCCCTGCCAATCACGCTCCCTGGCCCTCGGCCTGGGAGCGGGCCACCCAAGCAATCTCCCCCTGGGATGCCACAGGTGCTGGAACGAAATTGCCACGCTGGCAGCCAGAACTGAAGCGCAGCCGCCTCCTTCTTTCGGTACGCTCCCACTGCACGAAGCCGTATTTCGACGCCAAATTTTGCGTTTGAAGCCAGTTGGATCAAAATAGTAGGCGCCTTTGGAATGAATGATGCACTAGCTTCACACCAGCCATCGTCTGCAATTCCCCCTTGAGCGTGGTATTGGGCCCAGGCAAGGGCCTCCTTCCACGGTTCAAACTGATTCCACTTACCGCATAGAGCAGGTTTCCGCATGCCATTCTGTATTGCAAGGGCCTCGGCCCACCCCATCCACCTCCAACGCCAGCTCTTCCTGGTGGCCATGCTTTGCTCCACCCTACTGACTTTTGCTCAGCGTCCGGCTCTGGCTCAAAGTATCTCGGAATCTGGCAGTGAGGCGGGTGCCAGGCCCCTCGCGTCGGAAACCGACAACGCGGAAACCGATGCGCCCGCCCCGCTGCAAATGGTCGCCCCGAAAACCCTCGAAATGCTCATAGGAGTCAAAGTCACTTCCGGGTCGGGCAACATGCTCAGCACGCTTGCCACCACGGTCTTCCCCACTCCTTGGCCCGAACAGACGGTTGAAATTTTGCAGGTCAACATGCCCGCTAATTTCCGCCATGACTTCCGCGAATTGCCAGGAGGGAATCAGCAGCTCCTGATGTTTGCACCGGTCATCCCAGGCAATTCGACCGTCGAAGGCACCATTCGGGTGCGTATTCAAAAGAGCCATATTGTTGGCCCCGAGGAAACTACTGAATTCGTGATTCCGCGACGCATTCGTCGCGATCTAGGGCTCTACATCAAGGATAGCCCGTTCATCGAATCGTCAATCTCCGAGATACGCAAGATCGTCAAGGAAATTGAGGCCAGCGAGCCGCTGACCGACTGGAAAAAGATCGAGATGATGTACGATTGGGTGCGCGAGAATATCGCCTACGAACGCGGAGATCTCAAGACGGTGCGCGAGGCGCTGCGCGACGGGACGGGTGATTGCGAAGAGATGACCAGCACGTTTGTGGCACTTTGCCGTGCGGCGCGCGTGCCAGCCCGCTGCGTGTGGCTACCCAACCACTGCTACCCCGAATTCTACCTGGAAGACAAAGAGGGCCAAGGCTACTGGTTCCCCTGCCAAGTCGCCGGCACGCGAAACTTCGGCTCCATGCCTGAGTACCTCCCCATCCTGCAGAAAGGAGATCGCTTCAAAGTTCCTGAGCAAACCGAAGTCCAACGCTACTTGGCGGACTATCTGTCCTCGAAGAAAGTGCTGGGGAAGGGTACCCCACGTGTTGAGTTCGTTCGGCAGCTACTGGGGGACGCGGCCGCCATCCCCGCACCAGATCTCAATGGCGCTGCAAATCGCTCCGAAGAAGCGGCCCCTTAGGACGCCCAGCAACAACTGGTTGATAGAGCATCCTACCGCGCACCGCACTACGCGTTGCGCCCACGCCACGCGACAGCCTCCCTCCCCAACTTTGCCCGCAAGAATGCCCACCACTGGATTCCGAGAAACACCGCCACTGCGAGCGGTTGCAGCACCACTCCCAGCCAAGATTGCCCCAACCGTAGAGCGATCAAGGCCCGCGGCAGAAAGCTCAGCAGGGTTGCCAGTGCGAGCAGTGCCACCGCAATCGAGTTCCAGCCATGTTGGATCGCGTGGGGTAGCGAGAGAATCGGTAACACGCTGCCCCCCGCCAACAGTACGGTGAAAGGGCCAATCAATCGATCGTTGGCGATCCCCTCCGTTGCATTTTTCAACAGGCCTTGAACGACGGCCGCGGCCGACGCGTACATCCTAACCCGCGCGATATCCTCAGCATTGCACACATCTGTTTTGAATCCAGCCGCTCGAAACGCTCGGGGCAATTTCAATCCATCATGCCGCGACGATTGGATGCCACGATGGCCGCCTGAGTCAAAGTAGTCTTGACGTCGAGCCAGAAAGAGCTGCCCGCACCCAGCTCCAAAACCTGGCTGTGTATTGGCTCGCATCTGGTCTAGCGGCAAATAGCCAAGCAGTACGAAATGCATCATTGGGATCAGCAATTTTTCTAGCCAGGTCTCCGTTTCCTGATGGGGAAAACCGCTCAGCAGCGAAACGTCCGATCCCTGCAGCCTTGCCACCAAACGCGCAATTGCATCGGTGGCCAGACGAACATCCGCATCCACGAACAACAGAAACTCGAACTGCGCCGCTTGCGCGAGATGCCAGCAGGCGTGCTGCTTGCCATTCCAACCGGCGGGCAACTCGGGCGCCAACAGCAACCGCACTCGCGAATCTTCAGAGGCCCGTTGAGCGACTAGACTGGCGGTCTGATCTGCCGAGTGGTCGTCCATGACGAGCAGCTCAATCCGCACGCCGCGACTTTCCAGCACTCGCGTGATTGCCTCCTCGATTCCCGCTGCCTCATTGCGGGCAGGGATCAACACCGAGACGGCTGGCGCACGATCCGACTCGAGCAGTGGAGCAAGAGGTTGGAACAGTGGCAAATTGCGAAATGTAAGCCAAGCGGGCAAGGCTGCAAGCAGGACGAGACAAGCTGCAAAAAGAATGGTCAACATGCGACGACTCCCTGCGGATGTCGACCGAGCACTGCCACAACAATCCTCCCCTCCATGTGCAATAGCCTTCGATAGTGGTTGCGAGAAGCAGCAGCCGGTCCTCCAATCCCAGAGCCGCCGCGCCTCGAGCGCAGCGGGGCGGTGGGTGCCTTCAAATCCTCGCTCCAACATTTCTGATGAAAAAGCTGGACTGCGTTGCCCACCCCTCAAGGAATGACATCGCGATGCCTGGCGGCTAAGTCCTACAGAACTAGCGACCGATACCGTTACGGCCGATCTCGTTATGGCCAACTTTCGCAGTGCTTGCTCCGCCGCCCCGCATCTGGCCAACGACCACGCCAGACGGTCGCTCGCCACAAACCGATTGCCGAGTCGCGTTGGGGATAGCAAAGCGTAGCGCACTGCGCCGTGCCGGCCAGCCACGATCACTCGCGAAAACAAGCGTGGGCGGGCCCACTTCGCTTTCAAGCCGGAGAGCTTCTAGCCGGGACTCAGATTCAATGCATTGTCAATCTGTTTAGCAATCTTCCCCAACCGCTCTTCATCGCCTCCGCCAACTTCGGCTGCGACCCAGCCGTGAAAATTGATGTCATCCAGTGCTTTTCGCACCTCGGCCCAAGGCAAGTCATCCTCCGTAATGTCGGCAAACTTTTGCTCGGCGCGACTGAACCCCTTGATGTCGAGCTTCACGACTCGACGCCCCAGCTGGCGAATCCAGCTGGCAGGGTCTCCGTATTTCCAGTGATTGCCAATGTCGAACTGCATACCTACCCAAGGGGAGTCGAATTCGTCCACGTACTTCACGAACTTGTCAGCTGTTTGATCGTCTGGACCATCGTGGGTATATAGGAACTGATTCCAAACATTTTCGATGGCGATCGTCATTCCCAATTCACCGCACAGCGGCAGCGCTTGGCGAATATTGGCGATGGAGCGCTGCCAGACCTCCTCCTCGGTACCGTCCTCCCCCTTACCGACCACCAACAGCACCGTATGACCTCCCACGGCATGCGTCTCTCGAAGTGCGGTCTGCAGATCTGCCAGGGCTTGAGCTCGGACAGCCGCGTCGGGACTAGAATGCCGAATATTCCAGTGCGTGCTACACACGGAGCCGTCAACGACGAGTCCGGTTTCAGCGATCGCAGCCTTGGTTGCCTCGACGTCGATACCTGGGCTATTCAGCTCAATCCCATCAAATCCCGCGCGTTTAGCGGCCTTGAACTTGGTGGTCAGATCCCCCTCGACACGCACCATGCCGATCTTGAGCGTCTTGAACATTCGCCTGGGTGGTGACGAATGAGAAACCTCTCCAGCCAGGACGGCACGCTGCGGAGCAGCCGCCAGCAAGGCGAGGGCAGAAGCAGAACCAACGAACGCGCGACGCGACAAATACTCTCGCTGCATGATGAACCTCGGGATACACACTTGTTGATGGTAGGTGGTAGATCCCTTAGCTTACTCCAGCTCATCGCTGCGGTGGGCAACTCAGCCTAAAAACCGATATGAATCGAAGAGGATCGGTGATGCCCATGACGATGGCCATGTCCGTAGTAGACCGGATAGGGGCGATAGTACTCATGCACCATCACTGGTGGACGCTGATAAATGACGGGTTCCTGCACGACGACGCGGGGCTGTTGCACCACAACCGGAGGTTGAGAGACAGTGCGCGGCGCGGCCAGTTGAGCCGCTAGGGGCGCTGACTGCATTGCTGAAATCACAACATCGCTGACCCCTTGCTGGTGCAAGGCAATAATCTCACTGACCTCCAAACGTCGCTGCACTCCCTTGGCCTGGATGTGATTCAAGATCAAGGTCTCATTCAAGCCACTGCGGGACATGTTGACCACGTCATTAATATTGACGCCAGTTTCCGCAATAACCTGCTGCTGTGCGTAGGCCTGTTGCTGGCCCTGGTAGTAGGCTTGCTGCTGACGGTATTGCTGTTCTGTAATTTGATTGTCTTTGGCCCGTCCGAGCAAACCACCGGTGATTGCGCCAACCGCGCCACCGATCAAGGCTCCCTCTGGGGTCTCATCGTTCTGATGCCCGATAATACCACCAATAATCGCCCCTGCGGCACCTCCGACGGCGGCGCCTCCGGTGGTATTCGTTCGCTGCCCCCACGCCACGTTGGAACAGGCGAAAACCACGACCACAGCTAGCGTAAAATGCTTGTTCATACCGTCTTACTCGCAGCAATAATTTTCGGGGGTTCCGTCCGGCACAGTCGCGTCGCTCGCGGCCAACTTCAGCCGCACATGCCTGCGCAAATGATCGGGACAATGCTCCTCGCCCCACTTAAGGGCTATAGCTAGGCATTTTCCCGCCACTGGCCTCTTCTCTTGTAGAGGATCGACAGTTGGAACGCTAGAGATGAAATTTTTGACATCAGGCGTTAAACTACCAAGGTCCAGAGCTAGCGTTCAACTAAAAATTGCAGGCCAACGGACAATCCGCTATGCTATAATGAACGGTATGGAGAGCGCCGTACGGCCCTCCCGACGCGTTGATCCCCTCCCCAATCCCCGCCTACCCTAGTTCAGCCTCCCTGGCTGGCTCGCCAACTATGGCTCGAACAAGCGCCAGTCATTGGTGCGCGCCCAGCACCCCGCCGCTCCCCTCCCTCTCGCAAGAGTGCCGATGTCTCAACCGCCAGACCGCATCGCAGCCGTGCTAACACGCAGGAAACCTCTCGCCGGACTTGCAATGCTGGCTGGAATCATCCTCTGCGCGCTCGCCGTCCAAGCAGCCGAGCCTCGCCTGGACGAGCGACCAGGAGCATCCTCGGAGACGAATCCGCCTCTCAAATTTGAGCTGGACATTCAGCCGATCCTTACGGCGCGCGGTTGCAACGCTGGCCCCTGCCATGGAAAAGCTCGAGGACAAAACGGATTTGAGCTGTCTCTACTCGGCTTTGACGCCAACATGGACTACGATTCCATCGTCAAGAACACGCGTGGCCGCCGGCTCTCGCCCGCCGCCCCGCACGAGAGTCTGCTGCTCACCAAAGCCACCGGGCAACTTCCTCACGGCGGCGGCATTCGATTCACCGAAGAGGATGAAGATTACCAGCTTCTGCTCAGCTGGATTCGCTCCGGTACGCAACGCACCACGCCGACGGACCCGGTATTAGTTAGCATCCAAACCTCTCCCGATCCTCACTCGCTCCAGGCTGGACAGGCGCAAGCTCTGACGGTAACCGCAACCTACAGCGATGGTTCCACGCGCGATGTTACGCGGATGTGCGCCTACCAGTCGAACGAGGCTGCGGTGGTGTCGGTCGATGCCAACGGACAACTGCAAGCCGGCATGCTCCCTGGCGAGGCGACGATCATGGCGCGTTACATGGGGATGATTGCTACCTGGAGTACCGCAGTCCCGCGGCCTGATAAAATCGAGCCCGAGCGCTACGAAGAATTGCCGCGAGCCAACTTCATCGACTCTCTGGTCCACCAGAAGCTGGCCACACTGAATATCCTCCCCAGCGATCCGTGCACCGATACGCAGTACCTGCGCCGAGTCTACCTTGACGCTATCGGCCGCCTCCCCACCGCCGATGAGATCACGCGATTCTTGCAGGATGCCGATCCCGAAAAGCGTTCTCGGTGGGTGACTGAAGTGCTCAACCGCCCCGAATACGCCGATTTCTGGGCGAATAAGTGGGCAGATCTTCTGCGCCCCAACCCATATCGCGTGGGGATCAAGACCACCTACAGCCTAGACAGTTGGCTTCGCAGTGCATTCCGTCGCAACTTGCCGCACGACGAATTCGCGCGGCAGCTGGTCACCGCCCAAGGCAGTACCTGGCGCAACGGTGCCGTCACCATCTTTCGGGATCGTCGCTCACCCGACGAGATCACCACGATGGTCAGCCAGCTGTTCTTAGGCTTGCGCATGGAGTGTGCCAAGTGCCATCAGCACCCCTTCGAAATATACGGACAAGCCGATTTCTATGGCATGGCAGCCCATTTCGCCAAAGTTGGCTACAAGGGAACTGGACTGTCGCCCCCAATTTCCGGTAGCGAAGAGATCGTGTTCAACAAGTCTCGCGGAGAAGTCCGACATCCGCTCACCGGCGAAGTGTTGCCACCCAAGCCCCTGTTTGGTGAAGTCGCTGAGTTGGCAGAGGATGAAGATCCACGGATTGCTTTGGCAGATTGGATGACCGCACCGGAAAATCCTACGTTTGCCCGCGTAGCGGTCAATCGATTGTGGGCCGAGCTGATGGGCGTTGGAATCGTAGACCCTGTCGATGACCTCCGCGCTACCAACCCACCCAGCAACGAACCGCTCCTGACGGCCTTAGCAAAACACTTCCAAGACGTCGGCTACGACAACAAGCAACTCCTACACACCATTCTCACCAGCCAGACCTACGCCCTCTCCTCACAACCCAATGCTACCAACTTAGCCGACAATCGCAATTTTTCTCGGCACTACCGGAAGCGTCTCCGGGCAGAAGTCGTTTCCGACGCGCTGTCCGATATCACGGGACAGCCGGAGAGCTTTAGCGGCTTGCCATCGAGCACGCGGGCGATGGAGTTGTGGACGGTACGTGCCAGTTCTGAACTGCTAGACGCCTTTGGCCGACCCGACCCCAATCAAGACCCACCATGCGAACGAGCCACCTCAGCCACCATGACGCAGGCCTTGCATTTGATGAATGCCAACCACATTCAGAACCGCATTACGAGCGATGGTGGTCGCTGCCAAGCGTTGGCTGCGTCGGATCGAGACGCTGAGAGTATCGTTCAAGAGCTTTACTTGACCATCTTTAGTCGCCCTGCAGACGCTGCGGAAGTGACTGCTTTGCTCCCCGAGTTTTCAGCACCCGACGTCGACCGCCGCAAGCTGATTGAAGACCTAATGTGGTCGATGGTGAATTCGCCAGAATTTTTGTACTTAGACTAGCTGAAGGTGTACCATGCATCGCCGAACTTGTTTGCAATTAGGACTCGCCGGATTGGCCGGTGGTAGCTTTGTAGATCTGCTCGCCCTGCGGCGCGCGGCGGCTGCAGAGGCTCCCGGTAACGACCAACCAAAATCAAATTGCATTTTGATTTGGATGGACGGCGGACCATCGCACCTAGAGACCTTCGACCTCAAGCCCGAAGCTCCCATGGAGATCCGCGGTGAGTTTCGACCGATCAACACCAACGTTCCGGGGATGCAAATTTGTGAACACTTGCCGCAATTGGCCAAAATTGCAGACAAGTACTCGCTCATTCGCTCGGTGCGGCACAACCAAGCCAATCATGGCTCCGGAAATCATTACATGATGACCGGTGCACCGCCTCGGATCCCTGTGGGATGTGGTGCCTTCGTCAGCTTCCACCCCAGCTTGGGCTCCGTAGCGGCCTACGAACGCCAGGCTCCCCATGGACTGCCTAGCTATTTTTCGATGCCGAACATGTCGCGCTCCGGCGGGCCCAACTTCCTAGGAGCCAAGTACGCACCGTTCGTGGTGGCCAACGACCCTAACCACAAAGACTTTCACGTGAGGGATGTCGAACTCCCACGAGACCTTCCCCCCGACCGCTTCCAATCGCGTCGCGACCTACGCCAACTGGTCGATCGACTGCCACGCTACGGAGATCCTCAAGCCAACGATCCCGTAACGGGCTACGATGAGAATGTCCAACAGGGCTACAACTTGATCATGGCCCCTGAAGCACAGAAGGCCTTTGATATCCACAGCGAACCAGAGGCCGTTCGCGACGCGTACGGTCGCAACGGCTTTGGGCAACGGGCCTTGATGGCGCGGCGTCTAGTGGAAGCCGGAGTTCCCTTCGTGACACTCTACGACGGAGGCTGGGATCACCACCGCGACATATTCAATGTGTTGTCGAAACGACTTCCCACTTGGGACCAAACCGTAGCTGCGCTGATTAGCGATTTGGACCAACGCGGCCTGCTCGAAACCACCATGGTAATCGCCCTAGGCGAGTTCGGACGCACACCCAAGATTAGCACCCTCTCGGGTGAATCGACACCAGGCCGTGATCACTGGGCCAACGCGATGAGCATTCTGTTTGCTGGCGGTGGAAGCCGAGGTGGGCAAGTCATTGGGGCCACCGATCGTCAGGGCCACGCCGCGGTCGAACGGGTCCTGTCTCCCGAAAACTACGTTTCCACAGTCTATCGCAAGCTGGGGATCGATCCGAACAAGATCTACCACACACCATCCGGCCGCCCCGCTCACCTCGTGAGCGACCATACGCCGATCAGTGAGCTGATGTAGCGCTGGCCCCAACCGAAACCATCACCGCCCACCTACGCCCCCGGATAGAAATGACAATGCACATGCGCGGCGGAATGATTCGCACCAGATGCACTCTGCTATGTAGCTGCCTATTGCTCGTCACTGGCTTCCTCGGCAGCCTGCGAGCTGCCGAAAAACCCGAGTTGACTCTACTGTTCCCTTCCGGAGGGCAAGCCGGTACGACCGTCGATGTTACCGCCACAGGTAAATTCCCCACCTGGCCGGTCGAGGTCTGGTCCGACGACGATGGCATCTCATGGAGCTGCGGAACCGACCCTGGAAAGCTGCAAGCGAACATCGCCGCCGATGCTCCACCCGGAGTGCGCTGGATGCGATTGCATCACGCCGATGGAGCGTCTGCAGCCCGCCCCTTCCTCGTCGGCTCCTTTCCCGAAGCCAGCGAAGCGGAGCCCAATGATCGCGTCGAAACGGCTCTCCCAATCCCTGAACTCCCCCGCACTCTCCACGGCATCCTCAACAAAAACGGGGACGTTGATCTGTACTCAGTAGACCTCAAGCAAGGGGAACTCGTCGCCGCTACGGTCGATTCGGCCAAGTGGCTGGCTAGCCCCGTAGATGCCAATGTGCAATTCCTCGATAGTCGCGGTTTCGTTATCTCCGAGAATATCGACCACGTCGGGCTCGATCCCTACCTGGAGTTTCAGGCTCCCCACGATGGTCGATTCCTAGTCCGCGTGTTTGGCTTTCCAGCCACTCCCAACAGCACCATCGCCTTCGGCGGAGGTAGCAATTGGGTCTACCGCCTGCGCCTCGATTCCAAACCGTCCCCCTTTGAAAATACGCTCCACTTTGAGCGTCAGGCGGAACTTGCCGGTGAGCACATTCCGCTGGCAGAAGGCGAGCACTCCGAACTAGAAACAGCGCTGGCCGTTGCTCTCCCAGCCCATCTTGCAGGTTGCATCTCGCGCCCCAAGCAAACCGACTATATCCGCTTTCCGGCCATGGCGAAGCGGCACTATCGCATGGAAGTCTTGGCCCGTGAATTCGGCTCGTACCTCGACCCTGTCCTGTCGATTCTCGATGCTTCAGGAAAGAAATTGGCCACCGCCGACGATGTGAATAAGGAACCCGATCCCGTACTGAATTGGGAAGCGCCCGCCGATGGCGATTTCACCGTCGCCGTCAGCGATTTCCACCGCTCTGGAGATGAGGGCTACCGTTACCACCTTCTGATCGAGGAGCGTCCCGCTAGCTTCTCCGCCACCGTCGCCAGCGAACTCATCTCAGTCGTGGTTGGGAAGGAGACGGATTGGGTCGTGAACATCGAACGGGAACACGGCTTCACTCCCGATATCGAAATCTCTCTAGCTGAACCGAATGAACACTTGCAATGCACCAGTGTTGTCTCGACCCATGGTAAAGATTCGGCTAGCAAAGTCACGCTCAAACTAACGGGCCTGAAACCATTCCAAGGTCCGGTCCGGTTCCAGGCGACGGCTCAGTCCGAAAATCCCACGCCACAGGCCATCGGGGCACCCAACTCATTACCTCTCTGGTTGAGCGTGACCGCCGCCCCCTAGCCCCGAGCCAGCGTGTTAATAATGCAACCCGGCCTGGCAAGCCACGCCGGTTCAGCTGCCGCTTCGCCGCAATGGAATCAATTCGCGGTTTTGCGGCAGCGGCTCTTCCTCTCAGTGAACCACATCGTCCCAGAGAACCGCAGCAGGTTACCTGTCTGAAACGGTTGCGACACTACTGCCAGCCGGCAGAGTGTGCCGAGCTAGTTCAAAGGAGGGATAAAACACCGATCGCACCACCATTGGTGGGAAACAACGCCATTAATCAGTTTCGCCGCGATATTTAGCACCAAAATTTGGATTTAGAACCTAGTTACACCGACCGAGCCGAATTACCGTTAGAACTGGTTTAAATTCGTTTTTCGGTAACTATTTGGAGAGCTTTGTAATGATCCTCATGCGGTACCTGATGTGTACTCTCTTGATCGGGAGTTCCCTGCAAACAGCGATGGCAGATGAGCTCGTGTTCACCCTGGACGCGGCCAGAAGTAGCTTGACGTTAGCCGGTAGCACAACGGTCGGAGACCCTGTTAACAATACGTTCGCTTATACTGCTCAAGGCGCCAACAGCTTAATTACCAGCTATGGCGGCGCGATTACAGTAGATGTCTCGGATCTCCTCAACCCACTGAGCATCACGTTTTTAAGCTCCAATGTGGATGCGAATGTGAACGGCAATTGGCTGCCATCGGACGATATCGTGCCCACTGAACCAGCCTCTGCGGGAGACTATGGAATTCGGATCGATGCAATTCTAACCAATGGCAAGATGCGGAACGTCGATTTCAACATTGCGGCCGCCTCCACATCTGTTACCGGCGGATCCTTTGCGGTTTCGGGCCAGACCTTTGGCTTTAATTCAGGCATCATCGATGTTTATTCCACTGCATTGACTGCAGGAAACTCAATCGACTTCACCAATGCTGGCACTCTTGCTGGTACGGGATTGAATGTTGCGGCCGGCACAGGGACCTATTCGGTCAGCGGTGGAATTGCCACGCTAACGATTCCGGTCGCCGTCACACTTCCGTACACCTTTGGCCCAACTAGCGAGCCTACAGTAGAAGGCAGTCAAACCTATACCGGCACACTTGTTGGTGTAGCGGCAGTTCCCGAACCCTCTTCACTGGCCCTACTCAGCCTCACTGCGGGTTGCATCGGATTCGTCCGTCGTCGCTCCCCCGCCTAGAGTCTAGAACAGACAAATCATCAGATCTCAACGCCGGAAACCTACCAGTTCCGGCGTTTTTTATGCTTCCGCGAGCAACTCTAGCTGGACGAAGGCGACACATCGCAACCGGGGCAAGTCGCGTTGATGGCGTTGATCAGCATCCGCAATCTTCCGAGTTGCTTGCGATCAAATCTGAGGGTCAAACGCGCCAAGTCAGCCAGTTCCGGTTCGTTGGCTTCTTCAGGCAAGGCGGGGACTTGCTCAATCTTCCCTTCGACCAGGATGTCCGAAAAATCTTCATTCAGTTGGGATACTTCTGCTTCGCCCAACTTCTGACTAACTCGCAGAACGAGCGTATCTCGCACATACCGCATGCTGTGATAGACACGGTAGAAATTGAGAACTTCGTCAACGGCGGCCTGAACGCTATTGGTGATCATATACAGTGCACGATCTTCGGGGCTGATCATGCCATCGCGAAGCAGTGTTTGGTCGATGAACGTTCCAAAATGCCTCCAGTAATCTCCCCCGGGCGCGTCGAGCAAAACCACGGGCAACATTGTCTGCTTCCCGGTTTGCAGCAGCGTTAAAGTCTCGGCGGTTTCATCGAGCGTACCGAATCCGCCCGGCAGCGAAACGACGGCGCTGCATTCCTTGACGAACATCAGCTTGCGGGTGAAAAAGTACTTCATCGTTACCAATTTAGGATCGCCGTGGATCACTGCATTGGAGCTCTGTTCGAAGGGCAGCATGATATTGAGTCCCATGGAGAACTCCTTGCCCGCGCCCACATGGCCCGCTTCCATGATCCCACCACCGGCTCCGGTAATCGTCATCCAGCCGTGCCTCGACATGGCCCGCCCGAACTCAACCGCTTGCTGGTAGGAGGCCTGTTCCGGTCGCGTGCGCGCCGAGCCAAACACCGTCACTTTGCGGCGACGTCGGTAGGGCTGAAAGACCTTGAAGGCGTATCGCAGTTCCCGCAAGGTGCTGTTGAGAATTTTCAAATCCCCCCGACTGGTCCCATCTTTCTCGAGTCGAACAATCGTTCGCTGCATCATCGCCAACAAATCGGCCCGCTGTGGCCCCGATAAATCAATGTCCGCCGGTTCATCCGCCGGTTGCGGCCGTTCCTTGACATCTTCACCTTGAGCCTCAGGGAATTCTTCGAATTCAGCAGCATCCGACATTTTTATCGCTATATCTCTTGAGAGGAGTAGGGAAATGGAAGCCATTTCTGTCGCGGGAATGCGATTTTACGTCATTAGCCCCCTCAAAAAAACAGCAGTCGGCCCCTCAAACATGGCTGAATCGCCGCAATCGGGGCAAAGTACCCTTGGAGGGAGCTGCTTCCCCGACCAAAATCAGTCTTCCTACTGCCAGCATGTTGCCGACATGAACATGACGGGGGCGGTGCGAGTCCTAGCTGCACCCAAGCGTTGACCACCGGACAAGCCTGCAACTCGTTGGCACGGGCCCCAGGAGTGGCTGGCACATCAAGCACGACTCACTAGGGATCGCTCGGCACTTACCTCAAATTTCCACCATTCGACTCTTTCTCCAAGCTCCACAATGTTCAAAGCCGTTAGCACTCAAGTTCGGTTCCCGGAACAAGAAGTCAAAATGCTCGAATTCTGGAAACAGAACGAGATTTACGAGAAAAGTCTGCAGCAGCGGGCCGGCGCCGAGTCGTTTGTCTTCTACGAAGGGCCTCCTACCGCCAACGGGCTACCGCATCCGGGACACTGCCTCACCCGAGCTATCAAGGACCTGTTCCCTCGCTACAAAACCATGCGGGGCTACCTGTGCGAACGCAAGGCGGGCTGGGACACCCACGGTTTGCCGGTCGAGGTCGAGGTCTGCAAAGAGCTTGGCATCCACAGCAAAGAGGAGATCGAGCGTTACGGCATCGAACCCTTTATCCAAAAATGCCAGCAAAGTGTGTGGAAGTACATGCAAGACTGGGAGGTGCTGACCGAGCGTCTCGGCTTCTGGATCGACCTCAGCGAAGCCTACGTGACCTACCACCAAAGTTACGTGGAAAGCGTCTGGTGGTCCCTCAAAAAACTCTTCGACCAAGGCTTGCTCTATCGCGGCCATAAAATCGTCTGGTGGTGGGCTCAAGGCGGTACCGCACTTTCTGCGGGCGAGGTAGGGCAGGGCTACCGCGAAGTCGCCGATCCGAGCGTGTTTGTCAAATTCCCACTGGTCGATTCCCCACAAACCTCTTTGGTGGTCTGGACCACAACACCTTGGACTCTTCCAAGCAACATGTACGCCGCAGTTCATCCTGAGATCGAATACGCCGTCTGTCGGGTCGAGGACTCGGAGGAAGAGCTAATCGTCGCTTCCGCACTCGTCGATTCCTTGGCTGAAAAAGTCAAACAAACCTGGCAGGTGATCCGAACTCTGCCCGGTTCGGAATTGGTCGGCATGCGCTACCAACCTCCCCTCGATACCTACCATGCCAAGTGGGCTGATGCCCAAGGAGAGCTCGTCAGCGGGGGCCAAGCCCATCTGTACTGGCGAGTCTTAGCCGCCGACTTTGTGACGCTCGACAGCGGTACCGGGCTGGTCCATATCGCCCCGGCGTTTGGTGAAGTTGACTACGACGTCTTCGCCAAAGAACTTGCCAAGTTTGAAACCACTGGCGACGTACCCGCGCTGCTGTGTGCAGTCGGCCCAGATGGCAAGTTCACTTCCGACTGCCCTCAACACGAAGGGGTGTGGGTCAAGGATGCGGACAAGGCCATTTCACGAGAGCTGAAGGAATCGGGACGCCTATTGCTGCTCGATCAATATCTGCACGACTACCCCTTCTGCTGGCGTGCCCAGGAAGATCCATTGATCCAGTATCCGCGCGAGAGCTGGTTCATCCGGACCACCGACTTCCGCGACCAGATGCTGGAGAACAACTCGAAGATCGGCTGGTCCCCGGAGAACATTCGCGACGGACGCTTTGGAAAATTCTTGGAAAGCAACGTGGACTGGGCCCTCTCGCGCGAACGCTACTGGGGAACTCCTCTGCCGATTTGGGAGTGCGAGGAGACCGGCCGACGAGAAGCGGTCAGCAGTTACGAAGAGGTGCTGTCCAAACCAGGTCGCACCGGTACCGAGATCTGGGAAAAGGCCAAAGCGGAGAATCCCGATTTGGCGGAGGATCTCAAAGTCCACAAGCCGTACATCGATGCCATTACTTACGATTCCCCCTTCGCCCCCGGTGCACGCATGCGCCGCGTGACCGAGGTCATCGACTGCTGGTATGATTCCGGCGCCATGCCTTTCGCGCAATGGGGCTACCCGCACCAAAACAAAGACCGCTTCGAGAAAGCGTTTCCCGCCGACTTCATCAGCGAAGCCATCGACCAGACACGTGGTTGGTTTTACAGCCAACTGGCTATCAGCACGATGCTGTTTGGCGAACAGCTCGGTCAACAAGACTCGCAGAAATTCCCACACCCCTACCGAAATTGCATCGTATTGGGGCTCATGCTGGCCGAATGGTACGAGAGTAAGGATGGCAAGCAACGCTTCTTGACCGAGGATGAAGCGCGCCAGGCACTCGGCAAGAAATACGTTTCCAAGACTGGAAAGATGTCCAAGAGCCTGCGCAATTATCGCAGCCCTCAAGAAATCTTCGACAATCACGGCGCCGATGCCCTGCGATGGTACTTCTTCGCCAATCAGCCGCCCTGGAGTTCGATCATCTACTCCGAGCGAGCCATTCGCGATAGCATCCCCGAATTCCTCTTGCGCATGTGGAACGTCCTGAGCTTCTTTACGATCTACGCCGAGATCGATCAATTCGCCGGACCTTCGGAAATCAATGGGCAACTCGACCAACTCGCGCGCGAGGAGCTCTCCCAAGCCGCCTCCTACCGCCCCGTGGAGCAACGCGCCGAACTCGATCGCTGGATTCTTAGCGAGCTGTCGATGACCACTGGTGAAGTCATCGCACGGATGGATCGCTATGATAGCTTCGGCGCTTGCCAACAAATCACCTCGCTGGTCAATGAGCTCAGCAACTGGTACGTTCGCCGCAGTCGCGATCGCTATTGGGGCAAGGCCAATGCCACCGAGAGTGTCGACAAGGCGGATGCCTACTGGACTTTGTACGAAGTGCTCATCCAGCTCTCGAAACTGATCGCTCCGTTCGTGCCGTTCGTCTCGGAATTGATGTGGCAGACGCTGACCGAATCGGTCCGGGGTCGCGTTCGCGAAAGCGTGCATTTATGCGACTATCCCGCCCTGACGCCCGACCGCTGTGACGCGGTCTTGAGCGCCCGCATGCAAGTTTTGCAGGAGGTCGCCTCCCTGGGACGCAGTGCTCGGATGGATGCAAAGCTGAAGGTCCGTCAACCACTCTCACGGGTCGAAGTGAGCTTGGCCAGCGACGAACACATGGCTTGGCTGACCGAACACAACGGTATTGTGTGCGAAGAGCTGAACGTCAAGGAAGTAGCCTACAACGCGGGCAACAGCCCCTACATTCAGTACCAAGTCTTGCCCAACTTCAAAAAGCTGGGGCCCCGCGTCGGCAAGCAATTGCCAGCCCTCAAGGCCGCTCTAGCTGCAGCCGATGGAGCTCAATTGGTGAGCGACATGGCGAGCCAAGGTTACGTGCAAATTGCACTCGGCAGCGAAACGCTCAAGTTCGACCACGAAGAGTTGGAAGTGCGGTTGCAAGCCAAAAGCGGTTGGACCGCCGCCCAAGGTAAGTACTGCGTGGTTGTTCTCTCCACCGATTTAACCCCGGCGTTACTGCGCGAGGGCATGGCCCGCGACGTAGTGCGTTTGATTCAAGACCTACGAAAACAACGCGATTGCCAATTTACCGATCGGATTATTATCCACCTCGATTGCCAAGATTCTGAGCTAACCGCCGCACTGCTCGAGAACAAAGACTATATTGTGGGGGAGACGCTAGCTGTTGAATTCCGTCAGGACTCAGCCCCTCCCGCAATGGAGTGCCAAACTTTTGAAGTCGCCGGGCATTCCATAAGCTTGGGGATCGAGGTGGTTTAAGACGGAGTCGGCAGGCAAGAAACCCTGCGTTTTCGCGCTCTGCGTTCACCCCCGCCAGTCGGTGACTGCACAGCCAACCTCGCACTCCTCCTCATCCATTCGCTCATCCATTCGCGGCAATCCACGTAGGCTCCTCATGCAAAAACTTCGCATCGCTGTTCTGATATCTGGGGGTGGAACGACACTCAAGAATCTGATCGATTGGCAATTGGCAAGGGAACTTCCCGTTGATTTCCAACTGGTAATCAGTAGCAATCCCGATGCGCAGGGCTTGAAGCATGCCCGGGCAGCCAGCATTCCAACTCAAATTGTTTCACGCAAGGATTTTGCCACCGCCCAAGAACACTCCGCACGCATTTTCGATCTGTGCCAGGAACACGATGTGCAATTACTTGTAATGGGCGGATATGTCGAGCATCTCCTGATCGCTCCCGAGTATGAAAACCGCGTCATTAACATTCATCCCTCACTGATCCCTTCGTTTTGCGGTCAGGGATACTACGGCAAACGAGTTCATCAACGCGCCGTTGAATACGGCGTTAAGACATCCGGATGCACCGTCCACTTTGTCGACAACGAGTACGACCACGGCCCCATCATCGCCCAGCGCGCCTGCGCGGTCTACGATACCGACACCTCGGACAGCCTGCAAAACCGAGTCTTTGAACTGGAATGCCAACTCCTGCCCGAAGCCATTGCCGCTATCGCCGAAGAGCGTGTCGAAGTACGTGGGCGAGTCGTTCACGTCCATGCGATCATTTAAACCACTCAACCGCCGGCCACGCTCCTTACTGGACAAACGCGTAGCCAGCAGCGGATCCAGCTGGCGGGACGAGAGCGTTGGCATTTCTACGCGGCAAGTTGCCAAGCGCGGACTGGCTCGTCCAGCCAGCCCGAGAAGTTGCTTTCGAGCAATGCCTCTACCCTTTTCGCGCAGCTACCGGCGTCAACTGACGGCAGGTGTCGCTTCACGCTTATACTAGCATTCTCGCCTGCAGGAAAAAATAAACGCTGGCCAGCCGCCGCCATGACGGACGCGATGGGCGCCTTGCATTGAGAGCGACCGCTCTGAGCATGCCGAGTGGCGTTCACCATGCCGAACAACCCTTAGACTTTCACATTCAGATTTCAAAATAGGCATATTCGGCGCAAAAAGAGAATGCGATCTGGCCGCCCCACCCGATGCACCCCCTAAGAGATGCAAGAGATCAGCAATCTAGAATGAATTGGCAAGGATGCCCGCTTGAATACGTTGCTTGCCAACCGAAGCCTGATATTTGCGACCCTGCTACTTGCGCCTGCGATGCTTGAGAGCGAGCAGCTGCATGCTCAAGACCTTCTCAAAGAATCTGTGGCACTGGGGATTTTCGCCGGGAATGCCCCCACTGCATCGAGTGCAGGACCAACGGGCGCCGCCTGGAATCCTCAAAATCTTGGGGTCGCAGAGGAAAATCCAACCGAAGTAGCGGAGAATATTGACGAGGACGAGGATGAGCTCGACTCCCTGCTGGACATGGCAGACAAAGATGTGGGTGAACTGGCCAATGTCAGTGTCCGTAGCCATGCTACCGCTCCGGCACTGCAAACCGAAGTGACATCGGTGAGTCGCCAGAAGAGCACCGTTGGCCGGTCTCCGGCTGCGATTTTTGTCATCTCCAATGAAATGATCCGTCGCTCTGGGGCGCGTACGATTCCCGATGTACTACGGATGGCCCCTGGGGTACAGGTAGCGGCGATTGATGCCAATAAATGGGCGGTCAGCATTCGTGGTTCCAACGGCCGATTTGCCAATAAGCTGCTGGTGCAAATTGACGGCCGGACCGTTTACACCCCCATGTTCGGAGGAACCTTTTGGGACGTCCAAGATTTATTGTTGGAGGACGTCGAACGGATTGAGGTCTCGCGTGGCCCAGGTGCAAGTGTATGGGGTGCCAACGCGGTCAATGGGGTCATCAACATCATCACCAAAAACGCTTCAGAGACGCATGGCACCTACGTGGAAGCGGGAGCCGGAACCGAACAGCGTGGATTCACCAGTGCCCGCCACGGTTGGAGAACCCAAAGTGGCGTTGACATGCGAGTTTACGGGAAATGGCATGAGCATGACCGCGGTTACGTCCCCGACGGTCAAGCTCACGATGATTGGCGAATGGGACGCGGTGGCTTTCGCGCCGACTGGCAACCCGATAGCGACTCCGGTTGGACGTTCCAAGGCGACGCCTACGATGGAACGACAGGCCGTGAGAATATTTACCCGGCCGCGTTGACTCCCTTCTCCGAGAACCTAGTGGATGATGCCGCCCTGGCTGGCTGGAACACGTTGTTGCGGTACACCCAATCCACTGGCGAAGATAGCGACTGGTCGATTCAAGCCTACTACGATCGGACCGAGCGGACTTACAAAGCCAAAAAGTTTCGCGAAGACCGCGATACCTTAGACATCGATTTCCAACATCGATTTAGTTGGTTTGAGAGGCATGCTTTTATTTGGGGAGCTGGATATCGGAATTCCCGCGACAGGATTGAAAACTCACCTCTCTTTCTGACTTTCAGCCCAGATCGACGCTCGGTCGATCTGTTCAGCTATTTCGTTCAAGATGAGATCACCCTGCGAGAGGATGAGCTGTATTTCACGACTGGAGCCAAATTCATCCATAGCGATTACACTCCGTTTGAATTTCAGCCCACCGCTCGGTTGCTATGGACTCCTACGGAAAGCCAATCAATTTGGGGCTCCTACTCTCATGCGGTACGCTCTCCGACGCGAGTCGGGGACGATGTCCGTTTAGCCATGCTCTCCCAACCTGCCGCTCCGGGAGTGTTCCCCCTGTTTACTGGCAACCACGACTTTGCGTCCGAAAACTTGGATGCTTGGGAAATTGGTATGCGTTCGCAGCCAACACAGCGTTTTTCTTGGGACGCAGCCGCCTTCTATTTTAATTACAACGATTTGCAATCCGTGACTCGCGGGACTCCCTATTTGGACGCCACGATCCCGGCCTACTTCCTACCGTTGAATATTGCCAACGACGGAGAAGGACGTAGCTACGGCTTCGAATTAGCGACCAACTATCAGATTCGAGACGGGTGGCGACTCTATGGAGCGTACACCAGCTTGAGGGAGAAACTGTCAAGCGATGGTACCAACGTAGACAGCAGCCCCAACAATCAAGTCTACCTCCAGTCTTCGTGGAACTTCGCCCACCAAACGACGCTCGATGTGATGTGGCGTTATGTCGATAACCTGCGTGCCCAACAAATCCCAAGCTACAACACGGCCGATGTGCGGTTGGCTTGGAGCCCGAGCAGCTACTGCGAAATTTCGCTAGTCGGCCGAAATCTGCTCGACATTGATCATCCTGAATTTGGCAACGACGCTTTTACCAGCAATATCGCTACAAACGTACAGCGTGAGTTCTACGGCATGGTCGGTTTACGCTATTGAGTATCTCCCGCTTGGTAAACGGGAACCTATCCTCTGGTAGTAAATCGGGAGAGCGTTCTTCCTTGATGCCTAGCTCCAATCGAATTCCCTCTCACGCTGTGGAGTCGTAGCAAGATGCTTTCCGCAGCACTTCGATTGTTCGCATCGCTGCTGGGAATCTTGTGTTTTGCTGCCTGGGCGACTGGCCAAGAGGCCACCACGACGTCGCCCGAACAAGCTGCAATTCTGAAAATCGCCAAGGCAGACAACATTAAGGCTGTCTATCTCTATAGCTTTGGGCGTTTTACTCAGTGGCCCGCCCAAGAGTTCGCCCTCCATCCGGAATTTCGGATTGGAATTGTTGGATCCGCCGGAGTTCGCAGCAGCCTGGAGAAGATCGCCGGCAAGCGGACGGTACACGACCGGCCTATCAAGGTCATCTACTACCAGTCCGTGCTCGATGTCGAGCTGACAGACTGCGATCTGCTGTTTGTGTCCGCAACGATCTTTCCAGTCGATATCGCCGCCCTGATGGGGCGATTGCAAGAAACTTCGGTTTTGACCGTTACCGAATCCTCCTCGCGTCCCAACGGGACCGTGGTCAACTTCGTGGAATCCAATGGGCAGATTCAATTTGAGATCAACCTAGAGGAAGCGAAACGTAAACAACTTGCAATGGACGCGAGATTACTACGCCAAGGAACTAGAATGCAACCCCATAGCCCTAGCCAAAGCCCCTGATATCTTGAGCGATTGCCATTCAAAGACGTCGCATCACTTCGTCCCGAAAACACCGTCCCAGTTGCTGCGCAATGTGTCGATTAAGACCAAGCTCTTTATCCTTGCCTCCACCTCGGCGGTACTTGCACTGCTTATCGGCTTTGCTGGTATGGCCGCACATGACTTGCAGTTTATTCGCCAATCCAAAGTCGACCAGTTGGAATCCCAAGCCAAGATGCTGGCGTTCAATAGCACCGGTGTGCTGACATTTCAGGACCAGGCAGCCGCCGGTGAACTACTTGCTTCAATGGCAATGTATCCAACAGTCGAATACGTGTGCGTGTATGACGACACGGGAAAATTATTTGCAGAGTTCAGCTCCACCCCCAATTCTGCAGTTCGCCAAACGGAATCACTCCCCAGCGGTTATCGCATCACAGACAAGGGCATCGAAGTCTTTCATCCAATCACCGATGAGCAAGAGCAGATCGGATCCATTTACGTGTTGGCCAACATGTCGGATCTATACGCTCATATTCGTCGCTATTTACTGATTGGCGCTGGGATCATGCTACTATCCTTGGCAGGCGCTGGGGCGATGTCGTTCCTGCTGCAACGCTCCATTTCAGAGCCGGTTAAGGATTTAGCCCTTGCAGCAAAATCGGTAAAGGAGGGAAAAGACTTTGCGATCCGGGTCTCCCCACAGTCCAACGACGAATTGGGCGAACTGGGCGTCACCTTCAACAGCATGCTGGACGAAATCCAATCTTCCAAAGCAGCCCTGCAATCGGCGAACAACCGCCTAGAGGATCGCGTGCAACAACGCACCGCACAATTGACACAGGAAATCGAAAATCGCCAAATCGTGCAAGACGCTTTGGTAGTCGCTCGCGATGAAGCAGAAGCGGCCAGTCGAGCGAAGAGCGAATTTCTTGCGAACATGAGTCACGAAATCCGCACACCTCTCAACGGCATCCTGGGTTTTGCCGAACTTCTGACTCAATCCTCCGCCAGTGCGGATCCAGCACTCCGCCAAGACTACCTGGAAACAATCTCCTCCAGTGGTCAGCACCTACTGGCCTTGATCAATGACATTTTGGATCTTTCCAAGATCGAAGCAGGACAATTGGAGGTCGAACTCTCTCCTTGCTCACCCCACGATGTGCTGAACCAAGTCGTCAGCGTAATGCGAGCGCAAGCACAACAAAAGGGACTGGAGCTGCGATATGAGTGGAAGAGCAAAGTTCCCGAATCGATCGTAACCGACGGCGGACGGCTACGACAATTGCTGATGAATCTAGTGGGCAATGCGATCAAATTCACGGTTGAAGGATCTGTGAGGATCAATGCCGAACTCGACCCTTCCACTGAAACGTTAACGATTCGAGTCATCGATACTGGTATTGGCATTCCTAGCGAAAAGCAATCGCGGATCTTCAGCCAATTCGCCCAAGCCGACAACTCAGTCACTAGACGCTATGGTGGCACCGGCTTGGGTCTGGCTATTTCTCGCAGGTTATCATCGGCACTTGGAGGTGAGCTGCAGGTAGAGAGCCAGGAAGGGCAGGGGAGTGTCTTTATTTTGAAGGTGAAGACAGGTCCACTCCACAACGTGGACTTGCTCGTCGCTCCGCCTGCTGATGCTCTGATGGGGACTCTCGACTCTATCCCCGTCGAAACAATTCGCTTGCCCGCGAGTTCAGTCCTGCTGGTTGAAGATGGCGAGATCAATCGCAAGCTGGTGAAGATCATGCTGGAGGATGCGGGCGTTTCGGTAACGACTGCCGAAAACGGCTGGCTGGGAGTCCAGACGGCGCGGCGCGAGCCGTTTGACCTGATTGTGATGGATATGCAAATGCCCGTGATGGACGGATATACCGCAGCATCCAAAATCCGAGAGGAGGGAATCACAACCCCCATCCTAGCTCTCACCGCACACGCCATGAAAGGGGATGAAGAGAAGTGCTTGGCCGCCGGTTGCTCGAATTACTTGACCAAACCGATTCGGGCCGCCGTCTTGCTAAGCACCGTTCGCAATTTGCTTTGCCAGGGTAAACCTGGCTCGGTCGCCAATCTCCCCCCTCCCACCTCTGAGCCTGTCACACCGCCAAGTTCCGCTAAGTACTCTCCCGCACAACTCAAATCCACCCTACCTCTGGAGATCCCGATCTACCAAGAGATTGTGGAAGAATTTGTGGGTTTCCTCAATAGTCATGTGCACGATATGCAGACGGCCTATGTCAAGCGAGATTTCGAAGCCTTAACTCAGTTAGCGCATGGGCTGAAGGGGGCTGGGGGTACAGCCGGATTTGCCGCTCTAACCGATCCATCAGTCCACCTCTGGGATGCAGCCAAAGAAGAAAACCTGACCGACATCGAAGAATCCTTGGCTGTGCTGGGCGAATTGACCCAACAAATTACAGCCACTCCCCAAGTATGTTGAATCATTTCACCGCATCCCCTCGAACTCTGAGCTAGTGTTCACTACATCCCAAGAACAACATTCGAATCTCTTCCGCTTTCGGGACTCGTAGGCCCAAGATGCTCGCCACCATCAGCGAATTGACGTCGTCAACGATTATGATCATTGACGACATCCCAATTAACATTAGGGTTGCGCGTGCTCACCTTGAGACAGCTGGATATCTCAACTTCATCACTTTGTCCGATCCAGCGGAAGCATTGACTGCGATCCGTAATGCGAATCCTGACGTGTTACTGCTCGACATCATGATGCCGGGCATCAGTGGCTTAGAGATCCTACAAGCGTTGCGGGCGGAACCAGAAACCCAGCGACTACCTATCCTTATCCTTACAGGTGCCGATAGCCGCGACCTAAAGAATCAAGCGCTCCGATTGGGAGCCACCGACTTCTTGACTAAGCCGATCGACGTCGATGAATTGCTTCCGCGCGTTCGCAACAGCCTACTGGTGAAATCTTACGAGGACGATTTGCGAGCCCAGGTCGACCAGCGTACTGTGGAACTGGAGCAATCGCAAAATGAACTGATTCACTGCTTGGCCCGCGCGGCCGAGTTTCGCGATAGCGACACCGGCGCTCATATTGTCCGCGTTGGAAAATATGCGGCGATTATTGCGGATGAATTGGGAATGCCTCCAGAGCATATTGCAAGGCTGCAGCAAGCGGCGACCCTTCACGATGTCGGAAAGATCGGAATTCCTGATTCCATCCTTCGAAAAGAAGGGAAGCTGAACGAAGAGGAAATCGACAAAATTCAAAAGCACTGCGGATATGGTGGCCAAGTACTGGGTGCCCCTTCGACCGAATTCAATCTGTCGTTGGCCAATCATGCGGTCATTGGTGCTCAGATCATGGAAGTCTGCAGTTCACCGACTCTCACCTTGGCACGCACGATCGCATTAACGCATCACGAATGGTGGGACGGAACGGGATATCCACTGGGCCTGAGTGGTGAAAACATTCCGCTGGAGGGACGAATCACTGCAGTGGCAGATGTCTTTGATGCGTTGAGTAGCCGTCGCCCCTACAAGAAAGCATTTTCGTTAGACCAATGCTTAAGCATCCTGGACGAAGAAAGTGGATCCCATTTTGATCCTCGCATCGTTGCTGCATTTTTAAATAGAGTTTCCGATATCGTAAAAGTACAGCTTGAGCATGCAGATGTCTGTTGATCCTGTAACCGGCATGAAACGGCCGCAAGTGCTTGTTGTGGATGATCATCCCACGACAAGAAAGCTAATGTCTGCATGGCTTGAATTATCTGGTTACCAGGTCGCTCAAGCTGAGGACGGAATTCGAGCCTGGTCTGCAGCTGAATTCGATTGCCCGCCGATTGTGGTCACCGATTGGAATATGCCCGAGATGTCGGGGCTCGATTTATGTCGGTCCATCCGAGCGAAACTTTGCAATGAACATGTCTATATCCTCATAGCAACTTCACGCGATTCAGGAGACGACCTCTCCGAAGCGATGGCTGCTGGTGCCAACGACTTCCTGTCCAAACCCATTCAGGAAGACGAGTTTCTCGCCAGAATCCAGAATGCCGAAAACGCGATTCGCCAGCTCCAAATCCAAACCGAACTTGCTGAAATCGATGGATTGACCGGTCTATTGAACCGCCGGACCTTTGTGGAACGAAGCCAAACGGCCATTGAAGCAGCCATGGCGCGCAACCGCCCCGCTTCATGCCTGATGATGGACATCGATCTCTTCAAACAGTACAACGACGAATACGGGCACGCCGTAGGGGACGAGGTCCTGCGATTGGTGGGTAGCATCATCAAGGAAATGTGCCAGCACCAGGAGCTCGCGGGGCGTCTGGGAGGCGATGAGTTCTGCCTTTTCCTCACCGATTACGAAGAGCCACAAGCGGTGCAATTTGCCGAGGAACTGCGGAATCGGATCGCTAGCCGATCCGCCGATGTGATCGGTGCCAAGATGATGGTACGAACGACCATGGGAGTCAGTCCCTTGTTGGGGCATTGTGAAAACCTCACCGCTCTACTTGAACAAGCAGACCGGGCCCTGTTGGCAGCCAAAAGCGAGGGACGCGACCGAACCCAAAGCTACTCAAGTCTCCAACGTCAACAACTGCAGACTTGCGATCTATCGGTCGAAAGCCATCTCACTGACTTGAAGGGCACCACAGCCGACAAGCTCATGACGACTTCAATTGCCATCTACGGAGAACAAGAATCCTTTCGCACCAGTCTGGCATCCTTCCTGGCTTCTAATGCCGACAGCGCTTGTGTTGTCAATCAAAACCAGCAATTGGTCGGCATGGTCTCGGAACGCGACTACCTCAATGCCATGGCTTCACGCAAAGAGCTAGACACCCCTTTACGTGATCTAATGAATTGCAACATCGCTCGATTTACTCCCGAAACAACCGCCGACCAAATCTGGCAAACCCTACAGCGCACCCCAATGCTTCGTAGCGTAGTGGTCGACGAGAACGGAGTCCCCTTGGGGATGATCGAACGCCGAGCGTTGCTATCCTTGTTGCGAGACATTGGCAACATCTAACCAGCGAGCCTTATTTCCGTTTTGAGCCTGAGGAACTTGCTAGCATCGATGCCAGTCGTCGCGAAAAGCACGGCGACGCTCACGCTAGCAAGCAGAGCAGGGGCGACGACACACAGGCCTCCCGTATCAGAAGCACACGACTCCACTAAACACGACACGACACTGCACCTAACACATCACTCGCTCGTCGCACGACCTACAGTGGGTGCTCCAACGTCGCTTTCCACAAACGGTTCGAGGTGCACCAACACGTCGCGAAGTGCTGCAAAGTCGTGCAGCAAGCAGTCCTTCACGTGATGGCCGATCCGATGACCTTCAGCGACCGTTAAATACTCGTCGACTTGAATATGAATATCGGCGAAGTACTCTAGCCCCGACTTCCGCACCCACAGCTTCTCCACATTCTTGACACCGGACACCTTGATGGCCGCATCTCGGATCTCCGAGACAACCGCTGGCGCCGCTTGCACGTCCATGAGCTCATTGGCACTGCTACGGAAGAGCTGGATTCCCGACCCGACGATGGCTACCACGACAAACAGTGATGCGGCCTCGTCAGCCCACATGAAGTCCTGGCCTCCCAATCGGATCGCCGCCAATCCCAACAACACGGCAAGCGCGCAGAGTGCGTCGCTGCGGTGGTCCCAAGCATTGGCGATGATGGCCGCTGAGCCGGTGCGCTTGCCGACCCGTACCTTGTAGTGATAGAGCGATTCTTTAATCACGATGTTGGCAGCAGCTATCCAAAGCGTCCAGACGGGAGGGATCTCATGCTGCTCAGAAAAACGCTGTACAGCTTCCCATCCGACGAATAGAGCGGAAATGATAATTAGGATTGCCACATTGGATGCAGCAATGCCCTCGGCCCGCGTGTGTCCGTAGGGATGCTCGTCATCGGGCGGACGCTGGGCAACGCGAAGGGCAAAAAGAACCACCACCGTCGAAATCACATCACCGATTGAATTTACGGCATCAGCGATCAAGCCGAACGAGTGCCCTAGGATGCCTCCTACCAATTTCACAATTCCCAGCATCAAATCGATCGACAACCCAAGCCATGCCGCGCCCGCGACCTCGCGGTACAGAGCGGTCGCAGTTTTAGGCTCAGGAGGCATGAGAAATCCTTTGTCATGGGTAGAGAACAGGAGCCTAACGGAAAGAATGGGTAGGGGAATGCAGGGATAGAGGCTTGCATCTTACGGGGACTTATGCACACAATAGAGCAAGCGAATAGTAGATATTCCGCCTCCCACCTCCCACTCCCACCTTCTACCGAATTGGTATCGCTATGCTCACATTGTATGGCAAGCCGGATCGCCTCTGTGGCGGACTTTCCAGACGCAGTTTCCTAACCATCGGAGGGCTGACCTTCGGCGGCAGTGGATTGGGACTATCGAGCATCCTGCGGGCGGAATCGCAGCAGGCAGCAGGCTCGGCGCCATCGAGCACTACGGGACTGGGACATAAAGCGGTCATCAATGTCTTTCTGGCAGGGGGACCACCCCACCAGGACATGTGGGAAATCAAGACCGAGGCACCTTCGGAGATCCGTGGCGAGTTTCGTCCAATTCCCACCAATGTGCCAGGCATCCAAATTTGCGAGGTGTTCCCCAAACTGGCTGCCATGATGGACAAGGCTGCCGTGATTCGATCGGTCGTCGGTTGCAAGGATCGGCATGAATCGTCTCAGTGCTTGACCGGCTGGATTTCCACCGAGATGCAAGCCCTCGGGGGACGCCCCTCTATTGGCTCCGCAGCCGCCAAATTGCAGGGTGCCGTTGACCCGGCAGTTCCCGCCTACGTTGGCCTAGCCGCCCCCGCCAAACACGCGCCTTGGTCCGACGCCGGTACGCCTGGATTTTTAGGTACCAGCTACGCCCCGTTCAAGCCCGATGGCCCGGGCATGGACAACATGAAACTCAATGACATTTCGCTCGAACGCCTCCGCGACCGCCGCGCATTGCTGTCGAGCCTCGACAACCTTCGCCGCGACATCGACACCTCCGGCATGATGGCAGGCATGGACGCGTTTGGCCAACGTGCCTTAGATGTCCTAACCAGTAGTAAATTGCTCGATGCTCTCGATCTAACCCAAGAGGACCCCGCAGTCGTTGAACGCTATGGTGACGGAAAACCTTACAAGTATCAGTACGATGGTGCCCCAACGTGCAACGACCATCTCCTCATCGCGCGTCGCTTGGTCGAAGCCGGAGCCCGCTGCGTCAGCCTCAGCTACGGTCGATGGGATAGCCACGGCCAAAATTTTGACCTCGTCCGTGATCATGGAACCAAGCTCGATCAATGCCTCAGCGCCTTGATCAGTGACCTCGACCAACGAGGCATTCTCGATGATGTGACCGTCGTGGTCTGGGGAGAATTCGGACGCACCCCAAAGATTAACGCCAGTGCCGGACGAGACCACTGGTCGCAAGTAAGTTGCGCCTACATTGCCGGGGGAGGCATTCGCGCCGGACAGGCCATCGGTGCCACCAACCGTCTCGGCGAACACGCCACAGAACGCCCCGTGGATGTCCAAGAAATCATCGCCACACTGTATCACAACCTTGGGATTGATACGGCCACTACCGCCATCGTCGATCCGACCGGTCGCCCCCAGTACCTCGTCGATGCCAGCCCAGTAAGTGAGTTGATTTAATGCACAAAACACTCCTGCTCGGCTTCGCGATGTACCTGGGATCGTCATGGATCTCGGGTCCCGTGAGGCCGGTCGCGGCTGCAACTGCGGAAACGGTGCGTCTCGAATTCAACACTCCTCACACCGCCCCTCCCCAGCCTCCCGTCACTTCCCCCCCAGCACCCGAGCTTGAGGTGCCTCCGGGGCTACATCTCGTAGGACGCGATGCCCGTTGGCAATTGCAACTCACGCTCAACGCCCGTTCGGAGGATGGCCAGGTTCAGCAGCGCGACGCGACGCGCGCGGTCACCTACCAAGTCGTTCCGCCTCATCTGGCGAGTGTGGATGACACGGGCTACGTTATACCATTGGCCTCCGGTGCTGGAGAACTAGTTGCTACGTGGACAAATCCTCAATCGGACGCCGTGGAATCGAGTGGAGCCGAAACGCTCTCCGCTAGCTTGCCGATCCACGTGACTGGCGTGGAGGAGACACAGCCAGTCAATTTCCCCAATCAAGTCACCCCAATCTTCACCAAATACGGCTGCAATGGCGGTGGATGCCATGGCAAGGCTGCTGGGCAAGCTGGTTTCAAGCTGTCTCTGCTCGGATTTGAACCACGCGAGGACTACGAGCATCTAGTGCACGAATCGCGAGGTCGCCGCGTGTTCCCGGCCGTCCCCGCCAGAAGTTTGCTCCTGCAAAAGGCCACCAACGAATCGCCTCATGGGGGCGGGCAGAGAATCCAAATCGATTCACCCGAGTACCGTATCCTGCAGCGTTGGATCGGTAGCGGCATGCCCTACGGAAGCGATGCAGATCCGGTAGTCACCCATGTGGAAATGCTGCCAACAGAGCGGCGACTGGAACGCGGCGAGTCTCAGCAATTAGCGGTGCTGGCCCACTATTCAGACGGATCGATCGAAGACATTACCCGAACCGCGCTCTTTGAATCGAACAACTCCGAACTTGCACAAGTCGATCAACGCGGTTTGGTACAACTTGGACAGAACCCCGGCGACGTCGCCATTATGGCGCGCTACCAAGGTCAAGTCGCTGTATTTCGGGCGAGCATTCCACTGGGGGTAACCATCGAAACCTGGCCGACACCAATCAATTTGGTCGATAGCTTCGTCTTCGACAAACTGAAAACATTGGGAATCCCACCTTCGCAGGCATGCGATGACTCAACCTTCATTCGACGCGTAACCCTGGACCTGTGTGGCCGATTGCCGACTGCCGCCGAATCGCTCGCCTACCTTGAAAGCAGCGATCCTAACAAGGTTGAGAGCTTGGTCGAACGCTTGTTGGCAAGCACCGCCCACGCAGAGTTCTTTGCCAAAAAATGGAGCGCGATTCTGCGGAATCGCCACGACACCCCCGGGCAACAGTTCGCTGCCTACGCCTTTCATGATTGGTTGAGATCCAGCTTTCAAGACAATAAGCCCTACGATCAATTGGTGCGTGATATCCTCACTGCAACCGGTTCAATGGAGACCAACCCAGCCGTGGCTTGGTTGAGCGAAGTTACCACTGCCGAGGCGCGGGTTGAAGATGCTGCCCAACTGTTTCTCGGTCAACGTCTGCAGTGTGCCAATTGCCACCACCACCCGTTCGAAAAATGGAGCCAGACCGACTATTTCCAAATGGTCGCCTTCTTCTCCAAAGTCACTCGCAAAGAGGGTCCCACCCCCGAACAACCTCGTTTCGTATCCCGTGTCGGTGGCGCTAGCGCTCCACACCCCAAGACGGGCGCACCGCTCCCTCCTGTAGGACTCGATGCGGAACCGGAGCCGATTGCAGAGCTGGACGATCCGCGTGAAAATCTAGTCGACTGGATGGTTGCGCATGACAATCCTTACTTCGCGAGGGCACTGGTCAATCGCTACTGGAAACACTTCTTTGCCGTCGGTATGGTGGAGCCAGAAGACGACATGCGGGTTACCAACCCCCCTTCGAACCCCGAACTACTAGATGCCCTGGCAGAATCCTTCGCCTCAAGCGGATACGATCTGAAGGCGTTGATGCGGCTCATCTGTACTTCCAATACCTATCGTCGCAGCTCTGATGCAAACGAACATAACTTGGGGGACCACAGTTACGCGCGGTACTACCCGAAGCGACTTTCCGCAGAAGTACTCTTGGATGCCGTCGACGAAGTCCTCTTAACCCACACGTCCTACGCTGGCATGCCAGTCGGTACCAGGGCAGTGAGCCTTCCAGACACAAGCTTCAATTCCTACTTTTTGGATGTCTTCGGCCAACCCGATTCAGCCACGGCCTGTGAATGCGAGCGTTCCCAGGAAACTACACTTGCACAGAGTTTGCATCTGCTGAACTCCAAAGAAATTCAATCCAAACTTTCCGACGATGCTGGGTTGGCAGCCAACTACGCCAACAGCTCCGATGGAGTCGCTCGCAATGTGGAGCAATTGTATCTGTCTGCGTTCAGCCGGCGTCCCACGGCGGTCGAATTGCAAACAGCAGTTCAGTACTTGGAAAACAAGTCTGACCAACTGCGTCAAGCGTACGAAGACCTCGTGTGGGCGGTTCTCAACAGCAAAGAGTTTGTCTTCAATCACTAGTGATCGTCTAGCCTAAGCTTTCGGCCTGCATGCCGGTGGGGTTCGGCCCAGTCCGCGGGGACTAAGCCTCAACAGCTTGCGGGTTGAGTAGCCTTGCTACGGGTTTAGAACAACGAAGCCCTGGAATCAAGCAATGCACGAAGCCTTAGCTCTTTGTCATTGCCATACAGCCAGGTTTAGCGCGTTTGGAAAGAGGTATATCACTCGTACTAAGCTCACCCCACGATTTGTGCCCCCCGCAACCAACGAATCCTTGCCGCAGCCCCCATATCCATCCCACCACGTCATCCCACCACGTCATCCACCTGCCGACCCCTCCATGAATCTGAATTTCCGTTCACTGCCCTGTGCTGCGCTGCTTTTCATGGCACTGCACCAGACCACCACCAGCCTATGTGCACAGATTCCATCGATTGAAGTACGAGCACTTTCTCAAGCGGTCGCGCAAGCGGGTTCTCAAATTGAGCTGAGTATCGCAGCGGGCGAGCATACCGGCGACCTTCAGAAGCTCCTATTTTCAACCCCAGGAATCAACGCGGAGCAGGGGAGCACGCCAGCGGAAAATCCTAGCGAACCGGCAGCGCCCAGTGGGATTTTTAAGGTCACCATTCCACCTCAGGCTCCAGCCGGTATTTGCGAAGTGCGCGCTGTTGGACGCTTGGGGGTCAGCAACCCGCGGGCCTTGGTCATCACCCAACAGCCAGTCGTGAAGATCTCCGCCGATCACTCGACTCTCTTGACCTCCCAAGACCTATCCTCTCAAGAATTGCTAACCGACAAGATTATTGTGGCGCATTGCCAGCCGCAAAAGAGAAATTACTACCGCATCAGCCTATCCGCTGGTGAAACTCTCCGCGTCAGTTGCTATGCACAAGCGCTCGATTCACTTGCCACTCCCACACTTAGTCTCCTCTCTCCGCAAAGTGAGGAACTATCTCGCTCCCGCGCCACCGGGAGCTGGCCAGCAGAAATCAGCTACCAGACGCAAGAGGCAGGTGAATACTATCTAGCCGTGCATGACTTCCTCTTTGGCGGCGGAGTTGAGTATGCCTACGCACTAGAACACAAAATTGATAGCGGGAAGGCACCGCCATCCCCAATGGAGCTCGACCAACTCCTCCGCCCCACGCTGGAAGGCACGGCGACAAGTTTCCATATAGACCAAATCGCTGCGCACTCGATCGCCACTGAGCAGGTGCTCGCCAACTCGCAAACCCCACCGTTTGCGATTCCCTTTCAACTGCAGAGCGATCTCAACCAAACAACCTTCGACTTCAGGGCCACACAAGCGCAACCCTTGTGGATCGAAGTTTCCTCGGCCGCCTATGGTCAGTTGACAGACCCCAATTTGATCCTTTACCAGTTGCCAGCCTCTCAGGACACCAATACCGCAGCGCAGCCCACGCGAATTACCCAACAGGACGATGCGCCTCAAATTGGCGACGCAGCTGTTAAACTCACGAGGCGTGATCCTCAATTCGTGTGGACTGCCCCAGCCGACGGGACCTACCAACTGGAGCTGCGCGACAACGAAAGTGGGAGCCGTCCCGCTGAAGCCACACAATTCCGAGTGAGCGCAACTCCCCTACATCCGGATTTTGAATTGCTGGCCTACCGCAACTCCCTCACCAACAACCCAGCTGCGTCTCATCCTTTCGGATCCAACCTACTGACCGAAGGAGCGGAAACCATTCGTATCCTTGTCGTCCGCAAGCATGGATTTAGTGGTGCCGTTGAAGTGTCCGCAGAGGGATTACCTGACGGACTGTTAGCGCCACCGATTGTCATACCAGAGAACGGTAGCGAAGGCTCCTTAACCCTATTTCGTGCCGCCGAATCCACGGCCTGGATGGGTCCGGTGCAAATCCATGGGCACAGCCAGAGCGACGCGAACACCGCCGCAATTGCCCAGCCAGCCACGATTGTCTGGGCCGCATCTCCGGTGCACAACTCAGTGCGTTCCCGATTGACTTCCGAGTTATGGATCGGAGCAAACTCTTCCGAAGCGGCCCCTCTTTCAGCGCAGCTTGGTTCCCAGGAAATACTGGAGGTTGCTCAAGGTGGTAAGTTATCGATTCCCATCCAACTCCATCGTCAGCCAGGAGGGCAAGCCGACTGCCTTTTCCGTCCCCAGCATTTACCTCCTAAGACCTCGGTGGCTGACGTCACCATTGCCGCCGCGCAGTCCGAGGGTACCATTGAGTTGGTTGTAGCAGCTGATGCACCGATAGGTGAATTCACTTTCTGGTTGCAGAACGAAACCAAGATCAAATGGGAAGAAAAAGAGCTCACGACCTGGATCCCCACGCTACCACAGCGGGTGCGTATCACGCCAGCTGCGCCGTAGCCACGCGCTCCGCTTTGTCGAAGCTGCACTCCGTGGCTCAAGTAAAGCCGGATGCGCGGCGACTAGTGTTCGTTTCGAGGGTGCGAGCTTAGCGTTCGCCTAAAAATGCAACGAACTCGATAAACCGGAAAGACAAGAGTTTCGAAGTGTCCCCATCCGGAGGGCGAAGCGAGGCTCCCCGAGTCAGCCGCAGCCCGCACATTGCTCGTGCCACCTAGCATCGCGCGACAAACACGAAACTCGCCCGCCTCTTCGGCTGGCTACCGACCGCGTCCACGTCGCACAACGCGCCGACGTGGGCACCTGCTAGAGAGCAATCCCTCAAGCGTGCGCGATCGGACAAGCTCCCGAATCATTCGAGAGACAGCGCCTCAAGGGGAATGCATTTCTCGCCAAAACATGAGGAACAAACTGAAAAACATAGGAGTGCCGCAGACTTGTCGGCACAACAAACCCAGTACCAATCTGTGACAAATCACTTGATTTTGAATTACAATTGAACAAGAGGTTCGACACCTCCGACTCTCCCCGCCTTCCTCCACTTGCACCCGCCGATATTTCCATGAAATTCTATTGCGAGCGTTTGCTCTCCACCGGTTGCTATGCACTAGTCTTGCTAGCTGCAACGGACCTTGCGTTCTTATCGCAGCCCGCCTGGGCCGCGGATGAAGCTCCTGAAAAGCCGGCCCCTGCCGCGTCAGTTGACTTCCGGCAGGAGATCTTCCCACTCCTCTCGCAAAACTGCCTGGCCTGCCATAACGCCAAAAAGGCTGAAGGAGGCCTCAATCTTGAGTCCCACGCAAGCCTCATGCTGGGTGGCGACTCGGGCGCGGCGGTGATGGCATCCAACCTGGAGGAGAGCTACTTGCTCACACGCGTAACGGACGACTCAGAGGGTTTGATGCCTCCGGAAGATAACACGGTGGGAGCCAAACCATTGACTGCAGAACAATTGCAATTGTTGCAAGCATGGATCGCGCAAGGAGCACTCGACTCAACCTCGTCCACCTCCACCAGTACGAGTTGGACGCGAATGCCAGCCGAACTCAACCCCATCTACGCTTCGGCGACCTCAGCAGACGGCAATCTTCTAGCCGTCGGCCGCGGCAATCGTGTAGAGCTCATTGATCAACAAACTCCTACTGAGACAACTCCTCGACAAACACTCATCGACCCCTCGCTGAAACTCTCCGACGGCAAGCCGCTCGACGCTTCACATTTTGACATTGTTCACTCGCTTGCTTTCAGCCATGACAGCCAGCGACTAGCAACTGGCGGCTACCGGAGTGTAAAACTTTGGCGACGACAAACCAATGCCGTACAGCATCTAGCAGGCCTACCCTCTGGTGTCACGATGGCCACCCTCTCCCCCAACAACTCCCGCCTCGCTTACGCAACGGGCGAATCTAGTTTAGAGGTCGTCGATCTGCAATCGGGGCAATCTCACCGCTTCCTCAAGTCTCACAGCTCGCCCATAACGGCATTAGGCTGGGTTTCGGAGGATCATTTGCTCTCATGCGATGCATCTGGTGCAGTGTCCTTAACGACGGCCACCACCTACCAGGCTAGTCGCCTCCAACTGCCGGAGAACACCCCACAGATTCAACGCTTGCTGAGTGTCGGGGAGCACGTACTCGCGAGATCAGACGCTGGAAAACTTGCCAAACTATCGATCCAGGACCCGACCGGCAAGCCGCTCTCCTTCGCTCACACAGGTGACCAAGGATCTCAACAGGAACAAGCACTTACACTCTCTCTTCAATGGCTTGAATTGCCGGAGGAGATTACCGCACTGGACGCAGTCACCGCACCAACACCACTTTTGGCTATTGCACTCAAGAGTGGTGTACTGCAAGTTCTCGACTTAACGACTCTATCGCTAGTGAAAGAGTTCCCAGCGGCGGGTGCCTGCCGTTTCCTCACACTCAGCCTGGATGGTGCTCTACTTGCAAGCACGCTGGAAACGGGAGTCAGTCAACTCTGGAGTCTGGAGAGTGGCGAAAAGGTATGTAGCCTAGACAAGGACTACGTTCAATCCCAACGCTTAACAATGGCGGAGAGCGACGCAGCTCGCCAAAAGTTCTTAGTCGAAAAATATACGGCACAGGTGCCGACCCTGAAGACCGCTTCTGAAGCGGAAGAGGCCGCCCGAGTCAAAGTCCAAGAGGCCCGGGACAAAGCTGCAGAGGAACTGAAGACCAAAGATGCGGAGCTGGCGACTGCCCAAACCGGCGTAAGCGATACCGAAGCGGCTCTCGCCTCCGCCCAGGCGGCTGTGGCTGCGGCGATGAAGCAGGTCGAGACGGTTACCGCCGAGCTGGAAGCCAAGAAGAAGGCCGCCGAGGAAGCCAGTGCAAAACAAAAGCTTGCCCAAGAAGAATTGGCCAACCGAGAACAAGCCCTAGCCACATCCACCGACAGTGCTGAACGCGCCGCGGCGCGCATCCCAGAAATGGAATCTCTCGTCTCCCTCGAGAGTGAGCGATTGACGGAAAAGCAAGCTGCCGTCGAACAGTTGGCTCAGCAACCCGCTCCACTGGCTCAGATCGCTTGTCAATTCAGCCACGATCGCCAGCGGATCATCATGGCAAGCACGGACAACGTGGTTCGAGTCTATGACACCCAAACGGGACGCCCCATTGTAAACCTGTTGGGCGCAACCAGCAGTCTTGCCGAGCTGCAGCCGTCTGCAAAGGGTTCGGACCTACTGGCCCTAACGGTCGACGGACGCGTTCTTGCCTGGAATTTAGCACTTCCCTGGCAGCTGGAGCGGGTTATCGGCACCGCCGACGAATCTCCATTCAGCGACCGCATCACCGCCCTAGACTTCTCACCTGATGACCAAAAACTGGCGATCGGAAGTGGCCCGCCAAGCCGCTTTGGGGACATTCAATTGCTCGAGGTGTCGACCGGCGAAGTCCTCAAGGACTTGGGACAAGCTCACAGCGATAGCGTGCTGAGCCTACGCTTCTCCCCGGATGGCCGCTGGCTTGCCTCGGGCGGAGCCGACAAACTTTGCCGCTTGTTCGATGTCGAGTCGGGCGAAATGATTCGTGCATTCGAAGGGCACTCTCACCACGTCCTAGCTGTCGATTGGCAGAACAATGGCCAACAACTGGCAACTGCGAGCGCGGACAATTCCATCAAGGTATGGAGCGCCGACACCGGGGAACAGCAACGGACGATTGCCGGATTCAGTAAAGAGGTGACCTCAGTGCACTATCTGGGTCAAACCACTCAGTTCATTGCTACCGCCGCCGACGGTTCCGTGCGGCTTTACAATGCGGACGACGGAAAGCAGATCCGAGTGTTCAGCGGAGCCGAAAATGCGATCTACTCCGCCGCTCCATCGGCGGATGGAAAACGCGTCACGGTTGGCGGCCAGTTGGGCCAACTTTGGAGCTGGCAAGTAGACGACGGACATAAGCTTTAAAGTCGCGCATGTCTGTCGGGGCATCTGGCCCGACAATGACTGCCCCCTCGGAATCACTTGGACGCAAACCATGGCTCCCCTTTACCAGGCTGGGGTCGAGGGGAATAACGTCCATGCGGTATCGCATCCCCAGTTTCTTTTGCAGCAGCCGAGCCGCCGCCCGCAACGGAGAGGTCATGAACAATTCGCAAGGGTCGTATCCTGGCTTGCGATGAATGTCAACGGATGTCGCAAAATCGGGTGCCCTCCGATCGTCTAACCAGTAGTAGTAGACGAACCATGCGTCGTCGTTTGCCAGGGCGATGAGCTCTCCACTGCGTGCGTGATCGAGCTGAAGCTCCCCCGGTTCCACCACGGATGCAACACCTGGCAAATCCTCCACGATGCGCCGTACCTCGGCCGTACACCGGACATCGTTGATGTAGATATGAGCCAACTGATGGTCTACCACCGCAAAGGCTTTGGAATCCATCGTCATCAGTGTTTCGCCAAAGGGCCCATCTCGCACCTCCAGCAAACCCGCGCGGCGCAGCGCTCGATTAATCTCAACTGGCCTGGAAACCGGCACGAGACCGTACTCGGAAACCACGATGGGAGTCGCACCTATATCCTCCGCAGCGTCAATGACCATCCCCGCACATCGATCGACCTCGCGCACGCGCTCCGGGTCATGAATCGGTAGACGCTGAAAATCGTAGTCGAGGTGCGGAAGATAAACCATCGTCAATTCTGGTCGCTTCCGGCGCATCACCAGTGCAGAAGCTCGGGCGATCCAGTCCGAACTCGGCAAGCCAGCCTTGGGCCCCCAAAAGCTGAAGAAGGGAAATTCGCCCAGCTCCGTAGTCAAATCACACTCCGTCTTGTCAAGAATCCCAAACGCTTTGGAGCCATCGCTCCCATAGTAGGGCTTGGGCGTGGCAAACCACGTGACAGGTGCCCCCTGATTGAACCACCAGAACATTTTTGCAGTCGGTACACCTTCGTACAGTTTCTCCCCCGCCATCAAGCGATTCGACTGTTGCCAAAAACGAATCTCCCCCGTGTCGCGGAAATACCAGCCGTTGCCCACGATACCATGCTCCCGTGGGCTGAGCCCAGTTAACATCGTCGCCTGGGACGTACAGGTAACCGCCGGGTAGGGGCTTTGCCAGCCGTGAGCCTTTCCCACCGAGGCAATGCGCGGCGCATGCTCCACCAATTTTTGCGTCAAGCCCACAACATTGATTACGCAAACTTTACTCATCCGATTACAATCTTCAATTCAGTCACACGTACGATCGCAACGCCAACGACAGCCGGCGAGCAAGTCAAGGATTCGGGCGGCAGCTACAGGTGCCGGATACCGTTCACGGGGACGGACCCCAGAACGCGTCGCACCACAGGTCCAGGCATCCCCCGTTTCCGCCCACACGTAATTTTTGCCAACGCCACAATATACTTGGAATTTGATCCGTGAAGATAGTCGAAACCCCCACCGAAGCCTATGCGCACACCGATCACTGGCGACGCGAGGGATTGCGTATCGGCCTGATTCCGACCATGGGTGCCCTGCATGCCGGACACCTGTCACTCGCCGAACGAAGCCGACAGGAGTGCGATATCACCGTCGTTACCATTTTCGTTAATCCCACCCAATTCGGTCCCCAGGAAGACTTCGGACGCTACCCGAGAACACTGCAGGAGGACTTGCTGCAACTCAAACAGCTAGGGGTCGACATGGTCTTCACTCCGCCGCGCGAGCGAATGTACCCCGAGGGATTCTCCAGCTCGGTCCAGCCCCCAGCCATCGCAGAACCACTGGAAGGGGTGCGTCGACCTGGACACTATCAGGGGGTCGTGACCATCGTCCTCAAACTATTTCAGATCGTCCCCGCAACGATCGCCTATTTCGGCCAGAAGGATTACCAACAATTGGCGGTGATTCGGCATATGGCTAATGACTTGAACGTCCCCATCCGTATCGAGGGCTGCGAGACGGTTCGGGAACCCGACGGATTGGCCATGAGCAGTCGGAATCGTTACCTGAGTCCCGAAAAACGGCATGCGGCACTCGGCTTATGGAAGGCCCTGTCGCACGTAAAGGCTGAGGCAGCAAACGGACAGACCGCCATCGCTACGCTGGAGAAGCAAATGGAAACCATCTTGTACGACGCTGGCGTCGACCGCATTGACTACGCCCGCATCGTCGATCGCGATAGCCTAGCGGATCTCACCCTACTCGACCGACCTGCCGTCGCTCTGATCGCCGCCCATGTTGGTCCCACTCGGCTCATCGACAACTTGGTCCTAGACGACTGACGTTCGGACGGGCAGTGACCGCACGAACAATTCAGTGCACTCCGGCCAAGGGTTCGCCAGCATCCACGCTCGCTTCGGCCGCCGCTTCCAAGCAAATCTCTTCAGCCGAAATCGGTTCCTCCACTACGATTCGAACTCTGCCAGCCAGCACAATTGTCAATAAGGTCGCCCCAGCGGAGATCCAACCAATAGTGCCAAAATGCTCGATCCTCCCATCGGCTGCCTGCGTGACCAGCAATCCCCCGCCATAAGCACCGATGCCACTAGCCATGTGCTGAATCGAAGAGTTGGCGCTTAGGAAGGCTCCGCGACGCTGAGGGGCGACACTACTGGTCACCATGGCCATCGCGGGAATCATACGTCCCACATTGCAAACCATCAACGCTCCGAAGACACAGATTGCAAGCAACACACGCCCCTCGGGCAGGTGCGTGATCGTAAGAAACATCAAGGCAGACAACGGAGCAACCCAGCGGTAAACTCTCAGCTTGCCAAATTGATCTGCCAGCCGGCCTACGATTGGCGCGGCAAACAAGGTCAATAAGCCACCCGCTATGTACACTAAAGGCAATTGCTGTTCGGTCATTCCCACGTTACTCACCAAGTAGGGGCTGAGAAACGGAAACACGGTAAAGCTGCTAATCATCAATGTTACAATCAGAGCGAACGCATTCAGGTGATCACGGTGCGTGAAAGTGTCGCGCAGCGAACGCAACGGCCTGGCTTGGACTTGATCGACATGCGAGTTCAGCGGTGGAAGTGCGTACCACGCCAGTCCCAGCACAGGCAGGCCCCCCATGGCTAAAGCGATAAAGGGCATGTGCCAACCGAAATTGGTCCCAATCACCAGCCCCAAAGGAACTCCCGCCACGGAGGCCAAGGCGAATCCGGTCATCAGGGAGCCGGTGGCTCGCCCCCGTCGCTCCTCGGGGAAAACATCACCGATGATGGCCATCGTAATCCCGCCCAGAATTCCACCAAATCCGCCAGTCACAATGCGAGCTACGACCAAGGCTTGGTAGTTCGGTGCAAATGCACAGCACAGGGTTCCCAGCAAGAAGCCAGCGAAAAGAAACAAAAATGCGGCTCTGCGCGAGAAACGATCGACCACCGCTGCGGCAATCAAACCCGCCACCCCAGCGGCAAAGGTGTAGGAAGAAACAATCAGGGCGAACTCGGCAGGACCAATCTCCAGAGTCCGCATGAGTTGCGGCCCTAGGGGCATTACAATCATAAAGTCCACGATGGTGGTGAATTGCACCGCTGCTAAGAGTAACACGACGATGCGTTCAAACCTTCGCTGCTCGGGCGCCGTCGCACTGCTTTCAGCTCTCGTCATGAATCATGGAACCTTTTACGCAAATAGTTATCGAGCAATCCACCAAGGTGTATCACCCAAGGGTGACTCCTCCAAGGTCTGAATGGTTCGCTCTGAGCACTTGCATGAAAAATTAACGCTCGCCAAACTCTCCAGAAGAAGTATTCTTTTCGAGCCGTTCGCGGATCCCCGGAATGATCCGCGCCGCGTTCCCGTGATAGATCTTCTCCAGCACGGGCGGCGGCAGGTCGACACCGTAGATCTGCCAAAATCCCTGGGGAGGGACCGGGTATTCCGAGTACGGAAAATACTCGTCACGAGTCTCTAAGAACCTCCAATACAAATGGTAGCGGGCCTCGGGCCAAGGCCCATCGGTTCCGAACAGGACACGGTCTTGGTACGCAACCAGAAAGTCTCGTGCCGTGTAGGGCTGGCGACCGAGTTCCGAAATGCGCGAAGCAAACTCGACCACCACATTCGGGTGCTCCTCGAGCATCCGCGCCGTTTCCTTCAGATCCTCTCCATCGTTCCCCAAATGGGCTGCAATAAACGTGGTTCCTCGGTGCCGAGCGAACAGTCGTTCACGAGCCGCATGCAACTCTTCACGACGGGGAAATCGATCCGCCGGAAAATGCCAGTCGGGATGCCTCGACAACTCTTCGATTCGCTCATTTTTTGAGTCGATCGGGTCAAAAAAAGCACTCGGGTCGGCCGTGTGAATGAGGATTGGCAATCCAAGTCGCCCGCAAGCCTCCCAGATCGGATCGAATCGAACATCGTCAATTGCGATCAGACTCCCGTCCGGATTGCGATACTTGAGCCCAAATGCTTTGAACACTTTCACTCCACTGATACCGCGCGCGGCTGCATCCTCGAGCCCCAGCACCATTCGATGTGCGAAATCCTCGCGTTGACAATCCCAACTCGCGGGGTCGTCCTCCTGCCCCTCCCCCTGCCAATTAATATTGGTGAAAGCAGCAAAGCGATCCTTGTAGTCGGTCCACAGTAATTTCAAATGCTCATCAATACGGTCCCCCAAGCGCGCATCGAGACTGATCACGACCGAAATATGATTGCGATCCATGAGCTTGACGAATTCATCGAGTTCCTCAGGGGTGCGTTTGGTGCGAAACCACAAATGCGAGTGCACATCCACCACTGGCTGGCTAGCATGGGTTAACAAGTGCGATTCGGTGCGGAGTTTGGTAGCGGGTGCGAACTCACTCAGTCGAAGCGTCGGCCCCGCTTCGTCGATTGGCTGAACCGTAGCCACTTCTCCTGGAGGTCCCTGAGAGACATACTGCGGCCCCTGACCGTTTTCCTCGCGGGCGCTCTCTTGGCAACCTGACACCATGACGCCCACCACACCAATAAGGCTCGCTACCAGACGTACACAACTAGAAATCTTCAACTTTCTCTCCCCGGCATGTGCGCGGTAGTCCGTGCGACTCAAAAGACCATCCCCTCTACTGACCGTCACTGAGTTAGAATGCGATTGCCTCCCCACTCTTGCCCACAAGAATAGGAATGTCAATGACATGTCAGTATTTCGGTTATTGATCCTAGCAACGATTTGCTGTTCGCAATATGAAATCCATGGGATGGAGCGTCTGCCGAACGTCGTTCTCTTCTTGGTCGACGACCTCGGCTGGAGCGATGTGGGGTGCTACGGCTCCAGCTTCCATGAAACTCCCAACATTGACCGTCTGGCCAGTCAGGGAACGCGATTCACGCAAGCCTACGCGACGTGCCATGTATGCTCTCCCAGTCGGGCTAGTATCTTGACCGGCAAGTATCCGGCGCGATTGCAGTTGACCGACTGGTTACCTGGTCGCAAAGACTTTCCCTTCCAACGCTTGCAGAACGTCCGCTCCCTTCAAGCGTTGCCAGCCAGCGAAATCACGCTTGCAGAACTACTCCGTTCCTGTGGCTATCGCACCGGTCACTTCGGAAAATGGCATTTGGGGGAATCCCCGAACGATCCGACACAACATGGCTTTGACGTGCGTATACCACAGTGGAACAAGGGATGGCCCAAAGCGGGGTACTACGCTCCCTACGCCATGGAGGGACTCGACCGATCGGACGGCGCCTACCTGACCGATACTCTTACAGAAGAAGCGGAACGATTCATCGAATCGAGCGGCGACCAACCCTTCTTCCTTTACCTCGCTCATTTTGCGGTCCACGATCCCATCGAAGGGCGACTGGATTTGGTCGACAAGTATCAGCAGCGACTTGCGCGACGTGCACCGTCTCCAAAGCCCTCATTTCTACTGGAAGGCAATCCCGACGCACTGGTCCCTCTAACGCGCGCACAGCTCGATCGACGAGCCGCGAACAGCGACTGGGAGGGCTTTAAAGTGCTCCCCGAGCGAACCGTGAAAGTCAAGCAACATCAAGACAATGCTCAATTCGCTGCCATGGTCGAGTCCATCGACCAGAGTTTAGGCAGACTGCTGGCAAAGCTGGAATCTCTCGAGCTGGAGGACAACACGATCATTGTGTTCACGTCCGACAACGGTGGCATGTCTGCCGCCAACTTCGGAAATCCTCGCAGAAGCATATCGCCTGCGAATCTAGATCGGGCATTCTCAACCTCCAATCTTCCCCTGAGGGGCGGAAAAGGCTGGTTGTACGAAGGAGGTATCCGAATCCCCATGATCATCAAATCACCTCACGTAGCGTTGAGCCAAAACGTCTGTGAGGTTCCAGTCATCAGTACCGACATCTACCCAACCCTTGCCGAGCTAACCGGTATCGCAGCTCCGCCCCCTGTCACTGATGGGATTAGCCTCGCTCCGCTTCTCACTGGAGAGACAGCCTGCTCCCGGGAAGCTCTTTTCTGGCATTTCCCTCACTACAGCAATCACGGCATGCAGAGCCCAGGTGGAGCAGTGCGTTCCGGAGATTTCAAACTCATTGAATACTTTGAAAATCATTCGGTGCAGTTATTCAACTTGAAGGAGGACATTGGTGAGCAGGTCGATCTCTCCGCGACTCAGCCTGAGAAGGTTCAGGAACTGAGAAACCAATTGCACAACTGGAGAATGGAAGTTGCGGCACGAATGCCGCCCCCCAACCCCAGTTTTGTCTCTCAAAATACGCATCCGTCAGACTAGGAACGAACCAATTTTTCGGAACGCGCCGCACTGCCGCACGGCTAGAGCTGCACTATTCAACCGGTCCGATCTGCAGGTTCCGGTATTCAATCTGCCCTCGGTCACCTTCCAATCCGATGGGACCGGACTCTGGCAACTTAAATTCAGCCTCGAGGACCTCGCCGTTGCAGGTGCATTTGGCGGAATTACCCCGGACAACTACGACCAGTTCATTCCACTCGCCTTCTCGAAAATTCTTGAGATCCTTGTAGGGCCCCGCCAGCAAGTAGTCGCGACATTGCAATTGAGGCTCGCGCACAAACACACCACTATCCGCATTGGGCGTCGCGCGGAATTCAAGCTTGAGGGTAAAGTCTTCGGGGAATTCCCGGGTGGTCCACAGCTGCTGAATCTTCCGTCCTTCGGGAGGCGTAGTCACCACCAGGCGGCCATGGATGGCTCGGTAGCGTCCATCGGGTGTCGCCGTTTCTCCGCTAAGATCCAAACGCTCCGTAACGATGGGCCACGGCGGGGAATTCTTCCACCCCGCTCGTTGCTTGAGCTGCTTTTGGGTAGTCGGCAACAAGCACCAGCCCGTTAGATCATGCCCGTTGAACAAACTCTCAAATCCAGAATCGGGCTGGAACGCGACTGTCTCGGTTTCGATTAGGCCAAGCGTTGCCAGCACCGGACGCAAAGCTGCCGCCCACTTGGCATAGCCAATTTGATTGGGGTGCAACAAGTCTGGGAACTCAGCTTCCTTGGCATCTCCCTTGGCATCGGCAAACAGCGTCCAAGTGTCCACCACGGTAACTTGCGAATCCCCATGCACTGCTTGCCGGTAAAGTGCATTGACGGCTTTGATATTCTCCGCCGAGCGTTTCTTGCTTTCCGAGCTAGGAAACACTTCGCAAACGACAATCGGCATGTCTGCGCGATGAGCTTTGAGGGCTGAGATGATGGCTGAGAAATTCTCTGCGACCTGTTCCGGTGTCGCCAATTCTTCCAAATCGTTGGTCCCCATCAGGATGACTACGGCCGCAGGATTGAGTGATAACACATCCTCTTGGAGACGCAACAGCATCCCCCGCGTGGTATCCCCGCTAATCCCACGGTTGGCAACTTTCATCCCTGAAAAGCTGCCACCAACGTCATCTCCCCACCCCTGGGTAATGGAATCGCCTAGGAAGACCACTGCACCTTGATCCTGCTCGACTTGGGTTGCCCAGGTCGAGCGTCTCTGCCGCCACAGATTCCGAAACCAGTCGTACCGCCGCAGCGGCCCCACGCCAGCCAGCCCTTCGTCCGTGTCAGGAATCTGCAGAGATGACGATTCGGCAATCGCCGCCGTTTGCGCCGAAACAAGAGCAGGCTGCAGGAAGACTCCAAAGAGGAAACCACCTAGAATCAATCGATAGGGTAGACGCATCGCGGGTGAAACTCCTAGAAATTTGTGAGGGTAGGGATGAGCTTTGACAGGCTAGATTCTAACCGATCTCAATCCAATGCTTGCTCGCCCTCGAGCGCTAAACATCGGCAAATAGCACCGCGATTCCCCCAAGTGGCAGTCGCTCCCGCCAGTACCCCTCACTTTTAGAGCTGGTGAGCTATTCTCGCGCAAGCTGGCCCAACGCGCAATTTCCGAGCGGCTGCGCCTAGTTGCCTTGCATTCAAAGCCCTATCCTGTTGCAATCGGTCTCAATTAGGTACCAATGGGTTTGCTGGGACTATCAGCGTTCCTGAACTGCGGACAAGCCGTGGTTACGGTATGCTTAAGTCTTGCAATTTGCTTTTCAATTCCACGTGGGAGAATTCACAACATGGCCTGGATCGTTTTAGCTGTTTTTCTAGGGGTAATTCTGATCGCCATCCTGTATGGAATTGGGATCTACAACCATCTGGTTAGTCTACGAGAACGCTACAAAAATGCATTTTCGCAAATCGAAGTGCAGCTCAAGCGGCGATACGACCTCATTCCCAATCTGGTCGAAACCGTCAAGGGTTACATGGCCCATGAAAAAGACACACTCGAGGCAGTCATCAACGCTCGAAACCAAGCTGTATCGGGACTCAAGCAAGCCGCTGGCGACCCTTCCGATCCAGCCGCCATGCAAGCACTGGCCGGCGCTGAACAAGGTCTAACCGGCGCACTTGGCCGCCTCTTCGCCTTGTCGGAAGCGTATCCGGACTTGAAGGCCAATCAAAATATGATGCAGCTGACGGAAGAAATCACCACCACAGAGAACAAAGTCTCGTTTGCGCGTCAAGCGTACAACGACACCGCTACCTCCTACAATATCTACAGGCAAGGGTTTCCGGCAGTTTTGCTGGCTGGCATGTTCGGACATGCTCAAAATGCGGAACTGCTGCAGTTCGATAGCAAAGCGATTGCCGAGGCCCCTAAGGTCTCATTCTAATACGACTCAACTGTCTCCCTTCTCTCACCGACACCGCTCTGTATGTCTACCGATTTCTTTCAACGCCAGTCCGATGCTCGAAAGAGCACTTGGTGGCTAGTTACCATGTTTGCGTTGGCAGTCATTGCGATTGTGACCACCGTGGTGGTAATTTCCGTGATCGTCATTCGCACGCAAGCTCGTGGGGCGATTCAGCCGTTTGCCAGCCAGCCTGAGCAATACTCCGTACCGATCATCGCGGGCCTAGTAACTCTCATGATTATCGTCGGTGGCTCGCTCTACAAGATCTTGGACCTTCAAAACGGTGGTGGAACGCGTGTTGCCGAGAGCCTCGGTGGTCGCAAACTGCACGCCGACACCAAAGATCCTGTCGAGCGTCGCGTCTTGAATGTGGTAGAGGAAATGGCCCTGGCTTCGGGGGTCCCTGTTCCGCCGGTCTATATGATGCAGGAGGAGGGGATTAACGCCTTTGCGGCAGGCTACTCCCCCAGCGATGCAGTACTCGGTATTACACGTGGTTGCGCTGAACAACTTACCCGTGACGAATTGCAAGGGGTCGTTGCCCACGAGTTCAGCCACATTCTCAATGGCGACATGCGAATGAGCATTCGACTGATTGGGGTACTGCACGGAATACTGCTAATCGGCCTGGCAGGTCAGATTGTCATGCGCATGTTCTTCTACTCAGGAGCAGGGCGTTCGCGACGCAGCAGCAGCAACAGCAATAACGGCAATGGTGGTCAAGTCATCATCGTCATTATGGCCATTGGCGTTGCGTTGCTTGTCTTGGGATTCATTGGGACGTTCTTTGGGAACCTGATTAAGGCTGCCGTATCGCGGCAACGCGAGTACTTGGCGGATGCTTCAGCCGTACAATTCACTCGAAATCCGGCGGGGATTGCCAATGCGCTCAAACGCATTGGAGGTTTCAAAGAGGGGTCCGCTATCAAATCGCCCCATGCCGCTGAAGCCAGCCACATGTACTTTGCGCAAGGTGTTTGGGAAGGCATCACCGGCCTATGGGCTACTCACCCCCCTTTGGCCAAACGCATTCGAGCCATCGAGCCAAATTGGAATGGCGCGTTTCCTGCGCCGGTTAACCCAGCCAGCAATTTCGCTCCAGGAAATGTTGCGGGAGCAGCCGGATTTGCTGGTTCCACTGGCGCGTCCCAGTCCAGCTACCACAGAAAACTTGCGGAGGTCCCAGTGGCCTTGGTGGACCATGCCATTGAACACGTGGGAGACCCGACAACCGCTCACCGCGATTACGCAGCCGATTTGATCCAAGCCCTTCCAGAGACATTGCTTGAGGCGGCCCACGAGACGTACAGCGCCCGAGCCGTCGTCTACGCATTGATGCTAGATAAGAAATCGAGCATTCGCAAGGCACAGCTCAGCGTTCTTGCACAACATGCATCACCGGACGTAGTGAAACTCGTCGAGAAACTGCAGCCACAAGTTGATCAAGTTGACGATCGCGCACGTCTCCCCTTAATGAACATCGTGCTGCCATCCCTGCGAGCCATGTCCGCTAAGCAATTTGCCGAGTTCCGTTTCTGCTTTGTAGAATTGGCTCAGGCGGACGAGCAGATTGATCTGTTCGAATGGATGCTGGCCCAAGTTCTCATGCGCCATTTGCGGCCACAATTCGAGCCTGTCCGAGCTCCTCGAACACAGTACTACAACCTCCAGCAACTCGCCCCCGAATGCTCCTCTCTACTGTCGATCGTAGCTGAAGCTGGGAACAACGCGACCGTTGCAGCCACAGCGTTTCGCAATGGGGCTCAACTCCTGCCAGAATTGAAATTAACGCAACAATCCCGCTCACCCAGCGCGCTGGCCGAGTTGCAAATCATCATGAAAAAGCTGACGTTGGTGTCGGCGAAACATCGAGGACGGCTAGTCGATGCCTGCGCCGCAGCCATCTGTGCCGATCAGCACGTCACCTGGCAGGAAGCAGAATTACTCCGCGGTATTTCCGACCTCCTAGACTGCCCCATGCCGCCGCTTTTAATCGAAGGCTAGTGAGCGGCCCCCAATCACCCTGCAGCAGTAACCACCCTTCCTTGCTTACGAGAGACGCAAATCGCAAGAGTAGCATGGCCCCCCGGTCCGTGGCAAAACAACAGCAACAGCTCCCACCTCACCACGACGGCCGCACCCCAATCACCCTGCAGCCCCTCTTCCTTGCCCTCGGTGGGTGACGATATCAACAAACCGTTGCGCCAGATAATACCACAGGTAAACCACTACCGATCGTGTTCGACTTCTTCTTGCCCACCTTCACGAGAGCTCGGTTGCCATTTCCTAAACGCGCGAGCCAAAAGTGAAATGTAGATCGAACTCGATAGCAAAGCCCCGAGCGAACCTCCAATCAGGTAGCTCAGCATGGGAACACCGGTCAGGGCAGCCAGCAGGCCAGCACAAGCCGCCGATACGAAGATGGCCGGAATCAACATCGCGAAAAAGATCCAGACGCTAGCCATTGCCCGACCAGCGGCCAGTGCATCGCGTTGCTGCAGCGCTTTGGGCCGGATAATGTTCCACATGCCCAGCAGATTGACGTTTGCGGTAACGACTAAGGCGGCTGGCAACAAGGCCAATGACAACACCAAGACCTGGGAGCGTTGCTGCGGTACCAGATAGAGAAATAAACTGGCGACTAGGCTGTGCAAGACCAACACCGGCAAGAGCGGCCCCGCCAATTGCCCCACCACAATCCGCCATGATGGAATGGGAAGTGATTTGAGCATTTCGCGTTGAGAAACGGGGCCTAAGAAACCTACCGGCAGTTGCAGCAGCAGTAAGAAATCGGCGTACAGCGTTAAACCTGTCATCCATGACATCATCCCCCACCCCTTGAGTCGGTCTGGATCGACCATCAGGGGAACAACGAGAACCAAGCCTACAATAGCCGCGGTGAAGATGAGATAGCGTGGCAAGATCCGGAGTGAATGGGTCATCTGCATCCACGCAACGCTTCCAATGCCTCCTAGTGCGGCAGGCATGGGTACTCGCAATCGCCGAGTCCATGAAGCGGCTCCCGCCCCGCCGGCAATTCCACTACGCAGTGCGTTCTGCCGTTTGGTGACCGATTGATCGGTTCGATTGGTGCTGGCCTCTGCATAGCGTCCCCCCAGCGCGTAGACCATGGCGATCAACAGTCCCAAGACCGCCAGCCGAGCCGGCATGAGCAGACAAGCATCGGGGAAGAAGTTCGCGGACGAGAGAGGTGCAAACATCCATCCCAGCGGTGGCAAGATTACCCGACCGATGGGCGTATTGATCGCCGCCGCTGCCACGGTCGAGATCTGTGGCACCTCTCCGTGCTCCCTCAACTGTCCCATCGCCTGGATAATCAACATTAAAAAACCGGCTAAGGCGAACATCGAAACCAGGCGCCGGAGCCGCTTGATCGACATCGTATGAGCCGAGCGAGCCGACAAAGAGGCAATCATCCCAATCAGCAGCGACACCACGATCAACAGCCACATTCCCATCAACGCGGCAGGAAAGCTACTGACGTAAGCGGTGGCAATTAAGGATAGGACCGTAGCGCTTATCAGCGAGCGAAATGCCAATCGCACTAGATTGAGCGTAATGACATCAGGACTGCGGAACGGACCACCAACAATAAAGTGCACTTCTGCGGGCCGCATCACCAAGCCACGATCGGCCGATGCGGTCAACCATGTCGCCAATAGATAGAGCAGCGCCCAAAACGGCATCGCTGCACCAAATCGGCCGCCTCCCGATCCGCTCGGATCAAATGCGCGAGCGGAAATGATCATTCCAACAAACAACAACATCAGCAGCAAGAGCACTACCTGCCGCCAGCTATTGCGGATATTCAGCACACTTCGTAGCGAACCACGAAAGTCGAGCCAGAGTAAATACCATAGAGCGCGATGCATGAACACAGTCAATTAAATCCATAAGCTTATTGTCATCGTGCGGACAATTGTAACGTGCCCAGGAAAGTTATGGGAAATGCTTCTACCGCACCTCCGTAAGACCACGAGCCCGCAGAGTTACGATTCACCCAGCCGGCATGCGATCGGAGCGTTCCAACAATAGCTACGCAGTGGCTAGCCGCTGCAACCAGGGACGGCACTTTTCAAACTCAGCTTCGACATCGCGCTCGGGTTGGTAGTCGAGCAAGTTTCGTGCTCGATCGATATTAAAGTAGTGATCGAGCGCCAATTGGGCTGCGACAAAGCGAGTCATCGGCGGCTCCTGCTTGCGTTTCAATCCCCAATAGATTGCTTCCAATATCGCACCAATGCCGTACGCTGCTGAGTATGAAATCGAACGTGTGGGGACGGGCACACCCGCCGTGGACAAGATCTTTGAGATCCACTCCCAACACTCCACAGGTTGCCCATCGGTCAAGAACAATGCTTGTCCGTTCAAGCGTGGATCGTCGTCGAGCAATCGGTTGATGGCTTGCACGTGAGCACCGGCCGCCGATTCAACGTGAACCACATCGATCAAGTTCTTGCCCGACCCAACTCGACGCAATTTCCCCTGCTTGGCACGGGCGATAACGCGTGGAAAGAGATGCGGATCATGCTCGCCCCAAATCAAATGGGGACGCAAGGCGCAGGTCCGGACCTGACCTATCTTCGCGGCGGACAGCACTGCCTGCTCAGCCAGGGCTTTGGTGTGGGGATAGAAGCAAAGCCATTTTTTAGGGTAGGGCGCACTCTCATCCACTCCCGACTGATGCTCGCCAGCGAACGTCACGCTAGGGCTGCTCGTATGCACAAAAGCGCGGACCCCATGTCGATGCGCTGCTTCGAGCAAATGAGAGGTAGCCAGCGTATTCACCCGGTAGTAATCTTGCCAAGCTCCCCACACCCCAGCCTTGGCCGCAGTGTGCACGACTCCAGCACATCCTTGCACGGCTTGCAACACTACGGCCCGATCGGTCACATCCCCCTCAAGACACTCCACGCCTAGACTGGCCAAACGGGGATAATTTGCTCGGGCAAGTCCACGAACTTCATAGCCCGCTCGCAGGAGTTGCCGCGCAACAGCAGCCCCCAAAAAGCCACCATAGCCCGTAACCAAAATCTTTGCCATCAACTCGCACCTTCGAAAAACACTTACTAGGGACCAGAGTCAGCCCACGCCGGCTCCTCTCGCTCAACCGGGACGCAGTTGCTTGCACTCCACGTAACGGATACGTCCGTGCTCGAGCGAACGGCACTCAGCACCGGCAGCCCGCAGCTCTAGACATTCAGGCCAGCAAGATGCCCGGTGCTGAATGCCGCTTGAAAATTAAACCCGCCGATCGGCCCATCCACGTCCAAGATCTCCCCCGCCAAGAACAGCCCCGGCGCACATCGACTTTCCATCGTTTGCGGATTCACTTCTTTAGTGGACACTCCACCGGCCGTCACCTCGGCCTTGGCATAGCCGCGGGTTCCACTCAGGGGCACTCGCAACCTCTTGAGGTCTTCGATCAAGCTGAGCCGAGCTTTGCGGGGCAGTTCCGAACAGGTTGTTGTGTCGATAATCTGTGCTCGCTCGAGCAACTTGATCGATAAGCTCTTGGGAATCCAACTGTTTAGGATCGAACCAATCCCTCGCTTACCTGCTTGTGTCAGCCGCTGCAACACCTGCTCTTCTGTCTCGTCGGGGATAAGATCAACGATCAAAGTAGCGTGCTGTGGTTGAGCGAGGGCCGCGACGTGCCGTGAAACGTTCATGGGCACCGGACCGGAGCAACCAAAGTGAGTCCACAAGAACCCTCCGCGGCTCAACAAGCGTGGATCCTTGTTCCTCTCCCCCTCTACCACAACTTTGGCTTCCACACTTGGTAGCGTGATGCCAGTAAGTTCGTGAACCCAAGTTGCAGGGCTTAGAAGAGGCGTTAAAGCGGGGAAGGTCCTTTCAACCGTATGCCCAGCCTGTCGTGCCCAAGCATACCCATCGCCAGTCGTACCGCATGCGGCGTAGGACAATCCGCCACAACACAACAGCACTTTGCTGGTCGGCAACGTCTCCTCATGGGTCACGACCTGCCATGCTCCATCCTCGGTTCTGGCTACATCGACCACAGCCACGCCACTGCGCAGCTCCGCACCGGCCGCGTTCAAGCGTCGCAGGAGTGCGTCCCGCACATCGATGGCTCGATCGCTAACGGGAAAGACCTTGCCGGTATCTTCCACTTTGGTTTCAACCCCCAATCGATGAAATTCCTCCACCACCGCCGACGGAGGCAATTCGTACAATGCAGGTTTGAGGAAGCGGCCTTGCCGGCCAAAAGCATCCATGATCCCCTGAATTCCGCAGTGATGGGTAATATTGCAACGCGTGCCGCCCGACATCAGGATCTTCACACCTGGCTTGTTGTTCTTCTCAAGCACCAAGACGCGGCGACCACGGGCGGCGGCCGTACCAGCCGCCCAGAGACCTGCGGCCCCACCTCCGACAATGATTAAATCCCACATATACTTAGGTCTATCCGACAGTTTTAGAGCGTCAACGATTTCGTGAGTGCGTAGTATAATAGAGTCGCTCGATTCTCGGACTTCCCCTGAACCAGTCAATCGAGCGGAATTCCGAGCAGCAACTCTGCATGTGCATCGGAGCCATTGGCATACCTTGGGAGTAGTGGATTGGGCGTGGAAGACTTCGTGAATGAGGAAATGGACCTGGAATGCGCCCAACGCTTGCGGTCCGCCTGTGAAGCAATCCGTCATCAGTTGTCCAAGGCGATTGTCGGGCAGCACGAAGTCATCGAGCAACTGCTAATCGCCATGTTGGCGCGCGGCCACTGCTTGTTAGAAGGTGTCCCAGGGCTGGCCAAAACGCTGATGATTCGCTCGTTGGCCCAAACGATGGATCTTTCCTTCCATCGCATTCAATTCACTCCAGATCTGATGCCCGCCGATATCACCGGGACCGATATCATTCAGGAATCTCCCAGCACGGGACATCGGGAGCTCGTGTTCGAGCGTGGCCCAGTTTTTGCGCAGCTGGTACTCGCCGACGAGATCAATCGCACGCCCCCGAAAACTCAAGCCGCTCTGCTGGAAGCCATGCAGGAACACGAGGTTACCGTGGGCGGCAAGACCTATGCATTGACCGAACCGTTCTTCGTACTGGCCACCCAAAACCCCATTGAACAAGAGGGAACCTACCCTCTGCCAGAGGCCCAGCGCGATCGATTCCTGTTTCAAATCGCCGTCGACTACCCAACTCGCCAACAAGAGTCGGACATTATTGAGCGCACGACATCCGCTGGAACCACCACCCTGTCCCCCGTAGTCAGCGGTGCGGATATGCTGCAGTTCCAACAGATCGTGCGACGAGTACCGTTGCCTGAAAATGTCAAAGACTTCGTCCTGGACCTAGTCCGTGCGCTCCGACCGGGCAGCGATCGCCCACTGGCTTGGACCGAGAAATGGATCGAATGGGGGCCTGGGCCGCGTGCCGGGCAGCAGTTGGTCCTAGCCGCCAAGGCCCGAGCCCTGCTCGAAGGCCGCTACCACGTCACGCTCGAAGACATTCAACATCTAGCCCTCCCCGTACTCAGGCACCGGATCGTCCCCTCTTTCTCTGCAGAATCCGAAAACCAACGACCCGATGCCCTGATTCGCCGTGCCCTGCAAGAACTTCCTAAACCTAAGCTTCCGTTACTTTAAGACTCCCCATAGCTGATTCGAGACCGCTCACTCCCCTTCAATCAGGCTCGCAAGTCTCCCGCGACTCTCCAGTGAATGCTCGGCAACGTACCTTCCATGCTTACCTCGCACGACCACGAATCACTCGCCCAATTGCAATTGCTTGCACGATCGGTGGTGGAAGGTGTTACAGCCGGTCGTCATCAATCACCGCACAAGGGGGCGAGCGCTGAGTTCAAGGAGCATCGGCAGTATGTGCGTGGTGATGAAACCCGCAGTATTGATTGGAAGCTATTCGGCAAGACCGACCGTCTCTTCATTCGACAGCATGAAGAGGAAACCAGCCTGCGCGCGATGATCCTCGTCGACCAAAGTGGTTCGATGAGTTACGCAGGCTCCCGTTCCAACGGTCTGAGCAAGCACCATTTTGCGATTCGCCTCGCCGCCTGCCTGTGCACTCTGCTCATTCGACAACAAGATGCAGTCGGACTAGGAATGTGTGATACACGACTACGCCAAACCATTGCACCGCGTAGCCGCACCAGCCATTTATCGATCCTATTGGGTGCGCTGGCCAACTCGCGCACGGGAGGGGAAACGGCACTCAGCCAAGTTCTCGAGGAGGCGGCCAGCCAACTCAAACGGAGAGGCCTACTCGTACTGATCTCCGACTGCTTCGACGACGTGCAACAACTCTTCTCCGCACTGCGTTATTTCCGACACACTGGCAGCGAAGTTGTCGTATTCCAAGTCTGGGACGCCGACGAACTCGATTTTCCATTCCGGCAGCGCACTCGATTTCAATCCGTGGAAGGAGTCGCGACGGAACGGACTGTCGATCCCCCTTCGCTGCGACAACGCTATCTACAACAAGTGCGTCAATTCCGACAACAGTTAGCGATGGGAGCCTCGCAGAATCAAATCGACTGGATCTCCTGCACCACCGAACAAGACTACACTTCGATTTTGCTTGAGTACTTGAACCGCCGCCACGGAAGCCCCGCACAGGTCGCGAGATCGAGTCACCAACCACTGAGCGACCGCGAGACGCGAGGATGAACTTCTTAAACGCATCCCTGCTCGCTGGCGTCGCTGCGATGACCATTCCCCTAGTCATCCACTTGCTCAACCGAACGTCCACCCAGACCGTCCCCTGGGGCGCGATGCATTTGCTTGATGCGGCCTTGGAAACCAATACGAAACGAATGCGTTGGGAATCCTGGCCGTTACTGTTGGTGCGATGCCTCATTCCCATTCTCTTAGCTCTGGCCTTGGCACGCCCCGTTCTCACCAGCTTCAAGAGCTCCGGCAGCAACGGGCCGCTAGCTATCTTCCTGGTAGCCGACACGAGCCCATCGATGGAAGTCGCTACACCTCCCGAGGCCCCGTCTTCCGCAGGCATTGCTCCAGCACAATTGCAAGTCAGGCGTCTGCAGGAAGTGGTCACCGCGTTTCCCGAGGCAGACATTATGCTGCTTCCACCTCTGAGCCAAGCTAGCAAAGCACCATCACTCGCTATGCAGCCCCCAAGCCGACTGCTGCGGGACATCGAGTCACTGCCCAACAGCTGGGACCGACTCAACGTCTTCGAAACACTGAGTAACGCCATTCAAATCGCGCAGGCTCATCCCGCAGGAAATCGCAAGTTACTGATATGCAGCGATTTCCAGCATGCAGACTGGCAAGATCTGACTCCCCTCCAAATCAATTCCTTGCACAGCCAGCTCAACACTATTGAACCACCCATTTCTATTCATTTGCTACCCATTCCACCGCGTCTATCCACACGATCCAACCTTGCGATTGAGATCGAGCATCATCAATCGGACCCTGTGTTCCTAGCATCTCCCATTCGACTCAGCCCAATCCTCAGAAACTTTGGCCCGCGCGCCCTTCCAAGTGTTGCAGTCCAAATCAGCATCGATGGAGCAGCCTTCGAACGAAGGCTCGTAGAGATTGACGCAGGCAGCGAAATCCAAATCGATTTCGCGTGCTCCTTTAAAGCCATTGGCTGGCACTATGTTGAATTTTCGGTGGAGGATCCCGAGGGACTTCTCTGCGACAATAGCGCGTTTGAAGTTGTTGAGGTGGTCGAACCGGCTAAAGTGCTGCTGGTGGATGCAACTCGAAATCGTACTCCGCTACCAACGGCCCCAAACGATCCTTCCCTCCCCAGCCATTACCTTACTACTGCACTCGCTCCATTCACATCCTCTGAAACTTCTCGCAACCACTTTTCCGTCGAAGTTGTTCATGCTTCGCAGTGGATAATCGATCCCTCGGGGAAGTACCAAGCAATCGCACTGCTGGGTGCATCGCTTGCAGACACTCACGCATTGGCAGCATCTCCCATCGCGGATTCTCCCTCATCACCAACGCTACCTGCCACTCAGTTGGAACGAATGCAAAGTGCACGACCGCGAGGGGACAAAGAGGCTGGTCTCGCCGTGGCTCAAACCCAATGGCTCTCCAACTACGTCGCCAACGGCGGTGGTTTACTTGTGATTCCAGGCGTCTGGGAATCCAATCCACTTCAAGACTCCCAGCCCCCCGCAGGCTTAGTCAACGCTCCGTCGGAGCGCATGCTTTTATCCTCAGAGCTCGCTAGCTCGCTCGGACTGAATCGATCTACCACTTCCATCCCGGATATCAATCTTCGCCACTGGCTCCCCATTGGTCCAGCACTTCTCATGGGAGCCGAACCGACGACTCGCACGTGGCTATCGCTGTCCGATGGATCGCCACTGGTCGTTTCACGCGAGTGGGAACGTGGACGGATACTGCAATTTGGTTTTGGAGTAGACGATTCCTGGTCCGATCTACCACTGCGCGGCATTTTCGTCCCCTTGATGCAGCGTCTGTTTGCACATGCCATCGCCAGAGATCAAGCAACTTCGTACTTTCGCTGCGGCGATTGGCGGCAATTGCCCATTGCACTCCGAGACGGTGAGTGTCTGGCCTCTCCGATCGCTTCCGCTTTCAATCCCTCCTCCCGAAAAACAATCTTCCCTGGTGTTTACCGAGTGCAGGCTTCGAGCAACTCCGCAAGCAATGCAACGCGTCTTTTTGCTGCTTTCACACCTCCTCAGGAATCGAATTTGGCGCCGTATGGTGGCCAGGAACTCCGTAGGCTGGCGGAGCAATTGGGGGGCACTATTGTCGAGTCCACGCAAGCTCTACAAGCCGAAGCAGAGGTCGAGCGAAACGGAAGAGAGATTTGGCGGTGGTGCATCGCAGTATTAATTGCCTTACTCCTCATTGAACTCTTGCTGATTCAATCCACGCTTGGCAGGCAATTAATGGAGCAGTCGCAGGGACAGCAGGCCAGTGAAAACCGGCATTCAACATCCGTTCGGGGTACCACATGAGCTTTTTGCACTTAGCGGGCAATTGGGGTTGGAGTCTAGGGCTGGCAATCGCTCTCTCCCTCCTAGCGGTCTTGCTGTACTACCGAGAGTTCCTCTCCGCCGGTGGAGGATATCTGCGATGGTTTCTACCACTGCTGCGGTGTGTGACGATTTTTCTCCTCTGCATGACATTGAGTGAACCGACCTGGGAGCACTGGACTTTCGAAGGAAAACCTGGACGGATAACTTTCCTGCTTGATGGTTCGAGGAGCATGTCGCTGACCGACGAGCCCGCCATTGCTCCACAGGCGATTACCGTGCCCCTTCCTTCTGAATCGGCGTTCAAAATCGAAACGGCCGACCCTTCACCTCCCACGGAGCGACCTCAACTCGCGGGCAGCAAGCGATTTCCTCCTGAGCCGCCCAATCGCTTCGAGCGAGCTAACACCCTGCTGTACGGGTCCGAAGGACTACTCTCGCAACTTCGAGATCAGTTTGAACTACAGCTACTTCAGATCGACGATGACACCAACCTCCCTCTTTGGCAGTCATCGCCTATCTCGCCTACTCCAGTGTCCACCACTACTGTGCCGTATCCCACATCACCCGATAGCGCGTCCCCATCAACTGGCGAAAACCCCCTGGGATGGGCTAGCCACTCGCCGCTTGGCACCGCACTTACGCAAGTCCCTTCACTCCCATCCGCCGCAGATCCAACATCCTCAGGTGAAAACACAAGTCAATCTCAAGCGCATGAAATCGTCGTCCTGCTGAGCGATGGACGCTCGAACCATGGCCGCGATCCCCTGGAAGCCACTCGCATCCTGCAACAACGCAACATAGCCGTGTACACGATTGGCTTCGGCTCCCTTGAACAACCACTCGACCTTGCACTTCGAGGCATCGAACATCCGCAGAAGCTCTACGGCGCCGACACATTGCGGGGGCAAATGTGGATCGATGAACAACTCCCATTGAGCTCGAAGTACGTTGCCAGGATTGAACACGGAAGCGAAGTAGTCTGGCAACAGGAGCTGCAGTCTTTGGGGCAGGGGAGACGTGAGGTTAATTTCTCTTTTCCTCTCGAGGCAATTTACGATCGAAGCCTAGCTGCCTTGCCCGCAGGGACGCTCGCCACCAACCTTCCCATCCAAATGCACGCGTCCTTAAACACCTCTGCGAGTGAAGCCAGTCTGACGAACAACCGACGCGATTTCAACTTTTCCATCTCCGTGACAGCCTCCCAAATACTGCTGGTAGACGGACGTAGCCGCTGGGAGACTCGCTACCTTAAAAACCTCTTCTCGCGTGATCCGGCTTGGGAGCTGCATAGTTTGCTGGCAGGGAGCTCGACATTTTTCACTCGCCGAGAGCAACTCTTCGAATTCAATTTGATCCTCTGGGGAGACGTACCGGCCAGCTTCCTTTCGCGCGAGCAAATGCAATGGCTCACCGAATTCGTGCATCAGGGCGGTGGCCTAATCTTCATCGATGGTGCCAGACAGCATCTCCAAGATGCGGCGTATGCGCCGATCCAAGAGTTGCTACCGGTGAAATGGCTCGATTCGGCAAACCAAGGGATTGTCTCGACAGCTCTTGCATTGGAAAAGCGGGTAAAAATCTCGGACAATCACCGGGATCTGGATGCTCTACAACTCGAACTAGCGACCGCGTCGACCAGCGACGAGCAGGAGGCAGCGAGCCCCACGCCTCGCGTCTCGCTTTCCCCCAGTCGCAATCAGGAACTGTGGCAAGCGTTGCCTCCGATCTATTTTGTCTCACGTGTGGCCGCGCTAGCTGGTAGCGAAGTACTGGTGGACGCGGTTAGCCCGTTGGAACATTCCCCGCTGCTGATCTCGCGACAATATGGTGGCGGCCGCGTCCTCTTCCTAGCAACCGATGAAACGTGGCGTTGGCGTTACAATGTGGGAGATTTGTATCATCAACGATTTTGGAATCAGCTGGCGCAGTGGGCCCAGAAACGTCCGCTGAGCATCCAGGGCGAGTTCGTGTCGCTTGATACCGGTCCCGCACAACGAACTGTGGGATCAGCTATCGAGATTCGAGCCGAATTACGACTCCCCGATCAAAGCCCCACCTCGCAACGCGCCGTGGCAGCGATCGTTGAAGACGCGTCGGGAGCCCAATTTCAGCTGCCTCTCTCCGAGCAGACTGACATGCCTGGAAATTACAGTGGTACGATTGCAACACTGCCGGCAGGCAGCTATCGCGTGCGTTTGCAGGCAGAGAACTTCCCACTCCAATCGCTCAACGTTCGCTCTGAATTCTCAGTGGTCTCCGAGGACAGCCCCGAACTGTTGGATTTAACGTGCGATCAAACTTTGCTTCAAAGTATGGCTAAGATAGGAGCAGGGCAGTACTTTCATGAATTGCAAGCGGGCCAGCTGATCGAGCAGCTAAGTCCCTTGCAAAGTGGCCAACGGACCATTACTTCCACCGCCTTGTGGGACTCGTACTGGTGGTTTGGCAGCGCGATGGTTCTACTGACGGCAGAATGGTGGCTGAGAAAGGGCAGGGGGCTGATATGACTCAGTATCTCAAAAAAACACTGTCGCCAACTCAACGCGAATTCTACCCCGATCTAGCCGAAAGTACGCGGGAAAAGTTGTCTGCCTTTTCTCACCGGCGCTGGCAATTGCGTTCCGCCCGTGGACTGGCGTGCACCTGGTGCATTGGCCTGACACTGCTGCTAGTGGCCGTACTCGTTGACTCCTGGACCGTGGGCGAGACATGGCGTGCGGCTATTGCAGCAACTTTCTACGTTCTCCTCGTCTCGGCAGCGATTCTGTGGGCGCTCCCCCCGCTTTTCCACCGCACAACTTTCATCGACGCAGCTCAACGCCTCGAACGCACCAGTAGTCGTCTGCGAAACCATCTGCTATCCGCGTTAGAACTGTCACGCCAGCGAGACGCCTCTGCTCAGAGCTCCGCTGCGTTTCGAAGTGAATTGCAAACGCAAGTCGCTGATCGCATGGAAGCGATTAATGTGACGACCCTTCTCCCCTGGAGAAAAATCCAAAAGACACTAGCCAGCACCGCGGTGGCGACCATCATCTTGCTGGTCGCCTGCTGGATCCCCAGCTTGCACTCGGTTCAGCGTATTGGCCGTATCCTGCTGCCCCTTGCTGATCTTGGGCGAAACAGCGGAATTGCGATCGAACTCGTCCGCCCACTACCCCACGCGAAAATTATTCCTGCCTCAGATTCGATTGCAATCACTGCCAAAATCACCGGCTGGCACGATCGTCCACCCAACAAGACAACACCTTTGGTGGTTGAACTACAAACGCGAACGGGAGCCTCCCAGAATTCGGTGAAGATGGCGCAGCGGACTCCGTTAGCTACAGCACGCACTAGTGCGGATGCTCAGTTTTGGGAAGCCATGCTGAACACCCATGAGGAATGGATTGAATATCGCGTAGTCGCGCAACAATCCTACACTCCCTGGTATCGACTCCAAACTCAGTCGCGGCCAACCGTCACCCAATTCATCAAACGCATTTCGCTCCCCCATTACGCACATCCTGAAATGGTCGAGGCGATCGAACCCAACGGAAACATCCGTGCACTCATTGGCAGCCGCATCCAGTTGATCGTCCAGGTAGCTCCCACCGTGGACGTTGTTCAATTGGTCTGGGAAGACTCGCAAGCAGCTCGCTCCGTCGAGCCCCAGCAATTCACGCAACTCGACGCACAGCATTGGTCGACCGAATTCGATCTGCAGCGCTCTGGCAAGTATCGCGTGCAACTGCACGACGCCACAACCGGCTTGAACAATGAATTCAGCCCTAGCTACCACGTCACGGCCCTCACGGACGCGCCGCCTCAAGTCCGTTGGATCGCACCGAACAACGCCAGTTTACTAGCTACCCCTCACGCCTCGATCGATTTAGAACTGCAGGTCCAGGACGAATTGCCTGTGGAGCGAGTGCGGGGAGAATATCGAATCAATGGAGCTCGTTGGGTACCCACCGAGCTACCGCTCCCCCAGCAACCCGAGCCCAGCTCACCTCAAAGGAAAGAATGGAATTTCAAGGCTGCGATTCCATGGAAATTGGATTTACTACCGCTTCAACTCACGTCAGGAGATACGCTGGAAGTAAAGATTTCCGCGATAGACGCGATGGAACAAACCGGTGTCAGCGAAATTCTGCACATTGCATTATCCAGTACGAGTGTCTCCCTGCATCCCTCTCCGAGCCAACAATTCAGTCTGAAGCTGGCCGACCAAATCGATGACATCGCCTCCAAGCTAGCTCAGCAAGCTGAGGCATCCAACTCGGTGCCAGACGAGCATCTCTACGAGTCACTCGATGGCATCCGCAAAGACCTAGAAGGCGTTTTGAGCCTGGCCGAACAAGCGATTGTGTCCAGCGAAGACTCTCTAGAGCGAGCAGAACTGGCACAAGTTGCTGAGTGCCTAGCAAAACTGCACTCCGCGCTCGTTGCAATAACGTCCCTCCGAGCTTCAACCGAATCGATTCCAACCGCACCAGCCACCGCTGAAAACAAAACGGATCCTTGGTTCAAGCAGGTTGACTCGCTGGCTCAACAGGCAGGCACCCTCGCGCACAGTTTTCGAATGCAAGTGAGTTATGTTTTCACGCAGCAAATCTCCATGCAGATTTCGAGACTGGCCGAAACTCAACAACAAATCCTCGCCGATTCGATCGCATCGGACACCTCGATCGTGCACCTAGTACGACGCCAGGCAGTCTTGGGGTTGCAATTGACCGAAATTCAACAAGCGATCGCTGACTCGCTCGAGTCCACCCATGAAGTGACGGCCGAGCCACTGCGTCTCGTCGTCGACCAGCTCAGCATACAAACCGCGCAGATCGAACGCGTGTCTGAGGACGCTAACCTAAGAACCTTGCGGCATAACGCGCAAGGCGTTGCCACAAATCTTGCCGCCCTAACGGCCCCCTCTAGCCTTGTGCCCAACATCCGCGATGCGTTGCAGGCGAGCCAGCTTCGGATTCAGCAATTGGCTGGATCGGTGGCAAACTCGCTGCTCGAATTTCCAGCGTTGACGCAGCAAACGCTGGCCAGCAACACAACTCCTCCAAGCCATCGAGAGATTGGCTCCAACAACATCCCTGCCATGCAACTCGCGTTGCGACGCTCCTTGCAACGAGCCGCCCATGCCCATCGTTACTCCAGCGATTTGGGAGCAGCTCGCCGGGCCTGGGACGCCATTTTTGATAGCCGTGGAGCACACGTCGCTCCTCCCCAGGATCCTTCAACCACCATCCTACAAGCCCTCCGCATCCTGGAGTCGCAGCACAAGCTATCACTAGGGCAGTCCCTGCTTGCACGTCTTGTCGAATCAGAAAACGAGCCAGTCAGCAAGTCCTCTGCAAACCGTCTATATGCCGAAGAGGCATCCCGTTGGTGGGAAGCACACGGACGAATGCTTCAGTTTGTTGCGGACGAATTGCGATCCACGAATATTCCTCAAAATCTAACCAGCAGGTTTGCCGAGTATCCGAAGAGTGCATCCTTCCAGGAAATCGATGCTCAACTCACAGCGCGATGCGATCCAATGGGGAGCGAACCCTCGGTCTCACTCGCGCTCCCTTTGAAACGAGGACTCCAAGAGGTGGAACACCTCACTCTCCTATTTCAACCATACGTCGACCGGGCGCGCCAAAGGCTGAACGAACTATCCCCCTCCCTCAATGAATTGGCTCGACACGCTGCCGAAGCAACTCGCGAGCTGGCAACACAGACCGACGCGCTGGCAAAAACACTCGAGAGTGCCGAACGCCTTCCCGCGGAGGCAAGGCTCGACCAACTCCAGCAGCTGCGAGCTTCAGCGTCCCACCCCATCGAAGAGTTGCGAGAGGCGCTGAGCGATTCCGCCGACGTTCAAGATCTATTGCAACGAGAGCAAATTGAAGTGGCCCAGCGGGCAGACCGAGCACGCGAGGTTGTCGAGCAAGTTGCGAAGACAGTCGCTCAGTCGCTGGACAACCTCTCATCGATCGAGCTAGCACAGCGACCGCTCCAGCAACTCCAACAAGCCGCCCAACAGCAGCTCGAATCCAGCCAAACGCTCGATGCCGTGGCTGAGTATCTCCTAGGCTCGTTTCCAGGCGACGGCGAGGGCTTAGAATTAAACGAACTCCCTGCTTCCAACGTAGCGAGTGACTCGGGCGAGACTCAGGAGCCGTCCGAAGGAGGCCCTACCGAATCGTCTGCCCCAAGCGACATCGCACCAACCTCAGGCCTTAGTTCGGCAGATTATGCCCAAGCCCAGGCGCTTGCGAATCTAGCGCACACCGACCCACAGGAACTGATGCGGCAACTTGAAAACGAGCTAAAACAACTCCCTCCAATGCAGCGTGAGCTCTCCCAGCTTTCGCAACAGGCGGTTGAGCTGGCATTCGCAACTTTAGAAACAGCCACCGCCCTACAAGCGACTCTAGCTCCCCAACTGCAGCAATCCGATCCAGTCTGGCATGGCAACGCGTCTGCGCGGCAGCTTGCCATTAACTCCGCGCGCGAGCAAGCTCACCAATTGCTGAAACTCTTGCTCTCGGAATCTCGCTGGACGGCAGGTTCGGCCAAGGAGCAAGCTACCGCAACATCCCTGCGTGAGGCGGAAACGCTCTTGCAACAAACTCTAGAATTTGCTGATCAATCCCGCCAAGAATCGTCGCTAGAATTGCTCAATGTCGCCAGCGAGAAAATTCATCGCCAACTCCAGGCAATTGAATCTGTTGTTCAAACAGCCCACCGGAATCTGTTGAGCGCCACAGAACGCGATATCCACCGCACTCCAACCGATCTAGTCGACCGTCGTCGTGAAATGAAAGATCGTGGGCGTCGCATCCAACAGCAATTGGCTAGGAATGCCCAACAACTATTGAAGCTAGAACAGCAGCAATTGCCCTCACAGGGTCGGGAGCGTTCCTCCGACATGTACGAAACCCAACAGCGCCGAATCGCCATGGCCGAACAGCGAGCCGAAAAGATCAACCAGCTTCATTGGACCGATTTCCCAGGGAAGAATCCCGCCGCAGCACTCGGTGCACAGCTTACCCAACTCTTGGAGGAAGAACTTGCTTCGATCCTGCATGAGCTGGCTGTTATCCATCCCCTACCGGATCAAACTTGGTCGAGCGGTGCTGCATTGAGCTCAGCGGTTGAGACGCAACACGAGATCCAACAGCAGGTTGAGTTTGCTATCGAGGAACTGGCAAGGGCTGCGCGCCACGAGCAACGCCTACTGAATATGCTGACCGCACGACAACTAGGTCAAGCTACGCAGCAAACCACCGCAACCAATCAGCAGGAGATTCAGGCGTCGGTTGAAGCGCTGGCCGCCGCTATCGCTTCTACCCCATCCGCCTCTCTGGACAACATGCCGTCCACTTCACGACCGTCCTCCACGGACAGCATCCCCAATAACAAGAGTGTAGAACTGCACAGCTCTACCGCTGCGGTCCAAGCTTCAAGAGATGCGGTACTGGCCTTGCAAGCTGCGACCGACGCATTGCGACAAATGCGGCCAACGGAGGAGCAAGCCGATAGGGCTCCCGCATCGCCTGCGTCCGAGTCCAATGCCGGCAACCCCTCATCGTCGGCAGAGTCGCTCTCGAGCTTGCTCGACGCAAGTGAACTGGCACGCATGCTCGACGAACTCGATCAACAGCAGCATGCGGACTTGGAACTGGGCGAAAATGAAGACGACGCTACAGGGCAGCCTTCGAGCGTCTCGCCCACAACCGCCCCACCAACCGCGCTGTCAGAGGCGGCCCAAGAATTGGCCCATCGCATGAGTCAGTCACGTCAGCCCCCCAGTCAAGACGCACCTAGCGATCTCGGGATGGCTACCGACAGCAATTTAGCAGATGTGAATCCACACCCTCCTGTGCCGGTCCAAGTGCTGGCGGTCGAGCGGGCGGACGAGCGGTGGGGGTATCTGCCAACCCAATCGGCAGAGGAGGCCATCGAGAGTCGTCGCGAAACGGTCCTGCCACTCTATCGCCAGCAAATTGAAGCCTACTTCCGAGAACTCGCTCGCAAACCGCAACGCTCTGCAGAATAGGCGTTCCCCATTTGCCACTCGTCTCACAATTCCACTAAAAAGTTGGCGCTGTCCATGCGTTCCTCATGCCACTCGCTCGCCATCACACTCGTGCTTCTTGGATGCAGTCCGTTTCGAGCTCGTGCACAAAGCGAGACTAGCAAGTTTGAGACGGAAGTGTTCCAACAAGATGCAGTCGATGCGGCCGTTGATCGCGGTTTGCAGTATCTTGTGTCGAAACAGCGGAGCGACGGATCGATCGTCGACCAACAATATGCCACGACCATGACCGCCTTGGCCATCATGGCACTGGCCAGCTCCGGTGCAACACCAAGCTCGCCAGGAGATTTTGGAAACGCCTCGAGACAAGCACTCGACTTCGTGCTGCTGGAGGATCGCCAGGACAAGGACGGATACTACGGGAATCGTGATGGCTCGCGGATGTACGGACATGGTGTGGTAACGCTAATGCTCACGGAGATGCGAGGCATGGGGGCCGACGCAACCCAGGATGCTCGCATCGCAGCCCGCTGCCAATCAGCCATTGACCTAATCCTCAGTGCACAACAGCAGCAGAAATCAACCCAATATCGCGGCGGCTGGCGCTACACACCCAATTCGAACGATTCAGACCTGTCGGTCAGCGTCTGGCAATTGATGGCTCTGCGATCGGCTAAGAATGATGGCCTGGCGGTGCCTGCGGCCGCCATAGGGGAGGCGATCGCCTACCTGCGGCGTTCGTACACGGCACGCCTCGATTCGCAAGGCAACCCAACGCAGAGCCCAGCTGGATTTAGCTACCTGCCGAATTCCAATAATCCCACTTTCGCGATGACAGCTTCTGGTCTACTGGCACTCCAAGTCTGTGGAGAATACGAATCTCCCTTGGTCCAGGGAGCTACGCAGTGGCTGCTATCCCATCCTCCCAAATGGAATGAACGGTTCTTTTTCTACGGCACTTACTATTATGCCCAGGGGATGCATCAGCGAGGCGGGCAGATAGCCAGCGACTCCCAGCGGATCGTGGCGAACATTTTGCTGGAACACCAACAACCCGATGGCTCGTGGGCGGCGACCAGTGGCGAAGAACTCGGTGCGGGCAAAGTCTACGCGACCTGCCTAGCCATCCTGAGTTTATCGGTCAAATACCATTACCTGCCAATCTATCAACGTTAGACGCACCCGCTTCGCGCCAATCTCTAGCATTTCTAATGCTGCACAGAATGAAAACAGGCAGCCACCTCCAAGTCACTCACTCTTACTTGGGTGGTGATAATAGCGCGGCCGTGAAATTGCGTTTAGGCTTGCTTGCACGTGACTTAGCGGGCCTCGCTCAACCGAAGCCAGAGAGACCCAGCCAGCAACGCGCCCCCGCAGAATCTTGACGATCCTCCCAACCACTGGCTGCCCCGCCCTCAGAACCGACCGAGGGGGCAGAGCCACACTGAACTGCGATTCTGCCTGTGCAGACAACCATGCGTTACCAGTCGCAGCGTGCGTGGCTAGCGTGGTGCTTGAGTCGGTTTCGAACTGACTTGGGGCGCCGGAGTGGGGACATCGGTCGGAGCTGGTGCGGCTAACATCTCAAAACTCGACGTCATCTGCTCATCAGCCGCCGCAAAGCGGTCCGTCACGTTTCCACCCATCGTGTAAATCAATGCAAGCCGTTGTCCGTGGTCATCGGAAAGGTGGCAATACACCCACTGAATCGGGACGTCTTCCGAAACTCCCATTGCCACACAGCGCATGAGCCGCAGCTTGGAAGAAGTCACCTTTTCGCTCGATTCCAGGAAGCTCTCAAAACTCTTACCGAGCGACTGCTTGATATCGGCCTGCAAACCTTCGAGTGTGAGTTGCGTTCCTTCGTCGAGCTTGGTGAGTCGGGTAATGTTGCACTGAGCAATGATAGAGTTCTTTTCCACCATCCGTAGAATTGCCTCTTCACCTCCATCGATGTAGATCGACCAACGTCGATCCGCTAGCAAGGTATAGCGCCCCGCGGTCGACTTGAGACGAATCAACCAGCGACCAGGGTCTTCAGTCTTTGCCAGCTGCCGAAGCTCTGCGTCGGTAATCTGCAATTCGTCTTTGGTCTCGGTGCGGATGAGGCGAATGCGGGCAGTAATCACGAACCCAGGCTCTGTTTGGCTAATATCGCGTTCCTCTTTGATCACCAAACCTAGCCAGGTTATGAAGGCCGTCTGGCTCGCCAGTTCGACATGCAGGTTGCCTTGAATCTTAAGCGTGGTTGGGACCGAGTTTGCGGTGGCTTGCAGTTCGCCGCTCAGCTCGACGGTCGCCTTCCCCTTTTCAACCTTAGCGATCTTGGCGGTGACGGTGGAGCGGTGCACCGCTTCGAGATTGAAGACTTGTGCAGCATCGCTGGGAGACAGTTCCCAAGTCGCATTGGGTTTAGCGGCTTCGGTAGGCAGCAACAATTCCAAAGCAGCCGAATTGACCGGGGATTGCACCAACTCCACTTCCCGCGCCATCAGTGCCTCGTTCTCACTGAATTGCTGCCACTTCCCATCATGCTTGAGCAACCTCGTTTCGCGACATTCTGGACGCAGCTCCTGGCTCGAAGCACTTCCCGAAATCCAATTTTCGACTTTCGCTTCCACGTAGCGACGCCCCGCAGCGGTCAATGCGGAATCCTCGAAGGCGATCTTTTCGAAATAGTCCAAGGTCGACTTGCCCTTGACCTCCGCCTCACGAACCCCGTCGGACTTGCTCGGATCGGGCTCTTCCAGCAACAATTTTCCTTCCAACTCCATCACGATTTTGGCGCGTGTGTTGAGCAGAGGAATTCCCGTAGGCTGAATCAACAGTCCCTTACTGCGTTGGGAACCGTTCGTCGGCTCTGCCGCCAGCATGGATTGCATTGGCAAGCACGGAACGACACAAGCTAGCGCAACGAGCAATTGCCGTCGGCTGGGGAGTTGGCCTGGTCCTTGCTTGCATGCCTTGGATCCTACCGCGGTCCTCTCCCCAGGGGCAGGGAGTCCGAGAGTCGGGGACACAGCATATTCCTTCAAGGTAACTGCCAGAATTTCAGTTGGGGACACAGCCATGGAGAACTCCGTTGCACTCAGTGACGATCAGCTATTTCCATGGCTTTTCGGCAGTTCAGCGGACGCACAACCAGTGCGTTTAGTGCAGCCAGCACACTCCCCCCTCGCCACGAAAACCTCCCACTCAACTCAAACGCCCCATTCACCCCACGCCCCCACCCCCCCTCCATTGAGGGCGTCTCAAATTGAGAGCCTGCTATGTCATTTTTGCACTCTGACTTCCCAAATTTACAAAACCGCATGGTTGCGGCGTCGGTGGCAGATAATCGAACAACTCCTAAGTTGTTTCTCAATAGACACTTAGCATAGACACTTGGTTTTTTTGGGCTTGGAGCGAACAACTGGCGCCGGATTTGCATCTATCTAAACACCAGCCAAGCTTGAAACGCTTTGAGCGCACCACTGCGACTACGTTATTAAGTTGTCAAACGAACAATTCACGGATCCCCGGCGTAAGTAAGCTGAGTGAAACGTGTTAAACTCAGACAACGCGGATGTGGCAGGCGCAAGGGTCGTTGTTGAGCTTGGCAGGATCATGTGCAGAGTCCCAGGATGGGACTCATGCCCAGCCGTGTGTAGGTGTCGGCGGTCGGAAGCCGCAAGGAATGGAATGGCACTTACTCACATGCAGGGAAAGGTTTTTTCAGATGCATCAAGATTACCGCATCGCTTTGGTTCGTGAACTTTGCGAACACCAAGTTAAATTCACACCGCGTGGAAAGCGTCTCGAACAAGCAGATCGTGCCGAACGACTGCTGGGAGAGCTCGATTTGGCCCGCGATTACCCTTACGAGTTCATCTACTATCGCGTAACCGATTACCGACCAGAGGAAAACAACCGCAAGATGGTCCGTGGTGAGGATGCCGCGCACGATTTGCGTCTGTTCGTCGAAGACGTAACCGACTCACTCAACCTCAAAGTGGAAGAGGCTCAAGAGCCAGTTCACTCCGTAGAAGACTTGAGCCGCATGTTCAACGTCTCTACCAAAACGATTTCCCGCTGGCGAGATCAGGGGCTAGTCAGCCGTCGATTCCTAAACGATGGCCGCAAGCGAGTCGGGTTCCTGCACAGCAGCGTCGAACGCTTTGTGGCGAGAAACAAGGATCGCGTGCGCCGTGGGGAGCGATTCAGCCAGCTGTCTGCTGATGAGCGTGCAGAGATCATTGAGCGTGCACGTTCTATCGCTGCCGAAGGACACAACTTGTCTGAAGTCGCTCGTCAAGTTTCGTTGGCGGTGAGTCGCAGCGTGGAAACGATTCGCTACACGATCAAGAATCACGATCGCAAGACGCCTGAACAAGCGGTATTCCCCGATTCCCGTCCGGTCCTGACCGATATGGACAAAGCGGCGATTTACAATCAGTACCAACGCGGAACGGGCTTGAGCCAACTTGCCCGTCAATACTCCCGCTCACGCAGTTCCGTGCTCCGAGTGCTGAATGAACAGCGTGCTAAGCTGATCATGGAACTACCGTTGGAGTACATCGATAACGAACTGTTTGCACGTCCTGGAAAACGACAGGAAGCCGAGATTTTGGGCGAGATGCCTGAAGCGATGATTCCACCTCGCAAGGTCCGCGCCCCAAGTGGTCTACCCACCTACCTCGCGTCCCTGTACGACGTCCAACTGCTGACGCGAGAACAGGAGTATCACTTATTCCGAAAGATGAATTACCTCAAGAGTCGTGCCAAGAAGCTGCGTGAACAACTGGCTACCGAAGACCCAACCGTAGCGCTCATGGAAGAAATCGAGGGCTTGTATCAGTCGTCGGTCGACGTCAAGAATAAGATCGTTCAAGCGAACTTGCGACTGGTCGTATCCATCGCCAAGCGTCACATGAAGAGCTCGGATGACTTCTTCTCGTTGGTCAGCGACGGCAACATTTCGCTGTTCCGCGCCGTGGAGAAATTCGACTTTTCGAGAGGCAACAAATTCAGCACGTACGCCAGCTGGGCCATCATGAAGAATTTTGCCCGCTCGATTCCAGACGAGTTCAAGCACAATGACCGCTTCCGCACCACTGGTGAAGAAGTGTTTATGGCGCACGAAGATACTCGCCGAGATCATTTTGCCGAGGAAATTGCTCAAAAGCAGCGTGAGACGCAAATCAATCGCATCCTGGGTCGTCTCGACTACCGTGAGCAGCAAATCATCATTCGACGCTTCGGCCTGAATCACAGCGAAGAACCGTTGACTCTCAAGGAAGTGGGTGCTGCCTTGGGGGTTACCAAGGAGAGAATTCGCCAAATCGAAGCTCGTGCGTTGAGCAAACTGCGCGAAGCAGCAACATCCGAGCACATCGACGTGCCTGAATAGTCCTTTCATGCACACACTGAGGTAATCCCCCAATCCTGGTCGCTGACGCGACCAGGATTTTTTTGTGGAGTCACCAGCTGGGCATATTTTTCACCGCAACCAAGCGCGCCCAATTGAACCTGTGGATTTGCTCGATTTCCAGCTTGCACCTGCGTGCAACTCAAGTCGCACGAGCAAAGCTCACGAGTTTCAGTCCCCAAGCAACAGGCCCTTGAGGAATCTTCAAAGCTCTTCAAACCACTGACGGCTACCCCCCTTAAGCCCAACGTCAACGGTAGTGCCAAACGGCTTGAGCAACGCACGGGAAGTGTAGACTCCGAAGCGCAAGCCTAGAAAGAATCGTGGCTGCCGAGCAATAGCCTAAGAGCCCCGTTTTAGATCGACCTGATGCTGCACCAGGCTGGCTCGGCGCATGGCAGAACGCCCGAACTGCTGACGAATCGCATCCAGGGTTGAATCGATTTGCGCCGTCGCTACCTGCTTTGGCTCCCCCTCGTCGTTAAACAATGTCAGTTGTTGCGGGCGGGCCGTATCGAGATTGGTAATCCCAACCCCCAGCAGGCGAACCGCCAACTGTCGCGTAGGCATCGCCTCTCTCAAGAGTTTCTGTGCCACTTGCCAAACGACATCTGTGGAATCGGTCGGTGAGTCCACACTGCAGGATCTGGTGATTGTGTGAAAGTCGCTGTAGCGGAGTTTGAGCTGCACGGTACGCCCGAGCTGGTCATGGGTGCGAAGCCGACAACAAACCTGCTCGGTCAACTCCAGCAACCAAGCCTGGAGCACATCAGCGCAGTCGATATCGACCGGAAATGTCGTTTCATTCGAAATTGATTTGGCTTGCCGATCCGAGACCACCCTTCGCTTGTCAATCCCGCGGGCCAGCCCCCAGAAGTGCTCACCGGCATTCCCCAATAGGTGCCGCGACTGTTCAACGGTCAGTCTCTGAAGATCACCGAAGGTGGAGAGTTGCGCAGTGGCGAAGCGCCGCTCAGTCACCTTACCAACGCCCCACAGTCGTGAGATGGGCAGAGGGGCTAACGTACTCAGAATGCGATCACTGGCAATGACGGTAAACCCATCGGGTTTCTCGAGATCGCTGGCCAATTTTGCCAAGAACTTGTTGGGAGCCACTCCCACAGATGCAACTAGATTCAATTCGTTCCAGATCGATTCCTTAATGGCGCGTCCGATCTTCTCAGCCGTTCCAAAAAGTTGCTCACAGCCGCTAACATTCAAAAATGCTTCGTCCAACGATAGCGGCTCGACTTCCGGCGTATACCGATTGAAAATATCACGAATACGCTTAGAGACGTCGACGTAGTGCGACATTCTTGTACGGACCAAGATGGCTTGCGGACACAGTCGCAGAGCTTGAGAGGTAGGCATCGCACTATGGACGCCGAACTTGCGAGCTTCGTAGCTGGCAGTACTGACGACGCCACGTCCGGTGGGTGAGCCGCCGACGATCACTGGCTTGCCGCGCAGTTCGGGACGGTCACGCTGTTCGACGGAGGCGTAGAATGCATCCATGTCGACGTGCAAAATTGTCATCAACGCGAACCTAAAAGAACCCCTCTTCTCCCGACGCTCACCAAACGTGATTGCCCTTCATGCCAGGTGAAACGCCGTGCCCCGGAGAAGAGTTATGGGTCACAAGACGTATCGTCCCCAGGCCTAGCCCGACTCGCTACGGAATACCGCATCTTCCTCACGATTTCCGACTTTGCCATCCACGGCTGGGGCTGAAACCACTTTGAGCCATTCGTCGCTTCCCTCGCGAGATGTCCCCACCACCAGCCTTCGTGAACCGTCGAGCGTGTGTTCCTCCCACCCTCGGGCTTGGATCCATTCTCCGACGACCGCCTGCCCAGCATAGGTAGGAGTGCCTGACAGCACCGATTGTATCCGCGGATGCGACACTCGGTATACCGCTGGACTGGCAAAGGCGTGGGTATCGTCCACGACTTGAGCAAGCAGCTGCGTCTTCCCGATCTTTTCGCCGGCGATCAGAGCTTCTGGAGGTGGATTGTCAACACAGCTCAAATCAATCTTCGTCCCCATCACCGAGAATTTGTTGTACTTGCGGCGTTCATGCCAGCTGTACTCAGCGAGCGATAATTCGCAGCCGCGACGCTGGTACGCAGCTTGCCACTGCTCCGGCGTCAAGCCTTGCCAGTCACCTCGCTCCATCGCATTCTGGGCAAGTTGCTGGGCTCGCAAAAAGTTTTTCATACCATAGACAACGCAGTCGATATCGCTGTCCGCCCCGGCGGCTCCCAGTAGATGAGATCCTGTGATCCCCCACTCGCCGGTCAAGCCACCTCCCGTCGGCCCAGTCTGCGGGTGTCCTGCCGCTAGCTGTCCTGCCGCTAGCTGTCCTGCCTCTAGCTGCCCTGTCTCTAGATTTCCTGCGTCTAGGTGTTGCCGAATGGCCTTCAACGCTGGGGCCAGGGTAGGGTGGTGTGCTGCACGGTACAGCTGCCGCTGTTCTTCCAGAAAGGCTGCAGGCCGATAGTGGCGAATGACGCAAGACTCGGGAACTCCATGCAACTGCACATCGCGCCGTGGACAATGATACAGCCAATCGGGGTGCTGTTTCTGCAGGAGTTGCTGGCTTTCAAGCGAGCCAAGTTTTCGGAGCCCCTCTGATCGACGCGTGTAGCGCAGGGACGTCAGCACGCGGCCAGCTTCAACTCCGTGCACTACGACGGCAAAAAGCTGCCCATCGGCAGTCTCCACAAAATCCTTGGCGAGATAGCCCCAGCGCTGCCGAAGGCTAGACTCAACTGTCTGCATACGATATCGATCGTTCAACTAGAATTTCCGTTTCGCGACCACACACCAGTTGGCTTGTCCTGGCGCTGCCAGCGTTAGCAGATCGTCCGCTTCGACTTCCGACTTAGGGCCCCACTCTCCGGTATCAATATCAATCCACCGAATGGACCATGCTTGATTGGGAACCTGCAATTTGACCACAACTTCACCTCCCTGTGGAAAATAGGCAACCCAAGCATCACCATCAGCCGCGGCCAGATAGGCCTCATCCTCGCTGCGTTCCAGGAGCAAACCATTGTTGGGCTCCAGGTCCTACAAATTTACCAGCGATTCCATTTTCCGACACGCCCGGATCGCCGCTTTGGCGGGATCACTAAGCCCGAGACCGGACGATGGTCGATGGAACCGTGCCGCAGCGGCGCCGCCTACCACATGCCGCCAGAACCGACTCACTCCATCCTGACTGGTGTGCCCAAACTTATTATTGTCCGCCCCATAGGTCTTGACGGTATTGATCGGTCGCGGCTGCTCCAACAATCGACTGCGTAGCGTCTGAAAGTTGTCCCAGTGCTTCTGCCCCTGTTGATGGTTGTTCTGAGAAACATCCACAAAATCATATCGCTCGGGATGCTCAAGTGTTCTTCGGTGCTGCGGGCCAGCCAGGTTCCAGTCGTCCCACATTTCGGTAATGCATACCGATTGATTTGCATCAGTGGCAGCCCTGCGAATGTAGTCCGCCCAATAGGTTGCCCAACTCTCCTCTCCGTTCGTCTCATTATCGATGCAATACAGGACATGACCATACTTGAGAGAATGGGCTAGCAGCTTGTCCACAAACCTTTGTTGATATTGCAAAACAGTGACATTGTTCTTTTGCTGCGGAGTGGTAAAGAAAAAGGGTTGCTCGTTGGCGCCTGGATGGTTTGGGTAGCGGCTTGCTAGCCCAGATTCCTCCTCCGTGTAATTGATATTATTGACCGGGTTGTAGGGATGCGGCGGCCATTTGTCGGTTGAATAATCGAAACGATCCCAGACTTCAATCTGAACAACGATGTTCCGTTCTGCAGTCCCTTTCAACATGCTCTCAAATCGATTCCAGTACTCATCATTCCACTGCTTCAAATCGAACTTCCCGTTCTCCAACTGCGCGAACGGATCGACCTCGAACCCCTCATCGTGCCGATCGCTCATCGTATTGCGGATGTAGTTTGCCCCGACTTCCTGCATTTCGTCCAGATGGGCTGCAAGGCCAGGCAACTGGAACAGATTGTCGTCGACCGAACCACCCAACAAGAGCACATCCCGGCCTTGGTAGTTCCAATAGAAAGGATGGGAAAGACTCGGCCGAATGCGGCCGGACTCCTCCGCGGCTTCCTCTCCACGAGCACAAACAGTTGGCACGATAGCAAGAAATAGAACCAGGAGCCGAAGCATGATACGCTTTTTCGAAAAATCAATAGGTGGATCGCACTTTCACCCACAAGTAGAATAGGCTGGCCCCCGTTAAAGGTTCAACACAATCGGACCATTGGATTCACTCTCCAATGTCCTCGTGCTGCGTAAGGGAAGCAAGCGGTCGGCGCGACCGAAAGCACGGACTACATCATAACCGCTGACTCGACTAGAATGGGCGACGTCTCCCATTCTCTTAGCGAAGCATCCAATGCCATGCATGCCCGTCCAGTTGCACCCCTTCAATGCAGCCTCCTGTGTGTAGCCCTTCTGTGCGTGGTCGGCGGGGTTCCATTTTCCGCCTCTGGACAAGAGCTTGAACAACAACCGCCCGAGCAAGCTGCTGCAATCGCAAAACAAGTGGACGACGAAGTCCTCGCGCGGCAATTCGGCCTGGCGGTTTGCATCGAGGTGGAGGGGCCTATCTTTGGACGCTTCCATTGGTTTCTCAATCAACGTCTCGACTGGGCCAAGAAGCAGGGTGCAGATCTCGTAATCATCAAACTGACGAGTCCAGGCGGAGATTTAGAACAATCCCTGCAACTAGCCCGACGACTGCGAGACATCGATTGGGCAACCACCATGGTTTACATCCCCGAGGAAGCGATCAGCGGCGGTGCCATTATTTCCTTGGGTGCTGAACGCATCTACATGCAGGAGGGGGCGCTCATTGGCGACGCAGGACCTATCCAAATGGGCTTAGACTTGCAATTCCGCCATGCACCAGAAAAGATTGTTAGCTACTTAACCAGTGCACTAGCTGAACTAGCCAACGGCCAACAGCGACCGGCCGCATTAGCGGAAGCCATGGCGGACAAATCCTTGACCGTTTACGCAGCGGTTGAGCGCCAGACTGGCCAAATCGTCTACCTCAAAGAGTCTCAAACCCAAGAGGATGCCGTCGAGGAATTGTACGACATTCGCGGCCCAGTTCCCGAGACGGGACAGAATCGCTTCCTAACGCTGGGAGCAGACCGGGCCCTGGAACTCCGATTATGCGAAGGGGTGTTCGCGTCCGAAAGGGATTTCCTACAGCAGCTCAACATCGCTTCCTTGGCTACTACCAAGATGACCTGGATCGATCGAACGGTCTTCCTCCTCAACCGGCCATGGCTAACCGCACTCCTACTGATCGCAGGCCTCATTGGTCTCTACTTTGAACTGATTGCACCGGGAATCAGTGTGGCTGGCCTGACGGCCCTATGCTGCTTCGGACTCTTCTTTTGGAGCCACGCTCTTGGCGGCACTGCCGGTTGGCTGGAAGTGCTATTGTTCGCCTTAGGGATCATCTGCCTGATATGCGAACTCTTCGTCTTGCCTGGTTTCGGGGTCTTTGGATTATGCGGTTTTGCCTTCACGGGTATCGCCCTGGTAATGGCCAGTCAAGACTTCGTGATTCCTAATTCGGCCATGCAGTGGAATCAACTGCAGACGAATCTCCTAATCGTGCTGGGAGCCATGCTGGGCGTCATCTGCCTGTTTGTCGTTCAAGTCCTGGTATTGGATTCGATTCCTGGGCTCAATCGCTTCCGACTGGCCACACCAGAACACCAAGACACACCCACACTGAGTGATGGTGGATCAGAGAACAACTTCACTGCTCTAACGCAATCCGACAGAGCAACCCAAGCTCTCCTGCAAGTGGGCATGGAGGGCAAAGCGGAATCTGACTTACGGCCTGCCGGCAAAGCCTCGTTCGGTTCGCACTTAGTCGACGTGCTCACCGAGGGAGACTACGTGGATGCCGATACGCTAGTGGCGATCCTTCGCATTGAAGGAAATCGCGTCATCGTTCGCGCAGTTCACCATGCGTAAATTCGCAATGATCGCCGCAAGCACTTCGCGTTACTGCCCAATCACGGCAGCTTGATCGGGATGCTGGCTGAGCTTCGCGTGCAAGTCGCGCATGCGTTGCAGTTGCTCGGGATGGTCCGCGGCTACATCCTCGATCTCTGCAGTGTTCTTACTGAGGTCAAACAGCGCCCCTGGTGCCTCTAGCTCTACTGTTGCCCAAGGTCCCAGGTGCTCGCGAGTCTTTCCTGCAGGCACATACTTCCATTTGCCAACCCGCAAGGCATGGTTGCCAGCCTCATGGATAAGGTGGGGACGACCGACGGGATCCTTGCCGAGTAGGGTTGGCAGAGCGTTGCGACTGTCCTGGCAGGCTTGCGGTGGAACCTGCGCACCGACAAGCTTCGCCAGCGTAGCGGCCAGGTCAATCTGCCCAAACAGGGCGTCTGACGTCGTGTTGGGTGCAATATGTTCAGGCCAGCGCAAGACCATGGGAATGCGCGTCCCGCCTTCAAACGCAGAATACTTTCCACCGCGAAGCGCCCCATTGGCTTGATGGTCGCCGAGCTTTTCATTTGCGTCATCATGGTAGCCATCGTCAAGCACTGGACCGTTATCGGAAGTGAAGATCAGCAGCGTGTTGTCCACGAGATCCAGTGCCTCCAATTTGGCCATAACTTGGCCGACACACCAATCGAGCTGAAGCATCGCATCGCCACGAGGCCCCAAACCCGACTTGCCTGCAAAGCGAGAATGCGGGACGCGTGGCACATGAATATCGTGTGTCGAAAAATACAGGAAGAAGGGCTCAGCCTGATGATCGTCGATAAACTCAGTCGCCTTGTGGACGATCACGTCCGCCATATCCTCATCCACCCAACGCGCCGTCTCTCCGCCCGTCATCCACCCAATGCGAGAAATTCCATTGACGATGGTTTGATTGTGACCATGCGACCACTTCTGCTTGAGCGTCTCAAACGCTTCAGCACCGGAGGGATTCGGATCAATCCGCTTTCCGTAACTTACCGCGATCGGATCTGCTGGATCGAGATCGACTACGTGCCCTTGCTCTAAATAGACGCAAGGCACGCGATCGCCCGTAGCAGGGATCAAAAAGTGATAGTCAAAGCCAATTTCCCCCGGGCCAGGACGCACATCTTGATTCCAATCAATCTCCTGGTCCCCCAACCCTAAGTGCCACTTCCCAACGACCCCGGTGGTGTAACCGGCAGATTTCAGCAGACTGGGCAACGTGTTGGAACCGGCTTCGATGATCATGTTCGCGTTTCCGCGTGCAATGCCGGTCCCCTTTTGGCGAAACGCGTATTGCCCGGTTAGCATCGCGAAGCGGCTCGGCGTGCATGTTGCGGCCGAGCAATGGGCATCGGTCATGCGCAGTCCTTCCGCGGCAATGCGATCGATGTGCGGAGTGAGCAGGGTCGTCTGCCCATTGCACGACACATCACCGTAGCCGACGTCGTCCGAATAAATTAAGACAATATTGGGACGCTCGGCTGCAGACACCCAAGTCAGATTAAGGAGGAGTAAACAGAAGATCGAAAAGGTTTTTTTCATATCAAGAATCAGCCTTAGGAATAACAAGAATTACCGCCATTAAAACGATGCTTAGCCATCCGTTTAAAATGGCACAACCACGAAACCTCAGTGTGCATCCTAATGCAACACCTCCCGCTTCTCATGGGGATCCCGCTCGAATCGAGGCACGGGTTCATCTACGGCCAAGGGATCGATCCGGAAGCCATCGATCAAGTTAGGCAACCGCATGGCGCGGTAGACCGACCAACCAAAGGGGCTTTCCATTCCGCTATCGATCTGGATCTCAAACACGCGTTCCGGCTGAGCATCACGCGTCAATTCAAAAATCCTTGCCCACTGGCGTTCACCCGGCACGTTGTCGCTCGGGGTCCCATCCGACAACTCGACGTGTCCACCATCGGTAACCAAGATATTCTGCGTGTTGGGCAGCCAATCGGCTTCGCAATAGAACGGACTGTAAAAGGGATCGTCCTCCCCCCCCGAATATTCGAACACTTGCTCAACCGTCATCGCCTCTTCATCAATCCTGAACTCAACGACCCGGCTCTGATTCTCGTAAGCTTGCATTGGCTGCTGGAATGGACGTGCACGATAATTGCCGTTGTCATAGAGCATCAAGGTTCCACGCGGTGTCCACTGAGGTGCATGTTGATGATAGCACCAAGCCAACTCTCCTACCGGCTTCAACATGTATTGCTGCCAGACGTCTGCCCAGCCCTCTGGATTGCCGAATATCCAGCGAATCTCATGCGTCTTCCAATCCAACTTCATCACGCAATCTTGATGGCGAAACGAAATGAGAAGCGCCGATTCATCCGGCAAGTACGTCAGACCGTTTGCATGGCTCCAGTCTCGCGAGATAACATTCCCCTCCTCATCGTTGTACTTATCCTTCCAAAAGCTTCCGAGCGACATGTAGCCCAGACGCTTGTTGTCCAACACGCTGGACAAGGGAAAACGTTTAACAATCACCCCAGTCCTAGGATTGAACTCCACGATATCATCGCACACCACATGCGCTGCAGCCCAAGGGGCCTCGGGATCCAGTTCACTGGTCGGGAACTCCTCAAAATGCTTCAGAACGGTTGCCAATGTCAGGAAGTTTCCGTTAGGAAGCTCGAGTATATCGTGGTGCGTTGTATCAATTCCAACCGGAATCGAACCGGAATCAGGCAGCTCCGTCAAGTTGGTTGCCACCCAGCGATTGATGTCGCGTCCTAAGATGTCAATCTCATAAGCGTACCGATAATTGCCGTGCTGATAGAGGATGTGCCCGTTCTTCAAGATGCGCATGTCGGCAATGCGGTCCGTCGTCTCGCAAAACCACACCACTTGTCCCTCAGCATCCAAAGCCACGATGTATCCGTAATCGAGGATACTGATGGAGTCCTTCCAAATGTTGGTGGCAAAGAAGGTAACCCCTGGTTCCATCCGTTGCGGCTCCGCGTGCACTACGGAAATGGGTGGAAAGTTGTCGGGCAGGGGGGGAGTTTGGAAGAACAGCGGCTCACTCCATTGCTCCTGCACGGAGTCTGCAGCGTCTACCCGGACTCGTATGGTATGCGAGCGATTCGGTCGCATCCCCATGACTGCCACGCGATGCTTTGTAGCGGGCTTCACCGGCCACGGCTGAATCCAAACTCGATCTCCATCGGAAATCTCTAGCGAGGGCACGACTTCTACAGGCGACTCGAGATCGACGATTGCGACCAACGGCACCCGTTCGATCGGATTGCCACGAATCGTCGGCTGCCCGACAAACAGATCCGCTACATCAACTTGCATCGATCCCGAATCGTCCGCTGGCTCTTCTCGATCACAACCTAAGCCAAGGCATGAGCACACGCAGAACAACAGGTAAAGAGAATGGTGCATTGAGGCGACATTGTGTAACAGTAAAGGATAGAATGACTCGACACGCTCTTAAGACAACCAAGTCCGCAGTCCGCCTAGCTTCAAATTTCGGGGGAGTGGATTGGTGGCAGTGGACGAGGCACTAGAATTATAGTGCCAAACGCTATGCAAGTTTTGGCAGGGAAGTCAGTTTTGTGCCGCCCGACGCCCGAGTTCTTCCTAGCCAGTCTCCCGCCACTTCCCATTGAGGTTCTGAGAAATCGACATGACCCGCGAGGTATTAGAGATCGCCCCACATCGGGTACTGGGCATTGAGCCTGGCGCCAGCCGTCGCGAGATTGAAGCGGCGTACCACCGAGCGCGCCAGAATCTCGGCAGCCGCTCTGGCGGCCCCCCAGATTGGATTTCCGACCTTATCGACCAGGCCTACCAATGCTTGAACGAGACGACCGAATCCGACCGCCAAGTCGCAAGTGCTCCCCGCAGGCCCTCCCCCAAGCCGGCGTTGCCACTCCAGTCGACGGCGGCCTGGCGACAACAACTCCCGCTCCAGAACGAGTCGACGTACTTCATCCTGCTGAACGTCCTCGACATTTTCATGACCTACTTGCTACTCAACTTCCATGCAGTCGAGGCGAACCCCATTGCCGACTACTTCTACCAACACTGGGGCTTTCGAGGCATGATTGCATTCAAGCTCATCCTGGTGGCCTTCGTGTGCATCACCGCCCAGATCGTGGCTCGACGCAATCTGCCATACGCGCGCGGAATCCTCTGGACCGGAATTGTGATTGTTGGAGTGGTCGTGATCTATAGCGTCAGGCTGCTAGCTGGCGAAATCGGCTGACAGGGCAGGAGCTGCGCCGCGATGCGGCACTAAAATGCCCCCAAGCATCCCTGCAGGTAGGGGCGGCGGTCGCAACAGCGGGTTTTACCAGGGGCCCCTCGCGTTGAGGCTAAAGACGGGCTACCCCCGTCCAACGGTGCACAACACCAGGAGCGGTGAGCCACGCGGCTGTAGATGGCTGACGACAGAAACCAGTCACCCCCCTACATAGCCTTCAAAGCAACCGTAAATTGCGAGGTTTAGGTCAATTCCCCAGCCTTATTGATTGCATTTCTCCCAACCGCTGGTAGATTTGAGCGTAGCAAAACCACAGTGTGACACAAAACCACCAATTGCGTGACAGAAATTGAGCAACGGGGCCGCCACCGACCTGAGAAGACTCAAGCTCCGGGAGCTAATCCGAAGCCAAGGCTTTGTGTCGATCCCCGATCTGCGTTCAAGTTTGGATGTCAGTGAATCGACCATTCGTCGGGACTTGGATTTCCTGGAAGCGGAGGGGGAGGCGAAGCGGACCCATGGTGGGGTTTTTTCCACTGGCCCGACCTCGTCGCTGGGAGTGTTTGAGACCCGCCGCGCGGAACAATGGGAAAAGAAGAGACGGATCGCCGTAGCGGCAAGTAAGCTGGTAGAGAATCACGACACCCTACTGCTCGACGGGGGCAGCACCACGTACGAGTTGGCCAAGCAGTTGGTAGGACGCCCGTTACAGGTGGTGACCAACTCCCTACCACTCGCCAACCTGTACGCCGCCAGCGACCAGATCGATCTGGTTCTACTTGGTGGATACGTGCACAGCCGGACTGGCGTTTCGCTCGGCCCCTACGCCAACGAGATGCTCAGTAGTCTGAATGTCCAGACAGCCGTCTTGAGCATTGCGGGCGCGGACCGCCGCGGTTTCTACAACAGCAATTTGCTGCTGGTGGAAACCGAGCGAGCGATGATGGACTGTGCCGACCGCACCGTCATCGTGGCCGATAGTAGTAAGTTCGGCAAATGCTCACTGGCGCGATTGTGCGGCTTGCATAAGGTGCACGTGGTAGTTAGCGACGACGATTTGAGCGAAGAGTGGCAGAACCATCTGCTCGACGCAGGCGTGGAGCTGGTGTTGGCTGGTAGCGATCCAGAACATGCCGATCTGGCGAACCAAGTGGGCGGGACCACCGCGCCAGAGAACGAAACACCGAAAGACAATTGAGCACCTAGCAACCTCAAAGAAATTTTGCATCATGCCCACTCACACCGCCGACAGGCAATACGTCGAGAGTTTAGTGCGTCAGATCGTTGGTCGCGTCGCACAAGCCAGTGGTATCCAATCACCACCATTGGCAGTCAAGCCAGAATTGCGCGTTAGCATTTCGGCTCGGCATGTTCATCTGACCGACGCCCACGTGGAGCAACTATTCGGCAAGGGGCACACGCTTACGCCCGGAAAGGATCTTTTCCAAGACGGATTCTATGCGGCCAAAGAAACGGTCATGATTGTCGGCCCACGCAAACGGATGCTTCCTGAAGTTCGCGTCTTGGGACCGACGCGGTCGTTTAGCCAAGTCGAACTCGCGCTCACCGATGCGATTTCCCTGGGCATCCAAGCTCCCGTGCGTCACTCGGGGAAGATCCAAGGCACGCCAGGCTGCGTCCTGGTAGGCCCCGCCGGCGCCGTCGAGCTTTCCGAAGGTGTAATTCGCGCTGCCCGTCACGTCCACATGAGCTTCGAAGAGGCAGCCTACTATGGCGTCGAAAACGGAGACTTGATGACCTTGAAAGTCTCGAGTCCCGACTGCAGTGTATCGTTTGACGACTTGCTGGTGCGCGCCGATAAGGCGGCCAAGCTGGAGGTCCACATCGATACCGACGAAGGCAACGCGTGCAATCTAGACGCGGCCACCTCAATTGAACTGAAACCCCAAGGTGACTGCAAGTGCAAAGGGCACTAGCGCGCACCGACCACTAAACTTTAACGCAGCCCTACGGGGCTGAATTACTCATGCCAAAAGCGAGGAGAAAATCGAACATGGCAAAGATTTCGGAAGCGTTGGGAATGATTGAAACCAAGGGTTTTGTAACCCTGGTTGAAGCTGTCGATGCAATGATGAAAGCTGCCAATGTGCAGTTTTTAGGATGGGACAAAGTCGGCAACGGCTTGGTCTCGGCGTTTGTTGCAGGTGACGTAGCGGCTGTAAAAGCAGCCACGGATGCCGGTGCAGCAGCTGCCGGACGAGTCGGTGAAGTGGTGAGCGTGCAAGTCATCGCCCGCCCTCACGAAGACCTATCCAAGATTTTGAACGTCGGCGGCTAGGCGACCCCCGCGACTACCACAGTCGCTTCGCCCAATCGATCACAAGACAAATAGCACAATGAACAATCAGTTAAATGAAGGGCAGCCCCCTTCCGCTCCAGCAACAGGCTTAAAGAACATGCAACAAGCAATTGGACTAATTGAAACCAAGGGACTCCTGGCTTTGGTCGAAGCGACCGACGCGATGGTCAAGGCAGCCAACGTAGAAATCGTTAAGCGAATCGATATCGGCGGTGGACTGGTCACCACGGTCGTCAGCGGCGATGTCGGTAGCGTTCGTGCAGCCGTCGAGGCAGGTGCCAGCGCCGCTTCGCAAGCAGGTGATCTTGTGAGCAGTCACATCATCGCTCGTCCCGCTGAAGGACTTGCCACCGCTTTTTTCGGCTAGAGCGATCCTCGGCAACGGGTGCCAGCCAGCTTGGCCTAGCTAAGCATGCGGTCCCCGTTGACGCATTACAACACCCCCAAGCAGGAGCAGGGATGAAGGTTCTCGTCGCCAACTTAGGCTCTACAAGCTTCAAATACCGCTTGTTCGACATGACTCCAGAATTGTCTGGGCAGCCCGCGCAGCAACTCGCGCGGGGTGGTGTAGAACGCATCGGTTCACCGAGCAGCCCTTGTTCGGTAGAAATTGGAGAGTTCCAAGGAAAGATGGAGCTGGAAGTCCCCCATCACGGAGTCGCAGTCCGCGCTTGCATTCAGCAGCTCACGGACCCAGACAACGGTTGCCTGACGGGGCCAGAAGAGATCGCTGCGATCGGATTCAAAGCGGTGCATGGAGGACGTTTCCAAGGCGTCTTTCGCATCAACGACGAAGTGCTGGATGCCATGGAAGAGGTCAGCTCGGTTGCGCCAGCGCACAATCCGCCCTACTTGGCGGCAATGCGATTGTTGGCTTCAACGGTTCCCGACATCGCCCTGGTAGCTGCCTTCGAAACGGATTTTCACCAGACGATACCCGCCGCGCGGCACCACTACGCCCTTCCTAAAGCCTGGGCCGAAGCGTTGCCGATTCGCAAATGGGGATTCCACGGTGCAAGTCATCGATATATCGCTACAAGAAGCGCCGAAATCCTGAAGCGGTCCGATGCGCGAGTCATTTCGTGCCACCTCGGGGGCTCCAGTAGTCTATGCGCCATCCAAAGCGGCAAGAGTGTGGCCACCACGATGGGCATGAGTCCTCAAACGGGATTGCCTCAAAACAATCGCGTCGGTGACCTCGATCCATTCTGTCTGCCAATGCTCATGCAGCACACCGGCAAGAACCTAGAGGAAATACTGGCAGCACTGTCCAGCGAAGCAGGCCTGCTCGGCCTCTCCGGCGGAATCAGTGGTGACATTCGTGACCTGGAATCGGCCGCTCAGAATGGCAATGCCGATGCCCAACTTGCTCTCGATGTCTACGTGGCTGAAATCCGCAGACAATTCGGTGGCATGCTGGTCGCCTTGGGCGGATGCGATGCCTTGGTCTTCACCGGTGGAATCGGTGAGAACGGAGCCAGTATTCGAACCGCCGTGTGTGCCGGTTTGCAAGAACTGGGGCTGGCCCTCGACGAACCGAAAAATGCTGCCACCCGAAGTAGCGAAACGCGCATCGACGATGGTACCAACCGAACTCAAATTTGGGTTCTACCGACGAACGAAGAGTTGATTGTAGCCCGCCAGACGGTCGCCGCTCTGGCTTAGTTTCCCAGCGCACAAAATGAAAGCCTTGCTCTCCCAGTCCTACCCACCGCCGTACGGCGGGAGAGCATTTTCAAGGTACCGAAGTATGTTTGTTGCCAAAGTAACCGGATCGATCATTTCGACCACCAAGGTCGATTCAATGCGCGGTCAAAAACTGCTGGTTGTCGAACCCTATCGGCTCGAATCCAACAAGCGCGATCAACTGGTCACTACGGGGCGTACTTTTGTAGCGGTCGACACCCTGGGCGCTGGCGTCAACGACTTCGTCTTGATCGTCCAAGGCAGCAGCGCTCGCTTTACGCCCGAAACTCAGAAACTACCAATCGACTGTGTCGTCATTGGGATTGTGGACTCGGTCAATATTGAAAAACAAGACGTCTACAATCGCAAATCCAATTGAACTCGCCACGGATGCCATCCACCCAAGAGTCCAAACACAAGATAGTTAAGAACATGCAAATCAACGAAGATCTCATACGAAGCGTCGTGTCCCAAGTCCTGCAAGAAGTTCGTGGACAAGGTAGCCAACCAGGCCACAGCCATGGAGCGGAAGCTGGACGCTTCGGACAATTTGATTGCGCGGATAAGGCCGTTGCCGCCGCTCGCTATGCCTTCGAACAACTTCGTTCACGCCCCATGGAAGACCGCAAAAAAGCGATTGACCATATTCGCCGCATTTCGATCGACCAGCGCGTCGAGCTCGGCACGATGGAAATGAACGAAACTAAAGTCGGGCGTTTGGACCACAAAATCGCCAAACTTGAAAGCCTCGGTAAACTAGCTCCTGGAACCGAGTTCTTGACGACCCAAGCCTTCAGCGGCGACCGCGGATTGGCTGTTATCGAACATGCGCCGTTTGGAGTAATCGGATGCATCACTCCGGTAACTCACTCGCTGCCCACGATTACCGGTAATGCCGTCAGCATGATTGCTGGTGGCAACACCCTGGTGGTCAATCCGCACCCCAGTGGCCGCAAGGTAGCCGCCGAGGGTGTGCGACGATTCAATCAAGCCATCTACGACGATATCGGTATCGATAACCTCATTTGCGTGATCCGCGAACCGACACTTGAATCGGCCGCCGCGATCTTCGGCAACCGCGATGTAGCGTTAATTTGCGTAACCGGTGGACCAGCGGTCGCCCGTGCCGCCCTCAATAGCGGCAAGCGTGCCATCGTGGCCGGCCCTGGAAATCCTCCCGTAGTCGTGGATGAAACGGCTGACCTGGATCGCGCCGCGCGGTGCATTATCCAAGGTGCATCCTTCGACAACAACCTGCTGTGCATTGCCGAGAAGGAAGTGTTTGTCGTCGAGTCGGTTTTCGATGCCATGATGGCTGCCATGCAGCGTGCTGGAGCCGTTCCACTGAACCAAGCTCAGATTGCCCAGCTCACCTCGGCGGCCTTCCAAGAGGTAGGGGAAGACCGACACCTAGCACCCACCAAAGCTCTGCTTGGGCAAGACGCCGTCAAGCTGGCGGCCGCTGCCGGTGTGACGGTCGCTCCCAGCACTGAATTGCTGTACGGCGAGACTCGAGAGGAGCATCCATTTGTGTCGATTGAGCAGATGATGCCCTTCCTCCCCTTCGTCCGCTGCCGCGATATCGACCACGGCATCGAACTGGCCCAGCATTACGAACACGGCTACCGCCACACCAGCATTATTCACTCGCGCGATGTCCACAACATGACCAAGATGGCGCGTGCCATGGATACGACCCTATTTGTGAAAAACGGTCCTTGCATGGCCTCACTGGGCCTCGGTGGCGAGGGATACATCTCCTTCTCGATCGCCGGTCCAACAGGTGAGGGCGTGACCAGTCCCATGACCTTCACCCGCGAGCGACGCTGCAGCCTGATCGACGACCTGTGGATCCTAGGAGATCCCGGCACCCGCTAGGAAAATCGCAACATGCAAGTCGCAATGATCGTCGGAACGACCCAATCTACCGTCAAGCACCGGACGCTGGAGACTCACAAGCTGCTAGTGGCCCAACCGCTGCTCGCCGATGGAGTCTCGGCCGACGGCGCGCTGACCCTGGCCGTAGATCGATTCGGGGCCGGTATAGGCGATCGAGTCATGCTCACCAGTGACGGTGGGGCCATTCGTGAAATGTTCGGAGTCGAAAATTCCCCGATCCGTTGGGCCGTTCTAGGCCTCGTGGACAATTGAAGCCGCCATGGAATTAACCGCAGCACAAATTGACATTATCGTGCGCACCGTGATTGAGCGAGTGCGTTCGATGAGTGCTGGAGCGGCGCAAGATCCATTGCCCAACGCCCCCTCAACAGTGTCCAGCTCAACGTTGGAGCTCGCCCACTCGCTGGTGACACTGGAGTCACTGCGGGGGCGGTTGGATGGCATTCAAACCGTTCAAGTTCCTCCGCAAGCGGTAGTAACCCCTGCGGTTCAGGACGAATTGCGTCAACGGAACGTACAGCTTTTGCGATCGAAGCCAGCTTCCACCCCACAGTCCGGTCCCCCATCGCAGTTGCTCGTCCTAGCTCCAGCTGAAATGGAACAGCACCTAGCCAGTCAAGTTGCACAGGCCGGCGGCGATTTTTGCAGATCAACTCAAGCAACGAAGGCCGATCTTTCGCAAATCGAACTTCATATCCACCACCCAGCACATCGAGCATTATGGTGCACCGACCAGCCCTTTGCGGCGCAAGTGGCCTGCCTACGCAGCCAGCATCAAGAGCTACGTGCCGTCCAGATTTCTGGGCTAGCCGATATCCAACAAGCCGTCACAGAAGCGGAGCCTAGCGTCTTGATCCTCAACCAAAGGGATTGGACAACCGCGGCCATCGGCAATGCGCTTCGAGCCTGGAACAGGAGTACCCTGCAGTGAAGATTTACAAAGTCCTGGGCAGTGTGACCCTCAGTCGCTTTCACCCAACCTTTACCGGTGCACGGCTGGTCGCGGCCGAGTCGGCAGATGCAGAATTGCTAGGAACCCCAGCCGCAGAAAACCCCGACTTACTGATCGTGTGGGATGCACTAGGAGCCGGATTGGGCGCTAAGATTGCCGTCAGTGACGGAGGCGAAGCGGCCCAACCGTTCCGCCCAGAGCTGAAAGCGGTCGACGCCTATTGCTCCGCTATTCTAGACACCGTCAATATCGATCCCCAGACCGTACAACAGATTAAATTTCAGTAGAACACCACCAAAAATTCAACGACACATTTACATTTGCGAGAGGTAGTTCATGGTTAACGCACACAAAATTAAGCAAGACATGTGTGAGATTGGTCGTCGCATTTATGCCAAAGGCTTCGCGGCTGCCAACGATGGCAATATCACCGTCCGCATTAGCGAAAATGAAGTTCTTTGCACGCCCACAATGCACTCCAAAGGATTTCTAAAGCCCGAAGACATTTCGACAATCGACATGACGGGCAAGCAAATTGCCGGCAACAAGAAACGCAGTAGCGAAGCGTTATTGCACTTGGAGATTTACAAGCAACGCGACGACATCAAGTCGGTCGTGCACTGCCACCCACCTCACGCAACCGCCTTCGCCGTTGCCCGCGAACCCATTCCTCAGTGCGTGCTGCCTGAAGTGGAGGTTTTCTTAGGGGATGTCCCCATCACGAAGTACGAAACCCCAGGTGGACAAGCCTTTGCCGATACGATCATTCCGTTCATTCACAAATGCAACGTCATGATCCTTGCCAATCACGGCACGGTTAGCTTCGGTGAGGATGTTGAACGAGCCTATTGGTGGACTGAAATCCTGGATGCCTACTGCCGTATCCTGATGCTGTCCAAACAACTCGGTGGAGTCCAGTACCTGGATCAAACCAAGAGCAAGGAGCTGCTTGAACTGAAGGACAAGTGGGGATTCAGCGACCCGCGAAATACCGAAGAGTACCAAAATTGCGACATTTGTGCCAATGACGTCTTTCGCAATACCTGGGAAGCTTCCGGAGTCGAACGCCGCGCCTTCGAAGCTCCTCCTGCCATGCCTGCCATGCAACCCGCCGCACCACCGGCTTCCGCCTCGGGGATCAATGAAGAGCAGTTGATCAAATTGATTACCGATCAAGTGATGAAACAACTCGGCAAGTAATTGGCCAGTGCGGAATTAGCAAGTCAGCGACCAAGTCAACGATAGAAAGAATGACATGAAAGTTAGTATTATTGGTGGTGGTGGTCTGGTCGGTTCGTGCGCCGGATTCGCATTGCAGTGCGGTGGCGTTGCGCGTGAGATCGCAATGTTGGATGTCAATGCAGATCTTGCTGCCGGCCAGGCGCTCGATATTATGCATGGCGCTCCCAGCGTGGCAGATCAAATCATTACGTCCGGATCGTACGAACACATCCCGAGCAGTGATGTGGTTTGCATCACAGCTGGCTTGCGTCGCAAACCGGATGAATCACGGCTGGATCTCATCAATCGCAACACCGACTTGTTCAACCAAATCTTGCAGCAAGTAAAAGCTGCGGGGCTAAAGCCCACGGCCAAGGTGCTCGTGGTGAGCAACCCGGTCGACATTCTGACCTACCTGGCTGCCAAATCACTGGGATTGCCCGAATCGCAAGTCCTCGGCCTGGGTACGCAACTCGACACGATTCGCTTTTGCAGTTTGATTTCCGAACATCTGAACGCTCCTCCGACCCAGACGCGGGCCCTGATCCTCGGCGAGCATGGCGACAGCATGGTCCCGGTCTGGTCGAGCGCAACGGTGGGTGGCTTGCCACTGGAAAAATACCCTGGCTGGAATACGAACATTGCCAACCAACTCTTCACCCGCACCAAGGGCTCTGGAGCCGAGGTCATTGGCAAGAAGGGTGGGGCTGGCTTTGCCGTGGGAATCGCCATTCGCGATGTGATTGAGGCCATTTTGCTCGATAGCCACAAGGTATTGCCGGTGAGTTCGATCCAAACGGGCGCTTACGGCATTCGCGATGTAGCTCTGTCGGTCCCCACAGTGGTCGGTCGCGACGGCGTCGTCAATCGGATCGAGCTTGAGCTCTGGCCGAAGGAGATGCAAGGCCTGCGCAATAGCGGCGCCGCATTGCGTCCCACGCTCGACACGGTCTTGAAACGCGTGGGGTTAGCCTAGCAGCCGCCGGCATGCCGGGATCGCAAGTTGCGACGGCCTATCTGTTGCGACGACCTACATATCGAGCATCGGAGCGGTGGCCTGAATTCGCTGCTTCGCCTCATCGGCCCAAGGGCTGTCGGGCGCAAGCTCTAGGAATCGCATCCAATGCTCGGCTGCTTGAATCGCGTGACCGGAGTCGTCCAATGCGCGGGCGAGGTGGAAGTGGACATCCGCATAATCCGCGTACTGCTCCAGCGCTCCTTCGAATGCGGCTACCGCCAAATCAGCCTGCCCACACTCCGCCAGCACGCAACCGAGATTGGCGCGTGCTTCCACCAAATCCGGATTCAATTCGAGCGCCGTGAAATAGCGTTCTCGCGCCCCGCATAAATCCCCTTGCCGATAAAGCAGTTCGGCGACCTGGAAACAGGTATCGGCCTTGGGGCCATAGGCGGCGAGCGCGGATCGATACCAGTCGACGGCCGTCTCTAAATCCCCGTCATCTTCCGCCAGAATGGCTTGCTCAATCATAGCCTCCTCTGCGACTGCAGGTGCGCCCTTGGCTGGCCGACCTGCAACCCCCAACCTCCCCGGAGCCGCCGCACTGGAGGGTTCGCGAAACTGAATCGTGGCCGGGCTCTCCTGCTCGGAATCCGGCTCCGTCTCCACCTCGAATTCAAGTCGGAATTGGCCGGAGGATTCAATGTGCGATTCTCCATGCCGCAATACTAAGGATTTACCATCGACCGAAATCGGCAGCTGCTGAATCAACTCTCGAACCGGAACGGAAACCGCGCCAAGCCGCGTGCGAAACGCGGCCAACTGCTGCTCAATCGATTGGACCGATACCCCTTGCTGCATCCACCGCGCTAGCGCCTTGGCCGTCGTCAACTCCGCGTAATCGAAGTAGGGCAACTCCATGATCTTGGTGGTTGGAGTCAGCAAGCCACTGCGTTGCCACCGTCGAATAATTCGAACCGAGACGTGCAGCAACTCGGCCAACATGGCAGGCGTGTAAAGATGGTCGGTGCTGATGGCATCTGAATTCCGATTGTCCACGTCTGTTAGGTACACCTCATAGATTTTGTCGAGTGACGATTCGTGCGCTCAGTAGCGGAGCATGCAGTAGAGGGCGCGCACGCCGTCTCTCCAGCCAATTTTTTTACCTTCATCGAAGCCTCGTCGATCGTAGCGGATCGGACGCTCATAGAACCGCACCTTCTTGCGAGCTAATTTAACCGTTAACTCAATCTCGATTCCAAATCGATTCTCTTGCAAATTGGGGGCAAGATCCTGAATCAGTTCACGTCGGATCACTTTATAGCAAGTTTCGACATCACTCAGGTAGAGGCCCGTTCTTACATTGCAGAGTCTCGTGATCCATCGATTTACAAACACATGCCACAGTGGAGGCACAGGGCGATCATGATGCCCATAGCGAGTTCCATAAACGACGTCCGCCACATCCTCAACAATCGGCTGGATGAGAAAGCGAAAATCATCGGGATCATATTCAAGATCTGCGTCTTGAACGACCACGGCCGTTCCCGTAGCGTGCTCGAATCCAGTTCTCAGCGCCGCACCCTTACCACGATTCCGCTCGTGAAGAATGATTCTTAAATCGTCCGCAGCGGGCAGCCCAGCCAGCTTCTCACGGGTGCCATCCTGACTGCCATCGTCAATCACGATAATTTCAAGTGGCAACTTCGTGCGCCGCACCCGCTCGATCACATCCAATACCGTATTGACTTCGTTGTAGACTGGAATGACCACAGTTAATCGAAAGTCCGTCGGTACCGCAAAGATTCCCAGGCGTCGGCAAACATCATCGGTTAGAACTTGATCTAGACGCAACTCTTGTAGGTGGCTTAAGGGCAAACTCAAATCTCCAGATCTCCAGATTTTTTTGACTGAAATACAATCTGCAATTCACTCTCGCACGATCTGGATGTACAACCGAAAACATCTCAGGTAAGAGGAGTATCTTAACCGCAAACCTCCTTTCGAGGTACATGAAACTCGTGCTGCAGATCACTCTTTTTTTGACCATCTGCTTGACAACTGCGTTCAAGAGCAACACAATCCCTGAAGTCGATGGAACGATTGCTGGTGATCCGACAGTGTCTCACCCTGCAGAATTCATCGAACGCCGATCCTCTCGTCTAACAACACTAGTAACAATTCGACCTCACCGCAGAATTCCTTATCATCAGCCGGAACAGGTCCCCGACAAAAAAATGTTGGGAGCGAACCCCACCACGACCCCGATTGCAAAGGCGCAAGTGGCAAGGTTCCAATCGTTCAAGTTGCTTGTCCAGTCAGTGGAGCGACACCACCAACCGCATTCTATAGAACCATTGTTTAAAATAGACGCACCCGCTTCGGCGTGGCAAGGATGGCTCTTGGGTCAGGGATGGCCTTTTTCAACTTGCGGACAAAGACTTCCGAAGAGCTCGACAACGCCCGAAAATCCTGCACAGCCACACAGAGCTAGAACTTTCCAGGGCGGTCAAAGAAACAGCTAGCAAAGATTGCTAGCTTATGCGGCAGGAGGCCGCTCTTTACCAAGCTAGCAGACCTCCAGACCTACCGGTGCATCCCCTAGATCACTCAAAACTACTGGAGTCGAGGTCGACCGATGGCGCCTCATCGACGCGCCGCACGACTTCCAGCCAAGTTCTCAGATCGTGACCGTATTCACTGGCTAGATCCCCGAACACTAGCTGGCGGTGGAACTGTGCCGCCCCCTCCTGCAAGAGTTCAGCCGCCTCGGCACTAGGGAAGCGACGCGCTGGGTCAGCAGCGATGAACCGCTCGCAGAGGTTCATCAAGTGATCATTGCACACGACCTCTTCCGGCAAGATCTCACTCAACCGCTGCGGCAACAACCGCTTTGCTTCCAGCAACTCCTGCAAATTCATATCCGCGGAGAAGCAAGGCTGCCCGGCCAACATTTCCACCAGCACATACCCCAAGCTCGCAAGATCACTGCGGGTGGTGCAACTGGCACCCTCGAGCACTTCGGGCGCAGCATAGATTGGCGTGCAGGTGCGGTTGGACGGAGGATCATCCAATTCAAAGGCAGACCCCATGTCAATCAACTTAGCGTGCCCAGTGCGTTTGAGCATGATGTTGGCTGGTTTGATATCGCTATGCACGATCCGTTCACGATGCAAAGCGTCTAGGGCCGCCAAACAATCTCGCACGACGGCCACGGCCACCCCCGCCTTGAAGCGACACTGCTCCGGCCCAAAGGTAGCTATAACGCTGTTGATATACTCCCAGCTATCTCGGCTCGCGTGAGCTCGCACGCGCTCTAGCCTCTCCAGACTCATCAATTGCCGCATATCGTAGCCATCGATCCACTCCATGACCATCAATCGAATTTGATTGCGATCCACGAAATCTTGAACATCGAGCAGATTGTCGTGTTGGATCATGGCGATGCGGGAGGCAACACGGGCGATGCGCTCCATGGCCGCCCGGTAGGCCGACGGACTGGGGAACCTCTCGGGAGAAAAGACTTTAATGGCTACCGGCTGGTTAAAACCATCGGCACCATTGCGCTCGCTGAGATAGACGACACCTTGCCCACCGCTCCCCAACTCGCGTTTGAATTTGTGGTACGTCGTCCAATGCACCCGCTGAGAATGCATCAGTGCTTGGTAGCGTTGATGCAGTGACGAAGCAACCTGCGGTTGCGGGCTGTCGATAAAAGCTTCGGTTTTCCCCTCGTCCATCATTCTCGTCGTCTGCATCATTTGTACCGCCTTGTGGTTACCCGCGCCTTCCGTGGAGTCAACCGCACGTAGTAGGCGCCGCATTGCTGGAACGCGGCGGCTATCAACTTAGATCGACAATTCATCTTAGTACAGCAGCATAGCAGCGCATTGCAAAAAAAAACACAAATCTCAAAATCCAGTCCCCGTGGATATCTTAGCACCTCATTGAGGGTTATTGACCACCATAACATCGGGATGCGGGAAGCCGAGAGTCTTATCAACCCGATTCAAAAGCGGTTGGTTCGTGAAAAAGCGTTGTAGATTGTCGACTGCAAAGCGTGTCGAGTCGTCGACGCGGCGAGCTGACTGAGCCCCCACATGAGGCGTTATCATGACATTGGGCAGTTCCCACAGCGGACTGCTTGCCGGCAGGGGTTCTTCGTAAGTCACATCCAATCCGGCCGCCGCCAAGTGGCCAGACACCAGAGCGTCGATCAGGGCCGACTCGTCCACCACCTGCCCCCGCGCCACATTCACCAAATAGCTCCCTTTGGGCATGGCCGCAAAAATACGGGCAGAGATCAACTGGCGCGTGCTGCGGTTCAGCGGCAACGCGAGGATCAGAATGTCACTGACGGAAGCCAACTCCTCCAGCCGTTCGGCCTCCCACAATTCCGACACCTCTTGCGGCTGGCGGACCGGGTAGTAATCGGTTGCTCGAATCGTAACCTGGAACGGTGCCAGCAACTGCGCCAACCGGCGACCATTCCCTCCCATCCCAACGATGCCAACTCGCTTGCCATGCAGATCCTCGGTGGGGCGGCGAATAAACTCTTTGGCTAAAGTCTGCCGAAAGAAGGTTGGCATCCCTCGCAGCAACCCCAGCAACAAGGCGAGCGTCTGCTCACCGACTTGATTGGCAAACAACCCCGAGGCGCTACACACTGGAATGTCCGACTCGATCACCGAGGGCACCAAGCAATGATCGAGTCCCGCAGCGGAGCTTTGGATCAACTTCAACCTCCCCTGCGCTACCACTGCATCCCAGTCCACGGGGACCTTTGCATGCCCCACAAAAACATCCGCGTCAAAGATGGCCGAACCAATGCCCTCCTGGCCAGCATCGATCACGTTGGCATGCGGAAGCTCCGAGGCAAACAACGCTAAATGACGAGCTTCAACGGGGTAACACAACACGACATTCGGAGGACTCGATGAACTGGTAGTGGATGACATGACACGGCAATTTCTAAGGGCGAATGGGGAGACAACGGTGCTTTGCCGTTTCGAAGGGAAGCTACATTACGGTAATCGTTTCGCAGAGAACTGCGAGGGCCCATTGTAGGCGAAATTAGACGTCCGCCAGCGCGGATTCTCTAGCCCGGGTCTGTCGAAACGGGGCGTTTCGGACTAGCATACTGGACCGCTTGTCGTTGCACTGTCCAGATTGCAATGGCCGGGCCCACGGTTTCCGCGGTGTCCCGCACAGAATGCCGTAGGGAGGCGTCTCACGTGAAAGATACCGGACCGCCCGCCAACGCGTTACTCATAGCCCCGCTTGCCTTTAGAATGCGATTCAAAACCACGTGACTACAGATGTTTCACCGGTGTCGCAGTTCAACCGCTTTGCTGCATGGTGGAGCTCCGAATGGGGACCGGGGCCCATCATTTCGCTAGCGTTGCCGTTGATGCTATCTGCTGGCTTTGTGTCAGTGACCCTCTTCACTGACCGCACCTTGCTGTACTGGCAATCGGAGGCAGCCGCCTCGGCCGCAATGGGAGCCGGCACTCTCTACTGGACATTCATCTGTCTCCCCATGGGGCTGCTCGGTTATCTCAGCACCTTTGTATCGCAATATCGCGGGGCCAAGCAATTCCTGCGCATCGGTGCCGTCTACCAACACGCCCAAGCCATCGCTTGGGCGATCGTCCCGCTGCTACTACTGGCGATGGCACTCTCCGATCAAATCTTTCGATGGGCGGGGCACTCCCCAGAACTGGTGAAACTCGAGTCGACGTACCTGCGTCTACTTCTGATCGGCGGAATCGGCGTTCTGTTCTATAGCGTGCAAAGCGGGCTCCTCACGGGACAAGGAAGGACGAAAACGGTGCTCGCCATCGACGGCATCGCATCCATCATCAACCTCATACTCGATTTCGTCCTTATCTTCGGCTGGGGACCGATCCCAGAATTGGGAATTGTGGGTGCTGCAATTGCAACCACCTTTTCCTTTTGGCTGAAAATCCCCTTGGCGAGCTGGAGCATCGCTCGGGACAAGAACCAAGGCAACACGTGCCACCTCGGCCGACGTTCCCCCTGGGAATGGGATCTGTTTCGACGACTCATTGTCTACGGCGGCCCCGCCGGCCTGCAGATGCTGGCCGAAGCAGCCTGCTTCTCGGTCATCATGCTGCAAGTCGGACGACTCGGCGAACTCCACATGGCCGCTACCACCCTGGCGCTGGGGCTGAACATCCTGGTCTTCGTGCCGATGATTGGCCTGGGCATTGGAGTCGGTGTCCTTGTCGGGCAACACCTAACATCTGGACGCGTCGATCTAGCCCGCCGCACGGTTACCTGCGCCTTGGGAGTCACGACCATTTACTCGGTCAGCTTCGCAGCCCTACTCGGCCTGGCCCCGGACTTCATGATCTCCTTCTATGCCTGGGGCACTCCCCCAGAACGCTTTGAGCAGATGCTGCCGCTGCTCAAACCACTGCTAGCAATTATTGCCGTCTACTGCGTCCTCGACGGCTGGCAAGTCGTCTTCGTGGGCGCCATCAAAGGTGCTGGAGATACTTGGTTTGTCCTCCTCGCCACCATCTGCGTCTCATCGGCTGCGGTGGTTGTCGGACTGACCATCCAAGCTGCTTACGGTGCAAGCTTGATGCTCTGGTGGTACGTCATTGCTGGTTGGGTCAGCTCCATGGGAGCCGTATTTGCCACCCGCTACGTGCGGGGGGCCTGGACCACGAAACGTGTAATCGAATCCGAGTCCTAATAATTTGGACATATCTACGCCAACCTGCGACCGGAACGGCGGCCAACGTGGTTGTATTACCTAAGCACGCTGACCGCGCCCGTAGCGGCTGCGACCAATGAACCCATGTACACCGCCTCTGCGATTTCTGAAATTTACTTCTTGCTTTCCTCCCCCCAATAATGCAACACTGGTTGGTACAGCAATAAGTAAAGGTCAGATCCGACGCGCGGCCGGGCCACGCTACAGTCGCGGCCGGATCGGCCTTGCGCAACAACGAAGGACGTCCCGCACGTCTTAGATTGCAAGTACGTTTAACTTGTACATGGCAGTACTCCCGCCCAACTGAAACAGTGCCTGCACTAGCCAGGGAGAAATAGACATGTCAGCCGATTGGTATTTTTTGCAGAGTGGATTCTTTTACAAGCATAAGAGAGTGGGGCCGATTAACGAAAATGAGTTGCTACAACGCATTGAAAAAGGCCATGTAAATCCAGACACACTTTTATCGAGTACAAGCAAGACGCATGGTCACTGGATTGCCATGCGTGAAATCAAGCCAGCCATCCGACATTGGAAGCAATGCCATCCCGATGCAGCATAGTACTCGGCAGGAGCATTCCGATTGCCTGCCGTCGATGCATGGGGATAGACCTGTCGACGAATCTGAGCCAGCAGATCGATTGCAAGTGCTGGTTGTCGCCATTGGTCCGCGTCACGCCTAACGACGCGGCCGCATCTTCGCTGGCGGCATCGGATTATCGATCTTAGCGGTCAACGTAGATGGGAACGAATGGATTCCATCTCCGCTCACCTCCGAATCCCGTATCGCTTCCCACGCAGTTGCCCTCTCTCAGCAAATGCGTTTTGCGGGACTTCACCGTGGCGGCTTGGCGGGGACAAGCCTGACTGGCGCATGCTGTATCTTGCAGAACCACCCAGATTGGGTTACATTTTCAAGCATGTGTCCACCCTAGCCAATACTCTCTCGACGCTCTTATTCCACTCGCTGGTTAGCTTTTCCAGCGTTTTCTCTGAGCGTACGGACACCATCTCGCCAGCCGCACTGCGTCCCTAAGTTGCTAGCGAATTTCTTGCAGTTCCAGTTGTATGGGTATATCGAGTCGAGGTCCTCTCCATGGATAAGAAGACACAAAAGAGAGTTGGCATCTTAAGGCAACGCATTCAGAAGCTGCAAAAGGTCTTGGCGTGCGTCAAATCACAAGCCGATGAACCTGATGAGATCGAGAAAGTTGAGAAGGAGCTTGGTGACGCAAGGTTGGAGTTAGAGACTCTATTGCAGTCCTAGGCCGCAGGGGCTCAAGCTCAGTTCCGGGAATTGCTAGCTAGATTTGCCAATAACGATCCACTTCCAAACCAGCACCGTATTCCGTTCGATTGAAACTCTCACCCCATGAACCTTGAAATACAATATCGCACCGAAGCGGAAGAGCGCCAACTTCATCAGTCCATTACAGCTCGGCTCAAGGAAACCTATAGGAACCTGCGGGCTGACGTGGCTGCCCGTCATGCTGAAATGATCCAAATCAAACAACAGCTGCAAGACCAGATACGTGATCTAGACCATGTCGATAAGGCGAATCTGCGTCAGGCTGCGAACATGGCGTCGCGCGTCGGCGAATTTTCGGTCGAACAGCAAAAGCGACTTGAGCGACTGATTGAATCTCCGTATTTCGGCAGAATTGACATTCAATCCGTTGAACACCCTAGTGGCAAGCCGCTCTACATCGGAGTTCACTCCTTCAGCGAGGATGCGGATCGGCAGTTCATCCATGACTGGCGAGCACCGATTTCCAGCTTATTCTACGACTTCGAACTCGGGGACGGGTACTACGATGCTCCAGATGGTCAAATCGAGGCGCAAATCAATCTCAAACGCCAGTATCGTATCGAAAAACAGCAATTCCGCTTCATGCTCGAATCGTCGCTCAACATTCTCGACAATGTGTTGCAAGAAGAGTTAAGCCGAGCGTCGGACACCAAGCTGAAGACGATTGTCGCAACGATTCAACGTGATCAGAACGCGATCATCCGAAACGATGATGCGCATACGATGATCATCCAAGGCGCAGCAGGGTCGGGAAAAACTTCGATCGCCATGCACCGCATTGCGTACCTGCTCTACAAATACAAAGACACGATTAGCTCGCAAGACATTTTAATCATCTCACCCAATAATGTATTCGCGCATTATATCTCGCAGGTGTTGCCAGAGCTTGGCGAAGAGATGATCAGCGAAACCACGATGGAAGTTTTAGCGGACGTGCTGCTGGAGTCGAAATTCAACTTCCAATCGTTCGGCGAGCAAATCCAAGTATTGTTGCGAGGCAAGGATACAGCCTTTGCGGAACGTGTACGCTACAAGGCCAGCACCGATTTCCTGGCCGACTTCGACCGCTACGTCGACAGTCTGCGAAAGTCGAACGTCAGCTCAAAAGGTGTCAAAGTGAGCGTTTATTCCGTCTCGGCCGAAGATGTCCGAAGGCACTTTCAGCGAAGACAGAACCAACCTTTCAACGAACAACTCAACGGAGTAACTGCGGCCATTGTGGAGCAGATCAAGTTGAACCACCAGAAGGTCATCGAAAACAAACAGCGGGCCGAACTGCGAGCACAGCTCAAGGCCATGATGGGCGAGACCGATCTGAAGAAACTCTACAAGGGCTTCTACGAATGGAGTGGCAAAGCAGATTTGTTCAAGATCGGTCCCAAGGGCTCGTTGGAGTATGCCGACGTCTATCCACTGATCTACATGAAATTGCAACTGTCGAACACCACTCCCAATGCAGCGGTCAAGCACTTGGTGGTGGACGAGATGCAGGACTACAGTCCCCTACAATATCGAGTCCTTTCCCAACTCTACCCCTGCAAAAAAACGGTGCTCGGCGATCGCAATCAATCAGTCAATCCACTCAGCTCCTCTCATGCAGAAGCCATACGAGATATCCTGCCCGAATCGCTCTGCGTTTACATGCGCAAGAGCTACCGATCGACTTCTCAAATCACGCAAGTTGCCCAAGCAATTCTGAACAACCCCGACCTGGAACCAATTGCGCGGCACGGGGAGGAGCCCACGTTCAATTCGTTTCGCAAGAAATCGGAGGAACTCGATTTCATCGCGGGGCAAGTAAAAGATTTCTGCGGAGGCGAATATCAGTCGATGGCAATCATTTGCCGAACCCAGGGGGAAGCCGATGAACTCTACGAACACCTTCGGTCCACGACCACAGTCTCATTGCTGAACTCAAAGAGCAGAGTTTTTGCCAGTGGCGTTGTCATCACCACAGCTTACCTCGCCAAGGGACTCGAGTTCGATAAGGTACTGGTGCCGTTCTGCACGAAAACCAATTATCACCAAGCGATTGATCGGCATATGCTGTACATTGCCGTGACTCGCGCGATGCACTCGCTTGCAATCACTCATCGTGGCGCAATTACAGAATTCTTGGAGTCCGTCTGTTCCACACGTCAATTTTCCGATGCGTCAAGCGAGGAGATAGCATCGTGACAGAGCTGCTCAAGCTGGTGGAGTCGCAGTGGCCATGGCATGGAGCATTTCAGGCAGCATCCTCCCCACGATGTGACAACCGCATTTATCGGAAAGTTGAACCGCCTGAAAAGGCAATCTCGCCGGCGCGCCTGCAAACGAAGCCTGGCGGCTCAATTGCGGCGCAGCGACACGCTCGATATCAGCGACGCGATTCGGGTGGGGGCTTGGAATCTCGTTGATTGGGCACACTGGCGCCAACAGCCCTCGCTCGCACCTCTAACACGAAATGACCGAATGTCCATAAAATTCGAAGTGCTTGCCTACGAGGACACCCAACTGGGAATCCTCTGCCTGCGCCGGCGTCTGACACTTCGAGAACCTCAACGTTGGGTGACGGAAGTCACGCTCAATCACGAATTTTTAATGAGCAGTCTACATACGGATTCCGAAGAGGCGTTGGCTAAACTCGCGATCGAGCGCGTCCCTGGAAAGGAACTTCACATACTTGTTGGCGGCCTTGGACTGGGCTACACCGCCGCTGCTGCACTCGATTCGGACCGCGTTACCAAAGTTGAAGTGGTGGAGTTCTTGCCTCAGGTCATCGACTGGATGAACGCCGATCTGATTCCTCTATCGGAACGGCTCAAAGACGACTCTCGTCTAACCGTCGTGCAGGGGGATGTGTACGAGCGGCTACTGAGTGCGCCAAGCCAGCTCCGCTGGGATGCGATCTTAATTGATGTCGACCATTCGCCCGAGGACCAACTATCCTCCAGCGACCACGGCCTATATTCGGCTCTTGGATTGAAGCTGGCGACAAAACACTTGCGCCCCGGCGGAATTCTTGCTCTGTGGTCCTATGAGGGAAACGACCAGCTGGCAGATGCAATGCGGTCGACGATGGTGGAAGTGGATGTGCTACCCGTCAAGTACTACAACCAGCACGTTTCCGAGTCGTTCACCGACTGGCTGTTCGTAGGCAAATGCGCCGAATAAGCTGCGTTTCGCTGCCCATTGTGGCGATTGCCCGACCGTTCAACAAACTGCCCATGCCATCCGCCGAGTCTGAGTCGGGTCAAGGAATGCTTCCCACCTCCCAAGTGACAATGTCCGCAGCTGGACTCTCTGCGGTCGATGGATGGTTTCCAATTGCACCGTGCAGATGAGCTTGGGAGTACTGCCCGCGAACTGCGCGAAAAAGGAGAACTAAAGCTTTCGCGTGAATCGTACGATGCGTTTGCAGTTACTCAACATCCCCTGGGGAATGCAGCAAAGTGCTACAGAGCGCACCACGGCTGATTCACTCTGCCAGAGTTCACTACGACTGGCAAGCCGCGCGGCCCCAAGCTGACGTTGAGAGGCAGCTGAGAAAAACAGCTGCACCTACCTCCGCCTGCTCCCTCCACCCCGCTTGGTGGGCGAGTGGGGGGAGTTGCGATGGTCTCGGCTTTGGTTCGAAGAAACCAATCAAAAGAAGCGGGCGGCGAGTACGGGGCTCGGCGGGATGCCTAGCGGGATGTTTGTCCCGGCAGCAACGTGCAGTAGCCCCCAACTTTTCCATGCTGACCTTTTCCACGCGAACCTTACTTGAGAACTTTTAGCCGCATGTTTTTGAATTGAATCTTCATGGGAGGGCCTTGGTGAATTTGGAGGGCCAACACACCTTTGGCAGAGGACTTTTCGGTCTGGTTGTCGATCACTTCCGACATCAGCTGGTCATTGATGTAGTGGCTGAGCTTGTTGCCCTTGGCTTCCACGCGGTAGTGATTCCAGTCTTCTCCGTGGATCTTCTTTCCCAGCTCTTTGGCATCGCCGATACTTTCTTCGGTTTTGGTGCCATCCTTCGCAAGGGTCGTGCGAACACCGCGAAGCGTTAAAATACCGCGTCCCTTCTCTTCATAGTTGATGCCCGCGTAAGTCAGCGATGCATCAATATCGGCCTGATAGCCGCCTACGATGAAATCCTCCTCGTTGAGGACCTTGCTTCGATACTGGATTCCTGAATTTCCCTCCGCTCCCAATTTGTAGTCCAGCTCCAAGACGAAATCTGCAACCTCGCCTTCCCAGATCAAGAAGGTATTGAACTTGAGCTTCTTTTCATCCGAGGTGGTACCGGTAATGGCTCCGTCTTCTACGGACCACAACTCCGAATTGCCCTTCCAGCCGGTGAGATCCTTGCCGTTGAAAATCTCTTTGAAGCCGTCGTCAGCATGAAGGATAGTCGAGGCAGTAAGAATGGCGACTGCCATCAGGGAGCGTGATAGGTGACGCATTGTTGAAAAACTCCAAAGGTGGGATTGAGCACTTAGTTACCAAACGTTCCCCAGTCTAGCTAATCGCTATTCAACTTGCGCGGGCTCCCCCAAGAGAACTCGACAGATTTTAGAATCCAGCCACTCGGTTGCTCGCAGCTCAGCCGCCCCCGCGTCGTCTAGCCCGGCCAGCTTGGGCGCGATACAGTCTTGAATCCACCTTTCTTTTCCAGTGGAGCTGACCTATCCTGGCTTGAGCCACCACCGCTGCCGCCCCTAAGGCTTAACGGCTTGTCGCAATAGCAGCCCGCCGCGTGCATAAGGAAGTGTGTTCGCAGCTACCGGGTGATTGGGGAGTGCTACCTTCATGGTAAAACCAAGTACGCTCTTGAATCGACAACCCGATAAGCGAGGCTGGATTGGCTGCTCCTGCAATTCGACTCGGGGTGCGATGCTAGGATTGGGATTGAAAGTGCAACGAATTCAACCAACCTTTGAGAACTGGACTTGAGGATTGAGAATCAGGTCTCCAAGCACGAGACTCTCGATCAATCGCTGGCTTACCATGATGGAACCTGAACCGCGTGAATCCGCTGCCCCCTACCACCCAACCTGATTCACTCGCCTCTGAAACCGTGCACGAACCTGCAGATCAACGCTCGCTGCGGCCGCGCAATGGCAGAAGAATCCTGCGTGGTTTGTCCAACTTCGGCACCGCGGGAGTATGCCTATACCTCCCGCTAGTATGGCTTGCCCCACTCTCGCCAACCTGCGAACTAGCGGTCCATTTCGCCTTTCATATTCTGTGCGTACTACCAATCCTGATGGCAGTGCAACTCAGCCTAAACCTCAGAACCCCGCTGGTGATCAACGCCATGGCCAGCGTCTACCTACTCTTACTCGTGCAACCTTGGTCGCTCTACCTTCCGCACCCGACGTCCCTGCAGCACCCACAGCGGTCGCTCCGCGTGATGTCCTGGAACGTGCTGACCGTCAACCAATCGCTGGCGGAAGTCGACCAAGTATTGAGAGAGCAAGATCCGGATCTGCTAATCCTGATCGAGAATCGTCCCGGTCTCCTCAAGCAACTGCCTGTACTTGCCGAACGCTACTCCAATTACCGCTCCCTTCCCGGCTGGCATGGATCAGGGATTGCGTTGTTCAGTCGCGACCCGCGTGCCCAGCTTACGGTTGAGCTGTGGGGCTACGAACAACGTCCTGCCATCGTTGCCACCTATCCAGATGCATCTGGGGAGCCGGCTGTGCAAATCATAGGAATGCATACCTACTCACCACTGCCAGTCAGTCGTGTCGAACACCGCGACCGACAACTTACGACCTTTGGCGACTGGGCGTTGTCCCAGCGTGTTCCTATCTGCGTGGTCGGTGATTTGAACACCACTCCCTGGACCCGTTCCTTTGCAAATCTCATAGCCTTGGGCTTTCAAGATTCACGGCTTGGAAGCGGAAATTGCCCCTCGTGGCCCAGTTGGGCAGGACCACTGGGCATTCCCATCGACCATGCCTTAACCTTAGGCGCGTGCAGCATCTCCGATCGTCAGGTCTTGCCCCACGCTCCTGGCTCGGACCATCTCCCGATCACCTTCCAATTGCATTACTAGTGCGAATAGAGTGGGTTGGCGTTGTGCGCATTGGCCCCATCCCCCACGTAGGTCCAACACTCCAAGACAGGCATTTCCGGGACGAACGCAACGGCAATGTCGCAGAACTCACAAGTTTAAAGAGACTTGCCTACGCCATTTTCTACGGCAAAAATCCGTTGAGCAGATTGATATAGCTCATTGCCATGCGAATAATCATGAATGCCATTAACAGGATAATGCCCATCCAAATCGCGATCCCTGCGACCGTCGCGATCGTCGACAGTGCGGCTTGAGCACGCTGCCGATACTGCTCGGCGAGGTGATCAAAGGACTCGGTTTCAGTGCCACTAAGTTCACCGATCCGCACCGCTTCGACAAACTCTTGTGGCAAGACGCCAGACGCGGTGAAGGCTTCACCGAAGCTGGAGCCCTTTCCAACTTCGGCCACAGCCAGATCCATACCACCAATGAAATAGTAATTCCCCGTCGACAGGAATCCTTGGCGCAGGCTACGACGCGCTTCAACCCCGGCGTTCAGCAGCATCGACATGGTCATGCTCAAACGCGACAACCCCAGCGTTACTAGCGCCGTCCCGATGCCCGGAATGCGCTGTATCAGAGGCATCAAGAGGCGGTGGCAGTTGAACCAATTTTTCCACACTCCGTAGCCAACTAGACTCACGGCGCCAAAGAAGCTGCTGACGACAAAGCAATAGATAAAAAACCCATTCACTCCCCGCAGCCCAACTCCAGAGGCGTCATAACTCCCCGGTGTATTGGGCGTCAGCAATCCCTGGATCAAGATCACCAGCCCAATAATACCCACCGCCATGAAGAGTTGGATAAGAGGCCAGGAGATCTTGCTAAGGAACAGGGCCCGAGTCCGCTTGAGCTGCTCATAGTAGTCTGCCATGTAGGCAAACATGGCCTCGGTCCTCCCCCCCAATTCACTCGCATTGACCATCTGAATGAGGAGTGGTGGGAAATACTGCTTCTCCTGAAACATGGCTTTCGAGAAAGTGTTGCCATTTCGAATTTCCTCCAACACACGCGACATGACTCGCTGATGCTGGGCATTGCCAGACTTGGTCTCATTCTCAAGCAAGCGTAGAATGTCGACTCCCGCTTTGAGGCCGATCCCCATTCGACGGCAAAACGCGGCCAAGGCCCCCAGGCTCATCATTATCTTCACCTTTTGTGCAACGCATTAGAAAACTTGTACAGCTTGACCGAACATTACGAAAGCTAAAGCATTACCAACCGGCCTCGAACGGTACGTGCAACGCGGAACAACTCTCTCCATTGTAGTATGTGTCGCACGAATTAGGTCTGCGGCTTCCTCCCCATCCCGAACTTGCCGAAACCTGTGCACCATGAATTTGTTGACTTCAGATATCAATCCACCCTGGCGACCAACGGCTTCTATCGAAGTCTTGCGCCGCCGCGGTGAATTAACTTGGCGTCTACGACAATTCTTCCATCAACGCGACATTCTGGAAGTTCACACGCCGACCCTGTGTCATGATACGGTCGTCGATCGCCATATTGAGCCCATTGCTCTCCCAGGCAAAGCCTTAGGTCTGGCGGAACTCGCGGATGACACCCTGTTCTTACAAACCTCCCCTGAATTCTGCATGAAACGCTTGGTCGCTGCAGGCATGCCAGCCATCTATCAGATCGGTCCCGTCTACCGAGGAGGTGAGAGTGGCAATTTCCATAACCCCGAATTTACCATGGTCGAATGGTATCGCGTTGGCGACAATCTCACGCAAGCGGTGCAACTGCTGAGCGAACTCGTGGTGGCCGCCCTGGGCGTCTCGCCACCCCATCAACAAACCTATCAAGCTGCTTTCCAGCAGTACGCACAACTCGATCCCCTGGCGTGCCCTATCTCGGAACTGGCCCGCTGCGCCGTCGACCGAAACCTGGGCGTCGGCCTCGACTGGAGTCAAGATCGAGACGACTGGCTCAACCTCATTTTTTCAGACGTAATTCAGCCTCAATTGGGACACAACCTTCCCACCATCATCACGCACTACCCGGCTAGCCAATCCGCGCTTGCTCGGCTTTCGAGCCAAGATGCTCGGACCGCGGAACGCTTTGAACTTTTCATACATGGGATCGAATTGGCCAACGGATACAACGAACTCACTGATGCATCCGAACTAGTCCACCGCAACCAAACTACGAACCGTCAGCGACTGGATGATGGACACCGCGCACTCCCAGAGCAGAGCTACCTCATCGACGCCATGCAAGCCACATTCCCTGCCTGCAGCGGTTGCGCTTTGGGACTGGATCGCTTGCTGATGGTCGCCGAAGGGATTACCGACATCGATCGAGTGATCTCCTTCCCGATCTCACGAGCTTGAACGGTCCTACAAGGGTGGCGCAAAGAGCAGCAGTCCGCTAGCCTGTAAAAGGCTGCGATGCGTCTGCAATTGGGACCAACTCTGCGAATTCCCCTGCGGACGGTGCCGGCGAACGGATAGCGCCCAGGCTTGCCCCATCACACTCTTTTCGGTCGTCAATGAGGAGAGTTCAATCGCAATTTCAGCGGTCCACTCGTGCGTTTCTGGCCGTGCGAACACATGCCATTTAGGGTTAAATCCCGCCACTCCATCACAGCGATCGCAGGTCCGCCCATCTTCGGAAATGGCCAGTTCGATTGCCGTGCTATAGTCTCGGTCCACGTCAAACAGCAATTCAACTCGGTCCGTTTCACTCAAATCAGAGTCGTAGGTTCGAACGCGTTTTAGGCGACTTGAATTCCCGTCACTCTGTTCTCGAAAACAGTGAACCGCTACATAGAGGTAGTCGCTATCGTAGGCGATTCGAATGAGCGCTGGTTGCTCAGACTCGCTCGCTGGATCACTGGCAATTGAGGTAAGCTGCAGAGCTGGGACTTGATTCCAGAAGGACTCCGATAGCACGCCGTCGAGCAATGGGGGCTGGTCGGCGCGAACAGCGAGAGCGAGCCAACGCAACTGACCGGTCTGATTGCTTCGCAACAGGAGCTCTTGGCGAGCCACTTGCGGCCAACCGATCAACGGGCCCTCAAGCATGCTGGACTCGCCAAAGGCTGCTTCACCACCCAGAGCCGCTTTCTGCGCAGCAGCCGTCAACGGCATGCGATCCTTCATGCGTTCAATCAACAGTGCCAGATCGGGTCGATTACGCAAGCCTGGTGATTCGCGATGAACCCTATCCAGCAGACCGAACCAAGCTTGTGGTTCCAACGATTCATTGACTGGTACCGAAGGGGCCGGTGATGAAGTCGCCGAGGCGCGAACCACCGATCCGAAGGGGGCACTTGCCAGTTGTGCCGAGGTCCCACGCTGGGCGTCGGAAAAGGGACTGCGGTCCCAAACGGTGCCACCTGCCGAAGCATCGTCCACTTTGACTTGCTCCCCAACCAGTCGATCGAGTCGCTCGCCCGCTCCGCCCAGGCGCGATTCCGGAATCGGTACCGGTGCGGCAGAATCGGTGACAAATTGCTCCACAGAGGCTTCGGACACAGTCACTAGGGCGCTCGCTTGCCAAGCACGGAACTCTTCGCTTCCCAGCCGTGTCAACAATTCCAGCCGAGCCCAATCGGCCGCATCGCTCTTCGGCTGCAAGGCGATCAAGCGTTCCAGGACGCGGCGGCGGCGCGGCCAATCCTGCGGCTCATTCAACATGCCAGTTAAACGGTACGCCGCTGGTGCAATTTCACCATCTGGCAACCCGGCTAACAAAACTCGCAACGCCTCATCCCATTGCTGATCAGAGGCCATTCGCCCCTCACTATCTCCCAATCGCATCATTGCTCGGTCGCGATGCACTCGCCCCATGACCAGCTGATAATTCCCAATCTCTTTGATCGGGAGTTCCATCCGCGTATCGGCTGATGGCGGAATTGCGCCCAGCAAGGAGACTAAGGCTGCTGGGGCGTGGGTCCGTGTCCAAACGCTTCGCATGGCCACCGTAGATTGCTCCTGAGTGATATCTGGGGGCAATGCTTGCAGCAGGTCCTGAATCGACAGCGCCGGAGTTCTCAGCACGCGTTGCGATTGCTCGGTAAATTGGCTGGTCGCTTCGTCAGTAACCTCCACCAATTTCCTTACCGGCCAAGACTTGAGCCCTAGCTCTTGAGCCACCGAAAGCCTCTCCGACTGGGCCGCGGACTCAATCGCAGCGAGCGCCAGTGCGGTTGGACTCGTCGCCCCTCGGCCGCTCTCTCGCGAAGTCAACAACACATCGGGTTTCCAGCTGAGCAGCTCGATGGCGAGCCGCTCCGTCGCAGACTCCTTCGAGACCGGCAGGTCGGCCCAATGCGCATGTTGCGCCAATCCCAAGTGAGGTGCTAATGACTCCAGGCAGCTAGCTCTGCCCGGCAAGAAATTGGCATGCTCGATCGGCTCACCGGCCTGTAGAACCAACGAAGCGGAAGCGATTTGGTCATCCCAACTCGTTGCAATCAGAGGCAACCAGGGTGTATCTGCGTCTGTGGCTGAAATCGCAAGCACCCCCAGGCGCCCAGCCGCCTGACGCTGAGAATACCACGTCTTTCCACCATCGCGTGTCGCCAGAATACTCCCCAACGCACCGACCGCCCACCCACGCCTCGCATCGAGAAACCGAAGACTCGCAATGGGCAGAGTATGCCCCGTAGATTTTAGGGACCATGTCGCGCCCCGATCCGCACTGTAGAGGAGTACCGAGCCGGGGGCACCACCGACCCAGATCTCATCGTCGACCTGGGCAATACTCGCCCAACGGCAGCAGGCCTTCGCTGCCGGGGAGAGAGGCAGCGCAAGGTCTTGCCACTGCTTGCCATCGCGGCTGAAGATCAATTCGCCTGCCGAGCCGCCGGCTAACCAGCCAAGCCCGGTATGCGTCAGGCACTGCAAGGGACGGTTTCCATCGGAGATATTGTCTAGCCTGTCGGCGTGCCCCACTCCCATTGCGGACCGACCCAATCGATCCACCGCAACCACCGTCCCGACATTGTCCACCGCGGCAACCGTCGCGTGCCCAATGGGCATCCTGAGGCCATGCCAAGACAATCCCCCATCGAGGCTTTCGAACACGCTCGTCTTCCACTTGGGACTGTAATCACCCCATGCAATCGCTCGACGATTCTCGAAGCGCACTCCGCGCAAGCTTGGCAACTCCACATCTCGGACGGTTGTCCAAGTATCCCCTCCATCCAGAGAGCGGAGTACTGCAGCCTTGCTGGTACCGGTGTAGTTCCCGATCCAGCCGCCGACGATAATGCCGATTTCATGGTTATCGAAGTCGACTCCATGCAGATTCGCCGTGGTGAGACTGGCTAACGAGCTCCACAGGCGGCCACCATTCTTGCTGCCCAAGATGAGGCCGCGATCACCGATACAAAGCAATCGGTCTTCGGAAATGATCGCCACATCATTTAGGTTGGCGCCTGGCGAGGCACTAGCCACGTAAGCGTCGTTAAGTAGCTGCGGATCGACTGAAATGGCACTTCGATCTGAAAGCGTTTCAGCGTTGGCCACCGCACCGCCTAGCTCCACAATGAAGACGCTCAGCACGATCAGTAAACTAGATCGAAGAATTGGCATTCGAATGTTTCTCACTTCGCACATTCCCACTCTGCACACCAGATTTCTACTCACCGATTGTCGATGGGTTGACGTCCTGAAAGACCGCTCGTCATGAAAACGCTCTCATTGCTCAACGCGCAAGCCACAACATCCACCACGCTGCTTGGGGTTGCAGTGGCATCGAGCCGTTCTCGAATGAATTCGCTGCCGAATAAACTTGGTTCTATTGATGTTCCCAATTTCGTCGCGCGAGCATACAACAAGCCTGCACCTGCAACCATAGCAATGCTTGAATAGCTTTTCCCCACGAGTCGCTCGCATTCCCGAGGCCCCCCAAAGAATCCCTCGCAGCGCGACAGCTTGTCCAAATAGTAACCCGCCGGGAACGGCTTGTTGAAATAGTAACCCCAGCGTGACGGGCTGTTGATTTAATAGCAATTTGAATTCTGGCGCGAAGGTAGCCCCCCTAATTACCCTATAGCGGTAACCACTCTTCCTCGCTCACGCAGCGGGTTGCTATTTCAACAGTCCGGTGAGCAAGGACAGATGGTTGCCGCTAACTCACGGCACTACCGTAGCTTCCCAACCACCAGGGCGCCCCAATCCCTGGCTGCGTAGAAAAGACTCGGAGACAGAACCGCTCGATCACGCCCCGTGAAGGTACATGCCCAGCACTGTATTGGCATACTGTATTGGCATTGCGACCAACCACCCTTTTCCCGTAATTACAGTTAAGGCGAGCTGAGTTGAGCGGTGGGCCTCCCATCCTTCGCCAGATGCCAGAATGCAAACTCCGGGATGTCCCTCATCGGAATACCCAATCCCCTGAATGCCAGCCACTTCGAAGTCCCCGAGTTGACGCGCTATGCCACTGACTGACCATTCCCCGCTCGCAATTGAACAAATTCGCAGCTTAGTCAACGATCCTCAAGAGGCTGGCCTGCGCACTCTAGATTTGTTGGCATGCCTGAATGATAGCGAGATGGAACTGCGGGGCTGGGCCTGCGACGCACTTGAGGTGATCCAACAGATTCCCGAGGAAATCGTCCCTGAACTCCTCCTCGCTTGCTCCCATAAAAATGCTGGAATTAGCGAGTACTCTTGCACTCTGCTCGCCCGGCGGGCGAACTCCTGCGATGCCGCTCAACAGGCTGCCATTCAACAGACGCTGCGGACAACCCTGCAAACGCATTCAGAGACCGCCGCACGCCAGGCTGCTGCCGCTGCATTAGGAAAACTGCCCACGCTCGACCAAGAGTCGCGCAGCGCACTGCAACAAGCCACAACCAGTACCGATCCTCGCCTGAGTCGACTAGCCAGGACGGCTCTCGACACCACAACCTAAAGGGTGCGCGACACCTTGATTTGAATTCCCGTAGCAAGGAGGCGACTGGGATGCGTTCACTACCGTTCTACCCCATGATGGTACTCGTCCTAGTTGGACTTGGTGGCTATTTGGGTTGCGACCCCAATTCCATCCAATTGCCCCTCGAATCCGTCGTCACCGGAGCGCGGGGTACGGCCAGTTCGACCACGCACTACCCGGCATCCATCCCCGACCGGGTTGCCAATCGACTGCTCATCGGCAGCTTCAACATCCAACGCCTGGGCCCCAGCAAATTGGGACAACCCTGGGTCATGGAAAAACTTGCCTCAGTGATTCAACGATTCGACGTCATCGCCCTGCAAGAGATCACCAGTCAAGATCAAACCACCGTTCCACAACTGTTGACCTACGTTAACCAAGGTGGCGGGAAGTATGCGTACACCATCAGCCCTCAGATTGGACGAAACACCTACTTCGAACAATACGTATTCGTCTACGACACAACGCGTGTCCAAACCGGACAGGAATACAGCTATGTGATTCAAGACGAGCAAGATTATTTGTATCGCGAGCCCTTTGTCGGACGCTTTCAAACGATCAGCAATAATCCGTTCACCTTTCGCTTGATCAACATGCATACTTCTCCCAGCGAAATTTCGGTGGAGCTAGACGTGTTGGCCGATGTCTATGTCAACGTCCGCCAATACGAGTACCCCGAGGATGACATCATTCTGCTGGGCGACCTCAATGCAGCCCCCGACCGCTTTCAGAAACTGGGCACGATCCCTTCGGTCGACCCTCTAATCGTCGACGTTCCCACGAACACTCGAAAAAACAAAACGCTCGATAACATCCTGATTGACATTCAAAAGACACGCGAGTTCACAGGACGAGCCGGGACCATCGACTTGGAACAAATGTTTAGCATCGATCTGGACGACACCGAACGCATCTCGGACCACCTGCCAATCTGGGCTGAGTTCAGCTTTACCGAATCGACTGGAGCAGCGACCGCTGTAGCGGGAGCCCTGTCAAACGCGTTCCGTTAGGGATGGCCGAAGAGTTTCAGTCAACCGTTCGACTTCATCTAACAATGCATTAAACTCGTCTGCACTGGTAAACGGATTGGCAATCGTGCAACGCAGCCAAACTTCACCGCGCAATACAGTTTTGACGATGTAGAATTTACCTTGCTCGGTCAGCGCTTGACGAACAAGGGTCATCCGCTGGCTGAGGGCGACAGCAGCCTCGACGCTTCGACTCGACTTGTCGGTCGTTTCTCCACGTCCGTGGTATCGAAAGCAGACGATGTTGGATTGAGGTTGCACCGCCAACTCAAATTCGCGGCGCGACTCGATCACGGCCGCGAACTGACTCGCCAACGCATGCAAGTGATCAACGCTCGCCTCCAGCAATTGCTCACCATGAACTGCCAATAAACTGTAGATTTTGGCAGCCATCATCGTCTTGGTGCATTCAAAAGTACGCCGAGCTAGATTAAAGCTCTCCGCAGCGGCCACACTCTCATTTTCCTCTTGCTGCGAAAACAAGTACTCTGCCTCAGTGGCAAAGGTCCGGTAGCTATCCGCTCCGCAGCGAAACACCAGTGCACTGCAGAGCACTGGAGTCAGCAACATTTTGTGGAAGTCGATTACCACGCTGTCAGCGCGCTCGATACCAGCCAACATCCCACGATGCCGATCCGAAAAGGCCACGGCGGCACCATGCGCCCCATCGACATGAAACCACAGGCGTTGCTCGGCGGCGAAATCCGCGATCGCCTGCAGATCATCGTACGCACCGGTCGAGGTCGAACAAGCACTTCCGACTATCGCCACGACGGTTAACCCATCCTCCGTCGCTTGCGCATAGAGTCTCGGCAATTGCTCGGTGTCCATCTGAAAGGCTGGGTTGGTTGGAACACGGATGATCCCAGCCGCCCCCCACCCCATGACGCGTGCCGCCCGATCGACACAATAATGCGCCTGCTCAGAAACCATTACGGCCAAGCGCTGTCGCGTTCCGTGCTCCCAATCGCTCGTCGGGGAGGCACTGGTGGAATGCGAGGGACCATCGAGGGCATCGGAGTGCAGTCGGCGGCACGCCCGAGCGGCGAGCAGAGCGGTCAAATTCGCCAATGTACCGCCACTGGTCAAATATCCATCCGCGGCCTCATCCCACCCGAGCCGACGAGCAACAACCTGCACCACATGGCTCTCCATGGCCGTTCCGGCCATGCCCATTTCAAACACCCCCGAACCATTGTTCAACGCTTCGGTAACCATCCCTGCCAAGATGGCCGTGGGCGCTGGAACGCAAATCTGATGCCCCATGTACTTGGGGTCACTGATGCGCACGCTGCGATCGAGGATATGCTGGCAAACCTCCTCGATGGTGGGACTCTGCTGCGCCAAATCTCGCCAGAAACGCTGAGCATTTTCGGGGGCCTGCCAGGGAAGTGCCTGTTGGTGCTCCCCCGCAAAACTCGCTGCTAAATGATCGCAGATCTGATCGATCAAGCGATGAGCGGACTTGCGAAACGCGTCGGTGGAATATGCCTCTCGGAGAAGTGGGTTCACTCGTTCTCAGCCTTTGGGTTTCGGTCAGTTTGCGCGTGGGGATTGGGTGGCACAATATCGCCAATGGTAGGATCGAGTGCACCGGAGAGCTCCGCGAGATGCTCGGGAAGTAGCCCATGCTCCAGGTAGTCGGCTTCGCGGTCCGCCTCCCCGACCTTAGCTTCTGCCTGATCCATCATGTAGTGTTCCAACAGTCGGTGATCGCGGACGGTCGCCAACGCCCGAACCATGCCGCGTGGTGTGAGCCTAGCTGTATGCCCACCTCCAAACACCACTAAGCCAGCTCGCGACATTTGCTTGGCGATGATTCTCACTCGGGCAAGTGTCCAGAATCGTCGTTGACGAATTTTCTCGAGCATGACCGGTTCGGTGGTTTTCAACTCGCCAGCCCCCAGCGGGATCGCATTCTGCGTTTCCAGCTCTTCATAGGCGGCCCGTAGGAAATGCTGAAAATTCTGTTCACGCCGCATCCCTATCATGCGCGTCGCACGCCACAGCACTCCGCGCTGCGTCCCAAATACAAAACTGAGTAGGAATAAACTGCAACCCGCCAAAACGATACTCGCGCCACTGGGCATGCGATCAAAACTGGCGCTCACCAGCGTGCCGGCCGCGCAACTAACTCCACCCATGCTTCCCGCAAGCCATAGCAGCAGCTTGAGATCATGCGTCCAGAAGCGAGCGCTGGCAGCCGGAATAACCAACAACGCGATGATCAGGATCAAGCCCACGGCTTGCAATCCGACGATGGTGACCGCGACGACCAAGCCGATCAACAGGCTATCTAGCAGCAGTACTGGCCAGCCCTGGCTGCGGGCGAACTCAGCGTCAAAACAGAGGATCTTCAACTCTTTGCCTAGCAGCAGCACGACGCACAAAACAATGAAAGCCGCCCCGCCACTAAGCCACACATCCTCGGGAGTCATCGACGCAGCCTTGCCATAAATGAAGGCTTCCAATCCCGCGACATTACCTCCCACCCGCTGAACCACCGAAACGAGTGCTACCCCAGCCCCAAAGAAAACGCTGAGCACAATTCCCAGCGCAGCGTCCTCACGCATATTGGCTAGATTGCGGAGCAACAATACCGACGCACCTCCCAGTGCACCGCTGATGGCTGCTCCCAACAACAAGATGGGCAGCGACTTACTCCCGTCGGCACCGGTTGTCCACAAGAAGGCCAGCGCAACGCCAGGCAGCGTGGAGTGGCTGATCGCATCCCCAATCAAAACCCTGCGTCTGAGCAGCAGATATACCCCCAGCACTCCGGCTGCGATACCCAGCAAGAAGGTACCTAGCAAAACAACTCGGGTGTTGAGATCTTGCAACAGAATGATTCGCAGGATGCGATTCGTTTGGTCGGCCAATACCAGTGGCACGTTGACGTCAGCCAGGAGTTTGCTGAGCATCTAGCTTCCCCCGTCCCGCAACCGCATCGCTTCGCCAACCTCTTCCAACAGCGTTAGCTTGCCACCGTAGGTCTTTTGCAAAAACTCTTCGGTGAACACTTCAGCCGTGGGGCCGCACGCCACCAATCGCATATTGAGCAGCACGATATGATCGAAATATTCGGGGACCGTGTGTAGATCATGATGCACCACGACGATGGTCTTTCCCTGTTGTTGCAACTGCCGCATGAGCGTCACGATCGCGCGCTCTGTGGCCGCGTCGACAGCTGCAAAGGGCTCATCCATCAAATACAGCTCGGCCTCCTGCACCAACGCGCGGGCCAAAAAAGTTCGCTGCTGCTGCCCGCCTGAGAGCTGACTGATCTGGCGATCCGCTAAATGCTCAATCTCCATTTTTCGGAGCGCATCTGCGGCGGCAGCGCGCTGCGTTTTGCCAACGCGGCGAAACCATCCGAGTTGCCCGTAGGTCCCCATCAACACCACGTCTAACGCGGTTGCCGGAAAATCCCAATCCACCGACTCTCGCTGCGGCACATAAGCAACCGACTGGCGAGCACGACGGTAGGGCCGCCCTAAAACGGTGACCTCACCCGAGATGCGTGGCACCATATCTACAATCGTTTTGAGCAGAGTGCTCTTGCCCGCACCATTGGGACCGACCAACCCGACGAGACTCCCACTGGGAATGTCGAGCGTCACGTTCCATAGCACCGGCTTACGATGATAGGCCACGGTAACATCACGTACAGACAACGGACTTGGCTTGCTCTCAGCGGCCTCATTCGACATCGGCAGCATACCCCTGGAAACCATTGTCAGGCACTTGCGCACTACCCAGCGCCCGTGCAATCGTGCTCAAATTGTGATCCATCATCCCGATGTACGTCCCCTCATACGTCCCTTCTGGCCCCATGGCATCGGAGTACAGGCTACCCGCGATCTCGACCTGATGCTGCCTGGAAGCCGCCCCGCGCAGCAGGGCTTCGATACTCTCCTTGGGCACACTACTTTCGATAAACACCGATGTAATCTTGCGTGCGACCAGCATATCCACCAATTCGTTTATGCGGCTCAATCCCGCCTCCGACTCGGTACTAATCCCTTGCACCGCTTGCACTTCAACCCCGTAGGCTTCGCCAAAATAGCGGAATGCATCATGGGAAGTAACCAGTACGCGATGCCCCTCGGGCACTCCCTGCATGGCCTCAACCCCATATTGGTGCAAGGCCTGCAACTGCGTGCGCAGCTTCTTAGACGCAGTTTGATAATCGGCTTGATGCTGAGGGTCAAACCTCGCTAGCTCATCGCCAATCCCCTGCGCCACCTGACTCCACATGGCAACATTCATCCACACGTGCGGATCTGGATGCGCTTCGGCCGCCGCTTGGCCATCCTCATGAAGGTCGAGCACCTCGGCCACCGGCACCGTGCGCCGCCGGTGGCTAAAATTCTTGAGAGTCTCCGCCATTTTCCCTTCCAACATCAAGCCGTTGTAGAAAATGATATCAGCCCCCAACAGCGCGGCCGTGTCATCCCGTGTCGGCTTGTACAAATGCGGATCAACCGTTGCGCCCATCAGTTGCTGGACCTGAACATGGTCTCCACCAATGGCTCGCACCAAATCGGCTACCATCCCCACCGTAACCGTCACCTGAATGGGATGCGTACCTTGAAAAACCTGAGCCACCGCTGGAGCTTTCGGCTCCGTACACCCGACGCCACCCCACACTAGACAGAGGCTCAGCAGAAGGAGGACAGTTTTTACGTTGGATCCGCTATTCTTCACGATCGATTTTCAATTCTAAGGGAGTGGATGGGTAACGGCTGGGTGTGTCGCCAACCCAGAGGAGGGCAGGGCACACGGCTCCCCCTGGCTTCTGCAGGTCCGACCGCAGGCAATTCTAGCAAGCATTTCCGATTGAGAATCCCCGGGGTAGGTGTAGTGCCAATTGTGACAAGGGTAACTATACTGTGCGGCTTCGTATCGATTACGACAACAGTTCAAAGTCTTCCGGGTCAGCGTTCAGACCGAACCCCCCGGCCAGGCACCCCACATTTGGAGGGTCATTTTAGTGGCATCGGGTAAACATCTCTTCACCAGTGAATCTGTCAGCATGGGCCATCCAGATAAGCTGGCCGACCGTATTTCGGACGGAGTCCTGGACGCGATTTTCGCACAAGATCCAAATAGCCGTGTGGCTTGCGAAACGCTGGTTACAACCGGTTTGGCGATGATTGCCGGTGAGATTTCAACATCCGCCAATGTCAATTACGCAAAGGTCATCCGTGAGGTCATTCGCGAAGTCGGCTACACCGACGACATGATGGGACTGTGCGCGGACACCTGCAACGTCATGGTTGCCCTCGACGAACAGAGTGCGGACATCGCTCAAGGCGTCAACGAGGACTCTACTGCTGGCAAGGAGATTGGAGCTGGCGACCAAGGGCTGATGTTCGGATTCGCTTGCAACGACACTCCCGAGCTCATGCCGCTGCCCATCGCGCTGGCCCATCGCATCACCAACCGCTTGACGGAAGCTCGCCGGACGGGTGAAGTCGACTGGCTGCGGCCCGATAGCAAGAGCCAAGTCACCGTCGAGTATGACGGGCACAAACCGGTGCGAATCGATACCATCGTCGTTTCCACCCAACACGGCCCTGATGTCGATCAAGAAACGATTAAGAAATTCGTCATTGAGAACGTGATCAAAGGTTGCCTCCCCGCCGAATTGGTGAAGGGCGACATCAAATACCACATCAATCCAACAGGCAAGTTCGTCGTGGGTGGCCCGCACGGAGATTGCGGTCTAACAGGCCGGAAGATCATCGTCGACACTTACGGTGGCTGGGGACGCCACGGCGGCGGAGCTTTCAGCGGCAAGGATCCCACCAAGGTTGACCGCAGTGCAGCCTACATGGCTCGACACGTTGCTAAGTGCATCGTGGCAGCCGGCCTAGCAGATCGCTGCGAAGTGCAGCTTGCCTATGCAATTGGCGTGACCCAGCCGGTCAGCGTCTACGTCGACACCCAAGGTTCGGGCAAAGTGGAAGATAGCAAGATCTGCGATGCGGTCGTCAAACTATTCCCACTGACTCCCGGTGGAATCATCGACTACCTCCAATTGCGACGCCCAATCTACCGCCAAACTTCCGCAGGCGGCCACTTTGGTCGTTCAGAGCCTGAGTTTACCTGGGAAAATACCGATAAAGCTGCTGAGCTGAAAAAGGCCCTCGCTTAGGCCAACCAAAGCACTCAAAGCCCGCACTCCTGCTAAACTACCACCTGCCCAGAGCCATCGTGCTTTGGAGCAGGTTTTTTTGTGGCCACATCGCCGCTCAGCAAATTGCAACTCGATAAATTGCAGCTCGATAAATTGCAGCTCGATATATTGCAGCTCGGCGCGGTAGAAAGGGTGGTTGCCGCCATGGGCGATTTTTCAAGGCGCCGCTATCGCGGTGAGACTGAAAATGCAGCTTGAACCACGGCCCGCCACGCTGCCAGCAGCTTGCTAGAATCCGCCAGGCATACCTATGGCCAGGTATGGCTGTCCCACCCCTGACATCCACCGGACCCAAGATCATGCCTCATCCCAAAGACCACTTTGCTTGGCTGGCTATTCTTGCTTTCTGGTGCCTGTCCGGCATCCTCGCTTGGTGCTCGACCATCACCTCCGTTGCAGCCCCAGCCAACCCGAGCTCCCTAACATTGCTAGCCATCCTGGTCTTAGCCCTAACAACCCTCCTGCGCTGGCCGCTGCTAACGCCAGCCAGTGCCGGTGATGCCGAGACTCCAACGAGCCTTCACGCCGCCTGGTGGATGTCGACCGTGGGCCTGATCAATTGGCTGGGTGCTCTGGTGATGCGCTGTGAATCCGCCGGATCCGCCCTTGTGCTCCTCAGCCTAGCCCTGGGCAGCGAGCTAGTTTTCTACCAAGCCTTACCCCGCAACCGCCTACCGTGGATCACCGCGAGCCTGCATGCAATAAGAGCATCCCTCTACCGCTGGCTCGCCCAAGACCCTGCGGAACGCACCCTACCTGACACCCCTCTCCAGAGCAACGAGACCAGCCAGACCAACCAGGAGTCCCTGAGCGAGGAGCCTGCGGGTAGCCCTGCTACAGCGGAGCCCTCGGGACCTCCCCCCGCGTTCGCAGCGGAATCGAGCGATGAGATCGCACCGCCCGAGCAATTCACCCGCAAGTGCACGGACCAACTGACGGCCGAAGGACAACGCTACATGAGCGGGGAAATCCTGATTCAATTGGAGCCTCAACAGCAGAGCGAAACGATCGTCATCGGTTTTTGCCCAGCCTTCGAAATCCCCCCCACGATAGAGCTCGAATGCGAAGCGGAGGAGGAAATGCGTGCCAAAGTCATCAATTGCACCACCACGGGCATGAGAATCGCCGTGCGACGCTCTCGCAGCCAGCAAGCTCTCGAATGCCTCCTAGCCTGGTACGCCCTCGAGGCCCAGTCCAACGCCGCCGCTCCCCAATCCCCCCTACCTTAACCCCTCTTTGACATCGCCCCCGCCGCGTGAGCAAGGCCGGAGCGACTGCCGCGACAGGGCAATTCTGCCCAAAAGGTGGCAGACACGCTTCTGGTTTCAAGGCATTTGATTTGCGTTGGGGCTATGCTCCAGTTATCTTCACTTGGAACGAAGTAATTTACTTCGCAGAGGGTGGCGACCGTCTCAATTTGAAGATAATGCGGTTATTGCTTAGTTGTTTGGAGACCTATTTGTGCTGTTACGATTGAGAATTCCAGTTTTGCCCTGCCTTGGGCTCTCCACCGTTTGCGCGTGGTTGCTCGTCGTCATTGCTGTCGGAATGGTATCCCTCCCAGGCACAGCTACGAGCCAAGAGGCGGGTTCAGCGACGAAATGGACCAGCGTGGCGGGTAAGGAGATCGAGGCCGAGTTCGTACGGCGAACCGACAAGGGCGTGGTGCTGAGACTGAAGGCCAATGGCCAAGAGGCCGAGGTTCCCTATGCGCAACTGAGCCTCGAGAGTCATCTGCAAGCCATTAAATTGGACAAGCCGGAAGCGTTTTCCAAACCGCTGCTCAAAGCAGAGGTCAAAAGCGAGGTGGTGGCCGCCGAGCCCACTCTCATCTTGGATGCAGCCGAAATTCTGCGATCCCCATTCACCAAGGACATGTCCCTTGAGCGATATTTGGAGGTCATGCAGCGTGAGGTGCAAGCGGGGAACATGATGGTGGGGTGGCACGGCCTTCCCCCAAAAATGCAGGGGGATATCGAGGCACTGGCCAGCCAAGGTGCCGAGCTCCTCGGTTCGGGGACCATTGCCCAATGGAGAACTCTACTGGGAAACGTGAATACGATCATCCAAGAAAAACGAGACTTCCTCCTAAAAAATCCAGCCCTGGCCAGCCAGCCTCAAGTGACCAGCATCGCGAAACAAATTTGGCCTCAACTCGCTGGATTCAGCGGTTCGTTTACGAAGGAATCGCTGTGGCAGGCCGCTAATTTCCAGAAGGGAAACTTCCCAACCTGGCTGGCCGACTTCATCGCCGCAACCGTCCCGCATGGTATGGCCCTTTACGAGACCATTCAGCCCATGCTTCCTCCACAAGCTCCAGCCCCCCAAACCCTGCTAGCGGCTGAGTTCAAAATTCTCAGTCAGTCTGCCGACTCCGCGGAAATCGAGGTCACCGTTCCAGGCGTTCCTCCCCAAAAGAAAAGGATGCAAAAGGTAGGCAACCTCTGGATCTACCCCAAGGAGATGAACGAAGCGCGCCAACAGCTCGATGCCGCCCAGGAGTGGCTAGCGAACGCCGACGCATCCCAGCTAGCTCCCTTCAAGATCGGCCTGACGGGTGCCATTGCCGTGACGGGTGCTCTCGCTCACGCCGAGACTCAGGCAGAATTCGATGCTGCCGTTGAGCAGCTAACAGCGATGGCTCAAGCCTTTGCACCGGCAGGCCCACCAGGCCGCAATGGCCCGCCAGGCTCCTCCTCGGGTGGCTCTGGATCCTACAACGGCTCAGGTAGTGGCGGCTCGGGTAGCGGCAGCTCAAGTGGCAACAGCTCCCCGCCGGTGCAAAGCCGCTAGGCTGATTCGCAATGGACGGCACGCATGAAACTTGACTTACAGCGCACGATCGTGGCGGTCAGTAGTGCGATTGCCCCGGCCCGCCGTGCAATCGTGCGGCTCAGCGGACAGGAAACCGGTGCCATACTCGCGCGCTTGCTAATCCCTGCCTGTTCTCAACAAGCCGCTGTCAAACAGACGCTGCTGGCCAGTAACCGAGCGCTCTCCGGAGTCGTCGACTGCGACCTTGGTCTGGCGGGTCGCACCATTGAATCTCGTGTGTACTACTGGCCCAATGCGCGGAGCTTCACGGGGGAGCCCTGTGCGGAGCTGCACCTTCTCGGGTCGCTCCCCTTAGTCGAACTGCTAACCGAGCAGATTGCCTCGTTGGGCGCCCTGCCAGCCAGTCGCGGCGAGTTCACACTCCGCAGTTTTCTCGCTGGAAAAATTGATCTCACCCAAGCCGAAGCTGTCCTGGGGGTCATCGAAGCAGAATCGGACGACCAACTGTCCGTTGCCTTAGGGCAACTTGGCGGCAATCTTTCCACTCCCATCCGGCAACTGCGCAACCAATTGCTAGAGGTTATCGCCCATCTAGAAGCCGGCTTGGACTTCGTGGAAGAGGATATTGAGTTCATCAGCGTCGATGAGCTGCAAAACCAACTGCGGGAGATCAACACGCAACTGCATCGCATTGCCCAACAATTGCAATCGCGAGGATCGCGTTCCCGGACCCCACAACTGCTCTTGGTCGGCTTGCCCAATGCAGGCAAAAGCTCGCTGTTCAACGCCCTCGTCGGTTCGGATCGAGCGATTGTCTCGGCCCAAGCGGGTACCACGCGCGATGCCATTAGCCAGCGCATTGAGTTTGAGGAGTTGACCGTCGAGCTCATCGACACCGCTGGCATGGAAGAGCTGCAGGAGGCGACACCGCGAGCCCTGGCTCAAAGGGTCCTCCAAGATCGACTCAGCACCGCCGACCTCATTTTATTTTGCATCGATTTATCGGAAAATTTTTCCGAGTCTTGGCTGGTCGGCGAATGGTCTAAATTGCGGGCGTTGGGAACTCCGATGGTAGTCGTGGGAACCAAGTTGGACGCTGCGGAAAATCGCAACTGCGAGGCACGCCTGCGAACGATCCTCGGTGCAACGCACCGGCCGAATGGCGAGCTTGAAGCTCCCCCCGCAACTACCGCTTCGGCAATCTCTGGAAGCAGTTCAGAATCGCAGAGTCCGCCATCGAACCTGGACGCGACTCCCATTTATCAAGCGATTAGCGTTCATGACGCAGCCACTATTGCAGATTTAGTGCGTTCCATCCGGCAAACGTTGGCTAGCAAGCCCAGCAACCTACAATCCGACGCAATGCACCGCGCTATGCTACGCTGCCGCAGCGGAATCGAGCAAGCCATTGCAGCAATTGCCGCAGCGATGCAATTGAACGCATCCCAGGAGGGGGAAGAGCTGGTCGCCTCCGAGCTCCGAGTTGCACTTGAGGACCTCTCTTCGGTCATTGGTGAAGTTCATAACGAAGACATTCTTGGTGAGATCTTTGGCCGCTTCTGTATTGGCAAATAGTTGGCCAACCGGTTCTTTACCGTGAAAAGTTGCTCTGTTCCTATTCCGCCAGAAAGCTATGCTTCAGGCTGTATCACCAACTTGACGTTTTGCGGGCTGCCTGAACAGTGCAGCTTGAACCATGCCAACAACCCAACCTCCACTGCCTGCCACTTCCGCCAACGTCAACGAGCTGCTGCATCTGCTGCGAGTTCTGGTGCGAGAGCCATCCGTGGTGGGTGTGGAAGACGCGTTCTTCCGCATACTTCGACGAGAGCTGGAAGAATGCCAAGTGACGGTGCGACGCTACCAAGGTCTTCTCGTGGCGCAGGGCTCACAACCCGACAGCCTCTATCTGTCGGCCCACGTCGATCGCCACGGCTTGCTGTGCACCGGCCCCAATGAATTTCAGTATGCAGCCTTCATTGCAGGCAATCGCAGTGAGCTGACCGGCGACTCCGTTTCCGAGCAGTTCATGGAATTGGTGGCGGGGCGCTTCCATGGGCAGCGCGTTCAGGCGCATACTCCCTACACGGGCTCCTACCTGGGACAAGGCACGATTACTGAATCGTACGTCTGCCCGCGTCGGCGCAATTTGATCTTCGAAATCGATGGACTCGAATTCCTGCAGCCCGGAACTCCAGTTTCGTTCCTGGACCGCTTAAAAGTCGATGGAGGACGCGTCTCAGCCCAGCTCGACAACGTCATTTCCGTGGCCATGCTCATCGAGTTAATTCGCCTCGGCTTTCAGGGGACTGCGTTATTTACCGCAGGCGAAGAGGCAGGGCGCAGTTGGCGTTTTGCCACCGAGTGGTTTCAACGACACGACACGCAAACCAACCGCCTGATCGTACTCGACACGAGCCCTTTCGGCAGCTTGGAGGAATTGTCCGAGCAAGAAGTGGTCCTCCGCTACAAGGACGCGAACTCGGAATTCGATCGCGAGGTTACTGAAGAATTGCGGACAAGCTGTGAAAGTCTGGGAATCTCGTACCGCTTTAAGGACCAATATGTCGAAAGTCTGAACCAGAACCGTGAGAAGCAGCTCTCACTTGGTAGGACAGAGCTGGGACGGGTTCTCACCGCCACCCGGGGAACGGTCCGAGGCACAACGCTGCAGCTCCCAACTTCGTCCTACCATACCGCGAATGAGACCGCCGAGATCAGTAGTATTGAAGCCATGCTGCGACTACTCTGCCACTTGTGCAAGCTCCCTCCTCCTGAGTAACGGCACACAGCCAGCTCCAAGAGGTCCAGTCGCAGCTCGCCGTGCGGCCCCAGTTCCCAGTTCCCAGAAATCTATCAACGCCGGCAACGTAACTGCCACGAAGCCAGATATGCCCAATGCGTTTGAAGCCCGCGCCACCACCTTGCGTCCCCCTGCACGCAGCTCGGTGGTCGTGAACTCATCGGCCAACCAAGATTCCTTTGCCAAGCCGTTTATGCAGAGCGAGAACGACTCCTTGGGCGACACACTGCAAGCTCGTGAACCGAGCGTTCCTGCCAGACGGCTGGGTTCGATCCCGCAAACGACGCGGCAGAATCTGAAACAAAGCATGGGAGACGGCGCCAATTTTGGAGCCATGGTCGGACTCGGTGAATCGTATCTTCCGGCGTTTGCCCTAGCGCTCGGGTTGGGCGAAACCTCTGCTGGACTGGTGGCCAGTCTACCGGTGGTGGCTGGCGGTGGCATGCAGTTGGTCTCGCTGCGGGCCATGCGATGGCTGGGGACTGAGCAGCGTTGGGTAGTCCTGTGCGCGTCGATTCAAGCATTAGCCTTCCTACCGCTGGTAATCGCCGCCCTGAGCGGCTTTATCGGGTTGCCTGGACTGCTGCTCGTTGCATCAATCTACTGGGGGGCGGGATTGGCTTCGGGCCCTGCTTGGAACACGTGGATGGAAACGGTCGTTCCATCTCAGATTCGAGCTGGCTACTTCTCCAATCGAACTCGGCTGCAACAACTTGCAACCCTCATCGCCTTTGTTGGAGGCGGGGCCCTGCTGCAAACGGCCCAAAACCAGGGTTGGTTGCTGACTGGCTTTGCTTCCATCTTCCTATTGGCTGCAATCTTCCGTTCAATTTCGGCGGCATGCCTAGCGCTACACCGCACCAATCCAAGGTTAACCTCCCGCCAATCGTCAACCGGAGATTCTCGTCGCCTCACCACCTCCGCCGCCGCAAGCGGTGCCACCAGCAGCACGCAGGGGATCTCGAAGTCAGGCAAACGGTTGCTCGTGTATCTAGTCGCCGTGCAGGCTTGCGTTCAGGTGAGCGGCCCGTTTTTTGCACCCTACATGCTGAAGCAATTGGGGATGGACTACTATCAATTCGTATTTTTAGTAGCGGTTGCATTCCTGTCGCGTGTTTTAGCACTGGCGATGTGGACGCGGATTGCCAGTCACTTTGGAGCTTCGACACTTCTGTGGATCGGAGCCATTGGCCTCGTCCCCCTTTCCGCCATGTGGACGGTGTCCGCCAACATTTGGTGGTTGATGATCGCTCAATTTTTCAGCGGGATTGCCTGGGCCGCCTATGAACTCGGATTTTTCCTACTGTTCTTTGAAACCCTGCCAGCCAACCAGCGCACCAAGCTGCTGACGTTGTATAACTTCGCTAATACACTAGCGATGTTTGCGGGGGCGACTCTGGGAGCCGTGCTCTTGAATTCCCTAGGCTGCACCCTCAACGCATACTTAGTGCTGTTCGGGCTCTCAAGTTGCGGCCGCGCCGTAGCGCTGATCCTCCTCTTGCGGGCTGATCTGAAACCGGTTCCAATTCGGACGCTGGCAGTTCGCGTGCTGGGGATCCGCCCGGCGACTGCTACACTGGACGTGCCAATCCTACCTTCGCTCCTTCGAATACGTGCCAAGGCGAATGGCAGAGAATAAGACTTGAGCTTCTCCAATCAACAGGTAGAAAGTAATCATGAGTGGTTCGGAATGGATCGTTCACGATGTCAACATCAAGCTCGTTTACAGTGATTCTGTACGGCGGCCCAAAAAGATCAACCAAGCGATCAAGCGAGTTCGCCTGGAAGGGCCCGAGCATCACTTCCCCGATCGACTCGAATTGGTCGCCGACGACATCGTTGATGGTGGCGAACTCACGATCGACGACTTGCAACTTCCCGAAGACTGCGAAATCACCGACCGTCGTGGTGACGCCGTCATCGTTACCGTTCCACCTGAAACCAAGTCGCATCGCCCACGAGGCGAGAATCGCGATCGAGATAGCGACTTTTGACGATGACAAGCTCACGCATGAAACATGCCCTTCAAGTTCAAATTCAGTCCCAACCGAATGACTCCAGTTGCGGCCCCACCTGCTTGGCGGCGGTTTACCAGTACTGGAATGATCCGGTCGATTTGAACCAATTGATCATCGAAATTGGGGAACTGTCCAGCGGTGGCACGCTTGCGGTTCAGCTCGGATGCCACGCGTTACAGCGTGGCTACGACGCGGTCATCACGACGCATAACCTGCAGGTCTTTGACCCGTCGTGGTTTCGAGAGCCGGCCGGCCCAGACGCCAACTGGCTAGCCGATAAGCTCAAGCAGCAGTATGCTGTCAAACGCACCCGCCCCGATACCGACCAACATCGATTGCAGACAGCCACCGAATCCTATTTAAAATTCTTAACGTTGGGCGGACGCATCGAGATGCGGCCGATCAACGAAGAGTTGATCGTGTCGACATTATCCGATGGAAAACCAATGCTCTGCGGCGTCAGCGCGACGTACCTCTACCAGGAGCGCAGGGAGCGTTGGCAACCGGCCGATGCCCAGGGAAAAACCTGCGTCCCTGACGATATTGGCGGTGACCCCACCGGCCATTTTGTCGTGCTGCATGGCTACGATCCGCACAGCGGCAATGTGCAGATTGCAGATCCATTGCACCCCAATCCCATCGCCCCCAGCAATCAATATGTCGCTGCTCGCTCGCGAGTCACGGCAGCCATTCTTTTGGGCATCGTTACCTACGATGCGAACCTCCTCACACTAACACCACGTTCCATGCGTGAAGCGAGCCACTAAATGAATGTCGTTCTCGTTGCCGAATCCAGCGATGACTGGCTTGGCGGTTTTGAGGGCGTTCAGACCATTGACCCCAGTGACTATCTAACCAATCCAGACTGGGACTTTCGGCGAGGAACCAAGATCTACAACCTCTGTAGATCCTATGCCTACCAAAGCATGGGGTATTACGTTTCGCTACTGGCAGAAGCTCGTGGGCAACGTCCCATTCCAGATGTTATGACCATGCAAGACTTGCATGGAGTGGCGGCAGTGCGGCTGATCCCCTCTTCACTAGAAGAGGTCATCCAAAAATCGCTCCAAAGCTTGACCGCCGATGAGTTCACGCTCAGCGTCTATTTTGGCGAGAACCTAGCGCGCAAGTACGATCGGCTCGCCAGGGAGCTGTACGGACTGTTCCAAGCACCGTTGTTGAGGTTTAAGTTCTCACGGCGTGGCAAGTGGCGGTTGCGACGCGCTTCGGCCATCGCCCTCAACGATATCCCCAAGAGTCATCGAGAGTTCGTGGCTAGCGCCGCGCAGCGGCACTTTGCACGTGGCTTTTCTCGCCGTCCCAAGCGGCACGCCTCGCGCTACGACCTGGCGATACTCCACAATCCAGCGGAAGGACAACTCTCTCCCTCCGATCCGCCGGCTCTCAAACGGATGATTAAAGCGGCCGCTAGCTTGGGTATCGCCGCAGAGTTGATCACCCGCGAGGACGCCGGGCGGTTGCTTGAGTTCGATGCCCTCTTTATCCGCGAGACGACCGCGGTCAGCCACCATACCTACCAACTCGCCCGGCGAGCCGAAGCGGCCGGTCAAGTGGTGATTGACGACCCCCTTTCCATCCTGCGCTGTACCAACAAAGTATACTTAGCGGAGTTGCTGAACCGGGCTAAGATCCCAACTCCCAAAACAATCGTCGTGCACCGCCGCAACGCGGATTCGGTGGCGGAACACCTCTCCTTCCCCTGCGTCCTCAAACGCCCCGACAGCGCGTTCAGCCAGGGAGTGGTGAAAGCCAACGACGCCCAGGAGCTGCAAGCACGCTTGGCTGAATTCTTCGTGGATTCCGAGTTGGTAATTGCCCAGGAATACATGCGAACCGATTTCGACTGGCGAATCGGTATTTTGGACCAGCGCCCGATCTTTGCCTGCAAATACCATATGGCCCGTGGCCACTGGCAAATCGCAAAGCATGCGGCAAGTGAGAAGCCCGAATTTGGAAAATTCGATACACTGCCTGTAGAGCTTGCTCCGCGCAAGGCAGTCTCGGTCGCCCTCAAAGCGGCCAATTTGATCGGAGATGGTCTCTACGGTGTCGATGTCAAGGAAGCGGACGGGAACTTCTTCATCATCGAAGTCAACGACAATCCCAACCTGGACTCTGGCGTCGAAGACCTCGTATTGCGCGACGAACTCTACCGTCGATTGATGGAATCCTTCGTACGTCGAATCGAACGCCGTAAAGCACTCAGCGGCAAATAGCTCGCTGTGGCGTGTGGCGAAGTGCGATTCTCGCCCTAGGAAGCTTGTTATCCTGCAACTGCCTCAGCAGTGCAGCGAATCGGGATCGATCTCACACAATTCATTCATTCCTGCCCGCCACTGGGCAGCGCTCAATATTCAGTACGAGAGTCTGACATGTCGACAGTAAGCTTGGGTTTGTTCGAAGCGTTCGGTATCGAAATGGAGTACATGCTGGTCGACCGAGAGACGTTGGAGGTGCGTCCCGTCGCCGACAAAGTGTTAGCTGCGATGGCCGGTCACACGACCTGCGATGTCGAAATTGGCCCCATTTCCTGGTCCAATGAACTCGCCCTGCACGTCATCGAACTCAAAACGACCAAGCCCAAACGGCGTTTGCGACGACTTCCCTCCATGTTTGAAACCGCCATTAGCGAAATCAGCCCTATCCTAGATGGCATGGGCCTCTGCCTACTCCCCTCGGCGGTACACCCCTGGATGAATGCGACCACGGAGACTCGACTTTGGCCGCATGAGTACCACGAGATCTACGAAACCTACGATCGCATCTTCAATTGCCGCACTCACGGCTGGTCCAACGTCCAGAGCGTGCATCTCAACCTGCCCTTTAAACACGCAGCCGAATTTGCAAAGTTGCATGCGGCGGTACGCCTCGTCCTGCCGCTACTGCCCGCTTTGGCTGCGAGCTCCCCGGTACTCGATGGCAAGTACACCGGATTGCTCGATACGCGCATGAATCTCTATGCAGATCATTGCCGAGCCGTTCCCTCCCTGACCGGCAATCTCATCCCCGAACCGATCTTCGACGAAGCGGCCTACCGCCGTGAGATATTTACCCCAATTGCCAACGACATCGGCAAACTAGATCCCCAAGGACAGATGGAGGTCGAGTTCCTCAACGCGCGTGGCGCCATTGCAAGATTCGACCGAGGTTCCATCGAACTGCGTGTGATGGATGTCCAGGAGTATCCAGCGGCAGACGTATCGATCTGTGCCGCCGTCACCTCGCTCGTGCGAGCATTGTGCGATCAAAGATGGCTGCCACTCGAAAAACAGCAATCGATTTCAACAGCCGACCTCAGAAGCATCCTCGATCAGACAACCGCCCACGCGGAGAACGCAACCATCGAAGACGCAGGCTACCTGCAACATTTTGGCATTCGCAAATCAAGCATTACCGCTGGCCAACTGTGGAGTACCCTGCTTGGTGAACTTCGCCGCGAGGATGCCACACTGGATAACCTGTTTGCTCCGATTCAAATCATCCTGGAGAGCGGCACGCTGGCGACTCGCATCACCCATGCCCTGGGTCCCCAGTTTTCGCGTGAAAGGCTCGCAGACGTCTATCGCGACCTTGCCGATTGCCTCCATCGCTGGGTACCGTTCCAGTCACTGTGAGCCTTCCGTCCGGCTGAGCGAACATGCAAGCAACTCCTCCCCATATCATCCTCACATGCGAGCACGGCGGGAACACCGTCCCTGCAGAGCTGGCGGATTGCTTCCAGCGGGGAGAAGCTCAGCAACACCTGCACAGCCACCGTGGATACGATCCAGGTGCATTGCTAGCCGCCCAGAGACTCGCGGACTTGCTCGCCGCTCCGTTGGAATACAGCACGACTTCGCGGCTCGTCGTCGAACTGAACCGTTCACTCGATTCACCGCAGCTCTTCTCGAAGTTCCTAGGACCGCTTGATAGCGTCACCCGCAGCCGCATCTGCGATCGATACTACCATTCCTATCGCAATCGCGTTCAAGAGCGGATTGCTCAACAGGTGAATGCCGGCCAGACCGTGCTCCACCTATCAATTCATTCCTTTACGCCGCGTTTTCGAGGCAGCCGACGGACGTTGGACATTGGCGTCCTATTCGATCCCGCGCGTTCCTGGGAAGTCACCGTTAGCGAGCAGATTGTGGCCCACCTCAAGACAGCCGAGCTGGATGCTCGATACAACGAGCCCTACCTTGGGACCGACGATGGGTTTACCACATTTCTCAGAACGCGATTTCCCAACTCCCACTACGCAGGCCTTGAAATCGAACTTAACAATCGCTTTGCCAAATTTTCGGAACAGAGCCAAATGCGGTGGTGTGAAGCCATCGCGCAGGCGGTGACTCGGGCGTGCCTCCAGTAAGCGAATCGGGGCGTAAGCTGGCCAATCCTCCCAGACACACACACATACTCCGGGGAGGCTTAGAAATGAGGCCGAGCGCCACGACTCCACGGAGCTCCTCGCAACCTCGCCTACTTGTCTTCAGCCAGGCTGGCCAAGACCTCTCGTGCTGCCTGCTGGCCACCTCGAACACACTGAGGAATGCCAACTCCCTGATAGGCGGCACCGCACAACCGAAGCGTTGGGTAGGACTCCAAGACTTGATTCAACTGCTGCATGCGTTCCACATGCCCCACTAAATACTGTGGCATAGCCTTATTCCAGCGAATAATAGCTTGCCAATTGGGGAGCCGCCCAGTCCAGCCAAGGATCTCACGCAACTCGGTTGCCGCAATCTTCTCCAATTCGGCATCGGATTTTTCGATCATCTGCGGATGCAGAGCTCCCCCCATAAAGACTCGCAACAATATCTCATCTTTGGGCGTCCGACCTGCATATTTTTCGCTGCTGTAGCTAATCGCTAACGTGACGCGTCCTTCACGGCTCGGCACAATCATCCCAAAGCCGTCCATCCGCCGGGTGATATCTGCGCGGTTGACAACCAAAGCGGCTACCACGCTCGACGCATAGGGCACTTGGTCGAGCAACTCGGCGCCAGCTGGCAGGGTCGCCCTGAGCAATTCGGCGGCAGGCGCGGCGGGAATCGCACCAATCACCGCATCAAACTCCAGAGACTCCCGCTCGGTGGTTACCACCCATCGCGAGGAATCCTTGCCCGCCGGTCGCAGCTCTGTAACGCGTTGATTCAATTGAATGCAATCGCTAGGTAGCTGTGCCGCAAGTGCGGCCACCCAATCGCTCATCCCAGACTTTGGAGCAGTGAATTGATCGTAGCGAGCTCCGCTTGCCTTGCGGGCGGCAGCCAGTGCATCCTTCTGCCTCGCGGCGAGATGCCCGCGAATCAAACCGCCATGCTCCTGCTCCATTTTTACAAACTGTGGCATGGTCGCTTGCATGCTCAGCGTGCTGGGATCCGCGGTAAAAATACCACTGACGATCGGCTCAACCAAGCGTTCGAAAACCTCGCGTCCCAAACGTCGCACCACAAACGATTCCAGAGACTCATCCGCAATGGTATCTCGGGCCGGAATCCAATACTCTTTGGCCAGACGCAACTTGCCTGCCCAGGAAAGTGTCTTCGTCTGCAAAATGGAACTGATGCGAGTGGGTTGCATCAAGCTAAACCCTGCGGGAATCGGCAGTAACCGGCCACGGTTCAGCACGAATGCTTTACGATTCGACTTCGCCGGCTGAATCAACTGCTCCTCTAGCCCACACGCTCGCGACCAATCCAAGGCATCGGGGACGAGGGTTGCAAAGTTGTCTGCCCCCTTCTCGATCAGATAGGGTCCTGCCTGAATCGTCTCAAGCACTCCACCAACTCGCCCGGACGACTCGAACAGAGTTATGTGGGGATGTGGCTCTGCCTGCAGCAACTGCCACGCGGCCGCCAAGCCACTGATCCCTCCGCCAAGTACCGCTACGCGTTTCACAATCCGACGACTCTCGCGATAGAATCAATCTTGGCTGCCAGGATAAAGTCATTTTCGCTCAACCCACCAATGGCATGAGTCGTCAACTCAACTCGCACCTTGCGATAGTCGGTAAGGTGCAAATTGGGATGGTGCTGGTCGACTTCCGCAACCTCGGCGATTGTGTTGATCAGCCCCACCGCTTGCACAAAGTTCTTCAGCTTCCAAACGCGCGCGATCGACTTGCCATCCTCCGACAGCTGCCACTCCGGTAGTGCGTTGAGCTGCTGGCTGGAAAAATCGAGCGAACAAGCCTCCACCCCACCTTCGCAGGGAAGGCATTTTTTGGCAGTCAGTTGTGTGGCCGATTGAACTTCCATGGTGCATTTCATTCTAGAGTCAAATTGCTTAAAGGGCACAAAGGGTTTTAGGGTGTCATGGAAATCTTGGCGCCATCCTGATTCGACGACTCGAAGCATGCATCGAGCACCTGCTGGGTCTTTAGCGTCCAGGCGGGCCAACTGGCATCGCTCTTACCCGACAGGGCGAGATCCGCAAATTTGCGGATCATGCGCACCTCTTGTGCAGTTGCTTGACCAGCATCGTATTCGCGGACAGCGTGACGCTGCGAATGCGGTTCCATGTGAAATTCGCAATTGTCAATTTCGAATCGATCCTGAGCCGTCAGCACATCGACTTCCGATCCGTGATAGGGCAGCACGAAATCGTTGACCCGCAGATTCCCCTTCGATCCACTGGCATGGAACCATTGCTGATTCTCGGTTAGGAAAGAGCAGTAGAAACTGGCGGTCACACCACTTGCAAAATACAACTCCGCAGAAAACTCTCCAGGCACGGTTCCGGGGCTGCCAGTGCCTTGCAGGCGGGTTAATTGACGTGCCTGCACATGCGTGGGCATCTCACCATTGAGGCTGCACAGAAAATATCGCACGCAATACCATCCGAGATCGCCTAGGCAACCGTACGGCTCGAGCTCGCTATGCACTCGAATGTTCTTCTTCAAGAAAGTCGCATCGCCTGCAAAGGAAAACTGCGCGGCCATTCGCCGAAGCTGACCGATACGCTCATCGCATTTCAGCAACTCCCCCACGAGAGGCAACCGCTGGCTGTGCATGAACATGACACCGTCCATGTACTGCACATTGTTCTTTTTGCACGCTTCGAGCATTCCAGCCACTTGCTGCGCGTTAAGTGCAGCTGGCTTTTCTCCCAAGACATGCTTACCTGCCTCCGCAGCGCGAATCACCCACTCGTGCCGCAGCGCGGTCGGGAGAGGAATGTAGACGGCATCGATGTCCTCTCTTGCCAGCAGAGCTTCGTACGAACCGACAGCGTCCGGTGTAGAGACCTGCGGTACTTGGGCGGTGCATTCGTCTATAAACTTCTGTGCCGAAGCTTCACTACGGCTTGCAACCGCCGCGACGCGGGCGTTGCCGCTGAGGCGAATTGCCTTCCAATTCTTGCGTGCAATCCCAGCGGTCCCCATGATTCCAAAGCGACAGTGTTTCTCGGCCATAGATCTTAAGCTTTCCTATTAATTCAGAGGTTAAATGGGTATTTACAAGACATGCGGAGTTGAGCCCAGGCATCGGCAGTAGCAGGCGGCCCTACTCGTTAGGCGCGACTGAGGATGACGACACACATATCATCAGCTTGCTCAGTACCCTCGGTAAATCGCTGCACATCGGCAACAATCTTCTTCCCCAACTTCTGCATGTCCCCCGCGCTGGCGGTTACCAGCTTTTTGAGTCGTTCAATACCGAACATACCTCCCGACTTGGAAGGCGCTTCGTTAATCCCATCGGTATAGAGCACGAGCCCCTCTTTGGCATTCAGTTGAATCGACACCAGTTCGTATTCAAAATCCTCAATCACGCCAATGGGAACGCCCACTCCTTCATCTCCCGGCTCGAACAGCGAACCATCGGCTCGCTTCCAGAGCGGCCGCATGTGCCCAGCGTTTACAATATCCACCCGGCCGGTCCCCGGCTCCAGGACCAGGCATAACAAAGTGATGAACATGCCTACGCCCAGCTCATTCATATTGCGATTCAAGCAGGTCACGGCCACCGCAGGATCTGAATGGCTGGCTAGCAGAAATCGCATCTCGGCCGACAGCTTGGCCATGAGCATCGCGGCCGCGATACCATGCCCTGAAACATCCGCTGCAACTATCGCAAGCCGGCCGTCAGCCAGAGGAATGTAGTCGTAGTAGTCCCCACCAATCTGCTCAGCAGGTCGGTAGAATTGAAAAAAGGAGTACCCCTCGGTGAGCGGTTCCTTTTCAGGCAAGAATGCTTGCTGGACTCGGCGCGCAAGGTTCAAGTCTTGGGACACTCGCTGTTGATGAACGAGCTGTTCGTGCAGCTGTGCATTTTCGATCGCGACGCCAGCTTGCGTCGCCACGCCAGCGAGCACCTCCAAATCCCCTTGCTCGAAATGGCGCTTGGCATCCAGGGTATCCATCTGAATAGCACCCAGCGGATTTCCATCGCTATCGAGCAATGGGGCAACAATCATCGAGCGAATTCGGAAATCGGAGATACTGTTCGCCATTTCAAATCGCTCGTCGCTCGTCGCGTCCAAGGAAATGATCGCTTGCTTCGATTCCATCACTTCGCGCAAAACGGTTCGACTGATTCGAAAGGTTTCTTCCTGGCCAGGCTGCCGCGTCTTCACCCAGCGTGGTACGAGCTCGCCATTTTCCTTGAGGACGATGAACGCGCGATCGGCTTGTAGAAAGATTCTAAAAAGCGCGTCGAGCACTTTCGGAAGCACGTCCTCGATCTTCAACGCTCGGCCAAGGTTCGAAGCAATTTCCAGGACAGCCCGCAGTCGCACGTCAGAGCCGGTCGTCAACTGCGTACCATGCTGACTGCCGCGAATGCTTAGCTTCCCACTGACGGCTCGCGAAGACTCCTTTTGCCCCTGATCGTCGACCAACAAGACGCCAAATGAAGAACCATCGGAAGACATGACCGAGGAGCCAGTCAGCAGCCCCTTGACCGGATCTGCGTGGAAAGAATACTCCACATCACAAATACGGATGAGATCCCCATCCTGCAGCGGGCTGCGGCCCGAGATGAGCCTTCCATTGAGGAATGTCCCATTGCGGCTGCGAAGGTCTTCAATCTCGTACTCTCCGCCGTGACGATGCAACCGCGCGTGCTGCCGACTAACAGCCCCCACATCGATGGTAACATCGCAATCGGGATGCCGCCCCATCACCGTCACGCGTTTGTCCACCTCGAAGCGTTTGCCGAAACCAGAACCACTTATCGCGGTGAGAAATGCCATATCAAACTTCCGAACCGGATGGAAACGTGGATTCAATATTTGACGGTCGACAACCCCAAGAATTTAATTCCTGGCGGGTGGCGTCGCCATTTCACCCGGGACGTTGTCCACATCAAGTGCCATTTTCACTAACTTTGCGAATGCTTCCGCGGCTGTCGATTCGTAGGGCTCGTTGGGAACATCACTCCCCTGAACCAACTGCTCAGCACGTCGCATAAATTCGCGAATTTCATCGGCGGTCAAATTGCTACGCACCTCAACACTGAGTTGGTCCTCGCGGACTTTTGAACAGTGCTGCAGCGTGAATTCAAGATCGTTTCTACCCAGCTTTCGCTCGGCTCCCATCCGCATCAGACGCTGACTGATCCGCTCCACAGCCTGGACCTCAGTCCCAGTCAAACCAACATCCTTCGACTGCGCCACGATCGACTGAACCCCTCCCCATAATAGAATTGGGTTATCTTGCAGGCAATTCCGCAACCTCGATAACTGCCGCTTATCAATGCTCCGGTCATGCAGCATGGCTACGATATCGTGCAATTGATCGACGATTGAGTTCTTATCCTCTGCAGCCAACTGGCTGGTCTCTACCCAAGGAATCAATTGTTCGTCGACCCCTCGTTCGGCCAAGGGGTATTGATCGCTGAACATGAACCAGCTGCCGAAGGCACACACGCTACAAAAAACCGCCAGCGTCAAAATAACCACCACCAGACAGGCAGGTCCTATGGAGGGTTCTTGGTGCTCTTCAGCGTTGGGTTTAACCGGTGCCTTGGGCTGGCCCTCGGTGCCGGGTACACCGGTGGTTGGCGCATCGGACGCATCTTCGTTTTCGGACATGGATTACCGATACTCTATCGCGAGGATCTCAAACTTGAGCTTGCCCTTGGGCACGTCAATTTCAACTTTGTCACCGATCTTGCATCCCATCAAGGCGGCTCCAATGGGACTCGTCGAGAGAATCCTCCCCTTGTCATAGTCTTCGTCACCAGCCCCGACCATGGTAAACTCCTCCTCGTCGTCGTAGTCGAGGTCCTTGACCTTGACGGTGGACAATAGGCCGACTTCATCCTTGGGAAGTTTGCTTGGATCAATGATGTAAGCATTGGAGATCATCATCTTCTTTTGATTGATCTTGGCCTGCAACATCCCTTGATTTTCACGCTGCGCATGGTATTCCGCATTTTCTTTGAGGTCCCCCTCGGCGCGTGCCTCTGCAATCTTCTCGGTAACCAGCGGCATGTCAACATTCTCAAGCTGATCAACTTCAGCCCGAAGTTGGTTATACTTCTCGCGAGTCATCGGAACCATTTCCGACATTCGATCACTCCTTACAGGACGAAGGCATTACCATAAAAAACACGACCCCTCCCTCGACAAGCCGCTCAAACAGCGACTTGGAGGAAGAGGTCGTGGCCAATTCAAACTAGTCTGTAGCTATATCGTTGGAGTTTCCCCAGCGTTTGTCAAGCAGAAGGGGGTGCTTGGACGGCTCGCTTTGGGAGTCCTCTAGCGAACCTGGTACAGCAGGCGACCGCAGGCCGGACACATGACAGTTTGTCCCACCAGCAATTTTTCCATGATTTGAGGGGTCAAATTCTGGTAGCACCCGCCGCAGCACTTCCCCTCCAACTCGGCCATTGCGTCTTCTCCCTTGGCAGCCACCAAACGGAGATATTCGCGTTTAAATTCGCCACTGAGCTCCGCCTCCGCAGCCTCCAATTCGGTCCCCACGCGTGCCAATTCGCTTTCCAAAACCACTTTTTTGTCAGCGATCCGCTGGCTCACTTCGGCCAACTCTCCCTTGACCTCCTCGACTTTGTCCAGGGCCACCGACAAGAGCTGCTCCTGCTCGTCGATCGCTTCCAAAGCTTCGAGAATTTCATCCGAAAGCACGACATTGGCCTGCGTATCGGCGGCAATCTGCTCCTTTAGCGTCTGGTACGCTCGATTTTCCTTGGAAGCGTTCATCTGCGATTGCCAATTGACAATCTTTCCCTCCCGCTCCTTCATCTGAAGCTGCTTGCTGTCCGCTTCCATCTTCGTCTGCTGGATCGTACCCCGAATCTGCTCGACGTAGGCCTCCGCTAACCGCAACTTGTTCTGGACAACCCCCACCACCTTAGGACCACGTGCCAACTGTCCCAGCAAGTCTGTTTTCTGGCGATTGATACGATGGAGGCGATGTACAAGTGGTCCCGAAGCCGTCATATGGAAAACGCTATTTTGGAAGTACGAAAAAGAAACAGGAGCTGGGGGTTCAATGGCCCCCGCGAATTCCGTGTAGTTAGATAGCGTTTATCCTACCCCAGGCAGGCCACGAAGGGTAGCACTTACGATAATTGCGGTCCATCCAGCTGCTGTCGTCCTAGACTCGCAATCCCGCTATATTTGGGGAAATAGGTGGATACTCCCGGTGGAGAATTCCCCTCTTCGCTTGGGATTCATCTAGAACAGGTATTCCTCATGATCCTTTTCGGTGCCCCACGGCTCCCCCATCCTCAATCCCTCACACGCGACCCACGGCCATGAGCATCAAAGAGACTCTCCAACAGCATCGCCAAGCTCATTTAGTCAACTTTCTGGAGCAATTGGCCGGACCGTCACGAGCCGCCTTGGAAAACCAGCTAGAGCAGATCGATTTCGGGCAACTGGCGCGATTGACCGCCGGCGCGGACACCCACACCGATTGGTCCGCCTTGGCCGCCCGCGCCGAGCCACCGACGGCGGTAAGGCTGGGCACACCGCACCCCGAATTCTCTCCCTCGGCTGCACAGGAAGCAGGTGAAGCGGCCCTGCGTGACGGAAAAGTCGGAATGATTCTGGTCGCTGGAGGGCAGGGGACGCGGCTCGGATTCGATCAACCCAAAGGCATGTTCCCCATTGGCCCGGTCAGCGGCCGCACGCTCTTCCAAATGCACTGCGACCGCCTGCTCGCATGCATGCAGAAATACGGCGTACCGATCCATCTCTTCATCATGACCAGCCCAGCCACCGACGCAGAAACACGAGACTATTTCGCACAGCACAACAACTGTGGCTTGGAGGCCGACGAGCTACACATTTTTTGCCAAGGAACCATGCCGGCGGTGGACGGTCAATCCGGTCAGATCCTAATGGCTGAGCCCGATAAGATTGCCCTCAGCCCTGATGGCCACGGGGGACTCGTTGAAGCGCTCGAAAAGAACGGCTGCCTGAAAGAAGCCCAACGCGTTGGCATCGAACATTTTTACTATGCCCAAGTCGACAACCCACTCGCTCAGGTCTGCGCCCCCGAGTTGCTCGGCTACCACCTGCTCGCCGGCAGCGAGATGACCACTCAAGTCGTCACCAAACGGTTTGCCGAGGAAAAAGTGGGCAATGTCGTCCAAGTCGATGGCAAAGTTCAGATTATCGAATACAGCGATTTACCTGCCGCGGCCGCCCAGCAGATCCAACCCGACGGCTCGCTGCGGCTGTGGGCGGGCAACATCGCAATCCATGTCCTGAGCCGTGAGTTCCTGGAGCAGGTCGTTCAAAGCGATTCTGGCCTCCCCTTCCATCGCGCCCACAAGACGGTCGGCCATGTCACGCTCGAGGGCAAATGCGTCGCCCCCAAACAACCCAATGCGATCAAATTTGAACGCTTCGTATTCGACCTATTGCCTCTCGCCAGCGGGGCCATCGTGGTCGAAGGACTGGCTGCCGACGTCTTTGCACCGGTCAAAAATGCCAATGGCGCTGAGGTTGATACACCAGCGACGTCCCAAACGGCCATCCTAGCCCAACACCGAAAGTGGCTGGAGTCTGCGGGTGCTGTGGTTGAAGATGGAATTCGAGTCGAGATCCATCCCAGCTGGGCACAAGACGCTAAAGAGGTTGCAGCTAAACTCCCCCCTAATACGATCTTCACCGCCGATACCTTTTTGAGGTAGGCTTGCACGGTGAGTGCGCGCTTCCACTTCGCTAGCAAACACTCAAATCACCCCAGGGATGAACGATAGCCAAAAAATCGAACACGCGAAATCCAACAACTGCGTCTACTGGCGACAAGGATGAATCAATCATGTGGCGAAATACCGGGTCCTACCGACCGCGACGCTTATTTAACCTGCACCTAGCCAGCTTGTGCCTAGTCGCATGCCTAGCCCCCCACGCACAACCTGCAGATGTCGTCGTGGTGCGACCTGCGGAGTGGGAGGGCGCTATGGCAAACTGGAAACAACACCGAGAATCCCAGGGGCACACCCTGCTCGAACTCGATGGCCGAATGGGCAAAGACGCAATCCGAGCCGCCATCGTCAACATCGCGCGCCAGCAAGCGGAAGCTGGACAGGCCGATGAGCTCAAACATGTTTTGATTGTGGGCGACGTTGGCAACGACCCGACCATCCACATCGGCACCTTTTACTACACGAGCACCGCAATGGTGCAATTTGGTGGCGAGCATATGCTAGCCTCCGACAACCCGTTCGGTGACCTCGACAACGATGGCATCCCAGAATTGGCAGTCGGCCGCATCCCAGCCAATAGCCCAGCAGAACTGCAACGAGTCCTAGATCGTATCGTGGCCTTTGAAACGCAGCAGGACTCCACCAGCTGGAGGCGGGATGTCCATATGGTCGCTGGAGTCGGTGGGTTTGGTGCCCTGGCCGATTCGGTCATTGAAATGACCACGCGACAGTTCCTGGCTCAGCGCATTCCAGGCTGGTCGAATGTATCGATGACGCACGCGAGCGCTCAAAGCAACTACTGCCCCGATCCTGAACTGTTCAGCTCTACGCTGATTAACCGCATCAACCAAGGTGGCATGCTGTGGGTCTATATTGGACATGGTGCCGTCACCCAACTCGATTACCTGCGGGTGGAAGAGCGGCAAATCCCCATCCTCACGGAGGACCAGGTCGGCAAGTTCCAGGCTGGCACGCGCGCACCGATCGCCGTGTTCCTAGCTTGCTACACCGGTGCTTTCGATGCACAGGAAGACTCGTTGGCCGAACGCCTAATACTCAGCGATAATGGCCCAATTGCTGCCTTGGCCGCATCGCGAGTCGCCGGCCCCTACGGCTTGGCAATGCTCTCCGACGGACTGCTGACCGAGTACTTCGACCTTCCCACTGAAACGCTCGGCCTGGCTATCCTCCACGCAAAGCAATGTTCATTGCAAGCCGCCAGCAAGGAAGGGAATGCTACGACAGATCCCCCTCCCTCCCAGCTCGACATGGTCGCTGCCATCGCTCAAGCGCTCAGTCCTGCCGACTATGACTTGGCTGCCGAGAGAGCCGAACACGCCTGGCAAATGAACCTGCTCGGGGATCCACTGCTGCGACTCCCTCAGCCCAGCGAACTCAGCGTGGACGCCCCCACCCAAGCCTCCGCGGGTGAGGAGTTTGAAGTCACCGGTCATGCAACACTTGCTGGCCAATTGTCGGTAGAACTGATCCATCGGCGAGGCCAACACCGCCCCGATCTCGAACACCTTGCAACCGACCCAATCACAATTGCAGGCCGGGCAGGGATGCAACAACGCTACCAATCGTCCAACGATAGCGTCATTCTAAAGCGATCGGTGAACCTCGCTCCCCCAGCGTCCCCTCTCACCAGCCGTCCAACCTCCAGCCAAATCGTCCTCACGAACATCTCAACGCACCCTGACGGGAATACCGCTCCCGCCACGGTGCCCTTTAGCGTAACAATGCGAGTTCCAGACGACCTCCCCCGTGGCCGCTACGGCCTAAGACTCTTCTTATCCAGCCCACAGGGGTGGGAGGTCGGATACGCGGAAATCCTAATTAAACCGTAGCTGGCGCAACTCAAGTAAAAACAGGGTTATTCAGAGGGCAGGTCCCAGTCTTTTTGCATCGACCCTCCCTCCACGACCAAAATCAACTCCGTCTGGTTGTTGTACTTCGGTGGCAGCACCTCCTCGAGAATTTCCTGCTCTGGACTGTCTGGCGTGTTGTACAGCTTCCGCGTCCCGACAACCTTCGGGATACGGATCTGCACTTTGGATTCCCCCAAGGGCACCATCGAAGTGTATTTTCCGTCGATGATCTCGGCCCCCGCGGTCGGCGACTGACCATCGACAGGAATAAAAGTAATCCCTCCCTTGTCCGATAGTTTTCCGTCCACGGAAACGGTCCCACTGACTTTTACCAACCCCGAAGAGTCGCCGCAGCCGAGCAGCGTCGGAACGGTGAGAATAGAGAGGACTAAGAATAAAAAACGTAGCATGAAACAACTCACGAGAGGATTGAACAGGAAGCGGTTTTGTGGGTAACGTGGGAGACTATTCCGGGAGTTCGACAGCTTCGCCACCATCCATCGTCCCCATGGCTTGCCACACCACTAGCGAGATACTGTTGCTAGTAAAGTGAATTGAACCATCACAATAGGCTGTAGTTACACCTCCTGTGTGCCGGCTGCGCGCCGCGTTTTGCTGCTCCGTCCCAGCAGCAGCTGGCATTTGTGGGTCGTTGGGCGTTTGAAACCACCCGTTGCGAATAATGTCCGGCGCCGAGGTGTTCGGTGTCATCAATGTATGGAATCGAAAAACACCATCATCGTTGTGAATGTCTCCGCGCCAGTCATTGTCCGCCGAACTCTTAGCGATCAGATATTCACTCATTAGCAGCGTATTGGATGTCCCATCCGAAATGCTGCCAAAAGTGGTTTTGTTGGGCATACTGCGGTTGCCATTGTTATGCGAAAAGGGGGCGGATGCTGCCGGCTGAGGATTCTGCCCATACCAGCTGTTTCCCCAATTGACCACGTAGTTGCCGCGCGTCCGTTGGTATCGACTACCCGGATCATTCTGGTCGATCGTGCCACTGTCGCTCGGACATAAATAAATGGAGACATGCTTCCCGGTTGGCCCGTCCAAGGTGAAGGGAATCGTATTTGGCTCCACGTAAAAATGAGACTTAAGGTCGGTCATGTTGTACAGACTCGTTTGTTCCACATAGGGCCAAAGATACATGACCCAAGTCTGCCGGAGGGCCGCACCATTGGACGACCCCTTGGGGAAGGCCTTGAAGGCATCGTGGTGATTATGAAACGCGAGCGCCCACTGCTTGAGATGGTTGCTGCACTGCATCCGCCGAGCCGCTTCGCGGGCAGACTGCACCGCGGGTAACAGTAACCCCACCAAAATACCGATGATCGCAATAACGACCAATAACTCAACGAGAGTGAATGCACGTTTGGGCGCGTTTCGTAGCATGGCTGATCTCCTGATCCAGAACTCAAAGGGGGGATACGCACGAAGCTGGTACCGCACGCTGCGAAACCGCTAGCTTGCAAGCACACCGCCACTAAAGGCGGCCAAACGCTCCTACAAGCTACTTAAGGCGTAAGATCGCATGTTACCTTATTCCCCAGGCAGAATCAGCATGTCTCACGCTCGCGGGGCAATTTTGACGCATTTACGCCACATTGGGGATCCTGCTGGGTACGCAGGGCTAGCTAGCAGCAGGCGAGCATCAAGGTGTGTTTCCGGCTGCCCCCGCTCCAGAAGCGTAATGACAAACGCATCGTATCGTCTAAGATAGACTGTATGGATCCCTTCGCTCAGTGCGCACAACCTGTGGTTCTCAACCGCAGATGCACGGGCTCGTCTCCCGCCAACTCCTCACTCCTCCCCCCACAAATCTCCGGCTAGGAATTGTTCCAATGGCAAAGCAGACGCTATTCCCAGGCTTAGGATGGCTCCCCAATGTACTGCTAGCGGCTCTGACGGGACTCTGCTCGGTGTCACTGGTCAATCCGCTGGCTGGAGCGGCAGATATCGACTTTGCCAAAGACATCCAGATGGTCCTAGCGCGCCGGTGCTATGCCTGCCACGGTCCCGACCTACAGGAGGGCAGCATTCGCTTTGACGATCGCACCAGCCTCATTGCGGAAGCCGACAGCGGTCTGCCACCCCTTACGCCAGGTAAGGCGAGCCAGAGTGAGCTGATTCGCCGCATTACAACCGAGGACGAATCCGAGCGCATGCCGCCGGAAGGGAAACCGTTGACGGAAACGGAAGTCGCGGCGTTGGCGGCCTGGATCGACTCCGGCGCGGAGTACAAACTCCACTGGGCCTTTCAACCCATTTCACGACCACCGGTTCCCGAGGTATCCACCCCTGCTTGGTCACGACAACCACTCGACAACTTCATTTTGTCCAAGATCGAGCAAGCGGGACTGGCCCCAGTAGCGGAAGCGAGTGCGCAATCCTTGGTCCGCCGAACCTACATCGACATTACGGGACTTCCTCCGACTCCCGAACAGGTAGCAGCCTGGAGTCACGACTGGAGCGATCAGAAATACACCCAGCTAGTGGACCAGCTGCTGGCCGATCCCGCCTTCGGAGAACGTTGGGCGCGCAACTGGCTCGACGTCGTCCGCTTTGCTGAAACCAACAGTTACGAGCGAGACGGCATCAAGCCCAACGCATGGAAGTATCGCGATTACGTCATCCGCGCCATGAACAGCGACAAACCCTATGACCGTTTCGTGCGTGAACAACTCGCCGGTGATGAACTGGATGAAGTCACCCCCGACTCACTTACCGCTACTGGCTACTATCGCCTGGGAATCTGGGATGACGAACCGGCAGATCCATTGCAAGCCAAGTTTGATGGATACGATGACCTCGTGGCCACCACTAGCCAAGGCTTCCTCGGTCTTACGCTCAACTGCGCGCGCTGCCATGACCACAAGATTGACCCCTTGCTGCAAAAAGACTACTACAGCATGGTCGCTTTCATGCGCGACGTGACCGAGTATGCGGAGCGAGGCGACCTAACGACGAACAATCAGATCGACATCAACGCGGACGTCGGCGAGCAATACGATGTACTCGAATCTCGCAAACGCACTATGGAACAAGAAACGCGAAAAATTGAGCAAGCTGCGATTCAGAAGATGACCGCTACCGAACAACGCGCCACCGAGGGAGCTGGTCGTCGCCAGGTGCTCAAGGAACGCATGCAGCAATTCGTGGACGCGGAGACCTGGGATACGTACCAGTCGCTCAAGCAGGAAGTCCGTGAAATAGGGAAGCAACTTCAGAACCTCCCACCTCGGGAAACGGTTTTGGGGCTGGCCGTGCTGAATGCTCATCCCGAACAAACCTTCGTACAACTCCGCGGTAGCCCCCATGCTCCTGGCGACCCCGTCGACCTGACCTTTCCCAAGCTTATCGGTGGCGGCGCCCCTCAAATCCCAGAACCTCCTGCCGATGCCAAATCTGCTGGCCGGCGACGCGTGCTGGCCGATTGGATCGCTTCCGACGACAACTGGATGACCGCTCGCGTGATCGTTAATCGGATTTGGCTTCATTACTTCGGACGTGGCATCGTCCGTTCACCCAACAATTTTGGTCTCATGGGAGATCCACCGACACACCCCGAGCTGCTCGATTTTCTTGCCACGGAACTCATCCGCAACAACTGGCAGCTGAAGAACATTCATCGCATGATCCTGCAATCGAGCACCTATCGCCTGCGAACCCAACCCACCGACGAACTTGAGGCTCAAGACCCAGGCAATGATTTATTCTGCCACCAAAACTTGCGCCGCTTAAGTGCGGAACAAATCCGCGATTCGGTGCTCACCGTTACCGGACAATTGAACGCAGTGCGATTCGGGGAAAGCATGTATCCAGAACTATCTGCGGAGGTGCTGGCAAGCCAGTCGCAGCCCGGTAAGGGCTGGGGGCAATCCAGCGCCGCAGAGCAAAGCCGGCGAAGTATTTACGTGCATGTCAAACGCTCGCTACCGGTCCCAATGCTGTCCGCTTTCGATTTCCCAGAGACCGATATTAGTTGCGAAGCCCGCTTTCTAACGACGCAACCCGGGCAAGCCCTCTCCATGCTCAACAGCGACTGGATGCAGCAACAAGCCGAGTATTTTCTGAAACGCGTCGAAGCCGAAGTGGGCAACGACCTCCGACAGCAAGCGAAACGGTGCCTGGAACTGGCGCTCAGCAAGCCGGCGCAGGAAATCGATGTAGCCGAATTGCTGGACTTAGTTGCTCGCTTGAAAACCCAATACGAATTAGACGATCACGCCGCGCGACACGCCATGTGCCTCGTCACCCTCAATCTCAATGAATTCTTTTATCTCGACTAAGTTTAGCCAGTCTGGGAGTATGACAGATGAAACAAGCACCCAAAGGTTCATTCTGCGGCCGAGTACGACGCGAATTTCTGTGGCAAACTGGAGCTGGATTCGGTTCGGTCGCCCTTAGTTCGATGCTGGGACGCGACGGTTTTTTTAGTTCGACTGCTGCCGCAGCTTCTCCGAGCAGCAATCCGCTCGCCGCCAAGCCGCCGCATTTCGCGCCCAAAGCCAAGAGCATCATCTTCCTGTTCATGTACGGCGGACCGAGCCACATCGATACCTTCGACTACAAGCCGAACATGATCGGCATGGATGGCAAGACGGTCAACGTGTCCACCTTTGGACGTGGTGGACACCGCGATGGCGGACGCATCGTCGAACCACGTTGGAAATTCAAACAGTACGGCGAATGTGGCAAATGGGTGAGCGACCTGTTCCCCAACGTGGCGCAGCACGTCGATGACATCGCGTTCCTGAGCTCGATGACCGCGGACTCTCCCATCCACGGGTCTGCCATGCTGATGATGAACTCCGGCAAGATCCTCAGCGGTGCCCCTGCGCTCGGATCATGGGTCAATTACGGCCTCGGATCCGTCAACGAAAACCTTCCCGGCTTTGTCGTGATGCTCGACCCCACCGGCGGCCCCATCAGTGGCGCGAAGAATTGGTCCAGTGGCTATATGCCTGCGACCTACCAAGGAACTGTCTTGCGCAGTAAAGGCAATCCAATCCTCGACCTCCAAGTCCCTGAGGGGACTACCCGTGATGTGCAGCGTGAAATGCTGGACTCCATTGCTGCCATCAATGGCCGACACGCCCAGCACCAACGAGAAAATGATGCACTCGCTGCTCGGATCTCCAGTTACGAACTTGCCTACAAGATGCAAGAACATGCGCCCGAGGCAGTCGACATGAGTACCGAAGATACCGAAACACTCGAACTCTACGGGGTCAACAATCCCAAGACTGAGGATTTTGGTCGTCGCTGCATTATCGCGCGCCGCTTGGTCGAACGTGGCGTACGGTGTGTCCAACTCTACAGTGGTGGCGCCCACAACGATGACAACTGGGACGCACACGGAGATCTCGAGAAAAATCACAACAAGCATGCCGGCGCCACTGATCAACCCGTTGCAGCGCTCCTGCAGGACTTGAAGCGTCGAGGCCTGCTGGATTCCACGCTGGTCGTATGGGGGGGCGAATTCGGCAGACAGCCGACCGCCGAGTACGCCGAAGGGTCTGGCCGCGATCACAATTCCTTTGGATTCACCATGTGGATGGCCGGCGGCGGCATCAAGGGCGGAGTCACTGTGGGAGCCACCGACGAACTAGGCTCGACAGCCGTGGAAAAACCCATGCATGTCAAGCGTTTGCATGCCACCATCCTGCAGCAATTGGGGCTCGACCCCAATCACCTGAGCTACTTCTACAGTGGACTCGATCAAAAGCTCGTTGGGGTAGAACATGTCTCTCCCATCCAAGAAGTGATCGCCTGACCCTCACCTGCCCAGCAACCCAGGCTTCCCCTCAGCCTCTACCCCCCTTTTTTGCTAGAGGCGCTAGAGCGTGGTGGTGGCGTAAAAGTGCTCCATCGCGAAAAAGAACGCTGCCGCTGTCGCCACACTCAAGAGCATGACGACACTCCCCACGCGGCGAGTGCGTTTAATGGTCCACCACATGATCAAACCAGTCACTCCCCAAGACACCATGGCGATGGCCATAATGTCGACGATCAGGGACCAGAACATGCGTCCATTCCAATGAGGCGTGGTGCCATGAGAGGTGTGGAGACGCAACAGGAACGCGCGGAGCGTCATGCCATCTTCCCCAGCGTAGCGCGTGACATCCACATGACCATCGCGCAGCACGTAGGTTACCTTGGCCTGCTCGCCATTGACGTTGGCTAAGAAATTCAACTTGGACCACCCCACCGACTTCGGCGCAGACTCTGCTTCAATGCCCGCTGCCCCTAAGATATCCGCCACCGACTTCCGGGCCGCAACATAGGGATCTTCGGCGAGTTTTAGGTTGCGGACATCCTTCAATAGAGCGACAGGTGTCTCGGGGTTCTTGGGATACGTGGCCACCCAAGAGCCCTTTCCGACCGGGTCCATGTGCACCACGTGGCGATCGCCGTCAGCGGGAACTTCGAAGATAATGTCGCTGGTGAATTCCGCAGCGTGCGACGTGTCCAGCTCGACCGAATCGTCGGGCGCGGCCGCCTGCAAAGCTTCCACCACCTGGCGCGCAATCTCATCGGGCGCAGCGATACCGGCAATCGGCAACTTCGCTACGACGTCGGATGAGATCGTATGCACATCCCCTTCCGGAAAGAGCGTCTGATGGTTGTACATCGCTCCAGTCACACCGTACATGAAAACCCAGGGCAGGAGGAACAAGCCTGCGTAGAGGTGCACGCGACGCACCAGAATTGTTAATCGTGACCAGAACTTGCGAGTTCGTCGTTTGGATTCGATGGCTGCACTTGTCGGTTGTGATTTTTCTAACATGGCAGGTTCGGCTCGACGGAAATGGGGCGAGGTAAAATACGAGTGGCAGCTTGTACTGGAACGGTCCAGAGGAGGCTCGGTAAAACGCTAAGTGATTGCTACTAAGCAGGTTACGAGGCATACGGCAATCGCGCAACAGCATCGATTCATCCGCAAGATATTCACGGTGAGCGGCTTTTGTACGCGGTCTCGTTTCATTCTACAACCTCCCCGTCAGCAGCTATTGCACCTCCGGCTGGTCCAAATCCTCGTTGCCCGTCCCGTAGCAAAAAGGTCGGAATCTTGGCCAAGCAACTCGCCAACCTCGCCCCTGAGCAATAGCCCAAGTCTGCAGGGCTGCCAAACATGGATTCGGCCGTGACGGCCATCCCCAACACTTGAGCACTCATTTCCCCACGCGCACACGCGAGACTCTACAATAAAGCACTGCATTCAGCCCCGCCGCTCAGGCTTTCACCTCCCGCCCTTCCAATCGCTGACGACTGCTATGCCACAACCTGCCTTCACTACCGCTCGATGTACCCTCCTGCTCACGGCCTCCCTGGGGCTGACAAGCCTGCTTTCAGTTTTCCCAGCCTCGAACTGTCGAGCCGAGCAACTCCAACCCACCAGCCCGTTTCTCGTAGGCTACGCCAATCAGGTGAGCTATGCCCCGGGAGAAGAGGTGGAATTGCGACTTTCATCGAGTTGCCCACAGGTGGATTTGGTTGTGGAACGCGTGGGAGCCAAACGCGAGGAAGTGTACCGGCACTCAGCCATTCCTTGCAGTCCACAGCCGATCCCCGATCGCGCGTCGTCCGACGGTTGCAATTGGACCATCACGCATCGCCTGACGGTTGCCCAAGACTGGAAGAGCGGCTACTACGAGGTCTCTCTTCATGGCCGACAACCCGATCAAGCGGCCGCAGCGGGCAGCCTATTCTTCATTGTCCGTGCAGCACCGTCTGCTAGTCAGTCCAAGATCTTGTTGCAGCTCTCCACCAACACCTACAATGCTTACACCAATTGGGGCGGCCATAGTCTGTATGGCTACCATGACCGCGATGGAATCCAAGGGCATCGCGTCTCGTTCGATCGTCCTATTCACTCTCAGTTTGGCAAGTGGGAACTGCCCTTCGTGCAGTGGGCCGAAGCGAATGGATACAACCTTGACTATGCGGCCAATAGCGACTTAGAATTCCATCCGGAGATCTTGGAAAACTACCAGTTGATCCTCAGTGTCGGCCATGATGAATACTGGTCCGCCCCGATGCGCGACCATCTAGAAGCCTACATTGCAGGGGGAGGAAACGTTGCGTTCTTCAGTGGCAACACCTGCTGTTGGCAAGTTCGAAGCGAGGACCAAGGTCGGGCACTCACTTCCTGGAAACAATCCTACAACATGGACCCGCTCTACCGCACTGGCGATCACGCCCTACTCAGCACTGCTTGGAGCCACCATCTGGTAGACCGTCCTGAAAACTCGCTAACTGGAGTTGGGTTCTTGTGGGGAGGCTACCAACGCAGCCATGGGCAGTTCATGGACGGTCCTGGCGCTTACACGGTCCATCGCCCTGACCACTGGCTGCTCGAGGGAACACGGCTCGAGCGAGGGCAATCCTTCGGTGGCAACGACACGATCGTAGGATACGAGTGCGATGGTTGCGAAATGGAATGGCGCGATGGCTTGCCGTTCCCCACGCACCGCGATGGCACACCGGAAGGCTTCACGATCCTGGGAACGTGTCCAGCTCGCTGGGCTCCTGGAGACAGCCTGTGGTACGATCGCTTTCCGGCCGACCGTATTGGCGCATCGGTCCTGGGCACTTACACACGGGGTGGTACCGTCGTAACTTGCGGGAGCACCGATTGGGCACACGGCCTAGCCGGGAACGATCCAGCAGTGGTACGCATCACGCGCAATGCGCTCGACCGGCTTTCAAAATAGGGAGCAGGCGCAGGAGGGGCCACCGCACTTTCCCCCCTTAGAACTCGCGCGAACAGCGCCTCCACAAAACTCAGTGCTCGGGAACTGGCACCTCTCGCATGTCAAAATCGATGGAGAACCGCTCGTCCTCAAGCTCTTCATCGAGTGACCAATGGACAAACTGGATGTGCTCGCGAGAGCGACACGCTCCTTGCCGTTCAGTGGAAAAGGCAAATTCCCAATGGTGTGCATAGCGGGGCAACCAAACGTCATGCGCCACATCGCGCTGGAAGTCCTTAAAAACCCACTGGGACACAAGGCCTGGGGGATGCCGATCACCGAGCTTCCCAAAGGCCTTGAGGCGAATCACAATCCATCGCTGCGTATCGACAAATAGCTGGTGGTAAAACGAAGAGCGATTGGACGCAATTCGCGGTTCCGTTTCGAGCACGATTACCGATCCCGGTTCCCAAGCCTGCGGATCAACGATTCGAGCCTTGCGTTGCGAAACCAATTCACTGTATCGACTATCTCCATAGCCGCACAGCATTCGATCCGGCTGCAGGTAGCCGTTGGAGTTAAAATAGTTTTCCGAAGAGTCCTTTTGCACCAGGTCGCTACGCTCCCTCAACCAGTTCGCGATCGAGCGACCGCGTTTACGTCGTTGATCATAAACGGAGAAAAACACAAACTCCGGCGCCGAGTGCTCACCCACAACCTCGGTGACAGCTTGCGAACCGCTGATGGAAAAGCAACGACGACTGCCATCGCGGCGCAATTCCCAGTGCACATCGGAAACAATTCGCACCAGCGGTCCGGCAACTTGCCCACCGATGAAAATCCTCGCTTCCGGCTCCTCCTCCGCTCCCCCCCGCTGCATCGAGCGGGCGGTGTGGCGAGTGTCCACCACAAAATTGAGCCTCGCCAACCGCGCTTCTGTCTCGGCCAACTTCCCTGCGATCTCTGCAACGGACGGCACTAGGGCTGGCTCAATCTCCTGCCCAACGGATCGCTGCAGCAAGGCGAGCACTAGGCACACCACCCCCAATCCCCAAGTCCCCAAACCGATGCGGCTATTCATGATGTGGGCTGCTCTCCAATGGTTGAAATTGCCTCTCTGGCACGGCTGCCTCCCTGAAAACAGGCAAATATGCCGGTGACTCCGAGGTCGAACACAAGGTATACTTGAGAATCGGTGACGATGTTCAAATACCTTCAAACCAAGGACTTTTTACCATGCCCAAGTACGACGCTTCGTCTCAATCCGAGACACCACCCCGTCAATTTGGTGGATTCGCGAGTGGGATTGGTAGGATTGTAATGACGAGTCTATGTAGCTGCGTGGCGCTTCTAGCGGGCGTTTGGTATGGGCAGAAAACGCCCGTAACACCGCTTCCACCACTGCTGGCATCCGCCTCATCCTCGAGCGACACGATGGCCATGGCAACGGGAGCCGTCAGCGAAGATGCCGAAGGAGTCTTCTTTTTAGACTTCATTACAGGCGATTTGCAATGCCTCGTGTACTACCCTCGAAGCGGTACCTTCGGCGCACACTTCGCTACCAATGTAACCGGAAACCTTGGGGGAGGTGGCAAGAATTCCAAGTACATGATGGTTACCGGACAAGCCGTCACTAAAGCTACATCGGGCGGTGCCCGTCCTGGTGCATCGCTGGTTTACGTTACCGATTCCACCAATGGGACCTTTGCAGCCTATGCAATCCCATGGAATCGAACCGCCGAGTCGAGCAATCGCCCCCAGACCGGAGCGTTGGTTTATGTAGGGGGCGGCCCCATCCGAAACTACCAGCTGAATGCCGCGGGGCAGAATCAGCCGGCAGCCATAGTGGACCCCAATCAAAAATAGGCAGTGAATCGACCGGCCTGAAAACCTAAAGCGATTGGGCAACCCAGGAGAGATAAACCACGTTTCCTATCGCTTTCCCTGGGATTCACCCAAATAGAACTTCGTGAAACCTTGCTCCCTCGCTTTCCAACAGCTAACATGGATCCTAACCTAACGAGGGATTTGCGGCCGCTTGCAGCCTAAACTGCTAAAGAGCCAAACGAGATGCTTTGAACATGCCTGAGGCATGTGGCCCCATAAGCCTCTCCAGAACAAGACGCAACGCAATCCGCAGCCCTCACCCAAACTGAATGCTGCGGTTTTTTTATGCCTAGTCGCGACTGGAGAATGGTTACGTAATTATGGCCAACACCACCCCCAAGCCTTCCAACTCTACGACCATCCCTGCCAGTCCAGCCGCGCCGCTCGCGAGCAAAATCACGAAGCTTGAGCAACACGCCGGTAGCTCCACCATCAGCGTGCATGGTGGAGAAGCACGCTGCAAACCATCGGATGCCATCACCGACTCGATCGTGTGCGCTTCAACCTATACCTTTGAAGACACCGATACCATTATTCGCTTCATTGAAAACAATGAGCAGCGCGAAGAGTACGGTCGCTATGGCAACCCGAACGAACGCGTCGTTGAACGCAAGTTAGCCGCCCTCGACGGTGCGGAAGATGCCGTCATTTACTCAAGTGGCATGTCTGCCATGGTAGGGCTATTGATGGCCAAGCTGAGTGCGGGTGATGAGATTGTCTTCTTTGACCAGTGCTACCACCGCAGCCGCGAATTCTGCTTTAAACATCTATCACGTTTTGGAGTAGTGACACACCAAGTGCCAACTGGGGATTACGCAGCCATGGAAGCTGCCATCAACGAGCGCACCAAGCTGCTCGTCAGTGAATCTCCCACCAACCCGCACCTAACCTGCATCGATATGGAACAGTTCGTTGCACTTGGAAAATCCTGTGAGGTTGAAACGCTGATCGACGCCACGCTGGCAACTCCCTTCAACGTACGACCACTTCAATTCGGAGTCGACTACGTCCTGCACTCCGCCACCAAATACTTGGGGGGCCACAACGACCTGCTGGCTGGCGTCATTAGTGGCTCCAAGGAACAGCTGGAGTCGGTCCGCAATCTGCGCGGCATCATGGGCGGCATCAACTCACCGCACAACATGTACTTGCTCCAACGTGGGCTAAAAACCTTTGCCCTTCGCATGCAACGGCACAACGAAAACGGCCAAGCCATTGCAGAGTTTCTGGAAGAACACCCACGAATCGACCGCGTCTACTACCCCGGTCTTCCGAGTCATCCCACCCATGCAATTGCCAAGCAAACAATGCAGGGTTTCGGCGGTCTGATTACGTTCCTCGTCAAAGATGCCGACTGGCGTGAGACGGCGAGCATCGTGGATCGCGTTAAGCTTGCCCGTATTGGGCCAAGCCTAGGTGGTGTGGAATCGTTGATCGAACAACCGCTCGTGATGAGCTACTTCCAGCAAACACCGGAGAACCGCAAGAAGTTTGGCATTCCCGATAATATGATTCGCTTGGCTTGCGGCATTGAAAACACTCAAGACTTAATCGACGACCTTCAACAGGCTCTAGAGAGATGAAATTTCGCACCCGCGCCATCCACGTCGGCAATGCCCCCGACCCTCAAACCGGAGCGGTCGTGCAACCCATCCATCCGGCGACGACATTCGTCCAACCTGGGGCAGGGGAGTGGGGCGCGTTCGACTACTCGCGCAGTGGCAACCCTACTCGATCCGCTGTGCAAGAAACTCTAGCATCCCTGGAAGGGGGCTGTGGTGCACTCGCCTTTGCTTCAGGTATGGCCGCCACGCATTGCGCCACGATGCTACTCTCCGCAGGAGACCACCTCCTGGCTGGAATGGACATCTATGGCGGCAGCTACCGCTTGTTCCACAAGATTTGCAAAGCATCCAACATCGAAGTTACTCTCGTCGATCTTCAAGACCCCCAGGCGATCTCCAGAGAGGTGCGTCCCAACACCAAAATGCTGTGGTTGGAGAGCATTGGAAATCCCTGCATGTCCATCCCCGACCTGCCGACGATCACCCAGATCGCACATCAGCACCAACTGCTGGTCGGAGTCGATAACACCTTTGCCACCCCGGTGCTACTCCGGCCACTAGAACTGGGCGTCGACATCGTCATGCATTCGGGCACCAAGTACCTAGGCGGCCATAGCGACTGCTTGGCGGGAGTGTTGGCCGTCCAGTCACCGGAACTGCTCCAACGACTGTATTACATTCAGAATGCCACGGGCGCTGTCCTCTCTCCCTTTGAGTCCTTCCTGCTCGCGCGGGGAATCAAGACGCTAGACCTGCGAGTCCGCGAGTCGAGCCGCTCGGCTCTTCAAATTGCTGAATACCTCGAAAAACATCCAATGGTCCGTTCCGTTCTTTACCCAGGCCTGCCCTCCCACCCAGACCACTTGCGCGCCCAACAGTTGCTTGACGGCGGCTTTGGAGGAATGATTACCTTTGAGGCCATCGGTGACTTTGAAACCACCAAGCAGATTGTCAAGTCGACACAACTCTTCCACTTGGCGGTAAGCCTCGGTGCAGCGGAGTCACTGATTGAGCAACCGGCCTCCATGTCCCACGCCAGCTACGATGCTGCAGCGCGACAACAGGCAGGGATCACGGATGGTCTGATTCGCATCTCAGTAGGGCTTGAAGATCCGCAAGATTTGATCGAAGATCTCGACCAAGCGCTGCGTTCTAGCTAAAACCGGCGGACTCGTTCAATTTTGCCATTCCCCGAGGAACCGACTCTTGAGTAAACCAGACACCTCCCCCAATCCAACTAAACTTCGCGAAGTGGAGTTGTATACGGACGGTGCCTGCAGCGGGAACCCTGGACCAGGTGGATGGGCTTTCGTCTTGCGCGATAAGAAAACACGCAAGGAACTCACCGGCTCAGGAGGTGAACGCGATTCCACCAACAATCGCATGGAGTTGCAAGCAGTGATCGAGGGACTCAAGGCGCTCAAAAAGAGCTGCCGAGTACACCTTCACTCCGACAGCAACTACGTCCTGCAAGGTCTCCAGAGCTGGATGGCTGGTTGGAAAAAGAAGGGGTGGGTCCGTATGGAAGGGGGCAAGCGTAAACCGGTGGCCAATGTCGAGCTTTGGCAGGAGCTGGATCGTTTGATCCCTCTACACAGCCTGTCGTACCACCACGTCAAAGGACACAGTGGTCATCCAGAGAACGAACGCTGCGACGTCATGGCTGTGGAAGCCAGCCAAAAATTCCGCTGAACGTCCAAGGAAGCACTGCTCTGGAGTGCTGCGACTCGGCCCCAATCAAGCAGGTTGCTTCGCCGCCTGCCTTGACTTCGACACTTCACGCAACTTGACTAAAGTCAATTCGTTGCCACTCGAGTTGTAGCTCGCCTTGTCGACTAAGTTTTCGATGATAGTAATGCCACGATGGGCCCCCGAATGCTGTGCATCGGATACGGGAAACCCGCCCCCGTCGTCGCGAATCGTTACTTTGATCCCCTCTTTGGAAAGTCCGGCCGCGACATGCAATCGGCGATCGACGAACTCCGGGGACTGCCGCCGCTGCTCCATGACTTCAATTCGCGCGCCTGTGTGCAACTGACTTCGCACCTCCACCATTTCATCCTGGCTGAGTTCCAAATTTCCGTGACACATCGCGTTTACCATGGCTTCGTCGATTGCAATGCCGAAGCGTGTTAGCGCCTCGGGACAAAGCAATCCCATGCCTCCAGCCATTTGTTGCATCAATCGGATAAACGGCTGAATTAAATTGGAATCGTTCTCAAACGTGAATTGGTACCGCATCTCATTGGCACATCCAATAAGATTTTGATACCCCTGTTCCGAACGAGCCGCGTCCAGGACCTGCTTTACCGTTTCCCCCAGTCGAGAACCGAGCTCGCTTTTGGGAACGTAGCTAGCCGCACCTTGCCGTAAGGCTTCGACTGCGGAGGATTTGTCATCCTGCCCGGAGATAACAATCACGGGCACTCGACAGGGTTGGCGATGCACATGATTGAGTAGATCAATTCCTGACATCCCAGGCATCAGCACGTCGGTCACGACGAGATCAAACGCCATTTCACGCATCAAGGCAATCGCCTCTTCCGCCGACCCCACAACTTCCACCAGCCAGTCGAGCGGCTCTTTCTTGAGCATCTCTTGGATAACCATCCTGTCCAGCTCTGAATCGTCTGCTACCAGAATCATGGGCATAACATAATTCCTTGTGATAGGATTTAAGATGAAAAGTAGTGCTGCTGGAACGCCAGTCACCACTTGCATCATAGGGTATTCCGCCAGGCAATGCAAAATTCCAGAACTAACCGGTTCCAGGACCACCGAATCAGCTTTGCTGGCAGAATAACGGCCTAAGTATTGAGGGTGCTACGAAAACACACGAGGAGAGCCATGGTGAACTGGATTGTAAGTGCGTGCTATACACTGTCCCTTGGTCTCGCTTCGGTCGCTGTGGCACAGGAGCAGGTCGAGCGACAGTCGGCAGAGTCGACCGCCTCCAGCACTCCAACACTTGTCGAAGCTCTCCTCTTCCAACCCGCTAAATTTCCGCAGGGAAATTGGACTCCCCGTGGATTAGAATTCACCGACGAAGAGCTCTACTCCGCCGATGGAACCAAGCTGCATGGTTGGTATTGCCCCTGCCCCAATCCACGGGCCAACATCTTGCTACTTCACGGGAATGCTGGTCACGTGGCCTCCCGCGCGGCCTGGCTTAAGCACTTGCAAGCTGAATTGCGAGTTTCAACGTTTATTCTTGACTATCGCGGATATGGCAAGAGTGAGGGCGTGGCCACCGTTGCTGGAGCCTTGGCAGACGCGCGCGCCGCGCAGCAACGGCTTTGCGAACTCGCTAACATTCCCGCTTCTGAAATCTTGATAATGGGTGACTCCCTGGGCGGGGCATTCGCCATCCATTTGGCCGCTGAAACCGCGCCTCGAGGGCTGATTCTTCAAAGTACCTTTACCTCGTTGCGCGAGATTGCTGAGATCCATTTCCCCCAATACTCATGGGTCGTCCCAGTCGATCAACTGGATTCACTCGAAAAACTTGCAAACTACCACGGACCACTGTTGCAGAGCCACGGAACCGCCGATCGGACCATTCCAATCTCCAATGGGCATCGACTGTTTCAAGCTGCCCAGAAGCAGGCACCGACCGTACCCAGAAGCTGGATTGCGGTGCGAGGAGCGGGCCATAACAACTGGATGAGCCCAGATTACTTAGCGAAGCTCGATGAGTTCGTTGAGCAAGTTCACCAGGCTGCTCACTAGTCCAAGAACTCACTGCGTTGGGAGCTGTTGGTCACTCAGAAATTCTCCGACAATTTGGTTCACGCCGAACTCAAAATTCCAGCCATGAGGAGCACCTTCGAGAATTTGAAACACAACGGGGTGCTGGGCTCGGTCGAACACATCACAAGCTGCTTGAACGACTGCTGGGGGAACTTGAGTGTCGCGAGAGCCCACCAGAAACAGCATGGGGCATTTATGGAGCGTTGTCAGCGGTTGTTCGTCGAGAGGTTTGGGCATCCAACCGCAATTGCAAACAGCGGCCGCAATCCGCTCACTCCGCCGTGCCACCAACAGATTGCACATCGCCCCTCCTTGAGAAACCCCCACCACGTAGATGCGATTCCGATCTACGCCGTCCGACTCTACCAATTGGTTGCATAGCGCATCAAAGAAAAGCAAATCGGGCGCTGCGACATCGGGATTCTCCTCGGGAATGTTCGGTGGCCAATTTAAATGTCGGCCCTGCAAATACACAAGTAGAAACCGCTTCTCTGCAGCCAATCGATCTAGTTGCGTGTACTCCGCCATTTCATCCGTCGTATCCAACGCACCATGCAATGCAACGACGAGCGGCAAGCCCGTTTTTCCAGCGATGGCGTGAGGAAGGACGTAGCGATATTCTCGAACCAGACCAGCAACTTCCATTTGGCGATGTTGCACATCGACAGCGACACCCGGATACAGCCAATAGGCGGTAGCCAGCGACGCAATCAGAGCCACCCCCAACCAGGGAAACCAGCTTCGCTTGCTTTCAATTGACTTTTTCAATTCAAATTTCATCAGAGGCAGGATGCAGCAACTCTACTCATTCACTCCCTGGCGGGCGGGCCAGCTGCATTCGTTCCCCACACGCCGCTGTAGGCCACTGCAGCTCGCTAGCCAAGCATACCAGCTCGGCGTGGCCGTGTGAGGGCTTGACGGCGCGGCGCACCAGCACAGGTGCGTGGTTTGAACGGTCAACCTGTGCCGCCGCAGCAACACTACTTCTGGATAACTAGCGAACCGATCTTCTTGCCGGTGTTCGTTCCTAACGTGTGCCAATCATTGATGTCAGGATAGGCATCCAGAAAAAGTTTGATAAACCGCTTCCAGTCTTCGGTAGGTAAATTCAGGCAACCGTCCGAGGAGCGGTTACCGCTACTCAGACCGTTATGCACATTGATTCCATGCGAAAGGGTCTTCGCGGGATTGTCACTTTTAACCGTCACGCCGCTGCGAGCGTTCACCAGCAACCCCGCGCGAATCCCGCTAGTCCTGACCACCAGATCCGACGCCGTCTGTTTGGCCGCTGTGCCTCCCTTGTGAAACCCGATGTGCAATGGGTAGATACCGTCGACCACATACCCTTTGACCGTCATGTTGTTAGGCCAAATCGATCCGCGAAAAGTACCGACGAGCCCCCCCGTCAGCACAAAGGAAGACTCATAGGGTCCCTGATACGTCCCCACAGGTTTGCCGTCCATGCGAGTCGTTCCGGTAGGTACCAATCCTCCGTGAGATACTGTCAAAGTAACTTGCGATACGACCGGTTTGGGCCGTGGCGCTGGTACGGAGCCAACCGTTTGAACCAGTGCCTTCCAAGTCTGCCCATTGACGTCGACCCGCTGGTCGGGGCGCGTCATTCGCACTTGCTCTTTCTGGAAGTTGCTGATGGCTTTGACGGTTCCCGAGCGTTCTGCGATTCGATTGATCAGCCCATCGATTCCGTTGGGGTCGAATTGGGGTTTTCGAAGTTTCTGCGAAGCGGCCTGGAGCATGCGTTGCACCGTCTCCACGTCCGCCTTGAAGTTCTTGGCACCGCTTTGATAGCTTCCCACCGAACCCATGATTTGTGACATGACACTCGCTCCCTGTAGAGAATGAACTTGCGCTACGCGACTCGTCGATTTGCGCCCCCGCCCTATGGTGGCTGGTGGATCCGGGAACCCGCCGTGAAGCCGAGTCTAGCGTCGTTGCTGCAAAAGCGTGAGTCGCGCTCCGATGCTTGGGTTGAAACCGTAAATGAGATTCAACCAACAAGCCGTACAGAAAGGGTTATCGAAGCCTCAGGTCGAACGTTGCCTACTTTTATGAACTTTAACCGAATTGAGTTGAGAGCGGCTTTACTTGCGCGGAAGCATGCAACGCGATACAAGGTTTTTTACAAGCACGGCGAAGTCATCAAAGAAGGTGTAAAGTACGGGAATGGCAATGAGGGTCAGAACGAGTGAGAGAGTCTGGCCACCAGCTGCCAACACAGCGATCGAGCGGCGTTCTTCGGCACCGGGCCCCGTTGCGATCAACAACGGCAACAGTCCGGCGACAAACGAAAGGGTCGTCATCAAAATCGGTCGAAGGCGGTCGCGATTGGCTTGCATAATCGCGACGTGCCGCTCAAGCCCCTGGGAACGCAAGGCGTTGGTATGGTCCACCTGCAAGATCGCCGCCTTCTTGACCACGCCAAACAGCACCAGGATTCCAAGCGCAGAATAGAGATTTAGGGTCTCCCCCCCCCAGTACAAACTGAGCAAGCCGAACGGAACCGCCAGTGGCAAGGACAGCAAGATGATCAGCGGATAGACCAAATTTTCGTACTGGGCTGCTAAAACGATGTACATAAACACAAACGACATGAGAAAGGTCCAGCCAAAGTCGCTGATCGTACGCTCCAACTCCCGGCCACCACCGAGCGCCTCGCCACTAAACCCAGGCGGAAATCCAATCTCTTGCGCCGCTTGCTTCATCGCCTCGGTCCGATCGCCCAGTGCATACCCGGCGGCCACATTCGCGCGAACCGCAACCATGCGAGAACGGCTGAGTCGATCGATTCGCGACGCTGCGGTATTGACTTCAAAATTGACGACATTATCGATCCTAGTCAACGATGGTACGCCGCGCTCTGAAGCCATTGAGGCCGCTTGCCCCGAAGTGTTGGTCCTGGCAATTGGATTGGTGCGAACGTACAACTGCGAGATCGAAGGGATATCGTGACGGTCCAACCCAATCAAACGCAATTCGACGTCATAGGCATCCCCCGCGGATCGATCTAGGTACCGCGAAACACGGTCATCACCGCCCACAGCGACCTGCAATGTTTCCGCAATTTCGCGAACTTCAACGCCCAGCGCAGCTGCACGCTCGCGATCGATCGACACCAGCAACTCGGGGTTATCGATCTGCAGCGTAGAGTAGACATCCACGATTCCTGGAATTGTCTCGGCCTTCTTGCGCAACTTTTCACTAAACTCGAGCAACTGTTCAGCATCTGGCCCCGTGATCGCAAAATCGATATCGACCGGAGCTCCCTGCCGCAAGGAGGTCAAATTGCGAACGGAGATCCGCACGTCGTCGAGCTTCCCAAGCTTCTTGCGGACCTCTCCCATCTTGTCGCGCTGACTAAAATTATCGCGAAATGCTGCTTGGGGGTCGCCGGCGAGCAGTCCTTCCCACAATCGCCCCAACGAAAACGTACGTAGGCTGCTATCCATCAATCGCACATAAATTTGGGCGCGATTCACATCGCCATAGCCGCTTGTCCCTACCGACGCTAAGACCGTTTCGATCCCTTCGACGCTGTTCAAAATGGCTTCGACACGATCGATCGTCTCCCGCATCGCCAGAATACTAGCTCCGGGCCTTGCCTCAGCTCGGATTTCGAATTCCGATTCATCGACATTCAGCGGAACGTAGTCTCGGCGCACCCACTGGCTCAGCGGATAATTCGATGCGATCACCAAGACCACCAATACCAAGACGGCCCAGCGGAAACGCAGCGCAACGGCGAGCAACCTGAGATAGGAACTTTCGACTAAACCGTACAAACCACGCCGAGAACTGGGGGCGGATACAGCCTCGCTCTTGGGGGCCGGTCGCAGTAGCTTGCTACACATCATGGGGGTTAGCGAGAAGCTAATCAACATCGAGATCAAGATGGCAACGGTCGCTGTGATTCCAAACTCAAATAGCAAACGTCCTGTCACACTAGAAAGAAAGGAGACGGGTAGGAAGACAATCACCAGCGAGAGCGTGGTCGCCAGCACCGCCAGCCCTATTTCTTTCGTCCCTTTGACGGCAGCTTCCGCTGGCTCCATCCCCAACTCTTCGATACAGCGAAACACGTTCTCCAGCACCACGATCGCATCGTCAATAACGACTCCGACCATTAGCACTAGTGCCAGCATGGTGACATTATTCAGAGTAAACCCGAACCACTTCATGAAGGCAAAGGTGGCAATGATTGAGGCAGGGATGGCGACGGATGCGATGATCGTGGAACGCCACGATCGCATGAACAGCAACACCGTCAGGCAAGCCAGAATGCTTCCCGAGACCAAATGCCGCTCAATTTCATGCAAGGCTTCGACGATATACCGCGATTGATCCTGAATAATCTCAACATGCACATCTGCTGGCAATAACGCGTCACACCTGGGCAGCGCCGCCTTGACTCCCTCAATCACAGCAACCGTGTTCTGACCACTCTGTCGCTGGACTTGCAAGACCACGGCGGGTGTCCCGTTGAGCCGTGCGAGCGTCCGCACCTCTTTGGTCGCGTCAGCCGCCTGCCCAAGATCGCCGAGACGAATCGCCGTATCGCCAACCGTGGCGACAACCAAGTCCGAAAAACCACTCGATTCAGCAATGCGTCCCAGTGTCCGCACGGAACGTTCGCGCTGCCCTTCATCCATCCGTCCTCCGGGCACTTCTGCATTTTGCCTTGCTAAGGCATCGCGAACTTGCAGAATCGAGATCCCGTAGGCGGCTAAGCGGTTGGCATCAATGTCAACTTGGATCGCACGATCTGCCGCTCCCGCGATCTGCACCTGCCCTACACCTCGCGCCGACTCAATCACATTTTTCACGTAGCGATCCGCCAACACATACAACTCGCGAGGCGAGCGAGGGCCGGAGACGGCAAGTGTCAGAATGGGCGAAGAATCCAAGTCCTGCTTCTGAATGATCGGCGGATCGATGCCGGAGGGCAAGCGATTTAAAATACTGGCGACCGCATCGCGAACATCTTGGATCGCAGAGTCAATGTCACGATCCAATTGCACCGTAATAATCACGAACGAGCGACCATCCGCTGAGATCGAACGCAATTCGTCAATCCCAGCGACCGTAGCGACCGCGTCTTCTAGAACCGAGCTGACTTCCGATTCGACTTCTTCTGCCGCCGCTCCCACGTAGGTCGTGCGGATGTAAATCTGCGGTAAATCAAGGTTCGGAAAGCGATCCACGCCCAGTTGTGGAAAGGCGACGACGCCAGCCACCACCAGCGCCGTGATGAGCATCAACGCAAAAACCGGACGCTTTACACAAACCTCGGCAAGCCAATACACAATGCAACACTTCCAGGAGAGGAATCGGGGTAGGCATCCAATCGGTGATTTTAAGGAGCAACGGCGGTGGAAACTGCCGCGTTAGAAATTCTCGCAGGATCGATTTTTGCAATGCGGCCCTGCTCGGCGTCCAGCAGAATTGCGTCGCCGGGCGACAGTCCTCGCACGACTTCCCAAAAGGTACCTCGTCGCGAACCGATTTGCACCTCTTGCTCTACCGTCACTCCATCGACGATTTTCCAGGCCTTGGTCGCTCCCGCAAACTCAGTAATTGCCGACGCAGGCACAACCAGTGCTACCGCGTCGGGATTGGTCTCGACATCCGCTTCGGCGAACAGACCGGCGCGCAGCGTGTGTTCGGTGTTGTCGAGCAAGGCTTCGAATGTGAGTGCTCGGCTCTGTTGATCCAGCGCCGGACTAACCCGCGAAATCTTCGCTTCGCGAGGTTCCGCCAGCGATTCAATCTTCAGAGTTACACTCTGCCCGATGGCTATCGATTGCGAGTAGCGTTCAGGGACCGTGCCGCGGAAGCGGAGGGGATTGGTGCGTACGATTGTCGCCACCGACTGGCCAACCGACACGTAGGTTCCTGGAGCTACGAGGCGGTTCAGGACAAATCCATCCATGGGGCTGCTAATGACGGTGTCCTTGAATCTCTCTCGCGCGACAGCCAACTGAACTTGATTCACCTGGATCAAGGCAATTTTCTCGCGAACACCGTTGACGGCCGCAGCATAACGTGCCTCGGCAACTCGCTCTGCAGCAGCGGCGATGTCAATCTCCCGCTGCGAGATTGCATTCGAACTGGTGACCGAAGTAAAACGCTTTAAACTGCTTTGCGCCTCTTCCCACAGCGCACGCTCCTGCCGGACGGGTGGCGCGTTGACAGGATCCAATTTTTCGATCGGGTCCCCTTCAAGCAATCCGACCGACGACCGCGATTGCAAAAGCTGCGCCTCGGCGATTTGGACCTGCAAGCGAAAATCTTCTTGATCGAGGGTAACCAGCGGGTCTCCCAGGTTCAACACATCCCCAACATCGCCATGCACCTTGGCAACGCGACCGGCCACTTTTGCCCCCACTACCGATTGCTCGTCGGCATACAAACTCCCTTGGCTGCGAACCGTTTGAGGCCATGGGCTCAACTCAAGAGTAAGCACCTCTGCGTCGAGCGTTTCAAGGGACTTCGCCGCGGATTCAGGCTGGGGGGATTTTGCCGCGGGGCAGCCCACCAAAACCAAAACGCTCAACAGCGTAAATGTGGTAAATCGAGTATTCATAGTGCGATTAGTCAGGAAGGGGGCGAGACAGGCGGGACACTCACACTCTGGGAGGTTCATCCCTCCAATTCACGGCTCAAGCGATCTATTGTACTTCGCGCCTTGACCGTCCGTTACTCCCCCCAGCCCAATCCCTCTCCATTTGCAGTACGATTCGCCGCACGAGCCCTGTGACGATTGCCACTTCGACTTCGCAGAGTGGTGGTGAACCGACTCGCAACTCCCTTCACTCTCCAGCAGCACTCTGCCAAAGGGGCCTCGGCATCCTTTTCCCACAATCCCATGCATTTAATTGCACGAAACCAACCGACCCTACTCATGCTCGGTCCCTAGAACAGCACACTTGGGCGGGTGTTTGGATTACGAGTGCCGTTTCGCTGACTGACAATAGCTGCGTGCAAACGACTAAGAGAAACCGGTTCAAAGGTGGGGGAAACGCCCTGGGGCGAGAGGGCAGGGGGGGACCGACCTTACTTCCTCGTAATGTACCTGATAAAGGCCTCACTCCTTGCTCGATTGCAATGGCAGCGTGAACCCGAAATCGCTCCAACTCGGCAAGCAAGCGCTCGGCGTTCAACTGGCGGCCCCACTCTTTGGGATGCACACCATCGAGCAAGAGATTGCTGACCGCTCGCCCAGTCTGATTTCCCGCGCCTAAAACAGGTGATCGACATCCACCAACGGTACACCCTCCGCCTTGGCAAGCTGGCGAACCGCTGCCGCACAATCGCGGAGATGGACGTTGAGGCATCGTCGGTATGATCTCCCCAGCTCGCGTTATCTAACCAAATCTTTCTCGTTCAATCGAACGCGCACATTCCCCTGCATCGTTGTCAGCCAAAGTTCGCCTGGCTGGTATTCGAAGAGGTAGGGATACGCCAGCCACCGCCTCTTTTTGGAAGCGGCCGGAAGCGTACACCGCGCAACTACGATCGGTTCCGACCAAGTTGTGCCATCATCGTCCGACAACGCCAACGACAGTTCCTCTCGATAATTGCTCACGGGCGTATCTGACCACAATCCGTCTCCGCCGCTCATCTCCCATTCGGATTGTCCCTCAGGAAACGGTCGGTTCCAAACCAAAAGCAAGCGCCCACTTTGCAGGCGTTGCAACAGTCCGGGCGAACTGCTGGCAGCGATTCCTGAAGGTTGAATAACGCGCCAAAAGCGGCCGCCATCGTGAGAATAGGCCGACCAGAACTCGCCCCAATTCGTCCGAATCAACATCCACAATCGGCCATCAGGCAATTCCGTCAAGGTGGGCTCGGTTACTCCGCCATGATGGCCTTGTCCGCCAAGGTCGATCAGGTTGCTTGCCTTCCAGGTTTTGCCATCGTCGGTGGATGAATAGGTCAACACAGCGTGCCGCCCGGGATCGTGCTGCATCTTCATCGCGGTGAAGATAATGCGGCCCTCCTTCGTCTGAATCATGTCGCGCACTGCGCCAGACCATTCATCGTGCAACTTCGTTACATGCCCCCACGTCTCTCCATCATCCTCACTGCGCATCACCCAAGTCGGTAGACTGGCATGCGGCGCGTCATGAATGGCATCACTCCAAGTCCAGTTGCGCTCATTCAGATTCATAAAAGCAGCGATGATCGTGCCGTCTGCAGTTCGGATCATAGCGCGTTCATTACTAACCTTGATATTTTTCTCAGTTGCGCCGTCCAGCGGCCGCGGCTCAGACCAAGAATGCCCTCCATCTTCGCTAAGGAAAGTGGCATTACCACTGATGGCCAACACCTGGCCGTCGGAAACATGCACGAAAGGCCCCAGCATCTCCGTGGGCAGTGGGGAGACGCGGGAATCCAGCCAAACCTCGGCCTCTTGGGCGCGGATTGCCCCGGCCACAATCAGCAGTAATGGAATGCAGGGGAGTAATGCTGAGATGTTCATGCTGCTTAATTGGGTTGGTGTTGCCAGGACAAGTGGTTCAACGAAATCCTACTTCCGTAGAGACCAGGGCGCCTCGTTCGTCGACAAGCGTCACTAGCCAGGTATTGGCTTCGAGAGGCAAGCCCGCCACAGTAACCTTCCCATCCCCAACCTCTCCCTCGACCGTCTCCCACTCCCGATCGGACCGAAGTCCCGTATCTGTGGTGAAAAGCAACGCGGAGCGGATGATTTTCGTTTCGGATTGAAAGGGGACCGTCACCGTCCCACTGTCGCTGATGTGCATGCGGCCAACGGTTGCCAGCGGGGTTGTCCCTTTCAAAACGGAATCAATAAAGATCTGAATTTCAGGCGGATTCCAGCCCGACACATGACTGTGACTCATGCGCGGCTCGATGCGAATCGTGCGCGGTCCCTGAACTTTGACATAAGACTTGGCATAGCTATCAAGCACATAGACAATGTCGTGCGTTCCGTTGACCCACAGCATCGGCACCGTGCATTTCCCTAAGTGACTCCCTGGATCGTAGGCGGCGACCCAGGCATCCCGGCGATCGCCAAGCCGATCAATGGAAGGCTTTTGAACCGATTCTCCTTCATGCAAGAATCCACATCCGTACACGGGAACGGCAGCTTTGAATCGATCATCGAGCGACGCAGTTATGCAAGTCGTATAGCCTCCCCAGCTAATTCCTGTCACCGCCGTTCGCTCGGCATCCACTTCCGGAAAACTGCGTATCAAAGTGTGAGCTCGCATCGTATTGGCGACAGCATGGTAGGGCCAATCGTTGTCGATTCTCCCACCGATGCTGTCAAACTTTCCGGCATGGCCATCGGCAATGCCACCTTTCTGCAGCTTAATTCGAGTGGCTTTGCTGTGCCCCGCGTATGGCTCTAGGTTTCCAGCATCATCGAATTGAGGGCTGGGAGGTCGACGACCGCCAAGATCCATGGCTATCGCAGCGTATCCACGATTGGCCCACATCCAAGCCCAATCGGCGAAGGCCGTTCCGCCACCTCCATGGAGCAGTACGATGCCAGGGAATTTTTCATCACTGGTACTTATCCCCAAAGTCTTGGGCGATGCATAAAAGGCAAAGACCTCCGTCGCTTGGCCGTCCACCCTCTCTCCCTCGTAGATCAACGACTGGATCTTCGCCGTGGGATCTTCGATTCGATAGCTGGGAATTTCCGACTTCAAACGCTCGATCGGCCAGACGCCCGGCGTTTCCTCGCTCAGGCCACCCTCAGCTTGAACCACGGAATCGGTCAGAAAGAAGACGAACAATGTCGTCAGAAGTAATCGCTGGAGCATCATCAAGGGCTCACTATCTTCTGGAAGGATGTTTTTCAACAGGCGGGGGAAATGCGTGCTCTGAGCTTCCCGAGCAACGGAGAATCCGAAAGGGTTCTCGCAGAACAGAAATATAGGCACGCACAAGCGGGCCTCTAGTTTATCAAACTCTTGCTCACCGCACCGACATATATGCACACAGATTTGTTTCTAAATCGTTTCGGCGGCCAAGCCGGCAGTACTAGCCCCTCCTCCTCAATACCGTGCCGCTTGCGTATCGAGGCTGCCCTACTCACCCTTGGGAGTGGAATGCCACTGATGTCCCAGGAAAGGCATCCAACACTCGCCGGCGCGCGGCCACGGAACCACTGCCCCGATCCGATACACTACAGGTGCCCCTTCATTTCACTGCTGCGAAATCTCGAAATAAATTACAAGACGGATTCTTCACCAGCGAACAGACTTCGGCACCCCTTATCGATCTACCTAGTTACAGGTGAGCGACTGAAACATGACATTTCGAATTCACTGGAAACGCGAATCTTGGATGCTGGCCATCATCGCCTCCATGTTTCTATACGCTTCCGCAGCCTGGCAAGCAGCTCCCGATTCGATGCCAGTCCACTGGAATCTTGCAGGGAAAGTCGACCGATATGGCGGACGAATTGAAGGACTACTCCTACTGCCGCTCATCGCCCTAGGCCTCCACCTGCTACTACTCGTTTTACCCAAGTTGGATCCGAGTAAAGCGAACCACCCATCGTTCGATGAAACCTATGGCTTCGTTCGACTACTCACCTTGTTGTTTCTTGTCGCGATCTATGCTGTTACGCAATTGGCTGCGTTTGGATTCAACGTCGACGTTGGCCTACTGGTGGGATTGGCGGTAGGCGGCTTATTCATTCTGCTCGGTAGGATCATGGGCAAGCTCCGGCCCAACGGGTTCGTAGGCATTCGCACTCCCTGGACACTGTCTAGCCATCAATCGTGGAAGAAGACCCATCGAATCGGCGGCTGGCTGTTTCTATTTCAGGGCGCACTGATGATTGTGCTCGGATGCACCAAATCGACGATCGCTCTATGGGCTTTCCTAATCACCATGCTCGTGTCGTCAGTCGCGCTGGTCGTTTACTCTTACATCATCTGGCGGTCTGATCCTCACAAAGCTTCGCCGTTCAATGCCACTCCCGTCGCCCCCAAAGATCTAGAAGACTTGCCCTAAATCGGCCTGAGCCAATCACGCCCACATCGATTGCGCGCCGGAGTTCCTCCTCGAGTGCGCATCTTTGCCGCTCGTACCAAGCCACGAACGGTTCTTCGCAAAACGGTAAACGATTTCGTGGAACGCTTGTTCGGTGGTGAGACCATGCCTCTCGTTCGACATCTGATCGAGAAACGAGGCAGCCAAGCCATACAAGTTCGCCCCCAGCGACGTTCCAACGAGATTGAAAGTGGAATGCATTGGAAACAGGAACGCGTCATTGGAAGTTGAATGAGCCAGGCTTTTCCCTTGAATGGCAGTGCAATACTGCACATTCGTGTCCGCCACATCATGGCCCACCAGGTTGCTACCGCGATCCAGTAGAATTGCATGGAACCTGGCTGGGCTCAACGGGTAGAGCGTAGTCTAAGCTACCCTCAGTCGGATTGTGGGTTGGCTGGTATGCTCCGTTTTCACGCTACAAAATGTCGTAGCATGCATGCGTTATGATAATACTGAAATCCACTAGTAACATTTTCCGGGAGCTCAAACATGCCAATGCGCGAAACTAAGGACCAGCCATCGCAAGAAGACCGGCCTGACCTATCGCGGCCAACTGTTGGCAACAAGCCTCTCTCCTCCTCAGCTCAATCCACACCAAGCCCGGTAAACCAGGATCACGCGGTAGACGACAACGAAGAACCACTGATGGATTTAGAAATCAAGGGAAGCGGCCGCGAGCTATCGAGTGCGGCCCTACAACTGTTGAGCGAGGGAAGGTCGCGATTCCGAACAGTCGACGTATTTGATTTCGTTCCCTGCAACTACGAGATGTTCTGGGATTTCCTCGACGCGCAGCCCCGAGGCAGGTTTTGTGAATATGGCAGTGGATTTGGAATCGCGACAGGCCTAGCAGAATTGCTCGGATTCGAAGCTCTCGGGATTGAACTTTCCCCAGACCTAGTAACGGCCTCGCACGATCTACTGACCTCGCAGGGCCTGAAAAGTCGCATTGAGCAAGGAGACTACCTCAAACGCCGCGACATGGCGGACATCTATTTTACCTACGCGTGGCCCAGTCATATGCATCTGGTAGAACAACATTTTTCCGAAATTGCCCAACCCCATGCGAAGTTACTGTACTGTCACGGGCAAGACGACATCCGCTGCAAAGTTCTCCGCCCTAGCTAGCTAAGCAGCAGGATAGCCCCAATACTGTTCGGCACAGAATTTAGGGTTGGCGGTTCGACGCATTTCAAAGATGAAAGTTTTGGCGAACTCGTTGGACTAGCCAAATAGATCGCGTGCTGACGGCTTGAGGCCTCCTATATGCCGTTGCCCGGGAAAAGGTGTCCAAATCAACTTGAAGCAGCGACCAGCCATCCTGTTCACCGGCTTGTTAAAATCGCAACCCGCGGCGTGACGGGCTGTTGATTTAATCGCAATTTGAATTTTAGCGCGGAGGTAGCATCCTTAATTGCCTTGTAGCGGAGGTTATCTTTCCTTGCTCGCGCGGCGGGTTACTATTTCAACAGCCCGTCACGCAGCTAGGCTGTGAAGTTTTTTCACCAACGGACTCTTTTGGTATTCCAACCACGAAATTTTTTCGAATTGGCGGCTGAAAGTCTTACTGGGTCGGATTGTTGGCCAGCAAGTTAGCTCGTGTCCATCATGCTCATCTCTTCGAGTTGTGTTATTTCTCAACCAAGCGGTTGCCTTGCAACTGCTTAGCTTGCCAAGGCCCCCAGGTTTACCATGCGTGTGAAGTTAAAGGCCACGGCATGCCATAGCGCTACCGCTTTGACCTTCACCAGTCCTCGAACTTTGAATTGCCGAAGGTTCCGATTGCGGCAGTCCGCATTGGGAAATTCGGCAACCGACGGGCGCGTCTTGTAAAGCTCTTTGTATTCCTCTTTGGCCATTCTCGCGCGAAACGCTGTGTATTCGTCGCTTTCGCCAGGTTGCTGCGCGTGAGGATCTTTGCCTTTGCTTTCCAATACCGATCCACGGGGGATCGTGGAGACGACTTCGGTCCCTTTAGACTCCACGGTCTTAACATCGCCCTTGGTTGCGTAAGCGGAATCGACCAATTGCGTCTTGGGTGTCTTGTCGTAAGTTGAGCACACTTTCTCGTGCATTGGTGCCATTTGGCCACTGTCAGTTCCCGAGTTGATAACATCGACAGCGACTATTACTCGCGAGTCAGCATCGGTTGCGAACTGGACGTTGAAGGCCGGATCGAAGCCACCATTGGCCATCTTCATATTACGGGCGTCAGGGTCCGTAGTGCTCACGCGAGTCTTTTCGCCGTCACCTTTTCTCCGAGACTCGCGCTGCTTACTAAGCTCCTCAAACTGTCGCAAAGCCTCATCTAATCGCTCTTGACGCTCACGCGATGCTCGTTCGACTGCCGCTTGGCGACGTGCGTCTCCATCGGAACGATCGCATTCGTTCTCGGATTCTTTCTTCAATCTATCTACGTGAGCCTGAGCCTGCTGCTGCAATGACTCAAGCGTCGGCTTGCGGCGAAACGAACTACTGCCTGCACTAGCCCGAACGCGCATTCCGTCTTGGGCAATGGTCTCCAGGGGCACCAGACCTTGGGCGACCAACGAGGCAACCGTGTCAACGAGCGTCTTCTCCAAGAATGCTCCGTTCTCCACTCGAAAGTCGCTCAACGTGTGATAATTGACCGTGACATTTCCGAGCGTCCATAAATAGGCTATGTCCGTCTCGCATCGGCGACCAAGTTCTCGGGCTGTGCCGATGCCATCCAAGGTTGCCAGAAGCCACAGTGAAACCAGTATCTCCGGCGCAATACTATTGCGGCCAACGGTGCTCTTGGTGACAACGATCTTTTCATACAGAGGTTCTAGGTCCAACGTTTTGACAAACGACCAGACAATGCGAGCACGATGGTCGCGCGGAAGCATATCTTCAAGTGAAAGCATGTGCATTTCCACTTGAATACGATGGGGGCGGGAAACACGAGCAAGCTGCGATGGTTTTTGAGTATTCATGCTATAGTTGTAGCGCCCAAAATTAATTTGCAAACCACTTGGCTAAAAATTCACAGCCTAAGCGGGTTACTATTTCAACAGCCCGGTGAGCAAGGACAGGCGATTACCGCTGCAGGGCAATTTAGAAACGCTACCTCCGCGTTCAAACTTTAATCGCTATTAAATCAACAAGCCGTCACGCGGCGGGTTACAAATCCAACAGGTCAACAGCTACGGAGTAGCGACCCTATGTCGCCTAGGGCGGCGAAAACGAGTCCCACGAGGTTGACGCGTACCCCGGGTTACAAATCGAATGGAGTGGCGACCGAACAGGTGATTTAGCCTCACACACCATTGGCTCGAATCTCCTCCGGGACCTTCGGAGTACGTTTGTATTTCAGCGGAAGAGCGGAATCATCCACCGAAGTTTTCGCAGCCATAGTACATAGTTCAGTGAGGCAGCCAGATGCGCTCACGACGCCGCCACACCGATAGGCGTACGGTCCCTAGATTTACTGCACAAAACCGTGCTAATTCGAGCATCTCCAGTCGATGCAAATTCCGTGCCGAACAGTATTGACTCTGTTCCAATGGGGCGTGTTTTTCTGCGTATATCTTTCCGTCAAATCCTCTTTACGTCCTCTTGACGGAAACGTTCGCCCAATGGGGCAATGCCTTTTATTCGCGTACTTCGCATTTTTCGCGGTTCCATCCCCTGTATAGCAGTTCCTTAGTCGAAGTCGGCTACCAATTGAACGTAGTCACCGCGTCATGAATAATCGGGCAGCTCTTGCTCCTCACGTACTTCCGAAGTGAAGTACAGACAGGTCAGCCATCTGCGGCATGGCAGGGGATTCAAATGGGCAGAGCATTCTTTGTTACATGTAAATGAAAGGAGGCCTGAGATTTTACCGAATAGGAGCGTCAAAAAAGGTAAATCGCTTGATTGCTGGATATTTTGAGATTAGTATGCACTCTATGTTCAATGGCGAATACTATCCTCAGAGAACGCCAAATCAACGATCATTGCCGAGAATTTCTGCTGGCAAGCCCAATGCCTCACTCCATCTCATTCAAAATTCAAGTACTCGTAGCAGTGCTTATGTTTGCCTTTTGCGAACCCTGTTCCGGGGGAATAATGGCTGGTTTGAGATGGGAAAGCGGGAATACCGAATGCCAAGCGGCCAGCTCTGGTAAGATTCCAGTGAAAGGCGTGCCTATTCTTCAGCAGCCGGACCGAGAATTTTCGGTTGTGCCTGAGACGGAGACGCTCCGCAATGGCGGCGCTGCTGTATTAAATCCAGGAGTCTCCGTTTCTGCTCAGATGCCATTTCGTGCGTGCCCTCCCGTCCGCGACTGCGGCGTCTTTGAAAAACACATTCTGGAAATACTAAGGCCTAGTTAGACGTTGTCGATTCTCAATCAAAAATTATCTATGTTCGAGAATGACGTCTAGTTTCTTAAAGGTATTAGTAATGAAGAAAATTTTATTAGCAGCGTTGATTGTATTCGCAACTTCTGCAAGCCAGGTTCAAGCAGCCATTATCGGCTCGGCTATTGCCATCCCCGATGCGGAAGTACTAATTGATTTTAACAACACCGGCTTAGACTGGACCTACGCGGGACCGGTTGCCCCAAATGAATTTGGTCCTGGTCAGATTGAGGCGCCTTCGTTCCGGGCAGCGGAGGGCTGGCGATTCGCGACTCTCGCGGAATGGGCGATCAAGCCGATTTGGGAAGACTTCACCAAACCGGGTCAGGCAACCCCCTCCGCTGCAGGTGGATACAGCAACCATTCGGTTTACAGATTTACCAGTGAGTACTGGAGTAATTTCACTCATGTGGACCTTAATAATGCAAACGATGGAAGGATTACGAACGGTTCCGATATCGGGAGCTTGAATAATGTCTGGGAAACGTGGTATGTGCGCGATACCCGGGTTGCAACAGTTCCCGAACCCGCTTCTCTGGCCATCTGGGGTTTCGGTGTGGCCTGCATGAGCGTCAGTCTGCGTAGGCGTCGAAACTAGTCGATGCAGTTTTCGAGTTTCGAGATTTCACGAACGGGTGCCCCCTGAGCACCCGTTTCTATTTCCGCCCGACAGCAAGACGTCAGAGTCGTGGTGGCGTGATACTGCCAGCGTACGTACGACGCCACATGCTTTCGACTCTATCGGGCGGCGCGTCCCCCTGCGGACAGACCAATTTCCTCGAGAAACTTATCAAGAGGACGGTCCACTTCAGTGGCGCGAGACTCCGGTATTGCTAGCTAAGACCGTTGCCTGGTGCCACTCCATGGCAATGTGCTCTGTACGCCTGGGACAACCTCAGGGAAGTTCAGAGCGTTCTTCGCACTTACTTCTCATTTTCTCGGATTTCGCATTTTTCGCAGTCCCATCCCCTGTATTGCTGCCGTTCAACGGGGTCGATTCTACAACCGCGAAAGAGTCGAAATATGCGAAACGAAGGGAAATTGGTACAGGACAATCTGAACGCGGCGTAGCGCGTTGAGTCCAGCGATTGGCTGTAGAAGACCTTCAGCAGTTGAGTACTCCAGCAGGTACAATGGCCAGGAAATTCAATTCTCCATGAGGTTCTTCGCGATATGAAACGTCTACTCTCGTTTTGCTTGGTCCTAAGCCTGTCGGTTTCCGGTGCAGTCCAATTGTGGGCCGCCGATGCGCCCGACCAGATTCCGCTGTGGTCGGAAGGTGCCCCTGGTTCCGTCGAGCGGATGAACGAGCCGGAAAAGTGGGAGGGGACCAACCTCTCCAATGTGCATCACCCGTCGATCACCCCCTACCTACCGGCCGAGGGAAAGTCCACGGGCACCGCCATTTTGATCGCTCCTGGCGGTGGCCATCAAAAACTCTGCTTGGGGCACGAAGGCGATTCCCTGGGAGAATGGTTTGCCAAGCATGGCATCGCTGCGTTCGTGATGCGATATCGACTTTGTCGCGAACCGAACTCTCCCTACACGCTGGAGGGGGACGCCATGGATGACACGCGGCGAGCCATCCGCATGGTGCGGGCCAATGCCGAGGCTTGGAAGATCGATCCGCAGCGCATCGGCATCGTGGGCTTCTCGGCCGGAGGCGAATTGGCCGCCTACGCGGCGATGCATCCCGAGGAGGGCGACCCGCAAAGCGATGATCCCATCGAAAGGGTCAGTAGCCGCCCCGACTTTCAAGGGCTGATCTACCCTGGAAAATCGAGCACTTTTACTGTCGAATCGGGAATGCCACCCGCATTCATCGCATTCGGCTTTCACGATCGCGATGACATTTCCATCGGCATGGCCCAAGTCTATTTGCAGTACAAGCAAGCCGAGGTGCCCTGCGAAATGCATGTCTATAGCAACGCTGGGCACGGATTTGGATTCCGTCCCGACTCGACCAATGCGGCCGGCGATTGGCCACAACGCATGTGTGATTGGCTGGTCGACACCAAGCTATTAGCAAAGAAGAGCAAGCCGTGATCCCAATCCTCTGAGCCAACGTGAACTTCCTGCAGTATTTGCCCCCTAGTCGTTCGAAGAACTGCATGCGGGACTGGCTGCGACGTCCGCTGGGGAACAAACCCGCACGCGGCGAAGTGGTCGACAATACGGTGCATTTCCCACAATCCCCAGACTCAGCGTCGATCCTGCTCACTGCCATTCGATGAACTCCCTAGTGGACTTAGTTTGGTTCGCAGTTCGGGTACCAATAGAATCGGAGTTCGAAATGAAATTTGTATGCTTGGGTTTCATCGAAGAATCGAAGCTGGAGGCAGTTTCTCCAGAGGAAGGGCAACGCATGATGGATGAGTGTTTTGCCTACGACGATGAGCTACGGCGGGGCGGGCACTTTCTGGGCGGAGAAGCACTGCAATCAGCACGAAACGCAGTCACGCTGAGAATGAAGAATGGCGCTGTCGATGTGACCGATGGGCCATACGTTGAAACCAAGGAAATGCTGGGCGGAATCCTGCTGTTGGAGGCTCGCGACTTGAATCATGCGATCGCACTGATGTCGAATCATCCCGGAGTAAGGATGGGACCGTTCGAAATACGCCCTGCCGATGAAGCAATCAACAAGCTGATTGCCGATCGGGATGCCGCTGTCGGCAACGGGTAGACGCCTCAATGCCTAGTGCATCGAATCCCCTAGTGCACCGAAACGGGAAGGGCACTCCAAACAATGGCCCTCTCCCCTGTTTCGCTGCGGGAAATTGAACAGCCCGCAGAACATTTCAACCTGCAGCACCAGAGCCCGGTTCGCCAGTCCCTGCCCACCGCAGACTCCAAATTTAGCATTCGCATCAAGTACGATCTCGGAGCCCCATCGCCATGTTGGTCTGCAGCTTGCACCTTCAACGCACAAGATTCACTTGCCTACCGGTAGTCTTCGCTTTCCTGTGCACTGGGCTCCTATCCCACGAAGCGAATGCAATCGATCCAGCCGAAGCGGCAACAGCATGGTTCGACAAGGTTCTTAGCGGAGAAGTCGTTTTGACGGCTCAGCCATCAGGGACTGACGCAAGCGAGGCCCCGCACTTGGAATTGTCTACAAATAGCCAAGAGGCCGCTAGCGAGTTCGCAGTCACGCTATGGCAGGCATACCGAGATGCCGCAACAACCCAGGGCTGGCAACAACAAATCCCGCAACCCTCGCGAGTTGGGCGGACCACATCCTCTGGCCAAAGTGCTCCATCAACTCCACCCACGCAATCAATCGATATCATTGAAATGGAATCAAGCGATGGGCAAAGAATGCCATGTTGCTTACTCCAAAAGGGAGACAAGCCGCCCAATGGCTGGCCGCTGTTCATCTGCATGCACGGTGGAGGCAAGTATTTTGGGAAAGAGAAACTGACGGACCCTCACGGCTGGATGGTCAATTCACGCGAATTCACAACTCAGATTGCGTTGGCGAGGAAGGTGTACCAACCGGACGGAATGTACTTTGTGCCGCGAATGGCAGACGACAATCGAGGACGCTGGTTCCATCAACATAACCTCGAACTTTTTCAACGGCTGATTCGTGGCTGCATCCTGTTCTACGACGTCGATCCAAACCGCGTTTACATCACAGGCATTTCTCAAGGTGGCTACGGCACGGGGCACCTCGCCCCGCTACTCGCCGATCGTTTTGCGGCCGCCAGCCCCATGGCAGGAGGCGCCGAGGTCGTCTACGAGAATCTCCGCAATTTGCCATTCCGTTCGGAAATTGGCGAACACGACACGATGTACCGGCGAATAGAATTGGCTCAAAAGACGCATGAAAAATTGGAAGAACTTCATCAATCCGACCCTGGCGGCTACTCCCACTTGCTTTCGATCCAAAAAGGGAAGGGCCATGGAATTGACTACTCTCCAGTTCCCAATTGGCTGTCCGAGCATACCCGAAATCCTTATCCACAGCGCGTGGTGTGGCGGTGTCACGAAAAGGATGGCTTCTACAATCCCCACTTCTATTGGCTATCGGTCACTGAAGTGCCCAGCAGCGGATATTATCACATCATCGCCGAGATTGACCGGGAAACCCAAACCATCGAAATCAATGCTCACCAGAACCCAGGAGGTAAAGCGGAAGAAGGTGATATCACAGCCAATCAACCGTTGTCCAGCACCGATCTTGTGGTCCATCTGAATGACCAACTGCTCGACCTGGACGAGCCATTCGTGATCAAGGTGAATGGGCAAGTGCAGTTTAGCGGGATTCGAGCGCGTACCCCGAGCACCATGGCTAGAAACTTAGCCATCCGTGGCGATTTAAACTATGCCTTTCCAGTAGACATTGTTTTGAAACTGCATGAGACCCCCCAAGCCGAGCCGGCTCATTGATCCGGTACTGGATCCGATGCCGACTCTCCGTCTGCCGCCTGAGTCTCCTGCTCAAAGGACCGGATAAACGACGCATAAACGACCGGGAGAATCGTCGCATTGCTCTGATTCTTCGGTACATCTGATCGCTATTGCTTACTGGTGGGTTGCTCCGAGTTCGCACACCCATCCCTTCCGACACAAGACCGCCCTTTGCGATGCGCACATCGAACCGGGCACTTGCTGGCTCTGCCCTGACTGCGGAAAAAAAAGCAGGTTTCCGCTAGGACGATTCTGATATCTTTTTGGGGAAAACTTCCATCCCACAGCAGTGGGCCTTTGGATTCCATTGCGGCAGGCAGCTATCGACGGGCTCGCTCCAGACAGCCGCGATGCGCAAGCCAGCGGGAATTTCACCTCCCTCCATTACCAGCTTGTCGAATGAGTAACCTTTTCGATTCCAATGCCGAAACAGCAGCTCGAATAACACGGCAGTTGGCAGCGACTCCAGACTTGTCGATGCGGCGGAATACGATCGAGGTAGGTGGCTGGCCGAGTACCGCCCAACCTTTGGCACATGAAAATACTCTAGCTCAAAGCGGGCACCTCTCGGGAAAATGCCCATCCGGTCCAAGAACGCAAGCATATTTACCTCCGAAGGTTTCAAACAGATGGCCTTCCGCACCAGTGCTTCACTCGCTGAATTTACGTTCCCACTGCATCAGCCGAACAATTAGGCATCGATTTAACGAGTGTCATTCGCCCCCACAAGCGTTCCAGGGCGTTGGCTGTCAACAGCATGCGATGGACAAGGTCGTGCTTCGCCCTCACACATCTTCCCCGCCTGCATGAGCTGGCGATCGGAATTTTGCGCAAACGATCGGGACAACGCAGTATTGTCTGAAAACCGGTCACAACGATGATCTGGGCAAAGGAATGGCATTTATGCCGAAATGCGCTGGCAACCTTGCTAGACTGAAGGAGGCTGGAATTTGCACAGCATCTGCCCATTCTTTATTCGCACCTTCAGACCGGTACTACGATGCGACATGCCGAAACACCGTCGATCGAGTCGTTTCACCCCACTGAGATCTTGTTGTGCGCGGTCCTAGTCGTTAGTTGGCTGAATCTCCCGAGTTCGAACGTCTTTGCGGTTGAAAGCAATGCGTTCTCCCAAGTCCTCGCACCAGCCATCCGAGAGCATTGCTCAAACTGCCATGGAGCGGGCGAGGACTCCGAGGGAGGTTTGGACCTCCTGGAAATGAATACCGACAGTTTGGGCGAACGCGTTGAATTGGTACGCAGCCTGATTCGTGTCCTCGATCTCCAAGAGATGCCTCCCGAGGCCGAACCCCCGCTCGATTCCGAGCTACGGCAGAGCTTAGTCACGGGATTGACCGCCGTGCTCCATGCATCGCTTACCAAACAACCGCGATTTTCTCACACGCCGATGCGACGGATGAACCGCTTTCAATACAACAATGCGGTCACCGACTTATTCGGATTGAAGTGCATCGTCTTCACGCTACCGGAGCGTATGATGCGGGAACACAATGGGTACTTCAAGCCTGAGTCGGGAAAGATGGCCGACGTAGTTTCAGTTGGAAGTCGCCCACTGGGAAAATCGCAATTGATCGAGCCACGACTAGCCAATGTCGCCGCATTTCCGCAAGATTTGCGAGCGGAGCATGGATTTGACAATCGTGGTGATCATCTTTCCATGTCACCGCTCCTCATGGAGTCATTCTTGGCATTGGGGCAGTCAATCACGCAGAGTCCAGACTTCGATTCAAAGAATGTGGGGATTTGGGATGAGTTTTTTGCAGTCCCAACGGACTTGGAAACAATCCCTACCGAAGTGCGCCGCCGCCTAAAGCCGTTTCTCACCAAAGCCTTTCGACGACCGATTGTTGAGGAACAATTCGAGCGGTACGCGAGTTATGTATTGCGACGGCTCGATGCAGGAACCCCTTTCACCGAAGCAATGCAAGCGGTCGCAGCAGCAGCCATTGCCTCCCCCAGATTTCTCTACCTGTACGAGACCTCCCACGAGCGTGGGACGGTAGAAGAAGTTGACGACTTTGAACTCGCGTCGCGTCTATCCTTTTTTCTGTGGGGGAGTCTTCCCGACCAAAGTCTATTGGATTTGGCTGCTGCTGGAACGCTAAGTCGTCCAGACATTCTCGATCTACAAATCGAGCGAATGCTGAAAGACCATAAACTCAAGCGATTTTGCGACAGCTTCCCGACTCAATGGCTTCAACTCGACCGCATTATCTCCTCCATTCCAAGTCGGGAAAGATTCCCTCAGTTCTATTACCTCAAGTACCGTGACAGCATGCATATGATGCTCGAACCCTTGCTATTATTCGAGACAGTTCTGATCGAGAATCAATCGATCACGCAGCTCATCGATTCAGACTTCACCTATCGCTCCACTCTGCTCGAAGAAGCCTACCGGCCCACGAACGGCAAGCCGCAGCCGGGGAAGGGTGGCGAGGTGATGGCATTGCGTTTTCGTCGGATGCCTGTGACCGACCGCCGCGATGGCGGTGTCATCACCAACGCCGCGGTAATGACCATGACCTCCGGCCCCGAGCGAACGCAACCGATCACGCGGGGAGCTTGGATCGCCTCGGTCATCTTCAACAACCCACCCGATCCACCTCCAGCAGATGTGCCTGCATTGGATGAAACTCCTCCTGCAGGAGAGGAATCCCTTACGCTGCGTGAACGATTATCCATGCATCGGCAGCGTTCCGATTGCAAAGGCTGCCACGAGCAGATTGACCCGCTTGGATTTGCGCTTGAAAACTACGACCCCATCGGCGTATGGCGTGAAACGTATGAGAATGGCCGCGAGGTCGACATGGCTGGTAGACTCTTTCAGAAGCACGAATTTGTCAATGTGCTCGAATTCAAAGATGCGATACTTGCTGAGAAAGACCGTTTCGCGTTAGCGTTTGGCGAACACCTGCTTTCCTTTGCACTAGCCCGCGAGCTGGAGGCGGCCGATCACCTGGCTGCTGAACACATTGCTACAACGTGTGCTCAGGATGGTTACAAAATGCAGACCTTTCTCAAGCAAGTGATTCTAAGCAAACCCTTCCGCAGCAAGTGCACCCCTCTCACCTCCCCTCGGCATGCATCAGGACAGGAACCATGAAAATCCCTTCGCGACGCAATTTCCTCCGTGGGATAGGCGGTGCTGCATTAACATTACCTTGGATGGAAAGCATTTCTGCCGCAACTTCCGCCAGACAACCAGCGTTGAGAATGGCACATTTTTATGTGCCAATCGGCGTTGTCCGTCGCGGTTTCTTTCCTGGCGAAGCGGACAGCGTGATCCCAGAAGGGAATCTCGGCAATGTCATGAAGTCACTCGACAAGCAGAATCCAGACTTCTTCCAAAAGCCGCTCGAAGAACTCTCCGCCACGCTGCAACCACTGGCAAACTTCAAAAGCCAAATCAACCTCATCACCGGCATGGATCGAGTTTTCCAACAGGGGACCGACGTGCATGCACAGTGCGCGTCTTGCTACTTGAGCAGTGCAGTCCCCTACACGTTGCAGGGAACCGCTTGGCCGCTCAACCGGACCTTGGATCACATCGTCGCTGACCATGTCGCGGCGGAAACTTCGTTTCCCACGCTGGAGTTCAGTTGCAACAGTCATCAGGACAACAAAGAGTCGATCTACTTTGACAATATTTCCTGGTACGGGACGGGGCACGTCGCTCCGTCAATTCGTGATCCACGCAGAATGTACCACCGACTGTTTTCCACTCAGGAAATCGACCGCTATCGTGACGTCACCGACCTTGTCCTTGAGGATGCTAGATCGTTGAGGCGCGATCTGGGCTATGCCGATCAGCAGAAGTTTGCTGAGTATTTCGATTCCATCCGCGCGATCGAAAACCAAATGAATCGCCTCGAAAAGATGAAAACGGAGTTATCGAACGTCTCCTTGGACGAACCCTCGGCCGACTATCTACCGCGTGGTGAATACATTCGGCTCATGGGAGATTTGATGGTCGTCGCACTGCAGACCGGACTTACCAATGTAGCCACGTTCATGATTGGCCCCGAGCGGTGGGATACACCCTACATGTTCGAAGGGCTGTTCGACTCTCCACGAAGCCACCACCAGATGTCCCACAACCAAACGAAGATGATCGACGACCTCCTCAAAGTCGATCATTTTCACATGCAGCAATTTGCCTACCTCCTGGAAAAGATGAAGGCAATCGAGGAGGCCGAGGGAATGACACTGCTCGACAACACGCTGTTCACCTACGGGTCTGGCTTGGGCGACGGATCGACGCACCAGTACAATGATTTGCCCATCATCGTCGCGGGCGGAGGCCCCCGGCTAACTTCTGGACAACACATCAACATGCCGGAGGGGACCCCACTGGCCAATTTGTGGCTCACTCAAGCACAAATAATGGGCGCACCACTCAATCACTTTGCAGATAGCACCGGTACGATCGACGCACTACTCAGAACATAAGTATGCAAGATTCCAGCCCAAAAAATCGGCCAGGTTGCGGCTGTAGATCTCAATCGTGGTTGCTTCCCCCTCCCCCCACTTCTCGAGAGTAGACTGATTCCTATGAAGACGCTCCACAACTTCCTGATCGTGCTCATCGCCATTTTGGCATCTTGGACCAGCATGGGAGTTGCCGCCGACGCACCTCGGCCCAACGTCATCCTCATTTTCATCGACGACATGGGTTACGGCGATGTGGGATTCAATGGTGCAACGATCCCCCAAACTCCCAACCTCGATCGAATGGCGACCGAGGGGATGAAGTTCACCGACTTCTACGTGGGCTGTGCGGTTTGTTCGGGATCGAGAACCTCGTTACTCACGGGCTGCCACTACCAGCGGCTCAGCATGAATGCGGTGTTGTTCCCCAATAGCAACCGAGGTCTCCACCCCGACGAAGTCACTCTGGCCGATATGCTCAAAGAGGCCGGCTATCGCACCGCGTGCATTGGCAAATGGCACCTTGGTCACCTACCTCCTTGCCTACCAACTCATCAAGGATTTGATTCCTATTGGGGAATTCCCTACAGCAACGACATGTGGATCGACCCGGCCAATAAACTCTCTTCCGAGATCGTCCTCCGCGACGGCTTGGTTCTGGCGGACCTACAAGCCGGTCACAAGGCCAAAAACGTCGTACCCATCCTGCGAGACGAAGAGGTCATAGAATACCCTGCGGACCAGACGACGATCACACGTCGCTACACCGAGGAGGCGATTCGTTGGATCACGGAGAAACGCGAGGAGCCATTCTTTCTCTATCTCCCGCACACGATGGTTCACCTGCCACTGGCTGTATCCGAAGCATTCAACAATCCCGACAAGGACCTGATCACCAATGCGATCGAAGAGGTTGATTGGTCGGTTGGTGAGATTCTTCGAACGGTGCAATCGGCTGGAATAGACGACAACACTCTCATTGTATTCACTAGTGATAATGGAGCAGCGGTAGGCTCATCTCTTCCGCTTCGCGCTAGAAAGAGCAGCGTTTACGATGGGGGAATTCGAGAACCGACCTTGATGTGGTGGCCAGGAAAAATTCCGGCAGGAGCGGTTTGCCGGGAAGTGGCGGCCTCCATCGACATGATGCCCACGCTGGCTCGACTCTGTGGAGGCGAGCTCCCCGAGCGCAAGATTGACGGCCAAGACATTTGGCCATTGATGGCCGGGGTCGAGGGAGCCCAAAGTCCGCACGAGGCCTATGTCCTAATGCACGGTCCGGGTACCGTTCGCAGCGGAAAGTGGAAATTCTACCCATGGCAAGAGGGCAAAGGCAGGCAAGCTCGGGACAACGCAACGTGGCAACCCTCGGCCGATCCCTACCAACTCTACGATACCGTGGCCGATATTGGTGAAACCACCAATGTTGCGTCAGAGCACCCTCAGATCGTGCAGCGACTCAAGCGTGTCTATGAGGCACACGTTGCGGAAATCAAGGCCAACCGACGGCCAACCGCCGAGATGATCAGGCCGGGAAATGCGATTTCGCCCGAGCGACCGGGCAGGGTGGAGAAAACACCAGTTAAGAAGTAAAGCCCAATAGGCCAGTGCAAACTCAAGCGAGATGCAGGGGACACGCGTCTCCCGCTCCCCAGCCCTCGTTCACTCAGATCCATGAAAGTGTTCCATGCATTTCAGCAAGGCTCTAATCGCCGCAATCTTCCTGTCAGCCTCGTTTAGCGCACTGATTCGCGCTGCAGATCGTCCCAACATTGTTTTCATCTTTACCGATGACCACTGCGTCCAGGCCCTCAGCGCCTACGACGACAGCCGTATATCCACACCCAATATGGATCGCATTGCCCACGAAGGCATGCGTTTCAATCGCTGCTATGTGACCAACGGTATTTGCGGCCCCAGCCGTGCGGTTATCCAGACCGGCAGGTACAGCCACGCCAACGGATTCATCCGCAATGGAAATGTCTTCAACGGCAACCAACAGACCTTCCCTAAGCTCCTGCAACACGCAGGCTACCAGACTGCAGTCATCGGCAAGTGGCACCTTGGCTCCACCCCGCAGGGCTTCGACTACTACGACATCTTGAAAGGGCAGGGGCCGTATTACAACCCACCGATGATTACGAGCGACGAGAGCGGCAAGCCTGTCACTCGCAAACACACTGGTTACACCACGGAGATCATCGGAGACAAAGCAATCGACTGGCTTGAGAAGGGACGCGACCGAGAGAAGCCCTTCATGCTCATGTTCCAGCACAAGGCGCCTCATCGAAATTGGATGCCAGCCCCCAAATACCTCAATTGGCTGGACGACGTTGAGATTGCCGAACCCGAGACCCTGTTCGATGACTACTCCGGTCGCGAAACTCCGGCTGCCAATCAGACGATGACGATCTCCGACCACATGAATGACAACGATCTGAAGCTGACCGTTCCTCGAGGACTGATGCCAGAGCAACTCGAAGTTTGGAATCAGGCTTACACGGCTAAGAACGAATCCTATCTAGCCAAGCGGGACTCCATGACCGAGACGGAGATCCTCCGGTGGAAGTATCAGCGTTATGCGAAAGACTACCTGCGATGTGTAAAATCGGTCGACGATGAAATTGGCCGCCTGCTCGACTATTTGGACGACGAGGGACTCGCAGAAAAAACCGTAGTCATCTATTCCTCGGACCAGGGTTGGTATTTGGGGGAGCATGGCTGGTTTGATAAACGCTGGATGTATGAAGAATCGCTAATCACCCCGCTCCTCGTTCGTTGGCCAGGAGTCGTCCAGCCTGGCAGCGTCAACGAAACCGATATCACTTCCAACTTGGATTTTGCCGAAACCTTTCTCGATCTGGCGGGACTGGACGTGCCTGCCGACATGCAGGGCGCCAGCCTCGTTCCGCTATTCAAGGGACAGACACCGGAAGACTGGCGCAAGTCGTTCTACTACCACTACTACGAATTCCCTGGCGGCCACTCGGTCAACCGGCACTATGGCGTGACCGACGGAAAACACAAATTGATTCACTACTACGGCCCAAACCATGGCGGGGGGGAGATCGACGCCTGGGAACTCTTTGACCTCCATCGCGATCCCCATGAACTCCAAAGCCAAGCCGACAACCCCGACTATGCTGAAATTCGTGCAACGCTTGCAACCGAACTCAATCGACTCCGCCAACGCTACGACGTTCCTGCAGATACGCAACCAGCTCGAAAACCGCGGGTGCCGCAGCGGAATTAGAAGGGAGCTCCCGTCGACCACTTGGATGTCATTCGAGTCGGTCCCAATCATCGCCCCTCGAATCACAGTGCAGCGGCAACCGCCCATGCTTGCTCACGCGGCGAGATACGATAATCACCTGTCATCTCACGGCCGGTTGCGATTGGAGGACCCCTTATCTCAGCTTGCTTCCAAACTTGTGGAAAAATGCCGGAGGGACTCCTCTGCTCTTCTTGGAGATCACATTCGAGGGGCGACTGTCTGAAGACGGTTGGGGTGATAGGAATCGGACAAAGTCTGGTTACAATCGGTCCAGCATTAGCTGCCGAACGACAAGTCGCTGTCCGCCGGAGGCAATCGCCAACTGCGGCTCCTGCGCTCCAATTTACCGCCAATCACTTTTCAGGATACATCTTCACGATGACCGAACCGCGCCAACACGCTTACACGACCGAATCGGAAGAGCTCAATCCAGCTCCTGAGACGTCCTACGCCGAACGCGCGCGAACGATGCTGTTCCTCAACCAAACGGGGGTTCTATCAACGCACTCGAACAAATGCCCAGGCTTCCCTTTCGGGTCGACGATGCCCTACGCCTTGGACGCAGCGGGACGGCCCTTGTTCCTAGTCAGCTCGATGGCGATGCACACGAAGAACCTTAAAGCCGATGCCCGCTGCTCACTATTTGTCACCGCGCCCGACGCACACTTAGATCCCTTGGGGGCAGGCCGCATGACCTTGCTCGGCAGCGCCGAACCGGTGCCATCAGAGGAACTCGCCGCGGACCGTGCCGCCTACTTGGCTGCCCACGAAAATGCCAAATACTACGTGGACTTTGCAGACTTCTCCTTTTGGCGTCTGAATCCCAGCGAACTTTATTTCGTGGGGGGCTTCGGTGTCATGGGCTGGATTGAGGCCGCCGATTTCGAACGGGCTGTACCCGATCCATTGGCCGAAGCAGCCTCGGGAATCCTTGAGCACATGAATCGGGATCACATGCCTGCGATGCTCGAACTGGCCCAGCATGAGAAGGGAGTCGTGGCCTCCGAAGCGAAAATGACAGCCGTGGACCGACTCGGCTTTCACCTTCGCCTCACAACTCCAGAGCGTGTCCACTCAGTTCGAATTGGCTTTCCCGATGAGGTGTGCAGCGCCGAGGCGTGTCGCCAGGCAATTGTCTCGATGGTCCAACGCAGCCGAAAACAGGCAGATTAACCCTTCTGCCCTGGGCTAAAGAATCATCGAATGCCTGCGAGTTTCTCAACCGCGTTTTCTTCGGCTAGTCTCGCAAGTGAGTAGCCAGTTCAGTGACGTGCTTCTTGATCTCGGCGACGGCCAGGTCGCACATTCGCGTCGCTCCCAGGGCGTTAAAGTGCGTATTGTCGGAGTTCCCTTTGGGAAAGCGAGCGTATTCTCCCGGAGTTGTCCAATTGAACAGCCTCTCAGAGCGTTCCTCACCAAGCTGAATTAGTAGTTCACGCGAGCGAGAAGTCATATCTAACAGAGGCACCTGCAGCTCATTGGCAAGGCGTCGAACGGCTTCGGGGTAATCGCCGTGCGTCGGTTGAAGGCCTCCATCTTGGTTGAAGTTTCTTCGCACGACCGGTGTTGCAAGCACTGGCTGAGCCCCTCGCTCGCGCGTTTCCAACGCGTAGCGACGTAGGTTGTCTGTGTAGCTTCCGAAGGGATCGGTATGCCGAGCTTCATCGCTTTTCTCGTCATTGTGCCCAAATTGTATGATAACCCAATCGCCCGGCTGCAGCCTTTCCAGAATGCGATCCCAGCGTCCTTCGGCGCGGAAGCTCTTGGAACTGCGGCCATTGACTGCCCGATTATCCACCGTCACGTGCGAGTGAAAATATAACTGCAGCAGCTGTCCCCAACCACGTTCTGGATTCTCCGGAATCACGGGCTTGTCGGCCATCGTCGAGTCGCCGATCATGAAGATGGTCGTTTCTTGCGCGGATGCCACACTGAAAGAGGGAACGAAGAGGAGCGCTACCAAGATCGCGATCGCGTTCCAGAGAGGATGGTTCTGCATGCTGACCTTGCTTTTTCCATAGAGGGTTGATGAGCCGATGTTTGCGAGTGGCACGACGAAGCGAGGCTCGCAGATTACTGCACAAAGCTTAACATTTTTGCGGCCCCCTTTCTGACGTGCAGCATTGTCCACAAAAGATTGATCACAAGGGGACTTACTAGCGGGTGTACCTCTTGGCCCCCATACCGACAGGCTGGCAACACTCGACGCTCCTGCTCCCTTCGAATGAAGTCTGCAAGCCTCACAAACACATAATTCAAGGACAAATCCCCAAGACAGATTGAGATCGATTATCATGGTCACTCCGCTTGCACCCCCTTCCTCTCTCAGACGGCATGCCTCATGATCCGCTTCAGACTTCTGCTTTTACTCGCCGCATGTGCCTCCTTTCTCTCGTCTCCGATCCTCTCAGCTGCTGCACCTCCGCCCGAGAGCGGGCAACAGCCCAAGCACGTCCGAATCTTGACGGTGGGCAATAGCTTCACACAAAATGCGACGCGATACTTGGACGAAGTAACTGAGGCAGCAGGGCATAAACTGACTCACAAAATGTTGTCGATCGGCGGTTCACCGTTGGAGCGCCACGCTAACATGGCGCTCAAGTTCGAGGCGAACCGTAACGACAACTCTGCCAAGTACTCGCGTGGCGAGAGCTTGCAGGAAGCGCTGCAAAGCGAATCCTGGGACTTTGTGACGGTGCAGCAAGTGAGTTTCAAGAGCCACGATGTTGAGACCTATCGTCCCTACGCAGAGCAATTGGCGGATATCGTCCATCGCTATGCACCTCAAGCCAAATTGCTCGTGCATGAGACATGGGCTTACCGAAAGGATGACCCGCGTTTTCGTGGTACCAATACGGATGCGAAAGAACCTGCGACACAACAAGCCATGTACGAAGGGCTGAGCGACGCGTATCGCACGATCGCGAAAGAATTATCGGCGGGTCGCATTCCCGTGGGAGATGCCTTCTGGCTTGCAGACTCCGATGCAAACTTTGGATTCCGTGGAACCGCCAGCTTCGACGCAAAGCAATTGCAACACCCCGAGTTGCCCGAGCAACTGCACTCGTTGCACGTTGGCTACCGTTGGCTCGAACGCGATGGCAAACGAGAACTGGGTATGGACGGGCATCATGCGAACCTGGCCGGCGAGTACTTAGGAGCTTGCGTCTGGTTCGAGTGCTTGTTCGGAGAGAGCTCGATTGGAAACAGCTTTGTGCCCAACAAACTCGCTCCCGAGTATGCGGTATTTCTTCAGAAAGTGGCACATCAAGCAGTACAACCTGGTGGAGATATTGTGCAGGGTGTTAGCCGCGACGCGGTGTTAGGATTCGACGACCCCGCTCCGCAGCGATATACGCTTCGAGTGCGTGCGAGTGAGATTGATTCGCGGGTCAAAGAGTACCCCGAAATTGGCTTTGTGTTCGGTAGCGACAAGAAACCCGCAGACCTCGAATTCGCATCGGTCGACACGCGCGTCGCCCCCCAAGGTAAGCTTGCAATTTGGTTGATGGGTCACAACCAGGGCCTATTCGAACGATTGAACGATTACGGAGTGCATGCAATTGGTGTTAGTTACGCCCGACAATGGTTTGGCAAGCTCTGTCGGCCGCGTCCCTCCGATGCTTACGCTAGGGGGCGCATCCGATTGGAAGCCGCAACCGGCCTGGACTTCAGCGATGAATTGGACCTCTTGCCACCCGATGGTGCTGCCGAGCGAACGCGACAACTGCTGCTGTGGCTCTCCAGTGAGAATCCGCAAGGAAATTGGGATCAGTTTTTGACCGACGATCAATCGCGCGTGCGTTGGGACAAAGTCATTATTACCGGCGCGTCTCATGGAAGCACGACGGCAGCCAGATTTGCCAAGCACCAAAGGGTTGATCGCGTAGTGATGCTGTGCGGGCCGCGAGACCAAGACCAAGACTGGCAAGGCTTGCCATCGGCAACGCCCAACAACCGCTTCTTCGGTTTCAGCCACGTGCTCGATGGGGGGTGGACGGCAGACCACTATTGCCGATCGTGGGAACTTCTGGGCTTGCACCAGTTCGGACCGATCGTCAACGTCGACCAAACCCAGGCGCCCTATCAAAATTCGCGGCGTTTGATTACCGCAGCCGATGTGGGAGGGGACGCCGGTCGCGCCCACTCTTCCGTCACGCCTGGCAGCGCATCTCCAGAGAATGCACAAGGCGAAAAGCTGTTCGACCCAGTCTGGCATTACCTGTACAACCAGCCGGTCGATATCGTCGGCGAAGCCACCGAAGAAGATCCAGACTGCCTACGCATTCAGGCCACGTACGAATAGTCGTTGGCATCGCCTCCGCCCCCTACTACTTCAGCTCAATCTCAGCCTACGGCCTACAGCCTACGACAAAATTGGGGATTCCTAACGCAAGCCTGTAAGGCCTTGCTACAAGCAGCGACAGTCAAGCAGTACATGCCCCGTTGATAGCGGGGCATGTGTTAGCTGTTTCACACTTTCGTTGGAGTTAGGATCATGCCGCGAACAATTCGCCACGGTTTGATGTTTCTATTGGCGTTGAGCTTGGGTTTGCCAGCATTCTCTGCCGCACTGGCTCAATCGGGCACCAAGGCACCGCCAACCACCGCCGCTCGCATTCAAGGTAGCGGCACGACGCAAGGCCAAAGCCAAGTAGCCCTCGGTGGATACTGCCCGGTCTGCGTAATCGACATGAAAAAATGGGTCCAAGGAGACCCTCGCTTTTCAGTATCTCAAGACGGAAAAACCTACCTGTTCCCAGGAGAGGAACAACGTCGGTCCTTCCTCAACAATCCAAATAAGTACACCCCAGCACTGGGCGGCGATTGTACAGTCTGCTTGGTCGAGATGGGCAAGACGATGCCTGGCAGTATCCGATTTGCCACCCTTCACGAAGGCCGCTTGTTTCTGTTTCCGAGTGCGGAGCAAAAGCAAATGTTCGCTAAAAACCCAGCCAAGTATGCGGACGTGGATCTGGCGGCTGAAGGGAAATGCACCGTCTGTCGGATAGATATGCAGCAAGATGTGCGGGGAAAGCCCGAATTCACAGTCGTTCATGAGGGACTACGGTACTGGTTTCCTGCAGCCGAACAACAACAGAAGTTCGTGAATAATCCAGACAAATACGAAGTCCAATAATATGCACGATCGCATATGGTATCTGCAGAATTGCGATCTCTTCGAAAAACTAACGGAAGAACAGTTGAATGCGCTGGAACGACGGTCGCACTTCAACCGCTTCCCCAAAGGATCGCCGATTTACCTTCCATCACAGCCAGCGGACTCGGTCATGCTGGTTGCTGATGGCTTAGTGAAAATTTGTCATTTGACTGTAGAGGGTAAAGTCTCCACACTGGCGTTCGTCAAAGTAGGTGAGCTCTTTGGAGAACTATCCCTGTTCGATGCTGAGGAGCGTGGGGAATATTGCGAAGCGGTTGAACCGACCACCGTAATTCGAATCCCTCGAGGCATACTACAGACACTGATGAACAACGAACTCGATATCGCCTTAGGGGTTACCAAACTTGTTGGTCTGCGCCGTTTGCGAATTGAAAACCGTCTAAGAAACCTTCTATTCAATTCGAACCATCAGAAGCTAACGCACTTACTCCTCGATCTCGCCGACCAATTTGGAATCACCATCGAAGAGGGCATTCGCTTGGGGCTCAAGCTATCGCACCAAGAGATGGCTAGCCTCATTGGGACCACGCGAGAAACCGTCACGATCGTGCTTGGCAAGATGAAGGCCGATGGGCTCATTGGCGGACAGCGTCAAAGCGTCGTACTGACCGACATTGAGCGTCTTGCTGCTTCGGTCGGACGGCATCGTAGAAGCGAAGGACACTAGCAAGGGGACAGGCTAGCGAGCCTTGCTCGGCCAGGGTTCGCTTCCGTCCCCTTCGAACTTGCATCAGATACCTCTAAATCCGAAGCCCCCTCCAGCAGCAGCGTGCTGCACACTCCACCTACCGCATCGACCTACTTTGAGATCCGAAACTGCTCCAAACCTACTCAACAACCGCGATTTATCGGAGCCGGTCTGCCCAGCACGCAAGGGTTTACCGCAAGGGCAACGACGGCGGCGCGGGCCGCCCCGAGGCCATGGGCGAGTACCGTGGCTTTAGCGAATCTCACGGTTTCCAGCCCTCCCAATCGCTGTAAAACCACGGTTTATGGTGCGACGCATTGTCTACTCGTTGTGCTCAGGATTTGCTAGAACCCAAGACAGTAACGGAACGCGGTCGCGTCGCTCTCTTCCAAATCGCTTCCCCATCTCCCCAACTTCACCCTAGACATCACAATCCCGCTGGGAAACCACAGTGAGCAAGCTGCAACAAGTCCATCAGCCGACAGTCGCGGGATTCACCGAGACTCCGCTCGTTCGACGTTGGTTGATGCCAGCGTTAATCGTACTTCAATGCCTTCTCGTAGCGGCCATCGCTTGGCAAAGTCACCGTTTCGGCTTTGATTCAGCAACCACCGATCGCCCCGTGACACTGGTCCTAGGACTCTTACTGCTACAATTCCTGCTGTATCTGGCAAGCCTATTCGCTGCATTGCGCCTTCCTCCCACCAAGTCACTCTTCGCAGTCATCTTGGGCGTTTCCGTACTGCTCCGCGGTCTGTTGCTCCCATCGACGCCCATCCAAGAAGTGGATATCTATCGCTACATGTGGGATGGTGTCGTCGCGACGCAAGGAATTAGCCCCTTTCAACACGCTCCACTGGAGTTCCAACAGGCGGAGCCGCGACACTCGCCCGATACACACCTAATCGGCACGCCAGTTGCCTCACTAAAGCGGTTAGTAGATGAGGACGCGGGCATCCGAGAAACATTGCGTCGAGTTCACTATCCAGAGTTGCCTACCGTGTATCCGCCCACCAGCCAAGCTGTTTTTGCAGCTGCCAGTTGGGCAACACCTACCGGCGTATCGATTGAATCCCGATTGGAATTGATGAAGTCGGTGATCTTATTGTTCGATATTGGGGCTATCCTACTCCTTGGGAGAATTCTCTTCCTGCGCGGAATGCACTCAGCCTGGACGATTGCCTACGCATGGTCTCCACTCGTTCTCAAGGAATTTGCCAACAGCGGGCATCTCGATGCGATCACCATCTGCATCACTCTAGCGGCGTTGTTGTGGCTACACCCGCCTGCCGGTCGGCAGTTGAGCGTTGGACAGACGCTCGTTAGCGCAGGACTGGCAGGACTAGCGGTTGGAGGAAAGCTCTACCCCATTGTACTTTTCCCGTTGATTGCGGTCTTTCTGCTGCGTGCAGCAGGCCCCCGAAAAGCGTTGGCCTGGGGCACCGTCGCAACCCTTGCTACGCTTATTGCACTCGCTCCCATGTTTTGGGAAAGCGTGCGAGCTGCCTACGCGCAATCGCTCGCTCCAGCCAACCTAGTAGACAATTCACGACCGGCTGCACTCCTCCCTCCACCACCCAATCCCAAGCAACTCAACGGACTTAACAGCTTCCTGACTCAGTGGGAGATGAACGACTTGCTGTTCATGATCGTGGAAGAGAATCTGCGCCCCGACAATTCGATTCCCGGACAACCACCATTATGGTTTGTTTTTGTGCCAAACGAAACGCGTGTGCTCGTCACCACTCGGGTAGCAGGGCACTACGGACTGGACGAAGAACGCGTCCCTTTCTTGCTAACACGACTTCTCACGCTAGCGATATTCGGACTCGTTGGCCTTTGGCTGTGTCACGCGGTATGGAACGATCCCAGCCGCCTACTAGAAGCATGTTTTCTCTGCATCGCTTGGTTTTGGCTACTTGCGCCAACTCAGAATCCTTGGTACTGGACCTGGGCATTGTGTTTAGTCCCATTCGCTCGCAATCCGATATGGCTCGCCACCAGTGGCCTAACGCTCGTCTACTACCTTCGATTCTGGTTGCTCTACCATTTTACGGACACTCCCATCCTCGGAACTCTCTACCAGGGTGTGTACTTCTTTGACTTCATCCTAACTTGGTTTGAATTTGGTCCTCTGTTGTTGCTGCTCACCATCCAGTCCTGGTTTAGATGGAGAAAGTCACTGCGAGGAAAAAGCAAATCGGAGCACCTAATTCCCTTTGCACGCATCCCTGAACCTGGAAAAACAAAGACTCGCTAAACAGCGGACTGCGTAGCTGCCGGAGCAACAGCCATTTCCAGATATCTCACCCAGAAATCACTTGCTACAATCCACCATTTTTCTGACCAGCGTGATTGCGATCTGACAATTCACTTTTGAGGAGGAGACGGCGAAACGATGGCGGCGGAGTTCAGCGACACCCTACATGCGACCGAACAGATTGGGGACTCATTTTGCGAACGTCTGACGCAGACAACACAGCGCACTTTTAACTTGCATGCAAGCCGCGTGCTCGTCCTGGATAGGGTTTGCGAATGTGCAAGCGCGACATTGGCAACTTCCCTACGGAGACCAATCCGTCTTCCTACGCGGCCGCACATTCTTTGAACTCGGTGGTTACAGTCACCTCGTTAGCACCGAAGCCTGCGAATGGTCTCCTCGATTGCGACGCGCTGGCCGACTGCGGCTTCTCGCCCAATCCTTCCTGACGCCCGATTGCCGTTGGAAGCGGATGGGCACTGTCCGAATCACCATTCGAATTGCCACATGATGACCGCAGGGTGTCGATGGCTGTTTTTGGGGCTTGGGAGGAGTCAGCCAGTCTAGTGAACTAAATGCTGGCGAGAAAGATTAGAGTGCTAGTGGTTCATCTCCTCGCTCCTTTCTTTAGGATCACCTCACGATACTACGCTCATCGCTCGCCCTGCCACGGATCGGCTTGCGCCTATCCATCCCACTCTTCGGCCTCGAGCATGTAACGTCCGCAGCAGCTCCCCAGGTGGCGGCTCCGCAATCATCCTCCGCTGTGCCAGCCTCCTTCATCGTGACATTCACCACTCAAGAGGATCATTAGCAGATGCAGAAGCAGCTGGGATCACTCGGTTGCGGTCAGGCCTCAGCGGAAATCCCAACGCGGACAATTCAGCCAATACCGATGAAGCCAAAGCCAACCCATATCCCGATCCTACAGAGATCTTGTGGCTACGGAACGGCGAAAAAGTGACAACACCGGCACAGTGGTGGGAGCGACGCAGGCCTCAGCTCGTCCAGGACTTTGAACGCGAGGTGGTGGGGCGCATTCTGGACAACGTGGCTGCCGTTGAGTGGGAGGCATTGAAGAGCGTAGAAGAACAGCTTGGTGAAACCGAGGTACTCGAAAAACGTCTTGTCGGACGGGTGGATAATTCGGACTGTCCCGACATCTCCGTAAACATCGCGATGTCGGTTGTAGCACCGAAGAACGCTACGGGGCTGGTACCAGTATTGATGATGTTTGGATTCACTACATTCGGTTCACACGGAGAGCTCGCCTGGAGACAACACGACGGTGGCCATACCGACCTACCCAACATCAAGCATTTCATCCCATGGGCTGATAAGCTTGATGCAGAAAACCTGGAATAACCCAGCATCCTGGTGCTCGTCCCCCCCTGCAAGCAATCTAGCCTCCGATTGTCTACAATAGAGGGATGAGATAGGCACGCCGCCCGATCCCCCGGGGGTTGTTGCCACAGTGGACGGTGATTTAGTTTCGAACACTTAGCTTCGAAAGCGAGTCCCTCCGAGACGCGCTGAAGGGTCTCGGCGAAACTCGACTTCAAGTTAAGAGTGTGCTCGCTGTCTGCCGTTCAGTAGAACCGCAATGGAATGAATCAGACAATTCGCCCGCCTACCGCCCACCGTCACCACAACGCGATTCAACGATGTCAGACAGAATTTTGACAGCTCCCCACGGGCCCCTCAGCTTCGCGGTCCTGGAGTGGCCTGACTTTAATCTCAGCAAAGTCCGTACGGCTCGCCGCTTAGTGGTGCTCTTCGGCTACGTGTCTACTTGGATGGCCTTAGCTGCATTCCTACCAACTCGACCGACATTCGCCCAACAGATCTTGTCGGAAGTTCGTGACGCAGAACAGGAAGACTTCTTTGAGCAACACATCCGTCCCGCGTTGGTGAAATACTGCTACGAGTGCCATGCGGCCGACACGGAAGCCAGTGGCGGACTTCTTTTGGATTCGGCAGCTGGATGGAAGGCTGGCGGTGACTCTGGGCCTGCTATCCTTCCTGGACAGCCGCTGGAGAGCCGCTTCATTCGAGCAATCGATTACGAAGACTCCAACCTGCAGATGCCGCCAGAGGGTAAATTACCGGAGGACATCATTCAGGCATTCACCGCATGGGTTGCACAAGGTGCGCGCGATCCGCGACAAGCAACAGGTTCACAGCCTACCGTTCGAACCAGCGGCCTGCCGGTCGAAGAGGCGCAAAAACACTGGGCGTATCGTCCATTGGTGAGAGCGGAAATCCCCGCATCTGGCACAGAGCGGTCCGCCACGGCAGTCGATTCCTTCATCAATCGGCGTTTGGCCGAAGTACAACTCACGCCCTCACCGACCGCCTCGCGTGAAGTCGTTGTGCGCAGACTGTACTTCGATTTGACGGGCCTGCCGCCTCCCACCAACGCAATGGAATTGTGGTTTCGGCCCGACGATCGCAGTCCCGAGGTTGGCTACCGCCGGCTGGTTGATGGGCTGCTGACCTCCCCCAATTATGGAGAGCATTTCGCACGCAAGTGGATGGATGTTGCCCGCTATGCGGAATCGATCACTTTGCGAGGTTTTGTGCTGCCTGAGGCATGGCGGTATCGCGACTACTTGATCCAGGCCTATGCCGAGGACCGACCGTTTGACCAAATGATTCGCGAACAAATTGCTGGCGATTTGCTGGAGCATTCGGACATGCGCGAGCGTCAAATGCAACTGACCGCGACGAGTCTGCTGGCCATGGGAAATAACAATCTTGAACAGCAGGATAAGACGCAGCTTGAGATGGACTACATCGACGAGCAGCTCGATACGATCGGTCGCGCCTTCTTGGGCCAAACGCTTGGATGCGCCCGCTGCCACGATCACAAATTCGACCCTATTCCCACGCGTGACTACTACGCGATGGCGGGTATTCTGCGCTCAGCCGTAGCGTTGGAACACGCAAATCTATCGAAATGGATCGAGCTTCCCTTACCGCTGCCTGCCGAGCAGCAAACCTCTTACGATCAATGGTCAGCCGAGCTACAGCAAGTTGACAAGCGGCTAGCGGAGATTCGCGCGAAAGCCCCCGCTACGGCAGCACGACCCAATCAATTCATTGCGATTGCCGATCTGCCAGGAGACGTCATCGACGATTCTCAAGCTAGGTTGGTCGGAAGCTGGAAAGCTTCGACCTACAGTCGTCCGTCCATAGGAGAGGGCTACGTTCACGACGAGAACAGCCGCAAGGGAATGGCGACAGCGACGTTCGAGCCCAACGATCTCGCACCTGGGCATTACGAGATTCGCATGGCGTATACCGCTTCGGCAAACCGATCCAGCAACACGCTGGTCCACGTTTTCAGTGCAGAGGGTGAAACGGAAATAGCGGTCAACCAGCGGCAAACTCCAGACATCGATGGGGTGTGGATTTCGCTAGGCACTTACCGCGTTGAGCAAGATGGTCAAGCCTTTGTCCTGATCACCAATCAGGACTCGAACGGATATGTAATTGTCGACGCCGTCCAATTCCTGCCGCAAGGAGTCGATTTGGCATCCGCAGCCCCAGCCAACGATTCGGAGTCGCCTGCGCAGTTGTCGGAGCAAACCGAGTCTGAACAGGAGGCGTTGGCGGCTGAGCTTCGCATGCTGGAGTCGCGTCAACGAAAGCTAAAGTCCCAACTGGCGACGCGCCCGCGTTACTTGACCGTGGACGAAAAATCGCCCCCCAAAAATATTCCCATCCACATTCGCGGAGACGTCCACAATTTGGGAGAAGTCGTGCCTCGTGGGTTCCTAACGGCGCTCGCGATGCCCTCGTCCACCACCATGATTTCCGAGAATTCCAGTGGTCGATTGGAGATGGCGAACTGGATCAGCTCCGACCAAAATCCTCTCACCGCACGGGTCTATGCGAATCGAGTCTGGAGCTGGCTCATGGGGCAGGGGCTAGCCGCCTCCCTTAATAATTTTGGAACGACTGGAACAGCCCCCACTCATCCCGAATTGCTTGATTGGCTCGCCATAGAACTGATTCAAAGTGGATGGTCGACCAAGCATCTTGTGCGGACGATTGTGATGTCCCAAGCCTATCGTCGCCAAGTCGTTGGCGGGGAGACGGCCGAGCAACTGGATCCAACCAACCGCTACTATTGGCGGGGATCTCTCCGGCGCATCCCGGCGGAAGCCTTGCGTGACGCCGTGCTGCAAATTAGCGGCGAACTAGATGCGGAAAGGGGCGGCTCCTTAATTCGACCTGGCACCACGGCGGACTACGATTACCAACACGCATCGACCCGAAGGAGTGTGTACCATCCGGTTTTCCGCAATTCGCTTCCCGAGCTGTTCGAGGTGTTTGACTTTGCCGACCCAAGTGTCTCTATCGGGCAGCGTGCCAGGAGCACCGTGGCCACGCAGCCCTTAGCACTGCTCAATCACCCTTGGATGGTAGCTCGCGCCCAGGCCGCCACACAACACTTTAAGACACTTAGCAGTCCAGCAAGCGTCGAGGAATTGGTTGAGAACCTGCACCTTGCATGCTTCTTCCGTCCACCAACCGACGAAGAACTTGCCACCTGCACGGAATTCCTGAATGCGAAGGAACTCCCGCTGGAAAGTGCGAATCTGCAGCTACTAATTCACTCCTTGTTCGCATCCCTAGATTTTCGTTACCTCCAATGAGCAGGACTACCATGACGAACTTCCCCATGCACCGGCGAGATTGGCTACAAGGATCCGCATGCGGTTTTGGCGCCTTGGCTGCTGGTGCGGCGTTGGGCACCGGCAACCTCGCCATGGGAGCCGATCGACCGGGGTTGCATCACCAACCGAAGGCCAAGCGAATCATCTTCCTGTTCATGCAGGGAGGTGTTAGCCAAGTGGACTCGTTCGACTACAAGCCTCTGCTGGCGAAACGGAATGGTGAGAAGCTAACCTTCGACGATCCGCGTCAGACGGCCAATACGGGCAAACTCAGCGAACACCATTTAATGAAATCGCCTTGGAAATTCCGCCAGTACGGCGATTCGGGGCGGTGGGTGTCGGAGTTGTTTCCCGAGATGGCCAAGCGAGTGGACGACATGTGCATGTTGCACGGCATGCACACCGAGGGCGTGGCCCATGGACCGGCGACGCTGTTCCTGCATTGTGGAGCCACCAATTTCATTCGGCCGTCAATTGGCTCATGGGTCTTCTACGGTCTAGGCACGCAAAACGCCGATTTGCCTGGCTTCGTGTCAATCGCCCCATCGATCGGCAATGGCGGGCCACGCAACTACGGCAGCAGCTTTCTTCCGCCGCAGTTCCAAGGCACCAAGGTGGGCAGCCTGACCGATGCGCAGCTCTCGATCGACAGCCTCACGCGAGCCGATTTATCGAGCGACCTCCAGCAGCAACAGTTTGATTTGCTAAACAAGCTCAATCGGCAGCAACTGGCACAGAGAGTCATGCATGTTCCGGAACTGGAAGCTTCTCTGCAATCGCAAGAGTTGGCATGGCGCATGCAAAAAGTGGCCCCTGACGTGCTCGATCTATCTCAAGAATCGGACCAAACACGACGTTTGTATGGTATCGACCAACCGGTCACCAAGGCCTACGGCGAGCGTTGCCTGATGGCCCGACGACTGTGCGAAGCGGGAGTGCGGTTCATACAAGTCACCTATGGAGACAACTCGGCCAACCCAGCTTGGGATCAACATTCCAACATCCCTCGACACGCGGACCATGCCTTAGCAGTCGACCGTCCCATATCTGGCCTTTTGCAGGATCTGAAGCAACGTGGCTTGCTGGAGGATACGATCGTCTGGTGGGGAAGCGAGTTTGGGCGCACCCCTTACGCTCAAGCCAATGGAACCGGACGTGACCACAATCCACGAGGATTCACCGTCTGGTTGGCTGGTGGCGGATTCAAACCAGGCTTCAGCCACGGAGAGACCGACGAATTTGGGTTTCAAGGCATCAATGGCCGAGTACACATGCATGATTTACACGCCACGCTCCTGCACCAATTGGGGATAGACCACAAGCGACTGATCTTCCAACATGCCGGGCGTCCCTTCCGACTGACCGACGTGCACGGACAGGTTGTCGACAAGATCATCTAGGAAGATCTTCGAGGAAGTTGAGTGAACCACTCAGCGGCTTGGCGTACAATAGGGTCTCTACGTTCCGTTTCTGCCCCCCTAGTTTGCCCGGTCCCTGCCAATGCGCATCCTCATTCACCCCCTGCGGACGAAAAACGCCTTTGGATCTGCTGCTGAATATTTGCGCACCGCCTTGCTGTGGGGGGCAGTATTCTGCCTAGGACTGACGGCGACGTGCTGGAGCTATGCCGCCGAGTTGGTTACCTATTCTCAAGTGCGACCAATTCTCGACCAATATTGTGCGGGCTGCCACGGAGCGACCGATCCGGAAGGGGATTTTTCGGTCGCTTCCTACGACTCACTCATGGCCGATTCTCGAGAGCTACCCGCCATCGTGCCTGGGCAACCCGAGAAGAGTCATCTATGGCAATTGCTGACAGGAGCAGAGGAACCTCGCATGCCGCCGGAGGACGAAGTACAGCCTTCAGGGGAAGAGATCAAACAACTACGGCAATGGATTCTTGACGGGGCGGACAACGACTCCGCATCCCCCATGCAACTTGAGATCGCAGCACCGCAACTGCCAACCGCGCCGCGGGAAAATCAGTTCGCGAGCACTGGGTGTAGTCTTCCAGGTGGTGCGATCGCCATCGGACGGTTTGGTCGCGTTGACATCTACGACGCCCCAGACACAACCCTACAGTGGAGCCTAGAGGGATTCAGCGGGAAAGTGAATTCGCTACGCACCAGCGCCGATGGAAAACAACTAGTCGTCGGCAGCGGAGTAACTGGAGTTGCTGGTGAAATCGCTGTGATCGATATCAGCAGTCGAAAAATCGTCCAGCGTCTGCAGGGGCACTCCGATGCAGTTTACTGCGCATCCCTGAGTCCGGATGGAAAGTGGATTGCATCCGGGAGCTACGATCGCAAGGTGATATTGTGGGACGTAGCGACGGGAAAGGCAGTACGCGAACTGACCGGACACAATGGAGCCATCTACGATCTCGATTTTGACGCACAGAGCAAGCTCTTGGCAACGGCCAGCGGAGATCAAACCGTCAAGCTATGGCAGGTGGCGACCGGCCTGCGTCTGGATACCTTTGGGCAACCTGAAGGCGAGATGTATTGCGTACGATTCGCACCCGACGCCCAGCACGTCTTCGCTGCAGGCGCAGATCGCCAAATACGCTGTTGGCAAATTGTGTCGAGCGACAAGCCAGCGATTAATCCGATGCTGCACGCGAGATACGCGCATGAATCAACCGTCCTGCAATTGGAATTCGTCAATGCAGGACAGCTCGTTTCCACATCAGCGGATCTGACGGCCAAACTATGGCAGGCCGAAGAGCTCAAGTCGCTCGGCCAACTGGCAGAGCTGGCTGATGTGCCGGTGGCCATATTGACTAGAACGCACAAGGCAGCGGCCGACAACAGCGATTTGCGAATCCAAGTGCTACAGATCACCGGCCAGAGTCCTTGGTTAGCAAGCCCCTTGCTGGGCAAACATCAAACGCTTGCCGAGGAGGCTTCTACTCCCACCAGCCTTCTTCTTGAGGCTTCCGCACCTGCAACTCAGCCGAAAACCGCCCCTCAGGCTAGGCCTCCCGCACCGCATGACTTTACCGAAGTTGAGCCGAACAATTCGGTGGCTGAGGCCACGCGAATCAGCCTGCCTGCAAAGGTGGCTGGAGCCATCGCGGGTGTAGATGCCGTAGGCAACGAGGTTGATGCCGACTATTTCAAGTTCTCCGCCCAGGCGGGTGAGCAGTGGATTTTCGAAGTCATGGCTAGCCGAAATGGTTCGCCACTGGATAGTCGCATAGAGGTCTTGGGAATGGACTCTCAAAGTCTCCTACGCACTCGGCTGCAGGCGGTGCGCGAGTCCTACTTCACTTTTCGCGGGAAGGACAGCGCGACCAGTGATGACTTTCGGCTGCATAAATGGGAGGACATGGAGCTAGACGAGTACTTTTATGCAGAGGGAGAGGTATCACGATTATGGCTCTATCCGCGTGGTCCCGACTCCGGTTTCAAAGTCTATCCAGGAGTCGGCAGTCGTCGCACCTATTTTGACACCACGCCGGTTTCGCACGCCTTGGGTGCCACGGGCTATATTGTTCGCGAACTCGCTCTCGCTGAACAACCACTCCCTAACGGCTTGCCTGTCTTCCCCATCTATTTTGAGAATGATGACGACCCATTCCGCCGGCACGGGGCCGATTCACGCCTTGAGTTTGTTGCTCCCGCTACTGCTGACTACATCGCACGGGTCCGCGATGCGCGCGGTTTCTCGGGCGACGATTTCAAATATGAACTTGAAATCCGCCGTCCCAAACCAGATTTCTCCCTTAGTGTTGGTAATTCCAAATTGTCGATGCCGATTGACAGTGGACGAGAATGGAGTGTAACCGCCACGCGCAGCGACGGTCTTGAGGGCCCTATTTGCATCGCCTTAGAGGGAGTACCGAATGGATTTCTGGCGACCAATCCGCTGATTATCGAAGCAGGCCAGGAGCGCGCTTTCGGCACCCTCTATGCAACCCCAGCTGCGGCAATCCTGCCGGACACCTCATCCAATCAGGAGCTCACAGAGGACGGCAGTAATGCCTTGGCGAACGCGGCCGAGGGCGCGCAGGAAGTCGCCACCACAATGCCCCCCGAACCTTTCGTAATCAAACTCATCGCTTCCAGCGAAGTGGCCGGACAGCGGATCGAACATGAACTGAACGAAACGCTGGAGGTGACTCTAGTCGAACGTAGTGAATTGCAATTCCAAATTGTGGATGCCACGGACTCGAATCGCGAAGTGGAAGAGCTTTCCATTCGGCCTGGAGAGACCATCTCAGCGCGCATCTTGATACAACGGCAGGGGGTCGAGAGTCGCGTTAGTTTCGGGGGGGATGATTCGGGACGCAATTTGCCCCACGGGGCCTACGTCGACAACATTGGCCTCAATGGACTATTGATTCCGGAGGGGCAGAACGAACGGGAGTTCTTCATCACCGCAGCTCCCAAACTACAGCCGGGACGACGCCAATTCCATCTTCAGAACGACTCAGCCGGCAAGGCGACCAGCCGTCCGTTATGGTTGAATGTCCTGCCACCTCAAACCAAACTCGATCCTAGCGATTCAGAAACTCGATAAGCTGCGCATGGGCTGTGGTGGGATCGGAGAGCAAAGGAAAGACAGCTGACAGCAGCAACAGCATGCCGGCGAGCACGAAGGGGAATCCCGCCGCAGACCTGGGACAAACCACAGCGGTCCCCGCAGACACGAAGGCACGCTCGAGCTTGAGCCAATCTTGCAGATTATCGAGCAACCCCACATGAACAACTTGGTGCACTCGCCCGCTGCCCGCCGGTTCACTGGCCAATTGAATATTCGAATTGGGAAGGGTTAAAACTTCTCCCAGCCAAGTGGCGTCGGAGTCAACCTGCTTGGCCGCAGATTCAAGAGTGTCTCGAAACTGCTGATGGTTCATGCCATAGGAAATCAACCTGGGACGGCAGCTGAGGAGAAACATGACTAGGCCCAGGATGTAGAGCCCGAGCATCATGAACCAGACCCAACCATGCCATCGCATCGCGGCTTGTGCTGGGAAGAACAATTGCATTGGCCCGATAATCACCAAGCCGCATACCGCAATTCCGAGAGTCAGCGTGTCACGCCAACCGGTGGTGACCATGGGGCGCGAACGCATGCGCAGGCCCCCGATCATCATCAAATACACAGCGATCGGAATCGACGCAATTGCAAAGTGAATCGTAAACATACTTAGATCAATCCTGCCGTAGAGGCCTCGTTGGAATCATTCGGTTCGACAGGTTTGGCAACCGCTGGCAGGATGGCAACCACGCTATCCCCCGGAACCGGTTCCAAGTTGGCTTGGGTAGTGCGAATTCGCAATCGTCCGTCGGAGTTGATGGCTCCCAGCAGGATTGCCCCTGGTCCATGCTGCGCTCGGAATGCTTCCATATCAAACGTATCGGTCAGGAGAGTAATCTTTACCTTAGCCCCATCGGCGAACATTTGTTCCAGCACGTGGTGTGTCAGGTCACTTTGAAAAAGCATTCGTCCGCGTCGGTTGTCAGGAATGCTCTGCCAACGCCCGTGCGACTTACCTTGGCTGGGTAGCTGATAAACACTCTCACGTGAAAAAACGTGGGTGTACTCCATGGCGGCCAACGTATTGACTTCATCACTGGGGGTGACGGCAAAGAACCGACCGATGCCCGCCAAATCCTGTTCATCTTGAATGTGTTCCGAGAGAATGTTACCACATTTGGCACTCAAACCAGCCATGCGAGCGGCGGTGACTTTCGCATAGTTGGTATCGATCAACATTACACGAATATCGGCTTTCTGAAGTGCTAAGGCAACTTCCCGAACCCAGGCTGAGGCTCCTGCGAACAGAATTCCCTGCGGGTTGGCGTCGGAGAGTCCCAGTCGGCGGGCTAGGGGAGTGGCTCCAAGGCCACAAATGGTAACCGTCCCAAGAATGACCATGAAGGTTACTGGTGCAAGCAACGCAGCCTTGTCGAAGGAGACAGCATTTTCACCTCCCGCTAAGGCAGCCAACTTGAGCCCAAAAACACTGGCTACCGACGCGGCCACAATTCCACGAGGAGCGATTAGCCCCACGAACAATCGCTCCTTGGCTGGCCACTTGGTTCCGAGCGTTCCCAGGTAGACCGACAGGGGACGTACGACTAATACGAGCAGGAGTACAAAGGGCACCCCCACCCAACCGATATCCGCCAGGGCACTCAACTGCAATCTTGAACCAAGGACAATAAAAAGGCAGCCAATTAACAACACACGCAAGTGCTCTTTGAACTCCAGGACATGCTCCACACTCACGTAGTTCTGATTGGCGAGGCAGATGCCCAAGATGGTCACCGTGACTAAACCGGCCTCTTCCTGCATCCAGTTGCTGACCCAGAACGAAGCCAAGGCAACGACGAGGAAGAACACGCCATGCAAAAAATCGGGAACCCAATAGTGCCGGAGTGCCAACACCAGCAGGACGGCGGCCAAGCAGCCGATGATAATTCCAATGGCCAAGGTCTCGACCACGATGCTGGAGATATCAAAAAAGGTAACGTGCCCGGCATGCCCGACGACTTCGAACACCAACACCGCAGCCACGGCGCCAACCGGGTCGATCAAGATCCCCTCCCACTGCAATATCGAACTCACCCGACGGTTCGGGCGAATCTGCCTCAAGAGTGGACCGACGACTGTCGGCCCCGTGACCATGAGGATCGCACCCAGCAACCATGCGAGTTGCCAACTAAAGCCGAGCATATATTTGCTCATCACGGCCGTGCAAACCCAGGTGATGACCGAAGAAACGGTGATGAGACGGAAGACGATGTTGGCGCTATCTCCCAGTTGATTCCAGCGGAGTGTTAGCCCCCCTTCGAACAGAATGACCGCTACCGACAACGAAACAATCGGGAATAGGAGTTTGGGACCGAAGTTATCTTCGGTGCCTGCCAAATCGCTCAAAATCTGGTCGGGGGAAATCCAAATCCCCAAGCACAGCCCCAGCCCCAGTAGCAGCAGAATGCTGGGAACCTGCAACCGCCAGGCTAGCCATTGCGCCACAATACCCAACAGCGGTACTAGAACCAGAAAAAACGGAAAAAGATGTTCGTGCAAATGAAAATCCTTCGTCACAGCCGAAAAGAGAATTGTAGGGTTAACACTCCATAGCGTACGCCAAGTTGTAATTTAGGCATAGGTTCGGATTGTAGCGTGTATGGGTGAAAAATGGATTTTACCACCATCGCCACAATACGGTTGTTTCGATTCTCGTTGCACCAGCGACTCCCAGCGCAAGACAGCCATTCCCGTTTAAAGGGAGTGCATTTGGCATTGAGCCAGCTTGTGGGCTAAAAGTTCGCATTTGATTTCTGGAGCCCAAGATGGCCAGCCAATCGACGAAACCAGCGGTTCGTCCCCTTCCCACTGCCCACACCTCAGCCCCAATCGCGCCGGCCGAGGGACTCGATTCGATCGAAGAACGGCTGGAACGGACGTTCGAGAGCACCAGCCAACAACTGGCACAACAGGTTGCGTCGACCGACACCACCCCCCTAGCCACTTCCGCGAAGACATGGCCCGTCGAACTGACCGTGGTCATTCCCGTCTACAACGAACCGGTAACAGTGCTGGAGATCGTCACGCGCGTCCAGCAGCTCCCCATTTCCAAAGAAATCATCGTGGTCGATGATGGCAGCAGCGATGCGACGCCGGAAAGCCTCAAAGCACTAGACGGAATGCCTGGCATCACCGTGCTCCACCACCCGGTCAATCGCGGGAAGGGTGCGGCTCTGCAAACTGGATTCGAACACGCGCGAGGGAAGTTTGTGATCGTGCAGGATGCCGATCTCGAATACGATCCGCAGGACATCTTGAAGGTGATCGCCCCTCTGCAAGCGGGCGAAAGCGACGTCGTCTATGGTTCGCGTTACCTGGATGCCCCCGAACAAGATCCCTCTTGGTTGCACCGCTGCGGCAATAAGCTGCTCACGAGTATGTCGAATGCCTTGACTGGCTTTAGGCTGACCGACATGGAAACCTGCTACAAAGCATTTCGCAGCGATGTCCTGAGAGACATCCACATCGAGCAGTCGAGATTTGGTTTTGAACCAGAAATCACTGCCAAGCTGGCACGCCACAAAATCTCGGTCCGCGAAGTAGGTGTTGGTTACAAGTGCCGTGGACGCGACGAGGGCAAGAAAATCGGATGGCGCGACCTGATCAGCACTTGCTATTGCATCGTGCGCTACAGCCTCTTCCGCTAAGGAGGACCGTGGGAACAACTACTGGCGGATAGCCGCCGAACCGCTCCGCCGGTTCGTTCGGGAAAATGCCGACCGGCGGAGCGATCTGGCGACACTCATTGTTCCGACGGGCCTAAGCAATCTCAGAACTGGATGCGAAAGCCGCCGATGGAAATGCTGCGTCCAGACGAGTCGCCTCTCCGAGAACCGCGGCCACCAGGATACTCACCAATGCGTGAGGGACGGGTGTAGGTTGGTCGACTCGGGATCGAGGGCTCAACCCACGTCGGACGCGCCACCCGGTGCTCTTCGTGAACGCTCGACGTTCCCCGAAATTCCAGGGGATACCCCGAGTACTGACGCCTTCCGTAAAGTTCGCTCTCAATTTGCGAAACGAGCGGGAAAGCCTCATGCAGCAAGACTTCCTGCATGTGCTTCAACGTGTGGTAGTCCACCGACCTAGCGCCGCTGCGAAGCTGCCCCTGCAACAAGCGATGGTAGGCGCTGAATAGCGACTTGGCTTCCAGTAGATCCTCTTTGATGTGTCGATCCACTTGCGAAGAGTAGTGCCCCCGCTCAACGGCCTGCGTCAAGATTTCATGCATGTGGACTTTGAGGCTCTCGAGTTGGTCGATATGCGACTCGATGGCCTGAGAGTGGCGATAGTCCTGGGAGAGATCGTGCGTATCATCATGCAAATGCTTGCAGACCTCCTCCAATTGCCCAACGTACGCCGCCAACCTCGCTGCATTCGCCGTTTGATGGTGATAGCTATGGTAGCCGCGATGGTCATGAATCTGAGCGGAAAGCGTACCGACGGTCAGAACCGATCCTGCCAAGGTCGCGATCACTGCGATGAGACGCCGCATAGCACCTCTCCTTTTCTAAAAACTGGTGGGATTACTAGATATGGGTTTAGATAGCACAAGGTATGCCAATCGCCCCACTCGCGTTAAATCCAGCAAATCCCTCAGTTCCCCCGCATATCACCGAGCCCGGACCAACTCACGGCTGTCAAAATGTTGCAGGGTGACATCAAATCGACATCACCAGCCTCGGTATTGCATCATTTTGTTGACTTCAACAAATCGGGGATATCCTTGTCGATCGCGTTATCGAGTTTTCGCAGCCGAGCGGGCCACACGGGAGCTCCTGGGATGATCCGCGGTCCGGCCGAATTGAGAAAAGTGACGGTTCGCGGTCGAACGCTTTCCCAGAGTCCTTCCAGGAACCGGGTATTTTGCTGCGACAGTAGCTTCTTTTGAAAGCTTTCCCGGAAGTACTTGTCGACCAATGCGATATGGTGCTGCAAACGCCACTTCAAGAACTGGGGAGTCAGCACGGCTAGAGCAATCCCCACAATCGCCAAGACGACGCCTGCGGCGAGTCCGTAGGAGTTGCTGCGGGCATACCAAGCCAGCGCCGCACCTCCGAGCGTTAGTAGGAGACTACCGGTCCAGAGGCTGAGTTTCTCAACCAGCAATTTCCAGCCGACGCGTTGACAGACGGTGGCATGGACTTGAAGGCTGCGCGTCGAGTCGAGAAGAGCGCCCACCATATTAGTCCTCCGGCGCTCTCCAACTCGAGATATTTCGGTTTTTAAGTCTCGGGTCGACTTCTCGAATTCCGTCAGCTCAATCGTCTTACTGCGGGGGCGATCGCCTTTGGCGTCGGGCACGAACGTGCAATAAATGTGGGGCATGTCTTTGGTGCGCACGACCCGAGAAAGATTCCAACAGAGCGCACCATAGGTCCGCGCGAAATCCCGCACATCTTCAAAGGTGTCGACCTTATTGAAGACGATCAACAATTTGTACATCGAATCATTGAGCGACTCAGTGATAATCCTCAGGCTCTCGCCCGTCGTCCCTGGCTTGTCAGGATCGAAAAAGAAGACCACCAAATCAGCCGTTTCGGCAAACGCGCGAACCACCGCTTTGAAGTCGTAGCCACGCGACGAATCACGGTGCTCTCCGGCATGGTCGATCATGCCTGGGCTGTCGATGATGCACAGGTTCTTGAGAGTCTCGATTGGGCGGCGTTTCAGCCTTAAATGATCGAGAAATGGCTTGCCAAACTGCTCCAGATCGCGGTAGGGGAGTTGCGGGTCGGTCACGACCGCGCGTCCATCCATGGTCTCCTCGACTGCGCCGTAGGTAATCAGCGTAAAGCTGTCATCCGTGGGGGCCACTCCAGTATCCTGGATGGAGTCGCCAGCCAAGTGGTTGACGAAGGTCGATTTGCCGGACGAGTGGTTGCCGAGGCAGAGCACCGTTGGCATGCCCAACGCGGAACCGGCGGAACCGATGGGGAATCCGAACTTATCAGCAATGGGGCGGAGCAAATGCTCACGGATTTCCTTGATGCGACCTTCTTGCTGCGACAACGGATCGGACTTTTCGTGCATTTTAGACTCGAAGATTTGAAGTATTGAATGACGCCATGCGTGGAGGCATGCGGCAACATGGATTCGCGAAACCTGCGGGGCGGCCACGAGGGTGTCCGGCCGGTCGATCCCCTAGCCCCCATCGATCCTGCAGCGGGGCTCCTGCCTATCCTCAGCATGGTATTCGCAACGGTTGCCGCCAAGTGGGTTTGCCCAACGAACGCCTCCGTTGGACTACAATGCGATGATTCCAAGCCAACGATCTAACCCCCAACGGATGCGCGATGAATCGGTCTCTCGTTTTAGTACTATCGTTCCTGTACGTTTCCTTGGACAGTGTGCTGGAGTCTAGCATGGCGCAACAACTCCAGCCCAGTCGGCCAAATATCGTGATGATTTTGTCCGACGACATGGGGTATGGTCAGCCAGGTTTTACCGGTGGTAACCCTGAACTTACGCCAAATATAGATCGCTTGGCCGCACAAGGAATGCAGCTTACCCAGTTTTATACGCATTCGGTCTGCGCACCCACGCGTGCCGCCTTCCTGACCGGGCGCTATCCCTTTCGCACCTGGAGCGACTGGCGGAGTGAGGATTTCGGTAAGCCCAGCTACCTCAAATCGCTTGGATTGGAGTTGCCAGTGAACGAACTTGGGGAAAAGACGCGGCGCATCCATGCCCTGGATACTGAGGAACGCACGGTGGCAGAGGCCCTGCAGGAAGTGGGGTATTTTACTTCGATTATTGGCAAATGGCACTGCGGAGAATGGCTCAAAGAAAATTTACCGATGCAGCAGGGTTTCGACCATCAGTATGGACACTATGCATGGGGAATCGACTACAACACCTTCCTGATCGAGCACAATGCGCCCGCTCCCTTCCACGTCTACGACTGGCACCGCAACGAACAACCCATTCAAGAAACGGGCTACACGACCGACTTGATCGCCAGCGAATTTGAGCGAGTGCTGGCTCAGCAATCTGAAGAGCGGCCCTTCTTTATCTACGTCCCCTTCAACGCCGTCCACGGCCCCATCAATACGGTGCCGCGTCACACCGACAAGTATTCGGCCAGCGACGCGGCCCTCAAATGCTACGACGAAGCCGTGGGGCGCATCCTGGCCTCCATCGACGCCAACGGGTTTGCGGAGAACACGCTGGTCATCTGCACCAATGACAATGGTGGCCTAACCGAAGCCAGCAACAAACCGTGGCGCGGTACAAAGAACACGACCTTTGAAGGAGGAGTGCACGTGCCCTGCATCATGCGTTGGCCCGGAATGACGGTGCCAGGAAGCCACCGGGATGGCATGATGCATATCACCGACTGTTTTGCGACCTTCGCAACATTGGCAGGCAGCACGCTGGAGCAACCCCGCCCCCTCGACAGCTTCAATATGAGTGAAATGCTGTTTGCCGAGGCTGCCAGCCCCCGAACCGAAATCGTCTACGAGGTGTCCGGTAGTGTGCGAGTACCAACGCTCCGTCAAGGTGATTTCAAGTTGATGGGAGAGCTGCTATTCAATTTAGTCGACGACCCAGCCGAAACGACCGATGTCGCTGCGCAGCATCCCGAACTCGTCCAACGCATGACCGCGCGACTGCAGGAGCTGGGCAGTCAACGACCTCCGCTCGGCGACAAACCGTTGTTAATGACCCCAGCGCTCCCCTACGTATACGGCGAAGCAGAGGCCAAACATCCTCCGCAATGGTTGATTGAAGCGGTCGACCAAGCTCGTGCGTTGCAACCCCAAGAATGGCCCGAAGGCAAAACGCCATGGCCCCAGGCGCCCGAGGGAATTAGCATCGATTACTCGAAGTGAGCCCGTGACGCGGCGGGTTAATATTTCAACAGCCCGTGAAGAGCCGCATACCGCGACTGGTACCCCTAGAATTTCAGCAGTAGAAAGCGATTAACCGAGATGCCAGAGAATGTCCCAAGCTCCAACACACCACTCTCGCGCTCGACCGTCAAACCCGAAGTGGCGCAGTTGGTGATCCGCCATGCCACCCTGGCGGACGCAGCAAAGATTGTGGATTTCAACTGCGCAATCTCGCGTGAAACCGAAGGCAAAGAGCTCGATCGCGAGGTGGTTGCTAGAGGGGTTGCCCGCGGAATTCGCCAAGGCGATGAAGTCACCTACTTCGTAGCGGAAGCTGACCAGGACTTAGCCGGCTGCTTGATGCTAACGCGTGAGTGGAGTGACTGGCGGGATGGATGGCTGGTATGGATCCAAAGCGTCTACGTCACCCAGGAGTTTCGTGGTCGCGGCGTCTTTCGGCGACTGCTCGAGACGGCAACCGAACGCGTGCAACAAGATCCGGATGTCGTGGGCTTGCGACTCTATGTTGAAGTCGAAAATGAAAGAGCCCAGCAAGTCTATCGCAAAACGGGCTTCCAAGACCCCAACTACAAAGTGCTCGAAAAGCTATTCTAGTGCGCTCATGAGCTCCGAATCGGATGGGGCTCAAGGCCGAGGAAATCCCCAACTGGCAGCTAGCGCATCGGCGGCATCTTCCGGATCGGAGATCGCATCCCAACCGCCGTTTCTCAAATATGCATGCGCAAATTCATGGGCGATGATGTAGAGTGAAAAAGCTTCGGGCGCGTCAGCCAGCTTACTGCGGAGGACGACACAGCGACTGACCGCACTGCCATGCTCTGGCAGATTCATGAACATCCGCCATCCGCGGCCAGGCACAAAGTCTTCCAACGTGACACGGAAGGTGTCATCCGCGGTAAAGTCGATTTGCACGTTCTGAGGCAGTGCTTGCAGAACGTCCATCACGCGCACATCGAGCGGGCTACAGCCGCGAAAGGGCTCTACATATTCAGTGAATTTTTGCAACAAGTTGGTGAGGTCCCTGCAGGCTCGATGGAGGATGGGCGACTACTGGCGAACGCCGGCGAGATCTAAATCGCCAACAAGATGCCCAGTCTGCCAGTGATACAACCTGCCAGCGGAACGCCAGCCTGTCAACCATGCCGCCCCACTCGCAGAGTTCGAAACTCACGCGCGGCTGCCACTCACGGCAGACTTTCGGCGGACTGGCGATTGCGACGCGCCCAAACAAGGGATCCAACGAGCGTCAATAGCGTCAAGGGAACCACCACGTAAGCCAGAATCGATGCGAACCACGTACCATGCTCTGGATAGGTCTCCGACAAGACGATCAACAAGGTGTAGGCCACGTAGTAGAACAGTAGCAATCCTCCTTCCCAACGGGCAATGAGATTCCCAGTCAGAAAAATAGGGAAGCAAACCACCGCCACCGCCACCATGACTGGAATGTCAAATTCCAGTGCATCCTTGGCAATCGCAATGCCTTGCGGCGAAATGATGCTGCTCAACCCCAGCACGCAAAGAATGTTGAATAGATTGCTACCAATCACATTGCCGACAGCAATATCGCGCTCCCCTCGCAAACTGGCAACAACCGAAGTCACCACTTCGGGCAGCGAGGTCCCGGCCGCCACGATGGTCAGACCAATAATCAACTTGCTAACGCCCAGTACGGTGGCGATCTTCACTGCGCCGCCAACCAACCAATGGGAGCCGAAGCCCAACAGCACCAGTCCCACAATCATCAACGAGATTTGAATGCTGCGACGCGACGTCCATGTGCTGGGTTTAGGCAGCTCCTGCGCAAATTCCTGCACCACCGCAGCGGACTCGTGGCGACTCTGCCGAATGCAAAAGACGATGTAACCCAGCAGCGACACAAACAGGACCGCACCTTCCCAACGCTCAAGACGCTGATCCAAGCTGAACCCCCACAGCGCAAGAGAGGCACCAATCATGATGGGCACGTCGGCTCGGATCAACTGACTGGAAACGACCAACGGGGTAACCACCGCCGCCAATCCCAGGATCAACAGGATGTTAAAGATATTACTACCCACCACATTGCCGATTGCCACATCCGCATTGCCGGTTAGTGCGGCTTGCAAGCTAACCCCCAACTCAGGCGCGCTGGTTCCGAAAGCGACCACCGTCAATCCGATGATTAGAGGAGAAATGCGGAGCGCGGTTGCTAGCAGCGAAGCGCCGCGAACCAGCAATTCTCCGCCGATCACCAATGCCACTAGCCCACCGATAATTCCGAGAATCGCCCAGCCGATAGACATATCCATGACGAACAGCCCCCTTTTTGAGGAAAACGCCAACACTACACCTGAAGCAACTCCAACCCGTTTCAGAGCGACCGGAGAGACACGTCGCACCACTCGGCCAGGCTGCTCGGCAGCCAACTGTTAGATTCTCGCTAGTAGTTTCTCGCCGACTACGCACAGACCGTTGGTGGGTGTGGTTATATCGCAAACAACGGGGATCGCTAGCGGTCTTGGGCGTCCCCAAGCGGAATGAGTTCTCAGCTACCATCAGCTTCGGTTGGGCCCCGGCAAGCGTGCGTTTCGACAGCTCCACACGTTTGCTAGACTATCGATTCCCCTGTGCCAGTCCGTTCTTCTGAAGTTGGATCATGCGAAAACATAAACTCCTGCCACTCTTCATAGCGTTGCTCCTCTCATGCACCACGGTACTGGCCGACAATTGGGCTCACTGGCGAGGCCCAACGGGGAACGGCACCGCACCCCATGCGACTCCGCCTCTCCATTTCAGCGACACCCAAAATGTGAAATGGAAAGTGCCCATTCCTGGCCGCAGTTCGGGCTCGCCAGCAATCTGGGAAACGCAGGTGTTTGTGGTCACGGCTGTCTCCACCACCGATCCGGCTACACCGGGCCAAGATGGACGGCAGCGAGGAGTCGCGACGCCCAACCTGGCCTTTAAAGTCCTGTGCTTCGACCGTGAAACGGGCAGTCTTCAGTGGGAGAGAACGGCCATCACGGCCACTCCCCATCAAGATACCCATGTGACGAACAGCTTCGCTTCGGCCTCTCCCTGCACCGACGGCGAGCGAGTTTATGCCTCCTTCGGCTCCCAGGGGCTTTTCTGCTATTCGACAACCGGGAACCTAGTTTGGAAGCGTACCGATTTTGGCCCCATGCGAACGCGACTCAGTTTCGGTGAGGGGAGCTCCCCGACTCTGGAGGGAAACCTGCTGCTCCACCCCTGGGACCACGAGGGGCAATCCTACCTGTATGCGATCGACAAGTTGACTGGGGAAACGGTCTGGAGAACCGCGAGAGACGAACCGACCGCTTGGTCCACACCGCTGGTGGTCGACCATCAGGGACGAAAACAGGTTGTGCTGAACGGCCAGAATTTCGTGCGATCCTACGACTTGAAGACTGGTCAGGAATTGTGGCGGTGCGCGGGGCAGACGGAACGTCCGGTGTCCTCAGCGGTTTTCGATGGAGAACACGTGATTGTGGGAAGTGGTTATCGTGGTGCGTTTGTGGGAGCGTTTAAACCCGATGGCCATGGAGACATCGGCGGGACCGACAAAGTGGCCTGGACCATTGAGCGCGACGCACCCGATATCGGCTCACCCATGCTCAGCGAAGATCGCCTCTATTTCTACAAGGGCAAGTCGGGCTTGCTCAGCTGTGTCGATGCCAAGACTGGAAAATTCCATTATTCAGCGGAGCGGTTGCCGGGCCTTGTGAGCACTTACGCCTCCCCCGTGGCTGCTGACGGCCGGGTCTACTTGACCGATCGCAGTGGCGTCATCGTCGTCATCGAAGATTCCCCCAAGCTCAAGATCTTAGCGACCAGCTCCATGCGCGAAACGGTCGATACGACACTCGCACCCGTCGACGACCAGATCTTCATTCGTGGCGAAAACCATCTGTTTTGCATCGAGTCGCAGGAATAGCTGGCTACCCTACTCAGCCTCTAAACCAGGGCCCCGTTGAGAGTTTCCTCGAGCGGGCTGCTTGTGACCGGTGCGGCGAACAGAAAGGCGGGAAGGACCAAATTGCCCCTTGGTCCTCCCGCCGGACACTACTGCCCCATGAGGCTCGGGTCAGCAGTGTACATTTCAATTCCGCCCACTGGCATCCAGCGTGGGAAGATCCGTTTGGGCATCGTTCGCGTCCAGAAAACGCCCGCCCAAGCCCCCACGCTGAGTTCCATCGGGCTTATTATCGGGCGTTCGCGGCAACTCGAATATGAGCGGATTCATCCATTTTGGTTAGAATTGCTTCCGAGACCCCCTTTTTCGACGCCGTCGGAACGAAGTTGCTCCACCAACACCTTCGAGCTGCAAGATGCCATCTCCTAACGCGAATCTCCAATCCACCAACCGCTTACTCCCCAGTGGAAAGACGATCCGGCAAGACCCACCGGACCTCCCGCCCATGTCGGTGTGGAATGCTCTTTCCTGCACGCCAGGGATCGGCGTTAGCATCACGGATGCCGAGGGCCGCCTCCTGTTCGTCAACGATACCGCCATGCAACTATTCTCCCAGGAATTGGAGGTCGAGTACCGAGGCAAACACATTGCCGACTTCCATCCACCCGACTTCGTCCAAGAGCGGCTGGGGATGATCGCACAGGTCCTGAACAGCCAGCATCCGCTAGCACTCAGCCACATTTATCACGGGCAACGCATTGCTTCGACCGTCTGGCCGATCTTAGATTCTCGACCGCCACACAACCGAGTGATCGTGATCTCGCGTCTGATCACAGGGAAGGAGTGCGTTCAAGTTGAAAATCAAGAGATCGGCAAGATCAACACCAAGTTCATTGACTTGGGCCCCTTGTCCGTGCTGACCCGTCGGGAGCTCGAGGTATTGATCCTGCTTGGGCAAGGAATCAATGTACCGCGAACCGCCACCATCTTGCATCGCAGTCCCAAGACGATTCAACGGCACAAGGCGGCTATCAGCGAAAAGCTCAACCTCCGCGGACATGCCGAACTGGTCGCCCTCGTCAGTTCGCTGGGATTGCAGCTGAGCGACGCCCACCTCAAACGCCTTCCTCGCAAGCTCTCTCCACTGAAACGCACCTGAGTGAGCCTGAGTGAGCCTGAGTGAGCCTGAGAGAACCTGAGAGAACCTTGCGAACCGATCTTCTTCTCGGCTGCAGAATCCCACTTTGCAGAAAGAGAAGGCGCAGGAAGAGAAGTTGGCACGCCGCGAGCGAGTCCCTTCGCGGCACCACGCTCACGGCACCACACTCACGGCTTGGAGCGGGCAAACCGCTGACTTCAGTGTGACTCGATAACCGCCGAATCAGGCTCGGCAGGAGAATCGAGTTCCGCGTTCTCGGCCGTCGAGAACTTGAGGCCGATGATGCCGGTAACAATTAAAGCCACACACAGCAAACGCATCGAATTCGCCGCTTCACCGAACAGAAAAATGGCGAGCGTCACGGTCCCGATGGCACCAATCCCCGTCCACACCGCATAGGCGGTTCCGAGCGGCAGCGAACGCACCGCGACCCCTAGCAAAACGAAGCTAATCGTCAGGGATACGATGGTGAAAACAGACGGCCAAAACTGCGTAAACCCCTGACTGTACTTCAGACCAATTGCCCAGCCGATCTCGAACAAGCCAGCTAAAAAAAGAATCAACCAAGCCATGTGGCACCTTCCTCAATCGTTGCGGGGTCGTCCCCGCCGAGCGAGAATTCAGATAGGGTCGTCCCTTCCGAAACTTGTATGCGTCCGATGGTACCTCCTGCTTTGGTGGGCACAAGTAGGACGGCCAGCGGGCACTCCCTATCTGGCAGATCCTATTCCTTATTGGCGTGACAAGTCCCTCTACTCGGACAGAGCCGGGCCCCGATCCGGCTATCCAACATCTCCCAACTGCATGGACTCGCCATAGCGTCTCAGCGTCTGTTGCTTCAGCTTGGCAAACGCTGGCGACTCCATGTTCGGATCTTGCTGAAGGATTTCGCGAGCGACTTCCTGGGCCAGGGCCACCCACTGAGCATCGTCCACTAGATTCGCAATGCGCAGCGGCGGAAGCCCACTCTGCGAGGTGCCGAGGAGGTCTCCCGGGCCTCGGAGTCGCAGATCCATTTCGGCCAATTCGAAACCATCATCGCTCTGCTCGAATGCCTGCAAGCGAGCATTATCCTGCGGCTCGCATCCCGACGTGGGCACAGCGCAAACAAAGCCGGCATGAGTCCCGCGCGAGACTCGACCTCGCAGCTGGTGCAATTGACTGAGCCCAAGGCGATTGGCATCTAGAATGGTCATCACGGTCGCGTTGGGAACGTCGATGCCCACTTCGACCACGGTGGTAGCGACCAGGATATCCAGATCACCGCTGGCGAACTGCTCAAGCACGGACTCCTTGTCGGCTCCATCCATTCGGCCATGCAACAAGCCGACCGCACGATGCCCGAACACTTGCTTGCGCAGGTGTTCATAGAACCCCTCGGCACTCGCCACGTCACTCTCCGGATCGACCTCGGCAACGCGCGGCGCAATGACGTAGGCTTGGCGTCCCTGCTTTAATTGCTCTTCGACAAATCTCCACCAGGAGTCGAGTGAATCCTTGGGGGCGACATAAGTGTGCACGGGAGCGCGACCGGGCGGCTTGCTTCGAATCGTCGAGACATCGAGATCTCCGAAAGCAGTCATTGCGATGGTGCGTGGAATGGGAGTCGCACTGAGCACCAAGTAGTGAGGTTGAGAGGCATCGGTCCGCAGTTTGGCGCGCTGCATCACCCCGAACTTGTGTTGTTCATCGACGATTACTAAACCGAGTTGATGGAACACGACTTCATCGGAAAGAATGGCTTGCGTCCCCACCAGCAGGTCGACTTCACCGCTGGCCACGCGTTCGATCGTCTCGCGGCGCTGGCGTGTGCTGAGGCTCCCCGTGAGCAGTGCGACGCGGACTCGGCTGCTTGCCAGGCTGCGGTCGAGCGTGCCAGCATGTTGGCGGGCGAGCACTTCGGTCGGAGCCATCAAAGTTGCTTGACAGCCGTGAGCCACGCACAGCAGCATGGCGTACTGGGCCACGACGGTCTTACCGCTCCCCACATCTCCCTGCAGCAAGCGGTTCATGGGAATGTCGCGAGCCATATCGCGGCCAATCTCCGCCACCGAAGTCGCTTGGTCTTGGGTCAATTGAAAAGGCAAGCGATTGAGAATTCGCGAATGAATCTTGCCGCTCGGCTCGCACACGGGGGCCTTGGCTGAGCCTTCGCGTGCTGCTCGTTGCAGGCTGAGAGCCAATTGCAGCACGAGTAACTCTTGCGCCTTAAACCGAGCCTGTCCCTGCTCGGCCTCAGCCAGCGAATCGGGAAAGTGAATCGCATGCAGAGCGGAAGCAATATCGAGCACGCCCAGTCGTTCGCGCAACTCGGTAGGCAGCACTTCTTCGATCAACGGGATTAAATCGGGCAAAGACTCCTGCATGATAAACCGCATTCCCGCTGCCTTGAGTCCCTCGGTGAGCGGGTAGATGGCTAGCGGCCTCCTGCCCTCAGGGACTTCATCCGCTTCTAAGAGGCGAATCTGGGGTTGGACCATTTCCCAATTGAGCACGGTAGAGCGCGGCAAGCCGGTCGCGGTTATCCGAGTCCCCGGCTTGAGCGAATCTTTGCGGAAGGGCTGGTTAAACCACAACAATCGCACGAAGCCCCCACCGTCGGCAGCGATCTGGACGCCCAGCATGTGCTTTCCATTCTGAGTTACCCGTTCATCGAGCTCCTGGACGGTTCCCACAAAGGTCACTTGGGTGCCATTGGTAAACAGCTCTACGCCTTGGATCGGCGCGGGCGCCTCGTAGGCCCTGGGGAAGAAGAACAGGAGATCCATCGCGCGATAGATCCCCAGCCGCCCCAAGAGCGGCGCGCGCGACATCCCCACGCTTTTGAGGAACCGCACCTCCTGCAGCAAATCCTGGCGGGTTGGGTTGGCTGTGCTCATCGTCGCCTCACGAACAAACAAATTGCATACGCAAATTTACCAGTGCAATCCCCACAAAACTCACCAACCACCCCCTCGGACCATGTCTCGATTGAGTATATTCGATTCGCGCGTGCGCTGGCAGGCTGTCCCCGCTGCGCCACAGCCGCCACCTTTTCCCGCATGAATTGTCGCCTTTCTGGCAGGTTTACGCCAATTTTTGACTGCAAACGAAACTTTTTTCCTACTTATCGGTTTGAATTCAGTGTATCCCGAGAGTGCTGACGACTCTCCAACCGCACCAGCGGAATAGCTCGGTCAGAAACCATAAACTCTGCAGAAGTTAATTGCTTTTCTACGCTTCTGCCCAAATCACCCCAAGAAGGAACCCAACAAATGAAGTTACGAATTCTCGGCGCATTGAGCCTAGCACTCTGCGTTTGCTTCGCATCGGCAGTCGAAGCCCAGCAAGATGGTCAGCGAGGCCAACGTGGCCAGCGCGGCCAAGGTGGTCCTGGAGGCCCCGGCGGTGGTGGACGCGGCGGATTCGGCGGACCTGGTGGCGGAAGCATGGGTGGCGCCCTTGACCTACTGGGCCTACTGCGAATGGAAGAAGTCCGGGCTGATGTTGGAATGGAAGAGGCAACCTATGAAGCGGTTCAAGCCGCACAGCCCAGCATGCGCGAATTGTTCCAAATTCGGGATGAAGCCGAACGCACTGCCAAGCTGAAAGAGATGAACACCAAGGCTCAAGAAACTCTGGACGAAGTCCTGGCACCTAAACAGCAAAAGCGATTGATGGGACTGTTGGTCCAGCAAAGGGGGCTCATGGCCGCTACGAACGAACTAGTCGCCAAAGAAATCAAGCTTGACGAAGCTGGCATCAAGAAGGTCACCGAGGCCGCGACCAAAGCTGGCGAAGGCATGCGCGAGAAGATGCGTGAAATGTTCCAAGGTGGAAACCGCGAAGACATGACTCGCGAAAAGATGGAAGAAATGCGAGCTTCAGCACAGAAGGATGTTGATGCAGCCATTGGAGCAGTCCTGACTGCAGAACACAAAGCTGCCCTGGAAGCTCTCAAGGGCGCCAAGTTTGAGTTCCCTGAAGCTACGGGTGGTGGACGTGGCGGCGCTGGTGGCGGCCGCGGCGGAGCTGGCGGTGGCCGTGGCGGACAAGGTGGACAAGGTGGCGGCCGACAACGCGGTGCCCGTCCCGGTGCTGATAACTAAATCGATGGCTCGACCCGTCGAGCCTCGAAAGCTCAACCTCTTCCGGCCTCGTCCCCAACGGGCGGCCGGGAGCGGCAGAGCCTCCATTCATCTCGCTCAACAAACAGACCGATAGATAGTCTTGATAATTCGTGGTAAATCAATGTCCAGTCCCCCCTGCCAGCTCGGCCCTGCGGGGACTCTTGCTCAGCGGGCACCGGACACTCATTTACCGCATGACACTTCGCAAGGGGGGAGCAGCATCATGAATCTTTGGCGAACCACAACGCAAGTGGCCTGCGCACTGCTACTCATTGCAAGCCACCCCATTGCAAGCCAACTCCATGCTCAGTCACGACGTGGCCCAGATCCATTTTTCGATACTTTACGCGAAATCCACTACGACAATCCCGATAACGAGATCCTGGAAGTCCTACGGCACGAAATCGTCCGCGAAGCAATCGGATTGAAAACCGAGGATTGGAATGCGGTCCGCCAAAACATCAGGGAAAGCATGGATTCGGTCTTCAAACTCCGCAATGAGCTGCGAAAGCAGCAGCCCCAACTGTCTCAGACACAGCTGAAGCAGAAGCTGGTTGAGACCATGCAGCCCTATCAAGAAAAGAACTTTCAGCTGTTGAAGGAGAGATCCGATTTCCAGCGGTTGATCGGTGTCTACGTTCAAACGCGTAATTTTCGCTCGGCAGCCACGAATATCGTCGCCAAAGAAATTGGCCTGGAGGGGAACGCCCTGATTGAATTCCGGGAGAAGAAGGCGGAATTATGGCATCAGAAGATGGAGGAGATGCGCCGGAAACTGGGAGACAACATTCGCAACCCTGGCGACAACCAGCGGGGGCCAAGCAACCTCTTGTTCGAGAAAGCTGAAAAGGACATCGAACTGGCCCTCAAACGCGAACTAACCCACGATCAGCGCCAAAAGCTGGAGGCGCTCAAGGGCGAGCTGATTGAACTCCCCGAAGCCAAGCGCCCCGGTCCGCCGAATCGTGGAGCCGAGGGACGGGGGCCAGAGGGACGTGGCCGTGATAACCGCGGCCCGAGCCCTAAAGATTGCCCGGATTGCGAGTGCCCCCCGTTCTAACGGAATCTCCCCCAAGCTCGGTGGCGTGATGCAGCACCGCATGGCGGCGGTCGCCATGGATCGCCCTGGCGAACTACGCGGGCTTCTTATTGCACGCGCTAGCGATTTTGCAGACGGCACAGCCCCCACGACTACCACAGCCGTTGACGGCTTTCTCGGTGCCACAGCCTGGGCCACAGCCGTGCTCAAGCAACTTCGCAAACTTGCTGTCCCGAACCCGCTCCTCGTACAGCGAAACGAGATGATCCAAATACTCCTGCACTCCGTCGTCGATCTCCGACAAAAAATGAAAATAGAGCGTCTTCCCATCCAACAGGGGCTCCACCTCCAGGAGTGTCGCATCAATTCCTTGAGAGTTGAGCCAATCGCAACAGCCGCTATGGGCGTCTCGGCCCAACCCCTGCAGGTGCCCCCACAGCATTTCGTCCTCAGGGGCCATCTTTCTCAGTATTCGTCCATCCGCTAAGTCGGCTGTCCCGCCTCCACTGCGAGCCGGCCCGAGTACCGTCCCCAACTCCAGCCCCCGCGAGGTACGACAAACCGCTCGGGTTCCTCGCCGCACTAGCACGTCCTCATCCAGTCGGAACCGGCCAACGTGCCCCATACATCCAACTCTCACCAAATACAAAAGCAGTTCTCCTGAGTGAGTTTACGAATCACCGAATCGCAAATTTCTATCGATGGAAAATCAAGGTTGCCGACGAGCGCGGGGCAGGGCACCAATGCGGCTCACAGCGACGCCCCCCTCGAACAGACCGCTTCGGCCTAGGAACGATGTTCATTGTATAATATTTTGGCTATATTAGCCGACCGGCAACGTGCGTCGCACTGCTCATCCTGGCATTTTCACCCCCAAGTTCCTTGGCCGCAACGATCTAGCATGATTTCAGACCTAAGTTCAACCCTGGCAACAGACAGTCGTTGGCACCAACTGGCCCTACAAGTCCTTGAGGGTAAGCATATCACCAGCGTACAGGCAGAAGAGATCCTGCGCACCTCGGACGACGAACTGCTGGAATTGCTTGCCGGAGCCTACCGCTTGCGCCACAAGCATTTTGGCAAATCGGTTCAGCTCTACTTCTTGGTGAATGCCAAGAGTGGGCTCTGCCCAGAAGATTGCGGCTACTGCTCACAGTCCAAACTCTCCAAGGCCCCGATCGACAAGTACCGCATGCTCTCCGCCGATCAGTTGCTCGACGGAGCACGCCTGGCCGCTGAGCGTGGTTCCAAAACATACTGCATTGTCATCAGTGGTCGTGCACCAAACGAACGAGAAATGACGGCGGTCGAGATGGTCGTCCCGCAAGTCAAAGAGAAATACGACCTGAAGATCTGCGCTTGTCTGGGGCTGCTCAACGATACCAACGCGCAGCGTCTTAAGGCCTGCGGCGTAGACCGTGTGAATCACAACCTGAATACCGGCAAAGAACACTACGACAAAATCTGCTCAACGCACACCTACGAAGACCGCGTCGACACCTTGAAAAATGTCCGTTCCGCAGGACTGGAATTGTGCAGTGGCGGCATCATCGGCATGGGGGAAACGCCCAGCGATCTAGTCTCCATGGCGATGGAATTGCGAGAATTGCAAGTCGAATCGATCCCCTTGAACTTCATGCATGCCATTGAGGGCACACCGCTTGAGAAGGAGGGGAACTTGACCCCTCAAGATTGCTTGCGAGCTTTATGCATGATGCGATTTGTAAATCCAGCCAGCGAGCTGCGGATTGCAGGCGGCCGCGAGAAGCACTTGCGTTCCCTGCAACCACTGAGCCTGTATGTTGCCAACAGCCTGTTTGTGGGCGATTACCTGACCACCAAGGGACAGCCTCCCGAGTCCGATTATCAGATGATTGCGGATCTTGGATTCGAGATCACTCGCACCGAGTTTGATTCACCGTAGCCTTCGAGGACAAGATCGATGAAGCTGTGCCGTTTTCAACAAGCTGGGGCCGCACGCTGCGGTCTCTATCATGAGCATTACGTGTTGCCGCTCGATGATCTAGCAGCAGCCGAGGGTGAAAAGGTGGTTGCCGAAGCGATCCATGGTGGCGAGCTTGAACGCCTCCTCCCGAGTGACTCTCCCTCCTGGCGGACGCTCACCGATTTAGTGCAAGAGTCCGAGCAGAATCCGATTCTGGCACGCCTGGCCATTCCGCTCACAGAAGTCACGTTGCTACCACCTATCGCCCGGCCTCCCAAGCTCCTGCTGTTGGCCGGAAACTATGCGGCCCATGTCGAGGAGTCGGGGGAGATCGCGGCTGAGCGCGAACGCACCTTCCCCTATGTCTTCATGAAACCCCCGTCGACGACGCTGATCGGTAACGCGCAGCCCGTCGTCTTGCCCGCGCAATCCTCCGAACGAATCGACCACGAAATCGAACTGGCCGTCATCATCGGGCGCAAGGCTCGCAATGTGAACGCCTCCGAAGCGCTGAGCTTCGTGGCTGGATATACGATCATCAACGACATCTCCGATCGTGGTTTTCGTCCCAATCCGAATCGACAAGAGCGGCCGCGCGACAAATTCTTCGATTGGCAGCATGGTAAATGGCACGATGGCTTCTGTCCCTGCGGCCCCTGCCTCGTCACCGCCGATGAAATCCCCGACCCGCAGACGCTACAGCTGGAATTGACGATTGACGGCGAAGTGAGGCAACAGTCCACCACGGCAGAGCAGGTGTTCTCGATCGCCCAAGTCATCGAATTTCTGTCGACGTGGATGACCCTCGAACCAGGGGATATTATCTCAACCGGCACCCCTGCTGGAGTCGGAAATGCAAGTGGAAAATACCTGCGGGCCGGACAAACCATGCAAGCCAAAATTTCTAGCATCGGTATCCTGACCAACCCCATTGTCGCCCAGTAGTTCGCAACAATCGCCCTGGCCATTCTCGCTATTGCGGCGGTGAGTTCCCTAGAAAGCACAGGTGATCCTCGCTGCGATCCCCTGAGCTACAAGGGCCCGCATGTGATAGTCGCCCACAAACCACCCGCGTGCAAAAACCTCGCTTTCAAATTTACAATCTACACCTTAGCTTTTTCAAACCTTCTGGCGGACAGCCACGCGGCAAACAGTCGGTGCCCCTTCCCCTGTCTTCTAACTCACATTTTCCCGTCCCACAGCTTCCTGCCCATTCCGCCCCGAGAGTCTATCCCTGACAACCGAACGGAACACCGAGGCTTGCCAAGTGCACCAGCCGCCTAGGGAAGCCTCCCTTGCAATGCGAGCAACGTAGCTGCTGGCTGGCTGCTTGCTCCTCCCGCGCCTCAGACAATGCACTCGCCGCCGCGCAAAAGTCTTGTCCTGCCACCCAATTCGACACTTCTCGCATTTTCTCTGTAACAATGGCAGTTGACCTGTGTGTTGTTGTTAGGAGAAATCATTTGCAAGGTCCCGAAACACGAGCATCTTTGATTGGCAAACTGCGCGTTCCAGCTTCCCAGGAAGCCTGGACCGAGTTTGTTGAACTTTACCGACCGCTAGTGATTCGGGTGGCTCGCGCCAAAGGGCTGCAGCACGCCGATGCCGAGGACTTGGCGCAAGACGTGCTGGCCACGGTTGGCCGGGCTGTCGACTCTTTCGATCCTGCCGCAGAAGGTTCCTTTCGAGGCTGGTTGTTCAAGATTACTCGCAATTTGTGCATCAATCACCTGACTCGCGGTCGTGGGCCGATTGGTTCAGGGGATAGCGACGTGCAGCGGATACTCCTCCAACTGCCAGCCGACGAGGCTACTGTGACTCTGTTTGCAACGGAGCACCGTCGAATGCGATTTCGTCAAGCTGCGGAAGCGTTGAAGCCTAGTTTTCAAGAATCGACTTGGCTCTCGTTCTGGTGGACGACGGTGGAAGGGCGTTCCATTGAATCGGTCGCCGAAGCACTTGGCAAGACGAATGGCAGCGTGCGCGTGGCGCGGTGCCGCGTGCTCGCGAAACTGAAAGAAGCCCTTCAACAACAGGACTAAACCATGATCGCACGCTACCACTACGACGATGAAACCCTCGGCAGCCTTCTGCTCGATCACCCGACCGATCGACCATCCGAGTTGGCCGAGCATGTCGAAACCTGCGAGACGTGCCAGGAGCGACTGGAGACTCTAACGCAAGAGGGACTAAGCTGGGAGGAAGCGGGCGAGTTTTTGAGAAACGACCTCCTGGACGAAGCGGATGACCTATCCAGCGGTCCGCTCGACGCCCAGCCAGACAACACCTTCCTACAACCGAGCGAGCACCCCGGCTCACTCGGCAAGTTTGGTCGGTATGAGGTCATGGAATTTCTTGGCCGCGGCGGGATGGGCATCGTCATGCGCGGCTACGACCCAGCCTTAAATCGCTACTCGGCGGTCAAGATACTGGCGCCAGAATTGGCCAGCAGCGCGGCGGCTCGCAAGCGGTTTTCACGCGAGGCCAAGAGCGCCGCCGCAGTCGTCCATCCCCACGTTGTCCCCATTCAGACAGTCGATCAACATGCGGGCTTGCCCTACTTGGTCATGCCAGTCGTGGAGGGCAAGAGCTTGCAACAACGAGTCGATCAAGAGGGGCCACTACCGATTCTCGAGGTCGTGCGAATCGCCTCTCAAATCGCCGATGGCCTCGCCGCCGCTCACGCTCAAGGCTTGATTCATCGCGATATCAAACCCGCCAACATCTTGCTAGAAAACGGAGTGGAACGCGTCCAGATCACTGACTTTGGACTGGCTCGAGCGGCTGATGACGCCAGCATGACGCGTAGTGGCGTAATCGCTGGCACCCCTCAGTACATGTCGCCCGAGCAAGCCCACGGCGACGAGATTGACCATCGCAGCGATTTGTTCAGTCTTGGTAGTGTGATCTATTTCATGCTGACAGGCCGCAGTCCCTTCCGTGCAGAGAACACGATGGGCGTGCTAAATCGGATCGTCAATGATCCACCACGGCCGCTGCGTAGCATTCATGCTGAGATTCCCCGGTGGCTGGAACAGATCGTCATGAGATTGCTCGAAAAGTCCCCCGACAAACGCTTCGAATCGGCCGAAGCCCTGAGGCGGACACTAACCCAGCACCTCAATCAACTGCAAGACCCTGCCATCGAAAGAGCGGACCTCAAGCCAGCGTGGTTGGGTATTTCTTCTCCGCCCGCCAAATGGCTCACGCTCGCAAGCATTGCCATCGCAGGAATTCTCGCTTTCACGATTATCGTGCTGCAGACCGAACAGGGGACGATTCGCATCGAGACCAATGACCAACTCGCGCACGCAGTACCAATCGTCATCAAACAGGGCGATGAGATTGTCGAACGCTTGGTAGTCGACAGTCATGGCGCGAAGACAAGGGTGCGCGCGGGTTCGTACAGTATCGAATTCGAAGGTGAAGGCACTTCGTTTCAACTGGATAGCAACCAAGCGACCGTCACGGCCGGTGGAGTCTGGACTACCAAGATCACCCACGAGCCCCAGCAGGCCTCCTGGAAAGACGAGGCTGAACCGAGCTCAGTGCGTGGACAGGCTCTCAATGATGCTCAGCATGGTCGCTACGATGCCTCCTTGGAGAAGATTCTTTGGTGCTGGGACAATGCCGACCAAGCCGACCCGGCCTGGTCAGCAGTGCGTCGCTCCTTCCTACTCGCCGACTGGCTCACCTTGGGTGAAAAACACCCACCAGCACTCGCTAAGCTGACTGCGATTCGCGATGCGTTGGAAACTCGCATCTTGTCCCAAGACCAGATTCGCGTTTCCTTGGACGATTTTGCAGACTTCGCAACCATCAATCGAACGCTTCGCGATGAAGAGCGTACCCATCGAATCTTCGACCAAGTCGCACGGCGCGACCCCGAAGATGCCAAGCGATTAAAGTCCTGGTTGCCTACAGCGAACCGCCAAGCGGAAGAGTCGTTAGCACCCCCACAGGCAAGCCGTCCCCAGGAAACAGCTGAGGCAGGGTCTAGAACCGACAGCGAGAATAAGGGACTCACCGAAGCAGTCTCAGAATTCAATCGACACATGAATGCATACGCAGACTTCGATCAACCGGAGTTGACCGAGCAGGAGGTTCTCACCTGCGCTCTCTGGAATCTGGAGTATCCAGAACAGCTTTCCGAGGAAACCCTCAGAGGACTCAGGACGATTGCCACCGAACGTCGTTTGCCGAGGCAATGGAAATTCGACGCCGGATACAGACACCTGCCACCATTCTCCGCAGGAGTGAATGGCTATCAGATACTCCTCTACGACTACCAACTCCAGTCAATTGTCGAGATCCGGCAACGCTTCCTGAGCGTCCACTCGCCAATGGATCAACCAATCCCCGCGTCCGCTCTCAACACGATTCCCTTGAACGCTGCCATCACGGAGTTCAATGCGATGCACAATACCATCGACGGGATGCGGCAACCACCCATCACCATCGACGAGGTCATCGCCGCGATCACCCACTGGGCATCACGACGCGACGCAGCACCCGTTGATAACGCGACCTTTCAGAGTTTTCTAAACATCGCTCAAACACGAAGCTTGCCCGCGGATGCACAATTCGAAGTCATCCCAAGTTTCGGAACTCAAAACGGTGCCACCTACAACATCTGGTCGGTCCGAATTCGACTACCTTTCCAGTCCAAGCCAGGCAACACCTTTGCATTTACAATCCGTAAGCAATTCATCTCAGCCACAGGTACAGACTCTCCAACAATCCATTGGGGGACACCCGCAGACAATGGATTCCAGGTAGGCGTACGCCTGACACCGACTCAACGAAATTACCAGATCGGCCAAACGCTGGGCACTGAATTCTACTTTCGCAGCATTACCGAAAACACCATCGGGGCGACCTTGCCCAACTGGTTCACCTTCAAGTCGATCGAAGTGACAGACGAGGAAGGAAATGCGGTCGCGATCACCGCGCTACCTCGAGAGCTGATCGTTGGCGGCGTCATGGAAACTCAGGTTGGTGAAAAACCAACTCGAAAAGTAGCACGTCAAACCATTCGCCTAGTGCATGCAGGTGAGCCAGACGGAACGCATGTCACGCTTGGTGCACTCGATTCACGCGCCAACTTTTCGGTCCAAGTCACCCCAGGCGAATCTTACTCAATGCAATTCAAGGTTGCCAACTTCTCGACGCCTGGCGAAGGTGACCTCACCACGGGCAAGATTGAATTCCACGTCATCGATTGAACGGTCCAACATCCCAGGCCGATCTGGCCGCTACCTTCAAAGCTCAAAAAAGCTACGACTCCACGGCTTGTTGATGTAGTTGCCTTTTCAATTGCCATGCTCAAATCGCACCCCGAATCGAATTGCAACCGCAACGGATCCGGTCTTGCTTACGCGGCGGGATTCCAAATTCAACAAGCCATCAAGCTCAAGGGGGAGCACTCTGCGATTGCTCGCATTTTTCCGATCCTCCAGCTTGCCGGGACATTTCTATTCGCGGCATTTCTGGTCCAACCACGGAATTGAGAGCCTGCCCCACTGGTTCACCCTCCAGACCAGGGCTTAAGCAATCGATGAAGACCAAGAGATTGCGACACGAATTTTCGTGCCCGAAAGCGAAATTTAGTAAACAGCATGCGGTATACTGGTTGGCCTCGTCTCACTCTCTACGCGATCTCATGGATTCAATAACCATGCCTACCGACCTGCCCCCAACACCGGCAACGAACTCTGCTTCTGTCTTTTCAAGAGCAAGTAAATTGTTCTTGCGATCCGCGATAGTTTTCTTCAGTTTCTGGACCTGCGGCTTGGCGATTGAAGTTGGAGATGCGGTTGAATTCCAAAGAGCAGGGCAGACCTTTACTGGCAAAGTACTGGGCATACGGTCGGGCGGCAAGTTCGTTGAAGTGGAGGCGGTTCACGCTGGACAAACGCATAAGATTATCGTTAATGCCAACAGCATCAAGGTCCTCGGCGCTCCAGCAGCTAGTAAGCCCACGCGGACTTGGAGTGACGCCACCGGGCGATTTAAGATTGAAGCCACGCTCGAATCACAAACGGCCTTTGAGGTCGTTTTGAGGAAGTCCGATGGCACCCAGATCAAAGTTCCCTTGGGCTCGCTGTCGACTGCCGATCAGGAGTATGTCGCTGGTCTAGAAGAAGCCAATGCGAATCCCTTTGAAACGGGCATCATGAAACCAGGAAGCGGTTCGCCAACGAACAGTGCAGCCAACAACAGTGCAACCACTGACAATGCGGCGATTCATAGCGGCGCGAGCTCCCTTGGAGGCAATGCTGGCTTCGGACTGCCCGCAGCCAGCACATTCTCCGTCAAGCAGAGTATTGCTTTTCAGAACCTATCGCCGCCTGCCGACTTGGAAGCCGATCCAAGTCCCGTCGATTTTTCCAACATCGGCAATGCATCGATGACCATCCCTGAAGTTGCCTTTCGTGAAGAGGTGAGTCGCCCAGTAATCATCTCGGCCGATGGCACCCAACTTTGCTACCAAGTTCGCTCTCCCCAACGCGACGACAGTCCCTTTACCAAAATTTACATGGTCGATGGCAAACGCCGCAGCTCGGACATGGTGGGAGAATTTAAAGAGGATGCCGTATGGTTGGCCTCCGCCGATCCGGAGAGCGGTGACGTGCTCGGAATCGTGATGAAACGAGGTGAAGACAAGGCGAGCAGTCTATGCATTATCTCGGGCATCGCTACCAAGCAACCTCAAGTACGCGCCCATTGGCGATTGTTCCCCGACGCGGCTGGAAAATCAGACCACGTTCGGTTTCGCAAAGTCTTGGGGAATCAAGTTGCGGTCGTGATGACCGACAACCAATTGCGTGGATTCGACTATGGGACCAGCGAAGAGATATGGTCGTACCCGGCCAAGGCTTTCAATGAACCTGCCATTTCCCCAGGCGGTCGGTATGTCGCTTGCATGCTCGACAATCAGTGCGCGATCGTCGAGTCAAAGACCGGCACACAGCTTGGTTCCATCCCGGTCGACATGCCGGGCTCGGTAACCCTCGGCTTCTCTCCCGACGGACTCAGACTGGCCGTATGCAGTGGCACTCAACTGCGAGTCTTCGACGCTAAGACTGGCCAAGAACAATTATTCCATGAGGCCAATGTAAATTTGGGATCGATGGGGAAGCCCATTATGTGGCTGGACGACCAATATCTGCTTCTACCATCGGGAGCCTTGCTCAACCTGGATCAAAACCTGCTCGTTTGGAAATACAACATCTCTGATGACGCAATCGAGTATACCGACATGGAACACCAGGGCCTACTGGCGTTCGAGAGTTCCAAATCGCTAGGCCTGGTCCGCCTGCCTCACCCCGCAGCCTTGGCAAGTGCCAAGCGTGACACGTCCAACATTGCCGCTGTCCGGGAGGGGGAGTCCATGGCGGTGGTCGCCAGCGCTTCAGGACCAGGTATCTCCTCGGCTGACCTCAATAGCTGGCTAGGCGCCGCCGTTGCCGAGTCGGGGTATCAAGCCAGCAATTCAGCCACGACGCAGTTGGTCGCCTCCATCTCACGCGGTGAAACGCAAACCAAAGAGTATCGGATCATTGGCCGAGGTTTCGGTTATGAAAAAGTGACCTTCACCCCTTACATTTGCAAAGTGGAAGTGAAGCAAAACGGACAAATCCTCTGGCAGCGGAGTGTTACTAGCAGCCTACCTTTTATGATTCACGGCGACAAAACCTTGCAGGAATCCGCCAAGGAAGCTGAAGTTCCGAATGCCGCCTTTTTCAAGAACCTTAAGCTGCCTCCCCAAATCTTGAGACCAGAGTTTCAGAACGGCTTCGGAGCCAGCCAAGTATCCATTCGCGGAATCATCGACACCCAATCCTAGCCCATGGCCCCGGACGTGAACCTATGAAGTCTCCCCGCTCTCTACTTCTTGCAGCATGGCTGGTGCTGTCTCTGCTGCGTTTCGGCGCGGCTGCGGATACACGCCCCAACATTGTCTTCTTGATGGCTGACGATCAAGCCACCTACTCCATGGGGTGCTATGGCACGCCCGCCGCGAAGACGCCCAATCTGGACGCGCTAGCTCGCCGGGGAATGGTGTTCGACAACCACTACGACACCACCGCCATCTGCATGGCAAGTCGCGCCAGCGTGATGACTGGCATGTACGAATACAAGACCGGATGCAACTTTGAACATGGCCCAATGCACGACGAGGTTTGGCAGCAAAGTTACCCGGTACTGCTACGCGCTGCAGGATACCAGACTGCATTTGCTGGCAAGTTCGGCTTTGAAGTCGCCGCTGCCAGCGCGCCGAATAAACCCCACCTTCCCTCCGAGGATTTCGATGTTTGGGGAGGAGGCCCTGGACAGACCTCTTACCAGACGACTCAAAACCCATCGATGGCTCACTATGCTCGCGAGTACCCGCATTCCACGCTCTCCTACGGTGCCTTTGGACGAGACTTTATTGAGCAGGCAGCTAAGCAATCGACTCCCTTTTGCCTCTCGATTAGCTTCAAAGCTCCGCATCACCCAGTGCAGCCCGATCCGAAATTTGATTCGATTTACCGCGACACTCGGTTCACGAAACCTAAGAATTTCGGCCGTGAACATGGCGAACACCTCTCTCCACAAAGTCGCGAAGGTCGGCAGTACGAACGCTTTCATAGCTGGAGCTACAGCACGGACTACGATGGCGTGATGGCCAAGTACTTCCAGCAAATCTACGCCATCGACGTGGCGGTGGGTATGATTCGCGATGCCTTGGCAGCGAACGAGGTGCAGGACAATACAATCGTAATCTACACCTCCGACAACGGTTTCCTCTGTGGTTCTCATGGCTACGCCTCCAAAGTCCTCCCCTATGAGGAGGCTTCACGCGTACCGTTGATCATCCACGATCCACGCAGCCCGAACAGCGGGAAAGGCCTGCGATGCGATGCTCTAACGGGCAATGTGGATTTTGCGCCCACCATTTTAAAACTCGCCGGCCTGACTATCCCTCAATCAATCGATGGCGGAGATTTGATAAAGCTTTACGACTCCCCCGAGTCGACCATCCATGACGCTCTCCCGCTCATCAACGTCTGGGGTCCTCACCCAACCCACAGTCTAGGAATCGTAACCAGGGACTGGAAATATATCCGCTGGCCCTATGAGAGCGACCAATTTTCCGCCACCGAAGAGCTGTTCTACACGCGAGGAGATCCCCTAGAATTAGAAAATCTAGCCGGTGCGGAATCTGCTGCTGCCGAGTTGCAGAAGATGCGAGTTCTTTACGACGCGCAGGTAGAACATTGGCGGAGCCAAGCGGTCCCCTACAACAACTACCAGGACTTCGCCGAGTTCTTTCAACGAGCTCCTTGAGACTCGGATAGTTGCCGCTGCCCATAGCGCCATCGTCTTTGAGCATAATTTGGATGCTATCAAGACCGTCAACGACGCTCTCCATCTAGTGCATTGTCAAATGCTTAACTTTCGGGTTGCCCGGAAAAAGGTGTCCGACACCAAAAGCCGGAACGGCCCTTCGGGTGCTTTGCACTTTTGGTGTCGGACACCTTTTTCCGAACGCTCGCTAAACCCTAATTCTTAGTCTTGACAATGCACTAGGACCAAACAACACATCAGCACAGCCTCTGAGGCTCAGCCCCAGAAAACTGTAAAGACGCAAACAAACTCTGAAAACCACTTGACTTCAACTTCGCTGACGCCAGCTGCTATGCGAGCAGATTCTGCACAACATTCCCGTGAACATCGGTCAGACGGTAGTCACGACCGGCGTGCCGAAATGTTAGACGCTCGTGGTCAAGTCCCATCAGGCGCAGAATCGTGGCATGGAGGTCGTGAACGTGAACGGGTTGCTCGACGGCTCGCAGACCATGCTCGTCCGTCGCTCCATGGACGATTCCGGGACGAACTCCCGCACCGGCCATCCAAGAGGTAAAGGCCCACGGATGGTGTTCGCGGCCCTTAGCGTCTGCCGTGTTATTGAACGGCGTGCGACCGAATTCGGTTGTCCAGACGACCAGAGTTTCATCCAGCATTCCACGTCGCTTCAGATCTTTCAGTAACCCGGCAATGGGCTGGTCGACGTTGCTGGCAAGGGCAACGTGACTCATCATATCGCCGTGAGCGTCCCAATTGTTCGACGAGCCGGTATCGATCAATTCGACAAAACGGACACCTCGCTCGACCAATCGACGCGCAGCCAGACATTGCCAGCCAAAGCCCGTCGTCTGACCAGGTTGCAGTGCGTAACTGTCAAGAGTCTCTGCGGTTTCGTCAGAAAAATCGAACGCATCCGGAACGGCCATCTGCATCCCGAACGCAGTTTCGAACGACTTCATTCGAGCTGAGAGTTCAGAATCTGCAGAGCGTGCCTGCAGATGCGATTGATTCATCGCCCGCAATGCGGCCAGTTCTAAACTCTGCCGATCTACGGGTACGCGAGGCTTCACATTGGCGACGGGCTCTGCTCCGGGAACGACCAAAGTGCCCTGGTGCGCGGCTGGCAAGAAATCGTTGGCGTAGACCTGAGTTCCGGCATAGGTCTGCTGGGGAGCGATGACCACAAAACCGGGAAGATTGCGATTCTCGGTTCCCAGTCCGTAACTCATCCACGAGCCGAGACTCGGTCGAGAAAATGCAAACGATCCGGTATGCATTCCCAATGTGGCGTTGTAGTGATTGGAATGAGACGTGTGCATCGAGCGAATCATCGCGATGTCGTCCACGCAAGTGGCCACATGGGGAAACAGTGCGCTAACCTCTGTACCACAGTGGCCATGCCGCGTGAATTCCCACTGGGGTTGCTTCAAGAAAATCCGCTCGTATCCGGGACGATCTTTGATCTCCGGATGATCGGCATTAATTTCTTTACCGTGGTCTCGATGCAACTGCGGCTTCGGATCAAACGTATCCACATGCGACACGCCTCCTGTCATAAACAGAAAGATCACATTCTTCGCACGAGCCGGGAAGTGTACGGCTGGCTTCGCCAAGGAATCGCCGCTGTCGGCCAGAAGTTGTTGAACGATTCCCGGCAACAGCAGTGAACCACCCACTGCAGAGCGAAGCACAGAACGACGATTAATGGTAGAAGTATTCATCTTTATCCAGCTATTAATCCAGGTACAGGAATTCGTTGGATGCCATCAGGACGCGTGCGAATGCCGACCACTTTTCCGATGGCGTGCCGGGATAGCTCGCAAGAAAGCGCTCCGCCACTTGAACCTCCGAATCCGAAGCAGCACGTTGAAACAAAACTCGAAACGCGTTCTCGATTTGCTCGTCGCCGCTCGTGCGACTGGCAAACGCAGCCGCTTGAGCGTGAAAGAAAGGATCGTTCAGGAAGTACAATGCCTGAGTGGGAACAGTTGTAGCCTGCCTGGAGGCCGTGCTGGAGTTCGGATCGGCTCCATCGAACAAGGCTAAATACGGATGACGGCGCTGACGCTGTACCATCAGAAACACGCTACGGCGATCGGTCTCGTAGACAGCATTGAAGGGAGTATGCTGTGTGTAGGCCCACTCTGCCGCAGGCGGAAACGGATGAGCTTCAGCAAATGAGTAATCGAGCTGGCCGCTGGCGGTTAGCAACGTGTCGCGAATCTCCTCGGCTGTCAAACGTCGCGGTGAAAAGTGCGACAACCAGAGATTTTCTGGATCAGCAGCTGCCGGTGCCGCAGAGGCTATCGCATTGTGCCTGGGCATATCAGACGACAGCTCCTCGGGCACCGACGACGCACGCTGATAGGCAGCTGATAACATAATCAGTCGGTGCAAGGGTTTTACGCGGTATCCATTCGCTCGAAACTGCACCGCCAGCCAATCAAGCAGTTCTGGATGAGTTGGCGGATCGCCGCGCGTCCCAAAATCGTTGGGCGTTGCCACCAAACCGCGCCCAAAATGATTCTGCCAAATGCGATTGACCATGACTCGAGCAAACAGCGGATGCTGAACAATTCGGTCGGCAAGATCTCGCCGTCCACTCCCTCCATCCATGCCGACTCGCTCTCCACCAAAGATGGAAAGCCAGCGTCGCGGCACAGCGTCGCCAGGTTGCTCGGGGTCGCCACGCAATTGCACTGGAGCGTCGACGGGACTGGAGTCAACGGCTGCATAGGCCACTGGAATTGCAGGGGGGACCGGAGGCTGCATGGTCGTGGAAGAGAGGCGTTTGCCGATTTCGACCAAACCTTCGCCGTATTTCGGTGCGGCAATATGCTCCAATCGGAACGCAATACCGTCCAAGCCAGCAGCCGGATGTGAGTCGGTCAAGGTGCCCTGAATTTGGTATTCGCCGTCTTCTGGGCAAACCCACGCGACCGCCACGTTTCGGAGATGCCCGGGATGCAGGAAGAACGACTTGCCAGGCAGTGAGGTCCACACGGAAACGGGATCCTCCGATGCGTTGACCAATGACAACGGAGTATCGCCGATCGCCCACCCCCCTAGACTCGGCTGACCACTAACCATTGTTTTGCGTTCATTGAGAAACTGCGGGCCGTCGGTGACATCCAACAGACACCAGGCAGCTCCATTGTCAGCCATAGCGGGACCACTGGAGGCAAACGTGGAAATCAAGTTTGCCACGTTCCAGACAGCTGCTCGTGAGCCGATCCGAGAGATTTCCAGCTCAACGCGAGTCGTGTCGGCTCCATGCCCTTCATTCGGCAGCACGGTAAGCTGCAGTGTCTCGCCCCGCCGCAGTGTTAAACACCTCTTACCCGCAGATGCATCGGAACCCATTTCACCAGTCCACAATGCTACACTTTGCCCTTCGTCGACCTGAGATTCGGCAATCAATTGCGTCGCACTAGTCGCCAGATCCCGAAGGCGAATTGTTTCCTGGGGAAGCAACTGCGTCTGTTGTTCATAGCTTGCCAGCTTCGCTGCGTAGTCAGCTTGCAGAGACTCGACAGCAGCAGCATCAAGCAATGGCACGAGATCTCGCGGTTGCCCCTGTGGCTCACATCCTGGAAACGACAATCGCGTGCTGGCGAAGATTCCGTACAGGGCATAGTAGTCTTCCGCAGTGACCGCGTCGTATTTGTGATCATGGCAACGAGCGCAGCCGAGTGTAAGTCCTAGGAAATTCTTGCCAAGATTATCGATCAAATCTTCATGCGTCAGGTAAATATCCTTGTCGATGTCGTGACCGAATCGCCGGGCGATGGCCAGATAGCCAGTCGCTATAATCCCTTCAGCTCTTGCGTTTCCGTCACCCGAATTCATGGCAATGTCACCGCAGATCTGCAAGCGAGCGAATTCATCGAACGGCATATCGCGATTAAACGCATCCAATACCCAGTTTCGATAACGCCATGCATGCGGCAATGGGCGATCGGTATTCTCTCCAGCGGTGTCGGCGTAACGCACGACATCCAACCAGTGCCTCCCCCAGCGAACTCCGTATTGCGGCGAAGCCAGCAGGCGTTCAACGACTTTCGAGAACGCGTCGGCCGAGTCGTCGGCAAGAAATCGATCGACGTCCTCCGGCCTAGGTGGCAAACCGATCAAGTCGTAGGTTGCCCGGCGAATCAGCGTCCGTTTATCGGCAGGCGGAGCCATCGACAAAGAGCGGCGGGAGGATTCCGCATTCACCAATGCATCTATCTGTTCCGACGTGGGTTCGCCGGCGAAATCCGGCAGCGGTTGAAAGGCCCACCATGCTTCGGCTTGCTGTCGGCTCATGCCACCGATCGTATCCATGCCGCTTCGCGGGTCGGGAGCTCCCATCGCCACCCATTGGGTTAGAACGGCGATTTCATCCTCCGATAACTTTCCACCTTTGTCTGCGGGAGGCATTTCCATGGAGCCATAGTTGATGGCGTCAATCAACAGACTTTCGTCCGGCTTATTCGGAACGATGGCCGTACCACTTTCTCCGCCGGCCTGCCATCCGGCCGCTGTCTCGAGTGACAAACCGCCGCCTGATTTGGCTCCCGAGTGACACTCAAAACAATGCTTGACCAACAATGGCCTAACTTGTTTCTCAAAAAATTCTTCGTCCGCGATTGCCGGAGTGCCAATTGCCAATGCAGCTAGGAGGCCAGATATGCGCAACGGCCAGCGAGACGTGGGAGCGGCAGCAATTGAACTTCGACGCGGAGTATTCATGGCGATTGGTGTCGTGACGATTCATTCGGGGCAGGCACCACGGTCCGAGTCGTGTCGACCATGGCAAGTTTGAGTTCACGTGCGAGCTCAAGGGGGAATTCTATTCTAGTCGACCAATGCGGCGTGGTGTGGTCGTTCGGTCCAAGGCACTCTGTCGGCGACGAGCATTCTGCAAACATAGCGGAAATACGAACACTTCTCGCAGATCGCCACCATTGCATTGAGAACGAGTACGACTTTGGGATTCCCGTGGTGGCGTTCACCGAGAAGTGAAGGATGATGCGTTGGCGATGATTGCCGCCTGTTGGCTTACCTCGTCTGTTCGTGATTGCCAACCGCCTTCGATCAACGGCCAGCCATCCAGCACTCAGAACAGGTAAAGCGTACACGGCCAGCAGACGTTAACCCCGCACCGCCACTGTTCCTTTCGCTTCTCTCGTCTAGTTCGCGGTTGAATGCATGTCCACGCGACGATCGATGCAGGTGACGGCATTCGGGCGATCGACCCTCGAGTAAAATAGACAGGCCCTGGGAATTGCGTGCAATGCTTGGGCAGGGCCTCTGCCTGGGATCCCACTGGGCGGTGCACCTAGGAAGTTGCCGGATATATCAGGAATCGCCAATTGTTAGGAAGCGTTGCCTGATTTGTGAGCCCTACTCGCTTGGAGACAGCAGGGTTCCCGCTTGCGTGGGAATGCTGAGCAGGCAGTGCAACTCAGCCGATGATTTCCTGCTGATAGAAGCGCGCCAGTTCGCGGAACAGGTCGGGCCATTCGGCTTGTAGCGCTTGCGGTACTTCGAAAAACGTTTCACTGGCAACGGCAAAAAACTCAGCAGGGCTCGTGGCACCATAGCAATCCAGAACTGCCGGATGCCCACGGCTACACATTTCTCTCAATCGCTCGAAATCACGCTCTAGAATTTCCTGCCAGCCTGCTGCAACTTCGGAGGATTCGATGGGCGGAATGCCGTCGGCGTGGCTTCCATTGCGCATGTCAAACTGATGCGCAAATTCGTGAATGACTACGTTGCGTCCGCGGTTGTGCCCCTGCACGGTGGCCAGCACATCCGACCAAGACAAGACGACCGGACCGCGGTACCAGGCTTCGCCAGCGCGACCGCTTTGCTCCTCCATCACGACGCCCGAACCAAGATTGCTTTGCGATTTGGCGAGATAGGCATCGGGATAGACTAGGATGGATTTGATTTCGTCGAAGTACTCATCGTCGAAACCAAGGGTCATGCGGGCAATTTGAGCTGCAATGGTAACGCGATGTTCATCGGTTAGAACCAATCCACCGCAGCCCTCCCAATTCTTCTCGGCCACCACAATCTGCACCGACTGCCTCAGGTGGTGCTGCTCATCCTGATGCAAATGAGTGAAAAAGGGAATCGAGGCCTGCAACGTCCGTTCCCAGGATGCCGAGACCGGTTTAGCTAGGATTCCAGATCGTTTCCAACGCCGCAGCCAACTAAACATAGGTCGTACACATTTCGTCGTTCGAGCGGAGAACTAGCCGATCATCGGATCATTTGAACCATCACCGACTCCGGCAGCGGAGTGTTTCCAATAGCTTCCTCGTCCAGTAGAAACCAGAGTTGACCGTTGGTTGGACGGATCAATTGTGACGGATAGAGATCGGGATCGTGTGGCGCATGCCAGACGATAGCCAGCGCTTCCTGCTTTGCCGCTCCGCTAATCAAGAACGCGACATTGCGGGCCGCGTTCAGGGCAGGGGCGGTCAACGTAATTCGCCAAGTATCGAGCTTCGGTACCTGATTCGCGACGGCGACACTCTTAGATTCGTGAATTGCAGCCGTACCCGGGAAGAGCGAGGCGGTATGCACGTCATCCCCCATTCCCAGCAAGACGCAACTAATGCGTGGAAACTCACCATCCTTGGAAGGCAGACGCTCCCGCAATAATTGATCGTAGGCGGCGGCGGCTTTCTTGGGATTTCCACCTGGCGTTGGAACACCGAGTACGTTTTCTTGAGGAATGTCGATGTGGGCTAGGAGGTTTTCCTGCACCATCTGGTAATTGCTTTGTGGATCATCGACAGGGACATTCCTCTCATCCCCCCAAATCAAAATCACTTGCTGCCAATCAATCTTACCAACGGGCAATTCTGCCAAAAGCTGATAGAGTCGTTTGGGAGTTGAGCCACCAGCCAGCGCGAGGACAAAGGGGGTCCTCACTAGCTCACCGGTCTCCGCTGCCGCTTCGATTTCTTCGCGCCGATGCTGTTCCATACAGCGAACGAGCCAATCACGGGCGTAAACCGCCAGCGATTCAGCATCACTACAAACGTGGACCTGGTCTCTCATATACCTCTCGCGACTCAATTTTCAATGCAATGAAGTTCTATTTTTAAGCTTGTGGTTCTGTCATGCGGAACGGATCCAGCGCTTCCCGCAACTGATTTTCCGGCAACAGCTTCTGTTCGACACAAAGTTCGCGGATCGTCTTGCCCGAGGCGAAAGCCTCCTTGGTTAGCTTTGAAGCCTTTTCGTACCCGATCAGGGGATTCAAACTGGTCGCCATCGACAGGCTCTGTTCCACGGCCGCTTCACAGACATCCGCATTGACTTCCAAGCCCTGCATGCAGAACTCGATAAACGCGTTCACCCCGTTGGCCATCAAATCGATGCTTTCCAACGTGGTGTGCCCCATGACTGGCATCATGATGTTCAACTGGAAATTCCCACCTGCAGCGCCGCAGGTAGTGACGGTTTGATCGTTCCCCATGACTCGCGCGGCAACCTGCATGAGGCTTTCGCACATCACGGGGTTGACTTTGCCGGGCATAATGGAGCTGCCAGGTGCACGCTCTGGCAAGGCGACTTCGAAAAACCCGCAGCGTGGCCCCGATCCGAGCCAACGAATATTGTTGGCTACATTGAACAGAGTGGAAGCGATCGTCTTGAGTTGCGCGTGGCACTCGACCAAACCATCCCGCTGCGCGTTGGCTTCGAAATGGTCGGCGGCTTCCACGAACGCGATTCCCGTTTCGCTCGCCAGTGACTCCGCCACCCGCTTGCCGAATTCAGGATGCGTATTGATGCCACTGCCCACGGCAGTCCCACCGACGGGCAATTCCAGGACGGCATTCAGCCCCCGTCGAGCGCGGTCAACCGACAACTCGAGCTGGCGTGCAAATCCGCCAAACTCCTGACCGAGTCTAAGTGGCGTAGCATCCATCAGGTGGGTGCGGCCAATTTTGATGATTTTATCCCAAGCCGCCGCTTTTTCGGCGAGTTGCTGCTGGAATCCCTGCAAAGCGGGCAGCAACTTACTCGAGATCTCGACTGCTACGGCCACGTGGATTGCGGTGGGGAACGTGTCGTTCGTGCTTTGCCCCATGTTCACGTGGTCGTTGGGGTGAATGGCCTTTTCAGCCGCCAATCGGTCTCCGCCACAAATTTCGATAGCTCGATTGGCGATGACTTCGTTGACGTTCATGTTGCTCGACGTGCCCGAGCCGGTTTGGAAGACATCGATGGGAAATTGGTCGGCCAATTCTCCCTGCGCCACTTCCTTGGCGGCACTGAACAGTGCGTCGACTTCGACTTGGGATAATGGATTCTTGCCACTGCCGGTGAGCTTGCCGAGTGCATGATTGGCCACCGCGCAGGAGAATTTGACCTGCCCCATCGCGCGGATCAGGGCAGGGGGGAGACGCCAGCCAGAAACCGGAAAATTCTCGACCGCGCGCTGCGTTTGGGCGCTGTAGTACGCGCCAGCCGGTACTTGAACTTCCCCCATTGAGTCGCGTTCGGTGCGAAATTCGGTCATTTGAGCTACTCCCAGTGAGATTATTGTTGGTTCGCTACCACTCCCGCTCGCTCTGAACCGGTGCGCGGAGACGCGTTGCAGCACGGTGGAACCGTAGATACGTGCAGGGTCCTCAACTTCGCGTGCTACTGTTTCATGGTAGCCAAGCACTCAAACTTGCCAACGGGGGTGGCCAAGGTTCGCAGACTACGCTCCATTCCATGCTCCTCTAGGGGGGAAGGAAAACCAAACGCTTTTGAGCTATATTCTAGGGCAACCTCCCTCCCGCAAGCTCCGCGAGTCCTTTCATCACCACTTGCGAACAGGTTGCAACCCCAGCGAGCTTCTCCGAGAATCATTCGAATGCATCCGAATCCAACCGCCTTTTCTTTCCCTTCTTCCAGGTTTTCTCTACGAATCCTCTTGGTGGCTTTGTTGATCCTAGCTAATGGGATGGCATTCGCTCAGCGTGGCAATGCTCAGGAGCCAGCTCCCGAGAATACCGCCGCAGCGACCGAGTCCGCCTCCCCCAACTCGACTCCCCCTCAGGACACAGACGAGGCGGCCGACCAAGCCTCACCTGTCGCACCCCAGCCGCGGGATTTTAACGCGTGGCGACCGCTGGCGGCCATGTGTCTTGGCATTACCGTCGTCCTGGGCTTGATGATCGGGCTCAAGGTGCACGCCTTTTTCGCCTTGATCCTAGGCGCCTTAGTGATCAGCTGCTGGATTCCGCTGGATGTGGTCGGATTCGTCAAATCGCCTGTCCCAGATGTCGTCCGCAACGCTTCACAAGCGGCGCCGATCCAAATCGTCAATCGCGTTACCAACTCCCTAGGTGGAGCGGTGAGCGGGATTGGCATTTTGATCGCCATGGCAGCGATTATTGGAAAATGCATGCTGGTAAGCGGAGCAGCCGATCGCATCGTCAAATCGGCACTGGCAATTTTCGGTGAAAAGCGGGCCGCACTGGCGATGATGGTCAGCGGCTTCATCCTGTCCATTCCCGTGTTCTTCGATACGGTGTTCTACCTGCTCGTCCCGCTCGCGCGTAGCCTCTACCGTCGCACCGGCAAAAACTACCTGCTGTATTTGGGAGCTATCGCCGCTGGTGGGGCAGTCACGCACACTTTGGTGCCTCCCACCCCAGGTCCGTTGCTAGTTGCGGAGGCACTAGAAGTCAGTATCGGCACGGTCATGCTCATTGGGCTGTGCGTCGGCATACCTTCGGCAGCCATTGGCCTGCTTGCGGCCGCTTGGCTCAACAAGAAGATGCCTATCGAGATGCGGCCTATGGCAGGTTCGGGAGCTGCGGCAGAGGAAAAGGAATTCACCGTCCTACCCTCGCTGCCCATGGCTATTATCCCCGTTCTATTGCCCGTCTTGCTGATTTCTATCGAAACAATCTTTAGCACGATGGTTGGGAAAAATCCAACAAACGAGAACATTCAAACCATACAGAGTTGGTTGAAATTGATTGGCAGTCCCAATTTGGCCATGATCCTGGCTGCCATATTTGCGATCTTCCTATGCTGGAAAGTGCAGAAGCACTCCTTGAAGGCGCTGGCAGATCATGTCGAGGACGCCTTGCTAAGTGGTGGAGTGATCATCTTGATCACTGCTGCAGGGGGCGCCTTCGGTGGCCTGTTGGCCATGACAGAAATCCAGTTGGTGGTCAAATCCTTGTTCGAAGGAAACGAAAGCGGTGGGCTCATTGTCCTAGTCGTCGCCTTTGGCCTCTCCGCCGCGTTGAAGATCGCCCAGGGCTCGAGCACCGTGGCCATGATCATCAGCTCTTCGCTAGTTTCCTCCATCGCACTACCACTGGCCGCCAGTGACAATCTCGGCTTCCATCCAGCCTATCTCGTGAGCGTCATTGGCTCCGGTTCCCTGATGGGCAGTTGGATGAACGATTCGGGATTCTGGGTCTTCTCGAAGATGGGCGTACTCACCGAGGGGGAAACGCTGCGAAGCTGGACCGTTTTGTTGAGCATTCTCAGCATTTCGGGCTTCCTACTCACCACGCTCATGGCCACTATTTTTCCATTGGTATAGAGAAGGAATTCTTGCATGTGGAGTTCACCGGCAGACAGTAAAGCGGCATTGGGCGACTCCTTTACCGAGCGGCCTATCACCAGCGCTCTGTCAGGCTGCATTTATGCCGCCTTTGTCATCCTGGTCAGCTCGGGCATGATGCTGGTGAACGCCCTGTTCTGCCTCACGATTTACTCGTCATTGCCTAGCTTAGGCAGTCCGGCCATTTCCCAGCGCATTGGGCAGTTGTTTTACTTCATCATGCCGGTGGCTCTAATGATTATCGAATGGAACAGCATCGACCGGCTCACACGCCTGTTCCACCACGAAGACACCACGCAAAAAGACCCCCATGACTGAGATCGTACTGATTCGACATGGCCAATCGGCTAACAATTCCTTGCCAGCCGAGCAGCGTGTCCCGGATCCAGCCCTGACGGAACTTGGAGCGCTCCAAGCCCGGGAGACAGCCCGCTGGCTGGCTCAGTCCGGGCCAACCCATCTGTACTGCAGCCCCTTCCTACGCTCGCTTGAGACGGCTCGACCGCTGGCAGAAATGACCAATCTGCCCGTTTTTGTGCATGGTGAATTATTCGAAGAAGGTGGGTGCTACAGTGGCCATGCAGCGGGGCAAGAGATCGGCGAGCCCGGCATGGGCCAACGCGAACTCGCCGCCCGCTACCCAACTTGGTCGATCGACGTGAACATCCCCGAAACCGGCTGGTGGAATCGCAACTACGAATCGCCCGCTGAAGCTCTGGCTCGGGCGGCGCGTACCGTAGCTTGGATGCAAGAAACGCTACTCCCGCTCGGAGGCCAGCATGTTCTGGTCATCCATGCAGATTTCAAACGGCGATTACTCGAGGTCATGCTCCCCACTGGAACCGCGGGAAATATGGCCGATTATCTAGGGCCACTTCACAACTGCGGTGTCACCCGCATTTACCAGCAAGGCGAGCGATGGATGCTGCGGTGCGTCAATGCAACCGGTCACTTAGATACCAACGCAATCACTTAGAAAGCCTGACAACCCTCTGAGAGCCACACCTAGGCGGCGTCATCGCACCGGCAGAAGGTGAGCACATTGTGCGCTGATTCAATGTGGGCCAGCGACTCAATGCAGGGGATTGCGAGACTTTAGGCTCTGCGGCTGGAATCGCCTTGCCTTCTCCCCCCTGAATACCCACGGAGATGTCGGAAAAGCTGTCCGATATCAAAGTGTCAAGCACCCAACGTCCCGCGTGTTGGCGCGGGAATAGCGTTCCGGCGTGCCCTGAATTTGGCTTCACGCGAAACTCAAGTTTGGCCCACGCGGCACTGGCGGCCAAACGAGCTGGCGGCGATCGCGAGAGTTACCACCAGCATCAAGCCAGCTTGCGATGCTCCCTGCGGGTCCAACAATTCACTGGGCCCGACTACTCCGCATTTCGTGCATGCGACTCTTGGCCGTGACGAAGTCCGCGTATTGGCATTCGAGCTCTTCAAGCTCGGCATCAAGCCAATTTTCGAGCGTCTCCAATGGAGCACTCTTTACTCGCTCTGTTAACCAATCCCAGTTCGGCGTCGCCTCATCGGCTGGCTTGGAACCGGCTGAATCGCTGTAGCTGGTCATTGCATTTGCCCCGATTAAAAGTTGGCATCGGTTTTTTGTATCGGCACCCTGCTGCACTGTATTACGCTCCAATTGCTTGGAAAGTTCTGAAAACCAGTGCGGTGAGCTGTTTGGACGTCAGGGAGGACACAAAGGTTCGCTGCAAAACCGATGCCATTGACGTCTCAACCTCCAGATTGCTTTGTAAACCCTTATAAGTCAAACATTTGCGATCGACAATACAAGTTCGTTCAAAATTAATTTTGCTGCCAAAAGGAGACATTTCCGTTCCACATTGAGACATTTTGCGACAAATGCGGCAGGAAGCACCGCGCCGTCGCGGCAGTATTTCCAGAAAAAGCAGACGATTCTTCCAAGAGACCGACAGCCACAGCGAATAACCGTGCATAGACAGCAAGGCCCAAGTTGGCAGGGCTAGCCTCGGCTGGCTTCGGGAAGCTGACAGCATTCAAACACATACTCGATTGCACGAACGAGCTCATGGACTATGACCTCGCAAATGCCTGTAAGCCTTAACCGGTTGGAGAAATAACATGTTAAAGAAGATTACCTTGCTCGGAGTGCTCGCGCTACTCGGAACGGTAACTGTCGCCGGCACTGGAGCCTGGAGTTATGTTCGGACCGGGGTGACGACCGCCAGCGAATCGGTCCGCAGCAGCGTCCCCATCGAATGGGAACTCAAGCGGGCGCGGCAAATGATTCAAGACCTCAAACCTGAGATTGCCAACAATCTCCAAGTGGTCGTTCGCGAAGAGGTCGAAGTCAAGAAATTGAGCGACCAGATCGTGAAGAAGCAAGCCTCGCTGGCTCAAAACCGCGACGACATCATGCGGCTCAAGGAAGATCTGCAAAGCGGCTCAACAAAGTTTGTCTACGCAGGTCGCAATTACTCAGCGTCTCAGGTCCAAGAGGACCTGTCCCATCGCTTCAAGCAGTTTCAAGTTCATGAGGCGACAACCTCGAAACTTGAACAAGTCCTGGACGCCCGTGAACGGAACCTAGATGCGGCTCGGATGAAGCTGGATGAGATGCTAGCCGCTAAACGCGAATTGGAGGTTCAAGTTGAGAATCTGCAAGCTCGAATGACGATGGTTGAAGTCGCGCAAACCGCCAGCCCTGTCTCGATCGACGATAGCCAACTTAGCCACACTCGACAACTGCTGGACTCGATTGCAACGCGGATCGACGTGGCTGAACGGCTTGTCGATAGTGAGGGTTCCCTGGCCGGCAGCATTCGCTTGGATGAACCGCAGGACGATAACTTGCTCGACGAAATTGCGACCTACTTCGGTGAAGGACAACCCGAAGTCCAAACACTGGTCAGCTCGCAAGAGTTGTAGGGAAAGCCTTTCATCAGTCCTCCCGAGCAAAAGTTCACCGATCGCCCTCCGCGGGAGCCCCTGCGGAGGGCGTCGTGCGCAGGCAGTGCCACTAAGATGGATTACAATGGAAAGCCGCCTTGGAATGAATGCAGCGCTACAGGGATTGATTGGACCTTGGAGGAAATTCATGCTGGAGCCCAACTCGACATCCGCTCCCACGCCCCTCCCTCCCTCTTCGCAATCAAGCGACTCTCCTGCGGGCGAGTTGCTAGCATCAAGCTCGGCGGGAAAACAGCGCCGAATCTTATGGATTGATGGGGTTGGAGGATACTTGCTCGTCAGTTCCAACGACATTGTGATTGGCCAGGCTCTCTCCGGAAGCCCTGTCTCGGTACCGATTGTGGGTGATTTGAGCCGGCAAGCGGCGGCCATCATTCGCAGCGGCAGCGACTACTTGCTCCAGCCACTACAGTCGACGCGGCTTGATGGCGCAGCAGTAGAGCGACCACAATTATTGCATTCTGGACACACCCTGCAGCTGGGCGAGCGCGTGAAGCTGAAGTTTACCGTCGCAAATCGCTTGAGTGCGACGGCCCGACTCGACTTGGTCAGCCACCATCGCTTTAAACCGAGCGTGGATGGTGTTTTGCTGATGGCCGACTCCTGCCTGCTGGGCGCTACGAACCATTGCCACATCGTCTGCCCCAACTGGTCGCAGGAAGTTCAGCTCTACCGCCACCAGGAGAATTGGTTCTTTCGACTACCAATGGGCGTAACCATCAATGGTCAGCCCAGTGCGGGCAAGGTCCCGCTAGTGTCGGGAATGCGCGTGCAAGGAGAGGATTTTTCACTGAGTATTGAATAGATCGCACTGAGTCGCCTCCTGCTTGCCCAAGCGAGCTCGGAGAAAAAGCGGCGCCCTATGTTGCCCGTTTTTATGCCAAGATACAAAGCCCCTGAGACGAATGCTAAACATCCACCGACTTGCGTCGGCTGCCTAGCGACCGCCGATTCAGTCACTTTGCGATCGACCCAACCAATGCAATCCGAAGCGTAAACATAAACAAGGCCCTACTACCCATCCTTCGCTTAGCGGCATATCCGAAGAGTACCCCGCCGCAGGAGCAAGGCAAGAGTCATAGGCACCTACTTACGCCTCACTCCCAGGCTGAGCCTGGCGACCACAATACTGGACGGAACGACAAGGGATGGGCACTGGCCCAGACACTCCCACAAATTTGGCACAGCTCGTAACCATTTCGAGAAAAGCGATCCGACACGTGATTACTGCACAAGGAACAGCCATGAAATTTAGATTTGGCAACGGCGATCAGCCCTTGAGCGGTTTCACCATCAAGCGCGGGGTGGGCGTTGGTGGATTCGGTGAAGTCTACTTCGCGATCAACGATGCGGGTAAGGAAGTTGCCCTAAAGCAGATCCAACGCAACTTGGATGTCGAGGTCCGAGGGGTTCGGCAGTGCATGAACCTCAAGCACCCCAACCTCATTGCCTTGTACGACATCAAGTTCGACGAGGAGAGCCAGGGCTGGATTGTGATGGAATTCGTATCGGGTCGCAGCCTCCGCGACGTGATCGAAAACCACCCTCAAGGTTTACCTCGCGAGGAGCTCAACCGTTGGTTCGGCCAGATCGCCGCTGGCGTAGCTTATCTCCATGACCACGGCATTGTGCACCGCGATCTCAAGCCGGCCAATATTTTTGAAGACGAGGGAATCGTCAAAATAGGCGACTATGGCCTGTCGAAGTTCATCTCCTGCTCGCGTCGCGGAGGCCAAACCGAAAGCGTGGGCACGTTCCACTACATGGCTCCAGAGATCGGCAAAGGCGAGTACGGTAAAGAGATCGACATCTACGCGCTCGGTGTCATCCTGTACGAGCTGGCAACGGGCATGGTTCCCTTTGACGGCGAGAGCAGTCAAGAGATCATCATGAAACACCTGACCTCCGATCCAGATCTCTCCCTAGTCCCCTCGCCGTTACGGGAGGTCATCGCCAGCGCGCTGGTCAAAAACCCCGCTCAGCGTTTTAGCGATGTGCGAGACATGGTGCGTCCCCTGGGAATGGAAGTTGACGACCGCTACTTGCTAGTTCGGACACGACCTACCGGACTACCGCCAGTCGTCGGCTCCCAATCAACCAATCCATCCTTTGCTCAAACGGCACCTCACACTTCATCTCCGCAGCCTCAGGCAGCCGCTTTTAATCAGCCGTGGAGTGCGAATCGTCCCGAACGCTCTCTGGAGCCCCAGCCTGAGGCATCCGCCAGCGCTGCTGCCGCCAGCCAACCGCAGCAACGTCAACCTTCACAGCCAACCATCACCTCGGTTAAATTCAAGGAGCCGATCGCGCGCGGCATCCACACCGGCTGGCTCCGCATCAACCATTGGTGGAGCCACCTCAACCTCAACGGCGGGGCGCGCGCCGCGCTGTTAGCGTTGGCCGTCATCTTTTGCATCTTCAGCGCGGGCGAATTCGTCGGGCTGTTCATGCTCGGGCTGATGTTGTACGTCCCGTACTATGCAGTGTGGTGGCTATTGAATGGCACTGGAGCGGGCGCGCATCGATCGACTGGCCCTAGGCACAGCCCGCATTCCACGCCGCCAGTTGCTGCTCAGCCTGTTTACGGCGTCTCCCCCACCATGCCAACTCCGGCAGTAGCCCAGTCCGTCCCGCAACCCCAGAGAGTCAATCGCCCCAAAGTCAGTCGCCCGATGAGCCACAAGCAATGGCGACTCGCCCGGCGGATGCAATTGGCTCACGTGCGACGCGGAAGCGTGTGGAGCGAGGTCACAGGCAGCTGGCTTGGCGCCAGTGCCGTGATCGGAGTCTGCAGTGCTCTGGCGGTCCTGTTTCAAATTGGTGCTGGCAATCCGACCCAACCGGTCCTCATTGGGACGGTATGGATCGCACTGGTCTCACTGGCAACCGCCTGGATCTCCATCGGCCTCGGCAAACGCTGGCAGGCCGAAGAGGGCGATTGGGCCATCCGCAGTTTCGTTCAGTTGACCTGCGGTTTTGCGATTGGCCTGTTTGCCTACGCCTTGGCTGAATTCCTGATGGTCCCATGGAGCTCCATTGCCCAAGAAGGCTGGCGGGAGTTTCCGGTCCGACACTGGCACGGATTCTTTGATGCCCAACAGCAGCCCTTGCTGCCTGCATTCCTCGCCTACTTCCCGCTCGTCATGGGGCTGACTCACTGGTGGAAACAAGTCGATCCGCTTCGTCGTACTCGATTTAGCATTTGGCCCGTGATCTGGAGCATACTCATGGCTGGTGTGGTGCATTTGATCATCCCCTTTCCGCATCCCTGTGGAGCCTTGATTGCTGCTTGCACCTCCATCGCCATTCAGCTCTCCAGTCCTTGGATCAACTCGGCTGAACGCTTGCACTCACACACCTCACAAGCTGCCTAAAAAATATTGCTTGGGAAGAAACTGCCATGAGCCAAAACCGAAACACAACGTTGCCATCAACACCTCTCCGGGACCGCCACCTGGTCTGGGCACTGGTTGCGCTGCTCGTCGGCGCTCTGGTGAGCGACGTCGACGCTCAAGTCACGTTGAACTTGCATGTAACGTCTCCGGATGCGGGGCGTGCTCCAAGTCCACTGCTGATTGGAGAGACGCCCGACGTGGAAGCTGCAGTCGCTGACTCAGCCGACTCAGCTCCAATCCCCACGGAAACTACCGTCACAGAGGCTGCTGAAGTAGAGGGAGAAGCGGTCGAGGGAGAAACCAGCCAAGACATTCAAGTCGAAGTCGTCGAAACAGCCCCTCCACCAGCCAACCAAGCTGAGCAGACAGCCACTGCGACGTTGAGCGTGCCAGCGGACATCCCAGCCAGGGAACCCCGTCGGCTGTCAGTGGAACCCAACCTCAAATCGCTGCTGCCGCCAGATTACCCCGCCTGGATCGTAAGCGAGCCAGACTACTCACCGTCAGTTCACCTCTGGCCGGTAGGCTCGTTGCCGACCAATGCGGAGAGCGAATTGGACGGAGCATTGAAAGAGCCTCTGCTGGCGTCGGTCCGCGAGTATGTGGATCGCGTCGTGGTAAAAGAGCCTGGTGCCTATGCCCAAATTTCGGCTCTCGTTGATGACGCCTACATCCGCCTGAATCTCATCAATGACCTGGAGGGATACACGGCCGAACTGGAAACTGGTGGAGAGCCGATGTACCGAAAATGGGTATCGGTCTCCACCACACCCGCACAGCGTTTGCAAATCCTCAATTGGTACAAGCAATCGGTTCAACGCGAGCGGCTGGGCGTCTTGGCAACTAGCCTGATTACCTGCCTCGCCCTGGTAGGATTGATTCACCTAGCGCTCCGCAGCTGGCGAGGCGCCCCTAAGCTAGCGTCTCTGGGTGGTGGACACCCTGCTGAAGAAGCGGCGCGCCCCTCCCACCACTCAAGAAAGCGACGTAGCCTGTTCCCCCTTGCCATCCTGCTCTGCATCTTCGTGCTTCCAGCCTTGGTGTTGCTATCCTTCGTTTCTTTAAAAGTGCATCGTGAAGGAGTTCCAGTTCACGCCGAAAGGCTTCACGATGTCGCCCCCTCCGTGCCAGCCCCTCCCGAAGTGTTTGCCCCAGAACCTGACGTTTCGACCATGATTCCGCTCCCCCCCAGCCCGCCTCAAGCGGTCACCTGGACAGCATCCTACCCTCCGGCGCACACCCGGCATCCAGCCCCTAATTACCACCACGTCTCCGTAACCTCTTCAACGCCCACGACTGCCCCACTACATTTCATCGAGGGTGAAGTGCAGATGGAGCACGTGCCCGTGGCTCCTGCAATGCAACACACTTCCAGCGTGCGGATGAATCAACTGGCATGGGGCCCGGTAATTCTCTTGGTCATCGGGGCCAGTGCAGTAGGCCTCACTGCGTTCATCTGGTCGCGGCGCTAGTCGCTCCCGAGTTCAGAAACACTTTTGGTCTTCGCATCTCAGTAGCAAACCCACGCGTCGTGATCTGTGGAGTTAGCGGCCGCTTCAATTCCAGTCCTGGTTAAGTCGCCCTCGAACCGATGTGCAGCAACAACGAATCCAGCCTTGCTCACGCGGCGGGTGTACAATGGCATCCTGCCGCATTGAGCAAGGAAGGGTGGTACCGCTTCTGCGTGATGCGGGGCGCTACCCTCACGGGAAAACTGAAAACACGACTCAACCAACAATCCACTACGACGAAAATTGGTCTCTGATCCAAGGACGGCTCAGCCTCAGTGACTTTTCCCCAAGTCGAAAGCGAGCTAGACTACATTCCGTCTACCCTCTCAACTTTATCCAAGGAACGCAGAATCGATGAGCGGAACCAATACCGCCGAGCAAATTCTGGTTGACCGCATTAGTCAAGGAGAAGACCGCGCCTGGGAGGACTTGATCGCGCGGTACGAGGGGCGTCTGCTGGCGTTTGTGGAAAGTCGAATTCGCAATCGCAGCACGAGCGAAGATATTGTTCAGGAAACGTTCATTGGTTTTTTGAACAGTCTTCCGAATTACGACCGTCGACGTCCGCTGGAAAGTTATCTGTTTTCGATCTGCGCTTACAAGTTGACCGATTGCCTGCGCCGCGAAGGACGCCGTCCCGCCATTTCCTTGACCCAAAACGCCCAGGAAAATTCGTCCTCCCCTTGGCAGATCGTTTCGGGGCGGGGCAGGGGAGCTAGCAGCATTGCGCGGAGCGGGGAGCGTGTGCATCTCGAGGAGCAAGCGCTCATCGACGCTTTAAAATCGCAGATCGACAAATGGAAGGAGCGCGGGGACTGGACCAAGCTGATGTGCATCGAACTGCTGTTCGTCGTCGGACTTGGAAACAAAGAAGTCGCTGAGCATCTCAGCCTCACCGAACAGCAAGTGGCCAATTTCAAATCGGACTTTCTAACTCGCACCAAATCTCTGGTTGGTCGACAGAACCTCAACGAAGAAGTCTTTCCCGAGCTCGCCAACGACTCGTAGCCAGCCGAGTCGCACCCGCCCCACTTGGTGGACGATGCGCACTCGTCAGTTACGAGTCCTCTCGCCAAGCCCGCACGGCCCCTCGCATCCTCCTAATCCCGGCGGCTGGCGCTCATGTAGTAGAAGATGTAGTAGGCGAGCGTCATGATCGATTGCAGGGTAGCGGCAACATAGGTCAACGCAGCCGCGTTGAGCACCTTGCTGACATTGTGAATCTCGGAGTGAGACACGATACCCAGGTTCACCAATTCCACTTTCGCGCGGGAACTTGCATCGAACTCCACGGGGAGATTGATGAGCTGAAAAACCGCCACTGCAGCCAAGCCGACTAACCCAGCTAGAAACATCAGCTTGCCCAGGGGAGCCAGCGATGTGAACAGTAGGAACAAGCCCAGGCTCAGCACGATAGAACCCAGGCCACTACCGATACTGGCGGCGGGTACCGCGAGATTTCGCAGTACTAGCGGCGCGTAATGACGAGCATCCTGCAGCGCGTGGCCGACTTCATGTGCAGCGATGCCGACTGACGCCATCGAGGAACCACTGTAAACACCGGGGCTGAGTCGCAAGACCTTTGCCCGTGGGTCGTAGTGATCCGACAACTCCCCCGGAACCTGCTCAATGGCAACATTGTGCAACCCGCTATTGTCTAAAATCCGCCGCGCTGCCTGAAAGCCGCTCATCGAGGCTGGAACCTGACTCATGCGAGCATACGCCGACTTGACCATCCACTGTGCGGCCAGTGCCAGCAGCAAAACCGGAGCAAAAAACAGAAGGTAGAGAAGCATTGCATGCCTGCCTAAAAGGAACGGACTGTCATTTTGATCGTGAGTTCTCGATCACTGCATTTTCCGTTCCAAACTTCGCTCAATGCGGGGCGAAAACAGGGTCAGCGCGCCGTCCACCCGCCATCCACGGTAAGCAGGCTGCCGGTGGTAAAGCTGCTGGCCCGACTCGCCAAATAGATCGCCGAACCCTGAATCTCTTCAAGTCGGCCCCAACGGTCCAGAGCCACCGCACCCACAATGAATTTCTTCGCCTCTTCGCTATCGGCAATAGGCACGTTCATCTCCGTCAAAAAGGGGCCCGGGCAGATGGCATTGCATGTAATTCCAAAGGGTGCCAACTCAAGTCCCAGGGCTCGCGTCATTTGAACCACGGCACCCTTGCTACTGGCGTAGGGAGTACGATTGGCGAGTCCCACCACACCTAGCGTGCTAGCCAGATTGATAATGCGGCCAGATTTGGCTTGCTTCATCGTGGGCACGACCGCTCGGCAGGCCGTCCAGGTACCATGCACGTTGGTCCTAATCACCTGGTCGAATTGATCGGGCGTTAGTTCATCAATCGGCCCACGAATATTGATCCCCGCACTGTTGACCAGAATATCGACTTTGTCCCAGCGTTGCCGCGCCAGCGACACCGCACGCTCGACGGCTGCCGCGTCGGTCACATCGGCGGCTACTCCCAGGCACTCAACTTGGTAGTGTTCCGCGATCAAAGCAGCTTGCTGGCTTGCCTCGTCGCCATTGCGACTCACCAACAATAGGTTGGCACCCGCCGAGGCAAAGCCCGCCGCGATGGCCAGTCCCAACCCCTTGGAACCGCCCGTCACAATAGCTGATTGCCCATCCAAACGAAACTGAGCGATTCCAGGTAACTCGATAGCAGACATTCTCGATTGCTTCCTTCAATGGTCGTAGGGGGACAGGCCTAGGGAAGAACCGAGTCTAGCATATTCGACCATTGCATCTGGTCAGACTAACCCCGACTCGGTACGGTATTGAGTATTCAGCGATCCCCCACAGCACCTGGCCTCAAGCGGCTGGCACGGCCCTTCTTACCATCCGAGTTCTCGCAGCATGTCCACTCAATCGATTCGTCCCGTCAAGGTTAAACGCAAGTACACTCGTAGCAGCCCCGGGTCGGTGCTCTACCAAAGTGGCGACACGATTGTGCTCTGCACTGCCAGCATCGAAGATGGCGTGCCACCCTGGCTGGCGGGGTCTGGTAAAGGCTGGGTTACTGCCGAATACAACATGTTGCCCCACAGCACCAATCGTCGTAAGCGTCGAGATCGCGATGGCAAGGTCGATGGACGCACCACAGAGATCCAACGTTTAATCGGTCGTAGCTTGCGGGCTGTGGTCGACCTCGAGCGACTCGGAGAGCGAATGGTTACGGTGGACTGCGATGTTCTGCAAGCCGATGGTGGGACGCGGACCGCCAGCATCACCGGAGGCTTTCTAGCACTGGCCGATGCACTCTACCCAGAGTTCCGCAAAACGCCTCCCGCGGAGCATCCACTGCGGGATAGCATTGCCGCCATCAGCGTGGGAATTGTCAATGGAAAACCCACCCTAGATCTCGACTACGAGAAAGACTTTGCCGCCGCCGTCGACATGAACGTTGTCATGACGGGCAAAGGTCAATTCGTAGAGATTCAAGGCACGGGGGAGGAAGCAACGTTTGACGACGACGAGCTCGCTGCCTTAATCAAGCTCGCCAAAGCCGGAATCAAGCAGTTAACCAAGATTCAGCAAGAGAGCCTGGGAAAACAATGGCCACTGGCGTAGTGCATTGTCAAAGCTTAATTTCGGGTTGCCCGGAAAAAGGTGTCCGACACCAAAAGCCGGAACGGCCCTGCGGGTGCTTTGCAATTTTGGTGTCGGACACGAATGGCACTTAATCGGCCTAAGGTACTGGTGCTTCTAGAGTTAAGTTCGATTGACAGCAGGGGGCTTCACTTGCGATGAGTTTGGGTAATCTTACCTCCCGAACACACCAAGCAAGGAAGCCCCCGTGTGCCATCATCCGTTTGATTCGTTCCGCTGTCGAGTCCAACATGCGCGCCAACACGGCGATCTTTACTTCGCCGCCTTGATCTCCAAAGAGACTATCGCGTCAGTCTTTGGCAATGCAAGTGCCATTCTCGATTCGGCCAGAGTTTACAACACATCGGTCACGCTGTGGGTCTTCCTCTCGCAAGTCATGAGCATCCACCACGGCTGCGTCTCTGCGGTCGCCAAGCTGATCACCCATCGAGTCGCCAACAACCAAACTGCTTGCTCTGCCGAAACCGGTGCTTACTGCATTGCTCGAGACAAAATCGACGAGCAATCCATGCAACGTCTTGTGACGGCCAGCGGACTTGCGATTGAAGACAGCAGTCCCGACCATTGGCGATGGCTGGGGCACCGCGTGATCACCGCCGATGGTGCCACCGTCACGATGGCAGACACGTCGGAGAATCAAGCCGCCTACCCGCAACTTAGTAGTCAAGCACCCGGTTGTGGATTTCCGATCTTGCGAGTCGTTGTACTGTTCGCGTTGTCGACTGGCGTTGTGCTCGACATGGCGATGGGCCGATACAAAGGTAAGTTCACTCACGAAGTAAGTTTGTTTCGTCAGATCGACGCAATCATCGAAGAAACCGATGTTTTCCTAGCTGATCGCGCCTATGCGGGTTGGTTCGAGATGGCGAGGATGATTCAACGTGGTGCACACGTCGTTGTTCGCAAACACCAGTTGCGCAAGTCAGATTTTCGGACTGGAATTCGTTACGGCAAAGACGATCACTCCATCCAAATCGACAAGCCAGCTCGTCCCGACTGGATGAGCATTGAAGAGTACGAGACGTACCCGGACTTCATCACCATTCGCGAGATCCGTATCCGAGTTGAGAACAACGGATTTCGCACTCGCGAGATTATCGTTCACACATCGCTGTCGGACGATACGGAGTACACGAGGGAGGACATCGCGGCCCTGTTCCGTAGAAGGTGGCAAGCAGAACTTCATTTACGGAGCTTGAAAACGGTCATGCAGATGGAACACTTGCGCTGTAAAAAGCCGCATCGAGTGCGGAACGAAATTCGGACGCACATGTTGGCTTACAATTTGATTCGCGGGGTGATGTCTGAAGCGGCCGTCGAAGGCGACGTTCAACCTTGGCATATCAGTTTCAAGTCAACACTGACAACGGTGACGGATATGCTTCCGGTTCTAGGCCTAATCAGCAACGCCGATGAATTATGCACTGTGTTGTACCGCTGCTGCTTGCAACACGCAGTTGGCAATCGACCGGACCGCTACGAGCCCAGGGTGCTCAAGCGAAGACCGAAGAAATACAAGCTGATGCAAAAGCCAAGAAGCGAATACAAACCCGGGGAGGCATAGGACTTACGCCGATTAAGTGCCATTCGTGTCGGACACCTTTTTCCGAACGCTCGCTAAACCCTAATTCTTAGTGTTGACAACGCAGTAGCTTGTGGGAGCTGGCCAGCGCCTAGCCATCACTGACGAGCATCCCAATGGCAACCATCAGCAGCAGTGCACCACTCAACCGGACCGCAAACACCCGTCGGCTGAGCCCCTTGTCAGGGATTCCAAACCGCTGGCCGACCAAGGCGATTAAGCCGAGACTCCACAATCCTCGAGTACTGTACACGACATTCGTGGAAGCGGCTTGCTGCCAGAAGGCGACGCTGACGACAATCGCCAAAGCCTGAATAGCGATGAAGATCGAGCCGACCCACAGTGGCGGCCAGGCCGCAGCCGGAATCTCGCGCAGCCTAGCATCGAACATGGGAATTAGGGCTAGTGTGAATAACGTAGCAAACACGAATATGGCGGGCAGGAATCCACCACCGGCCCAATGGGGACTCCAACTCTGCACGCACACGTCGAACAGTGCAAAGCTGGCTGCACCCAACGCAGCAGTTGTAGCCGAGAATGCAATGTTCTTGCGATTCCCACTCTCCGTCGTGTAGTTCAATAGGACCACGGCCAAGGTTGCGAGAGAGCAGGCAGCCCAAATAGTGGCCGGCAGCGTACTCACGCTCAACGTCCACAAGAAGATCGGCACAAAGATGATCTTCAATCCCAGCACGGGAGCGGAGACCGAGATCTCGCCGCGCGTTAACGACACCAGCGTCAACACTTGCCCAAGAATGTAGACACCTGCGACAATTGCTGGCTGCCACCACAAATGCCACACGGGCCAATCGCTTGACAGCCACCACAACGGTTGAAAGAGTATCGCCGTAGTGATGTTCGAAACAAAACAGGTCCGCCAAATATCAATGCAATATTTGGAAGTGAGTTTCAATCCAATGGCTGCAACCGCGAACAACATCGCTGACAGCAAGGGCAGCCCAAACACTCCCAATAGGTCTTGAGTTCTCACAGATGGCAATCAGTACAACAGCATCGACAACTTGCGGCGGTAGTCGCTTGTCAATTCGGATCCCTCCGGCAGGACACGGAAGACATCGACCATTAGCGCACGCGCCTTCTCGCCCGTTTTGTGCCGATCGCGACTGACGAGATCTAAGCAAATCTCGAAAGAGGCCTCATACTGCTCACTTCCGGCAAGGGCTTCGGCCAGCGTGAATTGAAGCTCGAAATCGTTGGGGGCTGCCGCCGCTGCAGCTCTGGCTGCCTCGACATCGACATCCGCCTTCGATCCCAACTCGACAGCTGCTTTCACGCGTTCCATTTCGGGCTCCAAGAACCCGCGTTGCTCCAGCTGCTCGATGATCTCAACACATTCATCGGTACGCCCCTGGCTCAACAGCAGCTCGGCCAACGGCGCCGCCACGGCCGCATCATCGGGGGTCTCTAGCCACTGGCTGCGGAGGATAACCTCAGCCTCGTCTGGGGAGGTCTCCAACATTTCCTTGGCCGCCTTCAGCTCCCGCTGACGCAACAGGGAGTTAATCCACTGCCGAACCTGAGGCTCTGGCATAGCCCCTTGAAAGGAGTCGACAACCTCACCATCGAGAACTGCAAACACGGCGGGAATGCCCGAAACCGAAAACTCGCCCGCCGCCGCCTGGTTGGTCTCCGTGTCTGCCTTGACGAGCAAGAAGCCGCCCTGGTAATCCTCTGCTAGCCCTTCCAGAATCGGCCCCAAGGTACGACACGGGGCGCACCACTCGGCCCAAAAATCAACGACCACTAACCCCTGCTGCGACGCCAGTAGCACATCCTGCTCAAAGGTCGCATCGGTTGTATTGATCACCCACTGCGTTTCGTCACTCACGGCAATTCTCTTTTAATCATTCTCGAAAGTTAAGTTCAGCAAGAGACATCCAGGCTAGCAAGCCAGGAGGGACACGCCCATTCCCCCAAAGCAGGGATCGATTCACAATTGCATGACCGCCGTGCCCCAAGCCAGTCCAGAACCGAAACCACAAAGGAGCAGTTTGCTACCGGGGCCAATGCGTCCCGCCGACATGACTTCATCCAGCGCTAGTGGGATGCTGGCCGCACTCGTATTCCCGAATCGATCGAGATTAACATAAACCTTGTCGGGGTCGATATTGAAGTCGGAGACCGCCGCATCGATGATCCGGGTATTCGCTTGATGCAAAATCATCATGTCGAGGTCTTTGACAGCGACTTGGCTGTGCGCCAAGCAGTCTCGCGTACTGTCTGCTACCACTCGCACGGCCCACTTAAAGACCGCTCGGCCCTCCATGTGCAGGAAGTGAGCCCCTTCCGCAATGGACTGTGCCGTCAACGGCAGACGACTGCCACCGCTCGGAATGCAGAGCATTTGCCCACCGCATCCCTCCGCTCCCAACGTGTAGCTCAGCAGACCTTTCGACGAGTCCTGTGTCGGGCGAAGCAGGACTGCTCCGGCGCCATCACCAAACAAGGGGTAGGTCTTTACATCCTGCGGATTGATGGTGCGGCTCATCACTTCGGCTCCCACCACGAGCACATTCCGCGCGGCTCCCGTTGCAACGAACTGCGAGCCCGTCACGAGTCCGTACATGAACCCGGCGCAGGCGGCGTTCAGATCCATAGCAGGAGCGATGCAACCGAGCTGTCGCTGCAGGTGGCAGGCCGTGGAGGGCGATGCTTGATCGGGTGTAATGGTAGCAACCAAGATCAAATCGACTTCCGAGGGAGCCAAATTCGCGCGTTCGAGACATTTTCGAGCTGCGGCCAGCGCCAAATCGCTGGTCGCCTGCTCGGGGGCCGCCCGCCGTCGCTCCAAAATCCCGGTGCGCTGCACAATCCAGTTACTGTCACACCCCAGCGCGGCCAAATCCTCATTGGCCACCACCGTTTCGGGCACATAGCTTCCCGTAGAAGCGATCTCAATGCCCCTCAAACTCCCCATGCGACTTCGCCCAGAGCTGGAAAGCTGCTCACCAGAGACCCTGGCTGATTTGTTTGATTCTGAAGGCTGTGTTTCTGAAGACAATGCTGAATCCGCCGCTACCATCATGCGTAAAACCGAGTCCGAAAATGCAAGCTGCTTATCATACCAGAAAGGGCTGAAACTGACTAAAGGTCTAAGGGAGCTGCCATGCCTTGCGGAGCCCCCACTCGACACTCATCAAAGCGCAGAACAACACCAAATACAGCCAAGCATCCCAAGCTGCATCGCCCAATCGACGTTTTTCAATGGTCGTTACCTTGGTGGCATCCTGTCGCTCACGCAGCCACCCCAGGGCTTGGCCGATCTCCTCTGGCAGCACTAACTGCCCTTCCGCGGCCGCATTGGCAGAGACGATATTGGCCATCATCTGCCAGTCGGCGGAAGGATTCTCCAGTTCGACCGATTCATCCCGCACCACAAAGGCGATGTCGGCTTCGTAGGGTGTCCCATCCGCGCCCGTGGCGGTAAGCGCGGCCCGGTACAGCCCCGGTGCCTCCAACCCCGCCAGCGTGGCTTGTAGCATTGACTCGGATTGCTTGGTTGACACCAAGTTCTGCAGCCACCGTCCCTCACAAGACAGTTCAATTTTCACTTCACTTGGCATCGCTTTGTTCTCGCTCCCACCAAACCACTCGACGCTCAACGGAGGAGTGTCCCCCAGGGCTAGACGCCGGCGCTGCAGGTCGAGCCGAAAACCTTCGTTGAGCGTATCACGTCGGATCAACCACAACATGGCTTGCCGCCAGAACTGCTGATGCACCTTCTTCTGCCCTCCGAGCCACCAGCGCCAAGTCGTATCACCGGCGAACGCTAGCACTCGGCCTCGCCCTGCCTCTCCGGTCACCAGTGCGGGCTCCCCCTCGGCATCCTCCAACAACACTTGAACGCCCGGTTTGGCCACCACTCGACCCAGTCGGTTCATCCCCTGCAACGGCTTTAGGGACTCCCATTGCCGCGCGTTGTCGAGAGGATCGCCAGCCAAACTGGTGATGGGATTCGGCCGAGTCGGTCTGAGCTTTACGTCTCCCAAAATATGCTGCGTCTCGTCCACGGGAGCACCCCAAGCCTGGGAGCGCAAGTTGAGCTCAACGGGAAACAGCGACGCCAATTCGCTGCGTGCATAGCCCCCTAGGGAATAGGTATGGTAACCACCTAACAACAGCAAACCGGCTCCCATCTCCACTCGGCGACGAAGGCGTTGTTGCGTCTGAGGTGATAGCGCGCCGGCATCCAAATCGCCGATAATAATCGCGTCGAATCGATCGAAATCAATCGTCCGACTCAAATCAACGGGCCACTTCTGACGATCCTTCTCCGGCAAGTAATAGGGACTAATCTGAAAATCCAACGACTCGTCTAAGGAGCGTTTGAGGAACGCTTGCTCTGCTCGCAATTGCCCCTCGAGATAGAGGATATTCACCCCTCCCTCACGCACACTGACGAAGCTGATCGCCTTGTTATTCGATTCGACTTGCTCTTGCGTATCCACCGTGGCGGTAGCTTCCAGCAAATACTCCCCAGCATCCGGCACTACAATCTTGAACTCTAGCGGCAGCTGTTCGGCAGGCCCCGTGGCCAACACTGTTCGCGAGGCAAGAATCTGATCCGGCTTGCCGCTCGAGCGTAGCTTCAGCTGCAGGTTGATCGGTTGGTTCTGCATTCCGAGTGCGCGGATCACTAGGGGGACATTCAATTCCTTTTTCACAAAGGCGGAGAAACTTTCCGGTAATCCTTCAATCGCCACATCTCGGAGCTGGCTTTTCTCGCCGCGCACCCCCAATCCGACCACCAGGATGGGCTGGTCTAGCTGCGCCATCTGGCGCGCCACGACTGTGGCATCGACGCGGGGAGGCAGCTGCGTCTGCGTAGCATCCCCCATGAGGATCACTGCTCGCAGAGGCGGCTCTACTTGTTGCCGCCCCAATTCGGAAAGCGCCTGGCCGAGGTCGGTCAGTTTCCCTCTCGGCAATTTCCCATACGTGGCCGACAGCGCGGGTAGATCCTCCGTGCTCGCCCGCGACAACTCCTGATCGTAGAAATAGGGAACGAGTTGTGATTCGCCAATTTTCAATGAGGTGGCCGCAACGATGGCGTCCCACACCCCTTGCTGCTCCTGCCAGCGGCTATTACCACTCGCTCCGCCCGGCAGCACCATACTTTCGGAGCGATCCATCAGCACTGCAATGGCTCCAGCGCTTTCGCGTTCGGTGGTGGTAATCACTCCCGGGCGCAGCCACCCTAGCAACAGTACGCACATGGCGGCCGAGCGCAGTAGGACAAGGACCCAACGCCCCGATCGCGAGACTCCGGTAGACGTGAGTGTCAACCACAGACTGGCCAACATCACGAGAGCCAGCGGCAGCCAAGCCAGCCAACCAAACAGCGGTTCCACACTGATCTGACTCAGCAACCGTTGCGAGAAAAATGGATTTATCATGCTCCCTAAACGCTCCTCGCTCTCGTAAACTTGAGCTTGTAGAAGCGATTGGACATGGCTTGTTCGGCGAGAAATAAGGTCGCCACCAAGGCCATCAACAAGGGATAGAGCTCGCGGCCAAAGCGGGCCTGCCCCACGCTGCTTTCCACTTCGTCGCGGTTTCGAGCCAAGCGATAATTCCCCGCGCCCAACAATTCGTCGAGTTGTTGCGGCGAGAGCCTTTCCAACTGAGTATCTTCGGCGGGAACATTGATGCTAAAACCGCGGACAATCGGTTCCGTGCGTTGCCCACGCAGTGCGTAGATCCCCATTTGATCGAAGCTCCCCAGCTCCAGCCGCCCTTGGTCCGCTCGAACTCGCTGCTCAACATCCCTTCCCGGCGCATACAAAGTGTACTGGGCCGGCCAGTGACTCGGATCATTCTCCAACTGCACCGCCTGGCCAACTTGATAATCAAACCCGGTTTGGCTGGTTCCGCTCAGCGTACGAAAGGCTCCCAGCAGCAAACCAAAGGCGGGCACGGGATCATCGTTGGCCCAGAGTAGATTCCAGAGCGGTCGCCCACGCACCTCCGGCTCAGGCAAGGGCGTCGTAAGGGTCAGGATCTGGCCACGTCCCAAACTGTGACTCGTCAGCGCGGGCCCCTGTCCATCGCTCACCTCCATTAGCAACTGCACCCCATCGTCGAGCGACTCGAAGGTCCAATTGCGATAGATCGGGAACAGGTTCCATAAGATATCATTGGGCGACTCGCCCAACTCGCCAAAGACCGGATGCGAGATTGCAACCGGTTCGAGGAAGGCCTTGCGTTCGGTCTCGTTTCGAAGGGCCGGTCCCGTCAAGACACCTGGCAACAGCTTGCGCAGTGGATTGGTGGCCAGCCCCGCAACCGACTCAAGCTGCGGACCAAGGATCAGCATCAAACCTCCCCCCCCGCGCACGTGCTCTTCCAACTTCTGCACCGCTCGAGGGGACAGAGCAGGGGGATCGTACAAGCACACCAGGGCAAATTTATCGAGCCCTACATCGGCCAGTTGCACGTACTGCGTTTGTTCCGCCAAGCTCACCGAACCGCCGCTAGCACCACCCCGACTGGGATCGATAATGGCTTGCAAAATAAAGGCGATACCGGGATCGGTAGCCACCACTAGCGAGGGACGCTGAGCATACGCGGGAATGGACAGAAAACGTGAGTTGTCGATGGATAGTGGATCGGATTTATCCAGGCGAATCGTCAAGTTGTTCGTCCCTTCCGGCAAATCTCGCGCAATGAGCTGAACATCCACGGTATCACTCCCGCCAAAATCCACGACGCGGCGATCCACCACCTCCGCAGTTGCCGTTACCTGCTCTCCATCCCGAATGACTGGCAGACGAGGATCGATGGCCTGTCGGAGGAGCTCGACCGTTGCCGTCTCGTCCTTAGAATCAGCCGGTCGCCGTACGGTGACGTCAATCGTCACGTTCCCTCCCACCGGCACGGTCTTAAAATCGGGCTCTGCGTCGCCCAGGTGCCAATTGGTAACCGTCACCTTCCCCAGATCAATCACTTGCAACAGCACTTCTTCAGAATACTCCTTCAGCAAATCGGGCAGATCGGCCTGAGCGGCGGTCCACGAGGAGGACATTAAATCGGTCAGCACATAGACTTCCTTGCGCTCCAGTTCGTTGGCCACCACGAGGTCAAGGGCGGTCCGAATGCGCGTGAGCAGGTCCACGTGCTGCCCCCGTGGAATAATGAGCCCCAATTGCGTCTGAGCACTACTTGGGTCGAGCCCTAAGGAGCCGATGGGCGCACCGGCCACGACTCCCACGCGACTATCGGCAGGTAACTGATCCAGTATCCACTCCCCCATTGCCTGAGCCTCTTCGAGTCGGCTTTGGCCAGCGGCGCGATAGTCCATGGTCGGCCCATTATCGACGATCAGGGCTGCCGCGACGGGCGCCGATTGATCGGACGAAGGCACCGCTGGGCCGGTCGCCAAGGTGCGCACACCCCACGCTCCAACCAGCAACCACAAGCCGATCGCTACCCCTGCTGCCGTCCCCCACACACTGATGGGCCGTCGACTGACCAAGCCCACCACAGCAATCAGTGAGGCCAGCGTCGCTAACAATCCCAATGCAGAGATCCCCAGCACACTCCCCAACACCGCGCTGTGCACGCGTGGCCGGGCCAAGGCAATAGCCAACGCGGCCAACAGCAAAACACGCAGCAACAACAGCAACACGTGCCGCAACCGCCAACTGCTACTCTGCTCCCGAGACGTTTCCCGAACAAAACGCAACGCCGGAAAATCGATAAGCTGCGGCTGCTTCTGCCCGAAAAAATGCAGCATGATCGGTACCGCGACGGCAGCCAATCCAGCTAGCAGTGACAAATGCAGAAAACTCATCGTGGAACTAGATCAATCTGATGGAGTTGAGAGAATGAGAGGAAGTGATGGATTCAGTTGGGCAGTCGTTCGCTCGGGTCAACAGTGTGCGTGTTAGAACCGATTGCGGCGATTCAACAAATATTCCATCAGCGCCTTGTCGTACGGCAAGCTCGTGTCGAGAGGTACGTAATCGATCCGGCTCTCACTAAACTCCTTGGCCAGGCGAGTCCGAAAGGCTTGGATTGCCTTTCGATACTCCTCCGCTGCGTCAGCGGCCCGCACCGGCTCGGTAGCTCCCGTTTCCGGATCGCGCAACTGCACCATCCCTTCAAACGGAAAGGAGACTTCGGCCTCATCAAGCACATGAAAGATGATGATATCGTGCCCTGCATGCCGCAAATTCCGCAGCGATTTCAGCATAGTATCCTCGTCCGACAGCAGGTCGGAGAAGAGCATTACCAAGCTGCGATGCCGTAGCATGGCGGCCAACTGAGTCAGCGATCCCGCCAAGTCGGTTTGCCCAGCTACTTTTAACTTGGTCAATTGACTGAGAATCGCTGGCAGCTGACTGCGGCGACTGCGCGGCGGGACACTGGCCCGCAACGCGGTATCAAAGGTCACGAGTCCCACCGGGTCCTGCTGCTGAACCATCAGATAGCACAGCGCGGCTGCCAGGCAAATACTGTAATCGAGCTTGGTGAGTTTTTGCCGATAGGTGTAGTCCATCGACTGGCTCAAATCGATCGCTAAGTACCCCGTGAGGTTCGTTTCCGATTCAAACTTCTTGATGTAGTACTTGCCTGTCTTGGCATAGGCAACCCAATCGAGATCCTTAGGATCATCGCCGGGCGCGTACCGCCGGTGCTCACTGAACTCAACGCTAAACCCATGAAACGGGCTGGCGTGCAAACCTTGCATGAAACCGCGCACCACCATTTGCGCGCGCAGGTCGAGGCGCTTAATCTGCGCCGCCAACTCGGGTTTTAGGTATTGTTCAACTGCAACCATGTGCTAGATCCCCAACTAGGCAGGTGGTGGTGGCGGCGGAGTGCCAGGAGGAGGTGGAGGCGGTGCGTTGGGATCCCCTTTGAATTTGGGCACGTCCGGTTCGGGAATCTCCTTTAGCAAGCGCTCGATAATCTGTTCACTACTCAGGCCATCAGCCTGAGCTTGGAAGTTTGTACTGATTCGGTGCCTTAGCACGGGGATGGCGACGCGACGCACATCTTCGATCGCAATGCTAAAGCGACCATCCATGGCTGCCATCGCCTTACCACCATTGATGAGGAACTGCCCCGCTCGGGGCCCGGCTCCCCAATCGACCAACTCTTGAACAAACTTTGGAGCTCGTTCATCGGCGGGCCGCGTCGCCCGTACAAGGTGTGCGACATACTTAACCACAAACGGGCTGACCGCCACGCTCTGGACTAATTTCTGAATATTCAGAATGGCCCGCGCCGACAAAATTTTGTTGACTTCAGGCCTCTCATTGCGAGTGGTGGCCAGCAGGATCTGCTCCTCTTCATCGGCCGTTGGATAGCCAACTTTAATATTGAACATGAAGCGATCTAGCTGAGCTTCGGGCAATGGGTAGGTCCCCTCCTGCTCGATCGGATTCTGGGTCGCAATCGTAAAAAAGGGATCGGGCAACTTGTAAGTCGTGCGGCCCACCGAGACCTCTCGCTCTTGCATCGCTTGCAGCAAGGCCGCTTGCGTCTTGGGCGGCGTCCGGTTGATCTCATCCGCTAATAGGATGTTCGTGAAAATTGGTCCCTCGACAAAGCGGAATTGTCTCCGCCCCGCCTCGTCTTCATCCAATACATTTGTGCCGGTGATATCAGAGGGCATTAAGTCTGGGGTAAACTGAATGCGGTTGAACGAAACGTCGATAATGCGAGCCAGGGAGCTGACCATCAGCGTTTTGGCCAAACCGGGCACCCCCTCCAACAGGCAGTGACCTCGCGTGAAAATGGCTGCCAGCAACTGTTCGATCACCTCATGCTGCCCGACGACGACCTTTGCCAGTTCGCGGCGCATGGTATCGCGATGCTCGCGAAATTCCCGAAGCAAATCACCTACATTCTTGGGGCGATTGGCGGCTGGCTGATTCGACACAGATGCTTTCCTGTAAAAACGGTGAAGTCTGCAGGCTAAATTTAAGGGAGTTCCGATCTCGGTGACGCAGCGAGCTGCATATTTACCGAGCTCAGCTAAGTATAGTACGCTAAGGGAGCGTATAGTTGACGATAGCTCACCCTCGCAGACGATCCGGCCACACTCGACAGTATCCACCACCCTTTATCGTACGGGAACAGTCGTTGTTTAGAGCGAACACAGTAATCCGAAGCTCTTTTTGCAAACCTCGCGCTGATCAGGCCCCCCACGCTCCCCGCTGGAACCTGCCGCCGCGCCTCATCGCCGCAGTTCTAGCGATCCTAGCGATTTTCCCAATTGCTCCCACCACCGCGGTGGCCCAACGCTCGAATAGCCAAATTGTCGAGGATTCCATCCAGCTCGCCGTCAAGTACCTGCTCATCAACCAGCTCGAAGACGGCGGCTGGGCAGAAATCAATCGCTACAACTCAGGAGTCACCGGTCTGGTGACCCTAGCCTTGCTCAACAGCGGACTTGCCCCAGAACATCCGCAAATCGCCCGCGCACTGCTTCACCTGAAAGATCGCGAGCCCGATATGGTCTATACCGTCTCGTTGCAAACGATGGTCTTCTGCGCCGCCAATCCCAATCGCTATGCCACACAAATCCAGCACAACGCTCAATGGCTCTTCGATGCTCAGCTCTCTAACGGAGGTTGGGACTACAACAAGAACGACGCTCGGGGAGACGGAGACCCCTCCAACAGCCAATTCGCACTCCTCGCCCTGCACGAAGCGCAACGCACCGGCAGCGCGCATTTCGAACCTCAGGTGTGGGGCAAAACCTTTGCATTAGCTCAAAAGTACTGGGAGTCGCTGCAGCGGAGTGACGGGGCGTTCCCCTACAACCGCAACGATGCACCCCGCGGAAGCATGACCTGCGCTGGCATTGCCTCGTTGGTAATTACCGGGGCACAGCTCGATGCCTTGGAAGCATCCGTGACCAACGGCATCGAGTGCTGTGGTAGCGCAGGGAATCCCACTGAGGATCGCATCCAGAAAGGCTTGGATTGGCTGGCAGCCAACTTTTCCGTGACCCGAACACCAGTCTCCAATGTCTACCAGCTCTACTACCTCTACGCACTCGAGCGGGTGGGGCGACTAACGGGACGACGGTTCATTGGTGAACACGATTGGTATCGCGAGGGCGCCAGTGAACTGATCAGCCAACAAGACAAAGTTACTGGGAAATACATTTCAAGAACGAGCGCTCCCGGGGGTAACACCTTTTCCGAAACCGCCTTTGGCCTGCTGTTCCTCTCCAAGGGGAAACGACAGATTGTGGTGAGTCGCCTGAAGCACGGCATTGATCAAGATTGGAATCATCACTCCACCGCCATTCAAAACCTCACCGCCCACACCGAGCAGGCTTGGAAACGCGACCTCGCCTGGCAGACGATTGATTTGAAGCGCGCCAAACTGGCTGACCTGCTCGAATCTCCCGTACTCTTCTTAAGTGGCAGCAACACGCCAGTCCTTTCGCAGGAGGACAAACTGCTGCTCAAGGAGTACGTCGAGCAAGGGGGATTCATCTACGCCGAAGCCTGCCAAGGCAATGGATGCGACGGCCGCGCGTTTGAAGACTACTTTCGCAAGCTGGTGGTGGAGTTGTTCGATCAGCCTCTGGAAAAGCTGAGTCCCGATCATCCCATTTGGTATGCGGAGGCCCGAGTGCTCCCCAAGGATCTTCCGCCAGGAGCTTGGCTGTATGGAGTTCAGACCTGCTGTCGTCTCGGGGTGGTCTATTCACCAGTCAGCCTCTCATGCCGCTGGGAACTGCATCCCGCTTACGGCGCCCCGGTGAGTTATCCCGAGCCGGTTCAGAGTGAGCTCAACACTTTTACCAAGATGGGGATCAACGTCCTATCCTATGCCACCGGCAAGGAACTGAAGGAAAAACTAGATACGGTCACGATCCTGGAAGACAAACTCCCCCAAGTCCCGACCGATCGCGGCACGTTCTTCTTGCCCATCCTCAAACACAACGCGGGCTTTGACGACGCAACGCGGACGATCCCTAACCTGATGCAATGGTTCGGCAAAGAATTGCCGTTCCAGTTGAGCAGTGAAAAACGTCTGATCAACATTGCCAGCGCCGACCTAGAGCAGTATCCCGTCGTCTTCATGCATGGACGTGGCCGGTTAAAACTGAGCGAATTGGAGCGTGAAGCCCTGCGAAGTTATCTCACCAATGGGGGTTTTCTTTTCGCGGATTCGATTTGCTCGGACCAGGCGTTCACCGACAGCTTTCGCACCGAGATGGAAATCATCCTCAACAGCCCCCTGAGCCCTCTGGCTGACACCGATCCCCTGCTCACACCGGTATTCAACGGCTTTGACATTCGACGTGTCACTCTGCTCGACCCCGACAAGTCGGGAGATCAAATTCTCACCACGAAGCGAACCATTGCACCGCGACTGGAGATTGGCAAAGCCGACAATCGCACCTGCGTGGTCTTCTCACCGCTCGACTTGAGTTGCGCTCTGGAGAGTCGCCACTCCCTGCAATGCCGCGGCTATCTCCGCGAAGACGCCGCGCGGATCGGCATCAACACCCTCCTCTTCGCCCTCCAGCAGTAAGCATCGAGGCAGAGTCGATCGGAGGACGATCCGTACGGCATTGCCCGTCCCACGCAGACCGAAGACGAGAGCAATAGATAGGACGACGACGCCCCCAGCTGTTTGCTTCGCCTGCGGAATGCTCTGCGACAGGGTAGGAGAAAGACGGTTTCTCGATTTCGTGAGCTGGGAATTCCCCACCCGACATGGGCGGCATTTGCAAACCGGCAAACCCTATTTTCCAATTTCTCATTGACCGTTGATTTCAGTGAGCCTAGGCTTGTGCAAGCTGCGTCCCCACCACTCTCTGTGCTGCAATCTTTCCAAGGTCTGCATTCTCAAACATCATGAAGCTGACCACCCAAACCGATTATGCGTTGCGAACACTCATGTTTTTAGCGACGCAATCATCACGCTCGAAAGTCGCCGACATTGCACAGCTATTCGGCATCTCGGTCAACCACGTTGGCAAAGTCGTCAACTTGCTGGCGCGAGAGGGCTACATCCGCAGCACTCGCGGCGTCGGTGGGGGCATCGAATTAGCCCAGCCACCCCACGACATTTCGATTGGAGCGGTGATTGCCTGCATGGAATCCAACCTACACCTATTGGCTTGCGTCGGCGCCGACGATTCTTGTACCATCCATGGTTTTTGCAAACTCAAAGGGGTTCTTGCGGAAGCCGAGCGCGTCCAACGTGAATACCTGGATGGCGTGACCCTCGCGGACATCGCACCAACGGCTCGCCAACTCCAGCTCGTGCAATAGGCCAAGGGACTGAAGCCAGGGATGCCACACGCCTCGAGTCCCCAGACTGCTGACTGCTGACTGACAGAAATCGCAACCCGCCGCGTAAGCAAGGAAAGGTGATCGCCGCTACAGGACAATCACGAGCACTACCTCTGCGGCAAAACTAAAAACTAGCCTCACTCAACAGGCCGCGAACAAAGAAGATCGAAATCGCAACCCGCCGCGTAACGGGCTGTTGAAATAGTAACCCGCCGCGTGAGCAAGGAAAGATAACCTCGGCTACAAGGCAATTAAGGATGCTACCTCCGCATTAAAATTCAAATTGCGATTAAATCAACATCCCGGTAAGCAAGAAAAGGCGATCGCCGCTACAGGGCAGTCACGGGCACTACCTCTGCAGCAAAACCAAAATCGCGTTTAATCAATCGGCCGTCTGACAATTGCACTAGCAGACGCTTCAGATAACACCGACGTAAATGGCGACTTGATCTGGTGTTGCTGGATCGTGGATTTCGAAGTCTGCTGCGAAGTTACGTTTGAGGTCTGCCTTCCAGATTTGTTGCCACGTCTCAACCAAAGCTGCTGGCATTTTGCCTACGGCGAGAAACTCAGCATAGTTGCCAACAGGTATCGTTCGCAAGGCAAAACCATCCTGGACGCAAGCCACATCACCAACTTCGCAACCCAAGAAGAAATGGTAGGGATCTGAGGGTTCGCCTTCGTAATTGAAGTACATTGCGATCAACAGATCATCGAGTCTCTCTGGAATATCATCCGCTAGATTCTCACTGAGAAACTTCTGCCAAACCGCACCGATCTGCGCTGCCGGATCATCGGAAATACGCGTTTCGATCCCATACAGCGTGCGTGCGTGCTGTCGCTCGATATTCAACATTCCTCTCCCTTGCTGCAAGCCAGTCGCTGAAAACTTAGCGGACCATTCGATAGATGCGGTATGGCGCCCGGCTACACTTCGGCGGTACCGTCTAACTCCTTGAGCGAGTCCATTCCCCAGCGGTGGAAGAAATCGCCCAACGTTTCCCCCGCTTGACGATTCTCTTTGAAACAGATCAACAGCGGACGCAGCGTCGCGGGGATGTCGCTACGCAAGACCAAGTCTTTGTAAACCGCATTCATGCGCGTACCGATCAAGTTACCGCCGATGAATACCGTGTATTTCCCCTCACCAGACTTTCCGTCGATGCTCTTGCCAACCAGTCCAATGTCGCAATTGTAGGGTCGGGCACAACCATTCGGGCAACCGGTCATGTGCAACGAAAAGGGCTCATCGGCCAACCCCAATTCGTCCAGTAGCACCTCCAGGTCGGAAATCACCAGCGGCATCACGCGCTCGCTTTCCGTGACTGCCAACCCACAGGTCGGCAGTGCTGGGCAGGCAAACGCATGCCGTCGCAGCGTGCTGATCTGCTCCACGGTAACGACACCATGGTCTGAGAGAATCTTTTCGATATCTGCTCGGCGACTCGCCTCCACATCGCACAGCAAGATATTTTGATGCAAGGTCAAACGCACGGTTGGCACGTGCTCGGGCAACAGCTTCCGCAACGCAGCTTTCAGCTGCAGTGATCCGTCATCTTTCACCCGACCATTTTCAATGGGTAGCCCCAGGAACCACTTCCCATCTCCCTGTTCGTGCCAGCCTAAATGATCTTGATGCGTGGTTACTTCGGCCGGATGCGGATCAAGCAGTGGCCGCCGCACCGTCCCCTCGGCGACACTGCAAATCGACTCAGCTTGAGTGAGATACTCTTCCACCTTGGCTTTAAATTTGGGCAAGCCCCAGTTGTGGATCAGATACTTCATCCTGGCTTGACTGCGATCGCTACGATCGCCGAAATCGCGTTGCACCAACATGACTGCCGTGATGAGCGGAAACAATTCTTCACGAGTCACAAACGCCATCCGCTTACCAATAGCGGGAAAGCAATTCTTCTTACTGGGCGTCGTCCCCATACTTCCGCCCACTAACACGTTGAATCCCAGGATGGTGTCCCCCTCGGTCACCGCCAATAGCCCCAGGTCGTGAGCATAGACGTCAATGCAATTGTCGTGGCACATCCCCAAACCGATCTTGAACTTGCGGGGCATGTAGGCTTCGCCGTAGAGCGGTTCAAATTCGGACACTGCGGGCTGGCCCGCAACTTGTTCGCGCTCTCCAGTATCGGGATCCTTGATCCAAATCTCATGGTAGGCTCCCGTCTTGGGCCGCACAAATTCTGCGATCTCATCCGTCAGTTTTTGCAACTCCGTTCGCAGCGAATCCTGGTGCAGTGGCGCAGGACAACAACATACATTCCGCGTCACATCGCCACACGCCGATTGTGTGGAAAGGTCGATTTCATTGATGCGATGAATCACGCCCCACAAGTTGTCTTTAACGACGCCGTGAAGTTGAATACTCTGTCGTGTAGTGATGCGGATCGTGCCGTTACCCAGTTCGTCCGCGATGTCCAATTCCGCCAAAAACTGGGCCGCAGTCATCTTGCCCCCAGGAATGCGATTGCGAACCATGAACGAGAACGCTTTCCCGAGCTTTTCCTTGCGTCGCGCCTTCCGCAGATCCCGATCATCCTGCTGGTACGTCCCATGGAATTTGAGCAGCTTGGTCGTCGCGTCCTCGACGTGGTCAGTGCTGTGGTCGGCAAGCTCCGCCGCGATGCTGCCACGAAGCCCAACGCTGGCTTCCTTGATGACTTCTACTTTTGATTTTTGGGGTTCTTCTTGGGACACGTGCGAGCTTCCTTCGACGCGGGTTAACGCTAGGCCATCGAAACCTGTATAACTGGTACAGGTTTTATGCGATGCGATGTGGCGTTGTCAACGGCATTCAAAACTTCCCCCGATTCAGCGCGTCCCGCAGGCGCGCCATGCAACTCCCCTTGCCGTATGAGATTGCCGTTTGAGAAGTGCGACACTTTGTCCTCATGAAACCGGGACCTCATGAAATACGGACTATCACCCAAACAGCTCACTAAACACACCAAACTGAATTGCTCAGAGGAATTGCACAAATCAGAATTGAATTGATGCGAACGATTGCGAGGGATCCCAAGTTCGTAATGCACTTTCCACCGACGACTTCGAACACGAAACCTGCGCTTAGCGGCTGGTTGAATGAGCCCCCGCTGCGTGAGCAGGGATGCGTGGGCGCCGCAGAGAGAGATTGGGGCTGCGACCCCTGCAGGGTAAAACTGAAAACGCTCTTCATCCAACACGCCAATGAGCTGCGGTGCATCTCATGCGCATTGAAAAACGGCCTCGGGCCACCGGCGTGCGCTATCCAGCTTGCATTGTCTTGCGTGCGCGCCGCGGTAAGGTTGTGAAGCCTACAGCACAGGGGGGCTGACGGTAGCGGGTTGGCCGATCAACTTTCGCGCCAGCCAGCCGACGGAGAGTCCTTGCACGATAATCGAAAAAACAACGACTCCATACGTTACCGCGAGAAACAGTTCACGATTCATCGATATGGGCAGACTCAGCGCAAGTGCGATGGAGATACCTCCTCGCAAACCAGCCCAGGTCATTAACAGTGTGGTATGGGGCGCGAAGTCGAGCTTTCTTCGAAAGAACCGGACGGGAAGTAGGAGCGAAAGATAGCGAGACAGTAAAACAACTACGACCGCCAGCAAAGAGGCATAGAGGACTTGAATATTTAGCGTCAGGACCAACAGCTCCAAACCGATTAAAACGAACAAGGTGGCGTTCATCAGCATGTCCACAAGCTCCCAGAAGCGGTCGACATACTCTTCGGTTTGTTTCGACATGGCCGTTCCACGCACCGTATCGTTGCCCACACACAAACCGGCCACGACGATGGCCAGTGGAGCCGAAAAATGGAAGTAGCTAGCCAGCGCATAGCCCCCCATGACACACGCCAGTGTGATCAAGATTTCGATTTCATAGTCATCGATTGACTTCAGTAACTTGTAAGTGGCCAAGCCCAGGAGCAGGCCCAAGATAATGCCGCCAAAGACTTCCACCACGAACAACTTCACGACACCGGTCCAGCCTGTTGCATGCGTATCAGCTGCATGCTCATCCGCAGCGTGATTTTCCGTGAGCTCCGCTACCGTCGCTGCCGGCAAGGGAGAGTCGACCGAATGCGGTTCTGGCACGACCTCCGACTGACTAACTGCAACCATGGGGCTGTCCGAAGCAACTTCCATGGTGGGAGCCCCTGTGAGACCGTGGGCGGCCTGCAGGACGGTCATAAACACCACCACACCCACACCATCGTTAAACAGCGACTCGCCAACGATTTTAGTTTCAAGTTGCTTAGGAACTTTCGCCTGCTTCAAAATGCCTAGCACGGCAATCGGGTCGGTAGGCGAAATCAGGGCTCCGAAAAGCAGGCAGTGGATGAATGAAACCGACAGACCAATCCAAGGAAATGCGAAGTAAATTAGGCCACCAATCAAGAATGACGAACCGATCACCCCCACAGTTGAAAAGACAAGGATCGGCCATCGATGGACTTTGAGTTGTGAAAAATTGGTGTGCAGCGCTCCAGCAAACAGCAGGAAACCGAGCATCACATCGAGCAGCACATCATGGAAATCGATCTGCGCAATTAAATGTTCCGCACGCTCTAGGAGCTGGTTGGTAAACAGTGTGCTGGCAAAAAGTGTGAAAGTAAACAGAATCGCGATGACCATCAGGCCGATCGTATTCGGCAATTTCAAGAACTTGACATTGATATAACCGAACATCGCTGCCAGTGTCACAATGATGGCCGCGATTGAATAGAGATCCATAACCTTCTCACTGCTCCATAACAAACACGTCTCTGGCTCTAGCCTGCAGGAAATTCTGCTCAGAGCGTCAGTCAGCTCACCGGCCCGCGCGTGGGGCGCCGCGTCAGATTCTTGCACAAGCGGTGCAATCCGTCACTAACACGTCAGACTTTACACATTACCACTTCGACGAATAGGCTGCCCCCAAGCACCAGTCGTTTCAGTACGCATCCCCCGACCACATCCAAACGGGCATCCCATCGCCCCGGAACTCCGAAGAGAGGGGGTGGGGATGCGCGGCAGTCAAGTGCGCTGCGGTCTCGTTAGTGCATTGTCAAGACTAAGAATTCGGGTTTAGCGAGCGTTCGGAAAAAGGTGTCCGACACCCAAAAGTGCAAAGCACCCGAAGGGCCGTTCCGGCTTTTGGTGTCGGACACGAATGGCACTTAATCGGCCTAAGGTACTGGTGCTTCTAGAGTTAAGTTCGATTGACAGCAGGGGGCTTCACTTGCGATGAGTTTGGGTAATCTTACCTCCCGAACACACCAAGCAAGGAAGCCCCCGTGTGCCATCATCCGTTTGATTCGTTCCGCTGTCGAGTCCAACATGCGCGCCAACACGGCGATCTTTACTTCGCCGCCTTGATCTCCAAAGAGACTATCGCGTCAGTCTTTGGCAATGCAAGTGCCATTCTCGATTCGGCCAGAGTTTACAACACATCGGTCACGCTGTGGGTCTTCCTCTCGCAAGTCATGAGCATCCACCACGGCTGCGTCTCTGCGGTCGCCAAGCTGATCACCCATCGAGTCGCCAACAACCAAACTGCTTGCTCTGCCGAAACCGGTGCTTACTGCATTGCTCGAGACAAAATCGACGAGCAATCCATGCAACGTCTTGTGACGGCCAGCGGACTTGCGATTGAAGACAGCAGTCCCGACCATTGGCGATGGCTGGGGCACCGCGTGATCACCGCCGATGGTGCCACCGTCACGATGGCAGACACGTCGGAGAATCAAGCCGCCTACCCGCAACTTAGTAGTCAAGCACCCGGTTGTGGATTTCCGATCTTGCGAGTCGTTGTACTGTTCGCGTTGTCGACTGGCGTTGTGCTCGACATGGCGATGGGCCGATACAAAGGTAAGTTCACTCACGAAGTAAGTTTGTTTCGTCAGATCGACGCAATCATCGAAGAAACCGATGTTTTCCTAGCTGATCGCGCCTATGCGGGTTGGTTCGAGATGGCGAGGATGATTCAACGTGGTGCACACGTCGTTGTTCGCAAACACCAGTTGCGCAAGTCAGATTTTCGGACTGGAATTCGTTACGGCAAAGACGATCACTCCATCCAAATCGACAAGCCAGCTCGTCCCGACTGGATGAGCATTGAAGAGTACGAGACGTACCCGGACTTCATCACCATTCGCGAGATCCGTATCCGAGTTGAGAACAACGGATTTCGCACTCGCGAGATTATCGTTCACACATCGCTGTCGGACGATACGGAGTACACGAGGGAGGACATCGCGGCCCTGTTCCGTAGAAGGTGGCAAGCAGAACTTCATTTACGGAGCTTGAAAACGGTCATGCAGATGGAACACTTGCGCTGTAAAAAGCCGCATCGAGTGCGGAACGAAATTCGGACGCACATGTTGGCTTACAATTTGATTCGCGGGGTGATGTCTGAAGCGGCCGTCGAAGGCGACGTTCAACCTTGGCATATCAGTTTCAAGTCAACACTGACAACGGTGACGGATATGCTTCCGGTTCTAGGCCTAATCAGCAACGCCGATGAATTATGCACTGTGTTGTACCGCTGCTGCTTGCAACACGCAGTTGGCAATCGACCGGACCGCTACGAGCCCAGGGTGCTCAAGCGAAGACCGAAGAAATACAAGCTGATGCAAAAGCCAAGAAGCGAATACAAACCCGGGGAGGCATAGGACTTACGCCGATTAAGTGCCATTCGTGTCGGACACCTTTTTCCGGGCAACCCGAATTTCCGGGCAACCCGAAAATTAAGCTTTGACAATGCACTAGGCAGCTCGCTCCCGAACCCAGCCTGCAGCTACAACCAACCAGCCCTGTTCACACCGAGCTAAACACGAGCACAGGGCAGGGGGAGGCGGCGGTTACTTAGCGGTGTCGGTCCGTTTGGGCAGTACCCATTTCTCGCGAGGAAAATGACACGTATACCCCCCCGGGTTTCTGACTAAATAATCTTGATGCTCCGGTTCGGCTTCCCAAAACTCGCTAGCCGGTTCAACCTGTGTCACAACTTTTCCAGGCCAAATCCCAGATGCATTTACATCCTCGATCGTATCGAGTGCGATCTGCCTCTGTTCGTCACTCGTATAGTAAATTGCGGAGCGGTACGAAGCTCCTCGGTCGTTGCCCTGCCGATCGAGTGTCGTTGGATCGTGCACTTGAAAGAAAAACTCCAGCATTTTTCGAAAACTGGATTTGCTGGGGTCAAACACAACTTCAAGCGCTTCGGCATGCGTACCGTGATTGCGGTAGGTCGCGTTGGGCACCTCCCCTCCGGTGTACCCCACGCGCGTCGACACAACGCCGGGCAGCTTGCGAAACAAGTCTTCCATTCCCCAGAAGCATCCACCAGCTAACACAGCTCGTTCAGTCATGATATTGCCTGCTCCAATGCAAGTTTTCGATGTTTCATACAGTCTCAATGACAGACTCGACGCAGCATGCTCACAGGCATGCGAGCGCCAAAGCAGAAATTTCCTCGAAGCGATCCGTTGCCAGGGCGCACCTATCCTCAGGGAGAGAACAGGTCCTCAAGATGAGCTAGAGGCCTCGGAGTCCCCTCATTCTTCTCCTCGCTAGGGCCATGCAACAAATCCTAGCGGGACATTGCTGCATCCACGTGACTCGCCCGAGCAACCCACCCTCCTTCGCAGCCGATTATAGGGCATTGCCGGAGCAGCACGGTATTCCTGGGACTTGATTGGGGAGGGGGCTGCACTTTCGTTATTAGCAGTCGGACAGATTTCGACGCGTTCTCCTGCGCAAATACGACACCGTGGTTCCTCGCCGCATTTTCTCCCTCAGCTCCCGACCGACTCGGGAAACCACGGCTGGACGAGGTCAGCGGGAAGAAAACTGTTCGGACCGATCAATTGCTGTTCAAGCTGCGGACACTTCACAGAACTCGCTACGCGAATCGCCTCTTCGGCTGTCTGTCCCCAGCGTTTTACCGCGTGAGGACATTTTTCCTTCGGTTAGAAAAAAACACTGCAGCCTAGTCCCAGTAGGGGCCAAATCCCCCAAGACCTCCGACGAATGGCTCTAGCAACAACGTCGGAAATACATCACCGCCTGCGTCCAGCGTGAACCCAAGTCACCTAATCGCGGCTTCCGGATATTTCACCTCCCCCTAAGCCCACCACGGCGAGGAGATGGAAAAAATTCAAAATTTTGCCAAGTCAACCTAATGGTGTCAAATCTCGCCAATTCCAGGAGCTTGCCAGCGGTGGGATTGCGGTATTGCAGCTGTTCAAAATCGGTTGGGCCCACCATTTGCTATGACGCCTTTGAGGATCGAAATTTCGCGTAAGTCTCTGCAGCTAACGCCAGCATTGGAAAGCGAGCGAAGCTGATTTCCCGTCCCACTGGAGCTGTCGATCTCAGTGAGCGGACTTGGCTAGCCACCACTATGCCCGCTCCCACTGCTTGCTTCAGGGAAGTGCAGGGACGCCCACAACTCTCAAAATTCCTCAGCCACCCGCAGTCCGGCCTAACTTGGCAGACAAGTACCAAAAAACTATGAAAATTTCACTGGTCCCAGCTTTCGGTATTGTCCTGATTCTCTCCATTTTCACGCTACCAGCATGCAACAAGCTTGAGGAAATAGTGGCTGGAGAGGCGGAACATGATGAAGGTCATTCCGAAGGTGAGCACCACGGGGCGCATAAGATCTTGGCGACTAGCCCCGTCCTCAAGGACGTCATCAGCACGCAACAGTACGTCTGCCAGATCCATTCTTGCCGGCACATCGAGGTCCGCTCTCTGGAGGGTGGTTACCTGGAGCAGATCTTAGTGAACGAAGGACAAGCGGTACGGCAGGGGGATCTGATCTTCAAGATTCTCCCCACGCTCTACCAGGCCCGTCTCGAGTCGGATATCGCCGAGGCGCAGGTGGCCCAAATCGAGCTTCAGAACTCCCAAAGATTACTGGAATTAAAGCAGGTCGCTCAACCAGAAGTAGCTTTGGCCCAGGCCAAGCTGGCCAAGGCCCAGGCCAATGTAAATCTAGCCCAGGCCGAATTGGCTTTCGCCAACATCAAGGCCCCCTTCGACGGTATTGTCGACCGCCAGTATCAGCAATTGGGAAGTCTGATCGAGGAGGGAGACGTCCTCTCGACCCTGTCCGATAACAGTGTCATGTGGGTGTACTTCAATGTGCCCGAAGCGCGTTATCTCGAGTACCAGGAAAGCCCTAAGGACGAGCTCAAAGTAGAACTGATGCTGGCCAACGGACAAAAGTTCCAGCAGGAAGGCGTCATCGGTGCGATCGAGGCCGAATTCAACAACGAGAATGGAAACATTGCCTTTCGGGCAGATTTCCCCAACCCCAACCGCCTGCTGCGGCATGGTCAAACCGGAACCGTGCTACTGAGCCACGTCGTCAAGGACGCTCTGGTGATCCCTCAGCGAGCTACGTTTGAGATTCTGGCCAAGAAGTATGCTCTCGTCCTGTCCGATGCGAGTGAAGAGGCAGCGAATGAAGCTCCATCCCACGCACACGAACCGCAGGAGGCACACCAACCTGCACCTGCAACCACTCCGACCGCAGAACACTCGAACACCTCTGCACACGACAATGCTCCTGAGCACGATGCACAACTAGAGCATGGGGTAGTCCACCAACGCGAAATCGTCATCCAAAGCGAATTGGACGATATTTATCTGATTAAAGACGGCCTGCAACCCAACGAAAAGATCGTTCTTGAAGGGACCCAACAAGTTCGCGATGGTGACAAGGTGGAATACGAATATCGCAATCCCGACGAAGTACTTAGCCACCTAAAATACCACGCAGAATAGGTAATGGTTCTCAATGTTCGCAAGAATACTCCATAGGCCAGCCTTGGCCATCGTCATCTCGCTGATCATCTTGTTCCTAGGTGGATTGGCAATTGTTACGCTGCCGATTTCTCAGTTCCCTTCGGTCGCGCCTCCAAGCGTGGTGGTCTCGGTGTCGTTCCCAGGAGCCAGCGCCAAAGTCCTTATTGACTCTGTGTTGGTGATCTTGGAGCAATCGATCAACGGCGTTCAGGACATGCGTTACATGGTGTCCGACGCCACCAGTGCCGGAGAGGCAACGATTCAGATCATCTTCGAGCCCGGAACGGACCCGAACGTGGCGGTGTTGAACGTGAACAACCGCGTCCAAGCCGTCAAGAACAACCTCCCTCCCATTGTCGAGCGGGAGGGCATCATCGTCATGCAGAATATGACCAGTATGCTGATGTATGTGAACGTCTTCAGCACCGACAAGAACGTGGATCAGAACTTCCTCTACAACTACTGCAACGTTAACATTCTGCCTGAAATCAAGCGGATTCAAGGAGTAGCTCGCCCCACCATCCTGGGAAACCGCGCCTATGCCATGCGCGTCGAACTGAATTTGGAACGCTTGCGTGCCTACAATTTGTCTGCCGAAGAGGTGATGGATGCTCTGGCGGAACAGAGCATGATTGGTTCGCCTGGTCGACTTGGCCAGGCCACGGGCAGAACGTCGCAAACCCTTGAGTATGTATTGACCTGGGTAGGGCGATACGACAAACCCGAACAATACGAAAACATCATTCTAAAAGCAAATTCCGAAGGCGAGATCCTGCGAATTAAGGATGTCGCGACGGTCTCGCTAGGCTCCTCCTTCTACGACCTCTACTCCGACATCGATGGCAAGCCTTCGGCCGCCATCGTGCTCAAACAGACTCCTGGCTCCAACGCTACCGACGTCATCGAGCGGGTCAAGGAAAAGCTTGAAGAGATTAAAGAGGCAACCTTTCCACCTGGGATGGACTATACGGTCACCTACGACGTTTCCAGCTTCCTGGATGCGTCCATTGAAAAGGTATTGCACACGCTGTTGGAAGCTTTCGTGCTGGTGTCCTTGGTGGTCTACCTGTTTCTGGGGGACCTGCGGAGCACCTTGATCCCAACCCTGGCCGTTCCCGTGTCGCTGATCGGAGCCTTCTTCTTCATGCTGGTGTTCGGCCTTTCGATCAACCTCATCACGCTCTTCGCGCTGGTGCTGGCCATTGGGGTCGTGGTAGACGACGCCATTGTGGTTGTGGAAGCGGTGCATGAGAAAATGCACACCAAGCACCTCTCGCCCTACAGGGCCACGCAGGAGGTAATGCATGAGATTAGCGGCGCGATCATCGCGATCACGATGACCATGACTGCCGTGTTTGTACCGGTAACTTTCATGACCGGCCCGGTCGGCGTGTTCTACCGTGAGTTCGGTCTGACGATGGCCATGTCCATCGTCCTATCCGGTCTGGTAGCCCTAACGCTCACGCCCGTGCTGTGCGCCATGATTCTCAAGCCGCATTCAGATTACGAAAAGCAGCGTGGGCTCGTGGGCTGGTCGAACCGCGTCATGACCAAGGCTGCTGGTCACAATGCCTTCATCCTCAGAGGCTTGTTATGCCTCTCACTCGGGCTCGCGGTCGGCTACGGCGCGTACGCGTTGCTGCACATTGAAATCGTGCACGAAATGGTGTCTGAACAGCTCCCGCTAACAGCGACCAGAATGCAGATAATCGCTGGCGCCGTCGCGCTGCTAGCCGCTTTGACGTTTCGGGCAATGTTCTCAGGTAGCGATGGTGGTAAAAAGGCGCGCAGTCCCATTGGGATGTTCCTGCACGTTTTTGACCGTGGCGTTGAGAAGGTTACCGGGGGCTTTACCGGCATCCTAGGTGTGTTGGTGCCACGGCGCATATTTACGATGCTCGTCATCGCAGGCTTCGGGTATGGCATCATCATCGTCAATGGAGTGCTTCCAGCCGGTTTTATTCCGCTCGAAGACCAGGGAATGATCTACGGCATTATTCAAACTCCTCCCGGTTCGACACTCGAGTACACGAACTCCAAGTCTCACGAGCTGCAGGCGATCTGCGAAGAGTTTGAGGAAGTCATCTCGGTTTCGTCGATTGCTGGCTACGAAGTGTTGACTCAGGGCCGAGGCTCCAACGCGGGGACCTGTCTCATCAATTTGAAACCATGGGCCGAACGCGAGCGAACCTCGAAGGACATCATTGAAGCCCTCGAGGAAAAGGGACGCGACATTGCGAACGTAAAGCTCGAGTTCTATGAACCTCCGGCCGTTCCCGGCTTTGGTGCCGCTGGGGGCTTCTCCTTGAATCTGCTCGATAAGACCAATAGCGGTGATTATGAGCGCATGGGAGAGGTGACCGACGCCTTCATGGCTGCCCTGTCCGAACGCGCGGAGCTGAAAGGCCTGTTCACCTTCTTTGCTAGTAATTACCCGCAATATGAGCTGGTCATCGATAACGACGTCGCCATGCAGAAGGGGGTGTCGATCGGTGACGCCATGAAGAATTTGTCGATCGTCGTGGGCAGTACATGGGAACAAGGCTTTGTCCGTTTCGGTCAGTTCTACAAAGTCTATGTCCAAGCGGCGCCTGAATTCCGACGCTATCCCGAAGATCTGGAGAACATGTTCGTGCAGAACGATAAGGGCGAAAACGTGCCTTACTCCGCGTTCATGAAAATGAAAAAACAACAAGGGCTCAACGAGATCAGCCGCTACAACTTGTACACCACGGCCGCCATTCAAGGTGCCCCGGCCGCTGGTTTTAGTACCGGTCAAGCTATCGCAGCGATCCAAGAAGTCGCTGCCGAGACGCTACCGCGTGGTTTTGACATCGACTGGCAAGGACTCTCGTATGATGAAGCCAAGAAGGGGAACACGGCGATCTATATCTTCTTGATCGTGGTGATGTTCGTCTATCTCGTGCTTGTCGGACAGTACGAAAGTTTTCTCTTGCCGCTGGCCGTAATCCTATCGCTGCCGGTTGGGCTGTTCGGTTCCTTCCTGTTCCTCAAAGCCATGGGACTGTCGAATGACGTCTACGCCCAAATCGGGCTGGTCATGCTGGTCGGTCTGCTGGGCAAAAATGCAATCTTGATTGTGGAATTCGCCGTGCAGCGTCGCCAAGAAGGGGTGAGTATCAAGCAGGCGGCCATCGAAGGCGGCAAGCTGCGCTTCCGGCCGATCCTCATGACCTCCTTCGCCTTCATCGCCGGTATGATTCCCCTGGTCCGGGCCACCGGTCCCGGGGCCATTGGGAACCGCACGATTGGAACGACCGCTGTGGGTGGCATGCTGATCGGTACCGTGATTGGCGTCCTGGTCATCCCAGGCCTGTACTACATCTTCGCCAAGATGGCGGACGGAAAGAAACTGCTTCGAGACGAGACCAATCGCCCACTTAGCGAGCGGCTGGAACACGAAGCCTCCCCACCGCACGATCCACTCTCACCACTGGACGCGTGACAAACATGCGAACAAACCCGTTTTCCCAGCGCTTCGATCCCCAGCCCCCGGACAAGGTCGGCCGGAAAACACCACGCACCGGGGAATTGGCTGCTGCAAAGCCTGCCAATCCCCCAACCGCACAGAAAACTGTTTTGTTAGAGCCGGGTAGCCTCTATCCGCTTAGTTGTCCTCGTTAATTGCTGCGTCTCGAAGGCCCGCAATCCTCGCTCGCTTCACCCACCACCCACCGAATTGTCTTCTGCGCTCCCGGTGCGCGCAGGAAGCTTGCGGATCCTGGGAAGTTTAAGAGTTTTGCAGAACTACCGATAAAGAGCCGCCTCTTCGCCTGTCGAAGAAACAGTTGTATCAATCGTTTACATGCTGCCAGTTCTGACGCAGGGCCGAATCCGCTTTAGCGGAACAACCAGCCCACCAGCAGTCTTCAACGGAGCGCCCGCTCGGAATTCCCCTCTTAGCCCAGCCTTGGACAGAGGAGTTTTTCAATGATCCGAAAAGTTACGTGATTGATCCACAAGGATGTGGTCGGCACCCAGGAGCTGAAGATCCTGGAATGGGACGTCAAGGAATCGACGGATGAAATTCTCAGTAAAAAACCAGAGCGTGGAGCGTAGAAACGCTCGGCTTCGGAAAGCCTTCGCTCTCAGCATCTTGCTCACCCTGCCGGCCTGCTCCATCCCCACACTTCGCTGTGCTCAACCGGGACCGGTGCTCCCCCAGAGCTACAACCTCTCTACCTATTGGAACAACCATCCCACCAGCTGGGGCTTTGGTTCCACAAGTGGAGCACAGCCCTCTGCCAGCACCGCACAGCAGGGCTCCGCTGCAGAGACGACCGCCGCCAACTCCGAAATCCCCGCAAGTCCCTTCCAGCTCACCAGCGCCGTCAAGCCTGCTAGCTCTTTAGATCTGCAAGACCCATCCGCCCCTAACGCAGCACCCTCGGGCGGCATCCAAGGTGCAACGGGTTACGATCTTGGCCCCACCGATCTTTCCCCAACCAACCTGGACGCCCCACCGAACCTGGACGGGAGCGTAAACACTTTTGAGAACTCCTCCCAAATCGCATGGTGCGACTTCTTCAATGACCCGATTCTCACCGGGCTAATCAACCAAGCGTTGGTCGGCAACCAGGAGCTACGAATCCTGGCCGAGGAGATCCAGATTGCATCGAATGAGGTTCAGTCGCGGCAAGGGGAATACCTTCCTTTCGTGACGTTGGGAGCCGGCGCAGGTGTTGAGAAGCCAAGCCTGTTCACGCGCAACGGAGCGGTCGAGGACCAACTGGAGGTCCTACCCGGCAAGGCCTTTCCCGATCCACTACCGGATTTCCTAATCGCGACCAACGTCTCGTGGGAAATCGATATATGGAAAAAGCTGCGGAATGCCAGAAATGCGGCCGCGCTGCGCTATCTGGGAACTCGGGAAGGCCGGAACTATGTGGTGACTCGCATGGTCGCTGAGGTTGCGGAAAACTATTACGAACTGCTGGCCCTCGACAACCAGCTAATCACTCTGGACAAGACCATTGACATTCAGCAGAGGAGTCTAGAGACGGCCAATGCCATGAAAGAAGCCGCCCGTGGCACCGAGTTGTCAGTCCAGCGATTTCAGGCTGAGGTTCGCAAGAACCAGAGTGAGAAACTAATTATCCAGCAAAAGATCGTCGAGGCCGAGAACCGAATCAATTTTCTCCTCGGTCGCTACCCACAACCTGTGGATCGGATCTCCGTGGAGTACGTCGATCTGAACTTGCATGCGCTGAGCGTGGGAGTCCCTTCGCAGTTACTCCAAAACCGAGCCGATATTCGCGAGGCAGAACGCGAACTGGCTGCTGCCGGACTGGAAGTGAAAGTCGCCCGAGCCCGCTTCTACCCCTCCCTGAACTTGTCCGCTGGAGTGGGCTACCGAGCCTTCAACCCGAACTACTTGCTGACGAGTCCCGAATCGCTGATCTACAACGCTGCCGGGGACTTGATCGCCCCCTTGATCAACAAAAAGGCGATCAGGGCAGACTACATGAGCGCGAATGCCCGACAGCTCCAAAGTGTCTACAATTACCAGCGGTCTATCCTCAACGCCTTCACCGAAGTCACCAATTACGTAACCAAGGTTGAAAACTACCGGCAAAGCATTGAGATCAAGAAGCAGCAATTGGATTCGCTCGAAGCCTCGGTCGACAGTGCCACCCAGCTCTTCCAAAACGCCCGCGCCGAATATGTCGAAGTACTGCTAGCTCAGCGCGACATGATGGAGGCGAAGATGGTCTTAATCGAAACCAAGCAGCAGCAATTGTCTGCCACCGTCAAGGCCTACCAAGCGCTGGGAGGCGGGGGAGTGCCGACACGAGTCAACTAGTGCTTCCGGTAGACCTAGCTTTCGGGTTCCATACTTGCTGTAGCACGGGACTTCCTGTAGCACGGGCCCGGTCCGTCGCAGTCCGCGCCACCGCAGTTTGCTGGCTGAGCAACCTGCTTCCAGAGGAGAACAAGCCAGCGCGTGCCCGCTAGCCGGCCTTAGAGACTTCTTGGCGAACGGGAAGCTGTCCAGGTAGGAAATCACGGCCCTGGACAGTTCCCCCAGAAACCCAACGGGTCGAAGCACTAATGCCTGCACCGAATTCGAGATGAAAGTCGGGTCGTGAACGAGCCAGTGAGCCCTAGATCCACCGGATCGATCGACACGCCACCTCCCCAACTACGCTGAAATTCAACTTGCGTTCGCACAGCGTCTCCCGGGATTTAGGACTTGGCCTTTTGCTGCGCCTGCTCCGCGCGAGCCAGGTAAGCGTCAATCTGCTCGAGCCCAAATTCTTGCAGAATGTCTGCTACCCGCAAGTTGGCATCATGGCTTTCCAGGATGGACCACTCCTCCTCGGAATGCGTCTTGATGGACACTCGAGGCCCATACTTGCCCAGGACTGCTTCAAAATGCTGCACGAAGGGCCACGTGTGCATAAAGACTTTTTCTAGGTTCACGGTAGTCACGGCCCAGGTGTTCCAACGACTGGTTGCCGCGAGTTGGGCTCCGTCAATATCACACACCTTACTCGTATCCTTACGGGTACTGCTCACGACCACATAGCGATGGAGTGCCGCCATGGTATTGACCATACTGCCCCCGGCAAAAGCGCTGGGCCAAACGACGATCTCGGCACCAGCCTTTCGCAACTTCTGCCACCCGTCCATCCACTCCATGTCGAAACAGATCTGGCACCCCAATCGTCCAAAATCGGTTTCGAAAACAGGCGGTGTATCGGGCCCTGGCGTTAGCCCGTTTTCGATTTCCCCTAGCGTCAAGCGTATCTTCTGATACTCACCAGCCACGCGGCCACTGCGGTCGAACAGGACTGCTGCGTTGAAATACCGCCCATCGTGCTGCGTGTAGGTCGGGCAAATCACGTAGCATTGGTGTCGCTTGGCAAAGTCAGCAACCGGTTGCGTCACGGGGCACAAGGGCGTCGAGGCAAATTTGGCCAACTCTGGACGACCGTTGCTCAAATTGGCACAGGTGAAGACTTCGGGAAAGCAGACGAGATCGGGCTGCTGCGAGGCCGCCTGCTCAGCTCGCTTCAGCATAGCGCGAACCATATTCTCTGGGGAACTCTCGCGCAAACCATCCTGACAGACGGTTGCGATGGTTACCTCGCGAGGCAAGCGAGCGGGACGCTGCGCCTTTGGCAGGTCGGCCCCCTGGGCTTGAGCTCCCACCACCCCCAGGCCAGCCAACGCTGCCGTACCACTGGCGGCCGTGGCTAAGAATTGTCGCCGAGCAGAAACAGGTGTTTTTGGGGAAGAGTTCTGAGCAGGCATGATTGGAGTACCTTTTGCTGGAGTCATGAGATGGCTGGCGAATGAAGAACAAGCCGAGGGGACTTGCTCGACGCCCCTTCACACATCGGTTGGGGCGCCTTTGCTTTGGAGGATGCGGTGCCTCCCCCAAGTCTACGAAAGCTTTGATTTCTAGCGGGACGATGGCTTACTTTTGAATGGGCAACTCGAGGGTTTGGACCTTGCCGGACCGCATTACTTTGACACGCACAACGTCTCCTGGTTGATGGTGATCATTCACGTAGGCAAACAAGTCTGCTTCGCGCCCCAGGTCGGTCTGCCCATCAAACTCAATGATCACATCATCGACTTTGAATCCAGCCCGCTGTGCGGCGGCATGAGCGCCAAACTTACCAACGTGCGTAGCCTGCAAGGCCATCGGGCTTTCTATTTTCAATTCTTGGCGCTCTTCGTCCGAAAGGCTACTCAATCGCATGCCACCGGTAGCGATGCGCCGCATCCCCCAGGAGGCAACCCGCCACGACGGGTCATCCAGACGACGCCAGCCTTCGCTAAGCTTAAGGACGATTTCTGAATTCTGTCCATCTCGTTCCACCTGCAATGAAAGATCGGCGCCCGTGGCAGGGGTGTTGTGCAACACCCACTGCACATCGGCCATGGACAGGAGAGGCTGGCCATTCAACGCAACAATCGCATCTCCGGCTTGCAAACCGGCTGCTGCAGCTGGGGTTCCCTCCGTAACGCTTTTGACGGTAGCTCGTTGCTTCGGATCCAATACTAAACCGATCGACTTCGGATGTGGGTAGGGGAAGAGCAACTCCTCCGGAATGGGTTGCGACTGGCCCCAGTAAAAATCGCGGCGTGCATCGCCAATCTGGTGACAGTGGATACAGCTCTTAACAACATCCCCTGAATAGTTCAGTTGATCGGTGAATTTATCTTGTAGCGAAGGATACTGTTCTGGCGAGCTGAATTCGAGTGGCTCACCGCGTTTGGCAGCCAGTTGCACTTTGCTTTGGGGCTGTTGAGCATGGAGCTCCAAGGCACCTTGCAAGGCGACCGCCATCCCTTCCAGAGAGACGTCTCCCACCCAATCGGTTCGATGGGAGCGGGTGCCGAAGCGACCGTAGATCGTTTGGTCCGCATTTAGCATAAACATCGCGAACGACTGGTCGGTGTCGTACTGGAAGGTATTCAAATCGAGTCCATTCGTGCCCACGATCCGGACGCACACGAATTGTTCCAGCAGCGGGCGGATTACCGGATCGGTATCGACGAGGTCATCATCGAGCTTGACACATTCCTCACAGGGAATACAGCGCAGGGAAACCAGAATTGGCTTGCCGGTCTGCCGAGCAATCTTGTAGGCCTGGTCCAAGTCGTTGTAAAGCCAGAAGCCCTCGGCTTCAACCTTTGCCTTGTCCGCTCGCACTTTTTGCTCACGAGTTGGGTTCTGCGCACTGACCACCAAGGGTGTGCAAGCGAAAGCGAGGAGTAAACACAGAAATTTTCGCATAGTCGGAGAATCTTCGGTTTTGAGCGGGGACGGGAGGCAGATCCGAGGCGAGATGAGCTTGCTGCACAGCCCGAAGGATTTCGGTTGCAATCCCAGTCTAACGAATGAAACCGCTGCGTGTGAACGAAAAACGCCTCCCAGTTCTAATCAGAACGGGAGGCGCTGCGGATGCTAAGTTTCCAGCACGCGGCTGCGTCTTTGCGAGATGCGATGCCCCTCAGAGGGACTTGACGCCAACTGCGCGGAAATCTGGAAGAGGTTCAGCTGTGGGTATTGAGGGAGACCTAGTAGCGGTAGTGCTCGGACTTGTAAGGACCCTCAACCGGCACACCGATGTAGTCGGCTTGCGACTGTGTCAGCGTGGTGAGCTTTACCCCGAGCTTGTTGAGGTGCAAACGGGCGACTTCTTCGTCCAGGTGCTTTGGCAAGACGTAGACCCGGTTGCCATACTCTCCCGTGTCCTTCTTTTCCCACAGTTCGAGCTGCGCCAAGGTTTGATTCGTGAAGCTAGCGCTCATCACGAAGCTTGGGTGGCCAGTCGCACAGCCGAGGTTCAGCAAGCGGCCTTCGGCCAGCATCAGAATGCTGTGACCGGTGCTCTTGAAGGTGAATTTGTCGAATTGTGGCTTGATGTTGGTGCGTTCTACTTCACCCGACTTTTGCAATTTTTGCAGGCCGGCGATGTCAATTTCATTGTCGAAGTGACCGATATTTCCAACAATCGCACCATTCTTCATTTGTTGCATGTGCTGAGCGTTGATGATGTCTTTGTTTCCAGTAGTGGTCACAAAGATGTCCGCGGAGCCAACCACGTCTTCCAACGTCTTGACTTCATAGCCTTCCATGGCGGCTTGCAGTGCACAGATCGGATCGATCTCAGTCACGATCACTCGGCAGCCTTGGCCCCGCAGCGATTGACAACAGCCCTTGCCGACGTCACCGAATCCACAAACGACCGCAACTTTACCACCCATCATCACGTCGCTGGCACGATTGATGCCATCGATGAGCGAGTGGCGACAGCCATAGACGTTATCGAACTTGGCCTTGGTGACGCAGTCGTTGACGTTGATGGCAGGGAAGAGCAACTTGTTGGCTTTCTCCATTTCGTATAGACGAGCGACTCCGGTAGTGGTCTCTTCGCTCACGCCACGGATTGCCTTGGCCATCGCGGTCCATTTGCCAGGATTCTTAACCAGCTCGTCACGCAGAAGTTCGAGGATCACTCCCCACTCTTCAGGCTCATTCTCAGCATCGAAGGCTGGTACTGCACCGGCCGCTTCATACTCAACTCCCTTGTGAATCAACATGGTGGCATCGCCACCGTCATCGACAATTTGGTCTGGGCCACTTCCGTCAGGCCATACCAGTGCTTCATTCGTGCACCACCAATACTCAGGAAGGGTCTCGCCCTTCCAAGCAAAGACGGGGATGCCTTGAGGGTCATCCAAGGTGCCGTTAGGGCCTACAGCTACCGCAACCGCAGCACTATCTTGAGTCGAGAAAATATTGCAGCTGACCCAGCGAACGTCTGCGCCCAAGGCGGTCAGCGTTTCAATCAGGACTGCGGTCTGCACAGTCATGTGCAACGACCCCATGACCTTAACCCCAGCCAAGGGCTTCTTGGCACCATGACGCTCGCGCAGTGCCATCAAGCCTGGCATCTCGTCTTCAGCTAGGGTGAGTTCCTTACGCCCCAAATCGAGCAGGGACTGTGCCTCCTCTCGCTTGCCCGCAGCGAGCAGGTCGTACGCTCGAACCTTAAAAGGTAGACGATCGGTCGAAGCGGCGGTCGGACTAGTAGCAGTACTCATTAAGTCTCCAGTTTCAATTGCAAAAAAAGGTTTGGTTTCTAAATCAAAAGATCGTTGTGTGGTGACGCTCGTATCGAGGCGCGCCTCAGGGACATCTCGCCGCCGTGGCGGCGAACAGAGCAGGTCCCTTGGATTTTGGATCGGGTGGAAGCCGATGATAGGCTCTCAGTTGTAAGCCAGCTTGCTCTAGCCAGCCCTCGAGTTCGGTGCGCTGGACGCCGAGTCGCAAATGCCCCAGCTCCTGCCGGTAGCTCGAACGGTCGTGCGGCAGCAGGTCGACAATGACGAGACTCGCCCGAGGCTTCAGCACTCGGGCCGCTTCGGTCAGCACCAAAACCGGATCGCTCAAGTAGGGGAGCACGACCACCAGCCAAGCGACGTCCAACGTGTCGTCAGCCAACGACAGCTCCGTGAGTTGATTGTTGACTAACCGCACATTGCCAAGCTCGCGCAATCGCTTCCGCGCGGCGGAAAGCATGGCCGTCGAACTATCGATGGCGATGACCTGCTGAACATACGGGGATACCAACTGACTCAGGGGAGCCGAACCACATCCTAGCTCTCCGACCACCCCCTCATGAGGCAGGGAGGCAGCTAGTACAAAGGTGTCCAGGTGCTGGCCGAATAACTCGGTTCGCAAATGATCCCACTGCTGGGCCGCCGATTGGAAAAAGACTTCGCCCTGACTCCGCTGCGACAACACCGTCTGCAAACGCTGCTCATCCAGCGAGGTCGTGGGAGTATCCGCTTGGGCACGCACCCACTGCCACAGCTCACTTTGAGGCGTTTCCCAGCTTTCCAACGATATCCGGTAGAGCTGATTCGTGCCGTCGCGTCGATTGGCAATCCATTCCCCGGCCGCCAGGACCTTCAAGTGCCGGCTAACCGTACTCTGGGGCAACTGCAGCACGCTACACAGCTCCGAAACCGCCAATTCCTCCCGTTCCAGCAGGCGCAGCAGGCGAACTCGCGTCCCATCGGCAAGGGTTTGTAGCCAGTCTAGCGAAGCATTCTTCAACAACGTTTACCCAACCAATCGTGACAAGCCACATCCATCCGTCCATCCGGATGGTCAATTATTTAGAATTCCCCTCCAAAAGTCAAGGCATTCTGCCCCGCCACAGCCCCCTGGTCCCCCAAAGCTTCCGAACCCTCGCGCTGCGGAGCGCTCCCAAGGGGGACACTTCTGCTCGGGCGATCTAGCCGCTCGAGACCCTACGCGCAGAGTCGATTCTTCGTATGCTGTTCCTCATTCCAGACTGAGGCCCCTCTCCGTCTGAGGCGTAATACATCTAAAGAAAAGAGTCGACCGATGGCCGAGATTGCAGGAAAACGCGTAGTAATTGTGGGTGGTGGAACGGGTATGGGGCAAGCCGTGGCTCGCCAGTTGGACGCCGCTGGCGCGAAAGTCGTGGTCGGCGGCCGGCGCATCGCGGCGCTCCAGGAGACGGCCAGCGGGACGAGTATTCTCACCCGGACTATCGATGTCGCCTCTCGCGAGGACACCCATGAGTTCTTTGCCTGGGCAACCGAGCAGCTCGGACAAATCGACGTCATGATCAACGCGGCCGGCATCAACATCAAAAATCGCAGCATGGCCGACATGCTCCCCGAGCAGTGGGATCAGATTTTTGCGATCAACGCCACCGGCGCTTACAACTGCCTGCATGCAGTCCTGCCCGCCATGCGAGCACGCAAAGATGGGTTCATCATCAACATCTCCTCAATCGCCGGCAAGCGTGCGATCGCGCTCGGAGGCATCGCGTACTCGGCCAGCAAGTTTGCGATGACCGCCCTGGGAACCTGCGTTGCCAACGAAGTGGCCGAGGATGGCGTACGCGTCACCAATATCTATCCGGGGGAAGTGAATACACCGCTTCTTGAACAGAGGCCTGCACCTGTCTCCGAGGAGCACAAGGCGCGTATCCTGCAGCCGGAACATGTGGCCGAGTTGGTAGTGGGATTGATTGCTTTACCCGATTCGGTCCATGTCCCTGAACTTGTCGTGAAACCCCTGACGCAAGGCTGGTACTAGGGTTGGAGCTGCCCTCCCCGCACTTCCCCCCAAGTACTCACGAAAAACGCACTGCCCCCGTGAACTCTAAAACCCAGAGTAGACACGATCTCGAGCATCGACCGGCCACGAGTCGCAGACGTCTCCCTGGCGGACGACTTGCAGGTGACTGTGCAGGGCAACCGTGGGACAGATGTGAGCGGGCAGTGCGTAGAGAACGTCGCCCACGGACAATTGCTCCGCCTGCGAGGTCTCAAGCACCAAGTGCTCCTCGCTATGCCCCACTTCCTTAACATCGGCAGGCCACAGGAAGTGGCAGCGGTGACCGGCCGGTTGATCCGGGGAGACCGCCTTGTGCCCCAGGTCCACCGTGACGCGACCGGCCTCTGGCTTGGAAATCACCCGCGTCATGAGTACCGCAGCATTCTGAATGCCACTCATATCCTGGTAGTCTCGCCCGTAGTTAAAGTCGGAGAGCACGCAAGTTCCAGGCGAGAGCTCAATGGAAAGCGGTAGATCTTCACACTTAAAATTCGCAAAGACTGGGAAAGTCGGAGTCCCACCGCACACGAGTGCTGGGACGGAATACCCTGCAGCGAGCAACTCGCGTACAAAGCGGAGCACAGGCTGCATGAGTGCCGCTACCGCCGCTTCGCGTTCAATACGACTTGGCTGATGATTTTGGCCATCGTAGACATGCAAGCCCGCTGCATGAAGTGACTCGGATTGGCTGAGGAAGGCGTACAGTTCCACAGCCAAGGGCCCCGGTGCGATACCGGTACGATGCATGCCGGAGTCCATGTCGAGCATGACGTCAATCTGAGCCTTGCGATCCGAAAAGCATTGTTCCAACTGCTGCGCGTTGCTCAAATCATCGACGGTCACACTGAAACGGGTCTCAGGAAAACGCTGCAACAAGTCGACCAGCAATCCCATCGATGGGCCAACTTGAGGATAGGCGATGAGCACATCGGCTGCCCCCGCGCGTGCCAACATGAGTGCTTCACCGAGCGTAGCACACTTATGCTTGGTAATCCCCGCCTCCAATTCCATGCGTATAATCTGCGATGTTTTGTGCGTTTTCACATGGGGTCGCAATCGCTGAGCACCACCAGCCAAACGCAGCATTTCTTGTAGATTACTCGCAATCAATTCAGGGTACACCAGCAAACATGGCGTGGTAAGTTTCTGGGGATCTTTCAGCTGGTAGGTAGCGAGTTGGCTGGAATCAGATGTGGCGTTCATAGGGTTCATCAAAAAATAAAATCGCAGTGAAAATATTGGTGAGGATCGTGGCTTGCGGGCTTGTCACCTTGTTCGCATCGGTGAAGTCAAACGCATGCATCGCAATCCGACGCGTGACAGTCTATCGATTTCGTGAGCCGTTGGCGCTAGCCATCGGCCGAATGAAATTGAATCCCCCGGAATGCCAATGGCGACCGCCAGCTCGGTCGAGAAAATCCAGCCACGAAATTACAGGGCACGAAAAACGGGAACACGACTGCTGGGGCAATCCGGCCAGCGCGTGGCAACTCTCCTGCCTCACTCGCGCGGCAGATTCTCTTCCGACCAATCGCAATCGGCCGGAGAGGCGCGCGGGAGACCTAGAGACAGTTTAACGGTATTTGAACACAGTCTACCCTTGAGCGGCGAAGCGAACCGGCTAAGGTGATGGAGTCGACACTTGCAACCCGCCTAAACTCTCAGCGAAAAGAGCCCCCATGCCCTCCATTCTCTCGCGCGCGTTCCTCGGAGGCTTGACCGCCTTCCTTTTACCATGCTTGGCCCTAGCCCATGAGGGGGCTGACGGCGAGCATTCCCATGCTCATGCATCCACGGTCATGACGACTCGGACGGACGCCCAGGTAATTCCACCGCTTAAAGCCGAGGATGTATTCCACTTCATCGTTTACGGTGACCGCACTGGTGGAGTCCCTGCCGGTCTCAAAGTCCTGGAACAGGCGGTCGAAGACAGCAATCTGCTCGACCCGGACTTGGTGATGACGGTGGGAGATCTCATCCAAGGCTACAACCAAGAGCCGGAGTGGCTGGAGCAAATGGCGGAATATCAGGAAATCATGAATCGACTCAAGATGCGTTGGTTCCCCGTGGCGGGAAATCACGACGTCTACTGGCGGGGCCAGGGTGCAGCCCCGGCGGGACAGCACGAAGCGAATTACGAAAAGCATTTCGGCCCGCTGTGGTACTCCTTCAGCCACAAAAATGCAGGCTTTATCGTACTCTTCTCTGACGAAGGAGATGCAGCCACCAACCGCAAGGGATTCAGCGAGGCCGCGCTGCAAATGATGAGCGATGCACAGCTCGAATTCCTCGACAAAGCACTGAAAGAGCTCAGTGGCCAAGACCACGTGTTTGTATTCCTACACCACCCACGCTGGATCGGCGGCGGCTACACGGGTAGCAATTGGAACCTCGTGCATCAAAAATTGGTCGCAGCTGGCAATGTCTCGGCCGTTTTCGCGGGGCACATCCACCACATGCGCTACGACGGTCCCACCGACGGCATCGAATACTACACGCTGGCCACTACCGGCGGCAATCTTTCCGGCGACATTCCCGACGCAGGTTATTTGCACCACTTAAACATGGTCACCGTTCGCCAAGATCGCATCAGCGTCTCGGCATTGCCCATCGGAGCGGTCATCGACCCACGCGACTTTACGCCAGAGTTTCTAGCAGAAGTGGCGCAGGCGCGGTCCATTCGCCCGATCGCCAAGAGCGACGCCACCGTCCTGCAAGCCGACGGATCGTCGACTGGCGAAGTGACCTACACGCTTACCAATCCCTGCCCACGTGAGGCGGATGTAACGTTGATGTTTGATACCGGCAACAAGTCCACCTACTGGATGTCCACGCTCGACCATGAACACTTCACCTTGGCCCCCAAGGAGACGCGTGAAGTCACGTTCAGCCTGCATCGCCAAGCGGGCAATACAGAGCATTTCGCCATTCCAGCGGTCCGCATGGAACTCGAGTACATCAGCCAAACCGCGCGAGTTCGCTTGCCTGCCGTCATCGCTCCCATTGAATTGCAGTTGGGTGAAGTTCCCGCCGATTATTTTGCGAACAGCACACCCCATTGCTTGCTAGTTGAGAATGAGCAGGGGGCGGTTCGCATCGCTTCCGACGATATCAAAATGGAAGATGGCCCAATGACGCTGGAGGCTTGGGTACAACCAACTCAGCTGGCCGGCTTCAGCGGATTGATCGCCAAGACCCAGTCTTCCGAATACGCGATCTTCTGCGATGAAGGAGTGCCTCAGTTCGACCTGCACGTTGGCGGTCGCTACGTGAGCGCCAAAGCTAAAGATGTCCTGAGCCTCGACCAGTGGACGCACGTTGCTGGCCAATTCGACGGTTCGTCCCTCAAGCTGTTTATCAACGGCAAGGAAGTGGCGAATGTCGCAGCCGAGGGTAAGCGTCGGTTCAACGACCTACCACTATTCATCGGTGCCGATCCCAATCAAAGCGGCACACCGACCCGCGCATTCCAAGGCAAAATCGATGAAGTCCGACTGTCCAAAGCGGCTCTTTACTCGGGAGACTTCACGCCTGAAACGGTAGTGACACCTTCCGAGGACACCGTCTTGCTCATGCATCTCGACAAGCAACTGGGCCCCTTCACCTTGGATCACAGCAATTCTGCAGCTGAAGCCACCTTGGGCCGAACTTCCAAGCTTGTGCCAGTTGACCGATAGGGCCCGGCCTTGCAGTGCCATACAGTTCTTGAATTCTTTAAACTGATGGCAAATACGCAGGCCTGGCGATTCGAAAAGCAGGCGAACTATTGAGCGACAGGGGAGACTCGCATGGTCATCCCCGCGCTCGCTCTAGTCGCGTCTCTTCCGCAAGCGGGCGATTGAAAACATCTCCCGCCGCTTGGCAACTCGCTCAACTATTCCGCCAAGTCGATGCAGACAAGCTCCTTGTCGTTGCGCGCAAACATGCTGCGGACAGCAAAGGCGGGATGGCTCCACACGACTTCGCGACCAAAGCACTCATTGGTGGGATCGAGGACGTGCATCCGCCCTTGCTCATCGAAGCCAGCTGGCGACATTTTGACGATCACCAGGTCCCCCGTTTCGGTGAACAGCAGAAAGCGGTCTTCGTGCTTGACCGTAAAGGCCGTTCCATGGGAGGCCCGACGTTCGCCGCCAGTCGTCAGGGCAAAGGTTTCCCAGTGGCGCTTGCCGGTCAGTAGATCGACGGCAATGTACTCTCCCGACCCGCAGTCTGCTCCATAGACATTGGTTCCGTCAATCAATGCAGTAGCGTTACCCGAATAGACACCGATCTTCGGCCGGCCAGTCCACAACGTCTCTGCCGGCTTACCGGTGGCATCAAATTCCACGACCGCAGAAATCTCACCAATGCCGCTGGCGAACATCGTATTTCCGCTAAATTGGGGCGCGGCGATCGACATGCCATAGCGAGGCTTAAGGTCGTAGGTCCACCAGACTTCGCCCGTCTTGAGATCGAGTCCGTTGATCGATTCGGCATGCCAGATGACCAATTGCTCTCGTCCCCCCAGCGTTTGGACCGTGGGAGGACAATAGCCAATTTCGGCAGCGGACAAGGCTTGCCATTGCACCGCTCCACTTTTCTTATCTAGGGCAACAACGACACTCCCAGCGCCACCCGCTAGACAATAGAGGTGATCACCGTGAACGAGTGGATGAGCGGCGTGCCCCCAAATAGGAGACTCCGTCTTAAACTCTTCCGCTAGCTGTCTGTGCCAAACAACCTCGCCAGACTCCGACTTCAAACAGGTTAGATCTCCTTCAGCGCCGAGCATATAGACCCGTTCGCCGTCGACGGTCGGCGTTGCGCGAGGGCCAGCGGCGTAGGAGAGGTTGTAGGGACGCGAATATTCGTGCTTCCACAGCTCCTTGCCTGTTTGCGCATCGAAGCACAAGATCCGCTCTTGCCCGGTCAGGAGATCGCGACCTCCCGAGTTGTTAGTACTCGTCCCCGACTCCTTGACATAGTCGGTAACAAAAACGCGTCCATCGGCGACAGCTGGGCCGGAGTACCCCGCAGCGATGGGCATCCTCCATTTGACGGGCAAACCTGCGTCAGGAATCTCAGCCACGATCCCCGCCTCGCGATACACCCCATCGCGGTGCGGTCCCATCCACTGCGGCCAATCGTCCGCCAACGCCAGGTTCGAAAGACCGGAAAGCAGGGAGCAAGAGGCGATAAGAGCGATGGGCCGACAGTGCCCCATGAAAATCCGCAACACTTGGAAGGTCTCCAGCAAAGTTAAAAATAGGGATCAGAAAACGCGGGCTGTTGCCAAGCGGCCCACAGGCTGGCGCATCAAGCAACCGCTACGCGGACAATTCCCGCTGGCGGCTGCCAGGTTCCCCCAAAAAAATCAATCCAGCACCTAACAAGAATAGCAAACTCAAGGCATGTTGGATCGCGTAGCGACCCAGCAGCGCCCATTCTTAACCAAACGACGACTAAAGACCAGAGTCAGAGTGGCCACTAAATTCGCGGCGTTCAAGCAACGACCGGCCGCCGCGCGTCGAACGGCCTGCAGCTCAGTGCTGGCGTCCTGAGAGCAGCCCAATCGTCCTCAGGCAACTGCTGCAATTGCAGCGCCTGCCCCCCCCAATGGAAAACCCTTGAAGCTCACCAAGTTGCAATGGGCGTTGGTTTGAGTACCCTTGCCAGGGTTGGACTGCGATTCCAGGGCCGTTTGATCGATCGAGCTCCTTGGGCCTAACGCTTTCCAGTTGGCGGTTTAGAATAAAGGAAAACTGCTTCGGCAAGATTCCCACTGAATTGAAACCCATTACACGTCAAGGCTGGGTAGATGGCTATAGGTGTTGCTTTTAAGGCGTTCTTTGCCACTTTATTTGATCGCGAGGTCTCCCACCGCGTCCAACAAGCTCTCGACGGTAGTTTGCGGATTGAGGCAACCGCATCGGCTCAGGACGAGAAAACCGGCAAACCCCAATCGCAGGCGGCGTCTGCTCCACGGGCCCAGACACCCCCAGCCCCTGCGCGAAGCGAAGCCTTGACGCTGCTCAGCACGCTGCAGCGCGAAGCCCGCTTGCTCGACTTAGTGCACGAATCACTCGATGGATTTGAGGATGCGCAGGTGGGCGCGGCCGCCCGCGAAGTCCTGCGAGATTGCCGCAAAACACTCGATCGCTTATTCAATATCGAACCGCTGTCAGAGGTCGAGGAGGGCGAGAAGCTGAGCGTAGATGCACAGGCCTCCCCGAATCGCCTTAGGGTCACCGGAAACACAGATGCGACGCACGGAGAAGTCACCCACCGGGGCTGGAAGGCGAGCCGTTGTGAGGTGCCGAAATGGAATGGTAAGCGAGACGATGCCTGGGTGCTCGCTCCAGTCGAAGTCGACGCATGAGCCCGCGGTAAGCACAGGCTCCCTCCAACAATCGCACACAGATGAACTTTAGTGGAACAAACGACGTACGATGCCAACAGCAGGCTCCTCTGCCTCGCTTACCGGCATGTTGATATTGCAACCCGCTATGTGAGTAAGGACAGGTGGTGACCGCTACAGGACAATTAAGCATGCTACCTCCGCGCCAAAATTCAAATTGCGATTGAATCAACAGCCCGATGGGCCAGGCCGGGTTGGTTGCTGAGGCAACTCGATTCGGGGTGCGATCTAAGCGTTGGGTTGGAGAATGCAGCGAATTCAACAATCCGTTGCACTGCGAGTCAGGCTTACGCAGCTTGCAGATTTAAGAATGCTTTTTTTTAGTTTTAGCACGGAGGCAGGGCTCCTAACTGCCCTGCAGCAACAACATCCGTCCTTGCTCACGCGGCGGGTTACGATTGACGCATCCAAAGTACAGCGGGACGCAAGTGGCACACACCACATGCGGCGGGTTGCGAGTACCGCCTACCTCACGCAACTGCAGATTTAAGAATGTTTTTTAGTTTTAGCACGGAGGCAGGGCTCCTAACTGCCTTGCAGCAACAACATCCGTCCTTGCTCACCGGGCTGTTGAAATAATAACCCGCCGCGTAACGGGCTGTTGAAATAGTAACCCGCCGCGTGAGCAAGGAAAGATAACCTCCGCTACAAGCCAATTAAGGATGCCACCTCCGCATTAAAATTCAAATTGCGATTAAATCAACAGCCCGTCACGCGGCGGGTTACGATTGACGCATCCAAAGTACAGCGGGACGCGAGTGACGCGATCCACATGCAGCGAGTTGCGAGTGAGGCACCCAGCATGCGGCGTCCCCTTCCATCCATCGAACCGATGAAATCCCCACATTAATACTATGAACAGAAGATATTCGATCGGAATCGATCTTGGGACTACGAATTGTGTCGTGGCCTATGCGAGTCTTGAGGCAGAGCAACCCGAGATCAAGGTACTCAAGGTCCAGCAGATTTCGGCTCCCAGTCAAACGGAATCTCTCGAGAGTCTGCCGAGCTTCCTATACGTCCCCAGAGATCAAGAGCTTGAATCTGGAGTTTTCAACCTGCCAGACGCCCCGACCTACCCGGTGGTCAGCGGAGTCTACGCGCGCAACATGTCTGCCGATCAACCCGAGCGGACCATTGCGGCGGCCAAGAGCTGGCTGTGCCATAGTGGCGTCGATCGCCATGCGGCCATTCTCCCGTGGGAGAGTCCTCAGGAAGTCACAAAGTACTCACCGGTAGCTGCGATTCGAATCCTGCTCGAGCGTTTGGTCGACGCTTGGCAAGCAGCCTTTCCCGGCGAGCCGCTGCGAGAACAATTGGTCACCCTAACGGTCCCCGCCTCGTTTGACATGTCAGCCCGGGAGCTAACGCGGGAAGCTGCATTGGCGGCCGGCTTGCCCGACGACTTCATTCTACTGGAAGAGCCCCAAGCAGCCGTCTACCACTGGCTCGAGAAGACGGGCGACGGGTGGCGGAAGGCGGTTTCCGAAGGGGACAGCCTGCTCGTCTGCGACGTCGGCGGTGGCACGACCGACCTAACCTTGGTGCGTGTGGAACAAGAGGGAGGCGAATTGACGTTGCGCCGGCTGGCAGTGGGCAATCACCTACTGGTCGGTGGCGACAACATGGATTTGGCCTTAGCCCACTTTGCTGCAGCCAAGTTTGCAGAGAAGGGTACGAAGCTCAATGCTTGGCAAGCGGTCTCGCTGTGGCACGCTTGCCGACGCGCCAAGGAATCATTGTTGACGTTGGATGGCAGGGAAACAGAGACCGTCTCCGTCCTCGGCCGCGGTTCGAAGCTGGTCGGCGGCACGGTGAGTATTGAACTCAATCGCCAAGAGGTTCAGCAGTTGCTGGTGGAAGGCTTCTTCCCACTGGTAGCCTCCGATTCGAGGCCTGTCCGTGAGCCCCATTCCGGGTTTCAAGAGCTGGGGTTGCCGTTCGAATCCGACTCCGGCATCACTCGGCACATTTCGGAGTTCCTTGCCAACAACGCGACCGATTCGACAGGTGGTTTTCACCTACTGCTCAACGGTGGCGTCTTTCGCGGCGTTGCCCTGCGAGGCCGACTGAAGGAAGCGGTCGAAGCATTGCGGCCAGAAGCCAGCTCGGTCACGAACCTCGGAGGACCGGAGGATCTCGACCACGCTGTGGCGCGAGGTGCAGCATACTACGGCTGGACGAAAGAGAGCGGCGGCGTTCGAATTCGGGGTGGCACCATCCGAAGTTACTATGTCGGAATCGAAACAGCGGGACTGGCGATTCCGGGCATGCCGCGTCCATTGCAAGCGGTGTGCGTGGTCCCCTTTGGAATGGAGGAGGGAACCGAGCAGGATGTCCCCGGCCGCGAGGTCGGTTTGGTGGTCGGACGCGAGGCCAAGTTTCGCTTTTTTGCCGCGGCCAATCGAAAAGAGGATGCGGTCGGCACCACGCTACGCCAATGGGATGAAGAGGAGTTGGTCGAGACCTCCCCCATGGAACTCACCCTCGACGTAGACGAAGCACCTGAGGGTGGCTTCATCCCGGTTCGTTTCCATAGCCGCATCTCAGAACTGGGCGTCTTCGAACTGTGGTGCAAGAGTGCTCAAGACGAGCAGAGCTGGAAGCTGGAATTCAGCATCCGTGAAGATCAAGATGGTGCGGAAGCGCAGGTAAACTAAGCAACGGCGAGCAAGCACGGTCAGACACGCTAGTGAACCGCGCGATACGAACAGGTGGATGCAAGTGACGGACCAAGTCGAATTGGATGGTTTTGAAGAAGAGCTCAGTCGCTATATCGTCGGTATAGATCTGGGCACAACCAACTGTGCAGTGGCCTATCTCGACGCCACCAAGGAGACCGCTGCAATCCAGTACTTTCCGGTCCAGCAATGGGTCGATTTTGGGACGGTCGAAGCCCGTGAGCTGCTCCCCTCGTTTCTCTACCAACCTCTCGCAAGTGAAATCGAGGCCCTGCAAGGGGCGGGCGAGGCGGATGCCTTCGACACCCATGTGGTGGGAAGTCTGGCCCGCGACCGTGGCCTCCAATTACCTGGACGCCAAGTCTCCTCGGCCAAGAGCTGGCTGTGCCATGCCGGGGTCGATCGTCGGGGGCAGATCCTTCCCTGGCATAACGATGAAGGCGTCGAGAAACTCTCCCCCGTCGAAGCCAGTTCACGCTATTTGGCTCAAATCCGCTGGGCCTGGGACCAAGCTTTCAAGTCCCACCCACTGGCCGATCAAGACATCGTGCTGACGCTGCCCGCCTCCTTTGACCAAGTTGCGCGGCAGCTCACGATTGAAGCAGCAGCGGCTGCGGGGCTAGAGCGAATCTTGCCGATCGAAGAACCCCAAGCAGCATTCTACGCTTGGCTGTATCGGCATCGCCGCACCTGGGAACAAACCGTAGCGCCTGGGCAAACTATCTTGGTGTGTGACATCGGGGGAGGTACGACCGATTTCACCCTAATCCGAGTGCGTGAGGCCTCCACCAAGGCGGCTGAGAGCACCAATGAAACCTTGGACGCACAGGACCGTAGCCAACTGTCACTCCACCGAGTCGCCGTTGGCCAGCACTTGATCTTGGGTGGTGACAATATCGATTTAGCGCTGGCCAAAGCTGCGGAGTCGAAGCTCACCGCCGGCAAGACACTGCCACCTCGCAGCTGGGACGCCTTGCGGCAAGCCTGCCGGGTTGCCAAAGAAACTCTGTTGAGCGAGTCTGTTCAAGACGCCTACACGGTCCACCTACCAGGCAGCGGTTCCAAGCTGGTGGGAGGCGGACAACAAGTAGAAATTACACGCGATGAAGTGCGTCACACGGTCTTGGACGGCTTCTTTCCTCAATGCGATCTGCAGGACCACCCCCAGGCGCAGCAGGCTGGGTTTCAAGAGTTTGGCTTGCCCTTTGCGACCGATGCCGCCATCACCAAACACCTCGCCTCTTTCCTTTGGAGCCATCGCTACGACGGGCGGACCGATGACGAGCGGAACCAGTTGAGCGACTTGGCGGCGGCCAGACCCGACTGGGTCTTGTTCAACGGCGGAGTCATGACCAGCAGTCAACTCCGCAACCGACTCGTAGAAGTCATAGGCAGCTGGTTCTCCAAGACGGAGGGGCTGCCTAACGGATGGCTCCCCGGCCTGCTCGATGGAGAGCGCATGGATCGGGCCGTGGCGGTCGGGGCAACCTACTTCGGGCATGTACGGCGAGGCAATGGAGTGCGGATCGAAGCCAAATTGGCTTGCTCCTACTACATCCAAACATCGCTCCATCCGCGTCAGGGAGTCTGCGTCGTGCCCGGTTCGGCCAGCCCAGGAGACCGCTTTCGCCTCACAGAGATGCCGATGGATTTGACCGTGGGCCAACCGGTCCAATTTCCGATGGTCTACTCCAGTACCCGGCTGGCAGATCGTGCGGGAGACGTCGTCCCCTTGACCGACGAGGAGTTCGCGGACTTGCCCGCGTTACGTACCGTGGTCGAATTGTCAGGACGACGACGTCAAGAAACGCTGCCGGTTTATGTCGAGGTTGAACTGAGTCAAATTGGTACTCTGCAAATGTATTGCCATGCCATCGACTCCGAGCAGCGATGGAAGCTCGAGTTCGACGTTCGAGGAAGCACGCAGACGGATCACTCCGCGGGGGACGGCTCGGCGACGGAACTTGGTGTCCTGGACGAGGAGTTGGCCGAACGAGCTCATCATGAAATCGCCAGCTTATTCGGGGAGGGTGCCACTGCGAAACCGTCGCGTTTGATCCCCAGCTTGACGCAGACCTTGGGACGCAAGCGGGATGCTTGGCCTCCCAGCCTACTCCGCAGCATGTGGGCCGATCTGATGGAATTCAGCGAGGGACGCCGCCAGAGCGCCGCCCATGAGGCACGCTGGCTCAATGCACTCGGGTATAGCTTGCGCCCCGGTTATGGACTGGCGGCCGATGACTGGCGGGTGGCTCAGACGTGGCGTGCGGTACATGGCAAACTGGCATTCCCGGCGGTCAGCTCGCGCAACGAATCACTAATCCTTTGGCGCCGCATCGCCGGTGGTTTTACCGCCGGTCAGCAGTTGACGGTTTTCCAGCAAGTGGCCTCTCCCTTGCGAAACTCGCTGGATCCGCAGCGACGCGCCAAGGGTGGGGGTGGTGGCAATGCAGCCGAACTCTCAGAATTGCTGCGGCTGGTCGGCTCCCTGGAATTGCTCCCCAAGTCCGACAAGTCGCAACTGGGCGACTGGTTGATCCAACTCTTGCATGCTAGGAAATACGAAGCGAGCCAAGCAGCCATGCTCTGGACGCTAGGCCGATTGGGAAGTCGCCTGCCGACCTATGGACCGCTCAACTGCGTGGTCGACACCGAGCGGGTGGAGAGCTGGCTCCGCGCACTCCTGAAACGCACGGTCGACAATGCGAGCTACCCGCTAGCGCTAATGCTGTGCGCTCGCAAAGTCGGCGATCGCTACCGAGATATCGATGACGACCTGCGCCTCGACGTCCTGGCCCAGCTCGAGTCAGGTGACTCTCCGGAGCATTACCGGAAGCTGGTTCGCGAAGGAGGCCAACTCGAAAGCGAAGAAGCCTCACAAATCTTGGGCGAAGCTCTCCCACTAGGACTAACGCTTCGCTAGCCGGCTTGTTGAAGTAAGTAGTCCATAGGGAGTGCAGTGACTCGCCATCGCGTTGGACTGGTGGCCTGGTCGGGAGTGGATATCCCACCGAGCAGCTGACTGGGTTCAATAGCGACTTTTCCAAAGTCGTCCCACGTCCACCGCCACTGGCAAATCTCTCGGTTGCCGGGCAAGAAAGCTACGACGAGTCGCAGCACTCCATAGGGAGTGCGATGACTCGTCATCGCTTTGGACTGATGGTCTGGTCGGGAGTGGATATCCCACCGAGCGGCTGACTGGGTTCAATAGCGGCTTTTCCAAGGTCGTCCCACGTCCGCCGCCACTGGCAAATCTCTCGGTTGCCGGGCAAGAAAGCTACGACGAGTCGCAGCACTCCATAGGGAGTGCGATGACTCGTCATCGCTTTGGACTGATGGTCTGGTCGGGAGTGGATATCCCACCGAGCGGCTGACTGGGTTCAATAGCGGCTTTTCCAAGGTCGTCCCACGTCCGCCGCCACTGGCAAATCTCTCGGTTGCCGGGCAAGAAAGCTACGACGAGTCGCAGCACTCCATAGGGAGTGCGATGGCTCGTCATCGCGTTGGACTGGTGGTCTGGTCGGGAGTGGATATCCCACCGAGCGGCTGACTGGGTTCAATAGCGGCTTTTCCAAAGTCGTCCCACGTCCGCCGCCACTGGCAAATCTCTCGGTTGCCGGGCAAGAAAGCTACGACGAGTCGCAGCACTCCATAGGGAGTGCGATGACTCGTCATCGCTTTGGAGTGATGGTCTGGTCGGGAGTGGGTATCCCACCGAGCGGCTGACTGGGTTCAATAGCGGCTTTTCCAAGGTCGTCCCACGTCCGCCGCCACTGGTAAATCTCTCGGTTGCCTGGCAAGAAAGCTACGACGAGTCGCAGCACTCCATATGGAGTGCGATGACTCGTCATCGCTTTGGAGTGATGGTCTGGTCGGGAGTGGGTATCCCACCGAGCGGCTGACTGGGTTCAATAGCGGCTTTTCCAAAGTCGTCCCACGTCCACCGCCACTGGCAAATCTCTCGGTTGCCGAGCAAGAAAGCTACGACGAGTCGCAGCACTCCATAGGGAGTGCGATGGCTCGTCATCGCGTTGGACTGGTGGTCTGGTCGGGAGTGGATATCCCACCGAGCGGCTGACTGGGTTCAATAGCGGCTTTTTCAAGATCGTCCCACGTCCGCCGCCACTGGCAAATCTCTCGGTTGCCGAGCAAGAAAGCTACGACGAGTCGCAGCACTCCATAGGGAGTGCGATGACTCGCCATCGCGTTGGAGTGATGGTCTGGTCGGGAGTGGATATCCCACCGAGCGGTTGACTGGGGCTAAGAATTCCCAGTTTCAATGAAAATCTTTGTTCTGACGCGACTTCTTTTTGTCAGAGCGTTGTTTCTTTTCATCCAATCGCCGCCGCTTCGAAGCCCGAGTTGGCTTGGTCGCAACCCTCCGCTTGGGAGGCGTCAACGAAGCTCGCAGGAGTTCGCGCAACTTTTCACGGCAAGCTTCAATATTCTGCGGTTGATCGCGGTACTCTTGCGACTGGATCACGACCTCCCCCGCGGTGGAGATGAACCGCTTGGCATTCTGCCGAAATCGTTTCCACACACCCGGGGCGAGCGCACCAGGCTGAGGCCTCCAGCGCAGAGTCGCTTTGCTATTTACCTTGTTGACGTTCTGCCCCCCAGGACCGCTACTCCGGGAGAACGACCATTCCAGTTGTTCTTCCGGAATCTCCAGGTTTGCGGAGACTTGAATACCAGACACGTCAAACGGCTCCGTTGTGGATGGATAGTTGGGGGATTGCTAAATTTGGCGGCCACGTCAGCTAGCGGCTCGCGGCGCTAGTCGTCGACAGGCTGTTTCCCGTCAACACAATAGGGAAATCGCTCGGAGCAGCTGGGGCAGCGGGGAGTTGCGACTCGACTTAAGAATACCTAGGATTCGATAGACTTTCGCCAGGTTCGCTTTTTTCCTTCAAGAATTCGCGAAATTCTAGCGGCAGGCTTGTCCCCTGAAACCATTGTTTTAGTTAATCTGTTGGCCTGTAGCTCAAATTTGCCTGTTATCCCACCGCCGTACGAGTAGCCACAAGGGCGCAATTTTATGACCGAGACTTCGGCTCCCAACGAATCAGCCAAGATCACCGCCAATCGAGAAATGTTACTCGATGCACAAAAGCGTGGTGGCTGGGCGGTGCTCGGCGTGTTTACACGACTGTCAGGTCCCGGTTGGCTTCAGAGCGCAATTACGCTCGGCGGTGGCTCGCTAGCGGGCAGTTTGTTTCTGGGCGTGTTGGGCGGAACTAGCCTGATGTGGCTGCAACTCTTGGCCATCACCATGGGCGTGGTCATGCTGAGCGCCATCAGCTACGTCACGCTTTCGACTGGCCAAAGGCCGTTTCCAGCCATCAACCGCCATATCAATCCCGTCCTCGGATGGGGTTGGCTGATCGCCACGATGATGGCCAACATCATTTGGTGCATGCCTCAATTCAGCCTCTGCTTTGCTGCCTTGCAAGAGAATTTGGTGGGCAAATCGGTAGGCAACAGCCTGGGATCGAAGCTTGCGGTTTCAGCCGTGATCTTGGCGGCGACCTTCACCGTCGTGATGATGAATCTTAAACAAGGGATCGGAGCCAAGATCTTTGACTTGGTCCTCAAGACCTTGGTGGGAATGATCGTGATCTGCTTTTTCGGAGTGGTCGTCTACCTGAGCCTGGAAGGAACGCTCGACTGGGGAAAGATCCTGATGGGCTTCATCCCCAACTTTTCACAACTCAACCAGCCTACGGGCGATGTGGCCGGGTTAGTGGCGGGCTTGCCAGAATCGCTGCAGCAATTTTGGACCGGACGCATCGTACCGGAACAGCGCGCCGTGATGATCGCAGCGGCGGCCACTGCGGTGGGAATCAACATGACGTTCCTACTCCCTTACTCAATGCTCAATCGCGGCTGGGACAAGCCCTTCCGTGGACTAGCACGCTTCGATTTGAGCACCGGCATGGCGATCCCCTATGTCCTGGTAACGAGCTGTGTTGTGATTGCTTCCGCGTCGAGCTTCCATGCCGTTATTGACGACTCCTTGGCCAGCACAGACCCGGCAGTCATGTCGAGCAGCGACTATTTTAAGGGGGTACAGCCCATCCTGGCCGCCCGGCTAGAATACGACCTGGGAAGCGAGGCTTACCAAGCCATGAGCGAGCAGGAGCAGCTGGCGGCTATGGCGAACCTCAGTCCTGAAGAAAAGCGCATTGCCACATCCTTGGTACGTCGCGACGCTTTCCAGCTCTCGAAATCCCTGGCCCCACTACTGGGCGAAGACAATGCCAATTACGTTTTTGGACTGGGCATCTTTGGCATGGGATTCTCCACCATCATTATTTTGATGCTGATCAACGGCTATGCCTTTTGTGAACTGCTGGGAATCAAGCAAGGTGGCTGGGGATTCGTCGTCGGATGCCTGATCGCAGGCTTAGCCGGCGCCGCCTGGCCCATGATTTGGGATGGCCCGGCCAAGCTGTGGTTAGCCATTTTGGCCTCCAGCTTCGGTGCGCTGCTATTGCCGATCGCCTATTTCACCTTCTTCCTGATGATGAACAATCGGGATCTGATGGGAGACGAAAAACCGAAGGGTGGCAGCATGGCAATCTGGAATATCCTGATGGTGATGGCCATTATTGTCGCCCTGGCCGCCGCTGTGACTGCCGTAATTGAGAAAGCGTCCGATCCCAAGGCGGGCTGGCTGGTCATCAGCGTAACGATTGGGTATCTGGTCTTAGTCGTACTCGGCTTTGTTCTCAAATCCAAGGCACCAGCCACGGCTAAGTAGACGGCCCAATGGAGCAGTAAGCAGTAGAGCATTGCCTGAGGGCGGGTGCTTCGTTGGCGTGTTGCATGCCAATCCTGCATCCTGCGGATGGGGCTGAACAGGGGACGAAAACTGCCCTACAATTGCAGTTTCTGGACCTGGCCTCCTACGACAAAGGTCCGCACTCCCGTTTTGAATCCTTTCATTCAGTCGAGCGGCGACGCTGACTGAAGTCGGTATCTTGGGTATGGCAGAGCGTCGGGCAATCCTCAAAGTGAAACGTGGGCAACAGCGCGAAGCGCTGTCGTTGCCATTAGCCATCGCACAGCTAGCCCAACAATCCGACGTGGTCAGCTACATTGACTCGGTGCGGCAAGAGGGACGCGGAACCATTGAGGGGGTCTGGCCCGGCGCGCTAGCTCCACTGATTGCCAGCTGGCTGTGCGTGGAGCCACGTCCGCTGCTGATCATCCTACCGCAATTAGCGGAGGCAGAGGCGTTGGCGGCCGAGGTTGGTGAGCTGCAACCGCTGGAGGCCGACGTGTTTCCGCCGGGGAGTGAAGAAACCGAGCTGGAATCGCTGGCCCACCAAGAGACAGCCCAGCGTCTGCACGTCCTCAGCCGACTGTACAAATATGCAGAAGCGGGCTCCAAGCGGGCAGCAGGCCGCATTTCGCCACCAATCGTGGTCACCACTCTGCCCGCTCTCATGCACAGCGTCCCCAGCCCCGCTTCGTTGGAGGGGGACAAGCATGTTCTGCAAGCGGGACGACGCGTCGATGTGGAGGCCCTCAGAAGATGGCTCGTCGAAGCAGGTTACCACGCCACCAGCTCGGTGCAGCTACCCGGGGAATTTGCAACCCGAGGCGGAATCCTAGACATTTTCCCCCCCGACGAGGCACTGCCGGTGCGGGTGGAATTGTTCGACGATGAAGTCGAATCACTCCGCTCCTTCGACGTCATTTCCCAGCGCAGTATCGAACGCCGCGAAACTCTGCAACTGCTGGCCGTGCAGGGTTCCGTCGCGCAGGATGGCAATCTGCTCGACTACATGCCCAGCGACACCATCGTCATGGTGCACGAGTCCTTGACTGTCAATGCGGCCGCAGAAGCTTTTTTGAGTCGCGTTCCCTTTCCCGAACGCTTCGATGCGCCGCAAGTCCTGTGGCAACGCCTCGCAAGCTACACCATGTCCTATTCTTGCCAATTGGCAGCAGAGGGCTACCTGGGACAACTCGGGCGCCTTCCGCTGAACAATGTCGAACGCATCGGCGGAGACCTGGAAAAACTAGGCAAGGAGATCGACGAGCACTGCCAGCAGCGATCGGTGATCGTCGTGGCCATGAACGACGGGGAGCAACAGCGGTTGGGCGAGCTTCTATCGGAATCTCAAGCCCTCAAGAGCGGACGACTGGAGATTGTGGTCAGCCAGCTCCAAAATGGCTTTGAGATCATTCCCGATGGGATGTGGGTCCTGACCGCCGGACAACTCCTCAGACGCAGCCACGTTCGACGCGCCGCCAAACGCACCAAAAGCAAGCCGATCGACAGCTTCCTGGACTTGCGCTCCGGGGATCTAATCGTGCACCTGTCGCATGGCATCGGCGTCTACCGAGGCACGGAACTGCTCGAAAAACATGGACAGAAGTTTGAGCACTTAGTCTTGGAATTCGATGGGGGAACACGGATTTTTGTCCCAAGTTCCAAAATCGAACTCGTCCAGCGCTATGTAGGTGGCACCAAAAGCAAACCCAAGCTGGCGAAGATCGGCGGACAAGCTTGGGCGCGGCAGAAGAAAGCTGCCGAGAGTGCCGTACAAGACATGGCGGTCGAATTGCTCGAATTGCAGGCGCAGCGCAACAGCCAACCTGGCATCGTGTTTGGTGCCGATAGCGTTTGGCAAAATCAATTTGATGCATCCTTCTCCTACGTGGAAACACCCGACCAATTGACCGCCATTGACGCAGTCAAGGGGGACATGCATCGCTCGCGGCCCATGGACCGGCTAATTTGCGGCGACGTCGGGTTCGGCAAAACCGAAGTCGCCATGCGCGCTGCATTTAAGGCAGTCGACAGTGGCTACCAAGTTGCCGTGCTGGTGCCCACCACCGTGCTAGCAGAGCAGCATTTCAAGTCGTTTCGAGAGCGACTGGCAGAATTCCCCTTCGACATCGAAAAGCTCAGCCGTTTCGCTTCCGCTCGACAGCAAAAGGAAACGGTACGTGGGATCATCTCTGGGCGAGTCGATATTGTCATTGGCACCCATCGCATCGCCTCCAAGGATCTGAAATTCTACAACCTGGGCCTACTCATTATCGACGAGGAGCAACGCTTTGGCGTCGAAATTAAAGAGCGTCTCAAGCACTTGCGAAGCAATGTAGATGTCCTAACACTCTCGGCCACCCCCATCCCAAGAACTCTGCACATGTCTCTCGTCGGCGTGCGCGATATTTCCAACCTGGAAACACCTCCCGCCGACCGCTTGGCAGTGGAAACGCGCACGGTCCGGTTTGACGATAGCATCATTCGAAATGCGGTCCTGCGAGAGCTCAACCGCGGTGGGCAGATCTACTTCGTGCACAATCGAGTCCACGACATCGAAGAACTGGCTGCGCGGCTCAAACGCATTGTCCCCGAGGCCAGTATTGTGGTCGGGCACGGACAGATGGCTGAAGGGCAGCTTGAACAAGTCATGATCGACTTCATCGAGCACAGGTACGACATACTGTTAGCCACAACGATTATCGAAAGTGGCCTCGACATTCCGAATGCTAACACGATCTTCATCGACGAAGCCAACCGCTACGGACTGGCCGAACTGCACCAATTGAGGGGACGTGTCGGGCGTTACAAGCATCAAGCGCATTGCTATTTACTGGTGGATCGCCACAAGCACTTGTCCCCCGATGCGGCTCGACGGCTCCACGCGATTGAGGAATACAGCCAAATCGGTGCTGGCTTCGGCATCGCCATGCGCGACCTCGAAATCCGTGGGGCAGGCAATCTGCTTGGCACTCAGCAAAGTGGACACATCGCCGCGGTGGGCTACGAACTCTATTGCCAGTTGCTGGGCAATGCAGTCCGTGAACTAACTCACCAACCTCCTAAATTAGCAGTAGATGTCGATATTGACATTCCCGTCCAAGCTTTCCTACCAATCGACTACGTCCCCGAGTTGCGACACCGAATTGATATCTACCGCCGCTTGAGTCGCGTTTCGGATATCAAAGACTTGGACGAAATGAGCGACGAGCTCAACGACCGTTTTGGGCGACTGCCACAACCCGTTCAGACGCTGCTGCAAGTGGCTGAACTCAAAATCGATGCTGCGATTTGGTTTGTAAAGTCTCTACAAGTCGAGGAGCAGTACCTCGTGATGACCTATACCAATCGGCAGCGGATTGAGCATCTCGCCAAGCTTCACGATCGTCGACTGAGAATCGTCGACTCGCAAAAGGCCTATTGGGTCACCGACACTGGCAGGGCAGGGGAGCCAATCGACTGGATCGCTCAAGCTCGGCAAGCACTCCGGTCGGCCTAGCAACATGCCCGTCTCGCAGGCCCCTCGCTGCTCTCCTGGACAGCACTGGGTGTCTTGAGTGCGGAGCGACTATCCAGTTCCAACCCAGTCAATAGCTCAACTGATTCAGGATTCGAAGAGCGTGGAAAGCCTACTTGCCCAACGTACTCATGACGCATTCTCGCCAGGAGATCGTCGACGCGGAGAAGCGTATCGCCATTCGGGAAACTTAGCGCTCGAACAAGTGGGGCTGTATGGCGCTTGGGCGACGGCCTCCGGCTCCAATGGCGAAACGTATGAGCTCGGAATCGATTTCCGCTCTGCGGAAACTGGATACTTAGAGGCCAGTTGCGATTGTGCAAGATTCTCAGATGGCATCAATTGCAAGCACTTATGGGCCATGCTGCGTGAGCTAGACCTACAGTTCGAGGTGCCTTTGCTCGGTGAGGGGAGCTTGGATATAGACTGGTGCGAGATCGAAACCCTCGAGATTGGTCCCCCTGCAAACCGCCGCTCAAGCCAGCCCAGCCGTGGACGGACGGCTTCCGCTTCAAGAGGTGATTCCAATCAGTCCAACACCCCTACCTTGGCCGCGAACAAGCTAATTCACCAGCTCACCCCGCGTCCCCAAGCCCGCAATACTAGGTTAACTTGGAAATCACTCATGAACTCCATTCAGGCGGTAGAGTCACCCCAGCCGAGTGCTGCGGTGACGCAACGGCCTCATTTGCAATACGCCCTTTGCTTGGCAGACCTGGAACTTGACCCGTTCTTCAGGCTGAGAGTCTACATGTCCCACCGCAACTCGATTGGAGAATGGGGCGCACCTGTTAGGTTAGACGCTAACAAACAATCGATGAGCAACCTGTGCGACGATACCGATCGCCGAATCCTAGCACTCATGGAGGCTGACGGCGCTTATGATCCCCGTTATGGGAATCCCCCGCAGATACTCAATACCTTGGCATTTCGGCCCCAGCTACTACGCGACACCTTAACCTCACTCTGTGCGTCGGGGCGTTTTGGCTGGATGGCCGCCGATCGCAGACCCCTGCATGAGAATCGGCCAATTGCATTCGATGCTGGGCCAGCTTGGCGACTCGATCTCCATATCCATCCCGCCGAGGAGGGGCAGGTCAATCTATCGCCACGGCTCATTAGGGCACCAGACGCCGCCACAGCTCAGGAAGCGAGAGTCGCTGGACCGCAAGCAGAAGCGAAAGACAACGAAGAAACGCCAGCTGCAATTTGCGATCTGGACCAACTCGTTGCCATTTGCCCAACTGGAATTGCCCTATTCCAAGACCGAATTAGCTTGCTTCGCGCTGAGGATTACGAGTGGATTAAGATTTGGCAGCAGCAAGGGGAAACCTGCCTACCTGCCGAAAATTTAGGAGGCTTCCTGGCGAGGCTAATGCAGTCCGACTCTCCGGTAAGCTTCACCCTGGACCCCAGCTTAGGAATTGTTGAAGAAATCGCTGCCCCCCCCAGAGGTAAACTCAAGCTAGCTACCCCAGCACATTCCACGGGGCTCGAGTTGTCAGCCACAATTTCGATGCAGTATGGTGAACAAGAAATCCTGCTCACCGACACATCCACGCACCTGTGGGATGAATCGCAGCGCAAGATTCTGAGCCGAAATCGGGAGGCAGAATCGCAGCTATTGATTCCCCTGCAAAAGTTCCCGTTTCGCGATTATACGTACGGCTACCAACAAAGCGAAATGCGCATCAACCACCAGTGGCTGGGAGAGTTGGTGCGCGACCTCAATGACCACCACTGGGACGTACTGGCGGATGGCCTTCGCTATCGAAGCGCCGGCTCGTTTGACCTTCAAGTTACGAGTGGGCAAGACTGGTTTGATCTCGAGGCCAATATTGATTTCGATGGAGTGCAGGTAACGCTGCCCGAGTTGCTAAGTGCGATCAAGCGCGGTGATCGTTACATTCGCTTAGGAGACGGAACCCAGGGATTATGCCCTGAAGAGTGGCTCAAGCGTTTGCAGGGCCTCTCTGGCACTGGGGAAGTGTCTGGAAACTCCGTGCGGTATCGTCGCAATCAAGGATTGTTGCTCGACGCACTCCTGCAAGAACAAGAGAATGTAATTCGAGATCGCGGCTTTACTACCTGGTGCAACAAACTCAACGACTTCAAGGGGATCCAGCCTGCCAAACAACCACGCAGCTTCCAAGGAGACATGCGAGACTACCAAAAAGACGGACTCGCGTGGTTCGGTTTCCTGCGTAAATTTGGTTTTGGCGGCTGCCTTGCAGACGATATGGGACTGGGCAAGACCATTCAAGTACTTGCGCTGTTACTAACTCGCCGACAGCGCAGACTCAAGGAGGGAGAAACGCGCAAGCCATCCATTGTGGTCGTTCCCAAGAGTCTCGTTTTCAATTGGATTTCGGAAGCAGCCAAGTTCGCTCCCAAATTGAAGGTCCTCGATTACACAGGCTTGGACCGCGCGCAACATGCCGATTCGATCCTCGACGCTGACCTGGTAGTCACCACCTATGGAACCCTCCGGAATGATATCCCGCGTCTCCGAGACCTTGAATTTGACTACGCCATTTTGGATGAGGCTCAAGCCATCAAGAATCCGGCTGCCCAGGCGACCAAAGCGGCGCGACTGCTGAACGCCGAGCACCGCATCGCGATGTCGGGTACTCCCATCGAAAATCAATTAGGGGACCTCTGGTCGTTGTTTGATTTCATCAACCCCGGCATGCTGGGCCACGGAAAAATGGGCAATCTAACCGCAGGTCGGGAGGGCAACGGCGATCGATTGCAATTGCTGAGCAAGGCGCTCAAACCGTTTATCCTGCGGCGGACCAAGGAGCAGGTCTTAAGCGAACTCCCCGAGAAAACAGAACAGACGCTGTACTGCGAGATGAGCGCGCAACAGCGCAAGCTCTACGGGGAATTGCGCGACCACTATCGCACACACCTGAGCTCTAAAGTGCAGGAACTGGGTATCAAGCGTTCGAAGATCCACGTCCTGGAGGCGTTGCTACGCCTGCGACAAGCCGCATGCGACCCGCGTCTAATCCATCCGAAGAAATCGGTCCAGGGCGCTAAGATCCACACGCTGGTCGAACATCTGACCGAAGTATTGCAAGAGAATCACAAGGCCATCGTGTTTTCGCAATTCACCAGCTTGCTAGCCCTCGTGAAGAAGGAATTTGATGCCCAAGGCTGGAAGTATGAATACCTGGACGGCAAAACGACTCGCCGGCAAGCCTGCGTCGAGCGTTTTCAGGAGCAAGCAGACTGCCAATTATTCCTGATCAGCCTGAAAGCGGGAGGGCACGGCTTGAATCTCACCGCAGCGGACTATGTCTACATCCTTGACCCATGGTGGAACCCAGCGGTTGAGGCACAGGCCATCGATCGCGCGCACCGCATGGGACAGGTCAAGCCGGTCATGGCCTATCGCATTATTTGCCGCGAAACCGTCGAGGAGAAGATTGTCGATCTACAAAAATCCAAGCGAGATCTGGCCGATGCCATTATCAGTGCTGATAAGAGCCTGATCAGCCAGCTGTCCCTGGAAGACCTGCAAGCCCTCTTCGCCTAACTGATCTTGTAGCCCACCGGTGCAGACCGGTTGAAATCGCAACCCGCAGCGTCACGGGCTGTTGATTTAATCGCAATTTGAATTTTAATGCGGAGGTTGCGTCCTTAATTGACTTTTAGCGGAGGTTATCTTTCCTTGCTCACGCGGCGGGTTACTATTTCAACAGCCCGGTCAGCAAGAGCGTCAGCAAGGAAGTACCGTCACCGCTACAACGCAATTGGGATCGCGGCCTGCCCAGCACAACTGAAAAAACGCGTCTCAACCAACCGTCACGAGGAGGCGCGGGAGTGATGGACCAAGTGCGGGAGCTCAGGCACCAGCAACTGTTCGCAGGCCAGACGCACGGCGGCCGTCGAACCTGGTAAGCAAAAGATCAATGTCTCACCACATCGCCCCGCCAAGGCGCGACTCAGCATGGCCGCCGGACCGATCTCCTGGTAACTCAACCAGCGAAAGAGTTCACCAAATCCGGGGAGCTCCACTTCTAGTAACGGGCGTATCGCTTCGGGTGTTTGATCGCGGGGTGAAATGCCAGTCCCACCGGTCAACAGGATCACGTCGATCCGCTCCTCACGGCACCAACGCTCGGCCTCACCACGGATCCGTTCGGGTTCATCGGGCACAATGCTCCTGACTTGCAAGGTGTGCCCAGCTGCCTGCAGCAGATCGACGATGAGTTGCCCACTGCGGTCGGTGTCGAGCGTCCGAGAGTCGCTGACCGTGAGGACGGCAAAGGTCAAGACTCGCGGTGCTGCCTGGCGATGCTCGTTAACCGACGGGGAATAGGACATGACTAAAGCTGCCAACCGTAGGAACGCCTGAGCACATCCTCGACCATGGCAGTAATGTCGCGGAGGGTAAACGGTTTCGAGAGCACGGTGTCGGTGGCTAAGGCGTGCGCCTGTTCCACGATCGAGTCGTCCAGCTTGGCGCTCATGAGGATGCACGGCAGATTGGTCGAGACGACCCTTCTTATTTGGCCGAGAGCTTCCAAGCCGGAGAGACGCGGCATGTGCACATCCAACAACACCAAATGCAATTCGTCGGTAGATTGCACAAACTCCACCGCTTCTCGCCCATCGGAGGCGAAATGCGTACCGTATCCACGGCGCTGGAAGACCTCTCCCAAGGACTCGCGAAAATCCCGGTCGTCATCGGCAATCAATAGTTTGGGTTTTTCCCACTGCACTGGCTGGTCCCCTCCGACTCGAGGTCAGGGAAGAGAAAGTGGTTTGCGACGAGCTACCGCAGGTTGCTAGAATCGGCAATGATGTGTCTGCCACAATTGCGCCCAGAGACCTGCCCCCGCCGTAGGAAGCATTATGCGTGCCATAAACCTCAGATGGAAGAGAGGATGGGCGAAATGGGGCGTCCACGCTAATCCAAATTAACGATTTTTGGCGATTTTCGCCACTTTCCAGCTCACCGTAGAGAAATTTTTTTGTGCCAGCTGAACAGACCGACACCTTGATTTTGCGAGTGTTCCCGTGGAGTGAAACCAGCCTGATTGTCAATTTGTACTCGCGGGATTTTGGCAAGCTGGCTGCGGTAGCCAAGGGAGCCCGCCGCCCGAAAAGCCCCTTTGAAGCTGCCCTTGACCTGCTTTCGGTCTGTCGCGTAGTGTTCATCGCTAAGTCCGGAGATGTGCTCGATATCCTGACCGAAGCAAAACTGCAGAAGCGATTTCGAGCCGGTACGCGCAATTTGCTGCGACTGTACGCAGGTTACTATGTTGCTGAACTGCTCGATCGTCTGACCGACAAGGGAGACCGGCAGCCCGAGATCTACGATCTAGCGGTTGCCACCTTAGCTGCCCTGGAGGAACCGAATTTCGAGCTGCGGTGCATCGTGCTGCGGTATGAGTTGCAGATGTTTCGCTTGATTGGACAACTGCCAAGCTGGAGAAAATGCGCTCAATGCGGCAATGAGGCAGATGACGTGGAATGGCTAACCTTCAGTTCCCTTTCGGGAGGCGTCCTGTGTGATGCCTGCCGAATCGGTGCGCGAGACGTCCTGCGTTTACCCCGTTCCGTCCGAGATTTGTATGAAAGATTCAGTCTGGCTGATTGGCAGTCGATGGAATTAGAAAGTTACCCTAGCAATCACCGCGCGGCGTCGCGTGGAGTTGTCCAGCATTATTTAACCGTCATGCTGGATCGCCGATTGCAAATGCACAGCTACCTAGAGGAGCTTGGGCGTTGACAAGGAAGTCCCCGCCGAGAAAGCTAGCAATCAATTGGTCGATGTGGCTGCCCTATTCAATAGTGGTGGTTTCGCTGTGTACCAATGGCTGCAGTATTTTCTCCCCCAGTCGAGGTTCGCAAACCGATTACGCGGCTGCGAAACGCTCCATTGAAAATCCGGTCGGAGTTGGCGGCGAGCCTTACGGCGACGGTACGTTTCGACCCGAAGGGGTGTCCGCGGAGCGCGAAGGCGTCACGTCGGACTTCTTTGAGAGAATCGGGCTGCGCGCTAAGCGACGCCGCGATGTCGATCTAGCGCAAAGTTTGTATGGCCAAGCCGATGCGGCTTTCGAAGCCGCCAAGACGCTCGAGGGAGAGGCGCGCGCCGAAGCCTTCCGAAAGGCAGCCGGCCTGTACAAGGATGCTGCAAAAAATTGGCAGAGTTCCGGCCTGGAACAAGACGCGCTGCTCATGCAAGCCGAGAGCCACTTCTTTGCAGAAGACTACTACCGAGCGGAACTCGTCTTCTCGGAATTGGTCAAGGAGTATCCACGCAATCCCTATCTAGACCATGTCGGTTCCCGTCGATTCGAGATTGCCGACTACTGGTTGAAGTCCGACGCACACCAACACAAGCCGTTTGTCGTGCTCAATGTCTCCGATCCCAAAAAACCTTGGAACGATACCGGTGGACACGGAATGCGCGTCCTAGAGCGCATTCGCATCGACGACCCGACAGGAAAAGTCAGTGATGACACGACGATGCGCATCGCCGTTGAACAATACGAAAAGGGGAAGTTCGAGGAAGCGGCCATGACGTTTGAAGACCTGCGCATGACCTATCCTGATAGCGAGCACCAGTTCAACGCCCAATTCCTAGAGATGCAAAGCTTGCTGGCTTCCTACCAAGGGCCTACCTACAGCAGTGTCCCTCTGACCGATGCGCATAAACGAGTGCTGCAAATCGTCAAACAATTCCCCAAAGAGGCGGAAGAGCACCAACAAGAAATCAACCAAGCGTACTCCAAAATCCGCTTCCAAATGGCCGAACGCGTTTGGGAACAAGCCGAGTACCGTCGCAAACGGAGCGAGAATAGTTCGGCGAAATTCCATTACAATCGCATCCTCGAGGAATATGGCGATACGCCCTTTGCCGAGCGAGCTCAAACGGGCCTCGATGCCATCCAAGGGGAACCCAGCGATCCACCTCAACGGTTTCAATCCTTGCTGTGGATATTTGGCGATACACCCGATGACGGGCGACCGTGGAGGGAGATGCCCCAGAGTGCTGAATAAGTGGCAGGTCCCCAATCTCGAACTAGATTCCCCAGCTGCGGCCCCCGCGGTGCCCAGCTGCACCGCCAGCCCCACAATGGAGCTGGTGGACGATAGCGGTACGTCGCGGAATTTGCCCTGCCTAGCCAGACGCCGATGGCTTGGGCTGGCTCCACTCGCCCTGCTATGCCTTGGGACCGCAGCGGTCGGCTGTGCTGGCTATCAACTCGGTAGTCGCTCACTCTTCAACCCCAACATCCGTACCGTCCACATTCCAGTCATTCGCAACGACACCTGGCGCCACAACATCGGCGTGCAGCTCACCGAAGCTGTCATCAAAGTGGTGGAATTGAACACGCCCTACAAGGTTGTGGGACCTGCCAATCCGGACAGCACGCTGACTTGCCGCGTTGCGACTCAAACCAAACGCACGGTGACCGAAGCCAGTACCGATGAACCGCGAGTCATTGAAACCTTGATTTCACTAGAAGTCACTTGGCTCGATCGGCAAGGAAATCCGTTGATGGAAAATCGATTTGTGCCGATGGGTGAGTTCTCGTATTACTTCATCCAGGGCGCAGATTTTGTCCCGGAAGGTGGCCAGAGCATGGCCACGGCTCAACAAAAAGCCGTAGAGAGGCTTGCCGATCAAATCGTGCAGCAAATGGAAATACGTTGGTAACCGACCACTGCAGAGCACCGGCGGTGCCCCCACGGTGGCTGAGCAACTAACATCTCTCCCCCAGTCCGGCAGACACGCCAGTCTTTCCAGGGCTCTCCGACCTGCGGTTCCCCACTATCCTTCCTGCCCCACCCACAGATCGATGGGCCATGTTAGGCTATTGGCTGTGGCGGATTCACCGACACGCGGTTAGCAGATTTACCGATTCTGTCGATTCTCAGTAGGGCACTTTCGGCAAGTCGCTTGCATTGCTCGATTTTACGTACCGGATCCTGTGGGTAACTTACAGTTTGGGGACAGACGCTAGCGGAGTCTACGGGCGGTCGCTAGTGGCTCGCTCACTCGGGGTTGTTGATACGGGAACCCGCCGCGCAACAGGCTGTCGATTTTCTCGAAAACGTAGAAACCCGAATCGCCCATCGCTCCGCCAAAGCCGCCTCAAGGGCCACTCTTTCGCAGTGCGAACGGCGACACGGAACAAAATCCACCGCCGCTTGCGCCCAAACTAGGCTCAGCATGAGCCTACGTATCAGTGGGCAATCCGTTCGAGCACTCGAGGGATTGCTCATCACCGTATGGCAGACAACTTAATTCTTAATTGGCAATAGACATCATGGCCCGCGATAACTTTAGCAATTTTGACTTCGACCTGAACGGCAAATCGCCTCAACAGATCGCTGGCGGAGCCCTGCTCATCTTTGGGCTGGTAGTGATCGCCTACGTCGTCTGGAGCGCCGCCTATGTGGTCGACGCGCATGAACAAGCGGTAGTGCTACGCTTCGGAAAATACCACACCACAGCGCCTCCCGGACTGCGCTTCAAACTCCCAGGCATCGACCAACGCGTACTCGTCGACATGAGCGAAAAGAGCATGAAGCTGCCCTGGGGCTACAACGAACGATCCAACACAGACTTCCCTTCCGAAGGGAGTCGCAGTGATGACCGCTCGTTGATCTTGACGGGCGATTTGTATGCAGCCGTGGTGGAATGGAATGTATTCTGGCGAGTCACGGAGCCTGAAAAATTCATCTTCAGCTTCAACGAACAACATGTCAATCGCGTACTGCTGGCGGTTGCAAGGTCAACCATGCACCGCATTGTGGGTGACTACTCAGCCGACGAAACGCTGACGGTAAAACGCGAGGAGATTGCCTTGCAAGCGTTGTCGGAAATGAAAGATGCTTTGGTCCTGTATGACGCTGGCATTGAGATCACCAACTTACAGCTACAACGCGTCACGCCACCCGATTCCGTCAAACCCTCTTTCGATGCGGTCAACGCATCGATTCAAGAGAAGGGTCAATTGGTCTACGAGGCCACTCGAGAACGCAACAGCATTCTTCCCATGGCACGCGCACAGGCCGACAAACTGGTGCGTGAGGCGGAAGGGTATTCTTCGCGCCGCTTGTCGGAAGCCCAAGGAGAGATTTCCGCACTCCTAGCCAAGTATGAGAGCTACAAGTTGGCTCCTGAAATTACTCGGCAGCGGATGTACCTAGAAACGATGGAGCGAGTGTTTGCAACCGCTGGTCGCAAGCTGATCCTGGATGAGCAGCTCAAGGGACTCGTCCCGCTAATGCAAATTGGACAACCTGCGGCAAACCCATAGCCGTTTGAATCGCACGTCCACGGAACACTGCATTTCCTCGAACTCCCAATCAGCAAAGCCAAGAACATGTCCCGAAAAATAGCTCAATTTGCCGTATCGATCGTTGCCGTATGCGGCTTGATCCTGCTCGCCGCCCAATTCGTTGTCTACATCGTCGACCAACGCGAATTGGCCGTCGTCATGCGATTTGGCGAACCGGTCCGCTCTCAATCGCGACCGGGAATGTACTTCAAAACACCCTTCATTGAAACGGTCCGTAAATTCCCCAGCACGCTCCAATTTTGGGGAGACGATCCTGCGGAGCTGCTGCCCGACCTCCCAACCAAGGATGACAAGAAGATCGAAATCGTCCCCTGGGCAGTTTGGAGAATCAGCGACCCCATCGCCTTTGTAAAACGGATGCGAACTTTAGAGAACGCTGAAAATCGCGTGGCTCAGTTTGCACGCGGAGCCATTCGCGATGTCATTACCGTCTATGACCTTGAGGATTTAGTGCGCAGTACCAACCGTGAAATGAAGATGGCGCAACTCGAATTTGACGAAGAATCGATGACCATGCTGCAGGAGGCACTCCCCGATGCCGAGCTGATGGTGGCTGCCCCTAAGAGCAAGGGGCTCGTCGGACGGCAGGCGATCCTCGCGAAAATCAATGCAGTAGCGCATGAAAGTTTAGAGACGAAAGAGGGCGCCGAAGCGGGCGACAATCGAGGCATTGAACTGGTCGATGTTGGTATCTCCCGCATCGATTTCGTCGACTCCGTACGCCAAACGACCTTCAAGCGTTGGATCGCAGAACGTGAAGCCATCAGTACGCTCAACATCAAAGAGGGCGAGGAGCGAAAGCAAGAGATCCTCAATAAGACGAACGCCGAAATCGAAAAGATTCAGGGAGAAGGACAGCGCGAAGCAAGCGAGATGCGAGGGCGAGCCGACGCGGAGGTCATCAAACGCTATGCCGACGCCATTGGCGAAGTAGGCGACTTCTATACCTTCGTCAGAACCCTGGAAGCTTACGAGAAATCGATCGATCAGTCGACCGAGCTGATCCTGACGACCGATAACGGTTTTCTGAAACAGCTCCAAGTGATTGGCGAAGCGGCCCCTGCTCAATAGAGCGAGTTGGCCTCAGAACCACCCGACTGGCCAACTGCACTCAGACAGCGCGGAATGCTGAGAATGAGTACCGCGCACAGGCAAGCGATAGCCCCACCGGCTAGCACATCACTTGGGAAATGCGCTCCGCTGGTGAGTCGTTGCAGGGATGCCAACATCGCCAGCACCGCAAACAATGCGGTGCCGCGCGGAAAGGCAAGGCTCAGGCCGATCATCAGCCCCCAAGCGGTGGCCGTGTGCCCCGAAGGAAAACTTCGCTGCCTAGCATCCCAAAAATCGAGCTGCAGCGCCACCTCCCCCGCCGCAGTCGCTTCTACCGGCGCCCCCTCCACCAAGCGGACCAGCTCTTGGGAATGCGGCCGGACTCTTACGAAACAGCTCTTGAGGCCGTTTGCCATCAATCCGCTGGAGATCGTGATCATCACGGCTACCCAGACTGCTGGACGGCGATCGACAGAGACCAGCAGGATACTCCCCAAGATGGCTGCCGCTCCCAAGCCATGCGCAAACGCCTCGCTCAGATCGATGGCGCGTCGCAAGTCTCCAGGAACATGGATTTGCCGCAAGTGAGCTGACCACTCCGTATCTAGGCCCGTGATGAGCCAAGCAGTGGCCATGCACAAACCAGCGGCCAACAGCAAACCGAATCGCAGGCTGAGCAATCTAGCAGAGAGTTGGGAGACTTTAGGATTCGTCACTAGCGATCGCGCTTTCTGCCTCGCTGGTAGCAAGAGTCGATTGTGGAGACTGGATGGACCGATTTCCGCCATATTAGGCCAGCTGCCCGCTTTTGCAAACACCTCTCCCGAGCGCCCCAGTCTGCCGATAGAAGTCGCTAAATTTTGCGACTCTGTCGGGGAATGGCATACTCTTCCTCAACGCGTTTCGATACGTTGAAGGGGCGCCGGTCGTCTACCGAACGCGTGCAGCAGACTTGAACAATACCATTGCCGGACGCGGCACCGATGAAAATCGTCTAGGGAGATGATGTCCGTGGGATCGATCAGCGAAAGCGTAAAGACCGCCAACTCAGCCATTCGCACCCTGCTTTTTGCGGTGCTGGTAGGCGTGCTCGGGAGTGGCAGCTACTTTGGATACAGTGAGTACACCAAGCGTGACAAACTCGTGCGCGACCAAGAGGAGCAAATCGAGAAAGTGACCGCCGAACTGGAGATTCTCAATGAGGAGCTAAGCGTAAAGGCTGCAGAGGTCCAAGTCTTGACGGTCGATCTCCAAGAAAAAGCGGTCCAAATTCAAAAACTCGAAACCGCCCTAAACCTCCTCAAGGTCGATCAACGCCTAGCCCGACTCAACGTCCTCAACATCGAACGCAACGAAGCGGGGCAGGCCGTCTCGTCACGACTCGAATTCGTCGAACTCTCCCCGCAGGGCGAACCACTTTCCAAGCCCAAACAATTTGAACTGCCGGGCGACGTGGTCTATATCGATAATTGGGTAGTCAAATTCGATGACAGCTACATCGAAAAGGGAGACGTCGAGCGGGGAACGTCCCTGTGCCTCTTCCGACGCATCTTTAGTGAGCAGCAAATTCCTACCGAAGGGATCGCGCTGGACGAAATTGGAATGCGTCCCCAGGCCTATGCCCGCGGTGGTGCGATGTCTGAGTTCGAACAACAGTTGTGGAGCGAGTTTTGGGAGTTTGCAAACAATCCCCAGAAGGCTGCTGCCCTAGGAATTCGGGCAGCTAATGGCGAAGCGGTGTCGATCCAAGTCCGTGAGGAGATGGCCTACAACATCTCGCTACGCTCCTCAGGTGGTCTGTCCATCGAGCCAGTCAGCATCGCTCCCTAAGCGATCCGCGTTCAGCTTGAAACCTGTTCCGCCATGCGCGCCCAGCGCGATTTCCCGTCGAAGCGGGGTAGGGTGAACCCGCGCGTTCTGCAGTCTAGCGAGCCAAGCCCCCGAACAGGCCACAATTCTAGCTCCGCCCCCACTCAGACCGAGGAAAGCGCGCCTTCGATGCGCCCCCTGGCTAAGCGTCTGCCCTGCAATGCCTGCCCTCGAGATACCGGCAAGCTTACTCGCAGCCCGGGCAGGAGAGCTGCGACAGTTCACAGCCCTCCATGAGGGTTATTCGCCCCTCGCGCATGCACTTCGTGTAGAATAGAGCTTCCCACCTGCATTCCCACCTAAGTTGCCACGCCCATGCTCAGCTCATCTGTAAGATCGCTCGTTTTGGCCGGCTTGCTCAGCCTTGCTTCTGTGGCTGCCGCACAATCACCAGCCACTACCGCCGACTATGAATACTTTGAGCGTAAGATCCGACCGCTACTGAGTGAGCATTGTTATGAGTGTCATTCGGCTTCCGCCCAAACGGTTCACGGCAGCTTGAAACTCGATTCGGCCCAAGCCTTAAACGCTGGGGGAGACAGTGGTGCTGCAGTGGTTGCAGGCGACAGCGATGCCAGTCTGCTAATTCAGTCCATTCGCTACGAGGGGGATTACGAGATGCCCCCTCAAGGGAAGCTGGCCGAGCAAGACATCCTGGAATTGACGCGTTGGGTCGAGCAGGGGGCCTATTTCCCGCCGGCGATGCCAGGCTCGCACACAGCCGAAAATACTGCGTCGGGCATCGACTATGAAGCCGGTCGCCAATTCTGGTCGTTCCAGCCGCTGAGCCAGCCAGAGCTTCCCCCGGTCGACCGCGTGGATTGGCCCCAAACGCGGAGTGACTCTTTTGTATTGGCTGCCATGGAGGAGCGAGGCCTGGCGCCGACATCGCCTGCCGACAAACGGACGCTACTGCGTCGCTTGTATTTCACGCTGACCGGACTTCCCCCCACTCCAGAACAAGTGGAAGACTTTGTAGCGGACCGCTCCGACGCTGCGTTTTCCAAGCAGATCGACCGCTTGTTAGATTCCCCCGAGTATGGCGAAAAATGGGGCCGATGGTGGCTCGACCTCGCCCGCTACACCGATCGCACCGCCAGCTGGCTGCCTCAAACCACCCAGGCGCACCTCTACCGCGATTGGGTTGTGAACGCGTTCTGCGACGACATGCCCTACGCAGAATTCGTGCATCGGCAATTGGCCACCGACCTACTACCCAGCACGGGCCCCGAAGACATCCCAGCACTCGGCTTCATTGGCCTCAGCCCAACCTATTGGAAAGAGCTCAAGCTACCAAGCGAGATCATCAAAGTCATCGTGGCGGACGAATGGGAGGAGCGCGTCGACGCCGTTTCTCGTACGTTCCTAGGGCTAACGGTCGCCTGCGCACGCTGCCACGATCATAAGTTTGATCCGATCAGTGCCGACGACTATTATGCGATGGCGGGTGTCTTCGCAAGTTGCCGCTTGAGTGAACGGCCACTGATTGGCGAAGAGGAATTCGCACCAGTGCAGGCTGCGCGCGCAACGGTGGAGGGGCTGGAAGCAGAGATCGCCAAGCTCAAAAAACTCAAACCTATTCCGCAAGAGAAAGTCGACTCGCTAACGCATCAAATCGCAGAGATCCAATCCACGACCGAGCACTACGATACCCCTATGGCCAACGCGGTGATCGACGAGTCCGTGCACGTAGTGCGCGCAGGGAAAACCCCGCAAGAGGGAACCCAACTGGAGTATCGCGCTGAGCCGTATGACCTTCCGTCGTTTATTCGCGGCAATCCCAATCGTCCCGGCCCGGTGATTCCTCGACGTTTCCTGACCGTGCTGACTCGAGAGCCACAAGCCTTTCAAATCGGCAGTGGACGACTCGAGCTGGCGCAGGCCATCACCTCAGATGCCGCCTCCCTAACGGCTCGCGTCCTCGTGAACCGAGTCTGGCTCGCTCACTTTGGACGTGGCATCGTCGATACGCCCAGCAATTTCGGACGGCAAGGCGGCCGCCCCACTCACCCGCAACTCTTAGACGATCTGGCCGCAAGATTCATTGCCCAAGGATGGTCGATCAAGTGGTTGCATCGCGAACTCCTCCTTTCAGCCGCATGGCAACAATCGACCCAAGGCAGCCAGGCGGATCCCGACAACACCTGGCTTTCACGGATGAACCGGCGTCGGCTGACGTTCGAGGAATGGCGTGATGCAATGCTGCAGGTGAGCGGCGAACTGACGCTGTCCCGAGGTGGCCCAGCCGTTGCACTCGAAGAGCCTGACAACCATCGCCGGACACTTTATGCAACCGTGAATCGTCGCGATATCTCTCCGACTCTCATGATTCACGACTTTCCCGATCCAAATCAACATAGCCCGCAGCGAAGCCCTACGACCACCGCCTTGCAAGGGCTCTTTGCACTCAACAGCCCACTCCTCGCTCAGCAAGCCCAGGCCCTGGTGCACAGACTCGATCGCGAAGGCTTGTCAGAAACCGAGCCTAGAGTTGAGCGCATCTATACGCTGCTTTTTGCACGATCTGCAACGCCCAATGAACTGGCGCTAGGGCTAGACTACTTCGAGGCTCACGAGGCGCAGGGCAGCCAAGGCAGTTGGGAAACCTACTGCCATGCAATGCTACTTTCCAATGAATTCATTTACATCGACTAGGGACAACAGCATGAATCCCCTTCAGCCTCAAGATGGATGGATCGATCGCCGGCAAATGCTGCAGCGTTTAAGCGGTGGCATAGGTGCAGTGAGCGCAGCTCACCTCCTGGCGAATTCATCATCACTTGTCAATGCTGCAGAACTCCACAACGCAACGCCACACTTTCCAGCCCGGGCCAAGCGAGTTATTCACCTATTCATGAATGGTGGTCCCTACCAGGGAGACCTGTTTGACCCCAAACCCGCGCTCGCCAAGTACGCTGGTACCAAGCCGAGCGGCGCGGATTTGCTTACCGAGCGGCCTACGGGCGGCTTGCTCCCCTCGCCCTTCAAGTTCCGGCGTCACGGCGAAAGCGGCTTGCAAGTCAGCGAACTACTCCCGCAACTCAGCCGCCACATCGACGATATTTGCGTCCTGAACTCGATGCATGCCGACAATCCCAATCATGGTCCGGCACTTCTGCAAATGAACAACGGCACCATCGTCCCGACTCGCCCCAGCATGGGAGCTTGGATGTTGTACGGCCTGGGGAGCGAGAACCAGAATTTGCCGGGCTATGTTGTCTTATGTCCCGGTCGCCCCGTTCGCTTCTCGATCCTGTGGAATAGCGCCTTCCTACCATCCCAATTCCAAGGCACCTACATCAATCACTCCACGATAGAACCGGAGAAGATGCTGCCACACCTGACCAATCCGCAGCCGGACAATGGCAAGCAGCGTGAATTGCTCGACCTGCTAAGACAGGTCAACGCCAACCATGCAGAGGCGCACCAGCACGATTCAGAGCTTCTGGCCCGCAGCGCGGCGATGGAGACGGCCTATCGCATGCAGTTTGAAGCGAGCGAGGCGTTTGACTTGGAGCGCGAGACCCACCAGACCCGCACCTCCTACGGCACAGGACATTTTGCCAACGGTTGCCTACTGGCGCGGCGCATGGTCGAGCGTGGAGTTCGCTTTGTGCAAGTCTACTACGGCAATGGACAACCGTGGGATACGCACAGTGGACACAATGAGACGGTTCCGAAACTGTGCCGCGCCATTGATCAGCCGATCGCGGCTCTGCTCGAAGACCTCAAACAGCGTGGAATGCTCGAAGAGACGCTCATCGTGTGGGGCGGTGAATTTGGCAGAACCCCCACCTCAGAAAGTGGTAATGGTCGCGATCACAATCACCATGGGTTCACAATGTGGATGGCGGGCGGCGGCGTCCAAGGCGGCATGACCTACGGCGAGACCGATGAATTTGGATTCAAAGCGGTCGTCGATAAGATGCACGTGCATGACCTGCACGCCACGATGCTCCATCTGCTTGGGATCGACCACGAACGTCTGACCTATCGCCACGCCGGTCGTGACTTCCGCCTGACCGACGTCCACGGGCGCGTGGTGCATGAGATTGTAAGCGGATAACCGCAATTTACAATTTCACGTTTACAATCCACGCCGCCCAAGCAGCAGCGCCGCCTTTGCTTTTGACGAATCGCGAGTTGGTTTCATTGCTCGCGACCTGCTACTGAGAAACAATGCACCTCAATTGGGGCGGCTGCCATGCCTCCCTAGCGAGAATCAATGCGCAGGGTTGATAGAGACTTGCACGAAAGCTATGCTGCATATAAAGGTGCAGATTAGAGCTGGAGCGATTGTGTTCTACTGAGAAAGGCGATCAGGCTTACAAATCCTTGCACTTTTCGACGTAGACCCTGCCCGCATAGACAGAATTCGACCATCTCTCGCGGATTGGAGCCTGAAGATGATGCAGCCCATTACCGGATACCATACGGACCAAGCGGGAGACTGGGTCGCCAGATTGGCCTGCGGCCACGTCCAACACGTACGACACGACCCTCCATGGACGATGCGTACGTGGGTCACGACTGCACTTGGCCGCGAGAGCATGCTTGGCTTTCCTCTCAATTGCAAAAAATGCGATGAGGGAGCACCGCGGGACGACTTGGATCGCGTATGAATTCCTAGGTAAAGTTTGATAGAATGCAGCCCGACTCTTCGCATCCAGCCTGCATTATTGACTCCCACTCCGCCATCGAGCTAAGTAAATTCATGCCGAACCCACGACTTCCTCAGCGGACTCTGACTGCCGGAATCTGCCTTCTGCTAGTCAGCCTCGTCGCCTCCGTTCGGGTGCACGCCGAACGCCCCAACGTAATTATCGTGATGGCAGATGACCTGGGAATTGGGGATGTTTCTCCAACCAATCCAGAATGCAAGATCCCAACCCCCAACCTTCAGCGCATGGCCGACCAAGGCCTAACCTTCCTCGATGCTCATACTCCCAGTTCGGTATGCACGCCAACCCGCTACGGCCTCCTGACGGGGCGCTACAATTGGCGATCGCGATTGTCGCGTGGAGTACTTAGCGGCACGAGCGAACACTTAATTCCACCCGAACGACCAACGCTGGGGCACTTGATGCGCGGCGCTGGGTACCATACGGCCATGATTGGCAAGTGGCACTTGGGCTGGGACTGGCACAAGGTGAAGGGCGAAATTGATTTCACGCAACCGGTACTCAACGGCCCTGACGTTAACGGCTTCGATCAGTATTACGGCCACTGTGGCTCGCTAGACATGCCCCCCTACGTCTGGGTTGATACTGGCAAGGTCACGGCACAACCAGATCGCGAGGAGGGAGTTACCAAGAAGCAAGATCGATATGGCTGGTATCGCCAGGGGCCGATTGGCTCCGATTTCCACATCGACAACGTGCTACCACACCTGTTTGAAAAATCGATTTCCCACGTTGCTGCGCGGGCTGCGGAGTCCAAGGCGGGCAAGCCGTTCTTCCTCTACCTTCCGCTGCCGGCTCCCCATACACCGATCGTTCCAGTTGCTCCCTTTAAAGATGCGAGTGGGTTGAACCCCTACGCCGACTTTGTCATGCAAGTCGACGATCACCTGGGGCAACTCTTGCAGGCCCTGCGGGACCACGGCCTGGACGACAACACGCTGGTCATTTTCACCAGCGACAACGGCTGCTCACCCGAAGGAAATTTCGATTTGCTAAAAGGACACGGGCACGATCCCAGTGCCGGGTATCGTGGTCACAAAGCCGATATCTACGAGGGAGGACATCGCGTTCCGATGATCGCTCGTTGGCCAGGACACCTCCAGGAAGGGCGTTCGACGCGCGCCTTGGCCTGCCTAACGGATATTTACTCCACTCTCGAGGCTCTCACCGAGCAACCAAGACAAGACTTGGGGGGCGAAGATGGTTTCAGCCTTCTCCCGGTATTTGAAGGGCAAGAGTCCTCTGGCCGCGAGGCGTTGATTAGCCATTCCATCGATGGATCGTTCGCAATCCGCCAAGGCCCCTGGAAGCTCTGCCTGGCGGCGGGGAGTGGCGGTTGGAGTGCCCCCCGCGAGCCGCTGGCCAAGAAACAAGGCCTCCCCCCCATGCAGTTGTTCAACCTCGATGACGATCCGGCTGAGGAGGAAAACCTTGTAGAATCCAAGCCTCAAGTGGCAGCTGAGCTCCTCGTATTGCTCGACCAGCAGGTGCAATCGGGGAGATGCACGCCCGGCCAGCAGGTGGCCAATGATCGCAAGATTGCGTTTCTACCGGAAGGAGTCACTCTGCCGGGCGCGAAGTAACCCCCAACCGCCGCAACCAACGCTCAAGCGGCCGGCCGGTCACCGCAACCTTCCAGTGAGAACGCGCCTTGAAACACTATGGATGGGACAGAGCAGGGGGGCAAGCCTCACTCACAGCGCGACACTGCGCAACACAGCGCGACACTGCGACTCAGTGCGTGACAAAGCGCGCCAGTGCGGCAAAAAGGCCCACTCTCCCAATTCCTCAGCATTGAGACACTGGTTTGCCGATGTGAGTGCATGGGCATCCTGAAAGAGATTTCGAACCAAATTTCCTTGTGTTTCCGGTGGTAAACACGCTGAAACGAACGTGCTGGCGGAATGATTGCCCGCTGGCGGAGCGATGCGACCGATCGCAGTGCGACGCGCTTTGATGGCGATTGCCCAAAAAGCACTCTTGCGATTTACGGCTGAAACGCTACACAAAGATAAGAGAACCACCCTACAACCAAGCCATGCTCGGTCGGATAGATGCCGAAGCCCCCTTGCGCCAGCGGCCCACAGGGTGCTTAGCATCTTAGGTCCCACAGACTAATCGACCGCTCGATACAACAGACTATTTTGAAGAATGAGTGACCGCGCTGATGTCGAACTCTTCCAGCCAAACGCCTGCCATCCCACACGCCGGGACTGGCGACAGCAATTCTCCCGAGATGGAGAGCTATTCGTATGACGATCAGATCGTACGCATGTTTGCAACCGCCACGATTTTTTGGGGCTTGGTGGCAACCCTGGTCGGGCTTGTGGCTGCTATCTTCTTAGTCGCCCCTTGGCTCACCAACGGATTGCCCTGGTTCACCTTTGGGCGGTTGCGGCCGGTGCACACCAATGCGGCGATTTTTGCCTTTGCAGGCAACGGGATCTTCGCCGCCGTCTACTACAGCACGCAGCGATTGTGCAAGGCGCGAATGTGGAGCGACGTGCTGAGTCGCATCCACTTCTGGGGTTGGCAAGCCATTATTGTGGCTGCCGCTATTACCTTTCCGCTGGGAATTACTCAGAGCCGGGAATACGCGGAACTCGAATGGCCCATCGACATTGCCCTGGCCATCATTTGGCTGTTCGTCTTCGGTGGCAATTTTATGATGACATTGATCCGTCGTCGCGAACAACACATGTATGTGGCTTTGTGGTTCTATATCGCCACCATCGTTACCGTCGCCTTGCTGCACATCTTCAACAATCTCGTGGTGCCCACTTCACTATTCCACGGATATTCCGTTTACGCCGGAGTGCAAGATGCTTTCATGCAGTGGTGGTATGGACACAATGCGGTTGCGTTCTTCCTAACCACTCCGTTTCTGGGGTTAATGTACTACTTCCTCCCCAAGGCGGCGGAACGCCCGATCTTTAGCTACAAGCTGAGTATCATCCACTTTTGGTCCCTCGTCTTCATCTACATTTGGGCGGGACCTCACCACTTACACTTCACCTCCTTGCCCGAGTGGGCGAGCACCCTGGGCATGCTTTTCAGCCTGATGCTGTGGATGCCCAGTTGGGGTGGTATGATCAATGGTCTGCTGACGTTGCGTGGGGCTTGGCACAAAGTCGCCACCGACCCCATCCTGAAGTTCTTCGTGGTGGCATTAACCTTCTACGGCATGGCAACCTTTGAAGGCCCCATGCTGTCGATCAAGAGCATCAATGCGCTCAGCCACTACACCGACTGGACCATTGCCCACGTGCACGCTGGTGCCTTGGGCTGGAATGGTTTCGCCCTCTTTGGCATGCTCTACTGGCTACTTCCTCGGCTGTATCAGACCAAGCTGTGGAGTCATAAATTGATGGAGAGTCACTTCTGGGTTGGGACGCTGGGCATCCTGCTGTACATCATCCCGATCTACGCTGCTGGGCTCATGCAAGGCTTGATGCTGCTGGCCATCGATCAAGAAACCGGCCAGCTTGCCAACCCTGATTTTGTCGAGACGGTGCAGTCCATTGTTCCACTATGGTGGCTGCGAGTGCTGGGTGGCGCCCTGTACATTTCGGGCATTATCATGCTAGCAATCAACGCAGTAATGACCTGGATGAATCGCCCTGCAAAGTACGAAGTCCCGGTCTATTCGGCTCCGCGCCTGCCACTCCACTATGTCGACCACACGCCAGCAACCAAGACCGTTCTGGCCGATGCTCCGGTATTGGAAATAGGCAAGAAGCTCGACACTTGGGCCAAGATGGATTGGCACCGCAGTTGGGAGCGTTTGCCCGTCAAATTTACGGTGCTTACAACCCTGGCCGTCGTCGTCGCAACTCTATTCGAATTGATCCCGACCTTCCTGATTCGCAGCAATGTACCCACGATTGCTACCGTTAAGCCCTACACGCCGCTGGAGCTAGCAGGACGACAGATCTATGTTTCGGAGGGTTGCTACAACTGCCACTCCCAGCAGATCCGTCCGATGGTGGCTGAAACGAAGCGTTATGGAGAGTACAGCAAGCCAGGTGAATTCATCTACGACCATCCCTTCCAGTGGGGTAGCCGTCGTATCGGCCCCGACTTGGCGCGAGAGGGTGGCAAGCAGAGTAGCTTCTGGCACTGGTCGCACTTTGAAGCCCCAGATTTAGTAGCTCCAGGTTCGGTCATGCCGAGCTTTGAACACCTGCTGCTGGATGATTTGAAGTTCGAAGGAATTCCTCCACTGGTGGAAGCGTCCCATTTCCTGGGTGCCCCCTACGAAGAGGAATTGGAGAATGCGGTAGAAATGGCCCAACTGCAAGCCGAGTACATCACGGCAGAAATTGTCCAACAGGGAGGCCCGGCCAACGTGCAAGGCAAGCAAGCCATTGCCTTGATCGCCTATCTGCAACGCATTGGTACCGATTACTTCCGAACCGATGAGCCCGCTCCGGTCGCCGACGCCGAAGGGGAAACGGCCGATGGCGAAACAGAAACCAGCGAACCCCAGGAAACTGACGCAGAGTAAGGCGACACCCGCCGCTGCACTCGCATGCTTTACGAATCCGGTAACCTCCATCCGATGACAAGCTAGTAACCGACATGATCAAAGATATCGTTAGCGCCCTGGATTACTCAAAATGCGCCGAGGCAGCATTATTGCTGTTCGCTGGCACCTTTATCGTGATTTTCTACGGTGCTTTGCGGCTCAGTCGCCAAGCGACCGACAAGTTCGCATCGATCCCGTTGAGCGACGAAGTGAAGGATCCACGCTATGAAAAATGAGACTCCCGAAGCGCCACTCACCGCTCACTCCTACGATGGCATCCAGGAGTATGACAATCCACTTCCGGGTTGGTGGAAGTGGATATTTGTCGCCACTATCGCCTTCTGTCCGGCCTACGCCTCGTATTACCACATCGGCGCTCCTGGCCGAACAATTGCCGAACAATACGACGCAGCCCTAGCGGCCAACACCCAGCTTCAGTTCGCTGAAATTGGCGAGTTGAAACCCGACGAAGCGACGCTCGTCAACTATCTGCATAAAGACAGCTGGCTGAAGGTTGGGGCGGTAATTTTTCGAACCAATTGCATGTCCTGCCACGGTCGTGATGGCGAGGGCAAGGTCGGCCCCAACCTGACGGACGAGTTTTACAAGAACGTGCGTACCATCGAGGATATTGCCCGCATCGTCAACAACGGTGCTGGCAATGGAGCCATGCCCGCTTGGTCCAACCGCTTGGTCCCCAATGAGGTCGTGCTGGTATCCGCTTACGTCGCCTCTTTGCGTGGCCAAAACTTAGACGGCAAGGGCGCCGACGGCAGGGAGATCGCTCCCTGGCCAGAACCTCAAGAAGAACCCGAGGAAGAGCAAGCGGCTACACCTACAGAAACCACCGAAGACGCGTAAGTTCATTCAATGGACAAGACTCCTCAGGCATTACTCCTTAGGCATTGCCCAAATTTCAACTTGGAGTGCAACTGCAGTGGGAGTCGCCAAGCCCCTCAGGACTCACTCGGTTGCAAAGGGGTTTTGGCAAGTTCCACTACTCGACGAATCAAGCTTTGACAAAGCCCTAGGCACGTGGCCTCTGCAATTGCGCAGAACCTCCCGCTAACATGGCAAAACTGGTGACCACCCCCAATAACAATCCCAACTCCAGCCCACGCGCTCTACCGATCGTGGATCGCGATCCCAATACAGAGTCCGCTGGAGACAGTGCTGTCCTTGAATCGCCCGAATATGTCCTCAGCACGCTGCATCGCGATGGACAACGCAGGTGGCTAAAACCAAGACTGTCACAGGGCTATTGGTGGAAGAACCGCCGGGTCGTGTCGTACGTACTGATGGTCATCTTCGTCCTCGTTCCGCACCTCCGCTTCATGGGTAAGCCCCCCATCCAGTTGAACATACCGGCGCGTGAGTTCACCATCATGGGGCATACGTTTCTTCCCACCGACACGATGCTGTTAGCACTCACAATGCTGACCGCCTTTCTGGGAGTGGTCTTGGTGACGGCGATTGCAGGTCGCGCATGGTGCGGATGGGCTTGCCCGCAAACGGTCTATATGGAATTTCTATTCCGTCCCATCGACCGCATTTTTGAAGGGACGAGTGGCAAGGGAGGGCTTCCCAAACAGCCTCTCTCTCCGGCCAGACAGATCGGTCGCTTTCTGGTTTACGTGCTGCTGAACATGCTCTTAGCGCATACGTTCCTATCGTACTTTGTGGGGACCGAGGAACTCGCGCGCTGGATCCGCAGCTCACCGTTTGAACATCCCGCCGCCTTCCTGGTAATGGCTACGACCACCGCCCTGCTGACGTTTGATTTTTACTATTTTCGCGAGCAGACCTGCCTTATAGCCTGCCCCTACGGTCGCCTACAGTCGGTCATGCTCGACCGCCAATCGATGATCGTGGCCTACGATTACAATCGAGGCGAACCTCGCAAAAAGGGGAAGCATCGCCCTGAAGATCAAGCTGGCGATTGCGTCGACTGCAATCAGTGTGTGGTCGTTTGTCCAACCGGCATCGATATTCGAGACGGGTTACAAATGGAGTGTATCAACTGCACTCAATGCATCGATGCCTGTGATTCGGTAATGAAAAAGGTCGGCACGCCACAAGGCCTGATCCGCTTTAGCTCTCAAGACGAACTCAGTGGCAAGCGTCCTCGGTTCCTTCGCGCTCGAACGGTTGCCTACCCCATTCTGCTGATGGCAGTCGCCGGGAGTTTGGTGTACGGCATTACGACCAAGAGCAGCTTCGATGCGCGCGTCTTGCGTGGGAAGGGAGCACCCTACACCAACGTCGCCCGTGGAGAGATTTCCAATACCTTTAATATGCGGTTGGTCAATCGCTCCAATAGTCCGCAAACCTACACCATGACGGTCCAATCCCCCAAGAAGGCGCAGCTGGAAATCATCGACGACGCGGGACTGTCGCTCGCACCAGGCAAATCGGCGCTCGTTCCGCTTCAAGTGCGATTCTCGGGCAGTTTGACGTTTGGTACTGGAAGCACTCCGATGCAACTCTTGATCGAAGATAGTAGCGACCATCAACGAGTCACTGAATTCAGCTTGATAGGGCCCCGACAGTGAACCCCTCCAACCTCAACTTCCCCCCTCAATTTGCTTCGCGCGCGGAATTCCTCCGCGCCGAAAGCCATGCGCGCCGCTGGTGGGTCTCCTTTGTCGTCGGCATGCTGACCCTTCAGGTCGCTATTGGCATGACAGCCCTCTACCTATCGCTAAGCGATCCGACCATTGCAGTCGTACCAAACTACCACCAGTCGGCAGTGAACTGGGATATCACCCGCCGCGCACTGCAATTGACCGATTCGCTCCAATGGCAAATGAACATCGATGTGGTCACCTCTCGCGAAGGTGAGCCTACCAGTGAATTGCAGGTCCAAGTCTTGGCGGCTGATGGAGTACCCATCGAGGGCATGAACGTAACCGCTAGGGTCTACCACCATGCGCGGGGCAATGAAATACACTCGCTGGCATTGAAGGAGACGCAACCCGGCTACTACGCCGGTGGCCTGAAGCTGGCCCAGGTCGGACTTTGGCAGATCGATCTGCAAATGGAGAGTCAGCACGGCATTGCAGCCCACCGGAGTGAGTTGTACGTACGATAAGGACGTCCGTTATCCTTCATTGAGAACCTATTATGTGGATCTTAGTCATCGCCGTCGCAACCGCCAGCCTGCTGGGCAGCATGCATTGCGTTGGCATGTGTGGACCACTCGCCATCTGGGCTAGCGGAGGGGGCGATCGCTTCGGACGGACTCCCATGTTGCTAGCCACGACGTTATACCACTTCGGCCGGATGGTGACCTACGCACTTGCCGGACTGATCGCTGGTTCGCTAGGACAGCTTGTCGACTTGGGTGGTGAAGCGCTCGGATTCCAATTGGTGGCTGCCAGGATCGTCGGCTTATTAATGATCGCGATGGGGCTCTACCGCTTGTGGCCGCTGGTGAGTCCCGCCTGCCAGGGGCTGTTGAATCGCCTGTTCGGCGGCCTGCGGGGGCAACTGCCTGCGGCGGACGACTTGAGGCCTGACTCCCCCAGTCCGCTAGGAGCGATTTCAGGCAATCCCACTAGCACCCCTCCCCCTCAAGCGGTGCTTGCCCCACAACCAACTGGCATCACAAAGTTGCTGATGCGTCTGCGCCCGCTTGTCTTCCGCCTACCACTCCCCGCGCGCGGTTTGGCAACGGGCTTGCTCACGGCTTTCTTGCCTTGCGGATGGCTGTACCTATTCGCACTCGTGGCGGCTGGCACGGGAAGCATGCTTACCGGACCGATCGTGATGCTCGCCTTCTGGCTGGGAACAGTCCCTCTGCTAATTGCCCTGGTGGCAGGCACACAAACACTTGCCCTACGGTATCGCCGCTTGGTACCAGCCGGAGCGTCGATCTTGCTCATCATGGGCGGGTGCTACACGGCAACCGGACGCGGCTTTTCTAGCCTCAACGCCCTAACCGATTTGCACACGGCCAGCCGCTTGGCTGCGCCCACACCACGCGATCCAGATCTTGCGGCCTCAGAACAGCCGTTGGATGTCGCTGCAGAGATGCAAGTCCTTGTCAACACACCGCTGCCATGCTGTGTCGCCCCGCCGAAGGACGCTACGCCTAGTAAAACGTCGCCAACTAAAACATTGCGAACAGACGCTCGCACCTCGGCTCCGGCTCCCAGCCAGCCGGCGGGGAGTGAGGCGCCATGACCACATCCTATTCGGACACGGAAAGAGCTGCGGTCCCGTCGCTGCAACAGCCGCCAGTTGGCCCTGAGGTAGCGACCAGCAGGGCGGCGTCTGCCGCCGGCCGGACCGATCGCGTGGTGCCGTGCATTCACTGTGGAGAGGCAACCGCTTTGCCTGCGAGCTTTCCAGCGGAACAATTGGTGTTCTGCTGCCACGGCTGCCGAGGCGCCTACGAATTGATTCACGGCTGGGGACTGCAAGACTTCTACGCGCTTCGCGATCAAACGCGACAGCACAGCGGAGCGGCTCTGCCTGCCGAGCAAATGGGCCGCTACGAGCAATTCGATACCGTCGACTTCCTGGGACCAAGCGCACCACGCACTCACAGCGACGGTACTTGCACCACGGAGCTAGCCGTGCATGGCCTGCACTGCAGCGCCTGTGCCTGGCTGATCGAAAAGGCTGCTGCTCAATCGCCCGGGTTGTTGTCGGCGCGCATTAAGATGAATCAGCACACGCTACAATTGGCCTATGATCCTGGGGCGATCAAGCTGAGTCAGATCGCCCAACTGCTCGATCGCCTCGGCTACCAACTCTCCCCCTTTGATCCCAGTCGGCAAGACCACCTGCAACACGAAAATCGTCGCCTGCTGGTTCAAATTGCCATCGCAGGATTTCTCGCTGCCAACGCGATGTGGATCGCAATCGGCCTGTATGCCGGTGAGTTTGGTGGCGGGTCGTTCGATCAGAGTTATTTCCTGGGCTTGGTGGGGACCGCGCTCGGTGTCGCTTCCGTGGCTGGCCCGGGACGAACGTTTTTTGTGGGTGCACTCGCATCGCTCAAAACGCGCACACCTCACATGGACCTGCCCGTCGCGCTCGGTCTGTCGGTGGGTACAGTCGTGGGCATCACGCATGCGATCCTGGGGCGGGGGCATGTCTACTTTGATTCCTTGGCGACACTGGTGTTCCTCTTGCTGATCGGCCGCTGGATCCAGTTCCGACAACAACAGCGAGCCATGCGGGCAGTCGACCTGCTACTCAGAATTACTCCGCGTCACGCGGAACTGGAGTCGTCTGCCGATTCCGACCAAGTCAAATCCGTACTCGTCGAAACCTTGCTACCTGGCGACATCGTACGGGTGGCTGCCGGCGACAGCTTACCGGCCGACGGGCACATTGTGAGCGGCCAAACGACGCTGGATCGCTCCCTGCTGACCGGCGAAAGCCAACCGGTCCCGGTCGGTGTCGGAGAGGAAGTGTCTGCTGGGTTGATCAACTTGACCACTCCGATTCGCGTGCGAGTTTCGGCAATTGGCCGCGAAAGCCGACTCGGCAAAGTCATGCAGTCGGTAGAAACGGCCGCAGCCCAGCGAACCCCCATCGTCATGTTGGCCGATCGCATCGGGGGCTATTTTGTCATCGCCATCACACTGCTTGCGGTGGTGACCTTTGGGCTTTGGCTTCCAACCAGCCTGGCCCTCGCCACGTCTCACGCTACGGCCCTGCTGATCGTGGCTTGCCCCTGCGCGCTGGCCTTGGCGACTCCGCTGGCGATTGCCGTCGGACTGGGGCGTGCCGCGCGGAGAAACATCATGATCCGCGATGGCCAGACCTTCCAGCGATTGGCGAAGCCGGGCCGCATCTGGCTCGATAAAACGGGGACCTTAACCCAGGGTAAGCAGCACATCACCGCCCTCGCAGGCTCAGAAGAGGGCCTGCGGATGGCAGCCAGCTTGGAGAAACACTGCAAGCACCCGGTAGCCAATGCGATCGTCCAAGCGGCGCGACAAAGACACCTCGCAACCAGCGGCGCGGCACACTTGGGCGGCGCGGAGCTGGGAGGCATCCAAGGGGAAGTCGATGGCAGCAGCGTCCTGGTCGGCAGCGTCGACTTTGTCCGTCGAGCCGAAATCGCCATCCCTACAGCCATGCTTGAGCACGCCACGGAATATGCCGCACAGGGAATGAGTCCTAATTTGATTGCAGTGGACCGGCAAGTAGTAACCGTGCTAGGTCTGTCCGATCCCATTCGTCCCGATGCGTCTCGTGTTATTGAGCAACTCGCAAAATTGGGATGGAAAGTCGGCATTTTGTCAGGTGACCATCCGAGCATTGTTCGTAGAATTGGAGAGCAACTGGGCTTGGCAACCAACGATTGCCATGGCGGGTTATCCCCTGAACAAAAGCTAAGCTATATCCGAGAGTCGCAAGCGGTGGGGGAAAACGTGGCCATGGTGGGCGACGGAGCCAACGACGCGGCGGCACTTGCGGCGGCCGACACGGGGATTGCCGTTCGCGGTGGTGCGGAAGTCAGCTTGCAAGCCGCTCCCGTGTTCATCGCGTCGGGCCGACTCCCCAGTCTACTGACGCTCCTGGTGGGCGCCCGGCGGACCACCCACTTGATCTTCCTGACTTTTGCAATTTCCTTGACCTACAACCTCGTAGCGGTCGGACTGGCCATGCTGGGCTGGATCAGCCCATTGGTCGCTGCGATCTTGATGCCTCTTAGCTCGGTGAGTGTCCTGGCTCTTACCCTAGCCATGAAGACCTTTGTGGAGGCAGAGCCATGAGTGTGATCTACATTGCTTTACCCCTCGCCCTCTTACTGGGAGCGGGGGGATTGTTTGCTTGCATTTACTGCATTCGTGGCGGCCAATACGATGACTTAGAAACACCGCCGGTCCGCATACTCTTAGAAGACAAACCTCAAACCCCATCCTCCAAGCCATGAAACACGCAATATACCTTTCTACTCTCTGCTTGCTTACCCTGGTGTCCCTCGGCTGTCGCCAGGAAACGATTCCCGAATTCGAACCCAACCGGGTCTATTCGCATGGCCTGGAACTCGAGATAGGGTATCCGATGCAACAAGCCTTGGATGAAACCCAAGTCGCTTTAACCGACATGTTTGGAACGCCCGACCAGCCGCGTGTGCCAGATTTCTTGACCGAAGAGGACAGCGATTTCGCTGGTTTGCTGAGTCTGGAAAAGCTGCAACTGGCTGCCGGCCCAGTGACGGACCAGGGGGGTGGACTGTACCGCGCCTATTGCATGACATGTCATGGCCTGGTTGGCAATGGACGAGGCACGACCGCCGCTCTGCTCGATCCCTACCCCCGCGACTATCGTCTCGGTAAATTCAAATTCAAGAGCACCGACTTGAATGGCAAGCCGACACGCGAGGACCTCGCCAAAGTAATCGCCCACGGCGTCGATGGCACGAGCATGAAGCCATACCGCGAACTGGCCGATGCCAAGGAGGAATCCGATGCAGAGATTGAAAAGCAGGTCGACGCCTTGGTGGACTACGTCATCTATCTCTCTTGGCGGGGCGAACTCGAACGCTACGTCATGATGGTTGCCGGCGAGGAAGTCGCTTTTGAAGATGGCGACACCCTCTACAACCCTCAAGCCGAAAATTTCGAAGAGCAAAAGGAATTGATCGTTGAACTAGCCATGGAAATCGGAGATAGCTGGCTCGAAGCGCCCGACCGTATCGTGGAAGTCACGGATCCGCCTGAAGGGACTCCCGTACCGGCCACCATCGAGGAATTGGAACAAGCCATCGCAGCGGGAAATGCACCCGAGCTGCAAGCGTCGATCGACCGTGGGCGAGAGCTGTTTGCATCCGAAAAGGCGGCTTGTGCGAAGTGTCATGGCAAGCTGGGCTACGGAGACGGACAAACTCAGGACTACGACGACTGGGCCAAGGATTGGACTACCAAGCTCGGACTCGACCCCACCGACTACGATTCACTCGTCCCATTCATCGCTCGAGGCGTCTTGCCTCCGCGAAAGATTCTGCCGAGAGATTTTCGTCAAGGACTGTTTCGAGGTGGCAGCGCTCCCGAGGACATTTACCGCCGGATCGCGGGTGGTATCGCAGGCACTCCCATGCCAGCAGCCGCAGTTCCCGAGGACGATATCTGGGACCTAGTCAACTACGTGCGTTCGATGCGAACCGCCAGCGACACTCCAGACGCACCAACCACCCCAGCTGTAGAAACTCCAGCTGCAAAAACTCCGGCCGCGGAGCCGGCAACCGCTGAGTAGGAACCCGCTGGGTAGGCTTGGGGATCGGTGTTGCTGGCGTGCACCACCGGTCGTTGCAGCCATGCCCGTTGCGGTGCCTACAGCACCTACAACGCTTGAATCGGTGACGCCATCCCGCCCGCGGGAGGGAGGGGCGTAGGCCATGCGAGCGAGAAGAGCTGCCGTCGCAACGCGCGGGACATTCGCAAGAATCGCCTCCCGACGGTAACCATGGCCTAAGAACATGTGCCCCGCTCGCGCGTTCGATTTCCGACGATGTTAGCAATCGAGAAAGGACGCTTGCCGTCGCTCGGCCTCACCGCCCGCTACGTCTGCGGAGGCTTGCCGCGCGAGCTATAATGGCCTGAGGCGAGCGTCATAGCCCGGCTGCCCCTAATGACGTGGCGCGCACTGCCCCCTCTCCTCAACATCCCGCCCTAGTACTCGAAAGTGGTCTGATGACTATGAAAAACAGCTACGATGTGATCGTCATTGGTGGTGGCCCAGCAGGCTGCATGGCAGCTGGTCTCGTGGCGGAATCCGGCCTTTCGACCCTCTTGCTGGAGCGCGAAAGCGTGCCTCGATTCCACATTGGAGAATCGTTGATGCCCGAATGCTACTGGCCGCTGCAGCGATTGGGCATGATCGACCGCATGAACGCTAGCAAATTTACGCGGAAGAAGAGCGTGCAGTTTGTGGGAGCGTCAGGCAAGGAATCCGCTCCCTTCTATTTCACCCAACATGATCCCCGCGAATCGAGTACGACCTGGCAGGTAGAGCGAGCCGAATTTGACCGAATGCTCTTCGAAAGGGCAGGGGAGCTGGGAGCAGAATGCCACGACCGCACCCGCGTCCTGGATGTTCTGTTGGATGAAAATCAAGCCGCCCGAGGCGTCAAGGTTCGAACCACCGAGGGACAGACACTCGAGATCGACGCTCGGGTCATCATGGATGGCTCGGGGCTGCAAGCCTTGATTGCCAACAAGCTGAGCCTTCGCGAGGACATGCCCAACCTCCAGAAAGCTGCCATTTGGGCCTATTACAAGAACGCGAAGCGAGACGACGGCGACAATGCAGGGGCCACCATCGTCATGCACACTTTGGAGAAGGATAGCTGGTTCTGGTTCATCCCCTTGAGCGATGATGTGACGAGCATCGGCTGCGTGGGTGACAGTGATTACATGGTCAAGACCGGCCTGGATAGCGAAGCTCGTTACAACCTAGAACTCTCGCGTTGCCCGGGGCTAGCGAGTCGTCTAGAGGATGCCGAGCGAGTCAGCAAAATCCATGTAGCCAAGGAGTACTCTTACTCGACCCGCCAGCACTCCGGGCAAGGCTGGGTGTTGATTGGAGACGCATTCGGCTTCATCGACCCCCTCTACTCCTCGGGAGTGTATTTCGCCTTGGTAATGGGCGAAAGAGCCGCCGACGCTGTCATTGAAGGCTTCCGCAAGAACGATCTCTCCGCGCAACAGCTGGGGAATTGGTGCGAGAACTTCAAATCAGGTTCGCAGCTCATCAAAAAACTAGTCGAAGCTTTCTACACCAAGGAGTTTAGCTTTGGTGGTTTTATTCGCGACAATCCACAGTTTGGCGGCAACTTGACCGACTTGCTGATTGGCCGCATTTTCTACGATGGAGCTGAGAAAATCTTTGACCAGATGGACCCTGCCATTGAAGAGGCGCAGCAAGCCAGCCCCATGCAATAGCGGCTCTGGCAACGGCTTGGTCTAGCGTAGACCACCCGTGCGAGCAAGGTTGTGCGCGGGGCTAGTGGACTAGTAGTGATGGCATTGCGATGATGGTGATTGGGGGAAACGGGCCGGGGGCCCATTCTACGGTTTTGGGGGTGCAGGCAAGCTGCATGGAAATGGCTGACTTCTGTCGGTCGGCAAGACGTTCTGATTTCTCCTACCCTGAATTGTGTTTGAGGAGCCTGGGTACCCAACGCGAAGTGCTTGCGGGATGCCGCAGAGGCACCGTTTCGGCTTGCCATTAACTCGGCAGGCTGATATTTAGTTTCGCTCTGGGTGTACGGCATTCGTCCACACTCGATCACCAGCGAAGCGAGTCTTGGGCATCATGAGAGTCTCGGTCATTGTCACCACGTTCAACCGGCCCAGCTACTTGCAGAAAGTGCTGGCTAGCTATTTACACCAAACGCGTGCCCCTGACGAATTGATCGTTGCCGACGATGGATCAACCGACGCCACCGAATCGGTCATCGCCGGGTTCACCGAACGCGCCCCGTTCCCGATCCTGCATGCCTGGCAAGAGCATCAGGGAGGCCCTCGCTTATCGCACCTGCGCAACCTAGCCACCCGACAAACGACGGGAGACTACCTGATCTACACCGACGGAGATTGCGTTGCTTCTCCGCATTTCGTCGCCGACCATGTACGGCTGGCGCGGCCCGATTGGTTCGTCCAAGGCAAGCGAGCTTGGGTTCGTTACCAGGCCATGGACAATTTCACCGGTCAGGAAAGCTTCCTCCGAAAACTGTGGCTGTGTGCGACCAACGGACTGACCAAACCTCACTGGTTGCTGCACGTCGCTGGCATTGCGATGGAGAATAAATCGTCCGAAGGCATTCGATCCTGCAATTTAGGCGTGTTCCGCGAGAATGTGGTTCAGATCAACGGCTGGAATGAACAATTCCTCGGATTCTGGCGGCAGGATTCCGAGTTCGCGCTCCGCCTGATGCGCAGTGGGGTGCGAAGGCATGACGCTCTGTTCTCTGCCATGGTCTACCACTTGGAGCATGAAAAGAACTTGAACATCCAGGATTTGGAACGCAACAATCGCTTGCTAGCGGAGGCGCAGTACCGACCGATCTTTACGCCTCTGGGGCTTTTCGCCGAGGCACCGCAGGAGCAAGCGTCTGGTCGATTGGCAACACCCTCCCTGAGTCCCTAGAGAATCGTGCTGTAGGCAGTGTGACGGTACCCAATCCAAGGCTTCCCAATCCAAGACTTCCCATTCGCACGAGAGCAAGATTTGAGCGATCCCGCACCTCTCAGACAGAGTCCCATGACTACAGACATTTCCGCCCATCCCACCGAAAGTCGTCTTCAATTCCATTGGAGACGCTGGTGCATGCAGCGGCGGTTTCGCCGCAAAATTGGCAAGTCGGGGAATTTCACCGAGCCGCAGACCTTCCCTGAGAAAGTTCAATTTCGCAAGCTGTATGGCAATCACTCCACCTACGCTCGCCTAGCCGACAAGTACGCTGTCCGAGAGTATGTGGCGGAGCGAGTCGGTGAGCGGTACCTCGTCCCCTTGCTGGGCGTGTACGATCAGCTCACCCCCGAACATTTTCGAGATCTGCCCGATCGATTTATCATTAAAGCCAACCACGGTTCCAAATGGCACCAAGTGGTGTGGGACAAATCGCAGCTCGATATTGCATCGACCGTACAGTACTTCAACCAACTCATGCATCGCACTTACGGCCTGCGTTCGCACGAATACCATTACCGGCTCATACGCCCAAGAATTGTGATCGAAGAGCTGTTGGACGACGAGCATGATTCCCCGGTGGATTACTCTTTCTACTCCTACCACGGACCGAGTGGCTTTGACTTCCTGATCACGCTCACTGCGCCACGCCACGAGACTTACGCGCATTTCGACCGCCATTGGAATTTTCAAGATGGAGACTTTACCTCCGAGCAGCATGCCAAATATGTAAAACCGGCGAATTACCAAGACATGTTTCGGGTGGCAGAAGAGTTATCGCGTGGTTTCGACTTCCTGCGTGTCGACCTCTACAACCTGAACGGTCGCATCTATTTCGGCGAAGCGACCTGCACCCCGACTTCTGGATACACGCCTGCTGAAGTACCGTCTCGCGGGAAGCTCCGGGGAGACAAGTGGCACTTGGATCGTGACAATCCTAACCTGTATCGTCCTACTGGCTTGCATCGTCCTACAGGCTAGTCCTTGAGCAATGCTTGAAATTCGACTTGTCCCGCAAGGGGCGCCGCCCCGAAAAGTGCCCAGCCCACGCTGGAGCGGCTCCGGCTGTGTTGCCGGACATCTTTTCCCGACGCGTGTTTGCATCGTGTGGACAAGTCTGGTGGTACAATAGCCTCCATGAACGCACCCAAATCGATCGAACAGATCATTGCTGAAGTCATGACGGCGAGCGAGCAAGGTCAGCCTGTCCACACCGATGCGGTCGTCGCGGCTTACCCTCAATTTGCCCAGGAATTGACGGAGTTTTTTCAATTCCACGACGAGTTTCTGGAAACCTCGCAGGCCGCCCGACGGGGCGCCGACAGCACGCTACATCCCGAGACTGAAAGCCCTTCGGTCGCAGACACGTCCCATTCTTCCGCAGAAGTGACCTCCAGGGAACTCCCACGCACACTCCGCTCCGAGCCACCCAAGGTATTTGGCGATTACGACATCCTAGAAGAGATCGACCGCGGTGGCATGGGAGTCGTTTATCGAGCTCGACATCGTCAGCTGGGACGAATCGTCGCGCTCAAATTAATTCGCTCTGGAGAGCTTGCCAGCGATGCGGAGATTCAGCGATTTCGTAGCGAGGCAGAGGCTGCGGCGACTCTCAACCATCCCGGAATCGTGCCGATCTATGAAGTCGGCATGTTGGGTGGATTGGTGTTCTACACCATGGCGTACATTGACGGACAGAGCCTCAGCGATTTGGTGCTGGAAGGCCCGATGGCTCCTATGGAAGCGGCGCGCATTGTCCACAAGCTTTGTTCCGCGGTGGACTTCGCGCACCGAGCTGGGGTCTACCACCGGGACATCAAACCCGCCAATGTACTCATTGATGCGTCAGGGCAACCGATCCTCATCGACTTTGGCTTGGCTAAGTTTGCCCATCGCGACAGCGCGCTGACGACAACGGGTCAAATCCTGGGGACTCCCGCCTACATCGCCCCCGAGCACGCCTCGGGGCGGGCCTCGCAAACCACGGAGGCCTCTGACGTGTATTCGCTGGGAGCCATCCTGTACTGCCTGTGCGCGGGCCAGCCACCGTTCAGCGGTCCAACGCCCTTTGATGTCCTGATTCAAGTCTTGGACCGCGATCCTCCCAAGCCCTCAAAACTGAATCGACGCGTCACTACCGAGCTCGACCATATCTGCCTAAAAACGCTGGAGAAAGATCCGGCCCATCGCTATGCGACGGCAAGCGAATTGGCAAGTGAACTGCAAAAGGTGCTCCAGGGTCAGCCCATTGATTGTCCGCAGCCAAGCCTCCTGGGGCGCATCGAAAGCTGGTGGCGTCGCGAGCCACTCTTGGTCGTGCATGCCTGTGGAATTGGTGGAACCACCGCCATCGTTGCAATCTCACATTGGTGGCGGGGGGAGCCCTCACCGCAATTTCAAGCCAGAATTTTACTGCTGTGTATTTGGTTAGCCACGTCCTTCATTATTCAGTACTGGGTCGTTCGCGCGCGGTGGCGCGACCTAGCCTGCCTGACCTGGGTCACCATCGATGTGACGATCTACACCACGCTCGTCACTTTCGCCGCCTCCCCGCGTTCGATGCTGTTGATTGGCTATCCGATGCTGATCGTGGCTAGCAGTCTGTTCTACCGCAAGCGATTTGTAATGTTCACTACTGCGGTTTGCATCTGTGGATTCTTGATGCTGGAATTCTTCGTCCCCTTGGATGATGTCGTCAAACTCGACTTCATTGCCATCTTCATCTCCGGTCTGGGGCTTATCAATCTAGCACTCCTCTCCACCATCCGACGCGTGCGGAGCATGAGCGTGTTCTATGAACAAGGCGAGTAGCTAGAGCTCACGAACTCCAATCTCAGACAAGTCCCTCCGACGGCTTACTCTGGAGGAGAGAAATTGAACTTCTTGCTTTGGGCGAAGAACTTGAGCGGGTTCTCGTAGACCACCCGACGAATCGCGGCCTCGCTGTGGCCGCGGCGGCGCAGTTCCAAGACCAAGTCTGGGATTGCCGTTGGTTTGCTCGGGCCCCAGTCACCCGCCGAATTGGCCATCAAGCGTTCGGGACCATATTTTTCGATCATGTCGGCTGCTCGGGCGGGCGTGCACTTGGTCACCGGGTAGAGTGTCATCCCCGCCCAAAAGCCCGCGTCGAGTACTGCGCCGATGGTATGCTCTTCAACATGGTCTACCAACACGCGGCCAGGTTCGATCCGCGCGTCGCCCTGCAGCATATCCAGGATCATTCGCGTCCCCTGGTGCTTGTCTTCCAAGTGAGGCGTGTGGATCAGAATTTGTTGCTGATACTTGATCGCCAATTCCAGATGCTCAAGGAAGATCGTGGCTTCGTTCTTGGTATTCTTGTTGAGCCCAATTTCTCCGATCCCGATCACATTGGGGGCATCGAGAAACTCGGGAATCATGGCAATCACGTCGCGCGATAAACTGACATTCTCTGCTTCCTTAGCGTTGATGCAGAGCCACGTGAAATGCTGGATGCCATACTGGGCTGCTCGACGTGGCTCGGTTTCGGTCAGTTGCCGAAAGTAATCGCGAAAGCTATCCACACTCCCTCGGTCGAAACCAGCCCAAAAGGCGGGTTCGCTCACCGCGACACAGCCCATTTTAGCCAAGGTTTCGTAATCATCCGTAGTTCGCGAAACCATATGGATGTGTGGGTCGACGTAGTACATGAGTTTGAATCTTCTACGGTAGGGTCGGGTTGAATTTCGTGAAGCACAGCGATTCTTAGATTCCGAACTTATCCCTCCAATCGGCATCGTACTCTCGGCTGAACAAGAGCTGGATCCGCGCCGCCTTATCAGGCTCATCGTCGGTCAAAATGGCGCAGCCTTGATCGAGGAGCTGCTTGGGCTGAGGTTGGTCAGGACTGGCTCCCGCCTCAGCCAAACGATCAAAAAAGGCCCCGATCTCCAAGATCTTTGCGCGAATTTGCAAGAATTCTTGGCTCAATACGTCACTGGAGGTCCTCTGCATAGCGCTCTCACATGTTCATGAAGAAGGTGGGATGGACGGAAATAGGTGGAGGAACCTCTCTCAATTGTCGTCCAAAGGAAGCCGGGCAACAAGGGTTGCCTGCACAGGCCCGCCAAACGCGAGATCGATTCACGTTTTCTCGATCACAGATCGCAGTTTTTGCATGCCACGAAAGAGCAACCCGGCCACCGCTTCGGTGGATTTGTCGAGCTGCTGACCAATCTCTGCCAAGGTGGCTCCCTGCCAATACTTCAGCATGATGGCTTGGCGTTGCTCGGCAGTTAGACGCAGCATCGCCTTGGCCAGTTGATCCGCGCGTTCGTGCCGATGCATGGCGGAACTTGGGGAAGAGGTGTCGGCAGAGAGCAGATTCGTGAGCTGCAAAGACGATTTTTCGACCGCTTGAATGGATTGCTCACGGGACAAATCACGTCGTTTCCGCGAGAAGCCACGAGCCAAGCCACTAAGCACATTGCCCAAAATCGTTCTCAGCCAAGCCGCTTTCTCTGCTTCGGTGGTACCACGGAATTGCTCCCTGGCCTGATAGGCTTGCAGCATGGTCTGCTGCACAATGTCGGACGCATCCACCTTGCTCTTGAGTCGCGCATGAAGTTGCGTTTCTGCTAGAATATGGAGGTACGAACGGAAGGACTCAAATTCGTCCGGACTCGTAGACTTCGGATCGGACATAGACTGTTCTCAAACTAAGCTTGACGGTAGTCTAACAAGGGGTGGCACAGGACAAGATATGTCGACTTCGCTCCCATTGTAACACATTGATTCTCGTGCCCACCAATCGCGCCACACTAGGGCCTAGGCGCCTCAGATGAGATTTAACAAACTTCGACGGCAGATTTGTTTTGAAGCTGCTCGAGCGATGTATTTCCGCCAAGAATCGGAGTACTACCGAGCTAAGCACAAAGCCGCCCAACGGGTGTGCAAGGGCTGGGTCAAACCCTCCGACCTCCCCAGCAATGCGGAAATTCGCGACGAAATCCAGTCGCTCGCCAGACTCCATGAAGGGGCTTCCCGCTCGGACAACCTGCGGCAGATGCGGCTGGTCGCCTTGAGAATCATGCGTTTGCTGCAGCGTTTTAAGCCGAAATTGATCGGCAGCACGCTGACCGGCCATGTTCGCCAAGGCTCGGACATCGACATCCATGTCTTCTCCGACAGTATCGATGCAGTCACTTCACCTCTCGATGAACAAATGTTGTTCTACGACATCGAACGGAAGCGGGTGCGGAAGGATGGTGAAGAGCGAATCTACACGCACATTCACGTGCGTGAATCATTCCCAGTCGAGCTGACAGTCTACGTTCCCAGCTTGGCCAGCCATGGGTTCAAGAGTTCCATCACCGGGGGACCGATCGAACGAGCCACCCTTCCTCAACTCGAACAACTGCTGCACCAAGAGTACCCCGAGTTAGAACTGGAGACTGAGCTCCTGGGATTGGAGGAGGCCCCCGACCCCTTCCAGCTGTTCACCGCACTGCTGCTGCCTCTGGAAAACGTCAAACAACACCCCAAGTACCATCCGGAAGGAGACGTGCTGTACCACAGCCTGCAAGTCTACGATTTGGCATGCGATCAATTGCCCTACGACGAGGAGTTCCTACTGGCGGCCCTGCTGCACGACGTGGGCAAAGGGATTGACTCTCAAGATCATGTGGCTGCTGGTTTAGAGGCCTTGGAGGGCTTCATTACCGAACGCACCGCTTGGTTCATCGAGCATCACATGCTGGCTCACAAGATCGCCGATGGAAGCCTCGGTGCGCGGGCCCATCGTCGGCTTCGCAACAACGAAAGCTATGACGAACTCGTGCTGCTCGGCAAATGCGATCGGGGAGGAAGAGTTCCGGGCGTCCCAACAACGGAGCTCGAAATGGCCATCGACTACCTCCGGAAATTGAGCTATGACCAGGGCTGAAGCTCAGCTAGCCGGCCGATTCGGCTCCAACCCTCTCAGGAATTCTATCGTGACAGTGGATTCATGACCGATCGACTCGACGCACTTCTACTGCAACTCACACTCCGACTCGCGGATGCGAATTTGCTAGCGCTGCGGCAGCAAACGCGAGCCCGATTCAGTCCCTCACTGTCCTATGGACGCCATTTTGGGCCCCCATGCCCCAAGGCCAAACCTGCGGCGGTGATGATCCTGCTGGAACCAAGCTCGCTGCCTGCACGGCCACATGTCACTCAGTACCCTACCGCCCAGCACCCTACCGCCCCGGATTCGCTAGCTTCCAACTGGGCATCCCACTGGTCGATTCCACTCACCGTCCGCCCCAATCATCTACCCGACCATCCGGGACAAGTCTCCCTGCCTGGCGGAAGGCTTGAGGCGGGCGAAGACTTCGTTCAAGCGGCCCAGCGCGAGCTATGCGAGGAGCTTGGGTTCGCTAGTTTTCCAGGCCAGGTCATTGGCGAGCTGCAACCATTGCACGTCTACAACAGCAACTACTTCGTCAAACCTTTTCTGGCCATCGCCCGTGAGCCACTGGTCTACACACCTTGTGAACGGGAAGTCGACCGCGTCCTGCGTTTGCCACTCGCCTCTCTCCTGAACATAGAATTGCACCAAAGCGGTCGATTCTCTCGAGGTCGCGCTGCCTGGCAAGCACCCATGCTGGAGATCGATGGCGTGGCAGTCTGGGGTGCTACCGCGATCTTCTTAGGTGAATTGATCGGGCTCCTCAGCCCGCCCCAATAGAGCCCACCCCGTAGAGCCCGCGCGGCCGCTCCAGTTCGCCACCGATGAGGAATGCGGGACAATCGCCCTGCGCCCCGCGTCAGTCAGGCATTGCCGGCCAAGCTGACAGTGCTGGCGAGATTCTCCCCCTCGCAGAGCTGGCCGAGTGCCGTTCATCCTCGGCACTATTCTTGAATCACCGAATCCCAAGCTGTAGAGCACCCAAGGTCCTGAGCGACCGCCAAGTTTTCAGCCAACATCGCTGAGCGGTTGGGCGGGAATCCCCCTGCCAAAGCAACAAGCACCCTCGCTACCTAGCCAAACGACAGCCACCGCAATAGGAGTGCAACTTAAGAGGGCACTGCGTTTTCCGAAGATTCTTTCGGTAATTAAAGAGGGAACTTCTCGGGCAAAGGAGCCATTCAGGTGGGTCCGTCAGCTCCAGTACGACTCTAACCGCCTTTAGGTTGCCACTAACGGACGTTCAAGCAACACTGCAGCCATATATAACGATTTCATAAGCATCTTAACCCTCTTCTATGATCTTTTCGTAATCTCTTCTTTCCTGATCCAAGGGTGAACTTATCGTGAAAAAGCAGCAATCGTTCAGACATCTGGGTTTTACTTTAGTGGAATTGCTGGTGGTGATTGCCATCATGCAATTGTCTGCTGTGCTGCGCTCGCGATGCTTGGTGGCTGCAGCACGGAATCCAATCCGCCAACCTATCCAGTCACCGGCACCGTAACCTACAAGGGCGCGCCGGTGGACGGTGCCACGATCATCTTCACATCGATCAGCGAGGGGGGTGAGGGCGCCACGGGGAAAAGCGACGCGGAAGGCAAGTACAGTCTGACGACCTATGTCAACGGCGATGGTGCGCGTCCGGGAGACTACATGATCAAAGTCTTTAAATTTGACTCGCCCCCGCCCCCGCCCTCCGAAAGCTCCCCAGACTTCAATCCAGATTCAACGCTGGAGGAGGAAGAGGAGTCCTACGATCCCACCGAAATCGACAACTCCCCTGTCAAGAACGAGTTGCCGGTTCAGTACTCCAAAGAGACCACTTCAGGCCTCAAACACACGGTCGGAGAATCGGAATCAAGCTTTGACATTGTCTTAGATTAGCGTTCCTGGCGATTCCACCAGACGGTCAGCCGCGGCAATTTGGCCGCGGCACTTTCCGCATCATCGCTGCCGAAAAGCTGCGCACCGACGGCAAAGTCGACGCGGCCGTCCTGATCGAAATCCCCGCACTCGAGTGCTGGATAGCGGGGTGTCCCTCGCTCCAGCACGCGGGTTGCAAACTCCAATGGCCGAATCTGTTCGAGTACCACGATGGAAACCGTTTCGCTCGACTGCAGCGCTAACGGCTTGACCCCGCGGGGCAAGTTGGCAACGGCCACGATATCCAGGTCGTCGTCGCCATCGAAATCTGCGGCCACGGCCCGATAGGCTCCTGGCAAGTCCAACAGCCGATGATAGGCGAACTCTCCTTGGCCTTGATTCTCCAGCCACTGCAGACCATGCGCAGGATTCGCATAGTTGTTGTCGAAAGTGTCGCCATTGACATAGAGTAGATCCATGTCGCCATCTCCATCCAGGTCCGCTGGCGTCGCCCCCACCGAACCAAAGGTGAGGTCGGGAGCTTGCCACACGCCCTGCCGCTTCCAGTGATTTTCGCCTCCGAGGAACAACTCAACCGCTTCATACTCCTGGCTAATCACCGCAGCAATATCCATGTGGCCATCGCGGTTCCAATCCTGCGGCACCAGTTGAACGGTTCCCGGTCGCTGATCGACTTCGCTGACCGCAAACGTGGGCTGCGAGCGATCCCGACTCGTGTTCGTCAGCAAGCGGATACCGCCAGACAACCGATGCCCAAACTCGGCTGCTACGATATCGAGGGCTCCATCGTCGTTAAAGTCGCCCGCGACTACATCTGAAACACGGCCGAGTCCTTGGACAAGCGCGCGCGGCTCGAACGTCTCCGATTCAGGCTGCCGCCGCAACCAAACGATCTGTCCAAAACCGTGCTCAAAGGGCTTCATGCTCCCCAGGTCAGCTACGATTAGATCTTGCCAACCGTCTTCATCGAGGTCGCACATGGCAACTCGGGACGGACTTCCCAGTCTAGCCAAGACCGTTCGCGTCGAACTCTCTGGGTTGGGATCGACCAGACTCACACTGCCATCCCGCATGTCGCAGGCGACCAAATGCTGCACGCCAGGAGCCATCAATTCCAACCATTGAACCGAAGCTACCGCGGGGGTGATGTATGCCTGATCCAGCCAATCGAGCTTAGTCGTCTCGAACCGCGCCGCCCACGACTGATCCACCTCCGGTGGCTCGGGAAATTCCAACCTCAGCGGCGCCCTCTGGCGGTAGTACTGCACGACTGACGCAATCGTGGGAGGGGTGAGATCGGTGCGTCCTGAACGGGCATACATTTCGAAGCCGAGCCGCACTTCGTCGTACCACACATCCCGTTCGAAGCTACCGGGTTGAGGCAGCGCATGGCAGTCTCCACAAAAACTCGCAATCGCTTCCGGTGGTCTCTCGGTGCCCTCGCGAACCGCGATCTCAGTAGGACGCTCAAGGGTCAGCATCAGCTCTTCAAAGGCTGCGGGCGTTTCCACGGAGGTTTGGCAACCACTGAACAGGCTGGCTAGACAGATGCTGGAGCAGCACGCCCAGACGGCGCGAATTCCTCTGGTGCTTCCCCATCGCGCTTTCAACATGCTACGCATCATTCCCAATTCCGATTATCGTCGACCTAGCTACCTTGACTACCCATTGGGCTGAACCCTAGTTTTGAGAAACCGCCAGAGCATTTCCCAGGGTGTCCCCGCCTTGCTGGCAGCGCATGATACCATAGTACCTGAAACCACTTGCGGACGATCCGCGGATCACTGGACCGCCCGAATTCTCCAGCTCTCTAGAGACCCTAGATGCACACTCGTCGAAGATCGCTGAAAGACACTCTTAGTTGGGGACTGGGCCTGCTCGTGGTGGTTGGAGGGATTGCTGCGGCCATCACCTGCCTGCCATCGCTGCGCACCGAGACGCCCCAGGAACTCTCCGATCCCAATTTAGAAAACTGGCAGACAGAGTATGACAAAGGTGACCTGTCGAAGCTCTCTGCGGCCCTGTTCCCCATCGTCTCCGAGGACTTCTCGCTTGAATCCGACGCCAATGCAGCCCTCTTCCTGCTAGCACTCAAGTGTGAACGTCGACTGAATCACCAAGTAGAGTTTGGCCAGCTAGTCGAATTGGTAGGTTACGAGCTTGCCATTGCACCGCAAGTCGCTAACGAGCAGCGATTGCTGCGAGCCCAGTCAGGCGATTTCGAGCAGCCTCCAGAAGCAGAATTGGAAAGGCTACTGGATGCTGGTGTAGAGTTTCCCGAGGCGGCACCCGCCGTCGTGCAAGGCGCATTGTTCGCCAACGATCTGGACGCGGCCCACAAAATCTTCAAGCGGTGGCAGAAGGACGCCGCGGCGGCGGAGCAAAGCACCAAATCGAATCAGCTACGCATCTACGCTGCCCTCCTACTCAGCAGGGGAGAAACGGCAGGAGCAGCCGATGCCTTGCGGGAAGCGATCCGCTTGTCTCCTCGCAACGAGCTCGCGTATCTTGCGCTCGCCGAACTCTACGCCCAGCCTCGATTCCTGGACACAACCAAAGCACGCGCGATTTTGGAGTACTTTGCAGTCCACTTTCCGCAGAATCGTGAAGCCAGTATCCGACTCTCGCAGGCCCGTCGCCAAGGAGGAGATGCCTCTCTCGCACGGGAACTATTTGATGGGGAACCCACCGACCCACTGGCGTTGTTCGAGCTGGCTGAAGTGGAACTCGACCTTGGAAACTACGCAGACAGCTTGGGCCATTTAGCTCAAACGCAGTTGGCGGGCATCGAAGATTTCCGCAATTTGGCCGACCAAGCGTTTCGGCTAAATTTTCAGGGACAGCACTCCGCCAGCTTGCCAATGATGCAACGCGTGACGGACATTGCGACCACGCTGGCACTCAGCGGTCAGCCCACCCTGGCCCACCAAGTCTTCGAGACCAATTTCGAGCGAGTGGCGCGGATGCGACGCTATGGTGACTTGATCGGCAAGCAAGCCATGTATCCGGGCGATTCGGGCTTGGCGGCTGCCATTGCTGCGGTGGCTGACTTATCCAATCCACCTCCCATCGCTCCACCAAGAAAGATGATAGCAGCAGACACCGAGGCACTCAGCCTGCCAGGGTATGCGCTCTATTCCGAGCTGTGTGCGACCTGCCATGGTGAGTCAGGGGCCGGGAATGGTCGCGCGGCGCGTCACCTCTTCCCAGCGCCTCGCAACTTTCGCAGCGAGCCGCTGCGGATCGTCTCAGCCAGCAACGGACTGGGCACCGACGACGATGTCATTCGCTCAATCCGACATGGGCAAGCCGGATCGTCGATGCCAGCGTTCCCACTACTCTCCGCCTCAGACCTGGAGCAGCTGATTGCAGTCTTGCGCGCCTTTCAGCGAACCGGCTTGCGAGAGCAATACCAAGCGGAAGCGAACTCGCTTGCGGAACAGGAAGAGGCGTCGGCAGGAGCCCCAGCTGGCAGCGACTCTGGGATTGAGTCTCTTGGTAGCGAGTCGTCTGAAAAGGAGATGGAGGCTTGGGTCGTCGCGCGCTCCGCCCCCTTGCCGCCGCTGGCCGCACCAGATTTCAGCCCAGCCACTCCCTCGGCCATCGCGGCTGGAGAGCAGCTCTATCATCAAGTTGGCTGCGCGGGTTGCCATTCGCTCAGCGATTCAGCCCCCCTCGTGTTGGCGGATTCCTTGGGTCGTCCGGTAGTCAGCCGCGACTTGCGATCCGCTCCGCTGCGGGGTGGTGACAGTCCGGCGGATCTTTATTACCGAATCACCGTGGGGCTCCCAGGCACTCCGCATCCCTCCCTCACGAGCCTCGGGGCTGCTGAGATCGAGAACCTCATTCACTTCGTGGGCTCCCTCCGCACTCCGGAGCTCGAACAGACGACCAACGCCGACCGCCTCCGACAAATATTCCCCCGCCAGTCTCCCCCCTGAGAGACAATCTCGCTCAGTGCTATAATGGCCCGCTAGTGGGCTAACTGGGAATTCCTCCGCTGCCCTACCATTTGGAGCCATTCACTACATCGGGCGGAATAGTGGGTTGTGCTGGCAATCTACCAAGAGTCGTCTACAGAGAGTTACAGTGCGATGATTAAAGTTGGAATCGTGGGCTGTTCGGGCTACACCGCCATTGAAGCCATTAAGCTGCTGTTGCGACACCCCAATGTGCAGATTGTGGCGGCCACCAGTCGCCAGGCCGATGGATCGACCATTTGCTGCATGCACCCCCAATTGACCGGTCGCATCAATTTAGTGGTCGAGGATCTCACTCCTCAGCAGCTGGGCGAGCGATGCGACGTGGTGTTTTGCTGCCTGCCGCATGCAGCTTCGGCTCCGATTGTTTCCGAGATATTGACCCACAATTGCCGGGTGATTGACTTGAGCGCCGACTACCGCTTGAGCACGCCCAAGCTGTACGAGAAATGGTATGGGAACGCTCATCCTGATCCAGGGCGGCTGGGGCAAACCCCCTATGGATTGCCGGAGCTGTTTCGCGAAGAGCTTCGCGATGCTCAACTAGTGGCCAATCCAGGCTGTTACCCATCGAGCGCCATTTTGCCCTTGGCGCCATTGATCCAGGAAGGACTGATTGAGACAGCGTCGATCATCGTCGATTCCAAGAGCGGAGCGAGCGGGGCCGGACGGAGCCCCAAGGTCGGCAATATTTATTCCGAGGTCAACGAATCCTTTTCGGCATATGCCGTAGGCACACACCGCCATCAACCGGAGATCGTGGACATCGTCGGGCGGTTTACCGGGACCGAGCCGCAGGTTGTGTTCACCCCTCATCTAGTTCCAATGGACCGTGGGATTCTGTCGACGATCTATGCGCGGCCTACCGCAGGAGTCACTGCCAACCAAGTTCGCGAATGCCTGAACACGTTCTACGATCGCGAACCCTTCGTGCGCATCACCGCCCATCTGCCGCTCACTAAATTCGTTTCGGGTACGAATTATTGTGACATCAGCGTCCGGGAAAATGGTGGTTGGATTATTCTATTGTCGGCGCTCGACAATTTGATCAAGGGCGCGTCGGGAGCGGCCGTCCAATGCATGAACATCATGTATGGCCAAGAGGAAAAACATGGGCTGCATCCCTAGCCCCAGCGGCGCCGGTTCCCTGCGGCTGGCGGAATCGGCCAGCTTCTTGGAACAGGAGTGATTGAGGCGTCCCTTGCCGTCATGTCGCCGGTGCATTGGTGCATGTGGGATGAGAAGTAACTAGTTAGCAACACCATTGGATTAGAACTACTGTGACACATCATCTACCCGTCGGATTTCGTTTTGCCGGAGTTGGAGCTGGAATTAAGGCATCCGGCAAAAAGGATGTGACGTTGATCGTCTCCGACACGCCAGCCGCAGCAGCCGGCGTTTACACGCAAAACCAAGTGGTCGCTGCGCCGGTTGTCCTATGCCGGGGGCGCACCCCCCTGAACGATGCCCGCGCGGTCGTGATCAACAGCGGGAACGCAAACGCCTGCACCGGCGCACAGGGCGCCGCAGACGCGGCTCGCATGTGTGAAATCGTGGCCAGCTGCTATGCCAGCGACGTCCAACCCGAACAAACCTTGGTGATGAGCACCGGGGTGATTGGGCACTTTCTGCCAATGGAAAAAGTCGAAGCGGGCATCCGCCAAGCCGCCAGCCAGCTCGACGGGTCTCAGCAAGCTTTCTTGGACGCCTCCGACGGCATCCTGACCACCGATATCGGCCGCAAGGTCACGACCCGAGAGTGCCGCATCGGTGGGCGTACCGTACGCATTGCCGGGATCGCCAAGGGAGCGGGAATGATCGGCCCCAATATGGCTACCATGCTCTGTTGCGTGTTTACCGACGCCCCATTATCGGCCGCGCAGGCACAGCACATGCTCTCCGTTGCCGCCAACAAATCCTTCAACAACATCAGCGTGGAAGGTCACACCAGCACCAATGACACCATGGTCCTGCTGGCCAATGGGCAAGCGGGCGGAGCGGAGTTTTCGGACCGGGAACAGGCCGAGTTTGCCGAACACCTGGAAGCCATGTGCATTGAACTGGCGAAGCAGATCCCGACCGATGGCGAGGGTGCCACCCACTTGATCGAAGTCCGTGTCAGCGGCGCCGCCTCCGAGGCCGATGCTCGGAAGATCTCCCACACCGTCGCGAGTAGCAATCTCGTAAAAACGGCCGTTTACGGCTGCGACCCGAATTGGGGCCGCATCGTCTCAGCCGCAGGCTATGCTGGCGTCCCCATCGAAAGCCCAAAGCTCTGTTTGAAGATCAACGGAATCGCGCTGTTCGAAAATGGTGAACCCCTTGCCTTCGATGCTAAGGCGGCCAGTGCCTCGATCAAAAACAACCGCACGACACTCGTCGAACTGGCTGTCGGCCAAGGGGATGGCGCTTGCACCCACTGGACCAGCGATCTCACGGTTGCCTATGTTGAGTTCAATTCTGAGTACACAACATGAGCCCCCCCCGTACCTGCCAATCCTGGTGCATCCGGCTGGTTGATACTGTAACCCGCCGCGCAAGTCAGGCCGGATTAGTTGCTGCTGCAATTCGATTCGGGGTGCGATTTTAGCATTGGAATCAAAAATGCAACTAAATCAACAAGCCGTATCGGGCCAGGTATTGGGAATAGGCACCGACATCGCCGAATGCAAGCGAGTCGGACAAATGATTGAGAAACATGGCGACGCTTTCCTGCAACGCGTTTATACTCCTCAGGAAATTGATTACTGCTCGCTTCGAAAATCCTCGGTGCAACACTACGCAGGCCGCTGGGCTGCCAAGGAAGCAGTGCTCAAAGCCCTGGGAACGGGCTGGGCTCACGGAATCAAATGGACCGACGTGGAAGTCGTGAATCAACAAGGCGGCAAGCCAAACATTGTCCTCACCGAAAAAGCGTTGGAAATCAGTCACTCGCAAGGCGTCCGTGAGATGCTGATCAGCATCTCACATTGCCAAGATTATGCCACGGCCTATGCAACGGCCTTGGGAGAAAGGCCTTAATACAACATGTCGCGTCGCATGGTCCTCCTCACTTGGGGACACTCCAATCCACATACCGGCAAGACCGCTTCTGGCTTGTTGCGATACTGTCCCGACGAGTGCATCGCAGTCTATGATCCTGACAATGTCGGGCGTACCGCTCAGGAACTGCTGGAGGCTGGTGGGACAACTCCCGTCATCGGTTCGCTCGATGATGTCTCCAACCCCAAGACATTGGTGATGGGGATCGCCCCCCCTGGCGGAAAAATCCCAGTGGCGTGGCGAGCCGTTATTCTAGACGCGATTTCCCGAGGCATGGACGTCCTCAGCGGGTTGCACGACTTCCTGTCCAATGACGCCGAATTGATGGCCGCCGCCAAGGCGCGTGGCGTTACCATTACCGACGTCCGCAAAAACACATTCCACGACATCGCCCGCCGCCAGGGGCTGAACTCCACCTGCTGTCGATTGCACACCGTGGGACACGACTGCAGCATCGGGAAGATGCTGGCTAGTCTCGAGATCGCCCGCGGCCTTGCCGCTCGCGGTCGAGACGCGCACTTTGTGGCCACGGGGCAAACGGGAATCATGGTTTCCGGTGCGGGCCTGCCCATTGACTGCGTGGTGGCTGACTTTGTGAGCGGGGCTGCCGAGCAATTGGTACTCGATACACAACATCACGACATCATCTTGGTCGAAGGGCAGGGGAGTCTCGTACATCCCTCCTATGCCGCAGTCACCTTAGGCATCCTCCATGGCTGCCAGCCCCACGGATTGATCTTCGTGTTTGAAGCGGGACGAGAGGTAGTCGGGGGCTTGGAGCATGTTCCTTTGCCGAGCCTAGCGCGGCAACGCGAATTGTTTGAGACGATGGCGAGCATCTATCAACCTTGCCAGACAATCGGTTTGGCCATGAATGGTCGCAAACTGAGTCCTCCGGCGGCGGCCGAACTAGCCCGTCGCGTGGAAGATGAGCTAGAATTGCCTGTAGTCGACATCGTCCGCGATGGTCCCGACCGCTTGCTGGATACGGCCGAGGCGTTCTACGACAGTCGCGTCTGGCAATCCTAAGTCCAATAAACTATTTCGATCATACAATTAGGTAGGAAAATGCTGATGCGTATTGCTTCACCACGCGGAAACAGCACTCTTTGGGGCTGCGTTGTCTTGAGTGGTTTGCTGAGCCTCGCAGGTTGTTCGAGCCTCAAAACCAACAGCGAAGTCTATCGCGAGGACGTCGTTACCGAAGAGGGTGAGCCTGGCTACATTACCGTCCAACATTGCCTAATTGGATTCCAAGGCTCAGTCCCTTCAGCCGCTCGCTCGCAAGAGGAAGCTGAACAATTGGCCCAAGAGTTGTTCGAAAAGGCCATGGCGGGTGCCGACTTTGATCAAATCGTCCGCGAGCACACCGACGATTCCCCACCTGGAATCTACCAGATGGCGAACAACGGGTTCGAAAGCGACATGAGTAGCCGCATTCCTAGCAAACATGTCTATGCGCGATCCGGTATGGTAGCCGCCTTCGGTGATGTCGGTTTTCAGTTGGATGTCGGAGAAATCGAAATCGCCCCCTACGACGCGACGACAAGTCCGTTTGGGTGGCATATCATCAAACGGATTAAGTAGTCGGGTCCGTCCGTGCCCATCCCTAGTTCTCCCAATAGATTGAAGAGGTGTCTCAGATGAGTGAAGGAAATCTGACCGATCGCGCTACCGCGATTCGTCAACGCCTGACTCAACTTCGGGACAGTCTTTGACTTCGATATCAAGCTGACGCAAGTCGCAGCCATCGAGGACCAAATGGCTGCCGAAGGGTTTTGGAACAATCAGGAAAAAGCTCAAACGACGGTGGGTGAACTGAAGGGTTTGCGGAGCATCGTTGTCCCCCTTAAGGAATCCATTGCCGCGGCCGATGACCTTGACGGTTTAATCGAGATCATGGCAGAGGACAGCTCGGTTGGCGCCGAAATCGACGCCGAGATAGCGCGACTGGAGAAGCAAGTCGCGGAGCTCGAACTCAAGGCACTGCTCAACGGTCCACATGATAACGCAGGGGCGCTGCTGAGCGTGCATGCACGCGACGGGGGCGTTGACGCCAACGACTGGGCCGCCATGCTCCTCTCCATGTACATTTCCTGGGCGGAGAAAAACGATTTCACCGTCGAATTGATGGATCGCCAAGACAACGAGGAGGCCGGGATTACCCAGGCCACCATCGCCGTGCGTGGCCCCATGGCCTACGGCTACCTCAAGGGAGAAGAGGGCATTCACCGCCTCGTCCGCATCAGCCCTTTCAATGCGGATGGCAAACGTCAAACCAGCTTCGCTGCCGTCGATGTAGCTCCGGAACTGAGCGATTCGGTTGAAGTCGAAATTGATGAGAATGACGTCCGCGAAGATACCTACCGCGCCAGCGGTGCGGGGGGCCAACACGTCAATAAAACGGACAGCGCCGTTCGCCTTACCCACCTGCCCACCGGCGTCGTGGCAGCCTGCCAAAGTGAACGGAGTCAACACAAGAATCGCGCCACGGCTTGGAAGATGCTGCGCGCCCGCATCGCGCGGATCGAAGAGGAACGCATCGAGGATGAACAAGCCACCAAGTACCAGAACAAAGTCCGACAAAAGGGATTCGGCTCTCAGATTCGCAACTACTTCCTCCACCCCGACCAACGGGTTAAAGATGCCCGCACCGGGCATCTCCAAGGCAGTTTCCAAGGGGTCATGGACGGCGACATCCAAGGTTTCTTGGACGCCTTTCTGGTTTGGCGAATGGCCGAAAGCACCGCCGAATAAATCGAAGCCTCGCAAAACCCACACGCACCGCAAATCGGCTTAGCGCCCAACGTAAAGATTTCGAATTATGGCAAACCAATCAAACCGTGAGGGTGAACCGCTACAGATCGATGGTGGCAGCCTTGGGAACCTCGTCTTTGAATGGGCCAATGACCGCTACCATCATTTTTGGAGCTTTAGCGACGCTCCAACCACCCCCATTCTCGCTTCCGTGGAATCCAACAGCAGCAGTGTTTGGCCAACCAGCCCACCGCTGCAACAAATTCACCAGCAAAACTTTGTCGATGGTCGCCAAATCGTGTTTGGCGTTGGCATGTCAGGCCGTGGACACTGGTCAGCCAGTTTCACCCTAATCCCCGACTTAAAATGCTGGATCGTCGAGCTGGCCTGCCGCTCCCCCATCCAGCCGGAGCGGTTGCTGAGCACCTATCAGGTCGCTGAGGGCTGGAATCAATCAGCCAGCGGCGCCATCTCAGGTGCAATTGGAAATCATGCCATTCATGTTGAAGCTATTTCACCTAGCTCCATCGCTGAATTGGTCGACACCGAGGCAACGTTCGCTCCTAAGCACCCAGCCAGCGGAGCAGCCACCAGTCAATGGGCCTTCCGCCTACGCGCCAACTGACGCAAGAGCGCTGCACTTGGCAGCAGCCGGTCCGCATCACCGCTTGGCCTTGCCACCTGCACGACAATGGCTAGGAAGCGGTGGCCCACTCAGCACTCTGCACTCTGCACTCAGCACTCTGCACTCAGCACGTTTCGAGGAGAGCTGGTCCAGGATGGGCCAACGACGGCACTTCGCAGCCTACATCAGCAGGCCGGCAGCGTAGCTCAGCAGGTCGTCTCGCGTCTTGCAGATTTCACACATTTTCTGGTAGTTACCGCTACGTTGGCTGAGTTGCAACAAGGTGGGAGCGATGCCCATGGTGCGCGTCCCAGGTGGCAACCGCTTGGCATACACGGTCAATGCTTCATCATTGCGACCGCAACGCGAGAGCAGATCGATCAACACCTCGACTGCCACCGATCCAAAATCTTGCTGGCTGACAGAATCCGACTTGTGCGTGAAATACCGTACCCCCGCGTCGATTTGCTCTCCCAATAGAGCGCGGAAAAAGGCGATCGATGCTGGATAGAGATCCAAGAAGGGTTCTTCGCCCGGATATTGAAATTGCGGATGCAATTGTCGACCGTAGAGCGAGATATCGAGCGCTAAACGCAGTGCCGAAGGCTCATCCAGAACGCGTGCAAATCGCACGGTCGAGGCTAGATGGCTTGTGTCGAGGTGGTAGGTTCCATCGCGCAGCAGATCGGGTCGCGAGCTGAGCAACTGCTCCAGTGTCTCCCCCTCAGGAGCCAACCCTTCGCGGCGTTCGATATCACGGCGCAGATTCTCAAGCAACTCACCATGCACATGCCGCACAAGCAAATCGGCAGCGACTTGTTGATCGGCCCGCGGGCGAGGTGCCAACGCCGATTCAAACAAGGTGATGCTGTTGCAGGTCCCCATACGTGCTAGGGCGAGGGCATAACCACGGCGAATATCGACCCCCTCGTGCACGAGGACTTCCAGCAGATCGTCGACATTTTCGTCGTTTGGTTCCACGGTGGCTAGAGATTGTGCAGCGATGGCGCGATCCCCTACCGGCCGCATGTACATCCATCCCTCACGGATTTTTCCCTGTTTGAGAAACAATTCGCCAACCCGCCGGCAAGCTTTCAACAAGCCTTGCTCCAACTGCAATTCTCGGTCTTCGTCGAGCTTTTCTTCAAACTCAGCCTGAGCGGCCGGAAGCCCCAATTCGAGCCGCATGCTCATCTTCAAGGCTTCGAACATCTCATGGTATTGTTCCGCTTGTTCAAAATGCTCGATCAAGGCGTTGACTGCTTGCTGGCGTGCACCAGCTGTGGCGTGAGTTTCGAGCGCTTCGTAGATATTTGGTAAGGCCATTTCAACAATGTTCGATTTGAGGGTCCGCAGTCCCCTAGCAAGGATGCGATTAAATCAGAGAAACTATCGACTTAGGACTGGATGCGTGTCGTGCGGTGAACGAGTGTGGGGTACCTTTTTGCGAAACAACCCAGAGGGGCGATTTCTTTGAGGTACCAACAGCTCATTTCCCGCTGATTGGTAAGTATAGCTGGTTTGATGAGAAAGACGACTTGACCATGCCAGGATCAAAACCTTCCTTTGAGGGGTTAGCTGTAGCTGCACTGGAGAGCCGCCGCGCCGAGGACATGGAGCGGCTGATCACCCGCTTCGGTGGTCGCGCCTTCGTCAGCCCGTCGATGCGCGAGATTCCGATTGAAGAGAATCCCGCCGCGGTCGATTTTGCCTATCGCGTCATTACCGGTGAGATCAACGTCGTCGTCTTTCTGACCGGTGTCGGCTTTAAACAACTGCTGAGCAGTGTCGAGCGTTCGCTGGACAAGCAACGGTTCCTCAATGCGTTGTCGGATATTACCACGATCGCGCGGGGGCCGAAGGCGGCCGCAGCCATGCGGGCAGTCGGGCTGACTGCTACCCACCGCGTCGCGGAACCCAACACGTGGCGAGAACTGCTACAAACCATCGATGCCGAGTTGACCATCACCAATCAGAAGGTAGCAATCCAAGAGTATGGTAAACCCAACAGCAGTCTAGTGGCTGGCTTGGAAGCGCGCGGCGCTGAAGTGATCCCGGTCCGCGTCTATCAATGGGATCTGCCAGAGAATACCGAGCCACTGCAAGAGAATATCAGGGCTTTGATCGCCGGCCAACGCGATGTCCTATTGATCACCAGTGCGCACCAGATCGCAAATCTACTGCGAATGAGTGCGGACATGGGAGTCGAAGCCGAGTTGCGAAAAGCGTTGCGAGACGTTGTGGTCGCTTCGATTGGCCCCACGACGAGTGAAATGCTCAGACAGAATGAGCTGCCGGTCGATATGGAACCGGAACATCCCAAAATGGGCCATCTTGTGCAGGAGAGTGCCGAACGCGCACATCGCCTGCTCACGGGCCGTCAAATTCGAACTCAAGTCCTAACAGAAACAGGTAGACCTCCCGTGGATACAGCAGCACCTTGGTATGACGGCCCCTTTATGCGAGCTTGTCGCGGCGAAGCGTCCTCGGTTACTCCGGTTTGGCTCATGCGGCAGGCCGGTAGGTACATGAGTGAGTACCGCGCCGTCCGCGAGAAGATGACGTTTCTGGAGCTCTGCAAAGACTCTGCCCTGTGCGCCGAAGTCATGGTCACAGCCGTCGAGAAGCTAGGCGTGGATGCGGCCATCATCTTTTCGGACTTGCTGCCTATCTTAGAACCGATGGGGATGGATCTGGAATTCGCTAAGGGAGATGGACCGGTGATCCACAATCCACTGCGTGGTGCCCAAGACATCGATCGAGTGCAGGAGTTGGAATCGATGGAGTCCCTCGACTTCGTCTTCAACACCGTCCGCCTCACGCGACAAGCGATCAAGCCCGAGATCCCCGTGATTGGATTTGCCGGCTCGCCATTCACCTTAATCAGCTACATGATCGAAGGGGGGAGTAGCCGCAATTACCACAACACCAAATCGCTCATGTACTGCGATGAAGTTGCCTGGGGCGAATTGATGGGCAAGATGTCGCGAACGATTGCGCGTTACCTCAACGCGCAAATCGCGGCGGGTGCCCAGTGCGTGCAGCTGTTCGATTCTTGGGCTGGCTGCCTCTCGGTGCAAGATTACGCTAGATACGTCTTCCCGTATGTGCGGCAAATCATCGATTCAATCGTTCCCGATGTCCCCGTGATCAACTTTGCCACCGGCAACCCGGCCCTCTTACCCTTGCTCCGCGGCGATCATCGCACCGTGGTCGGAATTGACTGGCGGGTTCCGTTGGACGTCGCCTGGGAAACGGTGGGACACGATCGCAGCGTGCAAGGCAACTTGGACCCGATCGCACTGCTGGCCGATCCGCAAACATTGCGCGAGATGACGGCAGACGTCTTGAAGCGGGCTGGTGGTCGAGCGGGCCACATTTTTAATTTGGGGCACGGCATCTTGCCGCAAACGCCTGTCGACAATGCAATTGCACTCGTCGATATGGTGCATGAACTGAGTCAGAAGTAGCCGTTATTCCGCTTCGGCAGAACGTTCATAAATCGCCCGCTGCATTTTTTGCAAATGGCGACGATTGCGGGCAACGCATAGCTTGGGGTTCTTGGAGGGATCAAGAATCCACAGCCGAGAATCGATGAACAACAGATTCGGATCGCTGACGCCTCCCACTTTCACGAGCTGAGCCAGCAGCCTTCGCTGTGGAAAACTGAAGTGATGCACGCGGCACAGTTCGCGGAACAGCTTCTTAGGACTGCAAAACCGCTTTGCCGCTCTCCGCTGGATGAACCAGTACAGCAGCGCCGTGGCTAGAATGACCGTAAAGGATGCGGCAATCAAAACAAGACCAATCGTCAAACTCTTTGTTTCCTGCATTTGAAACCCTGCGCGGAGCGCTGCCACGCGCCCCTCTGCGATGAGGCAGAACGCCTGCCCGGCAAATACATTGATCAGTGGCATATTGCCAACCCTCGACTGCTAATTTCTATGAGGAGATGCCTGCCGCGCTCTGCGGTGGGCGCGGCTTGGACCGCGTCAAACGTCGCTCTGCCCTGCGTGCAGCATCTTGAATATCCGTGCTCGCATCGTCGAGCAATTTTGGAAGCAGCGTCTCCAATTCCTCGAACCCCAGAGCGCTGAGCACATCGATCATCCGGACGCGAACCTCCAGGCGTGGATCGTGGAGCAACGGTAGCAACTCGTGACTCACAACCTCAATCGCCCCTAGGATTTGAGTTACCTGCAAAGCTGCCAAGCGACGCTTCGGTGCTGGGCTTTGCAATTCCTCACACAGCGTCTCCTCCACATCTCGCTCAATGACCTTTACCACGCTTGCCATGGCCTTGGACATCTGCGTCGGCCACCGGCGGGCCTCTTGCAGCAATCGCTTGAGTGTAAAGTCGACAAAGAACTCCACCGCAGCACCCTTGAGCGGCTGGGACGGACTGTGCACCCAGGCTGCCGCTTCTACCAACAACTCGTCAATCTGCGGTTCAGGCCAGTGCTTCAAGCCCGCGACCTGAATCTTCGCTACGAGATCTTCCAGCGAATGCTGCTTGCAGTGACTCAGCATTTCTGCCGCCGTGGTGCGACCACTCGAGCTCCCAATTTTGGATAGCTCTAGCGCAGCTTTCAACACCGGCTCAAGTTCATCCGATGTCGCGGCAAGTAACAAATACCGTCGGCGCTCGACGAGCTGGCTGGCTTCGAGCTCACAAACAGTTCCCCCTAAAAAGCAGGGAAACTGCGGCAGCTCCCGCAGGCGCCGGAGGGTCGGGCCCAAGGTGCGATCGTCGATCAGCTGCGCTATCTGGTAGGCAAGCTCGGGCTCGGTGCGTTCCATCAAAATTTTGAGCACACCGGCCGGCGTACTATGGCGATGCACATAACCAGCCAACAACTGCAATATCGAAGGATGACGACTCTCTCGCAATTGCAACAACATGCATTGATAAGCGTCGTGCCAAGGATCCGACACAAAGCCGCGGTGATAGGCATCATCCCAATGCGCAAGCCTCAGCCAAGCCCCTACCAAATCTCCATTTTTGTGCTCGGCGTAGTTGATGAGATGCGCGTAGAGCCGATCTAGTACATGGGTTCGACCTGGTACGATTTTGCCGGTCCGAGCTAGCAATCCCCAATGCTCGCAGAGTTGGTGCAAGGTCTTAACCGCTTGCTCCTGCAGCGCGTGCTGGGAGTCGAGCACACAGTGTAGAACCGGTTCAATGGCGTCTGCCAATTCCAAATCTAGAATAACGTCTAAGGCGATTTGTTTTTCGGTGACGGTTCCGGTGCGTAAGAGTCGTTCGGCGACTTCGACGAAGCGTTGGGAAATCGTACGTAGATACTCGCGATCCTCTGCCCCGAAATGCTCCCAATTGCTCAAAATCGCAAGCCGTGCCTGAGGTTCGGAGCGCCGCGAAAGAGTCTTGAGGCAAGACAGTCGGAGGGGGCCGTTTTGCGACGCCAAACCGGTGGAGAGCGTAGCGATCGCCGCCTCATTCCGAGAATTTTGGAGGCACTCCCAGGTCCCAGATCGTGGGAGGCTTTGCAGAGTTGGCACGTTACAGATCCTTTGAATGTGACTGACTACCATCTGGGCACTCAACTATTGCACACGAACCACCCACACGACGCCTTCACCGCAGACCGCCCAGTCGCATTCCACAACCAAACCTTCCACACTCGTCACAACCACTGCAGTCGCTACATTCCATCGCCGATCGTCCCAACCACTCCTGGAATAGGCCGGTAAAGGCTCAGATTTTCCAGGTTTGTCACTGCGTCCTAGTCACTGCGGGCGACCATCAACGGGCTTCGCGGCAGAGGAGGGCAGCCGTTCTTGCACTCCTCACCGCTGCGAATGGCAGACTCCTAACACACCAAGATGGGGCACACCAAGATGGGGCACACCAAGATGGGGCACACCAAGATGGGGCACACCAAGAAGGGGACACACGCGGGGGACGTCGCATTGCGTCCCCACTTGTGGGTTACATGCTCGGGCGGCGTGGCCCTGCCTGTGGAGTCCAAGCCTCGGCAGTGTTTGCAGCTGGCCCTCTGCGCTCGTGACTCTGAACCAACAAGTCCCTGCGCTCCAGCCATCCTGGGGCTCTACGGGCTGTCGAAATAGTAACCCGCTGCGTGAGCAAGGAAAGATAACCTCCGCTTCAAGGCAATTAAGGACGTGACCTCCACGTTAAAATTCAAATTGCTATTAAATCAACAGCCCGTCTAGCGAGCTGCCAGACTTTAGCAAAGCCAGCGTGGTCGAACGCGCAAGTTGGCCGCGGTGAAAAACACCGGCCTGGCCGGTGCCTCACCGCCCCCGAAAACGAATATGGGATGAAGCAATTGTCCCTAGTCAACGCTAAGGACCTTCGGAACCATGATTGGCGGATAGTCGCCGAACCGCTCCGCCGGTTCGTTTGGGAAAATGCCGATCGGCGGAGCGATCTGGCGACACTTAATTGTCCCGACGGCCCTAAGTTCGACTTTCGCACTTTTAAGCTGCGAGTGACAGCAGAACTTCCAGGGGCTTGATTAATTTCTGAGCCGCTGGCGGTAAACGACCGGCTGAGAAAATAGATTGTCGTGTTTCCTCGACTGAATCGCGACGCAGCGTCGCGAGCATATCCGCGAACGATGCATGGCGTTTGCCACGCCACATTCGTATGAATGGACCAGGCTCTGGCCGGACGTGTTCGTGCCACAACACAATCAGACCATACAGATAGAACATTGATGGCGTCGTGCGGCGAACCGCTGCGCGGACTCGGTTCTGCGGTTCGCCCAGACCGAGGTGACCCTTGGCTTCTTGGAACGTCGTCTCGACCGGCCAACGAAAAGAGAACCGCTGCAAGATTTCTTCTTCGCTCAAGTTGACATTGGTGCTGTAGAAAACTTCGATTCCCCGCCCGCCGCGAAGGTGCTCCACCGCGACCACTTTGACTTCTCGTTCAGGGGCAAGGTACAACCGGCAGACCACCGACGTGATCCGAACATGAAAGCTCGATTGGCTGTACAGGTTGATCGTGGTACGACGAAGTCCCTTGGTCGCTAACATCTCGGTCGGCTTGGGCAGCACCGGTCCACGTCGTGGTGGACGGCCTCGCCCGGGTTTCTTGGGTCGTGGACCTTCACAGAGTCTGGCGTCTTTGCCAATGCGACCGGTGACATGCATGCCGCTGGGGATTTGCTCCAGCATGCGACCACCGGTGTAAGCCGAGTCACCCAGGAAATGCAGGGATTTCTCGCCCGCATGCTGGGTCAACAGTTGGATCATCTCGAGCATTAAGTCGGTCTTCTTGCGATGCTTGCGACGTAGCTTTTTGTTGGTCTTGGTGTTCAGATAGAGCCTCATCAAAACCGGGATCGCGTACTTTCGCGTCGGATCTTTTCGTGAAGGGACTAAGACACACAGTACGACCCAGCAGTGGCCCCAGCGAAACGACGTGAAGCCACTGGAACTTTGGCTGGCATCCCGGTGCATCCCTGTGCCGTAGATTTTCAAGCCTGTCTTGTGAATCAGGGTATCGTCGCCGACAAGATAGCAATGTTGCTGATCGGTGAGCTTGACGACGAGATCGAACATTGCCAGTCCCACTTGGTCGATTGACCACCTCGCTCCGGCAAAGATACGGTGATAGGCGCTGTGATGTTTGGTGGGATCAATCGCTCGAAGCGCCCCAGTGATATTCCTGCGAGGTGCGAAGATCCATCCTGCGACGAATTGCTTGAAGGACTGTGCGGTTGGCTCAGTCATCGCGGCAGTAAAGACTTGCAGAAGTGGCATGAAAGATGTTGCAATGTCCATTGAAAGTGGCCTCCTTGTTTGGGTTAGTTAACACAGGCGAAAGCCTGCAACCCGGGGGCCAGTTTCTTCACAACCATTTGCTAGCAAAGGGCTTAAAAGTGCGAAAGTCGAACTAAGTATCAGGAACAGCGTGTTGGGAAAGGTCCCTGGAGAACGCTGCTGGCATTGATTTCAGCCGACTGGAGGACGCTATTCAGGGAAACTTTCCCCATTTTCCTTTTTTTCCTCAAGAAGCTGTAAGTTCTGCGACGGAAATGCGTCTTTGAGGGTAGGCAGCATGTATGGCTGGATCGGAGCGAGGCGCGTTGGAGCTGAACTCTACGGTAGCCTGTCTCAGAATGAGTCATTTGTTGCGTTTTGAAGACCGCCGCTGGCTTAAGGAAGATTGCTAGCAAACACACTTGTTAGAAATAAAGGGGCTGGGGAACAACTTAGAGGCGAGCAGCGTCGTAATAGAAGGAGAAAAGTCACAAACTTTAGTTTTTTTCGGAAATGGCGCGAAATTTGCGGATTCGAAAGGAGTCCTTGGTGTTAAGTCAATCTGACTCAAATGGAATGCATTTACCAAGATTGGTCTGAAAGCAACGATTTCCTGGTTTGGGAGATTGCTCAAGGCCACAACAACAAGTCTTCAAGGAGGACACACTCATGTTGGTACTAAGTCGCAAAGAGGGTGAGAAGCTGGTCATCGGTGACAACATTACTTTGGTTGTCTCCAGGATCTCAGGGAATCGCGTCACGTTAGGGATTGAAGCCCCCGGGGATGTAAAAATCTTCCGTGGAGAGTTGGCTCAGAAAGAGACCACCAATCCAGAGCCGGACGTAGTTTCCATGAATCGAGGCCGCACGGTCACTGTCGATATCGAGGCGCTAGGTCTGTTAGGGCTAGAAAAGCAAGCGATGTAGGCTGATCTCAGCAGCTCCTGCAATGCTCAGCGGTTCACACGACTGCGTAGTCTTCAAGACTCGATGTCGTTCGCAAGACTCGGCACCGCGTGTCCAACGCGTCTGTCCCGGTCGGTGTGAATCAAGCGACAGGCTGGAGCTGCCTCCTTTTTTTAAGTTACCGCTAGGCTTCCGACATAACCTGATCGATATGGGCGGCGACCTCTTGGGCGGCCCACTTCCCGTGCAACGCGACTCCGTGGTGCAGCGTCCAGGTGCGCGACGCAATGTCTGCCGCACAGGTGAGCGCGCCAATCCGCTCGCAACGCCGCAGTGAGCGGCGATGAAAGCCAGCAAACCCGTTTCCCGCCGGTATGCCCCTCGCTTGGAGTTGGGCGATTTTCTGCCCCAATGATTGATTTTCAATCACACCGATTGGGCAGCTGGCTATTAAAAATCCAGCTTGGTAAAAAGCTGTGCGGCCCACCATCGCCTCCCAAGGTGCGATAAGGTGAGTGCTAGCTAAAGATTTTAGCAGGTCACCAAAAAATACGCGGCAGGCTTGATTGATCTGCTCAAGCCAAGGCAGCTGTGCCAGCACCAGCGCAGCTTGGACCTCACTCAGTTCGTACGCGCCGCTTCCAGCTCCTGCCGCCAGCTTCACGCGTTGCCCCATCGCGGGATCGGACGTGAGCAAGGCGCCGCCCCTGCCAGCCGAGAGCACCTTGCTGCCTCCGAAACTATAGATGCTAGCATGCCCCTGCGCACCAGCGGGCAGCCCATTTACGTCGGCGCCCGGAGCTTGGCAGGCATCTTCAATGAGAAAGATGCCACTCTGATCACACCGCTCTCGCAATGCGTCCATCCTTTGCAGCTGCCCATGCAGGTGCGAAGCAACTAGGGCTTTGGGGGCGGGGGAGCTTGCATCTTGAACGGCTCGTTCAACGGCGGAGGAATCGACGCGCCAGCCAGCCGGTTCGACATCTAACAGCACCGGCCGCGCGCCAACGCGCTCTATCGCCCAAAAATTCCCGGGATAGTCGTAGGCCGAAAGCAGGACTCGATCCCCAGCACCAATGCCTCGCGCTCGCAGTGCCAGCTCCAAAGCTGCCGAGCCACTGCTGGTCAACAACACATCCCTGCCGCCGCTGAGTTGCCCTAATTCGTTGCGCAGTTGAGCGCAGTGGTGGCCGTCGTAGGTACGGTAATTCTCATTGCTTAGCAACTCCTCGAGAGCATCCCGAACCGAGGATTGAATTTGCTCGAATAGCGTGCTCATTCGATTGTCCCCATCGCAATTCGCCTAGGTACCCCACCGCCGCCCCGGAAGGGCTGTCTTGAGAATTGGTGTTCAGCCAGAAGGGCTAAAAGTGTACTCTCGACGACTCTTTCAAAGAGCAGGCAATGAATGCTCGTCTGAAAACAGGTTACGAGACTTTGTCTATCCTAATCTAATCATATTCGTAAGCCCCGAGACGCAACCATGGATGAAACAACTCCCGTAGAATCGGAATCGCTCATTTCAGTCGACCCCAGTGCCGCTGGGATTCCGCCCACTGATTCTGCAGCACCGGACATGTCCCACGACGTGCTGCATGCGATCAATGGTGTCATGAGGGGCGAGTACAGTGAAGCGACCTCGCACCTACTGTTGAAAGTCGTCTTGCCAGCTGGGCTGGCTCTACTCGCCTTGGTCGTGACCTACTTCGTCGCAAAACTCGTTTCGCGGTGGATAGCGCAGGGACTGTGCAAGCAAGTCGACAAGACGCTGGGACGTTTTGCTGGCAAATTTACCTTTTACAGCATCATGGTGGTCGCTGGCTTGGCCATCCTGCAAACGGCGGGCTTTAGCATCACCAGCTTTGCTGCCATCATGGCTGCAGCTGGGTTCGCAATCGGCCTGGCCTTTCAGGGAACGCTCAGCAATTTTGCGTCGGGCATTCTGTTGCTCGTCTTTCGACCATTCAAGGTTGGTGATGTCATTACCGCTGGCGGAGTCACCGGTAAAGTCAATGAAATCGACCTGTTCACGACCACGTTTGATACCCCTGACAATCGTCGGCTGATCGTACCGAACAGTTCCATTGCCGGGGCCACCATCGAAAACGTCTCCTACCACAAGGAACGCCGCGTCGACGTGGTGGTTGGCGTGGCTTATGCGGCAAGCCTCGATGCAACGCGCGCGGTACTCACGAGCGCCGCGGAGTCGTTGGCCGAGAAAATTGTATTAGGGGAGGGGAGAGGCTATCAAATTCTGCTCTCCAACTTAGGTGCAAGCTCCGTGGACTGGACAGTGCGCGTGTGGACGGCGACCCCGAATTTCTTCGCCGTAAAGGAAGCGTTGACCTGCGAAATCAAACACAAGTTGGATCAACACGGTATTGAAATTCCATTCCCGCAAATGCAGTTGCACTACTCCCAACCTGCGCTTGCCCACGCACCGAAGAGCGGTGCCAACGGTACGGTCCCCACTCCCAAGTCCCATGCGGACACCACGGAGGGACGCAGCTCCCGCGTTCGGCCACGAGTTCGCGGCTAACTCGAATTCGCGGCTAAATGGAGTCCGCGGCTAGATCTCGCTTGTTCGGCAGCGGTAAGCGGCCGGTGCGCTAGCCGAACTGCTGCACCGCTCCGCCACCCAAGGTTGAGCAGTCCATCGCACTCCAGCGGGAGGAGTGCTGCGACGGGGGGCGACGGTGCGACAGGCCGACTGAGCGGAGCGTGCCTGCCGAGCCGCCCCAAGCCCGCGCTGCCATGCTGAGGGGACTCCCCGGGCGGCCTGCCCACCAGACAGCACGCTCGGACGGCCCCATCCCCCAGCTCGGTGACTCATCTCCAGAGGCCTGCCCAGACACTCCGCAGCGATGCGAAGTCCTCCCACTGCCCAACCTCTGCAATGCTGGGTCTTGAAATAGAGGGGAGTTTGATGTGCTATGGTTGCCATATGTCGTTGACGATTCGTGGTGCGCGATCGACAATCTAAGTTTAACCCAGCGCGCATCCCTCCCCCCATAAACAACTACAAGCTAAAAAATCTATGAACATGATCGCCACCCAGGATCCTGACGTATGGGCAGCCATCGATGCAGAATACCAACGTCAACAAGACGGCTTGGAAATGATTGCGAGTGAGAACTACACTTCTCCAGCCATCATGCAAGCCACTGGCAGCATTCTGACGAACAAATACGCGGAGGGTTATCCTGGGCGTCGCTACTACGGTGGATGCGAACATGTCGACGTCATCGAGCGGTTGGCGATCCAACGTGCATGCCAATTGTTTGGGGCGGAAGCGGCCAACGTGCAACCCCACAGCGGATCGCAGGCCAACATGGCGGTCTACCTCGCGTGCCTGCAGCCTGGGGACACCGTTTTGGGCCTTGATTTAGCCCAAGGCGGGCATTTGACTCACGGCATGCATCTCAATATCTCGGGAAAATTGTACAAATTCATTCCCTATGGAGTCGATCCGCAGACTCACCGCATCGATTTCGATCAACTGGCACGCCTGGCCCGAGAGCACAAACCAAAATTGATCGTCGCGGGGGCAAGCGCCTATCCGCGGGAGATTCCACACGCTCGCTTCGCTGAAATTGCCAAGGACTGTGGTGCAAAACTAATGGCCGACATGGCCCATTATGCTGGCTTGGTCGCCGCTGGAGTGCATGACAATCCGGTGCCTGTCTCCGATTACGTGACCACCACCACGCACAAGACGCTCCGTGGACCACGGGCGGGTCTCGTATTGTGCAAGCAAGAGAATATCAAATCGATTAATAGTGCCGTTTTTCCGGGTCTGCAGGGGGGCCCCCTCATGCATGCGGTAGCTGGCAAAGCCATTTGCTTTGGCGAGGCCTTGCAATCGGATTTCCGAGCCTATGGCCAAGCGGTGATCGACAATGCCAAAACCCTAGCCGAAGAACTGATGCGCGACGGTCTGCGATTGATCAGTGGGGGTACCGACAATCACCTGATGCTCGTTGACGTCACCAGTATCGGGCTGGGAGGAAAGCAGGCTGAAAAAGCACTCGACAACTGTGGCATCACCGTGAATATGAATATGATTCCGTTCGATTCCCGCAAGCCGATGGATCCGAGTGGCATTCGCATCGGTACACCCGCGTTGACGACTCGCGGCATGGGACCGACCGAAATGAAGTCCGTCGCTCGGTGGATCAGCCAAACCCTACGCCACGCGGACGACGAGAAACAGCACCTCTCGATTCGAGAGGAAATCCGGACGCTATGCCAAAGTTTTCCAGTTCCATCGGCATCCGCCAACGTATGATTTTTGACACTTGGCTGAGCTTCCGCAATCACTGCGTCTGAGGAGATAGAACGCGTGCCTGAATCCGAAACCAATCGCATCTTGATCGCCGACGACAATGCTGCCAATCGCGAATTGCTGGAGGCCTACCTAGCGGTTTTCGATTGCGAAATTGAATTGGCCGTCGATGGAGAGGATACGTTGGCCAAAGTGGCTTCATTCCAGCCGGACCTACTCCTGCTGGACGTAATGATGCCCAAGTTGAGCGGGTTTGAGGTCTGCCAGCAGCTCAAGCAGTCCTCCAAGACCAGCAAAGTCATGATCCTGATGGTCACCGCTCTGAACGAGCTGGGTGATATTGAACGCGCGGTGAAGGCCGGGACGGATGACTTTCTAACGAAGCCTATCAACAAGATTGAGTTTCAGAAGCGCGTCGAAAATATGCTTCGCTTGAAGGACACCACCGACGAGTTGGAGCGGTTGCGGAGCTACATTCGAGACTTCGACGATCGCGCACGCCCGACCTAAGTTCGGCTGCCCGTTCTGATTATTCGGAAGCGTCCCCGCAGGCCCGGCACGAACCTGGCTAGTCCTCCTCTTCATCGGACCGGCAAGGTGCCTAGTGCTAGCATTTGCCTGTGGGATAAGCGTGAGCGCCTGGATCCTCACAAGGCCATCCAGACCAACCTCCCGCTGCGGGATGCATCTCCAAGCATACCGAGGTAGCTGATCGGCCAACGGGTGAGGGCAGGGCACGATGCTGAGAAGCCTGCTGGCAAAGTGCTAGCCACGTGCTTTCGAAACCTGGAGAAGGACTGAGAAACGATCCGGCTCGTGAGGAATACGGCCCTACCCTCGATTCTGGCGGCTCTCCGCCAAGAGTGGCCGCAAAATCCGCAAGAGCGCCGCACGCGACAAACTCAGCCCAGATCAACAGGTTGATAATTTGGGCGAGCGATTCCGGTTCAAAATTGTCGCTTTAAGCCGCACAAGCGATTCGACCGATTCTCTCTGCATGCCAAGCGGCCTAACGGGGGCGCGCTGGCCATAGTGGCGTTATGGAGCGGACCCAATCTTGCTCGTTTCGTCCCCAACCGGATTCCCGCTCGGAAGGGTGTCTATGACGCAGAATCAAACGATCTGCTCCTGGCTCCGACCACTGGCCTCCATCGGCCTAGGTCTAAGCCTCACGATATCGCCTCAATGGTCATGGGCTGACGATGTTGACTCGCTCCGACTTACCACCACGGTACGTGCGGTCCAAGCAGCAGAGCCGGCCGTCGTGAATATCGAGGGCAAAAAGCCTGCGAACCCAGCTCGCGCTGGTGATTCGCAGCAAGTCAACGGAATGGGCGCCGGCGTCATTATTGACGAACGGGGCTACATTCTTACCAACCAACACGTCGTTCAAGATGTGGGCCGGATCGAGGTGACCTTGCATAATGGTCGCCAATTTATCGGTCGACTCATTGCTCGGGATCCCGACACCGACTTGGCTTTAGTCAAAATTGACTCGAGCAAGCCGTTTCCGGTAGTCCGCTGCGGAACGTCGTCGGACCTGATGCTAGGCGAACCTGTGATTGCGATTGGCAATCCCTACGGCTACCACCATACCGTAACCGAAGGGATTATCAGCGCCATCAAACGTGACGTCCCAGTCAATGGCGTGGATGACTATCCCAACCTGATTCAGACCGATGCCGGCATTAATCCAGGCAATTCTGGCGGACCGTTGCTCAACGCTCATGGCGACATGATCGGGATCAATGCAGCAGTCCGAATTGGTGCCCAAGGGATTGGATTTGCCATCCCAGTCGATCGTGCGATCGATGTGGCGGCGGAGATGATCGCCCAGTATCGCCGCGGGACTTTTGAAAGTCCAATTGCGGTGAAAACCGGATACGAATCGGGGCGTGGCCAAGTCACCGTCGCAAGTGGCTCCACCCAAGAGCTACTGACCGGTGATGTGATCACGGCAGTCAACAATCGGCCGGTCAACAATCGCCTCGACTTTGAATTAGCACTTTTGGGTCAGAATGCAGGCTCGACCGTCCAGGTCGAAGCCGAACGCGACGGTTCCAAACTGAAGACCGATTTGAAACTCGATGCACGAGGGGCAGTTCGGGCTCAGCTGACTTCGACCAATACGGTCCAAGACACGGTGTACGAGCAAATTGGTGTGCGACTTGAAACGGCCAATGCCCAGCAAGTACGACGCATCGATGCGACGTACAAAGGTGGCATGCGAGTAACGTCGGTCAAGCACGGCAGTCCTGCCTTCAATGCTCAGATTCAACCTGGTGATATCCTGGTGGGTCTGTTGGATTGGCAGACTCCGGTGTGGGACGATTTGGCTTGGATCTTAAAGTCTCCCGAGTTTCGCTCGGCCGAATCGCCCAAGTTCCATATTATGCGAGCGGAAAATGTTTTCTGGGGAAACCTAGAGCTCAAGGGGTCGCGAGTCCGATAACTCGCAGGTGCAGCAAATACCAGGGGGGACTGAGGGAGGAAAAGTGCCAGAGCTTTTCCTCCCTTAGGCCATTTATAGACCCAGCCAAAATCGCTTCCCCAATTCTTTCAGGCTCACCAACGCGTCAGCCACCGCCCAGTGCGCACTCGGACATTCGCCAGTCCGCCCGGCTGTAGACGCTTCCAAAGTCTTGGCAGAACGGGCTGGGCCTTGTATCTTGCGATGTAGCTTGTGTGGGGAACCGTTGCTCCCGGCAATTTCTCGCAGCAGCAGAAGATGTCCCCGCCCAATTGCGCGTGGTTCTCTTCCCATTCCGTTGTGCCGCATCCAACCGATTAAGCCATTTGCATGCCATCCTCCGATGAGTCGAGATACTCGCGTCAAATCCGTTTCGCCCCGGTGGGGGAGGCGGGGCAATTGGCAATCGGAAAAAGTCGCGCCTTGATCTGTGGTTGCGGCGCCTTGGGCTCAACGATCGCCGAACGACTGGCGCGGGCTGGAGTGGGACACCTGCGAATCGTCGATCGCGATTGGGTCGAAGTGAGCAATCTCCAGCGGCAAGGTCTGTTCACGGAGGAGGATGCGGCCAACAGACAGCCCAAGGCTGTGGCCGCCGCTCGCGAACTGGCTCGCTACAACAGCCACATCACCCTCGAGCCGATCGTCGAGGATGTGACCTGTGCCAACATTGCCAACCTAGCCGCCGACTGCGACATCGTGCTCGACGGCACCGACAATTTCGAAACCCGTTTCCTGCTGAACGACTTTTGCATTCAACGGGGAGTCCCGTGGATCCATGGCGGTTGCTTGGGAGCCAGCGGACAGGTGTTGAGTATCGTACCGGGGGCCACCGCTTGCTTCCGCTGCTTGCTGCCCGAGCTCCCCTCTCGCGAGGCACTCGAAACCTGCGATTCGGCTGGCGTGCTAGGAACCGCAGTCGGCCTGATCGCCTGCTGGCAAGCCACCGAGGCGCTGAAGGTCTTGAGCGGCAACGCCTCTGCCGTCAGCCGTGGGTTGATCGTGCTGGACGCTTGGGATACCAGCGCACGCATCGTACGCTTGGAACCCAATGCCCATTGTCCGACCTGCCAAACGCGAGAGTTTCCATTTCTTAGTGGCCAGATTCGCACCGAAACTACCGTGCTGTGCGGCAAGAATGCTGTGCAGATCGAGAGCCCCACTCTCAACCGCAGTCCTTTGGCAACCATCGCGGAACGCTTGCAATTGGTCGGCCCGGTAACGCAGAATGCCTTCTTTGTGCGACTCACCCTCCGCAATCATACGCTAACCATCTTCAAGGGTGGCCGCACGGTTGTGGAGGGGACGACGCAGGCAGCGGAAGCCAAATCGATCTTAGCGCAGACCCTCGGATCGTAGAGTTGCGGGTTTCCCAGACCAAAAAATCGACTCTAAGGGCAAATTCTTCAACTTTCGGACGATTTTGACCAGAATTCCGTGCACCAGGGGTGGAAAATCGCTGCTAGGGTGCCTAATCTTACATTAGGCACTCCAAATCTACGCTCATTGTAGAAGTAACCTCCACTCTTTTCTCATTTGCGAGTTTCTCTTTCCATGCGCTACGAATTTCGACTAGCAGAATTGCTTGGGCACACACCAGATCGACGCAAACGGCCTGGAACGATCAAAGCGATCGTGGAGTACACCGGTCTTGATCGCCACCAAGTCGCTTCCTTGCTCAAAAATGAGGCCAAGTACATTCCGCTCGAAGCACTATCGCGGCTGTGCGATTACCTAGTGGAGCATGGCTACGCCTCCGGTGATCAGTTGCCAGGCGCATTATTCGCAGTCAAGCCAGAGCATTTTTGGGAAGTCGTCGCACGGCGTCGCAAGCTTGAAATCTGCCTGGGGGTTCGCCGCCCAGACTCCCAAGATGCACCTGAGACCGCTTGGGTGGTCGCATCCGATGCCGTCCTGTTGGGTGAAGTCCTCAACGGCGTGACGACTCTGGGGGGAACCGATAAACTAACTCGTTCACCTGAGGAGACAGGTGTGGAATCGCGAGAGATCCCCACCCACCCCGAATTGCTGAAGCAAACGCTGGTATGGAGCCCAGGGAATGTCGAAGCCGAAGAGGCCATCGCCCGCTCTAGCAAGGTACACAACGACTTTGTTGCCTCCGCAGGAGACAAGGCCTTGATCTGCCTGGGGAGCGTCAAGAGCAACCCCGTGGTCGAAATGGTGATTGCCGATACATTCCAATTAGAGCCCTTCAAGTCTCAAGACTCGGTCAAGACCGCTTCGGATCGAGGTTGTCCGTTCTTCTTGCGCTACCGCGATCATGATCCTCACATTCCTAGCGCATCGGCTGGCATGCGTCTGAGTGAGACTGAAGCGGCGGATGAACCAGGCATCTATTACGAGAAGGCCGATGGTAGCTGGGCTTACGCTGGCGGCCAAGATACGGCGTTGGTGTTCTACATCTACCGCGAGTCCTTGGGGCGCTTAGAAATGGTATTGAGTGGATTCAGCGGTCGTGCCACGCGACTACTGGCCCGCACACTCAGCAATCGCAGTGAAGAGTTCTGGCCACCGGTCTACCAGGAAAACTACCTGCAAGTGGGCGCCTACATCGTGCAATACCAGCCAGCGACCGAAGAGATGCGTCCGGACGATATTTTGCGGACCGACATCGTGGGTAATCCCACCATCACGCCGCTACCGGTAGAAGCGATTGCGCGTCGCTTGCAGCCCTAGTGCTGCTGCACTACGTTGCATCAGGGCACAGCATCTCTGGAATAACGGGCATCCCGCATGGCCGGCGGCTTTCCCCTTGCCGGTCGGGCGGATTGTATTTTCGGTGCAAACGCCCAATGCGCACCCTGCATTGGGCGGTAGCAGCAACAGTCCCGACCGACCCGACCCGCTTCCCAAAATCGCAACCCGCAGCGTAACGGGCATAGTAACCCGCCGCGTCACGGGCTGTCGAAATAGTAACCCGCTGCGTGAGCAAGGAAAGATAGTTGCCGCTACAAGGCAGTTTGCGACGCAACCTCCGCGTTAAAATTCAAATTGCTATTAAATCAACAGCCCAGTAAGCAAGGAAAATCAGTTACACCACCAGGGCACTCCGCGATACTACCTTCCCAGCAGAGTTAAACACACTCTTCCATCCACCAGCCGTTACGCGGCGGCTTGGGATTGAGACACTCCGCTTGAGTGGCTGTTGCTCTATTTGCGTCCGATTGCAGAGAGCTTTTGCTGGGCTTGCTCTACCAGAGGAGCGACTTCTTGATTGTCGGCATAGAGTTCGAGGATCGATTCGAGAATCATTTTGGACTGGGCCAGATTGGCGCGATCGTAGGCGGCCTGAGCCTCGGCAAGCTTATCGAACAGGAGTTGCTGCAAGGCATTGTTCTGCGTGCCTGCTTGGCGAATTCGAGCAATCCCTTCGCTGGCTAAAAAGAGGATGGGTTGATCATCGGCACGCCCCCTGAAGAGACGCAAGATGGCTCGGTACTTGTCGAAGGCGGTGGCTAGATCTCCAAAACGCTCAAACTTACGAGCTTCGGCATATTGGATTTGCGCCTGAGTCCAATCATCCCTTCTGCCCAAGCGTTCATCGCGTTCCAGTCGTCTTTCAGCCTCGCGTCCATTGACCCATTCGATTTTTTCTGCCGCCCATTCGGCGTTGCTCCCCTCGGGGAAGCGATCGATCAATTCAACCAGGTAGCCGTCACGCGCATCATTCCATTCGGTCCATTCCTGGCTCGCGAGCATCGTTTCAGCCCGCTGTCGCAAAGCTTTTTCGCTGAGAGGCAACATGAACCAAACGGCCGCACAGAGCGCCATGATTAGGGCAGTAATCAGGACCCAGGGCTGTTCCAGAAACGACTCTTCGCTGACCTTCTTGGCCTTTTTGGGTTTAATCCCCAGGACCTTCTCCGCCTCGTCTCGGTCGGTTTTGAGCTTGAGGGGACTAAAACCTGCGGTGGCGTGCTGCAAGACGCCGACCCCTTCGGACTGCCGACGCTGAGCTTCCTTGAGAGCCAGTTGCAGGGCAGTGGCGCTGAAAATCCGCTGACGTGGATCCTTAGCCAACAGTTGCTCTGCAATTGCGTTGAGCCACACTGGGCAGTCGAGCACGGAGGCGCTGACATTGGGGATGGGATCGTGTTGAATGCGATGAATCAACGTCGGGGTATCGGGAGCGTCATAGGGAGGATGTCCGGTCAACATGGTGACCAGGATTGCACCCAAGGCATAGAGATCGCTCTTCTCATCGGCGACGGCTCCATCAAAGCTCTCCGGTGCAGCATACTGCAACTGTTCCCGCTGCGGTGGCCCTGCGCTAATCATCGAGGTGATCGCCGCCCGCCGCCAATCGCCAATCTTGATCTTTCCCTCCCGTGAAACGAGGATTTTCTCGGGACGCAACCGTCCATGAATCCAACCCATTTGATGGGCATATTGCAGCCCTTCTGCCATTTGTTGGCAGTAGTCCAGCGCTGTCTCCCAGGGTAGCCGCTCACGGCGATTTAAGGTCGCCGCTAGCGATTCACCATCCACCAGTTCATAGGCAAGAAAGGCACTCCGCGTATCGAAGCCACCACCATAACAACGCACAATCCCCGGATGTCGCAGTTGTTTGAGTTGTTCCAATTGGCTGGCAAAGGCCTCGCGCGACTCGGGGGTCATCCCCAGTGGAATGGAAAAGATGCGTAGGGCCGCCAGCTTCTTTTGCTGCAAATGAATTCCGCGGAACACTTGGCCACTCGACCCCGCCCGGGAGAGTGGCGCCTCAAGCGCGAAGGGTCCTATGCGTGACTTAGCCATACTTCGAGCAGCAGATTGGGGATGAACAGCGGCAGCCCACCTCTCGACCAAGGATGTGGAGCGGGGTAGGGCAGGGGAGTGGGAGCTGAAGCAGTCAGCCGTCCCAGAACATTCAAGTTTAACAAGGACTGGGAAGAAACTCTCCCTTTGTCTGCACAAATTGCCCTTGAACGCGTTACTCTTGAGCGTAGGTCGCCTGCACCACGGCGGCCCGAGGACGCGGATCAGCCAGGGGAGGTAGTCCAGGAGTGGCAGCCCGCCGTTCACTACTGGCTGCCAATACAGGCTCGGAAGCCCGCTGTGCTTCTAATTGGGCCAATCGCTGTGCAACTCGATACTCCGCTTGGACGGAATCGAGATGCTCAAGCAAAATACGCCGTACCTCTAGAATCGCTTGGGGATGGCGATGAATATTCTGATGCTCCGATTTGACGGTGATTTCACTCACCACATCATCCATGTGAGCGCTCCCGTACTCTACCACTCCATCTCCGGTCGCTTCCTTCTCGGTGCCTAACCAACTCCGTGTCGGGTTGAGCCCGATGATATTGTGATAGGTCACCCAATCGGGTCGTGGCGCTCGCAACATCACTGGGAAGACTGGCGATTCGGGACTCAAGGAATCGATACTCGTGCTGTTAATCAGCAAATCCGCATTCAGGAAAACACCTGGGTTTTGGTTGACCAAGTCTTGCGTTGTCGCAACCATCATGGTCGGCAAGCGAATCAATTTCCGTCCCAACCAACGTGTCGTATCGTTGGCGTAGTCGCTGCCGCGGTGCGGCGTTCCAATCGTCACGACACGTTTGATGTCATGACTGGCCTTAAAATAAGCCGCCTTATGCAATTTGGCCAAGGCCTCGGGATTTCCGTTGATTTTTTCGAAGGGCTCTTCGCTCATAATTTGCCAGAACTGATCCCCGCTGTCGATCGTCTGCATGCGACTGACGAGACCGCCCATACTATGCCCTACTAGGACCGTGTAATCCAGCGCCTGGTAGCGGTGGTCGGGATCCAATTGCTGGCGCAGTGCGGTGAGGTCTTCACGCATCTGCGTGGCACTGCTCCAAAAGGGCTGGCCGGTAGGGTATTGGTAGAACCAGAACTGGTAATTTTCGCGAATCTTGGCAAAGCTCCGCAAATCGTTGAACATAGGCATCCACGTTACGGGACTGGACCAAAGCCCGTGGACCATCACGACCGGAATACGCTTCGGGTCGAAGGGCTCGAGCATGAAGATGCCGCGATGCTTCTGCGACCGCTGAGGGTCAATCAATCCGAGCGTGGCTTGGTCCGTTTCCCTAAATTGATCACTATCGAGGAAATAGGCCAGCGACGTGCTCAGGTCGGTCTGCAGAGGGACCAAGCGTCCGGCGAGTGACAGATCGACCGCGTCTAGGGGATCGTGCAATTCCAAGACACAATGATGCCGACGAACCGCGCCGCTGCCTGGCATACTTCCCGGTTTCACCACTCGCAGCAGCGCCGTTACGGGAAAGCTCAAGCCGTCTGGATAGTATTGTTCGCGGGGGTCGGACGGATCCCCTTTCTTACGGACGGCGATCAAGGGAACGCCCAATCCGTAGGTCAGCCCCGATGCGGGCAATCCCTCCAGCTCATAGTCGCTTACGAATTCGAAGCGTTCGAAATCGGCGTTCCCCCACTTCCCGCGGACCTGGACGGGCACTTCGTAAGTTTGGGTGCCGGTGGTGAGTTGGTAGCTGTAGCCCGGCTTCAGGTGTCCATCTCGATTGATGAGCCGCAGGGTCGCTTCGAGCGACTCGTTGTAGAGGTCGCATGCGCCTCGAAATTGGGGATCGTAGGGATTCCGGACCACATCGAATTCATTGGAAAACAAGTACATGTAGGCGTTGCTAACGGCAATCGCGTACAAATCGAGCGCTTCCGGTTCGTGATGATTCTTTTCCTGGCGCTTGCCCAAGATATAGGCCAGTTCGCTAACGCCGTAAACCAATTCTCCCTCGGTTTCGGATTCGAGCAGCGACTGCATTTCCTCCAAGCACCGGCGGGGTTCCGTTTCATACAAGTCACTGAGCGCGTAGCGGCGGAGTACCGAATCGGTCCGTGAGGTAATCTTCGGGCCCGACCGCGTCAACAACTCCAACTGGGCATTGAGCGGATTGGCAGGCACATCGCGATGAATGAGGAAGCGCTGCGTAGCACAACCGCCGCCGATCGCAACACTGTAGACGCACACCAGAAGGCACCAACTGCGCAACCATCCACCGGGCGTGGTACGCGGTTGCTGGCTAGGTCGGGTGAAGTCGTTGGGCATGCTGATAAGGAACTACATGGGTGTTCTGAAGACGTATCGCCGTTACCTTCCGCGCGAAACAGGATCGTTGTGTGTCGCCATAGCTTGCGCAGCAGAAATGAGACAAGCCTCTGTGCAGGCGAACAGTAGCCATTGGCAACGATCAGGGTCAATGCCGATTCCAATACCAGCATTTCGCACTTTTCGTGGATCGCCCGTCTAAGGACTCCTGCTGCTGAGTGGCGAGAGGATTGAGCGGGGCGAAAATGGTTGACGCGGCCCCAGAGAGGGATAGAGCAGGGCTGAAGACTCCTGTGGAGCCGCCCCAGGCGGGAGCCCGAAACCGCGTAGGAGCAGGTTAAATCTGTGGACGAGTGACTCGCTCTGCTCCGATTGCGGCGGCATGGTCAATCCAACCCACCAAGGCAGCCGATTTGGTCATTTTGCCTAGTACCTTGTTTTACATCGCGTCCCAACCACTCATAATGGCCCACTCCCCTATTTCTGAGGCCCCACTCCTGAGGCGATAACCGTGGAACTCGATCTAGCTGACATCGAAAACGAGTTCCGTCGGAATTGGATGGGTTTCGCGCCTGCGACCTACGCCGCTTACCTAGAGCGAGTCCACGAGCAGCGACGCTTAGAATTGCTTACGCGGCTTCTCGCCGCCGAACTGGAGTACGCCTACCGCCCACCGACTACGGATTTAACCCGTCGGTTGGATCCGTCGCTCGACGACGACGAACGCGTTCGACCATCGGTGCACCTGTTCGCCATGCAATACCCGGAGTTGGCGCAGGACTCCGAACTGATGATCCGTCTGGTATTGCTCGAGTATGCACTGCGGCTGCGCCATGATCGGTTGCCCCCCAATCCTGAATCGTATGTCCAGCTTTGTGCGCAACCGCAGGACCGCCTCATCCAGCTCCTGGAATTGGCGGAGAATCGGCTGAGCGGCATGAAACCGACTGCCGAGCCGTTGCGTGGCGCAAAATACAACGACTCGACTGTAAAAGAGAGTCAGGTCTCTGCCTCCATCCACCTAGATCCACTGCGCATGAATTTGGGGTACTTCCTGCTGCTCAAAATGATCGGCAAAGGAGGCATGGGGTTTGTCCATACCGCACTGGATTTGCGGAGCATCGCCCAGGTAGCGGTCAAAGTCATGCGCCGCACGGATGCCTGGAGTGTGGACCGCTTCATTGCCGAGTTCCGCTGGCTGTCACACCTATCGCATCCGAATTTGGTGCAGCTCTACGACGCCTTTAGCGATGGGGACTTGCGCTATTTTTCGATGGAGCTGGTAGAAGGCGACACCATCCGCGACTGGTTCAAACGGCAGCCACAGAACGCCGCGAAGAGTTGGAGAAGGCTAAAGAGTGTGCTGAGCCAAGCGGCCTCGGCCACCCACTACCTCCACCAGAACGATGTGCTGCACTGTGACATCAAGAGTTCGAATGTCATGATCTCACCGCGTCGTAGGGCTGTGGTACTCGATTTAGGATTAGCCATCCGAACCGGAGACAACAATCCCATGGTGGGAACGTTGCAATACATGGCACCTGAGCTACTAAACCGACAATTTCCAAGTCCGGCTAGCGATTGGTATAGTTTTGGCGTCATGATGTATGAAGTCATGACCGACAGCTACCCTCCCATTCAAGTGCAAGACTCTGCTACAGGGGATCACAAAACCTACAATCTCGATGTCGAACAATTCGAATCGCGTCTCAAGGAGGCCCCCGAAGAATTACAGCAGCTGTGTTTCCGCTTGTTATCCAACGTCGCTTCTGACCGACCGTCGGGCAGTCAAGTCATCGAAGCCCTGGGGGGCACCATTCCCGTGGGGTCTCAGCCATCGAGCGGTCTCTCTTTTACTGGCCGCGACGAGGAATTGCAGGCTCTTGATCTGGCCCTACAAACCTCCATGCACCAACGCCCGGCCTGCATTCTACTGCGCGGTGAATCCGGTCTCGGAAAAACGGAATTGCTCCGTCGCTGGCTTAAAACGGTCGATCCGACGCATTACCTAGTTGTGCCGCTGCGTTGTTACCACCAAGACCATACCCCGGTTCGCTTGCTCAATTCCCTATTGCAAGAGTTGTCCATCCTTCTGCGCAGCATTCCCACCGAACGCTGGCAACCGTCGCTACGGCAACATGTCGGATCCATTCGGAAGCTCCTGCCTCAGGTTACGCAATTGATTGACGACACACCGCAGCCAACTGCCGCCTTTACACCGTCCGCGCACGATGCGGAAACGCGGGAAGCGGCGCTGCGTTCTCTGGTGCTCTGGCTAGAGGACTTGAGTTGCGAGCGTCCGATGGTATTAACCATCGACGATGCGCATTGGTCCGATCTCGAAAGCCGACGCGCCCTGTCGCATTTACTACGGCCTGAGTCCCGATTCAAAGGCATGCTGGTTTTCGTGGATGAACTTCAACCTTCGATTCCACCCTCGCAATTTTTCGATGTAAGTCCCGATTCTGCGCTGGAGGGAGTGCAGGCCATCGAATTATCGCCTCTATCCATGGAAACTCGCCTGGAGCTGCTCCGCAGATGGGCCGAGGAGTCTGACGTCTCGTTAGCTCCGCACCTGTTGCAAGAACTCGCGCTTCGGTCTGAGGGGAATCCGGTCCTACTACACGAACTCGCCCACCCGCATGTGATGGCCGTACAGCCCACCGCAGCCCCTCCCGCTGACACTTCGCACACGGCCGCTGGTCGCATTGCTTTGCAACGGCGATTTGCTGGGCTGACCATGGAAGCTGAAGTCGTGTTGCAATACCTGGCCGTATCCAGTCAAGCTCTTGGGCTCCATCAATTGCAGATGGTCACTCGCATTCTGCCGCACGATCTGCAGCAAGCGTTGAATTTACTCCGGTCGCAAAAGTGGATTCAATCCCACCGTGGCGAATCTGAGGTGGAGATTGCCCACCAAAATTTCCGACGCGTGATTTTGCAGGAATTGCCCAAGGACCGCCTGCAGCGCCGCCACTACCGGCTCGCCAGAATCCTCTCTAGCGAATCACCTCCCAATTGGGCGCGTTTGGCGGGACACTATTGGTCGGCGGAGCGTTTCCGGGAAGCGGCGGCTTGTTACTTGGAAGCAGCGCGTCTTGCGATCTCCTCGGGAGCCAACGAAGAAACGTTGACTCTACTCGAACGCGCCGCGCACCCCAGTGCCGATCGCAAGCCAAGCGAGAAAATCCAAGTCGAGCGGATGACTGCGGATTGCTTAGCGGCCCTTGGCAGGTCGCAGCGCGCCGCCATCATTTACGATTCTCTACTAACGCGGTGCGATCCGCGGGACGCGCTGTATCTCGAATGCTTGGCAGGGGAGCAGTGGGTGCAAGCCGGGCAGCCAGCCAAGGGGCTACAACGGCTTCGCGGAGCTCTGGAAAAACTCGATATCACCCCGTGGACCCACTCACCTCTCACTCGCATCAAGATGCGTATCGGCGCCATTCGGTGCGCGCTCAGCAAGCCGATGGACGATCTACCGGAACAGCTGCAGAACACGGAGTTCAGCAATATTCAACGCTGCCTGAACCGCATCGCAACGCCACTTGCCTTCCTCGACAATCAGCTCGGCCCCGAACTGATTTTAAAATTGGACCGGCTTGCCCGACTGCAGGGTACACTCGTCGATCGCTCACAAGCCATCCTTCGCTCCTCCATTGTCCTCTCTTTCGGCGGCCGCAGCTGGAGAATCATCGCCGCCAAGCGTCTTCGATTGGCTTGCCGGATGGCGACCAGGAGCGGCTCGACGCACGCCCAGGCAATCGCAAATCTTGGTCGCTGTGTGTGGCACATCCAGAGAGGCAATTTCAGCAAGGGCCTCCACAGCGGCAGCCGCTCTCTACGGTACTACGAGCTCAGCCCAGAGAGTTCGGTGTGGGAACAGCAGTTCCTGAAATGGTGCATCATGGGCTGCTACTGGTACATGAACGATCTCCAGGAGTTGATCCAATACACGTCGGCGCTGCGGACGAGCGCTCAGAGACGTGAAGACCCCATGCCAACCTTCTGGACGCAGATCATTGCATCCCACTGGGCCGATCTCGTTCTGGATCGGATTGATTTAGCCCGTGAATCAATCGCCCTTGCCGAACAATCGGCGGCCAATCAGCCCTTTCAATCGCCCCGCTTTTTCTTATGGTTGTCACGCGTACAACAGGCGCTCTATGAAGACAATCCGGCAGTGGCGCAGAAGATCCTTTGGGAGGATTGGAAACCACTCAAACAATCTCTGTCGATGCAATCCAACCACTACCGCTGGCTGGCCTACAGCATCCGTACTTGTTGCAACATGTTGAGTGCGCGTCAGAACCCGCAACAGCGTGAGCAGTGGTTATCCAAAGCGCGGCGCGGCGCAAGACGCATGCTGAAACTCGAGGAAGGTGGATTTGTCGCCTACGGAAAAGCATTTCTGTTGGCCACCGATGCTGCGGCTGGGCAGGTAGCGCCACAGCAGCAATGGGACGCGGTTGTCACGGAGCTTGAATCCCATGGATTGCGTTTAATGGCCCTTGCGTTGGCGTGGCACCAAGGCATTTACCATCCGAGCAGTGCTGGAAAAAACCTTTGCGATATTGCCCAGCAGCGTCTAGTTCAACAGGGATGCATTGCTCCAGAACGGTTGCTGAATGTGATCCTTCCCTTGCCCCACTCCGCTGCCAACGGCAAGACGAACCAGCCCCACCCCACCAACGCACTCGACTTCGAACAGCGGGGTAGAACGGAACAGGACAAGGACAGGTGAGTCCCTTATAATCTGCCGTTCACCTAGCCTCTGCTCCTCCATCTCTCGATTCTCAAGGCCGAGAATTTCAATGCCGAAATTCGAGCACATTCGCCATAAGCCCCCCAGAGACCTAGTCGGTCCGCGATCGCTGATTCTAGTCTCTGCACCGCTGAGAAGCAGCGTCAACTTGAGTCGCATGGTCCGACTGGCGGGCTGTAGCGGACTTACCGAAATCATCCATTGCGGACCGGGAAAAGTGGACCGGACCATCGCGCGCGATGCCGCCGATGTGGTCAAAGTCGCCTCGCCTCGCACGCTCCCACCGGTTCTCAAGCGATTGCGCGAGGATGGTTTCCGGTGCGTCGGTTTAGAACAAACGACCAACTCACAATCGTTGTATGAGTATCAATTTGCACAACGAACTGCCTTAGTCATCGGTGCCGAACGCGAGGGACTCTCGCAAGAAATCTTGGATTGCCTCGACGATGTGGTCGAGATCCCCGTCTACGGCCAACCAGCCAGTTACAACGTGGTCACCGCTACGACCATGGCAGTCTACGAATATTGCCGACAGTTTCCCAACGGATAGCTGGCGCATAAAAAAACACGCTCCTAGAATGAATTCCAGGAACGTGTTCGATGAATCTATAGGTTCTCGCGTAGCGAAGACTACAGCATCTTGGAGAGCAGAGCACACAGGTCTGCTGTGCGGCAGCTATAGCCCCACTCGTTGTCGTACCAGCTGACAACCTTGACCAACTTACCCTTGCCACCGAGGACTTGGGTAAAGTCGGCAGCGAAGATCGAGCTATGAGGATCGTCGATGATGTCCGAGCTCACAATTGGGTCTTCGGTGTAGCACAGAATTCCCTTCAGAGGGCCATCAGCGGCCTTCTTCATGGCGGCGTTGATTTCTTCAGCAGACGCCTCTTTGCCCAGGTTGACGGTCAAGTCGACGACACTACCGGTAGCCACTGGAACGCGCATGGCGATTCCGGTGAGCTTGCCCTTCAACTCGGGGATCACCAAGCCAACGGCTGAAGCAGCACCGGTCGAAGTGGGGATGATGTTCTGAGCGGCGGCCCGTGCGCGGTAGGGATCGCTGTGCGGCAAATCCTGCACATTTTGGTCATTGGTGTATGCGTGAACGGTCGTCATCAATCCGCTTTCAATACCGAACGTATCGTTCAATACCTTGGCGATTGGCGCTAGACAGTTGGTGGTGCAACTTGCATTGGAAATGCAATTCATGTCTGCGGTCAGCTTGGAGTCATTGACACCAATCACGCAGGTCAGGTCAGCTCCATCCTTGGCAGGAGCGCTGAGCACGACCTTCTTGGCACCGGCTGCAAGGTGTGTGTCGTAGCCAGCTTTCTTATCGGTGCTGCGGGCGGTGAAGATACCCGTACTTTCGATAACGATGTCTACCTTGTTTTCCTTCCAAGGCAGCTTGGCAGGATCGCGTTCCGCGGTGCACAAGATTTCCTTGCCATTGACAACTAGGTGGGTATCGGTGGAACTGACGTCGCCGTCATAACGACCGTGAATACTGTCGTACTTCAGCAGCGTGGCCAGCATTTTGTTGTCGGTCAAATCGTTGACTGCAACCACTTCGAACTCATCACTTCTCTGCATGAGATTGCGAAAAGTAAGCCGGCCAATACGGCCAAAACCATTAATTGCGACTCGAATTGCCACGATAAATTCTCCTGAGTTGTACTATCCACTGTTACGGTATCGGCTAGAACCGAATCAGCCCAGGGCGATAGACTCCTCAGGCTGCATACATTTGCGGTAATCGGGTGGCGATTATACTTTTGCCTAGTCAAACCAGCAACGTCCAGCGAAATTCTGGAGAGGTACGCCTGCCGAGCAAGCCGGCAAACCGTCCGGCAGCTCCTCCAGAAGGTGCCTTAGATACCTTTATTGTGCGACTGCGGACTACTGCGCACCGTTAGCCGTTTTCGAGGGTTTATAGGGTTTCAGGAAAACATCAATGCGAACTCCACAAAAACCGTCGTGGCAGCTCCCCACGGGGGTCAGTCGAGGGACTTGGGACTACCTCCAGTCGCCCCAAATTGCTCAGCAATACGATGCGTACTTTAGCGATAGTGCCCTGATGCAGCTCGATCTGCAGGTTTTGCAGCAGTACTTGCCGCCAGTCACCCCGCCGCATGCACCCACCGTGGCCGACTTCGGCTGCGGTACCGGTCGGGTCGCCCTGCAACTACTACCTCTCGGCTATCGCCTGCTGAATATCGACCTGAGCCAAGCCATGTTGCGGGAGGTGGAAGCCAAAATTCCCGTTTCCTACCAACACATGGCACAGTCCATGCAAGCCAACTTGGTCGATGTCGGGCGGGTGGTGCCCCCTGAAAGCATCGACATGGGAGTCTGCCTATTCAGCAGTCTAGGCATGATTCGTGGACGCAAGCATCGGCAACAGTTTTTGAAGGGTGCTTTCGACTCACTCGCTCCCTCCGGTTCCCTGTTGGTGCATGTCCACAATCGATATCACAGCCTGCTGGATCCCGGCGGCTCAAGCTGGTTGCTCAAATCTTGGTGGAGCAGTGTTCGCAAACGGGAGAGCGAGTTTGGAGATCGCGTGTATGCCTATCGGGGGCTACCTGCCATGTTCCTCCACATCTACAGCAAGCGCGAGTTGCTAAAAGACCTGCGGATTGCAGGTTTCCAGCGTACTACTCTTCTACCCATTTCACCGGCTGGAGACAAACTCCTGCCTCGCTCGCCCTTGGTGCTCGGAGTCCGAACTGGAGGCTTTTTTGCGGTGGCATACCGCTCGGCCTCCGTGGTTTCTCAACAGTCCGTGGTTTTTCAACAGTAGTGGCATCGCTCTTCGGTATGCCTCCCGTGAGCGGATGCACCACTGCAAGCGCCCGCAGAAGGTGTCCGCTCCCTTCCGTACCGGGCAGCTGCGGAGCACGGTAGACGCCAAGACTCAGTCCATGCTGCCGCCACCCAAAAGTCCAGTCGTAACGATTCTCCAACCTGCAGCAGGCGGTTGCTCGCTTGCCTTGCAAAGTTGACGCCGAAGAGCGGGCGATTTCCCCACTGTTTGCCAAACGCAGACCTAGATTGAAGAGGAGAGATTCTCTACCTCCACATGCGTAGGAACTCCCCCGCAGTCGAATGGTAGTCCAAGGGTCCCGTCTAGGCACCGGTGGATGTATCGGTGTTGACCAGGAGCTAGCCAACGGACTGCGGCTGGCGATGGCTCCAAGAACATTACAGTGGGAACAGACAGACTATGGTAGCAGGGCACACCCGCAGCGGACTGACGTTAATCGAATTGGTGACCACTACGGTGATTCTTGCCATAAGCGCCGCCATGGTCGTACCTCGCTGGAGTCGGTCGGTGGAACGAGCCGAGCTGAGCGCCATGCGCAGTGAAATTGAATCAACCATCAACGCCCTCCGACGATCGGCCGTCCGCAGCAGCCAAACGATCCATTTGTCGATTCCCGCCGGTGGACAAACAATTAGCTTGACTCCCCCACAACCCCAGTTGGCTGGTGGGCCCACCGGACTCATCGATTTCTCATCCCAGTATCCCAATATCTCCATCTCGGCCATCGATCTGGATGGGAACCCCGACTGCGACATCAATCTTCAAGGAGATCTCGTTTCCACGTCGAGTTCCGCGCGTCTCAGCGCAGGCCTACTAACCCTCGACGGATACTCCAGAAGCACGACTATCGACCTCTTGGCTGCTCAGGGGACGACCTCCACGCCCACACCGGAAGGACAAAGTGCCGCAGAGGAAGGGGAGGAGGAAGGCGTCGTCGAAGAAGTCGTTGAGGAGGTTGGGGAAGTGGTCGAAGAGGCAGTCGGAGGTGTCACAGGCGGGGCCACGTCGACCGTCGATAGGCTTAACGAAATCATTAAGGGGTTGATCTCATGGTAGGTGTTCGTCGTTCTTGCGGTTTGCAAACGCGGCAACGGCGTGGAATGCAATTGCTAGAAGTGGTAGTTAGTCTAGCATCGGCAGCTATCCTTATGGCGGGAATCTCCTCCTCCATTGTGCTAGCCAATCGCTCGATGGAGATCGCCACCACACGCACTCAACTGGTATCTCGTAATCAAACGGCCCTCGATCGACTCCGCAATGATCTGGCCGAATCCGTTGCAGTGACGGGGCGCTCTTCAGACGCAGTCACGTTTCAAGTCCGCGATCGAGACGGAGACGCTCTACCCGAAACAATTTCTTACGCCTGGGCTGGTGCTGGAGAGCCGCTAGCCATGTCGACCAATGCGGGGCCTTGGCTGGAGGCTTCCGAAGATCTTGACGCATTTGAGTTCGATTGGCACGCGGCCCCATCAGTCGCTTCCGCTACCCCCATAGAATTCGATCCTCCCGGCCAATTCGTCCTGCAGTCGCAGGTTTCCTCGTTTACCGCCTTAAGTGGAAGCCTTTCCATCTCGCTTCCTCCCACGTACCGAGCGGGTGACCTTCTCGTGGCCGCGCTCGCTGTCTCCGGAGATCCGGGAGCAACTTCTTCAACAACGCTGTCTGGCGGGTGGAACTTTGCTGGATACATAAATAGGAGTTCTACCTCGCTAGGAACGATCTACTCCACTGCGCCTGTCGGCAATTCTTTGGTGATTGACTGGCCATCTATCAGAAATGCAACAGTGCTGGTTGCACATTTCAGCAGCCCCACTGGAACCGCTTCGCTAGACAGTTATACGCAAGCAACCGGGAACTCCCCCAATGCCACCGCACCAGAAGGGACTGCTTATCAGAACGATTCGCTCGTTATTCGGGCAATTGCTCGCGATTACACCTCGCAGTCTCGCGACAACGCTACTAACCTGCCTGGACATGTCTGTGTTGGAACGAAATTGCAGCTATTCTTACCTGGAGTGAGCATGGCTTGCCGGAATGCAAACACTGGGGTCGTGCCGGGCGACACTTTACGATTGACGGGCAATGTCAATTACGGATGCGCTACCTTGGTGTTTAGCCCATGAGCAATCGATCGAGATCTTTAACACCTGGAAGCCGCCCTTTCCCTGGAGTGATGTTCCCTTGGAAATCTACGCTGGCTGCAATCTCAGGAGCAGGAGTGCGAGTGCGACTCTATTGGGCTGACGACTCCGGGCAGGCTACTTGGCACGAATCTCTCTGCTGCTCCCTAAAGGGATGCCAGCGGGCCGGTTCTAGCCTCATCGAAGTAACGATCGCCACACTGCTGGTTTCCATCTCGCTGGTGGCCTCACTCAATTCCATGGCCATGGTCGTTCAATCGGTTCACCATGGTTCGGATGCTCAACAAGCAGCCATGTTGGCCCAGTTGTTCCTGTCAGAAATCAGCTCTCTACCCTTTGAAGACACCGTCAATGCTGAAGCCACGCTGGGACGCGAGACTGGCGAATCGTCAACGCGCTCGACCTGGGATGACTGCGACGATTATCAGGGATGGACATCGAGCGACCTCACCATGCTCGACGGCCAACCGATCTCGAACGCCAGCGGCTGGAGTGCCACGGTGACGGTTAATTACTGCAATGAAGCAAACCCCAGCCTGAGCTCTGGAACGCCCACTCTACTGAAACGAATTGCGCTGCAACTAGACAGCCCCGGCGGAACCCCGTTTGCCTTTGAAACGTTGCGCTATGCCAATGGGACTCTGTCGGCTTCGGAAGCCACAGCGAGCACGCTTCTGTCATCGGTGGACTTCGAACTCAAGTCGGACGCGGGCGCCTGGTTCGGTAGTACTCGAATCCACAATCAACAGGAGCTGACACCATGATGCATCGCTCCGGAGCGGTCTACATTGCAGTTTTGATGAGTAGTCTCTTGGTGGCTTCCCTAGCCATGGCTGCGCTGACCATGGCGCATCATCATGCCAGAGAACTTACCAGTGATGCTGATTTCCGCCGCGTTCAACTGGCTGCGGATGCCGGTTTGGAATGGGCTGTATCGTCGATCAACTCCAATGCGAATTGGCGAACGAACCATACCCATAACGTCGATTCAACCGTACAAGTCGTTAATGGCGTTAACCTAACCTACCGCTTGTTGGATGACGACGGCGATCTCGCCGACAACTCCCTCGACCCATGCGATGTGCTGGTCACCGCCAGTCTACGGGAATCCAGTTTTTCCTGGCGGGCCGCCTTGGAGGCGCGTGGGCCGGGAATGAATTGCCTGGACTATAGCGCCACCGCGCGCAACAACATTGAGATCACTGCGGAAGGCGCCTGGTCCACTGATGGTCCAATCGCCAGCACTGGTCTGGTCAGTGTGGATTGGCAGGCTGATGTGACTGCCGAGTGTTTCGCGAGCGGAGGCTATGCGGGACTCATTCACGGAGGCATGAATGGCTTGATTGGTACCCTAGAGCAACCCGATGCTTCTGTACTGGAGCACTACAGCAATATTGCAACGCCCATCGACTCCACGCTGTTGCGATTGTCGGGCAGCTATTGCTATCTGGAAGAACAACTGCTGAGCAATACGCACAACACCATCTCGGGAGAGGTCAACTCCAGTGGCGTCTATTCGATCGATTGTTTAGGTCGCTCCATTGTGGTGACAGACTCGCGAATCGCCGCCACCCTAGTCCTCACCAATGTAGGTGCCGACTGTAGCATTTACGGCTCCGTGCACTGGACTGCCTCGATCTCGAATTATCCAATCCTGCTAACCGACGGCAACATCGACCTGTCTCTAACCGCCACGCCACTGCTTGAATCGACTGTGGGGCTGAATCTCAACCCCAGCGGTATGCCCTACCGAGGTCAAACCGATTCTACGACCACGACGGCCTATCCATCGGAGCTGCGTGGATTGCTCTACGCAGCCGGTCGCGTTTCGTTCGACAACAACGGCTCCAACAACCAATTCTTTGGATCCATAGTGAGCTACGGTATGATTCGTGGCGACGGTGATCTAAGACTGATCTACCGAGACATCTTTGCGCAGGACCCTCCGCCGGGATTTCGAACGTTTGAGGCAGTGCGAATTGGTCGTGGTTCCATTCGGCGCGTGGCAACGCCCTAAACGGGAATGGAGTATTCGCCAACCACGCGTTCTGCATCACCACCGCAGCGCATCGATGGTGGCCTGAACCTTCTTGGGTGAAACGCTCAGCTTCGTACCCAATTGCTGTGCAAATACGGAGACACGCAATTCCTCAATCATCCAACGCAATTCGTCCAAGCGTTCGGAATTTTCGAGGTATTGTGCCGCGTCACTCTTGCGCAACTCTCGGCATTGCTCCACTGCTTTCTCGATCGGCGCGTTGGCCGATCGGTCCTTGGCGACGCCCCCTTTAGTCAGTTTCTCAAGTCGCATGCCCGCAGCTTGCAGGTAGCGAGGGTACTCCGCCAACTGTTGCCACGGTGTTACCACGAGGAAATCCTCACAGAAACGCTCTGCATTCTGGGTCTGCAAATCGGCCAATACCTCTTGCCACATGCTGGGTGCTTTCTCCAGCTTGAGACGCAGCGCATGCACTTGCTCCGCCAGCTTGGGGAGCCAGGCCGCAACCTCTTGAGTGGCGATGGAAATCTGCACGCTAGCCCGAGCGTTTAGCGCGTCCAATTCATACGACTTGCGAACAAGTGGCTGCCCCTCGATCAACGCAATGCGAATGATCAAATCTTGGAGTTGACGTCCCAAATCTTTGGAGGCGATCAAGTGCCCCAATCGCACACTGCACTCACTGAACTTGGGGAGGTTCGCCACTTGAGAGCGCAGCGATCGGTGGTGCTTGATCGCCAACAATCGCATCATCCCGCGCCGCGAAAGTCGCTCCGCTTCCTGTTGGGTGTCGGCTAACCGCATTTCCACGCGTTCACCGAGATCCACTAGGGCAGGGAAGGCCGCGACGATCAAACCTCCACGCCGAATCGCGACCTGCTCAGGTAGCTGGTCAAAATCATTGGGGGTGACCGGTCGATCGGTCCAATCTCCCACCGAGGATGACTCTTTTTGCGACTGACCACCGCCCTTGGTCTTTGAACCCGCGACTCCACCCCGGTGGTCTCGACCTGAGTTGCTTACTTGGTGGGCGATCTCTGGGGGAGAGTATTCGGCGAGCAGGCGTGGAATATTGCGACCACTGTCGACCAAAGTTCCCGCATCGTCGACGACGCGAACTTGCATTCGCAAATGGTTCGGCAATTTCTGCATATCAAAACAAGATGCGGTGACGCGCTCGCCCGAGTACTGCGACATCACCTCGCACAGCGCCTGGGAAAACGCTTTTTCATGCGATACTTGACTCAGCTCTGCCGCCAGTACTTTGGCCACATCCGGCGCCGGCACGAAATTCGTTCGTAGCGATTTGGGGAGCGAACGGATTAGGTGCAGGACCTTTTCCTCCAGCAACCCAGGCACCAGCCACCCCAACGCCTCGTCGCTGATCTGCCGCAATGCGGCTTGAGGCACCGTTACCGTCACGCCATCGGCCTCATGCCCAGGCTCGAAATGATATTCCAGTGGCAGGGTGGTCAATCCGAGTTGAATCGTATTTGGGAATCCTTGCTCTAAAGCAGGGGCTTCGACTTGGTTGGCCAGTAGATCTTCCGGTTGCATCCACAGCGCCTGCACCGCGGGCTGTCCAGCTTCGGATTGAATCCAGGCCCGCAGACTTGGCAGGTCAAAGACATTTTCGGGAATGCGTCTATTGTAAAAATTGGCCAGGTGGTAGCGATCGAGGATGTAGTCGCGCGAGCGGGTGCGTTGCGCCAACTCATGCATGTCTTCCAACATCTCCGCGTTGTGCGTGTAGAACGGTTCATTGCATCTCCAATCGCCTTCGACCAAACCATGCTCGATCATCAAGTCGCGCGCACCGCTGCGATCGATGGGGGCCAGTTGTACGCGGCGGGCCGCGATGATTGGCAAACCGTAGAGCGTGCTCTTGCGGTAGACCATGGCGGCCCCCGTCTTGCTACTCCAATGCGGATCACTGTAGGAGTGTTTCAACAGGGAGCCGGCGGCCTTTTCAATCCACTCGACGTCCACTTCAGCCACCGTCCGGCCATAGCGTTTGGCTGTCTCTACGATCTCGCCGACCATGATCCACTGCGGCCTGCGCTTGAATAGTCCGGAGCCTGGCCATAGTGAAATTCCCAGACCGCCGGCCGCCTTGTACTCGTAGCGGTCGCCTCGCTGTGCAACCCCGCTCAACAATCCTGCTAGCAGCGCCTGGTGGATGGCTTCGTAACCCGGCGGACGGACTAGCTTTTTGGTTTGCGATTTGTTGGCACCGACACCACGTTTCTGCTTACCGTGCCCCCGCTGATCCTGCTCTTCGATTTCCAATAATTCCTGGTCGATCTTGGGCAACCGGAACTTGCGCGCACCTGTTTTGATACCTGCATCGGCCAAGATATCTTTCAACTGGCGAACGATTTCCGACCACTCGCGACAGCCTTGCAATGACAAGAATTTTTGGTTCAGGGCGCGTTGCAGACGCGAGCGTCCTAGGTCCGAGCGTAGGTGCTCGTAAAAATCCCAAATCCGCAGGTAGCTCAAGAAATCACTATGGGGGTCTGCAAACTCCGCATGCGCCTCATCGGCCTGAGGCCGCTGTCCGGCGGGACGTTGCCGCACGTCTTGCCCCTCGATGGCCGCCGCGATGATCACCACCTCCGCCAAACAATCCCGCTGATGGGCTTCCAACAGCATCCGGCCCACTCGAGGTTCACAGGGAAGTCGCCCCAGCTGCTTTCCGATCGCGGTTAACTCACTGCGCTCGTCGATTGCGTTCAATTCCCGCAACGTCCGATTCGCATCGCGGAGTGCTTCCGTACTGGGCGGATCAAGCAACGGAAATTCTTCCAGGGGTCCCAGTCGCAGAGTCTTGCTCTGCAGTAGGACGCTAGCCAAATCGCTACGGCGAATCTCTGGGGTCGTGAAACGTGGGCGAGATTGGTAGTCGGATTCCGAGAAAAGGCGGATGCATATACCGGGTCCGAGGCGGCCACAGCGACCGGAACGCTGATTCGCGGATGCTTGGGACACGCCTTCAATCGGTAGGCGTTGCACTTTGCTGCGCGGCGCGTAGCGCGATATACGCACCAGTCCCGTGTCAATCACATAGTGGATGCCGGGAACCGTTAGCGAGGACTCTGCCACGTTGGTAGACAGAATAATACGCCGCCCAGCATGCCCTGCAAAAATTCGGTTTTGCTCGGCTTGGCTGAGTCGCGCGTATAGCGGCAGAATTTCGGTCTGCCCACCCAGGCGTGTGAAATGACCACGCAGATGCTTGGCAGCCAAGCGAATATCGCGTTCGGTGGGCAGGAACACGAGTACGTCGCCAGGTCCCTCCCCCAGCAGTTCATCGGCAGCATCGGCGATCGCCACCAATTGCTGCTCCTCGTCGGGTTCTCCCCGCTCCTCATCAGCCAGCACCGGGCGATAACGCATTTCAACCGGATAGGTCCGTCCCGAGACCTCGACGATCGGCGCGGGGCCTTGCGCGTCCGCGAAGTGTTCTGCAAATCGTTGAGGATCAATCGTGGCGGAGGTAATGATCAACTTGAGATCGGGCCTGCGCGCTGACAGCTGACGCAAATAGCCCAGCAGAAAATCGATGTTCAGTGATCGCTCGTGGGCTTCGTCGATGATCAGTGCGTCGTATTGCTCCAGATATCGATCGCTTTGCGTTTCCGCCAGTAGGACCCCGTCGGTCATGAGCTTGACCAGCGTTTCCCCTTGAGTGGTATCGGTGAAGCGTATCTTGAAGCCCACCAACTCGCCAACGCGGCTCCCCAATTCTTCGGCAAGGCGGCTCGATACGGCGCGGGCCGCCAATCGACGTGGTTGCGTGTGACCAATAGTACCGCGAATCCCCAAGCCCGCTTCGAGACAGAGTTTGGGCAACTGCGTACTCTTGCCGGACCCCGTTTCGCCACAAACGACGATCGTCTGCCGCGTTTTTAGCAGCTCGATAATCTCCTCGCGATGCGCGGTAATGGGTAGTTCGGGGTCAAATGTCAGTGCGGGTAAACTGGCCTCCCGGCGGGCGCGACGCTCCGCCGAGGCAATTGCCCGAGCTTGCCACTTTTCCTGCGCTGCGGTCGCATCCCTTTCGCGCCCCGCTTGCAATCGCTCCCACGCCTTGCGCAATCGAAATTGATCCGCCAACATAACCTGCTCAAGTACCGCAGGCATCTCCAAGGGTCTTCCCGACATACTGCTCAACGATCTTTGGTGACAACTGGCAATTGCAACTTGCCTGCAGGTGGCTGCGTGGCGACATTTTCTGGATCCACCCAGTTTTCGGCTTTGAAGTGTTGAGTGTACGTCCCGAAATCGTTGAAGGCGATCCACTTGGCGAAGCGGACAGCCCAACTTCGTTCCGGAATTTCGCCGCCGGGTACATACTGAGAGCGACGCGGAACCGTCGCCTCCAGTTCCGCGATCGACGTCTTCCGCTGAGTGGTATCGCGAGCGTTGTGCTTCTTAGCCAATTCCACCAACAGATCGGGACGCTCCAACACGACGCAGCCCCGCGTGTGCTCGGCCGCCAACTCTCGAAAATCCCTCAAGAACTCACTGTTGTTGAACGTCTCTTTCAACGGCCGCTCGTCATAGATGCTCTCGGTGGCCAATTGAATAATCGGGCAGGGTTCAATGTCCCCCGCTGGCCCAACATGGTGCGTGAATCCCGTCGCAGCCGGACAAAGGGCCTGTCCTGCGCCATCGTGATAAGCGTCAATCACAACGATCGGCTTGGTGGCTCGCGTGTCGACCACGAATTGCCGCACCCGCCGCAATTGCTCCGGATTTAACGCCAATTCAGGCATAGGCTCGGGCCCCATCGGTCGATAGACATGGAACCAGCAATACATCACCCCCATTTCGATGAGCGCGTCCACCCACCGTTGGTGCAATAGATCATCAATGTTCGTACGGCAGATGCTGGTGCACACGCCGGTCAGAACTTTGTTGTTGAGGCAGTTTTGAATACCCTGCATCGTCTGGTTAAGCACGTCTGCCCGCCCGCGTCGTTCGTCGCTCACGATCTCCGAGCCCTCGACGCTAATCAGCGGCGTGACATTGCCCATTTTCCGAAGTCGTTTGGCGACTTCGTCGGTAATAAAATGCCCGTTGGTAAAGACTTGGAAGTAAGCGTCGGGCTGACCTTCCAGGAAGTCGAGCAGCTCTTTGTGGAGAAAAGGTTCACCCCCCAAAATGCCGAAAAACGCGTTTCCCATCGCCTTGGCTTCATTAACGGTGCGATTCAGCGCGGCGATATCAATCTTGGTCTGCTTGGCCGACACGTCGACCCAGCAACCTTGGCAGCGAAGATTGCAGCTATTGATAATCGAGATATAGAGAAATGGAGGGAAAAACTCACCTTTTTTGAGTCTCTTTTTGTGCTTTTGGACACTCCGCAGCCCCTTCCATCCAGCTTGGTAGACTGCCTTCCAAAGTAGGCGTTTGTCGGTCTCCCAGGCTAGCCGCTTTGCCATCCGAAGGTACATGTTACGTTTACTTTCCTTGTTTTTCCAACAATTGAGTTTTCTAACAATGGGCAACTGCAGAACCGCCACAATCAGCCGAGGTGCGCCGCGTACAACCGAGACCCTGATTCATTATAGCTGCAACGCGACAAACCGAGGACCTCTTGTTCACCCCGCCCAGGGGCAAGCGTTGCTTGAGAGTTCGGTACTGTTTTTGCTGCGAGCCTGCGGGGCTCTCCCCCCAAAGTGTTATGACTGTTCAGCGATCACTCACTGCCAACCGGACAAACGAAGTTGAATGGCCCGAGTTTTGTGATGAGCTGTCGAGAGTACGCTTCAATTGATCAACGTGTTCGAGGTCTTGAAAATGGCAAGTGTAGAGTCTCTTCAGTTGGATCCAAGCTGTTTGATGGACAGTTGCGAATCGTGGCGGGAGTATTTTCAACGCGACGGGAAGCTGGGGCACATCCTTCGAGTCAATCACCGCTACCATCAGGCCGCGGGCCAGGTCGACGCTCCGAGGTTGGTAGAACTACGACTCCTGCGATCGCTTTTCGCCAAGCAAGTCATGGCGTTCCTGCTTGAGAGCGAAGCTAGCAAATTGCATTCGACGGCCGAGTATCGAAGCCTGCTGCGACTCATTCCGCATGTCAAATCACTGATTCCCGACTGGGGTGTAAAGACTCTGCAGGAGAACCAGACCCGTTGGGGAACTCGGCAGACTGCCGTGGAATTGGCCGCCACTCTGGCGGAGTACGCGGCGTATGCCCCAATCCTGCACGCTACAGTGGCGCGTTTGGACCCCAGCGGTAAGGCGTGCCGGTTGCTTGGCCCGCCGCCCATTGGGCGGATGCGTCCCAGCCGCGGCACGAGCCGACTCGATCCGATCTCCTGGTTGCAGAATCCGGCCATGGGACAGGTTCAGTTCGTGGATGGGGATCCAGATCACATCCGAATTCGGGGTGTAGAGCTCCGCTCGGGAGATATTGGCATCTTCGAATTGAATCATCCGGGGGACGGGATTTTTGACAGCTTTCTGACACAGCCTGGCCTCGCTCCCCACGCCATGCTCTACGTCAGCCGACGCGTCGCATCGCCCGGCCGGGCGCAGCCCTTGATCCAGCCCTCACTCATTGAAATCTACGAAGGGGGATGGCGTAGCGTGCCGATCACGACCGGCCTGAACCCGAATTTCAGTTGGTATTCCGAATGGGTCCGACCGACAGACTTGCCCGCCGATGTCGGTCCTCGGCTGAGCCGGCAACTCGACGAACTAGAAACCATTGCGTTCGACTTCCAGTCGCGACGCATTCCGCGTGGCGGTCGCTTTCCGGACAGCTGGGGACAGCCCAGCGCCAGTTGCACCAATCTGATTCGCATTCCTTTTGAGCGAGCCGGGATCGAATTGCCCTATCCGACCACCGAAATTGCTCCCGGAGCCAAGCGGAATTTGGACGCTTTGGGGCTGGGGTGTCTGGACACGATTCATACACCCACGAATATATTGAACGACTCCAATTTTCAAAAGATTGGAATCGTCGACAATGGCTTTCCCGAAATGGCTTATGCTCAAGCATTAGTTCTGGGGCGTCCTCAGATTCTCGGAACCTTTGGTGGAAATTTCTGCCAACGCCCACTGAAATTGGTAAATTTGCCAAATTGGAAGAGTATTGGGCGCTGGAAGAGCGCGCGAGCAGCCATGCTAGTAGGAATCGGACAGTCCAATTCCCTCCTTGGGAGCGTTTCCCGTTTTGCGGCGGGTTACACCGCGGAGGAGATCCCACGCACCGCTTCTCCAACCACCATCGCATTTTACTTGCGATCCGATATGGAAGCTGGGCACCTGATCAAGAGCTTGGTCGCGCCCCAACTTCTGCGTTGGTTTGAAGATCGCGATCCGATGCGCCTATCAGCCCTGCAAACCTCACCCCTATTTTCTGACTTGATTTCCACTGGACTGGCAGGAAGCGCCCTTGAAAAAGAGGGCTGGTACGGGCCGCCCCCGTGTTTGACTCCCTAAATGTCCCACACGTTTTCATAGCGAGAGTGATCTGTTCCCGTGAGCCGCATGCGTCATCAACAACTACTCGAAGCTGCTCAGACCGGCGACGCCGAAGCGCTGGGCGAATTGTTGGAGGACTATCGCGCCTATTTGAGCGTCCTGGCGTCGCGATACCTCGACAGCCGATTGCGAGGCCGCTTGGATCCTGCCGATGTCGTGCAGATCACTTTTCTCGAAGCCCAGCGCGATCTCCCAAACTTTCGTGGCCAGCACATCGAAGAGCTGTTAGGTTGGCTGCGGCACATCCTCCGCAACAATGTCTCCTCGGCGCACCAGAGACATCTCTACACCCAGAAGCGATCGGCGGGCCGCGAGGTCTCCAACAATCCGACCGATAGTCGTCCCGCGTTCACCGATCTGGCCCCCGCCGAAACCACCTCTCCCAGCCAACGGATGATGCGGGATGAAGCTGGCGTTTATCTCGCCAACTGCCTAGAACAGCTTCCCGAAACTCAACGCGAAGCACTCCGCTTGCGATACGTCGAAGGCCAGTCCCTGAAGCAAATCGCCGAGGCGATGGACAAGTCTGAGATGGCGGTGGCTGGCTTGCTCAAACGCGGCCTAGCCGCCCTCCGCCAGCAAATGTTGACCGACAGCTCCTCAGGAACGCAGCCCTAGGCTCTCTTCCACCCCATGCTGGGTCTGGCTTCACCTCGATTCCATATTCGGGTTGCATGCTTGTGTGTCCCTAACCGTGGAACCGTGCTATCGCTGCTGGCAGGTTGAACTAGTCACCATTCGATTGGAACAACATCCCCGTGTACTAGCGGAACCCGAATGCTAGCAGAACTTGTGGCGTTGAGTGGAGAATCTTGAGTGATCGTGCAAGCTCTTCACCAAGAATCCCCGTGCCCCAGCGAGTACTACAGCGAGCGAAGGTTGACGTTGGACGAAGCACTCGCCGTTCGCGTTGCAGAGTTTCCGCAGGTAAAATCAGGAAGGGCACTTCCCTGCATTGAAAGGACGCACGTTGAAATCCGAAAGCATGACGACTCTACCAACCCTGCTGAAACTGCAGCACGTGCACCGTAGATTCACGATGGGCCAAGTCTCAGTTCATGTACTAAAGGGGATCGATCTGGAGATACGACAGGGGGAGTGCTTGGCAATTGTCGGTCCAAGTGGCTCCGGAAAGTCGACGATCCTGAATTTGGTCGGTGGGCTCGACCAGCCCTCCGAGGGCACAGTGCTCTACCAAGAGCTCAACCTCTCCACCGCCAATCGCAAGATGTTGACGAAGTACCGCCGCGATGAAGTTGGGTTCGTATTCCAGTTCTACAACTTGGTCCCGAACCTCACGGCGTTGGAAAACGTGCTGGTCACGACCGAAATTTCGGCCAACCCCATGGATGCCAGCGAAGCCCTCGAGCTCGTCGGTCTGACCGATCGCTCCGACCACTTTCCCGCTCAGCTTTCTGGGGGTGAACAGCAACGGGTCGCCATTGCGCGAGCGATTGCCAAACGCCCTAAGCTTCTCCTGTGCGATGAACCGACCGGAGCTCTCGATTTCGAGACCGGCAAAACCGTGCTCCGCTTGTTGATCGACTTGAATGAAAAAATGGGAACCACGCTGGTAATCATCACTCACAACGCGGCGTTGGCGGCAGTGGCCCATCGAGTAGTGCACTTGCGTTCGGGAGAAGTCCAAGATGTCGTCGTCAATGCACACCGTCGGCCTCCGGAAGAGGTTCAGTGGTGAGTGTTCTACACACCAAATTGCTCCGCGACTTCTATCGCACCAAGGGCCTGATGCTGGCGATTGCCAGCATTATTGCAATAGGCATCATGACGCTTGTCACGATGCAATCTGCCTTCCTCAATTTAACCTATGCCAAGCACAGCTATTACCAGCAGTGTCGGATGGCCGATTTTTGGATCACGGTCAAAAAAGTCCCCTCGGTCGAAGTCCCTCAACTTGCTCGCGTGGACGGAGTCTCTGAAATCCAGTCCCGCATTCAATTCTCAGCAACCGTTGACCTAGAAAACTCCCCGCAAACGATCAATGGCCTGGTCGTCTCCCTTCCTGATCGTCGCGCCCCGATTCTGAATGATATCGTTATTCGCCAGGGTGATTATTTCACCGACGAATTGGCCAATCAGGTTATCGTGAATGAGAAATTTGCTCGGGAACACAATTTGTACCCCGGCCAGACGATCCATTTGCTGCTCAATAAGCGCCGGCAAGCACTCACCATCGTGGGTACTGCGATCAGCAGTGAGTTCACGTACCTGTTGGGACCAGGCTCCATCATGCCCGACCCCAAGCAATTTGGCGTCTTTTACGTCAAGCAGACGTTTGCTGAGGATGTCTTCAATTTCCAGGACGCTGCAAACCAAATCGTGGGGCGTTTCTCACCCAATTCTGGCCTCTCACCGCTGACCATCCTGCAGCAGCTCGAGAGTCGACTTGACGATTTTGGAGTCGCTGCCTCCTCACCGCTCAAGGAGCAAATTTCCAATCAGTTCGTGATGAGTGAGATCGATGGCTTAGGCTCAATGGCCAAGATCCTGCCGGCTGTCTTTCTGGTCGTCGCCTCTCTGATTCTAAACGTTCTAATGACGCGTCTTTCCCAGCAGCAACGCACTGTAATCGGCACGCTCAAGGCGCTGGGTTACAGCCACTCTCAGGTCTTCTTTCATTTCCTTCAACTGGGACTGTTTGTCGGTGTCTTGGGAGGTATCGCAGGAGCCTCACTGGGATACCTGGCTTCGTTTGGGATGACGACCGCTTATCGCGAGATCTATGAATTCCCAGATCTACGCAGTGGGTTTCATTGGCCGGTGATGTTGTTGGGAATTCTTGTCAGTATTCTTTGTTCCGTATCAGGAAGTCTGCTGGGAGCCCGATCCGCCCTGCAGCTTCAGCCTGCCGCCGCTATGCGACCAGCCGCCCCACGCTCTGGAGGCCGCATTTTGCTGGAGCGACTGACCTGGCTCTGGAGCTCGCTGACTGCCGCTTGGCGAATCACCCTCCGAAGCGTCCTGCGCAATCGCATTCGCTCGTCTGTAGGAGTTTTCGCTTCTGCCATGGGTGGCGGCCTGCTGGTGGGCGGCCTGATGATGATGAAAGCCCAAGATTTTCTGGTCGAGTTTCAGTACGACAAGATTGCTCGCAGCGACATTGATTTAGTACTGGCCAAGGAAACCTCGATCGACGTTCTGCATGAGATAGCCGCGTTCCCCGCTGTGGACCTGGTCGAACCGCGTCTGGATGTCCCCTGCACCCTGTACCATGGTCCCTACCACGACAAGACATCCATCACCGGGCTGCGTTCCCAGCCCACCCTGACCGTTCCTTACGATCGAATGGGGAATCCCATACGGATCCCGGACCATGGCATCGTGCTCGGGAAAACGATGGCTGAGAAACTGCATGCCACCTTAGGCGATTCGCTAACCATGATCCCCAGTCAGGGCGACAAGCGACCAGTCGACGTCGTGGTTTCCCAAATCTCGGACGGATACTTTGGTGTTTCCTCCTATGCGAATTTAGAATTCCTAAGTCGCTTGATCGGGGAAACTCGGGTGGTCAATAGCGTTCAACTGAAGGTCAACCGCGATCTCGGTGAGACGGCCGCCCTCCACTTGGAACTGAAGCGGATTCCCGGCATCACTTCGGTGCGAGACCAAGGAAAGATTGAATCCACCCTCCGAGACCTCGTGCTGCAAGTCCAAGCAATTTTCATCACCGCCCTGATCGGCTTTGCGGGTGCCATCTTCTTTGGAAGCCTCCTCAACGCCTCGATGATCAACCTGGCAGAGCGCAGTCAAGAGGTCGCCACCCTCCTGGCCATTGGCTACGGGCCCTTCCAAGTTGGTGCAATGTTCTTGCGTGAAAGTTTGCTCATCAACCTCCTCGGATCGCTGCTGGGAATACCGGCCGGCTATGGCCTGACGTGGTTCACGGCGGAAAGCATGAAAAACGACTTGGTCCGATTACCAGTACTCATCAACTGGAATATCGTGGTCATTGAACTGGGCACGGCCCTGGCGTTTGGGCTGCTCGCGCACTGCATTGTGCAGTGGCGGATTGCTCGACTGAATATTCTCGATGCCCTTAAAGTCAAAGAATAGAGAGAGACTCCTCCCATGCCTGACAAGGAACTCTAGCGATGCCTCGACTCGTCCTGTGGCTACTGATAGCCACGATCGCCATCGGAATTCTCGTCGCCACGCTCATCGCCTCGGGCGGGAGTCCAGTGCAAATTGCCATTGCTGAGCAGTCCGACATCCGAGAGTCGGTGGACCAGGAGGCGCAAACCCGCCTCCCACGCACGCACCGCATCACGATGCCCTTCGCCTCCCGACTCAATGAAATTGAGCTCGTCGAGGGGCAAGCCGTTGAGCAAGGGGAGGTGGTTTGCCAGGTCGTGATGCGCGATCTAGACAATGAACTGGCTGAGGCTCAAGCCGCCGTCGATCGCTTGTCGCGCTCCATTGATGAGAGTCAAGACGTCTCCGTGGAGCAGAGTACGCATGCACAAGCCCTCAGTTTCGTCGAATCGATGGTCAATACCGTGGCCGCTGCCGACGCCCGCGCCGAAGCCGGTAAAGCTCAACTTAAATTCGCCACCGAACGCTTGGAGCGAATTCGTCAACTCGGCTCCAGCGGTGCGACTTCTCAGGATGAGATCGATCGCGCACAGCTGGAATACGAACAAAGCTTGAGCAGCTTCCGACAAGATAGTCTTACCTCCGAGGCAGTACGGTCGATCGAAGCAGCTACCAAACTCCTACCACGCATGGTTCAAGATTTCATCAGTCGCAAAGAGCTTGGAACCAAGGTACTTCTCAAGCAAAAGGATGAGGCCGAAGCTCGATTGCGGCAAATAGAACTGCGGAAACAACGCGGCACGATGACCAGTCCCATTCAAGGCGTGGTCCTGTCGAGGGCCATTAAAAACGAGCAATTCGTACAAGCTGGAACCGAGCTGCTAACACTCGGTGATCTAAGCTTGATCGAACTCGAATCGGAAGTCCTCAGCCAAGATGCCGTGCGGATTCGCGTCGGTCAAGAGGCGCGCGTCTATGGCGTTGCGCTTGCCTTGCCCATGGAATCCGGACTCTCCGCCCGCGTATCGCGGATCTTTCCGGCTGGGTTTACGAAGGTTAGCTCGCTGGGTGTTGAACAGCAGCGGGTCAAAGTGGTGATCGAACTGGACGAAGCGGCTCAAGATTTTCTGCTGGAGCATCAAGTCGGTATCGACTATCAATTGCGAGCTCGAATCTTTACTGCCACCGCCATCGATGCGATTGTCCTACCACGTTCCTGCATTTTCCGTGGACCTACGAATCAGTGGCAAGTCTTCGTTGTCGAGGGCCATCGCGCCCAACTGCGGAACGTCGAGGTGGGGATCATGAACGACGATCAAGTCCAGATCACCGATGGCCTAGCACTCGGTGCAGCCGTTATCGCTGCTCCGGAAAACAGCATTATGCATGGTACCAAAGTCCGCCCCATTTCCCCCTAGCATCCTACGGAAATGGCGAGTCGGTAATGGCGAGTCGAATCTTTCGGTTGGGATTGACTTCCTCGCCATCATTTTCAGCTGCGCAGGCTGGAAGTCTTTCCACTGATGTTTTTCGCGCAATGCCGCGTGTTGGCACCAATTCTATTGCCTTCGCCCAATCCCGATTCCACCGTGGGCGCGGTTCAAGTAAACGCGTCAGCGCGATATTGTCAGGCGTCGTGTTTCGATCAAGTGCCTGTGGGGATGTACTCTGGGCGCACTTCGCTCGAACAACGCAAGCAACCCTCTCTTCGAGAATTATGGCTAAATCGCCATAAACTTTCTGCGGGATAGTCGGACGCCGAGCGACGGAAAGAGTTGCTTCATCGTGACGCTATCCCTTTGGATTTTTAACACTTGGAGGAGAGTTTCCCACTTGAGTGCGAATCGAGTCGCTTAGGAACGCGTCTGGGTTGGGGAGCGTAGGGTTGATGGACCACTTTGATAGCGAGTGGTATGCAGCATGCGTAAGTCTCCCGACTTGCCCCGTATTGCTCAAATCCCATCGGAAACTCTTCGCTTCACTCGGTAACCAAAGTCCTGATGCAACGTCTGCTTTATAGATTCCGCAGTCAAGCATCGCTATTAATTCCCACGGCTCGTCTTCTGCTAGCCTTACATATTTCTGGCGTCTGGGTAGGACTCCTCTCTCTACGTCAACCCAAAAGAGGTGTCGCCATTGAATGCTAGAAGACGTTTTATCAATGACTTCCACGAGTGTTAACGTTCTGCCATTCAGATCCTTCGTACCAGCAATCACGGCATCCTTACTCTGTAGAAATGTCGGAATACTTACTCCGTCCAAATACCCTACGATCTCAGTCGGATTTAATTGCAAATGGCAAGCTCCCGCGTCACCCTCGCGGATGACCTTATTAGTCGAAGCATCGAGTAAGGCGAATTTTCCAGTAGCTGGAGGTATGAACGTCGAAATGAGAGTAGTCTTTTCGCTTCGAGGATTGTTTCGAACCCATCGCTCGGAAGACTTGCCGCTGTATAGCCAACTGCCTTGACTGTCGACCCACCAAGTGCATGAAACGGACTGTCGACAATAATGCCAAGCCGCATTAGCGTCCATGCTCGCCTTTAAATCCCTTTTTCCGGTGCTTTGACATGATACACTCAACGTGTTGATGACTGATTCGGTACGTCTCAAGATCTCGACAATCTCAGCTACGGTGAGCTCTTCCGCCTCGCCGTTGGGCGGCAACTGCACTGCGGAAGCATTGGCGTCGAATGCCAAACAGGCCGCCGAGTTCCAACACAACGCACATGTGATCACAAAGTGGGTCAAAGATAGTAAAGTCGTTTTCATAGCATGTTCCTCACAAGGACGCTGAGTCGGACAAATTTGGGAGCCTCTCATTATTCGCATGCCAAGGTGATGCGAGCATGATGTCCGGATACAAAGCGTTACGCGATCGCTCTGCCGTTGTTGACGTTGGAGGCCACCACTTCAAATCCCGCGATGTCATCACACTGTTGCCACTACGAACTGATACTAGCAACTAATACGTGCTCGTGCTCGACTCGAGAGCTACTGATCCTGCGGATGGATGGCCTCACCATAGCTTCAGCCGGGAACGCTTCCCAAGCCTTCATCGTGTCGGGATCGACCATGGAGCAGCTCCTTTTCATTGCCAACTCCTGCTCCTCTCGGTACCCCCGGTTCTTCGCTAATCGCAGGGGGCATGGTCCCAACCAGCTTAAATGGGCTTTGAGTCTAGATCCAATTTCGACTGGTGGTCGATTTCATACCTTTATTGGGTTTGGTGGAAAATTTGTTTCGGAGGTTTAGTGCTGAAGGCTTTGTCGAGCAGGTCACTTCGATTCCTGTCACGTTGCGCCCAAACGATTCCAGTTTGTATACTACTTCTCTTCGCCAATCTATTGCCCCCAACTGACTCGATCAACACTTGGCTGATTCCATGAATCCCCCCCTCGAAGAACCGACTAGAAAGAGACTCCTCTCCCTAGATGCCATGCGTGGCTTGACGATGGCGTCGATGATCCTTGTCAACAATCCTGGGAGTTGGTCGCATATTTACCCTCCCTTGGAACATGCTGTGTGGCACGGTTGGACTCCGACCGACCTCATTTTTCCATTCTTCCTCTTCATGGTCGGCGTAGCCATGCCATTCTCTTTTGAAAAGAGATTGAGCGCAGGAGGTCGGGCCGGCCTGATGATGAAAGTTATTCAACGCACCCTAATTTTGATTCTGTTGGGGTTGTTCTTAGGAGTCTTTCCGGAAGTCCTGTGGCGTCCCGGGGTTGTTCTCGAAGCCCGCTGGCCGGGAGTACTGCAACGCATTGCGATTGGCTACTTCTTTACCAGTCTAGCGGTGATGTTCCTACCGAACCTGGGGCGGTGGGCCGTGGCAACGTGCTTGTTGGTCGTCTATTCCGCCCTGATGTGGTTCTATCCCGTTCCCGAATACGGCCCAGGTGTGTTCGAAGTGACCGGAAATTTCTGCTGGTGGCTCGACAATCAGCTATTATTCGGACACACCTGGAAGGGAGCTCCGGCGGAAGGGTTTGATCCAGAAGGTGTGTGGAGTACTTTGCCAGCGATCACTACTTGCCTATTGGGTTATTTTACCGGTCAGCAATTGCGCAGAGAAAGCGACAACGGTGAATCCGACAAATGGCAGATGCTGACGCGTCTCTTTGTAGCAGCCAATATCTGTCTCGTACTCGCCTATGGGGTCAGCCTCAGCATGCCCATCAATAAGCAGTTGTGGACGACCAGTTTCGTCTTCCTCACCGCTGGACTTGCGATCCACCTCTTGGGAGTGCTCTACTACTTCATCGATCTTCGAGAGTATCGCCGAGGTTTGCTGCCCATGCTCGTGTTTGGCAGCAATGCCATTTTCGCTTATGTCTTATCGAGCTTGGTAGGTGATTTGATCTCCACCATCCCGGTCGGTGGACAGAGTCTTAAGGCTTGGCTCTACACCTATCTTTCCTCGAATTGGCTCTCACCCAACAATGCTTCATTGGTCATGGCGATCATGTTCGTACTGGTATGCTTTACCGTAACTTACATGCTGCACATTCGAAGAATTTTCATCCGCATCTAGTTGCACCTAGAATATTGAAGTGTTTCTTAGCCGTTTACGACCTTCCTTATCCATCAACAATTCCAATCGTTGCTTCGGGTTGCAGTTTAGATTGAAGTCGCTGACAACCGTGAACGATTGCGAAGTATCCAGGCGGACATTTGACAGGAAGATGAATTGTTCTGGCAATCTTCCTGCCAACAACACTCTCTGATTCACCAGACTCGCCCCAAGCCAAACTCAACGCCGAGCAGTAATGCCAAGCAAGCTCACCACTGCGAAGTACTTCATCGGTTCATTCCCAACCTTCTTTCTCCATCAGGCAGCCTCTACCGTTGCTTCGGGTTTAAGGTTCAGTCGCTGTCAACCGTGAACGGGTACGCTTGTTGCCTTAGCGCACGCTATGATCGTATCCCGGCTGGTGACTGCGGAATCCATGACTCCTGCCTAGATGATGTCGATTTCGCACTGGCATTGGAAATGACTTTACACCTGCAACTTCATACCGCATTGTTGATGTAAGACAATTCTGGGTTTGGCCGCGGTGGTAGTGCGCGCTGTTGCGTTGGAGCTACGACCACCCGTCCTTGCTTACGCGGCGGGTTACGATTTCAACAGGCCGTCTCGCGGAGGGGTGCGATTTTGACCAGTCACTTCACTACTTGTTCCGCTCACCGGGCGGGGGAAAGCTCTACTCTCACTGTCCCAAGACGTAGGCAAAGATGAGCGGGGCGACGATCGTTGCGTCACTTTGGATCATGAACTTGGGGCTCTCTTTGCTGAGTTTTGTCCAAGTGATCTTTTCGTTGGGTACCGCTCCTGAGTATCCACCGTAACTCGTTACTGCGTCGCTAATCTGTGCAAAGTAAGACCATAGATTGGCATCCTCTCGCAAATCTTGGATGAGCATCGGTACGGCACATATGGCAAAGTCGCCGGCGATACCACCTCCTATTTGAAAGAAGCCTATGGGAGCTGCCTGACTTTCTTTTCGATACCAATTGGTGAGCAACTCAAGTTGCGCAGTACCGCTCTTGAGCGCCGCATGGCTCTTGACCGTTCCGTCCATAACGCGAGCGGTGAACATATTCCCCAGCGTACTGTCCTCGGCACCGGGCGATACGATCGGCAACCCTTTTTCTTTGGCTGCGTAGACCCAACTGTTCTCGATGGGTACTTGGTAGTGCTGCTTCAAATCGGCCTCATCCAAGACTCGATAGAAATACTCGTAGGGAAACATCCCTTCTCCCTTTTCGCCTTGCTCTACCCAATAGGTAGTCAAGCGTGATTCCATGTGCCGCATGACGGTTTCTGGAATACAAGTGTCGGTCACGCGATTGAAACCATTGGCTTGCAAGTCGACTTCATCTTGGGCGCTGAGCGCTCGCCAATCCTCGATGACTTTGTATTCATTGTGGGCGAAGAGATTGAACAAGTCCTCTTCCAGGTTGGCGGCCGTGCAACTGATCGCGTGAACCTTGTCCTGACGAATCATTTCCGCCAGTGAGATTCCCAGTTCCGCCGTACTCATTGCTCCGGCTAGGGAGACAAGCATCTTGCCTCCTTCATCGATAAATTTCCGGTACGACTTGGCTGCAGCCAAAGTTTCTCGGGCATTGAAGTGTCGGTAATGCTTTTCCATAAACGCCGATACACTCATGATCTTCACTCTCTCTCTGTTGCGTTAGTTTCTCGATGTGGGACTCTTAGGCCACTGCCTAGCGTTCGACCAGCTTGAATTTCGACCAGCTTGAATATTGGAGATTAGGGACGAGGCGCGGGCAGGATGGAACTCGCTAGTCCCCAAGCGGAATTGGCCTAACCATCCAAGGCCATTGGCATGACCACATAGGCATAGCCATCGTCGGTGGTCATGAGTGCCGGTTGCGTTCCAGAGGCTACATCCAATTTGAACTTCGCGTCAGGTGGTAGCACCTTCAGGAAATCTCCCACGAAACGATAGTCGAGTTTCAACTTGATCGATTCGCCATCGTAATCGATCGGCAACTCAACTCGACTTTGTCCCAGGTCAGCGGTTTTGGCGGTCAGCACCAGTGTGCCATTGCCAAATTCCATATCAAGTCCCCGCGTTTCTTGGTCGGCCACAATGGCTGCTTGACGAATCACATTGAAGAACGGTCCGACTGTCATGTCGATGATTGCCGAACCCTCACGACTGGGGATCACTTGCCGCCAATTGGGATAACGGCCTTCGACCAGCCGAGAATAGATGGTGCAACGCGTCGTTCGAAGCAAGACATCGTTGTTGCGAGCGGCGATATGCACCACGTCCTCCTTGTCACCGATGGCGCGTTCCATCAGTGTCAGAGAGCGGGTTGGGATGATCGTAGAATTACCACTCGTAGCGTGATCGCCGACACTTTTCCCTGCGCCAATCATCCGGGCCAGCCGCCGTCCATCGGTGCCGACTGCCAAGACATCTTCGCCACTCATTTCCAGCAAGACTCCTCCTAGCGCAAATCGAGAACTATCCGCATCAGTGGCAAAGGCGGTGCGTTTAACCATCTCCCGGAACAAGCGAGCTGGCAGCTCGTGATAGGCCTCTTCCTCAAAACCGGCAACAGTCGGAAATTCGTCTGGGTTCGAGCTCGGTAAATTGAATTCGGAGTGAGTTCCCTTAATCACGGTGGCGGAACCGTCCGATTCGATACTGAGTCGTTCGTCGCTACTTTCGCGGAGGATCATACCGACTCGGGCTACATGCAAGAGCGCCTTGCCCGCCGTCTCAACTTCAACCCCATCAATTTCGATGCGAATACCGGTTTCCATGTCGGTCGCCATGAGGGTGACATGCTCATCCGATGCCTCGATTTTGACATTTTGAAGGATTTCCTTGGGGCTACGAGCCAATGCCACGCTACCAGCCAATTGGAAGGCGTTGGCTAGTTTTTCCCGATCGCACGATATCTTCATCGCCAACCCAACTCTCTAGTAGTAAATGCATGCTTGCAGATGCGGAAAAGTGAGGTTACCACGATACCAACCTGCAGAAAAGCTTTGAAAGAATTGTTTTACAGTCAGATGTCGTGGAGGCAATCCCACCCGACTTCACAAAGCCGTTGTGGGTCCTGCTCTGTGAGTTGGTGACATTCTTCTCTAATAGATATTTAATATAGTCGTAGTAGTAAGAGGGCTCGAGATCGAGTTTTCCACACGGCTGTCTCATGCGGTAACTCGTTATCGGTAATCGACTTAAGTAGCGAAAGCAACCCTGTACTGACAGGGGATAACTTTGCGAAACTGCGTCGAAGATCGTTCACCAAGTGTCTACAAAAGCCGGTTTAGCAACAGGGCTTCTCCAAGAGCGCTGGGACCGAGGTTTTCAGCAACATCTTCCGTCCGACTTTAGACAACTTTTCCACTACGAGAATAGCGTGGAATGGGCGATCGGATTTTAACGACTAGGGGTGCAGGGCGGACACCGCTTGCTCGCCGTGGTGCCCAGGAGAATTGAAGGCATGCCCAGCACTAGCATGAGTGGTAGCGGACGAAGAGGCATTGGAGAAACACTTTTAAGAGCGAGCTGGCCACGAAGAAGCCACCGGTTAGTGCCACACCGCTCCGAAGATCAGAGTTTTAGAGCAAGCACTTAGGCCGTCGCCATTTCCAAATCGGCTTGAATATCACGGATGAGGTTCGCTAACTCAGGGTCGCTCTCAATCAGGTTTTCGACCTTCCTGCTAGCGTGCAAGACGGTGGAATGGTCGCGGCCACCGAAGAATTGGCCAATCTGTTGTAGGCTGGCCGGGGTCAGCTTTCGGGCAAGGTGGATCGCCAAGCCGCGAGCACGGACAATATTTGCATCGCGGGTCGCACCACGCATCTCAGTCAAACGCACGCGCAATCGCCTAGCAACCACCTTGGCAATACTCGGTAGGGTAGGGGTGTCGCTCTCCATGTGCTGCAAGGCTAGTTGCTTGACGGCTGAGCAGTTGACGGAACCTGATGCCGATTTGGTTTGGTGAGCTAAGAGCACGATATTGCGGAGATCTAAGGTTGTGAGGGGCCGACTATCGAACAAATTGCAGAGCCGCAGTATGTCTTGTTCGTCGAGTTTGGGATCGATGGTCCTCGCCAATTGCAGAGCGATGTCGCTGACGGTAGCTCCCGTAGGACGCTGCAATTGCAGTGAAAACCCACCCGTCAACCGACTGCTTAGCGTTGAGGAAAGCTGGGGGATGGTCGAGGGGAGTCGTTGTGAGCTCAGAATCACCGGTCGTTCCGCCAAAGCAAGCTGATCGAGGGTGTGCACCAACTCCTCTTGGGCTGCGGGGGCAGTGGCAATGGGATCCAAGTCATCGATCACCAGCAACTGGCAATCCCGCGTGCGCGTGCGGAAGGAATCGGTATCAGATATTTCGAGTGCAGCCGTAAAGTCCTGAGAGAACGAGCGGCCGGTAGTGAAACTGAGGGGACGCCGAGCGCAGATGCGTGACCAGGTTACCGCCAGCGTAATGGCCAAGGCTGTTTTTCCCACAAACCGGTCGCCATACAGCACGATAGGGGACAAAGCGGCCAGATTTTCGATGACCGGTTCCGAGAAAAGATAGCGCAAACCCTCGTTTTCGGAGCCGACGTGATATTCCGGCAATAGCCAACCGTTTTGGGCGAGGCTAGGTAGGAACTTGCGCACGGACGCGGGACGTTCGAGCGAGATTTTGGTTACACGACTCGTTTGATCTACGATCAC